>NZ_JAEQBW010000010.1 GCF_016679925.1 Marivirga aurantiaca
AATTGAGAAAGTTTTTAAACGTTTACTGTCAGTCTTTTATGAACTCTCAGCTCCTTTTCCCATCCCTCTTAAATCAGTATTTCAATACCCTCCAATTAAAACTGCTTGCGCTTTAATTACTGTTGTTTTCTTTATCTCCCGCTTAGCGTTCCGTTAAGCGGATGCAAAGGTAAGAAGTGTTGTTTTAATTTCCTAATTTTAATTTCAAATAATTTAAAGTTTTTAATCCTTTATTTTTTATCTGTCGTTATGAGTCTTAGGGTTATTCTTTCTTTTCAGTATTTCAATGTAAACCGACAAACTCTCTTGTCAATCGATTATTTTTATGCTTCTTTTCTCTCAAAGCGGATGCAAAGATAACTGATTAACTTTCCTTTTTCCTAATTAAAATTTAGAAAATTTTAGAAAGTTTTTTATCGACTTATTGTCAGTGACTTAGGATTTTTAGTCGACCTCTCTCTGTTATCAGCATTTCAATCTCTTTGGCCATTTGCCTCCCCTCATTTGGGATCACAAAGGTAAGAACTATTTCTCCTCCTGCAACTCTTTATTGACTATTATTATTACGCACCTTTCCACTGCTTCATCAACGAACTATTGTTCAATAACTTATCTATTGAAATTATTTCAAATATTTTTAGGCACCTTATAAATTGGCACTGTACTGCATGGCTCTCCATACATAAGAGAAGAAACATAAGGGGTTAAATGCTTAGTTATTTCCGTAAAAGCAAATTCAGGATGACTTAAGTCAGAGCAACCTTTAATTACCAGTTTTCCATTTCTATACTGCTCCTGATCAATACTTGTTATATTAATGCGTAGCACTTCCTTCTCTAACTCATCAGAAGTCCCGAAAACTACAAGACTAGCATAAGGCGATAACTTAGATGCCAAAAGCATATAAGCCCAATTAGGAATGATGGCATCATCTGAACAATAAATATTTACAAAAGCATCTTTGTATTGGCTCCAGTCATGTTCTTTGGTAACCTCCCTGAAATCCTTTTCCTTCAAAACAAGTCCTTGAAAAAGGTAATCTTTCAAATCAATGGAAAACCTCTCTGTTTTCTTATCCAGAACTTCTTCAAGATCAAGTGTTACCAAGGGACTCCCTTTAACTCTGTTGATGATTTCCTCAGACATAATTTAGATTTTCATACTTTATATTAAAGAAATGACTTCTTCTTTGAAACTGGTGAAAAGAATTCCTTCCCATAATCAGGTTCAAAGTATGCCAAATCTTCAAATTGATTTAATTGATACTTTCCGAATGCCAACTTCCCCATAAACATTGCAGAGGGGTTAACATCTTTTATAATTATTAAGTTTCTTTTCTCTTTATAAAGATCAGATGCTTTTGAAGCCCCATTTCCAAAGAGGTATATGGTAGAATATTTATCAAAATATTTATCAAAAGAATCTTCAGTAAGAATAAGATTATTAAGCGGCTCGATTTCTGTCAAATCATACTGATTAACTTTATAAAACACTTCCATTCTCCTCGCATCAATCATTGGTATTAATAAAGGAGAAGTATTCAAAATGAATTTCTGCATTTGAACACACATAGTATCTAATGAAGAGATTGCAATCAAAGGAATATCCAATGCATAACATAGTCCTTTAGCAGTACTGAGCCCTATTCTTAAGCCTGTATATGAGCCTGGCCCACTTGACACAGCTACTGCGTTCAAATCAGCCAATCGTAAATCGCAATGGCTAAGTAGTTGTTCTATTAATAATGACAAGGATGCTGAATGAGATTTTTCTAAAAACAAATCTGCAGAAGCCAAAGTTTTTGAATCCTGATGTATTGCTACTGAACAAATACTAGTTGCAGTTTCTATGCTTAATATAGTAATCATATCAATTCGAATAGCTTTTTGAGGATGACAATCAGCACAAAAGTAGAAAATAAATAGCTGATAGTTGAGACAGATATTCTTCTGCTTAATTTAACACCGAAAGTCGCACTGATGAGTGTCCCTATTATGATTGGAATTGAAACCTGAAAGACAATGTAGCCAGTATGCGGTATATCCAAGGGAAACATAGGTTGCTGGAACATGTTAAATAACACCATAGATAATGAGGTAATTGATATCACTCCCAAGGAAATAGTTTTCGCTTTTCTGATCTCCATTCTTAAGCCTTCACTTAAGAACGGGATAATAATGATACCCCCACCCAAGCCAGTGAGTGCCGCTACAGTTCCAGCTGAAACGCCAGTAAAACCAAAAAATCTTTTAATAAAGCGGATTCTCTCTACAAAGAACTTTTGCCTTTGGGCATTTCTTAAGGTAGAAAGGAGCATTATAACCAATAATATTATTACAACTATATTAAATACTTCCTTAGAATAAAAAGGTGTATTTACAATAAAGTTCAGGGTAAGTAGTGAAGCAATGATAGCTGATAAACTAATTATCAGAATTGCTTTAGGATAGAACTCTTTATTCCCAATATGATTAACTGTGCCAAAACTGGCTGCAAAGAAGGTTCCAAGTATAGAATTAGCAACAGTATATTGAGCAATCTCCTGAACAGGAATACCTATATGAATAAATGCAGCAGGCAGGATTAATATATAAACCAAACCTCCTCCTACACCAAGTAAACCTGAAAATAAACCTCCCGCTAATCCTGCAAGAAACAATAAAAAATAAAACTCCATTAATTAGCTTTAAGCAATTCCTTATATTTTATTTCATTATTTAGAATTTCCACGGCATGAACTACCTCAATGTCGCTTTCGAACGATGCTTCAATCATACCTTGTCTTTTATGAAAGCGAGAGATAATTTCTTCTTTCAATACTGATTTAATTTCTTCCTGGAAAACCTGGACATCTTCTGACTTGTGATTTTGAATTTCCTTTTCCAGGTTTGCTAATTCATCATCTATAAATTCATGAAATTTATCTTTCTTCGATTGCTCCTTTAATTTACTAAGCATTCTCTCTGTATCAGAGTAATAATGATAATTCTTATTTTCCAACCAAATCGTAAATTCTTTAAAAAGTTGCTCTGGAATTTCAAAAGTCTTTGGGTCAGGAATATTCTCCTGGTTTTTGTAATAATAAGTAGTAGCAAAATCAAAAATAAATCCATTTTTAATTAATTGAACAGTAATAGGTGCGTAACCTTCATCTTCCACTTTGCTATCAGGGGAAATACCACCTCCATCATACACAACTCTACCTGATTTTGTCTTAAACGGGCTCTTTAGCGAATCCGGTATCTGACCTATACTTCCATCCTCATTTCTATGACTATAATCAATTGCCTGAATAGACCTGCCGCTTGGTATATAATATTTAGCGGTTGTCAGTTTAAGCTGACTATTATAGCTAAGAGGTCGAGTTGCCTGAACCAAACCTTTTCCAAAACTTTTCTGTCCTACCAAAACCCCTCTGTCGTAATCCTGTATTACTCCTGAAACAATTTCTGAAGCCGAGGCACTACCATTATTAATCAATACTACCAAAGGAATGTTAACATCCAAAGGATTCTTTGTAGCAGTATAGCTTTTGTTCCATTCCTCAATTTTACCTTTTGTGGAAACTATTTCATATCCTTTTGGTACAAACACATTTGAAACTTCAATAGATTCATTAAGGAGGCCTCCACCATTGCCTCTTAAATCCAAAATAACTTTCTTTGCTCCTTTATCCTTTAATTCGATTAGTGCTCTTCGAACATCAGATCCAGCACCGCTCGAAAACTCCGTTAATCGAATGTAGGCTATATCTTCTTCAATTAGCCCATAGTAAGGAACACTTTCAACATTAATTCTTGCTCTATCAACTGTAAATTTCAAAGGTTTTTTTTCGCCATATCTTTTAACAGTTACATCCAGACTCGTGCCAATTTGCCCTTTTAAAAGAGTGTTAATTTCATCTGTATCCTTTTCTCTGATATCCACTTTATCGATGGCAATTATTTCATCACCAATCTTAATACCAGCTTTTTCAGCCGGAGAACCTTCAAAAGCCATTAGAACAATATTTCTGCCATCAAACTTACCCATGGCCGTTCCAATCCCACCATATTGCCCGGTAGACATAATACGATAATCTTCAATTCTATCTTCCGGAATAAAGTTGGTGTATGGGTCTAAAGATTCAAGCATAGCTTCAATGCCAATTTCCATTAAATCAGTAGGATTGATTTCATCTACATAATAAGTATTAAGCTCTTTATACAGCGTTGTGAAAATATCAAGGTTCTTGATAATCTCGAAATACCGATCGGAAAGTTTTATTTTAAATGAAAACAGGCTAATCAGAATGATTGAGAAAACTGCAATTAGTAATTTCTTATTTGAATTCATGTGTATAAGTTTATTAAAGGTCACCTGGAATAACCTGAACATAGTTCTCTTTCAGAATGAACGTTTTTTATCTAAATATTCATCCTCGGTTGGTCCCGAGTACTCGGGATGGTTATTTCATGCGGTCGGTTTATTTACTGTTTCCTTCAAACGCTGTAATGTCATTTTTAGTTTTTCAGAGATTACAGAATATGGAAGGTCTTTGTCCGTGGTGTAAATATAAGCAATCCAAAAACTTTTCTTAATAGACTTGGGAGAAATCAAATGTTTCTGTAGCCTATAGCTTTCTCGAATCTTCCTTTTGATAGGGTTTCTGTCTACAGCTTTTTTGAATTTTCTTTTAGGTACTGTAATAAGTACCTGATGAGCTTGATGTTGATTGGGTATTGCCAAAGAGTTTTCCAAGTAGATAACTTTGAATGGGAATAAATAAAAAGAGGAGCCTTTGTCAAAAAGCTCCTTAATTATTTTTTTACTACTTAGTCGTTCTTCTTTCTTGAAGGAAAATGATGAATTATCTTTTAATTCGGAAGATATCATCCTATTAATAGCATCAGGCTATTTATTTTCTGTGCTTGCTTTTCTCATCAGAAACAGTCAGTTTATGACGACCTTTAGCTCTTCTTCTTGCCAACACAGATCTGCCATTAGCAGATTCCATTCTTGCTCTAAAACCGTGCTTGTTTTTCCTCTTTCTTTGAGAAGGCTGAAATGTACGTTTCATATCTTATATATTTATAATTCTTTGTTACTCAGTATTTCTTAAGGCCTGCAAAGTTAATTACTTAATTTATTATTACAAAGATAGTGTCAAAAATGATTTGAAATTATTCACATTAATAGGGTAAACCGCTTAATTATGATCAAAAACCGGAATAAATCCGCATTAAAGCTTTAGAAAACAAGTATGATTTCACAAATTTATCAAAATAAATGAATTAAACTCCTTATGCCTTACTACCATCTAAGTCAAAAATATCCGCATTCAGAATTTTTGCAGGTCGAAGTTACTTTTACAGAAATAGCTCGCAACTCTTTATCCGTTTCAGCAAGGCTACCGACATGGCGGCCGGGGAGATATCAATTAGGAAATTTCGCTAAAAACATCAGGAATTTTATTGCAAGAGATGAAAAAGGGAATACTCTGGATACTTTAAAGCAATCTCCACATCATTGGAAAATTCTCCTCAATGAAAGCCGAACAGTCAAAATCAGTTATGAATATTTCACTTCTGAGATTGATGGAGGAAGCACGTATGTGGATGAAGAACAGTGGTATTTAAACTTTATCAATTGCATGATTTACCTTGAAAATCAATTGGAAGTTAAATGCGAGATAGAATTAGCTGTTCCTAATGAATGGGAGATTGCTGCAGGTTTAGCACAAAAAGGAAAAACACTTTTTGCCAATACCTTTTATCAACTAGTCGATAGTCCGGTTATTGCTTCCCAAGTACTTAAGAAGTTACAATACAATGTGAATGGCATAGATTTCAATTTGTGGTTTAAAGGTGACATTCAACTTACATACCAGGATAAAATTCTCAGCGACTTTGAAAAATTCACCCAAGAACAAATAAACACAATGGGAGATTTTGAAAGTGACTCCTATCATTTTCTTTTCCAAATTCCTGACCAAAAAGCCTATCATGGCGTAGAACATTTAAATAGTACCTGCATAGTACTTGGTCCTGCCAAGGAGTTTAATAATGAGGAGTTTTATGACAACTTTCTTGGAATCAGTTCACATGAGTTATTTCATTACTGGAATATCATCAGAATAAGGCCCGAGGAAATGTTTCCTTACAATTTTACCAGGGAAAATTATTTCTCTACCGGTTATGTAGCAGAGGGTGTAACCACCTATTATGGAGATTTATTTTTAGTAAGAAGTGGCGTTAAAACTATTGAATGGTATCAAGAAGAACTTAACAAGTTATTAAAACGACATTTTGATAATTTTGGCAGGCATAATTATTCCGTGGCCAACTCTTCCATGGATTTATGGATTGATGGCTATGAAGCAGGAACTCCGGACAGGAAAGTTTCCATCTATGTAAAAGGAGCTATCATAGCTTTGCTGCTTGATTTGCAAATCATGATTGAAAGCAAAGGAGAGAAATCACTGGATGATGTAATGCGCTATTTATGGAGCAACTATTATAAAAAGAATAAAGGCTATTCTCCTGCCGATTACCTCAAAGTAGCAGAATTAGTATTAGGTGATGACCTATCCTCCTATAAAATAGATTTTATTGAAGGAACAGTTCCTGTGGAAGGCAAACTAGCTGAATTATTACCTGAATTTGGATTTGAGTTGATTGAAAAATATCCGGAAAACTCATTAGCAAAACGTATTGGTTTGAAATATACAGAAAACCAAGAAGGGTTCGCCATCAACAGAATAGCACCGGGCAGTGTTGCAGAGAAGGTATTTCGTAGGGGCGACATCATTATTAGTATTGATAATAAGGATATCAAGAACCTTGAAATGCAGCATATCCTGGATCTGGATAAGTTCACAATCCATTTTATGAGGAATGGCAAGATGAAAAAAACAGAAATCCATCAGCAGGTAGATGAAAAATATTTTGCCTATTATGAATTAAAAAAGCTTACAACTCTAACTGAAAAGCAAATGATGCTAAGGAGAAAATGGCTCAAAGCATGAGCTAGAAAAGTTAAATGGCTATAAAAAGCGAAAGGCCCCTCCCCAGGGACCTTTCTATTTCAACCAAAACCTTACAAAGTCATTGACTTAGATAAGATGTTGTAAAGTTAGGATAAAAAATTTTACTTGCAAACACTCATCTATTTTTTTTCATAAAAAACTATCCTTTTTATTTGAAAAATGAAATTTGCATGTTAAACAAGACATTTTGCCCGACTAAAGCATCAATCAAAATTCATAGGCTTGCTTTGCAGATACATGATCAGCAATTGATCTCCTTATCTCTTTTAAATTAGCCGGTTCAATTTTTGTAAATCTCTTTAATCCCAAAAGCATCATACGCTGTTCATCGCCTTCAGCAAAGGCAAAGATAGCTTCTTTACCAGCTTTTTGGGCTATATCCACAGCTCTGTGCATATATAATTGAGTCATGTTAATTTGTTGCTTGCAGGCTTCTTTTCCTTTCATCCCTATCAACTTCTCAGTTCTTAGTAAAGCAGACTCCGCAGCATAAACCTCAATCAACATATCTGCAAGGTTCATTAAAATCTCTTGCTCAGAGGAAAGCTTCTGCATATATTTTTGAACAGCAGCACCTGAAATCATTAAACCTGCTTTTTTCAGATTAGCCAATACTTTCTTCTCTTTGGCAAACAGAGCTGTATCTTCCTGCGCACCAAAATCAGGAATACTTGTCAATTCCTTCTGCACATTCATGGCAGGGGTCATCAAATCAATTTTTCCTTTCATAGCCCTTTTCAGAAGCATATCAATCGTCAACATTCTGTTGATTTCATTGGTGCCTTCAAAAATTCTATTAATACGTGCATCCCTATAGGCTCTATCCATAGGAGCATCTGCAGAGAAGCCCATACCCCCGTATATCTGTACACCTTCATCTACAACATAATCCAATGTTTCAGAACCATGTACTTTCAAAATAGCACACTCAATAGCAAATTCCTCTACGGATTTCAACTTTGCCTCTGCCTCATCCATTCCACCTTCAATCATCTCCTTAAAAGCATCGTCAATATTTTGACCTGCACGGTATGCTGCTGATTCAGAAGCATAGGTTCTGGCTGCCATTTCAGCTAATTTATGCTTGATGGCACCAAAAGTAGCAATTGATGTACCGAATTGCTTTCTTTCATTGGCATATTGGGCGGCTTGTCCCAACACACCCTTACAGGCCCCAATAGTTGAAGCCGCCAATTTTATTCTACCTATATTAAGGATATTTACGGCTATTTTAAATCCATTTTCCCTTTCTGAAAGAAGATTCTCAACAGGAACTTTACAATCGTTGAAAAACACCTGACGAGTAGAAGAGCCTTTAATTCCCATTTTAGCTTCTTCTTCATTCATGGTTACTCCGCCAAAGTCCTTCTCGATAATAAAAGCAGAAAGATTTTTATCATCGTCAATTTTAGCAAAAACAATGAATATGTCAGCAAAACCACCGTTGGTAATCCACATTTTCTGCCCATTGACGATATAATGCTTTTTATCTTCTGTTAAAATGGCTTTCGTTTTTCCACTATTGGCATCCGAGCCAGAATCCGGCTCAGTAAGACAGTAAGAGGCTTTCCACTCACCTGTAGCTAGTTTGGGCAGATATTTCTTCTTTTGTTCTGCATTACCATAATAAAGAATAGGAAGTGTACCAATTCCTGTATGGGCAGAAAGCGCAACGGCAAATGAATGGCCTGCACCAATTACTTCGGCTACTAGCATAGAAGTATTGAAATCCATTCCAAAGCCACCATATTCTTCCGGAACTGAGGTTCCTAAAAGTCCCAATTCACCTGCTTTGTCCATTAATGACGGCATCAATTTAGGATTGCCTTTTACATCATCAATAGCATCTAATTGAGGATAGATTTCTTGTTCAAGAAAATCTATACAAGTTTGAGCAATCATTTTTTGCTCTTCTGACCACTCTTCCGGAGTGAAAACTGCCTGGGCCGGGGTTTCCTTAATTAGGAACTCCCCTCCCTTTGCTGAAAATGTTTTTTCTGTTGTTGACATCTTTTTAATTTTTACTAGTGAGTAGTGGGTAAGGCTACCCACAATGTTTTTATTAAAATATATAGAAATTAAACCTGCCTCAGTACTTGAAATATAATCCTGAGACTCTGGCTTACATCATTTCGTAAATTCCGGCAATACCCTGACCACCACCGATACAAGCAGTTACCATTCCGTATTTGCCCTGAGTTCTTTTCAATTCATTAAATAACTGAACTGAAAGCTTAGCTCCTGAACAACCTAGTGGATGACCAAGCGCAATGGCACCTCCGTTGACATTTACTTTGCTCATATCAAGTTCCAGTTCTCTGGCTACTGCTAATGACTGAGCCGCAAAAGCTTCGTTGAGTTCAATTAAATCCAGGTCATTTAATTTTAAGCCTGCTTGTTTCAAGGCTTTTGGAACGGCCATTACCGGGCCAATGCCCATGATGCGTGGTTCAACACCTGCCACTCCGAAGCCCACCATTCGGGCAATTGGCTTTACGTTTAATTCTTTTACCATTTTTTCTGACATCACCATCACAAATGAGGCTCCATCATTAGTAGGTGAAGCATTTCCGGCCGTAACCGATCCACCTTGCGCAAAAACTGGTCTTAATTTCGAAAGCACTTCCATGCTGGTATCTGCTCGTGGGCCTTCATCTTTATTAACTACATAGTCACGGGTTTTCTTTTTGCCATCTTCCACATAAGTTTCCGTTACATTAATGGGGACGATTTCCTCATCAAATTTACCGGCTTCCTGCGCTTTAATAGCTTTCATATGAGAATTAAAAGCAAACTCATCCTGATCTTCCCTTGAAACATTAAATTTATGGGAAACCTGCTCTGCAGTAAGTCCCATTGAAGTGTAATAATCAGGGGTTTCAGTCGCTATTTTATAATTTAGAGCTGTTTTATAGCCCATTATAGGTACCAGTGACATAGATTCCGTACCACCTGCAATGATGATATCGGCAAATCCAGCCTGAATTTTTGAAGCTGCGATATTAATTGCTTCCAAACCTGAGCCACAATACCTGTTGATTACCATTCCCGGCACTTCTTTTCCAAGAGCCAATAAGGAAATCATACGTCCCATTTGCATTCCCTGCTCAGCTTCCTGCACAGCATTTCCTACAATAAGGTCATCCACCATTTCATTTTCTACTCCTCCTACCTGAGCAACCAAGTGCTTTATAATATCTGAAGCTAAGTCATCCGGTCTGTAAAATCGTAAACCGCCTTTTTTGGCACGTGTTACTGCCGATCTATATCCTGCTACTATATATGCATCCATAACATTTAATTTAAATTTTCTATAAATTTTAAATCTCTTATTCTAATTATATTAATTGACAGTTGACAATTCAATTGCCTGCGGCATCGATTCAATTGACAAAATTGTCAAGTATCTTTATTTACTTCGGCTATTTTTCTTCTGTACTTTTCAGGATGACCTATCATATGATTAAGTAATTTTCCAATTTGAATACTTTCAGTCATCAAAAGTTCATGCTTTTCACACTCTATATATTTACAATACAAAGCAAAATCCAACCAAGTTTGGGTTTCCGTATTTTCCATATCGCTATCGGAAACCTTATTAGTAAAATAAGCTTCATATTGCCTTTTTCTATAAGCCTCTGCAATACAAGACGCAACAGATCTGGAACTTCTTCTAATTTGATCAGTCAAAGAATACCTTTCTCTTTTGGAAATTTTTTTGAAATATCAAAAAAATTTCCATCGCTAGTTGAAAAGTTTTTTGATAAACTGTCAACTTTAGATAACCCCTCTCTACTTGTCTTTTGTCAATTGCCACTTTTGTCAATTGTTTATTGTCAATTAATTCCTAAGTGGCTTACCACCTTGAATTACTGACTGAATTCTTTCAAGCGTTTTCTTAGTTCCTAATAATGACAAGAAAGCTTCTCTTTCCAGATCCAATAAATATTGTTCTGAAACTTCCTGCGGATAAGATAAATCTCCACCGCACATTACGTAGGCAATTTTCTCAGCAATCAATTTGTCATGTTCTGAAATATAATTACCCATCTTCATCCCACTGATACCGGCACTAAATAAAGCAATACCTGTTCTTCCTTGAACCCTGATATCTGTTCTTTCCTTCGGCATAGTATAACCAGCATCATATAATCTCAAAGCTGCTGCCTTGGCATCGGCAATTTGCCGGTTGCGGTTTATGCTTATTCCATCAGATGGCCTAAGAATGCCCATTTCCCTGGCTTCCTCAGCAGAAGTAGCCACTTTGGCTGTAGCAATATTCATAAATGCATTCTGAAGAACATTTAATTCTACATCGCCTTCTTGTAATCTGTCAGAGACACGAAGTGCATTTTCCTTTGTACCACCACCTCCAGGAATTACACCCACTCCAACTTCTACTAATCCAATATAAGTTTCGGCTGAAGCCTGAATGTGATCGGCATGCATAGAAAGTTCACACCCTCCACCTAAAGCCATATTATGCGGAGCTGCCACTACAGGAACCGCAGAATACCTGATACGCATCATTGTTTGCTGAAACTGACGAATCATAAAATCCAATTCATCATAATCCTGCTCTATGGCATACATAAATACCATTCCTAAATTTGCTCCTAATGAGAAGTTAGAACCTTCATTGGCTATTACAACTCCTTTATATTTTTCTTCTCCAAGAGCAATACCTTTGTTTATAGCTTCAATAACCCCTCCACCCAAGGTGTTGGATTTTGACCTGAATTCCACATTTATTACATCATCACCTAAATCAATGATTGATGCTTCAGCATTTTCCCAAATCACTTTACCGCTTTCCCTCAGGTTTTCAAGAATGATAAATTCTTCAGTACCCGGGATCGCTTTATATGATTTGCTGTCGATATCGTAATATTTTTTAACTCCTTTTTCTACTTTGTAAAAAGACTCTGCCCCTGAAGCAAGCATATCATAAACCCACTGATTGGGTTTATAGCCTAATTCCTCCATTTTTTCAACAGATTTCTTCACTCCTAAAGTGTCCCAGGTTTCAAAAGGACCTAGTTCCCAGCCAAAACCTGTACAAAGGGCCTGATCTATCCGGTATAATTCATCAGATATTTCAGGAATCCTGTTGGAAACATATTTAAAAAGACCATAGAATGAGTCTCGGTAGAACTCGCCCGCTTTATCCTTCCCATTTAACAATACCGGGAATCTTTCTTTCAGATTAGTAATGGGCTTAGTTTGCTCCAAAGTACCAAAACTCACCTTTTTCTTTTCCTCATATTCCATGGATTCAAGGTTAAGAGTAAGGATTTCAGTTTTACCATCCTTTTTGGTTTTCTTGTAGAAACCTTGTCCTGTCTTATCTCCTAACCAGTTATTCTCTTCCAGTTTACCTATTACTTTAGGTAATTTAAATGTATCTCTGCTTTCGTCATTCGGAAGATTCTCATATAATCCATTGGCTACTTTCACTAAAGTATCTAAACCTACTACATCAGAAGTTCTGAAAGTGGCAGATTTGGGACGACCAATTACAGGCCCGGTGAGTTTATCCACCTGGTCTATATTTAAATCCATTTTCTGCATGGTTTCCACCACTTTAAGAATGGCATAAATTCCTACACGGTTGGCAATGAAAGCCGGGGTATCTTTACATAAAACGGTGGTTTTACCTAAAAACAAGTCTCCATAATGCATCAGGAAATCTGTGATGTATTGATTTGTTTTAGGGGTAGGGATAATTTCCAGAAGTTTCAAATAGCGAGGCGGATTGAAGAAGTGTGTTCCCAGAAAATGTTTCTGAAAATCTTCGCTTCTTCCATCCAACATTAGGTTAATTGGAATACCAGAAGTATTGGAAGAAATGATGGTACCTTGTTTACGGTATTTCTCAACCTTTTCAAACATTTGCTTTTTAATATCCAGCCGCTCAACAATTGCTTCCAGCACCCAATCGCATTCTTTGATTTTTTCCAGATCATCATCAAAATTGCCCAAGGTTATCCTATCGGCAAAATCTGAATGATATAATGCTGCCGGTTTATTTTTAAGAGTGGATTGAAATGCTTCATTCACAATTCTATTCCTCACCTGTGGTGATTCCAGGCTAAGGCCTTTTTCCTTTTCCGGTTCCGTAAGCTCTCTCGGGACCATATCAAGTAAAAGTACCTGCACGCCAATATTGGCAAAATGACAGGCAATTCTGGAACCCATAATTCCTGAACCCAATACTGCTACTTTTCTGATGACTCGTTTCATTTGCATTTAAGTTTATGTTTAATGATCAAATGGAACCTCGCTTTATATAATCATCTATTTGTTTATGATTACATCATGCGCGGTTTCAAAAGTGTATTTTTTTTCTTTTGTGAATCTATATTATATATTGAAAAATTAATCCTTTACTGTTTTAAGTCTATAGCAGAATAAATTTCTTTATCATCGATCAACTGATTGATCTGCAAAATCACATCAAAAAACACCTCTAATTTTTCAGGACTGATTTTATTAAAAACCGCTTCATTAAAAGCCTTTACAGTTTTTCGTGAGATCTCTTTTTTTTCTACACCCAATTCTGTCAAATAAATTCGAACAGATCGTTTATCCTCAGCATCCGGCTTTTTGTATATAAACCCTTTTTCTTCCATGCTCTTTAACATGCGTGTTAAGCTTCTGCTCTCCAAACCCATTAAAGGGGCAATTTTTGTTGCCGGTGTTCCTTCTTTAGTATTTATATTTAACAGTACAAAACCAATAGAAGTTGTGATTCCATATTGCACTGCCTGCTGATTATACATGCGCGAAATGGCATGCCATGCGGCCTTTATATTATAATCGATAGATTCTTCTCTCTTCATTGAATTCAAATATACAAAAATATAGTATGCATGCATACTATATGTGAAAAAATTTTTTTATTCTTTTCGAAGTGGTTTAAACGAAGATTACCTATTGGAAAAGACATTACAAAGAATTATTGATAGGTATTAAAGCATATTACCATTTAATATATTATTGGCAATAAATAAAGTGAGAAGAGAAATGCTATGGTATATTATGGCCTTTTAGCGAATGAGAAGTATGTAAATTGTTCTGAATAAATCCACAGCACCTATCTTTTTAGGATATTTTCCGTGTAATACCCAATATGTGGTACTGATTAATCAGGTAATCTGAATTATCACATATCAGTACTACATATTGAATTTTGAACTATAAAATCTTAAAAGATGATTTATTCGATTTTTCAAACCTTGAACAATATATCCAATTTGTTAATTCTTCAAATTCCCCAGGGGGTTCCTCACCCTGATGATAGTGAGCCACTAACGATCCAATCACCATTTGATGTTATTTTTTATATAGTTATCCCTATATTAATTATTATAGGATACTTCTTTTGGCGAAGAAGAAGGAAAAACAGGAATGATAAAAAATAACCTTTTCTTAAGAAAAGGATAAATAAAAAAGGGAAACTCGGTCGAGTTTCCCTTTTTTATTTATTAGATTTTGTTCGTTTTGGAATTACCCTCCAAAATCATCGAACCTTATATTTTCAGATGGTACACCCATATCATCCAACATTTTCAAAACTGCTGAGTTCATTAGTGGAGGCCCACATAAGTAGAACTCAATTTCTTCAGGTTCTTTAATATCTTTCAAGTAATTGTCATAAAGAGCCTGATGGATAAATCCTGTGTAACCATCGCCATCATCATCTAAACTCTTTTTCACTTTCCAGTTATCTTCTTCCATTGGTTCAGACAAGGCAATATGGAATTTAAAATTTGGATTTTTTTCTTCTATATCTCTAAAGTGGTTAGTGTAAAAAAGTTCTCTTTTTGAACGACCACCATACCAGTAAGAAACTTTTCTATCAGTACCTTCAGTATGAAACAAGTGGAAAATATGTGAACGCAATGGAGCCATACCGGCACCACCACCTATATAAATCATCTCAGCATCAGATTTGTTGATATGGAATTCACCATAAGGTCCGGAGATAGTTACTTTATCTCCCGGTTTTCTGGAGAATACATAAGAAGAACAAATACCAGGATTTACATCCATCCATCCATTTTTGGCTCTATCAAATGGAGGCGTTGCAATACGAATATTCAACATAATGATGTCTCCTTCTGCAGGATGGTTGGCCATAGAATAAGCCCTGAAGATTTCCTCATCATTTTTCATGACTAAATCCCACAATCCAAATTTGTCCCAATCTTCCTGAAAGATATCCTCCTTATGTCCCAATTCAGGGTGAGGTGTGATATCCATGGTTTTAAATTGTACTTCAATTGGTGGTACATCAATTTGAATATATCCACCCGGTTCAAAATCCAATGTTTCTCCTTCCGGTAATTGAACAACAAATTCTTTAATAAAAGTAGATACGTTATAGTTGGACTTAACAGTACATTCCCATTTTTTGATACCAAAAATTTCTTCCGGTATTCTGATATGCATGTCTTCCTTTACTTTTACCTGGCATGAAAGACGAACATTTTCTTTTTTCTCTGCCCTGCTTAAATGGCCTTCTTCTGTTGGAAGCACATCCCCTCCCCCATCTTCAACTACGCATTTGCACATTGCACAAGTACCACCACCACCGCAAGCAGAAGGTAAATAAACACTCTGTGTAGCCAATGTAGATAATAAAGTGGAGCCAGCTGAAGTTACAATAGGGTTTTCTTCATCTCCATTAACATAAATATTAACAGGGCCTGATTGTACTAACTTGGATTGCGCAAACAATAAAATAAATACTAATAGAAGTATGATTACTGTAAAGGCAATTACTGAAGCAATAATTACTGGTGTCATGAACTCTTTATTTTGTTCCTTTTTTAACTCAATGAATTGAAGTGCAAATATATTAGATAATCCTCAAAACCATATGTGGTTTTGATATATTTTTTAAATCCATTTCAGATGGCTAACATTTTGTGCCCTTAAAAAGTTGTGGATTTCCCGGGATTATTTGAATAAAGCTTTTTTCCACATTCCTTTCATTGTATTGTACTTGAAAGTAGATGGTAAGGCTTTCCAAAAATATTTATTTAATTCCACAGCAAAAGAAGGCTGCATATAACAGTTAATAGCACACCCTTCACATTCCGGCAACCGACCTTCCAAAGCAATTAACTGTTGTACTTCCCGGGTTTCATACAGTGCCGCTAATTTTTGTTCGATAGGAAATTTCTTCTTACCCAAATGGTAACATGGTAATACCAATTCATTATGAGGTGAGATTACAACTGTGGAACTTGCTGCCTTGCATACCGGGTCTATCACTTTATTCCCTCCATCTTTTCTTAACTGAATAAACCCTTCATTTAAATAAACATTTTTTTTCCTGCCCATTTTACTGATTATTTCCAGGTTCTCTGCCGTAAGCCCTCCTCCTGTTTCTACTTCATTGTAATCAAAAACAGGATTAATGATCAATACTAAATTATTGGGCAAGCATATTTTGGTATATACGTCCTCCAATTCATTCATATTCTCATTCATGGCTGTAAATAAAATGTCAGGCCTTTCCCCTAGCTGATGTGCTATATCTATTGACTGCATAACGAAATCATAACAAGCCACACCCCGCGCTTTATCATGTATTTCTTTATTATATGCATCCAGGGAAAAATGGAGCATGTCTACTAATCCTTTCAATGCTTTTGCTTTTTTTGGGTAAAGTAATCCATTGGTGGTAATAGTTGTCAAAAAACCTAAATCCTTGGCTAGTTTTAGAAAAATGTCGATTTCACGATGCAAGAGGGGTTCCCCACCAGTGAAATCAATAATTTTTACACCCATTTTTTTTAAGGCCAAGAGATTGGCCTCCACATCCTGCACTTTAATGTAAGGGCTTGGCTTTTCCCATATATCGCAAAAGTGACACGTAGCATTGCATCTATAAGTGACATAATAATTGCACAAAATCGGCTTTTGGATGAGTCGCATGCTGTAAAACTATGAAGTTTACATGATAAGCACTAATATTATAATGTTATGACTGATCTAAGTAAAATTTTACTCTCTGCAGATACTTTCTCCAAACAAGAAGCTGAAAAAGTAGCTGAAAGAATATTAAGAGACGAAGGTCATCTTGATGAATTATTGTCGATTTTCATTAAAGAAAATATTCGCCTAACCCAAAGAGCAGCATTGGTACTATGCTACTTTGCGGAGCAAAAACCGGATTTACTTATTCCTTACCTTAAATACATGTTAGAGAACTTATATAAAAATCCTACAGATGCTGTAAAGCGAAACACCCTTCGTATTTTACAATTTGTCGCTTTACCTACAAAATATCATGAGATGGCAATAGACAAATGTTTCCAATATTTGGAAAACAAAAAAGAAGCTATTGCTATCCAGGTATTTGCCATGACAGTTTTATCCAATATAGTAAGTGATTATCCTGAATTGAAAAGAGAATTAAAGATGTTACTTGAAAACAGAATACTCCATGGATCAGCAGGTTTTCAATCAAGAGGAAAGAAAATTCTGAAAAAGTTAAACAGATGTTAACCTCTTTAGAGGGAGGGGTTAAAAAAAAGCAATCAAATATGATTGCTTTTAGTGTCTCAGACAAATCAGGAGTGAGTTATAAATACTCCGGATAGTTACATACCGATGAATCTAAGATAGTAGTTATGAAAAAATCAATCTATCATTTTCAATAAAGTGGTCAGTTTAGTTTTTAATTGTCTTCTGTCAACAATAAAATCAAGGAAACCATGATCAAGTACAAACTCAGAACTTTGGAAACCTTTTGGTAAATCCTTTCCTATGGTTTCACGAATTACCCGTGGTCCTGCAAAACCAATCAGGGCTCCAGGTTCAGCAATATTAAAGTCGCCTAACATGGCATAAGAGGCAGTAACACCGCCTGTTGTAGGATCAGTTAACAAAGATATGTATGGGACTTTGGCTTCTGACAATTGTGCCAGTTTAGCAGAAGTTTTGGCCATCTGCATTAATGAAAAGCCTGCTTCCATCATTCTGGCACCTCCTGATTTGGAAATCATTAAGAATGGCACTTTCTTTTTAATAGAGTATTCAATGGCCCGGGCAATTTTTTCACCTACAACTGACCCCATGGATCCGCCAATAAATGAGAAATCCATACAAGCTATACAAATAGGCAAGCCATTTATTTTACCGTGGGCTGACCGTACTGCATCTTTTAAATCGGCTTTTTCCTGAGTTTGTTTGATTCGGATGGGATAGGGTTTACTATCCACAAACTCCAATGGATCTCCGGATGTCATATCCTTATCCATTTCAGTGAATTTGTTGTCGTCAAAAAGAATTTCAAAATATTCTTTAGACCCAATCCTTACGTGATATTCATCATCCGGGCAAACATACGCATTTTGCTTGAGCTCACGCATGTGGATGATTTTACCGTTAGGGGTTTTGTACCATAAACCATCCGGGGCTTCTTTTTTATCTTCAGTACGAGTTGTTATTCCTTTATTTTGTCGCTTAAACCAAGCCATATAGTCATTTTTTAATCAAGAAATATGATCGATTTCTTTCAATTGAAGGACAAAGATAATCTAATTGGTATTGATTTGCCAAAGAACTCTTTCAAATCCGTCCATTCAATCTTATTTTAAATTCACTCATAGCATAAATTTTTATGACTGAAATTTCACATCTGAACTAAAATCACTTATTTTTGATTTATATTGGCAGATATTATAATTTGTAGATGAACATTCTATTTTTTAAGATTAAATACGGGATCTACACGACAAAAGATTTTTTACCTGAACAAATAATAGCCGAATTATGCTAAAAAAAAGCCTTTTTGCCCTCCTATCATTTTTCCTTGTCATATACCTTTCATCCTGTAGTCATACGGTAAGAACCACCCAATCACAGCAAACCTGGAACGAGTACAAATCGATCAATAAAAAAAGCGTTAAAAAAACTCAAGACTACAGAAGCAAGAAAAACAGAAAAAAAAGATATTAAAACACTGATGTTCTTACTCCTGGCATCAAACAAAGCCCTCCAGCAATCGTAGAATAGTATTTCGGAAGGTTGGTTAAAGTGAAATCCTGAGGGTTTTAAACTACAATTAGTCCTATGGTATTTTTCATTAAAAAAAGAAACTGATGGAGCTAATTGTGGTCGTAAAACAGTTATTTCAAGATTAAGATACACTCGTGATAGTATTTATCCACTGTAGTATTTGGTTAAGAAATTAAATTGAAGCAAATTACGGAATGAACGTTCATTCCGCTATCAAAAACAAGATCGACAAGAAATCATTAATACTTAACACCACCTTAGTCTGCATATCAGAATTCGGTTTTCATGGTACACCAATATCCATGATTGCTGAAAAAGCAGGAATTGGAGCAGGTACGATATATCGGTATTTTGAAAATAAGGAAGCATTAATCAACGAGCTCTTTCTGGAAATCAAAAGAGATGTAATGGCTCAGATGTTGAAAGACTACGATAGCTCACTCGATTTTAAAAGTCGTTTTAAACATTTATGGATGAATCTTATTTCTTACTTCATGAAACATCCTCAGGAATTTCAATTTATTGAACAACATCGTTATGCATCATATATGAGCATGCTCACCAGAGAAGAAAGTTTTATGATCATGTCTCCGGTAATGATGTTTTTTATTGAAGCTAAAAGGGAAAAAGCTATAAAGGACTTGCCCTTGTACACTATTATTTCCCTCGCCTACGGCCCCATTACTTCCTTAGCTAAGCTGCAAATAGATCATCAGCAAAATTTAAGCGCAGAAAGAATAGATCAGGCTGCCAATGCCTGTTGGGATGCCGTAAGATTAATTGAGCGGAGTTAGAAAGTTTAGAAGCATTAATTGATAATTATGAAAACACCTAATATAATATTTAATGGTACCGGATCTTATATTCCATCAAAAATAATCTCCAATGAAGATTTCCTGGACCATACATTCTATACAGAAGATGGGAAACTCTTTGATATTTCAAATGAGGAAATCATCAGGAAATTTGAAAAAATAACAGGGATACAGGAAAGAAGGTATGCAGAAAAGGAACAATTAAATTCTGACCTTGGGTATGAGGCTGCAAAGAAAGCTTTGGCCAACAGCAGTATAGACAAAGAAGAACTGGACTATATCATTTATGCACAAAACTTTGGAGATATAGTTTATGATACCAACCGGGTTGACAATGTCCCTAGCCTGGCTGCCAAAGTAAAACATAAACTACAGATCAAAAATCCGGATGTGGTATGTTATGATCTGATATTTGGTTGTCCAGGGTGGCTTCAAGGTGTCATTCAGGCTTATCAAATGATTTTAAGCGGGTTCTGCAGGAATGTAATGGTTATAGGTGGGGAAACTTTGAGCCGGACACTTGATCCTCATGACAGGGATTCAATGATATTTTCAGATGGCGCTGGTGCCACCATAGTATCCGCATCTTATGATGATGACAGAAAAGGTATTTTAGGGTTTGCCAACAGAACAGATGCTGATGAAGAATTGAATTTCCTGGCGATGG
Organism: Marivirga aurantiaca; assembly: GCF_016679925.1. Lineage (GTDB taxonomy): Bacteria > Bacteroidota > Bacteroidia > Cytophagales > Cyclobacteriaceae > Marivirga > Marivirga aurantiaca. The sequence continues at coordinate 20,546 of NZ_JAEQBW010000010.1, forward strand.
GGAAATCCAATAATCCTGCATTGGCCAATGGCAGCAAATACATTAAAATGAAAGGCCGTAAAATATACGAGTATTCACTGGATAAAGTGGCCAGTGGCATTCAGGTGGCACTAAAGAGATCCGGCATCCTATTGGAAGAAGTCAAAAAAGTGCTGATCCACCAGGCCAATCAGAAAATGGATGAGGCTATTTTGAGGAAGTTGGGAGAACTCTACAACTTGCCACTAAATGGTGAAAATCTGATGCCCATGACAATCCAGAAATTCGGTAATAATTCAGTGGCTACTATTCCTGTAATGCTTGACATGTTGCTAAACAAAAAAATGGAAGGCCATTCCATTAAAGAAGGTGATGATATTATCATGGCATCAGTGGGTGCAGGAATGCATATTAATGCTGTGGTTTACAGGGTTTAACAAGCCTGTACTTCATATGAAGCATTTATTTCTGAACATTTGAAAAGGAATTTAGTTTTTGAAAATCCGTATTTCTAAATGTAACGTAAATGCGGGAACGTGAAACCAGACATAATTTAATCTTTAGGGCAATGATTATAAAATGCGAGCTTCTAAATTAAAACAGATGAAATTCATTGGAAAAACAGTGATGGTGATTTTATCCCTGGTGATATCGATGGCTTGTGAGCCGGGTCTGGTTGATGATGACCCAATGACTCCTCAATCCGGTACACAAGAAAACACCACTATTTTACTGGAGGGAAATATTTCTACTCAATCAACTGAATGGGTTTACACCAAATCTTCACCAATAAGCATCCCTCAAAGTAAAATAGACTCTATTATTTTCCAGGCTCCATTAAGAAGCGTAAATGCCAGTCCAGGAGCCGAGGCAATTTTATTTGATGAATCAAATGGAAATAAAATCAATTCGTCACTGGTCATTTCTACAATCCGCTACACTATACAAAATAAAAGGTCAGCCAATTTAAAAGGTTATTTTTCTTCAGGAGATTATTTATTGAAAGTAGGATTACGATCACAGTCATCCGACAATCCTGTTGCCATGCCTTATGAAGCCAAATTAATTATTTATTACCAGCCCTAATTGCCTCTCAGGATTTCATACAAAGCAATTGACAAAGCACTCACTACATTAATAGAAGAATTGTTCCCGAACAACGATATGTGAACCGAATGAGGTATTTCTAATAAACTGGCCTCAGAAATGCCTTTCCGTTCCGACCCTATTACCAATGCTACTTTAGCATAATCGGCAAATGAGAATTCCTGAACAGGAATACTTTCTTTTGTAATTTCCAACGCCACTACTTCATATTGTTGTTTTATTAAATCCTCAAGGACTATCAACGTACTTTCGCTAAAGCTAAAATCTATTTTTTGGTAGGTGTTTCTTGAAGCTCGTTTCACTTTTGTCGTGAGGTCTATTCCATGCGGCCCGGTAAAATACACCTTCTTCACCGCAAAAGCCTCTGCCACTCTAAGCACCATGCCTACATTTTCAGGGGTGCGGAGATTCTCAGCAATGATAACCAGTGGTTTATTATGCTCACTATTCACAACATCCTGATGTTGTTTCTGCAACTCTTCCATTCTTTGAGATTACCTTATTTTCTCCATCTGTGAATTCTTCAAAAATAGTTTTCATCCGCCATCCGGTTCAAAAAACATGACGCAATATCTAGATTAAATAATCAAAATGCCATAATGTCAGTAAATAATAAGAGATTAAATATTGGCACATCCATTGTTATAAATCTCAAAAAGAAATTAGAAAAAGCAAAAATTAATATATCATGGGAAAAATTATTGGAATAGACTTAGGTACAACTAACTCCTGTGTTGCGGTTATGGAGGGGAATGAACCCGTTGTAATCCCAAACAGCGAAGGAAAAAGAACCACGCCATCCATTGTGGCATTTTTAGATGACGGAAAAGGTGAAAGAAAAGTAGGTGATCCTGCCAAAAGACAGGCTATCACCAATCCTCATAATACTGTATCATCTGTAAAAAGATTCATGGGTAAAAAATTCTCTGAAATTACTGACGAGAAGAAAATGGCCTCTTACGTAGTGGAGAAAGGAAACAACGACACAGTAAGGGTGAAAATAGGTGACAGAACTTATACTCCACAGGAACTTTCAGCAATGATCTTGCAGAAAATGAAAGCTACTGCTGAGGATTATTTAGGACATGAGGTAACAGAAGCAGTTATTACTGTGCCTGCCTATTTTAACGATGCAGAAAGACAAGCTACTAAAGAAGCCGGTCAGATTGCAGGATTGGAAGTGAAAAGAATTATCAACGAGCCTACCGCAGCTTCATTAGCTTACGGTATGGATAAGAGAGATAAAGACATGACCATCGCAGTTTATGACTTAGGTGGTGGTACTTTTGATATATCTGTATTGGAATTAGGTGAAGGTGTTTTTGAAGTAAAGTCTACCAATGGTGATGTGCACTTAGGTGGTGATGACTTTGACCAGGTAATTATCAACTGGTTAGCTGATGAGTTTAAAAATGATGAAGGACTGGATTTAAGAAAAGATCCAATGGCTCTTCAGAGATTAAAAGAAGCTGCTGAAAAAGCTAAAATTGAATTATCAAGTTCAAGCAGCACTGAAATCAACTTGCCATATATTATGCCTGTTGATGGCGTGCCTAAACACCTGGTAAGAACATTGAGTCGTTCTAAGTTTGAGCAATTAGCAGACAGCCTGATCAAAAGATCAATGGAGCCTGTGAAAAAAGCATTGCAAGATGCAGGCATATCTCCATCTGATATTGATGAGGTAATATTGGTAGGTGGATCTACAAGAATCCCGAGAATTCAGGAAGAAGTAGAGAAATTCTTCGGCAGAAAACCTTCTAAAGGTGTAAACCCTGATGAGGTAGTTGCCATTGGTGCAGCTATTCAAGGTGGTGTATTGACCGGAGAAGTAAAAGACGTATTATTATTGGATGTTACTCCGCTTTCTTTAGGTATTGAAACAATGGGTGGTGTAATGACTAAATTAATTGAGTCTAACACTACTATTCCTTCTAAGAAATCAGAAACATTTAGTACTGCATCTGAGAATCAGCCTTCAGTGGAGATTCATGTATTGCAGGGTGAGAGGTCAATGGCCAAGGATAACAGAACCATTGGTAAGTTTCACTTAGACGGAATACCACCAGCACCAAGAGGAGTACCTCAAATTGAAGTAACTTTCGATATTGATGCCAACGGTATTTTGAATGTTTCTGCCAAAGACAAAGGTACTGGCAAAGAGCAAAAAATCAGGATCGAGGCTTCTTCCGGATTATCTGAAGCAGAAATCGAAAAAATGAAGAAAGAAGCGGAAGCTAATGCTGAGACTGATAAAAAAGAAAGAGAGAAAATTGATAAAATCAATCAGGCTGACTCTTTAGTATTCCAGACTGAGAAGCAAATGAAAGAATTTGGAGACAAACTTTCAGAAGGCAATAAAACGGCCATCAATGACGCATTAGCTAAATTGAAAGAAGCGCATAGCAAGCAGGATGTTGAAGCAATTGATCCAGCAATGGAAGCTTTAAACAACGCATGGCAGGCTGCTTCCCAGGAAATCTATCAGGCGCAGCAAGCTGAAGGTGGCGCTCAGGGCGGCACTGAAGGTCAGCCGGAAGGTAAAACTGATGACAGCGTAGATGACGTTGAATACGAAGAAGTAAATGATGACAAAGAGTCTAAGTAATTTTAGATGAAAGGTGCTAGAGTCTAAATCTTAGACTTTAGACTTCAAATATAAATTTTAAGCCCCTCGGGAAATTTCCCGAGGGGCTTTTTTATGATCATTATGCGCCCATACAATTCCAAGAAGCATTAAATTTCCCTTCATACCCAGATTAGGCCGAACTTAACATAAAGAGCTATTTTAAGCTAATCAAAATTTCCCAAAACACTATTTATTTCACTCCTACGGAGCTTTTTTGTATGTCTGTATTTTCTATTAGGGTATTACCCCTATGGGGCAAATGAACGTGGCAACTATAAGTAAGTATAAACAATTTCACAGCCCAAACTACCACACATTGTTCAAATTAAAGAAGCCTGAAATTCAAATTTATACATTTAAGAAATATTGCTTAAGGCATTCACCACAGCTCCAGAGGAGCCTGATCATACTAGTTAGTCATTACAACCGAACCAAAGCTCCAGAGGAGTGACATGATTTTTAATCCTGATTGCTTCAGTTTAAACATTCAGGTTCTTAGGGCATACCATATTCAATATGGCTCCTGATAATTTCCGTTTAACTATCGCAAAATCTCTATTGAAAGTTTGAAGGTGCCAATATGTGTATAGCTGCCTTTTTGATTTCCACTTTTATCTCACTCACCTCACCCATCAGTTCACCATCAATCTGAAGTAGCTCTTTTGTATGACACCGGATTTTGGCCGAGTTTGTTTTATAAATCTCCACAAAATCCGAATTATTGATATCTCCAAAAAAAGAGCTGAAAGTAAGTGAAACAAGGTCCCCCATGGGAATAGGCTTGAAAACAATCACCTCAAAAAATCCATCGTTCATGGAGCTGTCAGGATTAATAATAGCTCCGGTTCCGTAACTAGAAGCATTGGCAAATACAATCATTTCAGCAGTAACTTCAAACGACTGATCATTCAGTTCCACCGTAAAATCCGTTGCTTCCTTTTCGCTTAATGAATTAAAGAAAGATTTAGCATAGGCCAGTTTGCCACGTTCTCCATTATTCTCGAAATCCTGAATCATATTGGCATTAAAGCCCACATCGCTCAAGTGCAAAGAGATATGCTCATCATTGATCACCACCACATCCATAGGTTGGGGGGTGTTTTCCATCAGGATTAACAAACTGTCTTCAATATTTTCCGGTATATCCAGCTCATTGGCCAATCCATTGGCCGAACCTAGTGGAATAATTCCAAGGCTCACCTCGGTATCCAATAGTAGTTTGGCCAACAGATTAATAGTACCATCACCTCCACAAGCCACCACTGTTTTGGGGTTGGAAATTGAAATTTTTTCCTTGATTTTTTCAGGATCATTTACCCCTGTTGTATATAAAATCGTATATTTCCTATTATGTGCATTACATGCCGAATCTATATTGCTTTCTAATGCTGATTTGTCGGTATTTCCTGATTTAGGATTAACGATAAACAAATAATCTATTGGGCTCATATTCAATTTTACAATTAAAAACTTAAAGTTATTCTACGCTCCATCAATATACGATTAGGACTCTTCCTTAAACGATTTCTAGGAATAATTTCACCTCCCACAATTATCCCCTATATGGGATATGGGAGTAGAGAAAGGATATACGTAAAAGGACAAGTTTTGGAGAACAGACCTGATATATTTTCTGAAGCAACAGATAAAAAAAGAAAGAATCTTAAAACAATGCTGGGAAGATACCTCAGTTCCCCAATTCCTGAAACTACTGTGAAAATCAAACTGAATGGGCAAAATTATGAAACCATCAGTGACGAGCTAGGCTATTTTAGTGAATGGCTTTACCCTCCAAAACCCATTGATCCGGGCTGGCATCCTGTTTATTTTTCTATTTGTGATGAAGAGGGCAAGGAACAATGTGTAAAACAGGGAGAATTCCTGATAGTTCGCTCTGACCCGCAGTTTGGGGTAATTTCTGATATTGACGATACCGTATTGGTATCACACGCCACACAAATGTTGCGGAAAATCAGGCTTATTCTCACTAAAAATGCTAAAACCCGACTACCATTTGAAGGTGTGGCCTACTTTTACCGGCAATTAGCCGCAAATGGGAATCCATTGTTTTATGTCAGTAGCAGTGAATGGAATTTATATGATTTTCTGGCAGATTTCTTCTCCATCAGAAATATCCCTAAAGGTCCTTTTCTGTTGCAGGAATATAAATCAGGAATCAGGGACCTTCTTTTCTCAGGTGGGGGAAGCCATCAGCATAAAATTGAGAAGATAGAGCGTTTGATGAACCTCTATCCTGACCTAAGTTTTATTTTAATTGGTGATAGTGGACAGCGAGACCCGGAAATATATCAAAAAGCTGTAGATAAATTTCCCGGCAGAGTGAAAGCAGTTTATATAAGAAAAATTGGAAAGAAAGATGAGTTTGAAGAAAAGACTATCCAATATTTCAGGGAAAAAGGAGTGGAATTGCTGATGATGGAAACTACTGAAGAGGCAGTTAACCATGCAAGGAAGCTGCGGTATATTTAGGTGATAGGTTTTGATGTGTAGGAGTGATTATGTAAAAGTTAGGAGGTTGGCAAGGTTTCAGGTTTGCAGGTTATAGGATGATGAAGTTTTCACGTACATGATTCACCTAAAAAACTTCACCGTGGGTTTGACGAATAATCCCACTTGCCAGTTTAGGGAATTTGCCCACAAAATTTACTGCCAGTCGGGAGCGAAAGGAATGGCCAAACAAGTTCTGTGTTTTTCTACCATACCAAAGTCGTTGTGAAAAATGTCTTTGCCAGGTTTTCAAGTAGGTGCCTTCCACTTCTTCCCGCGTCCGGATATTGCCCTGATAGTATTCACTAACAGTATTTGCAGCTATAAAACCTGAATGAATAGCCATTGCCATCCCATTACCGCACAATGGAGTAATCAGGCCGGCTGTATCACCAGCCATTAACATGTGATTCTCTACCGTTTTCTTTTTCTCAAATGAAATTTCATTGATCACTTCCGGCTTTTCCCGTACAAAATCAGCATTTCCCAGGATATCCTTTAAATGTGGATTTTTGTATAAAACAGCTTTTTCCATTTCAGGGATAGAAGAATGGTTCTTCAGATTTTCCCTTCGGCTGAGGTAACAAATATTTAGCATTCCCTTTTCCACTTGGCTGACACCACAATAGCCTCCCGGGAAATTATACAAACCAATTAAGTGCTCGGGATAATCCAAAAAGGCATGGTATTTCACTCCCAGGAAAGGAGATTTCTTTTCAATAAAATTACGATTGAAGGTTTTATCAAGCTTCGATCGTTTCCCATAAGCATTGATTACAAATTCTGCCTGAAGGCTTTCCCCCTTTTTAAGATCTACCTGAAAGCCCTCACCATGAAATAGCACATCGGTTACTTCTGTTCCACAAAGTACTTCAACACCCAATAGCTTTGCTTTTTGATAAAGAAAATGATCCATCTCATAGCGACTAATGCCAAATCCTCCCAAAGGCAATTTTATTTCTGCTGTTTTTCCCTCAATATCAGACAACAAAAAACGCTTGAGTTGGGGAAGGGGAAACTCTTCAGGGAATATATCCATACGTTGTAAAAAAGGTACCACCTCATTGGAAATATACTCTCCGCAGACACGATGAAAGGGATAATGCTTTTTTTCTATTAATGTGGCTTCCACTCCATTCCTGGCCAGAGTAATGGCTGCTATCAAACCTGCCAATCCTCCTCCTACTATAATTACTTTTTGTTGACTATTTTTCAAACTATTATTTATTTTGCATGTATAAACACTAGAAGCCCCCGGTAGTTTAGCTTGTTTAATTGATAATTCTCATTAATACTACATCTTTCAGTAAAAGGTTTGTTTTAAAGGTCAGTGGACTGGAAAAATCATTACCTTTGTGGCTTGTTTAAAAATATGTGGACAAAACTAGCTCATAACGTAATAAAATTCAGGCTTCCCCTCATTATTATCCTGGCTTTAATCACCATTTTCATGGGATACCGTGCCAAAAATATTGAGATGGATTATGACCTTGCTCAAATGGTTCCTGACACTGATGTTGATTTCATAGCACTTAATAAATTTAAGGATTTATTTGGAGATGATGGAAATATATTAGCCATTGGAATAAAAGACAGCAGTCTTTATGAACCTCAAAATTTTGCCAGGCTTAATTATCTGGCCCGTGCTATCAATGATGTAGAAGGTGTTACAAATGTTCTTTCCATAGCCAATTTACAGCAAATTCAAAAAAATACTGCTGAGCAGCGTTTTGAAATGAGGCCAATGATTGATGAGTTACCTGAAAATCAGGAAGAATTGGACAGCCTGCTTGGTAAAATAGTTGATGAAAAGTTTTACTCAGGCCAGTTAATTAATCTCGAAACAGGAGCCACAGCGATTGTAATTTCTGTAGATGAAAAAGTGCTTAATTCGGCAGACAGGCAACGCCTGATGCAGGATATTATCCAGGTAGGTGATGCCTTTGCAGCAAAAACCAGCATAGAATTACATTATGCCGGATTACCATTCGTACGCTCAGTGATGATGGGCAAAGTTCGCCAGGAAATCATTAAATTACTGGTGCTTTCAGTTTTGGTAACAGCCTTTATCCTCCTGCTATTCTTCCGTTCCTGGGATGCTGTATTATTTCCGTTATTGGTTATTTTCTCCGTTGTTATCTGGTCCATGGGAACCCTGGATTTGCTGGGCTATAAAGTCACTATTCTAACGGGGCTTATTCCTACTATAATAGTTGTAATTGGTATACCCAATAGCATTTACCTGCTCAATAAATACCATCAGGAATTTGATCAACATGGCAATAAAATAAAAGCCATTAGCACCATTATTCGGAAAATAGGAGTAGTTACTCTGATAACTAATTTTACCACAGCGGTAGGTTTTTTAGTATTGGCCGTTACCGATATCAAATTATTGAGGGAATTTGGAATAGTAGTTGGCATCAATATATTTGCCACTTTTATTGTAAGTATCATTCTTATTCCAGCAGTTTTTTCCTACCTACCTAAGCCCGGAAGAAAGCAATTGAAGCATCTGAATTTCAAGATGACTGACTTTATGGTAGTGTGGCTAAACAAAGTAGTTCACGGACACAGAACCAAAGTATATGTCACTACAGGTATAATCATTGTAGTCTCCTTTGTGGGTTTGTTTAAAATCAATTCCATAAGTTATATGATTGATGATTTGCCGGAGGATGGAAAAACAAAAACTGATTTACGCTTCTTTGAACAAAATTTTAGCGGGATCATGCCTTTGGAGGTAGTTATCAATACTGGTAAGAAAAGAGGGATTGTCCAACTCAATACGCTTAGGAAAGTAGAGGAATTTGAGCAATTTCTGGATAGCATTCCCGCTATCAGTCAGCCGGTTTCTATCGTAAGTATGATAAAATCAGCCAGACAAGCCTATTATAATAACAACCCGGCATTTTACAGTTTGCCCAGCCAAAGGGACTATGGTTTTATTATGCGTTATCTTAAACAAGAAGAAGGGCAGCAGGATGTGATGAGCAATTTTACTGATGAAGATCTTCAAAAGATGAGAATCTCCTTAAAAGTAGCTGATATTGGTTCCGATAAAATGGATGTGCTGTTGGAGGATGTGATTAAACCCAGAATGACTCAAATATTTGAAAACACGGATTTTGAAATCACTATTACAGGAACTACACCTATCTTTATTAAAGGCAACAGGTATTTGGTGGAAAACCTGAGGTTAAGTTTATTGGTAGCCTTTACAGTGATTGCTTTTGTAATGGGGCTACTATTCTCCAACCTCCGGATGATCATCATTTCCCTGGTTCCAAATATGATTCCGCTGATCATTACAGCAGGAGTAATGGGTTATTTTGGTGTTCCACTAAAGCCAAGTACAGCTCTTATTTTCAGTATTGCTTTCGGTATATCTGTAGATGATACCATCCACTTCCTGGCCAAATACAGACAGGAGCTATTTGCCAACAACTTTTTTGTACCAATAGCTGTGACAAAAACATTGAAAGAAACAGGTAAAAGCATGATCTACACCTCCATTGTGCTTTTCGCAGGATTTATCGTTTTTGTCGCTTCTGATTTTGGTGGCACAGTAGCCCTTGGTTTCTTAACCTCCGCCACTTTATTGGTGGCAATGCTCACAAATTTGATAGTTTTGCCATCACTTTTACTTACTTTTGATGATGGTAAAAGAAGGAAAGATGTACATCCAATCATTGAGCAATACGATGACAATTTCTATGTGGCGTCTGATGATGAAGAAATAGATTTAAAAAAGATAAGCAAAGCAAACAGAACTTCAAGTGATGGAGACTCTGAAGAAAAAAATACATAATACAATGGGTCAATACAAAGAGTACAAAAACCTTGACTATGCCGAGCTGGCAGATAATATATTAACATATTGGAAAGAAAATAATGTCTTCCAACAATCCATTGACACTCGTTCGGGAAATCCAACTTTCACTTTTTATGAAGGGCCACCATCGGCCAATGGCACCCCAGGCATTCATCATGTAATGGCCCGAACTGTTAAGGATATTTTTTGCCGTTACAAAACCTTGAAAGGCTTTCAGGTAAAAAGAAAAGGTGGATGGGATACCCATGGTCTGCCTGTAGAATTGCAGGTTGAAAAAGAATTGGGAATTACCAAAGAAGATATTGGCAAGAAAATATCCGTAGAAGAATATAATCAGAAGTGCCGTGAAGCGGTAATGAAGTTCAAAGGTGAATGGGATGACCTGACCGTGAAAATGGGATATTGGGTTGACTTAGATAACCCCTACGTTACTTTTGAGCGCGACTATATGGAGACTGTGTGGCATTTGCTCAAGAAGTTCTACGACAAAGGCCTCTTATATAAAGGCTACACTGTGCAGCCATTTTCACCCTGCGCTGGTACAGGCTTAAGTTCTCATGAATTGAACCAACCCGGTACTTATCGAGATGTGAAAGACACTTCTGTCACCTCACAATTTAAGGTTAAGAAAGACCCCGGATCATCCTTTCTATTTGAAGAGGAAAATGAGGATGTTCGCCTTTTGGCATGGACTACGACTCCATGGACTTTGCCATCCAACTGTGCATTGGCTATTGGGGAGAAAATAGATTATGTAAAAGTAAAAACATTTAATCCATATACATATAAACCTGTATCTGTCATTCTTGCAAAAGCATTGATGGGCAAACACTTTTCTGATAAAGCCAGGGATGTAGCAATTTCCGATTATACACAAGGTGACAAATTAATACCTTTTGAAATCAAGCAAAACTTTAAAGGAAACGATTTAGTAGGAATCCGCTATGAGCAGTTGATGCCCTATGTAACTAATGAGAATTTAGAAAAAAATGCTTTCCGGGTGATTCCGGGTGATTTTGTAACTACGGAAGATGGTACCGGTATTGTTCATACGGCTTCTGTTTTCGGAGCAGACGATTTCCGTGTAGCAAAGCAAAATAATGTGCCTGCCGTAATGGTTAAAGATGAATTAGGGCAGGATGTTCCTTTGGTAGACAAGCAGGGAAGGTTTGTGGAAGAAGTCACTGATTTTGCAGGGAAATATGTAAAAGAAGAATATTATGATGATGCCACAAGAGCCAATCCTGATTTCAAACCAACTGATGTGCTTATTGCCATCAAACTGAAAGAGGACAATAAAGCATTTAAAGTAGAAAAATACGAGCACTCATACCCTCACTGCTGGAGAACAGATAAACCTATTCTTTATTATCCACTGGATTCCTGGTTTATCAAAACTACAGCCATGAAAGACCGCCTGGTAGAGCTGAACAAAACCATTAACTGGAAACCTGCTTCAACAGGAGAAGGCCGTTTTGGTAATTGGCTGGAAAACCTGGTGGACTGGAATTTGAGCCGCTCGAGATATTGGGGAACTCCATTGCCCATTTGGGTAACTGAAGACAGAACTGAGATGAAATGTATCGGTTCTATGGCGGAATTGCGGGAAGAAGTAGCAAAATCAGTGACTGCAGGATTTATGCAAGCTGAGCTACCAGAAGATTTTGATTTGCATCGTCCGTATGTGGATGATGTATTTTTAGTAAGTGCCTCAGGACAGAAAATGACACGCGAGGCTGATTTGATAGATGTTTGGTTCGATTCAGGAGCTATGCCTTATGCGCAATGGCATTATCCATTCGAGAACCAGGAAGAATTTGACAAGAATTATCCTGCTGATTTTATTGCAGAAGGAGTTGACCAAACAAGAGGCTGGTTTTTCACCTTGCACGCCATATCAGGGATGCTTTTTGATAAAGTAGCCTTTAAAAATGTAATTGCCAATGGTTTGGTGTTGGATAAAGATGGAAATAAAATGTCCAAACGTTGGGGCAATGCGATCAATCCTTTTGAAACACTATCGAAATATGGCCCGGATGCTACACGTTGGTACATGATCAGCAATGCTAATCCATGGGACAATTTAAAGTTCAATGTTCAGGGAGTAGAAGAAGTACAGAGAAAGTTCTTCGGTACGCTACAAAACACTTATAACTTCTTTGCATTATACGCCAATTTGGATGGTTTTACCTTTGAAGGAGATTACATCCCTTTAAATAAAAGAACAGAAAGTGACCGCTGGATTTTATCAAAACTAAATTCGCTGATCAAGGCTGTGAATGAAGCTTATGATCAATACGAACCTACAAGAGCTGCACGATTGATCCAGGAGTTTGTTTCAGGCGATTTGAGTAACTGGTATGTACGCCTGAACAGAAAGAGATTCTGGAAAGGAGAGTACAATGAAGATAAGAAAGCTGCCTACCAGTCCCTTTATGAGTGCCTGGAGAAAATAGCTATTATTTCTTCCCCAATTGCTCCTTTTTATACTGACCAGTTATTTCAGGACCTGAATAAGGTGAGCAAAAAGGATCAGTCGCTATCGGTTCATTTAGTGGATTTTCCGCAAGAAAACGAGCAAGTAATTGATCGCTCTTTAGAAGAAAGAATGTCCCTGGCCCAGCAAATCAGCTCTTTGACCCATTCCATCAGGAAAATTCAGAAAATAAAAGTAAGACAGCCTTTACGGAAAATTTTAGTGCCAGTATTTAATGAACATACCAAAAAACAAATACAAGCTGTAGAGGATCTGATTGCTTCTGAGGTAAATGTGAAAGCGGTAGAATATATTGATGATGCTTCGGGGGTTTTAGTAAAAAACGTGAAACCAAATTTCAGGAAATTAGGGCAGCATTTTGGCCCAAAAATGAAATTGGTAGCCAACATCATCAACGAATGGGGCAAGGAAGAAATAGCCACTATCGAGAAAAACGGCCAGATAGAAATTACACTTGAAGGTGAGAGCATCAACCTTTTGTTAGAAGATGTTGAAATCACTTCAAAAGATATCCCGGGCTGGTCAGTAGCTACCGAAGGAGGACTTACTGTCGCTTTAGATATCAATATTGATGATGAGTTGAAGAAAGAAGGAATAGCCCGTGATTTAGTAAACCGTATTCAAAATTTAAGAAAAGACCAAAGTTTAGAGGTGCAGGATAAAATCCATATTGCAGTGGAAAAAGGAGATTCTTTGGTAGAAGAAGCTATTCATCAGAACAAAGCCTATATTTGTGAAGAAACTCAGGCACTTTCGCTAGATTTGAAAGAGCAAGTAGCAAATAGTACAACTTTAGAAATTGATGATTTAAAAATTAATATATCTATTTCCTTATAAAACCCATACCCTGTGAAATATTCAAAGTACTTTTTCCTTACCATTGCGATCATTATACTTGATCAGGCTGTAAAATTGTTTGTGCACTTTAATATGGAATTAGGGTCAGCAGGACAAATTCCCGTTTTTGGTGATTGGTTTAAATTATACTATACCCTTAACCCGGGAATGGCTTTTGGAATGCAATTTGGGTCTGACTATGGGAAATTGGGATTGACTCTATTTCGCTTGATAGCAATGGTTTTCATTGCCTATTATTTATATAAATTGGCCAAAGACAAAACCCATCCTGGAGTATTGTGGAGTATGGCTTTGATACTGGGCGGAGCAATAGGTAATGTGATAGACAGTACTTTTTATGGTGTTTTCCTAGATAACGCTCCATATGATGCCATCACACCATGGTTTCATGGGCAGGTAGTCGATATGTTTTATCTGGATATCTGGGAAGGCCGTGTAGCAGAATGGGTGCCATTTTGGGGTGGGGATTATCTTTCTTTATGGCCTATTTTCAATATTGCAGATGCTGCCATTTTTACCGGGGTGGCTATTATTCTCGTTTTTCAAAAGAGATTTTTTAGTGCAATGAAGCAGGAAGCCAAAGCCTAGTTTCTCATTTATTCAGGTCAAACTTTTTTGCAGCTTCCCCATTCCGGAAGATTGATCAACAACAATCATCTACTTATTACTTAGTTTTTATAGGACGGTAATCTTAAATATTATTGGAATCGGGTTAACCTAACCCAAGGATATTTAACACTACTCTTTAAAATAAATAGCCGGCCCTACGCAAAGAAAAAGGCCCGAAAAATTCCGGGCCTTTCAATCATTTACAAAAATGTGTGATCTTAGTATACTAAAATCTGATCAGCGTTTCCGTCAGGATCATTATTAACTGTTCCATCAGTAGAAGTACTTCCTAATAATAAAACACCAGCTGCATGAGGCGCTGCCATAGAAGTTCCACTAATTGTGTTATAACCACCACCTTTCCAGGTTGAGTTGATCGCTACACCAGGCTGGCAGTAATCAACCGGAGGATTTGCATAGTTAGAGAATGAGGCCCAGTTATCGTTTACATCCATTGCAGAAATAGTGTAAACATTTGTTCCGTTTACTCTTGCAGGAGATGAATTATTAGCGTCAGCACTCTCGTTACCCGCAGCTAAAACCATTTTAATTCCTTTGCTTGCAGCATTAAGTACCGCAGCATCTAAAGCATCTGAAGTAGGACCTCCTAAACTTAGGTTGGCAACATCACCAGATGATCCGTTAGCAGCAACATGATCTACTCCGGCAATAACACCTGAGTAAGAACCACTACCACGTGAATCCAATACTTTCACTGGAATTACAGTCGCACCAGCTGCAACTCCAATTACACCAACATTATTATCTTTTGCAGCAACAGTTCCAGCTACATGAGAACCATGACCATTTCCATCATCAGTTGATTTTCCATCTCTTCCGGAAGTAAATGCATTAAAGCCTCTGGAAGCATCAACAGTTAAATCCTCATGATCCAAATCAATACCAGTATCGATGATCCAGGCAACAGAACCTCCAGTATAGCTTACACCACCATTAACTCTCGTAATACCATAAGGAGTGCTTTGGCTGGAGCTTCCGCCATCATCTCCACCACCATCATCCGGGTTATCATCACAAGGGCCACCATTTGGTGTTCCACATGGTGGGGCTAGAGTTACTATTCTATCAGGCTCAATAGAAGCAACTCTTTTGTCACTCTTTAATTCAACTAGTTCTTTATCGCTCAATTTTAGAGCAAATCCTTGAATAGCCTCGGAATAAACACTTAGAATGTTTTCTTTGGCAATATTCCTTTCTGATAATAAACTTTCAGTTTGATTAACTACAGCTAATTTTCTTTCTGTTACAGTGGCCAGGTTGCGGGACTGTAAACTTGCTTTCTCATTAAATGTCACTATATACTGACCTGGTATGATTTGACCATTTGTATTTTCACTTACCTCTATAAATTCGGAAGTGTCATCTATTTTCATTTCATCCTGGTTGTTACAAGATGTTAAGATGGCTGCTATCAGAACGAGGGATAACAGGGATTTTGTGATGTTTTTTAGTTTGATCATAATGTAATTTTTAGTTAAACAATTTGATTTCCTCAAAGCAGTAAAAAATATGTTGGAACGCAAAATAAAAACTATGTTTTTCGAGTAAAAAAGATAGTTTTTAGCAAAAAATACAATCAAAACCATAAAACATGAAAGTTTTTCTCAAATTTGCAGAATAATTATCCGTACTGTTAAAACAAATATTCAATGAGCTTTCTGATTATATACTCCTACATTAGGTACAAATACGAGTAAAATAGCATGTAATATAATAAAGAAAAAGATTGTAATTATTCTAACGGAAAGGCTTATCCCAATGTAATATTCCTCAAATTTATCAACCTCTTAATTCCTTTGTATTTTAGGCAAACAATAAGACAAGCTGTGCCATACCAAGGATTAAAATCAGAATGACAAGGGATAAGCGATAATCATTATTTTTAATAAGATAAAAATAAAGCCATGAACAAATCAGTACCAGGGGAATAATAAATCCGAAAACAGCGAATACCCCATACCTTTGATAAAACATTTGTCCCGGATTTTTAAGTGACTCTACTTTTATGGGTTGAGCAGTAATAGGACTCGCTGAAATTTTAAATATTTCTCCTTCTTCAAAAATCTCTGAATCTGCATGTTTGATCCTCATCTCATATCCATCATTAAAATTCAGGAGCGTATAATATTCATGAATTTTCCCTCCACGAGCATTATAGCTTTTAGTGAAGCCCCTGGCACTTATTAATTGCTTCTCTATTTCCTGGTTAGGAAGAAGGTAATCCACTGCCAGTATAATATTTAAGAAGGAGACAACTAATAATATTATCCTTACCCGGGAGAAAATCCAATGAAACATTTGTCGTTTCATTTCTGACTCCTTTTTCTTTCTGGCCCAATATTTTTTTCGATACTCTTCTTTATAGTTCTCTTGATAAACAGTCTGGGATTCATAAACAGTCTGAGGCGGTTCAGGGTGCTTTTTCAGGTATAAATAAGCATTATTAATAGCTTTAAATTGTTCACCTTGATCATCAGGATAGACATCCGGATGATATTTCTTGGATAAACTCCTGAATGCCTGCTTAATTTCATCAGGAGTAGCGCCTTCTGCCAATCCTAATTCCCGTAATGACTGATAATATATATGTTCGGAATTACTCATCATTACCCACTAAAAACCCATACCCAATTCCCAAAGCAAAGCCAATTCCTGTTCCAAGGGAAATATTTCCAAGTAAATACCCTAGCAAAGCACCTATCAAAGTAGCAATTGTCAATTTCAGGAAAGGATTTTTCAAGAATGAACGCATTATTTAAAGAGCCTGTATACAGGGTATCTTAAATGTGCTTTCTCATAATGTGCAGAGCGTTTGAAAATCCAATCCAATTGCGCATAATTACTCTGTGCAAAAGTGGAATCTTCCTCCTTCAACTGTTGAAATTCTTTTTGCTGCTCTTCAGAGAACTCATTTAAAATAGACTTTGCCTTTTCTTCAAAAACATAATCTGAAAACCCCTCTTTTTGCTGTAGAATTGAATCGAAGAAATTCCAGTTAAAAAAGGAATCTTGTGCCTCAGGTTCCAGCGTTTCCACCAGGTATCTTTTCGCTAACTGGTTCAATGGAATGATGTAATCCCCTTTTCTGAAGTTCATAGAAATGGTATCCACATCAACTTGTGTGTTATAATGTAAGTAATGACTTTCATACACATTCCTGACAGTTTGGTAATCCTTAATGCGGTAAGATTGTACATTTATAGTAGTGTCAATATTCAACACTTCCATTTTAACTCCATTCGCTTCCAATCGCTCTTTTAAGTTGTGCCATGCCTGGGGCAGGATGTAGTAATCAGGAACTCTCACTTCCTTACTCACTACATATTCATTGAAAAAAGGAACTTCCTTTTCAAATGGATCATCTCTATGGTATTTTAATAAAGGCTGGCCTGTTAGTTCACTTTCAGGCATGGAAGTGCGATAACCTTTCAGCGTAATCATTTTGAATTCATTCTTATTATTTTTCCATAAAACAGGAAGGCTATCAGCCTGCAATAGCTTTTCCTTTGCTTCACTTCGCAAAGATTTGATCTGTTCTTTTTGACTTCCACTGAGTTGAGCTATTGTCAATAAAAAATCATAATTAGCTTCTACCCTTTGCTCATAATCCTTCCACATATGACTTTCGGTCATAAACCCTATCGTTTGAAACAAAGTTGAATAGCCACTGGTGTAACGGGCAGCATCCCAGAATTGTGTCCATCCTTCTTCAGGTGATTTACCATGGACATTTACATAAGGGACCGGATCATTTCCTTTTTTGATCATCTCTTCAAAAATTAATGGCTCCAAAGTGTTCTCCAGGTACTTACCAAGTCCTCCACCTAGTTTGTTGTGCTGAGTACTTAAAATAGTAAGCACATGCTGATGGTCAGAGCCGTTGGTCACATGTGTATCAACAAATATATCCGGATCAAGAGAATGAAATATTTCGATAAAGGAAAAAGCATTTTTGGAATCCATTTTGATAAAATCCCTATTCAGGTCCAGGTTTTTGGCATTGCCCCTGAAGCCATAGGATTCCGGTCCATTTTGATTGACCCGCCAGACATTGTTCCTGTTCAATACTCCTCCAACGTTGTAAAAAGGAATGACGGCAATGACTACATCATCCAAAAATGGATTATCCTCTTCATTTTGCGCCAAATCTCTCAATAACATCATGGAAGCATCTACTCCATCCGGCTCCCCGGCATGAATGGCATTATTAATTAGAAAAACTGCTTTTTCTCCATTCTTAATCTCTGCCAAATTGAAATTTTGCGTTTTATTGAAAATAACCAAATGAAGGGGTTCTCCGCTATCTGTTAGTCCCATTTCCATCATCCGGATTTGTGGAAAAGCTTCCGCCAGGGATTGATAGTAATGAATACCTTGTTCATAAGTAGCCGTTTCCGTACCATTTGATTGTTCAAATGGCGTCTGAAACTCCTGCGCCTTGAGGCTGAGACCTGCTAAAAGTAAGTAAAGAGATAATTTGAAACACTTCATTATTTCATGACCTTTTGTTAAAAAAGCAAATTACAAAATGTTCTTTGAATTAGGACTTCTTCTATTCATAATTACAGGAACGATAGAAGATAGAGGCTTCTTTTTACAGATAAAATATCTTGTCTCTATCAAATTAACTTTCAATATTTATTGAAAGTTTAAAAACTTATATTATATTTGCTTTTATATGGAATACATTGAGGCGAAAAACAAATTCATACAGGCCTGGGGCACATTAGGATCAAGCTGGGGCATTAACAAAGCCATGGCACAGATTCATGCACTTTTACTAATTTCTCCGAATCCATTGACCACTGAAGAGATCATGGAAGAACTGAAAATTTCCAGGGGGAATGCCAATATGAATATCAGAGCCTTAATTGACTGGGGAATAGTGGAGAAAGAGCATCGCATTGGTGAAAGAAAAGAATTTTTCTCAACAGGAAAAGATATTCTTGAGTTAGCCAGGCAAGTATCAAAAGAACGAAGAAAGCGGGAAATTGATCCCATTTTAAAAGTACTGGAGCAGATACAAGATGTTTCCGGTGAAAATGAGAAACTCAGCAAAGAATTTAAGAACGTAACAGGAGATTTAAGAAATTTCACACAAAAGGTAGATGGTGTGATCGAAAAATTCTCCAAGTCCGACAAAAACTGGTTTTACAAATTGCTCATGAAACTTTAGCTATTTTTTTAAAATAAACTTTCAATATTTTCTGAAAATTAAATAAATAATGAAAATCAAACTCTAAACAAAACAAATATGAATTACAACATCCTAAGTTACCTGATTTACATCCCCTGCACCATTGCGCTCACAGTTTGGGTGGCTAACACATTATTTAAAAGCGGAAGAATTTTCCTGGTGGAAATATTTCATGGAGATGAAGCATTGGCAGATAGTGTAAATAAGCTATTGGTGGTAGGGTTCTATCTGATCAATATTGGTTATGCGGTTTATACTCTCCAAATAATAGGAGAAATAGAAACTGCGCAGGTTTTAATTGAGAAACTGAGCAAAAAGATAGGCTCCATCATTCTTATTTTAGGAGGAATGCATTTTTTCAATCTTTTTGTGTTCTTCAAACTTAGAAATAAAGCAAAGCAAGATCTTAAACTCCAGGTACAATGATCCGCTTTAACCTAAAATTACAGATCACATTATGCGGCATGGCTGGAATTCTAGCATTACTATTGATTTACAATACTGACTTTTTTATTTTGTTTGGCTTGTTACAATTTCTAGTGGGGTTTATCCAATATATTGCCTCCTTTATCTTGCTTATTTATAGGAAAACAAGGAATACTTTAGTCATTATTCATTTTAGTCTATCAACCTTACTGTTATCTTTCTTAATCATTTTGGAAGATAGTTTTGGTTTGATGATTTTCATTGTACCATGGATACTGGCTATCTTTTTCTGCTATATATTATATAAGCTTTACATAAAACAATTAACAGTAGGAAAACTTTGAAAGCGTATTAGAGGAAATTTCCTCAGGTAAACGATCATTTATTCAGAGGGAAAATCTCTTCTCCCTCTGAATTATTCCATTACTCCACATCCTTTAATAATTCCTCCACTGCTCTTTCCAACTGCTGATCACGGCCTTTTGAAATAACACCCGGCATATTTTTCACCTGGATATCAGGTTTGGTCTCACTGTTTTCCATCCATTTCCCTGCCTTATCCTTTGCACTAACAGGCACCGTGCCCCAACGCGTACCATCCGGCAAACCTTCCCAGCCTGCGAATGAGCATGTGCCTGGTACAGGCATCCCAACCGTTTTACCAATATTCAGATCAGTATAACCACAGGCAAAGCAATGTCCGTCACTGTAATTGGCTTCATTAAACATAGCCAAAGTGGGCTTCGTCCAGCGGAAAGTAGGCTCATAACCTACTTCTCGTTCTTCTGTAGCATAGGTAATAAATTTCTCCCCGGTAAAAAACATTGCCAGGTCAGCTACTAAATCACCACCGCCATTAAAACGGGTATCAACTATTACTCCTTTGCAATCATGGTATTTACCCATCATTTCTTCATAGGTGTTTCGGTACGGACCATCACTCATGCCCGGAATATGTATATAACCCAATTGCCCATTACTTAATTTTTCTACCTCTTCCTGATTTTGCTTTACCCACCTTTTGTAAAGCAGACCTCTTTCAGCTCCCAAACTAATAGGTTTGACAGTAATTTGCTGACGTTTCTTGCTGGCTGGGTCATAAATTTCAAGCAATGTAAACTGATCAGCTTTTCTGTTAAGGTATTGTGCCGCATCTCTGTCATTCGCTATTTCCAGTCCATCAATTTTTTCTATGATACTACCACTAGCAATATCAAATTTTGCTTTATCCAAAGGACCTCCTTTGATGATTTCTGCTATTCTAATACCGGAAGCTTTATGATCATAATCCATAAAAATTCCCAGTGAGGCTGTTGCATCTGATTCTTTGATGCTTCCGCTATATCTTGCCCCGGTATGAGAGGCATTTAATTCGCCCAGCATTTCAGAGATCATTTCAGCAAATTCATAACTATTTCCAATGTGTGGGAGGTATTTTGCATACTCAACTTTTAAACTATCCCAATCTACTCCATGCATATCGGAAGTATAGAAAATGCCATTGGTCCTGAGCCAAACATGTTCAAACATTTGAGCCCGCTCCGCTTCCTTGTCAAGCATCATATTACCATTTATCTTAACGGCTTCTTTTTTGCTTTTCTCCAGGTCTATTTTAAATATTGTCCCATCACTTAACAGAAAAAGATTTTTCATTTCCTTGTCCCACATGAGTCTGCCATATTTGGCATCCAGTTTCATTTCCATTTTGGTGTCTTTGGTCCAAAGCTCCGTGCTCCATAGGTTATAGTTTTCTTCAAAATTGGCCAAATAATAAAGCTTCTCACCATCTTTCGAAAGCACGGCATCACTTAATGAGGAAGAATGAATAGTAAAGCGTGCTTTTCTTTCCTCCATTAGATCCCAATCAAACTTTACCTCCTTAGGCTTTTCCTCTTTTTTATCTTCTTTTTTCTTATCCTTCTTCTTATCGTCCTCATCCTCCTCTTTCTCTTTCTTACTAAGTTTTTCAATTTCTTTCAGTAGATCGTGATCCTCTTTACTCAATTGATATTTATCCCAGGCTTCCTGATCAAAAAACATACTATACACATCTGTTTGTGAACCTCCACTGGTAGCAAAGCTTTTCAATCCATCACGGTTACTAAACCATAGCATTTGTTTGCCATCATTTACCCATTTAGGATAGTAATCGCTATAACCGCTCTTCGTTAAGTTCTTCATTTTTTGCTTCCCACTGGCATCCAGCAATACTACTTCTGCATTAGGCATGGTTGGCCTGTAAGTGGCCAGTAGCCATTTACTGTCCGGACTCCAGGTGAAGTACTGATCACCATCCCGCATATGGAAGAGTTCTGCCGAAGTGAGTAAAGTAACGGTTTCCTTTGTACCCAAATCCATCACTTTCAATGTTTTTCTATTTTCAATAAAAGCGATTTTTTTACCATCAGGAGAGTATTCCGGCAAATAGTTTTCCTGTTTATTGTCAATGAGAATGGTCTCTTTTAATAGAGTAGAGGCAAAAAAGAATGGCTCTTCTTTAGATCGTACTTTCTCCGTTTTGATAATAGTCCATTTACCCCCTTCTTCTCTTGAATAGACTAATGATTTACCATCAGGTGAAAAGTTCACAAACTTCTCCTGAGCGGCCGTACTGGTAACCCTCTTTGTCATTTTACCATCTACAGAAGTCACAAATACTTCTCCCCTGGCAATAAAAGCTACTTCTTTTCCATCGGGAGAGACAGTCATCTCCTGCACTCCTCCATTGATGGAGATATAGCTATCTTTATTGGAGGCACTTTGCGTACGAATGCTGATATCCAGTTTCTTTGGTTGCTCCCCCTCTACAAATGTGTAAAGCTCTCCATCATAACTAAAACTCATTTTCCCTGCATCAGAAATACTTAAAAACCTGACAGGGTGCTGTTGCAAGTTGGTGAGCTGTTGATTTTCTTCCGGTGAGTTCAAGTTCAGTTTATGAATATTGAAGTTCCCTGAAGACTCACTTAAATAATAAACGGATTTTTCATCAGGTGAGAACACCGGATTACGGTCTTCTCCGTAAAATGAAGTAAGCATTTTATGTGTATCCGTTGCAGCCTCATATAGCCAGAGATCTCTCGCAATGGCAGATTCCTGATGTTTTCTCCAGTCATTTTCGCCTCCTTTTTTATCCTGATAGATAATTTTAGAACCATCTTTACTGAATTGGGTAAGCTCCGCAGGGATTGTCCAAAGCATATCTATCCGGCCACCTTTTACAGGCACTTGATAAAGCTCATGCATGGAGTATGTTGGGTATTGTCGATGAGAAGCCAAATCCTGACGCACAGCTCCAAAAGTGACTGACAGATCATCAGCAGAAAAAGAATAAGGATATTCATCATTGGAATGATAAGTCAGCCGATTCGCTTCACCACCTTCAGCTTCCATTACAAAAATATCAAAGTTGCCATATCTGTCAGAGGCAAAAGCTATCTTTTTGCTGTCCTTACTCCAGGCAGGCATAAAATCATGGGCTTCATGAAAGGTTATTTGTCTGGCATTTCCTCCGGACGCTGAAGTTAAATATAAATCTCCTTTATAAGTGAATACAATTTGTTGGCCATCTGGCGATATGGACGGATAGCGTAACCATTGTGGATTATCCTGAGCATTGAGGTTTAGTTGAGCCAGTAATAATACCCCCATGAAGTAAGAAAAGAATGAATTCATAGATTAAAGTAATTAATTAGGTAAGTATAAAATATTAGACTGTAAATAAGATAATAATTTTGAAATAAACATTAAAACTTATTTAAGTGGCTAAATAAAAGCTGATTATAATCACAATATGGCTTTCAAATAGTATCCTCCTAAAATAATTCTCTCCTGCCTGTAAGAAAATGATTACTCCCAGTACTAATGGGCAAATGTTAAATTAAAACTTATTAATTATGAAAAATATCCTATGTAAAAATTCAAACGCACAAAGATGGACAGCACTTCTTGTGGCCTTATTATTTGCCACCGGGGTTCTGGGGCAAAACAATTACAGCTTTAAAGTGGAA
The DNA here is from genome assembly GCF_016679925.1 of Marivirga aurantiaca. Lineage (GTDB taxonomy): Bacteria > Bacteroidota > Bacteroidia > Cytophagales > Cyclobacteriaceae > Marivirga > Marivirga aurantiaca. Next base: position 44,222 of record NZ_JAEQBW010000010.1, read on the forward strand.
AAAAGCGGTCAGGGTAAACCATTGATTTTTATTCCCGGCCTGATAAGTGGTGGTGATGTATGGGATGGAACAGTTGCGCATTTTTCTAAAAACTATGAATGCCATGTACTTACATTGGCCGGTTTTGCCGGGCAGGCACCCATTGAATCGCCACCTTATTTGGAAACCTATAAAGAGGACATCATTAGGTACATTAAGTCCAACTCTCTAACTGAAGTAAGTCTGGTAGGCCATAGTATTGGTGGCTATTTAAGTATGATGATCGGCTTGGAGCAAGATTCTGCTATTCAGCAATTAATTATAGTGGATGCCTTACCATTCTTTAGTCTCACATTTAATCCAAATGCCAAAGAAGGATTTGATCAAGCTTCTGCGGATCAATATATAGAAAATTTTAAAGCCTACAATCAGGAGCAAATCGATTCTTATAGAAGAATGACTGCCAAAGGAATGATTACTGATTCCATTTATTGGGATAAAGTGGTACAGTGGGCTAAAAGTTCAGATTTGAAAACAGAAGCTTATTGTTCCCATGAAATGATGGCCACAGATTTACGAGATAAATTAGCCAACATGAAAACCCCTATGCTTGTATTAGCAGCCTGGCAAAAAACTGAAATGTATCCTAATTACACATTGGAATATGCTCAGCAGATATATAACTCTCAATACGAAAAAGCCCCTAACTGCCAGGTGGTCGTGGCAGAAGATTCAAAGCATTTTATCATGTATGATCAGCCCGACTGGTTATATTCACAAATGGAAAATTTTTTACTTAATCCTTCCAAATGAACAAGGAAGAAAAAGAGCAGCTATTTAATTCCATTGTAGAAAAGTCCAGGGGCAGTATCTACCGTGTTTGCCTGACCTACCTTCGGGAAAAATCCGAGGTGGACGATCTCTATCAGGAAATTCTGATTGCTGTATGGCAAGCCATGGAAAGATTTCAGGAGAGAAGTAGTTGGAACACTTATATATATCGAATAGCCATTAACACGGCCATCAAGTTTAATATGAGGCTGAAAAAAAATGAACAGTATCTTGTGAAATTTGAAGTCCCGGATAAAGCGGAGGAAGTACAAGTCAACAATGATGAAGCGCTGAACAAGCTTCATCATTGTATTCATCAACTTAACGACTCGGACCGGATCATCATTGGACTGATTTTGGAAGATCTTTCCTACAAAGCAATTGCAGAAATTCTGCAAACAGACATTAACAATGTAGGCGTGAAAATTAACAGGGTTAAAAAAAGACTCTCCACATTAATGACAAAGAATCATGGATCAATTTGAATTATATAAAAATCAATGGCAACAACAGCAACCCTCTGATCAGGAATTGGCAATAGATGATATCCGCAAAAAAGCACAAGATGACTTGACCAAACATCAGCGAAAACTGATCTTTAGCAATCTTTTTATGTCTGTTAGCTTTGCTGCCACCATTGGGATGATGGTATGGATTTGGAATAGTATGAGTGATAGAAGTATATACTTTTATGTCAGCCTGATCTTTATATTTGTGCTATTAATCGTTTTTGCTGCAATACAGTGGTCTGGCGTACAGTACAAAAACATTAAGCCGGAAATCAATCCTAAAAAATTTATTGATTACAGTAGAAAAAAGCTCCTGCACAACCGCTTTACATTAAAATATGGCTTACCTGTTTATTTGTTCCTACTATCAGCAGGGTTAATGATGTATTTTCAAGATATCCTTGTGGGAGGAAGCCTGCTTTTTAAAGTTTTGGCCTATGGAATTACTTTCGGCTATATCATCATCACAAGCTTTTTCGCCTATAAAAAGGTGAAGAAAAAGGTAAAGAAAATAGACGAATTAATTGCTCACTTAAATGAGTGGGAGAAAATAATCAAGGAATAAACTAACCTCATTTAATTATTCTTTTTGAGAATGAAATAACACCCTTTAAACCTGAGTTCGATTTTAAAAATTGACGAAAAACTATATTAGGACGTTATTTCATTAACAATTAGCATGAGATACACCGTTAAGGCAGATTAAAGCAATCGAACTCAGGTTTTGGGTAATTAGGAAATAACCTCTACAATATTTCAGAATAATAGCCTGCTTTTTTAAATAAAACCTTGCAATTACTACTCGTTTTATTTCATAATCGTACTTTATCATCAAGTTTCTGCAAATTTTCAATATAATATTTTGATAAGTTGTTTACTTAGTGTAAATTAGACACTAAGTATGCTTTAGTTTTTTATTCTTCCTAAAAGCCCTGCGAACCAAAAGTCCATTTATTTTTTTATAGAATTTACAACACATTGAAAATTCCCGCTATGAATAACAAATCACTCTACGACCCCACCTTTGAACATGATGCTTGTGGCATCGGTACCATTATAAATGTAGATGGGAAAAAGGAGTTTCAATTGATTCAGGATGCGCTGGATATGTTGGAAAACATGGAGCACAGAGGTGGCAAAGGTTCTGATGCTCAATCCGGTGATGGAGCTGGCATATTGCTACAAATAGACAAGGAGTTTATTGATATTGTTTCGAAAGAGGCAGGTATCAACATACATAAAGGAAATCCGATAGGTATCGGGATGATCTTCTTTCCACAAATGAAACAAATTGCTGAGCGCTGCAAAGAGGTTTTCAAACAGCATGCCGCTGAATTAAAATTAAATATTCTGGGCTATAGACAAGTTCCCGTAGATCATAAAGTCCCTGGTGCCGGTGCCAAACCTGTAGAACCAAGTATAGAACAAGTATTCGTTCAACCGGAGGAAAACATCAGTGAAGAGGAATTTGAAAGAAAGCTATTTGTACTAAGAAATTACAGCCAACATTATATGGGCCACAATGTGCAAGGCAATAACAAAGCATTCTATGTATGCAGTTTGTCTACACGCACTATCATTTATAAAGGACAACTTCGCACCAATCAACTCAGGGTCTATTTTGATGATTTAAGGGATAAAAGACTAAAAAGTGCATTTGCCATTATACATTCCCGCTTTTCCACCAATACATTCCCCAACTGGAAACTGGCACAACCATTCCGCTTTATTTCCCACAATGGGGAAATCAATACCATCAGAGGAAATGTCACTAAAATGAAATCAAAAGAGGCAAGTTTTCAGTCTGATGTCTTTTCGGAAGATGATCTGAAAAAATTATTACCAATCACCAATCCTGAACATTCTGATTCTGCTAATTTGGATGCCATAGTAGAAATGCTTGTTCTGGATGGTCGTCCACTGGAGCATGTAATGATGATGTTGGTGCCTGAAGCCTGGCAGGACAATGACATGATGGATAAACAGCGAAAGGCCTTTTACAAATTCCATGCCTCCTTAATGGAACCATGGGATGGTCCGGCCGCTCTAATTTTTACCGATGGAAAAAAAGTAGGAGCCACATTAGACAGAAATGGTCTCAGACCTTCCCGATTCTGCATTACCAAAAATAATCGGCTCATTATTGCCTCTGAAAGCGGGGCACTGGCTATTCCACCAGAAGACATCATTCAAAATGGCAGGCTGCAACCGGGCAAAATGATTATGGCCGATATTGAGAAAAACAAAATATTATTTGATGAGGAAATAAAATCTGCTATCACCCATGACAAACCTTATACCGATTGGATTATTGCTCAAAGGGTAAAGCTTAGACTTCTACCCGATCCTCAAATCGAGAAAGAAACACTTACAGAGGAAGAACTGCTCACCAGACAGAAAGCTTATGGCTATACTTCCGAAGAGCTAAAAGTAATTTTGGCAGATATGGCCCAAACCGGAATAGAACCTGTGGGCTCAATGGGTGCCGATACCCCTTTGGCCATTCTAAGTCAGCAAAGCCAGCACATCTCCAACTATTTTAAACAGCTTTTTGCCCAGGTCAGTAATCCACCGATTGATCCTATAAGGGAACGAATGGTGATGTCCTTATTTACAAGGGTGGGAGCCAGTTTGAACATACTGAAAGAAAGTGCCGCACACACCAAGCAAGTACATATTTCCCAACCCGTCCTACTCGATTCGGACATTGCCAAATTCCGCTATCTGAAAGACATGGGCTTTGGATATGAAATAATCAATTGCGTGTTTAAGGCTGATGGTCAGGAAGGCCGTCTGGAAGAAGGTGTTAAGGAAATATGTGTACAGGCAGAAAGAGCTGCTAATCTGGGTAAAGTAGTTTTAATACTTTCCGATAAAAATATTAATGCAGATTTTGCACCTATTCCTTCTTTATTGGCTACAGGAGCTGTGCATCAACACCTGGTCAGCAAAAACCTGAGAACCAAAACAGGAATAATTGTAGAAGCCGGTGATGCCAGGGAAACACATCATTTCGCTACCATAATAGGTTATGGTGCCAGTGCAGTCAATCCATACCTGGCCATTCAAAGCATTGAAAACCTATATAAAAAAGGCTTATTGGGCGATCAGCTAAGCAAACAGGAAGCTGTGGAAAACTATCAAAAAGCAATTGGTTACGGCTTGCTGAAAATTCTATCTAAAATGGGCATTAGCACTCTACAGTCCTATCAATCAGCCCAGATATTCGAGGCTTTAGGTTTGGGAACCCAGGTGGTTGAAAAATGCTTTACAGGTACTATCTCACGTATAGAAGGCATCGGTTTTGAAGGACTTGCAAAAGAGGTGTTGGTAAGGCACCGCCAAGCATTCCCTACAAAAAAAGGTGTTAAAAAAAGGTTGGAAGTTGGTGGGGTTTATCAATGGAAGCAAAGAGGGGAAAAGCATCTTTTCAACCCTGAAACTATTCATTTATTACAGCATTCTACCAGGACTAATAATTTTCCGCTCTACAAAAAATATGCATCAAAGATAAATGAGCAACTAAAGGACACATTGACTTTACGCGGCTTGTTTGAATTCAAAAAGCGGATTCCTATTTCACTTTCTGAAGTGGAACCGGCTGATAAAATCCTCAAGAGATTTGCTACAGGCGCCATGTCATTTGGCTCAATTTCCCATGAAGCACATTCTACATTGGCCATTGCCATGAACCGGATTGGAGCCAAAAGTAATAGCGGAGAAGGCGGAGAAGATGAAATTCGTTTCGCTGTAAAGCCTAATGGCGATTGGGAAAGATCCGCTATTAAACAAGTAGCCTCAGGCAGATTTGGAGTAACCAGTTTTTATTTAACCAATGCTGATGAATTACAAATTAAAATGGCACAAGGAGCCAAGCCAGGGGAAGGCGGCCAGTTGCCAGGCCATAAGGTGGATGACTGGATCGGCAGGGTGAGGCATTCCACTCCGGGAGTAGGTTTAATTTCCCCTCCACCGCATCATGACATTTATTCTATAGAAGATTTGGCCCAATTGATTTATGATTTGAAAAATGCCAACCGTTCCGCCAGAATAAATGTAAAGCTGGTTTCGCAGGCCGGAGTAGGCACAGTAGCTGCCGGAGTTTCCAAAGCCAATGCCGATGTGGTGCTTATTTCAGGAGCTGATGGCGGCACGGGAGCTTCTCCTTTAAGTTCTATCAGGCATGCAGGATTACCATGGGAACTCGGCCTGGCAGAAGCTCATCAGACACTCGTGAAAAATGACCTTAGAAGTAGAATCACCCTTCAAACTGATGGCCAAATCCGCACCGGAAGGGACTTGGCCATTGCCACTTTGCTGGGTGCTGAGGAATGGGGAATTTCAACTGCAGCACTAGTGGTGGAAGGTTGTATTATGATGCGAAAATGCCATACCAATACCTGCCCGGTAGGTGTGGCCACACAAAATCCTGAACTCAGAAAACTTTTTACAGGAGATCCAGACCATGTAGTTAACTTTTTTCGCTTTCTGGCTGAAGATTTACGGGATATTATGGCGCAGTTGGGCTTCCGAACAATCAATGAGATGGTAGGTCATTCAGAAGTACTTAAAGTCAGAAATGACATTCCGCACTGGAAGTTAAAAGATATTGATTTAAGTCCCATTTTATACCAGGAACACATTCCGGAACAAGTGGGTGTGTTTAAGCAAATTGACCAGGATCACGAATTGGACAATGTACTGGACTGGAAATTACTTGAGAAGGCCTCTCCTGCATTGGAGAAAAAAGAAAAAGTAAATCATTCCTTTTCCATTAACAATATCAATCGCGCTGTAGGAGCCATACTTTCCAATGAAATCAGTAAAAGATATCATGGGGATGGATTACCCGATAACACGATCAATTTTAAATTTTATGGTTCGGCCGGCCAAAGCTTCGGAGCCTTTCTGGCCAAAGGAGTCAATTTAGAAGTAGAAGGTGAATCCAACGATTATTTCGGCAAGGGTCTTTCAGGCGGTTCTTTGATAATTTATCCGCCCAAGACTGCGAGCTTTAAAGCAGAGGAAAACATCATCATTGGAAATGTAGCTTTTTATGGAGCTACCTCAGGTAAGTCCTTTATTAATGGCATGGCCGGGGAAAGATTCTGTGTACGTAATTCAGGCGTATACACAGTTGTAGAAGGTGTTGGAGACCATGCCTGTGAATATATGACCGGTGGCCGTGTAATTGTATTGGGTGAAACCGGAAAGAATTTCGCGGCAGGCATGAGTGGGGGTATTGCCTATGTGTTGGATGAAAATCAACATTTCCGACAAAATTGCAATACAAGTATGGTTGGACTGGATCCTCTGGAAAAGGAAGATGTTGATTTAGTGAAAGAATTGATTGATGAGCATATTGCCTTGACAGGAAGTAAAAAAGGACAGGCGATAATGGAGAATTTTTCCCAATATCTCCATCAATTTATTAAAGTAATCCCTCATGATTATAAGAGGATTATGGAGGAAAACAGGCAAAAAGACGATCAGGAAACACCACAGAAAATTGTAGCATAATGAGCAAAAAAGACGGATTTCTAAAATATAAGAGAGAACTGCCTGAAGGCAGACCCCCTAAAGAAAGAGTGGGAGATTTTAAGGAAATACTTCAACCATTTCCCGAAACGAAAACCAAAGAGCAGGCTGCAAGGTGCATGGATTGTGGTGTGCCTTTTTGTCATTCCGGTTGTCCTTTAGGCAATATTATTCCTGAATTTAATGATGCCGTCTATCGGGAAGACTGGGAAGAAGCCACCGAAATCATGTATTCAACCAATAATTTCCCTGAATTTACCGGCAGAATTTGCCCGGCTCCTTGTGAGGCAAGTTGTGTATTGGGCATTAATAAGCCGCCAGTGACAATTGAGCATATTGAGAAAATGATTGGCGAGAAATCATTCGAATTAGGCTATATAAAAGCCAATCCACCAGAAAGCCGTACTGAAAAACGTGTGGCTGTAATTGGTTCAGGACCGGCCGGACTTGCTGCTGCTGATCAACTCAATAAAGCGGGCCATTGGGTAACTGTATTTGAACGGGATGACAGGATAGGCGGCTTGTTACGCTATGGGATTCCGGATTTTAAGCTTGAAAAGTGGGTGGTGGAAAGAAGATTGAACCTGTTAAGTGAAGAAGGCGTCCATTTTAAAGTAAATTCGGAAGTGGGCAGAAATGTTAATCCTGATATGCTAAAAGAGGATTATGATGCCATTGTCATTTGTACCGGCTCAACTGTACCAAGGGATTTACCTATTCCGGGCAGGGATTTAAAAGGAATTCATTTTGCCATGGAATTTCTAAAACAGCAAAATAAAGAAGTTGCAGGGGACGATGTTGCTGACAAGGTCAGCGCAAAAGGCAAACATGTAGTAGTAATTGGTGGTGGCGATACAGGCTCAGATTGTATTGGCACTTCTCACCGACAAGATGCTGCCTCTGTTTTGCAACTCGAACTATTGCCCCAACCACCCCGAAAGAGAGGCGATTTGGATCCATGGCCTTTGTGGCCAATGACCTTACGTACTTCTTCCTCCCATGAAGAAGGAGGCGAAAGAAAATGGAGTGTGCTCACGAAGGAATTTATTGGTGATGAAAATGGATTGACCCATATTAAATTAGTAGATATTGAATGGGTTAATCAAGGGGGCAGGCAAAACATGCAGGAGATTCAGGGGACAGAGCGTGATGTGCCCTGCGAATTAGCCTTGTTATCCATAGGCTTCACTCATCCTGAAAGCCCTTTGCTGGATGCTTTTGGAGTGGAAAAAACTAAAGGAGGCACTGTTGCTGATAAAAATTTCAAAACAAATATCGAAAATATTTTTGCAGCCGGAGATGCCAGGAGAGGTCAGTCTTTGGTAGTTTGGGCCATATCAGAAGGACGTGAAGCTGCCCGCGAAGTAGATAAATATTTAATGGGAACCACAGAATTGCCCTCAAAAAACGATTCTTTCTTTAGTGTAGCAGAATAAACATTCTCAAAACAAAATTCATTTAAAAATAATACATAATTAATAATTAAGGAGACGGGCATTTATAATGTAATTCGTAAATTTGTGCTATTAAAGGTTTAAATCAGGGAATTATTTATTATGAAATCCTCAAACTATGCAATTATAGATCAGAGTGATTCATCATTAATTTATATCACTTTTACCGGTTCTAAAGCTACGGATGCATCTTTCAAAAGATACCTGGATGAGTTAGAGTCATGTTATGATGAAAGGAATTATATTGGAAAAATATTTGATGCTACAAATGCCACTATTCCTAAACTAAGACACCAGAAACTACAAGCCAAATGGATTGAAAGAAATTGGCTATTGCTTAAAACGTATTGCAAAGGAACCGCCTATGTGATTCCCAGCACCACTCTAAGAACTGTTCTTAAAATGATCCTGTCGATGCAGAACCAACCTGTTCCCTATAAAATATTTAGTGATATAGAAAGTGCCAAAGAGTGGTTGAATAGCCTGGAAAGCAAAAAGGTGAAATAGGGCATTTTCTTAGTCCCATCTAATGAGGCTACACATGGAAAATGAATTTTAACTCTAAAACTGAATGCATTAACCTTAATGGGTGTTTTTTAAATTTTCAATTTAAATCCAAAACCTCAAAAAAGAGAATTTTCACTAACTATTGAGGTTTCACTTAAATTTCAAACTTTCTAAAACCAAATTTTATTTTTAATCTTTTGTCTTGATACAAAAGATAGAAAAAATCAAGACAAAAAGATGCTTCCACGCTACATTTCAGCGCGCTCCCCGCCTTTTTGTCGACCAGCCCGCTCGCTCTAAGCAAATATTATTTGGTTTTCTAATGTTGCAGTATTTATCAAGAGCTCCCTAATGAGAATTCGATTTCGAATTGCCTTTTACTTTCCAATAATAAATTTTTGGCTAAATACATCATTATTTGTTTTTAGCTGAAAAATATAAAGCCCCTGTGGCAAATTCGCTACATTGATTTTATTAGCAGAAGCAGATATTACTCCCTTTGCACTAACTTTTCCCGTAGCATCTATGATTTGATAATTTATCAATTTTGTGCGGGAGGCTTCCCATTGAATAGTGATGAAGTTATCGGCCGGGTTTGGAAAAAGCATGAAAGCTAATTTTTCCGATTCAGGCTTTTCAACAGAGGTGATCGCACTTCCCTTCTGGTTATAAATATCCAGTGCTGCATTTTCACTTTCTTTTAATCTGTAAGTACGCAAATAATCGCTCTCCGGGAATTCTTCTCTCCCATTTCCGATGAGGTTAATGCCATATTTATATTCAAAAGCAGAGCCTATCTTCTTATCATTCAATATTACTTTATAAATACCATCCCCGTCTTCATCAACCAACTCCTTTTCATCACTACCAAAATCATTTTGATTGGAAATTAATATAACTGTTTCCGTTTGAGGATCAAAGCTTTCACTTTCGATCATATCATTCATGTCCACCATCAGTTCAACATTGGTGAGGATATTTTCTTCATCCAATAATTTATAAATCCTGGTGGTCTGAGCAGGGATTTCGTTCAACTGATGCGTGAAACTACTACCTGCCTGGACTATTATACTTTCAGATTCCCCACTTAAAAGATCAACCAACTGATATTCACCGGCTGCAATACCTGAATTGGTAGAACTTATTTGAACCCCTGTTTTTGGAGAGCCGGAAACATTGGCCACTACCAGGACATGCTCATTTTCATATTGTCTTAAAAAAGAATATACCCCGTTATCACCAGTTTCAACAGTTCTATAATTTCCTCTGCGTAAGGCTATCTGTGAGTTTCGTGTACTGATCAGCTGATGGTAACTTCTCCACAAGGATTGCGGATCAATTTGCTGATTTTGAATATTTTTGTCAGTAAAATCTGCTTTAGGTGCTCTCCAAGGAGTTCCGTTGGTAAAACCAGCATGAGAAGCGCTGCTCCACTGCAAAGGCAAACGAATATCTTCATCCGGTTTGGCTCCCAACATACCTATTTCTTCACCATAATAAATATAAGGGATGCCCGGCAAACTGAATAATAGTTCCGCAGCTTGCCTGGCTTTATCTTCATTCTCTCCCAACACATTCATCACCCTGTCCATATCATGATTGGTCAAAAAAGAACCAAACTGCAAATAAGGATAACTCCCCATTACCTCCTCCGATTTCGCTATTAAGCCGGAGGCATTTCCATTATTCACCGCACCTAAAATATTTCCTGCCAAATCAAACTCAAATACATAATCCAGGCCATCACTGTCTACATATTTTTTGGCTTTCTCAGTGGCTGACCAAGCCTCACCGACAGCAAAAGCATCAGGATTTACACTTTTATAATGAGTTCTGAAATCTTTCCAGAACTGGAATGTTTCTTCTGTGTCTTCCAACCCCGCTTCGGTTTCGTAGATATATTTTACAGCATCCAATCTAAACCCATCTATGTTCATTTCCTCCAGCCAAAAACTGGCGATGTCAAACATTTCTTCCTTTACCGCAGGCGTTTCATAGTTTAAATCCGGCATTCCTCCCCAAAACAATCCATAGTAATAATCTCCATTACTTTGATGCCATACATTTTGTCCCCAGGGTCCGGTGTCTCCTGGACTAGTATCTTCCCACACATACCATTCTCTTTTATTATTGGTTGAATTTTCAGAATCTATAAACCAGGGGTGCTCGGTTGAGCTATGGTTCATCACATAATCAATGATCACTTTGATGCCCCGCTCGTGAGCTGCCGCAATAAAAGCTTTGAAATCTTCATTAGAGCCATAATCATTTTCAATGCTTCGGTAATCAGTTACGTCATAGCCATGGTAGCTGGGGGATTGTTGAATAGGCATTAACCAAATACCTGTAATGCCTAAATCTTGTTGGGTAGCAGGGTTGCCATCATTTAAATAATCTAGTTTTTCTGTCAGTCCCTTGAAATCGCCAATACCATCGCCATCTGCATCATAAAAACTGCGGACAAATATTTCATAAAAAACAGCATCATTCCACCAGTAGGTATCCTGGGTACCTATAGTAATATAGTTTTCAAATATTTTGGAAATAGTTTCGCCCTCTTCGTTAGCAATAGTCAGGCTGACATCATATTTACCTTCATTGGCATAAGTTACTATTGGGTTTTGGTCATTGCTGGTTGAAGGCGTACCATTGGGAAAAGACCACTCCCAGCTTATAGGATTCCCGTTGGACTGATCTGTAAATTGAATCACTTCCCCGGGCAAGCCGAAATTAGTGGAAGCGCTGATATTAACCTGTAAAATATTATCAGGTAGTTCATCATTATACCAAAATTCAATGATGGCATTTTCTTCTATGGTTAACTGCCTGTTCGAGCCCCCTACGGAAAATTCCTCTCTTCCATTCCATTCTCCATTAATGCGGGCCTTCAGTTCGATGCCTTCCCCTACTGAAAGAATTTGGTTGGCGGTATAAATACCATCATTATCTTCATCGCTTAAAAGCAAACCATTGGGAGCGCCCCAATTATTGAAAGAGCCTGCTATGTCTACAAATTCTGTAGCGGGATCAAATTTCTCCAAGGCCACTTGTTCATTCATATTTACCTTAAAAGTGACAGAGGTGCTTTGGCTAAAGGCGGTATGAAATACCAGCAAGAGAACTACGGGCAATAACTTTTGAATCGAATTTTCCATTAACCAAATATAACTAAAAAGTGTGTAAAGAGGGTTACCTGATAAATCCTTGCGAGATTTAGTCACATTAGAACCTAAAAAAGCCAAAAGATGTATCTACTGGAACCTGTGATTTATGTAACAATAATAATATCATCTGTAAGATAACGCCTCTACAATTGCCGACCTTTCCGTGTAAACCATTTAGATATAGATTTGAAATTATTTATTAAGTATATGATTAGTAACCGCTGCAAGTTGGCAGTGAAAGAAGAACTGACAAAACTGGGGTTACATTTCGTAGTGGCTGATTTAGGTGAGGTCGAAATCATGGAGGAAATAACAACGGAGCAGCTCAGGCTTTTGCAACTGGGCCTTAACTCCTCCGGGCTTGAATTAATGGACGACAAAAAAGCCATACTGATTGAAAAAATAAAGAATGTGATTACCGAAATGATTCATCATACTGATGAGTTGCCTAAGGTAAACTTTTCAGATTACATAAGTGAAAAACTGGATTACGATTATACTTACCTCTCTAATTTATTTACGGAAGTAAAAGGAATCAATATTCGTCAGTTTATTATAGTGCATAAAATTGAAAGGGTTAAAGAGCTGCTGTTCTATGAAGAGTTAAATCTTACGGAGATTTCCTTCAAAATGCACTATAGCAGCGTGGCTCACCTATCCAACCAATTTAAAAAAGTAACAGGACTTACGCCCTCTGCTTATAAGAAATTAAAAGATAAGAGTAGAAATACGATTGAGGAGATTGGCAAGTAATTTAATTTTTAAAGTGAGGTAAGCTAAAATTGGAAAAAAGTACTAAAGGATCGCAATACGCAAGGAGTTTGATTGAAGCAAGCCTCGACCCGCTGGTTACTATCAGTAACAAAGGGAAGATTATGGATATGAATGAGGCATTGACAAATATCACAGGCATAACCCGGGAAAAACTTACAGGAACAGATTTCCTGGATTACTTTACTGAAGCAGATAAAGCCAGGGAAGTATACCAGGAAGTATTTGCCAATGGATCAGTAGCAGATTTCCCACTTACTATACGTCATAAAAATGGTAAACTAACCGATGTATTATTTAACGGGTCTGTCTACAAAGATAAACAAGCTCGGGTGTTGGGGATAGTAATAGTGGCAAGAGACGTAACAGAGCAAAAAAGAATTGCCGCTGAACTTACAGAAGCAATTGTGTATGCAGAACTCGCTACAGGAATTGCCGAAGAGGCTAAAATGAAAGCGGAAGACGCACGAAAGGTGGCGGAAAATGCGGTAAAAGCCAAACAGCAGTTTTTATCCAACATGAGCCATGAAATCCGTACGCCCATGAATGCCATTATTGGTTTTACCAAAGTGGTACTCAAAACTGAGCTCACTCCCAAACAAAAAGAATATTTAACAGCCATAAAGACCAGTGGAGATGCACTCATAGTACTAATTAACGATATCCTGGATTTGGCAAAAGTGGATAACGGCAAAATGACATTTGAGGAAATTCCTTTCAATATATCTGCCTCAATTTCGGCCATTCTTCATTTGTTCGAGCTTAAAATACAGGAAAAGAACTTAAAATTTGTGAAGGAGTATGATTCCGATATCCCTAAAGTAATCCTGGGAGATCCATTACGGCTTCATCAAATCTTAATCAACTTAATAAGTAATGCTATCAAGTTCACCTCTAAAGGATCTATTAAAGTAAGTGTTAAGTTATTGGAAGAAGATGAACAACAATTAACTATAGAATTTGGGGTAACAGACACTGGCATCGGAATCAGTGAAGATAAAATCCTTAAAATATTTGAAAATTTCCAGCAAGCTTCCAGCGGTACTTCCCGATTATTTGGAGGAACCGGGCTTGGATTGGCTATTTCCAAACAATTGGTGGAAGCACAAGGAGGCAGTATTAATGTGCACAGTATTATAGAAAAAGGTTCTTCTTTTACCTTTACGCTAAGTTTCAAAAAAACAACTAAAGAAGCAGAATCGGAACCCATTATAGAAGAGCCGGATGCACTTATAAGTGATGTAAAAGTATTGGTAGTGGAGGATATCGCCCTCAATCAATTGCTGATGAGAACTCTCCTGGATGATTTTGGATTTGAGTGTGATATTGCCGTAAATGGAAAAGTGGCCATTGAAAAGTTAGAGAGCAAGGCTTATGATATCATATTAATGGATTTACAAATGCCTGAAATGAATGGATTTGAAGCCACAGAGTATATTCGTAAAAAATTAAAGCTTAATATGCCCATTATTGCATTAACTGCAGATGTTACTACCGCAGATTTGGCAAGATGCAAATCCGTTGGGATGAATGATTATATTTCAAAACCCATCGATGAAAAATTATTGCAAAGAAAAATGCTTTTATACCTTACCAGAGCAGCTCTAAAAAAACAAAATCAATCCAGAAAAGAAGAACAAAGCAGTAAAAGAAAATATATTAACCTTAAATATCTTATACACCGAACAAAGTCGGATCCCTTGTTAATGACCGAGATGATCTCCCTTTATTTAGGTCAAACCATTTCATTAAGAAAAGAAATGATAGAGAGTTCGAAAAACAAAAACTGGAAAGAATTACAAGTTATTGCTCACAAATTAATACCCTCCTTTTCAATTGTTGGATTGAGCCCCGAACATGAAACTTTAGCCAAAAATTTACAGGAATATGCCCGTAATGAAGAAAAACCTGAAGAAATCCAGGCGCTTGTATTAAAGCTGGAGAAAGTTTTAAACCTCGCCTGTAAAGAATTGGAGATAGAAATGAATCTTATAAATAAAACTACACCATGATTAATGAAAATAAATTAAAACTTTTCCTTGTAGACGATGATGTTGTTTACTTAAAAATGCTGGAAATTGAATTTCTCCAACATGGGGATTTTATCATAGAAACCTATGTATCAGGTGAACTTTGTGTAAAAAATTTAGCTCGCCAACCTGACATCATCATTTTAGATTACCTACTTGACGGAACTAACAAAAATGCTATAAATGGTATTGAAACACTGGATAAAATCAAAGCTATTGAGCCTGATCTACCGGTAATCATACTCTCCCAGCAAGATAAAATTGAAGTAGCTGTAAACTGTATGCACCATAAAGCGCTTGATTATGTAGTGAAAAGCGAAACAGCATTTGTGCGCTTACAAAAGATAATTACCGCAGTTTTTGAAAAACAAAAAATGGAAAAACAACTTATTTGGTATATGGAAAGAATGTAATGTGTTAATCTTTTTTGATCAGGCATAAGCTACAATTGCATTTATCCCCCTACGAGAGTTTATGTGAATCCCCTCATGAAAATACGCCCTAAAGAAGAGTTCTTTAGATATTTGGAAGCTATATAACCCTTGCATTTTTTTTCACACCGCCATTTTTTCCTAGTGCCGGAAGGACATCTCGCCCATAGCGTGACAAAAAATCATGGCTGTGAAAAATAGAGATTTTATGAATTGATATGCTTTTTAAGCAAGTCCACAAAGATTAAATCAATGATAGATGTAAGAATCGTGTTTAAGAGTGTAACTACATACATACTTTTGTACTTATATTTGTGAGGGTTAATTAAATTATTCATTAACCCACCCTCATAAAAAATAAGTGTAAACAATGATCAACTGGCCTGAAAAAAAAGAAAAGCTCAAACAAATCTTTATCACTCTTAAAGACAAAGATTTATTGATGGAAGAAGACAAAATGGACGAAGTATTGAGCAGGCTAGAAACTAAATTAGGGAAATCTAAAGAAGCTCTACGCAAATTAATTTCTAAATTATAATGCATTCTGCAAATAAATACCATTTACTCTTCAAAAGGTAAATTCATTGAATTTTCAGGAGGAACCTGCTTTATCTATCGGTAAGTTTCCAGTGTATAAAGCAGGCTTAGTCCTCACACTACATTGGCCAATAATTGCCCCTTCTATATCCTCTTTTGCATAACAGTGATTTATGTAAACCTCCCTGTGAAGCATATAAGTTATTGCGCAATCAAACCCTCACCTTTGTTTTGCTGAATATTCTTTTCAGACTGCACGCCAGATGCGTAGCTTAAATTTTTTAATGATGTTATTTACAAAATCGATTACCATATTCACCATAGCAGCAGCTATTCTTTTTACCGCATGCAATGAAAAGGAAGATGTAGGAGTACGCCCAAGTGTATTATCCACGGACCCAATCAGTGAAGCTAGTGGTATTGCAATTAACCATATAATCACTGCAACATTTAGTGAGGAAATGGATGGCTCTACTAATACGAAATTTAGTTTAAGACAGGGAACCGTAGAAGTAAATGGAACAACAGCTTACAATAACCTAACAGCTTCTTTTACACCTGAAAATGAGCTCTTACCTAATACACTTTATACTGCCGTTATCAATCAATCAGCTACAAGCCTGACAGGAAGCAGTATGTGGGAAGATTATACCTGGGATTTCACTACCGGAGAACTACCTGACAATACTGCACCAACGATCACTTTAAGCGATCCGGAAAATGATGCCATTAATGTCGAGCTTAACACTACTATTGTGTTTACTTTTAGCGAACCCATGGATCAGAGTACTTTCAACGCTTCAACCTTTGAGGTAAAGCAAGGAGAATCAGTTATTGCAGGTGAAATTACTACCGATGCAACAACGGCTACTTTTACTCCTTGGGAAAATTTAGAGGGCAATATGACATATACAGCAACTATTTCTACCGGAGTAAAAGATACAGCAGGAAATGCCCTTTTAGCCGATAAAATAATTTCATTTACTACTGCCGAAGCTCCTGATACATCAGTACCGAGAGTAAATGCGACAGAACCTATGGATAATGCAACAGAAGTTGTTCGCAACAAAACTATTTCTGTAACTTTTAATGAAGAAATGGATATTGAAACAATTAACAATTCCTCTTTCACATTAGAACAAGGAAACAATTCAATTTCAGGTACAGTAACTTACAATAATGAAATTGCGATTTTTACTCCTGATGCACTTTTGGAGGCCGGACTTACTTACACAGCAAGTATTTCAACAGATGCAAAAGATTTAGCTGGTAATGCATTAGCTGCAAATACTGAATGGAGTTTTACTACAGTTGAAACCTCTTCAGTCCTTGCAACAGTAGATTTAGGAAGCTCAGCTAACTATGTGATTTTAGCTAAGTCAACTATCACTAATGTGCCCACTTCAGCCATCACTGGTGATTTAGGCTTAAGCCCTGCTGCTACTTCTTTAATTACTGGTTTTGATTTGGTTGATGCCACAGGGTATGCTACTTCTACTCAGGTAGCAGGTTATAAGGTGTATGCTGCAGATATGGCAAGTCCAACACCTACTAATTTAACAGTTGCTGTTGAAGATATGATGTTAGCTTATACTGATGCTGCTGGACGTCCTACTCCTGACTTCCTGGAGTTAGCTACAGGTAGCATAGGTGGATTAACGCTATCTCCTGGCTTGTATAAATGGACAACTACTGTGACAATATCCGATGACGTGGTAATCAACGGTGGAGCCGATGATATTTGGATCTTCCAGATATCAGGTGATTTAAGTATGAGTTCTGCTAAGAACATTACTTTAACAGGTGGAGCACAAGCTAAAAATATTTTTTGGCAGGTGGCTGGTTCAGCTACTATTGGAACCAATTCCAGTTTTCAAGGAATTATTTTATCAATGAATGATGCAATCTTTCAAACTGAAGCCACATTATTTGGTAGAGCTTTGGCACAAAAGGCTGTAATTCTTGATAAAAATATAGTTACAAAACCAGAATAATTAAACACACTCATTTAAGAAAGGAAGGCTGCCGATGGCAGCTTTCTTTCTCCTTCATTATCCCATTTAAATAAAAATTATATGAAAACAAGAATATGGATGACCACATTCGCTGCTGTTATAATGGCCGCGTTTATCGGTGGTTGCAAAGATGAAAATGTTGAAATGACTGGCATCTGCCCAGAGGTAGTTTCAACCACACCGGAAGATTTGGAAACAAATGTGGTGCGTAACGAAATTGTAACTGTAACCTTTAATGGTGCTATCAATCCGGAATCGATAACTCCGGCAGCTTTTGGTTTAAGTGTAACTGCCAATACAAACGGTAGAGATATTGCTGCACAAGCTGTTACAGGCGACATGGCTTATGATGCAAGTACTTTTACTTTATCATTTACTCCCTCAAACCTGCTTTCCCCCAATACAAACTATACGGGTACTATATTTTCCTCTATAGAAGATTTAATGGGCAACGAAATGCAGGCGGATTATACCTGGAGCTTTACAACTAATGCAAACATCAGTACTGGAACAGGAACAGAGGTAATAGCTGTTGATTTAAAATCCGTTGAAAGATTTGGCATAATTGCCGGAGTTGGCGTGAGTAATGAAGCCGGCTTTAGTGAGATCCGTAATCTGGATGTAGGTATCAGCCCCGGTCTTCGATCTTCAATTACAGGTTTTCCACCTGCTATTATTGTAAATGGCGATATGTTTGCTTCTGATGATTTAGCACCGGCCGGAGTGGCAGATATGCTCACAGAAGCAAAGCTGCACCTGGAAGAAGTCTATCTTTTTACTGAAGGAGCATCTTCACCTGCCCCTGCTACTGTAGAAGGTGACCAAGGTGGTAAAACATTGGCTCCCGGCATATATAAATCAACATCAACACTTTTGATACAATCAGGTGACTTAACCCTGGACGCAAAGGGTGACCCTAATGCTGTTTGGATTTTCCAGATTGCTTCTGATTTTACAACAGTAGGCGGAGCCGGAGGAAGTATAATTCTAACGGATGGCGCACAAGCCAAAAATATTTTTTGGCAGGTAGGAAGTTCTGCTACAATAGGGGATTTCACCATATTCAAAGGAAACGTATTGGCTTTAACTTCAATTACCATGAATTCAGGAGCTGTTGCAGAAGGTAGAATGTTGGCCAGAAATGGTTCAGTAACTATGACCGACACCAACATAATCGAGAAGCCTTAATTAAAAAACTATTATGAAAAAAATAACTACCAATACAAACGAGAAACCCTTAGGGTTTCTCGTTAACAGACTGAATATTAAATGCTTTATTTTCAGTCTTTTGATTTTAATAGGTATACAAGTGCCATTAATGGCACAAGATGCAGAATACACTAAACCCTCATTCCGTTTTGGTTTGGCGGCAGGTGGAAACTTCAACTTTTATACTGGTACTACACAACGTTTAAATCAGGACTTAACAGTACCTACTGCATTCCGACAAGGTAATGGCATAGGACTTTATGTGGCTCCCTTAATTGAGTACCACCGTCCAGGCTCCCTTCTGGGAGTTATGTTGCAGGCAGGTTATGATAGTCGCAGAGGCTCATTCGATCAGGTGATGACACCTTGTAATTGTGAGGCCGACTTAAAAACAGAGCTTAGTTACATTACAATAGAACCCAGTTTACGTTTTGCCCCATTCAGGTCTTCATTTTATATTTATGCAGGCCCACGCTTTGCATTTAATATGGAAAAAGCATTCACTTATAGCCAAAAAGCAAATGCCGATTTTCCCGAACAAGAAGACAAAGAAGATGTAAATGGAGATTTCAGTAATATGAATTCTGTACTTCTTTCTATGCAAATAGGTGCAGGATACGATATTGAATTATCATCCAAAGAAAATAAAACGCAGTATGTCATTTCTCCCTTTGTAGCTTTTCATCCTTACATTGGTCAGGAGCCTCGTTCCATCGAAACATGGAATGTAACTACCTTAAGAGCGGGTGTAGCATTTAAGATAGGTAGTGGACAAAAAATTGACGAAAAGGAAAATACCGCAACTATTGGTCTTGCTGAGGCCCCTTCTGCTTCCAGAGTCAAATTTTCAGTGATTTCTCCGGAGAACATTCCTGTTGAACGAAGAGTAAGAGAAACATTCCCTTTGCGTAATTATGTGTTTTTCGACATGGGTTCTAATAACATTCCTGAGCGATATGTATTGTTGACTAAAGATCAGGTGAAAGATTTTAAAGAGGATCAACTGGAAGTTTTTACACCTAAAAAGTTGTCAGGGCGTTCAGAAAGAGCCATGGTTGTATATTACAACCTGATCAATATTGTGGGTGACAGAATGGGCAAAAACCCTCAGGCTACAATTACCCTGGTAGGTTCATCAGAAACCAGTAATGCTGATGGAAGAGCCATGGCAGAATCAGTTAAGCAATATCTTACAAGTGTATTCTCCATTGATCCGGCAAGGATAAAGGTTGAAGGACGTGAAAAACCAAAAGTTGTGTCAGGGCCGGAAGGTGGCACTATGGATCTCGCACTTCTTAGTGAAGATGACCGCAGGGTATCTATCGAAAGCAATTCACCTGCTATGCTAATGGAATTTCAAAGCGGGCCGGAAGCTCCTCTTAAACCGGTGCAATTTGAAGCCGTACAGATAGCACCACTTGACAGTTATATCACTTTTATAGCTGAAGGTTCAAATAAAGCATTTTCATCATGGTCGGTAGAAACAGAAGGCAAAAATGGTGAGGTTAAATACTTTGGTCCTTTTAATCAGGAAAAAGTGAGTATCCCTGGCAAATCCGTTATGGGCACACGTCCTGAGGGAGAATACAAAGTAACCATGGTGGGGAAAACCAATAATAATGAAGTTGTAAAAGAAAAAAAGACAGTTAATATGGTTCTTTGGACACCCGCAGAAGATGAAATAGGCATGCGATATAGTGTGATCTATGAATTCAATGAATCCAAATCTATCCGTATTTACGAAAAATATCTTACAGAAATAGTAGCTCCAAAAATACCTGCAAACGGTAAAGTTATTATTCATGGGTATTCTGACAAAATAGGAGACAAAGAAAACAACAAGGAATTATCTGAGGCCAGAGCTAATGATGTAAGGCAAATTTTGAAAAAAGCTTTAGCTAAAGCAGGTAAAAAGGATGTTCGATTTGAAGTGTATGGTTTTGGTGAAGATACTCAATTGGCACCATTTGATAATGAATTACCGGAAGGACGTTTCTATAACCGTACGGTAGTGATTGATATCATACCCAACAAGTAAAATCCACAACTTATAGATTAAGAGGCTGCCTTCCTGGTAGCCTCTTTTTTATTTCTAATGGTTTTACACAAATGATAAGGCTTCGATTTTCCCGGAATCAGTCAACTATATAAGTTTTGAAAGCTTCTATGTAATAGAATGAAGGTGAAATATCTCCAACTTTACAAAAAATAAAAGCTATCATGAACATGAACCAACAATTTCCTGATGTTTCTTTTGACAGACGCCCGAAAGTCAAAGAAATGAAAAAATTAAACCTTATAGAATTATTCCCTAATGTTTCAACGGAAAGGCTTCCGAAAATTAAAAATGCCTTCCACGGGAAGCTGTCTCAACTATTTCCTGACATCTCAGGGGAGATACGCAGCAGAACCGAATTTAAACAAAAAATTTACAAAGAGAGAGCCTTACAGTCTTCTGACTTAATAGATAATAAAAACTTAAAATGGATACTGGTTATTTTTACATTATCAATAACTCTTTACGTATGTTTTAATACTTTCAGTCTTAGTATTTAATTCGAAATCCGCTTAAAATAGTGCGTATTGAATCTCAGGCTCATTCTTATAAAGTAAGCTGTAGTTCGCTGCGCTTAAAACTACGGATAGAAAGAGGTTTTTATAATTTTTCCTTAAACCAATCTATGAGCAATTCATCTCTTTCTTTTACCTTATCAGAAAATTTGTGGTCAGTTTTAAATTTTTTAAGTGTAAAATCGTAATTGATTTCAGTCAGTTTACTGGCTATTTTATCTGATTGATTTGGATTTACCCGTTTGTCTTCTGTACCGCATAGGATAAGTAAACTAGCACTTTTATCTAATTCGTCAGCCCAATATATAACAGAACGTTTTTTCAGTTCTTCTTCTTTATTTTTTTCATAATTGGGTACTAATTTGGCATACACCTTAGTTTCCATTTCCGGTCTTTCCTTAATTAGCGCTTCTATATCTGATGGACCATTACCTATTACTGCTGTTTTTATTTTATCAGTGTGTTTTAGGGATAAATAAGTCATCATTCCACCTCTTGACCAACCGAACATACCAATTCTATTGGCATCCCCTTTTTCTATTTCTTTAGCAGTTTCAATTAAATTGAGGACATCATGAATATCATTACCTCCAAATTCATCATTTTCTCTATAACAACTGGCCATTACAACATAACCTTCATTTACTAATTTAGAGGTGGCAAATAGTAATGCATAAAGTGTCTTAGCCTTCGCCATTTTACCAATTTCTTTATTTCCACCCCGGTTAAAAATAATTACGGGAAATTTTCCTTCTCTTTTTGGCTCAGCAATTATTCCATTTACCAATAATGAATCACTTTTATAAACTATTACATAAAAATTAATTTGATTCAAATATTCATAAGTTTTTAATAGTGAATTGTTTTCGGAAATTTTATTCCAAATAGGTGGTATCTCAGAAAGATTAAAACTTTCTTTCGAGAGAATTTGTCCGTTTTTAAGATTTTTCGCTCTTTTAATATCTTTATCCTGGATTTCTTTATCCAAAATTGTATTGGAAAGTGCCTTTTCATTTTTATAAGATGTATAGTACTTGTTGCCGAACTTAAAGCCAATAAAGAGGCAAATAAATATTATAATTACTCCAATAAAAATTCCAATTCGTTTAACTATTTTCATAAATTTTATTTTTATGGTATGACTCCTGAACTATTTGTTTGTTACACATTACGCATAAAAAAAGTTGAATTTGTAAATTTGCTGAGTTAACTAAACATAGCAAGCAGGTCCAAAAAACTGAACCTCTTTTAACGGGTCTCGCTGAAAAGCCACCAACAAAGAGCCCGCGTCAAAAAGCAGAGTGTCTGCGTAAGCAAGGGGATTCCTGATAATTTATTTACCGTTTCCTTCGTCACGGCTCACAAATTTCAGGAATGACAGTAGCGGTGAGACAAAGAGGTCAGATAAGCTTGTTAGTAATTTCATTTTGCCTTTTTATGTAGCAAAAGTCTAACTACTATATCAATGAACAGGAACAACGATCCGGATATAGACTCTGGACTTTTCTAATGATCAAACAAAGTATCTACTTTACACATGAGTTTCACATAGCTAAGAAGTATGTGCTATATCGTTATGTCACCTAGTTTTTTCGTAGTTTGTGTATTTGGCTGTGTTTTCAAGCATATATTTAGGGCTATTCCCGATAAAAATATCGAAGTATGCTGTATGAGTTGCCCCCATTATTATTAAAACCCTGTCATCCTTAGTTAATGGAATGTCTGAAAAATTGGTGTACATTCTCAAATTTCTTTTATAAAACTCAGCTATGATATCCGATCCTTCAAAATTTCCAGGAGTATGCATAGTGGCTAAAAAGTTGTAAAAGTCAAAAGTTTCCGCCTTATACTCCTTTGTATTTATCTCTCTATATTGTTCTAGCAAAGGTTCTTTATTTACTTTTTCGTATTTATCCATAATACTTTGAACATAAAGACTGTCTGATGCTTTTTGATTAGCAATACTTATTAAACTAGGGTAGTCAAAACCAATTGGATTGTCAATTCCATAAATTTTTTTCGTGCCACTTAATCGCGCTACTTCAAGTCCAATAACATTTACTTCTTCCGAATAATTAATTCTATTGCTTTGGTCGTTCTTGTATTTTTGGTACGTTTCGTTAATAAAACCGGTGCTTTCAGGGGGTATTTCTACACAAATAATTGTTGGTTTGAAATCTACCAAACGGTCAACAATTAGTTTTATGTCTGCTTTAACTGTTGGGTTGTTTATGTCCGTAATTGAAGAATGAGCATCTGTGCTTCCACTTAAATGTATAGAACCAAAATTTAGCACTCTAATTTTGTCAGTGATGCTATTTTCAATTTTTGATTTATTTTTTACATCTTCTTTTCTTTCCGAATTACAGGCCAAAAAGGATAAGATTAAAATTCCTAATAGAAAAGGTTTCCTCATAATTATTTAGATTGGTTTTGAGTTAAGTACAATGCTTAGGCTTTGATGATTGGGACTAGAAAGCACTAAGCTTGCCATCTGCTGTAAGCCGCAACACCAAATTATATAGCGGAATAAATTTACGAATTGTGGTGAACTTTCCAACTACTACAAAACATTCCTGAACCTCATTTAGGCTTGAAATCACTTCCATTCATAGCCAAAACAACAGCCCCAAACTACCGTAACAATACATGACATTAGTCATCTTTTTCACCATTTATAATCAATAAATTGCAGACTATAGCCGGTAAATTTGTACTATCAATCTAAAATTAAAAACGAAAATACTATGTCCCATTCCATCAAAATAGTAAAACCTGAAGAAGCCGTTTCTCATGTAAAATCCAACCAGCGGATATTTATTCAAGGTGCTGCCATGACACCCGTTGCCCTCATAGATGCACTGGTAGCCAGGCACAGTGAATTAACCAATGTGGAAATTATGCATTTACATACGGAAGGCAGAGCCGGCTATACAGATGAACAATATCGCATGGCATTTCATATCAACAGTTGTTTTGTTGGAGGTAATGTGAGAAAATGCATACAGGAAGGAAGAGGAGATTACATTCCCATTTTCCTGAGCGAGGTGCACTGGTTGTTCAGAAGAAACATCCTGCCTTTAGATGTAGCCTTTATCCAGGTTTCCCCACCTGACATTCATGGCTATTGCTCTTTGGGCGTTTCAGTAGATATTACTTTACCTGCTATCGAAAATGCCAAAATTGTAATCGCACAAATCAATCCACGGGTTCCCAGAACACATGGAGATGGTATTATCCACGTTAGCAAAATCCATTATGCCATTGAAGTAAATGAACCTATCCATGCACACGACCTCACGGAGGCTACAGATATTGAAAAACAAATTGGGGCGCATGTTGCAGGCTTAGTGGAAGATGGAGCTACACTTCAAATGGGAATTGGGGCCATTCCGAATGCAGCCCTTGAGAATTTACATAACCACAAAAACCTGGGCATACACACAGAAATGTTTTCAGATGGTATTTTACCTTTGGTTGAAAAGGGCATCATTACTGGAAGCAATAAAGTAGTTAAAAACGGCAAGTTGGTTACCTGCTTTGCAGTGGGTTCTCAAAAGCTGTACGACTTCATGAACGACAATCCTATTGTTCATATGAAAGAAGCAGCCTATACCAATGATACAGCCATCATCAGGAGAAATCCAAAAGTAACTGCTATTAATTCCGCTATTGAAATTGATATCACCGGTCAGGTTTGTGCGGACACCATTGGCAAATACCAATTTTCAGGTGTTGGCGGACAAATGGATTTTATAAGGGGAGCATCGCTTTCCGAAGGCGGTAAAGCCATTTTAGCCATGCCTTCCATCACCAATAAAGGGATCAGTAAAATAGTGCCTTATTTACGAGAAGGAGCCGGGGTAACCACAACACGGGCGCATGTGCATTACATAGCCACTGAATATGGCGTAGTAGATTTGTTTGGAAAAAATCTGAAACAACGTGCTAAAGCCTTAATTTCTATTGCCCATCCTGATGCCAGGGAAGCACTGGACAAAGAAGCTTTTGAGCGGTTTAAGAGTAAATAAAATTTGAATCAGAAAAGCCTTTGCATTACAGAGGTTTTTCTGATTATTTTCTTTTTCTATAACTGACTGCTTCAATAGAATCATCCTCTTTCTTGATGTTAGTTTCTTTTCCTGGTACTATATCAGTATTATGAGCAGATACACAAAACCATTCACTGCCGGTTTTCTGCGCCACAAAAGTAAAAATAGTGTCTCTACTTTTGAGGTGCTGGTTTCCAATTGCTGTTTGTCCTTCTAAATGAAGTTTAGCATTTACTACAGCAACAGTATCTGAAAGATATTTGGTTTTGATTTTTCTTATGGAAAGTTTCGAGTTATTGAATAAATATCTCAATCCATAATCATGGGCTTTAAATATATCTTTTTTATTATGCCACCACAGACCTACTACATTAACAAATTCAGCATCTTCAGCAAATAAATTGGCTATACCTTCTGGCGCTCTGGCATTCCAGGCAGCTACAAAATTTTCCGGCAAGTTCTCAGGTTTTTTTACTTGATTATTAGATGGCATATGCAAGTTCTTTATTACCTTAACTTATTTCAATCCATTTTGTGTTAATACAATTTTCTAAAGCATCTGAGAAGACTCATACGCTAACATTATGGAAAAATCTACAACATAAGATACATCGACTGGAGCGATTTTTAATTGGTATGCAGTGAAATGCACTGCCAGTCATCCCCAGATTTCTGAACCACAAAGTTGAAAACCATATCTTTCCTTTGGATTTTATTTTTCGCAGAAGGATGGCTATCCAAATACAATTGGGCTTTTACCTCAGCAATTGTATCTGTAATATATTTAGTGCTAACATTCTTAACAGAAAGCCTTACCTCTTTAAAATTAAACTTGAGGCCGTTGTCATAAGCACTGAAGAATTCTTTGTTCTTATGCCTCCATAGCCCTTCCACATTCTCCAATTCAGCACTTTCATCAAACAAGTCTATCAATTCATAGGTATCCCTGTCGTTCCAGGCTGTCACGAATGTATCGGGAATGTCCTCGGGAGATCTTGGCTTTTGGTTCTTTAATGGTTCCATTTTAAAATATTTTGTTCAGGTAAAATGTAAAGGTAGTTTGCCTGCATTAAATTATATTCTTACTCGAAAAAATAAAATAAAAAACCCCTGATCAATTGAAATCGAACAGGGGTTTTGATCTATTTTGAATCAGCTTATTTAAGCTTCCTTTTCACTTCTTTTTCTTCAAATCCTTCGATTATATCACCAATCTCAATGTCATTATACCCTTTGATACTGATACCACACTCATAGCCTTTCTTCACTTCAGCCACATCGTCTTTGTATCGTTTCAATTGGTCAATTTCACCGGTATACTTCACAATTCCATCTCTGATCAATCGGATTTGGTTATTACGTTTCACATAACCATCAGTCACCATACAACCTGCAACAGTTCCCACTTTAGTAATTTTGAAGACTTCTCTCACTTCAATATTACCTGTAATGACTTCTTCAGTAGTTGGTGCCAGCATACCTTCCATCGCATCTTTGATTTCATTGATAGCATCATAGATGATAGAATATAACCTGATTTCAATCTCCTCTGCCTCTGCAATTTTCCTTGCATTTTGTGAAGGCCTTACCTGGAAACCGATAACAATCGCATCGGAAGCCGAAGCTAACAATACATCTGATTCTGAAATCTGACCAACTGCTTTGTGAATGATCTTCACCTGGATCTCTTCATTGGACAACTTCAATAATGAATCTGCCAAAGCCTCAATAGAACCATCCACATCACCCTTAATAATCACATTCAGTTCTTTAAACGAACCTATTGCCAATCTACGGCCAATTTCATCCAAAGTAATGTGCTTCTTGGTACGCATGCTTTGTTCACGCTGGATTTGCTCACGCTTATTAGCGATTTCTCTGGCTTCACGATCATTATCCATGACGTTAAACCTGTCTCCAGCCTGAGGAGCACCATCCAATCCCAGCATTAATACCGGAGTTGAAGGACCTGCTTCCTGTAGCTTTTTGCCGCGGTGATCAAACATGGCTTTCACCTTACCATAGTGAGAGCCTGCTAATAATACATCTCCCACTTTCAAAGTACCACTTTGCACCATAATGGTGGTTACATAACCTCTACCTTTATCAAGCTCGGCTTCTACTACTGTACCGGTAGCATTTCTGTTAACATTGGCTGTCAGTTCTAAAACCTCAGCTTCCAACAATACCTTCTCAAGTAAGTCGTCAATACCTTGTCCGGTTTTAGCAGAAATTTCCTGACACTGATATTTTCCTCCCCAATCTTCCACCAATATATTGATATTCGCTAATTCTTCTTTTATTTTATCAGGATTAGCATTAGGCCTGTCTATTTTGTTAATGGCAATTACCATTGGCACACCTGCAACCTGTGCATGATTGATGGCCTCTTTGGTTTGCGGCATCACGGCATCATCAGCGGCCACTACAATTACGACCACATCGGTAATTTTGGCACCCCTTGCACGCATGGCCGTAAAGGCTTCGTGACCCGGAGTATCTAAGAAAGCTACTCTTTTACCAGATTCTGTCTCCACAGAGTAGGCTCCAATATGCTGCGTAATACCACCTGCTTCACCTTCTGTAACTTTTGCTTCACGTATATAATCCAGTAAAGATGTTTTACCATGATCTACGTGACCCATTATAGTTACAATAGGCGCTCTTTCTGTTAAATCTTCTGGGTTATCAACTGTTTCAGTTACTTCTGTTTCATCATCGGCTTCTGTGAATTTCACATCGAAACCAAATTCATCAGCAATAATAGTGATTGTCTCTGCATCCAAACGCTGGTTAATAGAAGCAAAAATACCCAATGCCATACATTTGGCAATGACATCATTTACGCTCACATCCATCATTGAAGCCAAATCATTGGCCGAAATAAATTCTGTGGTTCGTAGTACTTTTGATTGTTCTTCCTGCTCCTGTAAATCGCCCTCTCTTCTATCTGCCTGACTTTGTCTTTTTTCTTTTCTGTATTTTGATCTGTTACCTCCAGCGCCTCCGGTATTACCTTTGCCACTTAGGCGAGCCATCGTTTGTTTGATTTGCTCCTGAATTTCCTTTTCAGTAGGTTCCACTTTTTCTACACGACCTCTTCTTCCACCTGCTGCTGCGCCTCCTCTTTGGTCAGGTCTTCCTCCTCTTTGATCGCCTCTGGCTGCACCACCACCACCGGCTGTGGCGCCAGTTCCTGAACCTGCACCTCTAGATTCTTGAGGCTTGGTAGCTCCAGGAGCATTGGTAGCAATTCTTTTCCTTGGACGTTTGCCTCTACGCGCTTCTTTCTTATCATCAGATGAAGCAACAGGTTTTACGCCTTTTTTACCTTTTCTATCTTTTTCCTTAGGCAATTCAATTTTCCCTAAAACAGTAAGACCTTTTAAAGCATCCGCTCTGGCTGCAATGGTTTTTTCTTCTACTTTCTCTTCCTCTTTAGGAGTCTCCTTAGGTGTTTCTTCTTTAGCAGCAGGTTGAGCTTCCTCCGGCTTTTTGGCCTCTTCCTGAGCTTTAGGTGTTTCTTTTACCTCTGCTTTATCATCAGCTTTTTCTTCTTTAGCGCCATCCGCTTTTGGAGTCTCAACTGGCTTGTCTGTTTCCTTTGTAGGTTGAACTTCCTCTTTAGGTTTTTCGGCCGATGGACTGATTTCTTCTTTTTTGGGCTCTTCTGGCTTCTTAGTATCCTCAGGTTTAGCTGCTTTCTCAGCAGTCGGCTCCTCTTTTTTCACAGGAGCTTCGGGTTCTTTATTTTTCTTAGGTCCTAAGTCTATTTTACCCAATACTTTAATCCCCTGAAGTTTTGGAGCTTCGGATTTATAAGAATCATCATCTTCCTTTTTAGCTGGAGATGGTTCTTCTTCTTTTGCAGGGGTTTTTGGTGCTTCCTGACTCTGCTTACTGGAACCAGCCCCTGTATTTTTAATCAGAATATTATCCTCTTCTTCCTCTTTTTCAACAGCATCACCATCTGAATCAATAGTAACATTGCTATTATGCTTTTTACCTATGGTAAGGCCGGAAGCCTCTTCTTTTTCCATAGCGGATGAAGCAAACTCTTTAGCAAGCATGTTAAATTGCTCTTCAGAGATTTTAGAATTTGGTTTGCTATCCACCTCAAAACCTTTTTTACTCAGGAAATCCGTGATTGTAGATAATCCTACATTCAACTTCCTTGCAGCAAGGTTGAGACGCATCATTTTTTCTTCTGACATAAATGCTTTGTATTCTTCTTAATATTATTAATTCGAGCCTATTAAAATTTACTCGAATTCCTGACTAAATATGTTAAATATTTCGTCTATAGTTTCTTCTTCCATATCGGTTCTTCTGATAAGCTCTTCCCTACCAACTTCCAACACTCTCTTAGCTGTATCCAAACCAATTTTTTTCAATTCAACAATTACCCAATCTTCAAGTACATCGCTGAATTCATCTATCAATACATCCTCTTCTTCGGCAGCAGATAGTTCTCTGAAAACATCAATTTCCATACCTACCAATTTACTGGCCAATTTAATGTTTTGTCCACCTTTTCCAATCGCTAAAGATACTTGATCTGGCTTTAAATAAACAGAAACACGCTTTTTATCTTCCTCAATTTTGATAGAACCGATTTTAGCGGGGCTTAATGCTCGCTGGATATATAGCTCTAAGTTTTCTGTATAGTTAATTACATCGATATTCTCATTCTGTAATTCACGCACTATACTGTGAATTCTTGAACCCTTCATCCCTACACAAGCTCCTACAGGATCAATTCTGTCATCATAAGACTCCACCGCTACTTTAGCCCTTTCTCCAGGTTCCCTAACGATTTTCTTAATAGTGATCAATTCATCATATACTTCCGGTACTTCCTGCTCAAACAATCTTTCCAGAAAAACAGGTGATGTTCTTGAAAGGATAATTTTCGGATTGCCATTGCTCATTTCTACTCTGTGAACAATCGCACGCACGCTATCTCCTTTTCGGAATCTATCCTTTGGTATCTGCTCAGATTTTAAAAGCACTAACTCATTACCATCTGAATCGGTCAATAAAGTTTCACGACTTAAAATCTGGTACACTTCACCAGCAATGATTTCACCCACCAATTCTTTATACTTGGCAAAAAGAATATCTTTCTCCAAATCCTTTACTTTTTGGATAAGGGTTTGTCGTGCAGTGGTAACAGCTCTTCTACCAAAATCCAGTAACTTCACTTCTTCCGCTACTTCTTCACCAATTTCAAAGTCAGGCTCTATTTTCTTGGCTTCTGACAAACTGATTTTATCATGTTCCCAGATGTCTTCGGAATTATCATCCACAATTTCACGGAAACGCCAGATTTCCAAATCACCTTTATCGGCATTTATAATAATATCAAAATTATCATCCGTTTCGTATTTTTTACGGATCATAGTTCTGAACACGTCTTCCAGGATACGGATCATGGTAGGACGATCAATGTTTTTCTGCCTTGCAAAATCGGCAAACGATTCTATTAGATTTAATGTGTCCATGTGTTACTTAAATGAAACCAAGACTTTAGTTTTCTTTATTGATTGAAAAGGAATACTTACTTCCTCTTCCTTGATTTTCTTACTTCCTTTTTCTTTTATTTGTTGGCTCACCAGGATAAAACCCGGTTCAACCTTTAATAATTCACCCGTTATGATAGTATCATCAATTGTTTCAACTTTCACCTCCCTGCCAATATTCTTTTTATATTGACGCTCATTTGCCAACGGATGATCCAGGCCCGGAGACGACACTTCTAAAATATAAGGTTGTTCACCCATTACTTCATCCTCTTCCAGCCGTGCACTTAACTGGCGACTCACGCTCGCGCAAAAGTCAATATCCACTCCCTCATCACCATCCAACAAGATCATAATCTTTCTTTTATCGCTACCCGATATCACAATATCTACGATAAAGTAGTTCGGATCAGTAATGATTTCCTGCAAATAAGCATTTATTTTCGCTTCTAAATCCATTATTCTACGATAAAAAAGAGGGGACTAAAAGCCCCCTCTTTTATTTGTTTACTAACTTTGTTGCAAATTTAGAAGAAAATTCTGAGCAAAACAAATAGCATGTATTTATATACATCAATTAAACTCAAATAATGCTATAATCAGTTAAAAGCCTTATTAATAAGTGCTTATTCACACAAATCTGACTTAAAATAGTTCCTCTTATTCTACTGATATGACAATTAAACCGTTTTAGGCAAACAGGATGATGGGAATTATTATGCCAATGTCTTTTCAGATGATTTATTCTTTTATTTCACAAGAACAAGGAAAGAAACTTCAAAATATTCCTAAAAAGAAAATCAAATTTTTAATTTTGCAGCATGATAAAAGATTTAAAAATCCATAACTCACTCACTCGTAAGAAAGAAGTATTTAAGCCTATCAATCCACCTTTTGTGGGGTTATATGTCTGTGGGCCTACTGTATACAGTGATGTACATATGGGTAATGTCAGAACTTTCATGAGTTTTGATGTGATTAATCGTTATCTGAGACACCTCGATTACAAAGTGCGTTACGTGAGAAACATCACAGATGTAGGCCATTTGGTAAATGATGCGGATGATGGTGAAGATAAAATTGGAAAAAAAGCCAAGTTAGAAAATCTTGAACCCATGGAAATTGTACAACGTTACGCCAATGGTTTCCACCAGGTAATGGACATGTTCAATAACTTGCCTCCAGATATTGAACCATCAGCCACAGGGCACATAGTTGAGCAAATAGAAATCACTAAAAAGCTACTGGAAAATGGATGGGCCTATGAGAAAAATGGTTCTGTTTATTTTAATGTAGAGAAATATAACAATTCCCACGAATATGGGGTGCTAAGTGGAAGGAAAATTGAAGATTTGCAAAGCAATACCAGAACATTGGACGGTCAGGACGACAAGAAAAGCCCGCTGGATTTTGCCTTATGGAAAAGAGCTTCTGATGAGCATATCATGCGCTGGCCATCACCCTGGGGAGATGGTTTCCCGGGATGGCATTTGGAATGTACTGTAATGAGTACTAAATATTTAGGAGAAACGTTCGATATCCATGGCGGTGGAATGGATTTGAAATTCCCACACCACGAATGTGAAATAGCGCAAGCTGTTGGAGCCACAGGAAAACCACCGGTCAATTATTGGATCCATACCAATATGCTGACTGTGAATGGCCAGAAAATGAGTAAATCATTAGGCAACTCATTTCTTCCAACTGAATTAATTTCAGGGGATCATGAAATGCTCGAGCAAGGGTACTCTCCTATGTCTGTCAGATTTTTTATGCTCCAGACACACTATTCCAGTACATTGGATTTTAGCAATGAAGCACTTAAGGCTGCCCAAAAAGGCTACAGGAAATTGGCCAATGGATTAAAAGTATTGAAAACCCTTCACTTTGTGGCCGATGATGGTGTGGAAAATGAGCAAACAATTTCTCAGATCAATCAGCTTTGTGATGAGTGTTACCGCTCCATGAACGATGATTTCAATACAGCAAAAACCGTTGCGCAATTGTTTGATTTGCTAAAAAAAATCAATTCACTTCATGCAGGCCAGTTAAAATACAGTGAAATTGGATCAGCTGTTTTTGAAAAAATGGTTAACAC
This sequence comes from Marivirga aurantiaca, assembly GCF_016679925.1. Classification (GTDB taxonomy): domain Bacteria; phylum Bacteroidota; class Bacteroidia; order Cytophagales; family Cyclobacteriaceae; genus Marivirga; species Marivirga aurantiaca. The sequence continues at coordinate 77,440 of NZ_JAEQBW010000010.1, forward strand.
ATATCGCTCATTCATGGTGGATATTTTAGGTCTAAAAGAAGAAAACCCTGCTGAGGTGGATCCTATTATCAATGCATTGTTGGATATCTATAGGAAAGCAAAAGTTGAAAAAAACTATGCCCAGGTAGACGAAATACGTGCTATTTTGAAGAGCAACAAACTCCTGATAAAAGACATGAAAACCGGGGTAGACTGGGCTTACGAGGAATAATCCAATCCTTTGTAAAACCATCAACATCAATTTTGAGCTGTTTCTTCATTTGAGAAAAATAGCATTTTCCTTTTTAAAAACAGAAAGAAATGGATGGGATAAGCAAAAAACTCACAGTTGAAATAAATGCTAAAAAAGCTTTTCGGAAATTTGTTCATGAATTCAATCAATGGTGGCCGAAAGAATATACCTGGTCGCAGGATTTTCTCAGGGAAATTAAAATAGACCCGAAAATAGATGGGCTATGTACAGAAATTGGCCCTTATGGATTCCGAATTGATTGGGGACGAGTAACAAATCTTACTGAGAATGAAAGTATAGAATTTAAGTGGCAAATTAGCCCAAAAAGAGAACCTATTCCCAATCCTGATGCTGCAAGTGATATAAAAATCAATTTTACCCAGCAGAATGGTTCAGCTACAAGTATTGAATTTGAGCATTACAATTTTAGAAATCACGCTGATGGAGGCAAGGAGTATCAGGAAATGATGGATTCTGAGTATGGTTGGGATTATATTTTAGGTCAGTTTATAAATTATTGCAAGGAATAATTCTTGCTTGACAGCCTTACCGGAGCCATTATTTTTACAGCCAATTGTTTTTAAAAGCACGCTGGCTCAAATTTAGAAAGGATATCCAATTCCAAAGTTCCAGATCACGTTATCCCTGCGCCAACTCTTGTCTCCATAGCGGAAATCATCCTGCCAAAAGAAATCACCATTTTCATCAGGCTTTCTCAAAGGTGTGGCCACATCAAGCCGAATTACAAAAAATTCAATGTCCACTCTGAGGCCGACCCCTGCGCCAACCGCAACCTGATCTATCCAACCTGAGCTAAACTTTCTGCCGTCCCCTTCAACATCTTCTACATTCCTGAGCCATACATTACCTGCATCGGTGAAAACAGCTCCTTTTAAAACTGAAACTATTGGGAAACGATATTCTAAATTGGCTTCCAGTTTAATATCCCCTGCCTGATCAAAGAAAGAACCTGTTCTACTTCTGCTTTCTTCAGGTACGTACCCACCGGGACCAAGAGATCTAATCCGGAAAGCCCTTACACTATTGGGACCACCTGAAAAATATTGTTTCGAGAAAGGAAGGTTATCGGAATTACCATACGGCAAACCAAAACCTGCAAAAACCCTGCTCACTAATCGTGGCTCATCTCCAAGGTTCAGATAGTGGCGGACATCCACATCAAACTTTGAATATTGGGCATACTGCTGACCTAAAAACTCTCTGTCTTCACCTTCTATACCACCAATATTTTGTCCCAATGCAATTGTATTACCAGCAAAATCCGCAGTGAAAAGCAGAAAAAAGCGGCTTTTTTGTTCCTGCTTCAGTAATTTATTATACTGAAATGAATAAGTTAAGCCTGCTATAAACTGTTGCTCAAAGCTACGTTCCAGCAGTGGGTTATCATCCAATATACCTTCAAATTCCGCAGTGGTATTGGAAAGATTAATCAAATTAATGGATATAGGATTTAAGTTGTGACTTACATATCGGTTGGCATTCCATGTGTAACCCATTTGTGCCAGAAATGAATTTAGAGAAAATAACTGTGACCTCCGGAGCAAATCATAGGACAAAACAAATTTGGTTTTAGGCACAGAATAACGGAAATACTGCTCCAGATTAAAAGGAGCAATTATCCTTGGCACCAGCAGCTCTCCTTTTATACCTGTTTCCAAACTACTTAAACCAGAAAGGTCACCTCCTGATATTTGTGCTTCATAACCAATTTTACCTGTTACAGTGAAACTTTCGCCTCCACGAAATAAATTTCGATTTTCATATTCCATATTAAAGGTGGGGCCGGCAAAATTATTCGATTTTGACACTAGCTGTAATTCAGTCCTAAAAGCTCTTTTTCTCATTGGAGAAAGGTAGATTGAGGTATTCAACTGTCCCAACCCATCTTTCTGAACTGAATCTTCCTGAAAACGAATACTCACAAATCTATAGGTTCGTAAAGAATTTAACCTACGGCTTGTGTGATCTTCATTTGTCTGATTATAATAGTCTCCCTCATTCAATAACAAGTAAGGATGCAGACGGTCTGGCCGGAAAAACTCTTCTTCCTGAATGAATCTCACTCCTTCATACTCTGTAGAGTCCAACGAAACCTCAGAGCTGTCCATCTTTACCTGGTAATTAGGGTAAACTTTTATGTCTCCTATAACATATCTCAAAAGTGCGTCTTCAGGAGTGGTTCTTTTAATTGAAAGGGTAAGTGAAACTTGATTGTCCAACTCCGTACTTAAAGTATCCGCATCAAAAAACAAGTAGTTGTCTGTAAAATAGTAAAAGCCATAATCCTTCAGTAATTGAGCAATCTCCCCTCGTTCTTCGGTCAATTTATCAAGCGTATAAGGCTGGCCTTCCCTCAATATTTTTTGATCCCGGATATGCTGCACTATTAGCGTATCCAATGCTGAGTCTCCTCTTTGTGTGTATTGATAATCTGCAATCATCAAACGATCTCCAGGTCGAATAACATAAAAAGCTTCTCCGGTTTTCTCTTCATGAATGGTATCGGAATCGATCTCACTATAGAAAAACCCCAGGTTTTCCAGCCTGTTAAACATTAGTTTTTCAACTGTTCCTGTTTCTACATCACTCATTAAAACAGGCTCCTCCCCAATTTTTTTATTTACCCATTTGGCAAAAAAACCGGCTTCATCACGCTCTACTTTTTGGTATGCCCACAGCCCGATCCTCATCCCTGCAATTTTATTATTGGGCTCGGGAATCAATACATCCTCTACTTTATCGAGGATTTCATTTTTATATTTATTGGGCACACCACCCTCAAAAGAAATATCTGCACCCAAGTATAAACGTTCGTTTTCAGGTAAGTGCTTTAAGGTATTGCAACTCAACATAGTTGTTAGCAATAATAAAATCAGTACTATATTTTTTGCAAACGATTTATTCATTTTCCTCAACTTCTTCTGTATTCTCCGGCTCATCAAGTTCCTCTTCTTTCGACCAAAGTTCACTAAGTTTATCAAACTCTTTAGTAAACTTAACTGATACCCCGGTTACTATTACTTGCCCATCCAAAAGCCCTTCAAATTCATTCCTACGGAAACCAGTTAACATATACCGACCATCTTCAGTGAGTAAATATTCCACTAAAACATTGCCCAATACATCTGTGGCGCTTTGTCTCTCTCTTTGCTCCCCTTCAAGGTCTACCTGGCTACCTACTTTTACCCTGAACCTGTCGTCAAAAAGTGACTTACTTAAACTAACATCCAATTGCGTTCTATCTTGTGCCGTTCCCGTTTCATAATCTTCATAGCTCTTTAAGTCCATTTCCAAATCAACTCCTTTTATGTATCGGTCGCTTAGCTTATTGAGTTGGTTTGATAGTATCTGACTGGCACTATTTCGTGCTATCGCCTCGGAATCGGGGCCACTACTTTCGCTTCCGGCCGGGAAAAATTGATTTAACACCAATAATGAGAAAACCTGCTTGTTTAATCTTGTTTCATTTTCATTAATAGCCTGAATTTGTTGGTATACGGTTCCACCTATTGCTCCTCTTGAATTTTGTGGCATGTCCAATCCAAATGAAATTTCCGGCTTGGAGATAGACCCATCCACAAATAACTGCACTATAAACGGTAGTTTCTGACGGTAGCGGTTTTGCACCTGCGTGGCCGATCCGGAAATCTGGTCTTCCATAAGGCTATTTGGAGCTGTTTCCACATTGTATTGAGCTGTAATATCCAGGGAAGCTCCCATAGGATCTCCCGTCCAGCTTATTTCGCTTCCACTTTTAATTTCAAATTTCCTTTTTACCAAGTCGTATAAACTAAGTTGATAAAAGCCACTATTCACAAGATAGTTACCACTCAAGGTTAGTGTGCCGTTTTTCCTTAAGTTTAATAACAGGTCTGCTTCTCCTGAAACTGTTAAATAATCACCCCTTCTTTCATCTACAATAATGTTGAAAGCGGCATTCTTATCAGTTTTGATATTGGCTGTAATTTCCATACCGGAGAGCTGAGTACTTTGAACCTCCTCTTCATTTTTCACTGTATCAGCCGGTTCATAAGGACTTTTAAATTCTACAATACCTTCTCTTTCTACCATATCAACTTCTGAATCGGGAATAACATAGGAGAAATCAGTGTCCTCATTAAGGCTCACAGTGGCACTTATTTTCGCATTACTCACTCTACCTTTCCAGTCAGCATTTATATCTACAAAAGCTTTCCCATAAAATAGTTCATTATCCTCTTTGGTGGAATTCATTAATTGAAAGTTTTTAGCATTTACCTGCAGGTCTATTTCCGGATCAGTAAAATCATCCGTCAGTATGGTACCATTAAGCTGCATTTTCTGTCCCTGCCGATCTACTAATGTAAAGTTATTTAACGCTATTTTCTCCTTTTCCAGGGTAATGGTTTCATTTGGCAAGCCAAATGAAGTATTCAAATCGGTCAGTAATAGTGAGGCTTTCTGAAACTGTAACTTTCCAGAATAAGTAAAATCAGAAGGCGTTCCATTTATATCAAAATTTCCTGTTAATGCCCCTTCTGCTTCCTTAATTAAGCCTTCAGTAAAAGTGGTTATAAAAGGCAAAGACAATTCGTTAATTTTAGATGCCATTTCAAATTGCAAAGTGTCGGAAGAGGTATCAAACCAACCTTTATTATCCATATTTAATGGACCATTGATGTTCAAATTCAATGCATAACGGCCGGCACTCTCTTCTTTCACATCAAGGTAAAGGTTGCCTGCATCCTCCTGTAATACTTTAATATCATTTAAATTCAAAGAGGCATAAAGGTTTAACGGTTGTGTAAAATCATCCATTTTTACCTCTCCTTTAAGAACTCCCTTTAGCGGACTTTCTTCGGCATTGATAATGGCGAAGAAATTCTGGATTTTGAAATTCTCAAAATTAAATAACATAGCGGTAGTCTCCCCACTTTCAGTGCTTAAGCTGAAAAGCTGTTGATTCCTTTCAAAAGCCAGGTTCCGGATCATAGGTGCTTCTTTATCAAAATACAATTGGTTGTTCTCATCCAAATTCCAATCTCCCCCATTCAGTATCAGGTTTTGGGGAGAAATATTCCAGACGAGTGAATCATTATTGTTCCTTGCTTCGGCACTTACATGGAAAAGGCTATCTTCCTCTTCATCTTGCATATAAAAATTAAACACTGCTTGTTGCTCACTAACGGTAGCCCTCAATCGGGTAGGATATATATCCATAATGCCTGATGTTATTCTATTGATAGTGGTAGTAGCTTCTAAATTTTCAGCATCAGAAACAATGTCCACCTGCAGGCTGTCAATTTTGATATCCTGAAAAGTTAGCATAGGCATATCCAAAAAGATTTCCAATGCCTCATCTTGTGCTGAGTATTCCCCAACAAGTAATAAAGGCTCAAAGTGAAGGTCAAAAGGAAGGAAATTTTCAATATTATTACTCAGGGCTGCATCTAGTTTAAAATCCACATACAACCCTTGCGAAGTGGTATCCTCTTCAAATAATTGCATTGCCAGTAAGCTGCCAAGGCTAAAATCAATGTTGGACAATACTTCTAAAGATTGATTGATGTGTGTATTAAAAGCTATTTCTTCCCAATTTAAATTGATCATGCTTGAATCAGGAGAGTTATATAAATTAAACTGAAGATCATTAAAAGGATAAGCTTCCTCCTCAGTTCCAAAGGAGAAATTATTGATTTTCAAATCTGCAAACTGCTCGTTTTCATTCATTCTTAAGTTGGCAAAGGCATTCATTTGCAGATATGCCAATGAATCAGCTATTCCAAAAGCCAACAGATTCATTCTTTTTATTTTGGTTGCTACCCTAATTGACTGATCCAGACTGTCAATATTTCCTGAAACATCCAGCATGAAATCCAGAACGCTATTAGTATACTCTGTATGTAAGGAGACCTCATTATCTATTAATTCAGCATGTAACTCTATTGGTTTAAAATCATTTTGTAGGTAGGAAAGGTTATCTATTTTTAAATCGGCTTCCGCCTTAATGTTCGCTAATTCTATTCCCTGACCTTTTACAGTTAGCATTAAATCTACCGGTTTATAAGTGGCTGTATCCTGAAGCCATTTGTCCAGAGCCAGGTCCTCTCCATTTAATTTGAGATTGTAATTTTTCGGTTCGTTCATATTGAAGTTCCCACTTAACCGGATTTTGGAAATATCATCTATCACAGTTCGTAAATCAGCTCTTGCTTTACCTTTGTCCCATGAAGCCTGACCCGTCATCTGGAGTTTCTGAGGGTAATGAGAGGGGTAATCCGAAGGTAAAAAACCCTTGAAATCAGAGGTTCTGCCTTTCAAATTGATATTATCCAGGAAAACCGATAGATTTTCCGTGGAAAGAATTTGTTCGGCACGACCATTTATGGCCAAAGAAAAGTGTTGCCCATAGAATAGTTTTATTTGACTCAAATTCATCTGCTCAGTTGAGCCTTCTATATTTCCATATAATTTGAAAGGGTGTTTGGCCAAATCCCTAAAGGAGGTATCAGTTCTTAATTCCGGGGCAAAATAGTAGGCGTCAGTAAGGTTGATTTGTGTACCTAAACCAATTTTTAAATCCACATCGCTTCCATAAAGGCTACCTTGCATCAAAGAGTCCAGCTCTTCATAATTAAGTACCAAATTAGTTTCAAAAACAGATTGGTTTGTTCGCAACACAAAATCAGATATAACGACTTGGTTTTGATCAAAAGCAATGCCTGTAGTGAGTTCTTTCAATTGAAATTGATTAGAATCTTTCACTGATAATCCTATACTATTCAAATCAAGAAGCTTCTGCTTATAATTTAACTCCTCCAGCTCCAGGCTTAAATCCTGAAATTCCATATGCGCTGCATTAAACCCTTGCCGGTTTTCCGGTTTTTGTCCCTGGTGAAAGCTTAAATCAGCAATATTAAAATCAAATTGGTTTATCTGGATGTTCCAATCAGGCCAGTCAAAGCTTTCGGAAGAATCAGAGGTGCTCGTGGTATCCTGTGTACCCGTACTTTCTGCCATTTGAAAATGAAAATATTCCTGCTCGTTTAAAAAGCTTTCTACAAAAACATGGTTTTTATTGAGATCAATACCGGATTCTTTAAGTGCCAATTCTTTCCAAAGGGCACTGATTGACATGCTGTCAAATTTTGTCTCATAGTTGATGGCAATATCTTGCAACTGTAAGTCTTCAATGGTAATGTGGGGCAATAGTCCTGTGGTATCCTGGCTTTCTTCCGTCTCAGCAAATTCCTGCTTCTGGCTATAATTAAGGACTACATTTGAAAGGTTTAAATTGTCTACTGAAAATATGAGGCTGTCCAAATCAAACTCATCCATGGCTATTTCCAGTTTGCCCAATTGCAAAGAAGTATTTAAACCTATAGTGTAATCCGAGTAGGTGAGTGCGATATCTTCTAAATCAACATCGCGGACTTTAAAAGTGGTATTTGATTCTTTTTGCTTTTCCTCCTTAGGAGGCTCCTCATTCTCTCCTGCAAATGCATCAATGATAAACTGGTAGTTAAATGTTGTATCCTGTGGACTGTTGTGCACATTTGCCCTTAAACCTTCCAGTTCAAGGTTCTTCAAAATATATTTCCCTAAAAGCATTGGGCGCCACGCCATATCTACTAATAAAGATTCTGAATAAATAAGAGTGTCCTGTTGTTGATCCTCCACATAAAGACCCTCAACAATGGCTTCTCCAAGAAAGGAAATATAAAGTTTGTCTATTTTTACCTCTGTGTTGGTTTTCTCACTTACAAAATCTGTAGCATAATCTGTAATCTTCTGTTGTACGACAGGCAATCGTAACAACAATAGGATGACAATCAGTAACAAAAGCAGAATACTGAAAGTATATAAGACTATCTTTCCAAATTTTTTCAAATTAGCAAATAGAGGTTTTAAGGAAATATAAATTAAAAGAAAAATTAACTGGAATTACCTAAGTTATAAGGCAATGAGTTTGTTTAATAAACGGAAAAGAAAAAAAAAGATTGGCTATTTTATTTCTTAATATCTAAATCTTCATAAAATTCCTGCTCTTTATAAGGGTGCTTAATATTAAATATTGATATCAGAATATTTTCAAAAATAGGACCCAGCCAAATTAACAGAAGCCCGGAAATCCCTAAAATAATAGATTCATTTTTCAAGGTTTGCATATTCTCCAACCAAAACAAGCTATGGAGTATAGAAGTGACAATCCGAAGGATCAATGTCCAGTTTTTACGCCAGGTAATGATTATTAAAGTATTTTGAAGAACTATAAGCACACCAAATACCAGGACATAATCATTCACAAACCAATCCAAAAATAGGTTTTCGAACACCGTTCTTTCAGTAGACAACCCGAAAATGGATTCTGAGAGCCACAAAAATCTATAGACGCAATAAAACAGTAATATCTGAATCAGACTGATTAGAAAACCAACAAAAACCCTCTTTTTTAACATGTGCTTCCAATTTGGCTTAAAAGATACAAAAAGGAAAGAAAGCAGCCATTTTTTTTTTAATTCTAAAGTTGGTGCAATCCAAAAATTCATCAAATATCACATCCATATATTTCTAAAAAAAACCGTTATATGAAATTAGCCTCTTGTGAATAAGACCATTAGTTACATCATTTATTGCTTACTTCCGTATCTAAAATAACGGAAAACAAATCCCCCAGGGGTATGAAAACCCATGTATAACTCTTAAATTGGGATACCAACTTTAATAATTATGGCAAAAACTATCATTGTATCCAATAGATTACCGATTAGAATAGAAAAAGAAGAGGAAGAACTAATTTATAAAACCAGTGAAGGCGGCCTGGCTACCGGCCTCGGTTCCATTTATAAAGAAAATGATAATATCTGGATTGGCTGGCCAGGTATTTCCCTGGAAAAGGAAGAGGAACAAGAGGTAGAGGAAGAACTCATCAATAGGAATATGCGCCCCGTATTTCTTTCAGAAAGTGAAGTACAGGAGTTCTATTTAGGGTTTAGCAACCAAACCTTATGGCCTGCTTTCCATTATTTCATTCATCATATGCGCTTTAAAGAGAAAGAATGGATAGCCTATATGCAAGCCAATCAGAAATTTGCAGATGCTATTTCTAAATGGCTTGAGCCTGATGATACTATTTGGGTACATGATTACCAATTAATGCTTGTTCCGGAATTGCTCAGAAACAAATTCCCTAATGTGACTATAGGATTCTTTCAACACATTCCTTTCCCTTCATATGAAGTTTTTAGAATGATCCCCTGGAGGAAAAAACTTTTAAATGGTCTTTTAGGAGCAGACTTTATAGGTTTTCATACTTATGATGATATGCGGCACTTTTTAAGTAGCTGCCATAGGCTGGCCGGCTATAGCTATAACAGAAATCAGATTCTTGTGAAAAACCGTCTGGTAGAAGTGGACTCCTTACCTATGGGGATTGATTATGACAAATATGCTGAATCGGCAGGAAGTCAACTTGCCAAAGCCAAGGAAATTAGTTACCGTGATTCCCTTGGTCCACAGGATTTAATTCTCTCCATGGACAGACTGGATTATTCCAAAGGAATTCCCGGCAGGTTAAGGGCTTTTGAAAAATTCCTGGGAGAATACCCTGAATATCAGGGAAGGGTCTCCATGTTTTTGATAGTGGTTCCTTCTCGCGATAAAGTACCTAGCTATAAAGAGCTTAAGGAAGAAGTAGAATTTCTGGTGGGCCACATCAATGGAAAGTATGGCACCATTAATTATGTACCTATTCATTTTTATTACAGGAGTTTCCCTCTTGATGATTTATCGGCTTTTTACAGAATGTGCAAAATCGCTATGATTACTCCCAACAGAGACGGGATGAACCTTGTCTCCAAAGAATACATTGCCTCTCGTGAAAATGTGGATGGCGTGCTCATATTGAGTGAGATGGCAGGTGCCTCCAAAGAGCTTTCTGATGCCTTGCTGGTAAACCCTAATGACGAAGCACAGATGGTGCTTTCCATAAAGACTGCATTGGAAATGCCTCTGTCGGAGCAGAAAAGGAGAATGAGCAGTATGCAAAAAACAGTACAAAAATACACCATTTTTCAATGGGTAGATTTGTTTATCAACAACCTCAAAGACCTGAAAAAACGACAATTAGCTATGGCCACTAAGAAGTTGAATAGTGGTTTGAAAGAAAAATTAGTTGAAGAATTTAAAAAGGCAAAAGAACCAATCATCTTTTTAGATTATGATGGCACATTGGTTCCATTCCATGAAGACCCGAATGATTGCGCACCAGATGAAGAGTTGACAGGGATTCTGAAGAAGCTTTCCAAAATAGCCCAATTGGTTATTATTAGTGGAAGAAAAGCAGGTAACCTTGATCTGTGGCTTTCCGATCTGGACATTGATTTGATTGCTGAACATGGTATAAAAGTAAAAAGAGCGGGTAAAGATTGGGAGGAAAATGAGAATCTGATTTCCAATGAATGGAAAACAGAAGCCAGAAGCATTATGGAGTTCTATATTCAGAGAACACCTGGGGCATTTTTAGAAGAGAAAGATCATACGTTGGTTTGGCACTACAGAAAAGTAGAAAAAGGTTTGGGAGATTTACGTTCAAGGGAATTGTCAAGTCATTTAAAGCATTTTATGACCAATAAAGACCTTAATGTGATAGATGGTGACCATGTAGTAGAAGTAAAGCCTTCTGCAATTAATAAAGGAAAGGCCTCACTCGAAAGAATTAAAGGACAGAATTATGACTACATCATGGTTTTTGGAGACGATCGTACGGATGAGGATACTTTTGAAGCCTTAACTGATAAAGCTCATACTATAAAAGTAGGAAGTGGATTTTCTTTTGCCAAGTTTGCCGTAGAAAACCATGAAGAAGTAAGAAGTTTACTACAGGATATGATTGATGCGAAATAGTAGTTAGCAATTGGGGCTTTTATTTCATAAATACATTCCACCATTCCTGGAAACAAATAAGTGCCCAAACATGCGCATGGCTGTCACCCGGATCGGATGAAAAAAGCTTTCTCTTAAGTTTTTCAACACCTTCCACATCAAAAATGGCTTGGGACTCAATAAAGTCCTGGCTGAGCCATTTATTATTGATATCTCCTTTTAACTGGTTTTGCAACCAACTTAAAAGCGGTACTTCAAATCCATGCTTGGGCCTATTGTAAATTTTGGCTGGTAATTTATCACGGAATGTATCTTGTAATATTCTCTTTTTCATACTGCCATTCACCTTAAATCCTTCAGGAAGGCTATTGGCAAAAGCCACCAGTTCATGATCCAGAAAAGGCACACGTACTTCCAAAGCATGCGCCATGCTCATCAAGTCCACTTTTTGAAGCATATCTCCTTGTAGCACCAATTGCTGATCCAATTGTAAGGCCTGATTAATTGAGGGTTGGGTGATATGGTTAAGTGTGCCAGACTTCCATAAGTCAAAAGCTTCAAAATCTATCTCCTCCAACATATCATCAGATAAAATATCCGTTACTCCTCTGCCTGACTGTAAGCTTGCCAGTAACCAGACTTGTTCTGAAACATCTAATTTTGAGGCCTCCGCAAATTTACTTAATTGCCTGGCTTTATTAGCTAATGGATTATTTCGGGACTTAGGCAATAAATTCCATAGAAAGCCTAAAGACCCTGCCAATTTTTCTTTTAAGCCGGGATGCCATAAACGGTATAAAGCAGCATGTTTATTGTATCCGCCAAATAGTTCATCTGCTCCATCACCTGACAATGCAACTGTCACCTTTTCTTTTGTCAGCTGACTAAGGGCATAAACAGGCAGGGCAGAACTGTCAGCAAAAGGCTCTGAAAATTGCCTGAGCATTTTAGGTAAATAAGTGTATAAATCATCCAGACTAAGTTGAAAAACCTGATGCTCTGAGCCTATATGTTTGGCTACAGCATTGGCATATTCTGTTTCGTCAAAGTAAGAATGACCTTTATAGCCTATGGAGAAAGTATGAAGATGGTTGGTTTTTTCTGCAACCAGTGCCGATATAATGGAAGAATCCACTCCTCCACTTAAAAATGTACCTAAGGGGACATCAGCCACCAATCTGCGTTCTACAGACTGATTCATCAGTAACCTCAGCTTTTCCTGAGCTTCATTATAAGTGCCGCTAAATTGTTGCCCAAAAGTATCTTTCAGCTGGTACCAATTGTTAATCTCTACCGATTTCTTTTTTACTACAGCATATTGGCCAGGCATTAACTTTTTAACACCTTTCACCATGCTCATGGGAGCAGGCAAGTAGTTTAATTGTAAATAGGTAAACAAGGCATTGGCATCTACTTTTTTTTCAATCCCAAATTTCATTATTGCTTTTAACTCGCTACCGAAAATGAAACGATCTTCATCCTTAAAATAATAAAGAGGTTTAATACCATAGCGATCCCTTGCCAGGAGGATTTCCTGTTTTTGCACATCATAAAAGGCAAAAGCAAAAAATCCATTGAGTTGAGGGAGTGCATCTGCCCCATGATGAATAAGCATCTGTAGCAATACTTCAGTATCACTTTCAGTTTGGAAAGTTACTCCCCGGGAAGTGAGATCTTGCCTGAGTTGCTTGTAATTGTATATTTCCCCATTAAAAACAATTTGATACCTGCCATCATGAGCGGACATAGGTTGGTTTCCTGCAGAGGAAAGATCTATAACGGATAGGCGTCTGTGTCCCAACCCCACAAATTCATCTACATAAATATTTTGATGATCAGGTCCACGATGGCTTAACTCTTCAGTAGCCAAAGATAAATTGGGGAGATTAAACCTTCCGATCTCATTAAAAGCAAATATTCCTGTTATGCCGCACATGCCGCGAAGATAATGAAATTCTGCTGAGATAGTTATAATTATTCATTCAACCAAAGTGAAGTATCCGCTCCTAAGCTGTGTAACCACTGTCTGTAATAGTACCTGTATTTCGATTGCAGCTCAATATATTTCAACCGCGCATCAACAAGGCTCATCTGACGGTAATTGATAAGGAAAATACTACTTTCACCCATCTCAAATTTTCTTAATTCCGCAGTAAGCAATTGTTCATATTGCCTTACTACTTGTTGATACGTTTCCAATTGAGTGCTTATATTTTGAAAAGTATTTTCATACTGCCGGGCTTTATTCAATATTTCCAGGCGTTTTTGTTGCACTTGCAAGTTGGCATTTTCAAATTTTAGCTCATTCAACCTCAAAGCACCTCTTTCTGAACGTAATAAAAGAGGAACACTAAAAGTGAGTCCCCAATTATAATTATCCAATCCTGCCACTTCACTTATATCATTGGCAGGATTTTGCAGGACATTATATTCCAGGTCTAATTTAGGTTTTAATTTTTCTCTTTTCAGCCTGCTATCTATCCGAATCATCTGCATTTTGAATTCGTAAGATCTTATCTCCGGATGATCTTGCACAAAAATGGGAAGGGTAGCCCTTAAGCTATCAATTTGATCTTCGGAAATAGTATTAACGTCTGACGGATAAAAATCTCCTTCCTCTAAAGGATTGCGTTCATCTCCCCAGAGGAAAGTGTACAAATTTAACCTTGCCGTTTCCAAATCATTATCTAACTGCTGATTTTGAATGGATAAGTTTTGTAGCTGGATAGAAGCTTCCAGTGTATCCACCGCGGGTTTATCTCCTTGCCTAAAAGCTATTTTGAAATTCTGAAAATTATCTGCAGCCAATTCTATGGCCTCCTCCACAACAATTTTCTGATATTTGTACTGCACCCATTGCCAATAATTTCGACTGGCTTGTAACATGACATCAATCAATAAAAGCCTTGCCTCATTTTCAAAATTTTGTCTTTCAATAAATGCTTGCTGAAGTGCGGCCCTGCGCTCATCTATTATTAATCCTTGAAGTACAGGTACAGAAACACCTGCATACCATAAGCCTTGAGGAGGAAGTGTTCTTTCCCGGCTAATATATTCACCTTCATTCCAATCGTACCCAGCCTGTACTTTAATTCCAGTACGGGTGGGCAAGGTAATACCTGAGTTGCTGTAAAGGTAATAATTAGTGCCATTGTAAAATTTCTGCTTATTCTTAGAGAATAAATAGGGATCAAATCCTCCCCTGGCCTGAAGTACAGCAAATTCTCCCATTTCCATTAAGTTCTGGGCCTGTTGAGCCATAGGGTGATTTTCCAAAACCAAGCGAAGGAATTGTTCCTCCGTTAGTTCCCCGGAAAGTTCCTGGGCCCGGGCTTTCTGATTACCTATAAAAATTATGGCACATAAGATAAGACAAAAGAAATTTCTCATTTTTTTTCCTTTCCTTTCTCTTCATATACTACATTATTATCCTCATTCTCAGGATTATAATAATTAGGTGGAAAGCCATTAATTTGTCTCCAGATCTCATACCATATTGGCACATCATGCAATAATGCCAGGGTATTGGCTCCGCCTCCTACTCTAATTGCCTCAGGCCACTCCGGTTCTTCAGGATCTTGTTTTACCAACAGCCTGTACATCCCATTATCACTGATAAACCTATCTATAGCAACTACCTCTCCGCCAAATGTTCCATAAGAAATGTTGGGCCAGCCAGAAAATACAATAGTAGGCCAGCCATCAAAAATTATTCTTACATCATTTCCAACATGCATAAGGGGTAAATTCATTGGCTTCACATACATCTCCACAGCATACTCAATATTATCAGGCATTAATGTAATTAATGGTTCTCCTGCTTTTATGTTTTCCCCAATTCCCGTACTTACCGCTTCAGTTATATAACCATCCTGAGGAGCTGTCACATAATAATAACCTGCCCTTACCTGGTAATTTGTCAACTGATTCTCAATTTTCACTACTTCCATTCTGGCATCCTGAAGGTTAGAGCGCGTGCTAAATTGCTCTGAATATGCTTTTTGTAATTTATCAGTATATTCATTGTATACGGAATTAAGTTCTATCTGCGCATTCAGAAATTGGTTTTGACTACTTAAAAGCTTGCTTTCAGCACTGATTTTTTTTGCCAATGCTTCCTGTAACTTTAGCCTCCTGCTTTCCAGATCCGTAAGGGATTTCAAACCCTCTTCATATAATTCTTCCTGCCTTTCAAGCTGTCGTTGAGCTATTTCAAGGTTAGTTATTGCAGCCTGATAGTCAATACTGTCTGCCTGAATTTTTAATTCAGCCTGCCTTAAATAGTTTCTTGCTTGCTCTTGTTTGAGTCTTCTATTCTGTTCAATAGCCTTTATTTGGTTGTCCAATGCTTTTATTTTGTCTTCATAAAAATCAAGCGATTGACGTTTTGCTGCTAATTGCTCCTGCGTACGTTCAATTAAACGCGGATCAAAATAAGATTCCTTTGTTTCAGAAATAAACAATAAACTATCTCCCTTTTTCACCTTTTGTCCTTCCTGAACAAACCATTCCTCTATTCTTCCATCAATTAATGAATTTAACTCTTGTGGCCTGTGGGAGGGAGATAAAGCAGTTACTTTCCCTTTACTTCTCACATTCTGGGTCCATGGAAGAAAGGAAATAAAGATAAAACTGACGAAAAGTGCTACTAACAAACGTTTCAACAATTTGTCAGGTTCGGTATCATCAAAAAGGCCAAATGAACGAAAGTCTTTCTCTTTAACTTTATTCCTAATAGAATATGGGCTGATATTAAGCATTTTTACTTAAAGCTATTTCTTGAAACCAATTATGATTTTTAGCATCCAAACCTGGGATATCATATAACAATTTACCCTTCTCCATTCCTATTACACGATCACATTTTTCTATCACATCCATATTATTACTTACTAATACAACTGTTTTCTTACTGTTTGTAAGATATTTGACAAAATCTAATTTCTCTTTATACGAAACCATACCAAATGCATCTTCCCAAAGTATAAGGGATTTATTACCTAAAATCCCTCTAGCCCATAACAACTGTTGTTTAGCTCTTTTGGGCAAGGTTTTATCACCAGGAAACAATATTTTCTGAAAACCTGAGGGTTCTGATTCCAGGTACTCGCTCAATCCGGTAACTTCACATGCTTCCTGTAATTCATCGAAAGAAATTGATTCAACCCCCATACTTAAGTTTTCTGCTACAGTACCGTGAAAAATTCCTTCCGTTGACATACAATCACCTATTTTTTTACGCAATTGCGTTAAATTGATATCTTGTAATGGAACCCCATTAAATGATATATTTCCCTCATAAAAATCAAACCACCCTGCCAATAATTGAAGTATAATAGTTTTACCTGCATTGGAAGTACCGGTAAGGCAAATTTTCTCTCCCGGTTTTATATCAAGAGTAATATTATTAAGAAATTTATGCGTAGAACCATTCTGAGCCAAAGTTAAATTCTTTAATTTCACCTCTATCCCTTCTTCATCTACTTTAAAATCCCTATACCCAGTTGCCATATCTTCTAAAGGCAAATCGGTCACTACTGCCAACTTATCGACTGAGGTAAGGATATCATAAATTGATTCTAGCGTAAAGATCATTTTCTCCACAGAATTAATGATAAGAATGATGATGATTTCAGCAGCCACAAACTGACCAATATTCATTTGTTGCTGAAAAACCAACAGACCTCCAATCAGAAGCAAACCTGCGGTGACTACTGCTTTAAATATGATAAGCAGGTTATATTGATTTTTTAACACATTAAAGTGAGAACGTCTGGCTTTAATGTAGGCTTCGGTATTCTCATCATTCTTCTCCAAAGGCAATTTTGAATCCGATGCCATTTTGAAGGTTTCTACATTTCGGGCCAACTCCTCCAGCCAATGAGCGGTAGCATATTTGTGGTGTGATTCAATAATACTTGTTTCAAGTCCTTTGGGAAAAGTAAACCGAACAATTAGAAATATGAGTATCACTAAAAATATAGAGAACAATATAAAGAAAGGGTGGTAAAAAGAAATAAGCAATAAGCCAAAAACAATCTGGAAGAAGGCAGTTGTAAAATCAATTAGAATCTTTGATAAGCCTTTTTGTATGGAGGCAGTATCAAAAAAGCGATTAATTAATTCCGGCAAATAGGTTCCTTTTATCTGGTCCAGTTTGAATTTTGGTATTCTGTAGGCAAATTCAAAAGAAGCACGTGTAAAAATCTTTTGTTGCAAAATTTCATTTATGGATAACTGCCTGACTTGCAAGAACCCAAAAACAATTACTCCGATAATGACTAATGCAACTAGTACTATCCAGGAGGTGCTTACTTGTCCACCTAAAATAAGGTTGATGATAGCCTGAATGCCAAGCGGCAAAGTAAGGCTAACTAATCCAGCGAAAATTGCATAGATATAGATAGTTAATACAAGCTTCTTTTCAGGCTTTAGTAAAGCAATAAATCTTTTTAACGGATGAATGGATGTTTCTGAAGCCATTATTTACCTTGTTGTTTCAAATTGTTATATATAATGTGAAAAAAAATATCTGCCAATTGATCGGAGTCCTTACTTACATCTGATAATGATGGCAAATGCCGGGCAAAATAATATTGATGTAATATACCTTCAATACAGGTAGAGACCAAAGTATGGGCGTGAGGATAATTGGGATCAATTTCGTGAACTATCTTAACAAGCCTTTTAACCACTGTTTTAAATGCCAGAAAAAAACCAGCTTTGTTTTCCTCATCAACTTCTTTAATTAAATAAGCTTTAGATGATTCGGAAATAACAATATTAATTAAACTTCGAAGCGAAAAAGAGATGTTTTCTCTTTCCGCTTTCTCGTTTTTAATAGGCTGACATATTATTTCAATTGCCTTTTTTAATTTAGAAGAAGAAGGCTCAATATTATTAGTGCCAAAAACTATTTTGTATTCAAGCCAGGCCCAATACCAGTTATAAAAATAAAGAAGTAGCTTATGTTTACTTTCAAAATACCGATAAATGGAGCTTTCCGTAGTCTTTAATTCTTTTGCTAATTTACGAAACGTAAAATGCTCCATACCCAACTCATCAATCATCGTTAAAGATGTTGAAAGTATTTTTCTACCTAAATCTGATGATTCAGGGTCTTTTAGATAGATAAGGGGGTTCACTTCAATTTTAATCGAAGATAATAAATCGCTCATTTTAAAAGTATTTCCTTCTTAATTAAAAGTAATACTATCAAAAACGATAATCCTTAAGAATTGTTCATTTTTATTTTAAAAAATTTTATCAGGGTTAAGAATACCATTGGGATCAAACACTTTTTTAATACCTCTCATCAAATTAAGATTTACATCACCCAGAGCCATTTGCATATAAGGTCTTTTAGCAATGCCTATTCCATGCTCCCCGGAAAGCGTACCTCCCAATGCTACTACTTCTTCAAAAATCTCACGTATGCCTTCATTTACTTCATTATTCCAGTAAGCATCACTCAGGTTTTCTTTCATGATATTGATATGAAGATTACCATCCCCTGCATGACCATAGCATACTGAATTAAATCCGTATTTAGCACCTACTTCTTTTATAAAAACTATTAATGCTGGCAAGTTTCCACGAGGTACCACTACATCCTCTGCCTTAGTAAGAGAATAGGCATTAACAGCCGGACTTACATTGCGCCTTAGTTTCCAAAGCTCATCCTTACGTGATTGGTTATCTGCAAATAAAATTTCCCCTGTATCAAAATCTTCCAAAACATTCAGGATCACTTCCGCTTCATTCATTAAAACTTCATCATCATTTCCATCGAGCTCAATGAGTAAATGTGCTTTAATGTTATCAGGCAATTCAATATTCACCTTCTGTCCCATATGTTCCAAAAGATATTTTTGAGTTTTCTCGATGGCATCCCTTTCCATAAATTCCATTCCTGAAGGAGATACTCCTGCTTTAAAGATGGCGGCTATAGCCCTGCAAGCTTCTTCATTACTGGTAAATGGTGCCAGAAGTGTTACATCTTTCTTGGGAAAAGGCCTTAATTTAAAAACTATTTTAGTCACAATGCCCAAAGTACCTTCGCTGCCACACATTAACTGAGTAAGGTTATAACCTGTACTATTCTTTAGTACATTGGCACCTGTCCAGATAATCTCCCCGCTTGGCAAAACCACTTCCATATTGATTACATAATCCCGGGTAACGCCATACTTTACAGCTTTAGGACCGCCAGCATTTTCAGCCAGATTTCCACCTAAGAAACAGGTACCTTTGCTGGATGGATCAGGCGGATAAAATAATCCTTTTTCCTTTACTGCATTCTGGAAAACCTCAGTAATTACACCAGGCTCTACAGTGGCTTGCAGGTTTAATTCATCAATGGACAGTATGTTATTAAAACGCTCCATACTGATTACTACTCCATTTTTAGTAGGCAAAGCACCTCCGCTCAATCCTGTGCCTCCTCCACGTGGAGTAACCGGAATTAAGTGTTCATTACATTTTTTTAATATGTTGCTGATTTGTTCAGGAGTATGTGGTTTAACCACCAAATCTGGCATAAAAGAATAGTCTTCCGTCTCATCATGACCATACTTTAATTTGTCTACGTCCAATAAAAAGGCATTTTCTTTACCTACAATACTGGCTATTTCTTCAAAAATGCTTTGATTTGTAACAGATTCCATTTGAATGCTTCGTTAATTGATGATGACACAACACAAAAGTAGTAAATTATATTTCTTTCAATTATTAATTACAATTTTAGTACTCACCACCCTATCAAGTTGTATAACAAGCAAAAAAGCTAAAATCAGGGAGAGGAAATTAGACACTATAATTGCTACTTCAAGATCGTATATAGGTACGCCCTACAAGTGGGGAGGGGTCAACCGATCAGGAATGGATTGTTCGGGCTTGCTTTATGTGAGTTTTAAATCAGCAGGGATGACAATTCCTCGCACATCAGCCGAACAAAGTAAAACCGGTGGCAAGGTAAAATTCAGAAAGTTAAAAAAAGGTGACCTGGTTTTCTTTGCCATGGGTAAAAGAAGAAGGAAAATCACCCATGTGGGCTTAGTAACTGAAGTAAGAAGCAAAAATGATGTACGATTTATCCATGCTTCTTCCAGCCTGGGAGTAATTGAAACAAATATTTATACTGATTATTACACAAAAAAATTCAGGAAAGCCCGTAGATATTTTTAAGATTGGTTTTTTTTCATAGATTTGCATGCCCAATTACCGGGGCATTAGCTCAGCTGGCTAGAGCGCTTCGCTGGCAGTGAAGAGGTCATCGGTTCGACTCCGATATGCTCCACAAAGCCACCCAAACAGGGTGGCTTTTTTTGTTTCATATTTCTTTACGGCAATACTTTACCGATTTTGTAATTTAAAAGGTGTGTAGGGTGCTTTATTCATAAAACCAGCAATCTATTGCCGGAAATTTATTTTACTTGTTCACAAAAGCAGGGTGTTCACGTTACGTGAACAAATAAAATATGTGAACAAACTATTAAATCATAGCTCATAAAAAAACCCTGACAGTTTTCACTATCAGGGTTTGAATCTTGCAGAGGAGGAGGGATTCGAACCCCCGGTACCTCGCGGTACATTGGTTTTCAAGACCAACGCGATCGACCACTCTGCCACTCCTCTATAATCAAAATCCGGAATCCTTTCCCGAATTGGAATGCAAATGTAGGCGAAATTTATTTCAGTGCAAATAAAAAGCGCAAAAAAAATATCACTTCAGTGGCTTTCCTTTTTTGGCATGGTCCAGACTCACATTTAACTCCAGTCCTACAATCAGGAAAAGAGAGAGGAATGAAAACCAGATCATAAGAGCTATTAAGGCCCCAATCGAGCCATATAACTTATTGTACGTTCCGAAATTATTAATGTAAAATGAGAATCCGAATGAAGCTGCCAAACATAACAGAGTAGCTAAAATAGAACCGGGATTGAAAAAATGCCATTTTTCCTGTACTGCCGGAGCAATGTAGTATATTACTGAAATGGCAATCTGGAATAAGAAAAACACTACCAGAAACCTTAAAACAACAAATAAATATATCTCGAAGGAATCGTTAAAGAGCCCCCAACTCTCCAGGTAGTTTATAGCTAATTGTGCAACAATCAATAAAATAATGGAAGTGAACAATACAAATGCCAACAGAAATGTAAGGGATAGAGCCACCAATTTTGACCTGAGAAAACTACGCCTTTCTTTTGTTCGGTAAGTTCGGTTAAATGCATTGATCAAAGCTGTAGTACCGTTGGTTGCAAAGTACAAAGCAAAAATAAAACCCACTGAAAGCAATCCTCCCCTGGATTTTGACAGAATATCCTCTATGGTTGTTTCTGCTTCAGCATAAATGGAAGCCGGCATAGTGCTTTCCAACAATGTCATCACTTCTTCCGTAAGGTTCTCTATAGGCAGTTCCGGAATTAAGGTGAAGAGGAAAATAATGGCCGGGAAAATCGCCAGTGTAAAATGAAAAGCCACATTATTAGCTCTTTCAATAATGTTCTGATCCCTTAACTCTTCCCCGAAAATTTGAAACAATTTAAAATAAGATACGCCACTTGTCTTTAGCTTTTTTCTCTTCAGAAAGTGAATGAAGTCTCTTAGAAAAGGAATGGACAATATGATTCGTAAGTATTTATACTTCATCAAAAAAAGGATTTAGTACATCTGCCAAAAGTGGGGGGATTTGACAGGGTTTCCCGCTTGCCTTGTTCACAAACACAAGTACGGTGTAGCCTTTGTGTATCAATACCTCTTCTTTAAAAATCTCATAATGGTATTTGATCTTCACCCCGGGCTTTTCATGAATGCTTAACCTAATAAGAAGTTCATCGTCATACAAAGCAGGCCTGAAAAATTTAGAATGATTCTCAAAAACCGGCATGATTACACCCTCTTCCTCAATTTTCTTATAGGACAATCCATGGCTTCTAATGGATTCCACACGAGCAACTTCGTAGTAAGTAGAGTAGTTACCGTAATAGCAATAGCCCATCTGGTCTGTTTCAGCATATCGCACACGTAATTTATGTTCAAACAGATACATCTACCCTATTTATAAATTCTTGACTTGTTCAACTCATTTTGATATCTGGCTGCATTTTTATTATGTTCCCTCAAATTGGTAGCAAATGCATGGTAGCCGGAAAAATCTGGTTTTGCACAGAAATAAAGATACTTGTGATCTTCAGCATTTAACACAGCATCAATTGAGTTTATTTCAGGTAAGTTAATTGGCCCGGGAGGCAGCCCTCGGTGCTTATATAAATTATAAGGAGAATCAACCTCCTTATGAACATTCAGCACTCGCTTCATTGTAAAATCGCCAATGGCAAATACCAGAGATGGATCTGCCTGCAGGGCCATATTCCTTTCCAGTCTGTTAAGATAAACACCTGCAATCCTGGGTTTTTCATCTGATTTTATACTTTCAGCCTGCACAATAGAAGCCAAAATACTTACTTCTTTAGGAGTCAGTCCAAGTGCTTTTGCTTTTGCTTTTCTTTCTTCATTCCAGAATTTCTCATATTCTAAGTACATCCGGTCAAAAATCCCCTTTGCCGAAGTAGTGTAATACACTTCATATGTATTAGGAATAAACATGGTCATGATGTTATCACTCGTGAAGCCATATCTGTTTATCAGGGAATCATTTTCAAGCAACGCCAGAAATTCAGTGGAGTCCGCTCCTACATTATCTGTAATTTTGGCAGCAAGCTCCGATTTCAACCTCACATTGTTAAATGTAATTTGGGTTGGAATTTGATTTCCGGAACGTAAAAGACGGATAGCCTGAAGGTTGGTCATATCTTTTTCCAACAAATATAATCCGGGCTTCATGTTGTCCTGATAGCTCAATATTTTGGCAACAAAACTGAAAGATAGCATATCGTTGACTATTCCCCGATCATATACTTTATCTTGTAAATCTTTGAAAGACATGTCTTCCTCTATTATTATTACTTCATCACCTTTTTCAACCAAAATGTTCTCAGTAAAAAAAACCTGGTAAAAATAAAAAACAAAAGAAGTGATCAGGACTGAGGATACAATCACAAAGCCTACTAGGAATTTATTTTTATTCATAAATAATATTTTTTTTGATCCTTTGAATTTTTCAGATCGTAATATATGTAAATAGCAAAATGCAAATTTAAGTATTTTGTTTTTATGATTAACCACTACAGATTGAAGCAATTTTATTATTTTTGATTTATGGCAGCGGAATTTATCAAATTATACGAGCAAAATCCTGATGAAAGAAAAATCAAACACATAGTAGATTTATTGAAAAATGGGGCAGTCATTATTTACCCTACTGATACAATTTACGGGTTGGGCTGTGATTTATCTAATCGTAAAGCCATTGATAAACTGTGTTGGGTAAAAGGTATTAAACCGGGGAAAATCAATCTCTCATTTATTTGTGAGGACATGAGCCATATTTCTGATTACGTGCGAAACTTATCTACTCCCACATTCAAATTGATGAAGAAAAACCTGCCTGGGCCATTTACTTTTATTTTACCGGCCAACAGCAACGTACCCAAGATTGTCAATGCCAATAAAAAAACAGTGGGGATTCGTATTCCGAACCATCAAATTCCACTTAGCATAGTCAATCATTTAGGAAATCCTTTAATCACCACTTCCATTAAAGAGGATGATATCGTAGAATATCCTACTGATCCTGAAGAGATTTATGAAGCATTTAAAAATTTGGTAGACGTAGTAATTGACGGTGGATTTGGCAAAAACATACCCTCCACTATCATTGATTGTACAGTTGAACCTGCAGTGATTTTACGTGAGGGCTTGGGTGAACTCATCCATTAAGCTAATTTTTCTTCAGGCTTCCTACTATACTCATAATTAAAGACTTTGCTTCAACATCTTAACAAAAAATGATCCATGTCGGATAAAAGTACCCCAAAGAAAGTTCTTATAGAATTACAATATTTACCTCCAATTGCTTATTTCACTTTATTGGATGGAAAAGAGGAAATAATACTGGAGGCGCATGAAAATTTCGAAAAACAGACTTACAGGAACAGGTGTGAAATACTGTCATCCCAACAAGTGGAAACTTTAACTATACCTCTGAAAGGTGCTAATAAAAAAATCCGAACAAAGGACATTAGGATTGACTCAGACCAGACATGGCAGATAAAACATTGGCGCAGCCTGAAAACCTGTTATGGAAAAACACCCTTTTTTGAGTTTTTCGCAGATGAGTTTGAACCTCATTATCATAAAAAATATGAATTTTTGTGGGACCTCAATTGGGACTTGCTGACAAAGTGTCTGAAAATCATTCAATTGCCCATTAAAGTAACCGAGACTGACAGTTTTGAAAAGGAAATAAATAATAACGTTATTGATGCCCGATCGTTAATTAATCATAAAAGTAAGGAATCAATAAAGGGTTTTTTCGTGCCACGGGAATATTTTCAAAACTTTGGCAACAATTTTGAGAAAAATCTGAGTGTGATAGATTTATTGATGAATGAAGGACCCAATGCAAGAAATGTCATTCAGGAGTCAAAAGCAGTAAAAATTTAATGTCTTTAAATTAGCCCCTTTAAACCAATCAATCTTTGTATTTATGATTTAAAGCAAGCTTAAGGCGGTTATTCAGTTTATTTTATACTAAAAGGTCAATTTAATTACATTGAATCAAAATAAGATAATTTAAAAACTTTAGTTTTTTTATTTAGTTTTTAATATAGTTACATTTAGTTATGCGTTGCATAACAAGTATTATTTATACAAGGAGATAGAATTATGGAAGCAAAATTTTCAAATAGAGTAAAAGAAGTTATTTCTTTGAGTCGTGAAGAGGCATTGCGCTTGGGGCATGATTATATAGGTACGGAACATTTGTTATTAGGCATGGTAAGAGAAGGCGAAGGCGTTGCCATTAGTTTGCTTAAAAAATTAGGTATTTCCCTGGATGAGTTAAGAAGCGAGCTGGAAAGAAGTACAAGGGGAACTGCCACCAATAATGTAAAAAACCTGGCCAATATCCCTTTGACAAAGCAATCAGAAAAAGTATTGAAAATTACTTATCTGGAAGCCAAAATATTTAAAAGTCAATTAATCGGAACAGAGCATTTATTACTTTCCATTTTAAGAGACGAAGATAATATTGCTTCTCAAGTGATGGATAAGTTTGATGTCAATTACGATGTAATCAAAGAATTACTTGAGTACCAAACACAAAACCCAATGGCATCTTCTGACACAGATGATAGTGATGAAGATTCAGGCAAGCTGTTTGGTGGAGGTCCACGTGACACTGGCAGTTCCGGAGGAAGCAAAACAGCTGAAAAATCTAAAACTCCTGTTTTAGATAACTTTGGACGGGATTTGACCAAATTGGCTGAAGACGATAAGTTGGATCCTATAGTGGGTCGTGAAAAAGAAATAGAAAGAGTGGCTCAAATTCTTTCAAGAAGAAAAAAGAACAATCCTATACTAATTGGTGAGCCGGGAGTAGGTAAAACGGCCATTGCAGAAGGTCTGGCACTCAGGATTATTCAAAGGAAAGTTTCTCGTGTCTTATTCAATAAAAGGGTTGTTACCTTGGATTTAGCTTCATTAGTAGCAGGCACAAAATACCGTGGACAGTTTGAGGAGCGAATGAAAGCAGTCATGAATGAATTGGAAAAATCACCTAATGTGATCCTTTTCATTGATGAGTTACACACTATTGTAGGAGCTGGCGGGGCGTCTGGATCACTGGATGCCAGCAATATGTTCAAACCGGCTTTAGCAAGGGGTGAAATACAATGTATTGGTGCCACCACTTTGGATGAGTACAGACAATACATTGAAAAAGATGGTGCTCTGGCAAGACGTTTCCAAATGGTAATGATTGATGCTACCACTGTAGAGGAAACAATGGAAATTCTTGATAACATCAAAGATAAATATGAGGATCACCACAACGTAAACTTTACTCCTGAAGCAATAGAAGCCTGTGTGCGATTAAGTGACAGGTATATTTCTGACCGATTCCTGCCTGATAAAGCCATTGATGTAATGGATGAAGCCGGTGCAAGAGTACACATCAATAACATACACGTGCCTGATGACATAGTGAAACTGGAAGCGGCCATAGAGGATGTGAAGAAAGAGAAAAATTTGGTGGTAAGGAGCCAGAAATATGAAGAGGCTGCCCGATTAAGGGATAGTGAGAAAAAATTATTAGATGAGCTGGAAACTGCTAAACGTAAATGGGAAGAGGAAACAAAAACCAAACGTTATAAAGTAACCGAAGATAATGTGGCAGAAGTAATTGCCATGATGACAGGCGTACCTACTAAAAGAGTTGCGCAAAATGAAGGCGCAAAGCTTAAAGGAATGGGCGATGATTTGAAAGGTCAAGTAATCGGACAAGATGAAGCTATCACCAAATTATCTAAAGCTATTCAAAGAACTCGTATAGGCCTTAAAGATCCTAAAAAACCAATTGGTTCTTTTGTTTTCTTAGGTCCGACAGGGGTAGGTAAAACAGAACTTGCCAAAGTATTGTCTCTATATTTATTCGATAAGGAAGATGCCTTAATCAGAATAGATATGAGTGAGTACATGGAAAAATTCTCTGTATCCAGATTGGTAGGAGCGCCTCCGGGATATATTGGATATGAAGAAGGTGGTCAGCTAACTGAAAAAGTAAGAAGAAAACCTTATTCAGTAGTGCTGTTGGATGAGATCGAAAAAGCACACCCGGATGTATTCAATATCTTATTGCAAGTGTTGGACGATGGAATTTTAACTGACGGATTGGGAAGAAGGGTCGATTTTCGTAATACAATCATTATCATGACTTCCAATATTGGGGTTCGTGACTTGAAGGATTTCGGTGCGGGAATTGGTTTTGCTACTCAGGATAAGATGAACAATTCCAATGATGTGATGAAATCAACTATTCAGAATGCGTTGAAAAAGGCATTTAGTCCTGAATTCTTAAACAGGCTGGATGACGTAATTGTTTTCAATACACTGGAAAGAGAGCATTTACATAAAATTATTGATCTTTCATTGAAGAAAGTATTTGATAGGATGTTGTCTTTGGGATACGATATTGAGTTAACTGACAAAGCCAAAGATTTCTTATCTGAAAAAGGATACGATCAACAGTATGGAGCACGACCTCTTAACAGGGCCATACAGAAATATTTAGAAGACTTAGTAGCAGAAGAAATACTAAGTGAAAATATTAAAGTAGGTGATTCCATTATTGCTGACCATGAAGATAAGAGTGACAAACTCTTTATTAAAAAGAAGAAAAAGAAGAAGGATGATAATCCTGAAAATAAGGAAGACCAAAAAAAGGCTGATTAATCAGCCTTTTTTTTTGGCTTGTAGTCAGGTAAATTGTTTTATTGATAGAATTAATTTAGCAACTAAACGATAATTCTTAGTCTTTTCGGATGATTACACAAAGTATGATCATTTTAGGGTTATATTTATAAAAAAAACACCTATAACCATGCAGTTCCAAATAGCCGACAAAGAAGTTATCCTCAATAAGTTAAATACTCTTATCAAAGAAAGCAACACATCAGTTTCTGACTGGAAAGTTGGAATAGCCTCTTTGCAAAGGGTTTCTTTATTAAATGTGCAAGAGGAAATTTATTATCAAAACTGTGAGAAGGAAATAGCCATTGAAATTATGTTTAATTTGATTGCCGCAGGAGTTCAAACTTGTAAAATGAGCAAATCAAATTTCAACGGGATATACCTTTACAGATAGGAAAAACGGGGAAATCATTTTGTCCCCATTCATACTCATTGAATATAGTATTTAGCTGTAGAGGGAGGATTCGAACCTCCAGGAAGAAGTTAGGCTTAGACATTCATCATAAACTGCGGAAACAGATTATCGTGAGTGCACTGAGCTTTATTCCATAGCCTTCACCCCCGAGATAGGAGGGCATGTTTGCCAGTTTCATCACCCTACAAAGTACTCCACCGTAGCTTTAGCGAGGTGGATAGTTTAAAACT
The DNA here is from genome assembly GCF_016679925.1 of Marivirga aurantiaca. Classification (GTDB taxonomy): domain Bacteria; phylum Bacteroidota; class Bacteroidia; order Cytophagales; family Cyclobacteriaceae; genus Marivirga; species Marivirga aurantiaca. Next base: position 105,576 of record NZ_JAEQBW010000010.1, read on the forward strand.
TTAACATTCAGCACTTTTTTAAACGCCTCTATGGCATTAGCTGTAGGGGAAGGAGTCGAACCTTCACGAAGAAGTTAGGCCCTGGAATTCACGATAAATTATAGAAACAAATTATCGCGAATTTTCAGAGCTTTATACTTAGGTCTTCACCCCCGAGATAGGAGGGCATGTCTGCCAGTTTCATCACCCTACAAGATACTCCACCATAGCTTTAGCGTAGGTGGATAATTTAAAATCTTAACATTCAGCACTTTTTGCTGAACAGAATCTAAACGCCTCTATGGCATTAGCTGTAGGGGAAGGAGTCGAACCTTCACGAAGAAGTTAGACCCTGGAATTCACGATAAATTATAGAAACAAATTATCGCGAATTTTCAGAGCTTTATACTTAGGTCTTCACCCCCGAGATAGGAGGGCATGTCTGCCAGTTTCATCACCCTACAAAGTACTCCACCGTAGCTTTAGCGTAGGTGGATTCAGTCAACACTTTTTGCTGTTCTGATATTTCAAAGGTAATAAAAAGATCAATATGTTGAATTATATTCAACATATTTTGAAAATAAATACAGATAATGTAATTTATAGTTTATCTTGTTGATTATTTAATAATTATGACCTAAAATAATGGAAGAAAATTATCAACTTGACAATACTGATTTAGCCATTTTAAATATTTTAATGCATGACGCACGCAAACCATTTACCGAAGTAGCAGAAGAAGTGTTTGTTTCTCCGGGAACAGTTCATGTAAGGATGCGGAAAATGGAAAAACTGGGCTTGATTAAAAATGCGCAGTTACAAGTGGATTTGGCAAAGTTAGGAATGGATGTTACAGCTTTTCTAGGGGTTTATTTACAGAAAAGCTCGCTTTACGACCATGTGGTAACAGCACTCAAAGCAATTCCTGAGATTGTAGACTGCCACTATACAACAGGAGCCTATTCTATGTTTGTAAAGGTGATTTGCAAAGACACCAATCATTTAAAGAATATTCTGCATGATCATATTCAACCCATCGAAGGTATTGAACGGACAGAAACTTTTATATCTTTGGAAGAGAGTATCAACCGACCTCTTGTATTGTCAAAGCAATAATTTGATTCATATAACAATGTCGTTTAGTTAAGACAAACATCCTTCTCCTTTGGAGAAGGACGGAAGGTTGAGGTTTTAGTTTAAAGCTTAACTAAACGACATTGACTTACATATTATTAAAATTATATTTTCGTTAGTTTGCAGTGGTTTTTAAATTTTAGACAAATCCTTACTTCTTCTATGTTCAATTATATTATCTGGAACCCTGATGGAATTATCGTTGATCTGGGTTTCTACCAGCTTCGTTGGTATTCAGTCCTTTTTGGACTTGGCTTTATATTGGGATATCTCTTTGTCAAGTGGCGCTTTAAACGGAAGCAATTGGATGTTAAATTATTGGATAATTTAGCTGTTTATTTAGTAGTAGCCACTGTTATTGGAGCCAGGTTGGTACATTGTTTTTTTTATGACTGGGATTATTATCAGAACCACCTTTTGGAAATCCTGCTTCCCTTCCGTTTTACTCCTGAATTTGAATTTACAGGTTTCATGGGGCTTGCCAGCCATGGTGGTGGTGTAGCCGTAATTATTGCCTTATTAATTTTCGCCAGAAAATATGATTTAAAAAAACTATGGTTGCTGGATACCATCGCTTTGGTAGCTCCATTGGTCGGAGCCTGTATTCGCCTTGGGAACTTGATGAATTCAGAGATTCTAGGCCAGCCTACTAATGTAGCCTGGGCATTTATATTCAAACAAGTTGATGCCTTGCCAAGGCATCCGGCTCAATTATACGAGGCTATCTCCTATCTATTTATATTTATGTTGCTTTTTATAATTGATAAAAAAAGACAAGTGAAAGACGGATTTATTCTTGGAGTAATGCTGGTAGGTGTATTTATTGCCAGGTTCCTGATCGAATTTGTAAAGGCAGATCAATCTGATTTTGAAGCAGGTATGACCATCAATATGGGGCAGTGGTTAAGTATCCCTTTTATTATTGTTGGTATTGTTTTTATAGTATGGTCAATAAAAAGTGACAAATCTGGTGAGAAAACAATCAACTAGATCAGTTTATGAATCCAGTTTTGTTTGATGGTTTGCTTTCTACTACAAACTTCTAACTCTTTTGTAATCAAGCAATTTATATTATTTCAAGAAAGATCACTGATTCCACAATATATCTTTCCTTTCTTCAAACAATACACTATCATAATTTGTAAATTTGCAGGTTTAAATGTTGAAAATGAATTTACCCAATCAATCTGTGATATCGGATAATAAAAACACCATTGCTACTTCCGAAGAATACCTGGAGGTAATTGGTGCAAGAGAACATAATTTAAAAAATATAGATATTTCCATTCCAAGGAATAAGCTGGTGGTGATTACCGGTATTAGCGGGAGTGGTAAATCGAGCCTGGCTTTTGATACTATTTACGCTGAAGGTCAAAGGCGTTACATGGAAAGCTTCTCAGCTTATGCACGTTCTTTCATAGGCAATATGGAAAGACCTGACGTGGATAAAATTAATGGCCTTTCACCGGTTATTTCTATTGAGCAAAAAACCACTTCCAAAAACCCTCGCTCTACAGTAGGTACACTTACCGAAATTTATGATTTCCTGCGGGTACTTTATGCCAGAGCCGGAGAAGCTTATTCCTATAATACAGGAAAAAAGATGCAGCGCCAGACGGAAGATCAAATCATTGGCCATTTGATTGGTGAATTCGATCAGGCTAAGTTGAGTATTCTTGCACCTGTAGTGAAAGGCAGAAAAGGACATTACAGAGAGCTTTTTCAACAAATCAGGAAAATGGGCTTTAACAAAGCCAGAGTGGATGGTGTGATAATGGATATTGATGATCGAATGCAGGTGGATCGCTACAAAACCCATGACATTGAAATAGTAGTAGATCGTATTGTAGTAGATGAAAAAGATAAATTTCGTATTACACAATCTGTGAAAACTGCTTTAAAACATGGGAATGGCATTATGATGGTGCGTGATACGGAAGGAAATATTCAGCACTTCTCTAAAAACCTGATGGATCCGGAGACAGGTTTGGCCTACGATGAGCCGGCACCTAATAGTTTCTCTTTCAACTCTCCCTATGGTGCATGTCCTACCTGCAATGGTTTAGGAGAAATTGAACATATTACAGAGGAAACCATTATTCCTGATCCGAAATTAAGTATTAGCAGAGGAGGAATAGCTCCCCTGGGCGAATACCGGGATATCTGGATTTTCAAGAAAATAGAAGCCATTCTAAAAAACACCAAAGTCAACTTATCCACTCCATTGGAAAAATTCCCGGAAGAAGTGATCAATGTGTTGCTTTATGGGAGTAAAATGAAAGTGGAAGTGCCTTCCGTAAAATATCCGGGTACTAATTGGGCTACTAGTTTTGAAGGAATAATCAATTTTCTGGAGAAACAGCAGGAAAGTGGATCAGATAAAATGCGCGATTGGCTGGCAGATTATATGGTAGTGCAAACCTGCCCTGACTGCAACGGTTATCGCTTGAAAAAGGAATCGCTTCACTTCCTGATAGACAAAACCAATATTTCAGAGTTAGCCATGAAGAGCATTACTGAGTTGAGTCATTGGCTGGAAAATGTGGAGGAAAGGCTGACAGAAAAACAGCAATTGATTGGTGCAGAAGTACTGAAGGAAGTAAGAAAAAGAGTAGGTTTCCTTTTAGATGTCGGTTTGGATTATCTCTCATTAAACAGAACTCTAAAATCTTTATCTGGTGGTGAAGCACAAAGGATCAGACTTGCTACTCAAATAGGAACACAGTTAGTAGGCGTATTGTATATTCTGGATGAGCCAAGTATTGGCTTGCATCAGCGGGACAATATGAAATTAATCTCTGCCTTGAAAGAATTGCGAGATTTGGGCAATACTGTTATGGTAGTGGAGCATGACAAAGATATGATGTTGGCCTCAGACTTTATTCTGGATATTGGTCCGGGAGCCGGCAGGCATGGTGGCAGGATTGTGGCAGCGGGGGATCCTGATAGTTTTTTAAAACAAGGAAGTAAAACAGCCAAGTATTTAATGGGGGAATTAGCTATTGAAATCCCTCAGGAGAGAAGAAAAGGAAATGGCAAAAAACTAAAGCTAAAAGGAGCCACCGGAAATAACCTGAAGAATGTTTCAGTTGATTTCCCTTTGGGAACCATGATTTGTGTGACAGGTGTTTCAGGAAGTGGCAAGTCTACTTTAATTCATGACACACTCTATCCTATTCTCAACCAGAAATTTTATCGATCCAAACGAGAGCCGATGCCTCACAAAAGCATTAGTGGACTGGAGCATTTGGATAAAGTAATAGAAGTAGATCAATCTCCCATTGGTCGTACACCAAGATCAAACCCGGCAACCTATACAGGCGTATTTACTGATATTCGTGCGCTGTTCAGTAATTTGCCTGAAGCAAAAATAAGAGGTTATAAACCGGGTAGGTTCTCTTTTAATGTAAAAGGTGGCCGCTGTGAAACCTGTGAGGGAGGTGGAATGAAACTCATTGAAATGGATTTTTTGCCGGACGTGCATGTACCTTGTGAAACCTGCAAAGGTAAACGTTATAACAGGGAAACATTGGAAGTGCGGTTCAAGGGAAAATCAATCTCTGATGTATTAGACATGACTGTGGAGCAAGCAGTAGATTTTTTTGAAAACCAGCCAAAAATATTGCGGAAAATTCAGACTTTATCAGAAGTTGGTTTAGGTTATATCACTTTAGGACAGCATGCCACAACACTTTCCGGAGGGGAAGCTCAAAGAGTGAAATTAGCAACTGAATTATCTAAAAAAGATACAGGAAATACATTTTATATATTGGATGAACCGACTACTGGCTTGCATTTTCAAGACATCCAACATTTACTGGATGTACTAAAAAAGCTGGTAGACAAAGGTAATACAGTGCTTATTATTGAACACAATATGGATGTAATTAAAGTGTCAGATCATTTAATTGATCTGGGGCCGGAAGGCGGAAACGAAGGAGGCAATATTGTATTTACCGGAACTCCTGAAAACATACTAAAGAAGAAAGATAGCTATACAGGAAAATTCCTGAAATTGGAGATGAAAGAGTGATATAGTAAATTAATAATGTTCATCATTCTCCAATCCATAAGGAATGCCCGTATATAAAATTCCGATTTGTTTTATCTAACTTTATAACTTAATCTGATTTAAAATGGAAAAACTTTTAATTCTACACGGTGCCTTAGGTTCTAAATCTCAATTTGAGGCATTAATCAGCTCATTTTCCAATCAACTGGATGTGTATTTTTTAGAATTTTCAGGTCATGGAATTCAAAAATTCCGTAAAGATTTTTCAGTGCCTCAATTTAGTAACGAACTCAGTCAATTTATCCAGACTAACTCATTGCTGGGCTGTCATGTTTTTGGCTATAGTATGGGAGGATATGTGGCTCTGTATAATGCACTTTCTCATCCTGAACATTTCAGATCTCTTCAAACATTAGCTACAAAGTTTTCCTGGAATCCGGATATAGCAGAAAAGGAAATAAAAATGCTTGACCCTGATAGAATTGTGGAGAAGATTCCTGCATTTGCAGAAGTACTAGATAAAAGACACGGGAACTGGAGAAAATTAATGGAATCTACCCAAGACCTGATGAAACAATTGGGCGAAAATCCTTTGCTTGACACTTCAAATCTTCCAACGCTTCAAATTCCTGTGAAAATAATGCGAGGGAGTTTAGATACAATGGTTTCGGAAGAAGAAAGTAAATGGGCGGTTGAAAACCTCAATAAGGCAAGATATATTGAAATCCCTGAAGCAAAGCATCCAATTGAAAAATATGATCCAGCCAGTTTAGCAGCTTTGATTGAAAGGAACCTCTTAGATGTTTAAAGTACTTTTCACACCAAAACTTATCAATATTTATTCTATTCACTCAGAATTCTGTCTCGATTAATCAATTTATTACTTACCATAAACCGACCGCTTTAAATATTTTTTTTTATGCTGTTAGCTGGCCATATTGTTTTCTTCGGCCAACATTCCATTTTATGGGATGTAATTATAGTCCTCAAATGTAAATATTCATTTTAATCCTTTTTATCTCTTCTCAATTTTGGTGTAACTTATTGAGAATCATTAGAATTATTTAAATAGATGGATTAAGTAATTTTGGATAAATCATACGGATATGTCACAAACAACATTAGAATTGCCCGAAGTTATAGTAGAACAGCAACCGGAGATTTCGGCAGCTGTGATCACATTAAGAGGAACTCTTACAAGCGAAGACTACAGAAGAGCCATGGAAGCAAACTATGATCTGTGCAAGTTCCCTCATATAAAAAATTGGCTTCAAGATAATACTGAGGCAGGTTTATTGTCAATAGAAGACCAACAATGGGTGTCCAACGTACTTATACCATTAGCCGCCCAGTTTGTAGATAAAATAGCTATAGTTATTTCGAAAGATGTCTTCAGGAAGTTTGCAGCTAAAAATATTCTTGATAAAAAAAGAGGGGAGTTAAATTTTCAATATTTTCCCAACCTGGAAGAAGCTAAAAATTGGTTGAAATCATAATATTTAGATTAGGGGAAGAAGTGAGAGGGCAAAAGAGTTAAATCTCGTTTTCTCACTTTACTTTTTTTATTCTGAAGCTTAATAATATAACCAGGCCAATACCCACTGCATTTCTGAGAAAAACCTCATTAAAAGTATAATTTGCATCCACCAGAATGCCAAATAAAAGAGGACCCAAAGCAGTACTTAATACCATTACTGTCACAAACAGGCTTCTCACCTTACCAATTATTTCCACTCCAAATATTTCAGCAAAGAGGGCGTTTTTTATTGTGCTTCCTGAGCCATTGGCAAAACCCATAAGTGCCAAAGCTAAGGGATAAATGATAGGAGCGTCTGATGTTAATAGGACTAACACTCCTGCCAGATAGGGAATAAGAATAAAAGGAAATAACATTTTTGCACTTAGCCTATCCACTAACGGGCCGGCAACAAACATTCCCAGGGCGCTGGTTCCTGCAAAGGCCGCTAATGAAGATGAAACCCATGCGTCACTCCAGCCTTTAGCAGCTCCTAATTTTAATTGGAAAAAGAAAATAGCGGTATTGGTAAACCCCAATGCAAATACAGCCGGAGCAATGATCACAAAAGCTTTATTAGAAATTATATCCCAGACTGTCGTTTTTGAAGGTTCAATACCAATATCTTTATCAGAAAGCACCTGTTGTTTCTTTTTCTTCCTGTAAAGCCAATAAACGACTGGCATAATAAACAGTAAGACAAGCGCGGCATTTAATTGTAGGGATCCTCTCCAGCCTAACCAGCCAATGCATAAGGTAATTAGAACAGGTAGAGTAGCTTCACCAAAAGGATGCCCTGTAGTAGCAATTCCTATAGCTTTGCCCCTGTTTTTGTCAAAATAGCGGGTCATGGTGGAAACAGCCGTATGGCTCATCAGTCCCTGCCCGAACAAACGCAGCAAGTAAAAGCTAATACCTACCACTATTACATGAAAAGCAAATGATAAAGAGATTAAGGCCACAAATAAACCAATCAAAATCATAGCCATATATTTCCCCAAACTCATTCGATCAAACAGACTGCCTAAATAAGGCAGTGTAAGAGCTGAGGCAACAGTAGCGGCTGCATATAAACTACCCATAGCAGCATTCGACATTCCAAATACTTTCTCAATGGAAGGAATATATAGAGAGATCAGAAAAGTTTGACCAAAACTGGAGAAATAGGCGAAAATAAAGCCAATGATTAAAATATAATAATATTGAGAAAATAGTTTTTTCCAACTTCCCATGAATGGATTTTTACAGTTTTTCTTCTTGTGATTTAGCTGTGGTGGTAATAAAAAAAGGAAATCACTTTCGCAATTTCCTTTTTATTGAAAATCAATTGCAATTTTTCACTTACATATGAATAGGCCTGTTTTCAGTAGCCGTCAAACAAGCTTCTTTTACAGCCTCCATATAAGTAGGGTGTGCATGAGACATGCGTGAAACATCCTCAGCTGAAGCACGGAATTCCATGGCAGTAACCGCACTGGCAATCATATCAGCTGCCCTGGCTCCAATAATATGGATACCTAAAATCTCATCTGTTGCTTTATCAGCTATAACTTTTACCAATCCGTCAGTATCCATACTAGCCCTTGCTCTTCCTAATGCTTTGTAAGGAAAAGATCCGGTTTTGTATGCACGACCTTCTTCTTTCAATTCCTCTTCGGTAAACCCTGCTCCGGCTACTTCTGGCCAGGTATACACTACATTAGGAATCAGTTTATAATTAATGTGAGGTTTCTGTCCAACCATAGTCTCTGCAACAAAAACACCTTCTTCTTCAGCTTTATGTGCCAACATAGCACCTCTCACTACATCGCCAATTGCATAAATATTATCGGATTCAGTTTTTAAATGGTTATCAACTGGAATTCGGCCTCTTTCATCTGCTTTAATGCCAGCTTTTTCCAAATCAAGCCCTGCTGTATAAGGCTTTCTTCCAACTGAAACCAGGCAATAATCCCCTTTGATGGTTTGACTTTCGCCTTTTTCGTTTTCGAAAGTCACTTCTACTTCTTTGCCTTTATTTTCAACCTTGGTTACTTTATGTTTCAGTTTCACATCCATACCAAGCTTCTTCATGCTTTTCTTCATCTCTTTGCCCATGGTGCCATCCATAGTAGCAATTAGGCTATCAAGAAACTCAATCACCGTAACATCGGAACCGATTCTTTTATACACAGAACCTAGTTCTAAACCAATTACACCTCCACCAATCACAATCATGTGCTTCGGAACTTCTTTTAACTCCAAAGCCTCTGTACTGCTGATAATTCTTTTCTTATCAAATTTCGCAAAAGGCAATTCAACAGGTTTTGAGCCTGTGGCAATGATTACTTTATCGGTAGAAATTTCAGTGGCTTTACCTTTAGAGTCAGTTACTTTGATAGTATTTTTATCAATAAAAGAACCTACTCCTGTATGCACATCAATTTTATTTTTCTTCATGAGAAAGGCAATTCCTTCCACATTTTGCTTCACTACCTCTGCTTTACGACCAATCATTTGCTTGATGTCTACTTTTAAATTGCTCAGGTTAATTCCGTGTTCTTTAAAAGTAGTTTCTGCATTGTGAAAATGCTCAGAAGAATCCAATAAAGCTTTTGAAGGGATACAACCTACATTTAAACAGGTTCCTCCTAAAGTATCATATTTTTCTATAATAGCGGTTTTCATTCCCAGCTGTGCACAACGAATAGCTGCTACATATCCTCCAGGGCCTGATCCTATTACTGTTACATCGTATTTTGACATATTTTTTTATTTTATGTACAAAGTAGCGAGTACTGAGTACAGAGATTTTATATTTTTATTTATTGTCTTGAGTTATAAGTTTTAGGTATTAAGTTTCTTCTGAAAAAGGAAAATCATCTTTTTAAGTTGAGTTATTTTTTCAAGAATTTCATTATAATTTTCAACTTGCATAAATCTAAAGTTATAAGATAATTCAACTTGCATATCTAATTCAAAAAGTGAGCCCATTGTAATTCCTAAGAAATTATTGAACTCTTTATTGCCATTTCTACCAGCTCCTTCTGCAATATTGGAAGGGACAGAAACAGCACATCTCCTCATTTGAGAAGTAAGTCCATATTTTTCTTCGGTAGGAAAAGTTTTAGTTAGCTCATAAATGTTTTTAGTCAATTCCTTTGCCAATAGCCAAATTCTCAATTTTCTGTAGTCCTGCATATCATATTTTGTTTTGTTTGAAAATTAATATAATATTTTACAGAAAATTAACGGTAATTATTAAGTCCTAAAACCTACAACTTAAAACCTACAACCTATTAAATTCCCAACAACAATCTTGTCGGATCCTCAAGCAATTCTTTCACTCTAACCAGGAAGCTCACAGACTCTTTTCCATCAATAATTCTATGGTCATAACTCAAGGCTACATACATAATTGGTCTGATTTTTACTTCACCATTAACAGCTACTGGCCTTTCTACAATATTATGCATTCCTAAAATGGCTGATTGTGGCGCATTAATTATTGGAGTAGACAACATCGAGCCAAAAATACCACCATTGGTAATAGTAAAGGTTCCGCCGGTCATCTCATCTATACTTAATTTTCCATCTCTGGCTTTTTTAGCTAATCGGATTACCTCAGCCTCAACTTCATTGAAAGATAATTTCTCAGCATTTCTAATCACCGGAACCACCAATCCCTTTGGAGAGGAAACGGCAATAGACATATCAACATAGTCGCTGAAAACCATTTCATTTCCGTCTATTTGAGCATTTACAGCCGGAAATTCTTTTAATGCCAGAGTACATGCTTTTGTAAAGAAGGACATAAAGCCTAAACCAACCTCATATTTTTCTTTAAACTGCTCTTTGTATTTCTTCCTGATCTCCATGATAGGCTGCATATCCACTTCGTTAAAAGTAGTAAGCATAGCCGTTTCATTTTTCACGCTTACCAACCTGCGGGCAACGGTTTTTCTCAGGCTTGACATTTTTTCCCTATGCTGATTGCGCTCACCTTTAGGTGCAGAAGGAGTTTCTTGCTTCTTTTCTTCCTGCTTAGCAGCTTCAGGTGCTTTTGCTTGTTGCTTTTCAGCATTCTCAGCATCTTCTTTGGTAATTCTGCCATCACGGCCGGTTCCTTTAATATTAGAAGGATCGATTCCTTTCTCCTTCAATATTTTAGCAGCCGCAGGGGAAGCATGCCCTGTTGCATAGGTTTCTTCTCCTGAAGTGGTGACTTCAGATGATTTAGATTCAGATTGATCAGCACTTCCCTCTTTTTTAGCAGATGGAGCACCTCCTTCAGTCACTTCAATTTTACAGATAGTCGCACCAATTTCTAAGGTGTCACCTTCCTGAGCAATGATTTTTAATATTCCGTTAGCTTCTGCCGGCAATTCGAACGTAGCTTTGTCTGATTCAACCTCTGCAATAATTTCATCCAACTCCACATAATCGCCATCTGACTTCAACCATGAGCTGATGGTTACTTCCGTGATAGATTCACCCACAGTAGGCACTACCATTTCGTGTACTTCACCTGTTTTTTTTGAGCCGGATCCTGAAGAAGAGGGTTTACTTTCTTCTTTTTCAGCTTTCTTTTCCTCCTTCTTAGGTTCAGCTTTCACTTGTTCCTTTTTATCAGAAGAAGCTGACGATTTAGATCCTTCTTTTGCTTCAGTATCTATTTCACAAATTACAGCGCCTACCTCAACGGTATCTTCTTCATTTGCTATAATTTTTAACACTCCGGCAGCTTCAGCAGGTAGTTCAAAAGTAGCTTTATCTGACTCTAATTCAGCTATAATTTCATCTTGTTCTACATAGTCACCATCTTTTTTTAACCAGCTGGCTATGGTTACTTCGGTTATCGATTCACCTACTTCAGGAACTTTAATTTGTAAACTCATTGCTTTATCGGTTGCGTAAAAATTTTATTTCTTTAAGTCGAATGCTTTATTCACTAATGCTTCTTGTTCTGTTTTGTGTACTTTGGCATAACCTGTGGCAGGCGAAGCGCTTGATTTTCTTGAAATCAACCTAATAGCCCCTCTTTCTGTTACTGTTCTTAAAATATATGTCCAGTAACCCATGTTGGAAGGCTCTTCCTGTACCCATATAATTTCAGGATCATTAAATTTAGCCAAAGCTTCATCAACCTGCTTCATTGGGAAAGGATGTAATTGCTCTATTCTGATAATCGCTACATCTTTCCTTTTGTCCGCTTGTTGTTTTTCTAACAGGTCATAATACACCTTTCCGGCACAAAGTACCACACGTTTAACCTTCTTATTGTCCACATAAGGATCAGTATAGATTTCTTTGAACCCTCCTTCAGTAAAATCTTTTACTGGTGAAATTACTTTTGGATGTCTTAAAAGAGATTTAGGAGAAAACTGGACTAAAGGCTTTCTGAATTCCCATGCTACCTGTCTTCTGAACATATGGAATAAATTAGCCGGAGTTGTAATATTGGTTACGATTAAATTCTCCTCTGCCGCTAATTGTAAAAACCTTTCCGGTCTTGCATTAGAATGTTCCGGTCCCTGGCCTTCATAACCATGAGGAAGCAACATTACTAAACCATTCATACGTTGCCATTTACTTTCCGCTGAGGTGATAAACTGGTCAATCATCACCTGGGCACCATTGGCGAAGTCACCAAATTGCGCTTCCCAAATTACCAGGGCACTTGGTGTAGCCATTGCATAACCATATTCAAAACCTAAAACACCAAATTCAGATAATAATGAATTGTATATTTTAAACTTTTGTCCCTGTTTATCATCAATATGATCCAGGTTGCAATAAGGCTCATTGGTTTCCGCATCAAAAACATAAGAATGCCTGTGAGAGAAAGTACCTCTTTTCACATCCTGCCCGGACATACGAACAATGTTACCATCCATTAGGAGAGAACCATAAGCCAATAATTCTGCATCAGCCCAATTCAAATTTTCATCTTCAAAAAAGTTTTTCTTCCTCTCTTTAAAAAGCTTATCAATTTGCTTTAAAGGTTTAAATCCTTTTGGTAATGTAGTAAGGGCTTTACCTATTTTTTCCAGTAACTCTTTAGAAATAGCTGTTTGAGGAGATTTCAGGAAGTCATCTGATTTAGCCCTCCTTAGTTGTTCCCATTCCTCTTCAATTTTTTGCGGTTTATAAGGAAGAGGCTTTTGTTTCACTTCATTCAGCCTGTCCTGAAGTTGCTTTTTAAAAGTTTTCTCCATGTCCTTTATTGTCCCGGAGTCAAAATCGCCTCTTTCTGTTAATTTCCTCACATAAACCTCTCTTGGGCTAGGGTGTTTGGCAATTTTATTATAAAGTTTAGGCTGAGTGAATTTAGGTTCATCACTTTCATTATGCCCATGTCTTCTGTAGCATAACAAATCAATAAAGATGTCTTTATTAAATGCTGCTCTATACTCAACGGCTAAATTAGCTGCGAAATTGACAGCTTCCGCATCATCCCCGTTTACATGAAGTACCGGTGCATCGATCATTTTAGCGATATCAGTACAATAAATGCTTGATCGTGCATCATCATAATCAGTAGTAAAACCAACCTGATTGTTAATAACAAAATGAATAGTACCACCCGTTGAGAAACCTTCCAGCAATGACATCTGGGTGGTTTCGTAAACAATTCCTTGCCCAGCAATGGCTGCATCACCATGAATCAGAATAGGAATAGTAGAGTTAACATCACCTTTATACTCATCATCAATTTGCGCCCTTGCATAACCTAAAACCACGGAGTTCACGGCTTCCAGGTGAGATGGGTTAGGCGTAAGCTTTACATACATTTTCTTGCCATTGCTCAGTTCGAAATGGCTGGAATAACCCATGTGATATTTCACATCACCATCACCCATAGTGAGATCAGGATCGGTATTTCCTTCAAATTCATTGAAAATTTCTTCATAAGTTTTGCCCATTATATTGGTCAAAACATTTAAGCGGCCCCTGTGAGCCATTCCTATTACTACTTCTTTAGTGCCTAAATCAGATGAGCGATTGATAACTTTATCTAGAAAAGGAATAGTGTTCTCTCCACCTTCAAGTGAAAATCTTTTTTGCCCTAAAAATTTGGTGTGCAGAAAATTCTCGAATACAACTGCCTCATTTAATTTAGATAAAATTCTTTTCTTATCTTCTTTAGCTGGCTGGTAGTTGCCTTGAGGTTTTTCAGTTTTATCAATAAACCAATCCACGATTTTAGGATCACGGATGTGCATGTATTCAAAACCAATAGAGCCAATATATATTTTATCTAAGGTATCCAGGATTTTCTTCAAACTGGCTTTCCCAATTCCAATCTCACTGCCAATGGTGAATTCTTCTTTCAAATCGGCTTCAGTAAGACCAAATTCTTCCAAGCTAATTCTGGCATCATGTGCCCTTCTTTCCCTTACCGGATTAGTTTTGGATTTGAGATGGCCTCTCATCCTATAGGCTTGTATCAGGTTACGAACCTTAGTTTCTTTAGAGGATACTTTCGCATCTTCTTTTTCGATACCATCTATACCATTAGACCCAAAATCACGCTGAGAAAATTCAAATCCTTCGAAGAATCTTTGCCATGAATCATCTACTGATTGCGGGTCTTTTTTGTAAGACTGATATAATTCGTCTAAATAATTACTATGAGCATTGGCAATGTATGAATACTTATCCATTATGGGATTTCTGTTTATTGATAAGGCAAATATAATCGGTTATAAAATAAGGTAAAAATTGCTTACGCGATTAAGCAAATTAAATTGATAATGAATTAATTAGTCTAGCGAAAAAATGTATTTAAACATTAAAATACGACTCAGGTCAATAATGGTTTATTTAGCGGGACAATCAATTTTGTGAGCTATCTACCATTCGCTCACTAAAAGATATGTATAAAGGATAATAACTGTTTCTACTTTGTTAATTTCATGTGTATAAGTTTATTGTCAATGGTCACATGGAATTCAATAAATTTTATTCATCCTCGGTTGGTATGTTAAGGATTCTAAAATTTATGCTCATTTCATGTTTTTCACACTTCCTTCTCTTTATGTTTTCATAAAAACCACAAGGATCTCATTATTAAGAATTTATTTATCTTAAAATGTAGTTTCACAGAAACATTTCTAGAGAATGACGCTACGGAATAATAATTTTTTTTATTACCTTTGCAGACCTAAAGACAAGAAGGACGTGATCCTTCAGTTATTTGCTAAATAAATATAAAAAATGGCAGTAAAAATTAGATTGGCCCGAAGAGGCCGAAAAAAACTGGCAATGTACGATGTAGTCGTAGCTGATGCCCGTGCGCCACGCGATGGCCGCTTTATTGAAAAAATCGGAACTTATAATCCGAATGCACCTGTAGCCGCAATTGAGCTTAATAATGAAAAAGCTTTTCAGTGGTTAATGAATGGAGCACAACCAACGGATACTGTGAAAGCAATGCTTTCCTACCGTGGAATCCTTTACAGAAAGCACTTACAAATTGGTGTGATCAAAGGAGCGTTAACTCAGGAAGAGGCAGATAAGAAATTAGAAGCCTGGACTAAAGAAAAAGGTGTTCAGATAGAAGGCAAAGAGAAAGAACTCGCTGATAAGAAAGCTGCTGACAAGCAAGCAAGATTAGACGCTGAAACCAAAGTGAACGAAGCAAGAGCTGAAAGCATCCGTAAGAGACAAGAAGATGCTGAAGCGGCTTTAAAAGCTGAAGAAGAGGCTAATAAACCTCAGCCTGAAGCTGCTGCGGAAGAAGCTCCAAGTGCAGAAGCACCTGCTGAGGAAACTCCAAAAGCAGAAACTCCTACTGAAGAGGCTCCAAAGGAAGAACCTTCTGAAGAGAAAAAAGAAGATTAATATTTAAGCCATGAAGCCATCACAATGCTTTCAATTAGGTATTGTATCACGACCTCATGGCTTGAAAGGGGAAGTTTATGTTGCATTAGATACAGATTTCCCTCAAGAATATGCTGAAATGGAATCGGTTTTTTTGTTGCAAAACGGAAAACTGGTTCCATTTTTCATTGAATCATTGCAAATCAGGGGATCAGAAGCCCTGATTAAATTTGAAGAAATAGATGATAAAGATGCAGCCTTAAGCATTAAAGGTTTGTCCTTACATCTTCCTTTGGATCAATTGCCTGAATTGGACAGTGATCAATTCTATTTCCATGAAATAATTGGATATCAGATCATTGATCAAAATTTGGGAGAATTGGGCAAAGTAGCACAAGTTTATGAGGCAGGACATCAGGATTTGATAGGCATGGACTACAAAGAGAAAGAAGTGTTGATTCCTATTAATGATGATATCATTATTTCAGTGGATAGGGAAAAGGAGACAATGGAAGTGAATCTTCCGGACGGGCTTCTGGAGCTTTACCTGGAAGAGTAATACTTTGCCATGAGGATTGATATAATTACATGTTTGCCAAAATTACTGGAAGGTCCTTTTTCTGACAGCATATTAAAACGCGCCCAGGAAAAAGGATTGGTAGAGATAGAAGTTCATGATTTACGCAAGTATTCTACTAACAAGCATCATAAAATAGATGATTACGCTTTTGGTGGTGGTGCAGGAATGGTACTTCAGGTTGAACCGATAGCCAATGCGATTGATGATTTAAAATCTCAAAGGACTTATGATGAAATCATATTCATGAGTCCGGATGGAGAAAGTTTTAGCCAGAATATAGCAAACGAACTTTCTTTAAAAGGAAATCTAATCATTCTTTGCGGGCACTATAAGGGGGTTGATGAACGTGTCAGAACCCATTTCATCACTCGTGAAATCAGTATTGGAGATTATGTAATTTCAGGTGGGGAGTTGGCAGCAGCAGTGGTTACAGATGCAGTGGTAAGGTTGTTGCCTGGTGTTTTGTCTGATGAAACTTCTGCGCTAACAGATTCTTTTCAGGATGGGTTATTGGCACCCCCGGTTTACACGCGACCAGCTGATTTCAATGGAATGAAAGTACCGGATGTATTACTATCCGGCCATGAAAAAAAGATTGAGCAATGGCGGTTTGACCAGGCAGTTGATAAAACTAAGCGGAGAAGACCTGATTTACTTAAAAAAGATTAAATATTTTTAACAATTGAGTGCAATCGATAGAAAAATTTTTTATATTTGCACTCCATTTTTCGGACAAGGATTCGAATGATATCGAATAAAAGCAAGAGCAATGAGTGATCTAATCAAATTTATAGAGAACGAATACAAAGAAGCAGTAAGTAAACTTCCTGATTTCAAATCAGGTGACACTGTGAATGTTCACGTAAAAATTACCGAAGGTAATAAAGAACGTATTCAGCAATACCAGGGTACAGTAATACAAAGAAGAGGTGCTGGTAATTCAGCTACTTTCACAGTAAGAAAAGTATCAAGTGGTGTTGGTGTAGAAAGAATTTTCCCAATAATATCACCTGCTATTGAAAAAATAGAAGTGGTAAGAAGAGGATCTGTAAGAAGAGCTAAACTTTATTACCTAAGAGGTAAAATGGGTAAGGCGGCTAGAATCAAAGAAAAGATTTAATCTGCTTACAGAAAAATTTTCCAAAAAGGCTATCATGCAATGCGTGATAGCCTTTTTTTGTTCTCTCCACCGCCAATGGTTTATTTCACAATATTTAATGTATAAATATTAGATTTATCGTAATTTTAGATGAATGTTTTCAAAAGCCTATCAGTATATCAGAGCTTTCAGCCTGGATGTAGTTGCAGGTGCTGCCATTAGTGCGCGATGGATAGGTAATTATTTCGGAGCCGAAATTCCCTTTTCTTCTATTTTAGCTTTGAGTTTAACAGTCTGGTTGATTTATACTGTCGATCATTTGCTTGATGCAAGGAAAATTCGTCCTAATGAAGCTCTCTTTCGACATTTTATTCACCTAAAAATAGCTCCTTACATTATAGGGCTGGTGATAGTAGCAATTCTGCTATTGATTTACACCATCCAGTATCTGAAAGCAGAACTTATCTGGTATGGCCTTGGACTTGGGGCTGCTGTTATTATATACCTGGTACTGGTTCATTTTATTGGGAAAAAGCCTTATTGGGGTAAGGAATGGTTTATTTCTATAGTTTATGCTACAGGCATTTGCTTACCTACCTATGCTAACCTGGGTGAGTTTCCTCTCATACTGGGCTATTTCTGGATTCAACTTTTCATGCTTGCCTCAATCAATTTATTAATGTTTAATATGTTTGAGTACAAACAGGACAAATTACAGGGGTTCAATTCCTTTGCCACTGTTTGGGGATTCGACATCTCGCGAAAAGTTATTCTGGCCCTCTTTCTATTCTTTACCATTATCTGGTCTGTTGCCTTTCTGTTATTTAAACAAGCCAACTTCCTGGATTATCAGGCGATACTTATCTTCATGGGGTCTGTATTGGCGATGGTATTAAGTAAGGAGTCTGCGTTGAAAGAGGAAGAATGGTATCGGGTGATTGGAGATATTGTCTTTGTTTTGCCCTTAATTGAACTTCTTATTGATGGCTGATTTCAATAGGATTGCCCCTTTTTATGATCAACTCAAAAAGTTAGTTTTCCGCGATCGATTGGAGAAAGCTAGCATGGTATTTTTAGAAAATATTCCTGAAAATAGCCATATCCTAATAGTTGGCGGAGGATCAGGAAAGCTATTATCTTTCCTGAAAGAAAGTCACACTGTCAGTTATGTTGAATTATCAGAAAAGATGATGGAACTGGCTAAAAAAAGAGACTTTAGAGCAACTGTCAATTTTATTCACTCCGATATTAAATATTTTTCCTGCCAAAGTAGTTTTGATGTCATTATCACCCCTTTTGTTTTGGATTGCTTTGTTGAAGAGGAACTTTTTCATGTTTTTGAAAAAATGAACGATCTATTAAAAAAAAATGGGCTCTGGATACATGCTGATTTCTATCCTCAGAATTTTCGACAAAAGTTATTTATTCGATTAATGTACTGGTGTTTTAAACTAAGTACTGGTATAAAAGCAAAAAAAATCGCTGATTTGAAAGGAATATTCTCATCTGAAAAATTTTCAGAAGAAAAAAAAGCCCTCTTCCTGAACGATATGGTACATTCTTACATTTATAGAAAGATTGCTTCGCCATAGGCTTTTCTTTCTAACTTTATACTCTTAATTTTGCCCAATTTATTTAAGCCCTAACTGCAAATAAAAATTTTATCATGCCCAAAGATAACAGCATCAAATCAGTACTTATCATCGGATCAGGCCCTATTATTATAGGTCAGGCTTGTGAATTCGATTATTCCGGATCGCAGGCTTCCAAATCATTAAGAGAGGAAGGAATTGAGGTTACTTTAATTAATTCCAATCCCGCCACTATTATGACAGATAAGGTAACAGCTGATAATATTTATTTGAAGCCCCTTACCAAAAAATCCATTATAGAAATCCTGGAGAAACACCAGATAGATGCTGTATTACCTACAATGGGCGGACAAACTGCATTGAACCTTGCGATGGAATGCGATAAGGCCGGTGTATGGAAGAAGTATGGCTGTAAAATGATTGGAGTGGATATTGATGCGATTGATACCACAGAAAACCGTGAGCTTTTCAGGTTGAGAATGAAAGAATTGAATGTAGGTGTTTGTGATGGCGAAACCGCTACCTCATTTCTACAAGGTAAAGAGATAGCTCAAAAAATAGGTTTCCCTTTGGTAATTCGTTCGTCTTTTACTTTAGGTGGATTAGGAGGGGCAATTGTAAAAGACCCTGCCGAATTTGATAATGCATTAAAAGATGGGCTACATTCCTCTCCAATTCATGAAGTATTAATTGAGCAAAGTATCCTGGGCTGGAAAGAATATGAACTAGAAATCCTAAGGGATAATAATGGAAATGTAATTGTAATTTGTTCTGTAGAGAATTTTGATCCTATGGGCATTCATACAGGGGACTCTATTACTGTAGCCCCAGCTCAAACGCTGCCCGATACAGTGTATCAGGAAATGCGGAATCTGGCAATCAAAATGATCAAAGGGATAGGGAACTTTGCAGGAGGCTGTAATGTGCAGTTTGCCGTAAATCCGGAGAATGATGATATCATTGGAGTGGAAATTAATCCCCGTGTATCTCGTTCTTCAGCATTGGCTTCCAAAGCTACGGGGTATCCTATCGCAAAAATTGCCGCCAAGTTAGCTATAGGATATAATCTGGACGAGTTAAAAAATCAAATTACAAAAACTACTTCTGCTTTCTTCGAGCCTTCACTTGATTATGTAATTGTAAAAATACCACGTTGGAACTTTGATAAATTCCCGGGTTCTGACAGAAGGTTGGGCTTTTCAATGAAATCTGTGGGAGAAACCATGGGAATTGGCCGTAATTTTCAGGAGGCCTTGCAAAAGGCTTGTCAGTCTTTGGAGATTAAAAGAAATGGTCTTGGAGCTGACGGTAAAGAATTGACCAAACAAGATGAAATATTGTATAGTTTGGAAAACCCGAGTTGGAACAGGCTCTTCCATATTTATGATGCCTTTAAACTAGGA
Organism: Marivirga aurantiaca; assembly: GCF_016679925.1. Lineage (GTDB taxonomy): Bacteria > Bacteroidota > Bacteroidia > Cytophagales > Cyclobacteriaceae > Marivirga > Marivirga aurantiaca. The sequence goes on from NZ_JAEQBW010000010.1 coordinate 125,696, forward strand.
ATCCCATTCAAGACAATCCAAAAGCTAACCATGATTGACAAATGGTTTCTGGAACAGATTGAAGAGTTGGTGGTACTTGAGAAAGAGATTTCAAAATATTCTATAGATCAACTGCCTGTACACTTAATGCGGGAAGCCAAAAGCAAAGGCTATGCCGACAGGCAAATTGCTCATTTGGTGCGATGCCTGGAGAGTGAGGTATTTAAGAAAAGACATGAGATGAATATTAAGCGTGTCTATAAATTAGTAGACACATGTGCTGCGGAATTTGAGGCGAAAACCCCTTATTACTATTCTACTTTTCAGCATGAAAATGAATCTGTTGTTTCCGACAAGAAAAAAGTAATCATCTTAGGATCAGGCCCCAACAGGATTGGGCAGGGCATTGAGTTTGACTACTCTTGCGTTCATGGAGTATTGGCTGCGAAAGAATGTGGCTACGAAACCATTATGATCAACTGTAACCCGGAAACTGTGTCTACAGATTTTGATACAGCAGATAAACTTTATTTCGAGCCGGTTTTCTGGGAGCACATTTATGATATTATTTTGCATGAAAATCCGGTTGGAGTAATCGTGCAGTTGGGCGGGCAAACAGCTTTGAAGTTGGCTGAGAAACTTAACAGATATGGAATCAAGATTATTGGTACCTCGTATGAAGCTTTGGATTTGGCAGAGGACAGAGGCTCCTTCTCTCAATTGTTAAAGGAAAATGATATCCCCTATCCAAAATTTACCGTTGTGGAAGATGCTGATAATGCTTTGGAAAAAGCCAAAGATATTGGCTTCCCCATGTTGGTAAGACCATCCTATGTATTGGGTGGGCAGGGAATGAAAATTGTAATCAATGAAAAAGAACTGGAAGAGCATGTAGTGGATGTACTCAGAGATATCCCAGGCAATAAAGTGCTGTTGGATCATTTTCTGGACGGGGCAATAGAGGCTGAAGCTGATGCTATTTGCGATGGTGAGGATGTGTACATTATTGGGATTATGCAACATATTGAACCGGCAGGTATTCACTCTGGAGATTCTTACGCAGTATTACCTCCTTATAATTTAGGAGATTTGGTAATGCAATTAATTGAAACCTATACCAAAAAGATAGCATTGGCCCTTAAAACAAAAGGTCTGATCAATATCCAGTTTGCCATCAAACAGGATACGGTCTATATTATTGAAGCCAATCCAAGAGCTTCGCGTACAGTGCCATTTATTTGCAAAGCTTATCAGGAGCCCTATGTAAATTATGCCACTAAGGTAATGTTGGGAGAGAAAAAAGTGAAGGATTTTAAATTTAATCCTGTTAAAAAAGGTTATGCTATTAAAGAGCCCATTTTCTCATTTAATAAGTTCCCCAATGTTAACAAAGAATTAGGTCCTGAAATGAAATCTACCGGAGAGTCAATTTATTTCATTGATGATTTAATGGATGATTATTTCCTGAAGATTTATTCAGAAAGAAACTTATATTTGAGCAGGTAATTTTTAATTCATTAGAGAACTTTTTACTGGTTAAAATTTTTATAACCTAGTATATCACGGTTCCGTAATAGAATATTGTAATGTTGAAATTTTTATTAATACTTTTCTTAATTGGATATATCTTCTTCAAGGTAGGAGGATTTTTGTTCCGTATTTTCCTTGGGCGATTAGGCGCAAAAGCTGCTGCTCAATCGGGCCGTAGTAATAGCTCACAGAATCGCCAACAACGTAAAACTGCAGACGGTATAAATATTGAGTTTGTACCTGAAGATAAAAACAAAAGAACTGCCAAAAATTTCAAAGGTGGTGAATATGTAGATTACGAAGAGTTGAAATAACTTATTGATTTTATTGTATCTAAGCCTTTGATTATTCAATAGTCAAAGGCTTTTTTATTCAGCTGTGAAAGAGTAATTCGTAAAAATTAGACATTTCAGACATTTAACAGTAGTCGTCTCAAAATATAACAAGTTTGATAAAATTTTGATTAACAGATAATTATACCGATAAACACGCTTTCGTTAGAATTAAATTTCGATATTATCAAAATAATTAAGTGCTCCACATACTTATTCGCAATTTTCTTGCGTTATTAAAGCAGGTGTGTGAATAATCATTGATAACCTTTAAATGATTATTCTTATGGAAAATTCAAAAAATGCTACTCGTAGTCTGTATGCTAAAGGACCTCTATTCTTTAATATTGGTTTAATCATTTCAATTTCCCTTTGCTTCATTGCCTTTGAATATAAGGTGTATATAGCAGATGAGGAAACGGTGAAGTTGCCGGAAGACCCAGGTATGATATTTATAGTAGAGGAGGTAAAGCCCACCATCCAACCACCTAAACCCAAACCTTTTATTCCTATAAAGAAAAAAACAATTCCAAAAATTGTTGATAAAAAAGAAGAGCCTGTAAAAAAGGAGGATAAACCAGTAGAGATAGATCTTTCTGACATGGATGAATTTACAGAAAACGATGCACCAACTATAGAGGACGTAGAAGCTCCACCGGTTGATCCATGGGCTTTAGAAGTTCAACCCGAATATATTAATAATGGTCTCGATGGGTTTTATAAATATCTTGCCAATGAAATTAATTACCCAAGAAAAGAGCAAAGAATGGGCATAGATGGCAAGGTATACTTAACCTTTATTATTGAAAAAGATGGAAGCCTGACTGATATTAAAGTGTTAAAAGGTGTATCAGAAGGATTAGATCAAGAAGCTATTCGCGTATTGGAATCTTCCCCGGAATGGAGTCCTGGAAAGCAAAGAGGACAAGCTGTTCGAGTGAGAATGACTATTCCCATCAATTTTCAATTAAATTAATGCTATTAGAGGAATGTTTTTGTAAGGAACTGTGTTAGTACAACATTCCTCCCTTATCTCCGGTGATTTCTTAAGGCCAACCTTTTATCACCGGGGATTATTTTTTTTATAATTCTCCGTTTTTTTTTAAAAATATGCATTACTTCCTTTCTTTTTAGAAAGATTTTTACTCAATTACCGAATCCATTCCAATTGCCAATCATTATTCGTACTTTTGCACTTTCATTTTGACAGCATATGAGCAACCTAGCAAAAGAGATTAGTAAAAGACGAACATTTGGAATTATTGCCCACCCTGATGCAGGTAAAACCACATTGACTGAAAAACTTTTGCTTTTTGGAGGAGCCATAAATACTGCCGGAGCAGTGAAATCCAATAAAATTGATACGGCTACAAAATCGGATTGGATGGAAATAGAAAAGCAGAGAGGTATTTCTGTAGCTACTTCTGTAATGGGATTTGAGTACAAGGGCATGAAAATCAATTTACTTGATACTCCGGGTCACCAGGATTTCGCTGAGGACACCTATCGTACGCTTACAGCAGTGGATAGTGTTGTCATGGTAATTGACTGCGTGAAAGGTGTTGAGCAGCAAACAGAGAAACTCATGGAGGTTTGTCGCATGCGGAATACACCTGTGATTTGCTTTATCAATAAAGTGGATAGGGAAGGTCAGGACCCATATGATTTGATAGATGAAATAGAAGAGAAATTGAACATCAAGGTTTGCCCATTAACCTGGCCAATAGGAATGGGAAAAACTTTTAAAGGGGTATATAACCTCTATACCAAAAACCTGCTGCTCTTTCAGCCCAGCAAGAAGAAATTGTCTGGTGAAGGAGTGGAAATTAAAGATTTGGCAAGCCCTGTTTTAGATAAAAATGTGGGTGATACTTTAGCCAATCAGTTAAGGGAAGACGCAGAATTAATTGGCGGAGTATATCCTGAATTAAATGTACAAGATTATTTAGATGGGAAAGTAGCTCCTGTTTTTTTTGGCTCGGCAGTGAATAGCTTTGGTGTTAAAGAAATGCTGGACACCTTCATTAACATAGCGCCTGAACCCAGAGAACGTGCGACAGAAGAAAGAACTATTAAGCCTAATGAATCTACCTTTTCTGGTTTCGTATTCAAGATTCATGCAAATATGGACCCTAAGCACAGAAACAGAATTGCTTTCGTAAGAATTTGTTCCGGCACTTTCCAAAGAGGAAGTAGTTATCTGAATGTGCGACATGATAAGAAATTTAGATTCTCGAATGCTACAGCCTTTATGGCTCAGGATAAGGAAACCATTGATGAAGCTTTCCCCGGAGATATTGTTGGTTTATACGATACCGGTAATTTGAAAATAGGTGATACTCTATCGGAAGGTGAAAAAGGTTTATATAAAGGCATACCTAGCTTTTCACCTGAAATTTTCAGAGAGGTGATCAACAAAGATGCCATGAAGACCAAGCAATTGGAAAAAGGCTTGAGTCAGTTGATGGACGAAGGTGTTGCTCAATTATTCTCTTTTGAGATGGGTGCCCGGAAAGCGGTAGGCGTAGTAGGAAATCTCCAATTTGAGGTAATTCAACACAGGCTTAAAAATGAATATGGTGCTTCATGCGACTTCGCTCCCATGAATCTATTTAAAGCTTGCTGGATTAGCAGTAAAGACAAAAAGAAATTGGATGAGTTTGTGAAATCCAAATTCCGTCATATTGCCAGGGACAAGGATGGCAAATTAGTGTTCATGGCAGAAACCAAAGCCTGGCTACAAATGGTTCAGGATAATTTCCCTGATATTGAATTTCATTTTACATCAGAATTTTAATAATGTCCTCCAACGCTATCCCATTTGTGAAATTTTCAGGGGAAGTTTATTCCTTCCTTCACATTTCCCAGAAAGGCAAGGGTAAAAAACAATCTTATAACTTACCGTATTGACTATTAATTATTCTTAAAATTCACGACTTTTGTTTTTATGACGTACCAGGAATTTTTGCAGATAGTAATGTTTGAGGATAACCACCTTTTAGTGGTGAATAAACCTTCAGGAATGTTAGTTCAGGGAGATAAAACAGGAGACAAACCACTTTCCGAGTATGCAAAAGACTACATAAGAGAGAAATATAATAAACCAGGCAATATATTTTGCGGTACCCCTCATAGAATTGACCGACCGGTAAGCGGAATTGTTGTTTTGGCCAAAACTTCTAAAGCCTTGGAACGGGTTTCCAAATTATTCCAGGAAAGAGAAGTGAAAAAAACCTATTGGGCCATTACAGAGAAAAGACCTCCCAAAACGGAAGATAGTGTAACTCACTGGTTGAAGAAAGATACAACCAAGAATCTGACCCATGCTCATATCAGAGATAACAAAGGAGGGCTTAAATCCACTTTGGAATATAAGCTTGTAAGTGCCCTGGGAGATAGAAACCTTGTTGAAATAAACCCTATCACTGGCAGACCCCATCAAATCAGGGTACAATTGGCCCGCATAGGCTGTCCTATCATTGGAGATGTAAAGTACGGATTTCCTAAACCTACCAAAGATGGTTCTATTGCACTCCATGCAAGATCCATTTCATTTGAACATCCTATAAAGAAAGAACCTTTTAATGTGGTAGCTCCCATTCCCAAAGCTTTTGTCTGGTCACATTTTGAACATATGATTTGAGTCATTTTCTGCCACTGATGTAAATATTTTTGTACTTGTGTTATTATTGAAAGATATTCACAGGATGATAAGGATATTTTTAACAATTTGCATTTTGTTGTTTTCAATGAACAGCATTAAAGCCCAGATAAGCCAGAAAAGTGATTCACTTGCTATTATGGCTATCATTTCTGATGTTTTTGATGGAATGCGATCCAGCGATAGCAGTATGATCAGTAAGCATATGCATCAAGATGTAAAGATGCAATCTATAGGCTATGATAAGTCAGGTGATACTAAATTAACCAGAGCGACTAATGCAGATGGCTGGTTAAATGCAGTTGCCCAACCTAAAAAGCAGGTTTGGGACGAACGAACCTGGAACTATCAAATGCAATTGAATGAAATGCTCGCAAATGTTTGGATGGATTATGCATTTTATGTGGATGAAAACTTCAGTCATTGCGGAGTAAACTCATTTACCCTGGTAAAATTGAATGATATTTGGAAAATAATTTATATTATTGATACACGAAAGCAGGAAGATTGTAAAAATCCTGAGACATTAAAATGAATTAATTCTACAACCTTTAAACAAAATGAATATGGAAAACGAGGAAATTGAACAGAATAATACCCAACATGCAGTGAAATGGGGGCTAATATTAGGATTAATATCAGTCATTATCACTTTATTGGTTTATGTGATCGACATTACTATTATGGCCAAGCCATATTTTGGTATTATTTACCTCGTTGTTTACATAGGTTTTGTCATCTATGCCGGCAGAAAGTATAGAGAGGAATCAGGAGGTTACCTGACATATGGCAAGGCTTTTTTACATGCTTTTGTTATCCTTCTGCTTGCGGGTTTTATTGACCGTGTATTTTTGTACATTCTATTCAACCTGATTGATCCGCAAGCAGCTGAGACTATTATAAAAGTGACCATGGATACTACTATGCAGGCAATGGAATCTTTTGGAGGAGGGGGTAATCCTGAAGTAATGGATGAAATGGCTGAAGGAATGGCTGAAGCTTATACATTAGGTGGTTTAGCTAAGAACTTCATGTTTATGATCATTGCTTATGCTATCGGAGCTGCTATTATTGGTGCTATTAACAAGAAAAATGAGCCTCAAGAATTTTAATCAAATGATGTTTTAATGAAAAAGAGACTATTGGATCACAATAGTCTCTTTTTTTATGAGTTGAATTTAATATGTTTGAAAAACTAAAGAATAGATGGAACCTCAAGTCAGGTGGTCAGGTACTGATTGTACTTTTAGTTTTTGCCTGTACAGGTTTTACTGTTATGTTTCTAAAAGAGCCATTACTTTCATTAATTGCGGCTAAAGAGGAACGAAATTGGATTTTTACCACTGTTTACTATATCCTGATTTTTCCTGTTTATTTCGTTATTTTACTTTTCTATGGATGGATTTTTGGTCAATCCACATTCTTTACCGGTTTTGTGAAGAAAACCTTTGGAAGGTTTAAGAGAAAATAGTCTCCCCACTTAATTTATCAAATTCTTTTAAAAAAGGTTCCGGCTATAACAAAGAAAGCCGGTCAACATTGCTGTCAACCGGCTTTTTGATATATAAATTTTAACTTACCTGCTATTCAATCACTTTTTCTGCCAATACCACAATATTGTTATTGAGCACTTCAACCACACCGCCATCTACAATGATGGTTTTTTCCTCCTGTTTTGTGCGCGATGTCATCGCTCTAAATTCTCCCTACTGAATATCAACAACTTACGTCATTAAAATTTGAATTTTGGGTCACGCGGAGCTATTTTTAGCTCATGTTTGTGAGAAAAAACAAG
>NZ_JAEQBW010000011.1 GCF_016679925.1 Marivirga aurantiaca
CTCCATTTTGTAATTTGTTCACTTTCGTGGCATCTATATCAACACAAATCACATGGTTCCCTGTTTCTGCAAAACAAGTCCCTGTTACTAAGCCTACATATCCTGTTCCTACTACTGCTATTTTCATGAGTATATAATTTGTTTTTTAATGGTCACATGGAATTCGCACAGTTGATATTCATCCTCGCCTGTCCCGAAATTATCGGGAGTTGGTGTTTCTCAATCATGCTCATTTCATGTTTTGGTTATTTCTTAAGATTTACTAACCCTAAAAAAAGAGCCGGACAGCTCTTTGAAGGGATGAGTTTATAATAGTTTTTTCACAAAAATAGGGCATCCTGATGAAATAGCTATTATTTGAAGGGAAAATATACATTTTATAAATAATAAACGAATAACTTGAATCTTTCTCAACTAGCAGGGCCTGGATTCCGTTTAACACGCTTTTTTCATTAAGGAGGAGGAAATGCTATTAAATTAAGTTTTTACTCAAACCTCAACCTTTCTTCGTTCTCCGAAGAGAGATAGAAAATTATTATAACCTCATAGCATTCAGGAGGCTTTCACTAAAAATCTATAACTATCCCTAACGTTGGTAGCAAAGAACTGTTATTCACTTCCTCAATAATTGTGAGTTGACGTGGCTGTACAATTTCACCATCATCATTTCGCACCAATCCGTAATTAGGCTCAGAAGGCAATTGTTGAACGAAAGCATTCTGAAATTCCAGAAACACGTTTAAGGTAAGCTTTTTGAAATTCCATTTTTTATCGATCCTGATATCAGTCTGGTTAAAAGGCTCTAATAATAAATCTCCTTGTCGGGAATAATCCCTGATGATATTAGGGTAACTATTTAAAGTGGCTTCTTCATCCACAGGAGCTAAAGGTGTCTGACCTAAGTAACGTACCCTTGCACTTACTTCCCAGTTATTTCCAAACTTATACCCACCTGTGAAAGTAATCAGATTGCGGTTATCCCAGGTAGATGGCAAATACTCTTCCGGATTGAATCCTGTAAATTCACTTTTATATAAAGTGTAGGCCAGAATTGCATAAAAGTTTTTAGTGAATTTACGTTGGTAGAGAAATTCCATACCATAAGCTCTTCCTAAACCTAGACTTTTTACTTTTTCATTGCCCAATACTGAAAATCCTCCCCCCAAATTGGCCAATGAAACACTATCTACTACCGAGACAGGGTAATCTTCATATTGCTTATAAAAACCTTCTATGCTAAAGCGTGAAGAAGGTGTGACTAAATATTCTATCCCAGCCACTAAATGGTCACTTTGGATGTATTTGGTGTCTTTATTGAGGAAATTTCCATTGTTATCAGAAAATCCAAGAACAGTATAAGGAGGGATTTTAAAATACCTTCCAATGGAAGCACTTGCCACCCATTTCCGCTCTTTATCTAATTCATAAGACAGTGACAAGCGGGGGCTAAACGTTTTATGGATTTCATTCCCGCTTTCCATAAAAGTATTTCCATCCATTCTAAAGCCTGCCGAAAAACCCAATCTGTCATTCAAAAATTTTCGAGATGCCTGGGAATGAATCCCATAACGGGTGAAATTGAGTTCGTTTACGTAGGAGAATCCTCTGTCAGCATCAACCAATTCACTCTCATTAGAATAGATAGATTGCTGAACAATAAATCCGGAATTAATAGTCCAGTCGGCCAAAAACTTTGAGAGATTATATCTAAACTTCACTTCCTGCTCCTGAGAGTTGTTGGTAAATACCAGTCCTTCTTGATTTACATTATCGTCAAACTGCTCAAAGCGGTTATTTAAAATATTCGTACTTAAAGCCGTGGTCATAAATCCGGAATTATCTTTAAAACGATTTTTCCAACTAATCCCTGCAGTAGTCGTCCATTGATTGATAATAGGAATCTGATCTAAAGTAGCTTGCTGGTCAGGACTATATTCGTCAGGCACATTAATGGAAATATTGTCAAGAGAACCGACACCAGTAAAATTCAACTCATTGTATTTGTCTATTTTATGAGTGAATTTATATTGATAGTCCCAGTAGTCCGGAAGAAAAGGAAGATCAATTGCCTGAAAAAGTAATTGTAAATAAGAGCGTCTTACGGAAGCAATAAAAGAAGTATTGCTCTGCTCTTCATTTTTACTTTTAAACAAAGGGCCTTCTGTAGTAATGGCAGCTTCACTGCTACTTACCCTAAAATTAGTCCGGTACTCCCGGGAATTTCCATCTCTCTGATCAAACTGTAACACCCCAGACAATACATTGTCATATTGTGCACCAAAAGCGCTGGAAGACAAAGTTACCCCTTCAAAAAAGGAAACATTTAACAAGCCCACAGGCCCTCCTGCACTTCCCTGGGTACTGAAATGATTAATATTAGGAATTTCAATACCATCCAGGTAATAGACATTTTCATTGGGAGCACCACCTCTGATGATGACATCATTTCTGAAACCTCCAACTGATCCGCTCACCCCAGGCAGTGACTGGACCACTTTGGCTATATCATTATTACCTCCCGGATAGGTAGCAATTTCCTCAGGTGATAACCGCTGAATAGAAAGCGGAGTTTCTTCATTCTTCCTGAAGGGGTTAGCCCTTACAGTAACTCCCTCCAGCTGCTCCACACTTTCACTTAGTGTAAAATTGACATTTGGCACTCCTCCGCTTTTCACAACTATGTTAAATTTAGTTTGGCTTTCATAGCCCACATAGGAGGCTTTTACATTATAAGTTGTTGGTGTAACTTCAGTAATTGTATAAAATCCTTCAATATCTGTAACTGCTCCTAAGTCCGAACCGACCAATTGTACTGTAGCACCAATTAATGGCTCATCGGTTTTAGAATCCCTGACATAACCTGATAATTTAGCCTCGGTTTGAGCCATTAAACCTTCTGTATTAACTAACAAAGCATACAAAAGGAAAAAAAGAAAAATTGGTGGCAATTTAATAGTTCGTAAGGTCATTGTGTAGCTTTAAACACTTAATATATAATTTAATAGATTAATCACTACACCTAACATTACTATCACAATCTTGTTTGAAGATCATGGTAGTAATTATTAATAATATGTTGCAGGCTATGTTTCATTTTATGAGATCATCGTTCAGCATCTGAATTTTCTTTTCTATGCTCCTGTATGGTATCATATTTTTCCGGGGCATAAAGAAAACCAAAAGCTTCGGCTCCTTCTTTAGTGTGCACTTCATGATGAATATAATGTGCTTTCATCATCCTTTTAAGGTAAGGATGCCTGGCTTTAAATTTTATATTTATTCTCCGATGCACCAGTACGTCATGAAATAACACATAGAACAAACCATAACAGGCCACTCCTATTCCTACAAACAGTAACCAGCGAACTTCAGGAAATTCAATACCTGCCATAATTAAAATAGCAGAGGGCACACTAAACACCACTGCAAAAAGATCATTTCGCTCTAGCACATGATTATGTACCTTATGATGTGATTTGTGCCAGGACCATAAAAATCCGTGCATAATATATTTATGGGTAAACCAGGCTACTCCTTCCATAAAAAGAAAAGTGCCTACAATTAAAAAACCGTAGAATATAATCAATAATATATCAGACATATCAAACAAATATACTACAGAATAACATCAATAATTTAAAAGTTCATCTCTTACTTGTTCCATCAACCACATGGGAGTTGATGTGGCCCCACAGATTCCCACAGAGTCATTTTCCTGAAACCAATCTTTATTGAGTTCAGAGGTATTTGAAATAAAGTATGTGTTGGGGTTCTGATCTTTGCAAACATTGTAAAGTACTTTGCCATTTGAAGATTTTGTACCCGAAACGAAAACAACTTTATTGAAAACACCTGCAAAAACCCGTAACTCTTTGTCCCTGTTGGAAACCTGCCTGCAAATAGTATCATTGGAATTAACTGTAATTCCTGATTTTGTAAGTATCTCTTTAATTTCGTAAAATTTATCTGTGCTTTTAGTGGTCTGGCTATAGAGTGTTAAACTCCTTGGCAGAGAATCAATATCTAATTCCTTTATATCCTGAAAAACAACAGCTTCCTGATTGGTTTGTCCGAGAAGCCCCTCCACTTCCGCATGGCCATGCTTGCCATAAATGTAAATCTGTTCCTTTTTGTCGAAGGAATTTTTGATTCTATTCTGCAATTTTAGCACCACAGGACAAGAGGCATCAATTAAAGTAAGATTGTTTTCAATAGCCAATTTATAAGTTGAAGGCGGTTCCCCATGGGCTCTAATCAATACCTTTTCATTCTTAATATGTAACAGGTCTTCTCTATCAATAATTTTGAGTCCTTTTTTCTCCAGCCTTTTTACTTCTTCATCATTATGCACAATATCACCCAGGCAAAACAAGTGTCCTTGCTCTTCAAGCATGTCTTCTGCCATCTCTATAGCATACACTACTCCGAAACAGAAACCAGAATTATTGTCTATTTTAACACTTAAATTTAACATGGCTGAATTAAATTATAAAGCATTGAACTGATGTTTTAAATAACTACTGAACAGTAAAAATAGTTTTTGAGAATCCTTTATCCGGACCCTTTCATTCATTATTTTTTGGGGAGGATAGTTTTTTATTTTTTTGAAAAGGTTTAAATAATAACTGTAGGCAAGGTAAACCCCTAACCTGGCTCCTGCCGGCAAACGTACAATTCCTTGATATGCGGCATCAAAATCCGCTTGTATATCAGACTCAATTTGATCTTTATGGTTTTTGGAGAAACTTTTGAAATCGATCCCGGGGAAATAAACCCTGCCCCTGTCATGATAATCCGATTTAATATCTCTCAGAAAATTAATTTTTTGAAAAGCAGCTCCCAAATTTTTAGCTGCAGGAAGTAAATCATTGTACTTTTCATCATTCCCCTCACAAAATACCTTAAGACACATGAGTCCTACCACTTCTGCAGAACCATAGATATATGTTTCATAAGTTGGTTGATCATAATCAATATCATGTAAATCCATCTCCATACTATGCAAAAATGCTTCTATCAAATCCAGCGGAATGTTATATTCATTCACTACCATTTGAAAGCAATGTAAAACAGGATTGAGGCTTATTTTTTGCTCAATTGCTTCATAGGTGTGCTTTTTGAATAATTTTAAAAGGTTTGCTTTATCCTTATCATGAAAAGTATCCACAATTTCGTCAGCATATCTAACAAATCCATAAATGCCATATACCGGATATTGAAACCTTTTATGCAAAGTTTTTATACCAAGCGTGAAAGAAGTACTATAACGCTGAGTAATCAGCTTGCTACATTCAAAAGTTGTTTGGTCAAATAATTCTTTAGCATCCATGAGACTTTTTACATTTTAAAATCTTTCACTACCTCTTTGCCCACTACTTGTCCTGAAATCAAAGATGGGGGAACTCCCGGACCGGGTACAGTTAACTGCCCGGCATAATAAAAGTTTTTCAACTTCTTGTTTTTCAATGAGGGCTTCAGGATAGCCGTTTGCTTAAGTGTATTGGCAAGCCCATATGCATTCCCCTTATAAGAATGATAATCGCTTTTAAAGTCATTGTGCGCAAAACTTCTCTTATAAACAACATGCTCTTTAATTTCCTCGCCCAACAACATTTCCATTCTATCTATTATCAAATGATAATATTTCTCCCTTATTTCTTCCGTATCCTCTAAATCAGGAGCAACCGGCATAAGTATAAAAAGGTTCTCCATACCCTCAGGCGCTACTGTATCATCTGTTTTGGAAGTAGCACTCACATAAAAAAGTGGTGCTTCCGGCCATTTTGGATCAGAATAAATTTCCCTTGCATGCGGGCCAAAGTCATGGTCAAAAAATAAATTATGATGAACAAGCCCCTCTATTTTTTTATCAATTCCGAGGTAAAAAATAAGAGAGGAAGGTGCTAAAGAGCGTGTATCCCAGTATTTTTCAGTATAATTCCCATAAGCTTTGGGCAGTATCTTTTGGTCGGTATGTTCATAATCTGCAGAAGAAACCACCGCATCTGCGTGATAAGAAGCATTTTGAGTTATAACTTTTTTAACAAATTTACCTTCACACTCTACAGACATTACTTCCTGTTCAGCAATAAATTTCACTCCTTTTTCTTTTGCCAGATTTACCATAGCCTCCACAATTTTATACATTCCTCCTTTAGGATACCATGTACCAAGGCTAATATCAGCATAATTCATTAAACTATAGAGGGCAGGAGTATTTTCAGGTAAAGCACCTAAAAATAGTATAGGGAATTCCATGAGACGTATGATCCTCTCATTTTTAAAATACTTCCTGACATGGCTGTGAATTGATGAAAATATATCCAAACGAACCATATCAAAAAGCAGCTTTGGGTTCATAAATTCCATCAATGAGCGACCAGGCTTGTATACCAGATCGTTGATGCCTTTTTCATATTTGTAGGCAGCTTGCTCCAAAAACTTCTCCAAAGCTTTGGCACTTCCGGGCTCCATGTTTTCCAACATCTCCTTGAATCGTTCCATATTGGCAGGTACTTTCAGGATGTCATCCTTACCAAAAACAACATGATAAGAGGGGTCTAATCTCTCCAATTCATAAAAATCCGATGTTTTCTTTCCAAATGTTTCAAAATACCTATCGAAAACATCGGGCATCCAATACCAGCTGGGTCCCATATCAAAGGTAAAACCCTCTGCCTGGAACTGACGAGCCCTTCCTCCTAATTCCTTATTTTTTTCCAATACGATAACTTCGTATCCCTTGTCGGCCAAAAAAGTAGCTGTGGATAAACCAGCAAAGCCTGAACCAATCACTACAACTTTCTTCCCGGACATTATTTCTTAATTCGTTTTCGCATACACTTTAAGAGCATATTTCAACTCTTTCCTAGCAATATGGATTCTATTCTTAACAGTTCCAATAGGAATTTCCAATTTCTCAGCGATTTCATGGTATTTGAATCCCCTGAAGTGCATCATGAATGGGTTTTTATAGACTTCATCCAATTTCTCCACCTGATTTATAATATCTGCCATGGCAAAACTTCCATATGCAGTGTTTTGGGCAATATTCTCTGTTGAATTAATAAAATGCAGATTCTCTGTTGTATCAATAAAAGTTTTTCTTCTCACCATTCTCTGATAATTAGTGATGAAAGTATTCTTCATAATAGTGAACAGCCATGCCTTTAGGTTGGTACCCTCAGAAAATTTATCCCTGTTTGAAAATGCCTTTAATACAGTTTCCTGTATTAAGTCATTCGCCTGCTCCATGTCCTTTGTTAATCTCAAAGCAAAAGGCTTCATAGATTTTGTCATGTTATTAATTGCGTAACCAAATTCTATAGCTGTCATGATTGTTCTATTTAGTTTGTTTAACAAATGTATATTATAATTAAACAAAATGCAAACTTTCTGTTTAATTTATTTACCACTTATATTAAACATAATGATAATTTATAGCTCTTCAATTTGAATTATATGGCGATATAATGCCTATAAAACCCTAATTTAATGTAGTTACACGTATTATTTAAGAAATAGTTTTGTTTAATATTTCATGTAAAAAATTAATCTTACGAAGCACTATCAAAAATTCATTATTAATTACGCATTCTAATAACATATCAGATTTCTGAAAAATAATAGTAGAGCAGACACAGTGAGGTGAGAGGAATATCTAAAATGCAACTATTGATTTTTACTCTCTTTATCAGTTTAGAGGCTTCAAAGAGAAATATAATTAGTGTATTACTGAATTTTTGATTTCAGTTAGCTCCCATGGATGGAAGAAGCGTAAGGAATAATTGATATAAGGTATAAATTTCAGAAATTGGCCTGAGAAAATAATCCTCCAAATCTTTAATGATATCTCATTTCTTGTTCGGTGTTTTTATCATGAGGAACGTACTTTAAATCTATGTTTTCCAGATAAGAATTTAGATCTTCCATTTTCATGAGAAACTCCACATTCTTTTTCCTCTTAATGTCCTGTCCGATCACCTGAAAGCCTCCCACAAAAATAGTAGCATCACTAAATAAATCAGCTACTTCATTAATGTACTGCTGAATTTCAGCTTTTTTAGGTGCAGTAGTGCAAGTAGTCAGTACAAAATCCGGCTGGTGAATCCCCTTTACTGAAGATAAATCTTCTTTTGGCAGGCTCTGTCCCAAGTAAATCACTTTATGTTTTTTTGATCTTAACAAAAAAGCTGCAAACAGCAAAGATAGCTCATGCAACTCATTTTCAGGCAAGTACAGCAGCCATTTCCCTTTGGATTCCCTTTCGGTGACATATTGCCCGTCAATGGCTACTATCAATTTCTGCCGGATCAAATTGGAGATAAAGTGTTCTTGCGCTGGCAAGATGCTCCCTGTTTGCCATAGCATGCCAATTTTAGAAAGGAAAGGATAAATAATACTAATCATGGCTCTTTCAAAGCCATGTTTTATGATATTATTGCTCAATATCTTCTCAAATCTATCCTCATCCATATCAATCATGCTCAGTGTTAGAGAATTGATTTGATCCGGAAACCTCAGGTTCGATTCTGCAATTTTCAAAACCGCTGCAGCCATCTCTGATTCAGTCATTTTAGCGATATTGGAGATTTTATACCCATTCTCCTTCAGTGTGGATATATTAAGTATCAACTTCAAATCCTTGTCACTATAATAGCGAATATTGGTAGTTGTCCTTTGGGGTTCAATAAAATTGTACCGCTGCTCCCAAATCCTAAGGGTATGGGCCTTAATACCCGATAAATGCTCTAAATCCTTGATAGAATAGTTACTCACTTTCCTTTTTTCCTTTCTCCTTACCTGAAATTTAAATAAAACATATATAACTATAAATAGATAAGTTTAAAAATAACCAAAGGAAGAGTGTAAATGTTTTCAGAATAAAATTAAAACCTTCAAATTTGCAAAAAAAGCGAAAGCATATGATTATTTATAATGTGACAGTAAATGTAGAAAAAGATGTGATAGATCAGTGGGTTAGTTGGATGAAGGAAACACATATTCCTGATGTTTTGGCAACAGGTTATTTCCATGACCACCGGATGCTTCGATTATTAAACGAAACCGAAGGAGAAGGCGAAACTTTCGCTATACAATATTATGCAGAAAATTTAGAACAACTGGAAAAGTATATGCTGGAAGAAGCCCCCAGGCTTAAGCAAGATCATTTTGCTAAATTTCAAAACAAATGTGTTTCTTTCCGGACTTTTTTGGAGACTATGTAATTAAAATTCATTGTTCAGCCTCAGCTATGTACGGCTGAACAATGAATTTGTATGGCTCAAACTGACCTTTGGCTAACTTGAATAAATAGATTTGTATTGTTCCTTTTTGACAGTACAGTTAATCCACCCTTCATCAAGATCTGCCCCAATATTTTTATAAAAAGCAATGGAAGGTTCATTCCAGTCCAATACCTGCCAGGTACATAACCTGCAATTTTGTTTATCTGCCTCCTCAAGAATGGCATTCAATAAATCTCTGCCATAGCCTTTTCCCCTTTCTTGTTCGGTAACAATTAAATCTTCCAGATAGAGTACTTTTCCATTCCAGGTAGAATAGCGGAAATAATAAAGAGCTATCCCAACAATTATTTGTGCTTCATCTTCTCCTACAAACAAACCATAGGCTGGATTGCTCCCGAAACCATCCCGTATCAATTCATCTTCATTGATGACTACCGCATTAGGCTCGCGTTCGTAAA
Organism: Marivirga aurantiaca; assembly: GCF_016679925.1. Classification (GTDB taxonomy): domain Bacteria; phylum Bacteroidota; class Bacteroidia; order Cytophagales; family Cyclobacteriaceae; genus Marivirga; species Marivirga aurantiaca. The sequence continues at coordinate 9,707 of NZ_JAEQBW010000011.1, forward strand.
TAGCTAATTCCTTTATCAGTTCCAACACCCGTGGAATATCCTTCTTTTCTGCTCTTCTGATTTTTATACTCATATTTTTAATTTTAAAGACGCCTAGGCTTAGGTTTCAGAATTAACTTTGAGAAATAAAAACTAACAGTTGACAAACCGACCAATTGACAAAAAGTGAATTTTGCAAACTGTTTTTTTAGTCAACTGCCAATTAATTTTACATCTCATCATAAGGCACTACTCCCATGTTATACCAGGCAAAAGCGTATTTATCAGCTATTTCGTCTATAATTTTATCAGTTGGCTTACCTGCTCCATGCCCCGCATTGGTTTCAATACGGATAAGTACAGGATTATCTCCCGCATGTTTACTCTGTAGCTCAGCAGCAAATTTAAAAGAATGTGCAGGCACCACTCTGTCATCATGATCCGCTGTAGTAACCATTGTAGCAGGATACTCCACTCCTTCCTTCACGTTATGCACTGGAGAATAGCCCAGAATATACTCAAACATTTCTTTACTCTCTTCAGAAGTGCCATAATCAGTGGCCCAGCCCGCTCCAGCGGTAAATGTATGGTATCGCAGCATATCCATTACACCCACAGCAGGAAAAGCTACTTTTATCAGATCAGGCCTTTGAGTCATAGTTGCCCCTACTAACAATCCCCCATTTGAACCTCCTGAAATTGCGAGATGATCTGAATCAGTATAACCAGCTTCTTTTAGATACTCAGCAGCGGCAATAAAATCATCAAATACATTTTGCTTGTTCATCTTAGTGCCAGCTTTATGCCATGCCTCGCCATATTCGCCACCACCTCTCAAATTAGGCTGTGCGTAAACCCCTCCTTGTTCCAACCATACCAATCGTGCAATACTAAAGCTCGGTCTTAAGCTCACATTAAACCCTCCATAAGCATACAATTCTGTAGGGTTCTTACCATTTTTCTCCAGCCCCTTTCTATGTGTAATAAACATTGGGATTTTAGTGCCATCCTTGCTCTCGTAAAACACCTGTTCAGTCACATAAGCTTCAGGATCGAAGTCAATTTCCGGTTTCCAATACAACTCAGAGGTTCCTTCTTCAATATCATATTTAAAAATAGCGGAAGGATAAGTGAAGGAAGTAAATGAATAATAAAGAACTGAGTCTTCCTTTTCAGCACCGAAACCACCGGCCGTACCAATTCCCGGTAATTCAACTTGCCTTATTTTATTCCCTTCATAATCAAATTGATGAATTTCTGTTTTCACATCCACCATATAATTAGCGAACAGACTACCACCTGCGGTGCTCACGCTCAATACATTTTCAGTCTCAGGGATAATATCCTGGTAATTATCGGTGGTTGGGTTTTCAGCATTTACTGCTACCAGTCTACGGTTAGGGGCATCAAGGTTTGTGATTATAAGAAGCTTTTCTCCTTCATTATCCAATACATAATGCTCACTTTCAAATCCCTTTGCAATTGGAACAATAGGACTGTTGTTTTTACTGAGATCCTTCATGTACAGTTCATTTCCGCTTGTACTCTCCGAGGCAGAGATGAATAAATATTTCTCATCATCGCTCACATAACCTCCTATATACCTTCTTGGAGTTTCTGATCCACCAAATATCAATTGATCTTCAGATTGTTCGGTACCCAACTGATGATAAAATAATTTATGTTCCTGTGTTTTAGCAGAAAGTTCACTTCCTTTTGGCTTTTCATAGCTACTATAATAGAAGCCTTCATTCCCCTTCCATGACACACCGCTGAACTTCACATCCCTGATAGTATCTTCCACTATGCTTTTATCTTCAGTATTCATTACAATGATCTTTCTCCAATCAGAGCCACCTTCAGATATGGAATAAGCCAGTAAGGAGCCATCTTTTGTAAATGATGTCCCTGCTAAAGATGTAGTGGCATCTTCAGAGAAAGTATTCGGGTCAAGAAATAATTCTTCCTCACCATCTACGCCTTTCTTTCTGTAAATGACCCATTGGTTTTGAAGTCCGTCATTTTTATAGGTATAGTAATAATCACCATGTTTCTGTGGCGCACCTTCTTTTTTATAATTCCAGAGTTCCGTCAGACGGGATTCTATTTTATCTCTGAAGGGAATGCTGTTCAGATATCCGAATGTAACTTCGTTCTGCGCCTTTACCCAATTAGCAGTTTGTTCAGAGCGGTCATCCTCCAGCCATCTGTAAGGGTCGGGAATATCAGTACCAAAGTATGTGTCTACTGTATCTACTGTAGCTGTTTCGGGATAATCTTTTATTGTCATTTGCGATTTCTTTTCTTCACTTCCACATGCAAATAATAACATGCCAAGTGGAAAAACCAATAATTTTCTCATTGTATGATGGATTTGATTACACAACTAAAATAAAAGGTTTTTATGAGAAACAGATAGAAACAAGTTCAATTTATAACAGTGGTTGTTGTTGGGGGTGGTTGGTTATTAATAAAAATATCCTTTAAAATTTCAAGGTTCTGATTTAAATGATATCTTCACTTATAATTCAATCTTAACTAAACTATTGGAAGTATTAGGCATTGATATAGGAGGTACCGGCATGAAAGCCGCTATTGTGGATTTAGAAAAAGGAGAGTTCATCAGCAAAAGAAAAAGATTTAAAACTCCTCAACCGGCTACGCCTGAGGCTATGGTTAAAACAATTCTCAAATTACAAGAACATTTTTTATGGACCGGCAAAATAGGCTGCGGTTTTCCGTCAGCTATAGTAAATGGTATTGTAAAAACAGCCTCTAATATTGACAAAAGCTGGATAGGTCAACCTATCAATGATTTGATTTCTAAAGCTACCGGATGTCCAGCAAGCGTAATGAATGATGTAGATGTGGCCGGACTGGCTGAAATGCGATATGGTGCCGGAAAAAACTACCAGGGAACCGTGTTAATGATAGCCGTGGGCACAGGAATTGGCTCTGCGTTATTTCACAAACAGATGCTGATTCCCAATACAGAACTAGGCCATATTCAACTTAAAGGAGATATTGCAGAAGCATATGCTGCCAATTCTGTACGGGAAAATGAAAACCTTGACTGGGAAACTTGGGGTAAACGCTTGAACTTGTATCTTCTGGAGGTAAATAAACTGTTCTACCCTGAATTGATCATATTAGGAGGTGGTGTAAGTAAACGCTTCTCCAAATACAAGAAATATATAGACCCAAAACTTAATATAGTACCTGCCGCTCTTAAGAATCATGCGGGGATTATTGGCGCAGCAGGACAACTTCTGAGTTAAATTACTAGTTAAAAGTAATAAATCAACAAATTTTAACTATGAAAACCTTAAGCATTTTTATTTTTACCATTCTAATAATGACTGCCTGTAATAATAACAAAGATCGCTCGAAAATTGATTCAGAAAATATTGATCAAGTTTCACTGGAGGTCCCCTCTGGCGAAACCCTTAGATACCAATTAGCTACAGGAATAGCTACTGAGGGAGGATTTAGTATTTCTTCTCAGCCAAAAAACTATAGCGTAAGCAAAATTGAATGGAACAACAGTGAAAATCAATTAGAATACATTTACCAATCGAAAGAGGGTTTTACCGGCAAAGTAAACGTAGAAATTATTGAAGAAATAAGCATCGGAGATAGTGAAAACAATACTCAAAGGATGTTGAATATTACTATTGAGGTGAAGTAATTCAGAAACAGCTCAGGTATTTCACTTGAGCTGTTTCTTTTTTTCAATCAATTTTCATTATACAAAGCTTTACCTGCCTCATAATACTTATCCCCTTCAGTCCAGAAAGGTGTTTCCGAATCGTTAGCAATTAAGCGCGCTGATAGAACAAAAGCACTGAAAAACTTCTCTAAATAATCATAATCCATTGTTTCAGGGTTATCTGCTTGTTGGTGGTAATACTTTCCTATCTCCGCATCGAAAGCGGTGAAACCTAAGCTGAAAGTAGGTGCAGGAATTCCTTTTTTGGCAAAATTCACATTATCAGAACGATCGAAAAGCCCTTGCTCACCGGCCGGATCATCAATGGCCGTCAATCCGAAAGTTTCAGCAGCTTCTTTGATATGTTTCTCTGCGGTAGTGCGGCCCAAGCCGACAATAGTGGCAATACTTGTGTCATTGTAGCCTCCGTTATCACTATTGAAACAATATACCATTTGTTCCAAAGGCAAAAGCGGATTTTCAGTATAGTATCTACTGCCTAACAATCCTTTTTCTTCGGCAGTAAATAAAATAAACAGTGCCGATCGCTTGGTAGGGTTTTTAGCAATACTTTCAGCAGCACTCATCACTGTTACAACACCTACTGCATTATCCCTGGCTCCATTATAAATAGAATCACCTTCAGCATTGGGCTTGCCCACTCCTATATGATCGTAATGTGCAGAATAAATCACGTATTCATTCTTCAACTCAGGATCGGTTCCTTCTACCATACCTACTACATTTTTAGAAGGGATTTCTATTTGCATCTCCTTGCTTATTAGCACCTCAAACAACGGCTTCTTTTTATCTGAAACTGCTTTTTGGAAATTGCTGTCATAATCCTTTACCCACAAATTGAAAAATCCACTATTTGAGGACTCTTCCTCTCTTTTAATACCAACAACACTGCCACCGGTAAAGCGTTTAAACTGAATCCAGTTGTCCGGTGACTGAGTGTGCAATTCTACCAAGCCTAAAGCACCTGCCTCTTTGGCTCTTTTAGATTTAGCTGCACTTTCCATAAAAACAGACCTCCAATCCTGGGCATCTTCTCTCCCGGCCAATACAACTGCAATTTTACCAGCTAATTTTTTATCTTCAAAGTCCTTTTCCAAACCATAATTCATAAAAACTATTTCAGCTTTTGTATCAATGTTAGCTCCCTCAAGCCTTAATAAACCCTCAGGATCTACTACTCTGTCACCTATTTTCAAAGAGTACGCATCAGGTGTGATGGTCTTCACCAAAGGCACTTCCTGAAAGTACCCCTCAGTAGCACCAGGCACTGGAGCTACTCCATATCTTTGGAAAGTGGTAGATAAATATTTAGCAGCAATATCGATTTCCGGTGAGCCTGTTTCACGACCTCTTAGCTCATCTGATGCCAGGAAGTAGATATGGCCTTTAATCGTGCTTTTTTGTACTGTCTCACGTGTGAGGGCTTCATCGTTCTGCGCAAACCCACAAAACCCAATTAATAAGAAGGAGAGTATTAAGATGTTCTTTTTCATAAATTTATTTTAAGATAATTGTAGTTCTTTTCTTGATTCTGCCGCATTGCCATTTCTGGAGCTCAAAATAACCACCGCAGCAGTCACAAACATTAATAAACTGTAAATAGCTCCCGGTACTGCCATTTGCGTATTATTTAATATCACCGGGCTTAATGCCAATGCAATAGCTAAAGTACCATTTTGTATGCCAGTTTCAATGGCGATTGCACTGCTTTGTCTTTTATTTAAACTAAACATTTTCCCTAAATAATAGCCAATCAATAAGCTTAACACATTTAATAACAACGTGGCTAAACCTGCTTGTTTAAAATATGGTATAATGTTTTCCCTTTCTTTAAGTATGGCAGCCAATAAAATCAGAATGAAAAAAAACAGGGAAATAATATTCATCGCTTTTTGAGACCTTAATGCAAAAGCCGGATATTTTCTCTTGATCAACATTCCGATACTTACCGGGAGAATAGTAATAACAAAAATTTGCACAAAAGTTTTGAAAAGTGGCAATTGCACCGCCTGATCCCCTCCCATATAATGGAAAAGTGCCACATTTAGTAATATAGGAATACTAAAATTCGTGATGAGACTGCTGATGGCAGTCAAACTGATTGACAATGCTAAATCTGCCTTAGCCAAATGGGAAATAAGATTGGAAGTAGCACCTCCAGGACATAAGGCAATTAAAATAAAGCCAACAGCCAGTTCAGGCGATTCAAAAAAAACTGCTGCAAGCCCAAAACCCAATAAAGGCAAAATAACTATTTGGCTGCTCAAACCAATTATAGCTGCTTTCGGGTAAAGCACCACTCTTCTAAAGTCTGAAACGTTGAGGGTCATCCCCATTCCCAACATAATTATTCCTAAAGCGAGGGGTAGAAAAATGGCCGTTAATGTGCTTTGTTCCATAGTAATATCAGCAAATTTGCTTCACAAAATGCTGAATAAAATTGGTTTGTGCAAACCTGGAGATGATAGATGGGGCCTGGAAATAAAAAACTCACATTTCATTACCTATAATAATACAAGTAAACCCAAAGGAGGGATTGCTTAATAGGATAAGTAATTAGCAATCTCAGTTAACATTTCTTCAACTTTTTCTATTAAAGGATCCACATCTTCCGCATTATATTCAAAAGCATTATCATAATCTCCTTTTTGTCTCCAATCAAACAAACGAGAGTATAATATTCCATATTTTTTAGGGAGTTTATCAGGCTTGATAAAATGTTGGGAAAACTGGGTCTTAGTAGAAGTATGAGATTTTATGTGTACTTTTTCAGAAACCAATAATGCATTCACAGCATAAAAGGATGCATAATATAACCTGTTAACAGCTGAATTCCAATACCCATTTTGGGCTAAAAGTTTAGCCGCATCAAAAGTACTGAATGAAGTTTTAATTCTGTATTTGATATAATCATTCCTCTCTTCCTGATTCATAAGCTGATTCCTTCCTCGCCTACATTCTCATAAAAAGGAGTAAATTTCTGTTTTGTTTGCCACTCCTTTTTGGAATAAATAAAGGTAGATAATGACTCCCCGGTCTCTAACTCAATATCATAAAGTTTTTCTCTTATAGCTTCTTCATTGACTATATTAACAGGAAAGCTGGTAAGAATTAAAATATCCCAATCAGAATCTTTACGGGCATCACCTCTGGCACGTGAACCATACAAGATAACTTCAGCTGATGGATCCACTTGTAAAGCGGCTTCCTTAACACGTCTTATTATTTCTGAATTGTTCATGAATTGAAAACATTAAATAAATAAAATAAATTCTTTAATCTTAATGAGCATCCATCCAATTATCGGCAACACCCACGCCTATATCCATTGGAACATCTAATTCCATGGCTGTTTTCATAAAGTGTATTACTTTTTCTTTCAACAGCTCTAGTTCATCTTTATGTACATCAAAAATCAATTCATCATGCACCTGCATAATCATTCTGGATTTTAGCTTCTCTTCCTTCATCCAGTTATGAATATTAATCATAGCCAGTTTGATCATATCAGCAGCACTACCCTGGATAGGAGCATTGATAGCATTTCGCTCTGCATAACCACGCACTGTTTGATTTCTGGAATTGATGTCCCGTAGAAATCTTTTTCTGCCCAGGATGGTCTTTACATATTCATTTTTTCTGGCTTCTTCTATACAATCATTCATATAAGCACTCACATTCGGGAACTCCTTAAAATACGCTTTAATGATATTTGAAGCTTCAGTTCTCGAAATGTTTAGATTTTGGGCCAGACCAAAAGCCGAGATTCCATAAATAATTCCGAAGTTAACTTCCTTGGCTTTTCGTCTCATGCCGGGATCAACATCTTCCAACTTTACACCAAATACTTTGGCCGCTGTGGTAGCATGAATATCCCTGCCGGTTCTGAATGCTTCTAGCATGGCCTCATCTTTTGAAAAAGCTGCCATTATTCGCAATTCTATTTGAGAGTAATCCGCTGACATTAATAAATAATCTTCACTACGTGGCACAAAAGCTTTACGAATCAACCTGCCTTTTTCTGTACGAATAGGGATGTTCTGCAAATTGGGATTGTTTGAGCTCAACCTTCCAGTGGCAGCCACAGCTTGCCTGTAATCAGTATGGACTCTGCCGTCTTTTTTACTTATCAGTTTAGGCAATGCATCTACATAAGTGGATTTAAGTTTTTGATATTCCCTAAACTCCAAAATCTTCTCTGCTATCTTATGCTCATTGGCTAACTTGGAAAGAATTTCCTCTCCTGTAGCATATTGCCCTGTTTTGGTCTTCTTGGGTTTATCCACCAACTTCATTTGATCAAACAGGATTTCTCCTAATTGTTTGGGCGAGGCAATGTTGAACTCCTGTCCGGCTATCGCAAAGATTTCAGCTTGTGTATCTGCCGCAGATTTCTCCAATTCTTTAGACATCACAGCCAGTGCTTTCTCATCAATCTTCACTCCTTCATATTCCATATCGGCCAAAACGTAGGAAAGCGGCTCTTCCACTTCATGAAGTAAATGTTCTAATTCATTGGCTTTGACTTCTTTCTCTAGAATATGCTTCAGTTGTAAGGTGATGTCAGCATCTTCACCTGCATATTCAACCACTTCTTTAATTTCCACATCCCGCATATTTCCCTGCTTCACCCCTTTCTTACCAATTAATTCGGTGATGGAAACCGGAGTATAATTCAGGTAATTCTCCGCCAGGGCATCCATATTATGGCGGGTTTCCGGATCCAGAAGGTAGTGCGCCAGCATAGTATCGAACATCTTTCCTTTCAAATTGATGTCGTAGTTACGCATCACCTGGATATCATATTTTAGGTTTTGCCCAATCTTCACGATTTTATCATTCTCCAATACTTCTTTGAACTCATCAGCGATTTTTTGGGCTTCTTTTTGATCTGCCGGAAATGGCACGTAGTAAGCCTCTCCTGCCACATATGCAAAAGCCAAACCTACCAATTCCGCATCTGTGGGTTCCAGGTTGGTAGTTTCAGTATCAAAACAAAATTCATCCTGGATGGAGAGATAGTAAATCAAATCCTTTCTTAACTCGGCTGTATCAATGAGGTGATAATTATGAACTGTATTGAGAATATTCATCTTCTCCTTTGCAGGCTCTGCTTCAGAGAGGGCATTCTCTTCCGGTGAATCTGTAAACATGGAGATCTGGGCCGGATCTACCTTGGCGGAGGATGATGATTTTGCCGCAGGAGGTTCTTCGCCAAGCACTCTTTTCATTAGGGTGCGGAATTCTAACTCATCAAAAAGCGCCCTTAGCTCATCCTCTTTAGGTCCATTATATAATAATTTTTCAGGATCATAATCTATAGGCACATTGATATTAATAGTCGCTAATCGTTTTGAAAGCAAGGCCTGTTCTTTGAACTCCTCCACCTTCTCTTTCATTTTACCTTTTAAATCGGCTGTATTGGCAAGTAAGCCTTCTACAGAACCATATTCTTTCAAGAACTTGATAGCTGTTTTTTTTCCTACTCCCGGTATTCCTGGAATATTATCCGACACATCTCCTTCCAGTCCGAGTATGTCAATCACCTGCTCTACTCTATCAATATCAAACTTTTTAAGCACTTCAGGAATCCCCAGGACATCTACTCCATTGCCCATAAATGAAGGCTTGTATAAATACACATGCTCTTTTACCAACTGAGCAAAATCCTTATCAGGCGTCATCATAAACACCTCAAAACCCTGATCAGCAGCTTTCTGAGCAATGGTACCAATAATATCATCTGCTTCGTAACCATCCATGATCAGTACCGGAATATCAAATGCCTCCACAATTTTCTTTACATAAGGAATGGCTACCCGGATATCTTCAGGTTGTTCCTCTCTTTGCGCTTTGTAGGCAGGAAACTCTATGTGCCTGAAAGTTGGGGCGCTGGTATCAAAGGCTACCCCAATATGTGTTGGTTTCTCTTTCTTGAGAATTTCCATGAGGGAATTGGTAAAGCCCAAAGCAGCTCCGGTATTTAACCCTTTTGAATTAATTCTCGGGCTCTTACTAAAGGCAAAATGCGCTCTGTAGATCAGCGCCATTGCATCTAAAAGGAATAGTTTTTTCTCAGGTTTGCTCATGGAATTTTAAAAATTTATTTTCTGGATAAGTTTTTAAAGGTAGGAAAAGTTTAGGCTTTTTGGAATCCGAAAGTATATTTAAATGATATTAGTCTAGCCGGAATATCTTGAATACCGCATAACTTTATTATCAAAAACAATCAAAAATAAATTACTAAATAACGGAATCACCTCCCATAAAATAATCCTTCTGTATTTATTTCATATTCAGTAACTTTCTAAGTAAGATTAACTACAATAAAATCATGAATATGAAACATATTAAGATAAAGGCATCCAATTTTACTCTGGCAGCCGGAGCAATTGCCTTGATAACATCCTGTGAAAATAAACAGGAACAAAAAACCGAAGAAATACAAGCAATTAATATGGCCTACATGGATTCCACCGTTCGGCCAGCTGATGATTTTTTTCAATTCGTCAATGGCGGATGGATAAAAAGCACCGAGATTCCAGGTGACCAAGGCCGTTGGGGAAGTTTTAACGAACTAAGGGAAACCACCAACGAAACAGTACTTAATGTTTTGGAAACTGCTGCAGCTAATGAGAAATATGCAGAAGGAACGGATCAGCGCAAGGCTGCAGATTTTTATGCTATTGGAATGGATTCATTATTGGCTGAAAAAAGAGGAACGCAACCTTTAAACCCTTACTTTGAACAAATAGAAAGTATTGAAAATGCTACTGATTTACAAAAGTATTTGGCGCAACAGCAAATTATTGGTGGTGGAGCTTTCTTTAGCTTTGGTATTTTACCTGATTTAAAAAACAGCAAAGTAATGGCTGCATACCTTTTTCAAAATGGATTAGGACTTCCTGATAGAGACTACTATACCAAATCAGATAGCAAATCAAAAGAAATACGAGCTAAGTATGAAACCCATATTCTACGGGTACTAAGTCTTTTAGGTGATAGTAAGGAATCAGCAGAGAAGCAATCTAAAAACATCATGGATTTAGAAACTCGTCTTGCAGAAGCTTCTATGACAAATGTGGAACAAAGAAATATTCCAGCACTTTACAACAAAATGTCATTATCTACACTTTTAGAAATAGTTCCCTCTATCAACTGGAAAGAATATTTGAGCGATTTGGGAGTGAAAGATCTTGACACTTTAATTGTAGGACAGCCAGAATTTATGAAAGAATTTCAGGCAGTGGTAAAAGAAGTGCCTGTAGCACAATGGAAGGAATATTTAAGATGGAGGTTAATTGATCGTGCATCTGCCTATCTGAACAATGATTTCGTTCAGGCCAATTTTGATTTCTATAGTAAAGAATTAAACGGTATAGAGGAAATGCGGCCAAGATGGAACGTATTTTGGCTACTACAAATAGTTCTTTAGGTGAAGCAATTGGCAAATTATACGTAGATGAAACTTTCCCACCCGAAGCCAAGCAGAAAGCGCAGGAAATGGTAGAAAATATTAAACTAGCTTTTGCTGACAGAATAAATGCACTTGATTGGATGTCTGATTCCACTAAAACAAAGGCTTTAGAGAAATTAAAGACTCTGACAGTGAAAATTGGCTACCCTGATGAATGGAGAGACTACTCTTCATTAGAAGTAAGTGCTAATCCTGAAAAATCTTCGTATGTGCAAAACCTGATAAATGCAACCAAATTCGAATTTGAGTATGAAGTAGCTAAACTAGGCAAGCCGGTTAATAAAAAAGAATGGGGAATGAGCCCGCAAACAGTAAATGCTTATTTCAACCCACTATTTAATGAAATAGTATTTCCTGCAGCCATTCTGCAACCTCCCTTCTATAATTATAAAGCAGATGCTGCAGTAAATTACGGTGGTGTAGGTGCAGTAATTGGTCATGAAATCTCTCATTGTTTTGATGACCAGGGAAGTCGATTTGATGCTGAAGGCAATATGAAAAACTGGTGGACAGACACAGATCTGGAAAATTTCCAAAGTAGAACCGGAATGTTAGTTGCTCAATATGATGCTTTCGAACCATTGGACAGTGTACATGTAAACGGGCAATTTACTTTAGGTGAAAATATTGGTGATTTAGGCGGAATTAATGCTGCTTATGATGGTTTGCAAAAACATCTGGCTGAAAATGGAAATCCGGGTTTAATTGATGGTTTAACTCCAGAACAAAGATTTTTTATGTCATGGGCAACAATCTGGCGTATTAAATACAAAGATGAAGCATTAAGAACTCAGGTACTTACAGATCCACATTCTCCTGGTATGTACAGAGCAAATGGTCCTTTACATAATCTTGAGACTTTCTATCAGGCTTTTGATGTAAAAGAAGGCGATGGCATGTACCGAGCTGACAGTGCCAGGGTCAAAATATGGTAAAAGAATAACTCAATAATTTCTCGAAAAGGAATTACCCATTGAGATAAAAAAAGCCCAAAATCATTTCTTGATTTTGGGCTTTTTAGTTTTTCAAAGCAATTCTTTATCAGTCCTCAATTTTAAAAGTTAACACAGGTCTTTTGCTGTGATTCACAACATCCTCTGCAATGCTTCCGCTTAGCAAATGCATCAATCCTTTTCGTCCATGGGTTCCCATAGCTATCAGATCAATATTGTTTTCCTTGGTAAACTCAAGGATGCCTTCTTCCTCATTACTGGCATTATAAACATGTCTTTGTGCTTCTAAACCATTTTTTCGCATATACTCATCCATTTTCTTGTGCATTGAAGAAGTAGACTCAAAATTGTTGGGAGTATTCACTTTTAATAAGTGAATCTTGGCATCAGAAAGCTCCAAAATTTTCTTTAAACTAGCTATAATTCCCATATCATCATTTTTCAATGAACTGGCAAATAAAACATTGTTGATATCCGATAAGCTGATTTTCTCCTTTAATGTAAGTACAGGACAGGAAGCATTCCTCACAACTTTTTCGGCATTAGAACCAATCAATATTTCTTCCATACCCGAGCTACCACTGGTTCCCATCACAATTAAATCAGGCTCCAGTTCATTTACAATAGTTGAAATGTTGTAATAAGCATTTCCGGCTTTTAGCTCAGTTCTTAAGCTAACACCCTCCAGAAAAGCACTATTCGCTGTTTCTCTCAATTTCTCTTTTCCTCTCTCTAACATTTTCATCACGAAAACCCCTTCCATTCCATCACCATATGCTGATGAGGCCTCACCTGTTACATTAAAAGATGGTTGCTGCCCTGGTATTTCTACCACATGAAGTAAAACTAATTCAACTTTACCTTTTTTAGCTATTTCTGCTGCAAGTTGTAAAGCGGATGCTGCTTGTTCTGAAAAATCAGTAGGTACGAGTATTCTTTTCATGATTATGTGTTTCGATTAGGTTTATTTTTAAGTATACGTTTTTTTAATGTAAATGATTTTGAGGCAAGTAAATTACATTTAGAAAAGTACAATTCCAAATCCGAAAGTTAACACAAAAAAAAGCGTGGATAAGGCTAGCTGCTTCAATAAAGGATCAATTTCTTTTCCTCTATTGCTTTTCCACAATAAAATAGCATGATAAATAAATAATGGAAATGACAGAAAGACTAACAGATTCCATTGGGATTGGTAATGAATTACAATAAATGAAATCACAGAAATCCATGCAAATCCAATCAATAAATAGTGGTAAATTTTAGCATTTTTTTGACCTATTCTAACCGGAATACTTCTTTTTCCAGCCAGCTCATCAGATTTGATATCCCTGATATTGTTCACATTAAGTACTCCGGCAGCTAAAAAACCACAGGCCATTGCCGGAAGAAAAATAGTGGGTTCAACTGATTCCGCATGTAAATAGTAAGTGCCTACCACTCCTACCAATCCAAAAAAAAGAAAAACAAAGATGTCCCCTAGACCCATATAACCATAAGGCCTTTTCCCATTAGTGTAAGCAATGGCAGCAAATATGGCCAGTAAACCGATCCCTAAAAAAACATAAAAAGTAACAGAACCTATTCCCACTGCAAAATGTAGTAAAAGTAAGCCACTAATGAAGGACAATATAGAACAAATAATAATAGCCCTCATCATGGATTTTGGTGAAATAGCTCCTTTTTGTACAGCTCTTGAAGGCCCCTCTCTTTCTGTACTATCTGCTCCATGAATGGTATCCCCATAATCATTGGCAAGATTGGAAAGTATCTGTAAAAACAGTGTGGTAATTAAACTCAGCACACAAACAATCCAATTAAAAGTAGTAAAAAAGGCCGCCAGAAAACTACCCATTCCTATACATGCCAATGCCAGGGGCAAAGTCCTGAGCCTAAAAGCTTCTATCCAATGTTTTAGCATCAATCCTTATAATTTCTCAGCTATTTCACCCGGATTGACTGATGATGGATAGAAACTTACTTCTTTTCCATCATCAGAAATTAAATATTTGCAAAAATTCCAGTTAGGCTCTTTTCCCGTTTTCTCTTTTAACCAAACATACAGAGGATGCTGCTGCTCCCCTACCACATCCATTTTAGAAAAAAGGGGGAAATCCACTCCGTAATTTTTTTCACAAAATGAAGCTATTTGCTCATCAGTTCCCGGCTCCTGTCCTCCAAAATTATTGGCAGGAAAACCTAACACTTGTAATTGATCCCCAAAATTCTCATGTACCAATTGTAAGTCAGCATACTGAGGTGTGTATCCACATTCAGAGGCCGTATTTACAATTAAAATTTTCTTCCCTTTGTAATCAGAAAAATCAATCATCTCACCTGAAAGGGATTGTATTTGAAAATCGTATATGCTCATTTTTGTTGATTTAGATTGTGAAAATGATGTATGAATGATCAATACAAAAGCTTGAATCAATACTAAGGTTATTCTCATTCTTTTACTCCGTTATTAAGGTTTAAAAACGCATTACTTACTCAACTGTTTAATTTAACTGCCAGGAGGTTACATCTTCTCCGGTACTTCAATCCCCAATAATTCCATAGAGGATTTAATTACTCTGGCCACAATTTCAGAAAATGCAATTCTAAATGCCAAAGAAGTAGTGTCTGCCTCATTAAATATAGAAACTTCCGCATAAAATCTATTATACGCTTTAGCCAGTTCATACACATAATTAGCAATCACCGATGGTGCATAAGCCTGAGCTGCTTCCTCTACTTTTTGAGGGAAATCCTGCAGCAGACTCATCACATAGCGCTCCGAAGGTTCCAGGCCTTTTAGCTTGGAAGAAACTTCAGGATTTACACTTATTTGCTTTGCCTTTCTCAACAGGGCGCATATCCGCGCATGTACATACTGAATAAAAGGACCAGTATTCCCCTGGAAATCAATCGATTCTTCGGGGTTAAACAGCATTCTTTTAACCGGTTCCACTCGAAGCAAATAATATTTTAGAGCTCCCAAGCCCAAATCTTTGTATAACTTATTCGCATCTTCTTCTGAGAAACCAGCAATTTTACCTAATTCATCAGTTCTTTGCTTGGCGGTATCAAACATGTCCTGCATCAGATCATCAGCATCCACTACTGTGCCTTCCCGGGATTTCATTTTGCCAGAAGGTAAATCAACCATTCCATAAGCCAGGTGATAGCAGCTTTTAGCCCATGCATAGCCCAACTTTTCAAGTATCACAAACAGCACTTTAAAATGATATTCCTGTTCATTGCCCACAGTATATATTTGCTGTGAAATACCAGGAAAATCCCTGTAGCGCAGAATAGCAGTACCTATATCTTGTGTCATGTACACTGAAGTACCATCTTTTCTTAGTAAAAGCTTTTCATCCAATCCTTCCTCTTTCAGGTCAATCCAGACGGAGCCATCTTCTTTTTTGAATAAAATGCCCTGATCCAATCCTTTTAATACTTCTTCTTTGCCTAAAGTATAAGTTTCTGATTCGTAGTAAAGCTTATCAAAATCCACTCCCATGGTATTGTAGGTATCTTCAAAACCTTTATATACCCAGGCATTCATCTTTCTCCAAAGTGCTGTTACTTCAGGATCGTTTTGTTCCCATTTAAGCAGCATTTCCTGTGCCTCCAGCATAATAGGAGCTTCTTTTTCTGCTTCCTCTTTCGATTTCCCCTCTTCTACGAGCTGGGCTATTTGCTCTTTGTATTTCTGATCAAAAATAACATAGTATTTACCTACCAGCTTATCACCTTTCATGTCGGACGATTCTGGTGTTTCTCCTTCTCCAAATTTATCCCAGGCCACCATTGATTTGCAGATGTGGATTCCACGGTCGTTAATGATCTGTACCTTATATACTTTATTTCCCGCAGCTTTCAATATTTGCGCTACAGAATAACCTAGAAAATTATTACGTAAATGCCCCAGGTGCAAGGGTTTATTGGTAT
Organism: Marivirga aurantiaca; assembly: GCF_016679925.1. Lineage (GTDB taxonomy): Bacteria > Bacteroidota > Bacteroidia > Cytophagales > Cyclobacteriaceae > Marivirga > Marivirga aurantiaca. The sequence goes on from NZ_JAEQBW010000011.1 coordinate 25,782, forward strand.
TGGGAGAGGAATATTCCACCATCACTTCCCTGCCCGTGGATGCATGTTTTCCAAAATCAGGTTTAGCATGAATTTCAGCTGCCAATTGAAGCCAAATAGCATCTGAAATACTTAAATTTAAAAATCCTTTTACCACGTTAAAATCGGCAACTATGGAAGTAGTGTCCTTCAAATATTGGCCAAGCTTCTCTGCCGTTTGTTCGGGGTTCAATTTCGAGAAGCGTCCCAAAGGAAAGCAAACCAGCGTATGACTTCCTTCAAATTCTTTCCTGGTTGGTTGAAAATTGAGCAGATCTTCTGTTATTTGTTGACCGAACAATTTTTCAAACGCAGACAGGCTGAACTTTTTGAGTTCCTTTTCTATATTAAGCATGGTATTATGTTATTTTTTCAAAGTTGTTTGTTAAAACCTATAGGTACCCTATGTTTTACGGGACAGGCTCATCCTTCATTCCTTTTCTAAGGAAGAAGAACTTGATCAAACGTTTAATTTGTTTTATATAAAATCTGATATTTTTTTTCACGAAAATCCCTGGGGTTGTTGAAATTCAACAAATCCCCTCTTATTCTCGTGCAATAAGCACTTATGTAAATGAAAAAATCAGGATGATTTAGGTAGAAAAACTTCCGCCATCATGCACCTTGCACTTCCCCCGCCCAAGGCTTCGATTGTGTCTAGAGAGCTACTAATAATTTCACAATGTTTCTCAATACTTTTCAATTGTTTATCCTTCAGAGATTGATGAGCCGCCCCGGACATGACCAAATATGATTTACCATCAATAGATTTCACTTGTAACATATTGCCGGCAAAGTGATGTTCTTGGTTCTCAGAAATTTCTATTACTTCTTTCCCCGTATTCTCCAGACTTTGTATCACAGCTTTTCTTTCAGCTTCATCATCAATGGCGTCAGCACAAAGTATAGCAAAATTATCTGCCACACACATCATTACATTAGTATGATAAATCGGCAGGCGTTGATTATCCACTGTTTGTTTGGCTACGAATTTCACTGCCTTATAATCAAACTTTTCGCAAAATTCCTGTAGCACTTTTTCATCCGTCCTTACAGAAATAGCTGCATAAACAATACCATTCGGCCTATCTAAAATCATACTTCCTGTACCTTCCAGAAACTTGTTTTCTGCTTCATAGGTAGTGAAATCAACAATTTCGGAGATTTTGAGTCCGTAGTTTTGTTGAAGTTTACGTAGGATATCTTTTCTTCTCTCTATCCTTCTGTTTTCTGCAAACATTGGGTACAAACCCACTCTTCCATCCTGATGAAAAGAGATCCAATTATTAGGAAATATAGAATCAGGTGTATCAGTGTCTTCAGAATCATCAATAACAATTACTCTAATTTTTTTAGCCCTTAATTTTTCTACAAACCTGTCAAATTCCTGTACAGCCTTATATTTTACTTCCTCAGGTTTTATCCCATCAATTACTCTTTGGTAATAGTTATTAATAGCCGTTTGTTCATTGAACCTGAAGTTAATAGGCCGAATCATCATTAAGGTATCAGTACTTTGTTTTTCCATTTTATTCAAGTCTTAAAATTAATTTTTATCCCTAATCAAAGGCAGGGTAGAACATCTCAACAGACCTTCCATTTTGGATATCTCGGCATACGGAACACGTTCCACAGTAAATCCTTTTTCTTCTAATATTTTTGTCAGTCTTTCAAACTTTTCCTCTACTACAACCACTTTGGGGCTGATGGAAAATACATTCGAAAACATATTATACATTTCATCACGGGTAATATGTATCAGATTTTCTTCCCCGAAATAGTTTTTAAGGTATTCATAATCTTCCAATCTTTTAAACCCTTCTTTATAGATAATCGCCTGGTTTTCCCCTATTGGCTGGAAACAACAATCTAAATGTAAGGCATTATCTTTGGCAATATCATCGGATTTATTGAGTTGAAAGCCCTTTACTTTTTTGTCAGGAAATTCCCTTCTCAAAAATTCCAATCCTTCCCTATTGGTTCTTGCCACTATATATTTATCAAAATCCTCTTTCTCAGAGTAGCCCACGAAAATATGATCTTTCCAGGGCATTACGTCCCCACCTTCAATTCTAACATCAACAGGCACATTGAGTATATTCTCTTCGGCTATTTGATCTATTACATATTGAATGCCTTGAATTTCTTCTTTTCTGTCTTTTAAAATACGTGGTTTTACAAATTTATTTCCAATTACAAAACCGATATCACGGGAAAAAATTTGGTTATAATCTTCAATAATTTCAGGTCTGTAAACCTTCACATTGTATTTCTCAAGAATTTTAGCAAAAGCCTCCATTTCAGCCTTCATAGCCTCCTCTTTAGGATAAGTGCCAGCAGCAATATGTTCTTTGGATTTCGGATCATACGCATCTTCCATCTTGGGCACATCCCCCACACCTACTGCTGTCCCCAAAATTACTGCCCTCAAAGGTGATGTTTCATCACCTACATAAACATCTATCATAAAAAGTATGAATTATTTAGTATGAACTTTATTCTATTTTTAATTGCTAATATTTTAGCTTTGCAAAGATTGTAAATTTATCTCAATATTGCACATTAGCCTAAAAAAGCAAATCTTAATTGAATGAAGAATTATATTGACTTGATTGAGCAAACCTTTGAATTCCCTCAGCCTGAATTTAAAGTTGAAAATAACGAACTACATTTCAATGATGTCCCATTAATGGATATTATTAAACAATATGGCACACCATTGAAACTGACTTATTTGCCTAAAATAAGTCAAAATATCAATAAAGCAAGAGGATATTTCGCCAATGCTTTCAAAAAACATAATTATAAAGGAAGTTATACTTACTGCTATTGCACGAAATCTTCTCATTTTTCTTTTGTAATGGAAGAAGCGCTAAAGGCAGGTGTGCACATGGAAACTTCTTCATCCTTCGATATTCCGATTGTAAGGAAGCTGGAAGAAAAAGGATTATTAACAAAACAACATTATGTGATTTGTAATGGTTTCAAAAGACCTTTATATAAAAAATATATTAATGAACTGATCAACGATGGTTTTGAGAATGTGATTCCTATTCTTGATAATCTTAATGAGTTGGAAGCTTATGAAGAAGGTGCAACAAAGCCTTATAAAGTGGGCATCCGTATAGCTTCTGATGAAGAGCCGAATTTTGAGTTCTACACCAGTCGTCTAGGGGTTCGCTACAATGATGCAGTTGATTTATACAAGGAAAAAATAGAGCCTAGTAAAAAAGCCACACTTAAAATGTTGCATTTTTTTATCAACACCGGTATTAAGGACACTGCCTACTACTGGAGTGAACTCAGCCGGTTTATGTACAAATACTGTGAACTGAAGAAATTATGCCCTGAATTGGATGCAGTGGATATTGGGGGTGGTTTTCCGATTAAAACTTCATTGGGCTTCGAATATGACTACCAATACATGGTAGATCAGATAGTTGAAAATATTCAGTGGATCTGTCAGAAGAACAATGTGGACGTACCAAACATTTTTACGGAATTTGGAAGTTATACCGTGGGAGAAAGCGGTGCTACTATTTATTCAATAATGGATCAGAAGCTGCAAAATGATAAAGAATTGTGGTATATGATTGATGGATCATTTATAACGCACCTGCCGGATGTGTGGGGAATGAACCAAAAATTCATTTTGATGGCTGTTAACAACTGGGAAGAACCTTTTCATAAAGTAAATGTAGGAGGTCTCACCTGCGACTCTATGGATTACTACAATTCCGAAGCTCATTCTTTTGAGGTTTTCCTTCCCAAAGTGGAGCCGACAACACCTCAATATATAGGTTTTTTTCATACAGGCGCCTATCAGGAATCGCTTGGTGGCTATGGAGGCATCCAACATTGTTTAATTCCAGCGCCAAAACATGTGCTGATTAGAAAGGATAAAAAAGGAAAAGTTTCTTCAGAACTATTTTCTGATGAACAGGGCAGTGAAAGTATGCTCAAATTACTAGGTTACTAAGTTAAACCTGGAGCTAAGCCAATGGGAGAGTGAAGGAAAAGGTACTGCCTGAATTTTCTTCACTCTCTATTTTCAAGGAGGAGTTATGTTTTTCTAAAAATTCATTAATTAATTTCAGACCTAAGCCAGAACCTTTTTCTTTTCTTGTTCCGGTAGTACTGATTTTCTTATCTCCCTTAATAATGCGGTTCCTGAGGGTATCCGGCATACCAATACCATTATCTTTTACAGCAATAAATAACACTTCATTATCCTTCTTAATTGCCGAAATGGTTATTTCGCCATTTTCAGTAAATTTAATAGCATTTCCTACCAAATTTCTCAAGATAAACCTTAGCATAGAGGGATCTGCCATCACCTTGCACTCTTTATCGATAGAAGCGCTCAAAGTGACATTCTTTTTTGTAGCCTGCGATTGTAAAAGCATAATCACTTCCTCGACACAATCATGCACAGAAAAAGGTTTTACATGAAATTCACCAACACTTTGCGACCATTCTAACAAATTCTCAATAAGGTTATGAATTCCCTGAATGCTCTGTTTAATCACCGGGAATAATTGAAACATTTCCTCTTGGGCAGATTTCTTAAAAGAATTAGAATCAAAATAGGATAACACACTGGAAATAGGCCCTCTCATATCATGTGAAATAATACTTGTCATTTCCGTATTCATTTTATTCAAAGATTCCAATTTCTCATTCTGCACAGCAATGGTTCTTATTTTACTTTCCAATTGCTTCTTTTTATCCCTCAGCTCTATCAACTTTGAAATTTGGTTGCCAAGAATTTCCAATGCTTTCCTTTGATATTCGTCCAATTTCCTTGGCACTGAATCAAGAACGCATAATGTACCAATATTATATCCCTTTTCTGAAACCAGAGAAATTCCTGCATAAAAATGGATACGGAATTCCGCTGTTACAAATGGATTATCATGAAATCTCTCGTCCTTACTGGCATCTTCCACTACAAATAGCTCATTTTGATTGATGGTATGCCCACAGAAAGAAATTTCTCTAGCGGTAGAGTCCAAATTAACCCCTTTTTTAGCTTTAAACCATTGCCGGGAAGAATCAATCAAAGTAACAAGTGAAATGGGTGCTTCACAAATGATAGAAGCTAACTCTACTACATCATCGAAATCTTTTTCAGATTCAGTATCCAGTATGCTATAGCTATATAATTCTGCTAAACGTTCTTTTTCATTATGCGGGATTTTAGGTGTTATCATGTTTTCTTGAATAACATGAGATCGATTACAAAACTTATTTGCAATCGATCTCAGGGAATTAACTCTCGCTCTAAATTACGTCAATTGATCTACTTCGGATTCCCTGTTAATCTTTTTCACCAGACCTTGTAGGACTTTACCCGGACCACTTTCAATGAAAATTTCAGCCCCATCAGCTACCATTTGTTGTACAGACTGGCTCCACCTTACAGGAGCTGTTAACTGTGCAATGAGGTTAGCTTTAATATTGGATATATCCACGGAGGATTCCGCATTAAAATTCTGGTAAATGGGGCATTTTGGAGTTGAAAAAGTTGTTTGTTCAATGGCTTTTGCCAATTCCTCCCTTGCAGGCTCCATTAGCGGTGAGTGGAAAGCCCCTCCTACAGACAAGGGCAGGGCACGCTTTGCTCCTGCTTCTTTCATTTTCTCACAGGCTATTTCAATTCCTTTGTTCGAACCGGAAATCACCAATTGTCCTGGGCAGTTATAGTTAGCAGGAACTACAATTTCCTCTGTAATGGAAGCGCAAATTTGCTCTACTTTTTCATCCTCCAGACCTATAATGGCTGCCATAGTAGAAGGGTTGATTTCACAGGCTTTCTGCATAGCCAGGGCTCGTTTATAAACCAGCTTTAAACCATCTTCAAAGGAAAGGGTTCCATTCGCTACTAAGGCCGAGAACTCGCCTAAAGAATGGCCTGCTACCATATCGGGTTTAAAATCAGGATTTACAATAGCATTAATAACTGAATGAAGAAACACAGCAGGTTGAGTAACCTTTGTTTCTTTCAGTTGCTCATCTGTACCTTCAAACATGATTTTGGTTATCTCAAAACCTAAAATCTTATTTGCCTGATCAAAAAGTTGATTCGCTTCGGGCTTAGTGTCATATAATTCTTTCCCCATTCCCGAAAATTGGGCTCCTTGTCCCGGAAAAATGTATGCTTTTTTCATTTGTATATTATTGTTTTTTAATTGTCACAAGAAATCTTTGATTAAAAATTCACCTTCGTTGGTGTTAATTCGAATCTGACTTTCAAGGTCAGTTTCATATTAATATTGATTTCTATAATCCATTTAGAAATAAATTAAGCGGCAAGTTATAAATTTTTAGAATACCCTTAAACCAAAGGGGGATAAGATTTATTCCAAAAACCTTTCCTTAATATCAGGTGTGGCCAGCCTACAGCTATCTTCCTTGCCAAACCATTTATATCGATTCCTGGCAATAATATCATAGAAAAAATCCCTGATAAATGGTGGGATAATGATGAAGGTATAAACCAATGGCCAGCCTCCTGCCAATTTCCGGGATATGCGCAAGGCTGCACTACTTTTTTGGTAAAGCTTGCCATTTTCAAAGAGAACAATACTATCTAATTGTTCCGCCTTTTCTTCTCCCAAATACTGTTTGGCTATTTCTGATTGTAAGGGAGCCAATTTAAAATATGCATTAGGATCCCTGTCTATGACAAAGTTAACCGCCCCATTACATAAATTACAAACTCCATCAAAAAATATAATACTTTTATCGGACACTGAACTATCTGATTATTTGTACCCAACCTTTATAAAATTTCTGTTTGTTCGAAGGCCTCAACATTTTAAATGTGACCAGGGCTTCATAGAAATAAGTGGCAGAGGGCAATTCCTCTCCATTGAAATTGGTACCATCCCAATTGATATACAGGCTATTTTCTCCTCCGCTGGTATAGCTGTAAACCTGTTTACCATATCTGTTGTAAACTTTAAACTCTATTTTCTCCAAAAATCTCGGACACTTATCGAATGGGATTGAATTTTCATAAGATGCTCCCTGATAAAATGGAGTAAATATGTCATTTCTTTCATCATCATTCGGAGTGAATACGTTGGGAAAAGCAATATTAGGACAATTTTCCTTGCAGAATATTTCTGAGAAAGGGCTTCTGTTTTCCGACTGATCTACTGCTCGTATCCTATAACACCCGGCAAATTCAGGCAGGTTCTCATGAGTAAAGCTTGTTTCAGTAGTTGTACCGATCAATTCAAATTCCCCTTCTAAAGTATTGGTATAGTATATTTCATAATAGCTAATACTGGCATCACAGCTATCCACTAAATTAGCTTCCCATAAAAGAGTGTTTTCAAATTGATTGAACTCGCATTCTTTGTCTGCCAAAAACGCCAGGCAATCATCCTCAGAATTCAGTTTAAAAGACACTTCAAATGGCGGACAAGGATCAATATTGTCATCCGGCATGCTACAGAGTATCTGAGAATTATTCAACAAAGGTTCAAATATATCATCATTTCCGTAACTGCCTGAAGTGGTTACAAAGTAGCAGTATTCTTTATTATTGGAGAGCTTTTTATTGTTAAAGGCCCCGCTATCAATGTATTGGTACCCATATTGAGTCACATCAACTGAATCTATTAATACCAACTCGGTTGAATCTGTATTTACTTTGTTCCTGTAAATATAATGATAAGGGGCTGCCTGATTGGTATTGGACCATGGCACATTAGCATCCCATTTTAATTGTATAGCTTCAAACAATGAAACTGAGCCTAAGCTTACAGTAGAAGCATTTGCAGAAATCTCAATCAAATTATCTTCATTAACTTCAGCATTAATAGGATATAATTCCAATCTATAATTGTAAGTTTCTTCTTCGGTATTCAATCCGGTATCTGTGTAAGTAGTATCGTTTTCAACCACAGCAATAGGATTAAAAATCCCGTTTGCACCTCTCAATAATTGATATTTATAGGGGGGTGGATAAATAGCGGTATCAATTTCAAAAGGATCTAACCAGCTCACTGTAATTTCCCCGTTATTCAAACTGGTAGATTCTATACTTACATTGGTTATAATAGGTCCTGTTGCTGCTATTTTCTGACAAACTTCTTCTGAAGCATAGCTTACCCCCCCTGTTGGCAATTCAAAAATCGCCACCAAACGATAACAATATTGGGCACCAAAATCCAATCCTCTACCCGCATTATCATCAAGAAATGAATTTTGAGCAACAGGCACAGCTCCTACAAGCTCGTACCCTCCGTTCTCAGGGATTCCGATTTCACAGTTTTCAGGATCAAAATCAAAGCTATCTACTCTCCTATATACTTGTATGACTTCAGCAAGCCCACAATCATAAGCATCCCATGAAATTTCAATTGATCGCTGAGGCTTACTTTCAGCAACAACATTCTTTGGTGATGGAGGTACCACGGTTACACTCCAGGTTTCGAAACTGGTGAGACGTATTCCCGGGCCATTGTCAGTAGCTTTAAACCTTATGAGATAAGGATCTTCCCTGATATGATCGCAAGTCGTTTGCCAGCTAAAATCAGAAGTGGTTGGACTTTCACTAAATACTGCGGGGTCAGGGCTTAAAGTTGCCGCAGGGCTTAAAGTGAATGGTCCACCAAAAGCCTCTATTTTCACTAAAGATTCCTCATTTGGATCAGTAGCAATAATCTGGGCCTCAAGAAGTGCTCCTGCTTCGATACAAGTATCTAAAGGAATTTCAAGCTCCGGTGGGTCATTATCTGTTTCTCCTATAATAATTTGCATATCGCGGGTAACACTTCCCAGGAATCTCCATTCTCCTGATATTTTACGCCATTCTTCCGCTATAAAGGCTATGTTAAACTCCCCTTGCATGCCGGGTGCATCCCATATTACATCCCCTAATATTTCATCTAATGTATAAGTAGCCGGTCCGGTTTGTTGACTATTCTGCCCTCCTCCCGCTACATCAGGAAACCGATAATTAGGAACATTCACACCAGATCTGCTTTGAGGAATAGTCATTTTAAAAGAAATGCTATCGCCATTAATATCAAAGGCTCCCGGATTATGAAAAAACAAAACTCCTACAGCTCCTTTGTCAATTGGCGGAATTAAAAATACAGGAGAATCATTACAACCAAAAAAAGGATCTAAACGAATAGTGGTTTCTACAAAAAATGGCACTGTGACAGAATTGTTCATATTTACGATATTGGCATTTCTATAATCCTCATTATAAGAAACTGTAAAACTACCATTACCCGAATAGGTATGTTGCAGTTTGAATTGCACCATTTCTATTTCATCATCAATTAATTCCTTCTTGAAAAATCCTTCCGGATTGAGAGATACCGTTTCCCCATCACCAAAATCAAAAATGCCATTTCCAAAGAGAATTTCTGAACCTGTATCACGATAAGCTGTAAGGGTGAACTCATAGGTAAAGCCATTGCAACCCAACCTTTTTGCTGTAATCTCTCCTGCACGAATATGAGTGGCATGGGCTGTGGTGCTCACACTCAATATAATAACGATGGCTAAGAGTAGATTTTTCACTTGTTTTTCAGCTGTGACAATTAAAACGTTAAGATATAAAATATTGTTCTTAAAACATCTAAAACAATCGGATTCTAATTGGTGTTGAACGGAATATACAAAAATAAATTATACTATTTAGAACGTTTTAAAATAAAAAACACAATTGTTTTATAAGAGTTCCAAATGTAACTTTGAAGCATTCAATTTAAACCCTATTAATTTAAATAAAAATATGAGTTGGCTTGCAGATACTTTAACAAGTTCGATCGGCAGAAAATTAATCATGTCTCTGACCGGTCTTTTTTTAATAGTTTTCTTAGTAGTTCATTTATCAGGTAACTTTCAATTGTTGGCAAATGATGGAGGTGAATCCTTTAATGCTTATACAAAATTTATGACTACTAACCCCCTTATTGCTACCATATCATATGGTTTGTATTTTTTCATTTTGTTACACATTATTATGTCTATTGTACTTTACAGAAGGAACAGGTCAGCCAGGCCTATTACTTACAAAAAATACGATGGAAGTGCCAATAGTAGCTGGGCATCAAGAAATATGGGCATATTGGGTACTGTGATCTTGATTTTTCTAGTGATTCACTTAAGGAATTTTTGGTACGAAATGAAGTTTGGCAGCTTACCATTGGATGAGTTTGGTAACAAAGACCTATACCTTATTGTTAGTCAGGCATTTTCTGATGTATGGTATGTTGCACTCTATGTGGTTTGCATGATAGGTTTGGCATTTCACTTATCGCATGGCTTTGCAAGCGCATTTGCCTCATTAGGAGTATCTCATAATAAATATACTCCTTTCATAAAAAAGTTTGGAATTGCCTTTGCCATCATCATTCCTTTAGGATTTGCAGCAATACCAGTTATAATGTTTATAAATAGTTTAGGATAATTACTGTACTATGAATTTAGAATCAAAAATACCCGAAGGTTCATTAGCTGAAAAATGGACAAATCATAAATTTAATGTAAAGCTGGTAAACCCGGCCAATAAGAGAAAGTACGATATTATTGTAGTAGGTACAGGTCTTGCCGGGGCTTCAGCTTCAGCTTCCCTTGCAGAACTTGGCTATAATGTGAAAGCTTTTTGCTTTCAGGACAGCCCAAGGCGTGCTCACTCCATAGCTGCACAAGGGGGAATTAATGCTGCAAAAAACTATCAAAATGATGGTGATAGTATTTTCCGTTTATTTTATGACACCATTAAAGGTGGCGATTACCGTTCCAGGGAAGCCAACGTTTACAGATTGGCTGAAGTAAGTGTCAATATCATTGACCAATGCGTAGCCCAGGGCGTTCCTTTTGCAAGGGAATATGGAGGGCTTTTATCCAACAGATCTTTTGGAGGTGCGCAGGTGTCACGGACATTTTATGCTAAAGGACAAACAGGCCAACAATTATTGCTCGGTGCCTACAGCGCATTAAGCAGACAAATAGCCAACGGAAAAGTAGAGATGTTTCCGAGACATGAAATGCTTGAATTGGTAAAAATTGAAGGTAAAGCAAAAGGAATTGTTACAAGAAATTTGGTAACAGGAAAAATAGAATCTCATAGTGCCCATGCAGTAGTATTAGCCACTGGGGGATACGGCAACGTATTCTTCCTTTCTACCAACGCCATGGGCTCAAATGTAACAGCAGCCTGGAGAGCACACAAGCAAGGCGCATTGTTTTCCAATCCTTGTTATACTCAAATTCACCCAACTTGTATTCCTGTAAGTGGTGACCATCAATCCAAGCTGACGTTGATGTCAGAATCCTTACGAAATGATGGCCGTGTTTGGGTTCCTGCTACGAAAGAGTTGGCTGAAAAAATCCGTAAAGGAGAAAAGCATCCAAATGATTTAACCATAGACGAAAGAGATTATTACCTTGAAAGAAAATATCCTGCTTTTGGTAATCTTGTTCCACGTGATGTAGCATCAAGAAATGCAAAATATGTATGTGATGAAGGCCGTGGAGTAAATGAAACAGGTAAAGCTGTCTACCTTGATTTCAGGGATGCTATTGAAAGGGATGGAAAAGACGTTATTGAAGGGAAATACGGTAACTTATTTGATATGTACATGCAGATTACCGGGGAAAATCCTTATAATCAACCTATGAAAATCTACCCTGCGGTCCATTATACAATGGGTGGCCTTTGGGCAGACTACAACCTTATGACTAATGTGCAAGGTCTTTATGCAACTGGAGAAGCCAATTTTTCCGACCATGGAGCCAACAGACTGGGAGCAAGCGCTTTAATGCAAGGTTTAGCGGATGGTTATTTCGTATTACCATACACTATTGGTGACTTTTTAGCCGGTGAGAAATATGAAAAAATATCTACCGAACATGAAGAGTTCAAAAAAGCAGAGAAAGCAGTAAAAGATCAGATAGACAGGTTCTTAAGTATAAAAGGAACTAAATCTGTAGATCACTTCCATAAGGAGCTAGGAAAAATCATGTGGGACTACTGTGGTATGTCCAGAAATGCTGAGGGCTTAAAGAAAGCCAAAGTAATGGTACGTGAATTAAGGGAAGAATTTTGGAAAGATGTAAAAGTGCTGGGCACAAATGATGAATTCAACAATTCATTGGAGAAAGCCGGTAGAGTAGCGGATTTCTTCGAATTAGGTGAACTGATGATTGATGACGCTTTGCACAGAGAGGAGTCTTGTGGCGGTCACTTCAGGGAAGAATATCAAACTGAAGAAGGTGAAGCCAAGCGTAATGACGATGATTTTGCCTATGTAGCTTCATGGGAATTCACAGGAGTAGGCAATCCTGCGAAGCTTCATAAAGAAGATTTAATTTTTGAAAATGTTAAACTGACACAAAGAAGCTACAAATAATCTAAACTTATTATTAGCGGATTTTAAAAAATAACTGTTATGAAATTTAATTTAAAAATCTGGAGACAGAAAAACAATAAAGACAAAGGCGGTTTTAAAGATTATGTACTTGATGGTGTATCTAAAGACATGTCCTTCCTGGAAATGATCGATATCCTGAATGAACAACTTACCGAGAAAAATGAGGATCCGGTTCATTTTGATCATGATTGCAGAGAAGGGATTTGCGGATCATGCAGTATGTATATCAATGGAAGACCGCATGGGCCTTTAAGGGAAGTGGCTACTTGCCAGTTACACATGAGAAGCTTTTCAGATGGTGAAACCATTGTAATTGAACCATTCAGATCTAAAGGATTCCCGGTAATAAAAGACCTGGCAGTAGACAGAGGTGCATTTGACCGCATTATTCAGGCAGGTGGTTACATCAGTGTCAATACCGGTGGTACACCAGATGCCAACGAAATCCCAATTTCCAAAACTGTAGCAGATGAAGCTTTCAATTCTGCTACCTGCATTGCTTGTGGTGCTTGTGTAGCTGCTTGTAAGAATAGTTCAGCCATGCTTTTTGTAGGGGCTAAAATATCTCAACTAGCTTTGTTGCCTCAGGGAAAAGTAGAGCGCAAAGAAAGAGCCCAGAAAATGGTGGCTCAAATGGATGCAGAAGGTTTTGGAGCTTGCACCAATACTGGAGCTTGTTCCATTGAATGCCCGAAGGGGATTACTTTCTCTAATATTGCCAGAATGAACAGGGAATATTTGAGTGCAGAAGTCACCAGTGAAAAATAGAAAATCAACTTAAGAAATGAAAAGGGCACTTCGCCCTTTTTTTTTGCTCTATATATTTTTCTTAACTTCATATTTTAAAAGAAACCAATAAATTGGTTGGAAAGCCTGTTTTCCTGTAAAAATCGCCAGGGCAATTTTTAATTTAATTCCGATCAAAACTGACCCTAACATAGTAATATGCATATAATAGACATACTCATTTTCATCGTTTACATAGTGGGAATGCTTGGTGTAGGTTATTATTTCTTCCGTAGTAACACCGGGTTAGATGATTATTATGTAGGAGGTAGAAATATGTCCAGCTGGCATATAGGACTTAGTGTGGTTGCAACAGATGTTGGAGGTGGTTTTTCAATTGGCCTTGGCGGACTTGGTTTCACTATTGGACTTTCCGGCTCCTGGATGCTATTTACTGGTCTTATTGGTGCCTGGCTGGCAGCAGTCTTTCTCATTCCTGTAGTGAGGGGAAATAAAGCTTTTGCCAAATTTCACACCATGCCACAAATTTTCGAATACTTTTTTGATAAAAAAGTAGCGTTGTTGGCTGCTCTTATATCAGCTATAGGCTATGCAGGATTTACCAGCTCTCAGTTGCTTGCAGGAGCCAAATTAGCCTCAGGCACTTTTCCTGAAGTAAGTCTAACCTCGGCCCTTGTGGTAATGGGGGCTATTGCTGTGATATATACAGTAATCGGAGGTATTAAAGCCGTGATTTATACTGATACGATTCAGTGGATCATTCTTCTTTCCGGGTTGGTTTTCATTGGCATTCCTCTTTCCTATCAGGCAGTTGGGGGCATGAAAGCTATCAGGGAAACACTTGATCCCAGCATGTTAAGCCTTACCAATATTTCCTGGCAGGATATTGTTTATTGGGTAGCTACCATCATCCCCATATGGTTTGTGGGCATGACTTTGTACCAAAGAATATACGCCAGTAAAGATGTGAAAACCGCCAAAAAGGCCTGGTTTATTGCCGGGTTATTTGAATGGCCTGTAATGGCTTTTATGGGAGTAGCTTTGGGACTCATGGCCAGAGTTGCTGCTGAACAAGGAATGTTTGCTCATTTAGGTACAATGGGGATAGTAGATGCAGATCCGGAACAAGGATTACCCATGATGTTGGCAACTGTTTTGCCTGTTGGTTTGTTAGGATTAATGATGTCTGCTTATTTTTCTGCAATATTGTCAACAGCTGATAGTTGCCTCATGGCATCTTCCGGAAATATAGTTACGGATTTTATTCAAAAATTCTCCAATAGGTTTTCAACTGACAAATCATTTCTGCGTTTATCCCAATTAGTCACCTTTGGTGTTGGGATATTGGCCCTTCTATTGGCCAGCGTAATGGAAAACGTGCTGGATTTGATGCTTTATAGCTATGCCTTTATGGTCTCTGGTTTATTTATACCCATCATAGGAGGTCTTTTCTGGAAGAAAAGCAGCACAACCGCAGCTTTTTATTCTATGCTATCAGGAGGGTTCACCACTGCATTTTTGCAAGCAAACAAAGTAACTTTGAGCCTTGCGTCAACTCGTGAACAATTAATGGAAAGAATGGTAGATTTCAGTCACCTGATGGGATTTAATTCCAATGCCTTTGAGGCAATGACTCCCGGACAAATTGCTGAAACAGTTAACAAGATTCAAATAATAAGTATACCATTTACCAATTCGTTCTTTAAACTACCATTGAACCTTGATCCCAATGTATTTGGGATTACAGTATCAGCCATTATTTTCATTTCTTTCTCATATTTATTTCCCAATACTAAAAAAAAGTAACAACATGGAATATCAAACATTAACATCAATAGACACAGCAACCACTCTTCAAAAGAATGAGATAGCGGATTTCCTGTATACCCATCTGGATCAATACGGGGATAAAAAAGAAGACATTATGAAATGCCTTGATTATGCGCTAAGTTCTTTTGGGCATCAGGGTGGCTTTGTTGTGATGGCCAGGGAAAACAATGAAATCAAAGGGGCAGTAGTAGTAAACCAAACAGGGATGTCAGGTTACATACCTGATAACATATTGGTTTATATAGCTGTACACAGTGACCAGCGAGGCAAGGGAGTGGGCAAAGAGCTGATGAAAAAAGCCATTAGCATGGCCAAAGGGGATATCGCATTACATGTGGAGCCGGACAACCCCGCAAAATTTCTTTATGAAAAATTAGGTTTCACCAATAAATACCTTGAAATGAGGTTAAAAAAATAATTATGGCATTCTTAAAATTATATAGAGATAAGCTCAAACATAACTTCGACTTTCTTCATGAATTATTTACCAAAAACAATCTTGATTGGGGAGCTGTAACCAAACTATTTTGTGGTAATGAATTATACCTTAGGGAAGTAATTAACCTTGGATTCAGGGAAATACATGACTCGAGGATCAGTAACTTGCAAAAAGTAAAAGCCATCGATTCTACTGTAAAAACATGCTACATCAAACCCCCCGCCAAACGAAGTATCAAAGATGTGGTAATGTATGCGGATATGAGTATGAATACTGAATATTATACATTAAAATTACTCTCGGAAGAAGCTGTAAGACAAGAAAAAATCCATAAAGCCATCATTATGGTTGAAACCGGAGATTTACGTGAGGGAGTAATGGGCGATCATTTAATTGACTTTTATGCCAAGGTTTTTGAGTTGCCCAACATTGAAATTGTCGGAATAGGCACTAACCTTAATTGTTTACATGGAGTAATGCCTTCGCAGGATAAACTGATTCAATTAAGCCTTTATAAACAAATTATTGAGTTGAAGTTCAACAGGAAAATACCACTAGTTTCCGGAGGCACATCGGTTACTATTCCTCTGATCATGAATAAGCAAATACCACAGGGAGTGAACCACTTCAGGATTGGTGAAACACTTTATTTTGGAGCAAACTTATTTGAAGAAACCACTATTGAAGGAATGCATGATGATTGCCTTGAACTTTTTACTGAAATCATTGAAATTACTCAAAAACCTAAAGTACCAATGGGAGAAATGGCCGCCAATCCGCAGGGAATGATGACCGAAATAGACGAATCCTTATATGGCCAGACTAGCTTTAGAGCAATTTTAGATATAGGTGTCCTGGATATAGATCCTAAATAC
The DNA here is from genome assembly GCF_016679925.1 of Marivirga aurantiaca. Lineage (GTDB taxonomy): Bacteria > Bacteroidota > Bacteroidia > Cytophagales > Cyclobacteriaceae > Marivirga > Marivirga aurantiaca. The sequence continues at coordinate 42,098 of NZ_JAEQBW010000011.1, forward strand.
TTAATTTTAGATGATTATGATTTTGAAGTAGTAGGCTCCAGTTCCGATATGATAGTGATCGACCTGGGAGATAACACTGCCAATCGTAAAGTAGGGGATTTAATTAATTTCAAACTGAAATATATGGGTGCATTGGGAATTCTCAACTCTAATTATATTGAAAAAACTGTGGAATAAGCTCAAAAACCAACCTTAGAATTCTCTTAATTATTTAAGAACATTTCTTATTTGTTAAATTGGAAAAGAAATACAAGATATAGTATTCGTAAATGCTTATCATCTGTAAACAATTTTTATTTATGCCATTTTCACCTGATTTAGATGAACTCAAAACTTTAAGACAAGAGTTACACCAAAATGCAGAATTATCCAACCATGAAAAGAAAACTGCTGAAATTATTAAACATTATTTATCAAAATATGATCCTGACGAAATAATTGAAAATATTGGCGGCTATGGCTTGGTTGCAATATTTAAAGGTAAAAAGAAAGGAAAGAATATAGGAATCAGGGCTGATATGGATGCTTTGCCTATTGCTGAACATCTTGAATTGACTTATAGCTCTACAACCGAAAATGTCGCCCATAAATGTGGTCATGATGGCCATATGACGATGGTATCGGGACTTGCTGCTTATCTTCATGCCAATAAGCAGGAATTCGGTGATGTGCATTTACTTTATCAGCCGGCTGAGGAAACAGGAGAAGGTGCCGAAAGGATAAGTAAAGGTTTAACCGAGAAAAATATTCAACTTGATTATTTATTCGGGTTACATAATCTGCCGGGATTTGCCAAAGGGGAAATAGTTTCTAAAAAAGGGACTTTTGCCGCAGCATCCAAAGGGATGGTCATCAAACTCACAGGAGATACAAGCCATGCTGCAGAACCCGAGAATGGAAGAAGCCCGGTCCTGGCCATTTCCAGAATAATAGCAGAAATGACAGATGCCCACAAAAATCATTCATTTTCTGCACTTACCCTGGCTACGGTAATCCACGTGCAAATGGGAGAAATTGCCTTTGGCACTACCCCGGGATATGGAGAGGTAAGAATTACCTTACGAGCCATGGAGGACAATGACATGAACCAACTCACTCATATAGCAGAAAATTTAGTGAAAGAATCGGCTGAAGAATATGGATTAGACCATGATATCAGTTATATAGAAAGTTTCCCGGCCACGGAAAATAGTGAAGCCTTATTTGAAACAATAAAAGAAGTAGCACTATCAAAAGATATGACCTTTAATGAAATAGAAAAACCCTTTAAATGGAGTGAGGATTTTGGACATTTCAAAAAAATAACGCAGACAGGTTTTTTCGGATTAGGTGCAGGTGAGAGTACTCCCGGGTTGCATAATAAGGAGTATGATTTTCCGGATGACATTACTGAAAATGGCCTTCAAATGTATATTGGTTTAATAGAACATCTTGCTAAAAATGTATAACACCAAAGATCCTTTTAATACTTCACAAATACAGATCAGCAAACCTGCTGTTAAGCAGAATGTTAAATTTGTAAAGAAGCTAATTGGCAAGAACGTTAAACTGTCAGCAGTGGTAAAAGGAAATGCCTATGGGCATGGAATAGAGCAAATGGTTGAGATTTTCGAGTCTTTCAAGCTCACTCACCTTTCCGTTTTTTCGGCTCATGAAGCTTTTCGGGTATGCCAGGTAAAGCATCCAAACACACAAGTTATGATTATGGGATGGCTGAATGATGATCAGATATCCTGGGCAATAGAGAATGATGTTGAATTTTATGTGTTTGACATCGACAGACTTTCAGAAGCAATAAAACGTGCTAAGGAGATTGGCAAAAAAGCCAAAATCCATTTAGAGGTGGAAACAGGAATGAACCGCACAGGCCTGGAAGAAAAATATTTCCCGGATGCGATCAAAATGATGTCTGAGAATCTGGAACATCTCATATTTGAAGGCATGTGCACTCATTATGCAGGTGCAGAAAGCATATCCAATTACCTAAGAATCAAAGACCAAATAGAATTGTTTGGCAGGTATTTGGAAGAATTTAAAAAACATGACCTTGTGCCTAACATAAAACATACAGCTTGTTCTGCAGCCGTAGTTTCTTACCCGGAAACTCAAATGGACATGGTGCGAGTAGGGATTTTATTGTATGGCTTTTGGCCCAGCAGAGAGACTTTCATCCATTATCTTAGAAGTAATGGTTTTAATGAAAAAGGAAAAGAGAAATCAAGTGATCCTTTGAAGAGAGTAATCAGTTGGAAAAGTAAAATAATGTCACTCAAAGATTTGCCGATGGGTGAATTTGTTGGTTACGGCACAAGCTATCAGGCTCCTAAAAAAATGAAAATAGCCACAGTACCCGTGGGCTATGCTTATGGCTTTTCCAGATCTTTGAGTAACCAGGGCAGGGTAATAGTGAATGGGAAGCGCGTTGCGGTAATTGGTACCGTAAATATGAACCTTATGATCATTAATGTGAGTGAATGTAAAGAGGTGAAAAAAGGAGATGTAGTGACCATTATAGGTGCTCAGGGCAAAGTAAAAGTAACTGTAGCTAGCTTTGGTGAAATGAGTAATTTATTGAATTATGAGCTATTGAGCCGATTACCAATGGATATACCGAGGGAAGTAGTAGATTAATCTTCAATTTTTTCTAATTTTACTGGATTCTAATTTTATTACAGATGAGACATCGCTTTTTATTCCTTTTAACACTTATTTCTTCGGTTATTTATACTAATAGGGCATATTCTCAAATGTATAACTCAGTAGCTGTTGAAGCTACTTTAAGAAAAGCAGAAGATAGTCGAATAAGTGAGATAAAAACAAACATTTACATCAGTTCAAGTGGTAAAATGGTTACCTACTATTCAAAACCTGATAATATAGTAATCATAAATAATGAAAAAGGGAATGTGAGTATTTATGATAAAAACAATAATACTGTGGTTCAATCACAAAATTCGCATTACAGTAGTAAAACAAATCAACTTTATTATTTCCTTAATAATAAAAAAGGTGATTTAGGTTTGTCTGAAATTGGATTTTCAATAAAAGATGTTTCTTATGAAGATGGGTTAACTGTTACTATCTGGACTCCTCCTATGGATGGTATGAAATATTTTTCTTCAGTAAAACTTGTCCATGATAATGATAACCCTATCTATATGGAGTATTTAGATAATAATGAGATGGTGGTAAAGAAAGTATATTTTTATCATTATGAAAAATTTGATCACTTTGACATTCCTAAATCCATTACACAAATAGATTTTAAGTCAGAAAATGATTCAATAGTTTCAAAAACACAGTTCAAAAATGTTAGTTTTGATTCTTCAGAGATAGTCGAAAAATTAGCATATAAAATACCCAATGATGCTAAGCTTATTAAATAAAAAAATCTTCATTCTATTGTTTTTATTTTTTACTCATATTTCCAGTAAAGGACAATCGATTATTCATGATTTAGATTTAATCAAGAGCAACAATAAAAAAGACGTAGTTATTAAAGAAATAGAGCCCGAAAAAAAAATTCTACAAAAAATCAATCCTTTAAACATCCTTTACACCTCAAGCCTTACTTTCTACCAAAAAAATATAAGTGTCCAGATTGCCGCCAATTGCGTATTTGAGAAATCATGTTCTCATTTCAGTAAAGACTTAACCCAGGAATTTGGAATATTGGGAGGTGTGATACTTTCAATAGATAGGCTAAGCAGGTGCAATAGAATTTCCCTTTTAGAAACAAGTCCGCTTAACTTCAATAAAGAAGGTAGGATTAAAGAGAGTATCAATGATTATAGGTTTTAGAGGTAGCTTACCCATTGTGGTTCTTGCTGTTTTATTATTGCTTAATCACAATAGTATTGGCCAAAAATCAGAAAATGACTTCATTAATTATTTATATTCTTCCCATCAACACCAACATCTGATTGATTATTTAAAACACATTAAAAAAGATGATGATATTGGAATCAATCGTGATACAACTAATTTCCTGATAGGAAAATCTTATTATTACCTTCAGGAACATGAAAAATCAAACAAGTATTTAAGCAAAGTTTCAATATCATCTTCCCCTTACCTACAGTCTCAATTCTTAATTAATATTAATGCTATTTACAGTAATGACTTTAAAAGTGGATTTAATGTATTACATGAATTAAAAAGCGAAGACAGCATTATTAATGATTTGAAGTCTTTCGAATTATCAGGTTTGGCCTTACTTAACAGAAATGTTCCCTTGTATGAAGAGTATGACTATGATATTTCAAAAGATTATTATTTCCTCAGTAATGAAAGGGCCACATTGAAAACAGTGGCGGATGATCTGAGGGAAAAAAAACTAAAATCTCCATGGGTAGCAGGTATAGCTACTGCGATTATACCTGGAGCAGGAAAGTTCTATGCGGGAAAAAGGGGCCAGGGGATTTATTCCTTTGTCATTAGCACCTTTCTAGCCTTACAGGTTTGGGAAAGTTATAATAAAGATGGGATTGAAAGCCCTCGCTTTATCATTTATGGAAGTTTGTTCTCTCTCTTTCATGCAGGGAATATATGGAGCAGTGCTTTAACAGTCAAAAACTATAATAATGAATACAATGAGGCCGTCAACTATCGTATTAAAATGGATATGCATATTCCTATTCGTACCTTTTTTAATTAAAGCTCAAAATACCGATAGTAGTATTGATAGTCTGTGCGATACAGGAAATCATCAGTTATCAACAGTTTTTCTTGAAAAGCAGGTGTTTGAAGCTAAAAATCAAAATGATAGAAATATTGCTCTTTTATTAAAAGCTTATTGTTATAAACATCAGAAGCAATTTGGCATGGTTGCTGAAACTTTAAAAAGAGCTTATCCTCAGGCTTCAAATGATTCCCTTAGATTTTTAATTGGCTATGAATCTGCTCTTGGAAATTACTTAAACGCAGAATATTCCAAAGCCAAATTATCTCTCATCCAATTAAAAAACCACACTAACTCAGCTGAATATGAAAAGAAAGCTTTGTACCTGGAAATATTAATAGCCCATGAACTGGGAAAATGGGATGAAGCACAGGCAGCAAGCCTGAAAATCGGAAGTGAATCTCAGTCATTTCAGGATTCTTTAAAGAATTTTTATACTGAAATGGCAGAGATTAAACTGAAAGATCCTGCAAAGGCAGAAAAACTCTCTCACTTTATTCCCGGATCAGGACAAATTTATGCAGGGAAAATATTTAGAGGAATTACTTCAATGGTCATTCAAACCGGACTGTTAGGTTTTGCAGCTTACAGCTTTCTAAACGGATACTACTTCTCCGGCACATTTACAGGAGTAAGTTTATTCTATGTATTTTATATGGGGGGAGCAAGGCATGCTGAATATTTAGCTCAAGAATACAATAAAGACAAGATTGGAACTGTTAAAAATAAAATTGAATCATCTTTGTTTGACTACATTAAAAAAGGGGATGCTTTTTAACACCCCCTTTTTTATTACATTTTTTTTAATGCTTTCTTACCACATAATGAATTTATCATTGCCAACATAGGCGCTGATATCATCATAATTAATTGCAAGAACAATTAAATCAACTAAAGGCACTACACCAAATATACCTCCACAAGTAATGAAGTATATTAGTATTAAAGTTGGCCTTCCATCTAGATAAACCCTATGAATACCTAATCCACCAACAAGTATATCTAAAAGAATAGCAATGAGAGGGTCTTTCTCGTTTAGCATTTCTTGATGACCTAAAACAGAGTTGGTGTTTAAGTTAAATACAGGATTAACTTCTACTCCTGATGATAACACCTCTTCAACTGCACTGTCATTGATATAATAACTGTTGTTTGCATAAGAGTTTGACAATCCCACACATGAGATTAAGCAAATTAATAATAGTAATTTTTTCATTGTATACATTACGGTTTATGTTTATGCCAAATTAGTATAATAGAACATATCTACAAAAAGAATTAAGATTTTTATTAAAAAAACCATATGGATTTTATTACAATATCTTTAGTATTTATTACAATATATTCGTCTTTCTTCACTCTTTTGAAAAATATGGAATGTAACGCAATTAAAAAGATGGCTTAGTGAAAGCTGGTTATACAGGAATTGAAACTAAGAGTTCTAATAGAGCATCAAATAATAAATTTAACCTATCCTACTTCCCCCTTTATCGTTTTAAAGCAGAGATATTATAGTTATTGAAGAGAAAATGATCTTTATCAAAAAGTTACTATGAGCTATAATAATATGAAAAATGGTAGCTTTAACTAAATTTACAACTAAATCAAGGAAGAAAAATAATACCCATTCAATCATTTACATTACCGAAGTAAAAAACCAATTAATTATTTTGATGAAAATTATATTTAAGGGATTTCTAATTGTGTTTTTCACTTTAGCATTATCAATTCACCATGAAATTCATGCCCAAAACTCCTTCCCTTTAAAAGAGACCGTTTTGGCTAAGCTGTACAATTTCGAATTTTCCCAGGCTGACAGTCTCATCACTTCTGTCGATAGTGTAAAAAACACTTCTGATTTTAATTTTCTAAAAACTCATTATTACAGATGGTCTTACTTACCTATACATGAACAAAATGGGCATATTCTGAAAGAATATAATTTGTATCTATCAGCCATTAAGCAACAATCAAATAAAAACAATGATAGTAATGAAACAGATTATAATTATATTAATAGTATACTGCTAAAGGCAGAATTTCATTACAATCAAGGAAGTTATTATAAAGCTTTTCAGAATGGATCTGAAGTATATGACATCATTAAACTAAAGCTGGAAAAAGAGCCAAAACAACCGGAAATAAAGTTTTTGGCAGCATTATATCATTATTATTATCAATATTACCGATCACAAAAAACAGTCTATGGAGCAATGATGTGGCTTTTTCAGGAAGGGGATAAAGAGAAAGGGCTGCGATGGTTAGAAGAAGTAGCAAATGAAGAAAGTATAGTAAAGACAGAAGCTTTGATTTATTTATCTCACATTTACCTAAGACTAGAAAACCAACCGTATAAGGCATATTATTTTGCTCAAAAACTCCATCAAAAACACCCACAGAACCTGAAATTCTATGAACTACTGCTGGAAAGTGCTATAGCTAGCAACAACTTAAATGAGAACATGGAGAACCTGGCTAATATATTAGTTGGATCAGGAAACAAATATTTCCGAAAATACGGGGTAACCTATTCTACCTTAATCAGCATCCAAAAAGAAAAACTTACTGATGATGAAAGGTTATATAAACTGACCAAAGCCACTGATTTTATCAGGAAAAACGGAGGAGGAAATCATCTTTTAAGTTTATTATACAAGCAATTAGCCGAAATACCCCAAACGAAAAAAAGCTACACTTCCGAACTACTTTCCACCAGAGTATATGATTATGCATTGACAACTTTGAACAAATAGCACTTACGGGTGTGTAGAATTAATACTTGATACAATTTGTAACAACAGTTACCAACAATAAGCCTTCTAACCCGTATCTTTGGGAATAATTAAGTACTCATTAAAATTCATTTTATGAATCATAAAAACATTAAACCGGAAGAATTCGATCGATTATCAAAAGAAGAAAATACAGCAATCATTGATGTGAGAGCCCCAGAAGAAGAAGTGGAGGGCTTTATAGAAGGTGCTACCGTAATCAATATTATGGGGCCTGATTTTGCAGATAAAATAAACGAACTGGACAAAGACAAAACCTATTTGGTCTATTGCAGAAGTGGCAATAGAAGCAGCACGGCTTGTGGTTTTATGGCCAGCAACGGATTTGACAAATTGTACAATTTGGAGGGAGGCATTCAAGCCTGGAATCAATACATAAACACAAAATAGTCATGGCTAGATTTAGCGATTTGATAAATGATAAAACACCTGTTTTGGTAGATTTTTATGCCGATTGGTGTGGGCCTTGCAAAACAATGGCTCCTTATTTGGAGGAAGTCGCTCAAAAAATGAAAGGAAAAGTGAAAGTGATCAAAGTAGATGTAGATAAGAACCAAACAGCTGCTCTGAAATACAGTGTCAGAAGTATTCCCACACTGATACTATTCCGCAATGGAGAAATAGAATGGAGGAAAGCAGGAGTTGTAGATGTTCAAAGTATTATCAACCAAATTGAAAAAATAGCCTGATATGCTAAAGAACAAATGGGCAATAGCAATTGTGGGGACTTTAACCTTAGGCCTTGCTCCTTTTGTGCCTGAACCTCACTTTTTCGGAAAAGTGAGATGGATATTAGGCGGAGGGGTAGGCATGCAGGCTACAGACTATTTTGATTTGATGTTTCATGGATTGCCCTGGATTTACCTTGGCTATTTGATCATCTCAACAGTTATTAAGAATTTGAAAGCTGGTTCCTTTTTTTAAGAAAAAACTCTGCAAGAGTCTTTTGATAAATTGAAGCTTCTCAAAAACTTATCATTTACCTAATTCCGCTAAACAGCTTATTAGCTACGTAAATTTTTCACAGACATAACCGCTAATTTTCATAGTTTTGAGAAAATTTATCGGTTATGTTTTTTATTCTTTCCAAAACCATCAGCTTCTTATTCCTTCCCAGCACTTTAATTGGGCTATGCTGGTTGGCTTACTTCATCTTCCATAAACATCGATGGAGAAAATATTTGGCGATTGCCGGATTTAGTCTTTTCCTCCTCTTTACAAACGATTTTTTGGCCAATTCATTTCTCGGAGCTTGGGAAACGGACCCGCTTCCCATGGAAAAACTAGAGAACCAATCTTTTCACTATGGAGTACTCCTCACAGGCATGACCAATACACAAAAGATGCCTGACGACAGAGTTTATTTTCAACAAAATGCAGACCGCTTGTTACAGGCAATGGCCTTGCTTCAACAGGATATCATTGATACTTTATATATTTCGGGTGGTGGGGCTACTGCGCTAAGATCAGATCTTCAGGAATCAAGGGTGTTATTGAATTACCTCCAGTCTATCCGGTTTCCTATTGAAAAAGTAAAAATTGAGGATCAATCACGAAATACAGTAGAAAGCGCAGAAATGGCTCTCGATTATATCGGAAAAGAGCAGAGTATCCTCCTGATCACCAGTGCAAGCCATATGCCCAGGGCAGCTGCTTGTTTTGAAAAGCAAGGTTTTGAGGTAATTAAATTCCCAACAGTTTATCTCACTACAGATGATGCCCTTTCACCAGCCATGTTCTTCCCAAGCTATGAAGCCCTTATGAAATGGCACATATTATTCAAGGAATGGATGGGTTATGCAGCTTATAAGGTAGCTGGCTACCTATAAAAAAAGCCTTGATGAAACATCAAGGCTTTCTGAAAGGATAATCTTTCTATTTTTATTTTATTAAGAAAACATCATCAGCCAGATCAGTATTTACTTCAGCTGATTTTAATGTAGCATCAATAGGCATTCCTTGATTGATAGATAACTTGGAAGGAACCTTTACACCATCAAATTCTTCATAAGCTTTGAATTCCTGAGTGACTGTCATTTCTCCAGCAGGCGTTTTTTGAGTAGTAAGGGATTTTATCTTAAGTCCACTTTCCAGATCAAAATAATCAGTAGAAGTACTTCCTGAAGGCATTGTAACCTTTACTGCATAAGCACTCTTCCCATTCAAATCATCAATGCTTTTTAATTCATAACCGATAGAAAGTTCATCATAATGAAGTTCAGGGAAAACCTTTGCATCAATTGCTAAATCCAATTTCTTGTCATCCGGAACAGGAATTTCCTGACCTTGCTGAACTACCTTTACATTCTCTCCATCAAAAACAGATTTTGTGATAACCATTCCCATCATACTTACTTCCTGCATGGATCCGGTATTGTTTTTCACAAAAGAAAGATTGATCGTCTGACCCTGAACAGATGCTTCGTAAACCATTTTCATGTTATTTACAGTCATCAATTTCTCCTTTCCTCCCAAAGCTGCAAAATAGTTTTGCATAACAGTTTGAGCTGTTACCCCTTCAGGAATTTCCATATTATCTTTCGGATCGTACTCATTTCCTTTTCTATCGAAATATTTCACTTCACCGAACTGCTTCAGACCTTGAGCAACATCTTCGCCTTTTCCTACTACAAGGATGTTGGCATTTCCGGGAAGAATATATTTCTGAGCCATTGCTTTTACATCTTCCAAAGTAACAGCTTCTAGTCTCTTCAAATAATTAGTGTAATAATCCGCAGGCAAATTATAAATAGCAGTATTAATAGCAAATGAAGCCACTGTTTGAGGGCTTTCCAAAGACCTTGCAAAACTACCTGCAATAGAAGCTTTTGCTGCATCAAGCTCTTGCTGTGTCACACCTTCTGTGGTAATTTTCTTCAATTCCGACATGAATTCATACACAGCACTATCCGTTACTTCATTTCTCACGCTTGCACTTGCCGTAAAGCTACCTACCAATTTATCGCTACTTAATGAAGAGCGGGCTCCATAAGTAAAAGCTTTATCTTCTCTTAAATTCTGCATTAAGCGGGAAGAAAAACCTCCTCCAAGAATTTGGTTAAGTACCCTTGCCTTGATTACATCATCAGAACCAACTTTTAAATCCACAGGATAGGTCACATTAATGACAGACTGTACAGAAGCTTCTCTGTCCACCAAAGCCACGTAAGTTTTCTCCGGAGCTTTTGGCATAGCATATTCAGCTGTTGGAATATTTCCTTTCTCCCATTTGCCAAAATTCTTCTTAATCAGTTTTTCGGCTTCCTTAGGAGTGATATCCCCCACTATCGCCAAATAAGCAATATTTGGTTTAAAATAAGTTTCATAGTATTTTTTAGCATCGGCCAGGGTTATGTTTTCAACGCTTTCCTCTGTAGTAAATTCACCATAAGGATGATCCTTTCCATAAACCAAAGTACCTCTTACATCAGAAGCAATTGAATTGGGATCATCTTTGGAAGCCGCCAAACCAGATAATGTCTGCTTCTTCAACTTTTCCAATTCGTCTTCAGGAAAAGCAGGATTAAAGAGTATATCTGTCATCAATTCCATCAATTTATCCTTATGCTTGGTTAAGGAAGTAGCATAAAGTCCTGTAGAGGAAGCATTAATATTGGCACCTATAAAATCAATTTCAGCATCCAACTCTGCTTTTGTTCTGTTTTTGGTTCCTTTGGTCAAAAGCTGGCCTGCCATACTTACATATCCTGCTTTATCCTTTTCCAAAATAGGATCTCTGTCCAACGATAATGAAAATGCAACTCTCGGTAATTTATGATTCTCCACCACATACACTTTCAGTCCATTTTTCAGAGTGAATGAATAGGGTTTGGCAATGTTGATTTCCGGGGCTGCAGTTGGCTCAGGAGCTTTTGTCCTGTCAACCTGTGCAAATGCCAAGGTACTTACCAAAGCAAATAATACGCTTAAATATAATTTAACTATACTTTTCATTTATATTTAGTTTAAATTTCAATGATAGATGAATTAGTTGTTTTGTTGAGATTTAGGTAAATAATACAACACAACCCTATTGTCTTTTGTAAGATATTTTTTAGCAACACGCTGAATGTCCTCTCTTGTAACAGCCATATATCTATCAATTTCATTATTAATCAAGTTGGCATCACCAAAATACACATGGTAATTCGCCAGGCTTTCAGCAATACCGGTCATCGTACTATTACCGGAGATAAAATCATTCTCTACCTGATTTCTCACTTTTTGAAACTCAGTTTCAGTAATCAATTCATCTTTCAGTTTATTGACTTCTGCATCCATTGATTCTTCCAAATCTTTTAAGTTGCCACCTATAGTAGGCAAGCCAAATAATAAATATAAACCAGGATCTTCAGAAGAAAATGGTATGGCCACAACCTGTAAGGCTTTTTGCTGCTCATCTACCAATGATTTATACATTCTGGCACTTTGCCCACCAGACAAAACAGTGCTTAGCATTTCCAAAGCATATGAATCTTCAGAACCTTGCTCCGGCATATGATAAGCCTGGATAACTGCAGGAAGTTGAATGTTGTCATAAATAGTATCGCGTACTTCTTCCTTTTGCTCAGGCTCTACTATATCCGGTCTGGGAATTTCATTCTTACCTTTTGGTATGTCTCCAAAATATTGCTCAACTAATTCCCTGGCTTCATCCATATTGATATCACCTGCAATAGAAACAGTAGCATTTTCTGGTACGTAGAAAGTTTCATAAAAATCCATAAATTCATCAAGTGAGGCTGCATTTAAATGATCCAAAGAACCGATGGTTGTCCATCTGTAAGGGTGAACCGTATAAGCCCTTTTGGCAATTTCACTCAAAATAGATCCATAGGGTTGGTTATCTACTCTTTGTCTTTTTTCTTCCTTTACAACTTCTCTTTGGGTTTCCACTCCTACCTGGTCAATATTGGCATGTAGCAATCGTTCAGATTCCAGCCATAGACCCAGTTTCAATTGATTGGAAGGTAACACTTCATAATAATAAGTTCTGTCGTTGGACGTATTGGCATTATTTACGCCTCCGGCATTGGTGATATATTTATCAAATTCCCCCCTTTTAATATTTTCGGATCCTTCAAACAATAAATGCTCAAAGAAATGGGCAAAACCAGTACGCTCGGGGTTTTCATTTTTGGAACCCACATGGTACATCACAGATACCACTACTATCGGAGTGGTGTTATCCTGATGTAATATTACATGTATTCCATTATCCAAATCGAATTCTTTAAATTCAATTTGCTTATTCTGAGCTTGTGCAGAAAATACTGCTGCCAGAATGAAAAATACAAAATTCAGTTTTTTAATCATCGGTAGATTGTTTTTTTAGATTGAACTATTTTCATAAATAACTTCCAAATATAATATAAATATTACATCTGACATTATGAGAAAAATATTTTTTGAGTGGTTATTTAATTTTATATTAAAATTGAAAAGACACCCAAATGATGTGGATATGCCAGGCTTTTCCATGGCTTGTATCCACTAAAAATCAAACTAAAGGAAAATAAAAAAGCCTTTTTGATCATCACAAAAAGGCTTTTCAACATACGAACTATTTATGTTTAGCTATGTAGTTTGTGTAAAACTTCTTTGGCTTCGTGCCACTCTAATCTTGGACCGAATTTGGTCACGATTTTGGAGCTGGCCAAGGAGGCCAATTTACCTGCATCTGCAAAACTATGTCCATTGGTAATAGCATATAAAAATGCTCCGGCAAACATATCACCGGCTCCATTCGAATCCACTGCTTTTACCAAATAAGGCTCAATATCAATAAAAGTATCTCCATCGTAAATCATGGCTCCATTTTTACCCTGGGTAATAGCAAATCGCTTAGCTACTTTTTTCAATTCTTCCCTGGCGGCCTCAATAGTGTCTTTTCCGGTGAAAAGCATGGCTTCTTCTTCGTTACAAAACAGTAAATCTACACTGGCCCCTACGATAGATTCCATTTGTGATTTGAAGTATTTTACCATAGCCGGATCAGAAAAAGTGAGTGCCACTTTCACTTCATTTTCCTCCGCAATTTTTTTAGCTTTTTGCATTGCTGCCAAACCAGTTTCCGAGGTCACTAAATATCCCTCCAGGTACAAATATTTTGAATCCCTCAAGGCATATTCATGAATCTCATTTTCTGAGAAATCCGAAGTAATTCCCAAATAGGTGTTCATGGTACGCTCAGCATCAGGGGTGGTCATTACCAACACTTTGCCCGTAGTTCCCTGTGGAGCAGTCTCCAGAGTTAGAAAAGTGTCAATTCCATTTGCCTTAAGATCTTTCAAAAAGAAAATCCCTTCAAAATCATTGGCAACTTTGCAAGAATAAAAACCTTTACCACCAAATTGACTGGTGGCTACCAAAGTATTGGCCGCAGAGCCACCACCTTGCATGTGTTCTTCAGTAATTTTCATGGCTTTCAATAACTGATTCTGTCTCTCTTCTTCCACAAGAGTCATCACTCCTTTTTCCACTTTATTTTCTTTCAGAAAACTATCTGAAACTTCGGTGACAATATCAACCAGGGCATTTCCTATGCCATAAACATCATATTTCTTATTGGACATTTCTTAACGATTAAGTATTATGCAAAAACTAATGGTTATGACATTAGCTTGTACTTGAAAAATTTAGGCAAAATTAGGGATTCTTACGAAATTTGTTGGCTAATTCCGGATAATCTGTAATAATACCATCTACACCTAAAGTCAGCAACCTTTCCATTTGTTCTTCATCATTGACTGTCCAGGGTGTAATTTTCACATTTTGTTCATGCAAATCTTTTATCAGTTGATCATCTACCAACTCGAAATAAGGGCTGTAAATGTCAGGCACAAAACCCAACTCCTCAAATTGAGATTGCCAGTTGTTGTTTTCATATACCAGTGCAGCTAATTCCACGTTGGGATAGGTTGTATGAAAATGCTTCAACACATTGAAATCAAATGACTGTATGTTCCATTTATCCTGAGGATAGTTGTTAATAAGTACTTGATATACCAAATTGCTGAATTCTTCAATGTCGGGATGGAATATTTTCTTCATCTCCTCCTCATATTTAATTTCCACATTCATATGAGGCAATTCTTTATTCTCTGATTCGCAATAATCTTTAACCTTTTGAATAATATCCAGCAACAATGGCTTAGGTGTCTTTTTAACTATTTGCTGGTCGGGGAAATTAGGATTTTGAATAGCGCCACAATCGCATCTCTTTAATTCTTCATAATTCAGTTGATAAATATTCCATTTCAGTTCTTCATTTTCAGGAATTTGATTACCTGCTGTATCTTTACAAATTTGATAATTCAAAAAAGGCTCATGTGAGAGCACTACTTTTCTGTCTTTAGTAATTACCACATCCATTTCCAAAGTGGTCATGTCTTGATCAATGGCATACTTAAAGGCAGGCCAGGTGTTTTCCGGGAAATTCCCCCTGGCTCCCCGATGGCCTTGCCAATCTATATTTTCTGGATTTTTCATGTTTTTCCCGCAGGCAGATAGTAAAAGTATCAGACAAATCAGTATAAATAATCTATTCATAAGTAAAGTTTGAAAGTGTTTATTGAATGTCGAATTTAAACAAGTATTTTCACACTTTAAATTTCATTAATTTTTACCGATTAAAGATTATCAAATCTTTACCTTTTTCTGTAACTAGCGATTTATGTTTCAAAGGCTGAGAAAGTACATCTATTTCTTGCAATATGCCATAAAAGGCACTAATGAAGACCTTACCAATATCAAAATAAGCCGGGCCATCATTCTTTTGTCTATTCCTATGGTATTGGAAATGGTGATGGAATCACTTTTTGCAGTGGTGGATGTTTTCTTTGTAAGTCAAATCAGTACTAATGCTGTTGCCACTGTAGGCTTGACAGAATCTGTAATTACTATCGTGTATTCTTTGGGAATTGGCCTTAGCATGGCAGCCACAGCCATGGTAGCAAGAAGAATAGGTGAGAAAAAACCCAAAGAAGCATCTTTTACAGCCATTCAATCTATTTTGCTTACACTTGCTATTTCACTGGTTTTAAGTGTTGGGGGATTTATTTTTGCAGAGGATATTCTAAGATTGATGGGTGGTGAGGCTGATCTTATTGCAGAGGGAAAATGGTACACTAAAATTTTATTCGCCAGTAGCGGATCTATTATGTTGCTCTTCCTTATTAATGGGATTTTCAGGGGAGCAGGAAATGCAGCCATAGCCATGCGAGCCCTTTGGATCAGTAATATCCTGAATATGCTTCTTGACCCTTTATTTATATTTGGCTGGGGCTTTATTCCGGAAATGGGTGTGGCCGGAGCTGCCGTTGCCACCACTATTGGTCGCTCAACGGGTGTTATGTATCAATTATATCATCTGTTAAAAGGAACAGGGATTATCCGTATTAGCTTGAATCAGTTAAAGCCTGATTTCTCCATTATTATCCGCTTAATAAAAATTGCATCAGGCGGGGTAGGACAGTTCCTGATTGAATCTGCAAGTTGGATTTTTCTTACCCGTATTATTTCCCAATTTGGCAGCGAAGCTTTAGCAGGTTATACCATTGCTTTGCGCATTATTATATTTACCATACTTCCATCTTTTGGTATTAGTAATGCAGCAGCTACTTTGGTAGGGCAAAATTTAGGTGCAAAGCTACCGGAACGTGCGGAGAAATCTGTTTGGTTGGCTGCCAGATATAATGTGATTTTTTTGTTCTCCGTTTCCCTGATCTTCTACATTTTTGCCCATGAGATAGTAGGAATATTCACTGATGTGGCGTCAGTAAAGGCCGAAGCTATTAAAGCAATACGTTATATTTGCTTTGGCTACATATTTTTTGCTTACGGAATGGTTGTCAGTCATGCATTTAATGGTGCCGGGGATACCAAAACCCCTACAATCATAAATTTTATATGCTTTTGGGTTATTCAGATTCCTCTTTCCTACTATCTGGCTACTAATCTGGGCTGGGAAACAGATGGGGTTTATGCAGCTATTATTACGGCATTCTCCTTACTTGCCATCATTTCAATCATTTGGTTCAGGAAAGGTCGATGGAAATTAAAAGAAGTTTAAGTTTGTGAAGAAAAAAATGAAACAATAAAATTGGATCCTTTACCATGTTCGCTTTCGACCCAAATTTTTCCACCCATTTTATCCACCATACTTTTTACTATATACAAACCTAATCCGGTAGATTCGTCAGTCCCTATTGGCTTGGCCGAAAGCTGTTGATACTTCTTGAACAATCTATTTTTGTCATCTTCAGTAAGGCCCGGCCCCTGATCTTTTACCGAAAATATGATATTATCCCCCTCTCTTGTAACTGTATAGTTGATCTGCGTTCCGAAAGGAGAGAATTTAATGGCATTTGATACTAAGTTATCTATTATGCGCTTCAGATAAGTTCTGTCTACCTCCAACTGCATATTCTTTCCTAAAATCTGGGTAATGAAAATGATGTTTTTCCTGGCAGATAAAAGTTCATATGGCACCAGACATTCATCTATTAAGGAATGGAGATCAACAGTTTCAGGTTTATATTTTTGTTCATCCAATACCATATTCCCGGTATCCAGAAATCCTTTAACAATTTGCAAACCATCTGCAACCACTTGTTTAATCAAATTGATTCTTTCAACTTGTTGTTCCGATAAATTCTCCTGGTGATCTGTCAGAAGCAACTGAACAATAGTGTAGACTTTTGCAAAAGGTGTTCTTAAATCATGGGTTACTTTACCAAAAATATCATTGTTATCGTACTGTTGAATAATCCTGGATTCTTCAGCTTCCAAATCAGTAATACTCTTTTTGCCTGTTGATTTGGATTGGAATTCTGATAAGTTGGCATTTATCTCATCGTAAGCCACATTCAATGTTCTGAACAATGCATTTAATCGTTCATTGGCATAATAAAGTTCGCTTACATTATCAAAGACCCATAAATCACCTTTTTTTCCATTGATCCTGGCGTTTTTACGGATGACTTTAAGTACTTTATTCTCAAACTTCCATATCCAGTCTTCACCAAAGCTGGAAGGAAAAGCACCTCCCAGGCTGAACATATTTTTCCCCATCAAATCAACTTCCGCCTTATTGATGACCTTATCCTTAAGGTGTGCAAATTTTTGGGAAAAGAGTTCAAAACTAATAACAGATTGACCCGAAGACAACTCAAAAAGTTTTAATGCTTCCTTATTTAATAAGGTCGGTCCATTTTCCTCCTCGGAAAAAACAATAGATTGAGGCATTTGATCAAAAATTGTCTCAAACCTCATGCTTTCTTCTTTCCTGCTTGTCATTTGCAAATAACAAGTGCACAATTCCCTAAGTCTTTCAGCAATTAATTCCCAATACAATTTAGCACCATTGTCCAACTCAATGGGCTTGGGGGCTGAGAACCCTACCCAAATATTTATTCCATTATACTCGAAAGGGAAAACCAGATGGTGTTGGTGGATCAAGAAAGGTTTTTCAATTTCAATATGGAAAAAAGTCTTATCAATTTTTTTACAAATCTTGTCTCCAAGAAGTACTTCTTCTTTAACTAATGGATTATCCAGATTCCATAACAGACTTAAGTCATCTTTGTCTTGTTGAATGATCCAACTTTCTTTGGAATTAAATGATTCTTCCAAAAACTTTAAAAGACTTTTTAATGCTAGCCCTATCTCCCCATGATACAAGGCAGGTGAACTTAACTGTATCATTTGTAGCAATTTATGCATGTCATTTTCTGCTACAATATCTGACGCATGATTCATTTTATACCCCATGAACTGGAATTGATTATTTTGTTTGTCCCCTAAAACAATCTAAATATAAGGGAAAATTCAGTCTTTATCGAAAATAAACTAAGGGAAAATTACAAATGTAAGATAAATTACAAAAAAAATAAACTGACCGTTTAAACCAATTTATATTGTCAAATCACCATTCTAATGCCATATTTGCATAAAACCACCTTAACCAATTGAATTGAAAAAAATAATCATATTTTTTATTTTTATTTGTGCTTTTCACTGCCCAATCCTGGCACAAATCATACAAGTTCAGGTATTATCTGAGAAGAATCAACCCCTTCCTTATTCTCAGGTTTATCAGAAAAAATCAGGATTATCGGTGTTGACGGATGTGAATGGCATGGCTGACATTAGTCAATTTGATAAAAATGAATCTTTGGAAATTAGGCAACTAGGCTATAATAAAAAGAAAATATCTTTTACTGAATTGGCAGCATTAAACTTCAAAGTGGTTTTGATCCTGGCTGACCAAATGATGAACGAGTTGGTGGTTTCCGGCAATAGGTGGGAACAGCAATCCAAAGAAATTCCCGCCAAAATAGAATCTATAAAAGCTGCAGAGATCAATTTTCAGAATCCTCAGACAGCAGCAGATCTACTACAGTTGGCTAATCATGTATATATTCAGAAAAGCCAAATGGGTGGTGGAAGCCCCATGATTAGAGGGTTTGCCACAAATCGCTTACTATTAGTGGTAGATGGTGTAAGGATGAACAATGCTATTTTCAGAAGTGGCAATATTCAGAATGTTATTTCTATAGATGCTCAAAACATTGAAGAAACAGAAGTGCTTTTTGGCCCTGGCTCTGTCCTTTATGGAAGTGATGCCATAGGCGGAGTAATGGATTTCCATACTTTAAGTCCTCATTTTAACGAAGAATTTAAGGTAGAAGGACTTGTGAACACAAGGTTTTCTTCAGCCAATCAAGAAAAATCCGGACATGCTGATGTACAGTTATCCTGGAAGAAATGGGCATCCATCAGCAGCTTTAGTTATAGCAATTATTCGGATTTGAAAATGGGCAAAAACGGACCTCAGGAATATCTGAGGGATTCTTTCCAAACTACCCTTAATGGAATAGATACCACTTTGATTAATCCCGAGCCGGAATTACAAAAAAGAACAGCTTATTCCCAATTCAATATGATGCAGAAAATTGCCTATCAGCCTAATAAAAGTAACACCATTCAGTATGCATTCCACTATGGCAAAAGCTCAGATATTCCCAGGTATGACAGGCTAACGGAAAAAAGCAATGATCAGTATAAAAATGCTGAATGGTACTATGGCCCACAAATATGGCAAATGCAGCAACTGAAATGGACTCTTACAGATACAACTCAGCTCTATGATCACCTAAAATTAAACCTATCCTATCAATATTTTGAAGAAAGCAGAAATGACAGAAGGTATCAATCCAATATTTTAAGAAACAGAACCGAAAGGGTAAACGCCTATACAGCCACCATCGATTTTGACAAGAAACTGTCTAAAAAAACCGATTTGTTTTACGGGGCGGAATATTGGCTAAACAAAGTAAATTCAAAAGGAATAGAAAAGAATATCAACAACGAAAATTCCAGTCCGATTCAATCCAGATATCCTAATAATTCCATAATGGATTCATATGGACTCTATACCTTACTAAAATGGAAAATCAGCCCCAAATTAATAACAAATACGGCACTGAGATTTAGTCATTTCCGTATTGATGCACCTCTCAATTCTGACTTTTTTAATTTCCCTATTGAGAGAGCTGAATTATCAAAAGGCGCCTTAAATGGAAGTATTGGGGCAGTTTATCTCCCTTTGCCAACGGTTAAACTTTACAGTAATTTATCCACAGGTTTCAGGGCACCCAACATTGATGATGTGGGGAAAGTTTTTGATTCTGAGCCTGGAATTGTGATTGTGCCCAATGCAGATTTGGCTCCGGAATATGCTTACAGTGCAGATTTAGGAACTACTTTCAGTATTCAAAATCAGCTGAAATTTGATGTTTCCATTTTCTATACTTACCTCAACAATGCTTTGGCCAGAAGGGATTTCCACCTGAACGGGGAAGACAGCATCATGTATGATGGTACGTTAAGCAAAGTAGAAGCTATTCAAAATATTGGTTTTGCAGAAGTATATGGTGTACAAGTTTCAGCGGTGTGGAATTTAAATCCTTTCAAAATATCAGGCGCTTATAATTGGCAACAGGGTATTGAAACGGATGATAATGAATTGACTAATGTGCCTTTGAGGCATGTGCCTCCCAGCTACGGAAATGCTCATGTGACCTACAGTAATAATGGTTTTAAATTTGACTTATATACCTTGTTTAACGGGGAAATTTCTTTTGCACAACTTGCTCCCTCGGAAAGGAACAAAGCCTATATTTATGCCACTGATGATCGCGGAAATCCTTACTCTCCTTCATGGATCACATTAAACCTGAAATCAGAATATAGATGGAAGAATGGATTAAGTGCACAATTCGGAGTAGAAAACATCACGAATAAACTTTACAGACCTTATTCTTCGGGTATATCAGCTGTCGGCCGCAATTTTATTATAGGAATGAATTGGAGTTTTTAATGTATGCTACTTATTCCTTATTCAAGTTAAAGTATTATGGATTTTTACCTTTTAACAAATCTGTAAGAAAAACCTGATGCTTTTCACCTCGTTTCATGCAGAGAAATAAATGCCGCTCCTCATCATAAATTACTTTATCGTATTGATTATCAATAACTGTATGAACATTCTTGTCCAGAATTCTGTACTTTCCATATTTTTTGACCTTGAAATAATCTCCTAAGACTTCTATTGACTCATAAGAAGGATAATTCAAAACTCTGCCATTTTCATCGGCTACTCCCCACTGCTTATTTTTATTTAACAGATAAAAGCCATTAAGCTCTATTATCTGATCATAATCAGCATCAATTTCATACTTTCCTTCAGCATTGATTATACCGTATTTGTCATTCAATTTAACCACTGCAAAACCATTCCTGAAATCGGAAACTTCTGAAAAATAGGGTTGTATTTGTAGCTTTTCACTGCGATCAATAAACCCCCAGTTATTTCTGATCTTCACAGCAGCCAATTCCTCCTGAAAATTCCTCACTGAATCATATCTATTGGCGATCCTTAAAAGGCCTTGATAATTGATAAAACCATAGCTATTATTTTTTATGATAGGAATGTATTCATCAGTACTCAGAAATACCGTATCATAACCAGTTATTTGAAACGTTTTTTGACCGCTAGAATTATAAAAACTTAATTTATCACCATTCCGGAAAAGAATTCCTTTGTCATTATGGCCTGCATAACTTCCGGTGGAAAAATCGGTTATTGCAATTCCTCTTTCATCTACAAGTCTGAACTTCTCTTGCACATCCGTCTCTACTATTATATCACCATAAATATCATAGTGAAGCCTCGCTTCTGCCTTATGGCTTCCCGAAATAATAAATTCCACTAAAAACTTATCTACTCCGTGGTAAATCCCAATACCAATCTTTTTTAATTGGATGTATTCCGGTGAAATGATCCAGTTATTGCTTTCATCAATGACACCCATTCTTTTCCTGAATTTTACCATATAATGAGAATTACCCACTGGCTGTATTTCATCATATAAACCGGGAATAACTTCCTGAAAATTTAAATTATACAAGCCCCAAAAACCATTCTTTCTAACTGTAATGGAATTAGGCATAAAATGAAATGTATCAGCTACTATTGTGGCTCCTGCTTTATTGATTAACTCATATTTATTACCGGAGAATTTTTTCCTTTCTCCTATAAAATAATCCTCATTCCAGTAAACTTCTCCTGAAAAACCCACATTTCTTTTCGAACTATCTTCTGATACTAAATTGATTAACCCTCCTTTTTTGAGGATAAAACAATCTCCGAATACACCCAAAAACTTCCCTTTTAAAGATGACAATACCTCTTCATCATGAAAATGATAGACTTCGGAAAAGCCAGCAGTGTTTTTAATCAATAGTGAATCGTTCAAAAAGAAAACCGTATCGGCAGCTATTTCCTGAACCAAATTAGTTTCCTGATCCAGGATTTGCCACTGATCTAAAGTAGTTGCATAAATATTCTTCCCATTATTCCATTCAATTTCTTTATATTTCAAGGGCAAAAGCAATCTACCATCCTCAGCTATCAAACCTTGCTTGCCATTTCTAAAGAGAATGGCCACTCCATCTTGAAAATCTGAAATACTATCCAGGTTTTGATGAATTACTTCAGGCTTTTTATTTAAAAAAATTAACGACTTTTCTCCTGAATTCTCAGTAAGTTCAAACTTATTTGAACCTAAATGCCTTATCTGAAAGTAATCAAAAGGAAGTAGCTTTTTGCCATCTGAATTCAGGAGTCCAAATTGGATTGTATTATTTTGCTTGCTTGCTGCAATAATAAACTCTCCGGCCGGTAATAAATTACGATAAGAAAACCTGGTTTTAACTTTCCCTTCTTTATCAATTAACCCATAAAAATTAGTACGCGAATATTTACCTTTTATAGATGCGATATACAAATCCTCATTCAAAGGATAGAGGGCAACATATTGAGGTGGGCTTACAGGATTAAGTTCAGCATCAAACAACCCCCATAGTTTATCTTTTTTATAGCCCAGGTAATTGATGTGTGGCCGGGACAAATTATCCGACCAGCCCAATTCATCATAAATAGCAGGCAATACCACCTTGCCATTACTATCTTTTATACCTTTTTTCTGATTTACGGAAAAGATTTTGTGTAATGAATCCGACAACAAAATATTACTTGCCTTACAAAAAGTTTGGTTCGTTACTGATACCAAGCTGAATAAAAAAATAAATAGTAATTTAGCCATATTAGATACAAAAATAGGAAACGAAACGTAGTCAACATAAGATATGAACAAAAACAATGATTTTTTCGATCAGGTTTATCAGGTTGTTCGCTTAATCCCTTTTGGAAGAGTAACTTCTTATGGTAGCATTGCCACGTATTTAGGTGCCGGTAGAAGTGCCAGAATAGTGGGTTATGCCATGAATAGTGCGCACACTATGCCAGATGTGCCGGCCCATAGAGTGGTGAACAGAAATGGACTGCTTACCGGAAAAATGCATTTTGAAACCCCTGATACCATGCAAAACAGATTAGAGGAAGAAGGAATTAAAGTAGTGAAAGACCAAATTCAGGATTTTAAGAAGGTATTTTGGGATCCTAAAACAGAATTAGCTTTGTGAGCTTTTCCCTATTTTACCTTAGCCAAAGGAAAGATATTGGATAAATACTGATTTCTAATATTTCGGTAAATGTAAAAATCCGAATCTATACTTGCTATTTCCTTAATACCTGTAATTTCTGAGGCTACAATTAATGTCGCATCTGCCAAATCCATAGGTACATCATCAAATTTCTTGCATAATTTTATAACGCGCGATAATTTTCATTCTTTACCTTCAACAAAAACAGGCCTATGAAAGTGAGTACCCCGTTTACCACCAATATTTCGAAACCAAATTTATAGCCGTTAAACCACGCTTCAGAATTGATATTGATGATGTAAGATAAGATGGGGGATAAAAAACAAACTATAGGTACCAATTTATCCCTTAGAGAATATTTAGTGACAAGGCCGAAAGCAAACAAACCTAAAATCGGTCCATATGTATAACCTGCAGCTTTAAAAACTGCTGTAATTACACTCTCATCATTTATAGCCTTAAAAACTAAAATCACCAGGAAAAGTATTATTGAAAACCCAATATGTACTCTTATTCTCACCTTTTTTGAAATGGGTTTATCATCCTGCCCCAAACCCAGAAAATCTACACAAAATGAGGTAGTCAGGGCTGTAAGAGCAGAATCTGCACTGGAATAAGCAGCTGCCACTATCCCTAATAGAAACACCACACCTGCAATAGCCGGGAAATGCCCTAAAGCCAGCATAGGATATAAGTCATCAGTTCTTGTAGGTATAGCAATCTGCATTTGTTCTGCATAAATATACAATAAAGCACCCATGCTTAGGAACAGGAAATTAACTATCACCAATACAATGCAAAACCAAAACATATTTTTTTGGGCATCCCGCAATGAACGGCAGGTAAGGTTCTTCTGCATCATATCCTGATCCAAACCAGTCATTACTATTGCAATAAAAGCTCCGCTAATAAACTGTTTAAAGAAATTTTGCCCACTTTGCCAATCCCATACGAATATTTTAGAATAACCTGAAGAGGAAACCCGCTCTGTTAATGAAGTCCAACTCATGTCCAGGCTATCTTTCGCTAAATAAATACTAATTACTACTGCAGAAATCATAAATAACGTCTGAAGCGTATCTGTCCACACAATAGTCTTTATACCTCCACGAAAAGTGTAAAGCCAGATTAAAGCAATTGTGACTGCCACAGTTACGGAAAACGGCCATTCAAATGAATCAAATATAGCAATCTGCAATACACCTGCCACAAGAAATAAACGGAAAGCAGATCCCACAATGCGCGAAAGTAAAAAGAAAAAAGCCCCTGTTTTATAGGAAAAATTACCAAACCTTTGTTGCAGATAAGTGTAAATACTTATAAGGTTCAAACGGTAATACAAAGGCAACAAAACAGTTGCTATCACGAAATATCCTACCAGATAGCCCAAAACTACCTGAAAATAGGAAAATGCTGTGTTACCGACTTCTCCGGGAATGCTTATAAAAGTAACTCCTGACAAGGATGCTCCGATCATTCCGAAAGCAACCAAATACCAGGGAGACTGGCGATTGGCTGTAAAAAATGTTAAATTATCATCACTTTTAGAAGTAAAGTGGGAGATTACCATCAATAAAATAAAATATGATGAAATTACAGTAATGACCAACAATGGATTCATAGCGTTTCTATCGATTCTGGATTCGAAGTTGGTTAATTTTTCGTATTTTTGCGTGATATTAAGCAGTTTAATTATAACAATGCTTTATATAATGGGTTAAACAATAAACAAGACAACTTTTATTATGTCACAACATCAACATCAGGAAAACCAAAGGGAACAATTAGTTGAAACTATTTCGGATGAGGAAATTAATGATTTGATTGTTTACAATGATGAGGTAAATACTTTTGACCACGTCATTAATACATTAGTACGTATTTGTAAGCATAGTGCAGAACAAGCAGAGCAATGCACTTTATTAGTACATTATAAAGGAAAGTGCGCTGTAAAGAAAGGCTCCTATGTAGAATTAATCCCCCTCAGACAAGGAATAGTAGATGCCGGCATTAATGCCGAGATTGAATAATATGGAATTCTCTTCAAAACTCATTGAATCCGCAGTAGCTAATTTTTCCAGACTACCGGGGATAGGTCAGAAAACAGCTTTAAGGCTGGTTTTGCATTTACTAAAACAGGAAGAAGATTTCACTCAGGATTTGTCGAAAGCATTGGTGGATATGAGATTAAATATCAAGTACTGTAAAGAATGTCACAACATTTCGGATGATGACATTTGCAATATTTGTAGTAATACAGTGAGAGATCAATCCATTATTTGCCTGGTGGAAGATACCAGAGATGTATTGGCTATTGAGAACACTTCTCAGTATAATGGTTTGTATCATGTATTGGGAGGGATTATCTCCCCAATTGAGGGAATTGGGCCAGATGACCTAACTATTGATAGTTTAATTAATAGAATTTCAAATCCTGAGTCTGAAGTAAAAGAAATTATTTTAGGCCTTTCCCCCACCATGGAAGGTGACACCACCGCTTTTTATATCACCAAAAAAGTAAAGCCATTCGGCATAAAAACCAGCACCATTGCAAGAGGAATTCCAATTGGTGGCGAACTGGAGTATGCTGATGAAATCACCTTAGGAAGAAGCATCGTTACCAGAACAGCCTACTCCATTGAAGATTGATATGTGCAAATCAATCCCATTGCAAAATCGAATTCTGTAACTCCTTGCCCGTCATTGAAGTTTGTATTTAATTAATTGCAAAAGCTTTTTCCAACAACCGCTACTGTTTTGGGGGTATTGAAAAAAAATTCAAAAGTGATACAAAATATTTCCACCACTCTTCTAATCTTTCTAATCATTTGATTTACAGCTATATAAATCAACAAATACCTGAGTCAAACCATAGCAGCTAACTAACAGAAATAATTTTTGGCATCAATCTTGGAAGCAGACTTTATACATCAAACAATTAAAGTCATGAAGAAGCCAATTTTACTTTCGTTCAGTGTGCTAGTAGCTTTGTTCATCTTGAACCAGCCTAAAGCATCAGCTCAGAATTTTCATATCGTTGCTTCTTTTGGAACTACACATGCATGGAATGTTCCTGCAGCTATAGAATATGAAATTTACGATTACTATCCATATCATAACTGGGTGCACGTAAATAGAGTAGTTCGTGGAAGAAGAGTATTTTATAATATACTTTTGGAGAGAGATGGCTTTTTCACAGAACTACAATTTGGTAGATATTCCAGAATCTTAAGAATTCAACATTATGTTGATTATCCTTTATACGATCATTATTGTTCTGCACATTGCGGATATCATGAAAGATATTATGTAAACCAGAGAGTTTCGAACAATTACTATTACTATGGTGGCCATAACCATTATGTATACAGCCCACAGCCAAAATATATGAGGGAACCGGTGAGGCCACAAAGCGTACGATATGCTGACAACCATTATAACAGGTCAAACAGAGCTGTTGCTGATAATAGTAGAATTGTGAGCAGTGCCCGTAATAGCAGACCTGAATCGATTAGAAATGCTGATAATGATCGTTCTGATAGAACAAGAACTGCCAATGCTAACCCGAGGTCTAATAGCCAAATCCGGAGCTCTGGCACTACCCGTTCATCTGGTAGCACCAGGTCAGTAGGCAATTCATCATCAGAAAATGGCAGAACTATTAGTTCTACACGTTCAAGTGGTAA
Source organism: Marivirga aurantiaca (assembly GCF_016679925.1). GTDB lineage: Bacteria > Bacteroidota > Bacteroidia > Cytophagales > Cyclobacteriaceae > Marivirga > Marivirga aurantiaca. The sequence goes on from NZ_JAEQBW010000011.1 coordinate 69,328, forward strand.
TACCAGAAGTGTAAGTAACACTCCTGCTAATTCAAACACACGTTCAACGCCTGCAACAAGAACTGTAAGTAATTCGAATGACCGAAGAAGTGCTGGCACTGTAAAAAGCACAAGCAGAACGAGTAACAGTTCTCATAAATCTGTTACAAGATCAGCCGATAGCTCGAGATCTGGAAAAAGTTCAGGCGCTGTATCAAGAAGTAACAGTAGTCGAAGTTCAGGAAGAGGGAATTAATAAAATTAGGTTTAGATTATATTGAAAAGAGTCATTCAGTTGAATGACTCTTTTTTTATGTCTAAAAAATTACCACTTATACAAACTTAACTTGTAGACTTAGATTTAATTAGCGTATTTAATAGTCAAATACAATAATATGAAAAAACTTTTTCTACCTATCCTTATATTTCTTTCCACAACTGTTGTTTCAGCTCAGGAAATCCAGTCCCCATCACAGTTTTTAGGTTATGAACTTGGAGAAAACTTCACCCGCCATCACCAGGTGGTAGCTTATTTTCAACATTTAGCTAAGAACTCTGAGCAAATAGTGATGCAAAAATATGGAGAAACCTATGAAAACAGGCCTTTGTATTATGTGATAATTTCCTCTAAAGACAACATAGAACAATTAGAGGTTATCCGTACTAATCAGCTAAAAACAACAGGCTTAGTACCTGGCAATGCAGAAACCAACAATAAAAGCATTGTGTGGTTGAGCTATAATATCCACGGAAATGAATCTTCTTCTACGGAAGCCTCTATGGAAACAGCTTATTCACTACTTACAGGAGGAATGGAGAGTGAAGAATGGCTGAAAAATACTGTGGTTATTCTTGATCCTTGTGTAAACCCTGATGGAAGAGATCGTTATGCCAACTACTACTGGCAATATGGAGCAAAAAATTATGACCCTTCCAGAGATGCCGTAGAGCATAGAGAAGTTTGGCCGGGAGGCAGACCTAATCATTATTTATTTGACCTCAACAGAGATTGGGCCTGGCAAACACAAAAAGAATCGGAAGCAAGAATAAAAGCTTACCATGAATGGATGCCTCATATTCATGTAGACTTTCATGAGCAATATGTGGATAATCCCTACTATTTTGCCCCGGCTGCAGAGCCTCTCCATGAAGTCATCACACCATGGCAACGCAATTTCCAGACTGAAATCGGAAAAAATCATGCAAAGTATTTCGATAAAAACAACTGGCTCTACTTTACCCGTGAGAGATTTGATTTGTTCTATCCAAGTTATGGGGATACATATCCTACCTTTAATGGAGCTATTGGTATGACCTACGAGCAAGCCGGTGGTGGTATGGGCGGATTAGGGGTATTGACTGAATATGGTGACACCCTCACTTTAAAAGACAGAATAGCACATCACTATACCACGGGAATGAGTACTGTGGAAATTGCTTCCAAAAGTGCTGAGCGTTTGAACAGTAATTTCAAATCGTATTTTGATAAAAATCGTAATAACCCGACTGATCCTATCAAAGCATATGTAGTGAAATGGTCCACAGAAAAAAGTGCAGATATAAATGCTTTAAAGTCTTTTCTGGACAAACAAAAAATCGAATACAGTGAAGTGGGAAGTCAACAAACCTTAAAGGGATACGATTATTTTAAGAGAAAAGAAAGTAGCTTTACTACCCACACAAATGATTTGGTCATTTCCTCCTACCAACCCAAATCCACTTTGATTCAAGCTTTATTTGATCCTAAGCCCAATTATAGTGACTCCCTCACCTATGACATTACAGCCTGGGCTTTGCCTTATGCTTACGGACTAGAAACTTATGGAGTAAAAACCAGAATTAATGCCAATAAAACCAATGATGAGGAAAAAGGAAATTTTGAAGTAAAAGAAGCTTATGCTTACTTAATTCCCTACCAAGGCTTTACCCATGCACAGCTTTTGGCTAGCCTATTAAAAGAAAAAGTGAAAGTAAAAGTAGCTAACAAACCCAGTCAGTTTGCGGGAAAATCTTTTGATAGAGGTACTTTGATTATTACTGAAAGGAATAATGAAGCTATTGGAAATCTTTCTGAGAAGTTGAGTGAAATCAGTAAAAAACACCAGATTGCCATCCAACCAATAACTACAGGTTTTGCAGATAAAATATATGATGTAGGGTCAGCTGAGTTCACCTATCTTAAAGCGCCCAATATAGCTGTAATTATGGGAGATGGTGTTTCTTCATTGGCCTACGGAGAAGTATGGCATTTTTTCGAACGCCAATTGAATTACCCAATTACCAGTATCAGAACAGATGATTTGACTAGGGTCGATTTCAGTAGTTATGATGCAGTCATTTTACCTTCAGGTTATTATAATGATGTAAAGGATTTTCTTAAAAAGGACTTATTAGATTTTGTAAAAAATGGAGGGAATGTAATCAATCTTGGAGCCTCCAATCGTTTATGGGCAGATTCGGATGCCAGTTCGCTGGAAAGCAAGCCCATTGAAAAAGATACTTTGGAGACTCAATTAAAAGAATATGCAAATGCTGAGAGAAAGGCGCTGGAAAGAAGCATTTTTGGTGCTATTTATGAAGTTCAGCTGGACAACACACACCCTTTGGCTTATGGATATGCAGGGAAATATTTCTCATTAAAAACTTCGGAAGAAGCTTATAAGTACCTTGAAGAGGCTTGGAATATTGGCTATTTGAAGAAGGATAATTATTTGGTAAGCGGATTTGCGGGCTATAAGGCCAATAAGAACCAGGCAGAAAGTTTGGTTTTTGGTGTGGAAAATATGGGAAGAGGAAAAATGATTTATTTAATAGATGATCCTTTATTCCGTGGTTTTTGGTACCAGGGAAGATTACTTTTTGCCAATGCAGTTTTTATGCTGGGCGAGTAAAATAAAAACTATGTCAGGATTTTAAACCTTTTTCATAAAGTTGAACCCACTCCTCAACAGTCATTTTAGAGGCCAATTCTGCTATGAGCTCATACGGGATATTTTTCTGGCTTTTTAAACGAATACAGCTTTTTCCCATATCCAATTTAGTGGGAACCTGATTTTTATACTCTGTTTGAAACCAAGTCAATAATTCCGGGGAAGAATAAATGCCCATGTGATACAAAGCAATAAAATTCTTTTGAGAAGCAAGACTTATAAAAGGCAGAGGATCCTTTGGATTTACATGATAACCGTCCGGGTACAAACTATGAGGTACTACAAAGCCAGGCATCCCGTAAGTCATTGTTTCTTCAAAGCCTGATGGTAAATTTTCCCTTAAGATTTCACGCAATTGAGTCATTGCTTTCTTTCTGTCTTCAGGCAAGCTTTGGTAATATTCATCAGGAGTTTTTGCTTTGGATTGCATACTGTTACAATTTTACTCAATATACTTTATCTTGTTAAAAATGACAAAACATAAATAGCATCATAAAAAATCTAGACATTAACCCATTCCTTAAAAGGAGTAGCCTTTGCCTGGCTTACAACACAATCAGTCTGTTGTTTTGGTATCAAATGTACAAATAACTTACCCTTAAAATAAGGCTCTATTTCGGCAATGGAACTAATATGAATAATATATTGACGATTAGCCCTGAAAAATTCGGATGTATTAAGAACAGCTTCTAACTGTTCGAGTGTTTCATTGATTAGAAGTTTCTCTCCTGATTTATGAATCAAATAAGTAAGACCTTCGGAAGAATAAAAATAAGCTATCTCTTCCGCAGGAACTATTCTCATATTTTGCCCTTTTTTGACTAAAAACCTGCTTCTCCCCTTCTCTCGGTTGTCCTGTAATAAAGCATCGACCCGCTTATGTTGTAAATTCAAATCAGTAGAATTTTGGCTCTCGAATTTATCTATGGCTTCTTCCAGTTGATTTTTCTTAATCGGTTTCAGCAAATAATGAATACTATGCACCTTAAAGGCCTCAATGGCATATTTGTCAAATGCAGTAGTAAAAATAACCGGTTGAATAACATTCACCTGCTCAAATATTTCAAAACTATTACCATCAGACAAGTGTATATCACAAAACAAAAGATCAAAATGCATTGACTCATTTAAGAATGTGGTGGCCTCTACTACCGATTCCAGCTTTGCAATGCAACGCCATTTTGGACGTATTTCTTTTATTTTCTTTTCTAGTAATTGAGCAGCTAAAAATTCATCTTCAATAATCACGTAATTCATACCTCAACTCTTTTGATCAATGGTACTTTCACTGTAAAATCTTCCACTTCATTTTCAATGATTACTGCTTCTTTGCTTTGAAGCTGATATCGCGATTTTATATTTTTTAAGCCAATACCAGTAGATGTAGAAGGTTCGTTTCTTTTTTGCTTATTGTTTTTAACAACTAAATACCCGTTCGATGAGTGGATATCAATACAAAGCGGTTGGTTTTTATTAAAACCATTATGTTTGATAGCATTCTCCATCAGCATTTGGCTCACCCCTGGTGGAATCAGTAGCTTTTTATCTTCCTTCTTTATATCAATTCTAATTTCAAGATGACTCTGAAAGCGGGTTTGAAGCAAAGCTTTGTAACTTTCCATTACCTGCAATTCTTCTTCCAAAGTAATCAGGTCTTTATTAATGTTTTCAAGAAAAACCCTGTAAATATTAGAAAGCTTCTCCAAAAACTCCTGCGCCTTAGGAGGATCTAACTCTATTAAAGAATCTAAAATATTAAAACTATTGAATAAGAAATGAGGATTAATTTGATTCTTTAAGGCCATTAATTGAGCCTGACTATTCTCTTTTTGAAGTTTCTCACTTTCAATTTCTATTTCTTTTAGTTGATGATGAGTTTGAATCCGCTCCACGAAATAATAATATACCAAAGCCACTATTAAGTGAAGTGCATAAATTAAACGCGTACGACCATCCGGCTGTTGAAGCATAATGTCATTTCCATAACGGATTTTGGTCGGAACTATAAATAATATATAGTTTAAGGCAATACCAACAACAATAACTAACAGTAATTCTAAAAATCGAATCAGCCATGTTTGCTGACGTCTATAACTTATTCCGTTAAAATAAGAGGAAATATAAGTGAGTACTAAAAATGTTACGCTCATATATAAAGCCACAAAGAGGAATTCTACTGAGAGCATTTCAAGCGGATTATGGAATTCCCCATTCAAAATATACGCCATTATATAATATAAAATATAAGAAGTGAGGATCGCTTGAAGCAATCTCTTCCCATTCTTTTTATTAAATAATTTTTCCATACATATGAATATTTTGAATTGCTAAATTAGTGAGTTTTCTGGAATACTTCATTTGGCTTTTATTCCATTTCATATTGAAATACTCCGGCTTCATCCAAAAGTATAGCTCAAAACACATCCTCTAGGGGCAAATTTGTATCAAATCAATTACAAATTTAACCCCCGAAAAAATGAAAACTTTAAATTTAACAATCGGAATTGTAGCAATAATGCTATTCACTGTATTGCATATCCAAGCACAAAGCATTAGCGGTAAAATAACAGACCAGAATAAAGAAGCTGTACCTTTTGCCAATGTGCTATTACTTAATCTCCCTGACAGCAGTTTAAATACCGGTGTCACTTCAGATATGGAGGGGAAGTTTCAACTGCCCTTAAAAGACGAAGGAAATTTCCTAATGAAAATTTCTGTGATGGGGCTGGAAGAATATTACAGAGATATTTCTCATGAAGAATCTTTAAGTGGATTTTCTTTAGGAGAAATTAAGCTATCGGAAAAAACAGAAATGCTTGATGCCGTAGAAGTAAAAGGAAAGCGACCACAATTCATTACCTATGCGGATAAGATTGTGATGGATGTGGAAAACACCAGCCTACATGATGGTACCACAGCTTTAGAAACATTAAGTAAATCTCCGGGCGTTTGGATGGACCAGGATGGAGAGCTTTCAGTCAATGGCAAGAAAGGAGTAAGGGTTTTATTAGATGGAAGGCCTGTTTATTTAAGTGGATCGGAATTGAAGTCTATGCTTGAAGGGATGTCTGCCGAAACCATTAAGAACATCGAAGTAATTAACAACCCTTCCTCTAAATATGACGCGGAAGGAGCTGGTGGTGTAATTAATATCAACTTTAAGAAGAATGCACAAAGAGGTGTAAATGGTGCGGTTTTTAGTAATTATCGCTACAATGGTGCCCATACTAATACCGCAGGGCTTAATCTTAATGGAAAAAAGAATCAAATCACCTATTTTGTGAATGCAGATGCAGGATCACGCCCATTCCTGAGAGATATGACAGCCAGAAGAACAGTAGAGGCGACTGATTTTGAGCTTACACAAACCGTAAAAGATAGACGGAAATTATTAAATGCCAATCTGCATGTAGGTGTTGATTATCAAATGAATGATAAAGCACAAATAGGCCTCAACTATAGGGGAATAGGTAAACTCCGCGATAATAATTGGGACACAAGAAATAATGTACGGGAAGGGAGTGCACAATGGAAAGTAAACGCATTTAACAATACTAAAACGGAGGAATTGAACCATACCGTAAATGCGTTTTTTCAATATCAATTCACGGAACATAGCAAACTTAATGTTGATGGAAGTTTCGCTGACTTAAACACCTATGGAACTTCCACTTTCAAAAACTATTTTACAATGGAAAGTTCGGAAACCTATGAAAAGCTAAGTACCGAAAACCCTTCAAGCTTCGATATCTACAGCATTCAAACCGATTATACGCATGATTTGCCTGAAAATGACATAAAATTAGAAGCCGGATTCAAATACAGTGTAGTAAATTCAGATAATGATCTTGAATTCTATATCAATGAGGGTGATGATAGATTCAATGATCCTGATCGGACAAACAATTTTGAATATCGGGAGCAAATCAGTGCAAGCTATATAGATATTAATAAAAAGTTTTCCAATAAAACTACAGTAAAAGGAGGAATGCGTATAGAGAATACACAAATGCTAGGAACTTCCCTACAATCAGAGCAGGGAATCAATAGAGACTTTACCAGCTTCTTTCCAAGCATCTTCATACAGCAAAAATGGACTGATAATTACGAAACAAATTTTAGCTATTCAAGAAGAATTAGCCGACCCAGATATATATTTCTTAATCCAAGTATTATGTACACTGATCCTTATTCCTACATACAAGGTAATCCGGCTCTGAAGCCTATGTTTACGGATGGCATTTCCTTTACTCAAGTAATCGCTCAGCAATTTAACATAACAATAGGCTACGATATAGGAAAGGATTTCATAGGAGAATTACCTTTAGTGGATCCGGAAACCAATCAAACTGTTTTCAATATTGGGAATATCGACCAAATGCAAAATGCTAACCTTAGCATATTAGCTCCTGTACAAATCACTGATTTCTGGCAGTCAAATTCACAGGCCATTTTTTCTTATCAGAAATTTAAATCAACTGTTGAAGGAGTGGGCCAGTTAAATGCCAAAAGTATGTTCAACATCAGAAGTACACATAACATTAGCTTGCCCAATGATTTTAAGTTAGAGGTACTAGCCTCCTATCAAAGCCCGCACGTATATGGACTTTATAATATGGATGGATTCTGGTTTATGGATATGAGCATCAAAAGGTCTTTCTTAAATGATAAACTAGATGTTTCAGCAAGTGTAAATGATATTTTCAGAACTTATAAATATAATGGTTCATCCAATATCAACGGAAATGAAACGGCTGTAGGCCAATATCAATATCAACAAGGCTTCCGCTTAAATCTTCGTTATAAGTTTAGTTTAGGTGACAAATTTAAATCAAATCAGAAGCAGATAGATTTGGAGGAGTTACAAAGAGCGGGGGGAGCGTAATTGAATTTTCATGATTACTCCCTATTCAGCCCGGACCAATGGTCCGGGCTTTTTTGTATTTGTTTATTCGGTAAAGAAACCATTTCGAAGATGTTAAAAAACGAACAACTTATTCATAATCCGTATATTGCAATATGGAAATGCGATTTCAAAGTAAAGAAGAAAGTAACAAACAGCAAAGAGAAGCCTTTCTCAAATTGGCTCCTATAGACCGTTTTTATGCCTTCCTGGAATTGAGTGAATGGATGAAAGATTTCCCTACTAAATTTGAAAAGGATAAGAACCGAAACAAAAATAACTTTGAAGTTATAATTCACAGAAATGAATAAAATCTGGAAAGAAAACATAGACAGTTTTTACAACTCTCGGATCTTATTGAAAATAAAAAAAGAGCTGCAAGACCCAAAGATTTATTAGATATTCAGCATCTCAGGGAAATAAATAAAAGGGATTAAATCATTCCTTGCTTTGGCATCACAAGCCATAATATGATGTATACCAAAATCCCGGGAAATCCTATACTAAGGATTGAGAGTAAAATATAAAGTAAACGTACTTTAGTTGGATCCCAACCCAGATGATTGGCTATTCCTCCGCATACACCTGCAATTATTCTATCGTTCGATCTTTCTAGTCTTCTTCTCATAATTAGTATTTTATAATATAAAGCCAAAATGAATGCCAAATGACGAAATGTCTATTTCTATGATATAGAGACGTAAATCAAAAGGAAACTGTACGTATCTGTACAAGATATTTTCAAAATCGGACAATGAATTAAATTATTATATTTGCGGCTGAACAAAAAATTCGAATGATCTACCAAGTAAAAAAATTAATCTTCAGAGGCATGAGAAGGTTAGTGTCTGCCGCATATGCCTTTGGTTTCAGACACATTATCATTACAGGCTATCCGAAAGTGAAAAATGCCAAGCCTGCACTCTTTGTAGCCAACCATCAAAGTACTTTTATGGATGGTATTCTCATGGGAATTACTGCTTATAAAGCCAATCCATATATATTGGTGCGTGCTGATATTTTTAAATCCAAATTTGCGAAGATTGCACTCGACCTGATACGGCTGTTACCTATTTATAGAAAAAGAGATGGTCTGAGCAATGTTTCGCAAAATGATACTGTTTTTGAAAAATGTTTTCAGGTATTTGATCAAAAAGGAGTAGTAGCTTTATTCCCTGAGGGTAACCATGCCATTGAAAGAAGTTTAAGACCTCTACAAAAAGGAGCCGCAAGAATTGCCATAATGGCTGAAGAGAGAAATGATTTTCAATTGGATTTGTCTATAATTCCTGTTGGCTTGCATTATGAAAACCATGCAGAACGCTGGCACGATGTCTACATTCATTATGGTGAACCATTTTCAGTACTGCCTTACAAGGAGATGTACAAAGAGAATCCTCAGAAAGCCTTTAAAGAGCTGACAGATCAAATAAGGGAAGGTATTGAAAAAGAGATACTGGATATTAAATGGAAAGAAGAATACCCTCTTTTCGAGCAATTGAGGCAACTATTAAAACCTTATGCCCATGATTTGTCATCAAATGTGAAATCATTAGTCCATGCAGAAAATGACTGTTTAGAGAAAATCAGATTACAATTAGTAGACAATGAGACTAAATTAATTTCTTTAAAGAAGAAGGTAATTGATTTTTTCCAGCAGGCAAGAAGCGTTGGCTTAACTGAAGATTTTCAAATAGTGAAACCAAACATATTGATTCTCATTATACAATTAGTGGGATTAATCCTGGGTTTCCCATTTTGGTTGATTGCTAAAACAATTAATGCGATTCCTGAATACATAATAGAAAATAAAATAATTAAAGGAGTGAAAGATCCTACCTGGCATATTTCTTTGCGTGTAGGTGTTTCCACTTTTCTTTACCCTATTTATTATGGCCTGCTGTGGATAATTTTAAGTTTGATTTTTGACTGGATAATTGGAGGATTGGTTGTCTTTTCTTTGCCACTATTTTCAGTTATTTATTATGAAGTAGAGTATCTGAGGAAAAAAATCAAAAATCATTACCTACTGTTTAGAAATAAGCAACTATTAAAACAAGAAAAAGAAATTGTTGATGAACTGAAATCTCTTATCAGGTAAGGCATATGCTTATTGATTGAGCCATAAGTGCTGATTGTAACTATTTTGTGGCCTTACTGAATCGTAGCTTTTAACGGAAAAGTTTCGTGTCTTCACGAAACTTGGCGATCTATGAAATATTGGTGAGTAAAATGTATTGAACCTTTCCGCTGACTGCCCTGCTCGCCTTCGTACTGTGCCCTCACAGACGAGCGTTGGATTATTTGTTGTCAACCTCAATTATCTGTCATTAGTGATTGCCTTTCCAATCAGCAAGCAGAATGTTTCGTGGAGACACGAACCTTGGCGATCTGTGGTGCTAATTGACAGACAAATGGAAGCAGCTCCTGTTAGATGATAAAGGTCGGAGAAAAGATGAATGCCGTAAAGCTTAGCTTTACCGAACTCCCTCTCTATTGGAGTGGGCTTGGGGTGAGGCTAAAATGTAATCCCACAAAAGCAGCACTTAGGTCAGACCAAAGGTCAGTACCGGGCTTGGCCGGGATACAAAGCAGGTCCTAATATGCTTATTGCGGAGCCAATCGTGATTTAGGAAACTCAAACAAGAACCGGAGCAACACTTTCTAGGAAGCAAACATTCTTTTCCCTGACCAATAGTATGCCATGGAAAGCCCTGCAAGAATATGCCAGATACCCCACCAACCAGCCACTATAGCCATCCCTCCAATTCCATCAAAGAAATTGAATATAAGTACCAGGCCTAGTCCTGAATTTTGTATGCCTGTCTCAATGGAAATAGCTTTTTGATCACTCAGTTCCAACCCGAACAATTTCCCTATCCAAAACCCTGCTAAAAAGGCCAGGCCATTATGAAATAATACAATTACGAAAATAATATGAATGTACTCAATAAAATAATTAGCGTTTTTCATGAATGCTATCACTACAAAAATAGCAAAGAACAGAATTGAAGCAACATTAATCGGTTTCTTGATCCGGTTGGTCAAAGCAGGAAAATAATGATTGAATAACAAACCAATTGCCACCGGGACTACTATTAAAATAATAATGGTATAGAACATATCCCATACATTGATGGAAATACTACTTTGCAGACTGGAAGTTTCGCTAAGAAAAGAAGCCCAAAAAGCAAAGCTCAGAGGAGTCATAAAAATGGCAGCTGAGGTAGTTAAAGCTGTTAGGCTTACTGAAAGAGCGGTGTTGGCCCCGGCTAACTTACTCACAAAATTACTCACATTGCCTCCCGGACAAACAGCTACCAGAACCATTCCAAGGGCAATGCTAGGCTGGGGATCAAATAGAAATATGAGGACCATAGTAATTAAAGGAAGTACCAGCCATTGAGAAATCAACCCAACGGCAGAAGCCTTCGGGTTGTATATAACTCTCTTAAAATCTGCTAATTTTAGATCCAACGCCACCCCAAACATAATAAAGGCAAGCAGGAAGTTGAGCAATAACAAACCCTCTGCATTGAAATTCAATGTTACTTCATCCACATTCATCCGGCCAATATAAATAAATAAATTAGACAGAAATAAGGTTTATGCGTGCTTTCATGACAATGTTTATAAATTTGTATGAAATATGCTAAAAAATCAAGTATTCACTCTGCAACAACTGGCATTAAGAAATGGCCAGGACAAACCTGACATCTGGATTGCTTATAAAGGTATTATCTATGATGTTACTGATTCGAAATTATGGAGAAATGGGACACATTATGAACACTGGGCAGGCCAGGATTTAACTGCTGAATTGAAAGATGCGCCACATACGGAAAAAGTATTTGAAAGATTGACTGTAATAGGAAAGCTTAAAGTGCAGGATTAACCTGAATAATCCTTTCCTCATAAATTAATGAATCATTCACAAACACCTCCTTCATCACTAAAATATTTTTTTCCACATCTATTAAAAATTGAGTACTTGAACCACTGCCATCCTGTTTTACCATTTCATACAAATACAAAGAATCCAGCTTAGTTTCATTAAAGGAAAAATTTTTCGAAATGTTTTTCAAACAAATTTCATACTCTACACTTCCTACATATCCGGACAGGCAATCATTTATCTTCCCGACACGGAATGTCAATGTATCAAAAATGATTCTTTTGTTTTTACGGCTAACTTCAAAAACTTTTGAAGGAGTATTTTTCACCTGTTCTTTAGTACTTAATTCATCATATACAAACCAATGACTTAATGGATTGCCTTCTGTACTCTTAATAGTTACTTTTTTAAAATAGGAATTTTCAACTCCATCAGTTGAAATCCTGTAAGTTAATTCCCTATTGGTTTGACTTTCATTATTAAATGAAATCAGCAGAAAAGGGATAATAAAAAAAGTCAGGATAATATAAACAAATCCTGTAATCCGATAATTCATCGCCATTCTACCGAATTCCTTGGCCACAATAACGGGCAGCTGTCTTAGCCAGGGAAAAGGAAGAAAGATTAAAACCCCTATCAGGTTAAAGAACAAATGAACCAGGGCAATGCTTATTGCAGCCTCCGATTTAAATATTGCCGCTATCAGGGCTGTAATGGTAGTACCTATATTGGCTCCCAAAATAAAAGTAAAAGCCTGCTTTAAACTCACCTTGCTGGTGGCCACAAAAGGTACGATCACTGAAGTAGTAACTGAGCTGGATTGCACCCCTGCCGTAAGGAACAATCCCCAGAAGAATGATTTATATGGCCCGCCAAAAAAATATCTTTTCAATATTTCTTTTGAGCCTCCGGTAATTGATCGGTATAAAAATTTGGAAAGTACTTTAATAGAAATCGCCAAAAAAGAGAAAGCAACTATTGCCAAAACCAAAGGATAGGGGAATAAGTCGCTTATAAAAGTAATAATAGGTTTAGTGAATACAGAATAGCTTAATTCTGTTTGCAAATTAATAAAGGTTGTGCCCACCAAACGAGAGGAAAATCCTGTAGCTAAATTTGACAATAAACCATAGTAATATTCGAGAGGGAAAAGTATAATAACCACAAAAATGTTGAAGAAATCGTGCACAACCCCTGCAGAAATGGCCTTCCTAAACTCATTTCCTTTTGTAATGAAACTGAGCGACACTAATGTACTGGTAAGTGTAGTGCCAATATTGGCTCCCATGATCATTGGTATTGCTTCAGACAGACCTATTGAACCGGAAGCTACCACTGCCACAATCATGGCAGTACTTGTGCTACTACTTTGAATCACTGCGGTAATTAGTAACCCAATAAACAGCCCTATAAATGGATTGGAGGTCAATGTTAGGATAGAATCAACTATATCCCGGTTAAGCAATTTGAACGAGTGGCCTATAAAATCAATTGAAAATAAGAATAAAAATATAGATAGAAATATCAGCAAAGACCGCTTGAGAATCTTAAGTCGATTATTTTCAATATTTCCTTTTAATGTATCGATTATTTTATAGCGCTAAATGAAAACACAAAATTACTTTAAACTTCTCAAGAACTATACTTTTAAACGTGAAGCAATTGTTAAGAATTTTTAAGATGCTGAATTCATTTTAAGTTAACATTCAGGCTTCTTTGCACAAACGTATGAACATTTTCCGGATTTTATAGAATTAGTAAACGAAAGCTTAATAATTACTTAACCTCTTTTTGCTAAAGGTATCACTAGCTTTATGAGCAAAAATAATCCAATAGGGGGATGAGTAAAAACACATTCGAAAAATACAACAGAAACAGATTATCTGAAATTGCTTACTTTCTTTTTGAACTGGCCCGGAAAGAAAAAACATTTCTTATACTAATTGTTGTTCTAACTTTTCTGTGTGGTATAGTTACTCCTTATCCTCAAATAGCCATGTGGCTAGGGTTTTGTATGGCCGCATATTCTGCCATTGCCAACGATAGCATTCAAACTATCGGAACTTTTATAGCCTCTAACAGCAAGAAAAAATGGTGGATTTTGTGGCTGTACATAGGTATTATATTTCTTGCAACAGTTTTTTATAGCTGGTATGTTTTTGATGGGGATGTAAGTCATCAAAGATTAGCTTCTAAAGGATTTGATGTCGCTCCCTCTTCATTTAGTTTCCTTCAGTTGGCTGCTCCTATTCTGCTGTTAATTCTTACCAGACTCCGGATGCCGGTTTCTACCTCAGTGCTACTGCTTAGTGCTTTTTCAACTCAGGCTGATTCCATAGTCAAAGTGCTTACAAAAAGCTTTTCAGGTTACATAATTGCTTTTATATCCGCCATACTTATCTGGTTTTTGGTTTCAAAATATGTTTCCCGGTACTTTAAAGGAAGTAAACCTTCCAAATGGTGGATGCCTTTGCAATGGATAACAAGCGGAGCATTATGGTCGATCTGGATTTCACAAGATGCTGCAAATATTGCTGTTTACCTGCCAAGAAGCTTAAGTGCCTGGCAATTTGTAGCTTTTTCCGGGTTTATTTTCATTGGTCTGGGCGTATTGTTCTATTTGAAAGGAGATAAAATACAAGGCATTGTAAACGAAAAATCCGGTGTTACCGATGTCCGGGCGGCTACGCTTGTAGATCTTATTTATGCCCTACTTCTTTACTATTTTAAAGTAATCAGTACTATTCCCATTAGTACAACCTGGGTTTTCATAGGCTTACTGGGTGGTAGGGAATTGGTCATTGCACTAAGCAAAAGAAGAAAAAGTAAACGATCTAAAAGTATTAAAAAAGCAACTAAGCTTTTAAGAAGAGATGTACTTTACGCCAGCATTGGACTGGTGCTATCTATCATGCTGGCCCTTGCCATTAATGATGATGTAAGAATTGAGCTAATAAATGAGTTGAGGATGCTATTTGAATAAATAAAAAAACAGTCTTCCTCTTCTTCCTGAAATATCATCAGGCTTTGAGCTCCTGAATAGCCAGCCAGCTCATTAATCCCATACCTGTTTCCAGGGCAGCACTATCAATATCAAAAGTAGGGGTATGAACAGAGGAAGTAATCCCTTTTTCTTCATTTCTTACTCCTAATCTATAAAAACACGCATCTATTTCCTGGGAATAGTAGGCAAAATCTTCAGCAGCAAGCCACAAATCCAAATCCACTACATTTTCTTCCCCTAAAAATTTAACTGCATTTTCCCTGGTTCGCTCGGTTAATTTGGGTTCATTTACTAAAAATGGATACCCTTTACGGATTTCAAATTCACATTTAGCCCCCATACTTTCAGCCATACCTTCAGCCATTTTCTTCATCTTTTGATGGGCTGAAGCTCGCCATTCTTCATTCAAAGTACGGAATGTTCCTTCTATATAAACTTCATTAGGAATCACATTGGTGGCACCTTCTGCAATCACTTTACCGAAAGACAATACCGATGGTATTTTAGGGCTGGCATGCCTGCTTACAATTTGCTGCAATGCTACCAATATATGTGCTGAAATGATAACCGGATCTACATTCATTTCCGGCATGGCACCATGTCCACCTTTACCAATCACTTTCACATATAATTCATCTGCACTGGCCATATACATTCCGCTCCTAAAACCAACTTTTCCTACGGGGATCAAAGGCATTACATGCTGGCCGAGAATATTATTCACTTCAGGATTTTTCAAAACGCCTTCTTTAATCATTATTGAAGCTCCTCCGGGGAATTTCTCCTCAGCAGGTTGAAAAATCAACTTAAATGTCCCTTCAAATTGATCTTTAAGTTCATTTAAAATCTTGGCAGTACCCAACATAGATGAAGTATGGACATCATGACCACAAGCATGCATCACACCAATGTTGGTACTTTTATAAGGTACATCATTTTGCTCTGTAATAGGCAAGGCATCTATATCTGCTCTTAATGCTGTTACTTTTTTATCAGGGTTTTTCCCCTTAATGAGAACTACAATACCGTTGTCAGCCACTCCTGTTTGATGGGGTATTCCCCAATCATTCAGTTTCTTTGAAATAAATTTGGAAGTTTCGTGTTCCTGAAAAGAAAGCTCAGGATGTGCATGCAAATGCTCTCTTGTTGCTTTTATTTCTTCAAAATGGGCCTTTGCCAACGATTTGATGCGTTCTTTTAAATCCATATCAATTCACTCTTATTCTCGTGGGCACCGAAATAGCCCCTGGGAATTCCGGCTTCAATTTGAGCAAAGTCCTTTGTACCTCCAGCCTTTCTGTAAAACTACCAACCCTTACCTTATAGACAGGCTGCTGATACTCTACTGTTGTTTTAATTTCGGGTAACAAATTCATAGCTGTGTCTCTGGCTGCATAAGCATCAGAACTACTGCTTCCACTATAAATCTGGATGGCATAACCATTCACATATTTTGTTTCAGCATTATTCTCTGCTAATATTTCCAATTTCTCATTAATAGTAGATGTCACGTCATTTTCAGGAGATATGTTTTCCTTTGTTTCCCGAAATTGATTCGACAATTCACTTTCATCCATATTTATGGTGTCTACTTCAGGTCGGAATTCGCTTAAATCATCCGAGAAGCTTTTGCTTGCCGTGGAAGTTTTTGAGGTGGTTGCGCAGGCAGATACCACAATGACCAACATTACGAGCCCTATAAAATTTCTTAACTTATCCATCTAATAATACACATTTATTGCTCTTAATATCCTCTTCTACTGTCTTGAACTTCACATCTTTCTTAACGCTTCCATCAGTGTATTGAACAGATACCCGGTCATTTCTACCTACAATTTTCTCGGATTTCACAGGCATTTGCTTTTCTACAGGCGGTCGGTTTCTGTTGCCTCCTCCACTTAATACCGAGCTGGATTCCGCTTTACTTTCCTGCAACTGTTGTCTTTGCCTTTGAGTTTTAGCGGCCTGCACCTGACTACTGTCCTGAACCGGTAAATCCATTTTCATCAGGAAGGAAACAGTATCTTCATTCAGTTTTCCGATAAATCTCTTGAACAATTCAAACCCTTCAAACTTATAAATCAATAAAGGATCTTTTTGCTCATACACAGCATTTTGAACAGATTGCTTCAAGTCATCCATTTCTCTTAAATGCTCTTTCCAGTTCTCATCTATAATGGCAAGGGTAGAAATCTTCTCCATTGAAAGAATCATCTCTTTACCATCCGTTTGGATATTTTTCTCAAGATTAGTGGCCACACCAATTTGTTTTTTCTTATCAGTAAAAGGAATTAAGATATCCTCTACTGTAGCCCCTTTGGTTTTATGGATTTCTTTAAGAATTGGTAAAGCCTTTTGCCTGATCTGGTCATTTTTCCCTTTGTAGGAATCATATACCTTGTCATACAGTTTCCTGGTAAGCTCCTGCTCGCTGGATTTGGTGAATTCCTCCTCTGAAATATCAAAATCTATTCCTAGGGTACTCAACACTGATAAACGCAGGTTATCATAACCATCTACAGCCTTAGCACTTAGAATGATATCTTCAGCGGTATCAAACATCATATTCATAATGTCCAACTGTAACCTCTCTCCAAATAATGCATTTCTCCTTCTCTCGTAGATTACTTCCCTCTGAGAATTCATTACATCATCATACTCCAGCAATCTCTTTCTGGTTCCAAAGTTGTTCTCCTCTACTTTCTTCTGTGCCCTTTCAATGGATTTGGAAATCATAGAATGCTGAATTACTTCACCTTCTTCCAATCCCATTCTATCCATTAGTTTGGCTATCCTGTCAGATCCGAATAGCCTCATCAGGTTATCTTCCAAAGAAACAAAGAACTGAGAAGAACCAGGATCTCCCTGACGGCCGGAACGACCTCTCAACTGCCTGTCTACCCTACGTGATTCATGTCTTTCTGTACCAACAATGGCCAAACCACCTGCTGCTTTAGATTCCGGGGTTAATTTAATATCCGTACCTCTACCTGCCATGTTGGTAGCAATTGTTACTGTACCCGGCTTTCCGGCTTCAGCTACTACATCTGCTTCCCTGGCATGTTGCTTGGCATTTAATACCTGGTGCTTTATTTTACGCATGTTCAACATACGGCTGAGTAATTCAGAAATCTCTACAGAGGTAGTACCTACCAGTACCGGCCTGCCGGCATTGCTCATTTCAACAATTTCCTCAGTAACTGCATTAAATTTCTCACGAACAGTTTTATATACTTTATCCTGGCGATCGTCTCTTACAATTGGTTTGTTGGTAGGAATAACCACTACATCCAATTTGTAGATGTCCCATAGTTCCCCTGCCTCAGTTTCAGCAGTACCAGTCATACCTGCCAGTTTATGATACATTCTAAAGTAGTTCTGCAAAGTGATTGTAGCATAAGTTTGTGTGGCATCTTCCACCTTTACATTCTCTTTTGCTTCAATGGCCTGGTGCAACCCGTCAGAATATCTTCTACCTTCCATCACACGGCCAGTTTGCTCATCCACAATTTTCACTTTGCCGTCTACCAAAATATATTCAGTATCTTTTTCAAATAATGAGTACGCTTTTAGTAATTGGTTAATGGTGTGGATTCTTTCTGCCTTGATGGCGTAATCTTTAATGATTTCATCCTTATTTTTTAGAATCTCGGTATCTGAAAGAGAAGAATCATTTTCAATTTTAGCTATTTCCACACCTATATCCGGGAGGATAAAGAACGATTCATCTTCTCCATCTTTGGTGATCAAATCAATTCCTTTTTCAGTAAGGTCTATGTTGTTGTTTTTCTCCTCGATAACAAAAAACAATGGCTCATCAGCCTCGGGCATTAATTTGGAGTTGTCTGACAAATAAATATTTTCTGTTTTTTGCAAGATTTGGCGAATACCAGTCTCACTCAAATACTTAATCAAAGGCTTATGTTTAGGGAAACCACGGAATGCTCTAAAAAGAGCCAGACCGCCATCCTTCTCATTACCTTCTTTTATCAACCGCTTGGCATCCAATAGATATTGGGACACTACTTTTCGTTGTTCAGCAACCAATCTCTCCACCCGGGGTTTCATATCATGAAATTCATGTACATCTCCCTTTGGAACCGGTCCTGAAATAATCAAAGGAGTACGTGCTTCATCAATCAACACTGAATCCACCTCATCAATCATGGCAAAGTGATGCTTTCCCTGTACCAACTCCTTGGTTTCACGTGTCATATTATCACGCAGGTAATCAAATCCAAATTCGTTATTGGTTCCATAAACAATATCCGACTGATAAGCTTCTCTTCGTTCCGGGGAATTAGGTCTGAAATTATCAATACAGTTACAAGAGATACCATGAAATTGATAGATAGGAGCCATCCATTCTGCATCACGTTTTGCCAGGTAATCATTTACCGTAACAATATGTACACCTCTTCTGGCTAAGGCATTCAAGAATGCAGGTAAAGTAGCCACCAAAGTTTTACCTTCACCTGTGGCCATTTCAGCCACTTTCCCTTTGTGCAATACTACGCCACCAATCAGCTGCACATCATAATGCATCATATTCCAGGTTACATCAGTACCTGCTGCTTTCCATGAGTTGTTCCATATGGCCTTATCACCACTTAAATTAACATGCTCAAATTTGCCGGCCATTTTCTTATCAAACATGGAAGCGGTCACTTCCAACTGTTCGTTTTGCATAAACCTTCTTGCTGTATCTTTTACAATAGCAAAAGTTTCCGGCAATACTTCCAAAAGTACTTCTTCGAGCTTCACATTCCTTTGCTCTTCCAAAGCGTCAATTTCATTAAAAATCGCTTCCTTCTCGTGCAAATCAAGCTCATTATTCTCATTCACCTTCGTATGAAGGTCAGCTATCTGATCATCTATTTCTTTAAGGTAAGCATCGATCCGGTTGCTTACCTGGGTGGTTCTATCCCTTAATTCATCGTTAGATAAATCGGCTAATTTGGCAAATTCAGCATTAATCTGCTCTACCACGGGTAGTACTTCTTTTATATCTCTGCCGGATTTTGTTCCGAACATTTTGGTGAGTCCTTTTGCTATATAATCAAACATTCTTTATTCAAATATTAATTGAAAATTTGCGCTAATTTACACGCTTTTTTACTAAATCTATGGTTTTTAGAGGTTGATTTGTCCGCTAAACACTTTCTTTGCCGGGCCCTCTAAAAAAACGTTTCGGGCTGTGCCGTTTTCCAAATCGAACTTCACTGTTAAATCGCCTCCTTGAGTGCTAATTTGCACTGGTGAAATCCCGCCATGCAATACATGCGCTATGGCACAAGCTGTAACGCCTGTGCCGCAGGACAAAGTTTCATCCTCCACTCCTCTTTCATAGGTCCGCACGGCTATTTGGTGCTTTCCCAACTTTTCTACAAAATTCACATTGATGCCCTTTTCCTTATGCTCTTCACTGTAACGAATAAAAGCCCCTTCTTCTTTCACTGCCTTTTGATTTAAGTTGCTCGTGAAAACAACATAATGCGGTGATCCTGTGTCAATGATGAAATGCTCCGGGAAAGCCTGTGTTTTCTCCGGGGGTACATCCTTCATACTTAAGCTAACAATGTTATTGTTAATAGTAGCCGTATGTACACCATCAGTGGAAAGGAAAGTAGTGTGATTTTCAATGATACCAAGTGCCTGAGCAAACACAACGGCACATCTACTACCGTTACCGCACATACTTTGTGAGCCATCAGGATTGAAGAATATCATTTCAAAATCGTATCCCTTATGATTCTCTATCAGAATCAAGCCATCAGAACCTATTCCAAATTTACGATCGCAAAGCTTTCGGGCATATTGCTTGTCATTTCTATCAATCAGTTGACTCCGGTTATCCACCATAACAAAATCGTTGCCGGTTCCCTGATATTTATGAAAAGGAATTTCTATCATATGACTCATTTAGCGAAAATAGCACCAAAATTAAACTTATGCCAATATGACATAAAAGGATGTGTTATTAAAAAGAAGTGGGGGCGAAAATAAATGCCCAAATCAGTGAGGGATTACAGGTATTTAGCCTACCATTAAATGTGCTTTCGGATATTTATAACCTTTGGTAGAAGTACGACTGCTTAACGCCAAAGCAAAAGTAAGCGTACCTACCCTTCCAATAAACATGGAAAGGATAATGACAATTCTGCCTGCCAAAGAGAGATCCGCTGTAATACCGGTGCTCAAGCCTACTGTGGCAAAGGCAGAAACCTGCTCAAATATAAGCTCTGACAATGCAATATTACTATCCGTAATTGTAAGGGTAAATATTGCGATCAAATTAATAGATGCTGCAAAAAAGAAAATCGAAAGCGCTTTAAACAATAACTCTTTGGGAATAAATTTTCTATCTATTTCAATTTTGGCCTTCCCTCTCAAAGTGGCCATTACTGAAGTAATCAATAAATAAAAAGTAGAGGTTTTAATACCCCCACCTACTGAACCGGAAGAAGCACCAATAAACATTAAAAAAGCAATCAATATCAAAGTAGGTGTTCTTAAAGCACCAAAATCAACTGTATTAAAGCCGGCTGTTCTGGCAGTTGCCGATTGGAAAAAACTGGTAATCATTCCTTCCAAAAGGTTTTGCTCTACCAAAGTGTTATTCCTTTCCAATAAATAGAATACTAACATACCTGAAGCAAGGAGAACCAAAGAAGTGTAAACTGCTATTTTTGTACTTAATTTCCAATCCTTCCAAGGGCTTTTTAACCTTGCTCTCAAGCTGGAAATACTGAATAAATCCTGCATGGCAGAAAAACCAAGCCCGCCCAATATCAATGTAAGTGCTATTACCAGGTGTAGGACATAACTGCTAGCCACTCCATTTTCAAACAACCCATTGGAAAAAAGGCTGAAACCTGCATTACAAAAGGCACTTACTGCATGAAAAGCCGAAAAGAATAATTTCTGACCTACCGATGTGAAAACTACATCCTCCCCCCAGGTAAAGAAGATTAATATAAAGGAGATGAATTCAACCATAAATGTGATCAAAATAATTTTCCTTAAAAGCCCTTTGGCTGAGAATAAAGATTCACTAATCAAAAAATCCTGTAACATCAGCTGTTGTTTAATCCCAACACCTGCCTTTAAAAATGTTCCAAAGAAAGAAGCAAATGAGATGATACCCAATCCACCCAACTGAAATAAAATCAAAATGACAAACTGCCCTTTTAAAGTGAAGTAAGTAGCCGTATCTACTACAATCAATCCTGTAACACAACTGGCACTCACTGAGGTAAATAAAGCATCGATAAATGACATTGACCCCTCCTTTACAGTCATTGAAGGTAACATAAGCATACCCGTTCCCAATAATATTAATAAAATGAAACTATAGATAAAGGTACGGGCCGGCCTGGTCTTTAGTGTTGATAAAAGAGCACTGGCTTGAATTATTTCATAAGTAATAATTATTATGAAAAAGAAAGTAATAAAGGTCAAATAAGCATCTTCATAACTTTTGAATTCCATATTAGCTATAAAAAAACCTATGATCTTATTATCAAAGAAATAATTACTAACACCATTAATTATTATAATAACAATCAGAATACTTTCCAAAATATGATTTTTCAGGAATTCATATCTTCGAAATGAATAAATAAAGCGGGTAACAAAAGTTAAGAGGTAAATGAAAAGTACTACATCAAGTGCTAAAAATATCTGTTGCAGATCATTTTCCTCAACATCAAAGCCAAAAACGTATAAAAGCAATAAAGTGGCTGCTAACCATATAAATGCTTTGAGAGAGGAAACTGTATTTAAAACAGGATTTCTACTACTATAAATGGCATTGTTCAGCCATTCTGCAAATTCATTTTTGAGTCTAGAAAATCTCACAGCTTGAGCTTGTTCTTTAAAGCTTCTTCTAACAAACGTTGCTTGCCAATTGGCACTACTCCTAATTCCTCACAGACTATTCCTCCACCTAAATTAGCCAAAGAAGCTGTAAAGTAAGGAGATAATTTTAATGCCATACATAATCCCGCTATACTGACTACGGTATCACCGGCACCGGACACATCAGAAATGCTCCTTTTGTGAGCGCTGACCAGATGATCTTCCTTTTCGCCTTGAATATAAACTCCTTTTTCTGATAAGGTAGTCATTACAAAACCAGCATTCAAGAGTTCCCTTAAGCGGGATGTTTGGGTCTGTAAAGATACCATATCATCCTGTTCAAATATAGTGTTCAGTCCCTCTTTCAGTTCTTTCAAATTAGGTTTGAACAAGTCCACTCCTTTATAATGGAAGAAATTGTTCCTTTTAGGATCTACTATCGTTGGAACTTTCTGCTCTTTAGCAGCTTTGATAGTTTGCTCAATAATGGAGGCCGTGATGGTTCCTTTGTCGTAATCTTCAAAAATAACGGCATCCACTTCAGGTAATAATTGAAGGATTTGCAACTGCAAGCTTTCCTCCTCAGCGGCATTGAGTATGCTCAACGATTCTGAATCTACCCGTAATAAATGCTGAGATCCCACTAACACCCTTTCTTTTACAGTGGTAATTCTGTCTTTGCTTTTCACCAATCCACGGGAAGATATTCTCCTTTTTTCCAACAAGTTGATAAAAATCCCGCTGTCATCATCATCTCCTAAAACAGAACATAATATAGGCTCCGCTCCCAAGGATTGAAGGTTGAGAGCCACATTGGCGGCTCCTCCCAATCTCTTTTCCCTGCTTTTTACATTTACAATCGGCACAGGGGCTTCAGGCGATATCCTCGAAACATTGCCCCACACATAGGAATCAATCATTACATCACCAATCACCAATATCTTTAATCGGTCAAAGGCCTTAAATATATCTTCTATGGATTGTAATGACATTTTACTTATTCTAATTATGGTGCTTAGTTTAAAGCCTTTTTGTTTATCCTTCCAATGCAATTAAGATAAGCTTTTATTGATACCTCAACCTTTTGTCCTTCTCCGATGGGAGAAGGAAGGTTGACTTATCTTAATAGCATTGAATCCTCATGTTTTTTAGGAAGGAATCAAGACTAAACGAAATACTTCTTTAATTCTAATTACTGCAGACAAAGTCAACAGCAATCAACAAAAATTATTTTAATTCACTTAATACTTTTTTCATTCTGATCATGGCTTCTTTCAATTCATCATCGGAAGCTGCATAGGAAATACGGATGCAATCAGGAGCCCCAAAAGCACCACCTGTTACTACAGAAACATGGGCTTTGTTCAACATATAAATAGCCAGGTCATCTGCATCTTTGATAATAGTTTGACCATCAGACTTGCCAAAGAAACTGCTGATATCCGGGAAAATATAAAACGCTCCTGTTGGCACATTGGTGATAACCCCAGGCATTTGGTTGAGTAAATCAAGCATCATGTCCCTACGTTTCTGATAGATTTTGGTCATTTCAAAGGTAGGTTTTAAATCCTCAGTAATGGCTGCCAATGCCGCACGTTGTGCAATAGAGGAATTACCGGAAGTAATTTGCCCTTGTATTTTGGTAGCTGCTTTGGCAATTGGCAAAGGCGCAGAAATGTACCCTACCCTCCATCCGGTCATGGCGAATCCTTTGGAAAAACCATTCACTGTAATGGTTCTTTCCGCCATTCCCGGAAAAGAGCCTATGCTCACATGGCCTTCATTGCCAAAATTAATATGCTCATAAATTTCATCAGATATCACCAATAAATTTTCATGGGCTTTCACTACTTCCGCAATGCTTTCCAATTCTGCTTTACTAAAAACGCTTCCTGTTGGATTGCATGGAGATGAATATAAAACAGCTCTTGTTTTAGGTGTGATAGCCGCTTTTAATTGTTCAGCCGTTGGCTTGAAATCATTTTCTAAAGTACCTGTGACAAAAACCGGAGTAGCTTCTGCCAATTTCACTAATTCAGCATAACTCACCCAGTAAGGAGCAAATACAATTACTTCATCACCTGGGTTAAGCAATGCCATCATTACATTGGCAAGCGACTGTTTGGCTCCGTTAGAAACCACAATTTGTTCAGCTGAACTGGGAATGTTGTTTTCTTTCTGCAATTTAGCAGCAATTGCTTCACGTAAATCCTGGTAACCTGACACTGGTGGGTAGGCAAAATATTTACCGCTGTCAATCGCAGCTTTTCCAGCTTCCTGAATATGTTTGGGCGTTTTAAAATCGGGCTCACCTAAGCTCAGACTGATGATATCAATCCCTTGTGATTTTAATTCCCTTGCTTTGGCAGCCATTGCTAAAGTGGCTGATTCGGACATGTTATTGATGCGATCGCTTAATGGATAGTTCATGTTTATTTGTCTTGATGCGCTAAAATTAAGTATTTAGAATATGATGTGCTAATGTATTTGTATTTTCAGTTAGAAAAGAAAAAAGCCTCTAAATAATAAGAGGCTCTTCAATTTATTGTTGAGAGCAGACTTTAAGCAATATTGGTATAAACCGCCTGCACATCATCATCCTCTTCAATTTTATCAATGAGTTTTTCTATATCTGCCAATTGCTCATCGGTAAATTCTACCGGGTTATTGGCAAATCTTTTCAAAGAGGCATTTTTCACATCTATGTTAAGTTCTTCCAGCTTTTTGGACAAGGTGCCAAAATTGGTATAGTCACCATACACATAAAGATGCCCATCATTTTCTTCAATTTCCTCCATCCCGGCATCAATCAATTCCAGCTCAAGCTCTTCAATGTCCATTTCGTCAGTCTTTTCAAATTCGAAAACTGCATTTCGGGAAAACATAAATTCAAGAGAGCCATTAGGCACCAGGGCCGCTCCTACTTTATCTTTGTTGAAATATGATTTAATATTGGCTACTACTCTATTGTTGTTATCACTGGCACATTCTATAAATATCAATACACCATGTGGCCCTTTTCCTTCAAAGGTAACTTCAATATAATCCTCGGCATCCGCTCCGGTAGCTCTTTTGATAGCGGCATCAATATTGTCTTTCGGCATGTTTTGTGCCTTGGCATTCTGAATGGCAGTTCGCAAAGAAGCATTCATTTCCGGATCGGTACCTCCTTCTTTGGCTGCCATAGTGATGGTTTTGGCCAATCTTGGAAATAAACGGGACATCTTATCCCACCTTTTTTCCTTGGCTGCTCTGCGGTATTCAAATGCTCTTCCCATAATTAGCGTTTATTTTGATGCAAAAATAAAAATTACAGGCAAACTAAATACTATTTGTTGAGGATTTGTTAATGACTGTGTTTAATTAAGATTATGAAGAAGTGGTTTATCTAATAGATAATTATTATGAACCTTCAAGGGCACTGAAAAGTTATAATTAATTTTTTGCGCTTATTATCAATTTCAGTTGGAGGAATAAATTTAGATTACAGTTGATGTTTAGGGCATTCTGTAGTTTTGTATTGATTTTTTAATTCACCCTTAATTATACTTTTATAAAATTCATCTTTTGAAAGATTACCAATAATACAATCTTCTAATTTATCAATCTTGAAACCTAAATTTACCGCTACAGATTCAGAAGCTTTATATTGTTTAGGCCCTAAACCCCTTGATATTGTTATACTTTGATTATTTCTATTTTTAGTGAATAAATGTGGTAATATATCTTCTTTCATAGCTCTAGTTAAATGACCTTTCTTTCTATATTTAGATAGAATGTACCAATGTAAATCTTCACACATATCTAATACTGCACCAATACATTGGCCCGTTTGATTTCTTATAAAATACATTTTATAAGATTTATTATACTTATTTAATATATTTCCTCTTCCAATTTTATCTGGAGTAAAATGTAAAAATTCAACATATTTACTTAACTCTATAGAAGATAAGATCTCTTTTGTTTGTTTAGCATTGAACAAGGCAATATACTTTTGGATCATTTCATCACTCATACTTATATATAACGCTTTTATTAATCTTATAATGACTGTCAATCACCTTTATTAAAGTCGACACCTCGGAATTATTCTTAAACTAATTTAATATAATAAACTCAGTTAATCAACCGTGCTGATTTCACTGAATCACTTTGCAAAGGTCAGAATAACCTGACCTTCAATACTTTATTTATACCATTCGCCTAGAAATTCCTCCATATGCACATTTTTCCATGTAGATTTTGGCACGCCTCTCATATCACTGTACGTACGAGTCTTTAATTTTTCTACCCTTTAATTATTTAAATACCCCTACCATTTCCTCACTTCAAAATATCAGCTTTATACATGACTTAAGTCAGGGTTTTCCTTCGCTCACACTAGTAGTTTTGTGTATACTAAAAAAGAGAAAGATGATTAGCGAACTAGTTAAAAAATATAACAAAGCCATCCCCCGCTATACAAGTTATCCTACAGTGCCACATTGGACGGAATCAGCCCCCGATCCGAAAAAATGGCTATTTCATGTAAATGAAGCTTATTACCAGCAAGAAGAAAAAGGGATCAGTTTATATATTCATCTTCCTTTTTGTGAAAGCCTGTGTACATATTGTGGATGCAACAAACGTATCACTAAAAATCACTCTTTAGAAAACCCATACATCACAGCTTTATCAGCTGAATGGGAGCTTTATGTGGAAGCAATAGGAGAAAAACCAGTTATTAAAAATCTCCACTTAGGTGGCGGAACTCCTACTTTCTTTGCACCGAAAACGCTCGAAACTTTGTTAACAGGCATATTAGAGAAGGCCGAAATAGCCAAAGATCATGCTTTTAGCTTTGAAGGTCACCCTAACAACACAAAATATGAGCATCTGAAAACCTTAGCCAAATTAGGTTTCAACCGTGTTTCATACGGTATTCAGGATTTTAATCCTGTAGTGCAAAAGGCCATTCATAGAATGCAGCCCATTGAAAATGTTGAGAATGTCGTAAAATGGTCAAGGGAGCTAGGCTATGACTCCATCAATTTTGACTTAATCTATGGGCTGCCTTTTCAAACAGCCGAAACCCTGGCAGATACAATAGAAAAGGTAAAGGATTTTAAACCTGAAAGAATTGCTTTGTACAGCTATGCACATGTGCCATGGAAAAGTAAAAGCCAAAGAGGCTATGATGAAAGCCATTTACCCAATCCTGAACTGAAATTAAATATGTATTGGCAGGCCAAAAGCCAGCTCAATGCAATGGGTTATGTAAATATTGGAATGGATCATTTTGCTATGCCGGATGATGAGTTAAGCTTAGCCAAAGAGGATGGTTATCTTAATCGTAATTTCATGGGCTACACTACTGATAAAAATGAATTGATGATTGGCTTGGGTTGCTCCTCTATCAGCTCCACAGGATTAGCTTTTGCACAAAATGAAAAGGTGGTAGAGAAGTACCAGGATAGTATAATGGAGGGAGTTCTTCCATTAATTACAGGTCATTACTTAACGGATCATGAGGTCGAAATAGCTTCTCTCATGAAAAAAATAAGCTGCCTGGGTAAAGCATCATTTCTGAGCTCTGTTTTATTGACCCATTTATTCGAAAATGTTACCGAAGAACTCAAATCAATGGAAGAGGACGGCTTATTAGTACTAGGTAATTACTCGCTTACGGTAACAGAAAAAGGAATGTTATTTGTGAGGAATATTTGCAGTTTGTTCGATCCTAATATTCAAAATAAAGCATCGGACAAACCTCAGTTCAGCCAGAGTATTTGATTTTAATTCTAAGTGTCATCCCGGAAATTCCTGTAGCCTTAGCGGAGGCGATTATCCTGGGTCTCCTGATAACCAGAGTTCGATTGCTATAAAATGCCGTCATGCCGGAAAATTAAGACTTACTTTCCCAAAAAGTCTTAATTTTCCGGTATCTCATGCTAAAATATTAATTAGATCACGGACATTTTACTCCTGCATCAGAAAATTCTGAGAAGGTGATCATCATTGGTTATTGCGAGCATTGAATGCTGACTTCAGGGCAGAATTATGCGTGGCAATCTTTTCAAATGTATTATTTAGTTTAGGAACTTTGAGGTATTTATTAAGAGTCTCCAATAAATTTACACTGATTAAAATCATTTAAAATACCTTCCGCTTAGGCAAACTTTTCAGCTTTCCTCGTGTTTTTACAAATATGAGAAAGTTGATTTTTCCTTTAAGCTTAACAACGTTTCTGTTGTTTTTTTACCTGCTGGCGATAGCATTCAACTTCCCCTACCCAATTATATCGCTCTTATTTGGCATTTCTCCTATTGTACTTATATGGATGGTTATAAGGGTGCTGAAAGACGGGGAACATAGCGGTAAAACTTTTGATGAAGATTTCTATGAGTATTGAACTTCTGTATCGCATTTTACTTAGTTTTGTGCCATATCTTCAGAAAACCGAAATATTATGCGCTTACTTCAAAAATCTCTTCTTTTAAACCTGTTAACAATAGTATTTTTTTCCTGCCAAACAGCCAAAGTTGTACCTTATAAAGAAGCTGAAAATGAATTATCCACTCAATTAGGAAATGCTACACTGTGGTTTCAGAAATCAGCCGAGATGGATGCTACTTTTTTACAAGCATACGGTTATGGTAAAATGTTATTATCATTAAAAATGGACACCTTTAAGATCGAAGGTAAAAAGCCAGCTGTCATTTTAGATTTGGATGAAACGGTTTTGGATAACAGTCCTTATGAAGCACGCCTTTTTCTTGAGGGGGAGACTTATGCATCGGACTCATGGAATGAGTGGTGCGAAGAAGCAAACGCCAAAGCTCTTCCCGGAGCAGTAGATTTCTTAAACTATGCAAAAGAATTAGGAGTGGAAATTTTTTATATTTCCAACAGAAAAGCGGTGGTTTTTGAAAGTACTTTAGAGAATCTTAAAGGCCTAAACCTTCCCAACGCAGATGCGCAACACCTCCTGTTAAGAACAGCAGGAAGCGATAAAACCGAGAGAAGAAACCTAGTAAAAGAAGAGCATATAGTATTACTTTATGTAGGTGATAATTTAACGGACTACAGTGAAGAGTATGCTGGTCGATCTGAAGATTTAGGCAAAGATCTAGTGCATAACAATAAGGAAGAATTGTTGTACAACTTTATTATGTTGCCCAACCCTATGTATGGCGAATGGGAATCAGCGATCTACAATAATGATTTCGGCAAATCAGATGAAGAGAAGTTGAGAATGAGAAGAGAGGTTCTGGATACTAGAAAATAGTAGTGTTTAGCAGCAGTTCTTAGCTAAAACCAATACCCTAAAAACTAGAAAAGGCACTGAATCAACACTCAGCACTTTTTTTAGGATTAAAATTATCGGTACTACCATAAAGTTAGTGGTAATTATGATGTTTATTTAAAGGATTGGCCTTATTCGTTTTAGGGATTTTGAATTTATAATTGGATAAGAAACAAAATGTTTGACCGAAGGGAGTTTTTTTGTTTCCCAATTAGAAATCCAAAATGCCGTTAAGAAATGAATACAGCCATGCCTGTCCCGGCCAACCGGGAACTTTTTGTTTCTTTTGAGTCAAGTCAAAAGAAAGTAAAGAAGCTTGCGAAGTAGCAGAAGTAACAACGAACAGAGCATTCTTGATACGTTATTTATTTTGAGTATCCTAAATGTAGTTCTCCATCTAAAATCGTGGTAGAACCAAATTATCTAATCTTTGGCAATTGTGTGATTGTCAAATCCCTCCTATTCGCTACAATATTCCTTCAGTATCCGCCACTCATAAAATTTCCTTCGGCTGTTACTTCTAAATGGATTATATTCAACCCGCAAGGGATTACACACTGTTGAGAAAATACAAATCATGTATTAAGCCTACTGTTTTATGGTAATTCATTTATTAAAATATTAACTCAATGCAAAAAATCAAACTCCTTCTTCTCGCACTCACATTATTCATTTGTAGCGAACTGGCCCACGGTCAAAAAAAATCGAAAGACAAAACCACCAGCTATTCAGAAAAACTATATGATGCCCTGCAATGGCGCGGAATAGGCCCCTATCGTGGCGGAAGGTCTGCAGCTGTTACCGGTGTACCCGGTCAACCCAATTTATATTATATGGGTGCTACCGGTGGTGGCGTTTGGCGCACTAAAGATGGTGGAAGTACCTGGGAAAGTATTTCTGATGGCCATTTTGGAGGTTCAATTGGTGCGGTAAGCGTGGCAGAAAGCGACCCGAATGTAATTTATGTAGGTGGTGGCGAAAAAACCGTAAGAGGTAATATGTCATTTGGCTACGGTATGTGGAAATCAGTAGATGCAGGCAAAAACTGGGAGCAAATAGGTTTGAAAAACAGTCGCCATATCAGCAGGGTCCGCATCCATCCGCAAAATCCGGATATTTTATATGTAGCCGTTATGGGCGACATCTTCAAAAGCTCTGAAGAAAGAGGCGTTTATAAATCTGTTGATGGCGGCAAAAGCTGGCAACGTAAACTATTCGCCAATGCCGATGCAGGAGCTGTGGATTTGATTTTAGATCCCAACAACCCCCGCATCATGTACGCCTCCACATGGAATGTACGAAGATCACCTCACAACTTCTCCAGTGGCGGGCCTGGTTCCGATATTTGGAAATCAACCGACAGCGGAGAAAGCTGGGAAAAGCTTTCAGAAAACAAGGGGTTGCCAACTGGTGTTTGGGGTATTTCGGGTATTACTGTATCACCAAAAAACTCCAACAAAGTTTGGGCTATCATAGAGAATGACAAAGGTGGCGTTTACAGATCGGATGATGCCGGTAAAACCTGGCAAAAAACCAATGACGATAGAAGCTTGCGACAAAGAGCATGGTATTATACCCGTATTTATGCCGACACACAGGATGAAGATATAGTTTATGTAGTCAATGTAGATTACCACAAATCTAAAGATGGTGGCAAAACCTTCACCGCTGCACGTGCCCCTCATGGTGATCATCATGATCTATGGATTGCTCCTGAAGACAATCAGCGAATGATTATGGCCGATGATGGTGGTGCCCAAGTTAGCTTTGATGGTGGAGAAAACTGGAGCACCTATATGAACCAGAATACTGCTCAGTTTTATCGGGTAACTACAGATAATCATTTTCCTTTCAGAATTTATGGCGCGCAACAGGATAATTCTACAGTTCGGATTGCCCACAGAACCACAGGATCAGTAATAGGAGAAAGAGACTGGGAAGAAACAGCAGGTAGTGAAAGCGCCCATTTAACTGTTGACCCGGAAAATGATAATATTGTTTATGGCGGAAGCTATGATGGTTTCCTGACCAAGTACAATCATGACACGGAAGAAATAAGAGCTGTAAATGTTTGGCCTGATAACCCAATGGGACATGGAGCTGAAGAGATGAAATATCGTTTCCAGTGGAATTTCCCGATTTTCTTTTCCCCACACCAAAAGAATAAGATTTATACTACTTCCAATCATTTACATGTTTCCACTGATGAAGGACATACCTGGAAGACCATAAGCCCTGACCTTACCAGAAATGACCCATCAAAATTAGGCTCTTCAGGAGGGCCTATCACAAAAGATAATACGAGCGTGGAATATTATTGCACCATTTTCGCAGCAGTGGAATCTCCTTATGAGGAAAATGTAATCTGGACCGGTTCCGATGATGGCTTGATTCACATTACAAAAAATGGCGGAGACGATTGGGAAAATGTAACACCTAAAGATATGCCCAAATGGCTGATGATCAACAGCATTGATGCAGACCCTTTCACCAAAGGTGGGGCTTACGTGGCAGGAACTTTGTATAAATCCGGAGATTATCAGCCTTATCTATACAAAACCAAAGATTACGGTAAAAGCTGGACCAAAATAACTACAGGTATTCCGTCTGAACATTTTACCCGGGTTGTAAGGGCTGACCCTAATAAAAAAGGAATTTTATATGCAGGAACAGAAAGTGGCATGTATATTTCCTTTGATGATGGAGATAGCTGGAAGCCTTTTCAGCTAAACCTGCCAATTGTACCTATTACTGATTTAACCATTAAAGATTTTCACTTAATTGCAGCCACTCAAGGAAGGGGATTTTGGTTAATTGATGATTTAACTGTACTACATCAATTGAGTAATAGTATGGCTGATTCAGAAACATTCCTTTTTCAGCCGAAGCCAAGCTACAGAATTGGGGGAAGAAGTGGGGAATCCAAAACAGCCGGTACTAATATGCAATCAGGAGTAATGGTGCATTATTTTATTAATGATACCTCCTCTGCAGATACTGTTAAGCTTGTATTTAGTGAGATTTCCGGTAAAGAAATTGCCAGTTTCACTTCACATCCTGATAAAGAGAAGAAAGAATCGAAGCTTAGTGTAAAGCCCGGCAGCAATCAGTTTATTTGGGACATGCATTATCCTGATGCCGAAGGTTTTGAGGGAATGATACTATGGTGGGCTTCTTTAAAAGGACCTAAAGCTTTGCCTGGAGAATATACAGTGAGCCTGATCAGAAAGGGTGAAAAACTAAATCAGAATTTTGAAATTTTAAAAGACCCCCGATCTTCTGCTTCTAAGCAGGATTTACAAGCTCAGTTTGAGTTCATGAATGAAGTCATTGAAAAGCTAACGGAAACTAATCAAGCAGTAAAGGATATAAGAATTGTTCGGGCACAAATAAATGATGTGCTGAACAAAACAGATGAAGAGGCTATACAAACTTATGGAAAAAGTCTTTTGGAAGATATAAAAACTATTGAAGAAGCTTTATATCAAACAAAAAACAGGAGCGGACAAGACCCGCTGAATTACCCGGTGAGATTAAACAACAAGTTGGGGCATTTGAATTCCTTAACAGCTATGGGCGACAATCCGCCTACTGAGTCGGCTATAGAATTTAAGAAAGAAGTAACAGAAAGAATTGATAAACATTTAACAAGGTGGAATGAGATCAAAGATAATTCTTTAAAAACCTTCAATAGTTTGGTGCAGGAAAATAAAATAGAAGCTGTTAAGCTGGATTAAGAGATATTTTAATTATCAATTTTAGACAAAAAGCACCGTAATATTTGCGGTGCTTTTTTTTTATAAAGTGGCTTAATAATATTTTAACCTTCGGTTAAAATCATCAGATTCCCACCTGCGTGGGAATGACGGCAACCCTCATCTTTTTTCACCCCTTGCCACAGATAGGAATGTCAATACTCCTATGCTGCTGTCCCATATCAGGCATGGGGATATGGATAAATTCAACTCCTAAACCTCTTAAAAAAAGGAAAGCGGCAAGTGTAAATGCCAAAGCAGGTTTTAAATTGACGGTAAATCTATTCAGTTTTTTAAAAGTAAACTGCCCAGCCCAAACGCTGGCCACTATCCAGGGAAGTGTTCCTAAACCAAACACCAACATATAAAAAGCAGATTGCATGACTGAGTCTGTAGCTACCGAACTTAATAAAGCCATATAAACCAACCCGCATGGTAATAGACCATTCAACAAGCCTATTGAAAACCTGGAGCCGGTATCACTTCTCCCAAGAAATTTCCTGAAGCTGTTCTTCAGCCATTGATAAGGATAAGCCTCCCAACTATTTAGACGATTGAAAATTCTGAATTTTGAAGGGACAACATAAAAATAAATAATCAGTACAGCCATCAGTATGGATAAAGCATTTTGCCAACCCAATAAAGACAAGCCTTCTCCGAACAATGCTAAAAGCACTCCTAACAGCATATAGGTAACAATCCTTCCCAACTGATAAGCAAAAAAACTTACAGTTCGTGCTTTGTTCTTAAAGACACCCAACATCAAGGGAGTACACATTACTGTGCAGTGCATCCCTCCAATTAAGCCTATACTAAGTGCTGCCCAAATCATTGCTTTTTAATAAATATTCGTTCCTCTTTATGATAAAATTTACCATCTTTCTCCCAGCTCATATCTACCTGCCACAGCCCGTGTTCAAATTTCTCGATGGGCACCATGTTATTTTCGGCAAGGGCTATTTCAAAATCCATTTTGGAATCTGAAGGGCGGAAAAAGACCACCTTACCCTTTACTTCATCAGCACCTTCAAAATATACATACAGATTATCTTTTTGTTGCTCAATATTGATAGGAGGCTCCCAATTTTGAGCATTTTTCACTTTAGCCATATGTCCCTGGTATGCAATTTCTTCTTCATAATAATCTTCAGCCACCAGGTTCACTTCCTGATTAAAACTGATAGTGACTAAAGTGATTATCAACAACACAAAAAGGCTAAATACTACTACAATCTTATTTCCCCAATTCATCTCTTTTATTTTTATGTCTATAATTTATTTCTGAAAGCTTTTAGGTCCAGGAAATCTCGATTTGATAGTTTGCACCACTTCATCGTCCTTTTTAACAATCAATTTAAACTTATCACCTTTTTCATTGAAAACCCGTCTTGGCATTTCTACGAAAACATATACATCTGCCTTTTCCTGCCCTTCCAAAACTTTCATTTCTCCTGCAGGGAAAAATAGTTTAGCTCCTTGAGGTGTAACTTCAAAACTTAATTTCATAGGATCAAAGGACTTATTAATCATCTGTAATTGATACATATTACTAATGATAGAATCATTTTTCATCTGATAAATGGAGCCTGGTGTTCTTGTTAAAGTAGTTTCCACAGATGCTCTGCCCACCAGTAAAAATCCCATAATCCCTAGCAAAACAACCAAAACGACTGAGTAAGCCAAAACTCTTGGTGTAATCAATGATTTCTTTCTCTCCTCTACCCCTTCATGTGAATCAAACCTAATCAATCCTTTGGGTTTATTAATTTTGGTCATCACTTCATCACAAGCATCAATGCAGGCTGTGCAATTCACACATTCCATCTGTGTGCCATTTCTGATGTCAATACCGGTAGGACAAACCTGCACACATAAAGTGCAATCTATACAATCTCCTTTATCTGGTTGAGGTGTTCCTTTTTTAAGTTTGCCTCTGGGCTCTCCTCTTAACCAATCGTACATTACCACAATTGATTTCTTATCGAGAAAAACTCCCTGTAATCTACCGTAAGGACATACAACAGTGCATGCCTGCTCTCTGAAATAGGAGAAAACAAAATAAAATATGCCAGTAAATACCAATAAACCAGTAAAGCCGCCCCAGTTTGCCCTCGGTCCTGAAGAAATGATATTCTGCATTTCCTGGATACCAATTAGGTAGGCCATAAATGTGTGGGATACCCAAAAGGAAATCAGTAGAAATATCCCTTGCTTAGCTGTTTTCTTCCATACCTTTTCAAAATCCCATGGCTTGGCATTTAATTTCTTTTGTCTTCCGGCATCTCCTTCAATCCAGTATTCAATTTTACGAAACACCATTTCCATAAAAACCGTCTGCGGACAAGCCCAACCACACCAAACCCTACCAAATACCACTGTAAAAAGCAGGATAAAAACCACAAATATCAACAATAGGAAAATCAATAAATGTGTATCCTGAGGCCAGAAAACACTGCCTAATATGACGAATTTACGATCAAAAACATTAAATAATAGCAAAGGATGCCCACCTATTTTAAGGAAGGGTCCGGCAAAAAATAAGCCTAAAAGGAGCCATGCCATAACTCTTCTGTAGTTATGTAATGGCCCTTTTGGTTTTTTAGGATAGATCCAATTCCTCTTTCCTTGCTCCCCTACTGTAGCTAACTGTCCCCTGAAATTTTCCTGATCTAAATTGTTCATATTTTATTCGTTTTCCTGCAATGAGTCTGGTAGTTTTTCAACAGCCTCATCAATTCGTTCTTCGGCCTTTTCTACCTTTTCCTCTTCTCCTTGCGGATTAACTTGCCTTGGCTTTAACTCCCCCTGAGGCTCTTTAGGAGCCGCAGCTGGTCGCCCCACTAAGCTTAATACATAATTAGAAACATCTTGAATCTGTTTAGGATTCAGGTTGCCTTTCCATGGGATCATCCCTTTAGCAGGTACTCCTTCATAGACAGTAGTAAAAACACCCTTAATATCCTCCCCGTGTATCCAGTATTCATCTGTTAGGTTGGGACCTACTCCTCCTCCACCATCTGCAGCATGGCAAACGGCACAATTAGCCATATAAATTTGTTTGCCAGCAGCAATCACCGCTTCATCAGTTTCCAATTTTGCTGTTTCTGCCGTAATGCTCATTAAGCCGGCTTTGGCGCGCACCTCTGCCCGCAATGCGGCTTCTTCAATTTGTGCTTCATATTCTGTTGTCTGATTAGGAATAATATCAAAAATTAAATAAGCAGGCACATAAAATACAGCAAATAAGAAGGTCCCTATGAAAACATACTTCAACCAGGGAGGCATACCATAATCCATCTCACGAATTCCATCATAATTGTGATCTAACATCATATCACCCTGCTCTTCTACAGGTTTCAGTTTTCCGGTTACCCATTTTTGCTTAAACTGCTCAAAAAAGCTTGGCCTTTCCACTCCTTTTTCAACTGCTTTTTTATTGAGGATAATATTGGCTGTTTTCAACATTAAACTGGTCAGTACTACCATTAACAATATAAGTACAATAACCAATGCACCAATAATAAGCAATAACCTGCCTTGCTCGGATTCCATCAAAGTAGCAATCATTGATTTTGGTTCCAATATTTCTACTGCCTCCTCCGTCTGGGCATATAATCCTACACTTCCTATCAAAAAAATAGGAAGAACTAGCAGCATCCTTTTTAATATATTATTCATGTCCTTCAGTTTTTTTAGGTTCCACTTCTGTATCACTGAATGGCATTTGTTCCATTCTTTTGATATAGTTTTTATCAGCTCTTA
Organism: Marivirga aurantiaca; assembly: GCF_016679925.1. Classification (GTDB taxonomy): domain Bacteria; phylum Bacteroidota; class Bacteroidia; order Cytophagales; family Cyclobacteriaceae; genus Marivirga; species Marivirga aurantiaca. The sequence goes on from NZ_JAEQBW010000011.1 coordinate 106,704, forward strand.
CCACCCACCATATTAGGCCAACAAAAAAGGCAAAGAAAATAGATAAAGAAATCAGTGGGTAGATTTGAAAATTATCAAGTTGTTCGAAATAGTGTTTAAACATGGCTTTATCTATTTATTTTCTGAAACTTCCATTTTTATATCAGTACCCATTCTTTGCAAATAGGCTATTAAAGCCACAATTTTTTGCTCGGGCAAGGATTCAATACCATCAGCCTTCAGGTTAGAAACAATACCTTTGGCTTGTGCCAATGCATTTGCTTCAGCCTCCTCATCAAAACCTTCAGGGTAAGGAACCCCTAACTTTTGCATCACCCTGATTTTGGCAGGAATTCCCGCCAGATCATAGGTTTCACTAATTAACCATGGATAAGGTGGCATAATGGAGCCCGGAGCCATTGAACGCGGATCGTACATGTGGTTAAAATGCCATGAATCGGGATATTTCTCCCCAATTCTATGCAAATCTGGCCCTGTTCGTTTAGACCCCCATAAAAACGGATGATCGTATACAAATTCCCCTGCTTTTGAATATTCTCCATAACGCTCAGTCTCATCCCTGAAGGGACGAATCATTTGAGAATGGCAGCCTACACAACCTTCACTGATATAAATATCACGTCCTTCCAATTCCAAAGGAGTATAAGGTTGTACAGAGGCTATGCTGGTAACGTCTTTATTTTTCAGTAAAAACGATGGAATCAACTCAAAAATACCACCTAATAAAATAGCCACAGTAGTTAAAATGGTGAAAAAAATTGGTTTTCTTTCCCATACATGGTGCCAATATTCTTTGGCCTTACTTTGTATTTTCTCCAATGCTGGGGCTTCAGCTGCCTCGTTAGCAAGGAATGTTCCCTGTTTGGCTGTTTTCATCAGGTTATAAACCATTACAAATACACCAGATAAGTAAAGTAAACCACCAAAAGCTCTTAACATATACATTGGAATGATCTGCAAGGTGGTAGATAAGAAGTTAGGGTAAGCCAATAAACCATCAGCAGTAAATTCTTTCCACATTAAACTTTGCGTAATGGCAGATACATACATAGGCAAGGCATAAAACAAAATACCTAAAGTACCCAACCAAAAGTGAGTATTAGCCAGTTTATTAGAAAAAAGCTTTGTTTGCCACATTTTTGGAATCATCCAATACAGCATCCCGAAGGTTAAGAAACCATTCCAGCCTAAGGCACCAATATGTACGTGGGCTACAATCCAATCGGTATAGTGAGCTATAGCACTTACATTCTTTAATGATAACATAGGTCCTTCAAAAACCGCCATACCATAAGCAGTAATAGCAACCACCATAAATTTCAAGATGGCATCTTCTCGCACTTTATCCCATGCCCCCCTTAAGGTAAGTAATCCATTTACCATACCACCCCATGATGGAGCAATCAACATAATTGAAAAAGCAGTACCTAAAGCCTGAGCCCATTCAGGTAAAGAAGTATACAATAAGTGATGCGGGCCTGCCCAGATATAAAGAAAAATTAAGGCCCAAAAGTGCACAATGGACAATTTATAGGAATAAATAGGTCTGTTGGCTGCTTTAGGAAGGAAATAATACATCAACCCTAAATAAGGCGTAGTTAGAAAGAATGCCACCGCATTATGACCATACCACCACTGAACCAACGCATCCTGCACACCTGCAAATGCTGAATAAGATTTCATAAAGCTTACCGGCAAAGCAAATGAATTAACAATATGCAAAACAGCCACAGTAACAAAAGAAGCAATGTAGAACCAGATGGCCACATACATATGTCGCTCCCTTCTTCTTAAAATGGTACCAATCATGTTAATACCAAAAACTACCCAGATCAAGGCAATGGCAATATCAATTGGCCATTCCAACTCAGCATACTCTTTAGAGGAGGTAAAGCCCATGGGTAAAGTAATTACCGCAGCAACAATGATTAATTGCCATCCCCAGAAATTGATCCAGGAAAGTGTGTCATTAAACATTCTTGTTTTGAGTAAACGCTGCATGGAATAATACACCCCGGCAAAAATAGCATTCCCCACAAATGCGAAAATTACAGCATTGGTATGTAGAGGCCTTATTCTCCCATAAGTGGTGTATTGCGAGCCTAAATTGGCTTCAGGTAAAAATAACTGAGTGGCCACTAAAAGGCCCACCAGCATGCCAATAGCGCCCCATACTACCGTAGCTATGGAGAAGTATTTGACTACCTTGTTGTCGTAATGAAATTTCTCAATTCCCATGTGATTGTTATTTATTGTTTATAGATTTTACATTATTGGTTTTTTTGTCACTTTTTTGAGTGGGTGTGTCGTCCCAAAGCATTCTGTAAGAGGGAGTAGAAGCATCATCAAATTGGCCTGCTTTAACGGCCCAAATGAAAGCTCCTAAAAATCCAAGAGCTACCACTAAGCTCACCACTATTAATACAATGAGTATATTCATAACTTTAAATCTTTAGCATGGTGTAAACCTGACTTTTTGGAGAGGTACTTTACTCCAAGTGTGCCAAGCATCACTACCGAAACAGAGCTTACAGGCATTAAAACAGCTGCTATCACAGGGGAGAGCATAGCCTGAACAGCAAAGCTTAAACCCACTACATTATAGGAGAAAGACAGTACAAAACCCGCCAAAACCATATAGTAGCTTCTCTTTGAAAATTTCATAAACAGAGGCAGTGAAGTAAATTGATTGCCCAACATTATGGCATCACAGGCCGGACTAAACTGACTGGTGGATTCCGTTACGGCCAATCCAAAATCACTTTTCATTAAAGCTCCGGAATCATTTAGCCCATCCCCGGCCATCAAAACCTTGTGATTTTCTTCCTGCAACTTTTGGATAAAATCCCTTTTCTGACCCGGCAACTGCTGGAAATACATATTATCAGGGGCAATCCATTTTTTCAGGTAATCTTTTTCAGAAGGGTTATCTCCTGAGAGTAAATGCAACTCAAAGTTTTGATTAAGATTACTCAATAAATCCCCCATTCCTTTTCTGAAAACATGCCTTACTGAGAAAGAGCCAACTGTTTGTCCATCCACCGAGACAAAAACCACAGAACTATTATTCTCAGAAGAAGCAACTTCCTTATCTGGTTCAACAAAAGACTGCTTCCCTATTTTTACAACTTTTCCATTTACGGAAGCGGAAATTCCCTGTCCTGCAGTTTCTTTAAAATCAGTAATATTCTGTTGCGGGTAGAATGGCAACCAGTTATAAATAATTCTGCTTAACGGATGCTTGCTTTGATTCAGCACCGAACTGATAGCAGCCAATATTTTGTGATCAGGAAGCGTACCTTCAAAAGTTACTTCCGCTTTATCAGGATAAGTAAGTGTGCCTGTTTTATCAAAAACTACGGTATCAATAGCAGACATTTGTTCTATGGAATGGGTGTTTTTCACAAAGAATCCATGCTTCCCCAGCACCCGCATGGCAGTACCTAAAGTAACAGGCGTAGCCATGGCCAAAGCACAAGGACATGCAATAATCAATACTGAAGTGAAAGCTTTCAAAGCCTGATCAGCTGTGCCAGCCATCATCCAGTAAATACCTGCAACAACAGCTATCACTAAAACAATTGCGGTGAAATACTTACTGATTCTGTCTGCTGTATTTTGCACTTTGGCTTTTGAGTGATGCTGAAGTGATTCATCGTCCCATAATTGCGATAAATAGCTTTGGGATGGTCTCTTTTTAACCTGAATTAAAACAGAAGCTCCTTTCAGCCTGCCCCCTGCATAAATCAATTCTTCTTTCTGTTTAGATTCCGGCATGGATTCCCCTGTCACAAAACTATAATCTATTAATGCTTCGTCTGACAACAGTAAACTATCGGCCGGAATAATTTCTTCATTTCTGATGCGTAATACATCAGATGGCAAAACACTGTTAAGCAGTACCTGTTCTTCTTTATTTTGAGCAATCCGGGTAACAGAAAGCGGAAAAAATGATTTCACGTCTCTATCGAATCTTAAATGATCAAAAGTTTTTTGCTGATAGAGTTTCCCTAGTAAAAGGAAAAAGAGCAACCCCGCCAGAGAATCAAGATAACCCAAGCCGGATTGGAAGAATATGATGTAATAGCTATAAGTGAAAAGTGCAATGATGCCTATGCTAATGGGAACATCCATGTTTATTTGCTTTTGCCTAATTGCTCCCCAGGAAGATTTGTAGTAATCCTGCGCAGAATATAGAAGCACAGGCAAAGCCAAAACTGCATTAAGATACGGGAATAGGGATTCTATTCCACTTCCGTTGAAAATATCCATGCCGAAGTATTCCGGTAGGCTAAACAGCATACTGTTGCCAAAAACAAAACCTGCAATTCCTAATTGCAACCAGATTCTTCTATATGGGTTTGTTTTATGATCCTTTTTATCTAATTGAATATCAGGCGTATAAGCTAATGAATCCAGAAGCTTTACTAACTCCAACAAGGAAACTTTATGATGGTCAAAAGAAATATTAACAGTTTTCTTATTAAAATCCACTCTGCTGGATTGTATTCCATCGTTCAGTTTATAAAGCTTTTCCAAAAGCCAAATACATGCGCTGCAATGTATGGCAGGAATATAAAAGCGCACCTTACTGACGGATTCATTTTTGAAATCAAGGAGACTATTGGCAAAAGCCTCATCATTGAGGAAATTGAAAGAATTTTGTTGGCCTTTTCTCCGACTTACGCCTGGTTTATCTGCTACACAATAAAAGTTAGAAAGGTCATTTTCCTGGATAAGCTCAAAAACCAATTTACAGCCCTCACAGCAAAAGTAGCTTTCATTGCTCTCAATGATTTGTTCATCACAGGGCTCACCACAGTGTTGACAGCTTACAATTTTCTCCTTTATAACAGTATGATTCATCATTCGTAAGAATTATTCCTTGATACAATGTTAAGGCTCGTTTGCCCTAAAAAACATGACATAGATCATGTTCTGAGCATGAGATTAATCAAATTCTCATGGCTGGAAAATAGCTGGCAATAACATATTGTAATTAGAAAGTCGGGAAGCATATTGGATATAATCAGGCAAATCTTTTAATGGGAGCATCAGTAGGCCTACTTCATCTGTTGTAGCAAATTCATGAAAATCCGCTACAGTATGCAAATTCAATTTAATAAAGCCCAAAGGCTCGAAGTATTGCTTTGTCAACTCAACCAAATCATGTTCTTTGCTTCTGTTGGCTTTAGTTAAAGCATAAGGTGAAATAACATTGGCCGGGACTTTCCTTTCTTTTAAGAAGGGTAACAAAGCAAGTATTGATGGCTCAAAATTGTCTGACCCGGTAAATTTTATTAAAACTTTACGGGTGATTCTTTTCCCCTGATGGTAAAACAGCACGGGTTTTCTCCAGCTTGAAATACTCTTATACAATCCAGCCGAATCAACCTTCACCTTTTTATTGAACAACTCTGATAAAGGCAATATCAAAGAATCTTTCGTCTGAAACTTTGATAAACAATTTGTACACCCCCCACTTTTACACGAATAGAGTGACCTTGCCAGCTCCCAGTCGTTTAATAAAAAAGGATCTTTATTTTCGATATGGACTATCTTACTCATAATCTCTCTTTCTTTAATTAGGACAAAATTGAAAGAATTTTCGCTGCCCTGACCTGAGATTGATAAGCTTGCTACATGATAAAAGTCATAGTTTTAAGAAAAAAACTATTTTTACTAGAGAAACGTATGTAGGTACATGAGAAAAATAAAATTACTCTATTTCTATGATCCGTTGTGTGGCTGGTGCTTCGGCTTTAGCCCTATAATAAAAGCTTTAGAACAGAAATATGCCCCTGAAATATCATTTGAGGCCATAAGCGGAGGAATGATTTTAGGAGAAAGAATTAAGCCGTTAAGAGAAATGCATGCCTATTTAAGAGATGCCATGCCGAGATTGGAAAAGATGACAGGAGTGAAATTTGGGGAGGATTATATGAAAGTTTTTGAAAAAGGAGACATTGAACTTAATTCTGAAACTCCCTGTATGGCCATGACAGTTTATAAGTCTATATCTTCAGGTTCCTCAATAGAATTTGCATCCGCACTTCAAAATGAGTTGTATGTTTATGGGAAAGATTTAAATATTCCTGAGAACTATAAAGGTCTGGTAGAAAAATTTAACCTGGATTGGGATGTTTTCAGCAAAAAAATGAAGAGCGATACATATAAGAAAAAAACCTATGAGGAGTTTGAATTTGCACAAAGAATGGGAATAAATGGCTTTCCTTCAGTAGTGCTTCAGATTGAAGATCAGGGATATCTAATCGCGAGAGGTTACCGTGCTGAGTCCGAAATGAAAAAAGTAATTGATGAGATCATAAAAAAAGAGAAAGCGGATTAACACTTTCTCTTTTTATAAAAAATCGTTTTTGAGTTTTTACTTCCCAAGGAAAGAGCTAAGCATCCAATGGTGTTTTTCCATATCCTGGATAAAAGTATTTAACATATCCTCAGTACCTACATCACCAATGTCAATGGCTGCATTCATAGCATCCGTCAGATAAGAAAGTAAAATTTCATAATCTTTTAATATTTCCTTCACCATATCATCAGAAGGCACATCGGTTTTAGCCTCTTTAATATTTGAGTGCTCTAGGTAATCGCTCAAATTACTTAAAGGAGTCTGTCCAAAAACCCGAATTCTTTCTGCTATTTCATCTATACTCTCCTTAGCTATGTCATAGCGCTCTTCAAATTGCTCGTGCAAATCAAAGAAATCAGCACCTTTCACATTCCAATGAAAGTTTCTTAACTTCTGATAATGTAAATGGTAATTGGCAAGTAATGTATTCATCGCTTCCACTAAGCGCTTAGTTTCCTTTTGATCGAAACCCAATTTCCTATATCTTTTTGTACTAGTCATAAATTTTATTTACTCTTTAAATAAAGATGGTTACTTCCTCAATAAAATAGTGTTAAAAATTCACAAGAATATTAATTCTTGTAATTGACCGAACTCTTAAGGTGGTCTATTGTTTCCTTTCCTTTGGAAGTAACATTTTCCATTTCCTTGTTGACTGTGCTTTTTAATTCGTCAATCTTCTTTAATGACTCCTTATAAGACTTGTCCATGTTTTTCTTCAATTGTTTTCTGGTTTTATCACCTTTTTCCGGTGCGTATAACAAACCTGCAACTACACCTGACAATAAACCTAAACTGAATCCTGTTAATATTTTCATTCCGCTATTCATAACTTCTTTTTTTAGATGATTGATAAATTTCTTTACACTATATAACTCATTAGATAAAATTTTGTTACATATTACAACAAATAAATCTTAGATTTGTTAATATAATTATCATTATGTCAGTAATATCATCAAATATCAAGTATCTAAGAAATAAAAAAGGAATAAGCCAAACAGCCCTGGCGGAAGCTGTTAATCTAAAGAGAGGCAATATTGCTTCTTACGAGAAAGAACTTGCCCAACCCAGTATAGAAAACCTGATGAAGCTTTCAGATTATTTCAAGGTGGATATCACTCAATTTATTAAACAAGATCTTAGTAAAGAAGATGCCACGGATAATACCCATTCTGAGGGAGTTATTATACAAGAAAGACACTTATTTCAAGGGCTGAAAGATAGAGTAACTGCTTTGAAAGGTTCCTCGCATCATGATCCTCGGATTCAAAACCTTAGAAAGCAGAATGATGAAATCTTCAAAATGGTACATGGCTTTAAGGCATACCATAAACACAGGATGCAATCAATTGATCCAAATAATGAATCTATAAAGAAGATAGCTTCCGATTATGATAATATAATTGATTTATTGGAAACAGTTTTGAATAGCAATAAGGACCTCATCAAGTTATTAGATAAACAATAGAACGATTATTCTTTTTGCATTCCAAAAATATCATGATATACAAATGGCAAGATAGCTCTATTTAATTCTGCCAAAGATTTAGGTTCCAATCCATATTTATAGACAGCTATGTTGTTCCCTTCAAAATTATAATAATACTCTTGAGAAGGCAGGTCGCTCATATCAGATACATAGCGTGGATTTAACTCATTCCACTTCACCATTTTAATTAAGCCCATAAATGCATCAAATTCACCGGCAGATAACTTTTTCTGATTAAGCCCCTGGAGTTTTGTATTTTCTTCGCCTTTAAAAACCAAAGTAGAATCTGCATAAAGCGCTATCTCATATACAGGACAGGGTCCCATACAGCTTGAAGAACTCATGCTGAACAATAGCTCATTATCCTGTTCTGAAGCATTTGCTGATAGCCGTTGCTGCTGCTTACAGGAAACTAACAGTAAGATAATGAGCAATAAACGAAAATTTTTTATCATTATTTCTTAATATTGAAGTAGCAAATAACTCCCACCTATTAGATCATAGCAGATCAAGAATGTTCTTTAATTGCTGCCTATTTAATTTAAATTCTATTGTGAACAGTATACTCTGATTACGCTCTTGTAAATATTAAGTTTATTGTCTCAGCCCAAATATCCCGAAAAGCAAATCCAGCCATAATCTGAAATGACTAATGCTCAATCATTTTTTAGATGTTCTCCTACTCTCGATGGTAACAACCAATTGAAACTTTCTTTTGAAAATGAATTTTTAGGGAATTATAAAGTAGTTATTTACAGTCTTACAGGAGGAATTGTAAGCCAGCAATCTTTTGATAAAAATGAATTGAAAGAAGAAGCAGAAATTACTTTAAATAAGATAGACAAGGGTCTTTATATGATCCATATCACCACTGGTGGTTCGTCTATTCAAAGGAAATTTATTGTATAACAACATCAATTAACAAAAAAAGGCTGGTCAAGAGGAGTGTGACACTTCCCGTACCAGCCTTTTTTATAATACAGATCAATTAGGATCATGATCCGCTTCTATAAAATCATTTTTTAAATTCTGTAATAGTCTTTTCAATAATATCACAGCAATCATGCAATTGTTCTTCAGTCATTACCAACGGTGGGGCAAACCTGATAATATTACCGTGAGTAGGTTTGGCCAACAAACCATTATCCCTTAAAGCTATACAAATATCCCAGGCTGTGGAACTATCCTCTGAATCATTGATCATAATAGCATTCAACAACCCTTTACCTCTAACCAACTTTACTAAATCAGATTTATCAACAAATTTTTGCATACGTTCACGGAAAATATTTCCGAGCTTACGTGCATTTTGAGCTAATTTTTCATCTCTAACAACCTCCAAAGCTGTAAGAGCAATGGCTGCTCCTAAAGGATTGCCCCCAAAGGTAGATCCATGAGTACCAGGAGTGATGACAGACATAATATCATCATTGGCCAACACAGCTGACACAGGGTAAAATCCTCCTGAAAGTGCTTTCCCCAATATGAGAATATCAGGTTGCACATACGTTTCCTGCTTTTCACAATGACCCTGGCAAGTGCAATTACCGCAAACAGCTAACAAACTGCCTGTTCTTGCAATACCTGTCTGAATTTCATCCGCCATAAAAAGCACTTTATGTTTTTCACATAAATCCTTGCATTTCTTTAGATAATCCGATGCAGGGGTATAAACTCCCGCTTCACCTTGTATAGGCTCAATTAAAAAACCAACTATATTATCTTCCCCTTCCAATACTTTCTCCAGCGCATCCACATCGTTATAAGGTATTTTTACAAACCCAGGGGTAAAGGGGCCAAAATTCTTCCTTGCCGTCTCATCACTTGAAAATGAAATAACCGTGGTAGTTCTTCCGTGGAAATTTTGTTCGGCTACAATTATTTTACCTGAATTTTCCAGTACATTGTTCTTTTCGTAAGCCCACTTTCTGGCTATTTTCAATGCCGTTTCCACCGCTTCAGCCCCGGTATTCATCGGTAGCACCTTGTCAAATCCGAAATATTCAGTGATATATTTTTCGAAAGGGCCTAATACATCATTATGAAAAGCCCTTGATGTTAAAGTAAGAGTAGCTGCTTGATTCTTTAATGTCTCTAAAATCCTTGGATGACTGTGTCCCTGATTAACAGCACTATAAGCAGAAAGAAAATCATAATATCTTTTACCTTCCACATCCCATAAAAAGACGCCTTCACCTTTAGCCAAAACCACGGGTAATGGATGGTAGTTATGAGCACCATGTTTATTCTCCAAATCAATGGCTTGCTGACTTTTAGTGATTTCTTGAATCATAATTTTTGTTTTTAAATAATGTAAATTGCAGAAACTATATTCGCAAAATTAACAAAAGACTATCGTTTTCCGATTCTTTGTTAAAAAATATCAAGGTATTTTTTCCTATAGGTTTGTGATTATCAAAATATTGCCGATATTTGCAAACCAATTTGAAATCGACAACAAAATAATAAAGAGATAGATATGGCACGAGTTTGTCAAATTACAGGTAAAAGACCTCAAGTAGGAAACAACGTTTCTCACTCAAACAATAAAACAAAAAGAAGATTCTTGCCGAACCTTCAGAAGAAGAGATTTTATATCCCTGAGGAGAACAAGTGGGTTACTTTGAAAGTTTCTACAAGTGCTATTCGTACCATCAACAAGAATGGTATTTCTTCTGTATTGAAGAAAGCAGTTGAAAATGGATATTTAGTATATTAATTCGCTATCGCTATAAAAAATAAGCAAAATGGCTAAAAAAGGAAATAGAGTTCAGGTTATTTTAGAATGCACTGAACATAAGGCAAGTGGTTTACAAGGGACTTCCCGATACATCACCACAAAAAACAGAAAAAACACTACTGAAAGATTGGAGTTAAAAAAATATAACCCGATCATGAAGAAACAAACTGTTCACAAAGAAATTAAGTAATCATGGCAAAGAAAGTAGTTGCAACATTAAAAGATAAAGAAGCAAAAGGTTTTGCTAAAATTATTAAAGCTGTAAAATCCGAAAAAACAGGTGCTTATACATTTCGTGAAGAAATGGTGCCTTTGGATGACGCTAGAGAAGCTCTAAAAAAATAATTTTCTTACAAGAATTTATTCATCTAAAGTCCCATTTCGGGACTTTTTTTGTTTATACCTATCCTATTACTCTTTTACCACTTACTTTTACATTTAAATTGCGTACTAGTATTAAAAACAACTTCAGGCTCCAGGCCAATTGATCAAACATAAAACAATGGGTATACTTAAATTATTCTCCAAAGACAAAAAAGAATCTCTTGATAAAGGTCTTGAAAAGACGAAAGAAAGTTTTTTCACCAAACTAGGCCGAACAGTTGTTGGAAAATCTCAAGTGGATGAGGATGTATTGGATGAGCTGGAAGAAGTATTGATTAGTTCCGATTTAGGAGTAGGTACTACAGTGAAAATAATTGATCGTATTGAGCAACGTGTAGCAAGAGACAAGTACCTCGGTGCACAGGAGTTGGACAAAATCCTAAAAGAAGAAATAGCAGGCCTCTTATCCGAGAATAATACCGAAGATTTGAAAGACTTTACCATTCCTGAGGGTAAAAAGCCCTATATTCTTTTGGTGGTAGGTGTAAATGGCGTAGGGAAAACAACTACAATTGGTAAACTGGCTGCTCAATTCAAAAACAAAGGTAAAAAAGTGATTTTAGGAGCTGCTGATACTTTTAGGGCCGCTGCTGTAGAGCAATTAAACATGTGGGGAGAGCGAATTGGCGTAGAGGTTGTTTCTCATGGAATGAACACCGATCCTGCCTCTGTAGCTTTTGATGCTGTAAAAAGAGGCGTGGATGAAAATGCTGATATGGTAATTATTGATACAGCAGGAAGGTTGCACACTAAAGTGAACCTGATGAATGAGCTGACAAAAATCAAGCGGGTAATCCAAAAATTTGTACCGGATGCACCTCATGAAGTGCTACTGGTATTGGATGGCTCCACAGGTCAGAATGCTATCATTCAGGCAAGGGAATTTACTAAAGCCACAGATGTTACTGCTCTGGCAATTACCAAACTTGATGGAACTGCCAAAGGTGGAGTAGTCATTGGGATTTCAGATGAATTTAAAATACCTGTGAAATATATTGGAGTAGGTGAAAAGGTAGAAGATTTACAAGTATTTAATAAAATAGAGTTTGTAGATTCACTATTTAAGAAGAATTAGCTGAATTAAACGTCCGGATACTATTTGCCTGGGATAACTAATTTCTTCTCTCTCCAGGCAATTCTATAAACAAGGTAATAATTGAAAGTCCATCGATTTTTAAATTCACTTAGGCCAAATCCCGGAATATCATAAGATCTGAATTCATTGGCACCGGTTATTTTCCTGTTCAATTGGATTCTTATGGTATAGCCCGTATACAAATTATCAAATAACATCACCCTCAATCCTGTTGTTAACTCAAACCATCTGGCAGATACAGCTGAATTCGTAAAACTTTCTGAATAGGATCCATAGATGGGATCTACAATATTAGTATTTAAATTTTCTGTAAAACTGGCTCTTGCGTACCTCAACCCAAAAGTCAGGGTATTGAAGTCCGGGTCAAATTTTAAAAAATTAACATCTGCCCCAATCCTAAAGTAAGAACCATCATTTGAATAATTAAAATCTGATTCATCAATTTTATAACTTGCAATACCATAAGAGCCAGCCAAATAAAAACGATGGAAATCTATATCTCCCTGTAATTCATACCGGTTTCTTCTGTCACCAAAAGCATTTACCCCAAGCGCTACCAAGTCTGTACCCAACCTTAGGCCAGTGGGTATGTAAAAAGATTTTGGAACCTTGGGCAGAGAGGCTTCTTTCACTCTGTTTTCAGTAGTGGTATCGGCAGATTGTTGTTCTCCTTCAAGCTGAGCAAAAGCCGAGCTTAAAAACATACTACAAAATAAACAACTTAATATTAGGCGCATTGACAGTTCTTCTCAAAGTATCATTAACTATTATCATGGAATCATATGAGTGAAAGACAGTATCCAAACCTACAAATTCCATATCTATTCCACATTCGGGGGAATCAACCCTATTTATTTTCTCATAAGTAAAACGTAAGGAATCTACCCTGTTTGCACTATACAAATAAAAATCAGTTACATTCTCTGCCGGGCTTAAAGGTAAACTAAATGCACCAATGGCAATAACAGAATCAGGTTTATACAAAGCCATGTTTGCTTGAGGGCTTACTATTGAATCGTATTTCACTGTTTTATTCTGTTCCTGCCCGTTCGCATTTAAGCTTTTCAAATGAAAGGTAATATAATCCACATTAATACTTCCACAATTAGAATCCACCTGACAAGAAAATACTCCTGCAAGGATAATACCAATTGTTAAAAATTTCAATTTTTGTCTCATAAGGCTGCAAAGATATTTATTATTCTGGTAAGCTAAACGCGAACTTAAGCTTTTGATTGTAATTGCTTCATTTTGGAACGATTACTCTCCAAATTTCCTTAACTTTGCACGCTTAAATAAGGAAATAATTTGAAGACCAAAGGATTAAAAAAAGACAAGGTAAATGTAGTCACATTAGGATGTTCCAAAAATCTGGTAGATTCAGAAGTAATGATGACACAGTTGAAAGGAAACAATATTGATGTCACTCATGAATCTGACAAAGACGACTCCAATATTATCATAGTGAATACCTGCGGGTTTATTGACAATGCAAAGCAAGAATCAATTGATACCATTTTACGCTATGTAGATGCCAAAGAAGAAGGTAAAATAGACAAACTGTACGTAACAGGCTGTCTGTCTCAACGCTATAAAGACGATTTGGAAAAAGAAATTCCACAAGTAGATGCCTATTTCGGCACCATGGAATTACCCCTTCTACTTAAAAAATTCAAAGCAGATTATAAACATGAGTTAGTGGGTGAGCGGATTATCACCACTGCCAATCATTTTGCTTATATGAAAATAGCTGAAGGTTGCGACAGGCCTTGCTCTTTTTGTGCCATTCCGCTTATGAGAGGCAAGCATGTCTCACGGCCTATTGAAGAATTAGTAAAAGAAGCCAAAAATCTTGCCCGCAATGGTGTTAAAGAAATTTTATTGATTGCACAAGATTCTACCTACTACGGACTGGACATCTACAAAAAAAGAAATTTAGCTGAGCTTTTGAGACATCTTTCCGATGTGGAAGGAATAGAGTGGATCCGTCTACATTATGCATTTCCTACAGGTTTCCCCGAAGATATCCTGGATGTTATGGCCGAGAGGAACAACATCTGTAATTATCTGGACATGCCATTACAACATGGCTCTACCAACATGTTGAAAAAAATGCGCAGAGGAACTACCCGTGAAAAACAAGAAGCTTTAATTGAAAGAATTCGAACAAAAGTTCCTGGTATTGCTTTAAGAACTACTTTAATTGCAGGACATCCTGGCGAAACTGAAGAAGATTTCGAGCAAATGATGGATTTTGTACGAAAAACCCGCTTCGACAGATTAGGTGTTTTTCCTTATTCACATGAAGAAAATACGCATGCCTACAGTTTTGAGGATGATGTGCCGGAAGAAGTTAAACAAGAAAGAACTGATACCGTTATGGAATTGCAGACTGCTATTTCCCAGGAATTGAATGAGGCCAAAATAGGAAAATCTTTCAAGGTATTGGTGGATAGAAAAGAAGGTGGTTATTTCATTGGCAGAACAGAGCATGACTCTCCTGAAGTAGATAACGAGGTACTAATTGATGCCACCAAACAATATGCACGTATTGGAGATTTCGTAAAGGTAGAAATTACAGATGCAACTGAATTTGACCTCTATGGAACAATAGAATAAGAAATATGAAGGTAGAATGTATTGAATTTTCGGAAACAGGGCAGTTCGCTCCTATTTTTAATGACTTTGTTGAACAAAAAGAAGTTCTCAAAACATTCTACCATCGCTTTCCCCTCATTGAAAATTTTAAGGATCAAATAAAAGAAAAAGCAGGCCATCCTGTTAACAGGGAGGTACTTGTTCAATCTTTAAAAAACCAATACCAATCTATCCCCAACCTGTCTGAAAAATTTGTATCCAAAATTGAGTCCTTACAATCAGTAAAAACCTTTACAGTAACTACTGGTCATCAGTTGAATATTTTTTCCGGGCCTCTCTATTTTCATTTTAAGATTATTACAGTCATCAATGCCTGTAGAAGCTTAAAAAAAGCTTACCCTGACTACAATTTTGTCCCTGTCTATTGGATGGCTTCAGAAGACCACGACCTGGAAGAAATCAAGACGGTGCAAGTAGAGGGCAAGAAATACAAATGGCCTACTACACAAACAGGTGCTGTAGGAAAAATGAAGACTGAGGGATTGGGAAAACTTGCAGATCAAATTGAAAAGGTAAATGGATTATTCCATCAGGCCTATAACAAAGCAGGGAATCTTGCAGAGGCTGTAAGATATTACGTACATGAACTGTATGGCAAAGAAGGCCTGGTGGTTTTGGATGGTGATGACAGTGGGTTAAAGAAATACCTAATTCCTGCTATAAAAGAAGATGTGGTAAATAATACTGCTAACTCTCTGGTAGAAAAGCAATCGGCCAAACTGGAAGAGTCAGGTTATAAGTCGCAGACATTTCCGAGAGAAATAAACTTCTTCTATTTGCAAGATGGTATAAGATGCAGAATAGTAAAAGCAGAATCAGGCTATAAAGTTTTGGATACGGACATTCAATTTTCTGAAAAGGAAATTTTAGACGAAATTGATTCTAATCCTCAAAATTTCAGTCCTAATGTTATTTTAAGACCACTCTATCAGGAAATAATTTTGCCCAATCTGGCTTATACAGGCGGCCCTGCAGAAGTAGCTTACTGGATGCAACTGAAACTGGTTTTCAAACATTTTGATGTTCCGTTTCCTATATTACTTCCGAGAAATTTCGGGATGATCATCCCTAATAAAATACAACAT
Organism: Marivirga aurantiaca; assembly: GCF_016679925.1. Classification (GTDB taxonomy): domain Bacteria; phylum Bacteroidota; class Bacteroidia; order Cytophagales; family Cyclobacteriaceae; genus Marivirga; species Marivirga aurantiaca. The sequence continues at coordinate 122,529 of NZ_JAEQBW010000011.1, forward strand.
AAGATCAAGAAACTCAAGCTTTCTAATGTGCAGCTCTTTAAAGAAAAAGAAAAACTAAAGAAAACCATCATTAAAAAAATTAGCGCACAAAAACTTAATCTTAATGAAGAACGGCAGCAGTTGCTTCAGTTAATGGAGGAAATTCAACAGTATGCCGAAGATATAGATTTGAGCTTAGCTGAAATGGCATCTGCTGAGACCCAAAAGATCAGGAATGCTATTGACAAAATAGAAAAGAAAATGTTGGCCGCAGAAAAAAGAAAACACAGTGACAAAATGCGCCAGATAGATGAAATAACAGACTATTTATTTCCCGGTAGTGGTTTGCAGGAACGAAAGGAAAATTTCCTGCCTTTTTATAAATCAGACCCTGCCTTTATTGACAAACTATTAAAAAGCTTTGACCCATTTAATTTAAAATTCCATATTCTCCGCTGGGATGGATAAACATACGCTTAGAAAAGTATACCTGGAAAAACGTAAAATGCTCAGCATTGATGAGTACCAAAGGAGAAATCTCTTGCTACTTGAACAGCTTAAGCGATTTTTTGCCAGCCATCAATTTTCAAATATTCACGTTTTCTTACCTATCAGGCAACAAAAAGAGCCTGATACATTTCCATTTATTAAATATTTATGGGAAAATAAACCTGAGGTTCAGGTTATCACCAGTATTTCAGACCTGGTAAAACCGGAAATGCAACATTACAAAATTGACAAACAAATTGTGATTACACCTAATAAATGGGGAATCCCTGAGCCACAGAATGCCACCGTTTTTCCCATTACCGAAATAGATTGTGTGCTGACTCCAATGGTAGTTGGAAGTAAAAGCGGCCATAGAATCGGGTATGGAAAAGGATACTATGACAGGTTTCTGGAAAAATGCCTGCCTCAAACAAAATCGGTTGGTCTTTCACTGGCACCTTTATTAGACGGGGATCTTTATGCCGAAACACATGACAAGGTGTTGGGAACAATGATTACACCCTTTGAAATTGTTAATACCCATTAATTGTAGAAACCTGAGTTCGATTAAAAAAGACGTCATGCCTGGAAAATTAAGGCTTAATTTTTTAAAAAGTCTTAATTTATCCGGTATCTCATCCTAATATTAATGAGATGACGGACAATTTTCTTTTTTAAAAAAAATATAATCCCGCTTCAGCGGGACCGAAATGACGTTCTAATTAGATTTTAATGTGAATTTAAAATCGAACTCAGGTTAGAAGGTATTTCTCTCACTTTTTTTCCGAAAGAATAACAATCTCACTCTAAAATCATTATACCTTTAACAAACAAAGAATACATAAATGAAAGCCAAAATAGTAGGTGCAGGTATTGGAGGAATTGCAACAGCCATAAGATTGGCTAAAAAAGGTTATTCAGTAGAAGTATATGAGCAAAACAATTATCCCGGAGGAAAATTAACCGCTTTTGAACAAGATGGGTTCCGCTTCGATGCAGGGCCATCTCTTTTCACGCTTCCCGAACTGGTTGATGATTTAATAACCTTACAGAAAGAAGGCGCCAATATTGATTTCCCTTATGACAAATTGGACGAATCCTGCCGGTATTTCTGGGATGATAGTACACAACTAACAGCTTATACCAACCCTGAAAAATTTAGCAAAGAAGTAGAGAAGGTATTTGACATCCCCGCAAAAATTATTACCCAATATTTAAAAGAAGCTTCATTTAAATATGAAAAGTCTTCAAAGCTATTTTTGGAGAAATCATTGCACAAAACAAGTACTTTTTTCACCAAAGAAATTATTCCTGCCCTACTCAACATTTATCGGTTGGGACTCTTTGAAACCATGCACCAGCTAAATAGCACAAAGCTAAAGCATCCAAAAATAGAGCAATTGTTCGACAGATTTGCTACTTATAATGGTTCAGATCCTTATCAGGCACCGGGAATTCTCACTTCAATTGCCAACCTGGAATTGAATAAAGGGACCTATTATCCAACAGAGGGAATGCATCAAATTACTGAAAGGCTGGTGCAAGTGGCAGAATCTTTAGATGTAAAATTTAATTACAACAGTTCCGTTGAGAAAATAATCATTGAATCGGGCAAAGCAAAAGGGCTTCAGGTAAATGGAGAAGTTTTGTCAGCTGATTTGGTAGTAAGCAATATGGATGTTTACCCTACTTACAAAAAGTTGTTGAGTGACCAACAGCAACCTGAAGCCATATTGAACCAGGAGAGGAGTAGTTCTGCATTAATTTTTTATTGGGGCATCAATAGGGAATTTAAAGAACTAGGCTTGCACAATATCTTCTTCAGTAATGATTATAAAGAAGAATTCAGACATATTTTTAAGTTAAAATCCGTTTTTTCAGATCCTACTATTTATGTAAATGTCTCTTCCAAACAAACTCCACAAGATGCTCCTGATGGAATGGAAAACTGGTTTGTAATGATAAATGTACCTGCTAACATTGGCCAGGATTGGGATGTAATTATTCCTGAGCTTAAAAAAACTGTCATAGCAAAAATTGGGAACAGACTTGGTGTAGCTTTGGAGCAATATATCGTGACGGAGAATATTTTAGATCCACGAAGCATAGAATCCAAAACCTCCTCGTATCAGGGGGCTCTCTATGGAAGTAGTTCCAACAATCGGTATGCAGCATTTCTCAGGCATCCCAATTTCCATCAGAAGATTAAAGGCTTGTATTTTTCAGGAGGGAGTGTACACCCTGGTGGCGGAATTCCATTGTGTTTACTTTCAGCCAAAATTATAGACGATTTAAGCCCAAATGTATAGTAAATTAACAAACACACTGCAATTCATCCAATCACGACCTGCCATAGGTATAGTGATATTGTCTGCCTTTTATTTCTTCGGAATTATAGGAATTCAATCGGAAGCAGCTAAATGGTTTATAGAAAAAACAGCTTTTAATCTGCTCTTATCACTAGTTATTCTGCTAACATATCAACAAACATTCAATTTCAGGCTCTGGATTGGTTTCCTGTTTTGTTATTTCATTGGATTTTTTGCTGAATATCTCGGGGTTACTTATGGTATATTATTTGGAAGTTATGAATATCCTGACACATTAGGCATACAATGGAATGGCGTTCCTGTCATTATTGGGGTCAACTGGTTTTTACTTACTTTTTGCATTTGGGCTTTAATGAGAAAGACTTCTTTTTCTCCTGCCTTCCTCATTATTCCAGCCACAATTCTCACTGTCTTGGTGGATATATTGATAGAACCTGTCGCAATTTCTTTAAATTTTTGGCAATGGGAAAACAACACTGTTCCACTTCAAAACTATGTAGGATGGGGATTTATCTCCTTTCTCATATTTAGCTTTTATGCTTTAATAAGAATTCCGACAGATAATAAAATCTACTGGGCTTTATTAGCCTGGCAAATAATATTTTTTGCGTCACTGAATTTTCTATTATAGCTATTTCCATCTAGTTAGTCCCTATTTTTCCCTTACTACCATTATAAAGTTGACAACTTTTTACAGGAATATGATATTTTCTTCTGTTGTCATGCAACTATTAAGAAAATCCGGCATCTCTATATCAAAGCATCTTAATCATTCTAATTACATAATCATGAAATGAGCATAAATTTTAGCCATCTTAACATATCAACCGAAGATGAATAAAATTTGTAGCGAATTCTCCCATAGGGATCCCTACGGGGCATATGACCATTAAAAACAAATAATATACATATGAAACAAATATTCATTCTTTTATTCCTTTGGCTGCCTATTCAAATGATGGCCCAGGAAAACGAAACCAGAAGCCTTGACAAATTTACAGAAGTAAGCTCAAGTGCAAGTATTAATGTGACACTCATGTCAGGGGATTCTCCAAAAGTGGATGTAAGCACTGATGGAGAGTTGGAAGACGTACTTACTGAAGTATCCAATGGGAAGCTTAAAATCAGTAGAAAATCAAATGACCAGAAATTTGGGGTAAGCTTCAATAATGATAAAATTGAAGTAACTGTATATTTTCAGGAAATTGAAAAATTGAAAGTCAGTAGCTCATCAAAAATGGAAGTCAATGACCCTATTCAATCCAAAAACCTAGAGATTGAAGTTTCCAGTTCAGGAAAGTTATCATTAACTGCTAAGGTTCAATCTGCAGATGTTAGTGTTTCAAGCTCCGGCAAATTGGATGCAAACATAGAGTCAGAAAATCTTACTGCAAAAGTGAGTAGCTCCGGTAAATTTGACTTAACAGGTGATACCAATAGATTGGAAGCTTCAGTGAGCAGCTCCGGAAGCATAAAAGGGGATGAATTCAACTGTAGTATTGCCAATTTAAGCACCAGTTCTTCAGGGAAAATTTATCTCAATATTGAAGATGAGTTAAGTGCAAAAGCAAGTTCATCCGGAAAAATAAATTATAAAGGAACTCCAAAATTAGTAGCCATCAAAACGAGCTCAGGAGGCAAAGTCAACTCGATCAATTAATTTGATTTAGTTTAGGTAGATAGGTTGAAATTGAATCCGCTGATTGTAGGGGTTAGCGGATTCTTTTCAATTTAATCTTATTTATTTAAGAAAGTACTCTTGTACAACTCAATGCTCTCTCTTATTACTTTGTGCGCCTCAGCCTTATCAAAGAAATCTTCCACAATTACTTCTTTATTCTCCAGTTTTTTATAGTCTTCAAAAAACCTCTGCATTTCTTTAGAGGTGTGAGGCGGTAAATCCTGAATATCATTCATATAATTAACCGACATATCATTGGCAGCAACTGCTATAATTTTATCATCTGCCTCTCCCTGATCCATCATTTTCATTACACCAATTACCTTCGCCTTTACCATGCACAAAGGGGGTAGTTCTATTGAAGTAATTACCATGATATCAAGTGGGTCATTGTCATCACAGTAGGATTTAGGAATAAAACCGTAATTAGCCGGATAATGAACTGCACTAAATAAAACCCTATCTAATATTAAATAGCCGGTTTCTTTATCCAGCTCAAATTTGCCTTTACTTCCTTTTGATATTTCTATAATGGCATTCACATATTCAGGTGATTCATCACCATAATGGACATCATGCCATGGATTTCTTTTTGTGTCTTGCATATTGATTCTTTTTACAAATTTAAACGTTCAAAATGAGAGTCCCTATTTAGAAGGAATAAGAATATATTATCTTTGTAGTATGATTAAAAGTTCCGCCTCTTCCCACATAAAGAAAGAAAATAAAATCAGGATACGATTTGCTATTAAAGCTCTTATTTTCAGTGCTTTAATTTTCTGCTCCAGTTATTTCAAACAAGAAATATTGAACTTTGGTATACCTTTGCACTTTATTGATGCCATTCAATTTTATTTGTATGCAGATTTGTTTATTTCACTCATTCGACTGATTGCGGTTTATTTTTATATCAAAAAGCACAAGCTCAAAAGAGATGTAAAATATAATTTTGAGGTAGGCATTAATCATATTGCGAATATTCTTCACACTTTAATTTTTATAGGGGCTGCCCTTTTACTGTTAAACATTAATCCTATTAGTTTAATTACTTCATTAAGTATTGTCGCAGCAGCTTTTGCCATCTTATCCAAAGATTATATTTCCAATATGATCAATGGAATGATAATTATGTTTTCTGATGAGTTAAGTTTGGGAGATGAAATTAAGATAGGCGATGTTAAAGGAAAAATAACAGATATTACTCTAACCAACGTCCATATAGTCAATGATGATGAAGATCTGATTTATATACCCAATTCTATCATTTTCACTTCTCAAATCCTCAATTTTACTAAAAGAAAGGTACGAAAAGTAAGTTTCGACTTTGATTTGAAGAACAACATGATTACCAATATAGAAAACATAGAGAAACACATCATTGATTCTCTTGAACCTTACCAGAGTTTCATCCAACCTGAAAGTTATAATTTAAGGATCACCAAAATCCATGAGAACTTTTCTTCGCTTAAATTTCAGTTTATTCTGCACAAGAATGCCAAAATTCCTGAAAAGGATATTCGAAGAATGGCTCTCCGAAAAGTATTAACTCTCCAGGAACTTAAGGCTACTGAGAAATGATTCCTGTGCTTAAGGTCTCACCAGTCTGAAAAGCAATCCTATAACAAATAGGGCAATAAAAATATAAAAAATGATTTTTGCAATTGATGCAGCACCACTGGCGATGCCTCCAAAACCGAAAATCGCAGCTACAATAGCGATTATCAAGAAAATTACTGTCCAACGTAGCATAAAAAAATGATTTTAAGGTTAAAATAAAAAATCCCAAACAAAAAGTTTGATAATGTAGTTAAACTGGGTTAGATTAAAAAAAGTTGTATTAACCAAATAATTATGAAAAATCAGATAATAGTTTTAGGACTAGCATTAGTATTTTTTGCCTGCCAGCCGGCAAAGAAAGAAGAAAAGGAAGTTGCTGAATCCGAGCCTGTTGTAGAACAGCAAGCAGACCCTCAACTTGTGAAACTATGGGAAACAGATACAGTGTTGACCACATGCGAATCTGTGCTGTTTGATGAAAACAACAACAGGCTTTTTGTATCCAACATCAACGGCCAGCCTCTGGAGAAAAACGGACAAGGCTTTATCTCTATTTTAAACATGGATGGAAGCATTAAAAACCTGAAATGGATTACGGGTTTAAACGCACCCAAAGGAATGGGAATTCTTGATGGCCATTTATATGTGACAGATATTGACAGAATCGTTGCAATTGATCTGGAAACTGCTAAGATGGTAAAGGAATATACTCCCAAAGAAGCCGAATTCCTCAATGACATTACCGTTTCAGAGAATGCAGTATATATTTCTGACATGGGGTTAGGAATGATCCATAAAATAGAAAATGAGGAATTATCCACCATAGCAGAGAATGCTACCTAATGTAAATGGTCTTTTGAGTAAAGACAACCAACTAATGGTTTTGGATAAGTCAGGGCTAAGAGGGTATGATCTCGGTAGCAAAGAGTTTATGACAGTAAATGATTCCGTTACAGGTGGTGATGGCTTAACAATGCTGAATGACAGCGTGTATATTGCCAGCAGATGGAAAGGAGAGATTTATTATGTTGCAGGTAATAAAGCTCACTTATTATTGGATACTAAAGCTGAGGAATCACAAACTGCTGATATAGCGCTGAACAGAAAAGACAAAGTTGTATATGTGCCTACTTTCTTCAAAAACAAAGTGGTTGCCTATCAATTGAAAGATTAATCCGGGTTAAAGATTTTTTGAAGAAACCTGAATACTTAAAAGGCCTGAAAATTAATCTTCAGGCTTTTTTAATTTATTTAAAGGTAATGATGTCAAAAATAGTTGGTGATTTTTATCTAGTAATTGTATTATCTTAGGATTGTAAATCTGAAGAGGAAGTAGGCTCTGCTGAGGAGCAACCTATCAGCAATAAGGTTTACCAACTGG
>NZ_JAEQBW010000012.1 GCF_016679925.1 Marivirga aurantiaca
AGACCTTAGTTGGGTTTTGTGATAAATTTGTTGTTGAACCGAGTGAATATTATAATGCCTCAGAAGTATTCTTTGATATTTCGAGGAAACTAATTCGTCAGGAAGAATTGCTTAATGAATAAAATACTAAAGTTGCCAACATCACCTATGAATGAATGGGGGTTTATAGGTAAGGATAGTTTGGCGGCTCTTGGAAAGTCCGCCACGAGTTGTATATTTATTAATCGTTGTGGCTCTGAGAAGATGGCAAGCTTAGTGTTTTCTAAGCCCCACTCATCATAGCCAGGCGTTGGCATCCATTATGGAACTCAAAAAATTAATCAAAATCAGCAATTTCATTTATCTGCTTACCTTAGTTGTGATAATACCTTTGTATCTAGTGATTTATGCAGCTTCTGGCCATAGGTTTAACTTCACAAACGAGGATATTTTTTGGATCTCTATCGTTTCAGGTGCTATCCTGACTTTCTTCATCAACAGAATTAGGAACAATTTCATCAGTAGACTATTTGTAGGAATTTTAGCAACAATCATTCTATTTGGTGCTACTCAAATAGCGTGGAGTCAATTGAACTTTAAATTCGGAGATGATGGAGGATTGGTTGTAGTAATTTTACTAACTGTTTGGCCCATTATCTTTCTCATTGCTAATGTTCTATTCATCTATTCACTCTTCTTACGACCTCCCTTGAATTCCTAATCTTTGTAATAAATGAACACCAAGAGATACATATACATTGTTGGAACCTTAGGAAACTTAATCCTAGTAATTAAATATTACTGGGACATGAACACGATCAACTGTGAACCCTGCCTTCCCAATTCTCCGTGTCCGCCATGTAGAACAGAATATATGGACAATTTTTGGATATATTTTGTAATATGGAATCTGATAGGGTTTGTATATTTCGAAATTAGAAAAAGGACTAGAAAGGATGCGAACACCAACTATGAATGAATGGGGTTTCATCAGTCAGGAAAGTTTGGCGGTACTTGGAAAATCAGCCACAATGTTTAAATTTATTAATTGCTGTGGCTGTGCAAGTTTAGTGCTTTCTAAGCTAAGCCCCACTCATCATAGCCTTAGCGTTGTAAAGCATTTGGGTACGGTAAAGAGATTGACAAGGAGATACTCCATAGCTAAACTAATGTTTCTTTAAAGCGCTTTTTCTTTTGGGAAATCCCTAAAATAACGTATTATTGAAACTGATTTTAATCTATACAAAATTGAAGTTCATATTTAAACCGATACTCAACCTGGAGGTAACCAGATTTGAATTATTGAATTTGCAGCCCATCTTTGACTGTTAGTGATACGCTGAAATTAACATGGTGATAAAGCTTTTATGCTTCACTATTTTTCAGATAGTTAGCTCATTAACTATTTTTCTTATCACAATACATTTTAAAATCAATGCAAAAATATATTATAGCTATACATGGTGGTGCCGGCACTATCTTAAAAAAACATTTATCTCTGGAACAAGAAACAGCATATCATGAGGCTTTAAGAGAAGCTTTGGAATTAGGACATGAGGTTTTGAATAAGAAAGGTACTGCTATTGAAGCCGTAACTCAAGCTGTAGAATCTATGGAAGATAGCCCACTATTTAATGCAGGAAAAGGTGCTGTATATTCCAATGAAGGAAAGAATGAAATGGAAGCTTCCATTATGGAGGGGAAAAATTTAAATGCAGGAGCAGTTGCCGGCATAAGCAACATTAAAAATCCTATTCAGCTTGCTAAGACAATTTTACACGATCCCGAATTTGTTTACCTGATTGGTCATGGGGCTGAAGAATATGCCGAAAAAAGAAAGCTCGACAAGGTGTCATCTGAATATTTTCGAACTAAGTTTAGAGAAGAGCAATGGTTAGCGGCAAAGAGTGAAGGTAAAGTAATTTTAGATCATGATGCCGACAAAAAGTTTGGTACAGTAGGGGCAGTTGCTTTGGATAGTTTTGGCGATTTGGCAGCAGCTACCTCCACAGGTGGCTTAACCAATAAAAAATATGGCCGGATTGGAGATAGCTCTGTAATAGGAAGTGGAACTTATGCCAATAATAATACCTGTGCTATTTCCTGCACAGGTTATGGAGAATATTTTCTAAGAGCCGTTGTAGCTTATGATGTGGCCTGTCTGATGGATTATAAAGGATTAAGTTTAGCTGATGCCTGCCATGAAGTAGTGATGGGAAAATTAGTGAAAATGAGGGGAGAAGGCGGTCTAATAGCTGTTGACGCCAAAGGGAACTATCAGTTTAGCTTTAATTCCGAAGGGATGTACCGTGGAGTTGTTGGCTCTGAAGTAAAATTGGGAACTTATATTTTTAAATAATGAGCGAGGGTTTATCAACAGCGTAAGCTTATCAAAGGATCATAATCGCATCGGATACTCTTGATAAATGCTCCAATGTTCGAAAACCAAATAAACTTTGCTCGAGAAAGTGGGTGGGAGGACAAAAAGGCGGGGAGTGCTTGGAATTGCAGCGTGGAAGCATCTTTTTGTCTTGATTTTTTCAATCTTTTGTATCAAGACAAAAGATGAAGAATAAAATTTGGTTTAAAAATGTATAAAATTTAAGTTAAATATTAAATGAAATTCCTGTTTTCTGAGGTTTTGTACTTTGATTTAAATTTAAAGAAACACTAATAAAAGCAAGGATACCCAGTTTATAGGTGAAATTTATTTTTCATGAGAAGCCCACATCATCTGAAACCATTGTAATGATAATGTAATTATCTTTGTATGGTTACTTAGCTATTCCGAATTGAGGATCTAAATGAAATTTAAGCTTCTTTCCACTTTGGGGATGGAGGAAATGAATATATGCTGCATGAAGCTTTAACCTATCAGCTTTGGTACCGTAAAGTTTATCTCCTACAATTGGCCTGTTCAAACCATCAGGATGAGCAGCGTGAACCCGAAGTTGGTGCGTTCTGCCACTAATAGGAGTAAACTGCACCATCGTATGATTTTCGCTACGCTCTAATACTTTCCATAGTGTTTTAGCCGGTCTCCCCGTATCAAAACACACTTTCTGCATGGGACGGTTATTTTCATCCACTGTAAGAGGTAAATGAATAGCACCTGAATCTCCTTCAACTATTCCTTCAAGCACGGCTAAATAAGTTTTTTTGATAGTTCGCTGAATAAACTGGCTTTGTATGACTTTGTAAATTTCTTTTGTTTTTGTAATAATCATTAGTCCGGAAGTAAGCTTATCCAACCGATGCGCTACCAATGGACCGGTAGCTTCGGGGAACATTTGCTGCATGCGTGTAAATACAGAATCTTTGATTTCTTTAGCTGGTGTGGTAAGCAGTCCGGACGGCTTATTAATGACCAATAAATAATCATCTTCATAAAGGATATTAATTTCCTTGTCATCTGCAGAATAACTGAGCATAGGATCATCTTCTACAGAAAGTCCTTCCAGCATATGAGCCAATATAGGTTTACACTTACCGCTACAGGCAGGATAATACCTGCCTTCTTTTCGAAGTTCGGCTTTTGGAGCCTTCCCCCACCAAAATTCCCCCATTGCCAATGGCTTCATTTGGTTTTCAAACGCATATTGCAAAAGTTTTGGAGCAGCACAATCTCCCGCACCTCCCGGAGGTGGGCCCGACTCTTCAAATATTTCACTTAAGCTTTTTACGTCTCCTTTTATATTTAAAAATTGATACTGATTAAATAGTTGTTGTTGCAAATCAGCTGAGGTATTTTTGCGCTCGGTTTTGAGAGCATTGATTTTATTTTCATAAACATCCACTTTTGATTGAATAGCGGAAATTCTACTATTTAAGCTTTCCCTCAATTGTTTATAATTGTAATGGTTGGCAATGCTTTCATATTCCAGTTTTTTTTGAAGCTCCTCAAATTCTTCGGGAGTCATATTTTGTCGAGCCACTTCACGTTGGCTCTTCCGATCCATCTTAGCCGAATGCTTCAGTTGCTGTTGCGCCTCCAGTTCGGTGGTAACAAGTGCTTTCTCCTGCTTTAATAAATCCAACAGTTCCAAATATTCAGGATCATTTTCCAGTGCAACCACTTGTTGGTTGATTTCAAACAACTGGTTCTCCCCTTTTTTAAAAAAACCATTCTTATGAAGGCGATCGTGGATAGGAGGAACAAAATTAAGCGCATGTTCATAATGCTCCACCTGACCAGAAAAGGCCGTAAGATAACCCAGCTCGTTGTGCTTATTCCGAACTACCAGCACCCCATACATCTTTCCTCCAATTTCCTGCCCATTATAGTTGACTTTCAATTGTTCCTGCACTTCTTTAGCTGCCAGTTCAGTCAACGGATGAGGCTCATAAGAAAATGGGAAAGTAAACTTTTCAGGCAACTTATAAACTACTGATTGCTTGAAAGCTATAAAGTGATTATCGGACATTTTATTACGCTACTTGATTTTTATGTCTCTTAGTTTTTCCAGTTATGAGACTAGTGCTAACCAACTGCAAAAGTAAGGATATTTATGCAGGATTATGATTGTAAGCTTAAGCTATTTGAAGTGATGATAGATACTAACTTTCGGTCATCAACTTTTGATTTCAATCTTCATTTGGTATAGGTAATAATAAATTGCTATTTAGGGCTTGCTTAAAAACAGATTTTGATAGCAAAAATGGAGTTTATATTATTTTAATCAATGATTATTTAGCAATAGTTTTTCAGCAAGTGCAAGCTTTTATAAAGTTAATGTTCATATTATTTACACTAAAAAATCAAAATCTGATTTTTTAGTGCTCAAGCCTCAAGCACCTCATCTACTTCCTGGGCTTCAGCTCGAAGTATAAACATACATTTTCACTTTGCCCAGTTGTATAACTTGTCCCGGGAAAACGGGATAAGGCACTTGAGACTTTTTAAGCAGGCCCTATTTAATTGTTAAGCCCACTCAAAAAATAATACGGGGGGAATTAACAATAACATAGCCAGAATGGTAAAGGCTATAATAATAGGAAGTGACCATTTCAGCCATTTTTCATAGGGAATTTTGGCAATGGACAATACACCCATTGTCACACCGCTAGTGGGGATTATAAGATTGGAAATACCATCTCCAAACTGAAAGGCCAATACTGCAGTTTGCCTGCCAATCCCCAATAAATCACTTAATGGCGCCATAATAGGCATAGTTAATGCGGCTTGTCCTGAACCCGAGGGTAAAAAGAAATTGAACAGACTTTGAACCAAAAACATGACCTGAATAGATAAATAACCCGGCATGCCATCAGCCAAGCCCGCAAGATTATATAAAATAGTATCAATAATTTTACCATCTGTAGCCAAAATCAACATTCCTTTTGATAAAGCTACTACTAAAGCAGCCGGCATTAAATCCTTTGCACCCTCTATAAATGCATCAATAGTTTTCTGCATTTTTAATCTACCCAAAACAGCTGAAAATATTCCCAAGCCTACAAACAATGCGGCAATTTCATTAATATACCAATCCCATTCATTCACTCCATAAATAAGTAGGACGATGGTCAAGGCGAATAATATGAGTATTATTTTTCTTAAAATAGTAAAGGAAACTTGCTCCGGGGCAGCATTTAAAGAAGCATTGGTATGGTAGGGTGTAATTCGGTTTCTATCCAATAAAAAACAATAACGCAATATGAAAATATTAACAGCAACTGTGAAACAAAGCCACACAACCAATCGGTATTCCATTCCGCTAAAAGGGGTGAGTTCAGCTATTCCTTGTGCCACACCTATAGTAAATGGGTTAGCAAATGCCCCGGCAAAACCGGCTCCGGCTCCTAAAAAAGGAATGGCCACACCTACTAACACATCATAATTTAAAGCACGTGCCAATGGAATAGTGATTAAAATAAATACCAAAACCTCCTCACTCATTCCAAATGTGGCTCCGGCCAATGAAAATAAGGTAATAATAATGGGCAGAATCCACTTTTTGGAAGCAGGATATCGATAACTATAGCTTACCACGTACTGCAAAGCTGCATCTATAGCTCCTGTTGCATTAATGATAGAAAAAGCTCCTCCTACCAACAATATAAAAGCAATGATTTGGGCTGCGGACTGGAAACCCGCTATGGGAGCTTGTAACAAATCAAACAACCCTTGGGGCTCAGCCTCCACAAAAGAAAAAGAATCCGGATCAATTACTTCCCTGCCATTCACTACTTCCCTTTGATACTCCCCTGCCGGAATAAGCCATGTGAGCAATGTAAATATGACCAATATGGTAAATATAATAATGAGGGTATCCGGAAGCTTCTTTATCATTGTGACAGTTTAAATTTTTCAGAAGGAAGATAAATATTCAATTGGATATTTTCGGCACCCATTATTCCAGTTTTATGTTTTGTTGTTCCAGATTTATTTTCAAAAGTAATCACTTGCCACTCACCATACACTGTTGCGCTGTCATTTTTGACATAAATAGCAGTAGATTCATCAATTCCTATTCCTTTATGATCAGGCATTTCCATAATTGCTGTCAACAATCTATTGTATCTACTTCTATAAACAAAGTGCTGATCTATGATGATACGCTGTGGCAACAAAGCTAAGCCCGAGTCAAATATGATATTATCCTTCTCTATTGTTCTAAAAGTGGGTTGGTAATCAGGGTGCTTTTTCTCATCTCCTGTAATCATCAGATGGCTCATAACTGCCGCCCCTGCACTAGTGCCGGCTATTACAGCTCCGTTTTCATAAGCAATTTTTATAGCTTTTCTTTCAGATTCAGATAGTGCCTCCATGAGTTTTCGCTGGTCACCACCAGCCAAATAGATTAAAGAAGCTTTAGAAAGACTGTTCTTTTCTGTATGGGAAAGAACAGTGTAATCTTTCATGTGGTGAATTCCTCTTTCCTGAAATTGTAAGTTGGCGTAGTAAAAAGCAGAATCATCGGCCGATGCCATAGGCAGAATAAATCCTTTCCCTTCTTTTATACTTGAAACTTTCACCAGGGCATCTATCATTTCTGCAGGCCTGGAGCCTCCACCTATGATGAAAAGGCCTCCTTTAGAAGATTCACTAATGTCGTTTGTATCAATTTCTGTGTTTTTTTCCGGCTGGCAGGAAAAAGACAAAAGAATAATAAAGAGTAATATATGTTTTATCATTATTCAAAAAAAATAAAGTCGGAAGAAAATCTTCCGGCTTCAAAACTAACCATTTATTTAAAAATCCAAAGCAATACCTCTCGGAGATCCTTCTGCAACTAGCACTGTTTCAAGGTCTGAACCATCAAAATTAGCACTTCTGATGCGCTTAGCATCTCTATCGGACCAGTATACTTTGCCTTCATCTGTATTCACAGCTATACCATAAGATCTACTTCCATTCGCTCCTATAGCTTCAAGAGAGGCTATCGTTTTTATATCAGAGTTATCATTTAAGCTTACACTTTTAAGTCTATTATCATTTGGATCATCATAAATGGCCTGATCGCCAAAGTAGAGTCTTTCATTTACAGGATCAATACCCAAAGCATATCCCCAACTACCTGAAACAAACACTTCCAGACCTGAGCCGTTGGTATTTGCCCTGTAAATATTTTCCCCTACAGGAGGCACATCAACATCAGAAACATACATTTTCCCTGCATGAACTACTATACCTTCTGGCAAGCTTAAACCTGTAAGAACAGTCTCAACGGCTCCTGAACCATCCATATTGGCACGCTGTACTGTTCCATCTGTTCTGTTGGTCCAATAAGCTTTACCGGCTTCCACATCCAAAGTCACACTACCTATTCCGCTCAGCCCTTCAAACAATATTTCAGTTTCAGTTCCATCAAGGTTCATCCTTTTTAGCTGTAGATTATCATCATCGGCATAATAAATTTTAGCACCTGATCTATCAATTGCCAATCCGTTTCCAAAGCCATTAACTTCTTTGTTAACATTTGTAAGGCCAACCCCTACTATTTGCAGTAGATCTGTATCCATATAATACAAATTGAAATCTATATTAATAGGCTGCAAAACAGCTACGTCTTTGGTGAGATTTTTAATTTCACCACTTGCAGATGTTATCAATACCAATTTCACATCATACTCGCCAAAGTTTTCATACTGATGCTCAGGCGATTCTTCTGTAGAAGTTGTTCCGTCTCCAAAAGACCAGGTGTAAGTCACAGAACCTGCATTCTCAGGCACTATGGACTCGTTATTGAATTTCAGAGTTTTTTGCTCCGCATCCAATACTTCAACAGAAAACTTTGGGACTGTGCTTGCCTGGGGCACAGGAAAATCATCATCAATAGATGTACAGGCCCCAAGCATTACAGTAAAGAAAAAATAAATTAAATATCTCATGGAGAGCAATTAATTTGTTTTCACAATAAACATTCCTCTATTTACCTTGGCTTCTTCAACAGAAAGCAACGTTTCTATCTCTGTTCCGTCTCTATTGGCTCTTTTAATAGTACCGTCTCTTGTAGACCAGTAAATTTTGTCTGCTTCATAATCTAATGCTATGCCATAGGTGTAATCATCAGTATCAACAACCTGCTGCATATCAGTACCATCAAATTCAGTGCTTAATAAAGTATTGGAATCTGCATTATCAAAAATTAATCGATTATTTTCGGTATCAACTATTACAGAATAACCAAATCCTCCTTCAGAATAATCTAATAACCTTTCTACAGTATTACCATCTGCACTAGCTTTCCAAAGTGCTTCAGCATCAAATTCTACACAAGTAAAATAAAGTTGGCCATTGTGGTAAGTCAAGCCTTCCGGTAAAAATGATTCCGGCATAAATTCCGCCCCTTCAATTGCTGTAGCCATAGCTGTAGAATCATAAAGAACTGTTTTTTCACCTGTACTGATATTAACAGAAAGAATTTCATCAGCACCTCTATCTGCAACAAATAAAACAGAAGCATCTTCATTTATGGCTAAACCTCTTGGACCCATTAAACCTTCTGCAATAATTTCCTGTCCGCTTCCATCAATGTTTACCCTTACTACCTGACCATTATCATCATCACTATAATATACTTTTTGGTTTGCTTCATCAAAAAACACCTGAATAGCATAACCTGTAGTTTCAAATGCTGTTTCAATAGTGGTTTCTAATCCTAAGCCTGATATCTTCTGCATGGTAAAAACATCTCCAGTATTATCTGCAAAATATACTTCGACTGGCTCAGCCTGTGGTTCAGGTGCCGTAACAGTAATAGGATTAGTTACAGTTATACTTCCTCCTTCCCCTTTAGCTATTAAAGTAACAGAATAATCTCCTGCACTTTCATATGTATGAACTGCAGTAGCACCTGTACCTGTACCACCATCACCAAACGACCATTCAAATGTGTCTGCATTTTCAGATGTGGAAGTAAAGTTTACAACCTCTCCTACTTCAGGGGCCTCTGGGCTAAAGCTAAAGCTAGCAGTTGGTTCAGGTGTAGCTTCTTCATTATCATCATCATTACATGCTGGAAACAACACCACACTTAATCCCAAAAACAGGGACCATAACATCGGGAAATTTAATATCCTTTTCATATTTTCTATTGTTTAGTTTAATTTTTTGTTTTAATAATCTGCATTTTGAACCATATCCGGATGGTTATTGGTATTCAATTCAGATTGTGGAATAGGGAATAGAAGTTTATTCGGATTGGTGATTTCCAAGACCTCCATAGCACGATCAGTTCTTACTAAATCATGCCATCTATGGCCTTCAAAAGCTAGTTCTTTTCTTCTTTCTAAAGCAATTGCCCTCCTTAAGATTTCCTGGTTTGTAGCATCAAGCGGGCCGACATCAGCTAATCCTGCCCTGTCACGGATGGCATTCAGGAAATCGAATGCTTCCGAATTAGCATCATACGATTGTTCATTAATAGCCTCTGCAGCTACCATGTACATTTCCGCTAATCGAACAACTATCCAACTATCATTTTCATTTTGAAGGTTATTGTATTTATTGGCATAATAGTCTCCATTAGATTCCCCAACAGAAACAGTAAAGCGATTATCACCTGTTTGATATAATTCAAAAATCTCCTCAGTAGCAGCTGCTTCGTATCTTCCCGCTGCCAATAACCATTTGGCTATGGGATTTATATCATTATCGTTGACGAAATCTATTTGAAAGATTATTTCTTCGCTAGGGCTATTTTCATCAAAAATGGCTTCGTAATCCGGATCAAGCTCTAATCCAAACTCATTGATGACAGACTTAGCATAAGCTTCAGCTGCAGGCCAATCCTCCTGATAAAGTTTTACCCTGGCAAGTAAAGCTAAAATTGTAGGTTCATCAACTTTCAAACCACTTCCTTTACCACTACCTTCCATTAGTTGTGCTGCTGTTTCTAAGTCATCAGAAATGAAAGTATAGGTTTCTGATTTAGATGCCCTGCCTATAAATAACTCCTCATTGGAGGCACCGGCAACAGGCTCATCTCTTAAAGGAACTCCACCGTACATACGAACCAAATTAAAATAACAAAGTGCGCGTACCGTTCTCATTTCTGCCTCTGTACGATTAATTTCAGCATCAGACAAACCGCTCACACTGC
Source organism: Marivirga aurantiaca (assembly GCF_016679925.1). Taxonomy (GTDB): domain Bacteria; phylum Bacteroidota; class Bacteroidia; order Cytophagales; family Cyclobacteriaceae; genus Marivirga; species Marivirga aurantiaca. Next base: position 10,527 of record NZ_JAEQBW010000012.1, read on the forward strand.
TTAAATTAACCAATACATTATTTACCCGATTAATCACATCAAAATGGGCGTTCCAAACAGCTTCCACATATATATTGTTGCTAAAGGAATCGTTATTATCAATGTTGATGTAATCTATTTTAGAACCTGCGGCCCTAAGATTATCTGCCGCTATATCAGCAATTACTACATAATCCAAAACGATTGCCCCGCTTTGTAATCCGTCATAAACACCATTTACAGCTGCATCTAAGCCTCTTTTATCTGTAATGGCATTTTCTGAAAGAATGGTATCATAGGGTGGATCCACATCTAACATTTCACATGAAGTAATCCAAAAGCAGATCAGCGTCAGAAAGTATATATTTTTATTTTTTTTCATTTTCTTGATCATTTAGAATGAAATATTTATACCTGCCGTATACATTTTTGGCACAGGAAAAGTGAAGAAATCAGTACCTTTACGAATTCCACTTGTACCTGAATAATTCACATCAGGGTCCATGCCGGAATAAGGGGTAAGGGTTAAAATATTTTGTGCGCTTGCATAAATGCGTACATTGGTGAGTTTAATTTTGGAAATCCATTCAACAGGGAATCTATAACCCAATGTAATATTCCTTAACCGAAAGAAAGATCCATCCTCAATATAATGTGAGGTAATTTCATTATTAAACCTTCCATTAATTTTAGGCACATTGGTTATATCTCCAGGCTCACGCCACCTCCTGTCAATCCTGGTAGCCTGATTATCGTTACTACCCAAATTCATGTTTTCTGTGTATTGGCGTGTTCCGTTAAAAATATCATTACCATAGCTAAACTGGCTTACAATAGATAAATCAATGTTTTTATAGTTCAGGTTTGTACTAATACCGCCTGTAAAATCAGGATTAGGGTCCCCAACTATTTGCTGATCCTGATCATTGGTCAATCCATCCCTATTGACATCCTCCATTACTAATTCGCCTGTTGAAGGATCAACTCCTAATGATTTCAGCATATAAAAAACACCAATAGGCTGTCCTTCAATTAATGCGTTATTTCCTCTTCCTTGATTAATGATTGGCTGCCCTTCATATAGTGAAAGAATTTTATTTCTATTTATTGAGATATTTGCGTTGGTTGTCCATTGAAAGTCATCATTGGACAATAAAGTACCGTTTAAGGCAAATTCCAGTCCTCTGTTCTCCAGCTCCCCTATATTCTGATCGAAACCTGCATAGCCAGACGAGCCCGGAAGTGGTCTGAATTGTAGAAAATCGGTGGTTACATTGTAATAGGCATCTGCCGTCAATTGTAGCTTTCCTGATAGAAATGCCATATCCATTCCCACATTAGTATTGGTGGTAACTTCCCAACTTAAATCCGGGTTAGGAATTTGAACAGGTATAATCCCTGGTTGTGAATTGTAATTAAAACCTGATCCGTAAAGAGATAAAAATCTGGCCCTACCTATTTGATCATTACCTAGCTTACCATAGCCCAAACGCAATTTAAGATCATTAAATATACTTTGGTTTTGCATAAAGCTTTCCTCTATTAACCTCCATCCAACTGAAACTCCGGGAAGAACCTGGTATCGGTTATCTGGGGCAATATTGGAGCTTCCATCTGCCCTTACATTAAGAGTAAGTATATACTTATCTTTAAAAGCATACATCAAACGACCAAAAAATGAGTTGATGGCATATTCGCTTCCGCTTGCAGTTGCACTTTCGATATTACCTGCTCCTGAAATATACCTTAAATCATTAGTAGGAAAATTATTGGCTCTAATAAAGTCAAATCTGTCATTTATAATTTCAAAACTTGACCCCACCAAGGCAGTAATATCATGCGCTTTATTAATGTACTTATTATATTCTAAAGTAGAATTTTGAACAAGTTTGGTTACTCTTGTATTGGCACTGACACCAATTCCTCCACTTTGCGCACCTCTTCGAGTAGTTGTTGGCTCATACCTTCTTTCCATTAGGTGATAATAATCTAAGCCCACCTGATTTCTGAATTTTAAGTCGTCAGTAATACGATAGTCCCAACCTATGTTAAACAAGGTTCTGAATGACTCTGCTACATTATCTGCTTCCGAACCATTAGCTACAGGATTATCCCAAAAACCCTGCTCCACATAATTGCCGTTTTCATCATAAATGGGATCAACAGGTGGTTTAGAGATAGCATTAGGTAACACACCATTAATGGTTTGATCACCCGGCACCCTATTATTTTCAGAAAAGCTAATGTTTAATTTAGTGTCTATGCTTAGTTTATTATTTACTTTATGATCTAAATTTAACCTTCCGCTATAACGTGTATAGTCTGTACCGATAATGATTCCTTCCTGATCAAAAATCGAGGTTGAAGCATAAAATTTTGTCTTTTCCCCACCACCTGATGCGGTTAACTGATGATTTTGGATAGGGGCGATACGAAGGACAGCATCCTGCCAATCTGTATCTACAGGATTATTATTGATTTGTTCCTCAGAATAAACTTCAGGTCGTTCCTCATCTGCAGCAATATCATTTACATATTGCTTAAACTGGCCGGCATCCAATAAATCCAGTTTTTTATAGATTTGTTGAGTGCCATAATAAGAGTTCAGGCTAAATTTTGTCGCGCCTTTTTCTCCTGATTTGGTTGTAATCAATACTACTCCATTAGCACCTCTTGCTCCATAAATAGCAGAAGCAGAGGCATCTTTAAGTATAGAGATAGATTCAATATCATTAGGATTCAGATCGGAAATGGCACTGATCCCTTGGCCTTCATAACTAATTTGACCGAGATTTTCCGAAGTAATTGGAACGCCATCGACCACATATAAAGGCTGGGTACCTCCTGAAATAGAATTTTGACCCCTCACCTGAATGGATAATGCTGCTCCGGGAGTGCCGGAATTCTGATTCACTTGTACACCTGCTACTTTTCCCTGTAAAGAAGAGCTTATATCAGGATTGATAGTATTTGAAAGTTCCTTGGAATCAGCTTGAGCAACTGAACCTGTCAATAATTTTCTATCCACAGAACCATACCCTACAACTACTACTTCAGAAAGCTGCGAAACATCAGATTTTAATTTCACATCAATTGTTGTCCTGCCATTTACTGGTATTTCCTCAGTTTTCATACCTATAAAGGAATAGAGCAGCACGTCATCTTTGCCGGCATTTAATTGATACTTGCCCTCAAGATCGGTCGTTGTTCCTGCTCCTGAACCCTTGACTATTACATTAACACCTGGCAATGGTATGTTATCTTCAGTGGAACTGACGGTTCCTTTTACAGTTATGGACTGTGCATTTATCTCAACAGCAAATACACATATAGCCCAAAAAGCCATAAGCAACTTGATAAAAGTTCTCATAAAAAAATTGTTATTATTGAATTATAAATTCCCTAAATAGTAATGGAGGTTACTTTTCATGATTTTGAAAAGTGTCAGAATGGAAATGCTACTAACAATCAAATATTGGCTGCAAATTCATTAAGGTTAATGATTTACGCGCTTGCACAGGAATGGCTTTAGAGCTTCTATATATATTATTTGGTCTCATCCGTATGTAATATTAAATATATCCTAAATAAAAAGCAAATTGAAATGATTAGTTTTTTATCATTTTATTTACATAATATAAGTTATCATTTTTCTTTTTAATAATTATTAGATAGTGTCCATCAGAAAGATGATTTAAATTTATATGGTTATCCCTAATTGTATCTTTCTTTATAAATACTAGTTTCCCATTTGTATTAAAAATATTAATTTCCTCTATTTCAGATAGTGGTAAATTTATTCTAATAATATCTTTTACCGGGTTATTCAATAAAATATTATCATACAGTACAGTATCCAAATTAGAAAGTACTGTTTCCTCCTCCAACTCATAATCTTCCTGCTCTTTTTCTTCTACAGCACCTAATAAAATATCAGTATTTCGGGAAATTTTGAAAGTCAAGCTATCAAAGGCATATTGCATTCTGCTTATATTACCATTTACAGTTTGGGAAGTTTGTTCATAAAGTGTACTTCCATTATGTATTATTACAGAAGGCAAATTGCCACCAGTTTTTAACACTGCTTCTGATGACTCAGTCACTATATAAGAAAAATATGAATTGCCGGTTAAATATATTCCATATGATAATTCTTCAGTTAAAATACGATCAACTAATGAGGAGCTTATGTTTTCGTAAAAATCCTTTGCATCTATTTCAAATGATTTAGAAATTATATTGATATCAGAAAGTAAATTAAGACCTTCATCAAAAATTAAATCATTATAATAAGCGTTAAAAGGATCCGAATAAATATTAGTGCTATAACTTTTTCCTACCTGCTGAACTATATCACCTAGGAAAATGCTACTCACATTATTTCTTTTTAAATGATTAAGCAATAGCTCTCCTGTAGGCCCACCTGAAAAGAAATTGTTTATTTGAATACCATCTAAAATAAGGATCAAGCCAGACTGCCGAATGAGATTTCGTAAGCCCGCTTTATCTTCACCATTATTTTCAGATGAAGTAGTGATTATAAAAACCTTCCGGTTTTGGTTTTCTTCAAAATAGTCTTTGTAGGATTCAGCTAAATTATCATCCTCATCAGCTAAAATTATAATATTACCATCCATTAAATTACTTTGCAAAACTTCAGTCAGTAAAGATTCGTTGTCGGAAATGGATTTTACTCCTGAACCAAATACTTGATAATAAGCCCCATTCATAATTGGATCAGAGCTCTTTGCCAATGTTCTATCGCTTATTTTCCCCAGATTTAAATCATAGGTTTGACCATGAGTCAATTGTGCAGACTTAATTTCAGAATCAGTGATTTGATTATTCTCTATATCAAATTTTTCTGGAAAATAAATGGAAGCCGCTCCTGTGCCATAAACAGTCCCTAATCCTTCAGAATCAATACATAAAGACGTTTTATCATCAACACCAATTCCTGTAATCATTTCTCCTTGTTGACCAAACCAATGGGCCAAAAATCCAATAAGGCGTGCAGTTCTACCTCTTTCAACAAAGTGTGTATCAAAAATATAGTGCGGATAAAAAGAAAGAAAATCATTATTTAAGGTAAAATACTGACTGTTGATATTCTCTAAGGCATCTATTGGATAGACTGACCCTGCTTCTGCGGTAAATATTACACCTGATAAAATAGCCATGCCGGCACTTGTTCCACCAATTACACCGCCTCTATTGTAAATAGTTTCAATTGCCTGCTGGACAGAGGTGTTCTTATAGAATTCATAATATTTTGATTGATCACCTCCTTTAAAAAACAAGGCATCATATTCACTAAGTTGGTTAAACATAGCTGAAGTTGCTGCCTCGGCTCTTGAACTTATTTTTATATTGTCTGCCTCAGCCGCTCCTAAACTCTTAAAATAATTAGGAAGCCATTCATCTGCTTCATTATAACTAATAATGCCAATTTTTTTATTTGAAGCATTCTCCACCATCCAGCTATAAGGTAGATCACTCCAGCCTCCATTACTTTCGGATCCTCCACCTACTAACATGAGATTACCTTGCGAGAAATTTGAAAAAGGAACAAATAAAAAGCTTCCTATAAAGAAGATGATTTTTTTAAACATAGATAAATTATTAATAATACAAATAAATCTTCCGGGGAGGAAAAGTATTATTAACAATCAAAAATAGGCTGCAATCCACGTAACTGTAGAGATTTCGATTGAAAAAAATCGAAATTATGAAGAACAATCCTGTAGTGCTTTATTAATTGCATAGTGCTAATTAAACAAAAAAACCGAATCATCAAAATAATTCGGTTTTAGAATCCAAAAAAAGGAAATCATATATGGGTATGCGATTGAATAGAAAAACTTTCACCACACCCTATTTATTTCACTAATCTGATTTGACATAAATTCTCTTTATGGTATAATAGTATAAGATTGAGTAACTACCACTTCTTCTAGATTATCACGAGAGGTCCCACATAAACAAGTTGCTTCAATTGTCTGTGTTGTTCCGATTGCTGATTGGTTCCAAGTAATTGACAATGTTTTATTAGTTACACTTCCCCATAAAGTAGCGCCTGAAGGGATTGAACTCCAGCGTAAAAATCTACAATCGCCAGGAATTGAACTCCCGGATACTACAAATGCTTGGTCTCTTCCAGCACTATTTGGAATTTGATGAGTTGTTATTGAGGTAATTCCCAAATTGTAATTATTGATTACAATAAAGGTCATTAAAGATAAAATTAATAATTTCATGATTTATAAAGTTAAGATTAAACATTTTTGAATCTAGGAATTAATAGAAATAAAAAAAAACCGAATCATCAAAATAATTCGGTTTTTTTCTAATAAAATAGAATCATATTTTGACTCAAGAGCCAAGTACAGCTATATTGAGAAACTTTCACCACAACCGCAAGTACGCGTGGCATTTGGGTTCACAAACTGAAAGCCTTTTCCGTTTAATCCATCAGAAAAATCCAAAGTGGTTCCTAATAGGTAAAGCATACTTTTTTTATCCACCAAAAGCTTAATGCCTTTGTCTTCAAAAATCTCATCTCCATCCTTAAGGCTTTCGTCAAAACTTAAGTCGTACATTAATCCTGAACAACCTCCGCCTTTAACTGAAACCCTAACATTGGATTCAGGTGTATGACCTTCTTCTATTTTCAACTTTGATAATCTGGTTTTTGCACTATCTGTTACTGTAATCATGGTGTTATCTATTTTAAGATACCGGATTTAAAACTACGCTAAATACTGTGATGGTATTACGGTCCCTCCCATAATAAAGTTTATCCAGGCAATCCAGTATATTGCTTGCCCTGAAATAGGACGTATGCAACACACGTTCATCCTTTGTCATCCACTGAACTGTATAAGGACTTTCCTGTTCCCTGTAATTCCTGACATACTCCATCATTTTCTTTAAGGCATCTACTTTATCAAAGCCTAGCTCGGAATGAAAAAGGAACGATTGATTATGCCTTGGATTAATAGTAATCAAATCAAGTTTGGTTTTACCCTCCTGATTACTAAACTCAAAAACAAGTTCACTACTATTCAGCCCCAAATAGCTTTTTATTTCCTTTTGGAGTCTGGCACTCTCAATATGTACATCTGTGGATGTTTCCATCATCAGTTCTAATTTAAGTAAAAAACGATATTAATTCAATGATATGCATTCAACTTTTTTATCCATCAAAAAGTTTCTGCATTTTTGCAAAGTTAATGAATATACATGAAGAATAAAGATTACATGATGTTAAAGGTAGAACATATTGGTATAGCTGTGCGGGAAATGGAAAAATCAAAAGATTTGTTTTCTAAATTATTCAATAAAACTGCCTATAAAGAAGAGGCTGTGGAATCAGAGGGAGTTATTACGAGTTTTTTCCAAATGGGTGAAACTAAAATAGAACTTCTGGAAGCCAGCAATGACAACAGTCCTATTGCCAAATTTATTCAGAAAAAAGGTGAAGGCATCCATCATATAGCTTATGAAGTAGAAGATATTGAGTTGGAAATGGAAAGACTCAAAAATGAAGGCTTTACCCTGATTAATGATAAACCAAAGAAAGGTGCCGATAACAAAATGGTATGTTTTCTACATCCAAAAGATACTAATGGCGTATTGATAGAACTATGCCAGGAAATCAGAACTATTGATGCTGAATAGAATTGTAGTGTTTCAGTTTTTTCTTCCCTTTTCTAGTCTGGAAAGAGGATTTATTACAAGCTGAGAACAAAAAAAGTCCCAATAATAAAAAAAGGAAAAGTCTTAAAGCCTTGGTTTTCATACCACAAAAATAAGGATTCTAATTATAACGACAAAATATTTAAAATGAGCGATTCATCAGATAGAACGGAAATAAAGAAGTTAGGGGAATTTGGTTTGATTGACAAAATCTCAGGAAATTTCATCAATAAAAACAGTAATACTGTTAAAGGAATTGGAGATGATGCCGCTGTTTTGGATATGGGCACTCATTATCAGTTAATTTCTACCGATATGTTGGTGGAAGGTATCCATTTTGACCTTTCTTATTTTCCTTTACACCATTTAGGTTATAAATCTGTTGCGGTAAATGTATCAGACATTGCTGCCATGAATGGTATAGCTGAGCAGATTACAGTAAGCCTGGCGCTAAGCAATCGCTTTTCACTCGAAGCTATTGATGCATTCTACGAAGGCGTGAAAGCTGCCTGTGAAGCTTACAATGTAGATTTGGTGGGTGGAGATACCACTGCTTCTAAAGCCGGACTGGTGATATCAGTAACTGCAATAGGCAAAGTAGAAAAAGGCAAAGTAGCCTATCGATCCGGAGCCAAATTAAATGACATTATTTGTGTAACAGGTGACCTGGGTGCTGCCTATATGGGCTTGCAGGTATTGGAAAGAGAAAAACAAGTATTTCTGGAAAATCCGGATATGCAGCCCCAACTGGATAAATATACTTATATAGTTGGCAGGCAACTGAAGCCTGAAGCCCGTATGGACCTGGTGCACGAACTGTTGGATTTAAATATTGTTCCAAGTTCAATGATAGATATATCGGATGGATTGGCCTCCGAATTACACCATATCGCTACTCAATCAGGTGTAGGCTTAAACATCCATGAGGACAAACTTCCATTTGCCAGTGCTATGCAGGAAGCAGCTATTGAGTTTAAGCTAGACCCGAACACAGCCATTTTAAATGGCGGGGAAGATTATGAATTACTCTTTACCATATCGCAAGGAGACTTTGAAAAAGTAAAGAATCATCCTGACATTCATTTCATAGGTTATATCAATGAAAAATCCAATGGCTTGAATTTAGTCACCAATAATGGCAACCCGATTCCATTGAAGGCACAGGGCTGGGATCATTTTAGTTAAAAAAAAGAGTTGGTAACTTTCCCAAAGTTTAAAACTTTGGGAAAGTTACCAACTCTATTGATTGCACTCTCTTTTCCTCACCAGAAAAATCCTGTTCCAAACCTGAGATAAATTCAAACCCTCTAATGGAAGACCCTCTGTAATTTAGAGACTCCATATCACCCCTACTTTTTTACTTCTCGAATGATAAATAGATGGTAAAGGTATCCTCTAAGCGTATTGCTGCGTAAAATATATTAAATCAAACCCCATCTCAATCTATATCACTAGGAAATGGCTTCAGCAAAGAAGAAAAGTACAGGAAGCAAAATATTGAAAGTTACAGGCATTATCTCTGCCGTTATATTTGGCCTAATCCTTATAGTTACTATACTTTTCTTAACTGTACTGGAACCCTACACTGAACGCTTATTAAAAAAACAAGTCACTCAAAACACAAAAGGATTATATGAATTAGATTTTGAGGATTTAGACATCAATCTCTTGTCAACTACTATCCGCTTAAATAATATAAAGCTGACTTACGACTCCACAAAACATCAAAAACTGAAAGCAAAAAGTGAAGCTGGTTCTTTCCTATTGGATGTTAAAACTGATGAATTAGAAGTTTCAGGAATCAATGTACTAGATTACCTGATCAGGTCCCGTATCAACATCCACTCTATATTAATTGATCAACCAGAGGTGAAGATGATTCATGACACAGGTGTAATTCAAAAGAAAAAGAAACAGGATATTAGCGAGACTATTAATTCCATTGGAATTGACAATTTCGATTTGCAAGATGCTCAAATTTCCTACCATAAATATGAAAAGAAGGAAGAGGCTGTTCACAAAATACCTCAGCTAAATGTAAAAGTAAGCGATTTTATAGCTGATTCGTTTGACAAGGAGGATATTCGGGAGATGATTGATATGGATGATTTATTTATCAGCTTAAAAAACCAATCCTTCACCACATCTAATAATGTGTACAATTTGAAATTTGACCTTTTCAGTTATTCAATAGCTGAACAACAATTAAAGCTTGAAGCTTTTTCAGCCATAGGAGATCATAAAGAAATGGCCGGGCCTATGATAGCTCCCGAAATTCAAGTCCCGCTTTTAAAAATGGACGGTCTTGAATTAATGGAAGCTTTAAAAACTAAAAAACTACATCTTGACGAATTACTAATAGATAGTACCTTCGTTAAACTTTATGAAATCCCCGATCTTGACATCACTGTAACAGATGTTTATCGTGCCCTGGCGCAATTGTTTGAAGTTACGGAAATAGATAATTTAAATATTAACCGAAGCAAGGTCAGTATGTATTCCAGGGAAAACAAAGACGTACTAATACAAAAAATAGAGCATGTGGACCTCTTGTTGGAAGAGGTTTCTTTTGATTCCCTTAGTGTTTTTGACCCCAGAAATAATCTCGCTTTGCAGCAATTGACATTAAAAGTAGAAGATTACATTTTACAGCCGGAAGAAAGCCCTTACACTTTCACATTAGCCCAACTGGACATGAACACAAAGAAAGACCATCTTAAACTGAGAGATTTAAAGCTTTCATCGGATATCACGAAAAACAAACAACTAAGGTATAGTTCAGGAAAGGCAAGCGCACAATTAGTCGATTTTACAATTCCAGAAATACAATTTGGTGGTATTGATATGATCCGCGCTTTTAAGCATTCGAATCTGGATATAAATAAAATAGCTATTCTAAATCCTACAGCCAGTATTGCCAAAGCTTTTGAACAAAAATCTTCGGGCAATGAATTTTCCCCAGAAGATATTTACAATAGCTTTTCATTTTTTGTGAAAGAAATTAATATTCAGGAGTTTTTGATATCAAATGCTGAGTTAAGTCAATACCCAACAGAATATAAGGTACATAAGCTTCATCATATAGAGCAAGCAAGGCTCAGTTTGAGCGGTATCCATTTTGACTCAGCTATAGCCTATCATAATAAAACTTATGCTCCTATAGAGGAAATATTTTTGGGGTTAAACCACTATTCATATACTACTCCAGGCAATGCAAAATCTTTTCAAATGGGGCCTTTAAGCTACTCCAGCAATCAGGAAAATTTAGAAATAAATAATATTCAATACGAATCACGTCCTGAGCTACCAATAAATAAGGCTGATTCTTTGATAATTTCCGCAGGACATTTTTCTATTTCCAATTTTAATATTGTTGAGGCCTTCAATAAAGGGAGCTTGCAAATGGGAGAAATTCTGCTACAAAGTCCGGATATATATGTTAGTAGAGGTATAAAGCCAAAACAGACCAATTCTGAAGAAAGCCAAAGTTCTGAGACGATCCCTGGAGAAGAAATATTCCAATGGATTAATCCTATAAGTGTGGAATCAATAAGGATAGTTGATGGAACCGCTGATTATATAGAAAGATTAGCTGATGTGACAAATTTCCAGAATCTGCAGGGCTTTTTAGTAGAAGTAAACCAGCTGAAACTTACTCCCGAAAATATTAAAAACACTGAAAACATCATACCTGTAGACAATATAATAGTAAAGGCTAAAAATTACACCTTCCACTCACCTGACAGCATTTATACCGTAACCTTGGATAGTTTATTTTATGCCTCTGATGAAGGTAATTTAAAGGCCAATCATTTTCAGCTAAGGCCTGATTATAAATTACATGAGTATAGAGTAGAAAATGAAATTGATAATTCTCATCGCAACTTATTTGAGATATCTTCAGATCAATTTAGCATTAAGAAATTTGACCTCATCAATGCTTACAATACAGGCTTGTATACTTTCGGAGAAGTCTTACTGACAGCTCCTGATGTTTCCATTCTCCAGAATAAGCAGGTGGTCAATTACCAGCAAAAAATGGATTCTATTGGTCAGCAATCAAATGAGAAACAACAAAGCAAAGATTCAGAAAACCTGAAACAAGATAATACTGAAGAAAAGATTGATGAGGATATACAAAAACAAATAGATGAATATGTAAGCATATTTAAAATAGACAGTTTACGTATTGAGGAAGGCAAATTCTTACTTGAAATACTTAAAAATGATAGTGTAAGGGAGAGTCAGGAACTGGAGCATCTTTCATTACTTGTAGAAAACCTTCAACTTTCAGATTTGGAAGCACATGATCTGACAGATATATTCTCAGTAGATGATATTGATTTATTATTAAAGGACTACAATTTCATCACCCCTGATAGCCTTTATGAACTACGTGTAGATCAATTGAAAGCCTCTGTAAAGGGGCAATTTATTCATATTGACAGTATTAATTATCAGCCACTCTTCCTCATTGATGAATATACCGATAAGCTTGATTATGCTGAAGACCGTTTTGATGTTAAGATTGGGAGTATTGAAGTTGAAGGCATCAATTTTGACGAACTATTCAACAGGCAACATTTCATCATGGAAAAAATCCTTGTGGATGGCTTGAATGGAAGTATATACAGAGATAGCCGTGTGGAGCAGGATCCTAATAGGTACCCACCTACGATACAGCAATTTATAAAAGATTTCCCTGTGCCCCTTCAACTGGACACTCTTGCACTGGAAGATGGAGTAATAGTTTATTCAGAAATTTCTAAGGATGGCACCGGCCCGGGAGTTACTACCCTGGCAGATACCAGGTTTCAGATTTTCAATATTACTAATGACTCTCTGATTTACACAATGAAAGATACTCTGAAAGTAACTGCTTCCACTAGTTTTCTGGATGAAAGCAGATTAGAAATAGCTTTTGATTTCCATATGAATCATCCGGAAGATCTTTATACCTATGAAGGCTATCTGGAGCAAATGAAATTTGAAGCTTTCAACCCCTTATTTACCCATCTTCTGTTTGTAAAGATGGAAAGCGGAGTTATTGAAAAAATAGATTTTTCTGTCACAGCTACAAAACATAAATCTAAGGGAATGATGTCTTTTCCTTACAGAAACCTAAGGTTCAGGTTACTAAACAAAGAGGATCCGGGTCATCCGGGTTTTCTGTTAAAGGTTGCTAACTGGTCACTAAACCACTTACTTGTAAAATCAAACAACCCCGGCAACTTATTTAATATCTACAGAGAGGGGAAAATTTCCGTTGAAAGAAACTACAGTAAATCAGTTTTTAACCATATGGGCAACTCACTCCTTAGCGGACTGATCTCCAGCACAATTCCTGAACCAATAGAAACAATCTTTGGCGTAATCGGCCTTCCTTAGAAATTACGATAAATTAAGTTGACTAGATTCTTAATCCTCAGGATAAGGAATAAATACAAAATTAGTAAAGTTGTTATCGATGACAAATAAGCAACAAAACTCATCCGGGTCTTTGTAGGAGGCTTTAAAGTCTTCCATTTTTTCCTCTGCTATAATCTTACGTTGCACAAATTCGTCCAGATAGGTAATATGATAATTCCATTTCAGATTGAGTTCCTGTGCACCTATCAATAATTTACCGATTGGTTGTTCTACTTTACAAATGGGAAAAATGGGATAATCAGAAAACCCTCTTTTACGAACAGCATAAGAAGCTTCCTTAAGTGTATCGGATACAAAAACAAAGTCTTCGGTAATGGTTCCTAAATATTTTCCACTTATTTCAGGATTATTGTCCATTGATATTCTCTTTACTTATTAAAATTACATCATTGCGTTATCCGCAAAACTAAAAAACTGATCTTCAGCAAAAATGATATGATCCAAAACAGGGATTTCCAAAATAGCACCTGCATCTTTCATTTTCTTTGTCAAACTGATATCCTGCTTACTAGGTTGCTTATTTCCGGAAGGGTGGTTATGAGCTAAAATAATCCCTGAAGCCAACTGCTCTATCGCTTCCTTGAATATCATCTTCACGTCTGCCACAGTTCCGGAAATCCCTCCACTACTTACTCTTTTAAGTTGGATCAGTTGATTGGCCCTGTTCAATAAAATAATCCAAAACTCTTCATGGGGCAAATCCAGCAAGTGGGGTTTCAATACATTAAATGCATCAGTTGAGCCGGTAATTTTAGGTTTTTTATTGACCGCTGTTTCTTTCCTCCTTCTGCCAAGCTCCAGTGCCGCCATAATAGAAATAGCTTTTGCTTCACCAATCCCTCTGAATTTCATCAAATCCTTCACTGAATATTTAGCTAAAACATTCAGGTTGTTGTTGGCCGCTCCTAAAATATTCTTCCCTACATCAATAGCCGAAAGTGACTTTGTACCAGAACCAATCAATATAGCTATCAGTTCTGCATCACTAAGTACTTCCCTGCCTTTTGCCAACAGTTTTTCCCGTGGACGATCTGCCTCAGCCCATGTTTTAATTGTGGTTATTGGACTATATTCTTCTTCCATTTTTCCTGTTTTTAAAAGGAAAAGTTAAAAAATTACCACAAACTAAAAAAGCCTCAACCGATATAGTTGAGGCTCTAAATATCTTAAAGCTTAAAAATTAAGCTAAACTAGCTACGTGTTTTGCTAATTTAGATTTATTATTATCCGCTTTTTTCTTGTGGATAATGTTTTTCTTAGCCAGTTTATCCAACATAGAAGTAACACTTTTCAACAATTCCTCTGCTTTTGTTTTGTCAGTAGTTGCTCTTAGCTGACGCACATAAGTACGAGTAGTTTTCGCTTGATAACGATTACGCAAACGTTTTGAAGCGCTTGATCGAATTCTTTTTAATGCTGACTTGTGATTTGCCATGTGATTATATATTCAAATGTATTTCTTGCTTACTTTTTAGGATTGCAAATGTAATAGATTTCAGCCTATTTAACAAAAGCAATTTAGATAAAAATCAGATAAACTTCTTTTTGGTCAAAAAAAAGCCAAAGTCAATCGCTTTTATTAATCCCACTTAAAGTCAAATTTAGTAGAAAAACTTCAACCTAAGCTGGTTTTTATATTAAAATGACTTAAAAAGTGGACAACTTCAGTTGAATTATTATTTTTATAGTCATTTTCCAGTATTGAGCATTATTAAAAATGAAAAGAACCGCACTTACTATAGCAATAGTGATGCTATCCGGTTTCACTCAAATATCATTTCAAAATGAAAAGAAAGCGCTTTGGGGGTTTTATGGACATCAGCAGATAAACCGTATTGCTGTTTTCACCCTCCCTCCTGAAATGATTACGTTTTACAAAATGCATATTCAGTATATTACTGAAAATGCTGTAAACCCCGACAGGAGGAGATATGCTGTAAAAGGTGAAGCACCACGACATTATATAGATTTGGATGTTTATGGCGATAGCGCAGTTTATAAACTACCCCGCTTTTGGTTTGATGCAGTGGAAGAATATACTGAAGACACCTTAAAAGCTTACGGCATAGTTCCCTGGCATGTCCAATTCGTAACATATCAGCTTACAGAGGCTTTTAAAAAGCAGGATGTTGAAAACATTCTAAGAATTTCAGCGGATTTGGGCCATTACATTGCTGATGCCAATGTTCCTCTTCATACCACTGAAAATTATAATGGCCAGCTAAGCGGTCAGTATGGCATTCATGGATTTTGGGAGTCCCGGCTCCCTGAACTGTACGCTGATGATTATGATTTTTTTGTTGGTAAAGCAAATTATATTGAAAACACGCAGATAGAAATATGGGAAGCAGTGGAGCAGGCGCATTTATGCCTTGATTCTGTTTTCCAAATAGAAAAAAACCTGACAAAACAATTTAAAGCAGATGAAAAGTATAGCTCTGAATTGAGAGGCAATGTAAACATGAGAGTTTATTCACGAGATTTTTCCAAAGCCTATCATTTGGCTTTGGCAGGGCAGGTGGAAAGACAAATGCGTAATTCAATAAAAATGGTGGGGGATTTCTGGTACACAGCCTGGGTAAACGCAGGCCAACCTAACTTAAATGCTCTCCTGGATAATTATGTCCCGATTGAAAAAATAGAGGAATATGTAGAACCTGATAAGGACAATCCACTAAGGAACCATGAAAGCGGGATAGAATAACCATGCCCGGCAAAGGTACCAGGCATGGATTTTATTCTCTAAAAATAATAGGAATAATAACCTTTCACTCCTTTTTTGTTCACTCCCTGAATAATCACTTTTCCTTTTATTTCTTCCAGAGTAGCTGCTAATTGCTTAGGGTCATTTACAGCGTTTCCATTAATAGCCGTTATGATAAATCCTTCTTCAATATTCAGTTTCCTAAAGAATCCGTTTTTAATATCAACAACTCTCACTCCATTTTTAATGTCCAATAAATTTCGCTCTATCTTGGGAACCTCCTCAAATTCCACGCCCAGGGCATTAGAAAAATAAGTGACCCTGTTTAATACACTTGTGGTATTCTCACTATTGGTCAGCATCAATTCTTTTTCCAATTCTTTGCCGTTTCGTTCTATTGTCAGGTATAATTTATCTCCCGGGGAACGCAAGCTTAATTTTTCCTCAAACTCCGCGTGCGAGCGAATTTTCTCACCGTTTATTTTCCTGATGATATCTCCTTTTTGCAATTTTACTTTTTCGGCTGCTCCATCCTGTTGGATATAACTTACTACCACTCCATCCAGATTTTCCACATCCATTTTATCAGCAAGTTCCGGTGTTAGTGTATTGACTTCTGCCCCTATAAAAGCTTTCTGGACAATACCAAAATCAATGATATCCTTCGCGATTTTTTTGGCAATATCAATGGGAACAGCGAAACCATAGCCGGTATAGGAACCTGTTTGTGACAAAATGGCCGTATTAATACCTACCAACTCTCCTGCGGTATTCACCAATGCACCACCACTATTACCAGGGTTAATCGCTGCATCAGTTTGAATAAATGACTCTATCGGGAAATTACTTTTCAAAATGTTTAGCTCCCTACCCTTCGCGCTTACTATGCCAGCTGTTACTGTTGAGTTTAAATTGAAAGGGTTGCCTACAGCCAATACCCACTCTCCTACTTCCAGGTCTTTTGAAGAGCCTATCTCCATTACGGGAAGATTCTCCGCTTCAATTTTCAATACTGCCAGGTCTGTTGATGGATCCCTCCCTATCAATTTGGCCTCATACTGTCTTTTTTTATAAACCACCTCAATATTATCAGCATCTTCAATTACGTGGTTATTAGTAAGGATATAACCATTCGATCTGAAAATAACACCTGACCCGGATCCTACTTGTTGCATAGAGCCACTGCCCCCCAACCACATATCCAGCCATGAACTTCTTCCGTATCTTTCCGACACTGTTTTAATATAAACTACACCTTGAGTGCTTTTCCTGGAAGCTTCCACAAAATTTTCTGGCGGTAATCTTTCTTTTAGGTTGTCCGCAGCTTCATAATTAGCATATATTGCAGGTGACATCATGTAATCTGCCTGATTATTCACTTCGATTGGTTCGGCAGGTATGATGATAAAAATAATACAAGCCCCAGCTATTCCTCCTAAAAATCCCAGCAATAAGGTTTTTAAATTTGTATTCATATTTGTGTTCATTATAATTCCAGATAGAAAAATCATTATACAAAAATCTTTCCAAAATACGTCTTAAAATTAATTTTGTTCATTATGGAATGAAAACCATTAGACACAAAAAAGAGATGCTGAAAATTTTCAGCACCCCTTCCCCTAAACTAAACCAAACTATTTATTTTTAAACACATTTTATCCCCCTGCTCTGTTCAATTCATCCAAATTGGTATTGCGCTGGCGTGCTTTGAATTCCTCACCTTTGCTAAATCTATATCTAAGCGAAAAACCAATGCTTTGCTGGCCGAAATACTGGCTGATTTCATTGATATTACCATTGAAGTTGGAATTACCTTCAAATCTTCTGCTTCTAAAAATATCCGTGATATTTAATGAGGCATCTAATTTTTTATCTAAGAAGCTTTTCTTTATTGCAAAATCAATTCCCCATTGTTCACCGATTGCATATAATCCCCAAACTGTATTTGATCTGTAATCGGCATTCAGTTCTAATTTGAAATCGTTCGGTAATACGAATGTATTTCCTGCTCTCGTAAATACTGAAGTTGCGTTATTTTCTTCTTGATTTCCATTTAAAAAAGTAGTGAATTCTTGATGGAAAACCGATAAATTACCGTTGATAGACCACCATTTAAAAGGCTGTAAAGGAATTATGGCAGTTGCGCTGTAATTTATCTGGTCATCAATATTATCCTGCATAAAAACCGTTGTCCCATCTTCAGGATTTTGCTGAGGTACTTCTGCGATAAAATCACTTGTTAAGCTGTAGTTCAATACTAAATTATACTGACCCAAAATAGTCTGCGTAACTGACATTGAATGTGTAAATTGTGGTTTTAAGTAAGGGTTCCCTTGCGCCCAAGTATAAGGATCCAAATACATCACAAAAGGATTCAAATTGCTGTAGTTCGGTCTGTCAATTCTTCTACTATAATTATAATTTACTTGATATTCCTTTGAAACATTGTGTTGCATAAAGAAACTAGGGAAAAGATTAAAATAATTTCTTTCATTCACCGTATTGTAAGTCAAAGACTCCCCTTCAGAATAGGTTTGTTCAGCTCTTAAACCAACCTTATAAGTGAGCTTTTCACCTAATTGACCAGCAAAGCTAGAATACGCTGCAAAAATCTGTTCTGTGTAAATAAAGTGATTTGTTCTATCTGGGTCTAATGTTCTTTGATTATCTTCTATTTCATAGAAATTAATTTCATTATCTGAAACCACATGACTGGCTTTTAAACCTGATTCTACTTTGATTTTCTTAAATAACTTCCCTTCAAAATCTACTTGAGCTGAATAAATATCATAAGCAAAAGGATTTTCGTTCTCCAAACTTTCTACACTATAAGGCTCTGAACTACCCTCTTGGAAATAGCTGTTAGTAAAAGAAGAGCCTCCATCACTAAACAATTTTACATAATTTAAATCGGTAGTTATTTTGGTACCATTAGTATCCAACTTATACACATAATGTAAATTACCTTGAGTATTTAAAAATCTATAATCAATCTGATTGTCAGAATTAATCATAAATTCATCAGCGCCTTGTTCCAAATCAGTATCTATATTAAAATCATGGTAAACATCCTGACCATATATATTGAACATCACTCCTACTGATTGCATATCATTTATATCATAATCAGTTCCTACTCTTAATGATGGAATCACTCTGTTCACATATTCTTTACCCGTCTGATCAAAATTTGTGGTAACACCATTGTTTTGAGTGATTTCTCTATAAAAACCAGCATCTCTGATTCTTCCTCTTTGAGATAAATCAGCATTTATGAAAGAGTTCCAATTGCCCTTTTTATGATTCAATTGTAAGCCAGTATTGTAATTCTGCATTTCATTATATCGATAGCCTGCGTTCACACTTCCATTTACGCCCTGAATATTATTTCTTTTCAAAGTGATGTTGATAATACCTGCATTACCTTCTGCATCATATTTAGCGGATGGATTATTGATGATTTCAATAGTTTTGATATTGTCAGCAGACATTCCCTGTAGCATATTTTGCAGATCTGCAGCAGATAAATAAGATCTTCTTCCATCTATCATGACTTGAACACCAGATTTCCCATTGAGCTGAATATTGCCATCCTGGTCAACAAAAACACCTGGTGATTTTTCCAATACCTCATAGGCAGTAGCACCTGCAGCCATAGCCGTTCCTTCAACTGAAACTACCATTTTATCCGCCTCAACTATCACTTGTGGTCGCATGGCTTTAACTTCAACTGCATCCATTACCTTAATATCCTCTGTAAGCTGAATAACAGGCAATTTCAAATTGGGTTGTGATGCATTTAAGTGATAAGGTTTTGAATTAAAAACATCAAACCCTACAGCCGATATTTTTACAAAGAATTGATTATCCTGTTTCAGCTTGATTGAGAAATTACCTGAATCATCTGTCACAGTTCCTGTAATCATAACTGAATCCGGTAAAGAGTAAACTACTACGTTACTATAAGGAATCGGCTTTTGCGCTTCATCCAGAATCGATCCGGATAGTGTACCGTTTTGAGCCTGAGCCAAAGCCTGGAAGCTAATGATCATTATAAGGCTTGCTAAAAATGTTTTCATGATTGTGATGGTTTGCATTTAACTGTTATTTAAATATTAGATGTACTGATACCATCATTCGTTGCAGGATTAGTGCCATATTCTTTCAGTGGCTTTATTTGAGTTTAAATGGGACTTTTTGAAAGAATCAATAGAAGAGATGTTCAATTATGAACACTAAACAGTGGCGTTTCCGAACACTGAACAACAAACCGGCTGGGTTTAACCTATAAACGGAGTAAAAAAGAGCTCCTTCAAAAGTAAAGTGATAATAATTTATGTGGGGAGAATATTCTTAAGAGTAACTACTTAAAATCAAAATCCCCTTCTGCCGGGAGCAAGCCCTGGCAACAGAAGGGGATAAATCAATGAGTTGGATTGTGAGAGTAATTTGTTTTGTACCAAAAAGGGAAAAGCAACAATTATCATTAGACAGCATTAGCTTTGACCGGGGAAATAATTTCCATTTCCACACCAATTCGTTCTATTTCATCAAGTGTGTACTTTAGCTGTTCCAGGTTAAAACCTGCCGTAACCGTCATACGGACACGGGTTAATTTTCTTGGCACCGCAGGATATGGCACAGGATTTACAAAAATATTTTTTTCATGTAGCCTGAATGTCATCTCCTTTACCTTATTATCATCCCCAATTATAATTGGGAAAATAGCCGTTTCTGCATTTCCTATATTAAACCCTGCTTTCGTTAATCTCTTCTTTACATAATTTATATTTTCCCAGAGTTTATCTTTATTGGCCTTTTGCTCCGTGATTAAATTCAAGGCCTCCAAAGAAGCTACTACAGAAGGAATATAAGGAGAGGTAGAAAACATATAGGACCTACTGGTGTATTTAAGGTAATTGATCAGCCTTTCTGACGCTGCTACATAGCCTCCAATAGAACCGACCGCCTTACTTAATGTACCGGTAATAATATCAACTTTACCTTCCAGACCAAAGTGCTCTAATGTGCCAAGACCAGTTTTACCAATTACCCCGGTAGCATGTGCTTCATCTACTAATACCCATGCCCCATAATAATGGGCTATATCTAATATTTCATTAAGTTTAACGATGTCCCCATCCATTGAATAAACACCATCTACAACCACCAGTTTATTGATATAGTTATTTTGATTGGCCTTCAATACCTTTTCCAGCGAAACCGGATCATTATGTTGAAAGAATTTTTTATTGGATCCACGACTCCCATCAATCAAACTGGCATGTGCAAACATATCATAAATTGCTACATCTTTATGTCCTAACAAACCAGATATAGTACCATAATTGGCTCCGTATCCTGAACTGTATACAATCGCAGACTCCATGCCCTTCATATCAGCAATTTTACGAGCCAGTTGTTTGATTATGGTCATTGAGCCACTTAATAAAGGTACTCCACCGGCACCTCCTCCATATTCAGGTGAAAGCTCTTTTACTTTCTCCCAAATGCGCGGGTCTTGTGTGAGGTTTAAATAATCATTGGAGGCAAAATTGAGCATTTCACGAATTTCTCCGGTTTTAGGATCAACCACCTTAGATATAACTTTAGACCCATTGATGGACTCTCTTTCATAAAGAAACCTATTTTGGGATTTCATATCTGTAAACCAGCTATTCATCATATCCATACGGCTCTCCCACTCTGCATACTCCAGTTTAGGATCCCCTGTAAAATTATATAAAGAATATTTATTAGCATCTATTTCTCCGTCTTTAGAAATATCGAAATATAGATGATCCAGATTATCATCATCAAAAAGATGATAATGTTTTTTTGGATTTGGAACGTTGTCTGACATAATGTAATAAGTTTGGTTGTTAAAATTCACTATATATAAATGTAGCGGTTTATTTCCTTTGATGTTAAAACATGTTTATGCCCATAATGTATTAAATTAAACAAAATTAAGCAATAAATGAGTAGAAGGAAATTTATTAATCTAATTATCCTATTTTAATAATAGTGGTATAAGCTTGATTTTCAGATGAATAGAAAAAATAATTAAGTAAGGATATTAGTTTTCAAGTTTCAATAAAGTTAAATGTGAAAGAGAATAGCGAAGAGTTGGGAGTGCTTTTTTAATCAAAAAAACATTTAATACCAAAAATTCATGGAATTTTTCTTAAAAAAGTACTACTTTATTTTTAATGTAAAGAATCGGAAACCGGGAACAGCAGCAAAATCTTCAAAATTCTTTGTATTTTTAGAAATAGTGTAAAAAATCAAAAATAAAAAAATATGAAATTTGAGACCAAAAACAACCTTAACAGAGTCATTTGTACTACAGAGTATCAACCCGAAAATAATTGGATTTATTGTAATTGGGAGGGATATGCAAACGTAGATGCCATGAAAGAATGGGGACTGAAATTTGTTGATTTATTGAAAAAAACTAAATGCAGCAACTTGTTAAATGATGATAGTAAATCTACCGGCCCCTGGACACAAGCTATGGAATGGATAGAAACCATTTTAATTCCAAAAGTGATTGATGCCGGTTTAAAACAATATGCTCATGTGGTTTCTGAAAACACTTTTTCAGAAATGTCCGCCAAGGAATTAAATATTAAAATTGGGTCAACCCTTGAAATGGCAACTTTCAGAAATGTTGATGATGCTAAGTCCTGGCTGATAGCCAAGCAGGAAAAGGTAAGCTAATTACTATGACGTTTAAATAACTAAAGTCGTGTTGCCTAATAAAGCTCACGACTTTTTTCTATTTTCTTTTATTAAAGAAAAGGCTCAGCTAATTTCTTAGGTTCACCTCACACCTTTGATCCCGTAGAAGATTAATTTCTTTCTGCAAAGCAAAATCAGTTTTTTCCTGGTTCATCTGTTGTTCAAAATCTGCTTTAAGCTTCCTCCTTTTAATTGCCTCGGCAAACCTTCTTATGTCAATTTCAGTTTCTAATAAAAGTGGAGGCACTTTCACTAATTCCCCTTTATCATCCTTTGCCACCATGGTGAGATAACTGGTGTTAGTGTGCTTAACAATTGATTCCCTCACATTTTCAGCTATCACTTTAATACCCACTACCATACTGGTATTTCCCACATAGTTTACTGATGCCAACATAGACACCAAATCTCCTACCTCCACAGGTTGTAGAAAATTCACATTGTCCACAGAAACTGTTACGCAATACGCTCCGCAATGCTTGGTACCGCATACATATGCTACCTTATCCATTAATGACAACAAAATTCCACCGTGAATCTTTCCTCCAAAGTTAGCGTAAGAAGGTATCATTAATTCAGTAATGGTTGTTCTGGAGAATTCAGGTGATTTAGCTTTCATATGTATATATTTACTTTTTATGGTCACAATCTTTCCCGTGACGAAAGAAACGGGATGGAATAACCTAAATATAGTTCTCTTGTTAAAGGAACATTTTTTACCACATATTCATGCTCTGTGGTTCAGGTAACTACTTCCTATCAAATATAAAAAATTACAAATAAAATGCTGTACTGGTTGAATGAAAGATAAAATAATCAAACTGGATAATTGAAACGGAAAAATTCAAGGTAGGGGTGCGACTGACTGAGGCTGGTAAAAAACCGAAGCATAGCCAGGGCATCTTATATACCTTCCATAGTTAGATATAAATGCTTAATCCAAAGCATTTTTAGTAATATAATAGCGATAAGCTACTATGGCCTTTTGCCATTTAGAGAGTTTTGTAAGGTCTTTCTTTCCAAAAGAAGGTAATATTACTTTATTTAGTTTGGCAAGACCTTTAAATATTAATTTTTTCATAATGAAAAAAGCCCCTATGAATCACAGGGGCACGATTATTATGGGTTAAACAAAATTTATTTCAAAGAATATTTTCGTAACCTTGCTTTTAATTCCTCTCGATCAGAAGTGATACTAGGGTCACTATATATACCTTTGGAAAGTTCAGCTACAGCTTTTTTCTTGAAACCTAAGCGCTCAGCCACATCCTGACAAAAAACAATTTCGCTTTTATAAACTTTACCATCAATTTTCATGAGCTGAATAATGTTATAAAGGTATTCAAAGCGTTGATCTTCGGACAATGTGTCAAGGTTCTTGATCGGTTGAGGGTTTTTCATCATTCCGTAAATTTCTTCCTCAGTGATGCCATTTGCCTTACCAATTTTTTCGATAAGGTTCGCCTCCTTTTCAGCTAACTCGTTATCAATTGTGGCTAGTTTAATTAAGATTTTGAGTTGTTCTTTAAGCATGATTTATGTTTTAGACTGTATTTAATAATTTTTTTTAACTTATATTCAATCAGCCTTTATCTTTAAATGGTAATGATTATCCTACTTTCTAATTAATATATCAGTCAGCTTTACTTACTTATAAAGGCATTTAAATATAGTTATACTTTTTTGAAATCTCATTCATTTATAAATCCAATGTAATGAATTTTATTAATATTATTAATAAATATAGAGCGTCATTGAGGTATTTATTTTTTGATTTAGCTCTAGCTTCTCAAAAATCAATTATCACATAACTCTCAATATCTGAAACAATTATAAAATACACAATCATCGCTACTATGTAAGAGGAAAAAATAATCCCCCCTACCATTGTCGTAGGAGGATCACTAATAATAATTTGTAAAAACTTTCAATCAATTTAATAACATTAACTACTATGAAAAGAGAAAAAATCAGTTTCAAAGGAGCTCAAGGCCATAAATTAGCAGCATATATTGCTTTCCCCGCAGATAGAAAGCCAATAAATTATGTGATTTTCGCACATTGCTTCACATGTAATAAAAATCTTAATGCCGTACGAAATATTTCTTTTGCTTTGACAAAGTATGGATATGCGGTAATGAGTTTTGAC
This sequence comes from Marivirga aurantiaca, assembly GCF_016679925.1. Taxonomy (GTDB): domain Bacteria; phylum Bacteroidota; class Bacteroidia; order Cytophagales; family Cyclobacteriaceae; genus Marivirga; species Marivirga aurantiaca. The sequence continues at coordinate 35,231 of NZ_JAEQBW010000012.1, forward strand.
TTCACAGGCCTCGGAGAAAGTGAAGGTGATTTTTCAAATACTGATTTTTCTTCTAATACAGAAGATTTGATAGCAGCCTCTGCTTTCCTAAAAAGTGAATACAAACCTCCTAGTCTGTTAATTGGACACTCTTTAGGAGGTGCTGCTGTATTAATGGCTGCTTCCAAAATAGGTTCTGTAAAGGCCATTGCCACCATAGGTGCTCCGGCACAACCGGACCATATCCTGCGTTTGATCAAAGATGGAATAGATGAAATAAAAGAAAAAGGGGAAGCTGAGGTATCCATTGGAGGAAGGCCATTCAAAATTAAAGAGCAATTTTTAAATGATCTGAAGGACAACAAGGCCTTGGAAAATTTAAAAGATTTACGAAAACCTATTTTGATACTACACTCCCCCCAGGATAATATAGTAGGAATTGAGAATGCTGAGGAAATTTATAAAAATGCTTTCCATCCCAAAAGCTTTATTTCATTGGATGGTGCAGATCATTTAATAAGCAATAAAGACGACTCCAATCACGCTGGTGAAATGATTGCCATTTGGGCAAAGAAATATGTGGAAAAATTACCCGACTCCAACCTTTCTACCGATTCACAAACAGTTGCTTTAATAGGCCCCAAAGAAGATAACTATACCACACAACTCGTAGCTGAAGGTCATCACTTATTAGCAGATGAACCTGAAGATGTAGGGGGTGATAATTTCGGCCCCACACCTTATGGTTTTCTTACTTCTGCCCTGGCAGCATGTACCGCTATTACTTTAAGAATGTATGCCAATAGAAAGAAATGGAATGTAGAAGAAGTATTAGTTCATGTAGACCAGGAGCACAGACATGAAAAAGACAGTGAGAATTGTGAATCGGAAGATGGTAAAATCACTTACTTTAGCAGAAAAATAGAAATAAAAGGCAATTTGGATGATAAACAAAGAAAAAAGCTTCTTGAAATAGCAGAAAAGTGCCCTGTTCACAAAACTTTAGAGAGTCCTATTAAGGTAGAATCAGAACTACTTACTTCATAAGAAAATGTTCTGTCATTTAACTGAATAATATCAACTTAACTAAAATGCCAAAGGTGTATTCATCATTTCCTGAAATTCTTTTCTATATTCACGCAGAAATTTTTAAATAAAATGCAGCTGCAATAGTTAATATGAATGCTGTCAACCGGATTCAGGAAAAATGAGATTAAGCACATTAGATTGGTCATTTGTCATAGGCTTTTTAATTATCTCCTTAGGGATTGGTCTTTGGACGGCCCGTAAAAACAAAAGTTCGGAAGAATATTTTGCAGCAGGCGGTAAAATGCCATGGTGGCTCCTTGGGGTTTCCATGGTGGCCACTACTTTTTCCACTGATACTCCCAATTTGGTTACCGATATTGTAAGACAGCATGGTGTATCCGGTAATTGGGCCTGGTGGGCTTTCTTGCTAACAGGTATGCTCACAGTATTTGTTTACGCACGCTTATGGAAAAAATCAGGGGTAATTACCGATGTAGAATTCTACGAACTACGCTATAGCGGTAAAGCAGCTAAGTTTCTTCGTGGATTCAGGGCTGTGTATTTAGGCTTACTCTTTAATGTGATGATTATGGCTTCTGTAACACTGGCGGCTATAAAAATAGGTGGGGTTTTGCTGGGGCTTTCTCCCGTTCAAACTGTTATCATTGCGGGCACAATTACTGTACTATACAGCTCATTAGGTGGTTTAAGAGGAGTGCTGATTACAGATTTTTTACAATTCTTCCTTTCTATTGGAGGCGCTATAGTTGCCGCAGTTGTTGCTTTAAACCACCCAAAAGTAGGGGGCTTAAGCCAGCTTCTATCGCATGAGAATGTAGTAGATAAATTGTCATTCTTTCCTTCATTTTCTAATCCGGAGATGTTTTTAATGATCTTCCTGATCCCGTTGCTTGTACAGTGGTGGAGTGTTTGGTACCCGGGAGCCGAACCCGGTGGGGGTGGTTATATAGCACAAAGAATGTTTGCCGCAAAAGATGAAGATAATTCCCTGAAAGCCGTTCTGTTCTTCAATGTGGCGCACTATGCAATTCGCCCCTGGCCATGGATAATTGTGGCATTATGTTCTCTGATAGTCTTTCCTGATCTGGCCAGTTTTAAAACAGCCTTTCCAAATACAGAAGGTATTATTAGTCATGATATGGGCTATCCGGCCATGCTTACTTTTATTCCGGCAGGATTACTTGGGTTAGTAGTCACTTCTCTGATCGCAGCCTATATGTCTACCATTTCTACACACTTAAACTGGGGAGCTTCCTACCTGGTAAATGATTTCTACAATAGATTTCTTAAACCAAAAGCTTCTCAAAAAGAACTGGTAGGAGCTGGCAGGTTATTTACTATTCTATTGATGGCATTGAGTATGATTTTCGCTTTACTGTTGGAAAATGCGCTCAGAACTTTTGAAATTTTATTACAAATAGGTGCAGGAACAGGTTTAATTTATATCCTAAGGTGGTTCTGGTGGAGGGTCAATGCCTATAGCGAAATAGTTGCCATGGTGGTGAGTTTTCTGGTAGCCATGTATTTCGGTTTTGTACATAAGCATTTTGGTTTTACAGCCTTGCTCGCATGGCAGGAATTGGTAATTGGTGTAGGGATTACAACTATAGCCTGGATATTGGCTAGTTATATTACACCCAAAACTAATGATGCTACTTTATTATCCTTTGTGAAGAAGGTGAATCCAGGTGGCCCAGGCTGGACGCATATTACTAAGAGAGTAGTAGCTGAAACTGGATTGCAGGTATATAATCGCCAGTGGAAAGTGCCAATCGGTATTTTGTGTATGATCGCTGCAAGTATAGGGGTTTATTCTTTCATGTTTGGAACGGGCTCTTTTTTGTATGGAGATTATTGGCAAGGAAGTGCATTAATGGCTCTTGTAGTAGTTTGTATTTATGGGGTGTTTAAATTGTATCCGAAGTTGAAGTAATTATAATTTTATGATACCGCTATAATTAAAAAGCCATGAAACCCATCATGGCTTTTTGTTAAAGCAGTGTCTAGTCCTATTTATCAATTCAGGCAACTTTCTCAGCATTCCCATTTAGCCACTCAGGCTTATTAACAGTAACGACTGCATCCAGTTGATTAAGCATATTATATAAACCAAAGTACGTTCTGTTTACATATAAGCCATGTTTAGAACCTCTGGCTCCGTTGCTGTTTCTGATTTCTTTCATTCCTGAAACTCTTTCGCCCATAGCATAAATCTCTTCAAAGAAAGCATTATTGCCAAAGTTGAAAGTTTCATACTGAAAAGGCTTGCTCAACATGCCTATCATTTCGGTAAATATACCGCTGAAAATTTCCCTTTCTGCCGGAGTATCCTTCTCATGGAAGAAATCAAGCGCCTTAAAGCGTATGTCTATTTCCTCTTTATCCTGTAAAAAGCCTGGCCTCAATAAGCTGAAATAGTTTTCGTAAAAATCTTCCGGAATTTCTTTAATACAACCGAAATCAATGATTCCCAGCGTACCGTCAGCCTGCAACATAAAGTTTCCGGGGTGAGGATCTGCATGTACTTGCTTCAACTGATGAAACTGATAATCGTAGAAATCCCAAAGGGCCTGGCCAATTTTATTCTTTACTGATTGTGAAGGATTGGTAGCCAAAAATTCTTTCATATGCATCCCTTCCAGCCAGTCCATCGTAATAATTCGGTTGCCTGAAAACTCCTCATAATATTTTGGAAAATAAAGCCCTTCAATCTGGTTACCTAATGCCTCAGTAATTTCTTTCGACCTTCTTAATTCGAGATCATAGTCAGCCTCTTCCATTAATTTACCTTCTACTTCGCCCATATAGTGATCCAACTCTGCATTAGACATATTGAATAGACGAGTCGCAAAAGGACGCACCAATTTCAAGTCTGAGCTGATGCTATCGGCTACTCCCGGGTACTGAATTTTCACTGCGTACGTTTTTCCATTTTTAGTGGCTTTGTGCACCTGGCCCATAGAGGCTGCATTCACAGCATTTTTGGTAAAAGTATCAAACATAGCATCGGGGCTTTTCCCAAATTGTTTCTGAAAAGTTTTTACTACCAGGGGATAAGAGAGTGGTGGCGCGCTGTATTGTGACATAGTAAACTTATCCTGATATGCTTGCGGAAGCAGATTTCTGTCCATGCTAAGCATTTGTGCTACTTTCAGAGCACTTCCTTTTAGTTCACTTAAAGATTCGTAAATATCCTCGGCATTATCCAGGTCTAATTGAGAACGATTCATTCCCGGATTAAAAGCCTTTTTTGTATAATGTTTTAAGTAATTGCCTCCTACACGGGCGCCAGTACTTACAAATTTACTTGCACGCTGAATTTTAGAAATAGGAATACTTGATTGTTCTTTTCTGTCAGTCATTATTATCTGTTTTGAAAAAGGAATTTGGCAAAATCCAACATGCTGTCGAGCGGACTTTTACCCATTAAGTCAAAAGCTACATTTACAGCTTTTTCAATGGCAGCATCTGTCTTTTCAAAGCCAATACTGTCATCTTTCACCCAAAATTGCAATACAAACATCGTCTGTAACCAAAGACCATCCTTGTACCTGTCGCCAATAATCGGCCTGTCCACTACTTCCTCCGTTTCCTTAGCCTGCAATAAAATTTCATCGGCAAATTGTAAGAAGCGATGTTTAAAAGCTTTGAGGAATTCAGGAGTAATCTCAGGCTTCTTCGCCCGCTTCATGTCTATGAGAACATAACTTCTGTTTTCTTTCAGTACCTCAATTAATGTGAAGTAAAGTGCCAGTAATTTTTCTCTGGCAGAATACTGCATGAAAGCCTCCTCAGCGTGCAGCTTAGCAATAGTCTGCTCCAGAAACTCGAGCCAAACATGTTGCCTCAAGGCCGAAAATGAGTTGTAATGGTTATAAAAAATAGCCTCACTCATTTTTAACTCCTTCATGAATTTATAAATAGAGGCAGGTTCTTTTCCGTGTTCCAGCACATAAGTTATAAATGCTGATCGGATTTTAGCTGCTTTATCTTCTGGTTTGGGTAACTTAGTTGCTGCTTGTTTTGCCATTATCTTAATCGGTTATATATCAGTGAGGATAACAGCAAGCGAGGCTTAAAGGTTTTGATATTCCTTATTTAAAAGAGGTTTTTAATAAAATGAGGAAAATGATAGAAACAAATAGGAAATGGTAGGTATGTTACATACCTGTCAGCAGAAATATATTACAATTTTGGGTTAGGATAACTGACAAACCCATTGCTATTTCTTAATGAGTCAAGGACAGTAATTGCGACAAATGCAACTAAAAAGACCTGTGAGCCACAGAAATAGGGTATAAGACAAAATAAAGATAAAAGATAAGTGGTACGTGAGACACGTACCACGGCTAACAAAATAGGGAGAAAGCACTCCATAAATCCCGGCTCATTGAAACAGAGACAAAACAAACTATTATTACCAATCGATAGGCCTGTAATCCTTCAAAAATTTACCGCACCAATGTTTGCCTGTATTAATCCCGTCAAACAGCGGGTCCATCACACGGGCTGCGCCATCAACAATATCCAATGGCGGCTGAAAATCGTGTATTTCTTGCTTTTTCCTGGCCAATTCAGCAGGATCTTCATCGGTTACCCAGCCGGTGTCTACTGCGTTCATGTAAATACCATGCTTTGCAAATTCTGAAGCGGAAGTATGTGTCATCATATTCAATGCAGCCTTAGCCATATTGGTATGTGGATGGCGATCCTCTTTGTGCCAGCGATGGAATTTACCTTCCATGGCAGACACATTGATAATATGCTTTTTACCGGTATTATCTTTCTTCATTAAATTCACCAACCTGTTGCATAAAACAAAAGGAGCTACAGAATTTACCAGTTGTACCTCCAGCATTTCGTTGGTATGGATTTCTCCCAATTTCAATCTCCAGCTATTGGTTTTTCTCAGATCTACCTGTTGCAAATCTGCATCAAGCTTACCTTCCGGAAACACCTCTTCTGCACTGATGGAATTATCAATACTGTAAGGAATTTGCGACAATTTAGCTGAAGCACTTAAACCAATACCCAGTTGCTTACCATGCCAGGTAACCGGAAGGTTTTTCTGCTGTCCTTTTAAAAAGCCCTCGCTCAAGGTATTTAATTCCTGTAAGCAGGCGTGATGATCGGCCAACAGCTCCTGCGCAAAGGGAGGTAATTTATTGTACTCCTTTTCTTCATTAGGCATTAAATGTTGGTAAAAACCTGCCGGCCTTCTTACTGTTTGGGCTGCATTGTTAATAAGAACATCCAGCCTATCGTATTGCTGTTCAATAAAGTTGCAGAATATTTCCACGCTGGGGATATGTCTCAGATCCAGTCCATGTATTTTTAAACGGTGCCCCCATTCTGAAAAATCAGGCTCTTTGGCAAATCTGAGAGCAGAATCTACAGGAAATCGTGTGGTGGCAATAACAGTTGCTCCGGCCTTGAGCATCATTAAAGTAATATGGTAACCTATTTTCAAACGGGAACCTGTCACCAAAGCTACCTGACCTGTTAAGTCAGCTGTTTGATAACGCTTAGCATAGTTGAATTCTGCACAATCTGGACACATAGTATCATAAAAATGATGCAATTTGGTGTACATTTCTTTGCAGACATAACAGTTTCTAGGCGACTCCAATTCCTTATGCTCAAGCTCAGGACGGTCTGCCATGCTGGGGGCAATAAATATGGTAGCTTCACGCGCACTCCGAATTCCCGTGCCGTTGCGGGCATGTTTATCTTTCTCAGCTATCTTTCGTTTTTCTGCCTTTTTAGCGTCTTTTTTTCTTCGTGCGAATTCTTCTCTGCTGGGACGGGAAAGTAAGCCTGCAGCCATTAAAAGGGCCAACCTTTTATCTTTAGGAATCTCAAATATCTGATTGGTATCAGCATTCAGTTTCTCCAAAATGGAAATACATTCATCAATCTGATTTTCAGTTAACTTATTAGTTTCTTCTTTCTTTCTCTCTGCCATACAAAAATGCATTAAAGTGCAAAAGTAGTTATAAAATCAAAGAAATGTATGTTTTAAGAATTAACTCTGGAAAAGTTAGAATAATTTGCAGATTAAAAATCTAATACATAGATTTACTATGTATTTAGACTCTATGTAAATGGCTATATCAACAGAATTATTAAAAGGAACCCTATCCACCATCATTTTAAGGCTTTTGGAAAATAGTGAGAGAATGTATGGTTATGAATTAACACAATATGTAAAGGAATCGACAAAGGGAAAAATTCTTCTTAAAGAAGGCTCCCTCTATCCTGCCTTGCATAAATTAGAAGCGGATGGCCTAATTGTTTCGGAAGCGGTATATATTGGTAAGCGTATGCGTAAGTACTATAGTTTAACCCCAAAAGGGAAGGTTTCCACCAAAAAATCTGTCAACGAACTACTGGATTTTCTAAACATTATTGAACAGTTAATAACTACAAATCCTGAGTATGGTACTACTTGATGAACAACAAGTGGAAAAGGTGCGGGCATTGATCAATCAACAATTACCTCTAGAAGAGGCTCTTGCAGAAGACATGCTTGATCACTTTTGCTGCTCGATTGAAACTAATATGGCCACTGGATTTGATTTTAATGAAAGCATTCAAAAAGCTTTTAAGGCAATCGCCCCAGCTGGGTTGAATGAAATTGAAGAAGAAAGAAACCTATTGTTTAAAATTAAACCGCAAATTCTTATGAAGCGAATATTCTATATCGGCACTTTTATTACCACTTTTAGTTTATCCTTTTCTCTCCTTGCCAGACATTGGCATTGGCAGGCTGGTGATACGGTAATGATGTTAATGGGCTTTCTTTCTTTATTAATCCTAATAATCCCAACTGTAGGCATTATGTCCTACAGGAATAGAAAAATATTAAACAAAGCCGACTTTTTTAGGATCTTAACTGGGTTTATGGCTGGCATAGGTATTTCCACTGGGATGATATTCAAAGTGCTTCATTACCCCATGGCCAATATGTTATTTAGTTATGGAATGCTCATTTTAATATTCGTCTTTCTGCCTTTATTTTTTATCCAGATGTATAAACGCTCCTACATTTCTTCAATCTGATATAATATCATTATGAAAAATATTAAAACCATCTTCCTATTTACAATTGTATTTATTTCATTATTTGTTTTAGCCCATCTTATCTTTTTGATAAGCTTTAGTCCAACTGAGACATTTAATGAAGATAACTATTTTCAAAATCACAAAAACAAAAAAGTATTAGCAATTGTATCCCATGATGATGATTTGGTAGCATTTTCAGGCACTTTTGCTTATTTAAGAGAATTAGGATGGCAGGTGGAATATGTTAGTTTTTACCGCGGAAAAAATGATTCGCTTGAGCTTAATCGCAAAAACGAGCTACAAAAAGTAGCAGAAATACAGAAATTTTCTGATTTACAAATAATTGATTTTGAGTTTCTTAAAGAACCTGAAAAAGCTAAATCTCTGTCTGTACCATATGATGAATTGGAATCTGTATTTTATTTGGATTCATTGAGAGGGTACATAAAGAATGTTATACGAGCCTCAAATCCTGATATTATTTTTAGTTTAGATGATGTAATTGGTGGTTATGGACATGCAGAGCATGTAATTGTGGCGCAATCCATTCGGAAAGTTAGCGAAGAATTAAAACTCAAAGGTTTAATTTCAACAGAAAGGATTTATCAGGGGGTATATCCTGACTCGCAGGAAAAAGCTATCAATGGGCATCTTTCAATTTATCAGGAAGCCATGAAGGATTATCAAGCTCCTGAAGGTATGCCCGCTCCAAATGTTCAAATCCCCATTAGGAAATATCACAGGGAAAAAATGGCTGCCATTAAATCTTATGCTTCACAACATAATAATCTGAAAAAGTTTATTGTTTATTATCACTGGTATCCGTCATGGCTTTACTTCAATATTTTTAACAGAGAATTCTTTACTATTATTAAAATTTGAGGTACATGTTGAAAGAATCTTTCTGTTACTATAGTATTGATAAGAATAATTTCAGACCTAGCTAAAATAATCACGTCCGGAGGCTATCCGAACGTGGTTAAAGGAAGTTTTATTCATTAATTTTTACTCATCAGTCTGCCCGATTCTACCATGTTAATAAACTCTATTCTGTAACCATTTTCATCTTTACCTCTTGCACTTTTGGCTAAATCCAATACCATAGGGTAATCACCCTTTTCAAGATAGTCAGATCCTTTCAATATCATTCCGTAAGTTGCTACGGCCGCTGACCATCTGAAATTATCCGATGTCCTGGCAATGGAAACAGATTCATTGTCAACAGTTTTCACAATCAACTTACTGGTATCTCCATCAGGTGCTTTGTAACGAAATTTTACTGTCAGCAACTCATCCCCATACTGCTTTTCACTACTTTTAGGCTTCTCTTGTTGATATTTTAAGTCATCTATGGGCTTGAAATAACTATCCACTCCTTTGGGAATTATTTCATACAAAGCGGTCACTGAATGTCCAGAGCCTAATTCTCCCGCATCCTTTTTATCATTGTTGAAATCCTCTGCTTGCAACTTCCTGTTTTCATAACCAATTAAACGATAAGCTGTTACATTGGCAGGGTTAAATTCTACCTGGATTTTAACATCTTTTGCGATGGTAAAAAGTGTCCCTCCAAACTCATTCACTAATACTTTTTTTGCTTCCTGCATATTGTCGATATAGGCATAATTGCCATTACCCTTATCTGCAAGAATCTCCATTTTAGAATCTTTGTAATTGCCCATGCCAAATCCCAAAACAGTTAAAAACACACCTTCTTTTCTCTTGGCTTCAATTAAATTTTCCATGGCTTCATTGCTGCTGGCCCCCACGTTGAAATCCCCATCCGTAGACAGAATGATGCGATTATTTCCGTCTTTCACAAAATTATCTTTAGCTATTTGGTAGGCCAGGTTAATTCCTGCTCCTCCGGCAGTAGAGCCCCCAGCCTGCAATTTCTGCAAAGCTCCCATTATTTTGTCTTTTTCATTTCCCGAAGTAGCCGGTAATACACATCCTGCCGCACCTGCATATACTACTATTGACACTTTATCTTCCGCTCTCATTTGATCTACCAATAATTTTAATCCTGATTTCAGAAGCGGCAATTTGTTCTGGCCAGACATGGATCCTGAAACATCAATCAGGAAAACCAGATTGGAAGCAGGCAATTTATCAGTGGGAATAATTTTACCTTGCAAGCCAATGTGTACTAATTGGTGTTTATCATTCCATGGTGCCTGCGAAACTTCCGTATTAATGGAAAAGGGATCATTTCCTTTAGGTTGATTATATTCATAATTGAAATAATTGATCATCTCTTCAATTCTTACTGCATCGGGCGGAGGCGTTTGTCCATAATTAATAAACCTGCGAATGTTGGCATAAGAAGCAGCATCCACATCAATAGAAAAAGTGGAAAGCGGATTCTTTGTTGCTTCCATGAAAGCGTTTTCAGGCAAACCCTCATAATCTTCTGTATTTTGATTAGTTATTGTCCCCTGTGGATAATGATGATTAAATGCCACTTCCATTTCTGCATCTTCATGAACAACATAAGATTTTTTAGTAAACATAGACTTTAGAGACTTACCACGGCTTGTAACAACCACTTCTGAAAGTTGGTTAACATCTGAATGCATTTGAACATCAATAACAGATTGGTTTTTAACCGCTATTTCCTGCTTTTCCATTCCAATAAATGAAAAAACCAAAATGGCATCAGCCTTATTAATATTTATGGAATATTGACCATCCAAATTTGTATTCACCCCAATAGATGTTCCTTTCAACAGTACGTTTACTCCTGCCAACTCCTCCCCAGTTGAGGCATCTGTTACTTTTCCTGTAATAGTTCTTACTTGTGCATTGAGCATTGCAACACTTGCAAGCATCAGACTACATATTAAAATTCCTGCTAATTTTTTCATGGTAATTTATATTTAAGTGAAACATTTTGTAGGTAGGATGCAGCCACTTAAGAAATTCCATAAAAGTTTTTTCTTAGCCCTCAAATTAACTGCTTTGCAGATAAAATAGATTTTCGAAATAAAGCTATCTTAGAGCATAATTAAATATTCGTATTGGCAGACACCATTCACATAGATAAGGAAAGAAAACTGATCAAACAATTCAGGGAAACCAATGATCTAGCGTTGCTGGGAGAAATATATGCTCCGTATATGCATTTGGTGTATGGTGTTTGTTTAAAATACTTTAAGGACCGTGAACAATCCCAGGATGCAGTAATGGCTATTTTTGAAGAGCTGATTATAAAATTACCCAAATTTGAAATAGAAAATTTCAAGAGCTGGTTGTACGTGCTTAGCAAAAACCATTGCCTGATGGAATTGAGAAAGCAAAAAAGAAGCCTGACAGATCATTTAGAAAGTTCTTCGTACAATCATATGGAAAATGTACAGTTTGTGCATCATGATGATGAAGCTTTGACGGAAGAGAACCTGGACAGGTTGAATGATTGTATTGCACAACTTAAAATCGAACAAAAGCAATGCATTGAATTGTTTTACCTGGAAAAGAAAAGTTATCAGGAAATTGTAGAGACTACAGCCTTTGATCTTAAAAAAGTAAAGAGTTATATCCAGAACGGAAAACGCAATTTGAAACAATGTATGGAACAACAAAGTGAATAAAAACAATCACCATATTGAACCTCTTAAAGAATTGAGTGAGGAACTCATGCAAGCCTATGCTTCGGGAAAACTCTCTTCATCCGAACAGCATCGGGTAGAAAAATATCTTTTGGATCATCCGTTTGAGGCAGAAGCTATGGAAGGTTATTTGTACAACGCAAAGGCTTTTGAAGATCTATCATTGTTGAAAACCCGCCTGTCAGACAGAATTAGTGAACCAAAGAAAAATGCCATCATTCCTTTATGGCGTAGAGCATTGCCCTATGCCGCAGTATTTTTACTCCTGATATTGTCCGCTGTTTTGGTAAATACATTTTTGGATAACCAAAAGGAGATGATGCCCATTTCACTGCAAAAAAATGATATGGTGGAGTTTGAAAAAGAGCAATTATCATTGGAAGTTCCTGCTCCGGCATCTGAACCCGAAGCAGGATCTGAAATAACCCAGTCTGGCACTTCTGCTAAAGAAATTAAAAGTGCTATAGAAAAACCAAAAGAAGTGGCACAACAAAAATCGGAGGAAACTGATTTTTTTTCAGCCCCGACAGGTATCGAAGAGGAAGTACCCTCTAAAATTGAAGAAATCGAAGAAATTGAAGTTGAATATGACATGGAGGATATGCAAGCTGGAAACGCTCTGGCTGACAGAGTAAAATCTTCAACACTTCAACCATCAAAGAAAATTACTACAAAACCTTTTTCAGACGAAAAAACAATTACCGGAAGAGTAACTGATGCTGAAACCGGAGAGGGCTTACCCGGAGTAAATATATTAGTTAAAAATTCTTCAGTGGGAGTAAATACCGATCTGGATGGAAATTTCGAAATTTCAGCCAAGCCTGATGATATTATTATTGCCAGTTATATTGGAATGCAAAAAGAAGAAGTCTCCGTTGATAACTACAATATTGTAGATATTGAATTGCAACCAGATGTAAACCAGCTTAGCGAGGTAGTGGTTACCGCTTATGATAAAGAGGCTGAAAAAGATGACAGCTACAGTGCTGCACAACCGGAAGTGGGCTATAAAGATTTTAGGAAATACCTGGAGAACAATCTTCAGTATCCTGAAAAGGCTAAGGAAAGTAAAACCGAGGGGAATGTCAGGCTAAAAATAACAATCAGTCCCTCCGGAGCAATTAAGGATATTGAAGTGCTTAAAGGCTTAGGAGATGGCTGCGATGAGGAAGCCATTAGGCTTATTAAAGAAGGTCCATCCTGGGAACCGGCCAAACGAGGAAGCCAGCCAGTTGAATCTACTCAAAGAGTAAAAATTAAGTTTAAATTATAAATCCTAAATAATGGCCAGATTTCTATTCCAACATAGCTGAATTGCTTATGCGAAATGGCTACCTTCATGGCACAAACTTCTTGTGTCAGAATTGGATAAATGAAGACTATTATTAGTTGATAAGTTTCCTGATACCTACAGGTATTAATCAGTTTTTTCAACTCTACTTTAGCCAATCAAAGTATTACGAATACATAATATTTTACTAATATTACTTCCGAAAAAAGATCATCAAAAGATCAAAAAACAATATTTCATGTCAGATATAGAAATTGCCCAAAGAACCCAATCCCAACATATACGTGAAATAGCTGAAAAAATTGGCATAGCTGAAGAGTTGCTTGAGTATTACGGCCCTAAAAAAGCAAAACTACCACTTTCGTTAATCGATGAACAGAAAGTACAGGAAGGAAAACTTATTCTAGTCACAGCCATTACGCCTACACCTCCAGGAGAAGGAAAAACGACAGTTTCAATAGGGCTGGCAGATGGACTTAACCTGATAGGAAAAAAAGCTATTACTGTTTTGCGAGAACCTAGCCTGGGACCAGTTTTTGGAATAAAAGGAGGGGCTGCTGGTGGTGGTCGTAGCCAGGTTATCCCTATGGAAGATATTAATTTACACTTTACAGGAGATTTTAATGCCATTGAAAAAGCCAATAACCTCTTGGCCGCTCTAATTGACAATAATATCCAAAGCAAAACCAATAATTTGGACATTGACCCTCGTACTGTATTATGGAAGCGTGTAATGGACATGAATGACCGGAGTTTAAGAAATATAATTTCCGGACTTGGCGGAAAAACAGGTGGGATTCCACGCGAAACAGGATTTAATATTACTGCCGCCAGTGAAGTTATGGCTATTTTATGTATGAGTAGCAGTATGGAGAACTTACTGAAACGCTTGGGCAATATCTATATCGGAGATACTTTTGAAGGGAAAGCAGTATTTGCAAGGGATTTAAATGCAGAAGGCGCAATGGCTGTGTTGTTAAAAGATGCTATTAAACCCAATCTGGTACAAACTTTAGAGGGTAATCCGGCTATTTTGCATGGCGGCCCTTTTGCCAATATAGCACAAGGAACCAATAGTATTCTTGCTACAAAAACAGGTTTAAGCCTCGGAGATTATGTTGTAACAGAAGCAGGGTTTGGTGCCGATTTAGGTGCTGAAAAATTTCTAAACATCAAATGTCGAGAAGCAGGAATTTCACCTAAAGCTGTTGTGATAGTAGCTACCATTCGCGCTTTAAAATACCATGGTGGGCAAAATCTATCCGAATTGACCAGTGAGGATTTAGATGCACTTGAAAAAGGAATTCCTAATCTTGAAAAACATATTGAAAGTATTCAAAGCTTCGGTTTGCCTATGGTGGTGGCTGTTAATGCCTTTACCACAGATACAAAAGCAGAGACCGATTTTTTAATTAATTACTGTGATCGAAAAGGAGTAGCCGTGTCCTTTAGTGATGGATGGTCTAAAGGTGGAAAAGGTTGTACAGAATTAGCGGAAAAAGTAGTTATAGCCGCGGAAAATTGCTCCCAACAATTTAAACCTACTTATGATTTAGATGACGATATATTAAGCAAAATGCACAAAGTAGCCACCACTATTTATGGTGCTGAAGGCGTATCATTAACTCCAAAAGCTAAAAACCAGTTAAAACGCTTCAATGATTTAGGTTTTAACAATTTACCTATTTGTATGGCTAAAACACAAAAAAGTTTAAGCGACAATGAAAAGTTAACAGGCAGGCCAACAGGCTTTACTATTGATGTACGGGAGTTCGAAATTGCTGCCGGAGCAGGTTTTATAGTTCCAATAGCTGGAAATATATTGCGCATGCCCGGTTTGCCGGAGAACCCTTCCTCCACAAAAATTAAAATGGATGCTAGTGGAAATGTAAGCGGTTTATTTTAAATCGTTTTATTAATAACACATCGGTATTATTTTGTTTATAATTAGCATTCTTAAAAGTATTTTCGTTTACAACAATAAAAGTTTATTAATATGAAATTTGGCAGCGTAGAAAATCCTGAAGACATAGATTTCAACTTACCTCAAAATCATCCGGATACTGAAAAAGTATTAAAGCAAAAGGGCGGAAGCCTGGATGAAATTTACGTGGGTTGTGCTAAATGGAACAAGCAGGATCTCAAAGCTTTCTATCCCAGAGGCACCAAAGATGAACTGGCCTATTATAGCCAGCAGTTCAACTCCATCGAATTAAATGCCACATTTTATAATAATTATGGCCCTGAGCAAATTCAAAAATGGACAGAAAAAGTACCTGATGATTTTCGTTTTTTCCCGAAAGTAAATAACTACATCAGCCATATCAAAAGGCTTAATCAGGTTGAATTGCCCTTGGAAGAATTTTGCAATAATATCAGAAGCTTTGATAAGAAGCTGGGCATGGCATTTCTTCAGTTGCATGATAACTTCGGTCCTAAAAATAAAGACAGACTGGAGGACTTTCTCAAACTTTGGCACGCTGACCTTCCATTGGCCGTAGAACTCAGGAATACTGCATGGTTTAATGAAGATGGTGAAGCAGAATGGATTTACGATCTTTTTGAACACTATAATGTGACAAATATCATTGCTGACACAGCTGGTAGACGAGATTTACTGCATATGAGATTGACTTCAACTGTTGCTTTTGTTCGCTACGTGGGTGCCAATCATGAAAGTGATTATCAAAGACTGGATGATTGGATTGAAAGAATTAAAGAATGGAAAACACAAGGGCTCCAGAAACTTTATTTTTTCGTGCATCAGAACTTGGAAAAAGCCTCCCCTTACCTTTCTGCTTATTTTATCGAAAAATTAAATAAGGCAATCGGCAGTGAGCTAAAGCCACCCTCCCTTCCCGAGGATTTGTTTGGAGAAAAGAAATACTAATTAATATGTTCTTCCAATATAATTATTGACATTATGCCTCCATAGATGAAGGGCAATTTGCGAGAAATCCATAGAGCAAAATGAAAAGAAACACTTAGTTTTTGATACCCAAAGCATCCGAATCAATAGCCAGTCTAATTTGAATAAGTTTCATTTTCACCTATTACAAATAGTCCTGAACTCACAATATTGGCAATTTTCAATTTTGTCGGTTTGGTCAAAGGGCTGTGGACTGGCAAAAAGCTCGATTAATACAGCTTGTAATCCCTCTTCAAATTCATCCATTAAAGGTAAGGCATTGGTCAGTTCATCCTTTCCCATTTTGAGCTTCTCTGAAAAATCTGTGGTAAACAACCCTTTGCCATTGTACAAGCCGGGAACCAATGATTTACCTTCCGGCATTCCTGATTTCTTCAGGTAAAGATAGGCGTACATCAATGTCTGCATGGCTGCTCCGTTGCGTTTAGGGTGATCACGATCAAACAAGCTGGGGACATCCGGGAATTTTACTTCATCTCCTCCGGATTTGTAATCAATCACCCGAATGCTTTCTCCTAATTGATCCAACCGGTCAATTGTACCATATAGAAAAACAGACAAGTTATCTGCCAATGGAAACTCTACTATATATTTCCCATCTTCTTCTACTTCCAGAACAGTAAAAGGGGCTATTCGGGCGTCATAATCCAAAATCCGATCTACCATGCGCTTTACAACATCCCGAATGATGATATTACGGCCTTCAAAATCAAACTTCTCACCTTCTTTGCCATACAATTCATGAAACTCCTTTTCAATCAGGGCCAAAGAGTTTTTCTTAAGCCCGGTTATTTCATCAGTAGACAATTTCTTTCCAAGCAATGGTTTGTACAAATCCTCCATCACATGATGCAGAATATTACCGAAATCAGCTGCATCAAGCTCCTCACTTACTTCCTCTTTTTCTTTCAAACCGGCAATATACCGGAAGTAAAACTGCAAACGACAATTGAAATAAGTCTTTAAAGCCGAAGCAGACAATTTACGTTTACCAGGCTGGCAATATTCATTTAATATCTTCCAAATGCTATCGTCTTTTTCAATCAGAATGGGTACCGCTGTAGCCGCTTGAGGATTCTGGTTAAGCATTTGTTGATGCACATTCCTGGTTTTCACCCCCAACTCATACTTTAGTTGTAATAGGTAACGACTTGGCTCCCCTCCTTTTCCTCCACTGTTGTCGCTATTATACATTAAATGCAATTTTTTACTGCGCTGCAATAGTCGATAGAATAAATAAGCATAAATGGCATCCCGCTGTTCCAGTGTAGGAAGCCCATAAGCTTTGCGAATGTTGTAAGGAATAAAAGATTGTGTATTGGCTCCTCCCGGAAAGTTGTCCTCACTCATACTAAGGAAGTAAACATTTTCAAAATCCAGATTGCGAGATTCCAGCACACCCATAATTTGTAGCCCTTCTAATGGTTCCCCGGAGAATGGCACACGTAATGATTGGATAATCCTGTTAAACAGCCGGATGAAAGCGTTGATATCCAATTCCAGTCGAAACTGCTCTACAATTTTCTCTAATTGTTGTATGTGTTTATAAATTTCGGAAATAAATTCCTGCTCTGTTGCTTCCAGTTTTTCCTCGTGCACATATTGTAGAACCTGCTTCAGATAACTAAAATAATTATCTGAAGCATCTTTAAAAATCAATTGGTTAAGTAGGTGCTCAGAAGCTTTCAAATCGCTCAGTCCAACTCTGATCATATTTTGTTTCTCTATATGATCAATGTTATACCTTACGGCCTCTTTCAAAATATTCCCCACAAAAGGATGCTTCAAAATCTTTAGAACATCCCGATGATTAAAACTAAGTTGAAATTTCTCTCCCCTTTTATTTTTCTGCAACTGAAGACAGGCATGCATGAGTTGATAAATGGATGCAAAGCGCAAAGGATAACCCATCGTAACATTCACTTTCTGTACTTCTTTGGGGAGCGCATAGAGCACCGGAAAAAGCAAACTTTCATCTCCTAATATGATGGCGGTTTTTTCAGGCAAATCAAGTGCTTCTCCCTGAAGCAATTGCCCCAGGAATTTGGCCTGAGCTATATTCCCCTTTACTTCGGTCACATAAATTTGAGGACTCTCTTTTATAATTCGATCAGGCATCTCCTTAGGAAATGTATTAGCTAAAACAGATTGCTTTTTGTATTCCCTAAAGAAATTCCCGGCTTCCTGACTGGTTTGTTCCGGGGCTGCATAATAGGCATCTATATCCCAAAAAACTTTTGCACCTTGCTTCACCGCTTCTGAAATAATAACCTCCTCTGTTTTAGTAAGAGCATTAAAACCTGCAAAAACCAGTTTTCCGGTGATCATCACTTTTCCGGCTTTCAACCTCTCTGTATACTCCCGATAAAGCATCCCATTATAGGCTTTATTCTCCGATAAAAGCCTGGCTTTAAAATCTTTGTAAACAGGAAACAAGATATCCCAATTCCTACGAAACTTCTCCTGAGCAGCTTTAGGCTTAGCCTCAAAACTTTTCCAGAAACGCTCAATCAATGCAATCTGCTCAGGGAGTAAAAAGTCAGTATTAGCCATTTGCTTCCATTCTGACAGATTAGCAAAAAGGGGCCTGGCATCAGCCATGTAATGATCCACATCGTTAAAATCCTTTACCAGCAAATCTCCCCAAAAATAAAACTGCTCAAAATTCTCCTTGAAAGGAGCATGCTTTTGGAACACCTCATGAAGCGAAAATACAAGGCTCAACTGGTCAGGAACAGCAAAATCACTCTGTTGCTTCACAAAATCTTCTATGGACATCACTTCTGGAGCCCAGATGGGTTTGTTGATCAATTTCCTCAATGCCCTGTTAAAAAACAAGCCTGCACGCCTGTTCGGGAAAATGATCTGCCAATCAGCTATACTTTCACCTAAGTCAGCATATAATTTATGGGCTATTTCTTCTAGAAATGTATGGGTCATCTTATTGTAGATCTCTTTAATTGTGTTGGGGTTTTCTCTTATTTTGTAAAGTAGAATACGGCAGTTTCCTATAATTAAACTAAACCGCTTCCACTATTTCCAAAGGGTCTAGATAAGCTATATGGGCTGTTACTTTCTCATATCCCATCTTTTTCAGGCTTTTTTGGTAAAAACGAACTTGTCGTGCATGTTTCTCATCTTTGAGTCCTGTTTTAAAATCCAGTATTTTGGCTTCACTTCCTTTTACCAACACCCTATCCAATCGAATGAGAGAACCATCTGTTAATAAAACCGGGACTTCTGTTTTCACTTGCCAATCCGTTTTAAACCATTCCAATAAGGGGCTTTCTTTTTGTAAATTACCTTCTACCAATTGTACCACCCTTTGATAATCTTCACTGCTCATCATTTCTTCTGCTTCCAGCTTTCGTAGCAAAACAGGCAATTCCTCCACCTGATTTAATTTAGAAAAAATATTATGGACTTGAATCCCTATGTCGGTTTTTGAAAGCCCTTCTTCCACTTTCAGTACATGGGATTGCTTTATCTGTAACTTCTCCTGCCATTGGTGGCTTTCATAATATCTCAAATCAACTGTTTTCAGCTGATCAGCTTCGTCAACATCTTTACCTTCTTTGCCCATTTGAATAAAATCAGCCTTGTCTCCCATCACTAAGCTTTGGCTTTCTTCATTCCAAAAATCTGTTTGTTGCTCTGCATACTTTTTAAGCAAACATGAAATATATTGCGCACTTGATTTAGCAGTTGTATTTACTAACAAAGCATCTCCAGCCCTGGTAAGTGCTACATACAATAAGTTCATATTATCCAAAAAGCTTTTAACTTCTTCCTCCCAATAATCAAGAGCGAAAACAGAATTCTTTAATGAGGCATTATGCTTAATGGGTAAATAAGGAACTTCTGCGAATTGTGTATTTTCAGTGTTCACCCACAAGGTAGGTGCTATGGTAGCATGATGTGTAATTGACCAATCAAGTAGAGGAACCATACAAACTTTAAACTCTAACCCTTTGGCTTTATGAATAGTCATCATACGGGCTGCATTTTCTCCGGCTTGTAATTTAATGGCATAAGACCCCTGATTCTGTTCCCACCATTCCATAAAATCCGGAATACCTCCCTTATTTCCGAAATCCAATAGCACATCCTGAAAAGCAGATAAATAGGCTTTTTCCTGATGAATATTCTTTAGCTGAAAAATCTGAATAAGGCGCTCGCTCATCTCCAAAAGGTTGAGACTCAACAATTGCTTTTTCGTTTCAATAAATTGCTCAGGCAGGTGCATTTCCCCGCTATCCACCTTTACAATTTCATGCACGGTCAAGTCCTCTCTGCCGATTATTTTTTGATAATAGAATTTAATCTGCGCCAGGGAGATGTTATCCTCTGTATATAAGTATCGAAAACAGTTTAATAGAAAATTGACAATATGTGCACTATTTAGCAAAAGTGTTTCATCAGAAATCACATTATATTGATACTTTCGCGCCTTTTCAGGCTGTTCCAGTTGATACATCTCCAGGAAATCCTGTATTTCTATTCCTTCCTTTTTTGATCTGATCAATATACCCACATCCTGCAACTTAATACCTGCGTCTTGTAGTTGTTCTATATCCTGTACAAATTGATACAAAGCAGGCTCTCTCCAGGATATTTTCTCCCCCATCTCGTTTTCCTCCTCTTCAAAGAATCGTAGCGCTACATAACCACTGTAAGGATAGGAGTTTTGTTTTTTCTGTGCTACATCATCATAAGCCATGGCCAGGTCATCTAGCAGGTTTTCTACTTCCATTGTAAAGGAATTAGAACTTCTTGTCAGTGCATATTCCTTTACAAGGCCCGGCAATTGTTGAAAAAGCTGGTTATTAAAATCAATTACATTAGGCTTACTTCGGTAATTATGTACCAGCGATTGCTCCTCATAAAAATGTGATGGAATATCTTCCCTCAGCCCTTTGAGTAACAAACGCCAGTCACCCCCGCGCCAGCGGTAAATAGATTGCTTAATATCCCCTACCACCAGATTCTCATTGCCCTCTGCCAAAGAATTTTCTATTAATGGTTTAAAGTTCTGCCATTGCAAGGTGGAAGTGTCCTGAAATTCATCCATTAGGAAATGATCGTAGAAACTGCCCATTTTTTCATACACAAAAGGGCTTTCCGAAGGATCCGAACCTATAATTTCATTTAAGAATTGAGTAGTATCTGATAAAAACTGAATCCCTTCCTCCTGTTTATAATCTTGCATGCGTTCATTAAAATGCCAGCTTATTCCAAGTAAATAAATATTCTTAAGGATGTTTTGGGCGGAAATATATGCTTTCTGATTAAATTCAATATAGTCGATAGCATTCTGGAAATAATCTAATAAACCATCCTGTGCCAATTGAAAAATCTCATCTTTCCGTTTAGAGGATTTAGCGGCTAATTTTTCTCCACCGCTATCAATTGCAGCAATAACCCGTGCTTTGATTTCGAAATCCCTGCAGTCTTTCTGAATTTTATTAAAGAAATTAGGGGCAGAACTAGCACCATAGCTAAAGTCGAGAATGGTCAATCCTCTACTTTCAATTAATCGTATAGCCTCTTTTCCTATTTCATCCAGATCATCCTCAAATTGACTGGTAATGCTGTACAATCTGGATTTGAAGGACTTGAGTTTTTCAGTGTTATTAATGGATTCACCTAAAGCTTTTTCCTTTACCTTAAAGTCATCGGACATCAACTCTTTTGTAAAAGAAATCACATCCCTTCGCACGTCCCATTTACCTTTTTGCTCAAGCTTATCAATAGAGAATTCTAGGAGCCAATCTCTCAGAGGTTGATTATGACTTAAATCTTCCATCAATAAATCAACAACTGCGTTACGTACCTCATCCGTATTGAGTAGCAATTCACCATCTCCTTGCAAACTTAACTCCCTGGCAAATGATCGCATGACATTTTGAAAAAACCTATCAATGGTTTGTACAGAAAAACGGCTATAATTATGAAGAATAGCTACCAAAAGATTATTGGCAGCTGTTTGCAACTGCCGTGCCTCTAAATTTAAAAGAGCCATAAGTTGGTCACCCATGCCAGCAACATTTCCACTACTGAATTGAAAAAGATTTTGAACAATCCTTTCCTTCATTTCCTGAGTAGCTTTATTGGTAAAGGTTACTGCGAGTATTTTTTTGAAATGTTCGGGAGATATAAGTGCCAGCTTAAGATATTCCCGGGTAAGGGTGAATGTTTTACCGGAACCGGCTGAAGATTTATATACAGTAAAAGACTTTTTTCCCATGTAGGGAAATTAATTATTCCGGGGGTAAATAAAAAATTAGTAGGGGTATTAGGTATTAAAAGATGTGATATAAAATAATTGTAAAGGCCACAATTGATTGCACTCCGATAATTATAGCGGATATTTTATTCTCTCTTGATCTGTTAAAAGAAAAAGTAGAAAAGAAAGATTTATTCAGTTTCAACTTTGTAGAATTAGGCATGTTTTATTTATTGAAAAACAAATATAATATCATACATCCGATAAATCCTCAACAAAATAAGAAATTATTTCATTTTCATAAATAAGAAATAATTATTATCAAATTAATTCTATATGAGGGGCTAATTTAAATATTTAATGTAGTAATTCACCTCAAAATCTTACATATCTTCTATCCCGGTTACACCTCCTGAAACTATAAATTTCATGGCTGTGGTACCATTTACATCCCACGGTTGAACCAGTTCATTGGCAACAATTAAAATGTTTCCTGAGAAATTATAGGAATGTGGTAAGTATACTGAACAATAGCCTGGTAAATTGATACCAGCTAAATCGTCTTGAGTAATAAAGCCAGGTTTCATGATTTTGCCAAGACCATCAAACTGTACCATTACCGGCTTATTGAATTTTCGTTTATCCCCTACAAAGGCACCAATAAGATCTTTAATAGAATTATAAATAAGACTTAATAGAGGGACTTTATTGATGAATTGGTCAAAAAGCTCAATAAAAGGCTTCATAAAATAAGTGGAGGCAAGGTATCCAACTCCAATAATACCTGATATAAGGATAATCACTCCCAGCCCGGGTATGTTAAATGGCAATAAACCATCTACCCATATAAAAACCACCTGGATTACCATTATAGTAAAAGCAATAGGAGCTACAAATAATACTCCTCTAAAAAAATAGGACAATGCTTTATTAAAGAAAGAATTTTTCATACAAGTAAAATGAAGTGACAAAAAGAGAATTAAAAACGAAAAAAGCCCTGATGCACTACATCAGGGCTCTAAATATATTTTAAAATCATTAGTCAATTAAATGGAAATCCCCATAAAAGACATGAAAGCTATTCCCATTAAACCAGTAATTAACATAGTAATACCCAGCCCTTTTAATCCATCAGGGACATTTGAATATTTTAATCTCTCACGTATTGCAGCTAATGCAATGATAGCAAGAAACCAACCAATACCAGAAGCAAAACCGTACACAGCAGATTCTGCTAAATTATATTCTCTTTGAGCCATAAAAAGGGAAGATCCTAATATGGCGCAGTTCACAGCAATCAATGGCAAGAAAATACCCAATGACCCATACAGTGCCGGAGAGAATTTCTCAATAACCATTTCCACTAATTGCACCATAGAAGCAATAACTGCAATAAACATGATAAAGCTCAAAAAGCTTAAATCAACCTCTGCTAATGAGGGATTAATCCAGGCTAAAGCCCCTTCGTTTAATACATATTCTTGCAATAACCAGTTTACAGGAACTGTAATGGTTAAAACGAAAATTACTGCCAATCCTAATCCGAAAGCTGTGCTTACTTTTTTGGATACCGCTAAAAAAGAACACATGCCCAAAAAGTAGGCGAAAACCATGTTCTCAATAAAAATTGCTTTGATTCCTAAATTTACTAAATCCATTTTTAAAATATTTTAGCGATTAATTTTCTACGTAACCAGTCTTGTTCCTCTGAACCCATATAATCAGTCCTAAGACGAAAAAGGCTCCAACAGGAGTAACCATGATACCATTAGCCTGGTAGTCAAAACCTACCCATCCTTCAGATGAAAAACCAATAGCTTCGAATACTTTATACCCAAAGATGGCACCTGAACCAAACAATTCCCTAAAGAAGGCAACAGCTAATATAACCCAGGCATAGCCAAGTCCACTACCAAGTCCGTCAAGGATTGAATCGTAAGGTTTATTTCCCGAAGCAAAGGCCTCAAGTCGGCCCATAATAATACAGTTGGTAATGATCAAACCCACAAACACACTGAGTTCTTTATACATATCAAAAGCATAAGCCTTCAATACTTCATTTACTAATGTTACCAAGGTAGCAATTACTGCTAGTTGAACTATTATCCTTACCCTTCCCGGTATTAATTTTCGCATAGCCGAAATGGAAAGGTTGGAAAACACTATTACAAAAATCACAGCAATGGACATTACCATTGTTGGTTTCATTTGTGTAGTAACAGCTAATGCCGAACATATACCCAACACTTGTATAGTGATAGGGTTATCATCATTTAAAGGGTCTGAAACAAGGCTCTTTCTTCTTTTTGATAATAAAGCCTCAGACTCTTTTTTAATCGGTTTTTCTACAGTTTCTGTACTCATAATTAAAATATCAAAATATTAAAGAGTGGCTGTTGCACCCTGCTTGTTAAAGTACGGCTGATAGTATTTGAAATATTTCTTCAACATTTCATTCACTCCAGTTCCGGTAATAGTAGCTCCCGACATTCCATCTATATGGTGCTCATCAAGCTTGCTTTCCGGATTATTTTCTCCTTTCAACATTTGAACTGAAACAAGTTCGCCTTGTTCGTTATACAATTCTTTTCCTTTATAACGTTCCTGAACTTCGCTCTCAGTGATTCTGGCCCCTAGACCGGGAGTTTCCCCAGCGTGACCAAATTTAGCTCCTTTTATTTCCTTTCCCTGAGTATCCAAAGCTATAAAACCCCAGATATTATCCCAAAGTCCGTTGCCATACACAGGTAAAATATAAGACTCCACTTCATCCCCTGCATTTTCTCCAAAATATTTAAAAACAGGATAAAGCCTTTCTTCAGGGGATTTTTTAAATTGCTTTTCAACGTTCACATCTTCTGCAACAATGGCATTTCCTTCACTGTCTTCAGTTACAACATTACCTTCAAAATCAACAACTTCAGATTTGATTACCCTATCATAAACTTCAAGAACATCAAAGTCTTTATCATCTATATCCATTACTGCACCTAAAATTTGCTTTTTAGTATCCAGCTCTACTGATTTCTTTTGTTGTGGGGCTAATCCCTCGGATGTAGCCGCTAAAAGTCCGCCAAGAACAACTGTTAAGATGACGGAAAATAATATCACATAATAATTAGACTGTCGCACGTTTTAACCTCCTGTTTTTATTTGATTGAACAACATAATGATCTATTAATGGTGCAAATACATTCATTAATAGGATAGCCAACATAATCCCTTCAGGATATGCAGGGTTTACTACCCTGATAATTACAGTTAATACACCAATTAGAATCCCATAAATCCACTTACCTGTTTCGGTATGCGCTGCTGATACTGGGTCTGTTGCCATGAATACTGCACCAAAAGCAAGTCCTCCCATTACCAGGTGATAATGAGCAGGCAAGTCCATGAATGCATTATAACCAATTGCGTTAAATCCTAACCCCATTAACCATGCACCTAGAAACACACTCAATACAATTTTCCAGCTTCCAACACCTGTAATAATTAATATCAACGCCCCTATTAATACACAAAGAGTAGAGGTTTCGCCAATTGAACCCGGTATGGCTCCCAGGAACATGTTTTGGAAAGAAAACATTCCTTCTGCCCAAAAATTTGAAAATGCTTCTAATACAGTTCCTGTACCCGCTAAAGCGGTGTCATAAGCAATAGCCAAAGCTGTTGCGCCAGTATATCCATCAACAGGAGTAGCATCACCAATATAAGTCCAAACACTACCTGATATATCAGTAGGATAAGCAAAATATAAAAATGCTCTGGCTGTTAATGCTATATTCAATATATTCATTCCTGTACCACCAAAAACTTCTTTAGCAATAATTACAGCAAAAACTGTAGCCAAAGCCACTTGCCATAATGGAATAAAAGGAGGCATAATTAAAGCAATTAACATACCCGTCACCAAATAACCCTCATTTACAGGGTGATTACGAATAACACATATAGCAAATTCAGTTCCCAAGCCTACTGCATAGGAAACTATTACAATAGGTAAAGCTTGAATAGCTCCTATGCCCACTTTTTGCATAAAAGTAGCTGTTTCACCTATAGCCAGAAAATGTTGGTGCCCTATATTCCATATACCAAAAAGCAAACAAGGGATCATTGCGATCACTACCGTGATCATTGTTCTTTTCAGGTCATTTGCATCACGAATTTGCACTCCCTTTGAAGGGGTAACTAATTTTGGTCTGAACAAAATGGTTCTATGACCTTCGTATAAGGTATAATATTTCTCGTATTTCCCCCCTTTTTCAAAAAGAGGTTCAATTTTATCGAAGAATTTCTGTATTGGATTCATATTATATTATATAATTTTAAAGGACGTTAAACATGCAATGAGCAGTTTAATCATCGGTATTATCCATTAATCATTAAATTGATTCCTTTTCTTAAAATCATCTGGAGTTCATGTTTGGAAGTATCTATAAACTCACAAAGCGCGACATCCTCTTCAACTAATTCGAAAATACCTAAGGCCTCCATTTCATCAAAGTCTTCAGCCATAATAGCTTTAAAAAGATACATTGGAAGAATATCCATTGGAAGCACTTCTTCAAACCTACCAGTTAAAACAAAGGCTCTTTCTTCTCCGTTTGTGTTGGTATTTAAAACGTATTCTTTTTTCTTATTTAGAAATGAAAGAAGTCCAATTGCACGGTAGAAACTTAGCTTGGAAGTAGTTGGCTTGATCCAACCTAACAATTCTTCGAAATCACCTTCCGGTACAACGGTAATTTGTTCATCGTAAAAGCCTAAATAGCCAGTATCACTAATCTTTTCCCCTGTTAAAGGATTTCCCGTGATATATCTCACATGACCTTCCTTAATGTTATCCTTAATGATATTTTTTATAGAAGCGCCTGTAAAAGTTTTATAGTATTTTGGTTCTTTCACTTCCGAACCAGTAAGTGCCACAATTTTTGAAGCATCATATTTACCCTCCAAAAACAACTTACCAATTTGGATAACCCCGTATGGCTTTACTGTCCAGGCAACATCAGATTTATTAATAGGATCCAAATGATGAATTTGCACTCCAACATTTCCTGCCGGATGTTTCCCTGAAAACTGGTTAATTTGAACTCCTTCTGCCTGAGAGAACATTCTGGCTACCTCATTATCTGCAGAAATATTTAAATGTACTTTTCCAGTTGTTAATTTTTTCAGAATATTCAGACCTGTCTGAAAAGCTTCATCCTGATCTTTATATATAAAATTATAATCAGGCGACAAAGGGTGGGTATCAAAAGCAGAAATAAAAATGGCTTTTGGCTTATCTTCAGGATTGGCTACTATTCCATAAGGTCTTTGGATAATATTTGCCCAAACCCCACTTTTCAGCATTTGATTTATAGCATCTTCTTTAGATAACCCTTTTAAATCAGATGAACTGAATTTTTCAAAAGTTTCATACTGATTTTCCGTATCAGCGAGAATCCTTATTTCAAGTAATTTTCTTTTATCACCTCTGTTGATCTCAGCAATTTCACCACTCACCGGGGAACAATATAAAATATTGTCTGCCATTTTATCGTAAAGAAGTGGTGTACCCGCTTTTACCTTATCACCTTGCTCAACCAGCAGTTTAGGACGGGTTATACTTGGAAAATCAGTTGGCTTAATGGCAAAGGTTTCAGGCTTAGGAGCATCTGAAACAACCTTAGCAGCTTTACCTGCTAAATTAATATCGAAGCCTTTTTTTAATTTAATGGTTTGAGACATGTCTTTGTTTACGAATGAACTCTTATTTGAAATCGTGGCAAAATTAATAATTTTTTCACTAATAAAAACGTTTTTACGGATTATTACTCAAGGATAAATTAAACCTAAAACTATACTTTTAACTCTCCTCTGCCAATTGAAGATCAGCATTTTCAACAGCCTTTTTCACATCCTCCATCAGCCACATAGGAGTGGAAGTTGCGCCACAAATACCAACTGTTTTTTTGTTTAAAAGCCAGCTTCTGTCAATTTCGCTTTCATTCTCTATGAAATAACTTTCAGGGTTATTTTGTTTGCAAACCTGATACAATGCTTTTCCATTGGAGCTTTTCTTTCCACTTACAAACAATACTACATCATGTTCCCGGGAAAATTTGGTAAGTCTGGGTTCTCTATTGGAAACCTGTCTGCAAATGCTGTCATTGGCATAAAACTCCGTAGCAGAAGCAACAGATTCATCTTGCGCTTTTTTGATATTATCCTCAATAATACCCTTTAATCTATAAAAACCAACAGTACTTTTGGTGGTTTGGCTGAACAATGTAATCGGTCTTTTAAAGTCTATTTTATCCAGGTCTGTATCTTCCATTACAATGATTGCATCACCATTTGTCTGACCGGTAAGCCCTTTTACTTCTGCATGGCCTTTCTTTCCATATATTACTACCTGCCCCTTGCCAGACTGCATTTTATCGTAAGAATTCTTCACCCTGTTTTGCAGTTTCAACACTACGGGACAACTCGCATCTATTAATTCAATATTATTTTTAGCGGCTATTTTATATGTTTCAGGAGGCTCTCCATGTGCTCTAATTAATACTTTGCAGTTGGAAAGTTTCTCCAATTCATCATGATCAATTACACGCAGCCCTTTTTTGTTCAAACGCTCCACTTCCATGTCATTATGAACAATATCTCCTAAACAGAATAGTTCACCATCCTCGGCCATGGCATCCTCGGCCATACGAATTGCATATTCCACACCAAAACAATATCCTGAATCCTGATCAATAGTGACTTTTATATTACTCATTATGTTCTATCATTTTTTCAGTAGCCAGTTGCAAAACATATTCAACCTGCTCTTCCAAAGTTAAAAAATTAGTACTGAGGATAACAGCATCTTCCGGCACAATAAGTGGGTTTTCCTTCCTTTCGGAATCCATTTTATCTCTTTGTTTCAGGTTTTCTTCAATGGTAGGCAAATCAACCAATTCCCCCTTCTCCAATAGTTCTTTCTGTCTTCTTTCAGCACGGATATCCATATCTGCATTCATGAAAATTTTTAATTCCGCATCAGGGAAAACATTCGACCCAATATCTCTTCCGTCCATCACTACACCTTTCTTCTTCCCTAGTTTTCGCTGTTGTCGAACTAAATCCTTTCTTACTTCTCCAATGGCACTTATTTCACTTACCTTTTGAGAAACGTGCATTTGTCTAATCTCATTTTCAACATTCAATCCATTTAAATAAGTTTCGCTAAAACCTATTTTCTCATTAAAAACAAAAGAGATATCAATGCTGTCCATCGCTCTTTGAACCTCTTTAGGGTTGACAGGATTAATATAATGTTTAAGAAAATATAAAGTAACAGCACGATACATAGCTCCGGAATCGATGTATTTATATCCCAACCTATTGGCGACCTCTTTAGCCGTACTACTTTTTCCGCAAGCTGACAATCCGTCAATAGCTATTACTATTTTCTTCATTTTAACAATCTTTAACAGGACAAGGCAGTGGCTTTCGCTTTGGCATGCTTTTCCTTCCGTTATTTCCTGCACAGCTTGCAAATAAAAAACAAACCAGTGTAACTAAAAGTAATATTCTTGACAATGGCTTAATGCTCATAGTATCTTATAAAAAAATGGCTGTAAAACAAGTATCATTTCTCCTTTTGTAAATGCAAATATAAGATTTCCTGAATGACTTCCACGGGCTATTCAATGAATTAAATAAATGAAAATACATAAAAAATGATCCATCCATCTGCTAACCAAGGTAAAGTTGAATGTAGAAAACGCATAGAGTTTTGACATATTCTACTACATTGTTTGCTATTAAAGAAGAAGGACAAGTAACAAATCTATGATTTGGCAGTATAATAGAATATACTTAATTAGTTATTTGTGTCCGTTTGAAAATGTAATGGGCATTGGAATTATCATTAGATCACAACGTCTCTTTTGACTAAAAAACGAAATAATGAAGAAAGATACCATAGAATATAACGGTTTAGTAGGTGGGGCTATAATTTTAGTAGGTCTGATTGCCTATTTCCTGATAATGCAAGCGTTCGGGCTTGCTCACAATGTTGAGTTAAGAGTTTTTAATATTGTTTTTATAATAGCAGGAGTTTTTTACGCCATCAAATTCCTTAAAAAAAGAAACAAGAATTTTGACTACCTTAAAGGTCTTGGTGCTGGTTTTTTGGCAGCTGCCAGCTCTTCATTGGCATTTGCCACTTTCATTATCATATACCTTTCAATCATTCAACAAGATTTTTTAAACAAAGTAGAGGTGAATGAAGCTTTCGGAGAATATTTAAGTCCTTTTATGGTAGGAGTAGTAACGCTTACGGAAGGAATTTTCTGGGGAATAATAGTAACATTTGCCTTTATGCAGTGGTTCAAAAAACAATTAACCTCTGATGAATTCCTCAAAAAAGAAGTAGATTCTTCCAAAAAATAGAGCAATAGGTGGGGCATAAACCTATTGATCATATTCCTTTTCCCATTCAAAAGCATCTGCCATCTTCAATTTTGAATGTTTTTCCCATTTCCGAAATAAATGCGTTAATTTGGTGAAACAATTTTACGCAAAATGGGAAAAGCTGAAGAATTTTTTAGTAAAGCAGGCAGGAAAATAGATGCCTTATTAGAAGAGTTAAAACAGTCGGATATATCAAAGAAAATAGAATTAAAAGAACGATTGGCCGAATTAAAAAGGAATAAGGAAAAACTACAAGAAGATTTTGAGAAATTTTCAGAAGACAACAAGCAAAGTCTTAATGACATAGCCAACAGTTTTGAAGAATCAATGCAGGATATTAAAGAGGCATTTAAAAGGGCCACTCGTAAAGAAGAGAGGAAATAGTAAGATCTAGAAAGGATAACCAATTCCTATATTAAGGGCAGGCCCATAATTTCGTCTATTTCCCAGGTTCCATTCATCAACTGTCCAGCGTGAGCCGGGCTCTCTGGCAGGATCGTATACTTTATATCCTATATCAAACCTCAGAATCAAGAAAGAAAAATCTATTCTTAAGCCGAAGCCTGTACCTATGGCAATTTGCTTATAAAAGCGATTGGCTTTAAACTCACTTCCAGGCTTATCTGCAGAAGAGAAATTCCATACATTACCAGCATCTATAAAGAGGGCACCATCCAGGACCCCAATAATATTTCTTCTGGCTTCCAGGCTTGCTTCAAAAATTATTTCTCCGGGTTGTTCAAAGCTATAATCAAAATTACCACTTGCACTATCAATTGCTACATAACTTCCAGGCCCCAATCTCCGAGGAGCCCAGGCACGGATGCTGTTACTTCCCCCTGCAAAGAAATATTTTTCATAAGGCAAAATACCTTCTGAAAGGCTTCCATAAGGTTTGGCTGCACCTACATTCACCCGAAATGCCAGAGTACTTTCCCTTCCAAAAGGCAGGTAGTGCCTGAAATCAAAAGCCGCTTTAACAAATTGAAAATACGCTAAAGCGGAATCTTCCACGTTGGGAGCAACAAAATCAAAATTCAATAAATTACCTCCTGCTTCAGCAAAAAACTTTACAAAACTAGCTTTCTGCAGGTCAGTACCATAGTTGTTGAAATTTTTAGTGATATTGATGTAGCTACTGGAGACAAAAGAGGGCTGAAATGATCTTCTGAGTTGATTTCCAAATCTCAGCTGGCCTTCCAGTGATTTTTCAAAAACACTATCTAGCTTCGACTCAATTAAATTGACATCAGTAAAGGTGAAATCATAAATCCACTGTTTTCTATTCTGCCATGAATATCCATAAGAAGCATTAAAATTACTTCTAACATATTCCGGACGCTCAGTATAATTATAACCTAAACCTGTTTTAGTTTTAGGGTTTAGAACACCAAAGTGGGACTTTAGCTGATTTCCAAAAGGCAAGAGAAAATGAGGGAAAGTAAGTCCTAAATTCACTCTTGCCTCAGTGGCAGTGGTTACTTGTGTTTGATCTGAAAGATTTGCTACTGCATCAAAACCTACCCTGCCGGAAAGTTCCAGAATTTCTATACCTCCAAATGGATTTCTATTTTTTAATGACACATTGTAAAAAGGACCGGGAAGACCAAAAGTCACATTAACATTTACACCCACTTCATTACTTATCTGATATTTATCCAGCGGACTAGTGAAAATATTAGCAATAAACTCTCCACCTGCCGTATCATATTTAATATTAACAAAACGAAACATATCCAAATTAGCCAATTGCCTTTGTGTGGTAAATGTTTCTTCCAAACTATAATATTCCCCTGGCCGCAGAAAAACACGCTGATCCAATATTTTTTTATTATAAGCAGATTGATAATAATAGTAATTCACACTATTATATCTTTCCAATTGACGACTTCTCCCTCCCACCTGACTATTGACATCGGTGGTAAAATTTACCTCATCTATGGTGTAGCGTTTATGAAAAGGGTCTTTGCTTGGTCTGTTAATAAGAATCTCTACTGACAACAAATTGGTATCGGCTGACTGATACACGTTAAATTCGATGAATTGCCTGTTAAATGCGTAATAGCCACTATTTTTTAATAAAATTTCTATCCTTTCCCTCTCCGAACTTAATTGAGCCTGATCATAATTGGTGCGTTCCTTTAGTAAAATTTCATTCCTTTTCTCTTCTACCAAATTTAAAATAGTAGTGTCTTTTCCTGTATTAAAGAATACTGTATCAATTATATGCGGGTGCCCCTCCTCTACTATATAATTGACAATGACTCTTTTTTTCGTTAGACCGGCCAGCTTGGTCTCAACTGTTACATCCGCATCAAAATAGCCTTTTGATTCGTAGTAAAGTTGGATTTGGTTTTTGGTGTTTTCAATTGCGGAAGAATCATAAACAGCCAATGGCTCCCCCCAACGCATAAGGAGATTTCCCTCCTGTATTTTCTTTGTAAGCTTATCAGCTTTACGATTAAATTTTCTTTGATACTTATTTGCTTTCCTTGCATTGTCATTTTCCTTTGCTATAGCAATTTTTCGATCATATTCTGCTTTTAAAGAGTCGAGTGCTACTTGAGTCCTTTCCTGATTATAATTTTCCTTCCCAATTTCGTAAAATGCTACATAGGGGGAAATAGGCAATAACAAGAGCTTTCTATTAGTTTCTTGTACGTAAAGATCATCCAACTTATCAGATGAAATATTTTCATTACCTTTAATTTTCTGTTTATAAAGCAGGTTTTGATTTTCTTCAAGGTATTGTGTACCTACACAAGAAGAAAGGAAAATAACGATAATAAATAAGGTGTTTTTAAATCTATAGTTTACCAATTTTAGGACTTCAGAATAAATGCTTAGCAATAATAATACAAAGTTCATTAAATCTCTTCAATTAAAGAAATTCAGACAAAAAGAACGTCTATTTATAGTTGAAGGGGAGAAAAACACGGTTGAATTATTACATTCTTCCTACAAAATTCATTCCTTAATTATATCAACAAAGTTTTCGGAAAAATATTCCGGGCTTTTAAAACAAAAATCTGCCCCAATCACTATCTCTGATGAAAAAACCATTAGCAAATTAGGAACTTATCAGACTAATGAAATGGCTTTAGCTGTTGTTGAAGAGCCTTCTCCTTCTGAATATAATAACTCAGGATTTCAATTAATATTGGATGACATCCGCGATCCGGGGAACTTAGGTACCATCATACGAATAGCTGACTGGTATGGTATTAAAAATATAATCTGTTCGGAAACAACTTCTGAGTTTTATAACCCAAAAGTAATAAGTGCTTCCATGGGTTCTGTTTTCAGGTTGAATTTTTTCCGTTACAACCTCGTAGAGTTTCTGGAGAAGAATAAAAACATCAAGGTATATGGCGCCCTGATGGAAGGGGAGAATGTGCATAAAGTGAAGTTTGATAAGAATGGTTTCTTAATAATCGGCAACGAATCGCATGGTATTAATGATGCTTTGCTCCCATTCATTACAGAGAAGGTGACTATCCCCAGAATAGGCCAGGCCGAATCTTTGAATGCAGCAATGGCCACTGCCATTATTTGTGATAATGTTTTCAGGGATAATTAGGCATCTCATGAAAATTGATTTTGAAATAAAATTCATCTCTGTGGATTTGATAAAGCCCTTTATAAAAGTATTTTAACAGTAAAAAACCTCAAAAATTAGGGGTTTCGTCAAAAAGAGAGGTGTTACAATGAGTTTCCCACATTTCATTTCCAAATTTTATTTTACTTTCTTTTTGTCCCGATACTCGGGAACAAAAAGATGCTTCCACGCTGCAATTCCACGCGCTCTCCGCCTTTTTGTCGACCCGCCCGCTCATTATTAGCAAATTTTATATGGTTTTCTGACAGGGTAGTATTTATCAAGAGTTCCTTAATTAGGCTTTTCATGCAATTTAATATGTAATAGAATTCATCTTGATGGGTTTTCGAACTTTGGAGTATTTATTCACAATATCCTAATGAGGACTTTATTAGAAGAAATCTTTTTCTGCTGCCCTATCTGCAATTTGTTTGGCATTTTCCCTACCTAAATAGCCATCAATAAAATAATGGGCAACGTACAAAAGTGGCGTTAAAAGAATGGCTACTATGCCTTTATAAAGGTAATTGATACTTCCTACAGATAAGATCTGCTCCACTGACCAGTCTCCGAAAATGTAAAAAGCAATGAGCAATACCACATAGCTATCCACTAACTGGCTCACTAGTGTGGAACCTGTGGCACGAAGCCAGATTTTCCCCCTGCCGGTAAATTTTCTAAGCTTCTGGAATACCAATACATCGAGAAACTGACCAATGAGAAAGGCAGTTAGAGAACCAATGATGATCCCCATTCCTTGTCTGAAGATAGTGGAATAGGCTTCATTAATATTGAAATCATTTCTGCCAGCCTTGTCTGCGTTGACTTCCAGCCAGAAATCAGCAGGACTAAGCCTGGTAACTGCATAAATGATAATAAATGAATATAAAATAAAAAGTGCGGTAAGGAAACTGATTTTCCTCACTCCTTTTTTACCAAAATACTCATTAATGATATCAGTAGTGATAAATACAATGGGCCAAATGATTACTCCTGCTGTAAGGTTAAAGTCAAGGATATAATCACCAAACATTTGTATTTGTGCGGGGGCAAAACCAAAGGTTTTTTCTGCGGAAAATATTTTTACCCCTAAAATCTCAGCTAAAAGTGCATTGGTGAGGAAAATCCCACTCAACACCACAAACAAATTTCTTTTCTTTGTTTGAAATTTAGCTGAAAGCGTTAGTTCACCCATTTTAAAAACTATTCATCAATAGTAAATTGCCGTCCTTCTTCAGCTAAATGGGCATTTTCAAATACTGATTTAGCTTCCTCCAATAAAGGTTGTAATTCCCTGTACCTATTGGAAAAATGCCCTATAATCAACTGCCCTACATTAGCCTTTTCGGCTATTGTTGCTGCCTGATGAACTGTAGTATGAAAGGTTTCTTCTGCCCTGTCCAGCATGTCATGTAAAAAAGTACCTTCATGATACAGTAAATCCACTTCTGAGATCAAAGGAATTAAGCTCTCATCATATTTGGTATCAGAGCAATAGGCATAGCTTCTGCTCTTTTTTGCAGTCCTGGTAAAATCTTTATTTCTGAAAATGATATCCCCATTTTCATCAACTATATCTTTCCCGTTTTTCAAACTATTGATGTGCCGAATGGATAAGTTATTGCTAACTATTTTTTCTTTGATCAGTTTTCTTGGCTTCTGTTTTTCACGAAA
Source organism: Marivirga aurantiaca (assembly GCF_016679925.1). GTDB lineage: Bacteria > Bacteroidota > Bacteroidia > Cytophagales > Cyclobacteriaceae > Marivirga > Marivirga aurantiaca. The sequence continues at coordinate 71,102 of NZ_JAEQBW010000012.1, forward strand.
CAAGAAACCATTGCAAGGAATCCGGTGCTGAAGTGGAATGGTATGAACTGTTAATTTTTCATTTTCCAGTATCAATTCCGGCTTAGGACTTCTTAATTCCTTGAAATGAATAGGATAATTCATTTTTGTGTTGGCATGCTTCAATTGTATGGTGATGATTTCAGCCAGGCCTACAGGCCCGTAAAGAAACAAATCTTGTTTTCTGCCATTCAGATGCATGGTAGAAAGCAAACCCATCAGTCCCAAATAATGATCGCCATGCAAATGACTAATAAAAATATGGTTTAAGCGATTTTTTCTTAAACCATATTTCTTCATTTGCATTTGAGCTCCTTCTCCACAATCTACCATGAATTGCTGGTCCTGAATATACAGCATCTGGGATGTATGGTGTCTTCCATGGGCAGGGGCTGCGGAATTGGATCCTAATATGTAAACTTCAAAGGACAATATTATGCTTCGTCAGTATCTTCCTCGTTTAAACCTTTTTCTAATTCGTGCATAAAAACTGATTCTATAGCTTCATGCACAGTAGGCAATACATCAAATACTTTGTCCAACTGAGAAATCTTGATCAACTTCTCGGTATGCTCAGAAGGGGAAGCCAATACAAATGCGCCTCCAGCTTCACCGAAAATCCTGTTCCCTACCAATAATGCACTTAAGCCGGAGGAATCGATGTACTTTACCTCTGATAAATCTATTACTATATTGGGCACGCCCTCCGCCTGCATAGTAATCAAATCAGATTTTAAAGAGGAAGAAACTGTTGAATCTAATTTTTCTTCCTTTATTTTTAGCAATGAATATTTATCGTCTTTATCTATTGAATACTTCATATATATGTTTTAATTAAATGTAATTGCGTTTTGCTTAATTTAATGAATGCCTATCGACTTTCATCATCTTTAATGGATTTTAAGATATTTTGTTCAATATTTTTTATAGCGTCCTGGTAGTTTCTTCTATGAAAGACCTCCCCGGTTACTTTTTCATATAGCTCAATATAGCGATCAGAGATCTCCTGTACTTTTTCATCAGTCATTTCCGGGATTGCCTGCCCATCCTTTCCCTGAAAGCCATTTTCAATGAGCCACTCTCTCACAAATTCTTTGGACAACTGCTTTTGTTTTAAGCCTTTTTCCTGATTCTCACGGTAAGTGTCAGCATAGAAATAACGGGATGAATCAGGTGTATGTATTTCATCAATCAAATATATTTTTCCGCCTGCTTTGCCAAATTCATATTTAGTGTCTACAAGGATCAATCCATTTTCCAATGCTATTTCTGTTCCTTTGTTGTATAATTCAAAGGTATAATTTTCCAGCATGACGTAATCCTCCTCTGATACCAGCCTTTGTTTCAGGATTTCTTCCCTGGAAATATCCTCGTCATGTCCTTCATGTGCTTTGGTGGTAGGGGTGATAATGGGCTGGGGCAACTTATCGTTCTCCTTAAGTCCTTCGGGTAAAGGTATACCACAAATGGTTCTCTTGCCGGATTTGTATTCACGCCAGGCATGACCGGCCAAATAACCACGAATAACCATTTCCACAGGGAAGGCCTGGCAATTAAGCCCAATGCTCACATTGGGATCAGGGGTTTCCAACAGCCAGTTGGGTACTACTTCCTTTGTAGCTTTCAAAAATTTAGCGGCTATTTGGTTCAGCACTTGTCCTTTAAAAGGAATGGCCCTGGGCAATACTACATCAAAAGCAGATAGCCTGTCTGTTGCCACCATAATAATTTTTGTAGGTGTGGTATAAACATCCCGTACCTTTCCTTTGTAAAAAGCAGTTTGATTGGGTAATTGAAAATTAGTTTCTTGTATTGCTTCCATTATGCGCAAAAATAGTTAAGTGTTGGCAGATATAAAACAAAAAAACACAGCCTGTTTCAGACTGTGTTTTTTTTTACTTTATTTCCAGTGGAATTACACCATTTGTGCATTTAATTTATCCGCTAATACCTGCTTTGGCACTGCACCAATTTGTTTATCAACGATTTCCCCTCCTTTAAATACTAATAAAGTAGGGATACTCCTGATACCAAATTTGGCAGAAACATTTGGATTTTCATCCACGTTTACTTTACCAATTACAGCTCTCCCCTCATAGTCTCCTGCCAATTCCTCAACCACAGGGCCAATCATTTTACAAGGACCACACCATTCTGCCCAAAAATCAACCAAAATAGGCTTATCTGATTTTATAATCTCTTCGAAATTACTATCGGTTATTTCTATAGTTTTTGCCATTATCTATTTTGTTATTATTTCTATTTGAATTTGAAAACGTAAATATAAAAAAAAATGTTCCTACACTTATTGGTAATGCTGGTACATTTGTCAGGTGGAGGACTTATCCCTTTTATTAAAAAAATTAAAGTTCTTCCTGTACTTTGCCACATTTCAACATTTTGTCTCCAAAGTAAGGATTTTTTATTTCTTTCTCACTGCTCAGCCAATATCCACCTGTATTGTTAAATGCCATTGGACAAAATTGTTTATATACTGTTTCATCTTTTGCTGACGAATTATTCTTCACCACCTCATACATGCCTTTGCTTAATTCCTGAAATTCAGCTCTGATATCCTCAACATCACTCTTTTGTTGTATATTAGATGCAGATTCCCTAAGAGCATTCATCCCGTCATTTAATTGTGAAAGTAGCTTTCCTGATGCTGATTTAGCCTGCTCTGCATCCGTACTTACTAATGCATTCTTCAGATCAAAATAGGCCGTTAGCATACCTTCCAGTTGCTCTTTGCTTACTACACTTGCAGTGGTTTGTTTATTTTCAGTAGTCTGATTTTCAATTGTATTATCCGTAATCGTTTCATCCTTGGTTTCCTGCTTTTTCTCTGATGAGCAAGCTGAAAATATTAATAAGGCGAAACATGCTGCTATAAGTGATTTGTTCATAATTATAAATTGTTCAATTTTTATCCTTAGTTGGCATAAAGATAATAGATTCCCATTGGAAATTTCAATAGATTTTTTTTTTGAAGGGGTTCAGATGAATTTAATCCTTAATTAATATGAAAATGTTTGGGAATCAAAAGGACCTGAAAAAAGATAACTTACCAGAACATAAAATAGGGTAACAAAGCTTGAGCTTGTTTTTAATACTGAATGGCTTTCGGATTTTTCTTTCTTTTCTGCCTGAACTTGAGATGTCTTTTCTTTTTCGTCTATTGTTTCCACATCCTCCTTTGAAACACTAAGTGGCTTTTTATCATACTTTAACTGATTCTCATAAACCACCACCTCATCATTTTTTTCAACCTCCTGTAGATTGTTTTCGTGAAAGTGTTGATATAGAGCTGCCCCCACGCCTGTGCTTAGCACCAGGAGCGAAAATAAAAGAGCTAATATAGATTTTACTTTAAGCATGAAGCCCGATAAACGTATTAACGAAGAAAATGTTGTGACAAAACCATCTATATATAGTTTAGGACGGCTAAGTTTTATGCAAGTTACAAAAAAACAGGACTTTACAAGAAAAAAAACAAATTTTACTTATCCGGAAAGGTAGTTAAATATTTTTAAGTTGAGTCAGCATTTCCTTTACATGCTTATCAGCGGTAAACATATTTTCGTAAACCGCCTTGATCGTATGGTTGGCATCCAGCAAATAGGTTACTCTTCTGTTCATATTCAGGACAGGCACTACTGCTTTATACATGCCGGCCACTTTGCCTTTTGGATCGCTAAGCAATTCAAAAGGTAATTTGTTTTCCTTTTTAAATTTCAGATGTGAATCGATGCTATCCTGGCTAACTCCAATCACTCTGAAATCAAGGTCGCGAAAAGCAGCAAAGGCATCCCTGAATTCACAAACTTCTTTAGTACAGACTTTAGTGAAGTTTTTGGGATAGAAAAACAAAATCAAGGGCTCTCCTTTTACTTTTTCCAGTTGAAACAATTCATCTGAGGTAGATTCCAATTGAAAATCAGGGGCCTGATCATTAACTTTTAATGGCATATAAATGAAATTTTATTTTGTTTAAACTAAATGGATAGAATTATGTTATTTATTAGTTGTGATAACAACACAATTTTCATGTTCAATTAGGTTTTAAGGCATCAGGTTAATTCCTGGTGTCTTTTTTATTGTATGTTATGCTTCTCATGTAAATTGATTTTGCAATAAATTGTTCTTTGTAGGTTATAAAAAGCTCTCCATAAGTGTATTTAACATGGGGAAAACCAAAATCCAGCTTGTCATTGAAAAGCGAGCCCACGCTCAATTATATTAAACTATTAAATCTCTAAAAGCAAAACCTGAAATGCCCTTAACTCGCCAAGCCTTACAATTTCGTTTCGGCTAACTTGTTGGCGATTACAATATAGGGCTATGAGCATTTTAGCATATAACTAATACAACTTTATTTATTCCATACTTCTTTCCAAGTTACATAAGACGGTCTTTCTGTTCCATTTTCATCGAGCAAACCTGTATCCCTCCATAACCTACCCACATCTTTGTACTCTGAAGGAAAAATTTCCCACAGTTCGTCATAGTCCCGATGTGCCCACCAAATAATAAACTTATAATCTTGGTTAAATGCATTGAGCAGGAGGGTTTCAAGGTAACTTTTTTGCTCGCAGACATTACTTTTAATACTCAAGTCGAAACTGCTAATCTCTAAATCCTGAGCTAAGTGGGTAGTTTCAACAAAGGAAATCGGAATGGAAACTTCTGAATGTAAAAAGTCAAATGCCTGCTGAAATTCTGCTTTTGTATGTTGCCCTTTAAAAAATGGATAATAGCTAATCGCAGCAAAATCATTATGTTCATTTACATAGTTGCTTACCTCTGCGATAAAATCCGCTTGATTGGCGACTTCCGGATTATACCAGTTATGTAAAGTCATTGATTCCGCCAAAGGCAAATCAGGATAAGCACTTTTTATCCTGTTTCGTATTTGCTCCATTAGCATTTTATATTCAATCCACTTTGATTCAGATTTTATTTTAAGTTCGTTTACTTCCATAGCCATAACCAAATAATCCGGATTGAATTTTTGTATTAGATACTCCAAATGATTGAAGTAAGCATTTTCAATGACCGCGTCATTTAATGCTGAATAATTAGGAATACTACTATCAAAATCCTCAAGTAGATTACTTCGATCTGTATTGAGTAAGCTTACAGATAGTAGTAGTTTATGGTTGTCAATTTTTTTTGAAATGCGATAATCAATTTCATCTGAAAACGCTGTGGGCAAGGCTGTACCATTTATCCAAGCACCCCAAGGTATTTTATCGTCAATCTGCTCCGAATAGATGTCTGCATTATTTTTAATAAATTGATAAGTAGCTGCCTTATCGGATTCATCGGGACCGAAGCTCCAGGTGCTGAAACCCATCTCAAAATTTCTTTGAGAAATGATGCTTAGAGAGTTGTCATTTTCACAATTTGTAGGGATAATGGGGTCATTATCTTCTTTGCAACCTATAATCTGACAAAAAATTAAAAAAATGAATAGTAGTTTATTTTTCATTTTGATTTCATTTAAACTCCTGACTATCTTTTTTTTTATAACATTCTATAAATCAATATTTTATTTTATTAACATTCATTAATTCTTTCAGTTAGCTTGGGAAGTCAATGGCTTAGCTATATGGGAGATTGCCACTAATGTTTCGCAAATATGAGAAGGCCTGGATTTCCGGGCTACTTTCTCCAACATTGCAGTTTTTGCCATAAGGTACAAAACTTAAAAAAACCACCAACAACTGACTTACTTATAATTTGCTGTTGGTGGCAATTATTATTGTCGATTGGGTTCAGGAAAAATATTTTCTTGCTCCATAGAAAATATGACACTAGTAATTTTCCACTCACCATTAATTTTAACAAGTCCCCAGGATTCTTTTCCCCATAAACCTTTTTTTCCACCTGCCCAAAAACTAAAGTCAAACGTAACAGAAGCTATATTACCATCAGTGTCAATGTTAACATTATGGGATTTTTCTTCTTTAACCGTCCCTTTAGTAGTACTTCTAAACCAAGTTTTATAGTCCGCTATTTTATAATTTAAAGAGTTTGGATCTCTTTCAAGCCTTTTTTGTTGAGTTTTATCTTTATAGACCCCGACCCAAGTTACATTGCCATCATAAAATAAATTATAAAGGCTAATACTATCTTTTGTTTTTAAACTACTCATAAAAGTATACTACAATTTAAAAAATCCCTCTCACACCAAAGGATGCAAGAGGGATTTTTAATCTGACAAATCTATTACTACTGACTCACGAGATTAAATTCGTATTCACCTTCCAAGCCTGCAAAACGTCCATTTTCACCCCCTACTGTGAAAGTAAGCCGCAAGGTGGTTGCTGTGACAGCCACCATTATAATAACTCTATCACTTCTTAATATTATATTTTCATTGTCCTCGTCAAATTTCCAATTACCAGATTCCGGCCAAGCTGACGCCAAACTGTTGACGGTGGTAAATGTATTTTGACCTATGGTCAACGAAAACCCCTGAAACTGGCTACTCACATCATAGCCATCTTTAATTATTCCTTCGGTTCCAATTATCCAGGATTTCCCCTCATTCATAAGTAATTCCCTTTGTAGCGCCAGGGCATCAGGTGCCGGATCTGAGCTGTCACTTTTACAACCGGCCACAATAGTCATTGTAGCCAAAATCAATATTGATAAAATGTATTTTAAATTCTTCATCTGTTCTGTTTTTTTTATTTGAGAAAGGGCAAGACAGATGCCTTGCCCTTGGTTTTAATTTTTAAATACCCTTAGCTGAGACTGGTCTGTTGCTGTCTCGATAACAATGACATACATGCCTTTCTTGAGGTGAGACATGTTAAGCTGCACTTCTGATGATGGCGACATCACCTGAAACAGAATACTCCCTTTCAAATCCATCACACTTATCCGCTGGGCATTTTCAACTATACCGGACACCGTGATGTAATCAACTGCCGGATTTGGATATGCAGTTGTCTTAACGGTTTGCAAATTATCGCCTACTCCCAGTACAGTAGCCACTTCAAAGCTCCTTTGCACGTCAGCTGCTGCTAGATAATTGCTATTTCCTGCCTGTGAGGCATTGATCACAACAATGCCAGAGCCTGTAAAGGAAACTACATCACCCGTTAGAGTGGCAGGCCCGCTGACCAAGATCAAAGTCGTCTCAAGTCCAGAGCTCGCTGTTGCTGAAACTATGATGGAACCTTGCTCAAGGAACTGCCCTTCTATTGCTACAAATGTGATGGTTTGCGAGGCTTTATTAACGGTAAGAGTTTGTGATACAGCACTTGCCGCATTAAAATCAGCATCACCTGGCTGGGTGGCCGTTATTGTAGTGCTCCCCGCCCCTGTTATAGTTACTGTGCTGCCATTGATGGTGGCCACGGTCTCATCTGAACTAGAATAAACAACTGTCAATCCAGAGCTGGCCGTTGCATTTAAATCAAATGCTGCATCCCCAAAGGTTTTTTCCCCAATAGCTGTGAAGGTGATGGCCTGCACTTGTTTGCTGTTGTCAATTACTTCAAAAGTAGTGGAAGCAGTAGCTTCATTAAAATTGATGTTTCCTGCCTGACTTACCGTTACTGTTACCGTTCCGTCTGTTCCGCCAAGGGTAATGGTGGTTCCCGCAATAGTGGCAGGGCCACTCACATCATAAGTTAATGCAAGGCCGCTTGTGGTAGTGGCCACGACATTAAAAGAGGCATCATCTATGTTTTTATCTGCAATGGCTTCAATAGCAATTGCCTGGTCTGCTTTGCTGATGGTTAAATCGCCATCTACAAGTGTAAGTACATAATTAACTGCACTACCTCCACTTAAGGATATTGCATAATTCCCGGCATCGCTATTTGCATTGGCGGCTGTCGAAATAGTCGGTTCTTCTATTAAAACCGAAACTGTTTCACCATTGACAAAGCCACTATAAGTGAAGGTTGGCGTTGGTATGGCGTCACCAAAAGTGATAGATTGATCATCCGCAGTAACAGTCAATATTGCTTGGTTTACAGTAAAACTCTGCTGCACAGCTGGCGCAGTTGCAAACGTAGCATCACCCGCTTGAGACGCTTCGATAGTAACATTACCAACACCTGTTATGCTTACTGTGCTACCTGAAACAGTTGCAGGCCCGCTGATTACTGAATAGGATACTGGCAAGGTGGAACTGGCTGTTGCTGATAAATCAAATGCTGCATCTCCATAAGTTCTAGCTGACAAGGTATTAAACATGATTGTCTGATTTGTCTTCTCTTCTATAGTGACGGTAGCAGTATTGCTGCTGCTATTGCCATTGGCATCTTCTATGGTAAGTGTAACAGTATTTGCGCCCAAATCTGCTGTCGTAAAAGCAGTGATATCGATACTCAAAATGAGATCATTGGTGCTAGTGCAATTATCAGTAGAGCCGTTATTGATTTGCGCTGCAGTCATTGTGGCATTGCCATTGTCATCAAGGTTTACAACAATATTCTGCGTAAGAACGGTTGGAGCAATATTATCCTCTACAGTTACTGTGGCAGTTGCTGTTGATGCGTTTCCGGAGGCATCTTCCACCGTGAGTGTAACTGTATTCGTACCTAAATCAGCACAACTGAAGTCAGTTTTATCTAAACTCAAGGTAAGACTTCCGGTACAGTTGTCAGTAGAACCGTTATCAACGCTTGATGAAGCCAAGGTGGCATTGCCTGCTGCATCCAATTGCAGTGTAATATTCTGCGCGATTGCCGTTGGGACAATATTGTCTTCCACGGTAATGGTAGCGTTGGCCGATCCCTGATTTCCTTGTGCATCCTCAACTGTGAGTGTAACTGTATTCGCTCCCAAATCAGCACAATTAAAAGCTGTTTTGTCCAAACTCAAAGTAAGATTGCCTGTGGCAGTACAGTTATCGGAAGATCCGTTATTAACAGCGGAAGCTAATAGCGCGGCATTACCGGAAGCATCTAGTTGTATAGTTAAATTTTGCGTAACAACAACAGGTGCTAAACCATCTACCACTGTAACGGTAGCCGTTGATGTCCCTTGGTTACCAGATGCATCTTCCACAGTTAGCGTCACGGTATTGGCACCCAAATCAGTACAATTGAAAGTGGTTTTATCAAGACTCAAAATAAGGTTGCCAGAGGCTGTACAGTTGTCTGTAGATCCATTATTAACACTAGATGGGGTTAATGTTGCATTGCCAGAGGCATCCAATTGTAAAGTTAAATTTTGTGCAATGGCGGTAGGGTTTATTTGATCATCTCCTAGTGTAATTTCCGTGCTCATTTGGAAACCACATATTTGCCCACATGACATTGAAGGACCAGTTACCCAGTCCGTATTACCGTCCATATTTATCAAAGTCCCATTGTTGCCTTTGGCTAAATCAGTTGCAATAGTACCATTACCTTCATTGAAATTCAAATAGGCTTCCAAATTATTCTCCAGACCTGTAAGGCAATTATTCATGCCCGCAAGAATGTCTGCACCAGACTTAACTACATTCCACATACGGAAATCATCTAGTCCTCCTTTAAATCGGGCGCCACTTGCACCAAAAGCTGGATTTGAAATATGTCCAATTGACACGGAAAGGCCAGCTGTTTTTGTCATGGCTTGAGTAATAGTATTGCTTAGTGGCGCTTGTAGCACACCATCATAATATACGCTCATGCCTGTTGTTCCATCATAAGAAACTGCCAGGTGAAACCATTGGTTATTTGGTGGTGCCCCATATTCTCTATAGCCCATAGCGTCACCTCTGTCATGAACGACTGTCAATTTGTTCGATGCATTCTGGATATATATTTCTAAATCACTCTTTGTGGAATTAGCAATCGTGAAAATTGGATAATTTGCTGTAACAGGTAAAACAGTCTTCACCCAGGTTTCTAAAGTGTAACCATTGTTATAATTAAATGATGCATCAAAGCTGGTCGACACAAAATCATTTATTCCATCAAAATCTAAGGCCAAGTTGTCTGGCGGTGTTGTTTCGCCAAATACATGAAATGTTTTCGCTTGATTTACAGCTCCAGTATTGAAACTTAGTCCGCTGCCAGTACCTACAATTGGTCCCTGAACGATGGTGTTATTACTGCTATTTCTCAAATAGTAATTGATACCACTTACAGAGCTAGCTGTTGTAATAGTCGTACTACTTCCATCAACACAAATATTAGGATTTGTAGCCATTACTATTTCGTCATCAATTGCAGAAATTACCGTTACTGTTGCTGTTGCTGTTGCCTGATTTCCGTTATCATCTTCAACTGTTAGTGTAACCGAATTTACTCCAATATCATCACAGGTGAATTCGGTATCAGACAAACTAAGTGTTAATGCACTTGTACAATTATCTGATGAGCCGTTGTTTACATCACTTGCAGAGATGGCAGCAATACCTGTAGTAGCATCTATTTGAATGGAGATATTTTGAGCTATTGCTACTGGATTGACATTATCTTCTACCGTAACATTGGCGGTTGCCGTTCCAATATTGCCAGAAGCATCTTCTACGCTTAATGTAACCACATTTACACCCAAATCGGAACAATCGAAACTTGTTATGTCAAGACTAAACTGAAGAGACCCTGCTACGGTGCAATTATCATTTGAACCATTGTTTATTTGTGAAGGAGTGATAGTTGCCGTACCACTTCCATTTAATTGTACTGTTATATCATTGGCAATGACTGTTGGAGCTAAGGCATCCTGTACTGTTACGGTAGCTGTTGCCATATCACTATTGCCACTTAAAGTTTCTGTGGCGGTTAAAGTCACAACGTTTGCCCCAATATCTGCGCACGTAAAAGTTGATTTATTCAAACCAAGTGTAAAGGCAGTACCACAAACAGAGCCTGATCCCTTGTTAACTGAAGCTGGGGTTATGATTGCATTGCCGCTGGCATCTAACTGCACCGTTATGTCTTTTGTAATGGCTGTAATAGCAGTTAATACGTTATTAAATTCATAGGCTCCCATATCCACAGTAGTAAGAATCCTATCGTCACCTTCTAAATCTATCGCAGGAAGGGTTAAGCCTGTAGCATCACCTGCATCTATGGCCGGAGAGTTACATTCTAAAGAATAATCACCATTGGCGCTATCTATAAATAAGGGATCAGCATTACTGGTATTGGTTTTAACATACACATAAGAAAAGGCATCTTCATCAATTGAATTATTTGCTTCGAGTACTGTTGGTGGATTTTCAAAAAAAGAATGAACCGCCTTAGAAGTGGCACCACCTACTTCTATATTATTCCAAAAAATACTGTTATAAATTCTGGCATTGATGACAGAGGAAGTTAATTGCGACACACCAATTACTGAGCGGTTGCTACTACTCATAGATGCGTCAGTTCCGATATCCTCATTATTGGCAAAAGTGCAGTTTATAATATCAAAGTTGGTGGTGAATCCTGCCCGATAAGTACGATATATAATTGCACTACCAGCAAAACCCAATGAAGCTCCATTATTAACTGCCTTGTTTTCAGCAAACAAGGTATTAACAAATTTAATATCCATATTTCCTGCGGCAGCTTTATAGCCATAAAACGATGCTCCCAACGTGGCCATATTTCTTTTGAAAATACAATTATTGACATTGATAGATGTTACTCCTCCTCCATCAAACCTACCTAATAGGCCTGCTCCTGTTGAAGTCGCTACATTGTTTTCGATTGTACAATTATTTAAAACGATAGCAGTACTCGTATAACTTTTAAGAATACCAGCACCTACATTGTCATTTGCGCCACCATTGGCGTGCCCATCACTAACTGTTACTCCGTCCAATCCAGAATTTGAGGCTGCTAAGGTTACAACATGGAATGAATTATCAGACCTTTCTGTAGCCGTATAGCTCCATGCGCCATTATCATTGCCAAGTAAATCACCTGATAAAATGGTTTTATTATTGATAAAATCTCTTTCTGATAATAGTGATTCCGTACCACTAAATCCACCATAAACGGTGACACCTGCTGGAATACTGAAAGTGGCCGTTCTGCTTGTTGCATCTGGCGTATAGGTTCCTTTGGCCACCCATATTTGCTGGGTAGTTACCCTTTGAAGTGCTGTTTGTAAATCAGTGAATGCATTTTCCCAGGTAACACCACTGTTAGTTCCGGTAGCATTTTTATTTACATAAAACTTAGTAACTGAACTGTAAAACTCATTAAATAAATTATTTCTATCTGCTGCAACCAATTCACTGTTGTACAATCTAATATTATCAATAGCTCCGGTGTATGGCGAACCTGATGGCGCCAAATACACATTTTCAGCTGATGGATTTATATATACCAATGGCTCGCTGGAAGCCCCGCCAGTAGATTGGGTGGCTTGCGAAACGTTGTCTAAATACAAAGTTACACGTGGCCCATACTGCCAGTAACCACCATAAAATATGGCGACTCTATCAACTACACAAACAATATGGTGCCAATTACCATCAGCAATAATCGCGCTTTCAGCTGATATTTCCGGTGTAACAGCATTTCCATTTATGAGCGCTTTTGAAGTAAGTTTAACTTTACCATTGAGCAGGTAAACATTCCACCCGTACGGACCAAAACCCGAAGCGCCATATTGCTTAAATATGGTTTGGGCTGTAGCACTATTGACTGATGTTTTCATCCAGAAACTCAATGTTAGTTCTCCGGCACCATCACCATTGGTTCCTGTTCCTCTATAACCGGCAGTAAAAGAATCTCCATTAAGAGATAGTGCATTATCAGCCTCGTCTATAAAATCAGGTATGCTGGTTCTTACACTGCCAGAGGCTGTCAAATCATTGGTACCTGGCGTAATCACATTTTGCAAACTGCCATTGGTAAATAAATATTCCTTATTGAGATTTGCGGTAGGAATTTGTCCATAGGACTGAATACTTATGAGTATTCCAAAGAGTATGAGTAAATGTTTTTTCATGGTAATTGAGATTGATGACATTAATATTTATAATCAATCTCAAACCTATGGTAATACAAAGCAGTAATTTTTGAAGATGAGAATTCGTGAGAAGATAACGAGAATTCGTAAGGATATTGTTAAAATTTGATTTTGGTTATTATAAAATCAATCTGTTCGCTCAAGCGAGCCTTGTCTTTTGGGCAAACATCGGTAACTGTTATTGGCATATCATTCTAATTGATATCATTGATCAAATTCTTATAAAACATCATCGAACTCTCAAAAAGTACTGACGGTTAATCATTCATTCTAATTATTATATTCCTCCGCATTTGTTTTGCCTCATCAATTCACATAAACAACAAAAAAATGAAAACTTTAAAACGTCTTTTACTTGTAGCATTGCTTGGCACTCTAACTTTCTCTTGCGAAAAGTTTGAATTCGACACTACTTCCAAATCCATCGACATTAATGAAGAGCCGTCACAAAATATTACCAGTTTAGCATCAGGTTCTAACATCATCAACTATCAACAATTTGGAATGATACATAATGACTTTCTTAGTTGCGTCATGAGTGAATCTGATTCCTGGAATTTTGATAGCTTCAGCGATGCATCTGAGCTTACCGCACAGATTTTCATCACCACTCAAAACTGTTCCTATCCTTGGTTTTCTTATCAAAGCAGCCAATTTTCATATAGTGACATTTTTAACGTGCATTATCTTGAAGAACAGGTAGCCATTATTCAGTCGAGTAGTGCGTTTAGTAAAGAAGGAAAAAATATCATTTCCACATTGGCTTCATATTACTTCAAAGAAACCACGCCTTATGATGAGGAATCAAAAGCGTTCCTAACAGGTTTAATTTCAAAATTTGAACAAACAAGTTTCAGAAATAGTGTAGAAAAAGAAGTAGTTGGAGGAATGTTATACCTTACTCAAGGATCCGTTGAATTTTGGGAAAGCCACGAATATTTTGATTTAAACGGTCTGAATAATCCTGAAATTTTTGCCGCTCACCCAGCCGCAGTAGATGTAGGTGGAATGATTGCATCTGTAGCCTGGGATGCTACTGACGGTCAATTATCAGCTGATAAAATAGATGATCATATAATTGCAGGAGTAGTGGCTTCTTCAGGCGTTATTGGTAAAATTGGCAAAGCCATTAGTAAATTCTTTGCATAGAAAGGTATCTACAGGCATGAGGCCGTCTCAAAAGCCCAGTCGTCATTCCAAACTTGATTTGGAATCCCATTCAAATGCGCAGTAGCCAATGAGGGGATCCTGAATCAAGTTCAGGATGACACAAGTGGAAGGCTTTTGAAACGGCCTCTATTTAATCAGAGCATAATCAGGGATTTCCTCAAGAAGTAATTATAACTTTTCCAGTGCTGCCATTAACGACTCCTTCTTTCTTACGGCTACAGGCAAGGTACTGCCATCTTTCATGAATACCAATCCTCCATCCCGCTTTTCATAACGATCGAAATGGCGCAAATTAATTAAATGGGATTGATGTGCCCTGAAGAATGATTGATCATCAAAAAGCATGTCATATTCTTTGAGTGTTTTCGAAACCATTAATACTCGGCCATCAACAAGATAAAAGCGGGTATAATTAGTTTCTGATTCGCATCGAATGATATTCTTTACTGCCACTAAATAGACTGTTTCTGCGTCTTTAAGAATAATCTTTTGCTCTGCAAAGTCAGTTTTTTTGTTTTGGACCAGATTGGCGACTTTCAAATTTTGCTCATCAGAATCTTCCGGTTGATGAACCTTTTTTAAAGCAGAAACAAGATCATCAGGATCTATGGGTTTTAAAACGTAGTCTATGGCGCTGAATTTAAAAGCTTTAATTGCATACCCGTCATGACCTGTCACAAAAATTACTTTAAAGTCCAGTTTGCCATAAAATGAAAGCAAATCAAACCCGGTGCCGTCTTTCATTTCAACATCAAGCAGCACTAAATCCGGCTTATATTCTTTTATACAGGCCAAACCTGTTTTTACCCCATCAGCCTCGGCAATAACCACACTTTCAGGAGAATAGATCGACAATAACGTTTTGAGGTTGTCGCGAACTACGGCATCATCATCTATTAAAATTATGCGCATAACATCTATCATGAATTGGAATCAAAGGTAACTGAAAGGAACTTTCAACTCTACTTTTGTTCCTTGTATTTCTCCATGTTCATCTTTAATGTTATCCCAAATCAATTGGATTTTGTTTTTGAGAGATTTATTAAATAATGCCATGCGCTCTTGAATAATGGTAGTAGACAAAGAATTGTGATCTATTTTCTGTGCTCCAAAAATTAGCCCTCCACCATTATCACTTATTTCTATGGCTATATATTCACCTTCTTTGACCAATTTGAGGACAATTAAGCCCTGTCCTTTTGCATTAATAATTCCATGTTCAATAGCATTTTCAACAAAAGGCTGAACAAACATAGGAGGTATGGTGTCTGTTTCTACATCAATGTTTTCATCTATCTCCACATTATAATCAAAAGACTCATTCATGCGCAGTCTATGGATATCCAAATAATTGGTAAGCATTTGTATTTCATCTTCGACCGGGATAAATTCCTGACGGGAGTTCTCCAATATTTCGCGCATCAATTTTGAGAACTTGGCTAAGTAAGTAGAGGCTTTTTCAGCTTCATTCTTCAACATAAAATTCTGCACGGCCATTAAGGCATTGGAAATAAAATGAGGGTTTAGTTGTGATCTCAGAAAACGCTGCTCCAGCTCCGTACGTGATTGCTGATCTTTGAATTTTCTTTGTCTATATACAAAATAGACGACTGCTGTAATGAGTGAAATTGCGATAAGCCCAATGACCATTGTCTGATTCTTCTGTCTTATTTCCAAATCCTTTATTTCGGCTTGCTGCGACAAAGAGGCAATCTCGGCTTCTTTTTTTTCGGTTTCATATTCTACCTTGATATGACTGATTTGCTTAGACTGTTTTTCATTATAGATACTATCCTTATACATCTGAGCAATACGTAAATTGGCAATTGCCTGGGGCAAATCGTTTTGCTTTTCATTAATTGCCACTCTAATCTCATATAGCTCCATAATCCCAAATTTGTGATGTATGACCCCATATTGCTTTAACCCTTCGACACAATTTTGAAGAGCATGATCTAATTGATTTGATTTTAAATAACTTTTGGCCAAACCCAAATGTGAATAACCACGATTCCACGGCTTATCAAGGTTTTTTATAATATCAATTGCAGTTTGATAACGCGCAATTGCCTCGGGTAATTTATTGAATTTCAGATACGCGTCACCTTGTAAATTGACGCTTGAACATATGAGAATGGTATCATTAAGGTTTCTGACAATTGCTTCTGCTTCCTCCAGTTTTGACATTACATTGTTTAAATTATCCCCTTTGGCTAATAAAAGGTTCCCAATCGTCATTAAACTGCTAGCCATATGCTTTTTATCATCTGACTTCACATAATAATCATGTGAATTAGAAAGATAAACGAGCGCCTCATCATATTTACCATCCTGTTTTAATAAAATAGCCATGTTTGCCTGACAATTAGCAGCACCTCTTTCATCGCCAATCCGATTATAAATTTCAACTGCTTCCTTATAGGTTGAAAACGACTTAGCAAAATCACCATTAATATCATAAGTTACGCCAAGTACATTTAGAGAATTGGCAATGCCGCGCTGATAGTTTATTTGCGTTGAAAGATTTAGTGCTTCTTCGGCCAAAATCTTGGCAGAATCAGTCTTATTATATAAAAGTTTATTGCTTTTTACTAGTATTGTCTCAATAGATGTGCTGTCAGCTTCTTCTAATTCAAAGCAGAATAATGGCTTATTTGAAACTAATAGGAGAAATAAAACCCCAAACTTTAACCCCCCTAAAAATAATCGTGATTTCAGATAGCTTATCATTTGGTGACCATAAAGGCATAGCCTCATTAAATAGTTATGCAATTTAATCAAATAAATCTATTTTCAAATAAAAAGCAGATGGTCATAGATTGAAAGGGCCTCTATATTGCATTAACACCACTTGGGAAAGAATAGATTGATAATGGTGTTTACACCAACCCTAAAGTTCTTGTCAACTCCGCACTAACGTTCACCGGCCTTCGAAACTTCCGTAGGAGAAAAATAGTATATTCTTTTCAAATTAAACCTGTTTTAGAACCCCTCCATCAGCACGTAAGGAGGCCCCATTTGTGGCAATAGAAAGAGGACTTGCCAAATATGCTGCTAAAGATGCGATTTCAGTTGGATCTATAAATCTTTGCAAGAGTGAATCAGGGTTTGTCTGTTGGATGATGCCAGCTTTCATTTGTTCAACCGGCATTTTCTGTGCATTTGCAATTTGTTCCACTGTGGTGGCTACTCCATCAGAATAGGTCGGTCCTCCCAAAATGCTGTTGATGGTGACATGTGTTCCTTTTGTCAGTTTAGACAGGCCGTTACTGACTGCCAACATAGCTGCTTTGGTCATACCATAATGTATCATATTAGCAGGGACATTCACTCCTGATTCACTGGTTATAAAAATAATTCGCCCAAAATTTCGCTCCAACATACGAGGTAAAAGATGTCTCGATAAGCGAATACTGCTCAGCACGTTGATATTAAAAATTTTCATCCAGTCAGCATCCGATATTTCTTCAAAGGCTTTCAACTCAAAAATCCCAACATTATTGACAAGAATGTCAATGTCGCTCAACTGATTCAGAAGGATATGTACCTCTTCGGTATTAGAAAAATCGGCTGCAATACCTGAAACAGCCCGTTGAGGAAATTCCTGCTTCAATTTTTCTATTGCTTTACTAAGTTTCTTTTCTTCTCGTCCGTTGAGAATTACATTGGCTCCTTCATTTAAAAGTTGGCGGGCAATCGCAAAGCCAATCCCTTGTGTAGAGCCACTAATAAAAGCTTTTTTTGAATCTAATTTTAAGTCCATGAAATCTAAGTTTATAAATATTTATTTTGTATTAATCATTCCATAAATAGCGAAAAAAATTAGCTGATGACAGCCAATTGCATTTCTATTTGATGAAGAAGTGTTTCCCTGTCTGGGTACATTCTCCTTAAGGTATTTAAACCGCACCAAAATGTGATGAGGTATCTTCCTAGAATCTGCGGATCCGTGTGATTATTGATTTTTTGTAATTCCTGAGCCTTTCGAATAGCATCCGAAAACATTTGTTCCACTTCCTTGAGGATATTTACCGCCTCCAGTTCCAGATCATTGTCAACATGAGCCATTTCCACTACAGAATTGGCGATTATGCAACCTTTTAGATGTGTTTCTTTATCTGCTTGCGCAATGCTTCTAAAGAAGTCTTTAATCAAATCCAGCGGTGATTCGCTTTCTCTCAGTTCTTTTTTAAATTGGTTAAAAGCTTCTCTTCGCTGAAGAATGGATTTTCGAAATACTTCCTTTTTCCCTCCTTTGAAGGTATTATAAAAGCTTCCGCTCCCTGCACCTGTCACTTTAAGCAAATCTCCCAGGGAGGTAGCGGTGTAACCTTTTTTCCAAAAGATTTCCTGTGCTTTTTCAATCAAGTGTTTGTCGTTGTACAGTACCGGTCTTCCCCTCATTGTTATTTTTTGTATTGATCACTACAAAAATATGAAATTAAACATCACCATCAACTCATTAACACTTTTTTTAAGATAAGTATGTTCTTTTCATTGGTATGGATAAGACTAAAATATACCCCTTCCGCTGCAGAAAGGCACTATTTTGCTTCTGAAAAAAAAGAAGCTTGGTTTTGGGAAAAAGGAAGCTTGGTTTTGGTGAAAAGATGCTGTCCTTTTTTCAAAAAGATGCCGTGCTTTTTGCCTTTCCCAAAGCAGGCACTTTGGGAAGGGTAATTTGAGGATAAAAGCCTAAACCTTTTTATAGGTAAGCGTCTTTAACATATTCCTCAATTTGGAACCCGGCTGGAATAGGATTTTTCCACTTTTAATGCTATACATGGTGTTCGTTGCCTTATTGTTCAATCTGTCTTTTAACATTCTCTAATGCCGTCCACATCCACCGGCTAAATTTAATTACTCAAAAGTTCCAATTTCTCCGACTTTATTAAACGGTCCTTCATACCGGGAAATTCTCCAATGAGATCTTCAAGGACAAGCACTGTGTCGGATGCCTCCCAAACAATGTAGCGGGCAAAACCTGGCTTATCGTTTTCAACTTTCTTTCCATCGGGGCCATAGAGCGCGTAACCCGACCGCATTTCGAACTGAATAGACAGTGTGTCGTTTTGTATTCGCCAGTCTTTCATCAGGAACGACATGTAAGGTTCAATTCCTACTTTCCCATGGACATTGATAGCTGGTCCAAAAACACCAGTGCGGTCTTCATGAAACTCCATGTACCATCCTTGCACTTGTCCATTATCTACTGGCTTCTTCCAATTTCCGACAAGGCTTTTTTCTTTTTCTTGAAGAGGTGATGTAGTTGTGGTGCAGCCAACAAGCATAAGCAAGTAAAGGTAGAAGAAGTATTTGACTAATTTCGATGCCATTATGTTGAAAATATTTTGTATTCGGAGGAAAATCAACGGCTATTTGGTCTAAAGTTCAGTCGTGATGTCAATTGTTGCTGTTTTCGCGTTAATTTTTGTTTTATCAAGCTTCAATGTCGGTTGGGTCGTCAACTTAATTGCCCACTTGGCCTGTTAGGATATCTTCATCTGTTTAGCGGTTCTGTTTTTATATTTTCGGATATTCGTCATAAAATGTTTGACCAATACCATTGATAAAAACAGAAACTCGCCCGTCATCACTGTCAACTGTGTGATTAAGTTCATTTCTAATTACGAGATTACTAAACTGAACTGCAAATATGTCACTTAATCCCCATGTCATTCTGTAAAAGTCGCTTTTTGTGTCTGTTAAACAAGATTTGTCGTAATATACAACGACTATAACTTTCGTTCCTTTGTCAATAAATTTAAGATTGTTGTTTATGTGAGGGTCGCTGAAACTGTAACCAATAATTAAAACTTTATTTGCAGTCACGCAGTCCGAAGTTAGTGAATGAAATATTTCTAAGAGTGGACTTGAATTTATTCTTGTCAGTTTATTATAGCCAGAAATTATAGGCGAAGGAAGAAGTGCTTCTCTTGAAATGGTATAACCGTCAAAACTTTGTATGTGTTTTCGTTCTTCTGGTTCTGCTAATTTTTCGCAAACTGATTGTCTGTGCCAAAGAATACAACCGTGAAGATTGTAATGGCAATCTGTAATCCGATTATTGATAACTTCTTTAAAGTCAAATTTATCGTTTACAAATCCGTCAAAATAGTTGTCATATCTATTTAACCAGTTGTCATAATTTAAAGTGTAAACTCGTCTTGAGTGTGTATTCTTGTCAAATTGAGTGTTTAGAAAATCTTTGAACCCTAACATTCCTACATTGTTGGTGTCTTTGTTATGAGGGTTTAGGTGTCGGACAATTTCGTCAATAAGATGATTGTAGATTTTTTCAATAAAGAAATAAGATAAGTCTTTCCACTTAGGATTTCGGACTTGATTTATTCTAAAAAACAATCTGCGATTAAGGGAGTATATTGTGTTTTTTACGCTATTTTGAAATTTGTGCTTATGATGAGTTCTTTCAACATCTTCAACATATGAAAACAACTCTTCAATCATTTGCAATATTGTCTCAAAGTTTATTTTAGAAAGATTGTCGTCAAGTTTTGTCGGGTCAAGTTTATTCCAAAAGCAATATTCTGAATAAATGAAGAACATAAGTTCTTTATCGTCAGTTAGGTCAGTGTGGTTGTAAGAAATAAAAGCCTTAGTCAAACCAGCGGTTGTAACTCCAAAAAAATTTTTTCCTGCTGTTAGTCCAGCACCAGTTAAAATAGTTATGTTCTTCTTATTTTCTATCATCTAAAATTTTAATGTTTACCGTGTCTGTTAAAGTGACCGCTAACGTCCCGTAAACAACAGTGTGAGCTAGCGTGATTTAAGCATTGTTTTTATACTGCTCATCTTGCCGTAAACTCCCAATTTATGTGCTGACAAATTCCTCCAATATCGTTGAATAAACTTTTGTTATTAATTCCGAAAAGATTGAGTCCTTCTAAAATCTTAGTTTTTATTTCATTAGGAATTTGAACTTCCATAATATTTTCTTTCATTTCTCTATTCGACCGAAGATCAACAAATCTTTCATTTGTTTTAGAATATTTATGAGCAGTGAACCATCCAGATTGCGAAATAACTCTTTGGTTATTTAAAGTTGGCTTCAAAACTTTTGTTTTTGATCTAGTAAATGGAGATTTTTCTTTGGATTTATCCAATAAGAATTCTTCTGCGTGCAAAAATATGTATACATAAGAATCGCTGTTCATTTTATATGGATTCGAACAAGCAAACCATAAAGCAGTCAATGGATTGGAAGTCCAATCTAAAAGCCTTGTTTTCATTCCGTAATGTTGAGCATAAATTAGCCAATCCCACTCATCGAATTGTTGTCCATTTATCTTAGTATTAGTTTGACGAATTAATTCTTTAAGCATTTGTCTTTCTAATTCGGTTGTATCTTTTTTCGGTTCTTTTCTGGCTATAGAAGGTAATAGTGGATCATTACTCGATTGCCCGCGAAATAAAAGAAGTTCTGCTGTGTCAACTTTTAGATTTTCTATAAGTTTTAAATAGTCAAGGAACTTTTTAATTATTTGTGTATCCATATTTTAGTACAATCAATCTTTGAGTTGTTGCCAATAATTCGCTAAGTGCACCTCCAGGCACACATACTTACTTTGTATTTTTCATTAACCGACAACAAACGACTGTAAACGTTACCATCATTTGCAAACAACTTTCTTCGGTTAATTGATTTAAGATGCTGAACATACTTCCATCTTCCTTTAAATCCAAAATATTCATCGAAAGCCACAGCAAAATACCTATATGTAGGTAGTGGTTCCGAAATGAACTGTGGTGGGGTTTAGCTCAAATTCAAACTCGAACTGAGGCTTGGCTAGAACAAAAAAAGCTACCCATCTACTGAGTTGCTTTTTAAATCTTTTTTTTAACGAAGAAGGGGCAGCTTGAAGCTGCCCCTTCTTTTAAAATAGTAATCCTTCATTCCTATTACTTAAAGAGCTAATAGCTTTATTCCAAAACTATATCTATTGTTAATGTGCAACCTTGTTCGTTTTTCTGACCTTTTAAAACAATTTTGTCTACTTCCGCAGAAATAATTTCAAAATTGAAGGTTAATAAATCCTGACCATCAAATAAGTTATAGACATCTCCAAAATTGGTAGTTAAAATATTGTCATCATTATTAAATAACCATGAGTTGGTAAACACCTCTGATCCATTCTCCTCTTCATATTCGCCCGTATTTCCATTCTCATCAAAAATTGGTGTTTGTTTCTTAAATGTATGTGTGCCTATTAAATTAGATGAGGTAAAATTCGCTTCATAATTTAACCATTCATACTGCAGTCCACAGTATTCATCCGAGCATGTAATAGTACAGTCTGGATCATCCTCAGGACATGGGCTACAATCGGAATTGATTTGGGCACAAAAATCGGGCTTCACTAATTCAAATGCTCCGCCATCCCCACTTTCTTCACCTGAGCAACTTATGTCATAAATAAACGAACTTGCCACCCAAACTTTTGCCTGCAAAAGTTCTTCAAAATTATCTTGCGGGTTCAAGTCATCAATATCATCTAATGAGTCATCATCATCACATGCAGTAGGTATTAGCAGTAAGATAGCTAAGCCGAAAAATAGGAATGTTTTTAATTTTCTTTCCATAATATTATGTATTTTAGAAGATAAAATTAGACAATAAATAGCTATCCACAACACCCATAAAATTTTATTTTAGGTCTCTCATGAAAATCAGGGTTTCGTTGAAATGCGGATTTTCATTTGCATACTGTAAGCAAATTTTTCATGGGGAGGCGGGATTTTATTTGGTTCTTGACTATTGGAGTATTTATGAAGTGTGGCCAACTTAATAATAGCATGGTGGGAAAACTAAAGAAGGTTGTCTTTCTCCCTTGGGGTGCGCTTAGGTATTATAAAGAGTTACTGTTATCCGACTAAAAATACATTGTAAATTATTGTTAGAAATAATGGCTGCTAATCGTTATTAAGCCTGTTTTTATAAAAATGTAAAAAAGCCCCTTAAAAAAAATTGCACTTTTACAATATCTTTGGCGTGCTAATTTGTCTTTTAATCTTTGTCTACTATATAATAAGATTTCCTATTTTCCAGCCTACACCCCTACAAAACCTCCAGGGGATAGTTCTCACAGATTTATCCCAGCAAAAAATAATAAGCTTATCACAATTTTCTACTATTGCAAAAGTCTTGTTATCTCCTTTGAAGTTCAGTTCAAAGACTGCGAGGACTTGAACAAAAAGAAACAAAAAAAGCAAGCCGTTTCCGACTTGCTCTTTTACCATTAGATGTTAATCTATCTTTATCAATCTACATTGTCATGCAAAAACTTATTGTTTCCCAGAATCTGATTGTCATCATTCAGATTGAATTTTGAGATATTCTTTTCCGATGAATGAGGCACTTCCCTTAACTTTACCTGTTTTCTTTTATAAGCAGGCACTTCCATTTGCTTATAAGACTCAGGAGTGTTGGTTTGCCCGCCATTCAGTTGTTTCAGCTTGGCAATTCTTTCCTTGGAACGCTGCCTTAGAAATTCCTGACGTTCTTCTTCCGCTCTTTGTTGAGCCTCCGGGTCCGGTCTTTTATTTACTATTTCGTACTCATCTGACAAGTTCTGAGTGAATGTATCTTCTTCAGATTCTTCATCCTGATAATCATATTCGAAACGATCTTCATCCTCCTCTTTCAAAGGTTCCTGCGAAGGAAACCCGAAGGAATAACCACGTCCTTCTTCAGGTCGCTGCTTCTTTTCCGGAGCAGGCTCTCTTCTTTCTTCAGGCCTGGACCTGTTTTCATTCCGTTGCTTACGAACATCCTCCTCTTCATTATTGAAAAGAGTGAATTGCTTGGGCGCATCTAAGTCAAATACTCTTTTAGACTCTCGCTCAGGAATAGCATCCCGCTTATAGTTACTGTTATCAAAGCCTGTGGCAATAACTGTTACAGAAAGTGCATGACCTAAAGATTCGTCCACACCATGTCCAAATATTACTTCGGCATCTTCACCCGCCTGTTCCTGGATATAATCTGTAATTTCTGTTAATTCATCCATCTGAAGCTCAGCTTGCTCACCCGAAATAATGGAAAGCAAAATCTTCTGGGCGCCTAAAATATCTGTATTATTAAGAAGCGGTGAAGAAAGTGCTTCTTCAGCTGCGCGTATTGCCCTGCCATCCCCTTCTGTTCTGGCAGAACCCATTACGGCTGCCCCAGCATTTTTCATTACAGTTTTTACATCTTCAAAATCCACGTTTACATAACCTGGAACAGTAATGATTTCTGCAATTCCCTTGGCACCGGTGGTTAACACATTGTCCGCTTTTGCAAATGCATTGCCGATGGTGAGATTACCATAAATTTCACGCAATTTATCATTGAGAATGACCAGCACGGTATCGCAATTTTCCTTTAACTCCCGTATTCCTTCTTCCGCTTGTTTGGCTTTCTTTTTTCCTTCAAAACCAAAAGGAGAAGTGACAATCCCTACTGTGAGAATGTCCATTTCCCTGGCAATTCTTGCAATGACCGGGGCAGCACCTGTTCCGGTACCTCCGCCCATTCCTGCCGTAACGAATAGCATTTTGGTATCTGTGCCCAATAGTTCACGTATATCCTCTTTGCTTTCCATAGCAGCTTCCTTGCCTTTGGCAGGATTGGCCCCGGCTCCTAAACCACTGGTGAGATTCAAACCAATCTGCAGTTTGTTGGGAACCGGACTGGTTTTCAGTGCCTGGGCATCAGTATTGCAGATAATAAATTCCACATCCTTGATGCCCTGGTTAAACATGTGATTGACTGCATTGCTGCCTCCACCACCCACGCCTATCACTTTAATGATAGATTTGTGGTGTTTTGGTATTTCGAACTTATATGCTCCTTCTGTCATAATATGTCGGTATTAAAAATCGTCATTTTCATCAAAATCATCTATCAACAAACTCTTTGTTTTATTGATAATCTTACTAAAGAAGTCTCCTCCTTTTTTACCAGCTTTCTGTTTTTGATTAACAAACACATTCTGGTTCATCGCCTTGGCTTGCAAGTACCTGTTTTCCCTTTCATCCAGTGAGCGATAGCCTACCAATACTAACCCCACTGAAGTGGCGAACATTGGGCTTTTCACCTGTTCTATCTTACTTTTTCCTAAATGCTCGTTCGGATATCCGATACGTGCATCCATTCCTGTTAAATATTCTACTAATTGTCTTACACTATGTAATTGGGAACCACCCCCTGTAATTACTATCCCACCGGCCAGTTTACCTTCGTAGCCGGAAGCAATGATTTCAGCATGTACCAAATCTATAATTTCCTCCATTCTGGCTTCAACTATGTGCGCCAGATTTTTAACGGAGATCTCTTTTGGTGCCCTGTTACGTAAACCGGGAATAGAGACAATTTCATTCTCACTTGCCTCGGTGGATATGGCTCTTCCAAATTTAGTCTTAAGCAATTCAGCTTGTTGCTGCATCACCATGCAACCCTCCTTTATATCGGAAGTGATGATATTTCCACCAAATGGAATCACCCCTGTATGGCGAATAATGTTTTCATGAAAAATGGCTATATCTGTTGTACCACCGCCTATATCAACCAGGCAAACACCTGCTTCTTTCTCATCTTCGCTTAAAACTGACAGACTGGAAGCTAAAGGCTCCAGTATCATATTCTCAATATCAAGACCTGCTCTTTTAACACATTTTTCAATATTGTTAATAGAATTCACATCAGCAGTAATTACATGAAAATCAGCTTCCAGGCGAACACCTGTCATCCCTACAGGATCTTTAATGCCGTCATCATAATCAACGGTATAAACCTGCGGCATTTTATGGATTATTTGAGTACCTGCCGGCATCACCATTCGACCTATATCATTTGCCAGTCTGTCTACATCTTCCACAGTAATTTCATCTTCCCCATCATCACGGGTAATGCTACCTCTGTGAATTGAACTGCGGATATGATGGCCTGCAATACCAACATTCACCACCTTAATATCAATTCCTGATACATCTTCGGCTTCCTGAACTGCTTTCTTGATAGCCAAAATTGTTTTTTCAATATTAATGACCTTTCCCTTGACTACTCCATCAGAAACGGATTTTCCCATCCCTAACACATCAAGCTTGCCATACTCATTTTTACGACCAACAATCACGCAGATTTTGGTGGTTCCAATGTCAAGTCCGACTACTATTTTATCATTTTGCATATTCATGTATTGCCTAAGGTTTTTCTATTCACAAATGATTTGGTCTTTAAATTGCAAATTTACACGATCATATCGATTCCACCCCCTATCGGGCAGAATCTTATCGTAAAAAATCTTCAATTTTGATAGTTTATTAGCATATTCAAAAGTGTTTCCAAATTCGATCAGTTGTTTAGTGACTTGCGGATAAATTTTAATCATACCTCTTTTGTCAACCTCCAACTGGGCAAATTGAGCACTCCAGAAACGATCCTTTTCAATAAATTTTATAAAATTAAACAAGTCCCTTCCTGCATCATCAAGCAACATGTTTTTATTCAGGTAAGGTTTGAAGAAAGAACCTGATAATACCATTACTCGAGCAGTAAATCTATCTGACACAGGGATAATTTCCCCACGGTCACTTATATAATAATCTTTACCTCCCGGATTGAAAATTCTTGCAATTGGTTTTGCCTGCATGGCATCTATCATCATATACCCTGATAAATCTCTATATACTTGAGCGGATTGCACAAATTTAAGTTGCTCTATCCTTTCTTCAATTTCTTTTAATTTTACATTTTCAAATGGCAGGTTAACCACCATTTCCTGCCCATTCTTGGTAACAACATCCATGATATCTCCTTCATTGATAAAGAAATTACCATCCTGGTTCTCAATCCTTACAATAATTTTCCTGCATAGCTTTTCCTCTTGCTTTTTGCCCACAAAACCTATGGAAACAAAAAACACCAAAGCAGGAATGATGATCTTCAGGGCGCTATATATTTTTCTTTTAGGCTGCATATTGCTGCTCAAGCACTATTTTAATAGGTTGTACAAACTTATCTATATTACCTGCTCCCAGTGTTACAAAAACTTCCAGTCGGGCAGATTTTAAATGCTCCAATACTTTATCATTGGACAATAAATATTTTTCACTGGAATGAATATCCTCTAAGAGCATTTCACTGCTCACTCCTGGAATAGGTTCTTCCCTTGCCGGGTAGATATCCAAAAGCATTACCTCATCTGCCAGGCTCAGGCTTTCCGAAAAACCTTCGGCAAAATCTCTTGTGCGGGAATATAAATGTGGCTGAAACAGCACACTAATTTTCTTTCCCGGATACAAAGCTTTGACAGATTCCAGCATAGCCTTTATTTCTCCCGGATGATGGGCATAATCATCAATATAAATCAAATCCTGAGATTGATAAACATATTCAAATCTGCGTTTCACCCCTTTGTAAGATGCTATAGCTGTTTTAATTTCCTCAGAAGTTATGCCCAATTCCAAAGCCACACCAATAGCCGCAGTAGCATTCTCCACATTATGGAAGCCCGGAACAGCTAATTGCAGATCCGAAATGTTAATACCGGAACTTTGAATATCAAAAACGAACTTCCCTTCAATTATTCGAATATTTTGCGCACATAATTCTCCGGAATTCAGTCCGTATTTTACAGGAGTTGCTTTCACCTCTGAAGTATCCAGGCCTTCCCACAACCCCTCCTTTATAAATATTTTCCCCTTTGGGTGCACTTTATCCAGGAATAAAGAAAACGACTTCTTCAATTCTACCAACTCTCCATAAATATCCAGGTGATCGGCATCGGTGGATGTAACAACAGCCAGGTTTGGATGCAGTGTCAGAAATGAACGGTCAAATTCATCTGCTTCCACCACTACAATGGACTTTTCAAAATCGGCTTCATTCACCAACATATTGGTATTGTAGTTGGTGGAAATACCACCCAAAAAGGCTGCTACATTTTTAGCAGCTGATTTTAAAATATGAGCTACCATGGAACTTGTGGTAGTTTTGCCATGCGTTCCTGCTACTGCCACGGTATACAAGCCTTTGGTAATAAAACCTAATACCTCAGAACGTTTATAAAGCTGATAGCCCTGGTCTCTAAAATAGTTCAACCCTTTATGATAAGCAGGAATAGCAGGCGTATAAACCACTAAAATACCTTCATTATGGGTTTTAAATTCCTCAGGAATCAAATCAATATCATCATTAAATTGAACCTCAACACCTTCTTCATTAAGTGACTGTATTAAGTGGGTTGGAGTTTTATCATATCCTGCAACATGCACACCGTTATGAAGGAACCATCGGGCTAAGGCACTCATACCAATCCCTCCGATACCAATAAAATAGACGCTATGTATGTTTTTAATATTCATTTAATCATTGAGAAAATAATTTTCACGATATCTTCTGTTGCATTGGGTCGTGCCAATTTCTTAATATTGGTCGCGAGTTCATTCTTCAGTTCCTCATCTTCCAATAAATCCAGAGCTTTAGGAATCAATACTTCCACTGCTTCCTGATCGGTTACCAATATGGCTGCATCCTTCTGCACCAGTGAATTGGCATTTTTGGTTTGATGGTCTTCCGCTACTCCTGAGGATGGCACAAAAATGACCGGCTTCCCTATAATTGCCAGTTCCGAAACTGACAATGCCCCCGCCCTTGAGACAATAATATCAGCTGTGGCATAGGCCATTTCCATTTCTTTAATAAACTCCAATACTTTGATAGGGGAATTATCTGGCTGATTAGCTCTTACTAACATCTCCTGGTGATACAACTTTCCTGTTTGCCAGAGCATTTGCACATTGCTTTCTTTCAATAATGGCAAATGTTTCATGACACTTTCATTGATAACCCTGGCACCTAAACTTCCTCCCAAAACCAAAATCACAGGTGTTTCAGCAGAAAGCTTATAATGTTTTAAAGCGGTTTCCTTATCAGGTAAATTCATTAAGCCCTTCCTTACCGGGTTACCTGTTATTTGTAACTTACTGGCAGGAAAATATTTTTCCATACCCTCATAAGCTACACATATTTTCTGCACTTTGTTTTTCAACCATTTATTGGTGAGCCCGGCATAGGAATTTTGTTCCTGCAAAAAACAAGGAATACCTGCATTAGATGCAGCTCTCAAGGTAGGCCCGCTGGCATATCCACCCACACCTATCACAGCATCTGGCTTGAAGTTTTTCACTATCTTTTTTGCCTGCCGTAAACTATTCAGCAACTTAAATGGGAAAGCTAAATTTTTCAATGTCAGGCTTCTTTGGATACCAGCAATAGGTAATCCTAATATTTTATATCCAGCCTCTGGCACTTTCTGCATTTCCATTTTACTTTCGGCACCGACAAATAAAATTTCCGAATCAGGTGCTTCCAATTTAATTTGGTCGGCAATAGCCAAAGCCGGAAATATATGTCCCCCGGTGCCTCCACCACTAATAATAAATCGATATGGTTTTTGAGTCTGGCTCACTTATGCTGCATCTTTTTTTGGTAAATTCCCAAAATTACTTCTTGAGATTTCAGTAGTTTCTTCAATTTCCCCACGGCTCACACTTAAAATGATTCCCATTGCAAAGCCTGTAAAAAGAAGGGAAGTCCCTCCCATACTTAAAAGAGGCAATGGCAATCCCGTTATAGGACCTAAACCCACAGCAACACCCATGTTCACCATGGCTTGCAGTACAATAGCAAAGCTGAGACCCGCGGAAAGCAGTCCTCCATAGGCTTTGCCGCTGGCGGCTGCCGCTTTCATTCCCCGGTATA
Organism: Marivirga aurantiaca; assembly: GCF_016679925.1. Taxonomy (GTDB): domain Bacteria; phylum Bacteroidota; class Bacteroidia; order Cytophagales; family Cyclobacteriaceae; genus Marivirga; species Marivirga aurantiaca. The sequence goes on from NZ_JAEQBW010000012.1 coordinate 100,986, forward strand.
ATAAAGTGAGGTATAACAATATCACTACAGTAGCCCCTATCATTCCATATTCTTCCACCACTATGGCAAAAATAAAATCCGAGAAGGCTTCAGGCAGGAAATTTCGCTGACTGCTGTTTCCCGGACCTTTTCCTGTTACACCTCCTGTGGCAATTGCTATATACGATTGCTGTGCCTGAAAAGGAATCTGTTCATTTTTGATAAAACTTTCTACCCTGTTGATGGCTGTTTGCCCTCTCTGGCCTACTACCATAGCGATACTTACAGCCATAATTCCTACTACAGCCAGCATAGCTAAATATTTCACCGGAATTCTACCTATGAAAAGCAGCAACATACAGGTAAGAAACAACAAAATGGCGGTAGACAAATTAGTCATAGCAATCAAACCACAAATGAGCCCACACCAAAGTAACATGGGGATTAAAGCCTTTTTGAAATCGGTAATATTTTGTTGCTTTTTGGAAAGCATTCCAGCTAAATTGATAATTAATGCCAGTTTAGCCAAATCTGATGGCTGAAAGGACTGGTTTAAAAATGGTATGGTAATCCAACGGGAAGCATCGTTCAGATTAACCCCAAATTGCCAGGCGAAAATGAGCAGAGGCACTGAAAGCCAAAGTGCGAGGCGTGAAAGTTTTGAATAGTACCTATAGTCTACTTTATGAGCCAACCACATGGCAAAAAAACTGAGAAAAACTAAAAAGCTATGCCGCAAAAGGTAGTATTCCGTATTGCCATTGAATTTGAAATAAGAGATAGTACCAGTGGCACTGTACACCACCAAAATGCTCAGCATACCCAAAGCGAAGACTACAGTCCATATAACCGGGTCTCCTTTAAGGTGCTTATCTGCAAAGCTTTTTATGGTTTGAATATTGATCATTACTGAGATAATTTCTTAAGTTCTACTTCACGTTGCAATAGTTGCACAGCCAGTCTAAATTGGTTACCACGGTCTTCATAGTTTTTAAACAAGTCAAAACTTGCACATGCAGGGGAAAGCAACACAATTTCCCTATCCTTGGCTAAATGGTATCCCATGCGAACAGCCTCCTGCATGGATTCCGTTTCTTCTATGATTGGAAACTTGCCTTCATAAAAGGCTTTAATCTTTTTATTGTCCTTCCCCAAACATATAATGGCTTTTACATTGGAATTTACAGGCTCCAGTTTTTCATAATCATTGCCTTTATCAACTCCACCTACTATCCAGATAATGGGACGGGTATAAGCATCTAAAGCATAATAAACCGCATCTACATTGGTCGCTTTAGAATCATTGATAAACTCTACACCGTGTATGCTTCCTACCGGCTCCAATCGATGAGGTACATTTTTGAATTTCGGAAGATTCTCAGAAATTTTTTCCGATTTAAGTCCGGTGATTTTTGAAGAAAGAATTGAAGCCATAGCGTTAATCTGATTATGTTTCCCTTTAATAGTTAATAAATCCGAGGTGTAAGCTGTACTGTCTTTTTTATGCTTGATGATGATTCCGTCCTTATTGGCGTAAGCGCCCAATGCAGGCACATCATCAAAACTAAGTCTATATATCTTTGACTTTAGATTTCTCTTTTGCAGTTCCTCATCAATGAATCCTTTGTCATTATAAAGAATGGCATAATCTTCAATGCCCTGATTCTTAAATAAAGCAAATTTAGCATCTATGTAGTTTTGAATTTTTTTATCATACCTGTCCAGATGATCAGGTGTTATATTCAATAAAACAGCAATATGTGGTTTAAAATGAATGAATCCGTCTATCTGAAAACTGCTTACTTCAAGTACCCACCAGTCATAATCTGTATCAAGCAATTGAGCAGCCATACTTTTTCCCACATTGCCCCCAAGCCCTACAGACAATCCACTTTCCTTTAGCAAATGGTAAGTTAATAAAGTGGTAGTAGTCTTTCCGTTGGTACCGGTAATGGCAATAATTTTCCCTTTTGTAAACTGCGAGGCAAATTCCAATTCATCAATTACTGGAATTCCTTTTTCCATGATCAATCTTACCAAAGGAATAGCCGGAGAAATACCCGGACTTTTAATGACTATATCTGCTGTTAATACTTTATCTTCAGTATGCTTTCCTTGTTCAAAACGAATTCCGGCATCTGTCAGGCGATCAATGTTTTCTTGTTTTATTTGCCCAAAATCAGACACAAAAACATCATATCCCTTTGCTTTTGCCAGCAAAGCAGCCCCGGTTCCACTTTCCCCGGCTCCTAATATGATGATCTGTTTTGTCATTGTTGATTTTTAATTTTAGCTTAATAAAATACCTGTTTTCTTCATTTATATTTATTGTAATTTCAATGTTGCTACTGTGATTATGGCCAACAGAATACCTACAATCCAGAACCTGTTGACAATTTTCGATTCATGTATTCCTTTCTTTTGATAATGGTGATGTAATGGAGACATCAGAAAGATTCTTTTTCCTTCACCCAATCTTTTCTTTGTATACTTAAAATATGATACCTGAATAATTACTGATAGCAACTCAATAAGAAATATGCCACATAAAATAGGCAGCAATAGTTCTTTTCTGATGGCCAGTGCCAAAACAGCTATTACCCCACCTATTGCCAGGCTTCCGGTATCTCCCATGAAAACCTGGGCGGGATGTGTATTGTACCATAAGAATCCTACACAAGCCCCTACAAAAGCGGCACAAAATATCACCAGTTCGCCTGAGTTGGGGATATACATAATATTCAAATAATCGGAGAATATCACGTTACCGGAGAGATAGGCGAAAATGCCCAGTGTTAATCCGATTATGGCTGATGTACCGGCCGCCAGTCCATCAATTCCATCTGTAATATTCGCCCCGTTAGACATGGCTGTGATAATAAAAATAGCCCACAGCACATAAATAACAACCGTTAAATCTTTAGGAACAAATGGTAAAATATTTGAATAATCCAGCTCATTTCCTTTAAAGAATGGTATAGTCGTTTTCATAGACTTTACATCTTCATACTGAGCTTCACTGTTCCCATTATCCACATCAGTTTTAAATTCACGCACTACTACTTCCTGATTGTAAAATAGTGTGATGCCTACTATCAGTCCCAAACCAACCTGCCCTACTACTTTAAATTTACCCTGTAAACCTGCTTTGTTCTTTTTAAACACTTTAATATAATCATCCAAAAAGCCAATTAAGCCCATCCACACACATGAAATCAGCAGTAAAATAATGTATACATTCTGAATTTTGGCGAATAACAAAACAGGGACAATAATTGCCAGAAGAATGATAATACCGCCCATAGTTGGAGTACCTGCTTTCTCATTTTGTCCTTCCAAACCTAAATCCCTGATGCTTTCCCCTACTTGTTTTTTCCTCAATAGGTTAATCAGTTTCTTACCAAAAGTAATGGTGATCAATAGAGACAAAAGTGCAGTCATACCAGCCCTGAAGGAGATGTATTGAAACACTCCCGCCCCTAAAAGGTCCATTTGTTTATCTAAAAAATCGAATAAATAATATAGCACTGTTTCTTTAGCGGTTATGGATTAAATTCAACATTTCATTTACTGTTTCTTTATCATCAAAATGATGTTTCACACCTTTTATCTCCTGATAAGTTTCATGGCCTTTGCCTGCAACTAATATTATATCTCCTTTTTGTGCGAAGCTACAAGCTAACTTAATGGCTTCTTTTCTGTCAGGTAAATTCGTTACTTTCCTTACCTGGGAAATGGGCACTCCTTTTTGCATGTCAGCAATAATTTGCCCCGGCTCCTCATTTCTGGGATTATCAGAAGTCAGGATGACCCTATCACTAAGCCTGCAAGCAATCTCAGCCATTAAAGGTCTTTTATCTTTATCCCTGTTACCTCCACAGCCTATAACCGTGAGCACTTGCTCATTTCCTGTTCGGATATTATCAATTGTATGCAATACATTTTCCAGGGCATCCGGTGTATGGGCATAATCTACAATGGCAGTAATACCTGCATTATTAGGAATCTGCTCAAAACGACCATTTTTTAATTCTATTTGAGAAAGATGGGTTAAAACCTCAATTGAATCTTCCTCTAAAATAGTGGCCACTGCATAGGTAGCCAATAAGTTATAGGCATTGAAATAACCTATTAACCTGAACCAAACATCCTTTTGATCAATATTTAATTCTAAACCCTGTATAGCATTTGACAATACCTTGGCACGGTAATTAGCCATCATTTTCAATGAATAAGTGTACTTAGTGGCTTTGCAATTCTGCAACATTACCATACCACGCTTATCATCCACATTTACCAGGGCAAATGCTGTAGCAGGAAGTTCGTCAAACAACTTCTTTTTAGCTTTTATATAGCTTTCAAAGCTTTTATGATAATCTAAATGATCGTGAGAGATGTTTGAAAACACAGCTCCCGCCAATTTCAAGCCACTCATTCGTTCCTGATCAATAGCATGGCTACTGGCTTCCATAAACACATAACTGCAGCCTGCCTTAACCATTTTCTGTAATAGCTCATTCAACTGCATGGCATCAGGCGTGGTGTGCGTTGCAGGAATAACACTTTCATTTATCTGATTTTGCACAGTGGAAAGCAAGCCCACATTATAGCCCAGGCGTCTGAATAGCTGGTGCAATAAAGTAACAGTTGTTGTTTTACCATTTGTGCCTGTAATAGCAACCAAACTTAATTTGGATGAAGGATGGTCGTAAAAGTTATCTGCCATTAAACCTAAAGCACGCGCACTGTTGTCTGTCTGAATATAAGTAATTTCAGGGTTCAGCTTTTTCGGCAAGTTTTCACATACAATGGCCTTTGCACCTTTTTCAATAGCGGCTTCTATGTATTCATGGCCATCAACCTGGGTTCCATTAATGGCTACAAATACATCATTGTTCAATACTTTCCTGGAATCAAAATGGATGGAATTAACATCCAATTCCATGTTCCCGGAAACGCTCAACAATTTTACTTTGTACAATATGTCTTTTAATAATGCCACTATCCTATTTCAATTTTTATAGTACTACCTTTCAGTGCTCTGCTACCGGGTAATTGCGACTGAGTAATTACTCTGCCTTTTTGACCTTTCACCACTACTTCCAATCCACTATTTTCCAGCAAGTAGAGTGCATCACGCAAAGTCATTCCATTTACATCCGGCACCAAACCAGGTTGATTGGCAGTTTCCTTCCATTTAATTGCATTCTTGTTGATTGCAGCCCTCACCCATTCCACCTCATTGTTGCTTGCATGGTTGGAAATTCCTAAATAATTCAACATCAATGAAAGATCTTCTTTCTTCCCAGCCTGCACCACTGGGAATACTCCAATTTCAGGTTTGTCAGCTAATTCATACTGATCATGCATTTTCAAATCCAATGCATATATTTTATCTGCAATTTCCTTAAATACCGGAGCGGCCACATCGGAGCCATATTGCCTGTAGCCTTTAGGATTATCCATTACTACAATAGCAGAGTATTTTGGCTTTTCCGCAGGAAAATACCCTGCAAAAGATGTATAATACTGACGCAAATAACGACCATCTTTCAAAGTTTGGGCTGTGCCCGTTTTACCTGCAATTTTATAATTGGCATTACTGATATTTGAAGCCGTGCCCCTTTCGACCACACCTTCCAAAAGGATTTTCATTTTTTTCAATGTTTCCTTTGAACAAATTTGACTGCTGATCACATTGGTTTTAAAGGTGTTGATTTCCTTGTCCACCTTGCTAATGGATCTTACCAAAACAGGGCGAATCATTTTTCCTTCATTAGCAATTGCATTATATAAAGTGAGCACATGAAGTGGGGTAAACTCCAACCCATAACCATAGGCCATCCATGGTAATGTAATTCCACTCCATTGATTCAATGGCGGGATTTTGGGCTTTCCTTCTCCTATCATTTGGAAACCCAACGGTTGAGTAAGGCCCATATTCTTCATATAGTCAAGAAAACGCTGTGGATTTTCCTTGAAAGTTTCATCTACCATTTTTGCAACTGCGATATTCGATGATTTTTCAAAAGCTTCCTGCAAAGTGATAGTACCATATCCCCCGGGTTTATGGTCACGCACAGTTTCTTTATAAAATTTCAACTCGCCTTCTCCGGTTTGAATGGTATCAGTCAATTTTAAATTCTTTTCTTCAAACAAAGCAATATATGAAGCTAATTTCATTGTGGATCCGGGCTCCCTTAAACCATGGCTTCCCACAGCATAATTATACACTTCACCATATTTACCACTTTCCATTTTCTTTAAATTGGAAATGGCTTTGATTTCTCCTGTGGCAACTTCCATCACAACTACGCAACCCATATCAGCATCATGTTGCATTAAATGTTTCAGAAGGGCTGATTCAGCAACATCCTGCAAATTGATATCAATAGTGGTTTGAATATCAAATCCGTCTTTTGGCCTTACTTCCGAACCATCATAAAGAGGTCTCCAACTACCACCTGATATTTTTTGAAAAAGTGCTTTACCGTTTTGCCCTGCTAAATAATCATTAAAGCTGTATTCCAGTCCTGCTCCATATTCGTTTTCATTTAGAAAGCCAATCGTTCTGAAAGCAAGGTTAGAAAAGGGCCTGAATCGCTTATCTGTTTTACTGAAAATAACCCCACCGCCTAATCTTCCTTCACGGAAAATAGGCCAGCTTTCCATTTCTTTTTTTTGCTGATATCCAATCAAATTCCTGGAAAGTATTACATACTTGTTTCCTTTCTGCCTTCCGCTAAGAATTTTCTGCTTATAGTAAGTGGCTGACTGTCCGAAATTTTTGGACAACAAATAACTTAGAGAGTCAATATTATTCCGAAAAACCTGTTCGTCAGCAATAGTCGGATCCATTGACACCTTATAAAAAGGCAATGAGGTAGCCAGCAGGCTGCCATTATCGGAATAGATATTACCACGGGTTGCCTTTACCTCCTGATAACTCAAGCTGATCTCCTCCGCCAGCTTTGTCCATTTTTCGCCCTCAATCCATTGGATATGGAAAATTTGGTAGATAATAGCTATAGAAAATAGCAGTACCAGCAAAAATGCCACACGCACTCGTAATAATATGGATTTCTTAATATTCACCTTTTTCTACAACAATTTTAAAGGGTGGTACTTCTGATTCTTTTAACTCTAATTTCTTTACTTTTTTAGCTACTTCTGATTGCTTTGAAGCAAACATATATTCTGATTTTAAAGTGGTAAAATCTGCCCTTAAATCTTCTACTTCCTGATGAAGTTTGTCAATTTTCCGGGTAGTCTTATCAGCATAATGACTGTTACCAATATAAAAAATACCTATCGCTACAAAAAACATCACATAAGGCAAGTATTTTACCGGAAGACCATTTTCTGCGGAATTACCACCAATAGATTTATCAAATCTGGAAAAGATACTTCCCGATCCAGACCCTGATTTCTGGCCTTTATTTTCTTTCTTATCTTTTATTTTAAATGTGTTTTGCTTCATGATGTTTGTCTTTCAGCAATTCTTAATTTAGCACTTCTTGCCCTATTATTTCTTTCTAATTCTTCTTCACTTGCCGTAACTGGCTTTCTGGTAATAGCATGAAAAGATTTATGCACGTTGCCATAAAAATCTTTGTCTTCTATTCCTTCGATATTTCCTTTATTGATGTAATTCTTTACCAACCTGTCTTCTAAACTATGGTAACTCATTACCACCAACCTGCCTCCTATTTTGATAAGTGCCTCCATCTGGCCCAGCGTTTCTTCCAGAGCTTTCATTTCTTCATTCACTTCAATGCGTAAAGCCTGAAAAACCTGGGCATAATATTTATTTTCCCTACCTCGCTTGGCAAATCTGTCAAGTATAGCTTTTAATTCAGCTACCGTATTGATTTCCTTATTTGTTCGTGCAGCTACAATAGCTGCGGCCAAAGTTTTAGCATTTCGCACTTCCCCATATAGACCAAACATTTTATGCAAATCAGCCTCGGTATAAGAATTAATCACTTTTTTGGCTGTCAACTCCGCTTGCTGATCCATTCTCATGTCCAGCTCCGCATCAAAACGGGTAGAAAAGCCACGCTCAGCCTTATTGAATTGATGAGATGAAACTCCCAAATCAGCCAGCACACCATCTACTTCTTTAATACCAAAAAGCTTTAAATATTTTCTGCAGTAGCGAAAATTTGCCTGAATAAATTCAAAGCCTTCATGTTTGATGGCTTCCGCATTGGCCACAGCATCCTGATCCTGATCAAAAGCTAAAAGTCTTCCATCTGTTAAATGTTCCAGAATAGCCAGGGAATGACCACCTCCGCCAAATGTCAAATCCACATAGGTTCCTGAGGGGTTTATAGATAGCCCCTCTATGCATTCCTGCAACATAACCGGTTCATGGTATTCACTCATAGGCTTATTCGTCAAAAAGATGTTTCTCAGCTAACTCAGAAAATTCTTTCTGGTCCTTGATTAGGTAGTCATCATATCTTGATGCATCCCATATTTCAACCCGATTTCCCATGCCTACTACTATTGATTCCTTCTCCAAACCTGCAAAAGAGAGCATATTTTTTGGCACCAATATTCTGCCAGCACTATCGAGTTCCACGATTGAGTTACCTCTAAAAAAATTCCGTTGCAAATTCCTGTATTCTTCATTGAATTCATTCAAACCTGCAATTTTAGAGAAAATCTTCTTGTATTCTACCATGGGATACAACACAAGGCAGGGTTCAAACCCACGTCTGATCACCAGCTCAGAACCGGAAGCTTCGGGCAGGCTGTTTTTGATCTTGGCAGGCAAGACCAAACGCCCTTTAGCGTCCAATTTACAATCATATTCACCGGTGAAGAATGCCATATACAGTATTTACACAATCTCTTAGAGACAAAACTAATACAATATACGACATTTCATACCACTTCCCCCCACTTTTTTACACTTTTCTTCAAAAGATTACATAAGAAGTATCAAAAAATCAAATTCCATCCCACACACATCAAACACAGACTTAAGTAAAAGATTATTAATTAGTTAGGAATAAAGAGATATAAAAGAGCTAAAAGTGGTGATTGAAGACACTCACCATGGCTATATTTTTAAAAAAAAGTGAAGAGTTGAACATTCCCCAAGCTAGACCTTAGCAGGTTTTGGTGTCCTTTCTGGCAGCCTCGTTTAAACTTTCCTTAAATTTAATGGAAGCTATTTATTGAATACTTCATCATCTCAAAGCTGCTTTATCTTATGATAAACCATTAAACATTTACCAGGCATGGAACAGTTTACAATGCTGCATTTTCACATCAGAAAAATATATTCCTTCGCACTATTCAAAAGTCAAATCCTGAATTCTACGCTCAGAATAACCTAATAATTTACCGAAAACTAAATTTGCATGCTGATTCAGAAATGGTGGTGGGGAGATGTGGGAGGAATTTTTCAAAAAATCCGATTTTGCCACGAAATTCCGCAAACCCACAGTTTTCAACTCCGATTGAATGAGTAAATGATTGGCTGTCCCCGAATTAAATACATCCTCCACGGATTGTAATTTTCCTGCAGGTATTTTATACTGCTCCAATCGACTCAAAATTTCATTGGATTCAAACTGATCAAAAGCTTTCTGAAGCAGATGATTTAAACGGTCTCGATTCTTCACTCTGGCACTATTGGTAGAGAAATCACTTTGGATTGGCAAGTCATTTATATTTAAGGTTTTGCACAATGACTGAAACTGTTTATCCGTACCCACTGCAATTACAATTTGCTTTTTATCATTGCATTCAAACACACTTCCATATGGAGCAATATTGGGATGCTCCGCCCCCATCTTCTGTGGATTTTTTCCTGCTACTAAAAAATTGGTAGCCTGGTTGGCAAGGGAAGAAATGGCTGTATCAAACAAGGAAACAGCCACTTTAGCTCCTTTCCCGTTTTTCAATCTTTGTATAATTGCCAGCAAAACAGCTTCTTTTAATTGATGGGCAGCAAGAATATCTATTAGGGCAACTGGCATTTTGAGTGACTTTCCACCCGGCTCTCCATTCATCCACATAAAGCCACTTTCTGCCTGGAGGATGGCATCATAACCTACTTTGGGAATATCTTCTCCATAGCCAGTAATTAGTCCATAAATTAATGATGGGTTAATTTCATGAAGTGTTTTCGCATCGAGACCCAATTTTTCTGCATCGCCAGGTTTATAACTGGCAATGATTATATCTGAAATTTTAACCAAATCCATAAATGTCTCATAATGGTCTTTGTTTTTCAGATTCAGTGCTATAGATTTTTTACCGGAATTGACAGCCGAGAAATAGGCACTAACATCGGTCTCAGAGCTTTCACTACTCAACTTCCATGTGCGGGTTACGTCACCTCCGGTACCAGGATTTTCTATCTTTATCACTTCCGCTCCTAATTCTGCAAAAAACTGACCTACTGAAGGGCCTGCCAACACATTGGCCAGTTCCAACACCCGAATATCTTCAAAAATTTGGTTCATAGGCTAAAATTAAAACATAGTTTGTATTTTGCATTTGCTTTGGATATTTAATGACAGAATTTATCATAAAAGTCCGAAGGCAGACAAAAAAAACATTAACCATTTAGACCTGAAATGTGTATTAAAAGCATGAAGCAATTTATCAACTATATATTAGCATTAACAATTTTCACATTTACCTCCTGTAATGTGGAGAAAGCCAAAATAGTTCTTGACGGATTATGGATAGGTGAAATTGCCATGCAAGGCAAAAGCATGCCTTTCAAAATGCAAATCAATGAAGAAGAGGATGGAAAACTCACTGCTGTTATCATTAATGGTAAAGAGAGAATCATTCTGGATGAAATCGTCAGAAAAGATGATTCGCTGCATATCCCTTTACATATTTTTGATATTTCCATTGACTTAGGAATCCATAATGATGCCCTTGCCGGTACTTATACCAAGCACTATTTAGAAGATTATGCTTTACCTATTACTTTCCATAAAGGTGATGAGAAATTCATACTTGTAAATACAGATGTCGAACCAGCTGATTTCTCTGGCAAATGGGATGTCACTTTTATAGAACAGGAAACACGAGACACCACCAAAGCAGTAGGTATTTTTGAGCAGGATGAAAATCGGGTAACCGGAACATTCCTTACTCCTTTAGGAGATTACCGCTATCTGACTGGTCTTGCAGATGACCAAACTCTGAAATTAAGTACCTTCGATGGCAATCATGCCTTTTTGTTTGAGGCTACTATGCAAGCCGACAGCACTTTGAAAGGCGACTTTTATTCAGGTAAGGAATGGCATGAAACATGGACTGCAGTGCGGGACGAAAACGTGGAATTACCACATCCTGATTCACTCACCTATCTGAAAAAAGGATATGATAGAATGCAATTCAGCTTTCCTAATTTAGAAGGGGAGAAAGTGAGCCTTTCCGATGAAAAGTACGAGGGCAAAGTAGTTATTGTACAGATCTTCGGTAGCTGGTGCCCTAACTGCATGGATGAAACTAAGTTTCTGGCAGACTGGTATGAAGAAAATAAAAGTCGAGGCGTGGAAATTATCGGGCTGGCCTACGAGCAAAAAGATGATTTCGAGTACGCCAAAAAGCGGGTCGAAAAGATGATCAATAAATGGGATGTGGGCTATGACTTTCTGATTGCAGGCACCAGCGACAAAGAGGCCGCTTCTAAAACTTTACCCATGCTAAACCAGGTGATTTCTTTCCCTACCATGATTATCATTAACAAGGATGGAGAAGTAGAAAATATCCACACAGGATTTTCCGGGCCGGGCACCGGTGAATATTATGATGAATTTGTAGAGAATTTCAATCAGAAGATGGATGAATTGCTTTAAAAAATAACTATAATTCCTGAAGACACCAATGTTTCATAATTAACTACCATTTTTAATAATTTAGAATGGAATACCTATCGAAAATTGAATGGAAGAATTTTTTACTATGTCGGCAGGTCCTTGTGTAAAGTCCGTGAAGTTTAATATCCTATCGAAACGCAGTTCAAAAATAAACCTCTTGGAGTTCGTGATTTTTAAGGGTATGCCTGCACTTAAAGCATAACCAAATGAAAACGGGTTTAATCTCTTCTCTATGATATTATAATTCCTCTTATAAGATGTTATAAAATTTAATGTGGGCCCAAAGTTAATAATTGGCCTCATTTCAACATTATTTAACTTTATTTGTACAAGGATTGGAACTTGTATGTAGTTATTTTCAAAAGTGGCATCAATTGTTTCTGACCTTCTTTTGTTATAAGACAATTCCAATTGCAAAGAAAGCACTGGACTTAATTCAGTGTTGAGATAACCCCCGCCCCAGTAGCCAAATTTATTTTCAGACTTAAAATCTTCAACCACTATAGAAGAATAGTTTAAGCCTAACTTCACTCCCGAACTTACACTTTTTTTAAATTCACTATTTGTATAAACATACTTTTCCGGTTCCATGCATGCATTATAACTAGAAATAATATTTTCAAAATAAAAAGCCTCATAAACGGGCTTTCTGTACATTTTACTTGTCTGACAAACAATAAAATTATCTTCAATAAATTGCTCAAAATTAGCCTTATTTAATTCAATTAAATCATCATCATTTTTGCTGATATAAAATGTTTCATCTCCATATCTGTCCCTTGCGCTATATAAATCAACATATCCATCACTCATTTTTGTTAAGATTATTTTGGCCCCTTCTTTCTTAGGATCATCCATAGAAACAAAATAGTTTATTTTGGAGGAAAAACTAGTTATTTCTTCCGGTTCAAGCGTCAACTTTTCTTTAGATCTTATATACTTTCTATAAGTTAATTTCTGGCTGTTGGTAGCTCTGGATTTATTAATCACATAAATCTCAATGGTATCCCCTTTTACCGTAATTAATTCCCCTTTTTCTGTAGTTTGCGCCATTACTGTAGGCATCGTTAATACAAATAGCACAAAGAGTAGCTTATTTTTTTTATTCATGGTCTAAAATTAAAATTTAATTAAATTGAAAAGCTAATTTTATTAAAATGTTTTTCAATTTTTTAACAAAAAGTCTTTTCGCTTCAAGCACTCATAATTAGAAAAAAATGCAGAGTTTAATGCGGAAATTGTGAATTAGTACGTTAATCATAAGAGGAAATTCATTTCAGAAAATACAGTTAATTAGTCAAGATGAAACTAAAAATTTATCATTCCCTTATAAGTAAATTTATTATTTATACCTGCCTTTTTGTTCTGGCAGAAAAATCAATCGCACAAGAGGTAAAAGAGAAATATGAAAAGGAGATTTCTATTAAAAAAGATGATTTCCCTGAAAATTCTTTACAACTAGTGGCTCCAATTCTTAAAAAGGGAGAAAAGACCAGGCTTTATAAAGAATTTAATGGAAAAGATTATTTCTACGAACTTAAAACCCACTATAAAGGAGAGAAAGTAAGCGTCAAGTTTTATGAAAACGGTCAATTGTTAGATATTGAAATACTCAAGAATTTTCATGACTTAGCCCCTGAAATTCAGGAAAGGATCAATCAGTATTTCCAGGAAAATTATAAAAAATATATTATTCATCGGATACAGATTCAGTATAATAGGGAAAGAGAATTTGAAGATGGCAAACTTGAGATTGATGAAGACGATGAGTTTTTAGAAGAATTTATGGAAATGGACCTGGAAGATTTAATTGTGAAATTTGAAATTGAAGCTGAAACCGTAGACTATTCTAATGAAAGAAGCTTTTTCGAATTCCTTTTTGATCATAGTGGAGAAATTGAGCGTAAAAGAACCATAGTTAAGAGAGCAGATGACAATGTACTTTATTAAAATCTCTCTTTTTTTATCCAGTTTGCTGTTGTGTATCCCTCAGTTAAAGGCGCAAAAGAATCCTTCCATTCGATGGGAGCCAGGTTTTTCTTTCACCAGGAAAATTGATAATCGATGGAGCTATAATGTTTCGCTTATGGGTAGGCAAAGGTTTACCAATTATGGTGAAGGAGAAAAGAATTTTAAAACTGACCGTTGGGAAATAAAGGGCTTCGGAACTTATACTTTATTTGGCTCCAAAAAAATAAGCTTGGGCTATATGTACAGAGGCTATGATCCTTTTGAAGAGGAAACAGGTTATGAGCACCGTATTACTCAACAATTTGCTTTTCTGACTAATTTCGGAGGTTACAGATTGGCCAACAAATTCCGCATTGAAGAACGGATCCGCAATACAGATTACCTCACGCGCCTGCGCTACTCTATCAGTACTGATTTTCCATTTCAGGGAGAAAGCCTGGATGAGGGTGAATATTACTTCATCACAGGCAATGAACTGGTGTATGCTTTTAACAGTAAAGGCGATGAGCTGGAAAATCGCTTTTTAGTGGGGGTAGGTAAATTATTCCGGAAAGGCCAAAAATTTCAGCTGTCTTTGGTCAGCAGAAACAGCGACCTGATTAGCTCGGCTCGGGATCATATCCTGCAAATTGAAAGTGTATACTATTTTAGTTTGTGATAGATATCATCTGATTAGGCTCCTCATGAAAAATAAATTTCACCTATAAACTAGGTATTTTTGCCTTATTAGTGTTTACAGAATTTTAATCTAAGTACAAAACCTCAAAAAACAGGAACTTCATTTAGTATTGAGGTTTAACTTAAGTTCCAAGAATTTTTAAACCAAATTTTATTCTTAATCTTTTGTCTTGATACAAAAGATAGAAAAAATCAAGACAAAAAGATGCTTCCACGCTGCAATTCTACGCACTCCCCGCCTTTTTGTCCACCCACGCGCATACTCCGAGCAAAACTTGTCCCGGTGCATCGGGATTTTATTTGGTTCTCGAGCATTGAAGCATTTATCAAGAGCTCCCTACTTTATTAAAGGAGATACATATTTTTTCAGTACGTGATATTGCATATCGACAACAGACTGATTATGTCCATGTGCAGCTTCAGGCAATAAAAAATATTCTTTTTCAGGGGCACTAATGGCATCAAAATAGGCTTTTGTTATTTCCTTCGAGGTCAGGATATCCTCTTCACCTTGCACCAAATAGACAGGGATTTTAAAATTCAAACCATCTTTCATAAAATCTACTGTTGCACTCATTGCTTCAATGCCTATTTTTTTATGCCCTGCAAAATTAATAAAGGAATAATCATCACCATTATACCTGTTGTTGGCATCCGTTTCATTGTCATATCCTGAAGCCAATACCCACCATGATTCCGGTGCCGGTACTGAATTCTTTCTTTCATATTTTTTGATAATGCGTAACAATTGTCCTGTACTTTTAGCATCAGTATAAGGGGGTGATGCCAGAGATTCTAGTTTTTCAACAGACTCTTTGTCATCAGCATTCTGTGCCATTGCATATACTTTTTGATAGGCGTATTTAATATTTTCAGTGAAATTAACCAGCTGGGAATGCCCTATATAAGCATAAAAAAGATCCGGGCGTTTTAAAGCCATGGTAGTACCCAGGATAGAACCCCAGGAAGTGCCAATAAGAGTGATTTTTTCTTTCCCAAGATACTTAATAAGATATTTCGAAAGCTCAATTCCATCTGTAGACATCTGCTCAACACTTAATGGGTTTTCTATCCAATAATCTTCATTTACTCCTGTAGGTGCATTTCGTCCGAAAGTTCTTCCTGCCCCTCTCTGATCCCAATTCACTAAAATAAAATCTTTTTCCCACCCACTATAAATATTATGATATGGACTCATTACACTACCTGGCCCTCCATGAAGAAACAAAATGACAGGTTTTTCAATATCCTCTCCTTTAATGGTTACCCATTGTTCAATTCCACCAATTGATATATATTTTTCTTCATTGATGGACTTGGACTGCGAAATCGCAGAAAAGGAAAACAAAAAAATAAATAGAATGGATAATGATATCTTTCTCATAGATGATGGCTTTAAAAGCTTTATTTTTTTTTAGCAATAAGTTTGAACATTGGCGGAAGAAATCTATTCTAAAACCATGAGCTATTACCAAAATTTGCAACAACTCATTTAATCATGAAGCTTTCCAGTCTAGTAAAGATAGAATAAATATTAATTAATGTAACTGTGGAAAACTTTCCTTTTTTCTTTCTTGTTTGACTCATTAAAGCTGTAATTTTGCAGTATTCCTCAGGGTATTAAACAGTTTGGTGAACCTAACAAGTAAACTAGTACCGGGTGAAGCAAGCTTGTAAAGCCAGGCCTCATGCTGGCGGTTTTCCGTCAGTACCTCGTTTCCCGTTTTAACGGGATTCAGGATAACAGTGGAAGGCTGATCAGGTAAGCAGCCCAAATCCTGTAATAAATGGGGTTCACGCAACTTCTTTAGTGCTCTGAGGTTTTTTCTGTTCTGTTACAAAAACGGTAATGATGTCAAAAATAGTTGGTGATTTTTATCTAGTAATTGTATTATCTTAGGATTGTAAATCTGAAGAGGAAGTAGGCTCTGCTGAGGAGCAACCTATCAGCAATAAGGTTTACCAACTGGAA
>NZ_JAEQBW010000013.1 GCF_016679925.1 Marivirga aurantiaca
TACAAAAAAAAGCTCATTGAAACACATTTCAATGAGCTCTAGTCAAAATAAGTATATCTATCTTAATATCAGTTGTTTACAATCAGTTTTAAGGCATTTTACCAACTATTTTTGGCAATTAAATCATTTAAAAGTATACCACCACACCTGAATACTAAGTGGCTGATTTCACAAAATCTTCAAATTCTGAGAAAGCCTCTTCCTTCATCACTTTAGCTACTTTTACTTGTCCTCCTTTGTTTTTTTTATTGTCATTCCAACTAATAAACACATCTGCAGGTATAAGGGAAATCTTTATACCCTTTAGGGCTTTATTTCTGGCTACTTTGTAATTCTTATTATTCTCCTGTAGGTTTTTATCCAGGTAATTTTTCAATTCTTCCTGATTAATTAGAGTAAAATCGCCCTCCACTCCAAAATACCAATGATGTATATATTCATTGTTTTCCCTTACTGCTGCAACAGTAAATTCTTTAATGTTAATAGGGAAATTGTCATTGATATTGCTTACCGCATCATCCATTCTATTCACTGATAACTGTGAGCCTACCACGTTTAGGAAAAATTTTGTACGGCCTGTTATTTTAATCTCAGCACGCTCTTTATCCGTAAAAACAATGGTGTCCCCAATCATATAGCGCCAAGCCCCGGCCACAGTGGATATTATTAAAATGTAATCTACATTTTCTTCTACATCAGCAATAGTAATGGATTTTGCATCTGCTGCAATAGAGCCATCTTCATTCATGTTTTTCGCTTCGAATGGTATAAATTCAAAGAAAATTCCATTATCACAGATCAACTGCATAGAGCTGGTTTCCGGCCTCACCTGAGTAGCCAAGTAACCTTCAGAGGCTAAATAGGTGTCAATATATTGTACTGGTTTGCCAAATAATTTATCAAAGCTTTTTTTATAGGGGTCAAGTGCTACCCCACCTGAAGTAAAAACGGCCAAATTAGGCCAAATATCATGAATGGTCTCCAACTTGTGGTACTCAATCACTCGCTGCAACATCAGTTCAATCCAGGATGGAATACCGGATATACTACCTACATCCCAATTTTTAGCTTCTTCTGCTATTCTCTGCACCCTTTCATCCCAATCATCAATACTACTAATTTCAAGTCCTGGTTTATAAAATCTTTTGAACCAGTTGGGGATGTTGGCTGCACTAATCCCGCTAATTTCTCCCTCCAGGTGACCTCCCACCTGGTTCAGATTAGTACTTGAGCCCAGCATCAATATTTCTTTATCAAAAAATGTTTCCGGCAGATCCTTAAAATTTGGCAAACTCAGAACCTGGTACATCCCGGCTTTTCTCACACTTTCCAGCATATCCTCGGTAACAGGAATGTGCTTACTGCTGCTAGTGGTGCCTGCACTTACGGCAAAATATTCGCAAACGCCCGGCCAGCAAATATCAGGTTTTCCCTCCAGTGTTTTGTTCCACCATTCTTTGGCTATTTTATCATAATCATGATAGGGTACTTCTTTGCTAAATGCTTCAAATAAGTTTTCCTGATCCAAAAGCTGTCTGAAACCATAGTATTTCCCAAAGGCCGTATCTTTTGCAGAGTCAAGCAAATCTTCCAAAACCTCATGTTGGGCTTTTTCAGGTGCCTCTTTATTTTGTAATTTACTACCTACAGCAATCGCTGATTTAATCAGATTACCAATTATTTCCATTCAAAAATTGAGTTAATTAAAAAATGAGCTTCAGGAAAGGTTGAGGAAATATTTCTCAATCGCTTTTGCCACACCATCTTCTTTGGCCGAATCGGTAATTTCATTAGCCACTGCTTTTAATTCTTCTCTGGCGTTTTGCACTGCAATACCTTTTCCTACTACATTTAACAGCTCTATGTCATTAAAGTTGTCTCCGAAAGCTATAACATCATCAACTGAGAATTTATATTTATTTTTTAAGAGTAAAGCCAAAGCGGAAGCCTTAGATATTTGAAGTGGAGCAATCTCTAAATAAGTATCCTTGGAGCGATAAAGATGGAGAGGTTCCTTTTGGTCTTTCAGTTGCTTTACCAATGCATCTATCAGCTGAGGATCACCCATGCACATGATTTTATGTGCCCCTGTTTGAGTAGCATGCCAACGACTGATGATAGCTGAATTGGAGAGGATTTTGGCCTGAACCTGCGTGTTGTTTATTTCTCTTTCTGTCCATTCGTCAAGAGAGGGGGCATACCAATGGTCTTCAAAATAAAAGCTGGCATGCAAGGAACTCTTTTCAGCCCAGGAAGCAATTTTTCTGGCAATAGGAAAAGGGATGGTAACAGAATCCAATGTGCGGATAATATGCCCCTGATCTATCACATATCCTCCATTATAACATATTAATGGGTGCTTTTCTATCCCTAGTACTTGCTGTAAGTGCCGCATGGCAGCGGGCATTCTAGAAGAGGCTAAGATGACAGGAATATCATCATCAAGGGAGCGAATAGCAGAAATAGTCCTTTCTGAAAGTTTTCTGTTTGCATTTAATAATGTACCATCTATATCAGTACAAATTGCTTTATACATTCTAATAATATATCTGAATTGAAAAATTTAAATATCATGGTAATGGCCATGTTCCTTAGACCAAACTTTCCCAGGAGGGGCTTCACCAGGTGGTGGGGGTGTTAATGATTGGTTGGTATTGTTATTCCTTGAAGAAGGAGTATTATCAGAATTGTAAAAAATTGAGAATCCTGCAATTGCTAGTATGACAACAAATACAGAAATAAAAAGGATGTTCTTGTTACTGGTAATTTCACCACTACGCCCCATATGGCAATTCTTGTATTTCTTACCACTTCCACAATGGCAGAGATCATTTCTTCCTATTTCTTTCATCCTCTTTTATTTTATATATCAATTTACGATTTTTATTATCTTTTCTGCAATTTTTTAAGAATACGGAATACTCCTCAACGCCATTTAATAATTTGTAATTCATTTTCATCCCTGTTTTTCACATGCTCAGGAAGATTTCCCATAATTTCCTTTTGCAGTGACTCAATCAATCTTCTTTTTAGGAAATCCCTTTTCATCACCAGGCTCACTTCGCGAAATGGAGTGGGCATTTTAAAAGTATGTAATTTGCGTTTATCCAATTCCGACAGGTCTAAGGTGGCCAGTTCTGGCAGCAATGTAATACCTCCTTGTTTATCCACCATTCTTTTCAATGCTTCCAGAGAACCGCTTTGATAGTTTAACACATTGTCGAGATTTCTGTTTTGACAAATATTCAATACTTGTTCCCTAAAGCAATGCCCCTCATTAAGTAACCACAAATCAACTGATTCCAAATCTTTGCCATTAATCACCTCACCTTCCTGAATGGAAGTCCTATGCGCATAAGCAAGAAATTTTTCATAGTAAATGGGGATTTCCCTGATAGAAGGATCATCTATTGGACCGACTACGATTCCTACATCTAAAGACTCATCTTTAACCTTCTGTAAGGTGGCTGCTGTCAATAATTCCTCCACCTGAATGTTTACCTCGGGATAATTTTGCATAAAACTAGTAGCAAAAAGAGGAATTAGGTAAGGTGCAATAGTAGGAATAATACCTATTTTTAGATCCCCTGCAATTTCAGTTTTCTGATCTTCAATCAATTCCTCCATTTTCTTGGCCTCATTCACCACTCTCCGGGCTTGCTCTACCAATACAACACCTAATTCTGTTGGCACTACAGGATGTCTGCTTCTATCGAAGATTTTTACTCCCAGGTTTTCTTCCAACTTATTAATTTGCATACTTAAGGTAGGCTGTGTAATAAAGCACTTGTCTGCTGCCTTACCAAAATGACGGTAAGTATCCAATGCTATTATATATTCCAATTGGGATATGGTTGCTTTCATAATTCAGCTGTAATATGGGAAATCAAAGTTAAAATAATACGCATCATTTACTCCGCAAATCTTCCTAAAAGCTTTGAAATACTTTCTTTAGTTTCACTTATTTCTCACAAACGCAATTTATCTATTCTTATCATGAAAAATGACGGAGGAGGGATTAAAATAAAGCAATATCTTATTTAGAATTAATCCAATTATTTATAGATTTGCAGAAGTTTAACTTAAGATTAATTAAAAATAGTGAAATGAAAAATATAATCATTATTGCACTTACGCTCTTAAGTGTATGGGCGTGTTCAGGAAAAAAAGAATCACAAAAAGAGGTAAATGTTTATACTCATCGACATTATGAGGCGGATCAACAACTGTTTGCTGATTTTGAAGAGAAAACAGGCATAAAGGTTAATGTAGTAAGTGCCAATGCTGATGAATTAATTCAAAAAATGACTTTAGAGGGAGAAAACTCCCCTGCTGATGTGTTAATAACTGTTGATGCCGGCAGGTTACACAGAGCCAAATCCGCTAATTTATTGCAGCCAATTCAATCTGAAGAATTAGAGAAAATCGTTCCTTCAAATCTGAGAGATGTAGACAACCAATGGTTCGGTTTAACCTATAGAGGAAGGGCAATTGTTTATAATCCGGAAACAATCAGCGCGGATCAAATTTCTACCTATGAGGCTCTGGGAGATGAGGCCATTAAAGGAAGATTATTAATCCGTTCTTCCTCAAACATTTATAACCAATCACTCCTTGCCTCCATTGTGGCGCATAAAGGGGAGGAAGAGGCTACTGAATGGGCAAAAGCAGTGGTGGAGAATTTGGCCAGAAATCCAAAAGGAGGAGATCGTGATCAAATAAAGGCTATTGTTGCCGGTGAAGGTGATGTGGCTGTTTCCAACACTTATTATTTAGGGAAAATGTTAAATTCTTCCAACGCAGAGGAGGTAGAAATAGCCAATGCCGTAAAAATACTTTTCCCTAACCAGGATGGCAGGGGAACCCACATCAATGTAAGTGGAGCTGGAGTAGCTAAATATGCCCCCAACAAGGAAAACGCTGTGAAATTCATCGAGTTTTTAGTGTCAGAAGAAGCGCAGAAAGTTTTTGCAGGTGTTAATTATGAATACCCTGTAAATGAAAAAGTTGAATGGGCGGAAACTTTGAAAAGTTGGGGAGAATTTAAAGCTGATAGCCTGAACCTCTCTTTGTTGGGTGAAAACAATGAAATAGCCGTGAAAATTTTTGACAGGGCTGGCTGGAAATAAAGCGTGCAGAAGGAGAAATTATTAAAATTATTTAAAAAGTATGCCAATGGGTGGTCTATAGCATTAATTATGCTTGTACTACTCATTGGCCTGCCTATTTACACCCTCCTGTTTAAATTTTTTGATGGTGGCTCCAGCGAAGTATGGAACCATTTATTGGAAACCGTTCTCAGCGATTACATTCTCAATTCCATTGGGCTGGTAATAGTAGTCAGCATTCTCACCCTTTTGACAGGCATATCCACAGCATGGATTGTAAGTACATGTGAAATACCTTTCCGTAAACATTTTGAATGGATTCTTATTCTGCCACTGGCCATTCCTACTTATATAGCAGCTTACACTTATGCCGGTATTTTTGACTATGCCGGCCCAATTCAAAGTTTTTTCAGAAATATTGGATGGATAGAAATCGCCTATATTGATATTATGAATTTCTGGGGAGTTGCTGTTGTGATGTCTTTGGTGCTTTTTCCTTATGTCTACGTAGTTGCCCGTTCTTCTTTTATGAACCAATCCTCCACATTATTGGAAGCATCAAGAATATTGGGAAGTTCTTCCTGGCGAACTTTCTTTAAAATAGCACTACCCATCAGCAGACCTGCCATCATTGGAGGGGTTTCACTGGTGGTCATGGAAGTACTCAATGATTATGGAGCTGTAAAGTATTATGGAGTAAGCACATTTACCACTGGTATTTTCCGCGCATGGTTTTCATTAGGTGATCCCAATGCCGCTATCAACCTTTCAGGTTTACTAATGCTCTTTATTCTTCTTCTTTTAAGTTTAGAAAGGTGGCAAAGGGGCAAAACTAAATTTGATGAAGGCGCCAAGATAGGAAGAAAGCTCAAGAGGTATCAATTGAAAAGCTGGAAAAAAGCCTTAGCATGGACTGTGTGCTTTATACCTCTTTTCCTGGGCTTTATTGCACCTGTATTTCAACTAATCATATGGTCTGTTCAAACAATTCAGTCTGTTTTTAATACTGATTTTTTCCTGATGATGCTCCATAGTTTTGGCCTGGCACTTTTAGCAGCCGCCCTCTGTGTTCTTTTTTCTGTTATTATACTTTATGCAGTAAAAATTCACCAGAACAAAACCTTTAACATCCTGGCGAAAATTGCTTCTTTGGGGTATTCTATTCCCGGAGCTGTAATAGCAATAGGTATTATGATCCCTCTTTTAGGACTCGATAAACAATTAATTCAAATATGGAAGAACCATTTTGATAGCAATATTGGTTTGATTTTTAGTAGTACATTATTTGCCCTTACCTTTGCTTATATAGTGCGATTTCTTACTGTATCATTAAATCCCATTGAAGCCGCATTTAAAAAAACTGGGACAGGAATAGATGAAGCAGCCCATTCGTTGGGAGCCGGAAGTATGAAAACATTGTGGAGAATAAATATCCCCTTAATCAGAAGTGCTTTATTCTCAGGAGGAATTTTAGTATTTGTGGATATATTAAAAGAATTACCCCTCACATTAATTTTGAGGCCTTTTAATTTCCATACCTTAGCTACCAAAGCTTATGAACTGGCCAGTGATGAGATGGTGGCCGAATCTGCCACTCCTTCATTGATAATTATTCTAATTGGAATAGTTCCTATAATTATTTTAAACAGGTTAATGAAAAGTCCTCAAGAGAATGGAAGTATTATCGATTAAACACCTGAGCAAAAAATTTGGCAAAAAGCTTAAATATGCCGTGAATAATGCGGATTTGACCGTTGAAAGAGGCGAACTTCTGGCATTGGTAGGGGAAAGTGGTAGTGGAAAAACCACCCTTTTACGATTAGTTGCAGGATTTGAAGAGGCCGATAAAGGAATTATCTCCATCAATGGAATCACAGTGGTGAAAGATAATTTCAGTATGAAACCGGAGAAAAGGAAAATTGGAATGGTCTTCCAGGATTATGCCCTTTTCCCGCATTTAACTGTGGCAGAGAACATTGAGTTCGGGCTTAACAAAGATTGTTGTGATGACAAAAAAGCACGCGTTAAGGAAATACTGGAAATGGTTGGGCTTAGTGGGTTTGAAAATAAATATCCCCACATTTTATCAGGTGGTCAACAGCAAAGAGTAGCACTGGCTCGCGCACTGGCCCCCAAACCGGGAGTGATTTTATTGGATGAACCCTTTAGCAACCTGGATGCAGTACTAAAAGACCAGGTAAGGGAAGAGGTAAGAAACATTATCAAAAAAGCCGGGGCAACAGCTCTTTTTGTTACGCACGACATGCGTGATGCTTTATCCTCTGCTGATAGGATCGCCATTTTAAAAGATGGAAAAATACAGCAAGTGGGCACACCAAGAGAACTTTATGACAAACCAGTCAATTTATATGTAGCTAATTTTTTTGGTAAAATAAATGCAATGAATGCCATTGCTAATAAAGGTGTGTATCAATTAAAGTCAGGGGAAATTAAAGGTGTGAACTCTTCGGAAAATGGCCAACTGCTAATTGCCATCAGACCTGAAAATGTAGAAATACTTACCCACAAAGAAGAAAATTCGTTAGAAGCCAAAGTATTGCTTGCTCAATATTTTGGTGATCACCAGCAAGTGCATGCAGATATTGGAACAGAAAGTCATATAGTTATTCATGCGCATGAAAAGATATTATTTCAGAAAGGAGATATTATATATTTAAGGTTCAATCCGGAAAAAATACATGTTTTAGATACATGTTGGTATCCAGGATTAGCAAAATAAGTTAGATTTTATTTAACTTGTCAATATTAACCTTTAAACTCAAAAATTGGAATGTCGGAACCAGTAAAGAAAGAAGTACTTATAAGGGCGAGGAAAATACTGGATGAGTATCTCAACGATCAGAACCTAAGAAAAACCTCCGAGCGTTATGCTGTACTTGACGAACTGTATAAGCTCCCTCAAGATGAGCATATCGATGTGGAATCTTTATTTCTGAAAATGAGAAACAAGGAATACACCATTTCCCGAGCCACAGTTTATAATTCCATTGATCTGTTAGTTGAATGTGGACTAGTGGTAAAACACAATTTCAAAGACAAAAATGCCCTTTACGAACCCGCTCTTACCTATGAGCATCATGACCATCTGGTTTGTAATGACTGCCTGAAAATCAAGGAATTCCTCGATCCTGACATTGAGAATATTAAGGAGAGAGTTGGCCTCTCATTGGGTTCCAAAATTAAATTGCACTCTTTGGTATTTTATGGGGATTGCACCATTCCCAATTGTGAGAATCTTCAGAGAAAGCAAGCGGTTTAACAAATCTTACTTTGCTACTTGTCCTAAAAGGCTATGTTGCTCCATATTCGTTTAAGCATATATTTAAGTTTCAATTATTTGTTTTGAAGAACATTCATTCTTTTTTTAAAGATAAAATGATAGATAAAAATTAATAACTTTTTTCTGTTACTTTTTTCCTCGTAGAAGCTCATTTTACGCAACAATTCCTTCCCAATACCGATTAATAAGGTATGACAATGCAACTACAGGAAACCATACAACACCTCAACAGGATTGTAGAAAATATTGCTGAAATCAACGCACAAGTAAGCGGTATGACCTACGAAGACTTTAATAGCAATGAACCCGTAAGGGAGGTTGTATTTATGCACCTACAGGAAATGGGGCAAGCAGCAAGGGAATTATCAGAAAATCAAAAATTACCTCCTGATATTAATATAGAACCTCTTGTGGCATTTAGAAATGCCAGGTACAATCAGGAAGCAGAATTCGGCCACCAACAGGTATTTAATATGTTACCTGATTTAGAAATAATTGGAGAGCAAATAGAACAGTCAGATTTATATCAAAATAACTTAAGAACATGAATATTACTTTAGAACCCGTAAATTTCAACATCAGTCCGGAACTCGATAATCGTGTGAGGGAAATGTTTAGTAAATTGTCCAAATTCAATGATCAAATTGTTGGCATAGACTTATATCTAAAATCAGTTACTGAATCCAACATAGATGAAAAAGTGGTAGAAGCAAAAGTTTTTCTTCCGGGCAATGATATATTTGTAATGGGCAAGGGTGAAAGTTTTATCACTGCTTCACAGGATTGCTACGATGTAGCAAAAAGAAATGTACGCAAAGCAAAGGAAAGGCTGAAAGACAGACATGAAATAAGACCTGATAAATTATAATGAAGTGGGGCTTTAAGCCTCACTTTTTTTGTATGGAAGGCTTACAAAAAATTGACTCCCCTTCCCTATTTCAGATTCAACCCAAACACTTCCCCCCAATAATTCTACATATTTTTTCACAATCGAAAGCCCCAGCCCCATAGAAGACTCACCTTGTGTTGGTTTTGCGCTTAATTTCTGGTATTTGGAAAAAATTAATTGTTTGTCATTTTGAGTAAGACCCGGCCCTTCATCCTGCACTTTAAACACTACTTTATTATCAATCTGCTCCACACTTAATGAAATCTCCGACCCTGAGTCTGAAAATTTAATGGCATTGGAAACAAGATTTTCAAGGATTTGGGTAAGGAATAAATGATCAGATTTAAAGAGTATAGATTCTTTTAATTTCAGGTCAAGGTGAATGTTCTTGTTTTCTGTTGATTGCCGAAAGCTATTTTTCAATTCAACCATTAGTTGGTTCACATCGATTTCTTCAAATATCACTTTCATTCGATTTCCCTCCAGAGCATCAAGATCAAGTATTTTGTGAATCATCTGATTGAGTCTATTAGCAGACTCTTTAATTT
This sequence comes from Marivirga aurantiaca, assembly GCF_016679925.1. Taxonomy (GTDB): domain Bacteria; phylum Bacteroidota; class Bacteroidia; order Cytophagales; family Cyclobacteriaceae; genus Marivirga; species Marivirga aurantiaca. The sequence continues at coordinate 9,847 of NZ_JAEQBW010000013.1, forward strand.
TAGTAATAAGTCCTATGTCTTCTTTAGGTAGATTTGTCTGCTTGATTTGAAAGACTTCTACCAGGCCCGTAATATGGTTAATAGGTGTGCGCAAATCGTGTGCAAGTATTTTGACCAAATTGTTTCTCTCCTCATTTAAGGATGTGAGTTGTATATTTCTATTAAGTAGTTTCTCATTTTTAATCCGGATGTTCTTTTGTTGCAATTCAATCTGTAGTTTTTGCTTAGATAACTTCCGAATGAACTTCTGTTTGTTATACAAAAGAATGAAAATCACTATTGCTGCAACAGTGATAACTATGATGAAAATAATAAGCAGACTTCGGAAATACTTTTCTTTCTCCAGTTGCAACTCAGCATTTTTTATATGATTTAATTGTATCTCTTTTTCTTTGGTAAGTATTGATGCCCCCAAATTATCCTCACCATAAATGTTTTCAATAAACACAAACAATTCCGGGCTGATGTATTTAGACACTATCTTGGCAATCTTCACTTTTGATTCCGGTTCTGACAAATATTCGTTAAGAGGGATATCCCAACTACTATTCGGAGGTAACACAAAAGAATAACCATTCCCTCTCATGGTGAAGAAGTTTTGCCTTGTCAACTCCCCTCCATTTTTAATTAACATGAGATAGATTGGCAAATCAATGAACCCAAATCCCTCTTCAGTTTTACTGATTTCTTCCAAAATATTTTTATCACTGTCTATGTATAGCATATTGAAATGAAGGTTCAATTGCTTTTCTATTTCCCACAAAAACTTCTCATAGGTAGTCCCTTTTATTGTAACCGCTGTTTTTCCATCCATTAGCTTGTTTATTTCATCAAGCGTCTTTACTATAGGGGTTCCTTTAGCGGTAACTAATACCGTCACATCTGAGAGGTAGGATGTCGAGAATTTCATCCTTTTCCTTCTCTCTTCAGTAATGGAAAAGGCAGACACACCAATAGAATTAGGGAAAGGACTACCAGCTATTTTATCCTGAATAGAAACAAAATCTTCAGATTCAATCCAATTCAACTTTAAGTCAATACCATATTTCTCTTTCACAAAAAGTTGAAAATGATTCAACATTTCAACTTCCAGCCCTTTCATGTTTCCAAATTCATCCTGATAGATGAATGGTTTTGACACAAACCAATGTAAATCAAGCTGGGCTGATTTCGATTTATTTGCTTCTTGCCAATGGATAGGCTCATTGGATGCAAATCCTGCCAGGGCAGAAAACACACCAATCAACAAAAAGCAAATCTGAACCATACTTTAATTATTTATTAATAGAATTGTAATTTAACGATATATAAAGTATGATAAAATTTTTTTCTTTGAAAGCCGGATTTGATCCGACCAATACATTACTGGAATATGTGTAAATGGAAATTAATTGGGAAATGACACTAGAAAAGGGAAATGAGAAGCCAAAGCGATCAGGGCTTGCTCAATGTCAGAGAGATTCAATATATCCTCTGTTCCAAAGCAAATATTCAATTTAGGAATAAAGGGGGGGGGGGGCGTTAATATTGCAGAACATACTCCTGAACAGGACGATGTTCCGTTAGCCAATGAAGCAAGGCTTCCTTAAGTACCCTTTTAGGCTTCCTTAATGCTTCTTCCGCACTCCCTGCAAAAGCGGATAGACTAATAATTTCTGTATGGTAAAAATATTTTTCCTGATTGTGCAATTCATTTTCACCCACCAATAAAAGTAAAGGTTTTTTATGCCTTTGACAAAGGCAGTAAACTTCCTCCACTACTTTACAATTCAAAGATTGTTCGTCCAATTTCCCTTCCCCGGAAATCACCAAATCTGCGGTTTTTATATGATGTTCAAGCTGTAACAAATTGCCGATATAAGTAGCTCCCGCTTTCATGGTGGCCTTTAGAAAAAAAGAAGCCCCGCCCCCCAAACCACCTGCTGCCCCTGAGCCGGGAAATTGATCTATTGAAAAATGAAAGTCCTTTTTAATGATTTTTGCCAGATGTTTCAGCCCCTGATCTACTTTTATACAATCTTCATTATCCAATCCCTTTTGAGGCCCATACTGAAAAGCTGCCCCTGTTGGCCCATATAGCGGGTTATTCACATCAGCCAGAACAGTTACTTTTATCTTTTTAAGCCAATCTTTTTTAGGAGGAATAATTTTGTCAATCTCAGAAAGAGTGCCTCCCGTAGGTATAAAGGATTCACCATTTTTCTTTAAAAAAGTATAGCCCAAAGCATTTGCCATCCCCGTGCCTCCATCATTTGTAGCACTCCCACCTATACATAAAATTATACTTTTGGCGCCTTTTTTTACGGCATCCCTGATCAATTCACCAGTGCCGTAAGTTGTAGTAATCAGTCCATTCAAACGGGAGTAATTCAGTAATTTTGAACCTGAAGCATTGGCCATTTCTATATAAGCCTCTTTTCTTTCTGTAGAAAGATAATACTTCGCTAAAATTCTCCTCCTAAGTGGCCCATGCACTAAAATTTTTATCATTTCAGCTTTATAATATTTACTTAAAATGGCGGAAGACCCCTCTCCTCCATCAGCCATTGGAATTTTGATAATTTTCGATTGAGGGGAATAAACACTCATAGTCCATTCCACAATTTCAGCTACCTCATGGGCAGTAAGGCTACCTTTAAACTTATCGGGAGTGACAACTATTTTCATTTTATTTGCGATTTAAAATTTTTACATTAAAAAAAATGGGCATCTAATCAAGATATATCCACTTAATTATTTTTACGGAGAAAACTACCTGAAAGCCTTTATTTTAGCATTTTATTTTAATTCATTATTTAATTCCTTTATCAAACTCCTTCGAAACACTACTCATTCTTACTTGCTGATGTGAATCTGTTTTCAATTAGCACCCTCTCAAAAAGATGGCGATTTGCCAACTGATACCATAAAAAACCGTATTTTTGGGGATTAATTAAAAGTCATTCCATGCTACGCAGACCCAGAAGAAATCGTAAATCTATTGCCATTAGGGAAATGGTGGAAGAAACCACTCTTACCACTAAAGATTTTATCTTTCCCTTATTCTTATTGGAAGGGAAAAACAAGAAAATCGAAGTGGATAGCATGCCTGGTATTTTCCGACTAACAACTGACTTAATGTTAAAGGAAATTGAAGAATGTTTAAAGCTTGGGATTAAAGCGTTTGATATTTTTCCGGTAGTAGATGAGAAGTATAAGGATAAAATGGCCACTCAAAGTGCGAATGAGAAATTCTTTTACCTAAAAGCCCTAAAAGAAATTAAAGCTCAATTTCCTGAAGCATGCATTATGACAGATGTGGCAATGGATCCTTATAGCAGTGATGGCCATGATGGTATTGTAGATGAAAATGGCAATATTCTTAATGATGAAACTTTGGAAGTCCTGGCTGATATGGCATTGGCTCAAGCAGCAACAGGTATAGATATTATTGGACCTTCGGATATGATGGATGGTCGGGTGGAAGTAATAAGGGATGTATTGGATGATAATAATTTCGAAAATGTATCCATCATGAGTTATTCTGCAAAATATGCCAGTGCTTTTTACGGCCCATTTCGTGATGCTTTGGATTCAGCACCTAAATCTGGCGATAAAAAAACCTATCAAATGAATCCTGCCAATAAACACGAAGCTCTGATTGAAGCCGAATTGGATGCCGATGAAGGGGCTGATTTCCTGATGGTAAAACCTGCTTTGGCTTATTTGGATGTGATTCATTTATTAAAAGAAAACCATGAACTACCTATTGCAGCTTATAATGTAAGCGGGGAATACAGCATGATTAAAGCAGCCGCCCAAAAGGGTTGGTTAAATGGTGAGCTTGCAATGATGGAAAGTTTGTTAAGCATCAAAAGAGCTGGGGCCGATGTGATCCTCAGTTATTTTGCAAAGGAAGCAGCATTACTTCTAAAGAAGTAATGCATACGCCTACTCTGTATACATAGCAAATAGTGGCATCTATTTAGATGCCACTAAATCTCCATCTCATCTTAATATCGCTTCATCCGCTTAATTCTACAGTTCAGTAAGCTTTAATTTTTCAGGAGTGTACTTTGCCCCACATTTGGTGCAAAGAAAAGCACTATGAAAACATTTATTACTTTCGTCTTAATGATCAGCGCCTCTGTTGGAATAGCTCAAACAGAAATTAAAGGAATTGTGAAAGATTCTAAAGGAGAGCCATTGCCCGGAGTGAATGTATTTATCCAAAATACTTACGATGGCACCTCCACAAAGCCTGATGGTTCCTTTTCGTTCTCCAGTGATGAAACAGGTGATCAAATCCTTATTCTCCAATCTGTTGGGTTTAAAAAACAAGAACTAAGTGTACAACTGACAGGAGAACCGATTGAAAATAATGTTACACTCAAAGAATCCATAGACCAGCTTAATGCAGTTACCATTACTGCCGGGGCAATGGAAGCCTCAGATGAAAATAAGGCAGTGGTACTTAAGCCATTGGATATAGTAACTACACCAAGTGCAATGGGCGATGTGGTCGGAGCACTTCAAACCTTGCCCGGCACCTCCACTGTGGGCAATGACGGTAGATTATTTGTAAGAGGTGGAGATGCTTCTGAAACAGCTATTTTTATTGACGGACTTAAAGTAGGCAATGCGTTTGGAACAACTGCCAATAATGTGCCTACCCGCACACGTTTTAACCCTAATCTTTTTAAAGGTTCATTTTTTAGCACAGGTGGTTATTCAGCTGAATATGGACAGGCACTATCTTCTGCTTTAGTGTTGAACACTGTAGATATTCCAGTCAGAAACCAAGGTGATATAAGTTTAATGTCTGTTGGTGGTGGCTACGCCCAAACTTTAGTAGGCGAGAAAAACAGTTTAACGGCTTCTGCTAATTATTTTGATCTTACTCCTTATCAATCCCTTGTTAAGCAAAATTTCGATTGGGAAAGGAGTCCTCATGGATGGGATGCGTCCATATCTGCAAGACAAAAATGGGGAAATAGCGGAATGGTTAAAGCCTATCTCCATAAAGAATCCAGCGGAATGGAAATTTGGCAGGCAGAGCCAGGTGTTGATGGTAAAGGTTCATTGGTGAAGATTAAAAATGATTATACTTATGCTCAAAGTAGTTTTAAGCAAATTGGAAAAAATGACTGGAGTTATACAGGTGGACTCTCCTACTCTCTCAATAAGGATCAAATTAAATTAGGTGGCTTGGATATTGTTCAGCAAACTGAACTTTTCCATGCCAAAGGTGTGGCTGTGAAGGATTTCTCTCCGGCTTTCTCTACAAAAATGGGTGTGGAAACATACTGGTCAGGCTATGAACAATCATTGGTGTCAGAAGACTTAAGCAGGAATTTTATGGATCAACAATATAACGCCTTTATAGAATCGGATTACTATGTCAACAATCAATTGATATTCCGTGGTGGCCTGCGTTCTGGTTATAGTAAACTTAATGATGAATTATGGATAGATCCCCGTGCCTCTGTATCCTACAAATTCAGAAGTGATGGACAAATTTCATTTGCTTATGGCACTTTCAGTCAATTGCCTGAAGAAAGATTTAGAGTGGTTGACAATGAGTTAGGGAATACAAAAGCCACACATTGGATTCTTAATTATTTCCACTCTAAAAATGGCAGGACCTTCCGTGCAGAAGCCTTTTATAAAGGATATGATCAACTACTCACATTTGAAGGTGATGTTCAATTTCCTGAACAACTCCGATTGGATGGGAACGGGGTCGCTAAAGGAATGGATTTCTTTTTCAGAGACAATAAAACTTTCAAAAATACTGATTTTTGGATCACCTACAGTTTGGTGGATTCAGAGAGAAAATTTGGGGGATATCAAACTTCTGTTCAGCCGGGATTTGCTCCCTTGCACAATGGATCCGTGGTTGTGAAACATTTTATTTCACCCCTTAAATCGCAAATAGGTATGTCTTTTAGTATGAATGATGGTTATACTTATACCAACCCTAATATTCCCGGAGAGCAAAATTCAAAAACAAAAAGCTATCAGGATTTAAGCCTGAGTTGGAGTTATCTCCCCAAACCTAATCTTATTATCCACTTAGCATGTAGCAATGTTTTAGGAAGAAATAATGTGTTCGGTTACCAATATGCCTCAGAAACTAATGACAACAATCTTTTTACAGGTATGCCCATACAACAAGGTGCTCCAAGATTCCTTTTTCTAGGGGTATTTCTTACACTTTCTTCAGATAAAAAAGCAAATCAATTAAACAATCTATAAATCCTATAATTATGAAAAAGTACACACTTATTTTCGCTTTGTTCCTGTTCGGAATATGCACTTCCAATGCCAATGATCCTGCTTATATTAAAGCAATGGCAAAACAATTAGAAGCTTTAGAAAAAGCGCAAACAACAACTGATTTTCAAGAGGTGGCTAATGGATTCAATCGCATAGCCGAAAAGAACTCAGAAGAATGGTTAGCAGATTATTACGCAGGTTTGGCATTGGTAAATGCCGGGTTCAGAAGCCAGGAAGGCATAAAAGAAAAAGATGCTTTTTACCATGAAGCAAAAAACCATGTAGAAAAAGCCATCAAGGCACATGGTGAGAATGCTGAGCTTTTGACTCTAAAGGGCTATGCTTTGATGGGAGAGTTATCGGCTGATCCCGGGAGCAGAGGACAACATATGTCCAGTGTAGTAATGGGAGCCTTTGGAAAAGCACTATCAATGGATCCTGAAAATCCCAGGGCAATGGTAATGATGGCTCAGATGGAGTTAGGTATGGCGCAATTTTTTGGTCAGGGGCCAGAGAAAGCTTGTGGCATGGCACAAAAAAGCATGCAACTTTTCGAGAAGGAAGCGGCTAAGACTTCCGAGAAAGATATTTCACCACGCTGGGGCAAGGATATGGCCGAACAGATGATTACTCAATGCAAATAATTTCCCTATAAACCTGCCGGGTTTTTCAAGTTCCGGCAGGCTTTATATGTATATAAAAAACAAAACATTATCTTTAAGCTAAACTGACCAAATGATAAATAACAGTGCCCTCTCTAAAATTTGCTCCATTAAAACCTTAAAGGATTTTCTATTCCTTAATTTAGGTATTGCCTTTTTATTAATGCTTTTTTATTGTCCCACCTGCTTTTTATCCTTAGAGGGGATTAGAAATATTTTACCGGATTTTATTTTTTCCTTTTTGATGTCATCTGCATTGAGTATGGGAGGATACGCAGTAGAAGCCTATTTTGACAATAAAATTAGCTGGATAGAATTCCCGGTGAAAAGGCTGTTTCTTACTGTCGTGATTTACCTGCTATACTCATTTATTGTAAGCTATACTTTGTCCGTAATGTACGGGTTATTAACCTCTGATACTTTAACCCTCCAAAATATATCGTGGACAAGAATGTTGGAAAATACTGTAGTACCAATAGTTATTGCATTGGTAATCATTTCTATTTTCACTGCCAGATCATGGTTATACGAATGGCGGAATGCAGCTATTGAAACCGAGCAACTTAGATCGGAAAAGTTAGCCGGCCAGTATCAATCATTAAAGGATCAATTAAACCCCCATTTCCTTTTTAATTCACTGAATGTACTTTCCAGTTTAGTCTATGAAAATGCTGATAAATCTGCCGCCTTTATCCAGCAGCTTTCCAGGATTTATCGTTATGTATTGGATATGCAATTTGAAGAGTTGGTGAGTGTGGAAGAAGAGTTGAATTTTGCTAAAAATTATTTAAGCCTTCAGAAAATCAGATTTGAGGAAAGTTTAATTTTCCACATCAAAATCGAGAACAATAAAGATTTGTATTTACCTCCATTGTCATTACAGCTGTTGTTGGAAAATGCCATCAAACACAATATTGCGAGTATGGAGCATCCACTAACAATTAATATTGAAGAGAAAGATGGGAAATTAATTGTAAGAAACAATTATCAACCAAAAATCACCAAAGACAGTGAGAACAGAGGCATAGGATTGGAAAACATCAAAAAAAGATATGCCCTCTTAAGCAAAAAAACACCACTGGTGATAGAAATGGAAAAGGAATTTTTAGTAGAACTTCCTTTATTAAGTTTAAACAAATGAGAGTACTAATCATAGAAGATGAAAGACCAGCTGCGGCTCGTATGAAAAAATTAATTACCGAATATCTACCTGAAGCTGAAATTTTTGGACATTTAGATAGTATTTCATCTGCTGTGAAATGGCTGCAAAAAGAAGCTAGCCCAGACCTCATTTTCTGTGATATCCAATTGGCTGATGGGCAAAGTTTCGAAATATTTGAGCAGGTGAAAGTAGCTTCCCCCATCATTTTCACTACCGCTTACGATCAATATGCCATTAAAGCCTTTAAACTCAATTCTGTAGATTACCTTTTAAAACCTATTGATCCTATTGAATTAGAACAATCTATTCAGAAATTCAAAAATTATCAATTACAACCACAGATAGATCTAAATCAAATAAAAGATTTGCTAAAGCCTCAATCTGCCAATTACAAAAGCAGGTTTATGGTAAAAATTGGAGAAAAAATCCAAAGTATACCTACTGAAAATATTGCATACATCCTAAGTGCTGAAAAAACCACTTTTATATGCTTAAAAGAAGGAAGAAGGCTTATTTTGGATTACACCCTCGATCAATTGGAAGAAATGCTGAATCCGAAACTCTTTTTCAGAATTAACAGAAAATACATCTCATCATTTGAAGCCATTGGAGAAATTTACTCCTATTCAAACAGTAGGTTGAAAATTAAACTGAAAGGATGCGATGACAATGACATTCTCATCAGTCGGGAAAAAGTATCCACTTTTAAGGAATGGCTGGATGGCTAGGATAATTGCCCTTCCTCTTTTATTTAAAGAAAAATTCAATAGACAGAAAATATTGAAACAGATGATAGCCCTATCTTGAAGAAATAAGTGGTTAGGTTAGTGAAAGCTGTCATTTATCCTAATTATTTTAAATAACTAAGCGGCTTTCCCAGAAAAACTAAGACACATTCTATTAAGGAGAAAATAAGTACTAGTTGTGAAAAAAAATAACAAATAAGTTGATTTACAGTTAATTCTCAATACAAGTATTAGGTTTTAATGTTTCACAACAATCTGCTCTACATACCGTCTAAAATACTGAAATATAATAATTTGGTCGAATTTTTCTTCTTCCTAAATAGTTCCTGCCTTATATTTGAGGCATCAAATAGAAAGAAGGTGTCAATAGTCAACCTGATTGTTTGGGAAAACATAATGAAAAAACATGTTACATATCATCCTCTATTAAGTACCAGACTGATAAAATGTCTTTCAACGGTGCTGTTAATTTATTTTAGCAGCACAATTCTCTTTAACTCTTTCCCCTCCCTTATTCAGGAGAGTGCCTCAACAACTCATGAATATTGTGATTTACCTTCCAGTGAGACAGAACCTTTAGGTGATTCCGAATCGCAGAAGGAAGAAGTAAAGGAAAATTGTAAAGAATTTATACCCCATAAAAAAGTTTCTTATGCTATTTTCTTGGAAGAGAAAGGGAGGTATTATACTTCCAAAACATTTCTTTTCAAAGGAAGAGTAAGTGAACTCTTAACTCCTCCCCCACAAATGCCGTTTCTAGTTTAAACAGGCCTAATTCACTTTAAAGTATTAAATTCTCTTAATAATACTATGCTTTTTAGCTTATAGTATGGTCATTTTCATAATGTATCTTTTGATTTTTTTTAAAAAATTTTAAATCATTTTACGCATGAGTCATTTTCATCCTTTAAAAAATTTAAAATCCGATATACCTGCAAGTATTGTGGTATTTCTTGTTGCTCTACCTCTTTGTTTAGGTATAGCCCTTGCATCGGGCGCTCCTTTATATTCCGGCTTAATAGCTGGTATAGTGGGAGGTATCGTAGTTGCTTCTATTAGTGGATCTCCTGCGGGAGTGAGTGGCCCTGCTGCCGGATTGGCTGTAATTGTACTTACAGCCATTCAGGATTTAGGAACTTTCGAGGTCTTCCTGGTGGCCGTGGTACTAGCAGGTATTATTCAATTAATAATGGGATTTGCCCGTGGTGGTATTATTGCCTACTATTTCCCCTCATCGGTTATTATGGGCATGTTATCAGGTATAGGTATCATCATTTTTATTAAACAAATACCGCATGCCTTCGGCTATGACAGAAGTCCTGAGGGGGATCTTAGTTTCTTGGGCAAAGGTGGCGAGAATGCTTTCACTGAACTTGTCAATGCGGTTAACTTTATCAGCCCGGGAGCCTTGATTATTACCGCTGTTTCTCTTGCGATACTTTTGCTTTGGGAAACCAGCTTTATGAAAAAACAGAAAATATTCCAGTTGATTCCAGGTCCTTTGGTAGCTGTATTAAGTGGGGTTTTATTAAACCAGATTTTTAGTGCCATGCCTGATTTTGCACTTCGCGAAGATCAAAGCGTAAACGTTCCTTTAGCGGATAGTTTTAGTGGCTTTTTAAGTAATTTTACTTTCCCTGATCTGGCAGCATTAGCCAACCCTCAGGTGTATATAACTGCAATTGTAATAGCTGTAGTTGCCAGTTTGGAGACTTTATTGTGTGTGGAAGCTACAGATAAGCTGGATCCTTATAAGCGGGTAACTCCTACCAACCGTGAATTAAAAGCTCAGGGAGTAGGGAATATTATTTCAGGAATGATTGGTGGTTTACCTATTACACAGGTAATTGTGCGAAGTTCAGCCAATATCCAATCAGGAGGAAAGACTAAAGCATCTGCCATTATTCATGGTTTTCTTTTACTAGGAAGTATTATTGCCATTCCTCATTTACTCAACCTCATACCCTTAGCTACTTTGGCAGCCATATTATTTATAGTAGGTTATAAATTGGCAAAACCTTCTGTATTCAAGAAAATGTATAAACAAGGGAAGGGTCAGTTTATTCCATTTATAGCAACCATCCTGGGAATAGTTTTTACAGATTTATTGGTAGGACTGGGAATTGGCTTGATTGTAGCTATTTTCTATATCCTTTTAAACAACTACCAAATTACTCATTATACCAAACGTGAAGAAAAAGAAGACGGCAAGGAGAAAATGAGGTTAGTATTGGCTCAGGAGCTAACTTTTATCAATAAAGCAACTATATTAAAAGCATTGGCTGATATTCCTGATAATACTAAAGTAGAAATTGATGCGACCAATACCCAATACATGCATCATGATATATATGAAATTATAGAGGATTTTAGGATAAGTGCCAAAGGAAGAGATATTGATGTAACGGTGAAAAATCTTACAGAGCCTGTTGAAGGGCCAACACCTCCAAAATTTACGGTTTCCTCTCACTCCGATAAAGGTGAGGATGTTAAAGAAGTGATACATTAAAAAGTCTTTATTGAATAAAATTATGAAAACACAAACGGAAAAAAGTCAGGCGGCACTTAGCCCGCAAAAAGCACTTACTATATTAGAGGAAGGCAATAAACGTTTTGTTCAAAACTTAAGAGCAAACCGTAACCTCTTGCAACAGGTAAATGAAACCAGGGAAGGGCAGTATCCTTTTGCTGTAGTTCTTAGTTGTATTGATTCACGTGTTCCTGCGGAACTTATTTTCGATCAGGGGTTGGGAGATATTTTCAGTGTGAGAATTGCCGGTAATTTTGTGAATGAGGATATTTTGGGCAGCATGGAGTTTGCTTGTAAAGTAGCTGGTTCAAAACTTATTGTTGTATTGGGACATACCAGTTGCGGAGCAGTAAAAGGTGTTTGCGACAATGTAGAATTAGGCAATCTTACCGGAATGTTAAAAAAGCTTAAACCAGCTGTAGAAGCTGTTTCTGTAGACGGTGAGCGAAATTCTCAAAATGCTGATTATGTACAAAAAGTGGCTGATAAAAATGTTGAGCTTACCATGCAACAGATCAAAGAAAAAAGTCCTGTTTTAAAAGAGATGCTGGATGAAGGTACCATAGGAATTGCCGGTGGCATGTACGATGTAGCCAGTGGTGAAGTTGAGTTTTATCATAAGCCTTAAATTGATTAAAAAGAGTAAAATTGAGACCACAAGGCCTTCAGAAATATGGAGGTTTGTGGTCTTATATTCAAGTAACCGACCAAAAACATTTTATACTATGAAAGAGCTGAGAAATACCTGAAAATAAATTTCAATCAACTTGAAATCTTTATTGTAAAATCTACGTTATTTGCACCAATCGGTACAATACTCCGGAAATCAATAGATGAAACCCATTTCAAGTTTTCTACTTGTTTTTTACATCTTCTGCCTTTTTATAAGGCCAATTGGGCTTTTTGCTGAAAAATTCAGCCCTTCACATGACTCCCACTTCTATGGTGTTAAAAACGATATAGAGAAATCTTATACCCTTCCTGTTTCCTTCTCCCAGACAAGTACAGAAGTAAAAAACAGTTCTCCGGACACACATTCTCATAGAACATTCACACCTGATTATAGAACTCCTATTGTGGCTTTGGCCAGCCCAATAAATAGGAATGAAAAGCCGATGATCCTTTCATTGCTTCGGTGGCCTAAAATATGCATTAACGCTCCATAAATACTTCCCTTCATTTTCTTTACAGAGCTCATCAAAGGTTGTAGAATGATTTCATGAGATATCAATCTCATGAAAATGACCTGAACTCTTTTCAATCAATAAATGAATTGTTCAAAAAAAATAATTATGAAAACTGAAGTAAGTAATAAAAAAGGAGCTGATCCAATGGATGAGCAAGAAGAAGTTAACTGGCCTGTGGTAATTCCTATTTTAATAGTGATGGTAGGCTTGATTGCAGCTTTCTATTTTATGTATTAAAATATTCTTTTGAAAGAGTATATGAAAGCCTGCCTGTATAGGGCGGGCTTTTTTCATTCCATTTTACGGATTGATAAGAGAGTAAATTTTGAAAATTGGCGTAAGAACGATGTAACATGAAAACGCACATCATCCTGAACTTGATTCAGGATCTCCTGATTAGAAAATTAGTATTATTAGATTAGAACTAAGGATTCCCCTCACCCCTTTCAAAAAAGGAGTGAGATACACTTCCATTTGAAATATATCCTCAAGATTAATGAAGTATATCAATAATGCAAAGGATGAAATTCAATGCCATTTATTCTGTTAAACTCAATAGCAGGGGCAGGAATCTTAATGATGTTCAACACCTGAAACACCCCCTTCAGGAAAACACTATTGGTTTTTATCTTCCTCAGATCCACATCCATGCTAAGGTAATATTGTCTGTACCTTTCAATATGTTCAACAGATTCCCCGTAGATAAACTCTGGATTCTCAAATTCAGAAAGCATGCCTGCTCCGCTATAACCTAACGAAAAGCACAGCCACTCCGGCCAGTTACTTTTTTCCATAAATGCAGCCGGGCTGAAGGAATACCAATATGTTTGGGCATTATAATCCTGAACCAACTGCTCACCAAAAGTTCTACCTAATGTTCCCGGTCTGATTTCAGCATAAGCAGAAGGATAAAAAGAAAATTTGGGAATGATCTTTTGCTCATCCCAAAAGTGTTGCTGTGCCATAAACAAAGCTGAACCAAAACCATTTGCCACCACATCACTAAGTGAAAAACCATAACCTTCATATAATCCATCAAAAACCTCTACCGGAAGTTGTAGGACAAAACCCAGCGTACCTCCAAACCACAGCGCTTTAGTCTTACTAAGGCCTGACCATCTTAAGGCATGGTAACCGGCATAACTTTCATAGTATGCTACATAACTATGAGCGAATTTATCCATTTGCAACCAGCCTGTTTGGTCTTTATAGAAATGAAAAGGAACTGCCTGATCATTGGAATACCACACCTCTGACAAGTATAACATTCCGGCAGTATAAAAAGCAGCTTCAGCTCCTACCACTAAAGCCAAACGTTTTTTATTCACTTTAGAAGAATCGGAAATTAAATGAGGGTTGGAGGAATAAAGGTCAAGGCAAATTAGTTGACAAGCAAGAAGTAATCCCACTGTAAACTTTAATTTGATTATTTTGTTTTTTTTCTTGCTACAGCAGGGATTGGTCATAAAAAAAACGACTTAACTTAAGCTAATTATATAGAGAATTAAGCATCAAAGGAGGCCAAAATCAAATAAAACCTTCTCCTTTTTGATTTTTGACAGAATTGACCATTTCCTTGATTTCCTTTTCTGCATTCTTTTTACAAATAAGGATCACACCATTTTGCTCTGAAACAAGGTAGTTTTGAAGACCATGAATTACTACGAGCTTGCTTTGATCCAAAGTAACAATATTGTCAGTAGCATTAAAACAGAGAACATTATCGGGTTTTACATTATTGTCAATATCTTTTTCCCTAATCTCATGCAAGGAATCCCAATTACCCAAATCAGACCAGCCAATATCCATTAGCAGCACATACACATTCTCTGCCTTTTCCATAATAGCAAAATCTATGGATATATTCATGCATTGTGTGTAGGCCTTATTGATAAAAAGTTTTTCATTGGCACTGTAATAAGGCTCATCCCCATCAGAAAAAATCTCCGCTAAATCAGGAAGGAATTTTTCAAAGGAAGCTATTATGCTTTTTACAGACCAAATAAAAATACCGGCATTCCATACAAAATCACCACTTTCAATAAATTTTTCAGCCAGTTCAAGTTCAGGCTTTTCAGTAAAGGTTTTTACTTTCTTAAGAGCAGCAGAATCAGGGATATATTGAATATAACCGTAGCCTGTCTCAGGTCTGTTAGGATGCATACCCAAAGTAATCAACTGGTCCTGTTTGGAAGCACTATCCACTGCTATTGAAATGGCCTGGTGAAAAACTTCCTCCTTTAAAATTAGATGATCGGCAGGGGCAACTACCATAATAGCATCAGGATTACGTGAAGCAATTTTATAGGCAGCATAAGCTATGCAGGGCGCAGTATTTCTTTTATTAGGCTCCAATAGCAATTGGTCCTCACCAATATCAGGTATTTGTTCCTGCACTAAACCTTCGTAGTCCTTATTGGTAACAATAAAAATATTTTCTTTCCTGAAATGAGTGGCAAACCTGTCATACGTCATTTGTAACAATGATTTCCCTACACCTAATAAATCATGGAATTGTTTGGGTTTTTGGCTTGTACTTACTGGCCATAAACGAGTACCCGTCCCTCCGGCCATGATCACTACGTATTTATTCTCATTCATCAGTATCTGGTTTATTTGTGGTTGTTGCAGGCAAAATCAGTGGAGTACTTTATATTATTTTGTGTCCTTAAGTTACGCAATCCCCTCTTTTAACAGATCATGAAGATGCACAAAACCTATGGGTTTACCACCATTTACGACCACAATTTGAGTAATGTTTTTACTTTGCATTATTTGCAAGGCTTTTACGGCAAAATCTTCCCCGGAAAGGGTAATAGGATTGCTTGTCATAAAGTCACTGGCTATAATTTGATGAATATCACGGTCGGTTTCCATTAGCCTTCTCAAATCACCATCTGTAATTATCCCAATTAACAACCCTTCTTCATCCACCACTGAAGTAGCTCCAAGTCTTTTCTCGGAAATTTCAAAAATCACTTCTTTAAAATTAGCTGTTGCTTTTACTACCGGCAATTGATGTTGCCTGATTAATTCCTCAACAGTTAAGTATAATTGTTTTCCCAATGAACCACCGGGATGATATTGTGCAAAATCATCCGAAGAGAAATCACGTGCTTCCAACAAACAAACAGCTAACGCATCCCCCAAAGCCAGATGAGCTGTAGTACTGGTGGTAGGTGCCAGATTAAGAGGACACGCTTCCTGACCTATCGTGGCATTAAGAATAAAATCTGCCTGCTGTGCCAGGTAAGAATCGGTGTTGCTCACCAGAGCCACTAATTTGGACCCTCTTCTTTTCAATAATGGCACTAAAACCTTTATCTCGGGGGTGTTACCACTTTTAGAAATGCAAATCATCACATCATCCTTTTGCACCATCCCCAAATCACCATGAATGGCATCAGCAGCATGCATAAATAAAGAAGGTGTTCCTGTGGAATTTAAGGTAGCCACAATCTTCTGTGCAATGATAGCACTTTTGCCAATTCCGGTAATAACCACACGGCCTTTGGCGTTGAGTATTTCAGTTACACACTGCTCAAAATCATTATTAAGGTAACCGACCAAATCATTTATCGCTTTTGCCTCATTAATAAGTACATTTTGAGCTATTTTTATAATATTTTTTCTTAAATTCAAAGTATCTGGTGTTAAGGAACTAAATTTGACACAAAGATATATATTTAAGAATTAATCAAGCAATTGATGTTAAAGAGATGATAGAAGCGCAACAAGCTACTTTAAAGGAAAAATTAAAAGAAGTATTCGGATATAACCAGTTCAGGGGCAAGCAGGAGCTGATTATGAAGAACATACTCGAAAAGAAAAATACTTTTGTAATCATGCCCACCGGGGCAGGAAAATCATTATGCTACCAATTACCTGCACTTTCACAAGAAGGCACAGCTATTGTAGTTTCCCCATTGATCGCCCTGATGAAAAATCAGGTGGATACCTTAAATGCATTAGGTGTGAATGCACGTTTTCTAAATTCTACCCTTTCCAAAACAGAAGTAAACAGAGTAAAAAAAGAAGTACTAAATGGTAATTTAAAGTTATTATATGTAGCACCGGAATCTCTCACGAAAGAGGAAAATGTAGCTTTTTTACAAAAGGCCCATATTTCATTTGCCGCCATTGATGAAGCCCACTGTATTTCCGAATGGGGTCATGATTTCAGGCCGGAATACCGGAAGATCAAAGCCATCCTTCAGCAAATTGCTGATATACCTGTCATAGCACTTACTGCAACGGCCACACCTAAAGTACAGCTGGATATTCAGAAAAACCTGAATATGGAACAGGCCAATGTATTCAAATCATCCTTTAACAGGGAGAATTTGTATTACGAAGTAAGGCCAAAAAACCAGGCCAAAAAACAACTTATTCGTTTTTTGAATGACAGAAAAGGAAAAAGTGGTATCATCTATTGCCTAAGTCGTAAAAAAGTAGAGGAAATCGCGGAATTCTTGAATGTGAATGGGTTCAATGCAGCTCCTTACCATGCCGGTCTTGATGGCAATGTGAGGATGAAAAATCAGGACAACTTTCTGAATGAAGATGTAGATGTAATTGTAGCTACCATTGCTTTCGGTATGGGAATAGATAAACCGGATGTTCGTTTTGTTGTGCATTATGACACACCTAAATCCGTAGAAGGTTATTACCAGGAAACCGGCCGTGCAGGACGCGATGGCCTGGTGGGAGATTGCCTGATGTTTTATAGCTATAACGACATCTTAAAACTGGAAAAATTCAATAAGGACAAGCCTGTTACAGAAAAGGAAAATGCTAAACTTCTTTTGGAAGAAATGTCTTCCTATGCAGAGTCATCAGTATGTAGGAGAAAGCAGCTACTTCATTATTTTGGTGAAACCTATACTGATACTTGCGGAAAATGTGACAATTGTGTTCATCCGAAAGAAAAGTTTGAAGGCAAGGAAGAAATGATCATTGCTTTAAAAACAGTGAAACTTACCGGTGAACGTTTTGGGATGAATCATTTGGTGAATGTAATCAGAGGTTCAAAAGATCAGTACGTAACCAGCTATAGCCATGACAAACTGGAGATACACGGAGTAGGTAGTGCCCAGGAACCTGAATTCTGGAAATCCATTATTAGGCAGACAATGCTAAATGGCTACCTGGATAAAGACATTGAGAATATTGGTGTATTAAAAATGAATAAAGCCGGGGAGGAATTCCTGAAGAATCCAAAAAATATAGAATTCACCAAAAACCATATTTATACTGATGATGGGGATGAAGATCAAATAGAAAAAGAGTCGTTTGCCACCAAATCTTTTGATGAGGTGCTTTACACACAGTTAAAAGCACTAAGAAAGAAAGTAGCTAAGTCAAAAGATTTGCCTCCATATGTTATTTTTCAGGACCCCTCATTAGAGGAAATGGCCACTACTTACCCTACAACTTCTGATGAACTTGCAGCTGTAAATGGTGTAGGGCTTGGAAAGGTACAAAAATTCGGCAAGCCTTTCCTGGACCTGATCAAACAATATGTAGAAGAAAATGACATTACTACCGCAGCAGATGTGATGGTGAAATCCTCTGTGAACAAATCCAAAATGAAGATTTTTATTATTCAACAAGTGGATAAGAAAATTGAATTGGAAGAAATTGCCGAAATGAAGGACATCAGTTTTGAGCAGTTGATCACAGAAATAGAGAACATTTGTTATTCAGGCACAAGACTTAACCTTGATTACTACTTAGAGCAAATCATCGATGAAGACAAACAGGAAGAGATCATTGATTATTTTTTATCTGCCGAAACAGACAGCATAGATGATGCCATGGAAGAATTTGAAGATGAATTTTCGGAAGAAGACATGCGACTGATGCGCATTAAATTTCTCTCCAATTATGCTAATTAAAAAGGTGTAGAATAGCAAATCATGACTTTTGTGAAGATGAACTAATTGAATAATTAATACATCTTCACAACGTCAATGGCAAACCCTTAGGGCTTTACCAATAGTCAATGATTAAACAGCTACACCAAATGGCATTTTTCATTTTGCCGGAGAATCACGAAATTTGTGTAGATTATACAAGGTGATTTAAGAGAACGAACTCATAAATACAGCTGTCATAAGCTGTCATTATGCTAAAAAGAGAATTTTGATGAATATACTTATATTAGGTGCAGGAGGAAGAGAACATGTATTTGCCACAAAAATAGCTGAAAGCAAGCTATGCGACCAGTTGTTTGTAGCTCCCGGAAACGCAGGTACTGCAACAGTTGCTAAAAACATTAATATATCCCCTACCGACTTCAAAGCCGTAGGAGATTTTTGCTTGACTGAGCAAATTGAGATGGTAGTTGTAGGACCTGAAGCACCTCTGGTTGCCGGAATCACGGATTATTTTTCCACTGTACCTTCTTTGAAAAACATCCAACTCATAGGCCCTGCAAAAGCAGGTGCGGAATTGGAAGGAAGCAAAGATTTCTCCAAACGCTTCATGCAAAAACACTTGATACCAACTGCGGCTTATGCTACCTTCACTCAAAATGAACTGGAGGACGGATTGACCTATTTAAGAAGTATAAGTGGTCCCTATGTATTAAAAGCTGATGGACTTGCCGGTGGAAAGGGAGTAGTTATTTGTGAAAATCTGGACCAGGCTGAACAAACGCTTATTGAAATGTTAAGAGATGCCAAATTTGGTAAAGCAAGTGCCAAAGTGGTCATAGAGGGCTTTCTTTCAGGGATAGAATTATCAGTTTTTGTTTTAACTGATGGTGAAAACTATAAAATTTTACCTGAAGCCAAAGATTATAAACGAATAGGTGAAGGCGATACAGGGCTAAATACCGGTGGTATGGGTGCGGTTTCCCCTGTTCAATTTGCAGATGCAGCTTTCATGGAAAAAGTGGAGACAAAAGTAATTAAGCCTACTATTGAAGGCTTAAAAGCTGATGGAATCCCATACCAGGGTTTTATTTTCATAGGGTTAATGAATGTAGCAGGCGAACCTTTTGTGATAGAGTACAATGTCAGAATGGGCGATCCGGAAACCCAGGTGGTGTTCCCGAGAATTAACAGCGATATTGTTTCGCTCTTTAAAAGCCTGAAAGACAAAACCCTGGATCAACAAGAACTGAAAATTTCTGATGAAACAGCAACTGCTCTGGTAATGGTGGCAGGAGGTTACCCCGGGGAATATGAAAAAGGCAAGCTTATCAAAGGTTTGGAGGAAGTGGAAGAGTGCATTGTGTTTCATGCAGGAACCACTGAAAAAGAGGGCAATATTGTCACCAATGGCGGCAGAGTAATGGCCGTAACAGGCAAAGGAAAGGATCTGGAAACCGCCCTGGAAAAAGCATACAGCGGAGCAAAAAAAATCTGCTGGGAGGATATGTATTACAGGAAAGATATTGGCCGAGATTTATTGGCCATGGAAGTAAAAAGTTGAAAAGACAAGCTCTAATGGGCTTTAATTATAAATTATTGATAATATGGGATGCTCATCGTGTGGAATAAACAAGAAAGAGGGAGTTGTAAGTGGATGCCAAAATAACGGGGGATGTAGTACCGGTGGATGCAACAAAATGAATGCATTCGATTGGCTCTCCAATATGGATTTCCCCAACTACGATACTTTTGATATAGCAGAAATAAAATTTAAAGGTGGCAGAAAAGAATTTTTCCGTAATGTACACCAATTGGAATTAAACACAGGGGATCCTGTGGTAGTGGATGTTCCTAACGGACACCATATTGGTTATGTTTCTCTGCAAGGCGAACTGGTACGACTGCAAATGCAACGGAGGAAAGTTAAAAATGATGATGAAATCAAAGCCATTTATCGTATTGCTTCTGATAAAGACCTTGAAAAATGGCATGAGGTTCAGAATCGTGAAATGACTACCATGTATCGAGCAAGGGAAGTCATTAGTGAGTTTAAAATGAATATGAAATTATCTGATGTGGAATATCAGGCAGATAATACCAAAGCCACATTTTATTATTCAGCAGAAGAAAGGGTAGACTTCAGAGAGTTGATTAAAAAGTTGGCCGGAGAGTTTAAAATCCGTGTGGAAATGCGTCAAATTTCCTTGCGGCAAGAAGCAGGTCGTTTGGGAGGCATTGGTTCCTGTGGTCGTGAACTATGCTGTAGCACCTGGCTTTCAGATTTCAAAAGCGTGTCTACCAATGCCGCTCGTTATCAAAACCTTTCCCTCAACCCAAGCAAGCTTTCTGGGCAGTGTGGACGCTTAAAGTGCTGTTTAAATTACGAATTGGATACTTATATTGATGCCCTGAAAGGCATTCCTGAGGTAAATAAGCCTATACAAACCCAAATTGGCAATGCCAAACTGCAAAAAACAGACATCTTCAGGAGAATTATGTGGTTCAGCTATTCTGATGATAATATCTGGCATCCGGTAAAAGTAGAAAGGGTTGCAGAAATACTGACTTTAAATCAAAAAGGAGAAAAACCTGAAACACTTTTGGAAGATGTATTGGAAATAGAGGATCATGTCAACATTAACAGCGATTTAATTCGTCTGGACAGGAAGTTCTCTAAGCCAAAAGCCAAAAAGAAGAGCAAGTCTAAAAACTTCAAAGGAAAGCCAAAAGGAAATAATAATCCGCAAAACAATGTGGCTCCAAAGTCTGAAACTGCAAAAAACCCTCAGCAAAACACTAAGTCTATCACCGAAAATAATCCCGGCAATCAAAGTGACAAGACTATTAGACCCAAAAACAAGCCGAAAAATAAAAAGCGTTTTCGTAAAAACAACAAACCTAATAACAATAATAAAACAGGAGAATGAACCAACTAAAGAAACCGCTTTTAATCGTTCTTTTATGGGTGGCTTTTGCCTGCACAGAAGAAAGGCAATATGAAGAAAACCTGGACTTTCCAGACAGGATTTGGCAAATGGATGAATCAATGGATTTTACCTTTGAAATAGAAAATGACAGCACTTTACATCAATTGTATTTGAATTTAAGGAATGATGGAGATTATCCTTACAGAAATATATATGTTCATTATACTTTGAAAGATTCCACTGATCATGTGTTAGATAAAAAGTTGCAAAACATTCAATTGTTTCATCCCAAAACAGGAGCTCCTTATGGAGATGGTATAAGCAATGTCTATAGTCATCAGGTATTGCTGGAGGATTCCGTGGTGTTTCCCACAAAAGGGAAATTTACAGTAGAGCTAAAACAATATATGAGAACTGATTCTTTGAGAGGGGTTTATTCTGTTGGTATTAGAGTACAGGAATTAAATTCTGCTGAGTAAATTCTTTATACCTCTCCCCTTATTCTTACTAAGGAGGATTTTCTAAGACTGATTAAAAGCAGGTAAATTTCAATTCCTTTGAATAAACTGCGTAATCCGTTCCATCATTTCCTCCTTATCGTTCCAGTAATTCCTGCTTTTTACCTGTATATAAGGCCAATTCATCTTTTGTAGCATAAATGGAGTATAAGCATAGATATCTTTTACAGACGGATTATCATAAAACAAATCATCATCCGTAAGTAACATTCCTTTATATTGATCTTTCAACACAAAGCTGAGATCCGCAAAAGGAAGCTCTTCTTTCGCCTCTACTTTATCAAGTACTCTATTCAAGTCAATTGCCAGTTTTTTCTTTAAAAACCAATCATTGGAAAATCTTTCCATAGGCGTAGGCTGTGGTTTGAATTTACCTTTTGATACCTCCAGTGCATATTGCAGATATGCCTTCAATAGCTTGGGGCCAGGATTTTTGGTATCCTCCACTTTAAGCTCCTCAGGATAAATACTACTGACAATTACGATCTTTTCCCTGGCGCGGGTAATGGCCACATTCAGCCGGTTTTCACCTTTGGATGCATTGATGCTTCCAAATTGCATTATCATTCTTCCTTTAGGATCAGGGGCGTAACCTGTACTAAAAATAATTACATCCTTCTCATCCCCCTGTACATTCTCAATGTTCTTTACAAAGAATTTATCCGGTAACTGAATATTTCCCGCACTGATTTGTTCTTCCAGAATATCCCATATTAAGCCTTGCTGCGGAGCATTAAAAGTGACCACTCCTATTTCCTTTTGAGGTTCGTTCTTCAGGTATTCCTTAATGATATCCACTACATTGAGGGCTTCAATTTCATTCTTTTGGTTTTCCCAAACCCCAGCAACCTTGATATAATCAATCCCCGGATCTGCCTGATTGATATAATTGAAGTCAGGCAGCAACCTGAGTTTATTATTATAAAAATGACGGTTCGAAAATTCAATTAAATCAAGGGATTTACTTCTGTAATGTCCGCCCAGATGAACATTCATTAAATATTTATTAGCCAAATCCAATAAGGAATCAATTTCCAGATCTACATTCTCAGGCTCATCCTCCTCCCAACGTACTTTGTACAAATCATTCGGGCTAAGTTGCTTGTCATCACCTGCTATTACTACCTGTGAACCTCTGTACATGGCAGGAATCCCCTTTTCAACAAAACACTGGGATGCCTCATCAAAAATAACCAGGTCAAATATCTCCTCCATAGGAAAAATAGCTGATACAGATTCAGGGCTCGCCATCCAGCACGGAATGAGGTCAAAAAGTTCTTCATGGAATTCCTGAATCAATTTCCTCACAGGCCAAATTTGTCTTTTCTTTGTTACCTGGTGGCTTAAATCACGATAGGATACTCTGTTGTTCAACCTGTTATACTCCAGGTTTACGAAGGTTTTCTCTCTTACCTTTAAGGTTAGTATTTCACTGCTTAATCGCCATTTCTCTTCAATGGCCGCCTGTAGTTCATCCGTCTTCTTATCAAATTTTCTGGTGGAAACATCCCGAAGTATTGGATACTTTGTTTCTATATGGTCCAGCCAGGAGATGTAAATACTATTTACAAATACTTGCTTTACATTATTTCGATCAATGGGGAAATCAGCTTCATCCATAGATTTTAGCACCGTTTTTTCATGCGGCTCCATGAGCTCATACATTTTATCGAAATCTACCAACTCATCAAAATACTTGTTAAAAGTATGAAGGTAATTGGGTACCAGCCCATGTTGTTCTAAATGATCAATCTGGGTTCTGGTAAAATACTCTTTCCATTTTTCCTTTTCCTCAATTAAGTTTTCCGATAATTGAATAATGGTTTCAATCTTTGTCAGAAAGCTTTGTAATGTTCCCTCTTTGAAAAGCGAGAACTCCTTAAAATTGGTGAATGAACTGAGTATTTCTTTTGCTTTAATAGCATTTTTCTGTTCTTCAAACCATTCGTTCAGCTGAAGCTGGTCTTTACTATCAGGCACCTCTTTTAACCATTCCTGTTTTTTCAGTTTGGTCATGTTATGTTCAAAGTTCAGCCTGTTGTCCAATAGCCTTTCCAACTGTTGAATTCCTTCTTTATTGGTTGAAACAGCATTGGCTACAGCTACTTTCTTAAGAAAGTATTTTTCTTTTGAAAACAAATGCCAATTGATATATTGAGTAGGCCTTTTCCTGGATTGGCTTCTTACTTGTAGTACATTCTGAAGCATTCCAAGGTTATTGCCTGATAAGCTACTTTCTATACCACCATTTTTGAAGCAGTCATTGATAATCCTTTGAATATTGGATAGCCAAAGTAGATTGGTGTTTTCATCGCTAAATTCCAGCAGGTGGATTAGGTATGAAAAGACTTTCGGATCCAACAAGGTATGAAGCTCCATCAACTTGTTTTTGTGATCTGCTACATCCTCAAATTCCTTTAACGACATTTGGGAACCTACCAATTTTTTGGCTTTCTCACCTGTTTCAGCTATAAATTCCGGAATCTGCTTAAGTAACTGCAGCATGATTTTTTTATCAGACAAAGTGAAATTGGTGAAATCCACTCTGTCATTCCAGATGAACTGATCTTTACTGAAATCATCCACATAGCTTTGATAGTGCACAATCTTATCAGAAAATTTCCGGATTTCAGATCGCTTAAAATGCCTGTAAACCTGCTTCATGTTAACAATCGGCAACTTATTGTCTGAGTTCAGGTACAATTCCTTGGCAGAAATGCCACATTCCTTTTCATCAAAGAACGCTTGCCTGTACTCTTCCCGCTCTTCTACTATCTGGTCAATTCTACGGCTGGCGTGAAGGAATTCCCTTTGGATTTGCACAGCATCTAATCCATTGTTCCTGGACTCATATTCATCTACCCTTTCAATCTGACTTTGGATGTGTTCAAAAATTTTCTTCCTGTCATTTTTAAAATCATGCACCAAAGCAGCAAAGGCATCCATCTCAATAGACTGTAGCTTTTGATAAAGTACATCCAAAGCAGCACGTTTCTGGCATACTACCAGTACCTTTTTGCCCCTTGCAATAAAATCAGTAATTAAATTACTGATCAACTGTGATTTCCCGGTGCCAGGGGGACCCTGAACCACCAATGAATTTCCTTTTTTTACCGCTTTCAGTGCATTTTCCTGGTAAGCGTCCATTGGGAATACACTGAAAGTTTCTTCTTCTTTAATGGTGTCAATAAACCGATATTTCTGCCGATAAACATCGAGTTCATTTTCTGATTTATCAGGATTCCTGCTCAAAAAAAACTCTTCTATATCCTGTACTTTCTGATCTTGTTCCAGCATAAAAGAATAATCAGGAACGAGGTAAGAGCCACTCTGAGGGAAAATACCCAATACAGCTTCTGGAAAAAGTTTTATTTCCCCTTCCTTTTGCTCTTCTTCAAAATCTGTTTTCTTGAAATTCTGAAAAGGCTGTAATTTGTCAATAAAATTATCCTGATTGAAATTCAAATTAACAGTACTTTCTTTAAATATCTGGTAGAGCTGTGTTCTGAATACCCGGCTATCCGAATCGTAAATCTCAAATACCTTTTCCAGTAAGTCATCATGAATTTTAATACCATGGAAGAAGGCATAAGCCAGCAAGAAAGTTTTATTGAAAGTGATGTTCACTTCTTCCCTCAACTGAATCACCCATTGATCGTCCTTTTGTAGAATTTCCACAGGAAAAAATATCAGAGGGCAACGTACCATCGTACCACCTTGTAGCTTTCCACGCACGAATGGCCAGCCTACATATAAATCCTTCGCCCCTCTTTCATCATAGATGAATTTTTCTATGCGCTGTAATTTTTTCAGTTTCTTACTGAGAATGTTATTCGATTCCATTCGCGGATCAGAAATAGCCGCCAGGGGAATCTCCTTTTTCTGAGCCAGTAAAGCTTCAATAAGGGAAAATGAGGGTTTATTAAGAATAAAGTCAAAGTCATGCAAATCTATCGCCTGATCTGAAATGAGTCTCAACAATAACAGAGAGCGATTGCTGCTCGATAAATTGGTAAGCCTTTTCAAATAGTAACTCAGAATTTCATGCATGCAAAAAAGATTTTAGCAATGTTAAATTTATAAAAATTTATGAGTTTATTGGTATAATTATTTTAAATAATGCTCAGTTTCAATTATCCAATCCTATCAAATACCATTCAACGGTTTGAGAGCCTCAAAAGATTGGATTTTCTTGTTTAATGGTAAAAACTGAAGCTTCAATAATGGGTTGCGGGAAAGGTGCTCCCGAGCTAATTCCGGGGGGGGGGGTATTTGAATTGCCTTTTTTGATACACTATTCAAAAAGCCTGAGTAAAAGACTCTCAATTATTGAGGCTCCTCATGAAAAATAAATTTCACCTATAAACGCGGTATCCTTGCCTTTATATTAAAATTTACAAAATTTAAATATAAGGACAAAACCTCCTAAGGCAGAATTTCATTTAATATTGATGTTTAATTTCCAGCATTTTTAGACCAAATTTTACTCTCAATCTTTTGCCTTGATGCAAAAGATAGAAAAAATCAAGACAAAAAGATGCTCCCACGCTGCAATTCCACGCGCTCCCCGCCTTTTTGTCCTCCCACCCGCTTTCTCGAGCAAAGTTTATTTGGTTTTCGAACATTGGAGTACTTATCAAGAGTACCTTATTGAAAATCCGTAGAGTTGAGCAAAGGGTTTAATTTTTTTATCTTACTCCACTTCAAATGATAAATAGCTTCCAATTTTCTTGACAAATGCTGAATCCAGAATTTTGATCTCCAATAAATCATCGGGCTCAGCATAAGCACCATGTGCTTCTCTGTAGGCAAGAATCAGTTTGGCTTGTTTGTAGGAAATATAAGGATGCTTTGCCAATTCTTCTTCTGGTAGCGTATTAATGTTTAGTTTATCCAGATGAAGAGGCTCTTGAATTTTAGCATATTTCCGGAGGGAATCCAGATTTGGAGATTTAAGTCCATAAACCTCCCTCAACTGTTGCTCATTAACAAACCCACCTAAAAGATCTCTGTATTCTATAATTCGCTGAGCAAATACAGAGCCTATGCCATAAATTTTTTGGAGTTGTACCGTATCTGCCCGGTTAATGTCAAAAGCTTTCAGGTGATAATTGGAATCTTTTACTTTATTGCTTTCTTCATATTTTGCAGATGAATCTTTTAAATTCCCTGTTGCTTTTTGCTCATCACTTTTCGAATCAACTCGGGATTTAGCTTGTTTTTTTATTTTTATATAAGGCCTGAACGTTAAGTAATTGGAAGAATCAATCCCATAAACTTTCAAGAAGTCCTCCGGCTTCTCAAAGGGCTTTACCATTTCCCTATATTTAAGTACGCGATCGGCCAAAAAAGCAGGCAACCCAAATGATTGTAGTTTCTCTGAACTTACAGTATTAAGATCGAAATCTGTTAACTTATACTTTTCTTCATTTCCTTCATTTTTACTGCCCTCCACCAGGTTTTTATCCAACACTGCTAAAAGGCTGTCTAATTTACGAGGATCAGATTCCAACAATAGGCCTGATTGGTTTTGTAGAAGGATTTGTTTGGATATTAAAGGTGCAAAAAGCACCATGATCATGAGGAAGAGTAATATTACAAATCCGTTAGCCTCGTTTCTGGAGAAACCGAAAAAATTTCTTAACCAAAGGATAATTGCTTTCCACATAAGAAAGGATAGGAATGTTTTTTTAAAAGTAACCTGCTTAGTCATTTGCTTCAGCACAAATGCTATACCTTAAATTTCTAAATTAATAACTACAGTAATTAATAAAAATTATTTTAGAAAATATAATGATATTCTTTAGCCTCACCCCAACCCTCTCCAATAGAGAGGGAGCTCGTTAAAGTAAAGCTATACGGTATTCATCTCTTCCTCGACCTTTATCATCTAACAGGAAGGAGCTGATTCCATTTGCCTGCCAATTAACACCACAGATTGCCAAGGTTCGTGTCTCCACGAAACTTTATTGCCCTGAATGAAAGGTACGGTTATAAATCTTTCAAATTTGTTGGCAAGGCTACAAACAGTTGCCCTGCTCGCCTGTGGATACAAGACGAGGGCGGTCAGGGTGGCTCTATCAGGAGAAAGATCCTTTCTAATTGTTTGTAAGGCTACAAAACCAACCGTTGTCCTCAGGGGGCCACTAATCCATTTTTACTCTGCCATATTCATATCTCCACGGTTCGCCAAGGTTCGTGTCTCCACGAAACTTTACTACTTACTGACTGGAAAAGAATAATCATTTATTGATAGGGAATGGAGATTGTAACAAACTTGCATGCTCGTCTGTGGGAACACAGGACGAGGGCAGTCAGGGTGGTTCTGCCAGAAGAAAGATCCTTGCTAATTGTTTGTAAGGCTACAAAACCAACCGTTGTCCTCAGGGGGATCACTAATCCATTTTTACTCTGCCATATTCATGGTTCGCCAAGGTTCGTGTCTCCACGAAACTTTACTGCTTACTGACTGGAAAAAAGACAATCATTTACTGACAGGCAATGGAGGTTGATAACTAACAGTCTAATGCTACTGGGCAGATTGGCCAGTAGAGAGTTTTTTTACTTTTTGATGAATAAAATCAGCTTCTATAAAGCAACATCCCTAAATTTTCGACTATCCACTTAATTCTGTCGCTACATAGTAGTTTTCCAACTCCCTCTTTTCAATCAAAATCCATTACCTTTGCCAAAGAATTATTTTAACAACATTCTTAATTGGTAGTGGGGCGGAAAAAACATCTAGTATTAAAGCACTTCAAAATTTATTGGTCTTTATCTTCTTTGCTTCTATTTTCACTTCATATGTTTTGTATTTCAAGCGAGTATTACCTTACAAAATTGGGCAAGACTGGTCTTACTGGAATAATCTTTAACCAAAACTATATTACATATGAAAGTTATATTTGGATAAACTATATGAACCCCTCATTTAAAATGTTATAATGCACTTAATGGAAAATTGGTTTGCTATTTATACAAAATCCAGAACTGAAAAAAAGGTGGCAGAAAGGCTTTCTGAAAAAGGAGTAGAAGTATATTGCCCAACACAAACTGTTTTAAGGCAATGGACTGATAGAAAGAAGAAGGTGAATGTAGCTGTCTTTTCTTCCTATGTTTTTGTCAAATTTAAAAATGACACAGAGCGATTAAGCATATTGCAAACACCTGGGGTTGTGAGCTTTGTTCGTCACCTCGGAAAAGATGCCAAAATACGTCCTAAAGAAATTGAAGCTATTAAAAAATTGTTAGGAGAATTTGAAGATGTAAGTGTAGAACCAATTATTCCAGGAGATACAGTTCAAATAGAACATGGGGGCATGAAAGGACAAGAGGGCCTTGTAAGAAATATCCAAGGGAATAAAGTGATTATATATATTGAAAGCTTAGGCTTGAGTTTGACAGCTGAAGTAAGTAAAGCCAAAGTAAAAAAAATAAGAGAAGGAGTAGAGGGAAATAAAGGCCTCAGACATCATTTTTAATTGATAGATTAATAGTGGATGTGAGGTTAATCTAACAAGTATCCTTTGTTTTGCTTCTCACGAACCAAAACAAAAATTTTAGCCACCCGCCAGGTTCCAAAAATGGGACTGAAAGGGCGGAGCCGTAGCAAAAAGGGTAGGAAATAAATTCTATTTTCGCCTTTATTGATAAAGAAAAATTAATAAAAATATACATGACATGCACCTTTATCAGCATATAAAGCTTGGGCAAGCAATATATTATCGGGATAAAAACCAAATTCATTTCAATTATGCCTTGGAGATAACCTTAAATTTGATATTATAAAGCAGAGTTATGAATCTTATAAATATAAACAAGCTAAACAACGATTTAGATCAATTACGGATTTTATATCAGAGCAAAAAACCCTTTCGCTATATCACTATTGAAGATTTCTTTTACAAAGAAAAAGCTAAAGAAATTCATGAAAGCTACCCTACTATAACTGACGGGAAGTGGGATGGGACGACTTATCTGGATCAGAAAAATAAATTTCAGAAAACAAAATTTGAGGAAGGTTCCATTTTTAAGCAAGTGTTTGATGAACTAAATGGTGAGGAGTTTTTAAATTGGCTTAATTCACTAACAGATATGGAGCTGCCTTTAATTGCTGATGATGAATTGTTTGGGGGTGGCTTACATCAATCGATCAATGGTGCCTATTTAAACGTACACATAGATTACAATATACATCCAAAAACCAAATATCACCGAAGGCTAAATGTTTTGGTTTACATGAATGAAAAGTGGGAGGAAAATTGGGGCGGGAATCTGGAGTTATGGGATTTCACCAATGATAAAAAAGAACTATTGGAAAAAATAACTCCTAACTGGAATAAGTGTGTAATATTTGAGACTAATCAAATATCATATCACGGACACCCGCAAGCTGTAGATGTACCTTATGAGATAAATAGAAAATCAATAGCAACATATTACTATACTGAAGACAGGCCTGACCATGAAAAAGCCACTGCACATAATACTATCTATAAAAATACCGAAGGGATAAAAGGTAGTGTTAAAAGATTTTTTTCAGGCATAAAGGCTGCAAAAGAGCGATTTTTAGGCTGAGATAAAAAATAAATTATTAAAGTTGTCAACCAGACGGAAGGCATCAACTTTAAGATAAAATCAAAGATATTATACTTCATCACTTACATTCATGAATTTAGAACCCAAAAAGTTAATTACCTATACTTATTATGAAATTGGAAACTGCAATATGTGCCAGGCACCAAGCATCCAGTTTAAAGTATTGGGGAAAAGGCTAAATAAATCACAAGGTTTTAAGCCTCATTTACTTTCCGGTATAACCACTACAGTGATGAAATGTAACAATTGTGGATTGATTTTTTCAAACCCGCAACCTGTTCCTGATAGTATTGCTGACCATTATAACGTTGATCCTAAGAAATATTGGAGAGAAGAATATTTTAAAATTGATGAAAATTATTTTAAAGGAGAGATTGAATGGTTCAAAAGATTAAAGCCCTTTCAGAAAAATTTAAAGAGCCTGGATATAGGCGCAGGATTAGGGAAACAAATGATAGCCTTACAAAATGTAGGGTTTGATTCATATGGAATAGAGCCTTCCCCTTCTTTTTATAAAATGGCAACAGAGAAAATGGGAATTGATAAAGGTAAACTGGAAATGAAATCAATTGAAGAGGCTAGTTTTGAAGATGAGTTTTTTGACTTTATTAGTTTTGGAGCTGTTTTTGAGCATGTGTACAATCCGAATGAGGCATTAGTTAAGGCCTTAAAATGGTTGAAGCCTGGGGGATTTATTCATATTGAGGTACCAAATTCAAATTGGTTATCTGCCAAAATAATAAATTTAGGATATAAGTTAAGAAGACTTGACTATGTGACAAATTTGAGTCCAATGCATAGTCCATTTCACTTACATGAATTTACTGTAGATTCTTTTAAGCTTAATGGGATCCACAATAATTATAAAATAGAAGATTTTGGTTACTATGTTTGCCCCACAAACCTCCCTAAAGTTTTTGATCCTATTTTAAGACCTATTATGAGAAAAACCGATACTGGTATGCAGTTATGTGTTTGGTTAAAAAAAGCAGAATAAATTGAATTTAAGAATTTCTAACTCATTAAAGGAATCTGAATATACCAAAGGTTTCTTTTTAATATTAAGTTCCAAAATTGTAATTGCTGCACTTACATTTATTTCAACACCAATTATTGCAAGAATTTACTCTCCACAAGATTATGGCATATACGCAATCTTAAATTCAATCTTAATCAATTTAGTTCTCTTTACTAATTTATCATTGCCTAGTGCTGTGATTGTGTTAAAGAAATCAAAATTAAACGCATCTATTTCTGGTATTATAGGCTATTCCTTTTATTCAAATTTAGTTTTTCTTGTTACTGGTACCTTATTATTATTGTTTAATGATACATTTAAAACAAAACTCGCTTCTATAGTAGGATTCGATTTTACTATAGGTCATTTATTAGTAATTACATTTTTTTCAATTCTAGTAACTGTATCGGAAGTTTTTGCCAATCTCAACATTAAAGAAAAAAAATTTAAGAGGAACGTTGTAGTTAATTTAACCGATACTATATCAAATAAAGCTTCCAGCATAGTAATAGGACTTTTTATACATCATAAACTAGGCCTTTTTATAGCTGAATTAGTAGGGAAGTTTAATAATATATTCTACCAACTGTATAAAGTAAATTTCAAAATTAGTTTTTTGAAAATAAAAAATTTCAAAAAACTAAGAACGATACAGAACACGGTTAGGGATAACCATTTATACCCCAAGTTTAATTTGCCCACTACTTTTCTAAATAAATTCTCAGGTCAATTAGTCATTTGGATTTTCGCTATATATTTTTCTGTGGAACAAATTGGTTATTTCACCATGGCGATAAGTATGGTAGGCATTCCATTATTATTATTGGCCAATTCTTTAAATCCACTTATAACAAAAAAATTATCAGAAGAAAGAGAACAAGGGTTTAAGGGAAATACACTTTTTAAATTGTTTTCTTTAATAACTTTACTTTCTTTATTTGTATACTCTCTCTTATTCTTTTTTTCACCTTATTTTGTGAATTTCTATCTGGGCGAAAAATGGATTGAAAGTATAACCTATATCAAAATACTTTGTGTTCCTTTTAGTTTAATGTTAATATCAAATGCAATTGGAGGTGCCTTTTTAATTTACGAAAAGCAAAAAAACAATCTGTTTTTTAAATTATTCTCATTTATAAGTTTAATTGTTGGCATTACCTTAATTATGAACTCCACAATGAGTTTTATCCAACTTGTTTGGCTTTACGCAACTATAATTTCATTAGAACAATTATTAAATACAATCTATATCTTAAGAAAAGCAAAACATGTCTGAAGTCAGTAAATTTTATGATGAATTTTCAAAAGAACAATTTCAACGAGGTATAAATAATCGCCATTTAAGCATTCAATATCACCTTGAGAAATTTGGACTTCAACCAAATTTTAAAGTATTAGAGATAGGCTGTGGAATTGGTACCGTATCCGAATTACTAGCAAGATTTTTATCAAGTGAGGGTAGTCTTCATGCAGTAGATATTAGTGAGCAAAGTATTGAATTAGCAAGACAGCGGCTTTCAAAATATAATAATGTAAAATGTGAAGTAAAAGATTTAACTAAGGAATCTATTAACAATGAATTTGATGTTATAGTGTTACCGGATGTTATTGAACACATTCCACTTGAACTTCATCAGAGTTTTTTTAGTAATTTGAAAAAACTCCTAAAGTTAGATGGCTTCATTTTTATACATATTCCACACCCAAACTTTCTAGAGTGGCATGTGAAAATTAAAGATGACAGACTACAAATTATTGATCAGCCAATCTACACCAATGAATTATGTAATGTTATTTATCCTTTAAATTTTTACATACATCAATTGATTTCTTACAGCATTTATACTGTAGAAAATGATTACCAAATAATTATTTTAAAGAATAAACCAAAAGAAATTGACACCGAAAACATGCCTAAATATTTTCAACTTTCTTTTAAAAGAAGGCTGAAAAACAAAATTAAGTATATTTTAAGGGGGTTTAAATAGAAGCTAGTATCTATGTGTGGAATATTAGGATATTTAACCAATGAAAAAGTCGGTAATGAATTTAAAAGTAATTTCAAAAAATCACTGGCTTTTTTAAAATATAGAGGTCCAGATTGTTCAAATAGACAATATCTTAGTTTTGAGAAAAATTTTATTGCATTTGGGCACACAAGGCTTAGCATTATTGATTTAAATACTAATTCAAATCAACCATTTAAAAGTTATTCAGGTAAGACATTGATTAGCTTTAATGGCGAGGTTTATAATTATAAAGAAATTAAATCTGAGTTAATTGCAAATGGAGTAGAATTTAAAACTAACTCTGATACTGAAGTTATTGTAAATGCTTACGAGTACTGGGGAATTGAAACTATGCTTCATAAAATAGATGGCATGTTTGCTTTTGGCATATTTGATTTTTCTAAAAACATTTTAATTATTGCACGTGACAGATTTGGTAAAAAACCTCTTTATTATCATCATTCCCCAAATCATTTTGTGTTTAGTTCTGATATAAGAAGTGTTAAAAACCTTCTTCCTCAATCACCAACGTTAAATACGTATGCTTTTGGTTATTATTTAGCTGAATTATCCACTCCAGAAGAGCAATCTATTTGGAATGAAATTCATAAGCTAAAGCCTGGAAACTATGCAACTATTAGGTTGAATAATAACTATTCATTTGTTTCAAAATCATTTTGGAATCTTAATTTCTCATCTGATTGTAAATTAACCTTTGACGAAATAGCAGAAAATACTAACTCTTTATTAAATACAGCGATAAAGAAACGTTTGGTAGCTGATGTAAGAGTTTCCGCCTTATTAAGTGGCGGACTTGACTCAAGTCTTGTAGTAGCTAAAATGGCTGAAAACTCTCCCCAAAAGATTAATACCTATTCGGTTATTAACTCAAGTCAGGAATTTGATGAATCTAAATACTCTGATTTAGTTGCTCGTCAATTTGGCACAAATCATACGAGATTAGAAATTAATTCAACCTCATTAGATGGTATTAAAGATTTAATATACGAATATGGTGAGCCATTTGCAGATAGTTCAATGATTCCAAGTTACCTAATTAGCAAAGAGGTGAGTCGAACTGAAAAAGTTGTTTTAGGTGGTGATGGAGGGGATGAATTTTTTGGAGGCTATGATTCTTACTATAAAGCCTATAAATTAAATTCAATAAAAAAAATTAAATGGCTCGGAGCTGGTGCAGATTTTATTAAGAACACTTTCCCTGGGTATAGAACCAATTTATTAGCTGAATTAATATCAAAAGCTAATAATCCTAAACATGAATTATTGAATAGAGGTTTTTCATTTAATGAGTTCGAGATTAATCAACTAACAAACGATCCGATAGCTTGCCAAGCACAGAAAAATGAACATAAGCGAATTGTGGAAGATCTCAGCTTGATCAATGTACCCGAACTTACTCTCGTGATGAATTCATCTTTGCATACCAGATTATTAAATGATTATCTGGTTAAAGTTGATAGAGCTTCTATGTATGCCTCATTAGAAATGCGTTCACCATTTCTCGATAAAGATTTAGCTTTATTTGCAAGTACTTTAACTCCTAAACAAATCTATAAAAGTGGCGAACCAAAAGCCATTTTAAAAGCTATAGCGGCTAAGTATTTCGATCATGATTTTATCTACAGAAAAAAAATGGGTTTTAGTATTCCGATTGGAGATTGGTTTAAAAATGAAATGAATAAAGAACTTAGAGAAAAGCTTTTAACACCTAACCCATTAATTAAATTGAACTTGAATTTTATTGAAAGATTAATTATAGAGCATGAGTCTGGTAAAGCAAATCATGTCAATAAATTATGGGCATTGTTTGTGTTTAATATCTGGGCTCAAAAACAAAAATGAAAATTTTATTCTTGATTGATCCAAACTCAATCCATGATATCAAATGGGTTAAGTATTTTTCATTGCAAAGTACTTATAAATGCTATTTCATATGTAGAGAACACCATTATTCCATGCAAATTGTTGAAGAAATCAATGAAAATTTTGGCATTATTTTTCTAGGGAATGTTAAATATTTCTCCATTTCTAAGCCATTAAACACCATTAAACAATCCCTTTTCATAAAAAATTTAATTAAAAAATACAACATTGATTTATTTCACATTCAATATGCTGAACCAAATGCATTATGGACACTATTAAAACCAATAATAAAGGTTCCTATAATAATAACATGTAGAGGAACAGATGTATTAAAAACAATACCTGAACACTTTGCTAAAAAGGATTTGTTAAATCAAATTGTGAAGTGCCTTTATAAATTAGCCTTTATTAAATCAGACTGGATTACGGTAACCTCTCAGAGGCAAATGGAATCGATTAAGAAATTCTCAGGCAGACAGAAAAATATTTCTATTATTAGAACGGGTGTAGCAATAGATGAAATAAAAAAAGATAATTCCCAATTTTTCAGAAAAGAGATAACTAAATCTTTTATACTATTTCCTAGATATATAAAACCTTTGTACAATCATGAATTTTGTTTAAAAGCAGTAGAAAAGTTGCCAAAACGCATAAAAGATGGATATCAAATGGTTTTTATAGGTAAAGATTCTGGAGATATATCTTATCAAAGATCACTTATTGAAATGATGAGTCTCTCTAAGAGCGTTGAATATATTTTTCTACCTAAGTTACAACAAAAAGAAATATCAGAACTATACAAAAGAGCAAGTTTAATTGTTATGACTCCGCTTTCGGATGGAAGTCCCGTTTCTGCAATGGAAGCATTAATATTAAATAAAAATGTAATATTAGGTCCATTAGAATATGACAAAGATATATTTGATAATCCACTAATTCATAAAATGAATTCATGGCATATAGATGAGTTAATAGATAAAATAGAGAGATGTCTTTTTATTAAAAATAAAGTAAAGTTAGACGAAAGGATTACTTCACTATTAGATAGCTCAAAAAACATGAGAAAATTAGAATATATATATTATAGGTTAAAGGCAAGTGAATAATATTATTAAGTTAGCCTTAATAGCCCACGATTTCCCACCATATAATGTTGGAGGTAGCCAAAGACCATATCTTATGGCCAAAGCTCTGGCTGAAGAAGGAATAGAAGTCTTTGTATTTACCTTAAAAGAAGAATATTATAATAAGACTAGGCTTAATTTCGAATATAACTTTAATCAATATTCAAACATACATATAATTAGAACAGATATTGATAAAAAGTCAATCTTTAATAATAGTTCTCATTACTTTAGTTTAGTTGATGATATAGCATCAAGATGGAAAAAGCATCTAATAATCAAAATAAAAGAAAATTCTAAATCAGTTCCTTTTGACTTATTACTTTTCACATGTCCACCTTTTAGTCTTGCGAAGCATGCTGTTTCAGTTTCTAAGGAAACTGAAATTCCTTTTGCTTTAGATTTAAGAGATGCCTGGAGTCAATGGATTATGACACCATATGCCAGTTATTTGCATTATAAAATTCTAATAATAACAGAAAAAAAAGTAATTGAAAAAGCTGCTTTCGTAAGTTCAACTAGCCAGCAACAGATCAAAGACTTTAAAGAAGTCCATAAAACTAACTTTAATAATAAATTTATTTATGCTCCCAATGGCTTTATTGATTTTGTTGATCAATCGAAGGAGGATGACTCTTTAAAGGTTAAAATTATTTATACAGGTAGTTTCTATTTTAATCCTTATTCTCAAGCCTTACAAACTAAGAAGTGGTATCAAAAAAAATGGTACCAAATTTTGCAGTATTTACCAAGACTAGAAGATTGGTCGTATCGCTCTCCTTTATATTTTTTCAAAACCTTAGAACTACTAATATCCAAATATCCAAAGCTTGCGTCAAACATAGAAGTAGTTTTTGCAGGTCAAAAACCTGATTGGTTTGAAAGAATGGTTGCAGACCATAATTTACAAAAACATGTAAACCATTTAGGTTTTATAAACAAAAAAGAAGTGCAATTATTACTTAAGGATGCTAATTATTTATTAATTACTTCAAGTAAGATTCCAAATGGAAAAGAATATTCTGTTGCAGGTAAAACATTTGAATATATTGCTTATCAAAAACCAATTTTAGCATTTGTGAATGAAGGGGAGCAAAAAGAAGTTCTAAAAAAGACTCAAATAGCTCATATTTTTAATCCAGATGAAATAGTAGAAAATGTAGTAAGGTTAAAATCTATAATGGAAAATGAAATTAACTTAGATATTAATCACGAAACTTGTAATCAATTCAAAATACCCAATAACTTTTCTCAGCTAATTGCTAAACTAAAGAATTTATGATTTTTCACATTGTGGGTACACGACCCAATTTTATGAAGCTCGCACCTCTTCATGCTGAATTAAGAAGTAGAAAATTTGATCAAAAAATTATTCATACAGGACAACATTATGATGATAAAATGTATGAAGTATTTTTCAAACAACTTGAAATACCAACCCCAGATTTTAATTTAGGAGTAGGTTCATTATCCCATGCTCATCAAACAGCTGAGATGATGATTCGTATTGAAGAAGTTTTCAATCGTGAGCGTCCAGACTTATTGATTGTATATGGTGACGTTAATTCTACCATGGCGGGAGCACTAGTTGCTAGCAAAATGGGAATTAAAATTGCCCATGTTGAGGCTGGTTTACGGTCATTTGATCGCAGGATGCCGGAGGAAATCAACCGATTGGTAACAGACAGTATCTCTGACATATATTTCACTCCTTCAATAGATGCTAATGAAAATCTTTTGAAAGAGGGAGTTGACCATTCGAAAATTAAATTGGTTGGAAATATAATGATTGACTCTTTAGTGAAATGTATGCCAACAATTGATGCTTCTAAAAAGATTATTGATTTGGAGAAATACATTCTTTGTACTGTTCATCGCCCATCGAATGTTGACAATGATGAAAAACTGCTTGCATTGATCAATTCTTTAGAGTCTATCAGCAGAAAAACAGGCGTTGTTTTCCCAGTTCATCCCAGAACTAAAAAACGACTGGAACTTATAGGCTATAACATTAATAAAAATAAAAATTTACATTTTATCGAGCCAGTTGGTTATTTTGAATTTATTAAGTTGCAAAAGAATGCAATTGCTGTTATAACAGATTCAGGCGGCATTCAAGAAGAAACTACTTTTTTAGGAATCCCTTGCTTAACCCTTAGAGAAAATACTGAAAGACCAATTACTATCTCACAAGGAACAAATATGCTAATTGGTTTTGATTACGAGCTATTAAAAAATGAAATTGAAAGAATATTAGTATCTGAAAATATTGACTCAAAAGTTCCGGAATTTTGGGATGGTAATACCGCAGAAAGAATTGTTAAAGAATTGATTAACTAATAATGAAACAAAAAAAACTAGGTATATTTCTTTATAATAGATTATTTGATGCACTCATCCAGTCCAACTTTTGGTTGTACATTCAAGATTATTTAGATCAAAATCAATCAGAGGAGTTTAAGATTTATTTGATCACTTATGAAGATAAAAGATTTCCACTGACTAAAGAGCAAAAACAAAAAGTAAAAAATTGGGAAAAACAAGGTCTTATTTGGACTCCTTTAAACTGGAATCCTGGCATTGGTAAACTTGCCAAAATCAAAGATATTGTCACGGGTTTTTTTGCTACTTATAGAATAAAATTAAAAGGGTGTAATCACTTCATATCTTTGGGCTCCGTGTCTGGTTCTTATTTATATTTATACCATACATTATTAAGATTTAAGTTTTTTTTATATCAATTTGAACCACATAGTGAATATGCAATAGATAATAAAATGTGGCCAAAAAACAGCCCCCAGTATAAAATATCTCATTATTTAGAAAGAAAAGCTGCAAATAATGCCAAGGTCATTGCATCCGGTACAAAATTCATGCATGAGCGATTAAAACATGAATGGAAGGTAAAGGCAAGTTTCTTTAAAATTCCTACAGTAACTAATGACTCCAAATTTAAATTTTCTGAGGAAAATAGAAAGAAGATGAGGAACAAGCTTGGACTAAGTGAAGAAATAAAAGTTTTATTTTATCCAGGTAAATTCGGGGATTTATATTATCGAGCTGAAACAGCATGGATGTTTAAATGGGTATTGGAAGAGGATGACAATTTTCACTTCTTAATTGTAACCCCTCATCAAGATGAGGAAGTGATTGCTTTATTTGATGAAGCAGGTGTACCAAAAGATAAATACACCATTGCCCATAGCGATTATTCCGAAATTCACCATTACTTCGCAGCGGCTGATTTTGCAGTAATTGCGGTTCCTCCAGGTCCTTCAAAAAAATTTATATCTAATATAAAAGTAGGTGAATATTTAACAGCTGGACTACCTTTTCTAATAACAGAAGGAATTTCTGAGGATTATATTTATGCAAAAGAAAAAAATGTTGGGGTAGTGGTAAAAGATTTTGAAGAAGAATACATTAAAAGAGCTGTCCCTGAAATTAACAACTATTTATCTAGTGATAGAAAGATGTTAAGAAAGCATTGCCGCGAAATAGGACTAGATTACAGAGGCTTTAAAGGCTTGAACCAGGTTTTTAAAGCTGCCATAAACGCACTTCATTCATGAATAAATTAAGCTTTAAAAATAAAAACATAGTTGTATTGGGAGGAACGGGGTCGTTTGGAAAAGCATTTATCCATTATTTGCTAAAACATCATTCTGATCTCAACCAAATTTTGGTTGTTTCAAGGGATGAACAAAAGCAGTACGAATTTAAATCAGAACTGGGGGGATTAACTAACAAAATAACATTTTCCCTTGGTGATATTAGAGATAGGGAAAGGATGTTTGCCTTATTATCAAATGCAGATATGGTAGTTCATGCCGCAGCTATGAAGCATATGCCAATAGCCGAAGAAAACCCGCAAGAATGCTATAAAACTAATATAGTAGGAACACAAAATGTTATTGACTCTGCCATTGCCAATAAAGTTGAAAAGGTAGTGGCGCTCTCTACAGACAAAGCAGTATTGCCTATCAATGTATACGGAGCTTCAAAGTTATTTTTAGAGCGATTAGTTATTAATGCTAATATAAGCCAAAATAATACCGGAACTAAGTTGATGATTGTGAGGTATGCAAATGTTTTGGGATCAAGAGGAAGTGTGGTACCCTTTTTTCAAAAAGTTAAATCTAGTGGGACAATCCCTATTACGGATTTAAAAATGACCCGTTTTAGCATTACATTACAGGATAGTGTAGACTTGGTATTATATGCATTTGCAATGGGAACCGGGGGTGAAGTAATTGTGCCAAAAGCCCCATCCTATAAAATTACTGATGTAGCAAGTGCCATTGCACCTGATTGCCAAATAAATGAAATCGGCATAAGAAATGGAGAAAAGTTAAGTGAATTAATGCTCTCGAAACATGAGTCTTTAAATACATTAGAAAATGAAAAATATTTTATAGTATTACCACCGTTTAAAAGTCAGGAGGCTCATGTAAGTCATTTCAATGCAAGACCTCTGACTACAACATTTGAATATGACTCTGCAAATAATACAGATTGGCTAACTGTAGAAAGGCTAAAAGAACAAATAATGGATCTTTAGTTTTTTTTTGTTTTATTTATTATGCACTCAAAAGACTCCCCTTTAGTAAGTATCATTATGGCTGCGTATAATGCCAGTTTTTATATTTCGGAGGCCATAGATTCTGTCTTAAATCAAGAATACCCAAACTGGGAATTATTAATTGTGAATGATGGTTCAAAGGATAACACTAAAGAAATTATTAAAGGATTTAAGGACAGTAGAGTTAAATATTTTGAACAAAAGAATAAGGGGGTTAGTGCAGCGAGGAATGTAGGATTAAATAATATGAATGGTGATTTCTTCTGCTTTCTTGATTCGGATGATCTGTTTTCACCTCATAGTTTACTTAATAGGTTAAAAGTTTTTGATCAAGACGAGGAATTAGAGTTTGTAGATGGTATTGTTGAAGTATTTGAACATAAAACCTCTAAAACTATAAGAAAGTTTAGCCCTTCGTTTTACGGAAATCCTTTTAGTGAATTAATAGCTTTGAATGACTCTTGTTTTTTTGCTCCAACTTGGTTAGTTAAAGTAGTGAAAAATAAAAAGTATCATTTTAATGAGGAGTTATCCCATTGCGAAGACATCTTATTTTATTTAACAATAAGTAAAGATGGAGGTAAATATAGCTTTTCAAATTCAATTTCATATTTATACAGAGAAGGTAATGTCTCTGCTATGTCAAATTTAAAAAAACTAGAGTTGGGTTACTTTACCCTTCTAAAGGAAATTAAAGAATGGTCATTTGTTTCAAAAATTGAAAAAATAAATCTTAGAAAGAAAGTGAAAATGATTATGACCAAATCATACCTTTCTCGTTTTCAAGTATTAAATGCGATTCAAGTTTACTTTAAATAATTCGTTGACTATAAAATCATTTTTGTTCATTATTATTTATTTGATAATTGAATCAAAAATTTATGCCCAAGTTAACGCAAATTTTGATGTAGGTCTTAGTTTTTGTTTGGGTGAAAATATTCAATTAACTAATACTTCAACTAATGCTGTATCATATAAATGGGATTTTTGTGTTGGAGATTTTGAAAATGACCCCGTAATCACTAATAATCTTAGTACAGCTATCCCTAATTCCTTCGGGTTAAAAGTTATTGAGGAGTCGGGGAACTTCTATGGTTTTGCCACTGTCAATACGGCCTCCACTGATGGATTATATCGCTATGATTTTGGTAATAGTTTAGATAATTCACCTTCTGTTTCTTTTTTAGGTGATTTTGGTGGAGTTATGATCGATCCTGAAGGAATTGACATCACTAAGGAAGGAACAGAATGGATTGGAATAATTGGATATGGAAATAATGGAGGAAATTTAACTAGGCTCGTTTGGAGTAACATTGAGAGCATACCAATTGCTACTAATTTAGGAAATTTTGGCTTTCCTGGAAGACTTAGAGATGTTAAGATTCTACTGCAAAACAATGAATATATTGTAGTTACCCCATATTATAATGGAAACACTTTAGTGAGAATAAACTTTGGTAATAGTTTGAAAAATAATCCCACTATCAGTGAGGTAACCCAAAGTACTGCATTAACTGATGTAAATCTCCCAATAGGTCTAGAGATTGTAAAAAAGGATGGAAGTTGGACCGCGATTCTTGGCTCTCAAAATTCGAAGACAATTTCCTTATTTGATTTAGGAAATGATATTTTATCCGCTCCTAATTTCATAAAAAGTCAAGCTTTTGGCTCATTCAACAATTTATCAAAACTAAAAGTCATCCAAGAGGGGGCTAATTTTTATGGCTTGATTACAACGGCAAATGGCCCATTACGACTAGTAGACATGAAGTCAATGGAAGCCACTGACACGTTTGCGGAAATTCCGAAAACTAGTTCACCAACTTTAGAGGGGATTGATGTTGTAAAAGTTCAGAGCAGCCATTATGTTTTTGGAACACGCTTAAACTTGAGCCGCTTAATCTTTGAGCGAGACTGTCCTTCTTCTATAGACTTTTCAATAGATGAGAATCCAAATGTTTCTTATTCACAATCAGGCACATATGTTATCCATCTCACTGCCTTTGATGAAAATAGCCTTAACGATTTCATTACCAAGGAAGTAACTGTAACAGATAATCTTGCCCCTGAAGGCAACCTAATTTTAGCCGAGGCCTATTGCATTACAGATATAATTGCATATTCTTTTACTACAGAAGATGCCATAGCGGATTATGAATGGGATTATGATGATGGTAATAGTAGCACAGACATAAGCCCTACTCATCAATATGCCACAGCAGGTGAATATACAGTATCACTTACTGTTACTTCTCCCGAAGGCTGCAGCAATCTTTTTACCCAAGCCATCACCATTTACGAAGAAGCTGTTCCTGACTTTAGCACGGCCGAAACCACCTATTGTAGTTTTGAAGTAATCAGCTTTGAAAATTCAACTCCCGGAGACTATGGCGAAAACATCAGCTACGCCTGGGACTTTAATGGAGAAGGGGCTTCTATAGAGCTCGCTCCTACTTTTACTTTTGAGAGCAGTGGAGAAAAGACCATACGACTCACGGCCAATGTATTGGGTTGTGAGACTTTTATTGAAAAAACCATTACCCTTATTGATGGGCCACAGGTGGATTTTGAAATTGGTCCAATCTGCTTGGGCGAAACAGTCACTTTTACTAACCAAAGCACAGGGGGCGATA
Organism: Marivirga aurantiaca; assembly: GCF_016679925.1. Taxonomy (GTDB): domain Bacteria; phylum Bacteroidota; class Bacteroidia; order Cytophagales; family Cyclobacteriaceae; genus Marivirga; species Marivirga aurantiaca. Next base: position 53,567 of record NZ_JAEQBW010000013.1, read on the forward strand.
TCACCGGTTATAGCTGGGACTTAGGCAACGGGGAAACAAGCATAGATGAAAATGCAACAGCTACTTACGTAGCATCTGGCGGCTATACTATCAGCTTAACCGTTACTAATGCCAGTGGCTGTGAAAATACATTGGAAAAGGAAATCACGATTTATGAACAAATCATTAATGACATCGTTGTAAGCGAAGCCATTGAAAATGTGCCTTTTAATTCAACAGTAGAATTGATAACTGAACAGCCTTACAGTATCACAGATTATGATTGGGAAATCAATGGTCAAATAAGTACAGATGCTTCCCCGGTATGGACCCTCCCATTTGGAACGTATGAGCTCAATCTAAATCTAACAGTGGATGCAGGATGTATCTTTACTCTCCAAAAGGAAGTAGTGGTAGCGACTTCCGAATTCCCTACTCCTGATTTTGCATTTGAAGACAATTTATGTTTAACCGAGACAATTCAGCTAAGCAATACTTCGATAAATGCTGTTTCCTATGAGTGGGATTTTTGCATTGGTGATTTTGAAACGAGTCCTGTCATCTCCAATAATTTAAGCACAGCGATATCAAATTCTTTTGGACTAAAGATTATTCAAGAAGGCAATAGTTATTATGGTTTTGCTACCGTAAACACAACAGATGTAAAAGGGATATATCGATATGACTTTGGCACAAGTTTAGATAACGCTCCAACTATTACTTTTTTGGGAGATATTGGTGGAGTAGTAGTTGACCCAGAAGGCTTGGATATTATGAAAGAGGGTAGTGAATGGATAGGGATTATTGGATATAGAAACAATGGGGGAAAGATAACAAGGGTAGTCTGGGAAGACCTAGAGAGTTCACCAACAGCATCAGAAATTGGTAATTTTGGTTTTGCTGGTAGATTTAGAGATGTACAGATAGTAAAACAAGGAGGGAATTACATTGTGGTGACCCCGTACTATAATACCAGTACGTTGGTTCGAATTGATTTTGGAACTAGTTTAAAAAATAATCCAACCATTGGTGATCTCAGTCAGAGTGCTGCTTTATCTAATGTGGAATTCCCTATTGGAATGAGTTTAATGAAGAATGGAATGGATTGGCTATTGGTTTTAGGGTCAATAAATACAAAAACCATTTCTGTTTTTGACTTAGGGATTGATATTTTTTCTGAACCTACACATATTAAGAGTGAAACATTTGCATCATTTAATAATCTATCAAAACTAAAAGTAATTCAGGAAAGTAAAAGTTTTTATGGCTTGATTACAACGGCCAATGGCTCATTGCGACTGGTAGATATGAAGTCAATGGAAGCCACTGACACGTTTGAGGAAATTCTACTAACAAGTGCACCAACTTTAGAGGGAATTGATGTTGTAAAAGTTCAGAGCAGCCATTATGTTTTGGGAACACGCTTAAACTTGAGCCGCTTGATTTTTGAAAAAGACTGCCCGTCTTCTATTGACTACTCTACAGCAAATAACCCCACCATTTCCTACACGCAAGCGGGTACTATCCCCATCACCCTAACAGCCTATCACCCCAATGGAAATTCGGCTTCTATCACTAAAGAAATCACAGTCACCAACAATCAAGCTCCTGATATCAGTTTTTCAATTGAGGAGAATGTATGTATCGGTAATCCAATTGCTTTCACATCAGCTTCAGACGCTACTATAACAGCCTATGATTGGGATTTTGGAGATGGTGAACAAAGTTCGGAGGAAACCCCTAATCATACCTATGCCAGTGCCGGTACATATGCAGTGAAATTAAGGGTACAAGATGCAGAGGGTTGTCAAAATATCTTTACAGATTCCATCAATGTTTATGCTGAGCCAATCCCTGATTTTCAGACCAGTGCACAGGGCAGTATCTGTTCCCAAAAGCCTGTGTTTTTTGAAAATCTCACTGATTTACCCACAGACGCCACTTTCCTGTGGGAGTTTGGTGATGGAAACAGCTCTACAGAAGAAAATCCGGAGCATATTTATGAAACGGCCAATGATTATACTGTCAGCCTGCAAATTACAATGGCTGGCTGCATGGTAGAAAAACAAAACACTATTTCAGTAAACCCCGGACCAGCCCTCGGCTTTACCACTATTGATAACTGCTTAGGGCAATCCATTACCTTTAACAATACCAGCCAGGGAGATTTTATTACAGCTTACCATTGGGATTTTGGTGATGGCACCACCTCCACTCAGGAAAACCCGGTTTACAGTTTTGAAGCTATAGGCACACACAATATTTCCTTAACCGCTTTCACCAGCAACGGATGCGACTATACCTTTGAACAAATGGTAGAAGTTTACCCGGTAGCAGTGGTCGATTTTGAAACTGAAGCGGCTTGTGCCACTCAGCCTGTACAATTTAACGAACAGGTATTCCTGGAAGTCTCCAACATTACAGACTTCCTATGGGACTTCGGGATTCCGGGGAGAAATGATGACCTCTCAACCCTGGCCAATCCACAATTTACATTTCCTGAGCCCGGAACTTACAATGTGAACTTACAGGTAACTACTGCTGATGGATGTGTGAGTGAAGGACAAAAAATAATTACCGTGCAGCCTATTCCGCAGCCAGGCTTTAGTTATGAAGCTAAGTGCGTGGGGAACACCATCCTTTTTGAGAGCAATACCAGCAATAATATCAGCTCGCACTATTGGGAATTGCAAAACAATGCTGGAGAGGTGTTACAGGTAGGCCTCGCTTCTGATTTTTCTTATCAGTTTCTTACAGCGGGAGATTATAGTTTAAAATACAGGCAGCAAAATCAGCAACTCTGCAGTAACGAATATGAGGAAACCATCAGCATACTGCCCCGTCCCGAACCTTCTTTCGCTTTCGGTCAGGCATGTAAAGGTCTTCCTGTCACATTTGAAAACACAAGCTCCCTTTTTGGTAATAATGTAGCACAATACAATTGGAAGATGGGTAATATAGCTACTCTCAATGAAGAAAATCCTACATTTACATTTGAAGAAACAGGTAATTATGAGGTAATGCTTGAAGTAATTACCAGCTCCGGCTGCATGGAAAGCACTACCCAAACCATTACCGTAAATCCTTTACCTGATGTCAGTTTCGATATTCCCCAGGAAATAGGAGCTTATCCATTTCCATTGAACATTGAGGTAGACGAGGAAGTGGAATTCTCTTATGAATGGACAATTAATGGGGCAATGGTATCAACAGAGACTATTTTACAAGATACCCTATCTGAACAAGGTAATTACATCATTGGGCTAAACGTCACCAATTCCTTTGGCTGTACAAGTTCAACTTTCAGACAGTTAAACGTCCGGGCGCCTGAATTGGATATTGCTTTGAGTAATTTAAGAATAGTTCCACAGGGGGATTTTACAAATTTTGTTATTACACTTTCCAATAAAGGCAGCCTGGTACCGGATTATATAGATTTGGATGTAGACCTGGGAAAATTTTCGGTGACAGAAAGAGTAGAGCGCATTATTTATCCTGGAAACACAGTTAATTACGCCTTGAGCTTGAGCTTGTCTGAAAGTCAGCTGAAAGGCCTCAACCGGATTTGCCTTAGTGCAAATGTAGTCAGCAGTGTATTTGTGGAAGAAAAGAAGAACAACAACAGAGCCTGTACCAACCTGGAAGATGCTTTCAAAGTATTGGATATCTACCCCAATCCTGCTAAAAGTATGGTTCAGATCCCCGTTATTTTACCGGAAAATGGGGATGTCTTCATCAGTATTGAGCAAAGTGATGGAAAGCAGAATGCTCAATTGGTCTATCCATTGGAATCCGGCTATAATGAGCTAAAACTGGAAAGAGGCAACTTAAAAGCCGGCATCTATTTCATCCGCATAAGGTACCAGGGCTATGAAATTGTGAAGAAAGTGGTGTTTAATTGAGAATCCCCCTTTCAGAAAAAAATGGGGAGAGTATAAGGAATCATCTAACCCACATTTGCAATGTGGTTGCCCCTACTGGTTATTGCGAGCATTCTATTCCATTTCAATGGAATTAATGTGAAGCAATCTGTTGGCAAGTAATTACAGCTGTTTTGCTTTCTAATTTTCGATAAAAAGAAATCCCTCCTTAATCAAAGGGTGAAATCTAAAAACCACCTCACACTGAACTTGATTCAGAATCTCCCAATTAGTAACCATTTACCAATCCTGTGTTTCGTGAGACACGAACCACGGCTGTGGATGTGTTCCTGAGACACAAATGCTTTTGATACAAAATTTAATGAGGACATTCGTTTTTCTTATAGTTGTATGTACGCTCGATTGTGGAGACACAATCGAGGGCGGAATCTTAACATCATAACAATACTCTTGTCATCCTGAACTTGATTCAGGATCTTAGCATTCCGACAGTATAAAAGATCATTTTCCAATCCCACGATGCCGGCTCAAGGCCTGCATGACAGTTAAATTGATGTTGGCTTTCGATTTACATTAAAAACTCTTCCTTAATCAATCCACTCAAAGCCGGCATATGGCCTCAATACCTCCGGAATGTGAATGCCTTTTTCCGTTTGGTTATTTTCCAAAATAGCAGCCAATATCCTTGGGAAAGCCAAAGCACTACCATTTAAAGTATGCAGCAAATGTTTTTTGTTATCAGCATCTTTATACCTCAATTTCAATCTGTTCGACTGATACGTTTCAAAGTTGGAAACAGAACTTACTTCCAACCACCTTTCCTGCGCAGCTGACCATACTTCCATATCATAAGTCATGGCAGAAGTAAAACCCATGTCACCACCACAAAGTCTTAACACACGATAAGGCAATTCTAACTTTTTTAATAGACCTTGCACATAAGTGCTCATTTCTTCCAACGCTTTATAAGAGTTGTCAGGATGATGAATCTGTACAATTTCCACTTTATCAAACTGATGTAATCTATTCAAGCCACGTACGTGTGCTCCCCAGGAACCTGCTTCCTTCCTGAAGCATGGTGTATAGGCAGCCAATTTTACAGGCAACTCCTGCTCATCCAAAATGACATCCCGGTAAATATTAGTTACAGGAACTTCAGCTGTAGGTATCAGATACAGATCAGTACTCTCATCGTGGTACATTTGGCCTTCCTTATCAGGTAATTGTCCTGTACCAATGCCCGAAGCTTCATTGATTAAAATAGGAGGTTGAATCTCCTTAAAACCTTGCTTTTCAGCTTCATCTAAAAAGAAATTTAACATAGCCCTTTGCAAACGAGCTCCCTTACCTTTATAAACAGGAAATCCGGCTCCTGAAATCTTTACCCCTAAATCAAAATCTATGATGTCATATTTCTTGATTAAATCCCAGTGTGGCGTATTTCCAGGGTGCAATACAGGTTTTTGCCCATGCTCAAGGATAAGCTCGTTATCATCTGCCCCTTTTCCCTCTTTTACATCTGCATGAGGGATATTAGGGATTTGATACAATGAATCCAGCAATAACTTTTCTTTCTGCTGTAACTCATCCTGCAACGCCTTACTCTGCTGCTTCAACTCGGAAGTCTTAAGTTTTACTTGCTCGGCCTCTTGTTTTTTACCTTGTTGCATTAAGGCCCCAATGCTTTTCGCTATTTGGTTGGACTCCGCCAAAACTGCATCTAATTGCGTTTGCAATTCTTTTCTATCATCATCCAGAGAAATCAGCTCATCGATTAACTTTTCAGGATTGGCTACGTTTCTTTTAACTAAGCCTTTAACAGCCTTATCTTTATCGGTACGGATTTGAGCAACTTGAAGCATATAAGTATTTATTTTTGGCAAAATAAAGGATTTTTGACTGTAAACGGAACAGAAAGTACTGCTAAATGATAAAAACTATTTTATATTTCATCATTTACTTGACTATTAACTTCACTTAGCATATCATTGTACTATCCAAGAGAGCATAAGACATTTGTCAAAGTCTTATACTTTATAAAATCCAAATTCATAATATCAAATTAATCATACCAACAATTTTGGAATGCTATATTCCGAACAAGTAAAAGCCCTTTTATGTATAACATTGAAGAATTAAATTTAAAGCTTCTTTCTGAACTGAAAGAAATAGCTGAAAAGTTAGGTGTATCCCAATACAAAAAATTACCTAAAAAAGAATTGATCTATAAAATCTTAGATCAACAAGCTTTATTGCCGGAAACTGAATTGCCTAAGAAGGAAAGTAAGCCGGAGGAAGAGAGAAGAAGTGTTCCTGCTGAAGACAGAAGAGCACGAAAGCCTGTACCAGCAGCTTCAAAGCCTCCCAGAAAAGAAGAGAAACCTGAGGAAAAGGTAAAACCGGAAGCTACAGCTGAAGAAAAAAAGGAAGAGAAAGTGGAGGCCAAGGTGGCTGATGCTGACAATCAGGAGCAAAGAGGCAAAGCAAGAGCAGCTAATCCTCGCGAAAAAAGACCTGAAAAAACGGAGCGTGGCAACGAAAGAAAGGAACGACCTGCCAGGGCCGAAAGATCTGACAACCGTGTAAAAAAAGCAAATATTACAGATTTTGATGGCATTATCGAGAATGAAGGTGTTCTTGAAATGATGCAGGATGGTTACGGCTTCCTAAGATCATCAGATTACAATTATCTGGCAAGCCCTGACGATATTTATGTTTCACCCTCACAAATTAAATTATTCGGTTTAAAAACCGGGGATACAGTAAGGGGGCAAATCAGGCCACCAAAAGAAGGTGAAAAATATTTTGCCTTATTAAGAGTCTCTTTTGTAAATGGAAAGACCACCGAAGAAATAAGAGACAGAGTACCTTTCGAATACCTCACCCCACTTTTCCCTGAAGAAAAATTTAACCTTAGCACAAAGCCAAACAGATATTCCACCAGGATATTGGATTTGTTTGCACCTATCGGTAAAGGACAGAGGGGAATGATTGTGGCGCAGCCCAAAACAGGGAAAACAGAATTATTAAAAGAAATTGCCAATTCCATTGCAGAAAATCATCCTGAATGTTATTTATTGATTTTACTAATCGATGAAAGACCAGAAGAGGTGACTGACATGGCCCGATCAGTAAAAGCGGAAGTGATCAGTTCTACTTTTGATGAGCAGGCTGAGCGTCATGTAAAAGTGGCCAGCATGGTGTTGGAGAAAGCCAAAAGAATGGTTGAGTGTGGTCATGATGTAGTGATTTTACTTGATTCCATCACCCGTTTAGCCAGGGCTTACAACACAGTAGTTCCTTCATCCGGCAAAATACTATCAGGTGGTGTGGATGCCAATGCATTGCACAAGCCAAAGCGTTTCTTTGGAGCAGCAAGAAACCTTGAAAATGGTGGTTCATTAACCATTATAGCCACTGCCTTGATTGAAACCGGATCCAAAATGGATGAGGTAATCTTTGAAGAGTTCAAAGGAACAGGTAATATGGAATTAGTACTGGACAGGAAACTAGCCAACAAAAGGGTTTACCCTGCTATTGACATTTTGGCTTCGGGTACAAGAAGGGAAGATCTGTTGATGAGCAAAGAGGAATTACAACGTGTGTGGATATTGCGTAAATTCATGTCCGATATGAATTCAGGTGAAGCTATGGAAATGTTGCTTTCGAAAATGAAAGGCACTGTAGACAACGATGAGTTTCTTATCTCCATGAATGGGTAAATTCACCAAAAAAATCATCAATTTACCTAAGCGGCTTCTTGTAGAGGAGCCGCTTAGTTTATATTCAGGCCTTCGTGGCATGTTTCGCCACAGTTCCAAAAGAGTTGGTTTGCCTCCCGGCCAAGCCGTATACACAGGGACTCAAACCGACATCCCTTTCAACATCTCTGTATTTGCCTATACAGATCATGAATTAACTGAACATCATAACATCAGCACTGACGAGTTATTTACTCTCAGTGAGAGCCATAAATTTTTATGGGTAAATATTGAAGGCATTCATCATGTGGACAAGGTAAAAGAGGTTTGTGATGCTTACGCCATCCACCCACTTACTATGGAAGATATACTTTCTGTAGAGCAAAGACCACAAATAGATGACAATGAAGATTACCTATATGTAGCGGTTAAAATGCTACAGTTTGATCCTAAATTCAGAAAGACGGTCAGTGAACAGGTAAGTTTAGTGTTGAGAAAGAATATGGTTATCACTTTTCAGGAAAGAAAAGGTGATACTTTTGACGGGGTAAGAACCAGACTCAGGTCAGGCAAGGGAAAGATCAGAAAAGAAGGCAGCGATTATTTATTGTATGCTTTAGTGGATACGGTAGTCGATCATTACTTTCTTGTACTGGAGAAATTCGGTGATGAGCTGGAGGAAATAGAAGAGCGTATTATGCTCAAGGGCCAAAAGCGTGACTTCACTATGCTCTATGAGCTAAAACGAGAAATGATCCATGTCAGACGGGCCGTCTGGCCACTGAGAGAAGTGGTAAGCAAGCTGGAACGTGATGATATTAAATTTATAAGGAAGAGTACCAGGGTCTATATTCGTGATGTTTACGACCATACCATCCAGGCAATTGATTCTGTTGAAACTTACCGTGATTTCATTTCCAGTTTGGGTGACTTATACCAATCAGTTATAAGCAACAAATTGAATGAGGTAATGAAAACATTGACCATCATTTCCGCTATTTTTATTCCGCTTACTTTCATTGCCGGTGTGTATGGCATTAATTTTGAAAATGTCCCTGAATTCGGCTGGGAATATGGCTACGCCTATTTCTGGGGATTGATTATAATTGTCGGTGGTATAACGGGCTTAATTTTTAAAATCAAAAAGTGGGTTTAAGGAATATACTACAGTTCTCTCATCAGCACTTGCTATCCGTAATTGTAGCGTAACAAGCTATGCATTCCAAAACGCACCGCCTCGTTTTGCGTCCCCCAAACGAGCGCACACAGTAAGCTAATTACTACTTAAGATTTTGCAAATCTGAATCAAAATACAATTCTAATTCAAGGGCGTAACGTAAAAAACCACGTCATCCTGAACTTGATTCAAGATCTTAGAATTAATAAACAAAAGTCCATCATCTTGTACCCGGTTCAGTACCCTGGAATTAGCAACAGAATCTGCATAACATTACAAAAGAAATCCCCCCAGCCCCCCTTTGAAAAAAAGGGGGAGAGACTCGCTTTCATATTATAACCTGTCATGCATTTGCTATCCGTAGTTTTAGCGCAGCGAACTACGGATTGAACAATAAATATGAGTCTGTGACTCAATCATTAATACACTAATTCAGATATCCTGAGTAAATTAATTAGTAGAGCCCTTTGGAATTCTACGAATAGGGATGAAAAATTCCATTAAAATCCGGACATAAAAAAAGGGCCGAAGCCCTTTTCAAAGTATGATAAAAAACTAAATATTATATAGTCTCTCCTTTTTTCAAGGTAATAGTTCTTTCAACCGGATTATACGGGCTTGGAATTAATTCGCCATTGGCGTCCAAAAGCTCCAACTTAATAGTCATTTCGCCTTCTTCTTCATGTCCTTCAATATAAAATGGCTGCCAATTATCTATCATAAATTCTTCATCATTGATAGTTGCCCTAACTTTATTACCTTCCTGGGATAATTCAGTATTAACTAAATAGAAATCCAATAAAATCTTTTTAGTATCATCACCTTCATAAGTACCTTTTGGTCTGCTATAGAACATGTGCGGATCTGATAAATCAACCTGTTCCATATCCTCAGCCGGTCTCCCCACTGTAAACTGCCTTATATTACTTGCCCCATAAGATTTGATACTTTCATGATAAGACCGTGACAGAAATGACAATGCTACATAATGACCTTCTTCTAAATCTTTGTTGAATTCTGATTCATAATGCGCTGTATAAGGTTCATTATTTAATATCAAATGTATGTGTTGTCCTTGCGGGGAATTGGCACAGTTCTTAATATCAGCATCAATGGTTTGTGTAGCCAATTCATAATTTTTAACATTATAAGAAAACTTAACTTCCCCGGATTCAATGCCGGAAGCGTTCTCCTGAGGACTCAACATTTCCAGTATTGCATCTTCAAAGTCTGGTGACTCTACGGGTGTCAAGGATATATTTGATTCCGTCTCTTCTACAGTACTCGTAGTATCATTCTCGCTACCTTCAGTAGTGTTTTCTTCCTTTGTACCGGTATTACAAGCAAATATTCCCGCAATTAGAAATAATATGCTTAATCTTAATGTGGCTTGTTTCATGGTTTTACTATTTTTGTTTTTACATTAGTATACTAAAGGTAATTGGAATAAGTTACACAATCAACCCTGAACAAAAACAACGATGAGCAATAAATTATACAATGAAGTCCCTTCTCTGGATCTAAGTGATTTCACCACAGGCACAACTACTGAAAAAGAGCAGTTTGTGAGAGATCTGGGAAATGCCTATAATAACATTGGCTTTGTAGCCATTAAAGGTCATTACCTAAGTGATGAACTCAGCCGGAAGCTATATCAAATAGTGGAAAAGTTTTTCGGGCTATCTACCGAACAAAAGAAAAAATATGAAGACCCTGAATTGGCAGGGCAAAGAGGTTACACCAGCACAGGTAAAGAGCAGGCAAAAGGACATAATGTTCCTGATTTAAAGGAATTCTATCAAATTGGCCAGTTTGTACCCGAGGGTCACCCTATGAAAGCCGAATACCCTGACAATCTTTGGCCAACAGAAATCCCTGAAATGGCAGAGATTGCCAAAGAAGTTTATCAGAAACTTGAAAACACCGGAGTAGAAATGCTTCGTGCCATTGCTTTATATTTAGAATTACCTGAAAATTATTTTGATGAAAAAGTGAAATACGGGAATAGTATTTTACGCGCTATACATTATCCACCTATTGAAAATCCGGAAGCTTTGCCAGAAGGGGCAGTTCGTGCCGCTCAACATGGTGATATTAATTTGATCACTCTTCTGATGGGGGCAAGTGCAGATGGCTTACAGGTGTTAAGAAGGGATGGGAAATGGATTCCTATTACGGCTCTTCCCAACCAGTTGGTTGTAAATGTGGGAGATATGTTGGCCAGATTAACCAATAATAAGTTAAAATCAACTATCCACCGAGTGGTAAATCCTCCGAAAGAACAAATGAAGAACTCCAGGTTCAGCATTCCTTTCTTCATGCATCCGGTTTCTCAAATGGATTTAACCTGTCTTGATACCTGTGTGGACGAAGCAAATCCAAAACAATATAAAGACACCACTGCCGGAGAATTCCTGCACGAACGTTTGGCAGAAATTGGCTTGCTGAAAAAAAAGTAAGTGATTCGGAGTATCCGATATTATATTTTTTTAAAGGATATATTTATCTTATCCATTACTGCTTTTGGAGGAGTAACGGCCACTTTTGCTTTATTTTTGGATTACCTCGTTAAAAAAAGAGGTTATCTGACCGAAGAAGAACTCATTGAGATGAATGCCTTGTGCCAACTGTTGCCAGGGCCTTCATCTACTCAAATCTTATGTGGGTTGGCTTTTAAATTAGGTGGGGCACCTTTTGCCTTTCTAACATTATTTGTATGGGTAATTCCTGCTGTAAGCATTATGACGGTTTTCGCCATCATCATGTCCAACATACACTCCAATGAGCTCTCAACAGAGTTTACACGTTTTATTCAGCCCATTGCAGTTGGCTTTGTGGGTGTGGCAGCTTATAGAATATGCCTGAAAGTGATCCACACCAAAAGCAGCATCATTTTACTGATCTTATCAGCAGTGATTACAGTATTTACCAGTTCCCCTTATTTATTTCCTATTCTCATATTATGCGGAGGTCTTGCCACTACTTTTAAATATAAAAGGCAGCCTATACAGAAAAAAAATAAGATGAAGATAAAATGGACTGCCCTCATCATTTGGATAAGTGTATTGGTCCTAATAGCTGTCATTGGTGGTATTACCCAGTCTTTGCCAATCCGGTTACTGGAAAATTTCTACAGGAATGGCAGCTTGATTTTTGGTGGTGGTCAAGTATTGGTGCCTTTTCTTTATACTGAATTCGTGGATTTTAAAGATTATCTAAGCTCATCAGAATTCCTGAGTGGCTTTGCTATCTCCCAGGCTATCCCAGGCCCTACGTTCTCTTTTGCCTCTTATATAGGCGCTTTATCAATGAGAGAATATGGAGTAGGGGGAGAAATATTAGGAGGATTATTGGCGGCCGTTGGTATTTTTGTTCCAGGCACTTTAATGATTATTTTTTTATTACGATTTTGGGATGAACTCAAGAAATTCAGGATCATTAAAGCTTCTTTGGAGGGTATTACCGCGGTGAGTTCAGGGATGGTGGTAGCTGCTGTACTTTTGCTTTTTGAGCCGGTAGAAAGTAATTTATTAAACTTTTCATTGATTATAGGCACCATCTGTATCCTCATCTTCACAAAGATTCCTGCTCCTTATATTGTTATTGCCGGTCTCCTGGCTGGGTTTTTCTTTTGAGAAAAGAATAACTTTCATAAAAGTTATAGATCTTAAGATATTTAAGATAAATAATTTAATTGGGCAGAGTTACCAGAAACCTTCAGTTGTACATTTGCTCCATGTACCAAAGGCCAATTTTGTTCTCCATGCCCTACCGGAAAGTTAAAACCAATAGGAAAATCATATATTGAACAATGCTGGAAGATAATCTCTTCAACAGAAGCTCCGAATAACTCTTTAGTTTCTGTCATTTGAAAGAACTCCCCAACAAGCAATCCTTTTAAACCTTTCAATTTCCCTGCTCGTGCCAACTGTAAAAGCATACGATCTACATGATATAGAGGCTCTCCTACTTCTTCAATGAAAAGGATTTTACCTGAGTAGTCAATATCGGAACCAGTTCCAATTTGGTGTACCAGTAAAGAAAGATTTCCACCTACCAGCTCTCCTGTACTTTCTCCTGATTTGTTAAAATTACTTTTCGCAGACATCTTTATTGAATGACCTTTAAGTGCACCAAGAATTGCCTGCTGATTTTCAATGCTTAACTCTGAAAGCCCCTGTAACACGCTCGTATGAATACTGGTGAATCCAGTTAAATAAGCTGCATGGTGCAAAGCCGTGATATCACTGTAGCCAATTATCCATTTAGGGTTTTGCTTAAAAAGTGTCCAATCTATGTGATCAAGAATATGGGTAATACCAAAACCGCCTCTTGCACAATAGATTGCTTTAGCATTTGAGTGATCCAAAGCATATTGTAAATCTGACAATCGCTGTTGGTTTGTTCCGGCAAATTTAAAATGTTTACTGAACACATGCGGGGCAAATTCAACAGTGAAGCCAGCCCCTTGTAATATTTCGGCTCCACCTCTTACTAAATCTTCCTGCACAACTCCGGAGGGGCTAACTATGATAATTAAATCGTCTGTTTGAAGAAATGGTGGATGCTGTATCATAAAATATATCAATTCAATTACGGGAGCTTTTCCAAAAAGCTGATCTTTGGAAAAGTTAAAAAAAAAGCCCTGAATAATATTCAGGGCTGATCTAATTAATTTCTAAATTTTGATATCTCAAAATTACTCTTCTGTTCTGGCCGGTGGCTCAACACCTAATTTTCTTAATACCAGATCAGAAATATCACCAGTTTTCTCATCAGAGATGTATAATAAAGCCTCTGCTCTCAAAACATGCGTATAGCCGTTCTCTTCCGCAACTTTATCAATAGCTGTTTGGATTTTTTCATATATAGGCTCAAACAATTCTTGTTGTTTCTTTACAATAGACTGCTCAGCATCTTGCTGAAATTTTTGTAAAGATTGTTGTAGAGCTTGTAATTCTTGTTCTTTTGTAGCTCTTACCTCTTCAGTCATGGTAGGCGCATTTTGCTGATAGTCAGCAACCTTTGCTTGAAAGTCCTGATATTTCTGCTGTATAGAATTAGTGAATTGCTTTTCATAAGCCGAAACTTGGGATTCAACTTCTTTAGACTCCGGCATTAAGCTCAATACGTAGTCTGCATTGGTAAACCCAATTTTTGTATTTTGCGCATAGGCGTTAAAAACAAACCCTAATGCTAAAATCATTACTAAAACCTTTTTCATCGTTTTTCTCAATTTTTAATTTTTATTTAAATCATTATCATCTATTAAACCCAACTCTTCTAAAACAAGATCAGTATAGTCATGGATAGGATCAGTATAAATCATGATCAGTTCACCGGCCTTATCAAAAACTATTTGCAGTCTTTCTTTTTTACCTACTACTTCCACTGCTTCAAACACCTTGTCCTGTACAGGTTTAATTAATTCTTTCTTCTTAAGGAAGAACAATCCATCGAATCCAAAAACTTTTTTTTGGTATTCCTTCACTTCTTGTTCTTTTTTCTCGATTACCGCTAAGCGTTCCTCTTTTAATTCCTTTGTAAGAAGCACCTCTTCTGCTTTCAATTCTGAATACATAGACTCAATTTCCTTACGCATACCCTGAATTTCGTTCTGCCATGCGGCCGATAATGATTCAATCTCTTGTTGCGCCTCTTTATACTCCGGCATTTTGCTCAGAATAAATTTAGAATCTACATAGCCAAACTTTTGTGCTTCCGCTTTTTGGAAGCCGAGCACCAAAAATACAATGCTTATTGCAATAATAACAAATCTCATACCAATTTATCTAATTTGATTACCAATTGTAAAGTGAATTTGTCCTCCGCTTGGTATACTCGTCCCTGGTGCCGGGTCAAAACCATAACCCCAATCAATACCTATAGTTCCAAATGCCGGCATAAATATCCTTGCTCCTACACCCGCAGAACGTTTTAAGTTGTAAGGATTATAATCCTTAAAATCAGTCCAGGTATTTCCTGCCTCGCCAAAGCCCAATACATAAATAGTGGCAGATGGATTGAGAGAAATAGGATAACGAAGCTCCATTACAAATTTATTATAAATAGTTCCACCACTCAATTCCCTTGGTACAGTCTCCCCACCTTCAAAGCTTGTGACAGATTGAGTTGGTCTTAATGAATTATCTTCATAGCCCCTGAGTCCAATGATATCACTACCCAAAATAAAGTTCTGTCCTGCCAGACCAGATCCGCCCATTATAAACCTCTCAAATGGACCTACACTTATACCTTTCTGATAACTTCCAATCAAACCGAAATTGGCTCTGGTATTCACTACCAGGTCTCCGAAAATTTTATTGAAGAATGAAGCATCAAACATCCATTTATTGTATTCCACAAAGTTTATTGTCTCTTCAAACGACAACCTGTCATAATCTTTACCATTTAGGTAGCTATATGGAGGCGTTAAAGACAGACTTAAGCTGATATTAGAGCCTGATCTTGGAAATATTGGATTATCAACACTATTCCGTGCCAGGGTTGTTTTAAATATTATATTATTTGCCTCACAATCGGAACAACCTAATTGAAGTCCATAGTTATTCAGAGTGTATTTAGAATATTCCAGCGTATTAGCCAAAGTAAAAAAGTTATCCGGCCATTTTAACCTTCTGGAAAGGCTCACAAACCCCCTTGCGATTCGGAAAGAGCCATTGGCCGCTGCCCTTGGATTTCTAAAGTCAATGGCACCTCTGTAGGAATAACTACCACCCACTGTCAATGCATTTGGCTTTTTACCTCCCAGCCATGGTTCTGTAAAAGAAGCATTATAACTTTGGAATTGTCTTCCATTTGCCTGGAAAGACAAAGAAAGAATCTGTCCATCGCCTACAGGTAAAGGATCCCAGTTGCCAAAATCCATGAAATTACTTAACGAAAAGTTATTGAAAGTAATTCCCAAACTACCCACAAAACCGATTTGACCTCCCCAACCTCCTGAAAGTTGAATTTGATCATTTGATACTTCCTCCAATTCCCAATTGATATCCACCGTTCCGTCAGCAGGATTAGGTATTGGCACAGGATTTACTGTTTCAGGGTTAAAATATCCTAATTGTGACAATTCCCTTTGAGTCCTGATCAATTTCTGTCTACTAAATTTCTCTCCGGGAATAGTCCTTAATTCCCTGATAATCACATGGTCGTTAGTTCTGGTATTACCCGATATATTCACCTGGTTAATAGTGGCTTGTGGTCCTTCGGAAACCCTCAATTCAACATCAATGGAATCCCCCTCTACACGTACTTCAATGGGATCAACATTGAAAAACAAATAGCCATTATCCATATAGAGGGAGCTGATATCATTTCCGGCTGGATCATAATTCAATTTCCTGTTTATCTTCTCAAGATTATAAATATCTCCTTTTTCTATATTTAAAACAGTACTGAGCAATTCATTTGAGTAGGTAAAATTCCCTTCCCAGTTCAAATCCCTGAAATAGTATTTTCGCCCTTCCTCAATCCCAATTTCAATGGAAATATTATTCTTGTCTTTAAAAATGCTATCATAGGTTATTTCAGCATCACGGTAGCCTTTACTGTTATAGAAAGCAATAATAGCCTGTTTATCTGCCTTATATTCTTCTTTTACCAATTTGGAAGATTTGAAAAAGTTAACATTTACATGCTCTCCCAAATAGTCCAACAACCTGTTTGGGCCAACAGAATCCTGTTGTGTGAAAAACTGAAACCAGTGTTTGGGTTTAGAATTAACTGCACGACCAAAAATATCCTGAAATAAGGTGAATTTGAGTTTTTCGCTTGTTTTTTTCATTCTGGATTTGAGTCTTCTGTCACCAAACTCCTCATTTCCGACAAAATATATATCTTCAATTTTAACTTTGCTTTTCTTATCCACCTCAAATATTAATTCCACACCATTGCCTAAAACAGAATCTACCTTCTGCCTGGAATCAACTTCAACATTCAGAAAACCTTTGTCTTTATAAAAGCTTTCAATTTTCAATTCAGCATTTTTAACAGATGCATCAGTCAGGATTCGCCCTTTTACCAAAGTCAACTCATCAGTCAATTCTGTTTGTTTGGATTTTTTCACCCCTTCAAATGTAAACCTGGTAAGCCTCGGCCTTTCCAGTAAATCTAGGATTAATTTAATTTTACCTTCTTCAATTACCTCATATAAGATAGTTACATCGGCAAATAATCCCTGCCGCCATAATTTTTTAATAGCAAATGATATATCATCACCTGGAATATCAATCCTGTCACCTACACGAATGCCTGTGATAGATACAACAGCACTTTCGTCCAGGTACTCTAAACCTTCAGTAACAATTTCTACCACCTCATATTTTCTTGGATTATTGTAATCAAGGGAATTGTTTATTTGTGCCGACAATGAAGCGGTAACACAGACTGTTAAAATTAATGCTAATATTTTCTTCATTCACTTAATACTTTACCGAATCTTCTTTCTCTTTGTTGATAATTTTTTATTGCCCCTATCAAATGTTCCTTTCGGAAATCAGGCCATAATACTTCTGTAATGTAAATTTCGGTATAGGCCATTTGCCATAACATGAAATTACTGATTCTGAATTCCCCACTGGTTCTTATCAGTAATTCGGGATCAGGTACTTCTGATGTAGATAAAAACGATTCGAACAATGAGCTTTCTATATCTTCGGAATCGAGATTGTTTTCCCGGGCATATTCCACTGACTTCTGAACAGCTTGCATAATGTCCCATTTCCCACTATAGTTTAAAGCAAGAATTAAATTCAAACCATTATTGGAAGCCGTATGTTGAATAGCATAATCCAATTCTTTAAAGCATTTTTCAGGTAATCTTTTTAAATCTCCTATCGCGGTCAATCTTACATTGTTTTTCAGCAATGTTTTCATTTCATTTTTGATAGTACTTACCAGAAGCTGCATTAAAGCGTCTACTTCTTTTTTAGGCCTGGCCCAATTTTCTGTTGAGAAAGCATACAAACTTAAATGCTTAATGCCTAATTCAGCGGACCCTTCCACTACATCTCTCACTGCTTTTATAGCATTTTTATGCCCAAAAACTCTTGCTGCACCTTGTTTCTTTGCCCATCGTCCATTGCCATCCATGATAACGGCTATGTGCTCCGGTAAATTGCTTTTATCTAATTCTTTATCCATTTATTAAAAAAGCTCCAAAATAAGGCCGCAAGGTACAAAATTGATTCTTATTAATAAACCGCAGCTTCAATTGATATTCTATTATTTTGCTAATGGAATAGGACAGTTAATATTCCAAAATGTATAACTCACAGATAAACCTGCAAAATAGTACCAGTCATTATCTTCCCAATTGCCAAACTGGAAATCAGAATTCCTTTTATCAGTCACCTCTTGTTCGGAAATATTATCTATATAATCGTAAAACAATTTACGGGCTGAAAATTCAAAATTTACCGACCACAAGGGATTAATACTATATTTTATCCCTCCCCCAAAGGGAATCATGAGTTGCACATCGCTATATTCCGCATTCTTATCAGCTCTATTAAGCAATAGAAATCCTACTCCTACAGTTAGATAAGGAGTGAATTTCACAAGTGCTTTTTCAGACCTGTAATCAAGAAAGTCATAATTCATTTGAGCAGATACTTCAGTAATAAAATCTTTGAAACCGGCAGATCTCACCTCGGCCATTGGGTCAATGGGTCTTTTATCACTGCCTTTGATCATTCCACCAGCCAATGCAATTTTACCACTCCATCCTCTCTCGTAATTCTTCACATAGAAAAAATGTGCTCCTAATGTTTGGTTGGTGATGTCATAAGTACGAATAAGGTCACCCGTATAATTAAAGCTCGCAATTCCACCGCCAATTTCCTTTGATTGGCCATAAACAGAGGAATTGGTTAAAAGAAACAATAAAACTAAAAAAGGAAAGCAATACAGCTTCCCTTTGGTGAAAGTCTGTTGGATCATAAATTACCTGAATTTTGCTCCTCTAACGATAGATCCTCCCAAAATGTATGTCAATTGTATATTTGTTACAATATAAATGTCATTGTCACTATTGTTTCCTCTAATGTTTCTTCTTGGATCATCATTGCCCTCACCAGCCGAATTGCCATAACCAGCTGCTCTACTCCAGCTCAGCCCAGGACTAATGTTTGAATTATAGGTAGCTACATTATCGGAATAGGTGAATTCCTGAATCAGGTTAAAATCCGTTTGGTTAAATTCGTTGGACCTATCTGACATGGCCGCTGCAATTGGGTCTTCAAATCCACCTAAATCAACGTATTCACCTCCTACATCATCCAAATAATCAGTGAAAGTGTGTCTGTAACCAATTTCCAAAGACAAATCAAAATTATTGGTCAACTTATATCTTGCGCCTATCCCTATAGGGATTACAATTTGAACCATACTATAGGGATTAGGTACATCTTTTCCATAAATTTCTTTAAAAGCCTGCTTTGTTTCACTGTCAAAAAATTGCCCTTCGGTACCTAATTTCCTTAAACTCACCCATTCGCCTGCGTTTTCCAATGGGAGATATCTGGTATTGATAAAATCTTCAGGATTATCAACCTGATAAGGATCTGTAGAAAAATATTCAGGCACTTTACCTTTAGGGTTATGATAAATTACCCCTACCCCTCCAAAAGCATAAAGGTTCAAAGGTGCTCTTGAAGAAAACCGTCCACTATGCTTGAATAAATCTATTTGGCCTGTAAATGACAATTCAAGAATATCATTTCTGAAACTTAAATTTCTTAAATACCGATTGGCATTTTCTGTTGTAAAATTATCTATACCTACAGTACCCACATCGCTTGACTGAAGCCTACCCCACATGAAGTTGCTTCTCCAATGATAACGGTCACCAAATTTCTGTTTTACAAAAATATTAAAGCCTGGTCTTGTAAATGATACATCAGTACTGGCTATTCCTGAAGTAGGTGCTATGTCTCCAAAATAATTGAGTGCATTAATCCCCCCTCCTATTCCATAATAGGAAATCTCAGGATTAAACAATCTTTTACTTCCGGAGAAAGAACCAATATTTTTACTGCTCTTCCTTCTTTTTCTTCTTTGGGCATCTGCTGATTCCGGAAAAATAATCAAGAAGGCCATAAAAAGTGTAGACAATAGTAATACTTTTCTCATATCAAAATTATGTAAGCAATTAATCAGCAAAAATAAGATAATTAATTAAATAAATGACAATCAATTTCTTAAATCCAATCCCCAATTTAATTTTTGCCTGAGTGTGTCAAAATAATTCAGGTGATTAAACGTAATAAGTTTTGCCTGGAAATCCTCTTTTCTTACCGATAATTTTACTTCAGAATCGACAGACTCCGACTTTGAGTCGAGGGATATAAGGAATTTGTTGCTACGTCCCTCAATTTTAAATGAAATTTCACTTTGATCAGAGACGATCAATGGTCTGACATTCAGGTTGTGCGCACTCACCGGGGTAAGTACAAAATTATTGGAATGAGGCAAAACTATTGGCCCTCCACAACTTAATGAGTAGCCTGTAGAGCCTGTAGGCGTGGAGACGATGAGCCCATCAGCCCAATATGAGTTGAGATATTCTCCATCCACATAAGTATGGACAGTTATCATAGAGGATGAATCTGTTTTGAGAATGGCAAATTCATTTAATGCAAATCTTGTTTGCTTAAATATATCTGCATCCGTTTCCAGCTTAATCAATGTCCGACAATCCAATTTGAAATTTCTATCAATCAGATCTTTGAGCGATTGACCGATCAAATCCCTTGGTGTGGTGGCCAAAAAGCCCAATCTACCAGTATTAATTCCTAATATAGGGGTTTCGGCTTTACCCACTAAAGATACAGTTTCCAATAAGGTTCCATCACCTCCAAGACTGATAACATAATCGACTTTAAGTGCCGGGGTTATTCTACGATATACTTCAAAGTTAAGCGGTTGTGAAAAGGCCTCATTATATTTATCTGAAAATTTTATTGAAATGACAATTTCTATGTTCTGTTTTTGAAGAAAATCGATAACCTCCTGGATATAAGGTTTTACTTCTTCATTAAACACATTTCCATGCAAGGCTATTTTCATAAGCTATTAAGTCTCTAAATATCTCATCAAGATATCCAAACGTTCTTTCTCATTTGAAATAGTACTTGTTTCCTGATATTTCGCAACCACTTTATAATCAAACCTTTCCAAAGTGGCTATAATATGAGCAAGATCAGCTTTATTTATTTTTAAGGTAAGTCTGAATTTAGAAGCATCATTTTTATCAATATTTATGCTCGATCCGAGAATCTGTGCATTGTTCGATTCCACCAATCGACTAATTTCACTCAATGAGTAATCCAGTTGATTAACTGATAATACCACTACACCACCAGGGCTTTGAATAGTGGCTGACTGGGAAAAAACGGACAAGGCATCTGATAAAATTATCACTCCTAAATATAAACCCTCCTTATCCAATACTACTACACATTCATAGTCATTGTCAGTAGCTTTTTTTACTCCTTCATAAATATGCTGAGTTTCATTTATATAGCACTTTTGTCCTTGTAAAAGAAAATCACCTACTACTTTCTCCTTGCCGTTCCCCTCTATGATCATGTCTTCGGTAAGAAAGCCAAGAAATTTCCTGTCTTTCACTACAGGAAGAACATGTAAACGTAGTTCTTCCATCCAGAGGAGGGCTTTAGCCACATCATCTGTCACCTTAAGAGGTGGGATCATATCGTTGATTAAATCTATGGTCATTAGCTCATTAATGCTTCCTTGTTTTCTAAATATTCTTCTAAAATTGTGTTAAACTCTTCTGATTTTTCCATCATAGGAGCATGTCCACATTTATCTACAAATTTTAAAGTGGTATTAGGAATAAGTTTATCAAATTCATGTGCAACCATTGGCGGGGTAATTGTATCATTCAACCCCCATACCAACAAGGTTGGCGTTTTGATTTTTGTGATTTCTTCCGCCATGTTATGTCGTTGCGCTGATTTGGCAATGGCTACAATTCTCATACACTTAGGAATACTTTTGGTAGTTTCAAATACCTCATCTACCAGTTCTTTAGTAGCCGTTTTAGGATCATAAAATGTATAGGCCACTCTTTCCTGAATGTATTCATAACTTCCTCTTTTCGGGAAAGAACCTCCCATCGTATTTTCAAATAAGCCGGAGCTACCAGTCAATACCAATCTTTTAATTTGTTCCTGATGCCGTAAAGTATAAATTAAAGCTACATGACCACCCAATGAATTACCTATTAATGTCATGTCCTTTAGTCCTTTCATTTCAACAAACCCTTCTACAAAATCTGTTAAAGCCCCCAATCCCGCTTGTTTGATAGGCATTTCATAAATTGGCAATAAAGGAATCAATACCCTGTAATTAACAGAAAACTTATTCACTACTCCCTCCCAATTGCTTAAAGCTCCGAACAATCCATGCAATAAAACCAATGGCTCTCCTTCGCCTTCATCTATAAAACTGTAATTTCCTTCTTTATGAATTTTCATTTTTAAAATAATTATTGTCAATCAGTTCTAATTAAAAATAGCAATTAAAACCGTACCAAAATTCCAATGCTTAGTATTTATAATTGTTAAATATATCAAAATAGTTCACAATCCTATAATAATACAGGAATTGCTTTATTCTCATTCGCTACTTTCTCCAACCAATTGGCCAGAATCTCTATTCCAAATTCTGTAAGAGCTGCCTCCGGGTGGTATTGTATTCCGTAGATAGTCAACTGATTATGTCTGAACACCATTAATTCATTTTCCTCTGTATAGGCCAATGGAACCAAATGAGTCTTTTCAATATTTTTCACTACTAAAGAATGGTACCTCACCACTTTCCAATGGTTGGGGAACCCTTTAAAAATCCCATCCTCAACAGATTTGTCGACAACAGAAAGCTTCCCATGCATCGGTTTAATGGCTTTTTCCACTTTGGCACCAAAATATTGTGCAATTGCCTGATGTCCCAGGCAAATACCTAAAATAGGTAAATCATGTTCAAAAAATTTAATATACTCCATCAAATATCCTGCCTGCTCAGGTGTTCCTGGTCCCGGGGACAATACTATTTTGGTGAAATCCATATCAGGCAATAATGTAGGCGAAACATCATTCCTGACAATATAACATGACTCTCCCAGTTGCTCAAAATAGTCAACCAGATTGTAAGTGAAAGAATCAAAATTATCGATCAGTAGTATCATGAAACCCTCAGAATAAAAATTTTGATTTCAAACTATCAAAAACTTCCTGGATAAAAGGCAGGTAAGCAGAAAACAAGTCTAACACAAATGGTGCAAAAGAAGCCACTGTAGGATAAATATAAGTTCCTTCGGCCATTTCAGCAGAAATACTTACATCTACGGACTCTGCCATCCATAATACCAGGCTAACACCGAAAGCCCATTTCAACAAGCCCAGTACAGCTCCAGCAAAATTATCCAATCCTCCTAAAAGGGTCATATCAAGTACTTTCTTAACTATTTTACCTATTAAATTCACTATCAATAAAATGGCTATAAAAAGCACTATAAATGATATGATAGGTAAAGCTGTGTCCCATTTTTCAAAATAAGGTTGCAACAACTCTATTCCGAAATCCAATAGCTTGAAAGCTCCCACAATAGCCAAAACAAAGGCCACTAATGAAACGATTTCCAACAGCAGGCCTTTCCTGAAGCCTAAATAGGCTCCAAAAATCAATGGAATCAAAAGTAAAATGTCAAGTGTTTTCAAGGATTTAGCAAATTTTTCACAGTTACTGAAATAGCTTTCCCGTCTGCTTTTCCAGCCAATTCCTTAGTTGCCACACCCATTACTTTTCCCATATCAGCCGGGCCGGTTGCACCTGTTCTTTTTATGATTTCTTCTACTTTGGATTTCAATTCTGCCTCACTCATTTGTTGGGGAAGATACCTTTCTATTACTGCCAACTCCACTAATTCTGCTTCAGCCAACTCTTGCCTGTTATTGGCAGCATAAGTTTCAGCTGATTCTTTTCTTTGCTTGGCAGCCCTCATTAATAATTTCATTTCAGCATCATTAGAAAGGCTTTCGTGAGAACCTTTTTCCGTTTCAGCCAGTAATATAAGAGACTTAATGGAGCGCAAAGCTGTTAATTCCTCTTTCTTTTTAGCTTTCATTGCCTCTTTAATACCTGAATCAATTTGTTCTTTTAAGCTCATAGTAAATTTTTAAAATTATTAACTTGCAGGCAAAGTTACCACATAAAACTAAAATTATGACAAGACTAAGTGTCAATATCAATAAGATAGCAACTTTACGTAACGCCAGAGGTGGTAACAATCCTAATGTGGCACATGTTGCACAAGATTGCGAAAGGTTTGGTGCTCAGGGAATTACAATCCATCCGCGTCCGGATGAAAGACATATTACCAGGCAGGATGTATATGACTTAAAACCACTAGTCAGTACGGAATTTAACATTGAAGGCTATCCTGATCAGCGTTTTATGGATTTGGTAAAAGAAATAAAACCTGAACAAGCCACTTTAGTACCTGACCCACCCAATGTGCTTACTTCCAATGCAGGCTGGGATACTATTAAACACCAGTCATTTTTAAAAGAAATTATTGCGGAACTGAAAAAAGAAGGTATCAGGACTTCTATATTTATTGGTACCGATATTGCATTAATAGAAGCCGCTGCTGATTGTGGATCTGACCGTGTTGAGTTATATACGGAACCTTATGCTGCTAATTACGCTAAAAACAAAAGTGAGGCCGTAAAACCATTTGTAAATGCGGCTGAAGTAGCCAGAAAGGCAGGATTAGGCTTGAATGCAGGTCATGATCTGAGTCTGGAAAATTTGCAATATTTAAAGGAACAAATTCCTGAACTAGACGAAGTTTCTATTGGACATGCTTTAATTTGCGATGCACTTTATTATGGTTTGGAAAATACTATTCAGTTGTATTTAAGAGATCTCCAATAGACTTAAGATTTTAAAAATAGAGTTGCTATCATTCCAAAGCGGAAACCTTGACTCTCACATAAGAGATTAAACGACTTTATTGAAAATTAATACTTAAAAAAACAGTATGAAATTACATTATCAAGAATTGGGAGAAGGCAAACCTCTCATTATTTTACACGGGCTTTTTGGGTCGTCAGATAATTGGATGACAATAGGGAAAAAACTAGCTGAAAATCATAAGGTTTATTTAGTAGATCAGCGGAACCATGGTGATTCACCCCATTCAGACACTCATAATTATGAAGTGATGGCAACTGACCTGAAAGAATTTATTCAGGAACATAAAATTGAAAACCCGCACATCATAGGGCACTCCATGGGAGGAAAAACTGCCATGCAGTTTGCGGTGACCAATCCTGATCTGTATGATAAATTAATAGTAGTTGACATAGCTCCTAAAGCTTATCCCGTACATCATGATACTATTCTGGAAGGGCTTAAAAGCATTAATCTGACAGAACTGAATTCCCGTAATGATGCAGATAAAGCATTGGCAGAATATGTACCTGAAAAAGGTGTTCGCCAGTTTTTACTGAAAAATCTTACCAGGGATGAGAATAAAAATTTTGTTTGGAAAATCAATTTGTCGGTTATAGAAAAATCAATAGAAGCCATAAGTAAAGGATTAGAGAAACATTTGTCCACAGAAAAAGATACTCTATTTATTGGAGGAAGTGAATCCCACTACATTAAAAACGAAGATCATATTGTGATTATTAATTTCTTCCCTAACGCAAAAGTGGAAATGATAGAAGGTGCAGGTCATTGGATACACGCTGAAAAGCCAGAAGAGTTTTTGGAAGTTGTAATGAATTTTTTGAGATAAGATGAGCAAAAAAGGCACACTTTACCTCATCCCTACTGTGATAGCTCCACAAACAGAAGAAAGGGTTTTGCCCCCGGAACTCAAACAGCTATGTAATCAAATAGATTACTACCTGGTGGAAAATATCAGAACAGCCAGACGCTGCTTAAGTGCCATGAAAATCAGTAAGCCAATAGAAGAGCTTGAATTTCATGAGCTAAGCAAAAAAACAAACCCAACAGAAATCGCCTCCTTAATGGCTCCATTAATGAAAGATATATCTATTGGAGTGATGTCCGAAGCAGGTTGCCCCGGCATAGCCGATCCCGGAGCCGTAGCAGTAGCATATGCACATCAAAATGGTATAAAAGTAATGCCAATGGTTGGCCCTTCTTCCATCTTTTTGGCATTAATGGCATCAGGCTTTAGCGGGCAATCCTTTACTTTCCATGGTTACCTGCCTATTAACAAAGCAGAACGGATTCAAAGTATTAAGAATTTAGAGAGCCTGGCTGGCAAATCCGGGCAAACACAAATATTCATGGAAACACCTTACAGGAATAATCATTTATTGGATGATATATTGAATACCTGCTCAAACCATTTAAAATTGTGCATTGCGCGCGATATAACGGGGCCTCAGGAAATGATAGTTACTGATCAAATTCAAAATTGGAAAAGAAACAAACCTGATTTGCACAAACAGCCTTGTATATTTTTACTCTCCAATACATGAGGTACATCATATTAATTTGAAATTGTATTTAATAAATCTAAATAGTCTGCTAAATTTGCTCCCTGAAAAAATATAAGAAAACATGCCATATTTATTTACCTCTGAATCTGTCTCGGAAGGACATCCGGACAAAATAGCAGACCAAATTTCTGATGCCTTATTAGATAACTTTCTCGCATTCGATCCTAAATCAAAGGTGGCTTGTGAGACTTTAGTGACTACCGGACTTACTGTATTAAGCGGAGAGGTAAAAAGCAGTTCTTATGTTGACGTACAACAAGTGGCACGTGAAGTAATTAACCGGATAGGTTATACCAAAGGAGCCTATATGTTTGACGGCAATTCCTGTGGTGTTATTTCCACCATTCACGAGCAATCCCAGGATATTAACCAGGGAGTGGATCGATCAAGCCCGGAAGAGCAAGGTGCCGGTGATCAGGGTATGATGTTTGGATATGCCACCAAGGAGACAGAAAATTACATGCCTTTAGCATTGGATTTATCTCACAAAATCCTAATGGAATTAGCTATTTTAAGAAGAGAAAGTGAAGAGATTTCCTACTTACGACCTGATGCCAAATCACAGGTAACTATTGAATACTCTGATGATAATATCCCACAAAGAATTGAAGCCATAGTAGTTTCCACCCAGCATGATGATTTTGATGAGGATGAAGCTATGTTGAAAAAGATTAAAAATGATATTATCAACATATTGATTCCCAGGGTAAAGGCTCAATTGAAACCTGAATTGCAAAAGCTATTCACTGATAATATTAAATACCACATTAATCCGACTGGTAAGTTTGTGATTGGCGGACCACATGGTGATGCCGGTTTAACGGGAAGGAAAATCATTGTGGATACTTACGGAGGCAAAGGAGCTCACGGTGGTGGAGCATTTTCAGGTAAAGATCCTTCTAAAGTAGATCGCTCAGCTGCCTATGCCACAAGGCATATTGCAAAAAACCTTGTTGCCGCGGGTATAGCTGATGAGATATTGGTACAAGTTTCATATGCCATTGGTGTAGTAGAGCCAATGGGAATTTATGTAAACTCTTACGGCACAGCAAAAGTGAACATGTCAGATGGAGAAATTGCCAGAAAAATTTCTGAAGTATTTGATATGAGGCCTTATGCAATTGAAACACGTTTGAAGTTACGCAACCCCATATACAGTGAATCTGCTGCTTATGGCCACATGGGCAGAACTCCACGCTTTGTCACCAAAACTTTCAGTGCCACAAATGGTGAAGAAGTAACAATGGAAGTTGAATTGTTTACATGGGAAAAATTAGATTATGTGGAAAAGGTGAAAAAGGCTTTTGGAGTATAATTCCGAACTTCATATCTAATCCAATTGCAAAAGCCATACAATCAATATTGTATGGCTTTTTGCATTTTGATTGTCAAATGAGTTTATATGATCACCTTACATTCTGTTTCAATATAATTTTGGCAAACAAATTAGGCATAAATCTCTTCAAAAGCACTCCATACTTTTCCTTCCCTCCTATTACTGTTTCCAGCTCTTCATTTTTTACAGCCTTGATGATCTTTTGAGCACACACACTTGCAGGCATGCCGTTGGCCTGGGCATTGTCCATTTCACCGGTAGGTTTTCCATCTGCACCAAGCGCATTGACAGAAACATCTGTTTTAATAAACCCGGGGCAAACTAATGTGATTTTTATATTGTCCTCATGCAACTCAGATCGCAAAGAGTCAAAAAAACCATGCAATGCATGTTTAGCTGCCGCATAGGAGGACCGCCAGGGTGATCCGAATTTACCTACCAGACTGGTAGTAACAGCTATGTGCCCGGACTTTTGTTTGACCATCTGTGGCAAAATAGCTTTCGTTAATGCAATTGTCCCAAAATAATCTATTTCCATAATTCTCCTGTCCACCTCTAAAGGAGTATCCAAAGCCATGCTTCTTTGACTGATTCCACCATTATTAAAGAGCAAATCAATCTGCCCATATTGTTCAATTACTCTGGCTACTTTAGCATCAAATTCCTTCATATTATTCAAATCCAGTGGCATGATCATTACATTCTCCGGTTGTGCACATCTTGCTTTCACCTCTTGCAGAATTTCTTCCCTACGAGCAGAAATCACTACTTTTGCTCCTAGTTTTGAAAGTTCAAAAACCAAAGCTTCTCCTATGCCTGAGCTGGCGCCTGTTACCCATGCTACTTTACCGCTGAATTTTGTCATGCTAAAAAAGTTGAAATTTATAGATGGAAAGATAAACCTTAATTACAATTAATGAAAATTATGAATGCCCATTGATGTGCGGTTTAAATTCAAAGCCATGAGACAATAACCACAAAGAAAAATAAATTATTCCCTCGTATTAGTATTTCACTACAAAGGCACCGGGAAAACGATCAGCTATTTTTTCCTTTAAGTTATCCGCCTTCTTTCTGTTTTTGTATTGCCCCAAAATAATAGCATAGGCTTTTTTATCCTGAAGATCTCTTACCTCTACCAGCACTTTAGTACTATATGATTTCTCAAGGTTTTCAGCCAGCCTAAGCATATTGTCAAAGCCTTCAAAACTACCTACCTGCACTCCCCAGCCTTTAGGATTTTCTTTCTCCACATCCACGGCAAAAAAGCTCCTGATATCCACCGGGTGGTCAACTTCCAGTACTCTATTGCTTCCAGATTTACCATCTCCTGCATCGGTTACTTCAATTTCGACTTCCGTAAGTCCCTGGGAAGTAAATTTTAATTTTTCAGCCGCCTCTCTTGATAAATCAATTACTCTACCTTCTACAAAAGGGCCTCTATCATTAATCCTTACCTCTACAAATTTCCCATTGGCTAAATTAGTTACCTTCACCATTGTGCCAAATGGTAAAAATTTGTGAGCGGCAGTCAATTTTTTATGATTGTATTTCTCCCCACTTGCTGTTGATTTTCCATCAAACTTGTCGGCATAATAAGAGGCAATACCGGTTTGCTTTTGTGCCTGGGCTGAGAAAGTCACTATTAACAAAAGAATTATTGATTGTAAAATTATTTTATTCATAGCTTTTAAAAAAAAATTAAAATTGTTGCACGAAATTAATGTCTGCCCCCTATTTTCACAAGAATTATTAATCTGTTAATTTGCCGACTGAAATTTCAAACATTGATATCAGAAAAAGGACTCATACGTTTATCACTTCTCTTCGCAATTCTATGCTGGTTGGCATTGATGGTGACAGATTTGTTTATTCTATTTGCACAAATAAATCAGGCCAATGCCGGAATAACTAAGGAAATCCCTTATTTATTTTTATCGCTGTTTATTCTTTTCTCTTTTTTCTATTTCAAGTTAAGGGTACTAAAGGCAGAGAGCGTCAATTTTATAGATCTTTTATGGCATGTTTTCTCAACGGGATTGATCGTATCCCTTATCCAGCTGGCCATTGGACTTTTCTTTTACCTACTCAGCAATAGCAAACTTTTACAGAACGATCTTGCCATTAATTTTTTCTACCACATTAACATAGCCGCTGTTATTGTTTTCCTCACATCTACATTTGTAGTGTGGAAAAGGTTAATTCTCTACCAAAAAAACAAACGCTTATTGTTTATCTGGCACTTTTTTGAATATGGACTTTTAGCCACTCTGCTATTCAATTTCTTTCAAAGCGAATTCCAGCAATGGGTTTTCACGGGGCTGTTGGGGTTGTTTTTTGTCCTTGGGCTGGTACTTTCTTTTAATCTTAAATGGATTGCTTATCTAAACTTTAAACAAAAGTGGCGTAGCATTCTACTGCTGGCACTTGTACTGCTTTACCTTTATTATTTCCTCAATAACTTGTTCAGCTTCTCCCAGGAATTCAACCTCATTCTTGACTTAATGAACAATGTATTTGTGCTCTCCTTGGCAGGATTTATATTTGTTTATGCTTTAATTTCTATTCTCGTCATCCTCTTTAATTTACCGACCTCCTCCGTATTTGAGCAAAAAATCAGCGAAGTACTCAACTTCCAAAGGTTAAGCCAATCCATTCAAAAAGGTGATAATGAAGATCAGGTTTACAATGTTTTATTGGAGAGTTCAACCAATGCGGTTTTTTCTGATAGTGCCTGGCTTGAAATATATAATGGGGATGAAAAGACTAAACTTTTTAAATCCAATATTTCAGAATCAAAAATTATGCAAACCAAAAAAAGCCTGCAGGAAAGCAGTGTTTTTTCTTATTTGGATAAACAAAAATCCAATAATTTTCAGAAGAACCTGAATCCGGCCAGGCTTACAGCAAACCTTAATGATCCTGATTATTCTTCCGTTTTAGCTATTCCATTGATAATTCAGGACAGACAAATTGGTTTATTAGTGCTTTTGAAAGATTTAGCAGATGGGTTCAATAAAGAAATGGTGGATATCATCAATTCATTTGTCAACCAGGCGTGTATATCCATTGAGAATTTTGAATTACTTTCCAAGGCTTTGGAGAATGAGCGTTATCGCGAGGAACTAAAAATTGCGATGCGGGTGCAAAAAAGTCTTTTGCCTCAAGAGCTGATTTCCGACATTCATTTTGAAATGTTTGCTTTTTATGAATCTGCTGATGAGGTCGGTGGCGACTACTACGATTATTTCAAAATAGATGAACATAAAACAGCCGTAATTATTGGCGATGTGTCGGGAAAAGGTACATCCGCTGCTTTCCATATGTCTCAAATGAAAGGAATTTTTCACAGCTTAGTTCAGTTAAGTTTAAGTCCTGAATCATTTTTAACCAAGGCTAATAATGCACTTGGTTATTGTTTGGAAAAAACCTCTTTCATTACCGCTTCCTATTATGTGATAGATAATAAGGAAAAGTCAATTGTTTTTTCAAGAGCGGGTCATTGCCCTGCATTATTCTATAGACATAACAAAAAAGAAGCAACATATTTTCAGAACAGGGGACTTGGTTTGGGGATAGTAAGAAATGATGGCTATGGGAAATATTTAGATACCAATGAAATAAACTACGAATCGGGGGATATTCTTTTCTTGTATACTGATGGAATTATTGAGGCAAAAAACAAAGATGGAGAAGAATTTGGTTATGATCGCTTAAGCAAAATAGTAACAGAAAATGGTGGTAAAAAGCCAGAAGAAATAAAGGAGTTAGTTATCCACGAATTATATAATTTCATTGATACAGAAAGCCTGGATGATGATTATACCATATTAATCATTCAATTTTCCTAAAGGGGGTCAACTTACTGAGAATTAGCACGTAATAGAGGATGAAATGATAGATATTGAGATAACAGAAGAAGATAACATAAGTATCATCTCCGTAGGGGGGGATGTAGATGCCAGCTCCAGTATCCATTTGGATGAAGCATTAAGAAAACTGGTAGAGGATTCAGCCGTTAAATATATATTAATTGACTGCACCAGGCTGGAATATATTTCATCTGCCGGTTTGGGGGTTTTCATGTCATATATCGATGATTTTAAAACGAAAAATATACGCATGGTATTATTTGGCTTAAGCAATAAGGTAATGAATGTTTTCCAAATATTAGGTCTTGATCAACTACTGTATATAGTTCCCGGGAAGAAAGAAGCGAAAGAAAAGCTACATGAAGTTCAATCTTAAAGTATATTGCGAAAAAACACGCCTTAAAGATATCCGGGATTTTATAACGGAAAAGCTGAAAGCGTACACACAAGATGAATTGGAGATCAATCAAATGGTATTGGCCGTTGATGAAGTGTGTGCCAATCTAATTATCCACTCCAATTATTGCAATGCCAATGAGGCCATTAATCTTGAGGTAGAAGTAAACGAAAAAGGAGTCATTTTTGAAATTACTGATCAAGGAAAGAAATTTAACTTTAAGGAATATAAAGAACCCTCCCTTCAGGAAGTAGTAAAGGCCAGAAAAAAAGGAGGTATTGGTTTGATGTTGGTTCAAAGGATTATGGACAAAGTAGAGTTCTCCTCTAAAGAAAAAAGAAATGTATGTACCCTCTACAAACAATTCTCTAAATAATTGGCCATCATTTTTGCATTGCTTCATCCAATAACTTTCTCATACTAATCCAATTCTTTAAATTGCCAGTTAAAATCAACAGGATATTTATGCGCTATTTCATCTTACTTCTAATTCTTCCCATATTATTTGTGTCATGCAAACCCGGACAGACTAATACTGAATCAAAGAGCGAAAAAGATCTTGAGCCATTATTTACTATTAATGAAACGAAAGTATACCCGGGTGAATTTATGTACGCTTATGAGAAAAGCAATAAAAATAAAGGAGAAACCGAAGCTCTGGAAGATTATCTCGAACTATACATTAACTTTAAATTAAAAGTTGAAGATGCCAAAAAAGCAGGACTGGATACTTTGCCCTCTTATCAAAATGAATTAAAAGGTTATCTTCAGGATATAAAGAAACCCTATTTAGCTACAGAGCAGGTTACTGAAAATTTAATTCAGGAAACTTACGAACGACTTCAGGAAGAAATTAATGCTTCACACATACTTATTATGGTTGAAGAAAATGCCAGTGCGGAGGATACACTGAAAGCCTACCAAAAAATTAACGACATCCGAAAAAAGTATCTTGCAGGAGAAAGTTTTGAAAAATTAGCACGCCAAGATTCGGAAGACCCTTCCGCTAAAAACAATAGTGGTGAGTTAGGTTGGTTTACAGCTTTCCAGATGGTCTACCCTTTTGAGTCTACGGCCTACAACACTCCAGAAGGAGAAATATCAGATATTGTCAGGACAAAGTTTGGCTACCATATCATTAAAGTTAATGCCAAGAGGGAAACGCTGGGCCGTATCAAATTGGCACATATCATGATCCGCTATCCTGAAAAGGCCAATAGTGCCGATAGTGCTGCAACCTATAAAAAAATCCAAGATATCTATGAAGAATTGATGCGAGAAGATCAAAGCTGGTTCGCATTAGCCACAGAATATTCTGAAGATTTGAACACTAAAAACCAGGGAGGAAGCCTTCCATGGTTTGGAGCAGGAAATCTACCCCCCGGTCTGGAAAAAGCTGCGTTTGATTTGACAAGGCCCAATGAAATATCAAAACCTGTAGAGAGCCCATACGGCTGGCATATACTCAAGCTGGAAGAAAAAAGAGGTGTTGGTAGTTTGGAAAGCATGGAGGAGAGCCTTACAAGAAGAATTCAAAGAGATCAACGTTCGGAATTGAAGATTTCAGAGGTACTGGAAACTTTGAAAAAAGAAAATAACTTCCGCAAAAATGAAGCTTCCTACTCTTATCTCAAAAAGAATAAAAACCTTACGGATAGCCTGCTTACAGATAAGAACAAAAATGAAGTGCTTTTCTACATAGCTGATGAAGCATATACATTAGATGATTTCTTTAAGGATAGCAAGAAAAAAGCTCCATTGGACGAAGCCATTTATCAATTCGAAAAGAAAATGCTTTTGGCCTATGAGAACCGCCATCTGCCGCAGAAATATCCTGAATATAAAATGCTGGCAACAGAATATAGAGATGGCCTTTTATTATTTGAAATAATGAGCAAAAAGGTTTGGGATAAAGTAAGTTCTGATAGTATTGGCCTAAAAAAATATTATGAGGAACATCAAGAGCAATATACTTCTGACCCTATGGTGAAAGCAGATATATTTACTTTTAGTGACACCAGCAATATAAACACATTTAAAGCCCCGGTAGAAAATCACTTATATTATATTTCTAATCCTATTGAATGGCAAAACAAAAAGGAACTAAACGCTAAAATTGATCTTTTGAAATGGTTTAGCGATACTGTGTATGTTCAACTTAAAGGGCCAAAGCAGATGGTGAAATCGGATTCGATTTTGATATTTTCTACATTAAGTTCCACATTTAAGAAGATGGAGAGCATGGATCCTATCTATTCCGATGAAAATAAAATATATTTGCATTTGCTTAGCAAAGCAAACGATGGATTATTGAAAATTTATAACAATTTAAATACTGTTCAATCAGGTGAATATGTTATAGGGGAAACCATATCAGGCATGACGGTCCCGAAAGACAGAGGTCATCATCAATCATTTAATAATGATGGACATTATCAGATAATAAATGTGAAAGAAAGCATTCCTGAAAGATTAAAAACATTTGAGGAGTCAAAACCCGAGTTAATATCAGATTACCAAACCCATTTGGAAAATGAATGGATTGAACAATTAAAGCAAGAAAATAAAGTTATTGTTAACAAGGTTTTATTACAAAAATTAAAACGTGAAGCTGAAGAACAAAATTTATAAATTATTTACTTTGTCAGGTATTATCCTGTTATTTGGGGCTTGCGAATACATTAGCCTCAAGCAATATACTTCTGATGAACCGGAAGAAAAAAAGACTCCTATAGCCAAAGTTGAGAGTTCAATTCTTTATCTGGAAGATTTAAAAGGAATTGTAGGAAAAGAAGCCTCCAGTACAGACAGTGCCAATTTAATGAACCGCTATGTTAATTCGTGGATTCAGAAACAGTTATTGATTGATGAAGCATCTGAAAAAATTAACTTTGATGTCGCTTCTATTGATAGAAAAGTGTTGGATTATAAATTTGCATTGATGGTGCATGAATACAAAAAGTATCATGTAAGCCAGAATTTGGATACTTCCATCAGTCAAACAGAAATTGAGGAATATTACGATGAAAATAAAAACAACTTTGAGCTTAAGCAGAATATCATTAGGGGTTATTTTGTAAAAATCACTAAGAATGCTCCAAAAATAAAGAAGCTTAAGACACTTGTTTCTTCTAACAAAGAAGACGATTTCAATGAATTAAAATCCTATTGTTTCCGTTATGCAGAATCTTACTTTCTGGAGGATTCTGTTTGGATAAATTTTGACGAAGTGATCAGAAATACTCCCTTTAAAAGCGTTTCCAATAAAGTACAGTTCTTGAAAACTAACAATTATGCAGAAGAGGAAGACGAAGATTTCCTTTACCTCTTAAAAATTAAAGAGTATAAAATTTCAGATCAAATATCTCCATTGGAGTTTGTAAGGAATGATATCAAGCAAATTATTTTAAATAAAAGAAAAGTGGCCATAGCCAATCAATTAGAGAAAGATGTGTTCGCCAGAGCGCAGAAGACAAATAAATATGAAATTTATAATGAGTAAAATAAAAATAGTAGTGTTATTGGCCATTCTATACTTTTGCCAATTACTTTCAGGCTTTTCCCAAAATCAAATCGCTGACCAAATTATAGCTAAGGTAGATAATTTCATTATTTTGGAATCTGATTTGGCATTGGCCCAAAAGGAATACCTTTCCAGAGGTTACGCCCAAAGTGAGGCATCACATTGCAGAGTACTGGAAGACCTGGTAGTAAACAAACTCATGCTTGCCAAGGCCGTCATAGACTCTGTAGTAGTAGGCGATCAGCAGGTAGATGCTCAATTGGAAAACCGAATGAAAATGATGGTGAATCAGATTGGCTCAGAAGAAAAAATTGAAGAGTATTATGGGAAAACCCTGGAGGAGTTTAAAGTAGAGATCAGAGATGATATTAAAGAACAAATGGTAGTAGGTGAAATGCAACGAACTATCACCCAGGATGTGACCGTTACTCCCAAAGAAGTACAGGAATTTTTCAGAAATATTCCTAAGGATAGTTTACCCTATTATTCTACCCAAGTACAGGTAGGACAAATAGTTAAGGATCCGGAGATGAGCCGTGAAGCCAAAAACAGTGTGAAAGCAAGATTAGAAGGTTTAAGGGAACGTATACAAGGTGGCGAAGATTTTGAAGATGTGGCCAGGCTATATTCCCAGGAACCCGGAGCCAAGAAAACAGGTGGTAACATAGGTTTTTTCCAGAGAGGCGAATTAGCTCCTGAATACGAAGCAACAGCCTTGCGTCTTAAACCGGGGGAGATTTCAAAACCAGTGGAAACTGATTTTGGATTTCACTTAATTCAACTAATTGAAAGAAGAGGTAATGAATTTAATACCAGGCATATTTTAATTATGCCAAAATTCACGAAAAAAGATATTGACAGAGCAACTAATTTTCTTGATAGCTTGCGAACAAACATCTTAGGTGATAGCATTAGTTTTGAAAAAGCTGCCAAAGAGTATTCAGATGATATGAACACATCATCAAGTGGGGGTTATTTTCTTGATCCTGAATCAGGCAGTACAAAAATCTCAGTAGAGGAACTTGACCCAAATGTGTTCTTTACAATAGACACAATGAAATTGGGCAGTATCACAAAACCATTAGTTTTTAATAAAAAAGATGGTTCTGAAGCGGTTAGAATACTATTCTATAAAGACAGGATAAGGCCTCATCAAGCTGATATTAGGCTTGACTATCAAAGAATTCAAAAAGCAGCTCTCAACAAAAAAAGGAGTGAAGTTTTAGCTAAATGGTTTACAGAGTCACAATCAGAGGTTTTTGTTACTATTGATGAAGCTTACAAAAGCTGCAATATTCTTAATAAATAAGTATGGATAAATTCGAGAATGAAGTTGAAGCTGCAAATGCTTTACATAAAAAGTACGGGGAATTAAAAACAGAAATTAATAAGATAATTGTAGGACAGGACGAAGTGGTAAAATTGGTGATTAGCTCACTCTTCTGCCATGGGCATAGTCTCTTAATTGGTGTGCCCGGACTTGCCAAAACATTATTGATTAAGACCGTTGCTTCTGCCATGAGCCTGAATTTTAATAGAATCCAGTTTACTCCGGATTTAATGCCCTCAGACATTCTGGGTGCGGAAACGCTTGATAAGGACAGGGACTTTAAATTTATTAAAGGAGCCATTTTCAACAATATCATTCTTGCTGATGAGATTAACAGAACGCCACCTAAAACGCAAGCTGCATTATTGGAGGCCATGCAAGAAAAGAATATAACTATTGCAGGAGTAGCTTATGAACTCCCTAATCCATTTTTTGTGTTGGCTACTCAAAACCCAATTGAGCAGGAAGGAACCTATCCCCTACCCGAAGCACAATTGGATAGATTTATGTTTAACATTGCGTTAGACTATCCTTCTTATGAAGATGAGATTAGTATTGTAAAGGCCGCCTCAAAGCAAGCCTCCCAAATAATTAATCCAGTATTAACCGCAGAGGAAATATTAGCTTTCCAGGAATTGGTAGATCAAGTACCCGTTCCGGACAATGTGGTTGAATATGCTGTGAAATTAGTTCATAGTACGCGCCCTAACACTTCAATGGCCACAGAGCTTACCAATACCTATATAGAATGGGGAGCAGGGCCTCGCGCCTCTCAGTTTCTTATAAAGGGAGCTAAATGCCATGCATTATTAAATGGAAAGTATTCACCGGACATTGAAGATGTACAAGCTATAGCTATTCCTATTTTGCGTCACAGACTGGTGAGAAACTTTAAGGCAGATGCAGAAGGTGTATCTATTGAGGAAATCATTACTGAATTGAGCAAAGTCAAATAGATTAAGAATACTATCAAATTATAGTATCATCAATAATAAGGGTGTTCCCTGATAATTGGGTCCTGTATTGTCTAAGTCTTTTGGGTGAGGGGCCACTGGTAGGAAAGCCTTGATCATTGTAAAATGACGTTTCCTCATCACATCCACATTCCAAATAAGACCCGCTTGTCCCTAGATTTACGTGGGAAATTAATGAGCAATCTAATTCAGGTTTGTAAGGACAAGTTCTTTCAAAGGCAGCATAATCATTATCGCCCCGCTTTACTACCACTATTCCTCTCAGTCCAACATCATTTAAATATAAATGATTATCAAATTGCAAGCTTTGGTTACTCACAAGGGTGAGGTTTAAATACTCTTCAAAAGGAGCAGGTAAAGGCAACTCATCAATTAAAGCATCTGCATTTTCATCCTTGCAGGAAGAAAACAAGGCAAATGCTGACAGCAATACCAGTGTTATATATTTCTTAATATTCATAAAATCCTTTTCCGCTTTTTCTACCGTTGTGTCCCGCATCTACTTTTTGTTGCTGTATTCTACTGGGTCTGAATTTTGGATCATAGTGAAACGATTCAAACATAGATTTTGTCACTGAGAAATTGGTATCTACACCAATCAAATCCATTAACGTAAAAGGCCCCATTTTAAATCCAGAGCTTTCAACTAATTTATCAATTTGTTTAAAATCGGCCACTCCCTCTTCTGCAATTTTAAGGCTTTCTACATAAAAATGCCTTGCTACCCTGTTAACGATAAAGCCAGGAGAATCTTTTGCCATTACAGCCCTCTTCCCCATTTTAACAGCTAATTCTTTTACAGTAAGTGCTGTTTGAATATCTGTAGCCACTCCACTAATGATTTCCACCAACTTCATAATATGAGCCGGATTAAAAAAGTGCATGCCTACTAACCTTTCAGGGTGCTTTAACCCTGCTCCAATTTGTGTAATGGGAATGGAAGAAGTATTGGTTGCGAAAATAGTATCAATGTTATTAAATTCTTCAAGCTTAGAAAACAAATCAATTTTTACCGACAACTTTTCCACTACAGCTTCTATAATTACATCAGCCTTCAATTTCTCCAGGTCAGTAATTAAAGTAACCCGGTCAAGACAATCCTCTTTTTGCTTTTCGGATACTTTTCTTTTTTCAATACCTTTTTCAAGATTCTTGGAAATGATGACTTTTGCTTTCTCCAAAGAATCCGTATTGATATCAAAAATAAAAGTTTTATAACCAGCCATTGCAGACATTTGAGCAATTCCGGCTCCCATGGTGCCGGCTCCAACAACCGCAATAGTATTTATCTCCTCTATCTTCATATTAGCTCATATTTTTAAACTGATTCAAAAATCGGACATCATTTTCAGAATATAAACGCAGGTCATTTACCTGAAATTTTAGCATAGCAATGCGCTCAATTCCCATTCCGAATGCAAATCCGGTATATTCTTCTGAATCTATCCCACAATTCTCCAACACATTCGGATCAATCATTCCTGAACCCAATATCTCCACCCAACCGGAATACTTGCAAATATTGCATCCTTTTCCTTTACAGATGTTACATGAGATATCCATTTCGGCACTAGGCTCGGTAAATGGAAAGTATGAGGGTCTGAAACGCACTTTGGTATCTTGTCCGAAAAGCTCTTTGGCGAAATAATACAATGTCTGTTTCAAATCTACCAGCCCTACATTCTTGTCGACAAAAAAGCCTTCTACCTGATGAAAGAAACAATGTGCACGGGCAGATATCGCCTCATTTCTGTACACTCTTCCAGGCGCCAGGGTTCTGAATGGCGGTTTCTGGTTTTCCATGATACGAATCTGCACTGAAGAAGTGTGTGTTCTTAAGGCAATATCAGGATTGCTTTCTATAAAAAAAGTGTCTTGCATTTCCCTGGCAGGATGGTTTTCTGGAAAATTTAAAGCGGTGAAATTATGAAAGTCATCTTCAATTTCCGGTCCGTCAGCTACATTAAAACCAATCTTCTGGAAAATCTCGACAATTCGATTATGAATAATGGTAAGCGGGTGAACTGTTCCCAAATTTACCATTGGAGGCAAAGTTAAATCTATAGGTGCCTTAGAACCTGTATTTTCTTTAGAATCTTCCAATCCATCAATTAAAGACCTGAATTTATCTTCTGCCAACTGCTTCACCTCATTGACAGCTTGCCCATAAGCCTTCCTCTCTTCAGGAGCTACATTTTTCATTTCATTGAAAAGTTCACCTAATACACTTTTACGACTAATGAATTTTATACGGTAAGCTTCGAGTTCCTCCTGTGTACTTGCTGTAGACTGATTGATCTCATTACGCAGTTGCTGTATTTTATCTGCCATTTATATTAAAGTCAATAATGTTATTCTGTAAATAACAAAGTTAAAGTATTTAGTGGGATTTGTAAATGATGTGTGTGACTTGATTTAATTTTAAACCTTTATACAAGAATAACCTTACTTAATTAACAGATGGTTTCAAAAAATAAAAAAGTCTGCCATTAGCAGACTTTAAGGTTATTTGAAGAATAATATCGAACCTATTTATCACTTATAATAAGTATTAATTTGTATTAAATAATCATTCCTGCACCTACAGTTTCGTGAGTAAATTCATCAATAATAATCAAAGATCCTGTATTTCTGTTCTTCCGATACGGATCATATAATAGTGGGCGTGCGGTTTTAATGGTGATTCTCCCAATGTCATTAGCTGAAATATTACTATCCTTATCATCCTTTTCTAAGGTATTTACATTCACTTTGTACTTTACCTCCTTAATGATACATTTGGTTTGATTGGTGGTATGCTTTACCAAATACTTCCCCCCTAATTTTAAAGGAGTAATATTCAACCAGCAGACCATTAAATCAATATCCTGTCCCATTGTAGGTTGGTTATTAGGTTTAGCCAGCATATCACCTCTGCTGATATCTATTTCATCTTCCAAAGTAACAGTAACCGACATAGGAGGAAAAGCTTCATCCAACTCTCCATTCATGGTGGAAATAGATTTTATTTTGGAAGTAAAGCCTGAAGGCAATACAGTTACTTCTTCGCCTTTCCGGAAAATACCTCCACCAATTAAGCCAGCATACCCACGAAAATCATGGTATTTATCAGATTGCGGCCTGATTACCCATTGTACCGGCAACCTGCTATCAATTAAATTCCTATCGGATGCTACCTGAACATTCTCCAATGTCCACAAAAGTGAAGGCCCTTTATACCAATCCATATTTTTAGACTGATCAACCACATTATCCCCATTTAAGGCTGATATAGGAATGAATCTGATATCAGGTATCTCCAGTTTGGCATCAAAGCTTAAAAAATCCTTTTGAATCTGATCAAAAACTTCTTCCGAATAATCCACCAAGTCCATTTTGTTGATACAAACAATGATATGTTTGATCTGTAACAATGAAGCTATAAAAGAATGTCGCTTTGTTTGCTCAATCACACCTTTTCTCGCATCTATTAAAATGATGGCAAGGTTTGCATTAGAGGCACCTGTCACCATATTCCTGGTATACTGAATATGACCCGGGGTGTCTGCAATAATAAATTTTCTTTTTGGGGTGGCAAAATAACGATAGGCTACATCAATCGTAATTCCCTGCTCCCTTTCTGCTTTCAAACCATCTGTTAAAAGTGCCAGGTTCACATGCTCATCTCCACGATTACGGCTTGATTCTTCCATGGCATCCATCTGATCCTGGAAGATAGATTTTGTATCATACATTAACCTGCCTATCAAAGTACTCTTTCCATCATCTACGCTACCCGCTGTGGAAAAGCGCAATAAATCCATGTCAAGATAGCCAGCAGTTGTACTTTTGTTTTCTTTTACTTCTTCCATTTATATAATAATTAGAATCCGGATCGTTGAATTCGGATTGTTAAAATATTAGTTGTTTGTTCCGGTTCCGGTTTGTGAAGACACAAACCGAGGCGACATGCGACCCTTTCAACAGGTCTTAAAAATAACCTTGTTTTTTCCTGTCTTCCATGGCTGCTTCAGATCTTTTGTCATCTGCCCGGTTTCCCCGTTCCGTCTGCCTGGCAGCGGCTACCTCCTCAATGATTTTGTCTAAATTATCGGCATCAGAATTAACCGCACCTGTGATGGTCATACAACCTAATGTCCTGTAACGAATCACCTGCTTTTCATACTTCTCTCCTTCCAATAATGTATTGTAAGGGGATTCCGCTATCAGCACACCATTTCTATTAACTACATTTCTTTCATGAGAAAAATAAATGCTCGGTAAGTCAATTTTCTCTTTCTTAATGTACTGCCACACATCCATTTCAGTCCAGTTACTAATAGGGAAAATTCTGAAAGATTCTCCCGGAGCCTTTAACCCATTATATAAGTTCCAGAGCTCTGGCCTTTGATTTTTTGGATCCCACTGACCGAAATCATCACGGTGAGAGAAAAATCTTTCCTTAGCCCTAGCTTTTTCTTCATCTCTTCTACCACCACCAAAAGCTGCATCATATTGGCCTTCTTCCAGCTTCTCCAGTAAAGTGATGGATTGTAAAGTATTTCTACTTGGATTTACTCCTTTTTCTTCCCTGGCTGTTCCTTTGTTAATAGAATCCTGCACTAAACCTACATCTAGCTTTACTCCATATTTTTTAGCCAGGTTATCCCTAAATTCAATGGCTTCCGGGAAGTTATGGCCTGTGTCAATGTGCAACAATGGAAATGGAATTTTAGCCGGCCAAAAAGCTTTTTGTGCCAAATGAACCATTGTAATTGAATCCTTTCCTCCGGAAAATAAGATGACCGGTTTCTCAAATTGTGCGGCCACTTCTCTAAAGATATAGATAGCTTCTGATTCAAGTTGGTCCAGATGTGATAAATTATAAGATCCCATATTAATATTTAATTCTTTCTAATATTTGATGTACTAATTGTTGATGACTGCTTTTCAGTTCCTGATTGGCAGTATCAATTATAATTTCAGCTTGCTTAGGCTCCTCAAATGGAGCATTTACTCCTGTAAAATCCTTTATTTCTCCTCTTCTGGCCTTAGCATACAATCCTTTGACATCCCGTGCTTCGCATACCGCCAAAGGACAATCAATAAAAACTTCTACATAGGCTGGCCCAATAATTTCCCGAGCCATTTTTCTTACTTCCTCAGTTGGACTGATAAAAGAACAAATGGTCACTACTCCTGCATTCATAAATAACCTGGCAGTTTCAGCAGCTCTTCTAATATTCTCCTTTCTATCCTCAGGACTAAAAGTTAAATTATTGTTTATTCCTGTCCTAAGATTATCGCCATCCAATAGTTGGGTCAAATGTCCCATTTCGTGCAAAGTATTTTCCAACGCCCTTGCCAAAGTACTTTTACCAGAACCGGACAAGCCCACCATCCATATAACAATAGCTTTCTGTTGGAGTAGCTTTTCTTTGTCTTCTTTACTTAAAATAGAATCGAAAATAGGGTATATATTTTTCAATGTTTTTTATTTCCTACAAAGTTAATAGACTATTGCTATTAATATCAAATATTCTCGTGTAATTTTACCATTCACGATATAAGTATTGATTCAATACTTTTTAATTCAGCGTTTTAAGAGGGTGTCTTTATTAACGCTATTCAATTAAGTACGTTATTCAATTTTTCAATTAATTAAAGTTTAAAAAATGAATCAAGAGCAACTGATAAAAGAATTAAAGATCATTTCATTTAATGCGGGAAAAGCCATTATGGAAATATATAATGATGCTGATCTGAGCAAAGTAGTTGATCATAAAGCTGATGACAGCCCTTTGACATTAGCCGATAAAGCAGCCGATAAAGTGATCATGAAAGGTTTGCAATCACTACCTGTCCAGTATCCAATCTTATCAGAAGAGGGAAAGCATCTGGACTATGTCGAAAGAAGAAAATGGGATACTTTCTGGTTAGTGGATCCATTGGATGGAACCAAAGAATTCATTAAAAGAAATGGTCAATTCACTGTAAATATTGCCTTGATAAAAGATGGATTTCCTTTATTGGGAATCATTTATGTCCCCGCCACCGGAGTTTATTACTACGGAAGTGAAAATGGTGCTTTTAAAGAAGAAGGTGCTCTAACCACCCGGTTAAAAGTAAATAATATAAGTACCAACAGAGTAGCGGTAAGAAGCGCTTCTCATGCTTCTCCCGAGGAGGATGCATTGCTTTCAAAATATGATGTGAAAGACAGTATCTCAAAAGGAAGTTCCTTAAAATTTTGCATGGTAGCGGAAGGAAAAGCTGACATTTATTATCGCCATGGCCCTACAATGGAATGGGACACAGGGGCAGGACAAGCCATATTGGAAGCTGCCGGTGGCAAAGTATTTAAAGGTGACACTACAAAAGAACGATTTAATTATAATAAGGAAAATCTGCTAAATGGCAGCTTTTTGTGTTTGGGGTTTTAAAGTTGATGTTCTCAAAATGCTTTTCCAAAGTTTTGAACTTTGGAAAAGTTTCAAAGCCTGCCACAACCTTTCCGCTTAATCTCTTCTAAAACGTTTGACGTCCCTTTTCTTTTTTGCAATGGCGGCTTTTACTATATTATCCAGGCTGATGCTTAAAATGACACAAATAAGCACTATGATGGGAACTAAAAGATTATCCCCTAAAAAATCCAATGCCAGGGCAACACCTATAATTACAATATTTGTAGCAATCATAATAAGCGTTGTTTGCGAATGACTATACCCCAGGCGCATCAGGAGATGATGCAAATGTGTTTTGTCCGGTGAGAAAGGAGACCTCCTCTTCATAGCCCTGGAAATGA
The DNA here is from genome assembly GCF_016679925.1 of Marivirga aurantiaca. Classification (GTDB taxonomy): domain Bacteria; phylum Bacteroidota; class Bacteroidia; order Cytophagales; family Cyclobacteriaceae; genus Marivirga; species Marivirga aurantiaca. The sequence continues at coordinate 98,106 of NZ_JAEQBW010000013.1, forward strand.
ATACACGCAATGTATCAAAAAGAGGGATGATAATGATAGATATAGCTACACCTACAGAAGAGTTTAGTTTAAATGGAGCTGTATCGAGTAGGTAATGATTAAAATCAATGAACTTTATAGTAACTACGGCCAATACAAAGCCTATGAGAAGTGCACCTGTATCACCCATAAAAATGCGTGATGGCTCCCAATTGAAGTTTAAGAAAGCAATTAAAGCCCCTATAAAACCAAAACAAACCATTGAAAAGTAGATTTGCCCCACCAGGAAGAAATAAATACCGAAAACGAAGAAAGCCACCACTCCAATACTGCTGGCCAGGCCATCCAGCCCATCAATGAGGTTAAAAGAGTTGGTAATTACTATAAAGGTAAAAACGGTGAGCACTACACTTACACCATAGGGAATTTCCTCAACGGAAAAGAAACCGTACAAGGACATCAGTCTAATATCCATTAGAAAGACTACCATGCAGGCACAAAGTAGTTGTGCTGCCAGTTTCACCATGGGCCTTACAGGCACCAGGTCATCTCTTAAACCAACAACGAACATGATACCCATAGCGCCATAGAAAAACTTAAATCGCTGTAAACCTGGTAAAGGCATCCAAATTAATAAAGCGAGCATTACCCCAATAAAAATAGCAATCCCCCCCATACTTGGTGTATCTCCGGTATGGATTTTTCTTCCTCCCGGAATATCCATAATATTTCTCTTCCTGAAGAAACCAATAACTAATGGTGTCAACAAAAAGGTGAGAATAAACGAGGTAATAAGACTAGCTAGGGTTTGGGGCATGTTTAAAATTTGATAAATCTACAACTTTAGCTTTCTCCCAGTCAATCTGAGAGTCTGCTGTTAACAGATCAACAAATTTAAAGTCTTTTATCAATTTATCTAATTTTTTGTGAGGGGGTTTTACTGAAATGGTTTTAGTTGTATATTAATTATTTAGGGTTAGTCAAAATTGATAATAACTTACAGTCAATTAAGATAGCTTCTTGATACTATTGTTATTCACTATTTTTCTTTTATTATAATTATGTAATACATTAAAAAATAATGCAAAAAACACTATGCCTTTTTGCAAAAGCAGTACAGATTCAACCATAAAGAATAAAGAAATACTAATGGTTAAAACAAATAAATGAAAATTTTTGAATTTATTTGCTTGATGTAAAGAATATACCAAATAGACTATCAATAATAGTACAGGTATAACACCTATTTTAACCCAGTATTCAAGAAATTGATTATGCGAATTAAATTTTCTTTCAGCTGCATATGTAAGACTCCTTTTTTCATATTCTTCAACTAAATGTTTATTTGAATCTCCCGTACCGTACCCTATAAATGGCTTTTGTTTTATTAAAGATATTGTTGAAGATAATCTAGATAATCTACTTTGTCCTGACTTATATCTATCAGATTGATTTATTTCATGTTCAATTACCCAATTGAATCTGTTTTTTATATTTGGGACATAGTTATACAGAAAAATAGGAAAGGTTATAAAAATGATAAGAAATCCGATGAATAATTTGGGAGATAATTTTCTTGTAATTGAAACCCAAAAAAAAGTAAGAAATCCGATTACTAATATTGAAATCAAATTAATCTTAGAAGATGTCATTATTAAGCCAATTAACAAAGGAATGATCAAAAAAATATAAGTTAAAGTTTTAATAGAAAATATTCTTTTAATCTTACTAAACAGAAAAGATATCGCAAAAACAGTATACAGTGCATAATAACTAGGGTGAAATCTAAAAAAGTCAATAAAATTATTATAAGTATTATAATACCTAAATAATGCATAGAAAGGTCTATTGGTATTTATTGCATTACTAAAAAATCTATAATTTATTGAAATAATTGCAACTATTAAAACAGAAACACAAAATAAATACATTGAAGTATTAAGTATTTTCTTAGAGAAATTTAGATTAACTAGGAGAAGTGGAATTATGATAAAACTTGAGGACCTTACTAATAAATCCAACGCAATTTCTTTGTTTTCACTTATTAAATATCCATGAATCAAAAACAAATAAGTAATAAAAAAAAACAATGTGGAGGGGTTTTTAAATCGATCTAAGTGATAATTATGTGGGTTTTTTAAAAAGTTTATAATAATTATCAATAGAGATAATATTAAGAATGTATTGTTAACTAGAATTGATAATGGGAGAGAAAAAAAAAGTAAGTAAATACTAATTTTTTTTAAATCCTGAATTAATAGATTAGAACTAAATGTTAGCATTATTACCAGTAAAACTATATTTGATTATGTCGAAAAAGAATAATGGCATACCTATTATTCTTTTTCAATATTTTTTTTGTTCAATAATAAGTCTTGCAAAACCATTCAATCCCTATTTTCTGAATAAATTTTGACTCCCTCGGTTTTTCTTCTACAAGATATCTGAGTATCACATAAATGTTATCCCATTTGCTCTTATTTCTATAAATCCACTCTTTTTGTAATGGGATTGTTCCCAGGCCGAACCAAACAATATTTACTCCTGAAGTATTTATTAATTCGTAATTACATCTCATCTTCAGATCAGTTATTTAAATCTTCAACCCCATTTAACTGCCCAACAATTTTGAGCTTTAAACACTTTGAATCTGTGATTGACAATTTTAGTTAAATATATTATAAAAATATAACCAATTGACTTTTAAGTTTTCTAAAATGTGTAAGATTTAACAAAGATGGATAATCGATACATTTTATTGCTTAATTATTTTTATAGGGTTACCTCCTGCTATGATCATGGGAGGAATATCCTTATGAACAACACTATTGGCTGTTATTATACTACCTTCCCCAATGGTGACACCTGGCAGAACAATTACTCCGGTAGCTAACCAAACATTATCTTCGATTGTCACCTCTTTACTTCCACCTATCGTATTAATTCTATTTGCCACATTTGGAAACGAGATGTCATGACCATTCCCATCCATGATTTGACAATTTGCAGCAATTAAACAATTTTTTCCAATACTAACTTTTTTATAAGAATGGATACAGCTTCCATGAAAACGAGTATTATCTCCAATTTCAATAACTGAATCGGGTCTATCAGCAATAAGTTTGCAAGAATTAAACATGTTCACATGGTAACCTTTATTCTGAGAATTGATTACTACATTATTCCCTATAGTCAAAGTTGCCTTTCTATGAATATCTATTAACGGTTTCTTTTTAAAGACAACCTTCCTACCCAACTTAATATTAGGCCCTTTAAAATAATAATAGAGTAATTTACTATAAAGAAAATTAAAAACTTTTCTTGGAGTGATCCTCATTATTCTTACCACTTTAAATTAATTATTCACAAAACTAACGCAAAAACGCTGACATTATAGATCTTCAATAAGTTTTTTATTTCTTATAAATTATTTTGTTTCTTCATATGTATTGCCCGTTGTGCTATTTCGAAATAGCTAAAAATAATATGTGTATCAGCCTGATATTTAGTAAATTAGAGTTGCAAATTAACAAATAGTTCTGAATATATGTCATTGGACAGTGAGAATTGGCTCTTTAATAAAATTAAATCCGATTATGGCGGTTCTTTTGCCCACTTGATTGATAGGTCAAGATTCAATCGAAGGAAAAGGAGTCTTTTCCATATTTTGGAGTTGGTAAGGAAAAAACTTGCTGAAAAATTTTTAGATTTTGAGGACTATTTCATCATTGATTCAATGCCTTTGGAAGTATGCAAAAACGCAAGGGAAAGAAGATCAAAAATATGTAGAGAAGCTTTTGAAACCTCACCGGAAAAAGGCTACTGTGCTTCCCAGAACATGTATTTTTATGGCTATAAACTTCAGGGAGTATGCTCGGGAGTCTTTCAGTCTATTGAGCTTACAAAAGCAAATGTGCATGATGCCACTTTCCTTTCGCAGATGAAAACACAACTATCTGACTGTGTATTAATTGGAGATAAAGGTTACCTCTCCTCATCACAACAATTGGACTTGTTTCACAGTACCAATATCAAACTCGAAACACCAATGCGGTCAAATCAAAAAAAACTATGTCAAACAAAATTGGATATTTAGGAAAACAAGAAAAAGACTGGAAACCTTATTCTCACAACTTTGTGACCAGTTCATGATTCGCAGAAACTATGCTAAAACTTTCGCTGGGTTCAAAACTAGAATATTGGCAAAAATTACCGCATTAACTTTGGTCCAGTTCATTAATAAATTTGATTTTAACCGACCTATCAATAACTTAAAAGTTGCAATTACTTAATTAGCACAACGGGTATTATATTTTTTTGATTTCAAAAGCCAATGCTAATTCTAAAATCCAAATTAAATCTGGGATATCTTACAGCAACTTTAAAATAGCGAAGAATAAAACACCTCCCTTGTTAACTAAAAGGATTCAACCATGAAAAATAGTGAAATTGTGATTACAAGATAAATATTCTTCTTTATGGCAATGAAAACAGAATACACTAAATTGATAAGGGGAAAATGATTGAAAATACACAACATCAGCCAATGCTTTAAATATTGAATATGAGAAGTATAAGATTGCCAGCAGCATAAGTTGGTTCTCTTTTCTGATATTTTTCTATTAACTACTTTTTTAAATAACCAGTTCCATACCCAAAATTGGTTATTCACTAATTAATGTCAACGCAGAAGAAAAGTAAGATATTCAGCTTTGATCAGTTTTCGATCGTTCTGAGTGATTTAATCCGTGTTCGACATCCATTCAAATCTATTTGGAACATAAGGATATATAAACAAATTGATATTTTCAAGAGGAATAATAAAGCTTAATATTTTTAAATTTTTATTAATGTATCCTGGCTCAACCTATTGATTTTTTGACATCAATTTGAATCTAAAAATATTGAAAAGAAATAAAGGTATCCCAATTATTGTCCTTTTCCAGTATTTATGAGGTTCATTTATTAATCTTACAAACCATTCTAAACCGATTTTTTGAATGAACTTAGATCCTCGAGGCTTTTCTTCTGCTAAAAATCTAAATATGTCACCAACTGATTGAATCACACTTATATCTTTCAAATTATGGCGATTTTCATAAATCCATTCTTCTTGAAGAGGTGTGCCTAGCCCCACCCAAACTATATCTGCTTGAGAATTACTTATCATATCACATATAGCCTCATTTGAATTAGTTCTCAAATTATCGAAGCCATTTAATTGCCCAACAATTTTGAGATTAGGGTAATTTATTGAAAGTTTCTCTTTCGCATTCTTTTGAACCTCAGTAGTTGACCCAATAAAAAATAAACTCCAACCATTTGATTCGCATTCTTTTAAAAAATTATTAGCATGATCCGTCCAATTAAATCTTTCAAATCTATTTTCTTTTTTTTGTAAAATATCTGAAGCTATTTTAACGCCTATTCCATCAGGGTGGACAATCTCAAAAGCATTGATTTTATTCTGAAATTCACTATTTTTTATGCACAGATTTACAGTTTTAGTATTAGCATATATAATTCTAATTGGTCGTTTATCAGTAATCGAAGCCTTTATTGCATTTAATATATCAGAATAGTTGACTTTCGAGAATTTACAATTCATTAAATTCATATAATAATATTATTTTAAACTTAAGATAAAACCTTTGAATAAATAGCGATTAAATTGTCAGCCACGGACCCTACATCTAATTGTAACTCCATTATTCTCCTTTTATATAATGATCTTATTTCAGGGTATTTTGAATTTAACAACTTTGAAATAGCAGTTACATAATCTGTCGGATCTTCTGAACTTAATATTTCACATCCTTCTAGATTTCCAATTGTCCTTTGGACATCCCCTACATTTCTAGAAATTACAGGAGTCCCTGTACTTACACATTCTTTAACAGCATTTGGAGAACCTTCAAAATCTGAGGTCAAGACATAAACTTCAGCAGCATTAAAATAGTAAGGTACCCTATCTCTCGATTCATTAATTAAAACAAGTTCTTCCACATCGGAGAAGCTTTTATTACTTTTTATTGTATCTAGTGCATTTTTAAAAATATCATATCTTTTCTCTGGCCTGTAAAGGTTATTTAAGCTACAAAACAATATGTATCTTTTATTTACGTCTAAACCAAGCTGAATTTTAGACTCTTTTTTTGAAATGTGTTTGAATAAATCCAAATTGACACCATTAGGTAAATAAAATGAAAATTCATCAGTTATAAGTGAATCGGGAATTGCTTTTTTAAATATACGTCCATCTGATCTTTTTAGAATCAGGGAATACATCCATTTAATTAGATATTCACTAAATATATTTTTTGTAAGCATAAATTCATTTGTTCCATCACTTAGAAATGAAACTATGACTTTTGCTTTAGGAAAAGTCAATAAACTCAAAAAGCCAACAAGAAAATGGTGGCAGTGAATTATATCATATTGTTTTCTACATTTTAGTAATTTAAAATACGCTTTTAAATATTCTAATTTGCCGAAATCTTTTGCATTGATAAATAATAGGTCAAAATCTACTCCTTTCTCATTGATAGAATTTAATTGTTCTTTTATAAAAATACCATGAACTGGATGTTTTAAAGAAGGATATGCATTCGTAACTTGAAGAACTTTCATTTATTAATATTATTATTACATAGTAACATTACTTTCAGAATAAGTACTATTTGACATTTTTAAATATTGAATAATTCCAAGCAATACCATTGAAATGTAGAAGGAAATGGTAAAGATTATTCCGCCTAAGATAAAATTAGCAAAACAATAATATATTAATATCTTCACAAGGTTTAAATTATGTGCTTTCAACCAAATGAAAATCTTATTTAATAGGTAAATTAGTACCAGCACTAGAAGCATAAACGGTATCATTCCTAATTCAATAAGGAATTTTATGAAATCAGAATGTGCAATGAAAGTTCTACCATCTGAGGTTTTATAACCTGAAAGCATAGTTTCATGACCTAGGCCTGCTCCAAAAAAAGTGTAATTATTCCACCAATCAGATATTAATTGATACCAATGAAGGACTCTCCATTGAAACGAATTATCAAGTTGTTCACCATATATTTCATTCAGATTATAGTTTGCTGTTAACATATTTGATATGCGGTCATAAACTTGATCGTTAAAGTATATTACAATTAATGAAAGGACAACCAAAGCTAGCAGATACTTTAAATTTCTTTGTTCTGTTAGAAAATAGAATATAAATGACAAAAAGATAGTTGCAAAAACCCTTGCAGTATTATTTAAAGCTAGAATTATCACTGTTAGAATCAATAAGAAATAGTAAAATAGTTTTTTTTTCGCAGAATTTATCAGGATAAATAAAACAATAAATGCATAACCCAAAAAAGTACCAAATTGACCAGTATTCTCAAAATAGCCATTGAGTCTTTTATCACCAGAGATCTCTAAAATATTACCAGTAAGTAGCTGATAAATAGCTATTAACAAATGAAATATTAGGACTAAAAAAAATAATTGTTTTATATTAGTAAGTTTAAAGTGTTTGGCTGTAAATAAACCAATTCCGTACAAAGAAATGATTAATAAATATCTATTTAAATCATAAATTGATTTAAATAAACCAAATCCATTAAAAAAGGATACTGATATACTAATTGTAGCTATTAAGATACATAATAAAATGTAATCTACTTGATTTCTTTTTAATCTTTTTATTGAAAAAATATAAAGAACTAGAAATAAATTTGAAAATATACCAAAAAATATATTAAATAAATTATTATCTATAAATAGACTTATTCTTAAGATAAATAATGGGAAAAGGAGTAAAATTACACCTTTCTCCATTATTCTATTTTTGAAAAGTAAATCCATTTAATTAATTTTATCATTGATAAATTTAATTATTGAATCCGCATATATTTCTTCCAAGATTAGATTATTGCTGATCTCCTTTACCCATTGACCATTATTTTTCGTAAAGAACCATTTTGATTTTTCTAAAACCGTGGTACCAAACATGATAAATTGAAATTCTATTAAAAAATATTCTTCATTTTTTTTAGCTAAATCAATAGAAATAAATGGCGTGTTAAATGAATTATAAATTTTCATGCAAGTGTCAAGCAATTCTGAATCTAAATCATAATCGTAAGAGATTAAACCACTTCCACTAGCTCTAAAATCATTTCTTTTTAGACTCCTCTTAACGAGAAATATTTTAGGACCTTCAAAAATTAGCACTTTAAAATCACCATCTAATCCTTCAATTAAAGGTTGAACAATAAATTTGTTTCTATAGTTGGATTTTGGAGTGTAATGATTTCTTATTACTTTCTTAAGAATTGATTTCAACGCTTCCTTAACATTAAATGTACGTGACAGGAATTTAATAGCTTTTATTGCATCATTAAAGTTTTCAGCTTTTCGTACAGTTTTGCTCATTGTGCCCGCAGCGGACTTAATCACAACAGGAAATTCAATTCTGTTACTATCACTTAAGAACTCTTCGAGCGTACCATATTTTTTAGAATGAGAATGTTCTACGCCTTCTATTTTAGTTATGTCTCTAAGAAGCTCCATAAAAACCTTGTTGTGATGAGCCTTTAAGTATTTAAAAGAAGGTATAATTATGCCACCCTGTAAGTTTATCGCATATATAATGTCTTCGATATAACTTTTATAAAAAGCATTGTGATCCTCAGATGATTGATAGATAATATATTTATCGGTAAAATTTTCAGTTGTAAAATCTAATTCAAAAAAATTAAGTATTCTAATTTTGAACCCATGACTACCTATATGATTTTCGAGTCTATTTAAATCTATACCGTTGTCACTTGCATTACCATACTTAACTGTACTATATAGTGAATGCCTGTAATCAGTTAAAATTATCAATTCATTTGAATTCTTCATTATCTTAATTTTATAGTCAGATATTTTTACAGGGAAAACGTCAGTATATCTATTTGTAGTTTTTTAATTTAAGAATTAAACTAAATGGTAAAGAAGTTATTAAAAATACTTTTAAAGATGATTTAAAGTCATATTTCCAATATAATCTATTTTTGATGTTGTATTTCTTTTTAGAATTAATAGTTGATTTTAATCTAAACCATACAGTAAGGATTTGCTTATTGAAAAATTTTGCTAAAATTTTATTTTCTAAATTGGTATTTCTATAGCTGAATTCCTTAAAAATTTTCTTGGATAATATTTCAAAATTACCACTGTGACTTTTAGTTACCATATTTACACTATCTTGAAAATAGACGGCTCCAACATGATTAACCCAATGTAAATTATTAAAAAAGTGTATCAATCTTAACCATGCAATTAAGTCTCCACCTCTTCTTATTTTTTCAGAAATAGGGAATAGGTTTTTATTTAATTCAGAAGTGTTTTTGAAACAAACTACAGAAGTCCAAACAGGGATTTTATCCTCTATCGATAATTCAAAATATTTTTTCTTATCTATTTTTATTAGTTTTTTATCTTTATTTTCTAAAAAAAATGGATTATATGATTCGTTCTCTTCAGAGATTCTTTTCCAACCACATGATATAAATTCAATTTCAAAATCAGATTTTCTTATGGTATTAAAATATGATTCTAAGTGAGTTGTAAACCAGAAATCATCTGCATCTATAAAGGTTATATATTTTCCTTTAGAATTTCTTATCCCTAAATTTCTTGCTGCGTATCCTCCCGGACCTGGAATTTCTCTATTTAAAATTTTGATTCGGCTATCTTTAAATTTAAGAATTTCATTATCACTCCCATCTGTTGAACTATCATTTATTAATATTAATTCAAAGTCATAAAAATTTTGATTTAGCACAGAATTTATACTTCTTTCTAAATGCGGTTTTTTATTATATATTGGCATTATAACAGAAAAAAACGGCACTATCTTTTTATTTTTATCCACTATTAATATTTAATGTATTAATTCTTAGAATTAATTTCTTTATAGATTTCATCCCACATTTCTTCAACTTTTAGCTTTAAAAGTTTACTATTAATATTTATTTCACTTATTACAGACTTATATTCTTCGGAGTATCTTATATTTAAATGATTGAACAATTCTATTTTATCCATTTCTAAATTTAGAATCCCTTTTGAAAATCCAAAATCTTTGAAAAGCATTTCATATTTATGACTCCACCCAACAGCAAAACTCAATATTCCTTGTGACAAACTACTTACCAAGCCATGAAAACGAGAGCCTAAAACACAGCTACTTGATGCAATTATTCCTTTCAGTAGTAAAGGATCACTTTCAGAAACAATTTCTATCTTTTTGCTGCCAATAATTTTCTTTGCTAATTGCAAATCTTTTTCCCCTTCATGATTTAAAAGAAATACATCTTTGTTCTGAGCTTGGAAAAAATCAATTGCGTTATTGAATAGATCAATATATTTTTTTTCAGTAAGTGTTTTATCGACCTTGGAGGTACTAATTACTTTAAAATTTGGAATTAAACATATTTTCCCAGACAAATAATCATACTTGTCGACCTTTTTATTTTTTAATAAAATAGTGAAATCAGGCGATAATTTTACATTTGTAGATAGGTTTAATTTTTCAACATGCTTTAATGACTCTTTATCTCTTACAAAAGTTAAATTTGAAGCTTCAATTAGTGCTTTCGTATATTTTTCATTTTTTACATTGTTGAATGGACCAAATGCTTGAGGCATTAATATCACTTTGGTATTATTTTTTCTCCACCTTTTTACCTGAATTAAAAATGATTTTGCCATTTTATAAGTCCATTGATCTCCATAAGCAAAGCCAGAAGCATCAAAAACTACATCAATATTCTTATTTTTTACAATTTTGTTTTTCTTAGTTAAAAAGCTAGGAATTAATATGCTTAAGTCACTAATGTTTATTATGGATTTTTTAAAGGATAATCTTTTGTGAAATCCTTTTTTGCTAGCTTCATTGTATTCATCAATATTGCTACAATTTAGCACAAACTTTGCAGAAGGATACCATTCTCTTACTTTTTCAACAATTGATAAAAGCATCATCTCTGCCCCTTTATTTGTAAATCGCGCTCCGTATATTTCTACTAACATATCTTAATTATATTTTCTAATCTCGTCTAAAGATCTTTTTTCAGAAAATGCTATATATCCTTCTGGATCTGCATAACCTACCCCAATACACATTATTACTCTTTGAAAATCTTTTAATTTGAGTAACTTCTGCATTTTTCTCTCTCTTTGTTCTATATCAGGCCAATTAATTGAGCAACTGGACAAACCTAGAGTTTCTAATGCATACATAAATGACATACTTGCTAAGGATCCATCAATATAAATAACATGTCTATCTCTTTCACTAAAGTAAGCATCTAAGTTCCCTGTAACTACTATCATCATTGGAATATTTTCCGCATAACCAGTTGTACCCATTGGATAATTCACAATTTTCGATAAAATGTTTTTATCATCAATAATTCTAAACTGGAAAGGCTGCCTATTACAGGCACTAGGCGCTTGTATAGCGGCTAAAATTGCTTTATCAACTAACTCTCTCGGTACAGCTTTCTGTTCAAACCATCTTACAGACCTTCTTTGTTTTGAAAGTTTAAAAAAATCTTCATAGCTGATAGGGCTGACTCCAATAGAAGAGTGTTTATAAGGTATCGATTTTTGTTCTATTTTTTTACTCTTTAATTCAAAATTAATTGATTCTACTACAGCCTTGAACCTACCCATTTGGAAATCTATAGTTTTATCTCCTCCTTGGACTACAGCGAAATATTCATCCAATACATCGTAAAACCATTTAAATTGAGGCGTATGTATATCATCTCCACTTTCTGCCAATTTGATAAAGCAACTAACAGTTTCTTCAATATATGAAGCTGCAAATACTGCCCTCCTAGGCCTCATTAATAACCCCTTTTCTAATTTATGAGTATTTCTGACTAAAAGAAAAATATTAGCTTTATTAGATTGAGATTGCTTTAAATATTGAACCTTTCCATTTAGAACCGCTTTATTTTCCCTTAAAAATGATCTTGAAAATAAAAAATAGTAAATACTCGCTAAAACCTTATTTCTGTAGAAAACATAAGGCAGTTTTTCATTTACAATTTTCATGTAAAAGTTATAAATACCTTTTACCTTATTCTTTATGTAATTCATCTTCTTGCTTTCATTTTTACTAAAATACCGACTACTTCCTTTCCGAAATATCTATAATATAGCATAGAGTATAGTAGAATAATTATAATTAAATTTATATATAAATTATCAGTTAAATATAGGTTATTGAGGTAAATTATTACTCCAATAAAAATGGTAATCAATAATACTGTCTTTATTGATCTAATTATATCATAAAACGTAATGCCAATAAGTTTTTTTAAAAAATGTTGTGCTATAAAAACACTTATAAATTTGTTAAAAACTATTGCCCAAGAAGTACCTATAATTCCGTAGGAGTAGGTTAAAATTGTTATTGATGGTATATATAAAAATATAGTTTTAAATAACTGGATGTTCATTTCTAATTTAGGTTTACCTAAACCTCTTATTAGAACTGTATTACTACTTACCATAACATGAAATAATACAGATACAGATAAAATTTGTAGTGGTATAATAGAATCTATCCATTTATCTCCCAGAAAAACGAGGATGATTTGTTCTGCTTCCATTATTAGTATTAACATTATTGGGTATAATACTAATACATTATATCTAATTACTTGAATATAATATTCTTTTACTTCCTTCCTACTTCCTTGTAACTTGCTGTAAATAGGATACATTACTTTATTAAGTATTGACATTATTTGTGACCTTACAATATCAGTTAGTAGGAATGCTAATGAGTAGGCACCTAGCGCACCTGCTGAAATTATTTTACCGACTATTAAATAATCTATATTTGATGTTATATTTCCTAAAACTTGTGTCCCTGTTGAATACAAACCAAAACCAATTATATCCTTAAAACATTCTTTTGACCAAAAAAATCGTGGTCTCCATCTACTAGCAAAAAAATATATAGGTGCTGCTAAAAAATAGAATGCAATAGAATTAAAAATTAATGCCCAAATACCAAACTCCAGATATGCAAGTAGTAATGAAATAAGGCCTGTTATTAGATATGCGCTGTTACTTATAAAGGCTATTTTTCTAAAATTTAAGTCTTTAATAAGTCTAGCTTTATGAATTAAATTCATTGAATTAGGAATCAAACTCAGACTTAATGCTGGAATTACTTTGACTAATAAAGATTCCTCATAAAATGAGGCTGCTACTGGAGCGATTAAAAAAGTAGCAACTATAAATAATATTATTGACCATATAATTCCACTCCAAAATGCAGTACTATAGTGTCCATCATTAAGATCCTCATCTTTCCTCTGGATTAATGCTGCGCCAATTCCGAATTCATTTAAAACACTAATAAAACTTGTAAACACAACAGCCATTCCTACTACTCCAAATTCCTCTGGAAATAGAAGCTTTGCCAATAGAAGTTTTACCAAAAAGTCAAACCCTTTATGGAATATTATTTCAATAGAACTCCATAACATACCTTTTAAGGCTTTTTCTTTTAATGAATTTATATCCATTTATTATAATATTGATCCCTTCAAAGATGATGATCAGGATTTGAATAGAAAGTAATTGTGTTTTATTGAAAAAGTTAAAAAGTATTTTCTTTAACTTAAATTAGCAACTGCATTAGAGATTTTTCTAATACCCTAACTTATCTACCAATACTAAAATAAGTAAATCCTTCCTGTTTCATTTGCTCAGGCTCGTACAAGTTCCTTCCATCCAATATTAATGGATGGCTCAGTTTCTCCTTTAGCAGTTTAAACTCCGGGGTCCTG
>NZ_JAEQBW010000014.1 GCF_016679925.1 Marivirga aurantiaca
AAGCAACTAAAATACACTCTCCCCAAATCTAAAGAGATAAAAACCAAAATCCTGAAGCCCACTCAGGAGCAGGAATGGCTATTGAATATGAAAATTTAATTTTGGGTCACGCGTTGCACAAAACAGGTGCAATATGTTAAGGTTCTCAGGCAATCCGGCTTTTCAGTCAGTCGGATGTCTAAAGAACAACATTATCTTACTGTAATGACTATTGCCATTCTCTCTATTACTATTACCTATCAGATTGCATTATTTGGAGTGTTTACCTATATATGGGGAGCACTCATTTTTTCATTAGTGCTTTATTACCTGCTAGGCAGCATATTACTTTCCTCGGGTAATTTTACTTTGCAATTAAAGAACAGCAAGGTGAAGGGAGGAGATCAACTTTTGGAACGTTTGCATCTTCATATGAAGATAAATAAGCCCTTTGTTAAACGGGATTTAAAGTTGGAAGATTTGGCCACTACTTTGTCAGTGAATCGTCAAACGCTTTCTCAATTACTAAACAAGCACCATAAGCATGGCTTTACTCAGTTCCTGAGAGAGTATAGAATTAATGAAGCTAAGAAATTGATTGAGAACCGCCCTGAACTATCAATGGAAGGAGTAGGTTACGAAGCCGGTTTTCGCTCAAACTCTTCTTTTTATGAAGCTTTTAAAAAAATAGAAAACTGCACACCAGCAGACTACAAAAACAGGCTTCAAAAGGCTGTTTAATCCTAAACAACTTCGGATTGATCATTCCGAAGGACTCAAAAGCCTGCATTTAAGACATCCCCATCCTTTTGCTGTAAGCTTGTATAAAAAAACTTATACTATGAAGATTCTAAAACTTACCCTATTGCTTTTACTATTGGCAAAAACCTCAGCTTTTGCACAAACTGATCATGAGCAAATCACTCAGACTATTCAGAAATTCATTGTAGGCACTACCTATAATTATCCTGATTCCATCAATGCTGCTTTCTTTCCTGATACCCGCATGTTTCTTTACAATGGCACAGATACGGCCTTTCATATGACTTCGGAATATTATGCATCCTTATACAGTAGGCGCGAACCAGGTACTAAGAATAACAGGATTAATAAAATTGTTAATATTCACATTGTGGAAGATGCGGCATTTGCCCAATTGCAGGTAGATGTTCCTTTCTTCGGCAATCGGTACAACGATCTTCTGTTGCTGAAAAAAATCAGGGGAGAATGGAAAATTGTTTCCAAATGTACTTCTGCAGCGCCTATTCCGAAAAGCCCTGCCGAGATGGTGCCAAAGCCTGCAAAAGAAGTAGTATTGGAGGGGTTGAACCGTCCCTGGAGCATTGCCTTCCTGTCTGCCGAGGAAGCGATTATCGCTGAAAAGGATGGAGCTCTTTTAAGAGTAAACCTTCAATCGGGTAACAGATTACCCATTTCCGGCTTACCTCATGATGTGGCCAGAGCTATTAAAATTGATACTGTAAAAACATCCGAATGGTATTTTCCCTTTCCGGGCGCATGGGAAAATGCACAGCTTTAATGCCGGATGGTTCCAGATATTGCTTGATCCTGATTTTAAGGATAATTCTTATTTATATATTTCTTACGCGGCAGAAAATAAAGCGAAGGAAAGTGCGCTGAAAATAGTAAGAGGCAAATTGACAGGGAATAAATTAACTGAGGTGGAGACTTTATATTTAGCAGGGCCTTACTCTCATGGATTATTCCATTATGGGGGAGGGATGGTTTTTGGTGCGGATGGAAAATTGTACATCACCACCGGAGAGCGAAATTTTTACGAGCATTTAAATCCTGCTTTACCCACCGCTCAGGATGTAAGTGACAAAAGGGGGAAAGTTATAAGATTGAATCCGGATGGCTCTATCCCAAAAGATAATCCTGACTTTGGTAAAAATGCTGCTCCAGGATTGTTTGCTGTTGGTATACGTGCTGCTCAAGGCATTATTCAGGACCCTGCAACGGGGGATTTATGGTTTACTGAGCATGGAACTTTTCAGGGGGATGAATTGAACCTGCTTGAGAAGGGAGCAAATTATGGTTGGCCTTATAAAACTACAGGAGGATATCGCACTAAAGATTATAAGCCGGAGGTACCTAATGATCTTATTTTCAAAGAACCGGTCTATTCATGGGATCATACTATAGCGCCAACAGGGCTCACATTTTACCAGGGAAGAGAATTCCCCCAATGGCAGGGTAACCTTATTGTTCCCGGCCTTAGCAAAGGGAATTTATGGCGTTTAATAATAGAAAATAAAGAGCTAATTGCCGCTGAGGAGCTATTTATTAATGACCGAGTCCGGCTAAGAAAAGCCGTAATTTCCCCGGATGGTCAGCTATATCTGCTGACAGATGAAGAAGATGGTAAATTGCTGAAGGTAGTTAATAAGGCAAAAGAATAGTAAAAGTAGTGAAGCCGGAGTAGAGGCCGGCTTCGCTTTTAATACCTGATTTTTTATTCGTTTGAAAAGCCGTTAATTGAATTTTATCGGTTCAAAAACCTCAAAAATGAGTTCCTTACTCAATTTCAAGTCATCGGTTCCTATATTTATTTGTGTTATATCATATATTGAGGAATACCTGCTTATTTATTTACCTTGGGTTACTTTCCACCCTAAAATAAGCAAACCTACCTTAATAAGACTCGTTTTCATTGGGAAAATCCTGACTCTTTACATCTTCAATATAGTTTTGAACGGCATTGGTTATAGTTGCATGTAAGTCTGAATATCGTCTCAAAAACTTGGGCGAAAAATCTTTGTTAATGCCCAACATATCATGCATTACCAATACTTGTCCGTCTGTGAAAGCACCAGCGCCAATCCCAATTGTGGGGATAGATAATTTGTCGGTAATTTCTGCTGCTAATTTTGCCGGAATCTTTTCTAAAGTAACTGCATAGCAACCTGCTTTCTCTAATAGCAAAGCATCATTGATTAGCTTTTCAGCCTCTGCTTTTTCTTTAGCTCTTACAGTATAGGTGCCGTATTTGTTGATGGATTGAGGCATCAAACCCAAATGCCCCATTACAGGAATGCCTGCATCCACAATTTTCCTGATGTCTTCAATGATTTCTTCCCCACCTTCAATTTTTAAGGTGTCTGCCCCTGTTTCTTTCATAATCCTGATGGCAGCTTGCAATGAAAGTTCCGGATTGCCCGAACAGGTTCCAAATGGCATGTCTACCACCACCAAAGCACGCTTTACTGCTTTCACTACCGAACTGCCGTGATAAATCATTTGATCAAGTGTCATCGGTAAGGTAGTCACATTTCCTGCCATTACGTTTGAAGCAGAGTCACCCACTAAAATAGCGTCCATGCCGGCCTGGTCAATTATGGAAGCCATTGAATAATCGTAAGCAGTAAGCATGGAGATTTTCTCACCCCTACTTTTCATTTCTTTCAAACGGTGCGTGGTAACTTTTCTTTTATTATTCTCTGTTGCTGCTGACATAGTGCTTTGTATTATTTATTGCTAATAAAAGTGGCAACGGTATGAAACTTAATTTTATCGTTTTCAAAAAAGAAGGAATCCGAACCCATAGGGATTTCAGCTAAATCTGATTTGCTAGCCCAAATGATGTGCGCCACATTTTCTGTTACCGTTAGCTGTTTCATTTGAAATTCAGCACCTGTAGGTATCAACTTAAAGATTTCCTCAAAAAATCCTCGGATTTTACCTAGTCCTTTTAGCGGTCCGTTCTCTGTCAACAGGGTTGAATTTTCTGTATAATCCAGCATGATTTCATCCAAATTATTGCTGCCAAATGCATTTAAATGATGCATTAATACTTCTTTAGTTGTTATTTCCAATTCGTTCATAATTTTTAATTCTTTTAAAAAAACAAAGTATTCCTATATCAAATAGGAATACTTTGTTGAGTGGTTCAATAATTTTATTTCGGTTGATTGTACATATAGCTTGCGATTTTCCAATCACCCTTTTCTTTTTGCAGAATAAAGGTTTCACGAAAGTCTGCTGGTACATTTTCTTTTGACGCTTTAATCACAAATGATCCTGTTGAAGTGGAACTTACAATTGCATATTTACCTTGCACGATTACTTCTCCAATACTCACTTTTAAGTCGTAACTAAAATTATCAAAAACATATTGAAAGGTTCCGTTTACTTGTTCACTCCCTGTAGCAGTAGGTGCTCCCTGCGCAAGTAATACGCCTGTTTTTGTAAATAAAGATGTTACTTTTTCTGCATCGCCTGAATTTAATGCATCAAAATAAGTATGAATCAATTCTTCTACTGCAACTTTTTCCTTTGATTGTGCATAGGCAGTAGTTCCCAACAACAATATTGATACGGTAGCTAAAAAGCTAGTTACTGATTTTTTCATTTTTATTATTATTTAAATTGTTAAAATTGATTATTTGACAATGTCGTTTAGTTAAGCATTTGTTAATGCCTCATCCTTAATCCTTCTCCGATTGGAGAAGGAAGTATGTCTTAACTAATCGACATTGGGTTATGTAATTGAATTAAATTTTTGATTTTGCTTCGGTTGCGTTTACGGCTTTTCCTAAAGCCCCAAATTCATGCAAGTCACCAAATACTTCAATGCGAATTGATTGATTTAAACCACCTACTTTCACTGCATCAAAGCCACTGTCTTGTATCAGTTGTTCCACTTTTGCATCAACAGTTGCGTCATCAGAAGCATAAAACAATACAGATTTCTCTGGTGATTGATATGCTGCGCTGGCTAAAGAAGCTGCTCCCAATGTGCCAAATGCTTTTACCAAAATGGCTCCTTTGGGCAATATTGCAGCGTTCAATTGTCCAGCGGATTCTTTTTCACCAATGATTTTTTTAAAGCCACCATTTTCGTCCGGTGCAATAGGGTTAGAAGGGTCAATAATGATTTTTCCTTGCAGTTCAGTAGCGTACTGTTTAAACAGGTCTTGTATGGTATTGAACCAAACTGATAGAATAATGATATCAGCTGTCTTAATGGCTTCGGCAGTTTCAGCGGAAGTTGCAAGGCTTCCCAGTTCCTGTGCCAGTAATTTAGCATTCTCATGTTTTCTGCCAGCCACAATTACAGGTTGATTACCTTTTACTAAATTTTGGGCGACTACTTTGCCTATATTTCCTAAGCCAATAACCGCTACTTTTGATTTTGTTGTCATACTATTTCTTATTGAATTTATTTATAAATTGATAATGCAAAGGTTCATCGGAATGGAGCCTTATTACAATGAACTGCATCAAGAAATAGTATTGATGTAGTTTAAGAATTTTTAGCCTGCTTGTTTCTTAAGCGACTTAAAAACTCTGGCGTGATGCCCAAAAATGAAGCAATTTGGGTTTGTGGGAGGCGGTTGGAGAGATGTGAATAATTTTCCAGAAATGATAAATACCTTTCTTCTGCAGTAGAACTTATGTTTTGTAGCAATCGCTTTTGAAGTGAGACGAAATTATTTTCAATCAACACACGGAAAATACGATCAAACTTAGGGGCCTGGGTGTAAAGGGCAAGTAAATTTTCATGACTTATTTGCAATACCATGGTGTCTTCAAGCGCATCAATATTCAGCCCCGAAGGTTTACGCTCATGAAAACTTCCAATGTTACTAATCCACCAATTTTCAGAAGCAAATTGCAAGATATGTGTATTGCCTTTATCGTCCACCTTGTACATGCGGAGGCAGCCACGCACCACAAAGTTAAACTGATTGCAGATATCTCCTTCTTGCAAAGCATACTGCCTTTTTCTATAAAGCCTTGGTTTGAACAACTCAATCACCAAATGTTGCTCCTCTGCGTTTAAAGGAATAAGTTCCGTAAAATAATTAAGCAGAGGTTGTATTTGTGTAAAGATTAAATCGTTTTTGTCCATGTATGAATTCAGCTTTTGGGTAATGATACCCGGTAAATCTCTTAAAGTTTAAGATAAACAAAAATGTGAATTTAAAAGCAGTTACATAAGCTCTTTCCACATAAAAGAATTTAAATACATGATTTCTAAATCTTTCTTATGAGCATATTGTCTTAGCTAATCGAAAGTGCATTAGAATCTGTTAAAAACGAGATTTGATTCCTAATGCTGAGTGACAATTACAATTTTACCGTTAGCCATATTTGCTTCCATAAGCCTGTGAGCCTCCGCTATTTGATCCGTTTTAAATACTTTACCAATCTTCAGTTGATACTCCTCAGCCTCTAAGGAATCAATAAAGGTTTGAAAATCCTTAACTGGACTCTTAATCTGTCCACTGTCATAAATGGTTAACCGAACAGTTGCTGGGATAAATTCCATTGGCGCAAAATCCGGAATAGACCAACTTTCAGAAAGCATGCCAGTCATGCAGACCGTACCGCCTGGTTTTACGCATTGCACAGAATCCTGTAAGGTTTTTGCCCCAACTAATTCCATCACCTTATCCACTCCCTCAGGATAAATTGATCTGATTTGATCTTGTAGTTTACCTTCATCAATCAGTACCTCAGAAGCTCCGGCTTCTAAAAGCATTTTTCTTTTATTGGGGTTCCGAGTAGTTACAATTACTTTGAGTCCTTGTTTTTGGGCAACCTGTATGGCCAAAAAACCAACTGAAGAGGTGCCTCCTCTAATGAGTAGGGTTTCACCTTTTTGAATGTTTAATGCTGGAAACAAAGAGCCATGTACGGTCTGAAACATTTCAGGAATGGCACCCAAAATATCCCAGGGTAAAGTGCTTTGAATTGGATAAATTATACTTCCGGGAAGTACAGTGAATTCTGCATAGCCTCCGTCATATGCCCGACCCATTTCCCCCATAAAAGCCATTACTTTTTGACCTTTCTGAAATTTACCGGTAGGGTCTTTTTCTATTTCTCCAACGCACTCAATTCCTAAGACTCTGGGGAATTTCACTGATGGAGAATAGCCTTTACGTGTCATTATTTCAGAACGATTTAGGCCAAATGCCCTTACTTTTACCAAAACCTGATCCTTTTCAGGTTCAGGAACTTGTCGGTCTTCAATAATTAAGTTTTCCGGATTCCCGGGCTGGTAGAGTACAACTGCCTTCATTTTCACAATATTATATTAAATAGGCTTCTCATGATAATTTATTTTGCATTTAAATACTTCCTTATGGTTCCTAGATAACATTTCATTAAAATTCTTTAGCAATTAAAAACCTCAAAAAATATATCCTTCGTAATAAAGTGGTATTTCGTTTTTCGTATTTCGTTTCTAAATTTCACTTTCTTTTTTCTTGACAAAAAAGAAACAAAAAGTCAAGACAAAAAGATGCTTCCACGCTACAATCCAACACCCTCCCCGCCTTTTTGTCCTCCTACCCGCCCTCTCCGAGCAAATTTTATTGGTTTAGAGAGTTCAAGGTATTTATCAAGAGTACCCTTTATATTCCATAATGGGCTATTTGGTAAATAATCCTGCTTTCAAATTTGAGCCTTCTGTGCCTGGTTTAATATGTAAATAATACTTGCTCGTGAGATCTTCAACAATCTGGAGAGTCCCCTCCTTTTTTATTATCACATCTTTTGAAAGCTTTAATTTTTTCTGGTTGCCTTTTTCACCAAAACCACTAGCTCCACCACCTTTATTTACCAGTTGATCATATCCCACCACCATTGAGTTAGAAATAGTGAAGGTGTTTTTTTCATCTTTATCCAGAATCCAAAAAATGTTGGCACCTGTTACCACATTGTTATAATACTTAAAATCTTCGTCAAGCGTCCATGACCAAACGGCTGCTCCGTAATTACTAATGATCAGGTTATGATGCATTTCACTATCTTTTGCTGGTTCTTCTGATTGCCAAAAAACAACCGCATCTTTTACTTTGTAAAATATACAATGATCCACCACAATGCCCTGGCCGCTTGCCAGCACCCCCACATGATTGGGTATAGCATGTCTGTCACCAATAAATAAACATTGAGTGATTCTTAGGTCGTCCAGATGCTCGCCTTCACGCACTATCGGATAATTTCTACGAACTAATCCTTCTTCAGGGGTTTCATGTACGGGTGAACCCAGAATCCTTAAGCCCTGAATGGTGACATGGCTAGTTTCAATCTGAATGCCATAAGACGCACCTCCAATCGGGTCTGGCTTTCCATATGGTTTGAAATTGAGTGGCATGGTAGAAACAATAACCGGCATTTTTCCTGGATTCCAATCCTCATCATCGGGGTTTACTGTGGAGCGAATGGTCAATCTTTCTTCTCTTGTGAAATGCCAGTTTACTGGATGGAAAGTGACTGTGGCATCTAATCCGTAGATACCAGGAGAAAGATAAATTGTAACAGCACCTCTTCCATTGGCTTTGTTTAGCCTTTCACTTGCTTCAAACAACGATTGAATGGGGGATTCTTCTGTGCCGATATTCGTGTTCTTTCCCTTTTCAGGATCAATAAATAATGACCCGCTATCTATTTGTGCATTTGAGCTTAAAATAATAAAAGTGAAGAATGCAGCTACCAATAATATCCTTTTCATTGTTTAGGTTTTAAGTTTAATTACAAAGTTCTACTAATTATTGCCAACAGACCCTTGATCTATCTTAAGAAATTAAGGTAGCGTATTTTCTAAAACTATCCCATTTGCAGTCTATAACGTGAATGTTGGTAACAGTCATTTTAGTAATCATTGTTGTTTCTGTTTTATGTTAAACTCATTGTAAACTTCAACAATGATTCTAATGCTGACTTCTTCAAAATTGCCATTTTTCATGCCAGCCATCTATGTTTTTTACACTCCAAATTGCCTCAAATGATGATCAGAATGCTTGTATGCTAGAATGCCGATTTGTTCCTTGGTCATTTTTCCAAAAAAATCATGAATAAAGTCTGGGTTATCATATTGTTCATATGCTTTTGTCAACGAAATCCATTTTGATTTTTCTGCTTCCAAATCTCCATTCGTTTCTTGCACCTTGAATTGAGAGGATGTAGGAATATTTTTATCCAATGGTTTTTCATTCTTTATCATTCTCTTCAGGGCCATTTTCCCGAATATTTTACCCATAAAAGCCTGCTTATAGGTATGATTGTCTTTCCCCAAAATCCATCCATTCCAATAGGTGTTATGCTTTACCATTTGAAAAAGATTCATTTTCCCCCACCGAGCTGTATGGTCATTGTTTAATGAGTTGATTCGTACAATCAATTCTTCCCTAAGCTGGTTGTCAAATATCGTTTTCATTGTCAAAATTGGTTAGAGGTTGCAATGAAAAATAGTTTCCTGAGTCATCTTTGAACAATGCTTCTGTTCCGTAGAATTCTTTTTTGGGCGGTTTTATAAATTCTACCCCTTTGGCTTTCAGCTCTTCATAAGTGGCAAAAATGTCGTTACAGGTTAATACGCCACAGCCAAATATTCCTTTTTTGATTAGGTCAATTAATGTTTCAGCGGTTTCTTTGGGAAACATTTTGCTCACCTTTACAGGAAAAAGCACTAATTGCAAGTCAGGTTGTTCCGGTGGCGAGACAGTAAGCCAACGTGAGTCCGGTCCCATAGGAATATCATCTACCACTTTGAAGCCTAATTTGTTTACATAAAAGTCATAGGCGCTGTCCTGGTCTATAACATGAATGTTGGTAACAGTCATTTTAGTAATCATTGTTGTTTCTGTTTTATGTTAAACTCACTGTAAACTTCAACAATGATTCTAATACCGGCTTCTTCAAAATTGCTATTTTTCATACCAGCCATGTTGGTAGGCATAACAGCCGGGCACAAACGAAAGAGGGTTTTTGGTTATTTTCTCTTTTGTTTGCTTTTTTTGAGCTAAATACATTGAAGGCGATATGCCTACTATTTTTGAAAAAAGCCCGCTAAATGATGAAACGCTATCAAAGCCAACTGAATAACAAACTTCAGTAACAGATGCTTCATTATTCAAGAGTTCCTTCGCTTTTTCAATCCTCACATATTTCAAATATTGATGTGGGGTTTTCCCATAAATGGATTTAAAGAGACGAATAAAATGAAATTTAGAAAAATAAGCTTCATCCGAAATGTTGCTAAGGTCTATTTTGTCAGCATAGTTTTTGTCGATGAAAAGTTTTGCCTGAACTATTCGTCTGTACAAATAAACTTTAGGATATTGTTCTGTTACCATATTTTCAAATTCATCTTATCCAATCACTTCCAATAGTTTCTGGTATGGCAGTAGTGTACAAAAAACGCTCAAATTTGTCCGTCATAGTATAAGTTACCATTTTAAAAATACAAAAACTTTGAGGTTTAGCGAATTATTCATTTTTTATGGAGGCAAGTAATCAAAATATAGAAGAGGAACTGAAGACTTATTTAAAGCTAAATGTCATTCATTATGAAAGGAAAGCCCAGAGAGAAAATCATTTCTCCATCTCCTCATAAGGATTCAGAAAGGCTGCTTCTGATATATCCTCCTGATTACCTCCCCACTTTTTCTCCCCGAATGGCTCTTCCGTAATATCCCAATAAAGTTCTACGGTTACCCCATCAGGATCGGGGAAGTAGAGAGACAGGCTCACCTGGTTGTCTTTTATCACATAAGGAATATCCGTTTCTTTGATATGTTGGTAATAATCTACAAGTACATCGTGGCTGGAAAGTTCAAATGCCACTTGCTGCAGTTGTCGTTCATCTTTATGGGGAAATTCTGCCACTCTTGACTCCAGCAAAACCAACTCATGATGACTGTCGGAAGCACTCATAAATATTCTTCTAAGCCCCTCATAAACCACTTCCTCATTGGTGTGAAAATCCAGGTGTTCTTCATAAAACTGCTGAGACTGATCCAAATCGCTCACCATCATCACAATGTGACCGGGTTTTATTTTCGGGCTATTGTTTTGTTGTACACCGGCAGATCGCTCTTCCATTTGAAGGGAATCATTTTCATGCTTAGTAGCTGACTCAGATGAACGCTCTCCTCCACAGCCGGTGATCCAGAAAAAGAGGGAAAGCAATAGGATGGAGGCTGATTTTTTCATAATGCAGGCTTTTGTTTAAAAACGACCTGTCCAGCCAAGGGTTTTGGTTTTTATCTTGTATTGATGAGGGTATGGCCTGATTCGAAGTCCATTTTAATTTCTCGGCTTCTAAATCTCCACAGCACACTTAACTGAATACCACAGATGACTCCTTACAAAACCAATTCTGCAAATAATTTTTCTAATGTTTGAGAGGCATTATCCGTATAGCCGGGATGTACTTTTGAAAACTGAATAATTGTGCTTCTTGTTGCTGTCAGCCAACGAAAGCGGGATGCTTTATCCAAAGCTGCAATAGCGCCACCTGCTTTACTGCCCATGCAAATTTGCTCCATTGCCTTTAAATTGGCACTTACTACCTCAAGGTCTATCTCAGGAAATAAAGTAAGCAAGCGTTGAGCATCCAATACATATTTAGCTTGTAAAAACTGCTCTGCTTTGCAATATACTATTACTCCAACATTCAGGAACTCTTCACGCTCTACCCTCGGTACAAGGCGAATCACTGCATAATCAAATAAGTTCTTTCCGTGCATTTTGTGCTTCTTTTATGAAAATATCTGAATGTTGTATCCGCGTACTTAAAAAGATGGTGTAAGCATTTCGTTGCTCCTCTTTGGTATCAAAAAGGCTTTCCTCATTTAACCACTCTACAGGGATTAAACCAACAATGGTTTCCAGTAAATCCTTTGTCAACAGCTCCTTGCAAATTTTATCTGCTTC
Organism: Marivirga aurantiaca; assembly: GCF_016679925.1. Taxonomy (GTDB): domain Bacteria; phylum Bacteroidota; class Bacteroidia; order Cytophagales; family Cyclobacteriaceae; genus Marivirga; species Marivirga aurantiaca. The sequence continues at coordinate 11,674 of NZ_JAEQBW010000014.1, forward strand.
CTCAAGTTGCGTAGCCTGTTTGAGTAAAACATGATTTTTCACCAAAGAAAAAGGAGTCATAATATGTGCTTTCCAGTTGCTCCAGTTATGATGGAAATAAAGTGAGGCGCCCGGATCAATCAACCAAAGCTCTTTGTTCCAGATCAGCATATTGGTGTTGCGGTGGGTGCGGTCAATATTTGTCAGTAGGCAATCCAGCCAAAGTATTTTTGAAGCTGTCAAAGGATCAAGGGTCGTTACTGCCGGGTCAAAAGTAATTGCTCCGGATAAATAATGTACTCCTAAGTTTAAACCTACGCTAAATTTTAAAAGATCCTGAATTTCTTCATCGCCTTCACTGCGGCCAAAACCTTCTGCCAGATTCATAAAAACTAATTCCGGCACCTGCATACCAATGGCACGTGCCAGTTCCCCACCTATCAGGTCAGCGATTAATGCATTGGTACCCTGGCCGGCTCCACGAAATTTAATCACATATAAAAAGCCGTCATCTGCCTCCACTATGGCAGGCATAGAACCGCCTTCTCGCAGTGGGGTAACATAGCGCGTTACGTTGACAGTTCTTAATTCTATTTTATTGCTACTCATTAATTCTATTATTGTCAGAAGCTTCTGCCTTTCATTATGTTGGTTGAACAGAAAGCACTTGAATCACAACTGTGATCGAAATTTAAGTATTTTTTATCTCATTGCCATTGTCGGTAATAACAGTTGAACCTTTGGAGGCTTGTTTTAGCTTAAATGATGACTTTTAGGATGAAAATGGTTTAAATTGCGTCTCTTAAACAAACCAAATTGTTAGTATATGCCTGATGGAAGAAATCAAGACGAGATAAAAATAGGTCTGGAAGTGGAAATTGTTCAGAAACAAGACCAGAGAACGGGGGAATTAACCAATGGAATCGTTAAAAAGATTCTCACGAAATCTGCTTTTCACCCACATGGAATAAAAGTAATGCTGGAGACCGGAGAGGTTGGCAGGGTAAAAGAAATTTTGGAGTAGGGCGATATAAAATAAGATCAACTCATTGATCTTATTTTGATAAACTGTGGATTTTAAGGAAATTCAGCACTTGCAAAGTTCTTATTTATCACATTTGTTGTAATGATATTCGTTGATCAGAGCAGTTTAAATGATCGTTGTTATTTGTAGCTTGAATTAAAATTGACTTTAAAATGGTGAACGTATTATTTTAAGCTTCCCCTCCATTTCCAATTTGTATAATTTTTTAACTCCACCCCTAATTTCTTTGTTACTTCCAATATCTCTGAGCGAAGTTGTTCCTTCTCTACTATTTTGTGCTTTGGTAAAATGAGTGCTTGTCCGCCTTTTAACCGCAGCAAAAAATGTTGAGGGAGTTCATTAAATGATTCAATTGTGGAATAATTTATCTTTGATTCTGAGTTAGTCTCATCTATTCCATAGACAAAATCCTCCTGAAATTCCAACGTTGTTAGTTTATCGATTGAACCTGACATATGTTCCTTAATATGTCTCAAATAATGCTTTTTATATTTCCAACGAGAGTAAAGCGGATAAAAAAGTAGGCATATAATCCCAATTCCTATAAAATAGTTTGTTAGAAATTTATTCGAAAGCTGATAGAATAGACCTGCTAAGGCTAGAAACGTGATCGTTGTAAATAACCAGGTTTTTCTTCGTCTCCAAATAGCTGGTTTTGAAGTGGAGACCAGGAAAAGTTGGTGAGTTAGTAAGTCTGATTCGTCAAGTGAGAAATTATATTTCATTGTAATGGTTGATGATAGCGATTGCTTAAAGCCTTTTGCCTTAAAATTCGGTGTGATTACTTCCTTTATTATCGAGTCGAATTCTGATTTAAAATATCTGCCTGTCATTTTTTATGCCACACAACGCCTGTATAAAACCCGTTTGCTATACTAGGCTATGAAATACTGAAAGTAGTAATTTATGCTTTCTCCGCAAACTGATACACTTCATTAATTGCAAAATCTCAAAATAATTAGGCACCAAACTTGACCAGCGCAATATCTTTGGTTGCCAGCTATGAAAAGCAAGCATAAATTACGGGCTAATTATCAGACACTTTGCTACAGGGTGGTTAGCAAATGGGTTTTATATGTTGTTATCTACTTTTGTTCACAAGTCTTTAAACTGTATTCTGTCATTATTTATTTCAGCTTGAAAAATGCTTGTAAACGGTAATTCTTTTTTGGCAATATTTCGTATTTCCTCTTTATGTGTGTCTATCATATTTGATCCAAGTATTATTTCAGAAATAGCTTCTGGATCAACCATAATTTTTCTTTCTTGATTAGAAAGTCCATATTTTCTAATTTTGAAAAAGCGATATTCATTTTCAAAGTCCCACTTTGTTAATTTACGGAAGACTTGGTCTGTAAACGATTTAATTTTTTGATTAGGATCATATAATGGTGATATAGAAGGAAGTTTTTCATCGTAAATCACTGGTCCACACGATCCAAAGATATCAGAATTTTCAAGCATATATTTTGATTTAATTCCGATGCAAAAACCTTGATGGTCAGATGCATATTCTTCCCACATTCTCATTAAATTTGGGAAACCTGTCAAACTAAGAACACCAGATAGTTTGTCAAATATTTCAAAATACTCTGATTCGATTTCCTTAACTCTATTCTTGTTCTTCAATAGCCCTTTTTTTGTCCAAGATCTGGCAAAGGCTCGGTGTTTTGCTCTACTGTAGTCAGGATTATTCTTTTTTGAGAATTCGAAATACCTTTTCTGAATTTGTTCTGTGGTAACAGATTCGAAGTCCAGTGGAATACTGCAATCATATTCGTCTGTGAAAGAATTGGGATTTGCTAAGTAAAATTCACGATGTGTAATTGTCCTTTTTTCAAATTCTGCAGTCCAGTTACGATATTTGTACAGAATGTCCGGTGTTTTTTTATTCATGTTGAAAAACAACTTTGTAGATAACAATCGGGTAGTAACACAAAAGTTGTCACTATACTCCCTATATTAAGATATAGTAACACTAATGTGTCACTATTTTAAAGTTTACAACCTACCCCCTCCCTCTTTCAAATCCAAATTATTCATCGAAAGGCGATGCAAAATACCTATATATAGGTAGTCGTGTTGGCAAAAAAGTACGAGAAAAGCAGAAATGATAGAAAAACAGGGGCTTAAAGGGTGTAAACTGAACAACAATGCCCCCTTGCAGTAAAGCAAAGCCTTCTTACACTCAAACAATGACATCTTACACTCAAACAAGCTCCTCTTACAATGAAACAATGAGTGCTTACAGTCAAACAAAGCCATCTTACAGCACAACAAGGCCTTCTTACATTGAAACAATGGCATCTTACAGTCATGCATGGACATCTTACATTGATGCAAAGCCTCCTTACAGCCATGCAAAAAAGATTTTATGGGGAATTATTGTCCCTTATCTGATTTAAAAATCGAAATGAGGTGTAATCAAAAAAGCCACCCTAACAGAGTTAGAGTGGCCTTTAAAATGATTGTGAAACTTAGGTTTCTTACAATTCTGTAATGGTATTAGCATCCAGGATCACAGCTGTTTGAGCAAGTGCACGTCCGTTCATAGTAGCACCTGTTAAATAAGTAATACCTGTCATGCAAAGGATGTTTCCTTCGAAATGTGAAGTAGTTCCTATAGTTGTTTCCCCGGCCACTTGCCAAAAGATGTTTTTAGCTTGCGCACCACCGCTCAAGATGATATTAACGGCAGCAGCTTGGGTAAGGTCACCATCGATTTGGAAAATCCAAACATCATCAGCAGTTCCTGTTATAGTTATATCAGTAGCTATAGTAACTGTATTGGTCCACTTATACAAACCCTGGGTAAGGGTAAGGCCTCCAATATTCCCTGTCGCCAATTCCACAAAATCCGGAGTTGGTCTTCCGGCCGCGTCATCATAAGCAGTAATCATGTTCTCCACGGCAGTTGTAAGGGTAACCGGGGTAGGATCGGCCATGTCAGAGGCATATACTTTCCCTGTAACCTGTGCTGAAGTAGCATAACCTGTTGCGTCAGTGAGGGCTAAACCTGTAATGTACGAAGTAGCTGCAGGACTCAAAGCAAGGTCGCCTACAATGGCTGAAGTTGAGCTATTGTTGATAGCTGTTTTAGCAAGAATTACATAGTTAGCTGCTGTACCCAAATCTACTATAGGTAATACTGCGGCAGTTGCTCCCGTAGTAAAATCCACTGTGGTATTTTCTTCCAACGCATTACCTGCCAAATCTTTCGCTCCTGTTGTAAGCGTAACTGTATAGTCAGTATTTGCCTCAAAGTTAACAGCCGGAGTAAAGGTTGCAGTGGTTCCCGCAAAATTTATGCTACCTGAAACGCCTGTTGTTCCGTCTTTCACCATAAATGTGGTTGCATTAATGGTAGTAGGATTCATTGGTTCATTAAATAATATGGATATCGTCTTATTAAGGATAACATCGGTCGCATTATTCAATGGGTCAGTAGTATTGATAGATGGTGCCGAGCCATCCACTTCAGCCTCTGTAGTAAAGCTTAATACATAAGCCGTTTCCATTGCAACTCCTGATGCACTCTTAGCTGCTATCAAAACATTAGCGGTATATACCGTACTAAATGCAAGATCAGCAGAAGGGGTGAATGTAGCTACTTTATTGGAATAGGAAACCTCTCCTGTGATAGGGATTGTTCCTGCCAATAATATAATAGAGGTTGCATTAATAGTGGTTGGATCCATGTCCTGGTTAAACATGAATTCTATAGTTGTGTTTATATTTACTTCCTCAGCATCCTGTGTTGGTGTGCTGGATGATACCAAGGTGGCATCAGGGTTGGGGTTGTTTTCATCGTCATTGTTGCAATTGGTAAAAATCAAAATAGGTAGCAACATGATTGCCAGCATTATTTTTTGAAACTTCATAGTATTTGTTTAAAAAGTGTAATTTATTATAAAGACAAAGGTGGTTCCTTTTGCCCCCAATATAGTTACACAGGAAAAAGTGTTAGTTACAGATATCACTGATTACCTGAAGAAACCCCTACGTATTGATCCCCAAAAGGGCTTTATTCTGGCTTAAAAGGTGTTATTGAGGAAACTCTTGATAAATACTACCATGCCTGAAAACCAAATAAAATTTGCTAGAATGAGCGGGGGGTCGACAAAAAGGCGGGGAGCGCGTTGAATTGCAGCGTGGAAGCATCTTTTTGTCTTGATTTTTTGTATCTTTTTGATCAAGCAAAAAGATAAAGGAATAAAATTTGGTCTTAAAATATTGGAAATTTAAGTCAATCCTCAATATTAAATGAAATCCCTGTATTTGAGGTTGTGTATTTAATTTAAATTCAAATTTTATAAACACTAATAAAAGCAAGGATATCCATTTTCTGGGTAAATTTTATTTTTTATGAGGGGCCTATTTAAAGTGAAGCTACTTTATCTCACTCAGTTGAGACAGCTCAAAGGTGCTCAAGATTGCTCATCCGCTTTTCCCTGAGCCGTTTATAGAAGGATGGCGAAAGTCCGGTTACTTTCTTAAATTGATTGGAGAGGTGGGCTACACTGCTATAGTGAAGTTTATAGGAGATTTCGGTAAGGTTTAATTCATTATAGAGGAGCAACTCTTTCACTTTCTCTATTTTATGGAGAATGATAAAGTTCTGGATAGTCATGCCCTTCACCTCCGAAAAGATATTAGAAAGATAGGTATAGTCATACCCCAACTTTTCACTGATGTAATCCGAATAGTTCACCTTGGGTAGTTCGTCTGAGTAATGGATCATCTCAATGATCACATTTTTTATTTTATCAATCAGGATGCTTCTCTTATCATCCAATAGCTCCAGACCGGATTTCATTAAGTTGGACTTGAGTTGAGCCTGTTGTTCCGGGCGAATGTCCTGCAACACCTCCACTACTCCCAGGTCTAAGGCTACGTACTTTAAACCCAATTTTAACAGCTCCTCTTTAACGATCATTTTACATCGCAGGCTCACCATAAACTTGATGTATAACTTCATTGGTACAACCGGGGATTATTAACAAAAAAGATATTTAAGCCTCCACACTCGTTCAATAGAGGGATATGCAAAGTACAAAAAATCGATAGAGTTACACCCGGTCTGAGCAATTATTCTCGTTAAATATCTTGACTAATTACTGTTTCAAAGCTTCTGTTTTTACTTCAGTAAGCAATTATTATCCCTCTCTCTTATATTTAATAAACACCTCTATAGTTACCTTTAGCCTGTAAACTCTCCTTCCCATTTACCCACTAAAACTGTTGCCAGGCAGTTGCCTATTACGTTTACAGAGGTGCGAGCCATATCCATTAACTCATCTATTCCCAGAATAATAAAGATGGGCTCTACCGGAAGGCCGAAAGTAGCTGCTGTGCCTAAAAGTATCACCAATGAAGCCCTTGGCACACCTGCAACGCCTTTACTGGTAAGCATCAGGGTGAAAACAATTAACAGTTGCTCGCCCCAGCTTAGGGTGATACCTGCTGCCTGGGCTACAAAAACAGTGGCCAAAGAGAGATAAAGTGTGGTGCCATCCAAATTAAAACTGTAGCCTGTAGGCATAACAAAGGCTACAATTCTACGTGATACGCCCAGTTTCTCCAGGTTCTCCATGGCTTTCGGCAAGGCTGCTTCGGAGCTTGTGGTAGCAAAAGCAATAGAAACAGGCTCTGAAATAGCCTGAATAAATTTTCTAAGGTTTACTTTAAACACTAAAGCGATTGGCAATAGAATAAATAATAAGAAAGCCAAGAGGGCTCCATAAAGAGTTGCCAATAAGTAAAACAAATTTACCAAAATACCCAGCCCCATATGCGATACGGTATAAGCAATAGCCGCACCAACCCCAAAAGGAGCAAAATACATCACTATATTGGTAAATTTGAACATCGCTTCAGACAAGCTTTCAGCAAAGCTGATCATAGGTCTCCTTTTTTGTTCATCTTTCACCATAGCAAGCCCCAGCCCAAACAAAATACTGAATACCACTATTTGCAGGATTTGTCCTTCGTAAATGGACTTAGCTATGTTCTCAGGGAAAATATGAAGGATGATATCCTGCCAACCCTGACTCTTGATTTGTGGGATTTCATTGCTCACTATCACAGCAGATAAATCTATTCCTTTGCCGGCTTCAGTTAAATTAATAGCAATCAGGCCAATAAAAAGTGCCAGTGTTGTCACAATTTCAAAATAAAGCAAGGCTTTCCACCCCATGCTGCCTACCTGCTTTAAATTGGAATGTCCGGCAATACCTACTACCAAAGTTCCAAACAATAATGGCGCAATAATTACTTTGATCAGTTTTAGAAAAGCCTGACTTAATACCTGCAAATTATTGGAGAATTCCGGAAAGCTGTGCCCCACTTCTGCCCCAATCAACATACTCACTAAAATCCAGGTAGTAAGGGATTTTCTTATGCACGCATAATAGAAAAAAACAGCCCATAACAACATCCGCAAAGAAGTAAAAACCACTTCCGGAAGTACAAGTATTTGTTCTAATTGTAAAAAGCCAAAGAGCAGGGTAAGAGAACCCATAATTAAAAGAGCAATTTTTACTTTTTTCATTGAGGCACACCTACCTGAGGTTTTTTAGGAAATGAAAGAGATAATACAACTGAAGCAATCAGGATAAAGCCTACTATGCCCAGTGCTAAAACAATGTCCAAATGGTACCAATGACTGATGACAATTTTACTGCCCACAAAAGCTAAAATTAAAGCCAATCCATATTTAAGGTAATGAAAAAGCTCCATCACGCCTGCCAGGGCAAAGAAAAGGGACCTTAAACCTAAAAGGGCAAAAATATTGGAGCTATACACTATAAAAGGGTCTTTGGAAATAGCCAATACTGCCGGAACGCTATCTATTGCAAAAACAATATCGGTAGTTTCCACAATGATCAAAACCACAAACAATGGCGTGGCATGCAGTATTCCTTTAATTTTCACCCAAAAATTAGCCTCATGATATTCATTAGTGACAGGTATAAACAATCGGAGAATTGCCAGGACAACATTTTTTTCCGGGTTTAAAGGCTTTTCCTTTGCGAAAAACATTTTTATGCCGGCAAAAATCAAAAATGCGCCTAAAATATAAACCATAAAGCTAAACCTATTCAAAAGCTCAATGCCCGCAAAAATAAAAATAGCCCTGAAAACAATAGCGCCTAATATTCCCCAGAAGAGCACTTTATGTTGATAAATGGCAGGCACTTTAAAATAGGCAAACAGCATCAGGAACACAAAGAGGTTATCTACACTTAATGATTTTTCTATCAGATAACCGGCTGTAAACTCTAAGGCCAATTTTGAGCCTAACCAATAATAGATTACAACATTGAAAATTGCCGCCAGGCCGATCCAGAATGCAGACCAGCCCAGTGCTTCTTTCACGCTTACGACATGCGCTTTCCGGTTGAACCAGAATAAATCCAGGGCAAGTAGCGAAAGAATTAAAACATTAAATAAAATCCAGACTGAGCTATTCATTTTTTAAAAATTAGAAGTTGATTTTGTAGTTGTAGTAAGAAAAATCTTAAATCTCTTTTCATGAGGTCTTGAAAGAACTGTTGTACCATGTTTTAGCAATAGGAAGAAGTGAAAGCAGCACTATTACTAAAATTACCCACTCCAGGTGATGGATAATCCCCGGAAAAGCTTTGCCAATGAAATTACCGGCAAATACCACTACTATTACCCAAATAGTTACCCCGGTTATGTTCAACAACATAAATCTTTTTTGAGGCATCTTGACAATTCCCGCTAAAATCGGCACAAAAGTTCTAATTACCGGGAGAAAACGGCCAAGTATAAAAGCCATTGGCCCTTTTAATCGATAATAGTCCTCTGTGATTTGAAAATATTTTCTTTTATAAATCCTCCCATCGGGAAGGCCTTTAATCCAGGTGCCTGATTTTCTTCCGAACCAATAGCCCAACCATGATCCCAGGCTTGCTGAAAGTATTAATGTAGAAATTAAGCTGAACAAGCTCAAAGGTAAATAGATCGTTCCGCACAAAAGGCCAGCGGTAAACAATAAAGAATCCCCCGGCAGAAAGAAACCGAAGAATAATCCATTTTCTATAAAAACAACTAATAAAAGCAGGGAAATCCCTCCAAAAGCTAACAGGCTATCGGCTTGCAGCCAATCAAATGCCATTAAAATGATGGTCCCCATTTTATAAGACTTTTATAACTGTATGAGCTTCTTCTGAAATTATTGTCCTGTAAACTTCTTCTTGTGGGGTTGATCTATGCCAGGTAATTTCTAAATCAATAACTGTAGGAAATTCGGCTCTTGATTTTCCACAGAAATGAATAATAATGGAATTAAATACTATGTTTTGCACGATTTATAAATCTGATAATATGAATGAACATTAAATGGCTAATGAATCTATGAAACATAGATGTTTTACATACTCAATACTGCCATGTCAAGAAAATCAGATCCTGTTTAAGGGGCTTTTGAAGAAATGAAAACGTAAAACACATTTCTTGAAAATGTATTTACCGCTAATGATCCGGGAAACGGAAAGAATATCCGTGTAATTGTAAGTGGTTTAACCGCTAATTTTTCAAAGATTTCGGAATGAGGCTGAGCCTTTAAACCGTTTCCGGATAGTTTAGCTGTAGGAAATTCAAAAAGATTAAAATCAGACGCGTCAACCGTTCCCCATTCAGTTGAGAAAGAATAATCTATTATTGTATGGTTCGGGGAATTAAAATTAGAAGGATGGGAAATAAATGAAATAATTAATGTAACACCCACTAAAAAGTTGCCAATATACTGACGCATTTTAAAAGTTGTAATGTTTTTCATTTATGTCTGAAATATACCGTTTTTCATTGTTAGTTGTACACCAATAAAATTTTATTTAGCATAAAATAACATTCAAGGTATTCCGCCATTACGCTTTTTGAGTATAATTAGTTCTGCCTTAATTGGATTTTCTTTTTTCTACCGTAGAAATATCTGTCCCGGAATAAAAAGAAGGTGATTCGGAGCATTATGATGTGGTTTCTAAACTCTCCTATTATAATTAATATCCACCTACCAACTCATCTATCTCATTCAGCTTTTTGACAGAAAATTTACCGGAGGTAGCATAAACAATCTTTCCACTTTTATCAATGACAAAAAAGTATGGGGTATCTTTTTTTTCAAAGTCAAGGGCTTCTTTATAATCTCCCAATTTACCACTGTAAACCAGCACATGCGGATGTAATTTTTCATCAATGCCCTTTTTCATTTTTTTGGTGGCAGCTTTAGAAGCGCCTTGCTTAATGCCAGTAAACATAGGGACAAACACCACATTTACATCCGCTCCCATATCCGGAATTAATCCTCCGGGATCAGATTCTCTCACATATTCATTATAAATTGGTTGAAACCAGGATTTTAAATCATCTTCAGCCTTCTTGCTGTAAGCCAGTCCTATCAAGGTAAATTTACCCTCTGTATCTGTCGGTACCGAAAGCTGTTGATCAGTTAATGTAATTCCACTCATTTCAGGAAAAGGGTCTCCCACCTGAGCCTGGGCAATAAAAGTGGAGAAAAAGATAAAGGCGAAAATGGGAGTTAGCTTTTGCATGATTTTAATAACGTTTTAATGAAAATATCAGTTCATATATTTGCATAGAAGAGAACTCTAAAATGATTTTAATATTTTTAAATGTGTTCACTATTTCAAAAAAGATGTTAGCCAATACCTGGAAATACTCTTTAACCAAAGCTACAAAATATGATCGAACATTTCTTTACCTGCCCCCATTGTTTCCAGAAAATAAGCATTCTGGTAGATAGTAGCATCCAAAAACAGAAGTATGTAGAAGATTGCGAAGTTTGTTGCAATCCTCTCCTTGTTACGATAGGGCTGGAACAAAATGAAATCATTTATTTTGATGTCTCTCCTGCCCAATGATTTTTGTATATTGTCATTAAAAACCTTAAAGCATGAAAATTGACTTGTCCAACCAACATATTTTAGTCACCGGGGGCACCCGTGGAATAGGAGCCGCCATCAGTAAAGCGCTCGTTAAATGTGGTGCTACAGTAATTGCCCATTACAATGAAAATGAAGAGGCTGCATTAAAACTCAAAAAGGAATTGAACAACTCAATGCACCTCCTCAAGGCTGATTTGTCAGGAGCCATGGAAGTCGCCCGATTATTCAGTGAAACCATTTCTTATTTCAATGGCAGGCTTGATGGTATTGTTAACAATGCAGGAATCGCCATTTCATCAGACATCCATAAAAATGCGGTGGACTGGACAGATGACTGGCTCAAAACTATGGATGTAAATGTGAATGCAGTAGGTTTGCTTTGCAAGCGCAGTATAGTACAATTTCAAAAACAGGAAAACGGTGGCAGGATCGTTAATATCTCCTCCAGGGCAGCTTTCAGGGGAGACACCGCTGAATACCTGGCTTATGCCACTTCTAAAGGAGCAGTTGTTTCCCTCACCAAGTCAATTGCCCGTGCTTTTGGTAAGGATGAAATCAAAGCTTTTGTAGTGGCCCCGGGATTTACCAGAACAGATATGGCCAGGAAATTTATTAATCAATACGGAGAAGATTTTGCCCTCAATGATATTGCCCTTAAAAAGCTAACTGAGCCTGAAGATATTGCCCCTACCATTGCTATTTTACTTTCCGGTTTAATGGATCATGCCACAGGAACTACTATTGATATTAATGCAGGAAGTTATGTCCATTAAAACTGAAAACACTAAAGAACGCTGTCCATGGTGTCTGGGCTTTGAAGATTATATAAAATACCATGATGAAGAGTGGGGCGTGCCTGTCAATAATGACAAAACACATTTTGAGTTCCTGATCCTGGAAGGTGCCCAGGCCGGATTAAGCTGGTCCACTATATTGAAAAAAAGAGAAGGATACCGAAAGGCCTTTGCCAATTTCGACTATAAAAAGGTAGCCCGCTTTACGGAAGATGATATTCAGCAACTAATGCAGGATACCAATATTGTAAGAAATCAATTGAAGATAAGGTCGGCCGTTACCAATGCTCAAAAGTTCATGGAGGTTCAAAAAGGGTTTGGTAGTTTTAATGCTTACATTTGGTCTTTTGTAGGTAATAAACCTATCCAGAATGAATGGGTAAGCATGAAGGAAGTGCCAGCCACTTCTCCTGAATCCGATGCCTTGAGCAAGGACTTGAAAAAAAGAGGATTTAAGTTTGTTGGCAGTACTATCATGTATGCACATATGCAAGCCTGTGGCTTAGTTAATGACCATTTTGTGAATTGTTACAGATATTTGCCCGTAAAGGCACTGTCGAAATAACACACCTATTAATTCCTAATTTTTTCCACCAACTTTTAAGTAGAGTAATGGATTTAACTATTGAGAACATTTTATTAATTGGCTCTCTGCTTTTATTAATTAGTATTATTGCTGGTAAAACTTCTTATAAGTTTGGGGTTCCTACATTAATTCTATTCCTAATAATTGGTATGTTAGCGGGATCTGAAGGCATAGGTAAAATTAATTTTGACGACCCTCAGCTAGCGCAGTTTATAGGTATAGTTGCTTTAAACTTTATCCTCTTTTCCGGTGGTTTAGATACCAACTGGAGCTCCATCAAGCCTATTTTATGGCAGGGAATTACATTATCCACTGTAGGAGTTCTGTTAACGGCCGTCTCTCTGGGAACATTTGTTTGGCTAATTACCGATTTTACAATTTATGAAGGCTTACTCTTGGGAGCCATAGTCTCTTCCACAGATGCTGCAGCTGTTTTCTCCATTTTAAGAGCCAAAAGTTTGGGCCTGAAATCGAATTTAAGGCCTACTCTTGAACTGGAAAGTGGTAGTAACGATCCGATGGCCTACGTATTAACTATTGCATTTTTAGGATTGGTCATCAATCAGGATGCGGGCTGGACATCTATCATTCCTCTTTTTCTGCAGCAAATGATTGTAGGTGGTGTAATAGGTTTGTTACTGGGCAAGCTTAGCAAATTAATTATTAACAGGATTAGCCTTGATTTTGAAGGACTTTATCCTGTTTTGGTCATTGCCTTAATGTTTATCACTTTTTCCCTGGCCGATTTTCTAGGTGGTAACGGTTTTTTAGCGATCTATTTATGTGCTGTTTATTTAGGCAACCAGGAACTCATTCATAAAAAGACCATCATGAAAATGTTCGATGGTTTAGCCTGGCTCATGCAGATAGTGCTATTTCTCACTTTAGGACTGTTGGTTTTTCCATCGGAAATAGTGCCAGTAATGGGCATAGGAATTCTGATTTCGTTATTTTTGATTTTTATCGCTCGCCCTATCAGTGTTTTTTTAGGTTTGATTTTCTTCCGGATGAAAATCAGAAGACGCTTTTATATTTCATGGGTAGGTTTGAGAGGTGCAGTCCCCATCGTGTTTGCCACTTATCCATTGTTAGCAGGAATTGAAAAAGCCAATATGATTTTCAATATAGTTTTTTTCATTTCCGTTACCTCTATTTTAATTCAGGGAACTACGCTTTCTATAATTGCGAAATGGTTACACGTTGCCCTCCCGGATAAGGCTAAACCTAAATCTCCTGTAGACTTATTCTTATCCGACAGAGTAAAAACTGCCATGGCAGAAATTGAAATTAAGGAAAATTCCTATCCGGTTGACAAGAAAATAATTGACCTTCAGTTTCCTAAAACTGCTATTATAGCCATGATTAATCGTGATAATAATTTTATAACACCCAATGGATCTACGGAAATAAAGGCAAATGATACTTTAATTGTATTATCAGATTCCAATGAGGCAATGAATAAAGTTTATGAAAGTTTAGAAATGGACATGCGCATTTGAGTATCTTTGAGAGCAGAGTAGTCAGCATTTGACCTTTAAAAATTAGGAAAACACCGAAATTTATGGAAAATCCGGCCAACGGAATAGCAGAGAAAAAACAATTTTTCTCTGATCAAATCATTTTAGTCAAACAATCGCAGGAAAAATATAAGCAGCTTACTAATCGCTTTGGCTTCTTTAGAGTGATCTATTTTGTCATCACTTTAGTAGTAAGTATTTATTTCATCAATGAAAGAGATGGCAGCGCAACAGCCATGATACTTCTTCCCTTTCCTTTTATTTTTGGCTGGCTGGTCAACCGCCACAGCAAGCATAAACGGCAGCTCAACGTAGCGCTGAATAAAATAAAATATCTTGAGGAAGAATTGAGCCGTTTAGATTTATCCTTAAGCAAGATGGACGGGGGCAATGAGTTTATTGATTATGCTCATCCTTACACGCCTGATTTAGATGTTTTTGGAAGACATTCCCTCTTTGCCCTTATCAACAGAAGTGCGTTAAACTTTGGCCGTAATACATTGGCTCAATGGTTTCTTTCCCCGGCCTCTAAAGCGCTTGTTCATGCAAGACAGGAAGCAGTAGACGTATTAAAAAATGACAATGAATGGAGGCTGGAATGGTTTGCGGAAAGCAGATTAAAAGCTTCAGACGAGCATCCCTCTCAAAACAAACTGTTTGATTGGTTTGAAAATGATGAAAATGCTAAAAGCAATCAGTTTCTAAAAATTATTCCTGTTATAGGCATAGCCCAGTTAATTGGCTTTGGTGTGCTTGCAGCTATGGGTATACTTCCCTGGAGTTTTTTAGGCTTGGGTTTATTCATCAATGTGTTGCTTTTATTGCCGGTGCAAAAAAAGATCATTGAGGTTCAGCGCAGTACTGAAAAAGTCTCGGAAATACTGCAACAGCATAGAAACTTATTCAAAATGGCCGAGGAAAAGCCATTGGAGAATGAATATTTACAAGAGATCAGTAAAGTATTTAAAAACCCTTCCGCCTCTGAAAAAATTAAAACATTGTCCAATTTATTGAGCTGGCTTCATAGCCGGCATGGTATGATGTACTGGATCATCAACCCTTTTATACTCTCAGATTATTGGATTGCCAACAACAGCATTAAATGGAAGGTGAGTTATGGAAAGTACCTCAGAAAATGGTTTGTGGCGATAGGAGAGTGGGAGGCTATTTTAAGTTTGTCGGCTTATTCATTTGCTCATCCGAATTATGTAAAAGCACAAATCATCGATGTCCAATGCACACTTGATGGCAGAGCAATAGGCCATCCTTTACTTCCGCATCAGGATAGGGTAAACAATGATTTTTTAATGGATGGAAAAGGTTCCGTCACCTTAATTACCGGAGCCAATATGAGTGGAAAAAGCACCTTTGAAAGGTCTTTGGGAGTCAATTTAGTTTTAGCGCAAATGGGTGCCGTTTGTTGTGCAGAAAGTATACAATTAAGCCCGTTGCAAATATTCACCAGCATGCGTACGCAAGATAACCTGGAAGAAAACACTTCCTCTTTTTATGCAGAACTGAAAAGGCTAAAGCAGTTAGTGGATCTAACTCAGGAAGCGAGACAAACTTCCATTTTTTACTTGCTGGATGAAATTTTGAAAGGAACCAATTCCGAAGACAGGAATATTGGAGCGGAAAGTTTGATTCGGCAACTGATGAAAACCAATAGCATGGGTTTGATCAGCACGCATGACCTTTCGTTGGCAAAGTTGGAGAAAGAACTTGAAAATTTCCAGAATTACAGCTTTAACAGTGATGTTTCCGGTGATCAAATTCTCTTTGACTATAAGCTAAACGAAGGCCCTTGCCATACATTCAATGCAGTGCCATTGATGAAAAAAATGGGGATTGAAATTGTTTGAAAACACCTCCATTGAGTCAAAGACTTAACTTTATTAAGCAATCCGTAGTTCGCTACGGTAAAACTACGGATAGAAACCTATCCGTAGAGTTCCGAAGGGCTCTACGGATTAGTAAGATAGAATTCTTCAATAAAAAATTACTTGTTTGCGTTTGGAAAAAGTTCTTTATTAGCTTTCTCAAATAATTGATCTATTCTCTTAATCCTTTCTGACCGGATTCTATTTTTGTCGGATCTAAATGATAAGAATATCTTAAACCACGTCACAAACCCAACGGAGAAAGCAATCAATCGAATTTCTCTCTCAAGATCACTTATTGTATTTGCTATCACTTCGGAGATTACATTGCTTTTAAAAAAACTAATAATATCTTCTGTTTCTTCAGAACTTTCTGTGGATTTCTCCAAAAAATTTCCATAATAGCTTTCAATTGAATCTAAAGTTTCAATAATTTCTGTTTTTCCATGAAGTCTATATGCAATCACGGGCTTAATACTTGCTAGTTTTTCAATTGAGGTTGAATATGTTAATTTAATATCCGCCAGCTTTTTAATAACTATGTTGCGTATAAAGTCATTATAAAAGCTTTGGTAGAATTTGAATAAAGACTCCTTAAGTTCTTCTGTTTGGTCTTTAGCAGGATACTTTAGCAGGACTTTTGTACTAATTATATCAATTTCTTCTTCATTATTTAGTTGATTTAAGATGAGATTAACCCCTAGAAGATTATACAAAACTAATTTTTTAATTTTCCGATCATCTTTCCGATTTTGAGTCCAACCGCTAATTTGATTTAGCAGCCAACCTAATACAACACCTATCAATACTACTGAAACTGACCAGTCTATTTTATTCATTATAGTTGTGCAAGTATTTTAATTATTAGATAAGAATAACTGAGAATTTGTATTAATCTCCTTTCTTATGTTTGTGTGGTTTAAGAGATGGAGTATTGCCAGGTGTGTTTTTGTTATCATGTTGGCGTTTATCTGGTTTGCCTGTTGATTTGGCTATTCTTTTAGGTCCTGGTTTAATTCCCATAATCTATGTTGGTGGTGATTTTAGTTTGACAATTGATTAATTAAATTAACATAACTCATTTTCTATCTAAAAACAAATATTACACTTTACAATTTTATTTTTATTCCTCCATTGACCACAAAGCCATCAACAGGCGCATAGATATCCCTAAAGGACGGATCTTCAATTGAGCCGGTATAAATGGTATCAAATCTGGTTTGCCTGGCGTCCAGGAAATTTTCAAAATTCAGGAAAATGGAAAAATTTTCCCAAAGCTTCTCTGTCATTAAACCGAAAATCCAATATTCTTGTCCTATAGCACCATCATTTAACTTTTGTGGGCCAAAATAATAGGCTTCAAGACCAATTTTCACCGACTCCTCCACTTCATACATTAACACATTATTTAACCGGTGCTTAGCTACTAATGGAAACTCTGTAACCTCATCATTATAATGCTCTTTGACATCAGCCAGGGTATAGCCGACAAAAAGTTTAAAGTCACTGTAGGTGATTTTAGCATTCGTTTCAATTCCTTTGGTGTCTATATAACCTTCCGGTTGTTGATATTGATAGTAACCATTTGATAGCGACTCCAATACGATTGGATTATTGATTTGAGTATAAAAAAACAAGGTATTGAGGCTAAATGTTGATTTTTCTGAAAGCTCTGTTCGGTAATTAATATCAAAGTTGGCTCCTGCTGATCTTTCTGCTTCGGTAGCGGAAGCATTCACAGGAAGAACATTCCTAAACTGAAGCCGTTCAGCATCTTCTGTAAATACATTAGGCGTTTTGTACCCCAGGCCTCCACCAAGCCTTGTAGTAATATTCTTATTTATTTTATATAGCGCAGAAATCCGGGGAAGCACAAAGAACCCATACTCATTTTGGTAATCGGTTCTTATACCGGATTCCAACACAAACTGATCGGATATATCCCAGGTATTTTGTGCAAAAGCACCAAAAGTGATAAGCTGGTAATCCACAGCTTCTTCCTGAGCGATATTTTCCTGTTTAAATTCATCAGTCCACAAGTTCAAACCTCCCACCCATTCGGATCTTTCTTTTTTGAGGGTATAAGCAGCCTCACTAAATGAAGACAGCTGTAATCCTGAAAACTGGTAATCCGGGATTTCAATTCTTCTGTCATAGTAGCTAACACTATTTTTTACAGTGATTTTGGCATTTTCCTGTAACTTGTGCTCTAAAATAAATTGAGTACTTAATCTGTCAGTTTCATTTTTCTCATAGTAGAGATTTGTTGCGGCATTGTCTTCAAAATACCGCATATCACCACCTATGCGTTCTTCTACCGTAGCATTAAAGCCAAGGTTAAAGCTGGTTTTATCATTGAGGTATACAAATAGCCTGGGGTTTAAAGTAAAACGTTCAAATTCAGGAATAGCCGTTAAGCCTGTATTGGAGGGGTCATATGCTGATCCCATATTATAAGAAGCAAAAACTGTTGCCCCTAACTTGCCAAATCTTTCCGAGTAGAAAGTGCTTACATCCAAGCCCAATGCCGAAGTTCCATTGATCATAAAGTCGAGGTCTCTTTCCTGGCCAGGTGTTTTGGATACCAGGTTAACCAGTCCTGCAATTGCTCCTCCTCCATAAAGAGTAGAAGATGCGCCCTTGATCACCTCTACCTGCCTTAAGTCAAGTGGTGCTATTTGCAATAAACTTAGGCCTCCGGAGAATCCGGCATATAATGGAAGTCCATCACGAAGAATCTGGGTATATTTCCCATCCAGCCCCTGGATACGAATGCTGGAATTATAAGAGGTTGCAGATGTTTGTTGTGTCTGGATACCTGTGCTTTCATTAAGCATCATCCGAATATCCCCTGGCTTCATATTTCCTTTTTCTTCCAATTCTTCCCCTGAAATAGCTTCAACCCGGGTAGGGCTATCGGCAATGGTCCTGCTGGAGCGTGTTGCTGTAATGATCACCTCCTCCATCTCTTCGTGATCTTCTTCAAGGGAAATATTGATCACTTCATCGGATGCCTGGGGCAAATAGAATGTATCCATTTTAGGTAAATAGCCTACAAAGCGAAATTCAATGATATGATTTCCTTCAGGCAAGTCTTTTATTTCGACAAGCCCGGCCACATCGGCTGTCGCTCCTTTATTAGTACCTTGAATAATGGCTGTGGCACCAATAAGTGGCTCGTTGGTTTTGCTATCTGTTATTTTTGCTTCAAAATTATGCTGGCCTAAAACAGGGGATAGGCACAATAATGTCAGTACTGACAAAATAATATACTTCATTTTTCAATAATTAATTAATGGGAAAAATAGATAAGGTAACTGGTAATTACCAGTCAAAAAATAAAGGGAAGTCCCTCACCAGGTGTTATTAGCCAATTTTTGGCGGTTGCCAAATGTTTTTGAAGCAGTAGTCTGAAAAAGACTGCTGAAATGGAAGGCTCTTTTTGTTATTGATAATAGAAATTTCCTGAAAGGTAAATTCAAGATAGGTAAATGTAAAGCCTGTACAAGTACCACATGTTAAAAAGGGGGAACAGTCCGAACAATTATCTTCTCGTTCTCCAGCCTGTTCTCTTAGCTCCTCTTCCGAATGATGGTTTTCCATGCAATCGGGGAAAGTAGACAAGGCAAGAACAAAAACAGATAATATGAGACAGAAGACTTTCACGACTGCAAATATAAACAAAAGTTAGGAAAGACGCTTTAATGGAATTTCCAACTATTTACCAACGCTTTTCGCTACATTAATATCTCTTAGGTTAGCATCACAATTTTGTACTACATCTTTGATCATCAATATGGTTTCCAGGTAAAAATCAGGGTTGATCTTATCCGCTGTATCAGTAGGTTTATGATAATCGGCATGGTCATCCACTCCAAAGTAGATAAATGGAATACCTGCTTTATGAAAAGGAGCATGGTCCGAAGACTCTACCCAATTGGGCTTTTTCTTTGGTTGATCCCTGCCAAAAAGCACCTTAATGCTTTTATCTTTAGCGGCTTCTTCAACAAATGGCTTTAATTCCGGATGAAAATAAGTGCCCACCGCATATATTTCATTTTTATCTCCCCGACCTACCATGTCCAAATTAATATTGAGCTTGATCATGCTGCTGTCAGCCACAACCGACTGCATAAAATACTTCGCTCCTTGCAAACCCATTTCTTCAGCGTCAAAAAAAGCAAACAACAAACTATTGTCAGGTTGATTGAGTGTAAAGTATCTTGAAAGAGCCAAAAGTGTTGCAGTTCCACTGGCATTGTCATCTGCTCCATTAAATATCTCCGTACTGTCTTTCATCCCCACGTGGTCATAATGAGCAGAAACAACTATGGTTTCTTCGTTGCTAAAACCTTCCACATAGGCAAGTATGTTTACTCCCTTGATGAGTTCCTCTTCTTTCCCTTTGATGGAAAACTCAAACTCCTGAGTATAATTGGGTACATAAGCAGGCACCCCTATGGCTTGCAACTCGTTCAAAATATACTGACGCGCCATCTCACTACCTTTAGTATTTGTCTGTCTTCCCTGCATGGAATCCGCAGACAAAGCATATAAATCCGTCATTACCTTTAGTGAGTCCGGAAAAATAATTTCTTGTTCTTCCTGAGCATTCGAACTAAAGTAAAAGAATGGCAAAATAAATATAAGCAGCAATCTTAATTGATTAAAAGTAGAGGCCATCGGGTTGTTTTTAGGATAAAAGTTATTTTGCTTACAAAGGTTTATAAATTTTGATTATAAATTTATATATAATGTGGATAAGATTAAGACGTTAATAAGAAAAGATTTAATTTCCTGCTTTCATTTTCATTAAAAACAAGATGCGCCTAATACTTATTCTCTATATTTTCTTAACCCTTACCGGAATACAGAACGCTTTCTCACAGGATGCTTTTCCCTTTTTTGAAGAAAGTGATAAAATCCCGAAGGACTTACTGAATGAACGATCTGTCGTTTTCATGAACGTGAAAAATCTGAACTGGGATGAACAAGCCAGAAAAATTCATCAATATTTTGCTGAAACCGGTGTAGATGCAGTCGCCTATTATTCACTTTCGGATATTTTATCAGGCCATGATGCCAGCAACAGCTTTTATAATGACATCACCAGCAGAAGTATAGAAAATATGATCATTGTTCATCAAACAGACAATGCTTATTCATTGTATATTTCTGATATTCCGAAAGGTGGAACATTTTTTACGGAGAGCATGCTTGTTTATGAACTAAAAGCCAAAACACTGGAAGAGCTGGGTAAGTCATTACTGACAAAAACCGAGCAGGCTTCATTAAGCAGAAGCAATTTTCTTATCATAGATGTTCCCGAAACTTTTAAACGCACTCATGTAATTAAATCCAGAAGGCTAGCCGATTATAATGCTGATCTAAGAATTGACAAATTGGCTGTTCCTAAATTTGAAAAAAATGTGATGATGACTGAAGACATTGGTGAGGCCAACGAAACATTGGACTCCTTGATGCAGACACATTACCCTTTTAGGTATGGGCTTGTCAATGCTAATATTTCGGATGAAGAAATGATTGCCCAGGGTTACCTGATGGTGTTGAGAAAGCTGGAAAACAATGGAGAAAGCCTCAAAAGGATGCTTGGTTATAACACTTCAGATGACGAAACGCTCTATATTTCGGTGAGAAAAGGACCCTTATCACAAGTATCCAAATTTACAAAAGGGGATAAAGTTCATAAATATTATATACAGCAACTTTATACGAAAGATATTTATTTGGGAGAAGAATGGGATGCTGATACCACATGGCAGGAAGCACTAATTAACCATACTGAAAACATCAAAAATGCTTTAAAAGATCAATAAGGATTTTGGCCATTTAACTGCGATAACGACAGTCCTTAAAATTCAAAAACAGCAGTATCCAATTCATTACTTAGTTGAATGTTGTCCAACCTTCTTTCGTCACGACCCGCTGCTAACTTTATACCTTCAAAATCTTTATAATCTGACCAAAGGTTACTAAAAGAAGCCGTACTGTCATTTGTATTTTTAAAATAATCCCACTGCATAATAAGGTAGGTCTCAGGGTTGATATATGCCTTGTATTTATTTTTGGGGGTATAGCCCACGCTATCAAATTGTAAAGAAATCACTTCGGCACTTTCTCCTGCAAGTGTTGTGTCTTTTCCTATGTAGTCAAGCCTTACACCCGGGTCTTTCAACTTAAAGGGGAAAATCAACCAATAAGAATCGTTTACCCAAATTTGCTTCCCTCTGTCGATTAGGTTTTTCAATGAATCGGGCTCTTTTATAAGCTTGTTTTTAACCCTCACTTGGCCAGTGTCTTCATTGATATTAATGATGAATTGGCTTTCTGCTCCCGGAAAATCAATACGGACCAGACCAGTATACTTATCCCACACCAGGTCCCTGGCTCCAAGAAAATTCCAGGAAACATAGCGTATTTTATTCCACTTTTCCATTCCCCCGTGTGCTTCAATCACTTTATCCGCCAATACTATTGCCTGAGAATCTGAATTGCCCGGTTCAAACACAGCATTGTCCTGAATAACTGTCTGTTCTTTTTGTTTTTGCTCCTGACAAGAAATCAGGAAGAATGAAACCATCAGAATTGGTAAAATCGCTTTCATTTAGGTGCTTTTTATCTTTGTCTAAAGTTCACAATTTTTCTCAACAGATCATAATATAGGGTAACATATAAAAGGAGGCTCATTAACCAGATAATGGTCAGATTAAAAGCCAGGGTATCAAAATAATAGCCAACAAAGTATTTTTTTCCTGAGTAGAATTGGGTTCTGAAATCGAATAGATGATTGGGTTGAGGATCCATATAAATGGGGAAAATCTTTTGAATCAATTGCCCATTATACTCCATTATTCTATCCGGGTCATTAGTGTTTTTTACCAGGGTAGCAACAGAGTGATTGTAATAATTAGCCCGTAAATATTCGAACCTCTCCTTTTTCTCGGGAGTAGAAGTTAAAATGTAAATAGCCTTTTCTTTTCTGGAGCTTGCCTCATTATAAACATTATTATAAAACCTTTTAAGAGCTGTGAGAAATGATTTTGTTTTCTCTGCGGTGTCCATATTAAAATCTTTTTCGTTCAGCTGTTTGAAGGCCTCGAATTGTTTTTTCCCAACCAGTTCCAGTTCCAGGGCAATTTCATTCCTGAGTAAACTTATTGCCTCCCTAAATTCTTTAGTTTCCCTATTGTCAAGCTGGTTGATTAACAGCTCCAATTTGGATTCCAGTTTTGGAATATAGTATACGGTTTTATATTCTGACTGTGCCATTTGCTTATCCAGGGTATAAAATGCCTGATTAAAGTCGTTGTACCTATATTGTGCAACCATAGAGGCTTCAAAAGCCCAGCGCGAGGCCATTATTTCACCCACAAATGGCACCTTGTCCGGAGTAGTAATCTGTTGATTAAGATTGTCGAATTTCACCACCACACCACTCAAAATCAATTGAGGAATCAGTAAAATAGGAATTAAAATATAAATGGTAATTGCTGAATTAAATGCAGAGGAAATATTTAACCCCAACAAATTGGCAAAACAGGCGGTACTGAATAAAATAGCCCAATAAATAAAACTCATGCCGTCAATTTCAAGAATTACGTCTCCAATAATCACATAGGTAAATGTTTGAATGGCCGAAAACATAAACAAAATTCCAATTTTGGACACTAAATAGCTACTGCGGCTCAAGTGAAGAAAGGACTCTCTTTTGAGTATCTTTCTATCTTTAATAATTTCCTCTGCACTGACTGTGAGCCCCATAAACAAGGCCACAATAATACTCATGAAAAAGAAGGCCGGAATGTTAAGGTTATCCACAAAAAGATACTCGTTTTTTCCATTGTCAGGGTAATACCGGATAATATAAGCTAAAAGAAGGGCTAAAATAGGCGCTTCCAGTAGGTTAATTAATAGGTATTGTCTGTTGGATAGTTTGGATTTCAAATCCCTTCTGAAAAATAGCTTGATCTGCTGAGCCCAACCGGGAATACGCAATTCAGGTTTCGGCAAATCATCTGTTTGATCTACTGTGGGCACCTTAATGTTTTCATTGAATAATCTATACCACTTTTGTGGGGAAATTTTCCGTTTTTCTGTGGCTTTCCCATATTCATTCACCACTTTGGTTTCAATAATATTGAATATTTGTTCCGGGTTAACATTTCCGCATTCCAGGCATGAACCTTTGTTTTTATCAATGGTGTTGACCTGGTTTTTAAAATAAGTAATTGCTTCCACCGGGTTTCCGTAGTAAATCTGGTACCCTCCCACATCCAATATTATCAATTTGTCAAACATTCGGAATATATCAGAAGAAGGTTGGTGGATCACCACAAACACCATTTTTCCTTTAAGACTAAGCTCCTTTAGTAAGTCCATGATGTTTTCCGAATCGCGGGAAGAAAGCCCGGAAGTGGGTTCATCAACAAATAAAACGGCAGGTTCACGCAACAACTCTAGCCCTATATTCAATCTTTTCCTCTGTCCTCCGCTAATGGTTTTTTCTAAAGGGGATCCTACTTTAAGGTTTTTGGTTTCACTCAAGCCAAGTGAAGTCAAAGTGGTTGTCACTAATTCTTCTATTTCATGGTCTGTACGGTCACTAAAGCATAATTTGGCCGCAAAATAAAGATTTTGATGGACAGTTAATTCTTCTATCAGGAGATCATCCTGTGGCACGTAACCAATAATTCCTTTTATTGCTTCAGGGTTTCTGTGCAGATCAATCCCGTTAATCAAAACCTTTCCCTCGGTAGGAGAGTCATTCCCATTAAGTACATTTAGTAAAGTGGATTTTCCTGATCCCGAGGCACCCATCAATCCTATTAACCTGCCTGTGTCCTCCGCAATATTTAATTTTTGTAAGCCGGTATGACCGTTAGGAAAAGTGAAGCTAATATCTTTAGCCACAAAGGAAATATTGGGAGTGTCTGCATCGGTTTTGAACTTGCTAACCACATCACTGTAAAACACAGTTTGGGATTTATCTCCTTTGATAGTGCTTCCCGGAGGAAAAAGTGTAATCAAGCTATTTCGGAGAGGATGGCCATTTATATTTAGCTGGGCATTTCCAATATATTTAATAAAATACATTTCACTATCGGGCAACTTTAGCACTGCTATAAAGCCACTCAGATTCGCTTCAAAAAGAAAATTGGTTGATGCTGTGATGTGTTCCGAATTATCGGAGATTATTAAGCAATTATGGGTTGAAAACTCATTGGAAAATTTTCCAACAGCAAATTTTTTAATCTCTTCAATATTCTCCTGAGGAATTTTTATTTGATCACTTACATAGTTTAAAATTTCAGCCTCCTCTTCAGATATTGTACCATCTGCCAGTATAAGTTCAATTAATTGTAAAGACAGGATGATTTTCTGGGCAGTGGTAAATTCCTGATTAATATTCTTACATATCCGATTGATGCTCTCTTTTATCGTTTGTTCCTCGGTGCTGCTGTTATTAGCAAACTCATCAAAAATAAGTAAATGCCGATTGGCAGATTCCTCATTTAGGTGTTCTTCCAAAAAGCGTTTAATGTTCTGTCTCTCGTCTTCTGTAACAGTATCTTTTTTAGCGATAATGGCAAATAATTCCAGTAAGGCATTTAGCAAATTTTCACTCATGGTCTGTTGATGAGGGCGTTAACTATTTTAGAAAAAAAAGGAACTCCCGAAGCCTAACAGCCAAGGAGCTCCCCTTTAATGAATTGAAGTGGTTTTATGAAGTCAGTAAATCGCGTGTTCTTCCTGCTTGATTAGTGATGTTGTCAAGGGCTTCATCTTTCAACAATTGATCTCCTTTACCTTGATCCATTAATTCTTTTACGTTCAGTTTTTTATACTGGCCTTTCAATAATTCAAGTTCCACCAGTAGTTTCTGAACCATATCATCTTTTTCAACGCTTTTAAGTAATTCTATCAAATCCTTTAAAGGCTCTTCCTGATCAATAATGACTTTCACTAATGGAATAAGTATCAGATTCCTGGTATCTTCCGGTAAAATATCGCTTGGATAATTTTCAATTAAAGCAGTCGCAATATAAAGCCCTTCAATAAATGACCCTGCCAAAAGTAATGCTGCTACCTTTGGTCTATCCGTAGCCTTCAAATGTCGCTCAGCATTAGCAACCGCCATATTCACGATGGCAGCCATTGAATCAGTGTTGGACAAATTCTTTTCAAATCTCTCAACAGTTTGGGGATCAAATGAACTGGAAAGAGACAGTTGATCTGCTAATGGCCTAATGGCTGCAATATAATTTAGCGCTTCCTGAGATTTTTCGTAAGCACTCAAATAAGTAACATCTGTGGCATAAATGCCTAAATTAAGTGCCGCCTTTGTGTTGTTACCTGTATAACTACTTACCTGAGAAAGGTCATGTGTCAAACTCTTATTAAACTCTACCCCGGTCTGCATAAGTAAAAATGGAATTTCTGATGGAGCAGGGAGTTCATTCACTACTTTTTTAATTTGCTCCTCCGTTTCTTTTTGAGCTTTCTCAAAAGCTTCTGATGCCGTTTTCTCTTCTTTCTTTTCCGGGTTACATGCGTTGACTATCAACATGATAGCCAGCATTCCTAATTTAAAATTCAATTTCATAAGTATGATTTGTTTTATAAGACAATAAAAGTATAAATTTATTTTAATCTATATTGCTATTTTACAAAAAATTCCGAGTTTATTATCAGTTTTTTATATTTTTTGAACTAAACCATATATGTTTATGCACTCTGTTTAAATACATATTTTTTTCTCCCAAAAAAACGAACACAAAAGTAAGCGCTTTCCGTTATTGTATGTAGATACATTTAAGTTTTGGTTTAAAAATGAAAAAAACAATTTACAAAGCAGATACAAGGGGCCATGCCAATCACGGATGGTTAGAATCCTATCATACTTTTAGCTTTGCCTCTTATTACGATCAGGAAAGAGTTCATTTTGGAGCTTTACGTGTTTTAAACGATGATAAAGTGGATGCAGGAATGGGTTTTGGAAAGCACCCTCACGATAATATGGAAATTATTTCAATCCCATTATTTGGGGATCTGGCCCATCAAGACAGCATGGGCAATAATTCTGTCATAAAGGAAAATGATGTTCAGGTGATGTCAGCGGGTACAGGAATTGTTCATTCTGAATTTAATCCTAACAAAGACAAAAAAACAGCGTTTTTACAAATTTGGTTATTCCCTAATAAACAAAATGTAGAGCCCAGATATGGCCAGAAAAGCTTTAGTTCCCTGGAAAGAAAAAACAATTTTCAAATGATCGTTTCTCCTAACCCTGAAGAACTGAATACCTGGATTCATCAGGATGCCTGGTTTTATCTTGCCGATTTGGACAAAGGTTTTTCTAAGGAGTATACTCTCCAAAAGGAGGGGAATGGGCTTTTTCTGTTTCTATTAAGTGGGAGTCTGGAAGTTGCCGGAGAAAAACTTAATACAAGAGATGCTATTGGCTTGACGGAACTGGAAAGCATAGAGGTTAAAGCTAATGAAGCATCAAAGCTCCTTTTAATGGAAGTGCCAATGGAATGGTAGGCCCCAGGAGGTAGCTATTCGGCTTGGCCCAAAACAATAGTTTCGAATCCTTTCATTGTTCAATTATCGAGAGGATAATTGCGTCTTTGGGTTATATAGCTACTTCCTGGCCATGAAAAAACGCGTTTTCACCTCCCTTTTTCTCCCTCTCTTCTGGACTCTTTGCTATCAGGAGAGCCTATTTAGTAAAGGTTTTGAAAGAGCACTAATTCCATTAGTGCAATCCAAAGCAATTTTCTAATTTTACTTCTATGAATAGGGAAAGTCGTTTGCGCTGGGTCATTGGACTCAACATTGTTATTACTATCTCCCAAATTATCGGTGGTATTTTTGCTAATAGTCTGGCACTGATTTCTGATGCCATGCACAATTTTAGTGATGTGGCTGCTTTGATCATTAGCTTAGTTGCTATAATATTGGCCAAGAGAAAAGCCACTTACAGTAAATCGTTTGGCTATAAGCGGGCAGAAGTGTTGGCTGCCTTTGTTAATTCTGCTGTGATTATAGCCGTGGCAGTTTATATTATCATTGAAAGTTCACAAAGACTTACAGAAAATTCCAGCCTGCAAATAAACACGGATATCATTATCTGGCTGGCCTTTGTGGCCATTATTGGCAATGGATTAAGCGTGGTGATTTTAGCTTCTCAAATCAAGGACAGCATGAACATGAAGTCGGCTTTCATGCATTTACTGTCTGACACCTTGTTTTCTGTGGCTGTTCTGGGGGGAGGCTTAGCCATGAAATACTATAGTATAACTTGGGTGGATGGTATTTTATCAATCATAATCGGCCTATATCTTATTTTCAGTAGTTGGAAGTTACTAATGGACAGTATGCATGTGTTATTACAATTTGTGCCTAAAGGAATCAATATTCCGAAAATTGTAGATGAAGTAGAAAAAATATCGGAGATAAAAAATATCCATCATGTACATGTATGGCAACTTGACGAACATACAATCCATTTTGAAGCGCATGTTGATTTAAAGGATGATCTTCAGGTCAGCAACACCCATGAAATCCAGCAAAAAATAGAAATTCTGTTGCAAAGCCATTTTTCTATTGGCCACATTACATTACAGTTTGAACATGGACTGGATGAACCAAAAACACTGATTCAATAAATTCGATTTTAAATGCATTCCTCTAATCTTGAGGACAATACATTAATTATATGTCTGCTAAGAAAGTATATACAATCAAAGAAGGTAAAACGAAAGCCATGAAATTCTGTGCTTACCAGGAAAGGACTCAGCAACAGGTTCGTGATAAACTGTATGATTGGGGGCTTTATGGAGATGAAGTGGAAGAGGTGATTGGCTATTTGATTACTGAGAATTTCCTGAACGAAGAACGTTTTGCCAAAACTTATGCTTCAGGTCACTTCAGAATGAAAAAATGGGGGAGAATCAAAATCAAGCAAGGGTTGGAACAAAAGAAACTCTCTACCTACTGTATAAAGAAAGGATTGGAAGAAATTGATTCAGTTGAATATCAGGAAACATTGAATGAACTGTTATCAAAAAAATATCAATCTATACGGGATAGCAATCTATATATTAGAAAGCAAAAAGCTGTAAAATACTTATTGCAAAAAGGCTATGAGGCGGATTTGGTTTGGGCGGCTACGGAGGAATTATGAAGCCAGTCTTTCTCCTTTTCTCCCACTAAGAAACTAAGGATTTTTTTCTTTGTGGCCTTTGAGGCTTCCCGTTTAGCCCGGGACATGTTGTGGGAAACTTGAAATGTTTAATTAAATGCTGGAGCTATAAATGCCTCTTATCTCCTAATACTTGTCCCAGATACGGAAGACCCGAAGATCACCAAGTTTTTAATCTTTATTTAAATTTATTTGGTCATTAGCAAATATCAACCACATGGCTGAAAATGAATTAGCTAAGATAGCTGTTAATATTGCTTTTAAAATACACTAAACTTTAGGACCTGGATTATTAGAAACCGTATATGAAGCCGCTTTTGTTCTAGAACTTCGGAAATTAAACATCCCATTTAAACAGCAGCAAGGAATTCCTGCTATTTACGAAGGATACGATTTGGGTGTAGGATTTAGAACTGACATAATTCTCGATAATAAGTTAATTGTTGAACTCAAATCAGTGGAAAGAATTGAGAAAGTCCATCACAAAATAGTTTTAACCTATTTGAGACTCACTGGAATTAAGCTTGCACTGTTGATAAATTTTAATGTAAACTTAATAAAGGACGGAATTCATCGAAAAATACAGGGACAATTATACTGATTTCATTCTGGTGTAAGAGGGTTTTGTGGGAAACCTGATATGTTGAAGCAATAGCTGCCTTCCTATATCCCACTAAGACACGAAGCCCACCAAGGTTTTTCTTCATGTTCTTTGAGGCTTTGTGGGAAAATTCATATGCTCAATCAGGAAATATCATTGTAGCATCCGGCCTCTGTTTAAATTTTAACACAATTACCTTGTTTGTTATATTTGATAAAAAGGGTCTCAAAATAGTACTTCCTAATTTTTCAGCATCTTCCATAATACCTGACTTTAAGGCTGCTTCTTTAATTTGAATTTCAGCTTTGGCATACATTTCTTGTATAAATTCCGCAGCTTTATTCTCATCATCAAAATACTTATAGATGCTGTTTGTAGCCTTTAAATCATATATTTTGCTGTTTTGCAAATCAATTTTAAAATAGCACAATTCTGGATTCGGTAACTCTATATAAATAGTATCATTTTCAAAACGAATGTCTTGTTTTTCTATTTTGCCCAAATCAATACAAGCAACCGCCTCCCCACTTGCTATTAATATAGCTGTCATATCAGGGCCAGAAGGAATATATTTAATCCATTTTTTAGCCACTTTCTTCTCTTCAACCACCTCCTTAAATCGATATTTTACCAACTCAAGTTTACCCAGCGCTTCTATTTCCTGTAAAATAGTAGTGTTTTCAACTGTGAGTCGTTCAGGAGTAGTAAAATCAGACATACGCCTGAACCATAAAAAAACCAACAAAAGCAAGGCTATTGCCCAGGGAATAAATTTAAAAATCAGCTTAAAGTTCATGGGTATTAATTAAGTTCGTATTCTGAAGAAGCAAATAATAAAATTAAAGATACAAAATTCCTTTTTGAAAGGAGGTTTATATGAATTGGAAGGATAACCTAAACATTTTAAGCAAGCTAAATGCTTTTAAGCTCCGTAATGCCTTTTGGCTATGGTACAGTTATCATGTTTCCAAAAACAGCCAGAAAGCCTGGATGAAAGGCATGCCTATGTCTGTATCAATTGAGCCGACTACTTCCTGTAACCTGCGTTGCCCGGAATGCCCCAGTGGATTGCGCTCCTTTAGCCGTCCGATAGGAATGCTTGTTCCGGAGACTTTTACAGAGATGTTGGTTCAATTACAGGAAAGTTTGATTTATATGTTATTCTACTTTCAGGGGGAGCCCTATTTGAACAGACAGTTTCTGGATTTGGTGAAAATTGCTCACGAGCATAATATATATACTGCCACTTCAACCAATGCACATTATTTAGATGATGCAACCGCCAAAAAAACAGTGGAAAGCGGGCTTGACCGATTGATCATTTCTATTGATGGCACTTCGCAATCCACTTATGAACAATACCGGATAGGCGGCAAACTGGAAAAGGTAATTGAAGGCACAGAAAATATAATTCGTTGGAAGAAAAAACTTAACTCTTCCACTCCACACGTAATATTTCAATTTTTGGTAGTTAAACCTAATGAAGGTGATATCCCGGAAATCTACCAATTGGCAAAAAGGCTAGGCGTAGATGAAGTAAAACTAAAAACAGCCCAAATCTACGACTATGAGAATGGTTCACCATTAATACCTGACAACCCCAAATACAGCCGATATAGAAGGCTGGCAAACGGCTTGTACAGAATCAAAAACAAAATGCTCAACCAATGTTGGAAAATGTGGCATAGCTGCGTAATTACCTGGGATGGGAGGGTAGTGCCCTGTTGTTTCGACAAAGATGCACAGCATCAGTTGGGAAAATTAAAAGAAAGTAAGTTTGCTGATATTTGGCAGGGGAAAGCCTATAATAAATTTCGCTCTAAATTATTAAAATCAAGAGAAGAAATTGATATTTGCACTAACTGTACGGAAGGCACCAAAATATGGACGGAAGAATGATTACAATAAACCCAAACCCATAGTCGTTTTTCTGCAACTAAATTAAAATTCTTACATCTTAATCGAATTTGTATTAAAATACTTTAAAATTTGATTTTAATAGTTGATTTTAGTGCTTGGTAAAGTTATCTTTACCAGGAATTTTATATATTGCGTTGATATATAAGTGATTAAACAGTGTTTATTAAACGAATACAATAACAGGATATGAAAAAGTTTGTGTTTAGATTTCAAAATGCCTGTCTGGTTGCCATGGTATCTTTCCTATTTGCATGTGGGGGAGGTAAGCCTACAGCAAACAGTCCGGGAGTACTGAGTACCGCAACAGGGCTTGAGTACAATAGTGATGAAGGTTTCCAGGTAGCAGAATTCAGAGGACAACCGGACGGACCAAATTTGGTTTACATCGAAGGTGGTAGAACAGTATTAGGTTCATTCGAAGAAGATATTTTACACACCAGAGATAATATTGAAAGAACAGTTACTGTTTCTTCTTTTTATATGGATGAAACTGAAGTGGCCAACATTCACTGGCTAGAGTTTCTTCATTATATTAAATTAGACTCTTCAAGAGATTATTATCAAGCAGCATTGCCTGACACCACTGTATGGGCGAAAAACCTGGCTTATAATGATCCTTATGTTGATCATTATTTAAGATACCCTGGCTTTAGATACCACCCGGTTGTAGGTGTTTCATGGCTACAGGCCAACGAATATGCCAAATGGAGAACTATTACTGTAAACCTTAAATTAGCAGAAGAATCAGGAATTGAAGTCCCTGCAGAAACTGGTGGCCGAATTCCTTTGGAAACCGGTGTGGTTTTACCTGATTACAGATTACCAACTGAAGCAGAATGGGAATATGCCGCTACGGCCTTGATTGGTACTCAGTGGGTAGATGAAGTACAACTTTACAAAAGAATTTATCCATGGGATGGACACTCTTTAAGAAACCCATATGGAAAAGAAATGGGTTATTTCTTAGCTAACTTTAAAAGAGGTCGTGGGGATTACGGTGGTATTGCCGGTAAGTTAAATGATGGCGCTTTCGTGACAGATTATATTTATAACTATCCTCCTAATGATTACGGCTTGTATAATATGGCCGGAAACGTGAACGAGTGGGTTTGGGATTTATACCGTCCACTTTCATTCCAGGATTTTGAAGACCTAAACCCTGTTCGTAGAGATGGAACTTTAGATCCGGCAGGAAATTATGACAATGGTGCAAATGATCCGAATGTTGTTAACTCACTTATTTCTGATGAGATTCGTGTTTACAAAGGTGGTTCATGGGCAGATGTAGCTTATTGGTTATCTCCAGGTACCAGAAGATTTATTGAGCAAGATTCATCCACATCAACAATCGGGTTCCGTTGCGCTATGATCCGAGCTGGTGGAAATAAATAAAAAATTAACGTTTATATTAAACACTAAAGCCCTGAGTTTTCAGGGCTTTTTTTATTTCCATTTCCTATGAAGTTTCTCTTGATTGTGTTCTCTCTGATGCTCTCCTACAAGGGGCATGCTCAACTGAAGTTGTCCGACACTACTCAATTTAGTCTAATCTATAATGATGGCCTTACTAAAGATGTAGATCAACATACATACGATTTTTTTGAAGATTACTTCATTAGGCAAACTGTAGGAGAGCTTACAGAACGCCTATTTGGTGAAGAAGTAATTCAAATTGGAGACATCAGTGAGAAAACTCTCTATAATTACTATGTAACCTCTGAAAAGTTAGAGATTATTTATCCTGAAATTTTAGGGTTTGCGCGGGAAGTAATACAAAGAAATGATACCGTCATACAGAATAATGAACTGATACATTTTACGGTATTCGAAAGTAGGAGACCCTTCTCAAGTACTACTGAGCTTTATTATCTCAAAAATATTATGATACCTCTAAACTTTCAGGATATTGCAGAGATTTATAGGGGGAAAAATTCAATTTTCCGGCCTGACAACTACCACATAGTTTATAAAGTAACGGCTGTCAGCAATGATGGCCGAAAACTCTCTGATATTGAATTAATAGAAATATCAGGATCAGAGTTTGACAAAGATAAAATTCGAAAACTTCTGTCTGCTAAGAAATAGTTTAGCTTATCCTCCGCAGCCCATAGATTTTTTGAAATCCCGGCCATCAGGAAAAATGCCACGTCTTTCTTCATCATCTCCGGCTTCTTCCTCCTTCTTTTGCTGCTCTTTCCTTTTCCTTTCGATCTCCTTTTGTTTTTTGGATAATTTTTTACTTTCCTCTTCACTCATGTTACTTGTAACGAGAATTACCAAAAAAAGGGTTTGAACAAAGCCCAAACCCTTACTAATTTTCACTAAATCTATTCAGAAAAATTGACAAATATTTTGAACAAACGTCCAATTAAGAAAATGATCAACCCATACATGGTTGTATAGGAAGAAACCGCCAATCCCCCTGCCAAAATATCCTGTGGGACACTTCCCATTTCTTCAATAGCCTGGAAAGCACTAAACAAGCCAATAGCCTGTCCCAATATCCCCCAAACTAATGCGAAAAGTGAAATGTCTATACATCTTCTTATCCACCTCTCTTTTTCTACAGGCTCTTTTCTTTTAAGAATGGCCATTACTCCCATCCATATAGTAACAATCAATAAAATAAGCAAAACAGACATAAACTCTATTCCACCTTCAATATGAATTTCAATAAGTTTCATAAGTGCTATTTGTTTGGTGATGCTACAATTCTAGTACTATTCATCGATCACAGAATTAATACTCGTTATTTTACTTATAGTTAAAGATGGATCACCGAATGTAGTGGTTAAAGCGCAAAAATGTATTTCAACACTCTAAACCTTCAAACTATCGACTTTAAGATAATTAGATTTTTTGAATGAGTATATTTAGCCTTGCAATGTTAAAAAAGATATTATTCCATATTACCTACTGGGCATTTGCTCTTTTACTAGGCGCCTTCCTAATAGCCTACAGGAGCAACTGGCAAGAAGCCATCTTTCTCACACTAGTTTTCAGCCCTATTCCCATTGGAAGTGCCTATTTAATCACCCATTTTCTTTTGCACGAATATTTAATAAAACGCAGGTATTTAAGGTTCTTTCTTTATATAGCCTATATCCTCATTGTTTCATTCTTTTTATTGCTACTTTTCAACACTGCAATCTTTATATTTATTGCGGAATATCAATTCAACTTAATGCCTCCTGCCACTCAGGATTTACTTACTCTTTTTGTCACACTATTTTTACTTGTGATATTATTTGTAGCTACTCAAAGTATCCGACAATGGAGTATAGTCTATCAGGAAAAAGAACTGGCATTAAGAAATGCTTCTGAATCTGAATTACGATTTCTTAAAACACAATTGCACCCACATTTTCTTTTC
The DNA here is from genome assembly GCF_016679925.1 of Marivirga aurantiaca. Classification (GTDB taxonomy): domain Bacteria; phylum Bacteroidota; class Bacteroidia; order Cytophagales; family Cyclobacteriaceae; genus Marivirga; species Marivirga aurantiaca. The sequence goes on from NZ_JAEQBW010000014.1 coordinate 46,529, forward strand.
AATACGCTCAATAATCTATATGTACTTGCTCTGGAAAAATCTGACAAAGCCCCGGAATTAGTTTTGAAGCTAAGCAGTTTGTTGGACTACATTCTTGCTTCCGGAAAAAATAAGCTGGTGGATTTATCTGAGGAAATTGAAGTAATGAATGATTTTATATATTTGGAAACCCTCCGGTACGAAGACCGATTGACTTTAAACAAAAAAATAGATGTCCCGGTAGAGTTGAGCATTAAAATACCTCCACTTATATTGGTTACTATTATGGAAAACTGTTTTAAGCATGGCGCCATGAATAATTGGGGCAAAGTAGTAATAGAATTTAATATGAGTGTAAAGGATAAAATGCTTCTAATTAAAAGCAGTAATAGATTTTTTACTAAGTCTACCTCTTTACCTACAGGAATAGGGCTAAACAATATTCAAAAACAACTGAACTATCTTTATGGCAAGAACTATATATTGCAGGTAGAGAAATCAGGAAACTTATTCAATCTCCATTTAAGCATTCCCATTCATGCAACAGATTAATTGTATCATAGCAGACGATGAGCCTTTAGCAAGACAGTTGATGGTGTCTTATGTAGAAAAAACACCTTATTTAAAGTTAGAAGGGGTTTTCAAAAATGCATGGGAAGTTCAGGAATACTTGTCAGTGGAAAAACCAGATTTACTTTTATTGGATATTGAAATGCCCGGATTGGATGGGCTGACATTTATCAAAACACTTCCCGCCCCTCCTGAAGTAATATTTATAACAGCACATCGGGATTATGCCGTGGAAGCTTTTGAGGTGAAAGCATTGGATTACTTACTAAAGCCTGTATCTTTTGAACGCTTCCTTAAGGCTGTTAATAACTTCCCTCCAAGGTCAATCAATATATCGGAAACCCCAGTGAAAACTGATCACTTGTTTATTTCAATAGACAGACAGATGGTAAAGGTTCCTTTTGATCAAATATTTTACATTGAGGCTATGGGCGATTATGTGAAATTTTATACTGCTCAGGACAGGCCGTTAATCTCCAAAATGAAATTGAAAGATTGTATTGAGCAAATTCCATCTGGCTCATTTGTACAAATTCACCGATCTTTTATCATTAATAAAGCCCACATAAAAGCCTATACTCAAGAAAAAGTAAGGGTTGGAAAAGAGTGGCTAAAAATTTCCCGCTCTTATAAGGATCAGCTCGAGTTATAAAAGTTGGCTGAATTAAATCCCGTTAACAAAAACCCTGTTAGTTCGTTCTCTCACTAGAGAAAAAAGATATGAAAAAAATAGCTATTACCGGAGCTACCTCAGGCATTGGTTTAGAAACTGCAAAAGCGCTTCTGGAAAAAGGAAACCATCTGATATTTTTAATACGGGATATCAAGAAGGGCAAACAAATGCTGGCCAGCATGCCTAATGCTGAAAATGTGCAAATAATTTCCTGTGACCTTGCTGAATTAAGTTCTGTTAAAAAAGCTGCGGAAGAACTTTTGAAAACCAATGATCATTTAGATGTGCTCATTAATAATGCAGGGGGCACTTTTGAAAAGCGCCTTGAGAGCAAAGATGGCCTGGAACTTCACTTTGCCATTAATCATTTAGGCCATTTTCTCCTAGTGAAGGAACTAATACCTTTATTAAAAAAAAGTCATACTAAAATCATTAACCTGAGTTCAGAAGCTCATAAAGCAGGAAAGTTGGATTTTAATGACATTCATTTAAAAAATAAATACTCAACTTTAAAGGCCTACGGAAATGCAAAACTGTGCAATGTACTTTTCACCAAGTCATTGGCAAGAAAAGGTTTTACCAGTTATTCTTTGCATCCAGGAGTAATTGATTCGGGTTTTGGGAATAATTTATCTGGTCTATTCAGATTAATGTGGAAACTCGGCAAACCCTTTATGAAAAGCCCTCGGCAGGGAGCCTCTACCAGTATTTACCTTGCTCTCAATGAGCTGCCAAAGGAACAGAATGGAGTCTACTTCAAGAACCGGAAACCGTTTCGGTCATCGGTGGATTCCAGAAACACAGCAATACAAGACAAGCTGTGGGAGATAAGTGAGAAATTGGTCACAGAAAAGCTTGGCTCAAATAGTTAGGAGTAATCTATAAATTTTTAACAATATCCTTTTTAAGGAACTTTAGACTCCACATTCCTCTAAAATCACCCAACTCATAGCCTGTCGCCTGATCATTTGGATATCGTTCTTTTAGAAGGGCCTGAACCTCCTCTGAAATATCATCCTTAGTACCATGGCAATTAAGACAAAGTTCTGAAGCTATAAAAATGGGCTTATTATATAAAATTGTATCCCCGGGCTGTATAAATTGCACATTCGGATTTAGGTCAATCCCCTCCTGATGGGAATATTCATAAGCCTCCAGCAATTCCTTTTCCATTTCGGAGGGAGCATTTTGCGGGCTTCGATTTTGAGTGCTCACTCTTTTTAAATAAATGCTGTAGCTTTTTGCCAAACTATCGGTAATGGAATATGCCTCCATATTACAATATGCTGCTGCTTCAACAAATCCTCCCTTAGCATACTGCTCAGAAATTCTCTTCATAAAAAGCTGTTGGGCTTGCATGGAAATTGAATCTCCCAGTTTTTTTACTTTATTCAATATGTCTGCCTCTGAAATCTTTCTGACACTCCGCTCAGACTGGGTTTCTTCAATAGCTTTTGGCCTTCGCTTCTCCGTGGAAAAACCACACCCAATCATTAAGAGTGTTAGAAGTAGGACAAAAAGTTTTCTAAACATACCACATACTTAAGTTAGTTGCTCACTTTCTACTACCGCACCGATTAACATATAACTGCTCGAACCTGAATCCTGGTTGTTCAATACTCCTGATGAGAAAAGAACATTCACAGGTTCATTGGATTTGTTTTTTAATGTAATGGCTCCTGACCAGGTTCTCCCATCTGAAAGAGCCTTTTTCATTGACTGAAACCCTTCTTTAGAGGCAACGATTTTTTCAAAGGATGTGCCGTTTAAATCATTAAAATTATATTTGAGTTTTTCAGAGGTAATATTATTGAGGCTGGTGACCTGGAATTTATCGTCTAGCTCTATCATCATATTGGTATAATTGATGATCTTTTCTTTATCATCCCTGTCACGCTGAGACCTTTCCATCTCTTCCTGCGTTGCCTGAAGTTCTTCCATATTCTGCCTCATCTCTTCTTCCTGAGATCGCATTTGTTCAGTCATTTCGCGGGATTCATTAAGGAGTTTGGACGTTCTTTCGTTAATTTTTACCGAAGAAATAGTAGAAGCAATGTTTTCAGCAATTTTCTCTACAAATTCTCTTTCGTGTTCTTCATATTCATTGAAAGAGGCAAGCTCTATTACTCCATAAGTTTCTTCATTTACTTTCAAAGGTACTATCAATAAACTATTCGGATTGGCTTCTCCAAGTCCTGAAGTAATCATTACATAATCCTGAGGAACCTCCGTCATGTAAATAGTTTCTGATTCCAGCCAGGCTTGCCCTGTTAAGCCTTCCCCTTCATAGATTTTTTGCTCCAGGTATTTCTTTTTATCCCAGGCGTAACAAGCTGTCAGCTCAAGGAAAGCGTCTTCCTCATTTTCCCTGTTAATAATAAACAAACCTCCCTGATTGGATTTTGTGTACTTGACAAGGCTAGAGATTATTTCGTCAGAAAGCCTGGAAATATTATCGTTGTTTCTTCTAAGGATATCTCCAAACATGGCCAGCCCTTCTGTTGTCCAGTTCCGCTTTTTGTCCTCTTCGGCTACACGCTTGAGGTTTCCTCTCATATTGATCAAAGCATTTCCCAATACATCATTTTCACTAAGCGGTTCATAATCTGAATCATATTTGCCATTTCCTATATTTTCAGCGAAATAAGAGGTGTCTTTTAGGCCGTATACCAGTTTGTCCACCGCTTCCGCCATTTCTCCAATTTCATCATTGCCAAAACGTTTGGTACTACTATCAGGTAAAATCCCCTTCCCTAGTTTTACTACCAAATCTTTAATATAATTTACTGGTTTGGTAATAGATGAGGCAAGCCAGAAAGCACCAATTAATCCTAGAACAACAAATATAATAGCCAGAATAATGGAAGTGTTTCTTAAAGTATTTGAAGTTTCTAAGACCTCCGCTTCATATAAATCAGATTCCTCCTGTTTCTGGTCAAGCACCACATTCAATTTCGACATAATGCTATCCGTACGGGGCAAAATCTCTCTTTCGATAGACTCTGATGCCATGAACTTTACAATGGCATCTTCATAGTCTTCAAAAGTAATAAGGCTTTCCATTATCTCCTTTTGGAAACCCAGCAATGTCTCAAACTCCATAAAAACACTATCCATTACATGAACCTGCTCCTCTTCTTCCCACTTCTCCATAAGTCCCACTATTTTCTCTTCCATAGCCGGATACTCTTCTTCATGAAGGATTTTAAGACTCTCCTTATCCGCCTCATTGCTTTGAAGATAAACCCAGTTGGTAACGAGCATCTTGGAACGAATAACCAACAAATTAAAATCTTTGATTGCAGTAACCGAGGGTTTTATAACATTGGAGTTTTTCTCAGTAAGATTGCTGTTTTTGCTAACCGTGAAAATTGTGATGCCGGCATATATTACAAAAATCAAAATAAGGGTGATGAAACCCCCCAATATTTTATTACCGATGGTAAATCTAAAGTTCTTCATTTTATGATAATTGCTAAAAATGTATTGTTAAACTTAATAAAATAATTTGATAATTGGGCACCTTCTGTGGAGCATACCAATTTATAAGTGTACTGTTTATTTAACTTCTTCACCAAAACGAATTAACTCTTGTGCTACTTTTAATCCGGATCGTTCCAGATTTGTGGTGTTTACCTCAAACTTTAATTTGCCTTCAACATCTTTAAAGTTAATCATAGCCCCGCGACTGGCTAACCCGGCTGATTCTGTAATCAGTAAAGTTGGCTTATTAACCAGCTTACTTTTTACGTTGTTAAAATTACCGGATTCACTGTCAGGTATAAACAGCATGTTAATTTTCTGGTTAAGTCCATTCTCATTAATTGTAATTATTTTAATAGCATTATTTCCTGCTTTTTTAATTTCTGCCATTTCCTTAAGCAGTGGGGTTATTTCAGAGTCCCCCAATACAGCAATAATAAAGTCACCCCCCTGATAGTTTTCAGGCCATTGTATATATTTAGTGAAGCTATAGAAAAAAACTTTATGAAATCGATAATCCTTTCCTTGTGAAACCCCGGAATAAGTTATACACAGGAAGAAAAAAATGAATATGGCAGAAATTTTAATGTTTCTCATTATGGTACTCTCAGTTTAGAGGCAAAAAGTAGCCATTTTTATCTAAAAAAAGAAGCATTAATCTACCAACACATACTTATTGCCAACTAAAAGATATTTTCTTGTCATATAGCAAACATAACACTGCTTTTGTGGGCTCTTGATACACTATTTTAATTGCGACAAAATATTATAAATAGTATCATAAGGCCTGTTATTTCCACTCTGCTATATTTATGAATAATTAATACACAATTTGGCCATTCCGATAAAAGCCTATCCTCCCAATGACCTAATTATTTATTAGCTTTGCATATTGATTAGAAAACAAATATGCTTGACAGACTAAAACATATTAAAGATAGATTTGAGGAAGTGGGTCAATTGATGGTACAACCAGACGCCATGGCTGACATGAAAAAATTTACTCAGCTGAGCAAGGAATATTCTGACCTGGAAAAGGTGGTGAAAGAATATGAACGGTATTTAAAAATTCTGGATGGATTAAAGCAAGCCAAAGTCATATTAGAAACAGAGAAAGATCCTGGCTTCAGGGAAATGGCGAAACTTGAGCTGGAAGAACTAAACCCACGAAAAGAAGAGCTGGAAGAAATTCTTAAAAGAATGTTGGTTCCGAAAGACCCTAAAGATGAGAAAAATGCGGTTTTGGAGATTAGAGCAGGAACAGGTGGGGATGAAGCGGCCATTTTTGCCGGGAATTTGTTCAGAATGTATCAAAGGTTCTCTGAGAAAAACGGACTTAAAATCAACGTACTCGATTTAACAGAAGGCACATCAGGCGGTTACAAAGAAATTATTGGTACGGTGACAGGAAAGGATCCGTACGGCACCTTAAAATATGAGTCAGGGGTGCACAGGGTACAAAGGGTTCCTGCCACTGAAACACAAGGACGGGTGCACACTTCTGCTGCCACTGTAGCCGTTTTGCCGGAAGTGGATGAGGTGGAAGTGGAAATTGATATGAATGAAATCCGTAAAGACACCTATTGTTCTTCCGGACCAGGCGGTCAGTCGGTAAACACCACTTATTCTGCGGTACGTTTAACTCACTTGCCAACAGGTATGGTGGTAACTTGTCAGGATGAAAAATCGCAACTGAAGAACTTTGATAAAGCACTAAAAGTACTCCGCTCACGTTTGTATGAAATAGAATTAGCCAAACAAATGGATGAAATTGGTGCACAGAGAAAAACAATGGTGCGCAGTGGAGACCGATCAGAAAAAATAAGGACCTATAACTATCCGCAAGGCAGGGTGACCGATCACAGAATTGGCTATACAGTTCACAATTTACCTGCCATCATGAGTGGTGAAATTGAAGACATTATTGAGCATTTACAAATTGCAGAAAACGCGAACAAACTTAATGAAGCCACTTAAAATCGGGATTGATTTTATCCTAATCTTATGGATTGTTTGGGTTAGCCTTTCTGCCTGCTCTTACGAGCCGGAAATTAATGAACAAGCCATTGAGTTGTCCTTTTCCACTGATACCGTACAATTTGATACTCTTTTTGCAGAAAGAAAGAGTATTACAAAGAGATTGTTAGTAAAGAACACTTCGGGCAAGGCTGTTTCATTAGACCAAATACGTTTAAAGGAACAATCCGATGACTTCAACCTGATATTAAATGGAATAGCAGGTAGGCAATTTAATAATCAGTTACTTTTGGGAAATGACAGCTTATTAATCCTAATTGAAGCTAAAATTGACCAGACAGACGAAAACAATCCTTTTGTGATAAGAAATAACCTTGATTTCGTGAATCAGGGGAATGAGCAATCTGTAATTTTAGAAGCCTGGGGACAAAATGCCAATTACTTAAAGGATTCGGTACTCGTATGTAATGCACGATGGACAGCTGATAAGCCCTATGTATTATCAAACAACATTCTAATTGACTCAGCATGCAGCCTAATTATAGATCCTGGCACCAGAATCTATAGTGCCAATGACTCCTTTATACTTGTGGCCGGCACCTTACAGGCTGAAGGAAATATTGATAACCCCATCCTTTTTATGAATGACAGGCTTGATGAGCCTTTTGCAAGTGCTCCCGGCCAATGGGGTGGAATCGTGTTTTTAGAGGGGAGCAACAATAATTCTTTTAAGTATGTAACCATCAAAAACGCTATAGTAGGCTTAAACCTTAACGTATTTGACCAGGATGGCAAACCTGATGTCAGAATGGAAAATTCATTTGTGGGCAATATGGCTTTTAGTGCCGTACTATCTTTAAATAGTGATTTTGAAGCTATAAATTCTGTTTTTTATAATACAGCATCAGGTACAGTCTCACATTTGGGTGGTGGTTCTGCTCTTTACCGGCATTGCACCATTGCTAATTACTTTAATATCTCACGAGATCAACCAGCGGCATTCTTCTCTGACTTTGCCATTGATAATAATGAAAATGAAATTATTCATCCGATAGTGGTGGATCTCCAGAATACAATTGTTTATGGAAGAAATGAGGAGGAAATTCTTTTTTATGAAGAAGTGGAAAACAACCTTACTCTTTCCTTTACCAACAGCTTGTTCCGTAGCAGCCAAAATCTGCTGAGTCAGAATAATTCCATCAGGAATGAAAATCCTTTGTTCGAAGAGCCCAACAATGATGATTTCAGGCTCACAGAAGATTCCCCAGCAATTGGGAAGGCTCTAACTTCAGGTGTGATTATTGATGTCATTAATACTCCCCGTGATCAAAATCCCGACATAGGAGCTTATGAATTTACAGTTGAAAATGAAGACGGCAATTAAACTTAGTGCCGGATTGCCACCTTCATTGCTTTGTTATTTCCTTGTTGATCTGAAATCATAAGGGTGTACATTCCTGCTCTTAGATAACTGGTTTCTATTTCCTTCGAAACTTCAGTAGACTTTAAACTGAATTCTTCTACTAGCTTTCCGGCTATATCGATTAGCCGAATACGTAAATCATTTGTGTGAAAACCCACATTTATGGTTACTTTATCATCCGCAGGATTAGGAAACAATCTTACACGATTTAAAACACTTTCATTAATAGCAGTAATTGAAAAGTTTAAATCCGGAACATCGTTATTGAAAGCAGATTGATAAATCATTTTGTCTCCATCATCGTCAATTTTTTGCAAGAAGGCAACAACCATCAGCTTAGACGCCCCCAACTCTGTAGTAGGATTGTAAGTGAATTCGTAACTGCCTGTATTAATTATTGGAACACCCTGGGCATTAGGTAAAAATGCCTGTAATACATTAAAGTATTTATTATCAACTTCCCTATTAAGTACGGCTACCATGAGTCGCATATTATCTGGTATGGTATTATCATCTATTAAAGAAACATCAGCCGTTATCTTTAAACTTCCATTTTCTTCAGCCACATTAAGCGCCAGCCCGAAGATAGAAGGTATCAATGCCCTCCTGTCAAAATCACTTCTACTATCGGAAAAGCGGGCCTGACTTGAATATACACCATCTAAAGCAAAGTTGTTTTCTGCCTCAAAAGCGCTATAATAAAATGCTCTGGTGGATATAGCTGAAGCCACCTCTCCATAAAGTGGATCTGTCTCATTTACCCTGTAGTTTATCCATGCCATGTTTTGTGATTCTTCAAACTGCTTGTTGAGGCTTTCCATTTCTGCATTGTCAACATCGGGTGTAGCAAAATCTCCAAAATACTCAACCAATAGCGTTCTATTTAAGCTTTCAATGTGGAAGTTATCAAAGGCAACGCCATCTGTAGGACTAGAGTTAATTGACTTGAAGTGAAATCTAAAAATTACTTTATTGCTTTCATTATCTTTTAGAACTGGGTCTAGTATATGCTTGGAATTTAATTTTATACTACTATTGTCGAGGTTAAAAATACCCGACCAGCCTTCAAAAAAGGCAATACTACTTAAATTATTAGTGTTATACCAGTTTAAACCGGAGCCCTCTTTACCTAACTTTGTCCAGGTTTTTTCAGCATCTTCCACTTTAAATTCATCAGTTGAATACTCTATCACCAAACCATCTGAACTAACTGTATTTAGCCATAAGTCAAAACTAACTACGGGCTTATCTACATCAGTCAAATCAATTTCAGGCGAGTAGACATAAGAGTCTTCATTTGGATTATAATTTCCTGTGGCATTGGTAACCCAAAATGCTGATTCATTATCAAAGCCAATCTCAGGCTCAGCCAACTCCCATGAACTATTTTCTCCACTGGTAATCCAATTATTATTAGTTTCATTGAAGTCATAAATATAGGTGGTGGCTTTTGGGGCTTCCAATAAAACAGTAACATCATTGGTTTTAGAAGTTACACAACCAAATTGGCTTTCAATTTCAAAAGTTACTTCATAAACACCTGCGCCATAAATATTAAAATCCTGATTGAAGGTCAAATTAGAAGATTCTATCGTGCTGTCTACTAGTATCGTTGCATTATCTTTTCTCTTTATTGTCCAGTTTACAAAACTTATATCTGCTTGTGTATTAACCCCTGTAAATGTAATTCCCTCTTCATTATTGACAGATTTATCCCAACTAAACGAAGGGTCTGTTTGTCTTCTGAAAGTAATAGTGGTTACTTCGCTAATACAGTTTTCAGCACTTCTTACTACAAAAAGTTCCGTAGTATTATTCTGAACAACTGTTGCTGATGGGATATAGCTATTACCACTTGCCAATGGTTCGCCTACTAAATTTTCATTTGCAAACCATAAAACCTCCCCTGAAGAGGCCGTTGGATTATTTACAACTGCTTCTGCAATTACTCCATTAAGAATACAAAAATTAGTGTTATCAAACGTTGGCTGGGCAGGCTGTCTATTTACTACTGTGGATAAAGTTTGGTAGTTAGTACAGCCATTTAAATCTTTATAGGTATATAAAAGTTCTATCTCTACTGAATTGATATTGTTATCAAACAAACTATCGTAGAGTACCGAAGGGGAAAACACATAATTACCATTGCCAGGGTTTAATTGAAGCAAATTGTGAGGAAGCCCTTCAGTAATAATTGAATAACTAAATTCAGAATTAGGATTGGAAATCCCCTTGGATAATTGAGCATCGCCATCGGTAGCACAATAGGATGATGACAGACCCGTTGGACTGGTTTCCGGTAATGCATAAACGGTTACACCTTGAAGACCTGCTTCTTCATTTGTTATATCGTTAATTGTATCCCGCGTTGCGTAGCCTATAGAAACATTTGTTAAAGTAAGATTTTCTCCTAGATCCAATGCTGCTTTAGGGTTAAATAATGCTTTATAGATATTATAGGAAGTATCTGTTCTTATTTCTTCTACTTCAAAATTTGTAATGCCCGGGCCGAATATATCTGTAACTATAAAGTCATCAGGAAGTATGATGTTGTTTACAGTTATCTCTATCAATGTGTCTAATTCACAATATTGGGCAAGTAGTTCAGGAAAAATATTGTCGGCATTAAAAACATCATATTCTATACTTGTAGAAGCTGAACAACCCAATTCTGTAGTATAAGTATAAGTTAAAGTATAGTTGTCTTCAGGGTTGGTAATGTCAGTAGGCAATAATTCCGTTGTATTAAGGAAGAAATCTCCATTACTTCCCTGAAAAACTCCTTTCCCTTCAAAAACACCTCCTACTTCCAAAGAGGATACGAAACCGCCTTGTCCGGTAAGCAGCAATTTTGTAGTTGTGTTGTTGATGCTTGCAGAAGGGCCTGTTAAAATCTCGGCTTGTGGTGTTGGTGAAATGGAGATAAAGAAAGTGTCCGGTTCGCTAATACAACCATTCCTGATTTCCCTTACTACCAATGTATCACTTGTAAATTCACTTACTTCCCTAAAATCAATTTCAATAGTAGAGAGGTAAATACCATCCTCTACAGTTGGGGAGCTAATACTACTTATATCACTTTCAGTAACTGACCCAACTCCTGAATTTGAAAGTTCCCAAATGAATTTAGCATTACTTGAAGAGGAGTTCATTTTGAAAATGATATTTTCAGCACCTGAACATACATCTTGTGGATTAACATTTGCCAAGGTTGATTTAACTGGTGCAGGCACATCGTTTATAGTAATTTCCATATTAACCGGATCACCCGCCACTCCACAAAATCCATCTGTAGCCAATAACTGAAGCCTTGCAAAATTATTAGCGAGCTCCATTGGGCTGGCTTTATAAAAAGCCTCCGGGTTAGTAGTGGTTAAAGTAAAAGTGCCTGCATCCTCTGTATCAGCAAAACCCCATGTATTGTCATAGCTTCCATCTTCTTCACTATACAAATCATCTCTACTCCATTCAATGTCCGTTGTTCCATCTGCTAAAACCGCATCCAATTGTGTAATTGCCAATTCTTCAGTGTTTTCAAATGTTTTACATATTGAAACACTTGATTCTGCAGGATTGGCCTGTAAAGAATTAACAAATCTAATCACTACCCTGTCTGATGCCGCAGTACAGGGGTTGTTTCCTCCGGGATCATCAGATGTTAGTTGAAGAATAACATATCCTCTAATGGCATCATCCAAACTAATATAATAAGTAGGTTGAATATTGGTGGTAGTTTTAAGCGTTTTGCTGGCATTAAAACCCCCGGAACTTGCATTTCCTCCGACAATAGTCCATGTACCGGATGTTTCACTACCCGTAATACTGGCAACTGTTCCCACAATTGTAGGATTAGAAAAATCTACAATCTCTGTATCAGCCGCACAAATCTGGATCAGGCCTATATTCAATTCAGGATCAGTACTTCCTCCTCCTGCTTCTACAACTGCTCTCTCAAACTCCTCTACATTCACTGATGTGCCCAGATTAGGAGCTGAGCAGGTTAATAAATTCGGGTCGGTATCAGTTACGGAAACCAGTGTATATTCGTTGATCCCTACTTGAGGAGGATTTACCAAAAAATCACTGCCATTTGTATATTCAGCAATTTCAACATCTTCCACTCCATTGTTATAGACTATTTTGAATACTCCGGAACCTCCCACTACATTGATTCTCAATTCCGCTTTATCTTGTGATCCACCTGTGCTTACATCGCAAACAAACTCATTATTAACAATTTCAAATTGGGCAGAACTTGGCCCGACTATTATATCATCGGATGAAATACTGATAAACTCTCTTGTGTTTCCACTTTGGCCAACATTTTTCTTAAGTACAATTTTACCGGAATAGGTTTCAATTTTAACGTTAAAACTGATATTCTCATCATCAAGTATGTCAAAATCACTGCCTGCAATATTGTAATAGGTTGAATCACCATTATTGCCTGTCACAATTTGGGTAACCCCGGTAAAATATTTCCCTCCAATGGTAAATTCTTCCCCTACACATGCCCCTGTAGAAAAAGTGGATATTCTTGCCGGCCCTGCACTTGTAAAGTTCCAATCAGAACTTCCGGAAAATCCAGCATATGGGTTTCCTGCCCTGTCTACTATAGCGCCCGCATCAAATTCGAAAAAATAAGCTGTTGAATCCTCAATATGACCATCCAGGTTAATAAAGTTAAGCGTTGAGTTAGTATTATTAAGAAAAGCAGAAGAGCCATCCAGAGTCGTAACCAAGTCTCCTGTTTCCAACTCTTTAATCCTAATATTATTTGTTCCCGCCCCAGACACCGCTTCATTTAAGCTGATCGTAAAAGCGAAAGTCTGAGAAACATTTAAGCTTTCGGTTTCAGGACTAAAAGGCGCCCCTGAAAGGATGGGATCAACCGTATCAATTGTAATGTTCTTATTGCCCCCCAGAGAATTGGCCGCTCCTGTTGCAGGCAAGGTTAGTGTTGCGTTAATCTCTGCATTGTCTTTTATACTTGCCCCTGAAATGGTCAGGCTGGTGGTAGCAGTATAATTTAAATCTGCTGCATTATGTCCCGCCTGTACCGTATACTCAAAAGTGAGTGTAGAAGTGGTTGAACCACTCAGATAGGTAGCCGACCCTCCTGAGTTTAGTGCCAACACAGGAATACCTGTTACAGTTACGGGCTCATCAAATGTTACCGTAATATTGATTGTTTCACTGGCATTGTAGAATCCATTGGCAGTAGTGGCTGTTACATTGGTAATGGTTGCCGGATCGGTATCTATCACAATTGCCGCATTATCCTGTAAACGATCAGGGGAGAGGGGTAATGTTAGTTCTGCATCGTTTTCATTTAAATCCTTAATAGTGCCCCCATCTAATGATATGCCTGCAACATCCAAATCCAAAGTGTTTTGTCCTGACCCAACTGACCCGACAGCGTAGGAAAATATTGCAATATTACCTGCTACGCTTTGAAAAGTAGCGGTTCCACTACCCCCGGTATTTAAAGAAAGGAAAGGTGTTCCAGTAACTGCAATGTCTTCATCAAATGCAACCGAAATATTAATGACATCTCCCGGCTTATAAAGCCCATTAGAACTGGAAGAGGTAATTTCAGTAATTCGAGGCTTTTGAGTATCCACTGCAAAATTGGCTGAATTTTCCGAAACCGAGATGTTGCCATTGACATCCTGTGCCGCAGATACGGTGATATTTACGTTTGTTAATTCTTCTTCACTGAGATCATGAATAAAGCTTTGGGTATACACGGTATTGCCTGCAGACCAAACCCCAGCTCCGTTAGTATTGATATTGGATGAACCGTTTACTGTAAAAGATGGCGTAACACCTGTGGACATGGCTTCGCTAAAAGTAGCGGTTAAAGTCAAAGTTTCATCCGCTATGGTAAGCAAGGAGGAATTTAATACTATACCCACTGTAGGGTTTTCCGTATCAATGCTAAACACATCACTTTCATCATATATATTCTGTACATTGCCGGATTTATCAACAGCTCCACTTACCCTCACATCAATATCTTCCATATCAATTCCATTATCAACAAGCGAATAAACGGCTGTAAAAACAGTGTTACCACTTGACCATCCACTATTGCCCGCATCATAAACCAAAGAGCTTCCCGGAACTTCCCCTATGGTTGGAAAAGTAATGGCCGGGTTTGTTGCAGGATCCATTTCTTCATTAAAATTAAGTGTGAAGGCAATAGCCATGCTTCCAACTTCACTATCAGAAATTATATCCGGAGTTGCTGAAATAGTTGTAATACTCGGTTTAATAATATCCTCAAAGTCATATGTTTTTGAGGCATTTAATGTGCCTTTATTTACTGTAGAAGTAAATGAAATTCCAGTCTGCCCAAGGCTGAAAGTCAATGGGTTTGTTGTAAACTCATTCACGGCATTATCCACATCTGCTATTAAAAAATAATTTTTTGTTTCTGAGCTGAAAGCTTCCGAAATATCGCTAATAGTGATAGTTCCACCACCGTTATCAACTGTTATTGTACTTGTTATTAAGGTTTCTGAAGCAATACCGTCATATTGGTTGTTGACCGATCTAACTAGACGTACATTACTTATTTTGCTAGTAAGTGGTTCATCAATACCTACAACAAGCTGATCAACCGAACTACTTCCAAGCACAGCAATGCTAAAACCAAGAACCGCCTGATTAGTCGTTCCACTTTGTAATGTGCCGGCATTTAAACCAGTGGTTAATTCTGCAAAAGTAGCCGTAGGTACCACTGTTACTGTATTTGAAGATCCGCTTATGGCTCCTGAAGTAATAGTAATCGTTCCGTTACCACTTCCCTGATAGTTAAAATTTACAGGAAAAGTATGGACACCATTTGTGAATCCGGTAGTAGGAGCATTGCTCATGGAAATACCGCCTGCATTACTCACCACAAAAGCTGATGAAAAATCCAAATCTATATTGTCATTGGCATCCCTTGCCTCAAAAACAGGCACAGGTATCATATCTGTTCCTGCATTAATGCTGGCTGGCGGTTGGGTAGTGAAAGTAAACTTAGAGGCTTCAACCACTACTTCATTATTAGCGGGATCCGAAGTGATTATGGAGCCAGGGGCTACACTAAAGGTACTTGAGTTACTAGCATAGGTTATATCTGACGGATCAAGCTCAAAGGAAAAATTCTTGTTATCCACCGAAATTCCTGAAATATCATCCCTGAGCTTTATTTGAAGTTCCATATTGATGGTTTCCCCATCACCAATAAAACCGAAGTGAGTGGAATTATTGTTTTCACTTGGCCCTATACTTACAGAAATAGTATTACCTGTGCCGGATATACTCCCCGCTATTGTTTTATTTGATGTAGTATTAACAAATTGTGCTGAAGCAATGACATCTGACCAATGAATAGTGTTACCGGCAAAATAATCCCCGGTTCCGGCATTAATTGTAAAGCCAGTCATTTTAGTATTGGCATTATCCACCCCTCCATCTGTCATATCAAAACTCAAAGCTGTTACAAAGCTGTTGGATACGTCATTGCTAACAGAGTTAATAGTAGCTGCCTCACTAACAATACTCAAGGTATTATTGGCTGAAGGAGTATTCGTGGTAAGAACCAAACTGCCGGGAGTATCAAAACTATAGCAGTCGTTCAAGCTATTATAAGCATAAATAACAAAGTTATATTCAGTAGAAGGCAATAAATTTGTAATTGTTACAGCAGAAGCAGGATGAGACCCTGCATAAATTACTTTATCACCACCTCCTTTATCTGTTGCTAATAAGAAATCCAGATCGTCCTCAGCCTCATAATTACTACCATTGGACGGAGTAAAAGCAACTGTCCCAGCTTCTTTGGCCAATATTAAATATCTATCGGCACTAGCTACAGTCGGCCAGCTAATCGTGGCTGTTGTAGCTGTTTGGTCAGTACCGGGTGTAAAGGTGTCAAAATCAGCCTGAGTACTCGGGGAAACACATATTGTAGTGGCTTCAACCGTAACCGGAGCTGTATTATAACAGAAACCATCAGGATTGTATTCGTATATGTCAAAAGAATAATCCGTTAAGGCATCAAGGTTTGTTACATTGACGGAGGTACCCGAACCATCATAAACTGTGAAATTCCCTGTTCCCGTTGTTTCACCATCACCATATACAGCATCTTCTATATAATCTGTTCCTGTTGCTGGAGCAACGGCTGATGTTGTTTCTGTTAATCGAGCAACCACCAAAACATTATTGCCCGCTCCTGTTATTGACCACGAGAGAGAAACATCATTTGTGTTAACATTCGTTACAGATGCGGCCGTTACTATATCTGTTGCTGGCTCACAGTTGGTAGTAACTACAATCGTTTCTACAAAACTATAACAATGTCCGTTGGGATTATAAACATAATAATCAAAAGCATATTCGGTAAATGGAGATAAACTAGTGGTGGTTACAGAAGTGCCCGTACCTGCTAACACCACGTCATTTCCAGTTCCTGTTTGTGTACCTGAGCCAAAAACAGCATTTGCAGTATAAGTATCACCATCATTAGGGGCTACAAGAGCATCAGCAGCAAGCCTCGCAACTATCAGGTTTTCTGCATCAACAGGAACATTGGAAAGATCTGTTTTAATAGAGGTTGAAGTAAGAGAACCTGCATCATTACCTATAGAAGCAGAGCCTACTGATGGACCGGTACTACAAAGAGTAGTTCCACTTTTTAGTACCGGGCTTGCAGTATTGTAGTTATATGTTTCAGAAACAGGGCCACCATCATCTGTATAAGTATAAGGGATTACATAAAATGCATATTCTGTATCGCCATCTAAGCCTCCTATTGTTTCAGTTAAGGCCGCTCCATTATCCACCAAGTCGACTCCACCTGGTAATGCGGACTCAATTTGAGCCGGTGACTGGCCATCTATCACATCTGAAATATCGAAAGTTGAATTTCCGGCACTATAAAGAATCAAATATCCATCTGCATTAGTGACTGCTGTGTAAGTTACATCCAGTGAATTTGAAGTGGCGTTATCAACTGTATATCCTGCATTGGCCACCGCGCCTCCACTAGCCGCTACTGATAATGACCATACACTTGAAAGGCTGACAGCATCCGATTTTCTATAGTTAAATGTTTCTACATTAGAACCATCATAATTATAAGGCACTATTATCACACTATATTCAGAACCTGGGTTTATATTTCCATCTGTACTAATTGTGGTAGCATCATCCGTAACTTGAAGACCATAGTCAAGCGTTAACCCTGCCTGGTTTGGTGGTTCAAACCCATCTTCAAGTGCATTGAGATCCGGAACAGTACTTCCTGACTGGTAATATAAAACAAAGCCTCCATTATCGGCAAACGTATAACCATCAAATGAAAAATTAATAGCCGTTTCAGTGGCAGAGGTCTTGGCAAAATTGGAAACTGCAGAAGCCGGTTCTGTTGCCAATGTGAAATTATTGTTGTTTTGAAAAGTGATCCCATTAGTTTTGAAATTAAAAGAAGAGGGATTGTTGGTGGCATCACTGCTAAAAGCAATTATTCGAAAACTGTATTCCGTTTTTGGTGTAAGACCCGTGATAGTGGCCGAAATGGTAGCAAATGTGCTAAATAGCGTGAAAGTTCCATCAACATCTGCTTCTGCCAATTCTGAAGAGCCATCGGTACCATCTATAGCACCCGGATTGCCAGGTGCACTGGTACCTGAACGATAGGTAATGAAATAACCATCCGCTTTTATGGCTCCGTCAGATTTTGCAAACTCTATAGTAATGCTTGTAGAGGTACTACTGATAAAAACCGGAGAGCTTGCATTATCACTTGGCACTTCTGCCAAAGTAAAAGTTGATACTTCACTATTAGCCGTTACATTATAATTAGTGGTAGACGGATCTGCTCCTTCATTATAAGGAATAATGACAAAAGAATATTCTGTTCCCGCCACCAGGCCGGTGGTAATATCCTGACTGGTACTTGAGGAGCCTGTTTTTACTATTTTATTACTAAATGCCTGTGAAGCCGGGGGAATTCCCAACTCGACTTCCGTTGCAGGATCCGGAGCCGTTGATCCCGTTGCCCACAATATTAAATAACCATCGTTATCGGTGGTTTCGGCAGTCCATTCCAGTTCAATATTGGTAGTTCCCTTAGTTGCCACATCAAAATTGGCAATGGCATCTGAAGTAACCACTGCTAAAGTATAGGCACTTAAAGTACTATTGCCTGTTAATTTATAGTTGGTGGTGGCCGGATCCGAGCCAACATTATAGGGTATAATCCTGAAAGAATATTGTGAATTAGCAGATAAGCCCGTGATAGTAGTTGATGTAGCAGAAGCATCCGCTATTATTACCTTATTAGTATATGAAAGAGCAGACGGAGCAATTCCTTGCTCCAAATCCGTTTCATCGGGGGCTGTACCTCCCGTAGTATATACTATTAAGTACCCAGCTATATCAGTGGCTTGAGCTGTCCATTCCAAAGTGATACTGGTAGTAGTAGCAGCCTGCCTTTGAAAGCTAGCCACTGCTGTTGAGGTAACATTGGAATAGGTCCAAAAATCAACGATATCACCATCAGCTATACCATCTTCAGGAAACTCTTCCTCTGCCCTAAGACGAAAGAAATAATTAGTTGCCGGACTTAATGATGAAACAGGGCTTGAAGCTGTTGTGTTGGAAAGGGTGTTGACTGGAGTAGTTGTGCTTGGCAATGGCACAGTGAGTGTCGGACTAGTTCCATACTCAAAGTAATAATTGGTGGAATTCGTGCCATCCACAGTAACATCCCCATTCAGGGTGGCCGTTGATGTGGAAATATCTGTGGCACTCCCTGTGGTAACAGCCAATTGTGCCAACACTTTTTCATTGGCCAAAAGGCCTACTGCAAAAAGAATAATATATTTTAAATAGAACCTCATTTTGTTTATTCTCTAATTTATTAACAGCCCTTTGTTATTTAATTTTACAAACACCATAGTAAGCGATCCGGCAAAATTAGTAGTACCTACTGCGTAAATTCCATTGTTTAATTCTACAGCATCAAATAAGGTGTCATCATTTCCTTCGCTTCCGAATGTACTGGTAAACAGAAGATTACCATTTATGTCTGTTTTGAGCAATAAAAAATCGGCTTGCTTTGAGGCAGTATTATTCACTCCTCTTTCTGTAGATCCAGACAATAACACTCCTTCTGAAGTTGCTTTCACTCCCTTCAGAAAATCTGAATCGGAGCCCCTATTAAACACAAGCGGTTGGGCATTTGTACTAGCCTGACCCGGGCTTGTCCAGTAGGAAAACAGGTGTGTTTGATTGTTCTGCTGCACCTCTCCAAAAGCAATTGTTTTAGATGTTTCCTGATAATTGGTTAAATGCTTAATCGTAAAATTCTGGGAGGGAACTGAAGTAAGGGCGGCATCATTATCATCATTTATATAAAAAATAACAGGTCCTAACCCCAAAGCAAAAGTATTATTTCCTGTTTGAACAGCATTGGAAGAGGGCACACTATTTAGTAACTCACTTCGCTCTTCTGTGGAGGACATGCTTATGGTATTCAATTTATTTACTCTCACATCATAAGCCGGATTTCCGGATAGTGAGGACAATAAAAGCAAATCTTCTTCAGATTCTTTTTCGGCACCAATCAAATTGAGGTTCTCACCTTCGTAGGTAATTTGGCTCGAAGTTACTGAGTCCCCACTTGCATTGGTTTGAAAAAGGACTAACCCATTTCCTTCATCAATATTTGCACCAATGATTATTTTATCATCTGTGTAAAATACGGTTTGTTTTGCTTCCCAGCTTTCACTTAAACTTTCAGGATAGTATTTATCAAAAACCTTGTTTCCTGATTGCGTCAATCGAACCACTCTTATTTTTGTAGTGGTACCTGTTTCCCCCTGATTAAAGGAAGTGTTGTTACTCACAATTAGTAAATCCCCATTGGAGAGCACATCAATTGAAACCGGCTCGTCAAAGCCTGCCCCCGGAATTATTTTTAAGAAGGCTTCGGTGCTTGACGGGGTAACGCCCTCTTCAGTATTGCAGGCACTCATGTTTAGCAAAAGCAAAAATGCGATATATTTGAAATGCTTTATCATTTTAGCTTAGGATTAAAGTAAGGAAATCGAAAACCTACTTTCAGCCATAGGGCATGTCCTTTATAGTTTCCGTCTTTATACCCACTTAGAAGTAAGGTGTTCTGTTCATCATTAGTGAAGGCCGGACCTGTTGATTGACTGACTTCATCAAACAACCTATATTGAAAAAGCAAGGCCACAGTAAAATAATTAGGCCCGAAAACCTTAAAGTTTGCCCTCGCTCCTGCAAGTGCACTCATATTAAACACATTCCTGTTATCCAAAATGTCTTTATTGTTGATATTCTCACCTCTTCCTTCAAGGGAAAATGTAGCATCCTGTAGGTAATGAAAGGAGGGGCCTGCAGTAGCTTCCAGCAAGAAGTTGTTAACAGGTAATTTATAATTAATTAGTAAGGGAAATTCTACCCACGTATGTCTCTCTGTAACAGATTGCTGCTCAGACTGGGCTGCGCCTTCAGTACCTTCCCTATCTAATATCGTTTGTCTAAAAACGTAGTGAGCCTCTATATTGGCTGAAAATTTATCGTTGATAGGATATTGAAAGAAAAGCCCTCCACCTAATGAAGTGGTAAACTCATAAGTTCCAGGTTTCAGATCAATGTTTATTGTTTGATAATCCATTACCTGCACAAGGTTGTAAGCGGCTCCCCCATTTATCCCCCAAAAGAACTTAGGTGCAGTATCAAATCTCTCCGAAAGCAGGATTAACTCTGTCGGGTCTGCCTCTTTATTGACTTTGTATTCAGGGTCTAACCTAAGTAATTTTAGGAATGATTTTTCAGCCCTGCTTTCTTCTTCACTAAAAAGATGAGAAAGAGTCACTAATCTCAATGCTTCAATTTTTTCCTCTTTGCTAAAGCCATTATCAATACATTCATTTAGCAATTGGGGCAAAAGTTGTAACCTGCCTTCTTCATAGTAGTTTCTTGCATTACGCAATTTTTGGGTGCAGCTTTCCTGAGCGCTGAGGAGTGCCGGAAATAACCCCAGGATTAATAATATGATTAGCCTCTTATTTATCATCTGTTCTTTGTGATATGTGTGAATCGCTACAGGTTTTTTCATACACTAAATCGGAGGCCACAAAAGTCGCCCATTCTATGTTAGTCATATTTCTCTCTAACTCATTACAAAGTTGAGCGCCCATTTGATCTATGGAAAAAGGCCAGATATGGATTTCCCCATCTTCTGATGCAGAGAAGATATATTCCATGTTTTTGCTAAAGTCTGTGGACCATACCCAATCCTTGTGGTCAGCTAAAACAATCGGCTGTCTGGTAATTTCCGATAAATTCCAGACCCTTGTGGTTTTATCCTTTCCTGAGGAAAGCATAAAAGCAGCATCCTCGCTGATTTTAATTTTATCAATACCTCCCTCATGCCCGGTCAATTCATTATAATCTCTAAATTCATTATCCGAAAACAGTTTTAAAGAACCACGGATATCACCAACACCAATAAAACTATATTTCAATTCAACAGCACTTATGGCTACTGGATTTTTAAAGAATACAGAGTCTGTTCCATTTACTAAATTAACCTGTACCAGTTGGCCGGTTTCTGTGCCCATCCAAATGACATTTTTAGATGCATCATAATCAAAGTCATTTATTTTGATTGGGGACTTATAAATTTCCTGAGGCTGGTTTTTTGTGATTTTCTTGATCGAAAGACCTGCTTCATCCAAGACCAGCAAACTATTGTTTCCCATTCTCATTTTGACAAAAGAGCCACTTACCCCGGCAATTTCTTCCGGTTTCGGATTTTTATTATTTAAATTGTATTTTTCAATTATTGATGTCCCGTTTTCTTTAACAAATTGGCCAGCCGCATACAGAATATTGTTTTGTTCATCATAAATAAGTGATTTCACTACCCTGCGAGTTCTTTTTCCGGCAATGGTATCTGCAACCCAAACCTCTGCTTGTTTACTCCATTTCAATATACTGCCCTTAGATCCCGCAGAGAAAAATGCTTCATCGGTAGGTCCTGCTATCACTACTTTAGCTGATTTTTCATGCCCTTGAAGCTTTGCGGTTAAAGGATGCTCAAAGCTTTTTAAAGCATAGTACAATCCATCATAAATCTCTGCATCAAACCTGTAATTGTTGTATCTCTTATCAAAAATATACGCTTGCTGAGCCAAAAGCCCTTTTAATTCCTTATCATTTAGTTGCACTGACTTTACAGCAATGGCGTTTGCTATGGCCAAATACCTTAGCTGATCGGCCCTCGCTTTTTCGTCTTCAGCATATTTTTGCTGAAGCTTAGCTTTTTCTTCCGCTTTACGGGCATCTATTGCAGACTGACTGGCCTTTCCTTCTTGCTCTTCGGCAAAAATCCTTCGTTCTTCGGCAAGTAATGCTGCTTTTTCTGCATTGTCCCTTTCCCTTTGTGCTTCCATATAGGCCTTTTCCGCTTCCTCTTTGCGTTCATCTGCCAGGCTTCTTTGTACATTGGCCCTTTCCTTTTCCTTCTCAGCCAACTCAGCATTTTCAATAGCTATTTGTTCTTGCTGTCGGGCTAAAAGTTCCGCCCTTTTGGCTTCCGTTTGCTGATAAAAGGCATAAATCAAAAACAAAAAGCAAATTACAGTAGCCGCTCCCATAATAAGTGCCGTAACCCTGGCTGTTCTTAGCCTTCGCTTTTGTTGTAGTTCTTTGGCACGTTGTTCAATAGCAAACTCTTCTTCGGAATGTTCCAAAAAAGACACTGTTCTTTCATAAGCAGGATGATACCGCTGTCCCCAAATGAGAGTCGGATTATGCTTTTCCCTCCAGTTTACAGCTAATTGTAGATCTGGCGGTCTCCATAAGCTGGTTTTACCTTGTTGATACATTTCCGCGGCATCGGCCAAACGCTTATACATGTTAACGGCATCCGCTTCATCATTCACCCAGTTTTTCAATCGGCTCCAGATCCGCATAATACTTTCATGCGAAATATCTATAATTGAATCGCTGGAGAGCGGCACCCCAAATTGGGGCGTTAATAAGGATCTGCTCGGGTCTCTGAATTTCTCAATTACCTCTATAATGTTTTCTTCCGAAGCATCGGCTATGGCCGCAATTTCCGATAGTTGGGTAGGCCTTCTAATACCATAGCTACCCCCACGTTTTTCCGTAATGGCTTTAAATAAATATTCGCAAATACGTTGCTGTTCATCATTTAATTCATCAAAAGCCTCATTGGCATGCATGGAAAGTGCTTCCGACATGGTACCAATGGCCTCATAATGCTTGATGTCCAGTGGCTCTTCCTTGTAATCTTTAAAGTGTCCCCAATAATCCCAGGTCCTCATCAAAGCATGTTGCAAAATCGGCAACTGATCGGGGTTGTCACCCAAATCATTTAATAATTGCTGCACCAAACGAGGAGCTATTTCCGCATTTCCTACCGCTACCGGACCTGTAATTGCCCTGCGTTTCTGCTCGCGCGTCATCTGGGGAATAAGATATTGGCTATCATTGATCTGACGTGTAAGTTCAGGGAATTGTGAACACTCACCTATAAAATCAGAACGCATGGTAATGGCTACATAAATTGGGGCATCGGCATAATTGATGGCCTCCATAAGCAAATTGATAAATGCCAGCGTTTCATTTATGGATTGTAAATTGGAGGGGTCTTTGAACCTGAAAAGTTCTTCAAACTGGTCCACTAATATCAAATAATTGATATCTGAACTTCTCTTCATTTGCATGATGGTTTCCACCAAGCCTAAAGAAGAGCTGCGCAACATGGAAGACACAATAGTTTTTTTAATCTTTTTATCCTCCTCTGTAACTTCCTGAGCCGAATGCTGCGTGTTAATAAGTGCCTGGGCAAGGTTATCAATAGGAGCCGCACCTGGTCTGGTCACCACCACTTCCCAATCGGTACTTTTGCCGGTAAGAAACCCACCATACAAAATGGGTAAAACTCCGCAATAAATAAAAGAAGATTTACCACTCCCTGAGGGCCCAATTACTCCTACAAACCGATGTTTGGAAAGCTTTAATAAAACTTCATCGCTTTGACCCTCCCTGCCAAAAAATAAATGGCTTTCTTCTATTTTAAAGGGGCGAAGGCCTGGAAATGGATTAAGTTGCTTTCCCGGTTTTGCAAGTGAAACTTCTGTGGCAGTATGTTTTGTTTGATCCTTCATTCGATCATCATTGCTTTATTGATTCATAATTCTTTTGAAAGTTGCTTTCAATCAGCTTTATAAAATTATCCAATTTCTTATAGTCTGCTGAATTATCCACTTTTACTTCATACCTGCTAGCATACTCCTTCTCAATATCTTTGGATTTATTGGTGAGAAATAATTTGTCGATAATCGGCTTTGACCTTCCAAAGCCTGGTGCTTTTAGCAGGTCCAATAACTTCATATGTACCCACTGATCGTTTACTGCATTTTGAAAAACAATAGCAGCATCCATTTGCTTTAGGGCATCAATATGTTGGTTTCTTAACTCCATTAGTTCCCCTTTTCTAGGTGGGGTAATGACTTTGATAGTGCTTTTTTCTAATTTTTTTATAACTGGCTTTAATTTCTCTTCATCTACTGGATCATAAAGCAGGTACAAAACCGGCTGCTTTTCTTCCAGATCTGATACAGTTAACCGGAGTTTCTTATTGAGTCCTCCATCAATTAATTCCTCCCAAAGGGTGTTTTTAAAATCTTCCAAAGATGTTTGTAAAACTTCTGCTCCTATGGAAGCATGGGAGTCTCTTTTCAGGTTATGTATAAAAGCCTTTTGCTTTTCGCTTGCATATTTTAGTGAAGGGGAAATCCAAATCAACCTACTAAGTTTAGCGGGGAAATTTCTTGACCTTTCTGCTGCCATTTCATTTTGCAAATCCATAACAGACATTTCTGATCCGTTGGGAATAGGGCCATATGAACCTCCAATCAAGTGAAGGGAATATTGACACTTAGTAAGGTCTTGTCCAATCGATTCTTTTAAAGCCGTAATTTTATGAGGAAGATTAGCCTTGGGATATACTTCATAGCCATGACGTAGCAACTCCCTTTTAATGATGTTCCTGGCGCCTGATAAATCTTGTCCTGTATCTGATAAATAAACCGCTTTCCTCTTATAGGAGCTTTTCTTCTTCGGCATTTCCTCTGAGGTAATTTGAATCATTGCCTCATAAATATCAAAACTTAAATCTACCATTTTCATCCAGTAGTTTTTCTCTGCCTCTTCACTAAAAAACTCTGAAAACTCTCTTTTATCATCATCTTCATTAAGAAAGAGGTTATAGGTAGTATAAGGCTTCAACCTTGGAGGAATATCCACATAATCCAGAGGGGCTTTAAAAACTGTAAAAATTCTACTATCCAATACGTCTTCTTTTAAAGTTGAATTGTCGAGGAAATATTGTTCCAGCCTGTCCAAACAAATTCCTGACAACACAAAGTCAGGTGATAATAGCGGAATGAGAATATCAGGGGCCACTGAGCTGGCTTCCTCCTGATCAGAAATCAAATGGATTTGGAATGGCTGATCTGTGGTTTGCCTAAGCATCATGTACAAAAACTTCTCGAAAAAACTGACCCAGCCACGATTTTTCAAAATAGGTTGATTGTCCAACTCTGCAAACAAAATATGTATGGATAATTTTTTGCTCATATTTCTACTGTTTGTGTTTCGGTAATAGCTGTAAATATTTGTTTGGTAAATTCACCACTTTGGGCCATCAATGTATAAAAGTTGTTGATGTTTAATTGGAAAAGAACGGCCTGTTCAATTGTCAATAACTCTTCTGCTGCCAATTTTTTTTCCGGTACAAACAACTCTCCAAATACACTTCCTTTTTCCAGGATATAGTCTTCATCTTCTGCACTTTTAATCAATACTTTTCCTTTTGCTACTACATAAATGGCATTGTTTTCAGGAAGTGTCAAATTAATGGTTTCTCCTTCGGCAAGCATAACTAACTTGGTGTTGTCAGCTAAATCACAAAGTTCAGAACCGTTGATTTGGCTAAAGACATTCAGTTGTTTAAGGAACATCACTATTTCCACTAATAGGAAATGGCCATCACTAAGGCCATCATCCAATTTATTTCTGGAGATGTTTTCTACTAATTCTTCTCTTTCCGCTTCAGGTAACCGCTTAAATATTTGGGCAAATTGTTCCGGGTTTCTGTGATAAACAAGCCATGCCGCTACTTCCTGCAATAATTTATCTTTATTAAAAAGGTGGCCTATTACAGCAAATTGGGTTTGATAATCTTCCTGAGAGGCCAGGTTATAAAGAGCACATGCTTTCACCCAGCGTGATAACTGGTTATAGTCCCTGTTGAGGATGTTGTTTAATAATTCAAGGGGTTCAAACCGTTCCCTTGGATAGTAGTTTTCCAGTAAATTCAATTTTTCAGTAATACTGATATCATCGGCCAATGGAAATAGCTTAGGCTTCAAATCCGGACTTACGAACATATCCAACAACTCCAAACCATAAGCAATACCGTCTGATGTTTCAGAAAGTATGTTTTCTTTTACAAGGCTTACCGACTGAGTATCATAGACTAATGAAAGCAACATAAAAATCTGCTCATAGTTTTTATTGATCTCTTCCTTAAAAGCCTGTTTCAATAAAGCATATTTTTCCTCTTTGGGAAGTTCTATGCGCGCTGCTAAATTCCAGGCCGCCTTACCAATCTCTTCATCTATTAATTGCAAAATGATTTGAGCCTGGTTGCCCTCCGCATTAAAATCCGTATAGCCAAATCCGGTCAACATTTGGTGTACAATTCTTTTATCCGGATAATCTATCTTTTTCAAAAGCAATGTTTTCGCCTCTTCTCCACCAATTTTGGACATTATTCTTATTACAGCAATCATTATTTTGTCTGACTGTCCTGATTTGTGAAAAGCAGACTCCAAACTTTGTAAAACCGGCTCTCCTGCGGCTATTAGTGCTGCCGATGCAGCATGCCCAAACTTTACCGAGTCAAGCATGTCAATTAAAACATTCCATGTTTCTCGCCTTTTTAGTAAACGAGCCGTATGAATGGCTTCCATTCTCACTGATAAATTGGCATCCTTTAACAAATCAATTAAGAGGAAAATATTTTTTGCATCCGCATATTGGTTAAAAAGCTTTGCCGCATATTGCCTCTTTTGAGGCTCCAAAGCCCTGCAAAGAAGGCTTAATTCATCAAAAGAAAGTGGGGCTACATCTTTTGACCTGCTTTCATTCATTGCTTTGTCTGCTAATTTTTTAAGGATATGGTTTGATAGCTCAGGATTTCCTGATTTGTCATTTCCCAGATAATCTGCCATAGCAAGGCTTGCTTTTCCTTTGAAGTTTTTCTTATAGGCTTCAAAATGTTGTGGCTCTAATTTTTCCATCAGCTTTAAGCTATAGAGCTTCTTGGTTTCATCCTCACTTTCCAACTGTTTTAAAAGCAGGCGGCTGACAGAATATTCATTGGAGGCTTTACTTATGGACTTTTCTTTATTTTTAGCCAATGTGTTTTTCAGTGTGGATTTATATCCTGAATGCATTTGCCGGGTCACGTAATACCAAATCAAAAGCAATGGAATTACAGCAACAGAGATAGTCAGTAAATTAAATATTTCAATATTGTTCAAGAGCAAAATGACAGCACCGGCAATTAACCCTGCAAAAGCTGTTATTACTCCCTGAATTTTTGTTTGTATATCAAACCTACTCTCTTCCTCCAATGGCAAAAAGTATAATTTGAAAGCTGGTTCATCAAGGGCGTCTTTCAAAGAAGTAACGAAAAGCTTGCTTACTGCAATAATTACAAAGAAAAATATAAAAGTTGGATTTGCTGGTGTATAGCCGAAGCCTGCTCCTATAAAGCATGCTGCTGCTGTTATTAGTAGAATAAGAATGGGATTAATGAGCAGGGATACCCTTAAACCATAAAGCGCTATAATTTTATCTGTAGCAAAGGTTTGAAAAAGGAAACTAAAAATAATAACCGTTCCATTGAAATAGGTAAGGAACAGGGCAAGGTTAGACTCAGTAAATTGAGCACTGGTTACACTTAGGAAAGAGTAATCTATAAAATTTACAGCTATCATAGAAATCACTACAAATGAAATCATTAAGCGCATATATTTATCCGAAAACACTTTTTTATAGGGCACAAAACTATTTCCTGTGGCTCTTCTCAGATGCTGCCTGCAACTGTTCATTAACCAGGTAAAAGCCAAAAACATACCTCCAATACTTACCATGCTAAGCGTTATCAAATCCTTTTCAGTAAAGCCTGCAGAATTGAGCATAAAAGGGATTACCAATAACAAGGCTATGATGGAAGCGGAAAGTTGTCCCGTATCTATCCCTCCAATAATTCTTTTTGATTGCCTTAAATCGAATAAACGACTAAAGGCTCCCCAAAAAATAAGAAGGATTAGGTAAGTGAAGGGTAATACAATAGTAAAAGTTAAGAAGTAAAGAGGTTTTACATCCGGTAAGTAAATGTAGGCCACTTCTACACTGGCAAGTATGCCGAATATTATTAAAAAAGTTCCGGTTGCCAACCTTTGGAAAGAAACTTTAGACTGGAAATAATTAAATATAGCTGTGGCAATCACCCCAAATAAACCGGCTATTAATATCGCCAGGGGCAAGTCGGACTCCTCTCGGAAGTTGTTAAGAAACAGGGATTCTGCACCTACTGAAAGTCCGGAAATAAAAAACCCCATGAAGAATCCCATGAGTAGAAGTAGAAACACTCTTTTCGACTCAACTGCCTCAGCATTTAAAATATTGAGCACCAGCTTTTTCAAAAACAAAAAACTTTATAAAATTAGGCGGTAATTTATGAAAAATAATTGAATAGTAATATTTTCTTGTGTAATAACATGGGTTTTTTCGATGATTCGCCAATAATAAACGATAGATTTTTTGAACGCTAAAGTAAATAGAATGTGTCCTCTTTATTGTTGGTCCTGCTATAAGAGAACTGTAAATAGCCACCACCATTCCCCACCAAGTTGAGTTACTCTTTTTTTTCTTCCTCAATTTTCTTAATGTATTTGTTCAGCCCAAACGTTAAAGCCCAAAAAAAGAGGGCCGCCAAAGTATATTCCATGGCTTGCTCTCCTGCATAACGTAAACTATAGTAAAATACCAGTACAACTATTGTCCATAGTACCCAATAAACTATTCGTAAAATTTTAGTATTTCTCATTTCAATAAGGCATAAGCGGCTTCCACATAATTCAGAACGTCCTGAGGATGTTGTCCCTGGTAAATTTTATCGCGTTGCTTGCCCAATCTTACAACCACAGCATTTTTATCACGAAGGACAAAAATATATTGCCCCAAAATTCCTCTTGCATACGGAATTTGCTTTCCATTCCAATCCAAAATCCACCATTGATAGCCATAGTGGTCTACTTTCTTATCAGAGCCAATAAAGGTGGCCGGACTTGTAGCTACTTCAATATAATCAGCCGGCACCACATGTTTGCCGTTCCATTGTCCTTTGTTCAAAACCAATTGTCCAATCCGTGCAAAATCCCGGGCTGTGGCATTAAAGCAACAGAACGCTTTTTCCATTCCGCCACTTTTGTCAAGACTCCACAATGCATCTGTTTCTGCACCGATTTTCCTCCATAACCTATTGGTGGCATAATCACTCACCGACTGGCCAGTAGCTATTTCCAATACTTCTGCCAGCACTTGCGTGTTAATGCTTTGGTAAGAAAATTCCTCTGCCGGTTTTCCATCCATTCTCAAATTTTCGACCATGGATTTTAGATCAGAACCATAGTAGGCCTCAGTGGTAACAGAAAATGGGTTCATGTAGGCTTCTTTCCATTCTAAGCCGGAACTCATAGTAAGCAAATCACGAATGACTATTTTTTCTTTTCCCTCTTTTTCAAAGGAAGGTAAAAAATCAGCTACCGGCTGAAATACACTTTCAATTTTTCCTTCCTGTATGGCAACACCTACCAATAAGCCAATGATACTTTTGGCAGCAGAAAAGGAATTGGAAATGTCTTCCTCAGAATAGCCCAAATAATACTTTTCAAATAAAATGGCCGTGTCCTTTATAATCAAAAACGCGGTGGTTTCATACCTATCAAGCGTTTCCTGATAAATATCTCCCAACTCATATTTATTATATTCCCTGGCTTTTTTCCAAGGTTCCGGATTGCTTGCGGCTACGGTTCTGTTTTCAAAAATTTCGTAATCATCAATATTAGCGGTTAAATAAAGAAATGCTCTTTGGGCATGCTTGGGCAATAAAATGTAAATGATTCCTAAGAAAATAATCAGGAACAGGCATATTCGAAGTGTCTTTTTGATCATGTGAGCCAATTTTTAACTCCAAAGTTAGAAAATCGGCAGAAATATTGATCAAATGATTAAGTTAGTTCCGCTTTTGAAACATCTTTTTTGTTCTTATGAGGATATCTCCTAATAATGAGGTGGTTTTTGTACCCTCTATATTTATAGTTAGGATACAAAAACAGTAAAAGAAGCTTTACCTCGTTGAATGGTAAAGCTTCTTTTACAATTTCTAAATCAGTTAATAAAACTCGTCTCAGGCACGGGCTCGCCAATTTTTTCAATTGCCTTTTCAATAGTATTTGGGCCGGATAAAAGTTCCAGGGACTTACGATAAGTATTTCTGGCTTCCAAACTTTTTACCACCACTTCAGCCACATCTGCTCGCGGAACAGAGCCTTTTCTCTCTTCTGTTCTCTCACCATAATCTACCTTTCCTGTTGGCTCATCATTTGTTAACATACCTGGCTTAATAATAGTATAGTTCAACCTTGTTTGTTGCAGATAATCATCTGCAGCTGATTTAGCACTGTAATAATGGCTCATTTTTTCCGGCCATTGCTTTGGGTCAAAATCAGCTCCGAAAGCACTTATTTCAATAAAACGAATATACCTGTGCTTTAATGCCAAATCAATGGCCTTAATGGCAGCCAACTTATCAACAGCCTCGGTTTTATCAGCACCTGTATGTCCGCCACTACCTGCTGTAAATATAACTGCATTATTTCCCTCGTAGGCATGGCTAAAATCACCTTCCAAATCAGCAAGCACTGTTTTAATTCCTTTTTTTTCAAATTGTTCACGCTGCGACTCCTTTCTTACCATGGCAATGGCATCATGGGGAGTATTATTATGAATCTTATGGACTATCTTTTGGCCAATCTGTCCATTGGCTCCTATTACTAAAATATTCATATCAAAGATTTTTTTGGTTCTTTGGTTATAAACGTAATTTACAGAGGATGTTTTACCTATAAGTCCAGCTGATACAAATGGGAAGATTGGATAAAGAAATAGATGAAAAAAGCATTTAGGCATATGGCTGACAAAAAATTGAGCCCCATTGTCCAGCCATAGTTAGCTTTAGTTTTATTTCTGTTTACCAGGTAAAACCAAACAAAGAAGAACACTATAGTAGGTAGCATAAACAACAAAAATGCTATCGCTATTTTTTGCGAGTAAAAAGTGATAAAATAGTATTCAAACCCTAACGTAGCCAAAAGAAAAGCTACTAAAGTGAAAAGGAAAGTCCCTTTAATTCCCAACACCAGCGATAATGTACGATCTCCTCTTTTAGAGTCTTCTTTATGTTGATACACTTGAGTCATTGGATAGGAGCCCCATAAAAACAAAGACGTAAGCAAGCCGGGAAATATCACTTTCCATGAAAATGCTATTTGATATGAAAAATCATTAATACCTACATAAGCCATATAAAAAGTAAAGACCCCTTGAAAAAAGCCGGCAACTAACCATCCTAACCACGGGTATTTTTTCAAACGTATTCCGGGATGGCTATATGCTTTTGAAGCCAGGCCGTAGACAAACACCAAAACGGCAAATTCCATGCTGATCAACCACGCCAGGGCTATGCCTATAAAATCAAGTGCTAAACTGGTATAATAAAGACCAATGGTAACTGGCGGAGGTGTCTTCAGTAAACCTATACTTCCCTCATCCTTATCGAAATAACTGTTATATGCATTACTGGCCGGATAAATAAGGAAATGCAATATGACAAACACCAGTATAATCCTGTCTTCCACTAAATTCGGACTTATCCCCAAAGCAAATAGAAAAACGGGCAACAGAAAAAATGAGAAAGGAATCCGAAGATGTTTTATGATATTAATGACTGATTTCATTGGTTAAAATTATAGTTTTTGTGTGTTGAAGTTGCTACTCAATGTAAAAATATCCGTATTAAAAATCTAAGGATAATTTCTATAACTTAAAAAACACTCTATGATATTGAAAATAAGCACTTGTCCCCTGAACAACTTGTCCACATTTTTGCTTAATATAGGCATTTGAACCTGAATTTATGCCTTACATCAACCTGATTTCTACTTCTAACCCGGCAACAGCCATTCCTCAGAGCCAAATTGCTGGTTTTATGGAAAAAGCCATGCGGCTAAATACGGAAGAAAGTCGCAAATTAAAGGCTGTTTTTAGAATGTCCGGAATAAAAAAAAGACATACTGTTATTCAGGATTACCTACACAATAATGACCAGGAGTGGACTTTTTATCCTAAACTTTCTGAAACAGCCATACAGCCAGGTACAGAGCAAAGAATGCACTTATTTGAAAAATTTGCCATGCCTTTGGCGGAAAAAGCCATTAATCCTATACTTAACTCCCATACATCGGATTCATTCACCCACCTGATTACCGTAAGTTGTACGGGAATGTTTGCTCCCGGACTAGACATTCAACTTATTAAAAAACTAGGTTTAAATAAAGATATAGAAAGAACCAGCATCCAGTTTATGGGCTGTTTTGCTGCCTTCAATGCTTTAAAATCTGCTTATCATATTTGCAGATCTGAGCCACATTCCAAAGTTTTAATATTATGCGTAGAATTATGCACTCTTCATTTCCAATCCACTTTTAATGAAGATAATTTGTTGGCCAACACGCTTTTTGGTGATGGTGCAGCAGCCGTTGTGGTTTCCAATGATGCAGCTGGAGCTCCATATTCTATTGAGGGTTTCCAAAGTGTGGTAGATGGTGATTCTGAACAAGAAATGGCTTGGCATATTGGTAATTTAGGGTTTGAGATGAAACTAAGCTCTTATGTTCCTGATGTAATTGAGAAAAATATTGCCTGGTTGAGTGAGCGTTTGATGAAGAAGTTTCAGCTATTATTGGAGGATATCGACTATTATGCTATTCATCCGGGAGGAAAGCGGATATTGGCTGCCGTGGAAAAAGGATTGGGTTTACCAAAAAGTGTAAATGACATAGCCAATGAGGTGTTGGAAAATTTTGGTAATATGTCATCACCTACTGTTCTTTTTGTGTTGGATAAATTAGGGGAGAGGATTAACCCGGGTAAAAAAGTGTTGAGTTTTGCCTTTGGTCCCGGTCTTACAATGGAAAGTATGTTGCTAAAAAGTGTTTAAAATGGTAAATCTTAGCTATCGTTCTGAGGAAAAGGAAATCATGGATGATTTATCTGATAATAGTGCCAGTTTGCACCGCGCACTCAAGGAGCTGGATATCATCAATAAATGGCTGGGAGGGAATGCCGTAACATTAAATGCGGTGAAAAAAGAGCTAATAAAAAACCCCACTCACCAATTTACTATAGCCGACTTAGGTTGTGGAAGTGGAGAAATGCTACGAAGAATTGCCCTCTGGTGCAGAAACAACAATATTAAAGTGACCTTAATAGGTTTTGATGCCAACCCCCATGTGGTTGAATATGCCAAAAAACATTGTGCAAATTTTCCGGAAATCAGCTTTTACGCAGAAAACATTCTGGAAAAGGAATTTCAGTCACGGAAATTTGACCTGTTGCTCTGCACTCTATTTTTACATCACTTCAAAGAAAATCAGCTTATCAATTTACTGGCTCAATTTAAAGAACAAGCCAAAGTAACCATTATCAATGATTTGCACAGACATTGGCTTGCCTACTACTCCATTTTATGGATTACAAAAGCTTTCAGTAAATCTCCAATGGTACAAAATGATGCCTGCCTTTCCGTTTGGCGTGCTTTCAAAAAGAAGGATTGGAAAAACATTTTAAAAGAAGCAAATATTAAAGATTACACCCTTAATTGGCGATGGGCCTTTAGGTGGAAGTTGGTTTATTGATTTATTCCTTAGCCTGGATTTTCTCTTCTGCTGTTTCCCTATCATCCTTATCTACTTCCAGTTGCTCACTATTGTCTTCAATATGTGACAAATATAAATCAAGTAAAATTGGAAAATGATCTGAACCAATGCCTTTCAACCTCTTCATTTTATCTACTCTAAAATGCCCGGAACAAAATACGTGATCCAGAGGCCACCTAAATAATGGATATTTGGCATGGAAAGTACTAAAAAAGCCTCTTCCCCTCCTGGGGTCTAATAACCTGCTGATTCTTTGAAACAAAGTGGTGGTGTAGCTCCAGGCAACATCATTCAGATCACCCGCCACAATTACCGGTAGAATTTCATTGGCTACTTCTTTGCCTACCATTAAAATTTCAGCATCACGGGCGGTGGAATATAGATTTTCCCCAGGAACAGGAGGCTCAGGATGAAGAGCAAAGAGCTTAATTTTATTCTTGTTTTTAATGACAATTTCTGTCACTACGGAAGGAACTTCTTTTTTGACTAAATGACGAACTTCAGTATTCTGCAACTCAAACTTTGAAAAAATCAGCATCCCGTAGGTGTTTTCCTGGTCTATTAGCACCTGATACGGATATTTTTCACCAAAACTCTCCACGCTTTTTTCTTTCCACCACTTGTCAGTTTCTACCATTAAAACCAAATCAGCATCATTTTCATGTATCAACTGATCCAGCTTTTCGAATTTCCTGTTATATTGATATACATTTGATATTAATAATTTAATATCTGCTTTCTGATTCTTCCCTGTCGACTGTATTTGCTTGGGGGAAAATGGTAAAAAAGGATAAATTTGGTACGATAAATAAATTAAATTCACTGCAAGCAAGCCTACAAATATAAAATCAATGGGATAGGATATTCCTATCAGGAGAATATACCCCAACATAATTAACAGGTTAAGCACCCATTTTTGGGCACGGGGAAATTCGAAAACCCTGAAAGTCCAGTGATCATGCCGAATTAATGGAATAAGGGTGAAAAGGATAATTACTCCTGATAATATATAAAAAGTGACTTCGATGATCTCTTGCAATGAATTGACTGTTTAATTGTGCTTAAGTATCCAAGTTAAAAAAATAACTGGAATGATTTTCAAAAAAATATTTCGAGCTATTCCTTATTGATACCGACAAACGAATATTCTCTTAATCCTTTACCCAATGGACTTTATCCTCCATGGAAGTTCGTTTTCCTTCAGGCCAAAACCCATCTTTTGGCATCCCTAAATATAAAAAGCCTAAAAGTTTGTCTTTTGAAGATAAACCAAAACTTTCTTTTGCTGATTCCAGATAGGTAATTCCTCCGGAGCCCCAATAACAACCTATTCCGTAGGCAGTAGCAGTAAGGTACATGTTCTGAACGGCACAGGCCACTGATTCAATTTCTTCTATTTCAGGCACAGTTCCTTTTTCATCCCTTTTCATGGCTATTGCTATGATATGTGATGCCTGTAAAGGTTTGTTTTGTAAGGTTAAAAATTTTTCTTCCGAGAAATTGTCCTGCTTTTCAGCATGTTCTTTATAAATCTGTGACTGGAACTCACCTAATTTTCTTAATCCTTCACCCGTAAAAACGGTGAATTGCCATGGCTCAGTATGTTTGTGAGTAGGGGCCCATTTTGCATTTTCCAGCATTTGTTCCACTATTTCGTCAGGCACTTTTTCTCCTGAATATTGAGCAGGGAAAATAGATCTTCTGCTTTTTATCAAGCGGTTGATTTCCGATATATCAAATGGTTTAATCATGTTCTTTTTTTGTAAAATTAACACTCATTTGGAAATAGTCTTCGCTATACCTATTTTTATTGATAAGCATTTTCCATTATGACAAAAATTATCTCGTTTATTTCCCGTAAAGGCGGAACAGGCAAAACCACAAGTGCCATTCATTTAGCTACGATGTTGCAAAGTTTAGGTCATTCTGTTGTAATGTTGGAAACCGACAACAACTACACATTGAATACATTGAGAAAAATGGAAATGTATAAAACAGGGGCCAAAGAAAATGCTGTTTTTAATATTATTGCTTCGGTTGATCAGGAGGTGATAAAAGACATTGAACAGCTTAAGAAAGATGGCTTTGATTTCATTTTAGTAGATAGTGCCGGAAAAACCACAGACGAACATATTAAAAAACTTAGTATCGCCAGCGATTTGGTGATAGTGCCTACCAGTTTAACGCCCAATGATCTTTTGGTCACCTATCAAACAGTGGAAGATATTAAGCCTGCAAAGGATATTAATAAAAATTTGAAAATATTGGTTTTACCTAACCGGGTACATAGTGCCACCAAAATAGATACGGTAAAAGAGTCCCTATCGGAGCTGGACGCTACTATACTAGAAGTTAAAATTCCTGCCAAAAATGTTTTCGCCAACTTCAGTACCATTTTGCCGGAAAAAGAATTTTTACCCGTTGCCAAAGCAATTTTATCACACATTCATAAAAACTAATCACAATGGCCAAGAAAAAAGACACCCTCAAGGATTTGAATGAGTTCATGAAAAACCAGCCATCACAGAAGGATGGGGATGAATCTTATTTAGAGAAAAAGCCTACAAGTCTGGCGGAGGTAGAGCGACTTAAATCCGATCTTAAAAAATTAGATGAGTTACCTGACGGTGCTTTAAACGAAGATTTATTGGCAGGTTTCATTCATAAAATAGCTTCTGCTCAACAATTAAGTCCCAGGCAGGTTTTATTCCGACTATGTGAAAGGACTTTAGATATGCAAGAGGAAAGTGATAGTTCTGATATTATGTTGTTAAACACAATTCTTTATATCAAACAGAATGATCTATTAGTGGAAAAATTAAAGTAAGTTCTATTAGGCTTTAAAAGATGGAGAATTATCAAATCCCTGCCCAAACCCGTATAGGCCATGTCCACCTGAAAGTATCCGACCTGCAACGCTCATTGGACTTTTATTGTGGTTTATTGGGCTTTGAAATTACCACTACCTTAGGAGAAGATGCTGCCTTCATTTCAGCAGGAGGTTACCACCACCATATTGGATTGAATACCTGGCAAAGTAAAAATGGCCCTCCTTCACCTAAAAATAGTCCGGGACTCTTTCACACAGCCATTTTATATCCCACAAGAAAGAATCTGGCGGAAATATTTGTTAGAATACAAAAGGCTGGTTATCCCTTTACGGGAGCAGCAGATCATGGCGTGTCTGAAGCTTTGTATCTGGATGACCCGGATAAAAATGGAGTAGAGCTTTACTGGGACAGGCCAAAAGAGCAATGGCCTCAAAAAGCAGATGGCTCTATAGAAATGTACACCAAATCCCTGGATATGGAAGACTTGTTGAGGGAATTAGATTAATTTCTATTCAATAGGTTTATTGGTTGCCTACTTGGTTACCGCAATTGTTAAAATCGAAATTTTTGCTCCCTTTTCAATCAATGGTTGACAAGCAGCTTGAATAGTTGCCCCGGTAGTTAATACATCATCTATTACCAAAATATTTTTTTCTTTGATATTGCTTTTAGTAGCCAATAATGAAAAAGTAGATTCCACATTAGCAAACCGCTCTAAACGGTGCTTTTTGGTTTGGCTTTTTCCATGAACTTCCTTTTTAAGCAGTTTTTTAAAGGGTACCTCTAAAGCCAAACTCAACCCTTCAGCAATTTTATCACTCTGGTTAAATCCACGTTTCCTGTATTTAATAAAATGCAACGGAACCGAAGTAATAATATCAAATTTTTCATGAAAACCATATTCTCTCAATTCCTTACCATACATTTCCCCCAAATAAACGCCCAACTCCTCATTTCCTCCATATTTCAATTCATGTAGGAGTTTTTGTATTACGCTTCCTTTTTGAAACCAGCAAAACGCCATTGCATATTGAAGGTTGGGGATTTCAAAAAACTTTGTATGCAAAATATTAGGTTGGCTTTTGTGCATTTGTGTCATGTTTAAGGCCGAATGGCAATGGGTACAAATGAACTCTTCCGACTTTGTAAGTGTCAAATAGCAAGCACAACAATAGTCAGGGAAAAATAAAGAAAGAAAATCTGATACAATTAACGAAAAGGATTGGGTAGATAGCATGACAAGGGCTAACTTTACAGGTTAATTAGCAAGCGCTTATTGGCGCAAGCTTTAAAATTTTCTCAATTAATATATGAATAAAGTAGAAGAATTCAATGAATATCGTTCTAAAATGAATGATAAAATTGTTGGTTCCAATAATAAAATCCTAAAAAGGATTTTTAATTTGGACACTAATGCATTCGCTGAGGGAAGTATTGATAAAAAAACCAAAGAAATGATTGGCCTTTCCAGCTCAATGGTGTTACGTTGCGATGATTGTGTACGGTATCATTTAGGAAAGTGCTATGAATTAGGAGTTAATGATGAACAGATATTTGAAATCTTCTCCATTGCCAATCTGATTGGTGGTACAATAGTAATTCCGCATTTACGAAGAGCTGTTGAGTTTTGGGAAGAATTAAAAGAACAAGAAGGTAAATGATACAAAAAGACCTTGAGCTCGAAAGAAAATGGCAGGCTTTAAGATTAAAGTTGAAAGAAGCTATCGGCAGAAAACCGAAAGACATGAATGCCGTGCTTTTTATGATAGGGGTGCAAGAGTTGGGAAAGGGTCCGCATAGTTTTAGCAAGGAAGAAAAACAAGATTTATTGCACATTGCCATTTGCAAGGTTTTAAGTCTATCGGGGTTTTATGAACTGGAGGGATTGGATGAACAAGGCTGGCCTCATTGGAAATTAGTAAAACAATTACCGCATTTTGATATTTTAGAACAAGAAAAATTGCTTAAAATGCATGTGATTGAATATTTTGAACAGGAAATTGATCTATAGTGCAAAAAACTATCAGATCAGTAGCTTTGTTTACATCCATTTCCTTAAAAAGAAGTGGATTTATAGATTCTATTAGTAGTAAGTTGATATAGAATCAAAAATAAGTTTTAACATAATAGTTGTTAATGAATATCATCTCTTATAATGTAAACGGAATTCGGGCAGCAGAAAAGAAAGGCTTAAGTGATTGGTTGCACAATGAAAACCCGGATATTTTATGTTTGCAAGAACTAAAAGCTAACGAAGATCAGGTCGATCTGAATATTTATAAAGAACTCGGCTACCACATTTACTGGCACTCCGCAGAGAAAAAAGGTTATAGCGGGGTAGCAATTTTTTCCAAAATAAAACCTAATTGTGTTGAAATTGGTTGTAATATGCCCCTTTACGATTGTGAAGGCAGGGTAATCAGAGCAGATTTTGAAGATTTCTCTGTATTGAACACTTATATGCCAAGTGGCTCAAGTGGTGAACTAAGACAAGCATTCAAAATGCAATGGTTGTCTGATTTCAGAAAATACGCAGAAGAATTAAAGGAAAGGTATCCTAGTTTACTCATTTGTGGTGATTATAATATTTGCCATGAAGCTATAGATATTCATGATCCTGTAAGAAATAAAAACAGTTCAGGGTTTCTGCCCGAAGAGCGGGAGTGGATGAGTAATTTCCTGAGTGATGGATTTGTGGATTCATTTCGTCACTTGAATAAAGGAAAAGACAATTACAGCTGGTGGAGTTACCGTGCAGGAGCCAGAGCAAGGAATAAAGGCTGGAGGATTGATTATCATATGATAACAGAATCCCTGCTGGAAAAGTTAAGTCATGCAGCAATATTGCCGGATGTACATCATTCTGACCATTGCCCTGTGAAAATTATTTTGGAACAATAGTAGAATCATTAAAGCTTTGGAAATCATTGTGATAAATTTATCGTTACTAAGGGAGTGAATAATTCAGGACATATCGCAGACATTCTTAAAAAACTACAGAAGTACAAAAGAAAGTACTATCTGAACAAGTTGTTTAAGGGAGTGTTGATTTCGCTTGCCTATCTGTTAATGGCTTTCATAGGAGTTAGCTTTCTGGAATACCAACTTCATTTAAATTCTTCCTTTAGAAGTCTGATAGCCATATTATTTAGTGCAAGTGGACTTTACTTTCTTATCAGATATATAGCCATTCCATCCTTTTACTTATTAGGAAATGGCAAACATTTAAGCAACAAAGAAGCTGCTATCCAAATAGGTAAATATTTCCCGGAAATAAACGATAAGTTGCTGAATTTCATACAGTTAAATGATTTAACAAGTCGTGAAAATTCCTTGGTCCAAGCAAGTATAGAGCAAAAATCTCAAGGTTTGAGTCCTTTTAATTTCAGTGAAAGTATAAAGATTCAGAAAAGTAATAAAAAATATTTTCCCTACGTAATCGTACCTGTCATTCTGCTAGCTATTATATTGATGTTCGCTCCTTATATGGTTACTGAAGGAAGCTACAGAATAATCAAGTTTAATGAGGAGTTCATTCCAAAAGCTCCCTTCATGTTCCACGTGGAAACAGAAACGCTGAAAGCTTATAAGGGAGAGCCGTTCCAAATCCATCTGAAACTATCAGGAACAGAACTTCCGGCTGAGGTTTTCATAAATAAAGATGGAATAAAGCAAAAACTTCAAAAGCAAGATCATAAAACTTTTGAATATATAATTAACAGTCCTCAGGAAGATATCAATTTTCATTTCGAAGGAGCTGGCTTTTCCTCTAAGAATTATATTCTTAAGGTTTATGAAAGACCAGCCGTTCAAAATATGGCTATCGAATTAGTTTACCCAGCATATACTGGTACTCGAAGAGAAAGAATAGAAAATTCAGGCAATTTAATTGTTCCGGAAGGTACAATGGCCGAGTGGTGGCTCCAAAGTAAAGCAACTGATGAAGTAGTCTTTTCCTCAAAGTCAGATAGCTCAGAAACTCTATTTGAAAAAACAGGGGATAAAACTTTCCACCTGGAAAAAACCTTGCTAAACTCTCAATCTTATCAGCTAGAGCTTTTCAACCAAAATGCGGTGGGAGAAAATAAAGCTAGTTATTCAATAGAAGTAATAAAGGATAAGTCACCGGAAATCACCC
Source organism: Marivirga aurantiaca (assembly GCF_016679925.1). Classification (GTDB taxonomy): domain Bacteria; phylum Bacteroidota; class Bacteroidia; order Cytophagales; family Cyclobacteriaceae; genus Marivirga; species Marivirga aurantiaca. The sequence continues at coordinate 87,804 of NZ_JAEQBW010000014.1, forward strand.
TGGAGTCTGTTAACGATAGTAGTTTATTTAGTCAAGTGGCCCTGGCCGGGGAAATTAGTGATGATTATGGTTTTACAAAGTTCCATTTAGTCTACTCAATAACTAACAATGGCTCACAAAAAAAGAAGGGAACAAAACCGCTTCCTTTCAAGAAAGATATTTTGAACCAGAAATACTTTCAATTATGGAGCATTGATTCTCTTGTTCAGGAAGAAGGTGATATCGTTCAGTATTATCTTGAAATATACGACAATGACGCCATTAACGGAGCAAAAAGCACAAGAAGCACTGTGCATACCTTTAAAAGACCTGATAAAGAAGAAATAGAGAAATCCATCAAAAATAGTGCTCAAGTGTCTGAAAACCAACTAGATAAGAACATTCAAAAATCAAGGAAGCTCAATCAAAATCTGGAGGATTTGGAAAAAATTCTCAAGACAAAAAGAAACTTAAATTGGGAAGACAAAAAGTTACTGGAAGAAATAGTGGAGGAAAAAGAGTTGTTGGAAAAAGAACTGGAAAAGATAAAGCAGGAAATGGAACAAAACCGCGAGAAAAGGGAAAAATATGAGCAACAAAACCCTGATCTCAAGGAAAAGTCTGAGCAACTAGAAAGCTTGATGGAAGAAATGCTAAAGGACAAAAATGACGAGCTTCTGGAAAAAATCAAGGAATTGCTTGAAAAAGAAAACCAATCAGATGAATTCAGGGAGTCCGTACAAGAGCTAAAAAAGAAAGAAAGCAACAAGTTGAAAGAAATGGAAAGGCTTATGGAACTTTTCAAACGCCTTGAAATCCAGTATGACATGAATAAAGTGGGGGAAGATTTGGAAAAAATAGCTGAGGAACAAAAAGAACTAGGCGAGAAAACAGAACAAGCTGACGAATCCAACAAGGAAAAAGCACTCGAACAACAAGAGAAGCTTAACGAAGAGTTTGAGGAAATTAAAGAATCATTAGAGGATATTAAAGAAAGGAATCAGTCTTTAAAACAACCAAGTCCGATAGATGATACCAAAGAGCACGAAAATCAAATAGATCAATCACAGCAGGAGAGTTCTGAGCAACTTGAGCAGAACAACCAAAAAGGAGCCTCTAAAAGTCAGAAGAAAGCCGCTGAGGAAATGAAAAAAATGGCCAAAATGATGGCACAGATGCAATCCAGTATGGAAATGGAAGCACTGCAAGAGAATATAGACGATTTAAGGGATATCGTGGATAACCTGCTTAAACTTTCCTTTCGCCAGGAAGCGTTGATGAAAGATTTCCGGGATGTCAATGCTAGTGACCCCAGATTCATCACTCTTTCTGAAAAGCAGCTTAACATGAAAGAAGACGCAATAATTGTTGAAGACAGTCTAAATGCTTTGGCTGAGCGAGTATTCCAGTTAAAAACCTTTATTACTAAGGAAATGTCAACCATGAATACTTCTATGCAAAGTAGTCTGGATGCCTTAAAAGAAAGAGATAAAAACAAGGCTGTTGGAGAACAACAGTTTGCCATGACATCAATGAACAATTTAGCTTTAATGCTGGATGATGTATTGCAACAAATGCAGATGCAAATGCAAGCCTCTATGGGCATGGACAGTAAACCTCAACAAGGTAATCAGCAGCAGCCAGGCATTAGTGAAATGCAGAAAGCCCTTAACCAGGAAACGAAGGAGTTATCGGAAGGCCAAAAGAGTGGGAGAGAGTTATCAGAAAAATTAGGAGAATTAGCTGCTGAACAAGCCAGGTTACGGAAAATGCTGAAGGAGATGCAAGAACAATCCAATGACAAGGATGGAAAAGAAGGTGGGGGTGGCCTTGGTGAGACGATAGAAGAAATGGAAAAAATAGAAGAAGAAATCGTCAACAAAAGAATCAACAATCAATTGATTGAGCGACAAGAAAAAATAGTGACTAGATTACTAGAGGCGGAAAAAGCTAAACAAGAGCAGGAAGAAGATGACGAAAGAAAAGGAGAAACAGCAACTGACTATGAAAAAGAACGTTTACCTAATGCCTTTGAAGAGTACTTGAAACAGAAGGAAAAAGAAATTGAACTGTTACAAAGTGTCTCTCCAAGCTTTACACCTTATTACAGAAACGAAATTAATAAATATTATAAACGCCTTAAATCCACAGAAAACAAATCATTATGAATGAGATTACCATAAGTATTCCTTCGCTAACTGAGAATATCAGAATAGTAGAAAGCTTTATTGATAATGCTAAGGAAAAATTACAGATCAATGATGACATCTATGGCAACATTATGATAGCTATAACAGAGTCTGTCAATAATGCCATTATCCACGGGAATGCGGCCGACAAGAGCAAAAACGTAAAATTAAGTTGTGCAATAGAAGACAATGTTGTTGTTTTCTATGTAACAGATGAAGGCTCTGGATTTGATTACAACTCTCTTCCCGACCCTACAGCTCCGGAAAACATAGATAAGCCTGGCGGCAGAGGGATATTTTTAATGAAGGCACTTTGTGATGAACTTCAGTTTCAGGAAGAGGGAAGGAAAGTAAAACTAAGCTTCTACGTGGACTAATGCCGGAAATCAATTTTTTCAAAGAAGATATAGAAATTGATTTAAGAATGCTTAAAGGATTCCGAAACTGGATCACTAATACAGCAGCGCATCATAATGAGTCTATTGAAACCATTAATTATATTTTCTGTAGTGACAAATTACTCCACACAATGAATGTCGATTACTTGAATCATGACACTTATACAGACATTATTACTTTCGATTTAAGGGAAGAAAACCAACAAACACCTATTGAAGCTGACATTTTCATAAGCATTGAGAGAGTGAAAGAAAACTCTAAACAACTTTCTACTTCTTTTAAGCAGGAATTGGCACGTGTTATGATTCATGGTCTTTTACATCTTATTGGATTTAAGGATAAGACCATGCAAGAAAAAGAGAGAATGCGTGAGATGGAATCGGAGGCTTTAGAGTTTTTACCTGGAGCTACTGTTCCACGTGGAACAGTACAAAAATCTTCAGCTTTTGGTAAAGTTTGATATAAAACATTTTCTTTTAATAGGAATCAATCCTATACAAAAGGTGGATTAATAATAATAAAACTAAATTATAAATATTGGTGTTCCACGTGGAACACTTTAAAGAATTAACAATGTTTCAAGAATACGATGTAATAGTAGTGGGCGGAGGTCATGCCGGTTGTGAAGCTGCAGCCGCAGCAGCTAATATGGGATCAAAAGTTTTATTGGCAACAATGAACATGAATACTATTGCGCAAATGTCATGCAACCCAGCCATGGGGGGAGTGGCCAAAGGACAAATAGTTAGAGAAATAGATGCGCTAGGGGGTTATTCAGGGATAATATCCGATAAATCCATGATCCAGTTCAGGATGCTTAATAAATCGAAAGGTCCTGCTATGTGGAGCCCAAGAAGCCAAAATGACCGAATGCGTTTTGCGGAAGAGTGGAGATTACAACTGGAAAGCATTCCAAACCTGGATTTTTGGCAGGAAATGGTCAATGGGCTATTAGTGGAAAACAATAAGGTGGTAGGGATTGAAACGGGCATGGGGATTAAAATTAAATCAAAAGCTGTAGTTTTAACAAATGGCACCTTTCTGAATGGCCTTATTCATATAGGAGAAAAACAATTTGGGGGTGGGCGATCCGCAGAAAAAGCCTCAAAAGGAATTACTGAACAACTCGTTTCGCTAGGTTTCGAAGCAGGTAGAATGAAAACCGGAACGCCTCCAAGGGTAGATGGAAGGTCCCTTGACTATACCAAAATGGAGGAACAAAAAGGGGATGATCTGCCGGAAAAGTTTTCCTTCTCAGATCAGACTACTGTACTTAAAGAACAAAGAAGCTGTTATATCACCTATACAAATCCTACAGTTCATGAAGTGTTGGAAACTGGCTTTAGTCAATCTCCTATGTTCAATGGAAGGATCAAAGGATTAGGCCCAAGATATTGTCCATCTATTGAAGATAAAATCAATAGATTTGCTGAGCGTGATAGACATCAGATATTTGTTGAACCGGAAGGTTGGAACACAGTAGAGATCTATGTAAATGGCTTCTCAACTTCTCTCCCTGAAGAAATTCAATATAAAGCTCTTAAAGAAATTAAAGGTTTTGAAAATGTCAAAATGTTCCGTCCTGGATATGCCATTGAATATGACTTTTTCCCACCCACTCAACTTAATGTTACTTTAGAGACTAAGTTGATTGAAAACTTGTATTTTGCCGGACAAATAAACGGGACAACGGGTTATGAAGAAGCTGCTTGCCAAGGGTTAATGGCGGGGATTAATGCTCATTTGAAAATCAATGAAAAAGATCCGTTTATTTTAAGTAGATCTCAAGCATATATTGGCGTGCTTATTGATGACCTAATTAACAAAGGAACAGAAGAACCTTACAGGATGTTTACTTCAAGGGCTGAACATAGAATACTTCTAAGACAGGACAATGCGGATATTCGTTTGAGCCCTTTAGGTTTTGCCATTGGTTTAGCAAAAGAAGAGCGTGTGATTAAAGCTGAAAACAAACAAAAAAACATAGATCAGATTGTGAGCGATCTTAAGGTTTTAAAGGTTAAACCTAAAGATATAAATGAAGAATTATCAAGATTTAAGTCAGCTCAAATTAAGGAAACTACTTCTGCTTATAATATTCTTAAAAGGCCTGAAATATCCTTCAAAGAATTAAGAGAACTAGAAAAAGGCTTAGGAAACTACATATCGCAGTATGATCAATCTATTCTGGAAGCGTCAGAAATAAGTATCAAATACGAAAGTTATATAGAGAAGGAACATCAATTAGCAATAAAGATGAATAGTCTGGAGGATTTGAAAATAAAAGATTCTATTGATTTTAGCCTCATTCCAGCTTTGTCTGCTGAAGCAAAAGAAAAGTTTAGGAAAATTAAACCTAAAACCCTGGGACAAGCTTCAAGAATAAGTGGAGTAAGTCCAGCTGATGTATCCATATTAATGGTTTATCTAGGAAGATAATTATGTACGAGAAATTAACCGAATGCCCGGTGTGTGGCGGTAATAACATAGAAAATCATAAAGTGGTAATTGACCATTCTGTCAGCAAAGAAAGCTTTGTTATCTGTATATGTAAAGGATGTCAATTTCAATTTACTAATCCTCGTCCGACAGAAGAAGAAATTGGAAAGTATTACCAATCTGACGATTATATCTCACATACGAACAAAGGAAACTCCCCAATAAATATGCTTTATAAGTTGGCAAGACAATTTGCCATTAAAAGCAAATACCAGCTGATCAATAATATCAGCAAGGAAAAAAAAGGGAGAATTCTTGATTTCGGTTGTGGAACAGGGTATTTCCTTACTACCATGAAAAACAAAGGCTGGCAAATAGCCGGAATAGAACCTAATGAGCAGGCAAGAGCAATTGCCATTGAAGAAACAAAAGAAGAAATATGTGCCGATATAAAATCCCTTGATATAAAAAATAAAAAGTTTAATGTAATCACATTATGGCATGTACTGGAACATATTCATCATATCAATGATACAATTGCTCTATTAAAAACATTGTTAAAAGAGAAAGGAAAAATTATAATTGCTGTCCCCAATATTAATAGCCTGGACAATGCTGTTTACAAAGAACAATGGGCAGCATATGATGTCCCAAGACATTTGTACCACTTTAATCCGGATTCAATGAAAACTTTAATGCTGAAGCATGGTCTTAAGGTTAAAAACATCTATCCGATGAAATTAGATGCCTATTATATAAGCTTACTTAGCGAAAGGTACAGAACCGGCAACTCCAACTATCTTAAATCTTTCATAAATGGCTATAAATCAAATAGTTATGCTGTAAATAATAACAATAATTACTCAAGTCTCATTTACGAAATTAAAAAATGAACAAATTAATTCCATCCCTATTAATAATCTTAATTATATATGCTTGCGCAACGGTACAATCCCCAGTTGGAGGCGAAAAGGATACCAAGCCACCGGAATTGTATGAATCGAATCCAGGCGATCAAAGCACTAATTTTAAAGGGAACAAGATCACGTTATATTTTAATGAGTGGATGGAGGTTGACAATCTGAACAAGGAATTGATTATCACTCCCCGAACAAACGTGGAGTATGAACATACACTAAAAAAACAAGAGTTTACTCTTACTTTCAAAAAACCATTAAAAGATTCGACCACCTATACCTTCAATTTCAGAAAAGCCTTGAAAGATATAACGGAAGGCAATTTATGGGAAGATCCGGTAATAGCATTTAGTACCGGGAGCTACTTAGACTCTCTGGAAGTACACGGAGAAGTAATACACTTAATGACTAATTCACCAGCAGAAGAATTTACCGTAGGTCTCTATGACGCCATATACGATACAGCTAATTTAAGGCAAGGGGAGCCCGTTTATTTTACAACCACAGATAAAGAGGGTAAATACTTATTACAAAATATAAGACCCGGGAAATATCGTCTATATGCTTTTAATGATTCAAATGATAATTTAAAAAATGAATCCTCCAGCGAAGCCTACGCATTTCATGGGGAGATAATTGAACTTCAGGATTCAATACCACCCATTAATCTTGAAGCCTATCAAAATAATGAAGATACACTCACCATAAAAAAAGCCTCTCCTTCAGGAAAAGATTTTGTGATCAACTTTAATAAAGGCATCAAAAATTACCAGGTAGAAAATTCCAAAGATACATCTCAATTCATTTATGTAAACGATGAAGAATCTGCTAAGAATTTAAGGATATACAAAGAAAATTTCCCAGACTTAGCTTATGAGGAAGATTCTATAGCCCTATACATAACTGTAACAGATTCCATTCAAATGTCATTGAAAGATACTGTTTATGCAAAGTTTAGAGAAAGCAGAATACAATCAGAAGAACTAAAAATTACCCAAATGCCAACCAAAGAAATATTGTCAGGTCTGCAGAAATTAGAAATAGCTTTTAATAAACCCATCAATAAATACAATACGGATTCCATCTTTATCAAATATGATTCCCTCCTGTTGTACGAGGTAGCCGACAATCAGCTGGCTTTCTCTAAGAATAGAAAAAAAGTTAATATAACTATCCCCCTGTTAAAAAGTAAAATAGATAGTATAGATGCTTATTACAAAAAGATAAATGACAGTATTCAGTCAGTCAGACAACAACAGAGCGATAGTGTTTTAAATGATCAGGGTGAAGAAGTGGAAGTTGATGACAACCAAACATCAAATAAAACTGAAAAGCCAAACAAAATAAATTTAGGATCCAAAGGGGCAAAACAACAGGGTATACCAGCCACTACATCATCTAAAAATACAACACCACAAATCAAAGGCCTGCATCTATACTTAGGAAAAGGAGCATTTATCGGTATTGAAAATGACTCGACAGCTTCTAATAATTCAACCTTTCAGTTTATGGAAAGCGAAAACTACGGCACTATTAAAGGCAGTGTACAAAATGCTTCTCAAAACTTTATTGTTGAACTGGTCGATAGTAAACATGAAAAAGTAGATAGTGTGAGCAACAAAGAGGAGTTTACCTTTAATTATGTAAAACCAGGTGATTATTATCTAAGAGCCATAATTGATCGTAACAATAATAACAAATGGGATGCAGGAAATCCTTTATTGTTAATTCCGGAAGAAGAAATTGTTTACCTTGATGAAAAGATTACAGTGAAAGCCAATTGGGAAGTGATAGACAAAATCCTTGTATTAACACCGCAAAACAATGTGGATAACAACCAAGGAAACTAAGAGTTATACACAGTCATTAACAACCCAAACCAACTAATTGATAATTTTAAACTAAAAGGGAAATAACCGGTGGAAAAAAGAAGTTAATTTTTAGGTTACCCACAGAACAAAATCTAAAGATAATGACTAAAATCTTATTAACATTTCTTAAACGAAATGTTAATTAACTCAAAATCTGTAAATTATATGTGGGTAAAATTAGGATGAACTATTACTTAATTAACATTCTTAAATAACTAGATATTTTCAAATAACTTTTCAACATATCCACAGCTTTAATAGTGAATAATAATTTAATAAATATATAACATATAAAATATAAGGGTGTGGATTCTGTGGATAAAGAGAATTCTTGATTTTTACTTTTTGTAAACATAAAAATATGATGAGGCATACTTTTTTTATTCTGGCAATGATCCTACTTACTTTTTGCACAAATGCTTTTGGTCAAATAAGTAGTGAAGTAGAATTAGCTAATGAGTATTATAGGCAAGGGGATGTGGATAAAGCGATTGATCTATATAATAAATTGGCCGAAAAACCCCAGAATATTGCCTATATCCACAATAATTACCTGGAACTGCTGGAAATTAAGCAACGCAACAAGGAGACAGAGAAATATTTAAAGAAAGTAAGATCTCAGTTCCCTTCTAACATACGCTTCGATGTGGATATCATTGATTTTTTTGTTTACTCCAATGATAGCTCAAAAGCTGAAAAATATTATCAGGAACTGGAAAAGAAAATTATTAATCAGCCAAGTCTTATGCAATCTGCAGCACAATACCTGGTGAATAAACAACATAACCAGTTTGCGGAAAAATTATATTTAGCTGCGAGACAAAGGTTAAAAGATCCCACAGCTTTTAGTGTTCAGCTTGCTACATTATACCGTTACACTAATGAAAAAGATAAAATGGTCCGCGAGTATATGACCTATGCGGAAGAACGGCCCAATAATTTACGGTATGTGAAAAATATGCTTCAGTTATCTCTAACAGAAGAGGAAGACCTGGAGTCATTTATTGAATATTTAATGGTTAATATTCAAACCGATGCAGATAATGAAATTTATAGTGATTTGCTCATCTGGGCGAACTTGCAGATAAATAATTTTTTTGGGGCATTTGTTCAAGCTAAAGCAATAGACCGAAGAGCTGGATTAAAAGGTGATAACTCTATAGAAATTGGGCAAATAGCTTTTGAAAATGAAGCATTTGAGGTAGCCGAGACCATTTTTCAATATATTGTGAATACTTACCCGGAATCAAGAAATTACATTTATGCCAAGCAAATGCTTATCAGAAGTAAGGAAAATATTATCAAACATCATTTTCCTATTGATACTGTTGCTATCAGGTCTTTGGTCAAATCGTATGATCAGTTGATAGAAGAAACCGGATTATCGCAATTTACACTAGAAGCATATCGTCAAAAGGCTTTATTGCATGCTTTTTATCTTCAGGAACCGGAAAAAGCATCAAAAATTCTACAGGAGATAATCAGCTTCAACAATACAGATCAGGAAATAGTAGCTCAGGCTAAACTGGATCTTGGAGATATTTTTATCATTTTGGAACAACCATGGGAGTCTGTATTGCTCTATTATCAGGTGGAAAAATCACATAAGAATACGCAATTAGGTGAAGCTGCTAAATTAAAGAATGCTAAGCTATCATATTTTAAAGGTGATTTTACTCTTGCTCAGGAACATTTGGATATTTTGAAAAAAGCTACAAGAAGGGAAATTGCAAATGACGCAATGGATTTGAGTATCCTTATCAAAAACAATACGATACTTGATTCTACTCAAAAAGCTTTAAGGGAATATGCTGCTATTGATCTTTTACTTTATCAAAATCAACAAAGAGAAGCAGTAGAAAGGCTAAATAGGATGTTGGTGGAACATGAAGAACATCCCATTAAAGACGATGTGCTTTGGCTGCTGGCCAGAATAGACAAGGAGAGTGGAAACTATGAGGAAGCCATTCAGAAATTAAATCAAATTGTTGAAGATTTACCCTATGATATACTCACAGATGATGCCTTATTTGAAATGGCTACTATTTATGAAACGCTAATTAATGATACACAAAAAGCCAAAGAGCTTTATCAGAAATTACTGACCGATTTTCCCGGTAGTATTTATGTTGCAGAAGCCAGGAAAAGATTCAGAAGTATGAGGGGAGATTTTGTTAATTAAAAAAACAAACCCTCTCGTCTCGCAGTTTGCAATTCCTCCCTGTTTAATAAAATTTACTTTATCGTTACTTCCTTCCTCAAAAAATTAGCATTGAATCAAAATCAATGGATTTTTAAGCCAATAGCATGTGGATTAAGTATTTTTTATGTAAATTTTAGAAAAAAATTATAGATGGAGCCGAGCAGATTATTTGACTTACTTGAATATCAACACAAAAATTATCCCATTAACGATGCCTTAGCAAGTAAAGTAGATGGTAGCTGGAAGAAATACAGTACAGAAGAATTAATTGACATAGTCAATGAACTCTCAAAAGGCTTCATAGAATTAGGCTTAAAAAAAGATAGTAAAGTTGGAATAGTTTCCAATAATCGTCCCGAATGGAATTTTGTTGATTTGGCACTTCAGCAAATAGGTGCCGTTAGTGTACCAATGTATCCCACAATTACAGAAAAAGACTATAGATATATTTTTGAGGACTCAGAGCTGAAGTATGTTTTTGTTTCTGATGCGGCATTATACCAAAAAGTAAAAAATGCTGCTGAAGGATTGGAAACAGTTAAGGGAATTTATTCATTCGATGATTTGCCTAATGTGGCTCATTGGACGGAAGTAAAAAAATTAGGAGAAAGCAGCTCAACTGATTTGGCATCTTATAAATCGGCTGTTCTTCCGGAAGACCTGGTTACCCTTATTTATACCTCTGGCACTACAGGAAACCCAAAGGGTGTAATGCTTACACACCATAATATTTTGAGCAATGCCATTTCAGTAGGGGAGAACCTTCCGAAAGATAAAGGAATTAAAACAGGTTTAAGTTTTTTGCCACTCTGCCATATTTTTGAAAGAACAACTACTTATTTTTATTTCTATCGGGGAATTTCTATTTACTATGCGGAAAACATTGATAAAATAGGGGACAATTTAAAAGAAGTTAAACCAGAAATGTTTACGACTGTTCCACGTTTGCTGGAAAAAATTTATGATAAAATAGTAGCTAAAGGAACTGAATTGTCAGGTATAAAAAAACAATTGTTCTTTTGGGCTTTGAATTTGGGGCATAAGTTGGATAAGCAAAAAGATCAGGGCTTTTGGTATAATTTTCAATTGAAAATGGCCAACAAAATAATTTTTAGCAAATGGAGAGAAGCCGTTGGCGGAAATATTGTGCTCATCGCTTCGGGTGGAGCTGCTTTGCAACCGCGCCTCGCCACCATTTTTTGGGCAGCGCAAATACCGATATTGGAAGCCTACGGCTTAACAGAAACTTCTCCCGGTATTTCTTTCAATCGATACAATAATGAAGATTTAAGAATTGGCACGGTTGGGCCAGCTATGCCGGGAGTTCAAATAAAAATTGCTGAGGATGGAGAGATTCTGGCAAAGGGACCCAACATTATGAAGGGTTACTACAATCAGCCGGAAAAAACAGCTGAGGTAATTGATGCAGAGGGTTGGTTCCATACGGGGGATATAGGAGAAATGGTCGAAGGAAGGTTTCTTAAAATTACTGATCGCAAAAAAGAAATGTTCAAAACTTCCGGTGGAAAATATATAGCTCCACAACTGATTGAAAATAAATTAAAGGAATCAACCTTTATTGAGCAAGCAATGGTAGTGGGCGATGGACAAAAATTTCCCGGAGCTTTATTGGTTCCCAACTTTGAAACATTAAAAGATTGGTGTAAGCATAAAGGAATCAAATATTCTACTGATGCAGAAATGGTAAAGGACAGCCAGGTACTACAAAAGCTTGATAAGGAGATACAAAAAGCAAATGATCAATTTGCACAATGGGAAAAAATTAAAAGAACACAACTTATACCAATTCAATGGACTGTAGAAGCCGGTGAGCTTACCGCTAAACTGAGTTTGAAAAGAAAGATCATCGAGAAAAACTATAAAAAAGAGATTGATGCTCTTTATCAGGAATAACCGGTAAGGTTCTCTTAAAGTTAAAAATTCAGTATTTTTAAATATTTCATTGAATAGAACATTCTGCTGCCTTTTGGGTATAAGTATTTGTGAGGAAACTTAATTGACCAAAATAACAATAATGAAGAAGCCTGTATATTTATGCGTCTTATTGGTTTTTCTACAAACCCATATCGCATGTTCAACTAATCAAACCACAGAAGAAGATCCAACAACAGAATTTAAAGTAGTCACCATTGTTGATGGTCTTGATGTACCGTGGGGAATGGATTGGTTACCGGATGGAAGAATGTTGGTAACAGAAAGAAGTGGCAAAGTTTTAGTCATTGAAAATGATGTAAAGACTGGCGAGCTATCGGGTTTGCCGGAAGTTTATGATAAAAATCAGGGAGGATTGCTGGATGTTCAGGTACATCCTGATTATGAAAATAACGGCTGGATTTATTTTAGCTATTCCAAGCCTGGAGATGGAGGAGCAAGTACAGCTATAATGCGTGCTAAATTAGAAGGTAATGCACTTGTCTCCCAGGAAGTAATATACGAATCTTTTCCTAAAACCAGGTCCGGAGTGCATTTTGGCTCCAGAATAGTTTTTGATGACAAAGGTTTCATCTTTTTCTCAATAGGAGAACGCGGAGAAAAAGAAAATGCTCAAAAATTAGAAAACCCTTATGGTAAAGTTCACAGATTACATGATGATGGACGTGTACCGGAAGACAATCCCTTTGTTTCTGATCCGGAGGCATCTCACAGCATTTGGACTTACGGAAACAGAAACATACAAGGCATGGCTTTTCATCCCGCTAGCGGAGAGCTCTATAGCCATGAGCATGGGCCGCAAGGAGGGGACGAACTGAACATTATGAAAAAAGGAGAAAATTACGGATGGCCGGAAGTCACTTATGGAGTAGACTATGGCGGGGGTGTAATTTCTGATGAAACAACAAAACCGGGCATAAAAGATCCTATCCATTATTGGGATCCATCCATTGCACCCAGTGGGATGACATTTGTAAATAGTGATCGCTATCCCAAATGGAAAAACAACATTTTACTGGGGGCACTAAAATTTCAATATTTATGCAGAGTAGTAATTGAAAATGGCAAATATGTAAAAGAGGCAAAGCTTTTGGAGGGAATTGGTAGGGTTCGTGATGTGGCTCAAAGTCCGGATGGCTATATTTATGTAGCAGTGGATGGTGGAAAAATAGTGAAGTTGGTTCCTGAAGATTAAATTTTAAAATAGTTTGTTGAGTGATTAAATCTGGGGAAAGTTAATATGATATTTCACAGCGAATACCCGAAGTGTTACAATAAATGAAGCGGAGCAGATAAAGTTCCAGTCTCTTGGTATATCAAAAGAATTAAGCATAACGTAAAACAATCCACCTGCCAGGCAGGCACTGGCGTAAATCTCCTTTCTGAATAAAACAGGTGTTTCATTAATTAAGGTGTCGCGGATTACCCCGCCAAAAACAGCAGAAAACATACCCATTATAGCAGCTATTTCCCAGCGAACACCCAATGATAAGGCTTTTTCTACACCCGCTACGGTAAAAAGTGCAATTCCTAAAGTATCAAAAATACTCAGCGTCCTTCTTAGTTTTTGGAGTACTTTATTAAAAAAACCAGCTATTAAAATGGCTACCAAAATGGTGTAAATGATATAAATATCCGTAATCCAGGTAAGGGGATAACTGCCTAGTAAAACATCACGTAAAGTACCGCCACCTATAGCGGTTACAAAACCGGTAAAGCCTGCTCCAAACCAATCCTCGGATTTTCCTTGCACAGCCAATGCCCCGGAAATGGCAAAAGTAAAAGTTCCTATAAGTTCAAGTATGTATTGGATGTTCATCTCATCAATTTGCCTAAAGATAATGGCTGAAACCGATAAAGCTTAAAAACTTAAGGATTGATTTTTGTGATTTTAGATTGGGTTTCCAAATATACGGGCAAAGCAGCAGCTCCGTACCAGCCATACAATTCATAATCTAACAAACCCTCACTGATCGCAGGATCTGTGGCGAGTAATTTTTTAGCTTCTTCAACCTCTTTTACTGTAAGAATGAATATACCGCGGTAAGTTTTTTCATTTTTCATTAATGGCCCTGCTACAATTAGCTGACCCGTTTCAGCCAGTCGTCCAATATTATTCATGTGGCCCCGAAATAAACTATCTACTACTTTTTTGTCCTCAATTACTACTTTTCCGGTTTTTAGCATTACCAATGTATATAATTTCATGCCATAATCATCAGCGCCTAAGGAGTCGGCCAATTCCTGATCATAGGAAGATGATTCATTTTGTGCCCAAACAATGTTGGCCATGCAAAGGGAAGCGAGAAGGAGAATAAGCGTTTTCATGTTATTTGATTTTTAATGGTTACCCCAGGATAGTTGGGGCAGGCTATTTCATAGTTTTGAAAATACTAAGTGTTTAAATTTATGCTTAATTTAAACAAATAAAAGAATATTTGCTGTCCCTTGTTTATTTATTCTGTTTATGCTACTTCCGATCCTTCTGTTTTAAAAAAGCATCTTTGTTTATAAAATGATTATATTTAAATGGAAGAGTGTAAACGAACTTCTTATTTAATAATCGTAGCGCTTTATAGGCAAAAATCACTGAACCTTTGGAAATAATTAAAACCGAAAGCCTTTCAAAATTCTATGGAGTTACTCCCGCCTCGGATAACATTAGTATTCATGTGAATGAGGGAGAAATCTATGGATTTATTGGTCTCAATGGTGCAGGAAAAACCACATTAATAAGGATGTTGCTGGGAATGATTAAGCCTGATGAAGGAGAGCTTAGCCTTTTCGGAAAAAAGATGAACCCGAGATTTAACTTATGGAATAATGTCGGCTACCTGGTAGAAACACCAAACTCCTATCCCAATCTGTCTGTGGTTGAAAACCTGAAAGTCTATTATCATCTGCGTCAGCTGAATGATCTTTCCTTGCTAGAAAGTATTATACAGGATTTGAAGCTAGTTAAATATAAAAATGTAAAAGCCAAACATTTGTCTTTGGGAAATAAACAACGTTTAGGTCTGGCAAAAGCCCTTATGCACAGACCTCAATTATTAATTTTAGATGAGCCCATTAATGGATTGGATCCGGAAGGAATAGTAGAAGTAAGAGAATTGCTAAAGAAACTAGCCAGGAACGGATCTACTATTTTTCTTTCAAGTCACATTTTAGGAGAGGTCTCCAAAATTGCTAACAGAATTGGTATTATCCGTAATGGAAAGTTAATTAAAGAGCTTACTAATCAGGAGCTTTCAGAACAGCTTATCAAAAAAGTAGTGGTACAAACTACAGATAATACAGCGGCCATTAAGTACTTATCAAGCAATAATTATGCGGCAGTTATAAATGATGAAAATGAAATCGAGTTGAATGAAAAGAAAGCCATTCTCCAACCTGAAAATTTATCGAGGATACTGACAGAGGCGGGGTTTCCTCCGAAGCAGCTCTATCTATTCACCGAAGATTTAGAAATGTATTTTTTGAGAAATATAAGATGAAACAAGCATTTATAGCAGAGCTATTGAAGATCAGGCACGCCAAAATTGTGTGGGTCACTTTTATTGCTTTTTCATTAGCACCCATTATGGGAGGAGTATTCATGTTAATTCTCAATGATCCTGTTGCCATAGAAAATGCCGGGGCTTTAAGTGCTAAAGCACAAATGATGAATTTTTCAGCTAACTGGAACTCCTATTTGGAAATTTTGACACAGGCAGTAGCTGTAGGTGGTGTTTTAATATTCGGATTTGTAGCCAGCTGGATTTTCGGAAGAGAATATTCTGATGATACAGCCAAGGATTTATTAGCATTGCCCACTTCACGGATAAAAATTTTAAATGCGAAATATAGCCTTTATGTAATTTGGTGCTTTGTCCTTACGGTTTCTAACTTAGTTGTGGGGGCGCTTATTGGCTTACTTTTACAATTACCCGCACCTACAACTGACCTGATCACTGCACATGCCACAAATTATTTTCTTACCACAGTTTTAACTGTTATAATAGGCACCCCGGTGGCATTTATGGCCATTTGGAGCAAAGGATATCTGGGGCCTTTAGGTTTTGTTGCTTTGGCCCTAGTATTTTCTCAGATAATAGCCGCCACAGGCTTTGGCTATTATTTTCCCTGGTCGGTTCCGGGACTTTTTAGTGGTGCCGGAGGAGAATATAAAGAACAACTTGATACATATAGTTACTTAATCTTAATCCTGACAAGTGTACTGGGCTATATCGCTACTGTTTCCTATTGGAGATATGCTGATCAGGAGAAGTGAAAATAGAGATCCAAGTTATTCGCAACCCCCAACCCTTCAAAGAAATATCATGAACGAAAAGCACTTTCTGACAAACATCTTCAACGACCAACAATTCAAAAAAGAAGAATTGGAAATCATTCTCCCAAAATATAAAAAAGTAGATTTTCTGAAAAATGACTTTCTCCTCAATGAAGGTAAAGTAGCCAATCAATACTGGTTTATTGAAAAAGGCTTTGTTCGTTCTTTTGCAACAGATCCTGAAGGGAAAGACATTAGCACTAATTTTTATTCTGTGGGAGATGTGGTCATTGACTGGCCCTCTTTCTTTTTAAGAAATTCAACAAGAGAAAACATTCAGGCTTTAACGGACTGTATTTGTTGGCAACTGGATTTTGAAACTTTTCAGCACTTGTTTCACAGCATAGAAACCTTTAGGGAGCATGGCCGGGCACGGCTTGTAGGAAGTTATTTTGCCCTAAAGCAGAATAGTATCTCCATGATTACAGATCAGGCAAAAGAAAGGTATAAAAAACTGGTAAAGGAAAAACCTCAAATAGTCCAAAATGTACCTTTAAAACAATTGGCAACTTATTTAGGTGTTACTGATACATCCCTTAGTCGAATCCGTAAAGAAATCGCTAGTGAATAAATTTCAGATTTATCCCTAGTTAAGTTTTTTTGGAATATTAATCCTCAACGGACTTTCTTGTCATATGGCAAGAGGAGTTTATTCTTAAAGCGATAGATTTGATCCAAAACAAAAAGATGAAATCTATACTCGACAAAAACACAGTTGTGGAAATGATTGATAGAATCAATTCACTTACTCCTCAGAGCAAAGCGCAATGGGGTAAAATGGATGCTTACCAAATGCTGAAACATTGTACTTTAAGTGAAGAAATGTTTTTAGGAAGAAAGAAATATGAAAGACTCTTCATTGGAAGACTTTTTGGTAAAATGGCCTTAAAAAGCATTCTTAAAGATGAAAGCAGGTTGAAACCGAATGGACCAACCCATCCGGAACTAAAAATTACAGGCTCAGGTAATTTTGAAGCAGAAAAAAACAAGTGGATTGAATTGCTCAATGAATACATCAGGTTTTCAAACCCTCATTTTGTACATCCTTTCTTTGGTAAAATGAGCAATGATCAAATTGGACAATATATTTACAAACATGCAGATCACCACTTGAGACAGTTTAACCATTAATTCTCTCTCCGGATCGTTATGAAAACACTACAATTCGCTTTTATTGGAATTACTCTTTTATCGCTTGTACTATTTTTTCTGGGTACAGGCAAAGACAAAAAAGTTTTGATTTTCTTTAGTTTGTGGGCAGTTTTTATAGCAGTACTCTCATATTCCGGATTTTTTCTAAATACAGAGACTTTGCCGCCAAGAATGCTGTTAGTAATTGTACCGGCCATATTTTATACCATTTATTTCTATAAAAAAATAGAAATCGCGAAAGTAAAGCGGAATGTGTTGGTGGCAATCCATATTGTAAGACTTCCTGTGGAAATTACCCTTTACCAGCTTTTTCTCCATGGAAAGGTTCCTGTTATTATGACCTATGAAGGCTGGAACTTTGATATAGTCATAGGTCTTTCTGCTATCATGTTGGTTTTTTATTTGGCTTTTGTCAAAAGAAATATCAATAAGCGATTGTTGAGAATCTGGAATATTCTTGGTATTGGGTTTTTAACTGTAATTGTCATGATAGCTATTCTGTCACTTCCATCACCAATTCAACAATTAGCACATGAGCAGCCGAATGTGGCCATTTTGGAGTTTCCTTTTACCTTGCTGCCTGCAGTGGTAGTACCCATTGTTTTATTGTCTCATCTTTTAATTTTGAAAGAGAACAGGTAAGTTCAGAGCAGTAAAAATACGCTATCCTTTATCTGGATAGCGTATAAACTTTAAAACGTGAGGACAACTTTTCCAAAATGTTTTCCTTTGTCAAAATAATCTAAAGCCTCAGAAAGCTCGGAAAGCGGAAAAAATTTATCCACTACCGGCTTAATATCATGAGTTTCGATTCTTTTGTTCATTTCTTCAAAAGAAGCTTTTGAACCAACCTGTACGCCTATTATAGAGAGATTTTTTTGATTAATATCAAATACTGATAAATTTACATTGGCACCGCCTAACAAACCAACGACAGCAATTTTTCCTCCAAACCTCATTACTGTAGTCGTTTTGCCAATTTCCGCCCATGACATTTCCAAAGCTAAATCCACACCGGCTCCTTTGGTTAATTCCAACACCTTTTTAGGCCAATCAGGGTTTGTTTTATAATTAATAGCTTCATCAGCCCCTAATAATTTGGCTTTCTCAATCTTTTCATCGGAGCTTGAAATAATAATCACTTTTGCCCCAATTGATTTGGCAAATTGCAAGGCAAAAATTGACACCCCACCTGTTCCTTGTAACAAAACAGTTTGTTTTTCCTTTAAGCCACCGACATTAAAAAGGGCTTCCCAGGCAGTAAGTCCTGCAATAGGTAAAGTGGAAGCTTCTTCAGTAGTAAGATTCGCAGGAATTTTAACCAGAGAATCTTCGGATAAAGCTATATATTCTGAAAAAACACCTGGTACATCCGTACCCAACCTATTTAGGAGGTTGGAGGCTTGTAAATTTCCCGACTGCCACGATTGAATAAAATGGGTTGAAACGACATCTCCAACTTTAAATTTGGATATACTGTTAACTGTTTTTTCCACAACTCCTACAGCATCTGATCCCAGCACATGGGGAAGCTTTGTACCCAATGCACCTTTGGCAATCATTAAATCCAATTGGTTAAGTGATATGGATTTAATTTTTACCAGGACCTCATTTGATTGTATAGTGGGTATAGGTTGTTCTTCTGTACTCACATTGTCCAGACCATAGCTATTTTTGATTACTATTGATTTCATTCATTTATTTTTAAGTGAAAGACAAAAGTATTTTATCACTATCTTTCAAACAAGTATGCACTTTTTTGTATACTAGTATCTAAAAGCATACTATTGCTGATTATCAATACTAAAACCGTAAAAAAAAATGAAAAAATATGTTAACGAAGCTGTTTGTTCAGTGGATTATGCTTTCAGAAGGATTGGAGGAAAATATAAAGGCAGAATTTTATGGTACTTAAATGATCAAACGATAATGCGGTATGGTAAACTTCGGAAAGCATTGACAGATATTACTCCTAAAATGCTGACACAAACACTAAGAGAATTGGAAAGCGACAATCTCATTAATAGAAGAGTATATCACGAGGTGCCACCTAAAGTGGAATATTCACTAACGGAAACGGGAGCAGAACTTATTCCTTTTATAAATTATTTACGCATCTGGGGTGACAAGCAAATCGAAAAGGAGAAAATGGAGTCAATAAAATGCTAATTTAGCATGTGATTATTCTTAACTTCAGTATCCTTTATCGAAAATGAAAGCAATTGTCTACACCAAATATGGCACGCCAGGAGTTCTTCATCTGAAAGAGCTAGATAAACCGATTCCCAAAGAGAACGAGGTTTTGGTAAAAATTCATACTGCATCTGTAAATTCCTGGGACTGGGATCTTCTTACCGGAAAACCCTATTTGTATCGCTTATTGTTTGGGATTTTTAAACCAAAACACAATATATTAGGCTGTGATATTGCCGGACGGGTAGAGGACGTTGGCAAAAAAGTGGAGCAACTTAAATTGGGAGATGAGGTATTTGGTGATATCTCCACATATTGGGGAGGCTTTGCTGAATATGTTTGTGTTCCTGAAAACACATTAGCATTAAAACCAGCAAGTATGAAATTTGAGGAAGCTGCTGCCACTCCGCATGCGGCTGTACTCGCCCTCCAAAGCCTTCGGGATAAAAAACAGCTTAAAAAAGGGGAGAAGGTTTTAATTATTGGTGCTGGTGGAGGCGTTGGTACTTTTGCAGTTCAAATGGCGAAATTATTTGGGGCAGAAGTGACCGCTGTAGACAGTGCTGAAAAATTAGAAATGCTCAGCTCATTAGGAGCGAATCATGTGATTGATTATAAACAAGAAGACTTTACTAAAAACGGGCAATGTTATGATCTGATTATTGATGTGGTAGCATCTCGTTCAGTTTTTGAATATAAAAAATCATTAATGGCCAATGGCATTTGTGTGATTGTTGGAGGCAGTATTTCTACACTTCTTCAAACAGCAATATTCGGTTCATTAATTTCAGGGAGCCAAAATAAAAAAGTAAGTGTTTTAATACATGAAGCCAACAAGGACATAGCATTTATTAAGGAGCTTTTTGAAGAAGGAAAAGTAAAACCTATTATTGATAAAAGTTATTCATTAGAAGAGGTTCCTGATGCGCTGGCCTGTCTCGGAAATGGAAAAGCCAGGGGAAAATTAGTTATCAATGTATTGAACGATTAAAAAACACATTTACGAACAAACACCCACCCTAAAGACCAAAAAAGTATGGCAAAAACACATCATTATAATGCCACGATTGTCTGGATCGGCAATAAAGGACTCGGAACAAAAGACTATCGATCATTCGATCGTAACCACACCATTTCTATTGACAATAAACCAGATATTTTGGCTTCATCAGACCCGGCATTTTTGGGTGATAGTTCCAGACATAATCCTGAAGATCTTTTAGTGTCATCATTATCAGCCTGCCATATGCTATGGTACCTGCATTTATGCGCAGTAAATGGAATAATAGTGGTGGATTATACAGACAAGGCAAGCGGGACAATGGAAGAAACAAAAGAAAGTGGAGGGCACTTTACAGAAGTTGTTTTACGACCCACTGTAATTATTACAGATCCGGCACAAATAGATAAGGCAAATGAACTACATAAAGAAGCAAACAAAATGTGTTTCATCGCTAACTCCTGCAACTTTCCTGTGAGGCACATGCCTGAATGTAAGGTGAAAAACGGAATGAATAATTCTTAAGAGGATGCGAAATATCGAAAAATAAAGTAGCCTTAGATGAAAACTTCAGAAACTATGTTTTATGGAACAATATGAGTTTTTCAAACTTTTTCACGATCTCAGTATAGAAGATTACAGCTTGCTGACCAAAAATCTAAAAAGCAGGAATTTCAAAAAAGGAGATCTAATAACAGCTCCGGGACAAATTCAGAAGGAGCTTTTTTTTGTTAAAAGCGGGGTTCAGATGTCCTGTTTTGAAACCCAAAGAAACACACATGTCATAGCTTTTACTTATTCTCCTAATTTGTGCGCTATTCCTGATTCATTTTCCTTTCAAAGACCCTCAAGCTATTACCTCAGCTGTTTAACAGACAGTGAAATGGAATATTTATCATATGATGATTTACAGACATTATTTGACCAGTCACATCAAATAGAACGTTTATTTAGAAAAATGACAGAAGCGGTTTTAGCAGGAGTATTAACCCGGCATGTGGAGCTCCATTCATTAAAAATGGAAGAAAGGTATAAAAAATTCTGTCAAAGAAGCCCTCATTTACTTCAGCTTGTCCCCCACAAATATATTGCTTCCTATTTAGGAATTGACCCCACCAATTTCAGTAAGCTATACAACAATGTAAAATTCTGACATTGGTTTAGACCAAGACTGTTATTACAGAATCTCCCGACCTTTGAATTAAATCAAAGCTTTTTCTTTGGTAATGATGTCAAAAATAGTTGGTGATTTTTATCTAGTAATTGTATTATCTTAGGATTGTAAATCTGAAGAGGAAGTAGGCTCTGCTGAGGAGCAACCTATCAGCAATAAGGTTTACCAACTGGAA
>NZ_JAEQBW010000015.1 GCF_016679925.1 Marivirga aurantiaca
ATACAAAAAAAAGCTCATTGAAACACATTTCAATGAGCTCTAGTCAAAATAAGTATATCTATCTTAATATCAGTTGTTTACAATCAGTTTTAAGGCATTTTACCAACTATTTTTGGCAATTAAATCTGTAACAATTTTATTTGATCAATATAATATCCTGGTTCAGTAGCTGTACCACCATTTCAAAGAAGCTTCGTAATTCTGTATATTCTGAGCTCATATAAATTACCTGATCTACTTCCAGTGAATATTCAATGGTTAATTTGGAGCCATTCATCTTGCTATTATACATAAATCTTGCTTTGTTTCCATTTAAAGCAAAGCTTCTCGATTGAGGTACTTTTTTAAGTTCCCAACCTTCGGGTATAGTATAATTGTAGCTGGCTTTTCTTAAAATTGGGGTGTAAATTGTAAGAGGGTTTTGCCTTTCTTTTTCAGGGAAAGGATTCACTTCATATTCGTTAAAAACGATAGGCTTGATACGCATATAGTTTTTTGCTATTGAATCAACAGGTCTTTTGAACTCTAAATATTCTTTAATGACTTTATTACCTTCAAACAAGTCATTTACTTCATGCTTTTTGATATCCCATTTGAGATTACTGAAAAGTGTCTCTATTAAATAATCATTGTAAGTTCTGTTACTACTTAAGAATCTTGTATCAAAGTTATAAACACTATATCCTTCCCTTTTCACTTCAAGTGTGCCACTTACCGTAGCAGTATCACTTATGGTAAAATCACCTACAGTCTGTTCCTTATCCTGGAAGTTAAACTCAAATGGAACAAATCCGGGGGCTGTTCTTGAGATTACCAGTCCACTGTTGTTTACACTGTTTGGCTCCAGCATATTAAATAACAGGTTTTTATCTGAGGCGTCAATAAAATAATTTTGACCATTTACTCTGACCATTGATACAAAATGATTGAATACTTCAAAATTCGGATACTCCGGATAAGTTGGCCTGTTGTCGATGGTACTTAAAGCAATCAGATAAGCATCAAAGCCTGCCTGATTGAGTATTTTTGTCAATAGCATATTGATTTGTTGTGCACTTCCACGTTTTGTTTTGTACACATCTTCCAATTCTGTACTTTCCTGGCTAATATCCTCAGTAAAATTATTTCTGATAAAATAAAAGAAGCTCTGTATATTTTTAAGAGGTGAGAACTCCTTATGATAGATTTGATTTATTCTATCTACTAAAATGTTAGACCTGGAGTACACTTGCTTAAAATATGGATCTCCTGCCCAGTTAAAAGCTAATTCTTCGTAGCTTTCAGGTAGCAAAAACTTTGTTTCTTCTCCGGGAAGAGTATATTCTGCCAAATGAAATTTGATTTTAGAAATGAAATAATCTCCACCCGGAATATCTTGTTCAGGAATAAAAGCTGGGATTGAATCCATTGTGTAAGTTTCCATAACCATTGAGCGCTCTTCTCCCATAACAGAATCCTTCACAAGAGATCTTTCTAAATTATCCAGGCCTCTTACGCCTTCAAGATTCTTATAGAACAACATGAATGAAGGGATTTTAGTAGAGTAGGTGGATTTCAAAACCGGAACCTCATTCTGAAAATACCAGTTATTGATTGCTTGCCACTCATTTATTTTTAACGTGTAGGTGTATTCTATAATACTACCTATTTTTACATTCGGTAGAGAAAAATAAGTTTCTACTATACCGCCTTCAATGGTATCAGATTTAATTTCACTGGCTTTAAGCTGAGTAGATATTACTTTATCCCCATCAAGGTTATAAACAATAGCATCAATGTTTATTAGTGAATCTTCTTTGTTATAGGGAATTCTTACATTTCCCCAGGATTTCCCTGATTCTTGGAGAATATTTACTCTGGTATTGTGGAGGAAAATTAATTCCATATTTTCATTATAATAGCTATAGCCACTATCACGTAGAATAACAGCATCCGCATTTTCAGTAAAAGCATCAGAAACCTGAAAATCTGTTTTATTTAATCTTGTAAAGCCGGTAGTGTCTTGTGCAAGTGCAGAAAGCGTAAATCCTATAAATAATAAAAATAAGGAGCTTTTTAGTTTTGTGGTTGTCATTGGTAGATTTCAGGTTATAAACTTACTATTCAGATACAAATTCATTTCTTTCTGCGACTATTTATGCAATTATTGTTCCAATCTTGTAAAAGAATTAAAATTAAGAATGAAATATTCTCATTCTTAGGTATAACTTCACAAGTAAAAGTCTTCTTAATTACTAGATAGTTAATATGTTATGAAAATAAACTTAATATCTTTTTTAAAAAAATAAAATTATAGAATATGTTGCAGATCACTTAAGCAACTTATTTCATGAGTAACGCTAGCCTGATGCCTTAGTTTTGATGGATTATAATATATATGGTCCATTCCAAAATTTCTTGCACCCAACATATCAGTTTGCAAATTGTCGCCAATCATGATACTTTCCTCTTTCCTTGCTTCCGCTTTGTCGATGGCAAATTTGAATATAGAAGCCATTGGTTTTTTGTAGCCGGCACTGTCGGAAGTGACTACTGTTTTGAAATAAGGTTTAAGCCTGGATTTGTCCAGTTTTAAATATTGTACATCATCAAACCCATTGGTAATGATATGTAAATGGTATTTCTCCTTTAAATAATCCAGCATTTCGAAAGTATAAGGCAAAACATGAGGCTTGGTTGGACACTGCATTAAGTATTCATCGGATAGCTTGTTGCACAAAACATTATCTTCAATTTGGTAATTGGCCAGTATTTTTAAAAATCTTTGGTCACGAATGGCACTGCGGGAAATTTTATTTTTATTAAAATCGCTCCAGAGCACTTGGTTTACTTTCTCAAAAGTTTGTGAAAACTCCAGTGCACTTGGAATTCCACGGTCTGTCAAACGATGCTTTTTTACCAGTTCTTCAAGCACTTCTGTGGAGTTTCTTTCATAATCCCATAAGGTATGATCCAAATCAAAAAAAATGTGTTGATATGACTTTATATAACCCATTTTCTATTATGTAGTTTGTTTAAAGCAAGTTCTCTGTTGGCGTACATCACTTTGAAAGTTTCTAAATCTTTTTGTAATAATTGATCCTTCTCCACAAATCTGAAGGATTGAGATAATAAGTCCTTCACTTCTTCTTTCACATTGTAAAAAACCCATTGATCTACTTTTCGCGAATTAAGCACTCCATTGTTTTTTAAATATAGCAAATGTCTGGATGTTTTAGCCTGCGTGAAATTAAGGATAAGTTCCAAATCAGAAATGCACATTTGTTGATTCTCATGTACTTGAAATAAAATTCTTAAACGAGAATCATCAGCCAGACATTTAAAAACCTGAACACTAAAATTGAGTGTAAAATTTTTAAGTCGCATGTTTTTAAAATTCCATCTTTTTGTAAAGATAATATAGCTAATTTTATTAGCTTCATATTATCAATAAGTATTTTGAATTATTTATGTACAAGATTCTCACGCCACGGGCAATATTTAAGGAACTATTACAATGGTAAATCGTTTAGAATCTTGCGTGTAAAGTGTTATATTTGCCCTAGAATGAATTTACTGAAATATATTATATCTGCTTTTTTGATTTTCTTGATGCCCTTTTTAGGCTTTTCGCAGGATGAAGGGAAATCCACTCAAGAAGTAATCCAATTCACAGGAGTTGTTTTGGACCAGGACAGTGCAGGAGTACCGGGGGTGCATATTTACACTCCGGTCTTTGGAAGGGGGACATCTACCAATTCATACGGATTCTTCTCTATGCCTGCTTTGGAAGGGGATAGCCTTATTATTAGTGCAGTTGGTTTTAAAAAAAGTAAGTATATTATTCCTCAGGTAAAAGGTCAAACGTTAAAAGTAATTTTTACATTAAAAGCTGACACTACTGTACTGAATGAAGTACAGGTTTATAATTTACCCCCAACTGCGGATGCTTTCAAAAAAGCGATTTTAGCTATGCAGCTACCTACTCAATACGATAATATCAATAAAAACATGGATCCGGCAGTTTTAAAAGAAATGTACATGAACCTACCTGCTGATGGCTCCATGAATCATCGTTGGTTTGTGCAACAGCAAGCCTATTATGACCGCACACGCAACTCTGTTCCTGTCAATCCTCTATTAAATCCAATGGCATGGGTTGAGCTATTTAGGTCAATCAAAAGAGGTGATTTCAACAATAACAATAACTAACTCATTTCATTTTCTTTACTCATCAAATCTGATTTCCAATTAGATTAATCAGCTAATATTTATATATTTAGTTTTCAGTTCAATAAACAGGGTTATGGAAAACTCAATTTTACAGTATTCCTAATAGACAAAAATGCTTTACAAACTTTCTTCTGTGGGAATAAGTTAGTGATGCCCATTGAGAATTAAATTCAGCAAGTGAAAAATATTTTATTCTTTTTAGTACTTGTATTATTTTCCAATCAAGTTTTAGCAAATGATTGGAATGATATCTTGAAAAATGGTTCAGGGAAAGTCACTATTTTCTATTTTCCATCAAAACCATTTGTTTACAAGGATGAATTTGGAAAGCTTAAAGGTATCGAGAAAGAAATATTGGATTCGTTTTTTCGATTTGTAGAGAAAAAACATCAGGTAAAGATTTTCCAGGATTGGATTGAAGTAAGTGCCTTTGAGGATTTGGTGGGTAATGTAATTAAAAGTGATGGCAATGCTTTTGGGGTTTCTAACCTTTCCCGCACTGATGAAAGAGCTGAATTAGTGGCATTTTCAAATGCTTATATGCCTGATGTAAGTGTATTGATTACTCATATTTCTGTCCCATTTCTCAAAGATGCAGATGTTCTGATGGAAAAAATTGATGGGTTTGAGGCTGCTACAATATCCAATACCACCTATGAGGCAGATCTTAAAAATCTTTCAAATATTTATGATCTAAATCTGGAATATATTGAAGCCGCTAGTGAAGAAAATATCATCGAGCTGGTAAGTAAAAACAAAAAAATTATTGGTTATATAGGGCTACCTTTTTATGTGATTGAAATAAATCAAGGACGCCAGGTAAAAAGGCAAGGTGTTTTTCAAGTGAAGAGAGACGGGTATAGATTTATTTACCAGCAGGATAAAGGTTGGGATAAACCTGTGAGAGATTATTTTGATAGTTATTTATACAAGGCAGAGGCAGATAAGATTATCAGGAAATATCTTGGAAATGACTATTCTGAACTAATTTGGTCATTGGCAGGGGATCAATCTATAGGAAATCAGAGAGATGAAATAAACTTCCTGACCAAAGAAAAAGAAATACAAAGTCAAAGTTTGTTGGCTTCCCAAAAAGAACAGGAGCTACAGCGTTTAATAATTATCTCCATCAGCTTGGGATTGATTTTTATCTTTTTAATCGTTCTATTGCTAATAAAAACCAATCGTATCAGAGCAAGGGATAATATGCTTCTTACTGAAAAAGGTAAGGAAATGGAAAAGCTTCTGAACCAACTGAATTCTCAGAAAGCTGAGATATCACACCAAAGGCAGCTTTTGCAAAAAAAGAATATTGAGCTTACCAACATCAATAAGCAAAAGGATGAGCTAATAGGAATAGTAGCTCACGATCTGAAGAGTCCTATTAATCAAATGAGCGGGTTAATAAACCTTTTGGGGTTTAAAAACGACACATGGGATGCGGATGAACTCATGATTTATCAAAAGCTGGAATCTTCTAATCAGCATTTGAAAGAACTGGTTGAGCGCATCCTTGACCTGGAAGCAATTGGTAAAAAATCCCTCAATTATGTGATGAATGAAGTTGATATGGCAGCTGTGATGAGGGATACTATTGAAGATTTTAAGGAAAAGGCTTTATTTAAGAATATCAGGCTTGAAAGTAAGGACTTAAAAGGTAATTTAACTATCCTGGCAGATCCTTTTTTTCTCCGACAGGTTTATGAAAACCTTTTGAGCAATGCCATCAAATTTTCACCTACCAATACAACCGTTTATATCGGATCTGATGAAATAGAAGGATACTATCATATTAACATCAGGGATGAGGGGCCCGGGATTTCAAAGCCGGATCAAAACAAGCTTTTCACCAAGTATCAAACCTTAAGTGCCAAACCAACAGGCGATGAATCTTCCACAGGACTTGGCTTGTCGATTGTAAAAAAATATGTGGAAGAAATGAATGGTAGTGTCTGGTGCGAGAGCGAGTTGGGTAAAGGAGCTAATTTTATTGTAGCATTTCCTCAAGCCTGAGCGCACATTATTTCTACATAAATCCTGCCTTGGTTTCATTTTATTGAATGCTATAGGATCTCCAGCACCTGATCTTTGCTAATTTTCATTAAATAAACTCTTTCAAATCTCCCAGCTAAAAATGTGGTACCTGTGACAGCAATACTTCCATCTTCAAAAACCAAAATATCAGCTAAAGTGAACGGATTCAAGGTGCCGATATAGTAAGTACTTAGTAAACTACCTGTTGTTGTATCGTAAAAGTATAACACTACCTGCCGACCTTCTGTTTCTGATGCAATAATTGTTATTTCTGCATTATAAGCAGCAATTTTGCTATTGGCTTTTTCAGATATTTCAGGAATATTCCTGTTGAAATAATTCACTGAGGAGGTAATGTCACTGGTAGACAGCGCCAGGTTGCCTGAAATAAAATGATCAGAAAATTGAAAGCCGATAAATGCGAAATTATTTCCTCCAATAGGTAATAAGCTTTTCATCCCTGCATTTAATCCCTGTCCTTGAATTACTCCCGTAGGATTTTCTCCAAACCCGGTAAAAACCAATGAAAGTGTATAGTTATAGAATCCATTAAAATAATAACTGCCATCAGGTGCTTGTCCACAAAAGAATGGCAGTCGATCACTTCTTTTGGTGAAATGGTTCACTACTGCAGTAAGTACATCATCACCAGGCCCAATAGAATACTGAGTATGTTTTATAATTGTACCATCAGGATCAATTTCTGATAAAACAGAAGCTTTGTCCTCCGGATTATAGCTTAATAAAATAATTCTGTTATCCCTGCTTTTGGCAGCTGCCAGCGGATAGGATGCAGATAAATTTAAGGCGGAAAAATTTACTTGTTCCCCTGATGATGAAATACTAGCGAGATAGGGCCTTAAGCTATTTCTATCCATACAAACGAAGTAATGGGTAGTTCCAATCTTGATTAACCCATTGGTGGGTGCTACAAAGTGATCTTCCAGTTGTGTTTCTCTCTTGAATTTACCCTGTAAATCAGCTACAATCAGGTTAATTCCGGAAAAAGCACTCACATCCAGGTTGCGCTTTGCGAGCATAAAAATATTGCTATCAGAGGCTCCTAAGCCTACTGGCTGATAGGAAACATTGTAGTTGTTGTCATCATAAATCTGAAGAAATGCAGATTCCGGGTCAAATTCCTCTTCTTTGCAAGAAGAGAAAATAACAACTAAGATTAAAATCAAGGAAAATTGTCTCATTATATTATAATGCTTTAAATTGACTATCGATATATCGAAGTGGGAAAACAAAGCTGATAGAGCCGGAATAATTTTGTAGGCTGTAATCATCCTGAACCTCTCCAAATGCTGAAAATTCACTTTCTTTGAACCTTTCACTCGAGTTTACAACTGATCGAAAACTATGTCGGTACTGTAAATCAAGAATGGTTCGAATATTCCAGAAATCAAAACTTACACCTGCTCCTCCCAATACCCCCCAGTTATTCATGAATTCTTCCGGATTATTGAGGTTAAGAGTGGCTCTGTCATACGATTGCGGGCTGCCTGAAGCATAATCTGTTTCGCGTATGTTAACTTCCTTATTGGAAGCAAATTTGAAACTGTAAAATGCTCCTGCCATCACAAAGGGCCTGACCTTGTGTTGTAAAATATCATACTTTACAGCCACTGGAAGGTCTATAAAAGTGATGGATTGATCCACTGCATAATTGGTTTCATATCTGTCAAATTCTGTTTCTCCTTCCCATTGCCTGTTGCTTTCATAACCTATGTTATGAATGTAAAAAGAGGGAAATGTAGCAATCGAAAAGCCTGCATGGTAGAAAGTAATATCCAAACCCATTTGAAATCCCGGGTTTTCAAAGTTTTTGTATTCCTTTTCCAATGATTCTTCTGAATAATTGATAGGGTTAAAGCCTGAATAGCGGGTGATTGGCTGTGCATTGGTGAAATTGATTCCTCCTCTGATTCCTAACCACCATTGGGTTTTCAGAAAATCCTCCGAAAGATTCCTTTTCTTTTTCTTTTTAAAGAATGTTTGACCTTCCGCTGAAGAAATGGAAAACATACCTATCAGGAGCAGGAATATAAAAGGTTTTGTTCTATTGAATAACAAGTTTCTTCGTTTCATGGATGTAGGATGATTCAATTTTTAAATAATACATACCTTGCTTAAGGAAATCAGTTGTTACTTTTATCTCCGTTTTGCCCTGGTTTAGTTGCTCTTTAATTGATTTAAGGACAGCACCTTTCTGGTCTAGTATTTCCACAGTGGCAGTACCTTTTGTATTGCTGTTTACATGAATATGGGTGAAATTTCTGGCTGGATTAGGATAAGGTGCGGATACATTATACCGCTCTGTCAACCACTCTTTATTACTTGTAATCTTATCTGAAATTATTTTAACCGTTGGTAGAGGGTTACCTGCCTCATCAGTGGCATTGAAAAAATCTTTGAAGAAAATATCCTGATTAATGACTGACTGCTCTACTCCAAACCAATCATGTAGAATGCCGGAATAAAGCTGACGGTAGTCAAACTGCATTTCAATATTATCCTTGCTCATATCAGGGTTAGTACCAAATACTCCTGCATTTACTTTATCTCCAAAAAGCATTACTGCACCACCTTTACCATGATCCGTTCCATAACTTCCATTGGAAGGTATACGTCTGCCAAATTCTGACATGGTGATTGTCAATACTTTTTCTGAAATGCCCCTATTCTTCAGGTCTTGTTGGAAAGCTTTGAGTGCAGCTGAAATATGATACATTTTTGTGGCATGAATGCCCATAGTCGTATTAGCCGTTTCTACTTGCGAGGCATGGGAATCGAAGCCGCCAATCTTCACTAAAAATACTTTTGTTTTAATGCCACCACCTAAAAGTTTGCCCACCAGTTTTAACTGACCACTTAGCGGGTTCCTTAAACTTCCTGAAGGGGCATTAAAAGGGTAAATTTCCGGATATGCTACATTGGAATCTGCTGAGGCCAAATATATTTCCTGAAGCCTTTTTATGTATGTTTCCGATTTGTCTTCCAAACCTAATATCCAATCCATCTCCTTTTTATAGGCAGATCCATTAAGAAATTCCGGAGGCAATCCTCTAGGATCTACTCCCTGATCTGCAAATCCTTCCAGATTTTCAATCTGATCAAGCAGCTGTCCAGGACTATTACCCAGAGAAATAGAGGTAGGAATATTTCCTTCCTGATGAAATAGAAGGGAAGAATCGTTCCCCATTTCCAGAGCCAATGGATCAGGCATGGCAGTATTCGGGAAATCATCAGGATAGGCTGAGGGAGCATAAGCCTGGTTAAGGTATCGTCCAATCCACCCTGAAGAAAAATAATCATCATAGTCGCCACCCATAAACCAAATATCCCGGCCCCTGAAATGAGATCCATTATTTTTCGGATAGGATACTCCCTGATAAACAGCGGCTTTCCCCTGATCATACATAGCTTTGAAATCCGTCATGTCAGGATGTAGTCCAACCTGATCTTTGAGATCCAATGTACTGTCTAAAGGAATTAATGTACGATTTCCACTTTTATATGGAATAGCAATATTGGCCCTTCTGCTATAATATTGATCATAGGCATCAATAGGTATGAAAGTATTCATACTATCATTGCCCCCATGCATTTGTAAAATCACCAATACATTATCATTGGTACTTTTGTGCAGAAGATTCTTGAATGGCTCATGCGAGGCCAATACTTGGATAGGTATACCTGAAAGTGCGAAAGGCATTCCGGCAGCAAAACCCAATTTTTTAAGGAATTTTCGTCTTTGCATAACTACATTAATTGATATTCAGGTGATTGAAGTACAGCGTTAAATAAGTCCTGCAATTGTCTGCTGACAGTTTCCCTATCCACCCCATTAGTCCAGCGGAATGTCCAGGTGCTTTCAGGATCTTCATCAATGTCAAAACTCAATAAAAAAGCATTGAGAAAATAATTCAACCTCTCTTCAGATAATTCGCTTGTTGTATTATCGAAAGCAATGTTGGCAGATACGGCAAGGAAATGTTTACAAACTTCTTCTACTAAATCTCTGGCATTGGCAGCTAAATCAAAATCAATATTTTTTTCAACATATTCAATAGGGCTCATTACTGTAATTGGATTATTGTCCATCATGCCCGAACTCACACTTTGAATGTAAGCATACCTTTGAGTGAGATAGGAGGTTGTAATCCATCCCCTGTAGTAAATTGGAAATTGATGATAGGCAGGATAGCCGGCTACTTCATAGGGTTCATAATAATTAAGTCCCATATCACTTATTTTATTCATCATAAAACCAGTAATCTCATAAAACTCATCCGCATTCTGTAAGAAATCAGGAAGCTCTATTTCGAATTTTCTGGCATGGCCAACTACTAAATCAATTGGAGATTTTATAATACTACCATATGCATCATCTTCTATTCCACTATTACCTTCATAAAATTCCAGACTGCTGAAGAATGCTTCCAGGACAGCTTGGATGCTAAAGTTTGAATCTGTAAATATTTGTGCAAGGTCTGTAATGATTCCATTTTGTCTGGCTTCATCTATCTCATGATATCCGAAAAAGCGATAGATTTTCCTGCAGATATGCTTTGCCGTTTCTTCCTGGCCATAAATAGCATCAATAAATTGTGTTATTTCATCAATTGCACTTTCTCTTGTAGGTTCACCATTGATCAATAGTTCGGCATTTGGCTCGATAACTATACTACCCAATCGGTTACTAAGCTGTTTGGGTAAATTATCATGCTGTGAGGCAATGGTCCCGTTTCCTTTGATTTTCCCGGAGGGGAGTTCTGTATCAGGATCAATAGTAGAGAAATCATTGTCAACATCGAATCCTGAAAGCACTTTTGCCCCTGCTTGTACGTCCTGTTCAGTAAAAGTACCATAATCTCCTTCTGTCCCGGTATTGTCATTGGCTCCTTCAAGCCCCCTGCCAGCACTGTACAACTCCAGGAGCTCTCTGGCATAGTTCTCGTTGGGACTTCCTTTTACGTTGAGCCTTCCATCCAGAAAAACAAGCATAGCATTGTCTACACTGATTTTAACTGTCAGTGATTTAAAATTTAATCCATCAGGAAGAAACCCATCAAAGGCAAATTTTCTAAAAAGCTGGTTTTGAAAATAGAGCGCGCGACTATTGTTAACAACCGATCGCTTGGTTGTGAAATGTGTATGGAAAAACAATACTAACTTTTCGCGGAATATATAAGCAAGTTTATCCTGTTCTGCCGATAGTCCTCCAAAGAACTGGCCCAGGTGCCAACGAATGAAATAATTCTCCAATTCAAAGTTTTCGCTATTGGCGTCTGTTGTTCCTGTGCTCATCCATTCTGTTCCGGTGTTTGGATCAATAGGAGGTAATGGTAGCTCTAAACCATCTTTGAAAAGTTGAGCTAATGCTTGTGTAGGAGTGAGGGAGGCAAAAGCATCAATAGTGGATTGATTAGCCCCAAAGACAGTTCTTCTTAATAAATGGGCCGCTCTGTAGTGACCTAAATTTTCATTTAAAGGAGTTAATGCCATGCTGATTTTAAACTTTATTGCTTTCAAAAGTAATTATTTTTTGTAAATCTTTCCTATTTGTCGTGTTAAATTTAAGTTTGATCGATATTAAAGTGCGGTTGATGTTGTTTAGAAGATTAAGTATTTCTTTGTAAATGGTTTTATCCTTTTAATGAATTGTAGTTTTGATTGTCAAAAATAAATTCTAATTTTTCATATTGAGAGAAACCTAATTGTATAACTTTGGTATATGAAAAAATCAATATTCGTAATAGTTTCGTTAATGCTACTTTCCGCCTGTAATTCCGGAGAGAATATGAAAACTATATATTTTGTACGTCATGCTGAAAAGGAAAACTCAATAAATGATAACCCGTCATTGGCTGTAGAGGGAGTTATACGTTCGGTTGATCTGGCATCGTGGTTTAAAAATATAAAGGTGGATACAGTTTTTAGCTCAGATTATCTACGAACTATTGAGACAGCTAAACCTTTACTTGATGCAAAAAATCTTGAATTGGGAAAGTATAATCCTTCAGACTATGAGGGTTTTGCGAAAATTCTTCAGGAAATATCAGCGGATACTATTGTGGTGATTGGCCATTCCAATACTATATTAGAGCAGATTGAGGTCCTTGGTGCCGAGAAACCTCAGGGGGAGATTGCCGAATCGGAATATGACAAGATATTTGAATTGAGGCTCCCTGTGAGGGAAGTGAAAGTGCATCAATATGGAAGTAAATCCCAGTAACTAATTTAGCTTTATATATGTGGGTTTTATAGTGGGAAACCCCACTGCTATCTAAACTTGGTAGAATATATCCTTCTTCCTTAAACAATTTAAGCGTCCCTGTCTTTTACACTTATGCATTTGAAAATCAACACTAAAGTGAAGAGCAATTATATGGATGTTAAAAAAGGGTTTAACAAGGAACTATTTCTAAAGTTAAATCCTCCTTTTCCTCCTGTAGAATTAAAAGAATTTGGAGGATGTGAAAAAGGGGATAAGGTACACCTTGTTCTTAATTTTATTTTTTTTAAACAACATTGGATAAGTGATATTACTTATGATCATACAGATGATCAGCTTTTCGAATTTATTGATGAAGGTGTTCGACTGCCATTCTTTCTTAAATATTGGAAGCATCACCATGTGGTAAGGAGTGACAAAGATGGCGGGGCAACTATAGTGGATGACATCACTTTTAAATCACCTTTTTTGCTAATGGATTATTTACTATACCCATTACTTTGGGGGCAGTTTATCTATCGCAAGCCCATTTACAGGAAATTTTTTCAGGAGAGGCATGGATTTTAGGTAAAAAAAATAGTCCCGGATTTCTCAGGGACTATTTCAAATTGAATGTTATATGAAAAAATTAGTTTTTGTTTTCATCTGAATCCCCTCCTGATTTATCGGAGTTATCAGCAACAGTTTCTTCCTCTTTTTCCTCATCTTTATTTTCATCAACCTGTTCGGATTTCACATCCGCTTCAGCAATAGACTGTTTGCCATTGGTGAAAGCTTCATAAGTTGTTTGCTCTTCAAAAGGGCGCTTTCCAATTAACCTTTCCAAATCAGATTGAAATAGGATCTCTTTTTCAAGGAGTTGTTCGGCTAATATGCCCAATTCTTTTTTCTTGTCAGTAAGCAATTTCAATGTCCGGTCATAAACATTATCAATAAGTGCTCTTACTTCTTCATCAATTGTTTGAGCTGTAGCTTCTGAATAGGGTTTGGTGAATTTATAATCACCACCATCTTTAGAGTCATAATAAGAAACATTTCCTATTTTCTCATTCATACCATAAACACTTACAATACTATAAGCCATTTTGGTAATTCTTTCCAGGTCACTTAATGCACCGGTAGAAATTTTTCCGAACGTAATTTGTTCGGCAGCTCTTCCTCCAAGCGCCATACACATATCGTCCATTAACTGCTCCGTCTGATACAAAAACTGTTCTTTTGGAAGATACTGAGCATATCCTAATGCTGCTACTCCTCGTGGAACAATACTTACTTTTACCAAAGGATCGGCATGCTCAAGGAACCAGCCTGCAACCGCATGTCCTGCTTCGTGGTAAGCAACTATTTTCTTCTCGTTAGGAGAAATTAATTTATTTTTCTTTTCAAGACCGCCAATAACCCTATCAATAGCATCATGGAAATCCTGCATTTCAATAGCCTTTTTGTTTTTTCTGGCAGCAATTAATGCGGCTTCATTACAAACATTAGCAATTTCAGCACCGGCAAAGCCTGGAGTTTGAGCTGCTAATTTTCTTGAATCCACATTCTTTTCATCCACCTTTAGAGGTTTCAAATGTACTTTGAAAATGGCTTCTCTTCCTACTATATCCGGCTTATCTATGCTTATTTGTCTATCGAACCTGCCCGGACGCATTAAAGCAGAATCTAAAACATCAGGTCTGTTGGTTGCGGCTAAAATGATTACTCCGGAATCGGTGGAGAAACCATCCATTTCAACCAAAAGAGAGTTCAATGTATTTTCTCTTTCATCATTGGAGCCTGGCATTCTGCCATTTCCCCTTGAACGGCCAATAGCATCAATTTCATCTATGAATACAATACAAGGAGCTTTTTCCTTTGCTTGCTTAAATAAATCCCTTACTCTGGCGGCACCTACTCCCACAAACATCTCAACAAAGTCAGAACCTGATAAAGAGAAAAATGGTACGCCTGCTTCACCGGCTACGGCTTTGGCCAATAATGTTTTACCAGTTCCCGGAGGGCCCACTAGCAATGCGCCTTTAGGTATTTTACCACCTAATGTAGTAAATTTGGAAGGAGTTTTTAAGAATTCAACTATTTCTGCTACTTCTTCTTTGGCTTCGTCCAATCCTGCCACATCTTTAAAAGTGATCTTGACTTTATTTTCAGCATCAAATAAGGCAGCTTTTGACTTGCCTATATTGAATATCTGACCTCCAGGGCCACCTTGTCCTGACATGCGCCTCATTAAAAACCAAACTCCAAAAAGCAGGAATATTAAAAAGCCGTAACTCCAGAACATATCTGTCCAGGAAGTTCTTTCTTCTACTTCATAGCCAATTCTTTCTGAATCAGGTACCTGAGCTTCAAGCTCCGAAAAATTCTTGTTGAAAATTTCCAAACTTGGTACCTCAAAGGTATAGTGAGGCCCTTTTTCATAACTCCAGGGGTTTCCGCTGTTTTCTAATTCCTGTATATACTTAGAATTCTGAAGTGCTTCCTCTTTTAAGAAAACTTCAACTACTCCCTGATTTTTAAGTAAGACCACTTTTTTGACGTCATTACTTAAATACATTCTCTCAAATCTTTTTTCCGATATTTTAATGGCACTGCTTCCGCCACTGAATAAGGAAATTCCGAATACCACAGATATCAATGCAATGATAACCCAAACTTGATAATTGGGCTTTTGAGGTGGCTTAGGTATGATTTTTTTTCTTTTGTCTTTATTATTTGGTGTTTCTGCCATTATTCTTTGTTACTGTTTCAATTAGCTTGGATGCTTAACGGAAGCATAAAGCAATATGTTCTTATTAAATTTTTACACGTTTTCTATTTCTATAATCTTAGCATCGCCCCACAAACTTTCCAGATTGTAATGTGCTCTTTTATCCGTTTTAAAAATATGGGCTACCACTGTTACGAAGTCAAGCAATATCCATTCCTTATTATTTTTACCTTCTTTCTGCCAAGTGTTTTCTTTGGCTTGTTTATAGACAAATGCTTCCACTGAATCAGAAATCGCATCTACTTGTGTATCTGAGCTGGCCGAACATAATACAAAATAATCGGCAACAGCATTTTTCACTTGAGAAAGGTCTAAAATAGTGACGTCATTTGCTTTCTTCTCTTGCATTCCCTGCACTACTATTTTGCTTAAAGCTTCTGAGTTCATTAAATATTTTTTGGTTTCAAAACTTACTTGTTAATTTGCTGTAAATCTACGAAATAATATTGCATAAAATCTTTGCCAATACCTTATTTATAGGGAAACAACTGATTTCCCTGCCAAGCTGTCATTCTACTAATGAATTTCTAGCGGAATTGGCAGTGAAAGACACACTTTTTGAGGGTGCCGTTGTGATTACTGAAAATCAAACCAAAGGCAAAGGCCAAAGGGGAAATAGTTGGTATAGTGAACCAGGAAAGAATCTAACTTTCTCAGTTTACCTCAGACCCAAATTCTTAAAACCCTCACAACAATTTGATTTAAACAGAATTGTTTCACTCGCCCTATACGATTTGCTCAAAAAAATGTGCCCAATGGCAAAGGTGTATATTAAATGGCCCAATGATTTATATGTGAACAAAAAGAAAATTACAGGCATTCTAATTGAGAACAACATCAATCAGCATAGTATAATTCAAAGTATAGTTGGAATAGGCTTGAATGTGAATCAAACTGACAAATTATTGGAAACAGCCACCTCAATAAAAGAAATATCAAATGTGGAGTATGAGTTAAACAAAGTTTTAT
Organism: Marivirga aurantiaca; assembly: GCF_016679925.1. Lineage (GTDB taxonomy): Bacteria > Bacteroidota > Bacteroidia > Cytophagales > Cyclobacteriaceae > Marivirga > Marivirga aurantiaca. The sequence goes on from NZ_JAEQBW010000015.1 coordinate 16,230, forward strand.
CTGATGTTATCATGGCAATTGAGCATTATTATTTAATGCTTCGAAGTAATGATGCCCGCTTAATACGTCAACTCTACGAAGAAAAACTTTATAAAAAAGATGTTGTGGCATATTATGAAGATAAAAATGGTAAGTTCAATGGAGTAATTAGAGGCACTGAGGCAGATGGAGTCCTGAAAATTGAGGATGAATCAGGGGCTTTAAGAAGGTATCAATTCAAGGAAATACATTTTTTATTATAGAATATCCCACACTTTTAACAGTATTAAATAATCCTAAACTTTCTATTATAAAACTAATGTGGTAATTTTGTGTTCTTATTATTTAGAAAAATACAATAACATGATCGATACACAGAAATACAAAGTAAAAGACATATCATTGGCTGCCTGGGGGCGGAAGGAGATCACTTTGGCAGAAGCCGAGATGCCTGGTTTAATGGCGCTTAGGGAAGAATATGGTAAAGAACAGCCATTGAAAGGAGCCAGAATTGCTGGTTGTTTGCACATGACTATCCAAACAGCAGTATTGATAGAAACATTAACTGCTTTAGGTGCTGAAGTAACCTGGAGTTCATGTAATATATTTTCTACACAAGACCAGGCTGCGGCAGCAATTGCTGCAACGGGGGTTCCGGTTTATGCCTGGAAGGGTATGACTGAAGAAGAATTCAACTGGTGTATTGAGCAGACTTTATTCTTTGGTGAGGATAAAAAGCCGTTGAATATGATTCTTGATGATGGTGGTGACTTAACTAATATGGTTTTGGATAAATACCCTGAATTGGGTGGTGGAATTAATGGGCTATCAGAAGAGACTACTACCGGTGTTCATAGATTATACGAAAGAATGAAAAAAGGCACACTTCCTATGCCTGCTATCAATGTGAATGACTCTGTTACTAAATCAAAGTTTGATAATAAATATGGTTGTAAAGAATCATTGGTAGATGCTATTAGAAGAGCTACAGATGTGATGATGGCTGGTAAAGTAGCTGTTGTTGGTGGTTATGGTGATGTAGGTAAAGGTTCTGCCGCTTCATTGCGTGGTGCCGGAGTGAGGGTAATTGTTACTGAAGTTGACCCTATTTGTGCTCTTCAGGCTGCCATGGATGGTTTTGAAGTTAAGCCTATGAGAAAAGCAGTGCTAGAAGCTGACATTATTGTTACAGCTACCGGAAACAAAGATATTATCACCAGTGATCTGTTTAAGACAATGAAGGATAAAGCCATTGTTTGTAACATTGGCCACTTCGATAATGAAATTGATGTAGACTGGTTGCATAAAAATGCTGAGTGGGACAACATCAAACCTCAGGTAGATTTAATTACTTTAGAAGGAGGTAAACAAATTATTCTATTGGCTGAAGGAAGATTAGTGAATTTAGGTTGTGGTACTGGTCACCCGTCATTTGTAATGTCCAATTCATTTACCAATCAAACATTGGCACAGATCGAATTGTGGAAGTATGCTGATAAATATGAAAATGCGGTTTACACATTGCCTAAGCATCTGGATGAAAAAGTAGCTGCTTTACACTTATCTAAAATTGGTGTTGAGTTGGATACCTTAAGCAAAGAGCAGGCAGACTATATTGGAGTAACACCTGAAGGGCCATTTAAGCCGGAATATTACAGATATTGATAATTGATTAATTAACACACTCTATTCGGGTTAATTAATGTGGAATAATTTTAAGCTCCTAAAGGAAAAACTTTTCTTTAGGAGCTTTTTTGATTGTGGGGGATCAACCTGAGTTACAAAAGTTTTGAGCTACCGGAATTCGGATGATGATCAAAAACAATCTGTTAATATTGGATTTATTATTGTGCTAAATATTTAAAATCCTCAGAGGTTTAAGCCTGTAGTTGATCGAGTCCGACATCACATCGACTGATTTGATGCTTTCTTGTTTCATTAAAAATTTCAAAATTAATTTTCTCGCCATCCCGGCTTTGCCTTAAATGGAACAGATGATACTGAATTAATCGGAATTTAGGAGTAAATACATCATAGCCCAAAAGCTTCAATCTGTATTCAGGATCAACATCTTCACCTACACAAGGCATTTCATAGCGCATATCGAAGCCATTAATAGCATAAAGGCCATCTTTATGAACAGAAAAATTGCATCCGAGCACTCCTTTCTTTGTGCTCCCTAATGCTTTATTGATGCTTTCGAAAGGAAGGTAGATTGCTTTCTCCACATAACGAGCTTTACCTCCAAAACTTTCCATTAATAAGGAAGGAAGCCATCTGTTCAATTTTCCTTTGAGAATGTTTTCCGGTGTAAGGGATTTACTTAATTTTTCCGAAAGATTGACACGCCTGCCCGCTACAATTCTGTTTTTTCTGGAAAAATGAAGATGGTCATGTATGAAATGACGGTGTGGAATGCAGTCTCCATCAATAAAGATAAGATAATTGCTTTCAGCAGCTAAAACTGCTTGGTTCAGGATTCGGTTTTTACGAAATCCCTGGTCTTCGTGCCAAAGGTGTTTTACAGGAAAAGAATAATTCTTCTTAATAGAATCAATTTCATTTACGACCTCTTTTTTAGAGCCATCGTCTGCTATTATTGCCTCAAAGTCCTTTTCCGATTGCATTTGCAATGCAGCTAAAATGAGTTTCAGGGCTTTGGGGTTGTTGTAAAAGGAAATTATAATGGAAGCGCGCTTCATTTGTTTAGGATTTCATTATAAAGTCTATAATAATTTTCTGCCATTGCCTTCTTGCTGAATTCAAGGGATAAGTTCCATGCATTCTCAATCATATTGTTTCTAAGTTCTTTATCTAGTATCATTTTATTAATTAAAGTAGCCAACATTTCCGTATCGCGGACAGGAGCCAGTAAGCCTGTTTGCTCATGTTTTACCAATTCAGGAATTCCTCCTGCTGCTGTGGCCACAACTGGCACCTTTGACGCAAATGCGTCAATGATGCTCGTGCCTAAGCCCTCAGTTTCAGAACTTATAAAAAATATATCCAATGATGGAAGAACTTCATTAATGTTTTGAAGAAAGCCCGTCATCGTAATGTATTCATCCATTTTACTTTGAGTAATGTAGGCCCTGATTTCATTCTCAAGTGGTCCTTTTCCAATAATGAAGAAATGTACTTTTTTGCTAATGTTTTCAACCATGTGCCTGGCAGTGTCCACAAATGTAAAATAATCTTTATGTGGGGCAATGGCACTACTGTTTCCTATAATGGTAATGTCCTCATTAATTCCATAAGTAGTTCTCAGGTAATTGCTTCCCTGAAACCCTTCAAACTTTTGGTGGTCAATGCCGCTATGAATGGTAATGCAGTTTTCAGGATATCGCAATTTGGGTTGTACAATATTCCTGATGGCATCGGAAACACATGCAATTTTCTTTAAGCTCTTTATATTGTATTTGTGCTGTGACAATATGTTGTTTTTTAAAGGGAAATCTACCCTTCTGCTAACAATAATCGGAGTAGGGTTACCCAATAAATAGGAAATCCAGGCAGTAGCATGAGAGCGGGAACTATGGGCATGCAATAAATCTATTTTCAGGTGACGGCACAGTTTATTTAATTGTAAGCCCGATTTAATATCAAAAGAATTTTTCATGGCAATAGGGAAGAAGCGGAATTTTTCCTTCTCACAATATTGCTCGAATGCTGAACCGGGTCTTCCTGCAACAAGTGGGTTAATTCCTTTAGTACGTAATTCGCCAATCAGATAGGCAATCTGTTGCTCGCCACCTCTCCATGAAGATTCGGAACTTAAATGTAAAACATTCACAATTTTAAAATTTTTACAAAGTTAAACTTTTATCTTTGAAGCAAAACTAATTAAAGATGCATCAACATATTCCTGAGAACACTTCTAAAAATACCCATAATATAGTTTTCGAATTGTTAAATGATTCCGGTGATCCGGGCAAAGTGCTGGATATTCCTTCCGGGGCAGGGGCTTTTACCAACAGGTTGATCAATCAAGAAAAATCTGTATACTCAGCTGATATCGAGAATATTATGAAGGTTGAAAACCCTAATTTTGCTGTAGCCGATATGAATAAAGTATTACCTTATGACAATGGTTTTTTTGACAGTGTAGTATGTATTGACGGAATAGAGCATTTGGAGAATCCTTTCTTTTTTATCAGGGAATGTAGCAGGGTGATCAAACAGGAGGGTCAAATTGTTATCTCCACACCTAATATTAATTCTTTCAGGTCGCGGTGGAGATGGTTCTGGACCAGCCACCATAATAAATGTAAAGTGCCTTTAAATGAAGAAAAACCTACCCCTTTGCATCATATTAACATGATGTCGTATCAAAGGATGAGATATATTTTGCACACAAATGGCTTTAAAATTGTGCAGGTAAAAACCAATCGTGTTAAGCTGATAAGTTGGATTTATGCAATATTTATCCCTTTTAGCTGGGTATTTACCAACTGGGTCTTCAAAAAAGAAGAAAAGGACAAGGTACAGCGGAAAAATAATCAGGAAATTCTTTCCACGCTTTTTAAAACTCCATTGTTATTTGGGGAAACAATGATTATTAAAGCCATCAGGAAGTAGCCTTCTTTTTTAGTCTGTATAGTTTTAAGTATTTCAGGTATTTGTAGCGGGAATGTTTCAAGCCGATGATTAAGCCGTAATAACCATCCATAAAGCCCAGTTTTATAATATATACTTTTATAAAAGAGATAATTGGGTATAGCATTAAGTGAGATATGATGAATACTCTTTTGTTTTTTCTAAATGACTCCTGGGCAGCAATGGAAGTAAATTTTTCTATTTGTCTGTCATGCTGCTCTGTATTCTGATAAGTGTAATGCAGAATTTGACCCTTTAAATTCTGCAATGTGCTATTTTCACTTAGAATTACTTTGTCATGCGGATTTGTGCCACCCCATTTACCCAAGGATTTATTCCAGAGTCGTATTTTAAAATCAGGATACCAGCCACCATGCCTGATCCATTTTCCACAATAATTATTGAGTCTCGACATATAATACGCATCAGCAATTTCCAGTTCGGATGATTTAATTCGTAAGATATGTTGCTGAAGTTCTGGATTTAATTCCTCATCGGCATCCAGCGAAAGAACATAGTCAAAAGTTGACTGCTCCATTGCAAAGTTCTTTTGCTGGACGTGTCCTTCAAATTTATTTTTAATAAATAGTACCTTCTTAAATTGGCAAGCAATTTTTTCGGTTCTGTCAGTAGAAAAACTATCTACCACTACTATTTCATCTGCCACTTGTTCAAGTGATTTCAGGCACCTTTCAATATTGGCTTCTTCATTAAAAGTAATAACAGTAGCAGATAACTTCATACTAAAAGAAATGAGTATTTAATTGGAGGGCTAAAATTAATCCTTTTATTTTGATCCATAAAGGTTTTTAAGCTTTGTTAATAATTTCATATTCAATTTAACAAACGCGTCAACCGCAGAATTTATCACAAAAAAAGACAGTGTATTCCCGGGAGTTTAATAGTAGAAATACATGAAATGAGCATAAATATTCGAGGGCGAATTTATACCAACCGCCAGATGAATATTTATCGCGAATTCCATGTGGTAACTTAAAACGAACATATACACATGAAATGAGCATAAATTTTAGAATCCTTAACATACCAACCGAGGATGAATAAAATTTATTGAATTCTCCCGAAGGGATCCCTTTGGGGCATACCGCTAAGGCGGTACAAGTTGTGACCATTGACAATAAACATATACACATGAAAATATTAGTTATTAGTAATTACAGAACTACAGTTACAGCAAGACCAGAGGCTGAAATATTTATTGGTTTGCAGGAGAAAGGACATGAAGTAACCATTATGACCTATGGGGATGCTGATTACAATAAAAAGTTTAAAGAGAAAGGTCTAAAGGTCATTCCCTTTCATCCTACCAAAAAAAGGGATAAGGAAAGTATAGCATTTATCAGAGAAGAGTTGATCAGAGGTAAATATGACATTTTGCAGATGTTTAATAGCCTGGCGTATTTCAATGGAATTCCAGCGGCAAAAGGATTGCCTGTAAAAGTAGTTTTATACCGGGGTTATACCGGAAATATTGCATGGTATGATCCGTTTATGTACCTCAAATATTTTAATTCAAGAGTAGATGGCGTAGTTTGTTTAGTAGAAGCTATCAGGAAATTATTTGTGAAAAATGCACCCTGGGCCAAACAGAAATTCAGAACAATCAACAAAGGTCATGATATAGGATGGTATAAGATAGATAAGGAATTTGATTTGAGTCCTTTTGGTGTGAAGAAAGATGATGTAAGCTTTATTTGTGCAGCCAATGATAGAAAAATGAAAGGCGTTGTTCACTTGTTAAAGGCCACTCATTATTTGGATGAAAATACACCTATGCACCTTTTTCTGGCTGGGAATGGAATGGGTAAACCGGAATTCCAAAAACTTATCGATGAAAGCCCTCTGAAAAAGAATATTCATTTACTTGGATTTAGGGATAATATACTTGAAATAGTAAAGGATTGTGACGTATTTGTGTTAGCTTCTCTTTATGGTGAGGCTATCACCAAGGCTGTTATTGAAGCCATGTCATTAGGGAAAGCCCCTTTGATCACCGATATCCCTGGCAATGTAAACCTTGTTATTTCAGGAGAATCCGGGATAGTAGTTCCACCGGCAAATGCTAAAGCGCTTGCAGAAGGGATGAAAACCTACATCTCCAATAGGGAACTGATTAGGAAATATGGCAAAGCGGCTCAAGATCGTATTCAAACTGTCTATCATACCAGCAAGACTGTTAAAGAATTTGAGGAGTTTTACAATGAACTGCTTGGGTAATTAACTATTCTTGATAATTTTATAATTAGTGAGTTGGATTTATTAGAGCTTTAGCTTTATTTAAATGTTTTTCATTTCGTTTGTTAGAATAATTATATTATCATTGTTTCTCGATTTTTGACAACGGATAATATTAAATGAAAAAACTCTTCACTCAGGCGTATAAAAAAATGATATTTAACTTATCCGCACAAAACTCCATATTATTTCTCTCATATTATAAGTATTTTTATAAACCGGCAAAGGGAAGCCTGGCTTGCTTTTATGATAAGGTATCAAAACATTTGGACAATACTTTTGTCATTCAAGTAGGTGCTAATGATGGTATAAACCACGATCCTATACACAAATATATTAAAAGGGATCGTTGGAAAGGTGTATTGGTTGAACCTCAACCTGATGTATTTCGCAATCAATTATTCCCACTTTACCTTATTGATAAAGGAATTTATATGGAGAATATAGCCATTAGTGATGAGATTGGCCTAATGGATATGTATAAAATAAGCTTTACCACCGAAAGATGGGCTACAGGATTAACTACTTTTAATAAACCTACCTTGGAAGCCAAAGTGGATAACGGGGATATTGATACAATCTCTAAAAGAAAGAAAATAAAAGTACCGGCAAAAAAATCAGATTATATTAATCAGGTAAAAGTAGAAACTAAAACTTTTGATTTTCTACGGGCTAAATATCAAATTGCAGAAGTAGATGTATTGCAAATTGATGTGGAAGGGTTTGATTTTGAAGTGATTAAGCTATATGATTTAAGTAAAAATAAGCCCAAAGTAATTGTGTTTGAAAGCAGGCACTTAACGGAAATAGAAAGTTCAGAAGCAGAAGCCTATTTTATTGAACACAGTTTTACTGTTAAAAAAATAAAAGGAGACAGTATAGTAGTGAGAAATGATTTTAAGTTTGGGATGGATTTATTAAATGATTATTGAGGGGAGGATTATTTTCTTTTTTTCAGTTGTTGAATTTGTAATGACTCCTTAAAAAATGACTCGTAATTATCAATAGTGTTTTCGATAGAGAATTTTTCAAAGGCAGTTTCATATCCCTTTTTGATGATTTTTTTTCTTAGTTGTTGATCTGAAACGGCTTTTTTGATTTGCTCTGCAAAATCCTCATAATTTTCGTTTTCATAAAGTAAGCCGTTCTCTTCATGCTGTACCACATCTTTTATACCTGAATAGTTAGTCGCTACTACGGGAGTTCCCATCGCCATACTTTCCACCAGAGTTAAGCCAAAACCATCCATAGTGGAGGGTAATACATTTACGTTCATCAAGGTATAGTATTGAATTACTTCGGCCTTATCTTCAATGATTCCCGTACAAATTACTTCTTGAGGAACATCCAGAATATCGGGTTCATTGGGAAATCTTTCTCTATAACTTTCTTCATCCAGCCCTACATAAAGCACTTTCCATTCCTTTGGCAAGTATTGAAGAGCTTTTACTAACTGTGGTTGGTTTTTATACCTTGCTACACAACCGATAATAATATCATCTTCTCTGTATCCTAAGTTATGTTTTAGGCTATTACTTAATTCATTATTGAATACGTATTGGTTGGTAGGGGTGCCATTGTGGATTACCTTGATCTTTGCAGGTTTTATACCTCTTTCAACAAATATTCTTTTTAGCTCATGACTAACTGTAACAAGGTAATCGGAAAAGTAATTATTGAAAATATTTTGAAGAAACTGGTTAATACCCGGCATCTGTTTTGGGTGCTGCCTTCTGGTTTGTACGATCAGTACTTTTTCTTTTCGGAATAAATTAATGAGTGGGCCCAAATACCTGTCGTTACTAGCTTGCGCATTGATTATTTCTATATTTTCTTTCGCAATCAGTTTTCTAACGCTCTTTCTTGTCTTGTTATCAAGCTTTCCGTTAAATGGAAGTGGAATAACATTCACATCTTCTTTTTTTATCAAACTTTCAAGAAATGAATCTTTCTTCAACCCAATCCATACATTATGCCCTTTAGCCCCCAGTCCATTGGCTAAATATGATATACTGTAAGTTGAACCAGCAATTCCACCCTGAGAGCAAAGAATTAGAATATTCATTTAAAAATTACTTTAAAATTATGAAATTTAAAGATATAACCTTATCATTTATTTTCGGTTATATACTTTAAAAGAATAAAATCGTTAAATATGTCAGCGGGGGAAAGTATGTCATACGAAAGCAAAGATAAACAAAGGGTTTTTAACAAGGAATTTATGCCGCATATTGATGCGATGTATAACTTCGCCTATCGCCTTACTTTAGATGAGGATGATGCAAAAGACCTTGTGCAAGAAACTTACCTAAAGGCATTTCGCTTTATTAAATCTTTTGAAGAAGGAACAAATGCGAAGGCATGGCTTTTCAGGATTCTGAAGAATAGTTTTATCAATAACTATCGAAAAACAAGTAAACAACCCAACAAGGTAGATTATCAGGAGGTTGAATCTTATTATAATTCTGAGTCGGTTGATGAAAAAATAACTACTGATTTAAGGGTGGAAACTGTCCAACATATGATTGGTGATGAAATTACCAATGCATTGAATTCGTTGGATATTGATTTCAGGACAGTTATTATTTTATGTGATCTTGAAGGCTTTACCTATGAGGAAATGGCTAAAATTCTTGACATCCCAATTGGTACAGTAAGGAGTAGACTTCATAGGGCAAGAAACTTGCTAAAGGAAAAGCTGGTCAACTACGCTACTTCAATGGGCTATAAGGATAAAAGGAAATAATTCAATTAATATATTTTTTGAGAACTAAACATTCGGCATATTTGTATTACACAAATAACATCTCAAAAAGGGATAAAACTTACATCTCTGATAATTATTAAATTGATTAAGAACTTATGGAAGTAGAGGACAAACAAAAATGCTTTGAATTGCTGCAGTTGGTCATAGACGGACAGGCCACTCAGCAACAGACACTTGAGTTGGAACAGCATCTTTCCGATTGTGAAAATTGCAGAGCTGAATTTGAACTCAGCCAATCAATTAAAGAAGGGTTAAAAAGTCGACTTAAAAGACCTAGCGTCCCATCTGAATTAGCTACTTCCATCCAGTCCAAAGTATTAGAAATCGTTTAATAAATGAATTCCGGAAAAGCCGTAATATTTTCTGCACCTTCAGGTGCGGGCAAAACCACTATAGTGAATTACCTCCTAAAAAAAATCCCGGAATTGGGTTTTTCTATTTCTGCCTGTACAAGAGATAAGAGAGGTAGGAAGGAAGTTGATGGAGTAGATTACTATTTCCTTACAGTGGAGGATTTTAAAACTAAAATCGACAATAACGAATTTGTAGAATGGGAGGAAGTGTACGAAGGCAACTTTTACGGAACCCTTAAAAAAGAGATTCAAAGGATTTGGGACACCGGTAGCCACGTGATATTTGATGTGGATGTTAAAGGAGGGCTGAAGCTGAAAGAATATTTTGGAGATAAAGCACTTTCTATTTTTGTAAAAGTACCTTCTTTGGAATTATTGGAAAAACGATTGAAGGAAAGAAATTCTGAATCATCCTCCAGTTTGTCCCAAAGGCTCTATAAAGCTAAATTTGAAATGACTTTCGAAAAGCAGTTTGATGTAACGCTTGTCAATGAAGACCTGGAATCCTCTTTACAAAAAGCAGAACAAATTGTCAAAGAGTTTTTGAATAGCTAATGCAGAAAAAGAAAGTAGGTTTATTCTTCGGTTCTTTCAATCCTATCCATATAGGGCATCTAATCATTGCCAATACTATACTGGAAGAAGGAGTAGTAGACGAGATTTGGTTTGTAGTTTCCCCGCATAACCCTTTCAAAAAACAAAGTAACCTGGCACATGAATTTGACAGGTTGGATTTGGTAGAAGCTGCCATTGCTGATCAATTTCATATGAAAGCTTCCGATATTGAGTTTCAAATGCCAAAACCAAGCTATACTTCTGATACTCTTGCTTACCTCATTAGCAAATATCCTGATACTGACTTCAAGCTTATTATTGGCCAGGATAATCTGAAGAGTTTTCCCAAGTGGAAAAATCATGAAGTTATTTTGGATCAATTTGGATTATTGGTTTATCCCAGACCTCATTCTAAACCCTCACCATTAGAGAATCATCCCAACGTAAAGTTTATTGAAGCACCTCAAATGGATATTTCGGCTACTTTTATAAGGAAGGCCATAAGAAACGGCCGTTCTATAAAGTACCTGGTGCCTGATATAGTGATTGATAGAATTAAGGCTAAAAAATTATTCCTGGACTGATTTCTGCTTATTAAGTTAGTCTTTTGAGAAATATTGACGAGTGATGAATGTATTATTTAATTGAATGCTTAAAACAATTTATAATAGACATTTAAAGTTTATCTTACGTTACTTATTGGAGCAACCTTACTCCAACATATTGCATCATCTAGTTTAAAGAACCGAATGAAGTATATTTTACTTAGTATTGCTTATTTTCTCTTAATTCAAAATACTTTCTCAAGCGGGATACGTGGTGTGGTTTACGATGATGAAGGACAACCTTTACCCTATACAACAATTTATGTTGAGGAGCTTGGTACCGGTACTTCAGCCAATCAGGAAGCTTACTATGAATTAAATTTACCTCCGGGAGATTATACCTTTCAGTATAAATTTGTTGGTTATGAAACTGTAATCAGGAAAGTTACAATTGGCACAACATTTCTACAGCTTGATATTTACATGGAGAAACAAACTTTGCTTTTGGATGAAGTTGTTACTTCAGCAAAATCTACAGATCCGGCCAATTGGATGATGCGAAAGGCTATTGCTAAAAGTAGTTATCATCGGCAATTAATAGACGCTTATTCCGGACGGGTTTATGTAAAAGGAAAAGGAAGGGTCAATAGTGTTCCATTTTATTTAAGGAGTATGTTGAAGAAAGAAGGTATAGATACTTCTACCCTGATCATTACAGAATCTGTCAGCGAAATCAGTTATAAAAGACCCAATCAATTTTCCGAAAAAGTAATTTCAGTTTACGCATCCAAGAAGAATGATTTTAATGCCAGTCCTATGCGTTTTATTTCCGGGAGCTTTTATCAGGATGAAATTGCTTCTTCCATTTCGCCATTGTCCTCAAAGGCTTTTCAATATTATACATTTAAACATTTGGGGGCTTTTGTAGATGGAGATCATTTAATTAATAAAATTAAAGTGACTCCCAAAGTAAAGGCCCCGAATGTTTTTGAGGGAGTCATTCAATTGGTGGAAGATGACTGGGCACTTTACAATGTAGATGTGAAAACTCAAATTGATATGGGTATTGAGGTAAGGATTCGGCAGGTTTATCAAAATGTAAACCAGAAGGCATGGATGCCGATAAGTTATCAATTTGATGTCGATGGAAAAATCATGGGCGTTGGATTCGAATTTAAATATTTAGCTTCTGTGGCAGATTATGAAATAACATTAAATCCTGCTCTGCCTCATAAAATTAAATTGATAGATAAGGATGATCCTGTTACTACTAAACCGGAAAAGGAGGTAGCACAGTCAGTAAAGCAACTACAGAAAACAAAATCAACATCTGAGCCAGCAATTGTAAAAGCCGCGGATTTAAGGGATTTAATGAAGGATTATCAGAAAACACAGGCTGATTCACTTTCTAAATTAGACATTGTGGGAGTTTATAATTACAAGATTGATTCAAGTGCATATTCACAGGATTCTATGTTTTGGCATCATGTAAGGCCTATACCATTATCGGATAATGAGATTCGGGGATACGCCAAAATAGATAGTTTGAATATTGTCAATGAGGAGAAAAACCAGAAAGATTCCCTCAAAAATGCCAATCAGTTTAGCTTTCAACCTCTGGATATAATTTCAGGAGGCAGATACACATTTGGTAAGGAAAAAGATTGGAAATTTATTATTTATAATGCTTTCTTCAGTACACAGTATAATACAGTAGAAGGTTTAAATGTAGATTATAGTATAGGTCTCAGAAAAAACTTTGAAATGAAACTTGATTCTGCACAGAAGATCGATTACGATTACCAATTGATAAAGAAGCCTTTCATTTTACTAAAACCCACATTTAGGTATGCTGTTGCCAGAAATAATGTAATTGGAAAAGTTTTGGGTAAATACCAGTTCCAAAAAGGAAGTGTGTCATTGGCAGGGGGCCGTTATGTGAGTCAGTTTAATGATATGCCGGCTATTACACCTCTGATTAATACAAGTTTTACATTGATGTGGGAGCAGAACTTCATGAAGTTATATGAAAAAGATTTTGTGCAGTTCAGGTTTGAAAATAACTTTTCCCATAAATGGCGTATTTCTGGTAATGTTGAATATGAAGAAAGGCATAGATTGTTCAACAATACTGAATTTACTTTTATTGATTGGGAAAGAGGGTTGACGCCTAATTTGCCTATAAATGCAGATCCAATTAAAGAGTTTGACGGACAGGAGGCTTTCACTGCGGATTTTAAGGTTACATACAAACCACATATCAAGTTTGTCATCAATAACGGGCGTAGAATTGCTATTACTGATGAAAGTCCTGTTTTTTCACTTGCTTATTTTAAAGGATTTAAAGGGCTAGCAGGTAGCGATGTGGATTTTGACCGTTTAGAGTTTGAATTCAGGGATAGTTATGAAATTGGAGCAAAAGGCACTACTTATTTTAGTGCCCGAACAGGTGCTTTTTTGAATAACAAATCCCTGGGATTTATGGATTTTGCACATTTCCCGGGAAACCGTGCCTTTATCACTCAGATTGATCCTGTTCAGAGTTATCGACTTTTAGATTATTATTTATACAGCACTGATAGCTATTATGTACAGACTTTTCTTTACCACCAATTCAGAAAGTTTTTGATCACTCAAATTCCTGCCACACGTTTTATGGGACTGAAGGAAAGCTTCTTTACTAATTACCTGCTCACCAGTCAAAGTAAAAATTATGTAGAGTTGGGCTATTCTTTGGATGGGATTTTGAGATTTTTCCGAATAGAAGTTGTGACCAATTATGAAAATTTTCGCTATCAAAGCACCGGTTTTAGAGTAGGGATATCTACTACTTTAGGTGGAAATGTTTCGGTGGAGATAAACAATGAGGAATAACATGGATTGAGGTTGTACATGGGAAAATGTTTTCACCTAATGAATTAACCTCAATTCAATATTAAACTATTTTAAAGGGAAATTCTACCTCAAAAATTGTATCCTGATGTTTATTAGATTTTAAAGTAAAGCTTCCATCTAATTTCTGCACACATTGCTTTACGGTATAAAGTCCAATGCTTAAGTTATGGTATTCCGAGTTAGCCTTGGAAAAGCTGTTGATGAGATGAGTGACCTCATTTACTTTTAAATGTAAATTATGTAATATAAATGTAAGAATTACTTGATTGCTTTTTTTCACTAGGTTAATTGTGATCTTGAATTTTTTTAATTGTTCACTCTTCATAAACTGAATAGAATTTTGCAGAAGATTGAAAATGATAATCCGGAGGAGTTTTTCGTCAGAATAAGAATCAAATTCATTTTTGTGTTGCAAGTGTAATTTGATATCGGCAGTATTTTCCATATAGGAAATTTCAGTGATGCATTCCCTGGTGATGCTGTCAAAATCAATTAAATTATTTTCCAGCTCTTTGTCATTAAGTTCGCTTACCAGTTTTAGCTCGTCAATAATTTTATTCAACCTTTTAGTAGCTTTGTCAAGCATAACAAAATACTTCAAAGCCTCGGGGTCTTTAATATCGAGCAGTGCCACAGTACATATGCCCATTAAACGCACCAGCGGCCCTTTTATATCATGCGATGATTTATAAATAAAATTATCCAGTTCAAGGCTGGTCACTCTCAACGTTTCATTCACCTTTTTTAATTCTGTGGTTCGGGCATTCACTTTGCCTTCCAGCTGCTGGTTTAATATTTCCAGCTCATCCTTTTGTTGGCTTATCAAATTTTTGGCTTTTTCCAACTCCTTCAGATTTAGCTCCAGATATTCTTTTTGGGTTTCTATCTCTTCTTTTTGAGCCTCTACTTGTTGATTTTGTTTGTTAAGCGTTTTGTTTGTTTTCTTGTTTCTATGAAAAAACAGTACAATAAGTACTAAAAAAGGCAGTATGAGGATGAGAATGGATGTATAGATCAAGTTTTCAAAGCTTTTTTCCTTTAATTCAATTTGGCTTTTCTGTAACTGAATTCTGTTTTCCTCATCTTGTATCTTGGCAGGAAGCAAAGAAAGGTTACGGTTGACAATTTCAGTAAATATTGAGTCCCTTAGCACTATATAGCTTTGTTGGTATTTATTAACCTTTTCAAGATCTTTCATTCTTGAATACAAATCGGAGTAGGTTAAGTAAATGGAAAGTAGGGTCTCCGGTGCACCAATTTGCACAGCCAGGGAATCGCTATGGCTCAGACGGTTGATAGCTTCAGGATATTGGCCTTTCATTATGTGTAATTTGGCTTTTAGGAAATGTATTTCAGAAAGCCCCAGCAGATCTTTAATTTCATTTCTTTGTCTGAATGATTGGTCATAAAAATAATGGGCTGAGTCAAATTGTTGCATTAACATGTAAACTTCGCCCATTCCCCTTAAAGCAACTGCCTCCCAGTTTTTATTGTTGATTTCTTTAGCCAGTAATAACGAATTTTGAAAATATGGTTTTGCAATAGCTGCTTTTTCTTCTTTTAAATAAGACAGTCCAATATTATTTTGAGCATACATAATTAATGCCGCATTCTTGTTTTTATGGGCAACTTCCAGACCTTGCTTAAAGTATTCCCTTGCCTTATCGTAATCTTTTGCCTTAATATATATTAATCCAATGTTATTCAAAGTATGTTCCAGGCCATAATACTCCTTTGAAAGTTCTGTAATTCTTTTGGAGCGCATTAAATATTCCATCGCATTTTGGTTGCTGCCCAAATGGTAAAAAGCAAAACCAATATTATTGAGGGTAGGGCTCAGTAGTAATGAATCATTTAAAGCAGTGGCAATTTCCAAAGCCTCAAGGTTATATCGCAAGCTTTTTTCGTAATTGCCTTTGTAAACATATGCGCCCCCTAGGAGTCTAAGCGATTTTGAAATTGCTGGGGAATCATTTTTTTCTTTAGCCAGGGACAAAGCTTCAATTGCATATTTTTGTGCTACGTCAGGGTAACTGAGCCATGTTTCAAATACTAATTCGTGAAGAAGATCAATTTTATGAGAGCCATGGCTTTTCTCTAATGCTAATTCAAGGCTGTCAATTTTATTTTGTGCAATGCCCACAGAAAATCTGAGGCAAAGTAAAATGATTATATGAAACCTTAATTTCAATGGATAGAATCTTTTGAGTGTTCAATAACAAATTAATATAATGAAAATTTGGGATATACAAAAAACACGTAGGGAATTTTAAAGGAGTTAACGTTTAAGTAAAATGATTAAAAAAAGAAAAAGCTTTCCGGATACGGAAAGCTTTGGATTTTAATTAGGTATAGTGAACAGATTAAACTGTCATAATTTCCTTTTCTTTTTGCTCAAGAATTTCATCAATTTTTTTTACAAAATCATCTGTAAGAGACTGCACCTTATCTTCTGCTCTTTTCACATCATCTTCGGCAACGCCTTCTTTTTGTAATTTTTTCAATTGATCGTTGGCATCTTTTCTGGCATTTCTTATTGATATTTTTCCTTCTTCAGCTTCATTTTTAGCCTGTTTAGTAAGGTTTATACGCCTTTCTTCAGTTAATGGTGGAATGTTGATCCTTACAATGTCACCATCGTTCTGTGGATTGAATCCCAAATCACTATTGATAATGGCTCTTTCAATATCCCCAATTATGTTTTTCTCCCATGGTTTAATAATAATGGATCTGGCATCAGGAGTACTCACTGAGGCCACCTGGCTGATGGGCGTGTCGTTGTCATAATACTTCACCATTAGGCCTTCTAACATAGCCGGGGATGCCTTGCCAGCTCTTATCTTCAGCAACTCGCTTTTAGTGTGCTGAATAGCTTTATTCATTAAGTCTTTAGTTTCCTCTAAAACAAATTCAATTTCTTCCATTCCTGTTTAAGTTTTATGATTGAATCAAAGTTCCTACCTTTTCCCCCATTACTAAATCAACAAGATTGCCCGGCTTGTTCATATCAAATACAATAATAGGTAAATTATTTTCCTGGCACAGTGTAAAGGCTGTCATATCCATTACATTCAGTCCTTTTTCATATACTTCTTGAAAGGAAATACTGCTGTATCTGGTGGCGTCCGCATTTTTTTCCGGATCAGAAGTATAGACACCGTCCACACGAGTACCTTTCAATACTACATCTGCTTCTATTTCTATTGCCCTTAGGCTGGCAGTGGAGTCAGTGGTGAAGTAAGGATTGCCTATACCTGCACCAAATATAACTACTCTTCCTTTTTCCAGATGGCGGATAGCCCTTCTTCTGATAAATGGTTCACAAACCTGTTCCATTTTAATGCCTGACATCAAACGGGTAAACATACCATGATTTTCCAGTATGCCTTGAACCGCCATGCCGTTAATGACTGTGGCCAACATGCCCATGTAGTCACCTTGAACTCTGTCAATACCGGCACCCTCTGCCTGTATTCCTCTAAAAATATTTCCGCCTCCTATTACTATGGCAACCTCTATTCCCAAATCCCGCACTTTTTTTATTTCCTGTGCGTATTGTTCTAATCGTTTAGGGTCTATTCCGTAGCCTTCATCACCCATTAGAGACTCGCCACTTAATTTCAATAATATGCGTTTGAATTTCATGCAGAAAAATTTTTGTAAATATAGATTAAAAAACTAAAATTGAATGAGTATTTGATTCTTCTCAACGCTATTCCCTTTCTGAATCTTAATTTCAGAAATTTTCCCCTCTCCCGGGGATTTAATTACATTTTCCATTTTCATAGCTTCTAATATCAACAATGAGTCCCCCTCCTTTACCTCATCGCCTTCTTTCACCAGAATCTCGGAAATTAAACCCGGCATAGGAGCTTTTACCTCATTAATTTGGGTTTTTGCCAAGTCACTCATTCCTAATTCTTCAAGCAAAATATCCATTTTATCTTTTAGACTAAGCTCAATGATTTTCCCATTAATTTGAAGAACAAATTCCTTTGACACATAATCGACTGAAATGACATAGGCAGTCAAGCTCTTGTTTTTATAAATTATATGGAATGAATTCTTGTCTATTGGATAAATGTCCCAATTAAAGGGTTCATTATTAATGAAGATGTCGTTTTCTTTTAGGAGAACGCTTACTTCTTCTTCAACATTGCTTATATTTACTTTATACATAGCTAGAATTAAACACGAAGATAAAAACTCACTTCGGATTTTACACTTTTCTGAAGGATATTAAGTGTAAAATTAATCAACTTCCCAAATAGTTAAAATTATCTGAGATATTTACTTCGCGTAATTCACTGATAGTCAATTTGATCTGCAAGAATTAATTATTTGCAATAAAAAAAACAATCTTTTTTGAGGTATATGTTTGATAAAACATAAAATCCATATAATTTTGCACTTCCTTAAACGAAAGTGATTTAGGGAAATGCGTAATGAAAAGAAAGGGGGAATACCAAAGCGGCCAACTGGGACGGACTGTAAATCCGTTGTCTTCGACTTCACAGGTTCGAATCCTGTTTCCCCCACAATACTATTACCGAATTCGGTAAATAGGCGGGAGTAGCTCAGTTGGTAGAGCGGCAGCCTTCCAAGCTGCAGGTCGCGGGTTCGAGCCTCGTCTCCCGCTCTAATATTAAGCATTCCCTTATCACTGAGGCAGAACGATTTCGTGACTGCCTTTTATGGGATGTACCAAAAATTGATGAATACTCTTTGAGTATTGAGTATGAAACTAAAGCATTGATTTGCGGAACGTTTTTAAGCCGATGTAGCTCAGGGGTAGAGTGCTTCCTTGGTAAGGAAGAGGTCGGGGGTTCAATTCCCCTCGTTGGCTCAATCAGTGTTATCGAATAAATATAATATAAATTTTAACTAAACTGAGGATTTTTCAAATATGGCTAAAGCAACCTTTGACCGTTCAAAACCACACGTGAATATCGGTACTATCGGTCACGTGGATCATGGTAAAACTACATTAACTGCTGCAATCTGTAAAGTATTGTCTGATAAAGGATTTGCAGAAATGAGAGACTTTTCTTCTATTGATAATGCACCGGAAGAAAAAGAAAGAGGTATAACAATTAACTCTTCACACGTAGAATACGCAACTGAAAACAGACACTATGCACACGTAGATTGCCCGGGTCACGCGGATTACGTAAAAAACATGGTAACTGGTGCAGCCCAAATGGATGGAGCTATTTTAGTAGTAGCTGCAACTGATGGTCCTATGCCACAAACTCGTGAGCACATCCTTTTAGCTCGTCAGGTAGGTGTTCCTTCACTAGTTGCTTTTTTAAATAAAGTAGATTTAGTTGATGATGAAGAATTACTTGAATTAGTTGAAATGGAAGTACGTGAATTACTTTCTTTCTATGATTTTCCAGGTGATGATTTACCGGTTATTCAAGGTTCTGCTTTGGGTGCACTTAATGGTGAAGCTGAATGGGTAGCTAAAATAGATGAGTTAATGCAAGCTGTTGATGATTATATTCCATTACCAGAGCGTTTAACTGATAAAGATTTCCTAATGCCTGTTGAGGATGTTTTCTCAATTACTGGTCGTGGTACTGTTGCAACTGGTAGAATTGAAAGAGGAGTAATTAACTCTGGAGAAGCTGTTGATATTATCGGTATGGGAGCTGAAGGTTTGAAATCTGTTGTTACAGGTGTTGAAATGTTCAGAAAAATATTAGATAGAGGAGAAGCTGGTGATAACGTTGGTCTTTTGTTAAGAGGTATTGAAAAATCTCAGATCAAAAGAGGAATGATTATCTGTAAGCCGGGTTCTGTAAATCCTCACCAACATTTCAAAGCTGAGGTTTACGTATTGTCAAAAGAAGAAGGTGGACGTCATACTCCATTCTTTAACAAATACCGTCCGCAATTCTACTTAAGAACTACAGATGTTACAGGTGAAATATTCTTGCCTGAAAATGTAGAAATGGTAATGCCAGGTGATAACATTACTATTGAAGTGAAGTTGATCAACAAAGTAGCGTGTGAAAAAGGTTTACGTTTCGCTATCCGTGAAGGTGGTAGAACTGTAGGTGCCGGACAGGTTACTGAGATTTTAGACTAAAACAATTTCTTTAATTAGAAAATATCAAATGCGTTCTCAAATTTTTGGGAGCGCATTTGTTTCATATAAAACTTTTGTCTACCTTTGCAGACCATTTTGAGTTGCATTGGTATTTTACGGGTGTAGCTCAATTGGTAGAGTAGTGGTCTCCAAAACCATTGGCTGGGAGTTCGAGTCTCTCCACCCGTGCAAAATAATGAAATAGAAGATGCAAAAATTAACGTTATTCATTAAGGATTCTTGGTCAGAAATGCGATACAAGGTTACATGGCCGACCTATTCAAAACTTCAAAATAGTTCTATTTTGGTGTTGGTTGCATCTTTAATCTTTGCAATTTTAATTGGTATTATTGACTTGGCATTTGAAAATGCAATGGAATGGTTTTATAATGCTTTTTAAGCATTTATAATAATAAATTAGATAATGTCAGAATTTAAGTGGTACGTTTTGCGAGTTGTAAGTGGTCAGGAGAAGAAAATTAAAACTTATCTTGATAATGAGATTGCTCGTCAAAAATTAGAAGAACATATACCTCAAATTCTTATACCTACAGAAAAGGTATATGAAATGAGGAACGGCAAAAAAAGAGTCAGAGAAAGAAACTTCTTTCCAGGCTATGTTTTTGTTTCAGCTGACTTATCATATGGTGAGGCTAACCACGTAATCACCAGTATTCCCGGAGTGATTGGATTTTTAGGAGGAGAAGGTTCTGGTGATGCCAAAGTTCCTGTTCCGTTAAGACAATCTGAAGTGAATAGAATATTAGGAAAGGTTGATGAAACCGAAGAGATGGACGAAAAATTAAGTACGCCATTTATTATCGGAGAATCAGTGAAAGTAATGGATGGTCCTTTTAGTGGTTTTACAGGATCTGTTGAGGAAGTCTTCGAAGAAAGAAAGAAACTCAATGTGATGGTGAAAATATTTGGTAGAAATACCCCTGTTGAATTGAATTACATGCAAGTAGAAAAAACAGAATAGCAAGATGGCTAAGGAAATAAGTGGATACGTAAAATTACAGATTAAGGGAGGGGCAGCAAATCCTTCACCTCCTGTTGGGCCTGCTTTAGGTAGTAAAGGTCTAAATATCATGGAGTTCTGTAAGCAATTTAATGCAAGAACCCAAGATAAGGCTGGGCAAGTTATGCCGGTTTTAATAACTGTTTACAAAGACAAATCTTTTGATTTCGTTGTTAAAACACCTCCTGCTCCGGTACTTCTTTTAGATGCATCTAAAAAGAAAAAAGGATCAGCTGAGCCTAATCGTTTAAAGATTGGTTCCGTTTCTTGGGATCAGGTTAAGGAAATTGCCGAAACAAAAATGCCCGATTTAAATGCTTTGAAAATAGAATCAGCTATGCGTCAGGTAGCTGGTACTGCCAGAAGTATGGGATTAAAAGTGACCGGTACGGCACCTTGGGAATCATAAATAAGAGATAATGGCTAAGCTAACTAAAAATCAAAAAATAGCAGCAGAGAAAATTGATGCAACCAAAAATTATACTTTGGCAGAAGCATCCTCTCTTGTAAAAGAAATTACAACAACTAAGTTTGATGCTTCAGTGGATTTGGATATACGTTTAGGCGTAGACCCAAGAAAAGCAGATCAAATGGTTAGAGGTGTTGTTGCGCTACCTCATGGTACTGGTAAAAATATTAAAGTATTGGCTTTGGTAACTCCTGATAAAGAACAGGAAGCCAAAGATGCCGGAGCTGACTATGTAGGTTTAGATGATTATATTAAGAAGATCGAAGGTGGTTGGACTGATATTGATATTATTGTTACCATGCCTACTGTTATGGCAAAAGTAGGTAGACTTGGTAAAGTTCTCGGGCCGAGAGGTCTGATGCCTAATCCTAAATCAGGAACTGTTACGCTTGATGTAGGTAAGGCTGTCCAGGAAGTAAAGGCAGGTAAAATTGACTTTAAAGTGGATAAATTCGGAATCATTCATGCAAGTGTAGGTAAGGCTTCCTTCTCTCCGGAGAAAATTACTGAAAACGCGAATGAATTGATCCAAACTTTGGCGAAGCTTAAACCCGCTTCTGCTAAAGGTACTTATTTTATGAGTATGACCATGTCATCTACGATGAGCAAAGGTATCTCAATTGATAAAAACTCTATAGCTGGAATTTAATATGAACAAGCAAGAAAAAGGACAACTTATAGAGGAGCTTTCTGAAAAATTATCTCAAACGGGTCATTTCTACGTTGCGGACGCAGGTGGATTGACTGTTGAGCAGATCAATGCTTTCCGTAGGCTATGTTTTGAGAGGGGACTTGAATACAAAGTTGTGAAAAATTCCCTTATTGAAAAAGCATTGGATAGGCAAGAAGCTGATTTTTCAAAAATGTACGATTCGTTAAAAGGTTTCTCAGGAATCCTTTTTTCCCCGGAAGTTGGAAATGCTCCTGCTAAAGTGATCAAAGAGTTTCGCAAAAAATACAAAAGCGAAAAACCATTATTCAAAGCTGCTGCTATAGACACAGATGTTTTTGTAGGTGAAGAGAACTTGAATTTCCTTAGTGAACTTAAATCTAAGACTGAGTTGCTAGGTGAAGTGATAGGATTACTTCAATCTCCTGCCAAAAATGTTATTTCTGCCCTACAAAGCGGAGGTCACAAAATATCTGGCTTAGTAAAAGCACTTGAAGAAAGAGCACAATAATAATAATCAAGAACAAAATCATTAAAAATTAAAAAATACAATCATGGCTGATATCAAAGCAATTGGAGATCAATTAGTAGAATTAACGGTAAAAGAAGTTAATGAACTTGCTGATTACCTAAAAGAAACACACGGTATCGAACCTGCAGCTGCTGCTGCTCCTGCTGCTGTAGCAGGTGGCGCTGGTGCCGGGGAAGAAGCTGCAGAAGCAAAATCTACATTTGATGTAATTTTAAAATCTGCAGGTGCTGCAAAATTACAAGTTGTTAAGGCTGTTAAGGAATTAACAGGTTTAGGCTTAAAAGAAGCTAAAGAATTAGTAGATGGTGCTCCTAAAGCAATAAAAGAAGGAGTTGCTAAAGACGAAGCTGAAGCGCTTAAAAAGCAACTAGAAGAAGCTGGTGCAGAAGTAGAATTAAAATAATCAGTTTATCCTGAAAGGATTAACTGATTTCTGCCCAAGAAATTAGGCCTGGTCTCCATACCTCATACGAGTGTATGGAGTCAGGTCTTTTCCTGTTTGTACATATTTTAGATAGAAAACGAACGGGAAACAGCTGAAAAGCATTACTATATAAAAATACATAACTTTAAATATTCAGAGCCTTGGCTAATACAAATCAATCTGAAAGAATCAATTTTTCTTCGATTAAAAGAATTATTGATTACCCTGATTTCCTTGATGTTCAACTCCAGTCATTTCAGGATTTCTTCCAACTAGAAACACCAGCGGAGAAAAGAGCTGAAGAAGGTATTTTTAAAGTTTTTCAAGAAAACTTTCCTATCTCTGACTCAAGAGAAAACTTCGTTCTTGAATTTGTTGACTACTTGGTAGATCCTCCTAAATATGATATTGATGGTTGTATTGACAGGGGGTTAACTTATTCCGTTCCCCTCAAAGCCAAATTACGTTTGCTTTGTAATGATGAGGACAATGAGGATTTCGAGACCATAGAACAAGAGGTTTTCCTTGGAAATATTCCTTACATGACTGAAAAGGGCTCTTTTATTATTAATGGAGCTGAACGTGTAATTGTTTCTCAATTGCACAGGTCACCGGGTGTTTTCTTTGCTCAAAGTAAGCATACAAATGGTACCAAATTATACTCTGCTCGTATTATTCCATTCAAAGGATCCTGGATTGAATTTGCTACTGACGTAAATAACGTCATGTATGCATATATTGACAGAAAGAAAAAATTCCCTGTAACTACTTTGCTAAGAGCAATTGGTTACGGTTCTGATAAAGATATTCTAGACTTATTTAATTTATCCGAAGAAATTAGTGCCACTAAGGCAGCTTTGAAAAAAGCAGTTGGTCGTAAACTAGCTGCCAGGGTTCTAAGAACCTGGACAGAGGATTTCGTGGATGAAGATACTGGAGAAGTTGTTTCTATTGATAGAAACGAAGTACTCCTTGAAAGAGACTCTGTTTTAGAAGAAGAAGATATTGATTTAATTCTTGATTCAGGTGTTAAATCGATTATTTTTCACCGTAAGGATGTAAATATTACAGATTACAGTATTGTTTATAATACTTTACAAAAAGATAATTCTAACTCTGAGAAAGAAGCGGTTGAACAAATTTACCGTCAACTTAGAAATACTGAAGCTCCTGATGAGGCTACAGCCCGTGAAATCATTCATAACTTATTCTTTAGTGAGAAAAGATATGATTTAGGTGAAGTAGGTAGATATAGAATTAACAAGAAATTAGGTTTGGACATTGACTCTGAAACCAAAGTTCTAACAAAGGTGGATATTATCCACATCGTTAAATATTTAATTGGGCTAATCAATTCAAAGGCTATTGTTGATGATATTGACCACTTAAGTAACAGACGTGTGCGTACCGTTGGTGAGCAATTATATGCTCAATTCGGTGTTGGTTTGGCCAGAATGGCAAGAACCATCCGTGAAAGAATGAACGTTCGTGACAATGAAGATTTTAAGCCTGTTGATTTGATCAATGCGAGGACTTTATCCTCTGTTATTAACTCATTCTTTGGTACTAACCAATTGTCTCAGTTCATGGATCAAACCAATCCATTGTCTGAAATTACTCACAAAAGAAGAATGTCTGCTTTAGGACCCGGTGGTCTTTCCCGTGAAAGAGCTGGTTTTGAAGTAAGAGATGTGCACTATACTCACTATGGTAGATTATGTACCATTGAAACGCCAGAAGGTCCAAACATTGGTTTGATATCTTCTTTATGCGTTCATGCAAAAGTGAATGGCATGGGCTTTATCGAAACACCTTACAGAAAAGTTGTAGAAGGTAAAGTAGATATGAGTGGAAATGTACTTTATCTTACTGCTGAAGAGGAGGATGATCATAATATTGCACAAGCAAACGCTCCGATAGATGATAACGGAACTTACCTTAACGACAGGGTAAAAGCTAGATTCGAAGGAGATTTCCCAATTCTGGAGCCTAAGGAATTATCTTATATGGATATTGCTCCAAATCAGATTGTGTCAGTTGCAGCATCAATGATTCCATTTTTGGAGCATGATGATGCTAACCGTGCCTTGATGGGATCAAACATGCAGCGTCAGGCAGTTCCTTTATTAAGAGCGGAAGCTCCAATTGTAGGTACAGGTCTGGAAGGCAGAGTAGCAAGAGATTCAAGATCTTTGATTGTTGCTGAAAAAGATGGAGTGGTAACTTTCGTGGATTCTACAAAAATTGTCATCAGGTATGACATGAACGAAACTGAGAAATTAGTTTCATTTGAAGAAGAAGAAAGGGTATATAATCTGATCAAATTCAGAAGAACTAACCAAAACACTACTATTAATCTTCGTTCTATTGTTTATAAAGGCGATAAAGTGAAGAAAGGTCAGATTTTATGTGAAGGGTATGGTACTGAAAAAGGTGAATTAGCCATAGGTAGAAATATGAAAGTTGCTTTCATGCCTTGGCAAGGATATAACTTTGAAGATGCAATCGTAATTTCTGAACGTGTTGTAAGAGAAGATATTTTCACTTCAATACATGTGGAAGAGTTTGAATTGGAGGTTAGGGATACTAAAAGAGGTGAAGAAGAATTAACTTCTGAAATCCCTAATGTAAGCGAAGAAGCAGTTAAAAATCTTGATGAAAACGGTATTATTCGTATCGGTGCCGAACTTTCTGAAGGTGATATTATCATTGGTAAAATCACCCCTAAAGGTGAAACAGATCCTACTCCTGAAGAGAAACTCTTAAGAGCTATTTTTGGTGATAAGGCTGGTGATGTTAAAGATGCTTCATTAAAAGCTTCTCCATCTTTAAAAGGTGTTGTAATTGATACTAAATTATTCGCAAGACATAAAAAAGATAAAGAAGGACGATCTGCAGCTAAAAAAGAAGTAGAAGTACTAGGTAAAGAATATAGCAGGCAATTACTTAAACTGCGTGAATTGAAGATTGACAAATTAACTGAATTGCTTTCCGGTAAGACTTGTCAGGGGATCAAGCACAAGTTTGGTGATGAAATAATGAGTAAAGGTGTGAAGTTCAACAGAACTAACATTGAGAAAAATCTCTTCCCTGAAAAGAATATTTACAGAGACGAAAGTAACTACAACGTTCCTGAGGAAGTGAATTTGATCTCCGATCTTATTCTTGACAACTGGACTGCTGATGATGAAATCAATAGCTTAATTGTTGAGCTTGTTAGAAATTACAACAAAAAACGTAATGAAATAGCAGGTAAATTCAAAAGAGAGAGATTTACCCTTGAAGTAGGGGATGAATTACCGGCAGGAATTGTCCAATTAGCTAAAGTTTATGTTGCCAAAAAACGTAAATTAAAAGTAGGGGATAAGATGGCTGGTCGTCACGGTAACAAAGGTATTGTAGCCAAAATTGTACGTGATGAAGATATGCCATTCCTGGAAGATGGTACAACAGTGGATATTGTATTGAATCCATTAGGTGTACCATCAAGGATGAACATTGGTCAGATTTATGAAACTGTTTTAGGATGGGCCGGATTGAAATTGGGTAGAAAATATGCTACCCCAATATTTGATGGAGCCTCTTCGGACGAAGTTTCCAAAGAATTGGCTGAGGCAGGACTTCCTGAATTTGGTAGAACGCATTTATATGATGGTTTATCGGGAGACAGGTTTGATCAGAAAATTACTGTAGGTGTTATCTACATGTTGAAATTAGGTCACCTTGTTGATGATAAAATGCACGCACGTTCTATCGGGCCATATTCATTAATTACGCAACAACCATTAGGTGGTAAAGCACAATTTGGTGGTCAACGTTTCGGTGAAATGGAAGTGTGGGCTTTAGAGGCATTCGGTGCTTCTCATGTGCTGCAAGAAATTCTTACTATCAAGTCGGATGATGTAATTGGTAGAGCAAAAGCTTATGAAGCCATCGTGAAAGGTGAGAATATGGGTAAACCAAATATTCCTGAATCATTCAATGTTTTGGTTCATGAATTGAGAGGTTTGGCTCTTGAAATCACTTTAGACTAATATCATTTTGTTTAATCGGGGGTGTTAAGCCCCCATTTTAGATACCAAAAATTATGGCGTTCAAAAAAAATAAAAAAATCAATACTGATTTCTCAAAGATCACTATAAGTTTAGCTTCTCCTGAATCTATTTTGGAAAGCTCTCATGGTGAAGTTACTCAGCCGGAAACTATCAACTACAGAACGTATAAGCCAGAAATGGGCGGTTTGTTTTGTGAGCGTATTTTCGGCCCGGTAAAAGATTGGGAATGTCATTGTGGAAAATATAAAAGAATCAGATATAAAGGAATTATATGTGATCGTTGCGGGGTAGAAGTTACAGAGAAAAAAGTACGTAGAGAACGTATGGGGCATATCGAATTGGTGGTTCCTGTTGCTCACATTTGGTACTTCAAGTCTTTACCTAACAAAATAGGTTATTTATTAGGCTTACCAACTAAGAAACTAGACCAGATTATTTACTACGAAAGATATGTAGTAATTCAGCCAGGTGTAAAAGAAGAAGATGGTATAGCTTATATGGATTTCTTGACAGAAGATGAGTATTTGGATATACTTGATAAGCTTCCTAGAGAGAACCAACAGATGGATGATGATGATCCTAATAAATTCATTGCTAAAATGGGTGCAGAAGCATTGGATATGCTTTTAAGCCGAATCAAGTTAGATGAATTATCTTATGAATTACGTCACCAGGCTGCAACCGATACTTCTCAGCAAAGAAAAGCAGAAGCTCTTAAGAGATTAAGGGTAGTGGAAGCTTTCCGTGATGCAAGAACAAGAATCGAAAACCGTCCTGAATGGATGATTATAAAAATGGTTCCTGTTATTCCACCGGAATTAAGACCATTAGTGCCATTAGATGGAGGTCGTTTTGCTACATCAGATTTAAATGACCTTTACCGAAGAGTAATTATCAGAAATAATCGTTTGAAGCGATTAATAGATATTAAAGCTCCTGAAGTTATCCTTCGAAATGAAAAAAGAATGTTGCAGGAAGCTGTAGATTCTTTATTTGATAACTCAAGAAAAGTTAATGCAGTAAGATCAGATGGTAACAGAGCACTGAAATCCCTTTCAGATATGTTGAAAGGGAAGCAAGGCCGTTTCCGTCAGAACTTATTAGGTAAGCGTGTGGATTATTCAGGTCGTTCTGTAATTGTAGTAGGACCTGAGTTGAAAATGCATGAGTGCGGTATTCCTAAAGAAATGGCAGCTGAATTATTCAAGCCATTTGTTATCAGAAAATTGATCGAAAGGGGTATTGTAAAAACTGTTAAGTCAGCTAAGAAAATCGTTGATAGAAAAGATCCTGTAGTTTGGGATATTTTGGAGAATGTATTGAAGGGACATCCGGTTTTATTAAACCGTGCTCCTACATTGCACCGTTTGGGTATCCAGGCTTTCCAACCTAAACTAATAGAAGGAAAAGCTATTCAATTGCACCCGTTGGCATGTACTGCATTTAACGCGGATTTTGATGGTGACCAGATGGCGGTTCACGTTCCTTTAGGACATGAAGCTATTTT
The DNA here is from genome assembly GCF_016679925.1 of Marivirga aurantiaca. GTDB lineage: Bacteria > Bacteroidota > Bacteroidia > Cytophagales > Cyclobacteriaceae > Marivirga > Marivirga aurantiaca. Next base: position 44,948 of record NZ_JAEQBW010000015.1, read on the forward strand.
GGAAGCTTCAACATTGATGCTTTCTTCTCACAATATTTTGAATCCTGCAAATGGAGCTCCAATTACTGTACCTTCTCAGGATATGGTGTTAGGTCTTTATTATGTAACTAAAGGGAAGAAAACTACTCCGGAAGAAACAGTTAAAGGTGAAGGTAAAAGCTTTTATAGCGCTGATGAGGTAATCATAGCTGTTAATGAAGGTCAATTATCTAAACATGCTTTTATAAAAGTAAGAGCCAAGGTGAGAAATGCAGATGGTAGTTTAGAGACTAAGCTAATTGAAACTGTAGCAGGTAGAGTGATATTTAATCAGTCTGTTCCTGAAGAAGTTGGTTTTGTAAATGAGCTATTGACAAAGAAAAAACTTCAGGTAATTATTTCTGAAGTATATAAAATAAGTGGATCAGCAAGAACTGCTCAATTCCTTGATGACATCAAAGAATTAGGTTTCCAGGCTGCTTATAAAGGTGGTTTATCAATGGGACTTGGTGATATTATGGTTCCTGAAATTAAGGAAACATTAGTAGCTCAGGCCAAAGAAGAAGTTGATGTTGTTTGGAATAACTACTTGATGGGTCTTATCACAGACAATGAGCGTTACAATCAGGTAATTGATATCTGGACAAGAATTAACTCTCAATTGACTAACTCTTTAATGCAACAGCTTGAGGAAGATAATCAAGGATTTAACTCAATTTACATGATGATGCACTCTGGAGCCAGAGGTTCAAGAGAGCAAATTCGTCAGTTGGGTGGAATGAGAGGATTGATGGCAAAACCGCAGAAAAACCTTGCAGGATCTGTTGGTGGAATTATCGAAAACCCAATTCTTTCCAATTTCCGTGAAGGACTTGATGTAATTGAGTACTTTATTTCAACTCACGGTGCCAGAAAAGGTCTAGCAGATACGGCCCTTAAAACAGCTGATGCAGGTTACCTGACAAGAAGATTAGTTGATGTGGCCCAGGATGTGGTTGTTAACGAAGTCGATTGTGGTACTTTAAGAGGTCTTACTGTTTCTGCATTGAAAGACAATGAAGAAATTGTTGAATCATTATCAGAAAGAATTTTAGGTAGGGTTTGTGTACATGATATTTATCATCCTGAGACTAACGAATTAATCGTTGGTACAGGGGATGAGATCACAGATGAAGTTACTGCTAAAATTGATGAAGCAAACATTGAAGAAGTAGAAATTCGTTCTGTACTAACTTGCGAAACCCGTCAGGGAGTTTGTGGTAAATGCTACGGAAGAAACCTTGCTACTTCTAAGATGGCACAAAGAGGTGATGCAGTTGGTGTAATTGCCGCACAGTCGATTGGTGAACCTGGTACTCAGCTTACGCTAAGAACTTTCCACGTTGGTGGTACAGCTTCTAATATTGCAGTTGAAGCGACTGTTAAGGCTAAATTTGATGGTGTTATTGAATTTGAGGATCTAAGAGCAATTCAGTCTACTGATAGTGATGGAAATCCTCAAACAGTAGTAATGGGTCGTTCAGGTGAGATTAAAATTATCGATCCTAAAACCAAGAAAGTTTTAATGACCAACAACGTTCCTTACAGTGCTATTCTGAAAGTGAAAGAAGGTGATAAAGTTTCTAAAAATGATGAACTGTGTTTCTGGGATCCATATAATGCTGTGATTTTATCAGAGTTTGAAGGTGTTACAGAATTTGATAGTATTGAAGAAGGTATCACTTATAAAGAAGAATCTGATGATCAAACAGGTCACAGAGAAAAGGTTATCATCGATACAAAAGATAAAACTAAAAACCCTGCGGTTATTGTAAATACTAAAGGGAGAGAAGAGCCTAAAGTTTATAACATTCCTGTTGGAGCCCACTTATCAGTTGGTGAAAATGAGAAAATTAAACCAGGTCAGATTTTAGCAAAAATACCAAGATCAACCAGTAAGTCTAAAGATATTACAGGGGGTCTTCCAAGAGTAACAGAATTGTTTGAAGCAAGAAACCCATCTAATCCGGCAGTAGTGTCAGAGATTGATGGAGTTGTAACTTACGGTGGTATTAAAAGAGGAAACAGAGAGATTTTCATTGAATCTAAAGATGGAGTAAAGAAGAGATACCTGGTATCTTTGTCTAAACATATTTTGGTTCAGGATAATGACTTTGTGAAAGCAGGATATGCTTTATCTGATGGAGCTACAACTCCTTCTGATATTTTGTCTATCAAAGGTCCTACTGCTGTTCAGGAATATATTGTGAACGAAATACAGGAAGTTTACCGATTACAAGGTGTGGCTATCAATGATAAACACATTGAAGTAATTGTAGGTCAGATGATGCAGAAAGTACAGGTACTTGAATCAGGTGATACTACTTTCTTACCTAATCAGGTGGTAGATAGATTCGTTTTCAGAGAAGAAAATGATAGAATCTTGGATATGAAAGTTGTAACTGAGGCTGGTGACTCGCCTAACTTAAAGCCGGGACAAATTGTTTCATCAAGAAAATTAAGGGATGAGAATTCAACCCTGAAAAGAAAGGATATGAAACTGGTGAAAGTAAGGGATGCGGAAGCAGCTGTTTCCAAGCCAACTTTGCAAGGTATCACGCAAGCTTCATTGGGAACTGAAAGCTTTATCTCAGCAGCTTCCTTCCAGGAAACTACTAAGGTATTGAGTGAGGCTTCTATACGTGGTAAAGCGGATCATTTAAAAGGTCTTAAGGAGAATGTTATTGTAGGTCACCTAATTCCTGCGGGAACGGGCTTGCAGGATTACAATGATATCATCGTTGGCTCTAAAGATGAGCTTGATGCTATCAAAGAGGATCGTTTAACATCTCAGGAAAAAGAGCTTCAAAAGTAATTGGTATATTTAGTGCGAATAAAATCTATAACAGATTTATAAATAAGTTGGAATATGGATGATAATAAAGAAAACAAGAAGAATCCTAATCAGATTAATATTGAACTTTCGGAAGAAGTAGCGGAAGGGGTTTATGCCAATCTAGCTATGATTGCCCATTCCAATGGTGAGTTTGTGATAGATTTTATTCGTCTTATGCCGGGCGTTCCAAAAGCAAAGGTAAAATCCAGGGTGGTAGTCACTCCGGAGCATGCCAAAAGATTGCTGAATGCTTTGAAAGATAATATTAATAAATATGAAAAGAATTTCGGACCTATTAAACAGTCCGAAGAAGTGCCAAAATTCCCTATGAATTTTGGTTCAAATGTGGGTGAAGCCTAAAGCTTAATCCTTATAAATTAGGATATTGTAAAATAAAAAGTCTGATGTGTTTGGAAAATGCTTCTTAATTTTTACCTTTGCAGTCCTAAAAATCTCAAGTAGTAATAGAAGATAAAGTAATAATAGATGCCTACTATACAGCAATTAGTACGAAAAGGTAGAAAGAAATTGACCACAAAGTCAAAATCTCCTGCTCTGGATTCTTGCCCACAACGAAGAGGGGTTTGTACACGTGTTTACACAACCACTCCGAAGAAACCTAACTCAGCAATGAGAAAGGTGGCCAGGGTAAGATTGACCAATCAAAAAGAAGTTAACGCCTATATTCCGGGTGAAGGACACAATCTTCAAGAACACTCTATTGTTTTGATTAGAGGTGGAAGAGTAAAAGATTTACCTGGTGTAAGATACCACATTATCAGGGGTGCGTTAGACACTGCCGGTGTGAGTGGTCGTACGCAAAGAAGATCAAAATACGGAGCTAAAAGACCTAAGAAATAAACAGAGATGAGGAAAGCAAAACCTAAAAAGAGATACGTCCTGCCTGATCCCAAATTCGGGGATACTATGGTAACGAAATTCGTTAACTATTTAATGAAGGACGGTAAAAAAAGTACAGCTTATACAATTTTTTATGATGCTATTCAATTGGTGGAAGAAAAAACCAAGGAGAATGGTGTGGAGACATGGAAAAAAGCATTAGCTAATATTTCACCTTCTGTTGAGGTAAAAAGCCGTAGAGTTGGTGGAGCCACTTTTCAAGTGCCATTAGAAGTACGTCCTGAAAGAAAAGTTTCATTAGGTATCAAATGGATGATAGATTATTCCCGTAAAAGAGGGGAGAAAACTATGATGGAGCGTTTGGCTGGTGAAATTGTTGCGGCTTCAAAAGGAGAAGGAGCTGCTATCAAGAAAAAGGATGATACTCACCGAATGGCTGAGGCAAATAAAGCATTTTCACACTTTAGATTTTAATAGCTAGTATAATGGCAAGAGATCTTAGATTAACAAGAAATATTGGTATCGCTGCCCACATCGATGCCGGAAAAACAACTACTACGGAAAGAATTTTATTCTATACCGGTGTAAGCCATAAATTAGGAGAAGTTCATGATGGTGCTGCTACTATGGACTGGATGGAGCAGGAACAAGAAAGAGGTATTACTATTACTTCTGCTGCTACAACCGTTTTTTGGCCTTACAAGGATGAAAAATATCACATCAATATCATTGATACTCCAGGTCACGTTGATTTTACCGTAGAGGTAAACAGATCACTTAGGGTATTAGATGGCTTAGTATTCTTATTTAGTGCAGTTGATGGTGTTGAACCACAATCTGAAACTAACTGGAGATTAGCTGATAACTACAAAGTAGCCAGAATCGGTTTCGTTAATAAAATGGATAGAGATGGTGCTGATTTCCTTAAGGTGTGTAAGCAGGTTAAGGAAATGTTAGGTACAAAAGCTGTCCCACTTCAATTACCCATTGGTGCTGAAGGTACTTTTAGAGGAGTTGTAGATTTAGTTGAAATGAAAGCTATTATCTGGAACGAGGAAGACAATGGTATGACATACCAGGAGATTCCAATTCCTGAAGATATGCAGGATGAGGTAAATGAGTATAGAGAAAAATTATTGGAATCTGTTGCTGAATATGATGAGGAACTTGTAGAAAGATTTTTCGAAGATCCACAGTCTATCACAAGAGATGAAGTAATTAATGCCTTAAGAAAAGCAACTATAGATTTGGCCTTCGTTCCAATGATGTGTGGTTCTGCCTTCAAAAATAAAGGTGTTCAAACTCTTTTGAACTATGTAATGGAATTACTTCCATCACCTCTGGATAGAGATGAAATTGCTGGAACTAACCCTGATACTGAAGAAAAAACATTCAGAAGACCAACAAAGGATGATCCTTTTGCTGCCTTAGCATTTAAAATTGCAACTGATCCATTCGTAGGTAGACTTTGTTTTGTTAGAGCATATTCAGGATTTTTAGATTCAGGTTCTTATGTTTTCAATACCAGAACTGGTAAGAAAGAAAGAATCTCTAGAATTTTCCAAATGCATGCAAACAAGCAAAATCAAATTGATCAGCTTCAAGCTGGTGATATTGCTGCGGTAGTTGGTTTTAAAGATATTAAAACCGGTGATACCCTATGTAACGAGAATCATAGAATTGTTTTTGAATCTATGAATTTTCCTGAGCCTGTAATCGGATATGCCATTGAGCCTAAAACTCAGGCAGATGTTGATAAAATGGGAATGGCAATTGCTAAATTGGTAGAAGAAGATCCAACATTAAAAGTAAATACTGACGAAGAGACAGGTCAAACTATCTTAAGAGGTATGGGTGAATTGCACCTTGATATTATCATGGATCGTATGAGACGTGAATTTAAGGTAGAAGTAAACCAGGGTGCTCCTCAGGTTGCTTACAAAGAAGCCATTACCGCTTTAGTGGATCACAAAGAGGTTTATAAGAAACAATCTGGTGGAAAAGGTAAGTTTGCAGATATTTCTTTCAAATTATCTCCTGCTAATCCGGATGAAACTACCGGGGAAATCAAAGCAGGACTTCAATTTGATAATAAAATTACAGGTGGTGTTATACCAAAAGAGTTTATTCCAGCTATTCAGAAAGGTTTTACTGAAGCTATGAATAATGGACCTCTTGCGGGATATCCTATCGAGGCAATGAAAGTTGAATTGTACCATGGAAGTTTCCATGATGTGGATTCAGATGCCCTTTCTTTTGAATTAGCTGCTAGAATTGGATTTAAGCAAGCTGCAAAAAAAGCAGGTCCTCAGCTTTTGGAACCGATCATGAAAGTAGAAGTAACTTCTCCTGATGAATATACAGGTCCTGTTACTGGTGACTTGAATAAGAGGAGAGGATTGATGAAAGGAATGGATACCAGAGGAGGAGCTCAAATTATTAAAGCTGATGTTCCATTGTCTGAATTATTCGGATATGTTACCGATTTAAGAACTATTACATCAGGAAGAGCAACTGCTTCTTTGACTTTCTCACATTACGATCCTGTACCAAATCATCTTGCAGAGCAAGTAATTGCGAAGGTTAAAGGTGAAGCTGTTAAATAATTGGAATCATGAATCAGAAAATAAGAATAAAATTAAAGTCCTACGATCACAACTTGGTTGATAAATCTTCTGAGAAAATCGTAAGAGCGGTGAAAACTACCGGAGCAGTGGTAAGCGGACCAATTCCTTTGCCTACTGAAAAAGAAATATTCACAGTTTTGCGTTCACCACACGTGAACAAGAAATCAAGGGAGCAATTTCAATTATGTACATTTAAAAGATTGGTTGATATTTATTCAAATAGCGCCAAGACAGTTGATGCATTAATGAAGTTGGAATTACCTAGTGGAGTGGATGTAGAAATTAAAGTTTGATAGACTTTAAATCTATTTTAGGGGAACCAATGAGCTTTGTTTCATTGGTTCTTTTTTTATCTTAAAATACTTATAATTTTTAAGTTGCTAAGTTTTGTATCTAACAATAAATTGCTAACTTTGCAGTCCTTTCGGGAAAAGCTACGGTAAATCCTGTTTAAAGGGTTCATAATAAAATAATAATGTCAGGAATAATTGGAAAAAAAATCGGAATGACTAGCATCTACGGTGCCGATGGACATAATGTCGCATGCACGGTGATAGAGGCTGGTCCTTGTGTAGTAACGCAAGTAAAAAGTGAGGAAACCGATGGTTATTCTGCTGTTCAGTTGGGCTTTGGCGAGCGCAAAGAAAAGAATACACCTAAGGCGTTAAAAGGGCATTTTTCTAATGCACAAACAACGCCAAAACGGAAATTAATTGAGTTCAGGGAGCATGTTGGTGAAGAGCCATTTGTTCATAATTTGTCTTTAGGGCAATTAGTGAAAATCGAAGATGTTTTTGTTGAAGGTGATTTCGTTGATGTAGCAGGTATATCAAAAGGTAAAGGTTTCCAGGGTGTTGTAAAACGTCACGGTTTCGGTGGTGTTGGCCAGGCTACGCACGGTCAGCATAACAGAGGAAGAGCCCCAGGTTCTATTGGTGGAGCTTCTTATCCTGCCAGAGTATTCCCGGGTATGAGAATGGCCGGTAGAATGGGTGGAGACAGAGTTAAAAACACTAATTTAAGAGTGTTAAAAGTTATTCCAGAAAAGAATTTGTTGTTGATCAGCGGTTCTGTTCCCGGTGCAAAGAATTCAATAGTTATAATAGAGAAATAAAGATGGAGCTTTCAATATTTAAATCGACAGGCGAAGACACGGGAAGAAAAATTTCTTTATCCGATGCCATCTTTGACATTGAGCCTAATGACCACGCCATCTATTTGGACGTGAAACAAAAGTTGGCTAACGCAAGACAAGGAACTCATAAATCCAAAGAAAGAGCGGAGATAGCTGGTTCAACAAGAAAGATAAAGAAACAAAAAGGTACTGGTACAGCACGTGCCGGTAGTATAAAATCACCGGTATTTAAAGGTGGTGGTAGAGTGTTTGGTCCAAGACCAAGAGACTACAGTTTCAAGCTTAACAAGAAAGTGAAGCGTTTGGCTAGAATGTCAGCTTTAACTTATAAGGCTAAAGATCAAATGATAGGCATATTAGAGTCTTTCTCTTTTAATGAGCCTAAAACAAAGTCTTATGTAGAATTGCTTAATAACCTTTCTGTTAATTCTGTAAAGACTTTAATAGTACTACCGGAAAACGACAAGAATATGTTTTTGGCAAGTAGAAATATACAGAACTCAAGAGTAATTACTGTTGATATGCTTAACACTTATGATGTGTTACATGCTGATAAGTTATTTTTCGTTGAAGGATCTGTGGAAAAAGTTGAAAACTTATTTAAGGAAAAGATATGAGCGTTTTAGTTAAACCACTTGTTACTGAAAAGATTTCTGCCTTAAACGAAAAGGGTAAATATGGTTTTATTGTATCTAATGATGCCAATAAAGTTGAAATCAAATCAGAGGTAGAAAAAAGATACGGAGTGAATGTAGAGGATGTCAATACTATGAAGTATTTGGGCAAACAAAAATCCCGCTACACAAAATCCAGAGTCCTTACAGGAAGAAAAGCTAGTTACAAAAAAGCTATTGTAACTGTGGCGGAAGGTGAAATAATTGATTTCTACAGCGAAATTTAATGATCTGAAAAATGGCAGTTAAGAAATTTAGACCAGTTACAGCTGGGCAAAGACATAGATTGGCTCCGGTGTATACCGAGCTAAGTAAGGTAGAGCCTGAAAAGTCCCTGCTAACTCCTTTGAGAAAAAAGGGTGGTAGAAATAATTCAGGTAGAATGACAATGAGGTATATAGGTGGTGGGCATAAGCAAAATGTTCGTATCATAGACTTCAAGCGTAATAAACACTCTATACCTGCAACCGTTGCTACTTTAGAGTATGATCCTACAAGAACAGCTTTTGTTGCTCTTTTGCATTATTCAGATGGTGAAAAGAGATATATTCTGGCTCCTAACGGAATTAAAGTAGGAGATAAGGTAATATCTGGTACTGATGTAGCACCTGAATTAGGTAATACGTTGCCTTTATCATCTCTTCCATTAGGTACAATCATTCACAATATTGAGATTCGTCCGGGATCTGGTGCCGCAATGGTACGAAGTGCTGGAGCTTATGCTCAGTTATTGGCTCGTGATGGTAAATATTCAACTATCAAATTACCATCAGGTGAAATGAGGTTGGTGTTAAGTGCTTGTTTGGCTACAGTTGGAGTAGTGTCCAACTCTGATCATATGCTAGTAAGGTTAGGTAAAGCTGGACGTAACAGATGGTTAGGAAGAAGACCTAGAGTTAGAGGTGTTGTAATGAATCCGGTTGATCACCCGATGGGTGGTGGTGAAGGTAAATCTTCAGGTGGACACCCAAGATCAAGAAAAGGATTATTATCTAAGGGTCTTAAAACAAGAACGCCTAAAAAATATTCCAACAAATTAATTATCGGTAAAAAGAAATAATCAATGGCTAGATCATTAAAAAAAGGACCATATATTGATTTCCGACTTGAGAAGAAAGTTGATAATATGACTGATTCCGGTAAGAAGTCTGTAATAAAGACATGGTCAAGAAGATCCATGATTTCTCCTGATTTTGTAGGTCACACGTTTGCAGTGCACAATGGTAATAAGTTTATACCTGTTTATGTAACTGAAAATATGGTAGGACACAAATTAGGTGAGTTTTCTCCAACGAGAAACTTTAGAGGTCATATTAATAAGAAAGATAAAGGTAAGAGATAATGGAAGCTATTGCTAAGTTAAATAATGTACCCACATCACCTCGAAAAATGAGGATGGTAGTAGATCTTATCAGAGGAGAAAAAGTGAATCGTGCTTTGAATATCCTTAAATTTGAATCTAAGGTTGGAGCTGCGAAGGTTGAGAAGCTTTTACTTTCAGCAATCGCTAATTGGCAGCAAGCTAATTCCGAAGTTGATTTGGAGGAAGCTAATCTGTTCGTTAAGGAAGTGAGAGTAGATGGTGGTCGTATGCTTAAGAGATTAAGACCGGCACCTCAAGGTAGAGCACATCGTATTAGAAAACGATCTAATCATGTTACTTTAATCGTTGATAGTGCTCCTGAAGCAGTTAATGCAGTAGTAGAATCTGAAAACTCCGAAAATAAAAAATAGATGGGACAAAAAGTTAATCCTACCGGTTTTCGTTTAGGTATCGTAAGAGGTTGGGAATCCAACTGGTACGGTGGAAAAGGTAATGCTTTTTCTGAAAAACTAATTGAAGACCACAAGATAAGGGAATATATCCTGGCACGAATCCCAAAAGGAGGGATCTCTAAAATTGTTATCGAAAGAACTTTAAAGAGAATTACTCTTACTATTCACACGGCTCGTCCGGGTGTAGTAATTGGTAAGGGTGGTAGTGAAGTTGATAAATTGAAAGAAGAGCTTAAGAAGTTGACCAGTAAAGATGTTCAGATAAATATATTTGAGATCAAAAGACCGGAACTTGATGCTAAATTAGTCGGTGAATCAATCGCACAGCAATTAAAGGCTCGTATTTCATACAGAAGAGCTATGAAACAATCAATTGCTTCTGCAATGAGAGTTGGAGCTCAGGGTATAAAAATCAAAGTTTCCGGCCGTTTAGGTGGTGCTGAGATGGCTCGTACTGAGATGTATAAAGAAGGTAGAATTCCTTTGCATACGCTTAGAGCAGACATTGATTATGAAGTTTCCGAAGCAAATACTATTTATGGTATAATTGGTATCAAGGTTTGGGTTTTCAAAGGAGAAATTTTTGGTAAAAGAGATTTGTCTCTTAATGTTGGTGCCGCTGCTGCACAAACTAAAGGAAATGCTCCTGGCCCTGGAAATAATAGAAGAAGTGAACGTCCTAAAAGAAAGAGAAAATAATCCTTTCTTAGTATAAAGATAATATAAGATGTTACAGCCGAAAAGAACGAAATTTAGGAAGAAGCAAAAAGGTAGAGTAAAAGGTATTGCCCAAAGAGGTCATACTATAGCTTTCGGTAGTTTTGCTTTGAAATCGCTTGAGCCGGGATGGATTACCAGCAGGCAAATTGAAGCCTCCAGGATAGCCATGACTCGTGCGATGAAACGTCAGGGACAGGTTTGGATTAGAATATTTCCAGACAAACCAATTACGAAAAAACCAGCAGAAGTACGTATGGGTAAAGGTAAAGGAGCTCCGGAATATTGGGTGGCAACTGTTAAACCGGGTACCATTATGTTCGAGGCAGGTGGTGTGCCGATTGAGTTAGCTCAGGAGGCATTAAGATTAGCTGCACAAAAGCTACCTTTAAAAACTAAGTTTACAGTAAGAAGAGATTACGCAGAAAATTAATCGTCATGAAAAATTCAGATATCAAAAAATTATCTATTGACGAGCTCAAAGAGAATATTAACAATGAAGCGCAGAAGCTTCAGAAGTTTCAGTTTGCTCATGCTATTTCACCTATAGAAAACCCTATGCAAATTAGGGTAACTCGTAAGACAATAGCAAGATTGGAAACTGAACTAAGGGTTAAAGAACTTGCTAAATAATTGCTAAGATGGAAAGAAACCTTAGAAAGGAAAGAATAGGGCTTGTTGTCAGCAACAAAATGGAGAAATCCGTAACTGTTTCAGTTGAAAGAAAAGTGAAACACCCTATATATGGTAAGTTTTTGAAGAAAACTACCAAATTTATGGCTCATGATGAGACCAATGATTGCAATATCGGAGATAAAGTGAAAATTGGTGAAACCCGTCCTATGAGCAAAAATAAGAGATGGAGATTAGTAGAAATCATAGAAAGAGCTAAATAACCATGATACAACAAGAATCAAGATTAAGTGTTGCGGATAATAGTGGTGCCAAAGAGGTGCTTTGTATTCGCGTCCTGGGAGGTACGAAAAAAAGGTATGCTACTATAGGAGATAAGATTATTGTAAGTGTCAAATCTGCTCTTTCATCTAGTAATCTTAAGAAAGGAACTGTTTCTCGTGCAGTAGTTGTAAGAACTAAAAAGGAGATAAGAAGAAAAGATGGTTCATATATCCGTTTTGAGGACAATGCTGCCGTTCTTCTGAACCCTAACGATGAACCAAGAGGTACTCGTATTTTTGGTCCTGTAGCAAGAGAATTGCGTGTGAAGCAGTTTATGAAAATAGTTTCCTTAGCACCTGAAGTATTATAATTATGGAAAGGAAGAAAAATAAACAACAAAAGTTCCATGTTCGAAAGGGAGATACTGTAAAGGTTATTTCTGGTAATTCGAAAGGAAAAAGTGGTAAGATATTAGAAATGTTAGGTGAAAAACAAAAAGCACTTGTTGAAGGTGTTAATATTGTAACCAAACATAAAAAACCATCTGCCACTAGTCCTGAAGGTGGAATTGAAAAAATTGAAGCTCCTATTCACATTAGTAACTTAATGTTGGTAGATCCTGCTACAGGTGAGGCTACCAAAACTGGTAGAAAAGTGGATGATAAGGGTAAATTACAAAGATTTTCTAAGAAAACAGGGGAGGTAATTAACAATGGCTAATCCAAGATTAAAAGATATATATATCAGTGAAATTATTCCTGCTTTAAAGGAGAAATTTCAATATAAGTCAATAATGCAAGTGCCTAAGTTGGAGAAAATTGTTATCAACAAAGGTATTGGTGCTGCGACTGCTGACAAAAAATTAGTTGATATAGGAGTAGAAGAATTGTCTACTATTTCTGGTCAAAAAGCTATGCCCACAATTGCCAAAAATTCAATCTCGAATTTTAAGTTAAGGGAGGGCATGCCAATCGGTGCTAAAGTTACTTTAAGAGGAAGTAAAATGTACGAGTTTCTTGACAGATTATTGTCAGTAGCGTTACCTCGTGTACGTGACTTTAGAGGAGTGAAAGATAAAGGCTTTGATGGAAGAGGTAATTATACACTTGGTATCAAAGAACAAATTATTTTCCCTGAAATAAGCATTGAGAAAGTTGCTGCAATTTCAGGAATGGATATAACATTTGTCACTACAGCAAATACAGATGAAGAAAGCTTTGAATTATTGAAAGCTTTTGGAATGCCGTTTGCAAGTAAAAACAATAACTAATCATGGCTAGAAAAGCAGTAATTGCCAGAGAGAGAAAAAGAGAGAAAACGGTTGCCAAATATGCAACTAAACGTGCCGAATTAAAAGCTAATGGCGACTATGAGGCACTTGATAAATTACCAAAAAATGCTTCTCCAGTAAGATTACACAATAGATGTAAATTGACTGGGCGACCTAAAGGTTATATGAGGAAATTTGGTGTTTCCAGAGTAACCTTTAGAGAAATGGCTTCAAGTGGTAAAATTCCGGGAGTCACTAAAGCTAGTTGGTGATTTTTTATTAGTAAATTTTAATTAACAAAATATTTTCTTATCTTTGCAGGCCTGTTTCGGCAGAGGTATTAAAATTATTAATATTATAAGAAATGGTAACTGATCCAATAGCTGATTATTTAACAAGGGTTCGTAATGCTATTAAAGCAAAACATAGAATCGTTGAAGTACCGGCCTCTAATCTTAAAAAGAGTCTGACAAAAGTGCTTCATGAAAAGGGTTATATCTTGAATTATAAATTCGAGGAGACTAGCGCCCAAGGAAGTATTAAAATTGCATTGAAATATGATCCTGTTAGTAAAACCTCTGCCATTACAAAACTGGAGAGGGTATCTAAACCAGGTTTAAGAAAATATTGTAATTCAGAGGAATTACCTAGAGTATTAAATGGTCTGGGTATCGCTGTTTTATCTACTTCCAATGGTGTAATTACCGATAAGGAAGCAAGGAATTTGAAAGTTGGTGGTGAAGTTTTGTGCTACGTATATTAAAAAATTGAAATGTCACGAATAGGTAAAAGTCCGATTAATTTGCCACAGGGTGTAACCCTGGAGATTGCCAAAGATAATTTAGTAACTGTTAAAGGTTCTAAAGGTTCTTTACAGCAACAGGTCAATCCTGCAATAAAAATGTCTGTTGAAGACAATGTGGTAAGCCTTGAGAGACCAACTGAATCTAAAAGACACAAAGCGATGCATGGTCTTTACAGAGCGCTTTTAGCCAATATGGTTGAAGGAGTATCTGAAGGGTACAAGAGAGAGTTAGAGTTAGTAGGTGTTGGTTACAAAGCTGTTGTTCAGGGTAACGTTTTAGAATTAAATGTTGGGTATTCCCACAGTATTTTCTTAGGGTTGCCAGATGAAATCAAAGTAACTGCTGAAACTGTTAAAGGTCAAAACCCAAAGATTACTCTTGAAAGTATTGATAAACAACTTATCGGCCAGGTAGCTGCTAAAATTAAATCCTTAAGGTCAGTTGAACCTTATAAAGGAAAAGGTATTCGTTTTGTTGGTGAGTATATTAGACGTAAAGCAGGTAAGACTGCCGCTAAATAATAATAAGAATGGCTATTAATAAAACAGATAGAAGAGCTAGAATAAAAAAAGGAATTCGTAGGAAAATATCAGGTACATCTGATATTCCTAGATTAACTGTTTTTAAAAGCAACCGTGCAATATATGCTCAAATAGTAGATGATCTTAAAGGACATACACTTGCAGCTACTAATTCTATTGAGTTAGGCGCAAAGAGTAACGCGGATTTAGAGACTGCCGCTAAGGTAGGTGAATCATTAGCTGCCAAGGCTAAGGATGCCGGTATTAGCACTATCGTCTTCGATAGAGGTGGTTACAGGTTCCATGGTAAAGTTAAAGCATTGGCGGACGGTGCTCGTAAAGGTGGCTTAAAATTTTAATTATATGTCTCAGAGTAATATTAAATCTGTAAAAGCAAGCGAAATTGACCTTAAAGAAAAGGTTGTTGCAATAAAAAGAGTAGCTAAAGTTGTAAAAGGTGGTAGAAGATTTAGTTTTTCAGCTATCGTTGTTGTCGGAGATGGCAATGGTGTGGTTGGGTATGGATTGGGCAAAGCCAACGAAGTTACTGATGCAATAACAAAAGGTATAGATGATGCAAAGAAGAACTTGGTGAAAGTTCCTATTTTGAAAGGTACTGTTCCTCATGAATCTTTAGGTAAATATAGTGGTGGTTTTGTGTTGGTTAAGCCGGCTTCACCTGGTACAGGTGTAATTGCAGGTGGTGCGATGCGTGCTGTTTTTGAAAGTGCTGGTGTACACAATGTATTGGCTAAGTCTAAAGGATCTTCAAATCCACACAACGTGGTAAAAGCAACTTTTGATGCACTAACTAAAATGAGAGATCCATTTACTGTAGCAAAAGACAGAGGAATATCATTATCTAACGTATTTAACGGATAATAAAGATGGCAAAGACAATAAAAGTAACTCAAATTAGAAGCGTCATCGGAAGACCGAACGATCAAAAATTAACTATTCAGGCTTTAGGTTTGGGTAGAATTAATAGGACGGTTGAAAAGACTGCTACACCTCAAATAGAGGGAATGATAAGAAAAGTAAGTCACTTGGTCACTGTAACTGAAGGATAAAATGAAATTACATACATTAAAACCTGCAGAAGGTTCAACAAAAGATCGTAAGCGTATAGGTAGAGGACAAGGTTCTGGTTCTGCCGGTACAGCTGGAAGAGGACATAATGGAGCTCAGTCTCGAAGTGGTTACTCAAGAAAAGCTGGTTTTGAAGGTGGTCAAATGCCACTTCAAAGACGTGTGCCTAAGTTTGGATTTAACAATCCAAATAGAGTGGAATATAAAGCTATTAACTTAAGTGATCTTCAAAGTTTACATGAGAAATTAAATGTAGACACCATTGATGCTGCTCTATTAAAAGAAAGTGGCCTTGCTGGAAAAAAAGACTTAGTTAAAATTTTAGGGAACGGTGAACTAAAGGCTAAATTAACTGTAACGGTTAATGCTTATTCTAAATCTGCTATTGAAGCGATTGAGAAAGCTGGAGGAACTGCATCAACATTATAATATGAATCGTTTTTTTTCTACCATAAAGAATATATTTTCTATCGAAGAACTTCGTGATAGGATTCTGAATACCATTGGTTTCTTAATCATATTCCGTTTAGGTTCTTTCGTAGTTTTACCCGGTGTAGATCCAAGTAAATTATCCGGTGATGCACAAGGTGTTTTCGGTTTATTGGATTCTATCTTAGGTGGAGCATTTTCTAATGCCTCCATTTTTGCATTGGGTATTATGCCTTATATTTCCGCAAGTATTGTTATACAGTTGCTTACAGTTGCTGTTCCTTACTTTCAGAAATTGCAAAAGGAAGGAGAGTCAGGTAGAAAGAAAATTACACAAATTACCAGGGTTTTAACAATTGCTATCACATTTGTGCAGGGAGCAGGCTATGTAGCAGGTGCTATTCCGGCTGAAGCTATTATGATGAGTCAGACATTCTTTACCATTACTTCTGTAATTGTATTGACTTCAGGAACCATCTTCTGCATGTGGCTAGGTGAAAAAATCACAGATAAGGGAATTGGAAATGGTATTTCCATGCTTATAATGATTGGAATTATATCAAGTTTCCCTCGTGCAATAGTATCGGAAGCAATATCATTGGGCATGAGTGGCTTATTGTTCTTTATATTGGAAATTGTAGCATTATTCTTTGTAGTAATGGTAACAGTAATGTTAGTACAGGCTACACGAAGAATACCTGTTCAATATGCTAAACAAGTTGTAGGTGGTAGAGTATATGGTGGACAAAGACAATACATTCCTTTAAAAGTGAATGCTTCAGGTGTAATGCCTATTATCTTTGCACAGTCGTTAATGTTTTTACCTGCCTTATTAGCTAATCTATGGTCTGATGAAAGTGATACAGCATCTTATATAGGTAATGTGTTTTCTGATTTCCAGAGCTGGCAGTATAACCTGACTTTTGCATTGCTCATCATTATTTTCACATTCCTTTATACGGCTATTACTATTAATCCTAGCCAAATAGCGGATGATATGAAACGTAATGGAGGGTTTGTTCCTGGAATTAAGCCTGGGAAACAGACTTCTGACTTTATAGATAATATATTAACTAAAATAACATTGCCAGGCTCTATATTTTTGGCACTCATAGCAATATTACCAGCCTTTGTGGCCAGAGCCGGAGTAGGAGTTTCATTCTCTCAATTTTTTGGTGGAACGTCACTTATTATTATGGTAGGTGTTATTTTAGATACATTACAACAAATTGAGAGTTATTTACTGATGCGTCATTACGAAGGTATGATGAAGTCAGGTAAGTTAAAAGGTAGATCATCGCAGACAAGTGCGGTAGCATAAAAATTAATTATGGCAAAACAAAGTTCTATAGAGCAAGATGGTACGATAACCGAAGCCTTGTCGAATGCAATGTTTCGCGTTGAGTTAAGTAATGGTCATGAGGTGATTGCACATATTTCCGGTAAAATGAGGATGAATTATATTAAGATTCTTCCCGGAGATAAAGTAAAATTAGAGATGTCCCCCTATGATTTAACAAAGGGTAGAATCGTTTATAGATATAAATAAGGCGAATATGAAAGTTAAAGCTTCAATCAAAAAAAGAAGTGTTGACTGTAAAGTGATCCGAAGAAATGGCAAACTTTACGTGATCAACAAAAAGAATCCACGTTTCAAACAAAGACAAGGGTAATTATGGCAAGAGTTTCCGGTGTAGATATTCCTGATAATAAAAGGGGAGCAGTATCATTGACTTATATTTTTGGTATTGGTAGAAGTTCTGCTCTAAAAATTTTAGAGCAAGCAGGTATTGATGAACATAAAAAAGTAAGTGAGTGGACTGAAGATGAGGCCAATTTGGTACGAAACATCATCAGTGAGAATTTTAAGACTGAAGGTGTTCTTAAATCTGAGGTACAAATGAGTATCAAAAGATTGCTAGACATTGGTTGTTATAGAGGATTGCGTCATAGAAAAGGTCTTCCTTTGAGAGGTCAAAGAACCAAAAACAATTCCCGTACCAGAAAAGGTAAGAGAAAGACTATTGCTAATAAAAAGAAAGCTACTAAGTAATTAATAGATCATGGCTCAAAAAAGAAAAGATAAAGCTAAAAAGAGAGTAGTAAATGTTGAGGCTATTGGACAAGCGCATATCAAGGCATCGTTCAATAATATCATTGTTTCCTTGACTAATTCTACTGGACAAGTAGTTTCGTGGGCATCAGCTGGTAAAATGGGTTTTAAAGGATCCAAAAAGAATACTCCTTATGCTGGACAGGTTGCTGCTCAAAATGCTGCTCAAACTGCTTATGATTTAGGCTTAAGAAAAGTAGAAGTATTTGTTAAAGGTCCGGGTGCAGGAAGGGATTCTGCCATCAGAACCATTCAAAATACTGGTATTGAGGTAACAGTTATTAAGGATGTGACTCCGTTACCACACAATGGATGTCGTCCTCCTAAAAGACGTAGAGTTTAATATACAGTCAAAGATATTTAAGAAATGGCAAGATATAAAGGTCCAAAATCCAAAATAGCTAGAAGGTTCAATGAGCCTATTTTTGGTGCTAGTAAAGCGCTTACTAAAAAAGCTTATCCTCCTGGTCAGCACGGACGTGGAAGAAGAAGAAAGCAATCTGAATATGCTATTCAGTTGATGGAAAAGCAAAAAGCTAAATATACTTATGGTGTATTGGAAAAGCAATTTGCTAATCTTTTCGAGAAAGCTTCCGGGAAAAAAGGTATTACTGGTGAAGTATTGTTGCAATTATTGGAGTCCAGATTAGATAATATTGTATTTCGTTTAGGTATTGCTCCTACTCGTAGGGCTGCAAGACAATTTGTGTCGCACAAACATATATTGGTAAATGGAGAAATTGTAAATGTTCCTTCGTATCAAGTACAGGAAGGTGATACAATTGGTGTGAGAGAAAAATCTAAATCATTGGAGGCTATTACTGATAGTCTGTCACTGAATTCGGTATCTAAATATTCTTGGATGGAATTCGATAAATCTTCTATGACAGGTAGATTTGTAAATGTTCCTCAAAGAGAAGATATACCGGAAAACATTAATGAGCAGCTTATAGTTGAGTTGTACTCTAAGTAATTAGTCAAATAATAGAAAATTTTATAATATGTCCATTTTAGCATTCCAAATGCCTGAAAAGGTTGCAATGGAAAAAGCAGATGATTTTCACGGGCTTTTTACATTCAAACCATTAGAAAGAGGTTATGCAGTTACCGTTGGTAATGCATTGAGGAGAATCTTATTGTCTTCCTTGGAGGGATATGCGATAACAGGTATTAAAATACCTAGTGTATTGCACGAATTCTCTTCCATTGAGGGTGTAGTTGAAGATGTTTCTGAGATTATTCTTAACCTTAAAATGGTTCGTTTCAAGAAAATTTCGGAAAGCGCTGATAACAAATTAACAATTTCATTGAAGAATCAGAAGGAATTCAGAGCTGGTGATATCAACAAATTCACTTCAGCGTATGAAATTCTTAACCCTGATTTATTGATTTGTCATATGGATGAGTCTGTAAACTTTGAAATGGAAATGACCATTGAAAAGGGAAGAGGCTATTTATCTTCTGAAGATAATAAAAATGGTGAGCAATCAGTGGGTTATATAGCTATTGATTCCATCTTTACGCCTATTAAAAATGTGAAATACAGTGTTGAAAATACACGTGTTGAGCAGAAAACAGATTATGAACAATTAGTTTTGGATATCGAAACTGATGGAAGTATTCATCCTGAAGTAGCTTTAAAAGGAGCTGCTAATATTTTGATAAAACACTTTATGTTGTTTTCTGATCAGAATATGGTATTGGATGCAGGTGGATCTGACGAACCTGAAGCGGTGGATGAGGAAATGCTTCACATGCGTAAATTATTGAAAACTGCATTGAATGATTTAGATCTTTCTGTAAGAGCTTATAATTGTTTGAAAGCAGCAGATGTTAAATCATTAGGTGATTTGGTTGGCCTTGAAATTTCTGATATGATGAAATTTAGAAATTTCGGTAAGAAATCTCTTGCAGAACTTGAGCAACTTGTGGCTGACAAGGGACTTACTTTTGGAATGGACCTATCCAAATACAAACTTGACGAAGAATAAGGAAAATGAGACACGGTAAGAAATTTAACCATTTAAGTAGAACGGCTCCTCATCGTAAAGCGATGTTAGCCAATATGGCTTCTTCTTTAATAGCCTCTAAGAGGATAACTACTACGGTAGCAAAGGCAAAAGCTTTACGTCAATATGTGGAACCATTGTTGACAAAATCGAAAGAAGATACTACCCACAATAGAAGAATTGTTTTTTCATACTTGAAAAACAAGGAGTCTATAAAGGAATTATTTGATGAGATAGGAGCAAAAATTGCTTCCAGACCAGGTGGATATACCAGGATTATCAAATTAGGTTCTCGATTGGGAGATGATGCAGAAATGGCATTGATTGAATTGGTGGACTACAATGAAAATCTTTTAGGCGAAAAAGCTGAGAAGAAAAAGCCAACTACTCGTAGAAGTAGAAGAGGTGGTGGTTCTAAAGAGACTGCTGAAAAGAAATCCAATGATGTTGAGGCTAAAGATGACACTGAGAAAAAATCAAAAGCCAAGAAATCTGAAGCTAAGGAAGTAAAAGCAGAATCATCTGAAGATTCTGACGCAACTGCAACTGAGCCAAAAGCTAAGAAAGCGGAGGATAAAAAGTCTGAGGATTCTGATGATAAAAAAGAAGATGCATAAATATCTTTTTAAGAGATTTAAATTAATTATTAAAAGGGATTGGATTTATATTCAATCCCTTTTTTTTTATTTTTGTTTCGTGAAATTCACTTTGTCGAGCAAGTAGTTGCTTTAAATAGTTAACTTAATTATCAAACTAAATATAAATGAAATATATTAATAAGACTGATGCTGTTTTATTATTAGAGGATGGAACGGTTTTTAGAGGGAAATCCATTGGATTTCATGGTACCAGAGGCGGAGAAATTTGCTTTAATACAGGCATGACCGGCTATCAGGAAGTTTATACAGATCCATCCTATTATGGCCAGATAATGGTAAATACCAATGCCCATATAGGTAACTATGGAACAATGATTGATGAAACCGAATCAGGTTCACCGAAGATATTTGGGGTTGTAATTAATTCTTTTTCTGAAAATTTTAGTCGGTTTACAGCCGATGGTAGTTTACAGTCTTATCTGGAGCAACATCAAATTCCCGGGATTTGCGATGTAGATACACGTTCAATTGTTCGCCATATACGCGATAAAGGTACAATGAACTGTATTATCTCTTCCGAAATTCATGATATTTCTGAACTACAGAAGCATCTGGATGAGGTTCCTTCCATGGAGGGACTGGAACTTTCTTCTAAAGTGTCTGTAACGGAACCATATGAAATAGGTGAACCTGGCGGTATTAAACTGGTAGTGATGGATTATGGTATCAAAACAAGTATCTTAAACCAATTGGCTGGTCGTGGGTTTCATTGTAAAGTGTACCCGGCAAAAACTAAATTTGAAGAGACTGAGAAATGGGAACCTAATGCTTACTTTCTGTCCAACGGACCGGGAGACCCGGCTGTAATGGATTATGCCATTGAAACAGCCAAACAAATTATAGACAGTGACAAACCTTTATTTGGTATTTGTCTCGGACATCAGTTAATTGCAAAAGCAAACGGCATAGGTACGTATAAAATGCATAATGGACACAGGGGATTAAATCAACCCGTTAAAAATCTATTGACAGGAAAAGGTGAAATAACATCACAAAACCATGGGTTTAGTGTTGTCTCAGAGGACGTGGATAAATCTGAATTAGTAGAAATTACACATATTAATCTTAACGATAATACAGTTGAGGGATTGAAAATGAGGAACAAAAAAGTTTTCTCAGTTCAATACCACCCAGAATCATCACCGGGACCTCATGATTCCCGTTATTTATTTGACCAGTTTATTTCATTAATCAACTAATAAAACTATGAGTATAATCGAAAACATTCACGCAAGACAAATTTTAGATTCCAGAGGCAATCCCACAGTTGAGGTTGAGGTTTTTACAGCCAACGGTGGCTTTGGTAGAGCTGCAGTACCTTCAGGTGCCAGTACAGGTATTCATGAAGCTGTAGAGCTTAGGGATAAGGAAAAGTCTGTTTACATGGGTAAAGGAGTATTGAAAGCAGTTAACAATGTGAACACTACGATTGCTGAAGAATTAATTGGGTTTTCCGTTTATGAGCAAAACCTGATCGATAAATTAATGATTGAACTGGATGGTACTGATAATAAATCAAAATTAGGTGCCAATGCGATATTAGGAGTTTCTATTGCAGTGGCCAAAGCAGCTGCTCAATTGAGCAACCAGCCATTATACAGATATATTGGTGGAGTAAATGCCAATACTTTACCTGTCCCAATGATGAATATCCTGAATGGTGGTAGTCATGCGGATAATAAAATTGATTTTCAGGAATTTATGGTAATGCCTGTAAATGCCGATTCTTTCTCTCAGGCTTTGCATATGGGAACTTCTGTTTTCCATCATTTGAAAGAAGTATTGAGAAGCAAAGGTTTATCGACTAATGTGGGTGACGAGGGTGGTTTTGCTCCCAATATAGAATCTAATGAGCAGGCTATTGAAGTGGTATTAACAGCCATCGAGAAAGCAGGTTACAGGCCTGGGGAAGATATTTATATTGCCATGGATGCCGCTGCATCTGAATTTTATGATGGCAATAAAAAGAAATATGTTTTTGGTAGTACAGGTGAAGAGCTTACTTCTGAGGAAATGGTAGCTTATTGGAAAACTTGGTGTGATAAATATCCTATCTTGTCTATTGAAGATGGTATGGATGAAGATGATTGGAATGGTTGGGAGAAATTGACAAGGGAAGTTGGCAGGACCGTACAACTAGTAGGAGATGATTTGTTTGTAACAAATACTAAAAGATTACAAAAAGGTATTGATGAAAAGATCGCCAATTCAATCTTGATCAAAGTAAATCAAATTGGCACTTTAACTGAGACGATCAATGCAATAAGAATGGCGGATAAAGCTTCTTATAAAAATATTATTTCGCACAGATCAGGTGAAACTGAAGATACTACTATTGCAGATTTGGCAGTAGCCATGAATTCAGGACAAAT
Organism: Marivirga aurantiaca; assembly: GCF_016679925.1. Classification (GTDB taxonomy): domain Bacteria; phylum Bacteroidota; class Bacteroidia; order Cytophagales; family Cyclobacteriaceae; genus Marivirga; species Marivirga aurantiaca. The sequence continues at coordinate 67,757 of NZ_JAEQBW010000015.1, forward strand.
TAAAACTGGTTCAGCTTCCCGTTCCGATAGAATGGCTAAGTATAATCAATTACTTAGAATTGAAGAGGAATTAGGTGAAATGGCTTATTTCCCTGGTATTAATTTCTAATTGAACAATTAAGTGGTTTAGAACCATTTAAATAGGTTCTGGAAAGTCACATTTATTAAAAATGTGACTTTTTTCTTTTTTATAGCGTAGATATCTTTAAACATTAATTCATATTCACTAATTTAGCAACTACTTGCTATGGACAGAATCCCTAAAATATTTAAAAACTTTTATTTTATCGCAGGTCTGGTATTTGTGATCTGGATGATTTTTTTAGATAATAACGACTTGATTTCCCAGTTAAGATTATCTTCCAAGTACAATGATCTTCTAAAGGAAAAGGAATATTATCAGGAAAAAATAAAGGAAGTTGAAGTGGACAGGCAAGGATTATTAAGTGATGATGAGTTACTTGAAAAATTTGCTCGTGAGCGTTATTTAATGAAAAAAGAGAATGAAGAGTTATTCATTATTGTACAGAAAGACTAAACCCTCCACACTGACATTTCTTTCCATAGGACGGTGTTTCCTTTTGTTTCTATTTCTCTCTGCTATTTCCTTTTCAAGTCATGCCCAAAAATATGTAGATGAAGAAAGTACTTTCTTTGAGCGATTATATATTGGAGGAAATTTTGGACTTCAAATTGGGACTAATATCACCCAAATAGAGGTGTCACCTGCTGTTGGTTATATGATTAATCAAAAAGCATCGGCCGGTGTTGGGGTTATTTACCAGTATTTTAGTGCCAATATCCAAACTCAAAACAGAGTTTATGAAATTAAAACCAATATTTACGGAGGTAAATTATTCGGAAGATATAATATTACAGACTTCTTATTTGCTTATACAGAGTATGAAAATATTAATCTGGATGTAGTTAATCTTAATACCAGCGAAATTGAAAGGGACTGGGTGCCAGGTTTGTTTGTAGGTGCAGGCTATTTTCAGCCCATTGGAAGAAGGTCTGGTGTGAATTTAATGTTACTATACAATCTGGCCTATGATCCTTTGAAATCCCCCTATAACAGTGCCTTCAACCTAAGGTTGGGATTTACTCTTTAAAATATTTTCCGAAATCAATTTCAAAGCGGTTGCCTATCTGACTTAAATCTTCTATAACTGAGTCCATCAAAGGGATGCCTTTTGCTATTCTTTGTTCTGATATTTCTCTTTCCGGATCTCCGGGAATAATAACCCTGTCATTTTCTTCTGTTACAGCTGACTTTCTAAATGTTTCAATCCAGTTATCCATGTGAGCCTTAAAATCATTGGCAGGCCTAAACGCATCAATGCGCATGGCTCCTAAAAAATGGCCCAGACCTTCGCCTACAGGGTCTTCCCGTAGCGGAAGAAAACTTACAAACGGTGGTGCCCAGGGGCCATAATTTGCCCCTGACAGTACTGCAGAAAAGATATCAACTATAGAACCAAGAATATAACCTTTGTGACTGGCATGTTCTCTATCTCCACCTAAAGGCAACATACTACCTCCTGATTTTAAAGCATCCACATCAGTCGTGGGTTTACCATTGGCATCCTGCACCCAGCCAAATGGAGCTTTTTCATTTTTTCTTTTTAGAACTTCCAGCTTTCCATTGGCAGCAGTGGTTGTGGCAAAATCTGCAACAAATGGCGGCTGTTTAGCAGCAGGAATAGCTATTGAAATAGGATTTGTACCTAAAAGCCTTTCTGTTGAAAAAGTAGGGGAAACAAGGGGGCTGGCGTTGGTCATAGACCAGCCAATCATGTCATTTTCCAAGGCCATCATGCTATGATAACCTGCAATTCCATAATGATTGGAGTTTTTTACTGAAACCCAGCCTGTTCCAACATTCCTGGCTTTTTCCATTGCCAAACGCATGGCGAAAGGGGCAACAACAAGCCCAAGCCCTTTATCACCATCAACCACCGCAGTGCTGGGGGTTTCATGTACTATTTTAATGTTCGGCTTTGCATTGATTCTGCCTTGCTCCCAGAGTCTGATGTAGCCGTTTAAACGGGCTACTCCGTGAGAGTCAACTCCTCTTAAATCAGCACTTAACAAAACTTCAGAAGCTTCTTTTGCTTCCTCAGTGGGACATCCCATTTCGAGGAATACTTTTTCAGTGAACGACTTTAGCGACTGATAGGCAATGTGTTTCATTATACTGTAATTTCTTTTTGAATGATAGCTTCTAAAACGCCTTCTTTTAAGGCATAAGTAGATACTTGTATGACATTGAATTCATGATGCTGTAGTAAAAATTGGATCAGGCAAATAGCCACTACTATCATGTCGACTCTCATCTCAATCATGCCCGGAATGGCCATTCTTTCTTCTCTGTTTTTATGGATAATTTCGTCAAAAAGCAGTTGGAATTCATCAAGACCCAATGAAAAAGAATTATTATTAGGTTTTGCCTTATTTTTTCTGGCGTAAGCCATGTCAACTAAAGTATCAAATGTACCTGATGAGCCAATTAACTCATGAGGGTTCCAATTCTTCAATTCATTGAGCAATGGCTTTAACTCTTCTTCAAGGTAGCCATAGAGGTTATTAATATCTATTTTGGAAATAGGGTCATGTTTATGGAATTTATCTAATAAACGCTGAGCGCCAATTTCAAAGCTTTCCAACCAAAAAATATTTTGCTCATCGCAGACAATGAATTCTACACTTCCACCTCCTATATCCATAATCAGAGCAGGCTTTTGACCAATTCTCATTGCTTTTTTCACTCCCTTATGAATGAATTGAGCTTCTTCTTTGCCTGAAATTACATTGATTTTTATATCAGTTTCCTTTAGAACTTTCTGTACAAATTCTTTTCCATTGATAGCATTTCGCATAGCACTGGTGGCACTGGCAAAAACTTTCCCTACCTGATACTCCTCAATTTTTCCTTTAAAATATTTTAAGGTTTCAAGAGCGCGGCTTTGTGCGGCATCAGTAATTCTGGCCTCGCTTATACCTCCTTTTCCCAGCATCACTGAAATTTTTTCTTTATGGATAACTTGTATGTCCTCTCCTGCCACTTCCACTACCAATAAATGAAATGTATTAGTGCCAATATCTATAACTGCTATTTTGTCCATTTTATCCACGAGGCTGAAATTTTGCGCAATATACCACTTAATAACAAATCAACAATTAAAGTATATTAGATCCAGTTAATTCATTTTCATTCTTTCACTTATAAATAAGGTGATTTTACCACGTTCCTCATAATCCACTTCACTTAGAATGTTTTTGGAATTAATGATGTGTTAAAAATTCGTTTTTCGCCATGGCTCCCCTATATTTGAGTGTTAATCAATTCTAAGAATAATGGCTAAAGGCGATAAAGTAAAACCTGTTTATACAAAACCCACTTCAGTGGAGAAGTTTGAATTATTAAGAACAAAAAGTAAGGATGCTTTAAAGGGAGGTGGTGATAAAAGAATAGCTCAGCAACATGAGAGAGGAAAGCTTACTGCCCGTGAAAGAATCGACTTATTGATGGATGAGGGATCTTTTGAAGAGATAGGTAAATTTGTTATGCATCGCTGTAAAGATTTTGGCCTGGAAAATGAGCATTATCCAGGAGATGGAGTAGTGACTGGTTATGGAACTATTTCAGGTAGATTAGTATATGTGTATTCTCAGGATTTCACGGTTTTTGGAGGTTCTTTGTCAGAAACTCATGCTGAGAAGATTGTAAAAATAATGGACATGGCCATGAAAAATGGAGCGCCAGTTATTGGATTGAATGATTCTGGTGGTGCCAGGATTCAGGAAGGTGTGGTGTCATTGGGAGGCTATGCAGATATTTTTTATAGAAATGTGAGGGCTTCAGGAGTTGTACCTCAAATTTCGGCTATCATGGGACCTTGTGCCGGAGGGGCGGTGTATTCGCCTGCAATGACAGATTTTATCATGATGGTAGAAAATACCAGTTATATGTTTGTAACCGGACCTAATGTTGTGAAGACCGTCACCCAGGAAAATGTTACTGCTGAGGAGTTGGGTGGTGCAAGTACTCATAGCACCAAAAGTGGGGTCACCCATTTTTCTTGTGCCAATGAACTGGAATGCATTAATAATATTAAACGATTATTAACATATGTTCCTCAGAACTGCGAAGATGCCCCACCTTCCATTCCATACAGTAAGAAAGAAGATGAGAGCAGGAAGCAATTAAATGAAATTATCCCTGACAACCCTAACCAACCGTATGACATGAGGGAAGTGATCAATGGTACAGTGGATGAAAAAAGCTTTTTTGAAGTACATAAAAACTATGCTGAAAATATAGTAGTAGGATTTGCACATCTGGCTGGTAGAAGTATCGGGATAGTGGGTAATCAGCCAGCTTCCCTGGCAGGAGTCCTGGATAATGAAGCCAGTAAAAAAGCAGCAAGATTTGTACGCTTTTGTGATTGCTTTAATATCCCTTTGTTGGTTTTTGAAGATGTTCCAGGCTTTCTTCCTGGTACAGATCAGGAATGGAATGGTATAATTTCCAATGGAGCAAAATTATTATACGCATTTAGCGAGGCTACAGTACCACGTGTAACGGTAATTACCAGAAAAGCCTATGGTGGAGCCTATGATGTGATGAATTCCAAACATATAGGAGCAGATATGAATTATGCATGGCCAACAGCAGAAATTGCGGTAATGGGGGCCAAAGGGGCGGCTGAAATTATTTTCAGAAAGGAAATAGCTGAAGCGGATGATAAAGAGGCAAAATTAAAAGAAAAGGTAGATGAGTATACCGAAAAATTTGCTAATCCATATCGTGCGGCTCATAGAGGCTATATTGATGAAGTAATTATGCCTGAGGATACCAGAACCAAACTAATTAAAGCTTTTGCGATGTTGGAGAATAAGGTAGATACTTTGCCTAAAAAGAAACATGGCAATATCCCTTTATAAAATGTTTTGAATTACTTAAAAAAGGATTTAAGAGTTTAATATATCTTTAATCTCTTAAATCCTTTTTTCCTTTATACAAGTGGTAACAGTTTCCTAACTGATGAGCTTTGGGCTCATAATTCCACTTGTTTAATACATCTATCTGTGCCGTCTATTTAAATTGATTAATCCGATACCAGGTCTTCAAAATAAATTCACCCCAACTTAATTTGATAAGAAACGATTATTAAAGCAATCGATTTCTTATTTTTGAAGATTAGTGATGCGATCAAACCAAAATCAAAAATATATATTTATCTGTGGATCAAAAGATTGCCAGAAAAATGGCAGCGAACAACTGAAAAGTGCGCTGAAAGAATTGATAAAAGAAAATAACCTGAAAGATGAGGTAAGGATTATAAAAACCAAGTGTATGGATTTTTGTAAATCAGGTCCTAATCTTATTGTACAGGATCACTTATATCATAAAGTAAGTAGTAGAGAGGCCAAAGCCATTTTGAACAAACTATTTGAAAAACCATCTTCTTAGGCCTCCTGTTTAAACATGGCCTGATCTATATCTACTGATAGTCAATTCAGTTTCCTTTACGGATGTTAAAAGAGATATTTTTAAAATATAAACCAACCTCTAAAGCTTTCGAAAAATCCTATTAGATAAATCAAAATACTCAAATTTGCTTTCATCCAGGTAGCTCAACATGGAATCCAGGAAACCAACTATTAAAAACCCTCCTGGTTTTAGCGATTGATATATTTTTTCTATCACTTTTGCTTTAGCCGGGCCATCAAAATAAATTAGTACATTTCTACAAAAAATTATATTGTACTGTTCATTGCCATAATCCTCCATAATGAGGTTGGAATTACGAAATGTTACATGCCGTAGATGTTCGGGCTTAAAAGTCACTTCTTTTTCAGTTTCGGAAAAATACTGACTTAATGATATTTTGGGGTTGTAGCTTTTTAAATTTCGCTCATATTCGGGTAATTTGGCGCGGTTAATTTTACCGCTTTGTGCTTGTTCTAATGCAGAGGAAGAAATATCTGTTGCCAGGCTTTTTACTCTTCGTGTATAACCTAATTCATCCCATACTATGGCAGTGGTGTAAATTTCTTCTCCGGATGAACAGCCTGCATGCCATACATGGAGTGGGTAAGTTTTAGAAAATTGTAATTCGCATAGAGTTTTAAATGTTTGCCAAAATTCCGGATTTCGGAATAAAGAAGTGAGGCCTACCGAGACTTCATTGATGAAATCATGCACAAAATCTTTATCTTTCAATGCACGGCTCCACAAATCAAAGCTAGATTGAAAGCCGAATTTGCGATAAATCCGCTGAATTCTGCGCTTGAATGATTTTGGTTCGTAGTTGTGAAAATCGATACCATATCGTTGCATAATGGCATCCTGAATGGAGCGCATTTCTTCATCCGTAATATTTATGGTGGGCGTAAAATCATTTTCAATTGACATTTTTTATTTTTATTTGATTTTCCATCAATCCGGTAAAAAGGATAATGATTTTATCTAATTCCAGATCTAGGTTCTGTACACCTGCTAAGCTTACTTTTGAGCTGATCCAATTTCCACCAAGGGTTTTAAATTGTAAGCTGGTTTCTATGCGTTTACCATTTCTGAGTTCGCTTAAAATTGTTTGGGCTGTTATACTTTTGTCAAGCTTAAAATGATTCTCAAAGGATATATTTTTAAGGGTCATTCTGCTATAACCTGAAGTTTCAAAAAATAGAGGGTTGGCATTTTTTAAACTAAAATCAATATTCAATTCCAAAATAGGAATTACCCCTTTCATGGCCGAAACAGATCCACTGAGTTCATTCAATTTTTGTTTTGATTGTGTGGTAAACTGTGCAAGCATTAGTACTTTTCTCAAACCATTCTCGTCATTGTAAATAGGGTTGATAGTGCCTGAAAGCCAAACTTCATGTCCTTGTTTATCTACCTGTTTAAATTCACCTGAAAAAAACTTGCCATTTTGAAGGCTTTCCCACATTAATTGATATTGTGGCTTAAACCGATCTTGCTCAGGCAACAAATCGAAATAGGATTTTCCCTGAATGTCCTCTAATTTGAAGCCTGTGATGCTTAAGTAGATTTCATTGGCATTGATTATTTTCCCCTCCCCATTAAACTCAAGTGAACCAATGGTTTTATTAATGGCTTCCATGTGATTCAGTAAGTCAATCTGATGCCTTTTATTTTCTTTTTCAAGTAATTTTTCCTGGGTGATATCTGTCACGAACTGCACTATTTTTATAGCCTTTCCGTTGATATCGAAAATTGGATTAAATACCCCTTTTAAAATCACGTTTTTTCCGGATTTAGTCACTCGATCAAATTCTCCTGAAATAAATTGACCTTCAGATAGGTCTTTCCATAACTGTTGGTATTTTTTTTCTTTTTTTAGTTCATTGCTAACAAGCATTTCGTGCGATTGCCCGATTAATTCTTCTCTGGAATAACCTATAATAGTTAAATAATTATCGTTGGCTTCAAGTATAATTCCATTAGTGTCAAATTCTATCACCGCATTGGATCTACTTATGGCTTCCAGCTTATATTTGGCATCAAGAGCAGACTTTTTGGTTTGGGTAATGTCTGCTTGTACAGCAATGTAATTTTTTAATTTACCTTCTTCATCTCTCACAGGGTTAATGGCTAATGAAACCCAGTACGTGTTTCCTGCTTTGTTATAGTTGAGAATTTCTTCATAAATAGGCTTTTCTTCTTTAAGTAGTTGACTAATTTTTCTTTTAATTTCTTGGTTGGTTTCAGGCCCCTGAAGAAATTCACCGGGCTTTTTTCCTTTAATTTCGGCTAATACATAGCCGGTCATTTTTTCGAAACCTGTATTTACATATTCAATTAAGCCATTCTCATCTGTGATAATTACTGAATTATCAGTATTATCTGCTACTAATGAAAGCCTTTTTTGTTCTTCTTCATTAGCTACTTTTTGTGTAATATCCTCTCCCAAAAGAAGTATTTTACTTGTTTTACCATTTACATCTACTACAGGTGAATAAGAGGCCTCTAACCAAATTTTTTCCATTTTGTTATTATAGGTTGGGTACTCTATAATTAAATTTTCACCGGATAGTATCTTAGACCAAATTTTTTCAGCTTGTTTAGGATCTGTGCAAATATTTTGATGATTCTTACTTTGAATATCCACATTATCCCATTCCAGAAAATCGATAAATTTTTTATTTAAGTTGAGTATTTGTCCTTCAGTTGAGAACTCTGCTTTCAGTAACGTATTATTAATAGCATTAAACACGCTGTCCAGCTCCACTTGATTTCGTGCCATTTCTTCTTGGGTGGCCTCCATCTCTTCCATATTTTGCCGCATTTCCTCTTCGTTGGCTTGCAACTCATTGGCCATTTTTTGTGAGTCTTCAAGTAAATGCTGCGTACTTTCATTTACTTGAATGATGGAAATAGATGCAGCAATATTTTTAGCCAAATCTTTCAGGAATTCAATCTGGTAATCTTCGAGAAGTTTGAATGAGGCTATTTCAATGGCTCCTACCATGATTTCGTTATTGATTAATGGTAAAACCAAAATATGACGAGGTAATGATTGGCCTAAACCTGATGTGATTTTCACATATTGCTCGGGTACATTTGTTATGTAAATCAGATCTTTCTCTTGTAAGCATTGCCCTACCAGGCCTTCCCCTTTTTCAATACGCATTTTAGCTTGCCTCCTTCTTTCATAAGCATAGCAGCCTGCCATATCTAAATATTCCTGTTCGTCCTCCTTTTTAACTAAGAAAATAGCACCTTGACTACCGCCCACGTATTTGATAGTTTCACTGATGATATGAAAAGCAAAATCTCGCATATTATCATTGTAGGTTCTTAATAATTCAGCAAATTTTGCCAGGCCCTCCGCCTGCCAGGTACGTTTTTCTTCTTTTGTCCTGAATTTGATTAATTCAGATTGCAAATTTTTGATAGCTCCTGCTAAATGATTGGACTGATCCTGCTCAATTTCCAGCTGTTCACCTTTTGCTATTGCGTTAATCCATTCAGTTGCTTGTTGAATTTTTTTTCTATTTGCTAAAAGATCAGTATAGAAATTTCTTGTCCATTGGTTGGATGAATTATATTCTAAGGCTTCATCTTTCACCTCTAAATCGGTCGCTAAATCTGAAATTTCTTTGATTCCATTCCTCTCTTTTTTGTAATTTCTCACTATTATTATAATGAAGATAAGTGCCAGTCCGTAAATACTTAAGTGGTAAACAGCATTTATATCTTTTAAAAATATTGTTAAGGCGATGCTTGCTGAAAAGGCCATCAACATACCGATAAACCCAACAATTAAGAAACGATGGTAGAGATCAATTCGCATGGTTTAGTTTTTTCCCGCTTAGTGTTTTGTAGAAATCTTTGTCTAATATCCAGATAAAATATGGGCTAATTTTGTAGTTTCCTTTAAAGGCAAAATTAGCCGATGAAAGTATAGCAAACATTTCTTTATTATTTTCCATTTCTTCCAATAACCATTCTTTATTCACAATATCCGGTGAAAAATATTTAGGCACATCACCATAAATTTTTAAATCCAGTTGATTGGATAATTCAGTAATGACTGAGGCTGAAACCATATTATCTACTTCTTTGAGTATGATTTCACAAAAATCCGGGTTAGTTTCTAAAGTTTTCATTTTACTTATAAGCATTTCAGGTACAGCTTTGGCGTCAGTTTCATTGAAAACCAGATAACTTTTTCCTTTGACTTCTCCAATAATATCAGTGATGAGTACTGTTGGATTTCGTGTTTTAATTATTTTATACAATAAGTCAGGTGCCTCTCCAAAATGCAACTCAAAATTTTTAACAGTGACCTGATCTCCCGAAAGGCTTGAAAATGATTTGCTGGCATTTTGGTAACCTTTCAAAAATATCTTTTGAGATAGGGTTTTAAGTTCTTTATTGATTATCATGATCTTATAATTCTATGCTACTGCGGTAGCGTTAACTGTAAGTGAATGATTAAATAATTTTTGAATAACCTGAGGGATATTGATGACAAGGCAAACCTTACCATTTCCTAAAATAGTAACCCCACTAATGAAACGGACAAAATCTACAGGTTTTTTGAGAGGTTTCTCCACTATTTCTTTTTGTTGAAGGAGCTTATCCACCACTAAACCTAATTTTCGGCCATTGTAATTCACCAATATCACATTCCATTTTGCTGCCGATTGGTCGTGTAATTCATTCTTTAAGCTCATTTCAGGGAAGAAAAGATTACGTAAAAATATAGTTTCAATGGTGTTGCCCTGATGGTTAATCATTAGACGATTTTGTATTTTATGTATTTTCTTTCTTTCAAGTGAAAGAACCGCATCGGTATAGGCCAATGGTACTGCATATTGCGCATGCCCAACTTCAAATAGTAAAGTAGCTTTTACAGCCATTGATGACGGTAAAATCAGTGTAAATGTAGATCCTTTTCCGGCCTCGGTACTCACTTTGATATTACCTCCTACGGAATCTATTGCTTTTTTTACCACATCCATGCCTACGCCTCTGCCTGAAATGCTGTTAACAGTTTCATTAGTTGAAAAGCCCGGCTCGAATATGAAAGAGATAATTTCTTCTTTAGACATTTTTTCGGCAGTAATAGTATCCAACCATCCTTTTTGGACAATTTTAGCTTTAATCCGCTCAATGTCAATGCCCTTTCCATCATCTTTAATATCTATTACTACTCCTTCGCTCTCATTACGAGCCGATAGGGTCAGTTTTCCTACTCCTTGTTTCTTTTGTGCAAGTCTATCTTTTTCACTTTCCAATCCATGACCAATTGCATTGCGAATCAGGTGGATAAGGGAGTCAGAAATGATTTGCAGTATATTACGGTCTATTTCCGTTTCACTGCCTTCAATCACTAAATCCACTTGTTTTTTCTCTGTTGAAGCAGCATCTCTCACCACTCTGTGAAATTTATTGAAGAGAAAGCCTACCTGAACCAGTCTTACATCCATGACTGAATATTGCAGATCGGAAGTTACCCTGCGTAATCGGTTAAATTCATTACGCGATACATTGGCTTCATGAGTGGTAATTAATCGGTCTCTTTCAATTATTAATTCTCCTACTAAGTTTAAGAGGTTGTCAAGTTTCTGAACCGGAACTTGCACCATGTCCGAAAAGCTGATTTTTTTAGGTTCATTTTCACAAGCTTGAATCATTTGGTGGTTTTCATCATAAGCTTCGGTTTGTAGCTCCTCAGTTTTTTTATTTTCCTGATGATGGGAGTCTAACTGAGATTGTAATTGTTCTAATTTTTTTTCTTTGTCAGATGTTTCCTGAGTTTTACCAGGTGTTTTTGTTTGTAGGTTTTTACCTGTAATAGCTTTTTTAGTGCTGCTTTGTGGGCTTTTATTTGCTGCTATAGTTTTTTTATTGTTTTCTACTATAACCTCCAGTTTGCGCTGAATTCCTCTGTGTTTTACTACTAAGGTTTCATCTGACAACGCATTTACTAGTTCATTTAAAGTATCGGTGGCTTTGAAAAGCGAATTGAAGATATCTGCTTCTAAAAGAATTGTCTTGTTTTTAATTTCTGAAAACAAATCTTCCAGGGCATGGGCGAATTTTGAAATTACCTCATAACCCATACCTGCTGCATTTCCCTTTAGTGTATGAGTGATTCTGAAAATGCTATCAATCGTTTTTGTATCGGAAGGTTCTTTTTCCAGTTTGGTAAGGAAATTTTCTAATTCGCCCACCATCTGGGAAGCTTCCGAAATAAATAAATCTTTATATTCTTTTTCTTTGTTCGACATCTCTAGAATATTCTATAAACAACTTACTAAATAGCCACCCATTTGATCGATAGGTACTAATCTGTCTGTGGCACCTGTATCAAATGCATTTTTGGGCATACCATACACTACAGCGGTTTTTTCATCCTGAGCTATGGTAATGCCACCCTTTTCTTTCACTTTTTTTAAGCCTTCTGAACCATCTTTTCCCATGCCGGTCAATATTACACCAATCATTTTGCTGCCGTATATTTTAGCTGCGGATTCCATTATACAATCAATAGAAGGATAATTAAATTCTACATATTGCTTTTTTGAAAAATGAGTGATAACACCATCTGAATGCGGGTTTTTCCTCAACTCCAAATTTGCAGTTCCTGGTGCCAGATAGATATATCCTGGCTTTAATTCCTCTCCTGATTCTGCTACTTTAACCTGCAATTCTGTAAGTAAATTTAGCCGCTTAGCAAAAGATTGAATAAAGCTTTCAGGCATATGCTGTGCTATAATAATTGGTAGTATTAGGTTATTAGGCAATTGTAAAATTATGTTTTCAATTGCCCCCGGACCACCTGTGGAGGCGCCAATCACGATCAGCTTATAATTTAAACTGCCGTTAAAAGCATGGCTGTTTTTATTCTCCTTTACTTTAAAGTTTTTAATGTTGGATTGAGCGGCAACTTTAACCAAATCGGTCAAAGGATAATTTTTAGCTTTTATAGATTTTGTGATATCCTCCTTGGGTTTATCTAAAAAATCAAAAGCCCCTTTCTGTAAGGCATCAAGAATTAATTCATTATTTTTATCCAATGCACTTAGTAAAATAACCGGAGTAGGATTATCATTCATTATCCTCTTCACAAGATAGAGCCCATCATATTCCGGCATTATCATATCGGAAATGATTACATCCGGGCGTAGTTTCTGTGCTTTTTCCACGCCTTCCAACCCATTTTTAGCGGTTCCTATTAATTCAATACTTTTATCAGCATTAATTATGTCGGAAAGTAAAATGCGCATTAGGGCAGAATCTTCCACCACCAAAACCGATATTTTATTAAGTGAGCTCATTAGGCTTTAGCTAAAGCTTTTATAAGTTGCTCAGAGGTGAATGGCTTTACTATATAATCCTCCGCACCCAAACTAAGGCCTTCTTTAATTACTGAGTCCTGGCCTACTGCACTGATCATATATACTTTTGAAGGAAGTCCTTCGTCTTTATATACTTTTAGAATATCAGTACCTATCATATCAGGTAGGATATTATCCAGCGTAATAATATCGGGTTGTAGCTCAAATGCGAGGTCAATGGCTTCCTCTCCGTTGGCGGCTTGTCCTACAATTTCGTATCCCCCTTCTTCCAGGGCATCTTTTATGAGTGTCCTCATATAAAGCGAGTCATCTACTATTAAAACTTTCTTTCCCATTATCTTAATTTTTTATATGGTTTCTTATATTTATACAAAATATTTTCATTTGATTCTGAATTTCAATTAGTTGCAAATGATTCTCGTGTAATTGCCTAATAGGCTCTATTTAAATTTCGTAGTGTGTATTTTGTGAGGAAACCATTAGGTCTCCATTTAAGGTGTTAAAGCGGGCAGTGCGGCTTTTGGAGCCACCTACATCTTGCCCGGCCATAAATATTTTATTGTCTCTTATGAGTTTTACTAAAGTGTCCACATTTTTTTGGCCTATATTAAATCCTGTATTAGAAAGATTGGCACCCCCTACAATTTTAGCTCTCAAAGCATCTTTATTGCCTCCGATTTTTTCAATCTCTTCTATCAGTTTTTCGAAAGCAGTTTTAGCATTATAGGTAGTGCCTTTTTCCAGTTCATCGGCTAAAACCACATGAGCAGCTCCTGAAATTTTATTTAACCGATCATAAAGAAAGAGGCCAACGCAGGAACCTAAACCGTAGCATGCTATATTAACAGCCTCTTTAGTGACAATGAAATCTCCTAAATTAAGTGCGTGCTCAAGCATTCTCATTACTTTTATTGTGTTTAAATACACTGCTTAATTCATTTTCACTCATGGTCTTGAATACATCCAGCATAATAATTAGCCTATCTTCCAGCTTTACTATTCCTTTAATGTAGGATTGATCGGAATTGCCATCCTGGATGATATTGCCGGCATCTTCAATTTGTGATTGTGTTACATTCAGGGTGTTAGGTAATTCCCGTACTAAAACGCCCATCTTTACTTCATTGCTTTCAATCACGAGGGTGTAGTTATCTTTTTGTTCCTGCTGATCTTCTTTTTTAAGACCAAACTTCTCCTCAAGATCTACCACTGCGATGATGTTACCTCTTATGTTGGCCACACCTTTCACATAGCTCGGTGTTTGTGGCAAGCGCGTGATATGAGGAGTTGGCACTACTTCTTTAATTTGTCCTATCTGCAGACCATATTCCTCGTCTCCAAGGCGGAAAACGATCAGTTGTGACTTCTGCCCATTTTCCGATTTTTGATTTTTTTCTTTTATCGTTTCCATCAGATTAGGCTTTAGTTAAAGTGAATTTTTCGATTCCTGCTTTTAAGTCTTCTGCAATTTTACTTAGTTGGGTGCTTGATGCGGTAATTTCCTCCATTCCAGCATTTAATTCCTGAGAAGAGCTGGCAATTTGTTGTGTTCCTGCTGCTGTTTCTTCAGCTACTACCACAATTTGTTCAATATTTTTCACCACTGCATCAATTGACTCTTTCTGGCCTAATGAAGAGGAAAGTATTTCTTTTGAGTGCTGGAAAGTTACATCACTTGAGCTGGCAATTTCCACGAAAATGCTTTCGGCATCTTTGGTAGCACTTCCACCTTCTTTCACACTGCTTTGCATACTCTCAATGGCTTTTCCTGCAGAAACAGTATCTTTTTGCACATCGCTAATGATTTTTTCAATGTCCACTGCTGATTTTCTGCTGTCTTCAGCCAATTTTCTAATTTCTTCTGCCACTACTGCAAATCCGCGACCTGCATCACCAGCTCTGGCAGCTTCAATTGCAGCATTTAGGGCTAATAAATTAGTTTGTGCAGCTATATCGGTAATTACATTAAGTGTTCTGCCAATTTCTTCAGCACGTTCAGTAAGGATGGCTATAGAAGCAGAAGTTTTTTCTGCTGAGCTATCAATACCCGTCATATTAGCGACAAGGTTTTTGATGATTTTCAAACCTTCTTCAGAACGTTTTTGCCCGTCTTCAGCAGTCTTTTTAATAATATCTGCCTTTCCCTGCATTTCCATAGATGACGTCATTACACCATCTACCAGTTTTGAAGATTCATCAGTTCTTAAAGCCTGATCTTGTGCACCCTTAGCCATTTGAGAAATTGCGGAAGCTACTTCATTTGAGCTGTTTTTGATGCTTTCACTTCTTGATAGCAAATCATCGGATGATTTGGCTACATAATCAGCACTGGTGTTGATTTTAGAAAGCACCTCATTCAGTCCGTTTAAGGCAGAATTTACTTCTCCCGCTACTTCTGAGTTACTATCTACACGTTTGGTTAAATCACCTTTAGCCATGGCACGGATGACCTCAATGATTTCCAATTGTTCCTCTGTAGATTTTTTACCGGCTATTTCTGCATGTTTTCTTGCGGTGATGTCCTGGGCATACTTCATTACCTTTACGACCTTGCCATTCTCATCAGGAATGGCGGTATAAGAAGCTTGTAACCAAAGCTCTTTACCATCTTTTCGGTAGCGTAGAAATTCACCTGTTTGAGATTCTCCGGACCCTAAAGCATTCCAGAAGGTTGTATAGTCGTTACTTTGAGCATGTTTAGCCGAAACAAATATTTTATGATGTTTTCCTTTGATTTCATTCAAAGAATAGCCTACTGCATTTAAAAATTGATCATTTGCATTCAAAATGTTGCCCTTAGGATCAAACTCAATAGTAGCAAAGGCTTTATCCACTGCGGAAAGATAATTTTTGAGGTTTTTTTCACCTGCAAGTTCTGCTTGTTTTCTTTTAGTAATATCCTGTCCATATTTAATTACCTTTGCTACTTTACCGGATTCATCTTTTATACTTGTATAGGAAGCTTGCAGCCACAGCTCATCGCCATTTTTACAATACCTCAAAAATTCACCTGTTTGTGATTGTCCGTCAGCCAATGCTTTCCAGAAGGCTTTATACTCTTTACTGTTGGCATATTCATCTGATACAAAAATCCGGTGATGCTCTCCTTTGATTTCTTTTAGCTTATAACCTGTGGCGGTTAAAAAATCAGCATTGGCATTTAAAATAATTCCCTCAGGGTTAAATTCAATGGAGGCGAAAGCATTATCAATAGCCTCAAGGTAGTTTTTAAGGTTTTCGGAATCGGTATCAATAGCTACTGTTCCAGTGGGCTTGGTAACTATGTTTTCTTTTAAATTAGTGGCTGCTTTTACCATAATATTATCTTAATTTTTAGTGATAGGGTGAAGCTAGTCAAGGAAGAAATGGTAATCAATCCATATATTTCTGTATTTTTTATAGTAATAAATACAGAGTTTATTAGTAGGTAACTTTACTTATATAATATTTTAAATTATTATAAATCAGTGTATTAAAAGAATTCGTCAAAAAGAGTTATGATTTTTTCAAGAATTACACCTAGGATTCTTCCTTTACTATTGCTGATAACCATATGCACATATGAGAATAATTTTCCTGCCTTTTTTGGCCATTCAGCCAGTAGTTTGATACATTTTTTATCTTATTAAATAAATGTACCCACACCAGCTATTAGTTATTACAGTGGAATCTTTAATTTACCTCTTTTTCAACTTGACTTTTGATTGCTTCAGAGCTTAAGTTTTCGCCACATTCAGTTGGTCAAAAACTTTTTCATCAGATTCACTGCCCGATACTTCTTTTGGTTCAGCTGATATAACTTGTTCCGAGACTTTTAGAAATTTGTAAATGCCATGGACAACTTTATGATCAGTTCATGATTCATAGAAAGTATGCTAAAACTTCTAGGTAAAAATTAGAATATCAGCAAAAGTTACTAAATTAACTTTGGTTCAATTCATTGATAAATTTGATTTTAATAGACTAATCAATAACTTAAGAGTCGTAATTATTCAATTGGCACAAGGGTTAGGTATGCTTAAAATATGCAATCAAATAAAGTTTTAATTGTTGAGGATGAACCCATGGTGGGTATGTACTTAGAAAGTGTACTCAGAAAAGCTAATTATGAAATATTGGGATTGTTAACTAGTGGTTTGGAAGCTATAAACTTTGTAAAACTACATACTCCGGATATTATTTTATTGGACGTAATGCTGGAAGGTTTATACGATGGAATAGAAACCTCAATTGAAATCAACAAGCTTAAAAATATTCCTGTAATTTATCTTACCGGCTTAAATGATAGCAGTAGTATTAATAGGGCTAAAATCACCTTTCCGTATAGTTTTATATATAAGCCATTTGCCGAAATGGAATTATTGGCAAATATGGAACTTACTCTTTTTAAACATCAATATGAACTTGCGAATCAGGCATCTCAAAATTTGCTTTCAACAATATTAAGTGAAATGGAAAGCGGGGTGGTGGTGGTAGATGTTGACTTTAGAATTAAATATATAAATAATTTTGGGAGTAAGTTGTTAAATATTTCTGCTGATGTAGTAACAGACTATGTTTTAGGAGCGAAACTACATTTGAGTAGTTTAGATGACAACCTTATTTCAGGAAAAGAGCTGAAAATGTTAAATTCAGAATTAGATAATAATCTTATTCTGAACATGAACTTTGGAGAGAATAAGTATCCTATCAATAATATTTATATTACTACCGCAAATTTTTTTAAAGCTGAGCAAGATCAATTTTTAATTATGTTTGCCGATGCTACTCTTGAATTAGAAAGATTGAGAAATACTAAATTAAGGGAACAGCAAAAGCTTGCGGCACAATTAGAAGGAGTAGAAAATGAGCGAGCAAGGATTAGTAGAGATTTACACGATGGCATTGGACAAATGTTAAATCTAATAAAAATGAAAATGAGTTCTTTAGAAGATAAAGGGGCAATCAATACTGAGATTACTCACTTACTTAATCAAACCATAGAAGAAACTAAGAAAATATCTAATGATTTAATGCCTTCCAAATTAAGGGAATTTGATCTTCAGAGCTGCTTATTTCAATTATGTGAAACTTTTAAAGGTTTTGGTGTTGCGGTAGACTTCAATTCTAACTTGAAACCCAAGGAATTAGAAGTGCACAAAATTAATATTTACAGAATAGTGCAAGAAGCTTTTAACAATAGCTTAAAACATGCCCATGCAAAGAAAATATCCCTACAGATTTACAAGGATAATAGTAATGTTCAAATTACTATAGAAGATGATGGCATTGGTTTCGATACTTGCAGAATGCGTGAAGGGAATTCAAAATTACAATGCCATGGTTTAGTTAATATTAAAGATAGGGTAAATGCAATGCATGGAGAGATGGACTTGAACTCTGATAGCCAATTTGGTACCAGTATTATCATCCATTTGAAAGGAGAAAATTATGCTTAAAGTTTTATTGGCCGATGATCATCACTTAATGAGGGATGGAATTAAAATGTTTTTAGAATCTGATAAAGGAATTAAAGTAATAGGAGAGGCCAAAAATGGACAAGAAGCCATTGAAATGAGCAATATTTTGGAGCCTGACCTATTATTGATGGACATTTCCATGCCTGAAAAAAATGGGATAGAGGCTGCTACAGAAATTCTGATGAATAAATATGTGCCCAAAATAATTATGTTGAGCATGTACCTAGATGAAAAATACATTAATACATGCATGGAAAACGGGGTTCATGGCTACATTCATAAAGGAGCTGCAAAAGAAGAACTTTTAGAAGGTGTGAAAAAAGTGATGGAAGGCCAAAATTTCTATAGCAAAGAGGTGAGAGAGGTGATGGTGAGCAATTACATTCGTAACCTCAAACAAAAAAAGAAAATGCTTACTCAGGAGAAGATTGTAATTACTAAAAGGGAACTAGAAGTAATTAAACTCATTATGAAAGGTTATTCCAGTTTACAAATAGCTGATACCTTATATATAAGTAATAGAACAGTTGACACTCACCGAGCAAATCTCATGCAAAAACTGGGAGTGAAAAATTCCATCGAACTTATAAATAAGGTGACAGAGCTCGACTTAATCGAGTAGCAAAGGAGATTTTGAAGAAATAAATTAGTTGATCAGCAAGTATTGAAAAAGCTCCTTTAAATCAACCTGAATATTTATCCTAATGCTATAACCATAAATTCCCCTAATAAGTTAATTTTGCGGACTACAAAATGATGCGAAAAACGCCATTATACACTAAGGATTTCCTCCTACACTGCTTCAGCTATCTGATTATGGCTGTTTCTTTCTATTTGCTTTTACCCACTTTGCCCACTTTTGTGACTGATGTATTAGGCGAAAACAAGGATAAGGTAGGCTATATTATTGGAATTTATGCTTTATCGGCTCTTTTAGTAAGGCCTATTAGTGGCTACCTGTTCGATAAATATGGACGTAGAAAATTGTTTTTGATTTCCATGCTTTTGTATGCGGTGGTAATGGCTTCTTACGGATTAGCTGCTTCTTTTGGTTTTTTGTTATTCCTGAGACTAATAAATGGTGGTGTATGGGGAGTAGTGACCACTGGTGGAGGTACTATTACTTCGGATATAGTGCCTGAAGGAAGAAGAGGTGAGGGGATTGGTATTTTTGGGTTGTCGATGACTTTGAGCATGGCTGTTGGCCCACTGATAGGCTTACAAATTTTGAAAGAAAGTGGCAGTTATAGTGTTTTGTTTGTGACTGCCGGTGTACTTTGTTTGATAGCAGTTGGAATGTCATTTATGGTGAACCATCCTGCGATAGGGAACAGGCAGAACAAACTGGAGTGGGCAAATGTATTTGAACCCAAAGTATTGAAAGTGTCATTAGTGATGTTGTTTCTGGCATTTCCATTTGCAGGAGTAATGTCATTTATTACCTTATTTGCCAAGGAACTTTCTCTTGAAAGTACTGGCTTGTTCTTTCTGATTTATGCAGCAGGAGTAAGTATCATTCGTCCGCTTACGGGAAAAATGATGGATAAAAAAGGGCCTGGGTTTGTGATGGTGTTAAGTTTTGCAGGGACCATTTCAGGACTTGTTTTACTTTCGCAAAGTGAGGAAATCTACGGCTTCCTTATTGCAGCCTTTGTGCTGGGCCTGGGCAATGGAATTGTGATGCCTACTCTCCAAACTATGGTTATTAATATGGTAAGGCCGCATAAAAGAGGAGTAGCTACTAGTACTTTTTTCTCCTCCATTGATTTAGGAATTGGAATT
Source organism: Marivirga aurantiaca (assembly GCF_016679925.1). Lineage (GTDB taxonomy): Bacteria > Bacteroidota > Bacteroidia > Cytophagales > Cyclobacteriaceae > Marivirga > Marivirga aurantiaca. The sequence goes on from NZ_JAEQBW010000015.1 coordinate 87,841, forward strand.
GGCGCCTTTTTACTTGGAAATATCGCTGAAATTTTCTCTCTTTCGCAGATGTATTTGTTCTGTGCCTTTATTACAGTTATTCCGATGGTTTTATTTTTCGGTATCACGCTTAAGGATTATAAGAAAAAGATAGAAATTTTAACAGCTGCCACCAATGTCTGATATTTATTTTACCCCCGGCCCTACAGCCCTTTATTTTACTGCCGAAGAACATATTAAAAATGCGATTCGAAATGGAGTAGTAAGCACTTCTCACAGAGGGCAACAATTCAAGGATATCTACAAAGCCTGTGCTGATAACCTGAAAGAGTTAATGAATATTCCGGATAATTACCATGTATTAATTACTTCCTCCGCGAATGAAGCATGGGAAAGGATTATTCAAAATTGTGTACGTTCCGATAGTTATCATATTAGTAACGGTCCTTTTGCAGCCCGTTTTGAGAAAGTGGCTTCCCAGCTTCAGAAGAGAACCCATGACTTGAAACTGGCAGATGGAGGGATTCCTTCTTTAGAGCAGATCGATGTGCCTGAGAAGGCAGAAATTGTAACTATTTGCTTAAATGAATCAGGTACGGGAGCAGCTTTCCCTTTAGCTCTCATTAACCAAATCCGAGAAAAGTATCCTGAAAAATTGATTGCCATTGATGGTGTATCGGCAGTTCCGGTGACACCTGTAGATTTTACAAAAATAGATACCCTTTATTTTTCGGTACAGAAAGCTTTTGGCTTACCGGCAGGACTTGGTATATGGATCGCTAATGAGCGTTGTTTATCCAAAGCAGTAGAGCTTGCAAATGAGGGATTGATGATAGGTTCTTACCATCAGCTTCCTGAGATGGTGGAAAAAGCTATGGAATATCAAACTACGGAAACTCCAAACATACTGGGTATATATACTTTGGCCAAAGTAGCAGAAGATATGCTTACAAAAGGTGTTACGGCCATTAGAAGGGAAATAGACTATAAAGCGGCTATTTTAAATATTGCAGTGGAAGAGCATCCGCAATTATCCCATTTTATTGAAAACCCAGCGTATAGAAGCAAAACAGTATCTGTTATTAAAACATCATTTGAGAATTCTAAATTAATTAATCATCTAAAAGAAAAGCATATTCAGATTGGTACGGGTTATGGAAAGTATAAGCCGGAGCATATTCGGATTGCAAATTTCCCTACACACTCTAAAGAGCAAATGGAAATGCTGGTAGATATGATCTCAGCATTTAAAGTCTGATTCATATATTTTATTTATTTACTATCACATTAAAAGTGAATTTAGTAATTTGGTTCTTCATGCAAGAGGATTTTCTACATTACATATGGCGTTACCAGAAATTTGCTTCAACAGACCTGCAAACAGTGGAGGGTGTCCCAATTCATGTGATAAAAACCGGATTTGCTCATACTAATGCAGGTCCTGATTTTCAGCAAGCTAAAGTGAAAATAGGTGAAATGGAATGGGCTGGTGCAGTAGAAATTCATATTAAAGCTTCTGATTGGAACAGACATTATCATCAGTCGGATCCAAATTATCAAAATGTGGTGCTACATGTGGTTTGGCAAGCAGACGAAGCTATATTACATCCTGACGGAACGGCTATTCCTACTTTGGAGCTAAAGGATAAAGTAGACTTAAGTTTAATAGATTCTTATAAAAAGCTCGTTCAATCATCTGACGAGATTGCCTGCGCCCAACATTGGGAAGATATAGGAGACGTTTATAAGTCTGAAATGCTGGAGCGGGTTTTGGTTGAACGTTTGAACGATAAATCTGAAAAGGCAAGAAAATATTTTAATGAAGTAAAACAGGATTGGGAGGAGGTAAGTTACTTTATGCTTCTTTCGGCCATGGGTTTTAAAGTCAACCAACATCCTTTTGAAAGATTGGCAACAGTTTTGCCTTATTCATTTGTGAAAAAGATAAAACATCACCCGGAGTTGTTGGAAGCAGTTGTTTTTGGTGCTTCCGGTTTTCTTGAACAGGAGTTTATAGATGACTACCCGAATCAATTAAAAAAGGATTGGAAGTTTTTACGACATAAGCATTCGAGTATACTTCAGGATACTATGCAGCAGCATGAATGGAGATTCCTAAGACTGAGACCTACCAATTTCCCCACTGTACGATTGGCTCAGTTGGCTCAGTTACTCCATCAGTTGCCATCGTTATTTGATGCTTTTGTTTTGGAGATGAATACCAAAGAGCTTATGAAAAACTTTAGAGTTACTCCCCATGAGTATTGGGAAAACCATTTTCAATTTGATGTGGAAAGCCCCCGGAAAAGCAAAAAACTGGGACGGTCTTCAGTTGATATCTTATTAATGAACACAGTACCTCCTCTATTGGCATTTTATGCCAAGGGGGTTGGAGAGGAAAGGTATGTGGATCAGGCCATTCAATTAATGAACACTTTAAAAGCGGAAAAGAATTTTATTAGCAGAAAATTTGAATCTTTGGGAATGAAAATTTCTACAGCTTCGGATTCTCAGGCTTTAATCCAACTACATAATGCCTATTGCCAACCAAAAAAATGTCTTTCATGTAGTGTGGGGCTTTCTATTTTGAAATAATGATTAGTATAGCTATCCATATTGTTATTGTTTTTATTCTTATTTTGCTTTTTCAGCGAAAATTAAATGTCATTGACAGGGCTATTTTCAGTACGGCTGTTTTTGTCAAAATTGTTTGTGGCGTTTTGTTGGGATGGTTGTATTGGGGATATTATGGTGGCACAGGGGATACACTTTACTTTTTTGAACAAGCAGGCAAGTTGTACCACTATTTCCAGATAGGGAAAATCTCCATTGCTGAATGGCTTGGTTTTCAGTCTATCCATCTGACAATGGAAGAGTTTTCTGCCCAGAGTGAACCCCGTACTTTCTTTTTTGTAAGATGGATGAGCTATTTATTTGCTGTCACACAGGGAGAATATTTTACGATGGCCATTTATTTAAGTCTTTTTTCCATTTTTGCGGCCTGGAAATTTGTAAAGCGGCTCACCGGCATTTTACCAGAAAACAAAACGGCCATTTATATTGCTTTTCTGTTTATTCCCTCCGTTACCTTTTGGTCCTCAGGATTGATGAAGGAAACTTTTATGATGACCTTACTTTACTTCATGGCGTATTTTATTATTAGATGGCATCAGGAAAAGTCTAAGTGGCTTCTTTTTATACCTATTTTAATTTGTTATTGGGGCTTGTGGTTGCTTAAATATTATGTGGCTATTGTATTGATGCCTGTTTTGATCCTCACACTACTTTTTTCAGTTCAACCCGGATTTCTAAAAGATATACGCTTTCAATGGAAAGTTATTATTTACTTTTCCCTGATGTTGTTGGGAGGTCTGGTTCTTGCATTTCTTCACCCGGTGTTTTATAGTGGAAGGTTTTATGAGCTTATCAGAATTAGCCACGATGTTATTTTAGCAAATTCCAGTGAAGCCGGAATCGTTTTTTTGGATGCCGGATCAGATTTCCTTTTCTTTCTTAAAAATATTCCTTTAGCATGGGTAACCGGTTTTTTCAGACCGTTTCCCTGGGAAGCTTTTAGCCTTTTTTCCCATATAGCAGCTATTGAGCAATTCCTTTTCCTGCTACTATTCCTTTATGCCATCCGCCTGGCTTTTGTAGTTAAAATCTCTCAAAACGAAATATGGTGGATCATAGGAGTATTGATTTATTGCTCCGTTTTGGCTGTTGTGATTAGTATTTCCACTCCAAATTTTGGCACGCTCATTCGTTATCAGGTTGCCTATATGCCATTCATATGGTTTCTGGTATTGTGGTTTATAGGGAAAAGATTAAATCAAAGAAGAGGATAGTTATTTACTTCAGGAGATATTTAATTGTAACGAGTAAATCTTTTTTGTGGAAAGCTTGAATTAGCCTTAACTTTGCAGTCTTAAAAAAATGAAATGGATAAAAAACCCGTAATAATATTAGGAGCAAAAGGCATAGGCCCCTCAGTAGCTGAGATTTTCAAAAGCAATCAGGTGGAGGTGTATTGTTTTTTGGATGATGATAAAAAATTACATGGAACGGAAATAGATTTCATCTCAGTGTTGGGCAATACAGATGATGATGGATTTTTAAAATACATTGGTAAGAAGTGTGATGCTTTCGTGGCAGAAGATAATATGAAAGCACGGAAGAAAATGGTCAACTTATTGAATGATCGAAGAAAGGTGATGCCGGGAAATGCTCTGCATGCCCATGCGATTGTTTCAGCTTCGGCCCATCTGGGATATGGGAATTATATCGATGCCCGTGTAGTAATTGGTGCCAATGCAAAAGTGCCAAATCATTGCATATTACACGCAGGAGCTATTATAGATTTTAATGTTAGCCTGGGCGATTTTGTGCAAGTTGGCACAGGAAGCCAAATAAATAGTGGCGTTACCGTAGGAGACGAAACTTTTATTGGATCAGGTGTTACAGTAGTTTCTGGTGTTAAAATCGGTAAAAAAGCCAATATTGGTGCGGGTTCGGTAGTAATCAGAGATGTGAAAGATGGAGAAACAGTATTTGGTAATCCGGCTGAAGCTATTAAATTATAAAAAGATGTTATTTTCAGACTTTAAAGTTAGTAGATAATAGTATATTAAAATAAAAATCAAATCAACCACAAAATCACCTTATTTACACTAGGGCAGAAATTATGGAAAACACAACAAATAACTACAAGGTAATACTCTATTACTGCTATGCAGAGATTGAAAACCCGGATGAATTCAGGGATGAGCATCATTTATTCTGCATTAAATTAGATGTAAGAGGCAGGATCATCATTGCGAAAGAAGGTTTAAATGGCACTGTATCAGGTAGCATAGAAGCATGCGATGCTTATATGGAAGCTGTGAAATCAGATCCTCGCTTCAGTCATGTGGAATTCAAAGAAGAATTTCACCCATCCCATACTTTCAAGAAATTGAATGTACGTGTAAAACCTGAAATCGTACATTCAGGACTTTCCCATTTAAATCCTCGAAAAAGAACAGGAGCTTATGTGGAGCCGGAAGAATTTCGTAAAATGATTAAAGAGGAAGAGGATCTGGTCATTTTAGATGTTCGATCCAATTATGAGCATGAGCTGGGAAGGTTTAAGAACGCAGTTACTTTGGACATAGAAAACTTTCGTGATTTTCCTGAAAAAATCACAGAATTAGAGCAGTATAAAGGCAAGAAGATAGTAACTTACTGCACAGGTGGTATTAAATGCGAGAAAGCAAGCGCCTATTTATTAGAACAAGGATTTGATAATGTATATCAGTTGCATGGTGGAATTATCAAGTATGGACTGGAAGCAGAAGGGGAAGATTTTGAGGGGAAGTGCTATGTTTTTGATAACAGATTGGCAGTAGATGTTAATAAAGTAAACCCTACCATTGTTTCCAAATGCTTTGTTTGTGATACCACCTCAGATAGGATGGTGAATTGTGCCAATCCGACTTGTAATGTACATGTGCCTATTTGCGAAAAATGTGGGGAAGAAATGGAGGGGGCGTGTTCTCAGGAATGCAAGGAACACCCGGAGAAAAGGCCCTATAACGGAACAGGATATTACCAAAAAGCAACCAATGGTTACAATCCCTTGAAAGGATTTCAAGGAAAATTAGATAAAGTTAAATGACATTAAATTAGCAGATATATTCGAGGGTGAATCCTGATAGCTCAGATAGCTATTGGGGGAATCAACTACCGGATGATTATTTACCGCGAATTCTCTCGAAGGGATTCCTTTGGAGCATAGCCTGCCCTGACTATATCGGGGTGACAACTTAAAAACAATTATATACACATGAAAGCATTCTATCCTGAGTCTGAGTTAATATTGAATAAAGATGGTTCTGTTTACCATTTAAGCTTAAGGCCTCAGGATATTGCTGATATAATCCTTACTGTGGGAGACCCTACTAGAGTTCACAAGGTAAGCCAGTATTTTGATGATATTACTTTTGAAATGAACAAAAGGGAGTTCATTACCCATACAGGTACTTATAAAGGCAAGAAAATTACGGTAATGTCTACAGGTATGGGTACTGATAATGTGGAAATATTAATGACTGAACTGGATGCCCTGGCTAATATAAACCTCAAAAAAAGAGAGAATAAAAGCAGAAAAAAATCTTTAAAAATCATTAGAATTGGAACATCCGGAGCACTACAAGAAGATATCCCTGTAGATTCTTTATTAGCTTCTCAATTTGCCATTGGTCTGGATACCTTAATGTATTTTTATCCGTTAAAAAGAACAGAGGCTGAAGCCAATGTAGAAGCGGCATTACAGTTGGAAGCAGAATTACCTTTTCGCCCCTATTGTGTGGAGGGTTCATCCCGTTTGTTAAAGCACTTTTCTGAAGATATGATAGTAGGAAATACAGTTACCTGTCCGGGTTTTTACGGGCCTCAGGGAAGGCAATTGAGAACCCCTATAAAGTATCCTGATTTAGGTCATAAATTATCTGTTTTTCATTATGGGGATTTATGGCTGACAAACTTTGAAATGGAAACATCCGGCTATTATGCCCTGGGTCGGATGATGGGGCATGAAGTATTAAGTTGCAACGCAATTATCGCCAACAGAATCACCAATAAATTTTCCAAAAACCCTGATAAGGTGATTGATAAACTCATCAAAACCGTATTGGAAAAAGTACTCACTTTGGAGTAAAAACCTTTATTTAATACATAATTATGCGGTTCGGATAACTTTTTTCATTCATCGAAAAACTTTGTTTCTTAATTAATTAAGTACTATAATTATTTAATTAATTAAAATATGCGCAACCCCTTATTAGCAATAGTATTGTTCTGCTTCATTTCGTTTGAAGCTCAGTCTCAATATGAAAACATTGAGTTTACTCACTATTCAGTCAATGAAGGCCTTTCTCAAAATACAGTAGAAGATATCATTCAGGATGAATCGGGATTTATCTGGTTTGCCACCCAGGATGGACTTAATAGATTTGATGGGATTAATTTCAAGAAATACTATTTCAAAATAAACGATAAGAATAGCCTGAGCAATAACTATGTTAAATCACTTTATGAAGATAAATTGGGAAACCTGTGGATAGGAACATATGGTGGAGGGCTCAATAAATTTGATAAGAAGGATAGTTTTAAAAGGTACACTTATGATAAAAATAACCTCGGATCAATAAGTGACAATGTAGTGTATTCCATTTTGCAGAGCAGCGATTCCATTCTTTGGTTGGGGACAAAAAATGGGTTGAATCGGTTTAATATGGTAACAGATCATTTTGAAAGATTCACTGTTTCCTCTCAAAATTCTACCTCCATTTCCAATGATGTGGTCTATTGTATAGAGAAATCCAACCATCAGGACGAAATATGGGTGGGAACAAGAGATGGTCTCAACAGATTTAATCTGAAAACAAAAAAAAACACTCGCTATAAGGATGATAAAAACGGGTTGACAGATGATGATATTCGTACTCTTTATCTGGATGAAGCCGGGGATTTATGGGTGGGTACTAAACTGGGTGGTTTATTCTTAAAGAAGAAAGGCAGCGAGCAATTTAAGCAGATTTCATTAGATCCTGGTAGAAGTGGTAAATCTTATATTCGAAAGATTTACCCTGATGACAATGGTGGGCTATGGATTGGCACTTTCGGGAATGGCTTGTTTCATTTGGATGCCACACACAAAGTTCAATATCACAAAAGAAATGGCCCAAAGGAAGAATTGGGTATTTCAGATAATAGAATAGTTTCTATTTATAAAGACAATTCCAATAATTACTGGCTGGGTACCCATGAAGGTGGGGTGAATGTTTTCAATACCACTTCCAAAAAATTCAGGCATTATAAACATGAACAAGGAAATCCTTCCTCATTATCACATAATTCTATCAATTATATTTACCAGGATTCTAAAGGGGAAATTTACATAGCCAATGATCTTGGAGTAGATATATTGAAAGAAGATGAAAAATCAAATGAAGTAAGCTTTCATAAAATTATCAAAAGTGAATCCGGATTGCCGGATGACAGGGCCTGGATTCTATTTGAAGATAGTGAAAATGATTTATGGGTAGGGCTGTGGAATTACGGGCTTTCAAAATTTAATCGAAAAACGGGAGAACTTACCTCTTACATAAATGATCCAAAGGATCCTCAGTCCATAAGTACCAATTTTGTGGAATCAATAGCAGAGGATAAATATGGGAATTTATGGTTAGGGCTTATTGGGGATGGTGGTTTGAATGTTTTTGATAAGAAAACCCAGAAATTCAAACGTTATCGGAATGAGACAGGTAGGGTTCATAGTCTTTCTAATGACAGGGTGCATGCTGTGTTTGTTGATTCAAAAGATAGAATTTGGATCGGTACAGATTATGGCCTTAACCTATACCAGGCCGGGTTGGATAATTTCAGACATTTTAAATATAAAGAAGATGATTCCTTAAGCCTCAATTATAATATAATTAGAATCATCTTTGAAGATAAGGATGGAGTGCTTTGGATAGGTACTGGTGGTGGAGGGATTTCTAAAATGATAGAAGACAAAGCCGGGGATATCGGTTTTAAGTCCTACACTACTGATCATGGGCTGCCTAATAATAATATTGCGGGAATTTTACAGGATGATTTTGGTGACATATGGATTTCTACCTATCAGGGTGTGGCCAAGTTTAACCCAATAACAGAGCAATTCACTAATTATGGCAAGGCAGATGGCTTGCAAGGCCAGGAATTTATCAGGAGATCTGCCTATAAAGTTTCAGATGGCCGATTGTTTTTGGGCGGACATAACGGCCTCAATGTATTTCATCCTAAGAAAATAAAAGTTGATTCTTTTATGCCTAATGTCAATTTAACCTCAGTAGAAGTGCTACACAATGGCAACCATGTTCATAAAGACATTCATTCAGATACTTTGATCATTCATTATAATGACTATTTGATTTCATTTGAAGTGGCAGCCATGGATTTTACTGCAATTGAAAAGAATCAATATGCTTATCAATTGGAGGGATTTGATCAAGATTGGGTCTATAACAAAAACAGAAGACATTTTTCTTATACCAATTTGCCTCCGGGTAATTATCAATTACGAGTAAAGGCTACTAATAGTGATGGAGTATGGTCGGATAATGAATTAAAGGTTTTTGTACAAGTGGTACCACCTTTTTGGTTGACCAACTGGTTTCGTTTATTAATAATAGTCCTGGTAGCTTTCGTTATTTATGGTTATGTAAAATGGAGAACATACAAACTTAGCAGTTCCAAAATGAAATTGGAAAAATTGGTGAAGGAAAGGACTAAGGAAATAACTATTGCCAATAATTCTTTAGTAAAGAATCAAACAATTGTTAATTCTCAGAAAGATAAAATTATTCAACAGAACAATGAAATCAGTGAAAAAAATAAAATTATTCAAAAACAAAATGATGATTTAAGGTTGTCAAATCTTCAATTGGAAGAAATGGTAGAAGAACGTACTCGTGAGCTAAAAGACACTAATAGAGAGCTTTTTGCAGCCAATCATGAATTAGATACTTTTTTCTATAAAGCCTCCCACGATTTGAAAGGCCCTGTTTCTACTATTATGGGACTTGTTTATCTGGCATTAAAGGAGTCAAGAGACAGTAAGGCAATGATTTATTTCCAAAAGATACAAACCACTGCTGAACATATGGCAAAAATACTTTTCAACCTGCAAAAAATAAATAAGCTAAAGCAAAAGGAGTTAAGTATTCAGTCTCATAATTTAAGGGAAATATTTGAAGAAGCCCTTAAGGATAACATACCTGACAATGCGGATACGGAACAATTTATTGATTTGAGTTTCAAAGGGTTTGAAAATAATACTGAAATCATTAGCGATAATGTGTTATTGAATATCATCTTTTCCAATCTTTTCAGTAATGCTTTGAAGTTTTCCAAAAAAAGCAAGAAAGCAACGGTGCACGTTAGTTTTGAAAAAGACAACAGGAACAATCAATATCGAATTCTTTTTGAAGATTTTGGGATCGGAATTTCTGAGGAAACAATTGAAAGCATTTTTGATATGTTTTTTGTTGCCAATGAAAATAATAAAGGTTTTGGGCTAGGTCTCTACAGCGTGAGAATGGCTGTAAAGAAATTAGGTGGAACAGTGCACGTTGATCCTTCCTTTCAGAATAGTTCTTGCTTTGTGATAGAGTTACCTATTCCTTACTACCAAAAGTCATATGCTTAACTGCCTTTATCCCAAATTTTTTCAGCTTTCTTTCCTACCAACCAAAAGGAGATGGCTATAATGCCAAAGAATACTGCTTTGTGCATGATGTCCCAGAAGAATTCAAAGTACCGGGTATAAAGGTTAAGGAAAATAAAGGTGATTCCCATATTTTTGAGCATTATATCTTCCTTTTTTAAACCGATACCAATGGCAGCGACACTTGCCATAAGCAGTATTAAACTATAAAACCACAATTGGTACTGCTTTACCTCCAGCCATGTTTCGTAACTGCTATAGTTTCCTGAGATAGACAAAATCCATAAAGAAATAAAGAAAACAATTAGACCACTGAAATAGGTAGGTTCTTTAAAAGCATGAAGTGTTTTTACTTTATTGAGAAAATAGGTAGCTCCTAATATAATTAAACCCAGAATGGCAAATCTCATCGGGAAGTTCATTCCAAAAAACAGTTCATTGTTTTTACTCAGGTTATAGGTGACGGCTCCATATCCAATCATTAAGGCCATTAAGCCGAAAAACCAGAGTAATTCCTTTTTTCTGTAAAATGCTATGGTGAAGTAAACCAGTGAGAGTAAAAAAATGAGGATACCGGGACGTTCTTCCATTTGAAATAGGAAGCTCAGAAATCCTGTGGCAATTGCAAGGAATACAGCTCCAAAGAAAGCAAATACTTCTTTACTGTACTTCTTTTTGGAAGTCGTTTTGGCATAGCGCCAGTCCAACCAAAAGAAAAGGCCACTTAGTACCAAAAAGGTGAACGATTTTGTAACGTATGAAGTAGAAATGAGTGAATCTATTAGGTCCAAAAGTGCTTTATCGGCAAATATGCTTAAAATGGCTATTAACAAACTAACTACTGCAAAAATGAAAGAGTAATAAGCGACTGCTTGCCAGTTGAATGGCTTTTGCTCAAGATTATTCTTTAATTCGGTGGCTTTTTCCGTATTTAGTAAATTCACCGACTCCCAATGTTGAAGAGCCTTTTGCAGTATTTCTTTTTCCTTACGATTTACTTTCATCTTTTACTTTTTTTGTTCCCTGGTAAAGCTCATATTCCAACAGACGACACTCTATTTTGGCATTCATAAAAGGTATTCTCCTTTTTGTCCGAAGGCCAATCCGCTTGGCTAGCTGGAGGTTGCCTGTAAAAATATAGCCTGTTTTTCCTTTACAATCCTGTTTAAAGAAATCACCTATTTGCTGATAAAGAACTGCTAATTCAGCTTCCTCACCCAATCTCTCTCCATATTCCGGATTCAAAAATACTACTCCATCCTCTTCAGGAATAGGAGTGTCACGGAAATCGCACTTCTTGAATTCAATATATTCAGCAACGCCTGCAGCTTCAGCATTTTGCTCTGCAGCTTGCATTGCCATCCGGCTATGATCAGTAGCAATTATTCTTATTTCGGGAACTACCTCCGCAGCAATTGCTTCTTCTTTTAGGGTTTCCCATTTATTTTCATCAAATCCTTTGAAGTAGTGGAAACCGAATTTTTCCCGATTTATTCCAGGTGCTTTTTTGGCAGCTATGCAAGCGGCCTCTATAGCCAGAGTGCCTGATCCACACATAGGGTTTACAAAGCATTGTTCAGGAGTCCAGTTGCTGGCCATAATACTGGCAGCAGCCAAAGACTCCATCATCGGTGCTTTCCCCGGAATCTTTCTATAGCCATGTTTGGCAATGGTTTCCCCGGAGGTATCCAGGTAAATGGCAGCCTGATCATCCATCCAGTGTAAAAATAACACCATCTGGTTACGAAGAGGGCCTGAGTCAGGTCTGCTTCCGGTTTTATCTGCCATTCTATCTACTACAGCATCTTTTACACGCACATTGGCAAACTGGGTATTGAGGATTTTTTCATTGTTAACATAGGAGGTAATGCATAAATAGCCGTCCTCATATAAATAATCTTCCCAGCGAATTTGGTACAATTGCTGGTAAAGCTGGTCAGGTGATGTAGCGCGAAAAGATTTCAATTGAAAAAGCACTTTGTTGGCTGATCTCAAATGTAAATTGAGTTTCATACAATCAGCCATGGAGCCCATTAAAGAAATATCTAAAGGGCCTTCATGTGAAACGGAATAACCTAAAGCCTCTACTTCTTTTCTCAAAACGGGAGCTATAAAAGGGGGGCAAGGCAATACTATTTTACTTTTATCCATGAGGGCAAAGTTAAACAAATTTTAATGTGGTTTCGATTCGATTTTGATTTGGCTTATATTTGCATTCCAAATTAATCAAAAATAAAATGAAGCAGTGGTTTTTGTGTAAAGTAAAGTACCAGAAAGAGGATGAAAACGGTAGATTGAAGTCAGTAACGGAGCCTTATTTGGTAGATGCCGTTTCTTTTACTGAGGCCGAAACACGAATGTATGAGGAAATGGGCGAGCGTGTAAGGGGAGAATTTATGATTACCGGCATTAGCAAAAGTAAAATTGTTGATGTTTTTAATTATGAAGATTCCAGCATCTGGCACAAATGCAAGGTGACCTACTATGTGGCGGAAGAAAGTGGTAAGGAAAAGAAAATCACTAATCAAATGATAGTTACAGCTGATAATGTGAAAGATGCCTATGACCGTATCTATTTAAGCTTAAATAATATGTTGGTTTCTTTCCAGGTGCCGGAAGTAATTGAAAGTACTATTGTAGAGGTTTTTAACTACAGCGGGGATATTGATGCCAATGAAAAACCGGAAGAAGAAGTAGAGCAGGAAGATTAAGTTGTTTTTTATCAATGTACGCAAATAGAAACTATTGCTGTTGTTATTGGAATTTTTATTATGAAAGTGAAATAGAGTGGGAAGTAAATGTTAATAGAAAGGACATAAAAAAAACTCAGCCGGTATGGCTGAGTTTTTAAGTTTTAAATAAAATAAATTCGATTATAGTTTAGCAGGCACAACTACTTTGTTAATAACGTGTACTACACCATTGCTAGCTTTTACATCAGCAATTACTACTTCAGCACCATTGATCATTACTTTATCTTCTTCTATAGTAACTTTCAATTTTTCGCCTTGAAGGGTAGTTAATTCCTGACCGTCAGAAAGGTCAGATGCCATAGTAACACCCTCTACCACGTGATACTTTAGCACATTCTGTAATTTGCTTTTGTTTTCAGCTTTCATCAACATATCAACAGTTGATTGTGCAGCAGTAAATGCCTCATTAGTTGGAGCAAATACAGTGAAATTTCCTTCACCTTTAAAAGTTTCTACTAATTCGGCTTGGGTTAAAGCAGCAACCAAAGTGCTTAATTGATCAGTATTAACTGCAGTTTCAGCAATTGATTTTGGTAAGGCAGCGATTGAATCAGCTTTCATTTGAGCCGCTTTTTCAACCATTGCAGTTGAGTCAGCAACACGGATTGAATCGGCCGTAGCTTTTTCAGCAGCAGCTTTCCCACCATCTCCACAACTTGATACAAGTATCATGGCAACAAAAATCCCTAACAGGATTGTAAACTTATTATTTCTCATAGTTTTAATTGATTAGTGCAGCAAATGTATACAAGTAAAATGGTTATTTTCAATTATGTTGATTAATTAATTTTATAAATTATTATATCGATTAAGCAACTGAAAACATCGATGAATAAATACTTATGTTCGATGAAATAAAATATACATTTTTTTTTAGGAGCGGAAATTGTCCACAAGATTGCGGAAAGATGAGTATAAAAAGCTACTAATATTATTGCTTTGTAATAGTGCTCAACTTAAAATGAAACACATTCATCCTATATAAAGTTAATACTACAATCAACTTTGTATTAAATGCTTATGTGAAGCATCCAAAATTCAATTCCTATACCTGAAAATTTATTTTCTATCTAATCCCTTATCACTCTTTCAGGAAATACCACCACCGATTCATTTCCATTCTTAGCAACCGCAGCTACACCAAAATAATAATTGTCTACCACTATTCCTTCCAACGTAAATTGATTTACTTTTCCTACATAGCGGGAGTTGTCCCAGGTAGGGGAAGTAGTTAATCTCCAATAGATTTTATAACCAATAATGTCCTTATCATCCATAGCATCCCACTCCAGTTTAGCGGAAGGCTGTACTACGCCACCAATGCCTACGTTTTTTGGAGCTGGTGGCGCCCAGGCCAATCCTGCCATACTGATGGCATTTACAGCAGTCAATTTTTTTGCATAATCAAAATTTACTCCTTCAATTACATCTCCATATTTAATGCCATCTTCCACTCTGATGTCCTGATGCTGACGGTTGTAGTTTTCATGGGCTTCCATAATACGAATACCTGCAAAACCTAAATCGTTAAAAGGTTTGTGGTGACCGCCTCTGCCAAATCTGTCCAACCTGTAAACCATCATGGGATTCATTTCCGGCATATAAGTTTGGGTTTGCTTATGTACGTAACGGGCTAATTGACGGGAAATACCGTCTACTTCTCCACCATAATATCTGCGCATAGTCCGTTCTCTCTCTGTTTCAGTTGGAGGAACCGGCTCTGAAAATATTCTAAAAGTCCGGTTGTCGATTACTCCATCAACTCCTTCTATATTTCCAATCATATCATTATTCAAAACAGCTATGATATTCCATTCTTTTTCCTGCGCATACTTAGCTAGTCCGGCACCACCAAACAAGCCTTGTTCTTCACCTGAAAGGCCAACATAAATAATGCTATGTTTGAATTGATATTTTGATAAAACACGTGCGGCTTCAATTGCCCCGGCCATACCAGTGGCATTATCATTAGCTCCCGGTGCATCGGTGGTAAAGTCCATCGTATCGCTGGCGCGGGAATCAATATCACCAGACATGATAATGAAGTTGTTTGGGTAATCGGTTCCGCGTTGAATGGCTACCACATTTACTACATACGCATCTTGAGGTACTCTGCTGTTTCCTTCTTTGGTTACAAAATCTTTCTGATAAAATACTTCCAGGCAATTATTACATTCTTTTGATATTTGTTCAAATTCAGATTTTATCCACCTTCTTGCTGCGCCTATACCACGCGTTTCCGAGACTGTGTCTGAAAAAGTATTTCTAGTACCGAAATTAGCTAATGTACGAATGTCCTTTTCTAATCTATCTGCCGAAACCGCATCTACTACATCGTACATCCTTAGATCTACTTGTGGGGGAGCGGTATTTTGTGCTGATAATGTAAAACTGAAAATCAGGAATAAAGCTGTAATTATATTTTTCATAGATGAGGTATTTTAGGGAAAGATACAAAATGTGAAGAAGAGAATAAATAAAAATGTTTTGAGTGGTAGAGGTTAAATCGCTCTTTTCATATTGTGACTCACCATTTCCAGGGATTTTCAGATCAGATGAAGCTATTTTCTATTCTTAGGAAGTAAGGTTTCTTCCCTTTCTATTATCTTGCAGATCTTATGAGAACTCCTTTACTATTAATTTTCTTGTTTGCTTATGGGAATAGCCTATTCGCCCAATCTTTATCTATTACCCTTCAAAAGGGACATAGCGAGCCGGTAAAAGCGCTTCAGCTCAGCCAGGATGGTAAGTATTTATTTACCGGCAGCAGAGATAAAACCATTAAGCTGTGGGATGTAGAAACAGCTAGGGAAATTAACACCTTCTTTGGACATAGTAGCACCATAAATGGCTTTTCAATTAATAACAAAACTAAGCAGCTAACCTCTTCTTCAGCGGATTTAACAGTGAAGGTTTGGGATATTACTACAGCTAAAGCTGTTTGGACGAGTTCGAAAAGTCAGGAATACATGACAGATGTCGCTTTATCTCCGGATGGAAAGTATGTAGCAACCGGTGGGTTCGACAAAGAGGTAATAATATATGAGCTCTCCACAGGTGATTCTCTTTTATCTTTTCCTGTAGCTAGTGACAAAGGAACAGGATATGGAGTAACATTAGATTGGAGTAATGACGGCCAATGGTTAGCTGTAGGGGAAGATAACCGCACATTATCAATTTATGACGCAGAAACCTGGAGGCTGAAACAGAAAATTAAACCGGAAACAGGTTGGTGTGGAGGCTGTCCTAGCTTAGTAGCATTTCATCCGAACAGTAAACAAATAGCAAAGTTATCTGATAATGGAAGTTTAGAATTAATAGAGGTTGTTTCAGGAAATGTCATTCACACTTTAAAAGAAAAAGTGGAAGATATACGGGCGGTGGCTTTCAGTGAAAATGGAGAGAAATTACTTGCCGCTACACAAGAGCAGGTATTTATCTATAGTTTAGCTTCCAATAAACTGACTGCGACCTTAAACCATCGGGCAGAAATTAATGATGTAATTTTTAATAAAGAGGCTGATGCAGTGATCATCGCTGGTAATGATAATAAAGCTACGATGATTGATATAGCTTCCGGGGAAATCCACAGGCAATTTGAAGGTTTGCTTCACGATCAGGACAAGGGAGGCCTCATGTACGACCCCAATAACTATTGGGAATCGCATATTGCACGCTATATCAAAAACAAAAATTCACAGGTGCTTACTTCCGATGATGCCTATCTCCTAAAAGGAAAGATAAGTAATGTCCTTCGGATGTGGGAAGTGAAATCAGGGAAGTCTTTTATAGAATTTTCAGGGCATGAAAAAGCAGTGATTGATTTTGAGCTCTCTCCTGATGAAAAAATGTTGGCTACCGCTGGCGGAGAAGGGGATGTGATTGTTTGGGAAACGCAGTCAGGTAAATCATTAAAGTTGTTGCAAGGACACAGGTCTCCTGTATTTGATGTACGCTGGAGTCATGATCAAACTAAGTTGGTAAGCACCTCATGGGATGGTCAGGTTTTGGTTTGGGACCTGACAACAGAGAAAATAGTTTCCAATATTTATCAACAAAACACATCTGCCTATGCAGTTTCCTTCACGCATGACGACTTGTACCTGATTGTAGCAAGTCTGGATAAAAAGTTGGAGTTGTATGAAGTAGCAACAGGTCAGTTGGTCAAAACATTTATCGGTCATACTCAAAATGTGAACGAAATCATATTATCAGATCAAGCAGGAGAGTTCATGAGCCTTTCCGATGATGGCACTGCCATAAGCTGGAATATATATGATGGAATGATGCGCAAAAGATTCAGTCATCCGATGGGAACCATCAGGGCAGGGATGTTTCACAATGATCATTTTCTAAGTGGAGGAGAAGACAGAATAATTCGCATATGGGACAGGAAGAGTGGGAAAATAATACAAACATTTGAAGGGCACCAGGCAACAGTAAGTTCTTTAAACATTCATAAAAGTGATAATCTGTTAATTTCCGGGGATCTTGACGGAGTTACCAAATTTTGGGACCTGAAAACAGGGAAAGAAATATTGGAACATATTATTATAGATAAAGCCAATTGGATGGTTCGGAATCCCAGCGGTTATTTTTACGCTACTGATGGTGCAAAAAAATATATCCACTATACAAAAGACAACAAAGCCTATTTACTTGATCAATTCTTTGAGGAGTTCTTTACGCCTGATCTTATTTCCAATACTTTTTCAGAGAACGGGACAAAGAGTAAAAAGAGTATTCAGGGCTTGCTGGAGAACTCATCCTTGCCAGAAGTGAAAATAGCAGGAATTAAGTCAGGTGATGAGCTTGAAGCTGCTATTTATATCAAAGTAAGTGATGATAAAGGGATAGAAGATATGGAACTCTTTCATAATGGGAAAAGGGTGGCCATCAACTTGCAAGATTTTAAGAAAAGTAAGCAAAAGGATAACAGCACAATCTATAGTTGTGTACAACCCCTGGTTTCAGGACATAATCGCTTTATGGCAAAAGTTGTCAATCGGGAAAAACTGGAATCTGCACCTGCTGAGATTGATTTAATTACTCAGAATAACGTGCCGGGAGCAACATGCCATGTTTTAGCTATTGGAGTAAATGATTATAAAAATACGAAACTCAACCTTAATTATGCGCGTGCCGATGCGGAAGCCTTTGTCGGCCAAATGAGCCAGCAGACAAAAGGTTTGTTTTCATCCTTTAAGAAGCATGAATTGTATGATCGGGATGCCACCAAGCAAAATATTTTGTCTGCAATGGATTCTATTATAGCCACTGCAGCAATTGACGATCTATTTGTGTTATATTTTGCTGGTCATGGAAGTATGAATGATGAAACTTTCTATTTTATCCCGCATGAATCCACACGACTTTATGAAGGTAGCGCACTTAAAAAACAAGCTTTAAGTGCCGATGAAGTGCAACAGAAACTGACCCGGCTAAAAGCTTTAAAACAAATTATTTTTATAGATGCTTGTCAATCGGGTGGGTCGGTAGAGTTGTTGGCCCGAAGAGGTGCTACAGAAGAAAAAGCCATTGCACAGCTGTCCCGAAGTGCAGGTGTACATGTACTGTCTGCTGCCGGAAATGAGCAATATGCCTCGGAATTTGCTGACTTAGGACATGGCTTGTTCACATACGCTGTGTTAAAAGCATTGCGAGGAGAAGCAGATACTGTACCGAAAGACGGAAGAATTAGCGTTTATGAGATGAAATCCTTTATTGATGAAATAGTGCCTGAATTAAATATGCGTTTAAAGGGAAATCCTCAATATCCATATACCTTTTCCAGAGGGAATGATTTTCCTATTGGAGTACTGAAGGAATGATTTTGAGGATGAAAAATTTTCCAAAGTTCCAAGCTTTGGAAAAGTAGACCCCACTAACAGAAGGCTAATAATAGAATATAGAATAGATAAAAACCTGTTTTTGGATTTAATTGCCAAAAATAGTTGGTAAAATGCCTTAAAACTGATTGTAAACAACTGATATTAAGATAGATATACTTATTTTGACTAGAGCTCATTGAAATGTGTTTCAATGAGCTTTTTTTTGTAT
>NZ_JAEQBW010000016.1 GCF_016679925.1 Marivirga aurantiaca
GAAGTAACCTGGAAATATTCGAGAATACCTTCTGGCAAAAACAACTCAATTAAACTCTGATCCACTTTGTCTTTTTTTGACAAAGTTAATTCTTCATTCCTAAATCCCCAGATTTATTGCTTGATCCTATATTATCGATTAAAGTGAAATCCTCTACAATAAAAAAACACGGAGCAAAACCCCGTGCATTTTTGTTTTATGGTTGTATATGAAGAAGAAAAATTTTAATTAATTCCCATATCCATCATTTTGATCCAATTCTGGATTAGCAATTAAATCATTTGCAGGAATAGGGAATATTTCTAAATGATCATTTATTGAAGCACCATCTAAAGCTCCACCTTTCCAGGGCCAGGTATATCCGTCATTTGAATAAGAAGTAAAAATATAAGCCTTATTTCAAAATTTTCAAAGTTTGAACACTTTGATCAGATCCAATTATTTTAAGAATTATTAAGCCAGAATAAGAAGTGTTAAATTTAATATGATTTAAATCAAAACTTATCTCTGATAACAAAAGTTTTTTTCCATATTCATTATATGCTTGTATTTTTACTTCAGAATTTGGTGTAGTTCTTGAGGTTAAATGATCTATGTTTAAAGATATATCATCCAATTCAACCTGAACCTCATCATTCTTAATATAACCTAAAACATATCTTGATCTAGGTAACCAAATACATTCATTTGAATTTTTAAGATCTCCAGTACAAATATCTGTTCCAGTCAATTGAAAAAAGTTATATTGGTTTGCAGAAGGTATATAAATCATGTAATCATAACCATCAATAGTTCTGTCCCCTGCATTAATAAATGCATCACCAACAGTTTTATTCATGGAGATATTCTTTAACCTTTTATTAAATCTAATATAAATGTATTGTCCGTTATCTATGTTAGTACAAAAGGTTGTATTATTAAGTGTTTGATATCCTGAGTTTGGGGAACTTGAATAAGTTGCTACATGGAAAGGTGTAGGTGTATTTCTAGATAAAAATTCTACACTTATTTTAGCCTTTATAACATTATTAAACCTATCTCTGAAATAACCTGTAACATAAATCATATCTGATGGATATGGACTATTACTTGGTAAATAAAAAGTTACACTTGTGTTATTCCGCCAAATTGGAGCAGCATTTATAGAAAGCTCCCAATTGCTAAATGTAACCCCAGCTGGTAATTCATTTAAATTATAGCTAACAGTGACACCATCGCCTCTACAAGCTAATTTTTTACTGGAATATAAATTACCATGAAGGTTCATTGTTCTAGCAACCACATTTTCGTCATAAAAAGTCTGAAGCATCCTATTTTTCTGACCATTGGTGAACCGATTTCGAGTTTCACGATAATATGACATAAAATTTTGAATATCTGGATTATACATACCAGTCCTACCTGTATTTGCATCAGCTGGTGTATCACATACAAGGTCTCCACACTCCTCGCAGTTAGGCAAAACTGATGGTACTAATTCTGCACATCCAGATGTATTTGTAGCAGTCCCTTGAAACGTATGATACAAATTTAAACAGTGTCCCATTTCATGTTGCATAGTTGTGGTAAATAATGCATCATATGTAATAAGAAATGCATTTGATGGAATATCTTTGGCGCGACCATTTATTAGCCCAGTGAAAACCTGCGCTCTATTTAGTATGTATATATTTATTACGTTGGGATCATTATTAATATTAAATAAGCTAACATTAGGATCGACCACAATATCATAATCAAAATATGTAGTGTTATTTATATTTGTGTAACCAATAATATCAAATAAAATGTTGTAATCTTTAAATTTATTTGATAATCCTATTTCTAAATTATTCAAAATAGAATGATTATATTTTGCACCACTTCCATCGTTTTTCCGTACAAAATGTACTTTTACATTAACACCTAATTTAGAATCAGGGTTTACAAGTAATCTACTATTTGAACTATTAACTTTTTGTCTATTGTAATTCTCTAAATTAAATGGTGTTCCACAGTCGCTAATATTAGCTGTGTTTATATTCTGAGACAATAAAAAATAACCGTTTGAGGCTAAAATAAGAAGTATAAGCAATGCTTTCATAATGTTTTGGTTTACTATTTAAAAAAGATTTAAAATTCATTATTTTACAATAATTTTTTTAGTGTAAGATGTATTATTTATATTGAAACTAATAAATAAAATATTGTTAGGTAAATATTTAGTTATGATTTTCATACCCTCAGATATTTTTTCACTATCAAAAGAATACGAATTGCCATTCGAGTCAAAAATCTTAATATCATATATCATTTGATCTTGCTTAAATTCAATAATTAGATAATCTTTTGATGGATTAGGATATAAGTTTAAATCACTGGATAAACCTCGATCATTGGAAAGTATAGAAGTAGTATTTATTACTAATTCATTACTAACAGATGACAAATAACTATTGTTAGCACTCACTCTATAAGTATACTGCTGATTAGGTAGCACTTCTGAATCAATAAAGTTTGTTACATCAGCACTTACTTTGTCAATTTCGACAAAATCCTCTGAGTCTGTTTTTCTGTAGATGCTATAGCTTAATTCTATGTTTGAATTATCTTCCCAGCTTATTGAAACGCCTTCTTCTGCAATCTCGCTTAAATCGGTTAATTCTGGAGCTATAGGTGAACTGTAATTAATTAATTCGGCTTCTGGTGATTCTAATTTCACATCTGTATAAATACGGAATTCACCAGGTTGTAAAAATACAGAAAACACATCACTGGTGACATTTAGAGTATCACCCCCAGAGAAATAATGAAGCCAATTGCCCTGATGCGGGAAATTAGTATTAAAAGCTTTAGGTACAACATCCATGTTTGCAATTACATGCACATTCATTTCTGATGAATTGGTAGGGTTTGATATGAAAGGATCACTCAGAAGAGAGATTTCCTTGAACAGTTTTTGATCTTCTCTAAAAACAACACTTTCGGTATCAAAAACTTCATAAGTATTCCGCAATTTAATAATCTCTGAAGTTGTTTTCAATAATCTTTCGCGATTCACATCTTCCAGATAATTCCAGAGTAGGGGCTTCTCTCCTGTTCGTCCATTTTCATTGATTGATACATCATATCCAAATTCTCCGAACTGCCAGAGCATTTTAGGTCCGGGAATAGTATAAAACAGTGCAGATGCTGCTTTCATCCGTTCTAAGGCAGTATTTACGTTTTTTGTAGAATAACCTCCTGAAGCGTTTCCATTATTAATTAACTGATACATTAATCTTTCCTCATCATGGCTTTCCATATAACTTACTAAATTAGGGTTATTCCATCCTCTGGTGCCATGGTAGGCGTTATCAATATTGGCATTATCATTATAGCCCATAGCCAATTGAGAGTAGGCGTAATGTAGATTGCCCCAAAGCATCATTCCATAATTAGCTAATTCAGTTTCTTCGCTATTATCCGCAAAATGTTCCAAAATAACATAAGCATCAGGGTGCGTTGACCATATCTCATCTGCCATTCGTTTGAGTAAAGCAATTCTTGAATTGTCTCTTCCACTCCACGCTCCTACATTATCACCTGTGTTAGTCTGAGTAAATCCTTTAGAAAGGTCAAATCGGTAACCATCTATTTTATACTCCTCCAGCCAATAGTGATTGATAGAATCAAGCAATTCCTGCGTATAGATACTTTCATGATTCATATCAAAAAAAACATTAAAAGGATGTTTTGCTTGTTGGTTAAACCATTTATTATCAGTTTCAGGAACAAAAGTGTTAAAATTTAGGTCCATGAGTAGAAAGGGTGATGGAGCATCCTGATGATTCATGGCTATATCAAGAATTACAGCTATACCATTTTTATGACATTCATCTATAAAGGCTTTGAAGTTATTTTTTGTACCGTAGAATTTATCAGGAGCAAACATAAAAGCGGGATTATAACCCCAACTATTATTTCCATTAAATTCCATAACAGGCATTAACTCAATGGCATTTACGCCTAATGATTTGATGTAATTAAGAGTATCAATCAAGCCTTCGTAGTTTCTGTCATCCACTCCTAAATAGTCTCTTATGAGTAATTCATAAATTACTAATTCCCCGTTTTCAGGTTGCTCAAAATCATCAACTTCCCATTGATATTCCTCTTGATTAGTTTGAAAAACAGAAGCTCTGTTAAAATACCACTCTGTGTGTCGTGCTCCTTCAGGATAGTCTATTAAATCTGGGTAAGTACTTTCGGGAATATATTGATCATCAGGATCTAAAACCTTATCAGCAAAAGGTTCTGCTATGTAAATCTGCTCGTCAACCAAATATTGGAAGGGATACTCTTTCCCCGGAGTCAGGTTATCTAATGTGATCCAAAAGATTTCTCCATCTCTCTTCATTTTATAATCTAAATCCACTTCCCAATTTGAGAGTTCACTTACCAAATAAGCAGATTGATTATTAGGTGCCCAAAGCGCCAGAGTTACTTTATCCATTTCAGTATGATAATTGATCCCTTTTTTGATGCCAGCCGGCAGCGGTTCATTAACGGTTTCCGTTCTAATGATATAGGTGAACTCTTCCACTTCAGTCACACCATCAGCAATAGCTTCAATTCTTACAGGAAGACTTCCTGAACTCTGATTTACATTTAAAACATAGGTATAGGAACTAATACCAATTTGTGAATCAATTAATAAATCATTAACAAATAATTGAAAATCAGCTGTTCTGTTTCCTGCCACTTCAATGGCAATATCTTCACCAGAATTTACAAAGAGCACAGATTGAGAGGGGTTAACCAGAGAAATGTCAAAGCTTCCATCAGAAAAATCCACAAATAAGTCTGTATCTGTTTGTTTATTATCAGCCCAATCTACTGATTTTAATTTTAGGCCTATTTGAGTAATTTCCTCTACTGGTTTATTAAAAAAATCTACGGGTACGAATGTAATTGTGTAAACATCGGGGTTAGCTTCCGACCTGGTCATTAAGGCATCTGACTGTGCATCGGTAGCAGGATTTACGTTGGTGGGCGCATCACATCCTGTTGTACAATTTTCATTAAGCCATGTCCAAATCCAAACATCACCAGTATAACCTTCCAAACTGGTACCTTCTGAATTTACTGTAAAAGTAACTTCTTCCGAAGCCTGAGGAATAGTAGGATTAGTAATAACTGTTTGGGCTTGAACTACTCTAGTAGTTAATATAAAAAATAAAAGAAGTTTAAATTTTAACATAATTAAGAAATATAAAAAGGCACCGAAGTGCCTTTTAATTTATTCAAGAATAATTGATTTATTTACAGCATCTAAAGTTATTTTATAAATTCCTGGTGTTCCAATAAACCTAAAATTACTATCTCCATCCAATGCATTTTCAAAGCTGGCATCAATAGTGTACCCTTCATTTTCATAATAAGGATAATTCCGTCCAGATCCCCAATCGCCTTCAGTTTCAAAGAACCTAAAGGCATCATTTTCAAAATTGAGAACAGAAACCCATACGTTTTCTTTAATCTGAATCATTTCTACGGTTGGTTCATCCCAATCCCATCCACTTGGAGTTGCAGCTCCAACCATAAACTTGGACGGTCGACCATCTATGTAAATCAATTTATTATTAGTGTCTA
Source organism: Marivirga aurantiaca (assembly GCF_016679925.1). Taxonomy (GTDB): domain Bacteria; phylum Bacteroidota; class Bacteroidia; order Cytophagales; family Cyclobacteriaceae; genus Marivirga; species Marivirga aurantiaca. Next base: position 5,614 of record NZ_JAEQBW010000016.1, read on the forward strand.
ATGTGAAAGTATATTCACCTGCTTCTCCAACGAATCGGAAATTCTGATCTCCATCAGCTGCATTTTCAAAACGATCATCTATAGTATAACCCTGATCCAGGAAGCCAGGAAAATTTGTTCCAGACCCCCAGTCATCTCTCACATCAAAAACTCTGAATGCCTCATTATTAAAAACCAAGGTACCCTGAAAGAGACCTTCTTCGACCTCAACTATTTCAGTGGGATTATCCCAACCCCATCCTCCAGGAGTAGCTGCACCTACTAAATATTTTGCTTGTACAGATGTAAATCTTTTGAAAGAGATAGTAAAAACATCATCAGAACCTTGTGATAAACTTCCACTACTTGCTACTACTTGCCATTGAAGAGTCAAAGTTTCACCTTCAGCCAAACCTTCTGTTTCCAATATTTGATCAACTGTTTGGTGTGTAAGAGTAAGACTATTGTCTAAACCCTCATTGTCTGATGGTAAAGAAAGAAAAGGCTCAGAAAAATCTCCATCGGGTTTAATAGCTTCCCAAGTATAACTAACAGTATTTCCAAATCCAGAGTAAGTAGAGTCCCATGTAATTAAAATTTCTGCACCAGGATTGTCAATCTGTAAATCAACTGATGTTTCATTTGGAACAGAAATTAAACCAAAAGGAGCAATTTCATCCTTAAATCTGGTGAGAGTGATGGCATTGGGATCTGCTACTTTTACGATATCGCCATTATCGGCAAGCACTGTCCAATTCAATGTAACGGTTTCACCTGTTGCAAGACCAAGACCTTCGAGGGTATTATCAAGCGCTTCGAAAGTAACTGTTAGGGAATTTTCTCTTCCTTCATTGTTGGAAGGAATGGCAACTAATGGTTCTTCCACTGAAGAATTATCATCATAAGCCAACCATGTATAAAGCACCTCAGATTCTAAACCGGATTCTGCTTCACTCCATTCAATAATCAATTCATTTTCAGGATAAATAGAACGCAATTCCACAGTTTCACTTCCAGTAACTAATTGAAAATCTGCGAGTGCCTCTAAACCAGTACCGGTAAATTCTTCTTGTTCACATCCTGATAAGATTAAACTCAACAGGAAAAAAACGCTATATAATTTTTTCATATTTCAATAACTTAATTATTATTAATTACATCGGAAGAATAAGTTCCTGATTGAACTGTGCCTTCCATATTTCTATAGATATAACTAAATGAGGAAATCATCTGTCCAGCTTCTAATTCAAAAAAACTTCGAAGGTCAACCGTTAATGAAAAGACACCATTACCCTCATCAGTCATGGTCAGCTCTGGGGTAGTGCCCACCTCTGTCCACGGGGCTTTTTCAATGTTACCTTCCACAGGTACACCATTTTCATCAATTACATTGGCAAATGCATAAACAAAAACATCTTCCAAAGTCTTCATATCAGCATTATCTGCTAAAGATTGATCGAAATAAAGCGTTACAAAATCCTTACTTGTGAAAGATTCAGGGAAAGTTCTCGATTCTGCAGGCGTAAATATTAATGATTCAACAGGTAAAAATAAATCAATCGTTTGATCACCATTTCCCTTACATGCAGCAAATTCCTTGGGTATGAAACCTATTTCACTACCTATTATTGCGGGAGACGCAGCAAACAATTCTGTAGGAGTAAAAGTAAAACTCCATACATTGTCCCCCTCATTCGTCATCAATAATTCTGAGTTGGATCCATTACAAAAATCCCCATTGCCTCCTACTCCATCAGGCCCTGGACCACCTGGAATAAAGATCCAGATATACAATTCATCAAGTGAAGCTAAATAGCTGCAACTTGAAACATCAACAAATAATTTTACTTCATCTTCTGCTGTAAAAGTTGCAGGTTCAGTTCTGAAAGTAGCTTGATCACAGCTCTGTGCCTTTACAAAAAGAGACGAAAAAGCTAGTACAATTACTATATATAATTTCTTCATCTTCATCATTTTATAAATTTATATTCATATGTTACTATTGGCTCTTCATCTACCATCCTGGAAAAACTAAGATTAAGTTCACCCTCACTTAAACCCAAATACGTACCAACAATCAGAGTGAAAGAACCCCCTTCAGGATTGGTGAAAGTTATTTCTTTTGGATAATCAGGATCATCTAACGACCAGGATCCCTGGGATATACCTAAAATAGTCGGAGCATCAGTTGCTCTTTCTTCAAAACTGGAAGGATTACCACTGTCAGACTGATTAAGCACTAATTGATAGTCATTAAAACCTGCTCTCTCAGTCAATTCTATTCGCTGAACAAAGTCAGGATATCCTTTACTAACCGCTTTTTCGTCTACCTGTATAACTGAACTCAAAGTCCAAGTACCGGAAAGACCAGCTGCTCTATCCACTGGTTCTCCTATATCCTCAAACTCAGGTCTACAACTTGCAATTGCAGCAAGAAAAAACATTATTAAAATTATATTTTTCATATTTCTAACTTTTAAATCTCGATTAACATCCATTCGGATTATTGCCAACAAATCCTTCTACTGTTTCTAATGTGGGGAATTCTAGTAATAAGCCTGGGCATGACCAGATGGCACCGTCCAGTCTTAGATTAGAGCTGTTCTCAAGAATACCAACTCGCTTAACATCATGCAAATAATTACCTTCCGTTACTAACTCGATCCTTCTTTCTAATCTTGCTGCATTGATAATGCTTGTAGTGTTAGCATTAGGAGATAAATTTTGATCTGCTGAACCAAAAGCTCTTTCTCTTATATCATTAATATCACCAATTGCAGTACTGAGTTCCTGATCGGTTAATGCAGCTGATTCTGCTCTAATCAACTTTAATTCTGTTAAATGAATTAATGGTACATCAAAAAATGAAAGTCCATTATATTTTGTAATATAAATTTCTTCATCACTGGTATCCTCATTTGCTACAGTAAACCAATTCAGTCGAGCATCCCCTTCTCTTTCAGCAACAAGCTCGTAGACTTCTTCTGAGATTTTTATAATAGGTTCAATTTCATCAGATCTGAAGTTATTGGTAAATCCAGCACCTCTGTGATCCGAAAAATTAAGACTTGGCATTACAAAAATGCCCTCAGAGGATAAGCCTTGAGAAAATCTATGAGTTAAATCCTGATCCAAATTATATTCTCCACTACTTATGACTTCATTGGAAAGAGTAAAGGCTTCCTGGTATTGATTACTCAAAAAATAGAGTTTAGCCAAATATGCTTTTGCTGCGTTTTCAGTAGCAAATCCAAAACCTCTGTCATTTCCATCAGCTAACAATGAAGCCGCCTCCAAAAAGTCACTTTCAATTTGGATGTAAGCTTCTTCAAAAGTTGATCTTAGCTTAGCATCCTGAGATGCTTCAGTCCGGAGAGAGATTCCCGGATGTTGATTGTCGTCAGTAAATCCAAATGGCTGTGCGAATAGATTTAATACATCAAAATGACATAATGCACGTAAAAAAAATGCTTCTCCTCTCAATCTGTCAATTTCAGCTTGACTTAAACCTTCCACTGACTCAATTTCTTCCAGCAGAACATTGGCTCGAAAAATTGCGATATATGGTTCTTGATAATATCCACCAATCTCCCCATTAAAAAAGCCTGGATTTCTTCTATATACTTCCAGCTTGTTTCCAGTTAAACCTTTATTGGAAACCTCATGTGCTAAAAGTTCTGAAAATAGTTGGCTTCTACCACCCAAAAAACTACCTCCATTCCCTCTTAATACATCATAAGCTGAATTAATAAGTTTCTCATAATCATCAGCTGTATTAAGTGCTTCTTCTGGCAATAATACATCTTGTTCTTCTATCTCCAACCAATCATTACAACCTGTGAATGTTATGGCAGCGATTATTAATGGATAAAATAATATTTTTTTCATAATAGCTATCTTTAAAAACCTATATTTAAACCAAGCATATAAGCCCTTTGCTGTGGTGGAGTTAAGAAAGAAACATTAGGGCTAAGATTTCTATCCTGCGCATTTTGAAAATCTCTTGCAATCTCTGGGTCACCAGGATATTTTGTAAAAGTCAACAGATTACTACCTGTAAAAGATATCCGTACGTTGTTAAGATTATATCTTTGCACAAGGCTCGATGGTAAATTATATCCTAAACTTAAAGACCTTAATCTCAAATAACTGGCATCATACAAGAACAGAGTAGAATTATATTGCCATACATCTCCTCCATCAGCTCCTTGAATTGGTTCGAGTGTTAATTTTGGTAATTGAGCAATATCCCCAGGCTGTTGCCATCTGTTAACAATATCTCCTCTGAAATTCCAACTTGTCACTTCAGAAGGTAATTGTCTTTTTGCTGACCCATCATATATATTACCGCCAACTGTATATGTGAAGAACACATTTAAATCAAAATTTTTGTAGGCAAACTTATTGGATATTCCACCTACAAGATCAGGTATTACTGAACCTACCACTACCCTATTGCTTAAATCAAAGTTGAATGTTTCATTTCCATCTTTATCTAACCAAATAGGCTTTCCTGTATCCGGGTCTACCCTGGAAAATCTAACTAAAAAATTGGCACCAACTGGCTGACCTGGCACCACTCTGGTATCGTTGAAGCCACCTCCAACTGCATCAGGCGAGTATCCTCCTATATCTTTTACTTCGTTTTCATTTCTGGCTGCATTAATTGTAGTTGTCCATGTAAAATCACCAACAAGGTTTCTACTAGTTAAACTTAACTCAACACCTGAATTATCTATTCTACCAATGTTGTCCCAAAAGTTATTGAACCCAGTACCTGGTTGAGTGCCAACATTTATAATTACATCAGTGGTCACTTTATTATAATAAGCTATTTCTGTAGTAATTCTATCATTAGCAAATCCGGTTTCAATAGCAAAATCGATAGTCCTTGTTTTCTCCCATCTTAAATCAGGATTAGCAAGTCTGGTAGGAAAAACAGTTGGCTCCCCATTATAAACCTGACCACCCTGTCCAATTTGAAAGTTACCAAATCGTTGGAAATCGGGAAACGTAGAATTACCTGTTAAACCCCAACTAGCTTTTAATTTTAAAAAGGAAAGAAAGGTTACATCACTCATGAAATCCTCTTCTGAAATAATCCATGCTCCAGAAAGAGATGGAAAAAAGCCAAATCTGTTATTTTCTCCAAACCTGGATGAAGCATCCAACCTGGCAGTACCCTGGAAGAAATATTTATCATTTAAACTATAAGAAGCTCTTGTAAAATAGCTTAAAAAAGCCCAGTTACTTGTATTTTGAGCAGTGAAAATTGTTGTATCTGTACTATTCCTTGTTCTGTTATCGGTAATAGATTTTTGAAATTCATTACCAATAAGCACATTTAATTTACTCTTCTCTGAGAATTTAAAATCATACCCAGCAGTTAAGTTGTAAGTGAAATTCCTGATATAATTTATATTATTATTTGAAACATCAAAATCGTTATTTGGATTAAACCCTTCATTAACAATCCGCTGGTCGTTCAAATCAAGATAATCGAACCCACCTGAAAAATTTATCTTTAAATTATTTATTGGTTCAAAAGCTATATTAAGATTGGTAAGGCTTCTTTTTTCGGTAGTAGTCCAATCTAAAAAATCTCTTACAAAAACAGGGTTTCCCCAACCATTTGCATCATCAATAGGATTATAATATTCCTGTTCCCCATCAATGGTTGTAAATATGGGATAAATTGGATTCGCTTCAGATAAAGCTGCACCTAGACTTCCTTCAAACAGATTTACTCTATTATTTATACCTTGAGCAACGGATTGATTCAATGAAAAAGATAAATTTTCCAGTGGTTTATATTCCAAATTTGCTCTTCCACTCATTCTTTCGAAGGCATTACCTATTAGAAAACTTTCATTGTCAGTATAAGAAAGCCCTATGTATGTTTTAAACTTTCTAGTACCCCAATTGCCAGATAAATTGTATTCCTGATTCACTCCGGTCTGGGTAGTAGCATCAACCCAATCAGTATTGTTCGCTAATGCATCTTCCCAACTAATCCCATCAGGCAATTCTACTCTACCTGTATTACCATCATTTTCCCATGCTTCTTGTCGTAATTGAATATATTCTGAAGCTGAAAGCATATCTGGTTTAAATGCCATTTCAGCAATCCCAACATTGGAAGAAAAATTAAATGTAGGTTTACCTGATTTTCCTTTTTTAGTGGTTACCAAAACTACCCCATTTGCACCTCTTGATCCATAGATACCTGCTGCCGAGGCATCCTTTAATATCTCAACAGATTCGATGTCATTTGGATTTATCGTAGATAGAGGGTTATAATTCATTGCTCCTGCACCACCATTTCCTAAAATAAACTGATCCTGAGTTACAGGTACACCATCAATCACATATAAAGGATCTCCACCAGCACTTACTGAACTAATGCCCCTTACTCTTATGACAGAACCAGAGCCAGCCAAACCACTTCCTTGTACCACCTGGACCCCTGCGGCTCTACCTTGTAAAGCAGCTTCAAAACTAGGAGTTGGAAATTCATTGATATCCTCGCTATCAACTTTAGATATGGATCCTGTTATCTCCCTTTTCACTTGGGTTCCGTAACCTACTACTACAACCTCTGAAAGGGAAGCAATGTCCATGATCATTTCAACGTCTATAGTTGATTGGTTTCCTACTGTAATTTCAGTATTACTGAAACCAACAAAGGAAAACACCAATACATCGCCTTTTTGAGCAGATAATGAGTAATTCCCATCCAGATCAGTCACAGTTCCTTTTCTTTGCTGGTTTTTGATAATAACATTCACACCAGGTAGCCCTTCTCCCGTGTCATCTACTACTTTTCCGCTAACCTGCACTTCTTGCGATAAAGCAATAGAAGCGAGAGATGCATAGAGTAGAAAAAAGATTAGTAAAAACTTATTTTTCATATGTAAACATTTAGTTGTTAATTAATTTCTGGTTTTTTTATAGAATATCAGAAGTTTCAATACCATCGCAACTCCATTTTCAATAATCAATTATAAAACGCTTATCGCGCAAAGAATAACTTAAACACACATTTTTCACCGCAATCGTCTCCGCAATCGTTTGCGGAAAAGCGATTATTTTAGCATATTTGTGAATTCTCAAAATTTTATGGATTATTTCTATATTAATTCTTTTAAGAACTTTGGAAACATTAGATTTAAGTGCTGATTTATATCATGAAAAATGAAAAAAACCAACATTACTATTAAGGATATTGCTCGAAAGCTGGGAGTTTCTCCCTCCACAGTTTCCCGGGCCTTGAAAGATCATCCGGATATTAGCCCGAATACCAAAAAGGAAATTCAGGAACTGGCGATTAGCCTAAACTATCAGCCTAATTCAGTGGCATTGAGCTTGCGTCAAAGCAAAACCAATACAATTGGTGTAATCATCCCTGAAATTGCCCACTTCTTCTTTTCGGCAGTAATCAGTGGTATTGAAGACATTGCCCATAGTGCCGGATACCATGTTATTATCACTCAATCAAATGAATCCTATGAGCGTGAAGTCATGAACACCAAAGCCTTGTTCAATTCACGCGTAGATGGTATCTTACTTTCTATTTCCCGGGAAACCAGTAACTACGACCACTTGCAAAGTTTACTGGATAGTAATGTCCCACTGGTATTTTTTGACAGAATGGTTGACTCGTTAAATGCCTGCAAAGTAATAGTAAATGATGAACAAGGAGCCTATGAAGCCACCACACACTTAATAGAACAAGGATATTACAGGATAGCACATTTGGCAGGCCCGCAAAATTTAGGTATCAGTAAAAACAGGTTGAATGGTTATAAAGCAGCCCTGGCAGATAATAAATATATGATGGACGATAATCTTGTAAAAGTTTGTGGTTTGGGGACTTATGAAGAAGCTGAAGCTATCACCAATGAATTACTTGACTACCGCTTCCCTCCTGACGCAATTTTCTCCAACAATGATGTAGCTGCATATGGGGCTATGACAGCTATTAAAAAGAGAGGGCTTAGGATACCTGAGGATGTGGCAATTGTAGGCTTTAGCAACTGGCGCTTTTCCAGTTTAATACAACCTGCCCTATCTTCTGTTACCCAACCAGGTTTTAAAATGGGGCAGGAAGCAACCAGGCTTTTAATGAAACAAATTGCCCTTGGAGATGATGAGGAAGCTATTACAGAAACCATTTCGCTTAAAACCAATTTGGTAGTGCGAGAATCTTCCATGAAAAAGAAAAAGGTAGTGGAGTAAAAATTTATTGATATCTGAATTCATTGTCAACAAACAAGCATAACTGATTTTACCTCCCGCTATCCTTAGAGTTCCAAGGGGCTCTAAGGATTGATTAATGAAGTAGAGTCTTTGACTCTGCATTAATACAAGAGTAGGTTGAAGTAGAATCTTTCATTCTGATGCCTATAATTGAGTCACAGACTCTTTTCTATTCATTAATCCGTAGTTCGTAGCGCTAAAACTACGGATAGATAATGCTTCTAATGAAACAAATTACCGGCGGGAATGATGAGGAAGCCATTACATAAACACTACTCCTCTATCCTTAGAGTTCCGAAGGGCTCTAAGGATTTATTAATGAAGTAGAGTCTTTGACTCTGCATAATACAAGAATAGGTTAGAAGTAGAATCTTTCATTCTGATGCCTATAATTGAGTCACAGACTCTTTTCTATTCTTCAATCCGTAGTTCGCTGCGCTAAAACTACGGATAGATAATGCTTCTAATGAAACAAATTGCCCTTGGCGATGATGAGGAAGCCATTTCAGAAACATTTTTCCTAAAATTCCCATTTAAAGACTTCCCGGAGGTTGGATTCCTCTTAAACTCTTAACTTTTCGACTATACTAATACCTATAAAGAGAAAAGAAAGTAAATTGCAACCGTCACCGCAAACGTTTGCGGTCATTTAATTATATTTTCTTGCTCTTTGTATATACAATTATAAATAGTTTAGCGGTATAACTCAATAAAATAAATATGCTTACTCAACAAACCATCACTACTTCAGGACTTAGCCAACATTGTGGGAAAATCACTCAATATGAAAGGACTCCCTATGGAATGATGGGAACAACAGAAAATGCCTTTTTCAAAATTTCTGTTGTGCAGGAGGGTATATTTAAAATACATTTAAGCAAATTTGAAGAGTTGGATGAGCATTCTTATGCGGTAATATCCAAACCAATGGGCATCGATTTCACAATTGTAGATAAAAACGGCTCTCTGGAAATCCATACTGAAAAATTGAGTTTATTTCTTAAGAAGGATCCCTTTACTGTTATTTTTAAGAATTCAAATGAAGAAATTATTAATGAAGATGATGCTGCACTTGGTACTTCCTGGATTGGTGAGCAAGTAAGCACTTATAAAAAACTGCAAAAAGGTGAACGGTTTGTAGGTCTGGGTGAAAAAACAGGGCCATTGGACAGAAAAGGCCATGGTTATCAGAACTGGAATACCGATCATTTCGGCTATCCGCCAGATAGTGATCCTCTTTATTGTACTACACCTTTCTACATAGGTATTCATAATGGGCTATCGTATGGCATATTTTTAGACAATTCCCATAAAACTCATTTCAACTTTGGAGCATCCAACAGAAGATTTTCAAGTTTTTCTGCCGATCAGGGAGATATGTCCTACTACTTCATTCATGAAGAAAGTGTTGAGGAAATAATTAGCAGCTATACCGATTTAACAGGCCGAATGGAACTTCCTCCTTTATGGAGTCTGGGCTACCAGCAGTGCCGCTACAGCTATAGACCAGATAAAGAAGTTTTAAGTGTGGCAAAAACTTTCAGGGACAAAGAAATCCCGGCTGATGTCATTGTTCTGGATATCCATCATATGGAACAATATAAAATTTTCACCTGGGACAAAAAAGATTTTCCTGATCCTGAAGGTATGCTTAAGCAATTAGAGGATTTGGGATTTAAAGTTGTAGTAATTTGTGATCCGGGCATTAAAATTGAAAAAGGTTATGATGCATATGAATCAGGACTGCAACAGGATGTTTTCGTTAAATTTCCTGATGGAAGTAATTATGAAGGTGAAGTATGGCCAGGTTGGTGTCATTTCCCTGATTTCACAAAAGCTTCGGTAAGGGAATGGTGGGCAGAAAAGCTCAAGAGCTATACTGACCTAGGTATAGAAGGGTTCTGGAATGATATGAATGAAATAGCTACCTGGGGACAATATTTACCGGAATTGATTGAGTTTGACTTTGACGGCAATAAAGCTACTGCCAGGAAAGGAAGAAATGTTTATGGTATGCAAATGGCAAAAAGTGCCTATGAAGGTGCCAAACAAAACACTCCTAATAAAAGAATTTTCAACCTGACAAGAGCCGGTTTTTCTGGTATTCAGCGTTATGCTGCGGTTTGGACTGGCGATAATGTTGCTGATGACGAGCATATGCTTTTAGGTGTTCGCCTGGTCAACAGTCTGGGAATGGCCGGTGTGGCTTTTGCAGGTTACGATATCGGGGGCTTTGCAGGGGAAGCCGATAGCCAGCTCTTTGCCAGATGGATTTCAATAGGTGCTTTTGCTCCTTTCTTCAGAGGGCACTCCATGATCAACAGCCGGGATTCAGAACCATGGGCTTATGGTGAAGAAGTGGAAGAAATATCAAGAAATTATATTAATCTCCGCTATCAAATGATGCCTTATATATATTCAGCTTTTCATCAGGCACATGAAAAAGGCATTCCTGTGGCAAGAAGTTTGGCTATTTATTATCCCCATGACGCTAAAATCTATTCACCTTTATATGAAAATCAGTACTTATTTGGCTCTGATATCCTTGTCGCACCAGTAGCCAGCAAAGTAAATTTAGCAAAAGTATATTTCCCGGAAGGAGAATGGTATGACATCTTTAATGACACACATTACAGTGGAAATCAGGAAATAATAGCCGAATGCCCGATCGAGAGATTACCTGTCTATGTAAAAGCATCGGCTATTCTGCCCATGCAGGATAAGCTTCAAAGCCTGACCAATAACAAAAATCAAACTTTACATTTACACATCTATTCAGGAAGCAAAGAAAACACTTTCAATTATTATGAAGATGACGGGAACACCTTTGAGTACGTAAATGGAGCTATTTACCAGAGAAGTATTTCATTAAAGCCCTCGGAAAAGCAAATTATTCTGACAGAAAAATCTGGTAGTTACAAATCTCAATACAAAAAAATCAAGCTGTATTTGCATGGGTTCAGTGGCCAGTTGAAAGATAAAATCAAGGTAAATCAAACAACTATTCCTATTTTAAAAGAAGATTTCAAATTTATGGATCAGATTTCCAATTTTGACCCGCTACCAATGAGCGACAGAATATGTTTACAAGTGGAAAATCTTCCTTTTATTGAAATAGAAAATCAGAATGAAGAAATATTAGTAAGCTGGGCGTAATTCGGGTAAAATTCAATACAAGGTTATGAATACAACTTTAAAAATAATCGGTTTTCTTTTGCTCCTTCTAGCTTTAACAGCTTGCGGCACAAATAAAGAAATAAAAGAACAGCAATCATCTGTTTCTTTTCCAGAGAAAGCAAAAGATATGAATATCTATGAAGTCAACATCAGGCAATATACTCCTGAAGGCACTTTACAGGCATTCATACCTCATATCCAACGGCTTAAAAACATGGGAGTTGATATTCTATGGATGATGCCAGTGCAACCCATTGGTGAAAAGAACAGGAAACCACCTCTTGGCAGCTATTATTCAATTATGGACTATACAGCTGTTAATCCTGATTTCGGGTCATTGGAAGATTTCAAATCCCTAGTGGAAAAAGCCCATGAGTTGAATATGGTAGTCATTTTAGATTGGGTAGCCAATCATACAGCCTATGACCATCATTGGGCAACTAAACATCCAGAGTACTATAATCTCGATTCATTGGGCAATTTGCAATCCCCGGTTGAAGACTGGACAGATGTAGCAGATTTAAATTATGATAATGCAGACTTACATTTAGAGATGATGCGCGAAATGAAGTGGTGGCTTACAGAAACCGATATTGACGGTTTCCGCTGCGATGTAGCCGGCATGGTTCCCAATGAGTTCTGGGAAATGGCTATTGATAGTTTAAAAGCCACTAAAGATGTTTTTATGCTGGCAGAGTGGGACGAATCAAAAATGCATAAAGCCGGTTTCCATATGACTTATGGGTGGGAGTTTCATCACCTCCTTAATAATATTGCTCAGGGAAAAGCAAATGCAGATTCGCTTCAGGCTTACATTGAAAGAGACAACCAACGCTATAATTCCTCGGATTTCCGTATGTTTTTCACCTCAAACCATGATGAAAATTCCTGGAATGGTACTGTATTTGAAAGAATGGGCGAAGCATATGAGGCTTTGGCTGTGCTGGCATCCACTATAAAGGGAATGCCACTCATTTACAGCGGACAGGAAGCTGGCCTGGATAAACGCCTGCCCTTTTTTGATAAAGACAGTATTGACTGGTCAGATCTGAATTACGAAGAATTTTACAGTAATTTACTTAAGATTAAAAAACAAAACCCCTCCCTTTGGAATGGAACCTATGGAGGAAAGGCGGAAAGAATAAATACCAAACATAATACAGAAAACATCTATGCCTTTAGTCGGAAAAAAGATGATAATGAGGTAATAGTTATTTTAAACTTATCAGATACCACCCAAGCTTTCATCGTAGATGAGCCTTTTCAGGAAAAAGACTATAAAGATTTAAGCTCAGGTTCAAATTTCACCTTTAATGAAGAGGAATTGATACTTGATAGCTGGTCTTATATGATTCTTACTAAAAACACCCTACAAAATTAATGAAAAGTGTATCAATTACCTCCGCAAAGCCAAAGCTTAGCTTCTGGCAAATCTGGAACATGAGTTTTGGGTTTTTAGGAATTCAATTTGGGTTTGCATTGCAAAATGCCAATGTAAGTCGGATTTTTGAAACTTTAGGGGCAGAAAAAGACAGTTTACCCATTTTGTGGTTGGCAGCACCTGTTACAGGTTTATTGGTTCAACCGATTATCGGTTATTATTCAGATCGCACCTGGTCGATCAGATGGGGACGAAGAAGACCTTTCTTTGCTATTGGAGCCATTTTAGCCTCAATTGCATTATTTATCATGCCAAATTCCCCTGAACTATGGATAGCCGCAGGGATGCTATGGATTATGGATGGTTCAATCAATGTAAGCATGGAACCTTTCAGGGCTTTTGTGGGTGATATGCTTCCCGCAGAACAAAGAACAAGAGGTTATGCCATGCAGTCATTCTTTATAGGGACAGGAGCTGTTATCGCCTCCATACTACCCTATGTATTTACCAACTGGGTAGGTATGAGTAATACTGCAGGTCCGGGAGAAATACCGGATTCTGTTAAATGGTCGTTTTACATAGGTGGTGTGGCATTTTTCTCTGCGGTAATGTGGACAGTATTCAACACAAAAGAGTATCCACCAGAAGATTTAGAATTACTTAGAAAACAAAATAAAGAAAAAGGAGTATTTGGCGGCTTGGCAGAATCATTTCTGGGTATTTTCAAAATGCCTAAAACCATGGTACAGTTAGCCTTCGTGCAATTTTTCTCCTGGTTTGCTCTATTTTCCATGTGGATTTATACCACTCCCGCAGTAACAGAGCATGTTTATGGAACTACAGATACTACCTCACCACTTTATAACGAAGGGGCAGATTGGGTAGGAATCCTATTCGCTGTGTATAATGGTGTGGCAGCATTAGTAGCATTTATGTTGCCAAAGTTGGCCAAAGTTGTAGGAAGAAGAATGGCTCATTTGATTGCCCTTTTCTGCGGTGGAGTCGGCTTGATTTCAATCTTCTATATTAATGATCCAGACCTATTGATTTTTTCAATGGTAGGAGTAGGAATTGCATGGGCTAGTATTCTCTCTATCCCCTATGCCATGCTATCTTCTGCCTTACCAGCAGAAAAAATGGGCTATTATATGGGTGTTTTCAATTTCTTTATTGTTATTCCTCAAATTGTTGCTGCCGGTTTATTAGGTTTTATATTAAGAACTTTTTTCCAAAACGATTCCATTTATGCCCTCATTGTAGGTGGTGCATCTATGATATTGGCTGGACTTTTAAGTCTGTGGGTGAATGATAAGGATGAAGTAGCCTTGTTTAAATAATTAGGTAGGAAATTTTCCTGTGAATTATATTTGATTAATATTGAAGGGTCAAAATAAATTAGGCAAATGCTTCAAATCAATAATTTCATTAAGAGGTATTCAACAGGCTTCCGATTAGAGATCAACTCACTTCATTTGAAAGAGGGAATTCATTTAATCAAAGGAGAAAATGGTGCTGGGAAATCCACTCTTTTCAAGGCAATTGCCGGAATCCATGCTTTTGAGGGTGAAATTGTTCTGGACAATATTTCTATCAAACAACACCCTGTAGCCTACAGGAAACACGTCAATTATTCAGAAGCAGAACCTCAATTTCCTGATTTTTTGAGTCTTGATGATCTGATATTGTTTGTAGCCCGGGCAAAGCAATCACCGGATGATCAGGTGCAAAGCTTAAAAGAAGAATTTGGAGTAAATAATTATTCCAAAAACAGGATTTCGTCTTACTCCTCAGGAATGTTGAAAAAGGCCTCTTTATTGCTGGCATTCTTAGGGAGTCCCAAATTAATCATTCTTGATGAGCCCTTTACCACCATTGATACTGAAACTCAGGCTAATTTAATATCTCTTATAAAAAAGGAACTACTAAAAGGAGTCAGTTTTCTTATTTCTTCCCATCATTTACCTGAGATTCCTTTTTTTGACTATGAATCCACCTTACAGCTAAAAAACGGAAATATAATACTCTCAAAATAATGAAAAGTATTATTATCAAATCTTTCGTCATTCCCTTTTACAGGGCCCATCTGGGTCTTTTCATGCTGCTTATCATATTTTTTGGTGTATTTATGAGGCCCAGTGATCATGTACTTCTGGCTCAATTCATCATACAGAGCCCTTATGGATTAACTTTTGTTATATTTCTTTTTATTCTTTACTCACTCCTTCACATAAGGTTTAATATTCAATTGCTGCATCAAAATAACTATCTGGTATTTCATCAAATGGCTCTTTTCCCTCCGGTAGTTTTTTATAAAACACAGTTATATAGTTGGTTGGCCAATTATCAGTTAATCCTTATTTACACCGCTTTCTTAAGCATACAAAGTATTCTGCTAGGCTTGTGGGCTGTAATTATTTTACTCTGGCTGACAATGGTTGCCCTATATATCATTTCAACCGGTTTTATTTTTCATCAACTAAAGAAAACTTACCCTGATCCTAAAGCTCGTTTTGCCGGCACATGGGTAAAATCATTCCAACTTCATTATCATTTTTGGTTTCCAGTTCATTTAATACACAAAAGGCCTTTGTTGTTATTAGGAGCCAAATCCCTAAGTCTCTTAATGTTAAATTTATTCTTTAGCTCTTATTATTCAGGAGGTTATGATTTAAGATGGCTACAGTTTGGGATAATCTGTGCTTCATTTATCAATTACTTTCATTGGGAAGAGAAATCTAATTTTGAAAACAAACAATTGAGTTATTTTCGTAATATGCCTATGTCTATTGGTGAAAAAGCTTTTGGTCATTTCCTGGCTTTCATACAAGTATTAATACCTGAGTTACTATTCCTGCTTTACCAGTTGACGACCGTTTCTAACACCATAGGAGGTTTTACATTATTGCTTCTATTGGTTGCTTTAAATGCAGGTCTATATGGACTCATTCATTCCACTAAAAACAAGAATAATCTCACACGAAATTCCTTCATAGCCTTCTTCTCATTATTCTTTATCGTTCTTTTCGGAATACCTGCTCCTTTAATTATCCTGCTTTGTATGATTACTTTTGTCAAAATATTTTACCTAAAACCCAGACGCTAAGCACTTTCATTCCTTTTTATTGGGTGGAGTTAACCCCAGGTCATTAGGACAAAATCAAGAGTAAGGGTCCCAATTTTAAAAACATTTACATATATTTGATAGAATTATAAAAAATGATTCCAATTAACCAAAAGTCTTATAAAAAAACTCATGAATAAACTTGTATTAAAAACACTCCTGTTATTGTCCTCAATACTTATAAGCTTAAATGCGAACGGACAAACTTCCAATCTATGGATTCAAAACAGTGACCAATCTGTTAACTTACAAAAAAATATCCCCGTACATAGTGCAAAATACTATTCTTTAAAAACAGCTGATTTAGTTCAATCATTAAAGCCTGTTTCTAAAACTACAAAAAGAACAATTACAATTCCATATCCGGATGGCACTACAGGTGATTTCTTATTAGAAGAAATTTCTACCATGTCCGATAAATTAGCTGCTAAATACCCAATGATAAAAACCTATTCAGGTAGAAATATAGCCAATGGGGATGTAATTCGTATGGATGTAACGCACAAAGGGTTTCATGGAATGGTCTTTACCAAAAATGGCCAGTTTTTCATTGATCCGATAAACAAGAATAATATAAATGAGTATCAGGTTTATTATAAGAAAGACCTGGTTCAAACTGAGAAATCACAACATTTTGAAGAAGCAGAGCCTATTATTTACAATAAAACCACTTTTGAGGCTGTAAAACGAAAAGTTGAAACTGGCAATTTCAGCAAACCTGCAGGAACAGAATTACGCACCTATAGAATTGCCATTGCAGCAACTGGGGAATATACTCAGTTCCATGGTGGCACCGTGGAAGATGGGCTTGCGGCCATTGTTACCACTCTAAATCGTGTAAGTGGCATTTATGAGAAAAATGTTGCTGTTAAAATGGTTTTAGTTGACAATAATGATCAAATTATTTTTACAGACAGCAATTCTGATCCGTTTTCAAATAGTGATGCAGGTTCAATGATTAATGAACTTCAGACAGAAATTGATGCTACTATAGGAAGTGATAATTATGATATTGGTCATGGGTTCTCTACAGGTGCCGGTGGCTTAGCAGGTTTAGGTGTAGTTTGTTCAAGTGACTCAAAAGCAAGAGGTGTAACAGGAACAAACAACCCTACTGGTGACCCTTTCGATGTAGATTATGTTGCGCATGAAATTGGCCATCAATTTGGAGCCCCACACACATTTAACGGTGTAGTAGGATCCTGCTCAGGAGGAAATAGAAGTGGCAGTTCAGCTTATGAGCCAGGAAGTGGTACCACCATTATGGCTTATGCCGGTATATGTGGAAGTGATAATATTCAAAACAACAGTGATGCTTATTTCCATGTAACAAGTCTGGATTATATTAACGCCTATTCACAAGAATCAGGTGGGAATTCTTGTGCCACAATTACTGATACAGAGAATAATATACCAGTTGTTGATGCCGGAACAGGTGGTTTCACAATACCTGTAAACACACCTTTCCAACTAAATGGCTCAGCAACTGACCCTGATGGAGATGCTATTAGCTATTCATGGGAACAATTTGATCTTGGTCCTGCAGGTAGCCCCAACAGCCCGGTAGATAATGCACCAATTTTCAGATCTTTTTCACCAACTACTGATACTTTCAGGGTTTTCCCTCAAATTTCAGATATTTTAAGTGGTACCCAAACAATTGGAGAACTACTACCTACCTACTCAAGAGATCTTACTTTCCGTTTGATCGCAAGAGACAACCAGGCAGTTTCAGGAGTAGACTATGATGAAATCTCATTTTCAGCAACAGAAGAAGCCGGTCCATTCCTTGTTGAGGATGTCACAGGAGAATTTGATGGCCTATCTACTTTATCTGTAGTGTGGGATGTAGCAAATACCAATACAGCACCCGTTAATTGTCAAAAAGTAAATATCTATTTATCATTGGATGGTGGTCAAACTTTTACTGAAACACTAAAAGAAAACACTCCCAATGATGGAAATGAGAATATTACCCTTGCAAATGTAAATACAACAGAAGCCAGAATAAAAGTGGCTGCTGCTGACAATATCTTTTTCAATATTAGCAGCAGTAATTTCAGTATCACAGAAACAACAGATCCAACGTATGTAGTTACTACCAGCTTTGATAAAGAAAAATACTGTCCTACAGATGATATCATTTTAACCATTCAAACCGAATCAATTCTAGGTTATAATGAAGAAATTAATTTTAGCAGTTCCAATATACCTACAGGCTTAAGTGGTAGCTTCAGTATTACCAATATCCTGCCAGGGGAAACAACTGTATTAACATTGGACAATACTGAGGGCATTAGCGGACAAATATCATTGGATATTAATACAAGTTCCGGAAGTATTACTAAAGATGAAAATATTGCTTTTTCAATTTTAAATAACCCTGTACCTCCAACCATTACCTCTCCAGCGGATGGATCTTCAACTGAAGGTATTCTACCGGTTATTAGTTGGGAAGATGATAATTTGGAGGTCGTTTATGATTTACAAATTGCCACAGACCAAAATTTCTCAAACATTATTGAAAGTGTTTCGGACATCAATGGTAACTCTTACGCGCTAAATGAAACTTTAAGTGGAGGTACTAATTATTTCGTAAGGATAATGGCTAAAAATTTCTGTGATGAAAGTGCCTACGCTGAAATTAGTTTCACAACCCAGAATATAGATTGTGTTAATACAACAAGTGACAATGTGCCGGTCGAAATCCCTACCAGTGTTGCTACCGTGGAATCTACTTTACTAATAGAAGATAGTGGGGAAATTGAAATGCTTAGTGTCAAAAACCTAATAGGTACACATACTTATATTTCTGATTTGGTAATAAGCCTACGAAGTCCAATGGGTACTGAAGTAGTATTGATGGATAAAGTTTGTGGTAGTGAAGAAAATTTCAATATCTCCTTTAGTGACCAGGCTGATGATTCAAGCATTCCGTGCCCTCCAACAGATGAAGGAACCTACCAACCAGCAACTCCTCTAAGTGTTTTTAATGGTGAAAACATGCAAGGAGAATGGACTTTGATTGTGGAGGATGTAGCCAACCAGGATGGAGGCCAACTCGAAAACTGGGATTTGGAAATATGCGTAACCAATTTGACCCTTGCGGAATTAAGCAGGCCAACTAATCTTACAGGAGTAGAAGATAAGCCCGGAGAAATTATTCTAACCTGGACAGATAATTCTGATAATGAAACAGCTTTTGTTATTGAAAGAATGGCCGATGGAGAAGAGAACTTTGGGGTGTTAACTGAAGTTGACCCAAACACCAGTCAATATATTGACAAATCAATCCTGGAACTAACAAAATATACCTATAGGGTAAAAGCAATTAATGCAAATACTGAGTCTATCTATTCAAATGAAGTCGAGATTACCACTCAACTAGGATTGCCCTCTGCCCCGACAGATTTTTCCATGGAATATGGTGGAGATGGTTATATCAATTTGCTTTGGGTTGATAATTCTGAGAATGAGTCTGCTTATGTGATTGAAAGAAGAATTTTAGGAGAAGACGAATTTGAGACAACAAGTTTTTTACCTGAAAATTCAACTACCTATGAAGAAAGATTACCTGATTTAAGCAAAACCTATCAGTACAGGGTATTTGCTCAAAACACTACAGGAAACTCAGATTATTCTGAAACTCTTGATGCCTCATTGGTTATTTTAGGAACAAAGGATGAGTTAAATAATCAAATTGTACTATATCCTAATCCTACAAATAGTGTAATCCATATTCAAAACAACAGCAATAACACTATCCATCAAATCAGGATCAGGAATACACTGGGTCAGTCAGTGAAGGTGATCAGTGGGAAGTCTGAATCAATTGATATAAGAGAACTTCAGCCGGGGCTGTATTTTGTACAAATTGAAATCAATAAAGAACATATTGTTAAGCAAATAGTTATTAAAAATTAGGAGTGAATCTGATGGCATTGATACTTATTTAGTAGTAGTAATTTTAACTCAAAAATAAGTATTAATGCCTTCATCATTCTTTAAAAAAAACTCTTAAATAGAATGGACTATGAAAATGTTACTGTCTTTACTATTTCTGATTAGCTTTCTGCAGCTAAATGCTCAGGATTTAATTTCCACCAACAATGGAGAAGTGAGAATAACACCTGTTTTACATGGCAGCCTAATACTTTCCTACAATGACCTCACCATTTTCGTTGATCCATATGGAGGAGCTGAAAAATTTAAAGATTTCCCACCAGCCGACCTTATTCTTATTACTGATATTCATGGAGATCATTTACATAAGGCTACATTAAAGGAACTTGATATTACCCATACAACATTTATAGTGCCTAAAGCAGTAGCTGAACAAATGGATGAATTTCAGCTGGGAAAAATGATTGTTTTAAACAATGACGAGAGCACGCTCTACCAATCTATTGAAATCAGTGCCCTTCCTATGTACAATCTACCGGAATCAGAAGATTCAAGGCATACCAAAGGTAGAGGAAATGGATACGTACTGACTATTGGAGGAAAGAAAATTTATATTTCAGGTGATACTGAGGACATTCCTGAAATGAGAAATTTGAAGAATATAGATGTAGCATTTATCTGTATGAATTTACCTTACACGATGTCTGTTGAGCAGGCCGCTGATGCTGTTTTAGCATTCAATCCGTCCATTGTTTATCCTTATCACTTCAGGGGAAAAGACGGCCTGGCTGATGTTGAAGCGTTTAAAAACATTGTCAATAAAAACAACAGCTCCATTGATATTAGGCTCCGAAATTGGTATCCGGAAAATTAGTCGAAAAGATTGAAAAAAATTATTCAAAATATCTTGATATTTCAAAAACCCGATTAATTTTATGTCGTAATTGAACTTGCAAAAAAACAATAGATAATGGCTCTTAAAATTGCATCAGATTTCGACAGGTTTGGCGAATACGATGAAGAGGAAAATGATTGGGATGATAATGATTCCTTTGATGGTGACAGTGACGATGTTATTGAAGATGATGATGAGATCGATGAATTTGATGATGAAGATGAATTTGATGATGAAGAAGATTCTATAGATAAAATCAAATTCGAAGACATTGATGATTATGATGAAGAAGAATACGATGAAGGTGAAGAGCCTGACTTCGATAACTTTTAATCGTAAATGAAAAAAGTCCGGACCTGGTGTTCCGGACTTTTTTTTAGCCTGTAGTTTGGCTAATAAATTTTATAGAGGAAATATTCTGCCTGCCATATTTTGTGCTTCCCTGAAAGCAGATTGATCAAGACTGAGATCCTGTCCAACCTCTTCAAAATAAGCTACCATTTGTTCTGTAGCCATATTCCCCACCAAATCATCTTCGGCCATAGGGCAACCACCATAGCCTTTAATTGCGCCATCAAACCTTAAACATCCAGCCTCAAAAGCCGCTTCTACTTTTTCACGAATAGTCTCGGGAGTACTATGCAAATGAGCACCAAATTCAATTTGAGGGTACTTTGGAATAATCTCATTAAAAATCCACGATATATTCTTAGGATTGGAAACGCCTATGGTATCCGCCAGCGAAATAATTGAAACATCTATCTCCTTAAGTTTCTGCACAAAATCATCTATATAAGAAGCATTGTATGGGTCGCCATAAGGATTTCCAAAACCCATGGATAAATATACTACCAATGTTTTCTCATGCTTCACACAAAGGGATTGAATAGCTTTCAAATCTTCCATAGCCGTGGCAATAGAGCGATTGGTATTCCGCTGCTGAAAAGTTTCAGACAAGGAAAGCGGGTAGCCCAGGTAATCAATCTGAGGAAATGCCACTGCTGACTCTGCCCCTCTTTGATTGGCTATAATAGCCAACAATTTAGACTTAGTTTTGGACAAGTCAATTTTATCAAAAACCTCTGCAGTATCACGCAACTGAGGAATGGCCTTAGGGGAAACAAAGCTTCCTGCATCAATAGTATCAAAACCCACCTTCAATAGTTGGTTCAGGTATGCTATCTTCTGTTCTGTGGGGATAAACTCATGCAAACCCTGCATGGCATCACGAGGGCATTCAATAATTTTTAACCTTTGGCTGCTCTTATTTTTCATATTCCAAAACTAAGCAATCCTGACTAATCCGGAAAAATTTCCAATAAGGATTTATAATCCACTGAATGTATTTATTAATTGCCTGCATCTTGTTAAATTTCCACTTCATTCTAAAAACAACCTGTGGGAATAGTCATCAAACAAAGTGCTTATGCTTCAGCCATCAGTTATTTCGGTGTGGTAATAGGTGCAATCAATATGATTTTTCTCTTTCCTCAATTCTTCACCCCAAAAGAATTAGGGCTATTTAAGGCTATATTTTCAATGGCTATCCTCCTGGCACCTTTTGCCCAGGCCGGATTAGGCCGAAGTACTTTGCGTTATTTCCCACGGTTTAATAAAAGTAATAAAACAGCGGGCCGGTTTTTAAGCCTGATTTTCATCCTTGGCTTTTTTACTATTATGTTGTTTCTGCTGATATTTCAATTAGTGGATGACTGGGTATTTTCTTTCTTTGAAAAAAATGCTCCGGAATTAGTCCATCATTATTGGCTTATTTTAATTCTGGCCTTTTTAATGGTATATATCACCATATTTGAAGCCTATTATAAAGCCTTAATGAATATAGTGGTTCCTACTTTCATGAAAGAATTCTTTCTCAGAATTGTGGTTAGTTTGTTAGGCTTGTTGTACTTCACCGAAATAATTACTTTCCAATGGTTTCTTTATTTTACCATTCTAAGTTATGCATTCAGTTTAATTTTACTCATTCTTTATTTAGCGGCAAAAAACCAATTACATTTCAATTTTTCCATTTTTCAAATTGATAAGACCTTTTTTAAAGAATTATTGAAATATATGGTTTACATAATGGCTGGTGCAGTAGGCTCAGTAATTGTGCTACAAATAGATCAGTTAATGGTAACTGGCTATCTGGGATTGGAGGAAAATGCTATTTATGTTATCGCCTTCTTTATGGCTACTGTTATAGAAATCCCACGCAGAGCAATTGCTCAAATGTCGGATTCAATTATAGCCAAATCATTTGAATTTGAAAGGCTGGATGAAGTGAAGAAAATCTACAAACAATCCAGCATTAATCAGTTGATATTAGGGAGCTTTGTTTTTCTATTAATCATTTTAAACCTGGATAATATCTATAACATTATGCCAAAAGGTGAAATTTATAATGCAGGTAAATGGATTGTGGTATTGATTGGTTTTGGGAAAATTATAGATATGGGATTTGGGGTGAATTCCGAAATCATTGTTTCTTCAAGCCTATACAAAGCCAATATCCTTTTTGTAGTAGTTTTAGCTATTTTAACTGTAGGTTTGAACATACTCCTTATCCCCACCTACGGTCTTTTAGGAGCTGCAATTGCCACTTTAAGTGCAATATTCAGTTTCAATTTAATAAAAATGCTTTTTATTTGGTATCACTTTAAATTTCAACCATTCTCAATCCATACGTTAACCACCCTGCTATTATCTGCCATTAGTTTTGTGATCGTTTATTTTATTCCGAAAATAGAAAATCCCATCCTTAATATTATGTGGATAAGCATAATCCTCACACTAGTCTTTAGTAGCCTTATGCTTTTATTTAAACCTTCAAAAGAAATCAATAACCTCTTAAAGCTACTAAAGAATAAATTTATCCCTTAAAAAAAACTTTTATCTGTTGGCAAACATAATTGACATCAGCCACTTCATGATTAGGATGAATGGGCAGAGAAAGTATAGTGGCCGCAACCAATCTTGCATTAGGACAATCAGCCGGAACAGATTTTTGAAAACAATCCATATCACTTAGTGCGGTGGGGTAATGTATATCTGTTTGTATTCCTTTGCTCAAAAGAAAGTCCTTTAAAGCATCCCGTTTTTCCAGCCTGATCACAAACTGATGATAAACATGTCCATTGTTTTCTTCCGGTAAGGCTATGGGCAAATGGGCAAGCTCTCGCAAATACATTTTTGCCAATTCTCTTCTCCTATCATTATTTTGCTTTAAGTAAGGCAACCTGGCCATAAGCACAGCCGCCTGGATTTCATCCATCCTGCTATTTCTTCCTAATTGTAGGTGGTTATTCCTTTCCTGCTGCCCATGATTGGACCACAGCTTATATTGATGACTAAAATGGGCATCATTGGTAACAATGCAACCTGCATCACCCAATGCCCCTAGGTTTTTGGTAGGGTAAAAACTAAATGCTGCCATATGCCCAAACGTTCCTGCCAGGCAATTATTCAAAGTAGATCCATGGGCTTGCGCACAATCCTCTATTAACAACAGCTGATGTTCATCACACATCTGCCTGAATTGTTTTATCTCAGGATGCGTACTGCCAAAAAGATGTGGGACAATAATAGCCTTGGTCTTTCCGCCTAATAAAGCTTCTGTACTGCTGATATCCAACCCATAATGTGTTAAATCCACATCTCCAAACACAGGTTTTGCTCCCACTAACTGCACTACTGAAGCATCTGAAAACCAGGTAAAGGCAGGCACTATCACCTCATCACCAGCACCTATTTCATGAGCTCTTAAAATAATCTCCAATGCATCTGTACAATTGGCCGTAGGTATAAAATGATCAATGCTTAAATACTTTTTAAAACTTGATTCAAACAAGGTACTATACTTCCCATTGAAAAAAACACCACTATCCATTACCTCCTGAACAGCCTTTTGCACATCCTCCGGAACAGGACTCAATCGCACAAATGGAATAGTTCTATCTAACATCTTTTCAAGATATGGTCCACATTAACAAGATCAAAGCTAAATATATTGAGGAATTTATTTAGCATTGCTCAATCCTTTTTCAAATTAAATTAGGCTTTCAAATTGCAAATGCGTTATTTTCGAGATTCATATAATACAAAACATAAATGAATAAAGTAGCCATATTTACTTCAGGAGGCGATGCTCCGGGAATGAACGCCTGTATTAGGGCGGCTGTAAGGGGTGCCATATATCATGGAATTGAAATTTGTGGTATCTACAGAGGATATGATGGAATGATTGAGGGAGATATTGAACCCATGAATTCCTATTCTGTCAGTAATATAATTCAAAAAGGAGGCACCATTCTAAAATCAGCTCGTAGTAAAGAGTTCATGACTAAAGAAGGCAGGCAAAAAGCTTATGACCAACTAAAAAAGAAAGGCATTGAAGGATTGATTGCCGTTGGTGGAGATGGAACATTTACTGGTGCAAAAGTGTTTTTTGAAGAATTTGGATTGCCAACTGTTGGCGCTCCTGGTACTATTGATAATGATTTATTTGGCACTGATTACACTATTGGATTTGATACAGCTGTCAATACCGCTTTGGATGCGATTGACAAGATCAGAGATACAGCCAACTCACACAATAGATTATTCTTTGTGGAGGTAATGGGACGTGATTCAGGTTATATTGCCATCCGATCGGGAATTGGCGGAGGTGCTGAATTAGTAATGGTACCGGAAACGGCCACCTCCATTACTGAAGTGATCACCACTTTGCAGGAAGGTTGGAACAGGCAAAAAACATCCTCGATCGTAGTAGTGGCCGAAGGGGACGAAGAAGGCAATGCAATGGAAATAGCTGAAAAAGTAAAAAGCCAAATTCATATGAAAGATGTAAAAGTTTCTATTCTAGGCCATATTCAAAGGGGTGGATCACCCAGTGCTCAGGATAGAATACTGGCCAGTAGGCTGGGACTTGGAGCTTTGGAAGGCTTAATGAGTGGCCAGAAAAATGTCATGGCAGGTATCATCAATGATAAATTGGTGTATACTTCCTTTGAAGAAAGTATTGGAAAAACGAAAGCACTCAATCAGGATTTGATCAGAATGGTCAAAATATTGAGTGTATAATTTTCAATGTTGTTTAGTTAAGACAAACTTCTCAGTCTTTGGCTGGCTTCTCTTTATCCAGTTGGTTATTGGATAGAGGGTTGGAGGTTTTAGTTTAAAACTTAACTAAACAACATGAGTGTAATTTCATTCAATGCGTAGGATCTATGATTGAAGATCTTTTTAGTAGAATTGAAATTGTTTTGGTTGATAAAAAATGACTAGGATTCACATTCTTCTCAAAAAATAATATTTGATAATTTAAATAATGGAATTCAAAACAACGCTTGAAATAAAGCCTGCACAGGAAAAAATCCACCCTCATTATATGGTGGCTTCCATAGGCTCATGCTTTGCAGATCATATTGGGCACAGATTTGAGGAAATGAAAATGGATATTTTGAGTAATCCATTCGGAATCATTTATAATCCGATTTCTCAAATGCGACTGATAAACTTATGCCTGGAAGGCAAGCAACTCAACCCGGAACATATTGTTGAAAACCAGGATATTTATAATCATTTGGATGCCCATTCCATGTTCGGAAAGAAAGATCTGGACGATTTAAAATCAGGAATTCAGGTAGCTTCGAATGCATTCAAAAATTATCTGGAAAATGCCAAAGTGCTTATTTTGACATTTGGTACTGCATGGGTGTTCAAATATGAAAAAACAGGTGAGATCGTGGCCAATTGTCATAAACTCCCCTCCCATCACTTCACAAAAGAACTGCTGACTATAGATAACATCACTGAAGAAGTAATTTCCACACTTGAAAAAGTGAAAGAAATTAATCCTGCTATTCGTGTTATACTCACTGTAAGCCCTGTTCGCCATATTAAAGAGGGAATTCCTGAAAATATGTTAAGCAAATCCATTTTAAGGGTAGCTACAGATACCATAGAGAAATCCTTAAAAGATACTTCTTATTTTCCTGCTTTTGAATTAATGATGGATGATTTACGTGACTACCGCTTTTGTGGAGAAGATATGATCCACCCCAATATTATGGCTCGTAACTACATTTGGAAAAAATTCCGGGAAACTTATTTTTCTGATGCTTTATTTACTTATTGTGATAAATGGCAATCCATCAAAAATGATTTGAGCCATCGTGTGATGAACCCGGGTTCAATCGAACACGTACAATTTCTAGAGGCGTTATTAAAAAAACTGGAGAAATTTTCGGTTATCGGTAACGTAAATGCTGAAAAAGAATATGTGCAAAAAGAATTAGAAGATGCCAAAAGCCAATAAGTTAATTGATGAAAGCAGTCCTTATTTATTACAACATGCCCATAATCCTGTAAACTGGCAGGCCTGGAACGCTGAATCATTAAAGGAAGCACAACAACAGGATAAACCCATTTTATTGAGTATTGGCTACTCTGCCTGCCATTGGTGCCATGTAATGGAACATGAATCATTTGAGGATGAACAAGTTGCTCAAATCATGAATGAGAATTTTGTGTGCATAAAAGTAGACAGGGAAGAACGTCCGGATGTAGACCAAATTTACATGGATGCTGTACAAACCATGGGGTTAAATGGTGGCTGGCCTTTGAATGTATTTCTAATGCCAGACCAAAAGCCTTTTTATGGAGGTACCTATTTTCCTAAAAAAAATTGGTTAAGTCTATTGGATAATGTTGCCCTTGCTTATCAGAACAACAGAGAGAAACTTATAGAATCGGCAGATAATTTTGCAGAGGCGCTTAATAGTTCGGATGCCAGTAGATTACAATTTGGCCAGTCCGACTTACAGGGATTTTCTGCCAAAACTTTGGACGATACTTTCCAGCAGTTGGAAAAATTCATTGATTGGGATAATGGAGGAACAATAGGTGCCCCAAAATTCCCTATGCCTGCTATTTGGCGTTTTATTAACCGTTATACATCATTAACGGATGACAAAAAGGCAATGGAAGCATTGGAATTAACACTCAACTCCATGGCCAGGGGAGGAATCTATGATCAAATTGGCGGTGGCTTTTCACGTTATTCTGTTGATGGAGAATGGTTTGCTCCCCATTTTGAGAAAATGCTCTATGACAATGGTCAATTAATCAGCTTATATGCCAATGCTTACCGCCTGACCAAAAATGTTTACTTCAGATCTATTTATAAAGCATCCATTTCATTCATACAAAGAGAATTAATGGATGAAAAGGGTGGCTTTTATTCTGCTCTGGATGCTGATTCTGAAGGGGAAGAGGGGAAATTTTATGTTTGGACTTATGAGGAATGGGAAAATGCATTAGGTGAAAACAGCGAATTGATGGCCAGGTTTTTCAATATTTCCGCACATGGAAATTGGGAGAAAGGACAAAATATCCCTTATCAAAACAGCAGTCCGGAGGAATTTTGCAAGGCAGGAAATCATGACCTTCAGGAATTCCTGAAAAAACTGGAAGTCTCAAAAAAAACATTACTGGCAAAAAGGCAAGAAAGGATCAGGCCTGGGCTGGATGACAAAATTCTTTGTGGGTGGAACGCCTTAATGCTTAATGGATTATGTGATGCATACAAAGCCGAACCGAAAGAAGAATACCTGCACCTTGCCAAAAGGAATTTTGAATTCATTTACAGCAATATGTTGTATGGTAGCCGTTTGTTCAGAAATTATAAAAATGGGAAAGCCAGTATAGATGCTTATCTGGAAGATTATGCCTTGTGCATCCAGGCTTTCATTTCTTATGCTGAAATTTCAGGCAATACAGATGCCTTGCAAAAAGCAGTAGACCTTGCAGATTATACTATAGAAAACTTCTTTGATAAAAACGAAAAACTATTTTTCTATACAGATAACCAATCAGAAAAATTAATCGCTCGTAAAAAGGAGCTTTTCGATAATGTAATACCTGCCTCCAATTCTGTTATGGCAGAAAACCTGCATTGGTTGAGTATCTTGAGTGGGAAAACGCAATACATGGAAATATCCGATGACATGTTGCAACAAGTGCAACATTTCTTAAAAAAGGAACCACGATATATGTCCAACTGGGCTTCCGCCTTATTGCTAAAAGCCTATCATTCATATGATGTAGTGATTTTGGGTCCTGAAGCTAAAAACATGCAACAACAACTTTGGGCAGACCATCATCCCAATGCGATAATTCTGGCCAGGGAAAAAGCAGATTCAGGATTAGCAGTTTTTAAAGGAAAAGAGCTTTTAAAAGAACAAACCACTATATTTGTTTGCCAGAAAAACGCCTGTCAAAAACCAGTGTATACGGTGGGCGAAGCTATTGAGCAAATGAGAAAATGAGCCAGTTAAACCTGCAGGATACTCAAACAGATACTACAAAAGCCACGCTATTTGCCCAGGTGCTATTGCCATTGCCCCTACCAAAAACCTTTACTTATAGAATTCCCCGTAACCTTGAAAACAATGTTCAGATAGGAATTCGAGCCATAGTTCCATTTGGCAAAAAGAAAATCATAACCGGTATCGTGAAAGAAATTCACGAAGTGCCACCAGCAGACTACGAAGCTAAATATTTACTGGAAGTACTGGATGAATTTCCCATACTCAGCGACCAGCAATTCAAGCTTTTTGAATGGATGGCACAGTATTACATGTGCACAGAAGGCGAAGTGATGAATATAGCTTTGCCATCAGGCATGAAACTAAGTAGTGAATCTAAAATTCAACTCAATCCGGCATTTGACCTTAGTAACTCGCCTTATATTTTTAGCTCATTGGAAAATGTTGTATTGGATTTATTGAAAAAGGAAAGCCTTTTGTCCTATCAACAGATAGCTGATATCAGCAACGCCAAGCAAAGTAGTTTGTTGATCAAAGATTTGTTAAAGAAGCAAGCCATTCTTTTAATAGAGCAGGTTCAGGAAAAATACAAGCCCAAAACAGAAAAGTTTATCAGGTTGCATGAACAATACCTGGACAAAAAAGCATTGTCTGCCCTAATGGATGCCCTTGATAAGAAACCTAAACAGCTGGACATCCTTCTAAAATACCTCCAGCAACTACCCGTATTCTCTTCTCCTGAGGAAAACAAAAATGGACTTAGCAAAAATGTGTTTAAAGCAGAAGAATTTTCTGCTTCTTCCCTTTCTACTCTTATTAAAAATAAAGTTTTTGAAGAGTTTGAGAAGATTGTCTCCCGCTTGGATTATCTCACTAGAGGAAAATTTATTGATACGCTCATTCAATTAAGCCCTGCACAACAACTATGCAAAGATGAAATTAACGCCTCCTTTGCTGCCCACCCTGTCACCTTGCTGCATGGAGTAACAGGCAGTGGCAAAACGGAAATTTATCTTTCCTTTATTCAGGAAGTAATTGAAAGTGGTTCGCAAGCTTTGTTTCTACTACCAGAAATTGCCATAACCACTCAAATGATACAACGGGTAAGGAAAATATTTGGAGACCAGGTGGGAGTTTACCATTCCAAATTTTCAGATGCAGAGCGTGTGGAGGTTTGGCAAGGCGTGGCAGAAGGTCGTATTAATTTTGTGATTGGAGTACGATCTTCAGTATTACTTCCATTCAATAACCTTTCCTTAATAGTTGTGGATGAGGAACATGAGAGCAGCTATAAACAATTTGATCCTGCCCCCAGGTATCATGCACGCGATACTGCCATTGTATTAGGACAAATACATCAAGCACCCGTTTTGTTAGGTTCAGCCACCCCTGCCTATGAAAGCTATTATAATGCACAAAATGGGAAATATGGATTCGTTACTTTAACAGAGCGTTATGGTGAAGGCAAGTTACCTGAAATTGAACTAGTGGATATGCGCAGAATGACTGCCAAAAAGCAAGTAACAGATGACTACAGCCATACATTTCTCACTGTAATGCAAGAAGAATTAGGGAAAGGCAATCAGGCAATTATTTTTCAAAACCGAAGAGGCTATGCCCCCTACTTACAATGTGAAACCTGTGGATGGATTTCAGAATGTGAAAACTGCTCTGTAAGCCTCACTTATCATATGCATCAGCATGAATTGAAATGCCACTACTGTGGCTTTAGGCAGAAAAGTCCTGCGGCTTGTTTAAATTGTGAGTCCACCGCCTTAAAAATGAAAGGGTTTGGTACTGAGAAAATAGAGGATGATTTAAAACTCCATTTCCCTGAAACAAGAATTCAAAGAATGGACAGGGATACCACCCGGAAAAAATATAGTTATCAGCAGATAATAGAGGCTTTTGAATCTGGTGAAACACAGGTATTAATTGGCACACAAATGGTAAGCAAGGGGCTGGATTTTGAAAATGTTAGCCTGGTAGGCATAGTTGATGCAGACCGCATTATGTATTATCCTGATTTTCGGGCAGAAGAAAGAGCTTTTCAGTTGATGTTGCAGGTAAGTGGTCGTGCAGGAAGAAGCAAGAAAGCGGGTAAGGTACTGGTGCAAAGTTTTCAGAAAGATCATCCTTTGTTTCAGTATCTATTGCGCTATGATTATGAAGGCTTTTATCAACTTCAGCTGAAAGAAAGGCATTCTTTCTTCTATCCCCCATTTTGCAGATTGATCAGAATCATACTCAAAGGTCAGCAATCATCTGTTACAAAAAATGGTGCCACCCAATTATATGAAGCCTTGCTTCAACCATTGGGATCACAAAGAATGCTGGCACCACATGAGCCTATGATTGCCAAAATCAGAAACATTTACCATATGGAAATATGGATTAAGCTGGAAAAAGGGTTTCCATTGGAAGGCACAAAAAAGCAAATATTGCAGGCAGTGGAAAAAATGAAAGAAAACAGCCATTTTAGAAAACTGAGGATAGTCTATGATGTCGATCCACAATAAACCTTTATGATTCATTCCACCAACCAGTCTGCAAAAAGTTGTAACATTATTTCCAAATTTATCATAATTACCAACATCTGTAACTACTAACCTATCATCACGTTAATAAGGATATTGTTAACCTAAAAATTAATACCATGAACGCAGATATTTTGAAAGGAAATTGGAAAGAGAAAAAAGGTAAGTTAAAGCAAAAATACGCTGATCTGACAGATGATGATCTACAGTATGCTGAAGGTAAAGAAGACGAACTGGTAGGTCGCGTCCAAAAAAAATTAGGCGTTGGAAAAGATGAGGCCGAAAAGATCATACGCGATATTTAGTGTAACCAGCGAATCACTTAAATAATAAAGAGCCCTAAAGCAATACGTTTAGGGCTCTTTTTTTAGAATGCTCTCCACTATGATTTCTTAACTGCTTTTACCGGGCTGTTCTTTCTAAATTTTTTAAATGAAGTTTTTAGTCTGTTATCAAAAAACTCAATCTCTCAAATTATCTTCAAATAGTTTTAAGATTCTTCTGTATTCGTCCGTCCAGCTGCTTGGCTCTACAAAACCATGTCTTTCTACCGGATAAACTGCCATTTCCCAGTTCTCTTTTCCGAGCTCAATCAACCTTTGAGCCAATCTTACTACATCCTGAAAATGCACATTGTCATCAACCATACCATGGCAAATAAGAAGTGCTCCTTGCAAACCTTCAGCATAATATATAGGAGAACTCTTTCTATAGGCAATGCTATCCGCTACCGGAACATTCAAAATATTGCTGGTATATCCGTGATTGTAATGTGCCCAATCAGTAACCGACCTTAATGCCGCTCCGGCAGCAAAAACATCAGGTGTGGTAAACATCGCCATTAAAGTAATAAACCCACCATAAGAACCACCATACATACCTATTCTTTCAGCATCAATACCATGTTCTTCTACCAGATATTTAGCGCCATCTACCTGGTCGGTTAAATCTTTTCCTCCCATATGCCTGTAAATAGCTGTGCGCCAATCACGACCGTAACCGGCACTTCCCCTATAGTCGATATCTAAAACTGTATATCCCAAATCAGTTAATAGATTATGGAACATATACTCCCTAAAATAACTACTCCACCAATGGTGGGCATTTTGCAAATAGCCGGCACCATGTACAAAAACCACTGCGGCTCCGTTGGATTTTGCTGCTTCAGGCTTATAAATCCTGGAATGTACTTTTTCTCCATCCCTGGCTTTAAATGTAATAACCTCAGCCTCTCTCCATGGATACTTATCAAAAGCCTCAGTAGTTGATTGGGTGATTTGTCTTTCTTCAACTGTTTCGGCTTTAAGCGGATTATCCTTAATAAATAGCTCTGTTGGCTGATTGGAAGTGGAGTGCAACAAAGCAATTTTGCTGTCATCAGGAGAAAAGATGGCTTCGCTCTTTCCTTTTTGGGTAGTGATAGCCGTTAACTTTCCTCCATTTATGGGCATATAATATACATTTCTGATACCAGGATGCTCAGGGTTGGCCTCAAAGTACCAAAACTTTTTGTCGGCACTTATTCTCGGATCATACACCTCGTAATTTCCTTTTGTTAAAGCTTTCTTTCTTTTGTTGCCTAAATCAATTGTATATAAATGGGAATAACCTGTTTCTTCCGATTGAAAATAA
The DNA here is from genome assembly GCF_016679925.1 of Marivirga aurantiaca. Classification (GTDB taxonomy): domain Bacteria; phylum Bacteroidota; class Bacteroidia; order Cytophagales; family Cyclobacteriaceae; genus Marivirga; species Marivirga aurantiaca. The sequence goes on from NZ_JAEQBW010000016.1 coordinate 38,828, forward strand.
ATGCTTTTATTATCAGGCATAAAGCCCAACACACTTCCACCAAAAGTCCAGCCGATGCCAGGCCCTCCTATCCATGCTTCATCTCTTTGTCTGTCCAGTACTTCCAGTTCGGCTGTTACCGGATTCACCAGGCAAATCCAGCGATCCTTATTGTCCTTTGAGCGCACATTGGCCACTAAATATCGACCATCATCCGACCAAACAGGTGAATTGGTAATCACCTCCCTACTAGACTTATTTTCTTCCAAATTATATTCCTTCAGATACGCAGGTTGTTCGTCTATTCCCTCTAATTCATTTGTTTGAAGGAAATAAATACTATCGGATTCTAAGTGATAAATACCAACTGTCATATCGCTGATATCGCTACCTACTTTCGATCTTGCTCGAATATCTTCGGTATAGCCCGATTCGTGGAGATAATCAGGCACAATGGTACTTTTATTATTCGCTCTTTTAAAAAGTGTAAAAGTGATATAGTCCTGGTTTGGGCTTAGCTCAATACTACCCACAGACTGCCCATTTAAATAGTAGGTTTTGGGTCTTTTAACTTTTTTATATTGCTGATAAGCCTCTTCCTGTTCTGCCCTGGATTTTCTCTCCTGCAATACTTTAATTAAGTTGACATTATCCTTTTCCAACCAATCATCCTGCTCCGACTTTTTGTCAGTACCTGATGATTTCTTCTCTTGAAAATCTGTCAGTTGCTCAATGGCACCATTCATTAAGCTTATTCTGTACAAATTGTCTTCATACTCGTAAGTGATGTATTTTTCGTCCCCGGTAAAAGAAGGTGAGGATTCAGTGCCAAGTGTCTGTGTAAGTTGCTGCATTTCACTGGTTTTAATATTGTAGAGAAAAATATCCCCATATCGACTGAATACCTTCAATGATTTATCATTATTATAATCACCACTTCCAGAAGGCAAAGCCAATTCTTCTTCCAAACTTACCTTTACAGGCTCACCCCCTTTGGCATTCACTTTATACAATGAATCCCCCGGATGTGCTTCAGGATTCCATTTAAAATATAGGATTTGGCCATCTTCCGCCCAAAAAGGGTCTGAGGGTGAAGTACCTACCCAGCTTTTGGGATCCTGCATAATCTTTTGAACAGACAATTCACTGGTTTGCGCAAATAATCCGGCTGTGATAAACAGTGAAAAAAGCATTAATAAAGAAAGTCTCATAATTATTGGATTTTTTAGAATGAATCGCATTGAAAAATCAATTTAATTATAAAAATGAAAAACCAACTCATTGATTTTATGAGCGGTTGATAAAACTTAAGTCAGGAATAATAAACTCGTTATGAACAAAATTGAGTTAAAAGAAATAAATGAATTATGCGCAATCAGAATTTGTTATATGGAACATTAATAATATATTTCAATAAAATTACGCTTATGAATTGGCTCAGGAAAATAGGTTATTTAAGTGCTTTTATTATCCCTGCACTTACTATCAGTAGTTTTTATGTAGGTGGAATAGCCAATTTATCAACCTTATTATTTGTTTACCTATTAATTCCCCTTATTGACCGTATCACCGGAAGGGATTTAAGCAATGTACCCAAATCCTCAGTTAACTCTGTTGCCAATGACTTCTATTACAGGTTTGTTACCTATTGCTGGACTTACTTTCAACTTGCATTTATCATTTGGGCTGCATGGGCTGTAACAACCCATAGTTTAAGCTTATTTGAATGGATCGTTTTCACCATAGCAGTTTCTTTATCCACAGGTGGTATTGGTATTACGGTAGCGCATGAGCTAGGGCATAAGAAATCTTCTTTAGAAAGGTTCTATAGCAAGGTGTTGCTAATGACTGTGAGTTATATGCACTTTTATATTGAGCATAATAAAGGGCATCATGTGAGGGTTTCCACTCCGGAGGATCCGGCTACTTCAAGGGAGAATGAAAGTTTTTACGCTTTTTGGTGGAGATCAGTTACCAAAGGCTATAGAAGTGCCTGGGAAATAGAAAACAGAAGATTGGAAAGAAAAGGTATTTCCCGGTGGTCTTTACACAATAATATGATATGGTTTACTCTTTTACCTTTCCTCTTTGCCGGGGCTTTATCCGCAGGAATCAGTCTTTATTTAGGTTATTTCGTGTGGCAGCCTGCACTGTTTTTCTTCACACAAAGCTTTTTTGCCTTTTCTTTATTAGAAGCCGTCAATTATGTTGAACATTATGGCTTAATGCGTAAGAAAGTAGATGAAAACCGATATGAGCAAGTGGCACCACATCACTCCTGGAATGCGAGTCAGATAGTGAGCAATTTCTTTCTATTCCAGCTGCAAAGACATTCGGATCATCATTTCAATGCTATCAAAAGATATCAGGTACTGGATCATTACGATGAGGCTCCCCAATTGCCGGCCGGCTATCCTACTATGATATTAATGGCTCATCTACCTGCTTTGTGGTTTAAGGTAATGAATCCGAAGTTGGCACAGTGGAATGAGAAAAGTGAGTCTGAAGGGTTGGTGGGTTAGCAAGTTGGCAGGAGGTGAATAGGTTTTGAGGTCCCCTAGTGTTTTGTAACTCGCCCTATAAAATTAACAAGTTGTACAGGTTACGTAAAAGTTTTAATTGAAAATAAATTAAGGTTTAATCAGTTTTAATTTTCCCTGCTAAAATTACCACAGCCAATCCCATTAGTGCAATAAAAGAAAACGACAGTTGAAGGTTCATCCAGCCAGCCAAAAATCCTATTAAAGGTGGCCCCAATAAAAAGCCGAAAAAGCCCATAGTAGAGATGGAGGCCAAAGCAACTCCTGAAGACATTGTTTTGGTACGTCCGGCAGCACTGAATACCAACGGTATCACTGATGAGACACCAATCCCTACAATAAAAAAACCTATAATTGAAGTAATAAAATAAGGGAATAATATTGAGAGCAATAATCCTGATACAGTAAATAGCCCACTGACCCGGATAACGTTTTTAATCCCATATTTTTTGGTGAAGTTATCCGCTAAAAACCTTGTTCCAGCCATACTGATCATAAAAGCAGTATAGCCCAGTCCGATCCATTTTTCCGGGGCATTCACAACTTTTCGAAAATAGACACCACTCCAATCGAACATCGTTCCCTCCGCCATCATGGAACAAAAGGCAATTACACCCAAAAGAATGAGTCCCTTGTCAGGCAATGCAAAAACAGGCTTCTCCTCTCCTTCTTCCTGATCATTTTTAAGCAACCAGTTAAAGCTAATCCAGGCAGCTATAACACCAGCAACCACCACTATTGCATAGTGGTATTTCAAAAGCACATCTGTGCCAATCATGTAGGCTCCTATAGTAGCTCCAGCAAAACCTGCCAAACTCCACATTCCATGAAAAGAAGCCATGATATTCCTTCCATAATTCTTTTCCAGAGTAACTGCCTGGGTGTTAATAGCAATATTTACCATATTGCCCATCATACCAAAGAAAAAAAGAACAAAAGCCAGCAAATAAACATTATTGGACAGGCCAATTAGCAGTAAGGATATCAAATAAAGATTAATGGCAATTTGTGTAATCAACTTACTATTCCATTTCGCTACTAATAGCCCTGCAAGGGGAAGGGAAATAAAAGAACCAATTGGTAACATCAGCAATAAAGTACCTAATTCTGTTTCAGACAAATCGAATTTTTCCTGAACAGTGGGAATCCGGGCAGCCCAACTGGAAAAGATAAGTCCATAACAAAAAAAGATAGCACTTATGGCTATCCGGGATTTCATTAAAGTGTGAGTTTCATTATTTGTCATAAGAATAATGACAGCATTAAGGAGTAAAGTAACCTAAATAAGGACTAGCTATTAATTCAGAAGATAATATTTTTTTAATAATACCATTTGGCCTTCCCTTTTCTGAGCAATCTTCTTAAATCCCTTATAAATGCCAGGGACATATAAAGAAGGATGGGCGAACCAAATGTTAAAAAGGACGTATAGATGAAAAACATTCGAATATGAGAAGTAGGCAAATCCATTAATTCTCCTAAGCGTGTGCACACTCCAAAGGCTTTATTTTCGATGAACTGTTGAACTTTTTTCATAATTATGACTAAATTTAAACAATTTGAATCAAATCCACTTTATAAATTCGATGAAATTTAATTTCTTTTTGTTAAATATGATGAATACATTGCAATAGTAACAATATAAATATAATTTCGCATTAACTTCCAAACTTAATCAAATAATGAATCACATGAAAAATTTATTCTATGCAGTTATCCTTTTAGGATCATTAACCTTTTCGGGCTGTGCACTCAACAACATGATGAAAGCTGCCGAAGAACAAGCAGTAGATGTTACGCCTAACCCATTGGAATTACATGGTGAAGAGGTAGCTTTTACAGTGGACTTCCAGTTGCCAGCCAAAATGTTAAAAGAAGGTATTGTTTATTCAGTAAAACCAACTTATGTATATGGCGATAAAGAAATTACTACATTAGAGCCGGTAGACTTTAAAAAAGCAGACTACCCAAATAGTGATACTGAGCCGGTTAAAGCCAGTCAGAAATATTCTTTTGTTTATGAAGAGGATATGAGCACAAATGGTCAATTATTGATGCAAGGAACTGCCACTATTGAAAAGAACAATAAATCAAAATCAACAGAAAAGAAAGAATATGCCACTGGTATAATCACAACTTCTCAAATGGTAAGCCCTTCTTATTATGCATCTTATGCAGACCACGGGTATAACAATAAAGAAGAGTTGGTTCCAACAAATGTTAATTTCTACTTTGACCAAGGTAGATCTGTATTGAAAACTTCTGAATTGAGAAGTGACAGAGGTCAAAGATTGAATGCTTTTATTGCAGACAAAAACGTGACTCGTACTGTAACTATTACCGGTACTCACTCTCCTGAAGGTCCTGAAAGAATCAATGCTAACCTTTCTGAAGAAAGAGCAAAAGCCATTGAAAACTATTACAGAAGACAAATGAAGAGATATGACTACAAAGGCATGTCAGATTCTATCGAATTTATTTTGAAGCCTGTAGTTGAAGACTGGTCAGGTCTTAAATCACAATTAGCTGAATATGACGGTATTGACCAATCTCAAAAAGATGAGTGGTTAGCTATTATCAATGGTGCTGGTGATTTTGAAGAAAAAGAAGATAGATTACAGAAATTATCTTCTTATAAAAAAGTATTTAAAGATATCTATCCTGAATTAAGAGCGGCTAAAACTGAAGTTTTAACTGTTAAGGATAAAAAATCAGATGCTGAAATATCTGTTTTATCAAAACAAGTTGCTCAGGATGAAGTTTCTGCTGATACTTTATCAATGGAAGAATTGCTTTATGCTGCCAGCCTGACTCCTTCTTTGGATGAAAAAGCTGCTATTTACAAAGCTGCTACTAAAAAGAATGATGACAGCCCGGTTGCTCACAACAATTATGGAGCAGTACACTTAGAAATGGCAATGGATGCTGAAGGTTCTGAAATGAATAGTTTAGTAGAACAAGCCATCACTCATTTAGAAATTTCTAACAAAAAAGAAGAAAATGCTGCTGCTTATGCAAATTTAGCTACTGCTTATACTATGCAGGGAAATTATGAGAAAGCATATGATGCTGCTACAAAAGCTAATGAAATGCAATTAAGCTCAGAAAATGAAAGAGGTTTAATGGGCGTAAAAGGTGGAATAGAAGTTAGATTAGGAGACTATGAAAAAGCGGCTACTTCATTAAACAACGCTACTGATTCTGAAGAAAACACTTTCAACAAAGGTTTGGCTCAGCTTTTAAGTGGGGACTATCCAAATGCGGTAAGTTCTTTTGAAGAAGTTGCAGGTAAAACTTCAGGTAAAGGTATCCATGCTAAATCTCATTATTTAGCTGCTGTTGCGAGTGCAAGACAAGGAAAAGATGCTGCTGTTTATGAGCATTTACAAAAAGCAGGTCAAGCTGATGCTGATTTAAAAGCTAAAGCTTTAACAGATCTTGAGTTTGTTAACTATCAGGCAAACGAAGAATTCAGAAATGCTTTAAAATAATAATTAAATAATACTCTATTGAAAAGCGCTTCCCACAAGAAGCGCTTTTTTTATTTATTTGGATTCCAAAATGAGTTGGTAATTGGTGTTTGAATAACTATTTTTACGCTGTAAAATTTGTAAATAGATGAGAGAAATTCAATTCAGAGAAGCCTTAAGAGAAGCCATGTCGGAAGAGATGCGCAGAGATAAGAATGTTTTCTTGATGGGCGAAGAAGTAGCAGAATATAATGGTGCCTACAAAGTATCACAAAGCATGTTGGATGAATTTGGTGCCGACAGAGTATTGGACACCCCTATTGCTGAGTTGGGATTTGCCGGCATAGGTGTTGGTGCTGCCATGAATGGCATCAGACCTATCATAGAATTCATGACTTTCAACTTTTCGTTGGTAGCTATAGATCAGGTAATTAACTCTGCCGCAAAAATGCTGAACATGTCCGGTGGACAGTTTAATATACCTATGGTTTTCAGAGGTCCTACTGGAAATGCGGGCCAGTTAGCTTCACAACACTCTCAGAACTTTGAGAACTGGTATGCCAACACTCCGGGTTTAAAAGTAGTGGTACCCTCCAATCCTTATGATGCTAAAGGTTTATTAAAATCAGCTATCAGGGATAATGATCCTGTAATTTTCATGGAGTCGGAGTTGATGTATGGTGATAAAGGCGAAGTGCCTGAATCAGAATACCTGGAGCCAATCGGTAAAGCCAAAGTAGTGAAAGAAGGAACAGATGCTACTGTAGTTTCATTTGGTAAAATGATGAAGGTGGCATTGGCTGCTGCCGAAGAAATGGAAAAAGAGGGCCATTCTATAGAAGTAATTGATTTACGTACTGTAAGGCCAATTGACTATCCTGCTTTGTACCAATCAGTAAAGAAAACCAATCGTTGTGTGATAGTGGAAGAGGCATGGCCTTTATCCTCCATTGCTACAGATTTGGCATTCAATATTCAGAAAAACATATTTGATTACCTTGATGCGCCTGTATTAAGAGTAAACAACTTTGATGTGCCTGTATCTTATGCTCCTACCCTTTTGGAAGCTGTATTACCTAATACAGAACGTACGATCAAAGCATTGAGAAGTGTGATGTACCTGGATTAATTTAGCCAATACTTTCATTCTTTTGAAAAATGTCCTGCTCCATTTAAACCGGAACAGGACATTTTTGTTTATGGGCTGAGTTAGCAGGATTTGGCATATCCGTAAATTACTTCATTTCAATGATATTGAAACTCCGTTTCAATCATAAGATCCCCACCTGCGTGGGGATGGTGGGGACGGCTTAGCAAAGATTCTTTAATCTTCTGTTGAAATAAGTTATATTTAAACTACTATGAGGGCAAAAGGAGGATATGTATATATAGTGAGTAATATAAATAGGAGCACTATTTATATTGGTGTTACATCTAATTTAGCAGAAAGAAGTTATCAGCACAAACATGGAGAAGGCTGCGATTTCACTAAAAAATATAATTGCACTGATACCCTTTATTATGAATTTTTCGAATCTATTGAAGAGGCTATTCAACGTGAGAAAATGCTAAAAAAATGGAACAGAACATGGAAGATCAGATTGATAAGAGAAATGAATCCGCTTTTAAAGGATTTATATGACGAAGTAGTGGAAATGAAATAATTTCCTTTTAACAACTTATACTTGATATTATTCAAATCAGCAAAATCAGTAACATTAGAACGTCATTCCCTTGCAGAAGGGAATCTTTTGATTTAAACCACAGGTTTAAATATGTAGTTTTTATCACTTTAACTTAAATCCAGCTATATATTCCAATATTATCAGGATTTGGCATATCCGTAAATTACTTAAATGATATTGAAACTACGTTTCAATCACCAGATCCCCACCTGCGTGGGGATGACGCAGTGATAGCAAATATCTCTGGTTATGCTAACTGAGTTTCCTCCTTGTTGACGTTTTTCACCAACAACCGAAAAAAACCGCCCTATATACAGGGCGGTGATTATTCTAATTCATTGAAACCACTATTTTACCTCTGGTATGGCCAGTGTCAATTTGCTCAAATGCCTCATTAATCTCTTCGAGAGAATATTGCTTCTGAATAGGCACTTTTAAAGAACCTGCCTCTACCATTTCACGAATATGCTCTAACTCACGCGCATTAGGTGCTACAAATACAAAACGGAAATCTGTACCTTCCGGCAAGCCTTCCCCCTGGCTGGTGATGGATACCAATCTGCCACCTTTATGCAGACACTCAGCTCCTGTTTTCGTGGTTTCCCCTCCTACTGCATCAAAAACCAAAGGCACTCCTTCTTTTTCAATTTTCTTCACTTCCTCAGCTACATTGCCTTTTTTATAATCGATGCAATGATCTGCTCCCAATTCTTTCAAGTAAGCATGGTTTTTCTCACTGGCAACCGCTATTACTTTACTACCGTGGTATTTGGCCAGTTGTACTGCAAAAGTACCAACGCCACCGGATGCACCTAGTATTAAAACGGTTTCATCGGTTTTTAAATTACCTGCATCAAATAACGACTGGTAGGCGGTTAATCCTGCCAATGGAATGGCGCTGGCCTCTTCAAAGCTGATATTGATAGGCTTTTTAGCCAAATAGCTTTCTGGGATCGCTATATATTCAGCAAAGGTACCTTCTTGCAATTTAGGCCTTCGGGCATAAGCATATACTTCCTCTCCTTTTCTGAAGCGTGAGGCTCCATGTCCGCACTCTTCTACTTCACCGGCCATGTCCCAGCCTAATACAATAGGAAATTCATAAGGAAGTCTGTCTTTCATATAGCCCAAAGACAACTTTTGGTCCACTGGATTAATACCACTGGCTTTGATTTTTACCAACACCATACCTTCACCCACTTCTGGCTTATCAATGTCTTTTATTTTTAATTTCTGATTAAACTCTTCTAAAATTGCTGCTTTCATCACCTAAAATTTTATGGTTTCTATTTACTTATCAGCTAACGAACTGGAAATAGAACTGTTTATAGAAATGTAAATTGTTAAGTGAGAGGTGGCTGCTTATTGGGTAAATAGCATGAGTGTTAAAGTTTTAAAGCTATTCTTCTAAAATAATTTTATAATCAATCTGAAATACTGAAATTTGCGCCATGCAAATACCCAATCAAGATACCATTATTGCTTTATCCACCGCTCCCGGAGTAGGTGCCATTGCTGTCATCAGACTTTCAGGCCCTGAAGCTATTGAAATAGTAAATGATGTATTCCATGGCAAAAGCCTGACAGAGCAGGAAAGCCATACGGCACATTTCGGCACTATACGGGACAATGAACGGGCAGATGGCATAGCAAAAATCATTGATGAAGTATTAGTCACCTTATTCATTGCGCCCAAATCCTTCACCAAAGAGAATGTAGTGGAAATTTCCTGCCACGGCTCACCCTTTATCGTGCAGCAAATCATTAAATTGTTTTTGCGGAAAGGCGTGCGTTTGGCCAAGCCGGGTGAATTTACGCAGCGAGCCTTCCTAAATGGCAAGTTTGATTTGGCACAAGCTGAAGCAGTGGCCGACCTGATTAATGCAGATACAGAAGCAGCACATACGGCAGCCCTTAACCAGATGCGTGGTGGCTTTTCAGAGCAGATTAAACAACTGCGCCAGGAGTTGATTCATTTTGCTTCCATGATAGAGCTGGAATTGGATTTCGGTGAAGAAGATGTGGAATTTGCCGACAGACAGGATTTGAAAAACCTGGTGGAAAAATTATTGTCTGTCATAAAAATACTGGCCAACAGCTTTGATTTAGGCAATGTCATTAAAAACGGTGTACCCACTGTAATAGCCGGAAAACCCAATGCGGGAAAGTCCACCCTGCTAAATGCTTTATTGAATGAGGAAAAAGCTATTGTTTCTGACATAGCAGGTACCACCAGGGATTTTATTGAAGATGAAATTAACCTGGAAGGCGTGGTATTCCGATTTATTGATACAGCCGGGCTGCGAGAGACAGAGGATAAAGTGGAAGCCATTGGTGTGTCCCGTACAAGGGAGAAAATGAAGCAGGCTTCATTGATCATCTATTTGTTCGACATGAAGAATGATTCTATTGTGGAGATTCACCGTGACATCAATATGCTGGAAAATCTGGGTGTGCCTTTTATTAAAGTAGGCAATAAAGTAGATGAAGCGCAGCCTGAACTATATGAAAAATTGAAAGAAGGCAATGATGTGCTCTTTATCTCAGCCATCAATAAGGAAAACCTGGAGGCCCTGAAAACTAAGCTGGTGGAGACAGTCAATTTGGATAAATTCAAAACCGGTGACACAGTGGTCACCAACATCCGCCATTACGATAATCTTATCCAAACACAAAATGCTTTAACAGCAGTAATGACTGGATTGGAGAGTGACATAACCGGGGATTTCCTTGCCCTGGACATCCGTCAGGCATTGCATTACTTAGGTGAGATTACGGGTGAAATCACCACTGATGATTTGCTGTCGAATATATTTAGTAAGTTCTGTATCGGAAAGTAATTTCAAAAACCAGAATAACCTCCCTTTATTTAAAATGGGCTAATCAAAGCACCGCCTTCTTTAACCTTCCTTTGACTAAAAATAGCCTCTATTAAATTAAGAAACTTTAAGATTGCTTTATATTAAAAAAACTATTGCTTACATTAGTATAGATATATGTTTAACCTAATCTTATAAAAGCATGAAAAAATCTATTTTAATTATGTTACTATTCGGACTTGGATTATTCTACTCTAATCAAGTAGTTGCCCAAATTTCAAGTGCCCCAACCTGGCAGGATGGTTATGATGATGGTTTTAATGAAGGGAAAAATTTAGCTTTACAAGGAAATTACTCTTTGTACCAACAATTTTCCAATTCATACAGTACCTACCCACAGCGATTTCCTAATGAACAACAAAACTACCCCTATTTTTCCGGAAAATATGTAGGACTTTATTACGGATGGCAAGCATATTATAACCCAAATCCTCCTGGTGGTGGAGGAAGTGGTGGCGGTGGCGGGGGAGGAAATGGTGGTCCAATTACAGGGCCTTCCACTCCATATGATAACTAAGTAAACTCAAAAGCAGAAATGAACAGTTTCTGCTTTTTTTTATCATATTTTGATCCGTTAACACATTTTCACAGGCATTTGCTATTTCCAATGCGGTCATACGCTTTCTCTCCTTTTATAAAATCTTCAAGCTGTTACAGCCTGCTGAATTCGGTCAATACATAAATGACTGTCCTGATACTTCATTTCAGTACTTATTTTACCATTCATATTCTTAACACTATTTTTGGATCGGAAAAGTACCATTTAGAAATGTTCACTATATAATTTTGAGTGTTCCATCATCTGGTTATAATAAGCTGGACATGAAATCCATGTCAAAGATTTAAACTATACCCTTCGTGAAGAAAAACCTTATTTATGTTCTTTCATTTTACTTTTACCCTGCTTAAGAATCTTCTTATAAAAGAATTATTTACTCCCCCTAAATATTTCTATTGCTTTTCATAAACTAATATTATATCTTTCAATATACTTTGTAATTCTATGTATATAGAAAGCGAATTAAATCAACTATATGATCTCAAAAAACTTAACAGCAGCTTCAACAAAAGCCATTATCCTGGGAATACTTAAGCAGGGAAATAGCTATGGATACCTGATCATTAAGAAAATAAAAAAGATGTCGGGTGGGAAAATGGAATATTCCGATGGGATGCTTTACCCGGTGCTCCACAGGCTTGAGAAGGACGGACTGATTCAATCCAACTGGACCATGAGCGAGGATACAAGGCCAAGAAAATATTACGAAATTACTGAAGCAGGTAAACAGGCACTTCTGGAAGAAAAAGAGCAGTGGTTGCAGGTAAATACCGTGCTTGAAAAACTGTGGAATCTAAAACCTGATACTAATTATTAATTATGTTCGATCTCGAAAAAGCATTAACACTATGGCTCCGGTCATTCAGGAAGTATCGCGCTTTTGATCATGGTGCTATTCGGGAAATGGAGCTGCACCTCAGAGACCATATGGATGACCTCCTGGCCGAAGGACACTCTGAACAGCAAGCCTTTGAGATGGCAGTGGCAGAATTTGGAGAAATTAGCCCAATGGCTGATGAAGAATTTTCAAATATTAAAAGTAAAACCACCATCAGCTCCTTAATACATACTGCTATGTTTAAAAACTATTCGAAGGTTTCTATCAGAAGTTTGATGAGAAATCCTTTAAACTCCTTCATCAATATTTTTGGTTTATCTGTTGCCATAGGCCTTGCCATTTTTGTGTATGCTTATATCCAGTGGGTACATAAGACAGACCAGTTTCATGAGAATAAGGAAAAAGTACAGCTTGTCACCTTCTTTGCAGATCGGGATGGTAGCTCCCAGCAGTTTGCAAAAACACCACGACCTCTGGCTGAGATGCTTAAGAATGATTTTTCAAATATCGAAAAAGTCTGCCGCATAGAGGACCGGAATGTAGTGGTAAAGCATGAGGATAATGTATTTCATGAAGGGGTAAGATTTACTGATCCTGAATTCCTGGAGATGTTTACTTTTCCATTGAAATGGGGAACAGCCGCCTCATTGAAAGATATGAACAGCATCATTCTCAGCGAGAAAATGTCCGTCAAATACTTTGGCGAGGAAAATCCTGTAGGTCGTGATATTCTTCTGAAGTTTGACGAAACAAGAAGCAAAGCTTTTAAAGTGGCAGGAGTCGCTCAAAAATTCCCTGTTGCACATACTATTGATTTTAATTTTCTCATCAATTTTGAGAATTTGCGCATATCCGCTCCTGAATATGATTTCCATGACTGGAATCAGTTTGTCAATGCTACCTTCATACAGCTTGCTGAGCCTGCTGACATAACAAGCTTAGAGCAAGGAATGGAAAAATATAAGCTCATTCAAAATAAAGCTGTCGATAAAGATTGGGCCATTTCTTCTTTTGGATTTGAGCCGCTGGCCACCTTACATAAAAGATCAGGAGATATAAGAGATGGCATTGCAAGAAACTCTGCTGATAATTTAAAATCGATTTATTTCTTATCATTCGTTGTAGCATTTATGCTAATTCTGGCATGCATGAATTATATCAATATAGCCATAGTCTCTTCTACTAAAAGGCTGAAGGAAATTGGGGTAAGAAAAACAATTGGCGCTTCCAGGAAAGTGATTATCATACAATTCCTGACGGAAAATATTGTGGTAACTTCCTTTGCCTTACTACTTGGCGTTTTAATTGGGTTTTTCCTTTTTATTCCATGGTTTGAAGGCCTCTGGGGCTTTAGCATGGGGTTCAGCTTTACTGATCCCACTCTTTGGATATACCTTTCTGCCATTCTGTTATTCACCGCCCTGATATCAGGTAGCTATCCCGCTTTTTATATTTCGTCATTTAAAGTAACAGGCATTTTAAAGGGTTCGCTCAGGTTTGGACAAAAAAATCCGTTAACGAAACTTTTGCTGGGTTTTCAGCTGGTGTTAGCATGTATTTTTATCACTGCTGCAGTAACTTTCTCATTGAACACCAACTATTTGTCAAAGCGGAGCTGGGGATATGATAACAGGCAAGCGCTTTTTCTAACTGTTCCTGATTATGCCGGCTTCGAGAAAATGAAAGCAGTACTGGGGCAGGATCCTTCCATATTATCAATTTCAGGCTCAGAACACCATATTGGCAAGAGCCATGCAACATCAATTTTAAAGAAACCCGATCGCCAATTTGAGGTGGATCAATTATCTGTGGATGCCAATTATTTTCAGACGATGGGAATAGATCTTTCTGAAGGGCGGGTTTTCAAGGAAGATTATGAGAGCGACAAGAATAAAATAGTGGTTAATGAAACTTTTGTCAGCAGCCTGGGCCTTAAAGATCCGCTGGGTGAATTATACAAAATTGATACCCTGGAATATGAAATTATAGGTGTGGTGAATGATTTTCACAGCTATAGCTTTTCAGAAATAATTAAGCCGGGCATTTTTAAACTGGCCGATAAAAAAGACTATATATACCTGTCATTAAGGGTAGTTCCCGGCTCAGAAAGGGAGACTTATAAAGCTATACAGGCTACATGGATTCAGCTATATCCGGAAATACCCTTTGATGGCGGGTATCAGGAAGCTGTTTGGGGCAATTATTATGAACAAATAGCTATTCATGCTGAGGTATGGCAGGTTTTTGCGGCTATAGCCATTCTACTGGCATGCCTGGGCTTATATGGGCTGGTTACATTAAATGTTGCCGGACGGGTAAAGGAATTTAGTATCCGCAAAACTTTAGGAGCGGGAGTAAAAAACATTGCCATCAATGTCTCCCGACAATACATCATTTTGTTTTCACTAGCAATTGTTATAGGCGCTCCGATTAGTCTTTATCTGATGAAGTTAATCTTCAGTCTCTCCTATCGTTATCACGTGCCGATCACCTATGAAATCATCGTTATTTCGGTGGCTATTCTTGTGCTGGTTTTTTTGCTTACTATTTCAACACAAATCAGAAAAGTACTGGTGTCAAATCCTGTAGAGGGCTTGAAGGTGGAGTAGAGCGGAAGAGAATGAAAAGAATACGTAACTTATTGCTGCATTTATTGCCACAATAAAACTTATATGTCTGTTGGTCTGATCGTTTTATGTGACGATTGGACCAGTTCTTATACTTTAAATTTAACAATTGAATGTTTACAGATGGGCTTACTAAAATAAACCAAACCCTTTATATTCCCCCAATCTAAATTTAGTAGAGTGAATGCTCGCTCGAGTTCTCAGGAAAATCTCAAGTTTTTAATTTTCGGGTCCGGACCGCAAAAGCTTCTCATAATAAGAAGCTTTTGCGGTTTAGACAGTTTTATATTAAAGTATAAGGCAACCAAATTACAATATCCGACAAAGCAAACAAAACCGCTCCTATTACATTGGTAGCTTAAATGATTCTAAGTAAAAACAAAATAATCATCATCCTAACTCCTTGGTATTATCTCTACATTATCAATTACCAATAAAAGATCCTGGTATTCGGATAGGTTGGAGAATTCTATTTGTCCCCTGAAATTTCCTGCTCCATTGTATTTAAGTATAAAAGGGAATTTAAAATAACCATCTTCTGTGGAACGAGCACTTGGAATACTGTAAGTTGAAGTTACTTTTAAGCCTGTAGAACAAATATCCTGAAAAGATATTAGCACTTTAAAACCTTCTGACGAAATCAACTCTTCTGTTACATTTTTACCTGATTTGGCATCTACCAGTTTAAATTGCAGATCTATTTCGGCTCCTTTCGTTACTACCACCGGAGGCGTGAATAATTTTCTCTTATTCTTTTCTCTGGTAAAATTCATTTCAATAGCATTAGAGCCATTTATTCCTTTATCAGAAATTCGCAGTGAATCCGGCAAATAACTATAATTCCAGCCTTGTTGGGCCAAATCTTTTTTTGTTTCAATATCATCAAAATTAAAAGTGTAAGTTTTATCTTTCTCTAATGTTTCCGGATCAAATACTCTGTTAAGGTAAGTCACTTTATTATCAGACATGTCCGAATCTATGGGTTTCAATGACCTGTCTTTTTTATACGTTTCTAAATCTATAAGATATGACTCAACAGTTATTTCGTACAAACCGGGCTGTGATAAATCAATAGGTGCAAACCTGAAATTCATCCAGCCTGGTGTGAAGCCTCTAAAATCATAGACTGCTTCCTCCTTAAGTAAAACCTCTCCATCTGATAATCTTTTTATTTGAACAGATCCAAATTGCGGTTTACCAGCTTTATTAAAATTATCACCTCGGTTTTCAACCCTAAACTGAAGCTTAGTAACCTGGCTTCTCGGGCAGTTACTAAATGGAACATAATCGCCTCTAGGGTATTCTGGTATATCTATGGATTTAATACCTATATTTATTTCTTGTGAAAATAACTGGTAAGACATTAATGAAGTACAAGCAAGGATCAAAATAACTCTATCAAAATTCATATTTTTTCATTTATTAATTTAATTAATCGCTAAATATATAAATAGAACAACAAAATACTACTACATCATGTGTGATTTATTATGCCTAACTTTGAATTTCCAGTCCAATACTTTAACAAATCAGACCTCCTACAATGCATTTTAATAAGATAATGTTTTAAAAGGGGCATTTTCGAAACTTCCTGATGCAGTTCCCGATAAATTATCCCGGTTTCATTACTCGCTTAAATTGTAAGGAAGTATTACCAAAATTGATTAACAATCCAATTTCAAGGCCATAAGCTTCTAAATAATTAATGGCTTGTGCCAAATGGACATCTTCTAATTCTTTCACAGCCTTTATTTCCAGCAAAATTTTATCCTCCACAAAAAAATCTACTCTTCTAGTCCCTACATGCTCACCTTTATATTTCAAGGGCATTTCCAGCTCCCGAACATGATCGAGTTTTTGTAAATTCAATTCTATTGATAAGGCACGCTGATACACTACTTCTTGAAATCCATTGCCCATTTGGCGGTGAACTTCCATAGCGCAGCCAATGATTTTACCTGTCAATTCAGAATGCTCGTATCGCTCATTGATTGTTGTCTTCATCTCTTTGTCTCCAGCTATGATTTTTTTGATTGGATGATGGACTAGGATGGTCAAAAATCATAGTATTCCTCTAATCATTTCAATCATAGTTGAAGACTATTCATGGAGTAGAATGTCATCAGCTTATTTTGTACCATATTGGCCTAGGCAACAGGCTAACATTTTCTAAGGTAGTTTCTTCAATCTCTCCCTTAAAAGCTCTCCTATTGCTTTACCAATAGGTTTGAACTCTTCAGCATCAAATTCATCTGTTTTGGCATTATTGCACCAGTAGCAGGCTGGTACACAATTTTCATTAGAGTATTCCTGGTTAGGTTCTTTACGATCAATTTCCATTCTCCAGCCTCTCTCGTTCTTTTTATAAATCTTTTTATTGTGGACCAACTCTAAAATTTCATTTAGGGTTATCTCACAATAATAACAAGTATCGGCCTCCTGAAGCTCTTTAAATTTGTCTGGTTGCAACTGATTTCTAAACACTTTGTGAAAATACTCTTTTCTCCAATTTGGCAACATTTGTTTTAAATCTCTTTCCGCCTCTTTCATAGATAAATAAATGTCATCAATCTGCATATCCGTGCCTGACAGATTTTGCTTCCTTTTAGTATGATAGAACTCAGCAGTGAATTTATTGATTAAGCTTTGTTTACCCGAAAGGTCATATTGCAAAAACTCTTCCAGCAGGAAAGAATCTACTGCCTGACCGTTGATGATTTTATCAAAAAGAAAGATCCTTAATCTGGATTTGAAACTGTTATTTGATTTTGATAGATAGGTCATGTTAGTTTATTAAATTAAGCTAAAACATCTTGCAGTTTTTAGAGAAAGGGGTTGTGTTGCTGCTGTATTCTAAGCATAAACAAAATAATTCTTCCTCTACATTAAATCTTAATTTCAAAATAAAAAGCTTTATAATGGAGTCAACCGCGCTAAAAATATACAATTTTCGCCAACATTTGGCCATACATGCTTTTCGTAATTTGAATCAAAAGAACTAAAGTCACTCATTTCATAAATTTTATTAGTAGTTTGAGAATAACTCTTAACTTCAGGCTCTCACATTTTAAAAGTACATAAACGTGAATTTATTAAACCATCAACAAAAAGCTATAGAAACTCTTTTACCACTGATTGAAAAAAGATTAAGGCTCAATGCAGTTATGGTTAATGGGTCTGGATCAAATCGAACACTGGCTAATTTAATATTCGAATACTGTCGAAAAAATTCTTTTAATAAAAGAGTTCTATTATTAACTAAAAGAAGCGTACTAGCTTCCCAGTTGCGTAAATCTATTGATGATGTTTTTCGATCAGCTGGCTAAAAATCTACTTCATCTCGATTACAAAAAATCAGGTAAAGACAATATTTGGGAAAATGAAGACTATTATGAATTGTTTGTAGAATTATTAATCTCATTTAGTAAACCTAATCATCCGAATGTTCAAGAAGAAATATTAAGGCTAAAATCCAATAGCAATAAGATAATCCACATTGGCAAAATTAAAAGATCAGTAAAAACAGAAGATTATAAAACACTATTAAACGTATTTGATTTGGTTATTGCTTATTGAAAATTATTTCTGAAATAGATATCACCCCTCAAAAACCTCCTTCAACATATGGTTATGATGTAACTGCAATTAACTTCATATATTGAATTATACAATAGCCTTTTAATAAACAGTGATTTCCGGAACCATTCTACCTCTATCAAACCAGCTAAGGTCAAATTCTTTTTTATCCTTTGATTTAGAAACATTTTCACCATAACTTCTATAAATTTCCTTTCTGTAAACAGCATCACCATCAAAATATTCGAGAGTAACGCTTACATTATCCTGAAACCCAATCCAAGAAGAACTTTCTACTATTGTTAAGATCTTTTCTCCCTCCCTAAAATAGGCTATCTCCTGTGAACTTCCGTGTTCTCCACCTTGTCCCTTTTGTGTCAATACCGTTCTGCCTCTAAACTTATGATACGCTATATCCCACTCAGAATAATTCCCTTCGTTAGGATCGGATTGGTAATCAACAGTGTTTTTTACCAAAACCATATCATGCACTTTTTCGACATAATCAAGAATGCTATCGGCCTTCGGGTCATTGAACTCTCTATGATACATAATTGTGTTGTAAGCATTTACTGCCCCTAGAATTAAGTGGTAGGGGCCACGATAATTTTCCAGTTCAATTTCCTGTTCATTCTCTTTGTACCAAACAAATTCTCCTCTACTATCGAGATAAGCTCTCAAATCAGGCTTTACCTTATCATTTTTTGAAGCAAAAAAGATGAAGTAAGGAACGTTTTTATCAGCATCAAAATAATACTCAAATCGTCCGTCTTCCACTTCTTCTTTAATAATAGCAACTTTACCATTTTCAGCAGAAACCTTGTACTTATCAACTGTAAAAGTTTCCAGGTCTACATCTCCTCCGTTAATTCGATAATACCTGTCCCGTACGGATTGAATGACTTCTTCATTTTCTTTATCCTGGCTGAATACGCTATGACCAATTACAAGAGAAAGAAGGAAGGTCACCGTAATAATTAACTTCATAGTACTGGTTTTATGTGATTGACATTGATAGTGGAAATAGTGATAATTTATTGATAAATACAAATTCTTTAAGTTGGATATGCTGCAGCTTACTTTGTATCGGATGCTTTTCTCAGTAAATAGTATATAAGGGCCTTTTGATGCCCCACTAATAAACCTATTGCATCAATAAACCTTAACCTCCGATACCACCCCGTCACTGTTAAAACAGGACTGTCGGCATCCCCTATATTATCACCATAATTTATAAATTTGAGTTTAACAGCCCTTTAAATCATAATATTCCTCTAATCATTTTAATCATAGTACAAGACTATTCATGGAGTAGAATGTCAATCAGCTTATTTTGTGCCCTACTCAATGTCTATCAGTAAATCCGTAAAATGCTGAAATGCTTTCACTCCCCCCATTTCAAAAAATAATTTCACCCTTTCATCCTATTTATTTGGAAATATGAAATGTATCTTTTACTATTGTACTGTATTAGTTAAGTAGTACAGTAAATCAGTTGATATGATCAGCATAAAAAATTTAGGATTCAGTTACACCAAAAAACAGCAGCCATTATTCCATCAACTGGATTGTGAGTTGCAGGCGGGGAGCATTGCCGGACTCCTTGGTAAGAATGGTGCCGGAAAAACCACACTGCTCAAGCTAATGATTGGCTTGCTCTTCCCCACTGAGGGGCAGGTGAGCATTATGGGGCATCAGCCGGCAAAGCGTGAGCCTTCTCTGCTTCAGGATATTTATTTTTTGCCTGAAGAGTTTTACATTCCCGGCATTTCCATGGCTAAATATGTAAAGGCCAATGCAGGATTTTACCCGCGATTTGATCAAGATTTGTTGAAGCGACTGATTAGCGACTTTGAGCTACCGGAGACAAAAAGTTTGCAAAAGCTTTCTTACGGACAGAAAAAGAAGTTCCTAATCTCTTTTGCGCTATCCACCAAATGCAGGCTGCTGGTATTGGATGAACCTACTAATGGGTTGGATATTCCCTCAAAAGGAATTTTCAGAAAAGTGCTGGCGGGCTCCCTGGACGAAGATCAGCTGGTCATTATCTCCACACACCAGGTAAGGGATGTGGAAAACCTGATTGACAGGGTGCTGATGCTGGAAAACGGCAGATTCATTATGCAGAAAGATCTTTTTGATATATCGTCACAATTGAATTTCAGCACAGCTTCCTCAGCAGAAGGTGAAAATGTATTGTACAGCGAAATGGTGCCAGGGGGTTATCGGGTAATCACCCCGCAAACCAATGGCAACTCTAATGTTGACATCGAATTATTGTTTAATGCCATCTCTCATGGCACAGAAAAAATGAAAGCTTATGTCCAGTAATATTTTTAACGGAAAGCGCTTCCTCCTACTTTGCAGGCAGCATTTCATCCACAGCAATAAAATGCTACTATTTTCTGCAGTGGCCTATATCGGGGTAATCTTCATTATCCTTTCATTGGTTCAGATGAGTAACGACCGCGTGCCTCATGATGCTGAAATTTTCCGAGAACTACTACTGACTTTTGTGGCCATATTTGGAATCTTATATGTTGGATATTCATTTCCCTCATTTAGATCGAAAGAAGCTACTATTAACTACCTCATGCTTCCGGGTTCTGTTCTCGAAAAGTTTTTGTTCGAGTTGATAATTCGTATAGGGCTGATGTTAATCCTCCTCCCCATCTTGTTTTGGATTACTTTTCATCTGCAAGGCTACTTTTTCAGTCTTTTCACCACTGAAACATTCCAACCGGTAGGATTTCAGCAGACCATGGATTTTGAAATGCCCAGCGAGATTAAAGAAGCCATGTTTTGGTTTTATACATTTATTGTCTCCCTTGTTGCATTAGGATTTGTATTACCTTTTACGGGTGGCGCTATGTTCTCCAAACAACCTCTGGTTAAAACGCTGTTTTCAGTAGCTATTATCATTATCGCCTATGCGGGTTTCACTTACATAGCTGTAGAGAAACTCGGTGTTGGGAGATATAATGTAAATGATTCTATGTGGCTGATTCCCACTGATAATAAAGGCATCTTTAGATTTCTTGCCTTTGCGGCTATTATAGCTAATGTGACCATGCTTTTTGTTGCTTATCGAAAGTTAAAAGAAAAGGAGGTATAATATGGAATTCCAAAATGGCAAAAGCATTTTCCTTCAGATTGCAGACACTATTACCGACAAAGTGGTGAGTGGTGAGTTTCCTGCCGGAGAGAAGATACCCTCCGTTCGGGAGCTGGCTGCCGAAATGGGTGTAAACCCCAATACTATCATGAGAACATACAGTGAACTACAAGCTATGAATATAATCGAAAACCAGCGCGGAATCGGATATTTTGTAAATCCTGAAGCTCAGCATATTATCCTGAAAAGCAAAAAAGAAGATTTCTTTAATAAAGTACTGCCTGAAGTCTTAAAACAGGCAGATCTGTTAGGAATCACATCCAGTGAATTGAAAAAACATTTAGATAACCTAAACTCAGCATCATGAAGCTCAGCAATAAAATACTCATCGGATTTTTCGGGTTGATACTGCTCTATATGACAGTCGCTTTTACCGAAATAAGACTGAAAGGCGATCTGAACAGCATGGACAATTCCAACAGTATAGCAGAAACCGCAGATATCCAATCGTTTTCTTACCTGATTTTACCTGAAATGGAGCAGCGCATTGATATAATTGGATCAGACCAAGCGAAACTGGAAGTACGGAGTATCTCAGGAGATTTACTCCAAAAGGTAAAGTACCAAATAGTTGGTGATACCCTTACAATAACACCTCCGGCACTTGAAGAAAATGAAAACGTCAAAATCACCCTTTATGTAAAGAAAAACTACTTCAGGGGCATGACTGTAAATAGTCCGGGTATGCGCATAGATTCATTGGACCAGCAGGAGCTAAATATTATCCAAAATTCCGGATGGATCAGAATGCTTGACCATAATAAAGTAAATCAACTCAATATTAAAGCCTCCAACGAAGGAAGCCTTAATATTGAAGGGATGGAACTTGACCTGCTGAATGTACAGCTTGATGATTCTAAAGTGGTAAGTAATGCCGGGATCAAAATTTTGGAAGGTTCCATATCAAATGAATCTTTCTTATATCTGGGAAGCACTGATGAAATCCGAATGAAAAAAGATGACAGCAGTCGGATTGATTTATATTAAAAAATAAATATTTACAAAGGCTGTAACAAAACGATTCTTTAAACTTCTTTAACCAAACAGATACAAATAGAAAATTTGCATCAACACCCAAGGTACGCCCAATTCAGAACGCTATGAACATACAAATAACAGGACTCACCAAGACATATCCCAATGGCCATACTGCCATCAAAAATGTAAATCTGGAGATAGGAAGTGGCATGTTTGGCTTATTGGGGCCTAATGGAGCAGGAAAATCCAGTTTTATGCGGGTGTTGGTTACTGTTCAGCAAGCCACAGCAGGCACTATCCTGATGGATGGTTTGAACATTAATGAGCACAGACAAAAAATCAGAAAACTGGTAGGCTACCTTCCTCAGGATTTCACCTTTTTCTCTAAGCTTAAAACCTGGGAATTCCTGGATTATGCCGCTCAGCTGTCAACCAATCTGAAGAAAAAGGATCGTTTAATCAAAGTGGATAAGCTGCTGGACCAGGTAGGATTGCTCGATGTGCGCGACAGAATGGCCAATAAACTTTCCGGAGGAATGAAAAGAAGGCTTGGCATTGCACAGGCGCTGATTGGCGAGCCGAAGTTGTTAGTAATAGATGAGCCCACTACAGGTCTTGATCCCGAAGAACGTATAAGATTCCGTAATATCCTTTCCGACTTAAGCCAGCAGGATGTCACCATCATCCTTTCCACCCACATTGTAGGCGATATCAGTAGTACCTGCCATAATATGGCCATGCTCAATAAAGGCGAGGTGGCTTTTAAGGGATCTCCCGAAGGCATGATAGATCAGGTACGTGGCCATGTTTGGCAGGTAAATTTAGATGATGAAGAATTTAATATCTTAAAAACCAAACATTCAGTGGTTTCCACCATCCCTGTGGATGGTAAATGGGAAGTGCAACTGATAGCTACAGATCAACCTCACCCTAAGGCTGTTAATGCCAATCCGAATCTGGAGCATGCTTATGTGTATTTTATGGAAAATGAATTAGGCGTTTCACTGGTATGATTTCCATTAAAAACATATTGACCATATCCCGATTTGAATCAAAAGTGTTGTGGAGAAACTGGTTTTTCAGAATTCTGGCAGTGGCGGGCATAGGATTCCTTTCCTTATTGTTCATATTAGAATTCTCTGAAGTTAATACGCCTGATTGGGACCAGCTTTCCAATAGCTGGATGATGCCCTATGCCGGCATGATACTCATAAGTATCCCACAAGTAGCTGCAGTGATTTTTTTAGCTACCGGGCTTATTAAGAAGGATAAGAAAGTTGATACTAACGAAGTATTCTTTGTAAGACCTATTACCAACCTGGATTATGTATTGGGAAAAGCACTGGCCCTTTTCAAGCTTTTTTTCCTGTTAAACATGGTATTGGTTTGTATTCCATTGATTATCAATATTACCAATCCCTACACCACATTTAACCCTTTGGCATATATCGTCTATCCGCTGCTGACGAGTATACCCACCATCATATTTACCACAGGGGTAGCATTTTTGGCGGTTACACTTCTTAAGAATCAGCCGATTACCATTGTATTATTGCTGGGTATTGCCGGAGTGCAGTTGATCTACTATTTTGATCAGTTCTCCAATATCCTGGATTTTATGGCTTTTCGCCTGCCCATGTATATTTCTGAGATCTCGGGCTTTGCCGACATGGAATTTGCACTTTGGCAAAGGGCTTTTTACCTCATTACAGGTGTGGCATGTTTATTCATTACTGCAATTTTTCTCGATCGTCTTTCCAGTCACAGAGTGGCTATTATTTCGACCGCAGTCATTGGTGTGGTATTTTTAGGCATCTCCTCTTTTATAATGCTTAGGCTTTGGGACATGCGACAGGAACCGATCAAATTGCGCCAGGAGATGATCACTGTTAACGGAAAATGGGCAGATGTTCCGAATGTAGATATAGTTTCGAATGCGATTGACCTGGAGTGGCTGGGCAGTAGCATCAGCGCCACTTCCGAAATGGTGGTAAGGAATATCAATCAACAACCGCTTGAGAAGGTTTACTTTACCTTAAATCCGGGCTTAATAGTAGATGAGGTTTTAGTTGGTAATAAGCCGCTGGAATTTAAAAGGAATCAGCATATAATCTCTTTGGAGCAGGGCTTTACATTAGCTCCAAATCAGGAGGTGAAGGTGCTGATAAAATATCATGGGTCGATTAAGGAATCAGCTGCCCATTTGGAAGTGGATCAGAAAAGATTTGAATCTGCCCGGGAATACTTTGTTCACTCCATGCAAAAGAAATATGCCTTTTTGCAACCTGATTATGTACTACTTACCAAAGACGTATTTTGGTATCCCGACATCGAAATCGGTTACAGCAGCAAGTCACCCAGAAAGGCAAGACAATCATTTATTGATTTTCAACTGAAGGTGAAAACGGCAGAAGGAAAAATGGCTATTTCTCAAGGTGATCCGGTAATAAAGGGAGACACTTATGAGTTCAATCCCGAATATCCTCTGCCTCAGATCTCCCTTGCTATCGGTGATTATGTGAAGAAGGAGATTTTGGTGGACAGCATTACCTATGCAGTTTATCATTATCCTAAAAATGATTACTTCCTAAAAGAACTGGATCAGTTGCAGGACACTCTGAGCTACCTGATCACAGATCTTGTCAATGAATATGAAGATGCGCAGAAACTCTCTTATCCTTTCAAAAGATTGAATTTTGTAGAGGCTCCGATCAGTTTCATGGCCTATAACAAGGTTTATGAAAGCCATCAGGCATATCTGCAGCCTGAGACTGTGTATTGGCCCGAGGAAGGAGGCAACATCAGTCAGTTTGACTTAAGAAGACAGAAGATCTACATGGATAAGCAGGCCAATGCTCAGAATCAGGTGCTTACAGACAAGCAAAAGCAAGCCAATGTTTTTAACGATCTGATAAAAAAAATATTTACCGGGCAAATCGGGGCAGAATATGTTTTTGATGGATATCATGAAGACGTAGCTGATTATTCTCTTTTTCCCAATTATTATGATTATAACGCTGGCATTGTCAGTCGGGAGTGGACATTGCTGAATCGCAGCATTGCCACCTACCTTAAGAATGAAAAGCCACCTCAAACTGATTATTCCAGAAACAAAAATGGGATCTCATTTACAGAAGAATGTAATAATCTGATGAGAGAATCTTCATTACAGGAAATCCTTTCCGGGGCTGAATTCAATAAAATCCAGAAGTCGGTATCATTGAAGAGCCAGTATCTTTTTTCCTATATAGGTCAACTGGTGGGAGAAAATAATTTTAAAACCTTTCTGTATAACTGGTTAAATGCACATCAACACCAGCTTACTCACTATGAGGAGTTAAGAGAGGCGTTGATTTCGGAATTTAGCTTAGACATAGATCCCATCATCAGAAAGGTGTACTCAGAGAGTGATCAAGCTGCATATGAGATTCTTGACATTCAGAAATATGAAGTGCTGGATGGCGATAGAAAGCGTTACCAGCTGCTTATAAAAGTGAAAAATTCAGGCGAGAATGATGGCGTTTTGGAAGTGAAATTTAATACAGGAGGTAATCTGATAGCCAATCAGGATGATGATGATGTTTTCCTGCAAAAAGTAAATAAAGAACTGGCGGAATCTACTGCACGGAACTTTGTACTCAGGCAGGGAGAGACCAAGTTACTGGGCTTTGTAATGGATGAAAAGCCAAATAACATTACTTTAAACACTATCATCTCCAAAAATATTCCATCAGAAATCGTGCTAGCCATCGGGCCTTTAACCAAACGTGAAGGAGGCGCCTTGTTCGAAGGAGAGCGCGTGATTATTGAAGAGAAAGCATCAAATCTGTATGA
Organism: Marivirga aurantiaca; assembly: GCF_016679925.1. Taxonomy (GTDB): domain Bacteria; phylum Bacteroidota; class Bacteroidia; order Cytophagales; family Cyclobacteriaceae; genus Marivirga; species Marivirga aurantiaca. The sequence continues at coordinate 64,968 of NZ_JAEQBW010000016.1, forward strand.
GATCATAGTGGATAATGAGGATTCGGAATTCAGCAGTTTCAGCCCGATTAAACCCACTTATTTAAAAGCTTACCTCGACAGTCGGAAAACAACTGAGCAAAAATATTATGGCAGCTGGGACCGACCCTATTCTTCGTGGCAGGCCACTACCGGATCAGAATTTTATGGGACAGTGATACGGTCAGCTCATTTCACCCGCTCAGGAAATGGTGAAAAAGTGGCCACATGGACTCCTGAAATTAAAGAAGAGGGCTTTTATGATATTTACACCTATATGAAAGGGAAAAACCAAAATGAATTCCGTGGGAAAGATGGCGATAACAAGCAGTTCTACTATCACTATACCATTCAGCATGCGGATGGTGCCGATAATATCACATACAATATTTCAAACGCAGAGCCGGGCTGGAATTTCCTGGGATCATATTATTTCAATCAAAACGGAGGAAGTGTTTCGTTGTCAGACGAATGCGGTCTCCGAACAGTCTATGCAGATGCGATAAAATGGGTTAAGCAATAAAAAATATATGAACAGTATTAAAGAAAATAAAACAAAGAGGTCCGCAGTTCATGGGAAACTGGCGATGGTACTCATGATCATTGGCTGCCTCATATCTACAGATATGATGGCACAGCGTACACTTACACTGGAAGAAGCCATTCAAATTGCCCAGCAAAGCAGCCCCACCATCAAGAAATCCATACTAAACCTTTATGGAAATCAAAGAAGCCTTGATGCGCAGCGTGCTGCCTTGAAATCCAGATTTTCACTGGATATCACACCCTTTGATTACAATAGAAACCGTAATTTTAATGACCTTTTCTCGCAGTGGAATACTAATGAAGATTATAACTCTTTCGCCAATTTTTCAGTAACCCAGCCCATAGTTGCCACAGATGGCACCATCTCACTCATCAACCGTTTGGGATATAGAGATAACTATTCTGAATTTCAGAACCTCAGAACAAAAACCTACAGCAATAATTTATACCTGCAGCTTGACCAGCCCATATTCACCTATAACCGAACCAAGCTTCAATTGAAAGAGCTGGAGCTTAACCTGGAAAATGCTCAAATAAGCAATGGAATACAACTTCTTAGCCTTGAGCAAAATGTGACACAATCGTTCTACAATTTCTACCAGCGTCAGAATAACCTGGAGATTTCCAGGGATGAATATGAGAATCAAAAAGTCAGTTATGAGATCACTTTAAATAAGGTAGAGGCAGATCTCCTGGCAAGAGAAGAATTGTACCAGGCAGAGCTGAATTTGGCTACTTCCAAATCCACAGTAGAAAATAATGAGGTGTTGCTGAGCAATGCAGCTGATGATTTTAAGCTATTGTTAGGAATCAGCCTGGAGGAAGAATTGGCCGTGATGGTGGATATCAACTTCATCACCCGCAAGGTAGATCTTAGTAAAGCCATAGCCTACGGTCTTGAGCACAGAATGGAATTGAGACAGCGAACCATCGACATTGAGCGATCTCAATTTGAATTAATCCGCACCAAAGCTTTGAATGAGTTTAAAGGCTCAATCGGCTTGTCACTGGGAGTTTTTGGCGACAATGTAAAGGCACCTGAAATATACGAAACACCCAATATGAACCCAAGAGTAGCTATTTCCTTCAGCATTCCGATATGGGACTGGGGCGAAAACAGAGCTAGAATGGATGCTGCCAATGCCAATCTTGAAATCAACAAAGTAGACCTGCAAGTGGAGGAAAACAACATCATCATCAATATCAGAAAGGTCTACAGGAACCTTCAGAATCTGGAGAATCAGGTGGCAATAGCTGAGCAAAATGTGAAGAATGCTAAACTAACCTATGATATTAACCTGGAACGGTATAAAAACGGAGACCTGACGAGTATTGATCTTAATAGGTTCCAAAGCCAGCTTTCCGAAAAGAAAAGTGCGCTTGCCGATGCCCTGATCAATTATAAAATGGAGTTACTGAACCTCAAGATCCAGTCGCTCTATGATTTTGAGAAAAATGAACCGGTTATTATAAGGAAATAGTAATTAGTCATCGGTAACTGGTAATTCAATGTTGGTTAGTTAAGACATGCTTCCTTCTACCCTCGGAGAAGGATGAAAGGATGAGGTCTAAAAAAAAGCTTAACTAACCGACATTGATAATTAACATTTAAATGCATAAAACAATTGACAAAAAACAGTAAACAAAAGTAGTAAGCAATAATGAGTAAATCTCAATACACACTACTTAATACATAACACAAAATATCAACATTCAAATTTAAAAATATGAAAAAGCTACTCAAATGGTTCACTCCTCTCCTGTTAATGACTGTTTTGTGGTCATGCAGTAACGAGCAGTCCAACATTCAAACTGAAATAAAGATTCCGGTATCGGTCGTGAGCATCAAACCACAAAGCATCTCGAGATTCATCGAAACTACAGGCACTGTCTATTCTTCCAAGGAAGGCACCATGAAGTCTGAGCTGGGAGGAATCTACAAAATCCAAAGAAACCCATCTACAGGAAAACCCTTCGCATTAGGTGATGCAGTAAAGGAAGGCCAAGTATTGATCAGGATTGAGGACAAAGAGTTTGTCAACAACCTGCAAATAGAAAGCAAAAAACTGAACCTGGAACTGGCAGAAAGTAACCTCACCAAACAAAAACCTTTGTACGACAAAGGAGGAGTTACCGAAACCGACCTAAAGAATGCCTCAATTACCCACGTAAATGCCAAATATGCATACGAAAATGCCGCAATTCAAATGGCCAAAATGGCTGTACGTGCTCCATTTGATGGAGTGATTGTGGAACTTCCTTACCACACCGATGGGGTAAAGATTGAGCAAGGTCAGCAGCTTTTTAAGGTAATGGAGTATGAAAAACTGTTGATGGATGTGAAGCTGCCTGAAAAACATTTACCTGAAGTTACCCTGGATCAGTTGGTACAAATTACCAACTACAATATTGCAAAGGATACTATTAAAGGAATAATAAGCCAGATTTCTCCTGTCATTGATGCGGATACCCGAACATTCAAAAGTGTTCTGCAAATCAACAATGACAAACATCTGCTCCGTCCGGGCATGTTCATCAAAGCAGCCATACTTTCCGAAAAGCGGGACAGCACCATTGTGATTCCTAAAGAAACCATTATTTCCCGGCAGGACGGCAAAGTAGTTTTCATAGTTGAAAATGGTATTGCCACAGAAAAGAGAATCACTACCGGGCTTGAAACAATGGATGTGATAGAAGTTGTGAGCGGTTTAAAAATCAATGACAGATTAGTAGTCAGTGGTTTTGAGACGCTAAGGAATAAGTCAAAGGTAAGCGTTTTACAATAATCGCTGATTTTAAATACCTATACCAATGTCGTTTAGTTAAGACCATTTTCCTTCTCACTTCGGAGAAGGATAAAAGGTTGAGGTTTAAAACCAAAGCTTAACTAAATGACATTGATAACCATACTCTAATGTTCCCATTATTTAAATCAATGTAATTTGAAAAAGATAGTCTCACTGGCCGTATCCTACCCTATTTCCATCCTGATGATGGCATTAGCCGTCATTTTATTAGGTACCATTTCATTTGGAAAATTGCCCATTGAATTGTTCCCCGATTTAAAGAATCCCACCTTATTCGTGGAGTTAAAGGCAGGAATTAAGCCCCCATCAGAAATTGAAAAGCAATTTATTGAGTCCATTGAGTCGGTGGCCATCAGGCAAAATGGCGCTATGGAAGTGAGCTCTATTAGCCAGATGGGCTACGGACGGGTCACCGTGCAATATGATTGGAACAAAGACATGGATGAAGCTTTCCTGGATCTTCAAAAATCGCTCTCCAGCTTTTCAATGAATGAGGAGATCGAAGAATTTGTCATTTCGCAATTCGATCCCAATGCCACACCTGTTATGATTTTGGGTATTTACAATCCTAATTCCAACGATACCGAAGCATTGCGCAAAGTAGCGGAGAACAACTTCAGAAATGAGATCATCCGGCTTCCGGGAATAGCCGAAGTGCGCCTTTCAGGTGAGCAGGAAAAAGAAGTGGTATTAGAAACAGATCCCAATTTGCTCGCCTCATTTGGCCTTACTGTGAATGACCTGGTGGCGAAAATACAGAATTATAACCGTAATGTGTCCGGTGGATTTATTGAGGAGCTGGGAAAAAAGTATGTAATCAAAGGACTGGGCATTATCGAAAAACCTGAAGACCTGGAAGAACTGGTAGTAGGCTATACCACTCGTCAAAACACAGCTACTAGTACGAACCCTGATGCTACAGAGGTTTCCACTGAAGTAGTGCAAACTTCTAACTCTCAACCCACAGCCTCCACCTCCGATCAGGTGCCCGTACTACTGCGTGAAGTAGCCAGGCTGAAAATCCTGAATAAAGAAGCCAGCAGCATCGTTCGGGTAAACCAGCAAAGAAGCCTGGGCATGTCAATATTCAAAGAAACTAAGTACAATACAGTCAATGCGGTGAATGAATTGACCAAAGTGCTGGACGGTTTAAAGAAATCCGTTCCCGGTTATGAATTTGTGATCATTCAAAACCAGGGAAGATTCATTCAGGGAGCCATTGATGAAGTGAAAGATTCCGGTCTTTACGGAGCACTCTTTGCCGTAATTGTTTTGTTTGTTTTCCTGCGCAGAATAGGTTCAACACTTATTATCAGCATCGCAATTCCAATTTCCATTATTGCCACTTTCAACCTCATGTATTTCAATGGCCTTACGCTCAATGTAATGACCCTGGGTGGATTGGCACTGGGTGCAGGGATGCTGGTGGACAATGCCATCGTAGTGGTAGAGGCTATTTTCAGAAAGCGGGAAGAAGGATTGAGTGTGATAGATGCAGCCATTCAGGGAACCAGTGAAGTGAGCGGTGCCATAACTGCCTCTACGCTTACCACTATTGTTGTCTTTCTACCCATTGTTTATTTGCAGGGTCCATCCGGAGAATTATTCAAAGATCAGGCCTGGACAGTGGCTTTTTCATTGATTTCCTCTCTGGCCGTAGCTATTCTGGTAATACCTATGCTTTTTACCCGAATTTTCCGCAAGGATAACACAAAGCTGGAAGAAAAACCGCTGAAATATAAAGCCTACAGAACCTTCTTAGATAAAGTATTACGCTACAGAATTGCTTTAATAGTCGCTTCCTTTCTGCTGGTAATCGCTTCCTATCAATTGATCGATATCATTGGCAGCGAATATATGCCACAAGCAGGCACCAAAGCTATTTCTGTGGATCTGAGCCTGACCAATGGCACTCCGCTTGCCAGAACATCTTCTACCGTAGACCAGATAGAAGGCCAGCTCCTGCTGCTTTTCGAAGGTCAACTGGATCATGTGTATGCACACATTGGTCCGGAGAAAAACCAGTCGAGCATAGAGAATGAAAATGTGTACGATGAGAATAAAGCCAGTTTGAAACTCATATTTAAGCAAGATATGGAGCTAGATATTGCCTCCGTTACCTCCACCCTTTCCACTTATTTTGATGGAATCCCAGGCATTGAAGCCAGCTTTTCAAATGATGAAAGTGCGCTTAATGCGGTGTTGGGCGATGAGCAGATGCCGCTGGTGGTGGAAGTAAGTGGTGCTGATTTCAACTCATTGAGTACACTCTCCGATTCGGTAATGCTCGTACTAGGCAATAATGAAAATGTTTATGAACCGGTTTCCAATCTGGAAGAAGGTGTGCCACAGATCCAGGTGGATGTAGATAAATACAGGGCCGGGTTAATGAGTTTGTCTATAGACGATGTCATTATTCAGATCAAAGACCAGCTGGAAGGCAAAAAAGCAGGCACCATTGAACGTGGCGGTGAAATGCAGGACATCATGATCAAAGTCCCTAAAATCTCCCTTTCCGGATTGGAGAACATGAGGATTAAAAGCAGTCAGCGTGAATTCCCGTTAAGTGAAATTGCCGAAGTAAGTGTGCAGTATGCCGCCAACTCCATTTACAGGAAAAATCAAACCCGGATGGTTTCCATTAGCGCAAGAGTGAACCAGGACCAGCCCTATGATCAAATTGTGAAATCTATTGATGGCTCCTTTGGAAAAATAGCTGTGCCTCCTCAGTACAAAATAAGTGTAGCCGGGCAGGAAATAAAACGTCAGGAGTCTATGAAAAACCTCACTTTCTCGCTGATCCTGTCTGTGCTCCTGGTGTATATGGTATTGGCTTCACAGTTCGAATCACTTTTACATCCTTTCACCATTCTATTAACTATTCCATTGGCTGTTGTAGGAGCACTTTTGTCCTTCTTTTTCCTTGGAATGCCACTCAACATGATGGCCTTTATCGGTATCATCATGCTGGCCGGAATAGCAGTGAATAACTCCATCATACTGGTCGACAGCATCAACAGGAATAAACAAAATGGTATGGCATTACGGGAAGCCATACTGGATGCAGCACAACGCAGGTTCAGACCCATCATTATGACAAGTCTCACCACCATTTTAGCACTGTTGCCTTTAACGTTTGGATTTGGAGAGAGTGCCGCCTTACGTGCCCCCATGGCCATAGCAGTAATTGGTGGGTTGGTAACTTCCACCCTATTGACACTGATTGTCATCCCCTGCTTTTACGAAAGCATTGAAAACCTGGTCACAAAGATCAGAGGTACTGTAAAAACAAAAGCTTAAGATGGCCAGGAACGGAATATTACACACGATCATCAAGAGAAAAGTACTCGTATCGATGCTATTCATCGGGTTTTCGGTGATGGGCTATATCTCTTATAACAAACTTCCGGTGGAGCTTTTCCCGAATGTGGAATTGCCTATACTGATAGTGCAGATAAGCCCTACCTCTGAGGTAGACCCCAAATATATGGAACGTGAGGCCATTGTGCCATTGGAAAGTGTAATCAGCACCCTCGAAGGTGTTGAGGAAATTACTTCCAATGCAGATAGCCAACAGGGCATGATTTTCATTTCATTTCAGCAAGGGGTCAATATCAAATATGCCTACCTCAAACTGGAACAAAAAGTCGGGGCCATCAAATCAGATCTTACTCCTGAGTTTATTGTAAATATCATTAAAATTGATACAGAACAGTTTACCAATACCTTTATGGACCTGCAGGTGCTCGGTAGTGGTGGTGTGGACCGTGTGAGAAATGTGACAGATCAATATATTACCGACCGCCTGAATGACATAGATGGCATCGGTGGTGTGGAAGTATTTGGCGGAAAGCAAAAGACTGTAGAAATTATCATGAACGATGCGGTTTGCGAAGCCAATGGCATCACCCCTAATACCATCCAGAATGTATTGTCGCAGAACTCTAACAAAAGTGCCTTTGCAGGACAGATAGAAAGAAACGGGCAGCATGTTTTCGTGAATGTAACTGCCGAATTAAAGGATATCAAGAATATCCAAAGCCTGGTGGTATCAGAAAAAGGACCTTTACTGCTCAGCGATGTGGCTGAGGTGTTTTTCGGTGTGAAAGAGCAGACATCACTAAGTCGGGTCAATGGAAAAGATGCCGTTTCCATTCGTTTATCTAAAGATACGCAAGCCAATCTGATCGCTCTGTCAGAGGTAACGCTTGCCGCTATTGACGCTATCAATAAAGATCTTGAAGGCTTCGGTGTGGAGATCGTGGTACAAAGCAATCAGGCAGAGCAGATGACTACCAATATAGACCAGATCAAAAACCTGGCAATTACCGGTGGCCTCCTGGCGATCTTTGTATTATGGGTATTTCTAAGAAGAATGAAATTCATCCTCAGTATAGCGTTGGCCATTCCTATTTCGGTTTATACTGCATTCAATTTTTTCTATGCTGCCGGCATTTCCATCAACAGCCTTACGCTTATTGGCATGGCGCTGGCCATTGGTATGCTACTGGATAATAGCGTGGTGGTGCTTGAAAACATTTATCGGCATGTGGTGAATAAGAAGCCAAAAGTAGATGCTGTGGTGGATGGTACTAAGGAAGTGATGCGGTCAGTAATTGCTGCAACCCTTACTACGGTCACCGTATTTCTGCCCTTTATCTTCTCTTCTAATTTTCTGGTCACTCTGATCGGAACCCATATAGGGATTTCCATCATTTCCACTTTATTGGTTTCACTGGTAGTTGCCCTGATATTAATTCCCATGCTGGCACATGCTGCCATTAATAAGGATGATCAGGAAAAGGCTCCCTTAATTAAAAATGCCTCCATTCGCCAGCGGATGATCCAGATGTATGTGGTGATTTTAAAATCCTGCTTCAGGAAACCCTTGCTGACAGTCATTGGCGGATTGGTACTGTTTTTTGTCACCATTGGTCTCAGTGTAATTGTCAGCATGTCCGGTCCCTCCGAAGTGGAAAAGACCAACATGAATTTGTTTGTCACCATGCCGCAGGGAGCCACACTGGCATCCACTGATCTCAGGGTGAGAAAGATTGAAGAAAAGGTGATGGAAATACCGGTGGTCAACAAAGTCATTAGCCAGATTTCCGAAGGTGATGCCGTTTTGACCATCTCACTGGTAGAAGGCTTTAAGGATTTGGATACCATTTCGGTGGCTGACGTGCAAAATAAACTCACAGGCATTGCCAAAAATTTTGAAGACCTGGAGATTTCACTGAATGAACCACCGAAAACAGGTGGCGGACAAGGTGGTGCCGGAGGTTCGGCTTCTGCTGATTTCGAACGCATGTTGGGAATCGGTACCGCTTCAGAGAGGATTGTGATCAAAGGTCAGGACTTTGAGCTGATGCAGATTATTGCCAATGACATCAACACCTACGTAAGTGGACTGCAATCCATCGAAAGCAGCTCGGTAAACATTAGCCCTGAGCGGCCAGAAGCGCATATTCTGTTCGACCAAAAGCGTATGAGCGGCAATAATATCACGCAACAAAATGTAGCGGTTGGCCTCAACGATTTTCAACCTTCCTTTGCTTCAGGCTCCAATTTTGTGAGCGGTGGAGAGGAATTTGAAATCACCATTCAAACGCAAAACCAAATCACTCAGGCTGCGAAGGAAATGAAAGACCTGAGGGAGATGCCTATTACCAGTACATCCGGTGTGGTACACTCTTTGGCTGATATTGGTTCAGTGATTTACTCGTCAGGAGAAAGCACCATTACCAGGATGAATCAGGAAAAACGCATTGAGATTACCTATAATTTTATCGATGAAGTATTAAAATCTGAATCCCTGTTGGAAGCTTCCCGAGTGGAAATTGATCAGATTGTAAGTGGTGTCAACATTCCATCCGGTATGGTAGTGGATGTGATCCATGATGAAGGACTTTTTGATGAGTTCTATTTCTTCATATTCGCAGCCATTGTCATCATCTTCATGATTCTGGCGGCTGTTTTTGAATCATTATACCTTCCAATCGTTATTATGTTCTCCATTCCATTGGCAGGTATAGGAGCCTTTTTAGGCCTGACCTTTACAGGCAATTCATTGCTCAATGCCAATACATTAATTGGTCTTTTGATATTGCTGGGAGTGGTGGTGAACAACGGGATCATTTTAATTGATTATTCCCGCATTCTCAGAAGGCAGGGTTATAATAAATACAGATCGCTCATGATGAGTGGTATTTCCCGCATCAGGCCTATACTCATTACTTCCATCACCACCTTTGTGGCCATGCTGCCACTGGCGCTGGGAGATGCAGAATATGTCACCAGCATCGGGCAGCCTTTTGCAGTTACCGTAATGGGCGGGCTGGCATTTGCCACCATTCTTACGCTGATCTATATCCCTACCATGAGTGCCGGACTGGAAAGCGTACTGGACTGGTTCAGGAATTTAAAAACTTCCATTAAGCTGGTGCAGATACTACTCATGGTCGCTATAGCGGCATTGATCTATTTTCAAATAGAAGGTATGATCTGGCAGGTGATTTGGTTTTTGGCAGCAGTTATTCTGATTCCCGGAGGCACCTACTTCGTGATGACTTCCCTGAGACAGGCCAATGCCAAAATGGTGGCCCCTGATGAGGCTATGCACATCGAGATCCAAAACCTGACCAAAGTGTATGGCAGGGATAAACGATGGATCAGGGAATGGAAAGGCAATAAGCGTTTGTTTGTAGCTCGCAATGAAGAGCCTGTTTCAGGCAAAGCCCTCCTGCAAAACCTGATCTGGCAGGGTGCTTTGATCGCTTTCCTGGTGTATTTCATCTACTTCTTCCTGGATAAAGCTTTCTGGCAATTATTCTTTATGATTTCGCTGCATGCTTTATTGTTATCTATTTTTAATGAGGCCGCGCAATTGGTACAAAAGAAAGGAAGGCTTATCAAATTCGCTTATGCATTGCTATACTGGGGATTCCCCATCGTGAGTTCAGCCTACCTTTACAGCGATATCAACGTGAAAGGCGTAGGGATATTCCTGATCCTTCTTTGGTTCATAGGCCTGTTCCTGGTACGGGTGTCCCGAAAACTTTCAGAAAACAAGGTAGTACTCCATGAGATTAAAGGCCGCTTTGCCAAAATGCGCAGGCTATACTATAAACTATTATTAGCCATTCCATTTATAAAACCGAAGCAAGCGCAGTTTAAAGCACTTAAAGGAGTAAGTCTGACGATTGAGCAGGGCATGTTCGGGCTTTTAGGGCCTAATGGTGCCGGTAAAACTACGCTGATGCGGATTTTATGCGGGATTATGGACCAGAGTTATGGCAAAATCTGGATCAATGGCCATGATACCACATTGCGCAGGGAAGAATTACAAGGACTGATTGGCTATTTGCCACAGGCATTTGGCACTTATGAAAACATGACACCTTACGAGTTTTTGGATTACCAGGCCATTTTGCGAAAGATCAGCCAAAAGGATGTTCGGGAAGAGCGGGTACAATATGTACTGAAGGCTGTGCATATGGATGAGCATCAGCATAAGAAGATCGGTTCTTTTTCCGGAGGGATGAAACAACGAATAGGCATTGCGCAAATCCTGCTGCACCTGCCTAAGATCTTAGTGGTGGATGAACCTACAGCTGGTCTTGATCCATTGGAGCGGATCCGTTTCAGGAACCTGCTGGTAGAGCTGAGCCGTGAGCGGATTGTGGTATTCTCCACGCACATTATTGAAGACATAGCCAGCAGCTGTAATAAGCTGGCGGTATTGATCTCTGGCAATATAGAATACATCGGCAGCCCGACTACCATGGCAGAGCTGGCTGATGATAAGGTATGGGAATTTCATCTGTCGCCAGAGGAGTTTGAAGCTGAGAAAGAAAACTACCTGATCGTTCACCACATGCGTGAGGGAGATCAGATTAGGGTGAAGTGTTTAGCAGCAGAGCAACCCAGGGCAGATGCCGTGCATGTGCGGGCTAACCTGGAGGACGCGTATTTATGGTTGATGAAGAGTCGCCCCCTTTAGTTCCCCCAAAGGGGGAGGGAAGCAAAGGCTAATGAACTCTTAACCAAGGTCTGTGACTCACAGACCTTGAAGCACGATGATATTGAGCAGCTAGTCTGTGAGCCACAGACCACGGTGCTAAAAAAGAGAAGGGAATATTGAGGACGGAGTATTTGACGATTTAACTTTCAATAAAATAATCCCCCTTAATCCCCCTTTATTAAGGGGGAGGGTGTACGGACACAATAAAATTATTACCTAAAATTATAGACGCACAAATGAAAATCGGAAAAAGGCAATATAAGTTTAAAGACAAATGATAATTAATATAGGATCTCTCCCCCTTTCGTAAAGGGGGCTGGGGGATTTTGCAGATGGACACAAAAAAACCGTAATAAACAAAAATGAAAAGCTACCTACTACTACTGTACAAACTCATCACCTACAATGTAAAGGTGATATTTGCGAACAAATTCGTCTACTTTGTGCTGGCGGCCTTTTTGTTTTTCGCATTCATCATCACCCTTACCATATTCGATGATCCCGAGTTCAATGAAGCCGCTATTTATGGCTTTTTGGTTTTCCCGGGCCTCTTGCTGATCTTCTATCCTATGGCTTATGGCATCCAGAATGATGATGATTCCAAGATGCTGGAGACCATCTTTGGGATTCCTAATTATCGGTATAAGATATACCTGGTGCGCTTTGTGTTGGCTATAGGCGTGGCGGGGGTGATTTTGCTAGTGCTGGGCAGCATTGCCAATGTAACGCTTTACCGTTTCAGCCTGCTGCCTATGGTCGGGCAGGTGCTCTTCCCTATCGGGTTTTTGTCGGCCTTGGCTTTTATGCTCTCCACCCTGATTAAAAATGGCAATGGAACGGCCATTGTGATAGTAATTGTAGCCTTTATCTTCTTTGTATTTGCCGAGGCCCTGGAATACAGCGTCTATAATGTATTCCTCAACCCTTTCTCAGAGCCTCGTGACATGAGCGAGTTCATCTGGCACACCATCATTTTCAAAAACCGCCTGTACCTGATCGTGGCCAGTGCCCTTTGCCTGCTCTATGGCATGTTTAATTTACAGTTTAGGGAGAAGTTTGTGTAGTGGTAATTATGTCCATCTGTGCGCAACGAAACAACCCTCTCAAATCCTCAAGATTGCCGCACTGCGAATTCCAAAAGCATGTAAATTCGCATGACGTAAAATTGGCGCTTCAACTTTCAATCATAAAAATCCCCCTTGATCCCCCTTTATTAAGGGGGAGGGTGTACGGACCTTTTGCTATTATTACTAAAATTAAAGAACTTCGGGATTAACAATAAATTTAAAAAGCATTGCTTATTCTCACGAGGACTCTCCCCCTTTTTTAAAGGGGGTAGGGGGATTTTAGTAACTGGAATAAAATTAAAATTTGGAACGTCTTTGCGAGGACAGAAGCAATCTCCTTATTCACGACCGAAAACGCTATTAGAAAAATATCGAAGCACAATTAGTATTGGTCTCTCCATAAGTAAGATTGCTGCGCTCGCAATGACGATCCTTAAGCCCTCAAAGTCTCCATTTCTTTTATAGTGGAATCTAATTTATCGAAGATGCCCCCATACATCAATCTGACATCAAATTTGTAGATCTGCCTGGAAAACAACAGCATCAATAGGGCCACCACCGCTGTGAAAATCCAGGCAATGAGCGGAACATCACCAATAAAAGTGAGATTTGGAAATTTCTCTGTCACTTTATTCACCAGCTCCTCCTGACCAGACCAGGTAGAGAAAATCATGTTCATCACAATCAGGAAATAAATAGGATAAGTAAAACGGATCACGCTGCCATTTTTTAATAGAGCAGTATGCAACCATTGTTGAAATGACTTCAAATAATCATAACTATTTTGCCCTGTTTCTACTCCTTGTATCCGCTCAACCTGTCTCTTACTAAACCATGCAGTGGCCAATAGTAAAACAGAAATGGCTACTCCTTGCCATAGTGCATCCAGCAATAAGTAGATGAGAGGTATGGCAATTGCCATTACTATAATAAGCTTCAGGTTGAATTGAAACCTGCTCTTTATTTTGTCAACAATATGTTGTGACTTTTGCTCGTACAGTTGGTTGATTTTCGGTAAATCTAAAGCCCCTTCTGCCAGGAAGCCTTCTTTCCACATGCTTTCAATTGAATTTTTCATCTAATATTTTTTTGAGTCGTTCTTTAATTCTCTTTATTCTTACGCCAATATTGTTTGGGTTGGTACCCAGAATTTCAGCAATCTCCTGCTGTGGTTTTTCCTCTAAGTAGAGAAGAATAACAGCCCTATCTACCTCTGACAGATGTTTAATGGCTGCATATAATTGATTAAGCGTCTCATTCTCGAATGCTTTATTAGTGACAGAAATTGAATCCGGCAACACATCGGAGGTAAAATGGATCGCTTGATTATTTTTCTGCTTCTTGAGTAGCGTGAGGCATACATTCAGGGAAATCCTATAGATCCAGGTTGTCCACGCGCACTGCTCATTAAAGCGTTCCCTGCTTCTCCAGATCTGCAGGCAAACTTCCTGATAGTAGTCCTCAAAATCTTCCTGAGAATTGGTATAAGCCCTGCAGATCTTGACAATGATGGCTGCATAGGGCACTATGGAAGAATGATAAAAATCGCTACTCATTATTTTTGCTTGTTTATCCAGCCTGAGACAGTCTCCAGCACTATGGGTTCCATGGTGGTTTCTATTTGAGCATATTCCTCCATAGCACCGGTTTCACAGAGCTGGAAAAGGTGGTTCATATTGTCAAATTCTTTAATGGTCACTTGTGTATTTCCCCCTTCAAGCAAAGCCTTCTCTATAACCTCAAGGTTTTGGGCACCCACCTGCACATCTTTTCCTCCATTGAGTGCCAACACGGGACAATTGACCTTTGCCAGTGTAACTCGTGGATCATAGCTTAAGAAATAGCGCAACCAGGGACGGGTTAACTGGGCCACTTGCCGCTTTGTATATTCTTCTTTGCTTATATCTTCTAAAACCACTTTATTTTTCTCCAGCTGATGGGTGATATAAACTTCCAGCTTATTTCTTAATATTTGCAAATCATCCCCATTATTTTTTATCAGCTCAAATATACCTTTGGTTACGGCTATTTCATTGCTGATCTTTTGTTCCTCAGTATTTTGCAGCTTCCCTAAAAGCTCGATTTGCTGTAGGGATATTTGCTCTCCGGGAACACCGGGCCCTGCCAACAGCACCACGAAATGCATGGGTATGTCAGCCGCTACGATAGGCGCAATAAGCCCCCCTTCACTATGTCCAATCAGGCCTATCTTCTCCGGGTTTATATCTTTCCGACTCTTCAGGTAGCTGATGGCCGCTTTCACATCTGTGGCAAAATCGGCACTGGTAGCCAAATCATGATTACCGGTGGAAGCTCCAAAGCCACGGTCGTCATAGCGTAAAACAGCAATGCCATTACGTGTTAAATGATCTGCCAACACCAGAAAAGGTTTATGGGTCATAAATTCCTCATCTCTATTTTGGGGGCCGGAACCTGAGATCAGAATAGCAGTAGCAAAGCTCTTTTTATTTTTGGGTAGGCTCAGTGTGCCGGCAAGTGTCAACTCCCCTGCCTCACTGGTAAAACTGACTTCCTCTGTATGGTAAGGATAAGGTAGCTTAGGCTCCTGGGGCCTTACCAGTGCTTTTTCTGCAATGGGTTCGGTTGTAAGATCTAATGGAAAGGATTGGCTGGCCTGCAGGAATTTCCCTTCTACCTTATTGCTCAATAGCTTTCCTTTGTATTGAGCACCTATACTGGTAATCTGCAAATCTAACTGACCCTCATGAAAGCCCACTGAACTGATGGGAATACCAAAGGCTTTTTGGTCCGGGCTATCCATGGTGGCCGAATAAACACCTTCTGATTCGGTTATATGGAAGACTAGTCGCATTTCCATGCCCTGCACTTTTAAGAGGCCATGCCAGTCGCCAGTAATTTGCTGTGCGGATACTAAAAAGGGGGCCACTAAGGCTAGCAATAGTAATTTTATCTTTCTCATAATTGTATGTTTTCTTAATTAGTGGCTTGAGATTGATAATCTTACAGGTGGGTGGTATTTTTTTTGGTTCTACCATAAATTTAATGGTATTGATGACTATGATTAGAAGAATCGGCCTTATTCATTTTAGGGATTTTGAATTTCTAATTGGATCAGAAACAAAATGTTTGACCGCAGGGAGTTTTTTTGTTTCCCAATTAGAAATTCAAAATGCCGTTAAGAAATGAATACAGCCTTGACTTTTTGTTTCTTTTGGGTCAAGCCAAAAGAAAAGAAAGAGTATTAGAACCTGTATCGAATTATCGGTAAGTATCAGTTAGACAGTGAAAATTGATTAAGCATTCTTGTTAAGTTATTTTAAATATTCTAAATGTAGTTTTCCATTAATCAGACCCATCAAAAAGAAAAGGAAGCCTGTGCAGCTTCCTTTCTTTTAGTAAATTTTCAATCTGAAACAGAAATTACTCCATTGCTTTAAAAATATAATCCCTCATGATTTTGTTTGATTCAATCACATAGGCAGGATGCTGCAGGTAAAGGCCCATGGTCATGACGATTACCATATTTTGATCCGGGAATATGTTGATATAGTTTCCTCCATCGCCATCGGCTGAAAGATAAGAGATTCCGGCAAGTTGGCGTAGCCAAAAGCCATGGCTGTAATCAGCTGCACCGGTATTCTCAGCCTCCATCACTTTATCCACGAATGCCGAAGGAATGATCTGTTCGCCATTCCACTGGCCATTGTTCAGATAGGTAACGCCTACCTTCAGCATATCTCTTGGACGCATGTACATTCTCGCTGCACCTTCAGGATAGCCATCGGGTTGGCTTTGCCATTTGAAATCTGATATTCCTAATTGGCCATAAAAGTTTTCTTCCGCCCAGGCTCTGACAGGCTCCTCCACCATGTTTTCCAGCGCCTTCAATACTAAATTCGGACTGGCACTGTTGTATCTCCATTCGGATTCGGGGCCGTTATTGGTACGGCTCAGTAGAAAATCGGCAAAATCATCGGATTGCCAAAGTAAGGTGAGGTCGTTGGAGCCCCATTCATCCCACTGAAAACCCAAAGTCATATTCATCGCATGGTGAAAGGTTAAATCAGCTTTGCTCTGATCCTCTTCAAAATAGCCTGAATATGCGGGTAGGTAGTCTTTTAAAAGTGCATCGGTACTTAAGCCATTAGCATCCAGGGCAATACCTGCTAAAGTAGCGGTCAGGGCTTTGTTTACTGAGGCCACATAATGTAACTCATCCCTTGACCACATGATAGGCTCCGGGGAGTCGTCCACCACTACTCCACCTTCAAAATCAATGGTATCGTTGTTTCCGAAGAAATATTCTTCGAGCACCAGCTTACCCTCTTTATAAATGAGAAGGCTATGTAATTCTGAAAATTCGGATGCCTGAGCTTCAACCATAAGTGTATGGATGATATTAGGATCCAATCCTGCTTCTTCCAGATTGCCTACGGCTAAACCATCTTCTATATCTTCAGGCATTGTGTATCTATAATCCCCTTCAAGCGGTTCCATGATTACTGTAGTATCACCCAGCCCTGCATCCAATTCAATGGAATAAAATTCAGGATGGCTAATGCTAAAGGAATAAATCACGCTGTCTCCGCTATTTTGGCCATCTACTGCATCTAAATCATTTTCGTTAAATACTCCAAGGCCATCGACTCCTGTAGTCACAGTTTTCCCATTATCATTAAGTTGAATACTTGCCCCTTCCAGTGGATCTCCTGTTGCTCCATTTTGAATCAATAATTCAATCGTATAATCAGTAGTATCAATATCAGGGGTGTCGTCTTCCGAACTGCATTGGCTGAAAATTAATCCAAAAGAGATTGCAGTCAGGATCTTTAAGTATTTTATCATCGTTTGTTTAATAAATTTGGTAGTTCAATTTAGGCTGAAAGCACATATTTTCAAAATAGCAGGTGCTACGACAGTTAGAATGGCAATGGAACCGCCATTGTGATAGTAATTGTGGCTTTTATCTTTTTCGTATTTGCCGAGGCCCTGGAATACAGCGCTATAATGTATTCATCAATCCTTTCTCTGAGCCAAGAGAAATGAGTGAGTTCATCAGGCAGACCATCATTTTCAAAAACCGACTGTACCTGATGGTAGCCAGTGCCCTTTGCCTGCTTGATGGGATGTTTAATTTACAGTTTAGGGAGAAGTTTGTTTAGGAAATATTTATCTTAATAGGTTCTTATTTGTAATAGTCCGGTATAAGCGTAGTGCGAGATTTCAAAGCACTTTCCTGTCCGCTTACCGAAAGCTTATTGAATGTAAGTGCTTTTATATTATCACTTTCCCAGAATTGAGTATAACCATTTTTGTTTAATCGTGTTTTCTTTTGTCAGTGCGTGTGGTAAGGCACACTTATTGGCAAGCTTTGGCTAGTACGGCTAACTTTAGCGACTTGACAGTTTGTGAGACCATTACATTGCTATTCAATTACGCTGTCAAATATCCCTACGACTCTAAAACCGACTAACTCATCTTTTGTTAGAACAATATTTGAGTATTCTTTATTTATTGAAAGTGCTTTTAGTATAATAGACGCATGGCTCCATTCACCATCAGAAACATTTTTTACGCTTTCGTATTCTTTTACGGTATAACCAGACCCAAAATCTGCGTCTTGGATACTAGTCGATTCAACTAAAACAATTTTGCCATTTCGTGATCCTCCAGTATAATGCTTGAACAAACACAATGAACCGTTGGGAATGCGTTTATTCATGGATTCGCCAACAACTTTGCATATAAAATCTCCTTCACTAACTCTAATTCCATCAGGCACTTCAACCCAAGTTAATTCCGAATGCTGTTGATTCTCGCTAAAGCTACCTGCTGCTGCTTGTATATCAACTAAGGGAATAGCATTTTTGTAAGGCTCTACTTTTTCAAAATCAAGGACTCTTAAAATTGGTTCTTTTTCGTCAAATGTCAAGCTTTTTACACTTGTTTCATTTTCAATATGAGACGCCAAATAGGCTCGTAATTCCTGATCGCAAGCATAAATCAAAGTTCCCTTAATCCCACGATACATAATGGTTTTATAGATATTGACTACATATTCTTTTAAACGCTCATCATCATCTATCCCTACACTACCATTTCTATCATGGTAGTTTTCTCGAATAATTTCTATACGATTCAAATACTTGTTGTACGTTATCTCTTTGCCAAATATAATTCCAGAGTAATTTAAATCGTAACCTTGGGTAGTGTGGATGCAGCCTACTTCAAGTTTCGGATCAGCAGAGTTTATCCAATCAATATTAACATTGTTCCACTGCAATTTGGTCCCCTCAATCTCAATATCATACAAACTTTTGTCATTTTTGGAAATCCAAGGCCAAGAGTAACCTGCAATGAGTCGGCTCAATCCCAATTCTTTTTCCTTAACAATAATCTCTTTGTGGAAATCTTGGAAGGAAGTAAACAAACGGAAGTCATAATTCTCAGGTATAGTCAAATTTTCAAGAGGCTGGCACTTCAATAAACGGTCAACAAAGTTGATATAGTCGTTTCCCGCAGAAACACGCATTTGGGATGTGAGTTTGATAGGTTTTGCTGACTGACGCTTCACCTCTTGAAACTTTTCTTTAGGGATGTCGGACGGTTTAACTGATTGTGCTTCATCGTAGAAAAATATCTGGTGCTTACTACTTCGCATTATCCAATCGAGTTGTGTACCCTCATTTCCCAATCCTAATGATCGATTGGTGGCGTCAAATGATCCATAGTTAGGAATATTCTTACGCTGAGCCAGGCGATGAGCTTCATCAACAATGAGAATATCGTATTCTTTTTTTACAGCATCCGATGGACCAATAACCATATTTCTTGTAAGCCCACCAATTGCACCGAAAACAGTCTTTAGACTTTTACGCAGTGAGGTCATAGGCACAACCAAACCAATATTCGCATCTCTAAAATTTTGGTGAAATGTTTCAAGTAATCGATACTCCTCTAAGCGATATCCCTCCAAATCCTCAATCTCATCGTCAGCTGGAAGCGGTGAATACAAAAGCTTCATCAAGTATGTTGCGAGAATGGTCTTCCCAGTACCTGCATTACCTTCTACAAATATGCTTGTATGCTGTCGGGAATTTAAAGTATTAATAATCTCCATAACTGAAGCTCTTTGGTCATCAGATAGGGCTTTGTATGGGGAATATTTGAATAAATCTGAATTTTCGATTTCTTCAATCGACTTGCTGACCAAGTTTTCACTTTTAAGTCTTGCCCAAATTTCCTTAAATATATCGCGGTAGAAAGGCTTTTCGTAGTAATTGTGATGAGTTAGTCCACCATTTCCATTTTGGAGTTTATATGTGTTTTCGGCAGATAAATATTGGATGAGTTGCGACTCAATATCTAGCGTTGCGGACTTGTTAAAACGGTCAGAACCAATCAATGTTATGGTATTTAGAACCAAACGATCTTCGTTAGCAAAGTGGTTTTTTATTCGATTAAACGCATTGGTGGTTTCTCCAACATATGCCAATTTACTTTTGTCGTTTTTTATAAGATACACTAACGGCCATTGACTTTTTACCCATTTATTCTCCGCAATCTCGGAAAGTGCATTTTTTGAAAAAGGGTATCTGTTTAAATCAATAACAATGTCTGTTATAGAATTCATAACTCATTATATTTCTTCGCAGTACCCTTAGCTTTATCGACAGGATATTTTTTTTCATTTTCTTTAATTTTAGCTGTAACTATATCCACAACATCAAACTTGTATTTATCAGCCAATAACAAAGCATACGCTATGACATCTGCCAATTCTTCTTTTACTTTCTCCTTATTTGCATCCTCAGCATTTTTCCAAAGAAACGCTTCAAGTAGTTCACCTGCCTCAATATTTAATGCCACAGCCAAATCTTTTGGATTATGAAATTGAGCCCAGTCTCTTTGATCTCTGAAGTCAATTAACTTTTCTGTTAACTTTTTAATATCTGTCATAATATTTACAATTTGGTCATTTGATTAGCCAATTCATATTCTTTATCAAAGGCATTTGCAATTGTGCTAGCATTTCAAGAATAGCAATTGCCCAACTTACTTAATAATATGCAAGTGCCTGATCACCAACAAAAGACTCTATTTCAGGAATAATACCCAGGAAGTTTGCTCCACATAATCCAGTTCACTCCCGCAACCTGCATCCTTATGGAGTATGTCATCTATATTTTTAAAAGTTTGTTCAAACATTATAATTCTCTGCTTTAATCATTTTGTAAATATATCATTCTTCTTGGTGAGCTGGTAATCAAAGGTTGTAAAAGTCTGTTCATCTATTTTTTAGGATGACTCTAAGCCTTGACTAAAATAAAATATATAAATATTTGTATTTGGAACTACAGCTAATGCATTTAGTTAATTTTATTCTTGCGGATATTCATCTATTGTAAATATTGAAGGTTCCATGTTTTGAAACCAATCAATCTTTTTAAGATCTAATATTAGATCATTTTCTTCCTTTTTGTCTAATGGATGCATATCAGCAGTATAACCAAATATAAAGCCAGTCCTTTTATTTGAAAAACCGATCATTACTATCTTCTTAGTCTTATAGCCTTCCCAATGACTGTAACCTAATAATGCAAGTTGAAGAGGTGTCAATGCTTCTTCTCGTGTCATTGAAGAACTGTATAGCATCAAACCTATTATCATATCATTGAATTTTCCGTACCTCCTAGCTATAAATTCAGAGTCCTCATTTTTATATTTATCAGAAAACTCATAAAAATTCTTACCTAAAATTCTTCTTTCAAACCTACTCATTGCCAGTAATTCAGTTGCAAGTTCCAGATTACTGAAGTTGGTCCTATACAACACTTCATTACTTACAAATTTGTCAACAAAATAGCTGTAACGATCATCAGCCTTTTTTAACTGTACTTCCTTTCTGCTTAGGTAGTCTTCCCATTTGCCTTCAATATCAATGCCTATTCCGCTTTGATTTCCACGGTAAAAATGTTTGCTAAATTTTCGCTCATTAAAATAATAATCGGCAAGTAAATCCAATTCATTCCCTGATAGTAGAACAAAGCTTTTAGCTTCATCAAACTTCTTCGCATGAGAATACATTTGTTCATTGGTATCAATGTCATATTGATCACCTGTTCCGGTCAACATTAGTAGCTCTTTATTGAAAAAAGTGTTTTCTCTTTCTTTCAAATATTCAATGAAATCTGGAATAGTATCAAGCTCCCTTACCAATCGAAGAAAAGAGAACCAATTCAAAACATGAGTGTACTTACCTTTGCTTGTCATTAATCCACCGGGATAAAAAACAGGCCTCATATTTAGATTAACAATCACTCTTTGTACCTCATCAATAGTGCTAGGATTGATTTCTTCTAAGGGTTTGTTTGGATGCTTAATTGATATAATTCTTGAACCAAGTAATTTCCTTTCCGCACCTTGTACTTGGGAAATAGCCTTTTTCAATGTGTTGTTAAAATAGCGAGCATAATTGCCCTCAAATGAATAGTTCTTAATTGAAAAGATAATTAGAGTTTTTCTGAAAAGTATGAGCAGATCACAAATTTCTTTTTTATTACCTAGTTCATCTTTTGGATTGGGATAACACCAATATTTCAAATAAGTATTAAAAGCAATCTCATTTACTGCATTCTCACCTATATCACCTTTTTGTTTTGAATCCATAATCTCTAATTACCTATAATATCTTTTTCTATCACCTGAAGACATTGTACTTGATACCAAATATTTAAAAATGCTTACAAAAATTTGACTTTTCCTTTTTGAATTATTAAATGTCTGAACATACACCAACCCCTCATTAAATCCTAATATTTAATCGAAAAGCAATGCATAATACCTATAGGTAGGTAGTGGTTTTGGGGGTAAAGGGAAGGCAATGTTGAAATGAAGTAAAAAAGCTACCCTACTACTCCCCTAAGCACCACGGCAGCTTAATTTTATGTTAAATGCTTAATTTTTAAGCTTCCAGCATGGTTTACAGAAGCCCTTAACCAAATATTATTCGTTCCCACGTGTTTTTTAATATTCCCGCAGAATTTTCTTTCGTCCTGCGTCAATTTATTGTGTCCTGCATCACTTTGCACCCTTCCTGCATGGGTTGGGGGGCTTCCTGCATGACTTTTTACCCTTCCTGCATGACCTTGCACCCTTCCCGCGTGACTTTGTACCCTTCCTGCATAACATTGGAGGCTTCCTGCATGAATCTCAGGGCTTCCTGCATAAATTTTGAGGTTTCCCGCAATGCAGGAAACCTCAAATTCATCTTAAATATGCCTTTTAGGCAATACTGCTACCTTCGATAGTTGCTTTTATACCCTTTTTTACGTGCCTCATCTTTCCAGAAAACATATTTTCCGGCTTCATAAATCTCGTCTACAGCCTGCTTAAGGTAAGTATAGGCTTTGTCGCGTGTAATTTTGGGGCTGCTGTCTTCCCTTCTTTCCCCATTGGCTTTGGCCAGTAATACACTTAGCTCGGAGGCATCACTGGCGGCTTTGTGCAACTTTTCTTCTTCAAAGTTAATGGCTTGCAGTAAGGGCAGGTTGGCCATTCCTAAAGCGGACAGATCACTTAACCCGAATTATTCATGCCAAAAGCATGAATAATGACGATAATCAATTTTCAATTGATTATGTCAGGGTTACCCAGACGATTTATAAAAACCTAAAGCCTAAATTCGAATGGTTTAGTAAATAAATATCATGAGGAAATTAAAATGCAACTACTATATGATTAGGTTTTTATAAATCGTCTGTCCTTCGGACGAAAAATTCAAATAAATTTTTCGGGTAAGTCCTGCACCAAATCGGCATGGCCGCTACCCTCCTCTACACCTTGTACTTTATTGAGTAGGTCCTGGCGTTTACGGAAGGCAAAGCGAAAGGCGTGCTCAATTTCGTTCTTCAAATCATAAGCCAATGGGCTTAATTCGTCCCATTCCTGCTGGGCTTCTTCCTTGGTGTACTGGTCCTTATTCCAAACGGACTGCGCATAGCGCAAGGCACCAATTCGGGCTTCCAGTGTATCAAAATAGACTTCGCCTACACCCACGGCAATGAGTTGCTCCCGGTCCTGGCGGCTCCACTCCTGAAGGTCGGAGGCTTCCTGTACAAATACATCTACAGGCATGTTAGGGATTTTGGTGTCGGCAGGTAATAGGGCTTCTATACTGCCTTGCAGGGATTCAAAATTTTCTTTTGACATTTTACTTATATTTAGTTGAACATTTATTAGAATGGAAATATAAAAGGTTCATTAGTAGATATCAAGATTTTTTTAAATTATTTCAATTATATCATCGGTTGGGGAGATGGTTTGTTTGAGGTGGGGCGGCTGAATCCCCCATAGAAGAGGCACAATGCTCTTAAGTTAAGACAAATTTCCTTCTCTCTTTAGCTTGTCCCGACCACTCGGGAGGGAAGGATGCAAGGTTGATGTCAATGTCGTTAAGTTAAGACAAACCTCCTTCTCCCTTTGGAGAAGGATAAAAGGTTGAGGTTTTAGTTTAAAGATTAACTTAACGACATTGAGGTTTTAATTAAAGCTTAACTTAATAGCATTGGGGGGGCAATATCTAAACCAGCATTTTCCTTATAGATTTTGTCACCATTTTTGTTTTCCCGAATTCCCGGGACAAAAATGTCGGCCAAAATCGGGCAGACTTGGTGCACTATTCCCAGGGCTCTGCCCTGCGTTATCAAATTATACCCCGTTGGGGCTTTTGTTCTAACTAAGTTTTTGGGTGAATTTTAAACGACCTGCCTGATTCATTTGAGGTATTCCAGCCAAAGGAGGTAATCTCAACATTGATAACACCCCTATTCAGCCAGAGGCTGACCAGCCTTTGGCTGGAATCCCCTCGAGGGGATAGCCGCACGGAATTAGGGCCGGAGGGAACAAAAAACTTTATCACTATTATTCTCAATGTTTATCCAATAAGTTAATATTATAAGAATCTATCAAATTAAAAACTACAGTACTTCTGTGCGTCTTCCCCCTTTGGGGGAACTAAAGGGGGCACGGGAACTAAAGGGGGCTAAATCTCCCATTGAGGGGATAGAACCTTCGATTCAAATTAGCAGGGAATAATAAACTTTGTTACTCTTATTCTTAATCTAGAAGCAAAAAAATTTGGGAAAGTGGTACTAAAATTTTTAAGCAAAAATCAAAAAGCCCCCCTTGAGGGGGGCAGTTCCAACGGGCCGTGATTCGTTTAACCTGGTCCCTATTTGTCACCAACGCTAAGTTGTTGGGAAGGATTTTCTTTTAAACTAGGTTTGGTTATCAATAGTATTAGAATTTCCTTAACTTAATTTGAGCAGTATTGCAGCTGTTGCGACTGGAACAGATAAGGCTAATGCCGCTGCTATTTTTGGCGCTAATGCAACAACTAAAACGCTCCCCCCTATAATAGCTAAAACAACTAAAATTGCCATACCCATATCCCTCCAAGGTAAATCTTTAATTGATTCAGCTAGCTCTTCAAATACATCACCTGTCCTAGTAATTATATCCTTTAGAAGTTCAACAATTGCTTCCAATAATTCGAAAACGTGTTTAGCATTTAAGATCAATCGCCATTGGGTTTCAATGCAAACTTTATAAAGAATCAAACCATTTACCGTTTCAAAATTTAATGACACTTGAATAGGCACAGTCACACCATTAATGGTTATTGCAGTTCTACCAATTACAAACTCAGGTATATCAAGTAACGGCCCCCTAACATAAGGCAGCCCATAGGTGTTCATATACGTGTCAATTGCCGATAGCTTTCTCCTGCCCGCGTAACGTCCAGAAGGCGAGTTTGGTTTGATTTCATAATAATCTTTAATTGTCCCACTGTCAATTAATATATCCGGTCGTTTGTGTGGTACGGTAGATAATAAATCAAAATATAATGGATTAATTGTTGGATTCTTTAATTTTATAAAACCCGCAAGTGTTTTATCAATGCTTCCTTCAAAAGAATAATCTTGATAAATATCCCGGGGCGCAATCATATTCCTACTAAAGTATTCTGTTAAGTTAAAATTAATAAACGGTTCTGCAATAATTCCAAAACCTTTTGCGATTTCTTCGCCAAACAATTCAGAAGGTGCAAAGCAAAGTTTATTTATATCAAGAATATTGGAGTGGTTTTGCAACACTGAACCACCTAAAACTTGACTATTAAGGACATCGTTGCTGTTTTGTAAAGCCGATTGTTTTAATATATCAGGCATTGCTTATTTCTTTATGCTGTGAGCAATTACATCCTTGGACTTGTGGACAACATGGATAAATGGTTTGATAAACTTTTGCTTTTTCATCATCACCATTTTCTATTAAAGAATTAATAAGCTGCAATTTTTTAAGTTCTTGCTCTTTAATTGAATTAAATAATTGCTTTTCTTTTATTGCTTCATCTTGCAAACTTTGAGAGTAAGCATCTAAAGCACTTCCCTGTCCTAAAATTGAATCAACAATAACACCATCTGTTCTTAAAACATTCTTCTTTACTGATAGCATAACTCCATTAACCATAATCTCTCTTCCAGTTTGATCAGTAAATTTTGAATAGAAATCTTTAGCTATTTGGTAGTATTCGCTGGTTGGATTGTCGTTTATATCCAGGTATGATTTTTTTTGAATAAATGATTTATTGGTTGTGTTTCCGTCTTCCTCAAATCCTGTTGGTTGATTATCTTTATAGTCTTTAATATTTAATAATTGATTCAATATTGCATCTTTAACTTCTTTCTTTTTTTTGGCATCATCTATTATAAATTCATCTATTAATTGGTCAAGTTCTGGCAAGGTAAATTCTTTTTTACTTTTCCCTTCTCCATTAAAAAAAGCTAATCTTATATCTGTTAAATGTAAAAGTGAGATAAATTCTTGGTTCATTTGGCGAAAAACAAAATTCAATGTTCTACTTACATTAATGTTTGATATTTCACGTACAATCTCTGTTTCTCCTCCTGATTGTTCTTTAACTTCTGAGCTAGTGTTTATTTGAACATCTCTTTTTGCAGAAGCTTTATTAGCGTGTTTTGAAGTAGCATTTTGGGTATTCTTTGCAAATTCTTCTCTTGAAGAGTTACTGCCGCCTTTAATTCCTCCGCTTACTTTAGCACTTCCCCAACCCCAAGATGCAGATGCTTCAGCTTCTGCATGATATTCAAAATTTTCAGATTCGTTTTGTTTTGCAGAATTTTCACTTGCTACACTCTTTTCAAAATCCTCTGAACTTTCTTTAGTAAATGAGTCTAAAATACTCGAAGCTGCTTTTGAAGTTGTTTCAGTTTTATGGTAAGTATTAATGCTGATTTTAGTTTTTTCACCTGGCAGTAATGAGAAAGTTTTTAAAGTTCTACCAGCCCCATAACTTCCTAAAAAAGATGATAATTTATAGGTTTCCACTAAAACTATTCTTGGTCTTAACTCTGGTTTGATGGGAATATAATTAGAAGTCAATTCGCCAAACATATTTTTATATACATTTAACTTTAAACCTGATTTTAATTGATGAGCTACATCATCAATTTTTAAATTGGAAAGTGTATTTGAAATTTTTTGGTCACTAACTATTTTTGTCACACCATCAACCTCTCCAAGTTTGAGCATTCCGGTTGACATTCTTGCATTGGCAATTGCAGAATTTGCAATACTATTTGCAAATGATTTGGCTATTGTTTTGTTTAAAACTGAACTTTCTAATGATTTTACCCTACTAATTTCTTTATTATCAGAATCTATCTTAGATTTAAAACAATCTGGTTTAAAATAGTTTTTAGCTGTTTTTCCAGTAGGAATGAAATCTAATTCAATAAAATTCTGCCCAGTATAAGAAGTCGGTTCTGGAACATTGTAACTTAAAACAGGAACTCCTTTTGGGTTCGGGTCAAGTTCAATCATTGGTTTTACATTTGACATAATTATTTAATTTATTATTGAAAAAAATTTAAGTGGCTTCGCAAGCTTTCTCACAAGTGGCTAGTATACCCCATAATACAATAGCTGTATTATATTCTTGTGTTCGGTTCCGAACATTTACAAAGGCTTGAAGATATTTACAAACACAAAGTTTTTAACCATTTATAATCTAACTCATAACATAAGGCCTCTCTCTATCAAATCATAATTATTCATCGAAAAACAATGAAAAATACCTACATGTAGGTAGTAGGTTTGGTATTGTGGGTGTGGGAATTGAAAAGAGTGGAGAATAAATGAGACAGTACCGATAACACTCCTATGATCCCCTCAAGCGCCAAAGGCATCCCTATGGGAGGGATAGCCTCACAGATATAAATCAGCAGGAAACAGTAAGCTTTACCTCTATTACTCTAGATGATAAATCAAAAATTTTGAATCTATGATGTCCTATCAAATTAAAAAGCAAAAGTGCATTCCGTGCGTCTTCCTCCTTTGGGGGAACTACAATGCTATTAAGTTAAGACAATTTTCCTTCTCCCATCGGAGAAGGATGAAAGGTTGAGGTTTAAATAAAAGCTTAACTTAAGAGCATTGGGGGAATCTAAGGGGGCCAGGGGAACTAAAGGGGGCTGTACTGGCTTTTATACCCCTTCTTCCGGGCTTCATCTTTCTGGAAAGTAGCCAGCTTAGGATACCGTAGCAACCTCCAAACCATAGTGAACGTTGCCAATCTGTAACTTATACTAAAGAATATTGCACCACATGAAATGAACATAAATTTTAGAATCCTCAATATACCAACCGAGGATGAATAAAATTTATTGAATTCCATGTGGCCATTGACAATAAACATATACACATGAAAGTTGATGAAAACTCAGGCCATTTTATAAACATCTACCATGAGCATTGGGTCTGGCGCTTAAAAATGAGTAAAAGGCCCACCCTCATTAATAAAGTGGCCAAAGGTATGCAGCACAAGATCAACAGAATCATCCCTGAAAAAGTCCATCGAGTGGTTACCAAAGCAGTAAAAGAAATAATAAGAGCGGTTTTATTTGGTGCCGGGTTTACCACTTTTAAACGATTGCAGCCCGGCACTTTGGAGGAAGTGGAGCAACTTGCTCTAAAAAAGATCAAAATTTACTCCTCCTCTTCTGCTGCAGAGGGTGCGATCACCGGCTTTGGCGGTTTCTTTTCCAGTCTGGCTGATTTTCCCTTGTGGCTCTCACTCAAAATGAAAATGTTATTTGAAATAGCCAATGTGTATGGTGTGGATGTGACAGATTACAAAGAAAGGTTATACATTCTACATATCTTCCAGCTCACTTTTTCCAGTCAAAATCACCGCAATGCCATCTTTAAAATAATGAGCGACTGGGAACAACAAAAGGAACAGCTACCCACTGATATTCATGAGTTCGACTGGCGAACTTTTCAGCTGGAGTACCGCGATTTTATTGATCTGGCCAAGCTAATCCAATTAATACCTGGCATTGGTGCCATTTCAGGGGCATTAGTTAATCACACCTATACCAAAAAGCTGGGTAAAAATGCCATGAATGCCTATAGGATGCGAATAGCCGAATTCAATTCCTGAGAAATATGCCCAGATGTTGGTGAAACACTAACCGGGAAGGAGTATACTAGTCAAAGGCTGGTATAAAGAGGCATCTCATGAAAATTGTTGTTGAAATAAAATTCATCTCTACGACTTTATAAAGTCCTTTATAAAAGCATTTTAGTTAAAACTTCAAAAATTAGGCTTTTCATCAAAAAGTGAGGCGTTACATTGAGTTTCTAACATTTCATTTCCAAATTTTATTTCACTTTCTTTTTGTCCCGATACTCGGGAACAAAACAATGCTTCTACGCTTATCCCAACGCTGGCCCGCTGTTTTGTCCACCCCTCCCGCTCTCTCCGAGCAAAACTTGTCCCGGCAAGTCGGGATTTTATTTGGTTTTTCTAACATTGAAGCATTTATCAAGAGTTCCCTAAAGAAAGTAAAAAAAATCAAAGTATCCTTTCCTACAAAACCAGCCATAGATTATAGCTTCATTAGTATCAGTTTATTTATCAACCCGCTTCAGGTCTAAATCTTGAAAATCAAAACTAAAATCAATATTGGGTGAAATGCCTTTCATTTTTATGCCTATTCCTTTGCCTTCTTCATTCAAGCTAAAGGTGGCAAATGCATCTGCATTCATGTCTGTATACTCCCATTTAATGGCGAAAGTAGTAGCCTTATAAAAGAACATCTGGCCATTCAACTTTGGCGATCGCCTGGAGGTAAACCAAAGTTTCCCATCCTCCATAGTAATCTCTATTTCACCAAACCAATTGTCTTTATAAGTTCCTATGTAGTTATTTAAATCAATGATAGAGGATTTGTTTTCTTCAACAACCTTCCACACTTCAGTTGTTACAGAGTCCGACTCATTGCTATTAGCTTTTGCTCTATCTGCCAATTCCTTAACCCAATCCCTTTCTTCAATCTCCAAATAAGAATCAAGTATCGTTTCAGGAATGGAGTTATAGGCATTTCCTCCGGGTGATGAATTTGTTAAAACCACAATTCCCAAATTAAGCTCCGGAACTAAAATTGTTTTTGATAACATGCCTGGTAAGCCACCTGTATGACTAAGAACAATTTTTCCTTGTTTATCTGCGATGAACCAACCCAAACCGTAGGCCGCAAAATGTTGCTTTGTTCTTGGGTTCGGTTTTGTGGTGAATCCTAAATGGGTGTGGGGCTTCCACATCTGGTTTTGCTGGCTTTCAGAAAACAATTCATTGGAGAGCTCATTTCCATATTTACCGTTGTCAAGTTGCATGATCATCCATTTACTCAAATCATCGACAGTGGCATAAATACCACCTGCGGCAGCTACAAGCTCACTAGCGGAATTAGGCAATTGTTTAATTGTTTCACCTTCAGAGTTGTGGGGAAATGCCAGGTTAGCATTTTCTTGCAATCTTGAATTTGTGGCTACTGAATTATTCATTTCCAGTGGTTCAAATATCCGTGATTGAATAAAATCTACCCAACTCATTCCACTTATCCGGGCCACTACTTCTCCTGCGACAATATAAAGAAGATTATCATAATCATATTTAGTACGAAAGGCCGAGACGGGTTTTTGATATTGAAAACTGTTAAGTACATCTTTAATGGTGAAATCGGCTCCATCAGGAATGAACAATAAATCTCCTGCTCCAAGCCCTAAACCGCTTCTATGCGTCAGGAGATCTACAATAGTAAAATTGGTAGTTACATAGTCATTGTACATTTTAAATTCGGAGATATGATCTATCACCTTATCTTCCCAATTCAGTTTCCCCTCGTCAACCAATATTGCCAGGGCAGCGGCTGTAAATGCCTTCGAATTTGAGGCAATAGCAAATAAGGTATGCTCATCTACCTTTTTATCACTATCAATAGATTTAACTCCATAACCTTTAGAATGAATGAGCTTGCCATCTTTTACAACAGCTACAGCAATTCCTACGGAAGGAGTTGATTCTAATGCCCTGCTAACAAGAGCGTCAATTTGAGTTGAATTAATACCCTGGCCAAAGAGTGAATTGCCCAAAGAGAAAATGAGTAATGATGAGAGAAGAAGTGTTAGTTTTTTCATAATTGCTATTTTATTATGACTAAAGTTTACCAAAATGGTAAAAATCAATCTTTTATATTTAGTTCATTTTCATTAATGCTGTCAATTTTCAAGCTCTGTTCGAAGCCAAATTATATCGAAATGAATTTTACTCATCCTCAGTTTGTCCCGAGTACTCGGGATGCTCATTTCATATATGTGTTACCGCTTTTTAAATTTTATTCTCCATTAAGTCTTTTGCTAAGCTAGCTCTTTTTAACTTTTTATTTTTTATCAAATAATCTATATCGTACTTGTTATCAACCATAAGTTGAATGTGATAATAGTTTATGTACTCCAAAATCGCAAATACATTAGCTAAAATTCCCCAAGACAACATCTTATTTGAACTAACATTCCAATTCTGTAAATACACCTGAAAAATAAACATTAACGGCATTATGCCAATTAAAAACTGGTTTGCTTTTTTTGATTTATGGAAAAAATTCAGGTTCCTTTCGTTATCCACTTCTTTACCAATTAATCTTTCCAATTTTAATTTCCAATATAATTGCCCTTGATATAGGATAGCAATGCAAACTAATAATCCATATGAAAGAAAAATTACGTTTTCAATTGAATTAGCAAATAGAAGGTATAACAGCAGAGCAGGAAAGGTGAGATATGTATGAAACCTTTCAGTTGGATAATACCATTTTAACCTTTTTATCAACCGGGTTTTGCTCATTTTTTTCTGACTAACGTTTTATTAAAATGTTAAAAATAAGCAATTTGTAATTATTAGTCCAACTTCATTCAATTTCCATACCTTCTCGTTAGCTTGCGAAGTCAATGGCTGCTATTGGAAGATAACACAGAGCCCTTAAAATTTCCCCATAGGTGGCAGGGAAAAACTAAAGGGGGCTGCAATCTCAACATGGATAACACCCCTATGATCCCCTCAAGCGCCAAAGGCATCCCTATGGGAGGGATAGCCTCACAGATATAAATCAGCAGGAAACAGTAAGCTTTACCTCTATTACTATAGATGATAAATCAAAAATTTTGAATCTATGATGTCCTATCAAATTAAAAAGCGCGGGCTTTTCCGTGCGTCTTCCCCCTTTGGGGGAACTAAAGGGGGCAGCGACCCCTATAATATATCTACTCCGACAATTACTTCACTTGTATTTATTTGGAATATTTTAGATATTTATCTTTCAACCAATACTAATTTACCCATGCACAGTGATAATGACCCACTTAAGAAAAAGAATGAAAAAATACGACAAGAGAATGAAATTAAAAAGCTTAAGCTAAGTGCCGAATTCGGTGCGAATTTCTATAATAGTGAAAATACCAACCTCCCTGCGGATGTTGAATCCCAATTTCTGAACTACATCCAACAATTTGAAGAGGCTGCTGCCAGAAAGGAATCCAAAAAAATAAAGGAAGTATTAGGCAACCCGGTTTTCAAACCCAGAGAAAGTCTTACTGATGAAGAGTTAAAAGATGAGCTATCCAAAGTATTGGAATTCATGGATTTGTATCATATTAATCTGGATGTTATTTATGAAGTAAACGAGAGGGAAATCTATCGTTTTGTTACAGAAGAACTTATGGAAGAGCAGTTAAGCATTTTTGGTGTTCCGGGCATGACTTCCTGTTTTATTTATGAGGAATTTTACCCCAATCATGAGGAGGATATCAAACGGTACAGTGTTGAATTTCTGGACTCCCTCTTCAATAAGAATTTTGAATTTATGCACTACAATATTGCGCAAAAAATGCAGATCAATGGCGAAAACACCTGTGCAGAATTATTCGTGGAGAAAGCAAAGGATTTGATGGAGAAAGCCGGGGAAATAATTCTTCCCTCATCAGAAATAAAATCTATCCACTTCAATAACGATAAAGCAGAGGTTCAATGTGAAATTGAATTTGAAAAATTAAACCAATACACTGTTAATAAGAAGCAGAAAGTCACTGCACACTTGTTTTACTACAATGATTATAATTATTGGTATATCAACAGAATAGTGTTGCCGGAACTGGGATTTAGTTGAACTAGGCTTTAAGGAGGGGGGTGCCGCATTGCTATTAAGTTAAGACAAATTTCCTTCTCTCTTCGGAGAAGGATACAAGGTTGAGGTTTAAATTACAGCTTAACTTAATAGCATTGGGAGGATACCGACATGGAGAGCTTGGCCAACGAGTTTAGTTTAAAAACCGGTCTGACCTGCGGTGCTGACCTCGCAGCAATGGTTAAAGTTGGCAGTACTAAGTGGTTCGTGAGACACGAACCACGGCTGTGAGAGGAGTTGACAAAGTTTGCCACGCTGCGCTCGCAAGGACGTTCTAATTTTAGTTCTCTATAATATCAAGATCGGGTTACTTAGGTAATACACCTGATGTCGGTACGTTGAAAACGTCAGACATCCCGGTTTTAACCAGAATAATAAGCTACAAGCAAAGAACCCAGCAACCAACGGTTTAGAAAGAATGGAAAACTAACGGTCTGACGACTTATAGCCGTACTGACCGGGGATAGCCAACAAGTTTTGGGTTAAAAACCGGTGCGTCAGGCAGGTCGGTGCCGGGATTTGCTTCCACTGGTTATTGCGAGCATGTTATTCCGTGTCAACGGAATTCATGTAAAGCAATCTGTTGGCTATAAACTTAGTTTTCCGTTGAAAACGTCAGACATCCTGACTCAAAGCTTTAAAACCTGCGGTACTGACCTTAGCCCCCGGTCGGTGGCGCACCGATCGGAAGCAGAAAAGATAGTTATTTGAGTCAGATGGTCGAATCAAAGTCGGCAGTAGAATCAAAGTCGGCAGTATTAAGTGGTTCGTGAGACACGAACCACGGCTGTGAAATAATTATCGGAACTGGGGTTTAATTTAATAAACCATTCTATATAGTGCGTCAGGCAGGTCGGTACCAGGATTCGCTTCCACTGGTTATTGCGAGCATGTTATTCCGTGTCAACGGAATTCATGTAAAGCAATCTGTTGGCTATAAACTTAGTTTCCCGTTGAAAACGTCAGACATCCTGACTCAAAGCTTTAAAACCGGTCTGACCTGCGGTACTGACATGGCAGCGATGGTTAGCCCCCGGTCGGTGGCGCACCGATCGGAAGCAGAAAAGATAGTTATTTGAGTCAGATGGTCAAATCAAAGTCGGCAGTATTAAGTGGTTCGTGGGACACGAACCACGGCTTTTTTAGTGAGACACGAACCACAGCTATGGTGAAACTGGAGTTTAACTGAACAAACTTTCATAGAGAGGGTGAAACATTCCTCCCTCTCTCAAAGTCTCATTTTCATCCCTTCATGGGAGGCTTTAAAGCCTAATCTTTCGTAAAAACGAAGCGCATCAGGCCTCATTTTATCTGTAGTCAGCTGAATAAGATGTGCCTTTCTGGCTTTTGCACGATCAATTGTCCAGTTAATCATTTGCTGGCCTACCTTATTGCCCCTATACCGCTCACTTACCCTCACGGCCTCAATCTGAGCCCTGATTCCTCCCTGATAGGTTAGGTATTGGATAAATGATAATTGTAAGGTGCCTACAATTTCAGCTTCGGTTTTAGCTTCTGCCACTATCAATTCCTGATGGGGGTCATTATTGATGTTCCGGAAGGCTTCCTGGTACTTTTCGGAAACAGGAATTGTAAAGTCCTCTCTTGTGCTACCCAGTGGGTCATTGGCCAATAATTGTACAATTGCAGGCAAGTCCTCCTGCTTTGCTTTTCTAAATATGATGTTGCTCTCCATTATGGTTTTTCATTATTAGTATCAATCAAGGGGTTACCAACAAGCACTACAACTAAATTCCGTTCAAATTTACAGATTTATTATTTTTGGCATAATGGATTTAGAAGAAACCAAAAAATCTACATAATTTACCGCCATAAATACATCTTATATGTCACTTCATTCCTTTAATTTACAGCCTGCTCATTTGAAAGACAGCCTCATCAGTCTGCATCCACTACAACTTACTGATTTTGAACAACTCTTCAAGGTGGCATCAGATCCCGAAGTATGGGAGCAACATCCCAACAAAAATCGTTATCAAAGAGAGGTATTTGAAAATTTCTTCAAGGGGGCCATGGAGTCCGGTGGGGCATTTTTAGTTTATGATGCCATGGGAAACGCAGTGGGAAGTTCCCGCTTCTATGACTATAATGAAGAAGACAAGTCCGTGCATATCGGCTATACATTTTTGGCCAAAAGTTGTTGGGGAAAGGGCTATAACCAGGCGCTGAAAACCTTGATGCTGGATTATGCCTTTCAATTTGTGGAAAAGGTCATATTTCATGTGGGCTCAACCAATATTCGCTCTCAAAAGGCAATGACTAAATTAGGTGCTGTTAAAACAGGTGAAATTGAAGTGGCCTACTTTGGGGAAGCGGTGAAGCATAACTTTGTATATGAAATGACTAAAGCGAGTTGGCAAAATAGGTAGTAGCGGAGCTTAGCCAACAAGTTTTGCGTTAAAACCGGTCTGACCTGCGGTACTGACCTGGTAGGAATGGTTAAGGTTGGTAGTACTAAGTGGTTCGTGAGACACGAACCACGGCTGTGAGAGGAGTTGACAAAGTTTGCCACGCTGCGCTCGCAAGGACGTTCTAATTTCAGTTCTCTAAAATATCACGACTGCGGTGCTGACCTGGCCCCCGGTCGGTGGCGCACCGATCGGAAGCAGAAAAGATAGCTATTTGAGTCAGATGGTCGAATCAAAGTTGGCAGTACTAGTGGTTCGTGAGACACGAACCACGGCTTTCAGTGAAGCACTGATGTCGGTACGTTGAAAACATCAGACATCCCGCCTCAAAGCTTTAAAACCGGTCTGACCTGCGGTGCTGACCTGTAGCAAATCTACCAGCCACTACCCTACTTCAAATTTCATTCTTCTCCTGTTTTGTGCAACGCGTGACCCAAAATTAAATTTTCATATTCAATAGCCATTCCTGCTCCTGAGTGGGCTTCAGGATTTTGGTTTTTATCTCTTTAGATTTGGGGAGAGTGTATTTTAGTTGCTT
>NZ_JAEQBW010000017.1 GCF_016679925.1 Marivirga aurantiaca
GGCTGTCACTCCTTCCGGTTGTGACTCATCTATTTCCACTTCAGTAGTGGTGGTAGTTGTGCAACCGGTACTTTCTTTGGTTACTTCCAAAGTGTATTCACCTGGGGAATTGACTGTGGTAGTTGCTTTGGTTGCAATCTCATTGCTGCCACTTAACCAACGGTAGCTCACGCCTGCTGTAGTCGTGGAACCTGTCAGCTCTACGCTGGTGGTTTCACAAGTCAATGGGCCGCTATTGCTGGCTGTCACTCCTTCTGGTTGTGACTCATCTATTTCCACCTCAGTAGTCGTGGTAGTCGTACAGCCGGTACTCTCTTTGGTCACTTCTAAAGTGTATTCACCTGGGGAATTGACTGTGGTAGTTGCTGTGGTCGCTATCTCACTACCATCACTTAACCAGCGGTAGCTCACGCCTGTCGTGGTCGTGGATCCTGTCAGCTCTACGCTGGTGGTTGCACAAGTCAATGGTCCGCTGTTGCTGGCTGTCACTCCTTCCGGTTGTGACTCATCTATTTCCACTTCAGTAGTGGTGGTAGTTGTGCAACCGGTACTTTCTTTGGTTACTTCCAAAGTGTATTCACCTGGGGAATTGACTGTGGTAGTTGCTGTGGTCGCTATCTCACTACCATCACTTAACCAGCGGTAGCTCACGCCTGCTGTAGTCGTGGATCCTGTCAGCTCTACGCTGGTGGTTGCACAAGTCAATGGTCCGCTGTTGCTCGCTGTCACGCCTTCGGGTTGTGACTCATCTATTTCCACTTCGGTGGTTGTGGTAGTCGTACAGCCGGTACTTTCTTTGGTTACTTCCAAAGTATACTCTCCAGGAGCACTTACTGTAGTAGTAGCTGTGGTTGCAATCTCATTGCTGCCACTTAACCAACGGTAGCTCACGCCTGCTGTAGTCGTGGAACCTGTCAGCTCTACGCTGGTGGTTTCACACGTCAATGGTCCGCTGTTGCTGGCTGTCACTCCTTCCGGTTGTGACTCATCTATTTCCACTTCAGTAGTGGTAGTAGTTGTGCAACCTGTACCTTCTTTGGTTACTTCCAAAGTGTATTCACCTGGGGAATTGACTGTGGTAGTTGCTGTGGTCGCTATCTCACTACCATCACTTAACCAGCGGTAGCTCACGCCTGCTGTAGTCGTGGATCCTGTCAGCTCTACGCTGGTGGTTGCACAGGTAAGCGGGCCATTGTTGCTCGCTGTCACTCCTTCTGGTTGTGACTCATCTATACCTACTTCGGTAGTGGTGGTAGTTGTGCAGCCGGTACTTTCTTTCGTTACTTCTAAAGTGTATGTTCCAGGAGCACTTACTGTAGTGGTCGCAGTAGTCGCTATCTCACTGCTGCCACTTAACCAACGGTAGCTTACTCCTGTTGTAGTCGTGGATCCTGTCAGCTCTACGCTGGTGGTTTCACAAGTCAATGGTCCGCTGTTGCTGGCTGTCACTCCTTCCGGTTGTGACTCATCTATTTCCACTTCAGTAGTGGTGGTAGTTGTGCAACCGGTACTTTCTTTGGTTACTTCCAAAGTATACTCTCCAGGAGCACTTACCATAGTGGTCGCAGTAGTTGCGATCTCCGTTCCGGAAAACAACCAACGGTAGCTCACGCCTGTAGTGGTCGTGGAACCTGTCAGCTCCACACTGGTGGTTGCACAGGTAAGCGGGCCACTGTTGCTGGCAGTCACTCCTTCTGGCAGGCTAATATTTTGTATAACTGTTGCAGTAGCAGTTCCTGTACACCCTCCTGCTAATGACACGACCAGTGTGTAGTCACCAGGCACACTGACATTAATTACCTCTGTATCGGCCGTGAAATTATTTGGCCCTGTCCAACTATAAGTAACATCGGATTCAGAAGACTCTCCCGTAATACTCACAGAAGTATTGTTGCAACTTAACACTCCATTTGCAGTAGCCGTGACATCAAGGCTACTCTGTCCTGTCCCCTTTACAGTTATGTTGTCATAATAATAAAACTCACTATCACCAGTACTTTTTGTGCGAATCACAAGTTGAACCGTAGAACCGTTTAGCATATGTGATGACACTGTGGCACTGGTAAAGCTACCATCTTTGTCGCCATCTATGAAAAGCGTTTCCGAACCTCCATCCAGCTTATAATAAATGCGGATGTAATCCTCTCCACTATCCAAAGATCCCTCTCCTTCTATATCTACTGAAAGAACTACATCTGTAAAAGTTGAAATATCAATCACTTCTGATGTCCAAACCCCACGGCCTAACTCCGAATCTATACCTGAACCATGGGCAACAAATCTTTGGCTCCTAACTTCCATATACCCGGTATTAATCCCTGAATCATCAATGGACCAGGATGTGCTTCCATTGTCTGATGTTGTGCCATCGGCAAGATCATTAAAATCTTCTAACCATACGGTGCCCGAACCGGAGTTGCCATCGGTAACAGTAACAGTTTGGGAAGAAGTACATTCATTTGCCGGATCTGTTACGGTTAAAGTGTAGAGTCCCGCTTCATTGGCTGTCGGGTTTTGTGAGTTCGAACTGAAGTTGTCCGGACCCGCCCAACTGTAGATCGCATTCGGAGTAGTGGAACTACCCAATAAAGTAACTGAACCGGAAGAACAGTCCAGCGCACCATCTACGGAGGCTGTTACATCCGGTGGGTTTGTATTTTGCGTAACTGTTGCAGTGGCTGTTCCTGTACACCCTCCGGCCGATAACACGACCAGGGTATAGTCTCCAGGGGTACTTACAGTAATTACTTGCGTATCTGCGGTAAATCCGTTCGGGCCAGTCCAGCTATAGGTGGCATCAGGCTCAAAAGACCCTCCTGTGATATCTACGGAAGTATTGGAGCAGGTCAGCACCCCGCTTACTGAGACTGAAGGTGTAACAGCTTCATAGACCGGTGTGCCAGTTAGCGTCACATTCTCTATATAATATCGCTCATCATCCCAAGTGTTTCGAAGGCGTATGATCACCCGAAGCGTACTACCATTAAGAGTCGGAGACAATGCCATCGCAGATCCCGTAGCAGCAGTGTTGGCACCATCCAGGCCGTAATGATCCTCAAAGAACAGCGTTTCTGCTCCCCCGTCTAGTACATAAGACACTCGAATGTAGTCATCACTTTCAAAATCACCTAGTACCTCACTTCGCAAGGAAGTCGAAATAGACACATCTGTCTTGCCTGAAATGTCAATAACCTCAGATAGCCAGATCCCTTCGTTGGCCGATTCGAAGGAAGCCTTGAGTTCGTTGTTTTTGACGGAGAAGGTGCCTGTGCCCGGGTTTTGGATCGACCAGGCAGTGCTGCCATTGTCAACGGTAGTGCCGTTGGGGTGTGAAAAGTCCTCTACCCAAAAATCGCTGGCAGAGGCGCTCCCGGCAGTTACCTCCACCGACTGGGATGCAGTACAACCGTTTACAGGATCTGTTACGGTCAAGGTGTAGAGTCCCGCTTGACTGGCTGTCGGATTTTGCGAGTTCGAATTGAAATTGTCCGGACCCATCCAACTGTAGTTCACATTCAGAGTAGTGGAACTACCCAATAAAGTAACTGAACCGGAAGAACAGTCCAGCACACCATCTACCGAGGCTGTTACATCCGGTGGACTTGTGTTTTGCGTAACAGTGGCAGTAGCAGTTCCCGTACATCCCCCGCCAGAAGACA
The DNA here is from genome assembly GCF_016679925.1 of Marivirga aurantiaca. GTDB lineage: Bacteria > Bacteroidota > Bacteroidia > Cytophagales > Cyclobacteriaceae > Marivirga > Marivirga aurantiaca. The sequence goes on from NZ_JAEQBW010000017.1 coordinate 3,660, forward strand.
CCACCAGGGTATAGTCTCCAGGGGTACTCACAGTAATTAATTGCGTATCTGTGGTAAATCCGTCCGGGCCAGTCCAGCTATAGGTGGCATCAGACTCAGAAGACCCTCCTGTGATATCCACGGAAGTATTGTTGCAAGTAAGAATACCTTCTACTGTCGCTGTAGCATCCACAGTACTCTGACCAGACCCCTTGACAGCTATGTTATCGAAATAATATTTCTCAGTGGAATGCGAATTATTTACTCTTAAAATGACCTGAACAGTATTACCATTAAATGGTCCGGATTCAATACTTTTTGTTGATGTTGAATTATTTGCTCCATTAAGCCCCCCATTATTTTCAAAAATCAATATTTCTGCTCCACCATCTATTTTATAATATGCTCGTATGTAATCCTCTGACTCAAAATAATCATTCGAACTGGCGGTTGCGCTTTTCAGATCAGCAGATATAGTAACATCATTAATGCCGGATATATCGATAACTTCTGACATCCAGATACCCTCATTAGCTGAATCGAATGAAGCTTTGAATTCATTTCCCTTTACTGAAAAAGTGCCTGAACCGGGATTCTGTACGGACCAGCTTGTAGAGCCATTGTCTGAGTTTGTGTGATCTGCCAGACTGAAGTCTTCATGCCAGATCGTGCCTGAGCTTTCAGGTTCAACGGTGGCTATAGCAGTTGCCGTACATCCTTCGGAAGTCGATACAACCAATGTATAATCGCCAGGGGCGCTAACAGTGATTATTTGCGTGTCTGCGCTAAATCCGTTCGGGCCCGTCCAGCTATATGTGGCTTCTGTAGCACTGGAATTGCCGGAAATTGTTACTGAGGAGCCATCACAGTGCAGATTCCCATCCACAGTTGCCGAGGCAGTTAAAGGAGAACTAACCATCACATTGTCAAAGTAATACAGTTCATCTGTGGCGGTGGTCCGGCCTTTGATAACGACCTGAAGGGTAGAACCGTTAAGTTCGCCACTGGTGACAATGCTGCTTTGTTTATTTCCATTGATTTCTCCTAAAAACTCATGGGCAAGTACTTTAGATCCTCCATCCAATATGTAATATAATTTCAGATAATCGTCCAGGTCTCCTGAACTTTCCAGTCCATTTCCACCATTGATCACCTCACTTCTCGCGGACATGGTAATAGTCACATTCGGCATATCTGAAATATCGATTACTTCCGAAGTCCATTTCGCTATTTCCCCGGCACCGGTATTCACAATTACAAACTCATTATCCGATACCTCGAAATCTCCACCTCCGCTATTTTCAATACTCCAACTTGTACTACCATCATCGCTGTTGGTACCATCAGAAAGAGTGAAGTTTTCGTGCCAATGAGCTATGGTGTTAAATTCCAATAGCTCTACCTCTGCGACAGCGGTACATCCCGTTTCAGGGACAGTCACTGTCAGAGCATAAGTTCCTGGCTCCGTTACCACTGGGCTTTGCTGTGATGACGCAAAACCACCCGGTCCGGTCCAGTCAAAGGTTGCATTTGAAGTATTGGAGCCACCAGACAATGTCACCGAGGTATTGGTGCAGCTTAGGTATTCACTTGCTGATGCTGTCGCTGTAACTGTGGAAGCCAATTCCACATTGTCAAAATAATAGAGCTCATCAGTAGCAGTGGTCCTTCCCTTGATAATGACCTGGAGGGTAGAACCATTTAGTTTCCCACTACTTACGGTAGTGGCATCACTGCTATTTCCATTGATCTCTCCTGAAAATTCATGAGCCAGTGTTTTAGCCCCTCCATCCAGTATGTAATATACCCGCAGGTAATCTTTCAGATCTCCAGAATCTTCCAGCCCATTTCCACCATTGGTGGCACTTCTTGCCGCCATGCTGATCGTCACATCAGGCCTGCCCGAGATATCTATTACCCCTGAAGTCCATTTTGCAACTTCTCCTGCACCTGTGTTCACGACTACAAATTCATTTCCTGAGACTTCGAAATCTCCTCCCCCACTGTTTTCAGTACTCCATGCTGTACTCCCACCATCACTGCTTGTGCCGTCAGGATGGGTAAAATCTTCACTCCAAAAAGTACCTGCCCCACCTCCAGACACTTCTACACTAGCAGTATTGGTACTTTGAGACTGAGGATCGGTAACAGTAACTGTGTAGGTACCAGGATAGCTAACAGTAGGGTATTGGCTTGTGGACGAGAAGCCGTTAGGCCCACTCCATAAATAATTCACATTCGAATAATTGGCTGTAGCACCTATCGTTACATCAGGATTGCTGCAGGAAAGGGTTCCTCCGGTGATTTCTGTAATCTCCAGTGCTGACACACCCACGACCAACATATTATCGATCGTATGCTTTTCATCCTCCCAGCTATTGTTTACCTTGATGATGAATTGCACTGTATTTCCTGAAATATCCTCTGCGGATACAGTGACGGGGGCTGAAGTGTTATTGAAACCACCGATCAGTACTTTGTCCCCTCCATTTAGCCGGTAGTATGCGTTTATGTAATCCAAATCCTCCATTCTGCCAAACCCTGAAAGATCCACGGATAAGTCTACCGATGAATAACCTGATATATCTATTGGTTCACTGATTAGCTGAGCTTCCCCTTTAAGATCTCTTCCGAGAAACCTACCCTGTCGTACTTCGAAATATCCGAGAGAACCAATAGATGCTCCGGATATATCTCTCGTCCATTGACTGCCCGAGGTAGAGAAATCGGGGGGGCCTTCAAAAGTTTCATGCCAAACCAGGTTGTCGGGGAGACTCATTGCATCCGCAGAAACTGTCACATTATCAAACCGAATATACTCTCCTGAGTTATCATTATAAACTTTAATGATAATCTGTAATCGACTACCCGTCAAACCCGAAATAGTAGCTGTAGCTCCGCCAAATGATCCATATTGCGCTCCATTGTTCAGCAGGGTTTCCGATCCTCCATCCAATTTATAGTATACCTTAATATAATCTTCATTAGATTCCAAATCACCTGAAGAGGATATATCCACCTGAATACCCACATTGGTGTGGTACTTAATATTGATCACCTCCGACCGCCACTTTGCTTCCTTATCGAGATTATTAGCCTCATAAGCATGGTTTTTTACTTCAAAATGGCCCGTAATCCCCGAAACCTCACCATCCCATGAGGCTTGTCCCGCATGATAGTTTATCCCATCGGACAGGTTATCGAAATCTTCAAACCAGATCTGATTTGACCCCTGGCTAACTTTTTTGAGATCAGGGTCAGTTTCAGGAGAACTTACACGGGTCAGTATCTCACTGCTCCGAAAGGTTATATCGGGAGCAGCTATTGCTTTGTTTAAATTTTCTAAGAATACGTTACTAATAAGTAAAAAAGAAAGAATTATCAGTTTAATACTTCTTGAGAAATAAGGTATAGATTCCATACTATAGGTTTTGGTTAAAAATAATGTTTGATCCGCCCATTACCAGAGTTGCTGGCGATTGAGCTTATTTAGTTTTAGTTATTGTTTATTTCAGGTCATTGCACAAGCGAACATTTTTCTTGCTTTGGCTGCCCTAACGATTTTCTGTATTATTCATTGGCTTTCATAAAATAATCCAAGCACCTTCTTGCCAGAACTCTTAAAAAGATCTTCGTATCGGGTTACTTTTCTCACAAAGGCATCATAATATCCCATCTGGCGGTATGAATTCATTGCTTCCACAGCTAAAGAAAAACTATCGAACTCACCAATAGAGAATCTATTCAAACCATCATTGCCCATGTAGACAGTTACAGAGTGAATATCAATTTTGTCAAAAAAGCCAAGTTCAGGTGCTTCTTTTTTTCCTAATGCCAATAACTGGACAGTATAATAAGTAGACTGACTTAGCATTTCCTTACTTAGTGTATCCTGCTCCAGAGCAATACTGGTGCTATCCAACCAGATTGTAGTGTCAGGTGCCGGGGATTCATCTTCAAAGGTGATAATTGCACTATATATATCAGAAAAATCCCTGTTTTTGGAACTACTGTAAAAAGCGAGGTCATTGGAATTTAAACTTAAATAGGCATCGAAGCCTTTTGTATTTATTTGTGAGCCAAGATTGACAGGCTTGCTCCAATTTTCCCAGCTATCATCTAATCTTTCGATCATGAAAATGTCGGCATCTCCATAGCCTCCATGTCCGTTACTGGCAAAGAAAATCCTTTTCCTGTCATTTGTCAGGAAAGGAGAAATTTCAAATCCAGCTGTATTGATTTCCGGACCTAAATGAATAGGTTCATGCCATTGGCCATTTTCTTTGACATATATATATATATCTTCCTCACCATAGCTATCTTCCGAATTCGATGACAGGAGTACGACATCCCCGGCCGGGGCAACAAAATACCCTCGAAAATCCCCTAGACTATTAAAGACTATATCATATTCCCGTGGATGAGTCCAAAGCCCATTTTCGCTTTTTGTACTATAAGATATACCCCATTTTTTCCGTAAAGGACCTGAATAAGAATTGAGAAGATATAAGGTGTCATAGTTTCCTGATATACCTACTACCAAATTATTATCAATAGTATTTAATGAAGCTAAGTTACTGGCTCTTGACCAGGTACTATCTTCCTTCAATTGACTATACCAAATATCCTGGCCTGCCAGTGCACCTCCGATATTTTCTTCAGAAAAAGTCCGTACAAAAAACAAGACCCTTCCATCTTTGGTAAGAATAGGGGCAGATTCTTCCGCCTCACTATTGATAGAATCTGAAAGAATATTTACTTCGCTAATATTAAATTGAGCCATTAAAAATGGGGCTGGCTCCATATAAAGTATCACCAAAGAAGTTAAAAAGACTTTCACAGATACTCTCTGGAAAAAACTACCAAATCGGAACATAACCTTTTTTATTAAAAAGCTGAAAGCCTAAAACAATCTCATGGCTATTAGGCTTAAACCCTTGAACATTTAAATTCTTATATTCATAGGAATATCCGAATCGAAACATATCATTTACAACCAAACCCAGCATACCAATAAATGTCTGGTCATTTCGGTAAACTATACCGAAGTCCAGCAATTGATTGAACCTAAGTTTTAACCCTAAATCAAATGAAGTAGGATTTCTATTTGAATAACGCACTATACTACTGGAAATCAGTTCCAAATTCTCTTGCAGACTAAACCTATAACCCCCCAATATTTGATGAGAAAACCTGATAAAGATCCCTTCTTCGACTTTATATCCGGATAAGAGTGCATCTCCGGCATTTAAGATTGAGTAACTCAAGTAATATGATGGAGAATAAAACGCCAATCCAATATTTATTCTTAAATAAGTGGAGGAGGGTGTATTCTCCAAATATGCATTATAATAGGGATCACCCGGATCAAAAACCTTAATCTCTTCAAAATCGATTTCCGTTTGATTGACACCAGAAGACAATCCCAGGGACAAGTAAGTTCTGTTTTTTACGGGAACATGTACAGCAGTATTTAACATGACCAAGTTTTGGTTAAAAGCCCCTAATTCATCTTTTATAATATATCCACCAATCCCTATTTTAACATCATTACCCTCGTAAGCGGAAAGGTTGCTTACTCGTGTAGAGTTGTGTCTATACTCATTATTCCGGAATTTTTTAACACCATTTACACTTGCCATCAGTGTTTTGGGAGCTCCATCAAAACCCACCCATTGCTGACGATAGGATGTACGGATATCAAGAAAGTCCATGGCACCTGCCAGGCCGGGCGCAACAGAAGGCATGTTTTGATGATACTGAGTCATAAAAACATCACTTTGAGAATAAGTCCTCTCCCATGTCATCCATATTATCAATAAGAAAATATATCTAAGCATTTTATCATTTAATTTAAAAAAGCACTTTTACAGTATCATTACAAAGCCTCTATAAACTCGTTTTGAACTATCATTCAATTCAATAACATAGAAGTATGTATCCTTCCCTAATTTTTTGTTGCCGTTGGTTCCGTCCCATGGTCTTTGATACCCCTCGGAATAGTATACCCGAAGTCCATTTCTATGCATCACAGTGACTTCACAATTTGGATACATCTCGAGCTCGGGAATTAGCCACAAATCATTAAACCCGTCATTATTTGGAGTAAAGGCACTCGGAATATTTAATTTATGATCAGGGTCGAGGATGGTGATGATGATATCAAAGTCTTCTTCGATAAACTCCTCCCCTGAATCTGTCGAACGGATAGTTAAGCTAAAACTATTTTGGGAATTATAATCAAATGAGCTGTTTGTCAACAATTGATTGTCCTCAATTGAAAATAATGAAGCATCAGCTCCCCCAACTATCTCGTAGTAGTGCACATCATCAACATCTTCATCTGTTGTAGAAAGCACCCCTATAAAAGTTCCTATCGGTTCTTTTTCTGAAACAATATTATTTGATAAATCAATGGAAGAAGGGGTGTCATTAGCATCCAGAATGATTATCTGAAATGTTCTTTCGAAAAACCCACCACCGGAATCTGTGGTTCTGACCAGAATTTCATAATTATCTTTCAATTCAAAATTAAAAGATTCAGCAGTGACCAGCTCATTCCCATTGATTGAAAACGAAGCAGCATCCGGACCACCTTCAATGGTATAGGTGTGGGTATCATTGACATCCTCCGTGTTAAATATTCCCACAAATGTGCCAATGGATTCGTTTTCAAGTACCGTATTTTGAGAAAGAGATAAGTTGACAGGTGGAGCGTTAACTTCAATAACAAATACCGTCAGGAACTGTTCATCCGTGAAGGTTCCGTCACTCACAGCAACGATAACCTCATATGCATTATCCATATCATTATCTGTAGGATTGTCAAAATCCGGTGCATTGATGAAAACCAAATCACCAGAGACTTCATTGATGTTGAACAAGCCATTATCTACTCCGCCTATGATACTGAAAGTCAGAGGGGCTTCTGCATCATTATCAGTAGCTGTAACCGTGGTAACAGCAGTGGTGTTCTCATTAATATTGATAGAGGCATTGTCTCCGCCACCATTGGATGTTATTACTGGTACATTATCATTTAGATCATTGACTGTTACTATCCAACTCATGCTGGCATCGTTGTCATCAGAGTCCGTAGCGGTAATCTCAATTTCATAAACATTATCTGTGTTGGCATCATCAGGATTCTCAAAATCTCTGCCCACCATACTTACCACTCCTGTAGTAGCATTGATGGTGAAGTCAGATGCATCCGCTCCTCCGCTGATTGTATAAGTAATATCTCCAATCGGAGTGCCTATAACCGAAGGAGTTTCTGAAGTGTAGGCTGCATTTTCATTGACATCAGCATCAGCAATAGGGTCGATAGTAAAAGTAGTAGCTTCAATTACATCATTAACTGTTACCGTCCAGCTTTCAGAAGCATTGTTGCCATCAGAGTCCGTAGCAGTAATCTCTATTTCATACTCATTGTCTGTATTGGCATCATCAGGATTCTCAAAATCCCTGCCCACCATACTTACCACGCCTGTAGTGGCATTGATGGTGAAGTCAGCAGCATCCGCTCCTCCGCTGATTGTATAGGTGATGTCTCCAATCGGAGTGCCTATAACCGATGGGGATTCCGAAGTGTAAACTGCATTTTCATTGACATCAGCATCAGCAATAGGGTCGATAGTAAAAGTAGCAGCTTCAATTACATCATTAACTGTTACCGTCCAGCTTTCAGAAGCATTGTTGCCATCAGAGTCCGTAGCAGTAATCTCTATTTCATACTCATTGTCTGTATTGGCATCATCAGGATTCTCAAAATCCCTGCCCACCATACTTACCACGCCTGTAGTGGCATTGATGGTGAAGTCAGCAGCATCCGCTCCTCCGCTGATTGTATAGGTGATGTCTCCAATCGGAGTGCCTATAACCGATGGGGATTCCGAAGTGTAAACTGCATTTTCATTGACATCAGCATCAGCAATGAGGTCGATAGTAAAAGTAGCAGCTTCAATTACATCATTAACTGTTACCGTCCAGCTTTCAGAAGCACTGTTACTTTCAGAGTCAGTAGCGGTGATCTCTATTTCATACTCATTGTCTGCATTGGCATCATCGGGGGATTCAAAATCCCTAGGAACCATGACCACTATCCCAACAGGATTTATCATGAACGCTGCTGCATCCGCCCCTCCACTGATCGTATAAGTGATACTTCCTATTGGGGTGCCGGTGATAGAAGGCGGTGGAGCCAAAGTGTAGGCAGCATTTTCATTAACACTCGCATCAGCAATGGGGTCAATGGTAAAAGTAGCTGATTCCATCACATTATTGACTGTTACTGTCCAGCTATCAGAAGCGGTGTTCTCATCGGCATCTGTTACGGTGATCTCTATTTCGTAGACATTGTCTGTGTTGGCATCAACGGGATTCTCAAAATCCCTGGCCACCATATTTACTACACCTGTAGTGGCATTGATGGTAAAGTCAGATGCATCTGCTCCTCCGCTAATTGTATAAGTGATGTTGCCAATCGGGGTGCCTATGACTGAAGGCGTTTCCGAAGTGTAAACTGCATTTTCATTAACATCAGCATCAACAATGGGATCAATGGTAAAAGTAGCTGATTCGATCACATCATTAACTGTCACTGTCCAGCTATCAGAAGCGCTGTTGCCATCAGAGTCCGTAGCAGTAATCTCAATTTCATAAACATTATCTGTGTTGGCATCATCAGGAGATTCGAAATCTCTGGCTACCATACTTACCACGCCTGTAGTGGCATTGATGGTAAAGTCAGCAGCATCTGCTCCTCCGCTAATTGTATAAGTGATGTTGCCGATCGGGGTGCCTATGACCGATGGGGTTTCCGAAGTGTAGGTTGCATTTTCATTGACATCAGCATCAACAATGGGATCAATGGTAAAAGTAGCTGATTCGATCACATCATTGACTGTTACTGTCCAGCTATCAGAAGCGCTGTTGCCATCAGAGTCCGTAGCAGTAATCTCAATTTCATAAACATTATCTGTGTTGGCATCATCAGGAGATTCAAAATCTCTGCCCACCATACTTACCACTCCCGTAGCGACATTGATGGTGAAGTCAGACGCATCCGCTCCTCCGCTGATTGTATAAGTGATGTCTCCAATCGGAGCATCCCCGCTTAAAGAAGGAGTCTCAGAAGTGTAGACTGCGTTTTCATTGACATCAGCATCAGCAATGGGATCAATAGTAAAAGTAGCTGATTCAATTACGTCCTGAAGAGTTACTGTCCAGCTCATGCTGGCATCGTTCCCATCAGCATCTGTCACGGTGATTTCTATTTCGTACACATTGTCGGTGTTGGCATCATCAGGAGATTCAAAATCTCTGGCTACCATACTTACCACGCCTGTAGTGGCATTGATGGTGAAGTCAGATGCATCCGCTCCTCCGCTGATTGTATAAGTGATATCTCCAATCGGAGCCTCCCCGCTTAAAGAAGGGGTCTCAGAAGTATAAACTGCGTTTTCATTGACATCAGCATCAGCAATGGGATCGATAATAAAAGTAGCAGCTTCAATTACATCATTGACTGTTACCGTCCAGCTATCAGAAGCACTGTTGCCATCAGCATCTGTTACGGTGATCTCTATTTCATAGACATTGTCTGTATTGGCATCATCAGGATTCTCAAAGTCTCTGCCCACCATACTTACCACACCTGTGGTAGCATTGATGGTAAAGTCAGCAGCATCTGCTCCTCCGCTGATTGTATAAGTGATGTCTCCAATCGCAGCCTCCCCGCTTAAAGAAGGAGTCTCAGAAGTGTAGACTGCATTTTCATTAACATCAGCATCAGCAATGGGATCGATAGTAAAAGTGGCTGATTCAATTACATCATTAACTGTTACTGTTAGTGTCTGTTGGTCAGTATCCACTCCATCACTAACACTGACTACTACCACATACACGTTATCAGTATTATTATCAGTGGGATTTTCAAAATCCGGAGCCGGACCAAACACTAATGCACCATTACTACTATTAATACTAAACCGTGCCTGATCAACGCCTCCCACAATGCTATAGTTAAGAGTAGTTCCTGCATCCGCATCTGTTGCAGTAACCGTAGTAACAGCAGTCGCATTTTCATTAACATTAATAGATGCATTGTCACCTCCTCCATTGGATGTGATCACAGGAGGATTATTATAAACATTGATATGCACCCATGCCGTATCTGCAAAGCGATAGGGGTCCGTAAAAAATGTACTATCAACTATCAGGTACTCAATGGAATCTTTACCGAGATAGCCTGAAACAGGAGTATATGAAATATCCGTTCTGTCAGATATTTCTGCAGTACCATTTTTAGGTGGTGTAACAATGACACTTGGAAACACATAATCTTCATAAAGCATATCATTATTCTGAATATCCAGCACATCATCTTCTGCATTGGTGTGTACATTCACTGCATCATCTATGACATCGATTTCCGGAGATACTTCATGCGCATCTCCAAATAGTTTTATATTTTCGTAATGAGGTTCAAAGGGGGAGGATGGTGAATTTGCTGTATTCAATTCAGCTATACCATAATTATAGGTATAGCCATTGAATTCTCTGTCAAAATGCCATACCCCGTAAAGTTTGGCATCCTCATCCCCTCTTAACCTAGTATAGAGGTCTGCCTGAACCTCAGCTTCAGACCGAAATTTATTCCATAACCGCAATTCACTTATATCTCCCTCTAAATGATTAGTATTCATGGTGTAGGTTTTCGTAACATCATTTTTTGTAGAAGTTTCGCCACCTACAAACAATCTGGTCGATTGATTTTCATCAGGAAGCTGAAAAGTTCTGCTACTCACCTTCTCGCCATTAACATACAGATGGTAAGTATTGACTACATCTCCACCGGTGAAGGTCAGGTGATACCATTGATTTTCATTAATAGGCAAAGTTGCAGGATTGGTTTCAACGGCAAAACCAGAAGTGTACACATAGGCTCTAAATTTACCACTTAGATAACTGATTGTATAATATGCGGTTTTACCTCCATAAGCCGATTCACGCATTAAGATAGTTTGATTTGTCTTAGAAGTGTTATTAATACGCACCCAAAGTTCTACAGAGAAACTTCTATCACTATCATCCAGACTGAGGTAAGATGAATCACTTACCACTCCATAGCCAGAGCCATCAAATCTGATAAAAGAATTAAATCCATTCTCAGGTGTAGAAGCATCAACGGTTGAAAAATCTCCCTCTGTTCCATCAAACGAGGTAACCGCATAGAAGTAAAACTGGCCATTGGTTAACCCATTGTCTGTATAGGTGTTTGTACCAAAAGGTACATTTGCCAAAGGACTAAAGGTAACTGAATCTGTAGATCGGTATATACGATATTCCGAAACACCCGGACTTACCGTTGGCAGCCAGGAAAGTTGATTGGATTCATCAAGCGAAACTAAATGAAAGCCCGTAGGAGGGTCAGGCTGAGCATTTGATGTAAATATTACAAAAAACAGCAGAATAGTGCAATGCCAAATCTTAGGATGGGGTAGCCTTTTGATTAATTTCATGTAGGTTTTGGTTTTATTAAAAAATCTGCCGAAACAGAGTTACTATAGGTCAATCACCATAAAAAAACAGATTAAAGTTAAAATAACATTCACACAAATTAATACATCCCCACAACCACTACTTCTATAAGGATTTACCATACTTTCCCTCAGACGTCTTGGTGGATCGATAACAAGCCAAGAAACTTTACTTTCTGCAAAACCCTTGACGAACACTATCAATATAGATACAACGACATTTAAGTTAGCTACATTGATTATTTATCAAACGTAGCAAAGGGCTATCACAATAACATTTCTAAATCGAACAATTTATTACATGCATAATATTAATAACAATAAAGTAAAAAGATTGTGTGGGTATCTTATCCTGAAACAGGTTGACATATTTAACCTTTAAAGCGCAAGCAATGAGGGGGGGAACCAGCTTCTTCAGCCATACTTAAAGAATACTGAATACTAACTTTTCACGACTCACAACAACAAGCTTAAGTGTTTGATAATTAGTGGCTATATGATTGAATATTATCAAGAATAGGGAAAATATTATTACCGCATATGAAATAAAAAACGAGAAAGTAATTTACTCAAAAAACCCTAAAAATTATTAATTTTAAACTGAGAAGCTCCCACTCAACACTAACTATGATCACTTCTAATAATGATATTTATGTGTTCTATTTTCCTATTTTTCTCCTGCGTTTTACTTATATTGGGACATAAAGCGGCAGATGTGGAAGCCAGGCTATAGTACCCATCAAAGACAATAACCTATGTATAATTAAAACCTACTTTATTGAAAGTTTTTCAGTAGATTTAGGGTTATAGTATTTTAGTTTATTAATTTTATGAGCACCTGGTCCTCTTGATCTTATTTTACCTATATGGTCTTCAAAAAGCAGCCTATGGGTGGTTATCAGTATTTTATAGTAATTTTGACAAAAATGCTACACCGTTTTACTCATCCTTATGTCTGCTGACAGGGGATTTCAATAATTACTTTAGCAATAAATTAGATAAATAATGAGAAACATCACTGTATTCTGTGCCTCAAGCCCGGGAATCGATTTGAAGTTTATGTCACAAGCCAACTTGTTGGGCAAAACCCTTGCCGTCCAAAACATTGGACTGGTGTACGGTGGGGCTAAAGTTGGACTTATGGGTTCTGTGGCAGAAGGTGTTTTAAACAATGGCGGAAGAGTAATAGGGGTACTTCCCACTTTTTTAAGATCAAAAGAAATTGCTCATGAAGATCTTACTGAGCTCATATTGGTTGAAAGTATGCACGAAAGAAAAACCAAAATGAATGAATTATGTGATGGGGTGATTGCCCTTCCCGGGGGTTTTGGAACTTTGGAAGAACTATTTGAAATGCTCACCTGGGCACAATTAGGGCTTCATCAAAAACCAATTGCTTTATTAAACTTCGATGGATTTTATGACTCTCTCATTGAAATGATCCAATCAATGGTTGATAAAGGCTTTCTAAAAGAGATCAATCAAAAGATGTTGTTAGTGAGCGAAAATATTGATGATTTGTTACAAAAAATGGATAGCTATGTAGCTCCTAATGTTGGGAAATGGATTCAGGAAGAAAACACATAACAGTACCTCTTACTTATCCTCCTCCATTGGCAATAACCAGTCAGATTTACGAAACCGATACCATTCCACTTTAGCCAGATTTCTTTCAGGATCGTATAAAGGCTGACGTAATCCGTTATTCAATCGAACTTTTCCATTGGCGTAAATTTCCGCATCAGACCATCCTCGTTCAGCATAGTCTTTTTTAAGCACCTGCACAAATTGCCAACACATATCCGGCCGCGTGGCAATTACACGCTGCTGCTTAAAAGTGAGGTATTTGGATTTATCCACCATTTCCGTGCTATCATTTGCAGGATTTACTACCTTAAAATTGACATGGCCACTTTTGCTACGCAACATCATTCGCCACGATAGCCTGTGCCCCTCTTCACTCCAATGCACATTGCTGTCATAAAGCCAATGCCTTGAAGGCAAAACAAGTTGGATAAGCACCCACACCATGAGAGCTGCCAATAATGGCCTGTTCACAGGGTAAACAAGCATGTTTGTTTTTTCTATTCTGCTTTTAAAGAATATCCTGCGGATGGTGACCGGATCAAAAAAGAAAATACACATAGCTATACCCATAAAAGGAAATATCCCTACCTGAAAAACAGCTGAATTGAATAAATGAAAAAATATAGAAGTGATGAAAGCCCATTTCCGTGTGGATTTCCATAATAGCAGTGGCGTTATAAATAGGTCAAACATTACTCCTCCATAAGCAATGAAGTAATGAGCCCACCTTTCCTGAAGTAAATCGCCCACTAACCAAAGATTTTTCTTTGCCAGTAATAGCATTCTGATTGATTCCGCAGTGAGCCAGTCAATATTTAGTTTAGCTATACCGGCATAGGTATAAACAATACCTATCTGCAAAATAAATAATAATCTACACCAATTAGGACATGTAGAGGACTTTAGTTCAGGTTTATATTTAGCATCCAGGGAAAAGGCGCGATTGGCAGGTACGAAACACATCAGAAAACAAAGTAGCACCAAAAGGTAATAATGGTTGTTGTAATTCGTCTTCTGCATAAAGTAAACCAAAGACCACATTAGAGTATAGCTTCCAATGGCCAGCCTGTATTTATAACCTAACATCACCATCACTCCAAAGCAGCCCATAATGAAAAAGTAGAAATACATACCATTCCCCGGCAAAGGATGAAGCCAGGAAAAATCAATGAATGGAAAAGTCATCACAGGATCAATAAAAGCCCTGCGTACCCAACCTGTCATGATAGCACCCCATGCCTCCGCTGTGATCAGGAAACCGAAAATAGTCCTGAAAATAACCAGGAAACTGTTATCTACAGCTTGAAAGAGACTTTTCTCTAATTTCCCCATGTATTATTAAATTTTTTGAAAATGCCAATCATTACCACTTTACAAAAGTATGGTTTTTCCTGAGAAACAGTTTTTCTTTTTAATAAGTAGAAGTTGTTATTAATCCCATACATAGGATGGAACTTTATGATTCAATAATACTAAGATCCGTTCGGATTAAATAGAGCCTATTAGGCAATTACACGAGAATCATTCGTAACTACCTGGACATAAGGATCAAATGACAAACATTCGTATAATTTATTCTTTAGCATCCATATAAATTTCATCTTTTCATAATCCATACTAACTTTATCAGAATTTAACTGTTCAAAGTTCTGAATACAACAGGTTTTAATAAAGAAAACATGTCCGCAAATCAAATTATTCCGGGAATACATAACTGGTGCGATAGATGGTGTGAGAAATGTCCGTTTATTAAAAGATGTGCTGTTGGAAAGCAGGAACTGGAAATCCTCAATAAGGACGGCAAAGATAATGATCCTGAATTTTGGCCAAAAATTGGAGAGCAATTGTCCAGAACTTTAGATTTACTAAAGGATGTAGCTATAGAGAAAGGAATTAATTTAGATAATATTCCTCAGGAAGAATGGGACGAAATACAAAATGAAAGTGAACAACAATGGGCAGAAGCGGAAGCTCACCCTATTTCTGCCATTGGCCTTGAGTATTATAAATTGGCTAATCAGGAAATCGGTTTGGGCTTTATCCGTGACAAGTTACAATCAGAACTCCGGAACCTAGAGTTGGGAATTGATAAAAAGACCACTGAAAACATTCAACAGCTAAAGGATGGACTGGATGTGATAAAATGGTATATGTACTTTCTTCCCGCCAAATGCCAGAGGCTGGCAATGGAACGGTTGGACAAAGATATGGAGGAGGAATTCCCTCCGGAAGAGCGATCCTATAATGGCACTGCCAAAATAACCCTCATCGGTATAGAAAGGTCTGTTGCTGCCTGGGGAATGTTGCTAGAAAAAATACCCGAAGCAGAAGATGGAATCCTTTCTGTTTTAGTTTTATTACAAAAATTACAAAGGCTCATTCAAGTGGAGTTTCCTGATGCGGAAAAATTCATCAGACCTGGATTTGATGAATAGTAATATTGGTCAAAAAAAAGACAGCCGAAGGAATCCTCAGCTGTCTTTCTAAATTGATGATTGAATATAACTGATTGAATATAACCTTAGCTCTTATTCTTCAGTTATTTTTTTCACATTGTCTTCTGGCATTCTATCAATCAGGTAATTATAAGGATCAATACCCGCTTCGTAAGGAGCTTCCTTTACCACAAATTTAAAAGTGTTTTCTGCCTGAGTAATTTTTCTCCTTTCGTATACCAAAGGCTCTCCTAAATTCTTGGAAGATTCCGTTTTAGCAAAAACCCCAATATCAATGTAATCAGCCAAAGGCACATCAGTTTGTTTCCCCAGGGAGTCTGCGTGGAACTTTTCAGAAAAAGTAGTTAAAGTCACCTCATATTCATCTCCCCTTTTAACATATTTGCTCTCAATTACTCTGTTGGAAAACAAAGTGATATTTTCGAATAGATCATCAATCACATACTGCAAACTGTCTGGTGTTACTTCCCGAAAAGCCTTTACTGCTGAAATAGAAGTAGGATATAAAGGGTCTTTGTAAGCATGATCCACCAGGAGTTTTTGCAAAGCCTTATTCACACTGTCTTCACCAATCATTTCTTTCAGATAATACATCACTACAGAGCCTTTTCCGTAATGGATGTACCCTTGGTTTTCTGTTTCCATAATGGGCCTTTCCGCTTCAAATTCTCCGCTTCTACCATTAAGATAACTATTCATCTCATACCGAAGAAATTTCTTCATCTTATCTCTGCCATACTCTTCTTCCATAACCATTAAGGCAGAATATTGGGCAAATGATTCGCTCATCATTTCTGAACCTCTCATCCCCGGCCCAATTAATTGATGCGCCCAGTATTGATGCCCCATTTCGTGTGCCACTACATAATATACCAAATCGATATCATCTTTAGTCACATCTCTGAGATCGGCAATAAAACCAATTCCCTCACTATAAGGCATGGTGCCCGGAAATGCCTGCGCAAATCCAGCATATCGTGGAAACTCAATAATTCTACATTGCTTATGATAATAAGGCCCGAAATTACTCGTATAGTATTCCAGGGATCTCCTCATACTGCTAAGCATATTCGGCACATTATATTCATGGCCTTTGATATAATACACTTCAAGATCTACATCATTCCATTTTTCCCTGGCTACTTCATATCTTGCAGAAATAAATGAATAGAAGTTAAGAGATTTTTGATCCAATTGATATTCATAATATTTCCTTCCATCTTTTTCCCATTCTTTTAATAAACTTCCGGGAGCTACTGCAATTTGGTCTGATGCAGTGCTGATGACAGTATGAACATCTACCCAATCGGCATCTTCAGAAATATAAGGGTTTTTTCGGCTTGCAGTATCCGACTCATCCAATTTAGGAAGTCTCAATCGCTTAGGTAAATCTAATTTTGCCCTTTTGTTTTTATCTGATATCTCATAATTCCTTAAATAACCAAAAGTAGGTAAGAGGTCACCGTTGTTGAAAAACGTACCGTTTTGAGTTAAAGAAGTAAAAGAAACACTGTTTTCGAAACCTTTAGTGATCTTATTAAAAGCTATCTCTAATTCCATCGTATCTCCGGCTTGCATGGGTTTCTCTAAAGTATAGATTCTGTAATTCAACTTTTTGTCATCCAATTTCAAAGTGGCATTGGGAATTTCAATTTCCATAGAATCAGGTAAAACAGGCATGGAGAAATGGAATTCATTGATGCTTTCACCAGATTTATTCACAATCGTTCCTTTGATTCGCGTATACAAATCCCGTTGATATGGAAAGATATCTATTTGATAATCCAAACTTACCCATCTTGGCTGAGCAATCCCTTCATATTGTTTATAGCTTAATTCATACTCTTTTTGTCTTCTTTCCATTTCCTTGGAAGAAACATAGGTGTTCAAAATCTCTGTATTATAATATACAAAGCCGGCACACAGCAAAAAGGCTACTATCATTACACTTAAAACCACTCCTCTTTTTTTGATTCTTTGCAGGGCAAATTGAGAACGGATTTTAAATCCTGTTTCCTTACCTCTTACATAAAAGGCATAGATAGCCATGCATAAAATCAGGCAAAACAAAGTCCAATAAATATTAAACAAAATTAAACCTGGTACAAAAGGACCAAAGCCGTTCATATCTGAGTACCTGCCTGAAGGAGTCCCTCCGAACTCCAGCATATTAGAGTTCAGTTCTAAAACTGACCAGATAAATGAATTAACAATGATAAAAGCTACAAAAGCAAAATAGGCTATATACCTGTTATTAATCAGGTAATGGAAAAGCAAAGAGATAACAACCAGAAAAGCAAACTGGAACATATCCAATACCAATAGAGACTTAACGTAAACCCCCAACTCAAAACGGGTATAACCATACAGCCCCTGGGTAATAACACCTACCAAAATAGTGAATGACAACACTAAAAACAGACTGAAAATCATAGCTACCAGCTTCGAGCTAAATAACATCCCTGTTCTTGAAGGCGTGGCATCTTGTATTTCACTTATTTTGGCATCTCTTTCCTTCCAAACCAGTACTCCTGAATAGAAGGTAATGATTCCGATAATGAACAAATAAAATGCTCCGCGGATGGTATCAATCACATCATAAGTAACAGGATATCTTACTGTACCGTATCCTCCTGAAAAGCTGGTAAGACTGGCAATTAAATTTATCAACCCAATAATGACTATAATAATAAAGGTCTGGTTTTTAACAATTGCCTTAGTTTCAAAAACAATCATATGCCATAGCGCATTGAATGAAAAACCATTTCCTTTCGGAGCACTGAAAGACTTTAATCCGCCACCCTGAGGAATTGCTTCTTCTTGTACTTTCAATTTCTTCTTGCTTACTTTTTCATTTCTGGTATTAAATGAAAAGCGTGTATACATACCAAATAAGAGCAAAATACTTAAGCCAACCCAAACCAACCTGTTAATTAACAATTGCCCTATTAAAGGTGTGGCAGTTGAGTTCTGTTCTTCTATTGTTTTATATTTACTGAGGGTTTCTAAAGGCTGAAAACCAAAGGGATCCAAAATATTAGCCAACCATTCTTTTTCTAAATCTGAAGTAAACCCCTGGCTCACCACATAAAAAACCAGGATTAGCATGGCTCCTACAAAAGACACAATATTACTTCTGAAAACAACTGCCAAAGAATAAAGCAAAACACCGGCAATAATAGTATTAGGCAAAGCAAAAGTAAGGATGCCTTGTATATGGCCACTCCAGATAACAGGGCCATATCGTTCAACCTCCACCCAAGGCATTAATGGGCCTAACAAAGCACCCACCGATACTCCTAAAAGCGGAATAATAGCTATCGGTAAAGTCCCCAAAAATTTCCCGAAGAAGTAATGACTCTTTTTGATGGGTGACGAAAAAACAAATTGATGCATGCCGGTACTGAAATCCCTGTTGGCTGTAGCATTCATAAATGCCGTAGTCATAAGCAGGCACATGAGCGACATAATCCCATAATAGGATTGTATAACATAAGGAGCGTTTTTATAGATGTTTCCTATACCCCCTCCAATTTGTACCTGATCCAGTGAAACAGCCAGAAAAACTAATAAGGTGATAATGAAAAAAAAGATCCAAAGCATTGGTGATCTTAACCAATGATTCCATTCATGTTTAATAAACTTCCACATAATTTTGAATTTACTGGTTTAGACTAGCTCATTTAATTTGGCAAAGAAAACATCTTCCAGGGTTTCCTCAGCCTGAGTAAATCCGCTATTAAGAGGCGTTTCAGAGTACACATGAATTTGCGGTTTACCTCCTACCAATTTGTTGCTGATTACTTTGAATTCGGATTGATATTGAGGCAATTCATCTTTGTTCACACTTTTCTCATAAACCCTGTCCTTTATCTGGAGCAAAGCTTCATCAGTTGTTCCTGAATAAAGCACTTTGCCTTTATCCATAATGGCCATATTGGTGCATAATTCACGTACGTCCTGAACAATATGGGTTGAAAGAATTACAATAGTTTGCTCCCCTATTTCACTCAAAATATTATAAAACCTATTTCTTTCCCCGGGATCCAAACCAGCTGTTGGCTCATCTACAATTACCAATTTAGGACTTCCTATCAGGCATTGAGCAATTCCAAATCTTTGACGCATACCTCCTGAATAACTACTTACGGCTTTCTTTCGATGCTCAAATAAATTCACCTTTTGAAGCAGGTAGTTTACCATTTCTTTCCGCTCATTACTTTTGTCAAACCCTTTCAAAATAGCCAGATGATGCAGCAAATCAGTAGCTGAAGTACGAGGATAAACCCCAAACTCCTGCGGAAGATAGCCCAATACTTTCCTTACCTCATCCTTGTTATTTAACACGTCAATATCGCCCAAAGTGGCGGTTCCACTATCTGCATTTTGCAGGGTGGCCAAAGTACGCATCAGGGAGGATTTACCGGCTCCGTTAGGTCCAAGTAGTCCAAACATTCCCTTATCGATTGTAAGGTCTACATTATTCAAAGCATGGACACCGTTTCCATACTGCTTATTCAGATTTTTAATGATTAGTTGCATAGATGATTGTTTTGTTTGGTAAATGATAAATGAAGTAAAGGCTTAGCCAATACCTACTTATTTAGTAGCTAAGACTGAGATTTTTATTACAATAAAAGTAAAAAAATTTAATTGTCTCTAGGCAGATGTATAAAAGC
Organism: Marivirga aurantiaca; assembly: GCF_016679925.1. Lineage (GTDB taxonomy): Bacteria > Bacteroidota > Bacteroidia > Cytophagales > Cyclobacteriaceae > Marivirga > Marivirga aurantiaca. Next base: position 23,904 of record NZ_JAEQBW010000017.1, read on the forward strand.
AGGCAAAAGTTGCATTCCTATCTGCGAGAATTATAAAACGTGAATTATATCATTCAACTTTATTAAGCCTTCCTTATTGACAGATAGGAAATTAGTAGGGTAAATTAATCGGTATGTTTCCGAGCATAATAAAAAACTAACCAAGCACGGGCTAAAGCTTAGCGTTTATTTCATCACCAATTGAACCTAATAAAATATAGTGGAATTAAATCTCAAGAAACTGATCAAATTTCTGAACTACCGAAGGCCATAACTTCTCTTTCATTCTTTTTTTAAAAAAACCAAAATGACCTATTGACATTTTATTAATTTCTGCTGGGGTCAATTTAGTGAAATCAATCCCTTTTGCGCTACTTACATTACTCCAATAGGCAGGCACAGATTTTTTGTTGGAAATAGGGTCATCTGTAGCCCAAAACACATGAATAGGAAAGTTATAATTGGCAAAATTCCCAGTTGACACCGATTTTCCGTAAAATTCAGAATCGAAAAAGTAACTCTTTTGGGAGCACCATGACCGCCATTCTTTAACCACATTTGTAGGTAAATCTTCCATAATCCCAAACCTGGAGGCATTTACGTAGCCGGTAAAAAAGCTGCTAAGTGGTGTAAATATGTAGAAAAGGAAAAATGATTTAAGTCTAAACCCGAGTGGCATATAGGGCAAATATCCTGTTGAAACTGCAAAATTAACCATCCCTTTTACGTTCTCTAATTTATTAATAAACCCTATTTGCTGACCACCCACACTATGCCCGAAAAACATGAAAGGAAGTTCAGGAAATTCTGATTCAAGGTATTTTTTAATAGCGGGCATATCTTTTATACCGTAATCCAAAAAACTGAATTCACATTTTGATAAATCCTCTACATCTGAATCTCCTGAACCCCGATAATCCCAGAGACAACATACGTAATCATTTTCAGCCAGGTATTTTACAAAGGGTAAATAAAACTCTTTCTTAGCACCTGTCCCACCATTAAATTGAATGATAGCTTTGGGAGACTCAGGAATTAAAAGCATTCCTTTCAATACAAATCCATCCTCACACTCCACTGAAAAATTTCTTTTCGTAATCATATTCATTTATTAAAATCTTAAATATACCAAACGTTTGGTATGTTAATTTATAAATTTTATAGCATCTCAATACTCCTATTTAAAGCTCTTTTTAAGTACAAATTATCTTTATGCAACTGCATTATTATGATAGATCCTTCAATATCTCCAATGATTTGTTGCACAACATCCGTTAATTGATCATTACTGTATTTTTCCTTAAAAACTTCCATCAAAGCCTGTTTCCAAAGTTCGAAAAATCTTAATATTTCCTTAATAAAAGTATCCTCCACATGAGCTGTTTCAAGAATGGTATTAGCAAAAATGCATCCTCCCTCATTATCGGTAAAGGCTTTAAAGGCTTTTTCAGACATTTTTTCTAACTTCTCTTTGCTTGATAATTGAGGCTCAAATGCAATGCTAAATAAGCTGGTTTCAAACCATTGGATGGAAGCCATTAAAGCTTTGCGCATTACATCCTCTTTGCTCTCAAAATGATGATAGAATGTTCCTTTAGTTAATCCCACCTCTTTTGCCAGATCACTCATTTTCGTACGATAGTAACCTCGTCTGCGAAAGACTTTAATACTTTTATAAAGGATTTCCTCAGGTGTAATTTTCTGTAGCGGCATTTACTAAACGTTTGGTATGTAAATTACAAAGATTTATTGATTTTGAAAAGTTTGATGAAATTCTTACCAAAACTTTTATTTTTAAAAACGGTATATTGACTTATCAAACAATGGACTATTAGCAGTAGTGGTTATACTAAAATCAAAAAGTAAGCATCTGCAATAGATTGTTGAAATGTGTACATTTTGAGGTAAAATCCATGAGAACTATATTAGTAACCGGGGCTACAGGCAATATCGGTAAAGCAGTCATTCATCATTTATTAAAAGCCAGTGAATCTATCTCCATTAAAGCCGGGGCAAGAAAAGCCGAAGAAATAAAAAGCACATTTCCTGCCTCTGAGCATATTTCCCCTACTTTATTTGATTTTGAAAAACCGGATACTTTTGCTCAGGCTCTGGCTGGTTGCGATAGCTTATTCCTATTAAGGCCTCCGCAAATATCGGAAGTAAAAAAGTACTTTGAACCTATTATTGAAGAAGCTAAAATACAAGGTATTAATCACATCATATTTCTTTCGGTACAGGGAGTAGAGAAAAGCAGTATCATTCCCCATCATAAAATAGAAAAGCTGATTGTGGAAAGTGGAATACCTTACACATTTTTGAGACCAGCCTACTTTATGCAGAATTTTACTACTACTCTCAAGAAAGACATCATTGAAAAACAGATAATATTTCTACCGGCCGGAAAAGCAAAATTCACCCTGATTGATGTGGATGATGTAGGGAAAGCTGCTGTTCCCATCATAATTTATCCTGAGCAACATGTAAATAAAGCTTATGAACTCACCAATGAGGAACAACTGAGTTTTACAGAAATGGCAGCAAAAATCTCTAAAGGAGTCGGCAGAGAAATCAGATTTATTTCCCCTAATTTATTAAGGTTTTACCTTCAAAAAAGAAAAGAGGGAATACCCGGGGGATTTATCCTGGTAATGATTATGCTCCATTATTTACCCCGCTTTCAGCAAACTCCTCAAACTACTGGATGGATTTACAAACTCACAGGCCAAAAGCCAAAATCTTTTACTGAGTTTATAAAGGAACATAAAAACGCATTATTGAAAGCCTGAATTTGATACATTGCTTATTAGCCTGAATTTGATTTTAAAAATTTACCTAAAACTACATTAGGACGTTCCCGCTGTTGCGGGACTGGCTATCTCGGTCCCGATCGGGATTACATTTTCAAAAAAAAGAAAATTAACTTGTGCCGCCACAGCGGTATCCGTGATCTCATTAATATTTAGCCTGAGATACCGGATAAATTAAGACCTATGGAAAGGTAAGTCTTAATTTTCCGGCATAGCCTGCCCCGCCTTAGCGGGGACGGCATTTTATAGCAATCGAACTCAGATTATTAGGTGATGGAAAATTTCTCTCCATTCACTTAGAGAAGTTTTCCATCAATCTCTTATTTAAGACTGCTCAAACCATAATCTCTCTCCGCTTTCCCCTTCAAGAATCCCTTCTTTGTTATAAACTAATCTTCCATTCACATAAGTAGAATCAATAGTCGATTGAAAGCTGTGTCCTTCAAAAGGGGACCATCCGCATTTAGAAAGAATATTTTCTTTTGAAACAGTATAATTTCTCTCTAAGTCAACCAAAACAAAATCAGCATGGTAGCTCTCCCTTATAAAGCCTCTCTCCTTCACATGGAAAAGAATGGCAGGATTATGCGCTGCCTTTTGAGCTATTTGCTCCAATGAGATTTTCCCCTGATGGTAGAAATCCAATAAAGCCAACAAACTATGTTGCACCAGCGGACCACCTGATGGCGCTTTAAAATAAGAGTTCTGTTTTTCGGCAAAGGTATGAGGTGCATGATCTGTAGCGATCACATCTATTCTGCCATCCAGAACCGCTTTCATAATTTCCTCCCTGTCATGAGCAGTTTTTACCGCAGGATTCCATTTAATAAATGTTCCTTTTTCGTGATAATCTTCTTCTGAAAACCAAAGATGATGAATGCAGGCTTCTGCTGTAATTTTCTTTTGCTCCAAGGGGATGGAATTATCAAAAAGGGAAAGCTCTTTGGCAGTAGAAATATGGAGTACATGCAGTCGTGAGCCATGTTGTTTAGCTAATTGTACAGCAAGAGATGAGGAAAGGTAACAAGCTTCTTCACTTCTGATTTTAGGATGCATCTCAATAGGAACTTCCTCACCATATTGAGACTGATACTTTTCCGTATTGGCTCGGATAGTCGCTTCATCTTCGCAATGTGTTGCAATTAACATGGGCACTTTTGAGAAAATATTATTCAAAGTCTGCTCATTGTCTACCAGCATATTCCCTGTAGAGCTTCCCATAAATACTTTTACCCCGCAAACATTTTTAGGATTAGTTTTCAGCACCTCCTCAATATTATCATTGCTCGCTCCCATAAAAAATGAGTAATTCGCTAAACTATTTTTAGCCGCAATTTGATATTTATCTTCCAGTAATTCCTGAGTCAATGCATTGGGAACTGTATTCGGCATTTCCATAAATGAAGTAACCCCACCGGCTACTGCAGCACGAGATTCAGTAAATATATTCGCTTTATGCGTAAGACCGGGCTCTCTAAAATGTACCTGGTCATCAATTAATCCGGGAAATAAATATTTTCCTTTGGCATCAATTACTTCATCAGCTTCATCTGAACCTATCTGGTTAGCAATTTTCTCGAATCGACCATTCTTAACAAGAACATCTTTTGACTCAATCTGCCCATCATTCACTATCTTTGCATTTATAATCAGTAGCTTTTTCATAATATTCAATAATCATCGGTTCATGTCGCAAGATATCTCATCATTTCAGGAATTTAAACTAAACAAGCAATTATTCAATGCAATTGATGATCTGGGCTACGAAAAACCCAGTCCCATTCAGCAAAAAGCAATCCCTTTGATATTAAACGGACATGATGTAATAGGGATAGCACAAACCGGAACGGGTAAAACAGCTGCTTTCGTTTTGCCTCTTCTGATGAAATTAAAGTATGCACAAGGTGATGCTCCGAGAGCTTTAGTCATAGCCCCGACTCGTGAATTAGTGATGCAGGTATATGAAAACCTGAAAGAACTGGGAAAATATACTGATTTAAGAGCCGTCTGCCTATATGGTGGTATTGGTGCCAAAAAACAAGCTGAAGAAGTAGCTGCAGGTTGTGATTTATTGGTGGCTACACCAGGCAGGCTATTGGACATTTATCAAATGGGTGTGCTCAATACCAAGCATATTAAAACATTTATACTTGATGAAGCCGACAAAATGATGGATATGGGTTTTATGCCTCAGATCAGAAATGTGCTGGAAATTTTACCCATGAAAAAACAGAACCTGTTTTTCTCAGCCACCTTTCCTGAAAAAGTGGAGAAGTACGCTTACGAATTTACTGATTTTCCTGAAAAAGTGGAGGTAACGCCCCAGGCTACTACCACGGATCTGGTCAAGCAACACCTTTACCATGTACCCAACTTCCTTACTAAAATCAACTTATTGCAACATTTATTGCTCAATGAAAAACTGGGACGGGTGATCATTTTTGTGAGCACTAAAAAAACAGCTGATAATGTTTTTCATTTTATTGAAAGAAAGGTAACTGACAGTGTAAGAGTAATCCATGCCAATAAAGGGCAATCCACCAGGATTAACTCTGTTAAAGAATTTAGCGAGGGAAATATCAGGATATTGGTTTCTACAGATGTCACTGCCAGAGGAATTGATATTCACGAAGTGAGCCATGTAATCAATTTTGATGTACCTAATAAAAACGAAGATTACGTACACCGGGTAGGCAGAACAGGCCGGGTGCAACATAAAGGAGTAGCCATCACTTTCGTGAATGCCGCTGAGGTTTATAATATTGGAAAAATTGAAGAGCTGATCCGGATGAAAATTCCGGTGAGGAAGTTACCGAAAGAAGTAACAATAGAGGCTACTTTACCCGAAGAGCGACAAGCCATTGACATGGAAATTGACAGACAAAAAAGAATTGAAGATCCTGATTTCAAAGGTGCTTTCCATGAAAAAAAGAACCCTCATGCTGCCAAAGGAAAAAAAGGTGGCACTGGCAAAAAGCCTAAAGATAAGAGAAGGAAGAGATAGTGAGGTCTAAGATTAGACGCTTCTTAAATTGTGGATTTTGGAGTCTTGAAATATCTAAGATTTCATATTATTTTGATCACGTATTTTCTCCAGATTCTCAACATCATCCAAGTCTTTATGCCGACCTAAATTTTTCTTCTCCAAAATAAGATCATTGATGTGAATAACTCTGATAGGAATACCCTCTATCTCGCTTTGATATGACCTTTGATAAACTTCTTCAAAATCCTCCTTCTTAAATAACGAAGTATATCCCATAAAATCAGCAGTAAAACCTGAATCGCCTATTGTCAAACTGCTCCATCCTGGAATCAATGGAACTTTAAAGTAACTTTCTGCAGCAGGAACATCTACTTGAACAAGTGCTTTTACTAAACGCTTTTTATTTTCAGGCTCTTCCTTTACCCATAAATCGATGTCGCCAGTTGTTCGTATATGTCCATGAAAAACAGTTGCTACGCCTCCTACCAATATATATTCCACTTTATTTTCAAACAGACTTTTTAATAACCCGAGAACTTCTTCACTATGAATATCCATAAAGTCTTTTGGTTCATTTCTCTTATTGGCCCTATATATTTTAGAAGCAAATCGAGTTAATCCGGTAAACTGCTTTAAGTTATCGATATTTGTTTTAACAGCCATAATAGCATATTTTTCCCATTAACAATATTTAAACAACTTTCATTGCAACTTACCGGAGTTCACACTTTCTATTCCTTTATTTCAACTTCCTCTTCCACCTCATCCACCAATGGTCTTCCCTCTCTGTTAGCCAATTCCCATGCGGTGTAAAAAACTAAATCGGTCCTTTTTTTCAAGAGATCAAATTCTATTTTATCAACTGTATCAGTCGGTTTGTGATAATCCTTGTGCGTACCATTAAAATAAAATATGATTGGCACTCCATTTTTGGCAAAGTTCCAATGATCAGATCTGTAATAAATTCTATCCGGATGGTCTTCTGCATTGTAAGTATAATCTAAATCCAGCTTGGTATAGTTGGAATTGATACTTTCACTGATCTCATGCAGTTCGGTTGAAATTCTATTAGAACCAATTAAATAAACAAATTCCCTGTTTTCTTTATGCACGGAATCTACACGTCCTATCATATCAATATTCAAGTTGGCAATTGTTTGCTCCAAGGGGAAAACCGGGTTTTCTGCATAATAAGCAGAGCCCAAAAGCCCTTTTTCCTCTCCTGTTACTGGCATAAACAATATACTTCTTCTTGGTGTATATCCATCTTTTTTGGCCAATGCAAAAGCCTCGGCTATTTCCATTACAGCTGTTGTTCCGGAGGCATCATCATCAGCACCATTGTAAATTTCACCATTTTTAATCCCTTCATGATCATAATGGGCAGTCAATACCAGAATTTCATCTTTCTTCTCACCACCTTCCAAAAAGCCCAGTACATTTTCAGTTTCTATAACATTTACATTCACTTCACCATACAACTCAACTGTCGCCTTATCACCAATCTTCAAATTATCGAGAGGTTTACCGTATATTTTTTCTGCTACCTCAAGGTAGGTCACTAAACTTACCAAACCTTTATGGGAAGGCTTTTTCCTGGAAGTAGAGCCATGTGCGGCATAATATTGACCATATCGAATCACCATATTCATCTTTGCACTGTCGTCAGCCAAAACTACAGCTCCTTTGGCTCCTTCACTTTCCAATTGCTCCAATATTGGAGTAAATTGTCCTTTAGCCTGAAACATTACAAACTTATCTTTCACTGAGAGCTGAGCCAAATCTTCTTTGCTGGCTTCATTTATATAAACAATTTCCACTTTTGATCTCTCCATTGGATTGTTGGACCAATAAACCATTTCTTCAAGGTTCTTTAGCGTATCATTATCAAATATTAATTCAGAATGACCTCTTTTGGTTTGGTATAGGTTAAATTTTTGGTAATAAGAATCTCCTTCAACCGGTGCACTCAATCCAATTTCTTCAAAATGCTTTTTTATATAATCAGCTGCCATTTTCTGCCCCTTTTTACCTGTTTCACGCCCCTCTAGCGAGTCTGAAGCAAGGATAGTTAAATGCCGGGTTAAATCTGCATCAGTAATAGTGGTTGCATATTTTCTGGCTACAGACTCATTCACTTGAGAATAAGACAGATAGGAGAAGCAAAAGCATCCGAAACAAAGAATTAAAAACTTATTCATGATAAAAGGTTTAAAGGATAAATAATTTAAATTTTACTGTAATCTGAACAAATATACTATCAAATATATTGTACTTTTGTGGCATCATTCAGAAGCCTGAATATCATACAATTTTACAAAAGTTATCTTCAAATATGGGGTGAACAAACATTTAAAGCTATTTTAAATTTAAAAACCTAAAATGCATCATATTTTTGCAAATCCCATATAACATGTGAAAATTAATACAATACTTATGAAATTAAACCCTCGTTACCAAGAAAGATTTGATGTGAGGCATAATGCACCGGATAAACAGCAAATAAAAGAGATGCTGGAAATGGTCAAAGCCGATTCCCTGGAACATTTGATTGAAGAAACCATTCCTAAGAACATCAGGTTGAAACAGGACTTGAATTTACCTGCTGCACAAACAGAATTTGAATTCCTTGAGTCGTTCAAAAAAATGGCTTCTAAGAATCAAATTTATCGTTCCTACATTGGTTTAGGATATTACAATACACATGTTCCCGGTGTAATTCTGAGAAATATCATGGAAAATCCCGGATGGTATACTGCTTACACTCCTTACCAGGCTGAAATAGCCCAAGGCAGGTTGGAGGCACTTATCAACTTCCAAACTATGGTAACAGATCTGACGGGAATGGAACTTGCCAATGCTTCCTTGTTGGATGAAGGAACTGCAGCAGCTGAAGGAATGAGCATGTTCTACGGTATGCGAAAAGGCAAGAAGAAAAACGCACATGTATTTTATGTAGATGAAAACATTTTCCCACAAACATTGGATGTGCTTAAGACGAGGGCTATTCCTATTGGTATTGAATTGAAAGTAGGAAAAATCACCGATATTGATGTAACTGACCCAACTATATTTGGTTTATACACTCAGCAAATTAATAGACAAGGGGATATCATTGATCTAAAACCTATTCTGGAAGCTGCACAGGAAAATGAAATTTTCTCTACTATAGGAGCTGATTTGTTATCCCTGACTTTACTAACCCCTCCCGGAGAATTAGGTGCTGATTGCGTGGTAGGTACCTCCCAAAGGTTTGGTATCCCGATGGGATATGGTGGCCCTCATGCTGCTTTTTTTGCCACCAGGGAAGCTTATAAAAGACAAATTCCCGGCAGGATCATAGGAGTTTCTATAGATAAAGCCGGAAACAAAGCTTACAGAATGGCTTTACAGACCAGAGAACAGCATATCAAGAGAGAGAAGGCCACTTCCAATATTTGTACAGCCCAGGTTTTATTAGCTGTGATGGCAGGAATGTATGCCGTTTATCATGGACCAACCGGGTTGAAGAAAATTGCCATCCGTACACATTCTTTAGTGAAATTATTGGCCCAAGGCCTGGAATCACTCGGTTATCAGGTACTTAATAAAAATTATTTTGACACCATCAGTATAGAGTTGGAATCAGAAAAATTAAGGGAAATGCTTCACTCATTAACACTTGAGCATAAAATCAACCTTAATTTTAGTGGGGACAAAACAGTATCCATTGCCTTAAATGAGACCACAAGAATTGCAGATGTGAGTGAATTACTGGAAATTTTTGCATTAGTGCTTGATGAAGATGCTTCACTTTACAGAATAGAAGAAAAAGCCAATTCCCTTGAGTTGGACTGGCCAAAAAACTTCGTCAGAAAAAGCGCCTATCTGGAACATCCTGTTTTCAATAGTTATTTTGCAGAACATGAGATGTTGCGTTACATTAAGAAATTGGAAAACAAAGACCTTTCTTTGGTGCATTCCATGATTTCATTGGGCTCATGTACAATGAAGCTGAATGCTACAACTGAAATGATTCCGGTTACATGGCCTGAATTAGGACATATCCACCCTTATGCTCCAAAAGAGCAAGCATTAGGCTACAGGGAGATGTTTATTAAACTGGAAAACATGCTAACGGAAATCACTGGATTTGCAGCAACTTCCTTGCAACCGAATTCGGGCGCTCAGGGAGAATACGCAGGCTTAATGGTAATAAGAGCTTACCACTTAAGCAGAGGTGACAACCAACGTAATGTTACAATCATTCCTTCTTCCGCACATGGTACCAATCCTGCAAGTGCAGTAATGGCTGGCATGGAAGTAGTAATTGTAAAGTGTGACGATAATGGAAACATTGATTTAGTTGATTTAAAAACCAAAGCGGAAAAGCATAAAGAGAATCTTTCAGGATTAATGGTTACCTACCCATCCACTCACGGAGTGTTTGAGGAAGAAATCCAGGAGATTTGCGAAATCATCCACCAAAATGGGGGCCAGGTTTATATGGATGGTGCCAATATGAATGCACAAGTAGGGTTAACTTCACCTGCCAATATTGGTGCCGATGTTTGTCACCTGAACTTGCATAAAACTTTTTGTATACCACATGGAGGCGGTGGACCTGGTATGGGACCAATTTGTGTGGCAGAACACCTGAAGAAATTCTTGCCAGGTAATCCATTAATTCCTACTGGTGGTGACAATTCTATTTCTTCTATTTCGTCTGCACCATGGGGAAGCGCAAGTATTCTGGCCATCAGTTATGCCTATATTTGCCTAATGGGAGCCGAAGGTTTGAAAGAAGCCACTCAATTGGCCATTTTAAATACCAACTATATCAAAGCGCGATTAGCCAATCACTTCCCTGTGCTATACACAAATAAAAAAGGACGCTCAGCACATGAAATGATTATCGACTGCCGATCTTTCAAGGAATTTGGTATAGAAGTAGAGGATATTGCTAAGCGTTTGATGGATTATGGCTATCATTCACCAACTGTTTCTTTTCCGGTACCTGGTACTATGATGATTGAGCCTACTGAAAGTGAGACTAAAACAGAGTTGGACAAATTCTGTGATGCCATGATTTCTATTAGAAAAGAAATTCAGGAAGTAGCAGATGGTTTGGCTGATCCACAAAACAACGTATTGAAAAATGCCCCGCACACTATGTCTGTTGCTTTGGCAGAGAATTGGGACCTCCCTTATAGCAGAGAAAAAGCGGTATTTCCTTTGGCCTATGTGAAAGCCAATAAGTTTTGGCCTAGTGTGAGCCGAATTGATAGTGCTTATGGTGACAGAAACTTAATGTGTAGCTGTATCCCTGTTTCTGAATATGAAAATGAGGAAGAAGCAATGGCGTAAGCAAAAGCATTATTAATTATATTAAAGCCACTTTAAAAGTTTCTATATCTTTTGAGTGGCTTTTTTTTGTAAATTATGGTCAACAAGATAACATCATGGCAAGCTTGAAGAAAATCTTAACCATGTTGTATTAATTGCAGGAATTGAAAAATACATAAACCCATTACATTATCGAAAAGCACCAATTATTTTTTAAACACTTTGAAAATTATATTGACTTGTCTGAATCTTTAAAAGAAGATATCTCCAAAAGAATTCGTTTTGAACAATTCAAAAAGGGAGAACTTGTACATAATGCTGATTTAATCTGTACTAAGAGCTACTTTATTCAAGATGGAATTTTAAGGACTTATTTTTTGAAAGATGGCAAAGAAATTAGTGAATATTTCTGTAGCGAAGGAGAATGGATCAATTCGCCTCGGAGCTTCATGCAAAGGAAGAAAGATATATATTACATTGATGCCATAGAAAATACTGATGTATATTGTTTAGATGTAAATGACCTGCTTTTCCTCTTTGACCACTACCCCGAAATGGAGCGCTACTCAAGGTTATCAATGGGCACTCTTTTTGGCCATTTGATAGAACGAATCACTTCCTTACGATTTACAACTGCCCGGGAAAAGTATGAGCACTTTTGCCAAACCTACCATGACGTTAACCATCGCATTCCTCTGGGTATGATTGCTTCCTATTTAGGAATTAGTCAGGAAACATTAAGCAGGGTTCGGGCAAAAAGATAATCTTTTTGATTTAAATCAAAAGAAATAGAATTTATTAGCAATACTTTTGGACATCGTAGACTTAAAATAAATTCCAATGTTGAAAAAATTATTGATTGGCCTCATAGTGGTTCTTGGCACACTATTCTTATTTCTGGTATTATATACTCCCCCTATTTCAGAAAATCATGGTGAAATTCAAACAAGGTTGTACTTAGGAGAAGGTGAAAACCAGCCATTAGTCGTAGGATTTGGTGGTGGAGAAGGAGGAAATGCATGGGATAGTGATTACTGGAAAGATATCCGTAATGAATTCCTTAACCAGGGTTATTCCTTTTTAGCAATTGGTTATTTCGGTATTGAAAACATTCCTGCGGAACTTGATAGGATTTCACTTAATGCCATTCATGATTCGATCATGCAAATAGCCCTTCATCCTAAAATCAACCAACAAAAGATAGCTTTAATTGGCGGCTCAAAAGGTGCTGAACTTGCTTTGAACCTTGCAAGCAGATATCCGGACTATGGAGCAATAATTGGCATTGTACCCAGCCATGTATCTTTTCCGGCCAACAATATGAGTGCTTCCACCTCCTCATGGACTTTTAACGGAGAAGAAATTCCTTATGTACCTATGCCGTGGGCGGCAGTACCTGCAGCTCTCAAGCATGATTTACATAGTGCTTTTTCTATTATGTTAGAAAACGAAGAAGCTGTAGAAAAAGCAAAAATAGCCGTGGAAAACATTCAAGGTTCTATCCTACTGGTTTCAGCTACTGAGGATGAAATGTGGCCATCTACTGAAATGTCAGAGGATATTATACAAACATTAAAAAAAGAAAATTTTGGGTATTATTATGAGCATATTCCGGTACAGGGTGGGCATACAGAACCTCGAAAACATTTTAACCGCATTTTCGACTTCCTCAACAAACATTTTAAGGAATCATTGTAAGCAAGAAAGGAGATTTGGAAAGATGATTTATTTCCAAATCTCCTCATTCGCCATAAAATAACATCTCTGAATAACTACCCTTGCTCAGATTGAAATTCATCAATCAACTGCTTCACATCCAAATATTTTGATGCATTCAGGTAACTATCATCATTATAATACGCGAAAATGACTGTTTTATTTTTAATAGTGTCTATCACTGTCCGACTTAAACCTTTTGGTAGTGCCGGACAACCATAGCTACGGCCAAGTCTTCCATATCTTTTCACAAAATCATCACTTACATAAGAAGCTTCATGCATTACAACTGCTCTTTTAAACATATTGTCATTCCAGCCTACTTCGTCTCCCATTAATCGCATACTATAACCGTTTATTCCAGTATATGTGCCTCCGGTTACATAAAAACCAAGACTGCTAGAATTGGATGAACGTTCATTCGAAAATGTTCTAGCCATATCTTCCCCGGTGTTCCTTCCGTGACTTACAAGAGAATAGAACATAAAATCCAACTGATCCAAATCAATAGTATAAAACCTTTTATCGCAACTGCTCTTGGTGAAATCTATGATCGAAACAATATTCTTGTCATTAAGTCTTTCATCTTGCTTCAGTGAATAATATCCTATCAGGGCATATCTAAAAGGTTTGAAATCCAATTTCACATCAGGATTCTTCTTGATCAATTGATGATAGAGGGATTTTACTGAGTCTTCAAAACTATCCAGAGAGTTAAAAAAAGAAAGCTCATATGCTTCTTTCTTTCGAATTGAATCTACCTCCACCATATCCTTAGGATGGGGTCTTAGTTGAGTTAATGAATCTATTTCGGCATGAATTAATTTTTCTTCCTCGGATTCTATTCTGGTAGCTTCATCTGGTTTTTCGGAGCATGCTGTAAAATTCAGAAAGAAAGGGATAGTTAATAAGAGAGTAAAAAATCTTTTGAGCATTGATATTGAATTTGAAATTTTTACTTTTAAAAATATGCACTTCTACTATTGAAAAATAGAGAGGCATCAAGTAATCCTACTTCACCACCTTCAATCAAATTTGAGTAAAAATAGTTCCGGATTACCAAAGTATATACTCTGCAAAACCTCACCATCATGGTTTTTAATCACTCATGAATATTCATTGTCAATACTTTTGGCATATTTCGATAACTCTTCCAGTTTCTTTAGTTGAATTTCATCAAACCCATAAATATCTTCAAATATTTTAAGCGCTCCGTTCTTATCCACCCATGTAGTTAAATAAGCAATCTGGACATGATATGGTTTTTCCAGATAAACTTTTTCAGTCTCCCCTTCAACCATCATTTTACTGATTTTATCCTTGTCCCAATCGCCCTGATCCCTTAATAAAAAATAAGCGAATTCCTGAGGATATTCCAATCTGATACAACCATGGCTAAAAGTCCTTTCTTTTTCATCAAACAAATAGCTCTCAGGGGTATCATGTAAATAGATAGCCAGACTATTGGGCATGATAAACTTCACTAAACCCAATGCATTAGAGGTGCTCGGTTGTTGAACAACCTTAAAATATTTTTCTTCAATGCTATCACTCTCCCAGTTAACCAGATAGGGGTCCACTTCTTCCTCATTTTCATAAACTTTGAAATCCCTGTCAATGTAATAGCCCGGGTCTTCTTTGAGTTTTGGGATCATTTCTTCTTTTATAATACTTTGAGGAACTGTCCAGGTAGGGCCAAACTCAATGTACTTCAAAGTATCACTAAAAATTGGCGTGGCATTATATTCTTCTCCTACAATTACTTTCATTTTCAATTGTAGTTCTCCTCCTTTATATGCCCTCAACTTAAATTCCGGCACATTTACTAAAACCATATCTCCCTCCATATCTTCCGGAAGCCAACGCATTCTTTCCAGGTTTAATGCAATCAACTTTTTCAACTCTTCATCCCCCATATTTAGGTATTTCAAAGTATTTGTCCCGGGCAGTCCGTCCACTTTAATGCTAAAGGACCGCTGAAAATCTTTTATTTTTTCAATTAAAGTACTATCAACCTGGCTGGCACCTGCTCCCATTTCTGTTTCAATACCCCATTGATTAAGGTTATTTCTGATATATTTTACGTTTTCATCTTCATAACCAATTTCAAAATCATCCAGATTTTTCATACTGAATTCAATGATTTCCCTTGGCTCACTATGGTTCAATTTTTTTAATTGATCTCTGAGATTGACATAAAAAGAGTGACGAGGCTGCAAGGTATCTAATAATTTATTTAATGATGACTGATCATTAATTTCAAGAAGTTGCGGGATCGCAAATCCATTGACCTCATCTTTCAACCAAATCCATTCTTTTCTACCGGGGTTTGCAATTCTCCCTTTCTTGAGATGTGTAATGAACAATATAAAAGAAGCAGTTGCGTCTCTGTCCAATTTCGAAATTCTTCTTGTGTCGGTCTTCTCTTCATTATAAATGCTTTCTGCTTCATCTTTCAAATGATTAAGTCGGTACAAGGCTGGATCGAGTCCGTAATCTTCAGCAGCACTTAAAACATCAACTAATGAAGTAAATAGTGAAGTTTTCTTTGTTGCATAAAACCATCGGGTTTTACCTCCATTTTTTCGGTAGAAATCAGAGACTTTACTGGAGATTTCCTCCTGTCTCGCAGTATCTAAAACCACTGTTTTTTCAAAAAATGAAGGAGTCGTATCTGCTAAACTTATAGCTTCCGAATCCTTGGTTATTTTAGATTGATTGCCGGTTCCACTGTTATTATCACAGCCTGTTAATAGATAAAGTAAGAAGTAAAATGCGATAAAAAATCTTAAGTTCACGTATGTTGCTGTTTTCAAAAGATTGCCACTTACAATCTTTTACATGAAAAATAGCTCGGTCTTGCTAAATAATTATTTAATTAATGGCATTTAGTGTCCATCTGCCTTCTTTTAGGGAAAACGGCAGGTAAGTGGTTTCCGAACCTTCATAAAAAAATCATGTATCACTTCCTGAAAGGCTATTCGTAATAACCTGAGTTCTACGTTCAAATGGGTTTTTAACCCAAATTTAAAATCGAACCCAGGTAAAGAAGTTGTTACATTTAATTGTACTGAAAGTAACTACATTGGTTACTAAAACTTATGAATAAATATTATAGTTCCCTTACGTTACTATCAAAATTACCCAAAAGGGAAATAGCAATTCTCATGGTAAAACAAGCTATTTCAGCTTACCTTTATTCCAAATAATTTTAATTAAGACATGAAGTGAGCATAAATTTTAGAATCCTTAATATACCAACCGAGGATGAATAAAATTTATTGAATTCCATAGCCTGCCCCGACTATTTCGGGGTGACCATTGACAATGAACTTATACACATGAAAGCAGCCACCATTAGTGAAATAAAAAAAGAGCTGAAAGATCGCTCTCCTGAAGAGTTGATGGAGCTATGTTTAAGGCTGGCAAAGTTCAAGAAAGAAAATAAAGAACTACTCACCTATTTACTCTATGAATCTTCTGACGATGATGCATATATTGAAGCTGTAAAATCAGAAATTGATTTACAATTCGGGGGAATCAATACCAGCAATTACTACTGGATGAAGAAAAGCATCCGTAAAATCTTGAGAAACACCAAAAAATACATTCGTTACACTCAAAAAAAATCCATCGAGATAGAACTGTTGATTTACTTCAGTTCCAAAATGAAAGCAATACAGCCTCCTATCTATCAAAATGCTACCCTTAAAAACATATATGAAAGACAAATTATGGCTATTAATAAAACTATCAGCACGTTGGAAGAAGATTTGCAGTATGATTATAACATTTTAATGGGAAAGCTAAAGTAGCTTATCCTTTGCAGAACACTTTTGACACAGAATCAATGTAACAATTTCTATCAGTGTTAACATTAGCCTTCTTACTCTTCTATATATTCTTTATTAGTCCTGATAGAAAAGTAGATCAAAAGGTCCAATTAATTCCAATTCCCCTACTGTTGAACACCATTCCAAGATGGTTTCTATAAACTTTTTTACTAATAAGTTTTCGACTGTTATATAATTCAATTGCCAGATCAGCCCTTTTATCAGCCTTGATGCTAATTCCCACTGCGCCTAAAAACAGACCTGCTCCCAGGCCTCCAATAGCAAAATTAAAGCCCCTATTATCTTCCAAACTAACCAATTGAGATGCTATTGCACTTAAACCAAGCCCTGCAGTTGTGGCAGCCAAAAAATTAAGCCTACGGGAAGATCTGATTAACTTATGTGCGTCTGTATGAGGTAGCATTATTTTTACTACTTTCCTTAAGGGTACATTTTCTCCCAGAATATAATATTGGTTCTGTAAGAATTCTTTCTTCCTTTCGATAAGTGGAACATCACTTTGCGCCTGAACGACATTTGAGAAGAGAATCGTAAATACAAAAACTACTAAGCCATATTTCATAATACAATAATATTATCCTGATATAAATTCACAATAGTTACATGATTTTATTTTATCTCATTAAATCATAAGATTGAAAGAAAAATGACAATCACGTACTTTTGTCTTTAATTTAGATGAATAATTTATAATATTCCTCCCTATTTTTTAAAAAAAAATCCCAACTATGAAAAGACTATTTACTATTCTTTTATTGATTCCCCTCTTTGCAACAGCCCAGGATCCCCAAATTCTTTATAAGTTGGAAGAATTGGGCAAAAATGTCAACACTCGCTACCATGAAACAGCCCCACTTATTACCTCAGATAATCAAAGGCTATATTTTACAGTTTCCAATCATCCCGAAAATACGAATGGCACGGACAATACACAGGACATCTGGTATTCCGACAGGTTACCGGATGGAACATGGGGCAAAGCACAACACATGGAATCTCCTTTGAACAAAAGGAAATTTAACCAGGTACTTAGTATTTTAGATTATGGAAATACCTTATTGATTAGAGGTGGAAAAAGCAAAAAGAAAGAAGGATTTTCTCTGGTTTTTCGTAATGGGGATAGTTGGTCCAAACCTGAAAACCTTGACATACAAGATTTTGAAGAAATGAACAATGGACGTTTTTCAGGGGCTGTTATCACACAAGATCGTGCCACAATTGTCATATATATGAGTGAAAGAACAGGAAAGGCCTACAGCGATTTATATGTAAGCAAATTGCAGCCTAATGGATCGTATTCCAAACCTGAACTGATCACCAGCCTCAGTACCCCTCAAGATGAGTTCGGGCAATACCTTGCCGATAATGACAAAACCATGTACTTTGCCAGCAATCGGCAAGGCACCATGGGAGATGTAGATGTTTGGAAAACAGAACGTTTGGATGACACGTGGCAAAAGTGGTCAGAGCCAGAAAATATTGGACCTCCCATCAACACTTCGGGATTTGATTCCTATTTCTCAATTGATGCCACAGGGAAACATGCTTTTACTACCAGAACTTATGTGAGTGCAGATGGCAGCAATATGAATATCTACGGCTTAGTTCCCAAACCCAAAATTACAGTGAAAGGGACTGTGCGGGATACTAAAACCGGTGAGGCTGTCGCCCTTCAACTGGAGGTGAATGAAAAGGATAAAAATCCAAAGATTCTCGATGTAAGAAATAATGGAGAATATAGTTTCACAACCTATGAGGAAAAACCCTTTCTTTTTAGTGCTCAAAAGAATGGTTATCTTGATTTAGAAGATACCATTGACTTGCGCCATATCACTAAAGACACTACCCTTGTTAAAGACCTATTCATTGAGCCGATAAAATCCGAAATATTCTTATATGGCTACATCCTGGAATCTGAAAGTAAATTCCCTGTGATGGTAGAGATTAGTGCAAAACAAAATAAATGGAATAAAAAAACTACAACCAACTTTTCAGATGGTCAATACCGCATACAACTCAAAGACGAAGGAGTATATAGTATCAGCATCAATGACTCTATCTATGAACCAATTACTGAAGAGATAAAAGTCAAATTGGAGAAAGACGTTTTCTACAAAGAAATCAGAAAAGATTTTCTACTTGATAAAAGCATACAACCTTATGTGCTTTCAGGATACGTTTATGACAAGAAAACAAAAGAGCCGCTTGCCGCATCAGTCTCACTGGATTTAAATGACACATTAATAGTGAAAACTGAAAGCGATAGTGACGGATTTTATACTGTTCAACTTAAAAAACCTACGAAATACAAAATACATGCAGCAAAAGCAGACTACCTCAATTTAGAAGAAAGTGTTTCTGTTTTTGACAATCAGGATTTTCTAAATTATAATAAAGATTTATTTTTAGATCCCATTGAAGTGGGTGTTACAGTCATCATCAAAAATATCTATTTCAATTTTGATAAATCAGATTTGAAAACGGAATCTTTTCCTGAACTGAACAGGCTTACCAATTTAATGCAAACCAATCCAGGGATCACTATTGAAATTGCAGGCCATACAGATGACAAAGGTAGCGATGACTACAACATGGATTTAAGTGATGGCAGAGCCAGGGCAGTTATGAACTACTTACTGGAACAAGGCATTGATCCTGACAGAATGCTGGCCAAAGGGTATGGAGAATCACAACCAATTAGCACCAATCATACAGAAGAAGGTCGTGCAGAGAACAGAAGAGTGGTATTCACTATTTTAAGCAAATAATAGTTGGTATCAGAAAATTCAGAAATTATACTGGTTTTCTGATACCAAACTTAGGGTGTTTATAATGCGAGCTGATTAAGCCACTTTCCCTTGCTTTGGAAAAGGCCTATAAGCATAATATTGCAATACTGCTTCCAATGCTGCTTCAATGGCTTCATTAATGGGCAGCATCTGGTTAGCCAACCTAAAATCAATTTGCATCAAATGAGTGTAGTAATCTGAAAATATAGGAACTTGCTCATTTCTCTTCAACATTTCCACCGCTTTGGCATAGTTTTCTACTTGTCCCTCTTTAATTAACTTACAAGTCACTAAACGAAGCTTTCCATATTTATCTTTCCCAGCACCATAGCCAAACAGCCTGCAAATCAACCCTCTATAGGGGTAATTTCCACAGCTTCCTTTGGTGGAATCTGTCAAACTAAGAGGATGGTATAAAATGCAGATTGATGAATTCTCTGATTGAAGTTTATCCAGCATTTCATGCGCCATTCCTTGTTTGAACCAGTGGAAAGCCAAAGGAAGAAATTCCAGGGGAGAAGCTTCAATATCAGGTTTGGTACAACATTTGCCACAACCTGAAAAACAGAAGACGCCTGAATTTTCTCGAAAATTATTAATGTCTGAATCAAGGCGGGTATACAATTGTTCTACCGCTTTTACCTTTTGGATTATGCTCATATTTGTAGCGCAAAGCTACATGAATTGAATGAATTAGTTGATAAGTGCTAACACAAATATTTATCAAAAAAATTGATCATACCACTTTCACAACACAATATTCTTTTGAAAAATACTTCTTGCTGATTTCTTGAATTCTTGAAGCAGAAATGGTTCTTATGGCATGAACATAAGCATCAAAATAATTCTGGAAATCAATTCCCTCTGATAATTTAGATTTATAATTATCTGCCTGGCTAAAAATAGTATCCAAATGACCTGCCAATTTGCCCAACATATAGTTTTTCACTGTTTCCAATTCCTCTTGAGAAACTTCATGCTGTTGCATATCTTCCATCTCTTTGTAAATCTCTGCTACTGCATCATCTACATGAGCTAATTTCACGTCCGCTCCTATCAAATGATAATCTTCATGTTTATAGTTGATCACCATAGAAGATATTCCATAGGTATAGCCTTTATCTTCACGGATATTCTTCATCAACCTTGACCCAAAATACCCTCCCAGGATTTCATTGGCTATAGATAAAGCAAAATAATCATTATTGGATTTGGGAATGGACAAAGTCCCCATTCTTAATGAAGCTTGTACGGAACCGGTTTTTTGGAAGATGGTTTCCTCATAATCAGGAGTTAATTTCCCTGTATACGTTACTTCATTTACTTCAAATTTTAGAGTCCCCAAATAGTCATCAATTAATCCTATTACTTCCTCAGATACTTCCCCGGCAATTACCAATTTAGGTTGGCGAGAATAAAAGTCCTCATAAAAAGAGGTGACATCCTGTAATTTGAGTTTATTTAAATGTTCTTCTTCCAGTACCACTCCATAGTTAGTGCCCTTCAGAAGATTATTCCTTAGCAACTTCGTAGCAATCAATGCGTTTTTTTGCGCATTTACTCTCACTTTTTGGATCTGTTGATATTTAAGTTTATCAAAATCAGCTACATCCAGAAGTGGCTCTGTAATAATGCTCTTCAAAAGGGGTAAAAGAGGGGTAATATATTCTTTGAGACACAGTAAAGAGATTGTGGTATGATCATAATCAGCAGTAACATCCAAATGCGCCCCATAATGATCAAGTGTATTTTGTAAAACTTCAGCCGGATAACTCTTGGTACCTTCTGTTAGTAATTTCGCACTCATATAAGCCTGTCCCGGAACTTGATCATTCACTTTCCCGAAAGGAAGCATATAATCTATTTTTATAACAGGATTGGTATCATCAGTAAGACAATGTATTTCCAGGTTATTTTTAAGTTTGGTAATTGAAGGCTTTGTAAGTGCCAAATCATCCAACATATACGCTTCAGGCGCTTGGGTTCTGTCCAACATAAATGATTATTCTGTAATAGAGGTTCTGTTCTCGGAATTTAGGTTTTCTAAACTAAAAGTCGCTGTAAAACGAAGTGTTTCAGCTAAAGGATTCTGTTGCTTGGTGGGAATCAGGTAAGAAAAATCCAATCCCAGTACCTGATACCTAAACCCAAGGCCTGCTGTAAAATATTGACGGCCTCCTTTTGTCACGTGCTCATAAAAATAGCCCGTTCTCACTGCAAAAATCTCATTATACCAATACTCCAAACCGGAAGCAATACTAATCTCTCTTAACTCTTCCTGGTATCCACCGGGTGCATCCCCGAAAGAGCCAAACATCCCTTCCAATAATGTAACTCTAACAGTATCATCTTCATTTGGAGTAGGTACCATTAATTTATTGAAATCCACTGATAAGGTAATGTTGTTGTAAGGATCAATTGCGGTAGTAAAGGCCGTCCCAATCCTAAGATTTATAGGCAAGAATTGCTCATTGTCATCATCAGAATAAGTGATCTTATTTGAAATATTGGAAATTTGCAGGCCTGAAGAAAATTCTGAATCATTTCCATTAAACAAAACAGATTTAGTGTAGAACACTCCTAAATCAACTCCCAATGCAGTGGCAGGCTTTGGGTCTTCCAAGTTACTACCTTGGTAATCGCCAAATAGGTTGGATCTTGCCACCCTTGCAGTTAATGAAGCACTAAAATTGTCACTCAGTTTTCTTGAATAAGCTACCGCAAAAGAGAAATCTTTAGGCGATGCTTCCAAACCATCTCCTGGTTGCCCTGTATCAGTAAAAAATATGCTTCCTAAATCGAAATATTTCATATCGATACCTATTACTTGTTCCTGGCTAATTCTGTAATAGCCACTTAAGTAGGAAATTGACATGTCGTTTACACCAATTTTAGTAAGCCAGGGAGAGTACGAAAGGGATGCTCCGATTTCATTTTTCACAAACGCCAATCTCGCAGCATTCCACTGCATAGCATTTGCATCGGGAGATAATGCCACTCCTACATCTCCCATACCAGCTGAACGAGAATCAGGTGAAATCAATAGAAAGGGCATAGCAGTTGTAATGACATTTCTCTGCTCTTCAAGGCTTTGTCCTGTAGGAGTAACTCCACCTCCAGTAACTTGTGCTTTGATAGATGGGCTCATCGCTACCAGAGCAATAACATAAAATATAAATTTTGCTTTTCGCATGTTATAGGGATTTATCTCAAATATACTTAATTGATTACAATTAGCTTTTTAATCTGCTGTGTTTTTGATTGATCTTCTACAGAACGAAGAAATACACGGATAAAATATAATCCGGGAGCAACTTTTACTCCTTCTTTACCTTTTAGGTTCCAACTATCTTCTCTTTGTTGGTCCGAAGTTAGGAAAGACTGCTCATGTACTACTTTTCCGTAGGTATCAATAATGTTGTAAATCACTTCAATATCCTCATTTCTTCTGTTCTGCGAAATTTTAAAATTAGTAAATTCTTTGGCAGGATTAGGATACATAATAAAATTTAAAATTTCCAGTTTCTCATTATCCACCACAAAAAACTCAATGGTTTCTTCAGATGAATTATTGAACACATCCTTTGCCTGAACCTTCAGATCGTGCCAACCTCCCTTTAGACCTTTTAAATTATAAAAAACCTCTCCTTGTTGGTAGGAGTCCAAATCATAATAAAAATAGTCATTTAATTCAACGGGATCATTGTCATCCAGGGTGAAAATTATCCCTTTATCTAATCCTCCCTCAGAAATACTAATACCATGCTCATCAAATAATTGGAGTAAAAGGGTGGCATCACTGCCTACTTTATCTTTATTCCTGAAACTATAATCATCCATAAAAACAGAAATATCAGGCCCTAAATCATCATTATTATCCATGCTATTGCTCCCTCCAACATAAAAATCATTGTAGAAACCATTCGCGTCTTCATTTCCTTCATTCGGGCGCGCATACAAACTTAATTTTCCTGCATCTACCTGGTAGTTCATGTTTTTGGGCATGTAAAAAGTAAAGGAAAACTCTCCATTACTAATGCTTGCCTGCCCACGATACAATACGCTCTCGAACACATCAAATGCTAATGGTGATGTATTGGGGTCGAATGTTCTTCTTTCTATAGCCTTATCAAATAATTCAGCAGTCAGCACCCCGTTGAAATTACTCATTTTCTGGTTTTGATAGGAAAATATTTCACCACTTACTGATATCTTGGACATGCTTTTCAGGGTATCTGTTTCACCAGCCTCGTTCACAATATTTGTTATCTTTGCCTGATGCATAGGCTCTGCCAAAGTAAGAGCCGGATCGCCCAATAGAATAAAATTTCTATTGTAGACTCCATCAAGGCCATTGTTTTTAGTATGTCTCACAATATCTCCCAATTTTCTGGGTGCCTTGCCTTCTCTATCAAAAACGCTATTGTAAAAGGCTTCATTAAGTTTATAGTTGGAATTGGCAAGCACAGGGCGCGCGGTGGTCAATAAACCTATTGCCCCGGCATCCTTTTTCAAAATCAAATCCTGAGCACCGGAAACAATTCTGGGGTTATCATGCCTTCCAAATTCACAAGTAGCCGTTACAAATAGGGGCAGCCTATCCACATTGTTCCATTTGCTTATCATGCTTTTTGTCAAAATGCCCTCATCTGTCAAGGAGCTTTCAGCTCCATGTCCTATATAATTCACTATTAAGGCTCCTTTCTCTATCATCTCATCAATCGCAGATATCATCTTTGGTGACCTTTCAGAACTTGCAAAACTTTCTTGTTCAAAAGCACCAAGATAAAGTTTGTTAATATTGAAAAAATTATAATTATCAATTACATACTTTGAAAGTTGCTCAGAATCAATTTGGTAGGCATTATCATCACCATCATCTGCAATAAAATAGATTTCATTTCTCCATTTTCTTAAAGCATTTGGTTTAGTTTCATAATCAATAATTTTCTTAACCACTTGTTGGGCCTCCTGTAATGTTGTGCATGGAATCCTGCCTATACCTATATCTATATCATCAACATTATTGGAGCTCTCTTCCCATTCACCCTCATGATCCTCCATAAAGCCAAAAAAATC
Source organism: Marivirga aurantiaca (assembly GCF_016679925.1). Lineage (GTDB taxonomy): Bacteria > Bacteroidota > Bacteroidia > Cytophagales > Cyclobacteriaceae > Marivirga > Marivirga aurantiaca. The sequence goes on from NZ_JAEQBW010000017.1 coordinate 48,442, forward strand.
ATCTGAAGAATAGGTAAACACAGGATGCAGGGAATTCCGGGATTGGTAAATGGGGATAAAATTAGTATTGTTGTCAATTCTGTCCTTATAATCATAAGATCCGGCTCCCATCATTAAAACATATTTTAGTTGGCCGCCTTGCTTATCATATAAATATTTAATGTAATTCCTCATAGCAGATACATCTCTCCTACCAGAACCGAACTCGTTAAAAATAGCCTCTGTAGTTGTAATTTCCACCTCAAAATTATTATACGCCCTTCTATGTCGGGCCAATTCCTCGGCAGCAGATTTAAATATGGAAGTAGTTATTATTAAAAAGTCGGGATTGGGATTACTTTTTAAATCCTGAGAGACTATTTCCTCAATAAATATAGGGGAAAAAGCATTTTGCTCATTAAATACAATAAATTTTGTTTCTGTATTTGCTGCAGCCTTGTTAAAGGAAAAATCACCTTCAACATGGTCTACTGATTTCGCATTAATAGGATGAGACACATCCCAAATGTATTGGGAATTCACCCCCTCAATTGAGATATTATAAGAACCTATGGCTTGAAACTCTCTGTTTCTTAAAATAATTTGCTCATTATTATACTTCAACTTCAGAGGAACCGTCATAAATAAATTATCAAGTCTGCCCTCTGATTTGTCAGCACCCGAACCTTGGTGTACAAGTTCAACAACTATATCATTGCCCGCCAAAAGAGAAGTGCTGATAGTAGAGTTTTCCGACACTATTGATCCTTTAAGACCATACGCAGAATTATTAATAGTTGGCAATTGTACATCTGCTAAATCAAAATTATTAAGAGATATTTTTAAACTTGCAGCGCTATAGGTTTGCGCCATATAGGTAGTTCTTAAATGAACAGGCTTATTGGTAGCTAATTCATTAGAGATATTAAAAGTGAAATCCCTGGTTTTAGTAGTGGCAAAAGATTCCCCAAACCACTCTCTTCCTGAGTTTTCTATATTGGCTTCATCGAGTTCATGAACAAATGTTCTTTCAAACCAATCGATAGTAGTTGCCCCATTGATGAGTTGGCTAGTAGCCAAGGTTTCCAATTGTTTGCTCTGAGTATCGACATTAAAATCAATAAAAAAATATAATGAATCAGCATATAGGTTATTGGAATACTCATAAGTTTCTGAGTCAAAATCATAACGAGTATTTTGAATAGCATCTGAATAAAAAAACACCAATTCCCCCGCATCAAATGTATTGTTTTGATTGGCTTCTACCTGTACTGATAGTGGTTGTGGATCAATAGGATAATCAATAGCATTGGCTTGTGGAATGGTGCCACCTGGCATACCGTATATCTGAATTTTATTAGGGTTTACTTTGGTCGGGTCCAGAGAAATTGCTGTTAAAAAGTCCCTGTCAATTTTATAGACACCTTCTTGTGTGGTAGCAATCTTTACTAAACCAGCTTTCTTCAAGACTGATTGAGCATTAGTTTTAATACTGATTGTCAATAGAAATATAAAAAGGAGCCTGTAATTCATTGAAACACTGTAGCTAATATGATTTACTTAACACATTTAATGCGCATTTAATTTCTCCGGATGCTAAAGTACTGAATAGCAGACATAAAAATATAGAGCAGTATAACGATAGGAACACCTGAAAATTGAAAAACACCTATGATTATTAAAGAAAATACTATTATCAAATATCTGAATACATTTTCTTCCCATTTTAAACTCTTAAACTTTAAGGCAATCATAGGAAGTTCTACTACCAGCAAAACGGAAAAAAGGAATGTTATCACCAATAAACCTTCATTGGTGAAAATAAAAGCCAGTTCAGAATACTCTCTTAAAAACACCAAAAAGCATATAAATAATGCATTGGCAGGAGTTGGTAAACCTAAGAACTGGTCTCCCTGCCGTGTATCAATATTGAATTTTGCCAATCTGAAGGCTGAACAAACAGCCATAAAGAAAGCCAAAAAGCTCAACCATCCTGCCTCATTGTTTTGTAGATATTGGAAAACAATAAAAGATGGAAGCACTCCAAAAGTCACCATGTCTGCCAATGAATCCAATTGTTTCCCAATTTCAGAATGTACTTTGAGCAGTCTTGCCATCATACCATCAAGAAAATCAAATACAGCGGCCAAAGCTACAAAGTAGGCTGCAAAAACAAAGTTGGACTGAAGGGCGAAATATATCCCTATACAACCCGACACTAAATTGGCTGCGGTAATGAAATTAGGTATGTTTTTTTTGATCATTTCTCTTTTTTGAATCGAATCAATTTAATGAATAGCGCAAAAGGGATTGGAGTTTTTTTCTTTTGCTAAGGTTGTCTCCGGCCCATGACCACAATATACCACTACATCGTCATGATATTTAAACAACTTTTGCTGAATGCTATGAATTAATGTATCAAAATCCCCCCCCGGTAAATCTGTCCTTCCTATGCTTCCATCAAACAACACATCCCCACCAATAAAAACTCTTTCTTTTTCATTCATCAGTCCAATATGGCCGGGAGCATGTCCAGGCAAAAATAATACCTCAAAATCAATTTCTCCAATGGAATGTTTATCTCCCTCCTTTAAAAATTTATCCGGCCTACTTGGTTTGTAATTCGCAAATCCATATCCCGCAGCGTAAGAAGAAACAGCTTCTAATACAGGCAAATCCTGTTCATGCATTATTAAAGGCACCTGATAAGTTTCCTTCACAAAAGCATTGCCTAATACATGGTCTATATGACAATGTGTATTGATTAGTTGTGTAACTTTTAAACCTTCTTGTTTTATGAATGCGACAAGTTCATTTTCCTCATAGCCTTCGTAACATCCCGGGTCAATTATGGCTGCCTCCTTATTGTCATCGTAAACAACATAAGTATTTTCCATAAAAGGATTAAAAACAAAACGCTTTATATGTATCATATCAATTATCTTTCATGCAAATTTGTTGAAATTTATACTGATTGCCTAAAATATGATTTAATAATATGATGGTAGATTTTCTTATAGTGGGACATGGGATAGCGGGAATTTGTGTAGCAGAACATTTGGAAAGATATGGAGCTACTTTTTCAGTTATTAATCATGAAAACACTCATTCCAGCTCAAGAGTGGCAGCAGGCCTCTATAATCCTATTACTGGAAGAAAAATGAAGAAAACATGGCTTGCTGATGAAATATTCCCTTACCTGGAATCTTTTTATGGCTCCTTGCAAGAAAAACTGAAAACGCCATTTCTCATTAAAAAAAATATTTATCGGCCTTTCACTTCTATAGAAGAACAAAATGAATGGATAGGGAGCGACCTTGAGATTAGCTCCGGTGGAGTAAACTTTATCCATTCTGTAGCAACTGCTGCTAAATATCAGGAATTTATTCATGATCCCTATGGAGGAATAATGTTGGCATATTCAGGTTTTCTTGATTTAAATGCGTTGATTGATGCTCATAAAAATTATTTAATTGAAAATGGTCGGTACCATGCTGAAAAACTCGATTTTAAGCAGTTAAAAATTTCACATGATTTAGTGGAGTACGGGCCTTACAAAGCCAGAAAAATCATCTTTTGTGACGGACCGTTGAGTGATAATCCATACTTCAATTGGGTACCTACCGCCCCTGTTAAGGGAGAAATTTTGCACATTGAAACCGAGAAACCATTACCTGAAGATGTAATTTTCAATAGAGGCGTATTTATCGTAAAGCACACAAAACATAACTATTACAGAGTAGGTGCTACCTACGAATGGAAAAAACTTGATAACCAACCCACTGAGAAAGCGAAAAACCATTTAGTAGATAAATTGAATGATTTACTAAAAGTACCTTTTAACATTGTTGACCAGATAGCAGGTGTAAGACCTGCTTCAAAAGACAGAAGACCCTTAATTGGGAACCACCCGGTTCAAAATAACGTTTTCCTTTTTAATGGATTAGGCACAAAAGGAGTGTCATTAGCTCCTTATTTTGCTAATGATTTATGTTTATTTATATTAAAAAATAAAAATTTAAAAGAAGAGGTAAACATTAGTCGTTACAATTCATTACATTCAAGATAATGTTTTTTTTATGTTGAAAAATATTTACCCATATATCTGTTTTCTAATATTATATATTGTGCTTGCCTCTCCAAAAGAGGCAATGGCACAGAATAATGATGAGATTTTCGGCAAAAGCAGGATACAATACAGATCATTTGATTGGAGGTTTTATAGCACCCCCCATTTTGATGTATATTATTATCAGGGAGGGCAAAAACTAGCCAAACATGTAGCTGAGTACATTGAAGAAGAATACAACAGGATTACCGATATAATGGGATATGCCCCTTACATCAAAACCAAAGTTTTCATATATAACAGCAATATAGATCTTACACAAAGCAATGTGGGTATCAAAGAAGCTACCTTTGACATAGGTGGACAAACCAATTTTTTAAAAACACATGTTGAGCTAGCCTTTGAAGGATCAATTACCGAGTTCGAAGAAAACCTTGTCTACAAAGTTTCTAAGCTTTTCATTGACGACATGCTGTTTGGAGGTTTGATCTCAGAAGTTTTTCAATCCACTTATTTATTTACTGTCCCTGATTGGTTTGTGGAAGGTATTGCTGCTTACATTGCCTATGGTTGGAATGCTGAAATGGACGATTTTGCAAGAGATTTCTTAATGAATAACAGTACAGCAAAGATTAAAAGATTATCAGGCAAGGAGGCTAGATTAGCCGGTCAAGCAATCTGGAACTTTACCTCAGAGAAATACGGAAGGATCAATATTTCCAATATTCTTAACCTCACGCGTATCATAAGAAACGAAGAAAGAAGTATTCCTAATACGCTTGGATTACCTTATAAAGCCTTTTTAAACGAATTTCGTTTTTTCTATATCAACAATATAAGTGATCAGGAAAAAATGGAACCCATTCAAAAGAATCAGCTTTCAAAACCCTGGAAGAAGAATTTATTGTACAAACCCACTTTTAGTCCTGATGGCAATTGGCTCGCATATTCAATTAATGATAATGGGAAATTTAAAGTGAGGTTAAGAAATCTTAATTCGGGGAAAGAAAAAACCATACTTAAAGGAGGAATTAAAAGACTGGATAACAAATTCTATGAAAATATACCTGTAATGGATTGGGGGGATAGTGCAACTTTAGGAATAGTTACTCATGAAAGAGGAGTCAATTTACTAAAATTATATAATCCTTATTCCAAAGATTTACAAACCCGGGATCTAAGAAAATTTGATCAGGTCAACCAAATGGATATTTATCCTAATGGTAAAACGGCTGTAATAAGTGCTAATATAAATGGTCAGTCCGATTTATATTTAGTAAGCACAGGCAGGCCTAACATCAGAAGATTGACCAATGATGTTTTTGACGATTTACATCCGGCATTTATTCCTGACACAAAAAGAATAATATTTTCCTCTAATAGATCCATTGATTCCCTTTCAATCAAATATGGTTACGAAAGGATTTCTGAAAATTTCAATCTTTTCGAATATGACATCGATCATACAAAAGACACAGTCAAAAGACTTACAAATGATTTTGGCATAAATACTCAAGTGAAAATTACCGACTCCTCCAACTATTATTTCCTAAGTGATAAATCAGGTATATTTAACCTATACCAGTACAATACTAACAAAAAAGTTATTGATCAAGTCACCTCATTTAATTCTAGTATTCAATCATTTGACATATTACCAAAAGAAGATAAGTTTAGTTTTGTTTTAAATAAAGGAAAAGGAGAGTCTTTGTATTATTATAAAGATTTTGAACCCACAGAAGCTCGCTTCCTTCCCTCTACATTAAGAAAGCAAGTGGAGTTAAGCAGAAGATTGGCAGAGTCACAAAAGAACAAACAAAGTACTAAGCCACTCAATAATGATTCAAGATTTTCAAATGACTCTATAACTAGCAAAGAATTAAACCCCAAGGATAGCAGTGAAATTGCAGGTAGATTAAATGCTGATGATTTTAATTTTGAAGGCAGTGCTTTCAACCCCAGACCTAAAGAAAGTTCATTATTAAAAAACCTTAACAAGCTGAGGAAAAGATCAAGTCTGAATGGCCCATATGAATATAGTCCGACTTTCACAGCTGACAATGTAGTGGTTTCATTCCTGATAGATCCTCTCATTGGCTTTGCTCCTTATTTAGAATATCAAATGAATGATCTGATGGAAAATAATAAGTTCTTCGGAGGAGTAACTGTTTCTTCAAGGGACTTCAAAAGTGGAAAAGTTTTTGGAGAATATCAGCATCTTTCAAGGCTATTTGATTATTCTGTTAGGTTTGAAAGAAAAGTCTTGAATTTCATGTTGGAAAACAGGACTGTAGATCAAACCTACTCGCTAAACTCTTTAACATTTGGGATATCTTATCCATTTTCAACAACATCCAGATTAAGTCTTAAGCCCCATGTTCTATTAAAAAACTTCACTGAATCCAGTGATAACATATTGAATAATAGCTCCTCTGCTCCTTTGGCTAAGAATCCTATTCAAAATGATGTTCTTTTTGGAGGGAAAATAGAATATATATATGATAATTCCGAACCCAAAGGTTTGAATATCAGAGAAGGCTTAAGAGCGAAAGCCGTTTTCGAAAATTACACATCAGGATTTGGAAAAAATCAATCCTTTTCCAAATTATATGTTGATTTTAGAAATTATCAAAAGGTATTTAGAGAAATCACCTTTGCTACTAGATTATATGGAGGAGGCTTCTTTGGCGGAAATTCTCCATATTTCATGCTAGGTGGGGTAAATAACTGGTTAGGTCAAAACATTAACCGACCGGAAGCAGGTGAAACAACAGCCGATCAGAATCCTTTGGCACTTACTACCACAGAAAATCCAACAGATAATTCTAATATACTCTTTCATGAATTTGTAACAGGTCTTAGAGGATTCAGACTAAATGAATTTAGTGGGAAAAATGTAATTCTATTAAGTAATGAATTGAGAATACCATTATTTAGGGTGCTAAGTAACGAGGCAATCTCTTCTTCATTCCTCCGAAATTTTCAAATCATTGGATTTTACGATATTGGAACAGCCTGGCTTGGCGGCACACCATGGGATGATGACAATAGTATCAACAAACAGATTATTAATAATGGCAACAAAACTTTTAGAGCTGTTATTAGAAATTACAAAAACCCCTGGTTATCCAGTGTCGGTATGGGCTTAAGAACTACACTTTTCGGGTATTTTGTACGTATAGATTACGCTTACCCCATAGAAGATTATGTATTAAATGAACCGAAATTCCAAATAAGCATCGGTTACGACTTTTAAAAAAATTATGATAAAATCAATGACCGGCTTCGGAAATGCAGAAGCCCAAACAAATTCAATAGAAATTGTTGTCGAAATAAAAACCCTTAATTCAAAATTTCTCGATTTAACACTAAGACTCCCTAAACTACTAAATCATAAAGAAATAGAGATTAGAAATATTATTAGCAACGAATTAGTCAGGGGAAAACTTGCAGTATCAATTCAAATAAATGAAAACAACAGTGCTACCAAAGCGCTTACCATTAATAAAGAGTTATTTGAAAATAACTTCCAGAATTTAAGTGAGCTGGAAAAAAGCACCAACAGAAAATTCACTGACATCTTAAAAATGGCCTTGGAATCTCCGGATGTAATGAGCTACAATGAAGTAAATGCTCTTAGTGAGGAATCATATGAAGATGTCAAAGAAACCATCTTAAAGGCTATACGGGAATGTAATCACTTTAGAACAGAAGAAGGTATAACTGTAGCTACTATTCTAAAAGATTATATTGTTCAAATAGAAAAAGCACTTGATGTAATCATTTCACTAGAACCACGTAGATTGGTTAAAATTAAGGAAAAACTTAAAACCAATATAATAGAATTAACAGAATCCGTTAATTTTGATAAAGATAGGCTTGAGCAAGAACTGATCTACTACTCTGAAAAACTAGATATCAACGAAGAAATTGAACGTTTAAAAATCCATCTAAACTATTTTCAGGATACAATTTCAAGCGAGGCTACCTCTCATGGCAAGAAACTAGGATTTATTACTCAGGAAATGGGAAGAGAGATTAATACCTTGGGCTCCAAGGCAAATGATTCAGATATTCAGGAGAAAGTGATCATTATGAAAGAAGAATTAGAAAAAATCAAAGAACAAATCTTAAATATACTTTAATAAATTTTCCAGGATTTAAAGTCAACCTTCATAGAGGTAAGTTTAGGGATCAAGCAATAAATCTGGGGATTTAGGAATGAAGAATTAACTTTGTCAAAAAAAGACAAAGTGGATCAGAGTTTAATTGAGTTGTTTTTGCCAGAAGGTATTCTCGAATATTTCCAGGTTACTTC
>NZ_JAEQBW010000018.1 GCF_016679925.1 Marivirga aurantiaca
CCAGTTCGAGGCTTTTGATCCGGCAACAGCTGCATGTGGAAGCTCTTATTATACCGTGGATGTAACCATTGACGAACCTGCCACTGTCAACATAACAACGGCCGGGGCCAATATCTGCCAAAACCAGGTTATTTCTTTATCAGGAGATTTCTCAGGAAGTGCCTCTTCTGCTACATGGTCAGAAGATGGAAATGGTAGTTTGTCCAATATCAGTGTTTCAGGAAATACGGTAACAGCAGATTATATTCCTGTACCTGCTGATGCCGGAAATACAATTATATTTACACTGACCACTGACAATCCTGCCAATACATGTGACCAGATAGCTGAAACAGTACAGTTTGTCATCGATGAAGCACCAATTTCTGCTATCACCACAACGGCCACTGAAGTCTGTGAGGCTGATCCTTTTACTTTGCAGGGTACTGTTTCAGGTGGGGCCAATAACGGAGAATGGCAAATCAAGGCAGGGCAAGGGGCTTCAGTTGATGCTTCCGGTTCCCTGACAGCTACCAACAACAACAGCGGAAGCTGGGAGGCTGTATTCACACCGAATGGTTCCTACTTCGGAGATGTTATTTTTGAGTTTGTTGCTTCAGCTCCAAACTCCTGTTCCGACCATGTGGAAGAGCATACTCTTAATATAAGATTGTTGCCTAGTGTAACTGATTTATCTTATGATTTGTGTGAAGATGTAGCAGGAATAGGAACAACGAATGTTGATTTAACCAGCTATAATACATTAGTTACTTCAGAAAACCCATCAAATATTACCATAGAATGGTTTTCCAACAGCAGTTTATCCAATGCTGTATCAGATCCTACATCAGAGAATGTATCAGATAATACCACTTATTATGCCAAAGTAACGCTTTCAGCTACTAATTGCTTTGATAAAGCAGAAGTAAGTTTTCAAATAGATCCGCAAGTTGTATTAACCGCGGGTTCAAATGAAGAAATTTGTGACGGTGAAGTTCTTGATTTGGCTAATTCAACAACTTTACCTAGCCAAAGTAATGCATCTTCATTATTATGGACTTCAAGTGGTGATGGGGAGTTTGATGATGAGACTACGTTAAGACCAAAGTATACCCCAGGCTCAAACGATTTGGCCAATAGTCCAATTACTCTCGAATTAACAGGTACTTCAAGTGGAGCATGTCCTACCGTGATAGACCAAATGGTGCTAACCATTAAACCAGTAGCGGTAATTAATCCAGTTTCAGATATTACTCTATGCCCCAATGATAACCAAGCCAGCATTCCTTTTAGTGCAAATTTATCCGGAGGTAATTTTTCATGGTCTGCCACTAATTTCTCTCAATTAGGCTTAGGAAGTGGTAGTGGTAGTGGAAACTTCCCTGCATTCACAGCACAACCAAATGCAACTGGTGCTACAATTGTTTCAGTGGTTACGGTAGATTACGAATTAAATAATTGTAATAGCATAAGTGAATCTTTTAATATTTCAATAAAGCCCACTCCTATTATTGAGGATATTTCTAATTTCTCCATTTGCCCAGGGGATGATGTTGATGTTATATTTGAGGCTAATACGACAGGAGAAATCTTTTCATGGACCAATAATAATAATTCTATTGGTATAAGCTTAAATAGTACGGGTACAGGGGATTTGAGCTTTACAGCAAATGAAAATAATACAGGAAATCCTATTACAAGCATCTTTAACTATTCTGCATTGCTTAATGATTGTAACAGCGTAACAAAAACCTTTACAATAACTTTGCAGCCTAAACCTGTAATTGATCCAATAACAGACATTGAAGTATGTTCATTTGAATCGATAACCACAAACTATACAAGTAATGTAAGCGATGCTAATTTCACATGGACCAATGACAATACCAGTACTGGGATACCAGCATCAGGCTCCGGAAATATAGATGTAAATGCTGCAGAAAATCTGAGCGGAGTAGATGAAATAAGTAATATCGAAGTAACTGCTACAAAAAATGGTTGTATAAGTGTAGTGGAAAGTTTTACAGTAACCGTAAAACCAAAACCAATCTTAGGTTCACAAACGGATCTGGAGATTTGTCCGGGAGACACTATACCTTCTATAATTTTCACTGATAATTCTTCTGCTAACAGTACAATCACATGGACTGCCACTAATGCTTCCAATATAGGTTTACCTGCAAGTTCAGGAACGGGAAATATTCCTTCTTTCATTGCTAAACCTAACAACACAACTTCAATTATCAATTCCAATATAACAGTTACCAGCAACTGGGATGGTTGTATCAGTACTTTGGTAAGCTTCCGTATTAAATTGAAACCTACTCCTATCATGAATAGTGTAAGTGATAAAGTTGTTTGTGGTGGAGAGGTAATTACTACAAGCTTTAGCAATAGCCTGGGAACAGCAGGAACTACCTATAACTGGAGCAATAGTAATACAGCAATAGGATTGCCTGCAAGTGGCTCTGAAGATTTAAATTTTTCAGCCGCTACTAACACTACCGGACTCCCTATTGAAGCTACTATATCCGTAATAGCTTCTAATAATGGTTGTGAAAGCCCTGAAGAAACTTTTAAAATAATCATTAATCCTACCCCTGTAATTTCTTCTATTGCAAATCAATCTTTTTGTTCAGAAGAAGTTATTTCAATACCATTCAACATAGACATAACAGGAGCATCTTTAAGCATTACCAATTCCAATTCTGCAATAGTGATGAGTTCTCCGGTAATTAATGGTAATAATATTGAGTTTACAACTGCCAATAATACTTCAGGCTCTGATTTAACAGGAACTTTTGTATTAACAGCGGAAAAAGAGGGATGCGAAGAATCTGAAAGCTTTGAGGTAACCCTTAAAAACAAGCCTGTAGTAAGTGCAGAAAGTGATGAACCTGCCTTATGTGCAAGTGATATAGTGAGTAGCCGTACATTTAACCATGATAGTGGATCCGGTACATTTTCATGGGAAATAACAAATACTGACCTAATAGGAGATGCAACACCTCCAACCGGGTCTGGAAACTTCCCTGGATTTGAGCTAGCAGAAAACCTGACTGGTGAAGACATAACAGCTTATGTAAAATATTTTAGCGAAAGCAATAGCTGTCGAAGCGAGGAAGACTCATTTAAAGTTACTTTAAAACCATCTCCTGTTATTCTAACTTCCGATACAGTGTTTTGTGCCGGGGATTTGGTAAATATCATTTTTGATGTCAATACAGCATCAGGAGGTACTTTCTTCTGGACAAATGACAACACCTCTATTGGAATAAACAATGCTTCCGGAACAACTTCCGGGCCTATTACCCCGAATGGCTTTACAGCTATTAACAATTCCACTACTACTGATAATGTAGCTAATATTACAGTATATGGAGATGTAAATGGATGTATTGGCCCTGTAAAAACAATAGAAGTAAGAGTGAAACCTATCCCAATTTTTAGTGCTGACAATGATTTCATTCAGGAAAGTTGTTCTGGTGATAATTTTATTTTCACTCCGGAATCAAACATTTCTACTACACTATTTGAATGGGAGCTAATTTCTTCACCAACATCTGTTAGTGGGGCAGTGAACAATGGTTCAGGTGAAATTAATTTAACGCTAACCAATACTTCTTCATCCGTACAAACAGTAAAGTATCAAATTACACCAGTAAACAGTAATTGTGAAGGTGTTGCTGAAGAACTTCAGATAAATGTATTTCCTGAAATTAATTTTGAAAATATTTCTGAAAGGTATTTTGTATGTAGTGGTCAACCATTTACTCTTGATATTTCTATTGATCAGAACATAAGTGGGATTGTATACGAATGGCAGGTTAGTAGCAATGATGCGGGGGCTACTTCCGGTTCAGGTTCTACAGTATCGGGCACAATCTATAATACTAAAACAGAAGATTTTGAAAATGATACCGTCTTATATAGTATTACTCCTACATTAAACAACGGGCTATGCGTAGGCCCGACAGAATTAGTGGAAGTAATTATCAATCAGGAAGCTATTGTAAATGCAGGCGAAGACAGAACTGTTTGTGAAGGAGAAGAAATAACTTTAACTGCTGAGATAAGCGGAAGTGCCAGTATAGGTTCCTGGACAGGCGGAGAAGGCACATTTTCCAATAGAAACTCACGTAACACATTCTATCAGCCTGCCGAAAGTGAGACGGGTAGTGTGATTACATTTACATTTACGAGTGATGATCCGGCAGGACCTTGTAGCGCAGGATCTGATGAAGTTAACATTACCATCGACAATTTGCCTGTTGCTTTAATTCTTAACAATCCATTTCCGGATGAAGTATATTGTATTAAGAATGAACCTAAAGAATTAACAGGGTTTGATCCAAGCGGGACTTTTTCAGGAGATGGTGTTTATTATGATAGTATTGCCAGCAAATATTTCTTTGATCCGGTACTTGCAGGAGTAGGTGGCCCTTACAATATTATTCATGAAGTCATCAATAGTAATGACTGTAAAAACTCCACATCTGTTAAAGTAGAAGTATCAAATGGTCCTGATGCAGAATTTAGCTTTAACGCCAGTCCTAACAAATTTGTATGCCCGAATGGGAATGTGGAGCTATCTCCTAAAACCCTCGGGGGTACATTTTCAGGTAATGGGGTGAGATTTAATACAAGTAATAAACCGGTATTTGATCCAACAGCCAATGATGTGGAAGAAATGAACCTTATCACTTATACCATTACAGACCCTGTTGCAAATTGCACATCCTCTTATACAGATACAATCTTCGTACTACCAAGTCCGGAGCCTCTATTGAGAGCCGATAATTTATGTGAAATAGCCAATGGAGTAGTCATTACTGATTTATCGTCATATTCTACTGAAGAAGATTCAATAGATAATGCAGTATTCAGCATTTCAGCAAACAACACTACTTTTAATTCAGGAGACACCATTATTTTCGCTACTCCCGGCACCAAGAACATTACCTTAACAATTACAACTAGCTTAGGTTGCAGATTTAGTAAACTCATACCAATTGAAGTTGGAAATATTCAGGAAGTTGATTTCAATTTTGAGAATGTGAGTACAAGTCTGGAAGGCACACAAGGCACCAGGTTCTTTGATGAATCTTCAGTAGATAATAATAATCCGATTACAAACTGGTACTGGGATTTTGGAGACCCTTCTTCAGGAGCAAACAATACCTCTACAGATCAAAACCCGGAACATAATTTCGAATTAAGTGGCACTTATAATGTTACCCTTATTATTGAAACTACGCTAGGTTGTTCCGATACCTTGAGCAAGGCTTTAAGTATATTACCATTTATATCCAATTATCCTTATTTGGAGGATTTCGAAAATGATCAGGCAGGTTGGAGTACAGAATCATCAGATACGCTCACAAGTTCATGGAACTACCTTTTTGAAAGTGAAATTTTTAAAGAAAATGGAAAGAATACTTCCATGTTCTGGAAGACCATTTATAAAGGAGAAGCAGGTTTTAGAAGGAATGAAAATTCGTATCTAAATGCCCCTAATTTTGATTTGAGCAGCCTGGAAAGACCTATGTTAGCTTTTGATATGTGGTTAGATGTGGAAGATCAGAATAGGGCCGGTGCCATTATTGAATACTCTTTAAATGGAAACGACTGGAAAGTACTTGGCGGAATTGACGACCCACTCAACTGGTATAATACCACTACACTTAATGCTATTGGTGATACTTCTTCAAATAAAGACCAGGTGGCATGGTCATACTTCAAAAATGAAGAATGGCACTGGAAAAGGGTGGCTTATCCTTTAGATAATCTTAAATCCTTAGGAAGTAATGTGCTTTTCAGGATTAATTTTAAAGGTAACGAAAATGAAAATTCTACAGGGATGGCCATTGACAATTTCTACGTGGGCGAAAGGAATAAGAATGTATTGCTGGAAAATTTCACCAATTTAAATGCAGTTGATTATGTTCAAAAGAAGGAGAATATTTATTCCTTAATGAATAGTGACTTTGGATTGGATATTATAAAGCTACAGTTCCATACCTCCTACCCTCTATCAGATACACTCAATAGCAGAAATAAGCTGCAACTGGATAGCAGAGCTTCTCTTTATGGTATCAATACTTCTACAAGAATGGTTTTAGATGGCGCACCTATCCTGGAAGAAGAAAGTATACTGGCAGAAACAACCAAAAAAACCATTAGGGAAAGATCTTTACAAGAGCCTGTTGATATTATCAAAGTAAAAATTGATACAACTGCGGAAAATCATTTGGTTAAATTTGAGGCTCAATTTACTTATGATACCAGTAAAATCAAGAATCGGGAATTGGCAGTCTATTTCTTTATTATAGAAAAGAGAATTAAAAATGATAACAGTAGTGATTCATTGGTGAACATTGTGAGGAGAATACTTCCGGACATTAATGGTGAGATATTGATAGGTCAAAATGAGGATAAGAAATTCATTTATGAATGGAGAGTCAAGTCCAACTATTCAGACAATGATTTGGCTATTGTATCAGTCCTACAGGATTTAAATACTAATGAAGTTTTACAATCCACTATTACTGATATAAATTCTGAAAAATCAATACATCAAGATGATATACTCGCAGCTATCTCACAAATAAATCTATCAGACATCATTATCTACCCGAATCCGTCCAAGGACAAAGTGTATTTTGAGCTACCTCAAATCACCTTAGAGGAAATGAAATACCTGATCCTGGACAATACAGGTAAAATAATTAAAAGCAGTACGATCCCAAGAGGGGAAAAAAGGCATGAAGTTTCTTTAAGAGGTGTAAGTTCAGGAGTATACCATGTGCTGTTTAAAGATAGTAATGGTAGTATCTCCAAAAAGAAAATTGTGTTAATTGATTGATCTTAACTTGGCGTAATGAATTCATTTATTGTAACTGTAATATCTACTTTCCATTCGTATCTCCAAAAAGAATAAACCTTATTTATATATAATAGTTTATTCTTTTAAGTGATATATCTATCATTACCCAAAAACAAAGTAGCCTGATTTGAAGTTAAAATATTAATAAAATGTACTTTAAAAATCATCTTATCAGTCTGTTTTAAAAGACTGATTTTTTGTTTAATTTCGGGTAATTAATCGTTAATTCAAGTTTTTACTATCAATTATATAACTTAAATCTACATGTCAGATCAAGCAAAATTATCATACGGAGGAAAAGACTACACTTTAGCTGTTGTTGAGGGAACTGAAAATGAAAAAGCAGTTGATATCAGCAAATTGAGAGCTGATAGTGGGCTTATTACTATAGACCCCGGTTTTAAAAATACAGGCTCCACCAAAAGTGCGATCACTTTTTTAGATGGTGAAGAAGGTATTTTAAGATACAGAGGTTACTCCATTGAAGACTTGGCCGAAAAATCTACTTTTCTAGAAGTTTCCTATTTATTGATTTATGGTGAATTGCCTACCTCTGATGAATTAGAGATATTTCAGAAAAAAATAACTACCCATACCTTAGTTCATGAAGATATTAAAACCATATTGGATGGTTTCCCCTCTAATGCACACCCGATGGGTGTTTTATCTTCTTTGGTTTGTTCACTTACAGCATTTTACCCGGGAGCACTTGACCCTAACAGATCTGCGGAAGCGGTTGATTTAAGTATTATTAGAATTTTAGCTAAAATGCCAACATTTGCTGCCTGGGCCTATAAAAACCAGGTAGGTCATCCTGTTAATTACCCTGACAATGAATTGGACTATTGTTCTAATTTCTTAAAAATGATGTTTGCCTTACCCGCAGAGAGGTATAAAGCCAATCCTGTAGTAGCAAGGGCTTTGGATCAATTGTTGATCCTTCATGCTGATCATGAGCAAAACTGTTCAACATCAACTGTGAGGATTGTGGGAAGCTCTCAAGCCAGCTTATATGCCTCCATATCTGCGGGAATCAATGCTCTTTGGGGACCATTACATGGTGGTGCTAATCAGGCAGTTTTAGAAATGCTGGAAGAAATCCAGGAAGCTGGTGGAGATACTGCGAAATTTATTGACAAAGCCAAAGATAAAAACGATCCTTTCCGTTTGATGGGATTTGGGCACAGGGTTTACAAAAACTTTGATCCACGAGCTAAAATCATTAAAAAAGCAGCTGATGACGTTTTAGAGCAATTAGGAGTAGATGATCCATTATTGGACATTGCCAAGCAGCTGGAAGAAATTGCTTTAAGTGATCCTTATTTTGTGGAGAAAAAGCTTTACCCTAATGTGGATTTCTATTCAGGTATCATTTACCGTGCAATGGGCATACCAACAGAAATGTTTACGGTAATGTTTGCCATTGGCCGTTTACCAGGTTGGATAGCCCAATGGAAAGAGATGAGGGAAAACAATGAACCTATTGGTCGTCCAAGACAAGTTTACACAGGCTATAACCACAGACCTTATGTGGAATCCAATAAAAGATAACGTTCTCAAATATAATTAATAGCCAAAAAGTCAATCTATTGTAATAGGTTGACTTTTTTACATTAAACCCAATAACATTCATACATCAATAATAATAAAAAATGAGTTTACAAGAAGATTTTAAAAATGCTGCAGAACGTTCTAAAACTGATATTGCAGAACGTCCTTCCAATGAAGATTTGTTAAAACTATATGCTTTATATAAACAAGCAGATGAAGGTGATATTACGGGTGAGAGACCAGGAGGCTTCGATTTTAAAGCCATTGCCAAATATAATGCATGGGAAGAATTAAAAGGCAAACCTAAAGAGGAAGCCATGCAGGAATATATTGATTTAGTTAATAAACTAGCCAGCAAGTAATTTCAATAAAGTGACCGTGCCATCATCAGCAAAACAAATCTTTCTTGACCATATAGCGCAAACTACGCCTTTTCCCTTTCTATTGGAGATTGAAAAAGCAGAGGGGATTTACCTCTATGAAAAATCCGGAAAAGCTTATATGGATTTGATTTCAGGTGTGGGTGTCAGTAACCTGGGACACCAGCACCCAAAAGTAATTGCTGCCATACAAAAGCAGGTAGAGAAACACCTGCATGTTATGGTGTACGGTGAATATGTGCAGTCTGCTTCAAATGATCTGGCGGAAATACTTGTAAAGCATTTACCTGGTTCATTAAACTGTGTCTATTTTACCAATAGCGGAGCCGAAGCCATTGAAGGTGCACTTAAGTTGGCCAAAAGATATACAGGAAGAACAGAAATGATTGCTTTCCGTGGAGCATACCATGGAAGTACACATGGTGCCTTAAGTGTTTCCGGTAATGAAAAGAAAAAATACGCATTCAGGCCACTCTTACCGGATGTTAGGTTCCTGAGATTTAATAAAGCCGAAGACCTTGATCAAATCACCACTAAAACAGCCTGTGTATTAATGGAAACCATACAGGGTGATGCTGGAGTAAGAATTCCCAATCAATCTTATATGGAAGCTGTAAGGCAGAAATGCAATGAGACAGGCGCCATGCTCATTTTTGACGAGATTCAAACGGGTATTGGCAGAACTGGAAAACTTTTTGCCTTTGAGCATTTTGGAATAAGTCCGGATATCCTTTGCAGTGCGAAAGCTTTGGGTGGTGGTTTGCCCTTAGGCGCTTTTATAGCAGATAAGGAGATGATGAGACATCTGACATTCAATCCTATGCTAGGACATATCACAACCTTTGGAGGTAACCCTGTTGCCTGTGCAGCTGCCGTGGCTACTTTGCAAGTACTGACAGAGGACCATTTATTAGAAACAGTGGAATCAAAAGGAGCATTGTTTGAAAAACTCATCCGGCATGATTCCATAAAAGAGATAAGAAGAAAAGGGTTGTTATTTGCTTTCGAGTTTGAAACGGAAGAAGAAGTTTTCGGAATAGTAGAAGAATGTATGGAGCAAGGAGTAATTTGCTTTTGGTTTCTTTCATGCCCTAATAGTTTCAGGATTGCCCCGCCCCTTACTATTAGCGAAGGAGAAATTAAAAAAGCCTGCACTATCATCAATGAAGCTATTGCAAAAGTTCAGGCCAAGAAATGATAAATCCTGTTGTACAATCGTTTGATATCGAGCAGACAAAAGAGATTGTTCAAGGGTTCCAAAAAGCCTTTCCTTCTACCTACGACTTCAGCAAACACAGATTTATATTCCAAATCAATAATGAGCTGGAGTTTTATTTCCGTTTACCCCTCCCTTTCCAATTGGATTATCTCAATCAGGACACAAATCCGGAAGATTGGTCGAACCCTTATATTATCACCATCATTCAATCAGGCAGTGCAGCATTAGCTTATTGCGAAGGGTTGCAAATAATAGAACACAAAGTATTCAAAGCCTACATGGTGAGAAAAAAGCAGGGCAAAAGCCAAATAAAATATTTGAAGACGAAAGGAAAATCCAAGGCAGGTTCAAGGGTGAGGCTAAGCAATACGGCACATTTCTTCGAAGAAATTGTGGAGAAAATGGGAGATTGGCTTAATTATTATGAAGTAGAGAGAATTGCATTAAGTCTGAATAAAACACTATATCCCTATTTTTTCAATAAGGATAATGACATACTTGATAAGAAAGACGAAAGGATTTTCAAAATACCCAAGCACATTGAAGAACCTTCCTTTGAAAATTTAATCAAGATACATTCCTATTTGCTGAAAGCTGAACTGATATATTCTGAAGAGCATAAAGAGTTGATCAACAAAGCAATAAAAATATGAGCAAGTCAAAGAAATTCAACTGGAAAAAGGAACTCAGAGGTTGGTTGATTACTTTAGCTGTTTTTGCCGGATTATATTTCAGCGGGCTTCATACACCTATAATTGGCGCATTACAATCGTTATTACTATATACTCAACTTTGGAATCCTGCTACGGAAGATACAGGTAATATTCCTTTCCGATATGAAGGAGAATTAGTCAACGACAAGGGAAATAAAATAGCATTTGATGAATTACACAATCAAACCCTATTTATTAACTACTGGGCTACATGGTGTCCTCCATGTTTAGCCGAAATGCCACATATTAATAAACTCTATGAATCATTAAAGGATGAACAGAACATTCAGTTTTTATTGATTTCAAGGGATGAAGATTTTAGTAAAGCAATCAGCTTTATGGAAAAGAAAGGGTATGACATACCAATTTTTACTGAATCGGAAGTAAACCCTCAACTTCGGAGGCAGGTTTTACCCACTACTTTTGTGATAAGTCCCGATGGAAAAATAATATTTGAAAAGGAAGGCATGGGAAACTTTAATACAGATGATTTTAAGGATTTTTTGAGGGGGCAATAACATCTACATCTAACTGTATAACCATTATCATTTCTTCTTATAGTAAAGCTTTTCCAAAGGTAAGCTGGTAAATCCATGAACAATAGTAGAAGCAAAGACCAATAAAGCAGGAATAGCCCATGCTGCTTCCAATCCTGTTTTTTCCTTTGCCAAAATAGCATAAAATAAAGCTGCTACTCCGATAGGCCCAAACCAACCAACGATAAGCATTTCCTTCCATTTGCCTCTGAATTGAGGCAGGAATGGCTTTAAAATTAGAAAAGCAGGAATTCTTCTCAGAAAAAGAATGAGTAATACTATCCAAACAGCCGACCAGCCAAGAGCACTCCATTCTTGCCAGGGTATAAATACACCAAACAGGAAGAAAACAGGAATAGTAAAAATCCGCTCCATTGATTCCTGAACCTTTTCTTCTTTAAGATCTTCATTTTTCTCAAGATGCCTTGAAAAACCAAGGCCTCCTATAAACACCCCAATTATTCCATTCATGTGTAAAGTTTCGAGTCCGGCCAACAGTAAAAATGCTAAACCTAAAGAGAATGATAATAAAGCTTTCTCAGTCATATACCCTGCTTTATGAGCTCTATGCATCACAACCCCTGCTAAATGGCCAACTACAAGTGCAATTACAGCAGAAAGTACAGTTTCATATAGGACCGTGTGACTAACCCACTTTTGCAAAGGGAATTCACTTCCTTGTACTAAAAAAATGGCGTAAAAAACTATAGGATAAGCCAAACCATCATTAGAGCCGGATTCAAAGGAAATGGTATGCCGAACAGATGCAGGAAGGAATTTTTTCGCATTATCTCCACTAACGATAGTAGAAGCTACCACAGGATCGGTAGGTGTAATAATAGCTCCAAACAGTAAACATTCAGCAAATGAAAAGCCAGTAAAGACCCAGTAAAGCAAACCACTTGCTGAAAACCACATCAATATCATACCAATCAATACAATAACCGATTGGCTGATATAATTCTTCCTAAAAAAATTGCCGGGAATTCTCAATGCTGTAGACATGAGAGCCATAGCTATAGTGAACTTGCAAGCTAATTCTAATATATGATCTCTTTCTTTACCTGAAGTAGCATGTATTATATCCAGCACCTCAGGCCCCAAAAGAATACCAGCCACCATAGCTAAAAGTGGCTGGGTAAGAAAAATATTTTGGATGGGTTTAACAATAGCTCCTGCCGTAACAGTGAATAAACTAATAAAAAAGAGAACTAGCATTAAATCCATTTCCTTCTTTCCGTTTACTATAAGGACGCAGCAGGAGTAGATTGGTTACGAAAGTAGATTTTTATTCTGTAGAAGCTTATCCATTTAAAAAAAGGAAGGCTATATCTTCTGTTCACTTATATCTACAAGCAATGTTCCTTTTAAAGTGTCACAGATAAAATATTCTTCACTACCTTAAATAGTAAGCCCCATCTACAACAAACTTTCTGCTTTCCCAATCTTTCAATTCTTCAATGGCTAAATGGGTTTCATCCTCATCTAGTTTCTTTATTTCTATTTTTTGAAATTTACCTTTTGATAGCTTTTCAAAGGCAAAATACCGCTTTCCCGACTGAACTGTTGCGGTTTTAGGGATCAGCAACAAGCTATCTGATGTAAGCTGTATGCTTACATTTAAATTAGCTCCTAATGGAATATCAACAGGTTCTGCCAGATCAGCATGGGCTATGATGCTATTGCCCTGCACTTTCTTATTGATAAAATGTAACTCACTCTGGTAAATATGTTGACCTTCAGGCAACTTAAAAGTAACTAATTGCCCTTCTTTTAATAGTGCTGCATCTTTGGGAAACACTTCAAATTCCAGGTGCATCTCATCCAAATTAATGAGTTCGAACAGACTTTTATCGGGAGTAACTAACATTCCTCTGTTGATATTAACTTCTGTAACCACCCCATCAAATGGAGCTCTAACAGCCAGCCTTTCTTGTAAATCACCCTTTTGTAAAGCTGAAATATTCACTCCTAATTGTTGAAGCATTTGTTGTGTACTTTCCCTCTTTACCTTTTGGCTAAAGTAGTTGGCCTCAGACTCCTGGATGCTTCTTTTTGAAATAGATTGATTTTTCCCCAACTCTTTTTTACGCTCATAATCTTCTTGTAATTGTTTTTCTGTATTTATTGCTGCCAAAAATTCACTCTGCAAGGCACTAATTTCAGGATGTGAAAAATAGGCCAAAACCTGGCCTTTAACCACGCTCTCCCCTGGTAAAATCTGGCTATATTCTATAAATGCCTGGTGTGCCAAATGAATTTCAGCAATATCTTTTGGTGCTACAGCCAATTCTCCAAAAACATTCAGCGTCTTGCTCAAAGGTCGTTTGACAAGTGTGCCGATTTCGATAGTAGTATTCTCCAATTCTGCCTGGTTCAACTCAATCAGGGAATCAGTTCCTCCTTGAGTAGTTGCCTCAGTTTCTTCCACTTTTTGTTCATTACAACTTGTACTAAGCACCAAAAAGATGAGCAATAAGGCAGATAATATATTTAAATTTCTCATTTTATTCTTGTGTTAAATAATGAATGTTAATAGACAGGTTAGCCAATTCCTTCTTGAGCTCAAGGGCTGTTTTTTCGATATTATATAAACCATTTAGGTTCTGGACATACTCATAAAAGCTTAACTCACCTATACTTAAGGCTTGCTGAATAGCTTCTTTTAATTCTTCCAGTTCTGAAAACATATTTTTACTCTTTTCCAGTTGTTGTCTATAGTTTGAATAATCCTTTTTGGCTACCATCAATTGTTGTTGCAAGCGCAGATTTTGCCAATCCAATTCCGTTTGCTGAATTTGTTGTTCTATTTTCAGTTCATTGACTTTTCCTTTTACTCCATTGTAAAAAATCGGGATGCTTATTCCTATTTGAAAGCTTTGGAAACCCTGCACATTTTGTAAACTTTGATTAACATAAGCTACATAGGCATCCGGAAAATATTGTGCTTTGCTTACTGCCACCTTACCAGCGGCCATCCGCAGTTGTTGTTGATTTCGAATTTGAAATACTTGATCCAGGAACAGTGAATCCAAAGAACCTGTGATACTAAAAACACTATAATCTTCCGCCTGTTCAGGCATATTGCCACCACAAAAGCATAGCTGTTCTATTACTTTACTGGCTTCATTCAAGCTCTTCCTATTTTGAAGCAATTCATTTTCAACAGCTAAAAGCTGAGCTGACAGACTTAAAGTCTCCAGTTTCCCAGCTTCTCCAGCTTCAACCATTTCATCGGCTCTCTGCCTGTTATCCTGCAATAACTCTTCCTGCTGTGTTAAAAATTCAACTTGTTTCTGATTATACACCCAGTTATTCCAGGCTTTTCTAACATCCGCCTTTACTTTTTTCTTTATAATTAAGAAATCTTTTTCAGCCAGTTTTACAGCTTCTTCCGCAGCATTTGCTCTCCTGAAGTTGGCAGGTATATTACCCAAAGGTTGCTGAATATTCCAACTATAATCAATTTCAGGACCATCAAGTTGCCCTCGTTGATAAGCTATACCTGTGGACGGAATAACAAATGCCTGAGTCTTTATTGCTCTGGCCTTTTCAATCTCCATTTGTGCTGTTAGTACTTCAGGATGATTTTTGAGAACCAAATCAAATAGCTCAGTAAGTTCTTTCGGCTCATTTAGAACATTTTGTGCTGATGCGCGATTTTGAGTTCCAAAAACTCCAGCCAAAAACAACACTGTGATAAGCATTAACTTACCAGCTTTTGGAGCTTTACGGGAATTGATTAATAAGAATAATGCAGGTAGAACCACCAAAGTAAGGAATGTGGCAGTTACCAAACCTCCAATCACCACTGTGGCCAATGGCTTTTGCACCTCTGCCCCACTGGAAGTGGATAAGGCCATTGGTAAAAAACCCAATGAAGCAACCATGGCAGTCATAATTACAGGTCTTAGCCTATCCATACTTCCTTTAGTAATCACTTCCCTTAAAGAAAATTCACCTTCTGCCTTTAGATCGTTTAAATGGCTGATCAGTACAATCCCATTTAATACGGCCACACCAAATAAGGCAATGAAACCCACACCCGCAGAAATACTAAAAGGCATATCCCTCAGCCAAAGTGCCAGTACACCACCTATGGCTGAAAGCGGTACTGCTGAATAAATCAACAAAGCATATTTCACCTTTCCGAAGGCAAAATATAAAAGAATAAAAATTAATAGTAGGGCAATTGGCACCGCTATAGATAGTCTATCCCGCGCTTTTTGTAATGTTTCAAACTGACCACCATAGCTAATGGAATAACCAGGATCAAGTTTAAGGTTCTGATTCAAACTTGTCTGGATATCCTCAACTAATCCGGCAATATCCCTGTCTCTTACATTTGCACCTATTACTACACGTCTGCGAGTATCGTCTCTTGAAATTTGTAGTGGCCCTTCACGATAATCCCATTTGGCTACTTCGCTCATAGGAATCAATTCGCCTTTGTTGGTAGGAATTGTCAATTGGTCTAATATAATATTATTCCGAAATGCCTCCTGTAGCCTGATCACCAATTCAAACTTTCTCTCTCCCTCAAAAATCACCCCGGCATTTTCCCCGGCATAAGCCGCTCTGATGATACGATTTAATTCATCTACAGAAACACCATATTGGGCCATTTTACTACGATTATACTGTATAACCCATTGCGCAAGCCCCTCCGTTTGTTCTACCTTAACATCAGCCGCTCCGGAAATTTGCTGCATAAAACCCGCAGCCTGATGTCCATAATCAGCTAATTTTTCTAAATCTTCACCATAAATTTTAACTGCTATATCAGATTTTGCCCCTGTTATCAATTCATTAAAACGTAATTGAATAGGTTGAGTGAATTCAAAATCGGCTGCTGGAATGACGGATAATTTTTCCTCCATTCTTTCGATCAGGCCAAACCTATCACTTGCAGTAACCCACTCCTCTTTAGGCTTGAGAATGATCATAATATCAGCCAGTTCTATGGACATGGGGTCGGTAGGAACTTCCGCTGTTCCTATTTTGGAAACTACGGATTTCACTTCCGGGAAATTATCCAATAGAATACGTTCTGCTTTTGTACTTGTTTGGATACTTTGATCCAGTGAAGTTCCAGGAGGCAAGGTCATCTGCATAGCCAAATCACCTTCTTCCAACTGTGGAATAAATTCGGAACCCATCCGACTAAAAATAAACAATGATATGGCTAAAAATGCTACTGCAATGCCAATGGTAAATTTAGGCCTGTTAAGTGAACTGTTTAAAAGAGGTAGATATAACCTTTTCAGAAAGTTCATAATCTTATCTGCAAAAGTAACTCTGTCTTTAATGTTTTTATTAAGAAATAAAGCTGCCATCATAGGCACATAGGTCATAGACAAAATCATGGCACCTAAAATAGCAAAGCTGACTGTTTGAGCCATAGGCCTAAAGGTTTTCCCCTCAATTCCAGTTAAAGATAAAATAGGCAAAAACACCACAAGTATGATCAAAACCCCGAAGGCGGCAGACTTGTAAATCTTTTTAGAGGATTCCAACACCACATCATCCATTTCTTGCTGACTTAGCTTTTTACCCACATAGCCAACAAAAAGAACGTGTAATATGCTCTCAACAATGATGACCGCGCCATCTACTACAATACCAAAATCAATAGCGCCTAATGACATTAAGTTGGCAGAAACATCAAAAATATTCATCATGATGAAAGCGAACATCATGGAGAGTGGAATAATTGAAGCTACAATTAAACCTGCTCTAAAGTTGCCCAACAGTAAGATTAAAACCAGGATCACAATGACACCTCCTTCTAAAAGGTTGGTTTTAACTGTATTTATAGCTCTGCCCACTAAATCAGATCGATCAAGATACGGTTCAATATAAACACCTTCAGGCAATGATTTTTGAATCTCAGCTACCCGGTCGTTCACTAATTGTAAGGTCTCGGATGAATTGGCCCCTTTCAACATGAGGGTGATCCCTCCTACCGCTTCACCTTCCCCATCCTTTGTCATGGCGCCAAAACGCTTGGCACTACCAAATTGCACCGTCCCAATATCTTTAATTAAAACAGGAGAATGGCCATTGGAGCTGACTAAAGTATTACGGATATCATTTAAATTGACCATCATACCTTCTGTTCGAACATAGTAGGCAGTCTGATTTTTTTCTATATAGCTTCCACCGGAGTTCTGATTATTATTCTCCAAAGCCTGAAGTACATCATCAAAACTTAGCTGGTGTTGTGCCATCAAAATAGGATTGATAGCCACCTCATATTGCTTTAAAAAACCACCAAAGGAACTGACTTCAACAATGCCCTTAATGCCAGACAATTGTCGCTTCACTATCCAATCCTGAATAGTTCTCAGCTCCATGGCAGAATAATGATCTTTAAAAGCATCATCAATTCCTAATGTATACTGGTAGATTTCTCCTAAACCTGTGGTAATGGGCATCAACTCCGGTATTCCCAACTGCTTGGGAATTTCATCGTTCACTGTATTAATTTGTTCCTGCACATATTGCCGGGTATCAAGAACCGGTACATGATCTTCAAAAACGATGGTTACAACGGACAATCCATATTTGGAAATAGACCTGATTTCATCTACCATGGGGATATTAGCCATGGCTACTTCCACAGGATAAGTAATGAATTGCTCTACTTCCTGAGCAGAAAGTGAAGGACTAACGGTAACGACCTGTACCTGGTTATTGGTGATGTCGGGCACCGCATTGATGGACAGTTGGCTCATGGAGTAAATTCCCCCACCTATTAATGCCAACACACCAAAAAACACGATTAATTTGTTCTTGATGGAGAACGAAATGATTTTTTGAAACATGTAGATTTATAATTATTTAAGAAAAACTGAGAAAATGGTTTCTTAAATAAACATAGGCGGGCCTCTATAACTAAAAGCCCGTAACAGGAAAAGGTTATTGAAAGAAGGTGTTTGTGTAGAGGGAAATTCAACAATAATATTTAATGGTAGTAAATCAAAGAAAAATGCTTGAGCACTCAACACTTTATCTACTACTATAGTATCATTATAACCAATGGGAAATTGACTTTTTGATTGTTTGTAATTTTCCAAATGACCTGCACCCAAATTAATATGGAAACCTACTTTTAAAAGATCTATTGGCGAGTTGACAGGTTCTTCTTGCAGGGTAGCTTGTAAATCAAAATAATTCCCTGCATGTTGATCGTGATGATGAGGCACAAAGCTATGTAACAGCAGAATGCTGATAGATAGACTTAATAGAAATATGGTGAGTACCCTTTTCACAAAACAAAATTAATCTTTATTTTTTAGAGAAATCAAACTCGTAGAAACAAAATACTTAATTTGAATTCTTTCCAAACAAATAATGATACGTTCAAAGCTAATAGAGGGTTTTAAAAAGCTTTGATTCCACTGGTTATTGCAAGCCTGCTATTTCGTGTCAACGGAATTCATGTAAAGCAATCCGTTAGCTATAAACCACGCTCTTAGCTTCGGTCAGTTGGAATTGTAAAATTTAGTAGCCGGTCGAGATCTCCTTGATTGGAAGTTAATCTCTTTCTAAACATAATATGATTACCTTTCATAAGATTGCTTCACCTCCTTATCGTTTATACTTGGCTATAGAATTTAATGAAAGCGGATTCGCAATAACCATTCTATTTGTGTCAGGTTTTTCATTTGTCGCTTCATTCTCATCTGCTCTCAGACTTTGGTGCATAAAAAAAACCCCTAAGGTTTTTACACTATAGGAGGTTAAAAAAAATGTGAGGTCACGAGCGGATTGCTCATACCCGCTAGGCATGCCGCACAAAGCCCTCGCGAACCAATCAAGCCAACTTTTGATGCAAAAGACAAATCGAATATAAGATTGGTGTCGAACCGAGCGGTTCTCATCCGCTCTCAGACTTTGGTGCATAAAAAAACCCCCTAAGGTTTTTACACTATAGGAGGTTAAAAAAAATGTGAGGTCACGAGCGGATTGCTCATACCCGCTAGGCATGCCGCACAAAGCCCTCGCGAACCAATCAAGCCAACTTTTGATGCAAAAGACAAATCGAATATAAAGATTGGTGTCGAACCGAGCGGTTCTCATCCACTCTCAGACTTTGGTGCATAAAAAAACCCCCTAAGGTTTTTACACTATAGGAGGTTAAAAAAAATGTGAGGTCACGAGCGGATTCGAACCGCTGTAAATGGTTTTGCAGACCACTGCCTAGCCACTCGGCCACGTGACCTTGTTGTATTTGCGATTGCAAAAATAGAGATATTCTGCCGCTATACAAAGGTTATACCAAAATAATATAGGAAAAATTTGAGTGACAGATAGAGCTTCATCCCGCTTATCCCTCGCATGAAATTAAATCAGACTAAGCTAGCCATAAATAAAAAAGCCATCCTGATATCACAGAATGGCTTCAAATTTATTCCATCAAATCGACCTGCCAATGCAAACGAGTTGATGAGTAGTTTGATAAAGAATAATATTACTCTTTATCTTCTTTTTTATCATCTTCAGCCTTAGGCTCTTCCTTTTCAGCTTTTGGCTCTTCTTTCTTAGCCTTAGCTTCTTCTTTCTTGGCTTCTGCTTTAGCTACATCAGGAGCAGGAGTTTCTACTTCTGCTTCAGATTTCTCAGCCTTAGGCTCTTCTGCTTTTTTAGCAGGAGCTTTTTTAGGAGCTGATTTCTTAGCATCACCTTCCATTTGCTCTTTCAATGCTGATAAAGCATCCAAATCACCTAAAGTAGATGAAGAACCTTGCTGTTGTTGCTTAGGCGCAGAAGATTTCTTCTTGCCTTTTGCAGCTGCAGGAGCAACTTTCTTCTTTGGAGCTTCTTCCACGTCAGAATGAGTGTGCAGGTGAGATAAAACAATACGCTTATCATCTTTAGAGAATTCCAATACTTTGAATTCCAAAGATTCACCTACTTCAGCCATTGACTCATCAGCCTTTTTCAAGTGTTTAGTAGCAACGAAACCTTCAATTCCGTATGGCAATTCAATTACCGCACCTTTTTCACTCTTATTTAAAACAGTACACTTGTGGTTTGATCCAACAGTAAATACAGTTTCAAAAGTATCCCAAGGATTTTCTTCCAATTGCTTATGTCCTAATGCTAATCTTCTGTTTTCAACATCAAGTTCTAATACAACAACATCTAATTCTTCGTTTACTTTCACAAACTCAGATGGATGCTTGATTTTCTTAGTCCAGCTTAAATCAGAAACGTGAACCAATCCGTCAATGCCTTCTTCCAATTCAATGAATAAACCGAAATTAGTCATGTTGCGAACCACACCTTTATGCTGTGTTCCTACTGCATATTTGGTCAATACTTCTTTCTTGTTCCAAGGATCTTCTGTCAATTGCTTGATGCCTAATGACATTTTTCTTTCGTCCTTATCCAAAGTAAGTACTACTGCCTCTAACTCATCACCAACATTGATGAAATCCTGAGGATTTCTTAAGTGCTGTGACCAGCTCATTTCAGAAACGTGAATTAAGCCTTCAACACCAGGAGCAATTTCTAAGAATGCACCATAATCAGCTACGTTCACTATTTTACCTTTCACTTTAGATCCGATTTCCAAATCAGCGGCCAAAGAATCCCAAGGGTGAGAAGTCAATTGCTTCATACCTAACGAAATTCTTTTCTTGTTCTCATCAAAGTCTAATACTACAATCTTAACTTTTTCGTCAAGTTTAAGCACTTCTTCAGGATGATTAATTCTACCCCATGAAATATCAGTAATGTGCAATAAACCATCAACACCACCTAAATCGATGAATACACCGAAGTTAGTCATGTTTTTGATCACACCTTCTAATACCTGACCTTTTTCAAGGTTGTTAAGGATTTCAGCTTTTTGTTTTTCGAGATCTTTCTCTATCAATACTTTGTGAGAAACTACTACGTTATCATTGCTGTAGTTAATTTTCACAACTTTCACTTCCATTTTCTTGCCAACGAATACATCGAAGTCACGAATAGGTTTCACGTCAATCTGAGAACCCGGTAAGAAAGCTTCTACTCCGTGGACATCAACGATCAATCCACCTTTAGTTCTTCTTTTAACAATACCTTCAATGATTTCATCACCATCTAAAGCATTTTGAATTTTATCCCAGGCACCAACTATTTTGGCTTTTCTTCTTGATAAAACGAGTTCCCCGTTTCTATCTTCCTTTTCTTCCACATAAACTTCTACCTCATCTCCTACTTTAAGATCAGGCACATCGCGGAATTCGTTGGTGGGTACTAAACCATCAGATTTGTATCCAACATTTAACACAACATCACGCTCATTGATAGCAACCACTATCGCTTTCACAACTTCCTGCTCAGCAAGATCAGTCGATACATTGTCGTACATGCTAGCTAATTCTTCCTTTTTAGCTTGTGAGTAACCTTCACCAAAACCTTTGGTTTCAAATGCTTCCCAATCGAACTCTTCGTTCTTTACGCTTTCTTGATTTTCTGCCATAATTGTCAGGGCCCTTTATTTTTCGATAGTCAAACCGGACCTAATTTGCCATCGTTTTGGTTTACAAATACTTATCTGAAAAGATAAGCCGCTCACTCGAACGGAACGCAAAGGTACAATTTATTTTATACAGTGCAATAGGAAAAATAAGAGTTCGGCTAGAAAATTATGCTACTCAAAACCAGAAAAGTAGGACTCTGTTTAATATATAGGATGACAACTTGTTTAATTTATATCATCCAACTTCAAAGTGCCTATATTATACTCTACTATTAGCTTTTGAAAGGCCAGGGTAAAACGTGCCTGTGCATAGTCAGATTCAGCTTGAACAAGTATTTGGTTGGCCTGCGAAAGTTCAATTAAACTGGAAGCCCCCATTTGATATCGCTGATTTTGCACTTCATAGGCTTCTTGTGAGGCATGCAAACCAGCCTTGGTTACTTCTATTCTTTTCAAGGATGCTTCATAATTTAAATAGGCATTCTGAATCTCCAGAAAGATATTTCTTTTTATATCTTCCAAATCTAAAGCACTGTTAGACAATTGGACTTTAGCAACCTCTACCCTTGTTTTATTGGTGTAATTATTAAAAAGTGGAATTGACAAATTAAGGCCAATGGTATTGCTGGGGTATAATTCAAAAAACTGCTCCTGAAAGCTTAACGAGTTTAAAGTGCTGTATTGAGTTCCATATTCATAAAAGGCCGAAAGCGAAGGATAATAACTTGATTTAGAACTTGCAATATTTCTTCTTGATGAGGACAAACGAAGTTCCATCTGCTGAAGATCAGACCTGTTGGCAACCGCAATTTCAAAAAGGGAAGCCAGTCCATCATTTTTATTAAATTGGATAGAAGAAATATTCTCGACAGCTATTACTTCGAATTTTTCAAAAGGATCCAATTGCAGGATTTGAGCAAAAGTGGCTTTATCAATTTCCAGTTGGTTTTCACTTTCAATGGCTGCTAACTCAAACCTTCTCAGTTCTGCTTGCTGGGTAAACAAATCAGCCTTTGCCCTGATCCCTTCTTTCACAAATCCTTCAATTTGTTGCAATAGTTGTTCCTGATTCTCTATTGCTCTTTCATTAATTTTCAACAATTCCTGGTCCAATAGTATCTGCAAATATTGTTGAGCTGTTTGAAAAATTATTTCTTGCTTTGTTCTCTCCACACCCTTTACCTGGGCAGCATAATTGTGTTCAATTACTTTCCTGTTATGAACCCTGCTAAAGCCATCAAAAAGGTTTAAGCTGGCATTTAATCCTCCGGAAAGCCGGGTGGATTGCACATTTTTGATTTCGAACCCATCTTCAACCAATTGAAATTGCTGCCCGTCCTGCCTGGCAGTTCTCATATTCAGTGAAGCAGAAGGCAAAAAAGCCATTTTGGATTGTAGTTTTTCGGCCTCAAGGGATACAAGTTGATTCCTTTCCCGCTTGAGTTGAATATTACTTTCAGAAGCAATTTTTACAGCTTCCCGGAAACTGATTTTTCTTACTTCCTGTGCCTTTAAACCAGATACCGCCAATAAGAGGCTTATGGCAACCCATAAAAATTTAAACATAACTAGCTGTAGTTTTATAATCCTTTACAATAGCACCATCTTCCAGTTCAATAATCCTTGAACCATATTGCGCATTTTCTTCTGAGTGTGTTACTTGTATGATAGTAGTTCCTTGTCGGTTAAGCTCTTGAAACAATTCCATTATTTCCTTTGATTGTGTGGAATGCAAATTACCTGTTGGTTCATCTGCTAATAAAATACTTGGCTTTCCAATAATGGCCCTGGCCACCCCAACAAGCTGTTGCTGTCCTCCTGATAGCTGCGCAGGGAATAAATCCTTTTTAGCAACCATATTAAAGCGATCCAGAACTTCGGCTACAAGGCTCTTCCGTTCGGAAGACTTGATTCCCCTGTACAATAAAGGTGTTTCAATATTTTCATACACCGTCAATTCATCAATCAAATGATAAGCCTGGAATACAAAACCAAAAGACTCTTTATGAATAGCTGCTTTCTTTTTTTCACTAAGAGATTGAATTTTCTCTTCATTCAAGTGGTAAAAACCGGCTGACAATTCATCCAACAATCCGATGATGTTCAGTAAAGTAGATTTGCCTGCCCCACTAGGGCCCATAATAGTTACAAATTCACCTGCCTCAATCGTAAGGTTAATTCCCTTTAAAATAAACTGTCTTCGGAATTTACTTGAAATAAATTTATCAAGATCTGTAATGGTTATCATGAAATCTGGGTTTGAGTTTGATTATATATGGATTTTAATTGCCAATTAATGTGCCATTAACCTAAACCCTTCCATAAAGCCAGAAACAGCCTGTAAAAGATAGATTGTTGTCCAAAATCGAAAGAAAGTGTCCGATATCGGTCGTATTACCCTTGCAATTTTAAAGCATCAGAAAGAATTTAACAAACCTTATTAATAATGTCAAAAGGAAATTGGGAGGATCAGTTTTAATACTATTTAGTGAATTCAAAATTCTCACTATTTCAATTCGCTTGATAATCGCCTTAATAACATTCTGGAGAGGCGATGTTCGAGCTGCAGACTTGATTGCTCCCTGTTCGCCCCCATTTGTGTCCTCACAAATGCTTTAATAAAGAATTCCACCCCTGCGTTCGTATCTCACAACAAATGCTTTGGAATAATCTCTTAAAAAGTAGGTGTATAATATACAAGCTGTATCTCGCTCGTTTATGGGACAATACTAGGGCAATCAGAGGGTGTTGGCTATCCGTGGTCAGGACGATTCCAAACCGTCAGATTGGCTCCCAAGCAAAACCCGGAAACGAAAGCCAACAGATTGCTTTAAATGAATTCCGTTGATACGGAATAGCATGCTCGCAATAACTAATGGAAGCAAAGCCCGGTACCGACCTCTGGTCTGAGCTAACCGCTCGTTGCAATCACCGATCAGCACAGTTCCACATTGTCCATTAAAAAGGTTTGAAAAATAAAGGAATATTATGGGTGGAAAAACACCAACAATAGCAAGGTTAAGAAAATCAACTTTTATATTTCTCCAAATTCTATTAAGCCATGACAGCTTGTCTTCTCTCAAATTCAACCAATTCCTTGTCAAATGTACCTGTCCCCAGTTTATTGAGCAGCGTGAAATGGCTCTTAAGTGCGCTGCCAAATGATTTATGATGATGATATGGTACATTATACTTCTCCGCTGTTTTTTTCACTATGGGGGCAATATCCCTATAATGGATATGGCAAATATTAGGAAACACATGGTGTTCTATTTGATGATTAAGCCCCCCTACTATCCATGAAAACCATGCAGAGCTGTTGGCGAAATTTGAGGTAGTTTGAAACTGGTGAATTGCCCAGTTATTTTCCATACTTCCATTTTCATCTGCTTTGTAAAAATTGGTAGCCTCTATTACATGTGCCGGCTGAAAGACTAAGGCCAAAATTAAACCTGAGATAAATTGCATTAACAAAAACCCCAATAAAACCTGCCACCATATAATACCTGTAGCTAAAATAGGCAACACTAATGTAAGTCCTATATACCAGAATTTGTTAAATAAGACAGATAAAATACCACTCTTAAAAGTAATTCCCTGGGCAGACAATAAGTCCTTTTTGTTATATCTTATTAGTTGGTCTATATCTTTTGCCACCAACCAATAAAAAGTCATGAATCCATATAATAAGGGTGCATAATAAGCCTGAGCCGCGAAAATTTTCTTTCTTTTCTGAAGAGGGGAAAAGCGAATAATACCTTTTTTATCAATATCTTCATCAAAATCTTCAATATTGGTAAAGGAATGGTGCAGTACATTATGCTGGATTTTCCAGTTAATATGATAAGCCCCTAAAAAATTGGCTAAAAAGCCCAATGATTTATTTACTAGCTTGTTTTTAGAGTAAGAACTATGGTTGGCATCGTGCATGATGCAAAGGCCAATACCTGCCATTCCGAAACCCATAAAAATAAAAAGCACAATAGTTGGTAAGAGAGTGCTGACAACTCCACTCAACAATATTCCCAGAGGAATGAAATAGAGCGAAATCATTACAATAGTTTTTATTTTCATGCTCAAATTGGCATGCTTTGATATTTTATTGGTTTTAAAATATTGATTAACGTTTTCCCTTAATTCTGATACAAATTCTGGATTATCGTTAGCGTTAAATTTAATGGTTTTTGCAGGCATAAAAAAAAGTTATAATGCAAGGTACTCGTTATTAACAAAGAATTAAAGGAGCACGCTATGTTTTTAGATAGATGACAGTTTATTTTATTTAAAAAGTTATATTTCCATGATAAAGTTCATTAATGGTATATTAAAATATAATTTATACTATTGGAGACTCAAAATCATTTTTGAATAAATAAAAAGAGAGCGCTGATGTACGCTCTCTTTATTCTGATAGGAATTATGCAATATTAGTAAATTAGAGATTTATGAGGAGTGGCTTAATTGTAAACCTATAAATTTGTGTGAAAAAATTCACTACTCATCCTTTAGAGTGTCTGCCGGATTAACATGAATTGATTTTATCGTTTGAACGCTGATAGTCATCCATGCAATCAGTAAAGCAATTGCACCGGCACCGGCAAAGTACCACCATTGTGGCTCAATGCTATAGGCAAATCCAGCCAGCCAGCTTTTAACTGCAAAAAAGCTCAATGGCAAAGCGATGCAAATCGCTATCAATACCATTTTGGTAAAATCTCCTGAGAGCAAAGCCATGATATGAAAGCTTCCCGCTCCTAATATTTTCCTGATGCCGATCTCCTTTTGCCTGCGTTCGGCAGTAAAGGCAGCCAAACCAAATAAACCGAGACAGGATATAATAATAGCAATACCTGCAAAATAACGAGAAAGGATGGACACCCGCTGTTCAGCTACATATTGTGCCTGGTAATTCTGATCCAGGAACTGGTAATCTAAAACAAAGCCTGGGTTGAAATCTTTATAAACTAATTCAATATCCTGAATGGCTTCTTTAGGATTATCGGGCTTTATTTTTATTAAAATATTTAGCATAAAGCTTTCATCAAAATGAAATAACATAGGCTCCACTTTATTATGCAGGGATGAAAAATGAAAGTCCTTGACCACCCCTATGATCTCCTTATCATTTCCCCACATATTGACAATTTTCCCAACAGGATCTTTCAGTCCCATTACTTTGATAGCAGCCTCATTGAAGATGATCTTATCATTCTCAGAGCTATATTTTTCAGAAAAGCTCCTACCCTCTTTCATTTCGATGCCCAGGGTTTCAATTAATCCGTAATAAGCCCTTGCCTGTTCAAATAAAATATTGGAATCAGGATCCTTGCCTTCCCAGCGTACTCCTGTGGTGGAAGCACCACTTTCAACGATGGAATGAGTGGTAGCTGAGGCATTGATTACATTGGGTGATTTTTTGAGTTCAGCCAGAAAAGGCCCCATTTTCTCTACCACAGCACCTTCAATTGGAATTTTAATAATGTGTTGCCTGTCGTACCCCAGATTTTTGTTTTGTACAAATTCAATCTGTTTATACACCACCCACACTGACACCAAAAGAATAATAGACAATACAAACTGAAAAACAACCAGGCCTTTTCTTGTCCATATTTCACCGGAAGAAGTTGCCAGCTTGCCTTTGAGTATACTCACAGGTTTAAAGCCGGACAGATACAAGGCCGGGTAGCTACCAGCCAAAAATCCGGTAAAGAGAGTAATCCCGCTTATAGCAATTAATAATTCAGGGCGTAAGCTCAGCGATAATTGTTTTCCAGTAATATTGTTAAATTCCGGTAGCAGTAGCAAAACCAACAAATAGGCTAATATCAATGATAAAATGGTCATTGTAATTGATTCTCCCAGATGCTGAAATATCAGTTGCTTTCTGTTGGCTCCTAAAGTTTTCTTTACACCTATTTCCTTAAAGCGCCTGGATGCCCTTGCTGTACTTAAATTCATGAAGTTGATGCAGGCAATAGCCAATACAAAAACAGCTATTAAAGCAAACAATTTTACATAGGTAATTCTACCACCGCTCTGTTTCCCATTCTCAAATGATCCATACAAATAATTGCTTGAGTATTGCTTGAAAAATGGAGTTACATTACTCCATTCTGCTTTATCCTTTACAAAAGAGGCTATTTTTTCATTTAATTGATCAACATTTGTCCCTTCAGCCAGTTCTACATAAGTAAGAGCTATATAATTTCCCCAATGATTACGTTCTTCTCCCATCAAATCTTCAATATAGATTGAGAAAGGCAGTACAAAATCAAACACTTCTGAGGTATGTTGGGGCAAATCTGCAATGACTCCGGAAACCTGTACTTGTCCTTTAAATTTGAGGATTTGCCATTCAAGCGTTTTCCCAATCACATCCGTGGTGCCAAAGAGACTTTTGGCTAAGGAAGCCGTTAAAACAATAGAATTCTTATCCGGTAATGCTGAAGTGGAGTTTCCATAGAGAAAATCAAAAGAAAATAATTCAAAATATTCTTTCCCTGAGAATTTCCCTTTGGCTTTCATTTTGTCAGCTCCTGTTGATAAAGAAAACCCTTCTCCAAATTCATTGGTATCTGTATCTTCCACAGCCATGAGTACTTCAGGGACTTCCTGCTCCAGAGCATCCGCTATTAAAGCCGGCACAGGAGGTGCCGAACGAATTTCTCCATTCTCCTCATGATGCAGGTATACCTGATACAGTTGCTCATCCTTATCATGAAATTTATCCATGGAGAGTTCGTCAGTAATCCATAAATAAATCAACAGTGCACAAGCCATGCCTGTTGAAAGGCCCAGTAAATTAATAAAGAAAGTGCTTTTGAATCTCTTGAAATTCCGGTAGATAATTAAAAGGTTGTGCTTAAACATGCTATCAATAGTTGAATGACAAATTTTATATATAACCCAACTTGTGTAGGCAAGCCTTCTTATGATATTCACAATTCAGCTGAAATGAGATAGAAGCCTGGCTATACAAGATCGAGTTAGAATCATCTATTCAATTGGAGTGCCATACGGTGAAAAATATACACACGGACTTTAATCACACTTTTACTTTATAGCATTGTTCATAAATGCGAGTACTTTGTCCGATTGCGGGCAGTTGTTATAGAGTATTCTACCGACTTCAGATGATGAGGAAAGGAAAAAGGCATGAAATTACCCTGTCTTTATGAAATAGGATAGGTTTATCTTAGAACTATAGTCTTTCCTGCCATTATTTCCACAGACTTCCCATCAGCTTTCAGGTTTTGTTCTCCAAAAACCACTTCAACATAATCAAGAGTCACTTTTTGCTTTCCTGTTGATAAATTATGAATTACCTTTAAAGTATCTCCTTCAAAACTCCTGGTGAATGCCAGAAGATAGGCATTCTCTATTTCAAGCCTGTCTATCTCTCCTTTAACAAGCGCGGGTTGTGAGTTTCTTAAAGCAATCATTCTTTTATAATGATGGTAAATGGAATGATTATCACTTTTTTGAATACTCAATGGCTTTACTTTAGCATGAGTTGAAAATTTAGCTTTGATCCATTCAGTCCTTAAGCTATCCTGCTTATTGCTTTCCCATAAAAAAGGTTCTCTAATATGCTCATCCGGCTTTTTACCCAACATACCGATTTCCTCACCATAATAAATATAAGGTGAACCCGGTAAAGTCAGCAAGATAGAGGCAGCCAGTTTGGCTTTGTCACTATTCCCTTTAAAATTGCTCAATACTCTGTTCTGATCATGATTGCTCAGAAAAATAGCATCATGATAATCCGGAGAAACAGTCAATAACATCTTTCTTTGCTCGATCAGTCGATCGACTAAATTTTCGTTTTCCAAATTGACCCATGTAGGCCCATCAATAGTTGCAGCAACATGCTTTCCTTGCATCACTGACTGTTGGATACTCCCTGCCAGATCGAAATTGAATAAAGCAGGAAATCCTTTGGCAAATTCTTTTACTACGGATGCAGGAGCCCACACCTCTCCTACGAGGTAAACATCCGGTTTAATTTTTCGCATTTCATCACGATAATACTGCCACCATTCGTAGGAGTCCTTAATACGTTCATCCGGGAAAATATGTTTGGCTGCATCTAATCTGAACCCATCCACCTTAAGTTCGTCCAGCCAAAACCGGCCAATTTCTACTATCTCATTTCTTACTTTTTCAGAATCGAAATTAAGATCAGGCATTCCGCCATAAAAAAAACCATAATAATGTTCTGCGTCTTCATCTTCGTCAACTGCATGCCATTGCCTTATATTATCTGAATCCTGGGTAATCTCTTTTTTGGCAATTTCATCTGCAATGCTGTCTTTATCAGCCCAAACGTAATATTCTCGATAAGGACTGTTAGTGTCAGCAGCAGCTTGTTGAAACCATGGATGTTCTGAAGATGTATGATTGATGATCATATCAATAATGACTTTGATATTCCTTTTATGAGCCTCTTCAACAAATTGTTTAAAATCATCTATAGTACCATAATCGGGGTGAATGGCTTTATAATCTGTCACATCATATTTATGATAACTTGGCGAAGGCATAACAGGCATCAGCCAAATTGCATTAATCCCCAAATCCTGCAGGTAATCCAACTTTTGAGTAGCTCCGGCAATATCTCCAATTCCATCTCCATTGCTATCGGCAAAGGATTGAATGAAAATTTCATAAGCGACTGCATTGGGAAATTCTATTGGTGATTCAGTCTGTTTTTTCATGTTTGACTGGCATGAGGTGAAAATTATACAAGCAAGAATGAATAAAATTGTTTTAAAACTCATGTTAATGATAAATGAAGATGGTGAGATGCAAACCCCGGCTCGGCTGGAAGGTTTGTAAGACTCGAAACTTGGCTCAAAATTTCAGCTATTATATGGATTCTAAAAATAAATTACACAAATATTCGCCATTTGATTCTTATTTTCAGGTAGTTACAAATGATTCTCGTGTAATTGCCTAATAGGCTCTATTTAAATATACAAAAAAGCCCGCTTTATAGCAGGCTTTCTTCTTAAGAAGTTAATTCCGGTTAAGAATAATTAACTATATAATAACCTGAGTTCGATTTTAAAATTGACGTAAAACTATATTAGGACGTTCCCGCTGTTGCGGGACTGGCTATCTCGGTCCCGATGGATCGGGATTACATTTTTCAAAAAAAAGAAAATTATCCGTGATCTCATTAATATTTAGCATGAGATACCGGATAAATTAAGACTTTTTGAAAAGGTAAGTCTTAATTTTCCGGCATGACGGTATTCAATAACAACTCAGGTTAATAGTATGTTTAAGCAAATTAATTCTTTAAAATCTGCTGTCTGGCATTTAACATCTACATTAAGCCAATTTGTTATGGCAATTCAGATCTTTAAAAGCTTGTTTTAATCTTGTCACCATGCTCTCTTCTCCTTTTCTTAGCCAAACACGAGGGTCATAATATTTTTTGTTAGGTGCATCAGGATCAGTTGAAGTACCAATCTGCATTTGTAATCTGTCTTCGTTGGTTTTAGCATAATTCCTCACTCCATCCCAAAAAGCCCACTGCATATCAGTATCAATATTCATTTTGATGGCACCATAACCAATGGCTTCAGTGATTTTTTCCGGCTCAGAACCTGAACCACCATGGAATACAAACAATACGGGCTTATCTCCTGTATTATGTTTTTTCTGTATGAAATCCTGTGATTTACTTAAGATATCGGGACGTAATTCCACATTGCCCGGTTTATACACACCATGTACATTTCCAAAAGAAGCTGCCACCGTAAAGTTATCACTCACTTCTTTCAGTTGCTCATAGGCATAAGCTACTTCTTCTGGTTGCGTATATAGCCTGCTACTGTCAACACCTGTATTATCCACTCCGTCTTCTTCCCCACCAGTAATACCCAGTTCTATTTCAAGCAACATACCCATATCACTCATTGGTTTAAGGTACTCTTTGCAAATGGCAATATTTTCTTCCAAAGGCTCTTCGGATAAATCCAACATATGAGAGCTATACAATGGCTTGCCATGTTTTTTATAATATTCCTTACCGGCTTCCAACAATCCGTCAATCCAGGGAAGCAATTTCTTTGCAGCATGGTCGGTATGCAAAATAACCGGAACGCCATATTGCTCGGCCATTAAACGTACATGATGTGCACCGGCTATGCCACCGGCAATAGCAGCTTTTTGTCCGTCATTAGATAAACCTTTACCCGCATTGAACGCTGCTCCTCCGTTAGAGAATTGAATGATCACAGGAGAATTCACATCTCTTGCAGTTTCCAATACAGCATTAATTGTATTGCTGCCAATTACATTGACAGCCGGTAAAGCATATTTATTATCCTTAGCATGATGCAACAAATCCATCATTTCTTTTCCTGAAAGTATTCCGGGATTGGCCATATTTTTAAGTTTAGTTTATTGAGTTTTGATTTGTGACCCAAAAATGCCAATAAAGGCAGAAATAAAAAAGTAAGAAGTCAAGTAATTGGTATAGCGGGTTAAATTATTGTCAGGATAAGGTAATCCGGTATTAGAACTGAATTTATTATATTTTCTAATTTGCAATAATCAGGTAACTCCATAACAAAAAAACACGGAGCAAAACCCTCAAACTCTTCTATATCTTATCCCAAGCCCTTAAAGTGATTGGGCATTCCGTATATGATCGCCAAAGGTTCCATCTGACATATAAAAATAAATATTAACAGATGAAAAAGACCGCAAACTAACAAGCCTGCACAGCTTGCAGCTGATGCAACATCCCCAAGCCTATATAAAAGCTTGGGGGTCTGGTTATTTCTTAATGTATTTATTAATTACACCATGTAAAACATGGCGAGAACGAGGGTATTTTTCACCCCAATCTAAACTGTCACAATAAATCAATTATTCACACTACCAATCTCAATATTGGAACGCCAAAGCACCATTTTTGTGCAGGTGCAGGCCTCTCTTAAAGATTGGGGTTGAAACGTGAATAGATAGACACCAGCTAAGAATCATTTCATAAGCTTCACTATTCTACAAAAGAATCATCCCCCATATCACCATAGCCAATCCAAGAATCCATGTAAATATATTTTAGCTTATTATTCATAAAATGTAGGTTTAATTGAATTGTTGGATAAGCAGGCTTAGTATCTACTGAAGAAAAACTTTCATTTTTGAATGCAGTTTTGCTTGGAACTGATACATGACATAAAATCAAATTAAAGTTCTCCATATCAACGGACTGATTTGGGAATTTAAGTAAATTAAAAACCTCGGTTTTCGACATTCCATTTTTGATGCCTTTAAAAATCTCTATGTATGAACTTCTGATAGTAGCTGTTTCAAGATAATAAACCCCACTATTCTTCCTTATAAATTGAATAAAATCTTGATCATTCCTTAAATATACTATGTAAGGAATATCATCATCTATCTCAATATCAAAGTTTTTTGCATAAGTGTTAATAATTGTATCATTATAATAAGGTAGATTTTGGTTATTCTGATTATACAATGATGGACCATCCATAAATGCAAAAATTGAATCACCAGCTTTTTCTAAAGATATCAACTCTTTATTAATGCTATCTCCACCATTTTTTTTATCAAATTGATAAACTAAAGTCGATATGTATTTGTATTTCTTATTACTATTCTTAAACACGATAGTATCATTGTCTATTATACTATCCTGTTGGTTAATTATTGAAGTTTTAGTTGATTTTCCAGAACAGGC
This sequence comes from Marivirga aurantiaca, assembly GCF_016679925.1. Taxonomy (GTDB): domain Bacteria; phylum Bacteroidota; class Bacteroidia; order Cytophagales; family Cyclobacteriaceae; genus Marivirga; species Marivirga aurantiaca. The sequence continues at coordinate 33,467 of NZ_JAEQBW010000018.1, forward strand.
TGTAAAACTAAATATTACAACTAAAAAGAATATACATTTAATTACTTTCCTGAAATCCATCTTTTAAAATAAGTTTATAATTTAAATTTGTATTTCTAAAACTAGCTCCAATTCTTCCACGTCCATTGTATCTCTTCTTATCATAAATAAAAATACTTGTCGCTCCCATATGAAAATCCATCAACATTGTTGATGTGCGAGATTCATCGAAGTTATATCGGACAGCACTTCCGTTTTTCGTGTAACTACTAGATAGAATAAAACATCCTTGTGTCCAATCTGCAGGGTTCGAACCACCAAAGTGAAATTTAATACCACGTGGACTAACATCTCCAACACATCTTCCTTTTGTAACCCAAATCTGTCTCCAACTAGCTGTGCTTGGTGAAGATTGTAAATTATATGTATCGGCTGGTAATCTTGAATTAGAGCCCACTTCTGTACTAGCGTCACCACCAGGTGTAACATAGTAACCAGCTCTACCTAATTCCATTTTTTCCCCTGAAATGTGAAATACTCCTAAAGTGTAATCATCATTAGTCTCTAAATTTAACATATTAATCCTTTCACCATACTCTCCCTCAGAAAATGTGTAAGACGATGTTTCCCCATCACTTGTAACTCTAAAAATATCATCTCCCTCAACTATTTGTGTATTTGTTATTTCCCATACTCCATCATTATTTTTATTAATGTCAACAGTATCCAATCCTACAGCATCAAAGAATCTGATCGGATTGTTAGTTACTGAAGCGTATGGAGACTCATGATCTTTCATAACAGGGTCTTGCTGCCACCATCTTCCGATTATTGGATCAAACATTCTAAATTCATAGCCATATGTATTTAGATCTTCCTGTAGTTCCTTTCCATTATACTTAAAGTTATTAGCCTTTGAATAGCTTCTCTGATAGGAGTTAAAGGTCAGACCGAAGGGATAGTAATCATCCGCCTGCAATACCGCATTATAATGATGGTCTACCCTAAAATCATCCCAGAAAACCTCAACCGTTTGCTGGCTCTCATTTGAGAGAAACACTAGTAAATATCCATCCTGGTCAATCAATATTTCTTCAAAAGAAAGTTTTTGATGCGTACCGCTTCCATCCCCGGGATCCGCTGCACTTGCGCTTAGCCTGTCAAAACCGCTGTTTACATAGTTGAAGTTGGCATCCAGCATGATGTAGTTGAGGTAGGCACGGGGGCTTTGTTCGTTGGAGTCATCAGCTATGGCTGCCGAGGTAAAGCCGGAAGTTAAATTATCGGACACTAAATTACCTTCGCCTGTAACCGCCCCGCCTGAAAGCATATTCACCAAAGCTGTGATCAATGCGCCTGTGTTGATGGCATCGTCCTGGTTAGCCACTGCAAGGTATTTGCCATACACTTCTGCACTTACTTTATCGCCCTTGCTTACTGCAAGTGATTTCATCAAGCCGACTGTTTCATTGCTGCCGCCTGCCAATTTGTGGCTGTAGCTACCACTCTTTTTCATGAGATTAGGGAGCCTGGTAATCTGGTCGTAATTATCAAAGTATGGGTTGTCAGCTGTCTCAAAATCAGTGCTGTAATCCTCGTCCCTTACGGCAAAGGTAGTCCGCACATTGCCCAAATGGTCTTTTAAATGGTACTGGTATTCATTTTTGTCTGTTCCGTCTACCGTTTGAGGCACAATTCTTCCTTCCGCAGTTTGGATAAACTGCAAAGTATCATTTTCTAAAATGAGAGAACCGATATAATCCGTAGCTTTTATCAAGTTATTATCTTCATAAACTTCCTGTCTTTGTTTAATGCCGGAAGCGTCATAAATATACCTGATCTGGTTGCCATTTACAAAATTTACTTCCTCTGGTAAGTTCAAATAATTATAAGTAATGGAAGTAATTTCTTTATTCGCATCGGTCTTCAAATTACCGTTGTCATCATAAGTGTAATCATTACCAGTCGTATTACCATCTTTAAAGCCTTCTTCTACATTTCCGGCATCAGTTACATGATTCAACCTGTTGCCATTATTGGCATAGTTATAAGTTAAGTCATCCATCAAAGCTCCTGTGGCATCTCTTCTTTGCAGCAGCATGATATTTCCATTCCTATCATACTCATTGATACGTAGCTGGTACTTTTGGCTCGTTGATTGAGCTACTCCTTCAAAATAATTGGCTTCCTTAATTCTGTTGAGTGGATCGTAGGCATAACCATAAGCATTTTGCTGAATGGCCTCTGTCTGGCTAATATCATTCCGCTTGCCTCCCCACTTTATGGCTGCAATATTGCCGTTAAATTGTGGAGTCGACCCCATATCGAAGTTATCCGTATAGCCCAATTCCATTCCGAAAAGATCTGCTGCTTCATTGGCATTGTCTGCACTTAAGTCGGCATGGTTAATGCGCTCCAACCAGCCACGGGTGTTGTAGCGGTAATCTACCGACTGGGCAAATTGGTCCCCGTCCTCATGCAGGTTTTTGGTCACCAGTTCTCCCAATTCATTGTACTCATTGGAGACCATCAGCTGTCGGCCTGTGGTGGAAACCATGGCATTGGTGATCCTATCTCCCACGTAAAAAGTAGTTACATCAGGGTATAAATCTGTAACTACAGCTTTGGTAGAAGTAAAGAATGTTTCACCATTTTTTTGATAATGGATTTGATCCTGAATTTTGACCACCCGCATAATATCTCCAACGGCATAGTCAGCTAAATTATCAGCTGCAACTACTTTCCCTCCATTTTCATAAATATGCAACTTACTATTTCCTGCCATATAAATAGCATAATCCATATCGGTATAGCTAGTATTAGTCGGGTCATCATTTAATCCAAAGAGCAAACGATCGATATCCTCTGCCTGAATACTAAAATACCCATTGCTTTCCAAAGTAATCTTCTGCTTACTATAAGCATTTGAATTACTATAGCCTTCTGCTCCTGTATGAGTCAGGTCATTATTTTCGTCTACTTCCAGGCCTGTCAGGCTTTCCCAAACTAAAGGTTCAGCCACTTCATGATGAACCTTCATTAAGCGGTCGGCATGGTCGTAAGTAAAGCTTTCATTGATATTTATTTCCGTGGCCTCCGAACTAGCAAAATAAAACGAGCTGCTGAAATTCTTTACAGCAGCATCAACTGTATTGAAAGCAAGGTCCAGAATCAGGTCAGTTTTTGATTCAGTTTCGGAGGTATAGAGCACAACACCATTCTTTTCATAATAAATAGTTTGTCCAGACCTGCCAACCCTGAATTTATCACCCGAAATATAATTCCCAAAAGCACCCCTTGAACTACCATTTTCCATAATATATAGAACACCATCAGTCCTTAAATAAAGAGCATAATCCAGGGTGTTGTAGCCTGTACTTTCGTCTTTATCTGATAAACCTACCATCAATGCTTTGTCATTGGTGATGGCTTCAAATTCTACCCAACCGCTTTTCCCGGCCTGGAGTTTATTGATGGAAGCACCATTGCCATTCCAGCCATTTACTGTTTTAGTTAAAGTGCCATCTACCTCATTAATATACCTGAGATTAGTCCAATGAATATTGTAAGGCGATTCTTCCTCTATGGGCACTTCAAAGGAACATTTCAAGCCGGTCAATGTACCATTGGTATGCAAGGAAGCATCCATCACCATGGATTGAGTACTCGGATTAGAAAACTCATAAATTTTTTCTCCATTTAATAATACCGAGACAATACCTGAAGTTCTATCCAGCCTGATAATATCCCCTTCTGTTAGAGATGCAATAACTGTATTGCCACCGGAATGATAGGCTCTTAAACTCCTGCCATATAAGTATATCTTATATAACATGTCTGCATGGGGGGATATATCTTTTTCGCTAAAGCCAAAAAACCTAAAGCTGCCTACTTCATCTACCCTGGTTTCAATCCAGCCATCTTCATTTTCTTTTAGCCTGTTAACAGAAGAGAATTGTCCTGCCCATCCGGCCTTTGTAGATTTAAATCCGCCATTATAGGGGATAACATTGCTCTGGTTCCTAAATAAAATTGAAGCAGGCTTTACTTGCTTAGTAGAGGTTTGTAAGGTTTTACCAATAAAGTCGTACTCGTTGCTTACCTCATCGACTCCTCCTTTATGGTTATCTGTTTTCGACTGGATCAAACGGTATTTATCATCATAATAATTAATAGATCTTAAAAATTGGGAACTCCCCAGTACCCTGACCATATTGCCGGTTACCAAACCTTTTACTTGTTGATTATAATCTGTATTCCATTGATTGGGTTCATACTCAAATCCGGCTTGCTGTGCATGAAAAAAGTTATAATCATCATAATAAGTCAGGCTTAAAAAATCCTTGGATTCTATACTCAATGGAAAAGAGTTATTGGAATAGCCAAAGAACTCATTTCCTTTCGTCTCATAAAAACTAATGGGCAAAATTTCAATTGCCCCACCTGTAGTGTACAATGAAATATCCATTATTAATTTAGATGAGCTTAGCTCTTCAAATTTAAAGATTATGTGATCATTTTTCTTTATAAACACAGTATCAGCAATACGCTCAATAGAAAAAATATCTGACCCATTGTAGGTCCCTAAACTTCCACCACTTACCTGGGATCCATTTTTATACGCTGTCACATGCTTATTACTTTGGAGATAAATTGAATAATCAATATTACTTGCATTGAAGTCTATATGGCTTTCAGAAAAACCAATTCTTATGGATTTGGTATTATCTAATGATTTGAACCGGAAGATCCCATCTTTTCCTGCTCCAATATATGTTCCCGAATGAATACCTGCATTCCAGCCGTTAGAGATGTTTTTGGTAATTATATTGTTTTCGTTTGTAATGCCTGCTGATCCTATCCATTCCAGATCACATTTATAAAAATCATTCAAATAGCTTTGGGTAGTTGCCCTGTTATCAGCATTTGAATAAAAACCCGTAGCTATTGGCCTGTTCAGTGCATCGTATTTGGTGAACAACCATTGATCACTTTTCCTTTGCTCGCCATCCTGCGTTAGTACCAATCGATCCCTGTCATCATAAACCATCATGACAGGCTCGGCACCCGGTACTTTTTTCTCAATCATCCGGTTACGGCCATCATATTTGTATTGGAAAACAAATTGATTGAGCAAGGTTGTTGGAAATGCCCCTGTGGTTATGGTCAACTGATTAACAGCCTCAGGAGGAATAACAAACCTCAGGTTATCATAAACATCATACACATAATAGGTATCAAATTGCTCTCCATTACCACCATAATTCCTCTTTAGAAGCGTTTTACCAAAGGCATTGGTAAAAGTAGCCGACTGGTTGCCATTTTCATCGGTGGTCAATATTTTTTCAAAAACAGCTGCTGCAAAATTGCCATCTATTTGAAGCTGACCATTGATTATTTTGAATTCCTTTACGGCATCTTCCTCGGAATTAATCAGGTAATCTGTAGTAACAGCTTTGCCCCCATTGACGCCTTCTTTGCTCCATTCTTCTCCCGGAGCATATTGGGCTACAGCTCGGTTAAGCGGGGAAGGCTCATAGTCTATTTCAGCATAAGGGTAATTAGTTGATGCCCTGTTGTGCCCACTGCCATTTGCATAAAAAGTATATTGGTTGGATGCTTCATAACTCCCTGTTGCATCTTTTAAAGCCAGCGGATCCAGTACACCGTCTTTTTTATTGGCGGCATAGGGCAAATAGTCCTTGCTTACCCGACCAAATTCATCGTAGGCTACGGGTTTAATCATATCCTTGTGAGTAGGTGAAGCCTGTGTTTGCACCGTTTGCATGGGCCTGCCCAAGCCATCATAGTAGGTGAATTGCTCCATGACTTCCCCTATTGCCTGCACAGTTTCTCCTTCTTTCCGGGCTGTCTTATAACTGATAGTCTGCACAAAATTCTCATTTTGCTGTGAGGACAGGTTAATAAAGCTGGCCGGGGAAAGGCTCAATGATGCCCCTGAGGCAGCAGTAATTTTCACATAATATTCACCTACTGACTTTACGGTATAGGCATTATTGGTTGCCCCGTTAATCGCTGCCCCATCCTTGTACCATTGGTAAGCCGCAAAGCCTGTTGGTACTGTAAGCTCCCGCTCCTCTCCCCAAACAATATCCTCACTTCCATCCATTGCCATAACAGGGTTTGCTTGCACAGTGATGGTTTTGGTTGAGGATGCCGAACATCCATGGGCATTGGTGTAGGTATAGGTAACCGTATGGTTTCCTGCTCCGCTTTGTGAGGCATTGAAAGTATTGTTGCTGACATAGAGGCCGGAAAAAGTGCCTCCCGCAGGGGATTCGCCTGTTCCGCTTAATAGCCTATTTCCTTCAAAAGAAAATAGTGATATGGTTGAACCTGAGGCAACTTCCGGAGAAGTGTTCAAAGTAACTGAAATGGAACGGGCGGGCCCCCAGCAATTGGCTACAGTATTGCTCTTTGCCCTGATATAGTAAGTGCCATTGCTCGTTACTGTATAAGTGCTGGAAGCGTTTACAGTAGCGGTGCTGGTGCCATTAGAGTTGGTGCCCTGCCAGTAATAAGTGTATCCAAAAGGGGCTGATGCTTTTGTTAAAATACTTTGGTCACATTGTTTGTTTTCTGTGGGAACAGTAGGCATTAATGGTTTTGCCACGGTCACGCTTATGGACCGGGATGGACCCCAGCAATTCGCTACAGTATTGCTCTTGGCTCTGATATAGTAGGTGCCGCTGTTTGTTGCCGTATAGGTACTGGCAGCATTTACAGTAGCAGTACTTGTCCCATTGGAATTGGTTCCCTGCCAATAATAAGTGTACCCTGAAGGTGCTGATCCTTTTGTTAAAACGGTTTGATTACATTGCTGGCTTACACTTGGAGCAACAGGTAACGAAGGTTTCACCACTGTTACGGATACCGAGCGGGATGGACCCCAACAATTGGCTACAGTATTGCTCTTTGCCCTGATATAGTAGGTGCCATTACTGGTGACTGTATAAGTGCTGGAGGCGTTTACAGTAGCGGTGCTTGTGCCATTGGAATTGGTTCCCTGCCAGTAATAGGTATAGCCGGAAGGTGCTGATCCTTTTGTTAAAACGGTTTGATTACATTGCTGGCTTACACTTGGAGCAACAGGTAAAGCTGGTTCTATTACTGTTACTTTCACAATATTTGAATATGCTGTCTGGCCACAGGATATTACCCTTCTTTGAAACTCCTTTTCTGAAGATGGAGTAGTTGAGAGTGTGTAATCCTCTGATGTGGCACCGCTGATATTGCCCCAGGTTCCTCCAGGGCTCCTGACCTGCCATTGGTAACTGTAGCTACTATTTCCTCCTGAGGCAGATGAAACATTGCCCAAAGTGCCTGCTGAAGCATTATAACAAATGGTTTTTGTGCCGTTGATGCTGCCTGGGTTCAATGGCGGTTTGACATTCACTACCCTGGAAGAATAACTCACACAACCTGAAGCAGGATCCGTATAGGTATAAAGCAAGGTATGATTTCCGGCTGTTGTTGAACTAAGGACACTATTTGAAGTCCCATTTATTTTCCATGTACCCCCGGAAGGCTCTACATAATTATCCAAATTGTAGTTGCCTGAGTTATAGCATAGGCTGTTGATGCTAGTATAGATATTAATCGATACAGGAGGTACTTCTATTAATTGGGCATATGAAAATGAGGAAGCCGTGCAATTATTAACAGAGCGAACCCTGAACTCCATTAAACTTTGAGTAACATTCCATACTGACAGCTGCGAATTGTTTCCTCCTGACAATGTAAAACCCAATTCCCCATTCACAGGTATTTGTCCACTATTCGAGATGAGGGAATAAGTACCGTTTACTTTATACCACCATTCATAATTCACATTGCTATCGTTATTACCCACAGTGAACGTTGCATTGTTATCTGCTTCGCATCTATAACTATTGGATATTGCAGGGGGGCTTGCAGGTGGGTTTTCAAACTCAACATTTACCACTAAATATTGGGTGGGGCAATTGGATTCAGTAACATTTACCCTGAAAGAGGTAGATTGGCTTACATTGATGGTTAAGGTAGAGGAAGTTGCTCCCAATATTGGCGTATATAGTACTTTGCCATTTTGATCTACCCCTTCACTCCACTGAAAGGAAATAGGGCCAATTGGTGCATTTCCACCACTTTCTAATACCTTGAACGTTAATTGTGTATTGTTACAAATCTCAAAATTATCGTTTTGCAGGACAAATGATTTACATTGGGAAAAACTGTTCTTGCCATATAGGCTTATGGCTAGTAAAACCAGGAAGTGTATATATCTTTTCAAACCAAGCACTTTTTATAGATTGATATTGCTAATATTTAATTACTCTCTTTTTTATATTGACTATAAGTGAATTTCTTTAGTACATTTTTATCCGGATCTACTATTGAAATTAACCTGTTGAAACTATCGTAATTGTAATAAAGCGTCTGATTATTATGATCCGTTATATCACTTACTTTATTTTCCCTGTTATAGGAAAAAGTAGTTATCTGGCTGTGAGAGGGAATCATTCTTAATTCATCCATCATCATATCACCAGATATATTGATGGTTTGGTTTTCCTCTAATTCAAAAGTGGCTGTATAAATAGCCCAATCAGAATTAGCTATTCCGGATTCATTCAAACTTATTTGAGTTCCTCCATCCTTGGTGACAACTAAACTACTTTTGTTCCTGCCAAAAAAACTCAAATGATAGTGGCCCGGATCAATAGTTATTGAAATGTCGCCCTGGGATAATTGGTATACCGACTTACCTGTTCTGACAAAAGGGCTCAACGGAATAACAGCACTCTCTTCAAAGCTTATATTCGTCTGGGAATTGTCTTCAAAAGAGGTAAATACTACCTCCCCTGCTTTGGCATTTTCTATATGTGCTATTACATTTTCTCTCTTGTCTCTTAAAAAAACTTGTTGATGTTTCATTAAGCCCTCATCACCATATTTTATTTGCGAGGTGATTTCTCCTCTATTATTAAACAAGAACTGATCTGACAAATAATAGGTGTGCTTTATGTTGTTCCACCTTTCCACAGCCATAGGACGGGTATCAAGGAATTCGATACTGACACCTTCTTTCTGCTGATCTCCGGCATAGGTAGATATACCTGTATTCAAGCCTGTGTTGGTGTTATCGTAGGTGTAAAAAGTATTTTCCTTTTTGTCATTATCGGAAAGGTTATATGCTGTTTTTGAAACTATATTATGGTGTACGCTATCTTGGTAGGAGTATTCTGTAATTTCTCTTTTAACTGATGTCCCATCATTATTGGGAATCCTTTTTTCTACACTTGAGAGCCTGCTCCAAACCGGTTGGTACCTATACACAGTGTAGGCAAACTTCTCCTGGTCACAGGAGTAACAAAAGGTAGAATTTACCATCTTAAAATTTAAATTTTCGATATAATCAGATGATTCGATATCATCATATGAATAAACAACAGATTGTATGGGGTTGGTTTTAGCCTCGGCAAAAACATGCTCCTCCAGTATGTTCCCATTGGTATAATTCAACTTTAGTTCAGGGGAAAAAGGATAGGCATCATATACCCTGTTTTCATTTACATATTTGTATTCTGTATACCCACTCCTTGCACCCATTTGATTGATTTTGTTGACCCTTACTTTACTATAGCCGATATGGCTTCCCTGCACATACGCCAAAGGCAATTGGCTTTGGGATGAAAGGTTTACATATTCTACCAGCGAACGATCATGACAACCCACCAATACATCCACATTATTGTAAACCAATTCGCCAAATTGATGGGTGGAGGTGTAGGCCAATACTGGTTTACGAAAAGTTAGACCACTCGAATTTCCATTGCTTTCCACATAGGTATATTCTTTAATCAGGGGGCTTGTATTTTTAACGGGATCGGTGAAGGTTACTTTTTTGAGCCTTAACCCTCCAACCTTCACATTTTTCGGTTCAAGTTGTTCATACTCAATTGTAATAAACTTCTCCGTTGCGTCACCACTTTTAACATACAACCAATAAGTTCCGGCAGGCAAAAAATATCGTTGGCCATTAAGCGTTAAATTGATTTTTGTGGTTGCCGGACTTCTTATTTCAGCATAGTTTTCAATATTGTCCGAGCTACTTTTATCAATGCTAACGTAGCAGTCCTGCGCTACAGTGATTTGTTTGAATTCATCTATGGGTGCGTCAATTGTCCCCCCGGACAAAGACAGTGTTTCAAAATAAGTTTCAAGGTTTTCATGGTCATAAAAGTCATGTAATTCATAATCAAACTCGCTATGGCCTCCTGTTGGATAGTTGATTCTCCTTAATGTACCTCTCCGGCAGAATTCCAGTACTGGTTCCCGATTGGTGTTGTTTTTATTCACATTATAAACTTCATCTTTATATTGGCCCAACAGGGAGACATTGCCTGCCCCATTATAATACCCCCAGTAATCCTGCGATTTTGAATTGAGTGCAGGCAAGCTCCCCTCAAAATAGTCAAATGAGTAGGGGTTTAGTTCTTCTTGATTTTCATCAACCTGGATTACTTTAGTTAACTTGAGCTTATTATTACTGAAATGACCATAATAAAATTGATGTGCCAAAATAAAATGGTTGTATTTGTATACCTCCATTCTATCCAATTGGTAAGCACCTGACAAATCCTGACGGGCTGTATTGCTTATGAATGCTATGGAATCTCCACTGGAAGTGGTTATTCCACTTAGCCTCTTAGCCTGGGTTGTGCTATTATTTTTGCAATGGGAATTGGTGATTGAAGGACCTGTGTGGCCTAGTCCTGAAATTAGTAACCTCCCTTTGACTCTGGCCGATTCGCTAAGTGTTTGCTCATAGGTGATGAGTTCATTCTCATATTGAAAGTGTATAGTGTCGGAAAAGGCAATTATTTTGGTTAAATACCATGAACTTTGATAAGTTTTAACATCTCCTACATCTATTGAAGAGCTTCCTGAACCACAAACTGAATAGGCTTCTGTAACCTCTGGTTTATGATAATAATACTTTACCCCTTTATCGTCCATTATTTCCCATTCATAATCAGATGAAATGGAGGGAATTCCATCCTGGAAAGGTTGTTGGACAACTTCCATGTCGTCTATACTTAATTTCTTAATATTTCTATCATGGTCAAATATGAATTTACCCGACCTTCCGGGCATGCTAAAATGATACAAATCTGATTGTACATCAATTATCCCTGATGAAAGGGAATCAAGAAAATTTACAGGGTCCCCAGTGGTGACAATAGGGTTGATGGAAGGATTGGAAATGGTGCAATCCTCTATTTCAGTAAAATTGACGCGATCGTTTTGATAGGCTCTTTTGGAGATTTCACTGAAGTAGCCTTGCCCTAAAGCACCTGAATATTCATCCGGCAGGCCATTGACAGTCCTACTTATTACACCAGTAGCATTTAATGTCCAACCTGCCCCTACAAAAGAGGCTATCTCATCCACTTTTAAACCTGCGGAATGATAAGAAAGGGAAACGGGGAGTGTAAAGTTGTTCAACTTTAGTGTATGAAGAGGAACATTGACATTGGCAGATCCCGTGTATAAACTTACGGGGACATCCACAAATTTGTTAATGGCCATTACATTGGGCGATGGTGGAATTACTTCTGAAAAGTTCACCTCTTCCTGCGCAAATAAACTTGTAGCAAAAAATAATAGCAAAACTGTTTGATAAAAATGCTTCATTAACTTATAATTATTTGATTCCTATATATTTATACTTACCCTTATCCCCCACCTGTTATCAAATTCCTTGGCACTATAATCCGGGGGGACAATATTGTACAGTACCTGTGTTTGCCCTTTCAGCTTTCTGTAGATCTTGTATTCTACTCCCAAACCCAGCCAGCCTTTTTGTTTGTTTCTTTTTAGATCATACCAGTTTTCCCTGATCTCAGGACTTTTGGGAGTATAGGGCTGCTCAAATTCCGCATGGGCAAAAATATTCCTGTAAAATTTATACTGACTGAATACCCTGTAAGAAACTTGCTGCTGGAATTTTGCCGTTAAGTTGTCTTTATGGTAGATGAGCATGTCAGCGCTTCCACTTAAGCCAATACTCCATTTATTATAAAGTTTAAAAGCTACTAAGGGAGCGGTTTTTAGCATAAGACCGTTAAGCCATTTGGCTTCCATACCCAGGCCAAAACTCCAGCGGTCAACAGGTGTTTTATCCATTTCCTGTAGCACCGGACCGTTGGGGTTCATTAAATTGACTTTGCTGTATTTCTTCTTTAGCCCCTCCATTTCTTTCAAAGCTGTTTGTATTTTCTCGGAATGTTTCCCTAGCTTTTGGGCTACCTGTTGCGAGGCTGCCACCTTGGATTCATCCCAGCTTATTTCCTGAATGGAAGTCAATTCCTCAAGAGAAGACGTACCTTCCAGGCTTTGTAACTCCCCTAGGTCTTCAAATTGGTTGGCTAAGGCCTCTTCTGCTTTTCGGTCCAGATTTCCCCAATTGCCTGAATCCAAATCCTGTTTGATTTGTTTGGCTTCTTCCAATTGAGGGACATCAATTTTGTTTTTTTTGAGCTGATGGCTCATTTCTTTCCCGGCTTCTTCCTCTGCTTTGGTTTTAAGCTGAGGCATCTCCGGTAAAGCGGGAACTGATACAGCGGGAATCTCTCTTTTCCCTGCATTTATTCCTAAGTCTGAATTGTTTAACTTCTGAAGTTTTTGAACGGGATATATGTCGTTCACTCCAGTCATTGTATGAAGGGAATCATTCAGGTTTGATGGTAATTCAGGAAAATTATTTAAAGTGGGGAGAGAATCTGATATTGGATTTAATTTTGTTAGCGAAAAGTCCGGGAATTGATTGACTGAATCTGAGAAGCTGTTTAAAGTGTCCGCTAAAGCACTGATTTCATAGGTAGGGGCTTTTTCGAACTTTATAGAATCCTGTGCATACAAACCGGAATGCAAGAGAAAGCCCAGCAATAATATTATAGAAAATTGGGGAGATTTGAAAGAGGATTTGACCTGCAAGAGATTTTACTTTAAAATAAAGGTTCAAATTTAGGGCTTAATCCAAAATATCAAAACATAAATACAATATTTTACTCAATTATTTATAAAAAAGGCGATAATATGCAAATTATAGGGGTTTTATGAAAAAGAAATCAGCTTCTAATTCTTAGGTCAGACCATAGGTCAGCACCGGCTTTGCCCCCACTAGTTATTGCGAGCATGCTATTCCGTGACAATTGAATTCATGGAATTCATGAGAAGCAACAGATTGCTTCTAATTTTAATTGACTGAAATTTAGCGTGTTAGCTTCTTTAAATATGGTAGTGGCGCGTGAGACACACTCCACGGCTGTTGAAGGGGCTACGTTCAAGAAAAATAATTTGGTTTAGGTATTGAACATCAATTACAACTCAAGCCTACTTTGTAATTACAAATATTGGAAGCTAAGCCTTTGTCAATTGTTCGTTTTTGTCAATTGTCAACTAAATCCTCATTACCTTTCAAAAGATTGCTTCACCGCTTTATTGTTTATACTGGTTATAGGATTTATTGAAAGCGGATTCGCAATAACCATTCTATTTGAGTGTGTTTTTCTTTTGTCAGCTACTAAGCCTTAGGTCAGACCGCAGGTCGGCACCGGACTTTGCTTGGGCTCATCAGCAACAGGGGAAATATGATGGCTAAGGGTTATATTATGGATCAATCTGAAAATCTGGGGAGTATTGTTTTTATGCATAGATTTTAGATAGTCTGTAAAGGAAGAAGGATACATTTTTAACACCCCTAAACTGAGAGCGGAATGCTTTGATCTTTGCATTAAATGATTCGGCTGC
>NZ_JAEQBW010000019.1 GCF_016679925.1 Marivirga aurantiaca
GAAGTATGTAGGTGTAATGTGGTTCCATATTTCGATATTAATGAAAATGGTATTAAACAAAAAAAGCTCACTTAAAAAGTGAGCTTTTAGCGGTCCGGACGAGACTCGAACTCGCGACCTCCTGCGTGACAGGCAGGCATTCTAACCAACTGAACTACCGGACCAAATATTTTTATTTCAACAAATCAAATAATTTAGAAAACTCGAACTCTGCGACCTTCCCGATTGCTCGGGACAGGCATTCAAACCAACTGAACTACCGGATCAAATATTTAAATTTCAGTGTATTTTTTGAACTGAAAAACCAATTTTTGTTGTTGTTTCCAAATCGTCTTTCCGATATGGTGATGCAAATGTAGGCGCATATTTTTTAAATGCAAAGCTTGTGACGAAAATAAATTAAATTATTTTCATTTTGTTGAAAATTCATGCCTATTCAATAAATAAGTCCTAAATTTACCTCAATAAAATAAATTAAAAACATGCTTTTGGAATTCGAACAACCGATAGTAGAATTAGAAAATAAATTAGCTGGCATGAAAGAGCTGGCCAAAGACAGCGATATTGATATTAGCTCAGCTATCAAAACACTTGAAGAGAAGATTGTGTCCTTAAAAAAAGAGACTTTCCAAAATCTGACTCGTTGGCAACGTGTACAATTGTCACGTCATCCTGACAGACCATATACTTTGGATTACATTTATGAGATCACAGATGATTTTATAGAATTACATGGCGACAGAACAGTTGCTGATGACAAGGCCATGGTAGGAGGGTTTGGAACGGTTAAAGGGGAAACCTTTATGTTTATAGGACAGCAAAAAGGACGAAATACCAAGCAAAGGCAAATACGGAACTTTGGGATGGCCAATCCGGAGGGTTACCGCAAAGCACTTCGCCTCATGAAAATGGCAGAGAAATTCAATAAACCTATTGTCACCTTCATTGATACCCCCGGAGCATTTCCAGGGCTGGAAGCGGAGGAAAGAGGACAAGGAGAAGCTATCGCCAGAAATCTAAAAGAGATGTTCATGCTGAAAGTGCCTGTCATTTGCATCATCATTGGTGAGGGAGCATCCGGTGGAGCATTAGGGATTGCTATTGGAGATAAAGTATTGATGTTGGAAAATACCTGGTATTCTGTTATTTCCCCTGAATCTTGTTCTTCCATTCTTTGGAGAAGCTGGGACTATAAAGAACAGGCAGCTGAAGCTTTAAAACTTACAGCTCCGGATATGCTTAAAAATAAATTGATTGATGGGATTATCCCTGAACCTTTGGGTGGAGCCCATACCAATATGAAGGTCATTTCAGCGGAGATTCAAAAAACTATTCTTAAACATGCTAAGGAATTGTCTAAAAAATCCCCGGAGAAAAGAATAGAAGAAAGAATTGATAAATTTAGTAAAATGGGAGTGGTTAAATAACCATTCCTACTATTATAAAGCCGCCTGATCCGCGGTTTTTTTTTGACCAAAATTTTGAAAATCAGACAAAATGAAATTACACATTATAGAAACAGGTTTATTTAAATTGGATGGTGGAGCTATGTTTGGGGTTGTACCCAAAGCATTATGGCAAAGAACCAACCCTGCTGACGAAAATAATATGTGTACATGGTCTATGCGTTGCCTGCTCATTGAAGATGGCGAGCAATTGATATTGATCGACAATGGTATAGGCAACAAACAAGACGCGAAATTTTTTAGCCATTTCTATTTACATGGTGATGCTTCTCTGCAAACCTCATTGAAAAAGGCAGGATTCAGTACAGATGATGTTACTGACATGTTTCTTACCCATTTGCACTTTGATCATTGTGGTGGTGGAGTGGTATGGAAAGACGCTGCTCAAACCCAACTGGAGATGCAATTCAAGAATGCCAAATATTGGAGTAATAACGACCATTGGAATTGGGCGACCAAACCTAACCCAAGAGAAAAAGCCAGTTTTTTGAAAGAAAACATTCTTCCTATGCAGGAGAGTGGCCATTTACATATGGTGGATAAAGGGCAGGCATCCCCGTTTTCCCAATTTGATATTATCTATGCCGATGGACATACGGATAAGCAAATGATCCCCAAAATCAAGTATAAAGACAAAACCATCGTGTTTGCAGCAGATTTATTGCCATCAGTGGGACATATCCCGTTACCTTATGTGATGGGGTACGATACCCGTCCCTTAATAACAATGGACGAGAAAGCGAAATTCCTACATGAAGCAGTGGACAATAATTATATTATTTTCCTGGAACATGATGCTGAAAATGAATGCTGCACAGTAAAACATACTGAAAGGGGTGTTCGCTTGGACAAGACTTTTAAGCTGGAGGAAATTTTATAATGAAAATTGGATTGGCACTTTCAGGAGGTGGGGCAAGAGGTTATTCACATTTAGGAGCTGTGAAAGCCTTTCAGGAACATGGTATTGAGCCTGCTGTTATTTCCGGCTCAAGTGCAGGCGCTGTTGCAGGAGCATTTCTGGCAGCAGGCTATAAGCCTGACCAGGTGATGGAGATATTTTCTGAAGTGAATTTTCTTAAATATTTACGACCGGCAATTGCCAGTTCGGGCCTGGTGAAAATAGAAAAACTCACTTCCTGGCTTTTGGAGTTTTTTCCTGATAATAATTTCGAAAGCCTCAAATTACCTCTTACCATTGCTACCACCAATTACACCAAAGGTATAACAGAATACTTTACCACTGGGGAACTGATCAAACCCATGCTTGCTTCAGCCAGTCTGCCTGTAATATTTGCCCCTATTACCATGAATGGAGACATCTATTTTGATGGTGGAATTTTAAATAATATGCCAGCCCAACAAATAAGGGATCAAGCTGATTTTATTATAGGGATCAATTGCAACTACTTAAAAAAGAATGCTGCCTCCGGGGGAATGAAAGACATGTTAGAAAGATGCCTTTTGATGGCCATCAGCCCTAATACCTATGCCCAAAAGCAGTATTGTGATTTGTTTATGGAACCTGATCAATTGGGCGATTATAGAGTATTCTCACTTTCTAAAGCCAAAGAAATATATGCTATTGGCTATGAATTTGCCTTACAGGAATTGACTAATGCTCCGGAATTGCTAAAAAAGATGGCAGAATCCAGGTAACTACATACATTCTATAGAATAATAAGACCATTCAAAATAAATCCCTTCCTTTGGTCTTTTTTTTTATTAGATTTATGAACTATTTTACTTTAATTATTACTTAAAACCAGAATTAAAATCTAAAAATTTATGAAAAAATTATCAGCTCTAGCTCTCATGCTTTTGATGGTGGTGGCCATTTCATGCCAACCTGAAAGCAAGGAAAAAAAGGCGGAATTATCCATTGATTATGAAAAATACACGCTGCCTAATGGCCTGGAAGTGGTTTTACATGAGGATAAATCTGATCCGATTGTGGCTGTTGCCATCCAAATGCATGTTGGATCCAGTAGGGAAAAGCCAGGCAGAACAGGTTTTGCACACTTTTTTGAACATATGTTGTTTCAAAAATCTGAAAATGTGGAAGAAGGTGCATTCTTCAAAAACATTAATGACCTTGGTGGCACCTTTAATGGTGGTACTTGGACAGACGGAACCGTATATTATGAGGTAGTGCCGAAAGATGCTACTGAAAGAATATTATGGATGGAAGCTGACAGAATGGGCTACTTTATTAATGCCATTACACTAAAAGATCTAGAGGATGAAAAGCCGGTTGTTCAAAATGAGAAAAGGCAACGAGTGGATAATCAGCCTTACGGACACAGAAGCTATGTTATTAAAAAAGCATTATACCCTGAAAGTCACCCATACAACTGGGAGGTAATTGGAGAGTTGGAAGATTTGCAAGCTGCTACACTGGATGATGTTAAAGAATTTTATAACAGCTGGTATGGCCCTAACAATGCTACTTTAGTGGTAGCTGGTGATTTTGATAAAGAGCAATTGAAGGGTTGGATAGAAAAATATTTCGGTGAAATTGAATCAAGAGGTAATGATGAGGTATTGGAACCTATGCCGGTTAGTTTGGAAGAAACCAAAATGTTCTATCATGAGGATGATTTTGCTAAAGTACCTGATTTAAGGATAGTATACCCTACGGTAGAACAATACCATGAAGATTCATGGGCTTTGAGTGCCTTGGCAGAGATATTAAGTGAAGGCAAAAGAGCTCCTTTATATAAAAAATTGGTTGAAGAAACTGAATATGCTCCCAATGTATTTGCCTATAACAACTCCAGCGAGTTGAGTGGTGAATTCAATATTGGCATTAGAGCCAAAGATGGCATCGATCTTGACTCTGTATATGTTGCTGTTCAGCAGGCTTTGGATAAATTTGAAAAAGAAGGTTTTTCAGAAAAAGATCTTCAACGTATCAAAGCCAAGCAGGAAACTAACTTTTACAATGGTATTTCCAGTGTATTGGGGAAAGCTTTTCAGTTGAGCAATTACAACGAATTCAAAGGTGACCCGGGCTTTATAACAGATGATATCAACAAAACATTGGCTGTTGAGAAAGAAGATGTAATGCGGGTGTATGAAAAATACATTAAAAACAAACCTGCTATTATTACAAGTTTTGTCCCTAAAGATCAGCTTGAATTAATCATTGATGGTTCTGAGAAAGCTTTTGTTAAGATTGAAGAAGTGGAGCCGGCAACAGAAAAGGGAGATTTGGGTGATGAAGGAATGGCTGCTGATTATGAGAAAACACCAAGTAAAATTGACAGAAGTGTAGAGCCGGCATTGGGCGAAAAGCCTTTGATTACTCCGCCAACTATCTATGAAACTTCATTATCCAATGGTATGCAGGTATTAGGTATAGAATCAGATGAATTACCTTTAGTTAATTTCAGTATCCGTATTAAAGGTGGGGGAATGATGGACAATCCTGATAAGCCGGGTATTGCCAATTTGTTGACTGATATCATGCAGGAAGGAACCAAAAACAAAACCCCTGAGGAATTGGAAGATGCCATAGGCCAACTAGGTGCTAATATTGGTATGTATACCGGAACTGAGGAAATTGTTATTTATGGAAATTCTTTGTCTCGTTATTTCAATGAAACCATTGCTTTGGTTGAAGAGATGCTTTTGGAGCCAAGATGGGATATGGAGGAATTTGACCGCCTAAAAAATGCACAGATTAATAACATCAAGCAAAGAAGTGCTAATCCTAATGCCATTGCAGGCACTGTGGCTGATAAAATCACCTATGGAGATCAGCATATATTTGCTAAACCTATGGCCGGTACTCTGGAATCAGTGGAACAAATCACAATTGACGATTTGAAAGAGTTCTATGAAAATAACTTTGCCCCCAATATTGCTGGTTTTCAGGTAGCAGGAAGTGTTTCTCAGGCAGATGTTGAAAAAGCTTTGAGTGGACTGAATGAAAGATGGGCTCAGAAAGAGGTGACTATTCCTTCTTATGAAATGAAAGGTGTTGATGAAACAGGTAAAATATATTTCGCCAATTTCCCTGAAGCCAAGCAGTCAGTGATTAGGATGCAAAGATTGGCAGTTTCAAGAACCGATGAAGATTATTATCCGTTGACTGTTGCTAATTACGGCTTAGGAGGTAATTCAGGAGGTAAATTATTTCAGGTTTTAAGAGAAGAAAAAGGCTATACCTATGGGGCTTATTCCAATATTTCTTCTTCTAACCAGAAAGCACCATTTGCTGCTTACTCCAGTGTTAAAACTAATGTTACAGCTCCTTCTGTTCAGGCATTTAAGGATGTGATTGAAACGTATAAAGCAGAGTATAACCAGGAAGAGCTGGATAAAGCGAGAAATGCCATGATTAGAAAGGAAGCCAGGGAATATGAAACCTTAGGCCAAAAGCTGAACGTTTTACAACAGATTTCTTCTTATAATTTACCGAAGGACTTTATCAGTAAAGATCAGGAAAAACTAAAAGCTTATACAGTGGAAGATATGAAAGCTGTTATGGATAAATATATGAATGTAGAGCAAATGAACTACATCATAGTGGGAGACGCTAAAACACAGCTAAAAGAAGTAGAAGCTTTAGGCTTAAAAGAAATAGTAAAAGTTGATGAGGATGGAAATCCGATAGACAACAAAATCGAGACTAAATAATTAGCTCTGAGGTTTATTTAATAATTGCACATTTAAAAAGGATAGCTGGAAATGCTATCCTTTTTTTATTGAATGTCGTTTTCTTTCAGGAGAGTTTCACAAAGCTTTACTGATTTATGGCTTTTGAGAGTATTTGACTCCTTGAATTTCAAGCACTCAAAAATCAAGCTCAATTGATAACTATCTTGAGTTGCAGACTCATTTGTATAAGATAATCCGTAACTCGCTGCGCTAAAAACTACGGATAGATGATGCATGGAATAGCATGCTCGCAATAACCAGTGGGAACAAAGTCCGGTACTGACCTGTGGTCTGACCTAAGAAGGAGTAGCTGGCTCTTATATTAAAATGAAATCAATATTTATACCTAAGCCATTAAATTCTCCAGGAACAAGCTCCATCTCCTTTGCTTGTCCCGGCCAAACCGGGAGAGAGGGTTGGGGTGAGGCTTTACACTATCTCCAAAGTACTATAACCCTGTCCATGGCGCTTTAGCTGAATCTGAGTAGTAATTCTTTCTTTTAGTGAGTCTACATGGCTGATAATGCCTATGGTTTTGGAGGATTCTGCCTGCAGCCTTTCAAGGGTATCCAATGTTTGATCCAGCGTTTCCGGATCCAAAGTTCCAAATCCCTCATCTATAAACAGGCTGTTGATTTCCACATTTCTGGAGGCCATATCAGATAATGCTAACGCCATAGAAAGACTTAAAATAAAAGTTTCTCCACCTGATAAAGTTTTTACAGACCGTCTCTGTCCACCCATATGTTCATCTATCGCCACCAAACCATCATCATCTTCATTTTTATTAGGCTTATCAATTTTATATCTGTCGTTGAGGTCTTTCAACCTTTCGTTAGCTAATAATAGCAAATGTGACAGGCTCAAATCCTGGGCGAAATCGTTGAATTTTTTACCGGTGGAAGAGCCAATAAGCTCATCCAATATTTTCCATCTGCGGTTATCTTTTTCCTTATCGGCAATGGTAGCTTGTATGGCAGCTATTCTTTTTTGATTTTCCTCATGATTTTTCAAAGCCCTGCGTAACTGTTCAGCTTTTTCATTTAGCTCTTTCCAGCTAGTTCTTTGTTGCGATAAGTCTGTGGTCAACTCATCTTTCGTCTTCTTAACATCTGATTTTTGAAGCTCAACAAGTTTATTCTGCAATAAATCAATGCTGCTTTTTAGCTGATCAAGGGATTTGGTAATGCGCTCTTTCTGATCTCGCAATTCAATATAAGTGGCTTCAGGAAGCAAGGCTTCTTTGGCCTCACCAATAGAAGAATAGCCTTCAGCTGTTAAGGCAGGGCTGAGTTTTTCTTCTAATTCTATCAAGCTATTCTGAATTTGAAGGTCTTTAGCTCGTAAATCCTCTTTTTGCCGTATGAGGGACTTCTCTTCCTGGAGAAGAGTGGTCCACTTTTGTTGCAACTTATTGGCATCTCCATAAATATCCTTGCCGGTGTATAGAGTCTCTAATTCAGCCTTAAGCGATTTCCCCTCCTTCAATAATTGATTAAGTTGCTGATGTAGGGGTACAGCTGACTGCAAAGAGGAGTAATTTTCTTGGGCTTTTTCAAATTGATCAATCTTAGCCATCAGGAATTTATTTTTCTCTAATAGCTCATCCCAATTAACAGTGGCTTCTTTTTCTTTAAATTGGCTAAAAATCTTTTCAAAATATAATTGGAGTGTTTCTAACTCTTTAATTAAATGATTTTTATTGATGGAAACCTGATCCAGTCGCTCATTGTTATGCTTCAGCTTACTTTCATTTTCAATCAACTGTTTCTTCCAGCTTTCCAGCTCTTTGGAGCTTTCACTGATTTTAGCACCCAATTCATCATCCTGCGGAGGTAATCCCTCAGCAAAAGGATGGTGCATAGCTCCACAAAGTGGGCATGGCTCTCCCTCTACTAATTTGGATCGATGATCTTCCAGGCTGGCTTTCAGCTCCTTGTTTTCTTTCTCCAGGCTCAGCTTTTGAAAACGTTCCGTAAGCAGTTCTACTTTGCCTTTTGCAGTTGAAATTTCTTGTGGCAATGTAGCAGATTTTTCTACAATGGCTTTTTCTTCTTTCGAAATTTTCTCAATCTCAGCAGTTAAACTTTTGATGTTGTTATCAACTTCTTTTGCCTTATACAAACGCTCCTGATGAGTCAGTAAGCCTTGTTTTTCTGCCGGGATTTGTGTTAAATCTATACTATTCAAATGTGATTGAAGTACTTTTATTTCATCTTGCGCAGATGCTTCAAGTAAACGAAGCTGGTTTAAACTTTCCTCAGGAGATTTTTCATTCAACTGAAAAGCAATTCCTTTTAACTCCCTTTCCAGCTGGGATTTTACATTCAGATACTCCTTACTTTTATCTGCTTTCTGTTGCTGTAGGTCACTGACTTGCTTGCTAAACTGCTGAATCTTCTCTTCAATAGTTTCGGGGCTTACTTCAGTTCCTATAAAATTACTTGCCACTTTAAGACAATCTTCTTTGGCTATTGAATTTTGAGAAAGATCTGACTCCAATTTGGCCAAATCTTTTTGCAAGGATAGCTTGTTCTCCTTTGCAGCACTCCACTTCCGAATGCCCTCTGCATATTTTTGTACCCTTTCATGGGCTTTCATTTTCGCTCCATGAGCTGATTCAAAGTCCAAAAGTTGTTCCGCTGCCTTTTCCTTTTGCGAATTCAATTGGCTGATTTCCAATGCCTGCTTTTCTATTGTAGATTTCAGCTCAATCTGTTTTTCAATCGATTTGATACTCGCTTCAAGCGGAATGGCAGCTTTTTCTAATGCTGTCAATTCGGAAGCCACTTCTTTTTCAGCTTCCGACTCCAATAAGTCGATTTCTAAAGCCAGAATTCTTTCTTTAGAGGATCTTATATCACCGCTTATTGCTTTGTATTTTTCAAAAGCCCTTATGCCCAGGCTTCTGTAAATGCCTGTACCAGTTATTTTCTCCAGCAACTCTCCACGCTCTTCCTTTTTTGCTCTTAAAAATTGGGCAAATTCTCCCTGTGCCAATACCACAGACTTTATGAACTGATCATAATTTAAACCGATCAGGAATTCGTTTCTTGCAGGTACTTCCGATTTTTTACAGTCTATTATTTTACCCGAATCTGCTTCGCAAATCTCCAACTCATAATCATTAAGATTATTATTTCTGTTATAGGCAATACTCCATTTAGATGAAAATTGGCCCTGGCTACATTCATAGGTAACCTGGGCAAACGCTTCTTTTTGGTTACGGGTAAGGATGGCGCCTTTCTCCATAATTTCTTTCCTGGTGATTTTCCCGATCCTGGGTACCTGGTTGAATAAAGCCAATGAAATAACATCCAGAATGGTACTTTTACCACTTCCAGTAGGTCCAGTAATGGCAAAAAGGGAGCTTTCTGTAAATGGAGCCTTAGTAAAATCAATTTCGTGCGTCCCCCGAAGTGAATTGATGTTTTGAAAAGAGATTTTTAAAATTTTCATGTGTATATGTTAGTTCTTAAGTTGCCACCCCAATATTGTCGGGGCAGGCTATGGAATTCGCGATAAATATTTATCTGGCGGTTGGTCCCGATAGCTATCGGGATTAGCCCTCGAATATTTATGCTCATTTCATACTTATTCAGGTTTGGCACTTTCGGCAGATTGTACTTCTTCCAGCAGTTCATCAAAAGCCATCAGGATTTCTTTTCTGGTTTCTTCATCATATTGATGTTGTGCAATCATTTCTTCAAATACATCTTTAGGTTTTATATCCTCTAGCTGAATACTTTCCTTATAAAGCTCTGAAGCTCCTTTTAATTGATGTGCGAAGTCAGTCCGATGCTTTACAATCTCAAACCCCGTTTTATCAAAATTACTGACTAACTGATCGAATTGCATGATTTTAGTTGCATCATAATTGTCTTCTTTTAAGATGACTTCAATTAATGTGTCTAATACCGCATGACTTTCCAGTGAGTCTAGTTTAAGCTGTAATTGCTCAATATTTCCACTGACTTTAAGCAGCTGACGAAAAGTTGGAATAGGAATACTTTCGGAATTAAAATTGTTGTCCGTATCAATAATCAGCACTCTTTTTTGATCAGCATATTCGCTGAACGAGAGTGGGATAGGGGAGCCACTGTAGAAAGTGGGCACCTGAGCTTTTACCTGTTGGGGCTTGTGGATGTGGCCCAGGGCAATATATTGGAAGTAGTTTCCAAATTGATCTGCATCAAAAGCGGCTAAATTCCCTATCTGGATATCTCTTTCACTATCGGAAGTGGAAATACCCGCTGCATATAAATGTCCCATAGCCAAAGCAGGCAAGTTAGGATATTGCACTTTGCATACCTCTGCTGCCATTTTGAAAGTATTCTGAATCCCTTTTTGCACAGCCTCAACTCTTTCACTGTAAGTTTCTCCTTCAATGGCTGTCCTTAAATCAACATCTCTTAAAAATGGGAGGGCAGCAATCACTAATTCTGTTTTACCGACTCTATTTTCAACAGGAATAAGTGTGTCAGAGATATCATCCGGCATCCCGCCAATTACGTGCATATCCAGTGCTTTCAATATCTCACTGGGGGCATTAAGCATAGCCGGAGAATCATGATTACCTCCTGTGAGGATAATTTTACATTTCAATTCCCGAAGTTGTACCAAAGCCTGGTAAAATTGTTTCCTCGATTCAGAAGAAGGATTGGCCAGGTCAAATACATCACCAGAGACCAATAAAACTTCAACAGAATATTCCTTAATGGCTTTACAAAGCCAATTGATAAACAGATCAAAATCCTGAGACAGATCGTGCTTATGTAATTTTTTACCAATATGCCAATCTGCAGTATGGAGAATTTTCATATAGAATTCAAAGGTTATGCTATAAACAATTAGTAGGTAAACTTACAATTTTGATTGCTATTATTTCAAAAGAAAAATTTATTATGAGGCATTAAGGGTATCTTTAGTTTAACTTAGTTGTTTTATTACTTTTGATCTCAAAGTTTTTTCACGACTTATCCCGATCGGAAGAAGCCACGGAGTTTTTCTTGTGCCCTTTGTGGTTAACTAGAGTGTCATCCAACTTATTACCCCTTCAAAGGAAACTCAATAGTAAACCTGGTAAATTCAAATTCTTCGCTTTCGCATTTAAGTTTTCCCCCAATTTTTTCTACTGCAACCTTAACCAAATATAAGCCAAGTCCATTCCCAATTGATTTTTCAGAACCTCTAAAGAACATTTCAAATATTCTAGGAAGTTGCTTTTCGGGTATTCCAACGCCATTATCTTCTATGGATAGGTAGAAAGTATTTTCTTTTCGGACTGTGCTCAACTTTATTTCTTGTTGCGTTTTTTGATCGTCAGCGTACATTAAAGCGTTTTCCAGCAAGTTGAGTAAGATTAATTCTAACATCGTCTCATCTGTTTTGAGCTCGTTTTCATTCTTTAAATCAAATTGGAACTTGAATTTAGTTTGCTCTACCAACGGACTGATCTTTTCCATAACTTCCTTAAAGATTGTTGGGATATCTACAGTTCTGTATTCCACCTTTGAGTTATAGATATTGTGAACTTGAGTTAGTTTACTCAATAAAATATCCATTTCTTTGGTGGTCTTTTCAATCAAATCTAAATATTTATCCGTTTTGGTTTCAGGGTTTTCAAACCTTGCCAATGCCAATATGCCTTTGATTCTACTGATAGGCCCTTTTAAATCGTGAGAGGTTTTATAAGTGAATGTATCTAAATCCTTATTTGTTTGCTGTAGTTTTCGAATTGTGTCTTTTATCTTGGCAGTTCTTTTTTCCACCCTTTCCTCTAAAGCATGATTGAGTTCCTGGAGTTTATTATTGATTGCTAAAACTTCCTCTTGTGAGCTTTCCAGTTCTTGATTTTTCTCTAAAATATCATCTCGCTGTTGGCTAATCTCTTCGTTCAGATTTGACATTTTCAACAGTTGCTTCTCAATAACTTTTTTCTGTTGAATTACCTCAAAAGTACGGTCAGCTACTATCAATTTCAGTCTTTTTCTATGTTGGCGAACTCTATAAGTATAGGCCAACATCAAAAGCCAAATAATACTGACGATTATTATGCTAAAGAAAAAGTAAGCCCAGGTAGTCTGATACCAGGGAGGTAAGATTTCAAATTTGTAAATAGCCGTTTTACCTTCTGTATCGTAAATGTTTTTCGATTTTACTTTAAACTGATATTTGCCAGCCGGCAGGTTGGTGTATTCCTTATTGTTCATGCCTGACCATCCTGACCATTCCTTATCAAAGCCCTGAAGGAGATAGGAGAATTGATTTCTTTCCGGCTGTTCATAATAAAGCGCACTAAATTCAAATTTGATATTATTATCAGAAAATTTGATTTTAGGAACAGATGCATCAGGTTGATCAATTATTAAGGTTGGTATGCTATCCGAAGACCTAAATTCCTTATATAATCCTCGCGATAAAACAGAATCATTAAGGCTCACTTTCTTGATGAAAGTATTGAAAGGGATTTCTAAATCAACTTTTACTTTTTCATCAAATCGATATAAACCTTCATTTCCTGCAATCCAAATTACGCTATCCTCCAAATAATCTACATAAATGCTAGAAAAATCCTGAATAGGGATGGCTTTTAAGGATCTTTCCACTTTCTGATAACTACCATCTTTATTTCTTTGAAGTTTTAACACCGATTGATTTTGGGTTTGTTCAACTATAGTTAGCCAAAAGTTCCCATTATTGTCTTGGTCTATATAATTAATATTCAGCTTTTCATCTGTGATTGTTGAATGAGGAATAAATAAATTACTCGAATCAGCTTTAGGATTTTTATTTAAAGTATAAAAACCTTTAGAGGTGGTAAACAGGATTTCATCATCAACTGACTTTAAAATATTGATGGCATTAACATCTGGGAGTCCATGACTTTGGTTAAAAAAAATCCATTTGGGATTACCATTATTTTCCTCAATCAAATAAATCCCTTCTGATTTGTAGCTGAGCCAATGCTTGGAATCTATGCTTAGGATACTGTTGCAAAAGCCACTTATTTCTGGAATGTAATCTTGTGTTTGATCAGTATCAGGTGAATATTGAATGATGCCGTTTCTGCCTGTTGTTATATACAACTTATTATTTGAGAGAAATGAATTTGTCCCTCCCTGAATAGGGATTAT
This sequence comes from Marivirga aurantiaca, assembly GCF_016679925.1. GTDB lineage: Bacteria > Bacteroidota > Bacteroidia > Cytophagales > Cyclobacteriaceae > Marivirga > Marivirga aurantiaca. The sequence goes on from NZ_JAEQBW010000019.1 coordinate 13,265, forward strand.
ACTGATCAGTTGATAATCTTTGATTTTATAAAGTCCATTATCTCCTAATACAATTACAAAATCCTTTGTGTTAAAAAGATTAAAAAGCCTGTCTTTAGAATTGTCAATTAAATTTAGGTTTTTACCCTTACTAAGGGTGTAAAGCCCATCATATGACGACAAGAAAACTTGATTATTAATATTTAATATTTTGCTGACTGTAGCATCTAAACCTAAATCTTTGCCCCAAAACATTAAATTATTAAATGCCTGTATTCTAGTAATCCCTTCTTGATGCATAGCCCAAACCCCATTCTGATTATCAGAATAGATATTGAAGGTAATATTGGTAGGTAAGCCTTTTTCAATATTGATTTTATCAATGACGGTATCTCCTATATTAAAATTGAAAACGCCTTGATTTGCTGTCGCTGCCCAGATGGGACCTTCATTATTTCGGCTTAATGAAAGTATTGAATTACCAAAAGGATATTGATCCTGAGTCTCTAATATGGAATCATTTCTAAAGATATAGCCTTTATTCTGACTGAATCCTATAATATATTTTTCATTTGTATCAACCCCTTTAATAATATTGCCTCTTATGACTGAAGGAAGCTTTTTATTGGAACCTGAAATAGCTATTAAACTATCTTTATTAAGTTTCAACAATTCCTGATCGAATTGTTTAATGTAGAGCTTATTTTGATGAGCAAATCCACCAATACCTCTATTTAATTGCCAATATTTAAATCCATTTTGATTAAAACGGATAAGGTATTTAAAGGTGATAAAATAGACATCACCTCTTATACTTAAAATTTGAAGTACTTGTCCAAACCTTTTAAGTTTTAGATTTTCACTTAAGGATTGATAAGATGTATTTCCAATACTGTCAATATCCAAATACCCAATTTCATCAGTACTGCCAATAAATATTCTCCCATTATGATCCTTATGGATAGATCGTGAAAATTTTCCTCCTTTTATCTTAATAAATTGCCATTCCTTTCCATCAAATTGTAGTATCCCATTTAGATTGGAGAAGTATAATAAATCATCGTTGGCTTGAACCATATCCCAATTTGATATTCCAGCATTATAATCTTTAGCAGAATAATGTTGCATCATAGGAGAGAAATAGGATTGACTAGTTCCATTGAAAGAATTAACATATGAAATGAAAATAAAGAAGAATAAGGCAGTAGCCTTTCTAGTTAGGGAGGTTTTGCTGATATGTAAAAGTATTCCTTTTAAATTCACTTGATAAAATATCTCTGAAATAGAAATATATAGAATATTATTGGAAATTATTAAGCCTTTATGATATATGGAGACTATTGTTAAGATTTTTTCTCAATCCTTATGTCTTAAGAAGGATGATATATTTAAATGATATTGCTTATGCTTTTGGAAATTTTTGCCGGAATAATTTAATCCCACTTAACAAAGAGAAGGAATTTCTTTTAAGTTAATGAACTTAGTATTGGACTCACTACTGGTTGTACCTACCTGTGTAGGTTTATCTTTTAAAGAATTCATGAACATATTCAGGCGAAAGGATGAAGCTGTAATTTAATTAATGGGTATTAAATTAATGTCAAGTATTCGTAGTTTTTCCAGCCAGGGGCTGGCCAGCCTCTGGCTGAGAACTGAACTTCAAGGAAGATAATAGGACTTTTACTACTGTAGAAAATAGAAATAAAGCTTATGATTCTCTACTGATGAAAATCTGTGAGAGACTTGAGGGGATCACAATGCGATTAAGTTAAAAATAATCTTCTAACTAGTTTATCGCTCGAGCGAAAAAAACTATTGTTTTCTCTTGTCTCCTTTGTGGTATAAGAATAATGTTAGCTTTTTCTAATAACAGTTGCACATTTCCACCACAAAAGTAACAAAAGAACATAACCCAGGTTATTTTTTAGGATCATATTAAAAGATGAGGCCTGAAGGCTTAACTAAATAGCATTGGAGGGGGATCATAGGGATGTGATTGTGTTGTGATAAGGGTGACCAGATTGGAATATTTATTTTGGTTATTTAAAAGAAAAAAAGACGGTAGATGTAAATAATATTACAACTACCGTCTTAATGAAAAATTTTAAAATTGATGAATTATCGCTTTAAAGCTTGAATTTTCTCTTCACTAAATTTTTCAGGGAATTCTTCGTACCATTTACTTACAGTCTCAGCTCCTAATTTGTCATAAATATAAGACAATTGTTCGCTTAACTTTTCTTGTTGAACCTTCTGAAATTTATTTTTTTCTTCCTCACTATCAAACCCTCTTATTTTTTCAGAAGCAGGGGTAGGTTCGTGGTGTACAAATAAATTCAGCTTTTCATTACAAAATTTCTGATAAGAACGTGTATGTAAAATGAAATTGTGCCACATTTCATCAATAATTATCAAAGAGTTATCTATAAAAAGACGAAAGCCTTTTTTCTCTTTAATGTTTTCTGAAGCCAACCACAACCACTTTTTTGTTTCTTGCAAGATTTCTTCTGCTTCCTCACGGCTAACAGAATATCTTTCCATAAACCCCTCTATGATTGTAAAATCATCATAACTATCCAAAGCTGAAAGTAATTCATCATTGGTAGTGGAAATTGTATGATTCATTTTCTTAGATTAATTCTAAAACAGAATTAATTACTAGCACATAATGTCATGCACGTTGGTTGCAAAGTATTATTTTTCTTAATAATTCTCTGTATTAACTGTTCTTTTTCTGTGTTTGCTTTAGAATTGTTTTTTGTAGTAGTAGAGTTCATTTCTTGTACTTTTTGGAGTTAAATTAAATTTTCAGAGCGCAAAGGTATGTTCTGATAATTAGTAAGCAAGAAAATCTATAACTATTTGAAATACTGTAGTTTAACCGATTTAATAAATCATGAGATAGTTAATTTTATTACAAATATATTAATGTATAGGCTGAAAGGCGTAAGACGTGGAATGTTGAAAATGAGTGAGAATTATGACAAGAATTAGCTAATAATTTATCATAATTCTTAGAAGTTGGATTTTGTAACAGCGGAATTAGCCTAATGTTTAAATGGAATTAAACCAATTAAGTCTTTTTCTCAGCAGGAAATAAAATGTGATTCAAAATCAATCCATAACCGGGAGAATTGGATGCAAATTTAAATTAGTTTGTGGCTCGCCCACAAAGTGCTGGTAATCTTCCGGATCATGGCTCCCATAGAAAGTCTAAAAACCTTTACCAAAATCCCGTGAATATATCGGGTTTCATCAATGGAAGAGTTTTCGCCTAGAATCACCACTTCAGGTTTTATCAGGCTCTTTTCCCTTGGTGCCCTTAATGGTTACATTTTCTTCTAAAACCCCAAAGTCAGCTGTTCCACTTCAACTTTCCTTTCTTCCCATTCAAAATTGGAGAGGGAACAGCCCAATAGTCTGATTTTCTGAATGACCGTAAGCTCATCAATTAGCTGAAGTACAATGTCTTTAAAAACTGTTTCTGTTTCTACCGCAAGAGGAATAGTTTTGCTTCTGGTAATTTGTGTGAAATCATCAAATTTCACTTTTATACTAATCGTATGCGCTTTGGCATTGGTTTGATCATATCTTTTCCAGCAAGTAGATACAATGAGCAACATCTTCTCTATAATCTCTGATTTGGTGAACACACTTTCAGAAAATGTATTCTCGGCACCCACAGATTTGCGTATCCTGTTGGGGTTTACTGCTCTGTTATCAATTCCTCTGCATATTTCATAATAGTATTTTCCTTGTTTCCCAAAGTAAGAGAGCATTTCCGGAAGTGAATAGCGCTTTAAGTCCTTTCCATGGAAAATCCCCATTTTGTGCATTTTTTCTGCAGTCACTTTTCCAACTCCAAAGAATTTCTTTACCTGAAGTGCCTCAATAAATTTTTCAACCTGATGAGGTTTAATAATGAATATTCCGTCCGGTTTACGATAATCGGAAGCTATTTTAGCCAGGAATTTATTAATTGATATACCTGCGGAAGCTGTGAGGCCAATTTCTCTTTTAATGGTTTCTTTAATATCTAAAGCAATTTCAGTGGCTGTCTCAATACCTTGTTTGTTTTGAGTTACATCAAGATAAGCTTCATCCAGACTTAGTGGCTCCACTAAATCCGTATGTGAATAAAATATTTCCCTAATTTGATGACTCAGTTCTTTATATCTTTCAAATCTTGGCTTCACAAAAATCAAATCCTTGCATTTAGCGGCTGCAATTTTGGAAGGCATAGCAGAGAAAACTCCAAACTTCCTGGCTTCATAGCTGGCAGCTGCTACTACTCCGCGTTCACGGTTTCCTCCCACGGCCACAGCCTTGCCTCGTAAAGCAGGATTATCCATTTGCTCTACGGAAGCAAAGAATGCATCCATATCTACATGTATAATTTTACGTATGATCAGGTTTTCCAATGGTTCTCCGTTTAAAAAGACTTATTACCGCCCGTCCTATTGCCAATAGCTAAATAGCAATATTAATTACAAATTATAACTGATTTACTAACTAATCCATTCAAAGTTTAAATATAAACATATGAAGAGAAGAGATTTTTTACAATTGACCGGAATGGGAATAGGTGGGGCTTTGCTCACAGTACCCCTTTTGGGAAATGCAGTGGATGTCAATCGACTTTTGGAAATACCAATAGACGTGACAGAGAAAAAACGCCTGGCCAATATTGGGCTTAATACTGCCAAAGGCAAGGGAGCATCTTATGCTGATGTTCGTATTGGCAGGTATTTGAACCAGTATATTTTTACCCGTGAAGATAAACTGCAAAACGCAGTAAATACCGAATCATTTGGTGTAGGCATTCGGGTACTGGCAAATGGCACCTGGGGTTTTGCATCAACTAAAGACGTAAGTGAAAAAGGAATTCAGAAAGCAGCGGAAACAGCTGTTGCTATTGCTAAAGCCAACTCAAAAATTCAGACAGAACCCGTAGTTTTAGCACCTGTTGGTTCTTATGGTGATGTTTCCTGGAAAACACCCCTGGAAAAAAATGCCGTGGCAGTTCCTCTCAAAGAAAAAGTGGATCTATTACTTTCAGCTAATGCTGAGGCCATCAATAACGGAGCAAATTTTGTCAACAGTGCATTGTTTATGATTAACGAGCAAAAATATTTTGCCAGCACAGAGGGCTCTTATATAGACCAGGATATACACAGAATATGGCCTAATTTTAATGTAACAGCTATTGATCCGGCTAGTGGAAAATATAAAACCAGGGAAGCATTAAGTTCTCCTATGGGAATGGGTTTTGAATATTTGGATGGACGTGCAGTAGATAAAAAAGAAGGTCCTGGTGGAACCATGCATTATTATAGCACTTATGACATGATTGAAGATGCCGGCCTTGCAGGAAAACAGACAAAAGAAATGTTATCTGCTGATTCCATTAAAGCTGGTAAATATGACCTTGTACTAGATCCTAACCATTTAGGTTTGACTATACATGAAAGTGTAGGCCATGCAACGGAATTAGATCGTGTCTTGGGTTATGAAGCCAATTATGCTGGAACAAGTTTTGCCACTTTGGATAAATGGAAAGGTAAAGATTTTAAATATGGCAGTGATATCGTTAATATTTTTGCCGATAAAACCCAACAAGGTTCATTAGGTGCGGTAGGTTATGATGACGAAGGAGTAAAAACCAAGAAATGGGATTTGATCAAGAATGGCACATTGGTAAATTACCAGGCAATTCGTGACCAGGCACATATTATTAATGAAGATGAATCCCACGGATGTTGCTATGCACAAAGTTGGAATGATGTTCAGTTTCAGCGGATGCCTAATGTATCATTGGCGCCCGGTAAGGAAAAATATAGTCCTGATGATATGATCAAAGATGTGGAGAAGGGGATTTACATTGTAGGTCGTGGTTCTTATTCTATTGACCAGCAACGTTATAATTTCCAGTTTGGAGGAACCCTATTCTTTGAAATAGAGAACGGGAAGATAAAAGGTCCGGTAAATGATGTTGCCTATCAATCCAACACACAGGAATTCTGGAATTCATGTACTAAGATTTGTGATGAAAGTGATTATAAAACTTTCGGTTCATTCTTTGACGGCAAGGGCCAACCCTCACAGATAAGTGCTGTATCCCATGGTAGTTCTACTACACGTTTTAACGGTGTAAATGTGATCAATACCGCTCGTAATATTTAATGTGAAGCTTTAAACTATTTTAAAAATGGCAATATTATCAAAAGAAGAAGCAAAACAGATTTTGCAAAAGGTGATGAGCTTTTCTACAGCCGACAGTATGGAAGCGAGCTTATCGGGCAGTAGCCAAGGCAATATCCGTTATGCCAGAAATACAGTATCTACCAGTGGGTACAATGAAGATGTGAGTTTAGGCGTAACAGCCAATTTCGGTAAAAAATCAGCCTCATCAACTATCAATGAATTTGATGACGAATCTTTGAAAAAAGTGGTTAAGCGGGCTGAAGAATTAGCTAAATTAGCTCCTGAAAACCCTGAGTTTATGGAGCCTCTGGGCCCTCAGGAATATAAGGAATCAAAAACTTTCTATCAGAGAACAGCAGATATTGAGCCAGAATTTCGGGCGCAAGTAGCTGATAGTAGCATTGGGCCAGCCAAAGCGAAGGATGTTACAGCTGCAGGCTTTCTGGAAGACGGAGCCGGTTTTTCAAGTATTATGAATAGCAAAGGATTATTTGCTTATTCTAAACGTTCTAACTTGGAATTTACTGTTACTATGCGAACCAATGACGGAACAGGTTCTGGTTGGGTGACCAGGGATTTTAACGATGTAAGCAGGTTCAATGCGGCTGAAGCTTCCAAAGTGGCTTTAGATAAAGCAGTAATGTCAAGAGATGCCAAAGCCATTGAGCCTGGTAAATACACAGTAATTTTAGAGCCTGCCGCAGGATCTGATTTATTGCGTAATATGCTCTACAATATGGGAGCACGTCAGGCGGATGAAGGTAGAAGTTTTTTGGCCAAAAAAGGTGGGGGTAATAAAGTGGGAGAGAAGCTTGTGGATGAAAGAGTGACTATTTACTCAGACCCATTCCATGAAGAAGTACCTGCTAATAGCTGGTCAGGAGATGGCTTACCCCGGGAAAAAGTGAGCTGGATAGAAAACGGTGTGGTAAAAAACATGTTTTACAACAGATATTGGGCTGATAAACAGGGTGTAAAACCAGTTCCACCGCCATCCAATGGTATTATGATAGGTGGAGGTGCTACTACTGAAGAATTAATTAAAAGTACTGAACGTGGTATTCTCATTACCCGCTTATGGTATATCAGGTCTGTAGATCCGCAAACATTGCTGTATACAGGACTTACCCGCGATGGAACTTTCTATATAGAGAATGGTAAAATCAAGCATCCGATCAAAAATATGCGATTCAATGAAAGTCCAGTGATTATGTTGAATAATCTGGAAGCATTAGGTCAGCAACAAAGAGTAGATGGTAATTTAATTCCGGTGATGAAAATCAGAGACTTTACCTTTACAAGTTTATCTGATGCAGTTTAATATTATTTATACTTTTTAGTATAAATGATAATTGTTTATAAATGAGCCATGCTTCATGTCTCATCTTGAATTGTAACTTAATAACTTTTAAAATAGCGTTCAATTAAATTTGAGCGCTATTTTTTTTGCTTCAAACTAGTGGTTCCTTTTCCTTATTTAGGATTTTAGAATAGCCGGTCTTAATATGTTGATAAACAGATTATAATAAGCGATATCTTTCTCAATATTGAAACAATTTTTTACTTGACTTAGTAAAGTGAATTTAATTACTTTAGTATTTATAACCAAAATCGTACCCTATGAGATATCTAAACTACTTCCAACGTATTCAACTGCTCCACAAACTAATCAAAAGAAGAAATACAGGCAAAGCAGATGAACTTTGTACCAGATTAAATATTTCAAGAAGAACTTTATTTCTCTATCTTGAGCTATTCAGAGACCATGGAGCCAATATTAAGTTCTGTAGAAAAACAAATACCTATTATTACGAAGAAGAATTCTTTTTTCAGGAATTTTTTTTAGACAGTGCAATATAATTGCACTGTATCACTATACTTTTACAGTCTAACCAAACAAATATAATTATGTCAAACGCAAAACTTAAAAATGGATTTGCAGCACTAGTTATAGCTGCGGTTTGCTTCGCTAATGTGGCCCTGCATTATGTTCCTGCAAATAATGAAATGGCAGGTGCAGGAGAAGTTGTTTACAAGAGTAGTGTATACGATGCTGATGGCGCGACATACGCTGCTACTCCAGCGGTAATCCTTACTGCAAGAGCTGCGGCCCTGGTCACCAAAGCAGCAGTGAGATCAGCCGTTGCCTACACATTGGTATGCTCTTTTTGTGGAAATGAACCACAAGAAGAGTTGGCAATTAACTTAGAAGCTGAAAAAGATATGCGTCTTGCTCAGCTAAACTAAGTACATCATTCAGGTGGTTTCGACCGCCTGATTTTTCACTTTCATCTATATAATTGTTTTTAAATATTATTAAAATGAAAATTGAAAATAAAACTACTTTCCTGGCAATACCTGTTTTGGCAATTTTTCTCTGCTATTGGTTGGTAACAATATTCTACAACCTACCTGATAACTATATAAAACTACAACACCTTGAGGGAGAGAAAGTGTTTAATTCAGTATTATTCCAGAAATGGTCTTTTTTTGCACCACCCCCAAAACACAATGATAGGCTGTACTATGCATTTCATAGTATAGATTCTGAGGATACTATTGTTTTGGAAGCAGCTAAGCCCATTGTCAATTCTAAAAGGGAAAAAGCACCTTTTAATGCCAAATATGAAGTCATTGATTATATCCTAAACAATTCGATGATTCAAATCAATGATTTTCTGGTAGATCAACGCAAGAGTATTAAATTTCAATTTCCTGATTCAAGCGAAGATAAGTTTATCCGTCCTTTGATGGAGTTTACCTGGGATAATCGAGAGTATCTTAAAGCAGTGCAAACTTTGGCGAACTACGGTGAAATTGTTGCTGTCAGAAATAATATTGATTTAACCCGGTATAAATATAGATTCTATATCGTCAATGAATCTATTCCGCCTTTCTCAGAAAGAGGGAATATTAAAGATATAGAAAGAAAGCAATCTAAGATTTTTGAATCACCATTAATTTAGATGTCATGAAACTGGATGTATCAAGTTTATATCAAAAAAGCAACAGAACCTATGCTTTGGCCTTGCTGCGTGTTATAATTGGTGTGTTTTTAATCAGAAAAATATTCTTCAATATTACAAGTGGCGAGATACTGTATGGTTCCCAGAGCTTTGTAGCCCACGAGAATATTTTCTTTTTAGGCTTTATTGAAATGGGTTCCTGGATTAGGGAATTTCATGCGGAAATTACATTTGTGTTTTCAATCCTGTGCGTTTTCATGATCTTCGGAATTGGAAAGAGGTTGACCATTTTCTTTATTTTCCTATTGTTTGAACTTTTTCAAAGAATGAACGGGCTTGTATTGAATGGTGGGGATAATTTAATGAAATTCATATTACTCTATTTGATCTTTGCAGATTCGTTCCAATATTTTGTACTAAAAAAAGTAAGCTACCAAAACCAAATTCTTAATAACCTTAATAATTTATTTACCAGGCTTTCAGCTTATTCAATACTGATCCATCTTTGCCTGGCCTATTTTGTTTCAGGTATTTTTAAGCTTCATTCTGATGTTTGGTTTAATGGAGTGGCTTCTTACTATACTTTATCACTTGAACGCTTCCAGGGAACTCCTTTTAATGAACAATTGGCTCAAAATGGCTACTTCATCACTATCAGTACCTATGGAACCTTATTTCTTGAATTATATTTTCCGGTATTGATCTGGATCAAAAAGATTCGTTATCCACTTATGGTTGCGGGCATACTTTTACATCTTAGTATATTCTCTTTGATGATGATTTACGATTTTCAATTTGTATTTATAATGGCCTACTGTTTATTTTTAACCAATAAGGAATGGGAAGTGCTCACACAACGACTTAAGTCTTTAAAATTTGCAGGAAAATGGAAAATTCGAAAATTATATCGTATTTAAGAGCCTTTTTTGAATTGAAAATATACCGTATATTTTATTTCCTTATATTTTTATATCCGTTGTATGAGCCTTTTAAGTATGTTTTGTTATTCATCATAGCGGATGTTGTTTATGAAGGGATAGAAAATATTTTTAAAAAGAAACCAGCAAGGGAATTAAGAGAACCTGTCTTATATCATCCTAATCTGTTTGTACAATCATTTATGCAATTGATAGGGATTGGCTGTAGAACGTTTTATAAGCCACCCAAATCCATTGATTGGCATACTTTTACCAATACAGCTTCCTTTCAATTGCCATTCAAAGGTAAATGGTATGTGTATAATGGTGGGCTAACTAAAAAGAATTCCCATTCCTGGAGTATCTATAATCAGCGTTACGCCTATGATTTTGTCATGATGGATGAAAGTAACAAATCTTATCATGAAGATGCAGGTAAAACGGAAGACTATTATTGTTTTGGAGCAGAGGTAGTATGCCCTGCTGACGGAAAAGTGATAAAAGTAAATGATGGAATGACTGATTACGATAAGCCCGGAAGTATTAATTATTGGACAAAAGATTTCAGAGGTAATTTCTTGATGATCAAGCACAACAATAAGGAGTTTAGCTTTATAGCTCATTTTAAATCTAACTCTATACGTGTGAAAGAAGGTCAGGCAGTAAAGCAGGGAGAATTATTAGGTTATTGTGGTAATTCCGGACATTCAACTGAACCACATATTCATTTTCATGTACAGGACAGCGCTTCTTTTTATTGGGGTGTGGGCGTTCCCATTAAATTTGCGAGCCTGGAGAATGGATGGTTAAATAATGGCGTAGTGGTAGAAAATAAAAAATAAAAGATATGAAATAGTCATCCCGGGTACTCGGGACAAACCGAGCATGAATATTAAGAGTAAATGTGACGGTTTTCAGGTATTCTGACAGCTGGACTATTCCATGTGGTAACTTAAAAACAATTATATACACATGAAAACAGAATCATTCAAAAACCTTGCAATTATTTGTTTTATTATTTCAGCTATTTCAATATTGATAAATTTTCTATTAGTCAACAATTTTTATCAAAGTGGGGGAGGTTTTAGCGACTTGGAAGTCTCGCTTACTTCCATTTTATTAGGTATTATTTTATTTGTGATTATCATGATAGTCAATCTTTCCCTCCTAAAACCCTATGTATTGAATCATAATCAATCATATTTTAGTAAAAACAAGTTCAAACTGACTCTACTTTCCACATTATTTACTCTTCTTTTTTGCCTGATTGTAGCCGTAATATTTAATTATGTAGATAATACTCTATCCTATGCATATAGTACTTCACTTAATTCGATGTTTGCATCAGGAAATATGGATGAAATTACGCTTGAAACATTTTCCCGAATGCCACTTTTTCTGCAGAATATTTTCATGAATTTTATTGCTATAGTAATTGCGCAATTCATCTCTGTTAATTTGGCTTTTAAGTTCTTCCTGAAAAGGAATTAACACCGCTATGTTAAGAAAGCAGGCGATTACCTTCCAAAAACCTCAATAAAAAGCTGGTTTTCAATATTACCCGCTTTTTTCAACCTGTCTTAAATAATATTTACCTGGTTTATATTTATTAAATCTATACCCAAAACCAACCATTTATATAATTCCCTGACTTATCATTGTTGTAGCCAACTTTTTGCCGTAAAATAGCAGTAATGAATGAGTTTTTCTTTACACGCTTGCAGTACGAATCCGGAGACTGGAATGTAGATCAGCGGATGCCCAGCAATTTATTGAATTCTCTGATTGAATATACCAATATCCCTGTGGATACAGTAGAAAAAGTGATTCCTTTAAGTAGTGAAGAAATCTTCAAAAGCCCGTTTTGTTACTTGAGTGGCCATAAACTGGTACAGTTTACCAGGCGGGAAAGGGAAAATTTTGAAAAGCACATCCAAAATGGTGGCTTCATCTTCGTAGACGATTGTAACCATGATATTGATGGGCTTTTTGCAAAATCATTTGAGAACCAAATGGCTGAAATATATGGCAATGGAGCTTTGAAGAAAATCCCCAACGATCATGACATTTATTACAGCTTTTTTGAATTTGAGGATGGGCCCCCAACTACTACCCAGGAGCTGAATGGTTGGGGAGATGATATTGTACATGATTACTTAAAAGCCATTACAGTTGATGATAAAATCAGAGTTTTGTACAGCAATAAAGATTATGGTTGCGAATGGGATTATGATTTTAGAAATAAAAGATGGTTGGCGGAAGACAATACTAAATTCGCAGTTAACATCGTGATGTATGCCTTATTTAACTGATTGATTAACATTTTATTACAGAATGACTGAACAGGATATAAAAGAATTAAGTGGCCGGTTTAGATCGGCCAAAATAGAGTTGGCCAAAGTAATTGTAGGGCAGGAGCACGTAATCAACGAAGTGTTTATGGCATTACTGGCGGATGGCCATATTCTATTGGAAGGGGTTCCTGGATTAGGCAAAACATTGTTGGTGAGGTCATTATCAAAAGTGATGGATTTGGATTTTCATCGGATTCAGTTTACTCCTGATTTAATGCCATCCGACATCATTGGCATGGAAATCCTGGAGGAGGACAGAGCCACCGGGAAAAGGTTTTTCAAGTTCAATAAGGGACCTATTTTCACTCATATTTTATTGGCAGATGAAATCAATCGTACACCTCCCAAAACACAATCTGCTTTATTGGAAGCGATGCAAGAGCGCGAGGTGACTTATGCAGGGCAAACATACGAACTACCCAAGCCCTTCTTTTTGTTGGCTACACAGAATCCTTTAGAGCAGTCAGGAACTTATCCTTTACCTGAAGCGCAGTTAGATCGCTTTTTATTTTATAGTATAGTGGAGTATCCCGCTGTAGATGAGGAATTAGAAATACTCAAACAAACAACAAGTTCAATAACTAACGAAATAAAAGCACAGCTTTCGGCTGAAAATATCCTTTTAGCCAAGAAATGGGTAAGGGATATCACAATTGACCTTTCGATCATTCAAAAAATCAATGAATTGGTACGAAATACAAGGCCTCAAACCAGTGAGAATGAGAAGGTAAAGACATTTGTGGAATGGGGCGCAGGGCCAAGGGCTGGTCAATCGATTATATTAGCTTCCAAAGCCAAGGCTTTTATGGAAGGAAGGTTGGCAGTAATTCCGGATGATATATTATCTGTTGCTCAGGCTGTTCTTAGACATAGGATAGTAATGAATTTTACGGCACGAACAGAAGGTTACACTGTCACTCAACTAGTTAATGAATTATTAAAAGGATTTAGAAAATAGATATGCTCAATTCCTTTCAGGAAAATGAAAGGAAGCATTTGAAAGGGCAAATGTAATCTGTTCCTATTGTCCTAATTACTTAAAAACATATGTCTTCTATCCAACAAATATTCTCTTTAACTGATTTAGAAGCCTTGAAAGCTTTACAAATCTATATCAGGCATTTTGTAGATGGAATTATATCAGGGATGCATCAAAGTCCCAGAAAAGGATTTGGTATAGAATTCAAAGAATATAAAAACTACACTCCGGGCGATAGTCTCAAGCAATTGGACTGGAAATATTTTGCCAGAACTGATCATTACATGATTAAAGAAGCGGAAGTGGAGCGCCAACATGATTTTATTTTTGTTTTGGATCGGAGTAAGTCTATGCAATTCAAAGGAAAAGAAGCTTCTAAATATGATATTTCACGAGCATTTATAGCTTCATTGTCTTATCTGGCCAAACAACAACATGATAGTTATCAGTTGTTTAATGCTAAAAGCAACGCAAGGAATTTTGACACTTTTTTGTATGAATTGATCAAACAGGAAACGGATGTTTCTTTTGAATTCACGGAAATGCTTCCTGACAAGAAGCAATCCTCTAGAACCACAGCCTTTATCATTTCTGATGGTTACCTGACAGATGATGAGTTGGAAAAGCTTTTGAAAAGTTGGTCATACGCTTCTCAGAAAACTGTTTTTGTCCATTTGTTGTTTGAAAATGAGATGAAACTGAATTTTGAAAAGGAAAACTATAGGTTTAAGGATTTGGAGTCGGGAAGAACAGTGCAAATAAATACCAAAGAGGCCAGAATGGAGTATCAGCATCAATTGAATAACTGGCATAGAGGCATTAAAAATTTATGTGCTAAAAATGAAATCATGTACTTTCAATTGGAGGACATAAAACCACTTGAACATGATATCATTCAGTTATTAACCCTGATGAATTTTAATCTGAAATGAGTTTAGTTAATCCCATATGGCTTTGGGGGCTAATGGCTCTGTTGATTCCACTTTTAATTCATTTGTGGAGCAAGCAGAAAACCAGAGTTTTACCTTTCGGAAGTATCAGGTTTCTAAAGGAATCATCGAATAACCGGTCGCGCAGTATTCAATTGACCAGCGTGTTATTGATGCTTTTAAGGATGCTCATCATTACGCTATTGGTTCTTTTATTGGCCAAGTGGGTTTTACCTTCTTCCGGGAATGAAAAAAAACAGAATTGGTTACTATTGGGTGATGGTATTGATTTGCCTCAAGCTTATGAGAATGAGATATTTGAAGTTTATCAGGTGACGGATTTAAAGGAAGGAAAACAATATCTGAATCAGTGGTACTTTATGCAGGAAATTGGGGAACAATATCCTGAAATTGATTCACTTGTTTGGATAGACAATTTCAGATCCACTGATTTTTGGGGGGAAATACCTGCACTTAATTTTTCCTATAAATTAATCAATCATTCCAATGATATGTCGGAAAAACAGCTTTCGAAAATGGATTCGGATACAGCTTTTTATAAGGTTCTCGATTTGAAGAAATCAGACCAATTATTGATTAATAATATATTGAAATCCAATAGTTTATATACAAACAACCAGGTTGTATTTTCAAATACTGCTCAAACCCCTGATATTTTATTCTCCAGTGAGGTACAAGATGATGTACTATTACAATTTATATTTACGGATGACTTACAACAAACTTATAAGGTTGATGAACAATGGTCACAAAAGATTATTTATTTAGGGAATTTGTTTCTGAAAGATAAACGTAAGCAGGATGAACTATTGGTAATTATTAGTGAGCATTTAGCACAATGGAGACAGCCTCTATGGAGCTATAATGACTTTGATATTGCTACGAATGTTAAAAGAGACGAGATAAATAAAGTATTGAAAAACAACACTATATCTGAAACTAATGAAATTTTGTTTTGGATTATATTAGTTCTTTTTATGCTGGAAAGGTTTTGGGTTTATCAAAAAGCTAATGCATAAAGATTTCCTTACATATTGGCAAAAAGTATTGGCGAAATTTTATGCTTCCCAATTAGGAGCTATTTTTCTTGTGACCGGAGCCACCCTTATGCTCACGCTGGGTATTTTAGCTTTTTTAAACATTCCCTGGCCTGTGGAATTTATTTTTACCTATGTCATCCTTCTATTATTTCTATTTCTAATATGGTCTCCTTTATTAAGGTTGAGCCAAGGATTTATAATTGATTATCTTCATCAGAGATATCCTCAACTGGAATATAGTTTAGGCTTATTTTTTCAATCCAAATTAAATGAAGTAGAACAAATACAGAAGGAGAAAATTTTAAAGCAATTGCCAGTTGTTAGCAAAATTCCTGTCACTGAAAACTGGCGGATCCTTATCCTTTTTGCAGCTTGTAGTTTAATGGTTTTCTTATTGGGTATGAGCAATTTTAATCCTCGGTTTAAAGATCATACACAAATTTCCATTGAAGCTGATACTTTACAAACTTTTGCACAAACTATTGATAAAGAAGCGTTTGAAAGGGGGTCTATTCAGATAAAAGTGAATCCACCTGCTTACACTGGTTTGCGTGGTTTCAACTGGAAAGAAGGTAAAGTAATTCCTGAAGGAAGCCTGTTGGATTTTGAGGTGATGGATGGCAATATGACTCCTTACCTTATTTTTCAAGGAATTGACACAGTGGACTTTACGAAGTATGAAGGCAATTGGGGGCACCAATACAAATTAAATTTTTCGCAGGCATTTCAGGTATATTACAAAGCCGGGGATTTAATTCATACAGATGAAATCAAGATATTAGAGGTGTTACCGGATCAAAAGCCTATGATTCAATTTGATCTAAAGGAAAATAGGGTGGAGATTCCATGGACCTCCATTGATATACCATTTCCTATGAAGATTCACATAAAGGATGATTATGGAGTGTCAACCGCCAAAGTGGTAGCTACTTTAAGTAAGGGTGATGGGGAAGCTGTGAAGTTTCGGGAAATGAAATGGTCACTGCCAGGTTTTCGGCAAGGCAGGAAAGACCAAACCATCAATTATAATTTGCAAATCGATACTTTGGATTTAGAGCCGGGGGACGAACTTTATTTTTTCATTGAAGTGGCAGACAATAAATATCGTGAAAATCAAAAAACTAAATCTGAAGTGTTTTTTATTGAAATTGCTGATACCGTACAACAAGAGTCTGTTGCCTTTGATGGTCTGGCATTATCTATTGAGCCTGAGTTCTTTAAGAGTCAAAGACAAATCATCATTGATACTGAGAAATTATTAAAAGAGAGAAAAACACTTTCCCGGTTTCAATTTGAAGACAGAAGTGATGAGATAGGTGCTGATCAGAAGATTTTACGGCTGAGGTATGGAATTTTTCTCGGGGAGGAATACGAAGTGACGGGAGGCTTGGGAGAAAGGGCATTTGGTGATCATGAGCATGAGGAAGAAGGAGAACACGATCATGAAGAGCATGATGAAAATGATCCTCATCAGGACCATAGCGGACATGATCATGTCAATGGTACTCAACCTGGGGAAAGAAATTTCTCCAACGATTTATATAACTCCCCGGAACTGGAGGTTTATGTACATTCACATGACAATTCAGAAATAGCCACTTTCTTTGATGCAGATGTTAAAAAGAAACTAAAAGAAGCATTGGCCAATATGTGGGAAGCAGAATTATATTTACGGACTTATAAACCCAAAAAAGCTTTGCCTTTTGAATATAAAGCACTGGAATTGATCAAGGAAGTACAACGTGCTTCACGTATTTATGTACAGCGAATGGGCTTTGAACCGCCACCATTGGAATCGGATAAAAAAAGACTTACGGGTGAACTGGAGGATATAAAGCCTAAAACCATCGATTATTCAGAAAATAGGGAGGATTTTGTACACCTACTGAGGGATAAAGTGAAGCAAATGAAGCAAATTGAATTGTCAAATGATTTGAATCAACAAAAACAGTTGGCACAGGAACTAAGTGAATTGGTAGTAAGGGAAACCTTACAAAATCCTGTGAGATATGCTTTAATATTAGCCCGGATTAATGAATTCAATCAATCAGAATCCCAAATCGACTTTAAAGAAATTATTTTACTTACCGAAGAGATTCTCCCTTCGATACCAAATAAATTATCAGCAGATAAAACACCTGACTTAAAATTGAAAAGTATTTTCCACCAGCAAATAGAAAACAATTAATTTGACTGCATTATCTTTTACCAACGACTTTAACCTATGGCATGCTCTCCTGTTAAGTGTAGCATTTATACTCATTTCCATAGGGGAATGGCGTAAAAGGAAACGTAGGAGATTATTTAGAATTATAGCGGTTTTGATAGGGCTTATCTCTTTGTATATCATTTATTTAAAGCCAGTTACTTATACAGAAAAGCCATTACAATCGATCGTTTTATTAGGGGAAGAAACAGATGAGTCTTATTCGGATTCCCTTATAAAGGAAAAGAATTATGAGATTTTTTGGTGGGACAATCAACAGGCTATTTTAAGGTCAGGCAACCGTAAAAGTACTACTACCTTTACAGGACTGGATTATGCCATTGACACCTTATTTACAGTTGGTTCTATACCACCAATTAATCCGGATTATTATCAACATAGGGTAAACCTGCGAACTAATCAGCCAAAAATTAGCATCAATTATCTCAAAAAGATTCACCTGGGTGAAAAACTGAAGCTTGAAGTGGCCAATATCTCCAATCATTCTCTCCACTTAGCAGGAGTATTAGGGAATGACAGTATGAAAGCTCAACATTTACCAGCAGGAGAAAAGCTTCTTAAAACCATCCAACCCAAAACCTCGGGTCATATAAAGGGTGAGCTGACTATTAATAAACAAGAGGTTTATCATTTCTCCACCTTAGTGTATGAGGAGCAAAAGTTTGTATTCCATTTATTGGCAGAAACCCCTGATTTTGAATGGCGTTTTTTAAAAGACTATCTGACTGAAAATGGGCATGCAGTTTATTTAAAAAGTAAAATTTCAAAGGACAAGTACAAATCCTCTTTTTCCAATTGGCCGGATTCATTAGCTCAGCAAATGAAAAGTGATAACCCGCTGTACGTGAATGTGTTAATTACTGACATGAATGCGTGGAACACTTTAAATATAAAAAATAAAAACAACTATATAGAAGCCTTAAAGCCAAAGCACGGCACCTTGATTTTTAGAGCCAACCCTAATTCCAGAATGTCCCTTCAATCCATTCATTCCTCCTTAAAGGAGACAGTTGTTACGGGTAGCGAAATATTTTCATTACGGGGTATTAATCAACTGAATGTAAACCTTATAAACCACTTTGAGGAAGTCATAAATTTGCACTTACAGAAAATTATTTTAGCAGAAATGAGTGTAGGTATTATAAGCATTCAGGATAGTTATAAATGGCAATTGGGGGGCAAGCAGGAAGAATATGAGAGTTACTGGAGCGCTGTGTTGAACCAATTAATGAGAACTCAAGTAGATGTTCAGGTTTTTAAAACACAATGGCCTGTTAAATATCAGCCTTTTCATGCGCAAATATGGAGTAATCAATCATTGGGAACAGCCAAAATCATTAACCCAAAAATGGATACTCTTGAACTTAAACTCACTAATGATTTAATTTATCCGGAAAGAGAGCATTTGGTGTATTTCCCCGGATTAGCTGGCTGGCATCAATTGCATTTGAAAGAAAAATCTTTATATTATCACTTTTACGTTCATGAAGTAAATACGGCTCAGCAGGCATCAATGGAATTGCCTTATGAGTTTGCATATAATTCCTATTTGGAGCAGTTTGGAAGGTATGAAGATGATATTTCATCGAATAAAAAAGAAGAGCCTTTGACTTTTTGGTTTTTTTTAATGTTTTTGTTAAGTATGGGGTTTTTATGGATGGAAGAGAAATTATAGCAATATAAAATGTTGAAGAATCTTTTTTTGAAATTTATTTTAGGAGTATTATTGACTACCAGTCATTTAATCAGCTTTGCAGAACAGGAGCCTGATTCAGTGTCTCTATGGCCCAAATCTATTTCTTATAATGAAACAATTTCGTTGTTGTCCGGCTATATTAAAAGGGAGTCAGTTACAGGAAACGAAAAAGAAGCTGCAATTTATATGGAGGATTATATTCGTATGTCCGATCTGAATTTAAGGGTTTTTTCAGATGATCCGGATAGATATAACCTGGCAGCATCTCTATATCCTTTGGCAAGCGGAAAGCCCAATATCGTCTTTCAAAGTCATATTGATGTAGTGCCAGCGGAAAATCTGGATATTTGGACTCATGACCCGTATAGCGGACATTTTGATGGTGAATATATTCACGGGCGTGGAGCGTTGGATTGTAAAGGTTTAGGTGTAATGCAATTGAAAGCATTAATGGCTTTTAAGGCAGATTACGATACTATGGACTTACCTTTTAATGTAACTGTATTGTTTGTTTCAGGAGAAGAAACAGGTGGATACAATGGCAGTGAATATGTACTTTCCAATTTTAAGAAAGAACTTAATGCAGCAGTAGTCATGGGGGAAGGTGGGGCCGGTTACAAAAATGTTTTGAGAAACAAGCCAAACAAAATTGTTTTTGGTGTATCTGTGGCAGAAAAACAAAGTCTTTGGGTGAAATTAAAAGTGGTTAACGAGGATGCAGGGCATGGAGCAGCCCCATCTTCCAATTATGCTAATTTACAGCTGATTAACAGCTTGAATAATCTCAATACCAGAAAAACAAACCTCTTGTTTAATCGAAGCACCCGGCAAATGTTCAGACGACTAGGCAGGGCAGAGGGAGGAATTCGCGGATTTTTCATCAGGAATATTAACTGGTCCATTTTGGCACCCTTTGTAAGGAAACAGGTTGAGAATGATCCTTTTTTCTCTTCTTTAATTACCAATACCATTACAGTTTCCAATATTTTTAATCCACCGGGTCCCCCTAACCAGATAAGCAATTATGCAGTAGCCATTTTGGATTGCCGATTGGTACCCGGTACTTCTTCAAAAAGCTTTCTGAGGTATATTGAGAGAAAGTTGGATAATGATAACATTGAAGTTTCAGTTATTTCCAAAAGCCCTGAAGCAAAACCAT
Source organism: Marivirga aurantiaca (assembly GCF_016679925.1). Lineage (GTDB taxonomy): Bacteria > Bacteroidota > Bacteroidia > Cytophagales > Cyclobacteriaceae > Marivirga > Marivirga aurantiaca. The sequence continues at coordinate 33,736 of NZ_JAEQBW010000019.1, forward strand.
CAAAACTGAACCAATATTATAAAGCTATTGAAAGATCCATTGAAGAAGTTTATCCTGATTCGGAAACCATTCCTTTTCTTTTTCCGGCCACAAGTGACAACAGTGCATTCAGGTCTCATGATATTCCTTCTTATGGATTGATTCCTGCGGTAATCAATTCCAGGGATATTAACAGTATTCACAGCCATAATGAAAAAATAAGTATGGAAGCTTTAGGTTCAGGAATTAGGATTTACTACAACTTCCTTAAAGAAGTACAGCTAAAAGAGCCTTTTTCATTAAGAGGTTATATATTTAAAGATATTGATGAAGAAGAATGAAAAAGTCCAGGGTATTTATAGTGATGACCATTATTTTTGTAGCAATTATTTTATATATTTTCTATGATATGGCATCCAGAACCAAATTTCCCGGAGGAAAGAATAAAAATGTGCAAACAAATTCCACCCGGGATAGTATCTATCAGGATACAATGAAGATAGAAATTAGAAGGAATGAGCCAGACAGGTAAAAAAATAGATCTTGAAGGAATTGATTTAGAGAAAATGAAAGACGGTACTACTGAAAATCCCGGCACCATTTCATTTCCGCACCATTCCGGCAGTGCAATCATTAAACCGGAAGATAAAGGTAAAATCAAAGGCAGGGCAGTTGCGGCTATGCATCAGCAGACAGAAAATCAGATGTCCCAGCTTTATGAACAAATGCAGCTGTTGGCTAATCAGGCAAAGTCTCTTCAAAAAAGAGTGGAAGTCTCGGAACGCATTTACCTGGCCAAAATGAATTTTGAGCCATTGATCAACCATGTCTATTATCTTTATGAATCTAATGAGGGAAAAGATATCCTTTCATTGATATCACCACAGGAATGGGGCAAAAGTAAATCCTACAACAAATATTTAGCAACAGTTAAGCTATTGGCAGACCATACTTGGGAAATTCTGAATAAACCTGAAGAGGAATGATGTAGAAATATCGTTCTGGAAGGTAAATTCCTTTTCAAATTTACCAAATCACTTATTTGGTAATGATGTCAAAAATAGTTGGTGATTTTTATCTAGTAATTGTATTATCTTAGGATTGTAAATCTGAAGAGGAAGTAGGCTCTGCTGAGGAGCAACCTATCAGCAATAAGGTTTACCAACTG
>NZ_JAEQBW010000001.1 GCF_016679925.1 Marivirga aurantiaca
ATAAACTCGATAGACCTGAGAGTGAATGGCTGAAATATCAAAGCAGATTTCGAGCGCTTCGAAAATTGATTGTTTATAGTGGAAACGGGCTAAGTACAGAAACTGCATTTAAAGTTATTTATGTCTCTGATGAGTATAATATTTTGTACGACTATTTTGAGATATCAAAAATTCATGACCAGACCTTAGTTGGGTTTTGTGATAAATTTGTTGTTGAACCGAGTGAATATTATAATGCCTCAGAAGTATTCTTTGATATTTCGAGGAAACTAATTCGTCAGGAAGAATTGCTTAATGAATAAAATACGAAAGTTGCCAACATCACCTATGAATGAATGGGGGTTCATCAGTCAGGAAATTTTGGAGGTACTTGGAAAGTCAGCCACAATGTGTAAATTTATTAATTGCTGTGGCTATGTGCGGATGGCAAGCTTAGTGGTTTCTAAGCCCCACTCATCATAGCCATAGCGTTACCCACCATTGACTCATGCAGGATATAAAAACTCTCATATTAAAAGGATATCAAAAGTTTGAATTTTCATTAGGAGATGAATCAGTGATAACTAAATATTTAAAATACCTTGAAACTCCTGACTTAGAAATTAGAAAGCAAGTAGAATTATTTCATCTCGAGCTTTTAGAGAGTCTTATCTCTATTCAAGAACATGATATAAAATCCTCCAATAGATACATTAAAAATCTAAAAAGTTCAGAAAACCTTAGAAACTTCTGGGGTGAAAAATTTGAAGTCATAATTCATAGCAAGCTAATTAAATTGGTTGATCAGAATGCAATATCCACAGTAAGAAGGGGAAAGGACGGTAAAGAACCAGATTTACTTTTTGATTTTGAAAATCATCAATTAGGAATAGAATTGACCACATTAAAATTTGAAAAAAGTCCAAATAAGTTAGAACTAGCTTCTTTTAAAAAAATGATGGACAAGATCAGTGAAAAAAATAATAATGTCTACGCCAATAAAAATACTGTCCTGTTTATTGATATCTCAAACATTGAATTCTTAAATGCATTAATGACAGGGAATTCGTCAGTAGATTTTCTTGATAAGTATAAAGACCAATTAGAGGCTTTATCAACAAAGCTTAATTTTAAATTTATTCTATTTCTGGAAAGTATTTTTTATTACGACTCAATGAAAAATTTAAAACGATGTCTCAATCCTATTGCAGGTATAACTGACAATGAGAAACCTAACTCTGTTAATCGATTTCTTAATCTGGCATTTAATGATTTTAAGAAGGGAGACAATAAAATATATAGACATCAAAACATATAATACACGGTGGGTAACATTCTGTATAAATCATGGCTGTTAGTAGGTCATTGTTCCTTCAGCTCTTTGTAGAAAGCCCGTCAATCCGCAGGATTGACTTATTGGTGAAGATTAATTTAATAAGCCAATCCTGCGGATTGCCTCGGTAGTTAACTGAAATTTTTATACTTTTAATCAGCCACGAATTTATACAGTGGCGTTAGTAGCAATTCCAGAACTTGCAAATGAAATTCTTAACGGACAGATATATTAGATCCTTATTTTTGATCGGGTTGGGTATTTATTTTATCGTAGAACACGAGATACGGGAAAGACCGCAATCAACGGAAGACCTAATCGACCTTCATGGGACAATTACTGATTATTCATTTAAGGATAATACAGGTTGGAGAGGAAACGGACGTCAGTATTATATATATTTGGACGGATATCCAACTAAATTTCAAGTAAAAGCGGACTATCTAAGATTTTTTAATAAACAACAATTTGAGTATAACTATAAACGTGATAGTCAAGTAAGACTGAGCATCCCTAGGTATCAAAAGAGTTTAGTAGGAACAGATGAGAATGTTTTTTTGACATCAATTTCAGTTAACGGATTTGAATATCTTTCAAAGGATGAGACAATTAGTAGAGAAATTACCATGGCAACTTCAAACTCGGATTACATTTTGGGAGGTGTTTCTATTGCAATAGGAATATTGGTTTTCCTATTCTATGACAAAATTAAAAAAAGCTACTAACATCACCTATGAATGAATGGGGTTTCATCGGTCAGGAAATTTGGGGGGCACTTGGAAAGTCAGCCACAATGTGTAAATTTATTAATTGCTGTGGCTGTGTGCGGATGGCTAGCTTAGTGTTTTCTAAGCCACACTCATCATAGGCATAGCGTTATGAGTAACTAGTATGGCTAAACATAAATTTACGTATTCTGAAAAATATGCAGTCTGGGAAACTCACGGTTATTGCTGTTATTGGTGTGGAGACCCGTTAGAAATTCAACAAACTACTGTTGATCATGTCATACCTGAACACTTAGAAGAGAAAGAAGATGAGTTGAATTGGGTAAAAGAACATTACGCTTTACCCAAGGAGTTTGAAGTGAACGCCTTTGAGAATTGGGTGCCTTCGCATAGCAACTGCAACAGTCGAAAAAGTATAACTCTGTATAAACCATCTCCAGCTTTTATTGCGATACTAGATTCAATAATTAAGAAAGGATCGATTGCTCGAAAGAAGTTTGAATCCATTACAAAAGCAAAGGATCGCGACAAGGTCATTGGAAAAATTATGATAGACCTTGAAGACGGCAAAATCACAAAGGATGATTTAATAGCTCTATTAGGTACAACTAATGAAAAAGTTCCAGATATATCAGAAGACGTAGACGGTAAATTACATATTCGTGTTTCTAATAGATGGAAGGTTGTTAACACAATGGATAATGATCTTGCAATGGTATCTGATGGTCGAATGGCTGGGATAACTCCAACAAATGAAAATCCGCATATCTCATGGAGTTGTCCGAATTGTGGGAGCTACGGCCCTTGGAACGGAGTAATGTGCATGAACTGCGGAATGAAGAGTGATCCATTTGATTAAAATACTCATAACATATGCTATGTATGAATGGGTTTTCATCAGTCAGGAAATTTGTAGGGATTGGAAAGTCCGCCACAAATGTTAATTTTAAATCAAGGCGTGGCTATGTGCGGATGGCAAGCTTAGTTGTTTCTAAGCCCCACTCATCATAGCTAGGCGTTGTGGTGCATCGGGGCAAACTCATATGAAATACATTTTTGCATTAACTCTTACGTTTTTCCTTTTCAACATTCAAACGAACGGGCAGGAACTTGTCAACAAATGGGCTAACTCAGTAAGCAACATTGAAGGTTTTCTAGAAATTGATAAGTCCAAGTTTGATAAATGGGACTTGAGTAATATTCTATCCAATCAAACTCAGATAAATCCACTATCAACGTACATTGGGGTATTTGGACCCAAATACAGAAGAATAGACTTTCATCTGATGGCCAGCAAAAAAGAAGGAACATATGAAGTCACTGGCAAAAGCAAGCTGGGCAATAACATCCAAAACTTGAACGGTGAATTCAACCTTCGGAAAGTGTTTTATCGCAAACAGGATTATATATCTGACACGTTGTACATCGGAGTGTTTGACTACATCCTTCGTGAACCTGGCTTAAAGGAGGGTGACGGTGAATTCAGAGGAACGTTCTCTGTTGTTTTCTATCGTATAAACAATCAAATTCAGATTTTCAAAACCTCTTCTGGTGACGAACCAAATTTCACAAACACTTTTGTAGGCGCTTGGAAACGCTACAACTCTGACGTTGAACGAACGGTAATATTCTCTTTTCATCCTGCTGGACTATACGAACGCCTTCCTTATTGTGAACCTTTGTATTCGACCAAAGACATGAACGATGATTTCACGATCATAAAAGAAGAATTCATTCAATATGGCTGGGAAGACTTTAACTACAACGGTCAAAAATCAAACTGGTGGAAATAGACGCACCACAACATTCAGTATGAAATCATGGCGGGTCAGTGGTGTACGATAGTTTTCTGCTTTCTGGAAGCTCCGCCAAATCTGCGATTTGGCCGGTGTCGAACAAAATTTGGTTGGCCAAATCACAGATTTGGCTATCTTGTACTTGAAAGTTTAACTATATCAAACCGCCACGATTCATACAGTGGCGTTGCCAACAATAATCTGTAATGTGAAATACCCTATTATGTTATAATCTTACTACTCTGCATTTCATGTACACAAGAAGCTAAATGCATTCAATTCAGCTTTTAAAACAAATGTTTTGCTTGTCAAAATCCTTTAATAAAAGTTCTCTTTTTAAGAACTAAATTTATATCTTTGTTGTAATTTTGAAACTTTTACATGGATAGAATATTTGCTAAAAGAACCTTAAGAGAATTTTGGGAAAAACATGCTGACTCTGAACAATATCTCAAAACATGGTATGATACAGCTATGAACAGTCAATGGAAAACCCCGAATGATGTTAAAAACACCTATGCAAATGCTAGTATACTAAAAGATGAACGAGTTGTATTTAACATCAAAGGAAATTCTTACAGACTTGTGGTGAAGTTCAATTTTGAAAAGCAGTGGATATTTATCCGCTTTATTGGAACGCATGCCGAATACGATAAAATTGATGCCAACAACATTTAAATAGATAATTATGACAATAAAACTTATAAAAACAGATAGCGAATATCAAGAGGCCCTCAACAGACTTGAAGAAATCTTTGATGCTAAAATAGGAACTCCAGAAAGTGATGAAGCTGATATCCTAGGACTTCTTATTGATGAATATGAGAAAAAACATTACCCTATAGATGCCCCAGACCCCATTGAAGCAATTAAAATTAGAATGGAGGAAATGGATTTGAAACAGAAGGATTTAGTCGGTGTTATTGGTGGAAAAAGTAGGGTATCTGAAATTCTTAATCGAAAGAAAAAGTTGACCGTGGATATGGTTCGCAACTTGGCTGTAAGATTAAATCTATCAGCGCAAATTCTAATAAACGACTACAAGCTAATAAAATAGTAAAATTGGCAACACTAGCTAAAAACAATGGCGGTTTTGCAGGTAATTGAAAAATACTCTCTTTTTGCTACCTTTATTTAAGCTGGAACGTGGGGAGGATTTAATCCGCCACAGTTTTTAGCCTAAACGTTAGCGGTCAGGATGGTACAGTAAAGGGACATAGTTTACAATGAATAAAAGAGAAACAGAATTAAAACATATTTCTAATGAATTCTCTATTTGGGAAGTTAAACTTCGGAATCTTAGCTCTATGAGCTTATATGATGCTCATCATTTGTCTGAAGATAGTATATGTGAACTTCTTAATACGATTTTTAATTACCAGCTCAAAAACTTGAATTCACTAAAAATGAATTACCCAGCAATTGACTTGGGGGACGAGTTCAATTCCGTTTGCATTCAGGTAACTTCAACTAAAACAACTAAAAAAATACAGGAGACTATAAATAAGTTTCTCGAAAAGGAATTAAACATAACCTATGATAAACTTTTCATAATTGTACTTGGTAAAAAACAGAAACGTTACACAACACTAAAAGTACCTGACACATTTACGTTCAATCCGGAAAGTCATATCTTAGATTTCGAAGACTTACTAAGACAAATAAAAACATTTCCAGTCAACAAGTTAGAGACTATTTCTAATCTTCTTACCGCTGAAAATAACTCTCATAATAGCAAGAAATCTATCTCTAATTCCACAAGATTAAAAAGAAATTTAGCCCTTAAAAAAAGACTTCAAAAAGACTTATTAATAGAACTCCCTAGAGAGCATTGGGAAAGGTCTTGGTACGAACCATGGATTAAATTTAAATATCATAGCGTTCTAATTAGGTCTGTTGATGATAACAAATGGCCAGAAGTTGACGATGCTCCTACAACTAAAATTAGTTCATGGTTTAAAGGGGATTTTTGGGATTTTTATGACAATGGTATAGAGTTAATAAGCGGAGGTGGAAGAGTGTTATTTGATAAAAACGGCAATTGGGATATTTTAAATTACGCTAATGATGAAAGAGATAATAATAAAAATTATCAATTGATTAATTATCATGAATATTTGAGAATACCATACGACTATATTGTTCAATATGACATGGAAACAGACCCCTATTACGGTATCCCTTCTATTTATGTCGAATATGCAAAAGACGGAATGCCCTATGAAGACATTCTACAAGGTATAGGTGGTTCTTATGAACTGAAACAGCATAGACTCCTCCTGGATAAGCAAAAAAGACGTAAATTAAAATAACAAACCGCCAACATGGAATATGAAATCATAGTGGTTTAGTGGGTTGTCATAGTTCTTCGCTACTTGCCATCGCCAATCCTGAAGATTGGCTTAATGGTAGATTGAACGTATATTGCAGTCAAAATGCTACAATTCATATACAGGCGTTAGCCTCAAGCGAAAAAAAATGAAGAACCTATTCATAGAAATAATATTTATCAGCCTAATCATCTCATGTCAATCAAATTCTGCGAGAATAAAGCAAGATACTGTTAGTGAAAAACTGGTAATCAATTATAACGGAGATGCAGATGTTGTTCAGTTCAAGATGTTTGAAGGACTTCATCAAACTTTAACAAAAGATACGATCACTGGAATATTTGAGGGATTCTTAGAAATCCCAAATCTCAATGAGGCAATATTTACTTACGATATTGTTGTTCATAAAAAAGACTCACTAAAACGGATGATTGAATTAGAGCCTGAAAGCCATCTGGTGAAACTAAATCAACATGACGCAATAGAAGAGAGAGACCAATTTCTATGGATAGGCAAAAATCGAAATGGCAATTATTTCAAAAATGAAGAACTCACAGGCTCACTGGTTACTAAAAGTATGACAAGTGAATTCTTAGAAGAAGAAAGAGAAATAACGGTATATACACCCAAGGGTGTAAGCTCAAAAATTCCATATATTTATTTTACAGACGGTTCGGTAGTTAAAGACTATGCGCCATATATAGACCGTCTAATCACAACTAATAAAATAAGGCCCATAAAGTTAATAGGCATCCATTCCAGTTCATCAAATAGATATAAAGAATATGTTAAAGGTGGTGACGATAATGAAGTATTTAGAAAACATCAAAGATTTGTTTACAAAGAATTAATACATTCAATTGAGAAGGAAACAGAAAACTGGGAAGGTAAAAGGTATTTATTTGGGTTTTCTAACGGAGCCGCTTTTTGCATGCACGCTGGACTAAATCAGCCAAATGTATTTGAGGAAATAATTGCATTCTCAACAGCAGATTATATTTCCTCAATGGCACAGTGGATCAGTCCGATAAAATTTGAGTTTGATGAATACCCTAAGTTCTATATGGGGGCAGGAAGGTATGAAAAAAGTATTTTTAATAATAATATTGAGTTTTTAGACAAGCTGAAAGACAATGAAATCCAAGTGCAGTTTAAGGAATTCGTCTCTGGTCATGACTATAATGTATGGAGAATAGAATTTCTGGAATATTTAGAAAATCGTTTCAAAAAATAAAAAGCAAGAGGCTAACACTACATATAGCTTATGGCGGGTTCAGAGGGAAAAGAAAATTTAGTACATTTAAATAAGTTTGGTGTAGGTAAACAGGAAAGCGCTTCTAAAGCCGCCACCAAGCCATATGCCTAAACGTTGGCAAACATTTAAAAAAAACTGAATGAACAAAATTCTAACATTTATAATAGTTCTAGCTTTCTACTCTTGCAACGCACAAACTAATTTTAATTCGACAATTGAATTTACTTCAGATTTAGAAAAGTTTGAAAATCTATCGGGATTGAAAGAGTCCTTAAAAGGTGTAGAAATAATTGCACTTGGAGAAAATACTCACGGACTTGGAGAAGTATTTACAGCCAAAACAGAATTAGTTAAATTTTTACATCAAGAATTAGGATTTGATTTAGTGCTTTTTGAATCAGGATATGGAGATGCTGCATTGGCTTGGGAGCAATTGGACTCACTATCTACTAGAGAATTCACAAGTGTTTTTAGCTCAAATTTTTACTACAATTCAGAAGAAATTGAAAATCTTGTAAGCTATGTAAAATCACAAAATGGTGAATTAAAAATACAAGGTTTTGATTGTCAACCACAGCAAAACTACCTAATAAAGCGAATGACCGAAATTGTTCAATCTGTGGATTCTGTATTGGCAAAATCCGTTCTATTGGAAATGAGAAGTTTTAATAACCTCTATCAATATGAAAACGATAATGACACATTGTCTTTCTACAAACAAAGAGACAGATTTATTGACTTTTTGAATAGTTATAACGATTTTTTGAATAAAAACTTAAATGAATTACTTAATTCAGGGGCGACAAAAAATGAAATTAATGCTTTGAAAAAATCAAATGAAATTTTTATAGATACGTATTCAAAAATCAATATCGGTGAGATAATGAGTTGGCCAGTAGCGGATAACATTAGAGATAAATCATTATTTGAAAAAGTAAAATGGTTTAAAGAAAGCAAACCCTAAATCAAAAATCATTATTTGGGGACAAAACAGTCATATTGAAAACAAGACAAAACCAAACTATAATGTGAATTGGATGGGACACAGTCTTAAAAATGCCTTTGCTGATAAATACTATTCAATTGGAACAATTGTTTACAGTGGAAAAAACCTAAACTATAACGGAACCTTTGATTTTGAGCATAAAGACAATAACTATCTAGCTTACCACCTTGACCAATTTCAAAAAGAAAAGTATGTATTGGACTTACGAACATACAATAAAAACGATTTTACCAGCGAACTACTTCTAGGAATGGAAAACAATGGAAATACAGCTGAATTTATTGCTAAAGACAGGTTTGACGGGTTACTTTTTATTAAGCATAGTGGTTTACCAAAGCTGATTAAAAAAGAATAAAAACGATTTGCCAACAATTTATACGTAATGCGGGCGGAAGTGCTGATATGAAAATAATTACATTTAATAAACTAACGGCTAAACGGAAAGTGAAGTGCTTTGAAATCCCGCACTACGCATAGCCTAGAACGTTATAGCACATTTTATGACAGACTCGCACCAAGACAATTTGACATATAAAAACACTTGTATGGCTTTTTACCAATACGAATAAAAAAAATAATGAAAACTTTAATACTAATCATATCAATTTCATTTATTGTGTTTCTTTTAATTAGAGCCATCCGAAAGAATAAAAACAAAGAAGAGAGCAAATTGAGCGTTTTTGAACACCCAAGTACCTTTAAAAAGCCTGACATTGAAATGGTTTCAAAATCAATAGGAGAAAATATAAATGATAAGAAGATCGAGACTATTCTTTTTGACGACCTAAATCAGAAAGAAGAAAAAGAATGAGAAATATCGAAATTGCATATTTACTTTTAGCCACAGCAATTTGGTTTGCAGGTTATTTCCATAATGGACGGTTTGTACGACCGAAATGGAAAATTCCGGGAAAATTTGTTTTTTATGTAGGAGTTTCGTTTGCCTTGACATATTGGTTTGGACATTGGGCTTTGATTTTCATCTTAGGACATCCAATTATTGGACTGATTTTTCACACAAAAGTTTGTAGAGAGAACAATATAAATTGGCTGAGCTGTGAACCAAGGGAAAAATACCTTGAATTACAAGAGAAATGGGCAAAAGGAGATTTTACTAAATCGACAAAGAAAGAATAAAAACGTGCTATAACACACAATATAAAGTATTGCGGTTGAAGTGTTTGTGTCCGGCATCCGGTTCCAAACCAACACCATCAACGGTGGACATTAGCGCGCTCCGAAAATCTGCAACGAATTTATACAGTGGCGTTATCTCTCATTAAAAATATGTTTACTAAGAATATATCCATCTTTTCAATAGTACTTTTGCTAACAACATCTGTTCAAGCCAGCCCTAATGATTTTGAACTAGATGTTATTAGCTATCACTTGACAATTGAACCTGATATTGAGAAGAAATACATTAGCGGTACTGTTGTCATTAAGTTTCAAATCGAAAATGATGCTAATTCTGTAGCATTTAAGTCTGGAAACCTTAGAGTTGATAAGGTGACTGGGGACAATGTTGTAGGTTTTGAGAATAGGGATGGTAGTTTAATCATCAAATTGTCGGAAAGAGAAAAAAAGGAAAACGAACTAACGATTGATTATCATGGGAATCCGACAAATGGGCTTTTGTTCGACTCGGACCGCGGACAAACCTTTACGATATATTCGACAAGCCAATGGATGATCTGCAATGACTCACCCGGAGATAAAGCCTTGTTCCATCTGAATATATCTATTCCATCGGATAAAGACTGTATTGCTAGTGGCCAGCTAGTGAGCCAGGTGCGAAAGAATGGTAAAATACAATATTCCTATCAACAGAATTATGAATCACCCACCTACACCTATGGATTTGCCATTGGCAATTTCAATCAAGCGGAAGAAAAATCAGGAGAAGTATTACTTAGATACTACTCACAAGATTATACTTCCGGCCAGCTTATGACCATCTTCAAAGAAACACCCACGATGATTTCTTTTTTTGAAGAGAAATCCGGTGTGAAATATGATCAATCCAGGTATTCCCAAATACTCATTGGAAATCATTATCAAGAGATGTCAGGTTATTCAACGTTGAAAGACACCTATGGAAAGCTGGTATTGCAAGACAGCACTGAAACAAATTTGATTTCACATGAACTGGCTCATCAATGGTGGGGTAATCGAGTTACTTGTAAGAGTTGGAATCACTTTTGGCTTAACGAAGCAATGGCGACTTACCTGTCTGCAGCTTACAATGAATATCGCTTCGGCCAGAAAAAGTATCAATCCGATATAGATTCTTACTATGAAGTATATGAAGCTATAAAAAACCGAGGTAACGATAAGTCTCTGGTTTTTGCGAATTGGTCAAACCCATCAAACGATGATCGAAACTTAGTCTACTTTAAGGGAGCTTATGTATTGCACCTATTAAGAGAAAAAATGGGTGATGAAATATTTTGGGACGCAATTAAATTTTATACTGCCAAATATTTTGGGGAGTCTGTTGAAACAACTGACTTTCAGAAAGCCTTTGAGGAATCATCAGGTATTCAGCTAGATGGCTTTTTCAATGAATGGATTTATAAAAACGAGAGATAGCATAATTTGAAATCATAGCCACACAATGCAAACGCACAGACCAAAGCTACGATTCATACATTTAACGTTATGGGCAATTCCCCATATAGCTAAGCCATTGACTTCGCAAGCTAACGGGAGAGTAGATAAATTGAAAGAATTAATGAAAATCGATAATATACAAATTACTGATTTTCAACATTTTATAAAACGTTAATCAGAACTCCTTAAGCTAATGGAAGGATAGGTCGATTGAAAAAAATAAGGAAGGACTAATAAGTACAAATTGCTTATTTTTAACACTTTAATAAAACGTTAGTCAGAATTGACCAAAACCTAAAAGAAGAATTATGAATGCTCACGCTGACAAAACCGAGGAGAATAAAAGCCAATCAGTTTCTGCTGTGGACTCTCAAATGGAGAGGGGTGGTGGGTCTACTTTTCAGTTTATTGATAATAGACCTGAAGCGGTTGCACAACTCAAGTTGCAAGAGATGGCTAATAATAGTTCGAGAGCAATGCAGTTGAAAGCTATACAAGATATGGCTAACAGCAGCCAACAAGCTAAACAAGCTCCTCAATTGCAATCAATTACTGATAATTATTCTTCTCAGCAGCCAACAATCCAAAAGAAAGAAAATAACACTGGGTTACCTGATAATTTAAAAAAAGGCATGGAAAACCTGTCTGGGATGTCACTGGATGATGTAAAAGTATATCGCAACTCAGATAAACCAGCTCAGTTGCAAGCACATGCCTATGCGCAAGGGACGGATATTCATTTGGGGCCAGGAAAAGATAAACACTTGCCACATGAGGCTTGGCATGTGGTACAGAAGAAACAAGGAAGAGTTAAATCTACCTTTCAGATGAAGAGAGGAGTTAACGTGAATGATGACGTTGGTTTGGAGAAAGAGGCTGATTTAAAAGGAGATGAGGCTTTACAATTCAAGTTGCAGCAACCTAAGACTGTTCAGATTAAAAAGCAACAGATTATGGTGGACGAAAAAAGTCAAAGTTATAAGGTAGTACAAAGAGTATGGAAGAAGGATGAAGCCGGAAAAACTTATTGGGAAGGAGCTTGGGATACGGCAAGACTTATGTGTAAACAACCTGATGGGGCATATGATGTAGAAGCTTATAGTCCTCCGAAACTGCTTTTTTGGAACAGTGATTCTAAAAAATATGAATCTACAAGTTCGAGTTTTGTGATCGAGAATTCAAAAACTGACAAGTTAAAGGAAGAAAAGGTAAGAGAGTATAACACCTTACTTTTTTGGAGAGAACTTGCAGATATGATCAACCTCAAAGAATCTAAGCATATTTTGGCACAAATAATTGATACAATTGACTCTGCCGATGAATCTAGTTCGGAACCCATTATACTGGCTTATAGCGGGACTTCTTTGCTGGGGATTTCAATTTACTCAGTAAAGGGGACTACAATGGGCGCACCTGAAATACCAAACAGTGAAGAGAATTGGCTTTATGTAGCATATTCAGCCGCAGACCCTCTTTCACAAATCCCCAGAGAGAAAAGAGGTCCTGTTTTTGGAGGTGTCGGTGCTGCAATGAATAAGCACTATGATCTTTTTGCAGCCATGTTTGAGCTCCCTGTTTATCGTCATGCTGAAAACCCAATATCATATGTTTCTCTAATAAGGGCAGGCTATACCGATGTTTATGCCGATAGGGATTCTTTTGAGTTACCCGAACTATGAAATATTCAAACTTAGAAAAGATTGACTCCTTGAGCTAAAGATGCAGCAGATGCTAAGAATTGAGAGAGTATATGTTTGGCTTTGTACTTTGTTGAGTGAATATGTTGTACTATTTTTATCGGTAGTCAGAAGCTTAAACAATCATTCTGCATAAATTAAAACAAATTGGATCAAAAATTGACCTTAAAACAATTACAACGCATCACATTAGAAAGTCAGGGATTGCTACAAACAGCGCCATTTGGAAAAGGAAAAAAGGCGGTACTAAATGCATTGGAACATCTGGGGTACTTACAGATAGATACATTGTCAGTCGTTGAACGGGCACATCACCATACACTTTGGACAAGAATACCGGATTATAAACCAGCGTATTTAGATGAATTGGTAAAAGAACGCAAAGTGTTTGAGTATTGGTTTCACGCTGCCTCTTATCTTCCTATGAAAGATTTTCGTTATGCTTTGCCTCAAATGTTAGATGTCAAACAGAATGAATCGCATTACTATAAGGCCGACCCTAAAGTGATGCAATATGTAATGGATGCCATTCGTGCAGAAGGCCCGAAAAAAGCCAGGGATTTTGAGAGTGAAAGCAAGAAAGCAGGGAGTTGGTGGAATTGGAAACCAACAAAATTAGCTCTTGAAAGGCTTTTTATGCAAGGAGATTTGATGATTAGTGAAAGAAATGGGATGCAAAAAACCTATGACATTACCGAAAGAGTACTACCTGAAAACATTGACTTAAGAGAACCAAGCTCAATTGAATTTACTGAATATCTGGTAAAAACATATCTGCGTGCTTATGGATTCACGACTGTAAAACAAATTACCCACCTGAAGACGGGAAAAATTGTAAGAAGAAATGTCAATGAAGTATTAGAATCAATGCTTCAGAAAGGCAAAATACAAAAAGTCAATATTGAAGGCATGCCTTCTGTGTTCATAAAAAGTGATTTAGCACAAAAAGCATTTAGTGAAAACGATTCAAATATCTGCCTTCTATCGCCATTTGACAATGCGATTATTCATCATGATCGCATCAAACAATTTTTTGACTTTGATTTTCGCCTGGAATGTTATACACCAAAAGAGAAAAGACAGTACGGTTATTTTTGTTTACCCATCTTGTTTGGCGATGTATTTATAGGCAGAGTGGACTGCAAAGCGCATAGAAAAGAGAAACAATTTGAGATTATACATCTGCACATTGAAAATCAAAATGTGGACATAGCATTATGGTTAGAACCTTTTATAAAATCAATAAAGTCTTTCGCAACTTTTAACGGTTGTCAATCTTTAGTATTAACAAAAGTAAGTCCATCAAAATTAACTGACACCTTGAAACGAGCGATATAAAAATCATGGAAGATAAAGTCGAAGACAAAACAATGTAAGCGGAATGAGGTCTGAACGGCTAAAAACGCGCATTTTGGCCCCTGACAGACTTTAATGGTGGCGGACATATAATCGCCTTGAAATCCGCTACTACTCTTACTTGATAGCTATCAGCAATCCTCCATATAGCTAATCCATTGAGTTCGCAAGCTATCGGAAGGATAGAGGAATTGAAGAATCAATGGAAAACTAATAAATATAAATTGCTTATTTTTTATACTTTAAACATTCAAATTGTCCCAAAACAGTCTTATGATGACCATTGGGCAATTAAATTTTACAATAAGGAACTAATTTTGAGATAGTGAATTGGATGTTACGGAAAAAGTGTTTAACTACTGCTAGGCTTTATTAGCAATACCACCTCCCTCCTTTTTTTTCATACCGCAAATTCCTACTTCAGGTGAACTTTGGTTAGGAAGTTATAAAAGGCACTTTAATAGCTCAATTTTAAAATATTTTTTGATATCTTGTTAAGGCACACCAAAACCTGAAAAGTAAATTATGAATATTTACGCTTTCAAAATACAGGAAAATAAAACCCGAGCTGCTGCGAATTCAGCTTCCCAAAGCAAGAACCGTAGTGAACCTACTTTTCAGTTTGCGGATAATCGACCTGAAGCGATTGTACAAAGAAAACTACAGGAGCTAGCAAACAGCCATGCTGCTCAACAACAACTGCCCCAAAAGAAAGCAAGCTCTGAGTCTGGTAGAAGGGAAAACAATACGGGTCTACCAGATAATTTAAAAACAGGCGTAGAAAATCTGTCAGGCTATTCCATGGATGATGTGAAGGTTCACCGAAATTCCGGAAAACCTGCTCAACTACAGGCGCATGCCTACGCACAGGGATCTGAGATACATTTAGGTCCGGGACAAGAAAAACACCTGCCTCATGAAGTTTGGCATGTGGTACAGCAAAAGCAGGGGAGGGTGAAACCGACCATGCAAATATTAGAGCAAAGCGGAAATAGCACCACAACGGAGAAAAGTAAAATAGAGATTAATGATGATAGTGGATTAGAAAGAGAAGCAGATGTGATGGGGGCTAAAGCACTACAAAATAAAAGTACTCTCCAGGAGAAATCTAAAATAGCATCTGATAGTTTTCCAATAAAAACAGCGCTCCAGGCTAAAGCACCTGTTCAATGCTTTTTATTGAATGATAATGGATTACGTTATAGAGGTTATTATTCGGAAAAAATACATGCAAAAAAAAATAGAACTAAAGGAAAGTACCTATTTAAAGAAATTAAAGCCATGATTGATGACGATATAGACTATCAACTTACCGTGAAGCAGGCTTTTTTAAAATTAAAAAAAGAAAAAATGGGCTCAAAACCTCAGTCAGCGAGTTCTAAAATAAAAGGAAGAGCAACAAAAAGAGATATTAGTGATGAAGAGTCGATAAAATACCTATATGGCTATACTACTCAAGGAGGTTCTGTATATAAAGAAGAGGAAGAAATATATGACGATTCCAGAAAAAGAGCAAGAACGCCCCTATCTGATGCAATTTCAGAAGATGATGATCTTAATACTTTTATAAAACGAAGAAGGGTAACGGAAACCAACAAAGTAAATCGACAAACCGAATATAGAAATGATGCTCCTCCAGAAGAAAGTAGAATGTTAATTAAAAATCACTACGTTAAACCTGCTAATTTTTACAAGAAAGCACATAAATTAAAAAGGCCATATGCTTCAGCTCATCGAACACCAAGCTTTTTTGATGCCAGAGGTGGGAAAAATGAAGGTGATGATTATAGAAATGCTGACATGACTTCTGATGCTCACAATAAACGTCACTCCAAATTTGAAGGAGGTATTCGAACAAAACTTAACCAAGATTCGAGCCTGGCTGATCTTACCTATAAAGTGGATACTAAACATAGCATTGTGAAAGACTCCAAAAACTTTGCTAAAAAAGTGAAAAAAGAACTTAAGCTTGTGGTAAGTAAGGAGCGTTTAGAAAAATTTTACAACAAAAGGCAAGAGATAGAGCCCGAGCTAGAATATATTTCTAGCGATCAAAGGAGTGTTTATGACTCCAATAGCACTAAAATTGATGAAATGAGCATTGGCCCTGATTATGAAATGGATTTACCACGTAAATTTTTTAGCCAAAAAGAACGAGACATGGAAGGATTTAGAAGGGCACAATATCATGGGAAAGGAAGTATCTACGAAACACTGGATAGCAATAGTGAAGATTCTGAATTAGATGATGAGCCTCCTGGAAAAGGTAGTAGAACAGATTATAGATCGATGACTAAATCTGAACTTAAAAATGTTATCGAGGAGCTTGAATATCATTCTGAAAAACGTTTAAGTAACGATGGATTAGAAAGTCTGAAAAAAATGAGAAAACATTACAATTCATTATAAAAGGTACTGATTATCCGAAATTAATCATAATCCGCTAATATGGGCAATCACAAAGCTGTCGAATAGTTCACTCCAATATTCTTTGTTTATATCGAGGATTAGGGTACTCTTGATAAATGCCTCACAGTCGCAAAACCAAATAAGTTTCTGATACTGGACTTAGGCACAACAAAGAATCAAATTCTCAATACTCTCTCCCAAAAATCTTCTTTCTGTGATTGGCTCCCCAATGTTGTAATTCCAAAATGACTTTTTGCAATGTTTTGGAATATTCAGTGGGTCTGTATTCAGTTCGGACCGGGAAACCGTTTAGGACTGTTCGTGTAATCAGTTGATTTTCTTCCATGTCTTTCAGCTCTTTAGACAATACTTTGGTACTTAACTTGGGGATGCTCCGCTCTATTTCTCTAAAGTGTTTATTGCCTTCCCAAATTGAAATTAGTATCAAAATCTTCCATTTACCACCGATTATATCCAATGTATCCCTTACCGGCAATAAAGCAGACATACACTCTTTATGTTCCATTTTTTTCATCTTTTTCCATTAATTGATTACCTAAAGGTAACTGATTACCAATAGGTAACTGATAACAATTGGTAATCAAAAATAATTAATTTTGCTTTATTAATAACAAAATCAAAAGAAAATGAAAAATAAGATTCTTACAGTTTTATGTGTTCTATTTGGGTTAATGATGCTTAATTCAGGTCTAAACAAATTCTTCAACTATATGCCTATGCCTGAAATGTCTGAAGAAATGATACAAATTATGGGTGGGTTTATGACAATTAAATGGATTCTTCCTTTAGTGGCAATTATAGAAATTATTGGGGGAATATTAATAGCCATACCTAAAACCAGGGCATTGGGAGCAATAGTAATTCTTCCAGTCATGGTAGGCATATTTGTTCATCATTTAACACACGATATAGCAGGTATTGGAATAGCATTGGTATTAATGGTAATTAATATTTGGGCAATTGTTGCTAACAGGAATAAGTACTTGCCAATTATAAGATAAGTAGAAAAGAAATCATTGAAAACAGAAATACCAGTGTAATACTACGAAAAGTGGTTTTATATTTAAAATATAAAGTACTACTGCCAACAATATAAGCCATAGCGGAGTTGAATGCTCTGTCTATGGTTTTTTTGTATATTTAACGTCTATGGTGGTACATCGACCATCACAATAGCTATCTTCTACTTCCGGTCAATGAGCCATCACTAAGCGTTTAGCGGAATAATTAGAGGAAATTTTAAATATCGAAAGTAATTGATTATAAATACGCTAATTTGGTATTAGTCAGAATTAGTAGTGCAACAAATTCTTCTTTGGATCGTCTACTGGAAAAGTTATCTACATTATGAATCAGAACAAATCAAAAAGCTCTTACCAACTTATTAATTATGAGTCTAATATTAAAATAAAACTGGCTTCACTTTGGACTACATTAATGTTCCTCTATATATATGCCGACTACTTTGAGCTTAAAACTCCGGGAACAATAGAAAACATGATTAGCCTTAAAACACCGGTAGGTGAAACAACTCCCGAACTATTAATTATTTTTTCTATTATTTTGATTATTCCTTCAATGATGATTTTCCTATCCATTTTTTTAAAACCTCTTATGAATAAATGGCTAAATATCATCTTCGGATTTATCTATGCAGCAATATCTATTCTTATTATTATTTCCGGAATAGGTAATAAGTGGCAAGGTTTTTTTGTGCTCTATAATATTGTGGAAGTATTTATTTTTTCAACCATAATATGGCAAGCATGGAAATGGCCGAAAACAAAGGAAATATAAGAAGTAACTAATAAAACCTGCTATAAAAAGCCACCTAATTAGCAAAACCTTTTATCATTTCCGGATTTACAATCCCTATAACGAATATTAATAGAAAGGAAAATAACATTATAAATACCAAACCCAAAATAAGTGAAAAAATGGCTTTTATGAAGTTCCATACTTTATTGCCTTTATAAAAAGCTGCTATAATGAATAAAAGATAGAGGTAAGTTATTGAGGACATTGCCAAAAAGGAAGTACTGTCTCCTGTGACCTTATAAACAATTACTAAAATTATGGATGCCCACAATGGATGAGCCTGGCCAAAAAAATTAATCACTGAAGTTTCTAAAAAATTATATCCTTTGTTTTTAAAGACTAGCCAGACGCCAAAAATGAAAAATGGCATCATTAAAAAAGAGATAAGTTTGAAATTATTCACAATAAATTGATTGAGTTTGTTTTGAAAAATTACCTGACTTTCAGTAGCATCGGAATTGATTGTGCCACTAACTGTCCCCATCATCTCAGACATGTCCACATTGATGATTGACATAAAGAGAATGTAAATGGTAATCATTACAAAATAATAGCCTACAGGACCCACATATTTTATTCTGTTGCCTTCAATAATAGAGTTAATTACTACATGCGGTCGGATGGTTAAATCCTTCATTGTTCGCAGAAAGTTGTTGTCAAAGCCAAACATTCTTTTCTGAAGTTCACCAAATACGGTGGACCAGGTTAGCCTTGAAACTCCTTGCTTTTGGCCACAATTGTGGCAGAATTTACCAACTGTTGCTTGCTCACAGTTAATACAAGTGGTAGTATTTTCCATCTCTTTTCTATTTTTAAAGGATGAATATATGGAAAACCTGCGATTAAAATAATAGAATTCTAAAGCAGTATCTGGTTTTTAAATAAATTGGAGTGGAATAAAAGAACGTCTCGTACATCTTTAGCGATCTATAGAGTGGAAATAATAGAGATCCCGGATAATACCTTCCGCTAAAGCTTCATGAATTTCCGGGATGACGTTTTAATGAAGTTTTTGGTGATCAAAGCTGAATAGGGTACTCTTGTTAAAGGCCTCAATGTTCAAAAATTAAATGATCTTTGCTATAATCGGGCGGGCTGGCCGACAAAAAGGCGGGGAGCGCGTTGAATTGCAGCGTGGGAGCATCTTTTTGTCTTGCCTGTCCCGCAACAGCGGGGATTTTCCCCGAAGGGATGCCTTTGGCATTGTTTCTTTTGTATCAAAACAAAGGAGAAAAATATGTTTTTAAGAGGTTTGAAATTTAAGTGAAAACCTCAGTATTGAGCAAAATTCTTATTTTTCGAGGGTTTATAGGCGAATTTAATTCCTGTATACCCTTAATAAAATAATTTAATCTAGTTTTAAATGAAAATTTATTCTTCATAAGAAGCCTAAATAGAAGTCTAAAATCCTACTCCTTACTTTCAGTATCCTTAACCGAACTCACCTTACTCAAAATAACCTGCTCTGAGCTTACTGTTTTAAGTTCATCTCCAATTTGCACCAATACATGATTGATATTTTTACCATTCACACTTGTATGGGAATAGCCTTTTTTGAAAATATTCTCGGGATTGACCAACTGCAATGTTTTCTCAATCATTTCCAGGCGATTGTTAGCCTTGTTGAGCTTTTGCTTAATAGCATATTGCCATTTTTGCCAAACCTGATCTAAATGATTTCCAGCTTTGTTGAAATGTTTGTTCATGGCATAGCGTAACCGGTGCTGATGCTCTTTAAGATGATATTGCTCTTTCTCAACCTTTTCATTAATAATGGCTAAGATGTTTTGTGTGGTTAATTTGATCTTTTCCTCATATTGTCGCATTCCTCTCAGCAGAAATTCAGCTACAGCTGTGGGCGTCTTCAAAGAGGTATGAGCCACTAAATCGCAGATGGTTTCATCACGTTCGTGACCTATCCCGGTGAAAATAGGCAAAGGAAACTGTGCAACATGGGAGGCTAGCTCATAATCATCGAAGCAATCCAGATCTACCTGGGCACCACCACCTCTTATGAGAACTACTGCATCAAATTCCGATGCCAAATGATGAACTTGCAGTAACGCATTTACTATGCTTTGTGCGGCTTTGTCGCCTTGCATAGTGGCAGTAAAGAGGCGGCTTTTCAGGCGGTAGCCAAACTCGTTCATCTCAATCTGGTTCATGAAATCACCATAACCAGCGGCTGATTCTGCACTTATAACAGCAATTCTTTGTGGCACCAGTGGCAATGACAATGTTTTGTTCATTTCAAATACACCATCAGCCTGTAGTTCTGCAATAATTTCCTGTCTTTTTCTCGCCCGTTCCCCCAAAGTAAAATTCGGGTCAATATCTTTCACATTGAGACTTAATCCGTATACTTCATGAAACTGTACCTGAACATTGGCTAAAACAGTGATGCCTGCCCTAAGAGGTTCCCCGGTAATAGATTGAAACCATGCGCTAATGCTCCGGTAACTATATGACCAGATGGTGCCCTTGATTTTGGCCATCAGCTTGTTGCCTGCTTCTTCCTTTTCAATAAACTCCAAATAGCAGTGGCCGTTCTGGTTGAGGCGTAATTCGCCAATTTCAGCTACAATCCAGTAGGAGGGTTCCAGTTTGGTTTGTAGTGTGTCCTTTATGAGTAGATTAAGATCAGCAAGGGAAATATGTTGCATAGAACCGGCTTAAATATTTTGGATGTTCCTGACAACGTCTTTAATAATAAAAAATAAAACTATAGCGAAGCTGATTAAAGAAAACCAAAACATAAATTTCTTATTGGCATAAGGCACTTCTTCAGAGTCTTCCTTGTCTGCAAATAATTTATCGTAAAACTTTTCTATAATTGCTCGCATTACAATTCTTTAATAAATTCCAAAAAGCCGGCATTTTTCCCCTTTGGCCTGACAACCATCAATGGAATATCAGAATCCAGCTGAATCAATCTTTCAGTGATGCTTCCCAAAAAGAATGCAGTAGTGGTTGTTCTGCCTTTAGCACCAATGATAATGGCATTTGCTTTTATTTCACGTGCTTTGTCCAACATGTCAGTAGTCACATCATCATTGGTGTCCTGCGAGTACACCGCTTTTAACTTGATACCTTTGGTATCTATTTGATTAATGAAATTTTTATAATCTTTTTCGGCATTCTTCCTCATTACCTGGGAAAATTCCTCGTAAGTTTTTCCTGTATAATGATATCCTGTGGGTACTGTATATACATTCTGAACCACGATTTCGGTTTTCCTGTCGTTTACTACAGCTATCTCAATGGCTTCTTCCAGAGCTAATACAGAGTAGTCGGAAAAATCACTTGGCACCAATATTTTATCCATGGTAGGTTTGGTGCCTTCGGGAATGATAAGCAGACTACAGGCAGCTCTTCTGGCCAGACGTTGGGAAAGGGAGCCACTTTCCGCTGCCTTTTCTCTTCTGCCCATTACGATTAGGTCTATGTCCTCTTTTTTGGAAAAATTCAATATGCTATCAGCAATTTTACCTGTCAATACCTCGAAATGAGCCTTTGGTTTGAAGTCGTTGTCAATGAAGCTGTTTAAAGCTTGCTCCATTTTTGTTTTTCTTTCTTTGATTACATCAGTAATCATATTGGGGAATTCTTTCAATACATCTTTAGGAATCTGAAGATTTTTGATGACGTTCACAAAATAAATATCCTCCACACCTGAAGTTTTTGATATGAAATCTGCAAACTCGATCATGGTGCTGTCCATTTCAGACAAGTCCAAACCGATTAAAATTCTTTTGATTGGGTACATAACTCGATTTTCTCAATTAATTGGCAAAGGTACAAACACAATGACTGATTCACATTGTTTTTTGGAACGAATATTTAATCAAATTTCTATGTTTGAATATTCAGATACTGCTGATTTCCATAGGGTTCGATAAAATGTTTGAATTCCTGTTAATTTCAATTCTCATTCAATTTTTCCTTAATGGATTCGATATCGTCCAGGTCTTTTTCTTTATAAAACTTCCTTAGTCGCTTGCGTAATTTGTAAAAACGCAATAAACCAAAGACAATGAGTAGGAAACTCAATCCAAAAGAGAAAAAACCCAGCCATCTGATATTTTCGAAATCCTTTAACTGGACAAAGCCTATGCCACCCAGAATGAGGTACAAGCTCGTCCTGATATAGGCAAATAAAGTTCTTTCATTAGCCAGTGTGGTTCTTTCCAAAGCCAGAAAGTCCCTCAGTATTATTCTTTCTTTGTTTTTATAATCGGGAACAATCTGAGGAAATCTTAATTTTTTCATCTGTATCACTTTAACACCATCTTATATTCGTACGATTTTTTTCTATCTTTATAATTGAAAAATACTATTTATTTCATCATTGAATGTTTAGTTTAAAGTTAGGTGAAACAATTAATACTTTGAAATTATAAAAAGTAAATTATGCAAAAATTAATTCTGGTGGTTTTCTTCTGCCTAATATATTCTGTTGTTGCATTCAGTCAATTCGGTATTGGAAATTCGGTATTAAAGAAAAAGGCTGAACAAGTACTCAAAAACAAATTATCTGAAAAAGCGGAAGAGAGACGGGAGGGTTTTGATACACTTACTTTTAACTATGCAATTGCTTTTCTGGATAAAACCGCATCCTTTGAAAACAAACAAAAAGGCGAAGGACTGGTAAGGGCTGCCGGTTTTCTTATTCAGGATGACAAACCAAAATCTGATTTGGATGAAGCCAGGGACGTATATGAATTTGGCAGGTTAAATTACTCCTTGGGCAATATGTTTATGGCGGAGGCTTCATTGAATTCAGCTAAATATAGCTATGAGCAACTCAACGCGACCAGTGAGCCCAACTATTATAAATCCATCGGGATTCTTGGTCTTTTGTATAGCGATATGGGGAGGTTCTCAAAAGCGGAAGAGTTCACAACTTTGGCCAAAGAAGGATGGCTAGATTTGCAGGGAGATGAAAGTATAGGATATTTAGCAGAGTTAAATAATTATTTGGTCCTTCAGATCAATATGGGCAATTACCTGGAAGCAGAAAAGTTTACGGAAGAACTAGCTGAAAAACTCAATCGTACAGGAGAAGAAAATTCATTACCCTTCGCTATTTTCCTGAATAACCAGGCAATTCTCAATCAATATATGGGGCGTAGTGACAGGGCTTTGGAACTCATACAAAAATGTGTGAGTGTCGCAAAAGAAGGGCTTTCAGAAAATAATGGCACCTATTTGCAGTTTCTGACTAACCAAGCCATATTAGAACAGGAAAATAAACAACTGGAGAAGGCAGAGGAAACCTTTAATAAGGCCTTAACTCTCCAGGCATCACGGGCGAAGCTCGGTAAAAAATCTGATCCTGATTATGCCCATATGCAGTCTAACCTTGCTGCATTGTATGTGGAAAAGAAGGAGTATGACAAAGCGGAAGAGGCTTTATTAACTGCCCTGGATATCTATAAAAGTAAATTTGGGGAAAATCATTTAACAACCGCTGAAACGCAATCGGACCTGGGCAACCTTTATCGCTTTCTGGAAGAGAATGAGAAGGCAAAGAAGCTTTTGCAAGATGCATTATATACTAAGGAAAGAAAATTGACCAAAACACATCCAAAGGTAATCCAGGGCCAGGAAGATATGGCGCTTTGGTATTGGCAGAATAAGGAGATTGAGCCTGCCAAAAGTTATTATAAAATGGTAATGAGCGCCAGCCTTGACTTTATCAAAAAGTATTTTCCGGCACTAAGTGAGGCTGAGAAAACCAAATATTGGGAACAACTAAAGCCAAGATTCTTTCGATATTACAACTTTGCTTTGTCTGAGCACCGGGAGAACCCGGAATTGTTAAGTGAATTGATGCGATACAGATTGGCCACCAAAGGCATTTTGCTGACTTCCTCCACTGCTCTTCAAAATGCTATTTTTAATGAAGATGATCCGGAATTACAAAAGTTATACCTACAATGGATCGATCAAAAACGCCAATTGGCCAATGCTTATGCACTTAGTAAGGAAGAGATTGAGGAACAGTCGTTCAATGTGGATTCACTTGAAAGAGCAACCAATACTTCTGAAAAACAACTTTCTGCCCAGTCAGATGCTTTCTCCAAAGCTTTTGAAAATCAGAACTTCGACTACCAATTGATCCAGGAGAATTTAGAGGAAACCGATGTGTTAATTGAAATTATTCAATATCCTTTATTTGATCAATCACTTACTGCTAAAAATGGATATGCTTTTATTGCAATGAGAAAAAACCAGGAAACTCCTGCAGTTGTGGTTAAAACAGATGGGGATCTGTTGGAAGGTAGATATTATGCCTATTATAATAATGTGATTAAGCAAAAGCTGGATGATCAATACTCTTATGATCAATTTTGGAAGCCTATGGAAAGCATTGTTAGCAATTCAGGAAAGGTGTTTATTTCCCCTGATGGGATTTATAATCAGTTAAATTTGAATACTATTCAGAAGCCGGATGGAAAGTATGTTATTCAGGATGTGGATATAAGATACATTGGACATCCGAATGATATACTTTTTGATAATAAGGAGAGAAATCAATCCGGTAAGTTAGCATTTCTGATTGGTGATCCAGCTTTCAATAGTGAAACCATTAGCCAGCTGCCTGGCACTAAAAAGGAGATAGAAAATATTTCAAAATTTCTCTCCAAAGAGGTCACGGTTCAGCAGTATATGCAAAAAAATGCTACCGAATCCAATCTGAAGAAGGTTGCATCTCCTAAAATTTTGCATGTGGCCAGTCATGGTTTTTTTCTTGAGGATCAGAATCTTCAGGATAACCTAATGGGTATTCAACTCCAATATATCCAACAGAATCCCTTGTTGAGATCTGGTATTTTATTAACAGGTGCCAGTGGAGATAAAGCCAGTGGAAGTGGGCAATCGTTTAATCAGGAGGATAACGGTATTTTAACAGCATATGAAGCCATTAACTTAAACCTGATGAATACGGAAATGGTGGTTTTGTCCGCATGTGAAACAGGCAAAGGAGATGTAAAAGCAGGGGAAGGAGTTTATGGCTTGCAACGTGCCTTTATTGTGGCCGGGGCGCAATCATTGGTGATGAGTATGTGGAAAGTGGATGATACGGCTACTCAGAAATTAATGAGCAGCTTTTACCAAAACAGGCTCAATTCCAGGGATGTGGCAGGCTCTTTTCGTAAAGCGCAACTTGCTATGTTGAAGGAATATAATCATCCTTATTATTGGGGTGGATTTATGATGTATTCTCGCTAAGATGGCTTAGTGTTCAAAAACCAAACAACAGGAAAGTAAAATTAAATTTTGACAAGCAAGACCTGAAATTGAATAAGAAGCCCGGTGAAAATTTGATTTTTGAGGTTTTCACCGGGCCATTTTTTTATTATGTGCTTTTGAAGCTGATCAAGATTGATTTATTGCAACATGAATTTCATGAGAAGCCTAATCATTTTCCCATAAGTTATTTCTGATTTATTTTTAAAATCCATTCGGAGATTTCATTCAAGGCAACAGGTGAAAAAGTTTGTTCAATCAGACCATATTCACTTATAGCACCAGTTTCGGCCTCCTGAAAGAGATGGTTTAAACCATCCAGTTCTTTTATGGTAGACTGTTTGTTTCCAGCTTTTTTTAATGCTTCACGAATAGCGTTTTGGTTCACTGTGGCGTCCACCTGAACATCTTTATTGCCATTTAAGGAGAGTACCGGTATTTTTATTTTTTCAAATTCCTTGGAGGGATTGTATTGAAAGAAATATTGCGCCCATGGAGATAAAGCAGAACTTATCTGTTGAGAAATGAAATTATCAACATTTGTTCCTTCAGGTAATGACTTTTTGATCATTTCCTTTGAATTTTCGAAATGGCTCATCATTTTCTTGCGCTTTTCTTCTGTACTTTCATCTGATGTAGCAATCTCTAATAATTTTTTATTAAAAAGGTAAAAGGCCTCTTTATCATTGCCTTCCATAGTGTTTAAACTTCTCGACTGCATAAGGGAGAGCTCTTTGCCAGATATGCCTGTTCCAGCCAATGAAATCAGGTAAGAAATATCCTCCGACTGATTGGCAACCATGGGAGCAATAATACCTCCTTCGCTATGACCAATGAGTCCTATTTGTTTGATATTGATGTCTTTCCTGCTTTTTAAAAACTCCACTGCACTTAATACATCAGTGGCAAAATCAGCAGTGGTGGCATTGCTGAAATCTCCTTCGGATTCAGCCGTTCCTCTGTCATCATATCTGAGTACAGCTATTCCTTTTCGTGTTAGGTGATCTGCCAGCACCAGAAATGTTTTATGTCCAAAAACCTCTTCGTCTCTGTTCTGAGGACCACTTCCTGAAATCAGAATGACTACAGGATGTTTTTTTTCAGCATTTTCAGGTAATGTAAGTGTGCCGGCAAGCGTGATTTCGTCAATATTATTATAAAACTTCACTTCTTCCGACTTATAAGGTAGTAAACCCTGCGGTTCCTGCGGCCTGTTAGGCTTGCTTTCTTTTAATTCTTTTCTTGAGAGGTTTAGTGGAAGCGATGCACCGCCCTGGTTCCATGTGCCTACTACGGAATCAGCAATAAGTTCACCTTTGTAGAAGGCTCCAATATTTGTGGCATCTAACCTGATGCTCTTATCTTCTACAGTAACTGAAGTAAAAGAAATATCTTTAACGCCTTGTTTTGGGCTGTCAAAAGAACCATGGTATCCGTTGTCTGTTTTTTCAATGGTGAAAATAAGAGGAATTTGTGTGCCTTGTGCATCTAAAATACCATTCCATTTTCCGGTAAAATCCTGTGCAAAGCAAAAATTGCTAAGTATTAAAGTGATTAATAGTAGATATAGAGTTTTCATATTTATAGTTTTTTTACTGGTTATAATATTGTCATGTATTTGCTTCGGAATAAAATGTCCGAATATCACAAAACTGCTTTAATCATTGATTCTTCCTGAAATGTATTCTCGGTGGTATAGTCCGTTTTGTACTTGTTTTCTTAAGCTATTCCACATCATTGATGCTGAGGGTTTTCTAATAATTTCTCTTTTAATATCTCTAAGTTTCTCTTCTTGGGGAGGAGAGTTTTCTGAAGTCCTAAACGGGTGACGAAATAGGAGAGTAGGAATGCACCTATTATTGCCAGCCAGATCCATATTGAAGTGTCTTTTTGCGCTAATTTCATGAAAGAGGGAATGGAAAGCGGAATGAGAAACCAAAGCAGGAAGGTTTTTGACCGTCTTATCTCAAAATTTATATTCTCGATTGCATGATTTAATCCACCCAGTAAAGAGAGGTCAAATTGCTTATTGTTTTTTACTCGTCTCAATCTGTTGGCAACAATGAACACAGTAATTAATATTAATACAATGGCTGTAACAATATTCCAGATGTTAGTGGCCTTAATAACTAAAACCATCACTGAGGTAAATAATGAAATAGCAATTAAGCCAAAGTCATTAAGGTTGTTCATTCGTTTAGCTCCTTTTAACTTAGATTGAATGCGGTTGTAAAGCTCCTTTTCATTTATTGTAAACATTGTCTGTTTGTTTTGTTGATTCCATATTCTAGTCATTTCTTCAAATTCCATGGCTTGCATAATTTTTAGATTCCTTAATGAGTTGATTTTTAATTCTATGGATTTTAACCCCTACGTTTGATGCTTTAATTCCCAATATTTCTGACATTTCTTTATAGCCGAAGCCATCGAGTAAAAGCAAAGTCAATGAGCGATCTACTTTATCCATTCTGGAAATTTTTTCATAAATCCAGTCTAAACGTTCGTCAGCATGTTCAGATTTGTCAATAATGGGCATTTCGTCATCAATACTGTCTAAATTACTTTGGTATTTATTAGTTTTCTTTACCCATCTCAAGGCTGTATTTAGTGACACCTTGTACAACCAGGTGGACACTTTAGCTTCTTGTTTAAAAGATGGGATAGATTGCCAAACCTGAATTGCTATTTCCTGAAAAAGATCATCCTGGTCCTCGGTATTAAAAGCATATGCCCGAACCACTTTAAATAGGAGTGCTTTGTATTGCGCGACCCA
This sequence comes from Marivirga aurantiaca, assembly GCF_016679925.1. Lineage (GTDB taxonomy): Bacteria > Bacteroidota > Bacteroidia > Cytophagales > Cyclobacteriaceae > Marivirga > Marivirga aurantiaca. The sequence goes on from NZ_JAEQBW010000001.1 coordinate 28,369, forward strand.
TTCTTTAAAAATTGATTCTCTTTCTCCTTCTGTCATTTTATTGTTTACTTCATTAGTACTTATTTTATCTGAATTTATTACAGGATATAATTTATTTTAAAAATAGGGTTTCTAATTATCTTGTAAAACGCGTCCTCTTCCTTCATCAATTGATTAAAATTGATGAGTAATAATTGCTCTGGTTATGGTTATTGATAAGTTCTCTTCTTTGTCTATATAAATTTTAACTTTTAATGAATGTAAATTCCCACTCCAAATGTTTAAAAAACTTTCAGCATCTTTGTAATTCGTTATTATTGACTTAAAAAAAATTCTAGTTGAATGAAGAAAATTTTTCAGATATTATATACTATTTGGGCACTATTTATATTTCATGTTTTCATGATAATATTATTTCCCTTTTTTATCATTCCACCATTAATTAAAAAAGGGGGCTACCATCTTAGCTTTAAGGCCATCAAATTATGGTCTCTGATTTTTAGCTTCTTCAATCGGATTATTTTTAAAATAGAGGGAAAAGAAAATATTAAAAAAGGGGAGAATTACATATTCGTAGTGAACCATACCTCCTTTTTAGATACTGTGGCCATGCCCCAGGCAGTAGGTTCTTTTAAAGCATTGGCAAAAAAGGAATTAAAGAAAATCCCAATATTTGGATTTATTATCAGGGCTGTTACCGAAGTGGTAGACAGATCCAGCCCTCAAAGCCGGCAGGAAAGTACCAACCGATTAAATAAAGTACTAAAGGAAGAAGGATCTATTTTAGTGTTTGCAGAGGGAACCATGAATAGGACGGATCAACCATTACAACGTTTTTATGATGGAGCTTTCAGAATTGCTATTGATGCACAAGCCAAAATTATACCTATAGTAGTATTGGGAGCAGGTAAATTGATGAAGCCCGGAAGCTTGTTGATGAAGCCCGGAAAAGTAGAAGTGAAAATTATGCCTCCAGTAAGCGCTAAAGGGCTTACCAATAAAGATATTGTTACTTTGAAAACAACAGTATATCGACAGATGGAGGAAAAAGTGATCGAGTACAACAACAAACATAAGAGAACATAGCATTGAAATATCAGGAAAGTGTTTGGTGAATAAGGCGGGAATCCCAAAAATTCATTACTTTAGTTGAGAATCTAAAAACTAAAAAAATGAAAATTATTCTCACTGTGATTTTGCTTAGTGCAATGGTCTTGTTGCCTCATCAAGATTTTGCCCAATCTGATTGCAATCCTTACTTTTTATTGAAAGAAGGCAAGAAATGGACCACTGCCAGCTACAATTCCAAAGATAAATACCAGGGAAAACAAACCTTTCACATTCTTTCCATAAGTGAATCAGGTAATTCGTTATCTGCAAAGGTGCTATTAAGTTCATATGATAAGAAAGACAAACTTCAGATGGAAAAGGAAGTGGAGTTTGCCTGTGAGGATGGCGTGATCAAAATGGACATGGCCCAGTATATGCCACAGGAAATGATGGAATCTTTTAAAGAAATGGAAGTAGAAATGGATTTCGAAGACCTTCAGATTCCACAATCTCTTGAAGTAGGACAATATCTGGAAGATGGTGCCATGAACATGACCATTTCAGGGCCTATGACAATGAAGTTTGGTGTGCGGATGACTGACAGAAAAGTTATGGACAAAGAAAGCATTACAGTGCCTGCAGGAACTTATGACACTTATAAAATCAACGCTATCATTAAGTTTGATGCGATGGGAACTACTCGGGAAACAAAAAATGTAGAATGGATTGCCAGGGAAGTGGGAGCGGTTAGAACTGAATCTTATGATAAAAATGGAAAATTGACGAATTATACCGTATTAACAGAGTATAGTGAGTAAGAAACTGCATTTATTATCATAGTTATAACACATCTATTTCAGCTAAAGCTATTTATTTATGAGTCCGTATAAAATCTGTTTTGCCAGTAGTATTCTTTTGTTAAGCTCTTTCTTTGCCCTGGGGCAATATGATCAGATCCTGCCTCTGAAAGAACGAGCGGCCATTGAGGATTCAGTACTAAAGGAGCGAATAGAGACAGTTTTGCCTGGCTTAATGGAGAGGACTGAGATTGATATGTGGGTGATTATTTCCCGTGAGTACAATGAAGATCCCATTTTAAAAACCTTCTTGCCTTCCACATGGATTTCAGCCAGAAGAAGAACCATTTTAGTGATCTATCAGGAGGAGCCGGGTAACGCTCTGGAAACTTTTGCTATTGCTAAATATGATGTGGGAGCGGTTTTTAAGAAAGCCTGGAATTCGGATATGCAGCCGGATCAATGGAAGCGCTTAATGGAACTCATCGAAGAGAGGAAACCCAAAAAAATCGGATTGAATTATTCGGAAACATTTGCCCTGGCTGATGGAATTAATAAAACCGAATATGAATTGTTTATGAAGAATTTACCAGCTCAATATCAAGAATCAGTGGTTTCAGCTGATAAACTAGGAGTTGCATGGCTGGAAACCCGCTCTGCCACAGAGAAAATTTTGTATGAAAACCTTTGCAGGATAGCTCATCAAATCATAGCCAGAGGATTTTCTACGGAGGCCATAGTGCCCGGCCATACAACTACTGATGACTTGGTTTGGTGGTACCGACAGGAAATCAACAATCTGGGGCTTGAAACATGGTTTCATCCTACAGTGGATATCCAAAGAGCCGATCCAGAGAATTTTGACCATTTGAGAAGCTTTAGCAAAAGACCTGATTTGCAAACTATTATGCCGGGAGATTTGCTTCATGTGGATTTTGGTATTACTTATTTGGGACTCAATACTGACACTCAACAACATGCCTATGTGCTTAAACCGGAGGAAGAAAGAGTCCCCGGATATTTGGTGGAGGCATTTAAAAAAGGCAAAAAAGTACAGGATCATTTAACCGATCAATTCACTACCGGCCGTACAGGTAATGAGATACTGAAATTGGCTTTAGAAGCCGCTAAAGAGGAGGGACTGAAACCTACAATTTATACCCACCCCATTGGTTTTCATGGCCATGCAGCTGGCCCCACTATTGGTATGTGGGATCAGCAAGGCGGTGTGGCTGGCTCAGGTGATTATCCGCTATACCCAAATACTGCTTATTCAATAGAATTGAATGCAGCTGTTTTTATTACTGAGTGGCAAAAGGAAATACGAATTATGCTGGAAGAAGAAGCTTTTTTTGATGGAGAGAAAATCTACTATATAGATGGCAGGCAGGAAGCTATATATGCTATTCCAAGAAAGTAAAGAGTGTGAAAATATATGTACTAAGGCAAAAAGGTAAGACTCATGTCTTTGTCAAGCATCCAGCCTGTAATACTAAATCTGGATTTATGGGCCAGTAAAACCTCATGTTCAAGTTCACTTCGGAACAATAATAGTCTTCCAGCAATGGGATCAATTAATTTTTTCTCATTGTCCAGGTAAAGTGCCAATTCGCCACCATCACCTTTTTGCCAGTTAATGTTGAGGTAAAGCACAAAAGACAGCACCCTATGTGCATTTTGTTGAAATCTATCCACATGTCTTTTATAGAAAGTGTTTTCAGGATAAATGGCAAAATGGGTTTCGAAATCTTTTAACCCAAGATAACAGCTTTGGTTGATGTAGTCTTTCAATGCACTGATCTCTTCCATAAAATGCTTTACTGTCGGGTGGCCGGGATCTTTGTCTATCCATTGAATGTAGTCTCCTCTCACCGATTTATCTACCTGAAAAAGCACTTGCTTTCCTATACCTGCTTTTTTGAAATTACCGTCTTCCCTGTTTCCCCTTGCAAAGGCCACCAACTCTTTCACTGAAGAGGCAGGAAGGAAATCATCCCAAATAAAGTAACCCAACTCAGCTAATTGATCTATAGCGGCTTCCTTTATACTAATATCGTTTTTCATAGTCAGGGGAAATTATGGCAATAATATAAAGCAACGAAGATAGAAATTGATCGGTTATTTTATGAGGTGGATATAAATTATATTTCTTAATCTATTGGGGTAATAGTTGAACTGAGAAAAAACTGTATTTTTAAATTGTTTACTCAATGCAGTGCATGATATGGACAACCAATTTGATGTTATGTAGTAATTATATTTAAGAGGCAATCAGTTATATAGCTGGATTTAATTTTTTTTTAATTAATAATAATTGAGATATGAAATTTGCCATATATTTTTTCAGCGCTTTTATTTTAACTTCCGCAGCATGTACATCCGGTGAAAGAAAAGAGCCTCCACTTGAAGAAGAGGAGAGATTTAGCTATGATTTGCCCGATTATCAGAAAAGAGCAGATATGCCTTCAATGGTGAAGCAAATGCTCAATTACCATAATTTTGATGATTTCATGGAGAATGAGGTCATAGTTTTTGATCTAAAATTAACTTTAGAAGGAGAGGAAGAATTGAATGCCACTATTTACTCGAAAACAAATTCTTCTAAAGTGAAATTAGCACGTATTGATGGGAGCAGTGTGCTCTATGATGGAGATGAAGTATACCTGAGTCCGGATACAGCGGATTATCCAAACGCCAGGTTTGATGTGTTAGTCTGGGAGTATTTGGCACTTGCTCCCTTTAAGTTAGCCCATGATTATACAAGGTGGGGACAGCCCGAAAGACTACCACTATATCAAGATTCTACTACGGCAGTAAAGGTTTCTTTTGCCACTGATTCTATTTATTTTCCTAGTGAGTGGTTTATGGTGTATCAAAATAGACAAAGCAAATTAATGGAAGCTTTAGGGAACATAATGATTCTGGCTGCTGAAACTGTGAATGGAGCGGAAAATATGTTGCATGCTGTTACATACAGCGATTATGAAATGGTAGATACTACATTTGTGGCCGGAAAATTGGAATTTTGGAAATGGACTAGCAGGGAAGGAATTCAGGATAAGGTGGGAGAAGCAGAAATTAGTGATATAAGATTTTCCAATGAAAAGCCAGAAATGTTCAGTTTTCCTGAAACCTTTAAATTACTTCCTGCAACAGAATGATCTGAAAGATGAATTTAGTTATGGAATCAGTAACTCATTAATTTCCAAATATTTCTGACTCCTTTTCATTTATCATATCAATTACAAGGCTGCTGGCTCCAATAATAGGAGCGGATTGATTTTGCAATTGAGAAGAAATGATATTTATTTTACCTCTTAGTACAGGCATTAAATGCTTCTCCATATGAAATTTGGTGGGATTAAATATTAAATCGCCTGCAAGTGATAAACCACCAAATATAAATATGGCTTCAGGATCAGAGTGAACAACTGTATCGGCTAATTTGGTACCCAAAATCCTACCTGTATACTCAAATGCTTTTTTTGCTATAAAATCATCTTTTAAGGCATACTTGGTAATCATTTCGGCACTTAATTCATCAAAACTTACTGAACGGAGCTCGCTATCTTCTGTATGGTCTGCCAATAATTTATAAACAGTTCTTTTAATGCCGGTTGCTGATACATAAGTCTCCAGGCAACCTCTTTTGCCACAACCGCAAAAACGTCCGTTTACATAATTAACTGTAGTGTGACCTAATTCACCAGCCAGGCCATGGGCACCATTCACTATTTTTCCATTACTTACAATGCCTGCTCCTAAACCTGTGCCAAGGGTGATCACAATAAAATCTTTAATGTTTTTAGCTCCACCAAATATCATTTCCCCTACAGCAGCAGCATTTGCATCATTGGTAATCACTACCGGTACCTGAAATTCATCTTCCAGACTGTTGGCCAATGGTAATATTCCTTTCCACCTAAGGTTGGTAGCATGTTCAATTGTACCTTTATGATAGTTGGCATTTGGGGCGCCTACACCTATGCCTAATAACTTATGTTCTTTAGGATCGAGGCCTTTTTTAATTTCAGAGGCTAAAATTTTAATGAAATCCTCAAATTTCGCTTCACTTTGAGTAGGAATAGATCCTTGAAAAAGCACCTTCCCTTCCGGACTTACAATTCCATATTTCGTACTCGTTCCTCCAATATCAATCCCGATGCTAATTTTCATTGTTGCGATTAGTTTTACACAATTATTTAATTATGTTAATTAATATAAGTTTGTTTTGCTTCATTGGCAGATATCCTACCCTGGCGTTCCTTTAAAAACGGATAATCTGAATTATACGTTGTAATGTTTTTTAATAAGGTATTCGACCAACAGATCAATAGGTTCTTCTATGAATTTACCTTCTCTTAAACCATTTTCTTTTGCAACCTCTTTTACTATTTTTTCAAAATAGTAGGGAACAGAGCCAACAAAATGTACTTTATAATTTTTGTAGTTTTTTACTGAGCAGATATAAATTTGTATGAATTCATTAATGCTGTCTTTTACCATTTTATGTAAAAACGGATGTTCTATTCGCTCATTTATGAACTGGCTAAAACTTGACAGATATACATTGGCATAAGGCTTAATGTACACATTTAGTAATATGTCTTCCTTATTTAACTGGAACTCCAACTCCAGGTCCCGTTGAATTTCAGAAGGAAGTTGTCTTTTCAAATATTTCCCCAACAAACTTTTTCCAAAATGACTCCTGCTTCCTTCATCGCCCAGAATAAAATCCATTCCACTTACTTCCTGTCTTACAATGTCACCATCAAACAGGCATGCATTAGAACCAGTACCCATAAGCGCGGTAATGGATGGTTCTCCTTCAAAAGTGGCAAAAGCTGAGGCCACAATATCTTCTTTTACATATAAATGCGATTTTCTGAAAACCATGGAAATTCCCCTTTCCACTATAGTGGAAAAGTGTCTACTGGAACAGCCTGCTCCAAAGTAGTAGACTACTTTTATTTCATCTTTATATTGTAAAATTTCATCGCCAAGACTTGAAATTGTTTCGGAAATAGCCACATCGTCCATAAAAAATGGATTGATGCCTTTTGTACTTTTCCGGACAGTAAGTACTTGATCTTTTACCAGTTGCCAGTCGCACTTTGTTGAGCCACTTGTACCTATTAGTATCATTTGTTATATCGATAATATTTTAGCTATGCGTAAGTCATCTTTGTGAATATCCTTTGGCTGAGACATAATTTCATCGAATTTATTGAAAATCACTTCTTTGTGAACAATGCCTACCATTACGTCAGTTTGTCCTGCCTCAAGTCCTTCGATGGCGGCAACTCCCATTTTACTTGCTAATACGCGATCAAAATAAGTAGGTGTGCCCCCTCGTTGTAAATGTCCTAATATAGTCACTTTTGTGTCAAAATAGGAGAATCTTTCCTGTACTTTTTTAGCTATTTCCATCGCAGAGCCTGATTTTCCTCCTTCAGCTACAATTACTAAACTTGAGGTTTTGTTTTGCGAGCCACTCGCATCTAATTTTTCAATCAATTCTTCAATGGAAGTCTCTTCTTCAGGAATAATGATGGCCACAGCACCTCCGGCTATTCCACTGTTAATGGCAATGTAGCCCGAATCCCTTCCCATTACTTCAATAAAAAATAAGCGGTTATGAGAAAGTGCAGTGTCACGAATTTTGTCAATAGCATTTACTGCTGTGTTGGTGGCAGTATCGTAGCCAATAGTAAAATCCGTGCCGGGAATATCATTGTCTATGGTTCCGGGTATGCACACATACGGCATTTTATGCTCCAGGTACAAATGATGCATTCCTGCGAAAGAACCATCACCGCCAATGCCAATCAAGCCATCAATTTTCATTTTTTTAAGTTGCTCAAATGCTTTGGTCCTACCTTCCTTAGTAAGAAATTCCTTTGACCTTGCTGATTTAAGCATTGTACCTCCTCTCTGTAAAATATTGGAAACAGATCGTACTTCCATTGGCACAAAGTCACCTTCTATCATGCCTTCATAGCCACGATAGATCCCAATAATTTCTTTTTTATAAAAAATCCCGGCTCGAACTACCGCTCGAATGGCAGCATTCATTCCGGGAGCATCCCCTCCTGAGGTAAAAACGCCAATACGCTTCATTTTTGTCATATTATTTTTATCAGCAAGCCAAAGATAGTGTAATGAGTACACTTAGCAAATAGTATTTTACTATCTTTGTCGAATACTGTTTGAAATCTGAATGGAAGACTTCCACTATAATCCTCATATATCTGTTGACTGTGTTATTTTTGGTTTTGATGACCAAAAGATTAATATTTTATTGATAAAGAGAAAGCAGTCCGGTAAAAATGTTTTTGCCTTGCCAGGTGATTTGGTTCAGAAAGGTGAAGATCTTGACCATGCTGCTTCCCGTGTTTTATTCGAACTTACTGGTTTGCAAAACCTTTATTTAGAGCAGTTTAAGGCTTTTGGTTCTCCGGATAGAATTAAAGATCCGGTAGATATTGAGTGGATAAAATCTATCCGTGAGCATCCGGAAGAACGGGTAATCACTATTGGGTACAATTCTTTAGTGAAAGTGGATGGTTTTGAATTTACTCCGTCTTCTTTTGCGGAAGAGGTTTTATGGCATCCCATTGAAAAACCTCAGAAACTGGCTTTTGACCATAATGACATTGCCAACACAGGGTGGTTTATGTTGAGGGAAAAAATTAAGAGAGAGCCTATGATCGCTTTTTCATTATTGCCTGAAAAATTCACACTAAGACAACTACAAACTTTATATGAAGCCATAGTCGGTATTTCGCTGGATAAACGTAATTTCAGGAAACGAATGCTACGCAATAATTTTCTGGTAGCTATGGAAGAGCGGGAAACGGGAGTCTCCCACAAACCCGCTCAGTATTTTAGATTTGATGAAGATACCTATCGCGAGGATTTCGCCAGGGATCAATGGTTTTTGTTTTAACAACAATGGGGCTTTCGGCTTAATTTTTATTTAAATTTGGTGTAAACCTTTTATCAAATTTCCCGGAAATCCATGTGTGGCATTGCAGGTATCTGGCAGAAGTCAGGCTCATTATCAAAAGAAAAATTTAAGCAGGCTTTATCCCTTATAAGTCACAGAGGCCCTGATGATCAGGCTGTTGTTGCTAATGAGCATATGATCATGGGTACGCAGAGATTGAGAATTATTGCACCTGATGCAGGTTTTCAACCTATGCAGGATGCAAATGGACATTCCATGGTTTTTAATGGCGCTATTTATAATTATCCGGAACTGGCTAAGAAAATGGCTATCAATAGCCGATCTGATACGGAAATCCTGTTCCATGGGCTAATTAAATCGGGAGAGCAGATGGTTAGTACTTTAAAAGGTATGTTTGCTTTTGCTTTTTACGATGAAAGCTCAGACGCATTTTTATTGGCAAGGGATAGAATAGGACAGAAACCTTTATATTATTTTCAAAAAGAGGATTGTTTTTTATTTGCTTCAGAGCTGAAAACCATAGTGCAATTGATGAAAATGGCTTCATTCAAGCCTGAAATTAATGAAGAAGCAATTTATCATTACTTGTGTTTATCCAATATTCCTGAACCGGAAACCATTTATAAAAACGTGCATGCTGTAAAGCCGGGCCATATACTGACTTTTCAAAATGGAAAAGTGCTCCAAAACCCTTACTGGACCTACACCTACCAGCCTAAGTGGCAACTAAGCCGGCAAGAAATCCATGAAACTACTCTTAGTTTAATTCAGGATGCTACTAAAATGCGGCTCAGAGCAGATGTGCCCGTAGGCTTGTTCCTTTCAGGAGGGTGGGATAGTTCTGTCATTGCCTATGAAGCAGCAAAGTTGAATCAGGATATTAAAACCTACACAGTAGAATATCCTTTTACTACCAGCCAGAATGAATCAAAAATTGCGCAAAAAACAGCGTCTGCTTTAGGTCTTTCTCATGAAATAATCCCTTTGAAGCTGGAGCCACTGGAAATGCTTCAAAAAGTGATTAGCACTTTTGACCAACCCTTTGCTGATTCCAGTGCTATCCCTAATTTGGCCATAGCGCAAGCTGCAGGGCAGCATGTAAAAGTTATGCTCAATGGTGATGGAGGAGATGAACAGTTTGGAGGTTACAGAAGGTATTTCTTAGCTACTCATTATAGTAAATTCAGTTTTTTGAAATACTTGCAGCCCATCCTCCCAAATGCTGTCAGACGTTCAAAACTTGCGTTTGCCAAACGTATTGCCAATATATCAGCCATGCCGGCTGAAGAACAGTATTTGGGTTATACGGTTGATATGTGGAGGGACAGTACAATGGAGGGTATCTGGAAGGATAAAAGTATGATCCGGAATACCACCAAATCATTAATAGCTAATAAAAACATAACTGGTCTGTCAAAACTGGACGAATTGATGAATTGGGATCGCCATTTTAATTTATTGTCAGGTATATTGGTTAAAATGGATCGCTGTAGCATGGCTTATTCTGTAGAGGCCAGGTCTCCTTTTCTGGATCATGAGTTATTTGATTTTACTTCCAGGCTTCCCGATTCTTATAAAGTAGCAGGTTTTGACAGAAAAGTGCTTTTAAAGGACTTATATAAAGATAAGCTACCAAAGGAAGTAGTGACGGGCAAGAAAATATCTTTTGAAGCACCAATTAACAATTGGCTTGGTCATGATTTTCAACCTTTAGTAAAGGATCTTTTACTAAATCCACAGGCGAAAATTTACCAATACCTCCAACCCCTTGAAGTGGAGAAACTCATTTCCGGAAATAAATATATGGAATTGAATGTAGCCTATTTAATTTATAGTTTACTGATTCTGGAACTTTGGCTAATGGAAAATAGCTGAAGTGCATTTTGTAAATCTTTACAAACATTGGTTCGTTGATATTGTATTACAATTTCATAAATTTGAATTTTTCACCATCTTATCAGAGCATGCATTATGGCATATAAAAAAATTGATCCTAAATCTATTAAAACTCCTGAACTTCATGGTTTGCTATTAGGGGCTATTGCCCCACGCCCCATAGCATTTGCAAGTACAATTGATCAGGCCGGGAAAGTAAATTTAAGTCCTTTCAGTTTTTTCAATGTTTTCGGTGCAAATCCTCCTACTTTGATTTTTTCCCCCTCCAGAAGAGGACGAGACAATACCACTAAGCATAGTTTTGAAAATGTAAAAGAAGTAGGTGAAGTGGTTATTAATATTGCTAACTATCCCATGGTGGAGCAGATGTCATTGGCTTCCACTGAATATGCAAAAGGAGTGAATGAGTTTGAAAAATCGGGCTTTACAGAAGTGCCGTCTGAGAAAGTAAAACCTCCCAGAGTTGCGGAGTCCCCGGTAGCATTTGAATGTTTGGTGAAGCAAATTATTGAGACTGGTTCTGAAGGTGGGGCGGGCATTTTAGTGATTTGTGAGGTGATTTATATCCACCTGAATGAAGAAATTTTGGATGAAAGTGGAAAGATTGATCCCGTGAAACTGGATCCTATTGGTAGAATGGGCGGTAATTGGTACGCTCGTGCCAAAGAAGGTATGTTTGAGGTGGAAAAGCCATTGAGTAAATTAGGAGTGGGAGTAGATGCCATTCCGGAAGGGATTAGATTGAGCAAGTTTTTAACAGGGAATGACTTGGGGAAATTGGGCAATGTTGAGAAAATTCCGACTCAGGAAGAAATCTCTGAAATGGCCAAGGAGAAGGTAGTGCAAAAAATCATTACTGATAATGCAGGACAACCTGAGAAACTGGAAAAAGCATTGCATTTATATGCTCATGAACTATTAGCCAAAGGAGAAGTAGCTAAAGCCTGGAAGGTTTTAATGGTTTCGGCCTAGTAATTATTGGCCAAAGGGGTGTCTGAGTAAAGTAGCTCTCCCCTGTCCATCTTTGGTAAATTTGGCAATACAGTATTGCTGATATTGTTCATCAAATCTACTGTCTTTCAGGTTCAATGATGACGGAGCTTGTTGGTTTTTAAGAAAATAATAAACCTCGGTAGTGCCATATTTGGTATGAGGCATCAAATTACCATGTTTTTCCATATTCTGCCAGAGGCTGTCATTTAAAGTAAAGGCATAAATCCTGACTATGGGGCCTGTGTTATTTTCGTTTCGTACATAAGCTGTCTGCTCAAAACCGCCTTCCAAATCATGAATGTTTTCTTCGGAAAGCAGGCTGTAAAACATTAGTCCTGTGATTAATATAATGCCAATAAGAAAGTATTTTTTCATACGATGGGTTAGAATCTTAAGTACTCTTTAAACTTCTTCAAATCGGCTTTAAGTGAGTTTTCCCCATTCGGATAATCAACGTAATCCATTAATACAGTTTTTCTATCTACCAATAGTTCGCGAAGCTTTAAGTGCTGGTTGATGAAAGTGAATTCCATTTCTGGGTACAGCTCTTTTAGAACGTCCACTACATCCAAAACCTGTAAATTGCTGTCTACCACATTATAGTAACCAGAAGGAACTTTGTCGGAAAGTGCTACTTGTTGTATAATATTACTTACTCTGTCAATTGAAATAAAAGGCCTGTGTTGCTTACCATCTCCATTAATGGCTATGCGACCATTATAGTTTGCATCAAACATAAATCTGTTAATTACCGCATCAAAACGCACCGCATGTGCATAGCCATACACATTTCCTAAACGTAAAATCTGAGTATTCATCTTCTCTAAAAGCCTGGCAACATGCTCTTCTCCACGCATTTTAGAAATACCATAAATAGTCCGTGGGTTGACAGGCTGACCTTCTTCTATTAATTGAGTAGAAGCACCATAGACTGACACACTACTGGAATAGATAAATTGTTTCACATCAGATTCTTCTACGGCATAAACCAATTCAGCCGTGCCCCAATGGTTTACCTGTTCAAAATAGTGAGGGTCGGCATCGGCAAAAGGAGTGGTTACTTTAGCTGCCAGATGTATAACAGTATCAACGTTTTTCAAAGCTTTGCCTAATTTCCGGCTGTCAAGCAATTCTCCACTGATAAAGTTGATTTTTTCTGTATGAGGCAATTTATGTCCTAAAAAGAAATGGTAGTTATCTCTGCTTAAGTTATCATAAATGGTGATTTTATTCACTTGCTCAAGAGGTAAAAGATTAGCTACTAATGCTGAACCAATATAGCCGGCACCTCCGGTAATTAATATGTTTTTCATTGTATGTCAGTGACAGATAAAAATTAAAATTGGGAAATACTGATTACTTCACCAAATCAGTGTGCAAACCGCACTCTGTTTTGTTCATGCCGTACCAGCGTGACTCCCTTTCCTGCATATCCAGATCAAATTTACGTGTACAGGGCTCACAGCCTATGCTGAAATAGCCTTTCGCTTCCAATGGATGATCCGGTAATCGATATTCTTTTCTGTAGTCATGCACCATTTTGGAACTCCAGTCCAACATAGGATGGAGGCGGGTAGTATCATGAGGCGCAGCTTGTTCTACTTTCATTGCAGAACGCGTTTTACTTTGATCAGCACGCACACCATTGATCCACACATCATGCTGCATTAAAACCATATCCATAGGTTGGGTTTTGTTCAGATAACAGCAATAATCCGGATCAGAAGTAAAAAACATTTTCCCGTCAGCCCCACGCTGCATGTTTTTGGGAGTTAATGGTTTTAAGTCAACTAAGTTTTTTAATCCAAAATCAGCCATTATTTTATCCCGAAATGCTACCGTTTCCGGGAAATGATAACCTGTGTTGATAAAGTATACTGGAATGTCCTTGTCAACTCTACTGAGCATATGCAAAAGCACTAAACTGTGTGATTGAAAAGAAGAGGTAGTGAAATATTTAATTCCTTCTTTCTGATAATGTCCTATTTTCTCTTTTAGTACTTCAAATGTCATTACAGAGTATTTAAGGTTTTAGAAATTTCATTTTTCAATTTAGGAAACATCTAATACATCCTGAAATGTATTAGATGTTAACTCTACTTGCTTATTACAATCTTGAGCAACAAAATCAGGCTTGTGAGACACAAACCTGGGCTGTCTGGCCGTGGAGCGTGTCTCACGCTCCACTGTTGAGCCAATATTGAATAGGACTTCGTAACGTTAATTTGATCGTAAATTAACTAACTGTACTACCAGGATTCACTTTATTTCCGGGCTGTAGTAATTGCAGGTTTCCTTCTGCATCTTCAGCCATTAATACCATGCCTTCTGATACTTCACCCATCATAGGTCTTGGTGCCAAATTCACTAATACTGTTACTTGTTTACCTACCATTTCTTCAGCACTAAAATGTTTGGCTATACCACTTAAAATGGTGCGTTTGTCCAAGCCAGTGTCAATTGTTAGCTTAAGCAGTTTGTTTGATTTTTTCACCTTCTCGGCAGCAATTACTGTGCCTATTCTCATGTCCATTTTCATGAAATCGTCAAACTGAATTTCAGCTTTCATAGCTTCTACTTTAGGTTTCTCAGCAGTATTCGCTTTTTTGGTATCTTCCAGTTTTTTTACTTGTGCATCCACGGTTTCGTCTTCAATTTTTTCAAATAATAATTCTGCTTTATTTATAGTATGATCGGCCTCCAATAAATCAACACTGCCGGCTTTCTCCCATTCGTAAGCTTTTATATTAAGCATTCCTCTTAATTTCTCCGCTGTAAATGGCAAAAACGGCTCACATACAATGCTGAGGTTAGCGGCAATTTGTAATGAGAGATTCATTATGGTTTTTACTCTTTCAGGATTTTCCTTTTGCAGTTTCCATGGCTCTGTATCGGCCAGATATTTATTACCCAAACGGGCAAATTCCATCATATGGGCCAAAGCTTCCCTGAACTTATATTGAGTAATTTTTTCTTCAATTAAATCCGGGTAAGTGCTCAGCGACTGGATTATTTCCTCATCGTAGTCAAACCATTCACCTCTTTGAGGTACCTTTCCATCATAATACTTATGGGTAAGTACCAACGCACGGTTAATGAAGTTTCCGAAAATCCCTACTAATTCACTATTGTTCCTGGTTTGAAAATCTTTCCAGGTAAATTCGCTGTCTTTTGTTTCCGGTAAAGTAGAGGCAAGTGCATAACGTAACACATCTTCTTTTCCGGGAAATTCTTCCAGGTATTCGTGCAGCCATACTGCCCAGTTTCTGCTGGTGGATAGTTTATCACCTTCCAGATTTAAAAATTCATTGGCAGGCACATTTTCAGGTAAAATATATTCACCATGCGCATGTAAAATGGCAGGAAAAATAATGCAATGGAAAACGATATTGTCTTTCCCAATAAAATGTATTAAAGTAGAGTCATTTTTTGGATCATCCTGCTTTTTCCAATAGTCCTCCCAGTTTTTTCCGTTATCTAATGCCCATTGTTTAGTAGCTGAAATATAACCGATGGGTGCATCAAGCCAAACATATAATTTTTTCCCTTCTGCTTCTTTTAAAGGCACGTCTACTCCCCAGTCTAAATCTCTGGTCATGGCACGAGGTTGCAAGCCGGCTTTTAACCAGGAGCTACATTGACCATACACGTTCGATTTCCACTGGCCTTTTTTTCCTTCTACCAACCATTTTTCCAGCCATTCCTGGTATTTATCTAAAGGTAAAAACCAGTGTTTGGTACTTCTTAGCTCAGGTTTTTTTCCACTTAAAGTGGAAACAGGATTAATTAAATCAGTAGAGTTCAGCGAGCTTCCACATTTTTCACATTGATCGCCATAAGCACCATCATGGCCACATTTCGGGCAGGTTCCGGTAATATATCTGTCAGCAAGGAATTGGTTGTATTCCTCGTCATAATACTGTTCACTTTCCTGCTCTACAAATTCCCCCTTATCATATAAATTAGTAAAAAACTCCTGAGATAGTTCATGGTGGATAGGTGCAGATGTTCTGTGGTACATATCAAACCCAATTCCGAACTTCTCGAAAGTGCTTTTGTTTAATTCGTGGTATTTATCTATAATTTCCCTTGGACTGATACCCTCTTTTTTTGCCCTGATAGTAATGGCAGCACCATGCTCATCACTTCCGCACATAAATGCCACATCTTTTCCTCTCAGGCGTAGGTAGCGCACAAAAATATCTGCCGGTAAATAAGCCCCGGCAATATGCCCTATATGCAAGGGGCCATTGGCATAAGGAAGTGCCGCTGTAATAGTATATTTGGTATTTTTTAAATTCATTCTAACGTATTTCCCGCAAATATAGTAAGATAAAAATGCCTTAAATAATGATTTTTCATATTATAACACTAAACTTTTCTCATTTTAATAAGTCCTTTATATATTAAGCTGATTTTTAAAATAGCTTATTTAAAACTATCATTTTTCATACCTATTCATAAACTATGCAAACCGAATTATTTGAAATTAATAGAATATTAGTTGCCAATCGAGGAGAAATAGCTATTAGAGTACTGAGAGCTGCCTCAGAATTACGTATTAGAACCGTTGCTATTTACACTTTTGAAGACCGTTACTCCCTTCATAGATATAAAGCAGATGAGGCTTATCAGATTGGAAAAGATGATGATCCGCTCAAACCTTATCTGGATATTGAAGAAATCATCAGTCTGGCAAAACATAAGGGTATAGATGCTATTCATCCCGGGTATGGTTTTCTTTCCGAAAACGTGAAATTTGCCCGTAGGTGTAAGGAAGAAGGGATCATTTTCATTGGCCCTGAACCCGAGGTGATGCAAAGCCTGGGTGATAAAGTAGCAGCTAAAACCATTGCACTTAAAGCCAATGTTCCTGTTATACAGGATAGCCAAAAAGATTTAGTAGATACTGAAACTGCACTTGCTGAAGCCAACAGAATAGGTTATCCTATCATGGTAAAAGCTGCTTCCGGTGGCGGAGGAAGAGGAATGCGTATTGTCAGAAATGATGCAGATTTAAAAAAATCTTTTTCTGAAGCCAAAAACGAAGCAGGCAATGCCTTTGGTGATGACACTGTTTTCCTGGAGAAATATATTGATGAGCCTAAGCACATTGAAGTGCAGATAATGGGAGACAATTATGGAAATCTTGTGCATTTGTATGAAAGAGATTGTTCTGTACAAAGGAGATTTCAGAAAGTGGTGGAAATTGCCCCTTGCCTTACCCTTGCACAGGAAACAAAAGATAAAATATATGAATATGCTTTGGCCATTACTAAAGAGGTTAATTATAATAATGTAGGTACTGTAGAGTTCCTGGTTGATAAGGAAGAGAACATTTTCTTTATTGAAGTAAATCCACGGATTCAGGTAGAGCATACTATTACTGAGGAAATTACAGGTGTTGATATTGTGCGTTCTCAGATATTAATAGCAAGAGGATACGCATTGGATGATCCGAGAATATTTATTACACAACAATCGGATATACAGTGTAATGGTTTTGCGATTCAATGTAGGATTACCACTGAGGATCCTGAAAATGGGTTTAAACCTGACTATGGAACAATCATTGCCTATAGAAATGCAGGTGGATTCGGAATCAGGATAGATGAAGGAAGCTCCTATCCCGGGGTAACCATTTCTCCATTTTTTGATTCTATGCTGGTAAAGATTTCGGCTTCAGGAAGAACTTTGAAAGGTGCTGCTCAAAGGCTGAACAGGGCCTTGAGGGAATTCAGAATTCGGGGAGTAAAGACTAATATCGGATTTTTAGAAAATGTGATTTCACACCCTACTTTCTACAATGGAGAATGTACGGTAAAATTTATTGACGATCATCCGGAGCTGTTCGAAATCACTAAGAAATTTGACAGAGGAACCAAAACACTACGTTATTTAGCCAATGTGACTGTCAATGGACATCCTGATGTGAAATCAAAGGATGAAAACAAGATTTTCAGGGCACCTAAAATACCTGATTATAATAAATACGAGGCTTATCCTAAAGGCACAAAAAATAAACTAATAGACTTAGGCCCCGAAGGATTTTCTCAGTGGCTCAAAAATGAAAAAGCCATTCAATACACAGATACAACTTTCAGGGATGCCCACCAGTCATTATTGGCTACTCGTATGCGTACACTGGATATGATGAAAGTGGCAGAGGGTTACGCCAAAAATAATCCGCAGATTTTTTCTATGGAAGTGTGGGGTGGGGCCACCTTTGATGTTTGTATGCGCTTTTTAAAAGAAGATCCATGGGATAGATTGGCCAAATTCAGACGTGCCATTCCTAATATTTTATTGCAGATGTTATTGCGGGGCTCGAATGCTGTAGGCTATAAAGCTTATCCTGATAACCTGATCGAGCAATTTATTATAAAGGCAGCAGATACAGGAATAGATGTATTTAGGATTTTTGATTCCCTTAACTGGTTGGAAGCCATGAAGGTGAGTATTAAAACAGTTCGCGAAAAAACCAATGCGCTGGCTGAAGCTTCCATTTGTTACACAGGAGACATATTAGATCCCCATCAGAAAAAATATACTTTAGATTATTATGTGGATTTTGCCAAACAGCTGGAAGGCGAGGGCGCACATATTATTGCTATTAAAGATATGTCCGGTTTGCTAAAACCATATGCAGCCAAAGAATTAGTGGCTGCTTTAAAAGCTGAGGTGAATTTGCCTATCCATTTGCATACTCATGACACATCCTCTGTGCAATCGGCCACTTATTTGCAGGCCATTGAAGCGGGCGTAGATGTGGTGGATGTAGCTTTGGGTGCAGTTTCCGGGTTGACTTCACAACCTAATTTTAATTCTGTTGCCTCTTCCATGAAAGGGCAGGAGAGAGAATTGAAACTGGATATTGACTCTCTTAATAGCTATAGTAACTATTGGGAAGATGTCCGGGAATTCTATTATCCATTTGAATCAGGTTTGAAAGCCGGAACGGCCGAGGTTTACGATCATGAAATCCCCGGAGGGCAATATTCCAACTTACGTCCGCAGGCTGAAGCTTTAGGTTTAGGTCATAAATTTGAGTTGATTAAAAAGAATTATGCATTGGTGAATAAGTTGTTTGGTGACTTAGTAAAAGTAACGCCATCATCCAAAGTAGTGGGGGATATGGCTTTGTATATGACCTCCAACAATCTAACGCCTGATGATATTTTAACTAAGGGTAAATCACTTTCTTTTCCTGAATCGGTGGTTAGTTTATTCAAAGGAGAATTGGGCCAGCCAGTTGGTGGTTTTCCTAAAGAGGTAAGTGATATTATATTAAAAGGTGAAAAACCATTTACCAACAGGCCGAACGCGCACTTAGAACCCATCGATTTTGATAAAGAGTTTGTTGCTTTCAAGAAGAAATTCGACAAAAACCGAACTGAGCTTGATTTGCTTTCCTATTTACTTTACCCAAAGGTTTATGAGGAATATTACCAGCATATACAGGAATATGGCGATATCTGGTATGTGCCCACTCTGGCATTTTTCTATGGAATGAGAAATGGAGAAGAACTTTTAGTAGAGATAGGAGAGGGAAAAACAATTATTATCCGTTTGTTATTTATTTCTGAGCCCAATGATGAAGGTATGAGGACGGTGTCTTTTGAGTTGAATGGGCAAACAAGAAGAATTCAGATAAAAGATAATTCTGCCAAGGTAGATAAAGCTATTCATCAAAAGGTAACTGCTGATAATGAAGTAGGGGCACCTTTACAAGGGCGTATTGCTGCAATAAAAGTAAAGCCTGGTGAGGAGGTTACCGAAAACACTCCTTTATTCATTATAGAAGCCATGAAAATGGAATCCACCATTACACCTCCAAGGGCTGGTATTGTAAAAGCTGTACATTTAAAGGCTGGAGATATGGTAGTTCAGGACGATTTGGTAATTTCTTTAGAGGAGTAGTTTAAAACTTTTAGGTTGGATATCAGTATAATTAAGATGATTCCTGTTGATGAATTTCATCAACAGGATATCTATTCAAAGCCTGCATATTATAATGGCTTCATCTAATAAAATAATTTTTTACTATGCAAAAAGATCCATACAAAATTGTTCAGGAGCTAAGTACTTCAAAAGGGAAATTAAAATATTATAGCTTAAGTGAGTTGGAAAAGCAAGGGTATGGAATTTCCAAATTGCCTTTTTCTATCAGGATTCTCTTAGAAAATGCATTAAGAAATTTCGATGATTTCGCTATTACTAAAGAAAACATAGAAACCTTATTAAGCTGGAAACCTGAGCCATCAGAAAAGGATATTCCTTACAAGCCAGCTCGTGTGCTCATGCAGGATTTCACGGGCGTTCCGGCCGTGGTTGATATTGCTTCTTTAAGGGCTGAAGCTGTAAGAAAAGGAAAAGATTCCAGGAAAATTAACCCATTGATTCCGGTGGATCTGGTAGTAGATCACTCTGTACAGGTAGATTATTTTGGTACTAATTACTCCTACAAGAAAAATGTAGATATGGAGTATGAAAGAAACGGTGAACGATATCAATTCCTGAAATGGGCTCAAAAGTCTTTCGATAATTTCTCAGTGGTTCCTCCCGGAATGGGTATTTGCCATCAGGTGAATTTAGAATATTTAGCAAAAGGAGTAATTGAAAGAGAAGGATATGCTTATCCGGATACTTTAGTAGGAACAGATTCCCACACACCTATGGTAAACGGAATTGGTGTAGTAGGATGGGGAGTTGGTGGAATAGAAGCAGAAGCAGCTTTGTTAGGCCAACCTATTTATTTTATTATGCCCGAAGTAGTTGGGTTGAGGTTGACAGGTAAGCTACCATTAGGCACTACTGCTACGGATTTGGTGCTGACTATTACACATTTATTACGGGCACATGGGGTAGTAGGCAAATTTGTTGAAGTTTTTGGCCCCGGACTGGACACACTTTCTGTGCCTGATCGGGCTACCATTTCCAATATGTCCCCAGAGTTTGGTTGTACTGTTACTTATTTCCCTATTGATGACCAGACGCTCAGCTATATGAAGAAAACCAATCGAGAGGCTGATCAGATTGATTTAGTAGAAAAATATACAAAGTCCAATATGCTTTGGAGGGAGAATGAAGATAAAATTAACTACTCAAATGTAGTGGAATTGAATCTGGATGAAATTGAGCCTACGGTTTCAGGACCTAAAAGACCGCAGGATAAAATCCTGGTGAAGGATTTAAATAATCAATTTCAGAAATTGCTCCAGGGAGTTTACGGAAGGGAATACATCGAATCCGGGGAGCGACCGATTAACAGGTGGTATGGAGAAGGCGGAACGCAGCCTGATCCTAGAAGAGGGGAAACTGCGGTAAGCGAGGATGTTGTCATAGAAGAGGAGAGAGAAGAAGGGTTGAAAACTGTACATATTAGAACAAGACAGGGAGAATACAAAATAAGCGATGGATCTATTGCTATAGCGGCTATTACAAGTTGTACGAATACATCTAACCCCAGTGTAATGATAGGGGCTGGACTTGTGGCAAAAAAAGCCAGGGAAAGAGGGATTGATGTAAAGCCATGGGTAAAAACCAGTTTGGCTCCGGGCTCTAAAGTGGTAACTGACTACCTGAAATCTGCTGATTTACTGGAAGATTTAGAGGCTTTGCGATTTCATGTGGTAGGTTTTGGTTGTACTTCGTGTATCGGTAATTCCGGTCCTTTGCCACCTCCTGTTGCCAAGGCAATAGAGGAAAGTAATTTGGTAATGGCCTCTGTACTTTCAGGAAACAGGAATTTTGAAGCCAGGGTACATCCTCAGGTAAAAATGAATTTCCTGATGTCACCTATGCTGGTAGTGGTTTATGCATTGGCTGGCAGAGTAGATATTGATTTGTACAACGATCCTATTGGTTATGACAGCAATGATGAACCGGTTTACTTTAAGGATGTTTGGCCAAGCAATGATGAGATATTTGAAGTAATGGGGCGTGTGCTTACACCTGATGACTACAAAAGAAATTACGGTGAAATATTCGAAGGAAATGAGCAGTGGAGGTCAATGCAAGCACCCAAGACAGATGATTATGAATGGGATGAAAGTTCTACTTACATTAAGGAAGCTCCATTCTTCAAGAATATTTCCGAAGAAGCCCCGGCATTTAGAGATATTGAAAATGCCCATGTTTTATTATTACTGGGTGATTCTATTACTACTGATCATATTTCTCCGGCCGGTTCCTTTGGGGCTAATTCAGCAGCAGGGAAATATTTATTGGAAAAAGGAGTAAAGCTGGAAGAGTTTAATTCCTATGGCTCCCGCAGGGGAAATGATGAAGTAATGGTAAGAGGAACCTTTGCCAATGTGAGGATCAATAATAAGTTGGCGGTGAAAGAAGGTGGCTATACTACTCATATCCCTTCAGGAGAAGAAATGACCGTGTATGATGCGGCCATGAAGTATAAAGAAGTTAATCAGCCAAGCATAGTATTGGCGGGCAAGGAATATGGCAGCGGGTCTTCCCGCGACTGGGCAGCAAAAGGTACTTATCTTTTAGGCATAAAAGCTGTAATTGCAGAAAGCTATGAGCGTATCCATAGGAGCAACCTTATCGGAATGGGAGTGTTGCCATTACAATTCAAGCCGGGAGAAAGTGCAGCATCTCTTGGATTAGACGGTACTGAGCAATTTACAATTAGAGGTATTGCTGATGGGCTTAATGTGCTAAAGGAATTGGATGTAATAGCTGTTAACAAAGAGGGGAAGGAAACTAATTTTGAAGTCATTGCCCGGCTGGATTCCAATGTTGAAATTTCTTATTATCAACATGAAGGGATTCTTCAATATGTGCTGAGAGACTTTTTGAAGAAGTAAAATAGGCTGGCGAGTTTTCATGTTGACAAGTTGGGGTTGTTTGAGCCATACAACAAGTCACGATTAATTTGCTGTTAATATTATACATTGGAAACCGATATGGTGCTAGTTACATCAAATCGGTTTTTTTTATGTTATTCATATTAATAATTTGAATGTAGAGTTCAAGTCTCATAGTATAGTTATGATCAGATTACTATTTCTTGTAAATCCAAAGTAGTAATAAGCTTCATTTCTTTTACTTTAGGTTTAGAATTTCATTCGCTTTTGAAAAAGATAGCTTAACAATTTTAATGACAAAGAATTCCGTTTTATTCTGGCTGATAAGTATTGCCTTTTTTATATCTTAATTCTTAAATAGCCGATGGAGTGATGGATTCAAGCATACGATATGCATAATTTGTAAGATTCATTCCAGAATGGGGCTCGCATTGTACTCTAAATCGAAATCACGCTTTATAATCTTATATTGATAAAGAAATTATATTAGAGGTTAGAATTACGGCACTACCTATTTTTTTGATAAAAGCAATGAAAGTCTTTCAGTTGAGCTTTTTAAAGATTATTATTGGCAGTATTGATGATTGCGATTACTTTAGCGATATATTTTTAAATCCTTTAAGGTGTTGTTGATGAGACAAAATTAACGACTGCCATTATTTTCGTAGTGGCTTTCGGGATCGTTGTAGATGACACCATTCATTTTTTTGGTATTTATAAAAAAGCAAAAAGCTAAAACCCAATCTGGCGCATTATCAAAACATTTAAATCAGCAGGATTGGCTATTTTGATTACTTTAGTTCTAATTATTGGTGGATTTGTGCTTTTTAGATTGTTGTCTTTTGCGACTACCTTTTATTTTAGGATTATTTCTCTCTTTGGCTATGTTATTTGCCTTGCTTATGGATTTGATTTTGTCGCCTATTTTTTTGCTAAAAAAAAATGTTTGATTTAAATTACGCAAACAGTAAATTTTAATCTTTGAAAAAATCAGCCTTATTACTTTTAATTTGCTTATCACATCTCTTTTTTGGTTATTCTCAATCTAACAATCAGCATGAAATTAATAGTGCAAATGAAAGCCTTGTGGTAGTTTTAGAAAAACTTGAAAATACTCATAAGGTAGTTTTTAAATATAAAAGCGAATGGATTGATACAATTAGGGTGAACCTGAAAATGAAATATGAGACTATCGATGAAGTCCTTTCTCAATTACTATTAAGTAGCAGTCTAAAATATTTGAAAAGAGATCCCAACTATTATGTCATTCTGAAAAATAATTCCATTGATTTAAACTTGAATCAAAAAGAAAAAAGCAAACAACCTAAGTTGATTAGCTTAGGAAATGTTCAGTTTGAAAATACAAATGTTACTTTATCTGGATTCTTAATCTCTGGTGAGGATAATTCTCCCATAATAGGGGCTACTATTGCCATCGATGGTGAAAATAAAGCCATTTCTGATGAATCTGGTTATTATGAAATAGACTTACTTACCGGCTATCATGATTTCGAAGTAAAAACGATTGACGCTGAACCCATTTCCTATGAAATAAATATTTATTCCTCAGCCAAACTTGATCTAACTTTATTTAAAACGTATGTACAGCTAGACGATGTGGTAGTTAACGCAAAGCGACTAGATGAGAATGTTAGCGAGGTTATTGCAGGCAAGGAAAATATTACCATCGAAGAGATTGAGAAGATCCCAGCTTTTCTTGGGGAAGCAGATGTTATAAAAAGCTTATTATCCCTTCCTGGAGTTAATTCTACAGGGGAAGCCTCTACCGGTTTTAATGTAAGGGGAATTGGTGCTGGTAATAACCTGATTTTGGCTGATGGTGGATTAATTTTTAATACCTCCCATTTGTTAGGAGTATTGTCTGCTTTTAACCCTAAGGCTGTAAATAATGTAGACTTTTATAAAGGAGTTAAACCTGCAAAATATGGAGGACGAATCGGCTCAGTTTTAGATGTTCAGTTTAGCAGTGGAAGTAAGGAACGAACAGTTCTAGAAGGTGGGGTCGGGATTTTGGCCTCTAATTTAAATTTTGAGACACCAATCCAAAAAGATAAAAGTAGTATTCAAACTGCATTCAGGCTAGCCTACCCAAATTATTTGAAAAATTATGTGCGTAATAATGATTTGAAGAACAGTGCTGCTTTTTTTGGTGACGGTCAAATTAAATATTCAGATAACTTAAATGAAAATAACCAAATAACCTTTTCTACTTATTTAAGTAAGGATAATTTTAATTTTGCAAATGAATTGCACTACGATTATAGTCAATTGTTAAGCTCCATAAGCTGGGAACATGTTTATACTGATGATTTAATTTCGTCTGCATTTTATAGTTATTCTTCCTATGCATCAGGCTTGAATTCTTTTGACCTAGATCTGGGGACAGAACAGGTTTGGAATACTTCCATAGAGGCACATCAATTGAACCTAGATTACTCTTGGGATAAATTTGAAAATAATGAAATCAGTTTTGGTGTAAATAATACTTTTTATAGTCTTAAGCCAAGACAGTTTGAAGATACTAATGGGATATCAAATAATTTACCTTTAGAGCAAGCACTGGAAACGGCAGTTTATTTTGACAATTTAATTCATATTAATGATAAATTCTCAACCTATTTGGGAGGGAGATTTACGGCCTATTCAAATTTACTAGATTCGACATCTATTAACTATTCTGGCTTTGACCCTCGTGTCTCACTTAATTATTCTTTTGATAATAACTCTGCAGTAAAATTGAGTTATAATCGGTCTAGACAATTTCTACATTTAGTTTCCAATACTACATCTATATCTCCAGTAGACATTAGGAAACTCTCTAATCAACAAATTAAGCCATCAATTTCCGATCAAATTTCTTTTGGGTTTTTTAAGAACTTCTTCAATAACAACATAGAAACATCTATTGAAGTCTACAGAGGTTGGCTTTCCAATGTAATTGATTATAGAAACGGTGCTGACCTCTCACAATCAAAACAGATTGAAGAGGAGCTATTGCAAGGAACTGGAAAAAATTATGGTGTGGAAGTTTACGCAAAAAAAATGAGAGGGGATTTTACTGGCTGGATAAGCTATACTTATTCAAGGTCTTTAAATATTGTAAATGGAAAATTACCCAATGACCGTATTAATTCAGGTTTAAAGTATCCTTCTAATTTTGATCAGCCACATGTGTTAAATGTTTTTACAGACTATAGATTTAACAGAAGACTGAATTTGATATTTAATTTTGTGTACAGCACAGGAAGACCAGCAACATTCCCAACGGCAGTTTATAATGGCTATGGTTTAAATGTGGTAGATTACTCCACCAGAAACAATTATAGAATTCCAAACTATCATAGAGCCGATTTAAGTTTACATGTGGCACCTTCTTTAAAGAAGTATCAAAAAATAAGGGGGAGTTGGACATTTACATTATATAATCTTTACGGCAGACGAAATGCCTATTCTGTATTCTATAGACCTTCTATTGTGACTAATAGACTGAATTCATACAAGTTGTCAATTCTCGGAAATGTTATTCCTGCAATCACCTATAATTTCAAATTAAAATAATGAGATTTACTTTTATCCCCATATTACTTTTAATGCTTTTAGGAAGCTGCATTGACGAATTTAAAACAGATGTTCCATCTGTAAGTGGTGTTTTGGTCGTGGAAGCGCGCCTTTCAAATAATAATGATTTCACAGAAGTCTTACTTTCTCGTTCTTTAAATATAAATGGCAACAGGAGGCCTGTAGAGGTATTAAATGCCAATGTAAAGATAATAGATAACTTGAATAACCAATACCAGATGCAACAAGCAGGTGAAACCGGAAGGTATTGGTTTAAGTCAAATCCACCCCAATTGATTCAAGACAATTCTTATCAATTGCATATACAATTAGATAATGGAGAGGAATTTCTTTCGAAATCAGTGATTTATAATGCCCCAATTGAAATAGGAGAAATCAATATCGATTTTGTGTTGGATGAAGCTGTAATTAGTAGTGAGGCTATTATGGTTCCATTTTTAGATTTCAATGAAAATTTTGAAGTTCAAACTAATGAGCACGATACGCTTTATTTTTACCATGATTATGAAGGAATCTATGCTTTTCAAGCACCTTATCAAGGAAGTGATGCTTGCTATCCAGACGGTACTCGAGATCCTTCTCAATTATTTGAGGTGATATGTTATAAATTTGGAGAAAGAGATATTCCATCAAATGTTAATTATGTAGTAAATAACAGTTCCTCAGATTTAAATTTACTCCATATTCGTCCAGGATACGAATTTTTAATAGGTTATAGCATGCAAATAAGGCGTCATAGGATTAGTCAATCATTTTTTGAGTACATGACTAATCTTAAAAAGCAGGCAAACTATGGGGGCTCTATTTTTGATATTCCTCCATTTAGAGTAGAAGGGAATGTAGAAAATGTAAGCAACCCTTCAGCTCCCGCCTTAGGATTTTTTAGTGTTGAATCTGTTAATTACTCCAACAGAATTTTTATTGACAGAAATGATATTAATGGTCCCATTTATGAAAATACCACAGCAGCTAAATGTGTTAATACGTTGTATGATGATTCTGCTAGTGAAGAGAACCTATATAGACCGGCTGCTCCATGTTGTGATTGTCGAATTGAGCCTGGGTCTTCGGATCAAAAACCTGAGGTATGGCCAAATTAAATCAAATAATGAAAATAATCGCCTTAATTCTATTCACATCGTTTATAGGAATATGTACAAATTCATTGGCTTTGGCACAGCCAAATGAAAGTGTGCTGCTTACGCTAGATAAGCCATTTTATGTGGCAGGAGACTCAGTTCATTTCACTAGTTATTTAATGAACGAGAAAGATGAAAAACTAGGAGGATTAAGTAGCATATATTATGTTAAAATCTATAATGAATCCTTGGATGAAATTGTAGATTTTTCGGGTAAGACAATTGATGGATATGGCTCAGGTGCAATTCAATTACCATATAATCTTGATTCTGATACTTATCTAATTGTGGCTTATACGAAATGGATGTTGCAAAATAATCAAAGAAATTTTTTCAAAAAGCCAATTAAAGTTTTCGGAAACGAAGAGCATAAAAGTTACGAACAAATTAAAATGAATCCATCCGAA
Source organism: Marivirga aurantiaca (assembly GCF_016679925.1). Lineage (GTDB taxonomy): Bacteria > Bacteroidota > Bacteroidia > Cytophagales > Cyclobacteriaceae > Marivirga > Marivirga aurantiaca. Next base: position 56,026 of record NZ_JAEQBW010000001.1, read on the forward strand.
TCTCTTCTGATATGGCCTGAAGGAGGAGGTGTTATAAATGATTTCGCTAATCGTATAGGCTATCAATTAAATATTGAAGATTCTGAACCAAACCAAGTAATTGAAGGGTACTTAGTCGATCATACGGCAGATACTTTGCTAAGATTTAAACCGCAAAGTGGGCAAATTGGCTTCTTTAGCTTTGTTCCCCATGCTAGTTCTACTTATAGGGTTTGTTTTAATAGTGGGGGAAAGTGGCTTTCTCAAGAATTAGGTCAGTATAGGGATAGAAGAAGTACAATTAAGTTAATTGACAGGGACAAAGAAAAATTACTGATCTATGGTTTAAGCAATAAAGAAATAGCCAATCAGGAGTACACTCTTGTTGTTAGTCATAATGAGGCGCCATATTTAAAAGGCAAACAGCAATTTAATGGCAAGAGTATTGTATTTGCTATTCCCAAAAGGTCATTAAAAAACGGTTTGAATTTAATACAACTTTATGATCAAAATAATATCCTCAGCGCTTCAAAATCATATATTTATTTAGAAAATCAATCTGCCGTTTCTATTGTTTTAAAGGATTCAATATTTGAGAATCATTCCCATATTAAAATTCCATTAGAGGTGTTTATTTCTGATTCTTCAGAATATACTACAAGTATCTCAATAAGAAATAAAGAATTGTTTTTACAAGGTGAATTTTATTCAAAACCGAGCTATCATGAGTTTACTAGGCTTGTAAACAATTCAGATGTGATGTCGTTGAGAGAGCTTCTTGATCAAGAAATGGATCTAATTCAATCGTTCCTTCTTGCAATGGATAATGATGAGAGTTTTACCAAAAGATCTGAAAAGATTGCTTTACAAGTAACTAATCCACCTGAACAGGTTATTGATTTTAAGGAAATCAATGGAAAGCTTAAATGGTCAGATGAAGCACCTAAAGCAGGCAATTGTTATATGATTTGTTCAGTTAGCAATGCTCAAGAGTCCTCTTTATACAGTACCGACATTGATGAAAATGGAAATTTTAACTTTATAATAGTCCGCCCTAAGGAGGATGCCAAAATTATTGTAAAGCCAATTTTTAAGGACAAACAAGTGCCATTTGCGCTGTCTGTTGATCACTTAGAACCTATTGTAAAGGAGGAAGACTTTAAATTAATTTTTCATGCAAAAACAGAGCAGGTAACTCAGCTGGTTATAAGGACAAATGAAAATAATGTTATCAATAGAAATTACAATTTATTGCTTAAAGGTGAAAACAACCCTCAATCGAATTTAAGTGCTTTTTTTGATTCTTATGATGCTGAGTTAGATTTAAAAGAATATATAGAGCTAAACTCTTTTGCGGAAGTATGCAAGGAATTAATTGCAGGAATAAAAATTTCAGAAAGAAAAGGAGAAACTAGAATAAACCTTAAGAAATTGGAGGCGTCTGGTTTTCAAAACCCGCCTATGAAAGAGCAACCTTTCATGATTATTGATGGCGTGCCAATTTCTAATAGTCAAATCATTACCGAGTTACCAGTATTGTCCATTGATTATATTAGGCTTTTAAATCGGGAGGTATATATTAATAACCTTCTGTTTCATGGAGTGCTAGAAATTTCAACCAGAGAAGGTGATTATCTTGCTGATAATTTGAATTCAGACTCTCTTTATTTTGAAAATTATCAGGTGCCAGTATTTAATCAAAACACATTTAATTTTTCAAATGAGGTAACTGAAAACAAGAGAGTTCCTAGTTTCAATCCTCTGATGTATTGGAACCCTACATTTATCCTTTCCAATAAAACCAAATATATTAAATTAAATTCAGGAGATGATATTGGTGATTTTCTTATTGAAATAAATGGTGTTGATAAGAAGGGAAATACGGTTTCATTTTTAGGCGAAATTCAAATTACCCAAAAATCAACTCAATAAGCTTTTACTTCTTATCCTTCGAATCAATAATAATGGTAACAGGCCCGTCATTTATCAGGCTTACCTGCATATCGCCACCAAACTGACCACTTTGAATTTCAGTAGGAATTACGGCATTTAGGGATTGGAGCATTTTTTCATAAAGTGGCATAGCTACTTCCGGCTTGGCTGCTTTAATATAAGAGGGTCTGTTGCCTTTTTTAGTACTGGCGTGAAGCGTAAATTGGCTAATGAGTAAGATTTCCCCATGAATCTCTATAAGGCTTTTGTTCATCACTCCATCTTCATCATTGAAAATCCTTAAATTGCTGATCTTACGGGTGAGCCATTCAATATCTTCATCAGTATCTGCTTCTTCTATTCCTAACAGAATCATCAAACCATACCCAATTTTCCCTTTAACTGCATTGTTTATTGTAACTGAGGCTTCAGTTACGCGTTGAATGACTACAATCATGCTATCTTTTGAATTTCGTCAGATTCCAATATTTTGAGAGAGGCGGATTCGTTTTTAGCAGTTTCAAGAATGGCTTTTGCTATCTGACGGGCATGTATCTTTTCATATTTTTTTAAAGGCCCTTTAAAAATAAAGTCTAATTTATCCACAGCCCACAAAGCAACTTTCTCTCCTTTTCTCTGGTCATTTCTTTCTCCTTCAATAATGGAAGGCCTGAAAATGAATGTTTTTTTCAATTTCATTGCCTGAATAGCATTTTCTGTTTCTCCTTTCACTTTGTTATAAAAAACAAATGATTTGGCATTTGCCCCCATGGCAGAGATTAAACTAAATGAATTGGCTTCATTTTCCCTGGCAATGGCTGCCAAAGTGGTAGGGTACTGGAAATCTACTTTTTTGAATGCTTCTTTTGAACCAGCTTTTTTCATCGTTGTTCCTAAACAGCAGAAATAGTCATCCGCTTTAAGTTCCTTTACGTATGATTCCAGATTATCAAAATCCTCAATAATTATTTCTTTTAGTTTGCCATCATTACCTCCAATGTTTCTACGGGTGAGTACTTTTATGTGAGAGTAATAAGGATCTTCCATTAATAAGTCCAGCAAATGACCACCTACTAATCCGGTAGCCCCTGCAATAAGTGCTGTTTTAGCCATCAGTGTTTAGTTTTTTAAGTAAGCTGGAAAATTCATTTTGCAAAGTTTGCATTTTATCATCTGCATACCATTTATGGATGCTTTCTATAAAAGCTAAATTATCCAATGTAGGAATTGTTTTAGAGGCCATTACCATTTTTTGAACGGGTTCGGGACGTGGTCCCCATTTGGCCTGTTCATTAAGACTTTCGTCCATCATTATCAGGATAGGAATAGAACGGGACCCATTGGTTAAATAGGCATCCATTACTTCCGGATGTTCATCCCTTAGAATTAGCCTTAAATTTATATTTTCATTTAGATCAGCTAATTTTGCAATAAAAGGGATGTTTTGAGCAGCATCGCCACACCACGCTTCTGTAATAATCAGCCATTGCATTAGTGGCAAAGCTTTTACCAGGTTGGTTACTTCTTCATTGATTTGAAGTGTTTTATCCCAGCGGTTCATCCTTTGATCATTCATTTTAGTGTAAGCCACCATCTCATCTGAATGATTATTGCCAGTGGTTTTTCTTTCTTGCAGGAGTAGTTTTATCATATTTCGGTAGGCTGCATAATCCAATGCTCCATTCATTAAATCCTGGGTAACCACTTTCTTTACTTTCTTCATTGTATATTTTAATCTATCTGCTTATGCTTACTCTCCCATTCAAGGAATTGTTGCATTTCATCACCCAAATATTGGTAAAGCCAAAGGATCAATGAAGCATCATCCAGAAAGCCTCCAACAGGGATAAAGTCAGGAATAATATCCATAGGCGTAACAAAATAGAGAAGCACTGCTACTGTATAAAGCATGCTTTTGAATGAGACGTTTCTGTAATAGCCTTTAATATAGGCTTTTACCAGCCGGATGAAAGCATACAATTGACCTTTTACAGCCTGGATTTTCTCAGAAGCTTTGGCCCTGCTGCCCAAAGTCTCTTTTGCATCTTTTACTAAATTTAAAGCTAAATTTTTATCCTTCAATATTCTTGAGGCACGCTTAATCGCATTTTTGTAGGATAATTTTTTACCCATTTTGTTCGTCTTTAAGTTTCTTATTCTTTCTTATGGGTACCAAAATGTATACAAATAAGGTGTATAAAGAAAATGATACAATCAGTATAAGGTATAAATCTGTCAATAAGTTCTTATAAATGAATAACGACCAGGCCAGAATTAAGCTAACGGCACCTACCCAGATTCTGATATTATTTGCTTTTATTTGACTACTCTTGTAAGGATTTTCCATAATTGATTTAAATTTGAACAACTCTAGTGTAAATTTAACAATTTTGTGCCAATTTTATTTCGTAATTGTTCTAATGAATGAAAAAGCTCCTTGTCATTTTATGTTTTTTATTGAGTTGCCCGGTATTGATTTTTGCCCAAATTGAAAATCCTAAATTGGAGGAAAGGCCATCTGAAAATTTAAGGTCTATGGTCACTGTCTATTTAAAAACCGGAGAAATTTATAAAGGCTACTTTATCAGCCAAAACAAAGAATTTCTGGAGATAGAATCTGAGACACTTGGTAGAATTACCATTCAAACAGCACGTATAAAAAAAATTGATGCCGGGAAATCTAACAAGCCGATTGTAGTAGATGCTGAAAAAAATCAGTTGGAAGACTTAAATGCAATGAGATATTTTTTTGGGACAAGTGGCTTCAATTTTAAGAAAGGTGAATCATACATAAGAAACAATCCAATGACCTATCATAAAGGGATTACGGATAACTTTTCTATTGGAGTAGGTACCAGCTTCTTTTTTGGAATATTGGGAGTGCCGATATTGTTTGTCAATCCTCATTATACCAAATCAATTAATAAAAATTTACATTTTAAAGCCGGACTAGGTGCGGCAATAGGTGTAAGTATAGGAGACGCAGAAGGCGGGGCCGGGGCTCTATTGAATACTGGCTTAACTTTAGGGAATCCTGATATAAACCTTACAGGTACTTTTTATTATGGGGTAGTTTCTGATTTCGGTTCTTCCAGTTTTGTATCCCTTGCAGGAAAGGCAAGGATAGGTAGAAAACTGGCAATAATCTCAGAGAATGCATTTTTTTATAATGAATTCAATGGTAATAGTGGTAATATTATGTTGAGCTATGGGTTAAGATATATAACTGAAAGTGGAAGCTTTGATCTTGGTTTCATTAACAATAGAGACTTTGGCGAGTTCTATTATATTGGCATCCCCTTTATTGCCCTGACTCTGGGGCTTTAATTTCCGCTCATATAATTAATGATATAAAATCCTGCAAATTGAAAACCGTTCTGTTATTTTTGGTTTTCACGTGACCTTTTTACCCAAATGAGAATAACATTCTTTATCCTTTTATGTTTGGTTTTTAACCTCCGGGCTTTTTCACACCTCAATATCAAAGGAAAAATTATAAGTAATCAAACGAATCAGGCTTTGGTGGGTGCCACAATTACTTATGGTACATCCGGTAAAGGCACAGTGACGGATCAATTTGGGAATTTTCAATTGGAAGTGGATGCGGATAGTGTCGGGTTGCTTATTCAGTACGTAGGTTTTGAGAGTCAAATTATTTCTGTTACCTCGCCTGAAAATGAACTTATTATCAAAATGAAATCCGGGGTGGTCATGCTAAAAGAAGTAGCCGCCACTTCCAATACTGCTGGAAGACTTAACCAATTAGCTAAGATAGATGTGCAACTCAAACCGGTTAATTCTTCGCAGGAAATATTAAGATACGTACCTGGTTTGTTCATTGCGCAACATGCCGGGGGAGGAAAAGCAGAACAGATTTTTCTGCGGGGTTTTGATATTGACCATGGAACTGATATTGCTATAAATGTAGATGGCAGGCCGGTAAATATGGTTTCGCATGCTCATGGCCAGGGTTATGCTGATCTGCATTTTGTTATCCCTGAGCTCATCGAGTCGATTGATTTTGACAAAGGCCCCTATTATGCCGATCAAGGTAATTTTAATACGGCAGGTTACGTGGATTTCAGAACTAAGAACAAGTTGGATAAAAGTCTGGTGAAAATTGAAGGAGGACAATTTAACACCATCAGGTCTTTAGTGGCCATGGACGTGTTGGAAAAAAAAGGTGAGGATAAAAATCAAAATGCTTACGTTGCAGGTGATTTTATGTTAACAGATGGGCCTTTTGAGAGCCCTCAAAATTTTTACAGATACAACCTTTTTGGTAAGTTCAATCAAATGATCAATTCACAAAAAATGCTTACCCTGCAAGCCTCTAGTTTTAGAAGTGAATGGGATCATTCCGGGCAAATCCCTTTGAGGGCAGTTGAACAAGGTTTGATTACGCGCTTTGGAGCCATTGATGATACGGAAGGCGGAAATACAGGAAGAACAGATATTAGTGCCAGGTTAGATGAAAAAATTGGAGAGAATAGCTATCTCGAGAATATGCTCTATTTTACTAAATACGATTTTGAACTTTATTCTAATTTTACCTTCTTTTTGGAAGATCCTGTGAATGGTGATCAGATTAGGCAGAAGGAGGAAAGAAATATCTTTGGTTACCAATCCATTTATACAAATGAAGCTAGATTAGGAAGCCGCCAACTCGCCAGTAGAGCAGGCGTAGGCTTCCGTCATGATAAAATTACAGGTAATGAACTGTCCCATTCTTTAAATCGTCAAACTACCTTGAACAGACTCGCATTGGGCGATGTAACGGAATCAAATGTGTATGCTTTTGTGGATGAGTCTACAACTATTGGCAAATTGACGATTAACGCAGGCTTAAGGCTGGACTACTTTAAGTTTAATTATATAGACCAGCTCCTAGCTACTTTTGCCAGACAGACAGAAGATGAAATGGTACTTAGTCCTAAATTGAATTTTAATTACCAGTTAAATCGGGAAGTAAATATTTTCCTTAAATCAGGAGTTGGTTTTCATTCCAATGATACCCGGGTAGTAGTGGTACAAGGTGGGGAATCAACTTTGCCTAAGGCTTATGGGTTTGATTTTGGATCAAAATTCAAACCCTTGCCCAACCTTTATATGGATGTAGCTCTCTGGTATTTGTTTCTGGAACAAGAATTTGTATACGTGGGTGATGCAGGTATTGTGGAACCTGGTGGCAAAACTGAACGCAAAGGAGTTGATGTGTCCGCACGATATCAAATATTGCCGTGGCTTTACATGGATGTAGATTTCAACTGGACAGATCCGAAAAGTATAGACGAGGCTGAAGGTGAGAATTATATTCCTTTGGCACCTGTTTACTCTGCTGTAGGAGGGTTCACTTTTAAGCATGCCTCAGGAATAAATGGTGGGTTTAGGTTCAGGTATTTGGGTGACAGACCTGCAAATGAAGATTATTCCGAAACGGCTGTCGGCTATACAGTGGCAGATGCTAACATCAATTACACACAGCAAAAATGGGAGATAGGACTAATGGTGGATAATATTTTCGATGCTGATTGGAGAGAAGCACAATTTGACACAGAGTCCAGATTATACAACGAAGCTCAGCCAGTAAGTGAAGTACACTTTACTCCCGGCATGCCCTTTTTTCTAAGAGCTAAATTTTCACTTTTCTTTTAAATAACACAATTATGAAACATGTATTGATATTGGTCATCACTTTACTATTAGCTACTTATTCCTTTGCTCAAAATGATAAGGATAAAATCGATATTGTGATGGATGCCTGGCACAAGGCGGCAGCTACAGCCAATGAAGAAGTTTTTTTCGGTTCTATGACAGCTGATGGAATATATCTGGGGACTGATAAAACGGAAAAATGGACACGTGATGAAATGAAAGAGTGGTCAAAAAAATATTTCGAGAGGGAAAGTGCATGGGCATTTACAGCCATCAGCAGGGATGTTTACTTTTCAGAAAATGGCAACACTGCATGGTTCAATGAAAAACTGGATACGTGGATGGGTATTTGCAAAGGTACAGGTATTTTAGTCAATCAGAATGGCGAATGGAAAATTGCACTCTATGATTTATCAGTAACAGTTGATAATGATAAAATCCAGGAGTTTATCGAATTAACTAAAGAATAAGTGGGTAGCTTTTTCAGGGGTTAAACTTTGGAAAATTCTAACTATCTATTAAAATTCCTGTTGAATCTCATTTTTCAGAAAAGTAAGGCCATATTCTATGCTGTCTATCCTTTTGTCTAATGATTGGGAATAAATAATTTTCACCAGTTCAATGCTTTTGGCTTCAGGATCTAATTCTTTAGCAGATTGGTTGATGAGCATTATCAATTCTTCCTTGGCATTTTTTATGATTTTCCAGGACTCATCACTCATATATACCTGCTGTGATAGGTTATGATTAAATTCCTCACGGATATCGTTTAGAAGTACAAACTGTAGTTCTGCCACATTCATTTCGCCTTTACTGACACGTTTAATGATTTGATCCGGGGAAATGCGTTCAAGGAAAAGTGTCATTCTTTCATACGCCTGGAGTCTAATCGGTAAAACGATTTCTTTGTTTTTGGATTTCATCTCTATGATTTTAGCTTCATTTTGCTTTTGCATCATGGTTTTTACTACTAAAAACATTGCGTAAAGGACTATTCCTGCCGGAATAATTATTTTTGATAAATCCCAAATTGGTTCCATATAGATAAAGTGTTAATTAATGATTTTCAAAATTAGTTAATTTCCCTCCAAATAAAAGTAGTAGTTTTCCTTAAACTTTTGGAATTTCACAAACGTTACCTTTTCAAATCAAAAAAAACATATTTATGATTCCTGTTACTATTACTGAAAATGCTATCAAAGAGATCAAGAATATTATGGACAATAAAAGCATTCCTGCGGAATACGGGCTACGCATAGGAGTACGTGGAGGTGGGGGATGTAGTGCTGCCGGAATGAATTATATGTTGGGTTTTGACAAACAGAAAAGCACTGACAAAACTTTTGAAATTGAAGGAATTCCTGTTTACATAGAAAAAAGCCATGTGATGTACATTATCGGAATGGAAATCCACTTCCATGACAGCAATGAAGCAAGAGGGTTCATGTTTGTAAATCCGGAGACTAAAGAAGAGAAGGCGGTTGGTTAAAAAGGGCTATGTATCGATTAGTTTTCTTATTCTTTTAATTGGTAAATACAAATCAATATTAATTATAAAATCACATTGTAATTTTGCAATTAAAATCTAAAATCATGTTAATGTAATGGAGCTTTTTTTCTATGGTTCCTTTCTTCCTCTTAAGGATTTCTTTTCATTGGATGAAATGGAATTTTAGCAAAAAAATACATTTATTTAATTTTAGAGCATATTTTAATTGAATTCTTTTCTCTTTTGCTGATAATTTTCTTAGTTTATATAAGGGTTTTAAAGATCGGATCTGCGGACGTTCTAAATTATCTCTGATGCTAAAAGTTTTATTTTTCAATAAAATTAGTTAAAACTTACATGAAAATATTGTATTAAATCCTTTCGTATATATTTATTCTTCTCTAAATTTGTTAGGAACTCATTTTTTAACCTAAAAGAATAATATATGAAGAAGATTCTATTAACTTTTTTAATGTGGGTATTCGTGCTTTGTGTATGGGCTCAGGATCGCATTGTAAGGGGCACTGTGACTGATGCTAGTACAGGTGAAAATTTACCGGGCGTGAATGTATTGTTGAAGGGATCCAATACAGGAGTGAATACCGATTTGGATGGTAACTATCAGATTTCAGTCCCATCTGATGGAGGTACTTTAATTTTCTCTTTCATTGGAATGGAAAGAAGAGAAATTTCGGTTGGAGCCAGATCTGTAATAGATGTGGAAATGGTTACTGATGTTCAGCAGTTAAGCGAAGTAGTTGTAACTGGGCAAGGTTCTGGTATTGAAAAACGAAGACTTTCAACTACAGTGGATAGAATTTCTACAGAGCAACTTGAGTCTACACCAATAGTGCAGTTGGATCAGGTTTTAAGGTCACAACTCCCAAATGCTCAGATAAGGCTTGCTTCAGGACAGCCTGGAACGGCTTCTTTCATCCGGTCAAGAGGGCCTGTCTCTGCGGCTGTGGGTACCACGCCTATAATTTATATAGACGGTGTGAGAGTTGATAATTTAAATAGCCAGGCTGAATTAGGGCTTGCCACCGGTGGAGCTGTAAGTAGTGCTATTGCGGATATTCCTATTGAGAATATTGAGAGTATTGAATTTGTAAAAGGTGGTGCGGCTACTACTTTATTTGGAGCAGACGCGGCCAACGGTGTGTTGCAAATATTTACTAAAAAAGGGACTGCAGGGAAAGCCAGAGTTACTTTTGAGACTCAATTGGGTGCTCAGGTAGGCACCGAGGATTATCTGTTTTTTGAAGAAACAGCGGATATCATATTTAGGCCTGGCTTACAGCAAAGCTATCGCATAGGTGTTGATGGTGGATCGAATGATGTTACTTATAGCTTTTCGGGCAATTTGTATGGTGATGATGGCTTTAGGTATGGTAATAGTCAGATCAGGAGAAATTTTAGGGCAGGCTTGAAAGCTAAAGTAAATGATGTAGTTACTTATACGACTTCAGCAGGTTTCTCCAGTAATGAATTTACCAGGGACTATAATGCCAACTCATCCTTTGGAGAATTCGGTAATTTAGAAACCGTTGCCCGGTGGGGGGATTTAACTGAAAAAACAGATGAAGAATTGGAAGACATCAAAGAGCAAGTTCGTAACATTATAGAGCTCACTGATATAACTGAAAGGGTAAGAAGGTTCCAAAATTCCCATCAGTTTGATTTTAATTTTACGGAAGCTTTTTCTGTCAGGGCTTTAATGGGACTTGACTTTAGGTCCAGTGAACAAAAGAATATTACTACAAATGAACAACTGATTGTAAGGGGTAGTGCGCCAGAGGGTAGTACGGACAGAGGTACAATAGATGTTGCAAAAAGGGATTTTTTCACTGTAACAGGCGAAATTAATGCTGCCTATAGAAAAGATTTTGACAATATGTCTACAGTGACCATTGTAGGAGGTCAGTTTTTTAGAAATCAGGATGAGCAAATCCAGATAAATGCATCAGAAGTAACTGAAGGCTCTATTTCTATTAATAACGCTGGTGAGACAACTGCGGAGGATTTTTTAAGTGCAGTTACTAATTATGGGTTTTTTGCAAAAGAAAATCTAGGGTTTAAAGACAGGTATTTTATTGAAGCAGGAATAAGATTCGATGGGAACACAGCCTTTGGTGAGGATATTGGCCTTGTTGCTTTTCCAAGTGTAGGAGTTTCTTACATGTTGTCAGATGAGCCTTTTCTTCGTGATAATATATCAATTGAAACTTTGTCAAGCATAAAGATAAGAGCCAATTATGGAGTAGCAGGTAATTTCCCCAGGCCTTTTGCAAATGACAAACTTATAGCGGTTAATAATTACCTAGGTGAGCCTAGTTATACGTTTGGAAACCCCGGTGATCCTACTTTAAAGCCGGAAAGAACTGCTACAACCGAACTGGGTTTAGATGTAGGTTTGTTTACTAATAGAGTTAATTTTCAATTCACCTATTATAATGCCACAACGAGAGATGCTCTTTTTAATGCCCCTTTTGCTTCCTCTGTCGGACAGATTAATCAATTAAGGAATATAGGAGAAATAAACAATGAGGGTATAGAGTTAGGGCTTAACCTAATTCTTGTAGATAATGCGGATTTCACTTTGACAATTGGTGGTTCATTTAATACTGTGGAAAATATTGTGGTAAGTTCTGGCGGTGCGCCTGAATTTGTGGTAGGCGGGTTTACTTTCTTAGGTTCTTTTGTGAAAGAAGGGGAACCTTTGGGTTATCTAAGGGGGAACAAGCCAATATATGATGAGGAGAATAATCTAGTGGAGGTTGAGCCTAACGCCTATCTGGGCAATCCAATAGCGCCTATATTTGGCTCTGTAAATCTTAGTGCCAGGTACAAAAACCTGAGTCTGTACATAACGTCCGATTATCAGTCTGGGGGTAGTACAGTTGCGGTAGATGATGTGCTAAGGTACTTTGCCGGTGCCTCCACATTAGTACCTGAATATGCGGATGAGTCTGCTGCAAGCTTTTTTGATCTTACGCCTTTCTGGGTCCAGGAATCAGATTTTTATAAGGTTAGAAATATTTCGTTAATGTACAGCTTCGCGGATGGTTTCTTTAATAATACGATTAAAAATCTCACAATCGGTGCTAATGTCCTAAACCCTTTAAATTTCTATAAAGCTGATGTTGATCCTGAAGTAAGTGGTTCTGGTTTTGGCACGCAAAACAGTTTTGCCGGTGGAGGATTCGGTTATGGTACTGAATCAGCACCACGGGTTTATTTAGGAACTGTAAGGTTTAGTTTTTAATCTTTAAAATTAGCTAATATGAAATTCATAAATATAAAATACTTACTATTTGGGATACTGGCAATTTCAGCTTTTGGCTGTGATCTTTTAGACCCTACTGAGGTTGTAAATCCTAATTTAACAGAAGAAACAGTTTTAAATACACCTAATCCAACTTCGCCATTAGTTAATGGGGTAAGGAGGCAGGCTGCTATTTTAACTAATGCACATGTGCCAATTTCTGAGATTGCATCAGATAATTATGACAATACGCAAACTTTTTATAATCAGAATATGGATGACCTTGTCATAAGGCCAACTGATGCGGATATGAACACGCTTAATCAGCAGGTGGCAAGGTTAAGGGAATTGGCAATGTATGGCTTGCAAACTGTTGTTCCGCAAGATCCGGATGCGACTGCTGAGCAAATTGCTGAACTGCACTTTTGGAAAGGTTATGCATTTATGTTGTCATCTGAATTGTTCTCTTCTTTACCTATTGAGCCAGAAGGAGAGGCTGTGTCTTCGTCTGTAATTGCTGATTCAGCTTTAAAAGAAATGAATATAGTAATATCGCAAGGAGGAAGTCAAACTGATTTAATGGCCAGTGCTCAATTGGCTTCAGCAAGAATTCATAGGGCGCAAGGTAATAAGATGGAAGCTGTTGATTTTGCTCAAAGTGCAATAAATACTTCGCCTGATTTAATCCTTTATATAGAGTTTGATCAGCAAAATGGCCCTTTAAATACAATGCAAACCGCTTTGGTTGACAGGGGTACTTTTGATGATTTTCAGGTTTTGCCAAGAATGGATTTTTTGGATCCGAAATATTATTTTAGGGGAGCTAATCAGGCAAGTCCTGTGGCTGTACTAAAAATAGAAGAAGCGCATCTCATAATCGCAGAAGCCCTACTTTCGGATCAGGATTTAACAGCAGGAATAAGTAAATTAAGAGACGTGATTAATGTAGTTGACTCAAGACCTGTGGAAAGTTTTTCTAATCAACAACAAGACCGGACTCAGCGCTCCCCGGGTTCACGGCCGGATAGTACAGATATAGAAGTAGCAGCTTCTCCGACTGATTCATTAAGAAGTGGGCTGGTTTTATACAGAAAAGGTGATCCCATCAGTGTGCCAACAGTTTCCGGCACTTCAGTTGATAATGATTATTTGGATAATGTTACAACTTTGGATGGAGCACTTGAAACACTTTACTTAATACGACAGGAGGTATTTATTGGAGAAGGAAGACGAATTATGGATATGGGGGTTAAGTTTGTAATAGGTGAAATCGAATATTTATCAAACCCAAATATTGATCCTTCTGATCCCGGAGTTTCTCCCGTTATCCCTTCATTTATTGATAATGTCCGGACAGAACTAGATGATTTTACTTATGATCCTGAGGCAAGAGAAGCGGTAATCTTGCATGATCTTAATCGGATTTTAGTTGAGAATAAAACAAGTCCCTATGTTTTGCCCTTTGAATAATTAATTTTTAAAGTTGAAAGGTTAAAATAAAGCTTATTTTATTTATTAAAAGAGTCCAAAATTACTGTTTTGGGCTCTTTTTATTTGTCAGAAATGCAAAAACCTGAGTTCATTTGCTATAGAATGCCGCCCTTGTAACTGATCAATTCCTGTATGTGTAGCCTATACGCCCAAACTTCAATTCTGAAGAAAACTGGCTTTTCTGGTTGAATTTATGTATTTGTATTATTTAAATAATTGGAATAAAAAAATTACTTATTATTTATTTATTACTCCAATATTTTATAAAAAATAATTGTAATTCTGTAAATATATACCAGATGTATTTCTTATTTCTCCCCCGTGCTTTATGGTGGTGTTTGGGGGATGGTGATGTTTATTGATTTAGTATTTTGTGTCTAAAAACGCATTTTTACACCTTTTTAAGGTGGTTATTCCTTTTTCAGAATTGGTGTGATTAATCCTTTTATGGAAAAGAATTGATACTTTGTGTTCTAATTGTACTATAGTAATAGTTTTTATTATTGTTAAAATTAATGATAAAACTTACATCAATATATTGTATTAAATCCTTTTGTATGTGTTATTTCTTCTTTAAATTTGCTTTGAACTCAATTTTTTAACCTTAAAAAGCGAATATGAAGAAGATTCTATTAACATTTTTTGTGTTGGTGCTCGTGCTGGATGCATGGGCACAGGATCGCACCGTAAGAGGTACTGTCACCGATGCCGAGACTGGCGAAGGACTACCAGGTGTGAATGTGGTATTAGAGGGGACAAACACCGGGGTAAATACAGACCTGGAAGGAAACTACCAAATTTCGGTTCCTTCTGATGGAGGTGTATTGGTGTTTAGTTTTATTGGTATGGCAAATCAGGAAATTTCCATTGGCCAGAGATCAGTTGTGGATGTAGAGATGGCTGCGGACATAAAACAGCTTTCGGAAGTGGTGGTAACTGCCTTGGGTATAGAACGTGAGCAAAGATCACTGGGATATTCTGTTCAGGAAATCAGTGGTGACGATATGGTAAATGCCGGTGAAACTAATATGATTAATTCCATGCAAGGGAAAGTAGCCGGAGTCCAAATTAGTGGAAATGGTGCAATGGGCGGCTCTTCCAATATCTTAATAAGAGGAGCTAATTCTATTGCAGGAAACAACCAGCCACTATTTGTAGTGGATGGGGTGCCTATTGACAATTCCAATTTTAATGATCCTAATCAACAAAGAGGAGCAAGTGGTTATGATTATGGTAATGCAGCTCAGGATATTAATCCGGATGACATTCAAAGCATGTCAGTACTGAAAGGTGCCAGTGCTGCAGCACTTTATGGTAACAGAGCTTCTAATGGGGTTATAATTATTACCACCAAAAAAGGTAGAAGAAATCAGGCACTAGGTTTAACAGTTAATTCAAGCGTTACTTTTTCAGATCCTTTAGTATTGCCGGAATACCAGAATGAATTTGGTGGTGGATTTGGGCCTTTTACCGTTGAAAATGGACAGCATGTTGCGGCCTTTGCAGTGGACCAAAGCTGGGGCCCGCGCTTAGATGGCAGGCCAGTAAGGCAATGGTATAGCTATTATGAGGATCATCCCAGTTACGGGGAAGAAACTCCATGGGTGGCGCATCCTGATAACATCAGAAATTTTTATGAAACAGGAGTAATGTTCAATAATAACATTTCATTATCGGGTGGAAATGACCAAGGCTCTTTCAGGTTATCATATACTAATATGGACCAAAGCCATGTGGTTCCTAATGCTGATATGCAAAGAAATACAATAAACTTTAACAGTTCTTATTCTCTATCTGAGAAATTGACAGCTAGTGCTGGTGTAAATTATGTTCATTCGGACTTTAATGGAAGGCCTTCCCAAGGTTATGGGGATATTATTGTTCAGTTTAATCATTTTGGCCAAAGGCAGCTGGATATGGAGCAACTGGAAAACTACTATATTGTTGAAGCAACTGGCGAGCAAAGGTCATGGAACAGAATAAGTTCTGGGAATCCAACCCCTTTGTATGCAGATAACCCTTACTGGATCAGAAATAAAAACCTACAAAATGATAGCAGGTCGAGGGTGTTTGGTAATGCTACTTTATCCTATGATTTTACTGAAAACCTATCATTGACCGGAAGAGCTTTGATAGATTTTTATACTGATAGGCGTCAAGAAAGAGTGGCAGAAGGTTCAGTTGCTCAATCAAGCTACATGGAATCAGTTCTACAGCAATCAGAATTAAATACAGATTTAATTCTGAAATATGATGGCAATATCAATGAGGATTTCTCCCTAACCGCACTTTTAGGAGGGAACATCAGAATTGACGATTTCAGGGAAAACACCGGGACAACAGTAGGAGGATTAAGCGTTGGTGGATTCTATAGTTTAGAAAATTCCAACGATCGACCGAATTTACTTGACAGAACAAGGGAAAGAGAGATATACAGCTGGTTTGCATCCGCTACTGTTGGATTTAGGGATTTATTGTACATTGATGCAACTCTCAGGAACGATGTTTCTTCCACCTTGCCTGAAGGTGATAATTCCTATTTCTACCCATCTCTAAGCGGAACCTTTATTTTCACCGAATTAGATCCCTTAAATGATAATGACATACTTTCTTTCGGGAAATTAAGGGCCAGTGTTGCGCAGGTAGGAAACGATACAGATCCATATAGAATCAGTTCTGTTTATGCACCTCTTGTTAATTTTGGGGATAATCCTGCTTATTCATTGCCTAATGCACTGAATAACCAAAACCTGAGACCGGAACAAACAGTGTCATATGAGGTGGGTGCTGAATTAAGGTTTCTTTCTGATAGAATATATTTAGATGGTACTTACTACCATAACACATCTACTGATCAAATTTTCGAAGTTGATGTGTCAGGATCATCAGGATACAGATCACAAATTATTAATGCAGGAGAGATAATTAATAGAGGTATTGAATTTTCGTTAGGGGCAGCAATTATTAATACTACTGACTTTAACTGGAATTTGGATATTAATTGGGCCAGGAACAGAAATGAGGTAGTTGAATTGGCTCCTGGTATAGACAATTACAGAATTGCCAACGGGGTTTTTGAGGCAACTCTTGATGCCCGTATAGGACAACCTTATGGGTCTATTTATGGGGCCAATTTTGTCTTGGATGAGGATGGTAATAGAGTAATTGGTGAAGGAGGTAATTACTTGCAAACCAGTGGCACACAGCCTTTAGGTACTTATCTCGCTGATTGGACCGGTGGAGTTAGAAATAGCTTTTCCTATAGAGGGCTCAATTTCAGCTTTTTAATTGATACCCAGATGGGAGGATCATTGCACTCTGTAACAAATCTCTTCGCCAAATATTCCGGAATGGTAGAAGAAACGGTTGATGGAAATATCAGACAGGTAGGAATTGTTGCCGAAGGTGTAGTGCAGAATGAAGATGGTGAAACAGTAGGGCCTAACACAACTGCAATTGATGCAGCTTCCTATTTCTCAGGTCATTTTGGACTGGCAGCGGCTCATGTGTATGATGCCACTTATGTAAAGTTGAGGGAAATGACCTTAGGTTACTCTTTGCCACAATCTATTATTGAAAACACACCGTTTACTTCAGTGAATTTCGGACTTCAAGGAAGAAACCTGGCTATTCTGTTTAAAAAGGTGCCACATATAGATCCGGAAGCTTCCGCTAATTCAGGTAATGTTCAAGGACTTGAAGGTGGTGCTTTACCTACTTTAAGATCTTATGGTTTTAAAGTGAATTTTGGATTTTAATATCAACTTCTAAAATAAAATAATTATGAAATATATAATAAAAACATCTTTACTCCTGACCATGATATTTGTAATGGTCACAGGATGCGAGGATTTAACTGATATAAATGAGGATCCTAACAGACCGGCAGAGGTATCCGTTGATTACCTGCTTACAGCTGCCCAGAGGCAGTTAGGACTCAGGTATTATGGAGTATTTGACAACATTGCGTTTGGTATGACAATCGCTCAATATTGGGCACAAAATGAATATTCAGATGAAGTGAGGTATCAGTATCGACCAGCAACCAATAATACTTTTTGGTTGCAATTTTATACTGCTATCAACGATTTGGAGGAAATCATCAGGATCAATGATGAGCTGGATTTAGAAGATCCAACAGTGAATGCAGCTCAGGTAAACAACCAAAATGCCATAGCTACCATTATGAAAGCCTGGGCTTATCATAATATGGTAGATATTTATGGTAATATACCTTACTCAGAAGCACTTCGGGGTTCAGAAATTCCCAATCCTGCCTATGATGATCAGGAAGAGATTTATAACAGCTTAATCACTAACGTGCAAAACGCAGTAGCTGATATAGATGAAGATGAACCGGGCTTTGCTGGTGGAGACGTGGTATATGGAGGTGACATGAGTAAATGGGCTAAGTTTGGAAATTCTTTACTCTTAAGAATGGGAATACGTATTTCAGATGTTAACTCAACACTTGCTCAGGACGTAATTTCCGGAGCGGCTGACAATGCTATTTCAAGCAATGCAGATAATGCTGCTTTCCAATTCATAACAGAACAACCGAGTGTCAATCCATTATATGTTTCGTACATAGTAGATGGAAGGCAGGATTATGCAGCTACTGCAAACTTTATCAATTTATTAAATAGCCTTAATGATCCCAGGGTAGCGGAGTATTTTTCTCCTGCGGATGAATCGGGCGAGTTTGTAGGACTTACTTATGGGTTGGAAAGTGCTGAAGCGGCAGCTATACCAAGAAGCGAAGTATCTCAATTGAACCCTCAACTTCTGGAACCGGATTTTGAAGGTATGATGATGGATTATGCTGAAACAAGTTTTATTTTGGCAGAAGCTGCATCCAAAGGATGGGTTAGCGGATCTCCTGAGCAATTCTATAACCAAGGTATTGCAGCGAGTATGGAATATTGGGAAGCGGCCAGCTCTGCTCAGATATCCAATTACATTGCCTCCAATCCATATAGTGAGGATAATTTAGCTATACAAAAATATATAGCATTTTATATGCAAGGCTGGCAAGCATGGGCGGAAATCAGAAGATTGGATTTAGAAAATATTCCTGAAGCTAACCTGGTGGTTTATGAGCCGAGTGAAAATTTCATTGACATTCAGGGGATACCAAAAAGAAGGATTTATCCATTGGATGAACAATCATTGAACAGTAGCAATTATGCAGAAGCCGCAAATGATATAGGTGGTGATGAATATGATACGAATTTATTTTGGGACGTTGACTAAATATAACTATGAAGAATTATAAATCATTTTTTAAAATAACTTTTAGCCTGCTAGCGGCAATAATATTTGTGGCTTGTGAGGGTGAAGAAGAGTCTATAAGTTTAACTCCCGGTTCGGGTCTAATGATTTCCGGGCCAGATGATATTTTAACTTATAGTAGTAACAGATACTTTGTGCGAGGGCATGATATTAATGAAGAATATACATGGTCTATTTCCGGGGATGGAGTAGCAACAGTTACAGAAGAAGAAGGTAGATCCGGGGAATATGTCAGGGTTTTTGTAGAAGACGAAGGTTCCTATACACTTACTGTTGAAAATAATGAAGGGCTTGTTGGGTCGTATGAAATTAATGTGAGAGATGTTGATGAATTCATAGGAGTGGGACAGGACACTTTATATATTTCGGAGGAAGAATACCAGGCCGGCTCAGACACCTTACTGGTTCCTGTAACTATTTCTGAGAGAAATATTGATTCAACCGCAATAGAATTCGAAATCATTGATGGTACAGCTGTTCAGGGAATCGATTACGAGGTATTAAATACTGACAATGTATTAAGGTTCTCTCCCGGGCAAACCGAAGCTTATGTTAGAATTTTAACAAATGACAATATGACTATAGATGGGGTGCGGGATTTTCGAATTGTTTTGGGAGAAATATTGACTACGGGTGAGAAATCATCAGCTGTTGAACATGCTCCTGATTCATTGGAAATAGGGCAGTCAGTTATATATATTCAGGATGATACTAAAACAGTAAATCTTTCTGTTGAATTTGAAGAAGTTGAAGTGAACGAAGCTGGAAACTATTTTATTGAGGTTGCCCTTAACAGAGCTGTTTCTGAAGATGTAACAATAGAATACACTATTGATGGCTTGCCACTTTTATCTGATGCAGATAAAACAGATGGTTCAGTTACTATTTATGCTGGTAACACCTCTGAGGAAATCGTACTGGATATTGATCCTGATTGGTTAGAGGAAGGAGAAGAGCCGACCGTGTTGGAAATCCAACTAGAAGAGGTAATTTCCAATGATGAGGAAGTGACACTGGGATCGGTAACTGAATTTACTATTGTTGCAGGACCAGCAGAGTAGGAAATAAAAAAATCATTTAATGATCAGGTTTATTTTTTGATCACAAATAGGGCGGTCATAATAATCGATTTTTAACACCAGTCATAAATTCAATGGCTGGTGTTATTTTTTTGTTATTTGTTAGTTATTTATAATAAAAGGCTTGTTAGCTGTAAGAGTGATAATTATTAATGATAAGTTGAAAGCACTTTCTATAGAAATAAATGTATTATTCTTCATTATCCATATAAGTCAAAATAAATACTTGATATTTTGCTTTTGAGAAACTTTTACCTTATTCACTTTTTGTTCATTATAAGTGCTTTTAGGGGAATGAGACGGTATTTGAGAGGATAATTATTAGATCTCACATTAACCCCATGAAGAAGCTGTTCCACATGAGTGAAATACTCCCAGTCTCTATTAAATTAATGAATATAATTAAACAGTTAATTAATTAAACAATAGTAATATTTTGCTGTAAAAGCATGAAATAGCTATCTAAATCAACTCGAAATTAATTTTATATAAATGTTTTGTTACGGTGAATTCTTTGTTAAGTTTGTCAATAGATAATTAATTTTAAACCTAAACAAATAAAAATGAAGAAGATTCTACTAACATGTCTCATGTTGGTGTTCGTGCTACATGCATGGGCACAGGATCGCACCGTAAGTGGTAAAGTGACCGATGCTGATACAGGCGAAGGCTTACCGGGTGTGAATGTGTTATTGAAAGGAACAAGTACAGGGGTTAATACTGACTTAGATGGAAATTACAAGATTTCCGTTCCTTCCGATGGTGGTACTTTGGTTTTTACCTTCATAGGAATGGCGAAAAGCGAAGTTTCAGTTGGCTCCAGATCTGTAATTGATGTACAGATGGAAACAGATGTTCAGCAATTGAGCGAAGTTGTTGTAACTGCTTTTGGATTAGAAAGGGAGAAGAAATCATTAGGGTATGCTGTTCAGGATGTGTCTGGAAGTGAAATTACTACTGCTCGAGAGACCAATGTGGTTAATTCCTTATCTGGAAAAATTGCAGGTGTGCAAATTACCAATGGATCAGGTGCTCCTGGATCATCATCAAGGGTTGTACTTAGAGGAGCTACGTCTTTGACAGGTAACAACCAACCATTATTTGTGGTGGATGGTATTCCAATCAACAATACTAATTATGGAAATGCAGGGCCATTTGGCGGTGCAGATGCACCAAATGGAGCGGCTGATATTAATCCGGATGATATTGAAACTATTTCAGTATTGAAAGGAGCTAACGCTGCTGCTTTGTATGGCTCAAGAGCTGCTAATGGTGTTATTTTAATCACTACTAAATCTGGAAAAAACACAAAAGGAATTGGTGTTGAAATCAATTCGAACATTACTTTCCAAAATCCATTAAGGTTACCTTCATACCAGAATTCTTATGGTGGAGGTTATGATAACACATATTATGAGTGGATTGATGGAACCAATGGAAGTGGTGGAGAAGATGAAAGTTGGGGGCCTGCATTGGATGCTGGTTTGAAGTTCAGACAATTCCAGGATTATCAAGGTGATGGCCAGTTTGGTGAACCAAGTGATTGGGTTTCAAGACCAAATAATGTTAGAGACTTTTTTGAAACAGGTGTAACTGCAACAAATAACGTTTCTTTAACAGGCGGAAATGAAACATCTAATTTTAGACTTTCAATGACCAACTTGAATCAAGATGGTATGGTTTATAACACGGATTTAGTAAGAAATACTATTGCAGGTAATGCGGGCGTTCAGTTAACTGATAAATTTAGAGCTGACTTCTCTGTGAATTACATTAAATCAGGAAGTGATAACCTTTCTGGTGGAGGATATGATAATAATAACCCAATGCAACAATTCACTTGGTTTCAAAGACAGGTTGATATTTCTGCACTGAAAGATTACAAAAATCTTCCAACGAATTCAGCAGCAACTTCTGCAAGATTTACTCCATTAAACTGGAATACAAACTTTAACAATAACCCGTACTGGGTATTGGATAATAATACGCAAAGCTTTGAGAAAAACAGATTGATTGGTAACATAAAATTACAATATGATTTTACTGATTGGTTGAGCTTGACAGCTAGAACAGGTACAGATTTCTTTACTGATTTACAGGAATCAAAAAGAGCTGTAAATTCAAATGATTTCCCGAATGGTTTTTATCAAGAGGTTGATAGAACCTGGTCTGAAACAAATTCTGACATAGTGTTGACATTTGACAAAAATATCATCGAGGATTTTGGCGTTTCGGTTAGTGTAGGAGGTAATTTACGTCAGGAGCAATATGATAGGAATACCCTAGAGGCTGGAGAATTGGAGATTCCTGAAGTGTATACAATTAGTAACTCTGCAATACCTGTTGTTGGAAATAATTATGAAGAGCAAAGGGAAATGCAAAGTGTTTACGGAACAGCTCAATTTCGTTTCAGAAACTACCTTTTCTTGGATTTAACAGCAAGAAATGACTGGTCAAGTACATTACCTGAAGGAAATAACTCTTACTTCTATCCCTCTGCTTCTTTAAGTGCAGTGATTTCTGATATGATAGAAATAGACAGAAATATATTAACTTTTGCTAAGGTAAGAGGTAGTTGGGCACAAGTAGGTTCCGATACTGACCCTTACAGATTGCAAGATGTTTTTGCCTTTAGAGATAGATGGGATGGTAGTATTAATCAAGCAACAGTAAGCAATACTCTATTAAATCCAAACTTACGTCCGGAATTAACTACTTCAATTGAGTTTGGAACTGATGTTAGATTCTTTAACGATAGATTAGGTTTGGATTTCACTTATTACGATACTAAAAGTGAAGATTTAATTGTTCAGGTTGATGTTTCAGGTGCTTCTGGTTGGACTTCTCAATTTGCCAATGTAGGTGAAATGACAACGAAAGGTATAGAGATTCAGTTGAATGCTACGCCTGTTCAAATTGGAGATTTCAGATGGGATATGAACCTTAATTATTCTACTTATGAAAATAAAGTAGTGAGCTTAGGTGGAGTTGATAATTTAAGATTAGGTGGACAATGGAACGTAGATGTTATGGCTATACCAGGTCAGCCATATCCAGCCTTATTTGGCCCTGATTACCAAAGAGACCCTAATGGAAATATTATTCACGGAGAGAATGGCTTACCTCAAAAAGATCAGACTAACAAAGTACTCGGTGATGCTGTTCCTGATTGGACAGGAGGATGGAATAACTCTTTTACCTACAAAGGAATCAACTTAAATGTTTTAGTTGACGCTAAAATTGGAGGAGAAATATATTCTATGACTAATGCATGGGGTAGATACGCAGGTATTTTAGAGGAAACTTTAAAAGGTAGAGAAAACGGAATTGTTGGTGAGGGTGTAATTGAAGTTTCAGAAGGTGTTTATGAAGAAAATAATGTTGTAGTACCTGCTTTGAATTATAATCATGCCGCCTTTGGTAACAATATTGCTGCAGGATCTGTTTTTGATGCTAGTTATGTGAAATTGCGTCAGATTACATTAGGTTATTCTTTACCTAAAGCATGGATACAAAATACGCCATTCAGAGGTGTGCAAGTTTCTGCTGTAGGTAGAAATCTTGCATTATTATATGCTAAAGCTCCACATATTGATCCTGAAACAGCATTTAATAATGGAAATGCCCAAGGGATTGAACATGCACAATTGCCTTCAGCAAGAAGTATAGGATTTAACGTAAATCTTAAATTTTAATTTACTCTAAAGATTTTAAAGATGAAGACAAATAAATATTTAAACATCGGTTTAAGCTTGGTGGCTTTAGTTTTTACAGCCACCTCTTGTACAGATGATTTTGAGGAAATAAACACAAATCCAAATGGTCCTATTTCAGTCCCATCTGATTTGTTGTTGACAAGTATACAGGAATCTACTGCAGATATACTTTATAACGCCCAAATTGGAGGCGATATGGGAGCATGCATCATACAACACTGGGGTAAGGTACAATATAATGATGAAGAGAGGTATGCTTTCAGGTCAGGTGTTATTAATAACATTTGGAATGGTTTTTATGCCGGAGGAATCAATGATGCTAAAGCTATGATTAGGTTGGCGGAAGAAGAAGAGAATGAAGTAAATCAAGGGGTTGGTAAAATTATGCAAGCCTATATCTATTCTTTATTAGTAGAAATGTACGGGCCAATCCCATTCTCTGAAGCACTTTTAGCAGATGAGGGAAATACAACCCCTGCTTATGATGATGAAGCTACAGTTTATAGTGGAATCATTGATTTGTATGATGAAGGTATAGCACTTTTAGACGGTTCAGGGTCAATTAATGAGACTCAGGATTTGATGTATGATGGAGATGTTGACCAATGGAAAAAGGCTGCTAATTCTTTGAAATTCAGAACGTTAATGAGAATTTCTGATGCATCTGTTGCAGGTGTTGATGTGGCTGCGGGTTTACAAAGTATTGTAAATAGTGGTGTTCATTTCACAAGCAATGCGGACAATGCTATATTGCCTTATACTGGTGTTAACCCTAATGCCAATCCTATTTGGAATACAATTGTATTTACAACTAGAAGTGAATATAAAATCAATCAAACAACTGTTCAATTATTAGAGGGATTGAATGATCCTAGATTAGCTGTTTATGCCCAACCTAATGATGGAGGTATTATCAGAGGTGTTGCTCCTGGTATTTTGAATCCTGTTCAAAATGGTTTTAGCTATGCGAATGTAAGTGCGTTAGGAACACAATTTCTTGCGGCTGACTTTCCTGCTACTTTTATGTCTTATTCTGAATTAAATTTTCTTTTAGCTGAGGCAGCAAAAAGAGGATTGATTAATGGAGGAGATGCAGCAGCTGAACAATTTTATAATGCAGGAATAACAGCTTCATTTGATACTTATGGTGTAGCTGGGGCTTCAAATTATATTAGCAATGAGGTAGCTTATGAAGCAGCCAATGCCTTAGAGCAAATTGGAACGCAAAACTATATCGCATTATATAGTCAGGGTGTAGAAGCTTGGACAGAATGGAGAAGAACAAAATTCCCTGCTTTATCTCCTGCAATTGATCCAATTGTAGGCACACAAATTCCTTCTCGATACACATATCCAACTGATGAGCAATCATTGAATTCAACTAATTATTCAGCTGGATCAAGTATGTTGGGAGGAGATGATTTGAGTACTAAGCTTATTTTTGTTAAATAATACTAAATAAATTATTATGAAAAATATATTATATGTTTTTTTACTTTCTGCAATTGTTTTTGCAGGATGTACCGAACCTGAGAATTTAGTTACAGGAACTGCTCAAGAAGGAGCATTCCTTAGCTTGAGTGGTTCTGGCTCATTAGCTGGTGCTCCGGCACCTGGTGTGGAACTGGAGGATGCTACTATTAGTTTTCAAGCAACTATACTTGATTACAATGTAAAAGTTTCTAGCGATGCTAGTGTAGTTGATGAATTAGTGGCTTATAAGTCCTTTGGGGGAGAGGTTGTAGAAATTTCTAGAACTTCTGCATCATCTGATGAAGGACTAAGTGTTAATTATGAAACTATAGGAGATTTTCTTTCTGGATTCAGTGGTGTGGCATCTAGTGACCTTCGTGTAGGTGATCAAATCAGTTTTTATACAGAAATAGTGATGAAAGATGGTAGAGTTTTGGTTGATAAAGAGGCAACTTTAAATATAAATGTTTCTTGTTTAGCTGATTTAACAGGTACCTATTTGGTAACCAATACTTGGTGTGCTCCTTCCTTTACGGTAGAAATTACCCAAAATGCAGATGGTTCTTATTATTTACCTGTTGCTGATGGTGGTGGGCTTTCAAAATGTACTGCTAATACAACGCTTCCTAATTACGGTTCAATAATTGAGCAATGTGGTGAAATCTTGCCAACTGATGAACTTCAATATGGTACTGGTGGATCTGGTAACGCAATTGGTGATATCACCGGTGGATCTTGGGATGCAGAGAATGGTATTATTACCTTGCAACATACTCAAGGCTTTACTGCTAACTGGCCATCAGAATGGGAATCTACCTACACCAGACAATAATCTTTAATTTTTAATTAAATGAACATGAAGTTAATAAATAAATTTAAATATGCATTATCAATATTAGGGGCAAGTTCCCTGATATTGATGTCTTGCGAACAGGATGAATTAACTGGTCTTTCTCCACTTAAAGCGACTAATCCAGGAGTATCAATATCTCCTGATCCGGGAAGTTTTTCGATGATTGAACAGGATACAACTATTGAAGTAACAATTACTTTAAGTGAAGCTCAAATAGTAGATGTTCCTTTTTACTTTACTCATACTTCAGAAGAAGGTGTTGACGGTGAGGATTTTGAAGTTCAAAGCGTTGTTGTTGAAAAGGGATCAACTGAAGGAGTAGGCTATATTACACTTATTGGTAGCGCAACCCCTCAAGGTAAGCGATCAATTTCTATAGCAATTGGAGATAATCAAGTTGCAAATACTAATTATACCCCCCAAACCTTTACCTGGGATGTGATTGATTATGATGCAAGTATCACTTGGGCTGATTGCGATACTGATATTGATTTATATTTAGTAACTTCGGGCACTGCAATTGATGGTTCTTTTACAGTTGATTGTGTTGAACCGGTTAATCTTGAAGGTTTACCAAATGGAGAATATGAATTATATGCGGAATATTGGGCTGGAGATGATTCAAAAGTTCATCCGGTAACAGTTGAGTTCTCTAATAATAATGGAGAAAATTACCTATATACTCAATCTGAGGATGATGCAATAAGTGTTGATAATCCATTTGCACTAATTGGAAGCGTTGTTGTAAATAATGGTTCTTATACAGCTTTTGATGGTGATGGTAATTCTTTAGGAGCAATGTAATTTAGTAATACAATAATATACATAATGTGATAAAAGGTGCAACCATTGGTTGCACCTTTTATTTGTTTAACCAACAATTACTTAATCAGCTGTAAGCTTTTTTATTGGATATAATTCCTCAGAATTAATTTTTTTAATTCCTCTCACGGTAATGAATCTGAGAGTAAAATCTACTACTTCTTATGAGCTTTTTCTTTTAATGATTAGAATATAAATTAATTAAAAACGCTTTTCGATTCACTACTTTTTAAGTCTGAATAATTTATTAATTTAGAAGAGGTTGTATGTGTTGGTTTTTATTAGTCTAAATAGTAGCTTAAGGGCTTATTATTTAATGACAACTTTTCAATTAGTTGGCATTATGTAAGTAGTTATTAAGTTTATATCTGTTCCCCTATATTGGGAAATTGTATTTATTTATGTACATTCGGAGCGTGCAATTGTTGTTTTAATTATTATTAAATTGTTAAACATTTTATGAAGAACTTATTGGTAGTTTTATTGATACTTATAATAGTAGTATCAAAATCCTATGCTCAATCTACAGTAGGCGGTATAGCTGGTAAAGGAATGGACATGCAAACGGTACCTGCGGGTTTCGTTTCTCAAATTGATTTGGCTGATTATTCTACTGAAGGCTCAGTTTATTTATTTGATGATTGGAAATATGGAGTGCTATATTTCACTAATAATCAAGAGTTTAAGTGTAACTTAAATGTGAATTTAGAAACAAGTAGTGTTGAAGTGCTTGTTGATAAATCGATTAAAGTTGCCTCTCCTAAATATTTAACTAAGATAGTTGTGTTTAATCATTTAGATACTTCAGATTATGTGTATGAAACACTGATGATTGATGAAAAAAAGATTGAAACTTATATATCCCCCCTTTTTGAGGGAGAGAATTTTTCAGTCTATAAGCAATTTGGTGTTCAACTTAAAGAATCAAATTATGTACCAGCTTTAGATATGGGAAGTAAGAAGGATAAATATATCTCAGACAACCATTTATTAATTAAAGGTGGTGACAACTTCTTTTATGTAAGAGGAGGTAAAAGAAAGTTTGCTTCTAATTTTCAACATTCAGATAAAATATTGAGTTTTATTAAGGAAACTGCCTTAAACCATAAAAACGAAAAAGATCTTGTGAAAATAGTAGAATATATAGATAATATTACCAATCAATAATAATTATGAAAATAAATTTTATCAAATCTTTAATAATAGCTTGCCTGGTTATTACAACAGGCACCTATTTATATACTAATTACTCTACTTCTACAGATGAAAGCATAAGAGTAGAAAAAGTATGGTCGTCAAAAAAGACCAAAGTGAAATCCGGAGAAGAGGCATTCATGAAACCCGATGGTTTTATTGAGTACTTTAATTCAATTTCAAAGGAAATTAACCAAACTGAGTCTGGCTATCAAAAGGGGTATCGTTTTAATGAGCTTTCAAAGTCATTAAAGAAGCAAGCGCAAGCAAGGACTAATGCTAATGTTCCAGCCGAATTTATTTCCCGTGGACCGGGGAACGTAGGTGGTAGAACAAGGGCAATAGCCGTTGATCCTGATGATAATACAAGCTGCACCTGGCTGGCCGGTGCTTCAAGTGGTGGGATCTGGAAAACTACTGATTGTGGTGAAACCTGGATCAATATTTCACCTGATTTACCAAACCTTTCTACTAATTCAATTGCACAGGCCTCTTCTAATCCTGATGTAATCTATGTGGGTACAGGAGAAGTGTTTGCAGGAAATACAACATTTGTAAGAGGTGATGGTATTTATAAAAGTACGGACAGAGGAGCTACATGGAGTTTGCTTTCTTCAACAGTAGATAATGCTGATTATATTTCTGTAAACAGAATTGCTGTTGATCCTACAGATGAAAATACTGTAGTGATTGCTACTAACAGTGGTATTTATAAGTCAACAGATGGAGGTGCAACATGGTCAGAAACTTATAGTGCTTCTTCAATTGGTTCAGTTCAGGATTTGCAAGTAGACCCATCGGATTACAATATTCAATATGCAGGTGTAAATAGCAATGGTATTTATAAATCTATCGATGCAGGTGACACCTGGACAAGATCTTCTGACGGAATTGCTGAAGGTGTAAGATTTGAAATTGCAGTGGCTCCAAGTGATCCTAATATTGTTTACACTTCAACTTTTTCAGGTGAAGAAACTGTTTTATACTATTCAGAGGATAAAGGAGAAAGTTGGATACTCGTTGGAGACCCTGATTATGATACTAATTTCTTAGGGGCACAAGGTTGGTATGACAATACTATTGCAGTAAACCCTTATAACCCTTATGAGGCATATGTGGGTGGTGTAAGCATCGGCAAGTATTTAGTTGACCCTAATAATATTGGTGAAACGGAAAGACAATTTATTGGAGTAGATATTGAAGGAACTAACTTTATAGAGTTTGTGAATTTTGGTGCAACTTACAACGCAGGTTCACTTAATATATCAGATGGAAGTAATAATCCTTCGGAAAATCCTGTTACAGTTGAAATTCGTTTTGGGGCAGATAATGTACAAAAAGCTCATAGGTTTACTGTACCCGAAGGTGCTACTTCCGGAGTGGCCATTGCAGATTATACTTATCAGGATTACATTGATGTGCCTTTTGAAGTGTGGGACATTGAAAATGATCGCCAATTAATGGTTTCTTTTCGTGACCAGGAAAATGATGGAGAGTTTAATCTTAATTCACGTAGTTCAACGGATGAAGATTTATCCGCAGCAAGAGAATACTTTTATGTTCATGATGTGGATTATGATGCATCAACTCCTAATAGTGATATTGCAATAGATGGTGGTGTTGAATTCGCAAATATGTATTACTTCTGGCCTGTATTGGCTGAAGAGGCTACATGGGATCCTGCTTCATTTGAAAATGCCATAATGAGAATTAATTATGGCTCGCAATTTCTGGCTCAAGCTACAGCAGTTGCTATTTATGATGCCTACGGTAATTATGAGGGACAAAATCAAAATACTGTTCACCCGGATCATCATCATTTGACTTTTGTTAAAATTGATGATGACAATGAAACTTTTATGATTATCAATGGTAATGATGGTGGTTTTAGTCTTTCAATGAATAACGGAGAAACAATGGATCAAATCACTGATGGTTATGTAACTTCTCAATTTTATGGTGCTGATAAAAAGCCGGGAGAAGACAAATATATTGGTGGTACACAGGATAATGGAACCTGGGTTTCCACCGGCACATCGGTTGATGAAACCAATGCTTATAATTTCGTGATAGGTGGAGATGGTTTTGAAGTGCTTTGGCATGCTACTGACACTGAGAAAGTGTTGGGAAGTATTTATAATAACAGAATCCAAAAGTCAACCAATGGAGGACAATCATTTTCAGCATCTGCAAATGGTATAACTTCCGGTGATGGTCCTTTTATTACAAGGCTTGCTGGTTCTGTTAGTTCTCCTGATGTGGTTTATGCTATTGGTGAAACTGGTGTTTATAAAAGTACCAATTTTGGAGGTAGCTGGACAATGAAGACCATTGATAATGAAACCTGGGGCGGAAATGCAAGTGCAAGCGATGTAGAGGTTTCTTTAGCTAATGACCAGATAGTGTGGGCAGGTGCCGGGATGGCAAGTAGCTTAAACTTTTTCGTTTCAACTGATGCAGGAGAGACCTATGAAGCGGTTAATAATTATACTTCAGATCCTAATGCTTATTCCACTGGGATATATACCCATCCAACGGAAGAAAATACAGCTTATGCATTGTTTTCCAGAGCTAACTTTCCTAAAATCTTAAAAACTACTGATTTAGGACAAACGTGGACGGACATCTCAGGCTTTGCTGAAGGAGGGAATGAAAGTACCAAAGGATTTCCTGATGTATTCGTTCATAGCCTTTTGGTAATGCCATTTGATACAGATATTATATGGGTAGGTACGGAAATTGGTTTGTACGAATCTTTAGATGGTGGTGAATCATGGAATATTAGAAATGATCTCCCTGCTGTGTCTATTTGGTCAATGAAAATTGTAGATGATCAGGTGGTACTGGGAACACATGGTAGAGGTATCTGGACAGCAACAATTGGAGAGTTAGCCATTGCTGGTTTAAAGGCTCAAACTTTCAACTATGTGGGTTATGGAGAGGCAGAATTGACGCTTGATTTACCAGTGGATTATTCTCAGGTAAAAGTATTGGTGAATGATGTTGAAGTTGAAACAATTGATAATCCGGTTGCAGGCAATTCTACTGTTATGTTAGAGAATTTTATTGAATTTGAGGGTGCTGACATCAAAATAGTAGGTACTTATGAAGGTGTGGATTATCAATCTAGTGTATTGAAAACAGAAGCTATAGATGCTACTCCTGAAATATTGGATTTCTCAGCAGCTAATGAAGGTGATAATTTCCCTGTGTCAATAGAATTGGAAAACAATGAGCCATTTGAAAAAGTTGAAGTGATTTTTGGTGATGAAGTTGTTTATACTGATACGCAATCACTTACCAAGTCTGATGTGTCAAGAGTAATTAATTTTGATTATGCTGAAGCAAACAGTAATAACGTACAGCTGAAAGCATATATTAATGATTTCGTATTCACGACTAATACAGTAAATATTGTTACTTCCAACAAACAGAAAAAATTGAATGCAGGCTTAAAGTTATACCCCAATCCTGCTGTTGATTTTGTGAACGTAACTGTTGAAGGAATGAATATTGTTGAACTCTCTGTTTACACTGCTAATGGACAGTTTGTGAAAAACCAAAGAGTGAAGCAGACAGAAAAACAAGCGCAGTTGAACATTGCAGACCTGAAACAAGGAATGTACCTGCTTCAGGTAAAAGATGCTAAAGGTGCTTTAAGAACAAAAAGGTTTATTAAGCAATAATGAGAAATATTATTTTAATTTTTTCATTGATAGTTGTTATCGGATGCAATAAAAAAGTTGCATCCGGCAATAGCTCCTCCGGTTATAGAGAGGTTGCTTATGAAGCCCTGGATATTCCGCAAATGCAGTTTACTGAGAATATTAGTAAGGATTATGTGCTAGGAACATTCCAAAATAGAGCGGATGTCCCAGGTTCTGAGCCATTAAAGTATATAGTAATTAAAATTGCTGATAACTCAGTAATTAAAAAAGGCTCTATACCCAATGGCTCGGTGAAATGGGCGGATGATTACCAGTTGGAGATTGTTGCTCCACCAGGTATGCCTGAAGGTAATGACAAAACCATTGCTGATTATACTTACAGGTTCGATGTAAAAAGTGGTAAGAAAATTCAACAAGCCACAATTTCAAATTAGAGTTTAATCTTTTTAATATAATCCTTAACCCCTTCCTCTAATGGAGTGAAGGGGTTTTTATATCCAATCCCTTTCAATTTCCTCATATCAGCTTCAGTAAAATATTGATATTTATCCCTAATATCGGCTGGGGTATCAATAAAGGAGATTTTTTCAGGCATATCCATTGATTTGAATACAGCTTTTACTAAATCAACGAAAGTACGCGCTGTACCACTTCCTAAATTATATATTCCTGAATTCTTTCTGTGGTGCATTAACCAAATCATCACATCCACTACGTCTTTTACATACACGAAATCTCGCATTTGCTCTCCATCCTTAAAATTCGGGTTGTGGGAACGGAAAAGTTTCATGGCTCCTGTTTCCTTAATTTGTTTATAAGCATGCATGATTACGCTTGCCATTCTACCTTTATGATATTCCCCAGGGCCGTATACATTAAAGAATTTTAAGCCAGCCCAGAAGAAAGGCTTCTCTTTTTGTTGTAAAGCCCATATATCAAATTCATTTTTAGAATCTCCATAAGCATTCAATGGCTTTAGTTGAGGAATTAAAGCTTCATCATCTTTGTAGCCCATTTCACCTAGTCCATAAGTGGCAGCAGAACTGGCATACACTAAAGGGATTTGCTTTCTGATACACAACTCCCATATTTTTTTGGTGTAATCTGTATTCAACTGATAAAGCAATTCGCGGTCAAACTCCGCTGTGTCTGTTCTGGCTCCAATATGAAATATAAATTCAATTTCTTCTTTTTGCTCTTCTATCCATTCAAAGAAATTATTTCTATCAACTTTTTGCGTAATCTTTAAACCCTCAATATTTTTATTTTTTAGGGAATTGTCGAACTTATCAACAGCAATGAGATGTTTAAAACCGTCTTCGTTGAGTCTTTTAATCAAGTTACTGGCTATAAATCCTGCTGCTCCGGTGACTATAATCATGGGTTATTTTTTTATGGTTAAGCTATTAGCACAAAACTATTTATATTAAATGAATAAACGTATATTTGCACCCTAAAAATTAAGGTTGACATGGTTTACGTTAATCGTAAAGAACATTTTAATGCAGCTCATAAACTTTTTAATCCGAACTGGACTAAAGAGAAAAATGAAGAAGTATTTGGCCCTTGTGCCAATGAAAACTGGCATGGGCATAACTTTGAGCTAATAGTTACAGTAAAAGGAACTCCGGATCCTGATACAGGATTTGTTGTGGACTTAAAAAAATTAAGCACTCTTATAAAGGAGGATGTTATTAATTTAGTGGACCATAAGAATCTAAACATAGATGTGCCTTTTCTGAAAGGAAAAATGGTGAGCTGTGAGATTATTATTTCCGAATTCTGGAAGATATTGGAGCCTAAAGTAGCTCAACTGCAAAAAGGAGCAAGCTTATACAAGCTTACCCTTTATGAAACGCCCAGAAATTATGTAGAGTATTTTGGAGAACAGGGGATTTAATTCATCTCTTTCTACTAAAATTATCCAGAGATTTTTAACTTGCAGTAATGGAAAACTTTGTAGTATCAGCCAGAAAATACAGACCAAAGGGTTTTGATGAAGTAGTGGGTCAAAAGCATATTACCACTACTCTTAAAAATGCTATTGATAACAATCATCTGGCTCAAGCTTTATTATTTTGTGGCCCAAGGGGAGTAGGTAAAACCACTTGTGCCAGGATACTTGCCCGTCTCATCAACAACTTTGATATAGATAATATGGAAGGTTCCTCTTCTATGAATATCTATGAATTGGATGCTGCTTCCAATAATTCGGTAGATGATGTAAGGAATTTAATTGACCAGGTGCGTGTACCTCCCCAGCATGGGAAATACAAAGTGTATATTATTGATGAGGTTCATATGCTTTCAAACCAGGCATTTAATGCTTTCTTGAAAACTTTGGAAGAGCCACCTTCTTATGCCATATTTATTTTGGCCACTACAGAAAAACACAAAGTTATTCCGACTATTCTCTCAAGATGTCAGATTTATGATTTTAACAGGATCCAGGTAGCTGATATTGCCAACCATTTGCTGGATATAGCCAATAGGGAGAAGATTGAAGCAGAAGATGCTGCTTTGCATCTGATAGCTCAGAAGGCTGATGGTGCTTTGCGTGATGCACTTTCAATCTTTGACTTAATTGTCACCTTCTCCCCGGATAATAAGATTACCTACCAAGCTACAATTGATAATCTGCATATTCTTGATTACGATTACTATTTTAAGGTAACGGCAGCATTAGTGGAAGAAAAAATTCCCCAGGCTTTACTATTATTTGATGAAATTTTAAAGAAAGGATTTGATGGACATAATTTCATTATTGGTTTGGCTGCTCATTTCCGCGATTTATTAGTTTGTAAAGATGAAGCAACCCTTGTGCTGTTGGAAGTTTCTGAACAAGTGAAACAACAGTACAAGGAGCAGGCTGGTATTGTTTCCACATCTTTTCTGCTGTCCGGATTGCACATCATTAACCAGTGCGATCAAAATTATAAAACAAGCAAGAATCCTCGTTTACATGTGGAACTGACTTTAATGAAGCTTGCCAAAATTAATAGCGCAGTGGATTTAGCACGCTCTAATGAAGAGTTTCTAAAAAAAAAAGTGAGTTAAATACAGAATCACAAGAGGAAGTAAAGAAGAAAGAAACCACGTCCCTGGCTGAAAGCCTCGGTCATAAAGCAACACAACCCAAACCATTAAGGCCAACTATTGAAATTCCCAAAGCTTCAGATGTAAAACCTTCTAAAACCATTATTAAGGAAGAGAAGCCTGTTGAGATTATCAGCACTAAAGAGGAAAGTAAAGTCGGTAAAGAGCAAGAAGAAAACAACTCTTCATTTGAAGAGCATGTTAATTTGCCTTTAAACGAGGATACTATTAAGGTAGAATTAAAGAACTTTCTGGCTAGAGAAAAAGGTAAAATAGGAGCCTTGGGTGCTAATGCTTTAACCAATAGTTTTGTCATTCAAGAAAACTTAATTACCCTGCAACTGACCAATCCGGTAGAAGTTGATGCAATTGAAACCATAAAAGCCGATCTGGTGACTTACTTGAGGGGTGTTTTTAAGAGAGAGTTACTGCAAATCAATTATGAAGTGAATGCTCAGAATGCCATAGAAAGACCATATACTCCTAAAGAGAAGTTCGATTCAATGGTTAAGAAAAATCCTATTCTAGGGAAGTTGAAAGATAAATTAGGACTGGATACAGATTTCTAATACTAAAATGAAAAAGCAAGGCCGATATTAATCACGCTTTTAAATTGTACTCCGGGAGCAAGTCTGCTTTCACCCGTCACTTCATTCACCACTATTTCTTTCGATTTGATATCCTCATCATAGATTAATTGGGTAGAGAAACTTGAAGTAAAGAATTTATTAATCTTGAAAGTAAAGGCAGTCTCCCAGTTTACATCTATTTCAGTGAGTTCTCCATAAGCAGAAAAGAGATTGAGGTTAGTGGTGAAGTCGATGTTTTCCATGACTTTAGTTTCTAAAGAAGAGGTAAAGTTCAGACCTCCTTGAAATCTGTAGGTTTCTCCCGGCTCAACCCCATAGGAACCAGCTGCAGAAAGTGAATCGTCTTGTACAAAGGTTGTTTTGGAAGAGAGTGGGGAGAAAGTAGCGGAGAACATTTTTTTGTAGCGGTAAGTAACACCTATATTGGCCAATAAAAAACCTGGGGCCATAAATCGGGAAATAACTACCTCCTCATCTTCTATTGTGTCTACACCTTTATAGAACTGTGTTCTGAAATCTACTAGTCCGGACACAAACATGTTATTTTTGATTTTCCTGCTGTACTTGGTTGTGAAAATGATGTTATCATCAGTCTTAACAAATGGCTGGTCTTCTTCTCCTTGTCTTAAAACACCGTAGGCCAAATCCAGCCTATTATCCCATACATCTTTGTTTTTTTGATAATTAGCCTTAAAGTTAGTTAATGCACCAATTGATATTGAGCTTTTACCACCACCGGACCAATTAGTTAAACTAACTTGTGAAAAGTTGATATTCAATTGAGCTCCTTTATTCCAATAAGTTGTATCAGTAGATATTGAGTCTACTGGTATTGTATTAACTACTATAGTGCTATCATTTTGGGCAGAAGTATTAAATGCCACAAAAAATATGGAAATGATAGATATGAATATTTTCATATTTACTCAATTTAGTTGAAATGTGAAATAATGGAGGAAACTGCTACGGTTTAATGCAAATCCAATGACCGGATTTCATTTAAGGCATTCTCAGTTAATGGCTTTGTAATGAATTTAATCACGTGATCATTATTAACAATTTTGTCAATATCCCTCTTATTGTCAGAACTCGAAAGGATAATTACTTTGCACTTGTCTCTAACTGTATCGGAAAATTTTTCAAATTCATACAGAAACACAAAGCCATCTACTATAGGCATATTGATATCCAGGAATATTATATTAGGCAGTTTATCCGGATTTTCCTTATTTTCTTCTAAGTAATCCAGGGCACTTTTACCCGAGTTTTTTATTTCAACGTATTTCGCGAATTCAGTTATTTCGATGATACGCTTGCTGATAAAATTATCAGTATCGTTGTCATCAACAAGCATCACTAAATCAACAGTTTTTGCAGCTGTTACCATGTAATTTCCACTTGATTCAATATTAAATACTTATTGTCTTGAGATATCTCTAAACATAAGTAAACTTTCTTTTATTTAAAACTAATTCTATATCAAAAATGAGATATTTTTGACTAGCAGGTACAAATGTAAGATAATGTAGCCAAGAATAAACGGTTTACTAACTAATTATTTCTTTTTTATCAGGATTACATCCCCCTCGCTCAACGAATAATCAGACTTCCCGTTCCACTCCATAATTTCTTTTAATGATGTCCCGTATTTCTTGGCCAACCCATACATTGTTTCTCCTGCCTGCACCCGGTGTTCAATTTGATTTAAGCTGTCATTGATATCTGTGTCTGTACTTAAATCATTTGTAGCCATGGGCTCTTCATCTTTGTTATTAGAAGTATTTTCAGTGATTTGATCATTGTATTTGTTTACACTTATCTTTTGACCAATGGAAAGTGTATCCCTGATGTTTAATTCATTAAATTCCAAAAGATCAGATATACGCATATTAAAGCGATTAGCAATAGAGAAAAATGTGTCTCCTTTTTTGATTTCATAGATCATTAATTCTTGCCGAACGGGTTTTTCTTCCTCTGATTCTAATTCATCATCAATAACTTCTTCGTTTTTTTCTTCTACATATGCAGCCTCGGGCAATTCTTCCACATCCATATTTTCATCAGGCAAGGCAATATTTTGCTCCGGGATATTTTGGGCAATAGGAGTTGAAATCTTTGAAGTGTCTTTTAATTCAGGTTTTAAGGTTTTTTCAGTCTCAATAATCTTTTCTGATATGGGTTGTTCTGCGGAAACCTGGTTTTTAGGCTCCGTTACTTCTTCCTTTGGAACTTGCTGGTATTCAACTGCTATTTTTTCAGGTCTGTTCAACCTCAGCCATAGAACCCTTCCTGGCTTAGGTTGGGCAGGGCTTTCCATTCTGTTTTTTCTGTAAAGTTTGTGGAGTTTTAATCCGTACTTTTGGCTTATTTCCCACATGTTTTCCCCAGCCATTACAGTATGATAATAGAATTTAGCGCGGTTCCTTTTTCTTTGCAGATAATAAATGCTCCCTGTATTTACATTTTGCCCGGGCGCCATATCATTGAATTTTCTGAATTTACTTTCGGAAATCCCCCCTGCTTCTGCTAAAGAGGAAACAGTATACCCCTGAGCTGCCAATATTCCCTTTCTTCCGTTTATTTTAACCTCATGAGGTGCGGTGGCTCTCGATTGATTAATGTCCCCCTCTACTAAAGGGAATTTTTTCTGCGCGGCAGTATTTACTTCTCCCGGAAGGGCTTTGTTTGGATTTCTACTCTCTTTTCTGCCTCTGTTTTCTGCAATTCCTGCATCCTCTAATGGAACAATTACGGCATAGGTTTTATCATCAGGAACAGCGCCTCTTTTAATCCATTTATTGTATTCCTGAATAAGATCTAAAGGGATGTCATATTCCTTTGCGATATCTTTTAGATGCATACCAGCTGCATCTGTTTTTTCAAAAAGAAAATAGGGGACTGTGGAAGAACCTAAAGCGTTTTCATATGCAATTTTATGTGCTAAAAATTTCTTTAGGTACCAGTATGTATTCTTAGTGATGGTAAGTTTCTTTTTACCGGAGTCTTTTTTGTCAATTAGCTTTTCAGCGCCATATCTTCCTGACTGATACGCTATTAATGAATGAGCCCAATTGTCAAAATAGGAATTGTGGCTCTTCAGGTAAGTGGCTGCAGCACGTGTTGATGCCACTATGTTGATTCGTTCATCAATGTGACGGTCAATTCTGAGGTCATTTTCCAAACCTGAAATTTCCTTGAATTGCCAGAATCCTACAGCATTGCTGCTGGAAACAGCATCCGAAACCAAGGCGCTTTCCTGTATTACCAGGTATTTGAAATCGTCAGGTAAGCCCTCTTCGGCAAAAATTCGCTCTATGATGGGCATATACATGTCCACTCTTTCCAGGTTTTTCTGAAAATACTTCTCACTACGGGTCATAGCATCCACATCGGATTGGATGTCCTTGATGGCATCATTTGTGAGCCGAAGGTCCAGGTCAGCAAACTGCATACGAGAGGGCACTTGCTGGGCATTGGCTACAAAACCAATCAGTACCAAAATCAATACAAAACTATGTCTTATCATTTTTTTCTTAATATCATGAGACCATCCCTGATAGGGAAAAGTACATTTTGAACACGATGATCTTCACTAACGAATTGATTAAATTCTAGTATGGCCTCAGTATCTTTATCTAATTTTTTTCTGTTTTTTTCCAATACCTTTCCACTCCACAACACATTGTCAATCAAAATATAAGCTCCTTTTCTGACTTGATCAATACAAAGTTTGTAATAGTTCAAATAATTGGATTTATCGGCATCAATAAATACCATATCCCATTCCAACTTTAAAGTGGGAATTACCTCTAGTGCATTGCCTTTTTTAAATTCAATGTTATGGGCGAAATCCGATTCCTTGAAATAACCCTCAACTCTTTCGGTCAATTCCTCATTTTTATCAATAGTAATTAATTTTCCATCACTTTGCATCCCTTCAGCCATACATAATGCCGAATAGCCTGTATAAGTGCCAATTTCCAGTATGTTTTTAGGTTGGATCATGTGGGAGATGATAGATAGTACCCGTCCTTGCAAATGACCACTGAGCATTCGTGGCTTTAAAACCTGGGTATGGGTTTCCCTGTTGATTTTTTGCAATAAGGGAATTTCTTCTTCTGTATGCTGCTCAATATATTTTTCTAATTCCGGATCGAGAAATTCCATAAAGGGTTCAATTTTTCTGTTAAAATATAATTCTCAGGATACCTTAAAACATTCTGATTCTATGACTGGTAAGTAAGAATACTTAATCGTTCTTCTGGCCAGATTTCATTGGCTACTTCCTGCAAGTCCCCGGCTTGAATGTTTTTGATCTGATCGAATAATTCATCTAAAGATTCTATTTTGTCCTTGTCAAGCAGGCTTCTGCCTAACATTAACATAAAACTCATATTGTTTTCCTCGGCCATGGCCAGCTGTCCCATCAATTGTTCTTTGGCCACGTGAAGTTGTAATGTGCCCAACCTTACTTCCTGTAATTTCTTCAGTTCTTTTTTTACAAGTCTGATGCTTTTATTAAGTTGACCGGAGTCTGTCCCGAAAAATATACTGAAAAGTGCTGTATCAGAGAAAGGGTGATAACCCGCATCAATCGCATAGACAAATCCATATTTTTCTCTTAATGCCATATTAAGCCTGGTGTTCATTCCAGGTCCACCAAGAATATTCACCATCATGAAAAATGGCAATCTTTGAGGGTGGTGAATAGGATAGGCTGTAGTGCCTATAGCACACTGTGCCTGGGTAACTTCCCGTTTCACATGTATTTCCTTAGGACTATAGGCTGTAAAAGGAAGTCTTTCCCTGTTTCTTTTTTGTCTGGGAATATTGCTTAAATATTTCTTTACCAAACGGTTTAGCTTGTTTGGTGCAATATCTCCCACAATGGAAAATACGATTCGCTCTGTATCCAGGTTTTCTTGTAAAAACTCAATAAAATCCGATCTCTTAAATCGTTTAAGGCTTTCCTGATTGCCTAAAATATTATTCCCCAATGGGTGTCCCTGAAAGATTAGCTCATCAAATTGATCCTGAATAGCATCTTCCGGGGAGTCATAATACATGGACATCTCTTCCAATATTACTTGCCTTTCTTTTTCTATTTGTTTTTCAGGAAATATGGATTCAAAAGTAATGTCTACTAAAAGATCAAAAGCTTTTTCCACATAACTATCCAAAACAGAAGCATGAAAAAATATTTTCTCTTTGGTGGTGTAGGCATTTAATTCTCCGCCAACAGAATCAAGGCGATTCAGTATGTGGAAAGATTTTCTTTTTTTGGTGCCTTTAAAGGCCATGTGTTCCCAAAAATGCGCTATTCCCACCTGGTGGGCCTTTTCATCTCTGCTGCCAATGTCCAAAACAAAGCCACAGTGTATGATTTTTGAATTATTGACTGGTTGATGTATGACCCTTATGCCGTTATCTAAAGTCTGAATTTGGTATGCTTTCATTCAATCCCCTCTTGTGTTGCAAAAGTACAAATTATCTTTGTTTTTACCCCAATGTTGAACGATGTATCAATAATTAATTAGTTTTGTTTTTTTAATGAGTAAAATATGAAGATTGCATTTGATGCCAAACGTGCTTTTAATAATTTCACTGGCCTTGGAAACTATAGCCGCTTCGTGATTGAAGCATTAGCGGAAAATTTCCCGGAAGACGAACAATTACTATTTACCCCAAAAGTAGCAGATCACCCGGAAGCAGAAGCGTTTTATAAAAAAAGAAAGGATAATGTATTCTTACCGAAAGCTTTGTGGAAGAATTCTTTGATGCAGAGCGCATGGAGATCGAAGCACATAGGTAAACTTGCTTCCAAACAAAAAATCGATATTTTTCATGGATTAAGTAATGAATTGCCTTCAGGTTTAAATGCTGAAATAAAGAAAGTAGTTACCATTCATGACCTGATATTCTTACGCTATCCCGCATTTTATCCATGGATTGACAGGCAGGTTTATAAGAAAAAATTTAAATCAGCCTGTGAAAAAGCAGATCAGATAATTGCGGTAAGTGAGCAGACAAAAGGAGATATTATTGAATTCTTTGGGACAGATCCGCAGAAAATTCATGTAGTATATCAGGGTGTACATCCTATTTATCAGCAGGAAATAAAGCCCAACAGGATGATATATATGATTGAACAATACCAGTTGATGCAACCCTATTTTTTATATGTCGGCTCTATTGAAGAAAGAAAAAATGCAGAAAGCCTGGTAAGGGCTTTCAAGTTAGTGTTGGATAAAGTTGAAGATGATTTGTTATTACTGATTGTGGGGAAAAAGACGGATTATCAGAAAAGAGTAGAAAAGACTATTGAGGAGTTGGGTTTGATCCATAATGTAAGGATATTAAACCAGGTGCCTTTCAATAATTTACCGTTTTTGTATAAAGGAGCCCTGGCTTCAGTGTATCCCTCTACATTTGAAGGATTTGGTATTCCTGTGTTGGAATCCTTAATGATGCGTACCCCTGTAGTGGCTGGAACAGGATCCAGTCTTCAAGAGGCAGGAGGGAAGCATGCGTTATATGCTGATCCTAAAAATAATGAGGAACTGGCAGCTCAAATGTTAAGAATGGCTACTGAAAGTAATATTGGTGATGAATTATTGAAAGGCATTGAAGGTCATCTTTCCCGTTTTACCTCTACTGCAATTGCAGAAAAGATAAGAGCTGTTTATAATATTTTATAAAACAATTATCGAATATAACCACTATTCAATCTATCCATTCCACTTCAATCAATAATTTATTCCTGCTTACAATAGTGGTATATGCTGCTTTTTCTTTTCTTTCAATGGATATGCTCTTAGTATCTGTAGAAACTTCCAAAGATTCCTGAAGCAACACATTTCTCTCATCTTTTTTGTGAAAAAGTATTAATTCCGGGATTTCATCATCCAGTGCGAATTGAAAATTATCACCCTTTTGGAGTTTCTTTTTAATGATACTCGTTGTGAAATTGCCCATTAATATCGATCTAATTCTTTCTCCATCAGGGATGCCGTAGCCTAAAAAGTTATTGGGCACATCCGCTATATGACCGGATTTTTTGATGATGTCCATCACTTCATAGTTAGTTAAAGTGCTGTCGTATTGCCAGATGCAGGCGGCCAGGCCAGTGATAACAGGAGCTGAAAAAGAGGTGCCATTTGAAGCAAAACATACTACATCAGGTTTTACATAATCTATTTTTTCAGGGCCGGTAGAGCTATAGTATACCTTTGTCCATTCGTCAAAAAGTACTGAGCCAACAGTAAGTACATCTTTGGCGTCAGCCGGTAATGAAAGAGTTTCCCACTTTTTATTGGCGCCATCATTGCCGGCAGAAATCACTAAAAGCATCCCTTTCTCTGCAGCTTTTTGTGCGGCCCGGGTAATGATGCTGCTTTTTCCATCTACCTCTTTTACATGATGATTTTCCTTTTTCTTGTCAAATCCATCAGTATACCCCAAAGAAGAATTAACAAGCTTTACACCCATCTCATAAAATGATTCCACTGCCATAAGCCAATAATCTTCTTCTAACCGGTTTTCCCTGATACCGTGATCTGTTCTTGCCAGGTAATAATTTGCATCAGTAGCCATTCCATATTGTATATTTATACCTGCATCAAACCCTGCTATCATTTTCAAAACATCTGTACCATGATCGTCATGGGCAATTCTTCTTCCGTAAAATGCGTCTTCATTTTTATCCAACAAATAATCTTTAAAATAAATGACCTGACCATTCTTTATCATGTTCTGAAGGGCCGGATCCTGATCAGCTTTCATAAAACCGCCATCAATTACACCAATTTTCACTCCTTTCCCACTCAACTTCATACTGTCGGTCAAATAGCTGGCCTTCATTTGCTCCAATGCGAAAGCATATTCTTTGCTGAAATCTGCTTTGTTGGTTTGCGGATACAGTGCTCCGACAGCCCGGATAGATGTTGTGAATGGCAAAGATTCAGCTGTCGCAAGTAATTCATTAGGAAGGGTAATACTCACGATATTGAACCATTTGGATTGGTAGTTAATTTGAATATCTTTATTATTTTTCAGGAAATACTTCCATTCTTCCGGCCATCCACAGTTGCTGTAGTCGAGTGATTGGCACCATTCATCAGAAAATTGCACCCAATATTTATTTTGACCGAAACAGGCACATGAAAATAGTATTAGAAATAGTATATTGAGGCCAATTTTAAGAATAATAGAATTTCGCACGTGAATAAATTATTTTTACCCAATTTATAAGGTAAAGCGAGAAAAACACAATTTATCATCTAAAAGAATACATTTATGAGGTATAATCCATTAGACAAATCATTGTACATTAACAACAGGAAGAATTTCAATAAGCAATTACCTGCCAAATCCCTGGCCATTTTCAATTCGAATGATGTAATGCCCACTAATGCCGATGGCACCATGACTTTCAGACAAAACAGTGACTTGTTTTATTTGTCGGGTATCGATCAGGAGGACAGTATACTTGTAATGTTTCCTGATTTTCCGAATGATGGTTGGAGGGAGATTCTGTTTGTGAAGGAAACTAATGAACATATAGCTATATGGGAAGGGCATAAATACACCAAAGAAGAAGCTACAGATGCTTCCGGCATTCAGAATATTATGTGGTTATCTGAATTTCCTGTAGTTTTCCGCACGCTTATGGCTGAAGCGGAAAATGTTTTTATCAATACGAATGAGCATATCAGGGCTGCTTCTGAGGTGCAAACCAGGGACGAAAGATTTATTAAGTGGTGCAAGGAAACCTATCCTGCACACCAATACCGAAAAGCGGCTCC
Source organism: Marivirga aurantiaca (assembly GCF_016679925.1). Lineage (GTDB taxonomy): Bacteria > Bacteroidota > Bacteroidia > Cytophagales > Cyclobacteriaceae > Marivirga > Marivirga aurantiaca. The sequence continues at coordinate 100,424 of NZ_JAEQBW010000001.1, forward strand.
TATTATGCATAATTTAAGGGCTATAAAATCGGCTGAGGAAATCAAGCAAATGCAAATTGCATGCAATATAACCAATGAAGCCTTCAGGAGAGTGCTGAAATTTACCAAGCCTGGAAAAATGGAGTATGAAATTGAAGCTGAATTCCTACATGAATTTGTTCGCAGAGGTTCTAAAGGTTTTGCTTATACACCTATTGTTGCTTCCGGTGCCAATGCCTGTGTTTTACATTATATTGAAAATAGTAAAGCTTGTAAAGATGGCGACCTCATTTTAATGGATGTGGGTGCTGAATACGGTAACTATAATGCAGATATGACACGTACAATTCCAGTAAATGGGCGATATACACAGAGGCAGAAGGATGTTTATAATGCTGTTTTGCGGGTGAAACGAGAAGCCATGAAAATGCTAAAGCCGGGCAATGTGATTGCCGAATATCATAAGGAAGTAGGTAAAATTATGGAAAGTGAATTGGTTGGTCTTGGATTGTTAGATAAAACAGACATCAAGAATCAGGATGCTAAAAATCCGGCCTATAAAAAATATTTCATGCATGGTACCTCGCACCATATTGGACTGGATGTACATGATGTGGGAAATGTGTATCGTAAAATGGAAGAAGGTATGGTATTCACCGTTGAACCGGGTATTTATATTCTAGAAGAAGGTCTGGGGATAAGGCTTGAGAATGATCTGGTAATCACAAAAAGTGGATTGAACGATTTGATGGGTGATATTCCAATTGAATTAGAGGAAATTGAGGATTTGATGAATAGTTAAAGGTGTGGTGTGTTGAGGTATTATAAAGACTGAAGTAGATTGTTTGGTCCTTTCAGTATATCTACCATCTGTTCAGGTAATTGATCCGGGCTATTTCATTTAGCCCGGATTATTTATTTGATTTCCTGAATAACAATTTAATATTAGAATTATGATCTGGCTTAAAGATGTCATCAAAGATTTAAAGGCTATCCAGCTAGTAACAAAGGAAGAGTTTCTTTCTCTTTCTGAGGAGGAATTAATTTGGAAACCTCAGCCTGACAAATGGTCGGTAGCCGAGTGTCTTAAACACATTCTTATAGCCAATGAAATTTACCTGAAAGACATTGAGAATAAATTAAAAAAAGCAGAGGTGCGTACCATTGAACATCCTGTAAAATTTTCATTAACAGGCAAGATTTTTCTTTTTTTTGTGGATCCCAAATATAAATGGAAAGTGCCTTCTCCTAAAATTTTCAAACCTGTTCAAAAAAATAAAGTTGAAGAAGGTAAAGCTACAATAATGGAGTTTCTGGATTTGCAGGGACGTATCATTGAAGCAGCTGAAAAAGCTTATGGGTATGATCATACCAATATTTACACCTTTAGCCCAATCAGTAAATTCCTACGGTTTAATATTGGCGAACAATTTTATATCATGATGCGCCATACAAAAAGGCACTTGAACCAGGCCAGGAGAGTAAAGAACTTACAAGAAAAACAATCAGTATAAAATGAATAATTCCAAGGATATCAGAAATTCCAATAATGCTCCACGTCCTGTAGGGCTTTATCCCCATGCCCGAAAAGCAGGCAATTTATTGTTTTTATCAGGAGTTGGTCCACGCAAAAAAGACAGCAAGGAAATCCCGGGTGTTACTTTGGATACTGATGGGAATATTATCAATTATGATATTGAAAAGCAGTGCCATGCTGTTTTTGAAAATGTACGTATGATATTGGAGGATACAGGGAGTGATTGGTCCCAGCTTCTGGATGTTACAGTTTTTCTCACCAATATGAAAGCAGATTTTGCAGCCTTTAATAAAATATATGCCGAATATTTTAAAGATAACCAACCATGCAGAACAACAGTGGAAGTGAATGCACTGCCGACTCCTATTGCCATTGAGTTAAAGTGTATTGCTTTAATTTCCTGAATTACATAGAGTCTGTGAGGCAATTATACAACAGGAGGTAATCTGTTGACTTTCAACAGCAACCTGAAAGCTTTGTGAATTTAAATCAGACTTTATATAAATTATTTTCAACAGCAAACATTTTAGCATATAGAACAGTTAAAATAAGTGTATCCATTTTATTTGAAATGAAATATGCTTTTCTTTTTTCTATTGTATTATTTACCAACCTGCAAGCTTTCACCCAATCTTTTACAGTAAAAGGAACTGTAATTAGTGAGGAGTCAGAAAAACCATTGCCCTACGCACAAGTGGCTTTTTATCCTTCCGGTTCAGATGATATTTCGGCAGGCAGTACTACTGATGGCCAAGGTGAGTTTTCGGTTCAATTAGCTCCGGGCAAATATCGTTTTATGGTCAGTTTTGTAGGCTATGAAGATTTCACAAGAGACATAGAGGTAGCCAGTGAGGATGCTAATCTGGGGAAAATAGCAATTTCCAAAAATGTGGAGGTGATGGAGGAAGTAACAGTGGAGGGAGATGAGGTGGTACGTAAACCAATATTGACCACTATGGAGGGAATGGAAATTCGTCCTGATCAAACCATAGCAAATATAGGAGGTACTTTACTGGATATTTTACGTAACACCCCCTCAGTAAATGTTTCTGATGATGGAGCCGTTTCTTTGCGTGGCAGTGGAAGCACGAATGTTCTGATTGATGGAAGAAATTCGGCTTTAGCCACAGACCTGGAACAAATTCCAGCCAGTGCTATTGAAAAAGTGCAAATTATTAACAACCCCAACGCCCGCTACGATGCAGAATCTGATGGAGGGGTGATTAATATTATACTCAAACAAGGAGAAGACCTGGGGACAAAAGCCAGAGCTGAGGTGACAACGGGAACACGATGGAGAACCAACGCAAATTTTAATGTCAGCAGAAAAACAGAAATTTTTTCTATTTACGGAGGTTATAGCTACAGGAATTGGCCTCGGGTAGGTAGAGGGGAAACTGTTAGGGAGACCTATGATAATATGGAGCGGTTAAAACAGTTTACCGCTGACGAAAGACATGATAAAGAACATACTGTAAATTACGGAACAGACTATTACTGGGGACAAAATAAGATCAGTTTTGAAGGTGTGTTTAACACAGAAAAGGAAAATGATCTGGAAGCTATTTCCACTACTTTAACCGACATGCAAACAAGCGAGAATCTTTTGAGTTATGTTAGAAATAATAATGAATCTGAAAATAATTACACTACTGACAATGCACTAATTTATGAACGCTCTTTTGATGACAAAGAGCAAAGCTTACGCGCATTGACAAGTGTTTCTATTAGAGGGCAAGAAGAAGATCAGGCTATAGATGTTTATAACAATGCCTTAATTCCTGAAAACCGAAATCCTGACCGGCTCGAAAGATCCCACACCAATGAATTTAGAAACACTTCCATTGTTCAGATAGATTATGTACAACCTCTGTCTATTGGAAAAATTGAAACAGGTTACAAATCTACTTTCAGGAATTTCCTGAATGATTATACTTATGAAATTTATGATGAGGAGTTAGAGGATTTCCGAAATCAGGATAGCATTTCCAACCAATTTGATTATTCAGACCAAATTCATGCCTTGTATGGTATTTTTTCAGGGGAAGTAGGTGAATTTAACTACGCTTTAGGAGTAAGGGCTGAACAAACTTTTGTAAGGAGTGAGTTGATAAATACCAATGAAGTGAATACGCAACAATATTTGGATTTTTTCCCGAGTGTGCAGGCGGATTATGCGCTTAATGAAGAAAATACCCTTAAAGCAACTTATTCCCGTAGAATAGACAGACCAAATGCCTGGATGTTAAACCCTTTTCCGGATTTTGCCGATTCCCTGAATGTGCGTATCGGAGATCCTAATTTACAACCTGAATACATCAATTCATTTGAATTAGGACATATGCTTGATTTAGGTCGTTTCAATTTAACCTCAAATGCATTTTATAGAAGAATAGATGGTCAGGTGGATTGGATAGTAAGAGTATTGGATGGAATATCTTATCGTGGGCCACAAAATCTCAATGTCAGTAATTTATATGGTGTAGAATTAATCAATACCACTGAAATTACTGATTGGTGGGTAGTAAATGCCAGTTATTCTATTTTTGAGGTACAGGTAGACGGAACTAACCTCGATAATAGCTTCACTAACAGAGGGCTTTCATGGTATGCGAAACTGACTACTGATGTAAGCTTGCCATGGGGAATTAATTTACAGCTCACCGGGAATTATTTTGCTCCTGAGATAGAAGCTCAAGGGAGGGATTTGGCCAGATACTACCTGGATGCGAGTTTACAGAAGCATTTTTGGGACAAGCAATTATCATTAAGTGCCAGTTTTAGGGATGTTTTTGATACCAGAAACTTTGCAGGTGAAAATTACGGGCCGGATTTTTTTCAATCTTTTGAATGGAAACGTGAAACGCAAATACTTCTTCTCACAGCCTCCTATACTTTCCGTAAAGAACTATAAAATTCAGTTTTTGTTTTGTTGCCTTTCTTTCTTTTTTACAATCAGGTACCAATCATTGTCCAGTGCCAGATAGCCAAAATCAAAGCAGTAATTGTATATATCGCCCCGCTTATTGGTATAGGTATGTGTATGATATTTAAATATAAAACCAGATGCCAACAACCTTTCTCTGGGTACCCGGATGGTTTCTTCCGACTCTATTAAAAGAGACTCCAGGATATTTCTGTTTTTACGGAGTGCATTACTGATGTTTCTGATCAGATTGTTGCTTCCTCTCTTGAAGTGATTGTTGTATGCATTACGGCAATAGTCATCGCAAAATTTTTTGTCCGCCCGCCCATGTATGGGTTTTTCGCATTGGATACAAATTTTGTTTTCCATCAGTTAATGAATTGTAGTTTTGCTGGAATAATGAACTCTTAAATTTAGAAAAAAAATATTAAACAGAAATTATCATCAATTGATGGACATTAAGCCTATAGCTGGAAGAAATAAATATTGCTTCCGTTAATTCACTTTTGTGATTTTTTTGTCAGTAGGCCTTTCTACGAAATGGGTCATTTCCAGCTAAGTATTTCATGTCATAGGCTTACTTTTTTATAATTTTAGATTGGTTCACCAATGGGCCAATAGCAGACCCTGAAATGGTTTGTAGCTGATAAAACCCTGAAGGTAAACTACTTAAATCAATGGTGATTTTCTGTTCGTTTTCTCCTTTTAATACATATCGTTTTTCTAACATTAATGCCCCCATACTGTTGTATATTGAAACAGTACAGCTTAATAGGTCATTATCATCAAAATGGATATTGAGGTCATCTTTTACTGGATTGGGGTAAAGGGAAATTATTCCGGCTTTCATTTTAAAGTCAATGGAAACTATAGGTGAATAGGCAAATTCTCCATTATAATCTACTTGTTTGAATCTGTAATAGGTAGTGCCGGAATTTTCACTCTTGTCCACAAAAGTATATTGGCTGAAAGCGTCTGTAGTCCCATTTCCTTTTACAAGCCCAATCTTTTTGAATGATCTTCCATCTTCTGATTTCTGGATTTCAAAAAAGTCATTATTGAGTTCACTGCTTGTCTTCCAATTTAATTCAGCTCCTTTATGAGTTAATTTACCCTTAAAATAATTCAAACTGATAGGTAGCGGCCCTTCAGAAGAAGCGCCAATTGAGAAATCACTGAATGCCGCTAAATTGGCTCTTGATACGGTAATAGGATCAGAGAAACTTCCTCCTTCGTTTAGCGATGAATAATCACCCTGAATACCCCAGTCAACACCACTATTGGCTCTTTTTAACAATACATGATGTAGTGGGTCCACTCCATTGGTATGGCCAATGGAAGTAATTGAAATGTCATAATTTATATTGGCAGCTACATTGGTTGGACTTATTGTCCAATATCCATAATTTAAGATGCCATCTACAGCATTCGAGCCGACATATAGATCTGCTGGAGGAGTCCCGGGGGAGCCTGTTACAAACTCCGCATCAAGGCTGGTAGCCTCGCTAATGGAATTGAATCTTAAGTTGACTAATTCGGAAAAATCGGCAGAACCAACAGGAAAATCATAATTTTGACCTGCTAACACACTTCTTCTTAATTTTCCATCTACAAATGATGTACTGCTGAATGATGAGATTGCATTGGAATTGGAGTTCTCTATTTCAAAAATTCCATTATCCATTACGATGATACCTCCTGATAATGTAAGAGTTCCGCTAATCTTCAGGTTATTTCTTAACGTAATTGAACCACCTGACCTATTGATGAGGAAATTATTTAGGGAATTATTGGTGCTGTTGATGGGTAAAATCCCTGCATCCCCACTTCCGGTGATGGTAATGTTGGAGAGTATATTCCCACTCACATCACCTGTAGAGTTGGTGACATTGCCATTAAGCGTAAGATCATGTGAATTTAACATCAGGCTTCCGGCATCAAGTGACAATTCTCCATCTACAATTAAGTTAGCTGTAAGTGTTAATCCGTTTCCATTATCTAAGGAAAGGTTATTAAGATGGTTTATCTGACCAGGAACCTCAATTCCAGATACACTTCCTTCAACTATCAGGGAAGAGGTGCTGTTGGTGATGAGATTGGAACTTGTTCCACTAATAATGTTTCTAATAGTGATCGTATTATTGCCTACAGTTAGATTTCCAGAGATTAGATCTAACACGCCTTTAATATTGGTTTCACCATTCATAGTTACGCCATTTACATTATTGATGGCTAAACCACCAACTAAACCTTTGAAATCCTGGCTGCTGCTTCCCACCATATTGATGTTTCCGTTTCCGGTTGTTTCAACGCCATCATTATAGAAATCCCCATATACATCCAGGTTCCTTGTGGCATTGATAGTTAAAACTGCTCCATTGGCAATACCTATATTATTAACTGAAGCATCGGAATTGATGACCGGAAAATTACCTCCAATCGGACTAGATGGAATAAAAACACTGTAGTTGGATGCAGGAACGAATGCAGACCAGTTTTCCACCGTATTCCATTCATTGGAATAGCCCAGCCATACATTTCCTACAAAAACATCAAAATATAGGTCAGTACTGCAAAAACCGTCATCTACTGTGAGGGTAATTCTTACAGTACCGAATTGATCATTGGCGGGAGTTAATGTGATAGTCCTGTTTTCGCCCGTCCCACTAATTGATATGTTGGCATTCGGGACAATAGTTATGTTGGAAGATTGAGCGGAAATATTCAGGTCGGAAGCTAAAGTTTCCGCATCTGTTATCGTAAAAGGTATAGCATCAGTAGCTGTGTTGTAGTCAGTAATTACATCATCTATCTCTGAAATGACAGGGGCTACATTGTCTGCAACTGTAATTACCACATTACCTGAATTATTGCTATAGTCTGTATCTGATTGGTCATAAGATCTTACGCTTGCATAAGCTGTAATAGTATTGAGGTTTTGACCTGTATTCACCTTTCCGCTTAATTCCAAACTTACGGTTTCACCATTTCCTATAAAGGGAATAGACCAATAGCCGCTCTCCTCATTATAATCTCCGGTGCTGGCTGTGGATTCCTCAAGGGTAAATCCTACTGGCAAGGCAGCAGAAATGGTAACATTCGTAGCATTACTGGGGCCATTGTTGATGATGTTGACGGTATAAGAAACCAGGCTTTGAACACATGGAGTAGCATTGTTGGTGCTAAAGGTGAGCGCCAATTCAGATTCCTGATCCGGAGTTTCACCAAAAACCATCATTCGGTGCATTCCTCTTCCGTTTACAAAAAGTCTTTCATTTAAGTCAAAGTTAATCCCATAGGGTTCGCTCATATTCTTATCTGTTGGTGTTCCGCTTACACCTGCCCCATCATTAAAAGCTACATTTTGGGTGAAATCCGGCTGTCCCAATACAATATCTGCACTTGCACCATTTACTGAGGGGATTTCGTTAAAAACAGATACTCTATGATTGAAGTAATCGGCTACAGCAACTACTCCCGATGGGGAAACTGTAACGCCCGGACTATTAAATTTATCAGCAGTAGATCCACTTGTTGCACTGGTGAAATTTGTTTGACCAATTACTACATCAGCATTTGCTCCATTTGAAGTGGGAATACTATTGAAGATCAATATTCTGTTATTACCATCATCCGCAATAATCAATTTCCCATTCCTGGCAAGGGATGTATTCCATGGTGCCCTTAATCTGTTTTGCAAAGTTTCGCCAGTATTGGATGTAAAATCGCTTTGACCAATTACTAAATCGGCACTGACAAAATCAGTAGTAGGTATGCTGTTGAAAATGAGTACCCTGTTATTGTTCCTGTCTGTGACAATCATTTTTCCATTCGGTGTAACTTGCACATCTGTTGGTCTGTTAAACCTATTGTCAGCTAAACCGGTGGTATTATTAGTAAAGTTGGATTGACCAATAACCACGTCCGCTGGCTGATTATTGGTAGTGGGAATGGTATTCCATATTAAAATCCTGTTATTTCCTGCATCGGCCACAATGAGTTTATTGCCATCAGGGCTAAATGCCACACCGTCAGGGTTTCTTAAGCCTGAAGTGCTTGTTGAAGCAATTTCATCTGTGAAATTACTTTGACCAATTACAATATTGGCAGCTGTGCCATTTGCTGTAGGCACGCTATTCCAAATCAATACCCTGTTTTTTGTTTGTGATCCAACTGCTAACACTCCTTTTGCACTTACTGCTGAGCTATTGGAACCTGGTGCGACTATCTGGCTTGCAGTGGTATTGGTTGTATTGAAATCCATTTGACCTACTACAATCTGGGCACTTTCGAAATCGGAATATGTTTGCTTGAATACTACTACAGAAAAGGAGATAGAGGAGGAGCAAATCCCATCTGATACTTCAATGGTAATAGTGGAAGTGCCAAATTGGTTTAATCCCGGAGTAATAACCAATGATTTATTTCCTCCTGTACCTTGTATTTCAAGGCCTGAAAGAGGGATAGTTGTAGTATTGGAAGAGGTTAAGTTGAAAATCAAATCATCCGCAGCAGTTTCCAGGTCACTAATCGTGAAAGGGATAGGAGAAGAGCTTTGATTGTAGCCAACTGTCTGGTCGCTTATTGAAGAAATTTCCGGCAGGGCATTGTTTTTAACTGTGATGCTTAGATTGGAAGTGTTGTTCGCGGAAAAAGGATCCCAAATACTGGAATTGGAAATACTTGCTTCTGTAAAAAGGCTACTACCACCCTGATCAGCATTAATGGAGGCCCTGATCAGCAAAATAGCTTCTTCATCATCAGCCATAGTTCCCACATCCCATATACCTGTTCCGGAATCGTAACTTCCTTTTACTGTTTCAGCATCGATAAATGTTAAGCCTGCCGGCAACTGACATAAAACAGAAACGGCTCCTGTACTTGTGGTGGCAGATGAAGATAAATCAATCTGGTAAATTATCTCTTCACCTACACAGGGGTTACTGGAGTTTACTGAAAGATCGACTGATAAATCAGCTCTTTCTTCATAAAAGGAAAACGAAAGACCATCCTCAGGATAGGCCGCATTTCTTAAGGGTAAGCCGTAATTATTGTCAGTGGCATTAATGGTATTGGCAGGAGTCCATATTACTGCGGAGGCTATCGTTCTATGGTTTGAATCAGTATTGGTGTTTCCGTTTAACCCCACCTGCACTGTTTGGTCGTTGCCACTATGAGACATGCTTCCGTAATGGAATTCTACCTCATTGATGGTTTCATATAATCGGATTTGGAAGTTGTAGTTTCCGGCTTCCCCGTAGTTTCTGTAGCCGGACCATTGAATTACGCATATTCTGTTAGGGGCACTTCCTAAAGTTTCGATACGTAATTCAGCATCCGTCTGGGAAGTTAAATCACCAGAAAGGCCACATATTGCAGAGTATAAATTTTCGGAAATGGGAAAAAAGTGACCATCTCCATTAGTCCCCAAAGTGATGAAGCCATTAGTAGAAACACCCACTTGGGTGAAATTGCTCCCCAGATAACCGAAATCAAAACCAATGGATTGGCTGGCAAAATACTCATCGTCATGTGAAGGGTTATTGCTGATAATAGTTCCACCTGTGATAGGGGAGTAACTTTTATTTTCTGCGGAAAATGTATAGTCTGCTGCATTTTGCCCTTTGGCAACATGGCAGAATATTAAAGAAAAAGTAATTACAATCCATAAATTAATTCTAATTGATTGCGTTTTAAATAACATACTTTTTTAATTTTAAAAAAAAATAATACAATTAAATATAAACTATAATTAGTTTATTCAAAGTTCTCCCAATAAAAAAACGGCACAAAAGGAAGTAAGCAATCAGCTCATAAACAATAATAAATTCAATTGTTGGATAGATATAGGGGAATATCTCCTTTATGTAAATCAAAGATAAGGCTTTAATGTTATTATATTACTGTTTGATGTAGATGTACTTAATATAATTCATATGTACTCTTTGTATTGTTATAAATGAATTATTAGTGGGAACATCAATTGAATTAAGGTTTTTCCACAGTATTTCCTTTCTTATAAGCTCGGTTGGCTAATAATTTCTTGAGAAGATAAACATTGAAAGAGAAATTTCCTTACCGCCTGTTGTCATCATCAGCAAGCATGCTCAAATAATTTTCATAACGGAAAGGTGCAATTTTTCCTTGTTCCATTGCATCGCGAAATGCACAGCCCGGTTCATGAATATGTGTGCAATTGTGGAAGCGGCAAGCCCCAATATATTTTCTCATCTCCGGGAAATAATGGCATAACTCCTCATCCCCAATGTTCCATAACCCCAGCTCTTTAATGCCGGGGGTGTCAATTACATAGGTATTGTTCCATACTTCAAACATTTCTGCAAAAGTGGTTGTGTGTACCCCTTTTCCCACAGATTCGGATATTTCACTTACCCTTTGAGTAATTTTTGGAGAAAGTAAATTCAACAAAGTAGATTTTCCTACTCCTGAATGGCCGGCAAAAAGACTTGTTTTACCAGTTAACTTTTCTTTCAGCAGTTCAATTCCCTGATTGGTTTCAGCTGATATTAAGAGCGTTTGATAACCCAATTCCTCATAATCGAACTTCAATTCTTTGTAAGAATTCAGTCCGGCCTCATCCAGTAAGTCTGCTTTATTGAAAGCCAGAATAGCAGGTATCCTGAAAGATTCACAAGTGACTAAAAAGCGGTCAATAAAACCTAAACTTGTACGAGGGGCAACAAGGGTAACAATTAAAATGGCCTGATCAATATTGGCGGCTAATCTATGACTATGTTTTTTCTTGCGGGTGGATTTACGAATAATATAGTTTTCTCGCGGCAACACCTCGTAAATAATGCCTTCTTTTTCATTGTCCATGGTAATACCTACCCAATCACCCACCGTAACAGGGTTGGTTACTTTCTCATCATCCAAACGCATTTTGCCTCTTAACCTGCATTCAATATATTTCCCATCCACTTTTACTGTGTACCACGATCCGGTTGATTTAAAAACTCTTCCTTTCATGACTTTTCTATTTGGTGAACGAGAGGTGTAACATGTTGAATAATTTTATCTGTGGCCCCCAAATTAGCGTTAACAAAAATGCGAGCTTTTTCTGACATAAGGCTTAACTTTTTTTCCTGTAGTTGGGATTCAAGTTGGAGGTTGAAATCATTTCCTTCACTGACAGTATGGGCGGCACCGATCTTCAGCAACTGCCTGGCTTCCTGAAATTTCTGGTAGTTTTTATTACCGAAGAAGATTGGAAGTCCGAAACAGGCGGCTTCCAACGTATTGTGCAAGCCGGCACCAAAGGCCCCTCCAATAAAAGCTACAGTTCCGTATTGGTATAACTGGGAAAGCATTCCAATATTGTCAATCAAAATCACTTTTACATCTGCAGGAATTTCATTAGGAATCTTGCTTAATCGGATGGTTTTAATTTTCAATTGGCTTTCATGAATTTTCAGGTTTTGTTCACTAATGTCATGAGGAGCAATAATAGCTTTCCAATTTTCATGTTGTTGCAAAAATGGAGCAATGGCTTTTATGTCCGGCTCCCAGGTGCTCCCGCCAATTAATAACTGATGACCATCTGCAAATTTTAAAAATTTCTGGTTAGGTTGTATTGTCTGAACAATCTCATTCACCCTGTCAAAGCGTGTATCACCTGTTATGCTCACATTATAAATATGAAGGCCTTTTAAAAGGGCTTCCGAGCTTTCATTTTGCACAAAAAAATGATCAATTTCTTTCAATAAACTTCGGTAGAATTTGCCGTAGGGTTTAAAAAAAACCTGCTCACTCCGGAAAATTGCTGATACTGAGAATATCCAACAGTTAATAGCTGATAATGCTTTTAAATGAAAATACCAGAATTCGTACTTAATAAAGAAGGCCATTTTAGGTTCTGCAATCTTCACAAAACGCTTTGCATTTCCTGAACTATCTAAAGGCATATAACTGATATAATCAGCGTGCTCATAACTTTTTTTTACTTCATAACCAGAGGGGGAAAAGAAGGTAAGAAGAATGAAGTACTCAGGGAAGTTAGCCTTAAATGCTTCTATCAATGGTCTTCCTTGTTCAAACTCTCCCAGGGAAGCGCAGTGGAACCATACCAACGGACGTTTATTTCCATTTAGTGTGGTTTCTAATTCAGAGAAAAGGTTCTTACGCCCCTGAACAGATAGTTTAGATTTTTGATTGAACAGGGCATGGGTATGCAAGAATGTTTTGAGCAGAAAAATACCTAATTGATAAACCAATTTCCCCATCGGGTAAAATTACGCTGAATTTTATTGCGCTGAAAATATAGCGAGCAAATTTCTCTTAATATTAAAGAGTAAAAAAAAATCCTGCTAACTCTCGCTAGCAGGATTTCAATGAAATTGAATTTCAATTATTTTTTATTGCTGGCAAGGTAAGAAGATACACCTTCTTTAGTGGCTTGCATTGCACTTTTACCTTCTTCCCAGTTGGCAGGACATACTTCACCGAATTTTTCAACATGTTGCCATGCATCAACAATCCTTAACATCTCGTCAATATTTCTGCCTAATGGTAGATCATTGATGGTTTCATGACGTACAACTCCTTCTTTATCAATAAAGAAAGTTCCTCTGTATGCTACCGGCTGACCTTCAAATATCAAATCACCTTCTTCATTGTAATTCCAGTCACCGGCCAAAACACCAAAGTTGTTAGCTACAGTTTTAGAAGAATCAGCAACTAAAGGATAGTTAACACCTTCGATTCCACCTTTTTCCTGAGGAGTACTTAACCACGCAAGGTGAGTTTCTTCAGTATCGCAAGAAGCACCAACAACAGCGACTCCTCTTTTTTCGAATTCAGCTAACTTTTCCTGAAATGCAATAATCTCAGTAGGGCAAACAAAAGTAAAATCCTTAGGATAGAAAAAGAAAATCACGTCTTTTTTTCCTAAGTATTGATCTAATGAAAAGTTCTCTACAATTTCTTCACCATTAATGACGGCTGGTGTATTAATTACCGGGGCTTTTTTTCCTACTAGTGACATTTGTTTTATTGTTTTAAGTTATAAGATTTACTTTATTGAAACGGACAATTTCTTATCGATTTTGTCTGCATTTATTTGTAATTGAACGTCTTTTATTTTGATGTTGTTCAATTTTTTCTTCTTCAGATAATCGAGGATTATTTGTTGTAATTCCTCATCATGATAGTCTATTATTTCCTTTGAATTCTCTAAATAAATATGGTTATGCTTGCTAATATTGGCATCAAACCTTTTTAAATGATCGGTTGATAATACTTTCTTGGCCAAATCCACTTCCACGAACTTGTCAAGTGTTTTATGAACAGTTCCCAGTGATACAGAGGGATTGTCCTCTTTGATTTTATCGTAGATGTACTCAGCTGTCGGGTGGTTCATACATTTTAACAAAGCCTCATAAATCACCAACCTTTGATGTGTGATTTTTAAATTGGCTTCTGTTAATTTGTCTTTTATGTCTGTTAATGTGACCACCTATATTATTTACTAATCAGTAATAATTCTTATTTAGGAATTATTATGCAAAACTAATCAGATCAACGACTCTGAGCAAGTCTTGTTTCATCTTTTTTAAAGAAAATCAGGCAGATAAGAACAAGAAGTGTTTTATTAAATAGAGTTTAATTTTGCATTTCGCAGGGGCATCCTAATTATAGTTTAGGGTAGTTGTTAAGTAGCAAATATATTGGTGAATTTAAGATGTTATACGGAATGATATTTTATTAAAAAAAAAGTGGAAGGTAATTAATATGATCTGGTTTTTTTAAACAAAAAAGAGTAGTAATGCTTTAAATATGATAGTGGGGTTATTGAAATTTAAAACCCACCAATACTTTTCCTCTCTATTTTAAAAGCATGTATATTTGGGCGTGAAATTGAAAGTATGAATAAAAATATCCAACAGATAATACAAAACATTAACTTGCGTATAGACCAACTTTCTTATGGTGAAAGTCCTGCTGAATTATATGATCCCATCGCATACATTATGGCTTTAGGAGGAAAAAGAATGAGGCCATTGCTATCTGTATTAGCTTATCAATTATATAAATCAGCCGATGATCAAACCATAGATGCTTCTTTGGCGGTTGAAATATTCCATAATTTCACCTTAATGCATGATGACATTATGGATGAAGCCCCGCTTCGAAGAGGGCAGGTAACAGTGCATGAAAAGTGGAATGCTCCGGTAGCCATTCTTTCCGGTGATGTGATGTTGGTACGTGCTTATGAGCAAATATTAAATTTTTGTCCGCCTGAAAAACTGCCAGTGGTATTAAGGAAATTTAATCGTTGTGCTGCAGAAGTTTGTGAGGGTCAGCAGCATGATATGAATTTTGAAAAGCGGGACATAGTTAGCGAAGAAGAGTATATCAGTATGATTTCGCAAAAAACTGCTGTTCTGTTGGGCTTCAGCCTGGAATTTGGTGCTATCTTAGCCGATGCTGATAAAGAGGATGTGGAGAAGCTCTATCAAATGGGAGTGAATATAGGCATTGGCTTTCAATTGATGGATGATTTATTGGATGTATATGCTGACCAGTCCAAATTTGGCAAACAAGTTGGAGGGGATATTATTTCCAATAAAAAAACCTACTTGTTGATAAAAGCTAAAGAACTGGCAAAAGGTGAGGATAAAGAATTACTTGATCAATGGCTTTCAAAAACTGAATTCGATAAATCAGAAAAAGTAGAAGCTGTAAAATGTATTTATCAAAATTTGAAAATAAAAGAATTATCAGAAGCGAAAATGGATGAATATTTTCAAAAAGGCTTTGCCAATCTGGAATCCATAAAAGGCAATGAAAAGCAGAAGCAATTATTGTCTGATTTTTTTCACTATCTGATCAAAAGAGAACATTAAAATGAGTACTACATTAATAATTATAATCGTCACTTCCATTATATCTATTTGGGCCTGGAGCAATCCTGAAAAACAAAAGGCACTGCTGATGAACCCCTATCAGATAGTACATAATAACCAATATTACCGTTTAGTGACTTCCGGCTTTCTTCATGCGGACTATGTTCACTTAATTTTTAATATGCTCACACTGTTTTTCTTTGGGGGAATTGTGGAGGCGTATTTTAATAACCTATCAGAATATGGTACACTGCTTTATATTATAATGTATATAGTAGGAATTGTAGTTTCTGATCTTTCAACTGTGGTGAAATACAAACACAGTCCACACTACAATGCTTTAGGGGCTTCAGGAGCTGTTTCGGCCGTTGTTTTCAGCAGTATTTTATTCAATCCTTTGAATGAGTTGTGTTTATATGGATTATTGTGCCTGCCGGGCTTTATATTCGGAGCTATTTATATCCTTTATTCTTATTATCAGGGAAAGAGAATGTCGGATAATATCAATCATGATGCCCATTTATATGGAGCTGCATTTGGCATTGTATTTACTATAGCAGTATGGCCGGGTGTAATTCCCCACTTTATCGATCAACTGTCACAGTTTTCATTGTTCTGATTAAATCCGTCAGCAGAGGTTCTTAAGTGCTAAAGTGATTAGGTGGTAATGTGTCGTAGTTTATTCTGAAATAGGTTTGCATAAATGAGTGTAAAATAGGAAAAGAATGTAACACACTAAGCTGTTGTAGCTAATGCAAATATAGTTAGGTGCAAAATTCCAAGCATGGATAGATTAATAGAAAATATAAAAGTGTATTCACCACTTAGTGAACATGAAATTCTATTGCTTCAAAATGCTGTAGAAAAAATTACCTATCAAAAGAATGAGATAATTTTCACTGAAGGAAAAATATCTACCGAAATCTATTTTGTGACAAAAGGGTGTGTAAGGCTTTTTTATAATGTGGATGGTAGCGATAAAACAGCTTTCTTTTACACGGAAGGACAATTTATATGTGCTGGAGAGAGCTATACTTTCAATATCCCGGCAATTGAAAATTATCAGGCAGTTGAACAAACAGAAATCTTTGTTTTTAGAAAATCAAAAATCGAAACTTTATTAAAAGAAGTTCCCAAATTTGAAGTAATTGCCAGAATCGCAACAGAAAATGAATTAATAACTAGTCAAAAGGTAATTGCCTCGTTTGTGACAAAATCAGCAGAAGAACGTTATATTGATTTATTAAATACGCAAGGAGAACTATTCCAGCGTGTTCCACAGCAATATATTGCATCGTTTTTAGGTGTCTCTCCTGAAACTTTGAGTAGAATAAAAACTCGAGTATTCAATAAAAAAAAATCTTGACGATCGTCAAGGGAAATGTAGATACAGAACCTCTAAGTTTGTATTAAAAAGATGAATACAATGAGAGTTTTAGTAGCAGGAGCAACTGGATATCTAGGGCAATACCTGGTAAGGGAACTAAAAAGCAGAGGTTTCTGGGTAAGAGTTTTGATTAGGAAAAAAACTCAAAAAGATAAATTTAAAAATATTGACGATGTTTTCATAGGTCAAATAACAGAACCAAATTCTATAAAGGGTATAACAAATAATATTGATTGGGTTTTTTCTTCTATTGGTATTACCAGGCAAAAGGATGGAATGACTTATATGGATGTTGACTACCAAGGAAATTCAAATTTATTAAAAGAGGCGTTAAAAGATAGAGTTGAAGCATTTCAATATATTTCTGCAATAAACGGAGATAAACTGAGGCACCTCAAAATATTTCAAGCAAAAGAAAAATTTGTTGATGAATTGAAAAATTCAGGGATTCATTATTGTGTTTTACGTCCAAATGGATTCTTTTCTGATATGAAAGATTTTCTAAATATGGCAAAAACTGGTCGGGTGTTTTTGTTCGGAGATGGAAAATTAAAATTAAACCCAATTCACGGTGAGGATTTGGCAAAAGTATGCGTTGATAAGATAATTATGGGCGTTAAAGAAGAATCAGTAGGAGGAGTTGATATTTTAACTCAAAATGAATTGGCCAAACTAGCACTGAAGGCATGGCAAAAACCTGAAAAAATTATTCATCTTCCCGATTGGACAAGGAGATTTACGATTTGGTTTTTGAGAACATTTACATCTTCAAAAACTTATGGACCGATTGAATTCTTTTTAACAGCAATGGCATTGGATAATATTGCAAACCCATACGGAACTAATCGACTTGAAGACTTTTTTAATTTTGAGGTAAAAAGAATGAAAGGAAAATAAGCACTAATACAGCATTTTGTTTAAAAAATTGCAGGGTGAAGTCATAAATATAAAGGTTTGTGGCCCACTCAGACTGTGTAGTGGTTGAAAGGGAACTACCACACAATCTGCCAACTTCTACACCTCTTCACCCAAACACATCAACACCTGGCACCATTTATCAATAAATCAGATAGAAATTTCCAATCTTTTCTTAACTTCCCTCTCAATTTATCAAATCATATAAATCTCAAAAATATGCAAAATATCCGTAGATGGCAGATTCTATTCTTGCTATTATTAATAAGTTATTCTGGCTTTGCTCAGGAGAAACAAACTTTTTCTTCTTTTCAGGAAGCCATGGTCGGCTTGAGGCCATTGAATGGTGACAGCGGGCCCGGTAATGTGAACTGGATCAATGATGGGCAGGCTTATTCATTTACCGAACGAAATGAAGAGGGAGCCCAATTAATAAAAACTTTTAATCCTAAAACAAATGAGGAGAAACTGGTTTTTAGTACTGAAGGTTTAACAATTCCCAATTCTGAGGAGGCTTTTAACTATGTGTCTTTTCAGTGGTCAGATGATTCCCAGTATTTATTGTTTCAGGTCAACTTTCGTCCGGTGTGGCGCAGGTCCGGAATCTCAGATTATTACTATTACTCCATCGCAGACAAAACTTTGGATTTAGTAGCTAAAGATGCACAAACGGCTGAATTATCTCCTAATGGAAAAAAAGTAGGCTATGAAAGAGGAGGTAACCTTTTCATTTTTGATTTGGCCGATAGAAAGGAAACTCAATTGACTGATGATGCGGAAGATGGTTTTTATAATGGTCGATTTGGCTGGGCGTATGAAGAGGAATTTGGTTTGGCTCAAGCCTGGGAGTGGTCTCATGACAGCGAATACATTGCTTTCTGGCAATCAGATGAGCGTGAGGTACCAATCTTTCAAATGACAGATTATGAGGGCACTCATAAGGAATGGGTGAAATTACCTTATCCACAAGTGGGAGATAAAAATCCTACCGTAAAAATTGGGGTAATTAATGTAGCGAAAAATTCTAAGGAGTGGATGAATGTGCCTCTGAATGATGGCTATATCCCTAGAATTTACTGGACTGCTGAGAAAGCAAAGTTGGCAGTAATGCAAATGAACAGGGCACAAACAGAAATGAGGATTTATATGACAGATGCCAATTCAGGTAAAGCCGATATGATCTTTGAGGAAACTTCCGATGCATGGATTGATGTATTCGATTTCTTTGCTGGTATTATGCATTATGCTTTCTTCCCTAAAGACACCAAAGAGTTTTTCTGGATAACAGACAAGGGGGGCTATGCACATTTATATCGTTACGATTACAATGGCAAATTACTTAACCAGGTAACAAGTGGAGACTACGAAGTAGTATTTGTTCATGCAGTCGATAGCAAGAAAAAGAAGATATATTACAGTTCTACAGAGGACTCTCCTTTGGAAAGACAGTTATATGTAGTGAATTTCAATGGTAAGGGCAAGAAGAAACTGACTGAATTGGAAGGTAGACATAATATTGATATGTCCCCTGAAGCAACCTATTATATTGATAGATTTTCTAATGTAAATACGCCTCCAAAAGTGGAGTTAAGAAATGCTCCCGGTAAATTAGTAAAAACTCTGGAAGAGAATCAATCAGTGAACGAAGCTTTGTCCGGTGTTCATTTTGTAAAGCCTGAGTTGTCACAATTCACTAACAGAAGTGGTGATAAAATTGATATCTCCATTTATAAACCTGTTGGTTTTGATGCTAAAGAGAAGTATCCTATGGTAATTGATGTATATGGCGGGCCTGGTGCACAATCTGTCTATAACCAATGGAGTGTGAGTGCATGGCACCAGTATTTAGCACATAATGGTTATGTAGTAATTCAAGTGAACAACAGGGGTGGAGGAGGCTACGGCCGTGAATTCGAAAAGATAGTCTATAAGAACCTTGGACATGCCGAAGGAGAGGATTTTGCTGACGCAGCCAAACATATGGCCGAATTAGGTTATGTAGATGCTGATAAGATTGGTATAAGAGGCCACAGTTATGGAGGGTATATGTCCAGCTTTGCTATTCTGAATCATCCTGATGTGTTTGAAGTGGCATTAGTTGGCGCACCTGTTACCGATTGGAGATTGTATGATAGTATTTATGCAGAACGCTATATGGGTTTGAATGAGGATAATGAGGAAGGTTATATCAATTCTTCATCTACTACCTATGCTAAAAACCTGGAAGGGCATATATTCATTGCACATAGTACAATGGATGAAAATGTGCATGTTCAAAATACTTTTCAATTAGTGAAAGCTTTAATAGATAACGGGAAAGACCATGATTTAAAGATATTCCCTCCGGGTGCGCATGGTGTGGCTTATAACTACCCAAGCTATTTGCTTTTGATGAATAACTATATTAATTATTTGGATAGATATTTGAAATAAAGAAACTTATTCCAATCAACAATTTGGATTTTTGATAAAGAAAAGCCGTGGTATTTGATTTGCCACGGCTTTTTTATTAGTTTAAGCAGGCGCTATTTAATTAACATTTCCATTTAATAAAGCGAACATTCCTACTCCGAATACCAGGCTAAACAGTATACCTAGAACGAAGAAAATAACCATTAGTAATAAAGCGGCTTTTGCCCAATTAGCTTTATTAACATTGGTATCTGAGCTGAATGCCCAAACAAGTAGCATGATGAATCCTATTAAAGGAATAGCTGTAATAATCAGCGTGATTAACCAATCCTTTGTAGATAATGGTGTGGTGTTTTTCTGAATTTGAGTTTCCATAGTTTCAGTTTTTTTAGATTGTAGATAGAGTAAAATTCAATCTATTATAAGGAATATTCTATTAAATATAAAACTTTCTATTGTTTATTTGTTTTATACAAAACCCTTTCTTTAAATGAAAACCTCCAAAGAAGAGGAGAGAGGTGCAAAAAAAAAGGCCTGTAGCAATTGAATGCTACAGGCCTTTTCACAAGTAATTACTACCTGAATTAATTAACTGGCTCAACAGATACGTAAGATCTGTCTTTTCTTCCTTTTTTGAAAGTTACTACACCATTTGTTAAAGCAAATAGTGTATGGTCTTTGCCAATACCTACATTCTCTCCCGGGTGATGAGCGGTTCCGCGCTGACGAACAATGATATTGCCCGCTATAGCAGCTTGTCCACCATATATTTTCACACCTAATCTCTTACTTTCCGACTCTCTTCCGTTCTTGGAACTACCGGCTCCTTTTTTATGTGCCATGGTTTATCTTAGTTTGAAATTTTTTCGATTAATACTTTTGTGAAATCCTGACGATGTCCGTTTCTCTTCTTGTAACCTTTTCTTCTTTTCTTTTTGAAAACGATTACTTTATCGCCTTTTACATGTCCAAGGATTTTCCCTGATACTTTGGCTCCTTTTACTAAAGGTGCACCTACTTCGACTTTCCCGTCATTGTCTAATAACAATACTTTGTCGAACTCTACGGAAGCGCCATCTTCACCCTCCATTAATGGAGCGTAAACGAACTGGTCTTGTGTTACTTTGAACTGCTTTCCGGCTATGTCTACTATTGCGTACATGAAATAATGATTAATTATTTATAAAATTCCCCAAAAGGAATGCAAAGATAGGAATTAAATTAATAGTTGCAAAACTAATTGGTTTTATACAGTGTAAATTCCTGTTTTGTACTTCTGCACATTGCAACAGCGATTCTATTCTTGCTTCATTTTTATTAAAAGTAAAGCGGATAAAGCATATATCTGGTTTTATCAGGCTTTTTGAGATGATATTCGCTTGATCTGCTTGCTTGTCTTGCTTCTTTTACTTTACTTTGCTTATATTTCATTCCATTGAATCCATTGCTTATGAAACTGAATATACCTGAAAAATACACCGATCTGTATGTGAAAGCTTTAAAAGAGAAAAAGCAGACTTTACAGCTGAAAATTAATCAATTTAAAGCAGAGATCAATGAGATTGATGTGCATTTGGATTCGCTCCTTAATTTACCACTTTTTCAGGAAAATGAAGAACAAAACCTTATGCACCAAAAGACTAATACTTACCATGATCAATGGCCATGGACCAAAAAAATCGCCTATTTTATTGATTTTAGGCGGAAATTGGTCAAAACGATGGAAGTAGTGGAATTTATAATGGAAAAGGAACCGGAACTGAATAAGTCAAAGGTAAGGAGCTCTGTTTCAGCTGCCTTGTCCAACAAAATGAAGAAAGGAATCTACAGGAAATTTGAAGATCCCGTAACAGGCAATACTTACTATGGACCTGTGAACTTTTTCCTTAATCAACATGAACCCCACATAGAATACATGCCGGAAGATCTGAAAGAGAGGCTTTTATATAATAAATAAGCGTGTAATATTTCTCTGTTTTACTCATTTTAAGCTAATATTTTCGCTTGTACTTGTGGAAAACTTTTTAATATTTTTACTATCCTCTCATAGCTACTAAATAGGCATAAGTATAATTGAAATAAATGAACTTAAATATCAGTAATACAGTTATTTAAGGACTTATCCACATGCTTGTGTCTGTAACTTTTTACCCTTTGATTTATCAACTTCATTGCCAATATTTGTAGAGACGAAAGACAAAATAAGGGGAAAATTTTTGGCTTTACAGTTCGTAACTTTTTGTATCTACTTTATACAGAAATAATTAACACCATTTACTCCTTATTTTCTCGTGATATTTTTTCAAAACATAAATTATTAGAAAATGAGTGATGTAATAGAACATTTGGACGAACCTATCTTAAAGGAAAACAAAGACCGCTTTGTATTATTTCCTATACAACATGCCGACATTTGGGAATATTACAAAAAGGCCGAAGCTAGTTTTTGGACTGCCGAGGAAATTGACTTAAGCCAGGACCAGAAGGACTGGGATAACTTAAGCGACAATGAAAGATACTTTATTAAGCATGTGTTGGCTTTCTTCGCAGCCAGTGATGGTATAGTAAATGAAAACCTGGCAGAAAACTTTGTAGCAGAGGTACAATATACTGAAGCTAAATTTTTCTACGGTTTCCAGATAGCCATGGAAAATGTACACTCTGAAACTTATTCTCTTTTAATAGACACTTACGTAAAAGACAATAAAGAAAAGAGTATGCTTTTCAATGCCATTGATACAATGGATTGCGTAAAGAAAAAAGCAGATTGGGCTTTGCGTTGGATTGACGAAGGGTCTTATGCAGAAAGACTAATTGCCTTTGCAGCGGTTGAAGGTATTTTCTTCTCAGGAAGTTTCTGCTCCATCTTCTGGTTAAAGAAAAGAGGATTGATGCCTGGCTTGACTTTCTCTAACGAATTAATTTCAAGAGATGAAGGATTACATTGTGATTTCGCTTGTCTTTTATATAACAGTCACCTTAAAAACCAGCTCCCTAAACAAACTGTGATAGACATTATTGCTGATGCAGTAAGAATTGAGCAGGAATTTGTAACCGATTCATTGCCTGTCAACCTAATTGGCATGAATGCTGATTTAATGCGTCAATACATTGAGTTTGTGGCAGACAGATTATTGACTGAATTAGATTGTCCTAAATTATATAATGCCACCAATCCATTTGATTTTATGGAGATGATATCCCTGCAAGGTAAAACGAACTTCTTTGAGAAAAGAGTAGGAGATTACCAGAAAGCAGGAGTGATGAAAAAAGACGATGATAACCAGGCGAGGTTCTCATTGGATGAGGACTTTTAGATTCCGGCACGTCATCCCTGTGGAAGCAGGGATCTCCTCATGAGTATACGAGGGGTTTTGTTTTCGCTGGAAACCCGGTGAAAAAAGTCTATTGAAAATATTAAAGAACCTTAAATCCTACAATTAAAAATGCTAGTAGTAAAAAGAGACGGACGCAGGGAATCCGTCAAATTTGATAAAATAACCGCACGTATTGAGAAATTATGCTACGGACTGGATCTGAACTATATCCAGCCGATTGATGTGGCTCGTAAAGTGATTAATGGTATTTATGATGGTGTAAGCACTCAGGAATTAGATAACCTGGCGGCAGAAACTTCTGCTTCCATGACTGTGAAGCACCCTGATTATGCTAAACTGGCAGCAAGGATTGCCATTTCCAATTTGCACAAAAACACCAGTAAGTCTTTTTCAAGCACTATGAAAAGACTTTACACTTATGTGGATGCCAAAACAGGACAAAATGCACCATTGCTTTCAACAGAAACTTATGGTATCATAAAAAAGCATGCTGCTCAACTGGATTCTGCCATTATTTATGACCGTGACTTTGGCTATGACTATTTCGGTTTTAAAACACTGGAAAGATCATACCTGATGAAAGTAGATGCCAAAATTGTGGAACGCCCTCAGCATATGTTGATGCGTGTATCTATTGGTATCCATGGTGAGGATATTGATGCAGCCATCAAAACATACAATTTGATGTCTGAAAAATGGTTTACACATGCTACACCTACACTTTTCAATGCAGGTACGCCTAAACCACAACTGTCCTCTTGCTTCCTTTTAACCATTCAGGATGATAGTATCGATGGTATTTATGATACCTTGAAACAAACTGCCAAGATTTCCCAGTCTGCAGGCGGTATCGGTCTAAGCATTCATGATGTAAGAGCTACAGGTTCATACATTAAAGGTACCGGTGGTGTTTCCAATGGTATTGTGCCAATGTTGAGAAACTTTGACATGACGGCCCGTTACGTGGATCAGGGTGGTGGAAAAAGAAAAGGTAGTTTCGCTATCTATCTTGAGCCATGGCATGCGGATATCTTTGCTTTCCTTGATTTGAAAAAGAACCATGGTAAGGAAGAAATGCGCGCAAGAGATTTATTCTACGCCTTGTGGATTTCTGATTTATTCATGAAAAGGGTAGAAGCTGATGCGGACTGGACATTGTTCTGCCCGAATGAAGCTCCCGGCCTGGCAGATTGCTATGGTGAGGAATTCGAGAAGCTTTACGAAAAATATGAGCGTGAAGGAAAAGGTAGAAAAACTGTTAAAGCACAGGATTTATGGTTTGAAGTACTGGAGTCGCAAATAGAGACAGGTACTCCGTACATGTTGTACAAAGATGCAGCGAACAAGAAGTCTAACCAGAAGAATTTAGGCACGATCAAATCTTCCAATCTGTGTACTGAAATCATGGAGTATACTTCCAAAGATGAGGTAGCGGTTTGTAACCTGGCTTCTTTGGCTTTGCCTATGTTTGTTACTCAGGATGAAAAAGGTCATCCGGTTTTCGATCATGATAAATTATATGACATCACTTACACAGCTACTAAAAACCTGAATAAAGTAATTGATGTTAATTATTACCCGGTAAAAGAAGCGGAAACTTCCAACATGCGACACAGACCAATTGGTCTGGGAGTGCAAGGATTAGCAGATGCATTCATTTTAATGCGCTATCCTTTCGATTCCCCTGAAGCACGTAAGCTGAACAAGGATATTTTTGAAACCATGTATTTTGCGGCTATGACTGCTTCAAAAGATTTGGCAGCAGTGGATGGCCCTTACCAGACTTATAAGGGATCTCCTGTTTCCAAAGGAATCTTCCAGTTTGACATGTGGGGTGTATCTCCAAGTGACAGATGGGACTGGACTGCTTTAAAGCAGGAAGTGAAAAAACATGGTGTACGTAACTCCTTGTTGTTGGCACCAATGCCAACGGCTTCTACTTCTCAAATTCTTGGGAATAACGAATGCTTTGAACCTTATACTTCCAATATCTACACAAGAAGAACACTTTCAGGTGAGTTTGTGATAGTGAACAAGCATTTAATGCGTGACTTGATTGAACTAGGTATCTGGAATGACAATATGAAGAACAAATTGATCGGTGCAAATGGATCAGTTCAGAATATTGAGGGTATTCCTGCCCATATCAAAGAGCTTTACAAAACGGTTTGGGAGATTTCTCAAAAAGCAGTGATTGATATGGCAGCCGACAGAGGAGCATTCATCTGCCAGTCGCAGAGTATGAATGTATTCTTGCAGGATCCTAATTTTGCCAAGCTGACATCATTGCATTTCTATGCATGGAAAAAAGGTTTGAAAACAGGTATGTATTACCTAAGATCGAAAGCGGCCACAAGTGCTATTCAGTTTACGGTTGATAAATCCCAGTTAGGTGAGCCAAAGCCGGAAACAGAGGTAAAGCCGGAGCCAAGGAATACAACACCTGCACCCAAGCCCAATACTAACAGCAATATGGATTCCTCAGCGGATGATGATTTGAGAGCTTTGAAAGAAGCCCAAATGGCCTGTTCATTGGATGATCCTGATAACTGTGAGATGTGCGGGAGTTAAGAGGATAAATTTTAGATAGATATAAGAATTGAAATGAAAGCTACTTGGGAAACCGGGTAGCTTTTTTGTTTAAAATATATTTACTCCATCAGATCCTTCAATAATGAAATTCCATTTCATTTGTCAGATTCCCACCTACTGATGCTTCGATCCGTACAGGTGCGTGGGAATGACGGTATCTGCAGGCTTTGTAGGTAGTAGGGCTATCATTTGAGCTATTGATGTCTCTTTTTAAAATAATCGGTTTTTTGGTTTTTTTATCATTCCCAATTTTATTAGAACTTCATTCCCATGCAGATGGGGATCTATTGATTTAAGCCGTTGGCTTAAATCCCTTTTATAGATAAAATCCTCCTTTAATCTTATGATGATAAACCCTGTATTGAAAAACTTATGAAGAGAAAACTTATGATACAGGGGTGTAATATGTTTTCTCCATCCATAGTTACAATTTTATCTGTGAATGAAAGTTTAATTATACAATTATCTAAACCTAACCAACTTTAGAATGAAACTGATTTTACCATTAATTATCTTTTTAAGTATGGCATCTGTGGCCGTTAAGGCCCAATCAAAATTTTATGTAGCTGCAGAAGCTAATTTTATCCAGAATTTGTATCTCATTTCTGACGAAGGAGATGCCTTAGGACCTCCTGATTTTCGTACGATAGATGTTCCTGGTACAAGTTTGTTAGTAGGTTATCAACTGAGCCCCATTTTCAGTTTAGAGACAGGTGTGGCAACCAGACCAGTAAAAAATGGCTATAGCCTTACTTTGAGTGGTAGCTATCAATCTGACTTGTTTTACCAGGTTCCTATACGCTCCAGAGCGAGGATCAACATATTAGGAGATTGGTTATATGTAACCGGAAACATGGGTATACAACTGGGGGTAACAGATCCTGGCAATGTAGGAGTAAGCATGGATTCGGGAGTAGGATTGGGAGGGAGTAGTAATAATGGACAGGTGATTTACTCAACAGAAACTCATTACAGCTCTGTTGGGAAATATTATACAGTGGCAGAAGGTGGAGCAGGTTTTGATTTTCAAATTAATGGCCGGTTTAAGATGTACACCAATGTTTCTTATGTAAGGGGCTTTTCCAAATTATGTCAGGTGGATGTTACTTACCAATACGCAAACGAGCCTGAGTATAAAGGCAGTGTTGTACACGAAGGCTCCTATCTCAGTTTTAGCTATGGTTTAAGATATCATTTTAAGTCAAGTAAAGAGCAGGGGTAACATTTACCTGATGGCTTTTCTGATGAATTTCCTCAGGTATTGGTGTAGCGTAAAATGTACATCAATTTTTGAAATACACTTTAAAAGTTGAACCTTTACCTAATTCGCTCTCTACTAAAATGTCGCCTTCAGCATTTGAAATGATTTTTTTCACTAAATACAATCCTACTCCTGTTCCTTCAATATGATTGTGCTTACGTTTAAAAATCGTAAATATTTCTTCAATTTTATAAGGTTCCATTCCAATGCCATTGTCTTCAACTAAAAGTACCACAAAGTTATTTTCCCTCACTGTACTAATTCTTATTTCAGGTACTCTTTCCGGTGATTTATACTTGACAGCATTACTTAAAAGATTTAATAGTATACTTCTTAAATTTTTCTTTGAAAATGATACCATTGGCTCCTTAAAATCGCAGGTTATTATAGCCTTTGATTTAGTCAATTCCTCTTGAATACTAAATCTGACTTCTTCAAACAGTTCTTTTAAGTTAACCGGTTCACTTTTTTCAATTTCACTTTCAATTTTAGCAATATCAGATAACTCATCTATCGTTTCTGTAAGATTGGTAATTGAAATTTGAAGCATATTCAGCACTTCCTCAGGGCTGATATTTCCGGCTTTCCGGGGATCTGTTAAATAAGAGACCAGCCCTTTTACATTAGCTACCGGCCCTTTCAGATCGTGAGAAGCTGAGTAAATAAAATTATTATGATCTGCATTGATTCGAGCTAACCTATGCTGTACTTTTTTTAATTCAGTTATATCATTAAAAGTAACAATAACACCGTCATTGATGTTTTCTTGTTCTTTAAAGTAAGGTGTAATGACCATTTGATACCAACGACCATCAAGCGTTTGTATTTCTTTTTCTATTGAAATGGATGAGCGAAGGACCATATGTATGTTGTCAATAAGTGTTGGCAACTTAATTTTTGTAGAAATATCACTTAATGGTCTGCCAATATCACTATTCAGAAGATTTATTTGCTTGGTAGCAGGAGGTGTGAATTTGCGCAATATCAAACCCTTGTCAATATAAAGTTGCCCGTTAATTGTACCTTTAAAAAAGTTGGTTAAGTCATCATTAAGCTCTGCTAATTCTTTGATTTTTAACTGATATTCATTGTTTACTGTCTGCAACTCTTCATTGACAGATTGTAGCTCTTCATTGGTGCTTTGCAATTCCTCATTGCTCGATATTAATTCCTCGTTGTAAGAGGTTATGTTGTCATTAGACTCATCCAAGGCTTTATAGGAATTTTTCAATTTTTCCTGGGCAGTGGCTAGCTCATGCTTTAAATCATCGATGTGGTGAAGCGAATGTAAATCCAATTCGAAATATTCTTTATTCTCTTTGGCTTTTTTCGCTTGATGATGGTCGCTATATAATACCAGCATAATAGCCTGTTTTTCATTTGCCTTTTTGATGGGTATAACTACTAAATCAATTACCTGCTTGCCTTGATCTTTTGTAAATACCACTTCATCCATACTGGTTTTCTTTTGATCCTTGATGGCTTTTTTGAGCGCAATAGAAGTGGCAATAGAAAGTTCTTCAGGTAACATTTCAAATAAATTGAAATTGAAAAGTTTAGGCAATAGATACTTCTCGTAATTTCCAAAAGTTTGTAAAATCGAGTAATCCGAATTTACATATATACCTGCCTCAAATCCCAATTCTTCCAGAATGGAATGATTGTTTATTTCTGTAAGATTACTTTCGGGAATATTTTTTTTAGGGACAAAATTATTGGACTGCGCAACACTTGGTAAATTTAATCCGGGTGTACTGTAAGTAGTATCTCTGTTATGGCGAGGAACTTCTATGCTTTTATAAATTTTCCATTTCTTATCTACAGTGGTGAAGGATTTATTTAAATCCCCTAAACTTTCACTTGACCCTAAAAATAAGTATCCTTCCGGATTGAGGCAAAAATGCAAAGAGGAGAGAATTTTTTTCTGTAAAATGGGATTAATATAAATCAAAAGATTTCTACAACTTATTAAGTCAATTTTACCATAAGGAGGTTGTTTTACAATATCATGATCAGCAAAAATGATCATTTTTCTAATATTGTCCCTTACTCTATACTTATTGTCTTCTCTAATAAAATACTTTCCCAATAATTTTTCAGAAACCTCATTTTTAATGTTAGCATTGTAAACACCTTTTGAAGCAATAGCGAGGGCTCCTTTATCAATATCGCTGGCAAAAATTTTAACTTCCAGGTTTTTTTTCAACTTTGTAAGGTGCTCCATTATTAAAATTGCGATCGAGTAAGCTTCTTCACCGGTGGCACATCCTACTACCCATATTTTGAGGGTATCTACCATGAGTTTGTTTTTGATGATTTCAGGAATTACTTTTTCTTTTAAAACCTCAAAAGCTTCTTTGTCCCTGAAAAATTTTGTTACACTAATAAGGAAATCATTAGCCAAAATCTCGAGTTCCGCTGTGTTTTCTTGAATATAATCAATGTAGTCCTTAAGGCTACTGATTTTATTAATAGTCATCCTAATGACTATTCGTCTTATAATAGTAGGCCGCTTATAATTAGTGAAGTCTAAAGGTGTATGTTGCTTAATTAAATGAAGAATTTCGGAAAGTTGATCTTCATTGTCTTGAGAAATTTCATCCGAAAAATTAGATTTAAGTTCCTCTCGCTTTAAATAGGAAATTATTTCTTCGGGGATTAAATTAGGCGGTAGAATGGCATCGGCATTTCCTGATTCAATTGCGCTCAAAGGCATATCAGGAAACTTAGCACTAGATGGTTCCTGTACTATGACCATTCCTCCATTTTGTTTAATAGCAGCTATTCCTCTGGTTCCATCATTGCCCATACCGGATAAGATTATAGCTATACTTTTATCTGTTTGATCTTCGGCCAGGGAGTTTAAAAAAATATCAATAGCCGTATTAGTTGGCCTGGCTTTGCTGTCTGTTAAGTACAAAGTTTTATTTCTAATGGTCATGTTTTTCCCTTTAGGCATCAGATATACCTGATTAGGTTTTACATACATTTCGTTTTCTACCTCACATATTTTTAATTTACTGTGTTTTTCCAGTAATTCCGCCATAAAACTTTTATGGGTTGGGGAAAGATGCTGTATGATTATATAGGACACGCCATCGAGCGGGGTATTATCAAAAAGGGAATGGATGGCCTCCATTCCTCCGGAAGATGCTCCAATGGCAATAATGTAACAGCTTTTATTTAAATCAGATTCATTCATATCTTTTGGATTGAATTATAAAACCCTGTTCTTTCTGAGTATATGATAAGCCGGGGCAGGGGAGAAGCTTACCAATAACATTCGTTGTATAGAAAACAGAAAAATGATATTTTTAGTGCAATGAAATAATTTCCCAAGAATAACCTTTCCATTTTTGGAGAAATTTTATTTGGTGGGTTTACTGCTTTTAATTATTTCACATTTCTCGTTTTCAAATGTTATTTATGTAAGATAGGTAATAAGTTATATACATTGCTATATAATTCTTTTATTTCCTGTATTTTATCCGATTAATGAGTGTGTTTGTACTATGGATTTAAATTATAGAAGTATTTGCATGCTTTTTTTGTTTCCTCATTCATTCTTTTGTGAGGTTTTTGTAGAATTTTATTGCTGAAATAGTGCTTTGATAAGCTATACAGAAATTCCGAGTCAATGACTCTCAATTATTGAAAATCCGTAGAGCCCTGCGGAACTCTACGGATAGGTGAGTAGTTCTAATCAGGCGTCTGACGGTTCAAAACCGTCTGACGCCTCCCGTAACATCTGGCGTCAGAAGGCTATAAGCCGTCAGACGCCTGATGGTTGACCCCAAGCTAGGATGGAAGCTAACTACCGCCTCGTTTTGTGTCCCCACAATCTTTTTTAATAGCATTGGCAAGACATTTAGCGGGCTCCAAAATGTAGTGAATGATCTACTTTTTTCTCAAAAATATAGAGACTATGGCAGAGGTGACTGCTCCATACAGCAGGGCCACAATGGCTCCTTGAAGTATGTAGTTTTGCAAAGAAAAGTAACTTTCAGCTTCTTCACGGGTCATTTGTTCAGAGACGACAGCATAATCACTTACTGTCTCAAAATAATCAGGTGTAATGAACTGATGGGTGATAAGCGTAGTCAGGGGAGTGAAAATTGCAATGATCACACTAATAATTAACCCACTGATAAAACCTTGTTTCCAGGTCATTTTTCCGGATAAATCATTTTTACGTTTATCCCAAAGGGCAAATACATATACCAATGTGGCGGGAATGGCATATAAGTTGGTGTAGGTTGCATGTTGCTCGATATTCTCATCATGCCACCCCATTAATTTCTCAAAAAGCATCCATAAAAAGGTTACTAACATAAAAATGAAAGCCCACTTAATTTCTGTAGTATATTTTTTCATCGTTCTTTAGGTTTTTGACTTACTAAATATACACCATAAAATATCATGAGTGCAAACAAAGCTTTTACCCATTGAAATTTTTCAAGACCAAGTGCCAAGGTGATAGCGGTAGCAAAAAGAGGTTGTAGATAAATATAATATCCAACAATGGTTGAACTCACATGTTTGAGTGCCATAGCATTTAACAAGTAAGCCAGAAATGTTGTCCCAATAACTACATATACCACACTCCACCAGATCCCGGAACTGAAACTCTCGAAACTTGTTGTTGCAAGCGGAACAATCCCAAATGGAATAATCATAATAGTTCCAAATAAAAACACCCACTTCACTACTGTAATGGGTTCATATCTTTGCATCAATGGCCTTACCATCACCAAATAAATAGCGTAGAAGGTAGCATTCAGGAATATAAATACATCTCCCAGGAAAGAATCATTGTCGAGGCTTACCTCCTTATTAAGTATCAACAGAATTACTCCGACAGCTCCGAGAAGAATACCTATAATCTTTTTAGAGGTAATCTTATCCTTTAAGAACCATGCAGAAATCAGTAATACTATTACAGGATTGACTGTCATAATAATACTGGCGTTTACCGGGCTACCAAGGTTCAGTCCATTGAAGAAAATCAGTTGATTGGCCGTCACTCCAAATACGGCACATTGGGCAAATTTCCAGTAGTCTCTTTTACTCTGCACCTTTTCTTTGGAGGTGAAAAAATGGAATAGCCAGAATAGCAGGGTGGCAGAAGAAGCCCGGAATAAGATAAAGGCATTTGGGCTCATATATTCCGGCATCACTCCCTTTGCAATGATATAATTGGCTCCATAAATAAGGCTGACCAATGCAAGGGCGCCATGGATTTGCCACGTTTTTCTCATGTGGCAAAAGTAATAGATTATCCTCATATTGCATTTCAAATTGATACGTTAACTAGAATATGTTTGGAGAAGATCAACCACTGGCAGAAAGAATGCGCCCCACTTCCTTAAGTGAATTGGTAGGGCAGCAACATTTAATTGGTGAGAAAGGTGTTTTGCGATTAAGCATTGCGCAAGGCAAGGTTCCCTCTATGATATTTTGGGGACCTCCGGGAGTTGGGAAAACCACCATTGCAAATATTATCGCCAATCAGGTGAAGGCTCCTTTTCAAACGCTAAGCGCCATCAGTGCCGGGGTAAAAGATGTTCGGGAAGTAATTCAACGAGCTTCCAGAACAGGCAGGATTATTTTGTTTATTGATGAGATCCATCGTTTTAATAAATCCCAGCAGGATGCTTTGTTGGGTGCTGTTGAAAAAGGGGTAATCACTTTAATAGGAGCCACCACAGAAAATCCTTCTTTTGAAGTGAATTCTGCCTTATTGTCCCGTTGCCAGGTATACACCTTAAAAGCATTGGAGATTGATGAACTCAAGGGCTTGCTGGAAGCGGCTATGCAGAAAGATGAAAAGCTAAAAAAACTATCTATTGAAATCAAGGAATACGAAGCTTTGCTCAACCTTTCAGGAGGTGATGCCAGAAAACTTCTCAATCTGTTTGAGTTGGTAACAGATGCCCATGATAAAAGTGATAAAATAAGTATTACCAATGACGAGGTGTGGGCAATTGCCCAGCAGAGGATGGCCATGTATGATAAAGGAGGGGAGCAGCATTATGATATCATCTCAGCTTTTATAAAATCCATCCGTGGCAGTGACCCGAATGCGGCAGTATACTGGTTGTCCCGAATGATTGCGGGGGGAGAAGATGTAAAGTTTATTGCACGAAGATTGTTGATTGCAGCTTCGGAAGATATAGGCAATGCCAACCCCACTGCTCTGGTCATTGCCACCAATACCTTTCAGGCAGTTACCATGATTGGCTATCCGGAATCGGAAATTGTACTCTCTCAATGTGCAGTGTATTTGGCCTGTTCCCCTAAAAGCAATGCTTCTTACAAAGCCATTAAGTCTGCTAACCAACTGGTTCGTGATACAGGTGATTTGTCTGTGCCTCTACATTTACGAAATGCACCTACTAAATTGATGAAGGATTCAGGATATAGCAAAGGATATAAATATGCACATGATTTTCCGGGAAATTTTGTACAACAGGAATTTTTGCCTGATAAAATTTCAGGCCGTAAACTCTATGAGCCTCAAGGAAATGCACGGGAATTGGAATTCAAAAAAAGGCTTCAGGCGTTATGGTCGAAAAAATATAACTATGAATAATCTAAGAATCATGGTATTTTTTTTATTATCTTTGTTTACCTTTAACCTTAATCACTAACTAAACAAGAATAACATGGATCCAAAATTGGAAAAGTGGAAGCAAATAGAATTTAATGTCGATTTACCTCATGCCAAATATGAGATTTCAAATTATGGCAGGGTAAAAAGCTATTCTACGCGCGAAACTGGAAAAATTATCAAAGGTTCTAACGTAAATGGCTACCAAGCTATTATGGTTAGATTTGATAAACGAATCACACAGAGTTACTATGTACACAGATTGGTAGCCGAGGCTTACATCCCAAAGGAACATGATGGTCAACATTATGTTACTCACCTGGATTATGATAAAGCAAATAACCACATTAGTAACCTTAAATGGGTTTCTGAAAGGGAATTGGCTGATCATAATAACAAAAATCCGAGGGTAATCAAGAAACGGATTACGGGTTATAAGTTAACGGAATCCGATGTAAGAGTCATCAAAAAGATGCTTAAAAATGAGAAAACCCGATACAGCCAGATAGCAAGGCAATTTGGGATTACTCATACTCAACTGAACAGAATTAGAAAAGGTCAGAACTGGAGTCAAGTGACTATTGATGATTAATTTTTACTTTATCTAAATTTTGTTGAATTACAAAAGCACAACAATTTTCAATCAGAAATCTGTTGTGCTTTTTTCTCTAAAAGCGGCCCATCATTAAAATAATTTCGATATACCCTTAATAAACCTATAGTACATTTTTTTAAGTTCTGGCAATATGAAAATCTCGGAATTAAAGTTTTTGCATTAAATTGAGGTTAACTTTTGACTTGCCAAGTTTTATCCTTAATCTTCTTTCTACTATAACTAGCTCTATTGGTCACTTGCTTGAGCCTATGAAGCTGTCTTTCCAAGTGACACCCCTATAATCCCCTCGAAGGGGATAGTCTCACAGATTTAAATCAGTAGAAATAAGCACGATTTCCGAAGACATTAACCGAAGAGGAATATTCGGATTTGCGAATTCTCCCGAAGGGATCCTTTGAGGCATAAAGCTAAGACGGTACAAGTTGTGGCAATTAAGAAACAAATAATTTACAAATGAAAATAATAAACTTTAACACTGCTTTCTCAATCTAAAGGCAAAAAAATTGAAGAAGGGGTAATCAATCAAATTACTAAATAAAAAGTTAAATCAAGGCGATTCCCATTGAGGGGGACTCAATGCTATTAAGTTAAGACAAGCTTCCTTCTCCCATCGGAGAAGGATAAAAGGTTGAGGTTTGAATAAAGCTTAACTTAATAGCATTGGAGGTAGGCTTAGGGGGATGTCCAAATTGCTTTACCCCATTACCTCAACACATTTACCCCGCCTCTTCTTTCGTACCTTCTTTCATCATTGGTTTCTGTACTTCTGAAATTGATAATGTATGCATAGAGACCTTGTGGCACAGGAGTTCCGCTAAGATCTGTTGCATCCCACTCAAAATCTTTGCTGCCTGATTGGTAAACAATAGTTCCCCATCTATTAAAAATAATAATCTGGAATTCTCCCACATATTCATTGGCAAACACGCTAAATGTTCTGTTAGCAGCTATGTTGCCATTAGGCCTGATGGCGTTTGGGGCAAATACTTTAGGTTTACAATCTTCCAGCACTCTGGTGGAAATATTATATTCACAACCTGCTCCGGTAAGTATTACCTCGTAAATGCCTGGTTGAGTGGCCAACACAGTCCTATTGGTGGAAGTACTTCCATCCGGCAATGTCCATCTGTATGAACCGAAAGAACCGGGATCCAATAATACAGATCTTTCACTTTCTAAACCTGTAGAGCAAATGAAGTAAGTATCTTCAATCGTAGGGGCAAAAGTTTCCTGTACATTAAGATCTCTGCTTATTATTACAGGATCACATCCCCCAGGCCCCTGATTGGTTACTGTGAGAGTGTAAGTGTCTGATTCTACAATGTTCCATTCCAGATTGGTTTGTGAGGCGTCCACTGTAGGAATATTAGTTCCTTCGCTATTTGTTAAACTAATGGAGTAATTTCCGCTGGCGCCACTGACTGAACCAATTAATAGAATAGAGCCATCTTCACAATTAGTTTCCGAATTTAAACTGGCCTGCAGGGGTTCGAAAATTTCATTCACATCGATTGACAAGGAATCTGCACAACTGATATTTCCTATCGGGTAGGCAGTCACTCTGTAATTCCCTGCTTGATTGACTGTAATTGTTTGTCCTTGTGCCCCATTACTCCATGTAAAACTATAGTCAGCCGGATTGCCTGAATCTAAAATGGCAGTTAGTTCATTCCCTCCATTACAATTGATGTTATTTTCAATGTCACTAAGTTCCGCAGCCTGGCTTAATTCTACTACTATATCAGCATTGGAAGGACAAAAGCCGGCTTCGGTTGCTTCTACGGTATAAGTGCCTGCTGCAACAGCACTCCGATCAGCCGGGTTGGGAGTGATGGTAAATGTAGCATTGGAATTTAAACTTTGAAGGTAAGCTTCCAGATCATAGCTAGTACCACAGCCCGCTACTTGATCATCAGGATTGAAGTTTGTTGAATCGGGTAATTCTATTTCAAAATCGTCTACTCCCAGGCAGCCCGCACCGTCAGAATCGATCACTTCAATGCTGTAGCTGCCTTCCTCCAAGCCCGGAACATCAAATGGCTGTGAAGGCGAATTGCCACTAGTTATGGAGGTGCCAGCCTGATCAAAAATCTCCCAGTCAAACCCGGCCGAAAATGTACCTGAATTATTGGCAAGTTCTACTCTTACAGCATTTAACCCACAGTCGAAAGGAGTAACCTGCGTGGCTGTAACTGTAAAGTCTTCATTCGAGAGTGCTATCGTTTCTGTACTTGTACAATTGGTCAGGTTATCGGTAATAGTGATATTATAGCTGCCTGCCGATAAATTTGTGGCAGTAGTTTCATTATCTGCAACCGTGGTTGGACCGTTCCAGCTGATCACATAGTCACCCGATCCACCATTGGCTTCAATTGTAATGCTTCCATCTGTATTTCCGCATGAGGCATTGGTTGTATTTAACACATTAATGGTAGGTGTTTCATTTATAGTAATTTCAACTTCATCTTCTGCAAAACAGTCAGGGTCTAATGGATCCGGAACTTCTACTCTCACCATAAAAACCCCCGGAGTGGCAGTGTTTACATCAAAATTTTGTCCTGTCGCACTTTGTTGTACATCATCCACGAACCATCGGTAGTTGTTGGCATTCACGCCTGCATCCAATCTTAAAGTTTCATCCTGACATACAGTTTGATCACCTCCAATATTTATTTCATAAGGAGGACCCACAAATATTTCTGCATTGGCCGTACAGCCGGCAGTACTGGTTACAGTCACAGAATAAATTCCTTCTTCCGTAACATCAATGGTTCTTGTAGTTTCTCCTGTACTCCATAAATAGGTATGGCCGGCCTCATCCACAATCTCTTCTCCTAAAGTGAGAGAAGACCCACAAAAGGTGCGTGGACTTATCACATTGCTTACATCAGGGCTTTCAAATAATTCAATATTTTCCACCAACAGTTCATCATAGCCACATTCATTGGTAATTCTAAGTGCCACTTCATATTGGCCGGGATCCAACTCTACATCTACCGTGTCATTTTGTTGGTTGGAGGTATAAACGCTTGAGGTACTTCCAACAGGAGTAATGGTCCAATTAAATACATCAAAATTGGTTTTGCCACTTCCTTCAAGAATAATTGGATCGGATGTACAATTGGCTATTACATTAATAGAAGGTTCTTGTGATGGAGTAGCCAAATTTTGTACGAAGTTGGGTAATCCTAATCTACTGTTTCTGCCAGCGAGGTTAAATGGCTGTAATGTACCTGCCAGATTATTACCATTGGCGGGTAAAAATCGTTGATCGGGGGAGCCGATGGTATACACATCGCCACTATTGTTGGCAGCGATATACAGCTGACCATTAGGAGCTGTTTGTATGGCCCCGGCCTCAAAATCCAAATCAGCTACTGTTACGCTGTCAGGGTTTTGGATATCCTCTATGCTATATTCATCATTGACCGGAATTTGAATAAGCTGTGAACTGCTTCCATTTCTCAAGGTAGCATACAGTAGGTTGGTGCTGGGGGAAAATTCAATTCCGTAAACTTCCCCACCAAAGTTAATATCTATCAAAGCTGCTTCCCAATCCTGATCTACACTATCGGACCTGAGGAAATCTATAAAAGCCCCACCTGAATTATACGCTTGTGCTACCTTTTCACCACCAGCAGCATATTTCAAATATCCTGTTGCGGATTCATTGGATAAATAGGTGCTGCCTTTTGATATAAATTCCGCGGCATTGATTCCTCTATCATTTACCGGGAAGGAACGATAGGTGTTGCTACCTAGTTCATGAGTAAGCACATTGGTATTCTGTACTCCCTGAGCACTTATTTTTTCAGTATTTTTGGTATAAATTCTTCTGTTTTTTAAGACAACATCTCCTAAGCCATTGTTCAGTTTCATATCCACCAGGGCATAGGAAAATGCACTGCTTCCACTGGATACATCTTCACTTACAAAAATATAGTACAAGGATGGGTCTGCTCCGTGGGCAACAGCTATTACGCCCTGAGAAGCCAATGGATCACCACCTAAGCCGGTGCCATTAGCCATTACATTATGCTCTGAATCCCAAATTACATCACCATTGGTATAGAATAATAACTCTCCATTATCATCAGATACTGTAGCACAACCCTCTTCGGCTTCTATATTCCCGTCAGTTACAGGCTGTGGCCCGGCATCACCATTGAAATCTATACCTGCACCATCACCAAAATACCAGAAGTTGGCCACTTGTTTTTCTTCTTCAAAAAGGGTTAAAACGAAAGTGGCAGTCACTGTACAGCCCCCAACAGTTACAGCTGCAGAATATGTGCCTGATTCCAGGAAAGTGGCTGTTCCATCTGCATTGACGGTAAATTTTTCCGGATCAGGATTGATCCATGTTATATCATCCGGTTCCGAACCATCGCTAAGTGTGGGGCCATAATTTTCCAGGGGCAATTGACAAACAGTAGTATCCTGCAATTGTACCTCTGCAGTAAAAGCCTGAATTTGAATTTGGGAAGAGTCTATAAAAATATTTCCTCCTGAATTAATAGTCATTATCACGTTGAATGTACCTTCTTCTTCAAAAACCACATTTGGGCTTATGGCATCTGAAGTTTGGCCATTGCCAAAATCCCAGCTAATGGAAGTTATATCCTCCATATCATTATAATCCGCAAAAAAGGAAACGGGATTGTTCTGACAAATTGGATTATTGAGACGCGTATCATACCAGTCAAAACTTACCACTCCATCGATAACTGCCGGAGGCGCTATGCTGGGAAAATTATTAGCTTGCCCGAAAGAGGCTCCATTAAATAGATCCCATTCTACTCGTAAAGAATCTGGTATTGAGTCAGCCCTGCTGATTCTGCTCAGGAAATCCTCTGCACCATTATTGTATAGAAAATAGAGAAAGCCGTCAGGACCATTTTGTAATGCATTGGCACTTGTAACTTCTCTATTCAATATAGAAGTTGTGGTTACACTGTCAGGATTATACTGGAAAATCCTGCCTGTATTATCAGTGGAATTATTTCTACTGTAATATAGGTTTTGACCTCCTACAGACCATTCCAAATCAGTAATTTCCTGGTTGATGGCTCCTGAATTGGAAATGACTTGTTCGTTTTGAAAAATTGGATTTCCCGGATCTACTGTATTTAATTCCAGTAAAAGAATATTTTTTGGGCTACCTGCAATGTTTTCTGAGCTTAAAGCTAGCTGTAAAGTATCACTTGCAGTGTTCCTGATGGAGAGGTTTTTTGTAGCAAATGACTGAGAGAAAGTGTGATCAGCAACGGATGTTAAAGTGCCATCATTTTCCACTTGAACCAATTGTAATGAATTGGAAGTAGTGCTTTGAAAAAGCAGGAAATAATTTTCACCAGCTTTATAGCTCTTAACCATGGGTGAGAGGCTATTAAACCCA
This sequence comes from Marivirga aurantiaca, assembly GCF_016679925.1. Lineage (GTDB taxonomy): Bacteria > Bacteroidota > Bacteroidia > Cytophagales > Cyclobacteriaceae > Marivirga > Marivirga aurantiaca. Next base: position 140,260 of record NZ_JAEQBW010000001.1, read on the forward strand.
GTGCCAATAGCGGAGGAAGTAACTTCCCCAAATTCACCAAGTGACAAATCTACTGCTACATAGGAAAGGTTTCTTCCTGCCGTGATAAAATATACATAATATAAATCATCGTTGGTATTGTTAGAGGGCACTATGGCTACAGGATGCCTGAGCGAATTATCTCCTCCTATATTGCCTCCTCCGGGAATTACTGTATGATTTTTACCGTAAATGATGGAGCCATCTGTATAAAAGAGTAATTGTCCATCTACGGCATTGGCTGCTACTGCGGATCCGTTAGATCCAAATGGTGTTGCCTGATTATCAATGGATATTGCATTTCTATTGGCATTTCTGCTAAACTGAATGGACTGGGAATTATTTCCAAAATACCAGAACGACTCGGAGTAATCCTGAGCTGCAACGTTCAGAGACAGGAAACAAAATAGTACAGCAAATATTTTATAAGTAAAATGGTTCATACAGTGCGCAATTGGATTAGATAAAGATTAAACGATTTAAGTCCGTGTTTAATTTTTTAATCGAACAAAAATATATTATTCTGGTTTTTAAATCGTTTATTCGCAGTATCGAAATTAATAAATAAAAATGTAAACTTTCCAGAAACCTGATTTCATTTCTAAATTTTCATGTTTTAGATTGATTTATCATTATGCTTTCTGAGTTATTTTATATCTTTCGGGAATTATCAGGATAATAGGTGTAACGTGCGTCAAATTTTAAAAAAGAAATTTCTTATCGTATTTAAAGTAAGCGTTGTGTGCTTTGGTATGTTGGTTCATACAGAATTAAATGCCCAGGATCCGCAATTTTCGCAGTTTTATGCTGCGCCACTTTATTTAAATCCGGCTTTTGCAGGCAATACCCAAATGAGCCGGTTTGGTATCAATTACAGAAATCAATGGCCTAGTATTGATGCTAATTTTACCACTTATTCAGCTTATTTTGATCATTTCTTTGACAGAATCAGCAGTGGAGTAGGGATGATCATTACCCGTGACCAGGAAGGCCTTGTGGGTTTACGTTCTACTTCAGTTGGCTTACAATACGCTTATCAGTTACGTTTAACAGATAAGCTTACCTTCAGACCTGGTACCCAGGTGGCAGTATATAACAGAAATTTAAACTTTGACCGACTGACTTTCGGTGATCAGTGGGATCCGGAGACTCAGAGTTTTCAGAATCCTACTGGCGAAGGTGCCACAGGGGAAAGCAAGAATTTTATAGATCTCTCCTTCGGTGGGGTGCTTTATTCCAGTAATTTTTGGGTTGGTTATTCTGTTTTTCACCTTAACCAACCCAACCAGTCTATTTTAGGCGATGAAAGTCGTTTGCCTATGAAACACTCTTTCCATGCCGGCTATAAATTACCTTTGAGTACCGGCTATGGCAGAAAAGGCTATACCAAAGATGGCGATGAAAGAAGTATTACCCCAACAGCCCAATATAAAATGCAAGGCGGTTTTGATCAATTGGATTTAGGGGTTTATACCACCTTGGAACCCATGGTGGTAGGTTTATGGTACAGAGGTATTCCTTTTAATGCACCGAATGGCTTTTCCGGTTCTGAATCAATTGTGCTTTTAGTTGGCTATGCTTACGAGAAGCTTTCAGTAGGTTACAGCTTTGATTATACTATTTCCGATCTGGGCATCAGGAGTGGCGGAGCCCATGAAATTTCTATTTCTTATGTACTTTCCTTAACTGACCCACGTAGGCCACCTGCCGACAAACTTCGAATACCCTGTCCTAAATTCTAGCATTTATGCAATTAACTTCGGATCAATTTTTTACAATCATTTTATCGATTGTAATTATTGAATATGTATTAACTACTATAGTTGATTATCTTAATCTCAGAAAGAAAAGTGGGGAACTGCCGGATGATCTTAAGGATGTTTATGATGAGCAACAGTATGTGAAAGCTTTGAACTATCAAAAAGATAACACCTATTTTGGACTCATTAGCGGTGCCTTTAGTTTCCTTGTCATTATTGTGATCATTGTTTTTGGTTTGTTTGGTATACTTGATGAATTTGTGCGATTGCATTTCGATACACTGGTAGGTCAAACTTTGGCATTTTTCGGGATTATATTTTTAGCCAATGACCTGATCAACATTCCCTTTCAATGGTATGCCAATTTTAAAATTGAAGAAAAATATGGTTTCAATAAATCCACACCTGCTACTTTTTGGAAAGATAAGTTGAAAGGGTACCTATTGACTGCTTTGATTGGAGGGATTTTATTAAGTATACTCGTTTTTCTGATCAGCTACTTAGGCCAATCCTATTGGTGGATTTTTTGGCTGGTAATTGCAGTATTTATGGTGGGAGCCAATTTCTTTTACACCAGCTTGATACTGCCCATATTCAATAAATTGACCCCTTTGGAAGAAGGAGAATTGCGAGATGATATTATGGATTATGGTGCAAAAGTAGATTTTCCTATTGATAATATTTATGTAATTGATGGTTCCAAAAGATCAACCAAAGCCAATGCTTTTTTCTCAGGTTTTGGCAAGCGGAAGAAAATTGTGCTTTATGATACTTTAATTGAGAAACAAACTAATGAAGAACTAGTGGCTATTTTGGCTCATGAAGTGGGGCATTATAAAAAGAAGCACACGATTTCAGGAATGATTAGTGGAGTGGCTCAAATGGGGCTTATGCTTTGGATCATGTCCTTCATGATTTTCAGCCCGGAATTGAGTAAAGCTTTAGGAGCTAATCATTTAAGTTTTGCTGTTAATTTCATTGCTTTTGGGATCATTTATACCCCTATTAGTTTAGCCATAGGTGTGTTTTCAAATTATATTAGTCGAAAACATGAATATCAGGCAGATCAATTTGCTACAAATACTTACAAGGGAGAAGCGCTTCAATCAGCTTTAAAAAAGCTTTCTGCGGATAGTTTGAGCAATTTAAAACCTCATAAATTGTATGTATTTATTCATTACTCACATCCCCCATTATTAAAAAGACTCAAGGCTATCGAAAGAAGCAAATGATATTTCCTTTTTTTTAAAGAAATGCCATATATTTAAGACTTATTTTATTGCTAATGCTACTGTGAAACAGTATATTTTATTTATATTGATTTCATATGTATAACTTTATTTTTCGACAGTTACAGGCTCATTTTCATATGTTCTTTGTAAAAGGTGGGAAATACAGCTATTTAATCTTTGTTAAATTTTAAAAAATTATGAGAAATACATTTCTTGTTTCAATTCTTTTATTGGTTTCCACATTGTCATTTGCCCAAACTGCAAATGTGGATGACCTGCTTTATAGAGGTGAGAACCTTTATAATATTAAGAATTATAAAGGGGCAATTGAATCCCTGAACCAGGCCGTTGCTTTAGGTGCGTCAGATCCTCAAATTCATTATATGCTGGGGGTAAGTTATATGCAACAACCAGATGCTTCAGAACAAATGAAATCTCTTAAAAGCTTTGAAGAAATAGAGAAAGCCAAGTTTCCGGATAACTTACCAAAGGATGTGTATTATTTCGCAGCACAAGCTTTTCATAAAAACCTGGAGCTTGAAAAAGCATTAAAATATTATGATAAATACCTGGGCACTTTGAGTAAATCGGATACTAAGTCCATAGCAGAAGCGAGCTTTCAAAAGCAGAAAGCTGAAAATGCTTTCCAACTGATAAGGAATAAAAAAGAAATTGATATCGTTAAAATGGCACCTCCTATTAATTCGGAATTTACAGAATACAATCCTGTGGTTTCTGCTGATCAGGGTGTTATGGCTTTTACCTCATTACGACCAAACAGTAGAACAGGAAAGGCAATAGAAGAAATATATATTACTTACAGGAAAGATGGCACTTGGGGAAGCCCTTCGAAAATCGAATTGAATACAAGTGATAACGTGGGTACTGCCGGTATTTCTCCTGATGGCCAGCAAATGTTAGTTTTCATTGGCTCAGGCAATAAAGGAAGTATTTACCTGATGATTAAAGAAGGGGATAAGTGGGGATCACCTGCACCTATTAAAGGACTCAATTCCAACAATCTTGAGAGCACGGCCTCCATTACACCAGATGGAAAGAAAATATATTTTGCCAGCAACAGGCCTGGAGGCTATGGTGGCATGGATATATATGTCACAGAAAAATTACCAAACGGTGATTGGGGAAATATTGAAAACATAGGGCCTGAAGTCAATACAAAATATGATGAGGATGCTCCTTTTATTCATCCTGATATGAAAACCCTGTATTATACCTCCAATGGTATTAGCTCAATGGGCGGCAGGGATATATTCAGGGCTGTGAGGAAAGCGGGTAAATGGGAAAGCCCGGAAAATATGGGGTATCCTATCAATACACCTTTTGATGATAATTACTTCACTATTACGGCAGATGGAAGCAAAGGCTTCTTTTCATCCGACAGGCAAGGTGGTTATGGTGGGCAGGATATTTATACTTTTGACATGCCGGAACAGTATGCCAATATTCCTCTTACCATGTTGAAAGGAAAAATAACTGCAGGTCCTGACAAACAGCCGGTTTCTACTAAAATAAAATTAGTGGACAATGATAATAATACCAAAGTGGATTATGTGTACGACCCTGATCCTAATACAGGTAATTACCTGATTATTTTACCTCCAGGTAAAAATTATGACCTCATTATTGAATCAGAAGGGTATTTGCCTTATACTTTGAATATAAACATTCCCAATCAAACTTACTTTTATGAACTGTATCAGAAAATCAATTTAAATCTCATTAAGCAATTTGATGTAGTTGTGGGACAGGAAGTGTCGGTGAACAATGCTTTCTTCGATACAGGCCAGGGAGGCCAGTATTCACCAAGACAAACAAACGAGGCGATGTTGATTGAAAATGATAGCATTGATGTGTATGATATGCTGGATGCTATGATAGCAACTGAAGACACCACGGCTTTTAACTACCTGATGGAACTCATGTATTCAGTCAATCCAATTGATGATGTGGATTTTTCTGAAAATACTGATGATATGGAAATTGCCAGTCGCACGTATTATTATGATGAAAGTGATACAACAACCTTAAAAAGCAGGGTGGTTGAGGGAGAAACAATTTATTCTTTGCCTACTATGTATGTGACGGAAGAAGCCAGGAGGCAAAAGGAAGAGAAAGAAAAGCAAGTGATTGCCAATTATGATAAATCTTTATTAGAGCCTGTCTATAAAATTTATTTTGATGTAGGAAAGGCGAAATATAATGATAAATATACTCAGGTGCTTCAGGAGATCAATGACCATCTGAAAGCAAATGATCAATTGGGTATACAAATTTCAGGTTATGCTTCGGCAGAAGGAGATCCTGATTTCAATAGAAAACTATCTAACGAAAGAGCCATTGAGGTAGTGAACTTCTTTAATTTTAAAGGAATAGTGAGAAGGCGGATCATTGCCAAAGGCTTTGGTGCCACCCAATCAGATTCCAAGAACCCTGAAGAAAACAGAAGGGTAGAAGTGCAAATTGTTGATTTAAATAAGGTGGAAAAATAAGAGATAAAAACTCTAAAAAGAGGAAAGCCGATAACTAATAAGAGTTATCGGCTTTTTTTATGAACTTTTGTATATTCTTTCATCGCCACCTATTCTATTTTCGTATAAATAAACATGCGTTTTATTCATCTCTGATTTACTCTGATTGAACTTTAATTAAATAGAGCCTATTGGACAATTGCACGAGAATCATTTGTAACTACTTTAAAATAAGCCCCCCGATAGCTATCGGGGAAATGACGAACAAGTGTGATTTATTTTTAGAATCCATATAAAAAATCAACGAAAATCAATTGATATGGCAACCAAACATTTTTCTTCACAAGCTGTATGGAGTCCCCATGCTGATAGTTTATACTTTCCTCAATTATCTGAGGATATTCAGGCAGATGTAGCAATAGTGGGGGCTGGAATAACAGGTATCACCACTGCCTACCATCTGGCGAAAGAAGGACAAAGAGTGGTTGTAATAGAATCAATGAAAGTGGGCATGGGGACTACCGGCTCATCAACAGGTAATTTATATGCCCCTATTGATGAGCAACTTTTTACTATAGCCTCCAAACATGATGAAAGTACTTTGAAAGAAGTGGTTAGCTCAAGGCAGTCTGCCATTGATTTTATAGAAAGACGTGTACACGAATTCAATATTGATTGTGAATTTGAAAGAGTTCCCTTTTATCTTTTTACCACGCCCGGCACCCAATCCGAAAGCTCCAAAATAAAAAATGAACAGGAAGCTGCTAAGATTGCAGGTTTGAAAATAAGTACTGATGCACCGGAAAATTTCCCTTTTAAGTTAGATGAAATAATTGAAATAGCAGATCAGGCACAGTTTAACCCTTTGCAATATGTGCGAAAATTTGCATCGGCCATTAAAAGTGATAATTGTCAAATTTTCGAGGATACAAAAGTGACCAATGTGAAGGATGGAAGGCCATGTATTGTAAAAACTGAATACGCTACTGTAAAGGCAAATAAGGTAATTATGGCTACACATTCTCCCAAAGGTATATATGCAGTTCATACAGCTATGGAGCCTATGCGGGAACATGCACTGGCCGTGAAATTAAATAGTAAATTACCGGCTCCCGGAATCTATTGGCATATGTTCAAGGATCAACATTATTCTATACGTCCTTACAAGCGTGGTAAAGAGGAATTTTTGCTTGTTTTAGGAGAGCCATACAAGGTGGGGCATGAAAACAATACTGAGGATAGTTTCATGAAAGTTGAAGAATATCTGAGAGACAATTTTGATGTAGCTAAGATAGAATATAGTTGGGCTGCACAAAATTATAAACCGGCAGATGCCCTGCCTTATATAGGCAGAAGTCCTATGGAGGAAAATATTTTTATTGCTACAGGTTTTGCAGCCGATGGATTGATTTATGGTACCATGGCGGGCAAAATTTTCAGCGATGCCATCTTGGGAATGAAAAACCAATGGTCAAAACTCTACAGCCCTACTCGTTTCACCCCTGTTGCCTCGGCCGCTAAATTTATGAAAGCCAATGCAGATGTGAGTTTTCAGCTGATGAAGGATTATTTGTTTTATGGAGATGCAGATGAGCTTAAGGAAGTTCGGGCAGGAGAGGGGAAAACTATTAAGCTCAACAATGAAAGATTGGCCGTATACCGTGATACAGAGGAAAAGCTACATATTGTTTCAGGCATTTGTCCGCATATGGGTTGTGTGGTGCATTGGAACAATGGAGAAAAAAGCTGGGATTGCCCATGCCACGGAAGCAGGTTTTCTACGGATGGAGAAGTGTTGGAGGGACCAGCTTATCGTGGATTGGCAAAACCGGAAAAATTACCTGAGACAAAGTGATGAGGCTTTATCATTCCCTTTACAGGAAAACGTGTGCTTGATGGGTAGATGTTGATTTATCTGGTTTCAACAGATGCTTTGGTAATGTAACTCTTTCAATTAATTCATTTTCCAACAAATCTGCCCAGGCCAACATATAACTAACAACATCTTCCTTTTTGTTATGCGATAAATTTTGTCCCTTAAGGCCCATGAAACGCCTGACTTCTTTGTTCTTCAACCTTTCCAACTCTACCATATCCTTACGCTCCAGCCCTGCTTCCATCATTGAAGAAATGATTAAATCCATTGGCATTTCACTGCTACTGCAATAAGCCTGGACCTGATCAGTCCAGTCGCCAGACTTTCTCATGGCATATTCATGAATTTCCCTTTTGGAAAAAGTGGTGAGTTCCTGTGCCAGATGACCACAGTTACAGCTTCCCATATGGCCCCACTGGTATTCAGTACCGTTTTTAATTGTTTCTGCTGATTTTCTAATTGCGCGGATTAACTTAAAACTTGCTTTTGCCATCTTTGAAATATTTTTATTATAACCTTTTTGAACTAAAGAAAGTTTTTCATTAAATAGACTCTTTCAAATATCATTGAAAGCAAATTGACATAAGGTAGGCGAAATTGCATAAACCTTCTTATTTTTGTGATAACTTTTCAATTAAGACTTAGTTAATTACATCAACAATAGAATAAAAATTATGGCATTTAATTTTTTTAAAAAGAAAGATAAATCAACAGAACCTACCCAGAAAAAGGATCGGTACAAGCAGTTAACTGTACGTGAAGTAATTCGTGAAGCAAAAGACGCTATAGTGATTGTGTTTGAGCAGCCGGATTGGGATTTTAAATATACGGCTGGCCAGTTCCTTACGCTTATTACCGATATTGAAGGTGAGAGTGTAAGACGTGCCTACTCTTTATGTACCTCTCCTTTAGTGGATAAATATCCTGCTGTGGCGGTAAAAAGAGTAGAAAATGGTAGAATGTCCAATCACCTGAATGATCATTTAAAAGCGGGTGATACTATGAAAGTGCTGGAACCGATGGGTAATTTCACTACTGAAGTGGATGCTAAAAAGAAAAGGCATTTGATTATGTTTGCCGGTGGGAGTGGGATTACTCCAATGATGGGGATTTCCAAAAGTATCCTGCATGCTGAACCGGAAAGTATTATCTCTCTCATTTATGCCAATAGAAACCTGGAATCTATAATTTTCAAGAAATCTTTTGATGAGCTGGAAGATAAATATGAGGGGAGAATGCATGTGATCCATATTTTGGATGATGCTCCTTTGAACTGGCAAGGGGAATCAGGTTTGTTGAATGAGGAGATGTTGCGAAAAATACTTGATAGAATTCCTAATTGGGGAATTGATAGCACGCAATATTTAATGTGTGGGCCTGAGGGAATGATGAAGAACGTGGAAAGCTATCTTGATACTTTCGGTATTGATAAAGCCAATATTTTCAAAGAAAGTTTTGTACAGGGTACAATTGATAAGGCGGAAAAAGGAACTGCCGGAAAAGAACAGGGACAGGATTATGAAGTAACTGTTTTGTTTGATGGTGAAGAGTATAAATTTGAAGTGCCAAAAGATAAAACCATATTAGAAACTGCACTGGATTTAGACATTGATTTACCATTTTCTTGTCAGAGCGGACTATGCACTGCTTGTAGAGGGAAATTACTTTCCGGAAGTGTACATATGGACGAAGATGAAGGGCTTTCTGATGCTGAAAAAGAAGAAGGTTATATTTTAAACTGTGTAGGACATCCTACATCCCCCGATGTGAAAATTAAAATCGGATAACTTTAATGAAAGAATTGTGTAAGAAAGAAGGGGCATTCGCCTCTTTTTTTATGATACTGAAAATATAATAACTACTAAATATTAATGGAATTAACAGCAAAGCAAAGAACTTTCCTTCCTGAGGATTTTAAAGTAGAGGATTGGGAGAGCCTGAAACCATATTTCGAAAAATTATTAAATACTGAAATCAGCTCGGAGGAAGAACTCAGGAAATGGTTTCACCAAATGAGCGAATTGGAATCAGTAGTTTCCGAGGACATGGCTTGGCGCTATATTAAAATGACCTGTGATACCACTGATCAAACGCTATCGGATGCTTTTGAATATTTTGTGAGGGAAATTCAACCACATATTGCTCCGTTTTCCGACAAGTTGAACAAAAAGGCATTAGCTTCTCCATATATAGATGCTTTAAGAAAGCAGGAAGGATTTGATATTATGATCCGCGAAATGGAAAAAGATGTCAAAATATTCAGGGAGGAAAACATTCCACTGGATACTGAAATACAAAGCTTATCCCAAAAGTTTGGTGCAATATCGGGCACCATGTCTGTGGAGCATGAGGGACAGGAACTTACTCTGCAACAAGCGGCAGTAAAGTTACAATCTACCGATAGGAAATTAAGAGAGCAAATCTACCATAAAATTGCTTCCAGAAGGTTGGAGGATAAAGATAAACTGGATGAATTATTTAATCAGCTGATCAAATTACGCACAGAGGTAGCGCAAAATGCCGGCTTTAAGAATTTCAGGGATTATATGTTCACAGCCATGGGAAGATTTGATTACGATCCTACTGATTGTTTTGAATTTCACCATTCTGTCAAGTCAGAAGTAGTACCATTGCTTAATGATATAGCAAAGGAAAGAAAGGAAAAGCTTCAATTGGAAGCACTCAGGCCATGGGATAAAGCAGTGGATATTTCCGGCTTGGAAGCATTAACCCCTTTTGAGGGCGCTAAAGATTTAACAGATAAGACAATTGAATGCTTCTCAAAATTAGATCCGTTTTTGGGTGATTGCCTTAAGAAAATGGATGAAATAGGGCATTTGGATTTGGAATCCCGCAGGGGAAAGTCACCGGGTGGGTATAATTACCCGCTGTCGGAAACAGGTGTTCCTTTCATATTTATGAATGCCACATCTACTTTAAGGGATATGGTTACCTTACTGCACGAAGGTGGTCATGCTGTGCATTCCTTTCTTATGAATGATCTGGAACTTAATGACTTTAGAAATACGCCTTCTGAAGTAGCTGAGTTAGCTTCCATGAGCATGGAACTAATTACTATGGACCATTGGAATATCTTTTTTGAGAATGAAGCTGACCTGAAACGTGCTAAGAAGGAGCATTTGGAGCAAATAATTGAGACTTTGCCCTGGGTAGCAACTATAGATAAATTCCAACACTGGATTTACGAAAATCCTGAACATACGGTAGAGGAAAGAACGGAAAACTGGAACAAGATATTCGATGACTTTTCTGATACTATTACTGATTGGAGTGGACTTGAATTGAATAAAAGTAAAATGTGGCAGAAACAACTGCACCTTTATGAAGTGCCTTTTTATTATATAGAATATGGAATGGCACAATTAGGAGCCATTGCGGTGTGGAGAAACTTTAAGCAAGACCCTAAGTCAGGTCTGCAATCATATATGAATGCCTTGAAATTGGGTTACACTCATTCAATTCCTGAGATATATGAAGCAGCTAACATTAAGTTTGATTTCAGTATTGATAACATCAGGACTTTGATGCAGTTTGTAAAAGGGGAGTTGGAAAAGATTTAACTTACAGCAAGGAACCTATCCGCTTTCATTTCGGTAGGTTCCTTGATTATTCCGGGAACTCTTGATAAATACTATCATATCAGAAAATCAAATAAAATCCCGACTTACCGGGACAAGTTTTGCTCGGAGAGAGCGGGAGGGGAGGACAAAACAGCGGGCCAGCGTTGGGATAAGCGTAGAAGCATTGTTTTGTCTTGAATTTTTGTTTCTTTTTGTTCAAGCAAAAAGAAAGTGAAATAAAATTTGGAAATGAAATGTTAGAAACTCATTGTAACGCCCCGCTTTTTGATGAAAAGCCTAATTTTTGAAGTTTTAACTATTAAAATGCTTTTATAAAGGGCTTTATAAAGTCCATAGAGATGAATTTTATTTCAACATCAATTTTCATGAGAGGCCTAGGTAAAATTTACTTTTCATGAGGATTCTATTCCATTCAGGAGTTGTTGAAAATTTAAGCAGCAAGGTCAAACTTCACGAAAAAGCTTGCTCCGTTTCCTGCTTCACTTTCACACCAGATTTGCCCTTTCATAGCTTCTACAAATTTCTTCACTATTGATAATCCGAGCCCTGTTGAGGTTTCATCAGCTGTAGGGGAAGCACTTAATTTTTGGTATTTCCGGAACAGTTTCTTCTTATCGTCTTCACTTAAGCCAGGCCCTTCATCTCTTATTTCACAAAGAGCACTCGTTTCATTGAGATGGATATTAATGAAAATATTTTTTCCAGGAGGGGAAAATTTGATAGCATTGGAAAGCAGGTTTTCAATTACCTGATCAATATAACTTTTATCAACATTCACCATTGCATTGTCAGCGATGGAGGAATGTAATGTAATTTGTTTTCGCTGGGATTCAATCTCAAACCGACTTACTACATTTTGCACCACTTCAGAAAAATTCATCTTCTCTAGCTCCATGTTAAGTTTACGGGATTCAATTGCCTCTATATCCAGAATTTTGTCAATCATATCCGTAAGACGAGTGGTGCTGAGCTTAATCATTTCAATATACTCTGTGGCTTTTTCCTCCTGGGAAATTGATGAAACAATACTTATCAATCCTTTGATGTTGTTGAGTGGACTCTTAAGGTCGTGAGCTACAATACTGATCAGATTGTTTTTTTCAATGTTTAAAATGTTCAATTCTTTATTTTTGCGAACAATTTCATCCTTTTGATTACTAATTTTTAAATTTTTTATAGTCAAATTCCTTCCCAATCGCTTCTGCATTCTATAGTACCAGTAAAGAACTAAGGCAATGACAAGGATAAGAATGGCAATGGCTACAAAAAAATTGGCCTGAAGTGACTTACGCTGAAGTTGTATGTCTTTGATGGCTAATTGTTTTAAATTTTCTTCTTCCTTGAGCTTCAAATGAATTCCTGCAATACTTCTGATTGAGTTCTCATCAAACTGTTTTTCTCGCAAGCCTGTATATAAGGACTGAAAGTATAAGGCACTGTCATACTGGTTTTGTTGTATGTAAAGGTTTTTATACAGTTTGAAATTCTCAATCAGACGTTCTTGTGATTGTACTTTCTTCGCCATACTCTGGCTAATGTTAATGTAATAAAAAGCAGAATCGAGCTGAGAGTTAGCAGCGTGCATTTTACTTAAGTAGTAATAGACTTCAGAAACACCTCTTAAGTCGCCTATTTTATTACGAATGGAAAGCGCTGAAGCAAATTGTTTTCTTGAAAGATCTGTTAGTCCCTGGTTGTAATATGATTGACCGAGGCCACTATAAGCCGTAGCCTGCCAATTCTTATTGTCAAAGGTTCTGGATATTTCTATCGACTTTTTAAAATGTTTCTCAGCTTCTGAAAAATCACCCTGCTGTAGATACGTTTGTCCTAAATTGTTAATAGAATATATTCTTATATTATTGTCTTTGATATCTTCAGAAAGAACCAATGCTTCGCTAAAATATTTTTTGGCAGTGGTAAAGTCTTTTAAATTTAAGTAAACTAATCCAATATTGTTGAGTGTATTGCCCAATGCGTAATCTTGTTGTAGAGTACGCTTTATTTGTATAGCCCTGAGGAAATTTTCAAGCGCTTCTGAATAACTCCCTAGATTATAATAAGCATAGCCAATATTATTTAAAGTTTTTGCAATGAGCTGTACGTCATTAATTTTAGTGGCCAGTTTAAGTGCCTCCTTACTGTATAATATACTTAAATCGTATTCGCCCAGATAAACTTCAACACCTCCCATTAAACGTAATGATATAGATTGAAGACGAGGGTCTTTCAATGAAGCAGAAAGACTCATCGCTTTTTTAGCATATTGCTTGGCTTCATTAGGGGAATTCAGCCAAAGGTCAAGAATAAGTGCATGAAGTATTTCAACCCTTTCCGCATCCTTTGAATTGGGAAGTAAAGACTGAAGACTGTCAACTTTTGAATTCTGGCAGAAGCCCGGGCTGACACCCCATAAAAACAATAACATGAAGTATATCAATCTTTCCATTTGTTTAACCCAGCTTTAATTCTCTTAATGTAACTAAAAAAATAACTCCCATAAGGATAAAATCGAGCAGGAAGGTACATTGGAAGCTGTATAGCTAATTAAGCCGGATTAAACTTATTAGTTCAAGCCTGCATAAAGGACTAAAAACGTAGTTAACCCTTTTTTCTAATCTACAATAGTCTGGAATGATCCTGAAATGTTAGGGAGGTAATGCGAATGGTCTGTCTATCAGGTAAAGTAAAGGGAAGAGCTACCTCCCTTTACTTAATGATCGTTGCTTTAGTAATTCAAAAGTTTTCCAATTTCATTTCCTACTTTTTCCGCATTCGGTAACATGGCTTTTTCCCAAAGTACATTTAAACCGATTGCCGGTAAATTGAGTGCTCCATAGGCAGTTACCGGAGCATCTAGTTTTTGAAAACAATGTTGGTTTAGCCTGCCGGCAAGGGATTCGGCAAAAGAATTCAATAAAGGTTCTTCAGTAAGCACTAATGCCTTACCATGTTTTTCTACTCGCTCTTTCACGGTTTCCCAATCCAATGGGTTCAGGGTGCGAAGATCAACAACTTCAACCTGTCCCTTGTATTGTTTGGAAGCTTCTTTTGCCCAATAAACTCCCATTCCATAGGTGATAATTACCATGGATTCACCGGAATCTATTTTGGCAATTTCTGCCTCCTGAGTAATCAATGCTTTTCCTAAAGGAATAATGTATTCTGAATCGGGTTCCCAGGTTTTGGCTTCATCCGTTCCCGGCACTTTAGACCAATACAAACCTTTGTGCTCCAGGAATACCACAGGGTTAGGATCCAGAAAAGCTGCTTTCATTAAACCTTTCATATCAGCTGCATTGGAAGGGTAAACCACTTTGATCCCTCTAATTGTCAGTAAGGTTGATTCTATACTTCCGGAGTGATAGGGGCCACCGCCACCATAAGCACCTATTGGCACACGAATTAATGATTGTATAGGAAATTGTCCATTGGATAGGTAGCAAGATTTTGATAATTCTTCTACTAACTGATTCATTCCGGGCCAGATATAATCTGCAAATTGAATTTCCACAATTGGTTTGGCACCTACAGCAGACATACCGGCTGTACTGCCTACAATATAAGCTTCCTGGATAGGTGTGTTAAATACACGGCCATCCCCATATTTTTTAGCAAGATTGGCTGCTTCCCTAAAAACACCACCAAGCGTACCGCCCACATCTTGTCCGTAGAACAAAGCTTCAGGGTATTCCTGCATAATATCATCTACAGCATGCAGTGCAGCATCCACCATCACTACTTTTTCGGCTCCTTTTGGCTTTCTTTCCCCTTTTTCTTCTGTAACAGTTGTGGGGGCAAATTCATGTTTTTCAACATCAGCAGGATCAGGATCTTCAGCCTGCAAAGCTTTTTCGTAGGCATTGTTGGCAATTTCCACTGCTTCTTTTTCCAAACCGGTCAAAGCAGATTCTTCTATCCCGATGTCTAATAAATATTGATGAAATTTAGGTATAGGATCACCAATTGCATGCAATTCCAGGTCATCCTCTGTCCTGTACCATTCTTTCCTTACTCCGGAAGTATGATGTCCCAGGAGTGGGCAATTGGCATGAAGCAGCACAGGTCCTTTTCTGTTTCGTACATGAGTGATTGCCTGTTCTACTTTTTGGTAGGAGTCAACGAAATCAGTGCCATTGGCTCTGATCCTTTTGAGTCCTTTAAAGCCCCCGGCAAACTCATAGGCATCCATGGCGCGCATTTCCTTTCCAGTGGCAGAAATTCCCCAGTCGTTATCCTGAATGAGGTAGATGATAGGTAGATTCTTTAAGACAGCCATTTGAAAGGCTTCAGATACTTCACCTTCTGTTACTGAGCCATCTCCTAATGAACAGATAACAACAGGTTTTTCTCCATCAGTACCCAAACCATGGGCTTCTTTGAATTTTAATCCATGAGCCATACCTGTGGCAGGAATAGCCTGCATACCAGTAGCAGAACTTTGATGTGGAATGATGGGAAAGCCCTCTCTTTTAAGTGAGGGATGGTTGTAATAGGTTCTGCCCCCGGAAAACGGATCATCTTTTTTGGCCATTAACTGAAGCATGAGTTCATACGGTTCCAGGCCTAGTCCCAATAAAAAAGATTCATCCCTGTAGTACAGGGCAGCATAATCAATAGGCTTTAATTGAAGGGCAGTGGCTAACTGAATAGCCTCATGCCCACGAGATGTGCTGTGAACATATTTAGAGCAGATAGCTTTGTTTTCATCATAGATTTCAGCCATTCTTTTGGCTGTAAACATTAAACGATATGCCTTTAATAAAATCCTTTCTGCTATTTTTTCCTGACTTTTATTGCTGGTTTTCGTACTCATTCTTTTTTTTATTTTCTACCTTCGTTGCACCCAAAAATAGTTATTTTTAGGCGAAGGATAAGGGAATAATTTACATATTTGATGAGCATAAAATTTCAAAGGATCAATGGCGCTTACTAAAGAAACAATAAGTAAATGGTTTGAGTCACTTCAGGCAAATATTTGTAAGGAGATAGAACTGGAGGATGAAAAAGGTAAGTTTACAATAGATGTTTGGAGCCATGCGTCCGGAGGAGGAGGCAGGTCCAATGTGATGCTGAACGGTAAAGTATTAGAGAAGGCAGGTGTGAATTTTTCAGCGGTAGAAGGAGATGCTCCTGAAGCACTGCTAAAAACTCTTGAGGTTGATAGATCTTCTGCTGATCCATTGAAGTTTTTTGCAACAGGGGTTTCTATTGTAATGCATCCCAAAAGTCCGATGGTGCCAATTATTCATATGAATGTTCGCTATTTTGAACTAAGCAATGGCACTTATTGGTTTGGGGGAGGAATTGACCTCACTCCACATATTATTGATAAAGAACAAGCGAGCTATTTTCATCAGCAATTAAAAAGCGTATGTGATGCACATGATGCTTCCTACTATCCTAAATTTAAAGAATGGGCCGATAATTATTTCTTTTTACCTCACAGAAATGAAACCCGAGGTGTTGGAGGAATATTTTTTGACAGGCTGTCTGAAACTGATACCAGGAGTAAAGAAGATATTTTTGATTTTGTTAAAGCTGTGGGGGAGGTATTTGCTCCTACCTATACTCATCTCATGCATATTAATAAAAATAAAGATTTTAAGGAACTACATACTAAATGGCAGCAACTCAGGAGAGGACGTTATGTAGAGTTTAATTTGGTTTGGGACAGAGGCACTAAGTTTGGACTGCAAACAGGGGGGAGAACGGAATCTATTTTAATGAGTATGCCGCCTTTAGCCCGTTGGGATTATGACTATCAATTGACGGAATCTTTTGAAAAAGAAACCTCCGATTATTTAAAAAAAGGAATTAACTGGATAAAGCACTAGGTAATATGTTAGATAAATTGATTGAATGGGATCAGCAATTGTTTTTATGGTTGAATAGCCTGCATGTTGATTGGCTGGATCCTGTAATGCTGTCTATAACGGGCAGGAATATCTGGTTCCCATTATATGCTTTAATAATATTTATTATAGTTCGGCAACTTAAATGGCGCAGCGTGTATTTATTACTTGGCTTTGCTTTGCTGATTACATTGGCAGATCAATCTGCTTCAGGCTTTTTTAAACCCTTTTTCGAAAGGTTAAGACCTTGCCACGAACCGGCTTTGCAGGATATGATCCACATGATAAAAGGATGTGGAGGCAAGTACGGTTTTGCCTCCAGTCATGCTTCCAATACCTTTGCCCTGGCTATATTCCTTTGGTTAGTGTATAGAAATATGTATGCGAAAATCATGATAGTGTGGGCCATCGTAGTTTCCTATTCCAGAATATATGCCGGGGTTCATTATCCGGGCGATATAATTATGGGAGCTATTCTGGGATGGATCTCCGCACTAATTGTTTATCATTTGTATAAGAGGTTCTTCCCTACTGATCTAGAGAAAATTCATCGTTTTGTATAACACATCTTTATAGGAAGCCCCAATTGGGATGGATTTCACTTTAATGTGAACACTCAAATCCTCAATGAAATCTATTTTCTCCAGGTTCACAATAAAAGAGCGGTGTACCCTGACAAATCTGTGATCAGGTAATTTCTTCTCAACGCCTTTCATGGTGTGATGCACAATGTATTTTTTGGCTTCTGTATTAATTACAACATAATCTGCCAAAGCCTCTACAAATAAAATATCTGTAAGTCTTAAATGGATGATCTTTCCATCACTCTTAATAAATATATGTTCTATGAGGTTTTTCTTCTTGCGGAAGGCCTCAATATTTATTCTGGCTTTGTTGATTGCCTGGCTAAACCTGTCATACTCGAATGGCTTTATCAAATAATCCGTTACTTTCTGATCGAAAGCATCAACGGCATAGCTATCATTGGCTGTTACTAAAATTACCTCGTAACCATTATTCAGCCTGGCCACCAATTCAATACCTGACATTTCGGGCATTTGAACGTCCAGAAAAATAATGTCAACTTCGTGTTCTTCTAACAGGTCTATTGCTTTTGGAGCGCTATCTGCTTCAACCACAAGCTTTAAACCTGATGTCTCTTTTATCTGTTTGCTGATGTATTGTCTGAAAATCGGATCATCATCCACCACCATGCAATTTAATTCTCCGGCCATAATAAAGGTCAATTATTAGTTTCTGCTGATAAGTTTATGTACATATTTCCCAATTATATCGAATTCTAAGTTCACTTCATCATATTTTTCGATTTTTTTAAAGTTTGTATGCATAAATGTGTATGGAATGATGGCAACACTGAAACGATCATCCGTAACATTGAAGCAAGTAAGGCTTACCCCATTAATACAAATTGATCCTTTCTCTACCAAAACATTTTCCTTGCTGTCATATTCGAAATCGAATAACCAGCTGCCCCCGGTTTCTTCCACTTTCAGGCATTTGGCTTTCGCATCTACATGGCCCTGCACAATATGACCATCAAGACGGCCATTCATAATCATACAACGCTCCAGGTTTACATCATCTCCTTCCTTTAAACTTCCTAAGTTGGACTTCTGTAAAGTTTCATTGATGGCCACTACAGTATGCGCATCAGGATGTAATTCAGTCACGGTAAGGCAAACACCATTATGGGAAATACTTTGGTCAATTTTTAATTCATTGGAAATATCACTTTTGATAGTGAAGATAATATTTCCCCTATCTTTCTGAATGGATTTTACTTTCCCTAATGTTTCAATAATGCCTGTAAACATTCCGTAATATTACGTAATTGATGATGAACTTAAAAACTGAAAGGCCGGGAAATAGTTATTATCTACAGAATAAAATTTTACTCTTCGAAGAATTGAATTGTTCCGCCCACTTGATTTTAGGGGGTAAATTCTTGCCAAAAAAGGACTGAAGATGGGCAATGAAGCTTATATGAATAATTCTTTGTATATAACGAAGGATCCCATTACCAATACAAACCAGCCAAAAGCTTTTTTTAAGCGTGCTCCATCTATAAGGGTTGAGAGAAAAGTTCCTATGAAAATACCCATTCCAGCCACTGTTGAGAATATGAGCAGGAACTGCCAGTCTATCAATCCGCCAGCCTGGATATCGCCAATAAAACCCAGTAAAGATTTTGCAGCAATAATTAAGAGAGAAGTCCCTACGGCCATTTTCATTGGTAGTTTGGCAAATACTACCAGTGCAGGAATAATTAGGAAACCACCGCCTGCGCCCACCAGGCCTGTTAAAACACCCACAATTATACCTTCTACAAGAATAAGTGGATAATTAAAACGAGGTGAAACATTTGCTTTTTCTTCTACTTCTTTTAGTTTTTGCTTTCGTATCATTGAATAAGAAGCCAGAATCATTAAAATAGCGAAAATCAGCATAATACCAATTGATTTGGTAATTTCCAGGGTATTTATCTCGAACCAAATCTCCGGCAAAGCAGGGATTAAAAGAAGTCTTGTTAAATAGACTGCTGTGAATGCCGGTATGGCAAAAACAATACCTGTTTTATAGCTTACCAATCCTTTTCTAGCATAGCTGACGCCTCCTATCAGTGAGCTGAAGCCAACTATAAAGAGAGAATAGGCAGTAGCCATTACGGGGTCGATTCCTAAAATATAGACAAGTACCGGAACAGTAAGAATAGAACCACCACCTCCAATGAGTCCTAAAGAGATTCCAATAATTGCTGCTCCTACAAATCCTAAAATTTCTGCCATTGACCTTTATAATTAAATTTTACACAAAAGTAGGGAAAGGGATGGAATTGAAAAGTAACAATTGTTACTACTCTAACTTTAAAATTCCTTATGGCCTTTTAAGCTTCTAATGGATTCTTCAAGTTCATTAATACGGTTCCAGATGCTATGTTGTGTGCCGAAATCTGAACTCAAATACATTTTAGCATGCCAGAGTTCCAAGATATCAGTTGTTGGGATGTTGATGTTTGGGTAATCCTGTTTGGTGGAGTTGTCTGATCTGGCAACTAGAATACCGGATTGTTCAATTTTATTAAAAATTCTTTTAATAATGATTCCGTAAGTTTTGGTAACAATCACATATACATGATCATTGGATACGTTCTCAAATTTTTCAACCCATTCAGCAAACACTGTATCTCCGTGGGTGAGGGTGGGTGCCATGCTATTGCCTTCTACTTCAAACGCCCGGAAAACACCATTTTTTAATTTGGCGATTTGAGAAATAGTTAATTTACTGATGTAATCTGGATTTCCATTGTTTCTAATATAATCCGTTCTAGCTTCAATGGGGACCATTGCAATGTTGCCAGCCTTACTGGATGCATACGTATCTGTAGGTTCGTTCATTTGACGAGACTCCGGAGGTGAGTCCGGGCTGTTGTAAGTGTTGCCCGTGATCAGCCATCTTAAATCTAAAATTTCAAACTTGTTTGAGATATCATGAATGATGTCGAAACTTGGTTTGGCACTAGGGGATCTTTTGAGCCTATAAAGCTTTTCTGCACTACTGTAACCGAGGAATTCAGCAAATTCATTGATATTTTTAAATCCCTGACTATCAGAGAATACCATTAATCTTTCAAAGAAGTTTGAATTTTCTTTCATATTCTTTTGCTTGAATACAAACTAGTTTGTATATTTGAGTTTATGGATTGAAATATTGAACAAAGATAAAATAAATTAAGCTTAATAGTGGAAAAACACTGAGTCTGTTGTGTAAAGGGGGCCTCTACGCTTAATTGTTCAGCTACAGAATCCAATGATGAATAATTAGAAGAGTAATCATGGGCCAAAAAAAGAACAAACATGTATGGGCAGAGAACTGGATTAATGGCATGCATTTAGCTATTCAAAATAACGATAAGCACCTTATCCAATCTTTGCTTAAGGAAAATAAAAAAGAGGGAATCAATTGGACTGATGATGTATCACCAGCTTTAGCTAAGGAATATATTAGGATAAGAGAAATGGCCAACAGTATACTTCAAAGTTGAAATATAATTGCCGTCTTTTGAGGGTTTTCTGATTCACTAATTTTTGTAAGTAATGAAATGTCTTTAGGGGAATCTTTTACTACCCCTGATCCAACTTATATAAATCTGCATTTTTGAAAGGTATTAAAGCCATGATTACTGCATGGGTATAATAGCTTGTTCTGTCGATGATGTTTCCGGTCAATATTCCTACAGCACCATTTTTCTGTTTGGAATTGGTATGCCCGAAAACTAGGTCATCCGCCTCTCCCAATTCTTTTCCTTCATTAATTAGTGCTACAACTGCTTGAGGGAGATATAAAGTGCCTGTCTTTGCCTTGCCGTACATTTCTTCGGATTGAATCACAACCCAGGCAAAAGCTTCCATTTCGTTTTCAATTTTGTCTATGCCTCCTTCTATCCCCACCCAGAAGTGGGCATCATGAACTTGCTTTTTTGCATTAACCGATCTGTTAAAAGCACCTCTTTTGGTTTCCTGATTATCCCTTGGTTGATCACGTACTCCGGAAGGAACTGAGATGCCTACAAACTCAAAATGCTCTGAGGGAAACATTTTTTCAAAACCATTTTTAACAGCATTTATTTTAACCGGGTTTTTTGAGGCAATGATTACTTTTTTATTCATGGGGAAACTGCTTAGCTTTTAATTTCTTCACGATCTTTTTTGGGGAGTTTAGCTAACACTAAATTATATGAAAGGTCAATCCATTCATGAAGAATGTGGTCAGGAATTGAACCATCCATTATAACTTTACACCAATGTTTTTTACTGAAATAGGAGGGGTCTTTCATAGCGGGGTATTGAGCCCTTAGTTCTTCAATAGTATTTGGGTCACATTTGAGACTAATACTGGCAAATGTATTGATATTGGTAGCGCTAAACATTTTATTTTTCACCTTAAATACCAAAGTATCCGGTAGTTTTGAAAAAGGAATAGATTCAGTTGTCCCCGGCTTGGCCAGGCAATAAGTTCTAAAATCTTCAATATTCATTTTTTGAGCATTTAGCAATTTTAAGATTTCTTAAGTTGCTCTTATCACATACGGGTTTTACCTCTATTCTGCCTTAATTGGGGTACATATTTCAATCAGGAAGCCATTCATGTCCCTTACATAACCTACAGTTTGTCCCCAGGGTTTCTCTTTTAAACTTTCATATTCATGAGCGCCTGCATTTATAGCTTTTTGAAAATCGACCTCAATATTTTCAGTGGTGAATACCAATTCCACTCCAAATGGTTTTGATGACTTACTGCTTTTTTCAAACCCATTCCGGAAATTAGATTCTCCTAATGCGGTGGAGGCAAAAGCAATAGTTGTTTCGCCCGAAATTAATTCTCCATAGTCTTTTTCAGGGATGATGAATTTTCGTTGGAAGCCAAAGGCTTTTTCGTAGAATTCGATGGTTTTGACAACATCTTCCACATATAATATAGTATAGGCAAATTTCATTTGTATAAGTTTATATTCAACGGTCACTCCAAATTAAGGGGAATATCTATGCTCTTTTCATGATCTTCTTTTTGCACTCAAAGGCCTTAAAAACTACCAGTTTTGGAGGTTTGAATGTAATGATTTTAGCCAAGCTTCACAAATCCTCAGCGGTTCGGAAACTGTATTCTTACGGGGGAAATAAGACCACTACAATTCAATTGAAAAGTATTTATGGTTTGGGGCAAATGGACAAGGAAATGCTTTAAAACCCTCAAGCCATATTCATAAAACGTTGTGCATGCTGTAGTCTCATTACACTTACATTCAAATTTGCCGCAAACACCCCTAACAAATGTCGTTTGTACCCTCCGGCAGTATGCTGTTTTCTTATTAATTTTGAGCATCAAAATGAATTTCATGGTCGCTAGACCTGCAATTCAACCAATATAGCTAATGTCGTTAAGTTAAGCTTTAAACTAAAACCTCAACCTTTTATCCTTCTCCAAAGGGAGAAGGAAGTTTGTCTTAACTTAACGACATTGCCAAATAGTATGGGTAATAAAAGGTATTAATGAAAGTTAAAAATTATGAGGACTAAGAAAATATGGGCAAACCTGGGTGTAGAGGATTTAGAACGCACTACTAAATTCTATACCGAATTAGGATTTAAATCTAACGGAGCATCTGAAGAACTAACAAGCTTCTTTGTTGGTGAGGATGAATTTGTGATTCATTTCTTTTTGAAAGAGATACTCCAATCCAGTATGAAAGGAGAAATAGCAGACCTGAAATATGGAAATGAAATTCTGTTCACCCTTTCAGCTGGCAGTAAAGAGGAGGTTGACCAATTGGAGAATGAGGTGAAGAATGCAGGCGGAACAATTGTTTCCGAGGCAGAGGAATTTGGGAAAGGCTATTATGGTTTTGTTTTTGCCGACCCGGATGGTCATAAGTTCAATGTGTTTTATATGTAGGTCTTATCTAAAGTGGACAAAAAAGAATTAATTTGTAATAATTCATCACACAATAGTTAGCAATAATGGCTTTTAACGACCCACATACCTCCAATAAGAAAGGCGAAAACACGCCAAAATCAGGTGATCCACGCACTAATTTTGAGTATCATGGATATTACTTAAATATCTGGCTTGGTGCTTTGGTGAGGTATTTGATCAACTGTGGAACAAGGGACGCTCCGCAATAGCATTTATGAATGCATAGGTTTCGAATTAATAACACTTCAAAAACCCACCACCTTTGTAAATTAAAATATATGTATCTTTGAATAGTTAGGAGAGGCAGTGGTTTCCTCTATTGGGATGCCTTTGGCATAGTCCCCTCATCATAGTCTAAGCGTTAGAAGGAAAAAGAATAATGAAGAAATTTCAACTATTAATTCCAATAATTCTCTTTTTTACAATAGAAGGATTTTCACAAATTAAGCAGAGTCAAAATGGATTTGAAATATTAAAGGAAGACGAATGGCTTGAATATAGGGACATGATGAATATCCTGAAAAAACAGAATAGAATAAATAAATCAGATGCAGCTATTCTCAAACAAACGAGCAGTAACAGTTTTGTTGCCTTTGAACAAACCACGGATTCTGTTGTAAATGAACATGGGAAAATTAGTGAAGAAAATATTCAACTTGCCTTTAGAATTTCAGCTTTAGATAACCCTTATTTAATACTCATAACCTCATATTTAGGTTTTTGTCATTCATTCAAATATGACCTATCAGAAGCTACGCTTAGCAGAATATTAAACAAAAATAATGTTATTCTGTCGGCTGCAGAGGTGATAAAATTCGATAAATTTGAAGGTTCTTTTTTAAGGTTTTACACAGACTCTCCTTTTTATGAAAAAGGAGATTGGAGAAAGTATTTCATACTTGATTTAAAAAATCAAACTTTTGCTCATAAAGAAAACTGTAGAATTATTAAGAACAAGCAGGATTGTAAGGTTTTTGGAGAGTAGGGAGAGTATTAAGAAGTATAATTAGGCAGCCCTAACACCAAAAAATCACAACGGCTGGTAAGCGTTGAAAAATATTCAAAACCTTGATCCACATTATATTAACAATTAAAAAATGAAAATATTAACCACTATAATATTAGTAGCAGCCAGCTTCAATCTTAGTGCACAAGAAATATTATCTCTTGAACCGACAAATATTTATGATTTGGATTTTGGCCCGCAGGCGCAAAAGGAATGGCAAATTAGAGATCAGGCATTAAAGGCAATCAGCAGTGGAGAATTGAAGTGGGATGATATGACTGAAGAACAAGAAAAATATGTCCTAAAATATGGAGAAATTTATAGAGACATGTGGGATATATTAGGTGATGGTTGCAGTTGGTACTGTGGTGGTGGTGTTAAAGATATTAAATCCTCTAGCTCTTTAGAACCATCAGGAAATATCACTTATAAAGGACAAAATGCCCATGACTTTAGCTATGAAACTGCCTGGGTTGAAGGAGTCCCTGGACATGGGATTGGTGAGTATCTAGAGTATTCTTTTTCAGCGACATCACCAAGAATAACGGAAGTGATTATTATCAATGGTTATGTGAAAAGTAAGGCTGTATGGCAAGCTAATTCAAGAGTAAAAAAACTTCAACTATATTATAACAACAAGCCTTATGCTATTTTGAACCTGGAAGATAAAGTGGCTGAGCAAACTTTTAAGTTAGACCAGGCTTTTGGTTATGCAAACCGAACTGATATGGAGGTTTTAAAATTGGAAAAAGACTGGAGTTTGAGATTTGAAATTCTTGAAGTATATGAAGGTGCTAAATATTCTGATACGGTTATTTCTGAAATTTACTTTAATGGGATTGATGTTCATTAAGGTGCGGTAAATTTGCAGAATACTTGAAGAGCTTTAAAAGTATTTGCTAGAACATGCTGAGGTGCAGATCGGTGAACCATTCCCATTAAAACTGACTGCTGAAATTTTGACTTTAGTAACTTAAAAATTACATTTGAATTGATAGGAAAGTCATGAACACGAAAAGTTGGAAAGATATAAAGGATGATGTGTACGGGAAAAAAGGCACATCACGAAGGGATGAACTTGAAAGGGACTTTGGGTCATTCAAGATAGGGCTATTGCTGAAGAAGGCCAGGGAAGAGAAGCATTTGACCCAAGAGCAACTGGCTACGCTTGTTGATAAAAAGAGGACTTATATTTCACGGGTGGAGAATAATGGAAGTAATTTAACATTAAAAACCCTATTTGACATTGTGGAAAAAGGGCTTGGGGGAAAGGTTACAATTTCGATTGATGTCTGAAGAGAGATAGGCACCTCAACTATATCCATTATCCAAAGGAGTGGTGGTTGGTTAAAATTAAATAAATGAAATCAGTAATTTTTATAATTCTTACCCTTATAAAAGCAGCAACCATAATTTATTTTGTAGCTCGAATCTTGAGGAATCTATTTAAAAGGGACGATCCAACATTTAAGAGAACTGTTTTTGTTCAGTTTTTGAGCATGTTTGGTATATTAATTGGCGTCACTATTCTCGAATTTGGAATCGCATTTTTAATTCCTTCAGATGACTAAAACAAATGAAATTGTAGGAGTGGAGATTAAAAAATCACATTAGGTTAGCCATTCACCTTTATTCAACCAAACTTATGCTTGAAAATTTTTGATAGAATAGTTCACGGAAGAGATACAAGCACGTTCGAATAGTTTTTAGCGAGTATAGGAAAAAAAGATAAGGGATAATAACAACATTATGTCACTTATAAAAATGTTGAAAGTAATATGAAAAAGCTAAATTTACCTGACCTCAACTTAGAGATCATCAGACAGGAAATGGAGAGAACTATCAGGAAACATATGAAAAATTTGGATAGCTATAACCAGTCAGACCATCAAAAGCAATTAGAAATATGTCAACTAGGTAAAATCCTTGTGACTTATTTCCCGAAATATTCAATTGAAGAAGTTAGAGAAAGACCTGATTTTATAATATCAGATGGGATAAAAAGAATTGGCATTGAGCACCAAACTGTTTTAGATGTGAAAACAAAAAAGAAACAAGGATTTTATGAAAATATATTTAACATTGCTGAAAGGGATTTACAAGGCGATAGCTTATTACCGAATTTTTTGGCAAATTGTTATTTGAAAAATAACCTTTCATTTAAAAGTTCTGATAAAACAGCATTGATTCAGCTTGTCAAAGAAATTGTTACTGAATTTATACTAAGCGACAACTTTTTGGAAAACCCTTTAATTAGAAGAATAAGAAAAATGCCACATTCTCAGAAAAGTCTAAGCGTTAATTTTGGTGGATATTGGGTAAAGAGTCTAGATTCGGAGACTCTCAGAGATTTCATTGTTAAGAAGGAAGGTAAAGTTGAATCTTATAGAAAAAACACTGGATTAGAACAATGGCTACTTCTAGTTACTGGTGGAACAGCAGAATACTCGTTTGATATTAAAAAACCAGTCGGAAATTTAGATTTTAAGAGCAGCTTTGATAAAATATTCTTAATGGCTGACTTTGATAATGAATTATACGAATTAAAATAGATAATAATAGCAACATTGGCTACTATCAAGCGGTTTACTGAAAAGTGAAGTTGTCATATTTCTGTTATAATGACCTTATTGGATGGTAGTGTGGGTGTTCATTGCCGTCTCACTGGTAGCTTGCCCATTGAAAAAGTTATATCATTATAAAACACTCAGAATAATTCATTTAGAAAAAACATAAATGAAACTCAAACTCATCATAAGCCTTTTACTACTTCTCTCAGCTTACCAATCTATGGCTTGTTCTTGCGCTTTAGGTACATTGGAAGAAAGGATTAAACGTTCCCCCGAAATATTTGTAGGCAAAGTAATTCGCGTAGAGCCATGTTGGCAAAAAGAAAGTGATTATAACTTCTTATATCACCGCACAATTTTTCAGGTGGAAAAGATATATAAAGGTCAAGTGTTTCCAACGGAAATAGTAGTACACGATCCTGATAGCGGATCATGCGGAATAAGTTTTGATCAGGATTCTGTTTACCTCATTTTTACAGAATATGCTCCTTGGTTAAATGAAACTTCACTAACAACAGGGGATTGTTCAGGAACCGCGAATGTCAATTCAACATTTGGTAAAGAAGCTATTCGCAAACTTGATAAATTGGCAGGGGAAATTGAGCTGATTACTACAATGAGTGCTGATCGCTTATATAATGTTATTTGGAAAGGGGAATCATTCTTTTTTACTGAAGAAAGAGAAAAGCTGTTAATGGATTATCTTGAAATTTCTAAATTGAAGAAAGAATTACTATCAAATTGTGTAACAAATTCAGATTATCCGAAATCTGATTCTGCAGGATTAAGCACCTGGAATTATGTGCCAGATAACGTTTATGCGAAATATGAAATTGATGAAAAAGGTCAACTTAGTGAAGTAGCAATAGAGCGTGAAATTGATAAAGATTGCCAAAAGAAAGCAGTTGATTTTGTGAAAAAATTACATCCCTGGAAACCTGCCACTATAAGAGGTATTGCTGTAAAATCATATGGATTCTATGATGTGCCATTTCCTGAAGTGAAAGAGCGTTAATAATAGAGTTTAAAAAAATCTGTTTGATGTGACACAATCTTATTTAAAATGCAAACCAATCTCCTCACTCCCCCTGCAACAGCTTCAAAGCCTTTTTCATTGTCTGCTCTTTTTGTCTGGCTTCATAAACTGTGGCGGGGGCGGCTCTTTCAGCGCAATCGCGAAGGGAGCACAGCTCACAGGTTTCATTCACCAAACGGATAGGGATGGCAGGATCATTCCAGAATTTTACCCGTCTTTTTAAGGCCGGGCTAATAAGCAAGCCAATGGAAACGCTGCTGCGATCAGTAGAGCTTTTGGAGGCAGGCTTGGCAAAAGTCATGATCAGGTACTCATTGTCGGAATCCACATACTTACTCCGCTGGGCTTTGCACAAAATCTGTCCCTCGCCTTTTTCCTGCATTTCTTTGATGTCATTCAAAATATCAATGGATATCCAACGCCTGCAATAATGCTGGTCCTGGGCAGTACCATGCGGGTTATGAAGTCCCGATAAATGCATCTCCTTGGTCAGCTTATAATGGTTATCAGCCACCGCATTAAAACGTAAAAAGAACAGCTCCCTGATGCCAAATTCCTTTGGTAATAAATTGGTCAGTCTGTGAAACAGGTTTTCCGGTGAACACTTATATTCTTCCAGGAGATTTAACAGCAATTGAGCATCAAATTTCTCTTGTTTCAAAAATGTGGCTAAAGCTGGTGTAATCCGTTGCTTCGGTATAGCCAGTGCACAGGAAAAATAAGAAGCTTTGTAATTATTGAGCACCTCTTCAAAAGAATCGACATCCAGCCAGGCAGTAGTTTTAGGCCTTGGTTTTAGTTTTAAATAAGAATAGGCTATCTCCTGACCCAGAACAAAAGCTTTTTGTCCTTTATTAAGATTTCCGTTCATCAATAGTTGCGGTTGTTTACCAGCTAGAAAAACAGAACGCAATTCACTTAACTCTTTTTGATGCTGGAGCACTTCATCAGTAATGCGGTAGTGAAATTGATCAGTTAATATCCTTTCCAGTGTTTCCAGCTCATAGGGGAAGTCTGCTGACTCCAGAAACTCAGCCCGAAAAGCCTCAACGGATTTTTCCAGCTCCGGGAAGTAGTTGTCGTACATTTCCTGATAGGAGCGGAGCATATTGAAATAAAGGTTTTCTACCCGCATGCCATAGTTTCTGCTTATTTCAATGATGGTACTGAGAAATGCACCCAGTTTATCTGGTGCATTGGACAGTAATTCCAGCAAAGTAGCCGGTTCCAGGCCAAAAAGCTCTAAAGGTAGCTCGGTTAAGAGGTTAGATTTCAAGAGCTCACTTACAGGAGCCAGGTTTTTACTCAACTGCAGGGAAATAAGCCAATCATATTGTACCTCCAAAGCTTCAGCCAGTATGCCTATTTTTTCCGCTTTGGGGTATTTCTTTCCTTTCTCAATTTCATTCAGGTAGGAAGGGGAGAGGCCAGTGGCTTGCGCCAGCTGCGCAAAGGACATCTTTCTTTCCTGCCTTAATTGCCTCACTTTTAATCCAAAAATGAGCCTTACATTATCTTCTGATACAGACATTTTTTTTTCTGTTTTATGTTTATTTATAACCAGTAGCACAATCAGGTTCGTGAGACACGAACCTTGGCTACAGGGTAACCCACTAGCCGTGGAGCGTGTCTCACGCTCCACTAATGAGTTATTATTGAATTTGACATATTCAACTTACCCATCCTCTTTTTCGTCAAAATTTATCAACCTCTCCCTTCATTCCAAAAGCGAAAAAAATAATTTCAATTTTTTTTCCAAAGCATTTCTTTCTCAGGTGCTTATTTAAACCATTCGCTAATATAGCGAATAAATTTGTATAGCGAATATTCGCTTGTTTTATATTTTTCGCTTTTCTACATTTGAAATATCAATCAACTAAAAAATAAAGCAAATGGAATCGAAAGCAACAATGAAAGAAAACGTGGAAATGATAAGCGAGCATCCTTTATTGACTGATGCGGCCAAAGCTTTCCTCTTTAAATTAGATGAACAATTCAATAGTCAAAGGGAAAAGCTTTTGGCTTTACGAAAAGAAAAATATGAAAGAATTGCAGCCGGGGAAAAATTGGATTTCCTGGAATCCACCAGGCGTGTCAGAGAATATAAAGAATGGTCGGTGGCGCCAATCCCGCAGGATCTTCAGGATAGAAGAGTGGAAATTACAGGGCCGGTTGATAGGAAAATGATCATCAATGCCCTGAATTCCGATGCCAAAGTGTTCATGGCAGACTTTGAAGATGCCACAAGTCCCATCTGGCAAAACATCCTGGACGGTCAGCAAAATCTATACGATGCCATCAGGAATCAAATTGATTTTACGGCACCCAATGGCAAATCCTATCAACTGAAAGAAGACAGAGCAGTATTAAAAGTGCGGCCGCGAGGTTGGCATTTGCCTGAGAAGCATTTCCTGGTGAATGATCGGCCAATATCCGCATCTTTATTTGATTTCGGCTTGTATTTCTATCACAATGCGCAGGAGCTTCTCCGAAATGGAAGCGGGCCTTATTTTTACCTGCCCAAGCTGGAAAGCCATGAAGAAGCCAGGCTTTGGAATGATGTATTCACTTTTGCACAGGAAGAGTTGGGAGTACCCCATGGTACTATTAAAGCCACTGTTTTAATAGAAACCATTACAGCGGCTTTCGAAATGGAAGAAATCATTTATGAGCTGAAAGACCACATGGCGGGGCTAAATGCCGGCAGATGGGATTATATTTTCAGTGCCATTAAGGTTTTCAGAAATGATCCTGAATTCATTTTGCCCGATAGAAGTGCCATCACCATGTCGGTACCTTTTATGAAAGCCTATGCCAATTTGCTGGTAAAAACCTGTCATAAAAGAGGGGCACATGCCATAGGAGGGATGTCAGCTTTTATTCCTTCTAAAGATGAAATGGCCAATCAAAAGGCTTTTGAGAAGGTGAAAAAAGATAAAACACTGGAAGCCGAAGCAGGCTATGATGGTACCTGGGTAGCGCATCCCGGCCTAATTCCTCCGGTATTGGAAGTGTTTAATCCTTACCTGGAGGGGCGTTCAGATCAGAAACATATCCTTAGAGAAGATTTTACTGTAACAGCCGAAGAGCTGACTGATCCTGATATTTTGTACGGATTGGTAACCGAAAAAGGAGTGAGGATGAATATCAATGTGGCACTTTTATACATAGAGTCCTGGCTTCAGGGAACAGGTGCAGCGGCCTTGTATAACCTGATGGAAGATGCCGCCACTGCGGAAATTAGCCGTGCACAATTATGGCAGTGGTACCACCATAATGTGGAATTTAAAAATGGCTGCATTCTGAATAAGGCACTCTTTTTAAGATTGCTGAATGAAGAATTAGCAGCTGTCAAAGAATACTTAGGTGAGAAAAGAGTGGATACTGCTAAAATTGATCTGGCAGCTATCCTTCTGGAAGATTTGGTAGTCAGTGAGGAGTTCGAAGACTTCCTGACACTAAAAGCTTATCCTTTTTTATAGAGCCCCTTATATCCCCCAAAGGGGGAATGGATGGCTAATCAATCTAAAATAAATAAAAACAATTGTTCCAGCGTCTCCATCCTTTGGGGGATTAAAGGGGGCTGGGGCTGGATTTAAACTTAAAATAAATTATCATGAACAAGCAAGATAGAATAAACGAATTAATCACAGACTGGACAACCAACCCAAGATGGAATGATGTAGAAAGAGCCTATTCCGCTGAGGAGGTGGTGAAATTATCAGGTTCCGTAAAAATAGAATATAGTCTGGCAAGACAAGGAGCTGAAAGGCTTTGGGATTTATTACAAACCGAAGATTACGTAGCCGGACTAGGTGCCTTAACTGGTAACCAGGCCATTCAGGAAGTACAGGCCGGCCTGAAAGCTATTTATTTAAGCGGATGGCAGGTAGCTGCAGATGCCAACCTTTCCGGACAAATGTACCCTGACCAAAGCTTATACCCGGCTGATAGTGTGCCAAGCGTGGTAAAAAGAATTAATAATGCACTTTTGCGTGCCGATCAAATCCAATCTGTAACAGGAGAAGGCGAGGTACATTGGATGGCTCCCATTGTAGCCGATGCCGAAGCAGGATTTGGCGGAAATTTAAATGCCTTTGAATTGATGAAAGGAATGATCGAAGCTGGTGCTGCGGGCGTGCATTTTGAAGATCAACTATCATCAGCTAAAAAATGCGGACACCTTGGAGGTAAAGTGTTAGTACCTACCCAGGAAGCTATTAATAAATTAGTGTCGGCCCGTCTGGCTACTGATGTAATGGGCGTACCCACTATTATCGTAGCAAGAACTGATGCCGATGCGGCCAACTTAATCACCAGTGATGTGGACGAAAGAGATCATCCATTCATTCAGGGCGGTCGTTCTTCTGAAGGTTTTTATTCAGTGAAGAATGGATTGGAGCAGGCCATTAGCAGAGGGTTGTCTTATGCGCCTTATGCCGATTTAGTATGGTGTGAAACTTCCCATCCGGATTTGGGAGAAGCAAGGGAATTTGCCCAGGCCATCAAAGAAAAATATCCTAATAAGATGTTGGCCTACAACTGTTCACCGTCATTTAACTGGGCAGCTAAACTGACAGAAAATGAAATGTTGGAATACCGTGAAAGGTTGGCTGAAATGGGCTACAAATTCCAGTTCATTACTTTGGCCGGATTCCACGCATTAAATACTGCTATGTTCGAATTGGCTACTGCTTACAAAGAAAGAGGCATGGCCGGATATTCTGAATTGCAGCAAAGAGAATTTGCTTTACAGTCAAAAGGATTTAAAGCAGTGAAGCACCAGGCATTTGTGGGAACTGCTTATTTTGATGCAGTGCAGAGCGCCTGTACGCAAGGGAAATCTTCTACTCAGGCCTTAAAAGGATCAACTGAAGAAGCACAGTTTTAATTTTAAACTTAATTCTATAAACCTTTTTATATTGTTCTATTTCAGTATAATAAAAAAGGATGCTGAACGGGCATCCTTTTATTTTTTTGGAGCAAATATCAACTCTTGAGATAATCTAATAATGCCTTATCAAGCATTTGGATGGTTTAATGGCAAAGCTATCAGATTGCACTCATTAACACTTTCTACGCCAGCGTTTGTGTCTCACAAATGCTCTCAGAGGAGTTTGAAATTCATCCCGTTTTGATACATATCCGCATATCCTATCCCGTGTGCTATGACGCACAGTACACAGGATAGGGATATGCTTAGCAGGTTTTAGGTTATTACGAATTTGAAGAAGTGGTTGTCAATTGTTTAAATTCCTTAACAGCATCACTTAAATCATACACTTTGGCATTAGGTAATAAACTTTTTACTATGCTGAAACCTGCAGCAGACCTATAGCCACCGGCACAATGAACAACAACAGGTTTTTGTGTATTAATTTCCGAAGCCCTCTCTCTTAATTCAGGTAAAGGTATATTTTTGGCAGAATCAAAGAATTTGCCATCTGCTACCTCAGATTGATTCCTAATATCGATGATAGTATAAGCATCCGGATTATTTTTAAAATCATCCAAATTTACCTGCGGATCTGTTACGGTTTCACCTTTTGGGTTAGTAACAGCGGCCACTAAATTGTTTTCATAGCCGATTTTTGCAGCACGATAAATAGCGAAATTTAAAGCTTCATCATTATCAGCAATCAGGTAATACTTTTCATCCGGTGCGACTATGGAACCCAGCCAGGTCTCAAATTTGTCATCTTCCTTATTTTGAATGTTGATAGCACCTTTTAAATGACCTTTTTTAAAATCTTCTTTTGCTCTGGTATCAATAATAATTGATCCTTTCGGAATTTCCAGTCCATCTTTCTTTTCAGCATTTTTAACGGCCTCATCTAAAGCTTTAGCCCCCTTTCTATTGACTTCCACGCTATTGGGAAAGTATTTCGGAATAAACGATTGACCTTCCAAAAACGCATCCACAAATTTACCTTTATCCTTTATTTGGAATGCCCAGTTATTGGCTTTTTCATTGGCGATGGTGCTTGATAAATCACTGCTCATATTTTTACCACAAAGTGAGCCGGCACCATGAGCAGGGTAAACAATGGTATCATCAGACAAATCTGCGAAAACATCATTTACAGTATCATACATCATGCCCGCCAGTTCTTTTCTGCTTACTTGTATGTTGCCAGCTCCTTCTCTTAAGTCCGGCCGGCCTACATCTCCAACAAATAAAGAATCACCGGTGAAAACTGCTTTTTGCTCTCTGTTTTCATCTAGTAAAAGATAAGAATTATGGTCAGGTGAATGGCCGGGAGTAAATAGTGCTTTAAAAGTTACCTGGCCGATTTTCACTTCGTCTCCATGCCCCATATGTGTATAGTCATAGCTTACTCCTACCTTCTCATTCACATAAATGGTGGCGCCAAATCTCTTTTGAATTTCCAGGTGGCTACTAATAAAATCAGCATGAGGATGAGTTTCAAAAACTGCAACAATCTTTGCATTATGCTCTTCCGAAAACTTGACAAACGGTTCAATATCTCGATATGGATCTACTAAAGCCACTTTACCTTCACTTTCTATAGCAAAAGAGCCTTGTGCAAGGGCTTCATCATAAAAATGTTTAATATTCATAGGTTGTTCATTTTATATTGAAAATAAGATTTAATTGTTAAAACTATTAACGGGGATGTAAACCGATGGATAGTAACATTTGTTACAATTTGAAAGTGAAGGAAGGGATTTTAATTAAAGCTTAACTTAATAGCATTGACAGAAAAGGGGGCAGGGGGTGTATGCTAACTGAAATGGAGCAAATACAGAATTCATAAAAAAAAGCCGGACTTTTCAGACCGGCTTTTAGTATTAATGAGTGAAGATTTAATTTATTGATAAATTAAATCAAACCTATCCAGCTTCATTACTTTGTCCCATGCGGCCACGAAGTTTTTCACAAACATTTCTTTTGAATCAGCTTGAGCATAAACTTCAGCCAATGCTCTCAATTCAGAATGAGAACCGAAAACCAAATCTGCTCTGGTAGCAGTATATTTATCTTCCCCTGAGCTTCTGTCTTTTCCTATAAACTGCTCTTTAGTATCGTCAGTTGGCTCCCATACAGTACTCATATCCAAAAGGTTAACAAAGAAATCATTGGTTAACTGGTCTTTTTTATCAGTGAATATTCCATGATTAGAACCATCATAATTAGCTCCTAAAGCTCTCATTCCACCTATTAAAACAGTCATTTCAGGTGGAGTTAATGTTAAGAGTTGTGCTTTGTCCACCAATAATTCTTCAGTAGAAATAGAGTATCGGGTTTTTAAATAATTTCTGAATCCATCAGCCATTGGCTCTAACAAATTCATAGATTCAATATCCACTTGCTCTTGCTTAGCGTCCATACGACCAGGAATGAAGGGAACATTTACATGGTACCCGGCATTAGCAGCGGCTTTCTCAATACCAGCAGCGCCAGCCAATACAATTAAATCAGCCATTGATACTTTTGTAGCACCTGAAGTTTTATGAAAATCTTTCTGTATACCTTCCAAAGTGCTCAACACTTTTTGTAATTGCTCCGGATTATTCACTTCCCAATCTTTCATAGGCGCTAATCTGATATGTGCACCATTCGCTCCTCCTCTTCTGTCCGAATTTCTGTAAGTAGAAGCAGAAGCCCAGGCAGTACTTACCATCTCACTAATGCTTAATCCTGAATTTAAAATTTGAGTCTTTAGCTTTGCTATATCATTTGCATTGATTAAAGGATGATCAACTGCGGGGATAGGATCCTGCCAGATGAAATTTTCTTTTGGTGCTTCCGGGCCTAAGTAAGTTGTGTTAGGTCCCATATCTCTATGAGTAAGCTTAAACCATGCTTTTGCAAATGCTTCATTAAATAATCCTGGATTGTCAAGGAATTTCTTTGAGATAATCGCATAGGCAGAATCAAAACGTAATGATAAATCTGTAGTCAGCATAGTAGGTTTATGCTTTTTTGTACTATCAAAAGCGTCAGGAACCATAACTTTTGGATCCTTGGCCACCCACTGATGAGCTCCGGCCGGACTTTTTGTCAATTCCCATTCATTTTCAAATAAACTCATAAAGAAGCCATGACTCCATTTGGCAGGAGTTGTAGTCCAGGTCACCTCTAAGCCGGAAGTAATGGCATCTTTGCCTTTTCCCGATTTGTAGGAGCTTTTCCAGCCAAACCCTTGCTCTTCCATGCTGGCTCCTGCCGGTGATTCACCCACATGAGAGGCATCTCCTGCTCCATGGGTCTTACCCAAAGTATGACCACCTGCAATTAAAGCAACAGTTTCTTCATCATTCATTCCCATTCTTCCAAATGTTTGCCTGATGTCATAAGCTGCTAAAACAGGATCAGGATTTCCATTAGGCCCTTCAGGATTTACGTAGATCAATCCCATTTGCACAGCTGCTAAAGGATCTTCTAATTCTCTATCTCCTGAGTAACGGTTTTCATCACCTAACCATTTTCCTTCAGAACCCCAGTAAACATCCAATTCCGGTTCATAAACATCTTCTCTACCGCCAGCAAAACCAATGGTTTGGAAGCCCATGTCTTCCAAAGCTACATTCCCTGTTAAAACTATTAAATCCGCCCAGGAAATTTTATTGCCATATTTCTGCTTGATGGGCCATAGTAACCTTCTGGCTTTATCTAAATTGGCATTATCAGGCCAACTATCTAGTGGCGAAAATCTTTGTTGACCCGAACGTGATCCACCTCTTCCATCACCAGTTCTGTAAGTACCGGCACTGTGCCATGCCATACGAATCATAAAAGGACCATAGTGTCCATAATCCGCAGGCCACCAATCTTGTGAGTCTGTCAAAACATTTCTTATGTCCTCTTTCAAGGCCGCATAATCTACGCTTCTAAATGCTTCTTTATAATCGAAATCCTTATTCAATGGATTGGATAACTCAGAATTTTGCCTAAGAATGCTTAAATCTAATCTATTAGGCCACCATTCACTCAGTTGGCTTGCCTTCATAGTAGAGCTACTTTTCTTGGTCGCTCCGGAATAGCCGTCTGCTTCCACTGTCTTTTTACCATCATTTTTACATGATGTAATCATTAGTCCCATGATGAGAACTAGAAATATTGTAGGTAGTTTTTTCATATATCATTCATTTAAATATGTAACTCATACAAAAATAAGCTATTAATTAGAGGTTCTAACTATTGATATCAATGATTTTATCTATGTTAATATAGATTTTATCTATCAATAAATAAGACATAAAACAGGACTTAATAACTTGAGTTCCACTGTAAATGATAACGTCTTCCTTTACGGGTGTAGGCTATGCCGCAAAATTAAGACTTACTTTATTAAAAAGTCTTAATTTATGCGGTATCTCAACCAATTATCAGAAAGTCAGAAGTTAAACAAAAACCAACTGTAGGTTTGCATTCTGCTATGAGATCTCTACTTTTCTTCAACTTCTTTTTCGACTCCCTGCTCTTGGCACTATTTTTTATTTCTTGGAACTTCGCAGTTTCCACTGGCGCAGTTTCCGCCTCCACAACCTTGATTGAACAAGGCTAAAAAGGTGAAAAGTGTGCCAATTCCTCCTGCTAACAAATCCGAATTCATTAAACCAATAAATACTAAATAAAAGCCTACGGCTAATCTGAGCCATCTCATAATGGTCCAGGGCGTATATAAAATAGTTTTAATCATATTAACTTTCTATCGAGCGAAACCCAGGCCCCGCCATTATAAACCTTTTCATAACCTTTTGCCTTTAATATGCTTTTAGCACGACCGCTTCTCATGCCTGAAGCACAACAGGTGATGATGGCTTGATCCTTATTCTTCAGTTTGGATAAATTAGAAACAAGACTTTCTACAGGAATATTCATGGCATTTTTAATGTGTCCACCTTGAAATTCTCCCTTGGTACGCACATCCAAAATAATAGCTCCTTCCGCAGTTAATTGTTTAAAATCAGCAGCCGGGCCCAGTCCGAATAATTTTCTTAAAAAACTCATAATGATAATGCATAATTTTCAGCCTCATACCAGGAACCACCATTGTGACAAATAATGCCCTTTGCTTGTAAAATCTGCTGAGCCATTCCGCTTCTGTTTCCTGATGCACAGCATAAAATGATTTCTCCTTCCATTTTGCTGATTTCGTCAATTTTATCATCAATTTCGTGCAATGGAATGTTGATTGAATCTTGCGCATGTCCCGATTCAAATTCCCCGGCTGACCTTACGTCAATAATTGTTTTATTACTTGATTTTCTCATTTTATTTTTTGTTTAATGTTACTAACAAAGTAACGGACTTTTGCTACATAGTTTGGTAACAGATGTTACCAAATAAGGCTAATAACCATCAGGTATTTCTCCTCCGGGAGGAAATCCCGAATGGTAAATAAAGCGGACAGAAACTGATGAAACTTGTAACTATAAAAACCAGTGCCAGAATGCCTAAAATTATTGCCAGGGTTCCGCTGATAACACCTAAGTAATACAATACTCCTATTGTAATGGCTAATAAAGTCCTTATGGTTTTATCAGCAGTTCCCATATTTGCTTTCATAATCTTTTTGAATTTGTTTAGGTGAAATATAGCTTATAATTTGGTATGGTATTGTAACATTTGTTACTGATAAAACCATTTCGTTTAGTTTTCTCACGAGTCTGCTTTTTTCTGATAATCAATATTAAAAAAGCCAGTATCCTGCTCTTTTTGTTTACCACCTATCTGTCATTCAAGCTCTTTTAGATAAGCTTTAAAATCTGATGTGTTAAAATCTCCCATGCCTGAATGTGTGAGAGCCAGGTTTCCTTTTGCATCAATTACATAAGTAGTAGGAATACTTTGTGAGTAATACATAGAAGGAAGTCCTTTTGGAGCCTGATAAATTTCAAAATCAAAATTCTTTTTTTGGTGAAATTTCATAGCTCTCGTAAAATCATCGTCAACAGATAACATAATAAATGCTACTTTATCCTTATCTACATCCTTATAGAGCTTATTAATTCCCGGCATTTCAGCTAAACATGGCGGGCACCAGCTGGCCCAAATATTGAGAAAAATCACTTTGCCCCTTAATGATTCCATATCCAATTTTTCTCCATTGGAACTAATCAGTTTCATGGAAAAATCAGCTTGTGGGTAGCTTTCATTCTCAGCGAATTCTTTTTCTGTATCCGGATCCATTAAGCCTGTTACCAATACCCCTCGTTGTACAAAACCTAGTACCTCCGTGTGTAAGCCAGTTATATACAAGGTTCCAATAATGCCAAATATGATACTATATTCGATTAAGTTTTTTTTCGTACTTTTCTTCATGTTTCTAATCTTCTAATCTTCTAATTCAATTTAGTGGCACATCTTGGTAATGATTTTTGTGTTCTTAGTTGCAAAATTAACTTACCCACTTAAATAAAGCTGTAACTTTTATTACAGCTTTATTCTTTTAAAGAGGAAACAAAAATTTAACTATCAATGGCCCCTGTTTTTCTATAATCAAGAAATATCATTTTCTATTTTTCCTATTTCTGGAAATTAAACTGATTGTTTTACTCAAACACATAATTTGTTCCAGGAATGGTTGAAAATGAATATTTACCTAAATCATCACTGTAGGACCTTCCGTCAATAGTAGGTGAAATAGGGGAGTGCTTTCCAAGGTATTCTATTACTGCATCGTGAATTGTATAATCCTTTACAATAACATCCTGAAGATTTTCCATTCTGCATAAATTATCAAGTGGATCGCCAGGCCTTACACATGCAGAAATAGTGTAAAGGGTAGATTCTTCCATGGGATTTCCATTTACGGTTATTGATTGAACCCTTTCTCCTTTTTCTTTTTGAACATCAAACTCTACCCTCATTCCTGAAAACCTGACCATCCAACCTCCAAACCGCTCGTTAGCATTGGGAGAAAAAGCATTGTGAATCTCTTTTTCCAGCCAGTCTTTTATTTGCCTGCCGGAGGCTTTTCCTGTTTTAATGTTTTCATTAATAGGCAGAATATCCCATAAATTAGCCTTAGTAATGGGGGCATTTTCACCTTTTTCAGGTACAATCGGATTACCGAAGCGGAAACCATTAGAAATTGAAATATCAGCACCTGTTTTCCATTTCGCAGCATCTGTTATCATATTATCCATTGGGTTTTCCACTGTGAGGTATCTGTACAGAGGGGTTGTTGTATAACCAATTACAGTTTCTAAATTGTCCTTATATGGCTTTTTTGCTTCATCGATCATCTTTTGTAAGGGCTCATTTGCGGGGTAAGTGGCAGGATCCACATCTATAAGTTCATATTCATCTCCCACTCTTTTACCATCTAAAAAATGAAGCGTTAATTTCCCGACAAAGGAGCCGAAAGCTCCCGGCTCAGCAACTTTTGCATATTTGCCCACTATAAGGTCTCGAATTCTTTCGTGCGTATCGTTACCTAAAATGTAATCTACATTTTCAGCTATCTCATTACTGGCTAAATCGATTTGTTTGAATGCTCCAATATGGGTTATTAAAAACAATACATCTACCTTTTCTTCCTGCTTAACTTTATCTATCAATTCTTTAAGATGATGGTCAATCCCACTAAATGTGACTCCTTTGCTGAATATAGGATTTTGTCGGATAGGTACAGCTGGATCATTTAACCCAATGAAACCAATTCTAATTCCCTCAATTTCTTTTATCCAATAAGGAGGGAATAAGTTTTCTTTGTCCAAATCATGTTGCATATTTTGGGCAATTACATGGGTTTCATACCCTTTCATCACCTTTAACATTATGTCCTTTCCATACACCACTTCCCAATTGCCCGGAATGATCACATCATAGCCCATTTGCTTTACAATTTCTGGAAAAATGGCACCTTCTGAAAGTGCAGCATAACCACTTCCCTGAATTAAATCTCCACCATCCAGTATAACTGTACGGTGAGGATTTTTTTCGCGCTCTTGTTCAAAAAGAGTTTTTATGTTAGCTAACCCACCTCTTTGCTTAAACTTAATTTCACCATTTTCCCAAAATAATTCAGGATGGGAATCAAGCTGCCCGTGTATATCTGCTGTTTGAAGTATGGTAATACTAATTGTATCATTTGTTGTTTTATATGCAGTGTTATTCATTGTTGCAGGCTGATTACAAGAGCTTAATAATGTGATGCTTATTGTACTTAGCAATAAAAATATATATTTCATTTTTCGTTTTTTTAAAGTGCTTATTAGAGACTTAAACTAAAATATCCCTTCTTTTGAAGCTGAAAATCATATAATATGCCATTTTCAACAATTTCAATTTCTTCAGGCACTTTTGATTGATCAACATTAAATTTTGATAGTGAAAAACCACAAGCAACAATTCTAACATTTGCTGTTTTTGCCATTTCAATAAAAGCATCGATTTTCTTTGGGTCTGTTATATCCCCAATTGCTTTTCCGCAAAAAATTACTACAAATTCTCCAAATTGGTTTTTATTTTCATTCTGAAGCTCAATGGCACTTAAAATAATTGGTTTTAATTGTTGCACCTTTTTTGTAAGTACTACATAATTATCAGTTGCCTCTTTGTTTTGCGCTTGCGTTTGAAAGCTTAAAAGCAAGAGAATAATTGTTAAAGAATTTATTATTAAAGTTTTCATGTGTATATAATTGATTTTTAGTTGTCACATGGAATAGCTCAGCCACCTGCAATCTCAATAACCGCCATTTTTACACCTAATATTCATGCTCGGTTAGTATGCTTCGGTTTATGGCTATTTCATATATTTATTTTTTTGTTTGAGTTGTGTCATTTAAAATAAAGAAAAGGAGTCCTCCCAAAATGGCTATGTTCTTAAACAAAGGCCCCATAGTTTCTAATTGACCTACTTGTACAGTAAGAGTAATAGGGATAAGCACTGCAATAAGTATAATGGCAGCCCATCTGGTTTTAAGCCCTAAAAGAAAACTTATACCTGCTATTATCATTACAATCCCGGAAGAAATAATTAGCCATTTTGGATCAACCATGCCACTTATGATTTCAATAAAGTTGGCATTAGCTAGCCTAGAAGCTATTTTTTCAATATTGAACAGATGATTAAAACCTGCTACTATGAAAATTCCACTCAGGAAGATCCTCAAAACCCTTACCGAAAATCGGCTGATTAAGATATCGTTCATTGGAGAAAATTTTAAATGGAGTAACTATTAATAAGTTACTTTGAAAACGTTAGAAATGGTATATTCAATTGGCCGAGTGATTATCGGTACTGTAAAAAAGGTTAATCGAAATCCTACTTTTTTTACCCTATTGAATATATAATTTGAAAATGAATTAAGCTTTGGGGGGTGGGGAGAGGCAGTTAAGATACCTGGAGCTTAGGCTAGTGAAAAAGAATCCTGTAAATTCTGAAGTGGTCAATATTTCTTTGCTTTCCCACTTAAATAAACTAATTTCTGTATTATTATTACAAAAATCATCAATAGCCAATAAATGGATTTCTTTAGCGGTTAATTGTGTTTGGGTGTTTTCTGAAATGGACGCAATTGTCTTTTTTTTACAATGTGGTTTTGTTAGAATTATTTTATCTGATATTGAAAGTTTTGTAAAACCACGAGCATCAA
Organism: Marivirga aurantiaca; assembly: GCF_016679925.1. Taxonomy (GTDB): domain Bacteria; phylum Bacteroidota; class Bacteroidia; order Cytophagales; family Cyclobacteriaceae; genus Marivirga; species Marivirga aurantiaca. The sequence continues at coordinate 182,770 of NZ_JAEQBW010000001.1, forward strand.
TAGCTATCAATTTTGTCAAAAACAAAATGATAAGTATAACAGATATGAGGTTCCTTGAGTACATTTTTCAAATGTAGATATTTAAGTGTTAACGAAATGTAACTTTTGTTACTCAGCTTTTTATTGATAGAGATTGTTTTCTGAAAAATGCCCCTGCAAAAAGAAACAGGGGCTATTAACACCACTAACACAGTAACTTATTTCCGAATTGTTTTAATGAGGCAATTTATGTCTGAGTTTCCCATAAACATAAGTACCCAACATTGCCGAAGCAATAACCACTAAAATTACGCCTACGCCATTGCCCAAAAGAATGAACATTGGCCCGGGGCAAGCTCCGGTTAATGCCCAACCGAGGCCGAAAATTGTCCCGCCTATTAAATAGCGTGCCCAGCTAAACTTTTTTGGAACTATCATAATAGGTTCTCCATCTATGGATTTTATTTTTTTCCTTTTAATCAGCTGAATCACTATTATGCCAATAAGAATTGCAGACCCTATTACGCCATACATATGAAAGGACTGAAACTTAAACATCTCATAAATTCTAAACCATGAAATAACTTCTGCTTTTGCTAATGTTATTCCGAAAATTGCACCAATAAATAAATATCTAAAAAATTTCATGTTTCTAATTTTTTCTAATTTTTTTGATTAAAGCGCCAGCAGGTAGGGTAGAACAAAATAAGTGACTGTAAGTCCTCCTATAAAAAAACCGATTACTGCCAATAGCGATGCAGGCTGTAAATCACTAAGGCCTGAAATAGCATGGCCTGAGGTACAGCCTCCGGCATAGCGCGTGCCAAAACCTACCAAAAAACCTCCTACTACTATAAATATAATCCCTTTAAGAGTTAATAAGGATTCCCAGTTAAATATTTCTGTTGGTACAACTGTTTTACCAGGATCAGCAATACCATAAGCTTGTAATTCTGTAATAGTTGTGGCAGAAATATGCGCGGCTCTATCATGTCCTAAATAGAGGTAAGCTATTAACCCTCCTAAAACCAACCCTCCTGCAAATACCAGGTTCCAGGCCTGCTCCCTCCAGCTAATAGCAAAAAAATCGCATGATTTTCCTGCGCCTAATAATGAGCACATTGTTCTTAAATTGGAAGAAATTCCAAAGAATTTTCCGAAGAACAACATTGAAAACATCACCAGGGCAATTATTGGGCCTGCAACATACCAGGGCCATGGCTGGCTAATCCATTCTAATAATTGATTCATAATTAATTGTTGAGTTTAAATTCTATATGGAATATAGATTCTACTTATTTGTTTTTATAAGTAGACGCAATTTAGTGTAGCTACATTTATTGGGATGTAACAAAGGTTACTAATAAATGACTTTTGTCATATTATTTAAATAAAAAAAAGCCTTTGTTTTCAATATGATAGCATCACTTTTTATTTTTCATCCTAATCATGATGATAAATCCTGAAGTGAGTGTTAGTAAGCTGATGGTGAGTAACGAGATGTCTTCGCTAAAGTAATCAACTAAAATACCGGTAAGCAGAGCTCCAACGGCATATCCCATATCACGCCAAAGTCTGAAAACCCCAATGGCATTAGCTCTTTGAATCGGATTGGAATAATCGGCTATTGCCGCCATAAAAGTAGGGTAAACAAGAGCGGTTCCTAAACCTAAAAGAAAAGAAAGACCGGCAAAAGCCCAAAATGTTTCAACATACAAAAAGGCTAAAATGCTTAGTCCTTGTAGGAACATCCCTGTATATAACATGGGCTTTTTGGGTAAAATATCTGAAAGTTTTCCGGTGAAAAGCTGTCCCAATCCCCATACTATAGGATATATGCCTACAATTTTACCTACATCTGCTAGTTCAAAACCCTTGCCTAATAAAAATACGGGTAACAAGCCCCACATCATGCCATCATTCAGGTTGTTTATTAAGCCTGCCTGAGTAACAGATCCAAGGTTTTTGTCTTTCCATGTGGTGTTCCAAAAAACACTACTGTTTTTAATCAAGGCTTCATTTTTTCCGGATTTGGCTTCTTTTACTACATGATGATGAGTGTCTTTTACAAACACTATACTCAAGAGCAAACCAATAATGGCAAAAGCAATACCCATATAAAAAGGGTAGGGCCGTACCCCATAATCTCCGGCAATTTCAGCAGTGAAATAGGCTACTAAACCAACGGCTAAATAACCGGCCGATTCATTCAAGCCCATGGCCAATCCGCGATTTTTTTGGCCGGCAAGGTCTATTTTCATTACCACCGTGCTACTCCAGGCTAAGCCTTGGTTTATTCCTAATAATATATTGGCAAATATAATCCAGCTCCAGTCATTGGCATATATTAAAATAAAGGGAAAAGGAAGAGCAAACAGCCAACCAATAATCAATAGATTTCTTCTCCCGATTTTATTTGCAAATGCCCCTGCAAAATAGTTAGTAAGTGCTTTTGTTATACCGAATACGATGATAAAGGAAAATATAGCCGTGTTTGCCTTAATTCCGAATTCACTTTCTGCCAATTCAGGAAGTATGGTTCTTTCAAGGCCTATCATTGCGCCTACAAAAGCATTTACAATAACAAGCAAGCTAAATTGGCGCCAATTTTTTTTGAGTTCTGTCATGGTTTCTGAAATATGTACTTCAGCAGTATTTAATTTACAAATTGTTTTTTTTTATTTAGAAAGCCCTTAGCATCATTCTCTCAATACAGAATTCAAATTTAGCTTGTTATATCTAGATTAGTGCAGAAAAAATTATGGACTCATGATATTTGTCAGCTATGGCTACTATTACTAATTCATAAATTTCCTGATTTTGAATGTATAGGATAATTATTTACAACTGCTTAAAAATTATAATTCACAATTAGCTGTGAATGAAAAATTTCTTCTTTTAGAAAGGGATTAATCACTTTTCCCTTAGCAATAAGGATAGTATTTAAAAACCTAAAACTAAGGTTTTCCCAATGCTTGGAAAAATGAGCTTGCATGTCCAGGCTAAGCTGGTTTAAATAACTGTCGGTGCTGTTATTTAATAAAACATCTACCTCTTCATAAGCCGTTCTAATTCCATAAACGCCTAAATTAAAATCTTTCCAATTGTTGAAAGGCTGTAAATTGAGTTTAATAGAATGGCTATTTACTCCATTCAATCCTTCAATTCTATGTCTGCTTATATAGGTGTAAAATGGGTCGTTCCCCCATTCTTTAGAAAAGATAAAGGGAGTATCAGATAAACCCTGCGTAATATTATAAGAGATCTGCCACTTTGGGGCTATCCATTTTACTTGACCTGACATTATACTGGTGTTTTGCTTAGCTGGCATTTTTGAGAATAGTTGTCGTTTATCCAGACCTTTCTGAAAAACATACTGAATACCAATTTGGATGGGTGATTTTCGCCATTCTAGCTGATTGAAGTTGACATAACTGAATTGGCTTATATAATATTGCCAATTGTGGTAATTCATATTTGAATTAATTTTATAATGTGCTCCTAATATCCATAGATTGATATTTTCGTGAATTGGAGAAGAGGTATCTCCCTTTTGATATCTTTCATAGAGGCCAATGCTTTCGGAAATACCGATCCATTCGGTGGTGGATCTTGGTGAAACTTTATTAAAAATTCCTCCATTAAGTTCCAATCGATGCCCCTCATTCCAATCGATCCATAGTCCTTGAAAGGCAGAAGGTTTCATGCGCGAATCCTGTGGGTTAACAAAAGGGGTTTCAACCAACATTTTTCCTAATTTAATATAAGAGTCTTTGTGTCTGTATTTTACAAACAACTCTTCCAGCCTGTCTAAATCGTGCTTATTTACAGGGTCTTGTAAATCAAATAATTGTCGCTCCCATTTAGGTGCAAACATATAATTATTAGACGCAAGGTTTGTTGAGGCGACATTATATGTAAATAATCCTCCTACACCTAATTTCAAGCCTTTCCAATAGGAGGTGTGATAATATAAACGCCCACCTAAAGCTAAAGCTCCGTTATAAGTTTCAGCTTTCGGACGGAGAGTATGCATCATATTAGCTCTTATTATTCCGCTTGTATGTCCTTTCTGAAACCATTCCTTGAATGAATGCGCTTCATTCGGATTAAAAGATTCAAGATTTACGGAATCAATTGATTGTAACTGCTGATTATTATTTTGAGAGTTTCCAAAAATTGGGCATAAGAGTAGCAGACCCAAAAAAATGATGTGGGATTTCATGCTAGTAATTAAAAGTTAGGTAGAACTTTTCTACCTAACTTAATGGTTTGAATTTATTTTAAAGTTGAAGGGCACACATATTCAGTAGTAGGTAATCCTGTTGCTTTAATTCCCTTAATTCCCCCTTCAACATTTACTACCTCATGAAAACCTCTTGATTTATAAATGGAAGAAGCAATGACTGATCTGTATCCGCTCTGGCAATGAATATGGTAATTTTTGCCTTTTTGCAATTCCTTAAAATTCTCATTGATAAAATCCAATGGAAGGTTACCTGCCTTTTCCAGGTGTTCTGCTTCATATTCTGTAGGCTTCCGAACATCTAAAACATTCAAATTAGCTTTCTTGTATTGGTTGGCGAAATCTTCGGGAGAAATAGAATTAACTTCATCAGTTTCCCTTCCTGAAGCTTTCCATGCCTCAATTCCACCTTTGAGGTAACCTAAAGTATTATCGTAGCCAACTCTTGAAAGGCGTGTCACTATTTCTTCTTCCCGGCCTTCATCAGCAATAAAAATGATGGGCTGCTGTAAGTCCGGAATTAATGCTCCAACCCATGGAGCAAAGCTGCCATCAATGCCAATAAATATGGAGTTGGGAATATGTGCTTTTACAAATTCATTTTGATGGCGTGTATCCAATACCAACGCACCTTCATGATTGGCAATTGATTCAAATGTTTCTACATCAAGTGCGATATTTCCTTTTTTCAAAATGCTATCTAGTCCGCTGGTACTGGCGGATTTGTTCATGGCTACATTTTGAGCAAAGTATTGCGGAGGAGGAAGTAAACCATCTGTTACCTCTTTAATAAATTCTTCTTTGGTCATATCGGCACGCAAAGCATAATTGGTTCTCTTTTGATTGCCCAACAAATCAGTTGTTTCTTTACTCATGTTTTTACCACATGCAGAACCTGCGCCATGAGCAGGGTAAACGATTACGTCATCCGGCAATACCATGATTTTATTTCTCAGGCTGTCATACAACATGCCCGCCAGGTCTTCCTGAGTAATACTGCCAGCTTTTTGTGCCAAATCAGGCCGGCCTACATCACCAATAAATAAAGTATCACCACTAAAAATGGCTTTTTCTTTGCCTTCAGCATCTAATAAAAGGAAAGTCGAACTTTCCATTGTATGGCCCGGGGTGTGCAAAACCTTGATTTTTGCTTCACCTATTTCAAATATTTCACCGTCTTTGGCTTCGTGTAGTTCAAAATCAGTCTTAGCTCCTGGTCCGTAAACTATTGTGGCTCCGGTTTTCTGTGCTAAATCCACATGCCCGGAAACAAAGTCAGCATGAAAATGCGTTTCAAAAATATATTTAATTTTAGCCCCTCTTTTTTCTGCTTTCTCAATATATGGAGCAGATTCTCTCAATGGATCAATTACAGCAGCTTCGCCATTGCTTTCTATATAATAAGCGCCTTGCGCTAAACATCCTGTATAAATTTGTTCTATGTGCATCTCTTAATGATTTCAATTCTTAATAATATTCAAATATACGGACCACAAAGTAGGGGGAATGTAACCAAAGTTACAAATTAAGAAACAGTTTCAACTGCTGCTTGATTATCTGTTTTAATATTCTGCTCTTCCGACTTCCCACTTTACTTCTGACTATACTTCCGACTTCTCCACTACCTCATCTTCCCTCTTTTAATTAAAAAGCTTGCCAGTACCTTTTGGATATCATCATTAATATCAATTTTGGTTAAATCTATTTTATACTGATGACATTTCATGGCTATTTCCTGATAGTAGGCCTCTGTTTTTTCTTTGTACCAGTCTTTCACCTGGTGAGGGTTCAACTTCATCTCTTCACCACTTTCCAAATCCTGTAATAAATAAGGTCTGTCTTCCAATTCAAACTCCAATTCGGTGGAGGGGTCATTCACCTGGAAAAACAATACTTCATGTTTATTGTGTTTGATGTGTTGAATGGACTTAAAAAAATCTTCCAGCTGATCAGCTTGGGTCATCAAGTCACTGAAAATAATTACCAATGATCTTTTATGGATTTTCTGAGCTACTAAATGCAAAGTAGAACTTAAATCTGTAGATTCATTTTTAGGTTCTTCCTTTAATAAAGTTTGCAGCTGTACAAAAATATTCTGAAGGTGTGCCCTGGTGGATTTCACCTCTGTAAACGTATTTATTTTGTCGGAAAAGGTAATCAGACCTATAGCATCACGTTGTTTATGAAGCAAGTAGGCCAGGGATGCCACGGCCAAAATACTAAAGCGTATTTTCCCGTAATTCTTTTCCGGGTAATACATGGAAGAACTGCTGTCCAAAAGGATATAGGCCCTTAAGTTGGTTTCTTCATCGTATCTTTTGGTATACAATCTGTCTGTTTTGGCATATACTTTCCAATCGATATGGCGGGTACTCTCACCTGTATTGTATAGCCTGTGTTCAGCAAACTCTACAGAAAAACCATGAAAAGGTGATTTATGGAGCCCGGTGATAAAGCCTTCCACCAATTGCCTTGCCAATAAATCCAGCGCAGGTATTTGGGGCAATTTCTCCAACGATATATCCATCTCTTTGCTCATGATTTTTAATTAACTTAAAGTTATGTTTTAGCAAATTACCGAATACAATTTGCAAATATGAAATTGATTATACTATATTTAAATTCATTTATGAAGAAACAATCAATTTATCAGTCTAAGAGAAAGTGAAAGAGCATATGGAAAGAGAACAAGAAGAAATTTTTTCAAAGAGAGTAAGAGCAGGGAAAAGGACGTATTTTTTTGATGTAAAAACCACTCGGTCAAATGATTACTACCTAACTATTACCGAAAGCAAAAGAAAATATAAAGAAGATGGTTTTTCTTATGAAAAGCATAAGATTTTTCTTTATAAAGAAGATTTCAACAAGTTCATGGGCGCATTAACAGAAAGTGTAGACCACATTAAAACAGAATTAATGCCGGAATTTGACTTCACTCAGTTCGACAGAGAATATAATGAAAATGGTGAAGACAGCGAGGATGATTCAGACGAACTATCCTGGAAATAATGTATAAATAATGCTCCTTTGTTTAAAGGAGGCATTATTTATCTTCTTTTATATTAACTTAGCGCTGTGAACAGACTAAGACCCATTTTTTATCTTCTTGGCGGATTATTTATTCTCTACATAGTAGGGTTGCTATTTGCGGATATCCTTATTTATATAGTGATATCATTGATTGTGGCTACTATTCTAAGGCCATTGACCAATTACCTCAATAGCCTTTACTTTTATGGCTATAAGCTTCCCAAAGCACTTACTATCATCATTTCCTTTGGTATTCTGATAAGTTTTATTGCCTTATTTGTTGGCCTTTTTGTTCCTTTGGTTTCTGAACAAATTCAAATACTCAGTAAATTGGATTATGATGTTTTATATGAAAAAATATCTGAACCTATACATTCCCTGGAAGTTTTCCTGATCTATTCCTTACCTAACCTAAGTGAAAATGGGTTTATCATTGACAGACTTCGTGAAAGCATCCTGAATTTTGTACAATCTGTTGATGTCAGTACTTTAATCAACAACCTTATTTCATTTACCGGGAGCTTTTTTGTGGGAGTTTTAGCTGTTTCTTTTATTACATTCTTTATGCTTTACGAAAAAGGTTTGGTGCGTAGAAAATTTATCTCCCTCATTCCTAATAAATATTTTGAAGTATCTATTGGTGCGCTCTATAAAATTGAAAGTTTGCTTTCCAATTATCTGCTCGGTTTACTTTTTCAAATGGTGGCAATCTTTACTATTGCCTCTGTGGGTTTGAGTATATTTGGAATTAAATATGCAGTAACTATTGCCGTATTTGCAGCTGTAGCCAACTTAATTCCTTATGCAGGACCTATTTTAGGGGCGACATTTGGAATTATAGTGGGAGTAACTACAGGTGGAATATTTGAATTCAACAATGATTTATTGATACTTATTGTGAAAATTGTTTCGGTTTTTTCAATAGTTCAGATTACAGATAACATTCTCCTCCAACCACTCATTTTTTCAAAAAGCGTAAAAGCACACCCATTAGAAATATTTGTTATTATCTTTGCGGGAGCATCCTTGGCAGGTGTGGTAGGAATGATTGCCGCCATACCTGTTTATACAATCATTCGGGTGGTAATGATTGAGTTATACAAGGGATACAAACAGTATAAGATTTTTCAAAACTAAATATTATTATTCATGGGTTTAAGATGTGGTATCGTTGGTTTACCTAATGTGGGTAAATCCACTTTATTCAATGCATTATCTAATGCCAAAGCTGAAGCAGCTAATTTTCCATTTTGTACAATTGAGCCTAATGTAGGAGTGATTAGCGTACCCGATGAGCGATTGCACATTTTGGAGAAATTGGTAAAGCCAAACAAAGTAGTGCCTACCATTATAGAATTTGTGGATATTGCCGGTTTGGTAGAAGGAGCAAGTAAAGGTGAGGGATTAGGAAATAAATTTTTGGCTAACATCAGAGAGGTAGATGCCATTATTCACGTAGTTCGTTGTTTTGAAGACGACAATGTTACCCATGTAGCTGGCAGGGTAAATCCTATAGCGGATAAGGATATTATTGATACGGAACTGCAACTGAAGGATTTGGAATCTGTTGAAAAGAAAATTCAGAAAGTGGAGAAAATTGCCAAAACAGGTGATTCGAAGGCCAAAAACGAGCTAAATATCCTTAATAAATACAAAGAAGTACTTCAGAATGGTAAAAATGCCAGAACACTGGATCTTACCAAAGATGAAAAAGAACCCATCAGGGATTTATTATTATTAACTGATAAACCTGTTATTTATGCCGCTAATGTGGAGGAATCAGCTGCCGTAACCGGCAATGAATGGGTTGATAAATTCAAAGAGTATGTAAAAGATGAGGGGGCTGAAGTGATTATAGTAAGTGCGGCAATTGAAGCACAAATAGCTGAGTTTGATGAGCCGGAGGAAAAAGAAATGTTTCTTTCTGAATACGGACTGAAGGAATCAGGATTAAATAAGCTTATAAGTGCCTCGTATCATATCCTGGATTTAATCACCTATTTCACCGCTGGTGTGCAGGAAGTGCGTGCATGGACTATTAAAAGAGGGTGGAAGGCCCCGGCAGCTGCAGGAGTTATTCATACTGATTTTGAAAAAGGTTTTATTAAGGCAGAAGTGATAAAGTTGGAAGAATTTCAAAAATATGGCACAGAACTAGCTTGTAAAGAAGCAGGTAAAATGGCTATTGAAGGAAAGGAATATGTGGTAAAAGATGGGGACATCATGCATTTCCGATTTAACGTTTAATCTCCTGTACATGATTTCTTAAGAATTCCACTATACTAAGAGGATTTATTGGTGAACAATTGCTTTTATGTCACTTTTAAATTCTCTTTCTTTGTTCATATATTTGAAAAAGTAAAATTTTATATTTAAATTTTTATATCATTTGAATCAACCAAAAAAACTAAAATAGGCCGATAGGGGTTCCAGACACATTTTTTTTTAATGTATTAACAAATATTCCTCTAACTGTTAAACATTATTGTTTACTGATAGTCTCTTATATTTAACCATACAAAATTGTGAGAGTACGTTTAATTTTTACAAATAAGGATAAAGGAGCATCAATTCCCTTTCATCACCAGTATTATTTGTTCAGATTCTTTAAAGGATTGATAAAGAAATGCAGAGATGAAAACCTGGGTGAATTTGATCACCATAACTTTAATTTTTCCGGGCTGAAAGGACAAACTACAGTAAGCAAAGCTGGGTTACATTTTTACAGCTCAAAAATTACAGTTGTCTTTTCCTGCCAGGACAAAAAATTTATAGATGCTATTATTGAAGCATTGTTTACTCTACCTGAGATTAAATTGAATGGTTTAACAATGATTCCTTTTTCAGTGGAACTGGAACCGGAAATAGATATCATAGAGGAAATGAAGTACATCTGTATTTCTCCCATATTGTTGTTAAAGCCGGAATTTTCGGATGAAACTGCTAAAAGATTTATCCACCCTTTGTCAGAGGAGTTTAAAACTTTATTAGTAGATGCTATTTGTCAGAAAACTGATTTGTTAAAAAATACAGATGATATAGATTTCATTCCGGATGAGAATTATATCAAAAAACTGGAAGATGCAGGAAAAAAATATTCTCGTGTATATCCTTTATTTGATCAGGATGTGCCCTATGAAGTAAGAGGATATACTTTTCCTTTTACTTTAAAAGCTCCCGTTGAAGTGCATAAATTCTTGTTTGAATGTGGGATAGGCCTTTATAATGAAAAGGGATTTGGAATGCTTGATCTGGCAACGGTTATACCGGGTAGTAAAACTACCCCTTATTTTACCGGGCAGCTCGCGAGTTAAACCTAACATAACCAATTAACTGGTCATAGCGTAATTGAGGATTGGCGTAGTATACAGAGATGTCGTACTCATTTTCTGTATCTACATAATTCCCTTCCAGTTCATAGTGGGGACTATTTGCAGTGTAGTACAAATATTCATAATAACCCTGTTTAAGAAGATAGCTGTTCGTATATCTGCCTTTGGTAGGATCGAATTTCATTCTGCTTTTGTGATTTATTTCCCAGTTATTAAATTCACCTACAATATAAATATCTTCCTGTTGTTGGGGTGCTTCCAGTTGGAAAGTAGTTTCAAAATAATCAGTTACTAACTCATTGGTTTGCCTTTCCCTATTCCCAATGATGAAAGCACCATTTCTATCATTCCATTCCCTATAGGCCTGATGGGAGCGGTTCTTGTCCACTCCTGCCAAAGCAGTTATTGGTTTAGCATCTTTGTTAATATTGATTACATTGGATCCTTTAAAATTCACTGTAGTCAAATCAATAAACCTGAATTCATTGACTCCGGGGAAGTTCAATTCCCCATTATAAAATTCATAAACCAATTTCTGGTTTTGATCAGTAATACGCATGGGTTCTTTTGGCTGAATAGCATGTAACCAATTACTGTTTTGCCTGATTACGGGGTAAATGTCAGAGCCTGCATTAAGTATATTCACCCTATTAAGCAGTACTTCAAACCGCAATTCCTGATGCGTTCTTCGTTGGCTAACAACATTGGAGGGTACAATCTCATAAGCAATACCTGCTTTGTCCTCATACACCATAAATCTTTCACTTAAAACAATGTCATCTTCATTGTTGCCCCTATACACTACAAGCAGGTAGTTGCCGGAAATTTTCACAGGTGGCACCTCCAGCGTATAATGTACATAAGGCATTTTTGTATCAAAGGAGTATTCAAAATCCCTTATGCTAAATTGATTGTAGTCGGATAAGAAATCCATGGGCAATAAATTGCTCTTTTGAGTCCAGTCCTTGTTAAGGTGAAATATTTTTGCCTGATATAATTGTTGTTGACTTGTTATATCATCAAAGCTTAATTGCAATGATTCGTTTTTATCCAGTCCGATCACTGCATTTTTGGAAGAAATGAACTGACCATTTTTGAAACTGGCCAATTGAACAGTTCCTATGTTTCCACTATAGGTTGTATTGATGAATTTTAATGTAGGGAAATTTTGAGCAACAGAGCCGGAACCTGTGGTAGGTTGTAAAGGAACACATGCCTTTGCAGCCAGTAAAATGAAAGATATTAAAATTATTTGCTTTATTTTTTTCTGTATTCCAACCATTAGTTTGTAATTTGAGTCTAAATATAACAGAATCCCCTGGGTTTCGATATGCCAACAACCATAGAACTCATAAAAGGTTGCCAAAAAGGTGACAGAAAGAGTCAATACCAGCTCTACCAACAATTTGCCTCAGGCATGATGGCTGTTGCTATGCGCTATTCAAAGTCAACGCAAGAGTCTGAGGATATATTACAAGAGGGATTTATTAAAGTGTTTCAAAATATTAAAAATTTTAGGCAAGATTCAAGTCTTGGCTATTGGATCAAGCGAATTATCATCAATACTGCTTTAAACCATCAGCGAAATAAACTTTACCTCTACCCAATGGTAGATGTAGATGAGTTGAAGGATGGTTTAAGTTCTGTATCTGTGGAAAACATGGCAGTTGATGATTTAATGGACTTAGTACAAAAATTACCAACAGGATGCCAGGTAATATTTAATTTGTATGCTGTAGAAGGTTATCAACATAAGGAAATCGCTAAAATGTTATCCATAAGTGAAGGTACATCGAAGTCGCAATATTCCAGGGCAAGAAATTTATTAATGGATTTATTAGAAAAGCAAAGTAAGTGGGGGAATGAAAGAGTTCGATAAAGATAAAGATTTATTCAATACTTCTGTCAGAAGGAAGTTCAATGAGGCAAAAGTTGAACCTTCTTCTAATGTATGGGAGGGAATTGAAGCGGAGTTGCTTAAGCATGACAATGTGAAAATGCAAAGAAAGGCCGTTTTTTATAGAAATGTGGCCGCAGCAGTTTTACTAATTGCAGTAGTTTCTATTTATTTTAACCTACAGGGAGTAAAATTCCAGGGGCAGGAAAGTAAAATAGAAACCATAGATCTTTCCAATTCATTGGTGCAATGGGAAAATAATGGTTCCGATATATTGGCAGAGATAAAAAGTCCTAAAGCACTATCTGAATCTCAAACAGAAAGCGATAACGGTATAGGAATAGCTGGGCAAAATGAAGTTACGAGGGGTAGGGCTACTAAGTTGGAAAAGAAAGATGTTCTTGATGTTTCTGGCGGAAGTGATGAGAATTTTATCAGTAATAACAGAAAGGATGCAGGTTCATCTTCTTTTGCTATAGCGGGTAACGAATCCGGTAATCAGGTAGGTGTTTATGAAATTAATAAAGCTACTTCGCCTCCTATTAATCAAGATCAGAATGGCTTGAGTAGGCTAACCGCTCTTTCTCCTTCCGCGCTTGAAATCAATGAGCTGAAGTTAGCAGATGTGGATATAAAAGATGTTTCTTATTTTGCTGTCAGCAGTCTTGATAAGGATAAAAACAATTCTAACATTGCTTTTCAGTCAGCTTTTAACCTGGGCTCCAGTAGTTTTAACCCTAATACCAATATTACTTCAGGACCACTTCAGTCTTCCTTTTCAGCTCTCAATACACCCGGTACTTCAGGCAGGTCATTAACAGGGAGTGATGTACAATATAGTAAAGAAAGAGAATTGGTTGAAAGCCTGAGCTCAGCTCCCATCAATAGTAACTTATCAATGACTTTTGGTGTGCATGCAGGTCTTAGTATCAATGAAAGGTGGAAAATAAAAAGTGGGTTGCAATATGGTAACTACCGAACTTCTTCTCAGAGTAGCGCGGTAGTAAGAGATGTTAACAGTGATGAGCTTTACCCTTATCATGGAGCTAGTAGCTCAACAGAATTGTCGGATGGTAAAATAATCAATGTTACATCTGAATATGACTTGTATAATGATTTTCAGATCCTTTCCGTGCCCTTATTGGTTTCCTATAAGTTTATAGACCGGAAATTTGGAATTGGCCTGGTTGGAGGAGCCAGTGCTGATTTTCTCCTTAAGAACACGATTCGAGGGGGGAGCGATCAGATTTCTGACATTTCCTTTGATCAAAATGATAGAAAGTCCTATAAGAATTCTTTTTATAGTGCCTTGGCAGGTGTTGAATTTAGCTATTCTTTTTCAAAGAATTATGCCATCAGTTTAACTCCAACCTATAAAAAAGCTTTAACAAATATCACCAATGATGGCGCAAGTTTTAACAGTACTCCTGATTTTATTAGCCTGGATATGAGTATCCAATATATGTTTTAAGCTATGTGATTATTGGATTTGGCTTTTCTTTCCCTGAAGGGATAGGCAGCATGAAACGGTGAACAATGTGTTTTTAATTATCTTTTTCATCTCTATTGGAAAGTTCATCTTTATTGGACTCAAATTCTAAGTCGATATTGTTAAAATCGTAGGCTGAACCCACAAAATCAGCTGATTTACCATATTCTACAATAGGAGTCTTCAAAATATCAGGGTTGTTTTTTATCAATACGAGGATGTCGTTGGTTTCCAATTGGGAATCTGTTAAGTTATCTTTATAGAATTCACTTTCTTCATCTAGTAGTTCTCCAACATGTACATTTAATTTCCCGGCTAGTTCGGCCAATTGCCTTTCTGTGAGGGTTTGTTTATATATGTCTACTTCGTTAATGTAGTGCTTGTCTAAAGATTTAATATAAGCTAAAGTCTTTCTTTCCTTAATTTGGTTACTATTATAAATGAACCTGACTTCCATATGTTTCTTTTTGTTTAGTGCCATACAAGTATATTAACTAAAAAAAAGAACTGAGGTTTCAAAGAATGATTTTCTGTAAAAGGAAATTAAAAGAGGAAGGATTAAAATATATTCAACCTGAATTTTAAATACAAATTTATTTCCGGATTAAGGGAGGTGTTCGTCATACCATAACCCGGGATTCTTTTTGTGTCTATTTTTTCGAAATCTTCATATTCCAAAAAGCTTTTTAGCCGAAGCCTAAAACCTATAGACATGAAATCTTTTATATCTTTCCCAAAAACCCTTTTAACTTCTTTCTCGGAGTTGATCACGAATTCAAACCACTGAGCAGATAAATTTGTTCTGTCTACTTCATCATTTTCATTGGGGAAAATAGGGTTTTCAATGCTGAAATGGATAGACTCGTCAAATTGAGCCTGTGAATAGCGAATTCCCAGAAGTAAGTAATTTCCTGGTGTTACAGTAAGATGGTAGTCAGTACCTATTCTAAAATAATCTCCTTTTGAGCTATAATCAGCATTTTTATAAGCATCATCAGGAGTAAGTGTGGCCAGTCCATATTCACCAACGAGTGATACCCTCTCATAGAATTTAAAATTGACAGCAGCTTCCCATTTTTCGCTTTCATCCAATAATAGCGTATGGAGCTTTAAGTAGTCTAAAGACAGGCCTAATGCTAACTTATTGACTTTTTCTGGCATAGCTTCTTCTTCCGTTTGTCCATATGAAGTAAGCGGATGTGCCAATAAGGCAATAGCTATTAAAATAATATAGTTATATCTCAACATAAATTTGTAGTTCGTTACTGCTGCATTCAATAATAGGAGTACAGCCTCTGGGAGATATTAAGGACTCGAATTCATGAGTGATAACCTGAAGGTTAGAAGCCTTTTTAGTGATTTTGCTATTGAGTACTGTGTCACTTAACTCGTAGGAGATTTTTAGATAATTTTCAAAATTGGCACCTTCAATTTGTATTTGATATTCCGACTCATTGGTATTGGTATTAATTGGGATTTTGAACCGGGTCAAACTATCTCCACCATTTTGGTTGATGAACAAGCCTTCTTCCCCATTGATAGAGTGAATACTGATTAACCTGTTTTTTGTAGTAGTAATAAGGTTCTTTATATAGGTAAGAGACTGCTGACTAGCAGTTTTTTCACTGTTCAATGAATCGATGATAGGTGCATTGGCAGGATCTTTTATTAAATTGTCTATTGCTTTTATTTCAGCCACCAGTGCACTGCTATCTGTTCTTAGCGTGTCCAGAGAGGTTTTATTGAGGATACTTAAATTGAAGTAAGGGTAAGCATTCTCCGGTCCGCAGTCATAGCAAGGTTCGCAGGCAGTAAATAGAATAGCAGCCAGGGCGGTAATTTTAAGAAAGCTTAATGGGGTGTTGAATTTCATATGCACGAAATTACATTTTCTATTTTATTATTCCTTTTATGAACTGTTGATTTTTATAGCATTACAAAAATTGCGCCTGATTTTCAATACTACTTTTGAAGGAAAGCAAAGCTGATAATGTTGGCACCCATTTGAAGTGCCTTTAATCTCACACTTTCCGGATCATTATGAATGCTTCTGTCTTCCCATCCATTTCCTAAGTCACTTTCATAGGAATAAAAGCATACAAGTCTGCCTTCATATACTATTCCAAACCCTTGGGCCGGCTTGCCATCATGTTCATGAATTTTTGGTAATCCGTTATCAAACTTAAATTTTTGATGATAAATAGGATGATCAAACGGAATTTCCACAAATTCCAGATCCGGAAATACTTTTTTCATTTCAATTCGGATGAATTGATCCAAACCATAGTTATCATCAATATGCAGGAAGCCTCCTGCTATTAGGTAGTTTCGTAAATTTTCCGCTTCTGTATCAGAAAAAACCACATTCCCATGGCCCGTCATGTAGATGAGAGGATATTGATAAAGTTCCTTACTGCCTACCTCAACCACAAAGTCCTTGTTGTTAATTGTAGTGTTTAATTTTTCATTACAGAAGCTGATAAGGTTTGGCAAGGCAGTTTTATTGGCGTACCAATCACCACCTCCATTATATTTCAGCTTCGCTATTTTTAAATTTTGTGCATTTAAGGAAAAGACAAAAAATAACATTAAGCTAAAGAGGAAACTTATTTTTTGTATTGTATTACTCACAGATTTCTTCAAAGTTTTTTATCTTTAATAATATGTCGTTAGGTAATTCTTCTTCTTTCAAGGAAGTGTATAGGCCTACTACATCCATACCTGCAGCTTTTGCAGATTTAATACCTGCCAACGCATCCTCAAATACAACGCAATCCTTAGGAGAAATATTCAATAAATTGGAGGCTTTCAAATAAATTTGTGGATCAGGCTTGCCTTTTATCACCATTGTGCTGTCAACTATCGCATCAAAGTAATGGCGGATGTTCAGGCCATCCAGGGTGAAATCTGCATTGGCTGTAATAGCTGAGGTAGCAACAGCCATTTTCATACCGCTCTTCTTGGCTAATTGAAGAAAATCAGACAATCCCTGTGTGGGTGTAATATGGGCTGCATAGAGGTTACGATAAATTTGTTCCTTTTCTTCAGATAAAGCCATTATCTCAGCTTTTGAGGCACCAGGCTTTAGTTCCATCACTAATTCTTGTATGGTTCTGCCATTCAAGTGGGTTTGAAAATATTCAGTAGTGATTTCTTTTCCGAATTGCTTTAAAAATTCTTTTAAAGCATCAATATGATAGGAAATGTTGTCTACTATAACACCATCCATATCGAATATGAATGCTTTTTTATTTTTTAATAATGGATGCATTTAAAAATGTGGTTAAAATATTTAAAGTGAATATAGAGTCAATAAATTGAAAAGCAATGATGAACTTAGACCATCTGATATCTTTTTCCCGGCAGGGATTTAATAATTCCCTGAAACTCCAATGTGAGCAAAACAGAAGCAAGTCGGTTTAAATTCACCTGACTTTTGATACTTAGAATGTCCAAAGGTAGCACACGATTGTTTTGAAGCAAGGTATTTATTACGTTTTGCTCTTCTTCATTAAAAGAAGAAAGGTCAATTACTTTTTGTTTGATTGCTGCCTGGTTTTCCAACTCCCAATTCATAAGATAAAGCACATCTTCTGCTGTCTCCACTAAATGTGCTTTATTTTTTTTAATTAATTTATTGCAGCCTTCCGAATAGGTATCATTTACCCTGCCCGGGAAAGCCGCTACTTCACGATCGTATGAGTTGGCCAATTCAGCGGTAATAAGTGCCCCGCCTTTTTTTGCAGCTTCCACCACCACAACCAGATCTGCCATGCCTGCAATAATCCTGTTTCTTGCAGGAAAATTAAAAGCATCTGGTTTTGAGCCAAAAGCCTGCTCGGTTATGAGACCTCCTTTTCCCATCATTTCCTCGGAAGTAGTGCGGTGCGCAGCAGGATAGACTACGTCTATGCCTGATCCCATCACTGCAAAGGTGGTTAAATTATTTTTTAAGGCATTTCTATGAGCATGAATGTCTATGCCGTAAGCCAGTCCGCTAAGGATTACAGGATCCAAAGGAGATAGCCCAGCAATAATATCTTCTGTGAGTTTTTTACCATATTCTGTGGCATTCCTTGTACCTATTACAGCAATGGTGGGTTTCTTTTCCTCCGGGGGAAATTTCCCTTTCGTATAAATTAAAGGAGGTGCATCAGGTATTTGCTTTAGCCGATAGGGATAGTCTTTTTCCAGATAACTAACTATCTTAACGTTGGCTTTTCTGGCTTTCTCAAATTCCTGGTTTGCCTTTTCCGAGATTTCCCTGCTTAGTATGTTATTTACGGTGTGGTTGCCTATGCCAGGTATTTTTAATAATTTGGACTTGGGCCACTGCAAGACTGCCTGGGCTGAACCAGCATAGCTCACAAGGTTTTTTATAATTACATTTCCTATTTTGGGAATGAGGTGTAGTGTAAGCAAAGCATGTTTCTCTGCCTCCATTGGTTATTGCAATTTCTCTCTTACTTCTGTTAAAAAATTTTTGATATTACGCAATGAGTCCAACATCTCCATTTTATCTTTCACCGCATGGACATCATTTTTTAACATGTCCTTGGCACCTTGCAGGGTAAACCCTTTTTCTTTCACTAAATGATATATCAACTTCACATTTTCAATGTCCTGCTTAGTGAATTGACGGTTCCCTTTTCTGTTTTTCTTGGGTTTGATAATGTCAAATTCACCCTCCCAAAATCGAATAAGCGATGTGGCTACGTCAAATTTTTCTGCTACTTCACCAATGGTGTAGTATTTTTTTTCTATTTCTTTTTCTATGTAAGGCACGTTATATCAATATTGGTCATGAAGATAGCGAATATTCCCTTCCAGGTCAATTAAAATTTTCGATTCCGGAAAATCACTTTCTGTTAATTCTTTTATTTTTAAGGCTGCACGATGCTGAGGGTCAATTGTTGGTATTCCTCCACCTACCTGAATAGCTGAAATTATTTTTCCTTCTATAAAAACCCCTTTACTATCTACCTGTATTTTCACAATAGGAGCTAAACCACTTTCTCCACTCAGGTTAAACCTGCCATAAGTAGCAAAGTTGCCTAAACTATAGGCTATAAAGCGGTTTTTATAAACCTCTATTGCTCTGGCTACATGAGGGCCGTGCCCAAACACTATGTCTGCTCCCGCATCTATCACTTCATGAGAGAATTTATAAACATTCCCTCTGTTTTCACCATAAAACTCTTCTGTTTCGCGTGTCACATGTTGAAATTTCTTTCCTTCTGCTCCTCCATGAAATGATACTATCACTATATCGGATAAGCTGTCTAAATGTTTCACAATTCCAACTGCTTCCGGTATATTATTGATACTTTGTGTGCCGTAATTGGGAGAAAAACTAACAAAACCATAAGTGATGTTTTCTTTTTCAAAAATAGTGAAAGGATGGGTTAGTTGGCCCGAATGATGAATACCTAAGCTGTCCAGTACCCGCATAGTGTTTTTTCTGCCTTCGTCTCCAAAATCTCCCGCATGGTTATTGGCAAGGCTCATCAGGTCGAAACCAGCGTCTACATAATGTTGTACTAAATACTCCGGGCTTCTGAATAGATAGCAAAGGTCAGGGTTGGAACAATTCTTTTGAGTACCTCCTTCATTCAAAATCACACCTTCCTGGTTGCCGAAAGTAAGATCTGCATCCAATAAAACCGGTTTTACATCAGCCAGCATGTGTTTGCCGGAGTCAATTGGCAAATAAGAACTATTAGGGAAATTTGTACCTATCATGATGTCACCAACGCCAATAATATGTAAGGTGTCTTTCTTTACAGGATGCATACTTATTTTTACTGAATCCTGTAGTAGGGAACTGTCCACTGCAATAAGTGTACTGTCCGTTTGGGTTGATGATAAGCTGTCATTTTTTTGATGCTCAGTCGCTGCAGTTGCTGACTGATCATCTGTCTGAGAGCTTTTCTGGACTGTTTTACAAGCTACAAATGAGATACTAATAACAAGAAAGGTGAAAAAATTTCTTAACATTTTAAAACAGGTAAAAAAAAAGCAGCCAGAAGACTGCTTTTATTATTATAAATTTTATTTCATCAAATGATTAACCTAGTGACTGATTTTCAACAGCGGCCAGTTCTAATAATTTCTCATATTCTCCGTCAGTTACGTCCTGATAGAAATAATGTACCGGATTGATTGGTTTACCATCTTTATGAATCTCGTAATGCAAATGTGGAGCGGTGGAGGTACCTGTGCTTCCTACGAAACCGATGCAATCACCTCTTTTTACTTTATCTCCTTTTTTCACATTGAAAGATGACATATGCGCATATTTGGTAATAAAACCATAGCCGTGATCCACTACTATTAATTTTCCGAAGCCTCCAAAGGTACTTTGTACCCTTACTACTTCCCCGTCTCCTGTAGCGTAAATCGGAGTGCCTCTTGGAGCAGAAAAATCACAACCTTCATGAGGCCGTACCACTTTTAGGATAGGGTGCATACGCATACCAAATCCCGATGCCAGTCTTTTTAATTCTTTGTTTTGGATAGGCTGTATGGCAGGAATGGAAGCCAACATTTTTTCCTTGTTTTTTGCCATCTCCAATATTTCATCATAGGATTTGGTTTGAATGTACATTTGCTTTTTCACTTTGTCAACATCGGAAATCATGTCCAGTATTAACTTTTCGCGCTCCAAATCACTCTCAATGATATTTTTGTATCGTTCGGTACCACCTACACCTGCTTGTCGGATACTTGATGGAATAGGTTCTGCTCCCATTATGCTCCTGTAAACTTCGTCATCCCTTTCCTGAAGTGAAGATAGTACCTTTTGTACGTTCTTTACTTCTTTCTCCATCATATCATAATAAAACTGAAGTTCTTTGTTTTCTTTTTTGAGGTGAGCTTCTTTAGGAGAATCGAAATAGGCATTGAAAATGAAGATTATTCCAATAGCTAAAATCAATGATACAGATAAGAAACCTAATAAATTCAGGAATATATCCCATTTTGATACTTTTACTCGTTCATATCTACAAGTTTCTGTATCATAGTAATATTTAATTCTTGCCATCCTGTTTTAGACTAGTTAAAAACTTCTAATTTTGTGATCTGAATATAAGTCACAAAATTGCATAAACGTTCAACAAAAGTCAAATTTTTTGTTTGAACATCTATTTGAGACAAATATATAAAAAATCTTTTAAAGTAAAACATTAATCACAAACATATTACTCAATGACTTCTAGCGAGATACGAAAAAAATTCCTGAATTTTTTTAAAAATAAACAACATAAAATTGTTGCCTCAGCACCGATGGTGATCAAAAATGACCCCACATTAATGTTCACAAATGCTGGAATGAATCAGTTTAAGGATTATTTTTTGGGTAATCAGGAGGTAGCGTATCCCCGTGTGACAGATACGCAAAAATGTTTACGGGTTTCCGGAAAACATAACGATCTGGAAGAAGTGGGACATGATACCTATCATCATACCATGTTTGAAATGCTGGGTAACTGGTCTTTTGGGGATTATTTTAAATTAGAAGCCATAGAGTGGGCCTGGGAATTGTTGACAGTGGAATTTAAATTACCTAAAGACAGATTATATGTTTCTGTTTTTGAAGGAGATCCATCAGAAAATCTTGCTTTTGATCAGGAGGCTTTTGATATCTGGAAAAAACTGGTGCCTGAGGAACGTATTATCAATGGTAATAAGAAAGATAATTTTTGGGAAATGGGAGAGTCAGGACCCTGCGGGCCTTGCTCGGAAATCCACATTGATTTGAGGTCAGATGAGGAAATTCAACAAATACCTGGCAAGGATTTAGTGAATAACGATCATCCTCTGGTAGTGGAAATCTGGAACCTGGTGTTTATGCAATATAATCGTTTGGCGGATGGGAGTCTAAAAAACCTGCCTGCTAAACATGTGGATACGGGTATGGGTTTTGAGAGACTTTGTATGGCAATTCAGGGCAAAAAATCTAACTATGACACTGATGTTTTTACTCCATTGCTTGATGAATTAGGAGCTGTATCCGGTAAAAAATATGGCAAGTTGTTGAAAGAAGATATCGCTTTTCGGGTAATTGTAGATCATATAAGAGCAATAGCCTTATCTGTTTCCGATGGACAGCTTCCTTCCAACAATAAAGCCGGCTATGTAATTCGTAGAATATTAAGAAGGGCTGTGAGGTATGGTTATACATTCCTGGATTTAAAAGAGCCTTTTCTTTATAAATTGGTTAAAATTTTAGCTAAGCAGTTTGAAGAGGTGTTCCCTGAATTGATAGCTCAACAGGATCTGGTGGAAAAAGTGATAAAGGAAGAAGAAACTGCTTTTTTACGCACTTTAGAAAATGGTTTGAAGCGTTTGGAAGCCATTAAAGCTGATTTGAGCCGGAAAAAGGAAACAGTAATTTCAGGAGCAGTAGCTTTTGAATTGTACGATACTTATGGCTTTCCATTGGATTTGACTGCTTTGATCGCCAGGGAAAATGGTTTAAGTATTGATGAAGCAGGTTTTCAACAGGAAATGGCGAGGCAAAAAGACCGCTCCAAGTCTGCAGCTAAAATGGAGACCGGTGATTGGGAAATTGTACAGGAGGGCGCTGATGTAGAATTTATTGGTTACGAGCAATTAGAAGCAGAAGCAAAAATTTTACGGTACCGTAATGTGAAAAGCAAAAATAAGAATCAGGTACAGTTAGTATTGGACCGTACTCCATTTTATGCTGAAAGTGGTGGACAGGTAGGAGATACCGGAGTTTTGAAAGTAGGAGAGGAGTCAATAAAAGTTTTAGATACCAAAAAAGAAAATGATTTAATTGTACACCTTGTTGATAAGGTGCCACAGGATTTAAAAGCCTCTGTAATAGCTTCTATTGATATTGAAAGAAGAAATAAAATCACTTATAATCATTCTGCGACCCACCTTTTGCATGCCGCTTTGCGACAGGTTTTGGGCGATCATGTTCAGCAGAAAGGATCTTTGGTTTCTGACAAAATTCTGCGGTTTGATTTTTCTCATTTTTCAAAAATGACTGATAAAGAAATATTGAAAGTGGAGAAGATGGTGAATGAAAAGATAAGGCAGAATATAATCAAACAGGAAGACAGGAACGTTCCTATAGAAGAAGCAAAAGCCAAGGGTGCCCAGGCTCTTTTTGGAGAAAAATATGGGGATTTTGTTAGGGTGATTACATTTGACTCTGATTATTCTGTTGAGCTTTGTGGAGGTGTTCATGTTCCTGCTACAGGAAATATAGGACTTTTTAAGATTGTAGCAGAGTCATCTGTAGCAGCGGGTATTAGAAGGATAGAAGCGTATACAGCTGAAAAAGCGGAGGATTATATTCTGGAGCAGGAAAATACTTTGAAAGAAGTGAATGATCTGCTTAAAAACCCTGCTGATTTAAAAATAGCGGTTGAGCAATTGATTAAAGAGAAAGCTGCATTGCAGAAAGCTTTGGAAAAAGAGCAATCTAAAAGTTCAGGCCAATTAAAAGAAGATTTAATTAAGAAGGCTACGCTTATAAATGGGGTGAATGTAATTATCGATTCCATTCAGTTGCCTAATGCGGAAGCTTTGAAAAAACTCTCTTTTGAACTTAAAAACGAAATAAATCCATTATTTGCAGTTTTAGCTTGCGATATTGAGGGAAAACCACAAATTTCGGTTGTAGTTTCGGAGGAACTTACTACATCAGGAAACCTGAATGCCGGAAATATTGTACGGGATTTGGCTAAGAACATACAAGGAGGAGGGGGAGGACAGGCCTTTTTTGCCACTGCCGGAGGAAAAAAACTGGAGGGGTTACCGGATGTGGTGAAGCAAGCCAATGAAATGATAAAAGACATTTTATAACTTATGTTAGATCCAATAATCAGAGATAAATATACAGTTGTAATAGGATTGGAGGTCCATGCGCAGCTCCTGACAGAAAGTAAAATCTTTTCTTCAGATTCAACAGCCTATGGTAATTCACCCAATACAAATATTAGTGTAATTACTTTGGCACATCCTGGTACTTTGCCTAAAGCAAATAAAAAAGTGGTAGATTTTGCTATTAAGATGGGCTTGGCGTGTGAGTGCGATATTACCGAGGTAAATATTTTCGCCCGAAAGAACTATTTCTATCCTGATTCACCCAAAGGTTACCAAATTACCCAAGACAAAGCCCCCATTTGTACCAATGGTCATGTTTGGATTAAACCCCTTGATGCTACAGAAGAAAAGCCCATCAAATTAACCCGCATCCATATGGAAGAAGATGCGGGTAAGTCTATTCATCTTGAGGGTGAAACCGAGACTTTGGTGGATTTTAATCGATCAGGAGTACCTTTGATAGAGATAGTGACGGAGCCGGATTTAAGAACTTCTGATGAAGCCTATGCTTTTTTAACTGAGGTAAGAAGGTTGGTAAGATACCTCGAAATTTGTGATGGTAATATGGAAGAAGGATCCTTTAGGTGTGATGCCAACGTATCTGTAATGCTAAATAATGCCAGTGAATATGGTAGCAAGGTGGAGGTTAAGAATATGAACTCTATCAGAAATGTGAAGCGCGCAATTGACCATGAGGTGGAGAGACAAATTTTGCTTGTTGAAAAAGGCGAAAAAATCTCATCCGAAACCAGGGATTTTGATGCAGCTACTGGTACAACTTCCAGTTTGAGGACCAAAGAAGATTTAAATGATTATCGTTATTTCCCTGAGCCGGATTTATCCCCACTTATTGTAGATGATGCCTGGATAGCCCGGATCAAAGCTGAAATGCCAGGTTTACCACGTGAATTAGTATCGAAATTCACCAAAAAATATGGTTTGCCTGAGTATGACGCACTGGTATTGACGGATACCAGGGAAATAGCATTATATTTCGATGAACTTTGTGGGGAAATAGACAATTATAAATTAGCCTCTAACTGGGTGATGGGCACTGTAAAATCTTATTTGAATGAACTAAACCTTGATATAAAAGATTTTCCTGTAAGACCAAAAAAATTAGCAGGTCTGATTCAGTTGATAGATGAGGGGAAAGTAGGTAATTCTATTGCTACAAAAGAGATTCTCTCGGAGATGCTAAAGCACCCGAAGAAAGAAGCAGCTGATATTGCTAAAGAGAGGAACCTGATCCAGGATAGTTCATCTGATAATATTCAACCTATTATTGATGAAGTGTTGAAAGAGTTTGGTGTGAAAGTAGCAGAATACAAATCAGGTAAAAAGGGATTACTCGGACTTTTCATGGGAGAGGTAATAAAAAGGAGCAAGGGTAAGGCTGACCCAAAAGTTACCAGTCAATTATTAAAAGAAACCTTAGACTAAAATAATAAAGAGATGTTAAAAAAAGGAATAGTGGCAGTACTGGCCATTTTAATAGTATTTGCATGTGACACCAAAGAAAAAGAAGCTGGTGTAAGTATAAAGGGTCATGTAGATAACCCAAAAGAAAGTGGTATTATCACTTTGAACAAAATAACCGGACAGAGCAAAGAAGTGGTTGACACCATTCAATTGGATGATAAGAATTCATTTGAGGTAAAAGTGCAAACTTCAGCTCCTGAATTTTATCAAATTAATTTTTACAATACCCAATTAGCTACTTTAATAGTAGGTGATTCTGACTTGAAAGTAGAAGTTGATGGAACTGATAAGAAGGGAAAAATGGAGATTAGCGGCTCTAAAGATGTGGAGAATATGACTGCTATTCAACAAATGATGAAAGAGCAAAATGAGGAAGTCCAAAAAATCAATGCTGAATTTATAAAAGCCAGGGATGCTGAGAATGAAGAAGCTATGAAAAATATTCAGGATGACTTTATTCTGATGCAGGAAAGAAAAAAGGAGCAGATCAAAAGTAAAGTTGAAAGCATGTTGCCATCAATTGCGGTAATACAGGCAATGAATTTTTTCAACCCCAATGATGATTTCCCTTTTATGCAGTCTGTAGCTCAGAAATTATATGATGCCCATCCTGAATCGGAGATGGTGAAATTCTATAAAGATCAAATGGATGATATGGCCAAATTAGCCGTAGGCTCTGAAGCTCCTAATTTCTCTATGCCAACACCTGAGGGAGACACAGTTAGTCTGAAAGATTTCAGAGGAGGATATGTACTAATAGATTTTTGGGCCGCATGGTGCAAGCCTTGCAGACAGGAAAACCCTAATATAGTGGCTGCTTATCAGAAACATAAAGATAATGGATTTGAGATCCTGGGCGTTTCTCTAGATAGAAAAAGAGAAGATTGGCTGAAAGCTATTGAGGTTGACAACTTAGAGTGGACTCAGGTTTCGGAACTGAAATACTGGCAAACTCCTATTGTACAGGAATATAAAATTACGGGTATTCCTTTTTCCTTACTGATAGGGCCTGATGGTAAAATAGTAGCCAAAAACCTGAGAGGAGAAAAACTGCATGAAAAACTAGATGAGATTTATGGTGGTTGATTAATTCAGCTAGACTTATGGAATCTGTTTGAAAAGACCAAATTGTTTATAAATATTATTTTTTCAATAGTGCCCATTCTTAAGCGGTAGGAGTTTTTATAAAAAAAAGGCTTGTTTTTGACGACAAGCCTTTTTTTGTCTTCTTAGGGTAACTTTACGGTATCCATTTTAGAGTAAAGTAAATCCGGATTTTTATGAATTTTCTTAAAAACCTGTGCAATACTTTGCCTGGTAGTACCTGTTAAATCTGCTATGTCTTTTTGTGTGAATGTTTCAAAAATGTTGACTGATTTACCTTTGGCATCAAATATTTCTTTATTGAATTCACGATAAAGCCTTTGCACCCTGGTAAGTATATCTTCCGAAATTATAGTGAAGAACCGTGTTTCAGATCTGCACCATCTTCTCACTATGTATTGATTGAACCATTCTGAAATATCATGATCTTCTACCACAATACGCTTATAAAAAACCAGGTCATATAATCTTAATTCTACATTTGATAAGCATTTGGCAAACTCCTGAAAATTTCCATCCAGGTAATGTAAATTACCGAAGATATCCCCAGGTTTAAGGATTTCGAAAGTGCATTCAGTACCATCTTTAGCATAGCTTCCTATTTTTAAAGTACCTTTTACTACTTCATAAGCTGTGTATAATTCTTCTGATGGCTTATACACATAATCTCCTTTTTTGAGCTCAAGTATACTTACCCTATCCTCTAAAGATTGTTTGTATTTATTCGAATGAGTAAGATGATCATAGAGTTTGAAATATGTTGCCTGACAATCCATAATTTGGTTGATTATTATTTATTCGATAATTCCCGGATAAAAAATACCTTCTGTTTCTGTTTCGGGAAGTTTCAGCAGCTTAATAATGAGAGGGGCGATATCCACTAAGGACATTTCTTTCAATACCACACCTTTTTTAATACTGGCACCATACGCCACAAAGCCTGTATAAATATTACTGTTGTCAGGATAAAATCCATGAGTGCCACCACTGCCTTTTTTGAGTGCCTCCCCGGTAACTGAAGAACTCATTGCAATTCCTTCAATTGGTGCTAAACCTACGAATGCATTAGGGTCTGCACCAACTTCAGCCATTTCATTTTTATCTAAAACCCTGAAAAGCTTTTTATAGTTAGCAGGTAAATCATTTAAAATCTGATTTACCTTTTCAACTGATTTTTTGTCTTTTGGATCATTAAGATGTAAAAATGCAGCTGCACCGGAGGTATGAAATTTAGCTTTAAAAGGAGCTCCTTTTTCTTCACCACTGATTAAACCAGCCTCTTTTAGCCAAACATTGGGTGATAGTACCGAATGAATATCCACAAAACCATGATCACCTGAAATAATAAAGGTAGTTTGTTCCATCATTCCCAACCTTTCCACAGTTTCTACAATTTGACCTATCGCAACATCTACAGCACTCACAGCTCTTTCTACCATATAGCCTTCCCTTCCATCAGTGTGCTGGAAATGATCAGCTGCAATCAAATGAACTGCCAATAAATCCGGTTGATAGGTCTCAAAAATATAGGAGGCTGCAGCTGCAAATTTTTGTTCTCTTGCAAAGTAGCCATCATTACCAAAATTATTATTGTTGATTTTGCCAATGGCTTTCGTTTCTATCTCTTCCACAAAACCTTTTGGTGTAGCAAATTTCCGTAAAGGAGCAAATCTGTCTTCATTTTTATCCAATGACCAAATTTCCGGTAAATTGTAGTCGATGGGTGCCCCCACTGTAACCGGCCAGGAAATAGCGCCACTTTTTAAGCCTGCTTCTTTTACAAGAGAAAATAGAGTGGGAGATTGGATACTTTCATATTCCCAATACCATTCACCCGTAGCGCCTTGGGGTTCAAATGGTGCATTATAATATATACCATGTTTAGCGGGAGAATTGCCTGTAACCATGGTGGTATGAGAAGGATAGGTTACAGAAGGGAATATGCCTTTTACAGCTTCAGCGTGACTACCTACCTCGGCCATATGCTGAAGGATAGGGGCAGGCCATTTTTTATCCAGATAGAAGTCAGGACGTAAGCCATCAATTGAAATGAGGATAACATGTTGTTTCTTGCTTTCCTGCGCAATAGAAGTGAAAAAGCATAGGATTAAAAGACATATAAGCGTTAAATTTTTCATATATAAAATTATTGATTTAAGATGAGTAAAAAGTTAAGGGAACATTAAAATTATGTTCCCTTATGAATTGAGATTGAATGAAAACAAAAACTTAGAAAGAATATCTCAATCCTAATTGAATACGCCATGGCGTACCATTTATAGGCAAAGCACCTACATTACTTTCAACATCGTATGTATAATTTTGAGTGTTTTGATCAAATCCTGTTACTCTCAAGAGGTTACGTCCGTTAAAAGTATTGTAATCGTTATTATTACCCCATTCAGAGTTAAGTAAATTAGCAAAATTGAAAATATCTGCAGATAGCTCAAAATTATGTTTGTTACCTATATTTATTTTTTTGAGCATACGTAAATCCAACAATGAAGAAAAAGGATTAACACCACCATTTCTTTCAGCCACGCGTCCTAAGTTACTGTTAATATAGTCTTTTACGCTCTGTGAGGTCTCTGGATCGTCCAATATGCCTTGCATGCCTTCTCTTATATTAGCAGGAGTATTAGGATCGTTGGGATCGAAAATAAAAGCCAGATCATTGCTTAGATTGAAATCTCCATTGATACTACCGTTTGTTACTTTAAGCGAATAACGGGTGCCACCGATACCTGAGAACGTAAAACCTACATTAAATCCGTAAAAAGTTGGAGAAATACCATTGATAACTATTTTATCTGTAAAATGGTTATCAGAATAACCTGGACTTAAAGACCTGGGATCATCTACTACTGGTAAAAATGTGGAGGTGTTAGCCACGCAGCAGTTATAAGAGGAATTATCCTGTGCATCATTTCTTGTATAGCTTACATTGATGTTACCGTCCTTACCAATTCGTAAAGAGGCATCAATTACGGCTGCCACTTGAGTAAGCTCTCCATCAGAAGTTAATAATAATGTTCTGCCAACATCCATCGATTTTCTTGAATCTAGCCAATCGGGCTGGCCATTAGTACCAATTGTATTAGCAGGAACAAAAACGCCTCTGTCATTTTCATTACTCAATCTAAAATAAGGCTGATCCACTAAATTCGCCTCCTGATAAACGTAATTATTATAAGTTCTACTAAATAATCCATTGATGCCTACTCGTAATCTATCTCCTAAAAACCAGTTATAAGACAAATTCGCTTTGAATGTATTAGGAACCTTGAAATCCTCACTTACAGCATTGATGGTAGAAATACCGACTTCAGCACCTTCAGGAATACCTGGGGCTGTGGATGGATCTTCCCTGTAACTGTTAAATTCAGGACTTGGAATTAAGTTAGGATCGCGTACATCCACAGCTGCTAACATTTGTCCACTATTTTGGATATTGTTTACCTGGGCATAATAATGTGGTTGAGCTGAAAACAATCCACCTCCAAATTTAATTACATGCTCATTTTCTCCTTTTACGTTCCATATCGCCTGGAATCTCGGTTGCAAATTGGCATAGTCAGCAGGTTTGTTATCTGTTCTGATACCTAACTCCTGATCTACAGTTGGATTATACTGGGCAGCGTCCATAAAAATGGTGGCATCGTAACGCAAGCCAAAAGTGGTTCTGAAATTTTCAAACATTTCAAACTCAAGCTGACCAAATAAAGACAAATCCATCACTGTTTGCGTCACAAGAGGCAAGCCCTGAGTAGGTACTTCTCTTACATAACGGGAAGGTATTTGATTTTCATAATCCTGCATATTATCGAAAAAGAACCTGCCATTTTGTTCATTAGAAAGCAAGGTTTCCAGGTAAGTGATCATATTATCTGTACCAAAGGAAAAAGTATATTTTCCTCTTGTTAAGTAAGTGGTATTTACCAGATGAACTTGTCGTTCCAAATTGGTCTCTGGGGTAAATCTTTGACCTCCAAATTGCAAAGTTCTTGATTGTGTTGCATTTGGATTGCTTTCCGTGGGGAATGGACTTGTTATTCTTACAATAGCTCTTGGAATATTGGAGGCAGGCAGCTGGCTGCTCGGGACAAATGCTCTTTCCGCATGCTGAAGCTGCACTTTTAATTCATTAGTGAGTGAAGGGGAGGCTGCGGTACGAAGAGAGAGCAATAAACTGTTTTCTCTTGAGGAGAAGTCTGACCAGCTTTCTGCAAGAACTATATTAGAATTGTCATTTACACTGAAAGGGTTGTCCCAATCTGTATAATTATTTCTGATAGTTAATCTGTTTCTATCGTTCAATTGCCAATCGATTCTTGTAAAAAGGGTATTGGCTACAGTAGTTCTGTCAAACTGGCCTACTTGCTGTTCATCTCCTACACCGTAAATATTTCTGGCGATTGAGATGGCCTTATCTAAGGTATCTTTTCTGATTCCTAATCGTCTTTCATCACCTTCATTATTTATATCTGCAATAAATTCAGGCTCTCCAGCATCTTGTCTGTCGTAAGCCACAAAAAAATGCATTTTATCCTTAATAATTGGGCCCCCTAAACTAAAACCCCATTGGTAGTTGTAGAAATCCTGGGTTCTCTCGTTCCCTCTTATGTCCAAATTACTGGAAAGTGCATCGTTTCTATGATACACAAAAGCAGCACCTTCAAAGGTATTGGTTCCTGATTTGGTCACTGCATTTAATGCGCCACCAGCCTGTCTGCCTTGGGTTACATCGTATGAATTGGTTACTACTTCAAATTCGCGTATGGCTTCCATTGAAATTGTATAAGGTCCGCGACCTATTTCACCGGCAGTTAATTGGTTTCTGGCATTTACACCATCTACTGTCACGTTGGTGGAGGTTCTTCTTTGTCCACCTAAATTGATAGACCCGGCACCTTGCAGGGGAGATAAAGCGGCTAAGTTGGAAAAATTTCTTCCTTCATTAGGTAAATTCTTCATCTCTTTGGCATTTATGGCAATACCGGAACCTATCCGATCTACTCTTTTGCTCAAATTATTGCCACTTACCACTACCTCCTGTAATTGTTCAGTTGAAGTAGACATGGAGATGTCAAAAGTTATTTTATCACCTTGGTTTACCTTAATGTCAGTTTTAACCTGCGTTTGATAGCCTATAAAACTAATGGTTAAGGTGTAGGGGCCTCCGAGAGGCAGTTGGCGAAATTGAAATTCACCATCTACTTCAGTAATGGTGGCGGTTTCAAAACCGGTAGATTCATTTCTTAATTGTACAGTAGCTCCGGGCAATTCTCCATCTTCCGGGGTGATGACTTTACCACTTATAGTGGCGTCAGTTGATTGTGCGAGTACTTCACTTGTACCTAGCAATGTAAGCAATGAAATCCCAAATAATATTAAGGATTTAAGCTTTAAGGAAGTAATTCTTTTTTTCATGTTTTCTAATTTTTAAGGTGTTTGATACCATCAAAATTAGATGCTGTAAATGAGCAACAGATGTTAAAATTTAACATCTACAGTGAACTTAAAAAATTGTTAATAATGGATTAATTTTTAAGAAATATGACGATAAGTCCAGCTGGTTAAATGATACTTTAAAACCTCATTAATCCTTGAAAATCAGCTGTTTTGACCAGTAAAAACTTTTTCTTGTTATTTTACTATTCTTTTTTGCTTAATGTTATTTCAAAAGAACTCAAGACTGGTACCTCAATTTATCAATTAGCTGGAAAAGGATCAAGCAGTATCAGGTTAAGTCAAAGATCGCAAATACCATCATTGGGTATATTTACTATTGCTAAAGAGAGAGAGAGAGAAAGTACCAATCATTTTCATGACGCGAAATCATATTTTGATTTTGGCCAAAGACTGGAATATAACAAAAAAACTGTTTAAATATGAAACAGGTTTTTTGTTATTATTTGATCTCAATTTCGATTGATAGTGAATTAATATTTATCATTCGACTGGGAGATATAAGTTTTTTGATGGTTATACAAATAAGCCCACCAAAATAGCAATAATCAGAAAAATGATAAATATCCAAAAGAATAGGCCTAGAGCAACAACTTCTTCCTCTTCATCATCCACTCTTTCTCTCCTGGGCCTGGTAGGCTGATGCGCTATATCATTATGTCGGGCAGAAGGAGTAGCCGCTCCCAAAAGTGCTGCTATTAGTAAAATAAAGAAGACAATAGGAATCCAGGCAAAACCCCAATAAACGGGGCCTGTAGGTGTAATCCAAAGCATTCCCGCCCAGCCTGCTAAAAGCAATACTAACATGAAGGCCCAAATAGACCCCCAAGGGCCACGTGATTTAAAGCCGTAAGAAAAAATAGACCCAATTACTAAAACGATAAATAGCAAAATTAAAAAGTCGACAACGTCCATAGTTTCTTTATTTAAGATGAAAAAACACTATTTAATTATCTACGAATGGATGTAATGTAAGTTATTGTATCAGACTTGATATTAAATTTCTGAAAAGTAAAATCAGAGATTGCGATTTTTTATTGATTATCAATCGGTTACACCTGACATTAATTGATGAAATTTAAAACGATTCCTGCATAAATGCTTCGTCTGGATAAGTAGTTTCTGTCATATGCTGTATAATCAAAATTGTAGGTGAGACTATGGCTATTTTTCACATCAAACAAATTAGCCATGGAAAGAAAAATTATTCCATTGGCTTTTTCTCCTAAAGAAAACAATCTATTAACTCCCATTGAAAAATTATGATATGGATTAAACGCAAGGGAAGTTTTCGGATTGGCGGGATTGAATACATTTAAATCATTATTGAATAATGCTGAAGTAATAAGGCTCACTTCATCCCCTCTAAAGGATTGATAAGAAGCATTGACAGACCAACTTTCGAAAGGTTTATAGATGAGAAAGGATCTTGTAAACCACTGATTGGTCTTGTGGAGGCCTGAGATCAGGGAAAAGGACTGGTCAATTTGTAATTGAGTATTTGGATGGTAGCTAAAAGTAGTTTCCAATCCTTTTGTGTTTGCGGTTGAACCTCTAAAATTATAATAGAAGCTTTGGTCAATGGCTATTTTATTTTGTTTGAAACTGACATCAATGCTGCTCTGATGGGCAATAATGAGCCTGTTGTTCTCTGTATTCCGAAGCTGATAATACCTGCCTACACCTGCTTTTATCTTGATTTGAGGGTGAAATTTCCATAAATAATTGAGCTGATAGCTGTAAAGTTCCTCTTCAATCTCAGGACTATAACCCAGCCTGATCCCGGCTCCAAAAGAATGGTTTTGGAGTTTTTTTCTGTAAAATGAATAGGCTTCATGAATAGCCAGCTGTTGATTTCCAGTTAATGTTACAGAGGGGTGTTCCGGAGCTAAAGCATAGTCGTAATTGGGGAAACCACCGGACAAACTCTTTTTCTGAAACCAATAGGAGTAGCCGATTTTTAATAAATTATTACCTTTTAGCTGTGTGAGATGTACTGCTCCGTAAGGATCCAGGTTTGTTTCTTTATAATTGAGGTTACCAAAGTTAAATTGATTGTTGGTAAAGGAATTTCCCAGAACTGCTGTTATTTGCCAATCAGCAACTTCCCGTATCCATTGCAAGGTGGAAATACTTCTTACAGCTTCCTGTAGAAATCCACTTTGATAACTCGGGTGCCTGAATTGGAAATTATATTGATCCCACAGCCCATATTGGTAAAATTTGACAGACCCTTTTTTCTGATGAGAACTCAACATTATGGCACCATCAAATGATTTGAAAGCATTTATGTTTTCGAAGTTTTTAGGGTTTACCGCCTTTATTGCTTTATCGAACTGATAATTGGCAAACAGACCTAGAAAAGTTCTTTTTCCCAGTGGTCCTCTGAGGGAATAACCTGTATTGGCCATTGATACACTTGCTGTGTGTTGCCAATAATCTGGAAACCGATCTGCCATTTCCAGCACGATAGTACCGGAAGTGGATTGACCATATTCCAGTGGTGGATTTCCCGGAAAAACAGTGACGCTCTTGAGGAAATCCGTGTTAAATATACTTAATGTGCCTGTATTAGTGAGTTGAGCATACTTTACCGGGTTTTTCAAGGGTACTCCATTTAGCACGTAGCCTGTTTGGTTGGGAGAAGCCCCTCTAAAGGAAACTGCGGCATTTTCATCTTTGGTAGTAGAAGAAACACTTGTGTTTACCGCTACCAATGGATCGGCTTTAGAATTAGGATTTTGGTAAATGTTAATAGGTTTCAATTTAATGAAAGAAAAGTTTTCAGCTCCCAACACAGAGGCTCGCACGCTGACTTCTTTAAGCTTTAAGTGCTTGGGAGCTAACATTAGTTTCCGAGGAACTTCTTTGGCTTTTACCTGTACAATCTTTTCAGTATATCCTGTATAGGAGATAATAAGTGTATCTCCTTCTTTCATGTTTGCAATTTTAAAGAAGCCTGTTTCGTCACTTATGGTGCTTTGATCGATAGAAGCCGGGAATATAATATGAGCCCCAATTAGAGGTTCCTTGCTATGCGCATCTGTTACATGCCCCGAAAAGGTAAATTGTGCTACTGATGCTGCAACTTGCACAAGTGACAGCAAAGTGAATAATAAAAATCTCATGGTCAAATAAGAAAATTCAAAGAATATTATTTACTGGCTTTTAGGAGCAGCACTTTTGAAACCCAGGTAAATTCAGGTTCTATAGCAAGCGCTTTGTTGTAGGTGGCAATTGCTTCTTTTTTCTTTTCATTGGCTAAGTAAGTTTGCCCCAATCCTGCCAAAGTATTTAAGTAAAGCCAATTAGAGATAGTGTCACCTTTCATTTCAAAAGTGCTGATACTTTTTTCAAAGGCTTTTTCTGCTTGCAATTTATTGCCTCCAAAAGCCTCCGGAGTATAAAGTAAGGAGAAGGCTTTTACCATCCAGACAATTCCTGATTCCTTATCCAACTTCAAAGCACCTTCTATTGCGCTTCCACTTTTAGGGCCGTAGTACATTCCTTTCCAGGGAGAAAACCCCATGATAAAACCGTATAGAGAAGAGCGTAATGCCATGGCTTCTGCTTTATGGGTATTTTGCTCTTCCAGCTTTTCCAAGTATTCAATAGCTTTATCTATATGAAAATCAAATAGTTCTTCATTTTTTGAAGCCATTGCATTATTTAACAATCCGTAATAAGCATGAGCCAGTTGTTCAGGATTATTACCTGAAGAAGCTTGGTTAAATGCTTGTTTCCATAAAGCTTCACTGTTGGTTAAATAGGCTTTATACATGGTAGTTTTAACTTGTGCTTTTACTCCTGTCAGTATCATGTTAAATACTACCAGCATTAGTGCGAATTTTAAAATATTATTTTTCATTGTAGATAAGTTTGTTTTGTAAACTAAATTTTGATTAAAAAAGACCGAAAGCACGGTCTGGATTTTTTTATTCTTTAGTTAAAGTCATTTCAAAAAACTGGTACCAATTACCTCCTTTATTGATTTCCCCAATCTCAAACCATTGTCCCTCATCATTTAAATATATTATATAGCGGATATTGTCATTAGGGTACCAGTAAAGTTTTTCTTCGATTAATTCAGCCTTATAAACCCCTGACCTTCCATCTCTCAGGTACGATCTAAAATTATAGTGCCTGTTGTCTTTATCATAGTTGACAATTGCCACTGCATCATGTATAATTTTACCATTGCTTGTACCCTTTCCTTCAATCAGCATGATAGTGTGATCAAGTTTGAAACTTATTTTCTCAGTTTGCTGGAAACTATGTTTCTCTCGATCGGCTCCCATCATCCAACCGGAACCTTTCCAGTTTCCTTCAAGGAAATTAAGTTTTATCATTTCAGCCTTTGCCAATGAGTCTGCTTGTACCTCCTGGCCGTAAGCAATGTTAGTGCACATTACTATGTAGATAATTAAAAATAGATTGATTGTTTTCATGATTTTTTATTTTAGTAAAGTAATTTATAAAGTAAACCGATTTTGTAAATTTTTTTATGTTGGTTTGATATAAGATCTTAAGGCATTTAAATATGCTTCAAAAGCATTTATGCCTGTTTCAGTGATTTTGCATGTAGTGAGCGGATAGTTGTCTTTATAACTTTTTTCAACAGCAATATATCCTGCATCCTTCAACTTATTTACCTGCACGCTAAGGTTTCCGGCAGTTGCATTGGTTTTTTCTTTTATATAGTTAAATTCTGCTACTTCTACGTTCATTAAAAGGCTCATCACTGCCAATCGTAATTGAGAATGTAACAAAGGATCTAAAGGCTCAAACATATTAGTTGGCATTTTTTAATAGGTGACCGGGAATCACAAAGCTACAGATAATAGCCATACTCAATAATAATAATTGATATTCAAATGCAAGATAGGCGGCAATGATTCCGCAGCATATACTAATCACGCCCCCAATTGCAAGTGGCTTGAATTTTATGACACCTGCTGTTGAAATAGTAGCTATTCCGTAAAGAAACATGAAAACAGGATACACACCACCCCAGCTTATTTGCGGACTTATTATCAGCAACGAAATTAAGACAAGCACAAATCCCAACCAAATATAACTTAATGCTCTATTGACATAAGTATGCACTCTTTTTCTCTTTTTCTTTTTGGCAAAGTAAATAGTCTGGATGATACCTAATACAGGCATGCTGAACCAAACATAATAGGCTTCTTTAATACCTAGCTGGAATTGTAAAATATAATGGATTATTGCAGAGATAGCTACTGCATAGCCCCACATTAGATAAATAATTCTATCTTCTGCCAGATTATATCTACTGGCTGTTATCATCTCTGAAATAATATTCAGACTTTGATTCACTTCTAATTTTTCCTGTTCCATTTTCTCGTCATTTAGTAATGGCTATTTTTATTCCTTAACTTCTACAAACATAGTATAGTTTATAATGTAAACCAAATTATTTTGTAGATAATGATTTGTTGATTGTGAAAAATAGTGATATGAGATTTTTTTTATAATTGAATTTTAGTGAATGTTTATTTCTTCACCATGGATTTTAAGAGATTCCAAAGCATCAGCTTCTTTTGCTGGTCTCTGTTAAGCTCAGTCAGGTTATGTGCATAAATTATTTTGGTGGTATTAATAGTATGGAGTGTGTATTGGTCTTCTTTTACGAAATCTTTATGAAAGGAAAGGAAGAGTTTAAGTGTTCCCAACTCTTTAAGGCTTTCAGGATGGGAACGTACAATTTCATAATGAACTGCTTTTACCTGAATAGCAGATAGTAGTTTTTGAAGCGTTTCATCTTCCGCTGCACTAAAATCTTCATCTACCAATATAAGCACCGGCTTGGAAGCTTTTGTCGGAACTGCCGGGCTCTTTGTACCAGTTTTAAGAGAAGGGGCAGGTTCCGCCACTTGTGAGGGTGTCTTTTCTTCAACTAATTCCTGTTGCTCGTAAGTGGGTACTTCTGACTCATCTTTTACTGAGTAGATGAGGTCATTCTCAAATATGAGTGGCAGAAATTCCTTTTCTATTTTCATTCTTTCTCCCCTTTATCGATTGTATCCAATTTGAAAATGGATTTTAACTCGGTGGCATCTTCAGGTTTCATTCTCTTGGCTAGCACCAGTCGTAACTGTCTTCTGCGTAATGCTCCATCAAAAAGTTCTTTTTCTCCCTCAGTTTCAGGTATCAGTTCAGGCACATCAATTGGCCTGCCAGATTGGTCTACTGCAACAAAAGTAAAAAAGGCAGAATTGGAAGCGTATTTTTTACCGGAAGGGATATTTTCTCCTTTTACTACAATATGTACTTCTACAGACGAATTGAAAGCCCTGGTCACTTTGGCTTCTAAAGTAACTACATCCCCCAGAGCGATAGGGTGTTCAAATGAAATATTATCCACAGAAGCTGTTACTACTATCCTGTTGCAATGTTTTTGGGCAGTAATGGCTGAAACAATATCCATCCAATGCATTAATCTGCCCCCCATTAAATTATTAAGAGGATTAGTGTCATTGGGCAATACCAACTCTGTCATAATTGTATAAGAACCCTGCGGGTTTTTTACCTGTTTCGCCATTTTTATGAATTTTCTACAAAGATAGAATTTTGTTCACAAAGCAAAGTATCTTTTTACAAATATTGGAGCACCTGCTTTTCTATATGTAGATACACCGGATTGATAATGGTTTACTTCTGCAGTACGTTAATGGATAATAGAAATGCTGAATTGCTTATGTTTTATCAGATTTTAGTAAATTGAAACATATCAACCGAAACTAATGAATATGAAGCTATCTGAAAAGGATTGGTTTATCCCCTTAATTTATCTTGTATTAGGTTTTTTCTGGATTGCCCTAAGTGATAAATTGCTTTTTTACTTAGAACGTGTGGCTGTGGTCCCTGCAACTTTAATTTATTTGATTGGATCTTTAAAGGGAGTTATATACGTGGCCATTACAGCTGTTCTTCTTTATTATCTTATCAGGCGAAGAACGAAATCACTATTGCTTATCAAAAATGATTTTGAGCGCTTGTTCGAGAACAATCCCAATCCTATGTGGATTTATGAGCTCAGCACCTACAAAATCCTGCTTGCCAACAGAGCTGCTTCTTATCAATATGGCCATAGCCCCTCAGAGTTTAAAAATTTGACATTATATGATTTAAGGCCTTCTTCGGAACATGCCAAACTAGATCATTCATTACGCACAGAATATAGTAAGTTTGGGGATAGTGGTGAATGGATGCACCTTAACCGAAGTGGAGAGTTGTTTTATGTGAATGTTTTTTCTCATCAAACAGAATATGAAGGCATGAAGTGCAGATTGGTTACAGCCATTAATGTAAATAAAAAGGTGATGGCCGAGGTTGAACGGGAAAATATTCAAAAGTCGTTGGATAAAGCAGCACTTGTTTCTATTACCGGCACAGACGGAAGGATTCAGGAAGTAAATGATTTGTTTTGCGAAGTAAGCGGCTTTAGCAAGGCAGAGTTGGTAGGACAACCTGTTAAAATGTTGGAAACAGACTATCATGATGAAGCTTTTTGGGAAGGTGTAAATGAGCAGATAAGTAAAGGTGAATTGTGGCGTGGTGATGTACAGTATAAAACTAAGGCAGGAGATTTGTTTTGGGTGGATATGATTATTAGTCCTATTAAAAACCATTCGGGGGAAGTGTATAAATATATGTCTGTTAACTATGATATTACTGAGCGTAAAGCACTGGAAATTAATCAGCAAGCACTTTTAGATGATTTTGCCGATTATGCTTTCCAAACGTCCCACAAACTACGCGGCCCTTTAAGCAGTATGTTGGGTTTGATCTCTATTTTTAAGAAATATGAAGATCCGGGTTATTTAATTGATAAAATGAAAGAAACCTCTGAAAGGATGGACCTTGTGATTAGGGAAATGAATGACAGCTTGAGTAGAAATGCTTTTACTCTCATTACTACAAAGAGGAATAAAGATAAAAACAGAATATGAACCGATTAATTTAGGTAGTTTTAAATCATAACTAGTTTAAAATAAAATTGAGCATATGTTGAAAAACCTGTTTTTTGTTATCCTAAGCTTATTTGCAGCAACATCCTATGCGCAGGAAATTCAGGAGAAAAAAGAAAATCCACAGCTACAGTTTTGGAATGAGCTCAGCAAACATTGTGGAAAAGCCTTTGCTGGCAAAATCATAACTGAGCCTGTACCAAAAGATTTTCAGGATCAGGAATTGAAAATGCACGTGATTGCCTGCTCAGATAATCAGATTAAAATCCCTTTTGTAGTGGGGGAGAATCGTTCAAGAACCTGGGTTTTTACCCGGCAGGAAAGTGGTATCCAACTCAAACATGACCACAGACATGAGGACGGTAGTCCTGATAAAGTAACCATGTATGGTGGAACAAGCTCGAACACCGGTTTTAAAAACTTACAATATTTTCCCGCTGATCAGGAAACCGCTGATCTGATTCCCTACGCAGCGGGTAATGTTTGGTGGGTAACAGTGAGTGATTCTACTTTTACCTATAATCTCAGGAGGGTGAATAATGACAGCCATATTACAGTAGAATTTGACTTAACAAAAGAGATTGAAGCTCCCGAGATACCCTGGGGTTGGGGGGAAGAGTAATTGCTTTTATTCTTCAAAAATCAGATGAGTGTAGAAAACATAACATCCTATCACTTAGTTAAGGTGATTCTTCTTTTTGGAGAATGGGAGGATAAAAAATTAGGTTAAAATAAAGGATTAACTAAACGAGATTAAATATAATAGTCACTTCTATGTCGAATATTTCGCTAATAATAGAGGAACGTGCCGCCAATATTGGTAATTTTATGGTAGGCAGGTTATTGCCATTTAAGCAAAAAAGGGCTGTAGGTCCATTTGTTTTTATTGATCATATGGGACCTGCCAAATTGAAAGATCATGAAAACCTTGATGTACCTCCGCATCCGCATATTGGTTTATCAACCCTCACTTATTTGTTTGAAGGGGCTATTATGCATAAGGATAGTATGGGAACTGAAATGGAAATTCAACCCGGAGCAGTCAACTGGATGACTGCAGGAAAAGGAGTGGTGCATTCTGAGCGCACTCCTGAATACTTAAGGAATTCTGATAAAAGTTTACATGGATTACAGATTTGGGTAGCACTACCAAAAGATTTAGAGGAATCCAATCCTTCTTTCACTCATATAGAGGCTGATAAAATCCCGAAATGGGAGCAAGATGGGCTGCAGATCAAGCTAATTGCCGGTAAAGCTTTTGGAAAACAATCACCTGTACCGGTG
Source organism: Marivirga aurantiaca (assembly GCF_016679925.1). Lineage (GTDB taxonomy): Bacteria > Bacteroidota > Bacteroidia > Cytophagales > Cyclobacteriaceae > Marivirga > Marivirga aurantiaca. Next base: position 223,940 of record NZ_JAEQBW010000001.1, read on the forward strand.
CATAGTCACTTATATTTTATTGAAATTAAAAGTACCAAAAGTCAGCGGCTGAATTTAGGTAACGACTTATTTGGCGAAAGTGCTTTATATATTTTAGAAGGCAATATAAAAAGCGAGGGTCATAGCTATGGACCAAAACAAATCCTCATTGCAAAAGATAGTACCCTTTGTGAGTTCGAAATAGGGGAGAACACTACCGTTTATATTTTTGGTGGGGAGCCTTTTCCTGAAGAGAGGTATATTAACTGGAATTTTGTCTCGTCTGATAAAGAAAGATTACAAAAAGCCCGAAAAGACTGGATCAATCAGGAGTTCCCCAAGGTGCCAGGAGAAAATGATTTTGTTCCGTATCCTGCATTGAAAAAGTAATGATTCCTTTCAAATTTCAGATTAAATATCCGAATAGTTGAATTTTCTAATTGGTTGAAGGTTGAATCAATCCTTTGCATTGATCTGAACTATTCAATGATGTTTCTGATGTTGCTTTGGCAGAAACACAGATTGCCCCAAGGTCGGCCTATCTGCAAAGGGACTATCATTATGTGGGGCTTTTTTGAAAGTAACTTAATCCGGTTACTGTATTTATCCGTAACAAGTGTAAATGATTTTATTATTATAGAGGCTAATGTTATGTTGAAAGTACAGTATTGCTCCGATTTGCATCTGGAATTTCCTGAAAATAAATCTTTCCTTGACGAACATCCGATTCAGGCTAATGGTGATGTTTTATTGATGGCTGGCGATATTGTCCCCTTTGCCGAAATGCATAAATTTGAAAGCTTTTTTGATAAGCTGTCCGATCAGTTTAAAAAAGTATATTGGATTCCCGGAAACCATGAATATTATCAAAGAGATATTAAAGATCGATCAGGAAGTTTTATAGAAGAAATAAGAAAGAATGTGTATCTTCTGAATAATAAAGAGATTGAACTGGAAGGATTTCGATTGATATTTACCTCATTATGGTCGAAATTATCAGAAGAAAATTTTGATGTTTTTACTCAGCAATGGCCTGATTTTAATTGGATTAAAAATGGTGATGGGAATTTTACTCCTGATGATTATAATCAACTCTATGATGAAGATATTTCATTTCTTAAAAATGCAATGAGCAGAGAAAAAGAGGATGTCACTACTATAGTTATTACACATCATGTTCCTACTTTTAAAAATTTCCCGGAGAAGCATAAAGGAAGCAAACTGAATGAAGCCTTTGCCACAGAGCTTTCCGATTTAATAAAAGATAGTGCTGTGGATTACTGGATACACGGCCACAATCACAGCAATACAGATCCTTTCAAAATAGGGGAAACTGTTATGCTGACCAACCAATTGGGCTATGTGAAAATGGGAGAGCATGAACGGTTTTCTCAGTCAAAGACAATTTAAGTTAAAGATATAGCATCATTTTTTATTTGAAGGGTCGCGAATTAGAGAGGAGGTGCTTTAAACCTAAATTAAATTAGGTTAAGAATAAATTGACTAAAGATTCTTTTACAAGAATCTTTTCTGAGAGAAAGCCTTACCTGAACCAGATTTTAAATATTTTTCAAATGCCCAGGCTTTGTATTCATCTTTGAATGCGATATAAACTTCTAATTCTAATGGTCTTCTGGTTGAAGTAAATTTAACTTTTCCATCCTGATGAGCTTTGTATCTTTTCTTTAAATCTCCTGTGCAACCAGTATATATTTTATCATCACAGCATCTGATTAGGTAAACATAATGCATAATTCTATCTATTAATTTTGGTTGGCAATAAATTTAATAGAAGAAATCGCAAAAGGAAAGTACAAATGGATTAATTGTCCTCCTACGTTAAAACTTCGGAGGACATGGTTGTGGAGCTTCTCCACCGAAGCATTAAGATAGATATGGCTAGAATAACTTGAGTGGGTAAATTAAAAAGCCCCCCCTTCGCTAAAGCTTTGGAGGACGAATATGTGGAGCTTCTCCACCGAAGCCCTAATTGCAATGAAAGATGTAACTTGATTAATTTGGCAATATGCTAATAAAGCCCCCCCTTCGCTAAAGCTTTGGAGGACGAATATGTGGAGCTTCTCCACCGAAGCCCTAATTGCAATGAAAGATGTAACTTGATTAATTTGGCAATATGCTAATAAAGCCCCCCTTCGCTAAAGCTTTGGAGGACGAATATGTGGAGCTTCTCCACCGAAGCCCTAATTGCAATGAAAGATGTAACTTGATTAATTTGGCAATATGCTAATAAAGCCCCCCTTCGCTAAAGCTTTGGAGGACGAATATGTGGAGCTTCTCCACCGAAGCCCTAATTGCAATGAAAGATGTAACTTGATTAATTTGGCAATATGCTAATAAAGCCCCCCTTCGCTAAAGCTTCGGGGGGCGGAGGTGGAGTTGGAGGGAGTCGAACCCTCGTCCGGATAAGGAAACAATGCATCCTCTACATGCTTAGTTACCAATTTAATTTTCGTCTCTGCTATGGAAGGTAACAATCCTTGTACAGAGCTTATCTATTTGAGTTTCGCAACTACTTAATAGCATCATAGCTGCTAGTTTCTCCTAGTCGACACCCCTGATTCAGCCCCGGAAAAACGAAGCGCTGAGGGATGTGGCCGGGGAGTTCTTGTAGGAACTCAACCCTTTAAGCCCTACTCTCTGTAATTAAACGGAGATTAGGCAGCCATGGCGTAAGTATTTTCGCCAATTATAGTTGGAGTGAATTACTTGCGGATGTACACTCTCCACCCGACATGCTGATACACAATTCACACTTACCGTCAATACCGGTCAACCCCATATGTTAAAGAACTAATTTCCTCCCCTTAAAGAGGAGTGCAAGATTACAATAATTAAATCACTTGTAAAAATTATCGTAAAACTCATTTACAGTTTTATTAACAAATATGCCTGTTTTAAGTTCGGCTGACCTCATTTCTTTTTATAGAAATCATGGAACTTACACCATGTAATGAATTTCAAAAATGTTGAATAAAACTATGATTTCTTTAAAAGTGCTTGTTATTAAATAAGGAGTTTCATTGATTGGTTAACCCTATTTTTTTTATCTAAACTGTTAATTTATATAAAGATACTCTGGTATTAAAAATATAACAAAAACAATAAGTATTGTTATTTTAATGTTTCATTTAAAGACTAAATATTACATGATATTATTCTAATAATACGCTTTATACAGATTTAAATAGCGGTTTATAGTCGAATAGCGAAATTAAAAGTATAAATTATAAAAAAATACGATGTAATATTTTTGTTCCAAATTAAATTTGTATATTTGTGATAATAGGAGATATTTAATATCTCGTTTCGACCAAAACCCAATATAGTATGAGTGCATTTAAAAGAATTTTGCAACAATATTATAATATGAATTACATAAGGCAGCTATTGTATTATTTCGGTTATTTTAATTCGATGGAATATAGCTGACCTCAATCTCTCAAAGTCTTTATACAACCTATAACTATAAAGTAAACCAGTAATTTTTATCTGCATCCGGATCAGGATGCAGTATTTTCTAACCTAAAACAAAATTTATGAAACGCAATTTTACCAATTGGAAAATGCTAATGATCATTTTCTGTTTACCAATGAGTATCTCCTTTGCTCAAACAAAGCAAGAGATTACTAAACTCACAAAAGATTATAATAAAGGAAAGCTTAGCACAATGGAAAGCCAGTTTGCTGGTAAAGCTATTCGTGAAAAGCAGGAAGCCCTTGATATGGCCCAAAGAATGGGATGGGATGTGAAAATCACCATGGAAGATGGTACTTATGCAGAACTACAAAAACTGACTGCGGATGGGCAACCTATCTATTATACTACTTATAATGTGGATGCAGCTAAATCAACCAGGGCAGATCATTTGAATTCAGGAGGTTCATTAGGGCTCAGCCTCAATGGCCAGAATATGACTGCTTATGTTTGGGATGGCGGATTGGCCAGAGGAACACATCAGGAGTATGATGGAGCAGGAGGAAGTAACAGATTTTCAATTGGTGATGGATCTTCTACTTTGAATTTTCACGCTGCTCACGTTACAGGAACCATTATCGCTTCAGGAGTAGATGCCGATGCTAAAGGTATGGCTCCACATGCCAAAGCAATTGGTAGCGACTGGAACAGTGATATTGCAGAGGCTACTAGCGCTGCATCAAATGGCATGTTGCTTTCAAACCATTCCTATGGCTATCGTTCTGACCTGGTGCCTGACTGGTACTTTGGAGCTTATATAGATGACTCCAGGGATTGGGATGATTTGATGCATAATTCTCCATACTATTTAATGGTTGTTGCAGCAGGAAATGATGGTAGTACTAACTATAACGGATCTCCTCTTGGTGGTAATTCAGCATATGATAAATTGACCGGACATGCTACTTCTAAAAATAATATGGTAGTGGCTAATGCCAATGATGCTAATATAGCTTCTGATGGAACCCTTAATTCTGTTTCAATAAACAGTTCAAGTAGTGAAGGCCCAACAGATGATTTAAGGATCAAGCCTGATATTACGGGGAACGGAACAGGTGTTTACTCTACTTATGAAAGCAGCAATACAGCATATGCTTCTATTACAGGTACTTCAATGGCTTCACCAAATGTTACTGGTACTTTGTTGTTATTACAACAACATGCCTCTGATGTTACAGGAAGTTATATGAAAGCAGCTACATTAAAAGGTTTGGCTTTACATACCGCTGATGATGCAGGTATTACCGGTCCTGATGCCATTTTTGGATGGGGATTATTGAATGCCAAAGCAGCAGCCACTGCTATTACTGAAAATGGTAATGCTTCCAAAATTGAAGAATTGAGTTTAAATTCAGGTCAATCTTACAGCGTTACTGTAGAGTCGGACGGAACAAGTCCGTTATTAGCTTCCATTTCATGGACTGACCTTGCAGGTACTGCAAATACGGGAACTACTAATGATAACACGCCAGTTTTGGTGAATGATCTTGATATTCGTGTAACTCAGGGAGGATCAACATTTTCTCCTTACAAATTGACAAGTGTTAGTTCAAATACTCAAGGTGACAATAATGTAGATCCTTATGAAAGAATAGATGTTAACAATGCTTCAGGAACTTATACAATTACAGTAACTCATAAAGGGAGTTTATCAGGTGGAAGCCAGGATTTCTCTTTAATTGTAACAGGTATATCAGGTGATCCTGTAGCTTGTGAAGTAAGCACACCTAATAATTTAAATGCTTCAAATGTAGGGTCTTCTACAGCAACTTTAGGATGGGATCAGGTATCAGGTACTTCTTATGATGTTAGATACAAAGCTACCTCAAGTAGCTCATGGACTACTGTTGCAGTATCAGGAACTTCTACCAGCCTTTCAGGTCTTTCAGCTTCTACACAATATGAAGCTCAGGTAAGAAGCAAATGTAGTGATGGTACAACTTCTTCATACAGTGGTTCAGTAACATTTACTACAACTGAAGTACAAATCACTTATTGTGATTCCAATGGAAATAGCGTAGCTGATGAGTATATTGGAAAAGTAGCTGTTGCAGGTATCAGCAATACAACTGGTGCCAGTAGTAGCGGATATGCGGATTACACCAATTTATCCACTGACTTAAACCAGGACGAAGCTTATACAATTACTATTACCCCGGAATGGACAGGTACTGTGTATGCAGAAGGGTATAGTGTTTGGATCGATTATAATAAAGATGGTGATTTCACTGATGCCGGAGAGCAAGTATGGACACAATCAGCCACACAAAACACTCCTGTAAGTGGAAGTTTTACAGTTCCTGCAGGTGCTTCAACAGGAGAAACTACCATGCGGGTATCCATGAAATATAATGGTATACCTACTTCATGTGAGTCGTTTAGCTATGGAGAAGTAGAAGATTATACGGTTAACATTACTGAAGGAACAGGCGTGGTATGTACTGTACCAGGGTCACTTTCAGCTTCAAATATTGGAGAAACTACAGCAACACTTAACTGGTCAAATGAATCAGCTGATAGTTATGGTCTTAGAGTAAGAGCAAGCGGTTCTTCTTCATGGAGTAATTTAACAGCTAGTAGTAATTCCCAGGCAGTTAGCGGCCTTTCTGCTGATACGCAATATGAATTTCAGGTAAGAAGTGTATGTGGTGGAACTACAAGTAATTATTCCTCATCAGCTACTTTCACAACTGATGCACCTGTTCAGATTACTTATTGTGATTCCGAAGGTAACAACTCAAGCTATGAGTGGATCAGAAGAGTAGTTTTAGGCTCTATTGACAATACAAGTGGTGATAATGGTGGATATGGTGATTTTACTTCTCAGGAAGCTTCTGTAGCCCGTGGTGGTTCAACCTCTATGAATGTACAGGCCGGATTTAGTGGTAGCAGTTATAATGAATATTGGAGTGTATGGGTTGATTTAAATCAGGATGGCGTATTCAGTAGCACCGAAAGATTGGTGAATGGTTCTTCAAGTAGCAGTAATTTATTAAGTGCTACGTTGAACATACCATCAAGTGCTCTTTTAGGAAAAACTCGTATGCGTGTAACTATGAAATATAATTCCCAGGGTACTCCTTGCGAAACTTTTGCTTATGGAGAAGTTGAGGATTATACAGTTAACATTGTGAACAGTACTTCTTCCATGGTTGCAATGACTGAGGACAATAGCAGCGATATCTTAGGAAATGAAGCCAATAGCAGAGGTTATCAGTTGTTCCCTAACCCTGCCAATGATGCTATCAATTTCAATGTCAAAAATATTGACACTAATGAACCTGTTAGAATTTATACCAATACAGGCTCTTTGGTGAAAGAAATCATGGTAAAAGATGATTATTCTAAAATTGATGTGAGCGATTTGGCTAAAGGAATGTATATCATAAAAGCAAAAACCATTAAAGAGGTGGTTAATACCAACTTTGTGATTAACTAAATCTCTTTTTTTAACTAATGTAAAAAGGCCTCGGATGTATTCATTCGGGGCTTTTTTTTGCCTGATACTTAAAGTTGCAGGAGCGGATAATAGCCCTAAGCCTTCTTTACTTTAGGTTAAATTAAATAGAGTCTCTTCGGTAATTACTTGTGAGCTGCGTAATGTTACTTTATTCAAGCTATAATCCTGATGAGAGTTTAATTTCAGGGCTCAAATTTTTTAAGCTGATTATCAATCGTTTAACATATTTAGCTAAATATTTTCAAACTCGGGTTTACATTATCATAACATTTATCTATCTTTGCAACGGCAAATCGGCACGACCAGCTCCTGCTGAACTCCCCCAGGACCGGAAGGTAGCAAGGGTAGGCGGTCGTAGCGGTGCGATGTTGGTTTGCCACTTTTTATTCCCCTCTATTTTCTCAGTCTCTTTCTTCCAACATTCTAGGCAAAATTTAAGATTAAAATCCTAACTTTGCAGCAGAAATAAAATTCTTAAAACAGACTGACTACTATGAAATTTTTTATTGATACCGCCAACCTGAACGAAATTAAAGAAGCTTATGATTTGGGCGTTTTGGATGGTGTAACCACCAACCCTAGCTTAATGGCCAAAGAAGGCATCAAAGGTGATGAAAACATTCGTGCACATTATAAAGCTATATGCGATATAGTAGATAACAATGTAAGTGCTGAAGTAATTGCTACTGATTTTGATACAATTATCAAAGAAGGAAGGGAATTGGCTAAAATTGATGATAAAATTGTGGTGAAAGTACCCATGATCAAAGACGGTATCAAAGCCATTAAATATTTTTCTGCAATGGATATCCGAACCAATTGTACATTGGTGTTTTCATCGGGTCAGGCTTTATTGGCAGCCAAAGCAGGAGCTTCCTATGTTTCTCCTTTTATTGGCAGATTGGATGATATTTCAACGGATGGTTTGACTTTAATTGAAGATATTATTCGTATTTATGATAATTATGGCTATGAAACAGAAGTTTTGGCAGCTTCAGTACGTCATACCATGCACTTAATTGAATGTGCTAATATGGGGGCAGATGTAGTGACATGCCCACTTAACGTAATTACTGCTTTGTTGAACCACCCATTAACCGATAGTGGCCTGGCTAAATTTTTGGCGGATCATAAAAAATCAAACGCTTAATAGGAATGCCGGAACTTTTCCAAACTTTTAAACTTTGGAAAAGTTCTTCTTTATCCCTTATATTGAAAACTTATGTACATCATTAAAGTAAAAGGAAAAGCAAAAATTCCTGATTATATTCAATTAAGAGATGAGAATTTCGTTTTGATAGCCTACTTCAGAGCTGACAGGCCACTTAAGAATATTGAGAAGTATGGTTTAGAAGGCAAGGAGGAAGCTCTTGAAAAATTAATTAATGAATTGCCTTTTGGCAAAATTCAAGCATTAGATATTTAAATATGGCAGCATCTTTCTCAAATGATCCGGTTGTGCGAATAGAAAATGCTACTATTTTCCAGGAGGATGTAGCAGTATTGAGTGATATTAATCTTTCTATGGAAAAAGGGGAGTTTGCCTACCTCATTGGACGAACCGGTAGTGGAAAAAGTTCATTGCTTAAAACCTTGTATGCGGATTTAGAGCTTCGCTTAGGCGCCATGGAAGTAGCCGGATTTAAAATCAATGGTATTTCTGCTAAGAAAATTGCCCAGCTAAGAAGAAAGATTGGTATTGTTTTTCAGGATTTCCAGTTGTTGCCAGACAGGACGGTAGCTGAGAATCTGATGTTCGTAATGAAAGCTACCGGCTGGAAAGAACGTTCTAAAATGAAAACTCGCATGGCTGATGTGCTCATGCAGGTAGGTCTGGGCTCCGTGGATTCTAAAATGCCCCATCAACTTTCAGGAGGAGAACAGCAGCGTGTAGTAATTGCCCGTGCTTTATTGAATGAACCCGTTTTACTGATTGCCGATGAACCTACCGGAAACTTGGATCCCGAAGTTTCAGATGGAGTTTTTAAACTCTTTACAGATATCAATAAAAGTGGTACAGCTATTTTAATGGGAACCCACGACCATGGCTTTTTAGAAAAACATCCCGCCCGTGTGCTCAAATGCTTTCAGGGTAAATTGCTCGATTCCAAAAAAGAAGAATTTGATTTAAGGAGCAATTATTAAAGCCTCACATTCCAACTTTATTCTTTCAGATAGTGTCAGTAGATTAGTATAATTATTAATCCGTATTTAAATTCATTTCTCATGATAAAACTATCTTATTTACTAGCATTAATAATGGTGGTTTGTCTCCAATCTTGTAATATATTTGGAGATAATTGTGAAGATTACGCTTGCTTCACGCCACCTCAGTCCTTTCATTTCGAATTGATCAATTCCCAGGAGGAAAATGCTCTTTCAGATCCTGCTTTTGACACTAATAAGCTCAAAGTAATCCGTTTGGAAGATGAGCAAAGTCTTAATTTTGACATTGAAACAATTAATGAAATTGAAATTATTCAAGTGCAGCAAATAGGCTGGGAAGAAGGCTTAAAGAATTACCAGTTTTTATATGAAGATAATGCACTTTTTGTGATAAGAGTAGATGCAGAAAGTGTGTCAGAAGATTGTTGCTCTTTTACTCAATACAATGAAAAATCCCTTTTAAATGCTGAACATACTATAGTGACCAATCAGGCTATAGATAACCATTACAGAGTAACAGTTGATTATTAAAGTCAATGGCTAAACTACATTTAACCTTCCTGATTTATTATAACAACTCATTTTTGTTTGTTATAATAAATCTTCTCTCTACATTTGCATTGAATTATGGTTTCTGAAACATCTGCGATGGTTCGGAATTAAAAGGGAATCCGGTGCTTAAATAAGTAATTATTTATTATTCCGGAACTGTCCCCGCAACTGTAAGTCCAATTTTAACAGATGTGCACACCTTTGCCACTGTTCCGGGAAACCGGGATGGGAAGGCCGCCACATCAGGGACGAGTCAGGAGACCTGCCACAATTCTTAACAATTTTAGACTTTCGGGTGAAAGGTCATGAATGTACGAAAGCTATAAGCATACTTTTTTACATCTGATTTTACATCTGTCGCATTTTTAATTTTTTTATATGCGATTAGGTATAGTAATTCTATTTTGGGTTTTAACCCTGAATATTTATGCACAAATCCCTGTTGATTCTGCAATTGCTTTGCAGGAAGTGACTGTTATGGGCAATTTTGAAAAGCAATTCCTTCCAGGAAATGGTATTATTATACCTAAGGAAAAAACGCTTACATTTTATCAGTCAGATAATATTAGTGAAGTATTAAGACAGCAAAGCAGTATTCACATAAAGGAATATGGTAATGGAATGTTGAGTACCATTGCTTTTCGTGGTACGAATGCCAGCCAAACCTCAGTACTTTGGAATAATTTTAACATCAACAGCTTCACATTAGGGATGACTGATTTTTCTCTTATTCCCACACAGGCAATTGGTGAAATTACTATCATTCCGGGAAGCGGTAGCAGCACTGGTGGGAATGGAGCATTTGGAGGTAGTGTTTTATTACAAAATGATGTAGACTTTAACGCTATTCCAGCTATTGTGCTAAGCCAGCAAGTAGGGAGTTTCGGACAATATAGCACCAGTATAAATGCGAAAAGCTCTTTTGATAATTGGGCTTTTGATACCCGACTGTATTGGGGCAAATCTGATAATGATTTCGAAGTACTGCCCACTGGACAAAAGCAAAATAATGCTTATTTTGAGCGCAAAGGAATCAATCAAACGATAGGTTATCAAATTGATAACAGGAGCAGTTTAAAAGCAGCTATTTGGTACAATGATAATTTTAGGGAAATCCAACCTGTTATAAGCAACAATAATAATAGGATAATAAATAATCAGGAGGACAAAAATTTCAGATCTATCCTCAACTACGAGTACGCAGATAATAGTGGTAAATTATCAATGGGATCCGGTTTGTTTCAGGATGAAATGACTTATCGTCAGGATCATAGCATATCCTATCTTAAAGTCCAAAGAATCGAAAGCTTTGCAGATTATAAATATTATTTATCTAATCAACATCAAGTTAAATTTTCAGCTCGTCATAATTATATTCAGGCACAAAATGAATCTTATCAGGAGGGTGGGGGCAAAGAGCAACGCTATAACTTGGGCGTGCAATTAAAAGGCGAAATTTCAGAAGGCATTGATTACGCAGTGCATTTACAGCAACAATTGATGAATGGTGTTAAAATACCCCTATCACCTTACCTTGGTTTTTCTTATGAAATGTGGAGGAATCAGCAACATCAAATCCATATAAAGGCTAATACCTCATTTAATTACCGGCTGCCAACACTTAATGACCGCTATTGGAATGAGGTTGGCAATCCCGTGCTTAATGCTGAAACAGGATGGAATAAGGAAATCTCATTGACGTCACAACATCAATGGGATATGCTGAAACTACGATCATCTGTGACAGCTTTCCATAATCAGGTGGAGAACTGGATCCAATGGGCACCAGATTCCAACAATCAATGGAGGCCAAGGAATATAAAAGAAGTAATTGCGAAAGGGCTGGAAATGAACCTTTCAGCCAATTTTCCTTTGGGGAATGAGGTAAATATAGAATCAGGAGTTCAATACAGTTACATCAAGTCAACTGTTATTCAGTCTGAGGTCAATCAAAATGAAGTAGGCAAACAGCTTATATATACACCATTTCATAAGGGAAACGGTACCATTTCTGTAGGATGGAGGCAGTTTTCATTGGACACTTTCCATCAATTGACAGGTAAAGTGTACACTACTAATAACAATTCCGAAACTTTTGCTTTAGAATCATTTTTAATTTCTGATTTGGGAATAGGCTGGAAGTCAAAACCCTGGCAGTTGGCAGGGAGAGTAAAAAACATTTTTAATAAAGAGTATCAGGTGTATTCAGGCTATGCCATGCCGGGAAGGAATTACCAATTATCAATTCAATATCAAATAAACTTTAACAAATGATGAGATTTAATCTACTTAACAAATCCTTTTTTGTCTTATTGGCAATGATTTTCATTTTTTCATCTTGTGATGATGATGAAAAAACTCCATCGGTAACAACTAATGTCATGGTATTTCATGAAGGTGGATTTACCAAAAACAATGCCACTGTCGCAAGTTATAACCAGGAGAGTATGGAGTATGAAGCATTAGCCTATAATAATGCGAATGGATCATTTATAGGTGATGTTCAACAAAGTGCTACTCAACATAATGGCAAAATATATAGCGTTTTGAATGGGAGTAATTCTATACAAATTTTTGACTCAGAGACTATGCTGTCTGCAGGAAATATCACCAGTGAAAGAATGGATATGCCAAGATATTTGGCCATTTCCGGAAATACTGGCTATTTAAGTAATTGGGGACCTTATGATGAAAATTATAATTTAACAGATAGTAATATTTTAAAAATTGATCTTCAAAATAATGAAGTAACTGAGGTGATTGAATCAGGTGATTATGTGGAAAATGTTTTCTTACAGAATGACAAGCTGTTAGTAAGCCGTGCGAAATGGGATGGCAGTATAAAACATCTTACAGTAATAAATACTGACTCCAAACAAATAATTGAAGATATAGAGCTACCGGTTGGCCCTGCTGAAATAATATCGGATGATAATGGCAGTATATGGGTGATTTGTACTAGTGGAAAGCTTGTAAAGCTTAATTCGGATGTTACTGCTATTGAAGAAACTGTTGATTTGGGTGATGGAGCATTAGAGGATATTGATTTATTCGAAAATGAGATTTATTTTTATCAGAAGAGTACTAGTAGTGTTAAGAAATATATCATAAGTAGTTCATCTATTATGAATGTACTTTCTAATGTAACGTTGGAGTTACCTTATGCATTAGGTGTTGATCCTAATAGTGGTGAAATTTATCTTGCTGATGGTGTGGATTATGCCGGAGAAGGGAAAGTAATACGCTATTCGGCCGAGGGTGAAATAATTGACGAAATAACTGAATCAGGTGTGTTGCCTACTCAATTTATATTCAATTGAGGAATTGATTTGTGATTAACTTTCACTAGTATAATAAGTGGAATACTAATAAATAAAATGAAAGCGGATAAAATTCAAGCGTCTATTACAAAAGTGACCAAAGCTGTATTCCCAAATACCACCAATCATTACGATACATTGTTTGGCGGAACTGCTTTGCAGTGGATGGATGAAGTGGCTTTTATTACGGCTACCAGGTATTCACGACAGAAAATGGTGACAGTAAGTAGTGATAAAATTGATTTTAATACAGCTATCCCTGCCGGCACCATAGTAGAGCTGGTAGGCACAGTCATTCGTGTGGGAAACACCAGTATGGATGTGCAGGTAGATGTGTTCACCGAGGAAATGTATTCTGAAAGTCGGGAAAAATCAATTTCCGGTCGTTTTACCATGGTAGCAATTGACGATAATAAAAATCCGGTAGCTATTTTATGAAAAAAGATAAAAATCAGCCGTTCTCCATAGAAAAAGATGATTTCTATATGGAGAACGGGTTTTTCGTTTTTACCGAAAAATACCATTTGAAAAGAGGTTATTGTTGTGGGAATAAGTGCAGACATTGCCCATACAATTTTGAGAATGTAAGGGATAAAAAATCATGAGGATAGATTTTTTAATCTACTGTTCTATATGTACTTTTCCTCATTAAATCTTTTAAAGAAAATTGAAAAGTACAAGAAAACAAGAAAGTTGCCTGAACTGTGGACAGGCTCTTCCAAATGCAGAGAACTATTGTCCTGAATGTGGACAGAAGAATTTAGATCAAAGGGTTTCTATTTTAGTATTTATTCAGGATTTTTTTTCTAACTACCTGAGCTTTGATACCACATTATTCAGAACGATGAAGCCTTTCTTGCTCAACCCGGGTAAGCTAACTTTAGAATTCAATAAGGGGAGAAGGAATTACTATATTCACCCTATCCGGCTTTATCTTATTTTTTCTTTATTCTACTTTTTTATAGTAAGTGCTAATGTGCCGGCTAATGCTACAGATACTTTAATGAATAAAATTTATTCTTCATCAGATAATAAAGCAAGTCTGGCTGCAATGGATTCTACCGATAGGAGGGAGATTGAAGAAGCAATAGGTAAGAATGGGTTGATAGGTATTATAAATGACAAGGAAGACTCTGTTTCAGTCCCATCAGATTCATCTCGAAGGCGTATGAAGTGGCCTCAGTTGAAAGCCTATGCTATTGATGATGAAATTACTGATTCAGCATTTAGTAAAATATTGGATCGCGAATTCTTTAACTCTAATTTGGAAGTAGAACAACAAAGGGCATTTATTGCTAACTCTAATTTATACCTCATTAATTCCCTGCGGAATTTACCCATCATGATGTTTATTCTTTTGCCTTTGTTTGGTTTGTTTTTAATGTTACTGCATCTAAAGAGTAAGAAATTTTATGTTGAACACCTTATTCACGCCATACACTTACATGCATTTGCTTACTTTTTATATGGCATAGGAATCGTGCTAATTTTTAACATAAATATGGGAGAGATGCAGGGCTGGATATTTTTTATATGTTTCGTTGCGGTTAGCCTATATGCGTTTTTATCTGTTAAGAAAATGTATAAAAATGGGTTGGTAAAAGCTTTTGTGAAATTTTGTGTATTGGGGCTCTTCTACTTTCTTTTGTTAATGTCAGCAGTAGCTTTGGAGCTCTATGTTTCCCTGCTAATGTTATAGCAATAAAATCAATATACCATGTCAAAAAATAAAATAGCCATCAGTTGGAGTGGAGGTAAAGATGCAATGATGGCTTTGCATCTTCTAAAGCAATCTGGTAAATACGAAATTGATCATTTACATACCGTAATAGGAGAAGAAACACAAAGAGTGGGCATGCACGGGATTCATAGGGAGTTGATGGAAGCTCAGGCGGAATCCCTGGAGATACCTATTGTCTTTAGCGTTTTGCCTGTAGACCAAAGCCACAGTTCCTATGAGGATTTAATGCGGAAATATTGTGAAAGCTGTATCCTGAAAGGAATTAAAGCCATAGCTTTTGGGGATATATTTTTAGAAGATTTAAAAGAATATCGGGAAAACCAGCTGGCTGACACAGGGCTTGCTGCTATTTTTCCTCTCTGGAAAAACAATACCAGGCAGCAAATAGAAAATTTTATTCAACTTGGATATAAAACAAAAATTTGTGCGGGTGATGCTCAATATTTCATAAAGGATCAGGTCGGAAAAACACTTAACCAGGAATTACTTGATAATTTACCTCCGGAAGTGGATCCTTGCGGAGAAAATGGAGAGTTTCATACTTTTGTCTATGATGGGCCACTTTTCCAAAAGCCTGTTAACGTAGTCTTACATGAGGTAGCCAGCCATTTCTATGAATTCAAAGTGGAAGTGGAAGACAAGCTAGAAGAAAGAAAAAAAGAGTTTTACTTTGCTGATTTTTATTTATAAAAAAAGGAACATGAACCTAATCATGCTCCTTTTCATTATAAAATTCTCAAAGAATCTATTATTTTAAAACTTTTCTTAGGTGTTTTTCCCCTTTGTTATTAGTAAAAATTATAAAATAGATTCCTTTCTCCCAATTGCTGGTATTGATTGTGTTTTTACTACCATTATTTAATGTGGAAAGGCTATGAATAACTTTCCCCTTTAAATCAATTACCTCAATACTACTTAATTCTTTTTCGTCACTGATAAGATATAATTTGTTCTGAACAGGATTGGGGTAAAGCGTAATTTCGAAATTTGATTTTTGTAGGTTACTTAATACGAAAAAGCCCACATCCTCTGTTTTTAAAGCTTCGCCACATTCATTAATAGCTGTTAATGAAACTTCATAAGTTCCGTCTTCCTCATAAGTATGTACCGGGTTTTCCTCTGTAGAAACTTCAGAACCATCTCCAAAATCCCATATCCAGGAAGTTGCATCTACTGATTTACTAAAAAAGTTTACTTCTTTGTTTGAGTTTGAGATTGAATAGGTGAAATCAGACTTAGGTAGACTTCCAGCTTCATTTGAGGTGTAAGAATAAGCTATACTACCATCAGTCAATGTGACTTTAACCCGGTAAGTAAGCCCGCTCAAATCCATCTCTTCAGAGTTTACTGTAAGCGTGGCAGTATTTACTCCGGAAAAAGAGGAAGAATTGCTAAGATCTGAAGGTTTTCCTTCATCTATAACCTGCCACTGATAACTTTCAGCAGTAAACCCATTATTTAATGTTATGCTGATGTCTTGAATAAATTCGCAACTCGTAAACTTAGGATGGTCCAATACAATGTCATTAATATTCGGTTTTAATATGAATAAGCCGTTATTAATATCACTTACAATTACAATTCCACTTTCAAAAAAAGGATAATTACTCCATGCGCCATTAAAAGCTGTATTCTGACCTTGTGGATAAGTATCAAAAAAAGCAAGTTCTCTTAAGTTTCCTTCTCCAGCTTTTTCAGCATCTAATATGATCAATCCGTTTTCATAATTTGATTGAAAAATTTGATTGTCTTTTACATATAAATTATGATCTATGGCTTTTCTCTCTGAAAAATATTGATTGATCAATTGAGGATTGTCCAAATCCTGCACATCCCAAATCAATGTTCTGGTATTAATGCCGCTATTGCTTTCATCCAGCTCATCATTGGATATAAAATATTTATGGTCTTCTGTAAGCCAACCTTGATGTGAGTAAGCTGACTGAGGGTAACCTTCTTTACTGATTAAAAGTGTATTGCTTTTGGTGGTAACATCAGCTATTGTAATAGTATTTTCATTGGCATTAAAACAAATCTCTTTGTCTTGATAATCAGTATCTGGCCCATTGTAAATTACACACTGGGCATCGTGGGTATAGCCATCAGCATCAAAACATCCTGCATAAACCGGATTTTTAGGATCGTTGATGTCCACAATATGCAAGCCACCTTGTCCACAATTATTTCCGGCACCTCTGGCTCCTACTATATAGGCAAAACCTGTTTCCTCGTTTATAACCACATTGTGTGCACTTCCTACACCATCATAATGACCATCATTATCAAAAGTGGCTGGAGCATTTGCAACGTTTCTAAGTCGGGTAAGGTCAAATACCTGCATGCCATGCCCTGAATTATTGTCAGCTACAATAAAAGCATGATTGTTAAACACTTTAATATCTCTCCAAAGACTTGAGTTTCCTGTATGGCTCGCTAACCGGCCTACAATTTCCGGTTGAGAAGGATTACTTACGTCCACGAACACAGTTCCATTTGTTATTCCTACCAATGCATATTCCTTTCCGGTTTCCGGATCAGTCCATCCCCAAATATCATTTAAATCTAAGCTGGATCCCCCGGTAAGTTCACTATTGCTTAAGCGGGCATAAAAATCCACTTGATTACAAGGGTAACCATTTACTGTCCCATTGTCACAAGGTGTTTGGCTAAACAGGCTCACGGGTAATGTGATTAGGAGCCATAATAAGTATTGTTTCTTCATGCGTTTTTAATTATTAACTTGAAAAGATAGTAATTCCCTTGCGGCCTGTACGGAATGTTTTTTACCGGAACGTACCGCGTCTTCAAATGTCGCTAATTTTTCTATAATTTCTGGACGATTATAAAAGTTTCTTTTAAGGTAAAGGTTAATTGTTTGGTGCATCCAATGAACTGACTGCTCTTTTCTGTTAAAATCGAAAAAACCATTTTGCTTCATTTTAAAGTAGTAATCTGTCAATATTTTCCAGGTATCCTCTAATCCTTTATTTTGTAAGGCAGAGCACAACAGAACTTGCGGGTTCCATCCATTTTCATTCGAAGGGAAAAGATGTAATGCATTTTGATATTCTTTCTTAGCTTGCCTGGAAGCATCCAAATTATTTCCATCTGCTTTGGTAATGGCAATGCTGTCCGCCATTTCCATAATCCCCTTTTTTATTCCCTGTAATTCATCTCCTGCTCCTGCTAACATTAGCAGCAGGAAAAAATCGACCATGTTTTTAACAGCAGTTTCTGATTGCCCTACGCCTACAGTTTCAATAAAAATCACATCATATCCTGCTGCTTCGCACAATAACATGGTTTCCCGGGTTTTATGGGCTACACCTCCCAAAGCATCTCCCGCGGGAGAAGGCCTTATAAAGGCATGAGAAGAAACACTCAATTTTTCCATACGGGTTTTGTCTCCCAAAATACTACCCCCACTTTTTTGACTTGAAGGATCTATAGTCAGGACTGCTAATTTTTTATTTTGCTCAATTAAATAAGCTCCAAATGATTCTATAAAAGTACTTTTTCCTACTCCCGGCACACCAGTAATTCCAATGCGGTAGGAGTTTCCTGTATAAGGATATATTTCATTGATAAGTTTTGCAGCCAATTCATTGTCATCATCCAATGCGCTTTCCACTAAAGTGATGGCCCTACTGAGTATTACGCGGTTACCCGAAAGAATACCATCCTTATATTCCTGAATACTTAGTCTGTTTTTTCTTTTCAATGCTTTTTTGTATGATTGAAGATGAAATTTACTACAGGGAGCACTGATAAAACAAGTTTTTATCAGTATTAATTGGTATTTAGTAATTTTTAATATAATTTTAATATTCAGTTAAAAAAATGCACTATTTCAATATATTATGAAAGTAAAGATAATCGGCAACATTTGGCTGGATTCTGTAATGGCTACAGGGTTCATTTTCTTAATCATTTATGCCTTATCTTCTCTCTTAAATACACTTGAGGCCATAGACCCTGTAGGTGAAGCTTTGGAAGATGTTGAGTTTACTGATTTGGTGTATTCCAACTTAAGAGAGGCTCCGCCTGCTGAAGAAAATGTAGTTTTAGTGAACATAGGCAGGCTTCCCAGAGCCGGAGTGGCTGAACAAATCAGAATTATAAATAAATACAATCCGAAAGTGATAGGAGTGGATTCGTTTTTTCCTTATCCTAAAGATCCCGTGACTGATAGCATATTGGCTCAGGCTTTATCCGAAGTAGATAATTTGGTGATGGCTTCCAAACTTTTAAATTTAAAAGAGGAAGAAAATTATTTTGATTCTATGAAAATATCAGCGGATCCGTTCAGAGCCAATGCGGATTTTGCTTTTGCCAATCTGGTTACTGAGGAAGGAGTTTCTCAGGAAGATGTGAAAACCTGTCGTACTTTTACACCTCAGTTAAATTATAAAGGAGATCCGCAAATGGCTTTTGCAGTGAGATTAGCCAATTATTATGCTCCTGAAAAGGTTGAAAAATTCCTTGAAAGAAATAAAGAAGTTGAGTATATCAATTTTAAAGGAAATTCAATGGGGTCTGAATCTAATTTTGCCACTACATTTTATGCCCTGGACATAGAAGATGTGTTCAATGAGAATTTTATGCCGGAAGTAATAGAAAATAAGATCGTTATTTTTGGTTTTATGGGGGACTACTTTGGTGACCCTTATAATGTGGAGGATAAATATTTCACCCCTTTAAATGTAAAGTATGCAGGAAGAGGGGCTCCTGATATGTATGGGGCAGTTATTCATGCCAATATTATCTCAATGATTTTGGATGAAGATTATGTATATCAACTGGAAGAAAAATATCAACTTTTAATTGCTGTTATTTTATGTTATATTAATGTAGTAGCTTTTATGTGGGTTTATTATAGCTTACCTAAATGGTATGATGGTATTACGAAAATCACTCAATTAATAGAATTGTTGTTAATCATTGGATTTGTAATATATGCCTATCATTGGTTTGATTGGAATTTGGAATTAACATTAGCTATGGGTGTGGTGGCAGCCGTAGGTGATTCTCTTGAAGTATATAATGGAGTAGTGAAAAACATGTTTACCTCAGAGGGTAGAAAAGAACTGTTTAGTGTCAAAAGAAAGACTAAAAAGGTGGTAATAAATTAAACAATAGAAAAAGTTATGAAAAGCGTTATTAAAATTTTTGTAGTTGTTATTTGGCTGGGGAGCTTCAGTGCAAATGCGCAAGAGTATGTATTTAAGGTCTTGGCTAATAAGGGAGATAATTCTGTAAAGCTAAAGGGCAATGATTGGGCACCACTTAAAACGGGTCAGTCTTTAAATTCAGGTGATGAGCTGAAATTATCAAATGAGGCTTATTTAGGGCTTATGCATAATTCAGGAAAAACATTGGAAGTAAAAACATCTGGTGAGTACAATGTTAATACACTCGCGGATAATTTAAAAGGAAAAAATTCCAGTGTGGCAAGTAAATATGCTGATTTTGTAATGAACAGAATGAGTGATGAAGAGGGTGCCGGGGATTACAGAAAAAGCCTGGGAGCTACCGGGGCGGTTGACCGCGCATTGGCTAGTGGTGCCAAAATAAAAGTGATGGCACATAGCTCTACTGATATTATCAATCCTGAAGTAATCATCAGGTGGAGTGAGCCTCAGCAAACTGGCGAAATTGAAGAATTGAGCTACGAGGTAGTCTATAGTAATCTTTTTGATGAAGTGATTAAAACAGAGGAAACTGATAAAACGGCTACTACACTTAATATGGCTTCATCACCTTTCAATAATTTAGAAAATAAATTTGTGAAAGTGAAAGTAAGCGTGAAAGGAAAAGATTTGAATTCTGAAGAATATGCTATCATTATTAAGCCTGAAGATGAGTCAGCAGAGATTAAGAAGATGTTGAATGAATTGAAATCTGAGGTGCAGGAAGAAACCGCTTTGGATAATATGGTAATGGCCGCCTTTTATGAAGATAATAACTTATTGTTGGATGCATTGACTTCCTATGAGAAAGCTATTCAAATTGCTCCTGAGGTAGAGATCTATCAGAAGGCTTACGAGGATTTTATCATAAGAAATGGTTTCGCTAACTGATAATAATTAAAATTTAAGATATTTAAAAAGCACCTTTCCGGTGCTTTTTTTATGTTCAAAATCTGGCACTTTCAATTAATCCCTTCTGAGAATTAACAAAACCTGACTATATGTATTTGTGTATTGAATTCAAAAGAATTTGTATTATTGTACAATGCTCCTGTAGCGACCAAAAATGGATAAGAATCTACAGTTTATTAATCCTTTTATCGACAGTAAGTACACAAGCCATTTATATTTTTTAACTTTAGAACATGAGTGAGAAAAAGGATTTACGATTGGCTGTATTAATAGATGCTGACAATATTCCCTATTCAAATATTAAGGGAATGCTGGATGAAATATCGAAATTGGGAGTGCCGTCCATCAAAAGAATTTATGGAGATTGGACCAAACCAACTGTTGCGGGTTGGAAGCCTGCTTTATTATTGCATGCCATCACTCCAATTCAGCAGTATAGTTACACTACAGGCAAAAATGCCACTGATTCAGCTATGATTATTGATGCAATGGATATATTGCATAGTGAGAAAGTGGATGGGTTTTGCCTTGTTTCCAGCGACAGTGATTTTACAAGGTTGGCGACAAGGCTTCGGGAATCGGGCATGTTGGTTATAGGAATAGGGGAGAAGAAAACCCCCAATCCTTTTATTGTGGCATGTGACAAATTTATTTATATCGAAATCATTGGTCCCAAGAAAAGCACGAAAAATGTTTCAAAAACATCAGTGCCTTCACCGGAAGCAGAAAACCAGGTAGATCCTATTGATAATAGTTTTATTCAACTACTTAAAAGTTCAGTTGAAGACCTGGCTGATGATGATGGCTGGGCATTTTTGGCAGAAGTGGGTGGACTTATTATTAAAAAGAAACCTGACTTTGACCCCAGGAACTATGGCTTTTCAAAGCTAACCCCTTTGATTAAATCTTTGAAAAAGCATTTTGAAGTGGATGAAAGAGAGTCTGGAAAAACACATATCAAACACATTTATGTAAAAATAAAAGAGTAGTAATCTAGTAGCTTCGACATTCCGGTCAGTTGAGCGAGTTGGGGTGAAAGCAAATGTGCTGTATTGATGCCCAAGTAGAATCGAGGTATAGTTGGAGTAAAGAGCGGCTATATTATGCGTGGCTTATGGCTCACGGCAGTCTATTAGCATCTGTACTCATTCAATTGTTCTTATACTTTCGATATTCCTTATCTCGATGTTAGTGAGATAAGATTCGACCTCTTCATTTGTCTTAGGGTTTTGATGATACCAGGTTTGCCGATTAAAATAGTCAGCTAACTGCGGTGATTTAAAAGTATAACCGTATCGCGCAAAAATTTCATTACGCATTAGCCGTAATTCTTCTTTGGAATAGATTTTCAATTCTTCAATCGGAATTACTCTGATGGATGCTTCTGGACATTTACCACTAATAATAATTTTTAGATTATCAGGATTAAATTCTGGTTTATCCACTGGTTTAAATAATTCAGGATTATTTTGAACATTCCAGAAGAAGTAGAGTTCGTTACGATTTATAACAATTTTTGCTGATTTATTAATTTCGTTAATGGTCGGAACACTCTTGGTATATGATGAATAGTCTGTTGACGAGACCGGATTAATGTTGCCAATACCTCTCATGCCTTTGTAATGAGTGAAGGAAATTAAAATGGTATCTTCATTCAAGTGCCAAGTACCTTCATAATAATTAAGAAAATCTAAGCTGTATATAACCTTATTAGTTTTGAAAATAAGATGGTTATCCGGTCCAGAAGGAGGTTCAAATAGCCAATACGTATTATTGAGTTCCATCTGTTGCCCAAATACTGGTAAACCAAGGAAGAAAGCTGAAAGAACTATGAATATTTGTTTTAACATGAATAAATGATAACGGTTAATGTATAGTGTATAGCATCCCGCAGGGTGCTATGCACTATAAACCTTGTTAGCCACATTTATTTATTATTAATTTTCATTGTAATCTTGAAAATTAGCCGTTCAATATCTATTAATGCAGCTTCAACTTTGTTTACCTGTTCAAGTCTAATTCTCTCAATACCATCTTTAACTGTTTTACTTGCTCTGCTGGTTACTTTTTCAGGACAATCAGTTAAAAGCTCCCATATATCTCTTACTTTGTTGTTAAGTTCAGTAGCAAGCGTGTCATTTTCTTCAATGAATTTGTATTCCTTGGCTAGCTCGATAATTGAATTAATCTTTTTGCGTAATATTTTCATATCCGATTTGGTTTCGGGTGTATCAAAATTATCATTGAGTAATAATTTAGATATTTTAGAATTACAAAGCAACTTGAATTCGCTTAGATAATTAATTAATAAATCCTTTTCGTTTTTTTCCAAATCATTTTTTTTGGAAAGAGTTCGAGTAACATATATAGCTAGCATTACAGTAATGCCTAGTGTTAAGATTTCTAGTGGATTAATTTCAATATTTACTTGATTGTTAACGCTCAATACTGTCCATTTTTTAATTAATAGACATGAGTAGAACCCCACTAAGTAGAATACACCTCCTATAATTAATGGTTTAGTTATTTTTTTCAGCATGTTCTATGTAGTGTTTTATGTCATCAATTAAATAGGGTTCTTCCTCTGATATAAATTCTAGAATTGAATTCACTTGGTTTTTTCCGAAATTACGTGCTAACCCACCAAAGACTTCTTCAAGCCATGAAGTACCATAACCTATTGTTCCATCTAAGTTTACAGTCAGCTTTTTTTTGTCTTTTATCGCTTCTTTAAATTTTGGAATCAAATAATCTTCCCTAAACTCTTCACCAGAGTGAGCATTTTTACCTTCATCTTTTTTGCGAGTACCGGGTACAATAGAGAAATCTTTTACCCTAATTATGATATTATCCATTCTGAATTTATGTTATCCTTGTTTAATTCCCAGAAAGCAAATGTGCCACTGAAATTTTTATTTAATTTTTTATAATTGTCATTCTCTACATCTGAGAACACATCATTACTTATAATATGAAGATTACTGATTTGATTTCTATCTTGAACTTCTTTTATTCCTGGCAATCCTTTTCCTCTAAAATGCTCTCCAGTAACAGTCATATGAACATCTCCGTTGAGAAGAAGTTTTAAAATATCATTATTAGAACCGTATTTAAACCTATTTGATATTTTCTCTATTGCTCCAGCCCATTTACTATTATTTGGTTTGTTTTTTAAGCTTTCAAAAATACCTACGCCATAATCAATAAAGACAAAAGATACTTTTTGCTCTTTTTTGTTGTGGTTGACAGAAAGCCACCAATGTTTGACTCCTTTGCCTCCAGTATCTGCATGATTATTAGTGTTATGCATTAATTCAAGCAATACGCGTTGTAATCCTTTGCAAGTGCGTTTTTTACCCCAAATAGTTTCACTTACCTCTTCCATTACAACTAATCCTAATTCAGAATTGACCTCTTTATTTGCTCTTGTAAATATTTGATTTGGTTTACCTACGTTATATTCGAGTTTGTTTCCTACAGGTCTATTTAAATATTTAAAGAAATCAGAATCGATTAAAAGTTTTTTTAGGTCTGGATTCTCAGGAAATGAGCCATTAAAATCAATATTTCTAGATTTAAATGTAAACATAACTGAAACTAAAATTGAGATAGCCGAATAATCTAATTCCTCAATTAAAGAAAGGTCAACAAATACTTTCTTTCTATTTTGATATTGTCGTTCTAGTTTGTGAATGAATTTGATTGTTTCTTCAGGATATTTAATGAACGAAAATTTGTTTGGTGCAGAAATTTTTATGTACCTTTTTAATAAATCCTCTTTTTTAAGTTGCTCTACACTTTTACCTTGTTTGTCTCTTAATTTTTTTTTCTTCTTTTCTTTACTAACGAGTTTTCTTTTATGAGACTTTACAGCTCGCCTTTTGTTAGCTTTTTTATATTCTGACGTACTGTAATACTTTTTCATTTTTCGTAATACATGTTTTCTTAAATGTAATCATTTTCAAATTTAGCACTAACTGCCCAATGACCTATATTTAGTGTTGTGTGTAGTTTTCACTTACTCTTTCGCTAATTCTAATCTAGTTCTAGCATGTTCTAATAGTTCCGAATAATTAAGAATTTTAATGTTTTTGTACGAGCCTTTTATTTCTCTAAAAGCTCTCAATCCATTTTCATTGTAGTCTGCTTTTTTTAGCTTCTTTTTTGTCTCTGCGGATAACTTGTTGTAGTCTTTGGTTAGTGTTTCCCAAGAACCTATAAGGATTAATGCTGTTGGTCTAATCGTTTCAATAAAGGTTGTTCCTCCAACTAGGTCATTTACATATTCCCTTATTTTCTTCCCATCAATTTTGTATTCTTCATCATTATCCTTCGTGACAGCAGTTATATATCGTTCTGCTTGAGCTACAGCAATTGACAGACTTTTTGACGGGTAAAATTTTCCTCTACTGCTATCATAATCTAAGATTGTTTCATCTGTTCTTTTTAATTCAACAACTTCAATATCACCTAAATGAGTAATCAAAATCAGGTCGAATTGTGACCTTGATTGTGAGTCCGTAGTTAGCACGTATTTATCTGTGTTCAATAAAGCTGGAACTCCAAAAAGAGTGAATTGTCCATAATCACTTAATATCCTTTCTATTAAATGTTCAGGACCTGTTATACTTGCTTTGCTATACCCAAATTCGTCACTTCCAAATTGCTTCGCCTTAGATGCATTTAAGTCCGTATCCTCTAATAATTTTTCAATTGTTTCTATCAGCCATTTAACTTGTTTGTTTACCTGCTTCTCAATTATAACTTGATTGGTATCTCCTGAATCAAGGTTGTTGGATAATAAAATTAAATCCGCTTTAGTAAGTTCCCCACTTGCAATCATTTCTTGCAATAAGAGGGAGTAATTTCTTGTGACATCAGCGACATCCACATTTAGGTTATAATCAGACTTTAAGAAAGGGGCAATGCGACTTGTGAATCTTGCTTTGCGATCTTTCCCTTCTTCCTTATCAATTTTTAAAATAGTGTCGTATAACTCTTTTGTTATAGATATTGATTTCCCAGCTACTTTACTTTCAGTTGCTCCAATGGTAATTGAATCAAAAAGTGTGGAGCTAACATTTCTGAAAAGGTCAACAATTTTTCTTGCACCAAAAGGTGGGTTTATTGGATTAGAACCCAAAAGATTTAAGTTGTCGTGATTTAAAGGAATTCTTACTATAAAATATTCTTCAATCAAGTCTTCTATTTTACTAGGGTAATATCTACACTTCGTGTATTTGATTAGTTTAGAAGAATATTCAAGTAGGATTTTATTTCTAACCTTAATTTTTTTGTTTTCTTCTTTAACTTCTGGCTCAGAAGTCAGCTTATTCAGTTTTGTCTGAAGTTTCTCTAAAGGTGACTTTTTATATCGAGCCATAATTCATTATTTAATTCAGATTAACTTTTTTTTAAAGTACTGCAAGTCAATTATTTAATTTTTATTAATTCTTTCAATTTCTCTGCCATCCCTTTAGCACGCGGAGTCAATGCCTTTGCTATAGGAGGACTTAAGGCAAACAATAACACAAAAGTTGTCATTATATCCGCTATATTTTTAATTAACCGACATCAAACGAGTGTAAACGCTTACTGTCATTTATACACAGCTTTATGCCGGTTACTGTATTCAAAGTGATGAACATAAACCATTACTTTATCTAATCCTAATAGCTCATCGAATAGCATAGCAAAATACCACATGTAGGTAGTGCTTCTTACACTAAAATGATGGAAAGTGTCAAAAAAAACAATTTCCCCTCACAACTAAACAATGTCTTCTTACAGTCGTGCAAGGCCTTCTTACACTCGTGCAAAGCCTTCTCACAGTCATGCAAGAGCATATTACACTCGTGCAAGGGCATCTTACAGCCATGCAAGGTCTTCTTACAGTCATGCAAGACCTTCTTGCAGTCATGCAAAGCCATCTTACACTCGTGCAAATCCTTTTTTATCAACTAAATGCTATTGCTTTTGTAAGAAAATCAATTCACTAACATTGAGTGCTAATTGGCATCTAAATGTCTGACATTGAGTGAAGCACTGCGCTAGTTTTAGCTGTAAGGTTCAATCTTAATTCTTGATTAGCTAATTCAGTAAAAGCCAATGTCTGACATTGGTAACAGAAACTAATAAAGTTCCCAGACAATCTCAAATGGAGGGATGCGGGAGGCTTACGCTAGCTTATCCATATCCCTGATCAGGATTTTTCTTCTATCAAAATTTCACTAACAATTGAGTGCTATTAGTGGCGAGCCTCAACAATACTTTATTGTCAGCGTGCAGGCCACGCAATCTTTTTCCGGATTAATGGAGGTTTCAAAATACCCACTCAAGCTCGGGATGAGCTTCTTCTTAATAGGGTTGGGTTTTGCCTCAGGCCAGCTCCGTAGGAGCGACATGCTCTCAATATTGAAAATCCGTAGAGTCCTGCGGAACTCTACGGATAGGTGAACTCTACGGATAGGTGAATAGACGAGCGAGTGTTTCATCGGTCGGTACGGCTATAAGCCGTCAGACCGTTAGTTTCCATTCTTTCTAAATCGTTGGCTGAGGTTTCTATATCTGTAGCTTGTTATTGAGGCTTTAAGCAACCTCCGGTACTGACCTGTGGTCTGACCTAACGATTTGCTCGCTGCCATCACCGGTCAGTCTTCCACATTTTCCTTGAGGAGGATTAGCCTTGATCTAAAAAATAAAAGTATATGATTTCGAATATACATCCCAGCTCCAGAGGAGCTTCATCTTAATAGGGCTGGTTTTCGCATCGGACTAACTCCAGAGGAGCGACATACTGCTCGCTCGTGAAGACACAAGTCGAGGGCGGGGAGAGAATGTTGGCCATCATCGGGCGGTTAGATGGATCAATAATTCTCGAGAGTGGTATTTGAAGCGTTACAGAAAGCCCGAGTCAAAGACTCTCAATTATTGAAAATCCGTAGAGTCCTGCGGAACTCTACGGATAGGTGAGTAAAAGCCAATGTCTGACATTGGTAACAGAAACGAATAAAGATCCCAGACAATCTCAAATGGAGGGATGCGGGAGGCTTATGCCAACTTATCCATATCCCTGATCAGGATTTTTCTTCTGTCAAAATTAATGAGGTTTTTATCTCTTAGCTCATTCAGCACAGTAGTGACTGTTTGGCGTGAAGTCCCTGTGAGCGAAGCTATATCTTTATGGGTCAAATAGCTGGGTATCATCGTTTCATAACCTACTTTTTGTCCCTTTTCTTCAGCCTGATCCCTCAGGAAATCCACAATTCTGGTGCGGGCATCTTTAAAAACCAACGATTCGAGTCTGCGTTCTACTTTGCGCAAGCGTAAGCCAATAATTTTAAGCAACTTAAAACTCAGAGGTTTATTGTTGGCCATGAGCTCGTTCATATCATCCAAACTCATTATGCATACAGTAGTATTATTGTCCATTGATTGTGCAAAGTCCGATCTTTTATCTTCACCTGCCAATGCCATTTCTCCAAATAATTCCCCTTTTCCTAATATGGCTTTCACTATTTCCTTTCCGTCATCTGTATAGGAGCCAATTTTTACTCTCCCTTCGGCTATCATATAAATATGCTGGGAATTTTCTTCAGGGAAGTAAATGAATTGATCTTTCTTAAATAAATTAGGAATGTGTTTTTCATCCATTCCTTTTACCTTATGTGGGCATAAAACATTGAACAAGTCCACATTTTCAAAGTACCAAAGATTAGATGTTTCAGACATAAAAAGCTAATTATTAAAATAATGACCAATATACTATAAAACGATTTAAACTTTTCAGTTTTTCATCTATCTATGTTTTACTGATAGAATTAATTCTTATTTATTACTTTTGCGAAGCTTCATTTTATTGAGAGGGGAAGCAAACTACAATTATACTATTTTAAATAGATCCTACTTGAGAAAGGCTATTGTTGAACGATTGACATTTTAACTTTATAATGTATCTATATCTAAAATCGCTGCATATTATTTTTATAGTTACCTGGTTTGCGGGGCTTTTTTATATTGTGCGATTGTTTATCTATCAAACAGAAGCACTGCAAAAAACGGAACCTGAGAAATCAATTTTACATAAGCAGCTAAGTAAAATGTCCCGATTGTTATGGTATGTCATTACCTGGCCATCCGCCATTATTACCCTGGTGTTGGCAACCTCTTTATTGGTATTGCAACCCGACTGGCTTAAAATGCCTTTTATGCATATCAAGCTGTCGTTTGTGTTTTTGCTGTATTTATATCATTTTTCTTGTCATTATATTTTTAAAAAATTACAGAATGCCGAACTAAAATATACTTCCACGCAATTACGTATTTGGAACGAGGTAGCTACACTCTTTTTAGTGGCAATAGTATTCCTTATTGTGTTGAAAAATCAAGTGAACTGGATTTGGGGTACCTTAGGCTTTATTGCATTTGGAGTGCTCCTAATGGTAGCTGTTAAAATTTATAAAGCTATTCGGGAAGGTAACTCTAAAAGGAAAGCATAATTCGGATTGAAATTGAGTAGGTAAATTTTATAAATCATTAATTCATGAAATGAGCATGATTGAGAAACATCAATTGAGGATGAATGTCAATTTCGCGAATTCTCCCGAAGGGATCCCTTTGGGACATAGCCTGCCCCGGCTAATCGGGGTGGTAACATAAAAACGAATTTAAACATATGAAATTAATAAAAAGCATTATATTTTTAAGCATTGCCAGCTTTTTGCTGTTAGCATGTGGCAATTCCAACGAATCTAAAAAGACAAAAGCAGAAGAGGAATTTCCGATATTAGGAAGGAAGCAATTTGTTGAACGTCAGGTGAATGGTAAAACTGTTACCGATACACTTGATCATACTGTTCCTGATTTCAGATTGGTTAATCAGGACAGTGTTTGGGTTACTCCGGAAACTTTTTCAGGGAAAGTCTATATCGCTGATTTCTTTTTTACTTCCTGCCCCACTATTTGTCCAACAATGAAAAAAGAAATGCTCCGGGTTTATGAAGCCTACAAGGACAATGATGAGGTAGCTATTATTTCCCATACTATTGATCCGGAATATGACACAGTTGCATTGTTAAAGGATTTTGCAGAAAGACTGGATGTAGAAGCTCCTAAATGGCATTTTGTAACAGGTGAGAAAGAGGAGATTTACGAATTAGGACAGAAAGGCTATATGGTTACAGCCCTCGAAGATGAAAATGAGGAAGGTGGATTTATACACAGTGGGGCGTTTATCCTGGTGGATAAGGAGCGAAAAATCAGAGGTGTTTATGACGGAACTCAATCTTCTGATGTAGATCAGTTAATAAAGGATATTCAAAGACTTTTGGCTACTTATGATGCACCAACCACTGGTATTTAGGCTCCTGTTAATATTTATTGTTTTAATATTGAATGCCTGTGGCACTTCTACAGAGTTTGATAACCAGGCAACAGAAGGCTATTCCAATGCTGAAAAGCAGAAATTTGCCAAATACATGATTCAAGGCAAAAGCTTGTATACTACCTATTGCAGCAATTGCCATCAGACTGATGGGGAAGGTTTGGGTAAATTATATCCCCCATTGGCTCAATCAGATTATATGTTGGCCGATAAAGAGAGAACAATCTGTCTCATTAAAAAAGGGTTAACGGGAGAAATTGAAGTAAATGGTATTAGTTATGAACAAGCAATGCCCGGATTGAAGAATTTGTCAAACCTGGAAATAGCTGAGATTACTACTTATGTCTATAATTCATGGGGTCATGAAACAGGTTTTGTCAGGGTGGAAGAGGTTGAGAAAGCACTTAGAAATTGTGAATAAGTAGCGTACTCTTAATAAATACTCCAATGTTTGAAAACCAAATAAACTCCAGAATACGGGACAAGTTTTGCTCGAGAAAGCGGGTGGGAGGACAAAAGAGATAACTTGAACCTAATCAGCAATTTCTTACTTTAGCGTTTGAACTCATCCCGATCCCGATTACTCGGGACCACCCTTCTCTTCCCAAAAGAGAAGGGAATATTGACTTCAGCCTTTTTTGAATAAAGAATCTTTGTGCTTCTAACAAATATTAAGGGGAGTGTTAATTTATACGAGATTTCTCCCCTCTTTCCTTGGGAGAGAGGGGACAGATTTGTCGAAGACGAATCAGGGGTGAGTTCTGAAAAAGGTGGATTGGCAACTAGCCAACAGAGCTAGTTATATAGTAGATAAAAGATTAAAAATAATTTTGTTTAATAATGCTTGAAACTTAAGTGAAACCTCAATGTTCAATGAATTCCTGTTTTTTGGAGGTTTAGTACTTAGATTTAAATTTTATAACCATTAATAAAGGCAAGGATACTCAGTTTATTGGTAAAATTCATTTTTCAAGAGTGCCCTAAGTAGGGTTTTCACTCAGCTTTTTCCTGGTTCAAATAAGTTTTTGCTTCGGTAATGGAGCTCATCATTAACTGTTTCACCATTTGAATGGCTACTTTCTCATTTTTCAAGTACTCAATTTTTTCTTCATCAGTCATGTTTTCCATGCTGGCATTATAGTTCCTCATCCAGTTCATCATCTCTTCATCAGCCTCGTCAAGGTGCAGTATATGGTTATGGATTGCAGTCATTTCTTCTGTTTGAGATGAATCCAATACACTTTCCCTTTCCTTCAATGCTTTTTTTAGTTGCATAATCTCGTCCATTTTTGGCATTACTTCATCATGGATTCTTATTACTTCTTCCTTGAGGGAATTGACTTCTTTTTCCGAATCGGTACATGAAATGAAAGCTGTGGAAATAAGACACAAAAACATTAATTGATATAGTTTGACCATTTGAAGAAGTATTTAAGGTTTTAATGGCATTAAGGTAATAATTATTTTTTTTAATTATAATGAGTTGAATAATATTATTTTGTTATTGATTTTTAGACATTAAAAAAGCCCGGAGAATTAGTACCGGGCTTCTATTTCTATCATTAAGAGAGTGCTTATTTTTTAACAGCTTCTTTCTTTACTTTTTCTTTTTCAGCAGGTGAATCACCACTAATGATTTTCCTGATCTTGGTTTCCAGTTCTTCCATCAATTCAGGATTGTCTAAGATTAATGTTTTTACAGCATCTCTGCCTTGGCCTAATTTATTGTCCATATAAGAGAACCATGAACCTGCTTTTTTGATTACATCAAGTTCTACGCCTAAGTCAATAATTTCACCAACTTTGGAAATACCTTGTCCGTACATGATGTCAAACTCTACTACCTTAAAAGGTGGGGCTACTTTATTTTTCACCACTTTCACTTTCACTCTGTTACCTGTGATATTATCCGGCCCTTCTTTGATACTACCAATTCTTCGAATATCTAATCTGACAGAAGCATAGAATTTTAAGGCATTACCACCAGTGGTGGTTTCCGGATTACCGAACATCACACCAATTTTTTCCCTTAGCTGATTAATAAAAATGCAGGAACAACCTGTTTTGCTAATAGCTCCAGTTAATTTTCTAAGCGCCTGTGACATTAGTCTGGCTTGTAATCCCATTTTGCTGTCACCCATTTCCCCCTCCAGTTCACCACGAGGCACCAGGGCAGCTACTGAATCTATTACTACTACATCAAGCGCGCCAGATCTAATCAAATGTTCAGCAATTTCCAAAGCCTGTTCACCATTGTCAGGCTGCGAGATCAAGAGGTTTTCAATATCTATTCCCAGTTTCTCTGCATAGGATTTATCAAAAGCATGTTCGGCATCTATAAAGGCGGCCATCCCACCCTTTTTTTGTGCTTCAGCAATGCAATGCATGGCTAAAGTTGTCTTTCCGGAAGATTCCGGGCCATAAATTTCAATTACTCTTCCGCGCGGTATACCACCTACCCCTAAGGCAATGTCCAAACCCAATGAGCCGGTAGGAATAGCAGGGATGTCAATTACTTTCTCATCACTGAGCCTCATCACAGAACCTTTTCCGTATGTTTTATCTAATTTATCAATCGTAAGCTGTAAAGCTTTTAATTTTTCGTTTTTTTCGCTCATAATATTTTATCTGTAGACCTAATTTGTAAATTGCCGAATCGAATTTAGCAGTATTTGTGGCAATTGCCAAATGCTTTATATTTGCTTTTTAATTTAGCCATCAATGCACGTTAAAAAATCAATTATTTTAGGAGTATTTATTTTTTTAATTCCTTCTTTAAGGCTGTTCGCTCAGCTGGACAATACAGGCTTGGAACAGCCCATCGTAAAAGATACTACTCCCGAAACACCATTTAGCTTCACTTTGCGTGCTTTGGCATTCAATAAAAATAATGAATATTTCAACAAAATAGTAGAGGGATATACACTTTTTGGTTATAGGGTAACACCTGCTATCGGTTGGCAACTGCATGAACAGGTAAAAGTGGAAGGAGGAATGTTTTTACAAAAGGATTTTGGCAACAATAAACTTACCTACGCAATTCCATACTTTTCCATTTTATATGATTGGAATGATAGCCAGTTGTTGCTCGGCAATATCAACGGTTCTATTCACCACAGGCAGATTGAGCCACTGGAAGATTTTGAAAGACTGATGTATGATGTGCCGGAAAGTGGCATTCAATACAAATTTAATCGCCCTAAACTATTTTTGGATGCCTGGGTAAATTGGGAACGAATGATTTATAACAATTCACCTTTTGAGGAACAACTTTCCGGAGGGCTGGTGAGTATTTATGAATTATATAATATGGAAAGAAAAGCCTTTAAATTACATTACCAATTTAAAGGCTATCATAAAGCAGGACAGATTGATACCATTACTACAGATCCATTGATTATTAGATATAATAATTCTTTTGGAATGTCATTTGATGAAAAGTGGCAGCATCCTTTTTTTCATGGATACGAATTGGAAGGACATTTCCTACATTTTTTCGATGATTCAAAAGCGTTTGAATTACCTTACAAACAAGGTTATGGTTACTATTTAAATGGAATGATTGAAACCAAAATAGGGGATTTTATGCTGAGTTATTGGTATGGCGACCATTTTCATTCCTACAAAGGAGGAAGGATTTATCAATCTTTCACTACCAACAACGGCTCCAGGAGGTTTGAGGATGTGAGGCAATTACTTATACTACGCGTGATGAATGAATTCAATATTGGGAAATCATCCACGTTATTATTGAGGTTTGAACCTTATTGGGATATAGAAAACCGTCAATTTGAATTCTCTCACGCCATTTATTTTAATATTTTCAAGACTATTCCTATCACAAAATAAGAAGGTTGATGAAGACGAAGTTTAGATATATTTTGGGCATTTTTCTTTTAATCATGACCTTAGTAATAATAGCTAAATGGGATTTAATAGCTTATGGGTTGATGCAGGCTAAAGGGCAGTGGAAAGTGATCAATGAAGCTGAACCATTAAACTTTTACCTGAATGACAAAGCTGTTCCTGATTCAGTTAAATATAAGATTCACTTAGTAAATGATATAAAAAACTATGCTAAACAATACCTGGAAATGCCTGTTGAGGGTCAATATGATAAAATGTTTGATCAGAAGGGGAAGGATATTCTTTGGGTAATTACAGCTTCCCTACCTTATAAGCTTGAAAGCTATCATTGGGAATTTCCTTTTCTGGGTAAGGTGGAGTATAAAGGGTTCTTTGATGAAGCAAAAGCCCTTCATTTAAAAAAAGAGTTACAAGCCAAAGGTTATGATGTAAGGATGAGACCAGTTTCCGCATGGTCTACATTAGGCTGGTTAAACGATCCTTTATTAAGTAAGGTGCTGGAAAGCCCTGAAGGGAGGTTAGCAGAACTCATTATACATGAACTTACACATGATGTGGTTTATATAAAGGATAGTGTGGACTTCAATGAAAATCTGGCCACCTTTATTGGCAGAAAAGGTGCGGAAGGATTTTTACAACATCATTTCCCTAATGATAGTAGTTATCTGTTAAAGTACAAAAAGAGATCAGCCGATAAACTATTATTGGATAATTTTGTAAGGGATTGGCTACCCAAATTCAGAAAAATTTATCAGGAGATTAAACATGTACCTACTGTTCAAAAGGAGCAACTCAAATATGAAATATTTGAAAAATTCAAGAATGACTTAAAACAAATTAATTTTTCCAATCCCAACTATGCTACATCGATTGTAAATAATAATGAGCTCAATAATGCTCATTTATTATCCTATAAAAGGTACACTGGCACCCAGGCGGTATTGGAGATCGAATTTGAAGAGAAGCATCATTCCGACCTTAAAACCATGCTTAATTATTATAAAAACAACTTTAAATCACTTTAAGCTTGTTGTTAAAATATTTCCTTCATATTAATAAATTGTTAATAAGGAATTTATGGCTTAAATTATAAATATTTTTAGCGAGTTTTATGCTAACAAAACTGAAGATAACTATGGGAAACAAGCAGAATCTGAAAGTGCTTGTCGTGGATGATGAAGCTGATATTCTGGAACTACTGGAATATAACCTTCAAAAAGAAGGTTATGAAGTGAAAACAGCAAATGACGGCAGAAAAGGAGTTGAAATAGCCAGGGATTTTCAGCCACAATTAGTGCTTCTGGACATTATGATGCCTAATCAGGACGGAGTGGAAACTTGTCGTCAATTACGTGACTTGCCTGAAACGGCCAATTCTTTTATTATTTTCCTTACAGCTCGTTCTGAGGAATATTCTGAAGTAGCTGCTTTTGAAAATGGTGCGGATGATTATATTACCAAGCCCATTAAGCCACGAGCCTTAATGAGTCGCATCAATGCTTTTTTCAGAAGAGATGTGAAAAAGAAAAAGGACAACAATAAAATTTCGGTTGGCAGCCTTACCATTGACAGAACTAGTTACACCGTGACCATAGATGGAAAGCAGATCACATTGCCCAAAAAAGAGTTTGAACTTTTGTTTTTTCTTGCCCAGAATCCTAATAAGGTATTCAATAGGGATGATTTGTTGCAAAATATCTGGGGATCAGATGTATATGTTTTAGCCCGTACGGTGGATGTGCATGTGAGAAAAGTAAGGGAGAAAGTTGGGGAAGGTTATATTACTACGGTGAAAGGAGTTGGCTATAAATTCGATTTGCTTTAATTATATTTGCACTCAAAGTTTGGCTGGTAATATTTTGTTCAGTTCCGAAAACACTTTTCCGGGTACTGATAACTTGCCATTACTAATCGACCTTAGGTTCATATAAGTATTATGTTTTTTAATTCAAGGGGCGTTTCCGTATTACTGGCACTGTCGATTTCCATCGTCACAACTGCTTTTTTGAGCTTGTTGGAAAATATCTCCGATGTTGCCCTTTTGCTTACTTTTATCCTTTCAGGTACTAGTTCTTATTTGTTGATTTCAATTGTTTTGGAATTTATCTTCTTTAAGGAAATCAATAGGATCTATGATGTGTTCAACAAGTTGGGCGAGAAGGACTATTCGTTTGTGGAGGAACTGGAAGAGAAAAAGACATTGAATCCCCTGAAAAAAATCAATCAGGAGATATTTTCCTATGCCGCCATAAAACAGCAGGAAATAGAAGAACTTAAAAGAATGGCCGCTTACAGAAGGGAATTCCTGGCGGATGTCTCGCATGAATTAAAAACCCCTATCTTTGCAGCTCAGGGATTTGTGTATACTTTGCTTGATGGCGCAGTGAAAGACAAAGCAGTGAGGGGGAAGTTCTTGAAAAAGGCAGCTAAAAGCCTTGATGGCTTGGAAATGCTGGTGAATGATTTGCTTACCCTCTCTCATATTGAGGCAGGAGAAATCAAAATGCATTTTGAATCATTTAGCCTGATGGATTTAATGCAGGATGTTTTCGAGCAGTTTGAAGGAAAGGCAGATAAGAAAAGCATCGATTTACAATTTGATAAAACCTATGAGGATGAAATTAAAGTATATGCTGACTATCACAGGATTTATCAGGTAATGTTGAATTTGATTTCCAATGCTATCAAGTACTCCGAGGAAAATACCAAAGTAGTTGTAGGTTTTGAAATCAGGAGCAATGAAGTAGAGGTTTCGGTACGCGATCATGGTACTGGCATTTCACCCGATCATATTAAAAGAATATTTGAAAGGTTTTATAGAATTGACAAAAGCAGATCTAAAGATAGGGGAGGTACAGGTTTAGGTTTGGCAATTGTAAAACATATCATTGAAGCCCATGGCTCATCCGTTTCAGTGACGAGTTCATTGGGAAAAGGCTCTACATTTAGTTTTAAACTTCCAAGGAAGATGCAAGGAAAAAACAAACCACTACCATCCGTTAGTAAGCCTTTAGCGTAAGTGTTAATAAAAAGGAATTCAATAACAACATGTACATTAATACATTAAAAAGCCTGATTCTGGATGAATCAGAAGATTACATTTTCATTAATAAACCACCGTTCTTTTCCACCCTATCCGATAGGTACGATTCGATTACCATATTATCGCTTACAAAAGAATATTGTTCTGATGCTCAAATTTGCCACAGACTGGATAAAGAGACATCCGGGATATTATTAATTGCCAAAAATCCTGAGGCTTACAGAAATGCAGCTATACAGTTTGAGAAAAGGAAGATTACCAAAAAATACCACGCTATTGCTGATGGAATCCATGATTTTAAGGAAGAAATAGTTGATTTGCCATTACACCTTACTTCATCGGGCTTTGTAAAAGTTTCTCATAAAAAGGGTAAAACAGCGAAGACTATTTTTAACACAGTGGAAGCATATAAAAAGCACACTTTGGTAGAATGCTTGCCCGAATCCGGCAGAATGCATCAAATAAGAGTGCATTTAGCTGCTTTAAAAGCCTCTATTTCAGGCGATGAAGCCTATGGAGGAAAGCCACTGATGCTTTCCGAATTCAAGAAAAAATACCACACCAGCAAAGATGAGGAAGAGCAACCTATCATGAAGCGTTTTGCACTACATGCCTTGCAGTTGGGATTGACAGACCTTTCGGGAAATTTTATTGTTCGGGATGCTCCTTACCCTAAAGACTTTGCAGTGGCGGTGAAGCAACTGGAGAAAAACAAAAGTTAGGAAGCAGAATTTAAGAAGGTGAAGCTTTTATTTTATGGACCCATAAGATAATCAGCAATTGTCCTTTGTTTTTAATGAGGTGGGAGCAGAGAGCTTCAATCGGGAGCTCGTGAGTTTGAATTGTTGATATTTAACACTCTTTTTTCTAAAGAGTGTTGCATTTAAATTATTAAGAATCTATCTTTGTGTCCCATTTAGAGGGAAGTATGCCTTGTTGAATATTGCATGCAGTTCTAAATGGCTTATTTACAAGAAGTTAAGAACAATCAAAAAGAAAAAATAGTGGATACGCTTAGTTACAAAACCATCTCGGCAAATAACGCTACTGTAAACAAAGACTGGATTGTAGTAGATGCAGCTGGAAAAGTTTTAGGTAGATTTGCAAGTGATGTAGCAAAATTAATCCGAGGAAAACATAAGCCCGGCTATACTCCTAATGTAGATTGCGGGGATAATGTGATTATCATCAATGCTGATAAGATCATTTTGACCGGTAAGAAATGGGATGACCGTGTTTACCAAAGATATACAGGCTATCCGGGTGGACAGCGTGATACGACTCCTCGTCAGTTGAAAGCAAAATCTTCTACTTTATTGGTAGAAAGATCTGTAAGAGGTATGTTACCTAAAAACAGATTAGGTAGGGAATTATTCAGAAACCTTTATGTATATGAAGGCGCTGAGCACCAACACGAAGCACAAAAACCAACAATTAAAGAAATCTAAAAATATAATAGATGGAAGTTATAAATACCATTGGTAGAAGAAAAACATCTGTTGCTCGTTTGTTTTTACAGGCAGGCAAAGGAAATATCACAGTCAACACTAAAGACTTCAAAGTTTATTTCCCTACTGAAATTTTACAAGCAATTGTACAACAACCTTTAGTAACATCTGGAACTGAAGGAACTTTTGATTTAAAAATCAATGTAGATGGTGGTGGTACTGCCGGACAAGCTGAAGCTATTCGTTTGGCTATCTCTCGCGCTTTGTGTGAGGTTGATCCTGAAAACCGACCTGCCTTGAAAAAAGAAGGATTCCTTACAAGAGATCCAAGAATGGTGGAACGTAAGAAATACGGTAGAAGAAAAGCGAGGAAGAAATTCCAGTTTAGTAAACGTTAATCAATATATATCTTTTAAATATAAATTTCTATGGCAAAGCTGGAGTATAAAGACTTACTGGAGGCTGGTGTGCATTTCGGACACTTAACAAGAAAATGGGATCCAAAAATGGCCCCATACATTTTCATGGAGCGTAATGGCATCCATATTATTGACCTGAACAAAACCCTCGCTGCATTGGATGAGGCTTGTCATGCCATCAAACAGCATGTGAGATCAGGTAAAAAGGTAATGTTTGTAGCCACTAAAAAACAAGCACAGGATATCGTGCAGGAAGAGGCTAAAAGATTGAATATGCCTTATGTGACTGACAGATGGTTAGGCGGAATGATGACTAACTTCGCTACTATTCGTAAGTCATTGAAAAAATTGTCTGGTATTGATAAGCTTATGAAAGAAGAAGCATATCTTAACCTGGCAAAAAGGGAGCGTTTA
This sequence comes from Marivirga aurantiaca, assembly GCF_016679925.1. Classification (GTDB taxonomy): domain Bacteria; phylum Bacteroidota; class Bacteroidia; order Cytophagales; family Cyclobacteriaceae; genus Marivirga; species Marivirga aurantiaca. The sequence continues at coordinate 263,328 of NZ_JAEQBW010000001.1, forward strand.
ATGATTCAGCGTGAGCGTGAAAAATTAGAGCGTATCCTTGGTGGTATTACTGAGTTAAATCGTTTACCATCAGCATTATTTGTTGTGGATATTAAAAGAGAGCACATTGCTATCAAAGAAGCGCAAAAATTGAACATACCTGTTTTTGCAATGGTGGATACCAATTCTGATCCTACACAAGTTGATTATCCTATTCCAGCCAATGATGATGCATGGAAATCTATCAGCATTATCTTGAAAACTTTCGGTAAAGCAATTGAAGAAGGTTTGATGGAAAGAAAAGCGGAGAAAGACGATGCTAAAATGAAACAAGCAGAAGATGAGAAGAAGGCAGTAGACACTAAAGAGGAGTCCAAAGCATCTGCTGAATAATTATCTCATAATTTTTAATATTGAGTATAATAAAAATTGAACATTGGGCTAGCTTCGATGTTCAATTTTTTTTTACACACAACCTTTTCAAGAGTATTTAATCAAAATATTTAACCATTAAAATTTATCAAGCATGGCTATTACAGCACAAGAAGTAAATAAGCTTAGAAAAATGACAGGTGCCGGAATGATGGACTGTAAAAAGGCACTTGTTGAAGCCGATGGTGACTTCGACAAAGCAATTGAGAACCTTAGAAAAAAAGGACAAAAACTATCTGAGAAGAGAGCCGATAGAGAAACTACTGAAGGAACTATCTTTATCAAAACCAACGCAGACGAAACTGAAGCGTTCCTGATCTCTCTTACTTGCGAAACAGATTTCGTAGCTAAGAATGAAGATTTCCAGAAAATGGGAAATACTATCATTAATTTAGTAACTGAACATAAACCTGCTGATTTGGATGCTTTAAAAGCATTGCCATTGGACGGACTTACTGTTCAGGAAAAATTAGTTGAGTTGATTGGTAAAATAGGTGAGAAATTAGAGATCAGCGATTATGAAAAAATCTCTGGAGAAAAAGTGGTTTCTTATGTACATGCAGGGAGCAAACTAGGTGTATTAGTAGCCTTGAAAAACACTGGTTCTTCTGATGCAAATGCTGTGGGCCGTGATGTTGCTATGCAAATTGCTGCTATGAATCCTGTAGCTTTGGATAAAGATGGTGTTGATTCTTCCATCATTGAAAAAGAAATTGAAATAGGCAAGGAAACGGCTCGTCAGGAAGGTAAACCTGAAGAAATGTTGGAAAAAATTGCTCAGGGTAAATTGAACAAATTCTTCAAAGAAAATACTTTATTGAGCCAGGCATTTGTTAAAGACAATAAGTTAACCATTGCGCAATATCTTGATAGCGCCAACAAAGGTATGACAGTTTCTGAATTTAAAAGAGTAGCCATTGGTTAATTTTTATTTATAATAGTTTGTTAAAGGCTCCAAATGGAGCCTTTTTTTATGCGTTTTGTTTTTCTCATTTAAAATTTATTCTTTGTTTAGCTTTATTGCTATTACTGGTCATTGCGAGCATGCTATTCCGTGCTAGCGGAATTCATGTGAAGCAATCTGTCGGCTATAGACAACATCCTTAGACTAGTCCAACGGAAACCCATTTAAAATTTAATAGTTAGGTGTGGGGCAGGCCATAGTTGAGATCTCTCGCATTGGAAGCTCATTTCCATTCAGTTGCCTATGTTTTCAATTATCAGCTAAGTATCATCTTCGTTACCCTTCATAAGATTGCTTCAGCGCTTTATTGTTTATACTGGGCTATAGAATTTAGAGTAAGTGGCTTCGTAATAACCATTATAATAGTATCAGTTTTATTTTTATCAGTTTTAATTATATCAGCATATATGCCCCACCCAATCCTCCCCGAAGGAGAGGGGATTCGCTCTCGGGAAACTATAATTTTTTAGGTCAAAAGATTGATTAAAATGATTGCAGTATTATAAAATCCAGCTAATGCCTTTAGATCCACAGTTCCGTACTGAAGCAATCACTTTACCCTCATGAGTTTCAACTTATCTTCAGGAATAGTTTTTAAATCCTCTTCTGTATCTATGTCGGTAAGAACTTTTAGCTTTGAGTAGCTAATATTCAGTTGTTCAAAATCATTCAGGGTTTCAGCACTCACAGTTGCTGTACTCCATTCCTTGTTTTCAAATACTCCAGGAATCAGTTGATTCATTCCCAATAGATAATATCCACCATCAGTACTGGGGCCAATTACAGCTTGCTTGTTTTCAAGCACTTTAAAGGCTTCATTAATTGTTTTGGTATCCAGTTCATAGCAGTCGCTCCCGATAATGCAGACAGACGTATAGCCAGCTTTAAAAGAGTTCTCAAATGCCTGGGACATCTTAATGCCCAACTCTCCTTTTATTTGTAAGTGTTTTGAAAAAACCTCATTGGGCCATAGGTCATTTTCATCAATAAAAGAGGAATAATAGACTGCCTTTTGGGAATTGGCAGAAGTGGCCACTTCCTTTGTTCTCTCCAGCATTTGTTGGTAAAACTGTAAAGCTTTTTCATCTCCAATAGTGGCAGCCAGGCGCGTTTTGCATTTGCCCAATTCAGGATTCTTTACAAAAATAATGAGCAGTCTATTGTTATTCATAAACTTTTATGGCTTTATCTTCCTCCAACCACTTCCCCCATTGCTTGTTATAGGTGTGTACACTATCGGTTTTTTCATTTTGCTGATTGATGACAGGCTTCCCTTCGTTTTTCCATTGGAAAATGCCTCCGTATAGGTTTTGCACATTCCTGAATCCTGCCTTCTGTAATTTTTCCCCTATGCGCTCACTGCGGTAGCCTACGGAACAATATACCACGATAGGTTGGCTTTTGTCTATTTCATTATACTTTGAAATATCGAATCTGGCGTAATCCTCAAATTCCGCACCTTCCAGGTGGCTAATGCTAAATTCCTTTGCTGACCTTGTGTCCAAAATTAACACCTTGCTCTGTTTTCTGAGCATATCCAATTCATGAGGGCTGATGGTGGGGACTGTGTTTTTATAAAGGGAGGAGAGTTTTTGTTCGTAACTCTGCTGTCCACAGGCCATGAGCGATTGTAAAAAAGAAAAAACCAGTATTTTCAAGAAAGTTTTCATTTAGAATTAGGTGTAAATTTTGAACCTCTTCTGCCTATTATCTCAAATACGACAAAAGTAAATAACAGGATGTATTCCATAAGAGTGATCCATAGGTTTTCCTGAAATCCCGATTCCGTATATCCAATATAAGTGAAGAAAATCAGAAAAGTCCAGAGGATGGGGAATTTATAATGCGTTAACAGCCCGAAAGCCAACAAAGGCAGGCAATACCAGGGATGCAAAGTGGTTGCAAACAGGCAATATAAAAACCATGTCCACATAAACTTTTCAGCTATACTGACTGATTTCTTAACCATTATATTATAAACCAGTATACTTATGAAACTCAAAATCCCCATCAATGGCCCCGTAGTTGCAATAATGTTATAATTTTTCCACCAATAGCCGAAAGCCCTTGACAAGTAGTAAATGCTACCGTTGAATTCGAAACTTTTAAAATACAAAGAGGAACTTTCTATCATGCCTTTGAAGCCATTTGAGAACAAAACAGGAGCTATACTAATAGCAAAAACCAATCCGGCTATCAGGCAATACTGAAACCATTTTTTGAAAGATAATTTTTTGAATACCGCAGCTAAAAGAATCACTGGTATTAGTTTGAAAGCGATGGCAAAGCCCATCCAAATGGCACTTTTCTTCCATTTTCCTTTTTTATAGTGATAGCAGGCAAGTACTGCAAAGAAAATGATAAAGGCCTCAAAATGCAGGCTTCCTGTCAATTCCAGGATTACCAGGGGGTTGAGAGCGTACCAAATAACATTTTTGGCTGAATGGCCGAATTGTACTAAGGCTTTAGGTAAAATAATTAAAGTGCCAATTTCTGCTGCCAATACAAATAATCTGATAATGACAATGCTGAATGTGGTATTTTCTGCCAATGCAGCTATGTAAAAAAGTAATTGATTAATGGGTGGGTAGATGGAGTAATAAGCAGGTGAGTTAAGGCTGTTGAATAGTGAAGGGGAAAGATGCTGTAACTCTTGGTTAGTGGCTTCCGAAGGAAGAACAGTATAAGCATTCAATCCATTTAACCACATTTTTCCGTCCCAGATAAATCGAAATACATCTTCGGATAAATTGGGTATTAAAAACAAAAGTAATAAACGAAATAGTAGAGCAAATCCTGTTATTTCAGCCAAACTGATTTTATCCCTGGTGGCGGCTAAGTACAGATAAAGACCAAAAAGTACTGTGAATTGAGAGAGTAGTAAAAATGAATCAGACCTGCCGGTAAAATAGGATATGCTTAAAAGTATAAGACCGAATAATGCGATTGCTATTTTTTGTGGCAACTTCATGAGTTACTATTTCATACCTGGTTTCACGGAATGAAAGAACACCATCATGAAACCCATCATAAGCATAAAATGGAAAATTATCAACCCGTAATCTTTTAGATGGAAACCCAGGAAAATACCAAAAGCAAAGTATACAGCCAGTAAAGCTTCCAGCATGCTAAGCCAGCTGAATTGGAGTTTAATGTATTTATTGGTTTTCCAGCTTTCTCCTTTTTGCGATAGATTGAATTTCGGAGTGCGGATAAAATCTGATTTAAAGCCTAGTAAACCTTCTGCCACAGCCAATGCATTGTGTAATGACAAGCCCATGGAAACCGTGATGAAAACGGGGAATGTGCGTATAAAATACCAGCCATGCTTTTCAGGTATGAGGTATTTATTGGCCACCCAATAGAAAATAGCTATTGAGAAAAAACCTACTAAAAAAACACTTCCAATTTGGAATAAAACGAGTAATTCAGGATGGATACTTTTGATGTATAGCATCGGAATGCTCAATAGTGCTGTAATTAAAATAGCAATAAAAATAGAACTATTGAAAAGATGAAAGAAGGCATGTATTTTATTAGAGAGACCAATGTTTGACCTCAATACTTTACCAAAGTTTTTTCGTGCTGTTTCCGCCCCGCCTTTGTTCCAACGGAACTGCTGGGATTTTATGGCAGGCATAATAATGGGTAGTTCAGCAGGTGATTCCACATCTTCTCGATACAAGAACTTCCAGCCTTTCAGTTGTGCTCTGTAGCTGAGATCCAGATCTTCTGTAAGTGTGTCAGCCGACCAGCCACCAGCATCAATAATAGTTTCCTTTCTCCAGACACCCGCTGTGCCATTAAAGTTGATAAAAGAGCCTGCATGGCTTCTGCCTACTTGTTCAATGGTAAAATGTGCATCCAATCCGAAAGCCTGCAATTTTGTGAGCAATGAGTAATCTTTATTCACATGTCCCCACCTTGTTTGTACCACACCAACACCTGGGTGTTGAAATTGTGGGATAGTGGTTTTAAGAAAGTTGGAATCCGGTAAGAAATCAGCGTCAAAAATAGCTATGAATTCAGCATCACTCGCCTCCATCCCATATTGCAAAGCTCCGGCTTTAAAACCTTTTCTGTCGGGCCTTCTTATGAGTTCAATGTTTACTCCTTTGGCTTTCCAGGAATTGATTTTTTCTGTTAAAATTTCTGTGGTATCATCAGTGGAATCATCTAAAACCTGGATTTGCAATAAATCCGAGGGATAATCTAACTGGCACACTTTATCTACCAAGCCACTTACTACATAGCGCTCATTGTAAACCGGTAACTGTACACATACTTTTGGCCAGTTGTCCGGAATTTTTGCTTTGGGATCAATATGTTCATTTTTAGCCTGTTTTTTAGCGCGTAAATAGTGCCATGTTAGGTGTAGCTGTCCCAAACTAAAAAAGAATATGAAGAGCAGGCTTATGCTGTAAACTGCTATGATAATCCACTCCCAATTCATTATTATAAATATTTAAAAATTGTATATAAAATCTTATAGCCTGCTGAAACAGCTCCTTTCACTGTCCCTGATACTTTGGACGTCCCTATTCTGTTCCTGTAATTTACAGGAACTTCGGTGCATACCAGCTTGTGTTTCGCAGCCTTTACCTGCATCTCTACTGTCCATCCATAGGTTTTGTCCACCATATTGATGGCAATTAACTGTTCATACTTAATAGCCCGAAATGGCCCCAGATCCGTAAAAGTATAATTGTAAAATAATTTTAGCAGTCGTGTTGCCAGCCAATTACCAAATATTTGCGGAAATGTCATGGAGCCATTGTCCCTATTTCCTAAAGCTCTTGAGCCAATGACCATATCAACATTATCTTCTATGATTGGTTTCACCAAAAGAGGCAGTTCCTCCGGATAATCTGAATAATCTGCATCAAGAAAAACAATAATATCGGGCTTTTCGCTCATATTATTTACATATTCTATGCCCTTCAAACAGGCATTGCCATAACCTTTTGCAGGCTGATCAATTACTATCGCCCCCTCTTTTTCAGCAGAACGCCTGGTGTCATCCGTAGAAGCATTGTTCACCACAATGACATGATCCACCCATTCACTGGGAATGGCTTTTACCACAAGCCCTACGGCATTTTCTTCATTAAATGCCGGGATAATTACTGAAATTTTTGGACGTTTCATTTTCTTAAGACCGCAAAGGTACTAATTAGTGGATTTTATAATGTCTTAATGTTGACAAATTATAGGAGATAGTAAAATGATAAAGGGAAATTACTACTTCCTTGAATGCTGATATCAAAGAGGGGATACATCTTGCACTTGCTGAAGAAGAAAATCCATGTAAAAACATTGATCCTGTAAAATTGACAGATAAAATGGCTTTTGCTGTCAATTTGGCTAGTTAGCACTTGTTTTTAATTTTGGAATGCGATTTGCTTATTTAGAGATAAACAACGAAAGGCAAGATGAATTTACTAAATAATAAATTGTTGCTAAGAAATTTATTATTTCAAGGTGACCAACTTAATACATTGAGTGGCGGAGTAACACAAGTGACAATGGATGTGAAGAATCAGGAAAATGGTTCTCTTATTAATATACATGCGCCTGGTATTTCAGCAGAAAGTTTAAAAGTTATTTATGAAAAAAATGCACTGCATATTTATGCAACGCTCAATTATCAAAATAACGATAAAGCACCAGCTTTGATCCCGATTTTTTATCGCAAGCTGGATTTGCCAACCTTTGCTGATAACAATGCTATAGAAGCCCAGTACCATGAAAACAAACTGGAAGTTTTCGTGCCTATTGGAAGTAGCAATACAGGCAATAAGAAAGAGATTGAAATTAAACAAATATAAATTGCGCATGATTGGCGCCAGGGCTTCAAAGGTCAATCATGTTGTTTTCTGCCCATGACTTTATGAAAAATCACTCTTTGTTAAAATAAGGAGTGATTTTTTTATTTGTTCAAAAGAGGATTAAAGTCATTTAAATATTATTTTAACGATCTTTTTCACCTTCCCATTTCATTTTTTTTAAGAGCTTTCCCTGATCGTCATATCGGTATTGGTACTTTTCTTTACCCTCTTTAATGATAAAAGTATATACATAAACACCATTCTTTTTTTCTCTTGAGGAATGCTTCAAATTTTTTACAAGAATGGCTTCTTTCATGACAGAAGCCTTTACTTTGAGAGGGATATCTTCAATCTTTATTTCTTCAGAATTGGTTTTTTTATTAGTTGTATTGTTTACTACAGTTTGCGCAAGCGAAATACCTACTATAAATAAACTAGCTACTATGCTCAAAAAAACTTTTTTCATCACGCATAATTTAAGGTTGGATCACTTGATAAAAACGCTTTTATGATATCAATGGTTAGGCTGATAGTTCAATTTAATTAATTGCTCTGGTGGTGCTACACCTGTAGTATGACCAACTGTAACTTTTGTTACCAACTTTTCCATAAAATTTCTGTTCTTTGCAAGTAGCTAAAATTGAAAATGCAATACTTCGAACTTTTTAAAACCTCATTTACTGATTATGCCCGCTATGTGGGAAATGAAATTCTGCACCCGCATTGGGGCAACTATTTCTATTGGTTGATTGGGATCTCTGTTTTCTTTTTTGCCCTGGAGCTTCTTTTTCCCTGGAGAAAAAATCAGCCTAAAATCAGGAAAGACTTTTGGCTGGATGCCTTTTATATGTTTTTCAACTTTTTCCTGTTTTCATTGGTAGGCTATTATGCTTTCTCCAATGTGTTGGTTCATTTATTCAACGATTTTCTGGGATTATTTGGCTTAGAAAATATTGTAGCTTTCGAAATCCAATCCTGGCCTGTTTGGGCGCAGCTACTTACTTTATTTATTCTTCGGGATTTTATTCATTGGAATGTTCACAGGCTTCTGCATCGCGTGCCATGGCTTTGGGAGTTTCATAAAGTGCACCATTCTGTGGAGCAAATGGGATTTGCTGCACACCTGCGGTTTCACTGGATGGAAACAGTGGTCTACCGAACCATTGAATATATTCCTTTGGCCATGATAGGTTTTGGTATTCAGGAATTTTTGTTGGTTCATTTATTTACACTTTCTGTCGGACACTTTAATCATTCTAATATCAGTGTACCTCTTGGGCCACTAAAATATATTTTCAATAATCCACAGATGCACATCTGGCATCATGCCAAAAAGCTGCCTGTTAAAAACGGTGTCAACTATGGAATTACCCTAAGCATTTGGGATTATATTTTTGGCACCCATTATATCCCTAAAGACGGCAGGGATGAACCATTAGGCTTTGAGAATTTGGAAGAATTCCCTCAAACCTTGCCCAGGCAGTTATTATACGGGTTTAGGAGGAGGAAGTGATTTTATTTAAGCCTTAATAAGTCCACATCCCCGGAGCGTCAGCACGGGTCATATCTTTTTCAGCAGCTAAAATCCATTGTTTGTCGAAATAAATTAATATCTCAACATTTAATTATTATATTGATGAATTATTAATATAACCAAAGCCGGAATGACTGCTCAACCTAAGCTCTTTAGATTATTAAAAATCATCAGTTTGCTTTCTTCCAAACAACGCTACACTATACAGAAGTTGGCGGTAATGATGGAATTGTCAGAAAGAAGTATGTACCGCTATCTTGAATTATTAGAAGAATCCGGATTTGTCATTGACAAGGATTTTTATGGTAATTATTTCATGCACCAAAATCTGGAGGCTAAAATTAACCCTGTTTTTACTGCCGATGAACTGGCATTCATGCGACAACTGGCAAGTCTGAATAAACATCCTTTAATGGACAGCATGTTGCAGAAGCTATATGTAAGTTCTGAACTACCTCCTGTGAAAGAATTGATTGTAAAAGCCAGGTTAAGTCAACTGGTTGAGAAACTCAAAGTAAGCATAGCTGAAAAAAAACAGGTGGTAATTAAGCATTATCATTCTGCGGAAAGCGGCCGGATAGGCGACCGACTGATTGAGCCTTTGTCCGTAGAAAATGATTTTTTTACCATATTGGCCTTTGATGTAAATGCCCGGCAAACGAAGTTTTTTAAGTTGGAAAGAATGGGTGATGTGATCGTGTTGGATCAGGCGTGGAAGTTTGAAGAGGAGCATGAAAACCTGGATAGGGACTTTTTTGGGATGTCCGGCACAGCTTCTGTCTGGATAAAACTTGAATTGAGTTTGCGCGCCTATAATTTAATGAGGGAAGAATTCCCTGCCACCATCGATTATTTAATTAAGGAGGACGAGAGTTACTTCTTTTATGGCCCCATTAGAGGATACGAGGGTATTGGCCGATTTATTTTAGGGCTGCCAGGCGAAGTGCGCCACATTAATAATAAAGGATTGATTGACTACCTGAACAATAAAATGGAGGCTTTCTTACACCCGCGAGCCTTTCAAAATTTTGCAGCATTGGGAAAGCAGAAAGTGGATTTGGCAAACCAAATGGAAGTAGTAGGAAAATAGAATTGAGAGAAAGCGCAAAAGAATCTATATTTCTAATGAACGATTTTGGAGCTTTTGATGGATGAACCTGTTTCAGTCAAAGATTGGAGAGGCTATCATTAGAAAAAAAAGAGCTGATTTGAGTTTCTGACACAAGTTGTCAAAACAGGAATGTACCTTGGGCATTGAAAGAAAGAAAAACCATAAAATAATATATGATGAGGTTTAAAATTCATTTAGAGAGAATTAATGGAGATAAGTTCCTGCCGATCAATTATCAGTATGAATTGTCATCGGTGATTTATAAAATCATTCATACAGCTGACAGCGATTTTGCCCGCTTTTTGCATGATCAGGGATATATTACCGGACAAAAAACCTTCAGACTTTTTACCTTTTCACATCTGGTATTAGATAAATCAAAAGTGATTCCCGAAGCTGGCAGACTAGAGCATGTGGGTAATAAATCTTCATTTCAATTTAGCTGTTTGGTGGACAGGACCGCAGAAGAGTTCATCAAAGGCATTTTCATGAACCAGGAATTTACTTTGGGGGATAAGATTACTCAAGTAAGCTATACGGTTTCTCATATTGAAGCCCTGGAACCTCCGGTGTTTATGGAGAAGATGACTTACCGATGCCTATCGCCAATATTTATCAGAAACAAAAGGCCTGATGGCGGAGAGGATTATCTTCAACCAAAAGATGAAGATTACGCAAAGCTTGTGCTTTCAAATTTGGTTTCTAAAGCACAGGCGCTTGCTGTGGCAGGTACTTATGCAGACTTTTCTGAAGGTGAAACAGTTTTAAAATTGAATTCCATTGGCAAAATTTATAAAAAGGGTATTACCATTAAACAAAACACACTGCAATCCTCTAAATTGATTGGCTATAGTTATGAATTTGAATTAACTGCTCCGGTAGAACTACAGGAAATTGGCTATTATGCGGGTTTTGGCAATTTAGGCAGTCAGGGATTTGGTTGTGTAGGGGTGAAAAACTGATAGCTATGTTAAGCAATTATTTTATATCGATGTGCTCACCATTTTTTGTTAAGCTTAGTTCTACTTCTTTTGAAAGTTTACTTTTTAGTTTTTCAACTTCAGAAGCATATTTAGCATCAATACTTAATAACTTTTCTTTGCTAATATTATTATTAGGCAATTCTCTATCATCAAATATTTTTGGAGTGTTCCTTTCTTTCATAGTCTATTTTGTAATAATCAAAAAAGAATATCCAAATATAGTGAAATATTATTGCTTCTTTATCATTCACACCAATCTCAAATTGCGAAATCATTTTATCTACTACTTCATTAGCAATACTTTTAGATTTACTCAGCACAATATTAGTTGTTCTATCCTCAATGTCAATTGGCCATATGCCAGGTCGTTTAATCGAATAACTAAAATCTTTAGTGATCACGTACATTTCTTTCACATTATGAAAAATTGCCATTCTAATATCTTCAATAGAAAAGGTGTTGTTAGATGGGTGGTTATGGATCAATTGAGCGTCTTTAAACTCAAAAAGATATTGCGGAGGTATATTTATAAAATTCGATTCTCCAACAAATTTTCTGATTTGCCGACCGTCTTTCATTATATAAAGATGTTCGATAGGATGATATCGAAGTTTACTTATAGCTTCTTTAAGAGACTTTACTTTATCTCTTGGTACGGGAAAGTGATACTTTTCTTTCATGAAATGCTCTGTATTGAAGTAAAAAAACCGGAGACTATAAAAATCTCCGGGAAATCCATAATGGTGCGATTAAGCTTCTTTTTAAGAATAAAGAGTTATTTTTCAATGCCGTCAATGGATTTCATAACAAAGATATAATAAATTACTATAAGATTAAAGAGTTATTGGTATAGCTGATTTATTTATTAACTTGTAACCTTAATATAAACATGTGTAAAATAAATAACTCTATCAAAAAAACGGAAGGCTAGAAAACCATGCGGATTGAGGGAAAGAAAATAAGAATATGAGATTGATTTTAAAAATTTCGGCTAATAAAAGCGCAGTACCCTTTGACTACCAAAAATATCTGGTAGGAGCCTTTCATAAATGGCTTGGAAAGAATGAAGTACATGATGATGTTTCACTTTATTCATTGTCCTGGTTGCAGGGAGGTCAGAGGATTAAGGATGGATTAAATTTTAGAAATGGCGCAGAATGGGCGATTAGTACTTATGATGTGGGATTGCTTAAAAGGTTGATCCAAAACATTCAAGATGATCCGGAAATCAATTTTGGAATGAAAGTGGAAGGAGTAACTATTTGCCAGGAACCAAAATTTGAAGAAAAACACAGGTTTTTACTCTCCAGCCCAGTCTTTATTAAAAGACAAGAAGGAGAAAGAACAAAGTTTTATCTCTTTTCAGATAAAGAAAGTGGAGAGCTTATGACTTCTACTTTAAAGAATAAACTCAAAAAGGCAGGTCTTAATCAAGAAGGCTTAAAAGTATATTTTGATCCTAATTATCAGAACCCTAAAACAAAAATGATCACTTTTAATGGCATTGATTGTAGGGCAAGTATGTGCCCTGTCATTATAGAAGGAAGTCCGGAACAATTGGCATTTGCGTGGAATGTTGGAATTGGAAATTCAACGGGGATAGGATTTGGTGCTTTAAAATAGAAATTAACAGACCCGTAATGTTTTCAAAACCTTGCGGGTTTAAAACACAGATAATATGAACTATTATGTAGTTAAATATTCAGGGCCATTTGGTTTTATTAAACCATGGACGGCAGTAAGGGATAGTGAAACTTTCAGTCAGCAGTTTTTGACGCCCTCCATAGTAGAGGGTATTGAAAAGAAGTTGTTTCCTGAAACACTCGCGATTTCGGGTATTACTAAAATTGCAGGGCATCGCATTTCTTATGATCAGGTATCCGGACAACAAGAAGTTATTCAAACCCGTGGTTGGAACTCTACAAAAAAAGGCAAGGAATTCCTTTTTGACCGTCCCAAGGCTATTTTAATTAGAGGAGTACTTCAAAACCCAATTCTTCACCTTGCATTTTTGAATAAAGAAGATGCAATAAATGCTGCAAAACAACATGTGTGCCTATGTCGAAATGAAGACTTGTTATTCCCTGAATTAGTTTCAGAGAGTACAAAAGAAGAGTTTGAAACAAATGATAAAAGATATGCCGGATTTGAGCTTGTATTTGAGAAAAATGAGAAATCTTTTTTAGTGGGTTATCATAGAGTAAGTAATGAACCTATGCATGGATGGATACGCGTAGTTGGACAACCTGTAAATGCGTTATAAATGAATAGACTACTAGCAAAATCAGCCCCTGAATGGACTTCACTAAAAAATCATTTGCTCCATGTTTCTTACGCAGCTAAGTCATTTGCTTCCTATCTGAACATGGATGAAGAATTAGCTTACAATGGTGCTATTCTTCACGATATAGGCAAGTCGCATACTGAATTTCAAAAAAGATTGACGTCTTCAAGCAGAAATTCGAAGGTATTGAGGCATGAAATAAGTTCTCTGCTATTTCTTTCTGTATTTCCAGTTGAGCAAAAATCTCAATTAATAGAAATGGTTGCAGGGCATCATAAATCTATAAAGAATGATGCAGGTGATAAAGGATTGCTGGATTTGGAAGACGGCTATGATTATGAAGATTATCACATAGGTAAATGGAAAGAATGGAGTCCTGCTGCATTTGAACTTCTAAATGACTTAGGAATCAGTTGCGAGCCTTTTTCAGAAGATGTGGCAAGAGAAAACTTATCCATTGCAGTAAATTATTGCCAGAAAAAATCTAAGGAAAGAGGCTATTCAGAATGGAGGGGTCTACTCATGGGCGCTGACCATTATGCATCAGCCTTGATTGATGAAACACAAAATAAATTAGAAAAGGCTTTTAAAGTTCCTAATCTGACTTTCTTCAACCGAACGCATAAGCTATATCCTTTATCGTTAAAAGATACCAATTCTCCTAAAAAACACACTATTGTAGTTGCAAGTACCGGAGCGGGAAAAACAGACTTTCTGTTTAAAAGAACAAAAGGAAGAGTTTTTTACACACTTCCTTTTCAAGCTTCTATCAATGCAATGTTTAAGCGTCTTGCACAAGATTTAGAACCAACTAATCCTGATCTGGATATCCGTGTATTGCACTCGGCTTCAATGGTAGTTAAAAGGAAAGGAGCTGAGGAAGAAACTGCACTGCAATCACTTTTTGGTTCATCTATTAAAATTTTAACACCGCACCAGTTAGCTTCAATTGCCTTTGGAATGAGAGGGTTTGAAGCATTGATATTGGATTTAAAAGGCTGTGATATTATTCTGGATGAGATTCACACCTATACAGGTGTTTCACAGGCTATCGTATTAAAGTTGGTACAGATACTAAATCAACTGGATTGTGGCATCCATATCGGAACTGCCACTATGCCTACTGAATTATATGCCAAAATTTTGGAAGTGTTGGGGGATGATGTTTTAGAGATCAAGTTAAGTGATGAAGAGATGGATCAATTTGATCGACATGAAATTCATAAAATTAAATCATTCAATGATGCTACTGAACGAATTGATCAGGCTATTGTAAAAAATGAAAAGACACTAATTGTATTTAATAGAGTAGCAAGAGCACAGGAAGCGTATTTGTCATTAAAAAATGAATATCCGGATGTTCCTATTTTACTACTTCATAGTAGATTCAAACGTGGAGATCGCAATGAAAAGGAAAAAGTATTAATGGGGTTGGATGAGGAAGGAAAATCTCTTGAGGAATTCAATACCTCATCCAAAGCTTGTATAGTTGTGTCCACTCAAATTGTTGAAGTTAGTTTAGATATTAGCTTCGATTTAATGATTACTGAAACAGCACCTATTGATGCACTTATTCAGAGGTTTGGCAGAGTAAACAGGAAAAGAACAGCCGCTACAATTGGTAAAACTAAGCCTGTTTATGTGATTCCGCCACCTGAGAATAAAAATGACGCTCTGCCTTACGATGTAGAGGTTTTAAAAAGATCATTTGAAATTTTGCCTGACAAACAAGTATTGAAGGAAAGGGAATTACAGACGAAAATCGATTATGTATTTCCTAGTATAGATTTTCTAAATATAGAAGAGCATGCTGTTTTTAAAGCAGATGGAAAGATTTCTATTGATCAGTTAACTCACAGAAGTAAATCAATACTTTTTGAATTGTTAGAAATTGATTCCGTTTCCTGCATTTGTGAAGGGGATTTAGATGAATATGAAAATTCCTATTTTGAGAGGAGGTTGGAATTAGAAATACCTATTAGATATTATGCTGTACGCAATTTGAATCAGGCACAAAAAGGGAATAAACCTTTTGTTATACCGGATAAAGCCTATGAGTACCATTCCGGTTTGGATGTGAGAAAGATTTCAGAGAATAATTTTGACGTAAACAATCAACTACTATGATACCATCAGTAATTGGCAAGACCTTTTTGAAGACGTACAATGAGAAGTACAATAAACAATTTTCTCCAAAAGAATTCTTTGAGAAAGAATATTGGGAATTGTTCTATAACCATCCTAAATATCTCCAATGGGTAACAAACTCTCCTTTTGTTCAAATGAAGAAGGGACAAAAGCCTCATCTATTGACAGAAATTGACAGAAAGGAAAAATTGGAAAATTTATTTGAGAAGGCAGAGAATGAAATTCCTGATGCCAGCTTTGCTTTAGGATTTCCTGCGTCTGAATCCAAAGAATTTGCCAGCACATCAGGTTTGGTAAGTGAAGTGTTGATTCCTGTGGATGAAGATGAAGTTTACCTATCATGGATTGGAAGCAGTTTGGGAATAGGTGTAGCAGGTGGATTTACCATCCTTTTTGATGACCCTGTCATTACATTACAAACTTATGAAGGTTGGAAGGTTTATCGTAAGTATTTGAATGATCCTGTACTGGAAAAATTGAGAGGAAACCAGATTAATACATGGAATGGCCAATGGCTAACCTATTCACTCAACCCAGAGGATTATAGAGAAGATTTTGATTTTTCAACGCTTTATAATCACAAGATTTTTAAAGTGGATACATCCTTGACGGAGGTAAATACAGTACAATGGTCTCGCCTATTTTTTAGTCTGTCACTCCAGTTTTCTCAAGAAGAGATGATGGGATATGTTTACGGGTTTGGACAAACCAATAAAACTATTGGCTTTATTCCTTTCCAATTCAAATCTGGAAATCAGATCAAAGATGTTTATAAGCAATTATTTGGTGGGATTTATTCCAACCCTAAAGATTTTGAGAGCCTATTTGGTATGCACATCAAAAGAGCTTGTGAATTAGGTAGTATTGGATTGCAGGCATTAAGGCCCGATGGCCTTAAAAAATATATGAAGGAAGATAAAAATCTAACCTTTAAAAAAGAAGAAGACACAATAAATTATCAAGCATATAAAACCTGGTTAGTAGCTATGTTAACAAAAAACAAAGAAGAAATCACAGATTATACTATGGATTTAGCTAAGATTATCCAAAAGTATAGAGCAGGCGGGACGAAATTGGATCGAAAAACCCTCATTGAAAAAGAACTATTTGCCTCTCCTTCCAAAAAGGGCTTTATAGAAGCACTTACGAAGATGATTAAAGATTTAGATGGTGGAGATCTCCTTAACATTAAACAGCTTAAAGATGAAGTACATCTTATGACAAATGAAGAGTATGGATATTTCTGTACACTACTCAAATTTGACTATGCTTTTGTCGAACGACAAGCTTAATATTCTTTCCAAGTATTCAAAGTAGAAATATTATCAACAAGAACATTTAAAAAATATTATTATGAACACAATATATATAAGAACATTAAAAAGAGCGGAGCATACAGTTTTCAATGTATCAGATGGACAAAAATATTATTATGATGCTCAATTTAATAAAAGAATACCTTTTTCCAGTGGTCAGCAAGTTAAAAGATCTTTAGTTGATACACTTTGTGAAGCCATTAACCAGACTCCATCTCCCACTACCTTTCTATTTGATGTTAACAAGCAGAAAGAGCTTACAGAAGGAGAAGTATATGGGACATGTGATCCTACATACGCTGATCAATTGTTCGGTGGGTGGATGAAGGCATCTAAAAAAGATAAATCTGGATTGGTCAAACAAGAAAGAACTTTAAAAAGAAGGAGTCCTTTATCAATTTCAGCGATGAGGGCGTTACATCCACTTTTAGCAGGATTAGATAGTGAAAATGCTTCTTTTGATAGAAGTGATCGCCCGAATAATAAGGTAATAGTTCGAGACGAGAAAAATAATGAACTTAATGAAGAAGAAATAGTAACTCTACTGGAAGGAAAAGACAGAAGTCTTAGCCGAAAATGGATACCAAATAACAGCAGAGCAACAGGATTATTTGTATTTGATATTGCAATTGATTTAAGACGTCTTTTTACCGTCAGCACCAATCAGTTAGAGCCTGAAATGTCCGATGAGACTATTGAAAAGCTAAAAGCAGAGGGTTGGATTGAATCGGAAAATGTGTTTGGTAAATGTCTGGTAGCACCGAAGGATTTGCGTGAAAAGTGGATTCCTGGTTTAGCTAAAGCGATCATAAACTGGAGAATTACCTCTAATCAATCGCGTACTTTTAGTTTGATGGATACTCTAGCTCTTTCCATAAGCGATAATGCTAATTTAATTGCAGGAAGTATACGTTCTAAACTTTCGGAAGAGGATTCAAGGAAAGCCGACCCTATTGTTGATGAAAGCATCAATGGGGTAGACACTTTTGTGACTCTTCAGGCTGGTGCATATATTCATACTAAAAGTGAGAAAGTTGATGCATTGGAGTCGGCAGAAAAAACGCTTGTAGCGCTAATGAAAGCATTCGACTACGAAAATCAACTAGAAAGAGAATGAAATTCATATGATTACCCCAAAAACCCGCAAGGTTCCCAAAACCTTGCGGGTTTAAAAGAAAAAAATGCCCATCACTGGAACCCATATCGCCTACCTCCACACCTGCCATCGAAAGCTATGGCTTTTTGCTCATAGCATACAAATGGAGCATACTTCTCAGGTAGTGGCAGAAGGAAAATTGATAGGTGAAACTTCTTATGCTGAAAGGGCTCAAAAATATACTGAACTAGCCATTGACGGCATTAAAATAGATTTTTACGATGCAAAAAATAAAGTAGTACATGAAGTAAAAAAATCCGACAAGGTGGAAAAAGCTCATATAGCACAGGTAAAGTATTACCTGTATATACTGGCTAAAAATGGGATGCCGCATGCTTCAGCTATAATTGAATATCCTAAAATGAGGCAAAAAGAAATTGTGGAATGGCAAGAGGAAGACCAATCGGAAGTAGAGGAATGGATAAAAGGCGTAGAAGAAATCATGCATCAAAACGAATGTCCACCATTAGTGAAATTAAAAATATGTAAAAAATGCAGCTATTATGATTTTTGCTATTCCGGTGAGCTAACGGAATAAGAAGTACACATAAAATTCTGTCAATGAAGAAAACCTACTACTTATTTAACCCAGGTCGTTTGAGCCGCAAAGACAACACCTTAAAGTTCACGCCTGTTGATGAAAATGGAAAGGAAGAAAAACCGAAATACATTCCAGTTGAAGGGGTATCTGATTTATATTGTTTTGGTTCCTTAGACACCAACAGTGCGATGTACAATTTCTTGGGCAAACAAGGCATCAGCATCCACTTTTTTGATTATTATGAACATTACACCGGTAGTTTTCAGCCCAAGGAATATTTATTGGCAGGTAAAATGCAAATAGAGCAAACTTCCCATTATTTAGACACCTATAAGCGACAATTAATTGCCAAAAGATTTATAGAGGGCGCATCATTTAATATCACGAAAAACCTTAGGTATTATCTTAAAAGAGACCGAGAGGTAAATGATCATCTTGAACGTATTCTGGAATTTAGCCAGCAAATTGAAAATACTACCGAAATCCCTAACCTTATGGGAATAGAAGGTAATATCAGGCAGGTTTATTATGATTCTTTTAACATTATTGTTAAAGATCATGCTATGGAGGGAAGAAGTAAACAACCTCCAATGAATGAAATTAACGCACTTATTTCATTTGGAAATATGATGTGTTATACCTTGTGCCTGGACCAGATTTATCATACTCAGCTAAACCCCACCATCAGTTTTTTACATGAGCCCGGCTACAGGCGCTACTCTTTGGCGCTGGATTTAGCAGAAATTTTTAAACCTATTTTAGTGGACAGAACAATTTTTCGTGTTCTAAATAAAAAGGAAGTACAATCAAAGGATTTTGATTTCCATGTGAATAAAGTAGTATTAAAGGAGTCGGGGAAGAAAGCTTTTATAAGGGCTTTTGAAGAGCGGCTGAATGAAACCATAAAACACAGAACGCTAAACAAGAGTGTAAGCTATAAGCATTTGGTAAAGTTGGAATGTTATAAATTGAGTAAGCACTTGTTAGGTATTGAAACTTATAAACCTTTTAAAATTTGGTGGTAGAGCAGTTTGTAAACCCGCAAGGTTTCCAAAACCTTGCGGGTTTTTTAAGAGAATAATTTTGAAACTATGTATGTGATTTTAGTTTATGATATGGGAGAAAAGCGTGTAGCAAAAATGTTAAAGCTATGTAGAAAGTATTTGAATTGGATCCAGAACTCTGTTTTTGAAGGAGAAATTACAGAAGTAAAATTAAAAGAATTGCTAAGCCAGGCGAATATGTTTTTAAAACCTGAAAAAGATAGTATTATTATATTCAAGAGCAGGGAAGAGCGTTGGCTGGAAAAGGAGATAATAGGGAATGAGAAAAATAATCTAGACACCTTATTATAGCCGTTTTAGTTGTCAGAGGAGAGGAATTCTCAGAAGATTTATTTGACAAATCTCTATTTTTAAGTGAAACCTGCTTGTAGTGGGTTGAAATCAAGTTGTCGAAGCCCCGGCTAAAATCGCTTATTATAGGTAGACAACCTGAGCATCAGAAAAATTTAATTTGCTCATCGAATCTATTCAAAAAAAGCCTATTTTTGTGTAGGGCCTAACGGCTCTTAATCGCACCATACTGGAATTGAAATAAAAAGGCGATTTAGTGACTATTGAATTAGCCTACCTCTTAATCGCACCATACTGGAATTGAAATTTGTTAAGATTAATCAGATAGGGAAGTAATGTGTCCTCTTAATCGCACCATACTGGAATTGAAATGGAGAAAAGTTACACTGGGCCGAAGAATAGTTTAGCTCTTAATCGCACCATACTGGAATTGAAATAAAAATAAACCTTCCTCACCTAACGACTTAAGGCCTCTCTTAATCGCACCATACTGGAATTGAAATGACATTATAAAGGCATGTTTCGTGTCCGGCAAGATTCTCTTAATCGCACCATACTGGAATTGAAATTGCCTAAAGCAATATATACCACTACTGAAATAATCCTCTTAATCGCACCATACTGGAATTGAAATATGAGGCAATTCAGGAAGCAAGAAGAGATTACGCATCTCTTAATCGCACCATACTGGAATTGAAATTTAAGCAGGACATTAATAACCTGAAGACGGCTTTTTCTCTTAATCGCACCATACTGGAATTGAAATAGAGTACGCAGAAGATCAGGTAGATCACTTAATTACTCTTAATCGCACCATACTGGAATTGAAATGATGGACGTATTGAGGATATAGATTTAAATGTAGACTCTTAATCGCACCATACTGGAATTGAAATCGGCAGGCGTTAAGATTGCTAAGATTGCAAACAACTCTTAATCGCACCATACTGGAATTGAAATCTGACACATTAACAAAGATCTTTGTATGGATGGTACTCTTAATCGCACCATACTGGAATTGAAATCACAACGATCACTACAACGATTACAAACACTGTACTCTTAATCGCACCATACTGGAATTGAAATGATGTAACACCTTCATATTTTTGAATTAAAAACACTCTCTTAATCGCACCATACTGGAATTGAAATCTATTTGTTTCAATTGATCTTCATTGAATTTGTATTCTCTTAATCGCACCATACTGGAATTGAAATGTCTGTCCCGGAAAGCGGAGGGGGTGAAATGGACGCTCTTAATCGCACCATACTGGAATTGAAATGATGCTGTATTTGTGTCAGAATTAACCTCTCGCGTCTCTTAATCGCACCATACTGGAATTGAAATATGAGTAAAATGTTAAAAGATTTCGAGCAGTCTTTCTCTTAATCGCACCATACTGGAATTGAAATTAAGTAAATTCAAATGATTTATCTTGTGATCTTAACTCTTAATCGCACCATACTGGAATTGAAATAGGTTTAACATTCGAGTAAGCTTTTCTTCTTTCGTCTCTTAATCGCACCATACTGGAATTGAAATTTATTTAAGTGTTTGCCTCGGGTGAGGTTGTGAAACTCTTAATCGCACCATACTGGAATTGAAATGAGTGATGAGGAAGCAATTAAAATTGGATATGAAACTCTTAATCGCACCATACTGGAATTGAAATTTAAATGGTTATAACTGTCAATTGGCTGGTTGGTTGCTCTTAATCGCACCATACTGGAATTGAAATCGGTACAATAAAATTACATTGTCCGAAATACTGGACTCTTAATCGCACCATACTGGAATTGAAATAAACAGGCGCCCAGTTTTCAATCATCTTACTAGGCCCTCTTAATCGCACCATACTGGAATTGAAATTAATTTTGGAAACACTTCATTTGATCGATTGATAAACTCTTAATCGCACCATACTGGAATTGAAATTTGATTTAAAATCAAGAAGTTTTATCGTAGAGGTTCTCTTAATCGCACCATACTGGAATTGAAATTTTGCTTATTGACGAATGCAGAAATACAATCATCTTCTCTTAATCGCACCATACTGGAATTGAAATGAAACAAACCTTTCGTGGTTAGGGGTGTGGATTTTGCTCTTAATCGCACCATACTGGAATTGAAATCAACCTGATTAAATTTATTCCTATGCTCAAAGTAGCCTCTTAATCGCACCATACTGGAATTGAAATGGGGTATCATCAATAAACATTTTAGATGAAAATAAACTCTTAATCGCACCATACTGGAATTGAAATGTGTAGGTCAAAATCAAAGAAATGTAGGTAATTATGCTCTTAATCGCACCATACTGGAATTGAAATTACGCAATTGCATCAAATGTTTCTAATTGCTTATCGCTCTTAATCGCACCATACTGGAATTGAAATTAATATACTACAAATAAAAGCCTTGCATACATCAACCTCTTAATCGCACCATACTGGAATTGAAATAGAAAAAAGAAGTTAAAGGGAATACTTTCGACAATGCTCTTAATCGCACCATACTGGAATTGAAATATAGTTATAAGACAACCTATTTCCGGTAACTTCTGCTCTTAATCGCACCATACTGGAATTGAAATTATGGATTTACACCTTAAAGGTATTTGGAATAAGTCTCTTAATCGCACCATACTGGAATTGAAATTCGGCTAAAGAGTGAGGTAAATCATCTTCAAGATCCTCTTAATCGCACCATACTGGAATTGAAATACCCCTATTTACTTGCTCTTCTACGCTTAGACTATTCTCTTAATCGCACCATACTGGAATTGAAATTGGTTTAACATTCGAGTAAGCTTTTCTTCTTTCGTTCTCTTAATCGCACCATACTGGAATTGAAATAGGTATGGTTTTAATTTTAGCTACGGTGATCCGGAACTCTTAATCGCACCATACTGGAATTGAAATCAGCAGACACATACGGAATTAAAACGAACAAAGACTCTCTTAATCGCACCATACTGGAATTGAAATGGGAATATAGAGATAATGAGGTTTTTTTTATTGAAACTCTTAATCGCACCATACTGGAATTGAAATTTGTTTTTTGAATGCTGTCTTTTAGATTCCGTAAACTCTTAATCGCACCATACTGGAATTGAAATATGTAGCCAACCAAACAGGCCGTACTCCTTCGCAACTCTTAATCGCACCATACTGGAATTGAAATATTTGTAAGGCTTCAATTCTGCAATTTTGGCCTTACTCTTAATCGCACCATACTGGAATTGAAATAAGTTACCAGTAAGGCTATTTTTAATATGAATTACACTCTTAATCGCACCATACTGGAATTGAAATCTGCCTTCCTGGTGTTAATATCGTAACTGCTATCCGCTCTTAATCGCACCATACTGGAATTGAAATAAGCTTTTGTTTGTCTCGTTAATTTGCTTAGGGGCACTCTTAATCGCACCATACTGGAATTGAAATGCGTGAGTACTTTAACAACCCGGTGATTGAAGGTAACTCTTAATCGCACCATACTGGAATTGAAATCTGATTTGACAGGGTAATACAAGTGCATTGATAAGGCTCTTAATCGCACCATACTGGAATTGAAATATGCCTGTCAGGTCTACCACAACAATAAAGCCGGTACTCTTAATCGCACCATACTGGAATTGAAATTGGTTTGAAATGGGCGGTTCGTCCGGTTTTCGGTACTCTTAATCGCACCATACTGGAATTGAAATCTCTCAGTCTCGTATACTCTTACGATAGGTGTGGTACTCTTAATCGCACCATACTGGAATTGAAATCTGCTGAGAGGAAAGAACCGGCAGGCCTTCCTAATCTCTTAATCGCACCATACTGGAATTGAAATACTTAGAAGCGCGCATGGCTGAATCATTTGACGTAGCTCTTAATCGCACCATACTGGAATTGAAATTGTATAAGAAAAGAAGTAAACCCGGTCTTCCACCCACTCTTAATCGCACCATACTGGAATTGAAATGTGTTTTGGAAAAAACAGACCCTGTAATTATGGACGCTCTTAATCGCACCATACTGGAATTGAAATAATCGTACACCCTTTGTTTCTTTTCTTCCAGGGAACTCTTAATCGCACCATACTGGAATTGAAATAAGACAATGCTTTTTCAAAGTTTGCAAAAACTCATTCTCTTAATCGCACCATACTGGAATTGAAATATTTTGTATAAGTGATGGAAAGCATGATCTCTGTTCTCTTAATCGCACCATACTGGAATTGAAATTCGTTTCATCTATTTCAAGGGGAATGCACAGGATACTCTTAATCGCACCATACTGGAATTGAAATTTAACGATGAGGGCAGCGGTGTCAATCAAAGTGGTCTCTTAATCGCACCATACTGGAATTGAAATCTGAAAATCATCAACTCTACTTTCAGTAGTATTATCTCTTAATCGCACCATACTGGAATTGAAATATATAACCTGCACCAGTAATTAAGATACTTCCCACTCTTAATCGCACCATACTGGAATTGAAATATGACTTTACGGGATATTCCTATGGGGGCCACTTTCCTCTTAATCGCACCATACTGGAATTGAAATGTGACGAATATCCAGTAGCAGCGGAATGTCAAGCCACTCTTAATCGCACCATACTGGAATTGAAATTCTTTAAATCCTTTATCATAAGCATTATCCACATCCTCTTAATCGCACCATACTGGAATTGAAATTTATTATTCCAGAGTTAATAGATTTATCCTCATTTCTCTTAATCGCACCATACTGGAATTGAAATCTTGATGGAACAACTACAGCTAAATTTGGTACTTCTCTTAATCGCACCATACTGGAATTGAAATCACGGTGGTAAGGCTTCATAGCCAATGAATCTACCCTCTTAATCGCACCATACTGGAATTGAAATAGATTTGGAAAAGTCAAGATGTACCCTAAAAAGGTACTCTTAATCGCACCATACTGGAATTGAAATGTGGTTTACGCCTACCGAAACATATTAGCAGCTGACTCTTAATCGCACCATACTGGAATTGAAATTTAAGGACTTTAAAAGGGATGAAAACGGGAATATCCTCTTAATCGCACCATACTGGAATTGAAATTACATTCCACTCATCAGGATTAAAATACCTGAAAAACTCTTAATCGCACCATACTGGAATTGAAATAAGGAAGCAGAAAAACTTAAGCCAATACTCAATAACTCTTAATCGCACCATACTGGAATTGAAATCAATCTGGCCATTGCGCACAAGGAAATATTGCACAACTCTTAATCGCACCATACTGGAATTGAAATTGAGCAAGGTGAGAAGGAGATATAATGACTATCAATCTCTTAATCGCACCATACTGGAATTGAAATCTAACTAAAAGAAGGCCCTGCAGTTGCGGGGCTTTCTCTTAATCGCACCATACTGGAATTGAATCATCACTCACTCCTTAAATAATAAAACCTACTATTTAGAACCCACAAGGTTTCTAAAACCTTGCGGGTTTGTTTAACTTTACCCTCTCAACAA
Source organism: Marivirga aurantiaca (assembly GCF_016679925.1). Lineage (GTDB taxonomy): Bacteria > Bacteroidota > Bacteroidia > Cytophagales > Cyclobacteriaceae > Marivirga > Marivirga aurantiaca. The sequence continues at coordinate 288,463 of NZ_JAEQBW010000001.1, forward strand.
CATATCCATGATCAACTTCTATCCCGGCCCATCCAAACTCTATCCTGAAATAGGTACTTATTTACAGGAGGCTTTTCAATCCGGTATTTTGGAAATGAACCATCGATCTGAAGCTTTCATGGAGCTTTATGCAAGCACCAAAAATTTACTGAAAGAAAAATTGAACATTCCGGAAGATTATGAAATTGTGCTGGTTTCTTCTGCTACAGAATGTTGGGAAATTATTTCCCAGTCCTTTGTAGAGAAAGCAAGCGTACATTTATTCAATGGAGCTTTCGGAGAGAAATGGTTTGACTATGCTAAAAAAATTCATTCGGCCTCATCGGCTGTATGTTTTGAAGCTCATGAACTGCCTGTAATGCAGGAAATGCCAAAAGCAGAGTTGTTGGCACTAACACATAATGAAACTTCTAATGGAACCGCTCTGCCAGACAGCTTTCAGGTGCAATTAAGGAAAGAGTTTTCCCACAGTTTAATTGCCTATGATGCCACGTCTTCTATGGCAGGCTATAATTTGCAATGGAAAAATGGAGATATCTGGTTTGCTTCAGTGCAAAAATGCTTTGGGTTACCGCCTGGTTTGGCGATTATGGTAGTGAGTCCGGAAGCTGTGGATAGGGCAGCATTCATTAAAGATGATCGCTATTACAATTCCTTTAATTACATTTTAGGAAATGCCCGGAAAAACCAAACTCATCATACACCCAATATTAGTAATATATACTTACTCAAAAGTACATTAAGACAGAGAGCAGATATTGAAAATATCCATCAGGATTTAATGGAGCGAAAACTTCATTTTTTTGAAGAAATGAAACAGTTTCCTCAATTGCAGAATTATATTTTATCATCTGATCAGCAATCTGATACTGTTTTTTGTCTGCGGGCTGAAGAACCTGCTATTGTAAAGCTGAAAAATGCTACCAAGGAAAATGGTATACTCCTTGGCAATGGTTACGGTAGCTTAAAAAACACCACCTTCAGAATTGCTAATTTTCCTGCTTTATTACAGGCAGATTTTGACCGTTTACTCCTGTTTTTTGCTCATTTTTTTAAATAACATTAATATATCAATCCGTTATTGTACCTTTGCGCGAAATTTAAGTAAATGCTCAATTTTAAAGAAATTATTTCTGTCTCGCTGATCCTGTTTTCAGTGATTGATATTTTAGGTTCAGTGCCCATTGTAATTGATTTGCGTAAGAAATTAGGCCATATTCAATCGGGTAAAGCTACCATTGTGGCTGGTGTAATTATGATAGGTTTTCTCTTCTTAGGAGAATCTATTTTAAAGTTATTTGGTATCGATATTGGCTCTTTTGCTATTGCCGGTGCTATTGTAATGTTCCTTATTGGCCTGGAAATGGTTTTGGGAGTTACGCTCTTTAAACATGAAGAAACCACAGCTTCAAGTGCTTCCATCATGCCAATTGCCTTTCCTTTAATAGCCGGTGCGGGTACCATGACAACCCTTATCTCCTTAAGGGCTGAATATTCTCAAATCAACATTATAGTAGGAGTGGCATTGAACCTGGTTCTGGTATTCATCGTATTGAAAACCTGCGGCTGGCTGGAGCGGAAAATTGGCCAGGCAGGATTTAGTATATTGCGAAAAGTATTTGGGATTATTTTATTGGCCATCTCAATCAAACTCTTTAAAAACTTCTTTTAATGATTACAATCTACACAGACGGATCAGCTTTGGGCAACCCGGGACCCGGGGGCTATGGTATAGTGATGCGTTTTGGAGAAAAGAAAAAGGAAATTTCTGCAGGTTACAGGAATACCACCAATAACAGAATGGAGTTGATGGCTGTTATAGTGGCTCTTGAAAGTTTAAAAACAAATAAATATCCGGTACATATCTACAGTGATTCTAAATATGTAATTGATTCTATTTCCAAAGGCTGGTTAGCCAACTGGGTAAAGAAGGGATTCAAGGGGAAGAAGAATGTAGATTTGTGGAAAAAATACCTCCAGGTTTCCAAACCTTATCAAATAGTTTTTCATTGGGTAAAAGGTCATGCCGGTAACCCTGACAACGAAAGATGTGATCGATTGGCAGTTGAAAAAGCTGAAAATGGACCTCATTTAATAGATGAACCATTCGAGAGTAATCAATCTTCATCTAACCTTTTGTAGTGCTTATCGTATTCATAAAGCAATTCGTCTGCTTTGGCAGGGAGGGATTTTTTTAACTAAAACAATTTGATATGAACATGAAAAAGTGCGTAATTTTTATTGGCTTATTGGGACTATTGTTCACAACTAAGGCGTATTCACAGGATTACACAAGATCCATTGGTTTAAGGGGGGGCTATCCTACTGCACTAACGGGTAAATTTTTCACTAGCCAAAATGTGGCTTTAGAAGGTATGCTTACCGGCTATCGGGGCGGGTTTGAATTTACAGGACTATACGAAATGCATAAAAATGCCTTTGATGTTCCTTATTTAAATTGGTATTATGGCCCGGGCTTTCATATTGGAGCTTTTGATGACAGATATGATAACTATTACTACAATAATAGGGGAGATGGATTTGTAGTAGGGTTTGATTTTATTTTAGGCCTGGAATATACTTTAACAGATATTCCTTTTGTTATTGGTATCGATTTTAAACCGGGTCTGGATATTGTTCCTAATTTCAGAGGTAATTTTGGAGCAGGTGTTTCACTGAGATTCTATTTTTAAAAAATTAAATTAATTGATTACAGATAAAAAAAGGCGCTTGTAAGCGCCTTTTTTTATACCTGATTTTGTAGGGGATTTAACTATCATTCCAACCTATCAAGCAGCTTCCTGGCTTCAGCATACTTTGCTTCTTCTTTTGGAATGGTTTTTAATATTTCTGCGGATTCCTGATACTTCTCCTGTTTTAATCTACTGAGTGCTTTGTACCACACTGCTTCATATTGATAAACAGATGTGCTATTGCTAATTTCATCTAAAATTTCCTCTGCTTTCAGGTAATTTTCTGTTTCAATCAGAGAAATAGCCCGGTATAGTTTCAATTCATGATTGTTATCATCATCCTCCAGTATTTCTTCAAAATACTTTTCCGCTTCCTGGTACTTTCCTGCATTAAATGCTTCTTCTGCTTTGAACAGTAATTCATTTTCAGCTCCTCTTTCTGTCAGGCTAATAGCCTGATAGTTGGCAAACTCCTGATAACCTGGTCGTGAAAATTGTTGAAAAAAGTAAAGTCCAACAAACAATAAAATGCAGGCTGCAGCTGCCACTTTCCACCACAAGGAACGATTGTTTGAGGAGTTGTTCTTATTGAAATAGTTCTCTGATATATTTTTTAAATTTCCTTTAAAGGATATCAATTCATCTTCATTTTTATATTTATTTTCAAGAAAACCGGAAGTCTCTTTATATAACTCAAATGCATGTGAAAACTCAGGATCAGCTTTAAGCCTCAGCTCAAAAGCTTTCAATTCCTCGTGAGACAAGTTCCCCGAGAGGTAATCCTCAAATAAAATGTAATCAGCATCTTTCATCAGTTTATGGTTTTATTCGGTTATACATAGGCGACTCCTTGATCATTTTTGTAAGGTTCCCAATACATAATGATTTCTTCTTTCGGGCATAGGCATAGCTCACGTTTAATTTTTGAGCAACCTCTTCCATTGATTTTGTTTGAAAAGCTGTTTTAAGTAAGTCTTTACAAGCTTTGCCTAATTTTTCAAACATCTGATTAAAAAGTTGCTCCTGCTCCTCAAATAATTCAGTTGCCTGGGCTTCCTCAGAAGTTTTGTCATCTATAGATGTGGTCTCTTCATTAATTGTTACCACTGTTCCACTACTTTTCTTTAATTCATTTAGCCATTTTCTCTTGCACAGCAGGAAAAAATAGGCATCAAAAGGACAGCTTAGTACTAAATTTTTATGCTGGGCTTGCTTAAAAATGATGATGAGTACTTCTTGAATAACATCCTGTGCAGCATCCCTGTCTCCGTTATTCTGACAAATATAATTGATCACCTTGGGAGCGAAATCTTCATATATGGAGCGAATAATAAATGAATTGTTTGCCAACAATCCTTCAATATAACGCTGATCCGGATGGGTATCTTTTTTAGTCATTAAATAAACTTTCCCTACAAAAGTAAAAAAAAGATTGAGAATAGGGGTAACAAAAATAAAAGCCATTGATATAGGGGAGTAAAACAAAAAATATAAAAATCATGAAAAATCTAAAACACTTATTTCAATGGATAATTTTGGCATGCATAACTACTATGATGGCTTGCAACAATGAGGATGATGGTACTGCTGTAATTCCGGATGACCCCACCATAGAGGCACCTTCCAAAGAGGATTTCAGCATTATGAGAGAAGATGCGCTTAATGGCATCAGGCAATCAGCCAGCTTTAATGCGGGGGAAGGGATTAGCTTTACTTCCGAAAATGGTGTGGTATTAAACATTAATGCCGATTGTCTTACTTTGGATGACGATAATGTTACCGGAGAGGTTGAGCTGGAGTTTATTGAACTTTTTGACAGGGGCACTATGCTCTCCACTAATAAACCTACTATGGGCATTACTCCTGAGGGCGGCCGGTCACTTTTGATTTCAGGAGGAGAGTTCTACATCAACGCTACCCAAAATGGACAATCATTGGAATTGTCTTGCGGAAATATGCAATTGATAGTTCCAGCTGATCTTAGCGGGGGTGCAGATCAGGAGATGACTTTATGGAGTGGCATAATTGACGATGATGGAAATTTAGCCTGGGAAGAAGATAAATTTGAGGACAACCCTGATGGTGTTGGTGGTGACAGGCTTTTTGTTGAAGGGGATCAATATTTTGCTTTTGTTGGGGATTTTGGCTGGACCAATGTGGATAGATTCCACAGTGATCCAAGACCTAAAACCACTGTTCAGGTAGAAGTTCCTGAGGGATACGATGCAGAAAATAGTGCTGTTTATTTATCATATGATGGCGAAGGGAATGCATTGGCACAATTGGACACTTACGATCTTAATACGGGTATCTTTTCAGAGCATTATGGTATGATTCCGATTGGATTGGAGATGCATATAATTTTCATCACGGAAGAAGATGGTCAATGGAAGTATGCCATCAAAGGAGTGGTAGTGGAAGAGGATGATATTTACACCTTTACTTTGGATGAAACCACTACCGGTTCCGAACAAGATCTTAACAATGCAATTAATGCATTGCCTTAATTAGACCAACAGGAAGCCCTGCCTATTTTTATAGCAGGGCTTTTTTATCCTTTTTCTGAAAGATTTTATTTAAGCACAATAATTTAATACAAGTCCCATGGAAAGATTAAAGTTGATTCTAATTCTTTTGTTATTTATGTCTGCGGTACTTTTGGAATGCGATAAAATAAAAGCAAGACATGAATTTGTTTTGACTGATTCTCTGGAGTTTTCAAATACTTATGCAAACATAGATGATGGTAAAGCAGATAGCTTAAAAATAGAGCCTGAATTTCCTCAATCGGGAAGTAAATGGTATTAACAATCTTCCTTCTCCCATCAGAGAAGGACAAAAGGTTGAGGTTTGAATAAAATCTTAACTTATAGCATTAACCGGGAAATGATCGGATAGTGGATGTGAAAATATAGATTTACAATAATTACATCAGTATTCAATTGCGATAGCATAAAAAAATTACCATTTTTACTTTTTATAATAATAAGATTTCTATGAAAACGCTTCTTTCTCTTCTGATATTTTTTTTCTTAACCTGTCATATTATTGTAGCTCAAAGTTCTCAAAATACAGATACACTAAGAGTAGCTACTTTTCAATATGATTTGATGGGAAATGAAATTAGCCTGACACCTGAAACCCCACCTTTGCAACCCATTGCGGGTGCTCCAAAAGGTTTTTATACCTACTATTGGGAGTTTGGAGATGGTGCTTACAGCAAAGAAGAAAAACCGGTTCACACTTATAGAAAAAAAGGAACCTATGAGGTGAAGCTTTGGGCTACCAATAACTATGATGCAGGAAAACCGCCAGCTACCCGCCCTCAGCAGGTTAAGGTGAAGAAAATCACCAACGAAACACTTGAATCTGCTTCCATGACTGAGGATTTTATACTTCAGAAAAACAGGGAGCCTATTCCTAATGAGGAGTTGGTGTTAATATTGAGCTATAAAAATTCTAAAAATTATCTAACGAATGGTAAAATCTACCTCTTTTTTAACGAGAAAAAGTATAAAGCCAACAATTTTGAGTTGAGTGATATGCGCTTGCACCATGGGGAAAATCTGGTTACAGAAGAAGCTGTTGCTGCAATTAATGGAATCAATCCCTACGGAACATTTTTGGCTTCTGCCCAAGAGGATTTATTTATTGCTCATTCCTTGCCGGGCGATTCCACTGAAAAAGTGAATCTTCCACTTACGTTGGAAGAATCCAGGGCCAGGTATAAAGACTGGCGAATTTTAAACTTTGATCAATTAATGCCGGGGGAAGAGCGCAATATCTTTTTTACCCTTCGTGCTACTCCTGAAATGTTGAAAGACACCAGTGCTATCATTAGCGTGCGGGGCATATATGTTCCTGATGGTAAATATGACAATCATAAAGTAAAGGATATGGAAATGGAAATAGTTACTTCCCATGATCCCAATAAAATGTCGACTAGTGCTAATTTTATAAATTTTAGAACTGTCAGGAATAAAAAATTCAAATACAAAATTAAGTTTCAGAATAATGGCGAAGGCCCGGCCAATACCATCCGACTAGAAACAGAGGTTCCGACCATGTTCAATAAAAACACGATTGAAGTGACGGATATGTACCCGGAATGTCCTATATGTCCTAAAGATGAAATAGTGAGCTATAGTTGCATTGATACTACATTCACAAATGAGAAAGCAATTTTTACTTTTAAAAACATCTACCTGCCAGGTAGCAGACAAGAAAATGTACAGGAATATGATTCTACCAAAGGCTTTGTAGCATATAACATTCAACTGAACGATAAAATTGAAAAGCGGAAGACAAAGACTAAAACAGCCATCTATTTTGATAAAAATGAGCCGATTATTACCAATTATGCCACCACAAGATTTTTGCCCGGGATTTCTATTGGTGCTAAAGTGGGATTTATGAATGTATCGGCACGTAATGACTACCAGGAATTTTTCTTCGGGGCCACCATTTCCCCATATAAATCCTACAGAGGCTATCTTCAGGCGGAACTACTATTTTCTACCAATTCCTACACAGAATCCAGGCAATATACAGAGACAACAGATGTAGATGATGTGTTTACCGATTCATATGATTATGATGAATTCAGTGAGTTTAACAATACCTCCATTTACCTTATTCCGGCATCTTACCGTTACAATTTAAATAAGTTTTTGGCATTGGGAGCCGGCATGCAATTTAGGTGGGATCTCGTAAGCAGGCAAACTATTGAAACAAGTGGTGAATATACAGAAGTCATTAGATCTGAGAATTTTGAAAGAAGAGATGAATCAAGAGACACATTCACAACGGATGAAGTAAGGAGTAGCTTCAGTAACCTGCAAACCGGGGCTTTTATTGACCTTAGTGCAGGACTTGTAAGGATTGGCCCCAGCATAGGAATGCGTTATGTACATCATTTTTCAACTCCCAATAAGCAATTACAATTCTATGCCATCTGGAAATTTTAAAAATAGATGATTCTGATAAATGACTATGATTAGATCATTCTTCATTTTCTTGTTCTTAACAACAAGCATGGGGGCTTTTTCCCAAAGTCTCACTGATTCTATTTATAATGACCTGGATACTTTTATTGCCAATAAACCCAATGAAAACTCATTGCATGCTTTAGGTGAAAGAGCACTTCATTATACAAGTAGGGTGGAAGAAAAAGAAGAAAAACTTGCCTTGGTTATTTTACAATGCAATTTGGCCTACTATCATAAATCATTTGACCATCATACGGAGGCCATCAATTTATATGAAAATGCCTACAGGAATTACTCAGGAAATCAATTAATCGGTTATGATATCATTGAATACTGCTTAAAGCCCTTGGGAAATCTTTACACCATTCGGGGGGATTTTACTAATGCTGAAAACACCATTAAACAATATATTTTTATGGCCGGCAAGCAAGGTGACGAGCCACAAAAAATAGCAGGTATAATTAATCTTTCAGTAGTATACCATAATACTGGAAATTATGATTTGGCCATTAAAATACTGAAAGAGGCCATTAAAAATCCCGAGATAGGCACAGAGCAAAAGAATTTGTTGGAGAATAATCTTACCGCTAATTTGATAGCTCTCCATAAAATAGAGGAGGCACAAAAGACATTGAGTCTTGGTCAGGAAGAAAACAATTCTGTTGAAGATTATAAAAATGCGGCTCAAATGGCTTTCAGAGAGCAGGATTTTGATCAGGCATTGCATTATCTGGAAAAAGCTGGAAGCAAGCTTATCAAAAGCCCTGATTTCACAGCACGCCAAATAGCTAAAATTTACGTTGAGCAATCTGATGTGTACCTGGCTTCGGAGCAATTTCAGAAAGCCGATTCAATCTTGCGTGCTGCTTTAGCTATTTTAATTCCAGTTTTTGATGGTAAGAAAGGGCCTGTTGAGGAGGAACTTTATCCTGAAAATACTTTGCTTGACATTTTCGATGGTTTAGCCTATTTAGCAACAGATTGGCAAGAAGCTTTAAAATATTACGATTTAAGTTTTTACGTATCTCATTTACTTCAGCAGCCAATAAATACTCAGGAAGCCAGGATTATCAATCAAAGGGAGAATAGAAAAAGAAGTGAAAAATGCATTGAATTATTGTATCAGCATTACCAAATCACGGGAGAAACAGAGATATTAAAAAAGGCATTTGATTATGCCGAGAGTAGCAAAGCGGTGGTCTTGAAAGAAGCCTTGAACAGGAAATCCCTTCTAAAACAATATCCGAAGGACTCTTTACTCATTGCAGAAAAAGAACTTGCCTCTAAACAAGAAACTACTATAGACTTATTAGTACGAAGTCAGTTGACAAATTCCTCAGAAGAAACCATTCAAGCAATTATTACTGAGCTAAACAGAATTAATTTTTCACTCAAAAAGGTGAGAAGAAGTATTTCGCAAAAATATACAGAGGATAAAATCCCGCGTTTTACAATTGAACAAATACAGGAAAAATTGAAAAATGAAAAGGCCGGAATGTCCTTCTACTTTTATGGACAAGATGCTATTTACCAGTTTATAATAACAGAAAGTTTGGCAGATCTGAAGCAAATCCCATTTGACAATGATTTGAAAATATCTATTCAGAACTTCATTGCTTTTTTTGATACACCTTCGGCCATTAATAATAATATCAATTCCTATAAAACAACTGCTTTTGAATTATACCGGAAACTTCAATTAGATCAATTGAATGAGGTGGAGAATTTGCTTATTATTCCTGATGGCGTCTTAGGGTTCATCCCTTTTGAAGCGCTTCTCACACATAAAACACGGACGAATATTTATAAAGAAATGCCATTCTTAATGAAACATTCAAAAATGTTCTACAATACTTCAGCTGCTTTTTATATGAATGCACAGGTCAGGGAGAAAGGTGAAAAGGTATTGGGGATTTTCCCTGTTTTTGAGGGGAGAAAAAGAATGTTAAAGTATTCTCTGGATGAAGCCGAATTGATGAGAGCTAATCCTAAAGCGCAGATTTTTGTAAGAGAAGAAGCAACAAAAGCCAATTTTTTAAAACAGCTTGGGCAAAATGATATATTGCATTTATCCACACATGCCAGTGGAGGCAATTTTGTTGTGCCGGCCAATATAGAGTTTATCGATGATGTAATGTTGGTTCATGAGTTGTATGGGTTGTCTATCGATCCCTATTTGGTGGTGCTGAGTGCTTGCGAAACTGGAGTTGGTAAGCTTCAGAAAGGGGAAGGAGCAATGAGTATTGCCCGCGCTTTTCAATATGCCGGAGTCCAAAATTTATTATTCTCTTTATGGCAGGTGAATGATTACTCTACAGCCCGGCTGATGCAGGAATTTTATCAAAGTTACGATAAAACCCACTCGGCCTTTGTGGCTAATCAGCAATCCAAGTGGCATTATTTGGAAAATGAGGAAATTAGCAACCCAAAGAAATCACCTTATTATTGGAGTGCTTTTGTTTACTATGGAGTGCCTGAAACTGTTGAGTCGGGAAATGGATATTTTTACATCATAATCATCTCCACTCTATTGAGTATTTTAATAATAGCGATAGCTCTGAAGTATAAAAAGCCCAAGGGATAGATTTAATAAGAACGGTAACAGCTTTTATCATTGGAAGAAAAACATTGAAGTATAGCCCTTCTTCCAGGAAAAACTATTGGTCAGAATAATTTAAAGAGCAATATTTGTCCTGCCCTTAACCAGTGTGTAATCCCAATGTCTATTTTCCAATTCAAACAATTTACCTTAACTCAATCTGATAGCGCAGCAAAGCTCACCACAGATGCAACAATTTTTGGTGCCTGGATGCCAGTTGAAGCCAATGTGCAAAATGCTTTGGAAATAGGGGCTGGTACTGGAGTACTTTCATTAATGCTCGCTCAACGGTTTCCTTTTGAAATAGAAGCAGTAGAAATAGATGAAAAAGCTTTCCTGGAAGCAAAAAGGAATTTCCTGAATTCACCATGGAGTAACAGACTAACAGTTGTTCATCAGGATTTTAAAAGGTTTAATTCTAACAAAAAGTATGATTTAATTTTCTCTAATCCCCCATTTTTTACCAAAAATCTGCAATCACCTAAAAACGCAGAAAAAAACACGGCTTATCATACCAATCAGCTTCCTCTTCAGGCATTGTCCGATGGTATTAATGAGCACTTAACGAAGGATGGAACAGCCTATATTATGCTTCCCACATATGAGATGGGGCAGTTTGAAAAATTAATGAAGCAACATGGATTATTAGTGACCCGATCTGCTACCATCCATCATAACCATCAAAAAGCTGCCTTAAGAATAATTCATGCTTTTTCCCGATCAGAAAAAAAGGATGATGAAATAAAAAAGCTGTACGTAAGGGATGAAAATTCTCATTTCCATCCCGATTACATACAGCTTTTAAAGCCATTTCTCACTATTTTCTAGATAAGAAGCATTCTTAAGAATGTGTTTCGTTGATAGAAACGCCATGGTGTACCAATTCCTTCAAAATGGGTTCATATAACTCTTTCACGATGGGAATATGTACTCCTCTAAGTTTGATATTTCCATTTAAAATGTTTTTAACAGCAATCCCAATAGGTAAACCTACTGTTTTGGCCATTGCAGTTTCATGTTCATTTTCACCATATGAAACAATGGATGAGTCTATATAGTGCTTTTTCCCATCTAACAAATACTCAAACTGATGTTGCATCACTATCATGTCCTTATCACCTTCTTCAAGGCTTAATTTTTTCTCACATATTGCCTGAAGCACTTGTGCAGGAGATCCTTTTTTAAGAGGTAATTCGGTTTCATCGAAAATTCCCAGCCATTTTAATTTCTCGAAAGTCTCGGAATTTCTTTGAATGCCTACATATTCACAAAGTTTGTCTTCAATGGATTGCGTTTCTTCATATTTCAGGAATGCATTAACAAAATCACGATTGGTCATGCTCTCCAATCCCTCAATTTCATAAGTGTCATCGGTAATACCTATTTGTACAAATACATTCCAGGCTTCTGAAAAGCCTACTTTACGCAAAGTTCCTCTCAATAATGTAGGTATTTTCTCCAATCCGTAAATTTTCCTATAGGAAAGTGAATCGCGGTTGGGGTAACCTTCAAAATCGCCCAATCCATTTACGTGTATTTGATCCAGTCTGGTGAACAATCTGTGATAGGGAATATATTTATATCTTCCATTTCTGATGAACTTAGCAGCTCCCTGTCCTGCCAGAATAACATTTCTGGGATTCCATGTAAATTTGTAATGCCATGGATTGTTATCACTTTCAGGGGCTATCAATCCGCCTGTATAAGATTTAAATGAGGTCAATTCCCCGCCTTTTTCTTTTATTTCATCAATAACAGCCATGGCGGTCATGTGGTCTATTCCAGGATCAAGACCACATTCCATCAAAATCAAAGTATTTTTACTTTTGGCAATATCTGAAAGTCCGTTTATTTCAGGATTGTTATAAGAGGCAGTTACTAAATGTTTGCCTAAGTCCACACATATTTCTGCTACTTTAAAATGTAGAAAGGCAGGAAGCATGGATATTACCAAATCAGCATTTTCTATTTCTTCTCTCGACTGAATTTTATTCAATATATCGAATTGGATAGTTGAGAAAGAAGGGTGCCCCGCTGCTTTTTCATTGGCCAGGCTCACATCAAAATCTCCTAATCTAATTTTCCAATTTTCTTTTTCAGCCTTGTCTTTCAGATAATTGATAAGTGAGGTAGCGGATCTTCCGGCCCCTAGTAATAGTATGTTTTGCATCGTTTTTTATTTTTAATGACGCAAAGTTATCAATCTGTATTCCCCAAAAAACTATCGGGATATTTTATTAGTCGAAAAATGACAAATTGACTGCTTTTTCTAAATTCCCCAATGTATTATTGCAGTAGTTTAATTTATTAATCTTATTATTAACTGATATATTGGAATAGGATAATTTTTATGTGAAAAAATATCTCATATTTAATACTAAGCAAGAAGGGCGAGAAATGATTTTTTATTTGTAATATCCGTGATTATCATACATAAAACCTGTTAATTCTATTTTTTTTTGTAATTAACAGCTTGAAGTAAGTTTGATTTAAAATAGAAAATGGATAAGGAATGATTCTTCAATCATTTTTCAAACCAGATATTATATAAAATATTGAATAGTGGAAAATATTATTAACAACGAACTGATACAAAATCCCCTATGGACAGACAGGATATAGAAATATCAGACTTAAGGCGCATTACGGAATTAGTGAAAGAGCAGTATCGATATGATTTCACTAATTATGCTATGTCGTCTTTTAGAAGAAGAATTCTCCGGATAATGGAGCTTTATAAGTTTGGGTCGGCAGATTTACTCATTAAAAGATTAAAAGATGATAAATCTTTTTTTGATGAGTTTATTTCTGAAATCACAGTGAATGTTACTGAAATGTTCAGGGATCCTTCCTTTTGGAGGGAACTCCGTGATAATGTAATTCCTAATATCTTACTCAATCATAACACAATTAGTATTTGGCATGCGGGATGTTCTTCGGGGGAAGAGGTTTTTTCAATGGCTATCCTTTTAAAGGAAATGGGCATTTTGAACAAGGCTAAAATCATAGCTACCGACATTGATAAAGTAATACTTGATAAAGCGAAGCTTGGACATTATTCCATGAAAAATATGGAATTGAATGAAAAGAACTATATCCGGTTTGAAGGAAAAGGAAGCTTTAAGGATTATTTTACAGAGCAGAATGGTAAGGCCGTAATGGATAAAACACTCATTGATAATGTTTCATTCCGTGAACATGATTTGGTGCAGGGCGTGGTCTTCAATAAGTTCGACTTGATATTATGCAGGAATGTAATGATATATTTTAATCAGAATTTACAAAATGAAGTATTAAAGAAACATCATGAAAGTTTATTCAAATATGGCTATTTAGTAATAGGGTCTAAAGAATCGCTGATTTGGTGTGAGATTGCCAATAAATTCATTGTAGTAAACAATGAAGAGAAAGTTTACAAAAAAATTAAAGACTAACTAATCAGCAAAAAGATACTAAATGAGTCGATTTAATCTCGATAATAAGTATAAGGCTATAGTAATAGGCGGTTCTGCCGGGAGTTTCCAGGGCATTACCCAAATATTATCTGCCCTGCCTGCTGATTTCAGCTTGCCTATCATCTTGTGCCTGCACAGGTTGAAACATGTGCGAAATGGATTTGTGGAGGCTTTATCAATAAAGAGTATTAAACCGGTAGTAGAACCTTATGATAAGGAAGGAATCAAAAAGGGCAAAGTATACCTGGCTCCTGCCAATTACCATTTATGCATTGAATTGGGTAATACTTTTTCACTTTCAACAGAAGAAATGTACAATAATTCAAGGCCTTCAATTGATATAACGCTGGATACTGCAGCTTATACTTTTAAAGACAAGTTAATCGGTATTTTACTTTCAGGAGCGAACAGGGACGGAGCACTTGGAATGAAAAGAATAAAAGACAGGGGAGGGTTGACTATTATCCAGGATCCTGAAGAGTGTATGATTGATACCATGCCTAATGCGGCAAAGAATCTTACGGAAATCGATTATACTTTGAAGGTTAAAGAGATAATACAGTTTTTGGTCGAATTGGATAAATTATATTTCAAATGATTTTTGGATAAATTCATTGGAGGTGATAAATTATATATATTTGATCGGATTTATATTTTTAGTAACAAATGATGATAACTAAAAAACAAAATTATAACACATGATATGAGCATAAATATTCGAGGGCGAATCCCGATAGCCCGGTAGCTATCGGGGGGACCAAACGCCAGATGAATATTTATAGCGAATTCTCCTGAAGGGATCCCTTTGGGGCATGTGACAACTTAAAAAAACAATTATATACACATGAAATGAGAATAAATTTTAGAATCCATACCATACCAACTGAGGATGAATAAAATTTATTGAATTCCATGTGGCCTTAAAAAATAAACTTATACACATGAAAGCAGTTTATAAAAATTTAGCGCTTATTCTATCTTTAATATTCACTTTGAGTATTATTGGTTTAGCGTACTATCTTTATATCTTTCCTGAACGAATTGCCAATCAGACAAGCCTTATCAGCTTAATGGATGTCTCTGAGCTAAAGCCAGTCCTCACGGAATTATACCTGTTCTGCGGTGCATCTTTGGCCCTGGGCTTTACAGCTATTTTATTCCTCATCTTTGCTAAGAATAGTGAGAATGATAGCAATATAGTATATATTGAAAAATTTAAGGACAAAAAGAAAGACAAAGGAAATGGGGCGAATTCCGAAGATAATGAATCAATTGTAGACGATGAGTTAGTAGATATAAGCAAAGCGATTGGGCAGGAAAAAGATGTTAAAAAACAAGCCGAACTATTATTGTCATTACTTGCAAAAAAACTAGAAGCTAGTCAGGGAGCTATTTATAAAGCAGGCAAAGAAGAGAAGAAAAATATTATCTCATTATTTGCTTCATATGCTTTTGTATTGCCCGAAAGCCAGACGATCTCCTATGAATTTGGAGAGGGCTTGGCAGGTCAAGTAGCAAAAGAAAAGAAATTGATTAATATTTCAGATGTGCCAAAAGGCTATATTAATATTCTTTCAGGATTAGGAGAGGCAAAACCCTCTTACTTGATCATTTGTCCCATCATGAAAGACAGCCAGTTACTAGGCGTAGCGGAAATAGCTTCATTTAAGAAATTTTCAACACATGATGAAAAACTGGTGGAAAGTGCAGTGCATCTATTGGCCGGAAGCCTCATCAAAAAAGATACAGATAAGTCAGATAAAACTAAATCATAAGGGTAGAAAAAAACGCACATGTTCAAGAATATTAAAATAGGAACGAAAATAACAGCTGTTTTACTCTTCGTAGTACTGCTGAGTATTATCATAGTCAGTTTCATTACTTACAATATGAATAGGCAATCTATTGAGAAACTGAATTTTGAAAAGCTGATGGTGAGATCCACTTTAAAAGCAGATAATATCAACTCATATTTTGAGAGTATAGAAGCCAATTCGAATCACATTTCCGAGCTCCTCATTATTCAATCAGGAGTGCGTAAATTGCAAGCTGAAGAAGATACAACAGTTAATCAGGATAGTCTGAAAGCTGCAGTGCTTTTTGAGATGGAAGGTCAATTAAGAAAGTTTATTGACAACTATCCTATTCATTCTATTTTGATCACCAATCTCTCGGGAGAGATAATTTTCAATACAACTTCCAATGGTGATTTCGCAGTGGGGGACAATTTAGAAGATTTGCAACCTGAATTTTATGCAACAGCCTTACATAACAGCACTTTCAGCAAAGTGATTACAACTGAATCCGATAAATTAATTTTATTTGGGAGGCCTCTTATTGATGATTATAACTCTCCGGCAGGAGTGTTGACAATAGTTAAGGACATGTCGCCCGTTTTGGAAATCGCCAATAGTAGAAGCAATGATTTCGAAACCTCTGAAAGCATACTAACCTATCAGGATGAGAAGAAGGCTTATTATGTGAATAGCTTGAGATTTGTACCGGATAGTATAGCACCCAAATCAGTTGATATGGAGTCTGATATAGGGACTTCCGTTCAAAATGCGGCCAAAGGGAAAGTAGGCTTTGCCAAAGATATTGACTACACCGGAACACCTGTTTTAGCTGCCTGGACCAATATTCCTGCTTTGGGATGGGGATTGGTAAGTACTGTAAGGGAAAGCGAAATACAACAGCAATTTACAGAATTACTGAAGAAATTTATTTATACAGGACTGATCCTGCTTTTCTTTACATTTATTATTTCCCTCATATTTTCCAAAGTATTGATTAGCCCTATTTTATCATTAAAGGAAACACTGAAGCTGTTAGGTAAAGGGATTTTGCCTAATAATGTACCAAAGAATTCTGAAGATGAGGTAGGGGAAATGGCTGTAATATTAGACAATTTTGTAAGTTCTTTGAAAGGTACTGCAAATTTTGCCAAGCAGATAGGAGAAGGGGATTTTCAGGCTGATTTCAAACCAATCTCTGAGGAAGATACTTTAGGAAACTCACTTATTAACATGCGTGACTCTATTCAGGAAGCTGAAAAACGAGACAAGGAAAGAAATTGGATTGTTACAGGTGTAGCTGAAATTGGCGAAATTTTAAGGATCAATGATGACTTAGAGCAGCTTGGAGATCAGATTCTTGGCTATGTGACTAAAAAAATTGATGCTATTCAAGGAGCTTTCTATGTACTGAATGATGATGATCAGGACGACTACTTTATCGAAATGAAGTCGAGCTATGCCTATAATAAAAAGAAGCACTTAAAAGCCAGGTTTAAATTTGCTGAAGGCCTTGTTGGTCAATCAGCTATAGAACAGGATACTTTGTTGAGAACAGAAATCCCGGAGGATTATGTGAGCATTACTTCCGGTTTGCTGGGAGATAAGAGGCCAAATTCTATCTTAATAGTTCCCCTCATTACCAATGAAAAAGTATACGGAGTATTGGAATTTGCCGGATTCGAAAAATTTAATCCTAGCCAGGTGAAATTCGTGGAGGAAATAAGCCTGATTATTGCAAGAACTGTTTTCAACATCAAGGTAAATGAGCGTACGAGGAAACTTCTGGCGGAATCACAAACAATGAGTCAGGAACTGCAGGAGCAACAAGAAGTATTGCGACAAAATGCAGAGGAAATGGAAGCTACTCAGGAAGAGTTGAAGCGCACTAACCAACGATTGGAAGATCAGATTGAAGAAGTAAACAGAACGCAGAAACGAATGCAGTTACTTCTTGAAAATGCCTCCGAGGTAATTACTATTTATGAAAAAGATGGTATGGTACGCTATATCTCACCATCTGTTGAGAAGATTTTGGGTTATAGGCAGGAAGATCTTATCGATACCAATGACATTGATAAAGTGCATCAGGATTCGCGTGATGAAGTGCGCAGATTATTTGTTCAGCTAGTGGAGAACCCTGGAGAATCCATCACCACACAACACCAATATGCCAACAGCGAGGGTGAATATGTATGGGTGGAGGTTACCGGATCCAATCAGTTAGAAGATCCGGCCATACAGGGTATTATCTTTAATACCAGGGATATCACTGAAAGACGCAGAGCAGAGCAGGAAGAAAGAATGCGAAGCAAAATGCAAGCACTTTCGGAAAACTCTCCTGATTTAATTACCAGGATTGATAGTGAGGGTAAGTTCTTCTACGTTAACCCAATGATAGAAAGCTATACCGGCAAAAGGCCTGATGAGGTTATTCAATTGGAATTGAACAATTCCGGAATTGAACCGAAAATCATAGAAGAGTGGAATAAGCTATTGACCTATGTGAAAGACAATAACTCTAAAATCACGGAAGAAATGAATTTCCCATCCTCTATGGGAGATAGGGTAATGCAGGTAAACGCTATTCCTGAATATGATGAGGAAATGAATCTGGAGTCGGTTTTAATGGTATCACATGACATTACGGAAAGGAAAGCCATTGAACTTGAGATCGCGAGCAAAAACAAAAAGATCACCGAGAGTATTAATTATGCAAAAAGGATTCAAGGTTCCATATTGCCTAACAATGAGGTAATCAGACAAAAGCTGCCGGATTCCTTTATCCTGTACAAGGCCAAGGATGTGGTAAGTGGTGATTTCCCATGGTATATTGAAGTGGATGATGTTATTTACATCGCTGCAGTGGATTGTACAGGACACGGTGTGCCAGGGGCTTTGATTTCATTGATAGGTTACTTCTTGCTTAACGATATTGTACGTTCTCAAAAAGTTAGTGATCCGGGTATTATTC
The DNA here is from genome assembly GCF_016679925.1 of Marivirga aurantiaca. Lineage (GTDB taxonomy): Bacteria > Bacteroidota > Bacteroidia > Cytophagales > Cyclobacteriaceae > Marivirga > Marivirga aurantiaca. Next base: position 306,965 of record NZ_JAEQBW010000001.1, read on the forward strand.
TTGATAAATTAGATGCTGGCGTTACAGCTACTTTAAGGCAGGACAGGGATGATTCAACCACAAAAGATGGTATGGATATAGCATTCTGTAAAATAGATAAAAAAGCAGGTACTATTGAGTACTCTGGTGCGCACAGACCTTTGTATTATTTGAATGCCAATGGAGAATTGGATGAAATCAAAGGAAATAAATTCCCAATTGGTGGAGGTATTTACAGAAACCAAACCAACTTTGAAAATCATAAAGTGAAATATAAAAGTGGAGATTCTGTATTTTTCTGTTCAGATGGATTCCCTGATCAATTTGGAGGTCCGGAAAACAGAAAATTTGGTCCAAAAAGGCTGAGAGAGCTAATAGTCGACAATCAAAGCAAATCTATGGACGAACTGCATCAGGTGTTTGACGAGGCATGGGAAAACTGGAAGTCGGACTACAAACAAACTGACGATGTACTATTAATTGGGATTAGATTTTAACAGGGAAAAGTTAAATTATAAATAAAATTATTTAATTTGAAGCTAAATTTGGAGATTATCCGGTTTTAATGAAAAGCATATTAACCTAAAAAGCATGAAGTATATATATGATCTGCATAAGACCATGTTGTCCAGAAACCTGATTTTGGTTTATGAAGGAGAATTCACACAAGAGATTACCAAATCCGTTTTGGCCATGGCTGAGAGGAATATGGATTCTATGGGTGAAGAATCAAGCATCAAAAGGAAGGTTTTTAATGTAATGGTAGAATGTTTGCAAAATATTGTGAAACATTCAGATGATTTCAATCCTCTTTCTGCAAAAAGAAATGCAGCCATTTTTATCATTGGCAAAGAAGATGATCGCTATGTGGTAACTAGCGGCAACCCTGTGGACACAGATGCTGCCAATTCACTGAAAATAAGAATAGATGAAATCAATGGATTGGATAAAGAAGGTTTGAAAAAAATGTATAAGGACATTATTAAAACCAACCACTTGTCCAATAAAGGTGGCGCAGGTCTGGGATTTGTTGATATGGCAAGAAAATCAGGTCAGAAACTTGAATATGATTTTGAAGACATGGGAGAAGGATTTCATTTCTTTTCCATCACTACTACTATACTCCGATTTTGAGTAATTATCTTAACGTTTAAATTTTATTAAAGAATATGGAAATCATAAACTTAGAAGGAACAGAAGACACACCAAAAATATTATTGGATAAAGGAAATGGTATTTTCGAAATTTCCGGAAGGTCACTACCTGAGGATTCAGCAGAATTTTATCAACCAATATTGGATTGGATAAATGCTTACGGAGAAGATCCTAACCCGGAAACCTCATTTGTTTTTAAACTAGAATATTTTAATACTGCTTCCTCTAAATTAATACTTGATGTTTTGTCTGCATTAGAAGAGATAGATAATGTTACCATTAACTGGTACTTTCACGAAGACGATGAAGATATGGAAGAAGCAGGAGAAGAGTTTTCAGAATTGGTAGAAATACCTTTCGAATTTAATACGTACTGATGTAATCTTCATATATTCTGGTAGGCCATTGTTTTCATGGCCTATTACATTTGTTTTTACAACAGACAGCGTACAATTGAAATAGCTTAAGCAAATTTCTGAAGCCATTTCATAAAAAATTTAACTAACAGTTTTTTTCTATGAGTGAAGAAATACTCAAAGCTTTAACCCAACTTTTCGCAATCATCACTAAGCAAGATGGTGGTGTTACTGAAAAAGAAAGAAATTTCGTTATCAGTTTCTTCCAACAAGAACTTGACCAGGATTCAATAAAAGAATACCTGGAGCTTTATGATCAGTTTGCGGGCTATGGCGAGGATATAGATAAAGAGGAGGAAGATGAAGAAGGAGGTAAAACGAAGAAGAAGAAATTAACTTCTGTTCGTGACTCAGTTCGTACGCTTGCTATTTGCAAAAAAATCAATAAAACTCTTACTCAAAAGCAGAAAGTAGTTGTATTGATAAAACTGTTGGAGCTGGTTTCTTCAGACAATAATTTTACCCCTCAGCGGATGGAAATTATTGATACCGTTTCCACAGTTTTTAATATCATTAAAAACGAATTCAAGCTGATTGAGAGTTTTGTAATCAAGCAAAATTCAACTGAACTCAAAGAATTTGAGGAAATTCTGGCTGTTAGTGATGAAACCTCTATTGAACAAACTCTACACGTGCATGCCGATATAAAAGGAGAAATTCTGTTTATGTCGGTAAATAGCGTGGACATGTATTTTGTGAAATATACCGGGGGTGAGGAGATTAATTTGAATGGGTTCATTATGAAGCCTTTTCAGGTTTATTTATTCTCTCATGGTAGCACCATTAAAACCCCAAAAGGTGCCGCACTTTATTATTCTGACTTGATCAGACAGTTTTTGTCCGAGGAAGAAATAGTGAAGTTATCCTTCAATGCCGAAAATATTTATTTTAAGTTTCCAAATGGTGAAACGGGTTTGCGTAACGTAAATATATTTGAAGGCCCTGGTCAACTGGTCGGAATAATGGGAGCATCCGGTGCCGGGAAAACTACCTTATTAAATGTATTGGCAGGAATAGAAAAGCCATCGGAGGGCAAAATTCTTATTAATGGCTACGATTTAAATGCCGATCATGACGAACTACAGGGCATCATTGGCTATGTGGCGCAGGATGATTTATTAATTGAAGAATTAACAGTATACCAGAATCTTTATTATAATGCAAAGCTATGTTTTGCCCATTTAAATGAAGATGAAATCCACAAGCGGGTGATGGATACACTGGAAAGCCTGGGGCTTGATCAGCGTAAAGACTTGAAAGTGGGAAGTGTTTTGGATAAAACCATTTCCGGGGGGCAAAGAAAAAGACTTAATATAGCACTGGAACTTATAAGGGAACCGGCTGTTATGTTTGTTGATGAACCAACTTCCGGCCTCTCATCAAGAGATTCAGAGAATGTAATTGATTTATTAAAAGAACTTACCCTTAAAGGGAAGCTAATATTTGTAGTAATCCACCAGCCCTCTTCTGACATCTACAAGATGTTTGATAAAATGGTGATTATGGACACAGGGGGCTATCAGATATTCTACGGGCACCCCGTGGAGGCAGTCACATATTTTAAGAAAACGACTAACCAGGTAGACGCGGAAAGAGGTGTATGTCCTACCTGTGCAAACGTAAACCCTGAGCAAATATTTAATATAGTTGAAGCCAAAGTAGTAGATGAATACGGACAGCTTACCAGCAAAAGAAAAGTAAACCCAACCCAATGGAGAGAATTCTTCATGGAGAATTTCCAGCTTTCCAGGGTGGAAGATGTGAAGGAAGAGCCCCACTCTACCTTAAAGATACCCAATCGATTGAAACAATCAGTGATCTTTACAGTAAGGGATACTCTTTCCAAAATCAGCAATAAACAATACCTATTCATCAATTTACTTGAAGCCCCATTACTGGCTTTATTATTAGCATTCATTATCAAGTATAGAAGTGCACCAGGTGGAGAAGAGTATGTGTTCAGGTTCAATGAAAACCTTCCGGCTTTTCTGTTGATGAGTATTATTGTAGCCCTTTTTATGGGACTTACTGTGAGTGCTGAGGAGATTATACGAGATAGGAAAATACTGAAAAGAGAATCATTTCTTAACCTAAGCTGGAATAGTTATTTGCAGTCTAAACTGCTCATACTATTTACCCTGTCAGCCATTCAAACATTAACCTATGTGATAATAGGTGTATTGGTATTGGAAATCAAAGGGATGACATTTAGCATTTGGGCTGTATTGTTTTCTACCTCCTGCTTTGCTAACGTTTTAGGATTAAATGTTAGCTCTGCTTTTAAATCAGCAGTAACTGTTTACATACTTATTCCATTGTTGCTTATCCCTCAAATGATTTTGAGTGGCTTATTATTTAGTTTTGATAAACTGAACGACTTTGTAAGTACTAAAGGGAAAGTGCCCATTGTGGCGGATTTAATGGTTTCACGTTGGGCTTATGAGGCGATGACTGTCGATATTTTTAAGAACAACGACTATCAGGCACCTTTTTATGAAATTGAAGCAGTGGAGAAAATGGCTGATTTCAAATCCTCATTTAAAACAAAAAAAATAAGGGAAAAGCTTCGCTATGTAGAAAACAATCTGGATTCTAAACAAGAAAAAGATATCCAATCAGTGGACAATGCATTGCTAATAATCCGAAATTCAATTGAAAATGAAGAATTCAAAGGAAATCTTGAAGGGCAGGACATTGCAACTTTACTGAAAAGAGAGAATTTTAATGCTGAAACTATCCAAAAGATTGATACTTATGTAAATCTATTACGCGATCATTATCTCAATGAATTTAACTTAGCCATTAAAAAGAAAGAGACTCTGCAGTACTTTTTGGAAAACAACAAAGAGTATGATTTTAACCTGAATGAAGTGAAGAATGAATATTTTAACGAAAGTTTGTCTGATTTGGTACGAAATGTAACTGTTGCAGATCGGGTGATAGAATTTAAAGGAGAATTGGTTCAACAAATTGATCCTGTATTTCATAAACCTGTAAAGCCTGATAACCCACTTAATTACAGGACACATTTCTTTGCACCTGAAAAATACTTTGCCGGATTGTATGTAGATACTTTCTATTTTAATATTATTGTGATTTGGTTTATGTCATTATTGCTTTATATTACATTGTATTTTGAGCTATTCGGCAAAATGTTGGCCTATTTTAGTAGGTTTAGCTTTAAAAAGAAAGCTTAATATTACATGCTCTACGGATAAAAAAAAGAGATGTTAATATTGAGCTTATAATTTTTTAAGATAAAAGCTGTAGTTTTAGAAATAATATACTGAATTAAAAATTTGATAATTTGTAAAAAGTAAGGGAATTTCTATTTTTGTTATGGTAAAAATAAGTTTTATGAAAAACACACTCATTGGGTTCATTGGAATTATCTTCCTGTTTGCCTGTGATTCGAAGAAAAAACCTTCGGCTGATGAAATTTCCGGAGTCTTGGATTCAGTTAAAATTGAGGAACCTGCTATTTCTGAAGAGGTGATATCTGATATCATTCAGCAGATTCCATCACCTTTGGAAATATCTTCACTTTTAAAGGAAGCTGAAACCAAATATGATAAGAGTCATTTGAACGACCCTGAAAATATTTCTAATTATAATAGTAACTTTAAAAAGGCCCTGGCACTTGGGGTGTATGGAACAGATTTGGGGTACACCAATATCTACGGACAAAATCAGGATGCACTTTTCTATCTAAATGCAATCAAATCGTTAGCCGATGATTTAAGTATAGGACAGTTTTTTGATATCGGTACCATTAAGAGATTAGCAACCAACAGTAAGAATCTTGATTCTTTACTTTTGATTACCACTAAAAACTTCAACAGTATTAATGCCTACCTTCAAAGTCAAAAAAGGTCTAACTTAAGTGTACTGTTACTATCCGGAGGTTGGTTGGAAGCATTGTATATCGTATCCCAGGTATCGGAGAAAAACCCGAATAACCAGCAATTGAAGGAAACAATTGGAGAACAAAAAATCATCATGGATAATGTGGCTTTGTTATTGTCTTTTTATACGGATAACGATCCTAATATCAAGGACTTGGCAGAGCATTTTTCACAGTTGCAGGCCGAGTTTAACAAGATTGAAATAAAAACCGTTTATCGTGAGCCAACCTACGAAGTAGTAGATGGCATGCTTGTTGTAAAGGACAATAGTAGCAGTGAAATCATCATGACAGATGAAAACATTGACTCCATTAGAAAAATGGTTTACGAAATAAGAAATAAAATTATTAATTAAGAGCCTGTATGAAAAAGCTAATCTTTGCATTAGGAATAATATTCGTTACCTCATCGATCAATCAAGTAGTAGCTCAATGTAATACTGATCAATACATTGAAGCTTGCATTCCAAAGTTACAGGAAGGGTTTACTTTTTTGAAAAGTTACAACATAGACGGAGCTGGAGGTAGTAAAAATAAAGTTGAATATTCTTATGTTTTTACGAAAGGTGCCACCTACCAGATTTTAATTTGTAATGGGGGCCAAGGAACAGATGGTATAGTTTTAACACTATATGATTCAAACAGAAAACAAGTGGCTTCAACAAAATACGAAGGTTCTACGCTTTCTGCTATAGCATTTCCATGTCAGGTGACAGGGATATATTATATTACTTACACCTTTGAGAATAGTACAAACTATTGCGGTGGAAGTGTTTTAGGATTTAAAAGATAACATCCTATATCTTTAGATGTTGAAGAGCAGGTTCTATGAATCTGCTCTTTTTTATTGTTCATTTAGTAATATCTGATGCGTTAAAAGCTGCTGATTTATGGTAGTGCATTTTGCTATTGCGCTTATGAGACAAGTATATATGAGTCAGATCAGATGTGGTTTATTGTTTTCGCAATAAAATAATGTCATGTAAAATTCAATATCAGGCCTTTATCATAAACAAATTCAAAGAAATGAGGAAATCCGTCAAATTTTCATTCGAAGCTAACTATTATCAGTCCGGTACTATTTCGGAAGTTACAGAGGAAATGTGGTTTGTACTTCATGGATATGGTCAATTACCACAATATTTTTTGGAAAAATTCAGGTCAATTGCCAGTGATAAGCGTGTAATTATTGCACCTGGAGGATTGTCCCGTTTTTATCTGGAAGGTTTTTCCGGGAGGGTGGGCAGCACCTGGATGACCAGGGAAGAACGTGAGTTGGATATCAATAATTATGTAAATTATTTACATGCGGTGCTTGAGGATGTCTATTATGGTAATTCACAGTGTAAAATAACCTTATTAGGCTTTTCTCAGGGAGCTGCTACTGTTACCCGTTGGGTGCAAAACTTCAAGATCAATTTTGATAGACTAATACTATGGTCTGGAGCTTTTCCACATGATATGGAGATTCCTGAGATTAAAAAGAAACTTGAGAATAAAGAGGTATTGATGATAAGGGGTGATAAGGACTCTTTCATCAACGAGGAGAAACAATTGGAACAACAAAGGTTAATTAAGGATTTGGACATTAAAGTCTATCATAAAATATTTGCAGGAGGACATGATATTGATACTCCTACCTTGGAATCATTATTATGATTCCGATACTTTATGTACTTTGGTATCTTTTCTGTCGTATTTCTTGAATAAACTATTTAGTTTCATTTGAATTACTCCAAAGATTGCCTCTTTAAATATCCTTTTCGACATTTTGGATTTTCCACGGCTTCTGTCAGTAAAAATGATTGGCACTTCCTTTATTCCAAAGCCATATTTCCATGTAAGGAACTTCATTTCAATCTGAAAGGCATAACCGATAAATCGTATTTTATCCAAATCCAGGGTTTCCAAAACAGATCTATGGTAACAGATAAATCCCGCAGTGGCATCATATACAGGCAGGCCTGTAATGAATTTAACGTATTTACTGGCAAAATAGGACATTAAAACTCTGCCCATTGGCCAGTTCACGACATTTACGCCTGTTACATAGCGGGAACCAATTACCAACTGTATATTTTCATTTTCTTTGCAGGCTTTATATAGTTCAAGTAGGTCCAAAGGGTTGTGCGAAAAATCGGCATCCATCTCAAAGATGTATTCATAATTATGCTTCAAAGCATAATTAAAACCTGTAATATAAGCTGTTCCCAGACCCATTTTCCCTAATCTTTCTATGATAAACAGATTATCGGGAAACTCTTTCTGTAGTTTTTTTACTATTTCAGCAGTGCCATCAGGTGAATTGTCATCTATAATGAGTAAATCGAACTTTTTGGTCAATAGGAATATGGCGCGAATGATATCTTCTATATTTTCGCGTTCATTATAAGTAGGTATGATTACTAAACTATCATTCATATATTTAGATCAGCTTCAAAACTAAAAAATCTTTTTAGATATTGAATCTTAATTTTTCAAAAGTATTAAAATGAAATTAAAACCTTGCATATTTTTAGATAGAGATGGCGTAATCAATGAAGAACGGGGAGAATATACTTACAGATTGGAAGATTTCAGGATTCTACCAAAAGTAAAGGAGGCATTTGAGCTTTTAAAAGATGCTGGTTATTTATTAGTTGTCATTACTAATCAGGCAGGCATAGCCAAAGGGGTATATGGAGCTAATGATGTAATTCAATGCCATCAATATCTTCAAGAACGCACCGGTCATCTGATTGATGGGTTGTACTATGCACCTCAACACCCTACAGTTACGGAATCACTCCTAAGGAAACCTGACAGTCTGATGTTGGAAAAGGCTATTGTGAAATTTGGCATTGACCCATCTCAATCCTGGATGGTGGGAGACTCTGAAAGAGATTTAATTGCTGCCGGAAAAGTGGGTGTAAAGGGAATACTCATAACCGATCAATTAGGGCAGAGAAGCGATTTTGAGGCTGAGAATTTGTACGAGGCAGTTATTAAGTTTATTTTGTAGTGAGATCATCAAAAATACCACTCCTGCAATGAGATGCATCAGATGGTTCTATGAGATGGTAAACAACCGTCATAAGTCTGATGTGTATAACAAGTAATTCAAACAAACTTTATAAAAGATTTCCTACAACTCCTTTATGCCATCGAAGAGTTGAACCCCAACTATCCGTAGAGTTCCGCAGGGTTCTACGGATTAGTTAATAATTTAGAGTCATTGACTCGGTTTACACAGCTGTTTGTTTTAGTGTTTTATTTTTTTACATACCAAGGTTTGTGAGCTACAAAACTTGGTATATCAAATAGGCGTCAGACGGTTCTATGAGATGACAAAACAACCGTCAGAAGCCTGATAGATAATATATCTATAACCTCTGGACTTACTAGCTTTGATTTAAACCCCCGTATAATTAAATGGCGTAATATCCTTCAATTCATTTTTAATAGCATCGGTCACTTCTAAGCTGTTAATGAAATCGGAGATAGTGGAAGCAGTTATTTTCTCATTCTTTCTGGTAAGGGCTTTTAAAGCCTCATAAGGAGCAGGGTAGCCTTCCCTTCTCAATACTGTTTGAATTCCTTCCGCAACCACTGCCCAGTTCTCTGTCAGGTCATGTTCAATGGCACTAATATTCAGTTCCAGTTTATTGAGTCCTTTAATGATCGATTGGAAAGCAATCAATCCGTGGGCCAATGGTACACCAATATTTCTTAAAACAGTTGAGTCGGTCAAATCTCTTTGCAAACGTGAAATGGGTAACTTTGCAGATAAATGTTCGAACAAAGCATTGGCAATGCCTAGATTTCCTTCAGCATTTTCAAAATCAATAGGGTTTACTTTATGAGGCATAGCAGAAGAACCTACTTCGTCTTTGGCTATTTTTTGCTTAAAGTAATTCATGGAAACATACTGCCAAACGTCCCTGCATAAATCGACCAAAATAGTGTTTATTCTTTTATAGGAATCAAATCGGGCAGCTAAATGATCGTAATGTTCTATTTGGGTGGTTGGCTCACTACGTTTCAATCCTAAGTATTTCTTAGCAAAGGTGTTGCCAAATGCTTTCCAATCTATTTCTGGGTAAGCTACATGATGCGCATTGAAATTACCTGTTGCGCCACCAAATTTAGCAGCATGAGGTATAGCATCCTCTAATTTCAATTGTTCTTTTATTCTTACTAAAAAAACCTGCAATTCTTTTCCTAAGCGTGTAGGAGAGGCTGGTTGTCCATGGGTTTTAGCCAGCATTGGAATATTAGCCCATTCCTTTGCAAATTTATTCAACACTTCTGTTAATTCATCCAATAAAGGTAAATACACTTTCTTAATACAATCTTTGAGCATTAAAGGTGTGGCAGTATTGTTAATATCTTGCGAAGTAAGGCCGAAATGGATAAATTCCTTTTGTGCACCTACGCCTAAGTCCTCAAATTTTTGTTTTAGGAAATACTCCACTGCTTTTACATCATGGTTGGTTGTTCTTTCAATTCCTTTTATAAGCAGGGCATCTTCTTCAGAAAAATCAGTTGCGATTTCCCGGAATTTAGGAAATAAATTTTTATCAATCCCTGAAAGTTGTGGTAGCGGCAATTCACATAATGCTATGAAATATTCTATTTCAACATGTACTCGGTATCTGATGAGTGCCCATTCAGAAAAATAAGGAGCCAGCTCAATGGTTTTGTTTCTGTAACGACCGTCAATAGGAGAAATAGCACTTAATGTAGTTAATTCCATAAGATGATTTTTTAAAGGTGCAAAGATAAGGAAATTGGAGGATATGGGTAATTAGTCTGTTATTATCTATTGTTTAATTTCCATCATCTTAAACCATCTCCAATCAGCATAAAAAGTACCGAAAGGAATGAGAGATGCCAATAAGGCCATAAAAGTCATTTGTAATTTCCAGTTCATTTTAATAGCTACCTGTATCACTAACAAACAGTAAACGATAAATAATACGCCATGAATCATTCCTACTATATAATTGGGCGTAGGCATATCATGTAAATATTTAAGAGGCATGGTAACGCCCAAAGCTATATATGAAAGCCCTTCTAAAATGGCCATTATTCTTAATCTGCCGAGCGGAGTTTTAAATGTATATCCCATAACTGCAAAGAAAAGACCCAATGCTTCATAAAACAATTTTTATATGAATTTTAATAATCAGAATTAGGTCAAAGGGAAATAATTTAACAAATTTGTTTACTCAAAAAAATACTGATTGAAAAATGGAATTGACCGGAAAAGTAGTAGATGTACTGGAGGAAGAAAAAGGAACTAGCCGTAATGGCGAATGGCGTAAGCAAGGTTTTGTAATAGAAACACAGGAGCAATATCCCAAGAAAGTTTGTGCCGTGGCATGGGGAGATAAAATTGATACTTTTAATATTCAAAAAGGAGAAGAAATAACAGCAAAAATCAACATCGAAAGTCGTGAATATAATGGCAAATGGTATACAGATGTGAAGATTTGGGCGGTGGAAAGAGGCGGTGCGCAAGCTGCTCCTCAAAACAATAATAGCGGTGGTTCTGCTGCTTTTCAGTCAGAAGGCCCGCAAGGACAAGGTATGAGTGCTCCACAAGAAACACCACCTCCCAGTGAGGATGATGAATTGCCTTTTTAAAGTGAGTTGATATACATGATGAGTCCAAAGTTTATCTGAAAAAAAATTGAGAGTCGCTGTACTCATGAATTTGACATAAAAAAAGCCTCTTACATAATGTAGGAGGCTTTTTGAGTTTCATCTGAACTATATCATTGTATAGAATATAAAAGTATTATTCTTTCTCATCGGCATATATAAATACCTTTGCAGAACCAGCAGCATTCATATACCCTCTGTACATTCCTTCTGAATTAAAGGGCATACTAATGTTTCCCTGGCGATCCAGGGCAATCACACCACCGGAACCTCCAAAATCCACTAATTCTTCCATTACTACTTCGTTGGCTGATTCTTCTAAGCTCTTTTTTAAATACTTCATTTTGGCTGCAATGTCATAGGCCACTACACTTCGGATAAAATACTCACCATGACCTGTAGCTGATACCCCACAAGTAGCGTTGTCGGCATAAGTGCCTCCTCCAATAATGGGAACATCACCCACACGCCCGTATTTTTTGTTGGTCATGCCACCGGTAGAAGTACCTGCCGCTATATTTCCATCTTTATCCAATGCCACACAGCCTACAGTACCGAATTTACTATCTGGAAATTCTGCCATGGCTGCAGCCGTACCTTTTTCAGCTTCTCTTTCTTTTATTCTCTGCAAGGCATCATACCTGCTTTGCACGAAAAAATAAGAAGGATCCACTATTTCCAAGCCTTGCTCTTTTGCAAATTGCTCCGCTCCCGGGCCGGTCATCATTACATGCGGGCTTTTTTCCATTACTGCCAGGGCCGCTGAAATAGGGCTCTTAATATTGGTTACCCCTGCTACTGTTCCGGCATCTCTTGTTTTGCCTTGCATAACTGCAGCATCCATTTCATTTTTACCTTCACTGGTAAATACCGAACCTCTTCCCGCATTGAATAATGGAGATTCTTCCATAATTTGAATAGCAGCAATAATGGCACTCATGGCCGGTTCGCCTTTTTCTAATACTGCATATCCGGCTTCCAATGCCTCAGTAAGTTTTGCACGATAGGAGGAATCCTGCTCTTCAGTCATATTTTCTCTCCTGATTGTGCCTGCACCACCATGAATGACCAAAGTGATAGGTCCTTGTTTAATTTCTTTGGTATCTTTTTCAGTAGTTTTTACTGATTTTTCTTTTTCAGTCGGTTCGCAAGCAACACCTATAAAAAACAATGCTGCAATACATGTGGCTAAATAATATTTCTTCATAATTATTTTTTTGTAGAAAATTTAATCGGAAGTTACATAATATTGCTAATCAGAAAAATTATTAGTTGTAATTATAGCGGGGAATTTCTTCCATAAACGCCAAAAAATGAATAATTTTCCTACTATTATTTAAATCTTTGATTTATGCGTAAAATTTACTTTCTCCTTATAACCTGTTTTACTTTGTTATTTTCATATGACTCTGATGCACAGGTGCAAAATAGTTTATACTTTCTTCAAACTTATGATGCCTCCGGTAAAGTGGTGAAAAGTGGAACAGCCATCATTGCTGATCAACAAGGTTCAGGTATTGCTCATCAGAATATTTTTATAGGTGCATCCAGTGGTAAAGTTTTTACCATGGATAGCACCATGCATAATATTTCAACTATTAATGCGCATGATTTAGCAAGTGGCTTGGTAAAGTTTACTGTAGATAACAATCTCACAGTTAAATTTCAACCTGTTAAAGTAGGCTCGAAATCATTGAACAAAGAGGAAGCTGGCAATCTCCTATTTGCAACAGATATACAACAAGTAAAAGAAAGTGGCACTAAAACCAATCAATCAGTGAATGTTGAGGGATTTGGACAGATATATGTTATTCCTGATAATTTACAACAAGACGGTATTGGCTCAGTATTGGTAAAGAATGATGAGTTAATAGCGATTGCAGTGCCGGGTGTTGCCGGTGTAAATGGCACTTTTTTAATTGATGCCTCTAGGATTTCCCAGTTGCAAAACACTACCAGTGGGTTGTCCAATTTTGCAAAAGGCATAAAAGCAGATGGAAATATTTTGGCTGCTGTTAACTTTTATGCTAATGAAGATTGGCAAAAGGCGGCAGAATCTTTTTCAAGTTTTGCCCAGGTAAATAGCAAGGAAGCCTTTGCCTGGAAAATGGCTGGTTATGCAGTATTTGAATTGAAAGATTACGCCAGGAGTATTGAGCTTTTAAGTAAGGCACTTCAAATTAAAGCTGATCCACTGGCTTTCTCTACCAGGGCTTTTGCTTATTTTGAATTAAAGGATTATACAAAATCTATTAATGATTTTAGCCAGGGTACAGCAGCAAAGCGGGATGAAATAAGGTGGTATACCTCTAAAGGCATAGCTGAATATGAATTGGATCAGTTGGATCTGGCTATTCCTGATCTGCAGAAAGCTGTATCCTTACAGTCTGGTGATCCGCAAGTGGCTTATTATTTGGGGAATGCGCTTTTCAAACAGGAAAAATATACAGAAGCGATAAAAGCGTATGATGTAGCAGTAGAGCAAGAGATGAAGAATGAAGTGCTTTACAACAATAGAGGTAAGGCGAAATTTCATCTTAAGAATTACGATGGCGCCATTGAAGATTACACCCAATCTCTCAGTATTAAAGCTAATTATGATAAAGCATTGGAAAATCGTGGTGCCGCCAATTTCGAACTAAAGAAGTGGGATGAAGTCATCAAAGATTACCGAAAAGCAATCGAACTGGGCGTTACCGGCCAGCAAGTCTTCTATGATTTAGCTACTGCTTATAATAATAAAAATGAATACCCTAATGCAATAGAATTTTACAGTAAAGCCATATTGGCGGGATATAATGATGTGAAGGTATATGAATTGAGGGGAGCAGCTTATCTTACAGAAAAAAATTATCCAAAGGCAATTTCTGATTTTAAGGATGCTATTACTCGAGGAGCCAATGATGGTGGTATATATCAAAAGCTCGGAGAAGCAGAATACAAAAATAAAAGTTATGAATCTGCTGCTTCCAATCTGGAAAGAGCTGTTTCTTTTGGTATAAAAGATAGCGCTTTATTTACTTATGCCGCGGAAGCAAACCTGGCACTGGATAAAAAGGAAACTGCAATAGCTTATTACAAAAAAGCATTGGAAAGTGGGGTTACAGACCCTAAAATACTCACCAATTACGCGATCACATTATATGATTTAGGCAAGAAAGAAGAAGCGAAAGTTAATATTGAAAAAGCATTATCTGCAGGAGCTACTTCTACAAAGTTAGTATTGTTCAAAGGGTTGATTGCTGTAGAGGATAAGCAATGGGATGCTGCTATTGAATCATTACTCAAAGCAAGGGAGAAAGGTGAAAAAATACCCGCCCTCACAGCAGGTTTGGGTAAGGCTTATTATGCTAATAAGGATTATGGAAATGCCATTACAAATTTACAGGAAGCTATTAGGCAAGGAGAAAATGCTCCGGAAAATTATGAGAATTTGGGCTTGTCATATTTTGAGGAAAAGCAATATGCTGAGGCTTCAAAGTCATTGGGGGCTGCCGTTCAAGGAGGGATTAACACAGCAGCAGTGAACAGGGCACTTGGTATTTCATTATTTCACCAAAACAATTTTAAAGTAGCTGTAGATTATTTACAGAAAGCTGAAGAGTTAGGAGAGAAAAGTTTAGATATATATGAATTCAGGGGCTTGGCTAATTATGAGTTAAAACAAGCGGATCCCGCACTTCTTGATTTAACCAAAGCGACTGAGCTGAGTTCGCAAAATTCTAAAGTTTATTACTACAAGGGAAATCTCTTATTCAAAAATGAGAATTTTGGAAATGCTATCTCTGCCTATGATAAATCCATACAATTGGGAGCGGATGAGGCTGTGATCTATAACAATCGAGGAAAAGCAAAGTTTAATCAAAAGCAGGTTGCTGAAGCAATTAAAGATTATAACCTGGCATTGGAAAAGGATCCTGCTTATGCTCAGGCACTGTTGAACAGAGGAACTGCCTTTTATGATCAGAAAAATTATTCTTCCGCTATTACAGATTTGGAGAAAGCCGAACCTAAAAATGCACCGATTACTGAAATGCTGGCCTTAGCTTATTACCAAACAGAAACCTGGGATAAGGCACTTCAAAACATGGAAGAGTCAATTCGACTGGGAGTCAACAATCCACAACTTTATTTTTATAAAGCCAATATCCTTTATGATAAAAAGGAATTCAGACAGGCAATAGCGGATTACCAAAAAGCGGAGACTGCAGGAATTACGGAGAAGCAATTATTTGCTAACAAAGGGAATGCCTTTTTTGAATTGAAGAACTATTCCGAGGCTGCAGCCAGTCTATTAAAAGCTGTTCAAGAGGGTGCTAATGATCCTGTTGTTATAGAAAATTTAGGAAATTCGCTTTATGAAGGGAAAAAGTATGAAGAGGCTGCTGAATACTTAAAGAAAGCCACTTTAGCGGGTAGTCAAAATCCTGAAACCTTCTACAATTATGGCAATACGCTTTTTCGACAAGATAATTTCAACGCAGCAATCAATGCTTATGACAAAGCAATTGAATTAGGCAGGACGGATGAAGTTATCTATAATAACAGAGGTAAAGCAAAAGCACTTACAGATGAACTAGAAGCGGCTATAGCTGATTATAACAAATCCATTGAAATAAAAGCTGATTATGGACAGGCATTATTGAACAGGGCAAATGCCTTTTACAGTTTGAAGAACTATGAAAAAGCCATCAAAGATTATGATCAGGTGGTTTTATTGAATATTACAGATGATAACACATTCCTTAATTTGGGCTTGAGTCATTATAATCTTAAAAATTACGAGTTAACTATTGAAACCCTAAGCCAGGCTTACCAAAGAGGTAATCAATCTGCGGAATTGTTTTACGGAAGGGGCAACTCTTATTTTGTTTTGGGTGAAATGGAGTTGGCATATGCTGATTTAAACCAGGCAGTTGCAAAGGGAGATCAACATGCAGAAACCTACAAAAACAGAGGATCCATTTTATTTGTCAAAGGAGAATACGAAACTTCTATAACCGATTTTAATAAAGCAGAAGAATTAGGGGTTAAAGACGCTGATTTACTTTATAAAAGAGGGGTAGCACATTATGAAACCAAAAATTGGAACAAAGCACTTGCCGACTTTGATAGAGCCATTGAATCGGATAGCAAATTGTACGAAGCATATGCCTTGAGAGGAAATACTAAATTCCGTCTGGAGGATTATAAAGGGGCTATTAATGATTACAACAGTGCTATCTCTGGGGGGATAGAAGAGGCTATCTATTACAATAATAGAGGTAAGGCAAAGCAACTAACTGGTAGCTTGTCACCCGCCATTGAAGATTATAATAAAGCGATTGAGTTGGATGGTGATTATTCGAAAGCTTATGAGAACAGAGCCATTGCTTTTTATGAAACTGAAAATTATGAGGGAGTGATTGCTGATGTGGAGCAAATTGAACAGTTGGGAGAGGCAAATGCAGGATTATATTTATTAAAAGCGGAGTCGTTTTACATTTTGGAAGAATGGCCTGGAGTTATATCTTATTTCGAGAAAGCTATTCAGGGAGGAGCTGCTAAATCAGACTCTTATTTCAAAAGAGGTCGTGCCTACCTGGAAGTTCAGGATTATAGTACCGCACTATCTGATTTCAACCAGGCTGCGGAAAATGAGCCGAATAGCCCTGCAATATTTTCTTATCGCGCCCAATGCTATATTTATTTAGGTAATCCGCGTTCCGCATTGGATGATTATTCCAAGGCAATTATCTTAAACCCAACAAGTACAGATGCTTATAATAACAGGGCGGTACTTAAAGAGGAACTGGAAGACTGGGAAGGAGCATTGCAGGATTATGATAAAATTATTCAGCTGGATGCAAGCGATGCTGCTATTTATTATTACCGTGGAAATGTAAAATCCATTTTAGAGAACTATTCTACAGCAATAAAGGATTTGGACAAGGCGATAGAACTGGATAATTCCAAATCGGCTTATTTCAAATTACGTGGAAATATAAAATATCAGATGGAGGAGGACGAGGGAGCTTGTAAGGACTGGGCACAAGCAAAAAGTATGGGAGATAAAAGTGTTGATTTTTATATTAATCAATATTGTAAATGATTGTAGAACATCTTGGGGAGCAAAAGAAAAACAGATACTATTAGAAATGGTTATTGAGAATTCGCCATTCGCGATGTGATAGTTTTATTTTGGTCTCTCCTTTGAAGATCATCTGTCTTTGAAGTAATCAATCCCCAATTGATAACCTTTCAAGCCTAAACCAGCAATTAATCCTACACATTTAGAGGAAATGATGCTTTTATGTCTGAATTCTTCCCTTTTATAAATATTGGAGACATGAATTTCTATCACAGGAGTATTAATAGCACCAATAGCGTCATGTATGGCTATTGAAGTATGTGTGTAGGCAGCTGCATTCAATAATATACCATCAAATTGCTCATCTGCCTGCTGGATAGTATCCACTAATTCTCCTTCAATATTCGACTGAAAATAAGCTAAGTTCACATCATTATTTTTTTGTTTTAATGCATGGTAGTATTCCTCAAAAGAAGAAGCTCCATAAATTTCAGGCTCTCTTTTACCTAACAAATTTAAATTTGGTCCATTAATGATGATGATTCGCATTTTATATTTTATTTTCGTTGATGGCCTGGACTACATTCTTACATGAATTTGAAAGTTATCTCAAACTGGAGCGCTCACTTGCTGAAAATACAGTGAGTGCTTATGTTCATGATGTGCTAAAGCTAAAACAGTTTCTTGACATCTGCAATCGGAAAGTCACCCCTTTAGAACTTACACCAGTAGATGTGCAAAACTTTTTAGAGTACGTGCATGAATTAGGCATGACCGTCCATACTCAGGCCCGTGTAGTTTCCGGCATTAAGGCTTTTTATAAATATTTGGTTTTCGAAGATGTTATCTCGGTAAATCCTACGGAATTAATTGAAGCACCTAAACTAGGACGAAAGCTGCCTGATGTCCTAAGCTATGGGGAAATTGAGCGCATTTTTGTTAATATGGATTTAAGCGAAAATAATGGGCAAAGGGACCGCGCCATGTTAGAAGTGCTTTATAGCTCGGGATTACGTGTGTCTGAATTGATAAATCTCAAAATTTCCAATGTGTATTTTGATATAGGTTTTTTAAGAGTGATAGGAAAAGGCAGTAAAGAAAGATTAGTCCCTATTGGAAAAGATGCTTTAAAGCATATACGGATATATATTGACGAAGTAAGAATACACCAAAACTCTAAGCCCCAATGCCGGGATATTGTTTTCCTTAATCGATTTGGAGCAGGTTTAAGCAGGGTGTCTGTTTTTACTATGGTAAAGAAAAAAGCAATGATGGCTAATATCAACAAAAAAGTAAGTCCCCATACCTTCAGACATTCTTTCGCTACTCATTTGATAGAGGGCGGAGCTGATTTAAGGGCTGTTCAGGAGATGTTGGGGCATGAATCTATAACCACTACAGAAATCTATACTCATCTTGACAGGGACTTCCTGAGTCAGACACTGAAGGCATTTCATCCCAGAGCATAGTTTTTCTCTGGAATCCATAATATGGCTTGGAAAATGTGTTTTAAAAAAAAGAGTTAGAAAAATCTAAATTTTGTAAGGCAGAAATTCATCAATATCACCCTTAAATTTGTGCACTTCTCTTATAATAGTGGAGCTAATAGCTGCATATTTAGCCGATGTAATTAAAAATACAGAATCCAGGTTTGCATTAAGGTATTTATTGACCTGGGCAATACTGTTTTCGTACTCAAAATCAGTGGTATTACGCAACCCTCTTAATAGAAATCCTGCATTCAGTTCTTTCGCTAAATTCGAAGTTAATTGGTTATAAACTATCACTGAAACCCTGGGCTCATCTTTAAAAGTTTCATTCAGTTTTTCCACCATAAAATCGATATCAAAATAGCGGTTATGCTTTTTTGAATTGTAGCCAATTGCTATAACAATTTCATCAAAAAGCTTTAATCCTCTATTAACTATATCATAGTGCCCTTTGGTGAAAGGATCGAACGAGCCGGGGAATAAAGCAATCCGCTTTTGCATAATTACAGGTTAAAGTAGTTTCCAAATACATCAAAATACTGATGTTCGGGAACCTCGTCAAATTTGTAGCCAAAATTCAGAACAGTGGTTCTGTTCCCTATTTTAATAGTAGGGAAATGTTTTTTTAATGAATTGAAGTGATTGGATTCTTCGTTGATATAACCCCATACTTTAATAAGAGACTGGGTTTTGCTCATTTTAAATTCATGTAGCACCAGATTAATGAACTTTATATATTCATCAAATTTTGAAATCTTAAAAGAGTTAAAAAACAAAAGTTGATCCTTTTTCGATACTGCTGCATGCAGGTAAAACCTATCTATATAAAGTGAAACAACCACATCATCAGGAAAAGGTGAGTTTTTAAGGACACTGTTAATGATCATCCCACTCTGATGGGTTACTTTTATTTTGCTATTGATATAGATGGATCTAAACCATTGCAATATTGCCTTGTCATAGGTGAAAATATTAACAGAATCATTACTGTTAATTTTATAGTATCCTACAGAATCAGAATCTTCTACCGGACAGTTCATTTTTAATAATGGCCGAGCATTTTCTTTGGAGAAAAAAGAAAGAGGTACTACTGTAAACTTATCAGTTTTAAAACACAGTATTACCTCTTTCCAAAATCCTACCATCAATAGGTGATGATGATCAAATAATGATTTTAAAAGCTCAATTTTATCTTCAGGGTTATCAGTGGCATCAATAATGTAATCTTCCAGAAACAAAACCCTGTTTGTTTTTGAGTCAATGATAGACACCTGTAAATCGCGACTCCCTATTTGTAGAATTAAGCAATACTGCTCAATTTTTTCAATAGAGAATTTATCGTCCTTTACTTTTTTTATTTGTTTGAAAGATGTTGATTTCGCTGCTATCAAAATTTATTCCCAGTTTCCTGATGTTGTTACGTCTGATCTGGAACCAATTCTTAATGCCCTTTCATTATCATCCTTACGCCTTTTAGGATTGATTGGGTTAGGATCCTTCACCTCGAATACATCCACTTTTATGGCACCTTTTACAATTTTATCTGCATAAATGTCAAACTTGGTTTTGGTGCCCGGCTTGTAAGGAAGGTTGGACAATTTGAAATTAGGAACATCAGCATATAATGAGTCATATACAGGAATTGTCCCCAATGTATCAATGTTTATCACCACACTATCCCCACCATAATCACGTGGGATAATCCTTTCAGAGCGTTCTGTAAGGTAAAATTTACCCGTATCAATAAAATTGATTAATTTATCCCAATCACTGGTATACTGCCCATTTACTTTTTGATAGGCAATCATACCTGATCGGATTAATTTTAGCTTTTCTATTACCCTTCTTTCCTCTTTTACAATTTGTTCTTCTCGTTGTATATCATCTGCTACACTTCTTACGAAGAAATAACCAATTACCACTGCAACTAAAAAAAGGAGTATCGAAAATATCTTTGTTTTGCTCATCTTATCCTAATATTATGTCTTCTTTGAATTTTATTTAAAATGCTATTTTAAGGAATTATTCACAAATTTAAAATATCCTGTTAGATTTAAAACTTCTTCGGGTTTATTTATTGTATGAAACATATTATGAAGTCGGTTTTTCTGCTCATTTCTTAAACTATTTTGATCAAAAAACCTTAAATCACTTAAAATCTGATTTTGTTTCATTTCCGGATCTGTACCCAAAACCAAGCTGCCCCCTTTACGTTTCACTTTGAAAAATAATTCAACTGCATGAATATTGCCATTTATAAATTCATTTACAAACAACAGTTGATTTACTTCAATTTCCAAGCCTGTTTCCTCTAAAAATTCTCTCTTCAAATTAATTTCTGCATCTGTTCCAAATTCCAATCCTCCACCCGGAGGCGACCATAGATATTTATTGGAGCCCACTCCTTCATGTTTCAGTAATAATATCTTGCCGGACTCTATCAAAATTCCTCCAACCCTTACTCTTATTTTTCCACCAAATAACTGATTGATGCCTTCCTTTGCTTTCTCACTCATCAATATCCTTATATTTGTGATAAATTACCGGAAAGATAATAATAATGAACGATAATCTATTGAAAGAAGATTTCAAAAACAGGGTAGAAAAGTTCTTGCAAAGGCAGGAGTTTATGAAACACATTGGTTTCAATTTGAGTGTGATAGAAGAGGGCAGAACAGAAGGCTGGTTAGATATTCAAACTATTCATAAACAACAGAAGGGACTGGTGCACGGAGGTGTTACTGCAACCTTGGCGGATATTGTTGCAGGTTTTGCAGCTTATACCACAGTTCCGGCCGACTGCCATGTGGTAACAGCAGAGATAAAGGTGTCTTATTTTAAAGCCGGAATGGGTGAAAAACTACACGCTATTGGATATGTAATAAAGCGAGGACGTAAACTAAATTTTTGTGAGGCCGAAATATGGGCGGTTACTGGAAAAAAAAGAGATTTGATAGCAAAAGCGACTACCACTATGGCAGTGATTACTCCAAATGATGTAAATCACAAAATGAATGCCTAAGGCATCTGACATTATTCGCTCTAAATTTCCTTTTGAGCCCACTCCGGGCCAAGTTCGTTTTTTTAATGCCCTGGATGTTTTCTTTGAGCTAAAAGACGATGACAGGCCCATGATGTTGTTGAAAGGATATGCAGGAACGGGTAAAACCACTATTGTAAGTGCCTTAGTTCAGTTTCTTCCATTATTTAACTATAAATATGTATTGATTGCCCCTACAGGCAGGGCTGCCAAAGTGATGAGTAACTATGCTAAACGAATAGCATTAACAATACATAAAAAAATTTATAAACAACTTGCCGAGCCAGGGAGTGGGGAGCCTTCATTTTCTTTACAAAAAAATTACCACTATAAAACTTTATTCATTATAGATGAAGCAAGTATGCTTTCAGATGATGTGGGGTTTGGCAGCTCAAGTTTACTGAATGACCTGGTCACCTACATTTTTCAGAATGAAGGAAATAAAATCTTGTTTATTGGTGATGATGCACAGCTACCTCCTGTAGGTAAAACCACCAGCCCAGGCTTAGATGTCCAGTATTTGACCCATACTTTCAGAAGTAAGGTGATAGAAACAGTGCTTACTGAAGTAATGCGTCAGGCGCAGGATTCCGGTATTTTGTATAATGCTACTTTACTCAGGGCGGAATTACCTAAAAAGGAGTTAAATATAAAATTTCAAACCAAGTCGTTTAAAGATATTTTCAGGATGACAGGAGAGCGCCTGGAGGATGGGTTACGCTATGCTTATGATAAATACGGAATAGACAATACCACTATTATTTGTCGTTCCAACAAAGCAGCAGTTCAGTATAATGAATATATCCGCAGGCAAATTCACTTTATGGATTCTGAACTTGAGGTAGCTGATTTTCTAATGATTGTTCGCAATAACTATGTATACCAATCAGAAGATACACCGGGTGGTTTTTTAGCCAATGGTGATTTTATGGAGGTGGTAAAAGTGATCAATTTTGAGGAAATGTACGGCTTTCGCTTTGCGGATTTGGAAATTAGACTGACCGATTACAACGACCTTCCCAATCTTCAGGTAAAAATCATGATGGATACTTTGCATTCTCCCACACCTTCCTTAAACACAGAAGATTATCGGAAGTTGTACCAGGCAGTATCAGAGGATTATATGGATTTGGCCACTAAAACAGAAAGGAGGGAGGCTATGAAGAAAGACCCGTACTTAAATGCATTGCAGGTAAAGTTTGCCTATGCCTTGACTTGTCATAAATCACAAGGGGGGCAATGGAAGGCTGTTTTTGTGGATCAGGGATATTTAACTGATGAAATGCTTGACAAAGAGTATGTCAGGTGGCTTTATACAGCCGTTACAAGAGCTACAGATGAACTTTTTTTAGTGAATTTCAATAATCGTTTTTTTTAAAGGAACCATTTTAATTCCATTTTTGTATATTTACGATTGATCAATAAATTTTAATACATTATGAAGAAATTAACTTTTATCCTAATAACGTTATTTGCAGTGAACTTTGCGATTGCGCAAACAGCAGATAGTAAAAATGGCCCTGATATTACATTCCAGGAAACGAGCCATGATTTTGGCGATATCACACAAGGAGATGTAGTTGAACATGTTTTTAAATTTGAGAACACAGGTAATGAGCCACTTATCCTTGCAGATGTAAAGACTACTTGTGGTTGTACAGCCCCTTCATGGCCAAAAGAGCCTATTTCTCCGGGAGAAACTGCTGAACTTACGGTTAAATTTAACAGCCGCGGTAAAATGGGAAGGATTACTAAAGTAATTACTGTTGTTTCTAATATAGGAGAAAATAAAACAGTAAAAATTGTTACTAATATCTTACCAAAGGAATCCTAAGGATTGAAAAATATTTATATTTGAAAAGGCGGGTCATTGATCGGCCTTTTTTTGTTTAAGAGATTTCATTTCATTAAAAGCGTCAAGTAGTGTGGACATAATAGTCTCCATAATTTAGACTCAATCATCCAATATTTCTTCTCCACTTTTATTAACTTGATAGAAAATAATACATATGGATTTAGGTGTAAATATAATCGGAGCTTATCATTCTTCATTCGGTAGGTTAGAAAACGAAACTTTGTATTCGCTATATGAAAAAGCAGCTAAAGGAGCAATTGAAGATTCCAAAATTGAGACAGCATCAATAGATGGTGTATTCGTGGGTAACTATAGTGGAGGAGCGTTCAATCAGCAAGAAAATATTGCTTCTTATGGTGTAAATGCAATACCTGAATTGCGTCATAAACCCATGTATAGAACCGAAACGGCCTGTTCTTCGGGTTCTTCTGCCATTCATATGGCCATCATGGCTATAAAATCAGGCATGATGAAACGGGTTTTGGTAGTCGGATTAGAGAAAATGACGGATTTAGATATTGCAGGAGTTACACAAGCTTTAGCCCTGGCCACCTACTGGCCGGAAGAAGGAAGCCAATCGGTAACAGCTCCCTGCATGTTTGCGGATTTAGCCAAAGGATGGATGAAAAAATACAATTATTCTGAAAAACAGCTCCGACCTTGGCTAGCCCAAATTTCTGCTAAAGCTTATACCAATGCGGCAGAAAATCCATTGGCTCAATTACAAAAAGCTAAATCGGTAGAAGATATTTTATCCCTTCCGGATGAGAAAAACCCTATGATTTTCAAGCCTTTGAGATTGCATGATTGCTCTTTGGTTTCAGATGGGGCTTCGGCTTTGGTATTGGAAGATGCCAGTTTAAGCACTGGAAATAATGTAGCCATTAAAAGTTTTTACAGTGCAGCAGATTATCTGGATAGTTTTGGTAAAAATAAATCCGATCATTTTCTGGAAGGCGCAGCTTTTGCGGTGGATAAAGCCTTAAAAGGAGCTGGTCTAAAAATCGAAGATATCAGCCTGGCGGAAGTACATGATTGCTTTACCATAACAGAGCTTTTATTATACAGTGCCATGGGAATAGCACGAGCAGGTCGAGAGTTTGAAGCTTTAGAAAGTGGGAAAGTCTATGCGAATGGCGCATTACCAGTAAATGTATCTGGTGGATTAAAAGCCAAAGGCCATCCTATTGGCGCAACAGGCGTTGGAATGCACGCCTACATCTACAAACAATTGATGCAAAAAGCCTGGGGACATCAAATAAAAGATGCCCAAACAGGCTTAGTGGTGAATATTGGGGGTTCTGGTACTAGTAATGCGGTTTCTGTTTTAGCCCTATAGCCCCCTTTAATTTCCCCCAATGGGGGAAGACGCACGGAATTACTTTGGTTTTTTAATTTGATGCTTTAGTCATATATCAAATTTTTGGATTAAGTATTTTGAGAGTAGTGATAAAATTAATTGTTTTTTGATGGTATATAATCTGTGAATTATTCCCCCTTGGGGGCTAGGGGGCTATACTTTTCACAAAATCCAAAAAAACTTTCTTATGATGCTCCAAATCTAAATCAGGAGAAACAGACACCCTGGCAATATAATCTTTATCCTTTTCCTTGGTTGTTCCTTGAGTTGAAGTTGCAGGGATCGTCCAGTAACAGCCTTTTAGCTGACCATAGCTCACACAGTATTTACTTTCCTCAGGAATTTCATTGATCATCATATTAATCAGCTTAAGGTTTAAAGCCCTTTTATAGTTTTCTCTTTCTTCATCAGTATTTCCTTTGGTAGGAAGATCTAAAGAAAAGACTGAAGGAGTAAATCCTGCATTTGCTAATTCTTCTGAAACGAAATTGATCTTAGCTGTTGGCAAAACTTCCTTGATATGATTTACAAATTCCCTTGTGTTTTTATAGGCATCCGCAATTCTCTGATTCATGGAAGGCAATTGCTCAGCTAATATCTCAGTTTGAAGATCAGTAGCCTCATTATCGCATAGGATTAGGTGCTTTTCTATATTCCCCATCAGCTTGGCTGCTTTTTGATTTGATGAAACATAGCCTGCCGTGCATTTTCCACCGCTTGGGAACTTAGATCCACTCACATAGGATATCACACGAATATTGGAGAGAATGCCTTCCTCGCTTAAAAATTGTATGTTCGGACAAAAAGTTTGGTCTAAAATGAAAACCGGATCAATCGCCTTTTCACCAGTTGGAGTTTTTCGCTCTTTACTAAGTGCTGCTCTTAATTGCTCCATATCTGGAACTTCAACTCTTGGGTTAGTTGGAATTTCCGCAATGATATAGGGCACAGCATTTTCTTTTGCTACACGATCTAAAACCTTATCAGTACTTTGCACCATATCATTATCACCATCTACTGGTAAATCCAGAATTTCCACATTAGGAATACATGCCGCTACTCTTCTGGCTTGGTCGTTTGTTCCACCATAGCAATTAGGGGGAACTATAATTTTGATTTCTTTTCCTGGATGATTTTGCAATGCCTCCTCAACTAAGCCCATCATGATGGCATACTGAATAGATAACCCACAATTACCCAATAAAGCTTTTGTATCAGCAGCCGTGATTTTTTTAATGGAATCTAAAACGGAAGCTTTATCAGCTTTGAATTTAGCTTGGTCTTGTTTTGGCAGGGTTTGACCTTGCAATAATTGCAGAGCAGCATAACAATTTTGAGGGGTCATGCTTATGGTTTCCCTTCTTCGAACATGCTGAATGGCGGAAATGTAAGCTTCATTTTCCACGCCATTTACCAACAAAATACTTCCTAATTGGCTGTGTAGGCTAAGATAAAAATCAATATTATTGTTAAGAGCTACTTTACCAATTTCATCATTTTGTGAAATGAAAATAGTGCTTCCTTCAAAGGCAGAAACGTCCTCTACTTTTTCAACCTGCTTTAAGTCAAAAGTATATTTGTAAACAGTCTTTACAGTCTCTAAATCAAAATAAGCAGGTAGCTCACCTTTATAAACAATTTGAGTATTCTTTTTATCAAATAGATTTTTTCGTAAAACGGCTAAAACCGGAACTGTTCGTGAAGAAAAACTGATGACCTGATCAGCTGTAAGATTATTTAGTTTAGCAATTGTCCATTCCAATACAGAGGATAAAGGATGCCCTAATCGAATATAGTCATAAGCAGTTGGTAACTCGCTTAATTTAGAAGTCTCAGCATCCTCTTGCGCATATAGCTTTTCAAAACGCTCCAAGAATTCTGTTTTTGCTAATTCCTCCTTATAAATATCCAATCTGTGGGTGGTCAATTTTAACCAATCAGAGGGTACATTCTTTACTACATTATCTATATAATTCAGGGCTTTGCTGTCGATCATTATCATCTTTTATATTTGGGTGCTTCGGATATTATTACCAGATGTTCTATTTAATTGTTTTTTGGTTCACAAAAGTAAAACAATATGGGGGAATGGAAAAATTAGGGGATATTACCAATCATTAAATGTGTCATCCCGCCAATTCCGAGGATTATTTTTAATGTACTCTGAAATGCGATGAAATGATTTTTTATCACGGATAATATGGTCATGAAAACGCCCCTGCCATCCAAAATCAGGATTAATCAATTTGGCATTAACGGTCACGGCCGATTTAAAACCCCGAATAATGGATCCCAAATTTTTTGATTGTGGTCCGAATTGGTTTTTTGGTGGGTTGGTGCGTGGATTATTATCGGTGGTTGTGGTCACCGTAGAGACGCAATTCATTGCGTCTCTACCACGGATCGTACCACGATCCGTCCCCAACGTATTATATTCATTTTCACCAATCCCAATAATCCCATGAAAATGATTGGGCATCACAATATATTCGCCCATATATAAATTCATATCTGGTCGCAATTCAAATGTTTTTTCCCATTCTGTTTCAACGATTTTACCCAAATCGTTTAATATCATTTCTCCATTTCTAACATAACCGTAAAAACATTCCCTATTTTTTGTGCAAATGGTTACAAAATATTTTGCATTGCTACCGTAATCCCAATTTTGTAATCGTGCAGATTCTACGCGGTATTTGTTTCTGAATTTGTCAGGCATGGTTCAATCGTTTGTATTACCAAAATATTAAATTGTAATTTCGTAAAAAATTTGTGGAGACGCAATGCATGTGCAGAGACGCAATGCATTGCGTCTCTGCACATGGTCATGGCAAAAATTAAACCAAATGCGCATCAAAAACGCCCACCAAAATAATCTCAAAAATATTTCTTTAACTATCCCTGAAAATCAATTGATTGTGGTGACGGGTCTTTCGGGTTCAGGGAAATCATCATTGGCAATGGGCGTTATCGCCAATGAAGGTTACCGCTATTTTTTGGAAAGCCTGCCTACCTATAATCAACAAAATGCGCAATCAATTCCCACTGCTGAGGTCGATGACATACAAGATTTACCTCCTGTGATTAAGGTGGAGCAATCCAAACGCTTTCAGTCCATCAATGCCACTTTTGGTACGCTCTCAGAACTGACGCCTATTTTCAGGATATTATTTGCCCGGTATTCAGCAGAAGAAAAGATGAGCAAATCCCTCTTTTCTTTTAATCACCCAAAAGGGGCTTGTGAAAAATGCCGTGGAATAGGTGAAGCGGAATATATTGACTTGGATAAATTAATTGGGGATGAAAATAAAAGCTTAAGGGAAGGCGCCATCACCACTACTTTGCCCAATGGCTATATCGTCTATTCGCAGGTAACAGTGGAAGAATTGAACAAGGTTTGCAAGGCACATGGTTTTAATGTGGATATCCCTTGGAAAGAACTGACTGCCGAACAAAAGAATGTGGTGCTAAATGGAAGTGAGCGTATCAAAGTGTTTTATGGAAAGCATAGTTTAGAATCCAGACTCAGGTGGGAGGGACTGAAAGCAAAGCCCCGTGAAGAAGGCTATTACAAAGGCATGTTGCCGATTATGCAGGATATTTTAAGACGGGATAGAAATCCCAATATCCTGAAATTTGCGAGTTCAAAAACATGCCCTAGTTGTAATGGAGCCAGACTAAAGGAAGACCATCTGAAATATGAATGGAAAGGAATGAACTTCCATGCATGGATGGAGCTTTCCTTGAGCGAATTATATGAAAAGCTGGATAATTTAGCATTATCGGAAGGAGAAAAAGCCTTAGTCGATAAAATTGCTATCCAATTATTTGATTTGATTCGATTGGGGATGAGCGATTATCAGTTAAGCACTCCCAGCGCGGAAATTTCATCAGGTGATGCGCAGCGCATTAAACTCATCAAGCAAGTCAACAGCCATTTGCAAGGAATTTTATATGTCTTTGATGAGCCTTCCATTGGTTTGTCTAAAGATTATAAGCAGTATTTACTGCATATTCTGAAAAGATTGATTAGCCGTGGCAATACGGTCATGGTAGTGGAGCATGATTTGGATTTTATCCAGTCTGCGGATTGGATAATTGAATTGGGGCCAGAAGCGGGTATTCATGGGGGAGAAGTAATTTTCAACGGAAGCATACAGGACTTTCTCCATGCAGAAAATATTTCCAGTCCTACTTTATCGGTACTAAAATCATCAAAAGAGAATGCTGATAAGGCCTCTAAAAACAAGGCGCAAAAAGTATCTGTAGAAACTTTTCAACCCATTTTGGGAAGCTTGAGTACAGTGAGCCGAAAGACTCCTCAAATCCTTGAAAAAATTAATGCTTTTTGTGAGAAAGAAGGATTAAACCTCCTGAGCGTTTCAGACCAGCCGATTGGCAAAACGCCCCGAAGCAATCCTGCTACTTATACCGGTCTGGCCGATAAAATACGTGATCTGCTGGCGAAAACCTCAGAGGCAAAAGCCTTAAAGTTGGGAAAAGGAGCCTTCTCTTTTAATAACAAAAGCGGGAGATGTGAAAGTTGCGAAGGGGCTGGAGTTATTACCCTCTCTATGAGTTTGATGGGCGCTATTAACCAGATTTGTCCGGTCTGCAATGGAAAGCGCTTTAAACCAGAAGTACTCCAAGTGCATTGGAATGATAATAACATAGCCGACATCTATAATTTAAGTATAGAAGAAGCCTATGATTTCTTTAATTCTGAAAAAAAGATTAAGGAAATACTGTCCCTGATGTTGCAACTGGGATTGGGCTATATCAAATTGGGACAACCTTCCAATACTTTATCGGGCGGGGAAGCTCAGCGCATTAAACTCACCAAACATTTTGCCAGACAATCAAAAAAGACCCTTTTATTATTGGAAGAACCCAGCATAGGATTGCATCAGCAAAATGTCCAGCAACTGATGGCCGCTTTGCACCAACTGAAAAAGCAAACGGCTGGCATTATATGCTTTGAAAACCATACTGAATTTCAAACCGCATGCGATATATGGGTAGATAATTCTCTAAAAGCATCATCATTCGATTACAAGGAAGAAAAAGTACAGCAAAGGGTTAAAATTCAAATTTCCGGTGCCAGCACGCATCATTTGAAAGACTTAGACCTCGAATTCCCCAAAAACCAATTATCCGTTGTCACGGGAATTTCGGGTTCGGGTAAATCTTCCCTGGTGATTGATACTCTGCATGGTTACGGGCTTCAACAAATGACCCAGCAATTCTCGACTTATCAACAATCACGGGTGGGTGTAAATTTTCAATTTGAAGTAAATCATATTGAAGGACTGACTCCTACGATTTGCATTACCCGCAAGGAAAAGAATTACTCGCAGAGCTCAGATATCTCCAAGCAAACGGGCATAGATAAAATCTTGCGCTTTGCCTTTTCCAGAAAGGCGCAGTATGAAGGGGAAGAACTATCCGCCAGTCATTTTTCCGATAATCATGAGCTTGGAAAATGTGCTGTATGTGATGGAGTTGGGGAAGAGCTCTTGCCTGATTTGGGTAAATTGGTTTTGGATGCCAATAAAAGCATAGCCAAAGGATTGTTTGCCCACAATAAAGCCATTGCCTATTATGGAAATCCCGAGGGGCAATATATGGCGATTTTGAAAAAAGTAGGCGAGGAATATGGCTTCCATTTGGAAACCCCTTTCACTAAATTTACTAATCAGCAGAAAGAAATTTTGTTGCAGGGAACAGGCGAAAAAGTGTGGAAAGCTACTTGGGAATACCGCACCAAAACCCGAAAAGGAAAGCAGGAAGTAAGCATGCTGTGGCTTGGTCTTTTTCATTATTTGCAAGATGAATATTATAAAACCCGAAAAAATAAAAACATCAGTCAGCTTACTGCCCTTTTTACCCCGGCTCAATGTAGCCACTGCCATGGAAGTGGGCTGAAACCAGAAAGACTAGGTTTTAAAATTGCCGGAAAATCTATTCACGATATCAAATCAATGGATTTTACTGCTTTGGGCGATTGGCTCTCTGGCAGCCGTAGCATAAAAGGGGTGGATGGAGAACTGCTTTCCAAAATTAAGCCTCATCTCCAAAATACGATTAGCAGGGCAAGGCAATTACATATTGACCATCTGCAACTCAAGCGAAAATCCCCCACGCTTTCAGGCGGAGAAAATCAGCGGGTGGAATTAATCAAACAATTGAACAGTCCGCTCAAGGGCATCACCTATTTGCTGGATGAACCTACCGCTGGCTTATCGAATGAGAACATTCCGGATTTGATTCAAATTCTTAAAGAATTAATTGAAAAGGGAAATACAGTTATTGTAATTGAACATAATAAAGCCATTATCCATTCGGCTGACCATATTTTGGAATTGGGGCCACAAGCGGGAAAATTGGGCGGTCATATCACTTATCAAGGAAATTTAGAAGGCTTTATAAAAAAGCCAGACTTACATCCTTTTTTGAAAGTGCCAGCAAAACCGGTTCAGCTTAGTAATGGGAAAGAACATATTGTCATACGTAATCTTGCCAAACATACACTGGTGAAAGATCTATTGGAAGTACCTGTTGGAGGCATTACCGCCATTAGCGGAAAATCGGGGATAGGAAAAACCACTTTCGTGAAAGATATTTTGATTCCAAGTATTCAGCAAGGTAAGCCTGTGAATTGTGAGCGCATTGACTTTCCTAAAGGCTATGTCGAAGCACATTATTTTGAGCCCAAAAAGCTCAGGACTTATGCGGCTACCTTACTGGTGGATTATTTGGATTTACTAAAAGATATTAGCAAAATTTTCGCAAAGGAAACGGGTCTGAAAGCACAGGACTTTTCCTATAAAACGAAAAGCAGTCAGTGTCCTAACTGCAAAGGCAAAGGTTTTGTAGAAACCAGTCTGGATGTAACCGCCAATGCCATTGAAAAATGTGAAGTGTGTAATGGGCTCCGCTATCAAAAGCATATCTTGAGGCATAAAGTAGGTTTGAAAAATATTGCAGATGTGCTTGCACTAAACTTAACCGAATTAAAAATTTGGTCAGACGAGTTTATATCTTCTGCAAAAAGTCTCGAACTCCTTAACCGACTGGAAGAAATCGGATTGGCGCATCTTCGCTTAGACCAGCCGGTGCAGTCCCTTTCTTCCGGTGAAAAGCAAAGATTATTGCTGTTGAACTGGCTCCAAAAGCCAACGAAAAACACCCTATATATTTTAGATGAACCTAGCACTGGTTTACATTATGCGGATGTTGATTTGCTGTATGGTATTCTGGAAAAATTGGCCAATGAAAATGATATTCTGGTCATTGATCATAATTTGTATTTGTTGGAGATGATTGGAGTTGGAACGGTTTTAAATTAATGACTATTTCTGTTTTTTTGGTTAATAAGGAAACAAATGAAACACGTGCCAAAGGGGGATGATATGATTTCAAAACTAGAACAAGTGGACGCTTGGGAATTTTTCAGTTGCAGTTTGTTAAGTAATGGAACTAGGATTAAGGCTCCACATGAACAGTCGGCATCAACTAGATACAAAAGCTTGCTTGATTACGGCTCCATAGGAGCCTACTTATGGTAACTGAAAACTGTTGGACAATCCTAAGCTCCGTAGGAGCGTCCTTATCGCCTACATTCTCTCAATAAAACTCAAACACATATTTCTCCTCATAATCAACCTCAAACTTTTCAAGAAACCCCAGATACTCTTCCTTAAAACTCATGGTTCTATGATGTTCTTCCTGATTTTTTATATAATTAATTACATTCGACCGTTGAGATTTAGAGTATGAAAAAGCACCGTATCCTTCCTGCCATCTAAATTCACGATTATTAAAGTAATTGTCATTTAACCACTTTGAAGAAGTAGATTTAAGCATCATCATATGGTCTGCAATTGACATCTTCGGGGACAGTTCAAAAAAGACATGAACGTGGTCTTTCCAACCGTTGATAGCTAAAGGATAAGCATTGTCATTTTTTAGAATACCATGCATATATCGGAACAATTCTGTTCGTATTTCTTTGGTTAATAAATATTTTCGTCCTTTTACTGCGAATATGCATTGAATGTTAATTTGCGAGTAGGTATTTGCCATGGTTGATTTTTTTTTAGATTCAAAAACTAATGATTACATTTTAATTTTTAAAACTTTTGGCTAATTCTTCTCATATAAGGTCGTTCCTACGGAACTTTTAGGGTTTATATTATAGCAGTTACCAAAAGGTCGTTCCGCTGGAACTAAGGGAAATACTACTAGAAAGAGCATGCTTTTATCTCGCCATCATTTCATCCGCTTTTAAAACACCCGAATTAGCTAAACGAACATGTGGAAGCATTATATGGAAATGTGTGCTTGAATTTAGCCCCATCGGGGCTGACTTACGGTAACAAACGATGAAGAGCTGTAGTCTAGCTCCGTAGGAGCGACCTTATCATAGACTACAACCTATCTACACCTTGCTCATCTATCTCACATAAGGTCGTTCCTACGGAACTCAGGTCTACTTTACCTTATCCTGTTACCATAAGATCGTTCCGCTGGAACTTAGGGTTTTGGGCTAATCGTAAAAGCATGAAGGAAATCTTTCCTCCCGTTATACAAGCCAAATTAGTAGAAAAGATCATTTGGTAGCATTTTATGCAACAGAGTGCTTGAATTTAGCCCCATAGGAGCTTACTTATGGTAACCGACAACTAAGGGCAACAACCTAGCTCCGTAGGAGCGACCTTATCATAGACTACAGCCTATCTACACCTTGCTCATCTATCTCACATATGGTCGTTCCTACGGAACTTAAGTCTACTTTACCTTATGCTGTTACCGTAGGGTCGTTCCGCTGGAACTTAGGTTTTTGGGCTAATCGTAAAAGCATGAAGGAAATCTCACCCCATCATCCGTTCATCAGCCTTAAAAGCCCCGCGCATATGCAAAATCCACTGCGATTCATTAAGCGGAGAAACGCCTTTGTAGGGACGGGTTTTATCTTCTGTAAGTATAGTTTTTTCATAGCCATCCAGGCGGAGTTTTAGTCTGCCTTTGCCGGAAGTGGTGGCGCTGAATTGAATAGCATAATCCATAGCTTCGGCTACGGATACTCGACCTTTTAAAATGAAAAATTCCCCATCGAAAAAAGGGCTTTCCAAAGTGGCACGCATTTGACTTAAATCACTGGAGACCGCCCCAAGATAATCCTGATGGGCTTTGATTTCAAAGGCATACATAGGCTCCAAAAGATTGGTGCCTGCATTTTCTAATCCTCGCATAACACCCATGGGCGTGGCTAATAAAAAATCTCCCGGGTTGGAATGCACATTATGCTCTTCGCCTTTAATTAAAGTAATCTTGATATCGGTTACTTCATAGCCATGCAAACCTTGTTTTAAAGTCCACGGAATGGCGCGCTTCACTTCGTTGATGTATTTTTGGCTGATATCGCTAGTGCGGACTTTGTTTTCAAAGCTCACACCACTGTTCGCTTCTCCCGGCTCTATCAGAAATGTCATAATCGCCCAGCAAGGTTTTGGCATCCAGTAGCGGACAAAGCCTTCGGCTGCTTGAGCAGGGGTTTCTTTATAAATCACTTTTGGCGGAAGGAATTCTGCTTCAATTCCCCATCTTTGGCTCAGGCTGTCTTTCAAGACCTCCGTTTGAATTGGCCCCAGAATTTTGAGGTGAAACTCCCTTTCTTCCTTAAACCATTTGAAATCTAAAATGGGATCTTCCAGATTGAGAATTTCTAATGCTTCTCCTAATTTTTGGTAATCTTTTTCTTCTATGGCTTTTACCTCCACCGCCAATACGGCATTACTGATTTTGGAAAAGGAATCCGCCAGTTTTTCATTGCCTAAAATATCTCCCGCCAGGATTATATCAGAAGTCGTGATCAAACCGATTTCTCCTTGATGGAGCTCAGCCACTTGCTCCAGACCTCCGGCTTCGGCTTTAAAAATTTGGTTGATTTTAATGTCTTTGCCCATCTCTTGAGAGGGAATGCTGTCTTTGGTTTTTAGCAGACCGCCATAAGATTTGATATAGGCGAGCCTTCCAAATTTTTCGTGGAATTCGACTTTAAAAACCCTGGCAGCAGGAGTGGAGTAGTAATTTGTAGGGGAAGGGATCAGCTTTTGCATGCTATCTAACAATGCATCTATGCCAAGTCCCAGTTTAGCACTTCCGAAAAGTACTGGATAAAGGCTACCGTTTTTTATATGCGGCAAGGCTTGTGCCAAAATATTGGACATTTCGCCTATATTTCCTTCCAGGTATTTTTCCAGAAATGCTTCATCACATTCGGCTAAGTTTTCCAGGGAACTGTCAAGGATTGCATGATCGGTAAGGTTTCCACAAGCTTCAAAAGGCACTACTTGCACTTGATTGGAATCCGATAAATCAGGAAGGTTTAAAGCAAATAGTTTAGCGTCTAATTCTTTCTGAAAATCAGCAAAAACCTGCTCTGGGAATACGCCATCTCTATCAATTTTATTAAAGAAAATGATGACTGGGAGATTACGCTCTTTCAGGCTTTCCCATAAATTTAAAGTATGAGCCTGAACTCCTTCTTTAGCCGAAACCACTAAAATCACTGCATCCAAAATGGAAAGTGCCCGATCTACTTCTGCCGCAAAATCAATATGACCCGGTGTATCCACCAATTGGAATTGCCTTTGCTTCCAGCTGAAATTAACGGAAGCCGCTTTGATAGAAATTCCCCTGCTTTTCTCCAGCGCCAAACCATCCGTGATGGCAGAACCTTTATCCACACTGCCTTGCGTTTTGGTGGCACCCGCCTGATGCAACAAACACTCCGTCAATGAGGTTTTCCCTGCATCTACATGCGCTAAAATTCCTATGGTTAAAACTGTTTTTGATGACATTGGGGTGCAAACTTAGGCAGACTGGTTGGAATTTAGAGTGGGATTGGATAAATTTTGTTTCATGGAAATAAGAAAGCGTGACAAGCGATCATTAGAGTGGATGATTTTCACGAAAGATTTTAAACTATTTTAAAAATGATGACTGTTAATTATTTTGAATTTATTGATTTCTGTTCTAGTATAATAATACTAGTTAATAATACATTTTTTAAATTTTATACTGAATTCTTACCAAGGATAGGTTTTTTGGCAATAGGTTCCTTTTTGCTTAAGCTGATATTTGATTTGAAACATGATTTCTATTTTGAGAAAATCACCTCTTTGGAAATTTTAATTCTAAAACTTAGAAAGCACACCAATTCAATTAATTTTTTAATCCGCTTTTTTGCTCTTAATATGGTTATAATATTTTCTTGGATGGGGTTATTGGATATATTTATTGAATTAAAACAATATAATAGTTTCACTCATCTATTTCTTAAGAGTGGTTATTTGTTGAGGTCAACCATCAGTTTAATGGGTTATTTCATATTAGGTTTGTTTGCTAAATTATCTATGTTAATGATGGGTGGACTAATTAGTTCCTATGAACAAATTGGTTTGAAAAGAGTGTTAAAGTTTTAATTAAGAGAGTGATGTGAATTTTGTTTTTGCTTATTTTTCAAACCCTTACCTCTATTTTTTATATTTTGATGTTCGGTATTTTTATCTAACGTTGCTTTGACAAATTATAGTTCCAACTTTCTTTACTTTTGTTATACGCATTCTCAATATAATGTGAAGGGTTATTTAGGAAGTTCTCTTCCTCAACCAAAGCTATATAAGAACCATTCAATTGGTCAAATGATTGGCAATTTGGGCAAGAGTATTTATTATCAGTATTTAAATTATACCTATTATTATTTACTATGTCATATAATTTTGAATCATCAATAACTCTTGGAGTACATCCATCTTGATTTTGATTGCGACTAATTAACCAATCGTAACTTCCGTTATATTTCATAATCACACCCACTATACCATTTGTTCTTGAAGTGGTTGATTGTCTTTTATATTCTTTCAATGAATACTGGATTTCCCAGTCTACCCAATTGCTATTTTTTAGATTTGGTGAGATAATCACAATAGTCACTGATGTCTGAAATATCATATCTTTTAAACTATTTTTAATGCGGTCAATTTTATCTCCTGACATATCAGGAGATTCCGCAGTTTCACCTTGATAGTAACGTGAATCATCCCCTAATTTTTCGATGATTTCATCTCTTAAATCAGAAGCTTCATCGTATTTATAAGCAATAAATGTTTCTCTTGCCATTTTTATTTTTTTAAATTTTTTAGTAAATCCTTAATGATTTTAAGAGCCTGAGCGAATGTTGTTTCATCATCAGCTAATTTTTCTAAAATGGGCATTATCATTTTAGGATTTTCAAAATATTTATTTGGCTCTTCTGAAATAATATTAAAAATTTTTTCAGAAGCATATTTAGTTAACCCTATCGGAATACAAACACACCCATTCTTGTGAGCGATTTCAAATTCGCTAATCACTCCGTTAGCTTCTATTATTTCACTGTCAACGAGCTTATTGCCAAATACAAAGAATGAAATACCACACTTAGAAATCATATTTTCTCTATAATCAGACCACAATTCCTTCAAATTTTTTGACCCCGTTTCAAATTGTGGAAAGGGTTTTAGAATCAATTGACTTTCGGAATATTTATTAGAATTGCTATGTATTGCGTCCAATGCTCCATTTATTACAGAACTTCCTATACCCCATCCAAAACCATTTACAATCCTATAATCATTTTCGATGATAATCTTTGATAAATTATGTACGAATCCTATAGCATTGTTCTTATTGTGTGGCTCATAGGTTTCTGCACTTCCTGAAATAAAAACTGTTCGCTTTTTATATCTATTTTCAATTTCAGTTAGAACTGATGTAATGTCATTATAACTCTCTACAAGTAAAGATTTTATACCATAACGCTTTAAATCATTTATTGCGAGAGATTGTCTTCTATTATTGTAATCTAATGAAGCTTGGTCAGGATTTAAAGGGTCTCCAAGTTCATGCTTTTTAACAAAATAGTAGTGTTGTCTTTTATCTTTACTAAACCTGAAGTTTAATCGACTTAAAACATAATCGAGATTTGGGTCAGAAAAACTAAACCCAATGAATAAGAATGTTTTGGTTGTTAGTTCTCCGCTTAATGCATTTATAAATGGTTCATGTGTTTGATGATATTGTTCATACTGTTGTTTGGTTAAAATAGCTTCGTCAGGATGATTGACATCTCCGTGCATTTTGTAAATAACCAAGTCCCTTTTAGGCTTAGTGTTTAATAGTTGATTGTTTCTATATTTAACATCAATTATTTTATTTTCTTTCAGATATGTTTTTTCTAAAAGTTCGTCATAATTTGTAGTCCATATTGACGAAACAGGTAAGCGAGCAATGATTCGATGATTTTCAGTTTCCATCGTATCCTCAGTAAACTCTTCTAAAATTTTTCTATTTAGTTTCGACCGAGTAAGGTTTTCATTGACGTGATATTGAGCAATTGATATTAGGTCTTTTTCTTGGTTAATATTTAAACCTAAATCTTGAGCAATTTCACTCATCAAATCTGACCAATTAACATACCCAGCAGGAATTGATAGTCCAGCACCTGCAAAAATAGAAGCGGTGCCT
Source organism: Marivirga aurantiaca (assembly GCF_016679925.1). Taxonomy (GTDB): domain Bacteria; phylum Bacteroidota; class Bacteroidia; order Cytophagales; family Cyclobacteriaceae; genus Marivirga; species Marivirga aurantiaca. The sequence continues at coordinate 345,452 of NZ_JAEQBW010000001.1, forward strand.
TCATTCAAATCTTTCACATAGTCGTTTATAAATACTTCTATTTCGTTGCTAAATTTCATCTGATAATTTTTATAAGTGACCACCCTAGAAGCAAGTATGAGTTAACATTCATTCTAGTGATTACTAATTGAATAACTCAAAATGTTTAATTTTTTTTCTAAGATTTCAGCCATTGTTCTAAAGTTATAAATCTTCTCGAATTATCTTCTGAGGGATAGAGTACATAATACCCTTTTGATATATATGTTCCTGTATTGGTCTTTTTAGTTCCATCTTGGTACTCAATGGATGGGTAAATTTGTAGATATTCATTACCTGTCCAATGTCTATTATTATCTGCTAAACCAAGTATTGCAATGTTGTCTTTTGATAGCTTGTAAGTGTCTCCAATTCCGACTTCCCAGTTACACCATTTTGAAGAAACAGCTCTATTTGTTGCTAAGAGAATGAACTTTTCATTCTCAGTAATTTTTGATTTTATCTTGTTAGCAGTAACTTTATTAGTCCTTTCAGGCATCGTGCCATCCATCCAATCTACATAAATACTAATTCCTAAATGCTCAAAAAATATTTTAGCTTGTTCAACTTTATCTTTGTCTAGATGAGAGTGAGATAAAAAAATACTCGTTACAGATGTTGATTTTGAGAAAATTCGATTTTCATTTACAAATCCTTTTAGACCTGAAAAACCTGCATTTTGGCTTACTATACTCCGAAACTGTGACTCTGTTATTATTGCCATTGTAAATTAATTTAATATCTTTTTCTTTATTTACCTCAGTTCGTAAAACTCTGAAACCTTCAATTGATAGGGACTTTTCAGGTTTTGGCGAATATTAAATGCTAAAAGTAGTTAATCAATCACAAAATTGGACGTTATAAATATAGAGTTTATCGAAAAGAGACAATTAATTCTTGCTTTTAGGCTACTAAATAAAGTAGTGGGGTAAGTGGGTAGGGAATTTGAGAGTTTGAAAGAGTTTTATAGGGGTCTGTTATTAAATTCATTGGTTAAATTATCAATCAAATTTGTCTTATTGCTCTCATGTTGCTTCATACTTTTTCCAATGATGAAAAAGTATGCAAAAAATCTAGGCAAAACGAAGTTTCCTCGCTACATGCCATCGCTGGCTCACCGTTTTGCCCTCCCTCCCGCTTTTTTCGCTAAGGCGAAAAGTGGGGGAGTTAGCTTTAAATCAATTGAGTAGGAACCATTAGTTTTTATTAGGGTCTGGCTAATAATATTTATCAATTAGAAAAATTCCACCGACAGTTATATCAAGAGAGTGGATAGATTCAATCCATTGTTTTACAGAAAGAACAAAGTTATTACTACCTGCTGCATTTTTAATTGTACCGAATTCGGTATAATTAAAATCCGGATTATAAAGGGACTCCCATTCCCCAAGCGTCCGCTTGGATCAAATAGCTGAAGGGGAAGGAGATTTCGAAAGAACTTTAGTGCAAGCCCTTCCTCATCTCTTCCAAATATTATTGAATACCAAAACTGAGTCCCATACCAAGGATGATTCCTCCCGGTGACAATATTTGCAATACTTGCTGGTCAATTTGTGATAATGTTGAACCGTCTTTTACTTCCCAAGGCTGGTCTTTCAAGGCCAAAGCATAACCAAGGGTTAAATTAAAGGTGTTATATTTTCCAAACCACCAGTTATAGCCCACTTTAAAGTTTAGGGTGCTGACACTTTCCAGTCGCATGTTGACTGTATTCGGTGAACCGTTGCCTGAATCAAATTCCACATCAATATCATCGATACCTGAAGATCTTGTCAAATTAACTCCGTAAGTGACCCCATGTCGATAAGACCTATCATAACGAAGTCCAATAGAAGTTCTAATTCCCCAGGTGCTTAAGCCAAGGCCACCTTGCAGGAAGAGTCTTTTATCAAGAATGTAATTAGCGGAAATTCCTGCTAATCCGGTGTACGTATTAATGCCTGTTCCAATGCCTAAATAAAACTGTGGTCTGTGATCGGGGTCATAATACTCTCCCGTCTGACCATTTAATTCTAATGAGATAAAGATAATACTCAAGAAAAGCAGGGCTTTTTTCATCTATTTATAATTAGATTATACTTTGATTATTTACAAATCGAGCACAAAATTATTCAATTAATATTAATAACCTATTAAGCTATATAATTATTCATTCTTTTCCTCGTCTAACGAACACAAGCTAGTGATTTTGGGGTGAGGTGATTTATCAAGCCTTTTTTAATTTCCATAGTGACACTTGTAAGTGACTTTAGTTGTAAGTAAAATTCCTATTCATACCGCTTCTGAAAAGTATAGGCTATCCGGAAGTCCAGAAACTCTGCTACCTGTCGGTGTGCCAGCAGATTAATGCCTGCACTGAGGTAACGGTTAATCCGGTACTTTATCCCCCAACGATGGAAGAGACGGTCGTAGTAAGGCGTTTGGTCAAAGATGTATACGCCCAAGCGTTGGCTAAACTGGAACCGTCCAAGCAAAAACTCATGCCCCAGCAGTAGGCTCGCTTTCACCGGGCTGGCATTAAGGCCTTCTCTGTGAAGTTTTTCTTCCAGCTTCTCATCGTGGTAGACTTCTGCTCCCAAAGTGAGCATACTCAGGCTTCCTACCTGTCTTCCGGCCTGCAAGGCGAGACCGCCTGCCAGATACCTTTTGCGATTGCCTGCTACATTGTAGCCTCGGCTCATAGCACCGAGTATAGCAATGTCGTAACGGGGGGAGTATTTTCTCCAGTATTTTTCAGTAGTTCGTGCGCCAGTGTACCAGGGGCGTGAAATAGGCTGGTAACTTAACGCTATTCCGGCAGTGGGCCAGTTGATGCCTTTGTTAGGTTGCCGCATGCCCCCATTGGAAATGTGCTGATAATTTATACCAGGATTTAGCCACCACTGTTCCGATAACTGCACCCAGACACCGACACCCACCAGCAAATAGATACTCAAGTGGGTACTGTACGACTGGTTGCCGGGATTGCTGATGCTATCATAAGGGTTGTTTAGGTATGAAAGTCCTGCTGCGCCTTTCAAGGAGAAAAGGACACGCTTGCTAATACGGAAAGTGGGTTCCAGAAAGTAAGCTGCGGTGCCACTCTTGCCCAATAAACCCACATCGTAATCGTAATAAGTTAGCAACAGTCCCTGACGAGGATAGCAGTGGCAAAGGGCATAGGTGGCAGAATCGTTGCGCTGCCAGCTAAGTAGGGCTTCTATGCCGGTTGGTCGTGCTCCGCTGGTGTTTTGCACATCTTCAGAATGCGCAAAAATAAAGCCATGTTGTACACCCAGGCCCACCGAAAATAGTGGTTCCTGCTTAGTTGTATTTGCTGTTATTTCTGTAGAGTCTGTCTGGGCAAGAGCATGGGTTGTAGCGCATGTGGCAAAAATAACTACCCCAAGCCATATCTGTGCCGGCACCTGCCTTTCAACATACCGATTGCATTGGCAGACATTTAGGCAAATCTTCTTGAGAAAACAGACCATTGTCAGCAGAACCATTGCCTGGAATTTTATCAACATCCATATTATATTTCTGTCCATATAATGCGTCTTTTGCTTTGACTAATTCACATGTTCCCTTCCCATCTTATACCACCACATGTTTAATCCCACGAAAGGAAAATCTGGTAGTTTATGATTATTGTTACGTGCTTCAGCTACATTATACGATTTTTTTATATCAGAATAAATTGATCCTGATGTTACCTCTGCATGGCAGATTTGTATTGAACCTTTTTTTATTGTTTACATACTTAAATAAGTGAAGAAAATCGAGCCGAAAAAGCTTATCACAAACTATTTTAAGCTTATTTCGGCTCTTTTTTGGTTTCAATCTACGGATTTAAGGTATTATAAAATCTTTAAATAATTAGATAAAAATAAGGTTTTGAATATTTGATCCGTTAGTTTTGAGTTTTGCTTTACTCAAATTTTCACAAAACGAATGGTAGTACCTTATATGGAAAACCCATTTCATTAAATAAAAATCTATTGAAAAAACTATTATTTTTAAGCACCTTATTTTTTATAGGGCAAAGTCTGATCGCCCAAACTAGTCAAGTCTCTTTTGAAACTTATTTCGAGTTTCCCCTTGATGAACAGAAAGACTATTTTAATGTTGCCATAGCTCCTACACTAGGCTACTTTTCATTAGATTCCTACAAAAGAAAAACTTCGAAGTGGGGTTTTGAACTAGGTTTGAGCAAGGCAAGCCCTGTTGCAGACACCATACTGATTGAAAAAGATAACAATACAGAGAAAAGAGTTTACCAACAATTTCAATCTATCAATCTCCAAATTTCAAAAGGAGTTGAATTCGCTTTGACTTCAAGGATATTTTTAACCTATGGATTACAGGTCTCCTTCAGATACGTCACTTATGATTTCACCATAATTGAAAATAATTATGCCAGTGAAGAGGGTGTTCTACAGTTCAGAGGAGGAATAATTCCGAAAGCAGGCCTAAAGTTTAAAGTATTTAATGAAGTGTACATTGGACTTGAATCCTTCTATTTCCTTTCTGTTAACAGTGCGGGAGAGTTTGGAAAAGATACATTCAATAGTTATGCAGGTATATCACCCTCATTATCAATCAGATTTTAAAATCAAATAAACGATACTCAATGCAAAAGAAATATCAAAAATCCACATTACTAATGCTGCTTGGCTTACTCCTTTTTTTCAAGCTGTCAGCTCAAGATGTAGAAAGAATCAAACTAAACGCAGAAGGGCGTCTTCTTAAAACCCTGCCTGTTGAAAATGGTGTTGTATTCATTACCATTAAAGGCATGGATATTAAAATCACCCGTTACAGTAATAGCTTCGAGAAGGAATGGAGTAAGGATTTAGATGTAGCCTACAGAGATACTAGCATACCTCTTATCGAGACTGTAACAACTCCATCTGGAAAATTCCTTTTTACTACTCAGGTTCATTCCAAAGGCTATCATAATAAAACTCATTATATTAATAAATTAGACTCAGAAGGAAAGCAAACGAAATTTGAAATTGAGGGTAGGGACGAACTGGGCAAAGAACTTCAAGCCATATTCTGCAATGATGACTACTTTTACTATTTAGCTACAGATAATGGTGACCAGAAACATGACAGAAAGAAAAGAGATGAAAAACTTATCCTTAATTCATTTGGGGCGGATGATTTTTCCTACTCTAGAAAAATATTAGATCTACCTCCTGTAGAAGGCGAAGAACAAATTTTCTGGGAGTTTATCGGTCATACAGACTCGGAATTTTATGTAGCTTCTAAGAAAGTTGATTATAGAGAAAATTTTTCTGAAGTAACGATCATCACATTTGACAACAAGGGAAACCGTCAAAGAAGCTTTAAATTAAATGTAAATCTTGAAAATGCCTATATCAGGCCAGCACGTTTAGATAAAACCCGTCATCGAATCTTTTCAGATCAGGAAAATTTAGATTACACCATTAACCCCCAAAATGGTTCAATATACCCAACATGGGGTGGCTTCACAGGGGTTTATTTTGGAGGAGATCATATTTATCTCTATGGGTTGCTTGGTCCAGATAAGTTTAAAAAGGTTGCAGCGAAATACGAGGGAGCTTATGTCATTAAATATGACCTGAAAGGAGAGCTAGTTTGGAAAAAAGAGCTTACAGATAATGCTGATTTGATCAATAACAAGAAATTCAATAAACATAATACACCAGGTTTAAGAGGTATTTCATTAGTAGTGTTACCTGATGAAACAATAAATTTCAACATTGATGTTGCAGCAGCATTTTCCGGCTCTTTATATAAATACATTATTAGTGCTGATGGTTTAAACAAAAAGGTGGAAGGCGTGGATATTTCCAGAAAGAGTTATAAGAATGCGCTGGCATTATATTACGATGATGCTAAAAACCATGGAAAGCAATTTATTAAAACCACCGATATTGGAAACGAAAAAGGAACCATTTTTGGGAATTTGCTTTATAATAATTTAGAGGTTCTATATGAGTTGAATGTTAAAGGTAGACAAATAAAAAATATCTACCTGTTAAAAAAATAGAAGGAAAGCCCCTGATGAATACCATTCATCAGGGGCTTTTTTTTTTTAGATACTAAACACAACTGAATTTATAGTAGTAATTAATCAAAAGAACCTTAAATAAAAATATGTGATTCTCTATTTTTTATGATTTACTCTTTCCTCCCACTGCTTTTTGCTTTTACGCGCAATTAGCCGGTAAAAAATGAGGGCACCCACTATATAAAATCCGATATCCAGGAAATCTGAAGTGAAATTGGCAGGATCTGTAATGGGCAAAACACCCTCAAAAATGACGCTGAATATTACAATAGCAATAGCGATATGACTTTTGGAAAGGTAATAAAAATTACCCGCAGGATGGATCCATTGTAAAATCTGTGTGGCTATTCCCAATACAATGGGCATACATAGTAAATCATCTAAATAGGCATGTATAAAAGGGATATAAACACCATAAATCCTTTCCAATATCTGATTAATAAGGAATAGTATAAGAGAAACCCAGAAAAGAGGATGTTTGAAAGTGTATAATTTATCTTCACTCATGCAGGTAGAATGGCTAAAAGCCAGGAAATAAATGCAATTATGGAGATGAAAATCAGGTAGAGGATATTGCCGGTTTTTTTAAAGAACTTTGTGAAAGCATTGTCGTCTTCTTTAATGGTGAACATCCATTTGTCCAATTGCTCTTTCCTTATCTCGCTAAGCTTATTGAGCCTTTCCTGCATTTCATCTTTTAATACCTCTCCGCAATTGCTACATCTCTGGTTCTTTTCTCCGGTTAAAACATTCCATGTTCCACAATTTTGACATTTAATACTCCGCTTCATCCTTTTCCTTTTTTTGCTTCACTTTCGCTGGGTGTGAAAGCCCATTCAATACATACAGGTTAAACGGTCTCGCTAATTGGCATGTTGGGAAAAAGGCTTTACAAATTGACCATTTCTGGATCAGGAGGTTATAAGCTTTTTCCTACACCTATGGCCAGCAATATCCAGGCAGCAATAAGAAAAATGCCTCCTATAGGTGTAATGGCGCCTAATTTAGTGATTCCCGTAGCACAAAGTAGATAAAGGCTTCCCGAGAAAATAATTATTCCCATTAAAAAAGAATAACCGGAAAACTGCATGAATTTATGGTCAAATTGTGCCATCATAATGCCTAGCAGAATTAAAGCCAGGCTATGGTACATTTGATATTTTACCGCAGTTTCATAGGTTTCCATCCTGCCGGTAGCAGTTAAGGTGTCTTGTAAAGCATGTGCTCCAAAAGCACCAAGAATTACAGATACGGCCCCGGATACTGCTCCAATTATAATAAATAATTTATGCATCTTATTTTTGATAATTTCTTTCTCCAAATATAGCACTTCCCACACGAACCATCGTACTACCTTCTTCTATAGCTATTTCATAATCACTACTCATACCCATAGAAAGCTCTTTCAGGTTTAATTTTTCATCATTGAATTGCTTTCGTGTGTTGTCAAAAATATTTCTTAAGGATTTGAACTCCCTTCTGATTTTGTCTTTGTCTTCCGTAAAAGTGGCCATGCCCATTAAACCTCTTACTTCTATGTGCTTCATTTCTTTGAATTCACCTGAAGCAAGCAGTTCTTTAAGTTCATTTTCATCCAGGCCGAATTTGCTTTCTTCTTCCGCAATATGTATTTGTAGAAGCACAGGTATTGTCCTTTCAACTTTATTCGCTTGTTTGTTGATCTCTTTCAACAACTTAAAACTATCCACAGAATGAATTAAATGTACATAAGGAGCGATGTATTTTACCTTGTTTCTTTGTAAGTGGCCAATCATATGCCATTCAATATCATTAGGCAAAACTTCGGCCTTTTCAGTCATTTCCTGCACTTTATTTTCCCCAAAAGCTCTTTGGCCGGCCTGGTAGGCTTCCATTAAATCCTCTTTTGGTTTGGTTTTGCTTACAGCTATCAAAAGACAGTCCGGTAATTTTTTTTTGATTTCATTTATGTTGGATGCGATACTCATTGAATATATTTTATTAATTTTCCGATTATATTTAAGTCATAAATGGACAAGAGTGTTTGAAACCATTCCTAAGATTTTGAAAGGGGAAGGAGTAGTTCAGCAAAGTAAATTAAAGTACGTTTGATCATATTTCACAATTAATTTTCAATGTAAAGGTTTAAAAACCTATTATAATTACATAATTTAAATTTTTATTATTTTCAATTTCTATAGATGGCACTTTTAGGAAACCTTATTAAAAGAGGAATACGGATCAGGGAAGGTTTGGATCAGGATTTTACACCTCCTTTTGATTTACAAAAGTCTGAACTGCGTAAAATGCTGATTGCAGCCAGAAATACGCAATTTGGCAAGCATTACGATTTTAATGCTATTCTTCTCAAACTCAAAAGTTACGACAATAAGGCTTTTTACGAGGCATTCAGTCAGCATGTTCCTATTCATACTTATGATAAAATGTATGAAGATTGGTGGTACAAATTAAGGGAAGGAGAAAAAGATGTGACATGGCCGGGCAAGATTAAATATTTTGCTTTGAGTTCTGGTACATCCGGAGCTTCCTCAAAACATATCCCTGTATCCCTGGAAATGGTAAAAGCTATTCAAAAAACGAGTGTAAGGCAAATTTTATCTTTATCCCGATATGAAGGTTTACCTTCTAAGGTATTTGAGGGAGGCACTTTAATGGTGGGAGGAAGTACAGATTTAAATGATAATGGTAATTATGCAGAGGGGGATTTAAGTGGAATTACCACTTCAAGAATTCCTTATTGGTTTCAAAGATTCTACAAACCCGGCAAAGCAATATCCCGGAAAAAGGACTGGGAGGAAAAGCTGGAGCAGATGACGCTTAAAGCCAAAGACTGGAATATTACCATCATTGCCGGAGTGCCAGCCTGGATCCAGATTTTACTGGAAAAAATCATTAAACATTATAATGTAGCCCATATACATGAAATATGGCCTAATTTCGAAATTTATGTTCATGGAGGGGTGGCTTTTGAGCCTTACCAGAAGAGCTTCGAGAAATTATTGGGGAGGAAAATAAACTATATCAATACCTACCTGGCTTCTGAGGGATTTATAGCTTTCCAGGCCAATCAGGGCGTGAACACCATGCGCCTGGTATTGAATAATGGCATTTTTTATGAATTCATCCCTTTTAATGAGAAGAATTTTGACGAAGACGGAAATCTTTTAGATAATCCTGAAACGGTAATGATAGACGATGTGGAAGAGGGTAAGGATTATGCATTGTTGATAAGTACTTTTTCAGGTGCATGGAGGTACCTGATTGGTGATACCATTAGATTTGTATCCAGAACGGAGACTGAAATAGTAATTACAGGTCGGACAAAGCACTTCCTGAGTTTATGTGGAGAACATTTATCAGTGGATAATATGAATAAGGCATTGATAGAAGTTTCACACCAACTGGGTTTTAGTATGAAAGAATTTACGGTGGCCGGAGTTTCTCACGATTCACTCTTTGCCCATCATTGGTTTATTGGTATTGATGATAAAGTAGATGTGAATATGCTTAGAGATCAGCTGGATGCCAAGCTGAAAGAGCTTAACGATGATTATGCTGTAGAAAGAACTGCGGCACTTAAGGATATAAAGGTGACGGTTCTACCAACAAATGTTTTTATTGAGTATATGGAAGAATTAGGTAAAGTGGGTGGTCAGAATAAGTTTCCAAGGGTGATGAAAGGAGATAAACTGGAAAGCTGGCTGAATTATTTATCAAATAGAAATTTAGTATAACTACATGCTTTCAGTAATATTTAATGGAATTTTATTCGGCTTGCTTCTGGCAGTCATGTTGGGGCCGGTTTTCTTTGCCCTCATTCAAAATAGTATTGTAAAAGGCCTAAAACCGGGCCTTTATATGGCTTTAGGTATTGCATCTGCAGACATTACTTATATTTTTCTGATGTACTTCAGCGTGCGACTCTTTAGTAACAACGATACAGTATCAGTGCTGTTGGGAAGCATTGGAGGAGCCATTATTTTCGTTACAGGTATACTGAGTTTGTTTAAGAAATCCCACACTTCTGAAGAGCAAGTAAAAACCATCAAAAAGGGTTTTACCAGACAATTTGTTAAAGGCTTTGCACTTAATGGAATCAATCCATTTGTTTTGCTTTATTGGTTAGGTGTGATGACGATGGTAACAGTTAATTATAAATACGACCATACAGAACTGGTTACCTTTTTTGTGGCACTTATTGCTACTCTGTTAGTTACAGATACAGGTAAAGTTGTTTTAGCACAGCGTCTTAGAGCCTGGATTACCGATCAAAGATTAAACTGGATGAATAAAATTGTGGGGGTAGCACTTATACTTTTTTCCTTTCGATTGTTTTATTATGCCTTTGAGCATTATCATTAATTAATATTTCCTGCTATTTTGGATATTTAGAAGTATTGTAAACTCCTTACTTTGAAAAGAGTTGAGTGTTTTTCGATAAATGAATTTTATCCTTTATAAATATGTTTTATATTTATAAATAACATTTATCATGACGACAATCACCACCTCTTTGCCAGATGATTTAGTGGAGAAATTAGCAGAAAAGGCGCAACAGTTGAATCTCCCGAAGAATAAATTGATTGAAAAAGCTTTAAATCTATACCTGGAGTACCTAAATAAAGCAGAATACATCCAATCCTATAAAAAGGCTTCTTCCGATACTGATATTTTAACTATAGCAGAAGAAGGAATGGAAGAATATTTAAAGCAATTGCCGAAAGATGAAACAAGCTGAAATTTGGTATGCAGATTTAAATCCGGTTAAGGGTAGCGAACAAGCCGGATATAGGCCTGTAGTTATATTAAGTGGTAATTTGCTGAATGAATACCTGGAAATTGTGATTGCCTGTCCTCTCACCACTAAAATTAAAAGGTATAAGGGAAATCCAATTTTACTACCAAACGATGAAAATGGATTAAAAGCTACCTCTGAGGTATTGGTATTTCATGTCAGGTCTATTTCAAAATCAAGGTTAATTGAGAAAATAGGACAGATTGAAGCAAGTGAATTAGACCTTATGATCAAGACTCTGGGGGAACTTATTAAGTACTAATTTTTTTCCGATACCCCTTTAATGAAATCTGTTACTAAATAGGAGAGGAGCTTCCCTGTAGTACCTGAGCTCAAGCTGTTTTCCAATTGAGAAGACGCTTCACATAAATGTAAATAAGTGGCCTCTGTTTGACGTCCGCATCGGTAGGCGAATTGCCTTGCTTGTGTACTGCTAAATCCGCTAGGGCTCATGGCACTGCTAAGTACACCTTCCACACTGTCTAAATCCAGCTCTATTCCACAACTTCCTTGTGTGATTTCAACTAGATCCTGAAAGGCGTCATCAAAAGAAATTTTATTTCTCAGGAAGATGTCTTCCCAAAAATAGTGATGAATGTCTTTATGTTTGGCCATGTCAGTAAGCATGGCCTGGCTGTTATAATTTTCATGGAGGCCCAGCATTGTATATTTTTCCATAAAGCCAGCTTCTTTTGCAAATCGGAAAGGATTCCCACTGTGTCGCCCTTCTTTTCTGCGGAAATCAGCATGTGCATCCATATTGATCACATGAATGGGTTTCCTGTTTTTACCCAAAAAGGCACCTTTTATAATAGGATAGGCATTTGCATGGCTTCCGCCTATAATAATAGGTGTTTTTCCTGCTGCAATAATTTCTTCAATAACAGGAAAAACCTGTTCATCCATTTTTTCTGTCGCTTCTCGATAGTCATTAACGGATGCATTTATATCTGCAAAAGCCGAAAAATCGAAAGCTCCAAGTATATGAATATTGCTTCCATTTAATCTGTCAGTATGCTGCACATTCAAAAATGAACTAAGGTAGGCGTCCCAGGCTGAATGGGTTCCTGCAATACCTAAATTGGCTTTCACCCCTATAGATTCCTGAATGCCCAGCACTACAAACTGAGCTTGCGCAACTTTCCAATTAATTCCAAAACTGACAGTTTCACCTAACTTGCTTTCACCTTCTCGCGAATTGCAATGGGTGTTGATTGTTTGTTGGTCAGCGTAATGAAAGTATTTTAATTCCATTTTCCGTTAATCATTACTTTGTCAATAGAATTGGAACCAAATGCATAAGGCAAATAGGCAAGGGAAGGGATTTTCTTGGTCAGAATAAGATTGGCTCTTTTTCCTACTTGGATAGATCCCACTTCATTCTCTACTTCCATGGCACATGCACCATTCAGAGTAGCTGCATTGATCGCTTCTTCCGGAGTCATTTTCATTTGAATACAAGCAAATGAAATCAATAGAGGAATATTTCCGCTAGGAGAGGAGCCCGGGTTATAATCTGTTGCCAAAGCCACAGCTGCACCGGCTTCTATCAGTTCCCTGGCCGGAGGAAAGCGCATCCGTAAAAAGAAAGCTGCTGAGGGCAATAGTGTGGCAATGGTGGAATTGTTGGCTAATAACTCAATTTCTTCTTTTCCAATTGTTTCTAAGTGGTCTACGGATAGGGCATTGTGTTCAATTCCTAATTGTACCCCACCACTGTTGTTCAGCTGATTGGCATGGATTTTTGCTTTTAAGCCATATTTGGCACCGGCTTCTAATATTCTGGTACTTTTTTCTTTGTCAAAAAATCCTGTTTCACAGAACACGTCTATGTAGTCAGCCAGTTTCTCTTCGGCAATAGCCGGCAGCATTTCGTTGATGACGAGATCGATGTAAGCCTCATGATTTTCTTTGTATATTACAGGAAAAGCATGTGCTCCCAAAAAAGTGGATTTTATGGGCAAGGCAGTATTTTCTTTGATCCTGCGGATTACTCTTAACATTTTTAACTCGGCTTCAACACTTAATCCATACCCACTTTTGATTTCCAAAGCACCCGTACCTGTTTGAATGACTTCTTTCACCCGAACCATTGCTCTTTCATATAAATCATCTTCGGAAGTATTGGCTAGTTTATTCGCTGAGTTGAGTATTCCTCCACCTTTTGCGGCTATTTCGGCATAGCTTATGCCTTTTATTTTGTCCACGAATTCTTCTTCACGACTTTGGGCAAACACGATGTGAGTGTGAGAATCACAAAAAGCCGGCAGAATAATTTGTCCCTTCAGATCCATCACTTCCTCATACTCAAAATCGACATCCATATCTTCCATAGAGCCAAATGCTGCTATCTTTCCATCTGTAACCTTTAAGTAGGCATCATGGATTACAGGCAGCTTTCCTAAATTGTTTCCCCGAAGCAAATCATTTTTTTCATGTGTTCCGTAAAGGGATTTTATGTTGATAAAGAGCATATTTTATTTTTTGTAGTTTGAAGTCGGGAGTCAGAAGTTTGAAGTCGGAAGTTTTAAGACAGTTGTTTGAAAAAGAGCGGAAATGAACTGATGATCAATCCATTTCCGTATTTTTATTTATTTATTCAATCTGTCTTTAATATTCAGGCCATGTTTTCTGGCAGTATCTTTGGCAATGTCATAACCGGCATCTGCATGACGGATAACTCCCATACCGGGGTCATTGCTCAATACTCGTTTTAATCGTTTTTCAGCATCTTCAGTGCCATCTGCTACTATTACCATGCCTGCATGGATAGAATAACCCATTCCAACACCACCGCCATGGTGCAAAGAAACCCAACTCGCACCACCTGCTGTATTGACCAAAGCATTAAGAATTGGCCAGTCAGCTACCGCATCGGAGCCATCCATCATTGCTTCTGTTTCCCGGTTAGGCGAAGCAACAGAGCCTGTATCCAAATGATCACGACCTATTACAATGGGTGCTTTCACTTTGCCCTCTTTTACCAGTTTATTAAAAGCTAAACCTGCTTTTTCTCTCTCTCCTTGTCCTAACCAGCAAATTCTGGAAGGTAAACCCTGGAAAGCAATACGCTCCTGAGCCATTTTAATCCATCGGTGCAAGGATTCGTTTTCAGGAAATAATTCCAGAATCAGATCATCAGTTGCTTTGATATCCTCAGGATCTCCTGATAAGGCCGCCCAGCGGAAAGGTCCTTTTCCTTCGCAAAATAGCGGACGGATGTAAGCAGGTACAAATCCCGGGTAATCAAAAGCATTTTTTAAGCCTTTTTCGTGGGCTCTCGCTCTTAAGTTATTACCATAGTCAAAAGTAATGGCTCCTTTTTGTTGAAGTTCAAGCATTAACTCCACATGTCTATACATTGAAGCATAAGCTAATTCTTCATATTTAGCAGGATTTTGCTCACGTAAAACATTAGATTCCTCCAATGATATTTCATGGGGAACATAACCCACTAAAGGATCATGTGCAGAGGTTTGGTCAGTCAAAACATCTGGTATAATGTTCCTTTCTACCAGTCTTTCCAATAAATCCACTACATTGCACCTCACGCCAATGGAGATTCTTTCTTGATTGTTTTTGGCTTCCAGGGCACGATCAATTGCCGCATCAATTCCCTCAACAGCTATATCAAGGTAGCGGGTGGAAATTCTTTTGTCGATTCTCCATTGTTCTACTTCAGCAACAAGGCAAACACCATCATTCATGGTAACGGCTAAAGGTTGGGCTCCACCCATTCCACCCAATCCGGCAGTTACTGTGAGTGTGCCTTTAAGGGAGTTGTTAAAATCCTTTTTACCAATAGCTGCAAATGTTTCAAAAGTACCTTGTACAATACCTTGCGAACCAATGTAAATCCAACTTCCAGCAGTCATTTGGCCGTACATCATCAGGCCCTTTTTCTCTAATTCGTCAAAATGTTTCCAGTTGGCCCAATTAGGTACTAATTGTGAGTTGGAGATCAACACTCTGGGAGCATCTTTATGTGTAGGGAGAATGCCGACTGGTTTTCCGGATTGTACAATCAATGTTTCATCCTCTTCAATTTCTTTAAGTGCTTTAATGATCAAATCCAGCGATTCAAAATTCCGGGCAGCCTTTCCTCTTCCTCCGTAGACAATTAATTCTTCCGGCCTTTCTGCTACCTCCGGATCCAGGTTGTTTAAAAGCATGCGCAAAGCAGCCTCCTGTACCCATCCCTTGCAGTTTAATTTTGTCCCGGTTGGTGTTTTATATAATTCAGCTGTATATCTTTTTTCAGTTTCCATAGAAGGGAATTTGTTGTTGAATGTTTATAGGCATGAAATAGCAGTTTTTTAGACAAAATTCCAAGGAAAAGCAGTTTCAAATTGGTTTTTAAAGCTGATTTTAATTCTGTTTTCAACAGAAGTTAATGTTAAGAAAAAAGGCCTGGAACGTAAATCCCAAGCCATGTAATTTTTCATTTTCGAAGAAAACTATTTCGTTTGCATATGAAGGTCTCTTTGAGGGAAAGGAATTTCAATATTATGATCATTGAATGCATTATTGATGGCTTCCATATTGTCCCAATAAACAGGCCATAAATTGTTAGTGGCTGTCCAGCATCTTACGCTCAGGTCTAGTGAGCTATCTCCAAAATTAGAGAATAGTACAACCGGTGCAGGGTCAGCATTTATTCTCTCGTCTTTAGCTAATGTTTCTAATAGCACTTTTCTAACTTTCTGAATGTCGGAACCATATGCCACACCAACAGCCATATCTACCCTTCTTGTATCTTTAGCTGTCAGGTTGGTAATATTTGAATTCGCTAAAGCACCATTAGGCATAATCACTAGTTGATTATCAAATGTTCTTACATGAGTATGAAGAATATCTATTTTTTCTACCACACCTAAAAAATCTTGGGCTTTGATGATAGAATCTACTTTAAAGGGTTTAAATGTTAATATCAATATTCCCCCTGCGAAATTGGATAAGCTTCCTTGCAATGCCAGGCCAATAGCCAAACCTGCGGCACCAAGTACACCTAATAACGCAGCTATTTTCACATCCAGTGTTTGGGCAATAATGAGTATTAAAACTATATATAAGATAAAACGGAATAAGCTGGATAGAAAGGAATTTAAAGACTGTTCAATCTCCCATTTCTGGAATCCCTTTTTTATTGCTTTCATTATATACAGAATGGCAATTCTTCCGATAATGAATATGAGAATGACCTTGATTAGGGCTATTCCTATCTCAATTCCATAAAGTTGGATTTTATCCAAAATATCAGGATCTAAATTTTCAAACATAATAGGGTTGTTGATTAAATTTCAAATATAGAAAAAATATAACAGCTAGATCAACAATTACCACAGGGCAGATGTTTTCTTTACACTGAAAACAAATTATAAAAAAAAGGACCAGAGAATATCCAGTCCTTTTAATTTAAAAATCCGATTGTATATGAAGAGTATTATTTCTCTCCTAAATATTTTTCAAATGGCACATGTTGCAGGTCAAAAGCTTCAGCTACTGCTTCATAAACTACATCTCCTTTAATAATGTTTAATCCTAAAGCTAGATCCCTGTTGTCCTGACAAGCTTTTACCCATCCTTTATTGGCCAATTGCATGGCATAAGGCAAGGTAGCATTTGTTAAGGCTAAAGTAGAAGTGTAAGGTACCGCTCCTGGCATGTTGGCAACACAATAATGTACTACATCATCAATGATATAAGTAGGATCCTCGTGAGTGGTAGGTTTACAGGTTTCAATACAACCTCCTTGATCTACAGCAACATCCACTAAAACAGTGCCTGGTCTCATTTCCTTTAACATATCACGTGTAATCAAATTGGGTGCTTTAGCTCCGGGAATCAATACAGCCCCTACTATTAAATCACTTACTTTAATCATTTCACGAATATTATATTCATTGGACATGAAGGTGTTAACGTTTGCAGGCATTACATCATCCAGATAACGTAATCTTTGCAGGTTAATGTCCATGATGGTCACATCAGCACCCATTCCGGCAGCCATTTTTGCAGCGTTAGTCCCAACTATTCCCGCACCTAAAATTAAAACTTTTGCAGGTCTAACTCCCGGTACGCCTCCTAATAATATACCTCTTCCTTTTAATGGTTTTTCAAGATACTTAGCACCTTCCTGAATAGACATTCTTCCTGCTACTTCAGACATAGGAATTAATAATGGTAAACTTCTGTCAGGTCTTTCTACAGTTTCATAAGCCAGGCAAACAGATTTACTTTTGATCATTGCATGGGTTAATGGCTCATAAGAGGCAAAATGGAAGTATGTAAATACTAACTGGTTTTCTCTTATTAAACTATATTCCTGTTCAATAGGCTCCTTTACCTTCATTATCATTTCAGCCTTAGCATAAGTGCTTTCAATGTCAGGTAAAATCTGTGCTCCGGATTGAATATATTCCTCATCCAAAAAGCCACTACCTTCTCCGGCTGTACTTTGGATATATACGGTATGTCCTTGTTTTACAAATTCTTGTGTGCCTGCCGGTGTTAATGCCACTCGGTTTTCGTTATTCTTGATTTCCTTAGGTACCCCAATGATCATAATTGTGCAATTTTTTAAATGTAATAACTTGCGGCAAATATAATTAAGTAAAAAGAATTAAAAGAGCAAGAAGCAGTTTTTTTAACCCCTTGAAAATGAGATTTTTCTAATCAATTTAATATTTTATTTTGATGATTTTGCCATTGTTAAAATTTGGCAAAACAATGTATTGGCAAAATGTTAAATTGTTATTCTTAATTTTTGCAATTCACAAATCCTCTTAAAATGCATAGGATTACACAAGAGGGTTTGAAACCGTCATCATTTTGGTTATTTTTGTTGCACTTACTGCAATCAGTAAGCTTGTATTATTTTAATAAAAGGCTTCTATATGTCAAATTCAAAAATATCAAAAAGCACTGATCAAAAAATAAATACAGAGGAAATTCTGAAAGACTATCAAATTGCCTGCGAGAGCAGACAAGCTAGTTTGATAGGTAGGAAGGAAGTGTTTATGGGTAAGGCTAAGTTTGGTATTTTCGGAGATGGAAAAGAGCTGGCCCAGTTGGCCATGGCCAAGAATTTCCAAAATGGGGATTTCAGGTCCGGGTATTACAGGGATCAGACTTTCATGTTTGCTATAGGACAGTTGTCTATTCAGGAGTACTTTGCCCAATTATATGCACATACTGATGTGAATGCTGAGCCGGCTTCTGCCGGGCGACTAATGAATGGTCACTTTGCCACCCGAATGCTGGATGAAGCGGGTGAATATACAGATTTGACAAAATCAAAGAATAGTTCTTCCGATGTTTCACCAACAGCAGCGCAAATGCCCAGATTATTGGGATTGGCATTTGCTTCAAAGTTATTCAGGGAGAACAAGGAATTACACCAGAAAGAATTTAATAAATATTCTATAAAAGGAAACGAAGTTGCTTTCGGAACTATTGGCAATGCCTCTACCAGTGAGGGAATGTTTTATGAAACCATCAATGCAGGAGGTGTATTGCAGGTACCTATGCTTGTTTCGGTTTGGGATGACCATTATGGCATTTCCGTACCACAGGAATTTCATACTACTAAAGGTAGTATTTCTGAAGTTTTAGCAGGATTCCAAAGGACCAAGGATAAAAAAGGGTATGAAATACTGGTTGTAAATGGTTGGGATTACGAAGCATTGAATGAAACTTATCGAAAAGCTGCAAAAATCTCGCGTGAAGAGCATGTGCCGACTTTGATCCATGTAACTGAACTAACTCAGCCACAAGGACACTCAACCAGTGGTTCGCATGAGCGGTATAAATCTAAAGAACGACTGACATGGGAAGCTGAGCATGATTGCCTGGTGAAATTCAAATCCTATATTTTAGATAAAAAATATGCTTCTGAAGAACAGTTAAATAAAATAGAGGAAGCCGCAAAAAAGACAGCCAGGGAAGCGAAAGAAGCGGCATGGAAAGCTTTTATCAATGATATTAAAGATGAACAGAAAGAAGCATTGCAACTTCTATCCAATTTCCAGGAAAATGCGGATGCCAAATCTGAAATAGAACAAATTATTAAAGATTTAAAGGCTGTCATGAATCCATTACGCTTAGATGCTGTCAAGGCTGTGAAAAAAGCATTAAGATTAGAGCGCAAAAATGATACTGATGCCAAGAAAAAGCTGGTTAATTGGCTCAATGCAATTGTTGATCAAAGTCATGATCGCTTCAGTTCTCACCTATACAGTGAATCTGAAAATGCAGCTATATCTATTAAAGCTGTGCCGGTTGAATATGATAACGATGCCAAAAAAGTTGATGGAAGGGAAGTATTGCAGGCATGTTTTGATGCAGCCTTGCAAAGAGACCCAAGAGTTTTTGCTTTTGGTGAAGATGTAGGGAAAATTGGAGATGTAAACCAGGCTTTTGCAGGATTACAGGAGAAATTTGGCGAGTTGAGGGTGATGGATACAGGAATCCGTGAGTGCACTATTTTAGGTCAGGGAATTGGTGCTGCACTTCGAGGTTTACGTCCTATTGCTGAAATCCAATACCTGGATTATCTTTTGTATGGCATTCAAATCCTTTCAGATGATTTAGCCAGCTTGCAATACCGTACCAAAGGTGGGCAAAAAGCGCCACTTATCATCAGAACAAGAGGACATAGATTAGAAGGGGTTTGGCATTCAGGATCCCCAATGGGAATGATTTTGCATAGCATTCGGGGAATCCATGTATTGGTACCAAGAAATATGACCCAGGCAGCCGGTTTTTATAATACTATGTTGCAATCAGATGATCCGGCTTTAATTATTGAGTGTCTGAATGGCTACAGATTGAAAGAATCGATGCCTAAAAATATTGGGGATTTCAAAGTGCCATTGGGTCAGCCGGAAATCATCAGAGAGGGGAGTGATGTGACTATTGTTACTTATGGTTCCATGTGCAGGGTAACAATGGATGCAGCTAACCAGTTGGAGGAATTGGGTATTTCATGTGAAATTATAGATGTGCAAACCTTATTGCCTTTTGATTTGGATCATCAGATAGTGGAGTCAGTAAAAAAGACGAACAGAGTAATTTTTGCTGATGAGGATGTACCTGGTGGTGCTTCTGCTTATATGATGCAAAAAGTAGTAGAAGAACAGCAAGCTTTTAAATACCTGGATTCACAACCTCTTACAATTAGCGCCAAAGCACACAGGCCAGCCTATGGTTCCGATGGTGATTATTTCTCCAAACCTAATCCGGAGGAGATACTAGAGAAAATCTATGGTATGATGCACGAAAGCAATCCACAGAAATTTCCTGAACTATATTAATCTTTTCTGGAAAACCCATTGAAGGTTTTCCAGAAAAGTTTCTTGCATGATAGCTAAAGTGCTAAGAACACAATAGCAGAATGGCTTGGCTAATTTTCTCCTATCACTTTATAAGCTCAGCCGGAATAAATATGTTCAAAATAAAAACTTCGTAAAGATCCTTGTCGTCTTAATGTAATCAGAGTGTTAGTGTTAAATTAACTAATAATCATGATATCATTAAAAAAGAATCTTGCTTGTATTCCCTTCTTAAAAGTGTTTATGGGAGCTTTTTTATCCCTGGCTATTCTAAATTCATCCTATGCACAATCAGATTCAGGGGAAATCCCCACAGATGAAGAAGTAGTGTCAACCGGAGCCACACTATTTAGAAACAACTGTGCCGCTTGTCATGCTGTTCATGAAAGCATAATAGGTCCTGCACTTGTGAATGTTTACGACAGGAGGCCATTGCCATGGTTGATGGATTTTGTTAAAAATTCTCAAAGGGTGATAGAAAGTGGTGATGAGTATGCTGTGAATTTGTATGAGGAATATAATAAGGCAGTAATGCCCAGTTTTGATTACTTTTCTGAAGACGAAATAATGAGCATACTGGCATATATTAAAAATGAAACAGAAAATAAAAGAGCTGAACAACCACAAGCTATTCCAAAAGCAGATTCAGGGGAGGACAGGGCTGTAACAGTTTCCGGGAATGAAGAGTTGTCTTCTGATTATTTCGGATTAATATTTGGAGGGTTTATTCTAATATTTATACTCATATTAGTGGTAATGATTTTGGTGATAGTAGTACTTAGGAAATTCATTGAGGAGGCAAGAGGCTATGCCAGTAGAAAACCTGAAAATGATGTTATTAGGTAGTGGAAAGTCATAGCTGTTTTTGAAAGAGAAATAATGCCATCTTAAAATCAAATTTAAGTAAGTAGAAAATTAAATAACCTTTCCGCAACGTAAATTCTTTGCATTCTGTTTTTTGGCACCGCACGTAATAAAAAAGCATCATTTTGAGCAAAAAAACATAATCTATTCATTAACAGTTACTTGTATTCCGGATTCATTTTTCCAGAGATGAATGACTCTACGAAAATTGTAAATTGCTTTGTATTTCCTATGTTTAGCTTTTGTTAACCAAAATGGCTCTAAAAAGCTGTTTTATGGATCATTTTAATTTGTTCTGGATAAAAACTGAGAAATAATTATTTATAATTATTCTAAATTGCTAATACAGCTTCAGAGGTATTCATCAATAAAGTGCTATAAAACAGAATTTTAGGCTATAACTAAAAAGAGCAAGTAATAATACCCGAAAATAGTATTTAAAATGTATTTGAAATAAAAACTACGGGTGGTAGATTTGTGCTGTCTTAATTATTAGTATTCTTATATGCTAAATGAACAAATAAATATGTCATTAAAAAAGTATATCACTCGCTTATCCTTCATAGCTTTATTCTTAGTGGGTCTTTTATCCTTAAGTACAGGTAATCTGGCTTTTTCACAAGCATCTGAAATACCTACTGAGGAAGAAGCCATAACAAACGGTAAAACACTCTTCGAAAGTAATTGTACAGTTTGTCACGCAGTACATGAGAAAGTAGTAGGGCCTGCACTTATTAATGTGTACGAAAGAAGAGAGCTGCCATGGTTGATAAGTTTCATTAAAAATTCTCAGAAAGTTATTCAGGGAGGAGACGAATATGCTGTTAACCTTTACAATGAGTATGGTAAAGCAGTTATGCCTAGCTTTGACTATTTCTCGGATGATGAAATCAAGAACATTTTAGCCTATGTTAAAAATGAATCTGAAAATCCTCCGGTGGAGGAATCAGCAGTTGCTGCCGGAGATGGTTCAGGTGTTGCAGGTGGAAGCGGTGGAGGAATCCCATCAGAATATCTTAACTTAATCATCATTGGTTTTGTAGTTGTTCTCGTTTTAATTTTGGTGGTTTTAGTGCTGATTATTTCAGTATTGAAAAAATTCATCAATCAAAAGGAAGATCTTGATCCGAATGAAAAAGAGTATGCCAATCAGAAGTTTGAAATTGGTAAACTGGTTAAGAGTAATGGTTTTTTATTCTTTGTAATATTTATATTCACCGCAGTAGTAGCTAAAACAGTAATAGATGGACTTTATACTGTTGGTGTACAGCAAGGATATCAGCCTACACAGCCTATAGCCTTCTCTCACGAAATTCATGCTGGTCAGTTCAATATTGAATGTCAATATTGTCATACCGGTGTAATGATCAGTAAAAGTGCCAACATACCTTCTGCTAATATTTGTATGAATTGTCATACGGTTATCAAAACTGAATCCAAGGAAATAGCTAAAATTTACGAAGCAATTGATTATAATCCTGAAACTGCAGAATATGGTACTAATGTAAAGTCTATTGAATGGGTAAGAGTACACAACCTGCCTGATTTAGCTTATTTCAATCACTCACAGCACGTTAATGTGGCCGGTTTGGAATGTCAGACTTGCCATGGCCCAATTGAAGAGATGGCTGTTGTAAAACAATGGAGTACATTAACGATGGGTTGGTGCATCAATTGTCACAGAGAAACCAATGTTAACTCCAAAGGAAATGATTATTATGATGACTTAATAAAAGCACATGACGGTGAGCCGTTGAAAGTAGTGGATATCGGGGGCTTGGAATGCTCTAAATGTCACTATTAATATATAATTTAAAAATCTATTTCATTAATCATAGATATGAGTAAGCATCAAAAAACATATTGGAAAGGAACAGAACAATTAACAAATGATCCTTCATTTGTTAAGAACGCTGAAAAGGAATTTCCTGAATATTTACCAATCAACTCCAATAAGGATTCTGAAGGGGGAACTTCAAGAAGAGATTTCTTGAAAATGATGGGTTTTGGCGTAGCAGCAGCCTCCTTAGCCGCTTGTGAAGCTCCCATTCGTAAAGCTATTCCTTATCTTAACAAACCAGTAGATGTTGATCCTGGTGTTCCTAATTACTACGCTTCAACCTATTCGGAAGCTGGGGAGTATGCCAGTATAGTGGTAAAAACACGAGAGGGACGACCTATTAAAATTGAAGGTAACCGCCAGTCACCTATCACACAAGGTGGTGTGAGTGCTCAGGTGGAGGCCTCTGTTTTATCCTTATATGATAAGGAAAGGTTAAATGGTCCTTTGAAAGATGGCAATAGTACTGAATGGTCTGTTGTTGACAAAGAAGTAACTGAGCAATTGAATGCAATAAGTGCAAATGGCGGACAAATCAGAATTGTTTCCAACACTGTCAACAGCCCTTCTACCTTAAGAGTGATTAATGAATTTGCTAATAAGTTCGGCAATACCCAGCATATCATGTATGATGCAGTTTCTGCACAAGGTATGATAAAAGCCAATGAGTCTATGTTTGGTGTAAGTGGTATCCCATCGTATGATTTTAGCAAAGCCAAAACAATTGTGAGTATTGGTGCTGATTTCCTTGGAACATGGATGTCAACAATAGAATTTTCTAAACAATACAGCAAGGGTAGAAAAGTGACAAGTGATAAGAGGGATATGTCCCGTCACTATCACTTCGAATCCAATTTATCTTTAACAGGAGCAAATGCTGATTACAGAACTGCTATCAAGCCATCTCAGGAAGGATTGGTAGTTGCAGCACTATACAATGAAGTAGCTAAATTCACAGGTACACCTAATGTAAATGCTGCTAAAGTTGATGTTAAAAATATTGCTAAAGCGGCTAAAGATTTAGTAGCGGCTCAAGGCAAGTCATTGGTGGTTTCAGGTTCGAATGATGCCGACATTCAAATGTTGGTGAATGGCATCAATAATATGCTGGGCAACTATGGTACTACACTAAACCTCAATAAAGTTTCTAATTACAGAAAAGGAAACGAGCAGGATTTAGTGAATTTAGTAAAAGAAGCTAATGCAGGAAGTATTGCCGCAATAGTTTTTTATAATGCCAATCCTGTTTATGATTCCGGTATGGGATCAGAAATAATGAAGGCACTTAAGAAAGTTAATTTAACTGTTGCTACAAACGACAGGAAAGATGAAACTGCTAGCCTTGTTAAGTATGTAGCACCGGATCACCATTACTTGGAATCATGGAATGATGCTGAGCCTAAACAAGGTGAATTAAGTCTTGCACAGCCGGCCATTTCTCCATTGTTCAACACAAGACAAGCTCAGGACAGCTTCTTGAAGTGGAGTGGGAATAACAGTTCATATTACGATTTCCTAAGAAGAAACTGGGAATCTAATTATTTTGCTTCTCAGGAGCCAACTTTCGATATTTTCTGGGATAGAACTTTATTTAACGGAGTGCTTAGCACAGAAACAGCTGGTCAGGAAGTCAGTATGAATGCAGACGTTGATTTTTCATCAGCTGCCTACCGCATCAATCAGAATTATAAAGCCAAAAATGATGGCTTAGAGTTAGTACTTTACCTGAAAGGTTCTATTGGAACCGGACATCATGCCAACAACCCATGGTTACAGGAATTACCAGATCCAATTACTAAAGCAACCTGGGATAACTATGCTACTATTTCCCAAAAAATGGCTAATGAGTTAGGTATTAAAATGTTTGAGGGTAAAACTTCAATGATTAATATGACCATTAATGGCCAGGCTATAAAAATTCCTGCTGTAGTTCAGCCGGGACAAGCAGATGGTACTGTTGGAATAGCCTTAGGTTATGGTAGAGTATTAGCAGGAAAAGTAGGGAACGGTATTGGTATAGATGCTTATCCTTTTGTAAATTATGTTAACGGAACCCAATCGTTATCGATTACTAAAGGTGTTTCTATAGATGGTGTTGGTGAGTCATTCCAGTTGGCTCAAACTCAGACCCATCAAACCTTCATGGGGCGTGAAACAGTTATTCAGGAAGCCCTATTAGAAGATTATAAGAAAAAAGATTGGGAGAGGGATTTTCAGCCTCATATCGCTACCAGTAAAGGGAAAGTAGCTCCTTCAAAGTTAACGCTTTGGAATGGGCACAAATATAACAACCACCATTGGGGAATGGCAATTGACCTTAACTCTTGTACAGGTTGTGCAGCTTGTACTGTTGCTTGTCAGTCGGAAAACAATATTCCGGTTGTAGGTAAAGCTGAGGTAGCTATGAGAAGGGATATGCAGTGGATGCGTATTGACAGATATTATAGCTCAGATGCTAATCCTGAGGATTTAAAAGGTTTGGAACAAGCTGCGGAAAACCCTGAAGTTGTTTTTCAACCAATGCTATGTCAGCATTGTAATAACGCACCTTGCGAAACGGTTTGCCCCGTAGCTGCCACAACGCATAGTTCAGAAGGCCTGAATCAAATGACTTATAACAGATGTGTTGGTACAAGATATTGTGCAAACAACTGTCCGTATAAAGTGAGACGATTTAACTGGTTCAAATATCACGATAACGAGAAATTTGACAAAAACTCTTCCATGAATAACACATTGGGTAAAATGGTATTGAACCCTGATGTTACAGTACGTTCCCGTGGGGTAATGGAAAAATGTACCATGTGTGTACAGCGTATTCAGGCAGGTAAATTACAGGCTAAGAAAGAGAAGAGAAAGATGAATGACGATGATGTAACTACAGCTTGTGCCAGTGCATGTCCTTCAGATGCCATTATGTTTGGTGATTTAAATAATCCTGAATCTTCAATTTCAAAATACTTAAAATTGGAACAGGTAAATAATGAACCAATCAAAGAGGTAAATAATGAGAGAGCTTACCATGTGTTGGAAGAATTAAGGGTTGCCCCGAATATCTGGTACATGACTAAGATCAGGAATAAAGATAAAGTAAATAAAGAAGCTTAATTAATTAACAATAGCAATATGGATGTCACTTCACCTGTAAGAGAGGTACTAGTAACAGGAAATAAAACTTATCATGATGTATCTCATGATATATGTAGGCATGTGGAAGCAAAGCCTAACCCTAGATGGATGGGCGCTATGGTGCTTTCATTAGGGGCTTTATTTGTTGGAGGTTATGCTTTAGCCATTACCCTTTGGGATGGTATCGGCATGTGGGGATTAAATAAAACTGTAGGCTGGGCCTGGGATATCACTAACTTCGTTTGGTGGGTAGGTATTGGTCACGCAGGTACTTTGATTTCTGCAGTATTATTATTGTTCCGTCAAAAGTGGAGAACATCCATTAACAGGGCGGCAGAGGCGATGACTATTTTCGCTGTAATCTGTGCTTTGTTATTCCCTTTAATCCACACAGGAAGGCCCTGGTTGAGTTTCTACTGGTTTGTTCCAATTCCCAATACCTGGGGGTCTTTGTGGGTGAATTTTCACTCGCCTTTGCTTTGGGATTTCTTTGCTATTAGTACTTACTTTACTGTATCATTAGTATTCTGGTATATCGGTTTAATTCCTGATTTTGCCACTATACGTGATAGAGCAACCAATAAAATTTCAAAGGCCATATACGGGGCTTTAAGTTTTGGTTGGGATGGGGCAGCAAAAACATGGCAGCGATACGAAACTGTATCTTTGGTTTTAGCAGGCCTGGCCACACCTTTAGTACTTTCTGTACACACTATTGTATCAATGGACTTTGCCACCTCTGTAATTCCTGGTTGGCATACTACTATTTTTCCTCCTTACTTCGTTGCAGGAGCTATTTTCTCCGGATTTGCCATGGTACTGACATTAATGTTGGTTACCAGGAAAGTTTATAAGTTGGAGGATTATATTACCATTAACCATATTGAGTTGATGAACATCATCATTATGATTACCGGATCTATAGTGGGTGTTGCTTATATTACCGAATTATTTATGGCCTGGTATTCAGGAGTTCAATATGAACAATATGCGTTTTTAAACCGGGCAACAGGACCTTACTGGTGGGCATATTGGGCTATGATGACTTGTAACGTAATCTCCCCACAACTCTTCTGGTTTAAGAAAATCAGAACCAGTTTATGGGCTACTTTTATACTGTCCATTATTGTGAACATTGGGATGTGGTTTGAACGTTTTGTAATTATAGTAACCTCTTTGCACAGGGATTATTTACCATCAAGTTGGGCAATGTTTAGCCCTACTATATATGATATGGGTATTTATCTCTTCAGTTTTGGTTTATTCTTTACTTTGTTTTTCTCTTTCGCTAAGTTTTTCCCGGTGATCAACATGGCAGAAGTGAAGGCAGTATTGAAATCTAGTTCAGGTGAAATTTCAAATAAGAAATAAAAATGGAAAGTGGTAAAAACTTTGTCGTAGGGATTTTTGATGATGAGAGTATCTTATTAAGTGCTATCAAGAAAATCCGCGGAAATGATGTTAAAATACATGAATGCTATACTCCTTATCCGGTTCACGGTTTGGATGATGAGCTAGGATATAAAAGATCAAGAATTTCAATTGCTGCTTTTGTATTCGGACTAACAGGTACATCATTGGCTTTTTTGATGATGATTTATATGATGGGAATTGACTGGCCAATGATAATTGGAGGTAAGGATCATATAGCTATACCTTCTTTTATTCCTGTTGCTTTTGAGGTAACAGTGTTACTTGCTGCATTAGGTATGGTGGCTACTTTCTTTGTCATCAGTAATTTAAAGCCTTACGGAAAACCGGTTACTTTTGACATCCGAAGCACTGATGACAAACATGTAATGGCTATTGATTTGGCTAAAAACAGTAAGAACACCAAGGAATTAAGCACTTTATTAATGGAATCAGGTGCGTCTGAAGTAAACGAAAAATCATTTAATTGAATCAAGCAAAATGTTAAAATTCAATAACTATAAAATAATTTCAATTCCTGTGCTTGCCTTTGTATTGACTTCATGTGGAGCAGGCAAGGATGATCCCGGTACTGAATTTGCACCCAATATGTATCATGCAGTTCCTTATGAGCCCTTGATTCAAATCACTGATAAAAGTGAAGGTGATTGGGTCGTTTCAGATGAGGATGAATATGGAGAATATTACAGTTCAAATCCTAATAATCCGTTTGAAATGAATATGAGGCTACCTGCTGAAAACTCTGTGCCTCGTTCAAGAAATGGAATGATTCCATACAGGCTTCACAAAGATAGTGTAGATTTGGCTGCAAGAACATTAGAAAACCCTTTCCCTGCTGAAGACGCAGTGATAGCGGAAGGGAAGGTTTTATATACTAAGTATTGTACCCACTGTCACGGTGAAAATGGTGGTGGCTCTATGGATGAGACGGCTTTAGTGGGACAAGCTTTAAAAGGAGTGCCTGCTTATAATTCTGGTGCGACATCACAATTATCCGGAGGACATATTTTTCATGTGATCACACATGGAATTCGCAGAATGGGGCCTCATGGCTCTCAAGTTCAGCAAGAGGACAGATGGAAGATTGTTCGATATGTTGAAACTTTACAGAAACAATAAATAGAAACAGTTTATAAGATTATAAATCATGGCTGAAGAACAATTTCAATTTACAGCGAAAGCAAAAAAAATCCTTTCTATTCTTGCAATTGTAGGTGTAGTATTACTAGGGCTAGGCATATTTACAGCCTCTAATACTGATCATCATGCCACAATTGATGATCCGGATGCTACTATGCATAATGCCCCTATAGTAGTGGATGATCTGGAAGATGCGCATGCAACTGAGGATATTGATCAGGATCATTTTGGTGAACCTGAGCATGCTGAGGAAGCTCATGGAGATGGACATGCTACATGGCTAAAGAGAATTTTTGCCAATTTGTGGATTAACAATATGTATTTTTTAGGGATTGCTTTATTAGGAGTATTCTTTGTAGCAATTCAATACGTTTCCCAGGCTGGTTGGTCAGCATCACTTATTAGAATTCCATTGGCATTTGGTAGTTATTTGCCTATTGCAGGAATTTTAACATTAATCATCTTTCTTGTTGGAGGTCATGATATTTTCCATTGGACCCATAGTTATCTAATGGACCCCAATGACCCAAGATATGATGAAATCATTGCTGGAAAGGAAGCTTACCTTAATACGCCATTTTTCATTGCCAGAATGATAGTTTATTTCGTTGGCTGGTACATCATTTTCCGTTTCATCAGGAAAAGGTCTTTGGAAGAAGATATTAATGGTGGAAATAATTACTTCTTTAAGTTAAGAGGAATTTCAGCTGTATTTATTGTTTTCTTTGCAGTAACATCTTCTACTTCAGCATGGGATTGGATATTATCGATTGATACACACTGGTTCTCCACTATGTTTGGCTGGTATGTATTTGCCAGCTGGTGGGTTACTGCTTTAGCGGCAATTACATTAATAACTGTTATTTTAAAGGAAAATGGTTATTTAAAAATAGTTACCACAGGCGTATTGCACGATTTAGGTAAATTTGTATTTGCTTTCTCTATTTTCTGGACTTATATATGGTTCTCCCAGTTTATGTTGATTTACTATTCCAACATTCCTGAAGAGACAGTTTATTTCATAGAGAGGCTTTCAAGTGATCATTATAGCACGGTGTTTTTTGTTAATTTAATTTTAAACTTTTTCTTCCCCTTTCTGGTTTTCATGCCTAGGGATTCAAAGCGACACACTGTGTTTTTGAAGATTGTGACTATCATAGTTTTGATCGGACATTGGTTTGATTTCTACTTAATGATTACACCAGCTGTATTAGCGGAAAATGGTGGATTCGGGCTTCTGGAAATAGGGATGGCCATGATATTTGGTGTAGGGTTCCTTTTTGTAGCACTTACCAGCCTTGCTAAACATCCATTAGTGGCTAAAAACCATCCGATGTTGGAAGAGTCTAAACATCATCACGTATTTTAATTTATTAAAAGTAATAACTAGTATATGTTTAATTTAGCTATAGTATTAGGTGTAGTGCTTTTGTTGGCGATATTGTTTCTGATCTTCAGAATTTCATCGCTAATCAGTGTTGCCAAAGGTGGGGATTCAGGTAAAGTGGATAAGGGTTCCAACAGGATAAATGGAGCCATGTTCATGATTTTCCTGGTTGTAATGGGTTTTTTATTCTTTTGGTATTCTTTTAAGGATTTTGAAAACTATAATTTGCCTGTTGCTTCAGAGCATGGAAGCGAATACGAATTTATGTTCTGGGTAACAATGGCCGTAACGGGAGTAATATTTGTATTAACGCAAATATTATTGTTTTACTTCTCCTGGAAGTACCAATACAAAGAAGATTCCAGAGCGCTGTTTTACCCTGAGAATAACAAATTAGAAGTTATTTGGACTTTTGTTCCGGCCATTGTATTGGCCATCCTGGTTTTTACAGGTTGGAGAGTTTGGACTGATGTAACGGCTCCGGCCCCAGAAAACACCAATAATATAGAAATAATGGGTTACCAGTTTGCATGGGCAGTAAGATACCCTGGGGTTGATGGCGAATTAGGTAATAGTGACTATAGAGTGGTTGATGCCACAAATGCTTTTGGTATTGATTTTAGTGATAAAGCTGCTTATGATGATTTTATCCCGAGAGAGATGCATATTCCGGTTGGAGAGCCTGTAACTTTCAATATCAGAGCGAGAGATGTTTTGCATAGTGTATTTGCACCTCACTTCAGATTGAAGATGGATGCAGTGCCAGGTATGCCTACTTCATTTACATTCACTGCCACCAAAACAACTGAGCAGATGAGGGAGGAATTAAACGACCCTGATTTCAATTATGAAATTGCTTGTACTGAAATTTGTGGAAAAGGCCATTTTTCCATGAAGTTGACAATGGTTGTGGATGAAACTGAAGATTATTTAAAATGGTACGCTGAACAAGAATCATTCTTGAAGAGAAATCCTGAATATTTGGCTAATGTGCCGGCTGATTTAAAAGAATTGGCAATGATGAAAACAGGAATCGATAACAAAGAGTTAGAAAAACAAAATTAAATAATAAAGTTATGTCAACAACGACAGAATTGAATATAGGACATGATGTTCACCATGATGAACATCATGACCACAAGCAAAGCTTTATCTCTAAATATATTTTTAGTACAGATCATAAAATGATTGCCAAGCAATACCTGGTTACAGGTATTTTTTGGGGGATTATAGGAGTTTTAATGTCTGTGCTGTTCCGTGTACAGCTGGGTTTTCCAGGTGCTAATTTGGAGTGGCTACGCCCCGTATTAGGTGGCTGGTTAACTGAAGCCGGAAAAATTGATCCTGAATTTTATTTGGCTTTGGTAACAATGCATGGTACCATTATGGTATTCTTTGTTCTTACCGCAGGCTTGAGTGGTACTTTTAGTAATTATTTAATACCTCTTCAAATAGGAGCCAGGGATATGGCTTCCGGTTTTATGAATATGTTATCTTACTGGTTTTTCTTTATTTCCAGTATTGTTATGTTATCATCAATATTTATCGAGTCAGGACCTGCTGCCGGTGGTTGGACAGTTTATCCTCCATTAAGTGCGTTGCCTCAGGCTATTCAAGGATCTCAACTTGGGATGACACTGTGGTTAGTGGCAATGGTATTTTTTATCGTATCTATATTATTAGGTGGTATTAATTATATTACTACGGTTATCAACCTTAGAACTGAGGGTATGACCTTCACCAGATTACCTCTGACAATCTGGTCATTTTTCCTAACAGCAGTTATTGGTTTGTTATCTTTCCCTGTACTATTTGCTGCAGCATTATTGCTGGTTTTCGACAGAAGTTTCGGTACATCGTTTTACTTATCTGATATTTATATAGGTGGTGAAGCTTTACCTAATATGGGGGGGAGCCCAATTTTGTACCAGCATTTATTCTGGTTCCTGGGACACCCTGAAGTGTATATTGTTTTGTTGCCTGCTTTGGGTATTACTTCTGAAATTATTGCTACCAATTCAAGAAAACCTATTTTTGGATATAGGGCCATGATTGGTTCTATGTTGGGAATTACGGTTCTTTCTTTCGTGGTATGGGCTCACCATATGTTTGTATCAGGCTTGAATCCATTCTTAGGATCAGTCTTTATGTTCCTGACATTAATTATAGCGGTACCATCAGCGGTTAAAGTGTTCAATTACATAACCACACTTTGGAAAGGAAATATCATCTTTACACCGGCTACATTATTTTCAATTGGTTTGGTTTCCTTCTTTATTTCAGGAGGTTTGACGGGTATTTTCTTAGGGAATTCAGTAATTGATATTCAATTGCATGATACTTACTTCGTTGTAGCTCACTTTCACCTTGTAATGGGTAGTTTATCTATCTTTGGTTTATTGGCAGGAATTTATCACTGGTTCCCAAAAATGTTCGGGCGAATGATGGATGCTAAATTAGGACATATTCACTTCTGGATGACTTTCATTGGTGTTTATCTGATTTTCTTCCCGATGCACTATATTGGTATTGCAGGCTTCCCAAGAAGATATTATTCATGGACTAATTTTGACGCTTTCAGTGGTTATACTGATTTGAATATGTTTGTGAGTATAGCTGCTTTCGTTACAGTGGCTGCACAGTTTATATTTCTGTTCAACTTCTTTTATAGCATGTACAGAGGTAAAAAAGCACCGCAAAATCCTTGGAATTCAAATACTTTGGAATGGACAGCGCCTATAGAGCCGGGACACGGTAACTGGGTGGGTGAAATTCCTAAAGTGTACAGATGGCCATATGATTATAGTAAGCCAGGTGCAAAGGATGATTTTATTCCTCAGCATGTTCCGTTATCTACTACTCCTGAGTCTAATCTTCCTCATGAGCAAGAGTTAGCTAAACAAGAACAGCTGAATACTTCGGCTCATGCAAAGACAACAGAATCTTAATAATGAGAAATATATAGGCAGCTACTATAGTAAACTGACAACAGTTACTCTGGTAGCTGTTTATCTTTTAATTCTTGCTGGCGGTATAGTGAGAAGTACAGGTTCTGGAATGGGCTGTCCGGATTGGCCCAAGTGCTTTGGAAGCTGGGTGCCTCCAACAGAGGTAGGCCAATTGCCGGAGGATTATCAGGAATTTTATGCAGATTACAGACATCAGAAGAATATAAAATTCGCGGAATATCTTGATTTCTTTGGATATGCTGACATAGGGGAAGCTATTTTGGCTGATGAATCTATCAAGGAGGAAGCTGAATTTAACAAGTATAAAACCTGGACTGAATATGTTAACAGATTATTAGGAGCACTTGTTGGATTTCTAATCATTCTATGCTTTATAGGGTCTATAAAATACTTTAGTACGAATAGAAAGCTTTTTTGGCTTTCATTTAGCAGTCTGATTTTGGTGCTAATTCAGGGGTGGATAGGATCTATTGTCGTTTCTACTAATTTGTTGTCATGGCTAATTACACTGCATATGATTCTGGCTTTGGTGATCCTGGCTGTACTAACGGCACTCTATTTTTATTCTGCGAATAAAGTTGCCCCGGGAAAAATAAAGCAATCGGGTAAATTAAAAGTGTTGTTGATTATAGGATTATTCTTTATGCTGTTGCAAATTGTTTTTGGCACCCAGGTGAGAGAGTCTTTAGATATGGTAGCGGAAAGATTGGGACAGAGTCAGCGGGATAGTTGGATAGCAGGATTGGGACTTCAGTTTTATATTCACAGGTCGTTTTCCATACTTATAGCCATTTATCACTTTTATCTGTTTTATGTGTTGTTACAATCGAACCCTAAGCATCAAAAATTGGTTTTTCATACCAAGGTTTTGATATCATTTATATTAATCGAAATACTCTCCGGGGCAGTAATGGCGTATTTTGGAGTCCCTTTTTGGGTTCAGCCTTTACATTTGGTTTTAGGGAGTTTGATTTTCGGATGGCAATTTTATTTATTGCTACAAGTATCATTTATGGATAAAAAAGTAAATACATCAGCTTATGCAATATCCTGAAACACAAAGTTTGGGTATCTCAGAAATATTAAGTACTTATTTGAAGGGTTTTTATACCTTATTGAAGCCAAGGCTAAGCTTCCTTGTAGCTTTTTCCTCAGCATTTGGGTACGTTTTGGGCTTCTCCGGTGGCTCTATTAATTGGATGGTTTTAACATTTCTGGCTTTTGGTGGATTTTTGGTTTCAGGTTCTGCTGTTACCATCAATCAGATTATTGAAGTAGAGCATGATAAGAAAATGGATAGAACCAAGAACAGGCCATTACCTACTGGCATGATCAGTAAAAATGAAGCTATTCTTTTTGCCATCATAACAGGTATTGCAGGACTGGGACTACTTTTGGTGTTTACAAATCTATTGACCACCTTACTATCACTACTATCTTTGTTGCTTTACAGCTTTGTATACACACCTCTCAAAAGAGTAGGGCCTATTGCAGTATTTGCCGGGGCCATACCAGGAGCTCTGCCTCCATTATTGGGTTGGGTAGCTGCAACTAACGGATTTAGTGTAGAGGCCTGGATTATCTTTGGTATACAATTTATCTGGCAATTCCCACATTTTTGGGCTATAGCCTGGGTAGCTGATGAAGACTATAAAAAAGCTGGATTTAAACTGTTACCTTCAGGGGGACAAAAGGATTTGAATACTGCTATTCAAATTATGATTTATACTTTGTTTTTAATTCCATTGGGTTTGCTACCTACTCTGTTTGGAATTACCGGAGTTACTTCAGCTTTGGTGGCCACTATTTGCGGTGTGTTATTTTTAAGTCAAACTTTCTATTTAATGAAAGAATGCAGTAAAGAAGCTGCATTAAAAATAATGTTTGGATCTTTTCTTTATTTACCGATAGTTCAGGTAGCTTATTTATTAGATAAAATTTAATTATGGATAAATCAATTGAAATAGATCAAAAAGACATTAAGCCTAGCTTAAAAATTTTATCGATGCATCCTTTGAAATTTGCCATGTGGCTTTTCATTGTGAGTATAGTAATGATGTTTGCAGCATTAACAAGTGCCTATATAGTGAGGCAAGCAGAAGGTGATTGGTTGATTTATGAACTGCCTACTGTTTTTCTTATCAATACTTTTATTTTATTATCGAGTAGTGTTACCATGCATATTGCTTATGCAGCTGCCAGAAAGGATAATTTTAAAACTTTAAAAGTTGCAATGGTGCTTACATCAGCTTTGGCTATTGCATTTTTGGTAGGTCAATATTATGCATGGGGAGCCTTAGTAGATATTGAAGTCTATTTTGTGGGTAATCCTGCGGGGTCATTCTTATATGTAATTTCAGGACTTCATGCTTTTCACCTGATTACAGGAGTGATATTCATATTTATTATGTTATTTTCGGCTTTCAAATACAAGGTTCACTCAAAAAACATGGTGAAAATGGAAATGTGTACTACATATTGGCACTTTTTAGATGGACTTTGGGTATATTTATACATATTTTTGTTGTTAAATCATTAATCAATCTAATAGAACAGTAAACTTTATGGCAACTACTGCAACAATGGATACGGCTAAGAGCCGATGGGGTGGAGGAATGGCTCCCATGAATACGAGTTATGGGAAACTTATGATGTGGTTTTTCCTACTATCCGATGCTTTTAGCTTTTCGGCATTACTAATCACTTATGGTTTGATCCGTTACTCACATCCTGCTTATTCGGGATCTGTAGCTGATTTTGAATTCAGTACAGAGTATTGGCCAATACCTGAGATGGTTTTTGAAGCTCTCCCTTTTCTACATGGTGTACATGCGCCATTGATATTTGTGGGTATCATGACTTTCATTTTGATTTTAAGTAGTGTAACAATGGTGCTTGCAGTAGAAGCCGGCCATAGAATGGATAGAAAAGGAGTGATTAAATGGATGCTCTGGACTATTATTGGTGGTTTGGCATTTTTAGGTTGCCAGGCCTGGGAGTGGAGTCACTTTATCCATGGTACGGATGAAGGAACAATGACAGCTGCCGGAGAAGTTATCTATGGAGCTAATCTCACTATTAATCAGTATGGACCGCCATTATTTGCCTCTTTATTCTTCTTCATCACAGGCTTTCATGGCTTCCATGTATTTAGTGGTGTGGTAATTAATTTTATCATTTTCTTTAATGCAGTGGTAGGAACCTACGATAAAAGAGGCCATTACGAAATGGTTGAGAAGTCCGGATTATACTGGCACTTTGTCGATTTGGTGTGGGTTTTTGTATTTACGCTTTTTTACTTGATTTAATCTATTGAACTATGTCTAACGAAGAAACTAACAATGTTCAGGTAATCCCTGAGGATAAAGAAAAAACCAAAAAGATTTGGAGGGTTGCAGGTATACTTGCCGTAGTGACCATTATAGAGTTTATTTTCGCATTCACTATGGAGAGGGGGATTTTGCTTGTATCTATATTTTTAGGTCTTACAGTAGTAAAAGCTTTCTATATAGTTGCTGAATTTATGCACTTAAAACATGAGCAAAAAACATTGATATGGTCTATTATAGGTCCATTAGTCCTTATTGTTTGGCTAATTATAGCCCTGATGTTTGAAGGTAGTGCCATTTTTGATGTGAGATATTAATAAATTATTCTCTTTTAAGCAAAATTGAAATCAGGTTGAAGTCTCAACCTGATTTTTTTATATATTATGAAATGAGCATCCCGAGTACTCGGGACCAACCGCCAGATGAATATTTATCGCGAATTCCATGTGGCAACTTAAAACGAACATATACACATGAAATGAGCATAAATTTTAGAATCCTTAACATACCAACCGAGGATGAATAAAATTTATTGAATTCTCCCGAAGGGATCCCTTTGGGGCATGTGACCATTGATAATAAACTTATACACATGAAAATTTCTAAGATTCTAATTCTTTTTGTGGTGTTAAGCTTGCCGGTGATATTATACCTATTGCTTACTTTTTATGGGAAGAATGAATTTGATCTGCCTAAATATTTTATTGATAGAAATGAACAATGTACTGATTTTGTTCAAATTAGCGAAATAGAGGACAGTCTGCATACTGTTAATGGAAAAAGGTTTAAGCTACATGAAGTACTTAAAGAGAATATCAACGTATTGCAT
This sequence comes from Marivirga aurantiaca, assembly GCF_016679925.1. Taxonomy (GTDB): domain Bacteria; phylum Bacteroidota; class Bacteroidia; order Cytophagales; family Cyclobacteriaceae; genus Marivirga; species Marivirga aurantiaca. The sequence continues at coordinate 382,558 of NZ_JAEQBW010000001.1, forward strand.
TTCCCTGAGTCTGGTGTTGATAACCAACCATTACAGAATGAATTGAAGAGGCTGTTAGATACTTTTTCAGATCAGGAAAAAATTGAACTTCATACAATACTAGTAGCCAAGGATAGTAGCTATTTCCAGGGTAATAAATTCATTAATTCTGAGAATGCATATCAGTATCATGTAAGTTCGGATTTTTATGATTTATTAACTACTTGTTATTTAGCACTACCCACCAAAAATTGGGTAGGAGACCATCCGGCAGAAATGAAGTTAGACCTATCAAAAATTCTTGTGCTTATTGATGGAGATATGCAAATTCGGGGATATTACGATGGTTTGGAAACAAAAGATGTGGATAGACTGATATTGGAAATAAGAATACTATTAAGTAAGAAGGGAAATTAAGATGAATACAGAAATTCAAACCAAAAGATCATTTTCAGGATTAATATGGATTCTTTCTATTGTTATTCCTGTGGTAGTGGCTGTTTTAATTTTTGCCCCTCAGAAAATTGAAGGTGCAGGTGATTGGGTTTATTTACTACCACACCTGAATGCTACTTTTAATAGTGTGACCTCTATTGTTTTAATACTTGGCTTGGTATTTATTTTAAGGAAGAACATTCAGGCACACAGGCTGATGATGTCTATTGCTTTTACGTTAGGTAGTTTGTTCCTGGTGTCTTATGTGATTTATCATGCCACTGCAGACTCAACTGTATTTGGTGACCTTAATGGAAATGGAGTACTTGATGAAGTTGAAAAGACGCAAGAATTGATGTCTTTGAGAAGCATTTATATTGTTGTATTGCTTTCTCATATTATATTAGCAGCTATTGTAGTTCCTTTCGTGCTGTTTGCCTTCTATTTTGCTTTAACAGATAAAATTGACAAGCATAGGAAAATTGTTAAATATACTTTTCCTATTTGGTTGTATGTCTCTATTACAGGTGTGGTTGTTTATTTGATGATAAGTCCTTATTATATGCATTGATTGAACTCTGAATAGTAAAACCGGGTTTGATAATTAACACAATATTCCCTATCATGAAAAGAATTTTTCTATCAGTTATTGTATTTATTTTCTTTGGAATAAATGAAGTATTGGCGCAATGTGCCATGTGTAGGGCTACTGTAGAAAATAATGTAAATAATGGAGAAGCCGGGATTGCACCGGGACTTAACTATGGGATTTTATACCTTTTTGCAGCACCTTATCTTTTGGTGATGATAATTGCCTACTTTTGGTACAGGCAAAGTAAAAAACAAAAAAGAAGCAGAAGCTTTAAGGACTTAATTGCCAATAGCAGAAACAATTAAAGCTGTTATATAATCTAGCCTTTTCAATTATTTACTATTTGTATTTGTTCTTTCTTCTATTCCTTACACCATATCGAAGCCTGGTGCTGGCTTAATTTCTTCTTCCTTCTTAGTCCTGAGTACGATTATTGCTATCTTGTTATGATTAAATAAATTCTGCCTGTGAAAACACATCAATATTTATGGTTTGGCTTATTGATTATCATTGGAATAGTATTTCTTAGAATTATTTATACTTCCCTGGAGAACAATGAGGTGGATTATATCACTTCTACTCAAAAGCATCTTGATGAGGAGGTTAAAAAGGTCAGAGAGAATGAAGCCGGAGTCATAGCTTATTTGAGTGATCATCCTGATTTTGAGTTTCAGGAGTTGAATAAGTTAAAAAGTGCTTATCCGTTCTATCTCTTTAAAAATAACCAATTGGTTTATTGGTCAGATGATAGAGTTATTCCTCAAGTGGACCGTAGCCTGAGGGAGGGTTGGCAGTTTCAATCCCGGAAGTCAGGTGAATTTCTCTATTTAGTCAGGAGATCTTTGGAGAGCAATATTACTTTGATATTTGTGCTCCCCCTTCACCAGAACTATGATATTAACAATGACTACATTCAACCTTCATTTAATACTGAAATATTTAAGCAATCCGATATTTCTTTAAGGAAATCAAAACTTTCCAATAGCTTTCCTTTGTACAACAATGCAGGTGAAGTGCTGTTTTATATCAACCTTAAGAAGGAGTTTAAAAACCATAAGGAGTGGCTTCATATTTTAATTATTTCGCTTGAAATACTTTCCGTAATCCTACTAATCATATGGTTATGGCAGTTTTCTGCCAATCGCTCTGCAAAGGGGAATTATCAGCCTTTATTGTTTTTTATTGTAGGTTTAACTTTGATAAGGTTCCTTATGTGGATGCTTAATGTGCCATTTCAATCTGAGGAAATGGATTTATTTAATCCCAAATACTTTGCTTCCTCTATACTGAATTCATCATTTGGAACACTTATCCTCAATACTATCTTTCTGTTTGTAGTAGTATATTTCATCATTAACCAGTGCAGGCTACTTACTCATAAGCACTTGATCCAATATCATATTGTCAGGTCTGCTCTTTTCCAGTTTATTACCTATGGAATTGTACTCCTGATTTATGGTTTTATCGAACTTATTTACCGCCATTCCCAGTGGGGACTGGATATCACCAACAGTGTGGATTTAAATGTTTTCAAATTTTTGACCTTTGCCGGGGTCATTATTTATGGGCTCATCATTTTTCATGTGTTAAGGTGGGTCCATCAATGGAATAGCAGCTTTATAACTGGCCCCAAGGTATTCCTTCGGGATCAATCTTTGGGAATATTATTGTTTATTCTGCTTTGCCTGAAAATTAATGCCCCATTTGTGTGGGTAACTGTAATTGTTTTAGTACTCAATTCAGTTGTTTACTATTGGCATTTGGCCCATAGTTTATTGAAATTAAGCTTTCTTAGTTTCATTTATCTTTTTCTGTTGGTAAGTGCTATTTCTTTAGTTTCTTCATGGGCAGTTTTGTACATGGAGAATGTTATTGAAAGAAATAACCTCAATAGCCTTGGTAACCGCATAATGAACGACAATGATGTGTTGGCTGAATATAGCCTTTCACAAATAGATGCAAGCCTCAAACAAGATCAATTTATTCGCAAGCAGTTTTTACTTCCTATTACTCCCTACAAATCGGTGGTTGATAAAATTGAAAAGTATTACCTAAACAATGATTATTTTGATAAGTATGAAAAGAAAATAACAATCTATGATGCGAGTGGCCAATCATTATATCCGGCTAATTCTGCTTCGTTTTCTGCTTCCTACCCTGTAGATCAGTTAAGTAACAGAAATAGCAGGTCCGACATCAATTTATTCCTGGTGGGCACCAATGAAGGAAGTCAGATTAAAAACAAGTACATCTATTTATTGGAAATTAAGATTGGTAATTATGTTTTGGCCACGATTGTGCTGGAGCTGAAACTCAAAAAGATACGCCCTGACAATGTTTTCCCTGAATTATTGGTAGATAAACGCTTTGTGCCCACTGTAAGTGAAATACCCTACGATTACGCTTTGTATAAGAATGACACATTAGCTTATAGTGTAGGTAATTTGAATTTCCCTAGAACAATTGAATCAAAGACTTCTGCTCTTGACGAAACCTTTCAGGATATGGAACGAGAGAGGAAATTGAAATTAACCATTTTAGAGGACGGTAGTGAAGTATTGGTGTTTAGTGCTGTTGATCAAAGCATGTTTAGGTTTTTCTCCAACTTTTCCTTCTTCTTCATTCTTTGCTTTACCATTATTTTCACATTTTCTGTTTTTTACTTTATTCGTGCCCAGTGGCAGGCGAATACGGTGGGTTTGGGAGCAAAAATTCAGCTCTATTTTTCATTGGCATTTTTAGTGCCACTAATATCAGTAAGTGTAAGTACTGTTAGCTTTGTTAATGCTACTTTTTTGCAGGATATAGTTACTTCCTATCAAGACAGGACCAGACGGGTAGCTGAGCAAATGACTGATTTAATCATGAAGTTTAACAGGGGGGAAGTTGATCGGGAAAGCTTTAATAGTGAATTGGTTACTATCACCAAAGTAGTTAACAGCGACATGAATATTTATGGGCTCAATGGAAAGCTATTGGTGACAAGCCAACCTCAGATTTTTGAGAAGAAAATACTTTCCGAGTATGTAAACCCGAATGCTTTTGCAGCTATCAAGTTTGGAGAAAAGAAAATGGTGACTTTGGAGGAAACAATTGGTAAGCTAAATTACCAATCTGCTTATATAGGCATTCGCTCTTATGATTCCGGTGATTTATTGGCGATTTTGGCCAGCCCATTTTTTAAATCCAATAAGGAATATGATGCTTTATTGACGGACTTATTAACTAATGTATTCAATATTTTTGTGGCCTCATTTATCATATTTATGTTTTTGGCGTATGCTGCTACTAAAATTTTAACGGACCCATTGAATTTATTGAAGGAAAAATTGGCCCAGGTAAACCTTGCTGCCAATAATGAACCTTTGGTTTGGAAAGTAGATGATGAAATAGGTTTGTTGATTAGCGAATACAATGATATGTTGCTTAAACTGGAGAAAAGTCGTTTGGCATTAAGCCGTACTGAAAAAGAATCCGCATGGCGTGAAATGGCACAACAGGTGGCTCATGAAATCAAGAATCCCCTTACACCTATGAAGTTGTCCTTGCAACATCTTCAAATGAGATTAGAGAATAGTGATAATCCTATGCCTGAAGCATCTGCAAAGATAAAAGCTATATTGTCACAAGTAGACAACCTGAGTGATATTGCTACTTCCTTTTCTTCTTTTGCAAAAATGCCTATTCCTGATAATGAAAAGGTTTGCGTGTCAGAAATCCTTACGAGAGTTGTTTCTTTTTTCCAGGCACAGCATAATCAGATTGAGTTGAATCTGCCTGAGGAGAATATTTTTGCATGGGTTGATAAAAAAATAATAGAACGTATTTTTAACAACATGATTATTAATGCACTGCAAAGCAAGCCTGATACTGATGCAGCCAAAGTGAGAATAGAATTAAGTTGGACTGAGGATAAAGTGCTGATTTCCATAGCAGATAATGGTATTGGAATACCGGAAGAAAATCATCAAAAGGTATTTTTACCTAACTTTACCACTAAAGAAACGGGTTCAGGAATAGGATTGGCCATTGCTAAAAGAGGTGTGGAGCATGCAGGGGGCAAAATTTGGTTTGAAAGTTCAGTTGACGAAGGGACTACTTTTTATTTAGAATTGAAGTATATGGAATAATTTGTACAGACGCCATTTAAAAATATTGCTTTTAATTGTGGTGTTTAGTGAAATTTCATTTTCGCTACAAGCACAAAATATTTGCTTTGCTACAGAGCAAGCGAATATTATTTTGCCCGATTCTGTGATAGTAATTCCTTCTTCTATCGTGGTTAAAAATGCTCAGAACGAATTTTTTTCCTTTGAATATGATAAAGTTTCAGGATTTTTAAGGCTTACTGAGCACGTAGATGCTTCGTCTTATGAAATATGTTTTAATTATGTTCTCAAAAAATCCGGGCTGGTAAAAGCTCCTGTTTCCATTGATTTATATGATAGCACAGTGCTTTTTAAAGACGAGCTATCATTCAGGGATAAGAATCTTACTACGCAGGAAGCTTTAGGCCTTTCAGGATTGAAAGTTGATGGTGCATTTATGCGTAGCGTATCCGGAGGTGGTCAGCAATCGGTTTTCATGCACTCAGTGATGGACCTGAGTATATCAGGCAAAATATCAGATGAACTAATGCTGCAAGCCCGGTTAACTGATCAGCAAATGCCTTTTGAACCAGAAGGCAATACTCAGCGACTGCAGGATTTTGACAGGGTAAATGTAAAAATTAAACACAGGAACTGGTCACTTCAGGGAGGTGATATATTGGTAAAATCTGAACCTTCATCCCATTTCCTCAGGTATAATCGGCAAGTTCAGGGAATTGGAATCTCCACTAATAAACTGTCGGTAGATACCACGGCATCCCATACTGAAGCTGTTACTTCATTCTCTCGAAGCAAAACAGGGATGCAGCTAATTGAGCCTATTGAAGGGGTTTTGGGTCCATATCGAATAAAGGGGCCACAGAATGAACCTTTTATTTTTCTTTTAGCTGGCTCAGAGAAAGTCTATCTGGACGGCAAACTGTTGCAGAGAGGCATGGAAAATGATTATATCATTGATTATAATGCAGCAGAGATTTCTTTTAATGCTACACTCTACATTAATAAGTTTAGCAGGATTCAAATAGAATTTGAATATTCAGATCAGCAATATGCCCGAAATGTAAATATATTCAAGCATCAGCAGTCTATTAATCGCCTGAATATACGAGCCGGGATTTTTCAGGAGGCTGACCAACCCAACAGAGCATTGTATGATCTTTCATTTGATGATATGGAGGCTTTGTCCGAACTAGATAAAGATGCGAGCGTGGGGGAAATTCCTGCATTTGATAGTGTGGTTTATCAGCAGGATAAAGTTCTTTATGCAAGAATGGATACCGTAACGGAAGGAAATACCTATTCCATCTTTCACTTTTCAAAAGATCCTGAGCGGGCTTTTTATCAGGTTTATTTTTCTCTGGTAGGGGAGAATAAGGGTAATTATATTGTTTCAAATAGTGCGGAAAATGCCGTGATATACCAATGGGTGGCTCCTTTGAATGGAGTGCCTCAGGGTAATTATGCACCTTTGAAGCAGGTAGCATTGCCCAAAAAACAAAGAGTAATTTCTTTAGGTGCTGATTACCAGTTGAAAAACAAAGATGTTATTTCCTTTGATTTTGCTTCCTCAGAGAAGACGGCCAACAGATTTAATCCCCAAGGATCCAAAAATACCGGTAATGCATTTTCCCTGGGCTACAAAAGTGGATCAAAAAAGCTCAGTATCGGCAATGGTTTTTCTTATCAATATCACCTGACATACGAATACCTTGATTCTGCTTTTTTACCTATTCAGGTTTTCCGTTCTGTGGAGTTTAACAGAGATTGGGGAGTAGAACAGGCGGGTAATTATCAGGCCGGACAGGAACATTTGATTGGTTTTGGTAATAAACTATCAAATGACAAACAAACCCTCACTTATCAGACCTATTGGAGACAGAAAGAGCAATTTGGTCAAGGTCATCAGCAACATCTGCAATATCAATACGAAGGGGATTGGACGGTTCATTCTTCCTTGTTTTATATGCAAAATGATGGTGGGGCAAATGATACACAATGGATTAAAACTTTACTGGATGGCTCCTATACTCAATGGAAAATTACGCCAGGTTATCGTTTTCAAATGGAAAAACATAGTGCTTTTCAGGCGGATTCCCTGATTAATAGTTTTATGAATTTTGAAAATCATCAGTTATACCTGAGAAAGCAGGATTCCTCCCGCTGGAGTTTCAGCCTTACACATGATTTCAGGGTAGACTATCAGATTTTTGAGCATGAATTTCAGGTTTTCGAAAGGTCGCAAACCACACAAATAACCACCGGATTGCAGTACAATCAGCAAAGTAGCCTTGACCTTAGTATGACAAAAAGAAGTATTAATGCTGCACATGAATCTTCTGTGGCGGAAGATTTTTATCAGGGAGCAGTTCAATGGTCCACAGCTTTTTGGGAGGGAAATATTGTACAGAGATTCTATTATCAAACCGGAACAGGAAGGGTATTGGAGCGCAATTATTTCTTTCAGGAAGTAGCCCGGAGAATGGGCACTCATTCATGGTCGGACTTAAATGGCAATGGGGAGAGGGAACTCAATGAGTTTTTTGAAGATCAAACAGAATATGGTGATCGTAATTTCATCAAAATTCTGACAATGGGGGATAACTATCAAACAGCATATATCAATACAGCGCGCTACCAGTTACAAGTAAGAATGCCGGGCAGTTGGCGCAAGTCCAACAGTTTGCTGAGATATATTGGGAAAATCTCTGCTCAGTTTCAGGCAAACCTGGAAACCAGGAATTTATTTGAAAATTGGGAAAATAGAATCTCACCTTTTGTCAATAATTCAAACCAGGATGAATTACTTTCCGGGAAGCAATTTGTAAAAGCTAACATGTATTATAACAGAGGAGGGAAGGCATCATTAGATTTTGGTCTGATAGAGTCACTCAGAAAACAGCTTTTAATGAATGGTTTTGAAGGAAACCAAATGAAATCCTATCACATCAATGGGATGTGGAATGCCTTCAACGCATGGAATATTATGACTGGCTACCGCTTATCTTCCCATCATTCCTATTCTGAGGTGGTGGCACAGCGTGATTTCTCTTATAATGCGCAATGGATCAATCCGCAACTACAGTGGCAGGGTTCTAAAAATTGGCGTGCCATCTTAAGTTATGAGTCACAAATTAAAGTTAGTCCTGATGAAGCTATTGGGGGAAAGGTACTAGTGGACCAACTTTCCATCTCCAATAAATTTATTCATAGTAATGGGGGGATATTTGAAAGTAAAGTAGGCTTTGTGAATGTTGATTCAGATTTGCAAAGTGATGTTACTCCTTTGGCCTATGAAATGTTTGAAGGATTGCGGGCCGGTAAAAACTATATCTGGAACCTATCTGTCAGGCAGAAAATCATAGGAGATCTCAACTTGGTGCTCCAATATGGTGGGCGGAAATCTACTGACTCACACACCATTCATAATGGCTCGGTTCAACTTTCTGCGCTCTTCTGATCTTCATTTGTCGGATCAGGGGGTTTACATTTTACTTCATGTATTCAATGGTTAATTATCTCCTGTACATCTACGCCTATTAGAATTAGCCCAATGTATTTGAAAGACCAAGAGGGAGCTATAATGACTTCCTTAATTTTTTCATGAATTTACTGGCGAAAATGAAATCCTCCAAATCCTCCTGCCCTGAAGTAAGTATGGTATCTGAATTTCCCTCCCAAACATTTCGTCCTTTGGATAAATACATAATGTATTCTCCTATCCCCATTACGGAATTCATGTCATGGGTAACAACAATGGTAGTTACATTTAATTCGTGGGTAATTTCCTGGATTAACTCATCAATTAGGAGGGATGATCTCGGATCTAGTCCTGAATTAGGTTCGTCACAGAATAAATAATTGATATCATTTACAATAGCCCTCGCCAGACCTACCCTTTTTTTCATACCCCCACTTATTTCCGAAGGCATTTTTTTATTTACATTCTCCAAGCCTACACGCTCCAGCACATGGTTCACTCGGTCAAGCCTTTCACTTTTATTCATATCAGTCAGCAAGTCGAGTGGGAACATTACATTTTGTTCAATATTTTTAGAATCAAAAAGTGCATTTCCCTGGAAGAGCATCCCTATTTCTCTTCTCATTTGAGCTTTTTCTTCTTTATCAGCTTCTAAAAATTTTCGCCCATCATACAATACCTGGCCTTCTTCAGGAATGTTTAATCCTACTATACACTTTAGTAATACGCTTTTCCCGGTACCACTACCTCCAATAATCAAATTGGTTTTTCCTCTTTCGAATTTACCCGAGATGTCAAACAATATCTGTGTATCACCAAACGACTTAGAAATATTTTTTACTTCGATCATAATTTAATTAAGTAATAATTCTGCTAAAATATAGTCTGCCAATAATACAGCAATAACACTTTTGGTTACTGCACTGGTACTGGAAATACCTACTTCCAAAGCTCCTCCGGTTGTATAATACCCCTGATAGGCTGAAATAGAAGAGATTAAGAAAGCAAATACAACAGCTTTTATCATAGCAAAGGATAAGGTGAAAGGATTAAAACCCACTCTGATACCATAAATATATTCTGTTTCTGTAATAATTCCTGTTAAAGTGCCGGCTAAATAGCCCCCATATAATGACAGAAAGCCTGCAATGACGACCAACATAGGATACATGAGCATTGCGGCAATAATCTTAGGTAATACCAGGTAGGAAATAGAGTTTACCCCCATTACTTCAAGAGCATCTATTTGTTCAGAGATGCGCATGGTGCCCAGCCCACTGGCCATGCTTGAACCCACCTTACCGGCAATTACAATAGCTGTAATAGTGGGAGCTAACTCTAAAACTACCATTTCCCGGGTTACCTGGGCTACCACATAATTCTGTATTAACGGGCTTACTAAATTATAGGCTGTTTGTACCGTAGTAACTGCCCCCATAAATGTAGAAGTTATAGCAACTATAATAAGTGAATTCCAGCCAATGGTATGACATTCACTAATAGTGAGCTTGACGTAGGAGGAAAAGGTTTCCCGCCTTACAAACATGGTTCCTAAGAATATAAGGTATGATCCGAATGATTTCATGAATTTATAATTGATTTTTTAAAGGTCATAATTTGTTTTTTCTCCAGAAAAGAAACTCCTATAGCAGGTTGGCTAGCCACCTTAAAACTATAACTATTGATGGGGATTTCCTTAAATGTATTTATCATTAACCAACCCTCATTTTTGTATAGTGATACTTGTGGCAAAGAATATTCCATGCGCCTGTAATAATTTATCTTAAAGATAATATTCAATCTCAGTTTTTCTATTATTTATTTAATATCATTAAGCTGATTTAACAATATATGATACATAAGTAAGTAGAACTCGAATAATTATCATTAGTTTCGCTGCTTGATAATTATCAAAATTATATTAATTAATCGACAGATAAAATTATTAGGGATATGAAAGGTTTTGTTGTTGTTACAGGTGGCACAAAGGGCATCGGACGTGCTTTAGTACAACGGTTTGCTTCCGAAAACTATGAAATTATAACATGTGCAAGAAATCAGAATGATTTAGATAGTTTAAAAGCTGAGATTGAAGGAAATTCGAATACTACAATCCATATACGAGTTGCTGATTTGTCCAAAAAATCCGAAGTGCAAACTTTTTCCGAATATGTATTAAGTATAACAAATAAGATTAAAGTTTTGATAAATAATACAGGAGTGTTTGTTCCTGGCAGTATTATGGATGAGCCGGATGGAAATCTGGAGTTAATGATGAACACCAACCTTTACTCTGCCTATTACCTTACAAAAAGTTTGTTGCCATCCATGATAGCACAAAAAGAAGGACATATTTTCTCTATTAGTAGTGTTGCAGGTATAAGAGCTTATTCAAACGGAGGATCCTACAGTATTACAAAACATGCAATGCAAGGATTTACCAAATGCCTGAGAGAAGAGATGAAGGAAAAAGGCATTAGAGTAACGGCTGTATTGCCGGGAGCCACCTTAACTGCTAGTTGGGAGGGAGTGGATTTACCGGAAAGCAGGTTTATGAAAGCGGAAGATGTTGCAGCGGCTGTGTGGTCTGCATATGCTTTGTCTGATTCAACAGTTGTAGAAGAAATCGTTTTAAGACCACAATTAGGAGATATTTAAATGGAAGAGAGAATATACTTATCAGCACCCCATATGGGTGGAGAAGAAATTAATTTTATTCATAAAGCATTTGATGAAAACTGGATAGCACCATTGGGCCCAAATGTTAATGGAATGGAAACTGACCTGGCCGAGTATGCGAAAGTGCCCTATGCTGCTGCCTTAAGTTCAGGAACAGCAGCTATACACCTTGCGCTCATTCTTCTGAATGTACAAAAAGATGATATTGTATTGGCTTCCAGCTTCACTTTTTCTGCCACTATCAACCCCATTGCCTATCAGGGAGCCTTACCTGTTTTGATAGATAGTGAAGAGGAAACATGGAATATGGACCCGGAACTTCTGGAACAGGCGATTAAAGATTATTCGGCCAAAGGAAAAAAGCCAAAAGCGGTAATTTTTGTTCACCTCTATGGTATGCCCGGTAAAATTGAAGAGGTGTCAAATATATGCAAGCAATATGATATTCCTTTAATTGAGGATGCTGCGGAAGCATTGGGAGCCTCATGGAACAACAAAAGAGCCGGTAGTTTTGGGGATTTCGGGATATTTTCATTCAATGGTAATAAAATCATTACAACATCAGGTGGTGGGGCGCTGCTTTCCCAAAATAAAACTTGGATTGATAAAGCCCGTTACTTAGCAACGCAGGCAAGGGACCCGGCTCCTTACTATCAGCATTCTGAAATTGGCTATAACTATAGAATGAGCAATATTTCTGCAGGAATAGGCCGTGGTCAAATGCAGGTACTGGATAAATGGATAGCTCTGCGTAGGGAGAATTTTAATTTCTATCAGGAGAATCTGGGAAGCCTGGGATTTGCTTTTCAGAATGAAAGGCCTGGTGCTTTTGCCAATAGATGGTTGACCTGTGTTCTATTTGATGAAAACCATCAGATCGGCCCGGAAGAATTGAGACAAAATTTAGAAACTTTTAATATTGAAACAAGACCTCTGTGGAAGCCAATGCACATACAACCTGTTTTTAAAGATTGTGACTTTTATGTAAATGGAGTGTCTGAGAAATTGTTTGGAAAAGGCTTATGTCTCCCTTCAGGCTCCTCTTTATCTATGGGTCAAAAACAATTGATAGTCGAAAAAATTAAACAATTGGTACAATAATTAGATGGAATTGTTTAATTTATTATTAAATAGTTTATATTTGTAGTTGAATGATCAGGAAAATTAATAATATAAGCTTTTTACCCAGATGGATCATACTATTGATCGATCTGAGTTTTCTATTGGGCTCAATTATTTTCGCTTATCTCTTACGCTTCAATTTTGATATTGTAGATGTACTGGCTTTCAAATTTACGGAAGGGATCGTATTGTTCACCATTTGTCATTTGTTGGCTATTTTCATCACCCAAAGTTATGCGGGAATTATTCGCTATACTTCTTTGCAGGATGGGATAAGAATTGCCTATACTACAGTGTTGGGTACTTTTCTAAGCGGTGTAGTCAGTTATATCAATTATCTTTATCAAGGGAGTGTAATTATTCCTCTTTCAGTATTAATTATCAGCCTTGCGGTTGCAGTGATTTTACTTTTTTTTTATAGGGTAATGGTCAAGAATTTATTTTCTTATTACCGTGATGCCGTACGTCACAGGAAAAATATAATGATTTTCGGAGCAGGTCAATATGGTATTATTACCAAGCAGGTAATTGACTTTGATCCTAATGCAAGAATGAAAGTAATTGGATTTCTGGATGATGATCTGCACAAGATAGGAAAAGTAATCAATGGCTCGCTCATATATGACGCAGGATATAATCTCTCCGAAACTTTAAGAAAACAGAGGGTTCATGAGGTTATTATAGCGATTGCAGGCCTTTCCGTTGATAGAAAGAATGAATTGGTGGATGAATGCCTGAAAGCGCATGTAAAGGTTCGTACAGTGCCGGCTCCTGATAAATGGATCAATGGAGAGTTGAGTATGAACCAAATAAAAGAACTCCGAATAGAAGATCTTTTGGGAAGGGCTTCCATTAAGTTAAACAATCCTAAGGTACGTGAAAGTATTGCAGGAAAAGTGGTGCTTATTACGGGTGCAGCAGGTTCTATAGGGTCAGAAATTTCAAAACAGGTTCTGAAAGAACAACCCAGGCAATTAATATTATTGGATCAGGCAGAATCATTCCTTTATGCAGTTGATATTGAGTTGCATAATATGAAGGAAAGTGAGCAGGTGGATATAGTGCCTATGGTGATGGATATCACTAATAGAAGACGGTTGAATAGTGTGTTTAATAAATATAAACCACAAATTGTCTACCATGCAGCTGCTTATAAACATGTGCCATTGATGGAGATCAATCCATTTGAGGCGGTTGCCTGCAATATATTTGGCACCAAAAATCTGGCTGATTTATCTGTAGTACACCAGGTAGATAAATTTGTGATGGTATCAACTGACAAAGCTGTGAACCCTACCAATGTAATGGGAGCCACTAAGCGTATTTCAGAGATATATGTACAATCTTTGAATGACTACCAACATGATGAAGATAAAAATGTAACCAAATTTATTACCACAAGATTCGGTAATGTATTGGGCTCCAATGGATCCGTAATCCCATTGTTTAAGGCGCAAATAGAGAAGGGGGGGCCTGTTACAGTTACTCACCCTGATGTTACTCGTTATTTTATGACTATTCCTGAGGCATGCCAGTTGGTGATTGAGGCCGGAGTAATGGGTTTTGGAGGTGAAATATTTGTTTTTGATATGGGTAAATCCATTAAAATAGTGGATTTGGCTAAAAAGATGATACAGCTTTCAGGTTTCGAAGTTGATTTGGACATTGAAATCAAGTTCTCAGGATTAAGGGAAGGAGAGAAGCTTTTTGAGGAACTTCTTAGCAATAAGGATACTACCTTACCTACTCATCATGAAAAAATCATGATTTCCAAAACTGACAGAATGAACCATAAACATGTTTTGATTCAACTGGAGAAATTGAACGATTTGCTTATAAATGAAAATGAGCTGGGAATGGTTATGCAAATGAAAAATATGTTGCCGGAATACATTAGCCAGTCTTCCCGATATGAAGTTTTAGACGAACAGCTAAAGGAAGAACGTTCCGAGAAATGGAAAATCACCCGAAAGATAAGTTAAGAAACAGGTGGTGAGGTTACTTAGTATTGAAGTGACTAAGTGTGATTTGTTGATGCAATTGAAAGATGAAATCCCAAACTTTCCGTCATTCCTGCAAAGGAAGAAATCTCCTTGAAGGGGAAAAAATGGTCGTTCTCAATTTTGGGGATGGATTCTTGAAAAAAGGGTGCTCTTGATAAATACCTGAAAGCTTCCAAACCAAATAAAATCCCGAATACGGGACAAGTTTTGCTCGGAGTATGCGCTGGGGTGGACAAAAGGCGGGGAGCGCGTGGAACTGTAGCGTGGAAGCCAGCCAAAGGCTGGTCAGCCTCTGGCTGAAACTCATCCCGATCCCGATACCCGGGACCACCCTTCTCTTCCCAAAAGAGAAGGGAATACTATGAGTGATCAGTTTTAAGTTGGCAAATATTGTATGTATAGTAAATTTAAAAGAATCATATAAATACCTACGAGATTTCTCCCCCTTTTCTTCAAAGGGGGACTAAGGGGGATTCTTTAGATTGAAATTAAGTAAAAAAATAAGGATTACAATTGTCGAAGACGAATCAGGAGCCTGTCACCCTTTGGTTGATTGAGTTCAAAAGAGGCGGCTTAACCACAGCCATCAGCGTTAGTTATACTAGTGACCTGAGTTCAGTTATTGAACCAACTTAATAAAAATAAGATACTTTTTTCTACAGAGATGGGGCAAAACTTTCCAAATTTTAAGGGATTAGATTAGGGTACTCTTGATAAATACTTCGATGTTGAGAACCAAATAAATTCCCGAATACTGACAAATTTTGCTCGGAGAGAGCGGGAGGGAGGACAAAACAGCGGGCCAGCGTTGGGATAAGCGTGGAAGCATTGTTTTGTCTTGATTTTTTGTTTCTTTTGTATCAAAACAAAAGAAAGTAAAATAAAATTTGGAAATGAAATGTTAGAAACTCGATATAACGCCTCACTTTTTGACGAAACCTCTGATTTTTGAGGTTTTTCACTGTCAAAACGTTTTATAGGGTGCTTTATAAAATCTACAGAGATGAATTTTACTTCAAAATCAATTTTCATGAGATGCCGAAAAAAGTCCAGCCCCTTTAGTTCAGGACGTTCTCAATAAACAACTATTTCGCCTTTTTAAATTTGAAATCCTTAAGTGCCCGTTTGATTCGTTTGTCAGGCAAAAAGGACATCTTTAACTCACTTATATCCTTTGAAGTAACTTCCTCGGCCGAGTCCTTGCCTTTACTGGATGCATGTACGCTGAATGTCCCCAAGCCATCCAGATGTACATTGCCCCCCATAGATATAAAATAGGGGACAGCCACAACCAGTGCCTCTACTACCCCAACTACATCTGCAGCATGAAAGCTCGAACTTTTGGAGATGTACTCACATACCTGATGAAGACCTATAACCTTCCGGCCGGTAAGCACAGGATAATAACGGACCTGACTGCTTAAACCAGGTTTTTTGCTAACTACTTTGTATTGTATAGACATGATTTGTTTGATTAATAACGTTGCTTTGTGTTATTCAACGCTAGTAATTAATAAAAAGATATATATCTTATATGAAAATTATATATGTTATTTATTATTAAGATATAAAACTTATTAAATATATGTAAGCAGGTTTTAATTGAAAGATGCTTTCTTTCTTAACCTTATCAAATTATAAGTCTGTTCTATAATAAAACCACTACCTACATATAGGTATTTTTCCTTGCTTTTGGTTGAATAATTAGGATTTGACAAAGGGAGAAGCTATGTTCATAGCTTTGAATAAGATAACCGACAAAAAACTGTTTGTAAATGCTTATAAGCGTTTACAGTCGCTTGTTGTCGGTTAATAAAAAATACATTGCGGATAAAACACACTATGGTTATTTTATTCGGATGTTACCAACTATACTAAAATGAAGCTTACTACAGAAATAGAACAGCTAAAGATTCAAACGGATTTATTCAAAGACTTAATAAATGCGATCTCTGGATCGACCATAGGCTTTTCAGAATTAACATCTGTAATTGGACCTATTTTAACTCTTAATGAAACAACACTGAGAAGTGTAATTTTACTTGCTGAGAATAATCATCACAGAGACTTGATTATTCTATCAAGACCTTTTTTAGAATCTGTTATTAATGTTGGATTTATTTGTGCTAAAGGAGATAGTGCGGTTATTGACTCTAAAAAATATGCATACCAGAAAGGATATCGAGATTTATTTCGAGGGATTGACATAAATAGTTTCAAAATTAAAAGTGGTTTTAGTGATTATATAGAAGAATTTGAAAAAGCTGCTCCTAATGAAATGAAAGAAGCTTTGGCTGATTTTACAACCAATAAAGGGAAAGAAATAATGAGTTGGACTCCAGAAACCACTAAAGCTAAACTTGAATTAATTGGAGAAAAATACGGAGGATATGTAAATGGACTTTTGTCATTTGCGTTTTTTTCAATATATCGTGACGTTTCTGAAATTATACACAACAGCTTTTATGGGGTTCGAGTCTATTTAGGAATGCAACAAAAAGATATGACTGCATTTAAAAATGCTGAAGAAGCGGCTGAATATTTCGGTAAACATCAAGAAAACCTTGCAACATTAATACTTCAGCAGATTAATATTTCTGTAAATGCCTTATTGAATATTATAAATCAAAAATTTAAGGTTGATTCTACTGATAAAATCTTCAAGAAATCAAATGACAATTTAGTAGAATATGCAAATAAAGTAAGTACAGTTGGTAACAATGTATAAAAATAATAGCCGAGATACTAGTAAATTCGGGGGTTGTAGCCCGCATCAACTCTCTTGTAGCTTGACAGGAAAGTGCCACGCATTCGGCTACTATTCTTATACTAAACGTTAGGTACAATATTGCAAAATAGAAGATGAAGTTGCGTCAATTAATATTTGTTAAATTTTTGATTGTTGGATTGTTAGTAAGGATAGAGTTGCAAGCAAAGGTTGTCAATCCTTGCGATTCAATAAAACTGTCAATATTGATACAAGAATTTGAGACGAATAATAGCTCAAATCTAGGGAAGCAGATTTCTAAATGTTACAAGGAAAGTAAAAAATATGAAAACGCTTTAAACTGGCATAAAAAGGCAATGGAGATTACTTCTGAGAAATTAGCCACAGACTATTTTGAATTAGCGAAACTGTATTTCCTAACAGACAGAAAAGTAGAAGCAAGAGAAAGTGCACTAAATGCGTTACCTATTGACGCATCATATCATTCTAAAGTATATACTTTGATTGGAGACTTGTATGTGACAAGCTATAAGGAATGTAAGGACGATGATCTCATAAAAAGCAGAGCTATATATATTGCTGCATATGAAATGTATAAAAAGGCAAATAATAAAGAAAGGATGGAACTAGCAGAAAATCAATTTCCATCAAGAGAGGATGTTTTTCATATTCCAAAAGGAGAATTAGTACAAGTAGGTTGTTGGATTGGAGAGGAAGTGGAATTAAAATTCAGAAAAGAAAAATAAAAGTACCTAACATTTGCTAAAAATGTATTTGCTTACTGCTTCTAGATAAGTGAAGAGTAAAATCGCCACAAAGCCAAACACGATATTTCATTTAGATTTAGGTTAAGCAATCAGCTCAGTTTTCTTCTTTTCTCTTTCAATAATTGCGGTTATGGTTTGGCTTCGCTACTTTAGTATTTCATCAGCGAAGTGTGGTAAACGCATTTTAGCTTCGCGTTGTGCACAAGCCAAGCAACCCCATCAATTAAAAATAAATTCCGGGATTTTTTGCATTCTGAAATTTTAGCCATATTATTGCGGTTTCAATAATTGTTATATCAAATGAAAATTGAAAACGTTATACTTTTCCAAATTGACAAAACAAGCAAAATCGCTAAGCTATACTCGCAACGAGAATTTGAAAGATTAGGAATGGGTATAACTGTTGAACAATGGATTTTATTAAAGATAATTGAAGAAAATGATGGTCTAACTCAAAAAGAGCTAGCTGACAAATCTCTCAGAGATCCTGCCTCTATTACAAGAACATTAGACCTATTAAATAAAAAAGAGTTCGTAGAAAGAAAGCCCGTTGAGGATAATAGGCGACAGTACAGCATATGTCTTACAAGAAATGGAAAAACCTTTATTGATAAATTTATGCCCATAATCAATAATCATCGGGCAAAAAGTATTGATGGTATTTCCCAAGATGAGTTAAATACGCTAAATCGACTGCTAGAAAAAATTCAACAAAACATGTATTAAAAAAATTTGCACAAAAAATTGATATATCAACTATTGATATTAAAAGAATGAAAACAATAATTATCTCTATTACTCTTGCCCTAAGTTCATGTAGTATGAAATTATCTACCATTAATAATTCTGATGTCTATAAAACCAGTGAATTGGGTTTTTCACAAGCAGTAGTTTTCAATCAAGTAATCTATGGCTCAGGACAGGTGGGTTGGAACACAGACTACAAGTTACCCGAACATCCCACCTTCAATAATCAATTTGAGCAAACCCTGCAAAACATAGAACACTTATTACAAAACCAAGGGTGCGGTTGGCTAGATGTACTACATCTTAGGTTTTATGTTGTTGATATTAATGCCAGCAAGATAACACGTATAAGCAGTTTTCTAAAAACGACTTATCCAAACAACTATGCACCTGCTACAACTTTGCTTGGTGTATCTGCATTGGCAAGAGAAAACCTTCAAATTGAAATCGAATTCATCGCTAAAATCAAAAAACAATGAAAACATTAATCATTTGCATGGCAATGCTTTCAGTTTGCCAATTTCATCAAAAGACTAACATGAAAGAAATAACCAAAAACAACATGACGGTAAAGTGGGAGATTGAGCAAGGTCTCATCTACTTTGAAATGGAAGCAACTACGGACGGTTGGGTAGCAGTTGGTTTTAATGAAAACAGCTCTTTAACCGGCACATACTTACTAATGGGGCGTGTAAAGGACGAAAAACCCGAAGTTGTAGAGCATTACACATCCAAACCAGGCAGCTACAAACCTATTATTCAATATGGAATAGCTAGCCAAATAACGATCATCTCAGGAACTGAAGCAGGAAATTTTACCAAATTAAAATTTTCGATACCAGTAGCAGCCGCAAGTAAGTATCACAAAGAACTCTTAACTGACAGCAAGTGGACACTGTTAATGGCCTACAGTTTAGATGATGACTTTCAGCATCACTCCATTATGCGAACATCCGTAGACATAAAACTTTAAAATTATGTGCACCAATAAACAAATCAGACCACCCTAAAATCAGGATTTACCCTCACAAATTCAGTAATCATTAATCAAAATTTAAAAAAAAAAATGAACAAAATAATCTTAATGAGCATATTTGCTCTTTTTACCGCTGTAAGCTGCTACGCTCAAAATTCTGACGAGAAAGCTATCAAACAAACAATTATAGGATTCTCGAAAGCAGGAGACGTCAATGATGCCGATAAATTAGCCACCTATTTAGATGACAGTTATCGTATTGTTATGAATAGATTGTTTGGAAGTACGGAAGTCACCATAATGCCTAAGGATGTTTATCTTGAAAAAATCAAAACGAAGGAGTATGGCGGAGATAGCAGAAAGGTTGATATTGAATCCATCACACTAAATGGTACTTCCGCAAGTGCAAAGGTTTCATTTATAGGAACCAAAATGACCTTTGTATCTATCCTGACACTCATAAAAGACGGAGACAATCAATGGAAAATTGTGAGTGATGTACCAATCGTAAAATAGTGCCTGTGCACAACATCGTATGCTAAATGCAATAGCGGTTTGAGTGCGAACTCAAGCCGTTTTTGTATTTAATTGAGTATCTTGCTATTTGAAAGTAAGTAGCATTTAATCCGCTACTGCTCTTATACTAGCCCGTGGTAGGCAATCCCCCCAATAGCTAAGCCATTATTTACTTCGCAAGCTAACGGGAGAGCAGGTAAATTAATCATTCGAGGCATAGCCTGCCCTGACTAATTTGGGATGGTAACTAAAAAGCAATTATATACACACGAGCCCGGCAAATGGTTAAAACAAAGGTTTTGTCCACTATTGGCTTATGAAAAAACAACTCATTACTTCACTTCGTCACCAAACCCTCCTGATGTTCATGGAATTTTTTCATCACATACCTAATTGATCTGTAGGTATTAACCAGTACAGTCCGCATTTCTTTTTTATTGACCCAGATTACCTTTTCAATCCCTTCCTCTTGCTGAGGTTCCATTTTGGAGTCATCGAGGGTATTCATCTGATACCAGGAAGTTTTCTTCAAATGGTTTTTTCCATTTCGAGTGTAGGTATGCCAGGTTTTGCAAATTTTATAGCCAAGTTCTACTTCTATATTACATTCTTCTTCTACCTCCCGAACTGCAGCATCCTCTACTTTTTCCTTCTTTTCCAGTTTCCCTTTGGGTAGGTCCCACTTCTTCAGGCGATAGATAAATAAAATTTTATCGGACTTCATCACAACACCGCCTGCAGCCTTTACTATTTTGAATTTCTTTTTGAATTCACTTACTACCTGATCATAATCATATACCTTACAGGTAAGAGAATCAAGTTTCTTGTTTTTATCGTTTCTGAGGAACTTATAAAAACTATAGATGAAGTCGGAATTTGCCTTTCTTACAAGTACGTCATCAATCAAGTCATCAAATTGAACATCCTCCTTTGTGGCATCAATAATTAAATCATAATGCTCCCTGTCCAGTTCCTTATCCATAGAAACAATATAGAGAGGGACATCATTTATAAATATCTTCATAAATACTTTTTGAAACTCCTTGCAAGTAAAAGAATTATTAACAGTACACAAATTCAGGAAGCTAAATTACTTCAGAAATTTCGATTAAACTCCAATAGTGTGTTCATAAATTCGAGAGAGCGAAGGATGTTTTATCTTCTTGGGATTCAATGGTTGGGATAGCTGGCTTTTCCGCACTGTGAAAAATCACTTGCAACTTAACAGAGACAATATTAATTTAATCTTGTTAATCGGTCATATTTCCTTTGTGAAAAGGATTACATTTGTTTTTCAGTTATTTACTTCATCTAAAATGACATCAAACTTTACGAAAAACATATCCATTTACGGATTAATCATTATTTTTTCATTGACTATTATTTTCCATTTACTGGTGATAGTAGGAGTAGTGCCTTACGAAATAGTATGGGGCGGCCGGCTTACCAATCATTCACAGATGTTGATTTTTGAATCTGTTTCTATCACTATAAATTTATTGATGTTATGGGTTGTTGTCTCTTATGCAGGTTTTTTAAGAAGAAAACTCAATTTAAAATGGTTGAAAGTAGCTTTCTGGGTTATGTTTTTTCTTTTTTCGTTAAACACCATTGGTAATCTGAATTCCAGTAATCAAACAGAGAAAATGATATTCACCCCGGTAACTGTTTTGCTTGCGGTTTTTTGCTTAAGATTGGCATTGAGTAAGCGATCAGGAGAAAGTTTCTGATCACGATTAAAAGAAGTATTTCGTGATCTTCGACTAGTTAGCCCAAAGCCACATCCAACAACATCATTACGGCAAATCCCAACATAGCACCTATAGTGGCTGAATCGGTTTCATTGTCTCTTTGAGAGCTGGGGATTAATTCTTCTACTACCACAAATATCATGGCTCCTGCGGCAAAAGAAAGTGCATAGGGAAGTATTGGTTTAATCGTTGCCACAAGATAAGCCCCGGCTACTCCGGCTATAGGTTCAACAATTCCTGATAATTGTCCATAATTAAATGCTTTTAACCTTGATAGGCCTTCTTGTCTCAGGGGAACTGATATTGCTGCACCTTCGGGAAAATTCTGCAATCCGATTCCTATAGCAAGTGCCACATCCCCAGCCAATTGCCCCGTTTCCGGGCTATTGGCCAAAGCTCCAAAAGCCACTCCAACTGCCAATCCTTCAGGGATATTATGAATGGTTACCGCAAGCACTAACAAAATACTTCTTTGCCAATTGGTTTTAACCCCTTCCGCTTTATCAGTGGAAAGCCCCAAATGTAGGTGTGGAAGAAGTTTATCTATCAAAAAGAGAAATGCCCCACCAAGTAAAAAGCCAACTACAGCAGGAATCCAGGGACTTACATTGGTGGCTTCAGCCGCTTCTATGGCGGGTTTTAAAAGTGACCAGAAGCTTGCAGCTATCATAACTCCGGCAGCAAACCCTAACATAGGCTTTAATATCTTTTTGCTGATTGTTTTAAAAAAGAAAACCAATGAAGCCCCCAGAGTAGTAATACCCCAGGTAAATAAGGTGGCAAAGAGGGCTAGTAATACCGGGTCATATTTCAGAAGCCAATCCATTACTTTTTTTCAATTTCCGGCTGTATGATTAGTTACTAACCTGAGTTCGACTATTATTGAATACCGTCCCCGCTAAGGCGGGGCAGGCTATGCCGCAAAATAAAGACTTACTTTTTTAAAAAGTCTTTATTTATGCGGTATCTCATACTATATACAATGAGATTACGGATACCGCTGTGGCGGCACAAGTTAATTTTCTTTTTTATGAAAAATGTAATCCCGATCCATCGGGACCGAAATAGCCAGTCCCGCACGAGCGGGAACGTTCTAATGAGTTTTTAGTGCAAATTTAAAATCGAACTCAGCCTAATAGGCTCTATTTAATTTTGTAATTCTATCTGAGTTTCAAATTTAGGGTTTTCAATATCCGTGGCATTGATCCAATATTGGGAGGTTGTTACTTTAAATTGATTATTGTCTTTATTTTCAATCTTCCAAAGAATATCATTGGCCTCAGGTAAAGAGGTGTTTTCATCAAGTTGTTCACGAAACAACCGTTTAATGATATTACGATCAGATAAACCTCCCGTTAGTATCTTAAGAAAAAGTTCTTTATCAGTTGGATCGAGCTTGCCATCAGCAGAGATGATCTCACAACCAATTATAGTGGCCAGTGAATTCAGGAACTTTCCATTATAGGCTTTATACAGAAATTGGTTAATATGAAACAGAGGTTCATGTAAATCAATTTCCGGATACTCCTCGCTGATTCTGTCAATGAGCATGTCATTGGATATTTGATCGATTTGACCCTCGTTTAATTTGTCATTCAATTTATAGTTCAATAAAATAGCGGCCGATTCAGCTGGTTCAAATTCTGAAATAGCCATTTTTAGATATTCAAGACGGTTTTCTTTCTTCACTGTTTCAGCCTCAGGAAAGTCAAACAGTTCCAGAAGATTGAGATAGTCTTCGTCAGTCCAATAATCAGGTAATTCATCAACTGTAGTAATATTCTTTATCGTTACTTTAAATTTTGTCATGTCCGGGGGATCTTTTTATTCCTTTATTAGCAACGGGGATAAAGAGTTTTGGATACGCACAAATCTTCTTCTCTTTTCTATTTTGAGGTAATAGTTGGTGTGTTGATATAAAAGAAGTAATCGACAATACTTTTTAAAAATCAATTTTTAGGCTTACTGAATATAAATTTGTGTGTGGGACAACATCCATTAGTCACACAAATTAGAAAACATAATCCCCATCAGCTTCAACTGTGACTTTTAATTCTTTCTTTTCTCTGGAAAAGATATCGTAACCTGTTTTCAGGTTTGCCCAAAAATCAAGTAATTCTTTATTATTACTATACCTGTTTTTGTATGTGTTGAAATTCTGGTTAGTCATTTTAAAAGGAAAAATATAAACAGGGATTTTCATTTGTCCATTATTTCTTGCGTGAATGGCATATAGATAAATCTCTTTTATTTTGTCTGTGGTCATTGGCAAACATCCGATGGTCACGCAGGAGCCATGTATAAATATGTCCCCACCAAGATTATCCGCTTTACTTTTTCTTTTGTCCGATAAGTTGGGGTAATTAATTCCCAGCGATAAATAGAAATTACTAGCGGGATTATATCTGTCAACATGATAAAAACCTTCAGGAACCTGGTAATCCCCTTGTTTTCTTTTGGGGCCTGCCTGCCCTGATTTGGCACATACATCGTAGGTAATAAGTTTTTGATAAGTAAGCTCATCTTTCTTTTTTGCATATAGCTCAAGCTGGTCTTCCTCCTTATAAGCTATTATCAGGATGTTCAGGTTGTCGAGCGCTAATCCATTTTTGAGTAGCTTTTCTGATATAAGCTGTTCTTTGTCTGCAATGGAGGTGCGAACTCGCTGATATCTTTTTTGCTCAGTCAGGAAATCTGTAGGAGATACCAAAGCACTGAGGCTTGTTCCCAATATTATTAAAATAGCAATTTTGTTCATTCGTAAATGATCTTGTTATTTGTTTACCTTCACGCTGCTGAACGTAGCTTCAGACAACTTGCTGTTTTTAATAGAGATAGCACATGCAATTATCCAAATCATGAAGGTGCTTTCAACAATACGTTGGTATAGCCCTGCATATGTTGTTAGAGGATCTGCTATTAAAAGACTTATAAATCCAATACTTACTATAGCGCAAATAATTGAAACATTCGATAATTTGGGGTAAACCTTAAGATTGCGCAAACCAGCTCCCACATTAATGATACTGATAGGAACAAAAATATATGTTAAGAAGCCTGTGAGATTGTGGATTAGTTGTGAGACACTTGGATCAATCAGCTCTTTATTACAGCCTACATCACAAGGAAATAGGCCTACAATGATAGTGGCGATTCCATAAAATAGAGCAATTCCCCCAAAGCCATATTTGATATAAGCTGATGGAGGAAATTTTTTAATTGCTTGAATAGAAAAGATTGTGATGAGTATGCCGCTGGGGATATAACCAAAATACCTTAGTGTTTTACCATAAGGAGTACCAATAGCCATTGACTCACTTATTAATTGCGATACCGGATTGTAATCCTCAAATTGGAAACCACCCAGAACTGAGGCTACAAAAAAGAGTGCAGTACCTAGCAGCCCTACCCAGAAAACTAATTTGTTATTCATTCTTTTTTAAAGACAAGATAGTAATTTACGGACAAGAATATTTCACCTGATAGAAATTTTGTGTTATTTCCCTGATTGGGAAGTACTCAATATAGCTGCTTCCAACATCTTTTTAAACTCATTTTTCTGATCAACAAAAATGGCTAACTTGTTGTAATTTCTTTTAATGCCATACAGTCCAATTAAGGTGTTTTCTTCTTTGAGCGTTATCAGTAAATTGTGGCTTTCCAATTCTCCCAGGGGAGATAATTTTGCAATTCCGTCTTCCTTTTCTATTGACTTACTAAAAGCTTCAATGGATTCAATGTTTTTTAAATCAATAGTAGTTTCATTCAAAATTCCGTAGCGGAGTTTTAATTGATTGTTTTCCAGAACGTAAGGTCTTTTCGGAATAGATTTAATGATACCCCAAACCTGCATGGCAGTGTAGAGGCTGAGTCCGGTAAAAATCCAGGCTACTATGTTGCTCCACCTTACCAATAAAAGGTGAATTACAAAGGTCTCTACAAGGACTATCAAAATAAATACTGCCAATAAAGCAATTGCCCCACTGTTTTTGTGGTGCGTAAACTCATTAGGCTTCAGAATTCTCTTTCGCCAACTTATAAAACCATAGTACATAACAGCAACTTCAGTAGCAAATGGCATTACCGCCCCGCGAGGTAAAAGTTCATAGCAGCTGTCCTTAAGTGCAGTAAAAAAATCAGGGGTAGTTTCCTTTTGCGATCGAAAAGCTTTAACTGCCTTTCTTACTTTGAAAATGATGAAAGAAAGAATCGCAAGCTCAATGAAAGGGAGAGCCCATGTTTTAAAGAGTGCTAAATAATATTGATTTTCAATGGGTATGATTAGAGAGCCAATTATTACACCAATGATTAAAACCGGTACTACGGTAGTATTGGGGATTTTTGTTTTTCTGATTAATAGGAAATAAACCAAAGGAATGGTAAATAAAAGATCAGCTATAATCCCCAGAGATAAGGCAGAAGTATGTTGACTGAATGCAGTTGATTTGGCCAGTAAAATCAATGCTAAAAACAATAAAAGGGGAAGTGCAAGGGCAATAGTTGGACGGTTAAGACTGAGTGATTTTGTCATGTGATCAGTTTTTATGTAACAACTCAATAATTGATTGTATAATGATAAATATCAGTTTATACTTAGTTATACACCGAGTTTTGTTTAAAGTCAGTATATTTTTTAACTCCGCTAGTACATATCTAATATACGGATTTTTTAGGGAAAGAGTAATGTGTGGGAAAGGTATTGTCGGCAGTGGAGGCAGCCCGGCAGAGTAAGATTGCTTCCTGTCAAATACTACTTTATTAAACACTCGCTGATCTTGAGCTTTTCAACTTTCTGATGGAGGAATTCGCCAAATATCCGTCAAATCTCAATAAAAAACTTAATTTTGCAGAAATATTCAGCACAAATAAAACTCTCACATGATTTCAATTGCCAAAGCCGAAATAGCACAAAGAGTAGCTTCAGAACTCCTTCGTATTGGAGCTATCAAAATACAAGCTCAAAAGCCTTTTACCTGGGCTTCAGGATGGAAGTCGCCTATTTATTGTGATAATCGCTTGTCTTTGTCCTTTCCGGAAGTGAGAACAGCTATCAAAAACTATCTAAAAGAAGTGATGTTGCAGGAATTCCCAAAGGCAGAGGCCATTGCAGGTGTTGCTACAGCCGGTATACCGCAGGGAGCACTGTTAGCTGATTTACTGGATTTACCTTTCTTGTATGTGCGTTCGAAGCCTAAAGGGCATGGCATGGAGAATATGATCGAAGGTAAGCTGGAACAAGGCCAACAAATAGTGTTAGTGGAAGACCTGGTTTCCACAGGTGGCAGTTCAATCAAAGCAGCCGATGATATAAAAGCAGCCGGTGGCAAAGTTTTAGGTATGCTTGCCATTTTTACCTATGGTTTTGATGTAGCAGTGCAGAATTTCGAAAAAGCTAATATTTCTTTAGTTTGTCTGAGCAATTACCATTATTTGTTGGAAGAGGCATTAAAGGAAAACTACATTGAGGAAAAAGAGCAGACTACTTTAAAGGACTGGAGAGATAATCCGGCTGAATGGGGTAAGTAATTTCCTGGTCGTTTGGTTGAGAAAATGTCATAAAGTTTGAAATGGGTTTACTCCATGGGAAGTAATATATTTTGGTGAGCTAAGACTGTAAATAGCTTAAGTTGATTCGTAATCAAATAAACATGCCAACCTGCAAACTTGCTCACTTAATAAAACCTAATCACTTCAACACCCAGGCACATCCGCACCTCAAAACTTGTTCACTTTATCACTTTACTAAATCGCTTAACAACTGAAAGCTGAAAGTTCAGGATGTTATCATTATTATCAGGATTCCCAAAGCTTGAAATATTATCGAGGTAGTCTGTTTGTGTATTCCAAAGGCTTATTTTTGCATGAAACCCAAAATCATTGGGTAAAAAATAATAGGCTCCCAGGCTGGTAGGTAAGATCACTGCAAAGTTGGAAACAGACTCCCCCGGGGCTCTGGAGTTCAATTGGTCAGAGAGGTCATTATGGTGTTGGTCATATACCCTAAAGCTAAAAAAACCAAAACCCTGAGCGATGAAAATAGCCCAGTTTTCTTTTTTGACCAGATTGAAAGTAGGTTCTACATGTAGGCTTTGATAAACTGTAGAAGCATAGCTATTGATTTGAAATTCACTTTGATCCAAATAAGCAACCTCTCGGTCTTCGGATTGTACCTTACCTATATTTAAAAATAAAGACAGATTAAGCCTTTTCCTTTTATTGAAATGAAATGAAGCGGAATAATTGCTGCCGGGCTTTTGGTAAGTAGGAGCCAGGTCGGTTTTAGGTAAAACCATTCCTATCCCTATTCCGGTAAACTTATTTTTTTCTACTGCCCTTTCTGTCTCAAATGGTATAGAGTCTTCTTCCTGAGCATAGCTTAATGAAATACAGGAGCAAACCAAAGCAAGTACCAATAATATTCTGAGCATCCACATAGTTTGCAATATAGTTAATCAATGCAAGAATTATGAAAGCTGTGTTTAGATTTTTAATGACAGTCCCTTTCCTCTTTGTAAAATTGGACATAAAAAAACACTAATTAAGAAATCTAAGACCTTCTTAATTAGTGTTTTGATTCTTTGATTTAATTGGTTCCTAGAGGTCAGAAAAATCAAAATCTTCCAGGAACTTGGTAGTAAATTGGCCTGATTTGAATTTTTCATCTTCCATCAATTTAATATGAAATGGAATGGTGGTTTTTATTCCTTCTATCACGAATTCTTCTAAAGCTCTTTTCATTCTCACCAAAACTTCTTCTCTTGACTGGCCAGAAACTATGAGTTTAGCAATCATAGAGTCGTAATAAGGAGGGATTGTATAGCCTGCATAAACGTGACTATCAACTCGTACTCCATGGCCACCTGGTAGGTTTAAGTTAGTGATTTTTCCAGGGCTAGGTCTAAAACCATTTCTAGGATCTTCCGCATTGATACGGCATTCCATTGCAAATAAAGTAGGAAAATAGTTTTGGCCTGAAATGGTTTCCCCGGCAGCTACTTTGATTTGCTCTTTAATCAAATCAAAATTTGTTACTTCCTCAGTGATTGGATGCTCTACCTGTATACGGGTATTCATCTCCATAAAGTAGAAGTTTTTATGTTTATCAACCAAAAATTCTATGGTTCCTGCACCTTCATATCCTATGGCTTCAGCACCTGCAATAGCTGCTTTCCCCATGGCTTCTCTTAATTCATCGGTGATGATAGGAGAGGGAGTCTCCTCTACTAACTTCTGATGTCTTCTTTGAATAGAACAATCTCTTTCTGAAAGGTGACATGCTCTTCCATTCTTATCTCCAACAATTTGGATTTCTATATGGCGAGGCTCTTCAATGAATTTTTCAAGGTACAAGCCATCATTACCAAATGACGCTCCTGCTTCCTGTTTTGCATCATCCCAGGCTTTTTTGAAACCTGCATCATCCTTTACAATCCGCATTCCTTTACCACCACCACCGGCAGTCGCTTTAAGGATAACAGGATAACCCATTTCTTTGGCAATCACTAACCCATCTTTGATGGTGTCAACTAATCCATCTGAACCGGGTATTGTAGGAACACCTGCTTTCTTCATGGTGGCTTTGGCGGTTGCTTTATCACCCATTTGGTTGATCATTTCAGGATCAGCACCAATGAATTTAATGCCATATTCAGCACATATTTTAGAGAATTCGGCATTTTCTGATAAAAATCCGTAGCCGGGATGGATAGCATCTGCATTAGTGATTTCAGCTGCTGATATAATGTTGGGAATGCTCAGATAAGAGAACTTGCTTTGTGGTGGCCCAATACAAACGGCTTCGTCAGCAAATCTAACATGAAGACTGTCTTTGTCTGCGGTGGAATAAACCGCTACAGTTTTAATTCCCATTTCTTTACAGGTTCTTATCACACGTAATGCGATTTCTCCTCTGTTAGCAATTAATATTTTCTTAAACACAACGAATTATTTTTAAGTGAAAATCTCAAATATAAAATGATAGATCAAACCTTATTTCAAGAAGGATCCACTAAAAATAATGGTTGATCATATTCTACAGGGCTAGCATTTTCTACTAATATTTTCACGATTCTACCTGATATATCAGATTCTATCTCATTAAATAATTTCATTGCTTCCACAATACATACTGTGTCCCCGGCTTTTACGCTGTCACCAACATTTACAAATGAAGGAGAATCAGGATTAGGGGTTCTGTAGAATGTGCCAATCATTGGTGATTTGATGGTCAGGTAATTAGCTTCTTCATTGCTGGCTTCAGCAGGTTTTGCTTGTTCTGCCGGAGCAGGGTTGGCAGCTTGCTGAACTGGTGCTGCCTGTTGCTGTGGTTGAGGAGCTGCTGCAGCTTGCACCAATTGAGTTTTTACCTCAGAATTCTTTTTTACCTTAATCTTAAATTCTTCAGTTTCTATGTTTACCTCATCCAGGCCGGATTTTGAAATAAAATCGATTAAGTCTTGAATTTCTTTTGCTTTCATTGCTGTAGGTTTGTTATAGTTATTAGTCTGTTATCTGTTTTCCAATTAGCTAAATTGAATTTTACAATTACTTTTTTACCCGTTCTGCATAAGAGCGAGTACGTGTATCTACTTTTATCCATTCATCCTGCTCTATGAAAAGAGGTACTTTTATTTCAGCACCTGTTTCCACAGTGGCCGGTTTAGTTGCATTAGTAGCCGTATCTCCTTTTATGCCTGGTTCGGTATAAGTTACCTGCATTTCCACAAATGGTGGAAGCTCGCAGCTAAGTGCTTTTTCCGTTTCGGCATGGAAAAGAATTTCTACTTCCTGCCCTTCTTTGAACAAATCAACATTGTCAATCATTTCTTCCGGGATAGAAATTTGTTCAAAAGTGCTACTATCCATAAAGTGAAGTCCTAAATCATCTTTATACAAAAATTGCTGTGGTCTTCTTTCTATTCTTGCAGTAGTTACTTTATGTCCGGCAGTAAAGGTATTATCTAAAACCTTTCCTGTGGATAAGCTTTTTAGTTTAGTTCTTACAAAAGCAGGACCTTTACCGGGTTTTACATGTTGAAATTCGGTAATTACAAACAAGTCGTGATTGTATTCAATACAAAGTCCGTTTCTGAAATCAGCAGTTGTTGCCATTATTTTTATAGAATTAATTTATTATTTCGAATCATATGCCCATTTAACATAAACGGATCCCCATGTAAATCCGCCACCAAAGGCTGCCAATATTAAGTTGTCTCCTTTTTTCAGTTGCTTCTCATACTCCCAAAGACACAAAGGAATTGTGCCGCTGGTAGTATTTCCGTACTTGTGAATGTTTAGCATTACTTTATCAGAATTTACTCCCATTCTGTTGGCTGTAGCGTCTATTATTCTTTTATTAGCCTGGTGTGGTACCAACCATGCTACATCATCTCCAGTAAGATTGTTTTTCTCCATGATTTCAGCAGCTACACTAGCCATATTGGTCACAGCAAATTTAAATACCTGACTCCCTTCCTGAAACACATAATGTTCCTTAGCTAATAAAGTTTCAGGAGTGGCAGGTTTTCTGCTTCCCCCGGCTTTCATGTGCAAAAATTGCTCCCCTGATCCATCGGTATGGAGGATAGAATCTTTTATGCCATAACCTTCGGTATCAGGCTCCAATAACACAGCTCCGCCACCATCTCCAAATATAATACAAGTTTGCCGGTCAGTATAATCTATAATAGAAGACATTTTATCAGCTCCTACCACAATAACTTTTTTGTATTTTCCGGTTTCAATAAATTGTGATGCAGTACTTAGTGCAAAAAGGAAACCTGAGCAGGCAGCTTGCAAATCGTAGCTGAATGCATTAATAGCTCCTACGTTGTGCGATATAACATTAGCAGTAGCAGGAAATAGCATATCGGGAGTGGTGGTAGCGCAAATTAAAAGATCGATGTCTTTTGCATCTGTGCCGGTCTTCTCTAAAAGGCCTTTTACAGCACCTGTTCCAATTACGGAAGTACCCTGGTTTTCTCCTTTTAGGATTCGTCTTTCCTTAATACCTGTTCTGGAGGTGATCCACTCATCGTTGGTCTCCACCATTGTCTCTAACTCCTTGTTAGTAAGTACGTAATCAGGTACCCATCCATGTACTCCTGTGATAGCAGCTGTTATTTTATTCATATTATTTGTTTGCTTTTCTTCGCTTATCAAATGCTAATATATATAATTATTGATGTCAAGCCCGACAAAAAGCTAAGAAATACGTTGTTTTAAGGATAACAATCCTTTGGTTAAGATGATATTTAAATTCAGACTTATCAGAATGCTATTATTTATTAAGTAATAAGTGCGTGGCTTTCTTCAACACTAATTAATGCCCTGGTTAAATGGGAAAAAAAGTGTAGATCTTCATCATAAAAAGGAATCTATAGTAGATGTCCGTTTTATGATGCTGGAATAACCCGGGAAAGCCTCTAATAAAAAAAGCTTTGCTGTTGAGCAAAGCTTTAAAATAATTTTATAGAAATTTTATACTAAAACTTCTTTTTCCATTACTACATTACCTTTATAGTATAATTTACCTTCATGCCAGTGGGCTCTGTGAGGCAAATGAGCTTCTCCGGTTGTTGGGCAAATTGCTAATAATTTTGCCGTTCCTTTCTTATGTGTTCTTCTTTTATCTCTTCTGGTTCTCGAGATTTTTCTTTTAGGATGCGCCATTTTTATTTCTATTTATAATTCTTAATTCTTGTTTTTTAAATTCTTTAATGCTGCCCATCGTGGGTCTATATCCTCTTTTTCTTCATCTTCAGATTCCAAAGAGTCATCAATATAAATGTATTCGTCAGTATCCTCATCCTCAACTACTTCATCGGGATGAATTTTCTTTAATGGAACCTCCAGAGCAACTGTTTCATAGATGAAATGAGCCAGATTTATGGTTTGGGTGTTTTTGGTAATAACAAAAACATCTTCCTCTAATTCAGCTTCCTCTTCTCCATATTTAAAGAGTACTTTTTTCTTAATATCAACAGGCTTCTCAAAAGGTTTTAAGCTTCTGTCACAAATCAAATTAAGAAATCCATTAAAGTCAACACTTGCTTCAATCATATTCTCTCTTTTATCAAGAGTTATTCTGACCAAAAGCTTACCGCTTTCAACGATTTCCCCTTCAAATTGACTAAAAAAGGCATCTGAAATAGGGTATTCATATTCGTGCAGCTTATTGCTGAGCTTATATATTTGAATATCAAATTCCTTCAACTTTTCCATCCCACCTAAATTAAGAGCGCAAAGATAAATAATTTATTTTATTATGCTAAATCCATTCAAGAATATTCTTTCCTGTTTTTCAAGATTTCCAATGCAAGAAACAAAGCTTGTCTCATAGAAGTTTCATCTGCAAGGTTTTTCCCCGTTATATCATAAGCTGTACCATGGTCAGGAGAAGTTCTCACAAAGGGTAACCCGGCTGTGAAATTTACTCCATTGGCAAATGCTAGTGTTTTAAATGGAATCAATCCCTGGTCATGGTACATGGCCAAAACAGCATCAAATTTCTTGTATTGACCATTTCCAAAGAATCCATCTGAAGGAAATGGGCCAAAAACCAATTTACCTTTGTCTTTCCATTCCTGGATCAGTGGCTTGAGCATTTCCTCGTCTTCTGTCCCAATCACTCCGCCATCGCCTGCATGCGGATTTAATCCTAAAACAGCAATTCTTGGTTTGGCAATACCAAAATCTATTTTCAAAGACTTTTCCAGTATGCTTAATTTTTTGTTGATTTTCTCTTTCGTTACCTTTTGTGCCACCTCACTTATAGGAATATGGCCAGTTACCACGCCTACCCGTAATCCTTCATCGACCAGCAACATCAGGCTTTCATCAACCCCTGAAGCTTGTGCCAGGTATTCTGTGTGGCCTGCAAATTTAAATTCATCTGACTGAATATTATGTTTATTAATAGGAGCGGTAACAATAGCATCTACTTTTCCGGCAAGGGCATCTTCCACAGCTTGCTTTATACTGATAAGTGCATATTTGCCGCCATCTGCAGTGGACTCACCCATAGTGATATTAATAGTGTCCTCCCACAGGTTAAGCACGTTAAGTTTTTTGTGGCTCAATTCATCCAGTTTTTTAAGCTGAAAATAATTAAAATCACGGATATTGAGTGCTTTTCTATAATACGACAAAATTTTACCTGAACCGTACACGACCGGAGTCATCATTTTTATGATCCTGGCGTCTTCCAATGCTTTGATAATTACTTCAGGAGCAATGCTGTTTACATCACCAATGGTGATGGCTATAATTGGTTTATCAGTTTCTTCCATATTGAGGTAATTTCGATGTTTTTCAGATTTACTGAAAATATTATGCTTAAATTCTGTGCAATTTAGTTTTTTTTTATCTGCTTTGAAAAATGAAGCAGGTACGCGCTAAAAAACATTTGGGTCAACACTTTTTGAAAGATCAAAATATAGCTCAAAAAATAGTAAATAGTTTGACAGGCCATAATGGCTACAATGATTTACTGGAAATTGGGCCTGGCACAGGTGTGCTTACTCAGTACATTCTTGAGGAGGGTAAATTCAATACTTTGTTTTTGGACGTGGACAAAGAATCTATTGATTTTTTACAGGAGAAATATCCGGAGGTCAGGGAGAAAATGATATTGGCTGATTTCCTGCATGTGGATATATCCAAATATTTCCCGGGACAATTTGCTGTAATAGGCAATTTTCCCTACAATATTTCAACACAAATATTTTTCAAAGTTTTAGAACACCGAACGCTTGTTTCCGAGGTAGTAGGCATGCTTCAGAAAGAAGTAGCCCAACGTATTGCAGCCGGCCCTGGAAATAAAACGTATGGGATACTAAGTGTTTTGCTCCAGGCTTATTATGACGTAGAATACTTATTTGAAGTGCCTCCTAATGTTTTTGTGCCACCACCCAAGGTAACATCTGCAGTTTTGCGTTTAAAAAGAAATAAAACCAAAACATTAGGCTGCGATGAAAAGTTGTTTTTCAGAGTAGTAAAACAAGGGTTTAACAATAGAAGGAAGACTCTTCGGAATGCGTTAAAAACTTTTGAGCTGATGGATGACGTTAAATCCTTGACTATAATGGATAAAAGGGCAGAGCAGTTAAGTGTGGCAGATTTTGTGGAATTAACAAATTATATAGCAGGTGGAGAAAGTAGAGCAATTTGAATTATCTAAAGAGTACCTAGAGAAGCTCCAGCAGGCCATTAAGGAAATGGACGATGTGTTTATTCTCAACACATTGGAAGGCATTAATCCTGCGGATATATCCACTATTTTATTGGAGTTCAGCACAGATGAGTCCAAATATGTGTTGGATGTGCTGGATTACGAGGTGAGTGCCGAGGTTATTAATGACCTTGATGAGGATACTCGTGCCAAATTCCTGAAGAATTTCAAGAATAAGGAAATATCCCTCATGTTGAATGAGCTTGATTCGGATGATGCCGTGGATATTATCAATGAGCTTCCACTAAAAGATAGAGAGGAAGTAATTGCCTTAATTGAGAATAAGGAAAAGGCTAAGAATATTCTGGATCTTTTACGCTACGAAGAAGATGTAGCCGGAGGTCTGATGGCCAAGGAATTGGTAAAAGCCAACGTGAACTGGTCGGTAAGGCAATGTATTGAGGAAATCAGGAGACAGGCGGAAAATGTTGAAAAGATCTATTCAGTATATGTAGTGGATGATCAGAATATTTTATTGGGCAGAGTTTCTTTAAAAAGAATTATCCTGGCCGAAGATCATGTGAAAGTAAAAGATCTGTATGATGATGAGGTAATTGCTGTTGAAACCTATATGGATGAGGTGGATGTAGCTGAAATCATGAGGAAATACGATTTGGATGCCGTACCTGTTGTGAACGTACAAGGTAAACTGATGGGGCGTATTACTATCGATGATATTGTGGATGTTATCACAGAGTTGGCAGAGGAAGAGCGTCAAATGATGGCGGGTATATCCGAAGATGTGGAGGAAGATGATAGTGTGTGGATGCTGACACGCGCCCGTTTGCCCTGGCTGATAATAGGGATGTTCGGAGGGTTGTTAGGTGCGCAATTTATCGGGGTATTTGAGGAAGATATTTTATTGGTGCCTGCCATGGCATTTTTTATTCCATTGATTACGGCTACTGGTGGAAACGTAGGGATACAATCTTCCTCTATTGTGTTACAAAGTTTGGCCAATAAATCGGTTTTCGATGATTCATTCCTTAAAAGAATCACTAAAGTATTACTGGTTGCCTTGTTGAATGGAATTGTAATAGCAGGCATAGTAATGGGAATGAATTTGATATTAGGGCAGGAGATGAGATTGGCCCTGGTAGTATCTTTAGCATTGTTTACAGTTGTGCTTTTAGCTTCCTTTATGGGAACTGTAACACCCTTGGTTTTGGATCGTTTTGGAATAAACCCGGCATTGGCAGCCGGTCCTTTTATTACTACTGCCAATGATTTGTTAGGGCTATTGGTCTATTTCTCAGTAGCTCATTTACTTTATTACGGTTAAAAAATGAATGTCCTGATTATAGATAAAATGCACGATAGTATCCATGGCTTGTTAAAAGCTATTGGAGTAAATGCAGACTACCAACCAGATATCACCAGGGAAAAGATACTTCAAATTATTTCTTCTTATGAGGGACTGATTGTGCGTAGCAAAACCTATATTGATGCAGAAGTTTTGTCCAGGGGCAAAAACCTGAAATTTGTGGCGCGTGCTGGTGCAGGTATTGATAATGTGGATATGGAAGTAATGAATGCAAGGAATATCACCTTGTTAAATGCTCCTGAAGGAAACAGAGATGCCCTGGCGGAACATTGTATTGGGATTTTACTTGCCTTGTTGAACAAAATACATGTTGCAGATCAGGAAGTAAGGAATGGCAAGTGGGACAGAGAAGGTAGCAGAGGAGTAGAACTCATGGGGAAAACCATAGGCTTATTAGGTTATGGTTTTATGGGGGAGGCATTTGCCAAACGTTTACAATCTTTTGGTTGTGAAATAATAGCTTATGATAAAGATAAGTCTGGTTTCGGTAATGAATATGTGAAGGAAGTGTCCCTCAGCGAATTGAAAGAAAAAACACAAATATTAAGTATACATATTCCCTTGATAAAAGAAAATCGAGCTTTGATTGATAAATCCTACCTCACTTCTTTTAAGCGATTAGACTACCTTGTAAATACCTCACGTGGTGAAGTGCTGGTGCTGGAGGATTTGCTTAGCTTGCTACAAGCCCAATCCCTTAAAGGAGCAGCACTTGATGTTTTGGAAAATGAAAAAATAAATAGCTTATCTTCTCATGAACAATCTGTTTTTGAACAACTGGTTCAACTTCCTCAAACCGTTCTGACTCCTCATGTTGCGGGCTGGTCTTTTGAGTCATATCAAAAAATAAATGAAATACTTACCTTCAAAATTGAAAAATTAGTCGAAAAAAGAACCGATTTTTAAAAAATAAATAAAACTGATAGTAAAATACATTTAACTTAGTATTAGTATTGCATAGCATTGCCAATTTTGTGAGCGTTAAATATGAAGTTAATTTTTACCAAAATAGAAGAAAAATTTAAAGAAATAATTGAGAAGCCAATTCTCACATCTTTTATTGTTTTAATAATATTATCGTTTATTGTCCTTGGCTTCAGTGCCCCTTATTATATTCATGATTTTTCCAATTTTTTTAAAGAAGTTCTGGCAGAAGCGCATGGTATGCTTTTCGATATTGCCATTATAGGTATCCTTATCTTCTGGATGAATGCCACAGGTGAGAAGCAACTTCGAATAAGGATGTATAAAGATGAAATTGACGATTTTAGGCAATGGGAATCCGAGGAAGCTGCCTTCAGGACTGTAGGTAACATTAAGAGGCTTAACAGGCATAATATCAGTACTATTAATTTAGTGGATTGTTACCTGACTCGAACGAATATGAGTCACCTCAACCTGGAAGGCTCTAATGTGAACTCAGCCAATTTTAGCCATTGCAATGCTATTGACTGTAATTTCAAAGATACGAGAGCCAATCAAACTAATTTTGAAAATGCTAAAATGAACCAGGCCAATTTTGAAGGAGCTTTTGCCAGTGGTGCCAACTTTAAAGATACTTTTCTTATCAAAGCCAATTTCAAGAATGCTTTTCTTATCAAAGCCAATTTTACTAACGCTTATTTAATGGAAGCCGATCTCAGTAATTGCCACTTAACAGGTGCTATTTTTGATGAGGCCAGCTTATATAAGGCCAATTTAAAAGGAGTGGAAGGTTTAACTGTTGAACAGCTTAAGAATGTTAAAACTCTTTACCTGGCTAAGCTGGATGATGATATTTTAAATGAAATCAAAGAAAATTATCCTGAATTGATTGGAAAATAAGCACTTGATTTTTCCTTGCTTTCAATTCATAATTCCTATATATTTGTATAAATAACAAATCGAATCGAAACGGCTCATGCAATTGTGCCGTTTTTTATTTGTACAAATTTCAATTTTTATAGTGATGAGTAAGGTATCATATTACACAGAAGAAGGGTTGCAAAAAATGAAGGATGAACTTCATGAATTGAAAACCAAGGGAAGATCGCAGGCTTCAGCTGATATTGCAGAAGCAAGGGATAAAGGTGATTTGAGTGAAAATGCAGAATATGATGCAGCTAAAGATGCACAAGGTCTGCTTGAAATGAAGATTGCCAAATTGGAAAATATTGTAGGTAACGCTCGGATTATCAGAGAGTCCGATGTTGATACTTCTAAAGTTGGCTTACTGACCAAAGTGAAAATTAAGAATAAGAAAAATGGTATGGAAGTAACCTATACTATGGTTTCAGAAGAGGAAGCTAATTTAAAAGAAGGTAGGATATCCATTAAATCCCCATTAGGAATGGGTTTAATGGGTAAGAAAATTGGTGAACTGGCGCTTGTAGAAGCCCCGGTTGGCAAAATGGAATTTGAAATTCTGGACATTAGTCTCTAAAAAAAATAAATTATGCCGAGCATATTCACAAAAATTATCAACAGGGAATTGCCTGGACATATTGTTGCCGAAAATGACAATTTCATTGCATTTCTTGATATTCAACCGTTAGTGCACGGGCATGTATTGGTTGTACCCAAAAAAGAAGTAGATTATATTTTTGATTTGGATGATGATACTTTCTCAGGTTTACATTTGTTTGCAAAGAGAGTAGCTAAAGCTATTGATAAAGCCGTGGAATGTAAAAGGGTAGGTGTTGCAGTAATTGGGCTTGAAGTGCCACATGTACATATTCATTTAGTACCTATGAACAAGATGGAGGATATTAATTTTAGTAAACCTAAACTAAAACCTTCGGAAAAGGAATTAAAGGAGATGGCCCGGAAAATCATTTCGGCTTTAGAGTGAGCTTAAACAAAATGATAAATAAGTCAATCAACAAAAAAGGAGGCAAAATTTTGCCTCCTTTTTTGTTGATGAATAATCCTTAAAGCATCTTTTTAATCTATTTTTTCTACCTTTTGTTTTTCATGGATTCGGGATACTTTCTCTTCTACTTTAATATTTCTAGCTTTGATTTTTTCCCTGGTTTCATTAAGTTTTTCCTCAGCCTGTTTAATGCGCTTTTCCTTTTCCTTTATTTCTTCTTCGCTCAGTTCCTGCCGGCTTTGAGCCTCCAGTAACTTTTCCTTGGCTCTGGCAATCTTCTCCTCGGTTCGCATCAAAATAATTTCAGCCTCTTCCATATTGGCTTTTGCTTCGCTCATTTTTGCTTTGGCCTGCTCAGAAGTTAATTTCCCGAATTCATTTTGGATATTATGCTTCTTGTTTTTATTTTCTCTTTGCTTTTCAGAATTGTGGTTTTTATGATCGTTTTCATGCATTTCCTGGTGATCTTCTTCCAAAAACTTCTCGTTTTCCAGCTCTTTCTCAATTTGTTTGTTGAGCTTTTCGGTTTCTCTACTCTTTTTGGCTTCCTCGGAAGTTTCATTCCCTTTATTTGATTTTCCCTGAGCTGAAATGTCACAGTTAAATCCTAATACCAATAGCAGGCTTAAGCTACTGATAAATATACTTTTGGTTAAATTTCTCATGGCTTTTGGTTTTAAATGTCCTTTAACAATTCCTCAACTTCCTTTTCAGTAGAAGAGGCTTCTTCTTTGGCTTTTTCAGAATTATCTTTAGCTTCATTAGCCAAATTTTCTTCTTGTTCCATTATAACTGTTTCATCTCGATTTTCTTCCGAACTATTATTGCCTCCACAGCCAAAGGCTATTAAAATAGTGGCGATTCCTAAAATAATTGAAATTTTTCTCATGTTTCCTTAGTTTTGAAAGGTTATATTCCAAGATACTTATTTTTTTGTAATATTGGAATAATACAAACTATTCTTTTGAAATAGTTTTTGTTTAGGTTTTAAATGTGATTGTATCCGCGATATCCAGAACAATATTTCGATTCGTTTATAATGAAAGAACAGGTTGTTCAATGCTTTAAATCTATGAAGGAAGATAAGTTGATGAAGGTTATATATCCAGTTTGTGTGCAGACAATGGATCGGTACATTCTTTCAATAGCTCCTTTTGGTTTTTCTTGTACACAGGGTGAATAAAATTTGCAGCTATTTCCCTTAAAGGAAGCAATGTGAATCTTCTATCAGGAATTCCTTTATGGGGGATTTGCAAATTGGCAGTATCTATAACCACATCATTAAAATACAATATATCAATATCAATTAGCCTCTCACCCCATTTTTCTGTTCTTACACGACCCAATTGAAGTTCAATTTTCAGTATAGTTTCTAAAAGCCCCTCAGGTGTTAAATCTGTATTGATTTGGATCACCTGATTATAAAAAGATGCCTGATCAGTTTTCCCCCAGGCTTCTGTTTCATAAATAGAGGATGATTTGATTAATTCAATTCCATTGTTATTTAATTTTAACAGCACATCATCCAAATGTTGTTTTTTTTCACCTAAATTACTGCCAAGTAATAAAAATATCCCTTTCATAAGTTCCTTTCACCAAAAATAGAATTATCCTTTTTTTAATAACACTTTTGTACCTATTTTGTATTCCTTACAATGATAAAACAAAACTATAGATTTACTATACTAGTTAAACACCTATCAACATAAATCAACAATCATGAAAAGTTTCTTTAAAATATTTTTCGCTACGCTATTGGCTTTTGTAGTGTTCAATTTTGTTCTGTTAATGATATTAATTGGTATAGCTTCCTCAGGGGAAGAAACTCCCGTACCGAATAATGCTTATCTGGAATTGGACCTGAACAGACCTATTGTAGAGATGACCTCAGAGGATCCTTTTGCTGAAATAGCACAGGCTTTTGGAAACGAAACTGCCCCGCAAAGCTTAAAAAATATTTTGGAGTCTCTCGAGAATGCTGCCAATGATGATAATATCAAAGGGGTTTACCTTAATGCCTCAAATGTAATAGCCGGATTTGCCCAAATAGAGGAAATCAGAAATGGGTTAATTGATTTTAAAGCTTCGGGGAAACCTGTTATTGCTTATGCAGAAACCTTTTCAGAAGGCGGTTATTATGTAGCTTCAGTAGCGGATGAAATTATTTTAAATCCTGTGGGGATGTTGGAATTCAATGGTCTTAGTTCTGAAGTAACTTTCTTTAAAGGTACTTTTGAGAAATTAAATATTGAACCTCAAATTTTCCGAGTAGGTACTTTTAAAAGTGCAGTAGAGCCTTTTATAAGAAAAGATATGAGTGATGCCAGCAAACAACAAATTGGGGAATTGCTTAACTCAGTTTATGGCCATTACTTGTCCAATGTTGCTGAGGCCAGAGGAATACCCATTGAGGAACTTACCAATATTTCTGATCAGTATTTGGTAAGAGAGGCGGAAGATGCTTTGAAATACGGCTTAGTTACGCAATTAGGATATTATGATGAAGTATTGAGTATCATTAGAAATAATATTGGTTTGGAAGCTGATGCGGATGTTCCGACAGTTTCTATAAAAGATTACAAGAAATCTTTTGTAGCTGAACCCTATCAGCAAAATAGAATAGCGGTAATTGTGGCCGAAGGAAACATCATTTCGGGAGAAGGGGATGGGAAATCTATTGGATCTGAGAAATTTGCAAAGGAAATTAGAAAGGCAAGACTGGATGATAAAATTAAAGCAATTGTAATTAGAATCAATAGCCCGGGTGGAAGTGCTTTAGCTTCAGATGTAATGTGGAGAGAAGTAAAATTAGCCAAGCAAGTGAAGCCTGTAATTGCTTCAATGTCTAGCGTGGCTGCTTCCGGAGGATATTATATGGCCATGGCATGTGACACTATTGTGGCACAGCCTAACACCATTACAGGTTCTATAGGGATTTTTGCAATTATTCCGGATTTATCAAACTTTATGGATTCCAAATTGGGAATTACATTTGACAGGGTGAGTACAGGAGAGTATTCTGATTTATTTACCGTTACCAGAAGTTTGAATGATGCTGAAAAACAAATTATTCAAAATATGGTTGAAAGAGGCTATGAAGATTTTACCACAAAAGCTGCAGAAGGCAGGAACATGCCAGTGGAAGCCTTATTGGAAGTAGCGTCAGGTAGAGTTTGGTCAGGAATAGAAGCTCATGAAAGAGGTTTGGTGGATGTTTTAGGTGGTTATGATGATGCCATAAGAATTGCTGCACAATCAGCAGGTCTTGAAGAGGGGAATTATATGAAAGTTTATTACCCGGAGCAAAAGCCGTTATTCCAGAAGTTGATGGAAGATTTAGGTTCTTCAGCTAACATTTTTTATCAAAAAGTCATATATGGTGAGGCTTCTCCTTACGTAGATGAATTTAAATATGTGATAGAAAACAAAGGATTACAAACAAGGATGCCATTTGATTTGGAAATCAAATAAATTGCCCGTTTTTTTACAATCAAATTAAAGTATACATACGCTTATGACTGAGATTAGAAATAACTGGACAAAGGAAGAAATAGAAAAAATATATAATCAACCGATTTTAGAACTGATTTACAATGCAGCTACTGTACACAGGGAATATAATGACCCACAGGAAGTGCAGGTTTGTACACTCCTTAGTGTGAAAACCGGTGGTTGCCCTGAAGACTGTTCATATTGCCCTCAGGCTGCTCGTTACCATACTGATGTTAAAGTGCACAAATTACTCCCAAAAGAGCAGGTTTTGGAAAGTGCCAGAACTGCAAAAGAAAATGGGAGCACCCGTTTTTGTATGGGAGCTGCCTGGCGAGAAGTACGCGACAACCGTGATTTCGATAGCGTACTGGAAATGGTAAAAGGCATTAATGCAATGGATATGGAAGTTTGCTGTACTTTGGGTATGCTGACAGAATCCCAGGCAGAGAAATTGAAAGAAGCAGGTTTGTATGCTTACAATCATAACTTGGATACCTCAGAAGAGCATTATGAGGATATCATCAGTACAAGAACTTATGGTGACAGGCTTGATACTATTGGTGCAGTGCGTAAAGCTAAAATTTCTGTTTGTTCAGGGGGAATTATAGGTTTAGGCGAACAACATAAAGACAGAGTAGGCATGTTGCACACTTTGGCTACTATGGAAGAGCATCCTGAATCTGTACCGGTAAATGCATTGGTGCCTGTAGAGGGAACTCCACTTGAAAAACAACCTAAAGTTTCTGTTTGGGAAATGGTGAGGATGATAGCTACTGCCAGAATTATTATGCCTAAGGCAATGGTTCGATTATCAGCCGGAAGGGTTAGGATGAGCCAGGAAGAACAAGCACTCTGTTTTATGGCCGGTGCTAACTCTATTTTTGCAGGTGATAAATTATTGACCACTCCTAATCCTGAAGTGAATGAAGATGCGGAGTTATTCCAGGTGCTTAATCTGAAGCCCAGAGCTTCATTCAAGGACAAAGAAAGAACTGTAGAATTTCAGCAGATTCCGACAGTGAGTTAATAAAG
Organism: Marivirga aurantiaca; assembly: GCF_016679925.1. GTDB lineage: Bacteria > Bacteroidota > Bacteroidia > Cytophagales > Cyclobacteriaceae > Marivirga > Marivirga aurantiaca. The sequence continues at coordinate 426,370 of NZ_JAEQBW010000001.1, forward strand.
ATATTGTTACTATTTATTAGGAATGGATAATAGAGGCTATGAATGATCTCTATTATCCATTTTTTATTTTAGCCCAATTCCAATTTTTTCTATTAACTTACCCTTTCATAAATAATATTACCACAAATTTTAGCTTAACCAAGCATGAAAAATCTTCTTCAAATTTCACTAATCTTATTATTCATTTTTGGATGTCAATCTACTCCTAATGAAACGACTAATAAAAGCCGGAAAACAAAAGCTCCTTTTATGTGGGAAAATGCTACTGTATATTTCCTTTTAGCAGATCGATTTAACAATGCAGACTCCACTAACGATATTAACTTTGGACGACAGCCTGACGGGGCACCGCTAAGGAGTTTCATGGGTGGGGATATCAAAGGAATTACTGAAAAAATTAAGTCAGGCTATTTTACTGATTTAGGGGTCAATGCCATCTGGATGAATCCATTAGTTGAGCAGATCCATGGATCGGTGGATGAGGGCACAGGAAAATCCTACGGCTTTCATGGCTACTGGACAAAAGACTGGACTGCTTTGGATCCTAATTTTGGTACGATGGAGGATTTGCAAAAATTAGTAAAAACAGCACATGAACATGGCATCCGGATTTTGTTGGATGTTGTAATGAATCATACAGGGCCCGTTACCGAACTGGATCCACAGTGGCCTACTGACTGGGTGAGAACTGGTCCGCAGTGTACCTATCAGGACTGGGAATCAACAGTAAAATGTACTTTGGTAGAAAACCTGCCAGATATTCTTACAGAAAGTGAAGAACCAGTTGATTTGCCTCAACATTTGTTGGATAAATGGGAAAGTGAAGGAAGGTTGGAGCAAGAGCTGAAAGAACTGGATGAGTTTTTTGAAAGAACGGGTTACCCGAGAGCACCTAAATACTACATTATTAAGTGGTTAATTGATTATGTGAGAGCTTTGGGGATTGATGGATTCCGGGTAGATACGGTAAAGCATACTGAGGCCGGTATTTGGGCTGAATTATATGCAGAAGCATTAAAAGCCCTGGAAGATTGGAAAAAAGAAAATCCTAATGAGAAATTGGATGATTTACCATTTTATATGGTAGGAGAGATATATAATTACTCTATCCATGATGGTTTAAATTATACCTATGATGGTGATACTGCTATTAACTTTTTTGCAGAGGGCTTTCACAGTATGATTAATTTTTCTTTAAAATGGGAGTTGGCGCAAAAGCCGTTAGAGGAAGTTTTTAGTAATTACGCACAAATTCTGAATGAGGGAGAATTGAAAGAGAAGTCAGTACTCAACTATCTTTCTTCTCATGATGATGGCAATCCTTTTGATGCCGAGAGAAAAAATGTATTTAATACTGCTGCTTATTTACTTTTAAGCCCGGGGGCAGCACAAGTTTACTATGGAGATGAAACTGCCAGGTATCTTAATGCGGAAGCTTCAGGTGACGCCAAATTACGCTCATTTATGAATTGGGGAGATTTAGAGCAAGACGTGCAAAGAGATGGTTACAGTGTGAAAGAGATTCACCAGCATTGGCAAAAATTAGGTCAGTTCAGGAATAATCATCCGGCAATTGGAGCGGGAAGGCATCAGAAAATCAATGATAAACCTTATACCTTCACTAGAAACTACTCAAAAGATGGTTTTACAGATAAAGTAATAGTGGTAATAGATGGTAAGCCAGGACCAATTTCAGTAATGAATGTTTTTGCTGATGGAGATGAAGTAAGAAACTTTTATACAGGAGAAATAGCCACTGTGAAAGATCAGACTCTGACTTATGAAAAAGCAGGAAAATTGATGTTGTTGGAAATCATCTGACAACTATAGTTATATAAACCCGCAAGATTTTCAAAATCTTGCGGGTTTATATAACTTAATTGCTCACCCTTTTAAACTTGTTAAAATCAGGTTTTCTTTTTTCAAGGAATGCATTTCTGCCCTCTTTGGCTTCTTCTGTCATGTAAGCCAGACGAGTGGCCTCACCGGCAAAAACCTGTTGACCTACCATGCCGTCATCTGTGGCATTGAAAGCAAATTTCAACATTCTAATAGATAGAGGAGACTTTTCCAATATTTCCTGAGCCCACTGGTAGGCAGTGTCTTCCAGCTCTGCATGGGGAACAACGGCATTTACCATTCCCATATCAAAGGCTTCCTGTGCTGAGTAATTTCTACCCAAAAAGAAGATTTCCCTGGCTCTTTTCTGACCCACCATTTTAGCCAAATAGGCTGACCCATAACCGCCATCGAAGCTGGTTACATCTGCATCGGTTTGTTTAAAAATTGCATGTTCTTTACTGGCTAAAGTCATATCACAAACAACATGCAAACTATGTCCGCCACCAACAGCCCAGCCGGGAACAACGGCAATCACCACTTTTGGCATAAAGCGGATTAAGCGCTGCACTTCCAGGATGTTCAATCTGGCTACACCGTCATCTCCTACATAGCCTTGTTCGCCACGCGCTTTTTGATCGCCCCCACTGCAAAAGGCGTAAATACCATCTTTAGGGGAAGGCCCCTCGGCAGATAGTAATACTACTCCAATTTCATCGTCTTCCCGGGCATGCAATAAAGCATCAAATAATTCTGATGTGGTTTTTGGGCGGAAGGCATTACGCACTTCAGGTCTGTTGAAAGCAATTCTAGCTACATTTCCAGCTCTTTTATAAGTGATATCAGTATATTCTTTTACGGTAGTCCAGGTGATGTTATTCATGATTTAAGATGGTTTTTAAAGTCTTCAAATATTTGTTGATTATGCTTGCTGTTTGATTTTATTTCTAAAATAACGGTAGATTTTGTTTGATAAAATGTTTCCAGATGGTCTTCTAAAATGGAGTAAGAATCAGCTTCTAAATGTAAAATGTTAAATTCTTTACACAAGCTTTTTGCATTGAGCATTTGCCTGGTTTCAAAAAATTCTTCGAGTTCAGCTTGTTCCTGTGGGCCTGTAATCATTCGAAAAATGGACCCACCCTGATTGTTTATAAGGATAATTTTTAAGTTGTTATAAGCATAGTTGTGCCAAAATGCATTTCTATCATAAAAGAAGGCTACGTCACCTGTAATGAGGAAATGTTGCTTTTCATTTGCTGCAAGCGCATGCCCCATCGCGGTGCTGTTGGAGCCATCAATCCCGCTGGTGCCTCGGTTGGCCCATACCTTTATCTTGTTGTCAGGGTTTAAACCTATGAAATTGGCGTAGCGTACACTCAGACTGTTGGCTAAGTGTAAATTGCTTTCTTTTGGTAAGCCCTTCATTATAAAATTGAGCGCTGAGAATTCATTAAAGATCTTTTGCTCTGTTAAAAAATCAGCAGTTTTTTCATGACTCTCCTCATTACTTTGTCTCCATATCTCCAAAAAACCAGACGGCTTTTCTACTGCTTTCTCAAATAAGGATAGAAAATTAACAGGGGAAGCCGTAATCAGTTGTTTCAAAGAATGGAATGGATCAGCTAAAAAGGAGCGTTCCACCGAAACATGCCACTGATTAGAAACATTCTTTCTGAGAAATAATTTCAGGTTTTTGGAAATGATAGATTTTCCAAAACTAATCAGGAGCTCGGGAATATGTGTTTCATCAGTTGCTGTATGATGGTTCATACAGATACTATCCGGTAAGGTTACAGCATTTTTTAAAGTATGTCCGTTGGAAATAACATCAGCAAATACAGGAATATTTAAGCGCTGTGAAACTGTGTCAACCAATTCCAGAAACAAATCAGAATAATCATCCTGCCCCAATAGGAAGGCGATCCTGGACTTTTTAGCAAATTCACCTAAGAGTTTTTCCGCAGCATTTGTTGATAATTGAGTTTCAACAGTGCTTTTTATCATAATTGGTACATCCTTGTTATAGCTCCACTCAGAACCTTGTGTAGGATAAAAGGGCTCACGAAAAGGAATATTCAGATGTACAGGTCCGGGAGCATCTGAATTACATTCCATAATTGCCTCATTTACCATTCTATAGGCGTGCATTCGGACATCCTGATGTGAGAGGTCTATGGGTAAATGGTAACTCTTCTTAGCATGTTTTCCGAAAATATTTTCCTGCCGAATGGTCTGCCCGTCCCATTGATCTATCCATTCCGGTGGCCTGTCTGCTGTAATCACTAATAGTGGAACTTCCTGAAAAAAGGCTTCAGCTACTGCGGGGGCATAGTTTAAGGCAGCAGAGCCTGAGGTGCAAATCAATGCTACAGGATTTTTATCTGCCTGCGCCATTCCTAATCCGATAAAGGCTGCTGAGCGTTCATCGCTGATAGAAAAGCATTCGAATTGAGGATGCCGGCTGAACGCCAGGGTTAAAGGGGCATTTCTGCTTCCGGGTGAAATAATAGCTTTCCTGATACCAAGCTGGCTACATATTTCTGCTATATTGTTAATGGATATTTGTGACATAATTAGGTGGCAATTTAACCAACTATTTATTCATCCAATGGCTTTAATTCAGGATATTTTAAACCTTTTGTACTTTTTAGAAATGCCTTCACCCAGCCAACCTGAATTTTAGCCTCTACTTTTAGGGGGATTTTATTTTGATCATCTGTCACCCATACCGTCATATCCTCCCCACCATCGAAAATAGTACCCTCCACGAGTAAGGCACTGAATTTTATGCTTTTATACCTTTCTCCGGATGGCATTTCCATTATTTCCTTGCCCAAATAACGGACAAAAAGGTTATGAACTTTCCCGTCTACAATTAAATTGAAAGGAATCTTTTCATTGATAGTGTAAGGAGAGAAATCCAGGTTTCTTGCATAATAAATAGCAGTAAGTACATCAAATATACAATCGTTGTATGGTATAGTCTTTTCTACTTTTTCTTCTTGCTTTGATGTAATGATGGAGGATCGGATTGTTTTTGTTTCCTTGTTAAACCAGTATTTTTCACTGACTTTGTAGCCGCCTTCGTTTGTGTTTCTGTGAAAATATAAAGGTTTAAGTTGTTGTATAGTGCCTATGGCATCAAAAGAATCCCGTACTTTATACACCCAATCCCATTTAGGCATGGAACGGCCGTAACCTTGGAACCAATAGGCATCTTTTCCTTCCCATTTGGCATCTTCCACCGCAAACTTTACTTCAGCAGCATCTACCCAAATAAAACCCCAATTGTACTTTACGTCATACCAGATCACCTCCCCGGATTGGTAAGCTGTTTTTTGTGGAAGACATTGTGACTTTCCCTGATAGGGTATTAACAAGAAGAGAAAACTGAGAATTATGTATTTCATTAAATTGCTAAACGTTTGGAGGTTAAAATGTTTTCAATAATGATAAATTATAAAAAATGGTTGAATAGGATGGTATTAATAGAGGCTTTACCTGTTAGTTATAGTTTTATTAACTCCTAATTAAAATCAATTGACATTTAAACTATTCCCAATATGTGATATTTATTCCAAACATTATTTAAGAAAATTAATTTATACTGATTTGACATTTATATAAAAGAGGTTATTTGGTTTTGTAGTAGCAATAGTTTATTACTTTAGCACTTTATTCAACAGCGTTTTCATGACATTAGAAATTATATTCAAGGCATTTGGTAATTTTATGTGGGGTAGTCCTCTTTTAATATTACTAATGGGAGGAGGTCTTTTTTTTCTTTTATATTCCCGTTTTTTACCTTTTCGTTATTTCAGACATGCCATTCAGATATTAAGGGGGAAGTATGATGGAGAGAAAGGAGAAGGGGATATCAACCATTATCAGGCACTTTCTACTGCCCTGGCGGCTACAGTAGGTATGGGTAATATAAGTGGGGTGGCAGTAGCCATAACAATGGGTGGTCCCGGAGCTATATTCTGGATGTGGGTTAGCGCATTTGTTGGCATGGCTACTAAATTCTTTACCTGTACTTTGGCTGTAATGTATCGTGGAAAGGATTCTTTAGGCCAATTACAAGGGGGACCTATGTATGTCATTCGAGAAGGGTTAGGTAAGAAATGGCAGCCTTTGGCAGTATTGTTTTGTGTGGCAGGAATGTTTGGAACTATTCCCAGTTTTCAGTCCAATCAATTGACAGCTGCGTTGGGAGAGGGGTTGCTTATCCCTTTAGGTGTAGAAATGACTTTTGCAGTACGTATTACTATTGGTATTATACTGGCTATTATTGTAGCCATGGTGATGTTGGGTGGAATCAAAAGGATTGGCACAGTAGCAGGAAGTTTGGTACCTATCATGGTTGGCCTTTATGTAATTGCTGTTGTGGCTATTTTAGTTCTTAATTATCAGGTTGTACCTGAAAACCTGACTTTAATTTTCACAGATGCTTTTACGGCAGATTCAGTATTAGGTGGTGCAGTGGGGGCTATTATCATAGCAGGGGCCAGGCGTGCGGCCTTTTCCAATGAAGCTGGTATTGGTACAGCGCCCATGGCACACGGAGCTGCTAAAACAAATGAGCCAATCCGTGAAGGTTTGGTAGCAATGTTGGGACCTGCCATTGATACCATAGTAGTATGTACTATGACTGCTTTGGCCATTTTAATTACAGGTATTTGGCAGGAACATACAGAGGGAGTAAGTGGAGTTACCCTTACCATCAAAGCCTTTGACGATTCTCTTTATGGAGGACGGTTTATTTTAATGATAGCATTAGTGACATTCGCCATTACTTCATTGTTTAGCTATTCATACTATGGAGGGAAATGTTTTTCTTACCTTTTCGGAGCAGAATATATTCGCTATTACCAGTATTTTTATATTGGTATGGTAGTTTGGGGATCAGTTACATCACTAGGTGCTGTGATAGGCCTGATAGATGGAATGTATGCGCTAATGGCATTTCCCACAATGATTTCAGCTTTACTACTGTCACCAAAAGTGATCGCGGCAGCTAAGGTGTATTTTAAGAAAGTGGATATATAGATTTAATAGGCATAAAAAAGGCAACTGATCTCAGTTGCCTTTTTGGGATAGAATTTTTAAAATCTTTATTCAGGACAAGTAGTTGCTGTAAAAGCAGGATTTCCATCATTGCCTACAGTCATTCTCCAGCAGTTACCGTCAGGAGAAGTCATAATAACACCCTTTGTGGCATCTTCTATATAAATATCTCCTTCAGTTACATGAAGTTTTGATTTAGGTGTTGTAGTTCTAATACCTACATTGCCGCTGGATTTCACTGTCATTAAGTCTTAAAGGTTGTTTTGGATTTGTAAGATATCCGAATTTACTAAGAGGCTAAATTTCCCACCCCCTTAAAAGTATTGCCCTTGAATTTTCAAGGGCAGAAGAGGGAGTTATTGTTAATACAATTCCAGGGAAATAATCATGAGTTGATCTTGCAGAAATCCTTGCCTGAAAATCACCATCATAAAGTGTTAAGTTGATTAGGTTCAAAACCCCGTCATTTCTATTTAACGATATTTCAATATCTTTTTCATTGCCCGTGGTATGTTGTGAAATATCTAATACTGAATTTGGGCTTTCATTTCCAATACTCACATAATCCTTCAGTAAAATTAATAAATGGCGGATTCAAATCATTTTCTGCATTATTTCAAAATCAAATTGTCCGAAAACCCCAAAGGCACTTTTTTGATCCACTACTATATGACTTATCTTTCCTGAAGCCATTTTTTTATTTTTAAGTAGATTTTCCACTGTGGATAATACTATTCCACCCGCACTTTTATATAAAGCTTCTCTTTCAAGTTTAGTGAATTTTTCCTGATCCAGTATGGGCTGAAGAGTGGCTCCATTGTGCTGGTAATACATTCTGTTATCAGGTCTTACACTCATTACAGTATCAGATTTAAATAACATTAATGTATCTATCGCCTCATCAATAGTTTCATATTCAAGAAAAGGATATTCAATGGAAATAGTCATTACTGCTTCAATATTTTTATAATGATCTTTTTCAATTTTCAATACCTGCTCTATGGTATCATATAATGTCTGGTTAGGAGCAGAAAATAATTTAGGTCTTTCAATTATGCTTATTTTATCAAATTCAGAAAAATGCTTCTTAGCATAATTGATTATTTCCTGATCGGAAGAAGAGATTACAATTTTTTCTATTTTAGATGATTTGAGGCATTCTTTCACTTTCATCGACAGCAAACTTTTACCATTAATTTCATGTAAGGGTAAATTTACATCTCCTATAAAAGTATTCCTGACCGGAATAATGCCAATTGTAAAAGGAGTGACAAAATTCTCCTTTACAAAAACAGATTTAATCTGCTTTCTGGTTGCTAAAATCTTCTCTTCATTAGTGGTAAGATTGCTACCGTGTCTTCTATAAGAAAATAGAGGCGTATTGATGTTGCCTACTTTGTGATGAGTCACAAACTTAATCCAAAGATCATAGCCGTCCTGACAAGTAAAGCTTTCATTATATCCTCCCAATTCTTTTAAGAATTGAAGTCTTATCATTGTGCAGGCACCATGAGCGGGTTGATCATAAAGTGAAACTTCTTTTTCAAAATTATGACGTTGCTCTATCCCTGTTCTATTTCCTTCAGCATCAACATAGTAGTAGTCAGGAAAAACCAAGCCTAATTCATCATCGCTTTCAAGGGCTAAACTCATTTTTTCCAAGGCCTCTTTTTCCAGAAAGTCATCAGCATCCAAGCGCATTAAGTACTTCCCATTTGCAGCGCGCATGGCTATATTATTAGTGATATTCAGTCCTTTGTTGTTTTGATATATCACCGTTATTTTCGGATGCTCTCTAAATTGCTCAATAATTTCTCTGCTATTATCAGTTGAACCATCATCAATAATTAGCAATTCAAAATCCTGAAGAGTTTGGTTTAAAACACTTTCAATGGATTGCTTCAAATACTTATCATAATTATGATTAGTTATATAAACAGAAATAAGTTGACTTGAATCCATAGATTTTAATTATTGTACTTTACAAAAGGCAAATATGGAATGTTTTCCACTGGGCTCGATAATTACATCCATATGAAGATTGAAGAGACCAGCTTTTTTTATTAAGTATTCCAGTGAATTTCGATTATATATAACCAAATGCTCAATAAAAAATTCGGCCCGCACTTTCTGTTTTTCTTCAGAAATTATGAAGTCAGAATATGGCAGCTCAATGTAAATAACACCATTTTCTTTCAGATGTGAAACTGCATTCTTTAGCAGATTTATAGGGTCTTCAACGTGCTCCAATACTTTATTAAAGCTTATAAAATCAAAATTGAAATCAGTAGGAATATTTTCCACAGACCCTACCCATGCATTATTCACTGCTATTAATTCTTTCACCAATTTAATTGAATGCGGATCCGGATCAACACAGTATATATTGTTTATAAACTTTTTCGCTTCGTGGAGAAACACGCCTGTGCCAGTTCCCACATCAAGTAAATCAACAGCATCTAATTTAAAGTTTTCGGAAGTGGTTAAAAACTCTACAATTCTTTTTACACGCTGTTTATTATCAGACTCTTCAAAAGATAATGAAGTAATTCTCTTAAATCTTTCAATTAGCTTACCAGAATCAATTGAGCTATTATAAAAGCCAGAATAAAAACTTTCAGGAAGTAGAGTAGGAGAATAATGATTAAAGTAAGCAGAGCATTCCAAACAGTGATAGATGATTCTAAAATATTTTCCCTTTTCTATCCCATAGTCGGTTTCCAGATCCGGCTTTGATCTTACCTCGGATATTTTTTCACTTTTATCAATGCTTCCGCAAAGGTTACATACTACTTGATCACTCATTACTTAAATTATTATAATTGATTTTTTGACTTTTCATAAGATCAGTTTTGGCTCTTTTACCCAAAACACTTTGCCATTCTCTTGGGTCTAATCCATGTGCTGGACGTAATATGGTTAGATTTTCTTCAGTTAAAATTTCACCTGATTTAATATCACGACTTGGATATATTGCTCTTCTAAAAGAAATGAGATGACCATTCTCTATTTCAATATGCAGTGCTTTCTTCTCTGAGGATCCTTTTAATGTATTAATTAATTTAATCTTTTGAATTAATTCCTGGACCTCACTTTTAGTTAGGGATACTTTATGATCTCGAAAAGTTTTACCAGTCCTATCGTCAGTGAAATGGAATTCCAGTATTTCAGCGCCCATAGCTACAGCAATTTCCATTGCATAACTGCCTTCCGTATGATCCGAATAGCCAATTGCACAATTCAAAAGTTCTTTGAAACGATGCATTACATTTAAATTTGCATCCGAATCATTGATAGGATACATAGAAGTACATTGTAATACCGCTATACTTTCCTTCTTTTTATAGAATTCATTTTGTTCTCTAAGAAAAGCTACAGCTTCAACCACTTCTTTTTCACTGGCCAATCCTGTTGATATTAAAATCGGCTTTTTATATTTCGCCAATTTCTGAAGCATTGGATAGGCAGTAAGATCGCCAGAGCCAACTTTGAAAAAATCCATATAAGGATTTATCCAATCTAGTGCATCAAAGTTCCAAACAGAAGCGGTATAGCCGACTTTTTGATTACGACACATTTCAGCTAATTCAATATGTTGCTCAGGACTTAATTCAAATTTCTTGAAATGCTGATTACGGTCAGGACTTTCTATTTCACTGACCAAACCATCTCCAGTATATATCTGAAATTTCACATAATCAGCACCAGAATCTATCGCTAATTGCGTTAATTTTTTAGCATATTCAAAGTCCCCCTCATGATTTCCTCCAATTTCTGCTATAAGCAATGGCCCGTGCTTTCCTTTCCAATTATTGTTCATTCAAATAAATTTTTGTAATCGCCTTCCAATCATAAGAAAAGTGTGGTTTATCCATCTTTTTTATAATTGAGCTAACAAAGGTAAAATCATTTTGGGTATCTACCGCCATTTTTAAACCTTTTGCTTCCTCCATCTCTTCATTAGTGAAGAAATAAAAGTTACCTGCTTTTTCATTTTCATAAAAATATAGGGTCACGTGCTCTAGATGGCGTTCTTCGCTAAAGTTATGAATTTGCTCATTGTAAAATTTAGATGAAACCACTTCCACGCTCATACCTGTTGGGAAAGTCCTGCCCTTTACATTGGATACAAAGTCGTAATCGTTTTTCAGTGCTAAATCTATGGCTTGATCTACAAGTTTAGGATCTGTGAATATATTATCACCATTAATTCTTACTCCATAATCAAAATTGAAGAACTGCATACATTTTGCAAATCGAAGACTGACGTTTTTCAAATCTCCTCTAAAATATGGGATATTACCTTGTATGCAATAATCTACAATGGGTTGATCGGTTTCTTCATCTGAAGTGGCAATCACTATATTTTTATGATATTTAGACTGTTGTAATCTTTCAAGTATGTAAGAGAGCAAAGGTTTTCCATTGATCTCCTTAAGTATTTTCCCTGGAAGTCTGGAAGAATTATATCGACAAATGATAATTATTCCTACCTTCATTTTCTTTCACTGATTTTTTTAGCAGGAATTCCGCCAAATATTTCATTGCTTTTTACAAGTCCCGAAACCACCGCTCCAGCCGCAATTACAGCCCCATCTTCAATTGTAGTTCCTTTCAAAATCTTTGCTCCAGTGCCAATCCAAACATCATTACCAATCTTTACTGCTGAGGTCATATTAGGCTGTTGATTAATTAGTTTCCCTTTTTCAGCAGAGTGATCGCTATCCACTATATAAACGAATGGAGCAATAAGGCAATCATCTCCAATAGAGATTTTTTCTGAGGCAAAAATAAAGGTTTGAAATCCAACAGTAGTGTTTTTACCTATGCTTACTTTAGCCTTTTCATTGCAAGCACAAATGCGACTTCCTTCTTTTAAAACTACAAAATCATCAATTGAAATATTTTTTGGGAATCGCTGTAATTCTACGTTTTTATCAATGAAAACTTGTTCTCCTAAAAAGCCAAGTCGGGTTCTCTGCAATAAAGCTCTCCAACGGTTTTTCCATGTAAATTTCAGATGTTTTCGCAGCTGGCTCATTTAATTTTGCTTATTTGAAATATCAAATCTTTCAAAAGCATCAATATAGCTAATAGGGGTCACATTATAAATTTTCACACCTTTTGCTTCGGAAAAGCTTTTTATTTTCCAGTACGAACGAAATGTATAGTAAAATTTCTCCAAGACCTCATGTAATTTTCTGGTTTTGGTGGTTCCTCCCTGATACATTGGTTTAGGAAAAGACATATCTTTGTCCTTGCTTTGTTTTTTTGCCTCATGATCATAAAAATGTTTTTGACTGAGTAATACTTCATTTTCTTCGGTGACATTGATCTCTTTTAGCCAACTATGATCTGCTCCGGCAACATAAATCTCAGAGAAATGCATTTTTATTGAAAGGATAAGTGATGGAATTAGAACGTTATGAGGTCTAGGCATTCCAATGTTTTTTGAATAGCAAAAGTTAGAAAACCAGCTGAATCCTGAAATAGGAGTGGTATTAAAATAGTAAATAGAGATGTTGGTATTATTAATAAATATTTTTTTCCATTCATTTTGCTGTTTTGCTTTGGCTGGTAAGAAAAGAATCAGAGGCCAATCAGTTTTTGTTGCAATGTCTTCCAGTGTTCTTTTCCGTATAGTTACAAGTTCTTCTTTTTCGTCTTTAAAAAAATATTCTAAGGAAGTGATTACATAAAAAGAGGGTTTTAATTTTACGTATTCATCTGTTCTACCAAAATAGTTTACGCAAAGAAGATTATGTTTATTAAGAAATTCATGGTTCTCTAAGGTGGAATTTAACGAGGGTCCGTTGGCTAAAATAATTAAAGACTGATCACGATAAGATTTTAATTTAGAATTAAAGGTGATTTTTGTTAAAAAGATAATCTTGATTATAGAGAGTACTACATCAAATATGCTAATCACAAAATCTCTTATTTTTATTAAAGACATCTATCCTTACTTTAAATACCCCTTTAAAACCCAAAATCTAAATTTCACTAGCATAGCTGCTGCCTGAAATCTAAATTTCAGCAGGTAGATGAAAAATAAAACAAATGTACCGCTAACTTTGATTAGCTCACTCATAAACTTCTCAGCCTTTTCATTTAAACTGCTTCCTTTCAACCTTTTTCTTTCACTTCTACCTACACCAATACCTAAGCCTTTGATATACTCAATTTTAGTCCTTTTTTCTGGTATAATATGATCTATTTTTACGGACGGTACATAATGAATTATTTCATTGTTCTTCTTCATTCTCAAAAACATTTCCTTTTCATCTCCTCCTTCCAAACCCTCAGCTCTTCTTCCTAATTCCACATTAAAAGGGCCATATTTTTTAAATACTCTTTTTCTGAATGACATATTAGCTCCTATAGGAAACTTGTTTCCTCCAAAAGCTTTAGGCTGATTACCTAAATCAATGGCAGAGACTAAAGTCAGTAGATATTTTGACATCCATTTAGGCTCTTCGACTTCATAAACAGGCTTTATTTTGCCCCCAAGCGCCTGGACCTCCCGATTTGTATCAAAATAATCTTGTATGTTTTTCACAAAGTCCACATCTACAAAAGCATCATCATCAATGAATGTTAGTATTTCACCTCTTGATTCCTTAATACCTCTATTTCTGGCAAAGGTATGTCCCTGGTTTTCTTCCAGATAATAACGTATTTCTATATCAGGATTGGTAACTATAAATTCTTTAGCAATAAGAGCAGTGCTATCTGTACTTTTATTATCGATAATTAATACCTCATAACCATCTGTCTGCTTTGTTTGCCGGGACAAATGCTTTAGACAATCAGGTAAATATTTTTCCCTGTTGTAAGTACATACTATTACGGATACCATTAAACCACTTTTGATTTTTTAACGGAATAAAAAAGACTTCCCAAAAGCAAGAGAATCAAAACTATGGAGCTGCCCATCATGATTTTATTTCCGATATAATAAGCTTGAGGCTCAAATTTAAACACTACTTCATGTTCTCCTGCAGGAATTTCCAAAGCTCTTAACACGTAATTCACCTGCAATATTTCAACTTCCTTGCCGTCAATATAGGCCTTCCATCCTTTGGGATAATATACTTCTGAGAATACAGCTAAACCTTTATCAGCATTTTTACTGCTGTATTCCAATTGATTGGGCGCATAGGAATCAAGTTCTATTGTGCCATCCATAAAGCTGTTTTCAGCCACGGTAAATTCACTGCTATTGATAACTGCAGTATTTTCAGTGTCAATATTGCCAAGGGCTTCAATTGCTTCATCCGGAGTATTTACTTTCTGAAGATTTCTTACAAACCAGGCATTACCCAAAGCAGCCTGGTTGACTATTACCTGCCCTGCCTCTGCACCAAATTTAATGTATTTGGTATTTAACATATTGATGACATCAAAATCTGAAAAATCAGTATTTCCCGCTCTCAGGCCTTCAATCAGTTCATTTATTTCCGACTGTAAATGATATTCTATCAAATCCTGATAACGTCTCATTTTAGCACCATGGTAACCTCCAATAGAGGAATGATAGTAGGAGGTACGTGCTTCGTTAAATGGGTTATTTAAATTTAGCACTCTGTAATGTCCATCATCCTGAAGGATACGTTCATCTGCTTGACTTTTAGCAAAAAATGAACCTTTAACATCTCTTTTAAAATTCTCATCATTCAGATAACGTTTTGCTACAGGGATATAGTCTACTAAAATAAGACCCGCAATTAATAAAATGGCAGTATATTTTTTGATCTTATTTTCTCCCATGAAATAGATAACTGCTGCGGCTAGTACTACAAAAATTAAAGATCTGAAGGCATCGCCTCTCATCATGGAAGCACGTTGGTCCCGAATGAGGTCTACTAACCAGGCCTGATCACCTAATTGAGGGTCTACTGTTCCCCGGAACCTCATCATAAAAGACCCTGCTATAAAGATTAGACATAAGCCTGCAACTACTCCAGCAGCATAAAATAATGACTTTTTTGTTTTATTCCAGTCTTCATCTATCAGCTTTTGCAGGCCAATAAATCCTAATAAAGGCATACATAAAAAAGGTATGGTAACAGTCATTGATACAGACCTAAACTTATTATAACCGGGAAAGTAGTCGAACATAAAGTAGTTAAATGCTTCAAAATTATCTCCCCAGGAAAGTACAATTCCCAAAACTGAAGCAATTACCAGCCACCATTTAACCGGACCTTTAACAACTAAAATGCCCAATACAAAAAGAAATATAGCAATAGCTCCTAAATAATAAGGGCCGCTGGTAAAAGGTTGATCTCCCCAATAAGTGGGTACTGATTTTACAAAACTCCTGATCTGACCGCTGCCTGCCCCCTGTTTTCTTAAACCTTCTGCCAGTTTGGAATTCATTGATACTTCTTCCTGTGAAGCTCCTCCATAAAAGTTAGGAATTAAAAAGGTAAGAGGTTCCCAAATACCATTACTCCAGGCAAAGGCATAATCTCTGTCAAGTCCACCTGTTGATTGTGTGTTGGAGCTTAAAACTGCCTGCCCTCTAATTGAATACTTACCATATTCATAGGCTGTCCATATTTTACCAATATTGGCACCTATTCCCAATAAAACGGCTATAATAAGTATTCCTATAGTTTTACCGAATTCAGGCAGGGTTTTATTTTTAATGGCATCAATTAATTTAAAAACCCCAAAAATCAGAACAATAAATAACAGATAATACGTAATTTGGTAATGATTGGAGCTGATCTCCAATGCCATTGCAAGTGCTGTTAATACAAACCCTAGCAGATATTTTTTCCTGAAGGTCAGTACAATGCCCGCTAAAACCAATGGCATATAACTGATAGCTGCTACTTTCCAAATATGGCCTGCTTCCACGCTTATGAGAAAAAAGGTGTTTAAGCCGTAAGCAAATCCTCCGGCTATTGCCAGATAGGGGTTAACCCTGAAAACCAGTAGTAAAATATAAAAAGCCAGCATGGCAACAAAAGTATGGTTGGCAGGGGAAGGTAAACCAAAGCTAATGACCTTTCTTATGTGCTTAGTGAGTTCTCCTGACCACTGAACATTAATAAGGTAAGCAGGCATACCACTGAACATCCCGTTTGTCCATAAGGCTTCTTCACCAGTAGCTTCTCTATGTTCTATAATTTCCTGGTTAGCTCCGGCACCTTGCAATATGTCATTTTGGTTCAATGTTTTATTTTCAAGAAACAAGGGCCAGTACATTACTACATTGATAATAATGAAAACTACAACTGCTAAAATGTGAGGGGCTAGATTTTTTAAATTGAATTTCTGATTCATTTTGAAAGAGCTTATGAACTGCAATAATAGGCATTTATAAAATTGCTCCAAAATGCAAGTAAACCGAATTACTAATTTAGTTGTTGATGACGGAATCCTGTTATTAAAAAAACAAAGTAATAATATGTCGTATAAATATTTACATCCGTTCAAAAATATGTTAATTTAATGATTCAATCTTAAAATCAGAAGAAATGAAAAAGCTATTGTTTTTAGTTTTCGTTACTGCTTTTTTTGCCTGTGAGGCACAAATTCCTAATAAGGAGTATCAGATAAATACTGCTGTAAAAGCGGCTCCTCCGGAAAAGCAAGCAGAAGCTACGGTTTTAGGCTATAATGAAGATGGTGATTTGCTTACTTTAAGAGAAGGGAAGAATGAAATGATTTGTGTGGCCGATGACCCCAACAAAGAAGGATTCCAGGTAGTGTGTTACCATCAGGATTTGGTGCCTTTTATGAAAAGAGGGGAAGAATTAAGAAAAGAAGGAAAGAAACCAGATGAAATTTTTAAAATACGGGAGGAAGAAGCAAAATCCGGGGCTTTGAAGATGCCTGAAAATCCATCTACTTTGCATGTGCTTTATGGTGGAGAAGGAAAAATCAATGCTGAATCAGGTGAATTGGAAGATACAAAATTAAGATATGTAGTATATATTCCTTTTGCCACAGCTGAATCGACAGGGCTTCCTATCAGACCACTCGTTCCGGGCGGGCCATGGATAATGAATCCCGGAACACATAGGGCGCATATTATGGTGTCACCCGAAAATTAATTTTTAGTACCTGAGAGTTACTTTTCTAAAAACAAAAATAAAGTATGAAAAGAGCATTATCAAAAGCTTTATTTTAATTGTATAGCCTTAAAAAAAAATCTTACGGGTTTAAACTAATTTTACTCCGAAAGATTTAACTCAAAACCCAAACCTGTACATTCCTATTTCTTTACCTTTTAAAGTGCTGTATTGTCCTATTAAGTTTGCAGTTAAACAAGAGTGTATTGGTAAAATATAGAGTATGTCACCAATTTTTACTTTTTCTATAAATGCATCTGGTGCATGAATAGTGCCATGTTCCTGCGATAGTTTTTTCACATAAAGCCCCTCAATAGGTTTGCCCCAGCCTGATGTGTGTGGTTCAGCTACTAATCCATAAATAGTAATTCCATCTTTGTTAGTAACCCTCTCTTTAGAAAGATGCACAGCCCCACCATATATAATGATTTCATTTCTTTCAGGATGTTTGGCCACTACAGGACATGCCATAGCTACTGCAATTTCTTCATAACTGCAGGAACCTATTTCAGCCTGCATTACATCATAAAACACAAAATTACCAGGACGCATCTCCTCAATATGTTCAAAATGCTCGCTTAAGCTACAAGTGGGTGTGTCGCCATTTGAAATAATTAAATTAGGATATTCAGAGATAAATCTTTCTTTCAAGGCAATCATTTTTGCAGAAGTTGATTGATGAATTTGATCCACTTCCAGCTTTCCTTTTGCCTGGTAGGTGTGTCCCGCATGTTGGAGAAAGCCTTTGAAATTTAACAACGGGTTATCATTTATCTTTTGTAAGATTGCTTCTATTTGTTGAAAATCATCAGTATTTATTCCGGTTCTGTGATAACCGGCATCTACTTTTATAAAAATATTCACAGAATGCTGAATGAAATGGGATAGGATTTCTGCTGTTTCAAGAGATTCAATGCATATATTTAAGGTGATCTTTTTAGCTAATTCATTTACTTTATCGCTTTCCAAAACGTTTAATGGAAATGCTACTGTAATGTCTTTCCAACCGGCATTGGTAAAATAAATAGCCATTCCCAATGAAGATACTGCACATTTTGTAACACCTTGTTGCCTAAACCACTGTCCAATTTCTGCCGACTGATGGGTTTTAAAATGAGGTCTTAAAATGCAGTTATGCTTCTTTGCCTTATCCACCATATTTTGAATATTGCGGTGGCATGTTTCTTCGTTTAATAGCAAAGTTGGTTGTATGATTTTCATGCGATTACTCCTCAAGTTTAATGAGTTTCCCACCATTTTGAACTACCATTTTAACCCCAGGGTTTCCATAATAAAGCACTCGTCCGGCATTTTCGATGCTCCCAATTAAGCTGTCCTTAGCATGCACAATAATATCGTTAAATCCTCTTTGTAAAACGCTGATATGATTTACTTCAAAGTTTCCTAATTCAAAACGACTGTCACTGAAGTAAGAAAAAATTTTCATACTATTAGAATTACCTGAAATATGGAAATTGGAAATAGAGCTGCTACTTAAAACCGTAGCATTATTAGATACAAATAGTTCTATTTCATTTGAAATTTCCCTGGTATGAATTTGAAGATTCTTTCGTAGTGTATCCGTATTAAATATTTCTCCGGTAGTTTGAGAATTAATGTAAATACTTTCTTTATTGGTATGCCATTTTAACAATGGTTTTTGATAATCCCTCGCCCAACTACAAAAGTTGTCATTAGTTAATAAAAGTGAGTCATTCTCTAACTTAAAATTGATTTTGGAGATCAAATTCTTCCCATATGTCAATTCGAAATACTCAGATTCATCTTCTATTATTTGCAATGAAATATCATCGTGGATCACTAAATCATTGAATTCAGGAAATTCAGTTATAACCTTAGTTTCTATATCTCCTGGCTTTTTTACACAATCAAATGCTTCTTCCGAGTCACAGGCAGACAATAACACGAAAAGTGAATAAACCGCTATTTTAAAGATTCCTTTCATATTTCAAAATTTCCATCCAAGGCCAAGTTCTGCTTGCTCTGCGGTAGCGGCATGTACTTTGAGCGATGTTTGTACAATCAGATGCTTTTGAAGTTGATATTTTAACCCATAACGTTGATATACCGGCATTCTGGATTTACTTGGGTTGTAAACATACACACCCAGTTGTGAGATAAAACCTAATTTACCTGCTTTCAATTCATGCCCAATCAAGAGGCCAACCCTCCTGAAATCAACTAATCTTTCTTCATCATTTAAAAACCAGTTCCCCCGTATTTCTTCCCTTAATCCCAAATTGTGAAAATATTCAATTCCAAATTGCAAATCACTTTTGGGATTCAGGGTTTTGTGTCCCATCATTGCCAAATTGAAAAACATTCGGGGTTTTCTGACCTGGAGACTTTTCGTTCCTTTGCCGTAACTAAATAAAAAGTAAAATTTATAAAGTTTCTCCCTTGGCGCTTCTAAAGTCAAGTCTGTTTCAGGGTACTCTTTTTTAATGATTCTATAAGATAAACCTAGATTTGCAGTAACAATATTTATTCCCCTGTTGGGGGAAGTAAATGCTCCATTGCTTGCATGGGTGATATTTAAATTAGGGGTAAGTTTGAAATTTTCGTTTAACTGGATTTCATACGTCAGTCTTGTTTGAAGCAAATAACTGATAGTACTACTCAACATGGTGTTCTGATTATTAAATTCTCTATCGTAAGGGTTGGTGCAGTAAACCAGGCCGGTTCCTATTCGGATAAACAGTGCGGTTTTTTCCTTACGGGCGAGGGGTAAATCCATAGCTGCGGAAGCTATAAATAATCTACCTAGTTGCTGATCATTGTAAAGATTATAATAGGAGAGACCATAATTAACGATTGGTCTGTTGTATAAGCTTTCCCAATATCTTCTTCCATTGAGTTCCTGCTGCAGGTTTATTTCAAAACCTTCAGGATGTGCACTGATTAAATGGCCTACTTTTTTATTGTGCTGTAGTACAAAACCTTTTATCGCCTGACCATTAACCCACCAATCATATTCCTGGGAATACAAATGGCAGGACAAGAACATTCCTACTATTAATAAAATGAGGGTTTTTCTCCTTAACACTTTAGATGAAATAAATTAAGTTGAATATGAAATCAAACGGCAACAGGTGCTTTTATATGCGGATGATGTTGATAATTTACCAATTCAAAATCTTCGAATTTGAAATCAAATATGTTTTTCACATCAGGATTGATTTTCATTTCCGGTAAGGGATAAGCTTCTCTTGATAACTGTAAACTTGTTTGCTCCATATGGTTGGCGTAAAGATGTGCATCACCTAATGTATGTATAAAATCCCCGGCTTTTAAATCACAAACCTGGGCCATCATCATAGTTAACAAAGCGTAAGAAGCTATGTTGAATGGTACGCCCAAAAATACGTCAGCTGATCTCTGGTACAATTGACATGAAAGTTTGCCATCTGCTACGTAAAATTGAAAAAATGCATGACAAGGAGGCAAAGCCATATTGGAAATTTCAGCTACATTCCATGCACTGACAATCATTCTACGTGAGTCGGGAGTATTCTTTATTTGATTAATCACCTCTGTAATTTGATCAATATGCTTTCCGTCAGGTGTAGGCCAATTGCGCCATTGCGAACCATAAACTGGCCCTAAATTTCCTTCTTCATCAGCCCACTCATCCCATATGGAAACGCCATTTTCTTTTAGGTATTGAATGTTAGTATCACCTTTCAGGAACCATAATAATTCATGAATAATTGAGCGGAGGTGTACTTTTTTTGTTGTCACTAAAGGAAAGCCTTTTTGCAGATCAAAACGCATTTGATAGCCAAAAACACTGAGAGTTCCAGTGCCTGTGCGGTCTCCTTTTTGAGCTCCCTGATCTAAAATATGTTGCATTAACTGATGATATTGCTGCATAATTATACGGATTTAAGCTCAAAATTAATCATATCTGGATGAGATGCATAGAATAAATATATATTATTTTAGCTATTAAATTGAGTAATGAAAAATAATAGAGAGATTTGATTCTTTTTCTTTGAAATTAAAAAGTGGAGATACCATTGAATTTTTCATCAAAAACATTCTTTCTCTTTTTAAGTATCCTAAAAAGAGAAGGAGTATAAAAACAACATTAATGAAGATTTTATCTACCCAACAAATACGAGAAGCAGATAAATTTACTATCAAAAATGAACCTATTGCTTCCATTGACCTGATGGAACGGGCGAGTGAAAAGGTTGCCAAATGGATTCTGACTAATTTTTCTAAACGCTATAAGATTTGTGTATTGGCAGGAAATGGCAACAATGGTGGTGATGGGCTTGCTGTTGCCAGAATGCTTGCTAATTATGGCTATAAAGCAGCTGTTTTATTGGTGTTAGGCGATTCCGGCTCTGATGATTTTAATGAGAACTTGCATAAGCTTCAGGAAATCTCAGTTATTCGATTAGTTGAGGAGGTAGAAGAATTCAGTACGATTCATGGAGATAAAATTTATATTGATGCCATCTTTGGTTCAGGTTTGTCAAGGGATATTGAGAAAAAACCTGCCGAAATTATTAATAAAATCAATATTACAAGAGGAGTGAAAATCTCAATAGATATACCATCAGGGATATATGCTGACCAACATTCCACTGGTAACGCCATTTTTCAAGCTGATCATACGCTAAGTTTTCAAACCCCAAAATTAGCTTTTATGATGCCGGAGAACCATCAATTTGTAGGTGAATGGCACATACTGGACATTGGTTTGCACAAGGAATTTTTGAAGCAGATAGAACCTGAGTTTTCCTTTTACAAACCTGACCCTGAATCCTATCAATCAGTATCAGCTTTTAGCCATAAAGGTAATAGAGGAAGACTCACCGTAATTGCAGGAGGCTATGGGAAAATGGGGGCTGCTGTATTAGTGCTGAAAGGAGCTTTACATTCAGGGATAGGTTTGTTAACTGCCCAGGTTTGTAATCCGAGCATTAATGTAGTGCAGGTAAGTGTGCCAGAAGCATTGATCTTGAAAGATGAGAATGAGTATGTTTTAGGTACTTTCCATGATTATTCCACTCAGGACATAATTGTGATGGGGCCTGCAATAGGCTTAGCAAAGAAAACGAGAGATTTATTAGAGGAGATACTGAAAAATTATAGAGGACAATTGATTTTGGATGCAGATGCATTAAATATCCTCTCTGAAAACAGGGAGTTATTGGAATTGTTACCTGAAAACACCATACTTACACCTCATCCCGGTGAATTTAACAGGCTTGTGGGGAAAACTGTTAATGATTTTGATCGTATAAAAAAACTAAAAGCCTTTTGTCAGAAGTATAAAGTGGTGACTTTATTGAAAGGCAGATTTACAGCTGTATGTAATAGTGATGGTCAGATTAGCTTTAATTCTACAGGTAATTCTGGCATGGCCAAGGGAGGTAGTGGCGATTTATTATGTGGTATCATCGCAGGGATTTATCCCAGGGTAAAAAAATCCTTCGAAGCAGCAAAAATGGCAGCATTTTTGCATGGGCTTTCGGGAGATTATTGTAAGGATCAATTGGGGGAAAACTCTATGAGTTCTGGCGATATGATAGAATTTTTTGGTAAAGCTGAAAGAAGTTTTTCAACCGTTTGATACTATTTTATAACCAAATTGGCTATATTTGTAATTATATAGAATATGAAGAAAATTATACTCACATATTTATTCACATTTGCTCTTATCACTCATCTGAGTGTACAAGATTCGTACTCGAAAATTGTACCTTATAGTGGAAACGAAGTGGCTAAGCAAAAAATTGCTTTAAATCAAAATTCAAATATTGAGATTTTGAAAATTGAGGCATATCCCAACCCCGCTGAGGAATATATCTATATTAAATTTAAAGAGCAGGGTGGCCAGAAAGTGCAAATTGATGTGATGAGTTTTATTGGCAATAAAATGAATGTCTCTTCAGAAAGGATCGAAAGCGGTCTTTATAAATTAAATCTTAGAAATATTGCCTCAGGCCATTATTATGCATTAGTGACTGTCGGCAATGAAAAGCATATCAAGAAGTTTTTAAAACAATAAACATTTCCTCAAAGCCTATTCTATTCTCCGTAAACCTTCACCGGAAAATAAAACTTGGTTTCTTATTTATCTCTTTAGAATAATTATGGATTGCAATTGTTCCTGATGTTTATTGACTCTTTTTAATAACATTTTATCATTTTAATGGATTAATTCTTTATTTAGCAGGAAATAATACTTACTTTCATTTTTAAAGTAAATGTAAATGATTTCCAAAAAATACTTTTTCTTTCTGGCAGCTGTAGGAGAGATTATTTCATTGTTATTTCAAATAGAATTATTACATCAGATATGTAAGCCTTTATTAGTTTTAACATTGTTAATGTTTTTCTGGGAAAAATCGGATCATCGTAAAAACGAAAAATGGGTTATTCACGTCACTTTAGCCTTAGCTTTCAGCTGGATAGGTGACGTTATGTTGTTGTTTACAGACAAAAATTTCTTATTCTTTTTTGCCGGACTCGGCTCATTTCTTGTTGCCCACTTGTTTTATATTCTGGCTTACTGGAAAGCAACTTATGAACGGAGACTTAAATTTCATTTATCAGTTGTTCCCTTTGTAGTCATTGGATATGCCGTTCTTATGGGGTATTTGATATTGCCTTACCTTGATGGCATAATACAAATTCCGGTGGGTTTTTATGCAGTAATAATTTCATTAATGGTGGTTTTTGCATGGTATCGAAGAGGCCAGACCAGCTCTTCCAGTTTTCAATGGGTATTTATTGGAGCGATTCTTTTTGTAGTTTCTGATTCAATTTTAGCCATTAATAGATTTGCAGAAACCATTCCTTATGCGGGGCTTGCTGTAATGATCACTTATATAGCAGCTCAATGGACAATAGTGAATGGTCTTTTAAAACATCCAAATGAATCTTAAGTAATTGATTATAAGTTAATTATATGCCATTCTTTATTTTCATTAGGCAGGTAAGTAAAAACATATTGTAAATTTTTTTAGAATAATGTTGTATGTTTCAAAAAGCATTTCCTACATTTGAAGCATAATACGAGTCAATTTATAACGAAGAGGTGAGAGACAGGCTCTGTGATCCTCTGGCAACCTGATTCAAGGTGCCAAATCCTGCCCAACAAAGGGAAATATAAATAGTAGGACAATGAACACAATCGAAATTCTCGCACCTAGCGAAACGAACAGAGTAACAGGATTTGATTCTCAAATTCTAAATTCCAATCAACAAATTTCTATTTCAAGAATAATTTTTTGTATGCGAATGTGCATGCATTGTTGTTGCTAACAACTAATCTCCAACGCTTCAGGATTGTTGATTTTAAAGTTTAAAGGTATTCCTTTTCATTAAAATCTATTATTCAATTCTGTAAGTAGCTCTTTCCGAGCATAATTCTTTCATTCTCAATATTTATTTTATTCAATTTTTCAAATGTCACACTTATTGAAATTTAGAGTGGCTTCACAAAGTGAATCTGCTGCTAAAACCGCCATTCAAGTGCGTGGTTTTAAATTTTTTGTTGATGAACCTCAGGCTTTGGGAGGCACTAATCTTGCGCCAAACCCGGTAGAATACATTTTGGCAGGCTATGCTGGTTGTATTAATGTAGTTGCTCATATAGTAGCTAAAGAATTAGGGATTAGCTTAAAAGATTTATCAATTAATATTCAGGGAGATATAAATCCTGAGAGATTATTTGGTCGCTCATTTAGTCACAGGGCAGGATACCAATCCATTGAGGTAAATATTAAAACATCTACCATCATCAGTAATACATTAAAAGTAAAATGGTTAAAATCAATTGAAAGCAGATGTCCTGTTAACGATAATTTATCCAATGTTACACCAATAAATTTTCAATTTTCTAACAATTAAAATTCTAAGATTATGTCAAATTCATTAAAATTCGAGACACTACAATTACATGCCGGTCAGGAACCGGATCCTACTACCAATTCAAGGGCGGTGCCTATTTATCAAACTTCCAGCTTTGTCTTTAACGACTCTGATCATGGAGCTAATTTGTTTGCACTAAAGGAATTCGGGAATATTTATTCACGGATTATGAATCCTACCAATGATGTTTTTGAGAAGCGTATTGCTGCTCTAGAGGGTGGCGTTGCTGCTGTTTCAGTGGCTTCAGGGCAGGCAGCTCAGTTCATCGCTCTTACTAATATTTTGGAAGCTGGTGACAATTTAGTCTCCACTCGTTTTTTATATGGTGGTACCTATAATCAATTTAAAGTTTCATTCAAAAGGATTGGTATTGAGGCGCGCTTTGCAGCTGATGAATCTGTTGAAGCTTTTGAGAAATTGATTGATGAGAAGACTAAAGCTATTTACGTTGAGACTATTGGCAACCCGGCTTTTAATATTCCGGATTTTGAAGCCATTGCTGCGCTTGCAAAAAAATATGATATCCCATTTGTAGTAGATAATACTTTTGGAGCCGGTGGATATTTGTTCAGGCCTATTGAATATGGGGCCAATGTAG
Source organism: Marivirga aurantiaca (assembly GCF_016679925.1). GTDB lineage: Bacteria > Bacteroidota > Bacteroidia > Cytophagales > Cyclobacteriaceae > Marivirga > Marivirga aurantiaca. The sequence continues at coordinate 451,879 of NZ_JAEQBW010000001.1, forward strand.
TGGTCGAATCGGCTACTAAATGGATAGGAGGACATGGTACTTCTATTGGAGGAGTAATTATTGATGGGGGGAATTACAATTGGGGCAATGGTAAATTTCCTCAATTTTCTGAACCATCAGAAGGTTATCACGGACTGAACTTCTGGGAAACATTCGGAGATAACAATCCTTTGGGCTTGCCGAATATTGCTTTTGCCATTCGTGCACGAGTGGAGGGGCTTCGTGATTTCGGCCCTGCTTTAAGTCCTTTCAATAGTTTCCTTTTAATTCAAGGGCTGGAAACTCTATCATTGAGGGTACAAAAAACAGTGGATAACGCACTGCAACTGGCGTATTGGCTTGAGAAACATCCGTTGGTGGAGAAAGTGAATTACCCAGGCTTGGAATCCAGTAAGTACTACCAATTGGGTAAAAAATATTTAAGGAATGGCTATGGCGGGGTACTTTCGTTTGTGTTGAAGGGTGACAAGGAAGATACCAAAGCTTTTATCAATAACCTGAAACTGGTAAGCCATTTGGCCAATGTTGGGGATGCGAAAACTCTGATCATCCAGCCATCAGCAACTACTCATCAGCAACTTTCTGATGAAGAACAACTAGCTGCTGGTGTGTTGCCTACATTGCTCAGAATTTCTGTAGGAATAGAGCATATTGATGATATCACTGCTGATCTGCAGCAATCATTCGAAAAAATTCATACAACAGCATATGCCACAGCATAAATTACCTGAATCTTTCCAATTGTTGAATGGTGGAGCATTATCAAAGGCATCTCTATACTATGAAATTTCAGGAGAACTATCTCCTGCTAAAGAAGTAGTTTGGGTTTGCCATGCTTTTACCGGAAGTGCCACTGTTAAGGAATGGTGGCCTTCTTTATTCAAAGAAAATGGTGGGTTTATCGACTTGAATAAGCATGTTTTAATTTGTGCCAATATGTTGGGCTCATGCTATGGAAGTACAGGACCACTTTCCATCAATCCTGATACTGAAGAAGCTTATAATGATAATTTTCCTGAATTACATAATAGGGATGTGATCAATGCTTTTATCGATTTGCGAAAAGCATTAAATATCAAGAGTATTGATTACTTAATTGGGGGCTCATTGGGAGGTCAACAGGTATTGGAGTGGAGTATCATGGAATCTGTAGTGATTAGAAGACAGATTATTATCGCTTCCAATGCACGGCATTCCGCCTGGGGTATTGCTTATAATGATTTGCAAAGAAGAGCGATTCAATTGGCAGGAAAAGATTTAAAATTAATGGAGGAAGCATTGTCATTAGCCAGAGGAATTGCCATGCTAAGTTATCGGTCCTACCAGGATTTTGAAGCTCAGCAGAGTGGGAAAGGAGAGAGCAATGAATTAAAGGCTGTTACATATCTGAAATATCAGGGCGCGAAATTCCATAAAAGATTTAACCCCGATTCTTATCAAATACTTTCCAAAATGATGGATGCCCATGATATTTCTTTTGATCGGGAGGGAAATGATGAAACTATTTTGGAAAAGGTGCTTACGGAAACACTTTGTATAGGAATAGATTCAGACCAGTTATTTCCTATTCAAGAGCAGATCTACCTGAGTAGTAAAATTCCCAATTCTTCATTTGAAACCATCATTTCAGACAAAGGGCATGATGCTTTTTTGCTGGAGGGAAATTTGATTAGTTCTTTTATTTATAAAAAATTTAATAAAGTAGTAGATGAAAAAATATAAAGCAGGATTATTTGGTTTAGGTGTGGTAGGCAGTGGAGTTTACCAGTCAATAAAAGCAGATGGGGAGTTTCCTGTCAGCATCAAAAAAATAGCAGTGAAGAACCCTCAAAAGCAGCGTAATTTCCCTGTAGATAAAGACATTATTTACACTGATGCCAATGATTTATTGAATGATGATACGTTGGATATCATTATTGAGTTGATCAATGATCCGCATGAAGCTTTTGAAATAGTAGCAAAAGCCTTGCGAAATGGAAAATTTGTGGTAACTGCCAATAAAAAAATGATTTCTCTCTATCATCAGGAGTTGCTACGGATTCGTAAAGAAAACGAAGGCGTTCTGCTGTATGAAGGAGCTGTTTGTGGTAGTATTCCTATTATCAGGTTATTAGATCAGCAATTCAGCTCGGATGAAATTCGTACAATTTCCACTATTGCCAATGGAACCTGTAATTACATACTTTCACAAATGTCAGCACAAGGGTGGCCTTACGATAAGGCTTTGCAAGAAGCACAAAAACTTGGTTTTGCGGAGTTGGATTCTTATTCTGATGTAAGCGGGGAAGATACACGATTTAAGTTGTCCATTTTGATTTTGCACAGCTTTGGAATTCATGTGGCAGCTGAAGATATTCCTATGATTGGTATTGAACAAGTTAGCAAGGAGGCTATTGATTTTGCTAAAAGCATTGATGCGGAAATTAAATTAGTGGGTAAGGCAGAGTGGAATAAGGGAAAGTTGACCGCATCCGTTGCTCCTGAATTTGTGGGAGCTTCAGAGGATTTTTCTCAAGTGCACCAGGAGTACAATGCTGTTCAAGTAGATGCGAAGTATGCAGGTTTACAATTCTTTAAAGGTAAAGGGGCTGGTAGCTGGCCCACAAGCTCAGCAGTATTGTCAAACCTAAAGGATATTACCAAAGATATATGTTATCAATTTCCCAAAAGTGCCCAAACCATTTCAAATCTCTCCTCTCTCGTTGACACTTATTATATTTCAGGAAAAGAATCAATTTTAAACAGACTTGACTTCGAAAAAATAGTGGATCAGGGAAAAGATTATTGGATTGTAAAAGCTTCATTGACAGCCTTATTAAAAACTATAAAAGAAGGAGCTACGTTTACCTGCATACGTTTACCCGAGAATATATTAAAAATAAATGCTAATACCGGTGTGTTAGTTTAGGTAACTCAAACTATTTTATCTTAATTCGGGGCAAACAAATATTTAAAATCTAAAATTTAGAAAATGAAGATTGCAGTCCTATCCAGGAATCCCAGATTATATTCCACAAAAAGGCTGATTGAAGCTGCTGAAAAACGTGGTCATGAAGCCCTTATTTTAGATCATATGCATTGTGATATTATTATGGATGAAGAGGGCCCCTCAATTTATTACCATGGAGAACAGTTAAATAAGATAGATGCAATTATTCCTAGAATTGGTGCTTCGGTTACATTTTATGGTACTGCAGTTGTACGTCAATTTGAAATGATGAAAACTTTTAGTGCAGTGGATTCTTTGGCCATCACCCGTTCAAGAGACAAACTAAGGAGTTTACAAATCCTTTCCAGAAGTGGTTTGGGTATGCCCAGAACAGCATTCACCAATCGTTCAGAAAATGCCGGAGAATATATTCTGGAACATCTGGGTAAAGCACCGGTGGTATTGAAGTTATTGGAGGGAACACAAGGCTTGGGTGTGGTTTTAGCCGAAACCAGGAAAGCAGCAGTTTCTGTAATTGAAGCTTTCGAAGGTTTAAAAGCCAGGATTATTATGCAGGAATTTATTAAGGAAGCTGGTGGAGCAGATATTCGTGTATTTGTGGTGGATGGGGAAGTGGTAGGAGCTATGAAGCGCCAGGGAAAAGAAGGGGAATTCAGAAGCAATCTACATAGAGGAGGTTCGGCCAATGTGATAAAACTGAGCAGGGCTGAGAAAACAGCTGCCTTGACAGCCGCTAAAGCCATGGGGCTGGCAATTGCAGGAGTGGATATGTTACAATCTTCCAGAGGACCTTTAATTTTGGAGGTAAATTCCTCCCCGGGTTTGGAAGGAATTGAAAAAGCCACAGGTGCTGATATAGCTGGCAAAATTATAGAGTATATAGAACGGGGAAAAGACAAAAAACGCTTACCAAAAGATAAAGTCAAAGCCTGATTTTCTACAGAAATTAAAGTAGTATTTTATGGAAATGCAATGACAGAGGTTTTTCATTCATTGAAAGACCTCTGTCTTTTTTCAACTTTTATCTTTAGGGTGTTTAATTAACTGATAATATTTATCCTTCAATACCTGGGGGTCACACTCTTTTTGGAACATCCTGAAGATAATTAAATTGGATATGTTCACCTTAAAATAGCCATTCAACTTATATTTCCTGGCCGATACAATTACAGATTTGGGAATAACAGTAAAAGAATACTGATTCCAAAGTCTTTTTATCAATTCAAAATCTTCCATCATCACATAGCTTTCATCAAAACCGGATGATTGTTCAAATACCTTTTTTTCAATAAAAAGGGTTTGATCGCCTCCCCTGCACCATAAAAACTTAAACCTGGTGAAAAATGAATTTACCCTTAACAAGGGGTTTTTGGAATTAAAACGAAACCTGTAACAACCAAATTGATGCCCTCCTGCTACAGCCTTGTGGATATCATTTACAAAGCTTTTTGGTGGCAGGGCATCAGCATGAATAAAATAGAGGATTTCCCCTGTAGCACTTTTGCTTCCCAGATTCATTTGATGTGCCCTGGAGGCAATTGCCGTACTGATTATATGTGCGCCATTATAGTAAGCCACTTCCCTGGTGCTGTCAGTGCTGTTGGCATCCACCACAATAATTTCAGCCAAATGGTTTTGTCCATATTGATGAATGTACTTTACTAATTTGCCAATATGAGGAGCTTCATTAATTGTCGGAATAATGACACTTATCCTTTTATTTTTGGTCGGGAACATCTGGATGATTTTTATTATCGTATTTAACTCATACTTACGAACTAACAGCAATGACAAGATTTATATTTTCATTACATATTATTTATTTTATTTTACTTATCAATCTATCCCAGTTGAAAGCACAGTCGATTGTCAGAAATGAGACAAATGAATATGTGCAAATAAGCATGAAACTTTTAGGTGCTATAAAAAATAAAGAAAATTATACTCCTTATATTGTTCAGATGAAAGAACTTTCGCTGGATAAACTTGCGAAATCCTTAGATACCGATAATAAAACAAAAGCATTCTGGATAAATGTATATAATGCTTATGTACAGATAATATTAATGGAAAACCCATCATTGTTTGATGAAAGGAGTGAATTTTTTAAAGCTGACCAGATTAATATAGGCGGAGAAATGATGAGCTTTGACTTTATTGAACATGGGATCATCCGTGGGTCTAAGGTGAAGCTTTCACTGGGCTTCTTAAAAGATCCTTTTGCAGGTGAAATTGAAAAAGAATTCAGAGTGAGTGAAACAGATGGAAGAATTCATTTTGCTTTAAATTGTGGTGCCAGAAGTTGTCCGCATATTGCTATATACAGTGCTGTAAATTTAGATGAAGAATTAGATACTATCGCCAAACAATTTCTGGAAAGGACTACAATCTATGATAGATCTGAAAATGTGGTGAATGTTACAGTGTTGTTTAGTTGGTTTAGAGGAGATTTTACAGAGCGTGGTGGAGTATTAGGTGTTTTGAAATCCTATAATATTATTCCTGAGGGTGCTGAACCCAATGTAAACTATAAAGAGTATGACTGGACATTGGATTTAGGTAACTTTACAGATCTGAAGCCTTAAAAAAGAATATTTGTTAGGGGAAAGAACTTATTGAACTTCATGTTTGGTAGGTTCTTTTATTTCAAAATTTTAATGAATTTCTTTTAGTGATCAAATAGAGTAGCTTATTAAAAAGCCTCATTAAAAGAGATGTAAAAGCCGTTACTGTTTTTACCTATGGCATAATCCAGTCTCACATTAATTTTCTTTTTAGTATCAAACCTGAACCTGAGCCCCGCACCACCAGCAAAATTCCATCTGTTCATGCCAAATTCATCCAGTTTTTCTGCTACCTGACCTGTGGAAGCGAATGCCGTCATTCCAATTCTCCAAAATAATTCCTGCCGGACTTCTAATTGTCCCAGTAATAAATTTTTATCCTGAAAGAACCCCTGAAAATAACCTCTCATCTTTTTATTTCCTCCTAATTGAGCCAGTCTGTTAAAAGGTACAGTGCCAAAATTAGATAAGCTATAAGCATTGGCTGCAATCACTGTTTTATCAAATAATGGATAATAGTAGGCATAATCAAAAGAGATAGCAGTATAATTGTGTGTACTGCCGGTATATTGATGATTGATCTCCAAATAGCTTTCCAAATAATGGCCGGAAGTAGGGTAGTAAACACCATCACGCGTGTCGTATATAAGTGCCGGGCCTATGCCACTGGTTCGGTTATAAATAGCACCCTCAACTTCTTCCTGAACAAAATCACTATTTTCTTCCCACTGAATAATATCATAGTTTTCGAACCAATAACGAGCACCTACATATAAATTAGGCTTTAGCTCTTTCAGAAAAAATATACGTGCCCTAGGAAATAGGGCTCGATAGGTGGAGTAAATTTCTTGATGATTATTGTTGCCAACACCATAAAACGGATAGGCATAGTTATAAAATCCTAATTCTCCGATGCTACGCCACTTATTTTTGTTCCAATAAAGCTGAAATGGAAAAAATATCAATAATTGATCCTTAGTGGTATAGCCGGCTGCCAATTGTATCTGACTGGCGTTAATTGGTTTTTCTCTGTCGATATAGAAATTATATAATAAGCTGGCCCCAAAAAACAAACCAGACTCCGGGGTATAATATACGACCGGAAGTGGGAAAAGTGAATTTTTGTCCAATTCCAATTTGGAGGAATCTATGGGAAGTGGGGCATCTAAAGTTGTATCCTGGCAAATACCTGTGGTTGCTACTAAAATGAATAATATTCCAATTAAAGTGAATTTGAACCGGTATTCCATTTGCAATTTATTTTACGAATATAATCTTTAGGCCTCAAAATTATCTGTTTATTTTAATTTAAAGTCAGCAAGTTTAAATAAATAATCAATAAAGCTTAATTAAATACCGAATTGACTAGCTCAAAAAATTAAAGATTTTATTATTTCTGATAAATCTCTAATTGATTTTTTAGGATGTATTTAGCAGCAACGAATTCTGAAATGGAATTGCATTTTAGTGAAGTGGCAAAATGCAAAATTCAATATTTGTGAGGTTAATATAAAACATGTGGAAAAAATAATTTAAGACAATAGGGTTAAATAATTGGGTTTAATTATGATTCAATTTTCTTTAATCATTTATTTTCATTTTTAATTCGCTGTATATCAGGTATTTAAAAGGTTGATAAAAAAAGTTTATGCTTAACTGATTCATCCTGTTATTTTTGCACCATGGCTGAGCAAATATTAATCCTTGATTTTGGTTCTCAATACACCCAATTAATAGCAAGACGTGTACGTGAACTGAATGTTTATTGTGAAATACAACCTTTTTATGATGCTCCGGAATTGACCCCGGATATCAAAGGGATTATCCTGTCAGGAAGTCCCTGTTCCGTGCGCGATGCGGAATGTCCGCAGGTGGATTTATCAAAGTATCGTGGCAAAGTCCCTATTTTGGGAGTATGTTATGGAGCGCAATATATGGCGTTCAAAAATGGAGGGCATGTTTTGCCTTCTGAAATCAGGGAATATGGTCGGGCTAAATTGTCATCAATTGACTCAAAAAATGCACTACTGAAAAATATTACCATTGGTTCGCAGGTATGGATGTCACATGGGGATACCATTAAATCATTGCCTGAGAAATTTAAAATTATTGCCAGTACCCCCACGGTAGAGGTAGCAGCTTTTCAAATAGAAGATGAGCCTACTTATGGCATTCAATTTCACCCGGAAGTAACGCATAGCCTGGAAGGCAAGCAGCTTTTGGAGAACTTTCTGGTAGAAATCTGTCATTGTGCACAAGATTGGACCCCGGACGTTTTCGCTGATGTGACCATTGCAGAATTAAAAGAACAATTAGGGAATGATAAAGTAGTATTAGGTCTGTCTGGTGGAGTAGATTCATCCGTTGCGGCTATGTTGATACATCATGCAATTGGAACAAATCTCTATTGCATTTTTGTTGACAATGGGCTGTTACGCAAGAATGAATACGAAGAAGTATTGGCTTCTTATAAAAACATGGGGCTAAATGTAAAAGGAGTGGATGCCAAGCAACAATTTTATTCTGCTTTGGCAGGCTTGTCAGATCCTGAGGAGAAAAGGAAAGCGATTGGGCGTACTTTCATTGAAATCTTTGATCAGGAAGCTAAAACAATTCAGAATGTGAAATGGTTGGCACAAGGAACTATTTACCCTGATATTATCGAATCCGTATCGGTGAAGGGACCATCGGCTACCATAAAATCGCATCACAATGTAGGAGGATTACCGGCTAAAATGAACTTGAAGGTAGTAGAGCCTTTAAAAACACTTTTTAAGGATGGTGTTCGTTTAGTGGGAAAAGCCCTGGAAATTGATCAAAAAATATTAGGTAGACATCCTTTTCCGGGACCGGGCCTGGCTATTCGTATTTTAGGGGATGTCACTCCTGAAAAAGTTAGAGTAATCCAGGAAGTAGATTATATCTTTATCAACCATTTGAAAATAACCGGATTATATGATGGAGTATGGCAGGCAGGAGCTATCTTGCTTCCAGTTCAATCAGTAGGAGTGATGGGCGATGAAAGGACGTATGAAAGTGTGGTAGCCTTAAGGGCAGTAGCAAGTGTGGATGGAATGACAGCCGACTGGGTACATTTACCGTATGACTTTTTAAGTGATGTTTCCAATGAGATTATCAATAAAGTAAAAGGAGTGAATAGAGTGGTTTATGATATTAGTTCCAAACCTCCTGCTACTATTGAATGGGAATAAAATGTTTCTAAATATTAAGCTATGGTTTTAATAAGTTAATATAATTATTGTAGCACTAAACAAAACTCAATGTCTAAATCAGTAAAATGTTGCCTGTTAATAATTAGTTCGTTAATAGCTTTTCAAAGTTTAGGGCAGGTTAATTACCAATCAGAATATTTATCCGGAAAAAATTATTTCAGGGAAGGTAATTACCAAATGGCCAAGAATAAATTCGTAAAAGTTCTGGATTCTGACGAGCAAAATCCTTTTTACTTATATGCGTCTTACTTTTATGGTATTTCAGCCTATCAAACAGGTAATGAGAAGGAGGGAATGGAACAATTTCGGAAGGTGAGGATTACACATCCACAGTGGGATAAACTAGATGAATTGAATGTTTGGTATGGCCATATGTTACTGGATCAAGCGGATTTATTTAAAGGGCTTGAAGTATTGAACGGGATTAAAAAAACTGATCTGAAAGAAATTGCAAGTGTAATTAAAAAGAAACACCTGAACAGGTATGACAGCATTCCATTATTGCAAAAAGCAATTGAGCTAAATCCATATGATAGTGTACTAGCCAAGCATCTGGCGGAAGTAATTAGTAAAAAACCATTAGTTGACCGCCCCATTGAATTGCTGGAATTCCTGATTGAATCTTTTGATCTTGAAAAAGCTGAATATGATTTCTTTGATAAGAATGTATCTCAAAAGAAAAAAACTTATAATGTGGCCGTTATGCTCCCATTCATGGCAGATAACCTGACTACTACTATGGGAAACAAGGCCAATCAATTTGTTTTGGATTTATATCAGGGAATACAACAAGCAGCAGATGAGTTGAACGAGGATGGCCAGAAAATCAAGCTTTTTGCCTATGATACAAAAAGAGATAGTGTTGCAACAGCTAAAATACTGGCATCAGGTGAATTATTGGAAATGGATATGGTGATTGGTCCTTTATATCCTGCCCCATTTAAGCTAATGACGGATTATTCCAATAAAAACAGAATAAACATGGTGAATCCTTTATCCACCAGTTCTTCAATAATTGGTACAAACCCTTACTCATTCCTTCTGAAATCCACAACGGAAACCAGGGCTAAAAAGGCCGCTGATTATGTGAAAGAAAATTTCCCCAATAAAAGGGCTACTATTTTCTATGGTGAAAGTAGCCAGGATTCCATATTTGCTCATTCTTACAGAAAATATTTAGAAGCAGATTCATTTAAAATAACATGGTTTGCCCAGGCAGTCACGCCTGAAGAGTCTACAGAGATACTGAAAGAATTAACAACAGTATATGAGGAAAACAGCAGTGGTGAATTAACTACTAAACGATCGGTGAAAGTAAGAGTAGACAAAGATGATGAACTGTATTTGTCCAAAGATAGCATAGGCCATATAATGGTGGCTTCTTCCGATAATTTATTAATATCCAATGTACTAAGTGCTGTGGATACACGGAGGGATGGGTTGCCGGTTCTGGGGTTTGAAGATTGGCTGGACATCAACCAAATTTCCTTTGAGCAGTTGGAGAGAATGGGGGTAATCATGATAGGGCAAAACTATTTTGATTTCAGCTCTCAGAAAGTCGCTAACTTTAAGCAAAAATATAAAAATACTTACAACACATTGCCTAGCCAGTTCAGTTATGATGGATATGAAACAATGATGGTTTTCGGGAGAAATTTGATCAAATATGGTAATTACTTCCAATATGGTATTTATGAAAAAGGATATACCAATGGATTTCTATACCATGGATTTGATTATTCAAATGCCAATGACAACCAGTTTGTTCCTATCATGAAGCTGGAAAACCTGGACCTGAAAATGCTTGATAAGGAAGATGGTAATAAATAATATAAAGAAATAGAATTAATTGGCTTTATGAATGAATTAAGAAGGAGTAAAGAATTATTTGAGAAAGCACAACATGTAATTCCGGGTGGTGTCAATTCACCCGTGAGGGCTTTTAAAGCGGTAGGAGGGGATCCTGTGTTTGTTAAAAGTGCTAAAGGAGCTTATATGTATGATGAGGATAATAATCGCTACATAGAGCTAATCAATTCATGGGGCCCAATGATATTGGGACATGGAAATGAGTTGATTGAAGAAGCAGTGGCTGAAGCCCTAAAAAGTTCACTATCTTTTGGTGCACCCACTGCCAAAGAAGTAGATATGGCTGAATTGATTACTTCAATGGTACCATCTATTGAAAAAGTAAGAATGGTTAATTCCGGTACAGAAGCTACTATGTCTGCTATCAGAGTGGCAAGAGGTTATACCGGGAAAGATAAAATAGTCAAGTTTGAAGGCTGTTATCACGGGCATGGTGATAGTTTCTTAATTGCTGCAGGTAGCGGGGCTGCTACTATGGGTACTCCTAATTCACCGGGGGTTACTAAAGGCACTGCTAAAGACACATTAACAGCGCCTTTTAATGATTTGGCAGCTGTTGAAGCAATTGTTGCTCAAAATGCAGGAGAGATTGCAGCACTTATTGTAGAGCCTGTTGCCGGTAATATGGGCTGCGTACTTCCAAAGGAGGGATATTTGCAGGGGTTACGCAATATTTGTGACAAAGAGGGAATAGTACTCATTTTTGATGAAGTGATGACAGGATTTCGTTTATCCAGATCCGGTGCACAAGGCGTATATGGTGTAAAGCCTGATTTAACCACTCTGGGTAAAATTATAGGTGGTGGAATGCCGGTCGGAGCCTATGGTGGTAAAAAGGAAATAATGGACTATGTATCTCCTCAGGGGCCAGTTTACCAGGCAGGTACACTTTCAGGAAATCCTATTGCGATGTCTGCGGGCTTAGCAATTCTTACCTATTTAAATGAAAATCCCGAGGTATATGATCAAATTGAAAGCTCAGGCAAATACCTGGCTAAAGAGTTATCTTCCATAAATACTGCACTGGGCAAAAATTACACTATTAATCAAATTGGCTCTATGATTAGTTTGTTCTTTACTGAGGAGCCTATTCATGATTTTGAGTCTGCTAAAGGTGCTGATACAGTAATGTTTGGTAAATATTTTCAGGGCATGTTGGCAGAGGGTGTATACTTACCTCCGGCCCAGTTTGAATCATGGTTTTTATCAACAGCATTAAGCACGGTTGATTTGGAAGAAATATTGACTGCTCATAAGAAAGTTTTAGGAAAAATACTGACTTAGGAGCTTGAGTTCAGACCGTTTGTCTTTTAGGGAAGTAGAAAGCCTGAATTCTATACACAAGGGCGTGCAAGAAAGAGAGAAATCGTGTGATTCCTCCAAATTCCATACATATTCAGTAAATTATGCGTATTTAAGTGTTTTTTTCTCATTTACTTACTACTTTTAGCGCAGATGTATTTTATTGCTATATTTACACTTGTAAAAAATAACTTTAATAAAACGTGAAATTTGCTAAATTTTTACTTTTAACACTCATTTTAGGGGCTTTTGGATATTCAGCTGATGCGCAGTTCAGAAGGAGTAGTGCCAATAAAACAGTTACTTATGAAGAACTGTACAATGATCCCTATGATATTAACAAATTATTCATTGGTATTACCCCATTGTATGGGGATGTACATGTGACTAATATTACCACAGGTTTTGGAGTAGATGCTACTTATTACCTGAATGATTTTATGCATTTTAAAGCCAATGCCCGTACACCTTATTACTCTGGGAGTGATTTTGCACGAAATGCGGCTAATAAAAGTGACGGATTTGATGGAAGGGCCAGGAACTATTTTCATGCAGAAGTCAGTGGAGCGTACCATATTTGGGATAAAGAACAGGAATCAAAAAGTATGATTTCCTTATATTCCAAAAATTATAAAGGTGCTCAATGGGCGGCCAAAGTTCCTCAACGAGCTGAAATCCCTAATAAAAGAAGAGAGATTTTGTTTGCAAGGCTAGGAGGTGTATACTATGAAACTACTTCAGAGCTAAGCAGAGCCATTGCAGCCCAGGGAATTGAGGTAGTAGGCACCGCAACAGTTGAGGGAGAGGAATTTACTCATACACTTTCCGGAGAATCAGATAACGCTGTTTATGGCAATGTAATAGGTTACGGAGTAAGTGTTGGGGGAGGCTTTACCTGGATGAAGAATTTTGCTGCAAAACCTGATAAAACTTACGAGGAGCTGGTAGATGATCATGTGTTATCTACATTTCTCGATTTGTTCATCTTCCCGGTAGTTAAGGTGGAAGATTTCTTCCATAATCCTGATCCTGTAAATTCCAATATGTTTTTTCAATATAATGGTGAAGATGTGAATACTTTTATGTTCGGTGGTAGATTGGGCATTGAAGGACACTTTAACCGAACATTGGGTTGGGGTTATGGTGCTGAGCTGGGTGTTAGGCCAGGCTTGGAAAAAAGAGGTTTTTATGGCCTCATAAAAATTACATTCCCGCTATACGGAACCAAGCTTGATTATAAAGTGGAGGCTTTTGGCAGATAGAGATATTAAGAACATTTATGATTAAACGAAAAGGTCTGATTGTAACACAATCAGACCTTTTTTATTGGCAGATGAAGCTGGTAAAAGCAGTTTTTGTACACTTTTCAACCACTGAACCTACTTCTTTCTCATCTTTTTATATTCATTAATCAGTCCATTGGTTGAACCATCATGACCAATGACAGGGTTGTTATGTCTCAATTCCGGCAAAATATTTCCTGCCAATTGCTTTCCTAACTCTACTCCCCATTGGTCAAAACTGAATATGTTCCAAATAATGCCCTGAACAAAAATCTTATGCTCATACATTGCAATTAAATTACCCAAACTTCCGGGCGTAACTTTATGAAGCAATATGGAATTGGTAGGTTTATCGCCCTGAAAAATTTTAAAAGGTAATATTTTACTGATTTCTTCTTCCGGTATATTTTTTTCTTCCAATTCTTTTCTGGCTTCTGCCTCACTTTTTCCATTCATCAGTGCCTGTGTCTGGGCGAAAAAATTGGCTAGCAGCTTTTCATGATGATCTCCAACAGGGTTGTGTGAGTTGGCCGGGGCAATGAAATCACAAGGAATCATCTTTGTTCCCTGATGGATTAATTGATAAAAAGCATGTTGTCCATTAGTGCCGGGTTCTCCCCAAACAATAGGACCCGTTTGATAATTTACCTCATTGCCATTTCTATCAACTGATTTTCCATTACTTTCCATATTGCCTTGTTGAAAATAAGCAGCAAATCTATGCATGTACTGATCGTAAGGCAAAATGGCTTCTGTCTCGGCTTCAAAGAAATTATTGTACCAAATACCTATAAGTGCCAGAATAACAGGAGCGTTTTTCTTTAAGGGTTGCTTTCTGAAATGCAAATCCATTTCATGCGCTCCTCTTAGTAGTTCCTCGAAATTTTCGTAACCTATAGTTAGTGCTATTGAAAGACCTATAGCAGACCATAAGGAGTATCTTCCTCCTACCCAATCCCAAAACACAAACATGTTATCAGGGTCGATACCAAAAGATACTACAGCTTCTTTATTTGTGCTCAATGCTACAAAATGCTTGGCAATATCCTTTTCTGATCCTCCATTATCCAAAAACCACTTTCTTGCAGTATGTGCATTGGTCATTGTTTCCTGAGTGGTAAAAGTCTTGGAAGCAATTAGGATAAGAGAAGTCTCAGGATCGATTTTCTTCAGGACTTCAGCTATATGTGAAGCATCCACATTAGATACAAAGTGTGTCTTTATACCTTCTTTTTGATAAGGTTTAAGTGCTTCTGTTACCATCACAGGTCCCAAATCTGAACCCCCGATACCAATATTTACTACATCTTTTATTTTCTTACCTGAATATCCTTTCCATTCCCCGGAGTGTACCTTATCGCAGAAAGTTTTCATTTGCTTTAACACCTTTTGTATTTCAGGCATAACATCTTTATCTGATTCTAAAACAGCTTCCCCGGAAAAATTTCTTAAAGCAGTATGTAATACAGCCCGTCCTTCTGTTTTATTTATTTTGTCACCTTTAAACATGCTTTCAATCTGCTCAGAAAGCTTGAATTCTTCGGCCAATCCTACCAGAAGCCCTACTGTTTCATTGGTGATTTTATTTTTGGAATAGTCAATAAAAATATCATTTACCGATAAGCTGAATTGGTCAAATCGATTCACATCATTTTTAAAATGATCTTTTATGGATACAGCTTTTATATCCTGAAAATGCTCCTGAAGTGCTTTCCAGGCTGATGTAGTAGTAGGGTTTATATTTTTCATTTTATTCAATTCTTGGATTTCATTTTAAAATACAAAGTTAAACTGTCTTATCTTAAATGATAAGCTGAAATAGGATTTTGCAACATGCAATGAATCAAATCCTAATACTTCAAACTCAAATCTGTGAGAATATTCATGCTACTGATAAATTGATTGTAGCCATTATCTTTGCTAAACTGATTGATACTCATCAAGTGCTCAGGCTGGCATAAAAGCATCAGTGTTTTTAAGTCTTTAGGGTCTTTTAGCAATCCTTTCGTTTTAAATAGTTCGGAAATCTGGTGCAATAATGCTTTTTGCAACGGATTATTGGTGTAATCGGGGATTTTATGTTCCCATGAAGGAGAGGTGAGAGGCATGCTCACTGCGTATACCGGCTTTTTCTTTTTCCGGGAAATAGAAAATAGCTTAGTAATATCAACATTGTTGACTACTTTTTCATCTATGTGATTAGTAGTGTAGGCACTTCCGTAACCATTGATCAGGCTTATGTGGAAATTGTCAGGGTCATCTCCGTTGGATAGAAGGATATCGAAATCTCCTGTAATATTTGCCCGATAGAGTTGTCCTGAGTGCTTTCCTGCCAAATGCCACGGATTGGCTGTGGCAATAATTGACTTATAGCCCATACTTTGAACAATATTAGCTATGTCATCATCGTAAAGACAAGCAGTGTTAATAAATATTTCCGGTGTGGGCTGGAAAAACCTTTTTAAAAGATTTTTATGCAATAATGCCTCCTGGTGAAACAGTTCATGGGAGCAAAGGTAACTGAATGAATGATAGGCACAGGAGCCAATTAAGAGCAATTTTTCTTTGTTCACATACTCCTGGATTTCCAAAAGGAAATCAGGATCTATATTTTCCAACTGCTCAAGAAATGAAATGCTAAAATACACAATGGTATTTCCTGGCTTTTCAGCCATAGAAAGCACTGTCCGTAAACGTGGCTTGATATAGTTTTTATACTGATCTATAAATAATTGTTCAGTAGCTTCTTTGTCAATAGCGTTTTTCCCTTTTCCTATTTCAAGAAAGGAAAGTGGTTTCAGTTTCTGAGGATGATGAAAATGTATGATTTGGTAATTATCCATCTTTAGATACTATTTTCAAATATTTTAATAATTTTATCGACCGAATTACTCCAATTCTTATCTTTCAGAGCTTCGTGATTACCTTTTATACTATTCCTGGTTTCTTCCGGGTTTTGAAGCAATTTGATGATCCTTTGTGCGTACACTTTAGGATCTGATTTGGAAACCACTTCTGCATTGGGTAAAAGTTCTTTTACACCACATTTATCCGATAGCACAACCGGAAGCCCCATGTTGGCAGCTTCCAATGCGCTCAAACCAAAGGGATCTGATGCTGATGGCATAACAAAAACAGAAGCACCCGACATTAAACTAAATAATTCCGGTTGCTTGAGGTGCCCCGTGAAATGGAATTTATCCATCATTCCTTCTTCCATGCATTTATTGATTAATGCAGGAAACAATTCGCCTTCTCCAGCCATCACAAATCTGACATCCTCATTTTTGTTATGCAGGATTTTAGCTGTTTCAATAAATTCCATAGCTCCTTTTTGGGAACATAGCCTCCCTGCAAATAAAATGATGGGTTCTTTTAGAGGGGAAACAAATTTCTCTATCTCCTTTTTATTCACCCCATGATGTACCACATGGATTTTATTTTTATCTATTCCGTAATTTTTAATAATGATATCAGCATGGTAATGGCTCACTGATATGATAGCATTGGCTGCGTTTAAACCTTCTTTCTCCAGTTTGTATAGCCATGAATTACTTTTTTTGCCTGTTCTGTCATAATCCAAGGCATGGATATGCAATACAAGAGGCTTATTAAATCTTTTCTTTAATTGAATAGCAGCCGGAATCGACATCCAATCATGGGCGTAAATTAAGTCAAAATCTACTTTTTCTCCTTGTATGGTTAAAGCTTTTGTATACTCATCCAATGCTTGCTGTATATGATTATCCTGTTCCTGCGTGATTTCCTGCTCGGTATTGGAAAGGTAAAAATAGGGGGTAAGTGCGGATTTAATCTGCACATGAACAATGTCGGCATTTAATTCCCTGTGATCGCCCAATTTATCCCCCAGGTGGATTTTATAAGTATTCTTGTTTTCGCTGGAATGTTGTGCATTTTCTTCCAGTGTTTCAGGGGAAAATAATCTCAAATGGATTTTGTTCGACAACTCATGGGCAATATGATCACACGCAACTCCCAGTCCGCTATTTCTTCGGCTTGGTTCACCGGGGCCAATCATCAGAATTTTCATAATCAATAGTTATAGGTTGATGAATTAATTTTTATATTGGTTTTACTACTTTCTTGTCATTGACTTACGTTAACTTTTTGTTAGTATCCAAATGAGTAACATCATCAGGTATACTTAATAGCTGTACGGGATTTTATCAAATATGATTAAGTTATGGTAATTTCAAGTACATCAAAATTCTTTGCAACAGTGAATTTAGTAATATTACTTTCGGAATTCCATTCAACTTTTTTATCATCCACCACAATGTTTTGAATTGATTCTCCAAAACCATGGAGTACTATTTCATACCCTTTGTTTCCTGCCTCATATAATCCATCCTTTATTTGTTTTAATTGAAAGCGGTTACCAGTTGGCTCTTGAATAAAAGTTCTTAGAATGTTAATACCCTTTTCAAAATCCTTGGTAGCACCATCGTCTTCATATAAAAAAGACTCAGTTCGTTTGCTGGCTTTATAAACATAAAGTGTGAGATATTCAGGCACAAATTCGTCCATGTATTGCATAGTGGGTTGAAAAGGGATTACAGCGCCTGCTTTTATAAATAAAGGAATTTGCTCTAATGGTGTTTCTACAGATATTTCCTGTTGACCGCTTAATAATTCATTGGTCCAGAAATTATACCATTCACCTTCAGGTAAATACAATAATCGGGAAGACATACCCGGTTTGGAAACCGGACAGATCAACATTAGGTTGCCCAATAAAAATTCTTCTTCCCTGTTGAGGGTTTCCTTGTCATGCTGGTAAGCTAAACTTAAAGATTTGAGCATTGGAATACCAGACTCGGCATATTGCCAGAAAGTAGTATACAAATAAGGCATCAACTCATATCGGAATTCAATATATCTTCTGACAATATTCAAATAATTATCTTCAAATTTCCATGGCTCTTTATCCCCATGGTCTCCTGATGAGTGTGTTCTAAAAAATGGATGGAAAGTTGCCAGTTGAATCCATCGGGTATATAGTTCCCCGTCAGGAGAACCTATAAATCCACCCACATCTGAGCCCGCAAAGGAAATCCCTGAACTACTTAATCTTTGGCATTGTACATTGGCCAGGTGCAGATGTTCCCAGGAGGCCATATTATCCCCTGTCCAAACTGAACTAAATCTTTGAATTCCTGAATAGGCAGAGCGCGTAATAGTGAAGCTTCTTTTGTTTCCGGCAAATTGTTCCAAACCATTGTAGGTGGAGCGGGCCATTTGCATTCCGTATACATTATGCCCTTTTCTATGGCTGCACGGATGTCCATCATAATCATGGCGCACATCTCGTGGGAATGTGCCACCCTCAAATACGGCCGGCTCATTCATATCATTCCATACGCCAGCCACACCATCCTGTGCAAGTCCGGCAAACAAACCTGACCACCATTTCCTGGCTTCCGGGTTGGTAAAATCAGGGAAATGACATGGCCCCGGCCATACACTGCCCTTAAAACGGGCACCATCCATTCTTGTACAAAAATAATTATGGTACACGCCCTGTTGGTAGAGAGAATAAAGCGGGTCTATTTTTATTCCCGGATCTATAATAACAATAGTTTTAAAGCCATCTTTTTTCAGATCAGCTATCATCTTATGAGGCTCAGGAAATCTCTCACTGTCCCATGTAAAACACCTATAACCATCCATATAGTCAATGTCCAAATGGATAACATCACAAGGAATTTTCTTTTCCCTGAAAGTTTTGGCCAACTCCCTTACTGTACTTTCAGGATAATAACTCCACTTGCTTTGATGGTAGCCCAAGGCCCATTTTGGGGGCATAGGGGATTTTCCTGTTAATTCAGTATATTGTATGGTGACATCCTCTAATTGTGGGCCATAAATAAAATAGTAGCGCATTTCGCCTCCCTGAGCCCAAAAACTGAGTGCTTCTTCTCTTTCATTTCCAAAATCAAAGTAGGAGCGGAATGAATTATCCATAAATATCCCATAGCCTTCGCCTTCATTTAACCCGAGGAAAAAAGGAATATTTTTATAGACAGGATCTGTTTCATTTCCATAACCATAGCAATCAGTACCCCAAAGTTCTCTTCGGGTGCCATTCAAATTCAGAGCACCGGTTTTATCTCCTAAACCATAGTAACTGCTTGTTTTACTGGACTTGATGGTGGAAATCACAACATGCCCTCCAAACCGTCTTTCTTCTTTCCAATGATATCCTTTCTCATCTTCCATCAGTACTTTGCCTGACAAATCACAAATTTTGATTTTGCTGTCTTTTTTATTAACAAAGCACAATAATTTAGAAGTGCTGATCAGTAGGTTTTTATCGCCACTCTTAAAAGTAAAAGGCGTTTCAGGGGCTTCAAATTCCGGATCAATGGCATACGAAAAATCGTCCTCAAAATACCCGTCATTTGCATACCTGAATTTCAGGATACTATCGCTAATTATATTTATTTCCAAAGTAGAGAACTCTGAATAAACCTTTACTTTATGTTTTTTCTGTTTCCAGCTAATAATTCCACCCGGATAAAACTCCTCCTCCTTACCTTCTTTAAATTTCTCAATATAATTGCCCTCGAAATTGACATCTTTTTCTTGTGCTATATTTTTTTCTTCTTCCATCCTAAACAATGATTTATGCAATCAAATATTTCTTTTTATGTCAAATATTGTACAAATTAACTACTTATTGTATTTTATACACTAAGTTATCTGTGAAATATTTTTGATCTGTGACATCCTTTTATTCAAAGTTTGGCCATTCTTATCAAAATCATTTTATAAATTAAAAAACTAATTAATGATTTAACCTTTTAATACGTATTATAAAAGATATGTTAGCCATTTTAATAGAAAGAGTTAATTAACCCGCACGAAAATATGAGTAATACAGAACCACTGGACACACAAAATCATATTCTGACGGAAATCGCCTGGGAAGTATGCAACCAGGTAGGAGGGATTTATACCGTTATACGTTCCAAGGCACCTGTTATGGTGAAGAAATGGGATGAAAATTATTTTTTAATGGGGCCATATGTTCAAAAAGAAGCTTCGACTGACTTTGAGGAATCTGATTTAGACCATCCGGTAATGAATGAAGCCTTAGCAATATGCAGGGACAAAGGACTGGATATTAAATCAGGTCATTGGCTGGTTTCAGGCAGGCCTCAAACATTGCTCTTCAATCATAAAGCAGTGATGCATGAACTGGGGAATGTTAAATATTATTACTGGCAGAATCATTCCATAGACTTTAAAAACCATGATCCTTTAATGGATGAGGTACTGGCTTTCGGTTATATGGTTCACATATTCTTATCCGAACTCACCAGAGTTGCCTTGAATCATAAAGTAAAGCCTTTGGCCCACTTTCATGAGTGGATGGCAGGAAGTGCCATTCCAAATTTACGCAGGGACCAAGTGCCCTTACAAACTGTTTTCACTACCCATGCTACTTTATTGGGCAGGTATCTGGCCATGAATGATCCTCAGTTTTACGATCATCTCCCTTTTTTGGATTGGCATAAAGAAGCTGTGCATTTTAATATTGAAGCCAATGTAAAGTTGGAAAGAGCTTGCGTGCACGGGGCTCATGTGTTTACTACTGTGAGTGAAGTAACAGGAAAAGAGTGTTTTCACTTATTGGGTAGAAATCCGGATTTGATATTGCCCAATGGCCTAAATATTGAACGTTTTTCTGTTTTGCATGAAGTACAGAACCTTCATCATGATTTTAAGCAGTTGCTGGAACAGTTTGTGATGGGCCATTTCTTCCAAAGCTATTCTTTCGATCTCAATAAAACCATGTATTTCTTCACTTCAGGAAGATTTGAATTTTCCAATAAGGGGTACGATCTCACTCTTGAAGCCCTTGCAAGGTTAAACCATCGTTTAAAGGAAGCTAACTCGTCTTTAACGGTGGTGATGTTTTTTATCACAAAGCAACCTGTGCATTCTATTAATCCTGATGTGCTTAATGCACGAGCCATGCTGGATAAAATTAACCATAACTGCAATGCTATCGTTGATCAAATTAAAACCAGGCTTTACAGGCAAGCAGCTGCAAGTAAAGGAGATCATAAATTACCCAATTTGAATGAAATGGTGGATGATTACTGGAGATTAAGACATAGACGTACCATTCAATCCTGGAAATCAGGAGTGTTGCCTGCTGTTGTTACACACAACTTGGTGAATGACGAAAGCGATCCTGTTTTAAATTTCCTGAGGTCTTCTGACCTGATCAATAAAAAAGAGGATAATGTAAAAATTGTTTATCATCCGGACTTTATTTCTTCAACCAACCCTTTGTTTGGGATGGAATATGATGATTTTGTAAGGGCTTGTCATTTGGGGATTTTTCCTAGCTATTATGAGCCCTGGGGATATACGCCTATAGAATGCCTGGCAAGGGGAGTGGCGGCAGTTACTTCCGATTTATCAGGTTTTGGGGATTATCTCAAAAATGTTCCAATAGCAGATGAAGCACATGGCTTGTTTTTGGTAAAGAGAGCCGATAAAAGTTTTGATGAGGCCGCAGAAGATCTTACAGACATCATGTGGCGTTTTATTCAGATAAGTAGTAGAGAGCGAATTGACATGCGGAATAAATCAGAGGATTTGTCTGAGGCGTTTGATTGGAAAAATCTCTATTCAGCATATGAAAAGAGTTATAAAATGGCTTTAAAGACACTTTTTTAAACTATAAACGATTAATTTATGAACCAGGAATTAAGAGAAAAGATCAAACATTTAGGTAAAGACTTTGAAACTATCGAAGAACAATTGGAGCGCTTTAGAACGGGATTCCCTTATTTGCCTATCGAAAAACCAGCTACTGTTGGAGATGGTTTAATTCGTTTAAGTGAGGAAAGTTTGGAGCAATTTGTCTCCTTTTATGAGGAACAATCCAAAGATTATAAAATTTTCAAATTTGTACCTGCAAGTGGGGCTGCAAGCCGGATGTTCAAAAACTTATTTGTCTTTTTGGAAGAGGATGAATTGAAAGCCGAAACTGATGAATTTCTTATTAAATTCTTTTCTGGTATCGATCGTTTTGCTTTTGCGCCAGCATTGGATAAAGTCTTGTCCTCGAAAGGAGCGGGACTTAAGGAAACTTTAAAGAACAAGGAGTATCATCGGATAATAAGATTTTTGCTGACTGAAGAGGGACTTAACTATGGTAATTTGCCCAAAGGATTAATCTATTTTCATCAATATGGAAATGTGGCGAAAACCCCTGTTGCAGAGCATTTTACGGAAGGCGAGAATTATGCCAATGGTAAAGGAGGTAAAGTGAATTTGCATTTTACAGTATCCCCGGAGCATCAACAGGCTTTTGAGGAACATGTGGAACATTTGAACAAAGGTTTTTCCCAGTATGAAGTGTCCTTTTCGCAGCAGAAGCCAGCAACAGATACCATTGCCGTGACTCCTGACAATCAACCATTTTATAATAGTGATGGTAGTATTTTATTCCGGCCTGCGGGACATGGGGCACTATTGGAAAATCTAAATGATTTAGATGCCAACATTGTTTTTATCAAGAATATTGATAATGTAGTGCCGGATCATCTGAAGCAGGAAACCATTCACTACAAAAAAGCTTTGGGTGGGTTGTTGATGAGTATTCAGCTAAAAGTGTTTTCTTATCAGAATCAGTTGGAGCGGAATATCAGTGAATTGGAATTGATTGAAGTAGAGAATTTCGCAAAGAATGAATTGTCATTGATCTTTAAATCAGATTATGATGAATTGCCGTTTGCAGAAAAAGTTGGCTATCTGGAATCGCTACTACACAGGCCTATTAGGGTGTGTGGCATGGTGCCCAATACCGGGGAGCCGGGTGGTGGCCCGTTTTGGGTAAGAGAAGAAGATGGTTCTTTAACTCTGCAGATTGCGGAAACCTCCCAAATAGACCCTACTGATACAAAGGCGATGGATGCATTGCAATCAGCCACACACTTTAATCCTGTTGATTTGGTCTGTGGTTTGAAAGATCTTCATGGACGAAAATTTGACCTATTGAGATACCGGGATCCTGAAACAGGTTTTATTACAGAAAAATCGAAGGATGGGAAAACATTAAAAGCCCTGGAACTCCCCGGTTTATGGAATGGCTCTATGTCCAACTGGATTACACTTTTTGTGGAGGTACCGTTAGTTACTTTTAATCCTGTCAAAACTGTGAATGATTTGTTAAGGAAAGAGCATCAAGGTGTTTAATATTTAATTTTCATACTATAAATTTTATAGAAGAAGGAGCACATAACAGCTCCTTTTTTTAATCAATTAAATTGCTCCCTTTCTTCAGGAGTTAGGTTGAGTTTGTCTTCCAGCTTTACAATAGAAGGTGTTTTACTGAGGAAAATCAGAAATATGAGTGCTACCAAGCCAATATTGTAAATAGAGCCGGTAATAAAACTTACCACTACAGCAAATAAACCTACACCTTCATACAGGGCCATTTGCACTATATGGGCGGATGAAAACGCACTCATCTTCTTTTGTAAAGAGGGATTTGGGCCAATTGAATTTTTATAGGTGGTATTAAATAGCTTTCCTGAAATAAAGAAAACCAACAAAAGAAAGATAGTGGGTATGAATTGTAATACTTCCAATTCATTTTCCACCTTTTCTGAGGAGGACTCATTGTTGAACAAGAAGAATATTGTTGCAAATACCGGGAAGGCAAGCAAACCAAAATGAATTATTTTAAGGGTGGATAGTTGCTGTCTGGGAGAATAGTTGGTCATGTTTTTTTTTTATTAAATATAAATAAAAAGTTGTTTTTGGCAAGATTAGAACTCAGGAAAACTGTCCACTCTCATCAGGGAAGTGTTTTATTTGTATTTTTTATCCATAAAAATTTTTATTACTCAATAATATTTAGATATTTGTCTAAATAACTAAATATAATGAATCATATTTTCAAGGCATTAAATGATGAGACAAGGAGGAAGATTATTGAAATGTTAAAAGCAGGGCCTATGAACGCAGGTGAAATAGCAGAAGTATTTGATATTTCAAAACCTAGTATCTCACATCACCTGGATATATTAAAAAGAGCGGATTTGATTACAAGCGAAAAGAAAGGACAATTTATTGAATACTCATTGAACACGAGCATTATAGAAGATTTGCTAAGCTGGATATTAACTTTAAAGAAAGAAAAATGAAACTTACACTTAAAAGGGAACTGCCTTTGATTTTAGTAGTGCTGCTCCCATTTGCTTATTTAGCGTTTGTTTGGAATGATCTTCCTCAAGCTGTTCCATTGCATTGGAACCTGGAAGGGGAAATTGACAGGTATGGCAATAAGTTGGAATTATTACTTATTCCAATTCTTTTGCCATTGCTTTTTTATCTCATATTTTTAGTTGTTCCTAAAATTGATCCCAAAAAAAAGATACGGAAAATGGGGAACAAATATCATCAGATAAAATTCATCCTAACTGGATTTATGTCGATGCTTGCCTTGTATATCCTTTATGTCTCGAAAGAGCAATCCCTTTCAAGTCCGAATATCATCCTATTGATTATTGGGATTCTCTATGTCATTTTAGGTAATTATTTTAAAACCATAAAGGCTAATTATTTCATTGGTATTAGAACTCCATGGACACTGGAAAGTGAGCCCGTTTGGAATGCAACCCATAATTTGGGAGGGAAAATGTGGTTTATAGGCGGCTTACTAGTGGTTATAGCAAGCATGGTACTAAAAGAGAAAGTGAATATCATCGTGTTTATTGCGATTACAGCCATTATCACTATTATTCCTGTTTTATATTCTTATTTTAAATTCAAAGAACTGTCAAAGTGAGAGGGGCCATCATCTTTCCTTTTATGTTTTTTAGTAATCAACAGCCTTTCAGCTCAATGAGCTAGATTTTTTATTGAAACAAAATTAACCCGCAGACAGGTCCCGGGAAATCCACGGGACTTTGACTACTTCTGAAGATTATGATGAAGGTACTTTAGTTTTGGTTTGTTCGGGTTCGTACAAGACCAACCGTTCCCTATTCGCATATAGTTTTCAATTATAATTAATAAAAATTATAACAAAATTTTAATTAATAGAAAAAAACTATTATTTTAATCATGAATTTATAGAAATAATAAATACTTAATTTAGTTGCGTCACACAATTTATACAAATAACAATAACTATGAAAGAGAATCAAATCGATTTTGCCCACTTATTTGATTCATTACCAGGCTTATACCTTATCCTTTCAAAAGACCTCACCATCATTACTGCAAACAAAGCCTATACAAGAGCTACCATGACCAACAAGGAAGATATTGTCGGGCGGGGAATGTTTGACGTTTTCCCTGACAACCCCGAAGATGAAAGTGCAGATGGTGTTTCTAATCTATCCAAATCATTACAATCAGTGATAAAAAACAAGATGCCCCATACAATGGCCGTTCAAAAATATGATGTAAAACGTCCTGACGGCACCTTCGAGCCACGCTATTGGAGCCCAATAAACATACCTGTATTGGATTCTGAAAATGAAATAGCCTATATAATCCATCGCGTAGAAGACGTGACGGAATTTGTGGAATTAAAAAAAGAAAAGGCGAGAAACAAAGAGAAAACCATTGGCCTGGAGAAAAAAGTAAACGAAATGGAGGTGGAGATCATCAAGCGTTCAGGAGAAATTCAGCGAATAAATAATGAATTAGAAGACCGGGTAAAAGAAAGAACCTCAGAATTGCGTGAAAAGGAACTACTGCTTGAAAACCAAAATAAGAGGTTGAAAAGTCAAAACAAAGAACTGGAACAATTTACCTATATCACTTCGCACGACCTGCAGGAACCACTCCGGACCTTGATCAGTTTTTCCCAACGACTTGAAAAAGAGTACAAAAGTGAGCTAAAGGGCCGGGCCATTCAATACGTAGATTTTATCTCAAAAGCATCCATGCGAATGAAAGAGTTGGTGAAGGTACTAATGGACTATTCCAGAATAGGAAAGGAGAAAGAAATCACTTTTGTGGATTCCGGACAAATCCTGGAAGAAATCCTTTCTGACATGTCACTGTTGATAAACGAAAATAGTGCTGAAATAAACATAGCCGAGATGCCCAAACTAAATGCCTATTCTGTAGAATTAAGGCAACTATTTCAAAATTTGATTGGCAATTCCATAAAGTTCAGAAAAAAGGATATTCCGCCACGCATCAAGATAAAAGCCTCTGAAGATGAGGATCAGTGGCTCTTTTCTGTAGAAGATAACGGTATCGGCATTGAAGAAGAAAACATACATAGACTTTTCATTATTTTCAAACGACTGCACAATCGTCACGAATATGAAGGTACTGGTATAGGGTTGGCGCACAGTAAGAAAATAGTAGAAATGCACGAAGGTAATATATGGGTAGAGTCAAAGTTTGGAGTTGGTAGTATTTTTAATTTCACCATTACAAAAAATCTTAAACAAGCATGAAGAAAAAATTGAATTGTGTATTATTGGTAGATGATGATGAAGCTACCAACTTCCTTAATTCCATATTTATAGAAGAGTCGGAGATTGCAGAACGTACCGAATCGGTATTGAATGGAAGGGAGGCTCTTGATTACCTCACTTGCGAAGGGGAATATAAAAATAGAGGCAACAATCATCCTAAGCCCGACTTGATTTTACTGGACATCAATATGCCCGTAATGGACGGATGGGACTTCATACAAGCTTACAAGAATCTTGATGATGATATGAAAGGAAATATCATTATAGCCATGCTCACTACCTCTCTCAATCCTGATGATAAACTTAAAGCGGAAAAAATAAGAGAAATATCTGCCTTTGAACATAAGCCTTTGAGCGTGGAAATGCTGTATGAACTGATGGAGAAGTATTTCTCGCATCATTTTTAACTCTATTCGTATCGTGGCAATAGACATTTGAGTCAAGAATAGCCTGGACGGGTTTAAATCCCTATGAATATTAAGTAATGTAGATCAGTTGATTTCAGCTAAGTAATAAAAAAGCCCTTAAGAACGAATTCCTAAGGGCTTTTCAATATATATTTCAGATTAATTAATTATCTGCTGCTTTTTTAGTGGTTGTTTTACGAACCGTACGTTTCTTTTTAGGCTTTTCTTCTATTACCTCTTCTTCCACGTTGGTCAATAACCTGCCACAATGTTCGCAAACGATTATCTTTTTTCTATCACGAATGTCAGCTTGTTTCTGAGGAGGAACAGTGTTGAAACAACCACCACAAGCACCTCTTTTTACAGGTACTACAGCTAATCCGTTTCTTACATTGTTTCTTAATTTCTCATAAGAAACAGCCAGTCTTTCTTCCAGATTTTTAAGCGCTTTTTCGCGGTCTTTTTCTAGTTTTTTAACGTCTTCTTCGCTTTCTGAATTGATGTTTTCCAACTCGGCTCTTTTATTTTCCAAGTCTTTCTGACGATCCTCATGCAGTCTTTTAGTTTCCTCAATACCGGAAATTTTCTCTTCAATTTTAGCTTCGGCTTCCTTGATTCTTTTTTGGTGAATCTGGATGTCCAATTGCTGAAGTTCAATTTCTTTGGTAATCGCATCATACTCCCGGTTATTTCTAACCGTCATTTGTTGCTCACTGTATTTAGCGGTCATTTTTTCGGCTTCCTTGATGCCCTTTTTGCTGGCTTCAATTGTGTCGTTAATTTCCTTTACAGTGTCATCAAATTTTTCGATGCGTGTTTCGTATCCTACGATTTCATCTTCTAAGTCGCGTACTTCATCAGGAAGTGCACCTCTTACTTTCTTAATTTCGTCTAATTTTGAATCTATGCCTTGTAACTTTGTTAAGGCGTCAAGCTTTTGTGCTACAGTACTTTCCATGCAATTAATAATATTTTATCGGATTCGTAACAGTCTCTCCTAAATGGAGTGCAATATTAGCAAAATTTTCTCGCAATATCTCATAAAATAATTCATTTGTGAATATCTCACTCTCATAATGTCCAATATCGGCAATTAATACCTTACTATCGGCATCAAAATACTCATGATATTTGATGTCTGCCGAGATATAAACATCTGCCTTTTTGGCTATTGCCTCTTTTATCAAAAATGAACCGGAACCACCACAGACTGCTACTGTTTTTATTTTTTTATTTAATAAGGGTGTATGTTTAATTATTTTAAGGTTCATTTTTCCCTTTAAATGATCCAGAAATTCAATTTCAGACATAGGTGATGCCAATTCTGCTATCATTCCTGAGCCAACCTCTGCATATTCATTCTCCAATTGATGCAAATAATAAGCGACTTCCTCGTGGGGATGTGCTTCATTCATAGCATGAAGTACTTTGTTTTTGAGATACATTGGAAAAATTACTTCTATCTTATTCTCATTAACCTTTTCCAGCTCTCCTTTAGTTCCGATATTCGGATTTGCTTTTTCAGAGGGAAGGAAACTTCCGGTGCCGGAGCTTTCAAAAGCGCAATCTTTATATTCTCCAATTTGTCCGGCACCGGCCTCATGCAAAGCCTTTTTTACTGATTCTGAATTTTCAATAGGAACAAATACACTTAATTTGGCCAGTTGTCCACTTTTGGGACGTAAGATTTGAGGGCTATTCAATCCTAATTTTTCACATATTTTAGCATTTACACCATGCTTTACATTATCGAGATTGGTATGGGATGCGTAAATGGCAATATCATTTTTGATGGCTTTAATGACTGTTCTTTCCACATAATTACTGCCGGTCAATTTCTTTAGTCCTTTGAAAATTATAGGATGATGGGCAACAATTAATTCACAGCCTTTATTAATGGCTTCCTGTACCACTGCTTCAGTTACATCCAATGTGATAAGAATGTTACTAACTGTAGCTTCAGAATCACCTATTATGAGACCTGCGTTGTCATAACTTTCCTGGTAGGCTCCGGGAGCAATAGCATTCAGATGCTGTATAATAACCTTTATTTGAATCATTGTAATTAAAAGAAGTCTTTTTCAAAGTTATGAACTTTTAATGGTAAGCCAATTTTGCAATATAAGAATCTCATTTTTTACCTTTCTTACTTTAATTCACTGAATTTTCCCGCATCTATTGTGTATCAATCTTGTAATCTGGTTTTTTGGCGCCCCTTCCTTAGAATGAAAGAGGACTATAAATCCATTTTCAATGATTCTAGATCCGGTACATCTATATCGTAGGCTCTTCGGGTAATTATTATTTTCCCGTCTTCTGAGCGTTTTCTTCTAAAACCGAGCATGTGCAATCTATCTCTGATATCATCATAGAGTTTTTGTTCAATGATAAGCGTATGTTTGTCTTCAGGATGTACTTTTGCTCCCGGTAATTCTTTTAAATATTTATCATCCCGCTTTGACCTCATTTTCTCCGTAAGCTCCAGCCATTCTTTACTTTTTTCCTGCACTATAAAGTAGCCATCATCACCTTGAGCCTGGTATAAAGGCATAAAAATGTGTCCCGATTCCTGTGCGTAAACTGGCCCATGAATATCATCAGCCAAATGTTCGCCTTTTTCAATTTTATCGAAAGTAGTATAGCCTGATTTCATCTGGAATTTATCTTCCGGACTTATTTCGTGATGATACACCAGGTCAAATATTTTATGCTCACCAAAATTGGCTTTCCCTAAAAATTGAAAATGTCTGTCGTATTGAGGTATATTCTCAGGCTTCATGCAGCCCACTACAGTTAAAGCACACCAAATAAAAGCTATGTTATTTTCTATGGAATCCAGTGCATAGTGTTCGCCTGCTTCAAATGCAACCCCAGGCAATCCCATTTCGCTGATGTAATTCATGAAAGTCCCCCTTGTCTGTTCATCAAATCCTACTACACAAGGAACAGGAAACTGAAGTGCCACTTTCCTGTTGCGAATAGTATCGCTAATGGCACAAAATGGGGGACTTACGGAAGAGGTAGTGTGGAGGTCAAAAATGAAAATCTCACCTTTTGCTCTACCAATGACCTCCTTAAGCAGCTTGATAATTTCCTGCTGTTCCTTTCTTTCATGACCTTGCATTTCATCTTTTTCATCAAGAAAACCCAGTTTTCTTAATCTGGCGGTTACCCACCCGCGGTTCATGTCATTGTCAATAAACCTTACACCTCTTGACAGGGCTTCCAGGTTTCCTGCAAATGCAGCTACCATTTCCCCATCTACATCCAAATCAAACCTCTCCATTGTTTCAAAAACTTTTTTGATTCCGAAAACACTTGAGGTTTCATTGCCATGTGTACCGCAAAGAAAGATGAGGGTAGGCCCTGGTTTATTTTTGCTATAACTTCCTATTACGCGTTCTACATCTGTTGTTTCTTTTAATCTTTTGTGGGTTATTTTTACCATAGCTTAATCAGTTACTTCATGTTTTAATAAATGCTCTGCTATATGCATCATATCAAACTCTGTGATTATGCCAGCCAGCTTGGTTTTATATTTTACAGGCAGACATTTGATTTTGTTTTCCTGCATAAGTTTAATAGCCTCAATTACAGAAGTGTTTGGCTCAATGGTGAGTGGATTATTGTCCATTACATCCTTTACTTTTTTAGCACTTTTCTCCACATTAGAAGTGTCAAATATTTCTTGTTCCAGCATTTGGGTTTTAGTGAGCAAACCTTTCAAATTACCTTCTTTATCAGCTACGGGTAAGTAATTAAGGTTTTTTTTGATCATGCTAAATACAGTCTGATCCAGTAAGTCATCTTCTTTTACGGTAA
The DNA here is from genome assembly GCF_016679925.1 of Marivirga aurantiaca. Taxonomy (GTDB): domain Bacteria; phylum Bacteroidota; class Bacteroidia; order Cytophagales; family Cyclobacteriaceae; genus Marivirga; species Marivirga aurantiaca. The sequence continues at coordinate 482,799 of NZ_JAEQBW010000001.1, forward strand.
AAAGTGAAGTGCTCATAAACTGACCTACATTAGCATATTGATGATATTTGAATTCATCTTCATCGGGTATTTCCCACTCGTGTACAGGGCTTCCTTCTTCTTGTCTTTTCAGCATGGCTGCTGTTACTGAAGTTGTTCGACAATTATCACCACTTAAACCATTTAGCTTTGACCATGTATCAAATACCCACTGAGAACCTGTTTTTCCACTTTTTACCCTGTTCTCAATAATCCCCAGATATTCATCAATATTTCTTTTATGTACTTTGGCATCTTCCAGCCCTTTTGCTGCTATAGGCAGCAGTTCTTTCAGGATAAGATCTTCAGATTTGATTCTTTTTCCTTTAAGCCATCTGAATTGAGTATCGAGGCCATATCGGGCAGCTTTTAAAAGATTGACTTTTGCATATTCGAAATCCATTTTCGAGGAAATGTTTTCATACTTTTTGGGCATTCCATTCATTAGTCCCAGCCAGAATGCTGAATTGGCTATTTCATCTTTAATTGTGGGGCCGGAAGGCAATAAACGATTTTCAATTCTTAGGTGGGGCTTTCCGTCCAGTACACCATAACAGGCTCTGGTCCAACGAAAAATTGAACTGTTGAATACATCCAGGTTTACAAGTTTAGGGATTTCACCTTTTTTCCATTGTTTTTTGGAATCATCGGCTTTAGTATGTCTTAAGAAGATTTTGAATTTGGCAAGGTCATCTTCAAACATATCAACTACTGAGTTTTTAGCCCACTTGCTTCCAAAAGGAACACGTAAGTTGTCTTCGCTCAAATGGGCTGTGCTTTCCCTGGTGTCTACTGCTTGCTCGAACAATGCAATCCTGGTTTCATGCCATAACCTTTTACCAAAAAGAGTAGCTGAATTAGTGCATGCAGCCAGTACAGGGGCGGCAATGGCCTGGGAAAAATTGTATTTGGCAATAAAATCATCAGGGTTTACCTGGTAGTGTATTTGGAAGCTGGTGTTGCAGCTTTGGAACATATTGGAAAAATCGGTAGTGTATAAGTCATCTACTCCATTAATTCTTATAGGTGAATTTTTCTGTCTTAGCCAATTCATGGCTTCAATCATGGCTTTTGATCTATTGGTAGGAGTGAGGTTGTTAAGTTCCAGGTCCATCTTACGGATTGAGGGGGTAATACCTGTCATAATCAAACTGATGTCTCCAATTTCCCTCGTTAAAAGATTGCCTTTCTTGAGATGTCCTCTAAGGTTGTTTTCCATTTTGGAAAAACAGTCACCGGTAAACTCCAGTGGTTCTAGGTTTATTTCCAAATTAAATTGAGCTAGTTCTGTGGTAAAGTGAGGATCATCTATTCGCTTAAGAAATTCAGTAATTATAGGAGCCGGTCTATAGGCACTATCAATAAAACAGACCTCCTGTTCTGCTCCTATTCTTTGGGTTTTTCGATCAAGCTTTCCTGCTCCTATCATCTCTTTAAGATATTTCAGGTCCAGCAGTATGTGGTAGAAAGCTTCTTTCTGTTTATCTGCTTCGTTTATAAATTCTACAGCTTTTGTTCCCATTAGTTTAAAAAATTAGCAGCCAGGTCGGAAAAAAAATAATTCGACCAGCACCATCATTTTATAATATTGAAATCCGTTTAAGTACTGCTTCTGAAAATAAAAAAGTAAAGAAATAGCTTATCAGGATAAATACTTGTGATGGAAAATTTAGTGCTTGTTTAATGTTGAAAATACTTGAAACACGCTATTAAAATAATACGCTGAGTTCCGGAAATTTGTTACTTTAGTAGATGATATTGTGATTTAGATTTACTCCCTCACCACCAATGTCGTTAAGTTAAGCTTTAAACTAAAACCTCAACCTTTTATCCTTCTCTCCCGATTGGTCGGGACAAGCTAAAGGGAGAAGGAGGTTTGTCTTAACTTAACGACATTACCCTCACCACTGTATTTATTTTAAAATACATGATAGCGTATAAAATTATGGAGGGTTTCTTTTTTTTTGTCCATATTTGGGATAGTGATTAAGTTTTCAATGTCTGCATGGCGGTTTTACTCTTTTCCTTAATAGTTACAGTGAGAGGAAATGATGATTTTAAACCGAAAATCATTGTCTTAATTTTTTAATACATAAACATAAGCTGAGTGTTCGACAATAAGTATTGGCAGTTGATAATGTCCCCTTTTAGTTTGTTGTACAAGTGGGTGATGCAATTTCGAAACCATTTGTACAATATAGAATATAAAGCCATTTTTCAGTTTGAAACAACCGTGATCTCCGTTGGAAACCTTTCGGTTGGAGGAACGGGCAAAACTCCGATGGTAGAATACATCATACGCTTTCTACTAAAAAACAAGTTGGAAAACAAAATAACTACCTTGTCCAGGGGTTATGGAAGGAATACGAAAGGTTTTCGAATGGCTAATGAACAGGATGATGCTAATACTTTAGGGGATGAACCTTTTCAGATTTACAGGAAATTTAGACCCGCAATTAATGTGGCAGTGGGAGAGGATAGGGTTTTGGCTATCCCTAGTATATTGTATGAGCAACCGGAAAATGAAGTAATTATTTTGGATGATGCTTTTCAGCACCGCAGTGTAAAGCCGAACTTATCAATTGTATTGTCTGATTACCAGCATCTTTTTTATAAAGATTATGTTTTGCCATCTGGGAGGTTGAGGGAAAGCAGAAGTGGGGTCTCTCGTGCCGATGCATTGGTTATAACAAAATGTCCGGATAATTTATCGGCTGAGGAAATGGGAAATATCCGTGAGTCTGCATCAATATACATGAGGGACAAGCCTATTTACTTTAGTGGGATTTCCTATGGAAATTGTTATTCACCCTATATGGAAAGGCCTGTAAAGGAGAAAATTGCTGTGGTTACCGGTATTGCACACCCTGAGCCTCTGCTTGAATTTCTGAAATCAAAGTATAAGATTTGTAAACATTTTAGGTTTCAGGATCATCACTACCTATCATCCAATGAAATACAAGAAATTGCGTTATTTGCTCAGGAAAATCAAGTTGATGTTTTAACAACGGAAAAAGATTGGGTGAAATTAATCAATCATTCCAACTTTGAAGCTTCTTTGAAGAACCATCTCTTTTATGTTCCAATGATGGTACAGTTTTTGGATGAAGAGAAATCTTTTCAACAATTGATTGAAGAAACCTTAAAAGAGCATTAGAAAATCCACTATTATATTTAATTTCGCGACTGCTTTGACAAAAAGACTGCTATTCATATCGATACTCATTTTAGGAAGTGCTGCTGCCCGGGCACAGGTTATCGATGATTCTACCAAACAAGTTTATGGCTTTGAAACTACACTTTTCACAACAGAGGAGTCCATAAAGAACAATAGAATCAGATACCAAGTGATTGATACTTCTTTAAAGGACATGCATCTTTGGGAACCGGTAGAAAGAGAAGATTATTATTATCAGGATTTGGGCACTGTAGGTACCGCTATGCAACCTATTTATTACCAGACTCCTGATGTTATTGGTAAGCGGAGTGGGTTTAGCGTATTTGATTATTATGTTAAAGAGCCGGAGGATTTCAGATATTTTGACACTAAATCACCGTATACCAAGCTAAGGTCAGTGATTGGCGGCAATTATAGAGCCTACATTGGTATTGACTTTTCCCGCAATGTAACGGAGAACTGGAATACAGGCTTTAGTTTTAGAAGATGGACTATAGATAAACAAATTGGGCCCTCTCAAAGTAGAGGTGATTTGAATGTGCTTACGCATTCTTATGATATTTATTCTGACTATCAAACGCCTAATAAAAAATACAGAGTATTATTTAATTTTGCCCGTACTTTTCATAAGGTGAACGAGACAGGAGGAATTGTTCCTCTTGATTCGGTATTGATATATGAAAATTTATTTCAGTACAGAGATGCAAATATTAATATGCGCAATTCTCAGGCAGGGGAGTTAAGGCAACAGTACCATGTTTACCAACACTATAAAATCAATGACCTGGTACAGGCATACCATACTTTTGACAGGTCAAGGAGAATGAATGCTTTTGACAATCCATCCGCTAGCATTGGCCCCGATTCCGCCTTTTTTGATCAATACCTGATCAGGACGGACTCTACCAAGGATTTAAGCCAATATTATTATGTTCAAAATGAAATAGGATTGAAAGGAGAGTTGTCCAAACTTTTTTACCGCTTTTATTTTAAACGAAAGGATATCAGGTATACCGTTAAATACCTGGATGTAGTGAATCCTCTGGTAGAAAACTATGGTGGAGGCTATGTAAGGTTGGCTCCCAAAGAAGATTGGCGATTGGAGGCATCTGCCGAATATGAATTAAATGGTAATTATAAATTACAGAGTACATTGAACATTCCTTTTCTGGAAGTAAGTGCCTTGTCAATGCAATTTGCCTCACCTTTCTTTTATGAACAATATTTAGGCAATCATGACTTTTGGAGAAATGATTTTGGAAGTGAACAAGTGCAACAGTTATCCGGAAAATTCACTTTTGGATGGAAAGATTATATTCAACTACAGCCCAAAGCAGCTATTAAAGTAGTAAGTAATCATATGTATTTTGATACTTTGGCTATGCCTCGGCAAGGAAATGGTACGGCAACCATGCTTCATCCCGGACTGGAATTTAAAAGTAAATTTTCCTATTTCCATTTGAATGGGGACTATGTTTATACTACGATTGAGGGAGGGGATGCCAATTTGTTTAGAATACCTGAACATTTTCTCACACTTAATTTATATTATGAGCGTAATCTGATCAAGAATTTAATAGCACGATTTGGAATTGACGCCCATTACAAAACTTCCTATTTTGCAGATGACTATGATCCTGTGATCCAGCAGTTCCACCTTCAGAACCATTTTGAAATCCCTTCCTATTTCTTTGCTGATGTTTACGCCAGTTTTAAAATTAACACCGCTAGTTTTTTTCTGAAAATGCGACATGTTAATATGGGATTAAATGCAGGAGGGTATTTTACTACTCCTTACTATACGGGCCAGGAAAGAGTATTTGATTTAGGTGTAAGTTGGTCATTTTTTGATTAATAGATGATGGAAAAATTTACTTTAGGATTGACATTGCCTACAGACCCAAGGTGGGCAAATATAGCTGAAAAAAATCTGGAAGATATTTTATCGGATCATGCCTATTGTGAACAGAAAGCAGCCAGTTCCTGCATTAGCATGATTACTTTGTTTCCTGATATGGAAGAAATGGTTGAAGTGCTTACCCCTGTGGTAGCTGAAGAATGGTCACATTTTGAAAGGGTACTGGAGCAGTTAAATAAGCGCGGTTATAAGCTGGGGTTTCCTCGTAAAGATGAATATGTGGCGCAATTACTTAAGCTTGAGGTAAAAGGCGGAAACAGAAAACATCAGGTAATGGAGAAGCTTTTGATCAATGCTTTAATTGAAGCCAGAAGTTGTGAGCGTTTCAGACAATTGAATTTACATTTGAAAGATGCTGAACTGAAAAATTTCTATTATGAATTAATGGTTTCTGAGGCTGGTCATTATAGGAATTTCATCCAACTGGCAGAAGTGTATATGGCCAAAGAAGTGGTGAGGAAAAGATGGGAAGAACTGCTTGCTGCTGAGGGAGAAATTATGAAAAATTTAGTACCAAGGGCAGATAGGATTCATTAAATGTGAAAGAATTTGGAACGTGTCTGTTATTAGTTTGCGTGAGAGTAACCGAAAAACAATTATATCCTGAGATGCTTGCAATTCATCAATGAGTTGAGCAATTTCGTATGGTTCCCATGCTTCTAATTCATGGCGCATTTTCATCAGATCTTGTTAGTCAATCAGGTCTTGGATGGTGGACTTTTTCTGTAGCTTTTGCATCTTTTACCAGCTTTAAAAAAGCAAAGAATTTTTTATCCCCCTGGAAATTTAGTGTTAATTGGGCATACTTATAGCGCAACTATTGGTTTAGACAGTTTTTATAATAACGCTACTATATAACAAGATTTCTTATTTTCCAGCCAACACCCCTATAATCCCCTCGAGGGGATAGTTCTCACAGATTTGCATCAGTAGAAAACCACAAACTTTATCACTATTTTCTACTGATGTAAAGCCCTGTTATCTTATTTGGGGTACTCTTGATAAATACTCCAATGTTCGAAAACCAAATAAACTTTGCTCGAGAAAGCGGGCGGGAGGACAAAAAGGCGAGGAGCGCGTGGAATTGCAGCGTGGAAGCATCTTTTTGTCTTGATTTTTTCTATCTTTTGTATCAAGACAAAAGATTAAGAATAAAATTTGGTATAAAAATTCTTGGAACTTAAGTTAAACCTCAATACTAAATGAAATTCCTATTTTTTGAGGTTTTCTACTTAGATTTAAATTTGTAAATATTAATATAAAGGCAGACCTAGTTTATAGGTGAAATTTATTTTTCATGAGGAGCCTATTTGAAGTTCAGTTCAAAGACTGCGATGACTTGATATGAATAAGCATTATGGGATCAGCCAGGGATTTTTCCGTGGATTTCCATTAGTAATTGATCAGTTGTCCTATTGAGTATATCGTATACCTCCTGAAAGCTTTGTTCGCCTCCATAAAAAGGATCCGGCACATCCTGATGTCTACTTTTGATGTCAGGTTCATAGCTTCTTAAAAGCTTTACTTTCTCAACTTCTTCTTTTGATCTGGCCAATCTTAAAACATTTTGTTTGTTACTGCTGTCCATTACCAGAATTTTATCGAAATGCCTGAAATCATCAATGGAAAATTGTCTGCCCCGATGCTTTAAGGAGATGCCATTTTCTTTTGCATTCCGTAAAGTTCTTTCATCAGGAAGCTCTCCTATATGATAATCTGATGTGCCACATGAATCTACTTTAATGAGGCTGTCAAGACCTCTTTCAGTAATTTTATGTTGCATTAATCCTTCTGCTAGTGGGGAGCGACAGATGTTTCCTAAACACACAAATAGAATTCTAATCATTTCATTAATAATGTTTTAAACCACAAGCTACTAAATTTCAAAAACAAAAACAGCCTTCTGAAGATTAAAGCTTGCTTCGCTTCAAATGCCAACCGTTTCAATAAAGCATATTTTTCTGCTTTACCCCTGATCATGCAGAAGATCTTACGACAAATTATTAGCGTGGAATATAATTGAAAGTTTCCTTTTTTATACTGTTTTTGCGACATAGCAGTATTCAATATCCTTTTTCTGACTAAAATTTTATCGGTATAGGAAAACGGATAAACTCTTGATAATCGTATTTTTATGTCAAAATCTTCGTAAGCTAAATTTTCATCATATCCGCCTGCTTTTTTTAAGAAAATAGCTCTGTACATCATAGTAGGTGAACAAATAAAATATCTTTCTATAATATTTCGAAAGACTATTCCCTCTGGAACTGGTATAGTGGATTTTCCCCATTGGTCAATTGGGTAATGACTGTGCAAAAGTTTTCCGGATTCGTCAATATAATTTGCATTGCTAAAATTAATGGCTACTTCAGGTGACTTTTCCATATTGGCCAATCCCAGTTCCAGTCTTTCAGGCAGCAAAATATCATCGGCTGCCAAATCAATAATGTACTCAGCCTCGGTAAGTGCCAGGGCTTTGTTAAAGGCACGGCAGTTGCCCATGTTTTCGTTAAGGAAAAGGGTGCTGATTCGGGAATCGGGATGTGCTGATATAAACTGTTCTATTTGCTGTTTGCTGTTATCATTGGAAGCATCATCTACTACAATCAATTCCCAATTCCTGTAGGTTTGTGCCAATACAGAATCCAGAGTTTCCTGCACATAATTTTCATGGTTGTAACATAAACAGATGACAGCTACTTTAAGCAAAGCTCCAATTTTTTCGAGTAAAAAAAACAACAAGTGTAAAATAAAAAACAAATCTCAGGATATGAGCATACACTAAGATTTCGATCCCTATACTATTTCCTGCAAAGATGTATATAATAAAAATAAAAGCACTTAACAATTCACATAGGATGTACTTTTTAGTCTGAACCGAAACCATGAGCATCAATGCAAAAGGAAAGCTGGCAAAGGCCAGTATATCTCCCAATATTTGAAATTTAAAAAGAGGAGTGGCTTGAAGGTATTCTGAAGAGTACAACATTGTTATAATGGGTGCTCTGAATACAAAAACCAGGATGAAAAACAGAGCTGTGAAAAATCCTAAAATTTTCACTTGTTTTCGAAAATGCACTTTCATCTTATCTCTACTTTTGTGGTAAAGCCTGGAAATCACAGGATAGAAAGTGAGAAATAAGAAACTCACAAACAATGCCCTGTAAGCTTCTGAAATTCGGACTATGGATTGCCAGTAGCCTGTTTCAGTACTCCCAAATAGATTGATGGCGTATTCACGAATGAAAAAATCCACCCATTTGCTGCTGATCCACACTGCCAAAGCCATCCATAAAAATTGCTTAAAATGATTGAGGATTTCCTTATCCTGTGTGAAAGAAAGTGGTAAAAAAGTCAGTAAATCCCTATAAAGTACCCCTATAAAAATAAAGGTAAACATGCCTTGAATGTAAAGGTAATACTGAAGCGTTTCTTCAATCCCTCCGGAAAGAATAAATAAGAAGGTAAAGATTATTATCCATTGTAGTAATTGAAGAACTCCTAACAGTTTTAACTTTTGCTTTGCTATTAATACGGCAGATGCAATGCCTTGCAGGCAAAGGAATAAAATAGCCATCAGAATGAATCCCCAATTTTGACTGGAAAAATTAAACAGGTCAGTGGGAAAAGCCTTTAAAATCCATAGAAGAAATAAGGTTGAGAGGAAAATAAGAATCGTAAAACCAATGGCAGTAGCCATAAGCTTATTTTTGGAAAATGAATCCTTAGGATAGGCATTGATAAATCCCTGGACAACTGTATCCTGAATGGGTTGGTTAAACAAGCTGATCAAATTTTGAAAGTGACTGAGAAGAGTGGTTCCGGCCGGCCCGTATAAAATGGCTACAAATTTTTGCATACCCAAGCCTCCAAGTGTACGGATAAGGATGATAAATCCTCCCCAAAAACCACTCTTTCTTAATTTCAACCACTTTAGCATACCAAGGTGTGTTTTTTTGTCATTACACTCCCAAGTGCTAATTTATGATGCAAGAGTCCTCTGTTGATCTTATTATTTATCATAGAAGTGCCCATATCAATGTATTGGACATTCTCTTTTTGGGCTAGCTCATAAAGCGCATTCCATAGTAAAAGCCCAGGATTGTCTTTGTCAAAGTCAGGATTTGTTATCAATGAATATATATAGTAACTATTGGATTTTGTCCTCATAAAAAATACTAATCCAATGAGGTTTTGCCCATCCCTAAGTTGAAGGCATTGATAAGCATCAGGGAATGCGGTTTTGGCTTTTAGCATCCACTCTTTTGATATCAGGTTTCGATGGCCTTTCAGTTGCCGCCAATCCAGTAGTTGCTGATAAAGACTTTCCCATTCATTGGGCTCTGCTTCTTTTATGTTATAATTTGAATTGAGCAGACTTTTTAACTTTCGTTTTTTCCTTTTCTGCTGAATGTTTTCTTTAAAGGTTCTATTAGCTTTTATCGCTAAGTAATTTGAAATTTCTACTTTTTCAATGAAGCCATTATTTTCAGTAATGGTATGTATTATAGCTTTACTAATTTGGTTAAATGCAGGAGGGAGGATAAAGCTTATTTTTTGGTGATATTTACTTTTCAGGTGGCTGATGATTTGTGGTATAAGTACTGGTAAGAGATTTTCATCAATGATAAATGGCTCAAAATAAGGAGCTTGGTAGGGGGTTTTCCATTCACCTTCCAACCGGGCAAAACACCAGAATGAAATAATTTTACCGGCCGGGTTTTTTACTGTGAGGGGCACATATTTTATTTCTGATTTCCTTAGTTCCCAAAATCCTTTCTTAGTGAAAAGGCTAAAATTCATCAGCTCTTCCCATTCGGATTCCGGCCATTCTTCAAAAATGCTGTACATAATTGGATTTTTGATTATCGTTTGACGATTTTTGATTTTAGCTAAGGATTTATGGGCACAAAACCCGTACTTCTGCCAACAGTTAAGCAAGCATGCTCGAAATATAATAAATAAATGGAAGATTACTTTTTTACAGTATCAGGAAGTGGGGAAAGTTTATACAAAGAAAAGGGAAGCAAATTCATAGGACTGACTTTTCGGGTAAAAGATGAAGAGGAAGTAAAAGAAGTGCTTGAAGAAGTGAAAAAGAAATATTATGATGCCCGCCATCATTGCTATGGCTACATTTTAGATGAAGATAAATATAGAGCCAATGATGATGGAGAGCCCAATCATTCTGCCGGGGACCCCATTTTAGGACAAATTCGTTCTAAAAAACTACAGCAGGTTCTGGTAGTAGTAGTCCGCTATTTTGGGGGCACTAAGTTAGGTGTGTCAGGCTTGATCAATGCTTATAAAACTGCTGCTTTTGAAGCCCTGGAAAATACAAAGTTATTAAAAGTAGTAATTGAAAAACACTATAGTTTGCACTATGGCTATGAACTTACCAATGAAGTGATGAAATTACTCTCTGATTTTGAAGTCAATATCATAGACCAGAATTTTACCGATACCTGTCGGGCCAAAGTAGGAGTAAGGCAGTCTCTGGCAGGAGAATTTGAGGAGGAGTGTGAGAAAACACAAGGTTTGGAAATAGAGGCAAACTGATGCTTATCTGATAATATTGTCTCTCGATTTTTGGGTTATGAGGTTATATGATAATTGTTTCCTTTTTGTTATAGCCTAATCAGCCAAGGTTTCAGTTAAAATAATCTATGAAATATTTATTCTTGAACAACAAGAGCAAGATTACTGTATATGTCAGAAATTCTGCGCCCATTGCCAAATATTTGGTTTTACTTGTCATATATCCAAAGGTTTCAATGACACAAACCAAAGCCATTAATCCGTAAGCAACTGCCATTATTTGAGGTGTTTTGGTCCATTGTGCAAAATATCCGTAGAGGAAACTTATTGAGGCAAACAATACAGAACCCCAATGAATGATCAACAGCCAATTGGGAAATTCAGGATTGGTAAAAGGTTTCCAGGGAATCCTTGGCAGAATCATTTCAAGAAACCCACCTGCTGACCAAAGCAACAATAAGAAGTGAATAACCAATATTATGTATCCTAAAACGTGCATATTTAGTTGTCTTTATAGTTTTGTTGTCTATTTTTTAATTCATATGCTGTGCCCGAAATTCATTTGGATTAATTCCTACTCTCTTTTTGAACAACCTTGTAAAATATGGTGGATGTTCAAAACCCAATTGATAGGCTATTTCCGCAATAGTGACATCCGAACTTGTAAGGATGTTTTTAGCCTGATTAATAAGGTATAAGTGGATGTGTTCCAGTGCTGATTTTCCCGTTTCATGTCGCAATAGATCACTTAAATATTTTGGAGACAGGTGTAACTTTTCAGCTATATAATTTACTGAAGGGAGTCCTGAAATGTACTGCTGTTCTGTTCGATAATAAGCTTGTAAAACCTCATTAAATTTGGTGTAAAACCTTGAATTAATTGGTTGTCGATGTAAAAATTGTCGTTTATAAAAACGTTTGGCATAAACCAGAATTGATTCAATTTGTGCAATAATGAGTTCCTTGCTAAATTCATCTTCATTACTGTTGTACTCTTTTTCCATTTGGTGGAAATGTTGCCAGAAGATATGTTTTTCATTCTCCGAAACGTGCAAGGATTCATTCACTTCATATTCAAAAAAACTCATTTTTGTTATTTTGTAAAACAAGCCGCTATTGTTCAAAAAATCTTCATGAAATGCCAGAATAAATCCTTTTTCATCGCATTTCACTTCCTTGAATTCAATAATTTGTCTTGGTTTAAAAAAAGATAAAGTTCCCTGCGTATGATCGTATGAGGAATGCCCATATAAGATTTGTCCTTTGGTAATTTTTTTGAAAAAGATAAGATAGCAATCGCAAGTGAACTTTGGAACCTGTTTGAAATTCTCCATTTCGCAAGCTTCAAAACTATTCAACCAGATCAACGGATGTTGCGGACCGGGTAATCCAAAGGCTTGCAATAAGTGGGATATGGTAGCGTAATGAATCATAATTTATAATGCCGTTTTACCAATCTCTGAAAATTGTTGGTTCCTAATATTTTTTTCATCCGAACCATCATTTTAGCATCTTTCCCTACCAAATATCGCATTTTTTTGCTACTTGTAGTAGCCGCTTCAAAGATGACTTTGGCCACATCTGTAGGCTTGGAAGGAAATGCAGCCTCATCACCTTGAAGTGCATTGTGTAGTTTGTTTTGGATCTGATTATAATCTGTCAGATTGCCTTCCACAAAATTCATGCTTCTTCCGGCAAAATCGGTTTGCACTCCTCCGGGCTCTATGAGTTTTACGTCAATTCCCAAGGGGTTGAGTTCGTAGTTGAGTGATTCACTAAATCCTTCTACGGCATATTTGGTAGCATGATAGTAGGTAAATAGCGGAAAGGAAACCCGGCCGCCCATGGATGAAATATTGATGATCCTACCTGATTTTTGTTGACGAAAATGTGGAAGTATTTGTTTGGTCACTTCAAACAGGCCGAATACATTTACATCAAATTGGTGTTGAATAGATTCTTTGCTTGCATATTCCATAACACCTGCCATTCCATATCCGGCATTATTGAGCAGGACATCTATTTTGCCAAAGGCAGTAATTGTAGCTTCAATTGCTTTTTGAATGGAACCGGTATTTAAAACATCCAATTCAAATAGTTTGAGGTGGTCTGTTTCCTTCAGTTCTTTTTCATTTTGCGGTTTTCGCATTGTCGCTGCAACGTTCCATCCTTTTTTTGCAAAATAAAATGCAGTTTCTTTTCCTATTCCACTGCTTGCTCCTGTAATTAAAATCGTTTTTGCCATATCAGTATGTTTAATTATTATACTTAGGCAAATGTCGGACAAGCTAGGCTAAAGATGTTTATACAAACTGCTGTATGCGTGATACTTTTTGCCGGAAACTTGAAGCGTTCGATTTAGCAGCTGTTCATTTGAGGCGTTCTAATACTCCTTTACGCTTGATGAGGTTTTTATAGTCCCATTGAATCTCTTTCGACTTTTGAAGCCAGCGGCTTAAATCCTCTTTGTTAATTTGCTCTTTGGAGGTATATCGGATTTCGGCAGCTTTGAATTTACCTTCCTTTTGCAGCCCTTCTTCATCAAAAGATTGCCCACTCCAAAATAATAACCTGATATTTTTTTTTAATTTACTATATCCCACAATTGGATTGCCATTCAAAAACCAAACAGGGTGTGCGTGCCAAATTTTATTTTCTGCTTCCGGTAAGTTACTACTGATTTCCCGGGATAAGATATGGCAGATTTCCTGGTCTTCCTCACTTAAAAGTGAATTATTATATGCTTGAATTTCTTCGTTCATTGACTTATTTTGTTGGTGGTATATTATCTACTATTTTTTTTATGGATTGTTTAAGTTGTGCTATAAAATTCAATGATAATCCGGGTTCTTGATTATAATAGCTGTGCTGACCAATCAACATATCTCACGCTAAACATTAATGAGATACCGATACCGCAGTGGCGGCATAAGTTAAATTTCTTCTTTTGAAAAATTCAAGAATCCCCCTTAGTCCCCCTTTTGCTGAAAGGGGGAGCGTATAAGGAATCATCAAAATCTTCTTTTAGAAAGTTTGTTTTAAGGCGATATAATATTTCCTGAAAACAAAAACTTATAATAAAACATTCTGTCTTATGCTTGATCAAGCTTTATATCCAATCGCTCTTTCACAAAGTCTTTTTCCCTTGCAGATAATTCCTCACTTTGCTTTTTAATTTCGTGGTGTAAAAAAGCTTTATCTTTATAAGATGCAGCTTCAAAACGATATTCTGTTGTTTCCAACTCATAATCATAAGGGCCTTTTTGGGAAATCAACTTTACTATAATTGGGGAGGTTTCCACCACAATAAATAGTAAGAGGATAAAGATGTTAGCATACCAAATGGCAGTGCTTTTAGCACTTAGTCTATCAAGTGATTCCAGCCGGGCTGCGGGGCCGTCAACTGAATCCTCTTCCAAGCTCTCAACTTTATGTTGTTCATCCTGAATCAGGGCTGTCAGTGCTTCCTGTTTTTGGGCAATCAGCTGGTTGTTGGTAGTCATTAAGGCTTGTAGTTCCGATTCTACCTGGTCTACATCGGCTTTTTTAATTTTGTAAATAGGTCCCGGGCTGCGTTGGCCGGTGCCGCCTGTTCCATCTGCCTCCTGTTGTGCAATACGTGCCAACTCATCTCTTTTAGCTGCTTTAAGAGTTATTTCTTCTTTTAAAGTAGCTATTTCTGATTGCAATGCTTCTCTGGGAGCAGTATATTGATTCCTGATGGCATTTTCTTGTGAAGCGTAACTCTCCTGTGCCATTACAGACAGTTCTGCATTGATTTCTTTTTCAAATATTTTTAACTCCAGAGGTTTTGCAATTACAATGGAGATCATCACAGCCAACAAAATCCTTGGGAGTGCTATTTTGAATTCCTGAAATCTCCGGTTACTTTTTCGCATCCCGGACACAATATAGCGGTCCAGGTTGAAAATCATCAGGCCCCAGACCAAACCTAAGGCTATGGCGAAAAAAGCCTGGTCAAAAACTGTGTAGAAGGCATAGGCTGCAGCGAATGCCGCAAATAGTCCTGTAAAAAAGATAGTGGCTCCTATACCGATATATTTATTGGAGTCGGTGGGACATTTCTTTAAGGTTTCGGTATCTGCTCCCGAGCAGTACCAGAAAAATGATTGAATCTTTTCCATAGGCTACAAACGCTGTGGGTGTTTAAATATTAGAATTGATTTACAAAGTTGGTGCCAGTGCTGTTTGGAACAATTCCACCACATTTAGAGGCTCAGGAAGTTCGGTTTCGTACAGTAGAAGTGTACGATATTGCATTTTTGATCGCTTTTACTTTACTTAATAGTTCTAACCAATTTGGAGATGGTTTTGAGATGCCACTAAAAATCTTGTACATTTTGATCCTCAGTGGCTGGTATTTACTGCGATTTATCGAAAACCCTCAATCATAAATCCACTTTGAATCCGAGGAAAAGTTGTTAATTTTCGGTCATGAAAGTAGGTAGGAAAACCTCTTTCATTATCACAAAAGGCAGCTTGTCTTCCTGGGAATTGTACGCTCCACCTGTAAACACAGCAACCATATCCGCTTCAGGAAAAACCAAAATATATTGCCCGCCATTTCCGGTTGCAGCCTTAGAGATAATGGTTTTTTGGTTCACTTCAAGCGGAACATTCCACCATAAAAAACCATAGTCCATTCCTGTAATAGCAGTTTTAGCCGAAGTGGATTCCTCAATCCATTCTTGAGAAACAATTTGTTGTTTATTCCACTTTCCTTTATTAAGTATTAGTTGCCCAATTTTGGCCATATCCCGGGAAGTCATGTATAATCTTTTGGCAGATGGAATAACTTCTTTATTGGAAGTATGTCCCCAGCTTACATTATTAATAGCCAATGGATTGAATAAATATTGTTCGGCAAACTTATCTATTGTCATTCCGGAAGCCTGAGATATAATTTCAGTAGCTAAAATCTGTCCCATTGTACAATAGTTGGATACTGTTCCCGGCTCGTTTATGAGTGGTAAATCCCAAAAATATTGTAGCCAATCATTTTTCTTGTATACCCTGTCTTCCTGTCCTTTTGATTTCTTATCCCAGTCATTACAATCAAGCCCGCTTGACATTGTCAGAAGGTGCCTGATAGTGATTTTGTCTTTTCTCTTGTCTGGATTTTTTTTGGCAATTGGGTGTTTCACATATTTAATTACAGGGTCATCTATATTATCAATAAATCCCTTATCAATAGCAATTCCCATTAAAAGGGAAGTGATACTTTTTGTTGCGGAACGAAGATCGTGTTGCTTGTTGATAGCGTTTTCACCAAAATATTCCTCGATGAGGATTTGATTAGTTTTGACTAATAATATACTATGGATTTTATGTTCTCCATTCTGTAATTGGTTGAATAGCTGATAGATTCTTGTTGAATCCACATTTTGAGATTTTAGGCTGTTGGTATTCCATCCGTCTTCAAGATTTTGTGGTTGAGAATATCTGTAAACATTTTGCCCATAGGAAATCATACTTAAAGATAGAATGAAGCTTATTATGATTATGCCATGTTTCATGTGTATATAATTTGTTTTTTAAGACCACCCCGAAATAGTCGGGGCAGGCTATGCTCCAAAGGGATCCCTTCGGGAGAATTCAATAAATTTTATTAATCCTCGGTTGCCCCGATAGCTATCGGGGAAGGATTCTAAAATTTATGCTCATTTCATATTATTGAAGTAACGTTTAGGTACTAATCCTGCTACACAAGATAGAGAAACAAAATTAAGATTCCGAGACTTGAAATAAAATGAGTAAAACAGCTATAAGTCATGGTTTTTCACATAAATGTCCCTCTTAATCCCTCACTTTACATAAAGCTGATTGCTCAAAATTAAACCCTGAGAGAGCCACGGAATCCTCTGGCTCCGTAGTAAGATTCAGCACCATTATGGTAAATGAATACACTCCCGTAACGCCAATCTCCAAAGATGGCACCACCTTTTTTCCTAATATCAGCAGGTGTCTTTACCCAGCTCGATGTTTTTGTATCGAAATCTCCAAGTTTCTGTAACTCGCGGTATTGTTCTTCGGTTAAAATTTCAATACCCATTTCGTCTGCCATACCTATAGCACTATTTTCGGGTTTATATTTTTTTCTTGACTCTAATGCTTCAGGGTCATAACAAACACTTCTTCGACCTTTAGGACTTTCAGCCGAACAATCGAAAAAGATAAATTCATTGGCTTTTTTATCAAAACCTATCACATCAGGTTCTCCGCCCGTTTCTTCCATTTCATTAAGTGACCATAGTTTATCAGTATTGTTTTCGAGTTTAGTTTGTATGCTGTCCCATTCCATGCCTTTATGACGATGCATGTTTTTCTCGAAACGAGTTCGTAAAATTTTAAATAGTTCATCTATTCGTTCTTGAGGAAGTTTTGTTTGGTTCTTCATATTATCAGTTTTCTGTTGAATTGTCTTCTAATTTAAAATTTTTCTATTGGCAGGCCTAAAATACCAGGAGATCACAGTAAGAATTAGTAATAATGCGGGCCCGAAAAGTTCTTTGGCACCATCTCCAACTGCTAAATGAGAAAATATAGCACCGGACATGACAAAGAAAAATCCTGCATAAGCCCATTCCTTTACTAAAGGGAATTTCGGAAGAAGTACGGCTACAACTCCCAACATTTTCCAAATGCCAAGTATGGGTAGGAGATAGGCAGGATATCCCAAATTTGTAATCATATCTACCTCTTCCTGCATTTTAATGAGCTGTACAATTCCAGTGGATACCATTCCTAATGAAAGCCAGATAGTAGCAATCCAATAGATGATTTTGTCTCTTTTTTTCATAAAATTATTTTATTGTGTTCATGATTTTTTGTAATCGGTTATGTGCCATATTAATTCCTTGAGCAAAGGGTAACTGCAGTATTTGATCTCTAAGTGTAACTGATCTATAGACTATATGCATACTGAGCTTACTCTGATGATCACCGGAGTCGTCAGTAAGTTTTTCAAATTCCAAAAACTCAAGCTGGGGACCGAAATTTGCATTCTCCATTTCAAATGTTCGCGTGATTTTCCTGTTCATGACCAGCTCATGGATTACCCCGCTGAATCCGTGTTTGTTTCCCATCTGATCGGTTGTTTCAAATTGGTAACTGCCGTGATTTTTATTTTCGAGCTTCAACACCTTCGTTCCCATCCATTGCTCCACAATCTCCGGTTCAATATAAGCCTTGAACAACAATTCCAGTGGCAGCTCAAATTCCCTTGTGATCAACAGTTCCTGTTTACCATCTTCAGCATGAATTTTTGTTTTTAGTTCCATGGCTTATTTATCGGGTTTATAGTTTTTCATTATGGTTTCCAGTTTATTAAACCTGTCGTCCCACATCTTGCGGAATGGCTCAATAAAGTCAGCTATTTCTTTTATCTTTTTAGGATTAAAGTGATAGTAAATTTCCCTGCCGTTTTGCTCTTTTTCAAGCAATTCGCACTCAGTTAGGATTTGTATATGTTTTGAAACAGTTGGCCTTGCGGTGTCAAAGTTTGAGGCTATTGCACCTGCGGTTAAAGATTGCGAAGCCACCAATAGGAGTATAGCCCTTCTGGTAGGGTCTGCTATGGCTTGAAATACGTCTCGTCTTAAATTCATATGTAGTTATTTGACTACAAATATATATGTAGCTATTTAACTACGCAAATTTTTTTAAATATTTTTGGCCAAAAAGGAAATTACTTTTAAACTCAGTTTTAAATTTGAGCTAAAATTTAATTAGAGCGGTATCCATCATCTCATTAATATTTAGCATTAGATACCGGATAAATTAAGACTTTTTGAAAAGTAAGTCTTAATTTTCCGGCATAGCCTGCCCCGTTTTTGCGGGGACGTCATTAATTATTATTCGAACTCAGATCTTTAAAGACTGGATAAGCTAAACTATACAGCATGAATGATTTACAGGAACTCTATTTTAAGAATGCCAATGAATGGCGTGAGTGGTTAGCACTCAACTATAATAATGAGCCTGGTGTTTATTTGATCCTTTATACAGTGGCGCACGAAATGGAATCCATGCGTTGGGAAGAAGCCGTAAAAGTAGCTCTTTGCTATGGGTGGATTGACTCTACAGCCAAAAGCTTAGGGAATGGTAAGCGCAGACAATACTTCACAAGTCGTAATCCCAAAAGTGTATGGAGTGCATTAAATAAAAAATATATTGAAATGCTGATAGATGAGGGGTTAATGCATCAAAGTGGTTTGGAAGCCATAGCGCTTGCCAAACAAAATGGTAGTTGGTTCGCCTTAGATGAGGTTGAAAAAGGCATTGTGCCGGAGGATTTGCAACAAGCATTCCAGAGGAATCCAAAAGCATATGAAAACTATCAAAGTTTTGCACCCTCCTACAGAAAGAGCTATTTGTACTGGTTGAATCAGGCAAAAAGAGCAGAAACAAGGCATAAGCGTATTGTCCAAATCATAGAGTTGTGCGCAAATAATATTAAATCGAGGGATGCTCGCTGAGGATTAAAGCCATGCATAGTTTATCAAGCTTTGCTTCAATGTTATAGTTTGCAAAAGCTTGAGTCCTGTTTGATGGATTAGGAATACGAATTTCTGTCATGGTTTTACATCAGAAAAAACCTGCATTTTATCAACCCGCTATTGGCTTTAGTTTTCATTAGGTTGGCATATCATCCCCATTTTCATTATTCGCTGTTTTCAATATTGCTCTAATTCTATTTATATGAACCTGAGACATTTTTGCCCTTTCATTGGCTGATTGAGAACCTACACCTTTTTTTCCTCTTGATATCTCAGTCAGCAGGTTTTTATGCTCCTCGAACATCCGCAATGCAGTCCACATGGTTTCTTCAATCTTATCAGTTTGTTCAGCTAAAAGTGAGGCTGCCGTATAAGCATGCCCAGTGTGGCAACGGAACCGCAAACTGCTATTTTTTTCTACTTTCCATAAAATACCACCACATCCCGGACAGTTAAAGGGTACTTGATCGCCCAGTTTATTAACTGAAGCCAAATCGCTTAACACACGTTCGGCAATTTTAGCTTCTATTAAAACATCTTTTGGAGCAGGTTTGCTTTTTGGTAATTTCTGTGGAATAAGCTTGTAAAGCAGAGCTCCCATCTCTGATATTGGGATGCAATAATCTACCTTTACATTATTTATAGCATTTCTTGGCATAGCCGGATACTCCGCTTCCTCAGGATCCTGTACGATACAGGTTCCACCACATCTTTTGATAGCTTTCATTCCTGATGTTCCATCATCAAGATAACCTGTCAGCAATATCCCGATAACACCAGCCCCAAACGCTACGGCAGCTGACCGAAACAATGGATCAATTGCAGGACGCGACCTGTTTTCGTGGGCTCCTTTGGTCACAAATATTTTCTTGTTGCTATCAATCAAAAGGTGATGATCTGATGGAGCCTTATATAAATATCCAGCTTCCAGCTTGCTTCCGCTTTTTGCATGCTGACACTTTAGGGTATTTAACTTATTAAGCTCGTCTATAAGTATATTTCCTGTAGCATCAGGAGAAATATGCTGGACAATCAATATTGGCAGTGGAAAGTCTGTGGGCAGTTGGCTTATTAGTTTTTTTAATGCGCTCAGCCCGCCAGCAGATGTGCCTATTACAACGACTCGGGAAATTTTTTTTGGTGGATTGGTTTTTTTGTTTTCTTTCATCAACTAAAATTTAATTAAGTGTTAATCTGTCACAATCTATTTCTCTTACGTTTTTCTGAAAAACCTGACTAATTTTTATCAAAATATTGAAAATAGCATTGCGTAATTATTGGGGTTGAATGTGCATATTATTTGTTTTTTGTCCAGGAAGAATCGTGAAAGATGGTTCCACACTACAACCAAGTGCCCCCTGTCTTTTGTCTTCTAGACTGCTCTCTTTGGACGAGGATTGTTTGTTTTTGAACATTGAAGCTTTTTAACAAGAGTACCATAGTTAATCCTCTTTCATTTAGCACTTTCTAATTAGCAAGCAATGATGGTGTCTTGCGTTTTTGATGTTCAATTTTCCCAAACCGGGATTTCAATATAACTGTCACTAAACCATTTAATTATCATTGGGGCGCCAGCATCTGTAATTATTTCTTCTGATGGTTCTTTTCCTGAGCCATAATTGATGATTTCAAATGGGTGCTTGTTTACGTTTACTACAATCACCAATCGGCTGCCCTTTTTAATCTCCTTACTGATAATATGAGAGGCATTCAAAGGAATTTGCTCTTTTTTACCTGGTGTTAAAAGCTGCCTTTGACTATTGTCTTTAGCATAGCTGGCCCGTCCTAAATAACGGGATAGTAAAAAATAGTTTTTGTCTTCAGTTTGTTCGTAAAAAGAAATAGAAATATCCATATCCCTTTTGTTGGTTTCCAAAACCAATTGACCTGTAAACGGACCATTGATGCTAAAAGCCTTTTCAAATGTTTCGGAAGCATAAACGATTCCATTACTTGCATCAAGACTATCAATAATCAAAGTGGGGTGAAAATAGTTGTTCATACTTTCACGATTGGTAAAATTGATTGTTTGCTGCTGGAACACTGGCTTTTTAGAGACCTCCTTAGCCAGGTTGTTATTGTGGAGGTACATTCGCAGGCTTTGGTTGCTCATTGCTTGCAGTGATGGTTCATGTCTCCAGGTATTGGTTCCCATTAACTGGAAATTTACTTTATCCTTAAGTAACTCTGGTTTTGGTGCATCTTTAAGAATCCAATCTAACCACTCATACGCCAGTTTTCTCATACTTATGTTGGCCACCGAATCAATTTCATACCCTCGAAGGTTGGATGACGGGTTTGCCTGTCCACCCCAATGATCATAAGGACCTATTACCAAATAATGCTTTGCTTTTGGATGATACTTGTTGTGCAATTTGAAATATTCTACTGCTGAAATTTGCGGACCGTCAAAGTAGCCAGTGGTAGTCAATACAGGAATATCAATTTTGGCATATTCTTCAGCTGTGGGTACCAGGGATTTCCAATATTCATCATAGGCAAGGTGTTGGAGCCATTTTTGGAAATGGGGGTTGGTATAACCTAATGCGCTGTCTATTTTGGAATAAGCGTATCCCCTTTCATACCACTCCCATAGCAGTGAAGCAGGAATTGGCTCTTTTCCTAAAATATTGGTGTGCGACCAATTTAATTCAAAGCCTAATTGGACATTGTTCTGCATTGGAAAATCGAAGCCTGGCATTACTGCTACTTGTGGTACAATAGTTTTAAGCGCAGGATGTATTTTTTTTACTGTTGCCCATTGTGAAAAGCCTGTATAACTGCCACCATACATCCCCACTTCTCCGTTGCACCAATCTTGCTTACTAATCCAGTCTATTATGTCATATATGTCTGATTGTTCATTCTCATAGGGCATATAATTTTCTACATCAGTCCGAATACCACGAGCGTAGGCCACCACGCCTACATAATCTCTATCTGCTGACCGCCTGGCAAATATGGCATCTCCTTCTCCCTGATGATAGGTAGTGTAAAATAATATTACAGGCATGGCTTGGGTATTTACTTTCTTATGAGCTATGATAGCCGAAATATCAACTCCACTTTTTGTGGGGATTAGTACATTTTTCTGGATATGGTAAATACTATCTGCTGTATTTTTCTTTTGTGCAAAAGAAGTAGCTGATATTGCCAGGAAAAGACAGAGCATTGTAAAAATATATTTCATTTCTTTTAATTTTTTCTGTTTTATGGTGGGTTCTTTTTTTATACTTGACAACCAACAACTAATGAACATACAATCCCTGTAAAATTTACGCTACAGTTTATGTGGGATCAGGTACCGGACTAATTTAGTATTATTCTTAATTATTTACATATTTCTCAAAATTTTAATTTTAAGAAAGATTTAGGAGTGAGGTTTGGTAGAGAAATGGCTAGAAGGTAGTATAGAACATTCAGCTTTGTCTAGTAGGGATTTACACTGAGATATCATATAAAATCAATTATTTTTATGATATAAGTAGTATTAATTGTGAATAACTAAGCCGTTTTCTTATATGTTTTAGTAAATTGCAGCTTATATCTCATTCATATTAATTTACAAATCCCCTACTGTATTGAAAAAGATTTTATTGTTGTTAGTTTTCCCCTTTTTATTTTTCAGTTTTACTAAAGCCCAGGAAATTTGTAATGATGGCATAGACAATGATGGAGATGGTTTTATTGACTGTTTTGATTCTGATTGTTCAGGCAATAGTGCTTGTGATGGCTTTTATATGGGAAATGATGCTTCATGTGAAGCAGTACCTTCAGATTTCCCTGTTTTTTCACTTCAATTGGCTTATCAGTCAGCTAATGATGTAACCAATAATTTAAGCAGGATAGCCATAGGTGATTTGGATCGAGATGGGATACCTGAAATCCTGTCTACAAATCGGTATAATGATCGAATCTTTCTTTTAAATGGTAATGATGCTACTATAAAATATCAAGCATCCATTAACAGCCCAAGTTATAGTTCTGCATCTATGGCCAATGTACAGGATGATAATTGTGGAGAAGTGTTCATTGTAAATTCCAATACTGGAAGCGATTTTAGGATTAATTCATTTGATTGTGAACTCAACTTACTATGGACATCAGAAACTTTGCCAAATGACCCCGTTTTCATTGGTCATGCAGATTTTGACCGAGATGGCAAGCCTGAAATGTATTACAAGGATGAAATTAGAGATCCTGTAACAGGTGTCCGTATTGTGGAAAATGCGGGAGTCGATTGGGACGTTATTCCAGGTGGACCTATTGCTGTAGACATTCTAGGAGATGAAGATTTAGAATTAATTTTAGGGGACAAGATTTACAGCGTAGATTTAGGAGACAGGACAGAAGATGCCGGCTCCTTAACCTTGCTGGCTACAATGCCAGCTACTTATCAAACGAAATTAATGAGCTATGCTTCTGGAGTTAGTGCAAGCACATCTATAGCTGACTATAATCTTGATGGTAATTTGGATGTGATTGTTACCGGAGCTGATGGAGGAAACGTATCAACTGTTTTCTTATGGGATGTAACCAATAATACTGTAAAAACTTTCAATGATCCTTTTGGCACAGGTGATTATCAATACGGTTGGAAACGAGGAATGGGAAGGGTGAATATCGCTGATTTAGATGGTGACGGGCAATTAAATGCAACATTTGTATCTGGTAAATATCTATATGCACTAGATGAACATTGGAATATCTTATGGAAATTGGCCATAAATGAGGAAACTTCAGGGCTCACTAGTAGTACCTTGTTTGATTTCAATGGTGATGGTCGATCAGAATTAGTTTACAGGGATGAGGACTTTCTATATATCATCAACGGAAGTGATGGTAGTGTGAATATTTCCATTCCTTGTCGTTCCAGAACTAATATTGAGTATCCTATTGTGGCAGATGTGGATGCAGATGGCTCAGCCGAAATTTGTGTTGTATGCGCAAGTGAAGATTTTAGTCCTGGCACAAGAGGAAAAGACCTTGACTTATATGCCCCCGCGGAAGTGAGAATTTATAAATCTGGAGGAGAACCATGGGTACCTGCCAGAAGAGTATGGAATCAGTATGGCTATTTCAATGTGAATATCAATGATGATTTGTCCGTGCCTCGAAATCAACAAAAGCATCATCTGGTTTGGTCAAATGGCACTTGTGCAGTTGGACCTGTCCGTCCCTTAAATGGCTTTCTAAATCAATCACCCTTTTTAAGCTCAGAAGGTTGCCCTACTTATGCTTCAACCGATTTGAATATCATCGAATCCACCTTTTCAGTTTCACCACCCACCTGCCCTGACGAGCAGTTTACAGTCAGCTTCGAATTTGAAAACATAGGGGACGTTCCATTATCAGGTAATGTTCCTGTCACATTTTACGATGGTGACCCTTTGATTGCAGGAACTAATAAGCTGAATACAGTATCTATACCTCTCAACAATTTTGGAGTAGGACAGGTTAGTTCAGCTGTTGACCTTGTGGTGCATGGTGCAGGTTCACAATTTACACTCTATGCTGCCTTAAATGATAATGGTTCCACCACGCCAACGCCTATAAGTTTTCCAAATACCAACTTTTTGGAATGCGACTACGCCAACAATATTGTTTCTACCGAGGTAAACCCTATTCCTTTTGCCTTATCAGCGGAGGCAACGAATAATATAACTTGTGGTGGCAATACTGTTGATCCTCATGGTTCTGTCAGAGTATTTAGGTTAGTTGGTGGCACCGAGGTGACAGCAGACTATGATTTCTTTTGGTTCAATGGAACAACGGTTGATGATACTCCTGATTATACAGGTGCTGTCTATACAGGTTTAAACGCAGGTACCTATACTGTTTTTGCTACAGATAAATTAGTGGGATGTAGTTCTGATACCATACAAGTAGTCATTGAGGATAGTATAATAACTTTCAATGCAGAAATTACTGTGGATAGTGGGAACGATAATTGTCAAAATCCTAATGGAGAATTAACAGTTAGTATCAATGATGCTAATGGGGTTGCGCAACCTGTAGGCAACTATGACTATGAATGGTATGTAGGAAACACTGTTGGTGGTGGTTCACAAATAAGCAATAGTCATGTGGTTAACGGGTTGGATTCTGTTACTTACACCGTTTTGGTCACTGAAAAGGCGACTGGCTGTGAAACCATCGAATCTGCCAAAGTGCCAAGTGAGATTGAACTTCCCGAAGTTGAGGCTTCAGCAACCGATATTGTTTGTTCTGATACAAATTCCGGAAGCGTGAGTGCTTCTGTAGGAGGTACAACCTCCGGATATACTTTTGAATGGTTTATCGGAAGCAGTGAGAAACCAACAGCTGACTACACAGGAAGCACGGTGGACAATTTACCGCAAGGGAGTTATACTATTAAAGTGACTGATGATGCTTCTAATTGTCAAACAGCACTAGTCACTGTTGAAGTTAAACAAACACTTTCTCCTGAAATTGAGGACATATCAAGTACAGAAAATAATTCATGTGATAGCAACAGTTCCAATGGAAGTGTAACAGTTTCAATAGTGGGTAATGAATCAGATCACACTATTGAGTGGTTCTCTGGCACTAGCACCACTACTGCAGTAATTGGTACAGGTGTTTCGCTAGATAGTTTAGGTGGAGGAGAGTACACTGTAAAAGTTACAAACGATGAAACCGGCTGTGTGGTGACAGATAGAGTGACTATCAATAACAACATTGTCATTCCTGAGTTAAGTGTAACAGTCGATCCGGTAACAACTTGTTCTCCTTTTAATGGAAGAATTGAAGCTACTGTTGATTTAGGTTCTGAAAATGATTACACATTTTTTTGGTATGAAGGGACATCAGTAAAAGCATCTGCAGATTTTACTGAAACAGGAAATCTACTTGATAATATGGAACCTGGCTTTTATACAGTCCAGGCACTTAATAATGATCGAAACTGTTTGGCTGAGCCTGTTACTGTAATGGTTAATGATTTGGCTACTTTTACAGCTAGTATAGTAAATACAGTAAACGAAGACTATGGTGCTTTAGGTAATGGCAGTATAACTATTGAAGTTGATAAAGCTGACTGGGAATATGAGATTTTCTTAAATGGCGAATCTTACCAGATTATTGATTCAGGTTTAAGAGAGTTTGAAATCAATGATCTATCTGCTGGCGTATATGATGTTAAAGTAAAGGGTATCGAATCAGGATGCAGTGTCAATTTAACCATTGAAATTTTTATCAATCCGAATACAGCTACTGATATTGTGGATTTTGAGTTACCAAATACTACCTCTCCGGCTATTATTGATTTAGTAAATCATACAGTTGAAATTGAAGTGGATGGGTTAACAGATTTAAGTAGTTTGGTGCCTGAAATTCAAGTTTCAGAAGGGGCTTCCATTAGTCCGGATGTTAACGAGCCTGAAAATTTCACAGAACCTGTTTTATATTCGGTAACGGCTGAAGATGGTGTCACATCTCAAGAATGGGAAGTTACTGTCAATAAGGCTCCTATTATTAAAGAGGATCAAACAATTACATTTAATGTTCCTGACAGCCTGTATCAAGATGAATCTCCTTTTCCTCTGGAAGCAACTTCATCAAGTGGGCTTTCAGTGATGTTCGCTATTGAAAGTGGAACTGCAACAATTCTTAATAATCAGCTAGTACTGACAAATGAATCTACTGATGTAGTTGTAAAAGCATTTCAGGCAGGAAATGATACTGTGAACTATGCTGAAGTTGAAAAAAGAGTTACGGTTTTAGGAAACTATGATATTTCAGTTAATGTAATCAGACCAGATGATACCCCTTTGGAAGAAGGATTAGCAAAACTATTTAATTTGAAAGGCGGCATTTATAGTAGGAAAAAATTTACTGGCGGTGATTTAACATTCAAAAATGTTCGGAAAGGAGAATATATCTTGCAAATCATACCTTTAGGTGAAAGTGGGGCCGATGTTTTTCCTGGATATTATAGTAGTGCTCATTTTAATAAAGATGCTACTGTCTTAAATATTAATAACAATTTAAGTCTAAGGATGAAAATGAAAGCTAAGACTGTGTCATCTACCGAAAAAGGAAATGGCGAAATAAATGGGAGGGTGGTGAAATCTGAAGA
The DNA here is from genome assembly GCF_016679925.1 of Marivirga aurantiaca. Classification (GTDB taxonomy): domain Bacteria; phylum Bacteroidota; class Bacteroidia; order Cytophagales; family Cyclobacteriaceae; genus Marivirga; species Marivirga aurantiaca. The sequence continues at coordinate 510,071 of NZ_JAEQBW010000001.1, forward strand.
TTCATCTAATGGAAGAATATCTTTGGGGGAAATTAATGAGGGGGAAGGAATTAAAGAGTTAGTCATCTATTTGTTACAAGAGACTGCAGGAGATATTCTTAGAGTAGCCGATACAGATAGTTTAGGTAATTTTAATATGTTGGAGATCCCAGGTGGTAGTTATCAATTATTACTTGATATCCCTGGTATTGAGCAATCTGCTACCTCTTTTAATTTGCCGTATGACGAGCAAAATTTGGAGATGAATCTTACAATATTTGTTAATTCTGAAGGCGTGGTAAGTGTAGATATTAATACAGTTTTAGGAAATAAGAATTCCGACTTTGCTTTTAATATTTTTCCTAATCCAACAAATGGAATATTGCATGTAAATGGATATTACGGAGCTGAACAAGAAATATCTATTATATCTTCAAACGGAGCAATAGTAAAAACAGTAATACTCTCATCAGAAAATATGCAAAAAATTGATTTAACTGATTTAAGAGAAGGAGTGTACTACTTAAGATCTGACAGCGGAAAACAGCGTATGGTTAAGGTTATAAAGAATTAAATTAGAAAGGGAACTCTTGAAAAATGCTTCAATGTTCGAGAACCAAATAAAGTTTGCTCGGAGTATGCGCGTGGGTGGACAAAAAGGCGGGGAGCGCGTGGAATTGCAGCGTGGAAGCATCTTTTTGTCTTGATTTTTTCTATCTTTTGTATCAAGACAAAAGATTAAGAATAAAATTTGGTTTAAAAATGCATAGAATTTAAGTTAAAGCTCAATATTAAATGAAATTACTGTTTTTTGAGGTTTTGTACTTAGGTTTAAATTTAAAGAAACACTAATAAAAGTAAGGATATCCAGTTTATAGCTGAAATTTATTTTTCATGAGGAGCCTAGAAAGCTTTAAAAATGAATGATAAAAGGGCTGTCTTAATTTGAGATGGTCTCTTTTTGTGGAGCCACTGATTTTGTAAATTAATCGATATAAGAATTCCCTACTATGAAAGCACTAATGCTCAAATATGACACCTAGCTTTAATTCCAGTTCAAATTTTCAAGGTAATTACTTCTAATTTCAGAAACGTCTGTAGCGTGTTGACCAAACCAAATAAAGTGCCCGGCCTCTTCTATGGTATGAAACTCGATATTGTTTCCAAGCGCTTTCATTTTATCTCGAAAATAGACTGCTGTTTCATAGGGCGTATTGCTATCCTTTTCTCCATGAATGAGAAGCATGTTGGGCATATTGCTTTTTAAAAGATAGTTGGGAGAAATTTCCTTCACAATGTCTTTGTCATCGCTGTTTAGTGTGATCCATTTGGAGTTTTCAATAGTCAGGTCGTAAGCACCGGAATTGACCATCACAATATTTGGCATTGAACTGTATTTGATATCATCGGATTCCTCATTCCAGTTCTCAACTAAAGCAGTACATAAAGCCAGGTGGCCACCTGCTGAATTTCCCGTTACAATAATTTTATTAGCATCAATGTTAAATTTATCCGCATGCTCTCTTAACCACCTGATGGATGATTTCGCATCCTTTACAGCTTCAAAAGGAAGTGTATTGTGCCTTGCCTTTATTCGGTATTCAACTGCTGCTGCAACATAGCCCTTTTTAGCGTAATACTCACCTGCTTCGAAGAACCAGTCCGGTTTTCCTTCTGACCAGCTTCCACCGTGGAAATATACAATAGTCGGTCTTGAACTATTAAATAAATTGCTGTCAGGTAAGAATAAGTGCATCTCTAAATTGAGACCATTAATTGTTTTGTATGATTCAATGAGGTGTTGGTTTCGTCCATTGATTGATTGTTCGTAAGCCTTGGTAATTTGTTGTTTAAATTCTTCGGATTGACAAATGTTTAAAAAATCATTGTATATACTTTCAATATTTTTAACCCCTATGTTGGCAATATGGCTATTTAAGTATTCAAACATCCAGAAATCCTTTATTTCCGGAACAGTAAAAAACTCATGAATCTTCTCCCAGGTCAGATGTAAGTAAATGTTATCAGTATATCCATGTTGCCCTTTGAGAAGCTCTTTTTCCACTTCTTTTGTTAGATAGGACTTAACGTATGCTTTAAAATCTCTATTTTCCAATAAAGGGATTTTATTGAAATCCTGTAGGTTATTAGCCAGCTCCTGTTGTTTTCCTTTGCTTAAATGTATTTTCTTTCCCGTGTAAATTTCATGTTGCATAGGGTATTCCAGAAGGAGCATATCAAAAAAATACTTAATACCAGCTTCTTCATCCTTGATAGTTTGCTGAGATAAATATTGGGAGTAATTATTAAGATGTTTGACGAATATTTGCTCTAATGAATCTATTTGATTAATAAATCCGGCCGGAGTTTGGGAGTTAAATGCGGGAAAGTCATTATAAATATAATGAGAAACTGAATTAGCAATTACTTTTAATTCGCTAAAGTACTTATCCGATGAATCGCTATGGGAACTGTTGTTTTGAGCCCACATTAATTGTGATCCCAAGAGCATTATGAGGAAAATCGTTTTTTTTATCATAGTACAATATTATGCATAATGGTAAAGGGTGAAACATGGAGAGCATTGAGTACCCAACCATCAGTTCAAAGAGACCAAAATAGCAGAAAGATGATAAAATTACAATTAGCGGATTGCTTAATTACCCAAATAGCTTATCTTAGTAAAGTAATACTACCTGATTTAACTATCCCACTATCCTCACATCTTATCACATAGTAATATACACCATCGGGCACCGGGCTTCCACTAGCAGTCCCTTCCCAGTCATTATTGTAAGGCTTAGCTTCATAAATCTTATTTCCTTGTTGATCATAGATTTCAACTCCACACTGAGTGAAGCTTTCAATATTCTCAATTTCCCAGAATTGTGCAATGGCATCGTTATTAGGGGAGAAGAATTTCATCGGGCTAATTCTATCACCAATATTCGCTTCTTCTTCTACCATTATTACAATTTCCGCACTTCCAAAGCAACCATTTTCATCTTTGCCTTCCACCCTAATAGTGGTGGTTGATGATGGAGCATATTCTATTTGATCATTAGTGTAATTTAATGAGGTAGAATCTGCAAACCATAAATATTCAATTAGCCCTGAAGCTGTTAAGGACACGGTGTCTCCCGCACTCACCGAAGTGCCAGACGCAGTTATAGCTACATTAGGAATTGGTGATGTTTGTATTGAAATTTCTGAAAAACCTTCACAACCATTCTCATCTGCTACAGTTACCGAATAAGTACCACCCTCATTCACTGTAATTGTTGAACTCGTTTCTCCGGTATTCCATTGATAGGATTCAAATGTATCATCTACTGATAGAGTGGCATTTTCTCCGTCACAAATAGAAATAGCTGAAGAGTTTATAGCTACATTGAGTGCTCCATTGATGACAATCTGTTGTGATAGTTGTGATGTGCAGGAAGAAAAACCTTCATATGAGACTTCTAAAGTAACCTCAAACGTTCCCGCTGAGTTGTAGGTATGAGTAGGGTTGGGATCTGTTGAAACACTTCCATCGCCAAAATCCCAATCGTATTGAGCAAGTGATTCATCCGCAACTACTGATTCATTTGTAAAAGAAACAGGCGTTGCAACGCAGGCAGTAGAAGATAGGTTAAAGTCTACTTGTGGTGAATCTAAAAATGCTACCTCTAAAGTGTCAGAATAAATGTTAGGACAGAATGTGTTTACCTGATCAGTAATCTCTACATAATAACTGCCAGAGTTTGTAGGATTAAAAGTAGCGGAGGTAGCTCCGGAAATAGGGGATTCGTCTTTATACCACTGAAGGGCAAAATCAGTGTCATTAGGGGATATGCTAAGGACAATATTTTCGCCTTCACAATAAGTTCCTTCACCTGATTGCCCGATGGAAAAATTAGGGGCAGAAACTATATCAACCACAATGCTTTTGGTTTCAATAATACAAGATCCTGCATAAATATCCAGATAATAACGGCCGGCTTTGTTTACATTAAAATTTGCAACATCTACGCTTATGCCAGTTGCAGTGAAATTTTGTGGACCACGCCATTCATAAGTAGTTGCCCCTACATCAGATGAATTCAAAGTGAGGGTACCGCCAACACATACAGGTTGATTTGAGCTAATATTGGCACTAGGCAAGCTTCCTGCTGAAATTATTGTTACATCTACTTCCTCGGATATTTCTGAGCAACTTCCTCCCTCAGAAATTATCGAAACTGTATAACTACCTGAAGCTGAAATATCATTCAGCTCTATGAAACTTTCGGGACCTGACTTTACTACATTTCCATCTTGTCTCCATTCATACGTAAGACCAGCTATATTTTGCGTTTGCAGCACTACCGAATTTCCTTCACAGGAATTGATGGGTCCTTCAGGAGTTATCACTGGTATAATGCATCTATTATTTCTTAATATGGAGATATTTGATGATGTAATATTATTGGTTTCATCATCCACACTGGAAAAAACAATATCCGGTTTACTATCTCCATCAATATCACCAATCTTTATATTTCTATTAATAAAGGTGACAGGTACTGCTATTTTTGAAAAATTTACGCCACCGGAACCATTATTGTTTAAAACATTGATGGTTTTATTAGAACCGATAGTAGAAACTGCTATGTCAATATTCCCATCTCCATCAAGATCTCCAAAATCCAATCCCCACGGCCTAAGGTCTGTACCTAAATTCTGAGCGGAACCAAATTGCAGTTGGCCTCCGGTACTATTTGTTTCATTAACGAATACTGCAACAGCAGAACTTAAGAAAAGTGTAGCCACAATGTCCGGTTTATTATCATTATTGATATCTCCTACTTTAAGATTAACAAATGTCCCAGCTGAATTAAATTGATTAAAGCCACTAAAGGAAAAGTTGCCAGGACTGCTTTGATTAGTCGCAATATAAAATCCACCTCCATCGGTAAGAAATTGATTTGTAATAATCTCAGGTTTCCCATCACCATTTAAGTCTTCTACATCTAAACCGGAAGTACTTTGAGCATTATCAACAGTAAGCTCAATGATATCATTACTAAAAGTAAGAGTACCTCCGGAAGAAGTATTCTTTACGATAAAAATTTTATTAACGGTTTGATCGGAAACTACTAAATCTGGTTTTCCATCAAGATCTAAATCTTTTATTACTACTCGCTTGGTGGAAGAACTATTTAAAGAAATAGTTTGAAGTGTAAAGGACAAATTGCCAGGTGTACTAAAATTGACTAAAATCATGAGCTTGTTCCCAACAGAGAATACTACCTCAGGTTTACCGTCTCCATTCAGATCCCCGGCTGTATTATTGAAGCTTGGGGCACCTAAGTTAAGTTTTGTTTTTGCCAGGCTTATGTTACCTGGTGTACTGAGATTTCTCAATATAGTAGCAAATGGAGATTTTGAGTTGGCACCTATTATATCATTTTTACCATCTCCATCAATATCACTAATGGTAACATCATAAAGGCCACTTTCGGAAAAAACGTCAATTTGTGAATCAAAATCGGTACTCGCTAACCCTTGGTTTCCTCCATAGCTGAGCATAAAGTGCTCACCACTATAGTAAAGACGAGTTGATGAATTAAAAACAGTTACATTATCATAAGTAGTCCCATTGGGTACTTCGGCTTCAATCAGCTGGTTCGTAGCGCTTACTATTCGTCCTTCAACACTTCCGAAAAACACTTGGTCAGCATCCTCTAAACCCACACCTTTAATATTAACGAGCTTACCTGCGTATCCGCTTTTAGGACTTACAGATTCTATAAAAGAGCTTTGTCCCAAAACCTGGTTAGTTATAATAACTAAACAAAATAAGAGATAATATTTGCGTGAGAATTTCATGTGTATATAATTTGTATTTTAGTAGTCACATGGAATAGTTCAGCTGTCAGAATACCTGAAAACCGTCACATTTACTTTTAATATTCATGCTCGGTTGACCTCGAGTACTCGGGATGACTATTTCATGTGTCTATAATTGTTTTTATTGGTCACATGGAACACCCATTAAAATCATCACCTTATGGGTAACGTATGTCATGTTCGATTTCATCATATATAAATGCATAAGAAGCACTATTTTACATCAACAACAATAACTTTAATATTCTTAAAGTTTGTTATTTCTTCTGCCGCTTTTTTGTCTTTATAAGCATCTCTTCTCGAGAAGGTCTCATAAATATATACATAATAAACTCCGTTTTTCTCATTGTAAAAAATATCCGATGTAATATCCTCCTCTTTTTTTAACTTTTTCACCAGGCGGTCAGCTGAGTTGAAGTCCTTGTATTCCTGGACTACTACATAATATTTTGTTTTTTGAACCTGACTTTCATCACCACCTAGCTGTACATCCTGACTTGAGAATCTGGGTGCTTTTTCCTGAGACCTATCGAGAGATTTTAATTTGGGTCTTTCAAGAAGTTCTTTGACCTTATCACCAATTGTGAATTTTAGCTGAATTTCATGCGAACCGCTAGCAATGCCATTTACTAATTTACTCGATGGTTCATATGAATAGCTGAACGCCAGCTTTTTCATATTGAATCCTACAAGCCCTGACATCCCATAATTGAGCCTGTACGAAGCACCAACCCAGAAAATTTCATTATAAGTAAGAGTGCTTAGCAACTCTATTCTTTGACCAACCAGTTGGGAGTGTTGATAAAGTGCGTAAATCTGTAATGGTGAGTAGACATCCTCAATTTTCACACGTTTTTTATATCTACCGTTTCTTTTAGTGATAATCCTATTATCTATGCGCTTCTTATAGTAGGCCATAATAGTAAATTCGTCAAAAGGTGATAATTCTATCACTTCAAAGTTCTGAGTATTGGCATATTGAAGTTTAAACAACCTTGGTAAGGATGCGCCTATGTTAATTCCGCTTGAAGTTTCTAATTTGAAACCAACATTGGAAATGGGTTGTGTATTATTGTCCAGAAAATTATTTATTGCCGGGTCGCTTAAGTCTTGAACCTGAGATAAATCAATGCTATTGGCTGTAAGTCCACCTGAAATTCCAAAATGGAGGGCAGCATTTTTCGTTAAATTAATATAATAAGAATAGGTGACTAAAAAGTCATTAGTTGATAAAAGGCCGCGATTAAAATTCCTTAGTGTAGCACCTATTCCCCATTTTTTATAATCAAAAGGTGACTCAAATGTTAAGGTAGTAACTACTGGCGCATCTTCTATTCCTCTCCACTGTTGGCGATGATTCAAAGATACATTCATAAAAGGATAAGCAGCCGCTTCAGCTGGATTGTATAAATAAGGGGTGGAATAAAAATGGTTATAGACAGGCAATTCTTGTGCTACAGAGGGAAGCACATAAACAAGTAGGGGGAATAATAATAATGCAAAGATGAACTTGAACATACAAAGGTGATAACTTTTATTCTTTCATTCTGTAAATGATTATGATTAAGGAACCATTGTATAACATAATAAAAAGACAATGTATTAAATACATATTCAATTAACAGCATTTTAAATAACAAATTTAAAAATATTTTCAAGCTTTTATTTAAAGGTTGGTGTATGCATTTAACTACTTTTAAATTGGAATTGTGCCTATTTATGTATAGTCTTGGGATTAAAAGAAAATGAAGATTTAATGCCCATGAAATGAGCATAAATTTTAGAATCCTTAACATACCAACCTAGGATGAATAAAATTTATTGAATTCCATAGCCTGCCCCGACTTATCGGGGTGACAATTGAAGAACAACTAATATACACATGAAACCTACTGCTATCTCTCTTTTAATAGTAGTTCTGTATTTTTTTAATATGGAGCAATTAAAAGCGCAAGTATTTATTGGGCCTAAATCCGGTGCCAGAATCTCCTGGCTACAGTATGAGGATTTTGATAAGGAAAAATATGAAAAAAAACCAGTTTTTGGATATAGTGCTGGCATAACAACAGCTTTTAAGGTACAGAAAAGGTTTTTACTTCAACTTGATATCATGTATGCTCAGAGTGGAAAAAAAATAGATGGTGTTAGTGATCCTTCATTGCAGAATTATGCCAGGTACCATTATTTAAATACCCCTGTAGTGTATAAACTGGATTTCAAAGAGGCCTTTGGTGATAAATCATTTAAATGGTACGTGGGAGCAGGGCCAAATGTAAATTTTTGGTTGGGAGGAAAGGGAGTTTTGAAGTCGGTGGAACTAAGAGAGGAAAATATTGAACAACTCAATTACAATATCATTTTTGATGCCTTACCTGCAAATCCTGAATATGGAGCTTTATATTTTAAAGGGGCCAATAGGTTACAGGTGGGTTTGATTGTTTCAACAGGTTTAGTGTTGGAACCGATGCCTGGTCAATCAATAATGATTGATTTTAGGTATGAATGGGGACACAGCTATATAGCAAGGGAAGAAGGCAGGTTCACTAATGTAATAGCCTATGAAGATGATTTGAGAGCAAGAAATCAAGCACTTCAGATTTCTGTGGCTTATGTTTTCGATATAATTAATAAAGGTAAAAAAGAAAAAAAGATATACTATAAAAATTAAGGATGTAAAATCGAATGAATAAATAAAACTCTATTCCTGCTTTCTCCTATTACTCTATGATTGACAAGAACTGTGATTTGTGAGGACAAAAATCAGGAGCCAGGGTTATTACGTAAAATAGGACTATTTAAATAGGCCCCTCAAGAAAAACACCTCAATGTTCAAAAGCCAAATAATCTTCGCTCGAAGCAGGCGGGCTGGACGACAAAAAGGCGGGGAGTGCGTTGATTGTAGCGTGGAAGCATCTTTTTGTCTTGATTTTTTGTTTCTTTTTGATCAAACAAAAAGAAAGGAGAATAAAATTTGGAGACAAATGACTTGAAATTGAATAAGAAACCCCACATTTAAGTGAAAACCTTAATTTTTAAGGTTTTTTAACTGTTGTGATTTTTTATTAAGTGCTTTAAAAACCCGCGAAGAAGAGTTTTATTGAAAAATCAATTTTCATGAGAACCCTAAATAGGTAGAATAAAAAAAACTTCAAGAATTTTTCGCCTTGGTTCGTGTCTCACGAACCAACTACTGTCCCCTATTAAAATTCTTCACGAATATCTTTAAAGTAAAATTTCTGACTCCGGTTTCATAGAACCGAGCTGAAGAATATTTATAAGCAGCAGGCTCTTGCGCAAGATTCCAACGTTCTGTCAATGGATTATTATGGATATATTCCATCTTTTGTAAAATTACTTCGGGTGAATAAAGATGGATGGCCAAAGGATCCCTCTGCCAAAACTCATGTTCTTTATTGGCAGCATTGGAAATAAAGTTGCTTAGCTTCCAGTTTCCACTATTCATAATTCTCTTTCTGAATTGATGAGCGGTAAACTTCATGAACGAGCCTTGCGGTGTTTCTTTTCCATTCATTTTGTTTATTCTCCAGATGAAATGGATGTGGTTTGGCATTATGACAAATGAAAAAACATCCACTAATCCTTTATCAGAAAGAAATTTGAGTGACTCAACAATAATATCTTTATAAGAATCATCTGCTAATAACCTTTGCCATTTATTTAATAGTAGTAGTCCAGAAGTAAATCTTTTCAAGCGCCATTTGTGACTTTCGATTTACTTCAAAGGGATTGAATGAGTGGGTTGGATCACTTACCATTCTTAAAAATAACTTAAATATCAATAAATGTAAAGAATAAATAATTATTCGGGTTTGGTGGTTCGTGAGACACTAACCACGGCCGAAGAGAGCAAGAAATCAAGCACTGCAGATTTCAGTAGCTTACGTTTTTGATATAATTAATAAGGGTAAAAAAGAAAAAAAGATGTATTACGAGAATTAATAAGTGTTCTAAATTTAACTACTTTATTTACAACCGTATCCAAAAACTTCACATAACCCAGTCCTCAAGTACCCGATCTACTTTTTACAAGGTTTTGTATTAGTTTGTAAGAAAACATAGCTATTTCATCGATATTTTTATGAATATTATCGAATTTATTACATATGTGGTTATTGTTTACTTTTAGCTAAGTCTTATTCCTTATCTTTTTATTAATATGCACATCAATTGAAATCCTTATCAATAAATTGATTTATAGATTCTATCTGCTATGAAAAAGATTTTTCTATTAGTTCTCCCCTTACTATCAATAAGTTATGTTAATGCCCAGGAAATTTGTGATGATGGAATAGACAATGATGGCGATGGCTTTATTGACTGTTTTGATTCTGATTGTTCTGAAAATAGTGCTTGTGATGGGTTTTATTTAGGGAATGATGCCTCCTGTGAAGCAGTACCTTCGGATTTCCCTGTGTTTTCACTTGAACTAGGCTATCAATCAGCTAATGATGTAACCAATAATTTAAGCAGGATAGCCATAGGTGATTTGGATAGAGATGGCATCCCGGAAATTTTATCACAAAATAAAAACAGAGACCTTATTTTTCTATTAAACGGTGATGATGCTACTATTCAACATGAGGCATCTATTAATAACCCTGAATGGAGAGCGTCTATGGCCAATGTGCAGGATGATGATTGCGGAGAGGTGTTTGTAGTATATTATAGTGGTGGCTATAGAATCAGGTCATATGATTGTAATCTCAATCCATTATGGTCATCTGAGACATTACCAGATGATCCAATGTTCGTTAGCCATGCAGATTTTGGACGTGATGGTCAGCCTGAGCTGTATTATAAAGATGAAATTAGAGATGCAATAACCGGTGTTCGTATAGTGGAAAATGCGGGAGTTGATTGGGATGATATACCAGGTGGACCTATAGCTGTGGATATAATGGGGGATGAGGATTTGGAATTGGTCATAGGCAATAAGATCTATGGTGTGAATTTAGGAGACAGAACAGAAGATGCCGGTTCATTAACTTTACTTGCCACTATGCCTGTAAGCTACCAAACAAAAAATGGTGGCTATGCTTCCGGACAGAGTGCCACAACCGCAGTAGCAGATTATAACCTTGATGGTAAACTGGATGTTATAATTACAGGTGCTACTGGTGGAACCCCATCAAGTAACGTTTCAAGTGTATTCCTATGGGATGTAACCAATAACACCGTAGAAACTTTCAATGATCCTTTTGGCACAGGTGATTATCAATATGGGTGGAAACGAGGAATGGGAAGGGTGAATATAGCTGATTTAGATGGTGACGGACAATTGAATGCAGCATTTGTTTCAGGAAGATTTTTATATGCTTTAGATGAAAATTGGAATTTGTTATGGAAAGTGAGTGTAAATGAGGAAACTTCTGGTATTACAGGTTGTACCTTGTTTGATTTCAATGGTGATGGCCCATCAGAAGTAGTCTACAGGGATGAGGATTTTCTATATATCATCAACGGAAATGATGGAAGTGTGAACACTTCTATTCCTTGCCGTTCAAGAACTTCTGTTGAGTATCCTATCGTGGCAGATGTTGATGCAGACGGTTCAACTGAAATATGTGTGGTATGTACACCTGAAGGCTTTAGCCCGGGCACAAGAGGAAAAGACCTTGATGTAGATGATCCCGCAGAAGTAAGAATTTATAAGTCTGGAGGAGAACCATGGGTGCCTGCCAGAAGGGTATGGAATCAGCATGGCTATTTCAATGTGAATATCAATGATGATTTGTCTGTGCCTCGAAATCAACAAAAGCATCACCTGATTTGGTCAGATGGAACTTGTACAGACGGCCCTGTTCGTCCTTTAAATGGCTTCCTTAATCAGTCCCCATTTTTAAGTTCAGACGGTTGTCCTACTTTTGCTTCGCCCGATTTAAATATAATTGAATCTACCTTTTCAGTTTCACCACCTACCTGCCCTGACGAACAGTTTACAGTCAGTTTCGATTTTGAAAACATAGGTGATGTTCCATTATCGGGTGATGTTCCTGTCACATTTTACGATGGTGACCCTATGATTGCTGGAACAAATAAGCTAAATACAGTTTTAATATCGCTTAACAATTTTGCGGTAGGCAATGTTGGTTCAGCAGTTGATCTTGTAGTGAATGGTACAGGCGCACAATTTACACTCTATGCAGCCTTGAATGATAATGGTTCCACCACGCCAACACCCATAAGCTTTCCAAATACTAACTTTTTAGAATGCGACTACGCCAACAATATTGTATCTGCTGAGGTAAACCCTATTCCTTTTGCCTTATCAACGGAGAAAACGAATAATATAACTTGTGGTGGCAATACTGTTGATCCTAATGGTTCTGCCAGAGTATTTAGGTTAGTGGGAAGTACGGAAGTGACAGATGATTATGATTTCTTTTGGTTCAATGGAACAACGGTTGATAGCACTCCTGACTATACAGGTGCTATTTATACAGGCTTGAGTGCAGGTACCTATACTGTTTTTGCTGCAGATAAATTAGTGGGATGTAGTTCTGATACTGTGCAAGTAGTAATTTCTGATAGTGCAAGAACGATTGAGGCTGAAATAACTGTGAACAGCGGGAACGATAATTGTCAAAATCCTAATGGAGAATTAACAGTTAGTGTCAATGATGCTGATGGTGTTACCCAACCTGCAGGCAACTATGAATATGAATGGTATGTAGGAAGTACTGTGGGTGGTGGTTCACAAATAAGCAATAGCCATGTGGTTAACGGATTGGATTCTGTTACTTACACCGTTTTGGTCACTGAAAAGGCGACTGGCTGTGAAACCATCGAATCTGCAAAAGTGCCAAGTGAGATTGATATTCCAGAAGTAACGGCTTCAGCAACCGATATTGTTTGTTCCGATACAAATTCCGGAAGCGTTAGCGCTTCTGTAGGAGGTACAACCTCCGGATATACTTTCGAATGGTTTATCGGAAGCAGTGAGAAACCAACAGCTGATTATACAGGAAGCACGGTGAATAATTTACCGCAAGGGAGTTATACTGTTAAAGTGACTGATAATACTTCTGATTGTGAATCAGCACTTGCCATTGTTGAAGTTGAACAAACACTTTCTCCTGAAATTGAGGACATATCAAGTACAGAAAATAATTCATGTGATAGCAGTAATCCCAATGGTAGTGTAACAGTCTCAATAGTAGGAGATCCTTCAGAACATACTATAGAATGGTTTGCAGGTGCAAATACCACTACATCAGTCATTGGCACAGGCTTATCCTTAAATAATTTAGGCGCTAGCGAATACACCGTAAGAGTTACAAATGACGAAACCGGCTGCGTGGTGACAGATAGGGTGACTATCAATAACAATATTGTCATTCCTGAATTAAGTGTAAGTGCCGATCCGGTAACTACTTGTTCTCCTTTTGATGGAAGAGTTGAAGCTACTGTTGATTTAGATTCTGAAAGCGATTATACCTTTTCATGGTATATTGGTGAACAAGTTAAATCTACGCCAGACTTTAGCGAAACGGGAAACATTTTAGAAAATTTAGAACCTGGTTTTTATACCGTTCAGGCTTTTCATAATACTCGTAATTGCTTAGCAGATGCTGTTACCATTGAAGTGATCGATCAGGCGATTATTGCAATTACTCAAAATGATAATGTAATTTCATTACCTTCTGATTGTTCAACTAGTAATGGTGTTTTAGAAGTTGAGGTCAATTCACCCAATAACACCTCAGGATTTTTGCTGGAATGGTATAGCGGTACCTCAACAACAGGAACGCCATTTTTTACCGAGACGGGGGTTACTGTTTCACAAGCAAGTAATCTCATTTCGGGAATCTATACCGTTGTTGCCACCGATTTAGATAATGGATGTTCTAATTCCCAAATCTTTAATTTACCATTTGCAGATGCTCATGGATTAACAACTATTTCCATCACAAATGCCACTACCTGTAATCCTAATGATGATGGGGCTATTACGGTAGAATTGACACCAACAGATTTAGCCGGTTTTGATGAATCCAATTATACCATTAATCTTTATAGTGGTGATGATGTAAGTGCTACTCCAACTGCAAGCCAGGCAGGGGTTTCAGGCACTTCAGATTACATTTTTAGTGGTTTAGGAAATGGCAACTATATTATTGAAGCACTTGCTGATGCTACATTGAACAATTGTTCAGTTTATTCTTTTGCTGAAATCGAGCTTGATGCAACAGATCCTATAGTTAACATAGCAAGCAAATTGCCTGACACTAATTGCACAAATGCACTGGCGAATGGCTCTTTAGAAGTTAGTATAGACAACGGAGCATCACCATCATTATATACTATTAATTGGTTCGAAGGAAATGATACCACAATTCCATTGGGAACCAATATAGGAAGTACTGCCGGAACAAATGAGGAAATAGCAGCAGACTTAATTGGAGGTAATTATACAGTTGAGGTAATAAACAATGCTACACAATGTTCAACAATCAGAACTTTCAGTGTGGCTGACAATCCTGTAGTGGTTTCAGTGCCTTCTGGTGATTTAGATATATCTTCTATAACAAGATGTGATATCATTGATAGCGAAGCCACAATAACCAATGTTTATGAAAATGGAAATGTTGCCAATATGAGTGATTATACTTTCGAGTGGTATGATGCCAGTATGAATATTTTACCCAATGCATCATCGCCTAACAATACCAATTCGATAAGTGAGCTTGTGGAAGGAACTTATTTTGTTCAGGCAATAAATACTAATACAGGTTGTGAAACCTCATTAATAGAATTCTCGATTGAGAATGAGATCGTTGAGCCTTCTATAAGTCTGGACTTCACGCATCCCCAAAGATGTGTAACCCCTGGATCCGGAGAGTTACATGTAACTGCTACGGCTCCATCGGCCACTTTCTCTTATAATTGGTATAATGGATCAGATGCCTCAGGTACTGTTGCACAAACCGGTCCGGACTATGTGAATTTGGCTGAGGGATTTTATACGGTAGAGATTGTTAATAGCTCTACCAACTGTATTTATATTGAAACCTATGAATTAGTCACTGAAATAAATACTGTCAATATCTCAGCTTCTGCAACTCCTGTTACCAATTGTGATTCTCCAAACGGGTCGGTATTCGCCACAGTTACTTCAGCCGGGAATTATTCGTATGCATGGACAGATGCCAGTGGTAATACCATAGGAACTACCAAAGAGATAACCTCACTTCCTGAGGGGGAATATACTGTTGTGGCAACAGATAATACAGATTCATTCTGTCAGAATACGGCAACAGTAACAATAACCAACGATCAGATAATGCCTCAGCTTACAGTAGAACAGATTGCGCCATTATCAGTTTGTGATTTAAGATTAGCAAATGGAACCGCACGTGCAAACGTTGATGGTGGGTATGTGGGTTATACCTTCGAGTGGTTTGAAGGGAATTCATCTACTGGTACTGTAGTTCATTTAGGACCTGAGTTCTCAGAGATGGAAGACAATACTTATACTGTGAGAGCTACCAATAACCTGACACAATGTTCGAGCGAACAAAGCATCACAATTTCTGCTGAATTACCGGTTGTTCAGGATCCAACAGTAGAAGTAGTTGCTAATGATACTCATTGCCAGGTTGATAATGGAGCACTGAGGGTAGATGTAGGTGGCAATACCGGAAACTATCTCTTCAACTGGTATAGGGGAGCAAATGCAAATGGTACGGCTTTCGCTACCGGAGACAGAGTCACTGAATTAGCAGCAGGACAATATACCGTAGTAGCCACTGACATAAGAACCGGATGTAGCTCAGCAGCAGTGACGGCCACAATAATTGAAGATTTAAAGTACCCTGAGTTAGATATTGAAACACAGGGAGCAAATTGTAATGAAGATAATGGAGCAGCCTCTGTTTATATTTCAGGTGGGGTAGAAATTCGCAGAATCGAATGGTATAATAGTTCTGGTACCAGGGTGGCTACCGGCCCAAATTTGTCAGAAGCTTTGGCTGGAAATTATATTCTAAGTGTGGAAACAGCACAGGGGTGTATTGTCGAAGAAGAAGTTAATGTCCCATCAGAAATCAATGCATTTAATGGTATCTCACGAAATGGAGATATATCAAATAGTTATTTTAAAATTGATTGTATTTCGCAGTATCCTAACAATAGTGTTAAAATTTATAACAGAGCTGGGACTTTAGTATACGAAGCAAGGGGTTATGATAATAATAATACTAAATTTGATGGTGTATCTAATAGAGGCATTAGTATATTAGGACAAAATGTGCCAGATGGTACCTATTTTTATGTGATTGAAAAGAATAATGGGTCTAAGCCTCAAAATGGGTATTTGGAAATAGTAAATTAAAATTAATGTATAATAGCTATCTTAAAAGCAGGTCTTTATATATAATAATTCTGTTATTGTTGCTAACAGGAACTTCAAAGGCTCAGCAGTACCCTATTTATTCACAGTATATTTTTAATGGGCTTATTTTAAACCCGGCCTATGCAGGAAGCCATGTTCAATTAAGTGCTTCAGCTATGTATAGGAATCAATGGGTGAATTTTGATGGAGCACCTAAAACATTGTTTTTTAGTGCTCACACCTCCCTGATGAAGGAAAGAATGGGATTAGGACTAATTATTAATGATGATCGAATAGGTAGTTACTCTAATCAAAATATTTATGGGAGCTATGCTTTCATCATTAAGACTCCCAAAGGAAAACTGGCAATGGGAGTACAAGCAGGTCTCAATATTTTATCAGCAGACTTTCGGGATCTTAATTTAGATGATATAGATGATATTTCGTTTGCCAGCGTGAGTGGTAATCTTAAACCAAATTTTGGAACGGGTGTTTATTTCTACAATAAAACATTGTTTGCAGGGTTTTCTGTACCTTTTTTACTGAATAATGGATATGGTGGTCTTAACCTTGAAAATGCTCTGAACGAAATAAGATCAGCCAGATATTATTATTTGAATGGAGGTTTAATGCTCCCTTTAAATCGCGAAAAAACAGTACACTTACAGCCATCTGTCCTTATAAGAGGCCAGGAGGGTGCTCCACTTAACTTTGATATTAACACCAGTGTAATCTTTTATGATTTACTCAATGTAGGTTTATCATACAGGAACATTGATGCGGTTGTTTCATATATTGATTTTAAATTGAGCGAGTCTTTTCATTTTAGTTATTCATATGATTGGACTACCTCAGCTATTCGCAATGCTTCTAGCGGTACACATGAATTCATGATTAATTATAGGGTACGCTTGAAGGAAATTCATGATGATGTAACTTGCCCAAAGTTTAATTATTTTATGTAACCCATACTTGACAATTATAAAGTTCATACTGAAATAGCCACATTACCCACTTTATGTCCGGATTCCACATACCTGTGGGCTTCGGCAATTTCTTCCAATTGAAAACACTTGTCAATTACAGGTGTGAATAATCCTTTTTCGGTAATGTCTTTGAGAAAAATCAGATCCTCCTTTTTCCAATAAAAATTGGAGGAGGCAACAATCACTTTTTTGTTTTTAAAAAGAAATGTGTAAAGGGAGGCAAGGATATGTGAAAGATTAAAATCCGTTAGTAAGTATTTCCCATTTGGTTTCAACAACCTGATACATTCTTTCATTGAAGTTTTACCCACTGTATCGAATATGATGTCATAGTTTTTATGGGCTTTTGTAAAGTCGTCTTTGCTGTAGTCAATTACATGGTCTGCTCCAATAGATTTTACCAGTTCCATATTCCGGGTACTGCAAATTCCTGTGACACTTGCTCCAAAGTATTTTGCTAATTGAATTGCAGCAGTACCTACAGAACCAGATGCTCCATATATCAACACATGGTCTCCTTTTTTGATTTCAGCTTTTTTCTTTAAATAAGTTAAGGCAGAAAGAGGGCCGTTTACAATTGTTGCTGATTGTTCAAAGGATAGATTTTTGGGTTTGAAATACATTAAAGCAGTTTCCGGGACGCACTTATATTCAGCATATGTTCCAAAGCTTAGCCCTGAATACCCGAATACCTCATCACCTGGTTTGTAGTCTTTGACCTTGTGTCCAACTGCTTCAATGGTTCCGGAGAATTCCATACCCAGAACAGTTTTTTTAGGTTTCCTGAAACCAAACATCAAACCAACAGGAAGTTTTAATAGGGGAGGGTGATCAAAACTTCTCATCTTTGGATCCTCTGCCGTTACTGAAGTAGCATGAATTTTTACAAGCACTTCATTTTTCTTTGGGACTGGTTTTTCAATTTCTGTTATTTGTAAAACTTCAGGGTCTCCATATCGCTTAAATACTGCTGCTTTCATTTGAGTGATTGTTTGTTTAACTTTTCTCAAAGTTAAGGCGTATGGAAATCCGTAAATTTGATGTAGGTCAAATAATCATTCGGATGTCATTTTTGACCTGATCCTGGATAATGTTTCCAAAGAAACATTCAGGAAGGAGGCTATAATAGTCACTGGTAAAAAGCGGATGATTTTGGGTTCTTTTTCAAGCAGGCTTAAATATCGCTGGGAAGCATCCATGGTTTGAAACTCTTTCAGTCTTTGCTCAAACCAGACGGCATAATACTCAATAAACATTTTGTCCAGCATCATTACTTCAGGATACTTGTGTGTCAGTTTATGAAACCGTCCGTAATCTATAATAGTTACTTCCAGTTCAGTCAAAGCCTCTATAAATACATCTCCCGGTTTTTGCATTATGTAACTATCAAGGGATACAGCTACATCATCATGAAAGTATATTTCAGTGGTGATTTCTTTATGGCCATTGAAATAAAACTTTCTGGCTATACCTTCTTTGATCAGCAGATGAGAACTGCATATTTGTCCCGGCCGGAGCAGGTAAGCACCCTTTGAGAATTTTTTATCCACAAATACTTCTTCCAGTTCCGCAAATATTTCAGGGTTTAACTGGTTGGATGCATCTTTAATTCTTTTTATGTAAGGGTTCATTTATAGGTTTTTGAATGACGCACAAGGTATTAAAAGGGGGCTGTTGGCTAATTGAATTTCCAATGCTCAAAAAGTTAAGTCGGCTACTCAATTTTTATTTTATTCAACAGGTCTTTTTTCTCCATTCATCAATGGGCTATTTTCTTTTTTAAAAAACGAATAATATTTCCTAAAACAGGTACATTTTCATAGAATAGTTCTCCCGCATCAAAATAATCTCTATGCTTGATTATTTTTTGTTCAATAGTGAGTACCGAAATACCTGATGCTTTCACCTTCTTTTTAGGCCGTTTCAGGCTTAGATGCATTTCCCATTGAAGATAAACTATATTATCACGGCTAGATTCGTCAGTAAACTGAAATGAGCCTTCTACCAAATTACTATCTAATTTTTTGAAATAAGATTTCAGATTTTCAAGCCCTTTTATTTGGTGAATTGGGTCAGTGAAAATTACGTCTTCTGAATAAATTTCATTTAATACAGCATTATTATCAAGTTTCAATTGGGCGAAGTATGACTTAAACTTTTCAACTGTCTCTATTAATGTGTCCTTCATATTTCCCCAATTTTTATTGTGACAATCCTGACTAATGCTTTATTAAAATAAATTACTCATTTGCAGTTTCACAACCATTCTACTGATTGAACCATAGTTAAATATATGAAATAATCATAAGCCGAACATACGAACCAGGATGAATAATTGGATACAAAACGTTCCTTCTGCAAGAGAATTATGTTTAGATTATTCCATAGCCTGCCCCGACTAATCGGGGTGACAACTTAAAATCAATTATATACACATGAATAAATTTAAGGGGTAATTCGATTGTAAAAAACTTATATTTTAGAACTTGATCACTAAGTTTAAAAGTATAATATCTTTATTGTCATTTCTGCGTACTCAGTGAAATTGAACATGGCATCTTTATAATCGGGAGGCCCCATAAAACCTTCGGCATTATTCGAAGCAGCTGCACCTTCCTTGGGAATTCCGATAAAGTTCACATCCAGTTTGTCATTATTGTTTTGATCATGAATCAGGGCAAAGGCATATTCCCCATTTTCTAAGCCATCAATGTAAAAGACCACTTTTCCATTTTCAGGAATAGCCAGCTTTTTTCTGAGGATGGCGTTTTCTGTTTTCATAGGATAGCCGTTTTCCTTGTCAAAAATGTCAAGAATGACTTGTCCCTTAGTGCTTTTCAAGCCGACTATATAAATCGTTAATCTATTTTCCTGAGCATGAAGCTGGGTGGAGATTAGGATCAAAAGCTGAATCAAGATTGTCTTCATAATCCTTTTAGCTGTTGAAGTATCAATTCAATTTTAGGATGGTCACCAAAGTGCTTTCCATAATAGGCCAGCTGTATAATGCCATTGGGATCTACCAAAAAGCTGGCAGGCATGAGTTTCGGATCAGCATCAATCTCAATGTTTTTATGCTTATTTCTGATAGCATTCAACATTAATTGAGGGTGAAGCAGGAGCCGCATACCTCCCATAAATGAAGATTCTGTAACACCGTATGCTTTATATATGCTCTTATTCTTGTCGGATAGCATTGGAAAAGGTGTCTTTTCACTTCCTGCATGACGCAGGAGATTGTCTTTGTCAGAAGGCCAGATGGATACTACTTCTATATTAAGCTTCTTGAAGCGTTCATAGTGCCGTATCAATTCATTTGTTCTCAAATTACAATACGGGCATGCTGCAAAACGATGGAAAGATAAATAAATCCATTTGTCATTCGATGGTACGCTGATGTTGTTGCCCCATACATCTGTGGCATGAATCGCTGGAGCATTATCTCCCACTTTGATAATTATACTCATCGGTATGCTTTGGCTAAAAGGATTTTCAATATCAAAACCTGTATCACGATCAACATGGGTACATAAACCGAGACAGTAAAGTAGTTGGCTCCGAGGGGCAATAGATATACTTTTTCACTCATGGCCAGCGTCAGTACTACCACGATATCAATGAGACTCACCACAGAAAAAAGCCAGGTGAATGCAATGGCGGACTTCTTCTTTTTAGACTTGAGCAAGATCAGTGCGATCAATGCTATTATTCCGGAAAGAAAATCTCCATGAGCTACTATTTCCTTCAGATAGGGAGGAAAGTCAGCCGAAACCTGCCCCGGCATGAATAACGAAAGTGGTAAATATCGAAAAACGTTGACAAGAAGCAGAACAGCTAAAATATCAAACCTGGTTTCTTTCGTGATTTTGGGAACCACATACCATTTGAGAATCAGGAAAAATACCAACATGCTGAACGTACACTGTACGCCTAATACGACTAAGGGATCCATAATATTTATTTTTGATTAATAACTTCGAAAGTGTTTTGACACAATGAATTTTTCAATAAGGTCAATGCGTCTGGCTCCTATATCTTGGGAACTATTGAAAAACCAGATTTAGATTCTGGTCTGCTTATCCAGGAGATCACTACTAAGCCCATAATCAACAGGGGTATAATGATCATTTGAGCCGGGTCTCCAATACTCATTCGTGAAAAGGCCGCTCCTGATAAGTCAAATAACATTCCCGCGTAAGCCCATTCTTTTAATCTAACTGTTTTGGGTAGCAGAATGCTGATGGCGGCCCCAACTTTCCAAAAACCCAGGATTTTCATGATGTAGGTTGGAAAACCTAAATGAAGGATGTCCGTCAGGATATGATTGTTCCCCATTAGATTCAAGATGCCTGTTGCTGTAAAAACAAGGACTACAAGTAGGGTGCTAGCCCAATATAGAGTTGATTTTAGTTTCATAATCTGCTGTCATTTTGTTTTTGATGAATAACTTCAACAAAGTTATCCTATGCAAAGCCTTTGGCACTGAGGTAAAAGGTTCAAAAAACAGGACTTATGGTTCAGCGTGTCTGATTGGTCTGTTTTTGATTGGATTTCCTGTAATCAGAAGGAAGAATGCTAAACTTCTGATAGAAAAGTCTCGAGAAATACGAGCTGTCTTCGTAGCCTATCTGAAAGCTGATCTCGCTTACAGTGAGCGAAGAATGAATCAGCAGATTCGCTGCTTTTTTCATCCGCTTATTGCGAATGTAGTTGGCCGGAGTATCATCAAAATGCTTCTTAAATTCCCGCTTGAAGGTAGAAAGACTTTGACCTGCCAAAAAAGCCATCTGGTCGAGACTTAGATTGGAATAAAGGTGCGACTCAATTACTTCTGAAATACTCGCTTTTTGTGGCGTAAATAAATAACTATAAAGTTCTAATATGGTATCAGCTGCTTCCGTATGGAGCAAAAGCAAAACAAGTTCTTTAATCTTGAGATAGAGTATTTCTTCTTTTGCCATCTCAGGATTATCAAAGTAAAAATTCAAACTCTCCATAAAATGGTCGATAACATTTTTTTGAGAAACGCTATAGGTGTAGTTACCCAATTTTTTCTGTTTCACAAAAAAAGGAACCTCCTCCTTAAATATTTTTTCAAGAATATCCGGGAAAAAATGAATCACACATACTTCACAAGTGCCCGAAACCCTGTTTTGAAAAAGGTCGGCAAAATAGGTTCCGCATTTTAATAAAACACTTTCATTCTCCCTGATAGTGATTTTTTCCGTAGGAGCGGAGATATGTGAGCCTCCTTCGCTAAAATACAGGAAACAAGCTTCATCCTGAAAAACAGGGTTTTGACGTAAAGGTGGCAGAACTTTTAGTTTCTCAATAATCGTTCTTCCATTTAAGTCAATATGTTGTCTGCTTTTTATCATTTCATTGATGGCACTTGTGATCAAGTAAATTTATAATTTTCTATTGAATTGGCTAGAACATCCGACAAAATGAGTAAGTGCCTGTTTTTCGACTTTCAATAAAAAATCTTCTATTTTGGTATAAATGCCCACCTCCTTTACTTCTTATTCTTTTAGTGTTTTTCTTAGTCCAAGAAACGTTTTAAAAGGTAGTTCCGCAATTGAACTGTTGGCCAGCCAAACCGGAATGTTGTCGCCAGGTTCGGAATGAAATTGATAGGTAATTTCTGTATGCTTACCCATGGATTTCAATAATATGAATCCTGCCGCTTTTTTCATCCTTACAATTCCTTTTTTTTCTGGTATATAATCGGGAATTCCTTCCAGAAGAATTGTCACTTCTTTTGAACCTGAAGCATCAATTGACATTTTGTAAACCATGTCCCTGTTGCTGTAAGGCCATGGAAATAGGGTTTCTACATAATTATACTGGATGTCCTCTTCTTGTTTAAGAACTTCAGATGTTTTCGTGTAACCATACCATTCGACATAGTCATTGGCATTTTTCAATACTTCAATTATTTCATCCGTAGGCACATCCACAGTCATAACAGCCTTAAAAGACTTAAAATCCGAATCCTTTTCCATTCTGGTGTATACGATGATATCTTCTTCCCATTTGTCAATCTCCCATGATGTTTGAGCAGATGTCATCAATGAACTCAACACAAAGACTATTATTAAGAGTAACGTTCTTTTGCTCATGATTGCTTAGGCTATAATATGCGTTCATTTGTTTTATAGAGCCTGATGAAGTAGTACAAGAACAGCAGTGCAAAAATGAAATCACCTATGATGACTACAAAAACGATAGGCCCTGCAATATCTGATAAGTAAAATTTCATCAGCGTAATAGCGAAACCGACTTTACCAATCCCACCTACAATGACAATTCCGGTATGTTTTAAGGGATTATAGGCAACTATTAGGTAGCCGATGAAATATACCAGTGTGGTTCCCCATGCGCCTTGATAAATGGTATAATAAAGTGGATCATTTAACTCTCTGTTAAAAAATCCCTGAAAGGTATAGGCAGTGTTAAAATATCCGAAGATGGCACCAATCAAATTCCATATTGCGGATATGATAAATAGTGCCCTGAAAAAGGTAAATTCTTTGCTTTGCATGATAATAAATCTAGAAGTAAGTAAATTGTTAAACTCTACTGCAAAGAAAAGGTAACCAAAAGTCCGGTGCATTTACCTATGTAAAGAAATACTGACTATTGAGTCAAAGTTTTCCTAATTCGGCTGAGTTGGGTTGGGCTGATGCCCAGATATGCTGCGATATGATACTGCGGTATTTTCAATTCAATTCCGTGATATTCCTGCTGAAGGATTAAATAGCGTTTCTCGGCATCCAGCAATGCCATTTCTATTTCTTTTTTCTCGTTACTCAAAAAGTAACTTTCTGCAATAATTCTCCTGAGCCTCTCAATTTCAAAATTGCCCTCTGACAATTCTTCAATTTTATGAAAAGATGCTTTCCAAATTTGACAATCGGTAAGTGCCTGTTGGGCAACAGCGTTCTTCTGCTTGCTGATGAGTGATGCATAGGAACCTATGATAGAAGGTCCTGAAAAGAAGGTTTTGTTGTATTCTTTTCCTTCATTGTTAATGTAGTAGGCCCTTACGATTCCAGTTTCAAGAAAGGCGATTTCTTTTGCGAACTGCCCTTTTCGGATGAAGTATTCGCCTTTTTTTAATTGAGCAGAAACAAATATTTCACTCATTAAACTTATGGTTTTCTCAGAAAGGGGGATAATGTTATTGAAGAATGTGATAATCTTTTCCATATTTTTTTCGTGAATTTTGACAAAGGCCTTCAAGAACTGGAGATAGTGAGCATAAGTGGTTCATTACATTTCTCGTTTGTCAATTTTTAGATGTTTTGCCCAAATGTCAGCAAATTATTATCAGGGTCAAGTAATGCAAATTCCCTCTGTCCCCAGGGTTTGATTTGTAAATGTCCATTTGGATGTATGCCTATTTTACTGTCAAGCAACGATTGGTAAAGTTTGTCTATGTCTTCAGTTCTGATATAAACTTGTCCGTAGTTTTCTTTCGGGTCAAGTCCCTTAAACTCAAAAAAATGAATTTCTATATTGTCTTTTTTAACCATTAAATAGTCGCCATAGTCCCCAAGTTCTATAAAGCCTAAGTTATTCAGGTAAAAGTCTTTGGTTCGAGCTATGTCTCGCATTGGTAATTTCGGGTGAATGTCTGTGAGCATAATTTTTAAATTTTTGTTGTCAATTTTCGTCTGTCAGTGTCGTTCTGTACAATGCTTGTTAACGCTTAGTGATTAAATTGTGCCTTTAAGTTACTTTGTATAGAGTTGAACGAAAGTAATAAAAAGCAGGTAATTTCTAGAAACACCCTTACAAGGGCATAATTTAAACATACTGTGCGTGCCCAGTATGGACATCTGGTATCTGAGATATCATATTATTCCAGAGGGTGCAATGCCTGTGCTAAAAATCAACATCCATTAAAGGCAAGGTGGTGAAGCCTGTAAACTCTAGTGGGATGAAGGCGGAACAGCCTGCCCCGCACTTGATGCGGGGTACAGTGTGGTGTGTGTCCCGCAAGGATGCCTATGGCGAGAGGCGCACCCCCGAGAAAAAGGTCGGGGCAGGCTATGGGCTTATGATCACGGCCGTCTACTCATTGCGATCTGTATTCTATCTATTTTATAAATCTAATTTGTCCTGATTTTTATCCGTTAAGTAAGAATTATAAATGGGGGAGAAATGCCTCAGGCATAAAGTCAAGCTAGGCTAATTACTCTTCAAAGTTTATCCCATCCTATCCCACTTTTCGTAAAAAAAAGATATTTACTAGTTTTTATAATACCATATTCTTTACTGTAAACCGTAGTAAATCCAAATGCATCACTTCCTAATCGAAGATTATAAATATTAATATTTAGGTGATCATATTGATTGCCAAAAAGTGAATAATTATTCGTGAACAATTCAACATGGTCTTCAGTATACGGATAAGATGTTCTCCAACCTGTTATTTCGACTTCTTCTTCATTAAATAATCTTAAAGAAAGATTGATATTATATGGAATATCTGTCATGTGATCATGACCTATTAAATGGCTTTTAAAGCGACCACTAATAGGTTCAAAAATCAAAGAATCGTTTCTCATGATCCAATAATTGGTGTGAACAGCATCTCTATCACTAAACCAACTATAGCTATAATCCTGTTCGAATTTCATATTGGATAGATCAGTGATCGTTTCTGAAATTAACAGACTATCACCATTGACTTCTAAAACCTCAAGTTGGAGTGTGTCACCAGAATAATAAAAAGTATCTGAATGATAATAATCAGAACCCCATAACAAAACATATCTAAATATTTGGCCTTTCTTTAAATTCATCAAATCCATATGCCGTTGCCAGGCATAATTGAATGTGATGTTGAAATTCCCTGGATTAGTTCCAATCTTGTCTCTATCTAATAGATTCATCTCAATTGAAAATGATGTGGAGGTTGGTTGGTTTAATTCTTCAATCGGAATTAAGCTGACAATGATCTCATCAGTATAATTATTTTCCTTATTTAGGTCAAAAGTTTGTCGTGATAATTCGCTTGTGGCGATTTGATTAAAATTTTCCTGATCGCCAACTACACTTAATGTACCAGCAATTGAGTTTCCATTTTCCGGATGTGGAGTTACTGAAATGTTTATAAGCTGATTGGCTTTTTCTTTCAAATACCCATCAATACTTAGGTTGTCTTGAATGATATAAACTGTCTGTTCTGGTTCAAATGAAGAGTTATCATCTGTACATGAAGTTACAAGTCCTACGATTATTAATGCTAAGCAAATAAAACCGTTTTGGACATTTGTTAAAAATGAACCCATCTTACAGAGTACTGTTTTTGAGTTTAACATTTAAATTTGTGTTTTTGATTACAAATGCTAAGGCTATGATGAGGGGGCTTAGAAAATACTAAGTTTGCCATCTGTACACAGCCATAGCAATTAATAAATTTACACATTGTGGCTGACTTTCCAACTACTACTACATTTCCTGACTGATAAAACCCATTCATTCATAGGTTTTGTGTGTGTACAGTATAGCATCAGGTATTTTCGATACTAGATATTCCAGAGGGTGCAATGCCTGTGCTAAAAATCAACATCCCTTAAAGGCAAGGTGGTGAAACCTGTAAGTAAACTCTAGTGAGATGAAGGCGAAACTTCAGGGGATTCGAAAATTTGATAGGGAGTGAAAGAGTGGCTATATTATGATTGACGAACTGCCGTGGGCTTATGGCTCACGGCCGTCTTCTCGATTGGCAACAGTTGGGTTTCGTCCTGTTGATAGTCAACCGTTCTTTAATTTTTATTCAATCTTCATTTTAAATAAAGTTATCGCATGCAGCAAAACCCAACTCAATATTTAATGATATAGTCGTTTCTGATTTTACTAACCGTTAGCAGGGGACTGAAATTTTGTACTATCAGTCCGAATGATGTAAATCAACGCTTTATAAATTTCAAGATATTAGTCTCGTTTTTATGGATAATTTTCACAAAATAAATACCTGACTGGAAGTCGCTTATGTCAAGGGGGATTCTCTCTGTAGCAGTAGTTGTAATCATGTGACGATCCCTCCCATACATATCATAGACTGAAATAGTAACTGTTGAATTGGTAAATTCAGCCAAATCGATTACAATAACTCTATCCGCTGGATTTGGATAGATGATTGATTTGTCCAATGCACGCTCTTCAATTCCTAAAATAGCCGAAATTTCAAGATTTTTTGTGACACTAGCTTCGTAATATATTGAGGTGGACTCCGCTGTTGCAGTAATATTGGTGTTACCTACGGACTTGATTCGTATCATGTTGCCATTTATCAAATTAACCGCAGAATTATTGTCGATTGAGTAAGTTATCGATATTCCAGCATCAGATCTTGCATCGAGAGCAAAATCTGGATCTCCATATTTCTTAGATGGTAAATCGAATACTATATTTTGCTGAACCTTATGAACTTCTAAGTTTTGGACAACAGGTATAGCTTCATCATAAATATCATCCCCTACCTGTTTGGCTGTTATCTGTACAGTGCCTGCCTTTTTTATTGTTGCTGAGTTGCCACTGATTGAAATTACTGACTCATCTGATGTGAAATAGGTAAGAGGTAAACCCGAGGAAGAAGAACCTACAAGATCAAAAGGAGGATCAGTCGCCAATTTCTGGGATGCCAAGGTAAAGCTGATGTCTTGAGGGGCTTTTGTTATTGTAAGACTACGAGAGACAGCTGTAGCTTCATCAAAAATATCATCTCCTTCCTGTTTCGCTGTAACCTGTACAATACCTGCCTTTTTTATTGTTGCTCTGTTGCCGCTGATTGAAATTACTGACTCATCTGATGTGAAATAGGCAAGAGGTAAACCCGAGGAAGAAGAACCTACAAGATCAAAAGGAGGATCAGTCGCCAATTTCTGGGATGCCAAGGTAAAGCTGATGTCTTGAGGAGCTTTTGTTATTGTGAGACTACGAGAGACAGCTGTAGCTTCATCATAAATATCATCCCCTTCCTGTTTGGCTGTTATCTGTACAGTGCCTGCCTTTTTTATTGTTGCTGAGTTGCCACTGATTGAAATTACTGACTCATCTGATGTGAAATAGGTAAGAGGTGTACAGTGCCTGCCTTTTTTATTGTTGCTGAGTTGCCACTGATTGAAATTACTGACTCATCTGATGTGAAATAGGTAAGAGGTAAACCCGAGGAAGAAGAACCTACAAGATCAAAAGGAGGATCAGTTGCCAATTTTTCAGATGACAAGCTAAAGCTGATGTCCTGAGGAGCTTTTGTAATTGTAAGACTATGAGAGACAGGTGTAGCTTCATCATAAATATCATCCCCTTCCTGTTTGGCTGTTATCTGTACAGTACCTGCCTTTTTTATTGTTGCTGTATTGCCACTGATTGAAATTACTGACTCATCTGATGTGAAATAGGTAAGAGGTAAGCCCGAGGAAGAAGAACCGTCAAAATCAAAATCAGGATCATTCACAAATTTTGGAGATGCCAAGGTAAAGCTGATGTCTTGAGGAGCTTTTGTTATTGTAAGGCTACGAGAGACAGGCAGAGCAGGATTAAAACTATCATTACCAACTTGTCTTGCTGTGATTTGAACGACACCTGGATTTTTGAGCGTAAGGACATCACCAGAAATGGATGCAATAGAATTGTTAGAAATCTCATACGTTACTGGCAATGTAGACGAAGCTACTGCACCTAACTTGAAAGGTGCATCAAGAAGAGTTTTTGGAGTTAAGTTTGAAAATTCTATGGTCTGATCCGTTTTTAAAGAAGGCAAAAAATCGCCCTGGTAAATGGATTGGCCTGTAAAGCTAGTAACGTTAGTGCCAACAATTATTTTTTTGTTTTTGGAAATGTACAATGTATTAATTTTGCTAGCATCGCCTATTTGCCCAAGTTTTTCCCAACAACCACCGCCATCAACTGTACGGAATAATGACCCGCTTCCCCGGCTCGCAGCAAAACCATTTTGGTTATCAATGAAAGTTATTTGAGACGGTGCCAAACTTGCTACCCTGTAATCCAAGCCACTCTCTATATTTAGTTGAGAATCTAAATTCCAGGACCTACCTCCATCCAAGGTTTTCCAAATGTATGCCCCACCTGTCGCATATCCCGTAGTATCATCAATAAATGAAAAGTCATTAATTAATTGTGAAGACGTAATATCATCGGTATAAACTGCATTTTGCCAGGATATCCCATCATCGCTATACAAAAAAATTACATTATAATTGCTGTATCCGGTGGCTACACATCGGCCGGATGGAAAGCATTTGATTTTACTTATCTGTCCTCGCTGGCTATACACCTCTCTCCATGTTTTGCCGTCTACCGTCCGTAAAATTGAACCAAATTCTCCGGTGGGAGAAAAAGATGCGATATATCCAACATCAGTGCTTAAAAATTCAATATCATGAACTCTTCCACCAGCGAGTTTTTCAGCAGTTTTACCGCCATCTGTAGTCTTATACAGGTAAACGGATCCAAAGTAACCTACGTCATTAGAAAGGAACTCCACATCTCCATAGGGTCCGGTGCTAAATGTTGCCATGTGAAAAGTTTTTGACCAATTAGTTCCACCATCTGTTGTTTTGTAGAGGTCCTGCTGTCCCAAGGCATATCCTATATTTTCATCTACCATTTGAATCCCCACGATCCATCCGGAGGAGTCTATATTCATTTTTTTAAAATCCAAGCCAGGCACCGGAGGATTTCGATATATCACAACAGTGTCTCTTGAAACACATGATTCATAAGAGGCAGTAAAGACATACTCCATTGTTGTTAGATTTGATGCTACTGGAGTAAGGATATTTGGATTACTAAGTCCCGTACTGGGTGTCCAGCTAAAATCTCTGGCCGATGCACCAGCTGTTGCAGTAAGTTGAATGGGCTCATTGGAGCAAGCATAAACATCGGGCCCTGCATCAGCTTGCACCTCTATTATACGAATACCAAATGATTTAGTGAGTGTGTCTGAGGCCAGCCCGTTACTGCACACCAATGATATGGTTGAAGAAGTATTATTTGTAAAACTTACAGAATCCTGTGCATTCGTGCTTACGGGTTGATCCTCTATCAGCCATTGATAACTATAGTTATCGCGCGTATTGGTCGCTGTAAAAATCAAAGATGAAGCATTACAATACTGTTTTTGTTCAAAATTAAAACTGACAATAGGAACGGCCGCACCGCCAAAGTTATTCGTTTTGAATGCATCTCCGTACTTGCTTAGTGCTAAACCTTTGCCATCAGGATTGATAACAAGGGTGTTTATAGTTGTTCCTTGGGTCTCTTTAAAAATTTCCCAGCTGACACCACCATCCGTTGAAATATAAACCCCATTATCTGTTCCAACATAAATTTTTTGCTGGTCCAAAACAAACATCGTATTAATCTGGCTATAGGGGAATTCAATGTGAGTCCAATTATCACCACCATCTGAAGATTTACTAATCTTAGTAGTGGATGCTGCCATGAGCGTTTTATCATCGGTAACTTTGAGATCTACAAACTCACCGTCAAAGGCATACAACTTTAATCCAGTGTATGACTGCCCATCAAAGCCACTAAGATGCTTGGAAGAAAATGTGTAACCTTCATTAACATCCACCATCGCTAACCCTCGTAAGTTCTGATCATATAGTGGGTAGAGATTTGTCCATGTATCACCTCCATCGGTGGTTTTTATCATTATATTATTTCTGCCAACTGCATAGCCATTCAGCTTGTCCACAAATTCCACATCATTTATCTCACGCAACACAGTACCATTATTGTTTATATAGGTTGTTGTCCATGTCTCGCCTCCGTTAGAGGTTTTCATTGTAATAGCTGAATTCCCGCCAATACCTCCAACTCCAATTCCTTCCTTTGAGTTAAAAAAGTTTATATCATTCAAAGTAACGGTCCCATCAAGGTTATGCTTGGTCCAAGTATTTCCTGCGTCAAATGTTCCATATAAGCCACTACCTCCTGAAACGTAGAATGTGTCTACCGACACATGTACCGATTGATAAATGACAGTCTCATCAAAAAGCTGAAATTCTTCCCATTGGGCTACTACAATTTGAGGTAACAATAGGATTAATGATAAAAGGATTAATCGATAGTGATTTTGCATATATGAAACCGTTGACTTAATTATCAAAAATAATGATCTTCATATGTATTAACCTAATGCTTTACTCTTTATTTATGTCTATTAATAATTTAAGCAACTGAAGTCTTTCAAAATATACATAATTTGTTATAGGAGCTCTAGCGGGATGAAGGCGAAACTTCAGGGGATTCGAAAATTTGATAGGGAGTGAAAGAGTGGCTATATTATGATTGACGAACTGCTGTAGGCTTATGGCTCACGGCCGTCTCGATTATATGGATTTTAGAATTGTTTTATCAACAATCCTGCATCTATTAATTCTTGATTTTCAAAAACGGATAATGTTCTTCCAGCTTATTCAAGGATTCCTTAGTGGCTCTAATTAGATATTGTTCTTGTCCAGCGATTTCCCTAAAAGACCAGGCTGTCAAAAAAATTAATGCTTCGGATTCTTCTTTTTTAAATTGAGATTGAGTGTTAAATAATTCTGAACCAATTTTCTGAATCGTTAATTCAACCCCACTTTTTTGTAGCCTATATAGTTTTCCCAGATTACTTGCCAACTCATAATCCAAAGTTATATATGCTTCAGACCTCTGTAACATCTCCCAGGAATCTCGATTTAAATGAGGCATGCCAAGACTATTTGAGCGCCTTGTAAAAATTTTCGAAAGGTGATCTTTCGGTTTTAAACTGTTGGCTACAATTAATTTTTTTTCGATACTATCTGTATAAGAGAACAAACGATCACGGATTTCTTTGTGAAATTTTTCTGCTTTATCAAGCTGGATTAGGTTTTCTTGAAGTTCCTTGTAAAGTGATTCAACTGCCTTTTTTTCTATTTTTTCTATTTCTTTTGCTTCACGATAATTGGTTAACCAAACAGCGAAGTAAACACTACTAAAAATAAAAATAAACTGGATGAAGTTATTTAATATAACGTCAGAAATTTTTAACTTCTTCATGTTCTTTGATTCTTGGTATTCGAACTCAATTCTATATAGCGCGAAGCTAAAATGCGTTTGCTACACTTCGCTAATGAAATACTAAAGTAGCGAAGCCAAACCATAACCACAATTATTGGAAGAAAAAAGAAGAGATAGATGCTGAATGCTTGTACTAAATCTAAATGAAATCGTCAGTTTGGCTTTGTGGCGATTCTCTGCACTTTCCTGCAGTTTCAGTAACTGGCTGTCGAAATCATTTTTCAACTGGCCAATAATGGTGATGCCTTTCCATGCTGATGTGTTTGCGTCCAAAAGTCAATCCCAGGTTTTTGCAGGAGGGAAGATTGGCCTTGTAATAGCGCAGATAGACCTTGCAGCGGTGCAGACTGACCTTGCAGCACTGCAGGTATAGCTTGCAGTCAATGTCGTTTAATTAAGCTTTAAACTAAAACCTCAACCTTCCATCCTTCTCCAAAGGAGAAGGAAGTTTGTCTTAACTAAACGACATTGAGCTTGCAGTAGCGCAGAGGGTTGTTGTTTTTTCAGAAGATTAATGGACCGGACCAGGGTTTCACAACTGCAAGATGCCCTTGGGTGTCAGCGGAAATTGCTTTTTTGACACTTTCCCTCATTTTAGTGCAAGAAGTACTACCTACATATAGGTATTTTGCTGTGCTTTTCGATGAATATTTAGGGTTTGATACAGGAATCACTTATGTTCAACACTTTGAATACAGTAACCGGCATAAAGCTGTGTATAAATGTTTGTAAGCGTTTTCACTCGTTTGCTGTCGGTTAATTAAAAATCCATTGCGGATAAAACACACTATGGTTTTTTTATTCGGATGTTAGCGAAAATACTCAGCCAATGAAAAAAATTCTTCCAATCCTGTTTCTATTTTTCACCTTCTGTTCCGACAAACAAACTGATACAACTCAAGAAGAATGGATTGAGATGAGTAAAAAGTTTAGTGGCTTTATTGATAAGGACGAATTTGATAGTGCGCTTAGTATAGCGAATAATCGTATGCGAATTGCAGAATCAAGTTCAAATGACCTTTGGAAAGCTGATGCAAACAATGATTTAGGTCTAATTCTAATGTATTTCGGCCAGCTTGAAAAATCAGAAAAGTATTACATAAAATCCATTGATTACCATGAAGACGCAGGCACGCTGTACGGGTTGTCATTAGTGCAAAGGAGATTAGGCAAATACGATGAGGCCTATTTAAATGCAACTAAAAGTTATGAACTTTATAGGAGTGATTCAACAACAAAACAAGAAGACTTAAATTTCTCAAAACTTTCATTGGCATCTATATTGAACGGTCAACAAAAATTTGAGGAGTCTGCAAAACTTGTTAATGAGGTTATTTTATTTGCCCAACATGAAACTGATTCAACTTTGCTCATGGAGTCAATGGATATGTTAGGTAGTATCTGTGTCTATTCTGGGCAACCAGAAAAAGCTCACCCTCTTTACAAGAAATTAATAAAGTATTACGAATCGCAAGACCTTCCTATCAAAACTGCAGAAAGCTATAATGACTTAGGGACGGTATTCCATCAACAAAATGAATACGATAGTGCAATTGCCTACTATCGAAAATCAATGGAACTAAAACTTCAACGCACACAGGATTCTTCTATTATCCTTGTCAATTTAGCTAACATTGCCAATGCATACGGTCGTCTTAACGAACCAGACAAAGAAAAAGAACTCAGAAGCTTAATAGATAGAATTAAAAGACAATAAAATTCGCTAACACTACATATAGCTTATGGCGGGGGAAGCAGTAAGGGAAAATTTTGTACATTTAATTAACTTTGGCGCGGACAGAGAAGACAGCCCTTTGAAAACCGCCACAAAGCCATATGCTTAGCGTTACCTTCTATAAAGGTTAACCGTTAAAAATGACTACATATATAATCATACATACTATTGTTCTACTTTGCCTGATCCTTACCTCTCTTTCAATAGTTAATCCCTAACTTCTTGTAAATAAAATGCAGAAGCCAGGCAGGGCCAATTAACAGAAATTGTAAATCTTTGAGGAAAGAAGGTTTTTTGCCTTCTATTTTATGGCCATAAAACTGGCCCACCCAAGCAAGGAAGAAAACGATTAAACCCACTGCCCATAAAGGAAGTAAATCCAGCTGAGTGACCCAACGGGCTACAGAAAGGCAGAGTACAGCAAAAAGAAAAAGCCCGATGGCCAATGGAACAGATAAAGTAAAATAGTAAATTAAAGCAAAGATTAATACAACCACTGCCCAGTTATTCAAATAACCATCCCCAAAGGCATAAGTCAGTGCATCGTTTGGAATGGAATATAATAATGCCACCACGCTCCAGAAAATAAGTGGTACACAAATCCAGTGAACTTTCTTGTTAAAAGCATTTTTATGGCTTTCACCATATTCATCCAATAATGCATCTATCTTTCTCATGTTACTAAAATATAGCTTTTCAATGGATTAGACAATTTAATGTGAGATGTTTTTTTGATGTATAAGTACAAAATAAGTGCAATAGGCTTATTAACCTGAGTTCGATTTTAAATATGAGTAAGAATTGCTGTAAGTCGTTCCCGCTAGGGCGGGACTGGCTATTTCGGTCCCGATGCATCGGGATTACATTTTTCATAAAAAAGAAAATTAGCTTGTGCCGCCACAGCGGTATCCGTAATCTCATTGTGTTTAGTATGAGATACCGCATAAATGTAAGACTTTTTGAAAAAGTAAGTCTTAATTTTGCGGCATAGCCTGCCCCGTATACGGGGACGCTATCATTAATAGTCGAACTCAGGTTATTAAACTTCTATGATCCTTTTCCTAAAACTGAAAGCTCATTTGCTACAACCAAATAGCTCCTTTAAGTGTCTTAACAGCTGAACATCCTTATCTAATTAAAATGAAAAGCATTATAACTGTATGTCTGGTTCTATTACTTATAACTTGTGTTTCCTGTCAAAATGATAAGGATAATTTTGAAATTGAAGAAGGAACTTATCAGGGAGTTTTTTATAGGTTTAATCCTGAGAGTAGCAATGAAACAGCAAATGTGACGCTTACTCTAAGTAATAATGAATTTGAAGGAACTAGTGATGCCTGGCGTTATCCTTTGATTTGTGAGGGGAGTTATAAACTAACTGGAAGGGAAATTACATTTACCAATACTTGTGGCCCATGGACGGCAGACTTTGATTGGACATTAATTCTCAACAACAAATTTGAAGTGGAAAGAATAGGAGATAAGCTCATTTTAACTTTGAACTACAACTATGGTCACTACGATAGGTACGAACTTGAAATCGCTCAATAAATAGAGTAAAAGTACTCATCTATCCTCATCTATCCGTAGAGTTCCGCAGGGCTCTACGGATTTCCCTATAATATAAGAGTCTTTTTGACTCGGGCTTTTGTGTGGTCTATCACAAAATAATTGTTCCTGTCCGTCCTTTAGACTCTTATTTTAAGAACACCATCACAAGAATAGAAACCTTTACATTTTTTAAGTTCACTTTATTCCAAAAAATCTATCACCAAAAAATTAGGACTATCTGTCTGTTGTATTTAATAAAATACTTCTTACATTTGCCAACACATGAGGATTTCAACAAATCATATCATAAGCATAGCCATCGCTTCTCAAGTGATGCACAGCACTCATGTATTCCATCATTCCTCTTTCTAAGAGGAACTATATATCATATCGCCCAAAGCAGATTGCTGCTATTTTATTAAGATTTTACTTAAAGAGGAAAACATTTCCTACGTAATTATCTTATTCTACTATTCTTTCAAATCACACAAAATCAAATGATAAATACATTGAAAATTGCTATACAAAAATCAGGTCGTTTAAGCGAAGATTCCCTTAAATTGATCAAAGAATGCGGTATAAAACTTAATAATGGAAAAGGCAAGCTCAAAGCTACTGCTGATAATTTCCCTCTGGAATTTCTTTTTTTAAGGGATGATGATATTCCCGGTTATGTAGAAGATGGAGTGGCGGATTTGGGCATAGTGGGTGAAAATGTGTTGTTGGAAAAGGAAAACAGGGTTGACCTGGTGAAGAAATTAGGTTTCTCCAAATGTCGCCTGTCCATTGGGGTTGACAGGAACTGGGATTATAAAGGCATTCATGAATTGGAAGGAAAAAGCATTGCCACTTCTTACCCCAAAATATTAGCCAAATATTTGGAAGAAAATAATGTCAATGCTGAAATTCACGAAATTAGTGGATCAGTGGAAATAGCCCCAAGTATCGGTTTAGCTGAAGCAGTATGCGATATAGTAAGTTCCGGGAGCACTTTATTGAGCAATGGTTTGAAAGAGACTGATGTGATTATGCGCTCTGAAGCAGTATTGATTGCGGCAAAATCCTTAAGTGAGGAGAAAAAACAAACGCTTAATAACCTCATTTTCAGGATTAATGCAGTACAGGAGGGAAAAAAGAATAAATACATTCTGTTAAATGCGCCTAATTCTGCTATCAATGAAATTATTTCAATTTTACCGGGCATGAAGAGTCCCACAATTTTACCACTGGCGATGGAAGGTTGGAGTTCTCTACACTCTGTCGTAAAAGAAGATGAATTCTGGGAAGTGATAGAGAAATTGAAAAAAGCAGGTGCCGAAAGTATATTGGTAGCACCTATAGAGAAAATGATCGTTTAAAAGATAAAGCTGCAAAATTCACATAGAAAATGAAGGAATATTATAACCCCAACCGGGAAAGTTGGAAAGAATTATTGGAGCGCCCCACCATCTCTTTAAAAGAGATCAGAACGGTAGTCCAACCTATTATTGATGCTATAATTGAAAAGGGAGATGAAGCGTTGACAGCTTATACCCGTAAATTTGATGGTGTGGAACTGGAAAATATGCTTGTTACTGAGGCTGAAATCAAAGGAGCTGCAAAGCATCTGACCACCGAATTGAAAGAGGCCATTAAAGTGGCCCATAAAAACATCGCGAAATTTCATAAAGCACAGCAAATAAAGCCACTAAAAGTGGAAACGATGGAGGGGGTGATTTGTGAGCGAAAATCTGTGGCCATACCCAAAGTAGGATTATACATTCCGGGGGGAAGCGCTCCATTGTTCAGTACTGTTTTGATGTTGGCCATTCCGGCAAAGATTGCAGGCTGTAGGGAAATAGTATTGTGCAGTCCACCCAATAAGGAGGGTAATTTGCACCCTGCCATTTTATATGCCGCGCAACTTTCAGGAATCACTAAAATTATTAAAGCGGGCGGTGCCCAGGCTATTGCGGCTATGGCTTATGGTACTGAAACCATACCAAAAGTAGATAAGATCTTTGGCCCTGGCAATCAGTATGTAACTGCTGCCAAGCAACTGGTGAGCCTGGATGCCGTAGCCATTGATATGCCGGCAGGCCCTTCGGAAGTTTTGGTGTATGCGGATGAAGATGCAAATCCGGCTTTTATTGCTGCTGATTTATTGTCTCAGGCAGAGCATGGTGTAGATAGCCAGGTGGTTTTCGTCACCATTAATGATGAAATTTTGAGTGACCTGCAAAAGGAAATTTATAATCAATTGCGAGAATTGCCAAGATGGGAAATAGCGGATAGATGCTTGCAAAACAGCCTGGTGATAATTCTCAAAACTGAGGAGGAAGCCATTGATTTAATCAATGCTTATGCTCCTGAGCACTTGATTTTTCTTTGTAAGAATGCCAGGGAAATGGCGGACAAAATTGAAAATGCCGGTTCCATCTTTTTGGGATATTTTACCCCTGAATCTGCGGGTGATTATGCTTCCGGTACTAACCATACTTTACCAACTAATGGCGCAGCAAGAGCCTACAGCGGGGTGTCACTTGATAGTTTCGTGAAAAATATTACCTATCAGGAAATTACAGAAACAGGCTTGAAAAATTTGGGACCCCATGTAGAGGAAATGGCGGCTGCTGAATCTTTGCAAGCGCATAAAAATGCAGTAACAGTTCGCTTAAACAGTTTAAAGAATAAGTAATTTTTGATATTTAGTAGTTATGGCTAATCTCATTAACTGGATGGATTATATCCGTCCTCATATATTGAATTTAAAACCTTATGCTTCTGCCCGGGATGAATTTTCCGGGGATGCCAAAGTATTTCTTGATGCCAATGAAAATCCATTTGATGAGGAACATAATGGATGGAATCGTTATCCTGATCCTCATCAAAAAGCCATCAAAGCAAAAATTAGCCAATTGAAATCAGTTGATGCAGGTGAAATATTTTTAGGAAATGGCAGCGATGAAGCCATTGATTTATTGTTCCGCATTTTCTGTGAACCGGGAAAGGATGCGGTAATTACCTGTCCACCTACTTATGGGATGTACTCCGTTTCAGCTTCCATTCATAATGTGAGGAATGTGGAAGTGCCTTTGACTGAGGATTTTCAGTTGGACGTGGAGGAGATTTTGAAAGCTTCCAAAAATGGAGTCAAAATGCTTTTTATTTGCTCTCCTAATAACCCTACAGGAAACAGTTTGCGTCAGGATGCTATTGAAAAGTTGCTTAAAGAATTTCAAGGCATAGTCATTATTGATGAAGCTTATATTGATTTCTCTCCCCAGCAATCATGGAGTAAAATGATTAATAAGTACCCTCATTTGGTGGTCTTGCAAACTTTAAGCAAAGCCTGGGGACTCGCTTCTGTGCGATTGGGAATGGCATTTGCCAATGAGCAGCTGATCAAAATCCTGAATAAAGTGAAGCCACCCTACAACATTAGCGGACCTAATCAGCAAGTGGTTTTGAAAGCTTTGGAAGGGGAGGAGAAGATGGAAAACCAAGTAGCAGAAATTATTTCTGAACGGGAGATTTTAGAACAGTTATTGACTGACGTGCCAGGTGTCAAAAGGATTTATTCTTCTGATGCCAATTTTTTATTGGTTCAAATGAATGATGCGGCTGATAAGTATCAAGCAATGATAGAAAAAGGAGTAGTGGTACGCGATCGTTCCAGGGTGATGCTCTGTGAGGATTGCCTGAGAATAACCGTGGGTACGAAAGAGGAAAACAAGCAATTAGTGGCTTTACTTGAAGAAATTAGTCATTAAACTGTTGCCTTCTCAATGGGGTAAATGTCTAAATTTTGAACACACAAGCTAATACACAAGCTAAAGGTTCGTGAGACACGAACCTTGGCTGGTATTGAACTTTGGTTACTTTTCAGCACTACACCAGCCTTGACTTGAGGTTTTGGCTGCTTACTACGCCAATTAATCACGCTCGATTGTGGGGACACAAATCGAGGGCGGAGGGTGTGGTTTAGCCACTGCTCGCCAACGCTCAATGTCGTTAAGTTAAAACAAACCTCCTTCTCCCTTTGGAGAAGGATAAAAGGTTGAGGTTTTAGTTTAAAGCTTAACTTAACGACATTGCACCAACGCTTGTGTCTCCACAAGTGCTTTGCAACTCGCCAAAGTTTGTGTCTTCACAAACTTTTTTTCTAGGTAGGTTTTTAGCAAGATCAATGCTTGTTTGTGAGGACTCAAATCGAGGTCGAATAGAACTAATTAGCTGGAACTGGCTTATTGTTTAGCCAAGGTCTTTGGCTCAAATAAATAAATGTGAATGTCCTGTGAGTCACAGGACAAGGAGAGATAAAAGGATAAAAGCCGTGGTTTGTGTCTCACAAACCACTCTATTTCATTCATTTAATAGTTAAATTACTCCCCATTCTTTCTTTTGATCACCACCTCATGTGTAGCTTTTATTGCTAAAGTGGCAGAAACAGAGCAGTATTTGCCTGCAGCCAACTCCACCAGTTTCTCAAATTCTTCTTTTTGCAAATCAGGAGAGGTAGCTGTAAAAACCATGTGGATAGTATGAAAAGAACGTGGATGCTCTTCTCTTCTTTCCCCATGCGTTTCTATCTGAAGGTCATTTAATTCTTTTCTTCTTTTTTTAATCATTTCCACCAGGTCCACAGCAGCACATGAGGCCAGAGCTCCCAATAAACTTTCCATAGGAGAGAAATAATCTTTCTCTTTGGCATCGTACATATCTATGTTTAAGATATTGCCTGACTCATTTTTGCTCTCATATTCCTTTGGAGCCAACATGTTGGTGATGATTTTCATACCTTGATACTTTTAATTTCAATTTTGCAAAACTACTATCTTGAGTAGAATTCACAGGCTAATATGGATATTTTTTTTAATCTATTTCAATGCCAAACAACCCTTATGGAATAGTTGCGTCTCTCACTCTATTTATTGTCATCTGAAAATGAACTGAAACCAGAAAGAATTTTCATGATGCACTACTTTATTAATTAATAATCGTTCAGTTTAATATTTCTTTTGTTAAATTATCAAAAACTAAAAACCGGACTATGCTGCAGCTTATTGAAGATGACCCTTGGTTAGCACCTTATGAGAGTGATTTGAATACACGATTTAATTATTTCAACGAGGAATTGGCCCGCATTGAAAACAAATATGGATCCCTCATCAATTATGCAGGAAGGCACCATGAACTGGGCTTCCACCATGACACCTCCAAAAAAGGTTGGTGGTACAGGGAATGGGCTCCGGCTGCGGAAAGTTTATTTTTAAAAGGAGATTTCAACGATTGGAACTCTGAAAGTCATCCGTTAAAGAAAAAAGATGGAGGTATTTGGGAAATATTTATTCCTGATAAAGAGGGCTTGAAGAATTTTTCGCAAGTGAAAGTACAGGTGAAAGGAGCCAATGGCACCAATGATAGAATACCTGCTTATACACGATATGCCCTGCAAAACCCGCAAACCCATGATTTCACAGCTTGTGTTTGGCAGGATAAGAAAAAATTTCCCTGGACTGATAAAAAATTTAAATTAAAGGAAATTAAGTCCCCTCTCATTTATGAATGCCACCCCGGTATGGCCCAGGAAATAGAAGGAGTAGGCACTTTCAGGGAATTTGAAGAGAATGTATTGCCTCGCATAAAGGATTTGGGATATAACTGCATTCAAATGATGGCCGTGAAAGAACACCCTTATTATGGGTCTTTTGGCTATCATGTTTCCAATTATTTTGCTCCCTCCTCACGTTTCGGAACCCCGGAAGATTTAAAATCATTGATCAATAAAGCTCACGAAATGGGAATGGCGGTTATTATGGATATGGTGCATTCGCATGCCGTAAAGAATTTTGCTGAAGGGCTCAATGATTTCGATGGTTCAGGTCATCAATATTTTCATGAGGGAGGAAGAGGCTACCATACCGGCTGGGATTCAAAGTTATTTGATTATGGAAAAGAAGAAGTCAGCAGATTTTTGCTTTCCAACATTCGCTATTGGCTGGAAGAATTTCACTTTGATGGCTTCCGTTTCGATGGAGTTACCTCAATGCTCTATCATCATCATGGTGAGGGAGTTGCTTTTGATCATTATGATAAATATTTCAAAGAAGGTGTAGATTGGGATGCCATTCGCTATTTGCAACTGGCCAACACACTGATTCATGAATTAAAACCGGAAGCCATAAGTATCGCAGAAGATATGAGTGGTATGCCAGGTAATTGCAGACCTGTCTCAGAAGGGGGAGTTGGATTTGATTATCGCCTGGGAATGGGGATTCCTGATGAGTGGATTAAACTATTGAAGCATAAAAAGGATGAGGAGTGGAAAATGATGGAAGTATGGAATGTGCTTTCCAACAGGCGGCAGGGAGAGAAAACAGTAGCTTATGCCGAATCCCATGATCAGGCCATGGTAGGAGATAAAACCCTTGCTTTCTGGTTAATGGATAAGGAGATGTATTGGCATATGCGTAAAGATGATAAAAACCTGATCATTGATCGGGGAATCGCTTTGCACAAAATGATTCGACTGATTACGTCCAGTGTGGGTGGTGAGGCATATCTTAATTTTATTGGAAATGAGTTTGGACATCCTGAATGGATAGATTTTCCCAGGGAAGGAAATCAATGGAGCTACAAATATGCCAGAAGACAATGGTCTTTGGTGGATAATCCGGAATTGAAGTTTGAGTATTTAAATAATTTTGATCAGGCAATGGTCAATCTCTTGAAAGATAATAATGTCTTAAGTGCTCAACCAGCGCAGCTTCTGAATGTGGATGAGACTAATCAGGTACTCATTTTTGAACGTGCCAATTTAATCTTTGTATTCAACTTTCATCCCAATCATTCTGTTCCTGACTATGAATTTTGGATCCCTAAGGCTGGAAAATTTCAGTACCTGCTGAATAGCGATGATCCCCACTTTGGAGGACACAATCGCATTGACTCAAAGACAGTAGTGCATACAAGCTTTGAAAAAGAGGGAGGGGATTTCCTTAAGATTTATTGTGTAAACAGGACTGCTTTAGTTTTAAAAAAGATGTGAGGTGGATAAATAGGTAAGGATTGAAGTGAATGAAGAGCCTAATGAACTATTCTATTATTAGGTGAATAGAGTAGTTCATTAGAGGAATATAACTACTTAGCTGCACAAGCCTCTATCTCAATCAATAAATCAGGATGAGCCAATGAATATACCGCTATGGTACTTCTTGCAACTTTTTCTTTCAAGTTATCATTATTGAAAAACTCTCCATAGGCTTTGAACCATGCATCAAAATCTACTTCTCCGGTGTTACGGTTAGGGGCCAGATAGACTCTTAGAAAATACACATCTTTTAATTCAAACTTAGCTTCTTGTAGTGTGGCCTCTATCTTTTTTAAGGTGGCCACACTTTGCTCATAGGTGTTGCCATATCGCTGATAAGTTCCTATTTCAGCATTTTCATCTTTCACAGGAGCAACCAGTCCGCTAGTGAAATACAGCTCTTTACCTACAGGAATATAAACACCTTTTAGTATACCGCTTTCGGGTCTGTCGTACCTTATTATTTCATTTGTAGAAATATGGTTCTCCTGGTTTTGGCAAGAGAAAGCACTTGTTAAGAGGAAAGAAAGGAGCAGTACTTGATGAAACTTTATCATGGAGATTAATGAGTTGATGTATCTGTTAAAGTTACCATTTTTGTCTTTTGATTAAAATTGTGCGGTCTATTTTAATTTTATATCAAACTAAATAGCAGTCCATGCGTTAAGAGATAAATTGATCTGCAATCACTAGCACAAAACATTTCTTTTTAATACCTTTCAGAAAACCTTCAGGAAATGGCAATACTTTTTATTGACATTGAAACAGTTCCCCAGCAACAGAACTATCAGTCATTAACCGAAAAAGAAAAAGAATTTTGGAATTATAAAGCGAAATTTATCGCTAAGGAAGAACAAACAGCAGAAGATGCTTACCCCCGTGCCGGCATATATGCAGAATTTGGGAAGGTAATTGTAGTGTCATTGGGCTGGTTCTCGGGAGTTGGTGAGCAAGCAAGCCTGAGAGTGAAAACTTTGGCCAATGATGATGAAG
Organism: Marivirga aurantiaca; assembly: GCF_016679925.1. Taxonomy (GTDB): domain Bacteria; phylum Bacteroidota; class Bacteroidia; order Cytophagales; family Cyclobacteriaceae; genus Marivirga; species Marivirga aurantiaca. Next base: position 553,708 of record NZ_JAEQBW010000001.1, read on the forward strand.
TAGCACTGTTAACAGAATTGATTGAAATTTTAGTAAAAGTTGATAATTCACATACCTTATTATGTGGGCACAATATAAAAGAGTTTGATGTGCCCTATATTTGCAGAAGAATTTTAATCAATGGCCTAAAACTTCCCGATATGTTGGACGTATCCTCTAAAAAGCCATGGCAAACACCTTACCTGGATACTTTGGAGATGTGGAAATTTGGGGATCGAAAACATTATGCCAAATTAGATTTGTTAGCCCACATTTTTGAATTACCTACAAGCAAGGATGATATAGATGGTAGCATGGTGAACGAAATATACTATAAGCATCATGACTTAGCGCGGATTGCCAGTTATTGCGAGAAAGACGTAGTACTGACTTGTCAGCTGTACCTGAAAATGAATTCATTGCCCATTTTGGAGAATGGCCAAATAAAAATTACTACTTCCTGATTTATTAAAGCTATTTTAATAGTGAGTTAACAGGAAGTTTATCAAACAACATTATATTTAATTATGAGTAAAAATAAAAGAACATCTGATAAAAAGAAGCCCAATAAAGTGGCTAGGAATTTATCAGAATTGAAAAATGAAATACAACAGATCCTTGATTTCAATGTCCATAAATCCTACACAGTTAGGAATATAGCCAAAGCATTGCAAAGCAATACAGCTGAGACTAAAAAGTATATTGAGAAGATATTAAATGAGCTATTGAATGAAGGTAAAATAGAAAAAGCCTCACGGAATTCCTTTGTTTCAATTAAAGAGCCGGACTATATTACTGGTAGGGTAGATCATGTCAATCCACGAGTGGCCTATATTATTGTAGAAGACCGAGAGGTGGATGTTATAGTAAAAGCAACTAACCTCAAAGGTGCCATTCATGGAGATACTGTGAAGGTAGTGGTTACCAAGAAAAATAAAGAGGGTAGGGAAGAAGGAAAAGTTCTTGAAATTGTAGAACGAGGTAAAACACAATTTGTAGGAAGGATAGACATGTCCGTTCGCTACGCATTCCTGATACCTGACAGTAGAGGAATACATACTGATTTTTTTATCAATAATGATCAATTGGCAGGAGCCAAGCATCAGGATAAAGTGATAGTGGAGGTGACTAATTGGCCGGACAGCCCGGAAAGAAAACCTGAAGCCAGGGTGATTCGTGTTTTAGGTAAAGCCGGGGACAACGAAGCTGAAATCCATTCAATCATGGCTGAATTTAATTTACCCATGGAATTTCCTGAAGCAGTGTTAAAGGAGTCTGAAAAAATCAGCGATCAAATTACTGAAAAAGAGATCTCCAAACGAAGGGACATCCGCGGAGTAACCACTTTTACAATCGATCCTGTAGATGCCAAAGATTTTGATGATGCCATTTCCTTTCAAAAACTGGAAAACGGTTTCTATGAAATAGGAATCCACATTGCGGATGTAACCTACTATGTTAAGCCTGATACTTTGTTAGAGGATGAAGCTTACCAAAGAGCTACCTCCGCTTACTTGGTTGACAGAACAGTACCTATGCTTCCTGAAAGACTATCCAATGGTTTGTGTTCGCTACGCCCTAATGAAGATAAACTTACCTTTTCAGCTATTTTTCAGTTAGATGATCATGGTACAGTGCATAGCGAGTGGTTTGGGAGAACAATTATCCATTCAGATAAAAGGTTTGCTTACGAAGACGCCCAGGCCATCCTGGATTCGCAAACAGGAGACCATGTGCAGGAATTACATAAGCTAAATGAGATAGCCAAAAAGTTAAAGCAAAAGCGTTTTGAACAGGGGGCTATCGCCTTTGAATCAGTTGAGGTAAAATTTAAGCTGGATGAGAATGGGAAACCACTGGGTATAGTACCGAAAGTACGTCAGGATGCCCATAAGCTTGTGGAAGAGTATATGCTATTGGCCAATAGAAAAGTAGCAGAGTTTATTGCCACCAAGAAAAAGGGGGAACAGAAATTGACCTTTGTTTATCGTCAACATGATTATCCTGATCCTGAAAAATTAAATACTTTCTCCATTTTTGCCAAGAGGTTTGGTCATGATTTAAAGGTGGAGGAAAAGTCCATTTCCAGATCATTGAATAATCTAATGAGTGATATTGAGGGTAAACCAGAGCAAAACGTGCTGGAAAGCCTGGCTATTCGCTCTATGGCAAAAGCAAAATATACCACCAAAAGTTCTTTCCACTTTGGGTTGGCCTTTCAATATTATACACATTTCACATCACCTATCCGAAGATATCCTGATGTAATGGTTCACCGCTTATTACAACACTATTTGGATGGTGGCAAGTCAGTCAGTGCTGAGCAATATGAAAGCAAGTGCTTACATTCCTCAGATATGGAAAAGCGGGCTTCTGATGCCGAAAGGGCTTCCATTAAGTATAAACAAGTGGAATATATGGCTTCAGTGGAGGATAAACCTTTTGCAGGATTAGTAACCGGAGTAACCGAATGGGGTATTTTTGTAGAAATCATTGAAACCAAATGTGAGGGCATGGTACGTCTGGCTGACATGCAGGATGATTATTATGAATTTGATGAGAAAAATTACCGGGTGTTTGGTAGGAACAACAAGCGAATGATCACTTTGGGGGACAAGGTGACTGTAGTTGTGAAAAACACCGATATTGATAAAAGAACAATTGATTTGGCTTTTGTAGAAGGGGAGAAGTAAATTTCTTCTTTCAAAAGGTAATGAGTCAAAAAAAATACCGGCCGATCGGCCGGTATTTTTTTTGAACTTATATGGATTCTAAAAATAAATTACAAATGTTCGTCATTTGATTTTTATTTTCAGGTAGCTACAAATGATTCTCGTGTAATTGCCTAATAGGCTCTATTTAATTTTCCAATGCAGCTACTCCCGGTAATGTTTTACCTTCCATATATTCAAGTAAAGCTCCGCCACCTGTAGAAACATAGCTTACTTTGTCACCAAAGCCTAAACTGTTAACGGCTGCTGCAGAGTCGCCACCACCTATTAAAGAAAAGGCTCCTTTTTCTGTGGCTTTTACTACAGATTCTGCTATTGATTTGGTTCCCTTGGCAAACTTCTCCATTTCAAACACTCCCATTGGACCATTCCATAGAATGGTTTTGGAATTCTCAATAGTCTGTTGGAAAATAGCGGTTGCTTCCGGTCCAATGTCAAGTCCCATCCAGCCGTCTTCAATAGAATGGTTTTGGGCCGTTTTGGTATTGGCATCTTCTGAAAATGCATCGGCTATGATTGAATCGATTGGTAATTTGAGGTCAACCCCTTTTGCCTTAGCTTTTTGTATTAATTCCCTGGCTAAATCTACCTTATCTTCTTCAACCAAAGAATTACCTATTTTCCCTCCCAATGCTTTAAAAAAGGTATAGGACATTCCACCACCAATGATCAGGTTGTCTACCTTGTTCAAAAGTTTTTCAATAATTTGAATTTTATCTGAAATTTTGGCACCACCCATAATAGCGGTATAGGGTTTATCGGCTTTCTCTAACACTTTATCGGCATTCTTTATTTCAGCTGACATTACATGTCCGGCCATTTTATCGGTAAAAAATTTAGCCACTACTGTGGTAGAGGCATGTGCCCGGTGGGCAGTACCAAAGGCATCATTTACATATACATCGCCCAATTCGGAAAGGGATTTGGCGAACTCCTCATCACCTTTGGTTTCCCCATCGTAGAACCGCACATTTTCCAGTAACAAAACTTCGCCTGCTTTCAATTCGCTTGCTTTATTTTTCGCTTTGTCGCCAACAGCCTCTTCACTGAAATGGACTTTTGTTTCATAAGCTTTTTCGAGTTCTTTTACAATGTGCCTAAGAGAAAATTTGTCTTCCGGGCCTTCTTTTGGCCTGCCCAGATGTGACATTAAAATCACTTTCCCCCCGTCATTTATTATTTTCTTTACTGTAGACACAGTAGCATCTATTCTGGTGTGGTCGGTTACCTCAAAGGCTTTGTTTAATGGAACATTTAAATCTACCCGTACTAAAGCTGTTTTGTTTTCAAATGAATAATCGTCTATGGTTCTCATCTTGTATTTATTTTTAAAGTTGTCGATTTAAATGGATGCTCTTTTTAATCTGTCATTGATGGCTTTGCCCAATCCTGTATTAGGTACTAGTTCAGTTAATATTATATCAACTGAACTTTCATCTAATAAACGAAGATAGGAAAATAGGTTTTTGGCAGCCTCATGCATATCTTGTTTTTCGCTTAAAATATAGGACAAGTCTGCCTCACTATATTCCTTATGAAAAGACAATACTCCAATATTAAGTCCTTTACATTGGATCAATAATTCTTCAATATTGCCTAAAATAATTTTCTTTCTTGGAGCATAATGGCTTTTTAGCATTCCCGGAGCATCCGGCTGCGAGCTAGAGTGCTCCATAACTTTAACTTTACCAATAATGCTTTCAATTTCATTTACATCCAATCCCCCCAGTCTGTAAACTACCGGTTGATCTTTATCGAAACCTACAATGGTGGATTCGATACCCACATTGCTAACTTCTCCATTCAGAATGTATTGGATTTTATCGCCTAATTGATTTTGTACATGCACCGCACTGGTAGGGGATATATAGCCAAAGGGATTGGCACTTGGAGCGGCTAAAGGATAATCCAAATTTTGTAATAGCTCTAATGCCACCGGATGATTAGGGATTCTGAAAGCAGCTCTGTCCAAACCTGAACAGGTTAGGTCTGGTACTTTATTGTTTCTTTTGAGCAGGATGGTAAGTGGGCCCGGCCAGAATTTATGGGCTAGCTCTATAGCTTCTTCAGGTATGTTTTCAGTATAAAGTTTGATGGCATCAATGCTATGGGTGTGTAAAATTAGCGGATCGAAATAAGGCCTGTTTTTTACTTCGAATATTTTACTGACAGCTTCAGTATTTAATGCATTTCCTGCCAGTCCGTACACAGTTTCGGTAGGAAGTCCTACTAACTCACCTCTATCAAGTAGGGATTTCGCTTTTTGAATGTTGTTGCCTATCTCTGCCATATTTCTGCCGCTAATTTAGAGGAAAATTGCCTTAAGCCACAGATTTATGAAAAGAGAATTTTATATTTAAGTTACTAATCACCAAAACAGAAAATGAAATGAGCAGAAAAACGAAAAATTTACTAAAGTTAGTAGCTATTATCCTTGTGATGATCTTAGTTTTTATGGAATTAGGAATTATTGCCATTCCGGCATTGGTTGCTTATAAATTTTGGTTGAGTGTTATTGCCTTCTGTATTGTGCTAATTGCATCCTGATTTAAAAAATACCACAAAACAATTATTCATTGCTTTGTGGTATTACTTATTTATTTGCAAAATTTATCCAATGCATTTTCTGCATCTTGAAAGCCTCTGTTTTTTGCTTTTACCAGATGATCGCAGCCCTCTTCCGGCTTGCCGGTATTTATTTTTATGAAGCCCAACCAATAAAAAGCTTCCCCACTTTCAGGATTCAATTCCAGTGTTGTATTTAACAACTTCTCTGCTTCCTCAAAGCCACCTAATTGGATAAAAACCTTTGCATTGTTTAGGTGGGGAATGTAATTATTAGGAGAAAGTTTGATGGCAAATCTATTATCCTCAATAGCAGCCTCATATTGCTTCAGTTCGAATAGTGTTGTACCCCTGTTGATGTACAAATCGGCATCATTGGGCTTTAGATTGATGGCCCTATTGTAATCTAATAATGCATTTTCGTAATTATTTAGCTCCAGATGAGTATTTCCTCTATTATAGTACGGCTTATAATTGGAGGTATCCAATTCTATGTATTTGTTAAAATCCTCAATTGCTTTGGAGTATTCCTCTTTTTGAAAATAGGCAACCCCTCGCATATTGAGTGCATCCAAATTTGTATTATTAGTTGATAATGCTTTATTGAGGTAATTAATAGCTTCGTCATAGGATTCTTCCTGCATTTTGGCCCTGCTTTCTTTTAATAGCGTTTCTTCCGATGGGTTACAGCTAAAAGTGAAAAGCATGATAATGAGTAAGTAGTTGATTTTTAGAGACATTTTGCTTTAGTTATAATTATTGTAAAATGTGAAAAATATTACATGCATTAGAAAAACTGCTTTTGTGATAAATTGTAATCAGAAAAGCATGTTACATTTGTAATAAGCTTTACGATTCATTTTTCAAATGAGCGTAATTTTAAGGTTGATAGTTTACCCCGGTTTGGTTCACCGGGGTTTTTTTATGTCTTGTCATTTCTACTAACATTTTCAAATTCCAATATAAAATCCTTTCCAAATGCTTGAGCAGGAGTCAGGTAACCTCTTTTATTTTCTGTATGGGTTAACTTTATGGCAGCTCCAAGTGCAGTTAGGGCTGTTAACCTGTAAGCCTCTGGTGTGACAAGGGTACTCGTTAGAGTTTCTCCCTCGTTGTTTGTCACTGTTCCCACCACATAGGTTTTTCCATGCGTGAGTGCTTCATCTGAAGGGCCTGTCACAGTGTTTTCAATTTTTTTTCTTACCATTTTTTGAATCCATGAAATGCCGAGCAAAAACTTCAGAAATCTATAACGTTTGATTTTCTTCAACATTTTTCTACTTGCCCCGGAATATATTTCAATAGTAGGAATTCCTGTTTGGTGGTGAGCGGTCATCAGGTCACCCCAGGGGATAGTCATACACCATTGTTTACGGTGAGGAAATTCAATCTCTTTTATTTTATAGGCTAAAGGCACATTGGTTAATCTTCCATTTTTTCTGATATATCCACCTTTGGAAATATTTTTGGCCATGGTTACTGCTGTTCCTCTTGACATCCCGGTTTTATCACCTACAAAAGCCATTTCCAGATGAGAGGCATCAGGCATCCTTTCTTTTAAATGAGCAGCCAGACAATCTGTGGGAACTACATCAAAACCCACCCCGGGGATCATTGCAATCCTGGCTTGCTTTGCTTCATTATCGAAAGCCATTATATTTTCAAAAACTGATACTTCTCCTGTAATATCCAAATAATTGGTTTTGCTGGCAAGACATGCTTTTACCATAGGTAAGGCTGTTTCTGAGAAAGGGCCGGCACAATGAATAACAGTATCGAAATTCTGTAAGAAGGATTTTAGTCTTTCACTTTCTTCTAAAGAGATAACAGTGGCTTCATAACCGGTTTGATCAGCTACTTTTTGAAGTTTTTCTTCATTTCTCCCTGCTAAATGAACCAAAACGGATTGTTTTTTTGCTTCTTTGGTAATTAATTGACCTGTATATCCGTAAGCTCCATAAATAAGTATTCTGGCGTGCATTTTAAAATAGCTTTTGAGTTTTCTCAACCATTCTCAGGATTGAGGGATTGCTGGTTAGTACTTTTATTTCCTCAGTACCAAGCCACTTAAATTCTTTACTCTCATTATTGATTTTTGTTGCTTCTGAATTGGCTACAAAAAAAGCATAACGCACATCGTAATGCTCATGCTCTTTAACGGACTGGTATTCCGGAATTGTATGTATGTCAATATCGAATATACCTGTAGATACAATGCGCAAATCTGTAAGGTTCGTTTCTTCTTCTACTTCCTTTATAGCCACCAGTTCCAAATCATGCATGCCATCTGCATGACCGCCCGGTTGAAGCCATCTGTTTAACTTTTTATGCTTAAGTAATAGGATGGTTTTGTGCATTTTATCTATTAGCCAGGCTGAAGCTGTAAAATGGGCATCAGCGGATTCTCTCAGAAAGGCTTTTTCACCTTTTTCTGCCAGATGCAAAAGCATTTTCTCCTTAAAATATAACTCTTCAGGAAATTCTGAATGATAACGAGATAATTGCTGTTTAAATTTTTTCATAAAAAAAGACCACCCAAGCTAGTCAGGTGGTCTTAGATTTCAAAGTATAGTACTTTATTGTTTTGTAGCAGTCAAAGTAATGCTTTTTTCTTCATCTGTTGCTTTTGGGAAGCTTGATTGATAAGTTAAAGTCAATGTTGTTCCACTTACAGTGAAATTAATTGCTCCTCCGGGAGTAAGTGTCATTACATCCAAATTGTCATTCAATGAAATAGTACCACTTGCAGTAATAACTTCACTATGATTTAGGTTATTGTCATTTAAAGTACCAATTCCTGTTAAGGCAAAAGAGCTATTTTCAGCTGTGTAATTAACAGTAACCCCAGTTAAAGGCAATGTTTCATTAGGCGTTACAGCCTGCGTAATTTCCCAGGTACCATTAAGTTCATTAAGCTTTTCTTGCTCAGGACTTACATCATCATCAGGTTTACATGCAGTAAAAACCAAAGCAAAAGCAAGTACAAAGTAGCTTAATAGTGTTAATTTCTTTTTCATAGTGATTAAATTAATTGGATTCCTTTTAAAAATTAAGTTTAAAGTATTGATATATATTGTCAATACCAATTGAATTCTATTTTAATTGTTCAATATTAATTAAATTATCTGTAAATCTAGTAAATTCTTGTTCATCATTTGAAAAAAATAATGTTATTCTTTCATTAATTTTTCCTTTTATTAACTCATTATACCACTCTTTACCGGCTTTGTCAAGATGAGAAGTTGGTTCATCCAGGAGTAATACATTGGAGTGATAACAGGTAGCCAGAATGATTTTTAAACGCTGTTTCATCCCTGATGAAAATTCCTGAACAGGCTTGTTCAAACTGTCAGACAACTGTGCCTTGTCAATTTCCTCCAGCAGATCACTGTCAAAGTAAACTTTTTTGAATTTACTGTGAAATTCAATATGTTCCGCCAAAGTGAACTCCTCAACCAAATCTAAATAGGGGGCACAAATATTAATATGTTGAAAGTGATTGTCTTTCGGAACTAATATTTCGTTTTCTGTAAAATTTACACTTCCTGATGAGGGTGCAATATATCCTGCTATGATTTTGAGCAGGGTAGATTTCCCACTACCATTTGATCCTGTTATGGCATAAGCCTTATTGGTCAGGAAAGTAGCATTAAGACCTTTAAATAAGGTGTTACTAACAAATTTCTTTGAAAGGTTTGTTAGTTTAATTTCCATCAAACATCAGTTTAATTGCTGTAACCTTTCATAATACCTCTTTCCGATTGTCTTACAAAGGAGGTAATATTATCTCTTTCTTCGCTACTTGGGATGAGTGTTTCAATTTTTTCAAGGGCTTTGGCATTGTTGAGCCCACTCAAATACAAGTTTCTGTAAATTTCCTGAATATCATTAATTCTTTCATTTGAGAAGCCTCTTCTTCTCAGCCCTACAGAATTAATACCACAATAAGTAAGAGGTTCTCTTGCAGCTTTTACATAGGGAGGTACATCTTTTCTGACAAGTGAGCCACCGGAAATCATTACATGACGTCCTACTTTGACAAATTGATGTATGGCAGATGCCCCACCAATAATAGCCCAATCATCAATAGTAACATGCCCACCTAGCTGAACTGAATTAACAATAATGCAATTGTCACCAATCATGCAATCATGTGCAATATGTACAAAAGCCATAATCAGGCAATTCGACCCTATCTTGGTTGTTTTTTTGTCATCTGTACCTCTGCTGATGTTGACGTATTCCCTAATAATTGTATTGTCTCCTATTTCAGTAAGCGTTTCTTCCCCTGCGAATTTAAGATCCTGGGGAATGGCCGCAATTGTTGCACCTGAAAAAATCTTACAACCCTTTCCTATTCTGGCGCCTGAATTAATGACTGCATTAGGCCCAATCCAGGTGTTATCTGCGATTTCCACATTTTTATCGATAAAAGCAAAAGGCTCTATGACCACGTTTTTACCTATTTTGGCCTCAGGGTGTATATAATTTAATGAATTTCCCATTTATGTAAATGTTTTTAATTAAACCAAGTAGCGGTTGAATATATAATAATTCCTTTCCGGACTCATTTGGTTTTATACTTGCTCAAGTTTTGGAATTTATTTAGCAACTTCTTCTTTTTTAACAATTCTTGCAGTAAGTGTTGCTTCGCTTACTACATTATTACCTACAAATGCTGTTCCGTGCATTTTAGCAATTCCTCTTTTTATAGGAGCTAATAATTCACATTTTAAAATTATTGTATCTCCGGGTTTTACAATTCTACGAAACCTGCAATTATCTATTCCTAAAAAATAGGTCCAGTAGTTTTCAGGATCAGGTACTGTGCTGAGCACTAGTATTCCTCCTGTTTGTGCCATTGCTTCAACCTGTAAAACTCCCGGCATCACCGGATTATCAGGAAAATGTCCCTGAAAGAAATTTTCATTGATGGTTACATTCTTTACCCCAACCACAGTTTTATGATCCTGATGAATGATTTTATCCACTAACTGGAATGGATATCTATGCTTAAGTTTTGCTGAAATACCCTCAATATCTAAAATAGGCTCTGCATTTGGATCATATTTTGGAGCTGTTCTTTCCGCTTGTTTAATAGCCTTTTTTATCCTCTTTGCAAATTCTACATTAGTAGAATGACCGGGTCTTGCTGCCAGAATTTGTGCTTTGATTGGTCGGCCAACCAAGGCTAAATCTCCTACAACATCCAATAATTTATGTCGAGCAGGTTCATTCTTATGGCGCAAGTCTATATTGTTTAATATGCCCTCTTCTTTTACTTCAATTTTTGGCTTGTTAAATAGTTTAGCCAACTCATCTAATTCTTTTGGCTCAATTAACTTATCCACAATGACAATTGCATTGTTTAAATCGCCACCTCTAACAAGATTGTTATTATATAAATACTGTAGCTCATGTAGGAACACAAATGTTCTGCTTGAGGCTATCTCAGTTTTAAAATCCTGGATTTTATTCAAAGAAGCATGCTGGCTTCCCAGTACTTTTGAATTATAGTCAACCATTACCGTAACCCGATAGTCATCTACAGGTAGGGCTGCCATTTCAACATTTTTTACTTCATCACGATAGAATATGCCTTCCGGCAATTCAAAAAAGTTTCTCAATGCATTTTGCTCTTCAAGGCCTGCTTCTTCAAGTGCTTCAACGAATAGAATGGCACTACCGTCCATTATCGGAACTTCTGCCGCATCTATTTCAATTAAAATATTATCAATCTGTAGACCTACCAGGGCAGCTAAAACATGTTCAACAGTAGATACTCTGCCTCCATCTTTTTCAAGTGTTGTTCCTCTGGAAATGTCAACTACTAAATCTGCATCAGCTTCAATGATGGGTTGGTGAGGAAGGTCTACTCTTTGAAATTTTATGCCTGAATCTATTTCATCTGGTTTGAATGTAAGATTAACTTTTCCTCCTGTATGAAGTCCTACCCCTGAAACGGTAATAGATTTTTTAATGGTATGCTGCTTTGTATACATTTAGTTTTTCTTGTCAGTCGGCAAATTTAAAATTTTTTCTTCCAAATTCTGTACCTTCAAGGATAATTCAGGTAGGTTTTTAAAAATAGTATTTGCTCGCAGAAATTTTTTATGTTCAAAACCCACATAGCCTGACAAAATAGTGTGGGGTTTCCTCACGGTTTTTGATATGCCTGATTTCGCACTTACTGTGGTATGATCTGCTACTTCAATGTGACCTACTATGCCCACCTGACCAGCAATTACACAGTTTTTGCCAATTTTAGTAGAACCTGATATGCCAGTTTGGGATGCAATTACTGTATTTTCACCGACCTCAACATTATGAGCAATTTGAACCAGGTTATCAATTTTGGCTCCTTTTCTAATAATGGTTGATCCTAACGTAGCACAGTCTATAGTTGTATTGGCTCCTATACTTACGTTATCTTCCAGTATAACATTGCCCAGCTGAGGAATGGTTTTGTAACTGCCATCTGCCTGAGGCGCAAATCCAAAGCCATCACTTCCAATTACAGCCCCTGCTTGCAAATTACATCGCTTACCTATTTTGCAATCCGCATATACCTTTGCTCCCTGGAAAATAATGCTTTCATCACCAATTTCTACATTATCACCTATATGAACTTGTGGGTATATTTTAACATTTTTACCTATTTTAACATTTTTGCCGATATATGAAAATGCTCCTCTGTATACCCCTTCACCTACCTGGCTTCCCTCACCCAGAAAGCAGGGTTCTTCTATGCCCGATTTCGCATACGAAACGATGGTGTGGTACTCTTCCAAAAGGCGGGTAAAAGCGGAGTATGGATCCTTGACTTTTATAAGTGCGGGTAATATTTTCTTTTTTGGTTGAAAATCTTCCTTTACAATAATAGCAGCAGCATGCGAACTATAGATGAAATGCTCATATTTAGGGTTGGATAAAAAGCTGATAGTCTTTTCTTTTCCTTCCTCTATTTTGCCTAAATTGTCCACTAAACGGCTTCCATCACCTTCTAATTGACCTCCAATTAATTCGCTAATTTGTTTTACACTAAATTCCATTTAAAATTTTAGATCTATATTGAATTTACAAAGATACAGTTTTCGGGAGGCAGAGATAATATTTTTTCACTATTTTACTCATTGCTTTTATATTTGGTAAATCGGCCGCCTGTGCAATATCTATAACATTTCCTTTTTTTGTTAAAATATTGATACTTTTGCCTCCCAAAATGTAAGCGGAATTGGTCACTTCTCCATGTGATAAAAAATAAGAGGCTTCTTTATTTAATAAATGATGCTCTTGAACGATCGCTAATTTAAAGGCTTTTATATCTGATTTTGCAAGTGGCTCATTGCTCAATTTGATTTTGAATAAATCTCTATTCAGTAATCTTCCGCTTAATTGGCTCAAAACCTTGTCTTTATTTGTAGACCATGTTTTTATAGCATGCCAAATATCCACATCATCTAATAATGAAAAGTGGGCAATAATTTCCGGCTTGTCCTGAATATCATCCAAATTAAAATTGTTTTCCAAAAAGTATTTTAAAGCTTTGGAAACATCATTAAGGCTATGTACTTCCTTTGCTCGTGCCATTAGGTTTATCAACATTCTTTCGGCACTAAGGGCTGTTTTATGTAAATATACCTGCCAATACATTAATCTTCTGGCATTCAAGAAATTCTCAATGCTGTAAATGGCTTTTTCCTCCACCACTATCTGATCATCTACTACCATTAAATGACTAATGATCCTGTCCACACTAATGTTTCCTTCCGAAACTCCTGTATAAAAGGAATCCCTGTTTAAATAATCTAACCTGTCAACATCCAACTGACTGGAGATCAATTGGTGAAAAAACTTTCTTGAATAGGTGTTTTTAAACATGGAAATGGCCAAATCCAACTTGTTTGAAAATTGAATATTTAACATTTTCATGAATTGGAGAGAAATATTTTCATGCGTAATGTTCTGTAACAAGCTAAATTCCAACGCATGAGAGAATGGGCCATGGCCAATGTCGTGCAATAATATAGCTATCTGCGCAGATTCATATTCCTGATCCGAAATGTCAATCCCTTTTTCCTTTAACTGATCCAATGCCATTCCCATTAAATGTGTGGCGCCTAAAGCATGATGAAATCTGGTATGGGTAGCTCCCGGATAAACAAATTCGCTCAAACCCAACTGTCGGATCCTACGTAAGCGTTGAAAGAAGGGATGATTTACGATTTTAAAAAGTAAATCACTTTTTATTGTAATGAAACCATAAATTGGGTCGTTTATTTTCTTTATCTTTTCCAACACTTACAATTTTTAAATACAAATATAATTTATGCAAAACTATCAGATTTTATGGGCAGATGATGAAATTGATCTATTAAAACCTCACATTATTTTCCTTGAAAACAAGGGATATAAGGTAACGCCTGTGAATAATGGTTCCGAAGCCATTGATTTGTGCCAGGAAAACAACTATGATATCGTGTTTTTAGATGAGAATATGCCGGGGATGACAGGTCTTGAAACATTAAGTGTGATCAAATCCAATAATCCCAATTTGCCGGTGGTAATGATTACCAAAAGTGAGGAAGAATATATAATGGAGGAAGCTATTGGTTCCAAGATAGCCGATTATCTGATTAAGCCACTTAATCCCAACCAAATATTGCTTTCGGTAAAAAAGATTTTGGACAACAAACGCCTGGTTACTGAAAAAACGAATCAAGGTTATCAACAGGATTTTAGGAACATAAGCCTGGCTTTTGGTGATGACTTAGACCATGAAGAATGGGCTGAAATGTATAAAAAGCTGGTCTACTGGGATTTGGAAATAGACCAAACAGAAGATCAAAGTATGGCAGAGGTGCTTTCTATGCAACATGTGGAAGCAAACAATAATTTTGCCCGCTTTATTGACGAAAATTATGAAGATTGGTTGAACGATTCTAAAGCAGATGCCCCATTAATGAGTCATCAGCTAATGGAAAAAAAGGTTTTTCCGTTATTGGGGGATGTTCCTGTGTTTTTTATTGTGATAGATAATTTACGCTTCGATCAGTGGAAATTAATTGAAGGGGAAGTTTTGAAACATTTCAAACTGGATGAGGAAACCAACTACTATTCCATTTTACCTACCACTACTGCCTATGCGAGGAATTCAATTTTTTCCGGCTTGTTGCCAGATGAAATGGCTGGCAGGCATCCAGATATCTGGGTAGGAGAGGATATTGACGAAGGAAAGAATAATCATGAAGATGAGTTTTTGGATAGGCATTTGAAACGGAGAAATATTAAAGACAAGTTTTCTTATAATAAAATAGTAAATGTAAACCAGGGTAAACAAATATTGGATAATGTTTCCCAGTTGATGGATAATTCCCTCAATGTGTTGGTCTATAATTTTGTGGATATGCTTTCGCATGCTCGCACAGATATGAAAATGATCCGTGAACTGGCTGCTGATGAATCAGCTTATCGTTCCCTGACACAGAGTTGGTTTTTACATTCGCCTCTATTGGAATTACTGAAGAGGATTTCCAATAAAAAAGTAAAAGTGGTGATCACAACAGATCACGGAACAATTAGGGTTAAAAAACCTTTTAAAATTGTGGGCGATAAGAACGTAAATCCTAACTTACGCTACAAACAAGGTAAAAACCTGGGTTATAAAAATAATAATGATGTTTTGGAAGTGCCTAAGCCTGAACGTTTTCATTTACCAAAATTGAATGTGAGTACATCATATGTCTTTACCAAAGGAGAAAGTTTTTTTGCATATCCCAACAATTACAATTACTACGTAAACTACTTCAAAGATACTTTCCAGCATGGAGGTGTTTCGATGGAGGAAATGATAATTCCTATTATTTCCTTATCTTCGAAGAATGGAAAGTGAAATCGATAAAAATTTGCTTTTTGAAAAAGTGAAACTGGTTGATTTGGCAGAAGTTGCAAGGGAAATTTTTCATTTTGGAAAAGAATACTCTATTTGGGCATTTCAAGCTGAAATGGGAGGTGGTAAAACCACCTTTATAAAAAGCCTTTGTAGTTATCTGCAGGTTTCAGATCATGTAAGTAGTCCGACATTTGCATTGGTGAACGAGTATGAATCACCTAAAGTAGGCCTTATTTATCATTTCGATTTCTATAGAATTAAGAATGAATTAGAAGCTTTTGAAATAGGGGCTGAGGAGTATTTTTATTCTGGGAATTTATGTCTGATCGAATGGCCTGAAATGATTCCTTCACTACTTCCTGATTCTTTTCTGAAAATTAGTATTGTTAGTGCTGATAAGGCTGACAGCAGGATGATTAAAGTTGAAAAACATGGCAAAGGAGATGTCTCGTAAGGGATTTGAAGTATTGGCCCGGAAATCAGGGCTTTATCCCCAGGAAGAATTATTGGCTGTAGAAAAGAGGAACAATTCCTTACAAATTGGTATCCCCAATGAAATCTCTTTGCAGGAACGGAGAGTGCCTTTAACTCCCGGAGCGGTGGCTTTATTGACCAACAACGGACATGAAATTATAGTAGAAAGTGGGATGGGCAAAAGCTGTAATTTTGGCGATAATGAATATAGCGATGCGGGTGCCAAAATAGTTTACTCCGCCAAAGAGGCTTTTGAAGCACATTTGGTCGTTAAAATTGAGCCTCCTACCAAAAAGGAAATTGAATATTTTAAACCTGGTAAGTTTTTGATTTCTGCCTTGCAAATTGGACAATTGGATAAAGCTTATTTTGAGGCTTTAAATGAAAAGAAGATAAATGCGATTGGGGTTGAACTGATTGAAGACAAAGTAGGAGGGATGCCGATAGTGCGCGCAATGAGTGAGATTGCAGGAATTTCAGCTATCCATATTGCCACGGAACTCCTTAATAACCTGAACAATGGAAAAGGAATCATTTTAGGTGGAATTACAGGAGTGCGGCCTACCAAGGTGGTAATCCTGGGTGCCGGTACGGTTGGGGAATACGCTGCGCGAGCTGCTTTAGGTTTGGGGGCTACAATAGAAATTTATGATAACCAACTCTACAAATTAAGAAGGATAAAACACGCATTGGGGCAGCCTGTTCATACCAGTACGTTGGATACCGTAATGTTAAGCGAGTCACTTATGGAAGCCGATGTAGTAATTGGAGCGATCAGAGCTGAAAAAGGGCGAAATAGATGCATCATTACAGAAGAAATGGTAATGAATATGCAAAAGGATGCTGTGATTATTGACGTTACCATTGATCAGGGAGGTTGTGTAGAAACTTCCGAAGTTACCACGCATGATAAACCCACTTTCAGGAAATTTGATGTAATCCATTATTGTGTGCCCAATATAGCCTCAAGGGTTTCACGTACAGCCAGCACAGCAGTAAGCAATATCTTGACCCCGATACTTTTACAAGCCGCTGAAGTTGGTGGAATTGAAGAAATGATTTTTAGCCACTCATGGTTTATGAAGGGTGTTTACACTTATAAAGGTGGCTTGACCAACATGCATATTGCCAAAAAATTCAATTTAAAGTATAAGGAATTGAGTTTGCTAATGGCAGCCAGATTCCAGTAAGGTTGGAATATTTTTATCTTCTATGAATAGCACTATGAAATAATTGGAAATTGATAAATTATCAATTATATTCATCTGTATGTTTATTTATATTCACTAATGAAGAATTTTATAGTTCTCTTTTTAATTGTAATGATGGCCTTCCAATGGCTGGGAAGCTTATTTACAATTAGCTTAGTTGATGCTATTGTAGTGAGAACTACTATGACTGCAAAAGAAAATTTAATGGCTGATTATTTGTCTGAGAGGTTTCAATTATCTTCAGATATAAGAATTTTAGAGGTAGACCCTGCTAATTATGTGAGAATGGGCTACAGTGCGCCATTTATTTTTTCAGATGATACGAATGGTGAACTTTCTCATTATTCAATTATGAATGAAGACACAAAAATATTGATAGAATTGAAGGAACTTAGCTTAGTTGATCTACAGGAAAATATGAATCCTCATATTATTTATTGCTTTTTCCCTATCTTTATTAGCGCCCTAAATCCTATAGAAATTGAAAATAACTATTTAATTGAGCAGATGTGCATCACCAGTTATTCTGAATTTTATCAATCTGTATACCCTTCTATTTTATTACCCCCACCTAATTTCTTAGTTTGATTTTTTGTTTCTCCTAAAATACATCTCATTCAGAGGTTTAAGGAGTAATTCATTTATTCAATTTCAAACTAATTCACAATGAAAAAAACATTCATATTGATGATGCTTAGTCTCTATGCATCATATAATTATGCGCAAGGCCTTATACTTGACGGCTTTATGCAAAAGAAAGGAGATATTATATCTGCCTTAAGTTTTAGCACTGAAAATTACGATACCTATTATGTAGGAGAAGTTAAAACACAAAACCCTAATTTAGGTACAATTACTACTAATAGTACAAGTTTATATGTTGTTGGAGGAATCACGGATTATTTAAATGTAGTAGTCAATTTACCTTATATTTCTTCCAAACCATCTGCGGGCTTTTGGTCTCCTCAAAGTGACTTTCAAGATTTAAGTATATTCCTGAAAGGAAGACTTTTTAATCACAATTTTGAATCTGTAGGCCAATTTTCACTTTCGGCAGGCTTAGGTTACAGTACTCCAATAAGTCAATACATAGCGGATGCACCTATTTCCATTGGCCACCAGGCCAAAAGGACTGAGTTCAGGCTTTTAGTCCAACATCAATTACCAATGGGTTTATTTATAATGGCTCAAGGAGGGTACTTGCATAATTATAATGTAACCATTGACAGAGGGTATGAAGTATTAGTTCCTGACGCCTTCGACTTTACTGCAAGAATTGGTGGTAACATAAAATCTTTCTATGCGGATGCCTGGTTAAGTAATCAAATAGCAAAAAAAGGCACCAATATAGGGCCTGGCGTCCCCTTTCCGGGAAATGCGATATCATTCTTAAGAACAGGTTTCAATCTATATTCCACATTACCTTTTGTGAAAAACTTAGGTGTTAGTGCCGGAATGGGTTTTACATTATCAGGTGAAAATATCGGAAAAGCGACACGTATTAGTGGAGGTTTAGTCTATAAATTATCGGTTTTAAAATAAAGAAAGAAATGAAGAATATTTACCTATATATAATAAGCGGCATTTTTATATTATTAATGCTGGCATGTAAGGAGGATCTTCCTGAGATGGAGAAACTCCCCATACTAAATCCTGTCAGTACTGACGCTGAAGCAGTTAACTGGCAAACTGTCCTCGATTTAGATTATCATAATTTAATAAGTATAGATCCGGCTGCTGAAGCTAATACTCCCGCTTATCAAAATGAGTTATCAGAATTGGTGACCATTACGAATGCAAGAACTGCAGAACAAGCGAGAAAAGCAGAATACTGGTCTGCAGGAGCAGTATTAAGATGGAATGAAATAGCACAGGAACTAGTGAGTAAGTATAATGTGGCACCACGCGTAGGTCAAGCTACTGATCCTCAAAAACCTTTTGCACACCCACCTTTTGCAGCAAGGGCTTATGCTTTGTTAAGTGTTGCTCAGCAGGATGCACTAATTAATACCTGGATTTATAAATATGAGTTTAACCGCCAGGCACCTGCTAGTTATGCGCAAGATATAGACTTATTATTCGAAATAAGTGATCTTCCGTCTTACCCTTCGGAACATGCTGTAGTGGCGAAAGTTTCTCAAGAGGTTCTAAGTTATTTATTTCCATTAGAGAAAGAGTATTTGGAAGAATTGGCAGAGGAACATATAGAAAGCAGGAAATGGGCAGGAGTAAATACGCAAAGTGATAATCTGGCTGGAATAAAAGTAGGGGAAGTAATTGCAGGGCAAGTAATAAATTATGCTAAATCTGATAGAATGAGTGAGGCAAATGATCCGGAGGATAGGCATTTAATTTACTTTGACATTGCCAATCAGATAAGTGTGCCATGGAAATGTATTGAAACACCTTTGCGTAAGCCAATGGTGCCTTTTTATAGCATAGTAAAAACATGGCATGATTCTACAGAAGTTTATAACACAACACCTCCTCCTCCCCCTGCAATAGGAAGCAATGAGTTTAATGAAGATATTAAATTTGTGAGAAATATTTGTGACAATAGAACGAGGGAACAATGGAGAATCGCAGATTTTTGGGCTGATGGGGGAGGGACTTCTACTCCTCCGGGACATTGGAACAGAATTGCAAAAGGTTTGATTTCAAATGAAAGCTTAAGCGAAGTGAGAGCAGCCAGAATTTTTTCTGTAATGAATAGAGCCATGATGGATGCGGGTATTTTGTCCTGGTGGTCTAAATATAAATATTACTTACCCAGACCTTCTCAGATTGACGAGAAGATTACTATTGCCACGGGTATACCTAATTTCCCCTCTTATGTTTCAGGTCATTCAACCTTTTCTGCTTCTGCGGGCACAGTGTTGAGTCATTTTTTTCCTGGAGAAAGAGAAAATCTCAAGCAAATGTATGAGGAGGCAGGTATCTCCAGAGTATATGGAGGTATCCATTATAATTTTGATAATTTGGCCGGAAGAGAAGCAGGTATTGAAATAGGTGAGATAGCCATTAAAGAAGCATTACCTAATAATTTAAATTAACGACTTTTGAGCACCAAATTTATTATTAAATCATTCTTGAATAAAGGTAAATTCAAGAATGATTTAATTCTTTCAAAGCTTAATTTTCTTGGTAATTTCCTTAATCTCAGTTGCCCTTCCTCAGAAAAACTTAACACATCATTTCATGTGTATATGTTTATTTCCATTAGTCACATGCCCCAAAGGGATCCCTTCGGGAGAATTCAATAAATTTTATTCATCCTCGGTTGGTATGTTAAGGATTCTAAAATTTATGTTCATTTCATGTGTATATAATTTGTTTTTAAGTTGTCACATGGAATAGTTCAGCCACCATAAAGCCTCATAACCGCCATTTGCGTTTATGACTATTTCATGTGTTTATGTTCGTTTTAAGTTGCCACATGGAATTCGCGATAAATATTCATCTGGCGGTTGGTATAAATTCGCCCTCGAATATTTATGCTCATTTCATGTATAATGTCTGCAGTAAGTAAGACTTCAGCAATTCCATATCATGAAGCAATAATCTCTTCTTCAAATAACTTAAAAGATTTCCTGTGAAGCTCACAAATTCCAAACTGTTCAATTCCTAGTCTGTGGGTTTTAGTAGGATAGCCAACATTCCTTTCCCATCCATAATGCGGATGCTTTTTGGCCAAATCCTTCATTAGGTCATCCCTATATTCCTTGGCCAATACTGAAGCTGCTGCTATGCTGAAATATTTACTATCCCCTTTAATAATACATGTATGGGGAATATTGTGATATTTTTTGAAGCGGTTCCCATCGATTAACAAAAAATCAGGAGAGCATTTCAATTGATCCAAAGCTCTGTGCATGGCCAAAAAAGAGGCATTCAGGATATTTATTTTATCAATTTCTTCTGGAGAACATGAAGCAATAGCCCAGGAAATAGCACTTGCTTTTATTTCCTCAACCAAAACAGCTCGTTTTTTTGCAGACAATTTCTTGGAGTCTGTTAAGTAAGGGTGGGTAAAGGAAGCAGGCAAAATGACGGAAGCAGCTACTACAGGTCCTGCCAAACAACCTCTGCCTACTTCATCGCAACCAGCCTCAAAATAGTTTTCTTTATTGTAGATGGATAAAAGACTCATTTCACCAATTGAAACATATAACCGATACCCAAACTTACAAAACTTTGACTGTAAGCCAGTGTTTCATTATAAAAAGAAACTATATCCATACCTGCATGCACATCAAATTGCAATTTGTTGTTCACCAGGTAAGCCAGACCACCGTTGAAATAATTTAAAGGAGTGGTTGATATTGATCGGTTGCCATAAAACTCCAGATAAGGAGAGAAATCATTGATAGTATAGACGCTTTTCAATGTGTAATTAAATTGTGTGCTTCTTTCATTAAAGCCTTGATGAATACCCAGGTTATAGGTGAATATCCAGCTATCATTTAAACTGTGCAAGGCAATGAAATTTAGTCTAAGCAGACTCTTTTCTTTCATGAAATAACCCTGGCTTTTAGGTAATGTTACTTCCGCAACAAAAGCTGTTTCAGGAATTAAATCATTTTCTTCTGTCAGGTTCACTTTAATTCCCAGCATCAGTGGAGAGAGGCCTTTTTGCCATCCTAATTCATTCAATTGGTCATTTTCAAGTATGCGCTCACTTTGTATGCTTTGATTTACCCTTAACTCCAGTCCGTTGATAATCCCGTATCGTAAGAGTGTATTATTGAAGTTGATGAGCTGTTGAGTCAAGGAGGTGTTAAAGCTTTCAGATTGGAAGGAAAATCCACTTTCAATTTGAAAATATCCTTTTGGTACCGTTCGCGAAGCATCTGAGAAACCGGGCCTGTCCGTATTGATCACCGACCCGTTGTTTTGTGCATTTAGCCAGATAGGCATAAACACCAATGCCAGGAGGAAACATTTTTTCATAGGCAGGTTTGTTTTCGTCTGTGAGCTTAAAAGTAATAATTTTTAATCATTGGACTAGTTTAAATTAGTATAAAAAAAGTAGGAGCATCAGGTTGTTTTTCAGTGAAATTATGGCTGAAAATTATAATAATATCAAATAAGGGATGTATACACTTTTAAGACGGACAAGAAAAAACCTGACTCTTTTTTCTCCTAATTTCCCTTAATTCAGGCTAGTTTATGGTTTCCGGAAACTGTGCTAAAAGTTTTAGTGGTTTCTAAGAAAAATATTAATAAAAATCATACTCCTGCCTTAGTGCAGCTGATTAAAATTTGCTTTTAATTAGAAAAAGGGTTTAAATAAGTTACATCCTAAATTATCTCATTGATGGTTTAATAATTACATCCTATTTGAGGAGGTTTCTTCTCTTTAAATTTCAATGCAGGCATAGAAACAGGTGGTTTTAATTTTTTGGCATATGAGAATAATCTTGTTTTGTGTTTTTGTAACACATTATAAAGTAATATTTTACAAGTTTTTTCAGTCATTTGAAATTACTATCCGTCTATAAAAAGTCTAGTTTGGTCGTTTTTTCCTAAATCTTCGAGCTTACGACCAACTTACATTGCAGAAATTACTTTATTTTGATATTATGATAGTATATTTGCAGTTAGCTTACATGAAAACCGATCTATTATGAAGAGATTCTACTTTCTAATCACAGTTGTTGTATTAATCAATTTATTGTCAGTTCAATCATCTTTTGGACAAAATGGCCCGGCTGGTGTGGGAAATTTTGATGGCTCATCTGGTGAGAAACAAAATATTATCTGGTTGGATGCAGGAGACTTGTCATCTTTAAGCAATGGAGATGCTGTAACTACCTGGACAGATAAAACGACTAACAACAATGATTTAATACAATTGGGAGCAGACCCAGTTCCTTTTTTTAGAAATGATGGTTTAGCAAGCGGAGCTTACCCGGTAGTTAGATTTGATGGTACTGAAAGATATCTTCAATTATTGGATAATGCGGGCCTTGATGAAAGCCTTGATGGAATTTCTATTTTAGGGGTTGTATATAACAATAACTTAAGTGGAGCTACTGGAATAGTGTCAAAAAGAAATGCTGCCGGTAATCAGGATAGCTATTCCATCTTTACCTGGACCAATAATAGGTTTATATTTGACGTAAATACCGGAAGCGGTAACAATAGATTGAATTCTTCAAATGATGTTGTGAATGTTACCGATGATTTTGTGTTTTCGGCTGTTTATGATGGTTCTTTGCAACGTTCGTTTTTGCAAACAGATGAATTGGCTTCTACCACCTTAACAGGTAATATCAGTAATACAACTTCTGACCTAATAATTGGAGCGTTAAATGAGAATTACGGTACTTATTTTGATGGGGATATTGCCGAATTAATTATTTATAGAGGAGGGTTAAATGATGCTGAAAGACTAATTGTAGAAAACTATTTAGCCGAAAAGTATAATTTGGCCATTACAAATGATATTTTCGGACAGTATGTTAATTTCGACCCTAATTACTTTAATGATTTAAGGGCAATTGGTACTTCAGATGGCACAGTAAAAAAATCAATCTCGGGTTTTTCAGATGCCTTACAATTAAGAGAAAGGAATGGAGGATTAAATACTAATTTAGAATTTTTTGCCATAGGACATAATGAT
Organism: Marivirga aurantiaca; assembly: GCF_016679925.1. GTDB lineage: Bacteria > Bacteroidota > Bacteroidia > Cytophagales > Cyclobacteriaceae > Marivirga > Marivirga aurantiaca. The sequence goes on from NZ_JAEQBW010000001.1 coordinate 577,186, forward strand.
GCTGTTGCTCATGCAGATGGAGTCACCGCAGATATTGGTGCAAATATAACTTCACGTTGGCAAAAGGACTTTTATTTGGAAAATAGCCAGAATAACATCATTGATAATGGAGAGTCTGATATGGACTTGATTTTCGATTTTGGGGATGCAGGTTTAACAATGGGCAGCCCTGCCAATTACGTTTTGTTATTCAGATCTTCTACTTCAGGTAATTATGAAAGAGTTTTTGCTAGTGATTATTCATCTGAAAATGGTGATCAATTGGTCATTTCAGTTCCCGGGAATAGAATTAAATCTGGCTACTACACGGTAGGTATCGGAGCACAATTAATTAGCAAGACCTGGTACGTATTGAAAAATGGTGATTGGTCTGACCCTAACACCTGGACATTAGATGCAGGTATAGCTCCTGCACCTAACAATCCGGGAAATGATATTCCAGGGGAAGAAGATAATATCATCATCAGAAATGGTAAGACTGTAAACGTTCAAACAGGAACGAATGACTTGGAAATTGCCAGCTTAAGAGTAGATGGGAAAATAGATTTAAATAATACTACAGGTCATGATTTTAAAGTGATTAATGGTAAAGGAACAATTGAAATGCAAGGTAATGCAGGTGTTTCTAATTTTCCTTTAGGAAGTACAACAGGCTCAAACGGGTTTGCGAATGAATTAAATGGAGGACTTTTAGTGGTAAGTGGAACCGGGCTTGAATTTGACCAGAATTTAACATTAAAAGATTTGAGAATTGATTTAACCAATCCAACTGATGAGGTTGTTTTAGGTGCTGATTTAACATTAAACGGGGACTTCACCATCAGAAAAGGAACTTGGGAATTTGGAGATAATACTCCTGCATCTAGAGAATTCACTGTTTTTGGAGATGCTTTGATACAAAATAATGGTAGTACACAAGATGGAAGGATAACCACTTCTACGCAAAATGTAAGACATAATTTTAACTTGTATGGTGATTTTACCAATGAAGGAGACGCCAGGTTTTCTCAGAGAACAACCCAAACTGTTGGAAGTGATCCTACTGATGGCATAACTGACTTTCATTTATTATCAACCGATAGAAATCAGGAAATAAGTGCCAATGGCCCAACATATTTTTTAAGAGTGATAATTGATAAAGGAGACCCGGCTTATTCGGCAACTTTTACTGCTAGTCAAGCATCTAATTTTGTATTAACAGGAAGGGCAAATGATAATACAGGCGGAGATATTGATGACCCTACAGACAATGAGAATGCTTTTGGATTAATTACAGGAACTGCTGTTTTAGGTACTAATATAAATGTAAATCCATTAAACAATACAGGAAATTATTCCATTGGAACCAATGCAAAACTTTTGATTGATGGGGGTTTTGCCAGAAAAACAGGTGGAGATGCTATAACTCCTTATGGAGAAATAGAAATAAATGCAGGAACATTACAAGTCGAGAGTAGTAGCGGTATAACTTCAAGAGGTACTGGTTTATTAAAAGTAAATGGTGGAACTGTTAATATTCCTCAATTTAGAACTTCAGTAAATGGCCCTGAAAATGTAGGTGGGCTGGAGATCAATGGCGGGCAAGTCAATATAGGACAAACCAATGGAGTTTCCCCCTCTAACAACTACTATACTCTGTCATTGACTTATACTGAAAATGCCTTTATAATGACGGGTGGCGAATTGAATGTAAGTGATGCGTCCAATAGAGGCTTGGTTTTTATTAATAGTGCACCAGGTAATGTAAATGTTTCAGGTGGACAAGTTAATTTATACAGAACTAATAATAATTTGGCCAAAATTACCTCAAAAGCACCATTTTATAATTTATCCTTGGATAACAGTAATAATAGTACCAACGCAAATGCAAAATTTGCAGTGGTAACAGGTTCTTCCGGCAATGGTGGAGAGGAAAGAACTATTACTGATCCAAATCTTTATGTTTTAAATAACCTAATATTAGAAACTGGCACTACCAGAACTTCAGGAGGCAATACATATGGTTCTTACATTGATTTTTGTGATGGAGGAAATTGTAATGACTTATTTGTGGGAGGCGATTTGAGGATAGAAGATAGTGCAGTATTGGACATATGGAGTGGTAATGCTGATAATGCCGGTAGTTCAACTGTTACATTTAATTCTAATAATGATGCAGTTCTTTATATAGGTGACATTACTACCTACGATGAAGCTTTCGTTGGTTACACAGATCCTGAATCGGTTGTTACCTTTGGTGTATGGGAGCATCCTTTTTATAACCTTATTATAGATAAACCAAATGCAGTTTTATCCCTTCAAGCAAAAGACCCAGGGGTTACAGGAAACACAACTGATATAAAAACTACATCTGGAGGTAAAAATGTAGAAAGTTGGAGAACTAATATTTTTAAGGTAGTAAATGAATTTAGTTTAGAAAATGGTACTCTTGATCAAATGGATAATAGAAATATTTCTTATACAGACTCCTTTGGTACATTTAATATTGGATATAGTATGAGACTTTATGTCAATGATGTTTCATTAAATGGAACACTGTTTACATATGAAGATGGGGTTTCTCCAAAAAATGCCAATGTTAGATTTAGAATAAACGCGGGTACTGTTAATTTATCAGGTACAGAAGGAAGCGAAATTGGTAATGTTAGGATTAATTTGGCAGGTACTTCAGGAGGAGATACATTAAAATTGAATTCCGATATCTATATCAAAAGAATGGAATATCGTCATGGAAAAGTTAACCTTCAAAATAATAACCTGAAAATTGATATTTTAGATTTCAATTTAGCAAATGTGGAGGTAAATACGGCCAGTGGAGGAAGGCCTGTTTTTGACAATAATAATTTATTTCTAGTATCTGGAAACCCTTCCGCAAGAGGCTTGAGTTTGAAATGGCCAAGAAATGTCAATACCAATTATCCGGAGTATGACAATGATAATAGCGGCTATAATCAAGAACAGATATTATGGTTTCCACTGGGACCAGGTTATCCTGATGGTTCTGAAAATTCTAAAATGAATATGGGAACCACTTATTTTCATGAAGATGCGACAACTTTTGCAGATGAAGGTTATATTACTATGAAAATGATTAATCAACCTACGCAATTGGTCAATCAAGGCGAAACCTCAGGTGATTTATTGGATATCTATTGGGAAGTTGATTACGAGGGTTTTGAAAATACATTGCCAACTGTTTCGCAATTATTTCAATATCAGGATTCTCAGGTAGCCGGAACAGAAGGAAATTACGTGCCAGGCTCAATTTTAAATTCGAATCCTTATACCAGGAGTAGTCAGGATGCATCTAATATAAAAACCGGTGGTTCAGGTGGTAATAATGGTCAATTGTTAGGAACCGACCCACGAAATGTGATTGTATTTACAGATAGTAATAATGGAATTGGCGCTGGCAGATTCATTGAAAATGATGGTAGTTTAAATTGGACTGATTTTCCTGGGAATGGATTTCAATTACAAGGAGCTTACTATACTGCCGGTATTCAAAATTATTTTGTTGGTGCTCCAACTGTTTATTACAGCAATAGAAACGCTACCAGGAACTGGAATGACAATAATTCTTGGTATGATGCCCCAACTGGAACAACTAACCCCCCTGATTTTCCTGAAGCAGGGGATATAGCAATAATACGCGGAGATAACTTTTCAGATGCTATTAGAGTCAATGGAAATCAGGAAGCGGCTGAAGTTATTTTTCAAAGGGAAGGTACTTATTCGGATGTAGAGGATATACCAAGGTTATGGCTTGAACCAACAGATGAATTAACTGTAGGTAAAATATCAGGAGCAGGGGAATTGTATTTAAGGAATAACCTTTCAAATTTCCCTGTAGTAAATGCAGATATTGGAGAATATGCTGCAAATGATACTAGCGTAGTGATCTTTTATATGACTCAAAATGGAACTTATAATATTGATGAAACCGATTTTTTCACTGAGTTTCCTACTTTACGGATTTATGGTCAATTAGCAAATTATAATCGAATAGTGAGTTTTGATTATGATTTTAAAGCTAAAAATCTGAATGTAGATGGTCAATCAATTTTAAGAATTGGTGGTAATTATACAGTTGAAAAAAGAACAAGATTAGGCTATACAGGAGGTGGAAGAATTGAATTCCCTAATGGTAGTGAGGCTTTTAAGTTGAAAACCGGGGAATTTGTAACCGGAAGAGCCAAAGGTGGTAGTGATAACGATTATAGAATTACAGTAAATACAGGTGGTGGAAATGGTGTGGAGCATATTTTTGAAGTTGAGAATAATATTGACTTGAATTTTGCTGATGCTTTTGACGAAGGAACTGCTACTTTCGATTTATTTTCTAATTTCAGTGATAATAATGCCATCTTGAAATTATCCGGAACAGGCAATTATTCTTTCTTAGATAATTATTCAGCGGGCAATTCAGACATAGAATTATATAAAATTCAAATGGATAAAGAATCTTTATCGGATTCTTTTACTTTCGGTGATGGCTTTGATATTCCTGATGCTACCTCAACATTTCAACCAATCGAAATCCTAAACGGTACTTTAATTATGAACACTCCTGACATAAACGGAGGAACTGGAGTAACACTAGCCAACGAATCTAATTTTTTATTACCGAACACTAATAATCCTGAAGCCTCTTCTGGATCTGGGTCTTTGGAGTTACGAGATGGTAATTTCTTGATCGAAGGTGATGATACAGGTTTAATATTAGATGGATTATTAACTATTAGCGGTGGAACTCTTGATATGGCTTCTGGTGCTGGCAATGGTAATAATTTCATTGAATATTCTGTTTCAGGTAATGCCGAAATTGATATTACAGATGGTGTTTTAGACGTAGGTTCTCAAGTGAGGAGAGGACTACTGTCAACTTCTGGTGTTTTAAAATACAATCAAAGTGGGGGTGTAGCACGATTTGGAATTAATTCAGCCCCTGAACAAAACAGAGGAGTGTTTGAAGTATTGAACACAGGTAGTGAATTCAATCATACCGCAGGTGATTTCATTGTGGTAAGGCAAAATGGATCTACCACAACAGCTTCTTTAAGGCTGGAACCTGATAGTTATAATTTTACAGGTTCAACCCTTACTATTGGAGATGGCTCCACACCTGCAGGACAAAGCCAAATTGGAATAAATGCAACTGTTCCTCTTAATAATCTATTGATTACGGGAAATAACAACTTAAATGCCAGAACATTTATTAATCCTTTAACAGTAAATAATTTAGAGGTAGAGAATAATGGCAGGTTCTCTGCTAATGGTTTAGACTTAACGATCAATCAGGATTTTACGGTTGATGGCACTTTTAATAATCAGGGTGATGGCATAAATCAGCAGACAACATTCTTTAATACTTCTTCTTCTCAAACTATTTTAGGAACCGGAAATATATCGTTTTGGAATGTAGATGTAACGGGCAATGGTATGGTTTCATTTGAACATAATGCTACTATTGAAAATAATTTAAATATTTTAGATGGTATTTTAAATACAAACGCTATTGCACTAAACCTGGAAGGAGATTTAATCCATGATGGTGAGCATCAGTCTACGGTGGCGGGTCCTGGCATTGTATTTAATGGGGGTGCAACGCAAAATATTGCACGTTCTGTGAATGGCCAAAGTACTTTCGGAACCATTACAATTGATAATGGTAATGGAGTAGAAGTTACAGCCGGTCAGAATGACTTTGAAATCAATCATAAAGTGATTTTAGTATCAGGTGTATTTGACATTGGTTCAAACTTATTGATTATGGATGAAGATGCCTTATTTGAAAATGGTTCAGGCGGCACTTCAGTTTCTGATTTCAATGTTAATAATATGATAACTGTTAATACCAGTTTGATTGATAAAGGGGTGAGGAAAATATATCCTGATAATTTCTCAGGAAGTTTTCTATATCCTGTGGGATTATTAAACTATACACCTGCAGTTGTGAATGCAACTGATATTGATGGCAATGGATTTATCACTATTAAACCAATTGATAACTTCTCAGATGGGATTACAGATGATGATGATGAATTATGTGCTGGTGCTACTGATTATGATGATACTCAAAATGTGTTGCAATATTATTGGTTGGTGAAATCACAAAGCGTTACTAATTTCAATGGTTCATTTTTAATGTATCATAATGATGATCTGGAATCCATAAATAACAGTGAAGGGCTTGATTTGAATAATTATGCTCCAGCAAGATTATTAAATGCAGATGATACCTGGGATAAGAATTATACATCCCAGTTATTTGATGAAGTGGCTAATACCATTACATTCCAATCTGATTTAACGAATAATTACACTGGTTTAACCAGCGAAACTATAGAAGGAAGGTATACTGCAGGTATCACCAGAGATGATAGCGATGCTTTACTATGTGGAAGTGCCATACCCAATGTGGTACCATTGTTCGAAACACTAACTGGAATTGCTGATGGTAATGTAGATAATGGAGGTTCATATGATGGAGGTGCTGCCCCATCAGTTGGTCAATCGCCTGATTTAGTTGTTCGAGGTAATTATACTCTAGTGCTAAATGATAATTTCAGAAGGTTTAGAAAGGTTACTATTGAAGAAAATGCAACATTGGAAATAAATGGTACTTTTGGTCATAATTTAGGAACCATTGAAGGAAACGGAACTCTTAAGCTGGTGGATGATGCATCTTTCCCGGCCGGAGACTATGAAGATTTTTTCCCTGACTCCAATTGTTCTGATGGTGGAGGTTTAGAGTATGAAAATAATGATACTGGCAATGATATTACTATTCTAGCTGAAGGTTTTACCAATCTTCAAAGATTAGTTTTAAGTGGAAATGGCAAAAAGGTGATGTCCAATAATACTAGTGTTAACATCTGTGAGAACTTAGAATTAACTGGTGGGGATTTTGAAATGGCCAATAATTCTGAATTGAGAGTAAAAGGGGATGTGATTAAAAATGGAGGTAGTGGTTTCAATGCTGAATTTACTAACGCTACAATAGTAATGGATGGTAATACTAACCAATTTATTTCCGGTGCATTTACTGGTTTGGAAGCATTTAACATATTAGAAGTTGATAAATCAGGTGGTAGTTTATCTGTAATTGATGGTGGAAATAATGACGTAGAAATAAGTGGGGAGATTAAATTCATCAATGGATTAATTAATACCAATACTGACAACTCATTGATTCTTCAAAATTCCGCTACACTATCCGGATATAAAACTTCAAGCCACGTAAATGGACCTTTAATAAGGAATCTAAATGCTTCAACAGCTTCTCAATTTGATCCTTTCCCTGTGGGACAAGGTGGTAGATATGGTTTGATAGAGGTAAGTTATATCCAAACAACAGATGATTGGACGGCTACTTTTTTTGATGAAAGCCCTGAGGAAAATACAGATATAGGTACATTAAACAGTAACCTGGCTGGACCAAATCCTGTAGTGAGTGCTAATCAATATTGGGATTTAACCAGTGCCAGCTCTAATATGGCTAATGTGAAAATCTACTGGGATGTAAGCAGTAATATAGCAGATGGATCAGCAAGTGTTTCCGAGTCTTTAAATGAGTTGAGAGTTGTTAGGTTTAAACCTGGAAGTTCAGGAGAATGGGAAGACCAGGGTGCTTCATCTGTATCAGGAAATCAAAATAATGGTCAGTTGACATCAAATACCCGATTTGATTTTTCTACCAATTACATCACTTTTGGAGCAGGAGATGCTGATAATAATTCATTGCCTGTAGAATTAGTTTTCTTTACTGCAGAAAATAATGGAAATAGAATTGATTTGAAATGGCAAACAGCTTCTGAATTTGATAATGACTTTTTTGAAATCCAAAGGTCTTTTGATGGAAAAACTTTTGAGCTTATAGGCATTGTCGAAGGCAATGGTACTGTGAATCATTCTGTAGATTACCTTTATCAGGATTTTTCACCTTTAGCGGGAGAGTCCTACTATAGACTTCGTCAGGTAGATTTTAATGGTGATTTTGAATACAGCCCTGTTGTTAAGGTAAACAGGAAAGAAACTTCTAACCTGGCATTGGTGCCCAATCCAACCACCGATCAGGCAATCTATTTAAAATTATCCGGTTTTCATGGTGAACAATTAGTACAGGTTAAGATTTTCGACTTGCAAGGAAGACTCTATTATAGCAATTCTCATAAACCTGCTGACTTGGGACAAAAGGCTTTACCAGTTTCTGAAACAATGCATGCTGGTATTTATATGGTGGAAGTGGTGCAGGGCAATACTGTGAAGCAAATGAGACTGGCCATCAGATAAACATCATAGTACTTCAAATTAAACGGCAAGGAATCTTTTTCTTGCCGTTTTTTATATATAGTCTTTCAGCTGGTTAATGAGAATCCACAGATTATCGCTTATTGTCAATTAATTGTCTCATGAGCCAGGTGATGTATAGTGTAGAATAAGATTTTGCTTTTATCCTCTAATAATTTATTTAACTATTTCTCCCAAATCATTTCTTTCCGATAAAAAGCACCTTAATTTTGCAGCATGTTATCAATCAATAATTTAAGTTACTACATAGGCGACAGGCCACTTTACGAAAATGCTTCCTTACATATTAAGCCAAAAGACAAAATAGGCTTGATAGGCTTGAATGGCCAGGGTAAATCTACTCTTTTAAAAATGATTAATGGAGATGTTACACCTGATCAGGGTGAAATCCAAATGAGTAAAGATTGCACCTTAGGCTTTCTTAACCAGGATTTATTGTCTTTCCAGTCTGAGGAAAGCATTTTACATGTTGCCATGACAGCTTTTAAGGATGCTTTGGTACTTCAGGATAAGATTGAGAAAATCCTCAAGCAGATGGAGGAAAATTATACTGATGACTTGGTAGATAAATTAACTAAAGCACAGGAACAGTTTGAGATGATGGAAGGCTATAGCCTTCAAGCTAAAGCAGAAGAAATATTAGAGGGGATAGGCTTTAAAACAGAAGATTTAAACAGACCTTTAAAAACTTTTTCCGGAGGCTGGAGAATGCGTGTCATGTTGGCTAAGCTTCTATTGGAAAAGCCTTCTTTGTTGATGATGGATGAGCCAACCAACCACTTGGATTTACCCTCCATTCAATGGATTGAGAATTACCTTAAAAGTTATGAAGGGGCCTATATCATTGTTTCTCACGACAGGGAATTTATTGATAAAACCGTTGACACCATAGTTGAAGTAGATCAGCAGCAACTGAATGTATACGCAGGAAATTATTCTTTTTACGAAGAGGAGAAAGCGTTGCGTACAGAACTACAACAAAATGCCTTCGAAAATCAGCAGCAGAAAATAAAGCAAACTGAGAAGTTTATAGAGCGTTTCAGATCAAAAGCTACAAAAGCCAAACAGGTGCAGTCACGTGTTAAATCTTTGGATAGAATGGATAAGGTGGATGCTGTAGTAGATAATAATGCAGTCATCAACTTCAGTTTCAAGATCAATAACAAATCCGGAAGACAGATTGTAAAGCTTGATAATGTTTCTAAATCATATGGAGATATAAAAATCCTTGAAAACTCAGATGCCCTTATTGAAAGAGGGGATAAAATTGCTTTAATTGGGGCTAATGGAAAAGGAAAATCTACACTTTTAAGAATTATTGCAGGCGCAGAAAAATTAGAAGGCAAGAGAGAAGAAGGCTACAATGTTGAATTTGGTTTTTTCGCCCAACACCAATTGGAATCTCTTAATACAAATAATGAAATCCTGGATGAATTGAAACAAGCAGGAAGCGATCGCTCTGAGCTTGAATTGAGAAACTTGTTAGGTAGCTTTTTATTTAAAGATTCGGAAGTTTTTAAAAAGATAAAAGTATTATCCGGAGGGGAAAAATCTCGTGTAGCATTATGTAAGACCATGATCTCTAATGCGAATTTTCTTTTATTAGATGAGCCTACTAACCACCTGGATATGCAGTCCGAGAGCATCCTAATACAAGCTCTTAATCATTATGAAGGCTCTTTTATTACTGTATCGCACAACCGGCATTTTATTTCCAGGGTAGCCAATAAGATTTGGTTTATAGAAGATTACCAAATCAAAGAATACCCTGGTACTTATGAGGAATTTCAGCATTGGTACGAAAAAAGGGAAATGAAGAGAGCTTCTGAAATAGTAAAGGAGGCTCCTAAAAAGGTTGAAAAAATAGAAAAACCTCGAAAAAACCCTGATGATCAAATTTTTAAGGCAAAACAAAAGGAATTGACCACTTTAGAAAGTAAGATTGATGAGGCTGAGAAGCAAAAGAAAGTGTTAGAGGAGGAGTTGGCGAAACCCGAAGTATATGGTGATCCTGACACACTTATGAAAGTCAATCAGTCATTTGAAGCGCTTAATAAGATGTTGGAAGAGCTCACTGAGCAATGGGAAGAATTGGCTTTGGAGTTGGAGTAGGAAATTTTTAATGGAAATGGGCGAGAATATTGTCGTTAATATTTCATGGCGGATGAAGTCATCAATTGGAACTTTAATGGGTTGGAAACTAATAGAGCAAAACTTGTCCGAGAGTGGGATATAATTTGGTTTTGAACATTATCCTACTGCATTTCAAGTGAGTGGAAGACCCCTGTCATAGACATCTGTAAAAATTTTTGATGGTTTATCAATGGTTTTGTCAAACTTTGTTTAAGTCTGAAAAGTGCTATTTCAAAATCACTGATTGCTCAAAACTATGAGCAACTGGCTTTTCGCTAAATAAGGCTTTGGTAGCTGGCCAAACTTTGCCAAATGTCTCTGAATGACGGTAGTTGTTTAGTTCTTCCTCTGATTGCCAATGACTGTAAGTGGAATAGCTGTTAGGATGATGAATATCTTTTAATAATTCCAGGTGTGTGCAACCCGGTTGATTTCGAATGGCTTCTTTGTACTCATTGAAAAGCTCAAGGAAATCCTGGATTTTATCTTCCTTAAAAGTCATTCTAACCAGACGGATAATCATATTATATGGATATTGAAACAGGTTTATGCCTTAAATCATTATGGCATAAACCTGTTCTATGATAAATAATTATTTTCTTTTGATCACTTTTTCTACTGCTTTCACAATATTGTTAGCATCTAAGCCGTACTTCACCATTAATTCAGCAGGTTTTCCACTTTCTCCAAACTGATCATTCACAGCTACATACTCTTGTGGTGCAGGTTGGTTCTGTGATAAAACCTGAGCTACTGCATCACCTAAACCACCATTTCTTTGGTGTTCTTCAGCAGTTACCACACATTTTGTTTTGGCTACTGATTTTAAAATGGCAGCTTCGTCAATCGGTTTTATGGTATGGATGTTAATCAATTCCACACTAATTCCTTTTTCTCTTAAAATAGCTTCAGCTTCAATGGCTTCCCACACTAAATGGCCTGTGGCAAAAATTGTCACATCAGTACCTTCTATCATTGTGATTGCTTTTCCAATTTCAAACTTCTGGTTTGGGTCAGTGAAAATAGGTACAGACGGCCTGCCAAAACGTAAATACACCGGACCATGATGATCTGCAATCGCCATAGTGGCCGCTTTGGTTTGGTTATAGTCGCAAGGATTAATTACAGTCATGTGAGGCAACATCCTCATCATTCCTATATCTTCCAGAATTTGGTGGGTGGCACCATCTTCACCCAAAGTTAAGCCTGCGTGTGAGGCGCAAATTTTTACATTCTTTTCAGAATAAGCAATTGATTGTCTGATTTGGTCATAAACCCTTCCGGTAGAGAAATTGGCAAAAGTTCCTGTATACGGTATTTTACCGCCAATTGTCATACCAGCTGCTATGCCCATCATATTGGCTTCGGCTATACCTGTTTGGTAAAACCTGTCAGGAAAAGCTTTTTGGAAGTCTCCCATTTTTAAAGAGCCGGTAAGGTCGGCACAGAGGCCAACTATTTTATCGTTCTGTTTAGCCGCTTCCAATAACCCGTCACCGAACCCGGAACGTGTGTCTTTTTTTTCTGTGTAAGTAAATTTAGTATTTGCCATTCTGCTTATTTTAATAAATCCTAATATTTGCTGTTGTACCTGATTTAACTGTAAATTCTTTTATCTGTGTGTATTTGCTTCCCATTGCTTTGTCAGACCGGAATACAAATTTGTAGTTTCCGGGCTGTATACCAAAACTAATCTGTCCTCCGCGGGGATCAATATTTTTAATCCATCTTTGTTTTCCATCGGCATCTGTTTCGTATAAACTTCCTATTCCCTTGCTGGCATAAACTAAATTGACTCTACCGGGAGCCGGAATGGAGATTTCCCTTAATTCTCCCTGTTCAATTTTGATGTTTTTAATCAGTATTCTTGGTAAAGTTAATAGTTCAATATCATATGAACCAATCAAATATTTTTCTGAGCTATGGATAAGCTGTGTATTGATAATTTCACCTTTGCCTGATGCGCGAATAAGAGCTTCCACCGGATTTCCATATTCCGTAGAGTTACTTTGGTTGATTTTTAATGATCCTTGCGGGCTCTGAATTTTGATGACATTATGTGTACCTCCTTTTAAAAATACATTCTTTTTTACGACAGGAGGGATGGTATTTACATGTATGTTATAGGTTAAAACAGGATCCACTTCCACTGTATCTGGTTTTCCATTTCTATCGCGATAATGAATAAAGTCGAATTCGGAAGAGCCCGTGAAATTATTAATAAAAGATACATTCACATTGGTTTCAGTGGGATTGCCTTTATCATCCAGTAATTCTACGCTGGCAGTGGTCTTGTTTAGTGATTGTGCCAAAATTCCATTTAATACTGTACGAAATGCATTAATGTTTTTGGCATTAAAATAACTACCCATACATTCAAATTCCTTTGCAAATTGCTCTCGCATGCCCAGCCCAATCACAAAAGGTTTTAAGAAGATGTCTTTCTTCTGTAACTCCAAAGAAACAGCACAAGGATCACCATCGCATGACTCTATTCCATCGGTAATAATAATGATGATGTTTCTGTAGCTGTCGTCCACTGGAAAATCATTAGCCGATTGCAATAAGGAATAGGCAATAGGGGTGTTGCCTTTGGGGTAGACATATTCCAGCCTTTTAATGATGTTGTCATGATTGTTTTTTGAGAACCCGATCTCCAATCTGGTATCCTTGCAGTTTTGATCTTTGGCCGGGGACTGATGCCCATAGGCACGTAGAGCCAATTCCACCTTATCATTCACTTTAAGGGAATCTACCAGATCAGAAAGAATCTGCTTGGCAGCAGTTATCCGTAGGGTATTTTCCCATGGAGCCAACATACTTCCAGAAGCATCGAATAGAAACAGTATCCTTGTTTTCTCGGGAATACTTTGTTCTACCTTTTGACCAAAAGCATTTTTACTCGCTAAAAGTAGTATAATGGATAATATGGTATATTTAAATAATCTCAAGATTTAATTCGTATCCCACGATTGAAGCCATAAAATGGATTACAGGAATCAGGAGGGAATTTATAGGTGTTGTTCATTATAAGCTCTATAAGAAGGTAATCTCCAATAGCTGAACCTTACTTTTCAAACCTTTAAATCCTACTGCCCAATTCCTGAATCTTAATTAATAATCTCCCAGAGTTTCCTCTAATTGACTTAAGGCATCAGCCAATTGCTCATCATTAGGAGCAATCCCATGCCATTTATGTGTGCCTTTCATAAAATCCACACCATGTCCCATATCTGTTTTCATTAAATTGATCACAGGTTTGCCTTTTCTAGTCAAGCTTTTAGCATGTTCCATGGATTTAATTATTTCGGACATCTCATTTCCGTTGCTTTCAATTACTTCCCATCCAAAAGCCTGCCATTTTGCTTTCAAATCTTTTAAATCCATCACTTGTTCAATAGAGCCATCTATTTGCTGACCATTACAATCTACAGTAGCGATAAGATTATCAATTTTATGATGTGCAGCATACATGGCTGCTTCCCAAATTTGACCTTCCTGAAGTTCCCCATCTCCCATTAATGTATAAATCAATGATTTGTCACCATTCAAGGTTTTGGTTTGAGCTGCACCTATTGATACAGATAGACCCTGACCTAGTGAACCAGAGGCAATTCTGATGCCCGGTAATTCTTCTTCGGGTGTGGGGTGCCCCTGTAATCTGGAGTTTATTTTCCTGAAGGTAGCTAATTCTTTTGGCTCAAAATAGCCGCTTCTGGCTAGTGTGCTATACCAAACAGGGGAAATGTGACCGTTTGATAAAAAGAAAAGATCTTCTCCTTCTCCATTCATATTGAATTCCGGATTATGTTTAAGGATATGGAAATAAAGGGCTACAAAAAAATCAGTACAACCCAACGATCCTCCGGGATGACCTGATTGAACCTCATGTACCATCCTTACGATGTCCCTTCTTACCTGTGAAGCTATTTTTTCCAGCTCCTGAATATTTGCTTGACTTGCCATTGTGTTTATTTTAAAATTTGTGCTGTGTGTTCTTTCGTTTTTACTTTTTCTATGATGTCTTCAATTTTTCCCTCTTCATCAATTACAAAAGTGGTTCTTAAAGTACCCATATAAGTTCTTCCATACATCTGTTTTTCTGCCCAGGTACCATATAAGTTATGTACTGTGTGATCAATATCGGCAATTAATGGGAAAGGTAGATTTTGTTTTTCTATAAATTTTTGATGCGATTTTTCGGTATCCTGGCTTACACCCAATACCACATATCCGGATTTTTGTAAAGCTTCGTAGTTATCTCTCAAATTACAAGCCTGGGCAGTGCATCCCGGGGTATTATCTTTTGGGTAAAAATAAATGACTACTTTTTTACCTTTAAAATCCCCTAGTGATATCTCATTTCCATCCTGATCTTTCGCTTTAAAATCAGGTGCTTTGTCCCCTATTTTTAATTTCATTGCTTTAAAATTTTGAAGTATAAATTGATTGATTTCCTGCTTTATCTTTTAATGTTAAATTAAAATCGCCTGATTTTGTTTTGAGATCATCCGGCCATTCAATCCAGATGAGGTTAAGTTTTGGCTCGTATTTTAATAGAATCCATTGACCATTTAAACTCGCGGAATAGGAATCTATACCAGACAGCTCATCCTTAATAATAAAAGAGTACCTAGCTTCCCTGATGGTAATGGTAGGAGGGATGCTATCGGTAAGCAAAGTGAATTCACCCAGACTTCTGGTACTGAAATTGATGGTTTCGTTGTTCCATGAACCACCCACAAATGAAAAATTACCTGCATCATCTGTTTGATAAACATGGGTGTGTTCTTTATTATAATGAGAGAACTGTGGCATGAGATTAATATGAATATTGCTTTTAAGAGGTTCTGAGATAGGCTCTATAGAGAAAATTTCCAAAGAATCTTGTGTTCTGATTTCATAATTAGTACTTGTAAAAATCGTATCGAACAAAGAATATTCCTGAAAATCAACTGAGAAGTTTTCTGCAATGATTGTCTGTTTTTGAAGTGGAATCACCCGCTCGTTAATAGGGAAATTAACACCTTTTTCACATGACAGGGCAGAGGAGGGGATTCCTTGGTTCATATCCCATAAAAACACAGCTACCTTATCCAGAAAATATTGAGGGTGCAAGGTCTTAATACTATCATTAATGTAAAGAGATAGTTCAGGGATTTCATCTTCTGCACAATTTACCTCAGTAAAAACTTTTAATATGTTTTTATCAATTTCATAGCTAATTCTCTCTAATTGGAAATCTATTCTATCATTTACAGTTAAAGCGGGCTTCTCCCCTTTAATGTTGAAAGCGAGTTCACTCATATTTCCATAGGGGTCATACATTTTGACCAAAATATTATAGGTTTTATGCGCCTCTATATGCAGGTATCCATCATTATTTTTGCTTTCATAAAAGTTTAACTTGTTTCCCTTGTCAACATATAATTTATGAAAAGAGCTACCTTCTTTCAATTTGATATCATAAGGATAATGCACTAATATATGGCGCATCAGACTGAAACTCATTACATCGATATTTTGCGTATGGTAAAGTTCTCCATTGACTAATACCTCAATAGTACTTATTCCATTTTTATTAGCAGCTCCGTCCAATTTGTCATGACCCAGAAGTTCTATACCCACTTTCCCATATGCCGAAATAGTGTCTTTTATGTAGTAGTTCCTGCCATTGCGTGTCAGTGCAAAGTCCTTTCTTTGAAACCTTTGCTCCACTCTGGCATTAATACCGACAGGTCTGATGGCTAATTTTTGGGCGATAGGGGCTATGTTATCTTTCACCTCATCAAATCCATAGTGAAGCGGGTTTAGTACCCTTTGCTGTTCATCTCTGATTTCAAAATGTAAATGTGGTCCTGTTGAGCCACCAGTGTTTCCTGACTTGGCAATTTCATCCCCTTTCTTAAAAGCAAATTCATAAGGCTCAGGAAATAGCTCTATTTCGAAAGTTTTTTGTTGGTACTGAGCTTCTTTAACATATTTTTCGATCCTCGGATCAAAATCTCGTAAATGAGCATATACAGAGGTGTTGCCGTCCGGATGTAGCATGTAAAGGGCATTTCCGTAGCCCGAGGAAGAAATATTGATACGACTGATATACCCTCTTTTGGTAGCATAAACAGGTAAACCTTCCTGTCCTCCGGTCTTGATATCAATACCTGCATGAAAATGTGAAGAGCGCAGTTCACCCATGGTGCCGGCAAGATAGCTTTTAGTGCCTGGGGTAATGGGGAAAAGATATGTTTCAGTGGATTGTGCTTTCACGGAACTTAATCCTGAAAGTAAAAAAATGAGTAAAGTAAATGTTTTATTTAATTTCAAAATCAAAAAGTTTTTGCTGTTCAATAAATCCTTTCAGTCGGTTGCCGATTGCTACAGGCCCTACTCCTTTAGGCGTTCCGGTAAAAATGATATCTCCGGTTTTTAAAGTGAAAAATCGCGATAAATAGGAGATGATATAATCAAATGAAAATAACATGAGCGAGGTGTTTCCTTCCTGCCTGATAATATTGTCTACTTTTAATGAAAAATTCAAATTGTTCAAATCACCAAATGTGTCTTTGGGATACCATTCTGAAATAGGGGCTGAGCCATTAAAACCTTTTGCAATATCCCATGGTAATCCTTTTTCCTTGGCTTTAGTCTGTAAATCACGAGCTGTAAAATCAATTCCCAGACCTATTTTATCGAAGTACTTGTGGGCATGCTCTTCAGCAACGTATTTGCCCTCTTTACAAATTCTAAGGATAACCTCTACCTCGTGATGTACGTCTTGACTAAAATCAGGGTAATAGAAAGGTTCATTGTTTTTTAATACCGCAGTATCAGGTTTTGAGAAAATCACCGGTTCCTCCGGTCGCTCATTGGCAAGCTCTTTGATATGGTCTGCATAATTTCTACCTATAGCGAGTATTTTCATTATTCTGAAAAATTTAACACAAAAATATGCTTTCTTTTAAGTTTAAAAACCGAAACGGTCGTAAAATAAAAAAGAAATATGTAGTATATTGATATAATCAACTTAAACATTGCTATTATTATTTAAAATAAGGTTTTATGAAAAAAATATTTTATACTCTGGTATTTACAATGATGTTCGTAGCATGTAACAAAGTACCTTTATCCAATCGAAGTCAATTGTCATTAGTTCCTAAAAGTCAATTAATGGCTTCCAGCTTTTCTTCCTATGATCAGGTGTTGAGTGAAAGCAAACTCTCCAATAATACCCAACAAGTACAAATGATTAGGAATGTGGGCAATAAAATCAAAGTGGCAGTAGAGAAATATCTGGCTGACAACAATAAATCAGATATAATAGAGGATTTTGAATGGGAGTTCAATTTAATTCAGGAGGACGTAGTTAATGCATGGTGCATGCCGGGTGGCAAAGTAGCTTTTTATACAGGAATTTTACCTGTTTGCCAAGATGAGGAAGGAATTGCCGTGGTAATGGGACATGAAGTGGCACATGCTGTAGCCAGACATGGCGGAGAGCGAATGAGCCAGGCCCTGATACAACAATTGGGTGGCGTGGCGCTGTCAGTAGCCTTGAGAGAGCAACCAGAACAAACCCAGGCTTTGGCAATGGCTGCTTATACAGGTGGAAGTACAGTATTAGGTGTTTTGCCTTTCAGCAGATTGCACGAGTCTGAGGCAGATAGATTAGGGTTGACTTTCATGGCAATGGCGGGGTATAATCCTGAAGCAGCTCCTGAATTTTGGAAACGCATGCAGGCAAAATCGGCTGGTTCACCACCGGAATTTTTGTCTACGCACCCTAGTGGGGATACACGTATTAAAGATTTAAATAAATGGATGCCTGAGGCGAACAAATATTACCAGAAAGCGAGCAAGGAATCCAATAGCCCTATTCCTCAAGTTGATTCGCAATCAGATAATTCGAGTCAAACTGAACCTAAGAAGAAGAAAAAGGTAATTCAGCTAAAGATTGATAATTAATTTTCATATTGTGAAACCAATACCGGACGGTTCCAACCGTCCGGTTTTTGCGGAATTCAGCATTTAGGTGCACAGGTCGGTACCGGACTTGGCTTAAATATCCTACCGGCAGAATATAATCAAGAGTGAATATTGATGAACTGATGAGGCTCCACATTTTTATCCTTTGGCATTTCATTTAGGATTTTAACTTTTACTTTAGGCGCACCATTCAGTAGGGTAGCATGAAGATTTCCATTGACTTTTCTTATTTGTAATACTACTATATTGTCGGCATCCACTCTGAGGTTTCTAATGGTTATTTCATTTAAATAGGGTGGAAGTACCGGTTTGTGTAAAGTGATCTCACATTTTCGGGCGTCAATATTGAGCCCCAGGGCAGCCTGCAGTAATAGGTAAACAGATCCTACAGCCCATGCCTGAGGAGAGCATGCCACAGGATAGGCTGTTGGCCCATGGCCTTTTCTTCTTTTGAAACCGCAAAAAAGTTCGGGGAGCCTTTGATCCGCTTCATGTATGCTGGTATCAAACATGCCGGTTAGCAGTATGCTTACTTCCCTTTGGAGTCCGTAGCGAGAAAGCCCATAGGCAATCATAGCGTTGTCATGGGGCCAGATAGATCCATTGTGGTAGGACATAGGGTTGTAACAGGCTTCTTCTGTAGCCAATGTTCTAACACCCCAGCCTGAAAACATACTTTCACTTATTATTGATTTAGCTACTTTTTTAGCTTTTTCTTTTGTAGCAATCCCGGAAAAAAGACAATGGCCTGCATTGGAAGTAACAACATTACAGGCTTTCTTTTTCCCATCAAGCGCAAGTACATAAGTGTTTTTGCTTTCAGACCAAAACGTACGATTAAACTTCTCTTTCAGCTCTTCCGCTTCCCGTGTCCATTTTGATGCCTTGTCAGAAAACCCGAATTCTCTTGCCATTGTAGCGGCCTGGATTTTGGCATCATACACATAAGCTTGTACTTCACATAAGGCTATAGGGCCTTTTGCCATTTTGCCATTTTCATGAAAGACAGCATCAAAAGAGTCTTTCCATCCCTGGTTAATCAAGCCTTTGGAAGATTTGGTAGCATATTCTACAAAGCCGTCTCCATCAATGTCTCCATATTTATCAATCCAGGAAATAGCATTTTCTATGTTAGGCCAAATTTCCCTGATGGTTTCTTCATCTCCCGTACGCTCAAAGTAAGCACCTGCCAAACAAACAAAAAGAGGAGTGGCATCTATGGTGCCATAATATTGTTTGAAAGGAATCTCCCCTAGTTCGGCCATTTCACCGCCACGCTTTTCATGGAGGATTTTTCCAGGTTCTGCATCTGTAAAATCATCATTTTTTGTAGCCTGTGTGGCAGCTAAATATTTTAAAACGCCTTTTGCAATCAATGGCTCTACCCAAAGGCTTTCATAGGCAGTTATAATGCCATCCCTGCCAAAGGGTGTGCTGTACCAGGGGATTCCTGCATAAGGATAGGCTCCATGTTCGGTTTGTGTAACCATGGTGATCATGTCTGCTTTGGATCTGCTTATCCAATCATTGAACTGTTCATTGGAAGTGAAAATCTCAGCAGAATCTTTTTTAACCGAGGCATTGTAATTGTTTCTTTCCTTTACAGCATGTTTATAAGACAGTACTTGTGGTTTTTTGTGATTAACCTCAAAGGCAATTGATACATATAAATCAAACGTTTCTTTAGGAGCCAGTTTTATATTATGCTGGATGATGTTTCCCAAAACATGTTGCGGTGGTGGGTCAAATGTGATTCGGGTTGTCCTGCTTATTTTATCCAGGCCGGTGTATCCCATCAAAATTTCATTGGCTTTGGATTTTGGCTTTGTACATTCTCCCTTTTTGTCCCGATAGCTTCCCCTTACTTCAAAAATGTCGTCATAATCTGCTTCAAATTGTAATTCTACATTAAAATCCAGGGAAAAGTTAGCGAAATTCAGGAAGCTTATTTTCTCATAAGCTACTTCTTCAAGCAGGAATTTGTTCCTCAATACGTGAATCATACCACGGAGCACCATCTCCCCACTTTTGTCGGAAAAATCAGGATTGGTGAGGTCTACAGCATGCATTTCATTATTCTCACTTGTATTGGAACTTAAAAGCAATGGGCGCTTATTTTCCATTGTAAAGGCAAGCTTTGACAGAAAGCGGGTGCCTTCATGGTAAAGTCCTTGTGACTTTTGACCAATTTGATGGATGTCACCTAATTGATCGAACACGCCAAAAGATTCACCATGCTTGAGAACAGCAGTGCGATCATCGGCAAAAGAAGAAGTAGCAAGGATGTAGTGCTGATTTCCAATTTCAATTATGTTCATCTTTGCGAAATTTTAAAGGTTGATTTCATTCCAGAAATTTAGCTTTATACTGATAGTTTTTTGATAATTCTTGGTGATTGAGCGAGGCTTCTTGTTGGTAAAGCTTTACATATTCGTTGGCCATTCTTTCAACAGTGAACCTTTTCTCGAAAGTAGCCCGACACAAAAAGCGGTTGAAAGCGGGTAATTTAGATTGTATGGTTTCTAATGCTTCACTTACAGAATTAACAATAAATCCAGTAATACCTTCTTCCACAATTTCAGGCACACTTCCCTTTTCAAAGGCTATTACCGGAGTGCCACATGCCATTGATTCAATCATTACCAAACCAAATGGCTCAGGCCAATTGATAGGAAAAAGCAATGCCATAGCATTTCTCAAAAATTGTGACTTTTCCTTTTCCCCAATTTCCCCAATATATTCAATGAGGGGGTGGTTTAGTAAATGTTTGATTTCCCGGTGGAAATATTCTGCGTCTGCTTTGTCTATCTTGGCGGCTATTTTCAAAGGTATTCCACACTTTATTGCAATTTCTATAGCCAAATCCACTCCTTTTTCCGGACAAATCCTTCCTAAAAAGGCAAGGTATTCCCCCGTATTGTTATTATACCTGGTTTCTGTAATGGGAAGTCCGTGGTAAACATTTCCAACCCAATTGGCATAAGGGATTGGGGAACGTTGTGAATGAGAGATAGAAACAACCGGCATTTCCCTGTATTCTTTGAATAGAGGATGAATGTCAGGTATGTCTAGTCTTCCATGCAAGGTGGTGATATGCGGTTTTTTATTTTTTCTTGAAAGGGGGAAATGAAGGTAGTCAACATGGTAATGAACTATGTCAAATTCGTCCAGCTCTTGCTGAAGCATTTCCAGCATCAGAAAATGATAAGATAACTGGTCTATACAGTTTTTCTTTAATCTTAAAGACTCATTGCATGGAGCCCTTAATCTGGCCTTGCTTACGGAATCACCGCTGGCAAATAAACTTACTTCATGCCCCTGTCTAACAAGCTCTTCTGTTAAGTAGGAAACTACTCTCTCTGTACCTCCATAAAGTATAGGAGGCACGCTTTCATATAGCGGTGAAACCTGTGCTATTCTCATCCCACATCTGTTAAAATATTAAAAAATGGACCCTTACCTGTTAAAAAAAAAAGTAAATTAGATGCTATCGATATAAACTGGGCTTTTCAATTTAAGGTTACTGATTGATGAGGGAAAATATCCGGGAATAATTTTACTGGTAATCAAATTTTACAGATATTACCAGAATATCAAGTATGTGAAATGGCACTATTTGATTATATTTAGTCTCTAGAAGGTATTAACATCTATACCGGTAGAAATTGATTGCTGCTTTTTCCTATCTTTACCGAAAAAATCAGTAATAAAGGACAAGTTCTAGCGGAATTTAATAGCAGGACTATAGAACAACGATTTATTCATATCCATGAAATGTCCATCCCGAGTACTCGGGACCAACCGAGGATGAATATTATGAAAAACCTGTTTTGGAAGTAGATGGTAGAGATCAGACATTCTATGTGACCATGAAAAAAACAATTGTATACACATGAAATGAACATGAGGGCAGAAAATCACACCAACCGAGGATGAATATTTTGAGTTTCATTGCTAACTTTATTAGGTTGAAAAACCTATAAAGAGATGGAAGAGAAAGTAACATTCGAACAATTGGTGCAAGTAGGATGTGGTATAGATGTCCATAAGGAAAATATTGTAGCCACCATCCGCAAGAGTGATCAGACTTTTGAAACGCGAGAGTTTGATTCCTATACAAGTTCTTTGACAGAGTTAAGAGATTGGTGCAAAACTGAAAAGGTTACGCACATTGCCATGGAGAGCACCGGGGTTTATTGGAAGCCTGTCTTCAATATACTGGAGGCAGATTTTGAGATAATCCTGGTCAATGCGCGCCATGTGAAAAACGTGCCCGGCCACAAAACCGACAAGAAGGACAGCCGATGGCTGAGCAAGCTTTTGTTGGCGGGCTTGCTGAAAGGTAGTTTCATTCCACCGCAGGATATCAGAGAGTTGCGTGACCTGGTCCGTTACAAGCGTAAAGTTACTGATCAGGCTGCATCGGAGAAAAACCGCATCATTAAGATATTGGAAGATGCCAACATTAAGCTTAGCAGCGTACTGACTAATGTGGACGGGGTTACCGGGACGAAAATCATCAACGATCTTATAGCAGGTACCACTGATGTGAACGAGTTGATCGTTCACTATCACGGTAAAATGAAAGCCAGTAAGGAAGAGGTTCGAAAAGCCCTGGAAGGCCGTCTAACTGCCCATCATCAATTTATGCTACAGCTTGTTCAGCAAAGCATTCGGGACAAGGAAGCAGTGATTATAGCCTTAGAGGACAAAATTGATGAAGCTGTAAAAGGCTATGAAGTAGAGGTGGATTTATTGCAAACCATCCCGGGTGTGGCCAAGGACAGTGCCATCAATATCATAAGTGAGGTAGGGGCAGACATGGAGCGCTTTCCCAATGAGAAACATCTAAGCAGTTGGGCAGGCATGAGCCCGGGCAACAATGAGTCAGGAGGAAAAAAAAGCCGTAAAAACACTACATGGTAATCAATACCTACAACGGACACTGACTGAGAGCGCCTGGGGAGCTACCCGAAAAAAAGATAGTTACTTGAAAGGGAAGTATCATAAATTAGCATCGAGAAGGGGCAAGAAAAAAGCACTTGTAGCCATAGGGCATAAAATAATTGTTGCAGCTTACTTCATTATCAAAAACAAAGAAGAATACAAAGAGCCTGTTAGAAGAGACG
Organism: Marivirga aurantiaca; assembly: GCF_016679925.1. Taxonomy (GTDB): domain Bacteria; phylum Bacteroidota; class Bacteroidia; order Cytophagales; family Cyclobacteriaceae; genus Marivirga; species Marivirga aurantiaca. The sequence continues at coordinate 600,744 of NZ_JAEQBW010000001.1, forward strand.
ACCCTATGAGTAAACAGCTGATAGCAAAAAGCTTTCTAAAGAGAATCAAGGAATTAGGCTTTATAATAGAAGAAAATCATTTAGTCCCTGCTTTATAAAGCAGCAGCAAGGTCGGATTCTTACTGTCAGGTTCTGTAATGCAGAAAAATTCGGACATGAAATTGACCAGGACAAAACAAACAGGTTAAGCACCAACCGATGTTGCCAATTCCTCAAAAAAAGGATGCTGAGCACGTACATGAAAATTTACTCTCTTAACCTTGTTTTAAAGACTTTATCAATATGTAAACGATTTAAAACTATATAGAAACCAAACAAATGCCCATAGCCAAGTGGCTGCGGGAACAAAAAACATATACACATGAAATGAACATAAATTTTAGAATCCTTAACATATCAACCGAGGATGAATAAAATTTATTGAATTCTCCCGAAGGGATCCCTTTGGGGCATGTGACCATTGGCAATAAACTTATACACATGAAATTTAATTTATTTACAAAAACCCTTTTTGCTTTAATAATTATCCTTTCTAATGTGGCTTGCGATCAAATTACAAAAGTGAAGGTTCGTAAAGAGATCAGCCTGAATGAAGTGATCAGTGTGATCAATGATAATTTTGTATTGACCAAAGTAGAAAATACAGGTGCGGCCCTTAGCCTGGGCAAGGATTTATCTCCCACTTTAAAAGTAGTGTTCCTTCAAATAATGCCATTGTTGGTTTTATTCTTTTTATTTAAAGTGATTGTTAGCAGGAAGGATACCTCCCGACTAAATGTTATTGCTTTTTCATTTATTATAGGTGGTGGAATTGGTAATATTTATGACAGGATTTTATACAATTCAGTAACAGATTTTATGTATATCAAAGTAGGAGCCTTTCATACAGGCATCTTCAATATGGCCGATGTTTCAGTAGTAATAGGTACGGTTTTAATTGTGGTGAACACTTTGATTACAGAAACCCGAAAATATAGATTGGGCTGATTATATTGAAGTGGGATATTTCAGGAAAGGAAGGCTTGTTTGAATGTTGCTGATTGAAAGATTGACGTAGTAAGTAGCTGAATATTAAAATTTTAAGTTGAAACCTTGTCTCATTTCCGTTCGTTTTTTTGAATAGATACCAGATAGTATAGTTTTAATGCTCTTGTATTTAATACAAAAGGATTTTTTTAAAAAGGAATAAAAAATTACCGCTTTGATTTACATCTAATAATTTTGATTATTTTTAGCTATGACTAACTTTAAAACTAATGAAAAACCAAAACCTATTGCTTATTGATGATGATAAGGAGGACCAGGAAATATTTTTAGAGGCCTTAGTGAAAGTGTCAACTGTTGCGTCATGCATCACAATGCAAGATGCGGCTGTAGCATTGCAAAAATTAAGTGCAAATGATATTTTTCCTGATTTAATATTTTTAGACCTTAACATGCCCGGAATGAATGGAGAGCAATTTTTATTGGAAATTAAGAGATGCGAAAAACTAAGAAAGGTTCCCGTTATCATACTATCATCATCATCCCATTTAAGTAATATCCAACTCTCTATAGATTTAGGAGCAGGCCATTTCATCACCAAAACCAATCCATATGAGGAATTTTTGCAGGAACTTTCTTATCTGTTGAATTAGATTATGTAAAAACAATAAATTACAGAAGCACTTTTTTTAATTTATGAAAGCACCTTCAGGGACGAACGATGAGTGGTATTTCCTTTCTGGGGGAGGAGAAATGGGAGAGCTAATAAGAAGATTTAATTGGTCTGGTACTAGCTTAGGTCCCCCGGGACAATGGCCTCAAAGTCTACGTTTAACTCTTTCAATAATCCTTTCCTCTAAATTTCCCATGTTGCTATGGTGGGGAGATGATTTAGTTCAATTCTACAACGATGCCTATCGTGAAAGCCTTGGAGATAATGGGAAACATCCTAAAGCCTTGGGACAGAAAGCAAAAGATTGTTGGCCGGAAACCTGGCATATCATTTATCCATTGATTAATAAAGGGCTCACCAGGGCTGAAGCTACATGGGGGGAAGATCAATTGATTCCTATTTACCGCAACGGAAAAATAGAGGATGTCTATTGGACCTATAGTTATAGCCCGGTTTTTGGTGAAACAGGAAATGTGGAGGGGGTATTAATGGTGTGCACCGAAACTACGAAGAAAGTACTTTCCCGAAAGCTTCTGGAAGGAAGTGAACAACGATTCAGGATGATGGCCGAAAGTACTGATATTTTCATTGCTACCAGCGATAGATCCGGAGATGCAAATTTTTTTAATAAAGCATGGCTTAACCTTACCGGTCGGTCTTTGGACGAATTACTTCAATTTGGTTGGGCAGACCTGATTCATCCTGACGATCGGGACGAATTTGTTTCGAATTACATGAAAGCAAATAGAAACAGAACATCCTTTAAAGGCGAATTTAGGATATTGAACAAAAACGGTCAATATAGCTGGTTGTTAGCAAAGGGCCCCGCAAGGTTTGATTCTGAAGGTGCATTTGTGGGGCATATCAGTTCCTGTGTGGATATTACAACGCATAAAAAAACGGAACAGAGACTGAAGGAAAGTGAGCAGGAAATGCGTAGCATAGTGGAAAGTGCTCATTTTCCTATTGGTGTATACGTAGGGAGGAAAATGAAAATAAAACTGGCCAATAAAGCCATGATGGAAGTAATGGGGAAAGGGTATGATGTAATAGGTAAAAGCTATTTTGAAATATTGCCGGAACTGGGAAGTCAGGAGATATTTCAAAAACTTAAAGATGTTTATACTTCAGGAACTCCTTATCATGCGGTAAACCAAAGGGTTGATATATTTATCAATGGAAAGTTGAGAAAGCATTTCTTTAATTATAGTTTCACACCTCTCTTCAATACCGCAGGGAAAGTTTACGGGATAGTGAATACAGCGGCAGATGTAACTGAACTTAATTTCGCTACCCTTAAAGTCAGGGAAAGTGAAAGAAACCTACGAGAAACTATATTACAAGCCCCTGTGGCCATGTGTATTTTTAGAGGGCCACGGCATGTAGTAGAGCTAGCCAATAAACGTATGTTTGAATTGTGGGGGAAAGAAGCAGAAGAAGTAATGCATAAATCAATATTTGAAGGACTGCCTGAAGCCAAAAACCAAGGCTTGGAAATCTTATTGGACCATGTATATAGAACCGGTAATACTTTTTCCGCCCAGGGGGAGCGTTTGAAATTGCCTCGTGATGGAAAACTGGAAACTATTTATTTGAATTTTGTTTATGAAGCTTATCGCGAGCCGGGAGGGGAAATATCGGGTATACTGGCTATGGCTATTGATGTTACCTCTCAGGTAACTACTCATCAGAAGATAGAGGAAGTTGTGGATAAGCGAACGAAACAACTGGCTGAAGCCAATTATGATCTTCAAAAATCCAATGATGAACTGGCTCAATTTGCCCACATTGCTTCACATGATTTGCAGGAGCCGCTACGAAAAATAAGTATTTTCACGCAATTACTGGAGAATAAGATAGGGAAGGCGATGGATGACCCCTCAAGGGATTATCTAAGGAAAATCCGTAAATCTTCTTCCAGAATGCATAAAATGATCAAAGATATTCTCACTTATTCGGAACTCATAAAGGAAGTGAAGGCTTTTACTGAAGTTGATCTTAATCAGGTGCTTGAAAGTACTATAATGGACTACGAACTATTGATTGAACAAAGAGGAGCCAATGTAAAATATGAAAAATTACCAGTGATAATAGCTGTTCCATTACAGATGTCGCAGCTTTTTGGTAATCTTATGGGAAATGCATTAAAGTTTGTTCATCAGGAAAGAAGCCCGGTAATAAGTATTTCAACTTCAGAGGTGTCCTTGACGGAAAAGCAAAAGCTTAACCTTGACACAGGCCTTGAATATGTTAAAATCCGGTTTGCAGATAATGGTATTGGTTTCAATGAGGAATATAAGGAACAAATATTCAATATTTTCCAAAGACTTCATGGCAAATCCGAATATGAGGGCACGGGAATTGGCCTGGCTTTATGCAAAAAAATAACATTAAACCATTTTGGAGGGATGAATGCAGAAGGCAGTTCAGAGAATGGGGCAGTTTTTAATATTATTCTTCCTCTCAAGCTTTCAGAGAAGTAGAAAAAATTTAAGATCTAAGTGGCTTCAAAGCAAGTAGGAAAAACCTAAAGGGTTTAAGTTAACATGGAATTAACGCCCCCCCTTTTATTTTCCCCCATGCTATTAAGTTAAGACAATCCTCCTTCTCTCTTTGGGGAAGGATACAAGGAAGGGGTTTTAATTAAAGCTTAACTTAATAGCATTGTTATTCTCGTGTTGGTGCGAGCTTTCAGCTCGTATCACGGTAGAACTAATCATTACCTGACGCTAGCTTCAGCTCATGTCCCTTTGCACAATTTGCGTAAGAATTGCGTCCCCCTTGTCAATTGTTTATTTGTCAACTGTCAACTTGAATACATTCAAAAGATTGCTTCACTGCTTTATCGTTTATACTGTTATAGAATGGATTGCCTCATTTAATAACATATGTAAATATTATAACTCCCTTGGGCTATCATGTAACATCCAACCACAGGGATAACAATACCTTAGTGATTATTCATTTTGCAAAGAGACTTCTCCATTCAGAATCGGAGAAGATCCATCTGAACCAACAATCAAATATTAAGAAAAGTATGGGTAATTTTGTCAAAACCGCATTAGCTGCCTATGGAGCCAAAAAATTAGGATGTGGTTGTTTCGGTACACTCCTCGTAATTGCAATCATTCTCATTTTAATCTTTGGGGATGTTTTTTAGCATGAGTAGAAACTTCTCCTTAAAAAAAATAAATGGAAAATTTATTGTTCAATAATTGGGAAAGTATCGCCAGAATCCTCATTATAGCTTTCCTGGCATATGTTGTCTTGATTTTTTTGCTGAGGAGCTCAGGCAAGAGAACCTTGTCGAAAATGAATGCTTTTGATTTTATTGTAACAATTGCCCTCGGCTCTACACTGGCTACAGTAATTTTAAATAAAGATATTTCTTTGGCCGATGGGTCAGTAGCTTTCTTCGCTTTAATTTTTCTTCAGTTTGCCATTACCTGGCTTTCCGTGAGGTCCGGGAAATTTAAAAGATTAATTACCAGTGAGCCTGTATTGGTATTATACAAAGGGGAATTACAAAAAAAAGTGATTAAACAAGAAAGGATTACAATAGAAGAAATCCATTTGGCTGTTAGGCAAAAAGGGATAGCCGATTTGAAAGCCATTGATATAATGATCCTGGAAACAACAGGGGAATTCACTGTTATACCAAAAATCGAGACATCAGAAACCGAATCAATAAATGAGGTGAAAAATTATCCTGCTGAGGAGAAGGATTAGTTGCCTACTCCAGCTGTTTTTACTCGTTTTTTTTAATGCTGAAATGGAAAATTGACGAAACTACATTCAGAGAGAATTTAAATTCGTTCATTTCTTTAGAGGGTGGTCTTTTGATTATCCTAATAGTTACCAAAGTTATTGTCACGCTTCCTTTGCGTCCTGTGAAGTGAATTGTTTTGCTATTGTGCATGTCCAAAATGGATCTTGTCAAGTGAAGGAGGAGTAGCGAAATATTGTTTTTTCTTTTTAATAACCACTGTGATATTTTGATGCATAGTAGAAATAATTAAATTTGAGTTGAATTTTCCATACAATTGTTGATATTTTTTAATTGTTAATTGATCATGAAATGGCAAAAAAAGCTTCATTCCGTCTTTTTGTTATTGGTGCTTCCTCCGGAGGGCATTCGGCTGTAAAAGCAGCACTGGCCAATATTCCGGCAGATATCAATGCAGCCTTTCTGGTAGTGATCCATAGTGGCTACAATACCATTTCCAATTTTGTGAAACATCTGTCCGGTAGAACTTCTTTGAAAGTGGTACAGGCATCACATAACCTGGAGATTGAGGCCGGCACAGTTTATATATCAATTCCTGATAAACACCTTGTGGTGCAAGATGGAGTGATGCTACTTTCCTATGGCCCCAGGGAAAATCTTTTTCGTCCTTCTATAGATGCATTGTTTAGGTCTGCGGCTGTAACCTATAAAAACCAATGTATGGGTATTTTGCTTTCCGGCAGGTTAAATGATGGAACTGCAGGCCTGGAAGCTATTAAAGACTGCGGTGGACTCACCATGATCCAAAACCCTGAGACAGCAGAATTTGAAGAGATGCCCCTGTTTGCCCAACAACATATGGTAATTGATTTCATTGTAAATGTAGAGGATATTTCTGCTGTAATTGATGAAATATCCATGGATGATTTACCTCCTGAGAAAGAGGCGCCTGTCCATCTAATAAGAGAGAATGCTATTGCTACTAATTTGAAAAGTGACGTAATCGCCACTGAAAGTTTAGGCGATAGAGTGCCATTAAGCTGCCCTGAATGCAAAGGTGTGCTATGGGAAATGAAAAACTCTAATATAGTGCGTTATAGATGCCATATTGGACATAGCTATACGGAAGAAGCATTAGTTGAAAGTAAAGATAATGGATTGGAAGAAGCTTTATGGATAGCCTTACGCACCCTTGAGGAAAAAAGGATGCTTTTGTTAAAAATCATTTCCGATTATAAAAAAAGAAACCTTTCTCAATTGGTGTTGTCTTATGAAAATAAACTGGAAGAAGTTTTAAGGCATATTAACCAGATAAGAAAAGTGATGCAATTAGAAAAACAATGACAGAAAAAGAGAATAAAGATAGCTATGTTGTGGGTGTTGGCTTAAATGGAGGCGGGTTGGATGCTTTGGCCAAATTTTTGAATTCCTTTTATGGAGCTGAGGCAGATTTTTGCCTCGTAGTAGTAATGCAATTCCATTCAGATAATAAAAATAAATTAATCAATGTTATTAAAAAGTATAGTAGCTGGCCAATAGTTACTTCCGAAAACAACTCTTCATTGCAAGCAAGACATATTTACCTTGCACCCCAAAATCATAATATCTCTTTCAAAAATGGTTTTTTAAAAACAGAAGCAGGTGCGCAAAATTTCCCGATTGATACATTTTTCAGCTCATTGGCAAAAGAGAGAAAAGGAAAAGCCATCGGGGTTATTTTATCCGGCACCGGAAGCGATGGATCGGAAGGTATTAAAGCAATAAGGGAAGCCAATGGGTATACCATGGCGCAAATGCCTGATACAGCTGAATGCAAGGGAATGCCCTCTTCAGCCATCCAATCTAATCATATAGATATTGTGCTGCCGGCTGAACAAATGTTTCAGGAAATTGTACATTATGTGAACAATCACCAGCTTATAACAGAAAGCAAACTGCCAAAGAAAGGAATAGATGCTATTTTTGAATTACTGGAAAAGCGTTCAGGAACAGATTTTTCCCAATATAAGCCTACAACTATTTTGCGTAGGGTGAATTACCGGATGAATAAATTACAACTTTCCTCTTTAGCAGACTATTACGCAATGATAGAAAAGAACCCTAAAGAATTGGATATCTTATTTGAAACGGTATTGATTGGTGTAACTGAATTTTTCAGGGATAAAAATGCATATGACAGTTTAAGTGCAAACTTTCAAAAGCTGATCAAGAGTAAAAAACCTGAAGATCCTATCAGGATTTGGTGTGTAGGGTGTGCAACAGGGGAGGAACCTTATTCTATTGCCATTTTATTGCATGAAATATTGGGAGCGGATATAAGTAAATATGATTTGCAAATATTCGCTTCTGACATTGATGAACGTGTGTTGAACTTCGCTCGGAAGGGGATTTATCAGAAGGTTTCGGTAGAAAATATCCCACCAAAATTACTGGCAAAGTATTTTGATAAAAAAACAAATACTCACTATGAAGTAAAGAAAACAATTAAGAAAGACATTCTTTTTTCACGACATGACATTACCAGCGATCCGCCATTTGTTAAATTAGATGCTATTATTTGTCGGAATTTGCTGATTTATTTTAACAATAATCTGCAAAAACAAACATTCCAGATCTTTCATTTTGCATTAAGGAACAATGGGTTGCTTTTTTTAGGCAAGTCAGAAAGTGTGAGCGTTGCTGCGGAACTTTTCGCCAAAGCCGATGAACACAAAATCTATCGTAAAGCCGATGCCAGTCTGGACTATCGCTTGAAATTTTCCCAATTCAAGAATAAAAATGAGCTAGTTCAATCTGATGTAAGGAAGCATGAAATCAGGAATATGTCTGTTGTGGACATTGCCAAAGAAACCTTATACTATAAATATGGCCATCCATTTGTCATCATTAATGAGCAGGCTGAAATAAAAGAAGTCAATGGAAGTTTGCGGCTTTATTTGGAAATTAGTCAGGGCACAATGAATGCCAACTTAACCAAGATGGTCAATACTGAACTGGTTACCTCCATAAAAATATTACTGGCACAGGTGAGAAAAACCAATGTGCCACATACCAGTCAGGTGATAAAGTTCACATTGTACGAGATGGACCATTACGTGAAACTTAAAATAATGCCGCTGATTTATTCGGTTAATGATTCACGGTATTATTTAGTGATTTTCGAGAAAATCCAACCGGGCGAGAATTTTGTGTCTTTACAGAAAGAAATGCACTCCTCGGATATAACAGGCTTTCGTATTCAAGAACTGGAAGATGAGCTTTCCTCCCTCAGGGAACATTTACAGCTTTTTACGGAAGAACTGGAATCCACCAATGAAGAATTACAAATTACCAATGAAGAGCTTCAATCCACCAATGAGGAGTTGAAATCTGCCAATGAAGAGCTTGAAACGTCCAATGAAGAATTGCAGTCTGCCAATGAAGAATTAAACATGTCCAACAGGGACCTGAACCTCAGCAATGAAGCCCTTAAGGAGAAAGAAGCAGAACTGAAAAAGGCGAAAAACATTAGCGAGAAGAATGAAATTATTTACCGTACGCTATCAGAGAACATCCCTAATGGCTCTATAGGTATTTTAAATGATCAAATGAAAATAGAATATTTAGCGGGAACAGGTATTAAAGAGTTTACAAAGAATTCTGATGAGCTTAGTGGAAAAGCATTTTTAGATTTGATAAAACTTTCTGAAACTGAAAGGGAGAAATTAACCACTATACTTCCTAAAACCCTGAAGGGAAAAACAGGCAATGCAGAATTCTATTATGAGGACAACTATTACGATTTACATACAGTACCTATTAAGCTGCCTTCTGATTCAAAAAATAAGGTATTGTTTCTCATTCAGAATATTACTCAAGCCAAGAAAGATCATCTAAAGGTGATGATGGCTATTGAAGTGGCCGAATTGGTTATTTACGAGTATAACTACAATACAGCTGCTTTCTTGCCTAACACTGCATTGTTAAAACTTTTTGAATTCGATGAATCTGATTTATTCAATACAGCTGCTTTCCTGAGTAAATACCATCCTGAGGATTTATCCCTGAGAAATAGAAAAAATGAGGAGGCATTGAAAACAGGTGTGCTTTCTTATGAAGCCCGGCTTCTATTAAAAAGTGGTATACGCTGGATAAGGGTTTTTGGACGTATTTTATTTGATGAAAATAAAAAGCCGGAACTGGAAGTAGCTACTATATTGGATATTACCAAAGATAAACAATTACTGGAACAAATTAGGGAAAGTGAAGAGCGGTTCAGGCATATTGCCGATAGTGCCCCTGTAAAGATCTGGATGAGTGATGTCAATAAAAATGCCACTTATTTTAATAAAAAGTGGTTGGATTTCGTTGGGCAATCACTTGAAAATGCGATAGGCAAGGATCGTTTGGAAAATGTACACCCTGATGATAAAAAAGAATGTGAAGCAATTTATAATACCAGCTTTGATAAAAAGGAATCCTTTTCAATGGAGTACCGACTTAAAAGACATGATGGGGAGTACCGCTGGATCCTTGATCATGGACTTCCTGTTATAGATAGCTTAGGTAATTTTGAGGGATTTATTGGTTCCTGTATAGATATTACAGCCCAGAAAGAATTCACAGTTGAGCTTGAGAAAAAAGTGGAGGAAAGAACTTGTGAACTCCAGAGGTCGAACGAAGAACTGATCAACCTGAATATTTCATTGGAAGAATATGCTCATGTGGCAAGCCATGACCTACAGGAGCCTTTGCGTAAAATCACCACCTTTGGCTCTATTTTGAAAAACAGGATGGACGACCCTGCCGCCATTTCCAAATATATTGATAAAATCAATAGTTCGGCAGCGAGGATGGGACACCTGATTAAAGATATATTGGATTATAGCAAAATATCAGAGTCAAGCCTGGATAAGTCTGAAGTGGATTTGAATGTCATACTAGAAGGAATAGAAATTGATCTGGAGTTGGAAATAAAAGAGAAAAATGCCAAAATAGAATTTGGCGATCTGGGCATGGTTACTGCCAATGAAGTTCATATCACTCAATTATTTTCCAACCTTATTAAAAATGCTATAAAATATAATGTAAATGAACCTAAAATCACTATTTCTGCAAAAGACATGCAAGGCGCACAATTGCCGGCCCATTTGCCGGCTGAAAGTAATCGTAAATATAAACAGATAAAAATGAGTGATAATGGCATTGGCATAGCCGAAGAGCATTACCTTATGATTTTCCAGCCTTTTAAACGCTTACATTCCAAATCGGAATATAGTGGAACGGGCATTGGATTGGCCATTTGCCGTAGAATTGTAGAAATACACGAAGGTTTTATAGAAGTAGAAAGCAAAGAAGGAGAAGGCAGCACATTTGTAATATATTTGCCGTTGAATAAAACTTAAGTACTGAAGTTTCGCCCCAAAATAATGTGCTTTAAAAATGAAAATTTGGAAAAATAATTCACTAATGAATCCTCCATCAATGCTATTAAGTTAAGCTCTATATTAAACCTCAACCTTTTATCCTTCTCTCCCGATTGGTCGGGACAAGCTGAGGGGAGAAGGAGGTTTGTCTTAACTTAATAGCATTGGCTCCTCAAAAGAGAATTTAAGGCGTTGTATTTTTCAATATGCGAAACTTCTGTTAAGTACATTAAATTTCCATATATTTGAACTATAAATGCACGGGGTGCTGAGGTTTTTGCCAAAGCTGAGATAATACCCGAAACCTGATTTGGATAATGCCAACGTAGGGATGCAGTATTAAAATATTCCATTTTGTACTCCATTACCTTGGGCATCCCAATTGATGGAGTTTTTTGTTTTAAAGCAGATCAATAAAAATGGAATTAGATAAAACAACTTCTGAATTAATCCCACAAGCACAGGCCAATTGGCAAGACCGACCGGAATGGTTTTTTAATAGAGAACATACCGATACCTACGAGCAATGGTATGAAGGGAGGTATAAACGAGCCGAAGTTTGGCAAAAGAAAGTAATGGAAGATCTTGTGTCTAAAGATACCAGGATTGAGCAATTACTGGAATTTGGATGTGGTACTGCACGCTTTACCAGGTGGTGGAAAGAAATAGGAATTGAAGCCACAGGCGGTGATATCTCACCTCTTATGTTATCACAGGCAGTTCATTTATTTGATGGGGATTTGGTAATGGCGGATTCACACAATATGCCCTTTAAAGATCATACTTTTGATGCATTGGCCTTTATTACCACTTTTGAATATTATAAAGATCCTGTGAAAGTCATCAGGGAAGCTGCCAGGGTAGCAAAATATGGTATAGCCATGGGGATGATGAACAGAAATTCTCCCAAAGTAGTACGCAGGCGTATTCAGCAAATATTCGGTAAGAACCCATTTTACATTACTGCGACCTTTTATACCCCCAAAAAATTAATAGAAATTATTAAAGTAGCCCTGGAGGGCAGGGACTATACCATTGAATGGTCATGTACAGGTCTTCCAAAGTGGTTCCCCGTTCAGAAATGGAGTGTGCCTTATGGTGATTTCTTCGGGTTGTATATTCAATTAAATGATATTGAGTGATGAAAGAAGTACTTGGAAAAATAGATCACCATTTATTTGAGGAAATAATACATAAAAATTGCGGAAGTCCACGAGCTGAAGTTAGTGTGGGAGCTCAATTTGGAGTAGATGTATCCGTAGTGGATTTGCCGGGAGGCATGGTAATGGCAGCCACCAGCGATCCTTTATCCTTGATTCCATCTCTTGGATTGGAAGAATCAGCCTGGCTTTCTGTGCATTTGATGGCCAATGATATGGCTACCACTGGTTTTGCACCTATGTATGCACAATTTGTTCTTAATCTTCCGGCCACTTTTTCCAAAGCTGATTTTGAGGTTTATTGGAATTATATTCATGTGTTTTGTGCAGATATGGGTACAGCCATTACGGGAGGGCATACCGGATTTATTGAAGGACAAAATTCCACCATAGCAGGAGGAGGTACTTTTTCTACCATAGCTCCTAAATCACAAATTCTCACCTCAATATTGGCCAGACCCGGCAATACCATCCTGGTGACTAAACAATGTGCTACTTCCTCAGCGGCCATACTGGCTATGAGCTTTCCGGAAACAGTAAAAAATAAGCTGGGAAACGAAAGCTTTCAAAAAGCATCAGAATTGTTTTATGAAACTTCTTCCTTAAAAGAAGCCTTGGTGGCAGTGGGCACGGAGCATCAACATACGGACATAACTGCCATGCATGATGTGACCGAGGGAGGCGTGCTGGGTGCCATTTATGAAATGGCGAGTGCTTCCGGCTGTGGAGCATTGATTCACAATAACAAGCTGCCAATGGGGCATACACAGAATGAAGTTTGCTCATTTTTTGAGCTAGATCCTCGTCATTGTGTGGGCGCAGGCTCTATGATAATCACCTGTGAAAAGGGGACCGATTCAGCTGTAATAGCACGATTGAAAAAAGAAGGGATTGCCTGCTCAGCTGTGGGGGAGATTCAGGAAAAGGAGCAAGGAATACATATAATAGAGGATGGTGAGCAAAAAAAATTAATCTATATGGAAGAAGACCCTTATTGGGCAGCCTTTTTCAAAGCGTATAAAGAGGGATGGAAATAATGGCTGCAAAAAGAAACATATCTTCTGGAGTATATTTGGTTATAGATCCTTCCATGGAGGAAGGGCTTTTATTGAAAAAATTGAAAGCAGTATTACCGGAGGAAATTGCTGCTGTTCAAATCTGGGATAATTTCCATAAAGGGCAAAATATCCAGGATTTAATTGAAAAAATATGTGCTATTTGCTATTTACATAATATCCCGGTGCTCATCAATAATCAATGGGAATTGTTGCTCAATACTTCTCTGGATGGTGTTCATTTTGATGTGATTCCTGAGAATTACAATGAAATCAAGCAAACAATAAAGAGGGAATTTATCTCGGGAGTAACCATTAATAATGATTTAACAGTAGTGAAACTGGCAGAAATGTATCAGATGGATTACCTCTCTTTTTGCTCAGTTTTTCCATCTGTTACTAGTAATAGCTGTGAACTCGTCAGTTTTGATACTATTAAGGCGACAAGGAAACTTACTTCCATGCCTGTATTTTTAGCAGGGGGAATCCGGCCTGATAATATCCACCAATTAAAAGACCTTCCTTTTGAGGGCGTTGCTGTAGTCTCAGGCATTATGAGTAGTACTGATCCTGCAGGAGCCGTAAAAAATTATATTACACAATTAAAAGCAAATAAGAAATGAGACTATCAACTATTAATAAATTATGTTGTCCTTTCGATAAAGCAGATTTGGCACTTACCACCATTACTCAGGATGTGAATGAAAATATATTGGAGGGTTTTTTAACATGTAGTAAATGCAATAGGATTTATCCTTTTGTGAAAGGAATACCTATCATGAGTCCGGATGAATACAGGGAGTTTAAACTTGAAAAGCCATTGTTGGATAAATGGGAATCCTACCTTAATGGTCAAACTGTTGAGAACTTTCGTTTGGTCTCAGGGGATAAAAATGGAACAGAAAACCAACTAAAGCAATAGTGAATGCCAGGATGGGGGAGGCTTTGATTTAGTGTGACAGATTCTATTATCTTTGGTAAAAGATATTTTTAAATATACATTTTACATAATTAATTGGAAACATGAAAAATCTATTGTTGGCTATAGTAATTTTTGTATTGGGTACTAGTTGCACAAATAATACAGAATCAAAAACTAAAACAGAAGAAACCAAAGTTGAATTCAATCAGGAATTAGCAAATGAATTAACGGAAATGGCTGTAACAGATCAAAAAGCAGCATGGATTCCTGAGGGAGAGTTTAAGGAAATGAGCAATGAGGAATGGGAAGAATATAAGGATAGTGTATTTACTACTCATCAAAAGAGGCTGGAAGAAATTTTCAATAAATACGGGTATCCCGGATATGATTTAGTAGGAGAGGATGGCTCGCATGATTTTTGGCTTATGGTACAGCATTGTGATTTTAATCCTGAATTTCAGCAAAAAGTATTGGTGGAAATGGAAAAAGAGATTAAAAAAGGCAATGCTAGCAAGAAGAATTATGCTTATTTAATTGATCGGGTAAGGCAAAATACCGGAGGGAAATTAATTTATGGCACTCAGGTAACTTACAATGAATTCGGGCAAGCCGTTCCCAAAAGTTTGGAGGATAGCCTGAATGTTAATAAAAGGCGAGCTGAGGTGGGATTAGAACCTTTGGAAGAATACCTCAACCTTATGACCCAGCATCATTTTGAAATGAATAAAGAAAATATGATCAATAGAGGTATTACAGAACCTAAACTATATAAAGTAAATGAATAGTAGAGTATTATATATTGCAGTGAAGCGATTTCTTCAAATCAATTGAAGTTCTTCTTTAATCTCAACTTTCGCCAAAATATCAGAAATATAATCTTTTAGGACAATGTGAAAAGCACTTTCAAAACGTTAGCTATTTTTGTCTTTAGTTTTATGATGGGTTTCACTGCTGTTTCTCAGGTCAGGCCCACCATCTATTTGTTGCCGGGACAAGGGTCTGACAAGCGGATTTTTGATTCACTCAATATTGGTCCCTCTTTTAATTTGGTGGTGATTGAATACGGAACGCCTGAGAAACATATGTCAATGAAAGATTTTGCGCACCAACTTGCAAAGAAGATTGATACCAGCCGCCCTTTTTATTTGGTTGGGGTATCTTTAGGAGGGATGCTTTGCGTAGAGCTGGATGAAATTCTGAATCCGGCAAAAACCATTATTATTTCAAGTGCCAAAAATAGGGAAGAGCTTCCTGGGAGGTATAAATTTCAAAAGGCCATTCCTTTTTATAAAATTATTCCGGGATTTCTACTTGTTGCAGGAAGTAAAATACTCCAGCCAATTGTAGAACCTGACAGAAGAAAAAACAAGGAGACTTTCAAGAAAATGTTAGCGGATAAAAAGCCTCGGTACATGAAAAGAACTGTTGATATGGTTATTCAGTGGGAAAGAGAAAGCAATAGTGACAAAATCTATCATATCCACGGAGATAATGACCACACGCTGCCTCTTAGGAAAATAAAATCGCCTGATTATGTATTAAAAGGAGGCTCACATATGATGACTCTTACAAATGCCCGGGAAGTAAGTAAAATACTCAATCAGATATTGATGGATTAAAGAAGTAATAGGAGACTCATGCTAAATACTGCTATGTTAGAAAGCCAAACAAATATTTGCTTAATAGCGCGGGTGGGTCGACAAAAAGGCGGGGAGTGCGCTGAATTGTAGCGTGGAAGCATCTTTTTGTCTTGATTTTTTCTATCTTTTGTATCAAGACAAAAGATTAAAAATAAAATTTGGTTAAAAAGTGCCTAAAACTTGAGCGAAACCCTAATATATTAATAGAAATTCCGGTTTTTTGAGGTTTTGTCCTTAGTTTTAGATTTAATAAACACGAATAAAAGTATAACCCGTTTTCATGAAAAATTTATTAATCAGCAGTAGTCTAAATAACTACTGCTGCACTATTTGAATTGTATCCGAGTTAATAACATTACTTTTATTTCCAGCCCTGTCCCAAATTTGAGCTTGTACAAACATAGGATAATTTCTAAAAACTGCTCTGAATCCTAAGGAAGTAAGATCATAAGTCAGGGTGCCATTGATAGGTCTGTCATAATCCTCTGTATTCAATTGAGGAAACCTTCCATTAAAAGATTGATAATATGGGGCTTCCTCCCATTTGTATTCTACAAATTCAGACGCTGGCTTATAAAAGGTTTTGATAAACATATTATAAAATCGGGGATTGCGTTCAATTAAGAAAGTATCTGCCGTTACAAGTGTACTGTTGACTATGATTGTGTCATCTTCTGCTACAACAAAATAATCCAACGGATTATAAGGGGGAAGACCTTCCTGGCTGCCAATAAAAATGATTTGTCCTTCATTGTTCAAAGGCAGGTTATACTGGTTATAAGGTGGTGCTAACTCCTCGCTACTCAAGCCTAAATCACCATCTCCGTCTTCAAAGTATATGGTGAGAGAAAGTATATCTTCTGTTATATTGGGATTTTTAGGATCAGTTCTTGTATCAAATTCAATGGATTCAAAAGCTATTTTTGGCGTATTATCAAACTCAGGAGGTTCAGGACATCCCGTAAAAATAAAAGATAAAAGAATTAGAGGTGCCGAAAGTATGAGTTGACCCGTCTTATTTTTAATATTGTAGCGCATAATTATTTATCTATGTCTGAAAGAGAACGTTTTTTTAAGCAAATTGATACTGTCACTAAGGAAAATTTTTCAAAGTTAGCCTTTTCTCTCTTTCAGTTCCAATATACTAACAATCCCATTTATAAAAAATATGTAGATTTTAGAGGATTACATCCTGATAATGTTAATTCAATAGAGAAAATTCCTTTTCTACCGATAGAATTTTTCAAGAATCATCAAATAATCACTCAATTAGACCCCAACGATGCTTTTGAAGCTATTTTCGAGAGCAGTGGCACCGGATCAATTGATCAGATCAGTAAACATTATGTGAAAGATTTCAATTTTTACTTATCACATAGCTTGAAATTGTTTGAGTCACTATATGGGTCTGTCAATGATTATATCATCCTGGCACTTCTACCTTCCTATCTGGAAAGAGCCAATTCCTCTCTGGTGGCTATGGTTGATTATTTTATTAAACAGACAGCATCGGTAGATTCGGGATTTTATTTATACGATCAGGAATCTTTGCTCAAAAAAGTGGATGATTTAAAAAAATCAGGAAGTGAGAAGAAAATAATCATATGGGGGGTGAGTTTTGCCTTACTGGACTTAGCGGAAGAATTCACACCGGATTTTTCAGACTGCATAGTAATGGAAACCGGAGGAATGAAGGGCAGGAGGAAAGAGATGATCAGAGAGGCAATGCATGATTTTTTGTGTGAGCGATTGAATGTAAAAAAGATCCATTCTGAATATGGCATGACCGAGCTTTTGTCCCAAAGTTATAGTAAAGGGGATGGTATATTTCAGCCTTCTCAAACAATGAAAATATTAGTAAGGGAAGTAAATGATCCATTTGAAATTACTACAGAATCGTTAAGATCAGGAGGGATTAATATCATAGATTTGGCCAATATCGACAGCTGTTCCTTTATTGAAACCAAGGATGTCGGATCTGTCAATGTGGATGGTTCATTCAGTGTGTATGGCCGCTTTGATCATTCGGATATCAGAGGCTGTAATTTGCTTGTGGGTTAATTCACCAACAATTCCCTCGCACTTTGCAAGGCCGATTCACTGGGATTGTCCCCACCAATCATTTTGGCGATTTCTACAGACCTTTCATCGGAGGAGAGTAGTTTTACTTTACTCACTGATTTGTCAGCCGAATTATCCTTATAAACAAAATAATGATGGGCGCCTTTGGCTGCTATCTGTGGCAGATGACTTATGGTGATGACCTGGTGATTGGCTGCCATTCTTTGCATCATGTGAACCATCTTAATAGCAATTTCTCCGGAAATTCCTGTGTCAATTTCATCAAATATAATAGTAGGCAAGGCTACTTTATCCGCCATAATATATTTTAAGGCAAACATCAGCCGGGAAAATTCACCACCTGAAGCCACATTCTTCAATGGCTGAGGGCTTATGCCTTTATTGGCACTAAAAAGAATTTTAATATCATCAATCCCCGTTTTGTCAGCTTCTTTTTTACTGTTGGAAATCTTCACTGTGGCATCCGTCATTCCCAGATCTGCCAGTAAGCCTTTTAACTCGTTTTCTAATTGAGGAAATTGTTTTGTTCTGTTTTTACTTAAGTTTGCTGCCAGTTCTTTAAGTTGGGTACTTAATGCATTCAGCTCACTTTCCAGTTTTTGCAAATCACCATCTGCGCTTTCTGCTGCCAGCAATTTCTCTTCCAATTCCTCCTTAATTTGCATTAAACCGGACATGCTGTCTGCCTTGTGCTTTTGTTGCAATTGATAAATCAAACTTAGCCTGTCCTGAGTTTGCCTTAGTTGGGCAGGGTCATGCTCAAATTGATTATTTTCTATTTCCAGCTCTTTGGCGATATCCTGAGATTCAATAAAAGCGCTATTCAATCTTTCGAATAATTCTTTGTAGGTTTTACTGTAGTTTTGAACAGATTTTAATGCCTCTACAGCCTGGTGCATTGTGGTGTTTACAGCAAATTCCGATTGGTCTAAAGCGGCATAAGCTTCAGATAATTTTTGCTGGATAAACTCCCCGTTTTCCAGGAGTTCAAGTGAATTTTCCAACTCTTCCTGTTCGTCTGCCTTCAGTTGGGCTTTGTCCAGTTCTTCAAACAGAAACTGGTGGTAATCTTTTTCTTGTTTAAGATTGTCAGAAGCTTCCTGAAATTTCTTCAGAGCTCTTTTAGCCCTGGTATAATCAGTAAAGACCAGCTGGTACTCATGAAGCAAGGATTGTGATTGTCCATAGGCATCAATTAGTTGTAATTGAAAATCCTGATCTCCCAGAAGCAAGGTTTCGTGCTGGGAGTGGATATCCATTAAAAAGCCCCCTAATTTTTTCAGCACATCCAGGGTAACTGGTGTGTCGTTCACAAAAGCACGGGATTTTCCACTGGCACTAATTTCTCTACGGATGACACATTCCGTTTCGTAATCCAGTTCTTCGGCCAGGAAAAAAGGCTTGAGTGCATAATCATCAATCTGAAAAATACCTTCTACCACGCATTTTTTATCTGCTTCATAAAGCACTTTGGTATCTGCTCTTTTCCCTATCAAAAGCCCAACGGCCCCCAGCATAATTGATTTGCCAGCTCCTGTTTCACCGGTAATGGTATTCAGTCCCTGGGCCGGGGCGATATCCAATTCCTTAATGAGTGCATAGTTTTTGATGAGAAGCTTTTGCAGCATGCTAATTGAAGTCTTTTATATCTGTGCCAAATTTAAAGAAAAATTAAAGCAAGTAAATATAATAATCTATTTTATCATCACCTCATACTTATCTGAATTAGCAGGAGCTATTTCTCGCATAATCTGGTAGGCTTCTCTTCTTAGATTGATATCTCCTTCGCTGAAAATAGAAACAATTTCATCCGACTTGGTCTGGATGAGTACAGCGATAAATCGTGCACTGGGATTTAATTTATTGGCTTTCTGTATGTTCCTTAAAGCCTCCAGAATGGACTCTCTGCCAGCTTCGGGATCTTTATGCATCACATCCAGTCCTTTTCTGTAATAAAGGTAAAGTGCTTGTCTCACGGGCTCCAACTGACCATTCAGTATGGATTGGATTAACACATATCTGCTATCCTCGGAGCCAAACTGCTCCCATCCGGGACCAGTGTTTTGTTGTTGTGCCGATCTGGCTATATTGAGTGCTTCATCAAAATATTGCTGCCCTCCAAGTTCCGAGTAGCTGTCAAAATCAAGCCCCATTAATAGGTTGGCATAAAAAGCAAGTATACTCACTAAGTTATCGTTGAAACTATTAGGGGTATAAATTAAAGGCTGGGACTCCGTAAAATCAAAACGTAAATTCCTGTCGGCCAGATTAATCATGACGGATTCGAAAGAGCTGCCATAAATGGGCCTGACGGATTGTATTTGGGCTTGTCCGGCATACCTTCCGGTACGGGGAATATCCGTGATATTCACCACCATAACAGACTTTATCCTTTCAAAGAGTTCAATGTCCTTTTCCATCCATTTTTTTTCATTATAAAACTGGCGGAAAGAATTTTCCATATTGGTAAATACCCTTGTTTCTGAAGTGTTGGCTGTGGTAGCATCCACTTTTACTTCAAAGAATAAATCCTGGGAATAGGATGCCATTGCTTGAAAACACAGGAAAAGAATGACTATTTGTTTCTTCATTTAAGCAGGGCTATTTGTTCTAAAATCATTTTTGCAATAGTGGTTTTTGACTCCAATTCCGATTGAAACTTTAAACCCTCTTTGTCAAAAATCTTTACTTGATTGGTGTCATGATTAAATCCTGATCCCGGATTTCTCAGACTGTTAAGAACGATGAGGTCGAAGTTTTTATTTTGCAGTTTCCGGATAGCATTTTCTTCTTCATTGTTGGTTTCCAGTGCAAAGCCTACCAATAGCTGCTTTTTGGATTTTATCTCTCCCAGACTTTTGGCTATATCTGTTGTTTTCTCCATTTCTATAGTCATACCGGAGTCTGCTTTTTTGATTTTCTCCTGAGCGATATCTTTAGGCCTGTAATCAGCCACAGCAGCGGACATTACAGCTATGTCCATTTCAGGAAAGCACTTATTGCTGGCTTCATACATTTCTTGAGCCGATTCTACTGGTATGAATTTCTTTATTCCTCCCGGTTTCACAAGATGAGAAGGCCCGGATATGAGTGTGACTTCGGCTCCCTGCTCTATGAAAGATTGTGCAAGTGCATAGCCCATTTTTCCTGATGACCTGTTGCCAACAAACCTTACAGGATCGATGGCTTCATAGGTGGGGCCCGCTGTGATCAGGATTTTCTTACCGGAGAAGTTTTTTTTTACGGCAAAATGCTTTTCAATATACTTTAATATGTCTTCAGGTTCCTGGAGCCGTCCTTTACCTTCCAATCCGCTGGCCAGCTCACCTGAAGTAGCTTCCAGTATACTGTTACCGTAGGATGCTAATTTGGCCAGATTGGATAAAGTACTGGGATGCACATACATATCCAGGTCCATGGCCGGGGCAAAAATGACAGGGCATTTGGCAGATAAATAAGTAGCCAGGAGCAAGCTGTCGCAAATACCATTGGCGCATTTGGCCAAAGTATTGGCACTGGCGGGGGCAATAATCATTAAATCCGCCCATAAGCCTAATGCCACATGATTGTTCCATGTTCCGGTATTGTCTTTCACAAAATCCGATAATACAGGCTTTTGGGAGAGGGTACTCAAGGTTAAGGGTGTGATAAAATCCTGCGCTGACTCAGACATGATCACCTGAACTTCAGCCCCGCTTTTAACCAACAAACGGGTAAGTACTGCCGATTTATAAGCGGCAATACTACCCGTTATACCTAAAATTATTTTCTTAGCTCGAAGCAAGTGAAATAATTATAATTTTTCTTCTTGATCTCTCTTTCTGTAATAAAGTTTTTCCTCCAGGAATTCTTCCATAGCCAAAATTGTAGGCTTAGGCATTCTTTCGTAGAACTTTGAAATTTCAATTTGCTCACGATTTTCAAATATTTCTTCCAGGTTGTCAACAGTAGAAGCAAATTCAGCTAATTTATTGCTTAGCTCTTCTTTCATATTACTGGAAATCTGTCTGGCTCTTTTAGAAACAACAGCTACTGTTTCATAAATATTTCCCGTTTGTTCTACTAATTCTTGTGTACTTCTCGTGGTAATTGATGGATTTGCCATATAATTAAGTATTTAATTTTCTGATTTCGTTTAAGGAACTCTCGTATATTTTTTCAGCTTTCTTTAAAAACTCGCTGTTTTCATAAGTTTCAATAAAATCCTGATAGAAACGAATTGCTTCAGTATATCGTTCCTTTTTCTTTGAAGCAATACTTACTTCAGCCAATTTGTACATTGCTTCTATTTCCAAATACCTTATCTCCTCTACATATTTTGAATCAGGGTAATCGTCCTGGAAGTTATCAAAGGCAACCAGGGCAGCTTTAAGGTATTCACCCGTTTGAAATTTTTTTAACTTATAGTAAAGAAATGCTTTTTCATAGGCTTTCTTCTCCAATTTTACCTGAAGGTCATCCAGTGCCTGGGTAGCTTTGGGTACAAATTCAGATTGTGGAAATCTATTAATAAAGCCCTGTAGGGCAACAATGGCTTGCTTGCTACTTGTTTGTTCCAGATTATACCTGGGGGAGTCCATATATAGTGAATAACCATACATGAACCTTGCTTCCTCGGCTAAATCGCTTCTCCCGTAGGTGTCATAGAAAGTTTTGAAATAATGAGAAGCCAATAAATACGACTGTTCGTGATAGTAAGTGTATGCATAAAGAAAATTAGCTTTTTCTGCTTTGGCGGAACCTTTAATGATAGGTAATATTTGCTCTAACAGAACCGAGGATTTGTAATATTCTTCTTGTTCAAAATATTGAATGGCAGCATCATATTTTTTCTCCCAATCATCACTTTTCTGGATTTTCCTGAAATCACTGCAGGAGCTAAGCCCCATGCCTAAAATGGCTAAAAATAGTATATAATTTCTCAAATTATGCATAAGGGTGCAAAGATACATTTGTTTTATGGAATGAACAATTTTATTTCCAACGATTAGTTGAGGGAAAGATTGGCTGGCACCTTATTTTTTAACAATTAATTTCCTTGTGGCAAGGCCCTCATCTTTAATAACAAGCGTGTAAAAGTAGATTCCCGGACTCATGTTTTCTGTGAGAAGGCGTAGTTTATTTTCTTTTGGATCTAGCGAGTACTCATTAATGACACTACCTAATACATTTTGCAGGATGATTTTTACGTTTTGCTCATAAGCATCAATGCTATACTCCATACTGGCAAACTCTTTAGCAGGATTGGGATAGAAGTTACTAATTAATAAATTGTCTTTCTGATAAAAAATATCATCATTTTTTTGATCGGTCACCTCAAGAAATATTTCACTGGTCACTGCCTTATCGTATTCCAAGTCTACTACTTTCAACAAGACTGAACTTTTAAAATTAGAGAGACCTCCCGAAAAGCGAATTTCTACTTCTTTTGAAGAACTATTTGGTGAAACAGACACTTTTAAAGTAGTTGCGTGGCATGTACCGGACTCACAGATTTTTATATTGCTACCGTTCTTTAACAGCTCATTATTAATACTTATTGAGTAGTTTTTTTTCTGATTAGTATAGTTTTTAATAGAAAAGGTACTTACAGTTTCTTTTTGATGCGGAACAGTTAATGATTTCTTAAGATCCACTATTATAAATTCCTGTGCATAGCTTGAGAAAGCCATTATTAGGAAATACAATATTGTAATCATTAATCTCATATGCTGCTTATCATATAAATGGTGATATTATTAGTAAAAATATAATAAAAATATTTATAATTCTAACCATTTATGAACAAAACCTTACAGCATATGTAATAATTGATTTTATTTTTCGTTTGAATCGATTTTCTTTAATTCTCCTTTAAGCCTGGAAGGATCAGGTTTAATAATTTCCGGTTGGTTTTCCAGGCTTGGCAAAGCCAGGGGCGCATGTTTTCCCAACACCTCTTTTAGCTCGGGTTTTTTATCAATTTGCCAGTTAAAATCCTTCAATCTAGTTTCAGGTTCATTTATTTCATGGGGAGGAATAAACCTGCCTTCAGGATCTTTGTAAAAGGTAATGTCATTCATTTGCCCATTCAAAAACTGGATTTTCATATTGCTACACAATATTTTGTTCATTCCAATAAGGGAATTATCCTTGTCGTCTATAGCAAAATAAATACTCTCCCCATTCCCGTTCACCAGGATTTTATCCATTTTATCATTCTTGAAATAGGCTGTCATATTCCGGCCTTTGATCTGGTTGAAATTGGCAACAGTATCTTTATTGATGGTAAAGGCGCGGTTCTTCATTTTCATTTTGTCCAATTTTCCATTGACCATTTCCAATGCGATGGTATCGGCTGTTATTTGGTTTCCATCACTCCAGAGGATAGGATCTTCATAGAGGAATATCATAGAATCCAACATCATGTAGGCCATAGAATCAGCCACTCCCTGCATATCGGATTTAAAAATCTTCACATTTTTATAGGCCAATAGTCGGCTTAATGAATCTACTTTAGAGTCAATGGATATTAAAGTGTCAGCCGACATGTAGAGTGTATCATTGTCCACTAATTGTTTCATCACGGGATTGCCCCAAATTTTAGTAATTCCGGAATCCTTTTGGGTAGTGGCTTCATCACCCAGAATGATGATATTGTCTTCTTCGGAAATCACGCGCACGTTTCCTTTTGCCCTGGATTCCTGTCTTATATCATCGAAAAACAAATCATCGCCAAATATCTCATAGCTTTCAGTAGTGATTTTTCCCTCCAGGTAAGTCACCTGCTTGCTATCTGTCTGAAAACGCCCACCTTCTTTGGCATCTATTATTTCACCATCCTTCATGATCGTCTGGGTAGGTCCGTAGGTAGTGGCTATTTTAGTGATTTGATGATAAAATAACGTGTCTGTTTTAAGATCATAGTCAGGACTTTTCAATTTTACATCTTCATAAAACTTAATTAAATTCTCAGCATTGATCACATAGGCATCTTCTGCCTCCAGAGTGGTTTCGCCATCTACAATTTTTCCTCCATTATAAAATCTGGCATCTTCAGTGTTGGTATAGTAGTCCAGGTAATTAGTGGTCAACCTTATCCTCTTGTCCTCATATACCACATTGTTTCTTAATTCAGCTTTATTATCATTCATATAATAATTCAACCTTCTTGCAGTAATAGTTACGGAATCACCTTTTTTAATTCGTACATCACCAAATACAATCATGATACCCTGTTTATCATAATATAAAGCTGAATCCCCGGTAATACGGGTATCTTTATCCTTAATGTCAAACCATACATCCTTTACCAGGCGGGTAAATCTGTCGGAACCTTTATTCACCGATTCCGAATATCCACTTGACCCGTATTTAACTCCGCCCCGCTGAGCGTGAAGAGAAAATGTGGAGATTAATAGTAGGCTTAAGAATAATATTCGCTGGAACTTCATACTTTTACTTTTGCTTGCTCTCAGAGCAAAATCTGTGCAAAACTAAGTATTTTAACAAAGAATTATGCTAACTGATTCATTTTTAGATTTTATCAGGCAAGAAAAATTACTTGATAAAACTGACGATTTGCTTTTAGCCATCAGTGGTGGGGTAGATTCTGTGGTTTTGGCCGATTTGCTTTTTCAAAATGGATTTAAGTTTGAAATGGCACATATGAATTTCCAATTACGTGGAGAGGATTCACATAAGGATCAGTCTTTCGTGGAAAGTTTAGCTCAAAAGTATCAGGTTAGCTGCCATGTAAAGAAAGTGGAGATAACTTCTTTGGATCATAAAAAAGGAAAATCCACTCAGATGCAGGCCAGGCAACTAAGGTATGGTTGGTTTTCGGAACTTATGGAAAAACATCATTTTAATAAATTGCTCACTGCGCATCATGCAGAGGATTCCCTTGAAACTGTATTACTGAATTTGGCTCGTGGCACAGGAATAAAAGGAGTGAGGGGAATAAAACCTGTCAATGGCTTTTTAGTCAGACCCTTATTGTTTGCCGATAAAAACAGCATCAGGGATTATGCCCAACAACAAGATTTGCAATGGCGGGAAGATATTTCCAATCAGTCAGATGCTTATAGAAGGAATGAAATGCGCCATCATGTAATTCCTCGATTAGTAGAACAAAACCCCAATCTTTTTGAAGGGTTCCAGGCCACATCTTTACGTTTACGTGCGGCAGAGGAAGCTTTTGAGGATAAAATCTCTTCATTAAAAAGGCAATATGTAACTGAAAAGGGAAAACAGCTTATAATCAATAAAGAAATATTAAATTTGAAGTTTGGGCAAGTTTATCTTTCGGAAGTGCTAAAACCTTTCGGGTTCTCTTTGCAGCAACTGAATGCTTTTTCTTTTGTAAATTCGGGAGCGAAACTAGAAAGTGAAGATTTTAGATTAGTAGTTGATAGAGATCAATTAATTGTTTCAGCAAATAGTGAAGGTTCTGCTTACAGCCAATCATTTACTATTTCCGGTAATGCCGGAACAATAGAAGGAGAAGTAATGGGAAATCGTTTTTCTTTGAATTGGCAACTATGCAATAGAAGTGAGGTAGTATTTTCATCTGAAAAAAATGTTGGGTATTTTGATTTCGATCTTTTAACAATGCCATTGGAATTGAGGAACTGGAAAGAGGGGGATAGAATTCAACCTTTAGGGATGAAAGGCAAAAAGAAGGTAAGTGATATATTGATTGATGGAAAGGTATCTTTAACAGATAAGGAACAGCAATTAATTGTAGCGTCAGG
Organism: Marivirga aurantiaca; assembly: GCF_016679925.1. GTDB lineage: Bacteria > Bacteroidota > Bacteroidia > Cytophagales > Cyclobacteriaceae > Marivirga > Marivirga aurantiaca. The sequence continues at coordinate 627,127 of NZ_JAEQBW010000001.1, forward strand.
AAATCAAATTATGTGGTTGGTGAACCATAGAGTTTCTGAACAGTTTAAAATTACAGAACAAACACAAACAATATTACGAATAGAATATCATGAGATTAGTTAACCCCTTTAAAAAATCATATAGCAATAAGGAATTAATTTTATTCCGATTCTTGAAAAAAATCAATGTGTTTGAACAATTGTCCTTCGAACAACTGTCGCATTTTATCCCTTTTATGCATCTTCGTATTTATAAAGCTAATGAAGTGGTGTTTTTTAGAGGAGATCCCAGTCATGCACTCTATTTGCTAATTAAAGGGGAAATTGCCTTAACACTGGATATAAAGGATCATTTTGAACATCTGGGGTTTCTTCCTGCCGATAAGTCTTTTGGAGATAATGCCCTGGTGCCGGATGCTAAACGTATTTATAATGCAGTAGTGTCAAGTGAAGCAGCTCATATATATGTGATTCCCCAAATAAATATCTTCGAAATATTTGAACATTATCCTAAAATTAAGGCCAAGGTACTGGAGTCCTATCTGAAACAACAAGATGAATATATGAATCGCTTGTTCACAGCCTACAAAAATAATTTAGGCTTTTTTGAACTGGGGCATGTATATGGGAAGCTTATTTGAAATATTTTTTAATTAGTGGCAGATGAACAAACTAATAACTGATTTTATTAAACATAGCATATATCTTTGTAATTTTAAATTCGTGAAATACATAATGTTTAATCTTTAAAATAAATCAAATGAAAGTTACCGTAGTAGGAGCAGGGGCCGTAGGTGCCAGTTGTGCAGAATACATAGCAATCAAAAACTTTGCTGCAGAAGTAGTTTTAGTAGATATTAAGGAAGGCTTTGCCGAAGGTAAAGCTATGGATTTAATGCAAACAGCTTCTTTAAATGGCTTCGATACCAAAATTACAGGAGTAACCAATGATTACTCTAAAACTGCTGATAGCGATGTGGCAGTGATTACTTCCGGAATCCCTAGAAAACCGGGTATGACAAGAGAGGAATTAATTTCCACCAATGCGGGAATCGTAAAGCAAGTGGCAGAAAACCTGATTAAGCATTCACCTAACGTAATTGTGATTGTTGTATCTAACCCTATGGATACAATGACTTACCTGACTCATAAAGCAACGGGCCTTCCTAAAAACAGAATTATTGGAATGGGTGGAGCCCTGGATTCTGCCAGGTTCAAGTACAGATTGGCAGAAGCTTTGGATTGTCCGGCATCTGATGTGGACGGCCTCGTAATTGGCGGACATAGCGATACCGGAATGATTCCTCTTACTCGTTTGGCTACAAGAAATAGTGTGCCTGTAAGCAGTTTTTTAAATAGTGAACAATTGGAATATGTGAAAGAGGAGACAAAAGTAGGTGGGGCTACATTGACTAAACTTTTGGGTACTTCAGCATGGTATGCACCGGGTGCAGCTGTTTCAGCAATGGTGCAGGCAATAGCTGGGGATAGTAAAAAAATGTTCCCAAGCTCATGCATGTTGTCAGGCGAATATGGTCAGAAAGACATCTGTCTGGGTGTGCCTGCTATAATCGGCAGAAACGGTATTGAAAAAATTGTAGAAATCGCATTAGATGATGCGGAAAAGCAAAAATTCACTGAAAGTGCTGATGCTGTTCGTAAAACAAATGACTTGTTATAAATCCTGAACGGATATATTTGTACCTTTGAGGAAGATATATTTTAAGGCACTCTATTTTGCTAGAGTGCCTTTTTATTGATCCATAAACTATCATTGAAAAGATGGCAGAACAACAACCCAATAATCCACTTCATGGTGTTACTTTAAAAGCCATTTTGGAGCATCTGGTAGAGGTATACGGCTGGGAAGAATTAGGTGACAGAATCAGGATCAATAGCTTCAACACTGATCCTTCCATTAAATCCAGTTTAACTTTTTTGAGGAAAACGCCCTGGGCCAGGGAAAAAGTGGAGAAATTGTATTTGAAATCATTGAATAAAAAGTAATCTGTTTTTGAAATAGAGACTATTAATATTGAGCCTGGAATATGAGCAGTAAGAAAAAAATACATCCAACAGAAAAGCCCGGAATGCATCCCGATAACAGATTCAGGCATCGCTATGATTTACCTAAATTAATTGAAAGCTGTCCTGATTTGGCTCCATTTGTGGTGGTGAACAAATTTGATGATGAAACCATTGAATTTTCAAATCCTGATGCCGTAAAAATGCTGAATAAAGCTTTGTTGGTACACCATTATGGGTTAGAATACTGGGATATTCCTTCAGGCTACTTATCTCCTCCTATACCTGGAAGGGCTGAATACTTGCATCATATTGCTGAATTTTTAGGTAAGAAGAAAGGTGGGGTGGTCCCTAAAGGGGGGCTTGTTAATTGTCTGGATATTGGTGTTGGGGCAGGTTGCATCTATCCAATCATTGGGCATAAAGAGTTTGGCTGGTCATTTATGGGTACAGACATAGATCCTAAAGCTATCCGTTCAGCTCAAAAAATAGTCGATAAGAATAAATCCTTAGAAGGTAAAATCAACTTCCGCTTACAAAACAAGAAAACGGACATATTCAATAGCATTATTAAAAAACATGAGTTTTATGATTTGAGCATTTGCAACCCGCCTTTTCATTCATCAGCTGAAGAGGCGCAGGCCGGTACCATGCGAAAATTAAAAAACCTTGGGAGGGATAAAGTGACTGAACCTGTATTGAATTTCGGTGGCCAAAGCAACGAGCTTTGGTGTGAAGGTGGCGAAAGAAAATTTGTGACTAACATGGTGGTGCAAAGCAAGCACTTTTCCCATTCATGCAGATGGTTTTCCACTTTGGTTTCTAAAAGTGAGAATCTGAAACCGATATATGCTGCCATCAAACAGACTGGTGCTTTGGAAATGGAAACACTTCCTATAAGCCATGGTAATAAAACCAGTCGTATTGTGGTGTGGACGTTTTTGCCCAATTAATATGTTAAGCCATTAATCTTCTAAATCCGGCAAATTAAATTGAGTGAAGGCGCTTTTTTCTTTCATAAGCGCTTCAATTTCCTCGCTTTGTCTTGGGGCATCTTTGGAAAGCAACTCATATCCATCTGCCGTAATTAAATAATCATCTTCAATTCGCACCGGAATATTCCACCACTTGGGATCGCAAGGGCTTCCTTCGGGAATATAAATGCCCGGTTCAATTGTGATGACCATTCCTTCTTCTAAAAGATTGTAATTACCTGCATCATGTACATCCAGTCCAATGTGGTGGCAACACCCATGTGGATAGTATCTATGTCTTCCTGTTTTGGGGTCTATCAAATCTTTCGGCTCAAGGCTTTTTACAATACCTAATTCCAGAAGTCCTTCATTTATTACCTGCAATGTTTGTTCATATAACTCACTAAAAGGAGTCCCTGCTTTACAAATCCTCATAGCTGCTTCCTGCGCCTCATAAACGAGGTCATAAATTTGCTTTTGCTCTTTAGTAAATTTACCATTCACAGGAATAGTACGGGTAACATCCGCAGTATAACCATGATATTCTGCTCCCAAATCCATCAGAATCAATTCACCGTCTTCTATTTCCGGCTTATAGTTTTCTATATAATGTAATACACACCCATTGTGTCCTGCTCCTACAATGCTAGGATAACCTTCATACTCGGCCTTGTATTTTTTGTAGATAAATTCATGCATTCCCTGAACTTCCATTTCAGACATTCCGGGTTGAATAGCCCGCATCACTTCCGCCTGGCCTAAAGCTGAAATTTTTACCGCTTTTCTTAGCAGGTCAATTTCTTCTGCAGTTTTAATACCACGCATATCATTTAAGATTTCCTGAAGCAATGAGGTGTTAAGGTTATTTTTTTGTGGTTCTGGTTCGATGGAAAGCGTTCCCTTATCCGGGTAATTTACCTTTTGCTTAAATTGGGCAATCAGGTCATATAAATCTCCTTTTTCCTCTGTATCTCTCACATCATTTTGAAAATCAATAAATAGAATTTGGTCAAATTGACTAAAATCTATCGAGAATTTTTCAAACTCAGGAGTCTCAAAGGCCAGTTCAATGGCTAATTTCTCCCGACTATTTTCTGTTCCCAGGCGTTCCCCATCATACAATTCTGCAAGGGCATTTCTCCCTCTTATGAAAAGTATTTCGTCAAAACTTTTGTTATTGAGCTTTTGCTTGTCTTTAAATATCAATAAGAGGGCATGTGGCTGTTGATGCCCAGTTAAATAGTAGAAATTCGGATCCTGATGATACATGTAATTCACATCATTGGCACGATTACGGATTGGATTGGAGAATACAACCGTAACAGAATTTTCCGGCATCTTTTCTCTCAATAGCTGTCTTCTTTCTTTGTGAAAATCCATTGAAAGGAAATCAGTTGGCCTGGAATTGGTTTGAGCTAAAAGGGGAGTGGAAGTCAAGAGTGATAATATTACAAAGGAAAGGATGAGTAGACGCATGGCTTAAATTTTGTTTTTTAAATTAGTAACTTCTTAGCAGAATATATATTGTTATTACATTTTTGGTGATTTTCCTGTTTAAAGAATTCATTCTTCCTGTTTTTGGAAAATAGAATTTTAATATAAACTTTTCCATAGTACTTTAGCGTTATGAATCCAGAATACCTTCATTCTGGATTATTATTATTCTGCCTGTGAATTTCACTGGGATAATTGGTCAAATCAATAAATGAGGACACAGTTTATCATATATTTTTTGCTTCTAATAGCAGTTACATCCTGTAAGGAGCCGGTGGAATTGCCTCCTAAAGAAGAACCTTTTGAACTCAAAGCACCTGTGTACTTTGGAGAGTTTAATAACAGGATTCCGGAAGACAATCCTCCAACTGAGAAAGGATTTCAATTAGGCCGGATGCTATTTTATGAAACCAAATTATCGGGTGACAATAGCATGTCATGTGGCAGTTGCCACCAACAGCAAAAAGCTTTTGCAGATGGATTGGCAGTAAGTAAGGGAATTGATGGAGTTGCGGGGCAGGTGAGTGCAATGTCGTTGGTCAATATGCTGTGGTCAGAAAAATTCACCTGGAACGGACGCATGCCGTCACTGGAAACCCAATCTTTGGAACCCATCACCAATCCCATAGAAATGCATGAATCACTGGAAAATGCCATTATAAAATTAGAGGAAGATGGTTATTCTGATTTGTTTCAGGACGTATTTGGTTCTCCTGAAATTACAGAAGAGAAAATAGGCAAAGCGCTATCACAATTCCAAAGAGCTTTGATTTCTGCCGATTCCAAATATGATCAAAAATTGAGAGGTGAATACCAGCCTACACAGCAGGAATTAAGGGGTGAAAAATTATTCTTTACACATCCGATTCCCGGCCAGCTAAGAGGTGGAAATTGTGGTGATTGCCATTTGGGCCCACTTACTTCCGGGGCTATTGACGGATTGCAAGGCTTTCATAACAATGGGTTGGACAATGATGAAAACATGGACGAGGGATTGATGGCGGTTACAGGAGACCCTAAGGATAGAGGAAGATTTAAAACTCCCAGTCTAAGAAATATAGCTTTAACAGCTCCTTATATGCACGATGGGCGATTTCAAACCCTGGAAGAAGTGCTGGAACATTACGATCAGGGAATCCATCAAAGTAATACTCTGGATATTTTAATTATCGAAGGAAGCAATGAAAATCAAGCTGCGGGCGAAAGACCTCAACTATTCCTGTCCGAACAGGAGAAAGAAGATATTATTGCTTTTTTACATATGCTGACTGATGAAAATTTCATCAATAACCCTCAATTCTCTAACCCATTTGAAAATGAAAACAACTAATCTATTGAGCCTATTAATAATTGCTTTATTGTTTGCTTGTAAAGATGATGAGCAGGCCACTACTTCACTGGAATTGACTTTTGAACATAAAGCAGGGGAAGAGGTTTTTGAGTATGAACATTTGTACGAAACCGAAGCAGGAAATGAATTTTCATTAAGATTATGGAGAACATACATTAGTAAAGTTAGACTCATCAAGAAAGATGGAGCCATATATGAAATCCCTGATAGTTATTACCTGATTGAACCTCTGAACGAAGGACGATTCTCCCTGGAGTTGGAGAATATTCCTGTAGGGGAATATGAAAAAATTAGCTTCTACATCGGAGTGGCCGGGGAAGCCAATTTATCGGAAGAAATAGTAGGCGATTTAGATCCCTCCAATAATATGGCATGGAACTGGACAACAGGCTATAAGTATGTCAGGATGGATGGGGAATTCATAGATATCGTGGGAAACAGAAGGGGAGTAGTGGTACATATCGGTACTGCAAATAACCTCAAAAATCTTGTGTTCAACTTATCACCATTGTCTTTAGGAGAGGAAAGGGCTCATTTGAATTTTGTTGTTGATCTTTTAGAAGCGTTTAAAAATCCTCATACTATTGATTTTGAAGTAGAGAATGATTTTCAGTTCAATAATGAAGCAGATTTGATTGGCGAGAACTATTCAAATGGATATATTTATTTAAAAGAGGAAACAGCCCAACATTAAAATGCTTTGGTGTGTGAGAACAAGTAGGCTAAAGGGTTGATTCAATCCAATAATCTTCTTGTTCAATAACTATCACCCCATTAAAGCGTATAGTTATCTAGTTCCAAAGAACAGGTAAACATGATCCATTCTGCTGAATTCAAAAATAATCCAAAGCTGTATCTTTTTCTCCCAATGTACTATTTACTTTGGGCAGATTTAACTGTCACCCCCTCAGAAATGAAGGTGATGAAAAAGTTACTGGAGAGGCAAAAATGGCTCAGCAAGGAAGAAAAGAAGTTTTTGCTTGATAAATTAAATCTCTCTGAATTTCCAGGACCCAATGAACTCAAAGCCTGGAGAAAGGAAATCAAAAATGTAAAGAAAAATGGCTATCGAAGTCCTATTGATTTAGGAATAGAATTGGTAAAGCAACATACCAATGGACAACCAATAAGCTTTGATGGTGAGAGTATTCAATCCTTACAAGAAGCAGAATCGGAATTAGGTTTGCTTAGCCGTGAAGTGGGTTACCTTTTTGAACAGGAACACAGCACAATTACCTCCCGATATGAGGCAAGATCAGTTTTTGGTGTCGAGAGCATGCAAAGTATTTTGGATGGTAATCAAGCTGGGCTGATCAAAAAAATCAAGGAAACTATCTCCGATCAATCCTTTGCCTACCCTGAATATGAAAGCATAAAAGCCCAGCGGGAACAAGTCTTTGCCTGGAGCAAAGCGCTTGCTGAACAAGGCTTTGGAAGCTGGGCATTCCCTAAAGCATATGGTGGCAAAGAGGATATGGAAGGCTATTTCACTATTATGGAAGCCTTGAGCTATCATGATTTGAGCCTGGTGATCAAGTTTGGTGTGCAGTTTGGGCTTTGGGGTATGAGCATCTATTTTTTAGGTACAGAAAAGCACCATCAGAAATATTTAAAAGATATCGGTACTTTGGAATTGCCCGGTTGCTTTGCAATGACAGAAACCAACCATGGATCCAATGTTCGGGGATTGGAAACGACAGCTACCTATAACCATCAGGACCAGACATTTACCATCAACACACCACATAAGCTGGCGCGAAAGGAATATATTGGTAATGCTGCTATGCATGGTCAAATGGCCACTGTTTTTGCTAAATTGATGATTGACGGAGAAGATTTTGGTGTTAACACATTTGTGGTGCCACTTCGGAGTAAATCAGGTGAAATTGTAAAAGGGGTAAGCATTGAAGACTGTGGGCGGAAGATGGGTCTCAATGGTGTGGATAATGGACTGATTGGATTTAATGAGGTGTTGATTCCTAAAGAAAATATGCTGGATCGTTTTGCAAAAGTAAATGATGCGGGAGAGTTTGAAAGCTCTATTTCAAGCGATAATAAACGTTTTTTTACAATGTTAGGGACTTTAGTAGGAGGGCGAATTGGTATACCACGCTCAGCGTTATCAGCTGCTAAATCAGGACTCACTATTACTATTAGGTATTCCAACGAACGCATGCAATTTGGCCCCGAGGGAGGGAAAGAGGTGCCTATTCTCAACTACCGCATGCACCAGCGCAGACTGATGCCACCCCTGGCTAAAAGTTACGCTTTGCACTTTGCATTAAAATATGTAACAGAACGCTTCTTAAACAAAACTGAGGAAGAAGCCAAAGAAATTGAAGCCCTCGCTGCGGGAATAAAAGCCTATACAACATGGTTTACAACAGCCACTTTGCAAGAGTGCAGGGAAGCTTGTGGTGGTAAAGGCTATCTGTCGGAAAATAGAATTGATGACCTGAAAAATGATTCTGAGATATACACCACCTTTGAAGGGGATAATACAGTTTTAATGCAACTGGTTGCCAAAAGCAGGCTTTCCGAATTTAAGGAGGAATTCAGTGATATGAATATCTTCACCATGTTCAATTATGTAGTCAGTCAGGCAAGAACCAGCGTTACCGAAAAGAATCCAATTATTGTGCGCAGCACTGACGAAGAACACTTGCTTGATTTTGACTTTCATATGAAAGCTTTTACTTTCAGAGAGCGGGAAATAGTAGCTTCTTCGGCCAAGAGGTTGAAACGGCATATTGATGAAGGTATGGATTCCTTTGATGCATTTAATGTAAGTCAGCACCACCTGGTAAATGTAGGCCTGGCGTATATAGAAAGGGTTGTGTTGGAGCAATTCCAGTTGCAGATAAATAATACCAAAGACGAAGGTTGTAAAAAAGTCCTGACCCAGCTTTGCCAATTATATGCACTACATACCATCGAACAAAATAAAGGTTGGTACCTGGAGCAAGGCTATATGGAGGGTGTAAAAACCAAAGCAATCCGCAAAACTGTCAATCAACTATGCTGGGAAATAAGGCAGGAGTCTATAGCACTTACTGATGCTTTTGGTATTCCTGAGAGTTGCTTAGCTGCCCCAATAGCTATGAGGAAATAATTGGTTTGTAAAATACTTAATTCCTCCTGCGTTTGTAACACAGGGGATTTTGATTCACAATTTTATCGGACTTAGCAAATGCCAAAAGTCGTATTTCGCATCTCCGGAAAGCATTGTAAAGCCGTGGTTTGTGATTTTTAATCCAGAACAGACCTAGGCTGTTTGCGTCATAACCAACAGATTGCTTCTCATGAATTCCGTGGACACGGAATAACATGCTCGCAATAACCAGTGGAGTTGAGCCTTGGTCGATATTAAAGACCTAAGCTGTTATATTTCCCTTAAACGAGCTCCCTCTCCTTGGGAGAGGGTTGGGGAGAGGCTTGATTCAGGATTAACACCTTAATCCTCTCTTTTCCTTTAATAATATTAGCAAACACTTTGTTATTGGGAATAAAAGCTTGGAACCTGATGCCTGACGTTTTCAACGTACCAACATCGAGCGCATTGCTCACGCACTAATACAATACTCATACAAAAACCCAGTCGTAATATTTTAGAAAACTGAAATTAGAGCGTATTTGCGAGCGCAGCAAACTTTCTCAGCTTCTCTCACAGCCGTGGTTCGTGTCTCACGAACCACTTTTATTCCTTCCAAATACTAACCACTTTAATTAATCCACCCTCTCAATCTTGGCACCCAAAGCATTCAGTCTTTTATCAATGTTTTGATATCCCCTGTCAATTTGCTCCACATTGTGGATGGTACTTTCCCCATCAGCGGATAAAGCAGCTATTAATAAAGAAACACCGGCTCTAATGTCTGGAGATGTCATAGAGATACCCCGTAAATTAATTTGTCTGTTGAGCCCGATAACGGTGGCTCTGTGCGGATCACAAAGAATAATTTGCGCACCCATATCAATTAATTTATCTACAAAGAATAAACGGCTTTCAAACATTTTCTGATGCACCAGCACCGTGCCTTTAGCCTGCGTGGCAACTACCAATACTATACTGATTAAGTCAGGTGTAAATCCTGGCCAAATAGCATCGGCTATGTTCATAATTGAACCATCAATGAAAGTCTCTATTTCATAACTTTGCTGGCTCGGAATGAAGATGTCATCACCTCTGAATTCCATCTTAATGCCCAATCGCTTAAATGTATCAGGAATTATTCCCAGATGCTCTAACCCCACATTTTTAATAGTGATTTCTGATTGGGTCATAGCTGCCAGGCCAATGAAACTACCAATCTCAATCATGTCGGGCAACATAGTGTGTTCCGTTCCTTTCAGTTCACTTACTCCTTCAATATGAAGCAGGTTAGAACCAATTCCTGTGATTTTGGCTCCCATTCGGTTCAGCATTTTGCAAAGTTGCTGCAAATATGGTTCACAGGCGGCATTATAAATAGTGGTTTTTCCCTCAGCAAGACTGGCGGCCATCACAATATTGGCTGTTCCGGTCACAGAAGCTTCATCCAAATGGATGTAGGTTCCTTTTAAGGCAGAAGCATCAATATGGTAGAAGCTGCTTTTATTATCAAACAAAAATTTGGCGCCTAATTTCTCGAAACCTATGAAGTGGGTGTCAAGCCTTCTTCTTCCAATTTTATCACCGCCCGGTTTGGGTATCATGGCTTTACCAAATCTGGAAAGCAATGGACCCAAAAGCATAATGGAACCTCTTAATGAAGCTGCTTTTTGGGTATACTCTTTTGTTCCGAAGAATTCTAAATCGATGTTTTCAGCTTTGAATTGATAAGATTCCTCACTGAGTTTTTTGACTTCCACACCTAAATCACCTAAGAGATCAATCAGTTTTACAACATCAATGATATTGGGTATTTTATGGATGGTGACAGTTTCAGAAGTGAGTAAAACAGCACATAGAATCTGTAATGCTTCATTTTTTGCGCCCTGAGGGGTGATTTCACCGGAAAGCTTCAGCCCTCCGGTAATTTTGAATGATGCCATTGATTAGTTTCTTCTTTTTTTGTAATTCTGTTTTTTGCCTTTGTGGTTGCTACTGACAGGTCTTGGTCTGCTGGTGTCCTTATAGATCACATCAAAAGCATTGTTTTCTTTTACTTCTTTAATGTCCACACTCAATCTTCCTTCAGAAAGTTGCTTGATATTGTCTGCTACAGCTTCTTCCGTTACATTGTCACGATTCCAGGTGCTATAGAAAGTTTTCATCAACCGGCCAATATATAAAATGGCTGCATTTTTTTCTTCCCCTTCTTCCAGCGCAATCGCTTTTTCCACCAATAACTCCACGTTTCTACCGTAATGCTTAAATTTTACTTCGTTGGTGGTATATTTTACTCTCTCTGGTTTTCTTCCTAAAATATCTTTGGCAGGCATGGGGTAGGGACTTTCCACATCCAGGTCGAAATTCGACATGATGAATAAGTCATCCCAATACTTCTGCATATTTTCCTGATTGACATCCTTTGGGCCATTGCTCAGTTGTTTAATAAGGTCTACTACAGTATAGGCCATCTGCGTCCTGGTTTCTTTATCTTCTACCGTATGAAGATGTTTCACCAGCATCTGAACATTGCGTCCATATTCCTTTAATTTCATATCAGGTCGTTGCGTATTGTAATCTAACATAGTTTTTTCCTGTTAACTTTAACAAAGTTAGAAAAATAGAAATAAATAATAGCCTAAACAAAGGTGGACTTTCTTAATTAAAGTAACTTATTCCTATTATTTCTGAATCATTAACGATAATTTCATAATTTTTTTATCTGTTCATCAGGTAAATAGCCATACTTACATAATTTTAATTGGGGAATTAAATGGAATTGTTCATTTTTAAGTTTTAAAGAATATTAAATAATTATGATGAAAATAAAAATAGCAGCATTGATGGTATTGAGCGTGTTGGTTGCTAACACTGCAACAGCTCAAACTGACAGATGGCAACAGGCCATTAAATATGAGATGGAAATAGACATGAATGTTGAAACCCATCAGTTTACAGGAAAACAGAAAATTAAGTACACCAATAACTCACCGGATACATTAACAAGGGTGTTTTATCATTTGTATTTTAATGCTTTCCAACCCAATAGTATGATGGATGTACGTTCCAGAACTATTATGGATGCTGATCCACGTGTTAGCTCAAGAATTGCAGGCCTATCCGAAGATGAAATTGGATACCAGAAAATTAATCAATTGAAGCAGGATGGTAAAAAATTAAAATATGAAGTAGTAGGTACTATTTTGGAAGTGGAACTTGCCAAACCTATAATGCCAAATTCTACGGTTGATTTCTCCATGGATTTTGAAGCTCAGGTTCCTGTACAAATCAGAAGGACTGGAAGAGATAATGCAGAAGGTATTGCCTATTCAATGGCACAATGGTATCCTAAAATGGCAGAATATGATTACCAGGGATGGCATGCAAACCCTTATATAGGTCGTGAATTTCATGGTGTATGGGGCGATTTCGATGTGAAAATCACTATTGATAAAGATTACATTTTGGGCGGTACCGGTTATGTTCAAAATCCTAACGAAGTAGGACATGGTTATCAAAAAGAAGGCGTGAAGCCCGGAAAAGGAAAAAATGACAAACATACATGGCATTTTAAAGCCCCTAAAGTAATTGATTTTATGTGGGCTGCTGATCCTGATTACACACATGAAACCGCACAAGTGCCGAATGGACCTACATTGCACTTCCTTTATCAGAAAAATGAAAAAACTACTGAAAACTGGGAAAAACTTAAGGATTATACCATTAAAGCATTTGAATACGCCAACAAAACCTTTGGTAAATATCCTTATGAGCAATATTCTGTGATACAAGGTGGTGATGGTGGTATGGAATATCCTATGGCTACATTAATCACGGGAGAAAGATCCTTGCCTAGTTTGGTAGGTGTTACAGTGCATGAAATGTTCCATAGCTGGTATCAGGCAGTTTTAGCCACCAATGAATCATTGTATGAGTGGATGGACGAAGGGTTCACTTCTTTCGCTTCTTCCGAAACGATGAATGTAATTATGGAGCAGGGACAGGATAATCCACAGGCTGGAAATTACCGAGGCTACAAAGCTTTGGCAGAAAGTGGCTATGAAGAGCCTATGAGCACCCATGCAGACCATTACCATACAAATTTCGCCTATGGAAGAGCTGCTTATTCTAAAGGTGCAGTATTCTTAGGTCAGTTAAGGTATATTCTGGGTGAAGAAGTATTCTATACAGGAATGCGCAGATATTTTAACGAATGGAAATTTAAGCATCCTAATGATAATGACTTCATCCGTATTATGGAAAAGCAGTCCGGACTGGAATTGGATTGGTATAGGGAGTATTGGGTAAATTCTACCAAAACAATTGACTACGGTGTTAAATCTGTATTGGATGCTGAGGGCAAAACATTTGTGACTCTGGCGAAAATAGGAAAAATGCCAATGCCACAAGAAGTGACAGTAAACTTTAAAGATGGTAGCAGTCAGTTGTACTATATTCCTTTACGTATTATGAGGGGCAACAAATCTTTTTCAAAAGACAAAAATGTTAAAATATTAAATGATTGGCCCTGGGTGAACCCGTCATATACTTTTGAAATAGACCGTGCTGCTTCACAAATTGAAAGTATTGAGATAGATAAAAACAACGGAATGGCCGATTTAGAACCGGCTAATAACACCATTAATATCGAAGAGCATTTAAAAGCTACTTTTGAGTAAGTAGAATAGAGAGTATTTCAATAAAAAGTCTTTACCTGAAAATCCGGTAAGCGCATTCATTGCGTAACTTGGTCGAACGGTAAAGACTTTTTTATTATGGTACAGGTACAAACACAAAATACTACTATTCAGTGGAAGCAAATGGCCAGCTTATTGGCTTTATATGCTTCAGTAATTATTGGTTGGATCGCCTATCATCGCTATCAACCAGCATTACTGGCTTCCTTTGGTTTGCAACAATACAGCTCATTTTTGGTATGGGCACAGGGAATTATCCTGGTACTTACACCACCACTTGCTGGAAAGCTGGGTGACATGTATCGCAATAAATTTGGCAACAGATTAAGGATTATTACGCTGGGAGTGAGCTTTGCTGCCATGATTTTTATGACCGTTGCCTTTACGCTATTGATCAATCCCGGGGATTGGGTGTTGTTTGTTTTACCAGTATTAATTGTTTTATGGCTCTTTGCCATGAGCCTTTTCACCAGTCCGGCTATTTCCATGGTGGAATTATTTTCTCCCTCCATCAAATTGCCACTTACTGTTGCTGCTTTGACTATCGTTGCAGATTTGCTTTATTCATTGGAACCGATAATTGTCGACATCATCGATTTTCTTGGAGGCGCTTTAACTTTCGCTCTTGGTGGTGTAATTGTCTCCATTTCTGGTTATTTGCTACGGAAAAATTCACTGGATTCCTTTAGTGAAAATAAAGAGCAAAGGCCTGACGAAGTAAAACCAAAATCCAATTTGTGGATTGTATTGTTGGTGGGAATGGGCTTAGGCTTGGTATCCGGCATTGTGATTGAAATCTTCCCGGAATTTCTGGATAAACTAAACACAACAGTAGGCATTAGTGGCAAATGGTTAGTGTCTGTTTTATTGATAGTCACCGCTGTTTTCTCTATTCCGGCCAGTATTTATGTGCAAAATAGAAGTCTTTCCAAAAACCTGGTCATTTTCTTATCATTGACAGCTTTGACATTGACAGGAATATTTCTGATTGAAAATAGAATGGTATTACTGGTCTTGTTGTTTGTTTTTGCTATATTTTATGCGGTAATCAACGTATGTTCATTGCCATTGGCATTGCGCAATACAAGTGTTGAACATAAAGTGTTTGGAGTGGGGATCTTTTTCTGCGGATTTGAAATACCAAATAGCATTATTGATATAGCGATGATATGAAAATGGATTGGATTAGCAAAAACTGCTTCAAAGGGGAAACGCTTTTAGCTTTGAGAGCTTAGCCGAATGACTGTTCAATAAAGTGGATGAATAATATGATATATAGAGATGCTACTATTGAAGATATAAATCACTTACAGATTATCAGGAATTCTGTAAAGGAAAATATTCTATCTAACCCGGATCTGGTGACTATTGATGACTACAAAGAATATTTATCAGTAAGAGGGAAAGGCTGGGTCTGCGAAATTGATGATTTGATAGTAGGATTTGCAATTGCAGATCTTAAGGATAGCAATATTTGGGCTTTATTCCTTAGATCGGAATTTGAAGGAAAAGGTATTGCTTATGAGCTACATAAACTTATGCTTGATTGGTACTTTTCCAATGGGAAGGAAAAAGTGTGGTTGGGGACATCACCTAATACCAGGGCAGAAAAATTTTATAGAAAAAGAGGGTGGAGAGAAACTGGATTGCATGGTGAAAGCGAAATTAAATTTGAGATGACCAGAGAAGATTGGTTAAACAAAAAGCTTAAAGATGTTTCTGGAAATGCTGCACCTGATCAGGCGGAAGCATAAAATCACCTCGAACCCTTGAACTTCCGTCAAACAATTGGATATTTGTCCATTAATGAACTAAAATTGTAGCAATCAGTTTTATTACACTATGGCAGAAACAACTCATTGGACAGGATCAGCTAGATACCTATGCGATCCGGCATTGGCCCAGGCATTTCACATGGCAAGATCACTTGGAATGCCACTTTTGATAGAGGGTGAACCCGGAACCGGTAAAACCGATTTACCAATCCATTATGCAAAAGACCGGGGACTTGATCTGGAAGTATATCCTGTAGGTTCCAAAAGCAATATTGAGCAATTTGTAGCACGCTTTGATCATGTAAAGTATTTGCGGGATTCTCAGATTGAAATATTGAACGCGCAACGGGAAGAAAAAGGATTGTCAAGTAAACTCACTACTGGCGATCGAAATCCTGAATCCCTGGCAGATTATGTAGTAAAAGGACCGGCCGCTATCGCCTACAGCAAACCTCATTCGGTTTTGCTGATTGATGAGATCGATAAAGCACCCAGGGAGTTTCCCAATGACTTATTATATGCCCTGAGTCATCGAAAATTCATCATGCCTGAATCCGGTGAGGTAATTGAAATTTCCGAAGAGGAGATGCCGGCTATCGTGATTACCTCCAATCGTGAACAGGAACTCCCTACTGCCTTTAAAGGTAGATGTATCTATCATTACATTGATTTTCCGGATAAGGAGGTAATGGGAAAGATCATTGAAAAACACCATCCCGGACTGGATGAACAAGTGGTTCGGGTGGCACTGGATGTTTTTTACCATTTACGGAGATTGGGCTTGGAAAGAGCTCCTACGACACGTGAAATACTCAACTGGTTAAAATACATGGGTGATATCGCTCCAAAGGAGGCCGTGAAAAAAATTGAGGGACTGGAAGGAATAGGTGCCTTAATCAAAACACAAGCCGATATGGAGAGGATTAATCGTATGATTGGTGCTGACAATGCTGCTTTTGGAAGTCTTAATTAATTGATATGCTAAGTTCCCTTCCTGAAAAATTTCGAGCTCATGGTTTAAAAGCAGATTTACGCACTTTGCTTTTACTTCGGAAAGCCATGCAAAAAGGGTTGATCAAGACATTAGGAGATATTTATAATGTCTTAAAGGGAATTATTGTAAAAGAACCGGCAGATATTGGTCCGTTTACAAAGGCTTATTACGAATACTTTCTTCATGTGCCGATTGCACCGGGTCAAACGCTACAGGATGCCATCCTTCGCTCTGAGACATTTGCCCAATGGAAAACCCAGTTTTTAGATGAGGCCGATCGTGATTTTACGGATGAAGAGCTGGTCAATACTTTTCTGGACCAGGTACACCTTACAAGCTACGATATAAAAGAGGTCATCTCAGGCAAGGAAATATGGGACAAGGACAACCCCGATCAGGTAGACAGCGATCCTGAGGATAATGATAGTGAACCCACCGAAAGAGTGCTGGATAAAATGGCTGACTATTCTGATTTGTCGCTGGAAGAGTTGCTTGAGCGAATGGAAAAAGTCCGCCAGCAGCAGAAAACGCAACATGGAGGAGGAAGTCACTGGATTGGTACAGGTGGTATTTCTCCCTACGGCCATGGAGGAGCTGCCAAAAATGGTGTCCGTGTGGGAGGCCAGGGAGGCGGAAAAATGGCCAGGAAGGTGATGGGTGACAAAAACTATTTCCCTATTGACAGAGATGCTTTGCTTAATGATAATAATGTAGATGCAGCTCTGGCTTCCATTAAGGGAGTGATAGAAGAAAGTGCCACAGAAAAACTGGATGTGCCTCAAACGATTAAATCAGGTTTAAAACGTGGTGGATTATTTATTCCGGAAATGTCCAGCGAGAAAAATGAGGAATTAAAAGTCATCGTGCTTATAGATAACGGAGGCTATTCTATGGCTCCTTATGTGAGAAGTGTGCAAAACCTTTTCAGGAAAATGAAGACACGCTTTGCTCATGATTTAGAAGTGTACTATTTTCACAATACGGTTTACGATCGGGTTTTTACAGATGAGCGAAGAACTAAATCCATATCGATTGAAAAGCTTTTAATGCACAATAAGTCGTACAGGGTCTTCATGATCGGTGACGCTGCCATGGCACCATACGAGTTAAACTCTTTAAGTATTCACAATTTAAAAGCTATAGCACATAAATTTAAAAAGTGCGTTTGGCTTAATCCTGAACCACTTAGGTACTGGCCACATACTTACACAATTCAGGTCATGAAGCAGCTAATTCCCATGTTCCCTTTGACTCCTGCGGGAATAGAACGTGCCGTAAGAGCAATGAATGCTAAAAGTACTGAAGGGTAAGCTACTTCAAAATAAAATTTTCAATAACCATCTGGACTGTGTCTTTTTTATCAAGTACTTGCAATTTTTGAACCGAAGATCAAAAGGAATAATTTGAAACTGATATTTTGATAAGACTTCGGATTTTCTAACTCATCCCGACCCCCGCCAACTGGCGGGGCCCACCCTTCTCTTTTACTGAAGAGAAGGGAATACTGGAAACAATCACTGTGAAATCTTAAACTTTTTAAATAATAGAAAACACGTTACTCGATAGGAGATTCCTCCCCTCTATTCTCGGAAGAGAGGGGAAAATTTATCTAAGATAAATTAGGGGTGAGTTCATATTCTGAAATTTGAATAAAGGTTTGTAAAATAAGACAATATTAATACATTAGTATTTTAATATTTGCGATATGGTTCACAAAAGAACAATTTTATTAGCAAGAGAATTACGGAAAGCCCCTACTGAAGCAGAGGATATTCTTTGGAAATATTTAAGAGGTAGAAAATTAAATCAACTTAAATTCTTAAGGCAACATCCTATTGTTTATGGTGGTAATAGTAATAGGGAAGATTTTTTTGTAGCAGATTTTTATTGCCATGAAAAAAAATTAGTGATAGAATTAGATGGAGGAATTCATAAAGAACAAAAAAATATGATAAGGGCAGAGATCAAATATTGAGTGAATTAGGAATTCATGTATTAAGAATGAAAAATGAGATCATGGGAAAACCTGAAGAGGCCTTAAAATCAATAAATGAATTTATCTTTTATAATAACTTATAGTTATTGCTGATTAAAGTTTTTAAATACAAAACAACCATTAATCCCCTCCTCCTCTTTTACTGAAGAGAAGGGGATATTAGCCTGCCAGCCTTAGTTATTGAATTACAAAAAATTCTAACAAGCCCTATCACTTCATTCTCAATCCAAATAAAGGCCTTAGGAATTTCACTCTTCTGATGATAAATTCATAAGTAACAAAACAACCCATTCCTGTGAACAACAAAACCAAAATGAATTGTAATCGGCTGTCAATATCTAATGGAAATATTAACAATGAGCCAAGGAACAGAAATATCATATGAAGAATATATACCGGGTAGGCAGCCTGGCTTAAATAGTTGAGCACTTTTCCGGGTCGGTTGAGGTATTTATAACCGAACGCAAAAACCGAGATGATCCAGAAAATTGACTCAATCGACAACAGAAAAGCAGGAACCCGCATCTGGAATTGGAACAATCGGTAGGAGTAAAGCCAAACAGCAGCAAGGATAAAAAGCCATCTCCATTGAAGGAGCATCTTCCAGAAAGTGTCGCCACTCAACACAAAACAAAAGCCAAAGAAAAATGCCAGCAGCCCCAGGAAAAATCCGTGCCAGGTCATAGCATACATTTCGTATGGAGTGGGATTCACCCACAATGCCTCTGCAATGAAGGTAGCAAAGACAAAGATTAAACCTAACGGATTGCTGAATACCTTTTTAATCAGACTGACTAGCCTTCCATTTTCATGAATTTTTAAGTAAAAGAAAAGTGGTGATAATATGACTACATACACAAAGATGTTGCCCAAAAACCATAAATGCCCCGGGTTATCACTGTAGTTCAACTCCCAATGGTAGTAGTATTGCCAAATGAATACACTGATGGGAACAATGAAAAACATCCCAAACAGAAAGGGAAGCAGTATTCTGCCTGCACGTTCCTGCAATAATTGTTTCCAGTTTCGCTTTTGAATAGCAAAATAGACGCCCATACCGGATAAGAAAAACAAAAGCGGTATTCTCCATACATTCAACATGGACATAGGAATCCAGAGTGATTCCCAGGGGTTTTCATTAGCAATAAATCCTATCATAATTCCCCAGGACTGGAATCCTATGGCTACATGATAAACTAAGAGTAATCCTATGGCGATCACTCTTAGCCAATCGATGTCATATCTTCTGCTTATTGGTAACATATTTGGGAAGTTGAGAGCTCAAAAATTATTTAAGCATGGCGGCTATTTCAGGCCTGGTTTTTTCAATGTAAGCGTAGTCCAGTTTGAGTCCCATAGGCGCGAGCATTTGCCCCATCATGTCATAAGAACTCTTCAATTCGCTGAAAGGACCTGCTACCGATTCATAAGCTGTACTTTCATATTTATTCCTGATTGTTTTATCAGCACCTTTGTCCAGTAACATTTTGACAATTTCCGGTCGGCAGAAGAATGCCGCTGTATGAAGTGCAGTAGATCCTTCATTATTTCGGAAATTGATATCTGCATCTGCTTCAATGAGAATTTTGGCCATTTCTGTTTTTCCAAACAAAGCAGCACTGATCAGTGGACTTGAACCTCCATAGGGATCCTTTTCATTCAGGTTACTGCCTGCTGCAATATGTTGCTTCAGTGCATCACTGTTATCCGTAAGCACAGCCGTATGGATATCAACTGCCGGGGCTTTGGTTTCCGAATCCGAGGATTGTTTTTGTTGAGTAAAACCCTTTTGATCGCTACAGCCCAGGGTTACTAATAATGTCAATAAGCATACAAGCTTGAATGATGACGTTTTTACAGAATTGTTTTTGTTCGTTTTCATAATTTTCAGTGTTACATATTATTTATTAATTGGATTTATTTGTGTCAATATTTATTGTTATGCGATAAGAATTCACTTCATGAAAAAATGTATTTTTTATGCATGATGCATACCCACTCGTCCCCAAGGACGAAAGCGGGTGGGCAGACAAAAATCCGGGCAGAGTTGGGTTTGTGTGGTGAGGATATTTTTGTTCCCGCCATGCGGGAAAAAAAGATTAAAAGGAAAATCAGATGGCTCAAGGTATAAGAAAAGTACAAATACCTGCTACTAAGGTACGTTTCTGCGATTTTCATAATAACAGTTTCTATTGTTAATTAAAGCTTATTTTTTTCTTGTAAAACCGGACGATAGATAGTGAGAATGAGCACGTGCTCATTATTTATCTTCTTTTTTATAGTCTTCAATCTCCTTTAAGAAATCCATTGCCTTCTGCAATTTCTCAGCACCAAAATGCTTATTGGACAGTTTTCGCCATTTGTCCGAAGGGTTTTTCATGGACAGTTTCCGGAAAAGGTAAATTGCCAGGAAGCTGAAAAACGCGACTACTACGATCTGAATACTCCATAACACCACTCCACCATTTTGCACCAGCTCCTCAGTGTACCACCAGGTGCAGAAGAAAGGAGCTTGCAGCAATAACACCCGACCAGCTTGTGTATAGGAAGTGTAGACTTGGGCCAACTTCTGCTGTGTTGCAGTAATGCTTTCGCTGATATCAATCTGGCTGAGAATAATAATGTGCCGTAAATAAAGGAGCACAGCAAAAACATTGAATAGTATAATAGCTCCTACGGATATCGTAAAGTAAATATTGTCGCGGGTGTGGTAAACTAGAAAGCTCAGGAAGAAAATCCAGACCAGGCCAAGCAGCATCACCAAAATGTGGTTTCGGATGAAGGATTGTATTTTAGAGCCGGCTTTTTCAGACTGCAATTCATGCAACTGTTGTTTATTGATGGCTAAAACCTTTTCGATTTTGCTATCGTACGATTTCCATATATTTTTTAATTCTGATTCGTTCATGTCATTGGTCGGTTAATAAGAATTTCCTTCTCAATTTGTCTTTAATGCGGGCGATTTTAGTAGAAACATTGGTTTCGCTAATCCCCAGAATTTCACCTATCTCCTTTTGATTTTTGTCTTCCAGGTAAAGGATCATCAGTGCCCTGTCCATCTCTTTTAGCTCAGCGATAAAAGTTTGAAGCTGATGGAACTGTTCCTCTTTTTCCGGAGGCTCATGTTCAGCAATGATATCTACCAGGCTTCCCGATAATTCAGTAGTGAGTTTTTTCCGCGTGACATCTTTCCTGTAAAAAGATATAGCCACGTTTAAAGCTACTCTGTAGGTCCATGTAGAGCGTTTGACAGAATGATTGAAGCTGCTGAAGGATCTCCATAGCTGAATGATAATCTCCTGTACGAGATCTTTTCTATCCTCCGCATCTCTGCAATAGGAATTTGCTACTTTGAAAATAATTCCTTTATTGCCCTCAATAAAAGTGTCAAAATCGAAATTGTCCGCTGTGTTGATTGTATTCCCCATATTTAACTAAGGCTTAACAGCAGTCTTTGTGTGCATAAGTAGCAGCCGAAGATTTCTGGTAGTGGATTGTTGAGTTCTGAATACTTCATATACTTCCATTTGATTTATTCTATTATTCGCAGCTACTCACGAAATCTCACACTTATCACTAAAATATTTTTTAATAAGCCGATTAGGACTGAGCCAATGCTATTAAGTTAAGACAATTTTCCTTCTCCCATCAGCTTGTCCCGACCAATCGGGAGAGAAGGATGAAAGGTTGAGGTTTAATAAAAGCTTAACTTAATAGCATTGAGGACTGAACAGAAAGCTATCTCAAGGTTTATGAACAAAGTATAATCCCGCTATTAGGTTGTAATTTTGCATCTGAATATTACTCTTCCGAATACTCTAATAAATCCCCCGGCTGGCAATCCAGCACTTTGCAAATAGCTTCCAGCGTACTGAATCGAACGGCTTTTGCTTTTCCGGTTTTAAGGATGGAAAGATTGGCCAGCGTTAAATTCACTTTCTCTGAAAGTTCATTCAGTGACATTTTCCGCTTGGCCATCATCACATCCAGGTTGACAATAATTGGCATGATTTATACAGTTAATTCGTTTTCAGATTGGATTTCAATTCCTCTTTTTACAATTTGGGCAATTACAAAAAGAATAACCGCCATAAAAAGCCATACATCAGCTCCTGCCATGTGTAATGACTGCAGATCGGCTGTTTTTAATCCTTGTTTAGTTAACCATACATAATAATTAATCCCGGAATAAGAGAACAAGCCGATAGCTAAAGCCAAATAAGATAACTGTAGCATGAAACGCCTTAGATCTAAACTAAAAGGTTGAGATAGATTGAGCTTCTTTTCCGTAAACAATTTTACAATTAGGTAAAACATAATGGCCTTTAACACTGCGACAATAGTCATTGTAAACGTAATGACAAAGAAATGTCCGGAATCATAGTCGTAAAGCCTTGATAAATCTGCTCCTTCCCAAAAATTATTTGCACCAAGCGGATTTATCACAAGTGTAATAAAAGTATTGACAGCAATTCCGCCTGCTTCAATACATAGGCCAATAAAAATGAGCCACGAAAGTATTTGCAATACTTTCAAAATCTGTTGGGTTGTGATTTTAATCTCCATATTTATTCAGTAGTTTAAAAATTATAATACAAATATCAATTAATATTTATTGAAAAACAATAAATTTAGTCTGAATTTCGATAAATTTATTTTTATTAAGGTGTTTTTAGCCACAATATGCCAAACCACTACCTACATTTAGGTATTTTGCATTGCCTTTCGATGAAAAGTTAGGATATATTAGAGAAAGGAAGTAGGTTGAAAACTTTAAGGTGCCTGGCACAAGAAGAACTGTTTGTAAGCATTGATAAACGTTGTTGTCGGGTGTAGGAAAAATATAAAGGAGATATATTTACCTTGAGGTGCACGTATTTAAATGTTATGCTCAATAGATAGACACAAATAATATGATTCATTCAAATCATCACGACATAAAAGTCTATCAGATTAATACGAACTTTTACGAGTTCAATAACTTATCTAGCTCCCAAGAAATAGTAGAGCATATAATTAAGGATCACAAAGAGAGATTCGAAACCCCATATGAACTGGAAGATCAGCGCTCAAGTTTGGAAATTGAGCCAATAAATTATTCACTGTATGTTTTCAATGAAGTAGACAAGGAGTCTATATGGAAGAACTTTCTTCCTAAGGAAATTACAGAGCAACATGATTTTAGTATACAGAGTACTTCCTTCGCTCTTTTTATTCTGATTGAATCGGAGATTTTTGCTCTTATTGGTGGTAAGGGAATTTCTGTGATCAAGAAATTTATAAATCACTCCTTTGGTCTTGACTTATATGAGAAAATATCTGATCCAGAGAATGACGTTGTACATTCTCAAATGTCACGTGGGGTTACTGGTAATTTAACCTCTGAACAGAAAACCTACAGGAATGAGCAAAAGCTTATCGATTCATTATCAATAGGAAGAGTTCCTAACAAATTTTACTTGTTGCTCAGGCAAGATTTAAAAGACTCAGTATTTGATTTTATTGATTTTGATGATGAAAGTGTTTATTTGGAAATCGGGTCTTCATTTTGTCTTAAATGGAGATTGTCGTTCAAACAGACTCATGAATTAATATTAAAATTGGTTGAAATCCAGAAAAATGGAACAGGTAAACCTTTAAGTAGATTTGAACGTGTCAGAGATCCTAAATTTTGTAAGGATAGCTTAGAAATGGCTCTTTATGATCATTTAAGGAATGATATGGTAAGGATAAGTACGACAGGATCCACAACTTCAAATAACTTGGATTTTGACTTTGTTCATCCGCAAAAGCTAAACCTGTTTTATGAATGCGATATTTATTCAGCTTATACAAAAGGAGCTAAAACTCCATTTTTCGAGACACGAGATCGCACAAAATTGTATTATGAAATTCTGAAATATCTCTATGACATTGTTGATCAGCATGACGCTTGGAGTTTTATAAAGCATTTGTCGGGAGTTAGAATAAGGGGTTTTGTAGGTGAAGAGAAAAAAACAGAGGCAATGTTTATTAATCATCTAACTTGCGAGATTTCTGTAAATAATAGTCCTTACTTTCTAATTGACAATATTTGGTACAAGGTTAGAGGAGATTTTATAGATACCATTAATGATCAATGCAGTTCAATGCTTCAATCAAATGAGTTGAGTCCCAACCCGATGACCAAAATCTGGTCTAAAGATATGGATGAAGGAACGTACAATTTAGAATATCTAAAAGAAGAAAATTTTACTGTTCTCGATAAGATGCTAGGTCAAAATATTGAGTTATGTGATTTACTTTATGAAACAGATAGTAATATCTACTTGATCCATGTAAAAGAAGGTTTTGATGCCAAAATCAGAGATGTAACTAATCAAGTTTCTATTTCTGCTAATAGATTATGGAACGATGTGAAATCTGATTTTCATTTCGTAGATGCAGTCTACAAGCGGTATTCGGAAAGTGCTAATTTTGGCTGCGATCCCATTTCTAGAGACGATTTTCGTTTAAAATTCAAAAAAGACATTGTATATGTTATTGCCTTTTGTCACAACAAAATCAATAAAAAGGTTGCTGAAAACATTCAAGATTTCAAGTCTAACATTGCTAAATTTTCAATCATTCAAAGTGTCAGAGACATGCAAGGCAATAACTATCCTTTGAAAGTAATAGAAGTAAAAAGAGCATAACATATGCTAAAATCCCTAGGCCCATGAGCTACTTGCAAAGGACATTTGAATCAGATATTTTTAAAGAAATTAATAAAGGCCAAGCCTACGGATTTTAACTTGGCGTTATGGTGCATACGATTTAATAAATGACTAGACCTAAGAATTCAATAGAAGAAAGTAAAACTGGGCATGACCTTCTAAATCTTTTAAAAATTGAGGATCCTGATTCAAAATTTATGGAAAGAGAATTAGCAGATAAGCCTGATCTATCGTTTCAATTCAAAAATGATACAATAGGCTGCGAATGTACCCAAATTCCTCCAGGAAGGATTTACAAATATGTTCATACTAGATTCAAAGAATTATCTAAAAGCAAAGAAGCAATTGCTATACGTGTCGTATGGCCGCAAGAGCCACATGAATGGGTTAAGGAAGCAATTTTAAAAAAAGTTTCCAAGATTGAATCATATAAAAAGAATTCTAACTCTGACAAAATTTGGCTTTTGATTCATACACCACTGTCAGAAAAAGACAATACTGTGAGATATAAGAATCCTTCAATAATAGAACTAATTTTTTTAGCAGCTAACAATACCAAACATAAGTTTGACCGAATTTATTTTTGGAATCCAATTGATGGAATAAGGTGGATTTTCCCCTCTAGCCATCACATAAAAGATTTTAAAATTAATTTGAAAAATGGGTATCCTACTGACAATTTCTTAATTGGAAGGGCCCCGTTTACAACTAACAAAGAAGGTGAGGAATCAAAGACATATGATTATGGTATTGTAAAACCAAAGGTTATAATTATACCTCCTAAAGATAAAAACTTTAAAAAATCTAGACCGAACTATAGAAACCAATTCGTAAAAATGAAAATTGTAGCTTCTTCAAATTCAGCCCAAATGTTTTTTGAAAATGTAGAAGCACCATAACAAATGCTAAGAAATCATAGCACCCTGCGGGATGCTACGCCACATATACTTAATGTTACCTGCCATATGAAAAGAGAATTCACCATATCAATAATAATTAGTCTGACATTTTTGTCTTTAGGCTTCGCATTGCTTCACTACGAACTAATTGGATACGGATTGTCATTCTTTGTTTTCTTGCCTTTTTTACTTGGATACATTTTAGGGAAATCAACAATTAAGACAGTTAGCTTATGGGGACTTATCATTTCTCTTGCCATTTTCTTCATTTCACTTTTAGCTGGTGGACTTGAAGGTATGGTATGTGTTTTAATGGCAATGCCTTTGGTATTGATTGCAATAGCCCTTGGAGCATTTCTAAAATATTTAATTAAGAAGTATCAAAACTCCGACAAGCAAGACAATTTGATTAAAAGCTCAATTTTACCGTTTTGCCTATTCCTGACTTTTGCATTCATAGAAACAGAACTGACAAAAAATGAGCAATTTGTAACTGAAGTTAAATCAGAGGTAATTCTTCCATACTCCCCCATTCAGGTTTATGAGACAATAAAGTCAGTTGACACACTTGACGCTGAAAAGCCTTTCTTAATGAAACTTGACTTACCAATCCCGCAAAAGTGCGTGCTTGAAGAAGAAAAAGTGGGCGGGATAAGGACATGCTACTTTAAAGGAGGACAAATAGTTGAAAAGATAACCGAGCTTGAAAAAGGCAAAATCCTAAAAATGGACGTAATTGACTATCAGTTAACAGGAAGAAAATGGCTCGGTTTTAAAGAAGCAATCTACCTTTTTGACGAGTTAGAGAACGGACAGACAAAAATGACAAGAATAACGACTTATACCTCCGAACTGTATCCGAGGTTCTACTGGAGATCATTAGAGAAAATTGGGATTGAACAGGAACATGAATACGTATTCAGCAATTTGAGAAAAGACTTGAAAAATAAATACAGTGGGTAAACATCACCTATGAATGAATGGGGTTTCATCAGTCAGGAAAGTTTGGTGAGGGCAGATGAGAGAGCACTTTGAAAACTACCACCAAGCCATATGCTTAACGAACAGTTTGCCAGAAAATAATCATAGCTCTTATTGATCAGAAACTTATAGAGTATATAAATAATATTAGAGAAATTTAATAAATTACCAGAAAAAGGAATTAGGTATGGTTGAACTCCCTTTAGAATACTGGAACGCACTTGCACATCAAATACTTTTAACAACAGCATTGCTGAGCGGCTTTTCCATTGCTGTGGTAGCAAATTTATTGGTTTACGAATCAAAGAGCCGTATTGTAATCAATATACTTAGAATAGCAACAGTTGCCGCAGGTTGCTTTCTTATTAATGTTTTTTCTATGACCAAAATAATAATGTTGACAACTGATGGCTATCCATTAGAAGTTGTTGATAGTGATATCAATTTAGCTAGAATTATAGGTGTTTTGTCATTCTTTCTTGGTATCATTTCTTTAGCCGGAATAATTTCTCTGTCTGGGTTTACAAAATCAAGAAAAGCGGGAATATTTACCACTATCGTTGGTGTTTTAACGCTTTTAGGGATATTATTCATGATTACCTAAATAGCATGAAAAAGCAACTAATCCTATCTTAAAACCTCATTGTTTTCAATGATAATTTAAGATACATTATAATTCAAGTTCCTGTTAATATTATCTCAATTCCTTTACTTTGTGGCCAAACTAATAACCTGAGTTCAATTTTAAAATTGTGCTAAAAACTTATTAGAACGTTCCCGCTCGTGCGGGACTGGCTATTTCGGTCCCGATGGATCGGGATTACATTTTCATAAAAAGAAAATTATCCGTGATCTCATTAAATATTTAGCATGAGATATGCCGATGGGTCGGCACAGGCAGCATAAATTAAGACTTTTTGAAAAGGTAAGTCTTAATTTTCCGGCATGACGGTATTCAATAACAATCGAACTCAGGTTAATAACTATATGTAGGTATTTTGTTTTGCTTTTCGATGATTTAGGGAATGGAATTACAAAGGTATTAACACATCTTGCACAAGAAGAAGAAATTGTAAATATTTGTAAGCGTTTGATCTCGGATAAAATATAAAGCAGATAAGCGTAATTAATGAGTCACTTGTTGAATGGTTAGCAGTAATTGAAGAAAATGGACGATAAATTTATCATCACTAGCATAATAACTGTATCATTAGCCATTTCAGGTTATTTAGCAAAATATTTTAATGATATAAGACTGGCCAAACGGAAAGACAAACTGGATAGAATAAATCGTCAGTTGAAAGAATTTTATGGACCATTATTCAGTCTGACAGCTTCATCAAATGCCTCCTGGATTGAATTTAGAAAGAAAAACAGAACTCATGTTAAGGGTTATTTTGACCAAAGCGAACCACCAACTAAAAAAGAATTGGAATTATGGAGAACTTGGATTTGTACAGTTTTTCAACCAATTAATAACGAAATTTATCATTTAATCCTGAAAAATGGGGACTTAATCATCGAGAATAATTTTCCGAAACCATTAAGTGACTTGTGCGCACACTTCGAATCATACAAACCCATTATTTCCCAATGGTCTAGAAATGATTTTAGTGAGCATCTATCATTACTCAATTACCCAACCAGTATTTTGGAATATGCAGAAAAATCATACAATAAATTAAAACAAGAACAGAATAAATTAATTGGATAAAAACTACTGTCGCTGTTACTGGTTTGATAGATACCCTTCTTTTTTCCCGATGGGACAGGTTCTGTAGAGAAGGGAAAATCAGGAGCAGCCATTTTAAATTAGTGATCGAAGTGCCAATAAAGATTTAAAAAAATATGGATTTGTCGAAGACGAATCAGGAGCCTGCCAGCCTTTGGCTGGGTGAGTCTGAAAACAGGCTTAACAACGATTAGCAGCCTTTATTTCTAACAATATAATTTAAAGTCGGACAGTAATAAGTAAATAACCCATTTAACAAATAAAGCTATGACAAAGAGTGTCAACAGTAATTCAAGTGCTACTATCCAAAGCCCGTTTCAGCAAACTTACTTTCACGGAACAAAGGCAGATTTAAAAGTTGGAGACCTCATTGAAGTGGGTTTCAACTCGAACTATGGGCAAAAGAAAAATGTGAAATACATTTTTCTGACCGCAACATTGGACGCTGCTATTTGGGGTGCTGAACTTGCTTTTGGTGAAGGGCAAGAAAGAATTTATTTAGTAGAGCCCACCGGAGCAATTGAAGATGACCCTGACTTGACAGATAAAAAATTCCCGGGTAATCCCACTAAATCGTATCGTTCAACCCATCCGTTTAAAGTGGTAGGAGAAGTTACAATTTGGCAAAGACACCCGGCAGAGCAAGTTAAAACCATGAAAGAACATCTTGAACGGCTTAAAGAACAAGGCATTAATTCCCTAAACGATTAAATTGAAAATGCTAAAATAGAAATCAAGAAGTGACTGTAGTTTCCCATCTACACAAAATTCATGAGATTGATCGAAGATCATGTAAGGAATAATTCCGGTAAATTTGTGAAATAAACAACGAAGCACTCACAGACTCATCAACTATAGCGGCTTTGCATTGATTTAAATATTCCCTCTTTTTGCTATCTTTATCTAAGATGTCTAAGAGTGCATCTTTGTTCAGGCTATAAGAGAAAAAACGAACCGATAACACGACCATTAGCGGTCATAGTAAACAGAAATACCATCAAAATAATCATAATAGAATGTACAATTTTTCATACTTTAAGGAAAAAGACAAACAAACAATTTTGCACTTCATAGAAGCTCATCCCTTTGCCTTCCTGACAGGAAGTAGTTTATCAGGTAAGCAAGTTGCCACACAGATACCCATTCTGTTAGAAGAAAGAAATGGTGACTTGTTTTTACAAGGACACATCATGCGAAATACCGATCATCATAAATCTTTTATGGAGAACCCAAACGCTTTGCTGGTGTTTACCGGCCCCAGTGCTTACGTAAGTGCTTCCTGGTACACCAATCCACAAACAGGCTCAACCTGGAATTACATGAGTGTTCATATTAGTGGTGAGATGAATTTTATGACCTCTGAAAAGTTAATTCAGTTTATGAGAAAATTCACCCTGAAATTTGAAAAGGGAAACACACAGTCATTAACTATTTACGATAATCTACCTAATTCATATTCAAGCAAAATGATGCCTGCCATTGTTGGTTTTGAGATCAAGGCAGAGAAAATGGAGAACGTATTTAAACTCAGTCAGAATAGAGATGAGAAGAGTTATTTAAACATTATTTCAAAACTTGAAGAACAAGGTGGTGATAGTGGTTTAATTGCAGAAGAAATGAAGAAAAGAAAATCAGAATTATTTCCGCCCGGAGTGGAGTGGGATGGTGCTAAATTTGACTCCTGATTATTTGTTAATCAACTAGAAAATTACCTATAAGACAATGGAAATAAAAAGACTTAATCAAAACGAAACGAAGGATTTTATAAATTTAATAGAAATCTTTAAGGAAGTTTTTGAGAATGATTTTCAGACACCTGACCCGCAACATCTAAGTGCATTACTCTCTAACCCGAACTTTATCGTTTTTGTTGTTCGAATGAACGACAAAGTGATCGGGGGGTTGACAGTCTATGTTTTGCCGCAGTATTACAATATTAAACCATTAGCATACATCTATGACGTGGGGATTGCACCAGACTTTCAAGGGAAAGGAATGGGCAAGGCACTAATTAAAGAAGTATGTAGTTTTTGCAAAGCAAATGGTTTTGATGAAGCATATGTGGAAGCAGAAAGTGACGATATTGAAGCTGTTAATTTTTACAGAAAGACTGATTTCACAAATGAAATGAATGCAATACATTTCACTTATTCATTTACCGATAAAATTTAAGAGAAGAGAACCATGCTAACAATATAAGCGTAATGTGGGGGAAGTGCTTGAAACAAATTGAACATTCACCAACATATCGTCTAGTTAAAAATGAAGTCTTTGGCCAGGGAAAATTATAAAAAACAAATGAATCAAAATTACCAAAATATACTGATGAAAGGCGCTTGTTTAATGATAGCCATTACTTTTTTGATAGGATGTAATGCTAATCAATCACAAAAAGAATCAACCACTAGAACGGATAGTGTAAATGTTCAACCTAAGGTAGAACAGGATATTGAGGAACCTCTTTCCTCAGCTGAAGAAAAGGTTTTTTCTAATGAAAGGTTTAAAGATGTTACTGTTGAAAGAATAGGGGAGCATAAATTTACTATTGAAGGTAAGGCACAAATATTTGAAGCAAATTTTGGATGGGTAGTAGAGGATGGTCATGATGAGCTTCAAAAGGGACATGAAATGACTGACGCGGGAGCTCCGGAATGGGGAGATTTTAAGTTCACTATAGATGTTAAAAAGAAGCGGGAAAACTCCAGCTTGCATTTAATATTGTTTGAGTCAAGTGCAAAAGATGGCAGTCGTCAACACGAATTATTTATTCCACTTTATTAATTGTTTGCAAACGATTATAAAAAAGGTAGGAGAACTATACGAAATTTTAATAACACCAGGTGTCGTAGTCAAATAGAAAAAACTTAAAAATGTCAATTACAAAAGAATCCGAACTCATAGGAATGCAAAAAATTAGTGAAGTGGTGGGAACCACGCTTAAACTGATGAGAGCATATGCTAAAGTGGGTATGTCCACTAAGGAATTAGATGAATATGGCGGCAGCATTTTAAAAAGCTATGGCGCTAAATCTGCACCTTACGAAACTTATGGCTTTCCCGGTTATTCTTGTATTAGTGTAAATGAAGAAGCGGCTCACGGCATACCATCAGCCAAGAAAATATTGAAAGAAGGAGATTTAATTAATATTGATGTATCAGCAGAACTCAATGGTTTTTGGTCTGATAATGGAGGTTCTTTTGTATTGGGAAAAGACATTCATCATCATCAACCTCTGGTGGATGCATCAAGACAAATTTTACAAAAAGCCATTCAAAATATTAAAGGAGGAGTTAAGATCGCGGATATTGGCGATATAATAGAAACAGAAGCTAAAAAATCAGGATTTAAAGTCCTTAAAAATTTAGCTGGTCATGGAGTGGGCAGAAGTTTACACGAAGAGCCTGAAAATATTCTGAATTATAGGGTAAAAGCCAACCGCGAGAGATTTCAAAAAAATACGACTGTTGCTATTGAAACTTTTATTTCCACCACTTCTTCCTATGCAGTAGAGTTAAATGACGGATGGACACTAGTCGGAAATAAAGGAGGATATGTAACGCAACATGAACAGACAATCCTTATAACAGATCACGCTCCGGTTATATTAACAGCTTGTAATGAAATTTGGAGGTAAGAGTGCTTTTTTAGTCAATTGCATACTTACCTTCAATTAATTTCATCTCTTATTCCACAGGTGCCTCATCTATAATCTCAAGGCATGTAATTATCACCGGCTTTCCTTTCATGCAAATGCTACCTACGTCATTAGCAGGTTCAAATCCTAGCCGTACGCGTTGACCAGCTTTATAGTTGAAATTCCATAAAGAATCCTCCGTAGCACCTTCAGGTAGGGGAGGTGTTCCACAGAACCCCCATCGCCATACAGGCTCAAGATAATCTCCATTTTCCAGCTTAAAGAGGTAACCGCAACCATCCAATCCGGTAAGGTCTTCCACTGTAGCAACGTAGACACAATCTTTTGAGATGTAAGCTGATTCTGGTTCACAAGCCCAGATGCTTATTAAAAAGAGTAATCCAAATAATATCGATTTCATAAAGAAAGATTAAGGTTTGATGTTTAAGACACCTTCTTGATTTAAAAAAGTTGGAAGTGAGTGATTAGCCTTCGTAAGCCGGAATATACGTAGTATACTTATACCATCATCAGCTCTGTCGACAACACTTTATCATCCTTCTTTCTACCTCCAACTTTCAGTAATAAAGACAGGGTTCTTATCCATTTTATTTTTATTATTGTGCGATTATAAAAATGCCTTACTATTATATACCATAAAAATGAAGTAATGAAGAGATTAATAATAATTGTACTAGTTATAATGGGGATTTTAAAGTGGCATATCGTATCTGCTCAAGAAAATTTTATTTCAGGCTATATTATTAAGAATAGCAACGATACAATCTTTGGTCTATTGGATTACAGAAATTGGAAAAAAAACCCTAATAGAGTTACTTTCAAAAATAATCTTAAAGGTAATCCAGTTACTTATGAACCGACTGAAATACTTGAATTTGCAATGGGAAATGAAATATATGTAAGGGGGATTGTTAATACTGAAATTTCTTCTGTACAAACCAATAGTCTACAACATAGCCCTCAACTTGAAATAATAGTGGATACTACCTTTTTACAGGTACTTATAAGGGGCGAAAAAAGTTTATATTATTATCAAAAACCTGAGGGTCGTGAAAATTTTTATATTAAACAAGGTACAGGATTTGAACTACTAGTTTACAAAAGATACTTAAAACAAAAAGATGATAAAAATGTAATAATTGATAATAAAAAGTATTTAGGTCAGTTGAGTCTTTATCTAAAGGATTGTGCAACAATAAAATTGGAAAAAACTCAATATAAATTAAATAGCTTAATGGAATTATTTCAAGATTATTATAATTGTACACAATCCGATATTTCTTTTCAAAAAGAAAGAGAAAAAATTGATATAGAGTTTGGGGCACTTTTAGGAGCTTCTTTAACTTCTTTAAAGTTCGGTAGTAGTGCTTTTGATTATCTTGTTGATGCAGAATATAATTCATCAATTGATTTCACAACTGGGCTATTTTTGGATGTTCTATTACTGAGAAACCAAAGGAAGTGGTCAATTTATAATGAACTTTTATTTACAACTTATAAGGTAAAAGGTAAATATGAGGTGTTTAGGAATGAAAGCTACTATACAATAACATCAACCGAGATAGGATACTCTTATTTGAAGGTTAATAGTTTGTTACGTTTTAAATATCCAATTGGTAATCTATTTTTATTTATTAATGGCGGAATATCTAATGGATTGGCTATAAATGAAAAAAATTATAAAAAGATAGATTCAAAACTTTATGCATCAGAAAGAGTTGTTGAGGAATCAGCACTCGAAGGTTCACGGCGTTATGAGCAAGGCTATATTTTAGGGACAGGTATAAAACATAATAAATTATCCTTTGAGATTCGTTATGAAGGAGGAAATGGAATGTCAGGATACGCGAATTTATCGTCCTCAACAAAAAGGTATTTTTTGTTGTTAGGCTATAAATTCTAAAATTACCGAAAACCTTGTAATAAGTAAATATATGAGCAGAAGTGCAAGAATGTTAAGCTCGCATCTTGTCAATAACTAAATAGTTGACCCTTAAAAACTATTTAAATAGCTGATTATCAAAGCTTTTATTAAGTAAAAGCTTTGATTTTTCTGCAAGTTTTCGTATTTCCCTGACAGAAACCTTGCAAATACTGACGCATGAAACCCGTTAAAAAAGCTCAAACCCAAACCAGTCTGTTCTTCTCTTTTGAGAGTACTTTGAACCATAAACATCCACTATTTATTTTGGCAAACCAGATCAACTGGTCGCTTTTTGAGCAATCCTTTGAAAATCTGTATTGTAAAAACAATGGTCGTCCTGCCAAGCGTATACGCCTAATGGTTGGGTTGCTGATACTTAAACATTTGCGTAATATTTCTGACGAGAGTGTGGTAGAGCAATGGAGTGAGAACATTTATTATCAATACTTCTGCGGAGAAACCTCTTTTGTGTGCAGTGCGCCCTGTGAGCCGTCTGAGTTGGTTCACTTCCAGAAGAGGATTGGGGAAGCAGGGATAGAATTGATATTGAAGGAGAGCATCAGGGTAAATGGAAGAGATAAGGATGATGACCATGTGAACATAGATACCACTGTTCAAGAAAAGAACATCACTTTTCGCACAGATGCTAAATTGCACAAAAAGATCATCCATAAATGCAGGCAAATAGCTGATAAGTAGCAGTTACCTGTTCGCCAAGCCTATACCAGGACATTAAAGGCACTAAGCCGGGATCAACGCTTCAGGAACCATCCAAAAAACAAGGCAAAGGCACGCAAGGCAGACAAAAAGATAAAAACAATAGCAGGTAGGCTTGTGCGTGAGCTGGAAAGAAATCTACCTCCACATTCCATGTATCAAACAGACTTGGAATTGTTTAAAAGAGTGTTGGCGCAAAAAAGGATAGACAAAGATAAAGTATACTCTCTTCACGAACCAGATACCTGCTGTATCTCTAAGGGTAAAGAGCATAAAAAATATGAGTTTGGCAATAAGGCGTCCATCGTTAAAACAACCACTGGAGTAATTGTTGGTGCGATGGGCTTTAGGAATCCTTATGACGGACATACATTAGAACCCGCCTTGCAACAAGTAAAAAAGATGCTCGGAAAGCTGCCGAAAATAGCAATAGTAGACAGAGGGTACCGAGGCGTTAATAAAATTGAGGCAACTCAAATACTAGTGCCAAAAGCCACACCTAAGAACCAAAGCCACTACATGACCGCTAAATTAAGAAAGGCACATCGCAAAAGAGCAGCTATTGAACCAATAATAGGTCATGTAAAACACGATCATCGAATGGTTCGACACTTCTACAAGGGAATAGTGGGCGATAATATCAATATTATGCTTGCAGCAGCTGGATTTAACTTCAAAAGGATGATGAACATATGGAAATCATCTCTTTGGCTCTATTTACAAAAGATATATCAGAGCTGTTTTATTTATTGTCAAATTCTTTTCACCCCTAAAAGGACTATATTATGGGGGTTTTAAGGATTGACTAAATAGTTAGTGAATTAGCATTGGTTTGAGAGTTTTATCTATTAAGACTCTAGATATACGGAACACCTACAGTCTTCATTTTAGACTCAGCTGAGCGCTCTCTAAAAGTAATCCAGTTGGAGAAAGTTTTATTGTATATACCTGAAATACCTATAGGCTTTTGAAACGTCCATACTTCAGATGTTGAGCCAACACAAGTAGAGAAAGACTTTTGTCTATCATGTTTCCTTGATCGGGAAAAGACAATAAAAGCTTCTTATTCCCTAATTGGAAATCAAATCATAATACATTTGATTATCCGTAAATTGAAATCCAATTTGAAGATACATTGAACCTCCAAACTTATCCAACCCCAACACCTAAAAACCTTTTCACTTCAACACTTTATATCGGCTTAAAACTCTCAAAAGCTTCACCACAATTATTGCAATGGTGGAGTGAGCGACAAAGAGTAGGGCCAAAAGGAGATTTTAAAGTGGTGTTGGTGCTATCGCAATTGGGGCATTCAGCGTGCTCAAGAATATCAAGGTCTTCAATGAGGTTACCATGGACAGGGGGAGGAGCCAGACCAAATTTTTTCAAAGCTTGTTTGCCTTCAGTGGAGATCAGATCCGAACTCCAGGTTGTTTTCAGGTTTAAATTGACTGTATGGTTGGTGATGCCATGTTTGTTTAAAACTTCTGTCACATCACTTTTCATATAATCCATAGCCGGGCATCCGATAAATGTAGGGGTCATGTTGACTGTTACATGATCTCCCTCTATTTCAATGCCGGTAATTACACCCAGGTCAACCAATGAAATCACCGGAATTTCAGGGTCTTTTACTTCTTTTAGTAAGGATAATATGTCTTCTTTGCTATGTTTCATTTTAATCCTTCTTTGTTTTTGTTCAATGGAGATGGCCTTTGTAATATTTCTTATTCCGTATCAGGCGTCTGATGGTTGTTTGTCTTCTCATATAACCATCTGACGCCTCCCCACATTCGTCATAGTTTCAAACCTTTATACGTCATGGATGGTTGTTTGTATTCTCGTATAACCCATCTGACGCCTATTTACTTGAAGCTTTGGTTCGTGTCATAAACCTATCAATGCTATTAAGTTATGCTTTAATTAAAACCCCTTCCTTGCATCCTTCCCCAAAGAGAGAAGGAGGATTGTCTTAACTTAATAGCATTAATAAACCCATCCAAGGCCATGGTTCGTCTCTAGGCCATGGTTAGTGTCTCCACTAACCATTCTCTTGCCGTGGTTCGTGTCTCACGAACCACTATTTAGTCTTGCAAACCATCATATCCACTTTTCACAAACCTTTACTAAATGTAGCTAGCAAATAGTATAGATGCTTTTAATTTTTCTTTTTTCTTGACAAAAAAGAGACAAAAAGTCAAGACAAAAATATGCTTCCTCACACATGGCTTCGCACCCCTCGCATTTTTACCGACCTGCCCGCCCTCTTCGAGTAGACATTGTGCTTATTTGAAGATTTGTAGTATCAATAGCATCGAAAAATATTGCTTCAATAGCCTTGCCTTAATCAATACAAACTGAACTAATACATCTGATGGTTGTTTGTCTTCTCGTATAACCATCTGATGCCTACTTATGCGAAGCCGTGGTTCGTGTCTCACGAACCACTCATTGTGTGCTATAGTTTTGTGTTCCCACAAACCATCCTCATTTTACCAATCCGCAGTAGGGTCTACATTAAACACTTCAGTCATTTCACTAAGCAAAGGCTGAAGATGCTCCGTATGCTTTCCATATCTACCACCATACACAGCTTCAATGCTGTCCCAGGCTGGCAGAGTTAAACCAGCTTCTGTTAAAATTTTACTAATATTTTCTTTCCACTTTGTTTCAATGGCTTTTTCTCCCGGGTAAATACCTGCTTCTATAAAATCATTTTCAAATTGAGAAGGTTCAAAAATTCCTAATGCATAAGGCAAAGCATAATTAAGTGACTCCTGCATACGAGTATGTGCTTCCTCATTGGCATTGGAAAGCTGCTTAATCCATGTATTGGCATGCATTACATGGTATTTTACTTCTCCTTTGAGTTTTTTAGCCACTTGCGCCACCTCTTCTATTGGGCATTCAGCCAACATCTGAAACCTGATCAGCTCCGCATGGTCAAAAAGAAAATGCCTGATTAAGCTGAAATTATATTCACCAATAGGCAGCTCCACAAACTGGCAATTATGAAATTGCTCCGCATTGCGGGTAAAAGCCACTGTATCTGGTTCCTGCTCACCTAAGTCGTGCAAAAGAGTGTAAAAGGCAAGGCTTGAACCCACTTTGTCCTGAGCCATTGAAGAAAAAGCAATGTCTTCCTCCAAAAGAGGACCCATTCCTGTCCATTCTGAATTGCGGTGTCCTAAAATCAGTTGGTCATCGGCAATTTTATATAATAAATCTTTTAGTGCTTCCTCAGTCATAACTTAGGCTTTTTGTTCTTCTTTGAATTTCTTTATTTTCTCTGTTGCCTTGTAATCCATGGCATCACGGTATTTCTTGTCTGGAAGTGTTTCCCAGATATCGCTAAACTCTTCACCCTCAATTTTTAAAATAACGCTGTCTTTCACTATCCACAGATTGAAAGCGGGCTTGTCGCCAGCAAATTTGTTTTTAGCATTCCATAAAGCTTCTTCCGGTGAATGTGCATCAAGTTCGCCTGCATGAATATGTTGTTTCCCTCTCTTCATCAACTGGAAAACCTGATACTTTTCATTTTCCCCTTTGGCAGCACCTTCCATTATCTCTTTGTTGATATAATCATAGATGTC
This sequence comes from Marivirga aurantiaca, assembly GCF_016679925.1. Classification (GTDB taxonomy): domain Bacteria; phylum Bacteroidota; class Bacteroidia; order Cytophagales; family Cyclobacteriaceae; genus Marivirga; species Marivirga aurantiaca. Next base: position 665,703 of record NZ_JAEQBW010000001.1, read on the forward strand.
TTCTCCGTTTTCAGTGATAGGGGAGACCTGGATATCAGTCGTTTTAATCACCCATATACCTGAGCAATTCATTCCTCTTCGGCTAAATTGTTCTTTGGCAAATAAGAAAGCCATTTCCTCCGTAGGGGCATGCACAATGCCTTCATGTTGAAAAGCTTTGTTTTCCTTAGGCTGCACAAAAACTTCGTAGGTGATAAACTGGTCTTTTTCTCCCTGTTCAGGAAAAGAAGCACCAAATTCCGAAGGAATTGATAAGCGGTTTATTCTTGGATCTAATGAATTAATGAATGACATACTTTTTAAATGTATTTTGTTAGTGACTTTTTAATTCAACAGCTGCTTAAGCCATTGGAGCAACATATTCTTCTCCTTTGGTTTTGGAAGCCAATGCTCTTCGTACCCAGGCACCACGTTCTTCAGCAGTTCTTCTTACCGCCAAACGCTCTTTATTACATGGGCCATCACCATTGATCACTCGTTTAAATTCTTCCCAATCAGGCTCAGTAAATTCCCATTCCCCTGTTTGCTCATTTCTCTTCAGGTTCTCATCTGGAATAGTCAAGCCCAGTTCCCATATTTTAGGCACATACATATCTAAAAACTGCTGACGGCATTCATCATTTGTCGCCATTTTTACTTTCCATTTGGTCAGGATTTCTGTATGGGTAGATATTTTATCTGAAGGACCAAAAAAGTGCATCATGGGAGCCCACCACCTGTTCACAGCTTCCTGCATCATTTCTCTTTGCTTAGGAGTTCCCGTAGCTAAATGGATCACACAGTGATGGCCATATTTTAGGTGGAAAGATTCTTCTGCACAGATTCTGTCCAATGCCCTGCAATAAGGACCATAACTACCTCTTGCATTAGCTAACTGGTTTACAATGGCACCGGCATCTACCAACCATGAAATAAAACATGAGTCAGCCCAGGTAAAGGTAGGGTAGTTAAAGATGTTGGAATATTTGGATTTCCCGGTGATCAGGTCCTGGATCATTTGTTCCCTGGATTTGCCTAAAGTTTCGGCAGCACCATACAGCAATTGTGCATGGCCTACTTCATCCTGAACCTTAGCCATTAAAGCCAGTTTTCTTTTAAATCCCGGAGCACGTGTTATCCAGGTACCTTCAGGCAAAGCACCAATGATTTCAGAATGCCCATGTTGCTCAATCATCCGGATGAGCTGCTTTCTGTAAAGCTTCGGCATCCAGTCTTTGGGTTCTATTTTTTCGCCACGGGCAATCCTGGCTTCAAATTCAGCTAATTTTTTCGGATCCTCATCTTTTAATAAGTCATTATTAGTTGAAGAGGGTTCAAATACTTGTCCACCACCGTACATAATTATTTTAGTTTAGATTTAACATTATCTTACTTTAAGCCCGTTAATGAAAACATCTGTTACATTTTCAGCAATTTCCCTCGGACTTAATTTGCCATTTGGTTTATACCAGGCTGGCATCCAATTAACAGAAGAAAGCAAAGCCAAAACAGTGAACTTCGCATCCAATGCTTTAAAAATACCAGCTTTATTTCCATCAATTAATATCTGTATAAATTTGTTTTCATATTGATTGCGCATGCTCAGGAAATCCGACAAATAAGGTTCACTTAAATGCCTCCATTCCGAAACAAACACTGCACTTGCAGCGGTGTCTCTGGTTAAAACCTCCACATGCGAAACCACAGCTTCTTTTAGTTTGACATCAGCTTGCTCGTTGGCTAGTTCACAGGCATCCAATGATTGAAAAAAGTCTTCTGCCATCTGAAAACAAATGGTTTGCAGAATTTCTTCCTTGGATTTGATATGCGAATACAAACTTGCCGCTTCAATACCGATAAATCCGGCTAAATCGCGCATGGATGTAGCAGCATAACCTTGCTTTTGAAACAGCTGTGTAGCTTTTTCAATGATCTGCTGTTTACGGTTTAACTTGATCTTGGTAATCATCGTATAAATGTAACGAACTAACGCTAGTTAGGAAAATAAAGTTCGGAATAATTTTATAGTTGTAGCCAAAAATACCATTTAATTATAAATTAGTATGAATTTATAAAAGAGATTAATTTGACAATCTGTGAAATGGCTATCTGGTTTAATTCGTATAGGTCGCAGTTAACAAAATCACAATTGACAAAAGGGCAAGTCACAAAATTTTGCAAATAGCCGATTGGCTATTGAGCCTCAAGCCAACTCCGGTACCGACCTGTGGTCTGACCTAAACTTGCCCGCTGCCACCATCGGTCAACGCTGTCCACATTGTCCCTTAAGAAGATCAACCTGATCTAAAATTCAGAGAAATTTGGTTTCAATATATCCATCACAACTCCAGAGGAGTTTCATCTTAATAGTGTTGGTTTTAGCATCAGATTAGCTCCAGAGGAGCGACATACAATGTTAATATCCTGTTCCATAAGCACGAAATTTTTAATGGTAGTTTAGATTGGATGCCTTATTCCTGTCTTTTTATGCTCGCTGTGAGACACAAGTCGAGAGCTGGTAGCGGGTGTTGGCCATCTCCGGTACGGCTAAAAGCCGTCCTTCATTTGAGCCATTTCAGGAGACGAATACATTTTCTGCTAAATTAATGGGAAGAATTTATTATAATTACATTGATCAGTAAATAACATTGAAGGAATCCCTTTAGTGCATACCGCTAAAGCGGTACAAGTTGTGACAACTTAAAAACAAATTATACACATATGAATACTAACGAAGCAGTTATTAATCAATTTTATTCTTCCTTTCAAAAAAAGGATTACCAAAGCATGCAAGCTTGCTACAATGAGAAAGCCACCTTTTCAGATCCTGTTTTCAGGAATTTGGATGCGAAGCAAGTGCGAGCTATGTGGGAAATGTTATGTAAAAACGGCAAGGATTTATCCATTGATTTCAAAATTCTATCATCTGACAAAGATGCGATTACTGCTGAATGGCGGGCAAATTATTTATTTTCTGCGACAGGGAAGCATGTAACCAATATCATTACGGCTAGTTTTTTAATCGAAGAAGGTAAAATTATCTCCCACCGTGACCACTTCAATTTTCACAAATGGGCCAGCCAGGCTTTGGGGTTTAAAGGGGCTTTATTGGGATGGACTTCCTTCCTTAAAAACAAAGTGAGGCAACAAGCCATGAAATCGCTTAATCGGTTTATGAAGGAGCGCTAAAAGGATAACTTTATTGCTCTTTTCTTTTTTTATTAAAAAGAAGGACTCTCTACTCCGCATTCTTCTTACTCTTCTTAAATATTTTAGCAGGTTTACTATAAATTTCCTTTGCTTTTACGGAAACTAATTCATTTTCAGGATAACGCAAAGCGGTGAGATGTCCCCCATAAACACAGCCGGTGTCAATATTGATCGTATTGTTGACCCAGTCGGTTTGAGCTACTGGTGTATGACCATAGACTACTTTGGCTTTTCCTTTATATTCTGAAGCCCAATCATACTTTTCAGGTATATCGGATTGATCAAGTTTGTCCTTGGATTGTCCGTAAATACAGAATCTACGTACCTCTTTGGATGTATCTCCCAGCATATGTTCTTTTATACCAGCATGAGCTATTGCTAATTGACCATTATCAAAGACATAATGACTGGGTAGGGAATCAATGAATCCATCCAGCTGAAGGATGAATAGTGACCTCTCATTATTGAGTTGTTCGGTAGTTTCTTTGAGGCTGGGCTTTCTTTCAACACCTTTACCCTTAATAAGTCTATGTAACTTAACTTCGTGATTTCCCTTTACGCACCATGCAATCCCGCTATTGATCATACTCATGGCCAATTTGAGTACAGCCACGGAATTGGGGCCTTTGTTCACCAAATCACCCACAAATATCACTTGCCTGTTTTCGGGATGACTCACTTCAATGCCAAAATTGAGGTCTTCATTCCTCATCTTTTTAATGAGATAACCGAGCTTGCCCAACAATTCAATAGTTTCTTCATAGCATCCATGGATATCTCCTATGATGTCAAAAGGACCCCTTATTTCATTTTTAATATGTTCGGATTTCATTCTCTTAAAAATGAGTATTTTTTTTGAATTGCGTAGTGAATATTTTTATTTTATCTGCTCAGGACATTAATTAACTAAAAAATACAAGTGCATTGGAATAGGAGAGGAGGGCAATAAAAAAGCCCTGACAATTTCTTATCAGGGCTTTCGGTATTATGTTGAAGGAATTTATTTAATCTGTAATAACAGAAAGGGAAATTTCCTTTTTCACTTCTTTGTGTAAATCGATGATGGCTTTATACTCACCTAATTCTTTGATATCGCCACTGATAGCAATTTTCTTTCTATCAATATCGAAACCTTTTTCTTTCAAACCTTCAGCTATTTGAACAGTAGTTACTGCACCAAATATTTTACCGCTTTCACCGGCTTTGGTTTTGATAGTCAAAGTCAAATCACCAATTTTGTCGGCTACTTCTTGAGCATCCTTCTTCATTTTCTCAGCTTTATGAGAAGCCTGACGGATGTTTTCCTCTATTTTCTTTTGGTTAGAGTTATTGGCAATGATAGCAAAGCCCTGAGGAATCAAATAATTTCTTCCATACCCGGGTTTTACAGTTACTGTATCATTTTTATAGCCCAAACCATTTATATCTTGTGTTAAGATTACTTCCATTTTTGATAAAATTTATTGGGTTAATTATTTCAATGAATCAGTAACATAAGGCAACAAGGCAATGTGTCTTGCTCTTTTTACTGCTTGTGCTACTTTCTTCTGATATTTAGCACTTGTACCTGTAATACGGCTTGGCAATAGTTTACCTTGCTCATTTACAAATTTCAACAAAAAGTTAGGATCTTTGTAATCGATATACTTGATACCAAACCTCTTGAATCTACAATATTTCTTTTGATTATCCTGCTTTTTAGCGTTAATCGGCTCGTTATGAAGTGTCATTTGGCTACCTCCTCTTTATTTTCTTTGTTTTTATTAAATGCGCCATTTCTGCGTCTTTCTCCGTACTCAATAGCATACTTATCTAAAGATACTGTTAAGAATCTCATCACTTTCTCGTCCCTTCTGTACTCTAATTCTAACGCTGCAACAACCTCAGGCGTGGCCTTAAACTCGATAAGATTGTAAAATCCAGTACTTTTGTGTTGAATAGGGTAAGCTAACTTTTTCAAGCCCCATTGCTCCACATTGATGATTTCTACCTTCTTATCTTCTAAGATTTTCCTAAACTTGTCGACAGCATCCTTCATCTGAGCATCAGACAAAACGGGAGTTAAGATGAATACCGTCTCATAATTTTTCAATTCCATTCTTTAATTGTTTTTAAAATTGGTCTGCAAAAATAGTGCTTTGTAATTAATTTACCAATCTTTTTGTGAAAGATTATAAGATATTTGCTTTCGGTTACAACCTTTTTCAATTTTATAATGTCTTATGGGTTGAGAATTAAATTTATGAAATACATATTTACTGTCCTTTTACTACTTATCTTATTTTCTTGTTCCGACCTGGATGATGCCAATAAAGATCTTTGTGTAGCTACTTTTTGTGGTGAAGTAAAGGCCAATCAGGTAAATCTTACAGTGTACAATAATACTGGTGTTGATTTTGAACCATTTTACTGGGATATTGGAGGAGTAAGAGATACTGTAGAATTTTTCCCTTTGGAACAATTTGCTTGCTGGACCAATCATGACAGTCTTACTACTAACTATTTCTACGCCATTGGCAAATCAGAAAACCAAATCTACGAATTGGATACTATTTGGGTGGACAGTACGGATATAAGGATTATCCGATCGGGTAACTTCTCTCTTGAGCTTTATAGAAACGATACGTCCAGCGATTTGCTTTCTGCCCTTATTGAAGATTACTCCGGGGAGTGTCGCGATTTCAGATAATTTCCTTCCATTGAGACAACCTTCTGGTCCGGTTGGTGTTTTTTTATTATGATAAAGAAACTAATTTTAATTATACTCCTTCTATCTATTGTATTTGTGTGGTTGGTTCCTAAAGAATCGGATTACCTCAGCAGAATTGCCTTGGATTTGATTAATATACATGAGTACACCTCAGTAGCACCAGCCGACCTTCAAAAAATGGGAAGTTATAGGTTCGACCATATGCTCTTCTACAGTAAATTTACTTACAGGTATGGAAACATTTCAATAAAGTATTATGGTTTTTTAACTTTTATATTCTTTTCAGAGGCCCAAACTGTGGAAGAGTTACCAGATGAAGTAATTGTTTAAAAAAAAAAAATCAGGCGAATGTAATTTTACTTGATTATATGACTTTTTCAATCCATTTAGATTGCATTTCTTTGGCCTCTAATAATTCATTTAACTGCTTTCTTCATTATACTGGGAAGCTTTCAAAAGGATTCAACTTTATAAAATCAGACTTATTTCATGACATTTTTTTCCCGCTTACAGAATATTGGCGTACGGACTTCCTATCCTAATTACGTCAATAATAAGATTGTACTTAGTAATTTATTGGCATTTTTCATTATTATATTGGTGGCATTGCCATTCACTATAATTGCCGCTACCTATGCAGCATTTCTTGTTTTTATTCCTGTGTTAGGTATTGTGGCCATGTCTTGTGTTTGGTTACTAAACAAGTCAGGAGGTGTTTATCTGGCTAGAATCCTCTCAGCTGTCACGCCTCTTACTTTGGCTGTTTGGTTTACGGCATACCTCACCTCTCCACATACCAGTCCACCATTGGTAATGGTTTTAATTTGTATGGCATTTGCTATTCTGCCTTTTCTGGTTTTCGATATCAGGGAGAAGCCTTACCTTATATTTTCGGCCATACTGAACTTTGCACTATTTCTGAGCCTAGGGAAACTCTCCGAAATATTTATTAAAGAGGTAGATGTTAGTTTCATCTCTTCAGGTTTTCTGTATCAAATGAATTATGTAATTGCTATCCTTTTAGCATTTACTATTGTATTCATGCTGGCGTTTATTGGTTATCGTGCTGAGCTAAAAAGCCAAAAGTTAATAGATGATAATAAGAAACAAACAAGTGAACTACAAAAATCTGAGGAGGTATTAAAGCAGAATTTGGATGAGGTGCAAAGAGTACAGGAAGAAGAGAAAAACCGTGCCTGGGTAACAGAAGGACTAGGGAGAGTGAACAATTTGACAAGGGCGCAAAATGATCCTGATAAACTAAGTAAAGAAGTGATTAGTGAAGTAGCCAAATATTTGGGAGCCAACCAAGGGGCTATTTATTTGGTTGAAAAAGGTGATACAGAGAGCGAAGAGCCTTATATGGAAATGAAAGCTGCTTTCGCTTTTGGTAGGAAAAAAAACATGAGCGATAAAGTGAGGGCCGGGGAAGGGCTTATAGGGCAATGTTTCCTTGAAAAAGACATGATTTTCCTTACCGAGGTGCCAGAGAATTTTGTAAAAATTAAAAGCGGATTGGGAGATGCTACACCTCGAAATATTGTAATTGTGCCATTATTGGCCAATGAAGAAGTTGAGGGAATTATTGAGGTGGCTTCCTTTGAAGTACTTGCAAACCATAAAATTGATTACCTAAAGAAATTAGGGGAAAGCCTGGCCACATCCTTCAACTTGAACAAGGTCAATGCTAATACCAGACGTTTATTGGAGCTTTCACAGGAGCAAGAAGAACAAATGCGTTCTCAAGCAGAGGAGTTGCATCAAAATATGGAAGAGTTGCAAGCCACACAGGAAGAGATGGAACGGAAAAGTAGGGAAACTGAAGAGCAAAACCAACAGCTTCAGCAGCAGGAGGAGGAGCTTAAACAGAATATGGAAGAAATGAGCGCTCAGGCGGAAGAGATGGAGCGAAATATGAATAGAATGGAAACCCTTCAGCAGGAGATGCAAGCCCGTGAGAACATACTCGATGAAACCACTATTATTTCCGAAGCAGATTTATTTGGGAATATTATTTATACCAATAATAAGCTGAGTGAAGTATCCAAGTACAGCAAAGAGGAAATGATGGGCAAGCCCCACAGTCTTTTTCGCCATCCTGACATGCCCAAGGAGATTTTTAAGAGCGTATGGAATACCATACAATCAGGTAAAATGTTTCGAGGAATTATTAAAAACAGGGCTAAGGATGGATCAGTTTATTGGGTAGATGCTGTAATTTCCCCTGTAATGAATGAAAATAATAAACCCATTAAGTATGTTGGTGTCAGGTATGTGATTGAGGAAGAGAAAATTGCTCAACAGCTATTCGATAAGCAACTTAAACGAATGAAATTAAAATGATAATATACGGATTCTAAAAATAAATTATACAAATGTTAGTCATTTCCGATAGCCCCGATAGCTATCGGGCGGCTTATTTTCAAGTAGTTACAAATGATTCTCTTGTAATTGCTTAATAGGCTCTATTTAATTGAAGCTCAACCCGATCTAAAAATTATAAATATACCCCATACTAATTTCCGAGAAATCCGCTTTGCCTAAATTGGCATTTAAATAAGGTGCCAGATAGAAGTTATGTTTTGGTTTGTCAGAGGTGTTGAATAAATACAATCTTAAACCTAAACGTGTCAGGAAAATTTTTCTTAAATGATATTTGATTGATTCCTGTGATTCAAATTCTCTGGAAAAGTGTTCATAAAAAGGTTTGTAAATATTAATTCCCCCTTCAATGGACAGCCCTATATGGTGGATCAAAAATTCTGCACCCATCATAAAATAGAAACTTTCCGGGCTTACTTTCAGGGCTTGCAGTTCAGGGCTATTGGCTATTGAGTCAGCAAAATGCTCGTAATGCCTTATTCCAAAACCTGCATACCATCTAAACTGATTGTTTAATATCACACCACCTGCTATTGAACTGCTGTAAACGAGTTTCTTGGGGCCACCAACGGGTGCTGAGGTTCCTCCAAATTCATGAAATCCTACACCGAAATTTGCAGTAATGAATACTTGCATTGGCGTCTTTTGTGTATTGGCTGAAGTTTTGACAGGTCGCGAAATGGCAGGCTTCTTATAAAGACCAAAGCTTAGAGCTGCCGAATTAAGGCCAAAGTTAGGAAGTTGGGTATGGCCATTGGAACCATGTAAATAACCAAACCCGATTCTTAGTGATTTACCGGAAGCCAATAGAAAATTTCTGTAATAAAAACTCTGGAAGCACCATGTGATATGGCTTCCTACTGCTTTATTGAGAGGATTGTCCCTGTAGGTTTTCGTAAAATATGAAACCCCAAGCCCAAGCTGTATAATTCCTTTCTTTAATGGGAAGCCTACTACCGGTAATAGATTCAACTCATTTCCAAAAAGGCTGTTGTTCCCTAAATTATGGAAGCTTACATTCAAGCCAATCAGGGGATTATTGTAATAATGGTTAACGGAGTTTTTTTCATTGGATTGTCGGTACAAGGTGGCACCTATTCCCCATCGCAAATTGGCTTCCGGATAATTTAAATAATTGGGTACAATTCTACCTGCGTAAATTTCAGGGATTACAAATACTTCCTCAATAACAGGGCTGTCTTCTTTTTGTTGGGCTTGCAGAGGAGTGGTCTCATACAACCCAGCCAGTAATATCGATAAAAACAGACTTATTCTTTTGCAATAACTACTACTGCATCTACCGGTAATGTTGAACAAAATTCTAGTCACTATAAGATTAAAACCAAAACTACTTGATCTGCTAAATAAATCCTATATTTTTAATTATTTTAGCTTTAATAAATTTATTGGCAGGCAAAATAATTTGATTCAATAGAATTTTTTCTTTGGTTTTATTCGTTACTCTACAATATTTAAAAATAACCCAGATCAATTGTGTCTTACAATTCTCCTAAAAAGAACAGAAGCACCTCGGCCCTCACAAAATTATGGATCGTTCTGATAATAATTATTATTACGGCAGGATCTATCCTTTTTTGGGGTTATAATAACTATGATAAACTACTCCAGTCGCTCAACCAAATTACAGAGCCCAATCAAAAGGCGGCACTTATTAATGAATTGTTTCAAGAGATTGTAGAAGCTGACAACCATTTTAGTTCCTATGTACTGACGGACGATACTTCAAGTGAGAGAATGTACATGGAGAAAATTTCTTCTGTGCAGTACAAACTGAATGAGCTTGAAGAGCTATTGCAAGAGGACAGCGTTCAACGTGAAAGAATTGATTCACTTCAAAGTACGATTGAAGCAAAAAACAGCTATTTAACTACTTTTCTTAATTTGAAAAAAGAGAAAGTTTCCGCTCTCTTTACTAGTGAGGCTTTGGCTCGTATCAGCAATCAAATTCAGGATTCAACTTTTGTTGAAAAAGAACTCAGGAGAAAGCAAAGGATAGTGGGGAGCGTAGAGCCTGTGGAAAAGGAAAAAATCGTGATTAAACCGGATGATTATGAGGGGATAAGTGGTTTCTTTAGAAAACTTTTTGGTAAGGAAAACATGGAGCTTGATACTATCAGGACGATTGAAGAACAGATTAATTACAGTCTTGATTTGTCTGTGGATACCAGTATTGTAAGAGATTATTTCATTGATACCACCCTTTCAGCGGTAAAGAATATTTTGGTAGAAGTTTTGGCCGAAGAAATGGAAATGCAACAAAAATTGAATTCCATTGAATTGGAACTCATTAGCCAGGATCAGAAATTTATCACCATTATCCGCTCAATTATATCGGAATTGCAGGCTGAAGAGTACACAAAGAATGTGAGACAGCAAAATATGGCAAGAATTCAGGCTCAGAAATTAACCCGTGAACTGGTAATTATTGGGGTAGTTGGCATAGCATTGAGCAGTATATTTATTTTCCTTATACTCAGGGATATCACAAGGGCGGGACATTACAGAAAGAAATTAGAAGAAGAGAAAAAACGTGCGGAGCAATTGGCTAAAGTGAAAGAAGAATTTCTTTCGAAAATGAGCCATGAAATAAGAACCCCGCTCCATAGTATTATTGGTTTCTCAGATTTAATGAGGCAATCGAAGTTGGACGAAAATCAGCAGAAATATTTAAATGCAATTGCTGAATCCAATAGTCATCTGAAAGAGTTGATTGATGATGTTTTGGATCAGGCAAAAATAGACGCTGGAAAGTTAACGCTTGATAAAAAGCCTGTATTTGTACCGCAATTGGTGGAAGAGTTGAAACTTATTTTCATGCAGAAATTTGAATCCAATAAGTTGAGGTTTGAAGTAAGTGTCTCGGATTTCTTAAGTACCCATATTTTTATTTCAGATTTGTTTAAAATCAAACAGGTATTGATGAATTTGATAGGCAATGCCATCAAATTTACTGAAGAGGGGTATGTTAAAGTGACTTTTGATCAGGTAATCCTGACGGATGAATCCTGCCAAATACATATAGAGGTTTCCGATACCGGAAAAGGCATTAAGGAAGAGGAGTTTAGTAAAATATTTGAACAATTTCAGCAAGGGACTTCCGGTAAGTTAATAGGTATTGCGGGAACGGGACTCGGGCTATCTATTACCAAAAGCATTGTTCAACTGTTAGGTGGGAACATTTCCCTGGAAAGCCAAATAGGAAAAGGATCCATTTTCAAACTCAACTTCCAGGCTCCCTATGAGACCTGCCCTGAACAATTCCTTGGCCATACTGATATTAAAGTAGAAGAATTGTTTGATCAAACACAGCATTTCCCAATCCGGATAGTGGTGGTTGAGGATGATCCATGGAATGCCCAGTTATTAATGGAAACACTCAGACCCATCACCGATAGCCAAACATTATTTTCAAATGCTGAAGATGCTGTTGCTTACTTAAGCTCCGACCCTGAAGTGGATATTATTTTCACGGACATCAATTTACCCGAAATGAGTGGAGTACAGTTTCTTCAGCATTGTAAAAGGGAAGGATTGAATGTGCCTATAATTGCTCTTACGGCTCATATCCAGCAAAGTAAAAAAGAAGAATTTCTCAGGGCCGGATTTGATGCTGTTTGTATCAAACCTTTCACAAAAGAGGATGTGATGAAATTGCTGAATGATTATTTTGAAGCGGATACTGTTACTATTAACCGGCCGGTGAATGGTGAAATAAAGCAAGCAATCACTACTTTGGATACTTCCGTGTTGAAAGAATTTGCGAATAATGACCAGGAAGCTTATAATGAATTATTGATTTCTTTTTCCGAGGAATATTCAGCTAAAATAAAGAGGCTTAAGCGTGCTTTTGAATTCAAGGATATTTCGGCAATAGGAGGGATTTGTCATCAGTTGAAATCTGCCCTGGAACAATTGCACTATAATTCTTTAAGTGAGAATTTGTTAAGTATTGAATTATTTGCTGATATGAAGAAAAACCAACGGGTATTAGAGGAAATAGAGCGGATATTACCAGTTCTCAATGAGATTGAAAAAGAGCTAAAAGATATTAGGCATCAATCCCATATTCTTTAATTTTCTTGTACAAGGTTGATCTATCGATGTTGAGCAGTTTGGCAGCAAGTGATTTGTTGTACTTGGTTTCGCTCAATACTCTTTTGATAGCTTCTATCTCCTGGGATTTTTGAATTTCCTTTAAGTTTTGATGAGAGACACTTTTGATGTTTTCTGCGCTGTCTTTTGTGCCGGTTTCCTTTTGCTTGAAACCTTCGGGTAGCTGGTCAATAGTAATATATTCATCTGTAGCCAGTAAAACTGCCCGCTTGATTAAATTTTTCAATTCCCGGAGGTTTCCGGGCCAATCGTACTTCTTGAAAATTTCAACTACTTCATTAGATAATATTTTAGGGGGTTTATTTAAATCCCTGCAAGCTTCTTTCATGAAAAAAGCACAATATTCTTCCAGATCTATTAGTCTTTCCCTAAGAGGAGGCACTTTGAGTTCAAATTCATTTATCCTATGGTAGAGGTCATTCCGGAATTCTTCTGAATTTCTGTTGTCAGCCAGGTTTTCATTGGTGGCTGATATGATCCTCACATCAACAGGTATTTCTTTCTCACTTCCTACTCTCTTGATAATGCTTTCCTGTAATACTCTGAGTAGCTGAACCTGTACTTCATAGGGAAGGTTGCCAATTTCATCCAGGAACAAGGTGCCTCCATTGGCTACTTCAAATTGTCCTTTTTTATCGTTGATTGCTCCGGTAAATGCACCTTTCACATGGCCAAATAATTCGCTCGCGGCCAATTCTTTTGAAAGTACACCACAATCCATAGCTACGAAAGGCTTGGCGGCCCTGCTGCTTTTCTGGTGAATGATATTAGCTACATATTCTTTTCCTGTGCCACTTTCCCCTAAAATCAATACGCTCATTTTAGTAGGGGCTACCAAATCCACATAGTCCCACAGCTCCAGCGATTTTGGCGTTTTGCCAACAATAAATTCCAGACTGGTATCTTTCTCTTTAGGCTTGTCTTCTGAAGATGAGCCAGCTTGTGTTGGTTCTACAGTTAATGCTTTTTGAATGGTTTTTAACAATTCATCGGGTATCACCGGCTTGGTTACAAACTCATAAGCTCCTAATTTAATAGAGTTTACAGCTGTTCTTATATCCGAATAATTGGTGATAAGAATAACGGGTATATTGTTATGTACTTTCTTTATTTCCTGCATGAGTTTAATACCGTTCATGTCAGGAAGTTTAAAGTCGGTAAGAACTAAATCGAAAGTATTTTCTTTAAGAAGCGCTAAGGCTGATTGGGGGGAATGGGCAGACTTTACCTCGTAGTTGTTCCTTGAAAGGAAACCTGTAAGCATTTTATTGAAGGAAGGATCATCATCAACTACTAGTATGTTCATAAAATCATTAAATATAAAAAACTCCCCGAAGGGAGTTTCTTAATAGTTTAATCCAAAGTTAATGAAATCCTTAAAAATTACATATCATCTTTTTCTTTTGTTTCCAACAATTTTCCGTTGGCATCATACTTCAAAGCCCATTTTTTGTTATTTGCATCAACAATAACTTTATAAGCTTTTCCAGTGGCCTCATTTACTTCATACACTTCTTTCACATCATTTTCAGTGTAATTAGATTGTTTGAAAGCGTCTTGCACTGCTTGTGGTGCTTCTGAAAGGTTTATCTTTCTCTTATCGTCTTGTCTCTCAGTTTGTTGAGTAGATTGTATGTCTCTATCCTGACCTGTTTGAGCAAAAGAGGCTAAAGATAAACCTGCAACTAGCCCGAGTGTTAAAAATAATTTTTTCATGATTTTAAAGTTTTAGTTTTTTATTTTATTGTTGTTTAATTACTTATAGTCCAATAGTATGCCACTAAAATGATTACTGTTAAATTACTGATAATAAGGGATTTATGTTTTAAGGTCTTTCTTTCTAAGTGTAGTAAGCCACCACAAAGTGTAGATTTGTACGACAGTTTGTAGCATTAAAAGATATTGATCTACTCACCTATCACAGAGTTCCGCAGGACTCTACGGATTTTCCATATTGATAGTCTTTAACTCGGGCTTTTTGTATAGCTTATCAAAAAAAGCTTCAAATACTACTCCCCGGAATTATTGATCCATTGGACCTGCTATATTTGAATGGATAGAAAGTTAAGCTCATAGGTAATTGCGAGCCTGCTATTCCGTGCCAACGGAATTCATAGGAGGCGGCAATCTGTTGTGTATAAACTTCACCACCCCCGTTACGCAATGCTATTAAGTTAAGACAATCCTCCTTCTCTCTTTGGGGAAGGATACAAGGAAGGAGATTTAATTAAAGCTTAACTTAATAACATCCCCGCTACGCAAGGGAGCAGGAAAAAGCCTGAAGTGCGATTAATAAGTTTGCCACCATTCATTCATAAGAATACTTTATTTTAATGGAAATTCCCAGCGTTGGTATTTCTCCGATTGAAATGGTTTACAAACCGAGGCTAAAGTGGTTTTTCAATTGGTATGAATCCAGCAACTGACCATTTTCAGTATACTTTAATCGCCATTTCTTATCATTTGTTACCACTGTAAATTCGTATACTTTCCCGTCATGTACATTAATTTCTTTGGCCTGTATAATGTTTCCATTACTAAATTCTGACATTTTAAAAGCACTGTGGACTGCTGAGGGGAAGCTATTTGAATCTATTGGAGAGGAGAGGAGGTTTGACTGAAAAGCAATTAAATCTTTGCCTGAAATTTGATTTTCGACAGTTAATTTAGTTTCGCCAAAAGACACCAAAAGGATACCTATTCCTACTATAATTCCTAATGTTAAAAATAGCCTTTTCATGTCTGTCCTTTTTAGGGTGATAGCTATATTGCCTTTTCTATAAGTAATAGTCAATAGGGAACTTCCATTAACTACTGAAGAGTTATTTTGAAAATGAAAGAATGGCACTCCTTACTTTGTATACAAAAGGAAAAAAACTCCCCGAAGGGAGTTAAGAAGCTAAAAATAAAATAAGAACGAGCTATTTTGCTTCTTTCTATTAACAGAGTGCCATTTCTACCGAATTTCAGGACCCTACTTTTAGCGTCTTTACTTTTATTCGATAGTTTCTTTCATTCTCTACATATTCCCCGTACGTTTCACCTCTATCTTATACACTTAGGGAAATATGCCTGAACTATAGTATATGTTTTATCTCCATCACTTTGGAAGATGCTAAGTTGCTGGTTCTGGTCTTCTTACTTTGCCTTTATGCAAATTCCACCATCTGAAACAAATACTGTTAGTTCAATCCTTCTCTGCTCTTCTTTTAGAGCTGATAAAGTTTAAGGTTGATAGCTATAGTGACTATTGCGAAGAATATGCCATATAATTAAAACGAGTTAAATAGTTGATGTTTAGGGGATTGATTTTTTCAGAATGAAGTGAAGGTGTAGTGAACAACCACAGACTGTGGAAAAAAACTACAAAAAGAGGCAGGAAGAGTGATTAAAATGCAGGTCAAAAAAATGCCCCGAAACTTAATTATAAGATTTCAGGGCATTTTAGTTTAGCTCAACTAACTCTATCAGAAAAATCTATTTCACCACAAATTTAGATTTGCCAATGACATAATCGTCAGCGTATAACTCTACCTCGTAAACACCCTCTTCATACTCTTCTCCCCGATTGTACACAAAAGAGAGTTGCTGTTGTGTATTGTCAAACAAAATTTCCTGTTTGGCAGTATAGAACATTTCCTTTCCATCTCTCATAAAAGAGCCGGAACCGGTAGTTACATCAAATAATTCTTTTCCTTTAGGATTCAGCACTCTCAGGATGATATTCTTGCCTTCCGGCTGAGCTACGTTATTTTCTGCAAGGTTAAAAGTTACTTTTATTTTATCAATATGCCTTGGCTTGAATTCATCTTCTCTTTCCTTTCCTCTTGAATTAACCGCCAAAACTTTGATGTTCTCTGCTTTTAGCCTGGAAGCCTTGGCCACCTTACTTACCAATTCCTCTCTTCTGCTTTTTAGCTCATAGATACTATCATTCAATATGTTTTTCTCTGTTTTAAGAGTGGTATTTTCACTAAGTAGCTTTTTATTGACTTCTTCGAGTTTCTTTATTTTTTCATCCTGGATAGTCAGTAGTTCTTCGTAGCCACCTACCTTGTCCTGGTACTTTTTGATTTGATTGGCAGCCCAATTATTAGATTTGCGTAATTCTTCTTTTTCATCTTCCAGTGTTTTCCTGATCAATTGCAGTTCTGTTACATCCCCTCCCAATTTCTCAATGTCCGCTATTTTCTCATCCAGTTGTTTACTTATGCTATCTAATTCACCATAGGTAGTTTCCAGTTCAGTTTGTAATTCATCATTTCTATTGGCTTCATCCAAATAAAATTTAATTCCTACAACAGCAGCTATAATGATAATAAAGGCAATTATTATCGCTTTTTTATTAGTGTTTTTCGTGGTATTCCTAAATTCTTCAGACTTGTTTCCTGATGATTCTGTAGTCATAATTTCAAGATATTTTAAAATTTTCTATCCTTTTAAAGATATATCCCTAAACTTGTGCGATAAATAACGTAAAATTATCGTTTAAATTTAATGCGCGAATTTAAACATTTACTTTACACCAAGCTAATGGAGTTAAATGAATCTTATTGGACGGAACGATATTTATCGGGAAATACCGGTTGGGATATTGGCTATGCTGCACCAGCCATTATTCAATATACAGATCAACTAAAAAATAAACATATCAAAATATTGATTCCCGGCTGTGGAAATGCATATGAAGCCAAAAGTTTGTGGGAATCCGGTTTCACTAATGTCCATCTTCTGGATATTTCAGAAGCTCCGTTGAAGCAATTTGCTGAAGAAGTTCCTGATTTCCCTAAGGACCAACTTATTCAGCAGGATTTTTTTCAATTAAAGGGCCAATATGATTTGATTTTAGAACAAACATTCTTTTGTGCACTTCATCCCACACTTCGTCCGGCTTATGTAGATCAAATGCATCATTTATTATCAGAAAAAGGTTGTTTGGTAGGAGTGCTTTTCGATGACCCGCTCTTTGATGACCACCCACCTTTTGGGGGAAACAAAGAAATATATCAGCCTCTTTTTGAGAAAAGATTCTATATTGATAAAATGGAGAGATGCTATAATTCTATACCTCCCAGACAAGGCAGGGAACTGTTTGTTAAATTGAGACCTATCAATATTCCAGGATGAAATCCTGCTTTCGGAAATCCGGATTGAAAAACACCATACCTGCATCAAAAATATCTACAGAAGTGGAAACGGCAGTGTGGGACTTGATTTCATTCCATGCTTTTTTCATTTCTTTTGACCAATGAATATCATCAAAAATGAAAATGGAATGGGGATGATGATAAGCAAGGAGTTGATGAAAGTAATTAATAGTAGCCTTGTAAGTGTGATTGGCATCTATATAGACCAAATCTATTTTATTATTCCTTAAGCTTAGATGATCGGCTAAAGTCTGATCTATGTTTCCGGCTATGAAATCCACATTAGCCTCATTTTTTAATATTCCTTTAGCGACTTTGATGAGGTTTTCATCACCTTCAAAAGTGTAGACCTGCGCCTGTGGATTGGCTTTGGCCATATAGGCAGTATTTATGCCCAAACAAGTGCCTAATTCTATTATTTCCTTGAACTTAAAATGTCTGATAAGGGTATATAAAAGTTGTGAGAATCGGGGAGAAGAAAGACTGTTTTTGGCAATATCCTTTACTTTTCGTTGGTTAGAAACCATTACTTTTGATCCCGCGCCATAATCTTTCAGCCTAAGCACTTCTTCAGATGCCAGCAAATTGCTCCTTTCATGTTCTATTTCTTCCCATAATGGGATTTTAGGTGAAGAGTGAAGGAAATCTTTGTAAAAACGATAAAAAAATGGAGAATGAAGTGAATGCTCATCTGTCTTCAGATGGAAATGTATGAGCCACTCCTTTAATAGAAAAAGATTCAATTTTTAATTCAATCTAAAAGGGGCAACCATAACAAATTCGGGAATAGAGACTTCTATATGTTCGCCATCTACCAGACGCTCCATCGTAAAATGTCCGTGCATCTTACCGTATGCAGATTTTAAGTTGCAACCGGAAACGTAAGTATGAATTTCTCCTGGCTCAAGAACAGGTTGCTGTCCAACTACACCTTCTCCTTCCACTTCTTTCATGGTGGTGCCTGCATCATGTATATACCAATGCCTTCTAAGAAGTTGCACAGTATGCTCACTTTTGTTCTCTATTACTACTTTATAAGTAAAAACATAGTGAAACTGAACCGGACTGGAGTACTCCGGTTGGTAATTGGTTTCGATGCAGACGCTAATTCCTTTTGTATTCAGCTTAACCATATGGTAAATATATATTCTTTTTTAACGATTTAATAAATTGAATAGTTTAAAAAAACGATAAACTGAAAAATATTTTTTTACTTTGGATATTATGGCAGCATCTACCAATGTTAAGATTCACCCCAGTTGGAAAATTCATTTGCAGGAAGAGTTTTCTAAACCTTACTTTTCTTCTTTGGTCAATTTTGTAAAAGAGGAAAAGAGGACAAAGACTATTTATCCGGAAGGGAGTTTTATTTTCAATGCATTTGAGAAATGCACTTTTGATCAGGTGAAAGTGGTGATTTTAGGACAGGATCCTTATCATGGTCCCGGACAGGCCAACGGGTTGAGTTTTTCGGTTAATCCAGGTGTGCCAATGCCTCCGTCACTAGTGAATATATTTAAAGAACGTAAAGCTGATTTAAACAAGCCCATGCCACCTAATGGTGATTTAAGTGGATGGGCCAAACAGGGAGTACTCTTATTGAATGCTACACTGACGGTTGCCGCCAAGTCTCCCGGCTCACATCAAAATAAAGGCTGGGAAGAGTTTACTGATGCAGTAATAAGAACCCTTTCTCAAGAAAAGGAGAAATTGGCTTTCATCCTGTGGGGGGCTTATGCTCAGAAAAAAGGTGCAGTGATTGATAGAGATAAACATTTTGTGATTGAATCAGCACACCCTTCTCCCTTTGCCGCACACCGCGGTTTTTTTGGCTCCAGGCCCTTTAGCAGGTGTAATAAATATTTAATGGAAAATGAGAAGGAGCCTATTGAGTGGTAAGTTTACTTAGCGGTTTCATCTATAGCTTCAATGCCTACTTTTACACCTTTTTTTTGTAAGTAGGCGATAATATCCCGAATTTCTTCAGCTTGTTCCTTGCCGTTGGCTTCAAAAGTAATACCTCTTATCCACAGATATTGAAGCGATTTCAGTTGCTTTAATTCCACAGGAATTGTACTTATTTTATTGTTGGAGATATCAAGGTCTTCCAGTTTTGTAAAAGACAATATGCAGTTCGGGAATTCATGAAAGTAGTTATTATTAATGTGAAAATCAGTGATGTTTGTTAGCCGACAAATGCTTTTTGGAAGATAGGAAATACGATTATGATGTAAGTATAGCTCTTTTAACGCAACTAAATTTCCAATGCTTGCGGGCAAACTAAAAATGTTGTTATTGGCCAAAAATAATCTTTCCAGTTTAATTAAACTCCCAATGGATTCAGGTACTTTTTCTATTCTGTTAAAGTATAGATCCAGTTCCTTTAGCTCGGAAGAATGGAACAGGAATTCAGGCAATTCAGTGAGATCATTTTTATAAAAAGACAGCATTTGAAGTCTTTTCAAATGACCTAAGGCAGGGTCAATATTAGCACTTACAATATCGTTTTCAGCTAATTGTAAATCAGTGAGGTTTTTAAAATAGCCTATTTCTTTTGGAACAGCAGTAAGTCCATTGAATGAAAGAATTATATTCCTGACACTATGAGCTGTATCAACTGCAAGGTCTTGGATCTTTAAGGAATTGTGTGATAAATTGATTTTCTTCAGCTGCTTGAGTTTGTTTATTTCTAAATTGGGGGTGTTACGGAAATCATTTCTTACAAAATCAATTTCCTTTACATTTTTTAATAGTTGGAAATTCTCAGGAAGAGGGGAGAAAGGATTGTCACGGTATACAAGGTTTTCAATATGTGTATTTTTGGTAAATTTTAAAGGTTTCATCGTCTCATGGTTGTATATTTTCAGAGTTTGTAAACTGTCGAGACCAAATAAATTCCAATTGAGCAACCATGGTATTTTTTTTATTGAAGTGCCTGTTAATTCTATTTCCTTCAGGTTTTTGCATTTCAGAATCTGCCAAATAGGTAGTTTGTTAATTGCCTTTCCTGATATTGAAAGGTGAGTAATCGTATCTTTCTGCTTACTTGATTGTAATTCCTCAAGAGTGGAATATCCTTCAGAGGGTTCATGAGTATATAAGGTAAATTTAGGTATCTGACGGATCATTTTAAGGGCAGAGTCTCTAGAAATAGTGCTTTCCATGTAGCTACTGTCTATAATAACAAGTTTAGCCTTGCCGTTTTCCACTGTAATTCCATGGCCTCTTTTTAAAATAAGATCATAATGCCTGTGCTTGATAGAATCTTCCTCGCTATAAAATTTGTAATTTCCCCTTTGGGCTGAGGAGAGTAAGGGTAGTATAGTTGATAGCAAAAAAATGACAATAAATTTCATAAATATGTTCTTTGAACTAAAATTATAGTTAATAAATAATTTATCCAAACTTTTCCAAATAATTCAAAAATTACATAAGTAGCACTTTTTTGCCCGAAACTTAGAGAATTAGATAAAAAAGCATATTTATGCTATCATTATCCATATAAAAAGACTATTTTTGGCATTTGGTAAAAGCATTATGAGTAAAGGAAAAGATAAAAACAATCAAGATTATTCAGCAGGTAATATCACCGTTTTAGAAGGACTGGAAGCGGTAAGGAAAAGACCTGCCATGTATATTGGTGATATAGGGGTAAAAGGTTTCCACCACATGGTGTGGGAAGTAGTTGATAACTCCATTGATGAAGCAATGGCAGGTTATTGTACTACTATCAAAGTTGAAATTAATGAAGATAATTCGGTTACTGTTACCGATGATGGTAGAGGTATCCCTGTTGATATGCATGAGAAAGAAGGGAAATCTGCTCTTGAAGTAGTTATGACCGTACTCCATGCAGGGGGTAAATTTGATAAAGATACTTACAAAGTTTCCGGAGGACTCCACGGTGTTGGTATTTCGGTTGTAAATGCACTTTCTACTGAATTGAAAGCTACTGTTTACAGCAGGGACGGAAAAATATACGAACAGGAATACTCTATTGGTATTCCTAAAGGACCTGTAAAGCCGGTGGGTGAAACAGATATTACAGGTACTAAAATTCAATTTAAGCCTGATGCATCCATATTTTTGCTGAATGAATTTAAATATGATACCATTGCCACGCGTCTAAGGGAATTAGCTTTTTTGAATGCCGGTGTTCGTATAGAACTGGTGGATCATAGAGAAAAAGGTGATGATGGAGAAGATAAGCAGGAAGTTTTCTTAAGTGAAGGTGGCTTGCTGGAATTTGTGGAATATTTGGATGCGGGTCGTGAAAAACTGATTCCAAACCCCATTTATATGGAAGGTGAAAAGAATGGTGTACCAGTACAGGTAGGCTTGAACTATAATACTTCCTATACTGAAAATGTGGTTTCTTATGTGAACAACATTAATACTATTGAAGGTGGTACACACGTATCAGGTTTCAGAAGGGCTTTAACCCGTACATTAAAAGCTTATGCTGATAAATCGGGTATACTTGACAAACAGAAAATTGAAGTGGCCGGAGATGATTTCCGTGAGGGTTTAACCGCTATTATATCTGTAAAAGTAGCAGAACCACAATTTGAAGGTCAAACTAAAACCAAATTAGGTAATTCGGATGTAATGGGTGCCGTGGAAACCTGCGTATCTGAAACCTTGCAAAACTATCTCGAGGAAAATCCAAGAGAAGCTAAAATGATTGTTCAAAAAGTTATTTTAGCAGCTCAGGCACGTCATGCGGCTCGTAAGGCACGTGAAATGGTGCAGCGAAAGAATGTCATGAGTGGTTCCGGTTTACCAGGCAAACTGGCAGATTGTTCAGAGAAGGATCCGGCTATTTCAGAACTATACCTGGTAGAGGGTGACTCTGCAGGTGGATCAGCCAAACAGGGACGTAACAGAAAGTATCAGGCTATTTTGCCTTTAAAAGGTAAAATCCTCAATGTTGAAAAAGCCCAGATTCATAAAATTTATGATAACGAGGAGATCAAAAATATCCTGACAGCCCTGGGGGTGTCTTTTGGAACTGAGGATGACGAAAAAGCTTTAAATATTGCCAAATTACGTTACCATAAAATTGTGATCATGACGGATGCGGATATTGATGGTTCCCACATTAGAACCTTAATTCTGACATTGTTTTTCCGCTATATGCGTGAATTGATCGAGAGAGGTTATGTGTACATTGCCCAGCCACCATTATACCTTATTAAAAAAGGCAAAAATGAACGATATTGCTTTACCGAAAACGACCGTGTAAAAGTAGTACAGGAATTGGCTCCGGAGGGAAAAGAAGATTCATTGCACATTCAACGTTATAAAGGTCTGGGTGAGATGAATCCTGAACAGTTATGGACAACTACCATGGATCCTGAAACCAGAAACATGAAGCAAGTTTCTGTAGAATCTGCTGCTGAGGCCGATCATTTGTTCAGCATGTTGATGGGAGATGAAGTGCCCCCTAGAAGGGATTTCATTGAGAAAAACGCTAAATACGCTAAAATAGATATCTAATAACATTTATTAAGTTTATAGAAAGCCTGTACTAGCAATAGTATGGGCTTTTTTTGTGAATAGGTCATGTAAATTTTCCTTCGTCATAAGGCTAAGGGATACGGGCTTGTTTTTAAAGTCTAATACTTTAACTAAGTTTAAAGCCTGTAGAGTGTTATTTGGCAGGGTTTTTCATGTTAAAAATAGTCATGTCAGTAATACTATTATTCTTTAATTTTCATGATAAGAATGTAAATATCCTCATTTTTTATTTCCTAGCTTTTCAAAAACAATTACATTAGTCCGATACTTCAAAACCAAAAAAAATAAACTATGAAAAATTATTACTATGTTTTATCCTGTACATTTCTAGCTTTAGGGCTGTTTTCTTGTTCAGGAAATGAAAAAACAGAATCTGCTGAACAAACTTCTGTTTCTGTTCAGGAAGAAGCACCACAAATGGTAGATGCCGTTTCTATTTGGGACGGAATTTCTGTTCGAGAAGAGCCGTCATCAGATGGAAAGTGGATATCATCTGTAAGTTTGGGTGAAAAAGTATTGATGACAGGAAAAACCGCTGTAGATTCCTCTGAGAAGAACAGAGAATATGTTGAAATTAAATTAGGTGATGATAAGCAGGGTTGGGTTGTGAGTGATTTTGTAGTGGAAGGAACGGCAGTAGCTGCTGTAACGGACGCACAGATTTTTAAGAGACCTGATTTGTTAACCAAAACGGACAAGAGTTTTAAATCGATGGATGTATTGGCTTTAATAGATACTCGGGATGACTGGGTTGAAGTAACAGGTAAAAAACAAGGAGACAAATGGTTCTCTTCCGGATGGATTAAACGTACTGACTTATCTGATAATGAAGTAGACATAGCCGTTGCAGTGTATTCTCAAAAGGCTTTAGCAATTGAAGATGAAGAAGAACGTAGTAAAGCTATACAAGAAATTTTAGAAAACGGGTCATTTACATCTTCTCAGTTTATTGTGGATTTAAAGAATGAACTGAATGAGTTACAAAGTGAGGAAGAATTGATAGCAGAACCAGCAGAAGAAATGGATAGTGTAGAAATGGATAAAGAAGTTGTTGCTGAGACAGAGGAAGCTATATAGTAAGTAATTAATAATATAAGTTGAATCATAAAATAGCCACCAATTGAGTGGCTATTTTTGTTGATGTGCTACGCAAAAGGAAGTGAGAGGACGGATAGGGAAACAATTCCTAAGTTTTGCTTAGAATAAAAGTATGTTTGCAAAAATATACCTTGATTAGCAGAAAGTTTGTGAGGGCACAAACTTTGGCAACTTGGGTGCTATTGGAAGACAAAAAGAAGGAGTCCACCTTTTTTTGGAAATATTGATTTTCCCCGAACTTCTTTTAAATTTGTTTGACCATGCCAAATAGGGGAATAAAAATAAGTTGTGAAGAATGCACTACCTTTAACTGTTTTGTTAAACAGGCAAGTCCTGAATGGCTTGCTAAAATTAGTCAATTCAAAAACCAGGTAGTTTATCCCAAAGGTCAGTATATTTTCACTGAAGGCTCACCTGTGTTTGGTGCATATTTTATTCTGTCAGGTCAGGTGAAAGTAGTCAGTAGTGTGTTTAGTGGCAAACAAAATATTGTGCGCTTAGCCAGTGATGGCCATATGGTAGGACACAAAGGTATAGGTCACGAAACCTACAATATAGGAGCAGTAGCCTTACAGGATTCCAGAATCTGTTTTGTAAGCAATGAGTTACTTTATGATGCTTTTCTAAACAATCCTCATTTCACTATTGAGGTAATGATGTTCTATTCCAAAGAACTAAGAAAAAGCGAAACAAGGAGTAAGTATTTCGCGCAGATGACAACAGAGGAGAAAGTAGCTTATGCAATTCTATATACCTATGAAACCCTCCAAGACCATGATGAAGACGGGTTGCCCTGTATCTTTTTGAGCAGGCAAGAACTAGCCGAGCTTGCCGGAACCAATGCCGAGCAAGTGAGCCGCTCTATTACCACCTTTAAAAATGATGGTTTGATCAGCCCGGAGGGAAGATGTGTTAAAATTCTTCAATTAAAGGGTTTTCACCAATTACTAAGTCCATACGATCAATTCATATAAATTTATAAACTGCATTTTCGCAGGTTTTTTTCTGCATTCAAACTTATTTCCATCTGACCTGGAGCATTTTATGTAATTATTTCATTGTGCATCTTTGAGGTAAATAAAAAAGGATAAAAACATCCGAATATATTAACCTAAACAATAAAACGATGAAAACGCACAAGAAAAACTACAAACATCTCAAGCAGCTCTTACTGTTGATGACGGCTGTGTTTTTTATTTCTGCCTGCCAGAAAGAGATAGAGGTGAAAAAATCCCACTACAATAAAAATGCTGACATAAAAACTTTAGGAGTAATGAAAGCTGAATTAACTGCTCCGCCATTTGTACCGGCTCCTGTAGGGAAAAGGGTGGCTAAAAAACTGATTGTTGATATGGAAATAATCGAGGAAGTAGCTGAAATGGACAATGGAGTAGAGTATGTTTACTGGACTTTTGGTGGTAGTGTACCAGGTTCTTTTATCAGAACAAGAGTAGGGGATGAAGTGGAATTTACTTTGAAAAACCACCCTGACAATAAGCTCCCTCATAATATAGATTTACATGCTGTTACAGGACAGGGTGGAGGAGCTGAAGCTTCTTTCGTGGCCCCTGGTCAGCAAAGAACCTTTACTTTTAAAGCCATCAACCCGGGCTTGTATGTTTACCACTGTGCTACTGCTCCGGTAGGAATGCACATTGCCAATGGTATGTACGGATTGATATTAGTTGAACCCATTGGAGGACTGGATCCTGTTGACAGGGAGTTTTACGTAATGCAAGGTGATTTTTATACCAAAGGCAAACATGGAGAAAAAGGATTGCAGGATTTTGATTTACAAAAAGCGATAGACGAAAATCCGGATTATGTGGTATTCAACGGTAAGGTAGGTTCGCTTACAGGAGATAACGCCATCAAAGCCAAAGTAGGGGAAAGCGTAAGAATTTTCTTCGGAAATGGTGGCCCCAACCTGGCTTCTTCTTTCCATGTAATCGGTGAAATTTTTGATAAAGTGTATTTGGAAGGTGGAAGTAAAGTGAACGAGAATGTGCAAACCACTTTAGTACCTGCGGGTGGCTCGGCTATGCTTGAATTCACTGTGGAATCTCCCGATAACTTGGTACTGGTTGATCACTCTATATTCAGAGCATTTAATAAAGGAGCTTTAGGAATATTGAGCGTGGAAGGTGAAGAAAACGAAAAAGTATTTGGTGGGGTAATAGCCGAAGGGCCTTATAACCCTGAAACTAAAATTGATGATGGAACACCTCCAATTGAAACTGAAGTGGTAGTGGATGAAAATCCTGGAGAGCCTGTAACCACAACTCAAAATATAGATGAAGTAATGGCCAAAGGTAAAAAGCTATACGCTCAAAATTGTTTAGCATGTCACCAGCCTGAGGGGCAGGGTATAGCGGGAGCATTTCCTCCATTGGCTAAGTCTGACTATCTAAACAAGGATACTGATCGAGCAATCAATGTTTTGCTCAATGGCTTGAATGGTGAGATAACAGTAAACGGTGACACCTACAACAGCGTGATGCCAGCACAAAGATTAAGCGATGAGGATAACGCTGCTGTATTGACCTACATCTATAACAACTGGGGCAATAATGGCACGGTAGTTACTCCTGAACAAGTGAAAAAACAAAGATAAAAGTCATGCTACGTTATTTCAAAATCTTCTTATTCTTCGTGATCGTCCCCTTTAATATCTGGGCTCAGGAAGTTGAAATGCAATTGGTAAGCGGGGGTATTTATACCCCGCTTTATGGCAGCACTGAAGAAAGTCAGGTAGAAATACCAGGCTTTTTCATGGATGCTAAGCCGGTGACTCATGAGCAATTCCAGCTTTTTGTTCTGCAGTATCCTGAATGGAGAAAGTCCAATGTGAGGAGGCTCTATGCAGATGAAAGCTACCTGAATTCATGGAAAGGAGATTTTGGAGTGCCTCGACAATTAAAAAATAGTCCGGTAAATAATGTTTCCTGGTATGCAGCCAAGGCTTATTGTGAATGTCAGGACAAACGCTTACCAACAACGGATGAGTGGGAATTTGTCGCTATGGCCAGTGAAAAATCTGTAGATGCAAGGGAAGATAGCTTATTCAATCAACGCATTGTTTCCAGCTATGAAAAACCCAAAACCTTTTTGAAAGAGGTGGGTAAAACTACTCCTAACTATTATGGAATATATGATCTGCACGGATTGGTTTGGGAATGGGTGTATGACTTTAACAGTATCATCATCACAGAGGAATCACGAAGCAATAACAGTACAGATAATAATTTATTTTGTGCCGGAGGGGCAGTAAGTGCCAATGATTTGATGAATTATGCAGCTTTTATGCGCTATGCTATTCGCTCCAGTGTAAAAGCTAGAAATACAATGAGCAATATGGGTTTTCGATGTGTAAAAGATGATACAAAAGTCCTCTCATCTAAATTGATATATTAAACAATGTAATTATGAAAAAGCTGATTATATTATTCGCAATATTAAGTTTTTGGGCATGTAATAGTGCGCAAAATGAGGCTGAAAGCAATACTAACAAAGAGAATGCAACTTCCGGCATTACATCAAGGGAGGAATTCAATGATTTGTCTATTTATAATATTTCGACAGTTTGGAATACACAGCATGGGGAAGAAATAACTTTCAAAGATTTAGAAGGACACGTATTGGCGGTAGTTATGGTTTATACTTCCTGTAAAACAGCTTGTCCCCGTTTGGCGGCAGATATGAGAAATATTGAAAAGCAGGTAAGTGCTAAAAATAAAATGAATGTAAAATATGTGCTTATCAGTATTGATCCGGAAATGGATACTCCGGAAAGACTAACACAATTCGGCAAGGATTATAAGTTGGAAGGAGACCAATGGTTGTTCCTTCAAGGCACAGAAGAAACGGTGAGAGAATTTGCCAATGTGGTGGCTGTAAAGTACAAAGAGATATCTCCTATGGATTTTTCCCACTCTAATATCATCAGTGTATTTGATGCAGAAGGAGTGATGCAACATCAGCAGGAAGGACTGAATGTAGATAATAAAGAAACGGTTGCCAAAATAATTGAACTAAGTAAGTGATGATAAGCCTGAGAAACTGTAATAACATTAGGAGATAAGTGGAAAGCATTTATTTCAAACCCGTTTCTAATGAAGAGAATGAATTAAATAGCCAATTTTAAATGCTCAGTTATGGAAAATAAACACATATATCAATTAGACATCAAATGGAAAAAAGACAGGATAGGGGAAATGAACTCACCTGATTTAGATGACAAAATCACAGTAGCTACTCCCCCGGAATTCCCTGGTGGCGTACCAGGAATCTGGTCACCTGAACATCTTTATACAGCCTCTGTTTTAAGCTGTTTTATGACCACCTTTCTGGCCATTGCAGAATATTCAAAAATAGATTTTTTAGAATTTGATTGTAAGGCAGAAGGTATATTGGAAAAAATAGAAGGGAAATTTATTATGAGTGAAATACACTTAAAACCCTTTGTGAAATTTGCTGAAGGAGTTTCTATTGAAAAAGGGAGTAAAATATTGGAAAAAGCCGAAAAAGCCTGCCTCATCAGTAATTCTATAAAGACGAAGGTTAGTCTGAATCTTTCAGAGGTTACTATAGCTACCGTTTTTGGTGGTTAGTAATCGAAGATTAACCTTTTTAAATTCGAATTCAGGCTATAACTAGATGTATGTAAAAAAATGTAAAATTTAATTCAAATAAAGGATAAAATTGTCCGAATTAAATTATTATCTTTACAATACATTAAGGAAGAGGTTGATAATACAGATACTCTTTAGCTAACAACATATAAATTAATCTGTTATGAACGTATACGATCAAAAAACCATAGGTCAGTGGGTGGCGGAAGATTACCGCGCAGCTGCTGTTTTTAAATCCTTTGGCATAGATTTTTGCTGCAAAGGAAACAG
This sequence comes from Marivirga aurantiaca, assembly GCF_016679925.1. Lineage (GTDB taxonomy): Bacteria > Bacteroidota > Bacteroidia > Cytophagales > Cyclobacteriaceae > Marivirga > Marivirga aurantiaca. The sequence goes on from NZ_JAEQBW010000001.1 coordinate 694,784, forward strand.
GACTATCAAAGAAGCCTGCGAACCGAAAAATATTTCTCCCAGAGAGGTGGAAATCGCCTTGGCAGAAGCCATTATCAATAAGTTTGATGGAGAAGGGGTCAATTTTAAGAATTGGCCAATGGATTTGTTGACGGATTACATAGAAAAAACTCATCATCGCTATGTAGATAAAGCAATCCCTGTATTGCAACAATATTTGAATAAGATATGCAAAGTACATGGAGATGCCAATCCTGAGTTGTTTGAAATAGCAGAACTTTTTAATCAATCAGCAGGTGAATTAACGGCACATATGAAGAAGGAAGAATTTATTCTCTTTCCGTATATTCGAAAGATGCAATTTTATATTGAAGGCAATGAAGCAGTAGAATCTCCACATTTCGGAACTGTTAAAAATCCTATCAAAATGATGATGGCGGAACATGAAACAGAAGGTGGAAGGTTTGAAGAAATAGCTAATCTTGCCAATCAATATCATCCTCCGGTACATGCCTGCAATACCTATATGGTCACCTTTTCTTTACTGGAAGAATTCGAAAATGATTTGCATAGACATATTCACCTGGAAAACAATATTCTATTCCCTAAGGCAATTGAAATGGAAGAACAATTAGGAGTGCTCACAGAATGATTAATGAGTAGAATTGAAAGACTTATAGTTTAGTTTTATTGGTTAATAATGAAAAACAGCTTTCCTTAAGAGCTCAATGTTGTTAAGTTAAGACAAACCTTCTTCTCCCTTTGGAGAAGGATAAAAGGTTGAGGTTTTAGTTTAAAGCTTAACTTAACGACATTGTTGAAGAGCTAGCTCCAAAGGAAGGCGTTTTTCTTTAAGAGCCATGCTTTTCATATTTTATGATATTTATCACCTTATTGTTTGATAATTCTTGTCATTTTAGATTCTAATAGGCTGTAATTTTATACTGTTTTACATCAGTTGGAATGGTGAAATTTTAAAGAGAATAGTATGGGAGATGTTGTTGAAACGGTTCAACTTTCGTTGTCAGAAAAGATAATAGAATTAAAGAAGCGAAAGAATGCAGTACTTTTGGCTCATTATTACCAGTATCCGGAAATTCAGGAAATAGCGGATTTTGTGGGGGATAGTTTGGCCCTGTCAAAAAAAGCTTCGGAAACAGACGCTGATATCATTGTTTTTGCCGGAGTACATTTTATGGGAGAAACAGCTAAATTGTTAAACCCGTCAAAAAAAGTTTTGATACCTGATCTGGAAGCAGGTTGTAGCTTGTCTGATTCCTGCCAGGCGGTAGATTTTGCTCAATTAAAAGCTCAGTATCCTGACCATGCCACAGTAACCTACATTAATTGTAGTGCAGAAGTGAAGGCATTAAGTGATTATATATGTACTTCCTCCAATGCCGTAGCGGTCATTAATTCCATTCCAAAATCAAAACCTATTTTATTTGCCCCGGATCAAAATTTAGGCAGATATTTAATACAGGAAACCGGCCGGGAAATGTTGTTGTGGGACGGGGCTTGTGTAGTGCATGAAGCTTTTTCTTTTGAGAAACTTCTAGATGTTATAAAGGAAAACCCGATTGCTGAAATTATTGCGCACCCTGAATCCGAAGAGCATATTTTAAAAGTGGCGGCATTTGTAGGTTCTACAGCGGCTTTATTAAAGTATGTTCAGGAATCCAAAAAGAAATCTTTTATTATTGCTACGGAGGTAGGTATTTTGCACGAAATGCAAAAAGCCGCTCCTGAGAAAAGACTTATTCCGGCACCCGCAAAGGAAGACAATACCTGTGCCTGTAGCGAATGTGCATTCATGAAGGTTAATACACTACAAAAGGTATTCGATTGCCTTCAAAATGAAGTACCGGAAATTCTCATTCCTGAGGAAGTAGCGGAACGTGCAAGAAAGCCTTTGGTTGATATGCTTACATTATCTTTTGGCAAATGAAAACGACAGATTGTCTTATTATTGGATCGGGTATTGCCGGCTTATCTTTTGCACTAAAAATTGCTGCCCGTCATCCTCATTGGACTATTCTGATAGTGACTAAAACCAAAGGAATGGAGTCCAATACCAGGTATGCACAAGGCGGTATTGCAGCGGTGTGGGACAGTATAACTGATGATTTTGAAAAACATATTGAAGATACCCTTAAAGCCGGTAAGTATTTATCTGATCCGGAAATAGTGAGAATGGTTGTAGAAGATGCTCCTGAACGTGTAAGAGAGCTAATTACAATGGGCGTACAATTTGATACCAACCCTGAAGGGCAGTTACAATTGAGCTTAGAGGGAGGTCATTCAGCTCATCGTATCCTCCATCATAAGGATTTTACCGGATTGGAAATTGAACAAAAATTATGGAAGACTGTACGAAAGCAACCCAATATCTCTGTGTGGGAATATTATATGGCTATTGATCTTTTAATGAACAACGATAATGGTGTGAGAAAAGTGGTGGGCGCAAGGGTTTGTCGTACAAAGGAAAAGAAAACATTGCATGTTCATGCTAAGCTGACAGTGTTGGCAAGTGGGGGCATTGGTCAATTGTTCAAGCATACTACCAATCCAATTGTTGCCACGGCAGATGGTTTGGCAATGGCTATTCGAGCAGGTGCAAGTACCAGGAATTTACAATATGTACAGTTCCATCCTACCATGTTATACAAAACTGACCGATCAATTTCTTTACTTATAAGTGAGGCATTACGCGGTTTTGGAGCACATTTGCTGAATCATGCAGCTCAGCGATTCATGTTTCAATACGATGAAAAGGGCGAATTGGCTACCAGGGATATTGTTTCAGATGCCATATTTATGGAAATGAAGAAAGAAAATAAATCTCATCAATTCCTGGATTGTCGGCATTTGGCATCGCAAGAATTGGAGGCCCATTTTCCTTTTATCCTCAAATCGTGCAGGCAGGTGGGAATTGATCCTGTTGTCGATTTGATTCCCATCGTACCGGCAGCGCATTATCATTGTGGAGGTATCTCTGTAGATAAATTTGCCTGTACCAGCTTACCTCAGCTAATGGCTTTGGGGGAATGTGCTGAAACCGGTCTTCATGGTGCTAATCGATTAGCTTCCAATTCATTGTTGGAGGCCCTGGTATTTGCTCATATGGCTTCCTTAAAAGCTGCTCAAGTGGTAGAGTTGGCGACTTTTGACGTACAAAAGGAGGAATTTGCAACACCAAAAATTAATCCTCCTAAGCTGAAGGAGTTTAAAGAAAAGCTTCAGGAAACTATGGCCGGTTATGCGGTTTTCAAGAACTCCACAGGGGCGTTGGCAGAGGCATTAGAAGAAGTAATAAAATTAGAAGAGGAAATGTATGGTATCAACTCAAATAATATTGCTTTTCAGGAATTGCAAAATATGCTGGTTGTAGCTAAAAGTATTCTTTTAAGCGCTATGGAACAATTGAAGAATGATTCGGTTAATTCCATTGATAAGGTATTATTGCCTTTATAAATTGATATTGTAATGGTAGGAAAGCCTCGTCTATAAGATGGAATTGTGTAACTATCTTACTTTTCTAATTAACAGAAATTAGTTAATGAAAGATCGGAATTATGGAAAATGAAAAGAAAAAACCACTGAAAAGAAGTCCTTCATTAGTTGCTTTTAGCAGGGAACATCATCATTCTTTATTGTTGTGTTGGAAAATCAGGATGGCTTTCAGAAATGGAATAGATGTAAATAGAATAAAAAAATATAGTGATTGGTTCTATAAAACGCATATGATATCTCATTTTGAAGTAGAGGAAGAGTATATATTTTCTGTTTTAGGGAGGGATGACGAACTCGTAAAGCAGGCCATGACAGAGCACAGGCGTCTGAAAAGACTGTTTGAGGACACTACAGATCCTGAAAAATCCTTAAGTCTTATCGAAGAGGAACTGGAAAAGCATATTAGATTTGAGGAAAGGGCATTATTTCAGAAAGTGCAGCAAATTGCTAGTCCGGAACAACTTGAAACAATAAAAGAGCATCATAGGGGATTAGATTTTGTTGAAAATGAAACGGATGTTTTTTGGAAGTAAGATGAATCATCTGATCCAGGTGAAGAGAAATAATAGGTACAGCTTATAATCTCAAAAATGTTTCGCCCTTTTCCAGTTTCTCTATTAAATCAGTGATGTTGGTATTCTCCAGCATCGATTTCAACCTGGTTCTTACTTCTTTGAATTCAAAGTGAATAGGGCAAGGGGTGGCTTCAGAGCATTCACTCAATCCTAAACCACAGCCATTAAAGGTTTGTTCTCCATCAATGCAGCGCACTACATCCACCAGATATACCTTTTTCTGCTGTTCAGGACTTACGCTAAATCCGCCATGAGGACCTTTGATCGAGGAGATGATATTATCTTTTACCAGTTTCTGTAAAATTTTGGCTGTAAATGCTACAGGGGAAGCAATGCTTTCGGCAATATCATTAAGCCCCACATTTTTACCCTCCTTCGATTGGTTGCTTATATAAATGGTTGAGCGAATGGCGTATTCACAAGTTTTAGAGAACATCTTTAAATGCTTTTTTATAAAAAAGTGAAATTACGGCTTGTTTTCCCATTCTCCAAAAGAGGAAGCGGTTTCATATAGTTTCAACTTATACAATTGAACAGTTGTAGGTAAGGCGTGTATCAAAGCATCCCTGATAAATAACAACATACGCTCTACAGTCGGTTCATGTTCAAACCAGCATATTTTCTGATCTGTTAGAGCTTGCAAAGCTTCATTTGGTTTATTTCGTTTTAAGATTAGCACATGGTCAAAATGATTGAGTACCTGCTCTTTTACTATCGACTTTAATAATTTGAAATCAATCAGCATGTCTTGCTCATCCGGTTCTTCCGCACTGACAGTTACGTATAAAATATAAGAATGCCCGTGCAGGTTTTTACAATCTCCCCCATGGTTGGAAATACGGTGTGCAGCCTCAAATCGAAATTCTTTGGTAATTGATAGCATAATAGGATGGTGGTTTCGTATTGTAAAGATACAATATTTTGTAATAAAAGGATATATTAGTCCGAAAATATTTATGTCTGACAGATAACTATCCTGTGGATAACTTTCCCACCTCATCTCCGCTTGCCTTGATTTACTTTTAAGGAAGCGCATCAAGCAAGCATATGTAATCTATTCAAAATCAGTATTATATAAAATATACTCTTCTTTTATTGCTTGGTTTTCAGTTAATTATGTGGAAAAATAATTCGGATGTTTACCTCTTTATATTTTGATTACCCATTAAACTCTCTCTATATTCGGATATCGATATCCTTTAATAAGGTAGCCAATTATATTAAAAATAAAACTGAAGCCCATGGAAAATTATGTAATCAAAAGAAATGGGGAATACCAACCCTTTGAAATATATAAAATAGAAGATGCCATCAAGAAAGGTTTCAAAAGCCTTTCGCTTACCTATGATGCAGCGGTATTTGAAAAAGTACTGAATTTGCTGGAAACAAGGACTACCTGGACCGTGGAAGAAATTCAGGATGTGATAGAAAAACAACTTTATCACGATGGCCATTTTGAGGTAATGCGTTCTTTTATGCTCTACCGACATACCCGAAAATTGCAGAGAGAACAAAGCGGAATAAGCAATGAAACCACTTTTGTCGACAGTACCCAAACGATTGAGGAGTATGTGAAAAAAGCTGACTGGCGCATCAAAGCCAATGCTAATACAGCCTATTCCAATGCCGGATTGGTCAATAATGTGGCCGGAAAGGTAATTGCCAATTATTGGCTGGACAAAGTGTACAATAAAGAAGAAGGTTATGCTCACAGAAATGGTGATATCCATATTCATGATCTCGATTGTCTTACAGGCTATTGTGCCGGCTGGAGTTTAAGGGTGTTGTTAAACGAAGGCTTCAATGGTGTAAGAGGTCGCGTGGAAAGCAAGCCTCCCTCACATTTCAGAGAGGCTTTGGGGCAAATGGCCAATTTCCTTGGGATTTTACAATCTGAATGGGCAGGTGCACAGGCCTTCAGCTCTTTCGATACTTATTTGGCACCTTATGTTTTCAAAGATCAACTGGAATATAAGGAGGTGCTAAAAGCAGTAAGAAGCTTTGTGTATAATCTAAATGTTCCTGCACGCTGGGGCCAGTCGCCTTTTACTAATATCACCCTGGACTGGGTAGTGCCTGATGACCTGAAAGATCAAATTCCAACCAAAAGGGATGTACACCTTTTTAAAGGATTACAAGAGCAGCTATTGTTGAGATTAGCTGCTGAAAGAGGAGTTAATAAACCTGAAAATCTGACTTACAAACATTTCCAGCCTGAAATGGATATGATCAATAAAGCCTATTATACTGTAATGACTGAAGGAGATGCCAATTCTCAACCATTTACTTTCCCTATTCCTACGGTGAATATTACAGAGGATTTCGACTGGCATGGTGAGAATACCGACATACTTTTTGAAAATACGGCTAAAATAGGATCTTCTTATTTCCAGAATTTTATCGGCAGCCAGTATATGTATGATGAAGACGGCAATAAAGTAGATAATCCCTTAGCCTACAAACCTAATGCGGTAAGGAGCATGTGTTGCAGGTTGCAGCTGGATTTAAGAGAGCTATTAAAAAGAGGCAATGGTCTGTTCGGAAGTGCGGAAATGACTGGTAGTTTAGGTGTGGTCACAATCAATATGGCCAGGCTCGGCTATTTGTACAAAGGCAATAAAGAAGGCTTATATGAAAGGTTGGATTTCCTGCTGGATTTAGCTAAATCTACCTTAGAGAAAAAGAGGGTGTTTATACAGGAAATGTACGACAGGGGATTGTACCCCTACACCAAAAGATATTTAACTCATTTCAGAAACCATTTTTCCACTATAGGCGTGAACGGAATGAACGAAATGTTGCGCAATTTTACTGATGATTCCGAAGATATAACCGGCACAAAAGGAATGGCTTTATCAGCGGAAATACTGGAATTTATCCGGAACAGAATGAAGCAATATCAGGAGGAAACGGGTAACTTGTATAATCTGGAAGCAACTCCTGCTGAAGGCACTACTTATCGCTTTGCCAAGGAAGACTTAAAACGCTTTCCTGATATATTGCAGGCCGGTAATGACGGTAATATTTACTATACCAACAGCTCGCAAATCCCTGTTAATCATACAGATGATCCTTATGAAGCATTGATGTTGCAAGATGATTTACAATGTATGTACACAGGCGGAACAGTACTTCACCTATATATGAGGGAGAAAATAAGCTCGGCTGAAGCATGCCGTAATCTGGTCAAAAAAGTCCTGACTAATTTTAAATTGCCTTATATCACTGTTACACCGGTATTCAGCATTTGTCCTACCCATGGCTATCTGAATGGCGAGCATGAATACTGCCCAAAATGCGATGATATCCTGAAAGAGAAATTGGAAACCACCGGAATGGAAGAGCAGGATTAAATCTGTGGGGCAATAGAGGTTATAAAATTTAAGGTGCTACCTAAATTTAGATGTTTATTTAAAGGATGGGCCTTCTGAAATCGTGGTAGAACCAAATTTAATATTACTCAAATCAAAATCAATCGAAAACTAAAATTAAGAAAACATGGAAACACAAATCAAAACACAATCAACCGTAGAAGCACATAGTGAAATGAGAACAAAATGTTTGGTCTATACCCGCGTAATGGGCTATCACAGGCCGGTAGAAAGCTTTAATATCGGTAAAAAAGGGGAACACCAGCAACGTACGCACTTTGATGAAAAAAGAGAGAAATAATCCTATTTATGATATAACACCTTTTACCTTATTGGATTATCCTGATAAAGCAGCCTGCATTCTTTGGTTTGCAGGCTGTAATATGCGATGCGGCTACTGCTATAATCCGGATATAGTCTTTGGTAAGGGAAAGAAAGGAACAGCTGAAGCCTTGTCATTTTTGCAGAGTCGTAAGGGTTTGCTGGATGGAGTAGTAATGAGCGGGGGAGAGTGCACGCTTCATAAAGAATTAATTCCGCTGTCGCAACAAGCAAAAGCCCTTGATATGTCCATTAAAATAGATACTAACGGCAGCAGGCCCAAAGTATTAAAAGCCTTGGCCGATCAACATACATTAGATTATGTAGCCCTCGATTTTAAGGCCCCGTCCCATAAATTTGATTTACTAACACGATCAAATCTTTACAAACCTTTTACAGAAAGCCTGGAATTTTTAATTGCCTCCGGTATTCCTTTTGAAGTACGGACCACCGTGCATTCCGCGCAATTGCAGACAGCTGACATTCTGAACATGAGTGATTTTTTAACCTGCAAAGGTTATACGGGCAATTATTATCTACAGCATTTTACCAACAACAGCAAAACCATAGAAACACTACCTGATTCAGTTAAGAAAGAATTTGAAACTGACTTTTCAACTGATAGTATTCAGGTAATGATAAGGGAAAGTATATAGCTGGTAGTTATTTGCGCCTTTGTAAATAAACAGCTAATTTAATGACTTATGTCATGAACAGTCGTAGACGTATACATTACATTTGTTTCGGAAATATAAAAGAAAATGCATATTCTTGATCCTATAAAGAGATTTCTTACCCGCATAGGCCTGGAGCCGGGACCAAGATGGAAAAAAGTAGCCATTGTTTCTTTTGCAGCGCTAGTAGGATTAGGATTTTATATTTTAAGGGTTAGTCACGCAGTATCCTATCTTTCTGATGATCCGCAGGCTTGCGTCAACTGCCATATCATGATGCCTCAATACGTTACATGGAACCACAGTTCGCATAGGGAAGTAGCCACATGCAATGGTTGCCATGTACCGCACGATAATATTTTCAATCAGTATTTCTTTAAAGCCAAAGATGGGTTATACCATGCGTCAGTTTTTACCATGCGTGCAGAACCACAGGTCATTCATGCATTGGAAGCTTCACAGGCAGTGATCCAAAGTAATTGTATCAGATGCCATGTAGATCAGGTAACGGATGCTAAAATGGATGCCTTTGTGACGGACCATCATTCCAAAAGAACTGACAGAACCTGTTGGGAGTGCCACAGGGATGTACCGCATGGCAGGGTAAAAAGTTTATCTTCAGTAGGAAGCCAGATCGAACCTATTAAAATGCATGTGCCCGAGGACAGGGAGATTATTCCAAAATGGCTTAAGCAATCTATGAAAAACCAAAATTCGCAAAAACCTAAAACTATATCACCATGAAGAACTGGATACTATTTGGCGTAACGGCTATAGCAGTATTTTTACTGGCAATGCTGGCCTATACTATTATTGACAGAAAAGCTGAGGCAAGATTTGCCTACCAGCCTACAGTTGAAATAGAAGGTATTGAACCCAGGGATTCTGTTTGGGGATTGAACTATCCGAGGCAATATCAGTCATACATGCAAACGGCAGACACCACTTTTAAAAGCATGTACAATACCAGCGGTTTTGCAGATATACTGGACGAACAATCGGAATTAGTAGTGTTATGGGCAGGATATGGCTTTGGTAAAGATTATAATCAGCCTCGAGGCCATGCATATGCAGTAGCTGATATTTTAAAAACTTTAAGAACCGGTGCTCCTTTAAAAGAAGGAGAGGGGCCAATGCCGAGCACTTGCTGGACTTGTAAAAGCCCGGATGTGCCCCGTTTAATGAGTGAAATTGGGGTAACAGAGTATTATAGTAAGCAATTTTCGGATTTTGGTAGCCAGGTGATAAATCCAATTGGCTGTGCGGATTGTCATGATCCCAATACAATGAATTTAACCATCACCCGACCTGCTTTAATAGAAGCTTATGAAGCCATGGGAAAAAATATCAATGAGGCTTCACACCAGGAAATGCGATCATTAGTATGTGCCCAATGCCATGTGGAATATTATTTCGATAAGAACAAACCTGGTGCTGAAGGCGCCAATTACCTTACTTTTCCATGGAAAGATGGAATGGGCGTGGAGGCAGTGGAAGCTTATTATGATAAAACAGATTTTGCCGATTGGGTGCATCCAATTAGTAAAACCCGCATGCTGAAAGCACAACATCCTGATTACGAATTGTATACGGAAGGAGTTCATGCTAAACGTGGAGTGAGCTGTGCCGATTGCCATATGCCTTATAAATCTGAGGGCGGACAAAAATTCACGGATCACCATATAGGATCTCCTTTGGAGAATGTGGAGAATTCATGCTTTGTATGCCATAGAGAAAAAGTTTCTGACCTTGTAAATGATGTGTACGAGCGCCAGAGAAAAGTGAAAGAAGGAACTTCTCAATTACAGACTTTAATAGCCAAGGCGCATATTGAAGCAGGGAAAGCCTGGGAATTAGGTGCCACTGAAGAGCAGATGAAGGAAATTTTAATGGGTATCAGGCATGCGCAATGGCGATGGGATTACTCAGTAGCCTCCCATGGTGCAGCTTTTCATGCGCCCCTTGAAACCAGCAGGATAGTCACTTCCGCCACAAGGATTATCATGGAAGCCAGAATAGAATTAATGCAACTATTAAATACACTTGGTCATTCCGGAGATGTAGAAATGCCTGATCTGAAGAGCAAAGAATCCTTACAGGAGTATACCGGAATAGATATAGAAAAAGAGAGGTATAATAAAGAAAAGTTTCTGGAGGAGATAGTGCCAAAATGGATGAAAGAGGGGAAAGAAAGGGAAGCAAAAATGAATGTTAAAAAAGTGGGCTCAAAATAAGTAGTCCTAAAAAAGCAAATTAAATGAAAAATTTAGTAAAATTCGGATTGAGCCTCATGCTGGCTTTGTCCGCTCAGCTTTCATATGCCCAATTTTCAGTAGACGGACAACTTGTTCAGCGGGCTGAAGTCAGGAATGGAGCAGGTCGTTTAATTGGTGTGGACCAGGCTCCGGCTGCTTTTATAGCCCACAGAGTGAGATTGCAAACCAAATATGAAATGGAAGGGTTTACCTTTTATGCCAGCATACAAGATGTACGAACCTGGGGCAATACACCTCAAACCAAAGCTACAGACCCTTTTTTATCTTTGCATGAAGCCTGGGCAGAAACTTCATTAGGGGAATTCTGGAAAGTGAAACTGGGCAGGCAGGAACTTAACTATGATAATGTACGCTTCCTGGGAAATCTCGACTGGGCTTTACAAGCTCGTGCACATGATTTTGCCTTAATAAAATACGAGAAGGAAAGCATGAAATTACATTTTGGCGGTGGCTTTAATCAAGATGCACAATCACTTTCAGGAAATATCTTTTTCAATCCCAACCAATATAAAGTAGCTCAGATGATTCGATATGAAAATCAGTGGGGAGATTTTAAACTTTCAGCTCTTTTCTGGAATGATGGACGACAGTTTATGGAATCAGATACAGCAGGGAATGTTTTGAATGATAAAGTCAATTACCGTCAGACAATCGGTTTGCCTACTATAAAATATCAAATGGGAAATACTTTGCTGTCAGGTTTCTATTATCATCAGACAGGAAAAGATGTTGCAGACAGAAATGTCAATGCTTATGATGTAAGCGCACAAATCACTCAAACTTTTGCTTCCAATACCGAAAAAGGCAGCAGCTTTAAAATGACTGCAGGATTTGAAATTTTGAGTGGTACTACAGATAATTCAACCGGAGAAAACAATTCTTTTAGTCCTTTGTATGGTACCAACCATGCACATAATGGGTATATGGATTTCTTCTACGTAGGTGGGAGATTTGAAAATAGTGTTGGATTGCAGGATTATTATCTTAAAAGCAGGTACCAATTTAATCCAGATTTTTTTACTCAGTTAGATGTACATACGTTTGCTGCCCAAACAGAGGTGAGGCAATTCGGACCAGGAGGACCTGCTATCACACCGGTACCTGAAATACTGGATCCTTATTTGGGAACTGAAATTGATTTATCTTTAGGATATATATATAATCGTGCCGTTTCTGTTCAAGGCGGTTACAGCCAGATTTTTGCTTCCGATACTTTTGAAGCATTGCAGGGGCAGGCTGAATATAAAGACACACAAAACTGGGCATACTTAATGGTAATTTACAGGCCCACCATGAAAAACAGATTTATAGGAATTTTATTCTGATGACGAAGATTTTTAAAATATTACTCTCGACCAAAGTCACGCTGGTGTTGTTATTGGCATTTGCCATTTCAATGGGTGTGGCTACTTTTATTGAAAATGATCATGGTACGGAGACGGCTCGTGCTATGGTATATGAAGCCTGGTGGTTTGAGCTGATCATCGTCTGGATGGCCGTCAATTTTCTGTCTCACATACGTAAATACCGCTTGTTCAGCAAAGGGAAATGGCCTGTTGGTTTGTTTCATCTGGCTTTTGTAATTATAGTATTGGGAGCTGCTATTACACGTTATTTCGGTAAAGAAGGAATGATTCATATCCGTGAAAAGCAGGAAGAAAAGACTTTTTATACCAATGAACGCTATCTGCAGCTGGAAGCTTTAGGCCATGAAAAATCACATCAGTTTAATGAAAAATTAGCTTTTACACCGAAAACCTTCAGCCCATTTGAAACCAATGTTGAATTGGCAGGAAAAGAATTAAAGGTGAAAATAGCAGATTACATTGCTGCCGGAAAAGAAAGTTTTGTTGATGGTGATAAGACCTATATTTCCCTTGCTGTAACCATGGGAGAGGGCAGAGAAGATTTTCTCTTAAAAGAAGGGCAGCAGGTTAAGTTGGAGAAATTATCTATTGCTACCAAAAGAGATACGCAGGCCGAGATCAAAATTTTCAAAGAAGAAGGTGAGTGGATGATTGAGTCAGCCAGACACCTGACAATTATGGAAATGGCTACCCAACAAATGGGCACTTTGCATAAAGATGAAAAGCAACCTCTGAAATACATGACATTATACCAATGGGAAGGTGGTGCATTTTTGGTAAAATCAATCAATGAAAATTCAGCCTTAAGTTATAAATCCGAGCAGGATGAAAAGCTGGCTGAGAATATGACAGATGTGGCTCATTTAACAGTGGAGGATAAGGAAGGCAATAAGCTGGCCGATGCCTTTGTTCATATAGTCAGCATAGAACCTGCATGGACTAAGTTTGAATATGAAGGCCAGGAATATGGCATTACATATGGACCTAAAGCCATGCAGCTTCCCTTCAGCTTGTACCTTTCCGATTTTCAGTTGGAGCGATATCCCGGAAGTCGAAGTCCTGCCAGCTATGCCAGTGAAGTGGAAGTGAGGGACGGTGAAAACAGCTTCCCTTTCCGCATTTTTATGAATAATGTCCTGGATCATGCCGGCTATCGCTTTTACCAGGCTTCTTATGATACAGATGAGCAAGGAACTGTACTTTCCATTAATCAGGACAGGCCAGGTACATATATCACTTATCTGGGCTATACTTTATTGACGTTAGGCATGTTATTGACGCTTTTTGCGAAAGGAAGCCGTTTTTCTTTGCTTAATAAAAAACTGAGCAGAATGCACAATAATAAAAAGCATCAATTAAAGCAGAAAGCAACTCTGGTTTTAGCTTTATTTTGCTTTAGTGTGTTAGGATTGCAGGCACAGGATCAATCCTCCATTGAGCATTCATTGGTACCCAAAGAAAAGGCAGCCGAATATGGTAAACTGATTGTTCAGGATATGGATGGGAGAATGAAACCGCTCAATACACTGGCGCATGAAATTGTGCGTAAGTTGAGCGGGAAATCCTATATGCCTGTATCTTTAGAAGATGGTACAATTAAATTGACTCCAGAGCAATTTTTGCTGGCTGTTCAGTTGGATCCCATTACTTATGGTAATCTGCCTTTGATTAAGATCGATAAGGAAAAATCGCTTGATGCTTTTAAAGCTTTGGGTATAGAGCCTACAGATCGTTTAAGCTTCAGACAATTTTTGGCTGATGATGGAGAATATAAACTCAATCATTTGGTGGAAACGGCCAATAAACTCAAACCTTCGGAGCGAAATGAAGGTCATAAGGAATTGCTGAAAACGGATGAGCGCTTTAATATATTCTATGCCTTGCTTTCAGGAGATTTCCTGCGCTTATTTCCTCTTGAAAATGAAGAAAATAACACATGGTTCACCAAAAATCAATTTAATCAGGGCTTTGGTGAAGAAGATGGACGTTTTGTGAAAAATATTATTCCGCTTTACCTACAAAACCTGGATAAAGGTATTAGAGAAGGTGATTGGAAAGATGCGGAGGAAGCATTAGATTATATCACCCTTTATCAGCAAAAAGTAGGAGCAGAGGTTTATCCTTCGGAAATGGAAATAAAAGGAGAGTTGCTTTATACTGAATTGAATTTGGGTAGCCGTTTATTCGGGCCGTTTTGGTTGATAGGAATAGTTATGTTGGTTTTGGCCATACTTTTTCTTTTTTATGATAATAAATACCTCAGGATCGGCTGGAAAACAGGTACAGTTTTAAGCTGGATAGGCCTATTGGTTTTCACCTTTCATTTAGGGTTACGCTGGTATATAGCCAAACACCCGCCATGGAGCGATGGCTTTGAGATGCTGGTTTTTGTGGCATGGGGAGTTTTGTTCTTTGGTCTGATGTTTTCAAGGAAATCCCGTTTTACATTGCCTTTGGGGCTGTTGTTTTCAGGCACCTTGTTATTTGTAGGTTTCCTGGACTGGCTCAATCCTGAAATCACCAACCTGATGCCTGTACTGAACTCCTATTGGCTAAAAATTCATGTGGCTATAATTGTGAGTGGTTATGCACCTTTGGCATTGGCGGCTGTTATCGGGCTGTTAAGTTTGCTGTTATTGATTTTTAAACCTAAAAACCCTCAGGATCAGTGGTGGAAGAGCATGGAAGAACTGACTATAGTAAATGAAATGTCGATAACCATTGGTTTGTTCCTACTGGCGGTGGGTACGTTTTTAGGCGGTGTTTGGGCCAATGAAAGCTGGGGCAGATATTGGGCATGGGATCCTAAGGAAACCTGGGCACTGATTTCAGTGATCGTATATGCTATAGTATTGCATATCAGGTTAATTCCCAATTTGAGAGATCATTTGATCTTTAATTTAGCCAGTTTATGGGCTTTTTCTTCTATAGTCATGACTTCTTTTGGAGTAAATTATTACCTCTCAGGTTTGCATTCCTATGCAAAAGGAGACCCGGTGCCTATACCTAACTGGGTCTATTGGTGCGTTGGAATATTGCTGGTAATTTCCATAGCAGCTATTATCAGGCACAAACAAATGAAGTCTCAGGAGAAATTGAATGTGACTGTTTGATTTTCCAAGGTCTGTGGCTCACAGAACTTTAACCGAAACTGGCCTGTGAGTCACAGGCCTTGGAGTAAAAAGTTTGTGGGACACAAACTTTGGCGACTGTAGTGATAATTGCCAACTTATTAGACGCGCTTTGGAATAGCTCTAACCAGACTTCTGACGGTTCAAAACCGTCTGATGCCTCCCGATAATATCTGGTGTCAGAAGGCTACAAGCCGTCTGACGCCTTTTGGTTGATCCAAGCGGGGATCAGAAGCTAACTACCATGCCCGCCCTCGTCCTGTGTCTCGCACTACAGCTTTTCTGCTCCTTGATGGAGTCACTTCTCTAAATTCAAGTTTTTTGGCCAATAGACCTTCAAATGCAATCAACAAAAATCAGTTTGAGATTAGGCTTCTGACGGTTTTTTAGCGATCCATAGAACTGCCTGACGCATGTAGACGCCAATTCAATACAGATTTGGAAAATTTGTGAGGACACAACTTTGGTGAATGGCGATTAATATACTTTAAATAACTTTTCCTAAGTTCAAAACTTTGGAAAAGTTGAATCACTCTTATTGGAAATACTGATGATAAATATTATAAGATTCCTCCAACTGATTAATAATAGCTTCAGCCTCTTTTTCTGTCCCTGCATTTTGTAGCGCCTTTACTAATTGAAGGTGCGGATGAAGCCATTTATGTAGCTCATCATGACTTTTACCCTTCATTGTGCAACTTGAGATAAGCTGATCGTTTTGCTCTTTTAACTGCCCGGCAAGTTCCAAATGGTTCGTATCATTTGAAGAGGTATATGATTGAAGTATCGCTTCTGATTTGTTTAAAAATGGCTTCATTTCGTCATTGACTATCCATCTTTCTCCATTCTCCAATTCAATTTTATTCTTTTCATTTTGTTGGTCCAGCTTATTATGAGTTTCTTTGTTTTCCTCTTTTTTTTCACTGCAACTAAATAATAGGGCGCTTAAAAGAGTAACCGTCAATATTGATTTGATGTAATTCATTATGTTTTATTTTTAAAGTAAAATAGAGGTCAAAGTGTTTAGCTTCTACATAAATGGATAATACTATTAAATTTGCACTCCCCCGAAAATACCCACTATTAAAGCGGCTATTACAGCCATAAATACAATACTAAATTTCCAAATGCCATGGGCTTTCCGCATTTCCATATACTCCATTACCACCAAGATAAACTTAAATGCAGCAAGAGCCATCACTATGCCTGCAGGAATCCATACCTGATCCATTTCCATTCCTGAAGCATAAGCACTTACTATTGTTAAAATTATCAATCCGAGGTAAACTAAAATCAATCTTTTCATTTTATTAGTTTTTAGAATTTAAATTTTAAAAAACAAGGTAAAGAGCAGGAAAAAGCAATAGCCAGAGGAGATCGCACATATGCCAAAAAGCCGCTCCTGCTTCAATATCTTCTGTTTTAGTTGTGGTATTGCTGTTTTTTACTTTCAATAAAATGATCAGCAAAATTGCCAGGCCTACCACTACATGTATAAAATGGAAGCCGGTAAGCAACCAGTAAAAAGTGAAAAACATATTTTCTTCCAGCCCTAAACCTACTTCCAGTTTTTCCCCGTACTCATGCCATTTTATCACTATAAAGGCACAGCCGGTTATTATGGTCGCCAACATAAAATTAATGCCTGCACTTCTATTTCCCTTTTTAAAATAATGTACTGCAGAAGCCATAAAAAAGCCACTGGTTAACAATACCACGGTGTTAAGGCCTCCTAAGTAGGTGTTGAGCATGGCTGTGGATTGTGCAAAAAGCTCAGGCTCCTGAATTCTGTAGTAAACCAATCCTGCCAATGAAAGACCGAAAGTAAATACTTCCAATAAAATTAATATCCAGAGCAATATGCCTCCCGGAGGGGAAGAAATGCTTTTATAATCAATCTTTTGCTCCTCAATTTTTGCTGTTAGTTCCATTCCAGTAGTCTTTTTTCGCCTTTAATATCTTTTATATCTGTAATGTCCTGCGACATCTCTACAACACCTCGGTAATTCTTTTCCTGATCGCGTACAGCAAAGTACCTGATGTAAATGGTGTGTCCCTTAAAATTGATCCAGAAGGAAGCTTCATTTTTAGTGCCTTCCCTAAATGCTTCCAGTATTTTTAAAACAGTGCCCACGCTTTTTGGCGGATGACAAAATTTAACTTCTCTACCTATTATACCTGCACTTCTGGGAAATACTCTGTCTTCACCACGGTTGTAGAAAATCACTTTGTCATTTTCATCCACATAAGTGAGGTCCAGCGGAATGGTACGGAATAGTAGGTTGACCTGCTCGACCGTCATATATCCTTCATCAAAATGATGACTTTCTTTGTGTGCAAAGGACAAGTCTCTTGATGTGGTGTCATTGGAGGGGTGGATGTAAGCCTCTGCTTCAGTTTTTTCAGGCGCGCAACCAGGCATCCAGCCTATTTCTTCTTCTCCGGATTGCATTTCTTTCCAGTCATTCTCTTCCAACAGCTTTAGGGCATTAGGAAATAACACGGTTTGTTCTACAGCCATTAAATTGTTGATGCCGTCCAGCAGATAGTGAATGTTTATATCTGCTTTTTCAAATTCTTTTTCTTCAACAACCTTTCTCAAAAGCCTGATTTGTTCCCTCAGATTATCGTGAAACGACCACATATTTTGTGAGGGGCCGTTCCATCCGCGTTTCTCCAGATAGGGGAAAAGCTGATTCTCCTTTCGCTCAAATCTCTTGTCGATAGTGCTCAGTTTATTGAATAAGTTGTAGAACAACTGATGGTCTTCTGAAGCCTTTAATGTGCGCAATTCCCAAATGATTTTCTGTAGCAAATCAATCTCCTTCATATAGTGGTTGATGGGATGCCAGGCAGGCAAGTTGGTTATATCGTCTCTTGTTTGCATGATTACTGATTTTTAATTTTTGTGTACAATTTCACTAGTGAATGGATTAAATCCTCCGGTTGAGATAATATTTGGTAATGGTTTTGCCCGAACATTTGGGGCAGATAGTATTTTGCCTGCGACTCAATGGCCACCGCATAGGAATTGATATTTTTCAGATCGAATTCCTTCAATGCCTGCTTCACATCTTGCACTCCATATCTCCCTTCATAGCGATCATAATCGTTGGGTTTTCCATCGCTCAGCAAAATCACCCATTTATTTTGGCTTTCCCTGCTTTGCAAGCGGGTGCCGGCATGACGAAGCGCAGTGCCAATTCTTGTATAACCACTTGGAGCAATGGCACCTACTTTGTGTCGGGCCTGTGCCCATTTCTCATCGAAATCTTTGATAGTAATATAGCTGGAGTGATTTCTGGTTTTGGAATAAAATCCATCTATACAGAAATCGATTCCGAACTCATTCAATATTTCACCAAAAAGTATAGATACTTCCTTTTCCACATCCAATACCTTTCGGTTGTTCACAAAACTGTCAGAGGAAAGGCTTAAATCCAGTAATATCATTAAGGAAAGGTCTTTCTCTTTTTTCCTGTTATCGATATAGATATTTTCATTGGGAGTTCTTTTGGCGTGAATATCTGTATAGAAATCCACCACAGCATCCAAATCGAAATTAGCACCACTGGAAAGCCTTTTCTGCTGTTGGGCTTTGTTATTGATGGAAGCCACCATTTTCCGCAGTGAATTCAGTACGCTTTTATTTTTTTGGATAGTATTTTGATAATAATTGACATCAAGCTCATGCTGAAAATCAGGAAAGAGTTTGCAGAAATCTTGTTTATAGCTTTTTGATTTATAGTCCCATTCATCATAAGCAATAAAGAATTTTTTACTATCCTTTTCGGCACTTTCCGAGACCGTGGCTTGTTCCACAAAATCTGCTTGATATACAGAATGAACAGTTTCATCTACCCGTACTGTTTGCCGCATACGCAATTCTTCCAGGGCATCCTGGTGTTTTTCCAGTTCATCAGATCCGTCAAAATCACGCCATACCCCATCATGCTCTTCCGCAGTTTCTACTTTTTCAAAATTATGCAGCAGTACATAATCCTCCTGTTGTTTTTTATCAATGCTGAGACTTTTAATTTCCTCGACAGCCCGGGCTTTCAGTATGGTGTTGGCTTTATCAGTCGGTTTTTGGACCTTTTCATCAAAGTTTTTTAAAAGCTCATTTTCCTGTGCAGTATTTTGGTGCAGCATCCATTTGCCATAAAGCATGCTGAAATCCGCAGCCTTGTCATCCTCTGCCTTACTTTCGAAATGTTTATAGAGTTTATCATGTAACTGTTCTGCCAGGGGAAATTGCTCATAAAGGACGGGCAAAATTTCTTCGGCACTTTCTAAAGCCATTTTGCGTGATAAAATGACATCATCTTCAGGATAGTTCCAGTTGATATTTTTTTCCTGCTGTATACTTAGATAAAGTAGCCTGAAAAAATAGAAAGAGAGGTTTTCTTCTTTAGTGGGCATTTCCGAAAATACAATTGGCATAAAAAAATTATTGCCTTTATAGCCACCCTCTGCCTCTGCCGGAAATATTTCTATTGCTTTGCCGGTGATAGCGCGAGTCAACAAAGTGAGTCTGGGTTTAATATCTTCCAGTGCTACTTTCTGAGGCAGGCAATTGTTTGTTTTATCTTTCTTGTTTTTCAGGTATTTGGCTACTTTGCCAAAAATCCATTCATCCAGATCAAGTCCCATGATTCATTCATTTAGGTGTTGACTTATATTTGAGTGTTTTTTCATTAATCCCCCAATGCTATTAAGTTAAGCTTTAATTGAAACCCCATCCTTGCATCCTTCCCCAAAGAGAGAAGGAGAATTGTCTTAACTTTATAGCATTGAAACCCAACTCAGCAGGAGAGGGATTAAGACTTTAAATCATCAAATCACATAAATCTTTCAATGAAGTAGTGGTATGTTCATCATCGGTAAGAGGTTCCACCACTGCTACATGCATACTCTGTCTTTTGCCCAGTCCGCTATGGATTAAAATTGAAGCATCCACTAATAACCTTGTAGAAACAGTTTCAGCAAGACCTAATTCTGTCAGGTTTCTTATCTTATTGCCTATAGCCACAATTTTTTTAGCATTGCTATGGTCGATTCCACTTTCTTTTTCTAAAATATGGGTTTCTGTTTTGGCTTCCGGATAGTGGAATGAAAGTGCAATAAACCTTTGCCTTGTAGAAGGCTTCAATTCTTTAAAGCCTTTTTGATAGCCAGGGTTAAAAGAGGCTACCAACATAAAATTAGGATCTGCTTTTATAGTTTCGCCCAGCTTATCAATAAAGAGTTCTCTTCTATGATCAGTCAGGGAGTGAATAGCCACTACCACATCCGGACGGGCTTCCGCCAATTCATCCAGATAAAGAATAGCCCCTTCTTTAATGGCAGTGGTCATTGGCCCGTCTACCCAAACTGTTTCAGCTCCTTTGATAATATACCGGCCGATTAAATCCGTGGCTGAGGTTTCTTCATGGCAACTAATAGTAATTAATCTTTGACCTAGTTTTTCTGCCATGAACTCCACAAAACGGGATTTCCCGCAACCTGTAGGCCCCTTTAATAATAAAGGTAATTTATTGCGCCAGGCATGTTCAAAAATCTCTGCCTCATTATTTATTTCCTGATAAAATGGTAAGTTTTCCATCTTTGATATTTTTAGATTTGTTTCTGATTGTCATTAAAAAGTGATGTGGCCGGAAATCATCTTAACTATGAAAATTAATAAGCTAACCAAAGCTATTTCCGGCCTTTTACATCACGATTCAACTAACTGACCAATTGTGGTTTAACCGGTTCATCGTTATTTACACCAAGTTCATTTTTCTCCATGGCTTCATCTGTTGGACGGCCAAATTTTATGAATTCATAGATGTAAATACCTATGCCTGTGGCAAACATAGTGGCGCAGACCAACATCACTGCGAAGTGAACCACTACCTCATCCTGAACGACCATAAAGTCCATCTTTAATTTTCTTTCCAGGTAAACCTGCACTACACCTGCTACTCCCATTGCTGTAACCATTCCCAGCATCCCGATATTGGAAAGCCAGAAAGCAAGATGGCCGGCAGTATTGTTAAAGCGTTTCCTGCCCGTCATATTAGGCATACTGTAACTAATAATTGCCAGAACAATCATTGCATAAGCTCCCCAGAAAGCATAGTGGCCGTGCATGGCAGTAACCAAAGTACCATGGGTGTAGATATTAGTTTGCGGAAGCGTATGGGCAAATCCTAATAAACCTGCTCCTATAAAGGATACGATGGAAGCTCCGATAGTCCAGAACAAAGCGATTTTGTTGGGGTGGTTCTTTTCGCCTTTTCTGTACATATACACAGCAAATAAGGCCATTGCCAAAAATGCCAGAGGCTCCAGAGCAGAGAAAATACCGCCAACTATTATCCAGATTTTATTTACTCCTATATAGTAGTAGTGGTGACCTGTACCTAAAATACCTGAAAGGAAAGTTAAACCTACAATTACATACAGCCATTTTTCAATCACTTCTCTGTCCACACCGGTCAGTTTGATCAAAAGAAAAGCAAGTATACCACCCATAATCAGTTCCCAAACACCTTCTACCCATAAATGGACTACCCACCAGCGGAAAAATGAATCTGTTACCTGGCTGTCGAACCAGATCATACCAGGTAGGTACAATAAAGCAGCGAAGAGTAAACCCATCACCAATACCATGGCCGTGGTGGTTCTTCTTTTACCTTTATATAAGGTGGTAATGATTATACCGAGGAAAAGTAATACATTAATTACTACCAGGTAATCCAGTTCCCTTGGGATTTCCAAAAATTTTCTCCCTTCCCAGATATTGAAATGATAACCTGTGATGGCGGCAACTCCCACCAATGCCAGGGAGATTAATTGTACATAAGCCAGTTTTACGCTCACCAGTTCTCGTTGGGCTTCCTCCGGAATTATATAATAGGCTGCCCCCATAAAACCACTGAGCAACCAAAGTACCAATAAATTGGTATGGACCGCACGTGCAGTATTAAACGGAGCAAATTCATGTAATACATCAAAACCGATACGTGCAAAGCCCATAATAAAGCCGTACACTATTTGTAGGGAAAACAGCAGCATACACAAGGCAAAAAACCAGTAAGCTACTTTTTGGGATTTATATTTCATCTTTTTATTGTTAAGGTTAGAGAAATCACTGTCAATTTATTTGTTCTTCATTTTTTCCATTCTGTCTTTTGCCAGGGGAGAGACCATATGGTCAAACCCATTGAGATCCAGTTCTCCTATCCATTTAAAATATTCAATCATGGCCTCAGCATCTTCCTCGCTCATTTCGTAGGCCACCATTTTTCTTCCGTTCGGGGCCCATGGTACCGGGGACATCAGAATTGCCTTTATGACAGGCTCACCTTTTCTTTCCACTACTTTAGTGAGCTCAGGCGCGTAATAGCCGCCTTCGCCCATAATGGAATGGCAACCCATGCAGTTATTCGTTTCCCACAGGTGCTTGCCTTGTATTACTTCCGCAGTAATATTTTCATGGTTTGTCTGGTCGTTGGACGGCATCATGGAATAGATTGTTAAGCCAATAAAAATCAGGAAGGTGACCAGTGTACCTCCGAGAAAAAAAGCTTGAGCTTGTGATTTTGATAACATGACAATTTGCTTTAGGTGTATGTTTGTAAATAAAGGATAAAAATGTCTTTTATTATCTCAAATGTAAATCCTGTCCCTTATATTTTAAAATAAATTACAAAATATTTTCATGAGGGATAAGAAGTAGTTTAGTTAGAAAGTGCTTATAAGTGTATTTATGTGGGTTTTTTAGATTTAATACTGCAATAATACATTCTATAAAGTGATAAAAGTCAGCCTTTTTCGGAGGGGTATTGTCAAGCTATTCTAATTGTTGGAAAGCATACTATAGCGATTTATAAAACCACAATAAATATCATATTAAAAGATGACCCTTCACATATTTTACGCTACTTCATCCTCCTACATTTGACTTTAAGAAAGTCTTTATTCCTGAGACCCACTAAATAACACTTATCGATAAATTATTCGCATTTCATGACTTACCACAATAACCTTCATTCATTCCATATTCCAGTAATGGGACTTGCTTATACCATTGATACACCTATCAGACTCGCACATTTGGGGATTTCCTCCGTGTTGTCTTTGGGAGATGACATCCTTATTGAACGTGTCAGGAAATTTTATAGCAGCAAATTCAATCTTTCATTTACGCCCATTGAAGCAGATGAAGATGATGCCCGTGCCAGAAGAATTACGGCCTATCTTGATATGGTGCAGGATATAGTACAGAAGAAGTTTGAATTGCACAAAAACCGGCTGATAGAGAGTGCTTCTTATATGAATAGTTTTCGTGAAATGTTACCTGATTGTTCCAAAGTGAAAAAGGAACTTGAAAAGGTTTGGCTAAAATATGAGATGAGTGATTTAAAAGCATGGCTAAATGAACATCTGAGGCCGGGAAAAATTGATGTGAATATTATGACCAAGCTGGACAATGTAAATTATAAAGGAGCTGAACCTTTAGCGGCTAAATTCAATGATGGACACGCTTCACTGAGAGGTTTTGCGGAAAGTAAAATCTCCTCTTCAGTGGTGTTGTCTGCTGGTATGAATCCACGCTTGTATAGCTATTTTGAAAATTTAAAAGATTTCTATCCTGATAAAGAAGGGCAATTGAATAAGAAGATAATACTTAAAGTAAGTGACTACAGATCGGCTCTTGTTCAGGGGAAATTTTTGGCCAAAAAAGGAATATGGGTATCAGAATATCGTATGGAATCAGGTTTAAATTGTGGAGGTCATGCATTTGCCACACAAGGAAAACTGATGGGTCCTATTTTGGAGGAGTTTAAAAGGAATAAAGATGAATTGATAGCCTCTGTATTTTCTCTCTACAAAACAGCACTTGAAGAAAAAGGTTTTACGGTAGGTGAACAAGCCCCGGAATTACATATTACAGCACAAGGTGGAGTGGGAACTTCCGAAGAACATAACTTTTTATTACAGAATTATGAATTGTCTTCTGTTGGATGGGGAAGTCCGTTTTTGTTGGTCCCTGAAGCAGTTAGTATAGATGAAACCACCAGGAATTTATTATCTGAAGCCAAGGAAGAAGATTTTTACCTGAGCCAGGCCTCTCCTTTGGGAGTGCCTTTTAATAATATTAAAGGCTCCTCACGGCAAGTTGAAATGATGAAAAGCAATGTAAAAGGAAAAACAGGGAGCCCTTGCACCAAAAAATTCCTAAAGCTGAATACTGAGTTTACTGATAAACCAATTTGTACGGCATCTACTAAATACCACAATTTAAAACTGGCTCAAATGGAAAAAGCAGGGTTAAGCAAACAGCAATACCAAAAGGAACATAACGAGCTGATGGAGAAGGAATGCCTTTGCGGAGGTTTATCTACTCCTTTTTTTCTTGAGAATGATATGGATACTAAAATAGAAGGGGCTGGAGTAACAGTTTGTCCCGGGCCTAACCTAGCCTATTTTAGCGGGAAAATCTCCCTTAAAGAGATGATAAGCCATATTTATGGTAGATTGAATTTAATTGATACTGGCTTGCGGCCACATATGTTTATTAAGGAGTTGGAGCTTTACGTTAATTATTTATTCAAAGAACTTGATATGTATAAGTCAGAGCCTAACAATAAAAAGGTAAAATATTTAAAGAATTTTCAGGTTAATCTCTTGGAGGGTATTGACTATTATAAATCTTTGTTTCTTAAAAAGGAAAGCTTTCTTTCCCAGGGAATCAATAGCCTTATAGAACAACTGAATAATTTTGAAAATAAGCTCAAAACAAATCATGTTTTACAAAAAATGTCCGTTTTGGCCTAAATTAGTAATGATTTCAAACGTGTAATAATATTACCATTAAATTAGAGAACAAACTAAAAAAAAGAGAGCACAATATCTGCGCTCTCTTTTACAATTAAATTTTAATAAAATGATTAAAATCTGAAATTTATATCAGCAAAATATCGTCTTCCATCTATACCAAACTGAGTTGTTTGCCATGGATATTTAAACCTTCCTACAAAGTCTAAATTTCTATCTATGGGATGTCCTTCCCTGTCTGAGTAGGCTTCACTGAAAGTATCTGGATATACATTGGCTATATTATTTACACCCAAAGTAAATTGAACATTATCATTCATTTCATAAGAAACGCTTAGGTTGACTATCGTTTTACCTGAGTAGGTTGCATCATCTACCTCATTATTGGACAAGTAAGTAACAGCACCATAATATAAACTTGAAAGAGAAGTAGAAAACTTATCCAAATTATATGTTACGGTTCCTACTACCTTTTCCTGAGGTCTCCAGGTTTCCATTCTTGAAACATCTTCTCTTGAAAAAATATTGTTTTCCAAGTCATTTTCAACAATAAAGTTGGGTAAATTAATAGACTCTACGGTTGTTTCATTAAAGTTTGCAGAAATACTTCCTTCAAAATATCCTTTACCAGCTGTAATGTCATCAAAAGTAAGTACAATGTCCAAACCTTGGGTTTTAGTATCAATGGCATTAAGAAAAAAACCTGCAGACCCTACGCCCACATCTGATAATACCTGGTCGATAGGTGATGCTGGGTCACCTGTTGCTGTCACCTGTCCTGATAAAACTATTCTATCTTCAACAGTTATTTGATAAACATCTGCTGTTAATCCTATATTATCTGTAATCCTGTAGGTTAAGCCCGCACCAACATTAAAAGATGTTTCAGCCTGTAATCTTGGGATTCCTAAAGCACGAAGGGCTGGATTTTCATTTTCTAATATACCATTTTGAACTACACCATTTTCTGTTAAGGTTGTGGTCACAGCTGTATAGTAAATTTGATGCAGCGAAGGTGCTCTAAAACCATTGCTAACAGAAGCTCTGACATTAATTTTATCCTCATATAACTTTACCCTACTGTTTAATTTCCAGGAAATATTTTGGCCAAAATCACTGTAGTTTTCGAAGCGTGTAGCTCCTCCAATCAAAAAGGCATCTGTTATGTCGGTTGTTAATTCAGTATAAAATCCTAGATTACTTCTGTAATTATTAGAAGCATTTTCTGGTTTAAACCCAGGAAAAGATTCCGAACCTGTCCTGTCGCCCTGTGCATCTGGTGAGCCTCCATCTCCATAAGAGGCAAATTCACCAGCTTCAATTTTAAAATTTTCTGTTCGATGTTCAGCACCAAATGCAAGTGTCAGCGCCTTTATTCCAGCTGGTTTGAAAGCACGTGATACATCCAAATTATTAACTATATGACTGAATTCATGAGCACCATTATAAAAATTGGAAGGACTTGTTCCTGCAAAAGATTGGTTAAATGAATTAATGATATAATAGTCAATTCTGTTTTTACCTAAAGTAGAGCTTAAATCAAAATTCCAATCATTGAAATCGCTTCTGAAACCCAATGAAAAAGTATTGTCCAGAATTTGTGGGGCCATTTCAGCTAAGAAGAACTCCTGATTGGGATAAATAGCCTGAAAACCCGGCACCCAATAAGGCACTCTTGCAAATTGTGGTGCTGATCCTGTACGATTTGTTAAAGTTCCAAATGAATATATTTCCGTATTTGATTCTTCACGAAGTGTGTAGCCTGTATTATAGGCAAAGCTTGTGATGGTCATATCTGGCAATCCAACTTGAAAACCAGCTGATGGGTTTCTTGTGAGAAAACCATCTAAGTCAGATAGTGAGTAGTCAGAGGTTTCTGTCACCCCCCAATAGTTGGCTTCATCTTCTAAACTGGTAATTTCTCCTGCTCGTTGCGTTCTTTGCTGGTCAATGTAACTAAAAGTAAAATTGGCATATCCTTTGTCCAAAATATCAACCCCAAACCCTGTATCAAAATTATATTGTTGACCATCACCTTCGGAAGTAACATTATACCCCATATTTATAAAAGGGTCAGATTTCTTTTTGAGTACAAGGTTTATTACACCAGCCACGGCATCAGAGCCATATTGAGCAGCTGCACCATCTCTTAATATTTCTACTCTATCAATCGCAGCTGTTGGGATTGCTTTCATATCCACACCAACTTCACCCCGTCCCGGAGTAACATAACTGTAAACCAATGCGGAACTATTTTTTCTTTTTCCATTTACTAATACTAAAGTTCTACTTGGCAATAAACCTCTTAATCCAGCTGGACTAAAATGAGCTGCCGCATCTGAAATGGGCTGTTGTGTGGCATTATAGGATGGTACTTTGAACATAAGTTGTTGATCCAATACATTTTGACCACTTGTGCTCAATTCAGTGGCAGAGATATTGTCAATGGGTACTGGCGATTCCATTGTAGTGCGTGGAGTTGTACGGCTACCAACAACAGTCACCAAATCCATTGAGCTCACTTCCTTATCAAGGGTAATATCAATTTCTTTGTTTTGTCCTGGAAGTACTTCTATTGATATTTTTTTGGTTTTATAACCAATATAACTAATAACCAAAGTATATTTTCCAGGTTCTAATTCCAGATCAAAATTACCATTTACATCTACCACAGCTCCTTTGGAAGTGCCTTTTACAGCTACAGAAGCTCCAATGAGTGCTTCTCCGGTTTTGCTATCTCTAATTGTGCCACTTAAGGTTTGGCGAATTGTAACGGTATTTTGAATTGTTTTTTTGGCTTCTTTAAGAATAACAATTTGGTCTTTTATACCATATTCCAAATGAGTTCTTAAAGAAAGTTCTTTGAGAAAAGCCGTGATAGTGGCATCCTTTATGTCAATATCAATAGAGCCAACCTGGTTAGACAAGCTGGAATTATAAAAAAACTGATAATCAGTTTGTTTCTCTATTGCATCCACAAGCTCATCTATTGTGGTATTTGTTTTTTGTATGGAGATGCGTTCTTGCGAAAAGGCTCCTGCAGATACAGAGAATAAAGAAAGAAAGAGCAGAATACCTGTTAAATTCATGATTAATAGTACATTTCTTAACTGTCTCCAGCCGATTAGTTTGTCAAATAATTTCATAGTTTTGTATAGTTAGAGTTAAACATTTGGTTTTATTACTAAATAGTTTGAAGGGAATGTTGCCGCATTCCCTTTTTTATTCAATAATTACTTTATTATTACTACTTAAATAAAATTTCACGTCACCTGTCATTTCAATTAATTTTATTACTTCTTTGAAACTACTATAGCGTTTTAGCGTCCCGGTAAATCTTATATTTTTTTTCTCTGGATTTTTATAAACCACTTCAATTGAATACCACCGTGAAAGCACTTCCATAATATGGTCAAGTGGCTGATCCTTAAAATAAAACAAACCGTTTTTCCAGGCGATGAAATGCTCTACATTCACCTGCTTTTGAAAAAGCTCTTGTTTTTTGGGGTGATAGATAGCTTGATTGCCAGGGAAAAGTATAGCGGTATCGTTTTTATCCGTTTCAATTTGAATTTTACCTTTCAAAAGGGTAGAGGTTGTTTCTTCGTTAGGGTAGCTTGTTACATTAAATGAAGTGCCTAAAACCCTAATGGTTTGATTTCCTGTAATGACCTGGAATGGTCTGTTGTTTTCGTGAGCTACTTCGAAATATGCTTCTCCCGATAATTCTACCACGCGACTCTCGGTTCCAAAATTAGCTGGATATTTAAGAGTTGACTCTGAATTTATCCATACTTTGGTTCCATCTGAGAGTATAAGCATAAATTCACCTCCGGTTTGGACTTCCAATAGATGCTGATTTGATGGTTGATTATCAGAGTTGAAATCACCTTTTTTGTATTCTATCGATTCTTTATTGAGATTTAGAAACTTTTTAAATTTCCCATCTATTTTTTGTTTGGAGGTCGATTGCTCTCCCAAAAGTATTTTTTCTCCCCCTCCAAGATGAAGGACAGCCTGCCGTTTGCCAGGCTCTGGATAAATGGGAGTTTGTTTTGCTTCTTCTAAGTGAAATAATTTATCATCTGTTTCATTAAAAAAAGAAATAAAGCTAAAGACGAGTATCAAAGAAGCAGCTACTGATATAAATAACGCTAACCCCAACTTTTTTCTTAAAGAAGGCTCTTTTCTGATTGCTAAGGCTTTTCTTAAGGCTGGTACATCCGCTTTTACCAACTTAATTTTGTTATGTTCCAGATGTTCTTTTGCCTTTGCGTAGTAAACACGATTTTCATGGTCTTCTTCAAGCCATTTATCTAAAAGATATTGCTCATTATCAGTTAAATTCCCGTGAATACTTTTCCAGATAATTTCAAAATCTAATGATAT
Organism: Marivirga aurantiaca; assembly: GCF_016679925.1. Taxonomy (GTDB): domain Bacteria; phylum Bacteroidota; class Bacteroidia; order Cytophagales; family Cyclobacteriaceae; genus Marivirga; species Marivirga aurantiaca. The sequence continues at coordinate 724,208 of NZ_JAEQBW010000001.1, forward strand.
TTTTATTTTTTTATTTCCCATTTCCTTTTCTTGTCAATAGTGTGACAATGTGTTAAGGAAAATGGGTGACAAAATATTTGGATTTTTTGTATTTTGATAAAATTAAATAATGTGATTCTGGCTTAAAGCAGTATTGGCTACTTGTTTTTCATTATATTAATGCTAGAAACAGATTGAGGATTTTTTTATCTAGTACATTTTTCAGTTTCTTTTTTCCTCGTTGTAGTTGAGTTTTAACAGTGTTTTCGGAAATCCCTAGCAATTGGGCAATTTCGTGCCTTTTATTCCCTTTAAAGTATTTTAAAACTAATACATTTTTTATTTGAGTGGGCAACTTTTCTATTTCCACCATTAGCTGTAACTCTAATTCTTGTAATTGCCTATTTTGAGTGACTACTAATTGGCTTTGTAGATTAGCTTCAATATATTGTAGTTTTTTTCTATCTGTAATGTTTAGATTTTTAATATGATTTAAACATCTGTTTTTTATAGCAGTAAAGAGATAGGAGTGTATAGAGCTTTCTATCTTGAATTCTGAAATTTTGAGCCACAGATTTATAAAGAAATTCTGAACCAGTTCTTTACTTTCATCTAAGTCATACAAATAACCATTAGCAAAGCTTACTAGCCTAGGATAATATTCAGAGTAAAGTTGCTCGAAAACGACTTGATTTCCTTGGTTTAGTTGTTGGATAATTAATGATTCTGTTTGCGCAGACAAATTGATTTTTTAAGATAGACTAATTCAATTTAGTAAAAAGGTGCTTAAAATAATAGAAATTATTTAGTAAAACCTCTGCACATTGTTTTAATACAAAGTATTTTAAGATTTATCGCATAATTTATCACAATATTTACTAGTTGGTTTGAAAAACTGGGCTATTGATGGAAGACTAATGTTGAAATCATACTCAAGACCGTTAATAATCCAAAGTTGTTAGTATAAGGGGTTACTTATACAGAATTGGTTGTGACTGTGGAATGCATAATACCACTCCACATTCACATCTCCATAAATGCACTATAAACTATTGTTTTTCGTTTCTGTCGCCTCACTAAATGCATTCAAAATGGTTGTTGTTACGTATTCCCTATTGGCGGTTAACCCATGGGTATCATCCTCAAAAAGATGAAAATCAACTGAGTAATGGTGCTTTTTTAAACTATCAGCAAGAATTTCAGCCTGAGAAAAGTGAACATGTTTATCTGTTTTACTATGAAAGATTAGATAAGGGATCTTGGGCAATAGCTGGGGCCAGTAATTGGCTGATCGTTGAATGATGGATTCTTCCCTTTGTTGATTAAAATCTGGGATTAATTCTTTACAAACTTCTTCAATTTCAGGATGATATTGCATAGTAACTCCCAAATCAGAAACCCCTCCAATACTTGCTACAGCTTTAATATTACTGCCCTGATATTTTTTAAGTGTTAAATAGTTCATCATTCCACCTCGGCTTATTCCCAAAAGTGCGATATTGGCAGTGTCTGCTTTTGGGATTTCGCCCAAATGCTTGATGAGGTTTAAAATATCATTGACATCAGCTCCTCCAAATTCTTCTTTTCCCTCACTGCCACTATTACCACGGTAATTAGAAGCCACCACAACAAAGCCTTCAGCCGCAAATGGCGCCATTATTTCAACTGCGGAGGCTATCAATAGTCTACCTAATTCCTGGTTACCACCTCTGTTGAAAATGATGACAGGGTATTTTCCGGGTTTTTTAGGCTGTACCATAAAACCGGAAATCATCAGGCTGTCACTATTATAAGCCATGGAATGAATTTCTACCTGATCCAAGTAAGTGTAATTTTCCGGATGATGCTTGATTCTTTTTGCAATAGGTGCATTTTGATAGTCTACAGAATGCAGTAAAATGTTGCTTCCGTTGAATTCTCCAAATGTATTCCTTATACTTTCAGGTGCTTTTGGGCTATTGCAACTAATTGTGCAGAAAAAAATTAGAAGTAACGAACTGAACTTGAAATGTGTCATGATTAAATATTTAGTGGGTTTATAAGAATTTCTTAAGGATGATCAGACTCCTGTATTGGATTCCATTTTCCATGATGGGCTCCTTATAGTGACGGACAAAATAATCTGTCTCGGTAGCAACAATTTTAAACCCTAATTTTCGGTAGAGTGTCAATTGCCTCAAACTTGAATTACCGGTACAGATTGTTAGTTCTTTGATGTGATTGGATTTTGCTTTTTTGAAGGCGTCATGAAGCAATAAAGTGCCTATTCCTTTTCCCTGGTAATTTTCAGCTACAGCAATATTTTTGATTTCCCATTCATTTTGTGCTAAATCGAGAAGTGCATAGCATCCTACTGTTTCTCCTTTATAGATGGCAATGTAAATAGTGGCCTTGTCAATGTATTCCTGAACTTTATCTATGTCAGGATCAGCCAGCAACATAAAGTCTATAATGGCTTGTGTAATTGTGTGTGCTTTCTTTATTGCTAGTGTATAACTATTGATGGTGTTCATATTTCCAACAATGATTGCTTGTACATATTATGGAAAAGTAGTGGAAGAAATATGAATCCGAAAATGAAAAATGAACCGCTAAATAATATGTTTGCCAAAAAATCATTGATGAACCTGGCCCAGGTAGAAAGTACAAAGATGATCAAAAATGATTGGCCACTAATCCATTGATACAAAAGTTGTTTGTGTTCCAATTTCTTTTCTTTCCACTTATAGTATAGAATGATGGGGAAACACAAAAGGCCTGCACCGGTTTCTCCTATATAAAGCAGTTTGATAGCGTATGGTAGTCGTAGTATCAGGAATAAAAGCCCGGTTACGAATATAAAACTGAAAATCCATGCCAATAAGTATATTGTTTTTTTCATTTTAGAGATTGTTTAATTGGATACCTCTGACTGACTTGATTGGTACATTCTGAAAAATAAGAATGGTAAAAAACCAATACCAAAAACTAGGAACCCAACTCCCAATAAAATACCTGCTCCCTGAAGGTGAAGTAATTTAAACAGACTGGCAGTTATAATGATCATCAGGCTTAATGTTCCTAAAACCCATTTCAATTTCTCGGAGAGTACAGAGAAAACTTTGTTTTTAAATTTATTGATTAACAAGAGTGGTAGAAAGATAAATGAAATCCCAAGCATACCGCCTAACAATAAAACTGTTGCTCCGGGTAAGTGCATTACCTTGAAAAACGCTCCTGCTGTTGTAGATAAAGCAAAAAGATAGCCTGTAATGTAAGTGAATTGTTTCATGATAATTATTTTTTTATGATTTAGTAAAAAAACTGTTTCTCTTTGAATTTCCTCAAACCCATTGGGGGTAGTTTGTTGGTATGCCTTTTGGAAAGCTTCTTCGAAAGAAGTGCCATCCTGCATTTTCATTTCCACCAGGCAGCAAAAATGGTCGATCAAATCCTCTCTAAGTGCTTTGTTTTTGATGGCACTTCTATTAATCATATCGCTGATATAATCAAAATGCTCGTCTGATATCATATCGCTGGAAATGGTTTATTGCTGTCAAATACAATTTTCTGAAGAGTGGAGATGAAATCTGCCAGCTCATCCATGACTTCGTTTTTAGCTGTTTTCCCTTTGGGAGTCAACCTGTAATACTTCCTGATTCGTTTACCCATACTCACTTCTTCAATGGTTACAATGCCATCACTAAGGAGTTTGTGAAGAGTGGGATAGAGACTGCCATCTTTGATCAAGATTTTTCCCTCAGAAATTTCCTTTACTTTCTGGCAAATTTCATAACCGTACATTCTATCATTCTCTTCAAGCAATTTCAGAATGATTACTCCCAATGTGCCTTTTAATAATTCTTTTGAATACATATTACAAAGATACATCATAATCCGATATATCAAATTAAAATGGTAAAATATTTTTTTAAATAACCTATTCCGTTTATTTATAATTTAAAGCTTTTATATATTGAAACTTATTTCGAATGAGTTATGGCAATAGATAGAATTAATGATTTAATAAACAGAAGTAACTTAGTTAGTAGGGATTTGAGTTGGCTCCAATTTAACTACAGGGTATTGGACCAGGCTCGGCAAACAGAAAGGAATGTATTTGAAAGATTAAAATTCCTGGCCATTACTGCCTCTAACCTGGATGAATTTTTCATGATCAGGGTAGGCTCCTTATATAATTATATAGACTACGGCAGAGAGCGTGTAGACTATTCCGGATTACGTGAATTACCTTTCAGAAAAAAACTACTTACTGAGTGCCAGGATTTTGTAAAATCACAGAATAAGCTTTTTTCTGAGATTTTGGAACCGCTTTTTGAAGAGAATGATTTTAAAATCGTTAAAATGAGCGATTTAAAAGAGTCGGAAATGAAGCGGGCCAGATCTTTCTTTGACAAGATTATTTTTCCAATGCTTACCCCAATGGTGTATGATAACTATCATACGTTCCCCATACTCATGAATAAATTACTGATTTTTTCAGTAGTTACCCGCAACCACGGAGATAAAAAAGATAATAAAAAACTATCTTTTATTCAGATGCCTCAAAATATTCAGAGGTTTTTTGAAATAGAGAGGGATGGAAAAATATTATTTCTTCCAATAGAAGAATTGGTGAGGGCCAATATTGATCAACTTTTCAGAAACATCGAAATTCTTTCGGTCAATATGTTTAGAATTACCAGAAACGGGGATTTCACACTTGAAGAAAGCGATGATATAGAGGCTAATTTCCTGGAAGAAATGCGCAAAAAGCTTAAAACACGTAAAACAGGCCGTGTTGTGCGTATAGAGATAGACAAAGACTATGACAAATGGATGATGAAAGTCCTTTCCGACAGATGGGAAATGGACAAAGACAATATTTTCAAATTTGGCGATAACTCCTTATTGGATTATGCAGCTCTCTGGCAGGTAATTAAACACAATGAGTTTAAGGATAAAATACCTGAAACCCAGGCTCCGGTTCCTCCTTTAACCTTTCCGGAGCACAAATCAGATTCTGACAATATTTTCGAGATATTAAAAGACAGGGATATCCTCTTACATCATCCTTATAATAATATTGAACCTGTTTTGGATATGATAGAAAAAGCCTCGGATGATCCCAAGGTGCTTTCTATTAAATTGACTATTTACAGATTGGCCAGAAATTCCAGGATTGTGGATGCTTTATTGAAGGCAACAGAAAATGGTATCCACGTATCAGTGCTTTTTGAGGTGAAGGCACGTTTCGATGAAGAAAACAATATCAGGGAAGCCAAACGATTGCAAAAAGCCGGCTGTTTTGTGATTTATGGTATTAGCAGGTTTAAAACCCATACCAAGCTGTTAATGATTGTCCGCAAAGAAGGGGAGAAGGTTACACGCTATTTACACATGGCAAGTGGTAACTACAATGAAGAAACTGCCCGGCTCTATACCGATATAGGCTTAATGACCACGGATGAAGTGTATGCTCAGGATATCTCTGAGTTTTTCAATGTAATTACCGGACATAGTCACCCTCAGGAATACGAGCGATTGATTACTGCGCCCAAGGATATGCGTAATAAGCTGATTGCCCTGATTAGAAATGAAGCAAATAACGCCAGGGAAGGTTTGCCATCAGGGATATGCATTAAAATCAATTCATTGGAGGATAAAGAGGCCATTGATGAATTGTATGCGGCTTCACAGGCGGGTGTGTCCATCAAGCTAATTGTGAGGGGGATTTGTTGCCTGAGACCCGGCAGAATAGGCTTAAGCGAAAATATATCTGTTTGTTCTATTGTAGGCAATTACCTTGAGCATTCAAGGATTTATTATTTTCACAATAATGGGGAACCCAAAGTGTATGGTGGTAGTGCTGATATGATGGTGCGGTCGTTTGAAAGACGTTTGGAATCTCTTTTTCTGATTGTAGATGAAACATTGAAGAAACAAGTAATGAATATCCTCCGGTATAACCTGAGAGATAATGTAAACTCCTACATAATGAATGAGGATGGCAGTTATTCTCTTAAGAAAAACAAAGATGTGGAGCCGTTCAACATACATAAGGAATTTTATAAGCTCACTCCTGAAATCATTGAGGACGTAAAACTATTTTGAATAATAATGGGAGAAATGGCCCGTAAATAAATTCAGTTAAACACAACTTATGAATATCAAAACAACGCTCATTAGCTCTTTTTTCGTGCTGTTCCTTCAACCCTTACTTTTTGGGCAGGTACCTTTAAATGTAACCATGAAGACGGAGATCAAAGAAGCAACTGTTTTCCTTCAAGGAGCTCAGGTTTTCAGATCTGGAGCAACTACTATTGAAGCAGGAAAATCAAGTATCGTCATGAAGTCGCTGTCCCCACATTTGGATGATAAAAGTATTCAAGTGAAAGGAGAGGGGGATTTTACGATATTATCTGTCAACAGGAAATTCAATTATTTGAATGAACTGAGCAAGGATAAACAAATAGATAGCCTTACTGGCAGAATTGATATACTTGAAAAAAAGCTATCCAATCAAGCAGCAAGGTTAGAGGTGTTAAAAGAAAAGCAAAGTGTGCTTGATCAAAATAAGGAATTGAAAGGGAACACCAATTCCCTGCAACAACTGAAGCAAGCAATTGAATTTTATGATAAGGAATTAACAGCCATTAAATCAGAAGAACTTAAGATTTATCTGGAAAGGGAACTCCTGGAGCAAGAAAAACAAAAGCTGCAGAGTCAGGTTAATTCCGTAAAGAAGCAAAAAGATTTCCCTTCAAGTGAAATAGTAATTCAGGTAGAGTCCGTTAAAAAGGTTCAGGCAAATTTTACCATTTCCTATTTTGTGCAAAATGCAGGTTGGTATCCTAAATATGATGTGAAAGTAACTGATGTAGAGAGTCCAGTTAATATTAGCTATAAAGCCAGTGTGTATCAAAATACTGGTGTTGATTGGGATAATGTGAGGTTGAAATTTTCAAATACCGAGCCTAACAAAGGAAATTTGGTGCCAAAACTTGAGCCGTGGCTTTTGAATTTCAACAGGAATACCCATTTCCGGCAAAAGATCATGGATGAAAATTTTTCCAATAATATTGGTGATGTTTATGGGATAGTAACTGATGAAGAAACAGGAGAACCCCTTCCAGGAGCCAATGTGATGGTTAAAAGCTCTAATATTGGTACAACTACCGATTTGAGTGGCAGGTATAGCTTAACCTTACCTCAAAATGCCCAACAATTAGTGATTTCTTTTATTGGAATGGAAACTAAGGAATTACCTATTAACTCTCCCCAAATCAATGTCTGGCTAAGGCCGGATGTTCAGCAATTATCGGAAGTAGTGGTTACAGGATATGGATATAGTGCGAGTCAGTCTTCTCGTGAAGTTAAATTAAGAGGTGTATCATCACTAAAGAAAGCTGAAACCATTACAACTCGAACTATTGAAAATCAGAAAAGTGTGGAGTTTGAGGTGGAAGAACCTTATACCATCAAGACTAATTGGGAAGCCCTTACCGTTGATTTGAAGGATATAAACGTGGAAGCTATCTACGAGTATTATGCAGTGCCAAAGCTGGATAAGAATGCATTCCTGATGGCTAGAATCATTAACTGGGAACAGTTTAACCTTTTGGAAGGAGAGGCCAACCTTTTCTTTGAAGGAGGCTATGTAGGAAGAACTATCCTTGATGCCAATATACTTTCAGATACATTGGATATTTCGTTAGGTAGAGACAAAAGCATAATGATTAATAGAGAGAAAGTTGATGAATTTACCAAAAGAAGGTTTATTGGCTCTAATCAAACAGAGAATGTAGGATTTAACATTACTGTACGTAATAAGAAAAGCCAGGCAGTGAAATTGATATTATTTGATCAGGTGCCTGTTTCAGCGAATAGCAATATAGAAGTTATTGCTACCGATATTTCCGGAGGAAAACTAGAAGATAAAACCGGGGAGATTAGCTGGGAATTGAAGTTAGCACCTCAAAAGCAACAGGAACTTAAACTACAATATGAAGTGAAGTACCCTAAAAACGAACAACTGATTTTGGAATAATTTTTTAGATTTAGTGGTCAAAAATAGTTGGTAAAAACACGCCAATTTTCACTTGTCACAATGGATTGTGGATTAAAGTAACCTCTCGATTACTGGATTAATGATTATCCATCATTAACAATTCAGGAACCATTTCATGGCAAGACTATCTTCTTTGAATATTTTGGTGACGAAAGGTAAATTATCGTCATCGGTATGATAATCATCCACTTTATTGGAAGCAAACTGGGAAATGGGTGCAATTACTGCCTGGTGCGTAAACCCCAATTGCTCATATTTAGGATTGATTTCCTCATTGAGCCAGGTAATATCTTCATTTCTTATAAGCTCCAACTCTTTGGTGTCTGCAAACAATAAAAATTTGGTTTGATCCTCCATTTTAATTTTGGGAAGCTCTGTCTTATAAATTTCCAGAGAGTTGCCAATCAAATCCCTAAAAACAATCGGGTTGAAGATTCCCCTCCATACTTCTTTAATATAAGGCATCCCCCTAATTTCCTCTATGGTGATTCTCAATTTTGGGTGAGTATAAAGTCTCATAAATGATATTTTGTCTTAATTTAGTATAAAAAGAAAAGAATCAAAACTCCAAAGTGAATTTTGATTCTTTTCGTATAAGCAAAATATGGTATTTATTTACTTTTTTTGGACTTGTTTTTTTTAGCTTCCTCACTAGCTTTCATTGCTTCCTGTAATCTCTGCTGAAATTTGGAGGTCTTTTTATTCACATTCTTCTTCTTGTTTTCTTCCAGTATTTGCTTGATTTTATCTTCATCAATCATTTTCCTGATTAAAGCCTGTTGTCCATAAGTAATAATGTTGGCTACAAAATAATAGAAACTCAATGCAGCGGCAAAACTGTTCAACACAAACATAAATACCACAGGCATAATATACTGAATATTCTTCATTGGTCCCTGTACCGAACTAACCTGCCCCTGAGACCATGTGATCAATAAAGTGGAGAGCGTCATTAATATGGTAAAAAGACTGACATGGTTACCATAAAAAGGAATAGTGAAAGGTAAAGTAGCAATGCTATCATAAGTAGATAAATCATTGGCCCATAAAAATGCCTCCTGCCTTAACTCTATAGAACTAGGGAAGAAATAGAACATAGCAAATAGAATGGGCATTTGAAGTAATAATGGAATACAGCCTGAAAGCGGATTCACCCCCACTTTTTGGTAAAGCTGCATCTGTTCCGCCTGAGCTTTTTGCATATCTCCACCATGTTTTTCTTTTATTTCATCCAGTTGTGGTTTTAGTACCTTGGTTTTTGCCATCGATACGTATGACTTATAGGAAAGTGGAGATAATGCCAACTTAATAAGAAATACAAGAATGATAATGATGATCCCATAGTTACTAATGTATTTCTCCAGTACATGAAATACATTGATAATTACGTATTTATTGACTAAACTAATTGGAAACCACCCTAAGTAAATGTTTTCTTCAAAATCTGCAGCAACAGTTTGAAGTATTTTGTAATTGTTAGGTCCGTAATAAAATTTAAATTCTCCTTTTTTGTCTTTTACTTCCGAAAGAGCAATTTCAACTTTCATTTCCCCGTCTTTCACAAACTCATCTGATAAACCTTCCTGGGAAACCTTCGCATGCGCTCGCTGCATAGGAATATCAGTAATTAGAGCTGAGTTAAAGAAATTTTGCTTAAAAGAGAACCATTGAATGGGCTCAGTTAAAATTTCCTCATCTGTATCAGCACTTTCACTCAAATAGTCCATACCGTCTTCTACCGAATAGTAGTTGATGGTAGCCTTTCTTCTGCTTTCTGTAAGATCTTTTTCGAACTTACGCATCTTTTTATTCCAGATAAGAGTGAAATTTTCACCGATTATTTCATTTTGAAATCCATTTAACGCAAGTTCATAACCTACTTCATAGTGCGATCCGGAAAGTGTATAAATTTGTTCAATGCTTCTTCCATTACCAAAATCAGCCTTAAATACAACTCTGGAGGTATCACCTGCTTTTAGGATGGAGTTTGGTTTTTCTACTAATTCATAATTCAATTCGTAAAGATCCACTGCGCCAACAGCGGCATTCACTATTAATTGTTGTTGATCCAAACTTTCCTCTGCCAAAACCAATGGTTGACCATCGTAGGTTTCAAAATTCTTTAATTCCAATTGGCTGATGATCCCTCCCTTTTTGTCAAAGGTTATTTCAATAACATCTGTATTAAAAGTGATTAATTCAGATGTACCATTGGCCGCAGAGGCAAAAACACCATATTTTGATTTCAGAGACTCATTGATCAGTGAATCACTTTCCAAATTTTCCGCCCTACTTCCGTCATTGTTGCCCAATGTTGATGTATCCCGAGATTCAGGAGATTCTACTTGTTCCGTTTGATCATTGGTTTCATCGACTACAGGGCCTGGTGCATCTGCAAAAAACCAGAAATAGGCAATTAATAATATTGAAATAAGGATAAGTCCCGTTGCTTGATTTTTTTCCATTTATATTATATTAATTCGATTCAGATAAAATTTTATGCTCTAAACTAGCTTTCACAAACCTCACAAACAAAGGATGTGGATTGAGTACTGTACTTTTTAATTCAGGGTGAAATTGGGAACCCACAAACCATGGATGATCTGGAATCTCAATGATTTCCACCAATTGAGAATCAGGATTGATACCACTTGCAACCATGCCCCCTTTTTCAAATTGTTGCAAATATCTGTTATTAAATTCGTATCTGTGCCTATGTCGCTCATTAATTTTGGTTTTTCCATAAGCCTGGTAGGCTTTTGTATTTTTTTTGAGCTCGCAAGGGTAGGAGCCTAACCGCATAGTGCCCCCTTTCAAAGTAATGTTTTTCTGATCTTCCATTAAGGCAATCACCGGATGCTTTGTCTTTTCATTAGTCTCTATAGAGGCGGCATCCTTTAGTCCAAGTACGTTTCTGGCAAATTCTGTTACAGCACATTGCATACCTAAACAAATCCCGAAAAAGGGAATTTTATTTTCCCTCACATATTTAATAGCAGCAATTTTCCCTTCAATACCACGTTCACCAAAACCTGGGGCTACCAATACTCCATGCATATTTGAAAATAATTCTGCTACATTTTCATCATTTACATCTTCCGAATGGATCCACTTTAAGTTAACTTTTGTTTCGTTTTGTGCCCCGGCATGGATAAATGATTCTGTAATGGATTTATAGGCATCAGGTAATTCAATATATTTCCCTACCAAAGCAATATTCACTTCAGACAGAGGGTTTTTTAACCTCCCCAGAAATTCTTTCCATTGGGTAAGTTCAGGTTCAACTTTATGGGAGAGTTTCAATTTGGCTAAAACTCTTTCATCAAGTTTCTCTTTTCGCATCAACAAAGGCACATCATAAATAGATTCAGCATCCATTGCTTCAATGACAGAACTTACATGAACGTTACAGAATAGGGCTATTTTCTTTCTGATTTCGTGAGGTAATTTATGCTCTGTTCGGCAAACCAAAATATCGGGTTGCACTCCTGACTCAAGCAGTTGCTTTACAGCATGCTGGGTAGGTTTGGTTTTAAGCTCTCCGGCAGCTTTCAAATAAGGCACCAAGGTTAAATTGATGACCAAAAAATTATTATGGCCAACATCCCATTTTACTTGTCTTATGGCCTCAATAAAAGGCAAGGATTCAATATCTCCAATACACCCGCCTATTTCAGTAATCACAATATCATACTCTTCCTTTTCAGCTACAGCATAGATATTCCTTTTGATTTCATCTGTGATGTGAGGAATTACCTGAACCGTTTTACCCAAATAGGCACCTTCACGTTCTTTAGTAATTACGTTATGATAAATTCTGCCGGTAGTTACATTATTGGCTTGTGAAGTACTGATATTAAGAAATCTTTCATAATGGCCTAAATCCAAATCTGTTTCAGCTCCATCGTCAGTAACGAAGCATTCCCCATGCTCGTATGGATTTAAAGTACCCGGATCAATATTGATATAGGGGTCTAATTTTTGGATGGTTACAGAGAAACCGCGTGCCTGCAAAAGTTTTGCCAATGAAGCTGCAATTATCCCTTTACCTAATGATGAAGTAACACCTCCGGTAATGAAGATGTATTTTGTTGTTTTTTGAGATGCCATAAGATTTGTTCAAGTCGCCTTAGTACTTATGGGATACAAAGGTAAAAGAAGCAATTGAAAAATGAGTCATTAATATGAATAAATATGAATGTATTATTTCCATAAATGATCAAACCACTATTAATTAACGATTTGTAATGTTTTTATTCTAAAATTTTGAAAATATCCCCTTTTTCAAACTCATTGATGGTTTTATAAGTATGGATATTATTAATATTAACCTTGATTAATCCCTGATGCTCGCTGGCTACCAATGCACCAGTCTCTGTTTTTATCCAGTTTTCCCAACTGAATTCCACGCCCCCCACAGGAATAATCTGCACCCACATTTTAACGGATCGGGGTAGCCAGGTGGTTTTATCTACCACCCAAAGATAGGAATCTCCCGGTGTAACTCCGCCAGAAGTATATTTTACAAGTAGGGCCTCTGTTTCTTCATTTTCTGTTTCAACATAATACCTTTCCGTACCAGAATCCCTGATTTTAGTGATTGGGTTAAGCCAAAAAGAATCATTGGCCCAGTATTCATAGGCATCCTTGACAAATTCTACAGTTGCTGCGGAATCCCGAAGTAGCTTGCCTTTTACAATGGCTTTTCCAGTAATATTATTTAAATTGATAAAAACCTCATAATCATCCCAAACCACCTGGGCATAGTGCCTGTTTTTATCCCAAACGTGTTGATGTTCTCCTTTGAAATCCCAGCTAACAACATCAGTAGCTTGCCAGGCAGAATCATTTACTGCATCTAAAATTTTATCTGCCAATGCCTCAGCTTTTTCACCTTTTTGCCCTTCTGGCAATGGCTTGTCAATAACTAAATAAGCAATATACCCCACTATTGTCAGGGAAACCAATATTATAAATAGCCACTTTAAAAATTTCATAACGATTTGTCAAAAAGGAATATAAATCAATTTTTTAGTTTCAAAAAAATCTTCTTTAAAATAATCGGAAAGAGAAATTTCCTGGTAAGGTCTTTTAATTTCTTTCATTTCCTCATCTAAATCGCCACCTTTAAGTGCCAATATGGCTGCTTCTCCTGTAGGTGTTTTTGCAACTATTTTTTGCTGTACCCAGGGGATGAAGTTATTCATTCGGGTTACAGCACGACTTACTACTATATCAAAGGTTCCTTTTACTTTTTCAGCCCGTTGGTGTAATGAAGTAATATTCTCCAGCCCAAGGCTTTTGCTTACTTCTTTTACAACTGTTATTTTTTTACCAATGGAATCCACCAGGGTGAATTTAGCTGTAGGGAATAGAATAGCAAGGGGTACGCCCGGAAAACCACCTCCTGTACCCACATCAAGAATTTTTTTGTCACTCAAGTCCATAAACCTGGCTATTGCCAGCGCATGTAAGACATGGCGTTCATAAAAATGCTCAATATCTTTTCTGGAAATAACATTGATCTTTTCATTCCACTCTTCGTACAACGGCCCCAATGCTTGCAATTGATTTTTTTGTACTTCCGATAAATCCTGGAAATACTTCTCAATAATATCGCTGTTGTCCATACTTAAAAATTCTTTTCTTTTCCCTCTATCAACTCTCTCATAAGCTCTCGTGAACGGTGCAATTGCGCCTTGATTGTACCGAGGGGAGAATCAAGTTCCTGCGCTATTTCCTCATAAGAAAGTTCCTGGAAATAGCGAAGTTTCACCAACCTTTGATATTTAGAGGGTAATTTGTCCACAAACATGCGCATGAGCTCAATCCGTTGTTGCCTTATGGCACTGTCCTGGGGAGTCAAATTTCTGTCTTCAATGTCTATGCCCACGGCATCTCCATTGTCATCAGTATAGGAAGAATGGATACTGATGGTCCTTAGCTTTTTCTTTCGGATAAAGTCAATTGCATTATTAGTTGCAATCCGGAAAAGCCAGGTGCTAAAAGTATAGTCTTTCTTAAATCTATGTAAACTTTTAAAGGCCTTTGAAAATGCTTCAATGGTTAAATCCTCAGCGTCATCTACGTTTCTAACCATTTTGAGGACCATATGATAAACAGGTTTTTTATATCTTTTCATCAATTCAGCATAAGCCATTTGATTTTTGGCTAATACGGCCTGATCTATCAATCTAAAATCCTTTAATGCCTTTTCTGAAAAACTTCTGTTTTTATTTATTTCCATTTAACTTTTTTTGACAGTAGTGCATTGGTTCCTATTACCCAATAGTAAATATTAAAAAGTATTTCCAATAGGGGGAACAACCATAATTTATTTATATCTCCAAACTTGGTGCTAGTTTTCCGGAACACGACACATTGTCCTATCATTCTTAATGCCATTAAAAGCGAAACCAATAGAATTTCCTGCATTTGACCAACACCAATTACGAAGATAAAGAATATCCATAACATTGTTTGTGAAACATGATAGAGTCCGAGAAGGAATTTATCTTTCTTCCGATAAAATTTACCCACTGAAAGATGTCTTTTTTTCTGAGTGATAAAATCTTTCCAACTTGTTTTTGGTTTAGAATAGAGGGTAGCCTGCATATCTGTGCAAATTGCCGTATTCGTGCCATTAGCATGTTTGTTTACAAATAAATCATCATCGCCACCTGTTATATTCAAATATTCCTTGAATCCTTTATTTTCCAAAAACAACGACCTTTTATATGATAGATTACGACCTATACCCATGTAAGGTTTTCCTGATAAGGCTAAAGAAAGATATAAAATGGCAGTTTGCAATGTTTCATAGCGTATAAACTTGTTCAATAAACCTGTTGATTTTTCATATTGGGAAACTCCTAAGACAATTTTTGTATCCTTGCCATAGCAATATGCCATTTTGGCAATCCAGTTTTTGCTGATGGCCTTGCAATCAGCATCGGTAAGTAGGATGGTTTCATATTGAGAAGCTTTGATGCCGATAGTGAGGGCGTATTTTTTGTGGTTAATATGCAGAGGAACCTCATCAATTCTAACCACTTTCAAAAAAGGGTAATCATTCCTGATGCTTAGGAGCCAATCATAAGAACCATCGTGGGAGCGGTCGTCCACTACAATTACTTCAAAAACAGGATATTCCTGTGTCAGGATACTTTGAAGTCTTTCCCGAAGATTGTCAATTTCATTATGTGCACAAATTACTACAGATACTTCCGGTTGGGAGTGAGAGGGAGTAGGTTCAGGGGCAAAAAAAGAAAGTTTTAGAAAATATCTGATTAAAAAATAAAGTTGGATGCATAAGAAAAAGCAGAAAATATAAAAAAGAGGGTGGAAGTTTGTCATGAATGAGAAAAGTCTTTTCTTGGTGTTTTGACAAAGATATTGGAAAATAAAAATTATAAATTCTTAAGAAGCTATATTTTTGCACTTCTATGACATTTACCATTTCAGATAAAGATAAAAACTCCAAAGCCAGGGCAGGTTTGATGCAAACAGCCCATGGAGCTATAAGGACTCCCATATTTATGCCGGTGGGCACTGCAGGTTCAGTAAAAGCAGTACATCAACGAGAACTGCATGATGATATCAAAGCCCAGATTATATTGGGCAATACTTATCATTTGTACCTTAGGCCGGGATTGGAAATCCTGGAAAAGGTGGGAGGACTGCATAAATTCAATGGATGGGACAAACCTATTTTAACAGATAGTGGGGGGTACCAGGTGTACAGCCTTTCCGGAACGCGCAAGATTAAAGAGGAGGGCGTTACTTTTAAATCGCATATTGATGGTTCGAAACATGTTTTCAGTCCTGAGTATGTGATGGATATTCAGAGAAAAATTGGTGCAGATATAATGATGGCCTTTGATGAGTGTACACCTTATCCTTGTGACTATGAGTATGCCAGAAAATCTATGGACATGACGCACCGCTGGCTGGACAGGTGTATCAACAGGTTTGATGCCACTGAAGGAAATTATGGGTATGATCAAACGCTTTTCCCCATTGTGCAAGGCAGCACTTATAAAGACTTGCGTAAACAATCAGCTGAAGTAATTGCTTCAAAAGAACAGCAAGGAAACGCAATTGGTGGATTATCTGTTGGGGAACCCGCTGAGATGATGTATGAAATGACTGAACTGGTTTGTGATATTTTACCTGCTGACAAGCCGCGTTACCTGATGGGAGTGGGGACACCTGCCAATATCCTGGAATGTATCGCCTTGGGAGTTGATATGTTTGATTGTGTGATGCCTACACGAAATGCAAGGAACGGAATGCTTTTTACCACTGAGGGTATTATCAACATCAGGAATAAAAAATGGGAGGATGATTTTTCAAGTATTGATCCGGGACTTACGGGTTATGTTGATACATTTTACTCGAAAGCCTATTTGCGCCATTTAATGATTTCAAAAGAAATATTAGGCGCACAAATCGCCAGTATTCATAATCTGGCTTTTTACCTTTGGCTGGTAGAAAGTGCCAGAAAAGAAATTATTTCAGGCACATTTTACGAGTGGAAAGAAAAAATGGTCGGAAAATTGATGCAAAGGATTTAAGTAAGAAAAGCCTATGAAAATTTTAGATAAATACATCATCAAGAAATTCCTTTCCACTTTTATTTTCGTGGTAGTAATCATATTAGCCATTGTGGTAGTAATTGATTACACAGAGAAAAATGATGATTTTATGAAGCACAATCTCACTTTTATGGAGATTTTGCCTTATTATGGTGGGTTTATTCCATGGATAGCCAACCTTATTACCCCTATTACTATTTTTATAGCAGCGGTTTTTGTTACGTCCAAAATGGCAGGCCATACTGAAGTTATAGCTATGCTTGCCGGAGGAATGAGTTTTAGGAGGTTTATGAGACCTTATTTTATTGGTGCAAGCATCATTGCATTGTTTAGTTTTTTTCTAAATTCTTATGTCATTCCAAAAGCCAATAAAACCCGGATAGCATTTGAAATAGCTTATACAAAGAAGCCTTTTTACTTTAATGACAGAAATATTCACCTCAAAATTGCGCCTGAGATTTATGCTTATATGGAAAGCTATAACAATCAGCGGGATGTTGGCTACCGTTTTACTTTGGAAAGAATTGCAGATAAGGAGCTTAAGGAAAAATTAAGCGCCAGGAGAATAGAGTGGGATTCGGCCAAATCGAGCTGGACGATAAAGGATTGGGAACTTCGGAAGTTTGATGGTTTTAAGGAAAAAGTTACTAACGGAGCAGAAATAGATACAGTACTTAATTTTACACCCAATGATTTCGCCAATAGTCATGGTTTGCAGGAAACCTTGACGATGGCGGAGCTGAACGATTATATTTCCCTGTTAAGGGAACGAGGTGCAGATAATGTGAAGGTATATCTCATTGAGCGATATATACGCTATATGTCACCTTTTGCAGCTCTCATTCTTACTTTCATTGGTGTTATATTATCTTCCAAGAAAACAAGAGGAGGAACAGGTTTTCAAATTGCTTTAGGTTTTGTGATTGCCTTTGTCTTTATCATCTTCTTCATACTGAGCAAGGCTATAGCTGAGAATTCCACGATGAACCCGATACTGGCCGTTTGGTTGCCCAATATTACATTTACCGTTTTAGGGTTGATTTTATATAAATTTGTTCCACGATGAACAATGAATTAAAAAGCTATTTCAAGTTGCACTTTATTGTCCTCATTTGGGGATTCACTGCAATTTTAGGCTTACTAATAGCCATTCCCGCAGTTGAAGTAGTATTTTACAGAACATTATTGGCGACTGCGGTATTAGGTATTTTGCTGGCAGCTAGGAGAAAGCAATTCGCCATTGGCAAATATGAAATCATCAAAATTGTTGCTACAGGGTTTATTATAGCTGCTCATTGGATATTATTCTTTGGAGCTGCACGTGTGTCTACAGCCTCTGTATGTTTGGCAGGAATTGCCACTTGCTCTTTTTGGACTAGTTTGATTGAGCCTTTGATGACTAACAGAAAGGTGAAGATCTACGAAGTAATATTGGGAATTGTGGTGATGTTTGGCTTATACGTTATTTTCCGGTTTGAATTTCAGTATGCTCTGGGAATAACAATGGCCATTATTTCAGCCATGCTGGCCAGCGTATTTACAGTGCTAAATGGTAAATTTACCCACAGGCATAATCCCTATACCATTACTTTCTATGAGATGTTGGGGGCATTTATCGGTACAGCTATTTTTATACCTGTTTATGCTACTTATTTCAGCAATACAGCTTTTGATTTGATGCCAAGTGGGTCAGATTGGTTTTATTTAGTTATCCTGGCAGGTATTTGTACAGTGTATGCTTTTTCTGCTTCTGTTAAAATTCAGCAGGTTTTGAGTGCTTTTGTTGTAAATCTTACAGTGAATTTAGAACCAGTGTATGGAATTATAATAGCCTTTCTTATTTTTGGGGAGAAAGAAGAAATGTCCACCGGATTTTATATGGGAACATTTATTATTTTACTTTCTGTTTTATCGTATCCACTGGTAAATAAATTGGCCAATAGAAAGGCACTACAAAGCGATACTCTACGTTAAATATTGTGTGATTGTGAAATACTATTTTTTATTTATACTATCTCTATTTTTTGGTTTTCAGGTATTTGCACAGAATGATGTAAACATTTATGCCCCTGAATTAATTGAAGAAGAAGTTGGCAAACAGGTGGTTTTTAAAGTGGATTGGACCGCTATCAATAAAGACCAATATAAGCTCACATGGAAAAGTGATGCCCCGGATGCAAAATTTGATCTCCAGGAAATGGAGTTTTACTGGCAGCCAAAAAGCAACGAATCAGGTTTGTACAGAGCTACTTTCTTTATAAAAGACTCAGCCGACCAAATTGTGAAGAAAGCACAAACACTGATTAAAATACAAACACCAAAGCAGCTTCCGCGCTTCTACATGATTCCGGATTCATTGAATCAAAGGCCTTATATTAAACTTTTGCAGGGAGAACGTTACCGGATGGAATTTGTGGCCACCAGTCCCACAGCAACTGACGAAGATTTGATTCTTAGTTACATACTGGATAGCAATACAGATCTTAAGAGTTTCGATAATAGTGATTTGCATATTATTGGTAACAGGCTCATGTTGGATTGGAAGCCTAGCCAGGAGCAAGCAGAAAGAAAGTACTTTGAAATGGAGCTTATAGCCGTTGATGCCAACAATACTGCTGGCAGGAAGAAGTATCGTTTTCAGATTATTGATCAAAATTTACCACCACAATTGAGGAACAATATAAATGCTACTTACATTATTACTGCCGACCAACAACTTGAAATCGATTTTTCTGTAACTGACCCTGATAATGATCCCATTGCATATAATGTTGAAATACCGGTAACCGTTGGCAATCCAAATATCAGTAATTCTGGTCGTTTTACATGGAGCCTCTCCACCAGTGAAATGGCAAAAATAAATTCAGTTTTCCCACTGGATGTAAAGTTGACGGCCAGAGACTTACGACATCCTGAAGATTTTGTAGAAAAAAACATTACTATTCTGAAAAGTGATAAAAATGACCCTCCTGTTATTACCAAGCTTACCAATCTTTCTGTAAGGGAAGGATATGCTATTAAAAGAAGGGTTTTTATCAGAGACAACAATCATAATACTTCTGATTTGCGGTTTGAGCTGGACAATGAACCGGATTGGCTTTACCTGCAACAAGAGGGAGAGAGGTTGTATTTAATGAGTGATACCATTGATTATGATGTAGTGAAAGCTGATGGTATTCCCGTTCAGTATGATGTGTTATTTACTGTAACTGATCCGGATGGGGCTTCAGATAGCCAATTTTTTAATGTCACTGTTAATCAGGGAGTTAATACAGTGGAAGTGTACCGTGATCTTGAGCACTACCATAAAGAAACTGATGCTTTATTGGTGGGATTGAGAAAACAGATAAAAGAACTGGACAGAAAATCACAAAAAAAACGGAATTTGAAGAATGCCTTATTGTTTTCTACTTTCTTTTTAGGAACCTTCAGTGCCACCGGTTCATTTTTTGATGATCACACTATTGCGCGCCAGTTAGTGCCTTATGCAGGGGCTTTATTGGCTATTTCCAGTAGTGTAAATGCTTTGGCTTTTAATCAGGAAGGAAAAATCAATTCCATTAAATTTCAATTAGAAGATATAGAAAAAAGTATAGTAAGAAATAAAAGTTACCTGCAGACTTATTCTGTACAAAATGAAACTGATGATGAATTACGAAACACTGAACTGGTGAATCGTGTGCAGAATTATCGCCAGTCACTTATAGAACAGCGGATAGAACTTCAAAAACTGGAAGCAGAATACCGTGAGTTAAATTATGTGCAACGCAGAATCAAACGCTTCAGAAGAAAAGGTAAGCTTGATGAAGTAAAATGGAATTTCCTTCATTAGAAAATGAAGGATTATTAAATATTTTGCTTTTACAAGTTATATAATTGATCAACTATTGAACCTTCAGGCTTCTCTTTAAATATTCCGTACATAGTGGAGCCACTTCCTGTCATGGAAGCATAAATGGCACCGGAATCATATAATTTATTTTTGATTAAGGCTAAAGTAGGGTGTTGCTTAAATACACTTTCTTCAAAATCGTTCTTTAAATTATTTTTCCAATCTTTCAGAGGGTGGTTTTCTATGATCTCCTTAATAGGAGTTTCAGGGTTTTTCGGATGAATTCCATTATAAGCTTCTTTAGTTCCTATATGGATACCCGGGAAAACCAATCCTACGAAATAGCCCTGTAAATCAACAGCGATATCTTCAAAAATTTCTCCCCGTCCGCTTACTAATTTTGGTTTGTTTTGGATAAAGAAAGGGCAGTCACTTCCCAGTTTTAAAGCGTAATTTTCCAGCTTTTCCGTGGATAGGTTTAGTTTGAAATAATCGTTAAGCAATTTAAGCATAAAAGCCCCATCTGCGGAACCACCACCAATACCAGCACCCATAGGAATGGCTTTATGAAGTACAATTTCAACCTCCGGCAAATTAAATTCCTTGTTCAGTAAATGATAGGCTTTCCAGACCAGGTTTTCCTCGGGCTTCCCAGGTATTTTCAAGCCCGTACTTTCAAAAGTTGTTCGTTGAGCAGGTATAATTTCCAATGCATCTTTTACAGGAATAGGGTAAAAGCAGGAAGATATATTATGATATCCATCCGCTCTTTTGGAGAGGATGTTTAACCCTAAATTAATTTTGGCATTGGGAAATGAAATCATCTAAGATGGGAGGAATAGACCTGGCAGGTTTTTAAAATCTGCCAGATCTTATTGTTTAATTTTAATTTCTCAATTTTGTCTTATTTCATTTGGTCTATCATTTCCTCAGAAATACCTGTGAAGGAATAACCACCATCATGGAAAAGATTTTGCATGGTAACCATACGTGTGAAATCAGAAAACATCATGATAATATAATTGGCACAATCTTCGGCAGTGGCATTGCCTAATGGTGACATTTTTTCTGCGAAATTGAAAAATGAGTCAAATCCACTGATTCCTGATCCTGCTGTAGTAGGTGTGGGAGACTGGGAAATAGTATTTACCCTTACATTTTTAGTAGTTCCGAAGCGGTAACCGTAACTTCTTGCAATGGATTCTAATAATGCTTTTGCATCAGCCATGTCGTTGTAAAACGGATACGTTCTTTGAGCAGCTATGTAAGACAAGCCAACAATAGACCCCCATTCGTTAACTACTTCCATTTTATCAGCTACCTGCATCATTTTATGGAATGATACTGCTGAAATATCATAAGTTTTTTGTAACCAGTCGTAGTTCAGGTCATGATAAGCTTTCCCTTTACGCACATTTGGGCTCATGCCGATGGAGTGAAGGATAAAATCAAAATTTCCGCCTAAAATTTCTTTGGACTGGGTATAAAGGTTAGTGATATCTTCCACTGAAGTGGCATCTGCAGGGATTACCTCGGTATTACACTCTTTGGCCAATTCCTGAATACCACCCATTCTCATGGCTACAGGTGCATTTGTCAATACAAATTTTGCGCCTTGTTCCTTGGCTTTTATTGCTGTTTTCCAGGCGATCGAATTTTCATCCAAAGCTCCTGTGATAATTCCTTTTTTTCCGGCTAATAAATTATTTGACATAGTTTTGTTTCTTTTTGAATAAGCAAAAATAGAAATTTATTTCAGTAAGGAATAATTAATAAGTAATAATGCTTTCTGAATGATCAATTCGGGAGGAAGGTGCCTCTATTCAGCCTCCAGGCTGTAGTGGGCTGGGCTTTAATTTGCGTGGCAAGAATCAAAATAACCGGTTTCAATGATAAATATTTTCATTCATTTGGCCATCTATCAACATTCCCTTGCTATATTTAATATGAAGTTGATTGTGTGGCAGGATTCTTGTAATATGCAACATCTTATTTTAATAGACTAAATATGAAAATCAGAAGTGTTTTATTGAGCCTTTTTGTAGTTTTTTTACCCTTTCAATCATGCGATGTAGTACAACAGGTTGCTAATGATTATGGCATTGATACAGGCACAGGCTTGACTGAAAAGGAAGTAATTCAAGGATTGAAGTCAGCCCTGGAAGTAGGTACCAATGCCAGTGTACAGACTTTGTCAAAAACAGATGGATATTTAAAGGATGCGGCCATCAAAATTTTATTGCCTTCAGAAATTAATTCAGCTATTACCCAATTGAAGTCTACCTCGGCAGGTAGGAAAATTTATGACAATTTGATCAAAGACATTGAGGAGGATATGGTTATTAGTTTAAACAGGGCAGCCGAAAATGCTGCTGTAAAAGCCAAGCCTATTTTTGTAAATGCCATCAAAAGTATGACTATTCAGGATGGTTTTAATATATTGAAAGGGCAGGATGATGCAGCAACCTTATATTTAAAGAATAAAACCTTTAATCAATTAGTGGATGCTTTCAAACCTGAAATTAAAACTGTGTTGAAAAAACCTTTGGTTTTTAACAAAAGCAGTGAAGCTATTTATAGCCAATTTGTAAAATCTTACAATGATGTGGAAAGAGCTGATGTCATTAATGCTTTAAAATTAAGTCCCATTGAAGAGAGCGATTTATCGGCATTTGTTACTCAACGGGCACTGAACGGGATCTTTCAAAAAATAGCTTTGAAAGAAAAAGACATCAGGGAAAACCCATCGGCAAGGATAAATGATATTTTGAAAAAAGTATTTGGAAGTTGATGCATTTGCTGACTTAAGTTGCCTTTGTCTGAATCCGTTTTCCTGTTCAGAAGTTTTAATCAGGGAGAGAATCCTTAATAATCCAATGAGTTTGGTTTAGAAATATTTATTTCTTTTGCCTGATAACATGATAGCTATACCCGCTACAATGGCCGTACCAACAGTGATTTTTTTGATCATTGTCTTGCGGTCATGCTTCCATTGCGCTCCCCAACCTTTTTCTGCTATAATGTTGGGAAATTGACCTTTTTTGATGTCATCTACCAACCCTTCCAGTTCATTTACTCTATCGGCAAACAAAAGGGACAACCAGTGGGTATGTTCATTTTCGCTGTATTTAAAGGCGAAACGCCTGATCATTCCACTTAAACCGGAGGGTTCAGGGGCAAGGCCGAAAACAGCACTCACATTGGGCCTTTCATTTGAATGAAGCACCTCCCGATCTACAGCTTGTTGTTTTGGTCTCTTCCAGTTGTAACCTTTGTGTTCACCATTCGTGCGGTTTTTCATCGGATAAACGGGATCGTTTTTAGGGTCGGCATCTATAGCCCACCCCTTAATATGAGAATAGTCTTTATTTGATTTGTTTTTCATAATAGTTATGATTTTAAAGTTCTATGCTGATGGTGGAATAAGTACAGGCTTGATCACATGATCCAATTTTTCAGAGAAAATACGATAGCCATCAGCTACTTCTTCCAGTGGGATTCTATGTGTGATTAATTCTTTTGGGTTGAGCACGCCTTTCTGGACATGCTCTATTAGCTTAGGCAAAAGCCTTTTTACAGAAGCCTGCCCGGCTCTCACAGTTATGCCTTTATTCACTACATTTCCTATTGGTACCAGGTTACCGGTTGGGCCGTAAACGCCCACCACTGATACAATCCCTCCTTTTTTCACCCCGTTTATTGCCCATTGAAGTGCAGTGGCTGATCCTGCCTGCAACAGCAGTTTTCTTCCGGTTATTGTTTGTAAAGCATCGCCTGCGGCTTCTGCTCCCACAGCATCAATACAAACATCAGCTCCCAACCAATCTGTGGTCTGTTTTATAAATTTAACAGGATCTTCCAATGAATTGAAATTATAAACTTCGCAATCAGCGTATTTTTGAACAAAATCCAGTCTGTATTCTTCCTGATCAATGACTATTACCCTGCCTGCTCCAAACAGCCAGGAGCATTTTGCTGCCATTATTCCTACAGGACCAGCCCCAAAAACCACTACTGTATCACCTTTCTGTATGCCACCCATTTCCGCGGCCTGGTATCCGGTGGGGACAATATCTGTCAGTAAGACTGCATCGTCAAGGTCTAAATTATCAGGGATCACCATAGGGCCCACATTGGCGTAAGGCACCCTTACGTACTCTGCCTGACCGCCCTCATGTCCCCCGGCAATATGCGAATAACCAAATATACCACCCAGGGCCGTAGATTGCGGATTAGATTCATGGCAACTTGCATACAATTCTTGTTCACAAAAAACACATTGTCCACATGCAATATTAAAGGGAACAATGACCTGATCTCCTACCTTAATGTTTTGAACATCTGTGCCAATTTCTTCCACTATTCCTACAAATTCATGTCCGAAAGTAGAGCCTATTCGGGTGTCAGGTACATTGCCATTATAAAGATGTAAGTCTGAACCGCAAATGCATGAGCGCGTGACTTTTATAATAGCGTCTTGAGGATGTTCAATTTCAGGAATGGGTTTGTCATGGTCGAGCCGGATTCTCCGGGTTCCCCTATAGTTCATAGCTAGCATAGCCGTAGGTTTTAAGTTTAAAAAATATCATTTCTGATTTTAGCTAAAAAAGTAATCATCTCTCACTTTTCTATTTGATTACGTTTTCATATAAACGTAGTTTCGAATCATGCCGAAAACCTCATTTGTAGAGCACCGTTAATTTTACTTGAATGAATGTTAAAGTGCTCAAATAAATGATTGTCAACCACACTTCTTCTGGCTGGTTAATTATTACCCAAAGGTCACATGCGTTGCTGAGTGCTCAAATTTGTGCTCAATGGAAAAAGGATAAGCAACCTGACAGGTGGATTGACACCTTGATGGCCACAGCGGAACATGATGATGCTAACAATGAGTTGGAAAAGCAAGATATCCTGGAAGAAAATGGTACTCCTAAAAATTACAGGAAGAATTCTTTTGATAAGGGCTATTGCGATAAACTTCTTAACATGGCCATGACCAGGGGTCGCTATATCACTTTGCTTATTTCCCGGCATATCCAGTTTTTATATGGAGATGAAAGAAATGCTAAATCTTATTGTAAGGGATTGCAAAAACTTGAAAGCTCCTGGCTAAAAGAGGCAAATTGCACGAGAGATGAAATAAATAAAAGTTATAAACTATTAGAATTCTGTGATGCTTTCTCTTTGTTGATTTGTGAAAATGTCATACAACCGGAAGAACGAAAAATTGAAATTAGCAATGGGCCGGATGGAAAACCCTATCAAGTTTTTTTAAGGAAAGGGGAAGGATTGATCGTTTCGCCCTGGCCCTTTGAGGTGGAAAATTTCACTGTCTATTATGAAACGAGATTGCTTCAACAATTAAGCTTTAAGAGTGCTTCGGTATTTAAAAAAGCTTTTCATTCAGTTCCTGTAAACATGTGTAAAATGCTGATTTCCAAAAGATAATCTGTAGTGATGTTCAGATGAAATAGAGTCAACTTCTGTTTTTAATGGTTTCATTTTAATGAATAATAAAAAATCCTTTACTTTACTCTGAATAATTGCTGAAAACAACAAGTCCAATGGGTTGTTAATTCATTGGTTATGTCCTAATGATATTTGGAATGGCTATAAGAATCCAATATGTTTTATAAAATCCTAAATTAGATGAGAAAGGTTTTCTTAATTGTTTTTTTGCTTGTTTCAAGTGCTACCCTCGCATTGGCTCAAAAAACAGAAAAATTCAAAGGCGAAATTAAAGTCAATAAAGAAGAAACTGCAAATGCACGTTTTGACTATATACAAAATAAAGAAGAAAAAATACTTGATGGGGAATATGAGATAGAATTTAGCAAGAGAGACAGTCTTTTTGATTTGGATTTCACTAAAATATTGTGGTCAGGGAAGTTCAAAAAAAACAAGCGCGTAGGCGAATGGACCTTCCGTCAGGATGATCATTTACTCACCATCAATGATGTCAGGGATTTCAATGTGAATTATGCTTTAATTACAAACAGGAAAGTTTTAAATGCACAATATTCCCAATCTGTTAGAGAAGGGGACTGGCGCTTTAGTAAACAAACTTTTATAGAGGGTGGTTTAGAAAAACAAATTAGCGATAGTAAAATGAGTTTTAAGAATGGTCACCTTATCTCATATTTTAATTTGGATTCTAAGGAAGAGGATACTTTCCGGGTGGAGGGTAAATTTGATGAGAAAGGTTTCCTTGACAATGAATGGGTCTTTGTTTACTGGCAGGATAGTTTGAAAATAACAGAAAAAAGATTGTATGAAAATGGATTTCTTTTGAAAATTCTAAAGACCTCAAATAATGATACCATTCAGGAAGTGAACTTTGAGGATGCAAAAGAAAAATTAGCCTTACTAAAAGAGAACCCGGATTCAAAAACCATCAAAGTAGCGGATAAAGGTTTTCCTTTATTATTTGATCTGGGCTATCACCCTTCCAATGAAGCAATTTTGGCCCAGAAACAAGCGAATCAATTGCTTTATGACAAACTGATGCAAATGCTTAAAATGGATACGGCCATAAGCAGGAATAAACCCAATTTATTAAAAACAGCCAGGTTTGAATTTACTATTACAGAGGAATTTAAGAAAGATATAGAATTAGCTAAACAATACACTGATAGTATCAAAAATATTATTCATACACCGGATATGGATAATTTTTTTGAAATAAACAGTCAGAAGACAGATTCCATGTCGTGGATTTATAATTATTTTTCATTGGTGGATCAGCATATAGATTCTATTGGAGAGGTATTAGATATGAATGAGAAGGATTTTAAGTACATTAATACATCCATTTACTTTAGTGATCATCTTAAGTTTTTGAATGAGGCAGATACTATATCCTACCAATTTGGTGATGAAACAAAAACGAAAATAATTAACTATCAAACCTTCAATATAAATGATATTGCTTATCTGAAGTTACGCCTGGAGGAGGAGCTAAAAAAAGTAGAGATTCTTGCTTGGAGTGTGCAGGAAGAGTTGGATAAGAGCATGCGTTCCCAAAAGCTGGAGCAGTTAGATAGAAATATTTTGAAAGCCAAAGGGGAGGTTGATTCTATATTTCAAGAACATGACACGATTCAATTATCCCATGTACTTGGTAAAATAAGAAAGGAATTTGTTGAGAGAGGTTTTAACCAACATATGCAGCATTATTCCAATGCCAAAGATTTTGATCAAAAAATAGAAGTAGGCTATGAAATATTGAATTATTTAGATGAATTACGGAATATTCCACAGAGAATCAGGGATATTGAATTAATGGAGGAGAAAATTGAAGAAGCTTATACAACCACTAAATTTGATCCATATACCTTCAATTATGATTTTGAAACCAAGATTAAGCGTAGAATATATGATAAAGCAGCTGTTGACCTGTATAATTATTTAATACTCCTTTTACAGCAGGAAAAGAATTTTCAAAGTTTAAAAAAGCGACTTGATTTGATTGATGCTTTACAGTTCAGATTATTAGAGTTGCTCGGAGAAGATACTCGCAGACTGGAACGGAGGATGAAAAGAAAAAGCAATCCTGAAGAAATAATTGAGCTTTTAGAATTAAATGAAGAAATATAATGCATAAATATTTCATATTGTTTTGCATAGTTTGGGTATTACCCATCCTCTATTCAATTCCAATTATTGCACAGAATGATGGCACTCCTAATCCCAACCCTGACGTCCCTGAGAGAAAGGAAATCAGGAATGTTACGGAAACCTGGATTGGTTTATATACTAAATACCGGATAAAAGAAAGACTATTTTATTATGGGGAGTACCATCTAAGAAGGAGGGATCAGTTTTGGAATGAAATGGGACAGATTTACCTAAGATTTGGCTTGTCCTATTTAGTAAATAAGAATTTTGAATTTACTGCAGGAATTGTTAATCCCTACTATTGGGCTCCTGGTGGTGACAGTGAAGGAATTGATAAAGTAGTGTCTCAATTTAGGGGGTGGCAGCAATTTCTTTTTATCATTCCATTTGATCGTTTAAAAATTTATCATCAAATCAGAACTGAGCAAAGGTGGAAGAGGGACTACACAGAAGGCTCTGAGTTCAAGCTGGATTTTCGGTTTCGGTATAAATTACTGGCCTATTATCCGCTAAATAAGCCAACACTTGATCAGGGAGCTTTGTTTTTATCTACCTATAATGAAATATTTATTCAGGCTGGAAAAGGTGTTATATATAATCATTTTGAAGATTTTCGATTCTTTGCCGGTTTAGGATATATTCTTAACGATCAGGTTCAGTTTCAAACAGGATATCAATGGACTTATCGCCATGATGATTCACCATTTTTGTATCAAAGTAGGCATATAGTCAGATTTAGCATATACCATAACCTGGATTTCTTTGGCAGAAAACAAAAAGAAAACAGGAGTATACCTGTTGGACAATAAATGCTTACTCCAATAGCTCGAGGTATTATTTAAAATCAATTTCTCAGAGTAGCCAAAACAGTTTAGAAAATAAGATACTATGGCGAAATTGAAATAGGTACACTAAAAATCTTATCGTAACCGATCCATTGATCGTACCAATTTTTCATCTTTACGGATAAATCTTCCTGCCAGTGAGTTGAATACTAAGGCGATAGCTGGTAGAAATAAGCCGTACTGGTAACCGCCTTGTGCTTCTCTGAGGATATTGCCTTCAGCCTGTGAAGCCCAATAAGCTGAGAGGCCTAAAGCCACTCCAATGACTATGGAATTAACAGCACACAAAATGATTTGCTTCATCCTTTTTTTGTACAAACCAATAGTAATAAAAGCCAGGCAAGTAGCTATAAGTCCTAAAATGCCGGGAATAGCGTAAGGCATAAAAATGTTATTGACACCTTCTTCTGCGGAAGGTACAGTTTCCATGTAAAAAGCTGTTTGAGTATAAGAAGCACCGGTTTTCACTTCCTCTTTTTGCCAAATTGGGGCAAATAAAAATATCAACATTGAAAGGCCCACTATCAATAGAAAAATAGTTTGTATTCTTTGGATCATCGAAAGTTCTTAATTTGTGTTATGCAAAGATAATTGAAAATTAATTGGATGCTTTATTTTACATGATTAAAGATGAATTTTCTTAATAGTGAAGAAAAAAGAGGTGCTCTTAAAGAAAATTTCTAAACCAATTTTGTGGATTTTTCGATGGGGACTAATCAAGAGAGTAAAACAGGGATTAATCCGTATTATGATAGCAACCGGATTAATCCCATTAAATGAGTTTATATTTTCAAGATTTGTTTCCTCAACTAGCGTTCCCAAAATGCAGGAGGCTCAACTCCCAATGCTCGTAAATAAACATAGCCCTGACCTCGATGATGGATTTCGTTGTCAATAAAATATAAGATGGAAGATTGAACAGTGCCTTCGTATTCTCCAAAAGTTTTAATGGTTTTATGAAAGTCTTTCGGTTTAATTTGGGGCCATAATCTATTAATTTCCTCAGTAGTTGCATCCCAGAGTTCAAGTAGCTTAGCTTTTTTGTTTCCATGTTCAATATGTTCTTTCAATTCTGAGGTTTTTCCACTCACAATTTCTCTAAGTCCCGGACCGGCAATTGCCAAAAGTTCCATGGTCATTTCTGCAAAAGTGCGCATCCCACCAATTGAAAATTTGAAAAATTGTTCTTCAGGAAAGGCCTCAATTACCCTTCTGGTTAGTCCTCTATGTCCTTGCCAGTGTGCCAATAGCTCTTCAGGAGTTATTACCTGGGAAATTTCAGTAGTTCTTTGTGCTGTTTGTGTGTTCATGATTAAAAAGTTTAAAATGAAAATTATTTGAAACAAAACTAATGGGCGGAGATGACAGCCCTGTGTCAGTAGTAAAATGGAAATTGAAATTTCTTTTTTTGTTCCTAAAAAGAGCCCTTTAACCTAGGTAAAAAGAGTATTTTTTAAATTTTAAAATTTAGAGAGATTCTGTTGACATAAGGTTGTCATCAGCCGGTTGTTTCTTTGTATTATCATTAAAACCAAAGAAACCATGATAGATACAGTAACTCAAAAACAAACGGTATTTCAAACTTTAATAAGTGATTATGCCAATTATAACTATTGGGCCAACAAACAATTAGCCGATTGGTTGATGACAAAGCCTGAAGAAAAGATAGATCAGGAAATTCCCTCCAGTTTCTCAAGTATCAGGAAAACACTTCTTCATATGAAGGATACCCAGGAATTTTGGTTGAATGTACTCAGGGAACAGCAAAATATTGAAAATGAAGTGAGTAAGGGATTTGACATTGAAATGAGTGTTTCAGAAGTATTTGACAGTATTATTGATCAATCCGGGGTAATGGCCAGTGTAATCGAAAATTATAGTGAAGCAGCTTTAACGGAAGAGGTGATAACTATAACACCCTGGTTTGAATCCACTCAGCCACGTTATGAATTAATACAACATTGTATGAACCACAGCACTTACCATAGAGGGCAAATAATTACTATTACCAGGAATTTGGGGATTACGGATGCTCCCATGACCGACTTTAATTTTTATTTGTTACAAGTAAAAGGATGATTAAATTTGGAATAAGTCTTCGGGTGAAGTCTTATCTATTTGATATATATCATTCCCTTATGAGTATTGATACTGTTAAACGCTTCGACCGGATCATCGCCATTTTTATTCAGTTACAATCCAAGAGAATTGTGAAGGCGCAGGAATTGGCGGATCGGTTTGAAGTAAGTCTGCGAACTATTTACAGGGATATTCGAACGCTCGAGGCATCGGGTGTGCCTATTTCAAGTGAAGCGGGAGTAGGCTATACCATAATGGAAGGCTACCGTTTGCCACCGATTATGTTTACCCGCGAAGAAGCGGGTAGTTTTGTGGCTGCTGAAAAACTCATGCAGAAATTTACAGATAAAAGTCTTGGTGCCTTTCATGCATCTGCGATGTACAAAGTGAAATCCGTTTTAAGGGGAAGCGAGAAAGACTGGATTTCCGCTTTGGAGTCGCATGTACTCATTAATCCTGCACAAACCCTTTTTAATGAGAATATTCCCAATGCACTGGAAATTTTATTTGAAAGTATAGCAGAAAAAAAACAGGTCTTTTTGAAGTATCAATCACTCCAATCTGATAATAGCTCTGACAGAAGGATTGAACCTGTCGGACTTTTCCATGAAAACAATTTTTGGTATGTGCTGGCTTATTGTCATTTACGCAATGATTACAGACAATTTCGTACCGATCGTATGATTAGTATAAAAGCAACTGAACAAAAATTTACTATAGTACATGGTACCATTGATGAACACAGAAATAATAATGATGCGGACTCCTCACCAAAAACCAAAGTGAGAATTTCAATTGATAAGAACATTGCCAAGCATATTAAAAATGATAGAAATTTCTTCGGATTTGTATCAGAGAAAGCGGTAAAAGATCAAATAGAAATGACTTTTATGACCACTAATATTGAACATCGCTTTCCACGGTGGTTTTTAATGTTTGGCCAATACGCAACCATCCTTGAGCCTGAAAGCCTAAAAGATCAGGTGAGGGAATTGCTGAGAAAAACGGAGGAGAGACTGAACAGTTAAATTTTCATATTGAACTTGAGAGAATAGCTATTCATTTTCTGTTTTATGGCAATAACTATTGTTCCTCATAGAAAAATGAATTTTGCTGCAACAATCCTTCAGTAAAATCATATACTCTATAATAGCAGTAGAACTACCACCTTTAACCTTCATACCCATGAGAAAGCGTTTCGTAAAATTAGATCATGAGAATACATCCAGACGTACCTTCATTAGAAAACTGAGTATGGGCATAGGTGCCACTACTTTAGGCCTCCATGGACTTTCTGCAATGGCTGGCGGGACAAATCCTAGTCCTTCCCCAGAAACGCTGGAAAAATTGCAAAATGGGCGTAAGTTGGGAATTGCATTGGTAGGTTTAGGGAATTATAGTAGGGGACAGCTTGCACCGGCACTACAGGAAACAAAGCTTTGTAAATTGTCCGGTATTGTGACCGGCTCACCCGAGAAAATTCCTGAATGGAAAAGGAAATATAACATAGCTGATAAAAATGTTTACAACTATGGAAACTTCGAGAACATCAAAGGAAACGATGACATTGATATTATTTATATAGTGTTGCCGAACGGAATGCATGCGGAATACACCATTAGAGCTGCTCAAACCGGTAAACATGTGATCTGTGAAAAACCAATGGCTACTTCTGTTGAAGATTGCCAGCGCATGATAGATGCCTGCAATAAGGCAGGAGTGAAGCTTTCTATTGGATATCGTTTGCACTTTGAACCTCATAATCTGGAAATGATGAGGCTGGGCCAGAATGAGGTGTATGGTAATGTAGAGAAAATTATAGCTGAAGATGGTTTCAGAATCGGTAAGGGCGGCTGGCGACTGGATAAAGAATTAGCCGGGGGCGGGCCCTTAACAGATGTGGGGATTTATTGCATTCAGGGTGCTATCTATACGAAGGGAGAAATGCCTGTTTCTGTTACAGCACAATATCATGAAGTAAAGAATAAGGAGAAATTTGATGAAGTAGAACAAGGACTTGACTGGCAAATGCAGTTTAAAGATGGCACTGTGGCAGATTGCAAAACCAGTTATGCGGAAAACTTGAATTTGCTGCGTGCTGAAACGGATACAAATGAATGGTTTGAATTAAGCCCTGCTTATTCCTACAGTGGCATAGAAGGAGAAACCAGTAAAGGTGATTTAGATTTTAAGCAAGTAAATCAACAGGCTTTGCAGATGGACGATTTTGCAGATTGCATCATCAATAACAAAAAAACACCTCTGCCGGGAGAAATGGGGCTAAGAGATGTATATATCATTTATGCTATTTACGAAGCGGCTGATACAGGCAAAAGAGTATCGATTGACCAGAACAAAAAGATGCTGGATTGGCGAATTGGCGATTAATAGTAAACCCCATTCTTCAACCTTTACTAACCTCAGTCCGATTAATAAAGAAGCGTAGTCCTTGCAAAACGGGGAAGGATATCCTGAAAAATCATACAGGATTGAACTACTATATTGCGTATTCAGCTTTGGCCTTTTTTACTTTAGCTTGCTCTAGCTTCCCTTTAGGTTTAAGTTTTAAGAATATTAATAAACTGATTATGGAAGTACTCAACCAAAAAGCATCTACTACAAAAATTTGTAATTGTTGCTCATTAAAAGTTTTCCAGATCCAGTTGCTACTTATTACCCCATTCGTAACAGGTACCAAAAAGCCCAATATACTTCCCGATAATAAGCTATACTTATTGGTAAAATAATTATCCTTCTTGATTGAAAATATGATGGTGAGAATCAACCAACTGATGAAGAATGCTTTGTAAATAAGTAAATGAGGTTGAGGATCATTCACATCCTTAAAAAGTTTAACTACGGAGAAAGTAAATGCTGTTACAGGATACATACTTAAGGAGATCGCTAGAAAGATAGCAGAAACCCATTGATTCGCCTTTCGTTTAAACGGTGTATTGCTCTTTTTATCTCGCGCTTCCACCCAAATAAGTACACCTGATAGAATTATAAAACAAGTGATGATTCCAAAAATGAAATAGATTATTTTTAAAGGGTATCCTCCGAAGTTGCCATAATGTAATTTAATAAGAAAGTCCTGTGCACCTGCTATATAACTTGTCTCTGTGTATGGGTCTCTTTCGAAAACTACCTCTCCTGTTGATGCTTTAAAAGCCATTTGTCCTAATCCTGCAAATTTTTTGTCACTTTCAGGTTTTACATCCACTACCACATGCATATTGGCATCCCCATAATTTTGTAGTACGACTTGAGAGGCATAAACTCCTGCCCAATTTTGTTCAGCCTTCAACACCATTTTATTAATGTCTAACTCATAATTTTGCGGTTTATTAGTAAATGGAAATGGTGCCACATCAGTTGACAAGTCTTTGAACATTTTATCTGAATTCCCATCGTACAAGAGGGAGGTTACAGGGCCCAACATTACGGTACTGCCAATTATTAGTACTGCACCGGTAACGGCATAAATGAATTGAAATGGTAAACCGATAAGTCCCAGGGCAGTATGCGCATCTGTCCATACAGTTTTAAGCTTTGCCCAGGGCCTAAAAACATAAAAGTTACTGATGATTTTCTTCCAGTGTACAATAACTCCTGTTACAATAGCGAAAAGGAAAAAGAACGCTACAAAGCCTGATAACAAATAGCCATAGGGGTAGGGGATTTGTGCAAAAAAATGTAATCGGTACATAAATTCTCCCAGAGTAAAATCCTCAAAGTAAGAATATTGCTGTTGTGTGGCCGGATCAAGATAAAAGAATATCCTGCTTAAAGCTGATTCAGTAGCCGTGCTGTCTTTACCAGGTGTAGCACTCACCATTACTCTTCTTTCCTGATGGATTTGGCGGATAGTTACATCTCTACCATATAAATGATGTTGATTTTCTATAGAGTCTAAAGCTAAGTTAAAATCAATATCCATCTGGGAGTTTTCTTTGATGGGTTGTTCTCTTTCCCAATTGATGATGTCATCTCTAAAAAAGCTTATTGAGCCTGCAAAAAATATCACAAACAGCGCTACACTTATTACTAATCCGCTGACAGTGTGGGTATGAAAAAGCACGTTGTAGATCCGATTGCTCATAAGCCAGAATAAAGTTCAGGTGATTGTATTTTAATAAGTAACAGGAGGGATGAAAGTAAAATAATAGCTAATAGATAAATTCCCCATGCTTTCCATCCATTTTTAAATAAAAAAGGAATAATCATTAATGTGCCCCATACAATGAAGCCTGCAAACTTTAAGGTAAATAGAACAATTACAGGATCTGTTAAAATAGCAGGTACAAGAAATAAGGTAATTGTTATCATAAAACCACCAATAAAACCTGCAGTGATTTTAGCAAATCGCTGGTGGAAGCTTGGGTCAAGATGTTTTTTATTTGCTGGCATTTTTATAAGGTTATTTCCAAAAGGAAGCACAATAATAATGTAGGCACTATGTTCCATCGATTAATATAGCCTAATGGAGCCAGTACTATAACAAGGCTAGCCACAATAATCATACTTATGGTGTAGACAAAGATGCCTGAGCCTACACCATAAACTATTAGACTAAATACAAATCCCACAGTAAGACTGGCAATTCCTATAA
Source organism: Marivirga aurantiaca (assembly GCF_016679925.1). Lineage (GTDB taxonomy): Bacteria > Bacteroidota > Bacteroidia > Cytophagales > Cyclobacteriaceae > Marivirga > Marivirga aurantiaca. The sequence goes on from NZ_JAEQBW010000001.1 coordinate 759,822, forward strand.
CTGAGGCCATTTTTTTGTTTTTGCGCAGATATTCTTCCCATTTAGTGGGCGAAGGCAGCTCGGCACGTTCAGATTTTTGATAGCAAATCCAAAAACCTAATAATATAAATAATATACTAAAAGTGGCCATTTCTTTTAAAGAGCTATACAATAAGTGGCACAATGCCAGATGAATTCATACTCTTCTCCTTTGTAACTACCCGGAACTTCTTCTTTTTTGGTCGTTTCCACAGTATATTTCGTGTTCCATGGTAAGTTAAAAGTGACAATTCCGTCTTTATCAGTAGTCAATTTTTTACTCCAAAGGTCAGCTACAAAAATAGTTACTTCCTGATCTGCAATGGGTTGTCCTTTGTATAATACCTTTAAAGAAGCGTCTGATCCCTTTACAGCTTTATTTTTTGAGGCATTTACTACCACCAAACCTGCTTCATTATCGGCAGCGGAATTTGTAACATTTTTGCCTACCACTACTTTTGCGGTGGAATGATAGTGTGTTTTGAATATCCCAAAATCATATTGTGTATAATCGATTACATCAATTTCATTGTTGTTGAGTACTACGGTGTAGGTACCATCCTCAGTAGGTATAAAGCTCCCTTCAAATGCATTTCCATTAATAGCGGTTTCAATAGCTTCTTTTTTTCCAGAGGGCGCAATTATCCAAAGTTTAAAATTTTTGACGCCAGCAAAATTTTCTCCGTTTGGGTCTTCAATCACGCCATACGTATATTCTCCGAAGTGGACTTTGATTACATGTTCTTCTCCTTTTTTACCTGCTTCATTTGTTTCTACCCAAAGGTAATGGGCAAAAGAAGTGCTTGTAATGAATAAAAATAAGAGAGTGGTGATTATTTTAAGATGTTTCATAATTGATTTTTTAATTCACTAGATATAGCCTTTATATAGATTCATTCTAATTTAGCGCGAATTTAGAATCATTCTATTTAACATCAAAATTATTTAGAATAAGTTTAAATAAAAATAATATGAAAGCCCCGATGGCCTTACAGCTGAATTAAGCTTGTATTTAAAAATCACTATTTTTCAGATAGGGTGGGGTTATTAAGAAACTGGAAATAATCGTTCTTCAACTAAAGATAAATTCATCAATTAGAATACACATCCTCCCAAACGAAATTCTCGTTTCTAAGGAGTCCTCCTAAAATCTTTCTTCTTTCATATAACTTAATATGGTTTTCTGGAAATTCCACTGACATTTCACCTATTTCAGGAAGATTGTCCTGAGAAATATTAAACTGTTTAATTGTCTGCGGATAATTTTGTTGCATATGTTTTAAGAAATGAGTGAGAGAACTTCTCAGTGGCATAAGTTCATTGTGAAATTTTTGTGCTTGTAAGCTACTTAATAATTTACTTATTGCTTCATCAAGCGAGGCAAGGTGTAGGTTAAATGAGCTTGAAATATCAGCATTTCCATAATAGTGGAGGACTGGATAGGCTTGATGGTTGACAGTATGTCTGTCGATCATTTCCTGTAGAACGGAAAATTTTTGATAACAAAATGAAGTATCTTTTTCTAAAAGGTTGTTAACGATCTCTTCAGGGCTGTTGCCTAAATTCCGAATGGAGAGTGCTAAAGAACGCTTGTGAATTACAGCTGATGATACTGAAACCAGATAGGTCATTGAGGTAGTAAAGAAAACAAATCCAAAAAAGGAGAAGCAACTTGTTAAAATTTCATAAAATGGGGAAACCGGTTTAAAATTGCCCAGTCCCAGGGTTGAGAGCGTATAGCCGGTAAAGTAAATGCGTTCTGTTGCGTTGGCTATTTTGCCATTGTCGTTTACGATTGCTTCTGGAGTATAGGAGAAAAGCATGAAAAGACCAATCCATACTAATACAACCCATCCACTAAGAACTATCAAATTTACTATCATTCCACTTAAAGCAAAGACTCTACGCCCAATCAATTTTACGCCCACTTGAAGAATTCTATAACTGATGAGCGATAAAAACCTTGTAATAAATGCTGATCCGCTTCCTGATAATGTCGTGAAAAAGAAATCATACATTACCAGAAGCAATATTAAAGTGCCTACAATTAAATAAAATATATCTATCATCAGGGAAGGGATTTCATCATGTTCTTAAATTTAAAAGAGCCATCCGATTATAAGAAATATCAATAATATTAACAGAACCAGAACTATCAAAAAACTTATCCAATGTTTGCTAATTCTCAATTGAATACTGGATGATTTGGCTTGTTTTCCAAATTCTCCATGTGCTCCATGGTCGCCCGGAATGGGTTTCCATAAATTATGTCTTTTATACGGGTTTTCGGGCTTATCTGTTTTTTGGCCTTCAAAAGCATTTCTGGCAAGAACAGAGTCAGCAAACCATGGGGCTATTTTATTGCCTATTATAGCTTTTAATGTTGAAAAGCCAACCATTATTTCTCTTCGGTTGTGTTCTGCAGCGTAAACAATGGCATCGGCTGCCACTTCAGGTTGGTAGATGGTGCCCATTGGCCGTGGCTTTTTCGGTAATCTGGATTTTACAAAACCAAATTGTGTGGTATTGAGGGCAGGCAATTCTACCATAGTGATTCTTACCTTGCTTTTATCATGTTTCAACTCTGTACGAAGTGAATCAAAGAAACCTTGAATAGCATGCTTAGAAGCGCAGTAAGCAGATTGTAATGGGATGCCTCTGTAAGCCAAAGCTGATCCCACAAACACGATTGACCCTTTGTTACGTGGAAGCATCCTTTTTAAAGCAGCAAGTGTACCATTCACCTGGCCCAAATAAGTTACCTCTGTTACTCTTTTGTATTCTTCGGCTTTCATTTCTTTCACAGGACTGAATACGCTGTTCATAGCATTGTTTACCCATATGTCAATGGGACCAAGTTCCAGTTCAATTTTCCCGGCTGCTTCTTCCACGGCCCTGGCATCAGCTACATCAACCGGATAAAATAAAGCTTGCCTTCCCATATTCTCAACTTCCTGTTTAGCCGCCCCCAATCCATCTTTTCCTCTGGCTAATAGTGCTACATTATAACCTTTTTTAGCAAATGCCCTTACGCAAGCCCTGCCAACTCCAGCAGAAGCCCCGGTAATTACTACAATACCTTTTGGAAGATTTATTGCCTTGCTTTCCGGCTTCATTGCTATTTTTCGATTTCAACTTTATGAACAAAATAATCTGTTAGCTTTTCCCATTGAAATTTTTGGAAACCAGCCCAGCCTCCTTCAGCAATAAGTGTATTAACCAATTTTCTTTCGCCAGCTTCTTTGCCCTGATTATTGATCCCTTCATTCTTCCCTACTTCGTAGCCAAAAATGGTATTGTCTACTTTTTTAACTCTGAAAGTACTGGTGGCTTCATCTATAAAAAAGTGATCAACTTCCTCCTGTCCCTCTCCTTTGTCTGTAGGATTAGAGCTTGGGCTAACAGTAAATTCCGCTAAATTTTCTTCTTCTTTTATATCTGTAACTACCACCCAATTTTCTGGGAAAGGCCCCGGTAACTCAATTTTTATATAATCATTCACTTGCACTTTAACAGTGTCTTTTCCTTCCCCTCTACGGTTATACAATTGAAATGTGGAAGAAATACCGGGAAGCCTTGTCCAGCGGTTTACATTAAAAAGCTTTTCTGCCGCTCTTTGATATGCTTCAGTGGCTTTTTGTTCATCCGAATATTGGTTTTTACTAGAGTAAGTCTCGTTTTTGGATTCCTTTCCTTCAACGATTTTTTTTTCTTTCTTTAGATTTTCCATGTCTGTTAGTTTTATCTTTTACATTCTGCCTTCTCATGCCGACTTATTCCTTTTTTCCATCTGAATCATATCAATTACCAGTCCTGCCCAGGTGAAGTCTTTAGCTCCATAACCTTCTCCTGTAAACGGATTATAGTATTCCCTGAAGCCACTTTTTGCTATTAATTTTAAAATACTGTCGATCATTTTCTTAGATTCCTCTTTGTATCCTGACTCCATCAGAAACTGATGCATAAACCAGTTATGAGCTATCCATGTAGGGCCCCGCCATATATACAGAGATTCTTCCGGGTTAAAGGATGGGTGATTTTTAGCTACTGATGGTAGAGGAAAAGAGGTATCGAATTCTTCTTCATTAAAGAAATGAGCTTCCATTACCTTTTTGGCTACTGAATGAGGAATGCCATCTATTACTACAGGGTAAAAAACTGTAGGGGTCAGTATTTTTATTTTAGTATTCTTCTTTCCATATACATCATAAAAAGCAGCATCTTTTTCATCATACATTATCTTTAAAATGCTTTCCGTCACTTTATCGCCCAATGATGAGTAATAAGCATCATCATCATCATTTGTTACATGACACAATCGTGACAGTGCCTGAAGATTTTGAGCATAAATGGTATTAAAACCCACATCTTTCACTCTAAACAGCGCCTTTTTATTAATTTTTTCCAGATTATAATTATTGAGAAAATTTCTGAAATCAATCCATACCACTTTCAGAAAGAGTCTCCAATCAGCTTTTTTCTCCGGGAAACCCAAAGCCACATCATAGGTAGGTTTCCAGTCTATACCCGATTCAAAGGGAGAAATGATGGTGAGTAACCCATCTCCATCAAAGTCCCTGTTTTTGGCTAGCCACAGGTAATACTTCTTTAGTTTTGGTAGCATTTCAGCTAAAAAGTCTTTATCACCTGAATTTTCATAAATTTTTGCTACTGCCTGAGCCACAAGAGGAGGCTGGATAAGGGCACTCATATGGCTTTTATATAAATTACTAATTTGCGGTTTCGACTGGAAGAAATCCGCCATTCGTCCCGGTTTTAATCTGTTCCAATAAATCATATGACCTACAAATCCATCATCTTCCTGCATGGCAAAAAGACTTATCAGATGTTCCCTGGCCATGTCATGTTCACCCAAAGCAGAAAGTATAAAAACGTGATAACAGGTATCCCAAAAGAACTGGAAAGGATACCTTTCAGGTGCAGGTTTCGTATAATGAAATTTTTTCCCATTTTTGCTACGTCCTTTGATCATATTTTCATAGATCAGTTTCCTGGTTCTTTCAAAAATTTCCTTCTCAGTCATCGAGTGTGGTAATTAATTTGATCGCTGCTTATAAGAACAGCATAATTAACATCATTTTATATATTTATCCCATAAACCATAATCTTCTTTTTTAGGTCCCATAGGTATAGAAAGTGCTGCCACAATAACTCCTGTTATGGCACTACTGATGTTTAATGCCAAAGTGCTGTCCTCTACAAACCATGGCCAAATTGCTACTGCCAAACCCAAAAGGATGTTTAAAAAGCGACCCGCTCTCATTACCTCAGCCATGCAGATTACGGCTACCACTACTATGAACGCACCACCCATATGGTTTATATCGGCAGAAGTGGCATTGATAGAAACTCCAAAAGCTCCGGGAGCAAACATTAACCAAATGCCTAAAATTGTAGACAGAGTTAAGGTCCATGGAAAGCTCATCCCCCAGATGGATGCTTTAAATATTTTAGCGGGCTTTTGCGGAAAATTGAGGATTTCAGGGGAACGTTCATCATTCTTAGTAGTGACAGGATCGCCACCCTTCCAGAATACTTTCCACATTGAATCCCCCTTTCTTTTTCTTTGTACCATATGTTGTCCCATCGCAATTACTTCATCAATTTGAAGAGGGATCATAGGCAACATCAGAATAGCTGTTAAAAGGCAAAGTGTGCACCAGGCACCTACAGTTAAAGGTTGGGAAATGACTAAAAAGATACTTACAAAGCCCAGCGGTATCACCAAAATACCAAAAAAAGTAACCATCCATGGCATAGTACGCCAGCGGGAAGTACTACCCATCCATCCCATTAAAAATTCAAGGGTATAAGCCAAAGTACCCAAAGCTGCATCAGAGATAGGCCAGGAATGTGACATATCAGAATTTAACACCTCCATCGTGCTGTCTCCAAAAAACGGATCCCAGGCAAAATCAATATAGCCTAATTGGAAAGCTCCTAAATAACGTGAAGCAATCATTCCCAAAAAGGCCAGGGCAATCATAATGGCTCTTTGTGGCCAGCTGGAAGGGTTATAGCTCCATGCTGCAGGGAGATCACCACCCATTTTCATAAACATAATCATATTAGGCATGCCTGGAATTAATACAGTTAGCGCAATAATTATGGCTCCCACTAACATTCCATTTAAATAGGCTATTCCTGATGGCGACCAAAAAAGCAGAGGTGCCATACTGATCCAGATACCAATAAAGCAGCAGATCCACATGCTGTAAGGGCGGTTAGGAGTTAATGATCGCCAGCCGAAAAATATTAGCAACAAGCCACTGATGATATCGCTCCATTTCATGGCAGCAATTCTCTCGCTCATAGAAAGCCACACATCACGCCCGCCACTCGGTTCTACTGCATTCTTGGCATAATCGAACGAAAGTGGGGTGAAAACCATCCAAAATCCTAGTAATACTATGAGCCAGTAAATCCAAAGTGTTTGTTTGTGATGCATTTGCAACATTTCTTCCCTTTGCTCCTGGGTCATTTTATGGCTATGTCCTTCCTCTTTATGGTCATCTTTATCTTTTTCACCACCTCCTTTGCTCAGTTTCATTTCGGCCATAGGACGTGTAACACCACGCATTTCCATTCCTCCGTGTTGGTGTTTATGTTTACTGTCTTTGTTTTCAGGTTTTTTATTTTTCATAATACCTGCTTAAGATTGTTCCGCTTTCTCCTTTTCTTTTTCCCTTACTTTTCTGGGAGGGTCAAGGTTATTTTCCTTATACCATCCGGCAGGGTCAGCTTTAAGCTTTTCAATCATTTCGGGTAGGGTATCTAGGAGCGAGTATTTTGGTTGCCAGTCAAGCAACTTATTGGCACGTGAGATATCCAGTTCATAATGATCATCTGCACGATCTATCATCCATGGTTTAATGAAAGGGTCTCCGAAAATATCCATTATATAAGCACCTGATTTAGCTACTGGAGCAGGTACTTCATAAGTGTCCCATTCTTCCCCATGAATTAATTTTCCAATTTTGTTTTGTATCTTCTGGTAACTTGGGGTTTCTGGCTCCCCAATGTTAATGGCAATTTCCTCATCAAGTTCTTTACGCTTATCCACTGTTTTTTCCACGGCATTCAGTAAATCCTTCATATGAAGAAAAACATTTCCATGGGAAGTGTCCCCGGAATAAAAGTGGCTGGTAAATTGCTTTTCATAAATTCGCTGAATCTGATGGCTGATGGGTATTGAGTGACATTCTTCATCATATAATCCGGCCAACCTCAAAAGCACTGCCTTCATATTGCCGCGATTGTCCCTGATAATTTGCTCTGTATCTACTTTTGATTCCGGGTAGTCCCAGTTAGGAGCGAGTGGGCAATCTTCATTGATCTTTTGTCCGGGTTCGGTAGGTTTGTAAATGAGGTTGGTACTGGAAAATATAAATTGCTCCACCTCAAAATCTTTCAAAACATTTAGGAAATTTTCTGTTCCTTGTACTGTCACTTTTTCATACAGAGGACTTGGTTCACCGGAGAAATCATAGTATGCAGCCAAATGAATTACAGAAGCTATTTTATCTCCATATACATATTTTACCCTTCCCATGGCAGCTCTAATACTTTCTTCTGAAGTGATGTCAAAACATATCCATTCAGCTTCAGCAGGAGGGTAGGGGTTTCCTACTTTATCCAGTCCTACTACCGTATATTTTTTAGAAAGTAACTTTATAATTTCAGTACCAATAAGGCCACTGCTTCCTGTCACTATCACTACATCTTTGCCAGATTTGCTTTCTTCCTTATTTTGATCAATTGATTTTTCCATCTTAGAATAGTTTGATTTGAAATAAACTGTTACTACTAAGGTTTTGCATAAGCACTGCTAGAGAATTGAATCTGACTCACTTAGTGTTACACAAGTATATAATATGCAACGGCTGTCTTAAGAAGGAAGTTGGTATTTTAAGTATGATCTTTATCCATACTCTACACATTGCTTAAGTGCTTATGGCATAGCTTTATCAGTAGCTTTTATAGGGATTCTAAAATAAATTACATAAATGTTGGTCATTTCCCCGCTAGCCCAGATAGCTATCGGGGGGCTTATTTTCAAGTAGTTACAAATGATTCTCGTGTAATTGCCTAATAGGCTCTATTTAAATAAGCGCCTTCTTCCTGATTAAAATTAGCCAGCTAATCAACAGTATAAGCTGAGCAACTGCATCTAATAAATATACATCCCATATTCTGTCAACTAGTGCATAATAAGTGTCAATGAGGATAAAACCCATGGCTGATGCTATGGCCATAAAAGCAATTTCTTTAAAGGGTTTTTTTCTCCTGGAAAAATAATGAACCAGCATAGTGGCTCCAATTACTGTAATTAAAACCCCAACCGTTTTCACCAGCCAAATATCTTGCTTGGGGCCGGAAACAGCTACAAAACTCTCAATATGAAGAATAGGCCAGATTCCGGTAAAGAAATAGTAGAGGCCTTGAACAAGCACTAATTTCATCATTTAAATTTGTGATAACAGTTATTTAAACTGAGATTGACCCTTAATTAAACCTTCAACTTTCCAAATTTGATGTTTGCCTATTGATGATGAAATGTCCACCAATCGAATAGCCTAATCCTTTGAAATTTGGAAAGTTTTGCCCCATCTGTTTTACAGTTAAATCTGAACTTACTTGGATTGATGTTCTTCTTCTTTTGGCTTTTGTTGTTTGCCCATCATATCAGCGGATTTATTATCGGGCATCATGTTGCCCATTGCTACTTGCATTTTGTTTTTAAATCCTGAAATGACCATTGCTTCTCCGTTCATCAAAGCCTTGTATCCATCTTCCGCTGCCTTGGCCGGATCTGCTAAATCCTGTTCCAATATTTTTGATGATTCCATGTCTGCCTTGTTGAAGAAATCAGTGTCGGTGGCACCCGGCAATAGGGCGGTCAGGCTAATCCCTGTATCTTTCATCTCACTTCTCACAGCCTCAGTGAAAAATTGGATAAAGGCTTTAGTACCATGATAAACCGCTTGATAAGGACCAGGAACCTTTCCCGCTATAGAAGATAAATTAAGAATTTTGCCCTCGCCAGCTTGCATCATATCCCGTATGAAATATTTGGTTAAGGCTACTGTAGCAACTATGTTGAGTTGTATAATCTCTAATTCGTCCTGCAGATTATTTTCTATGAATTTACCGAATTCTCCCTGGCCAGCATTATTCACAAGGACATTGATTGTGATGCCCCTATTCTTTACTTCTTCATATATTTCTGAGGCGGCTTCCTTTTTAAACAAATCTTTGGTGATTGTCTCCACTTTCACGCCTTCCTTTCTAAATTCTGATGCTGCTTTTTTCAGATCAGCCTCATGACGGGCTACTATCACCAGGTTATACTGATCTTTGGCAAATAACTTTGCCAGCTCGTAACCTATTCCGCTTGTTGCACCGGTGATGAGTGCGTATTGTTTTGAATTTTCCATTATGATGTCATTTTTGAATAGTATACTTATGTATCTTTTACGAATTAGGAAAAAGCATGGTTGGTACTTAAGTACATTAATTCAAAATGAACTGTAGATGGTTATTGATTTTTGAGGGAAGCACACCACTGAAGGGAATTAAAGAAAAACAGAGAAAATCAAGTGGTTTTTGTCGGGATGACAGGATTTGAACCTGCGACCTCTCGCCCCCCAGACGAGCACGCTACCGGGCTGCGCCACATCCCGTAATTAATACGATTGCAAAAATAATTGATTTCTCTTAATAATGAAAATGAGAAAACAGTCCGGATATTATTTATCATTTATTTCATTGGAAACCTGGTTTTTCATCTGAGAAAATAGGCTTTGAATATGGAATGTTGTATCACTACAGAATAATTATGTAAGAAATCAGCCTGATCTTTTACTCAATTTTGTAGTGAACCATTACCAACCAATAAACGGGTAAGCTTAAATCTTAAAATAATGAAAAATCCATCTGATGAAAAAAAGATAGGAACTGAAAATCCAGTTCCTATCACTGCTAAGGAGGAAGGTTTATCTGTACAGGAAAAATTCGAACCTGATATTTCTGGTGGCTTAAATGAATTGTTTGAAGACCAGTTAAAGCAAATTTATTGGGCTGAGAATGAATTGACAAAAACATTACAGCAGATGATTTCCAAAGCTACTTCTTTGGAATTACATAGTGCTCTTTCCGAACACCTGGAAATTACAAGGCAACAAATCATTAGATTAGATGAGCTTTTCTCTAAACTTAAAATGAAAGCGGAAGGTGAAAAATGTGAGGCTTTGGCAGGCTTAATCCTGGAAAGGGAAAAAACTATTAATAGAATAGAGGAGGGGGATTTATGTGATGCAGGAATTATTGCTGCAGCCCGAAAACTTGAGCATTATGAAATGGCTTCTTATAGTATACTGATTTCATTTGCTAAAGCTTTAAAGCTAAAAGATTCCTTAAGACTTTTGAACAAATCTTTACAAGAGGAAAAAGAGTGTGACGAAGAGCTCTCAAACCTATCATTAGAAATTAATATTGAAGCTACATCATCGTCATGATGGGTCTGCCAATCATTATTATAATTCAAATCCAATAGTATCAATGCAAAAATAAAACTGAAATGAAAAACTCCAATCAAACTACAATAAATTATTTAAATAAGTTGATTTCAATAATTGAGATGGGCAAAGAAAGTTACCAGCAAGCTGCTGAGAAAGTTTTGGATCCAAGGCTTAAAGAAGAAATACTGAAGATTTACCAGGAAAAACATGAGTTTTCAGTTCAGTTACAACAGGAAGTTATAAAACTCAACGGGGTGCCAAAAAAGGATATCAATCAGGTGGAAGCTTTGCGTATTTTGGGACCTGATTTAAAATCTGCCCTTACCTCTGGAGATCGTTTTGCAGTTATGAATGTCTGCATTTCAGTAGAAGAAATTGCCATTGAGGAATATAAAAACACCTTAGAAAATCAGGAATTTCCTCTTAGAATAAAAGAAGTCATCACACAACAATTAGATGGTATTGAACGTGCTTTTTTGTTTATGGCAACACAATTTGTCTGAAATTTATCAACTCTAACGGTTAAAACTGTGTAACATATACAATGGGATTATTTTAATCCAAATTTTGCTATACAACAATTGTAGGAAATGAAAGAAGGTATTTATCAGTCTCTCATTCAGTCGATCCAATCAGGAGAGCACCTGAATATGAAGTTAGGAAAAAGTGGGAAAATCAAAATAGAACGCAAGTTACCATTCCTGCTTATCCATAGAAATACTGATCCTAAAAATAAAATGGTACCCAGATTGATAACAGGTGAATCTTCTTTTTTACTCACTACCCCTGACGAAAACCATACCGGCAAATTAGCTAAAGGCATTAAAACAATTGGTAAAAAAATATCCCGGGAATTTGGGGCAGTAATGATAATAGAAATCTGGATCGGAAAACCTGACAGTAAAACCTTTAGGATAAAGGCTGCCAAAATAAAAGCTCCTGCAACCATTGATACACTTACGAAAGGTTTAAATGACTATTGTGTTAGAAATAAAAGCCTTGATGTAAAAGTTGAACGAACCACTGACAGACACCCACCTGATATGGAACCCATTTTGACCATTGAGCAGTGCCAGGAAATGGGAGCCTTTTTAATAGGTTTGGAAATACCTCCTTTTTTTAAAGATGAGTCTGAAAAGGAGTTTTACTTTATGGAGTTCAGACAATTCAAAACAGCTTTTTCAAAAATCATCAGAAAAGCACTATATGAATTTATAAGAGTACAAACTACTTTTGAAATTTCCAGCTTCAATATGTTGGGAAGCACTAAAATCAATAAGCTCGTCTGGGAAATAGATCAGCAATTGTTCGACATACAAAATAATTTCCAGTTTTTGCTTTTGATATCGCCTACCAATGTGAATGAGGCTCTGGTGAAATTTACAGTCAATAACTATAAAGGGAATCCCCAATTTCTATACAGGTTATTGCCAATAGATCCGGATTATCTGAAAGAAGAGTTATTTAAAATTAAAATCAGAGATATAGAAGACCCCACATTGGCTTTTTTGTTTATGGACAAAAGGGAAGAGATAGAAAAGCAGGTAACGATGTTAAAGGAACGTGGGACAGTCAATTTTAAATTTAGTAGCATTAGGCTCTATAGCGCGGTGGATAAACAGTTGTATGAAACAGCAAGCTCTTTGTTAAATGAGGTTTCGCCCGAAGAGGAATACAAGGGAAAATTTCTGGATTGTCGCGAAATGGCGGATTTGTGCAGAAAAGAAATAGATTATTACCGGCAGTTTTATCATGAAATGGATGCCAGGGTATATGTAAAGCCGGATATAATTGGCATGTTGGTTTCAAAAGGCCAACTATATATAGGTGAAAAATATCGGGTGCCGGAAAACCGTGTGGAGGCATTAATACATCATGAAGTGGGTACCCATGTACTTACCTTCTATAATGGGAGTGCTCAACCCTTTAAACAATTGTGTATAGGTTTAGCCGATTATGATGAACTGCAGGAAGGAATAGCCGTTTTAGCAGAGTACCTGGTTGGGGGACTTACAAAAGGAAGGCTCCGGCTTTTGGCAGCAAGGGTGGTGGCCGCCCATTGCCTTACGGAAGGATTTAATTTTGAGGAAACCTTTCATGAACTTACAGGCAGGTGTGGGATGGATGTTGAAAATGCTTTTCAAATCACTGCCAGGATTCATCAGGGTGGAGGCTGTACCAAAGATATTATTTATTTAAGGGGTTTGATAAAATTACTGAATTATATCAAAGAAGGAGGAGAGATCGAACCTTTGTTTATAGGGAAAATCGATTTGAAGCATGTTTCATTAATAAATGAACTTCGTGCCAGAAAAATATTAAAGCCGATGCCACTCTTTCCACGATATTTTAAAACAGATGAAGCCAAAGAAAGGTTTGAAAGAATAAAAAAAGGAATAGCATTGAAGGAACTGGTAGATTAAATTATTTTTTAAAAAACTAACAACCAAAAATGAAAATAGGATTTGTAGTGAACCAGATTGCCACTGAAGAAGCATGGTACGATACCACATTATTATCTTCCAACGCTGTACAACGAGGCCATGAAGTTTATGTAATGGAAGTGGGAGATTTAATGTATTTGGAAAATGGACACATGGGTGCTCCTGCTATAAAGGTTTCCAACTCAAAATTCAGAAATCTGGAGAATTACCTGAAACATATACAAGATAAAGAGGCTGAAAGGATTAAAGTTTCATCAAAGGAACTTGATGTGTTATTTTTGCGCAATAATCCAAGTGAAGAAGAAAGGGCAAGAAACTGGGCCAAAACGGCCGGAATGATATTTGGTCAGATAGCTGTGGAAAAAGGAGTACTGGTGCTGAATGATCCATATTCACTCATGACCTCCTATAATAAAATGTATTTCCAACATTTTCCAGAGGAGGTACGGCCAAGGACAATCATTTCAAGAAATATCGATGAAATAAAAGAGTTTTATAAGAAGGAAGGAGAGAAAATTATTCTCAAGCCGCTGCAGGGTTCAGGGGGTAAGGATGTATTCCTGATAGACAATACCACTAACATTAATCAGATAGTTGAAACAATTAGTAGATATGATTTTCTGATAGCGCAGGAATATTTACCAGAGGCAAAAGATGGTGATACGAGAGTAATTATGATAAATGGCAAAATACTGGAAGTTAAAGGAAAACCTGCTGCCATGATGCGCCAGAATAAAGCCGGAGATATCCGTAGCAATATTCATGCTGGGGGAGTACCCGTTAAAGCACAAATGACTGATGCCATCCGGAGATTATGCGCCATGGTGGCTCCCAAACTGAAGAAGGACGGTATGTTTATGGCCGGAATTGACATAGTAGGAAATAAAATCATGGAACTCAATTTGGATAGCCCCGGTGGTATAGTCAGTATTGAAAAGCTTCAAAAGGAGAAATTTGCTGCAGAAATCATTATAGCCATTGAGAAAAAGATTGAATATCAGCGATACTACCAGGGTAAATTGCCAAATGCTTATTTAGCTACTTTGGATATAGCGTAAGAGGAAATAGTAGACATAAATAATTTCAGCAGGAATATAAATGTAATTACATATAATGAGAGAGTGGATGATGATTAATATTCATCCTGCCACTATTAAACACATATTTTGCAAAAAACCTTCCTTTTAACCTGAAAAACAGAGAATTCCGCTTTGACTTTCATCTAAATGATCCAGTGATTAGTCGAAGAAATTTATGTTTTTGAATTTTAATTGTTGCATTTCGTAGAAGGTTTTGTAGTTTTGGGGTCTGTTTGACTGCTTTTAAAAATATATTTGCTTGAAAAACTTCTACCAATTCCTTTTAGCCCTTACTATACTCATACTTTATTCTGGTTTTGCTGAAGGCGCAATAACCCCAAGTAAAGACGGTGATAAAATTATTAGGTTGTCAAGAATCGAAAAAAGGTTAACGAACCTTGGTTTTTTTTCAGCAGCAAATTCATCTATAACTATTCCTCAACGGGAAATCTTGTCAGTAGAAGGAGCCTCTATTCAATTTGAAAGGAATTTTGGAGAGGAGCCCACTTTCCCTGAATATTCAAATGAATCTCTTTACTGGGGTGACTTCCGGCCGAATGAAAATATTAATCAGGATTCTGTTGATTTCCACATTGGAAGTGCTTTGCAAATGCTTGAAAAAGTAACAGGAGAGGGCAGGTTAGTTGAACAGCTTACCTTAGACATGACGTTTCAATTACCTGTTGGTATAAAAAAAACTATTGGTGAATTAGCGTATACCGTTATTTTCCATAAAGTAAGGCTTACTGAAACCAATGCATATGTAGATGCCTATTTAACAATCGAAATTCCTGAATCGGAACAGCCATTGGTTTTTATGGGTAGGGGCATAGAGTTTTCTGCCGGAGGAGGTATTACAGGAGCAGGGAAATTAGAATTACTGGGAGATCGTAACATACCTTTATCAGATAATAAGATAATTATTACTTTATTAGGAGGATCACCCACTGAGCCAGGATTAACCTTTGCAGAATTTGATTGCTATGGTTTTAAAGAATTGTCTATTGATGCAGAAGTTACTTTTTCCAAAGGTTTATTTATAAGAGAAAACCCCGATGGAAGTTTATCTGACAAAGAAATGGTAGTTTCCTTTAATACGAAGGTTGCTGACTGGAATAATATTATGGTGGATGTGAGCTTACCTAAATTTCAATTAAGCAAATTAAAAGGGTGGAGCTTTGAAGTTAAAAATGCTGTATTAGATTTTTCCGATGAACAAAATGCTGCTTCCATTAAATTTCCTCAAGGTTATGAGTCTCCATTTTTACAGGAGGGTTCGGAAAAACTGTGGAGAGGATTTTATTTAAATGAATTAACTATTACCCTTCCTCAGGAATTTAAGAAGAAAGACTCCGCACAAAGAACTACTTTGAAAGCCTATGAAATGATAATTGACGGAACAGGCTTTACAGGAGGTTTTTCTGCTAATAATATTTTAGATTTAAATGAAGGAAATGCGGATAAATGGAAGATGTCTGTAAATTCCATATCTGCTGAGTTTGTACAAAATGAGTTTGTAAAAGCAAGTTTTGATGGAGAGCTTTTAATACCAACTTTAAAAACTGACGAACCATTAAAGTATAGTGGGCTTATTCAAACAGGTGGTAATTATCAAATTACTGCCAGCCTTCAGGATAGCCTGGCATTTGATTTATGGAAAGCAGATGTTGAATTGCTGCCTAATTCATTAATTGAGCTTAAAGTTGTTGAAGGTAAATTTAGACCTAAAGCGGTATTACATGGTAACATGAATATTACCCCCACGCTATCAAATGGTGAAAAAGGAGCTTCTTTGTTAGCTATTGATTTCCAATCTTTAACCATTCAATCACAAGCACCTTACCTAGATGCTGAATATTTTGGTTTTGGTTCCGAGCAGGTAAGCCAGAAAATGGCAAAATTCCCTATCACCATTGAATCAATAAGCTTTAAAAAAGAAGCCAATAAAGTAGGCTTATATTTTCTCTTTGATGTAAACCTTGTTAAATCTAGCGATAATGGTTTTGGTGGAGGCGCAGGCTTAACTGTTTGGGCTAATTTAACTGAAAACGATGGGATCCAGAAATGGAAATATGATAAACTTCAGATTCATGAAATAAGCATTAATGTTAAAAAAGACCCGGGCTTTTCTTTCAATGGAACTTTAACATTTTATGAGGACGACCCTACCTATGGAAGAGGCTTTAGAGGAAATGTAGATGCTACATTAGGAGGCATAGATGTAAATGCTACTGCTATTTTTGGGAATGTGAATAGCTTTAGATACTGGTATGTAGACGCAATGCTGGTTTCACAAACTGGAATTCCGGTTGTTCCACCATTTTCCGTGAATGGTTTTGGAGGTGGAGCATATTACCATATGCGACAACAGGGACTTAATGAGAATATAGGATCTGCAATAGGGAAGTCTTCATCAGGAATTGTTTATGTGCCTGATGAAAATACATATCTGGGCATAAAAGCTTCAGTTGCTTTTAGTCTTGCAGGTTCGCAAGAAGCTTTAAATGGTGATGTTACCTTTGAAGTTAATTTTAATAAGCATGGAGGAGTTAACCAAATAGCTTTTGAAGGAAATGCTAAATTCATGACTACTAAATTCTCTGCTGAAATAGATAAAATTAAGCAAGTAGCCTCTAAAATGAATGAAGGTGGTAATCCAATACCGGAAGACAACAGTAGTTCTATTCGTGGAAATGTTAAGCTGCTATTCGATAATGAAAATGATACTTTCTATGGAAATATTAAGGTTTTTGTCAATGTAGGAGGTGTTATACAAGGAATTGGAGCAAATGATTTAGCCGGGCAAGCTATCATCTATTTTGCTCCGGATGAATGGTATGTTCATATTGGAAGCCCCACTTCTCCGGTAGGTGTTGAGTTTCTTGGGATTGCCAGAACGGAAAGCTATTTTATGGTAGGACATAATTTGCCGGATAGCCCGCCACCACCAGATCTGGTAACCGAAATTTTAGGAAATAAAGATTTAGATTATAATAGAAATTTAAATGATTTAAATGCAGGAAAAGGAATTGCATTTGGCTCAAGGCTTATAGTTGATACAGGAGACATGTCATTTCTTATATTCTATGGAAGATTTGCGGCTACTGCTGGCTTTGATATAATGTTAAAAGATTATGGGAACGTTTCCTGTGTAGGCCGTTCAGGCCCAATTGGTGTGGATGGCTGGTATGCTAATGGACAAGCCTTTGTTGGGATCATGGCTACTATTGGTATTAAAGTAAGGTTGAAATTCATAAAGAAAAATATAGAAATTTTTCATGGTGCAGCAGCTGCAGTTATGCAGGCTCAAGGGCCAAACCCTTTATGGATGAAAGGTGTAGTTGGAGGAAAGTACAGAGTGCTTAATGGATTGATAAAAGGATCTTTTGATTTTGAGGTAACAATAGGTGATAAATGTGAAATTGAGCAAAATGGTTCTCCATTGGATAATATTGACATTATAGCCGATCTTACTCCTCAGGAAGGAAGTAAAGAAGTTGATGTTTTTACTACTCCTCAAGCTATTTTCAATTTACCTATTAACAAAGAATTTGAATTAGTGGATGTTCAAAGTGTAAAGCATGTATATAAAGCCGAATTAGAATACTTCAGAATAAAAAATGGTGGTGCTTCTTTGCCTGCAAACCTTATTTATAATGATAACAATGATGTATTAGGGCTACAGACTATTGATGTTTTTCCCTCAGAAAAAGAGTTGAAGCTCGAAGTTCAAATAATATTTAAAGAAAAACTTAATGGAAGCTGGAATGCCGTTTTAGAGGGAGGACAGCCTGTAAAAGAGTATAAGTCAATTAAATTTATGTCAGGTATTGAACCGGATTATATTCCTAAAAATAATATAGCCTATTCTTATCCTACAGAGGGCATGGTTAACTTTTATCAGAATCAGGTAAATGCGGGTTATGTTAAGCTTAAACAAGGTATGGAAAGGCCGTTTGAGAACGATGGAAGTTGGAATTTTCAGGTTTCGTTTACTGATGAGGCAAATGTGAAGAAAAGAAGTAATTTTTCTTATGATGCTTCAGCCAGACAGGTTAACTTTTCTATTCCTAACAATATAGCTAACAATAAATCACTAAAATTTGATTTATTGCGTGTTCCTAAAGCAAAAGCAGGCGCTATAGATAGAAACGTTGATAGTGTAGTTACAAGTACAGCTATTGCAGGGGGTGAAAATCTATCTCTTGAAATAAAAACTAACAGTGCTGAAGGAAGCATTGAAACGCTACAGGAGAAATCTATTCTTGCCTTCTATATACGTTCAAGTGAATTCAATACGCTGGCGGAGAAGTTCACTTCAACAAAATATACAATCAATACTGGCTGGAGGTATCCTATTCGCCCGGGAATTCATGAACTTGGTTATACCTTAAAAAATCTGACAGAAGAATTTGATCAATTAGAGATATCTGGTGACCGGAGTACCGGACCTTTGGTTTCTTTTCAAGCTGATTTTAGTGGAAATAGCTGGTATAACAGTCATATCTATCCTGTTATATATGATGATTACCCAATTAATAATTCTATCACCGTTGCTAATGACGAGGAAAGAAATCAATATAGCGTACCACCGGCTGAGGCTATTTATATCAGGCAATTAAGGGATGATTTCAGTATTGATCAAAGTACCGGGTTTCAGCAATCAATTCAGTTTAGCAATGCTTTAGCTATAATATATAATATTGCTGATGTGGCTGAGAGAGATTTTATCACCCTAAGAAATAAAGCTGCCAATTATTACCTGAACAGAACCAAAACTACAAGAGTAAATCTTTTACTCAATTCTGACTTTCCAGTAGTGAGAAAGGGCTATTATAAAATTAAAGTTAATTACAATCTTCCTGGTAAAGAAACGCCTATAAGTGCTTATCAATTCCAGTTATATAATCCAGTAGGTATAGAATGATTCATAGATTAATATTTATATTGTTATTAAGCATTTCCTTCAGTTTGAATGCGCAGGATGAAGATGCTTTTGTGGCAGTTACTGCTTCAGTGGAAGGAAATGATGTTTTGCTCCGATGGGCACCTTCTACCCCTATATTATGGTATTATAGCAATATTTATGGCTATACTCTTGAAAGATATACCTATAAAAGAGGAGGGGAAATCCTGGAAAAAGCTGAGAAGATAACTTTAGGCACTGATTTAAAACCTTCTGAATTGGATGAATGGGAGTATTTAGCTAATCGTGATGATTTTGCTGCCGTAGCGGCACAATGTATATACGGAGAAAGCCTTGAGGTTACTGATGGTGCGACTGATGTTTTTTCAATTGTCAATAAATCCAAAGAAATGGATTCGCGTTTTTCATTTGCCTTAGTAGCGGCAGATCAGAATGTAGAAGTGGCTAAACTGAGTGGTCTTTACTTTAGAGATGAGAATGTAAAGGAGGATGAATATTATCTATACAAAGTTTATGCTAATGTTCCTGATAAAATTGAAAGAGCAGATACCGCTATTTTATATTATGGGTTAGCTGAGTTCAAAGGACTACCAAAACCACAATTGTTAGATGTATTGGTTCAGGATGAACAGGTGCTTGTAGCATGGAATACCGTTGCCTTCGACCATATATATAATTATTATCAGATAGAGCGATCTGAGGATGGTGAAAATTATAAAATACTCAATGGCCTGCCAGTAGTAAATGTAGAGTCCGGACCTCGGAAAAATAAAACCACCGGTATGTATGTGGATACTACCGCCCATGTGGGTAAACACTATTATAGGGTGGTAGCCAGAAATGCTTTTGGCCAGACTAGCCCTGCTTCCGATTCACTCACAGTGGAAGTGCTTCCTGCTAATCAATTACCACAGCCTGAAATTATTGAGGGAGAAAATGTAGACAACCAAAGTATTGCTATAACATGGAATATTCCTTACGAAACGGAACTTATTGATGAAGTTTATTTGGAAAGAGGAAAAAGTGCTAAAGGGCCTTTTAAAAAAATAAAGACAGTTTCCTTAAATGAAAGACGAATAGTAGATGATGCACCTTATTTTAACAATTATTATCGATTAGTGGTAGCAGATAAATATTATACAAAAGCTTCATTTCCATATCTGGTACAACTAATTGACAGCATACCACCAGGTCCTTCAGAGATTATAACTGCTACTGTGAAGGATAGTCTTGTAACAATTAACTGGCATCCAAATCCTGCTAAAGATTTAATGGGCTACAGACTTTATAAGTCTAATTTTGAATCCTCCGAGTCCTCTTTGTTAACCGAAGAATTAATTACTGATACAGTTTATCAAGAGGTAATTGCTTTAAATAATTTAACGCAAAATGTTTTTTATTATTTGGCAGCTATTGATCATGTAGAGAATCAATCTCAATTAAGTAAAGCTGTAAAAGTTGTAAAGCCTGATAGAATCCCACCATCTCCAGCTGTTATTTCTGAGGTAATTAGCAAAAATGATAGTATGACGATCAATTGGAAGCCTAGTGGAAGTTCTGATGTGAAGAATTACCTGTTATATAGAAAGACAGGCACTACTTATACTTTAATAGGTGTACTTTCTTCCGATAAAAGTCAATATGTTGATACTTACAATAGCGACCAAAAGACTACTATTACTTATAGACTAATAGCAATAGACCATGCTAATAATGAGGGGATATCTAGTCCTTTTTCTACTATTTACTTACCTGAAAGTAGTTCTGAAAAAGTGAAATATAAAGTCATTGAAGAAGAAGGGGTTCTTAACATTTATTGGGAGACGGAAAAAAATAATAATAGAGAAGTAAATATCTATCTGAATAATGGAGAGCATTTTAATTTGGTTAAAGTGGTGAGTTTTGAAAAAGGCACTTATAGTTTAGCCAGAAAAGGGATTACTGAAAAGGATTTAAAATTAATTTTTAGATGAGGTCAAAAAAATATTATTGTAAGTATGGTATTATTGCCCTTTAATAATCAACAAGATAGCCTGTGTGAAATTGTAGATTTTAGAGGAAATTTTTATACAAAAAGGAAAATATTAAAGTCATATTTCAATAACAATTTATGAGAAAAATTTACGTGCGATATGTTTTAATTATAGTTTTATTTACAATACTGTCAAATAAATTATGGGCGATTGATTATTTATGTATTGGAGAAAATTTAACAATTTCTGCTGGGAGTATAAAATGTACAAAAGATTATACCGATTTCTCATGGAATACTGATGGTGGTAGGAAGCTTGGAGGAGGTGGCATGAAAGATGATTACATTACTGTTGACTTTACTTCACCTGGTGATTATACTGTAAGTGTTTCAATTGTGTATAATACTCATGGTGGTTCTGCTGAATGTAACCCATCATCATATACCGAAACAAAGGAATTTGATATTAAAGTGTTAGCTACTCTACCTACTCCTTCTTTTGAATTTCAGCCTTATGAACAGCAGTCAAATTACTGTACTGGAGACGTATTAAAAACTCGAGTAAAGATTACCGATGGTGAAGTTCTTACTTATCGTATTGTATACAAAATAGGAGGGAATTATACTTATTCATCTTGGCAATCTATATCTATAAACCAATGGGTAAATATCAACAAAAATATTGGAGAGCTTAACGGTATCAATAGCATTTCAATTCCCTCAGAAATTGATATGACTGCTCAAGTGAGAAGCAGAGGCAAAACTTGCTCAATTAAAAGTTATGATATTGTAAAATCAGATTATTACCCCAATCCTCCGACTTTTAGTGTAAATGACTTTAGTGTCCCAATCTGCCCAGGTGGTAATGACGGCTTTATCAAATTAAATGTTGGCGGTTCCACTGATATTACTAAATTCATATTAACAAGGAGTAGCAGGTTAAGTGAAGGAGATTTTGATAATATTAATACCACGACTTTCAGTTTTTATGAAGGGAGTGATATTTGTCCCGATGGCTGTAGAGGGATTGAGTATTTCAATGAAGAAGTCACTTTAGAGGCAGATGGTACTTTGAAGATAGAGGACCTTGAAACAGGTATTTATGAGTTAGTTATTGAATCAAGCCAGGTGGATAATAATTACTCTCCATGTTATAGTAATTACTATTTTTACTTGCCCCCCGCTCCTGAAGTATTGATAGTAAGCGATTTATCACCATTAGAGGAGGAGTTGTCCTGTAGTAATAGTGCAAACGGGAGTTTGACATTTTCGGCAGTTCGTTCCAACGGAAGTGTGGCAGATAATTTAACCTACAGGTTATATAAAAAAGGCACTGATAATAATTATCCTGCTACTTCTTTACAAACCAAATCCAATGAGACAGAGAACAGCCAGATAAGCTTTGAGGACCTGGGCTCGGGGACCTACCGAGCGACAGCGCAATACGGCAATTGTACAGCAATTAACAGCCGGGAGGTCACCATCCGTGTCCCTGATGTTTTAGAAATTTCATCAGCTCCACCAGTAGCCCCCGACTGTTATGGAGGGAGCAATGGCAGTTTACCCGTATCGCCCATAGGAGGTAAATCAAGCGAGGACATTAGTGTAAAAGTAAGCGGGCCTGACTATGAAGTTACAAAGGTTTTCGACAGAAACGGCACAGGCGATGCCCTTAACTTTACAGGCTTAACAGGCGGTCTTACCTATACAATAAGCTTGTCAACTTCTACAGATTGTTCAGTATCAGAGACCAGGCTAATCCCCAATCCATCTGAAATAGCTTTAAGTAACCCAAGTCCGGTAGCCCCCAGCTGCCCTGGAGGTTCAGACGGCTACTATGTTTTCAGCCTGACAGGAGGTACAGGGACCCTGAGTGTAGGCGATGTTAAAGTGAATGGAACCACCACGACCAATGTAACAACAATTTCCCCCTATAGAGTAGGAGGTCTATCGGAAGGGGATGAGCTTGAAATCAACGTAACAGATGGCAATGGTTGTCCTAAAGTTTTTGAAGATATTATTATTCCCAATGTGACAAGCCCGGTCAATCTAACAGTTTCTTCAGTACTCCCCGGGGAGTGCTATACAGATGATGCCTCAGCAACAGTAACTATTACAGGGGGCACCGCCCCCTATGAGTTAGAAGTAGATGGCAGCCGCTACCCGGATGCCTTAACCACCTATAGTGCAACAGATATGCCTATCAGCGTATCAGGTCTTTCACCCCTTGACAGCCATAGCTTTAGCGTAACCGATAATACAGATAATGGGTCAGGCTCATCAAATAAATGTTCCGATACCGAGCCTATTGGCCCCATAGATGAATTATTTACAATAACGAGAGGTGCTTTACCCACCCCTAACGGAAATACTACTTACCAGGTGCAGTGTAAAAATGGTACCGCCAGGGTTGATTTTACTTTAACAGGGGCCAATGCCTCCCAGCAAATCAGAGTTTATGACGCTTCAGACAATGAGCTTCCCACATTGCATAAGTCAGTCACCAATAGCGGTTTTATCAATTTTCCAGCCGGCAGCTATAAAGTAAGGGCAATAGATGAACATTGTTCATCAGACAATACGCTTGCATTTACCATCAACGAAGTTCCCACCTCCTTTGCTTTAACCTCAGCTTCGGCCGATGAAATGTTCAGTGATGGCGGCCTTTCCTATCATACTACCTATGCAGGCTCGGCAGAAGGGGGTATTAGTATAGTAATGGAAGGAGGCCTGAAGCCCTATACAGTAAGGCTTGAAGCAGACGGTACACAAAAAGAGTTAAAAACCTTAGGTTCAAGTGATGCCACTTATACCTTTGAAGGATTGACAGCAAAAAATGGCAGTGGGGCCACGATTAATTATGTAGTAAAAGTGAGAGATGCTTTGGGCTGTCCCAAAACATCAGGTACTATTACGCTCAGAGAGCCGGAAGCACTTGAATTGACAGACAGCTATAACAGCTATGCAGGAGGCTACCAGATCAGCTGCTTTGGCAGCAGCGATTCGATTTTTTTCAGTACCACAGGAGGAATTTACCCCCATCAGGTAAAGTTGCTTAAAGGAGGCACCTTAATCTCGCAAATGACCCTTAGCAGTAGCTCACCGAGTGGTTTTTTTAAAGACGTAGCCATAGGTACCTATAAGCTGGAAGTAACAGATAAGTCAGACCGGAGCAGCAGCCTTCAGCACAGCATCTGGCAGGACGACATCCCCATGACATCCCCCTCAGAAGCAGTAGACTTCAGCTACAGCATGGACAACCCGCTCTGTTTTTATAGTACAGACGGGACCTTACTGGTCACCCCTAGAGGAGGAGTGCCTTTTGCCGGAGGTACCTATGATATCACCTATTATGACCTTGAGGATAATGAGTTAATGAGCTCCCGTTCCACAGAACTTTTACTGACAGATTCAGCCGGCCTGTACCATGTTCTCATTGCAGATGCCAATAATTGCATCAGGGATACCCGGGAGAGCAATAGCCCGCTGGAAATTGAGAACATCCCCCAGTTGGAGATAGCCTCAGGCTCTCCGTTGAAGTCAGCATGTGCCAATTCCCCGGATGCAGGCATCGCCTTTTCAGTGCAGGGCGGTAACCTTCCTTATACCATAGAATTGCTTGATGAGGAAGGCTCCCCGGTGCCGGAAGGAATCCTTAGCGCCATTGACACCACCTACATAGACCAGGATGCTGTTACAGGTGATATACTGGAAAATTTAAGCTACCAATTTGAAGGACTTACAGGAGGGAATACCTATACCCTCTCAGTCACCGATGCCAATTTTTCCACAGAGGATGCCAATGTATGTACCCTCACAAAAACCATTGAAATTGAGCGCACCGATTCCATCACCTATAGCCAGGCTATCACAGATGTGGTATGTTTTGGGGATAGTACAGGAAGTATCACTGTTCAGCCAAAATATGGAGAGGATGTGAACCCTGCCAACTTTTTGTTTGAGTGGTATGATTCCTCCGATGAATTAATAGCCACAGGAACAAATGTTTTGACAGACCTTCCTTCCGGCCTTTATAAATTTAAGATAGGCAATAAAGACGTGATCAACAGATGCCCTATTTTCCTTGGGCCCTTCACTGTAGTCGTTAAATCACCGGCAGCGCCCTTCCACCTGGAGTCGGTGAATGCCACTTCCTTTAGCTGTGCCGATGTTGCGCCAGTGAATATAAACGCAGCACTTTCCGGAGGCTGGCTGACCAGCTCGTACCATTATAGCTTCGATAATGTTAATTGGGAAAGTGTTTCAGCTAATGATGACATTGTACGCCTGCAGGAATTCCTTGATGTAGGCGTTCATACCCTTTACCTGAAAGATAAGTCAGGCTGCCTGCAAAGTGCAGACTTTGAGATAAACTATGAACAGCCGGCACTAATGGTGCTCGATCAGCAGGAAGTAAGCTGTTATAATGGAGCCAATGGCGAGTTGTTGGTTAGCAGTAACTATGGCAATATGGACTTTAGCCTCTGGAATGAAGAAGAAAGTTTTACCTTACAAAAGCAGGATACCGTTTTGTTCCAGGGGTTACAGGCAGGAAGTTATTTACTTGCAGGCTCTTTGGACAATTGTTTTTCCGATACCCTGTCGGTGGAGATCTTCGAGCCCCTGCAACTGTCAGCAGAAGTCAGTATTGACCAGATGGCCGGTTGCACCCATGCAGATGGTATGGCCTCCGCCACAGTATCAGGAGGGGTTCCCCCTTATGAGTTAAACTGGTATAATATAAATGAGCAGTCAGTCAGTGCAGATGCCCTTTCAGTCGGCAAGTACAGGCTAAAAGTAACCGATGCCAATGAGTGTGTTTTATATCAGCAGTTTGAGATAGAAGAGAACAGCCAGCTTGTACTGGAAAACATGAGCATTGAAGCGGCAAGCTGTGAGCAAAACAATGGAGCGATCAGTTTTGAAGTAGCAGGAGCCATTCCCCCTTATACAGTAGACTGGTCCAATGGGAGTACAGGACTGTCAGCCAATGGCCTTAGCCCGGGAGCTTATTATATTACAGTAACTGACGCCTTTAGTTGCCAGCTGACAGATACCCTTATAGTAGCGGAAATCCCTGTTTTAGAAGTATCGGTAGCCTCACAGGTAAATGCCTTTTGTGGCCTTTCCAATGGAAGTGTCAGTTTATCAGTAAGCGGAGGATCAGCGCCTTACAGTATAGAGTGGCCTGATACAGTTCACAACATCAGTGAACTGGAAGCAGTGGATTTATATGGCGGACTTCCTTACCAGGTAATCGTTTCCGATGCCACAGGTTGTAGTGTGGACTTTGGCTTTTCCATAGACAATCAAAACGGGCCGGCTATAAGCATTAACAGCATCCAACCCTTGTGCGGAAATACCAATGGGAGAATAGAAGCAAGTGTTTCAGGAGGATTGCCCCCCTACAGTTTTGAGTGGATTGGCCAGAACAACCAAAGCAATGTTCTGGAGCATATAGCGGCAGGCGATTATTCTTTAAAAGTAACCGATGCCAATGATTGCTCGGCCTACAAAACCATTGCCCTTAAAGACGATACCAGCAATTTACTGGCAGTAAGCTTTGATGAGCTGAATACCTCTTGCGGAGCCAGTAATGGAGCGATAGATTTAAGCATAACAGGAGGATCCTCTCCTTACCATGTGGAATGGAGCGATGGGCCGGTGAGTACAAGCCGGGAGGATTTATCCTCAGGTTTGTATGAGGTAACTGTAACAGATGCCCATAATTGTACCATAGAAAGAGCAATTGAAATCATAGATATTCCGGTTCCCGAACTTACTTTAGCAGGCAAAAGCAATGCCAGTTGCGGGCAATCCAACGGCAGCATTACCTTAAATGAGAGAGAAGACTTAGCCCTGAGCTACCATTGGTCTCATGATGCAGGACTCAGCGGACCGTCAGCAGAAAGCCTGGCTGCCGGTATATACACTGTTTACGCCCTTAACAGCACAGGATGCTCCACTGATACCCTCACATTTACCATTGAAAATGATGGGAGCGATCTTTCTGTTCAGCTGCAGCAAATTACCTCGGCCAGTTGCTTTAACAGCAGTGATGGCTCTGCAGAAGTAGTGGGAGTAAATGGCAGCGCCCCTTACAGTTACCAGTGGAATGATGCGCAAAATCAAACTACGGCAAAAGCCAGTGGTTTAAGGGCGGGCACCTATATTGTCTCGGTAAGGGATGCCGGTAATTGTGTGCAATTCCGGTCAGTGACCATCAATACCTTAAACCCTGTTTATATAGCAGGTTTTGACAAAGTATCACCTGCTTGTAGTGGGGCATCCGATGGGAGCTTAACAGTAAATGTAGCCGGAGGCGTGGGAAACTACACCTACCTGTGGTCCGATGGCAGCACAGGCAACAGCCTGGATAATATTCCTGCAGGCAGCTACAGCGTAGAGGTTTTTGATGGCAGCATGTGCATGGACGAGCAGTTTGTGGAGTTAATTGCCCCCGACACCCTCACTTATGATTATGAAGCATTTGCACCTGCACGTAGCGGGGAGAATAGCGGAAGTGCTTTAGTGGAGATAAATGGAGGCAGCCCACCCTATACATTGAGTTGGGAAGATGGCGTATCTGTAAAAGACAGGTTTGACCTGAGTTCCGGTACCCACCAGTTAAGCGTAACAGACAGCAAAAATTGTAGCAACACCTTTGAGATTATTGTTCCTGCAAAAGAGGAAATAAGCGCAGAAGCCCTCTTCACCCAACCGACTTGTTCAGGAGGTTCAGACGGTAAAATTGAGCTTGTCAATATCCATGGTGTAAGGAATCCACTGATCCAATGGTCCAACGGGCAGGTAGGAAGCACCTTGAGAAACGTAGCCGCTTCAGATTATACCTATAAGATCACGGATGCAGATAATTGTGCATATAAGCAGACTGTTACACTGGAAGAGAAAGCCCCTTTATCTATTGATAACCTTAAGCTGAGCCATGTGAGTTGTTATGGGTCCAGAACAGGAGCCATAGACTTTGATATAACAGGAGGCAATGGAGGCTATCAAAGCAGCTGGAGCGATGGTCCGCAGAGTAAAAGCCGGGAGAATTTAGCCGTAGGCACTTATCAGCTCACCATCAGGGATGCCAAAGGCTGCAGCTTTACCAAAAGCTTTGAAATAACAGGGCCTGCACAGCTGAGTTTAGAGAAAGAGATTGGAGCTGTAAGCTGCTTTGGCGGAAATGACGGCAGTGTTGCTTTAACAGCCAAAGGAGGGACCCCACCATACAGCTACCACTGGACTGATGGCTACCAGGGAGCTGAGAGAAGCAATCTTCCGGCAGCTACCTACTTTGTGAAAGTAGTTGATTCCAGCAGTTGTAGCGTTGACTTTTCCTTTACGATAAGCCAGCCCCTGCCTTTAAACCTGGCCGAAATAGAGAAAACCATGCCTGGCTGCTATGGAGCCTCCAACGGTAGCCTCACTGTTTTGCCTGAAGGAGGGACAGCACCTTATGAAGTGATCTGGAACAATGGCAGCTCAGGAGTGACAAGTGAAAACCTTGCAAGCGGGGACCATCAAGTGACAGTTACAGATGCCAAAGGCTGTCAGCTTATCCAAACCATAGGCCTGGATGAGCCCAATCCACTGGTTGCAGAAAAAGTGACAGCTACCCATCCGCTTTGTTACCAGGAGCCTTCAGGAAGCATAGAAGTATTGCCCGGGGGAGGAACTGCTCCGTATCAGGTTTTTTATAATGGGGCTTCCACAGCCCGGTCCGTGTTAACGGATGCCATGGCAGGAACGCACACTTATATTATTGAAGATGCCAATGGCTGCCGGGTGGAAGGGGAAGTGAGTTTGGAAGATCCGGCACCGGTGCGGTTAAGCAACCTTCCTGAAACAGTTTACCTCTGTGAAGGGGGCAGTGTGATATTGGATGCCGGTAATTGGTCTACTTATCAGTGGACAGCAGACAATGGGTTTAAGAGTAGCCAAAGAGAAGTCAGCATAACGGCCACAGGTCATTACCAGCTGAGAGTGAGTACAGCTAATGGTTGTACAGACCAGGCCGTCATAGAAGTGTTAAAAGGAGATGATGTGATGGAGTCAGACTTTTTGCTGACCACCGAAGCAATAGTAGGAGATACGGTGGTGTTTGTGGATGTAAGCTGGCCTATGCCTGATTCAGTGTCCTGGAATACCATGGATGATAAAGATGTGTATGTAGTATCGCAGCAGGGGGCCTACCAGGAGATTATCTTTACCAGGACGGGAAGTTTTGAGATGGGCATGTACGCTTACCTTGGTCTGTGCCAGGATTACATCCGAAAGGAAATAAAAGTAGTATCAAAAGAAGAAGCTGCCAGGCAAAAGGAAGAAGCCCTGGCCAAAGGTTATGATAAACTACACCTGAGTGCGCAGATTTACCCGAACCCCAATGATGGCAGGTTCAGGATAGAGATCCTTGGAGAGCAACCCTATGAGGTGAAGCTAAGGCTTGTCTCCCTGGACAAACCCCAGAGCCTGTATAACTTTTCCGGGAAGAAGAGCAAACACTATGTGTTTGAAGTAAGGGATGAAAAGCTGTCACCGGGAATATACATGGTGGTCATAGAAGCAGATGGTCAATTAATGAATAAAAGATTTATTGTAAGGTAATAGCCAGAGGTACGCCTCTGGCCATTATCATTAAAAAGAAAAGTAATACCTCAAGGAGTTAAATAGCTACTTTTTCTTCTTAACACTATCGCTTTCATCGGTATTTTGTTTTTTGGCTTTTTCGCTTCTGCCCATGCCTTCCTGTTCGGTTTTTTCTACTTTATTGGGCATGGTTTTTTCATTGGGGTCTTTTTCAATATACTCTTCATCTCCCTCATGCCTCTTGTTTTGTTTTCTCCTGAGTTCTTCCTCCTCTTCCCGCTCTTTCTTCTTCGAGTCTTTTTCATTGAGATTAGCGGACATTCCATTCCTATATATATTAGTTGGGTGCGTAGTTAAAATTGACTTCTTCATGATTTTTTTGGTTTAGCTTTTAAATTTTAAGTGTTAATAATTTCGCCTCCATTGGGATGCAGAAACTGCCCTGAAAAGTAACTTGAATCTTCCGAGGCAAGAAAAACATAACTTGGAGCTACTTCAGAAGGCTCACCGGGTCTTCCCATAGGTGTATTCAAGCCAAACTTATCTACCTTCTCTTTCGAAAAAGAAGAAGGAATTAACGGTGTCCAGATAGGGCCGGGAGCCACACCATTTACCCGAATTCCTTTTGGGGTAAGGTTGGCAGAAAGCGACCTGGTAAAAGCCACAATAGCTCCTTTAGTAGACGCATAATCAATCAAATGATGACTGCCCCTGAAAGCCGTAACCGAAGTACTGTTAATAATGGAGGCTCCTTTTTTTAAATGAGGAAGGGCAGCTTTAATGATAAAAAATTGGGAAAAAACGTTTGTCTCAAAAGTTTTCCGAAGTTGTTCTTCTGTTATATCTTCAAAATTGTCCTGTGGGTATTGTTGGGCAGCATTGTTGACTACGATGTCCAACTTACCAAACTCCTTCATTGTTTCATTAATTATTTTCTGGCAGTGTTTCATTTTACTGATGTCACCTTTAATGATTTTGGCATGCTTCCCTGCTTCCTCTACCATCTTTTTGGTTTCTTTGGCATCTTTGTCTTCCTCAAGGTAAGAAATCACCACATCAGCACCTTCCCGTGCAAAGGCAACTGCAACAGCTCTGCCAATACCACTGTCGCCACCTGTGATGATAGCCACTTTGTCTTTTAACTTTCCACTGCCTTTATAGCCGGGAGTTTCTTTTTTGGCTTTTGGTTCCGGAGACATTTTGTGCTCTTTTCCGGGTTGCTTTTCCTGCTTTTGAGCCGGTTTTTTCTTCTTTTCTGTCATGTTGATAGCTTTTGTAAGTCCATTATTGAAAGCTCCTGTCAATGGTATTCCCATAGCGGGAACACTTTCAGATCCTAATCTTTCAGGAGACTAATTTATCGGCTATTAGCTAGCAAATCCTTACATGTTTTTGAATAGGTATTATATTATTAGGAGATTTTGGAAGGATTTATAGGAGAATACTATTGTATGATTAACAACCCTATTGTACTTAAGTTTAAGTAAATTCAGAACCCCTGATCTGACCTTTAGTATTTGACAAAAAGCGCACTTTGCTCGCAAACTTGAATTGCCTCAAAAAACTTTAATAGCATGGGACGGAACTATAATGCTATTAAGTTAAGGCAATCTTCCTTCTCTCTTCGGGGAAGGATACAAGGAAGGGGGTTTAATTAAAGCTTAACTTGATAGCATTGAGGGGTGTAGAATAATACTGCGACAAAATATTTACTTAGGGTGAGATCTGAGACTATCTGCGGTCAGGTGGATTGGAAAGGATGATAAAAGAGATTTTGGCTCCTTCTCCGAGAGTGCCCTTAGCTTCTATGGTTCCTCCATGATTCTCTACTATGCTCTTGCAGATGGCCAGGCCTATTCCTGTTCCGGAATATTCCAACTTACCATGTAGCCGTTTGAAAATCAGAAATATGTTTTCTGCATCTGACTGGTTAAAGCCAATTCCATTATCTTCAACGGAAATTTTAATGAGTTCCTGTTCCTGTTTTGGGGAAAATTTTTCTAATTCCTTTGTGTTGGGTTGCTCATTTTTGATACTAATCACAGGCGCAATATCTGCTTTGGAATACTTGAGCGAATTATTGAGCAGGTTAACAAATAGTTGCTGTATTTGAAATGGAATCACCTTCCCAAAAGGCAAAGGATCTATATTGATGACTGCTTTTTTTTCTTCTATGTCAAAGGAAATTTCATGTAAGGCATCTTGTAAAATGCCCTGTAAGGAAGTATATTCAAATTCTTCTTCCGATTTGGATATCCTGGAAAAGGCTAAAAGATCTACAATCAACATTTGCATCCTGTTGGCAGTAAGCTGTATTTTACTGATATAATCACCTACTTTTGGGGAGAGGCGCATCTCTTCCATTTGCTCCAGCCGGGAGATAAAAATCTGAATTTTCCTAAGAGGTTCCTGTAGATCATGACTGGCAATCTGGCTGAAAGAAGCTAGTTCCGAGTTGCTCCTCATAAGCTCCTGGTTTTGCTCCTCTAAACTTAAAGTTATGAGTGTTTCGGTAGTTACATCCTTGATAGCTACCATGATGATGGTATTATCCGTTTCTTCTAAAAGTTGGTTTTTCAGGCTAATGTATTTAATCGCATTTTCTTTTGTTATTATTCTGATTCTACTGGCACCTATTTCCTTATGTGTATTGTGTGTACCTATTTTAGTAACTCCTTTCAAGTGTCTTATATCATCCGGATGTACCAACTCAAAGATTTTTTTGACGGTGGGAGTAAAGCTGCCAGGTTCAAATCCCAATATGCGGTATAGGTTATCTGAAAAATTAATTTTTTTTGAAACCAGATTAATGTCACAAACTCCCATGTCGGCAAGGCTTTCAGAATAATGAAAGAAGTCCTCCTTATTGATTACATTTGCATCTAAATCAAGCGCCTGCTCTTTCCTAGCTGCAAATGTATTGAATTTTTCATTGCCCAAAATAGTCACTTTGCTTTCTTCACTTTGCTGTTTCATTATGTGAGGAATTTAAAGGTTTTTGATTCACTAAGGTAGGGGATTGCTTAGCGAAAGAGTTAGTTATTTTTATATTTAAGAATTATCTGGTGAAATTCTCAAAAATCACTCCAATTTAGTTTGGTTGTTTATCTTATTGCAAGCTAATAACTTGCAAATGTAATTAAAAATATAAAAGGCATAATATAAATCGTTTTAGTGATTTTTTGATAAGTGGGCAATAGAAATGTTCTTTTACATTTAAATGTGGATTTACAGAAACTTTCATCCCACAGTGGCAAGTGTTGCCTGAAAATCTTTCCTTGATGCTTTCATGATATCCATTAAATGAAAAAAGACAAATTGTTTTGGCATAGATATTGGAAATATTTTTTGCTATAACAATTTTTTTAAACCTTAAATTTTTTAGAACCATGAGAAATCAAAATAATGATCTGATTTTATCTACCTCAACTTTGGAAGGTAGCAAAGTAAAAAACTTATCTGATGAAACTATAGGCGATATCAAAGATATTATGTTAGATGCCGAAACCGGAGAAGTTGCATATGCTGTTTTATCTGTAAATACAGGATTTCTCAACCTTGAGAGCAAGTATTTTGCAATTCCATGGCAAGTATTTTCTTTTAATACTGTTGATGAAGTACTTGTTTTGGATATTGATAAAGAAAGACTGAAAAACTCTCCGGGTTTTGATAAAGATAATTGGCCCACAGGACCTCAAACTGAGTTCATCAATGAAATCAATACCTATTATGGTGTAGAAACTAACCGGATGGGCAGGGCAGAGCCTGAACACAGAACCCCAAGGTAACACCTTTCATTTTTAATTGGTAATTCCCTGAAAAATCTTCGGGGAATTACTTTCTAATTTTTTAAAGCGGCATACAGCAATGTGTTGTCTGCATTGAGTTTTCTTCCCCCAATCTGGTGTTAAATACTTTGCACACTTTTGTGGCACAGTGTGTATTTTATGTTACACTTTGTGTAAAATATTGGCAAAGGTGCATATTGATATTCCCGGGCTTTTTAATGTTTTTAATATTCTATAGCTTACTCAATTCTCCTATTTCTCTTTTCGATTTATATTACACTACTCTTACTTTTGTGTTGCAAAAGATTTTCACAAGCTAGTAATAGTTGATGACAATATTCTGCTTTTACCTCTTCAGGATTTTCTTTCTCGCTATGGATTTTTTTACTAAAGATCACTTCACCATTCAAAACGATAGCTCCATAAGCAAACAATTCAACAAGATCTCGATCAGGTAAAGGGGAAGCATATCCTGTTAAACTCAAGCCTATTTCGCAATTAAACAGTTGGCAAACTCCTAAAGCCATTTTTTCTGCCACACGTTGTGTTACTCCCTTGTAAGGGTTGCATTCTTCAAATGGAACTTGTAGATGTTGCAGTTTTTGATCACAATTATAGGTTGTTATTCCCCCTTCAAAAAACATCATAGCACCTTTTCCGGAACCAACCAAATTTTGCAACAAACCTGAAGAAACACTTTCAGCTACTGCAATTGTAGCTTCTCTGCTCAAACAAAATTGTTTAATGGTTTCCAGTGCATGTTGGATTTCTTCCTTAGGTAATTTGCTTTTCATATTGTTTTGGATTTTATTTTGATCATTATTTAAAAAATAGAGTCGAAAATCATTCCGTTTTATCCAGATGTCGTTTTAGATAATTATTAATGATTTGAATTCAACCTTCAAAAGTATTTGCAGGCTATGGTTTTTAATAAAATTTGTTTGTATAAAATAAGGCGACCTCCGAAGAAAAAAGGAGGAATACATCATTCATTTAAAAGTATTTAACGATTTGCTTTAGTAAATTGGTTGCATTAAATCATTTCTATTTTGTATGACATTTAGTAACTTTTTACTCACCATATTTTCCGGACTTGCCGGCACATTAATAATGACGGCTATTATGTACCTCTATGCCCGGGTATCAAAAAAGGATACCAGAGTAGTTCACGTTTTAGGGACAATGCTTACTGGTAGTTCCAGCCAAGTGTCTCTTGAGAGTAAAAAAGTACTTCTCACTGGCAGTATGGCCCATCTTGGAATAGGTATGTTATTCTCTTTAATGTATTTTCTATTATGGAATTGGGGAGTTTTCGATATTACTGTCACTGATTCTGTCATTATAGGTGCACTGAGTGGGGGTATTTCAATTATTGTTTGGAGGTCATATTTTGTGTTGCACAGGAATCCTCCGGTTCTTTCTCTCTTTCATTATTTTATTGCCCTGTTTATTTCTCACATTGTTTTTGGTGTGGTCACTGTTAATATGTTTAGATTGATTTCAGATGATCCTCAGTTTTGGTATAGAATGAAGCAAGATCTATCCGCTAGTTTATAAATATATAGCTTATAGGGTCAGGTGATGATTTCACCCTTTCAGGGCTCTTGTTATACGCATTTTTATAACGCGTTGCCCGTTCGCTATTGATTTGGTCCTTTCAGGACTGAGGGTTTGACCATTACCATTAAGTTGAAATTTTAGTAACCTACTTTAAGAGAGGTCAAAGTTTTTTACCTTATAATTTACTTCTATGATGTTTACAGATGAAATTCGAAATTCTTCACTTCGTTTAATTAGGTATTTGTTAGTTGAGTAAACAACAGCCCTGAAGGGGCTACATCATCAGCGGAGTGTGTAGCAATTTGTAATTATTATGGAATGAAATTTAGCCTTTCAGGACTGAGGGTTCATGACTATTACTTTAAGGTCAAAATTTTTGTCAATCTATCTTATACTTATAGGAGGGGTCAAAATTTTTTAACTTATAATTTACTTCTATGATGTTTACAGATGAAATTCGAAATTCTTCACTTCGTTTAATTAGGTATTTGTTAGTTGAGTTATAGGGTCAAGTGATGATTTCACCCTTTCAGGGCTCTTGTTATACGCATTTTTATAACGCGTTGCCCGTTCGCTACTGATTTGGTCCTTTCAGGACTGAAGCGTCTCGATCAGAAACTATGTCTATATTAATGAACAGAGTAAATAAAAGCCCTGAAGGGGCTACATCACCAGCGGAGTGTGAAGCACTCCGTAATAATTATAGTGGAATTAGCCCTGAAAGGGTGTAATCAATATTTTGACCATCTAATCCCAAACATAATGCTCATCATATTCAATCTTATATTTCTTTAGAAAAGCCCTATATTCATCCTGAAAGGATCTTTTGCCGTGATGAATCTTCTGATTGGAGATGTATTCAATTACTAAATCGATCTCTGTCGGGTTCACAGAGAAAGCGCCATAACCATCTTGCCAGTAGAACTTTTTATACTCATCTCCCTTTGTCTTCATCCATTTAGAGGAATGGGTTTTAACTTCCTCTAACAATTTCATTAATGCTATTTTTTTGGAGAGCATACATAGGATATGTACATGGTCTTTATAACCCCCAACTTTAATGGGCCAACATTCGAGATTTTTACAGATACCCCCTAAATAACTGAAAAGTTCATGCTCTATCTTATCGGAAATTAAAGGTTGTCTATGTTTCGTACTAAATATTAAATGGATGTAATTTTTCGTAAGTGATTGCCCCATAGATTTATATGATATTTTTGTAGACATTAATCTAATAGGTTTTAAATGTTTAAACAAATTGCTATTATAATAGATTTAATTGATTTCACCCTTTCAGGGCTCTTGTTGTACGCTCTTTTATAACGAAGGGAGTTGCCCGTTCGCTATTGATTTGGTCCTTTCAGGACTTAAACCTCTCGGTCAGAAGTGGTTTAATGCTACTATCTTTTAGGGATAGAAGGTTTTACTTTGTCTCAGTTGATAAACTGTGTTAGCAACAGCCCTGAAAGAGCCTTCTCATCAGCGGAGTGTGTAGCACTCCGTAATAATTATAGTGGAATTAGCCCTGAAAGGGTGCGATCTTTAGATTTATTAAAAAACGTATGATAAAATCTGCTGGAATTAAATTTTGTAACCTTATGCTAA
Source organism: Marivirga aurantiaca (assembly GCF_016679925.1). Classification (GTDB taxonomy): domain Bacteria; phylum Bacteroidota; class Bacteroidia; order Cytophagales; family Cyclobacteriaceae; genus Marivirga; species Marivirga aurantiaca. Next base: position 796,351 of record NZ_JAEQBW010000001.1, read on the forward strand.
ATTGATGTAACAAAGCCGATAGCAATAGTATGTAGCTTTGAGTTCAAACTTTTAATTGAATCTGTATATTAAAAGTTGAAAGCGCATGTATCAATAAATTCTATACAAATTGAGCTGATGAGATATATCTGGTTATCTGCAATAGTTTATCAGCCAAGCTCCGGATTACAATTGTTGTCTAAAAAGTAATTGAATGATTTTATGAAAAAAATACTCATTGTCGATTATCAGTTGTCTTCATGCGAATTATTAAGGAAATTCCTTACGAAAAAAAACTTTGAAGTAGAGACCACAACACATGGCGAGAAAGCCCTATTGCTAATCCAGAAGATAGCCTTTGATGTGGTCATCTGCGACTATCGTTTGCCAGACTTTGACGGGACTGAATTCTTTAACAAAGCCTCTGTCATTCAACCTCAATCAGCCTATATTTTTATCAGTAATGAAGTAAATTTAAGAAATGCTGTTTCCTTGGTTCGAAGAGGGGCATACAGTTATTTGGCAAAACCTCTCAACCCTGATGAGTTGCTTGAAGTAATCAGAGAGGCGATTTCCATTAAAAATAGTATCTCTGAAAACAATGATAAAAGTTCGGAGGTTGGAGCTAACGAAATGAAGTTTGTGGTGGGGAAAAGCGAGCTCTCCCGGGAGATGATTAAACAAGTAAAAAGGGTAGGACCCACCAACTATTCAGTAATTATAGAGGGAGAAACAGGAACTGGAAAAGAATCTCTGGCCAGGATGATTCATAATGAAAGTCCCCGTAGAAACATGCCTTTCATAGCCATAGATTGTGGGAGTATCTCAAAGGAAATATCAGGTAGTGAATTATTCGGGCATGAGAAGGGATCATTTACAGGAGCCATCTCACAAAAAACAGGCTTCTTTGAACTGGCAGAAGGTGGGACGATCTTTTTGGATGAAATAGCTAATCTTTCATTGGAAACACAAATGGCTCTTTTAAGAGCATTACAAGAGAAAGTGATTAGGAAAATTGGAGGAATTAAGGAGATTCCGGTTGATGTCAGAATTATTGCTGCTACAAATGAAGATTTAAGATCTAAATCGGAAACCAGTGGTTTCAGAGATGACTTATTTTTCCGTTTAAGTGAATTTGTTTTAAAAGTACCGGCTCTGAGAGATAGAAAAGTAGACTTGCCTCTTTTCATTGATTTCTTCCTGGAATGTACAGCCCGGGAACTTGGCAGACCAAAACCGGAATTGTCGCAAGAGGTAATTGATCATTTCCAAACTTATACATGGCCTGGTAATATCAGAGAACTGAAGAACGTGATCAGGAGGGCAAGCCTTTTTGTATCAAAGGACAATTATATATACCTGAATGCTTTACCGTCTTCAATACTTGCGAATGAGCATGCTCATTTTCAGGAATTGAGCCTTAGCAATGAGCGAAAAGAAACCCAACTAAATGGGAATTTTGATGAATATACCGATTTGAAATCAACAGCCATCCATGCGGAATCCAAAAAAATTATAGAGGTTTTAAATAAGGTCCACTTTAATAAAACCAAAGCCGCTGAAATATTAAATATCCACAGAAAGACATTGTACACCAAGCTAAAGATGATGAACATACAATACTAAAAGCTATTTCATTTATTGTATGGGGTGGTATGGGGACTGCCGATAAGATTCAAGCTATTGAGCCATATAGTAAGAGGTGCTTTTTAAATAAGTCCTATGGAAGTATTAAAATTACCCGAATTTTTCGATGACTACAGCTTATGGTTGTTGATTATAGGTGTTTGTATATTTATTGCCTCTTTTCTGCCCCGGATTTTATCTTCTGCACCACTCGGTATGCCCTCCCTGATTTTTATTATAGGTTATCTTATCATCAAGTTACCTTTAGGGTTGGAACCCCCTGATATAAAGGAAGAAGGTACTATTGTAGAGCACATTACTGAACTGGCAGTAATTATTACCCTCATGGCTGCAGGTTTGAAAATTGACCGTCCTTTTAGCTTTAAAGGATGGAAAGTCACTTGGTACCTGCTTACTATCACAATGATACTTACAGTAGCTTTAACTTTTTTGGCGGGATGGGTAATTGCGGCTTTTGTGCCGGCAACTGCTATGCTTTTAGGGGCTGTAATTGCTCCAACAGATTCATTAATGGCTTCTGATGTGGAAGTTGGAGCCCCCAAAAAAGGAAGCAAAGATGAAGAAAATGGCCAGGAGGAGATGGAGGATCTGGAAGATATAGACGATATTGAAGAAGATGAAGTTCGTTTTGCAGTTACAACTGAAGCAGGTTTTAATGATGGGCTAGCCTTTCCTTTTACCAATCTGGCGCTGGTGATGGTACTTTTTGGTGCCCATCCTGAAAACTGGTGGGAGACCTGGTTGGTAGTTGATGTACTATATAAGTTGATAATAGGTGCGCTAATGGGGTTGCTGTTGGGTTATGCATGCGCAAAAGCATTGTTCAGCATAGAAGTTAAAAGTGAATTGTCAAAATCTATTATGGGTCTAACTTCCGTGGGCATTACTTTAATAATTTATGGAATAACTGAGCATATTGGAGCATACGGGTTTTTAGCCGTTTTTATTGCAGCAGTTACTATCAGGCAACTGGAACCAACTCATGTTTATCATACTTATCTATATCTCTTTATAGAAAAAATACAGAGGATTTTCATGGTACTTATATTAATAGGTTTAGGGGCAGCAGTTGCAAATGGCCTTTTGGCTCCTTTGAATGTAAGTTTAATATTACTGGCTGTTATTATCATAGCGATAATTCGTCCTGTTGCGGGAATATTAGGCTTGCTTAATATAAATGAAATTCCCTGGAGGGATAAATGGGGGATAACCTTCCTGATAGGAATAAGAGGATTTGGAGCTATTTATTATTTATCATATGCTTTAAATCGGGCGCCTTTTCCTCAAGCTGATGAACTATACGCTGTGGTTGCATTAGTTATCATTATCTCCTTGTTCTTTCATGGAGCTTTATCCAGCCCAATTATTGACAAGCTTGATAAATTGAGGAAGTATGGGAAAGGTAATGCATAAGCGTTTAGGGCAGACCTTTAAAAAGTATTAATACTTCAATTATTTTCATAATTAACCTTTTTTAAATCTGATTTTAAAAAACCGGTTCCTGCTTATGATCAGGAACCGATTTATAGAATATACCCTTAATGTTTACGGATTGTTAGTATTTCTTCTATCTGTTGTAGTTCCTGTTTCTTCCAGGGTAATCTCATAATAGGTATTTCCATTACGAGTGTACGATCTGCTGCTATGAAGCTTCATGTTTTGAAAAGCCTCATCGTTTTCAAGCTTTTCACGTACTTCCCTTGGAAGGTCATTTATTGATCCCTCCGTTTGATTCGGGTTGTCACCGTAGTCATCAGGTATATTCTCGTCTGCAACCCTTCGATCAGTTTCGGCTCCCGTGTTATCTCTGCCACGGTCAGCTCCAAAACGGTTTCTGTCATACTCCGGATCATCAGCGTTTTCATCATAAACACCAGTTGTATCTGTTTGATCGGTAGCATTGTCATTCCTGGTTCCTCTGGTATTATTATCACATGCTACCGAAATAAGAAATCCGGTTGCACAGAAGATCATCATAAGTTTTTTCATAGTCTTAGTTTTAAATTAAAAATGATTAATAGTTTATTTTGATATGATATATTCAAAATACATGCCTGTATATTTCTTCATTGGGACTTGCTGAAAAAGTCTCAGGTGCATTAATTACAAGCGGGTGAAGTGAACCCTATAATACTTCAATGTCATTATTCAAATTGAGTCCGTGAAGTAAATCATATGTTTACCTACAGCACTTGCTTCCGGCAATTAAAACCTGAGTTTAGCCCCAAAACACCTTTAAATCATATTTCAAGTGCAGGAAATTAAAACCACTATCCTTAAAAAATCCCACTCTTTTCCCTTTTAATATTACAGTGTAAATCTGATTCTCAATATAGTGAGTCTTCTTTAGAGCGTCCTAATTTGAAGAATTGGACAGACTGCTCAGAAAACATGAAGATAGATAAGTAGAGTAACTCAGGAATAATTTCGAAATGATAGGCCATATTTTTTGAAGAGAACAGATAAAGCAGGTAACATTTTCACTCCAAAGTGTGGCTAAAATGCACCATAATGTCACGCTCATTTTATTGCATACATGTCCCAATGTGCCATTCTATGGCATTCTTTCAAGTGGAATATATATTGCCTTTATAATTGAATGTTTAAATGAGGAAAGTCAGCAGGATTTTATGAGGTTGTTTATTACAGGCTCATGGAATTTCGTTCAATCATTAATTGGCAGGTGGTTTATTTAGTACATAACTCTTTATAATTTGATTGATTTAGCTTCCACTTCAGTTATACAAAGCTTTAATTCAACTAGTTCAATTTTTAATCTTCTAAAAAACTTTAATATGTTCTATCACGCAAAAGAATTACAATTTAATGCCCGGGTTTCCAAGCCGGACCCCAAATTTGCCCGCTTATTATTGGAACAATTTGGTGGAGGAAATGGAGAATTAAAAGCCGCTATGCAATATTTTGTCCAGGCTTTTTCCTGTAAAAATCCTTATCCGGACAAGTATGATATGCTCATGGATATTGCAACAGAGGAATTTAGCCACCTGGAAATTGTAGGTGCTACCATCCAGATGTTGTTAAACGGAGTGAACGGAGAGCTCAAAGATACATCAGAGAAGGAGGAAATTATGTCATTGTTGGACGGAAAAAGTAGCAGGGATGGCTATATTCATGAGGCAATGGTTAACCCTCAGTTTACTGTATTGTCAGGTGGAGGACCTACCCTCACAGACAGCAATGGAGTGCCTTGGACGGGAGCCTACGTAAATGCCAATGGAGATCCTTCAGTAGATATGAGGTCAAATATTGGAGCGGAGTCAAGGGCAAAAATTGTATATGAGTATTTGATGAAATTTACAGATGATCCTGATGTAAAGGAAACTTTGAAATTTCTGATGACACGCGAAGTGGCGCATATGCAAATGTTTGAGGCAGCTTTATCCGATATAGAAAATGATTTCCCGCCTGGTGTAAGGCAAGCAGATCCGCGATATAGCAATACCTACTTTGATATGTCTTCAGGCTTTAAGCATAAAGGACCATGGAATACTGGTAAATCTTCCCGGTTGGGAGAAGAATGGCAACATATAGAAGATCCATTGGATTATGTAATCAAAACAAATGGTTTAAAGGATGTGGAGCCTACTGGAACCCATATTGATGAGGATGCTAAAAAGGAAAGGGAGAAAAATATAAGCGAGAAAAAATCCAAAGAAATAAAGTCTTCCGTCCCTGATAAGGATATCCAATGGAGTAAGTATGACAGCAAAGTGCTATGATAAGTGAAGCAGAGCCAAACATTCAATTGCTTAAGGAAGAATTAAAGGGCAGTAGTATCGAAATTACTTTCTATACGGATCCGCTATGTTGCTGGAGCTGGGGGTTAAAACCTCAACTCCAGCAATTACTTAATACTTTTGGTGAGGATATGTCCCTTACCTACTGTATGTGTGGTATGATCAAGAATTGGGAATCATCAACTGATTTACTTCATTCCATTAATAAGCCGGCTCAAATGGGACCTATGTGGATGCAGGCAGCAACCAAAATGAATATGCCACTTAACTATATGATATGGGAAAATGATCCTCCTTCCTCTTCTTATCCAGCATGTTTGGCAGTGACGGCAACCCGTTTGCAATCTGAGACAATCGCAGAAAAGGTACTGTTGAAGCTTTGGGAATCAGTAATGGAGAAAGGATTGAACATTTCTAAGCCGGAGGTAATTTATACTCTAGTGGAAGAAATATCTGCTACAAATCCTCAATTATTTGATGTTGACCACTTCAAAAGAGATCTTCATGGTTTAGAAAGCCGGAAAATGCTTAAGGAAGATCTCAAAAAAGCTGCCTTGGATGGGGTTGATCGGTATCCCTCTTTAGTGATTAGAAATAATAAAAGTAAAAGAAGCGTAAAAGCAGTGGGTTACAGAACTTATAAAGAGCTATTGGATTTGCTTTCAGGGCTTTCATCGAGATTGGAATACTGAAGTTGATGTGTTACCTATTGGCTCCAAATTGTGGCACTTTGGTAACAATCAGGAGCTTTTCACATTTGTCCATAAAAATCAACCATTTATTCCCTGGCTTGGTGATGTTTTAAGGAGTTATCCATCAGTCTTTTACACCTAATTTGAACAAGTACTTAGCTGATGGAATTTTGTGCACTCATGGTATCATATTTGGGAGATTTCCTTTCTAACCAAAAGACAAGGCTATGAAAATTATAAGCAGAAAAACCCACGGATATCTTGACTATTCAATTGGAATATTGTTAATAGCAGCCCCCTGGATTTTTAACTTCGAAAACACAGGAAGTGCAAGTACTATACCTATTGTATTGGGAGTAGGTACTGTTATTTACAGCTTAATTACCAATTATGAGTTGGGTGCCGTGAAAGCTATAGAAATGAAAACACATTTATTTATTGATTTTCTGGCAGGCGCCTTCTTAGCTGTATCTCCCTGGTTGTTTAATTTTGCAGATATAGTGTTCTGGCCGCATGTGGTTTTCGGTTTGGGCGAAATGATAGTGGCTTTAATGACTGATGCAAGTCCACGGAAGCAGTTCGAAGGTAATAAGCGTAGTTATTAAATTCAATTTGCCTTTCTGACGATTATAGAGTGCTCAAAAATAAGTGCTGAAATTCCGGAAGAAAAACAAATAGAATATAACCACAACTGCCTATAATTACGTAAATACATTACATAATGTACATTTTTTAACCTAAAAAAAAGAACCATGACAGCAAAAAACAAATCATCCGAAGAAATGAAAAATTCACAATTTCACGAACTTTTTGTTCATGAATTAAAGGATATATACTGGGCTGAAAATCATCTTGCCAAAGAATTAAAAAAGATGAGTAAATCTGCTACATCTGAAAAATTATCCAATGCAATTGAAAAACATCAGGAGGAAACTGAAAACCAGATAAAAAGGCTGGAAAAGGTTTTTGAGATAATTGATGTAAAAGCTTCAGGTAAAAAATGTGATGCTATGGAGGGGCTTCTTGAAGAAGCTCAGGAAATCCTTAAAAGTACCAAAGAAGATACAATGGTACGGGATGCGGGAATCATTATTGCCTGCCAAAAAGTAGAGCACTATGAAATAGCATCCTATGGATCACTTGTTCATTTGGCTAAGCAAATGGGATCTGATGAATGCGCAAAAATTTTATCGGAAACTCTGGAAGAAGAAAAGAAAACAGATGCCTTGCTCACTGAAATAGCTGAATCAGAAGTAAATGAAATGGCTGTTAAAGAGTAAACCAGTCTTGAGAATCTAATCAATAATGAAGAAGGGGGCAGTTGCCCTCTTTTTTTTAGCCTTACTGGTGGTGTTGCAATGGTATTAAGTTAAGACAATTTTCCTCCTCCCATCAGCTTGACCAATCGGGAGAGAAGGATGAAAGGTTGAGGGTTGAATAAAAGCTTAACTTAATAGCATTGAGTGGTGTTGAATTGAGGGATAAAAAAATACCAGAAATCTCACACATACGAATCCATTACTAAAATAGTTCGCATGTAGAAAAAATAGATTCCTGGTATATCTTTTTATAGTCTAATCAGTCTAAAAATGAATTCTAAACAATCAATCTGATCCTTCTACTTTTACAATCTTATTGTAAATTCCCATAATTAAGAGAGGTGCTGCCCATTGACCCACGAACAATGCGGTATTTTTCTGTTTCATTAGTTTTAATGCCAATGAAGCACCCATTGCTGATACAGCAGTCCATAAATATACATCTGATGGTATTTTGGCAGTTTGGCTTTCAATTTCTTTTGCTACTTGGCCTTCTTTAAAATCTTTGTTCATGGCGATAGTTTTTTTAGTTAAAAGTTTATTTAATTACATGGTTCTTTTTCGTATGCGAAATCATACTCCTGATTACAATCAGATACCCAAAATTAGAGGAGTTTCAGTGCGATCTCATTACATAATAATTGTTATAGTTTACATCATTTTCAATAGTCAAAAAGTTAGTGCTTTTATAGTAGCTTAGGTTCTCCTGCGAATTTAGTGGACAATTACATTTAGATACATGAGATAAAAAATATATCAAGAATTTTTTGTCTGTTCTTGCTTCTGTCACTGATACTTTAAAGAATCTTTCCCTTCTTTTTGCTTAATCAAAAAGAAGCAACGCCAAAGGCATCCCTAAAATGAATAAGGCCGATCCTTCTAATCATAGTCAATAATACCGTTAAATTTTAATGGTAGAACCGTAGCTTATAGCAGCATAAGGTCATGAGTCTAATGATTTTACCACAAAAAAGCCGTCACTTCCTTGTTGTTGATAAAGCGGGAGGAAAATGTAGGCATCCCATTCGGAATAAATAGGTTTGTTGTCAGATGTGGCCAAAAGCTCTCCTGTCTTTATAGGTTGGAAATTTTTGAAACCCGGTTCCATTTTAAATATTTCACCCGGGGCAATATTATACCGATAGAAAACCTCATAATTCCCCTTTTTAACATGTGATGATTGTTCCAGTAGTTGCCGTGAATGCTCCACGAATTCATTATCAGGATTAAGTAATAAGCCAGCTTTGGCAAGTGCCAACCATATCACTGCTACATGATGATCAATGGATTTTTCATCGGTATGTTGGCCGGCCTCCAATGTAAAACCTACATGACCCATTAAACTTAAATAATGATCAAAATGTCCCGGAATGAATTGTTCTATTCCCCTGGCTACCGGAAGGGGAAAGGTTTTGGCGAAAGAGAAACTTTTTTCCTGTTTATTGACACTTATATAGGGTGTGGTTTGAGAAGAAGTAGTATGCAAATCCATAAAAAACAGAGGATCATAAATAGGATCTCTTTTCAGACTATTTATTATTTGCAATAGCTCTCTGAACTCCGCCTCTTCTGCAAAATCTGGTGGATGGCCTTTTTCTAACTTTTCTGCCCTTTCAGGTGTGCATATCCTGTTCAGATCCTGATCAATTAACCTAACGCCCTTTTTTAAGGCCTGTAAGTTGCCGGACACACCCATTATCCGGCCTTTCATTTGAATGTTATTCATCTCAAGTTGATTAAAAACACGTATTAATGCTGCTATTCCACTTGGTTCGTTTCCATGGACACCGGCACTTACTAATAAGGCCGGTCCCGGACTTGTATGCACCAAAGGATATTCCCCTATTAATCTTTTAAATTCTGTGGGCTTTAAGGATGCTGAATGGATGAGGTGTTGCATGTTAAAATGTGTTATAGGGATTTTAAAGAAGAAAGATATTTTAAAAGCAATGTATTATTAGATGACTCTCTTTAACTCATATTATTAAGTCATTTTTCAGGAAGCCACTAATTCATATTCCCAATGGGTTTTCTCTTCATTGATGAATATATTTTGTACATAATCAGTAGGCTCCAGTTCATATTCGTGAAGATGAATAGCGTAGCCTGCGGTATTTATCAAGCAGATGATATCATCTATAGCCGGTTTTTTGGGAAGATTAATTTTACGTTTGATGAACAGATTTGGCTTTAAATCAGCAGAATCAATGAGGTAAGCTTTATATGGTTCTTCTTCCGGTGTTTCTTCCTGGCTTACATATAACGGATCAAGAAGATAGTCAATTTTAAGCTTGCCTAACTGTTCCGGCTTCATATCTAACCTTATGATTAAATCATTGTCGTGATTTACCTCTATTTCTGAAATTCGTACCAGGCTTATGCCTGTCTGGTCCAACAAGGCACGGCCGGGTTGCATCATGAACTGAAGTCCCCTGGATCTGATCGCCTGAAACATTAGTTCATGTATGGAAAAGGGTTGCATGAGCAGCTTCTCAAGAAAAAATTCTTTGGGGAATTTATAGAAATAAGGAAATATGTGTTCATCTTTCAATGATGACTCTGGATTATATTGAGTATTTTTTTCCTCAAAATCAAGTCCGGAATAAGTGAGAGAAGAAGTGTTTTTAAGGGCTTTATTAAATTCTCCCCACTCTTTCGGATCTTTCAAATAATTGATGGGAATTGAGCCTCCAATATCTATGTAATCTGTTTTTATTCCTTTCCTGGCCAGGATATCCACTAATACAAGAGTCTGCCTTAAGGCTTCCGCTTTTCTTAATACACAATATTTTTCTATATGAAAATGAAAGCCTTCAAAAACCAAATGACTCCATTTACTAGCTATTTGATCAGTAAGTAATTCAATGGCCTCACCGGGGGGCAGTCCTGATTCTGTTGCTATAGGCGAACCTTCAAAGATAAACCCTCCCAGGCGGAAACCAACATGGGCTTTTTTATTCAATTTGATACATATCGACTGAAGTAGGTCTCCATCTTCTCTATGATCTAAAATTACTCTTATGTTATTTCTTGCTGCATAATGGAGTAATTCTCTGGATTTGTATTTACCGGAGACCACTATTTGATCAGCATCCATATTTTCATTCAGGCATTCCTGAATTTCATCTATAGAGGAGGCAGCTGTTCCAATACCGTGCCTGGCTGCCAATTGAATAAATTTTATACAATTGTATGAACTTTTAGGAAAGAGGATTCTATTCCTGAGTTTGTATTTATTGAAAATTTTAGTGAAAGCGGAATGGTTCTTTAAAAAAGTATTGGAATGGTGCACATTTAAAGGAGAACCATAGCTGTCCATCAATTCCTTTATTTCTTTTTTATTATTCAGAAAAATACTAATCCACTGATCAATGATCGGCCTTAACACTGGATTGTTTTCTTTTAGAGACATATTAATAGGTTCTGTTTTAGTTTTGTTTTTACAGCCTTAAGGTTCAAGAAATGTCCGATGATTTAAATAAGGCAGTTGTATTTAGTAAAGCAATTTCAAATTGAGGACGTGTATGGAAATATATTTCCTCATAAGAAATCCTTTGATTCCTTTTCTGAAATGTATCAACTAATTACCTACAAAGGTAATAATTGACGGAGTTGGAATCTTACATAGTTATTTTGAAAGCTTATATGATTTTGTAGTCGCTTTGAAATGAATAATTGATAAAAGTGGAATATTTTCCTAGTCAGAAGGATCTGTTAACGGGTGTTTTGGGAAAAATGATAGTGAATTTAGAGCCAACTTCAGGTCTTCCCTCTGCAAAAATGCTTCCTCTATGGTTGTGGAGGATTTTTTTACAAATGGCCAATCCTATTCCTGTTCCGCTATATTTTTTTCTATCATGCAAGCGTTGGAAAAGAATGAAAATGACATCTGCGTATTGCTGTTCAAACCCAATTCCATTGTCTTCAAATGTTATTTTCACCAATTCAGTTTCATTATAGTGGGGGAATTTCAATAATTCATCAAATGTTAATTTTTCGTTGCTTATTTTAATAACAGGCCTAATGTTGTGTTTAGAATATTTCAAGGCATTGCTTATCAGGTTTACAAATAATTGTTGAAACTGAAAAGATATAATGGTTACAGAAGGTAATTCATCATAATTGATAATAGCCTGCTTTTCCTGAATATCACTATTAAGCTCGTGAAGTGCACTTTTTAATATTTTATTTAAATTACTGAATTCAAAATTATCGCTATCCTTGGATGCCCTTGAAAAGCTTAAGAGATCAATCACCAATTTTTGCATTCTGTTGGCGGCTATTCTAATTCTGGAGAGATAGTCAACTATCAGGGGTGATGCATTTAAATCATCCGAATCCCTTATTCTTGAAATAAAGGTATGGATTTTCCTCAACGGTTCTTGCAGATCATGACTGGCTATATGGTTAAACGATTCTAACTCTTCATTACTTTTGGATAGTTCTTCATTTTTTTCTTCTAACCGTTTAGTGATCAAAACTTCTTCCGTAATATCTTTAAAGGCTACGATTAATATTTTACTATTGTCTTCATTAAATATTTTTTTGTTTACTGAGAGGTATTTTACATTTCCATTATTATCAATAATTCTGATACGATTGATGTGAAAATTGTTCATAACATTTTCTAGGCCCATTTTCTCAATAAAATCAGCACGATCATCAATATGGATAAACTCTACAAATTTTGATTCAGAAGGTGGAAAGTTTTCTGGTTTAAAGCCCAGCATTTTATAGAGGTTATCAGAAAATTTAAATTCTTTTTTTTCAAAGTCGTAAGAGTAACTTCCCACCATAGCAATGGACTCTGCATACTTGAAAATGTTATTTCGCATTTTAAGATCTGAGTTTAACCTATTCAATTTTTTATTGGTTTCGATTTCATATGTAAGATCTTTATTGGCTCCAACAACCAATTTGTTGCCGTTATTATCATTTAATAATCGGGCCACAAACCTAAGGCATTTTTCCTTTCCGTCAGGAGTAATAATGGTTAAATCAATAGCAGGGGTATGGCCTTCTGATTTTAATTTTTTTAGAGCTGAAAGAAAATTGGGACGATCGTTGACAGATATTATATCCAGGTATTTCTTTAAACTTGGCTTAAAACTATATGGCTCAAAACCTAAAAGCCTGAATAAGTTAGTGGAAAAGGTAATTTTATTGCTTCCGGGCCGATAATGCCAATGGCCTGAACGCGAGATTTGTTCGGCCTGTTCATAAATCATTTGGTTAACCTTCAAAGTGTAAAGAGTCTTCCTTGCTTTTTTAAGATAATAATAGAGCGCTATAAAACCTATTACGAATATAAAAAGTGAAAATAAAACAGTTGTTAGAAGCAGGAGGGGGTTAATTCTATATTTTTTATCCCTCAGACTTTCCTTCTCATTTAATGCAAGAGTTTCTTCAATGATAATTTCTTCAATTAAATCTTCCACATCTTCAACCAGTTTGGCAGAACTAGTGAGGGCACTTTTGTAGATCCCTTGATTTCTTTTGCTATCTAAATATATATGCTGATCAAGGAAGTTAATACGCTGATTGATAACCTTCTGTATAGTGTCAATCTTTGCTTGAACTATATAATCATCTGTTGTAAGAAGCTTTATTTTTTCAATTTGTGGTTGGATATTTAATTTTTGCTCAAAGTAATCTTCAATTATTTCTTTTTCATTGGTGACAATAATCGCCTTATAGGAGGCTTCTGTCTTAATAATGGCATTCAATAATTTTTGCAGAAGTGTCTGAATTTCGTGGGACTTGATAATACGTTTCTGACTCTCAGAATAGGACCTGAACTGTCTGTAGTTTTCGCTGGAAATACCCAATAAGAGAAATATGGCAATAGTGAGTGATACTTTTAACAGGTTCTCTGGAAATCTTAATTGAGTCATATGAATTTATTTATTAATATGCCGTTTGGGAAAAGCCTCATACTATCTTTTCTACAGATTGGAAGATGATACCTGGATGTGTGGTTTCTCTCCAAATGTCCAAAAAGGCTAACAAAACGCACTTTCCTAAACGACATAGCAATATACCATACTCTTACACACTCAATAAAAAGCTCTCTTTATTAAAACTGGTATTTAAATATTGCCAATTGGTACAGATTACTTTTTTCAAAACATCTTTAAGGTCATTAAAGTCGTTAGGTTTATTAATGTAAATATTGGCACCCCTTACAAAAGATTCTTCAATGTCTTTTTCTGAGGAGGATGTAGAATATACCGCAACAGAAATTGATTGAAGTTTAGGGTGTGCCCGTATCTCTGTGAGATAATCAAGACCATTTTTGCCAGGCATATTTAGATCTAAAAATATGACATCAGGCAAGGGCGATTCAGACAATAGCAAGTAGTCCATTAATTCTTTTCCATTTTCTACCATTTTAAGGGAGGTTCTTAAGGGCAAAGCATCAATGGCATCTTCAAAAAATAAGCGATCATCCTCATCATCGTCAGCTAGTAAGATTTTAATAGGGTGGTTGTTCATAAAAAAGTTGTTAGTTTAGTTAGAAAAATTAGTTGTTATCTTTTTGCTTTAATTGCTTTCTTTTTTCAAGTACTCGTTGAAAAGCTGAGGGGGTTAGCCCTATCTTTTTTTTGAATTGATTAGAAAGGTGTGCTACGCTGCTATAATTTAATTTATAGGCAATTTCTGTCAAGGAAAGATCCTCCTTGGTCAACAGCACTTTTGCCATTTCTATTTTCTGTAGAATAATAAAATTTTCTATGGTAGATAAGGTTTCCTCTGTGAAAACATTAGAAAGATACCCATAACTTAGGTTAAGTTTCTCAGATAAATGAATTGAGGTTTTATTGACCAAATCTCCTTCATCCAAATAAATCATTTCAACGATGGCATTTTTGATTTTTTGCACCAACAACTTCTTTTTGTCTTCCACTAAGTTAATACCGTAGTAGTCCAATTCGCTTTTAAGTTTTTCTATTCGATCCTGAGACAGGTCTTCAAATACTTTTACTTCCGAAACTCCTGTATATTCATAGTCTATCCCAAGTTTATCAAGTTTTTCCTGAATAATCTTTTTACAAGTGTAATGTATATCATATTTAAATATAAGGTCCATTTCAAATATTCAAGTTTAGGCTTTATCTTTTAAGGTATATGTTATTCAACCGTTTGAATAAAAATTAAAAATTTATCATTTTATTTGTAGTGAAATGGATAATTTTCACATTTATATTTGATTTTGTTTAACATTTTAATGATAATTTTATCTAAAGAAATCTATAGTTAGTCGAAAATATATTCTAAAGTAGGTAAATATAACTTAATAATACAGGTTATATACAAAAAAAATATGGATATACAAAAACAGTGTAATTCCTAATCCGCTAAAGTATTTAATAGTTCAACAAAATATTTTTTTATCAGCCTCTAACGTTCATGGTGCAATTTTAGTTTCTAATTCGGGGGATGGGAACTTGTGTTTCCATTAGTCCATAGTTGTTGGAGTAGCGCTAGAATAACAAATCTTGTAAAATTATAATTCACAGGGAGTGATTGAGAAATAGAATAGGTAAGTTATATAAAATATGCAAAAAAACATGTAACTACATTTTAGTAGATGTTAGATAATTTTAAGGGATTTTTGGTATTTATTTATTGAATATTTTACTGAATGTGGGTAAAAGTCCTATTACTTGTTTCACTTAATTAAGTTTCATGTCAAGAATATTATATCCATTAGCCCTGATACTATTAATTTTTTGGGCCATTGGTCTATTTATATATAGTTTGGGAGTAATCATCCATTTATTGTTAGTTTTAGCAGTCATTTTCATCATTATTAAAGTTATGAGAAGAAACAGGCATAGCTGACAGATGATTTAGCACAAGAAATAGTAGGCCCACTGTATCTGCATTTATGTTCATTGCGTAGAGGTATATTATTTTAGTTTCTATAGTAGATGTTGAAGAATTTGTAAGCAATTGTAAAACTAGTAGAGCAAGGAGTTAATTGTTTAACTTTTACAATGATATGAACAGCATTTGTTTGATCTATAGAATAAATAATAAAAGCGCTAAATAATGAAATTTAAAAAAGTTAAAGATTTCGGTATAATTTTTAAAAAAGCAGCAGCAAGTTGGTGGCAACGTGATCCTTTCAGACAAGGCGCAGTTATTGCCTATTATACCATTTTTGCCTTACCCGGTTTACTGGTTGTAGCCATCTCAATTGCTGGTTATTTTTTTGGCAACGAGGTGGTAAGTGGTGAATTGCACCAGCAGATAAGTAATACCATAGACACTAATACTGCAGACTCAGTACAAAGATTGTTGGAACGTTCGATGGAAACAGAAGACTCCAGTTGGGCTACTATTCTTGGTTTTGCGACTATACTGATTGGCGCTACTACTGTATTTGCACAATTTCAGAAATCACTGAATGAAATTTGGGAAGTAGAACCTGAAGCACAAAAAGCGGGAATCTGGCCTTTGATAAAAACACGTTTATTTTCTTTTGGCCTTATCATTACCATTGGTTTTTTATTACTTATTTCCTTAATACTCTCTTCTTTTTTATCTGCCTTTGGATCATGGATTCGGGAAAACTGGAGTGATCATCTTTTGACAGTTATAGAGCTTGCCCATTTTGCTTTCTCCTTAGGTATAATAACCCTATTGTTCGCGTTGATGATGAAAGCATTACCGGATGCTAAGATAAGATGGCGTACAGTATGGATTGGAGCATTTATGACGGCTTTATTATTTGTTGTGGGTGAATTTGCATTAGGTCTCTACTTTGGAAATACTGACCCAGGGTCTGGCTATGGGCCTGCAGGATCGGTGATTTTATTATTATTGTGGACTTCCTATTCTTCTATGATTGTCTTTTTAGGTGCGGAATTTACCAAAGCCTATTCAGACCATCATTACGGCAAATCAGTGCCTGATGAACATGCCAAAGAGAAATCAAAATAGCTGCCAATTGAGCTGATGAAACCCGGCAAGCTTACAATCAATTTGATTAGTTCTTCTTTATCTTTTATCCTGTAAACCAAGGAATATTTATTTCATCAAAGCTAAAACTACTCCTGCGGATAAGGTAACCTTTGATTCATTTTTGAGGTATAAAATACTTAGGTACATAACTAAAATCAAACCCCTTATGGAAATTTTAAGAAAAGAAATGTTGGAGGATTTGAAGGCTGAACATACAGCCCCCTGTATTTCACTTTATCTTCCTACTCATAAAACCTCACCCGGAAGGCTTAAGGATCCTATTAATTACAAAAACCTTTTAAAGCAACTTGAACAATCTCTTAGACAAAAATATTCTGTTGATGAAACAAAGTCTTTTCTGAAACCATTTGAAGAATTAGCTGATAATGAGGATTTCTGGATACATACCACTGAAGGACTTGCAGTATTCAGCTCCCCTGATTTCTTTAAAACCATTGTATTACAAATGCCGATAAAGGAACAATTAATAGTTTCGGATAGTTTTTTTACGAAGCCATTGCGCAATTATTTGCAGACGAAAGACAGATTTCAGGTGCTGGCCATTAACCTGTTTGAGATCAGGCTATTTGAGGGAAATCGCCACTCCTTATCCGAAGTAGCACTTCACCCGAGTGTCGCTAAAGATATGGAAGAAGCACTGCTTGATGATGAATTGGAAGATAGAAACAAGCGGTTGACTGTTGCCAGCTATGGAGGTGTAGGCATAGGTAGCGTTGCCATGCGGCATGGTCACGGACATAAAAAAGATAAGTCCGAAAAATACATAGAAAGATTCTTTCGTGTAGTATCAGAGGATATTGAGCTGTATCACTCAAAACCCACAGGCTTACCTTTACTTCTGGCAGCTTTACCGGAGCATCATCATCTTTTTAGAGAAGTGAATAAAAACCCTTTGCTAATGAAAGAGAAAATTGAAATTGATCCTTTTGGCGTTCCGGTAGAAAAATTATCAGAAATGGCATGGAAAGTGATTGAGCCAAATTATCTTTCAACAATAGAAAACTTAATGGCTGAGTTTGAAGAAGCCAATGGAAAGGGAGCGGGGAGTATCAATCTGGAAGAAATAGGAAAAGCAATGGCATTGGGCCAGATCC
Source organism: Marivirga aurantiaca (assembly GCF_016679925.1). Taxonomy (GTDB): domain Bacteria; phylum Bacteroidota; class Bacteroidia; order Cytophagales; family Cyclobacteriaceae; genus Marivirga; species Marivirga aurantiaca. The sequence continues at coordinate 813,831 of NZ_JAEQBW010000001.1, forward strand.
ATAAATTATTGGTAGCCAATGATACCACTATTGGTGGAAAAGTGGAAGATAAAACTACCGGGACTTTAAAAACCGGAGACATAGAAGACCCTGAAGTGGGAGACCTGACAGATGAGATTGCTGAGATAGTAATGGACAAGGGGGGAGAGGTTATTGTAATTCCTAAAGAGAAGATGCCTAATCAAGCAGGTTTAGCTGCTATTTATAGATACAAATTATAGAGCAACAAGGATATATCCTTCATATTACAACCGCAGAGAATCTGCGGTTTTTTATAAAAAGTTAATGTTGGCATCGAAGGCATGACATGTACTCTCTCATGCATCACAGTTCCATCGTAACCTACAATGCCTCCATGTCCTGTGACTCACAGGACATTTGCAAAACCTCGGTTGGTGCGAGTGCAATGTCATTAAATTTAAGACAACCTTCCTTCTCTCTTTGGAGAAGGATCAATACTATTAAGTTAAGACAATCTTCCTTCTCTCTTTGGGGAAGGATGCAAGGAAGGGGTTTTAATTAAAGCTTAACTTAATAGCTTTGGGAGAAGGATAAAAGGTTGAGGTTTTAGTTGAAAGCTTAACTTAACGAAATTGGGTGGGAGCGTTTCGCACCCATACTTAACTCTTACTCAATATAAACCTCCAATAATTCACAGCCCTCAGACTCAATTACTACCTGTTTATTCCTGGCAGGAATCAACACCGTTTCGCCTTTCTGAATATTTTCAAAATTACCATTTATCCCGATTTTGCAGGAGCCACTCACACACATGAAAATAATAAAGGAGTCTAACTGGTTATAGTCCTTATTCAGTTTTCCCTTTACTGGCAAGAAGTTAGTGGTGAAGTAGGGACAACATGCCAAAGAGGAAGATTCATTTTGTTTCTTTTGATAATGAAGTTTAAAATCATCTTTTTTCTCAAAATTGATAGCATCCAGTGCTAATTCTGTATGAAGTTCCCGTCCATGGCCATCTTTATCCTTTCTCCCCCAGTCGTAGATGCGATAGGTAATATCTGAAGTTTGTTGTATTTCCGCTAATAGTACTCCGGCACCAATGGCGTGCACTTTGCCAGTATTGATAAAAAAACTATTACCCTTGCTTACCTCTTCTGTATTAAGCAAATCAGTTATTTTATTAGCTTTTAAATGTTTTAAATACTCGTCTTTAGTAGTGGTTTCTTTAAAGCCGATAAAGATATTCGCTCCTTCATCTGCTTGCATAATATACCACATTTCGGTTTTCCCGGAGGTGTTATGTCTTTTTCTAGCCAGATCATCATTGGGATGTAACTGTACTGATAATGGCTTTTTTGCGTCAATAAATTTAATCAGAAGCGGGAAGTGGTCACCAAAAGCCGCATAAATTTTTTGTCCCAGCAGCTGATCTTTGTAGGTTGACAAAAGCTCATTGATTGATTTTCCTGCTAAACTGCCATTAGCCACTTTTGAAACATGATCAGGCAAGTCTGACAGTTCCCAGCTTTCGCCAATAAATTCTTTATCCGAATGTTTATTAAGAATAGTAGTGAGTTTATTTCCACCCCAAATTTTTTCTACTAAAATGGGAATGAATTTTAAAGGATAATCAAGCATTGTACCTTGGTTCTTGTAATATATACGTGGCGAAATTAAGTTATTACATTTAAACTAAATGCACTTAACACAATTTTTCTTTAACGGAGATTTTTTATTCAAGGAGAACTTTTTTTGAAGAAATTCCGTAACTTAGCATGTATATTCACAGAATTGTTAAGCTTTAGAAAAATATCGGCTCTTTTACTCGCCTTTTTGGTGATGTTCAGCTCAACGAGTTATTCGTTGAATATGCATTTCTGTATGGGAGAGTTGGATAGTATTGCCCTATTTGATTCCGTTAAAGGTTGTGGGATGGAGCATCAAAAGCCGGACTGCCATAAGAAACAGGCTACTCATCAACTGGATTCTAAATCCTGCTGTGAAGACCAATCAATTGAAGTAGATGCACAGGATGAAGTACTACAAACAACTACTATTTCAGTTAGTGAATTCCAGTTAGTAGCTGTAGCTTATATTGTAGTTCCTGAACTTTTCCTTCAGGCTTCTGCACAATACATTCCATTTCAGGATTATACCCCACCACTGATTAAGCGCGATATCCCCGTGCTTATTCAGTCCTTTTTACTATAATTTTCATTCAATTTCACTACTGAAGTTATCCCTCATGAGAGGGCAGCTTAGACAATATTATTGTCTTTTTTCAAATCAATAGTTCAGAAAATTGAATGCAAAATGCTCAATTCCATTATTAAGTTTTTTCTTGAAAACAAACTAGTTACCGTTCTTTTATTGCTGCTAATAGTAGTATGGGGAATAGTAACAGCTCCTTTTAACTGGGAAACCAGCTTTCTACCGCGAGACCCGGTGCCTGTAGATGCTATTCCGGATATTGGAGAAAACCAACAAATTGTCTTTACCGAATGGATGGGTCGTTCTCCACAGGATGTAGAGGATCAAATTACCTATCCACTCACTACGGCACTTTTAGGTATGCCCGGAGTAAAGAGCGTGAGGAGCAGCTCTGCTTTCGGCTTTTCAAGTATTTATATCATTTTTGATGAAGATGTCGAATTCTACTGGAGTCGTTCTCGTGTTTTAGAGAAATTGAGTTCATTATCTTCAGGGCTGTTACCTGATGGAGTACAGCCTAAATTAGGGCCGGATGCCACAGCTTTAGGTCAAGTGTTTTGGTATACTCTGGAAGGTAGAGATAAAGATGGCAAGCCCGCAGGCGGTTGGGATTTGCATGAATTGCGTACCCTACAGGATTACTATGTTCGCTATGGTCTCACCAGTGTGGAAGGCGTGGCAGAAGTAGCTTCCGTAGGTGGCTATGTGAAAGAATACCAGGTAGATATTGATCCTGTAGCCCTGAAAGCCAATAATGTATCCTTGATGGAGGTGATGCAGGCTGTCAGAAATAGTAATATTGATGTAGGGGCCAATACCATTGAAGTGAATAAGGTAGACTACTTTGTAAGAGGCTTAGGCTATGTAAAAGATATTAGTGATTTAGAAGAGGCGGTAGTAAAAGTAGAGGATAATGTGCCATTGCGGATTAAAGATATTGCCATGGTTAACATTGGCCCGCAAGTGAGGAATATGGCAGGAATCCTGGATAAATCAGGTGCCGAGGCCGTTGGGGGAGTGGTTATTGCGCGATACGGAGAGAACCCATTAAAGGTAATTAACCAGGTAAAAGAAGAAATTGAGAAGATTGCCGTGGGCTTGCCTTCCAAAACCTTAAAAGATGGCAGAGTTTCAAAAGTGACTATTGTTCCTTTTTATGACAGAACGGGGCTGATCTATGAAACCCTTGGTACTTTATATGAAGCCATTAGTTTACAAATACTAATTACCATTATAGTCATTATTGTAATGGTTTATAATTTACGAGCCTCCATTTTAATTTCCTCCTTATTGCCTTTGGCTGTGCTCATGTGTTTTATTTTCATGAAATACTTTGGGGTAGATGCCAATATTGTGGCACTTTCGGGTATTGCCATAGCTATAGGAACCATGGTGGATTTGGGCATTATACTCAATGAAAATATTTTGAGGCATTTTGATGAGGCTCCTGAAGGTCAAACTTCCCTTACAACTATTTATAATGCCACTACCGAAGTAGCAACTGCTATTTTAACAGCGGTAAGTACCACTATTGTGAGCTTTTTACCGGTATTTACCTTACAGGCGGCAGAAGGAAAGCTTTTTGGGCCATTGGCTTACACCAAATCCTTTGCTTTAATAGCAGCCCTTATTTTCACTTTGATCATCATGCCTGCTTTTGCACATATTGTCTTTTCAGGAAACAAGAAAAAGAAAGCTAAGTCTGGTGTTTACTGGAATTATCTTATGTTAGTTGCCGGCCCTGTCATTGCATTTACTGTTTGGCATTGGGCAGGATGGCTGCTTTTTGGCTTTGCCATCATTAACTTATTAATTGCTCATTTCCCGGAGAAATTCAGTCCACATAAAAACCTGATGAAAGTTTCATTAACAGTGGCCTTTGTTGCCTGGTTGCTGACAGTGGAGTGGGTTCCATTAGGTGTATCCAATAGTTTATTTGTCAATTTTATTTTCATAGCAGTTATTTTAGGAATTGTATTGGGCAGTTTCGCCCTATTCCTTCGATACTATTCTAAAATCCTGTTGTGGTGCCTGGATCATAAAGCCGTATTTTTGATAACCCCCGTTGTAATCATACTGATTGGAGCCAATGTATGGTTAGGTTTCGATAAGGTTTTTGGTTTTGTTCCTAAAGTGACGGATAAATTAGGCTGGGATATCCGTACAAGCTCGGGCTGGTCGGGTATGGTACACACTTTTCCTGGTTTGGGAGAAGAATTTATGCCTTCTCTGGATGAAGGTTCATTTCTGCTTATGCCTACTTCCATGCCGCATTCAGGTGTTGAAGCCAATAAGGATTATTTACAGAAATTGGATATGCTGGTTACTGCAATACCGGAGGTAGACATTGTAGTAGGAAAAGCTGGCAGGGCGGAAACAGCCATTGATCCGGCACCTATGTCCATGTTCGAAAATACCATCAGCTATAAATCTGAATATGTGACTGACATAAACGGTACTAAGCTTCAGTTTAAAGTGAATGAGGATGGGCAGTTTGAGTTGAAGGATGGTAAGGTGTATGATCCCGCAACTATGTCTCCTGAAAAAATTGATACAGATTTACTGATACCTGATTCGGGAGGAGAATATTTCAGGCAGTGGCGATCACATATCAAAACCCCTGATGATATCTGGGATGAGATAGTAAAGGTGGCCAACATTCCCGGCTTAACATCTTCACCTAAGCTTCAGCCAATAGAAACCAGGCTGGTAATGTTGCAGACAGGCATGCGTGCTCCTATGGGAGTGAAGGTTTATGGCCCTGATTTAAAGACCATTGAAGATTTTGGTCTAAAATTGGAGCAGTATATGAAAGAAGTACCTTCTGTTAAAAAGCAAGCTGTTTTTGCTGATAGAATAGTAGGAAAACCTTATCTGGAAATTGATATTGACCGCAAAGCCATTGCTCGCTATGGGTTAAATGTGGGAGATGTCCAGGATTATATTGAAACAGCTATTGGCGGCATGCAATTAGGCACTACTGTGGAAGGAAGGGAGCGTTTTCCTATTCGGGTTAGATATGCACGGGAGTGGAGAGATGATCCCTCGAGTATAGAAAGAATGGAAGTACCCACCCCTCTGGGTAATTATATTCCGTTGGGCCAGCTGGCAAAAATTGAATATCGTCCCGGACCAGAAATGATCAGAGGAGAGAATACTTTTTTAGTGGGCTATGTCCTTTTGGATAAAATGCCGGGTTTTGCGGAAGTAACTGTTGTAGAGGATGTTCAACGATATTTAAAAGAAAAGATCGATTCCGGGGAATTGGTGGTTCCTTCAGGTGTGAGATATGAGTTTTCCGGTAGCTATGAAAATCAGATTCGTGCCGAAAAGCGTTTGGCCATAGTAGTGCCTTTATGTCTTATCGTGATTTTCCTGATCCTCTATTTTCAGTTCCGAGCGGTTTCCACCACCTTATTTGTTTTCTCAGGAATAGCAATGGCATTTGCCGGAGGATTTATGATGCTCTGGTTCTATGATCAGGATTGGTTCTTTAATTTTTCAGTTTTCGGCACCAATATGCGGGAATTATTCCAAATGGGAACCTATAACCTTAGTGTAGCAGTATGGGTTGGTTTTATTGCTTTGTTCGGTATAGCTACTGATGATGGCGTAGTGATTGCCACTTACCTAAAACAAAGCTTTGAGCGGAATACACCTGAAAATGTAAAGGAAGTAAGGATGGCCGTGCTGGAGGCTGGTAAAAAGAGGGTACTCCCTTGTTTAATGACTACAGCAACTACTTTATTGGCTTTGTTGCCGATTCTCACTTCTTCAGGCAGAGGGTCTGATATTATGATACCGATGGCAATACCTGCTTTTGGTGGAATGACCATCCAGTTGATTACGCTTTTCCTGGTTCCTGTGCTTTATAGCTGGTGGGCCGAGAGGAGAGTGGGGAAGAAAGAAGACAGTTTGGAGTAAGAAGATTGAAGCCGGAAGTCCGAAGTTTGTAGTCGGAAGATAGAAGTCAGGAGTAAGAAGTCAGAAGATGGAAGCTTCGTAGACGGAAGACCGAAGTTGAGAGTTAGAAGAGTTAATAATAGAGAGTTTTAACATTTAAAAGATATAACAATGAAATTCAAATTTGAAAACCTAATTATTTGGCAGAAGGCCATGGATTTTGCTGAAGAGATGAATTTATTATCTGACAATTTTCCCAAAAAGGAGATTTTTAATCTGAGCTCGCAAATACTACGAGCCTCAGATTCTATTGCTTTAAATATATCAGAAGGAGCCATAGGACAGTCAAATCCTGAATTTAGGAGGTTCATGGGATATTCCATCCGATCATTGGCTGAAGTAGTGACTTGTTTGCATAAAGCTAAAAGGCGAAACTATATAACTGAAGAAGTATTTAATGTTCATTATGAATATGCTTTCAACCTGATGAATATGATGACAGCATTCAAACAAAAAATCAAATGAAAACTTTATTCAAAGTGATAAAAATAAGTACAGAATTTTTGTCTTTCGGAACCACCAAATATACTTCTAGCTTCCGACTTCTGACTTCTATATTTATAATTCTACAGCTGTTGCAGACTAATCTATCGCAGGCTCAAAATCTGGAGAGATATTTAGTGGAAGCAGGAGAAAAAAATCCGGAGCTCAAGGCTTACTTTAATGATTATTTGGCCACAATGGAGCAGATTCCTCAGGTGGGAGCTTTGCCTGATCCGGAGCTGACAGTAGGGTTTTTCCTTCAGCCAATGGAGCGGTTTATGGGCAATCAACTAGCTGATATCCGACTCATGCAGATGTTTCCATGGTTTGGCATGCTTCGAACTCAAAAAGATGAGGTGGGTAAAATGGCTTCAGCGAGATATGAAGTATTTGAGAACGCCAAAAACAATCTTTATTATCAGGTTAAAAGTATTTATTATGAAATGTACCAACTGGAGGAAGAAATCAGGATCACTGAAGAAAATTTAAAAATACTCCAAACTTATGAACGGATAGCACTGAGTAGGTTTAAGAGCTCAGGTACCGGAGGTAGTTCCTCTAATATGCCTTCTTCAGGAAGTATGGATTCTCCGACTGGAACTTCATCAGGTTCATCCATGGGTGGTATGAGTTCGGGAGGAAACAATGCAAGGCCTTCAGTAAAGCCGGCTGGGAGTGTTGTTTCTGATGGTGGGTCAATGGCTTCGGGCAAATCTACTATGAGTGATGTGTTAAGGATTCGCATACAGCTGAAAGAACTGGAAAGTAATCTTCTCACTTTACAAGATCAGAAAGCCCTATTATTGACAGAATTTAATAAGCTGCTTAATAGAGAGATGGAAGAAGCAGTCATTTTAACTGATACATTGAGAGAAGCAACTATTCCACTGGACAAAATAGCACTTTTAGATAGTATCAGAATAAATAATCCTATGCTGAAAATGTTGGATGCTGAAGCTGAAGCATACGAAGTACAAAAAGAAATGGCCCGACTGAATGGCCGCCCTATGCTTGGCATTGGAGTCAACTATATGCCCTTTAGTGCTAGGCAGGAAAATGGAATGGACATGGGTGGAAAAGATATGATTATGCCGATGGTATCAGTCACTATTCCTATCTGGAGGAAAAAATATAATGCCCGGCATAAAGAGGCAGAGTATAATCAGTTGGCAGTTAGTCAGAGAAAAGAAGATATGGTAAACCAACTGGAAGTTGAATGGAGCAGAGCTGTTAGGGATTTGGAAGATGCCAGTCGAAAAATTCAGTTATACAAAGATCAGGCAAAGCTCGCTGAGCAGACTGTGCAACTTCTGATGACCAGCTATTCCGGCAGTGGGCAAGGGTTTGAGGAAGTATTGAAAGTACAACAACAATTGCTTGATTATCAGTTGAAATTAGTAGAGGCTATTGTGAATCAGCATATGAGTATTGCGCAAATAGAAGCTTTGATGTGATAAGTAAGAGGTGTAAAATTGCAGAGGTGTTAAGGTGCTGAAGTGCAAAATTATACTTCTGATTTGATTTAATGATGATATATAGATCAGGATTTTAATAATAGAAAAGATGAAAAATATTTTTAATAACAAATACTTTATAGCAGTCATTATTTTGATTGCGGGTATTGCCATTGGCTATTTGATCAGTTCTCCTGATAAGCCACAGGTGACAGAACAATCGGAACATGAACTGGCGGACCATGCAGCTGAGGAAATATGGACTTGTTCTATGCATCCGCAGATAAGGCTTCCTGAGCCGGGCGATTGCCCTATTTGCGGAATGGATTTAATACCTGCCACTTCAAAAAGTTCCAGCGCTTCTCAGGATCCTGTAGTGTATGAAATGACTCCGGAAGCAGTAGCAATGGCGAATATTAGCACCTCAATAGTAACAGGGGTCAGTCCTGATGGAGAGGTTTTATTGAGCGGAAAAATACAGGCAGACGAGCGGAATATCGCTACTATTACAGCTCAGTACCCAGGTAGAATAGAGCAATTGTTTGTGAATTTTACCGGACAAGTAGTTCGTAGGGGAGAAAGATTGGCTACCATTTATTCACCGGAACTTTTGACAGCACAAAGGGAGCTCCTGGAAGCTGCCAGTACAAAAGAGAGCTTTCCGGAATTGTATGAAGCAGCTCGTGAGAAATTGAGATTATGGAAATTGAGTGAAGCACAAATAAAGCAAATAGAGGAATCTGGAAAGGTAAAATCAGAATTTAATGTAATTGCTGATAAAGGAGGCGTGGTAATGCAACGTAATATATCAGTAGGTGATTACGTAAATACGGGTTCAATATTATTTGAGGTAGTAGATTTAAGCCGTGTCTGGATTATGCTGGATGCCTATGAATCAGATTTGTCATTAATTAACAGAGGAGATAAAGTCTCTTTCACAGTAGCCGGAATAGCCGGTAAAACTTATGAGGCTACAGTTGATTTTATAGATCCTATTATTGATCAAAATACGCGATCCGCTTCAGTACGGGCAGAAGTAGCCAACCCTGATATGGAGTTGAAACCCGGCATGTTTGTGAAGGCAAGAATTCAATCTTCTTCCCAAAAAGCTAAACAATCATTAGCCATTCCACGAACGGCTTTGCTTTGGACGGGAAAAAGATCAATCGTATATGTGAAAGTGCCTGATACTGAGTTTCCTGCTTATGAAATGCGGGAAATCACTATTGGAACACGAATGGGAGATATGTGGCTGGTAGAATCAGGACTGGAAGCAGGGGAGGAAATAGTGACTAATGGAGCATTTTCAGTAGACGCAGCTGCTCAGCTTGCTGGGAATTATAGTATGATGACACGCCCGAAAGCCAAAACCATGGAAGTGCCTGAGAAATTCAGAGAACAAATAACTGAAATAGCCGAGGAGTATTTTGAGTTAAAGAATAAACTGGTGGAGAATGATGCTGAGGCTGCAAGAATGCAATTTTCTGATATAAGAGAGGCAGTTAACCAGGTAGAAATGGAATCACTTGAAAAAAATACACATGATCATTGGATGCAGTTGAAAAGGGACATGTTAAGTGCCATTGAAATGATGGAGGCTGCTAAAGGTATTGAAGAACAACGCCAACATTTTGTGATGCTTTCAGATCAGGTTCTTGAAATGACAGAATTATTTGGACTCCAAAAAGATAAAGTTTACAAACAACATTGCCCTATGGCTTTTGATAATGAAGGAGCTTATTGGTTAAGTGAGCAGGAGGAAATTCTCAATCCTTATTTTGGAGATGTCATGTTGACTTGTGGGGAAGTTACTCAAACCTACCGCAAAGGGCAGAGGGTATTTGAGAAGGAGGATGAAGTAAAGCAGCAGCCCACTGGTCATCAACATTGATTATCTGATTGATTAGTATGGAGAAAATGTTTCTCAGCTTCATACTTAATCTTTTGCTTTCCAAAACGCGTTGATTTAAATAAGATAACTAAAAAACTAATTATGAAATGTCCATAAAACTAGCTATACCAACCGAGGATGAATATTAGTAAAGCCTAGAATTTGGAAGTAGATGGTAGAGTATAGACATTCCATAGCCTGCCCCGACTGCATCGGGGTGACCACTAAAAATAAATAAATACTCATGAAAACTCAATTTATTCATTTTAGCACAGCACTTTTATTGGTTGTGGGCCCAGCTTGCCAAAGCTGTCAAAGTAATAACGAACAAAGTGAAAATAATGCGATGAATTCAGATTCAATAGTTGATGATCGTAGGGCCCCTATAAAAAATGAAGACAATCCCAAAGTATTGGGAGCAGACCGATCCAATAATCCTAAAACAACTGGAACCGGAGACGAATCTTTCAGCACTGATACCACTCAAGCGGAAGGAATTAAAAAAGAGAAAGTTCAACAGGTAATTACTTACTACCTGGAATTAAAAGATGCACTTGTCAAAAGTGATAACCAAAAAGCGAGTGAAGTAGCTGCTAAAATAAAGAAAAGCTTAGAGGGACATAATAATCAATTGGCAAAGAATATACTTTTTGAGGCCGAGCAAATTGCACTAATTGATAACCTTGATCACCAAAGGACTCGCTTCAATACACTTTCGGAAAATGTTTATACACTGGTTAATTCAACCAAAGCAAACCAAAAAATACTCTATCGACAATACTGCCCTATGGCTTTTGATAATGAAGGAGCCTACTGGTTAAGTGCCGAAGAAGAAATTAGAAATCCTTACTTCGGTGATAAAATGTTAAAATGTGGAAGCGTGAAAGAAACCCTGGAATAGAACATGATAATTTGATCATCTGGGCTAATCACAGTTGAAGTGTTCTTGGAATGATTTATTGTAAAATATTTTATCCTTTGATTATACTATTTATATTTGAAGGATAATTTTTATTGGCGCTTCTTTATAAATAAAATACTATTAAATGCTGATAGAATTTATTCCAACAGATAAGAAAAAGTAAAGGAGTTTAGTCAGTATTTAGTCAGATGAGGAAAAATAAAAAATACTATATCCGTAAAAGTCACCGCTATCTGGGCCTTTTTATTGGGATTCAATTTATTGCATGGACCATTAGTGGTTTATATTTTAGTTGGACTAATCTGGATGAGATTCACGGTGACCATTTTCTTCAGTCGCCTCAATATCTTTCAGCTGACATTGCCACAGTTTCGCCTGATAAAGTACTGGCCTCACTAAAAGAAAATCATATTGTCGACTCTATTAGCTCATTTCAACTTATAAGGATATTGGATATACCTTATTACCAAATTAAATACTTCTCTAACAGCAGTGAGAAAAAACAAAGTGTAACAACTGAATATGCATTGGCCAATGCACAAACTGGAGAACTACGACCACCCATTACTAAGGAAGAAGCTACTTTAATAGCTAAAGAACAAGTAATACATCCTGCAAAATTAAAAGAAGTAGAATATCTGGAAGAAGCAGGGAGCCATCACGAATTCAGAGGAAGAAGATTGCCTGTATGGGCAGTTACTTTTGAAGAACCGGCTTGTGCTGTGTATGTAAGTCCTGAATCAGGTACATTTCAGACCATCCGACACAGTAAATGGAGAATTTTTGATTTCCTCTGGATGTTTCACACAATGGATTATGCTGGCAGGGACAATTTTAACAACTGGTTGCTCAGGATTTTCTCAGTATTCGGACTGATCACTGTGGTATCAGGCTTTACTTTGTATGTGGCGACTTCTAAAACCTTTAAGAAAACAACTTCAAAAAGACAAGTAAACTAACTTTTTTACATTAAAAGTTGACATACTTTAAATCTCTGCAAATTCATTTTTTTTCAGATTGGGTAGTTTTACCCAAAAAGTACTACCTTTTCCAGACTCACTTTTAAACCCAATATCGCCATTCAGAATTTCAACTAATTCTTTTACAATAGAAAGTCCCAATCCGGAACTACTTTCATTGCCTGTGGGCTTGTTGTTCATTTTCTGAAATTTCTTGAACACCTTGTTATGTTCTTTTTCCATTATACCTATTCCTTCATCCTGAACCTCGAAAGAGAGGAATTCATCCTCTAGTCTTGCCTTTAGGTAAACGGAAGTTCCACTTCTGGAAAATTTAATAGCATTAGATATCAGATTATCAAGAATTCTGTTAAGCAAGCTTTCATCTGTGAAAAACGGATCGGAGAAGGTTGTCAGTTCAGTTTTAATTTCAATTCTTTTTAAAGAGGCGGTACCCCTGTGCTTATCTGCCATCTCCGATAAATACTCAGGAAGTTCAATGGGGGAAACATTGGCTTCTTTTTGAGACTCCATATTATAAAGAATAAGTAAATCATCAATTAGATTTACCCCTTGTTTATTTGATTTTTCAAGGTTTTTCAGAAACACCAATTGATCAGGAGTCAGTCCACCTTCCATTTTTATTAACTGGATTAATCCAAGATTAGTGTTTAGTGGCGATTTAAGATCATGGGCTACCACATGTATCAATCCGTTCTTTTCTTCATTTATACGTTTAAGCTGATGAATACTTTGGGTCAAGGCCTTATTCTGCTTGTCCAGTTGCTTCGTTCGCTCTTTTACTTTTCCTTCCAGTTCAGTATTGGCCACTTTAAGTGCTTGACCTAACTTCTCAACATTTTCATGTGTGCTATTCAATCTGTTGGCCATAATAACTACATGCGAAAATAAATAGAGGAATATGCCTGAAGAAAAAACCAAATCAGCCACTATCCTGTAATGGTGCAGCATTATTTCTATAACAGTGACTCCAAATAACATGATAAAGCCTACTAAAGCCACAATTACTTCCTTGTCACCTTTAATACTTTCCTTTGCAATAAAATATAGCAGGCCTAAACCTGTTAAAATAGTAGTCAGTTGCATGAAAGGAATGAAGTAGGAACTATAGAATAATGGTAGAAATACTGTCAGAATACTAGCGCCAATGGCTATATAATAAGGGGCTCTAATAAAGAATACTGGAATAAATGCAGGAAACATATGGTAAATAAACTTAATGGTAAAGGCCAGAATCAGGAAGAAACTGATAAACTCAATCCGTGTGCTTAACCACCAGGGAAAATTCAGGTATTCTGTAAGTATGTATTCATTTACACTTAAAGTCCTAAGGACTGTCAGAAAACAAACCAATGAAAAATAGAATGCTAATTTTGTTTTGTGTCTAAACAAATTGGAACCGAGGTGGAAGAGCCCCATAAAAAAAATAGAGCCTATCAGAAAGAATGAAATAGCGATCTTCTTTGCCCTGCTTTCAGTAAGGACATCATGTTTTCCCAATAGTGGTGCCCGTACTAGTCCTCCTCTTCGGTAGTGAAAATTTGACACATGGTAAACTATGTCCAATACACCTTCATGGGGAGGTATTTTGTAAATTTTATTTGTGTAAAGAGGTTTAGCTTCCTCTTTATTCTTTCCAACTTTACCAATTTCCCCTAAAAACTGATTATTAATATATAGTCGATAATTAGTACTCGTAACAAGAGCGTTAATGGCTAGGTTTTTCTGGTTCTCATTCACCAAAACTCTTAAGTAAAAAGTGGCATAGCCTGTGGCCGGCAGTTTTTTGCCATCATACTCCTTTCCTGTCCAGGTATTTAATGTATTAATGTAAAATTTGACTTTTTTTGATTGCATTTCTTCTGAAGAGAGAAATTCACCAAATACCATTTGCCACTGATGTTGAAGGGTGTGAATCTCCGTATCTAAATCCTTCCCCCTGAGGTCCAGCACATTCTCCTGTGCCATTACATTGGTGGTCATCAACCCCCAAAGGAATAAGAATTTTAGAAACAGCTTCATTGTCAAAATATTTTATTTTAGTTAGGCTTCACTAAACCTGAATATTATTTCGGGTTGTGGTCATTGTCTTCTACCTTGTTTTTATAAAAATAGGGATTTAAGGTGAGTGATAGTTTGCAAATTTCGAGTAAAAGCTGAAGTGTATGTTTTTGCCTGTATCTGCTAAAAGATTGCTTTTAGCCCTTAAAAAGCAGCAGGGATATACTGAAATGATTTAATCTGAAAATGGATATTGAAAGGAAAAATTAGCGTACTCTACCAATTAACTTGGGTAAGTTGTGTTACAATTTATAAAATCACGCCCTAAAAAGAGAATATTTTCAATACAATAAATTATATTTTTACTCTAAAAATGTAATTTTTGACTTCATTAGAAATTATCTAATTTTGAAAATCATAAGCTTGTAATATCTTCTTTTAAATTAAACAGTTTAACAGATAATTCTTGAGAAAAGGCAGATTCCTGTTAAATGTATTCATTTCTTTACTCACTCATTTCAATTCCGAATTTCTCTGAAATCAACTCTTTTAATTGATTCAAACTTAACCGGTTCATGGTTTCCGGATCTATCCAAACTGAAATTGATCCTTTCTCTTCCAGAAAAATAGCAGGAAGTCCATCCTTTCTGTTGTATTGTTCTTCCCATTCATCTTTATGAAGAAAGCTCATTTTTACCGGTGTTTTTTCCTTAAAAGCTGCCCAGTCTTTATTGATGGAAAACGTATCATAAGTAATGGCGCATAAATTGCAGGCATAGGTTTGTGGTGATAATATTTTGTGCATAATATCCATATAGCCATTCCATTTACCGGAGTTGGCATTGTATACAAAAATGAGTTGTTGGTCTTTTGTCATAATCATATTATTTAATTCTCTTTTTCCCACCAGCCTTTGCTGTTAATGGTATTGCCCCCCATTCTTTCTGAGGCCTCCTGGAAATTAGCATTATTGGTAGCCTGTTCTGATTCAGGATATAAATACCTGACCGGATATTGATCATTATTAAAATTGTCAGGTCCGGGTTTTATGGCCGGTATTCCTGTTCTGCGAATGTTGAACCAGGCTTCATGACCATTGGTATTCAATACCACCCATTTTTGGGTGAGTATTTTAGTAAGATTATCAGTATTGTCTAAAAGTACACCCTCTCTGCCAAAGTAATCAGCTGGCAATTCAGTTTGATAATAATCAAAACTAGCAGCAATGCCATTCTCATAATAAGCTTGTGCATCACCTGTAATGAAATCACGCTCCACGGCTTCTGCCAATGCAAATTGCAGTTCAGCGTATTGCATAAATTGCGCATCTATACCATCAGGAATGTCCCTGAATATCTCCCCAAAAAGGGAAATATCGTTTAAATTAATATTTCTTTCACTAATGGTTTCCCTGTTGAGTCCATTTTGTAAACCTTTGAATTCCGGATTACCATCAGTAACACTTTTTTGAGTGGGTTTATATAAAACATGCACTCTGGGATCATCCCAGGCACTAAGTATAGAATCAACAGTTCGAGTCATTCTATGTTCCTGATAAAGCCCAAGAGCCGATTGTGACATAGGCCATTGGTTAGGAGCGGAGCTTAAATAGGGAACCACTGCATTGTCGGCATTGGATTGCATCAGCTTTCCGGAATTGGCCAAAGCTTGTAATTCACTAAAATCAGTTATTCTTTTGCTGATTCTTAAAATATAGCGTACCTGCAAAGAGTTGGCAAATCGTTCCCATTTCTCCAGATCATTGCCAAACATCATATCTCCCTGTATGAAATCATTAGTAGTTGAAAGCGTGGCAGCTGATCTTTTCAATACTGCCAGAATCCCTGTTTCAGGATCAGTATAAATGCTTTCCTGAATGTCATACTTAGGGCTGTACAATCCTTCTTTGGCCTTTAAGGCTTCTGTATAAGGAACATCTCCCCACATATCAGTTAGTTGGGAAAATAAATATGATTGCATAATATCTGCTACTGCAATATAAGCTTCATTAGTGGCTTCATTTTCTTTAATTGATGCTATATCAGTTAGTAAACCGAAGATGACATTCCAATATTCGCTGTTGGTGCCCATTTCATAACGGTCAATACGCTCAAATTCTACGCTGGCAGAAAATTGTGTAAGATAATTGGACAGCCTAAAACCCTGGTCGTAAGTGTTTTTGTCTGCTGATACTGAAATAACATTGGATAATAAAAATTGAGGTCCGATTTCTTCCGGAGCATTCGGATTTTCATTGATTTCTTCAAAGTTATCTGTGCAAGCAAATGTAATCAGACATAAGCTTAATAAAGTGAAAATTATATTTTTCATGAGGGAATGCATTTAAAATTTTGTTTTAATACTGATACCGTAGCTTCGTGTGGAGGGCAAAGACATATCTTCAACTCCATATGTGATGTTTCTGCCTTGTATAGCATTCAGTTCAGGATCAAAATGAGGGTTTTCTGTAAAGAGTAGTAGGTTGCTTCCTACAAAGCCCAGTTTAATGTCCTGAAAACCGATGGAATTACTAAAGCTTTTTGGCATTGAATAATACAAGCTTAGCTGGCGCAATTTGATGTAAGAGGCATCATACAATGCACTTTCTTCATTGCCTCTGTCAAAGTAACTATTGTAGAAAGTACTTGCAGCTACAGAAGTAGTATTGGTTACATATTGTGGATTATCGTTTGTACCTACATTCATTACACCCTCACCAATTACGCCATTTTCCCTGCCTTCCAGTGTTTCCTGTAAAACACCTGAAGTACTTCCCAGGGCACGGGTTCTTGAAACAATGGTGCCGCCTTTACGCCAGTCAATTAGAACGCCTAACTGTACACCTTTATAACTTAATTGATTGTTGAAACCTGTGATGAAATCAGGATTATAATTGCCTAACAACCTTAGTTCGTTATCCTGAACAGGTAAGCCATTGGGCCCGAAGAGTGTTTGCCCTTCAATTTTTACAAATCCTGTTCCGTACATATCACCCACACGGCCACCTTCTTTTGCTATATAAAACACAGCATTTGAACCACCTGATCCGGCAAAAACACTGGCTACACCAGTTACATATTGATCAACACCTTCCGGCAGTTTGGTAACTACGCTTTGGTAAGTAGTAAAGTTAATGGATGACTGCCATTTCAAGCCTGTGTATCTGAGCAGATCAAATTTTAACATGCCCTCGAATCCACGCGTACGTACCTCTCCACCATTTTCAATGATGTTACTAAAGCCACTTCCAATAGAAATAGGTCTGCCAATAATTTGATTGATACTGGTGTTTTGGTAAGCGGACAGATCCAATTGGATGCGATCGTTTAAGAACCAAATTTCTGTTCCAATTTCATAAGCATTTAGTCTTTCCGGCTTTAAATTGCTATTTTTTAATACGGTCTCATTGGTCACTCTGGTATAGGAACCATAATTCTGATTGAATTGAAAAGTGTTGTTTAATTGGTAGGGGTCAGTATCATTGCCCACACTTGAAGCGCTTAGCCTCAGGTTGGCATAAGAAACAGACTGAGGTAAGTCAAACATCTCGGAAACTACGTAGCTTAAGCCAGCAGAGTAGTAGGCAAATGAATTGTTTTCTGCCGATAAAGTACTACTCCAGTCATTTCTTAAAGTAAGATCAAAGTATAAGGAGGAACGATAGCTGATGTTCCCCAAACCGTACACACTATTAATTCGCTTGTTAAAAATCTGGCTGGATCCGCGCAAAGGCACTCTTGAATTTTCTAAAGTATAAATGCCTGGAACAGCCAATTGATAAGCTTCGGAATAGATGTAATCAATCTTTTGATCCATCCGGTTTGCTCCTAAGGAGAGGTTGTATTTCCAGTGAGTGTTGATTTGGTCTTTAAATGACAAAAGGAAATCAGTATTCATTTCACTAAAAGAAATATTATCTTCCCTGAAGCCACCGAATGGCCTTCTGTTGGTACTGAAGGCTCTTCTGAATTCTCTTTTATCACTATAGGTATCTAAACCGATTCGTACTCTTAGACTAATTTTTTCAGTAAAGTCATAGGTAATGGAGGCATTCCCCAGTACTCTGTTTTTATTGAAATTATTGGTATTTTCAAATAGTGTCAGGTAAGGGTTGGTAAGCCATAAATAGTTGAAATCGTAATGCTGAATTCCTTCCTGACCGGCCTGCCAATAATTGCGCAAAGCAGCTATGTCAGTTTGCCTGCCTGTCCAGTTGAATCCATACATCACATTTTCATAGCCATAGCCCAAATTAGGTTTGTTGTCGCTTCTGGAATTGATGTAATTCGCAAAAGCATCTACACTTAATTTTCGGCTTAGTTGCTGGTCGAGGCTGATGGAAATACCATCTCTATCCAAATTAGTATTGGGCAATATTCCCTCATTTCGAAGATTGCTGTAGGAAAGCCTTGCTGCACCATTTTCGGAAGCTGAACTCACAGCTACATTATGTTGGGAAGTAATGCCTGTTTCGAAGAAATTTTTAACATTGTCGGGACGTGAAACCCAGGGAGTGGGGGTGATTTCAGTAAAGCTTCCATCCGGAAACCTTCTGGAAATAACATCACCGGCTCTCACAGGATTTCCATTGATATCAACAGAAGGGCTATCAAATTGCCTTATCATCAGTCCCTGATCCAGCCGTGGACCATAGCTGCTAATGCCTCCATCATTCAAACCTGCACCAATTCCATTTTGAAAGGAATACTCGACATTGGAGCCACCACCATATTCATTTTGGTAATCCGGTAAGGTCAATAGTGTTTCCAGAGTAAGGGAACTACTGGTAGTTACACCAAAACCGGGAGACCTTCTTCCTTTTTTGGTGGTAATTAGAACAACCCCATTGGCAGCTCTTGTGCCGTATAAGGCTGCGGAACCGGGTCCCTTAAGAATTGTGATGGAAGCCATGTCATCAGGATTTAATTCGGCAGCCCCATTACCAAAGTCAACTTCCTGTATATTTCCTCCATCATTGAATAAATCACTGGTGATTAGCTCATTGCTGATGGGTACACCATCTACTACAAATAAAGGTTGATTGTTGCCACTTAAGGAATTTTCTCCCCGGATGACTATCCTTGAAGACGAACCAACTCCGGATGAACCATTTGTGATTTGAACTCCCGCTACCTGTCCTGCCAAACTGTTGACTACATTATTTAATGGTACATCAGTAAGTTGTTTCGCCTCCACCTTGGCTATTGAAGAGGCCATTGACTGTTTCTCTCTTTCTATACCCAGGGCAGTGACAACTACTTCGGCTAATTGCTCTGTGGATTCCTCTAATGAAATAGTGGCTGGAAGCTCCCCATTTTTTATCTCCAGCCTTTTGGTAGAATATCCTAATGAACGGATTTCCAGTGTCAGATTTTTGGAAGAACTAGTCAGCTGAAAGAAACCTTTGCTATTGCTAAGTGCAAAGTTATCAGTCCCCAATTCATTTACTGTGGCACCTGGAATGGGTTCATTATTGATATTAAGCAGCTGTGCTGAGTAAGTCTGCACCTGGCCATAAACAGAAGTGAGACATAACTGTAATACTAAAATGTAGAATATCTTCATCTTTCAGTTGGTAATTAATTTGATAGTAAATCGTTTTTTGCTTTTTCCAATAAGGCTATGCGCTTCTCCAAATCAATGGAAAGAGGTAATTGTGCCAGACCCAAAATTCTCCTAATGATTTCTCCGGCAGTAAATTTTTTGCGTAAACCCTCATTCAAAGGTGCTTTAGTTGTATAGCTATCCAATGCTTTTTGAATGAGCATTTCAGGTTGTTCTGCCATCAATAAATGGGCGATGGTGACACCTATTTCGAATTCAGCAGGACCAAAAAAGCAAAATTCAGGATCGATAATTCGAATACCGCTTTTGGTTTTAAGCCAGCTTCCGGGAAAATAATCCCCATGCAATAGCTTATCTCCATTCTGTAAGTAGATTTCACCCAGCTTTTGAGCTTCATATTTTAAGTCTGTATTGTGTTTATAAGCTAATGATGCCTCCTGAAGGCCTGGTAATATATCATCTAAGTCGAGGCCATTTTCTTCCAAATAGGGGTAGCTATACATGTGCTCATGATTTAAAGCCCTCATTTCCCGATTAGGTATGGCTTTGGATGCTGAAGCTGCTGAAAAGCTGTTGTGCAATCTGGTAGCAAAATCTATAAGCTCTAATAGCTCATTCTCAGCAATATTTTCACCTTGCTGATAAAGGTTTGTATAATCAGTACCGGTACCTAAATCCTCTAAAATCATTACAGAATTTTCAGTATCCAGTCCCAATATATCTGGCATCATTGCTTTTAAATGAGGCTTTTCGCTGATAAGCTGATAGAAATCAGCCTCTCTCAAAACGCGTTCTTTGGGAGCAGCTACTTGTGGGTATTTTTCTACATACTCACGACTTTGCTTGAGAATGAAAGTTCTTGCAGCCGTTTGAATACGTAAAGTGAAATTCATATTGCCCTCACCAGGTATTTCAACTGACCGAATTATTTCCCCTGCTTGTAAGAAGGATTTCTCCTTTAGGTACTCTTCTAATATTGCTTTATCTGATGATAAATGGATCATATAGCTTAGTATTTCATTATTTCAATAAACTCTTCATCAATTTTTCATGGTAGTCAGGGACAACATTATAACAATATTTGACAGGATACCCTGATCCTTTATCGCATAATAAATATTGTTTAAATACCTCTTGGTTATTTTCCTTTACCGTATCATCAGGGTGGATCTCCAGCCTGGCATTTAAAGGTTCTGAGATTATGTCCTCGGGTGAAATAATGTAGTGACTGGCCAATACATCAAATGGATTGAATCCCTCAGCCCCTTGATCTATCCATTGCTGTAACCATGCTTTTGATTTTTCGGCTATCCACTGGTTGCCTTTATCACTTTCTGCCAATTTTTCTAAATCTTCTTTAGCCAACCATACTTTACTGGAAATTTCAAAAGGGCAGAGGGTGACCGCAATATGGTGCTCAAACATTAAACGAAATGCGTCATTGTCCAAATCAAAATTTAAATCCCTGGCATGATTTCCTTTATTGCCAATAGCAAAATAATCGGTAGGCTTTCTTCTTCCTGCCACTAAAACTACTTCTTCAATTTGGCTGGCAAGTTCCGGATACTTTAATAAAAGCAGGCCCACATTGGTTGCAGGCCCAATTGCCATAATAATCAATTTTTGCTTTTTTAATGTGTTGGCGAGTGCATCTACGGCTTCGTTACTTTCTACTTTTTGAAGGTTGATGGCTTCTCCGGCACCTTTATAAACCGGAATATTGTTGCCGGCAAACTCCTTGCTCATATACTGGCTTAAAGGATAGGAATTTTCAATGAGTGTATTGCCAAACACTGCACTAATGCCATGAATTTGCACATTCTCCGCTTTTAATAGTTGCAATACCGCATAGCCATCATCCACATCACAATAGCCTTCCCGAATGTGACGTTTCATTCCTACAGAGAGGTCTGTATCTATCCAAACTTGTTTTTTTGCCATGATCAATCTACGTTAATTAGTACTATTTAAGATTTCATTTTCTAATGCTTACTTATTGTTTCTTTTGATTTTAAACCATCCCAAAAGCCAATTTCATCTTGAACACCTGTTTCTTTATCATTAATGAATTCGGTTTTATCTTGATAGACTTTAAGCCTGCCTTTTTGCATAAAAGCTATTTGATCTCCCATTAAAATGGCTTCTTTCAGATCATGGGTAACAAATAGTGAAGTAATATCAAATTCTTTGGTCAGCTTCTTGAATAACTCCTGCATGCGCTGACGGGTGCCGGCATCCAGGCTGCCGAATGGTTCATCCAATAATAAAAGGGCAGGGTTAATAATGATGGCCCGGCCAAAAGATACCCGTTGCCTTTGTCCTCCTGAAAGTTGATGAGGCATTTTGCCAGATTGATCTTCCAATTCAAGGCTGGCAATTATGCTGTTTACTTTCTGAATGATTTCATTTTCAGGCAGTTTTTTCAGCCTTAATCCAAAAGCGATATTTTCAAACACATTCAAGTGAGGAAAAAGCAGGTCTTCCTGGTATAAATAAACAATTTTTCGGTGTTTAGGGCTTTGATTAGCTACATTAATGCCATTGAGAATGATTTCTCCGGCATCAGGGGAAAGCAATCCTCCAATAATTTTGAGCATGCTGGTTTTTCCACAGCCGGACTTGCCTAAAATGCTCATGGTGTTTTGTGCATTTAAAGTAAAATTGAGCTCCTTGATTATTTGCTCGCTTCCAAAGCTTTTGACAATATTTTTTACTTCTAAGAACATTAAACTAATTTGTTAAAAACATACCTTTTGTTGAGATATAGCAGTACCACCGGAGGAAAAATAAGCAAACAACAGCTTAATGCTCCGTAATAAAAATTAGCCTCTTTAATAAAAAGGAATACTTTAATGGTTAATGTCTGCACTTTTCCCACTCCAATAATGGAAGTAAGGCCATATTCAAACCATGAAATAAGAAATGTTTGAAAAAAACATATCAATAGCATGCCTTTGGCAATAGGGAAGAGCATTTTAAAAAAAGTCTGTAGTTGATTTCCTCCAAGTGTAGCTACTAAATCCTCCAGATTTTTGGTTCTTTGGTTCCAGAAACTGCTAAAGAATATCAGTGCATAAGGAAAAGTGATCATGAACTGCGCAACAATCACCCCTGTGGCATTACCAAACAAACCCATTCTAAGAAAGAAATAACTCAGGCAAGCAGCAAAAACTACCGGTGCTAAAATATAAGGGAAATAAGTAAGTAAGGTAAGTACCCTCTTTTTAGGATGATAGGATACGGACCGACTAATGAAGAAACCACTCAGTGTCGATACAGTTGCCACAGAAAGAGAAATACTGACTGAAATCAGGAAGCTGTGCAAAAGACCGGTTTCAGAGCCTATGATTTTCAGCCAATTGCGCAGACCAAAATAGGAGGGGAGCAAATCAGGAAAACGCCATTCTGAAGCCAATGACAACAACACCATGTAGACAAAAGGAAACAGTATCAGCAATACTATCAGGGTCAATATGTACGGCTTCCAGTTAAATTTCATTGAGGGTTTTATTTTTTCGTGAGAATAAAGCAGACACAGCTACAGAAACCACTATAGTATAAATAATCGCAATAGCATAACCTTCTGAAATCTTGCTCAGGTCGAACTGTTTTATCTCCCGAATAATCAATACAGAGAGCATCTGTGGAGATTCCTGTCCTAAAAGCAAGGGTATTTCATAGGCACCCAATAAAAAAATAAAATAGAGTGCAATCAAAGTCCAGGTTTTTCGCAGGATTACCGGAAGGCTAACGCGCCATAAAACTTGTTTGGAAGAAGCGCCAAGTGAATACGCCAATTCAGATAAATTTCCCACTCTTTCATTTTTATATACATTGAGAAAAAGCAAGACGAAAAAAGGCATCACTATAGTAATAAAGGTGATAATGATGCCTGTGGCCAATGCATCATTTACCAGGTCAGGAAATTGACTCACCTCATTAATCCATCCCAATTGATAAGCTAAGCGGGAAAAGAAACCAGCCCTGGAAAATAACTGAAAAGTAAAAAATGCAGCGACTACACCCGGAATAGCAAGCGGTAAATAAATGATAAATGATAAAATCTTTTGATCAAACTCTTTGCGAAATTTAAGAGCCAGCCAGAGTGCGAAACTTACCGAAATCACAACAGAAATAGCAGCCACCAAGGCACTGTAGCCAAAGGATTTGAAAACTTCAGAAGAAGCCAGTACTGTTTGCCAATGTTGCAAAGTAAAACCTGAATTAAGTACACCAACTATCCCCAAGCTATAAAGCAGGGCATAAATAAAAGCTGCTGCAAACGGAATGACTCCAATCAGTACAAAAAATACCAGACCGATATGTGAAAACTTATTTCTCAATTACTTTCTTTCTAAAATCTTCATACAATCTGATCATATATTCAGGAGCAGGTTCCTGTATAGCTTTATTGGCCAAATCCGATAGCTGAGCACCATAAATTCTTTTAGGGGAGGCTTCAAATTTTGATTTCCACTCCGGGTCCAACTTGTCAATACTTAAAACAGGGTTTGAATCCATGCCAGTGGGATCTGACTTCTTCAGTTGTGCTTCCGGTGAAATAAGGAAGTTAATCACTTCCATTGCGGCAGCTTTATTAGAGGAATTATAGGTGATCCCTAAATAATTAGCGTTTCTGATAGTACCATTATCCCATGCATACGCCCTGGTGCTTTTAGGGTATAAACCCTGCCTCACTTTGGATTCTACTCCACCTTCGCTAAAGCCAAATGATATTTTTAGTTCACCACTGGCAAACATCTGGTTCATTTTACTGTGTTCTTTAGGGAAAGTAGTGCCTTCCTTCCAGAAATACCTTTTATTGCGATTGATATAATCCCATAGCCGGGTTGATAGCTTTTGATACTTTTCTTCATCAAAAGGACCATCTAATCCTGTAGGTGAACCAGACAATTCTGCCAGAAAACTTTTGAGCAAGGTCATTCCGGAGAAATCATTGGAAATAGTAAAAAATCCGGGATTAGCTTTTATAAAGTTTTCCAGCTCCTGTAAATTTCTGGGAGGGTTACTTATTTGTGCTGAATCGTAAATGATGGCAAATTGATTGATGCCCCAGGGTGCTTCCATATTATTTACTGGCTGTTGGAAGTCAGTATTGATGAAAGAATTATCGAAATCAATATATTGTGCATTGGGAAGCTTTTGCACGAATGGCCCCCATAAACCTTCGATTTTTCTTAGCTGGAAAAATGTTTCTCCATTGATCCAAACTATATCTGCCTGGCCTTTTTTTACTCCGGCTTGCTTTTCCCCCATCACTAATTGCACAATCTCAGGGCCTTGTCCTCCAATGATGTTCAACCTGATATTATACTTTTCTTTTAAAGTAGGAGCCACATAGTTATTGATGTAGTCATTTATATCTGCATCTCCTTGCCACATCATAAAGTTCACCGTGCTACCCTTTGCCTGATCTGAAATATCCTCCCAGGACATTTCCTGAATGTTTAGTGAATCCTGAGTAGGGTCGTTTTCACAAGCTACAATCGTAAAAAGAAGCAACACCAAAAGTATTGACACATTAATATTGTGCATAAAATTTCATTTCTTAAAGTTGTTAATTGATGAATGGGATGCGTTAAAAGCATCAATAGAAGAATTAATAGGAGAGAGGGGGAGCTCTGAAAGGACTGCCAATAAGTAAAGGTGAAGTGATAAATAAAGGCGTTAAGGATACTTTTTCTTCGGTCCTGAGATTGAGGATGTATTGAATGATTTTTTTAAATACCAGATCAATAGAAGCCTTTTTTATAAATAATTTGAGATCAGAATAAGTATTAATGTCTCTGATCCTTTCCAGAATGTGTACCTGGGCTTTAGACTCACATAATTTAGAGAGTTCATCAAATAATTGATGGGTTTGCCAGGGAAGAGAAGCAAACGCCTGTTTATTAAAAGTTTCTTTAGTAAGGCCAATTAAATAGGTGCCACCTCTCAAGCTTGGACCTAAAACCGAATCACCTTTCGATAATTTATTTTGAATATCATTCCAATTAGCATTGGCCAATTCCGGACTGTCATTACCTACAGCTATAATACCTTCATAGCCTAAATTGAAAATTTCCTGGTAAGCATTGGCTAATTTTTCACCAAAAGTATTTCCTGTTTGATTGCCCTGATGGAAATGATAAACAGGAATATTTGTCGCTTCTAAAGTTTGTTGTGTTTTAGCAATGAATGAAGCACTTATAGTTTTATTTTTAACAGACTTTTTATTCGAAACAAAATCCTTGTATCGACCATCCTGAGAGGCTTTCCTGCTGAAAAATATGATAGCTATGTTCTCTTTTGACTGCATTTACTACAATTATAGATCAAATTAATAAAGTAATTTGTCTGATCTACGACTATTGATCTATTCCGGATTTATTTAAAGCTAAATTTAAAGAATTCTATTTTACTTCAAATGCTTAAGGGGAATAAATATAATTACTATTAAGGAGTGAAATTGTTTAAAAAGGAAGTCTGGTATTAGAGAATACTCACCATCACAGGTCTATGATCAGACACATAGTATTCGTAGCTTGAAATGCAATCATCATAAGTGAGTGTTGTGGCCGATTGAATGTCATTAAAAAGCTCATTGGTAATGAGAATATGATCAAGATGACTGCCATTGGGCTCCCATGATGGATAGCTTCTGTATTCACTTGGGCCAATAGCTATTTCCATATCTGCAAAGTAGTAATTATCAGTATCTTCAATAAAATCACTAAAGGTGGTACTGTTTTCATCTATTCCATCATTAAAATCACCTAGAACAATAACTTTCTCATTGGGGAGATTATCATCTATATAGGATTTCAATAATTGACCGGCTTCTCTTCTTCTCGCAATGTTTTCCGCACCGCCACAGCATTTTAAATGGATGTTCATTAACACTACTACCTGACCATTTATATGCTCTATTGTGGTAACAACAGGAGGTCTGTAAAATGCACTGGTATTATTGGGGAAAATAATAGAAAGGTTGCTGATGCTAACAATCTCAGATTCTTTGTATAAATAGCCTAATTCCTGATCACCACGTACATTGTAGTATTTATAACCCCATCCTGGTAATTGAGAAACCAAAGTTTCCAACTGGTTGGGTTCGGCAATTTCCTGTAAAGCTATAATATCAGCATTGGTGTTTTTGATTAGATCAACAACTCTTGTTATAGTGTTATTTTGCCTTTTGGGAAACCATTCTATATTCCATGTAACAATGTCCAGAGTTTCTTCAGAGAGGCTCGTGTAGCAAGTGTATGCCTCAAAAAGATCCCATTCAATTTCCCCGGTGTCATCTCCATCACCATTGTCATCATTATCATCATCCTCAGTTCCGTCATCCTCCTCCTCATCTTCACCGGAATTGTCATCATCTTCTTTTTCATCACCTTGACCTGATCCATCCACTATAATAATATTGTCTGTATCATCACTGTTACAGGCAGAAAATGACAGTCCTAAAATAACTATTATAACAAGTGAATATCTAAAAGATAAGATCATATGGTGAAAAATAAATTATTGGCCTAAAACTATAAAGCTTGGATAGTGATCACTAAATCCGTTTTTAAATACTCCATAAGAAAATGTTCTTAAAGGGGCGCCTCTGTTTTCGCCATCTGCTTCCCTCATCCATTCAGGAGCATATACTTTGAATGAATTATCAATATAATGGTATTTCTCGCTGTTTTGTTCTAAAAGTGATTTGGAAATAATGATTTGATCAAATAAATTCCATGCTCCTTTATAATAAAGTGTGCCAAATCCGTCTTTAAATGTCTTCATTGAAGGGTTATATAAATCCCCTTTTTCTAATTTTTTTATTTTACCATCAGCTCGCAAAACTTTCCTTACGCTTTTGTCGGTTGGATCATCATTAAAATCACCCATTAAGATAATTTTTGCTTCAGGATTAATCTGCTGAACAGAATCTATATTTTTTCTCAATATTTCTGCAGCCATTACTCGCATCTCTTGTTTCCCACCCCTTCTTGAGGGCCAATGGTTCACCACTACATTTAAAGTATCACCCGCATATAATCCTTTTACCCAAAGCATATCTCTTGTTTTGAAGTTGGGATTATCGGGATCTTTAAATACTATCTTTTTTGTATGAAATGGTTTAAATTTGTCGCTTCTATAAATAAGTGCAACATCTATCCCACGCCCATCAGGAGAGTCGAAGTGAACAATTTGATACTTTTTTGGAGCCATTGCACCTGTTTGTACCAAATCTTCTAACACTTTTCTGTTTTCAACTTCTGCCAACCCGACAATATCCGGACCATAGGTCATACTGGAAATCACTTTGGCCATGTTTTCTAATTTGGACTGGTATCGTTCTATGGTCCATTCATTCTTGCCTTCAGGCAAAAATTCTTCATCACTTATAGTAGGATCATCTTCAGTATCAAATAAATTTTCCAAATTGTAAAAAGCCACTACTCCAATAGGCTTTTCCTGAGAGAAACTAGATAGACTGTATAAGAATAATACAATTGTAATCAAATAATTGAGTTTCATTTCCTGATTTTTCTGATTCAAAGGACAAAACTAATAAATTCAGCTTCATTTTAGCTAATATTAAGGAAGTTAATAATTTAGTAATGTTAAGCTATGATATTTTTATATTAATAACGTAGCTTTGCAAGCTCAAATTAAAGATAAGCTTTATGAAAAAACTTTTACTAAGTATTTTTCTCCTTTTTGTACTATTTGAAGTACAAGCACAAACAGGGGAAATAAAAGGCACTATTAAAGATACTGAAACAGAGGAACCATTAATTGGAGCCACTGTTATCCTTGAAAATACTCGTTTCGGAACCACGGCTGATTTACAAGGTGAATTTACATTGCCCAATGTGCCTTCTGGTAATTACACATTAAAAGTCTCTTATGTAGGCTACGGAACCTACACTTCAAACATTGAACTTTCAAGCACTCAAACCGTGCTTAATCTTGGTGTTATTACTATGGAGCAATCAACAGTAGGCCTTAAAGAAGTATCGGTTTTTGCCTCCGTAGTGGAGGATAGAAAGACGCCTGTTGCTATTTCTACCATTAATGCCAAAGAGATTTCTGAGCGCTTTTCTGATTTGGAAATAACTGATATTGTTCAAAATACTCCTGGGGTTTATTCAATTCAGGGAAGTGGTGGATTTGGAGATAATGAGGTATACATTAGAGGCCTCGATCAAACCAACGTGGCTTTCCTTGTAAATGGTATACCAGTAAATGATATGGAAAATGGCCGTATGTATTGGTCAAATTTTGCAGGATTAAGCGAGGTTACCAGACAAACCCAGGTGCAAAGAGGTTTAGGTGCTTCTAAACTAGCCATTAATGCAATAGGTGGAACTGTCAATATGATTACGAAACCAGCGGAAAGAAAAAAAGGTGGTCAGTTGTCCTATCAGACAGGTACAGGTGCATGGAATCAAAGAACCAGCTTCTCCTATAATACTGGTCAAAGTAATAATGGATGGGCTTTAAGTTTTCAGGGCTCACGTACAACTTCCAATAGTGGTTTAATTGGCTTACAAAATAAAAACCAGGGAACCGTTGTACCGGGAGCATTTGTGGATGCATGGTCTTATTATTTGGCAGTTTCGAAGAAAATAAATAAAAAGCACCAAATTATGTTTTGGGGTTTTGGAGCTCCGGTAAATAGAGGCTCAGCCTTTGTAGTAGATGAAGCTACACGTGAGGAATTTGGTATTACTGATCCCAATGCAAATGGTATTTTAGGTACTTATCAAGGTGAAATTTACAATGTAAGACAAAATAAAATCAACAAACCATTAATGGCCATGAGTCATTATTGGGATATAGATAAAAGAACAAGTGTAAGCACGAGTTTATACTTTTCTTTTGCAGATGTTTATTCTGTACAGCCGAGAGATGCTGAAAATTCTTTGTTCTTGCCAACTCGTACAAAGGATATGATTGGTGAAGAGTTAACTTCCGATAACCTGGTGAACTGGGATTATTTGGCTGCTCAAAACAGATTGCCGGGAGATGAAGTGACTATACCATTTCCAAATGGTGATATCAATACACCGGAAGTAACAGGTTTTGCTTCAAAATATTTTGCAGAAGCCAGATATAACAATCATAATTGGATTGGATTAATTTCCAACTTTAACAAGAGAATTGATAACCTGAACCTTTTAGCAGGTATTGATTTGAGACATTATAATGGATCTCACTTTGCAAGGGTACATGAAACTTTTGGAGGTGATTTTGTAATGAACCGAAGTAATTTTGGTGATAACTATAATAGGTTAAAACCTAATAATATAGCTTATCAAGGTGACAAATTTAACTACGATTATGAAGGTGAAGTGAATTGGGCTGCATTGTTTACCCAGGCAGAATACACTTATGATAAATTTACAGCTTTTCTGTCACTGGCAGGAACAAATAGCTACTACACACGCTATGGTAAATTCTGGAATGACAGACCTGCCTTTGTTGATAATTCCCTTGGTAAATCTGAAACATTGAATTTCTTCACTTATACTGCAAAGTCAGGTGTCAGTTATACTCCTACTAACAGACATAGAGTATATGTGAATGTTGGTTACTTTATAAGACCTCCATTTTTCGCAGATGTTTTTGCGGATGCTCGTTACAGTAATACAGTGACAAATAATTTTACTCTGGAAAAAGTAGCTTCTGCTGAAGTAGGATACGGTTATTTATCAAGTAAACTAAGAGCAAATTTCAATGCTTATTATACCAATTGGTATGATCGAAATGTTCCATTTAATGTTACCGGAGGACAAGGTGGAGATCAGTTGGAAGGTATTGACCAGGGTGGATTTATTCCTGTTAATTTGGGAGGAATAGGTTCTTTGTATAAAGGTCTGGAATTTGACTTTACCTATAATGTTCTGCCAAGCTTGGAAATTAATGGATATGCTTCATTGGGAGACTGGAAATATACCAGCGGAAGTGATGTATCAGTGATAGCTGAAGGTGATACAGCTATTATAAGTGTGGACTTAGCTGGTTTTCCTGTGGGAACAGTAGCGCAAACCACAGCAGGTTTGGGGTTACACTATACGGGTATAAGAAGTATGTATATGGGAGCCAGAATGAACTACGCTGATAGGATTTCTGTCAGGTTTGCCCCTTCTGATGTAGCACAAGGTTATATAGATGCTGAGCAAATTCAATCCGGATTTGGTGATTATGCTACTGTAGATATTTATATGGGAAGATATATCAATTTCAGTGATGAGCTTTCCGGTAGATTATCATTTAGTGTACAGAATATTTTGGATACTGAGTACATCAGGTGGTCAAGTTATTTCTTAAACCAATTTCAAAATGGATATGGATATGGAAGAACTTACACAATCGGCCTAAATGTATCATTCTAAACATAAAAATTATAGAAGGCTTAATCTTATAAAAGCCTTTGTATCATAACAATTTATTAATATGAAAAATATTTATTTTATAATAATAGGCCTACTTATAATTGGGACTTCCTGTGAGGAACAACCGGATTATGTAATTAATGAGGGGCCATTTGCTTCTTATTATCCGGTAACTACAGCTGTTTTTTCTGAGAAGGAAGAGGAATCAATGACTGTGTTTATCGAATCGACAGGATCTTTAAAAAGTAATTCAACAGTATATGTTAAAGTTCCTAACGATCCAAGCATCTATACAGAACCGGCTTACGATCCTTTTACTAAAGAGATTCCGGTAGTAATATCTGCTGAGACTCGCATAGGATCATTTATCCTTTCCTATAGGAATAATGCTACAACACAGAAACAAGAGATTTTTGATTTCGAAATAGTAAGAACTACAGGAGAAATCAATGATGTGGCAACTAAGTTATTTCAATTAAAGGTTATTGATGATGAGTTTAGGATTGCTGTTGATACTACAGTTGTTCTTGCAGCACCTTCTCTCGAGGATTTTAATTCTGAAGAGGATGGTTTTTGTGATGCGGATATAACCGCACCTGCGGGATGGACTCCCTATTCGTTGGGCAGTATTAACTCTTGGATGTGTTCGTTCGATGGAAGAGGAGCAAGCGGTGAAGATGGTGATATCGCTATGGAAATGAATAATTTTAATTCCCCTGATGGTGAAGCTGCAGATGATTGGTTAATTACACCAAAGTTGAATTTAGCAGGGTCTGAAAAAGTGTTTTCCTTTAGTTCCGTATTACGTTATGAAGGAACTGAAATGACAATCAAATACTCAACAACTTATGTACCTGGTTCAGTCCCTACAGAATTTGAGTGGATTGATTTACCTGAAGCCACAGCAGCTTTTGATTCAGATACACAGTCTTTTGATTTTGTAGAAAGTGGAGATATAGATTTATCTGATTTACCGGATGAAATTTATATTGCCTTTCACTATACCTCTGTTGGTGCAGGTTCAGGTGAATCTTCTGTTGCAAGAATTGATAATTTTCAAATTAAATAACTATGAAATTGAAAAATATAAGTTTTCTCCTTTTATCCTTTCTCCTTCTTTTTACAGCTTGTAAAGAAGATGAAACGAAAGTGGATAATACGTTAAGGGTTGCTTTTAAAGAATTTAACGGTTCTATTACCGATCTTTCTGAAGTGCAACAGGTGAATATAGTAGCTTCAAAGGCTGCGGAAAGTGAAATTGTTATTCAAATTGATGTTTTACAGGATTGTGGTGGGGATGTATCGGATTACATTTTTAAAGCTAAGGATGGTTCGGAAATCACCCCATCTGCGGAAGGTAAGTTAACATTAAGTATTCCATCAGGAGAAAAATCAACTTATTTTACAGTGCAATCTGAAAAGGATGAAATACCTGCGGGGGCTGAAGGAATGATTTTTAATCTTGCAGAAGTTGAAAATGCTGCTTTGAATGATACCCACCTTAATTTTGAATTAAGAATAGGTACAGAGGCTGGTTTCATAGGTGCTGATTATGTTCAGGATTTTGAAAATTGCGCCAATAGTTCCACCTCTGCTGATTTTTATACATACCATGCAGAAGGTAGCAAGACTGACAGAAGCTGGGGATGCAGGGCTGTAGGAAATGCAAGTACAACCGCAATGGTGGCCAATGCATTTGGTGGCGATGCCGGTACAGTGGATGCATGGCTCATCAGTACCAAAAAGTTCGACTTTACCACTGCAACTGAAAAAGCAATTACTATGGAAATTCAATCTTCATTTAGTGGTAATGGAGAGTTGGAGGTTTTATGGTCGGAAGATTTTTGCGGAGCAGGTAATCCTTCAGTGGCCAATTGGGTAAATCTTTCAGCTTTAGAAAGCCAATTTCCTGCCAAGGGTTCAAAAGAATATACTACCATTTCAACCAACCTTTCTCAGTTATTGGGAAAAACCTTTTATTTGGCATTTCGCTTTACTGGAGCATCTGCTGACAATTCTGTTTCTTACGAAATAGATAATTTAAAACTGGGTAAAGCTGAAGACGGAGGAGATAATGGTGATGGAGATGGAACCAGCTTTTCTACAAAATTCGAAGAATGCACTGAGGATTTTTCTATCCCTTCAGGTTTTATTGAGGAGTTTTTGACGGCTAAAACAGATAGGGGATGGGGCTGTAGAAGTTTTGGAATTGATGATTCCAGAGCTGTTCAGGCTTCCGCGTTTGGTGGAGATGCCGGAGAAGATAATGCATGGTTAATTATAGATCAATCATTCGATTTTTCTGAGTTAACTTCGGTGAATTTTTTATTCTCAATTTATTCAAACTTTTCAGGCCCGGGAGAAGTCATCGTTCAGTATTCTGAGAACTATTCCGGTAGTGGTAGTCCTGAAAGTGTCACATGGACAGCTATTGATCAAATTAATAGCAAAATGCCTGCAGCGGGTAGTAAAGAATGGGTGGAAATCAATGAAAATGTTGATGAGCTTGGTGGTAAAACAGTTTATATTGCTTTCCAATTTGTTGGAGCAAATAATGAAGCTTCATCATCATGGGCTATTGACGATTTAGCCATTAATGACCCTGATTTTAGCGGTGGAGGAGATGACAATGATGGAGGTTCTACAGATGGCATTACCGAGTTTGATACTGATTTTGAAGGTTGTACTGCTGATTTTGCCACACCTGCAGGATTTATAGAAGTTTTCGAAACTGCTAAAACTGATAGAGGATGGGGATGTAGAAGTTTTGGATTGGAAGATTCAAGGGCCGTTCAGGCATCTGCATTTGGCGGAGAAGAAGGCGAGGATAATACATGGTTAATTATAGAAGATAAATTTGACTTTACAGGTCTTAGTAATGTGAACTTCTTATTTTCTGCTTATTCCAATTTTGATGGACCCGGAGAGGTAATTGTTCAGTATTCCACTAATTACTCCGGATCAGGAAGTCCTTCAGCAGCAAGCTGGACAGCTATTAGTCAGATTAATAGCAAAATGCCTGCACCGGGAAGTAAAGAGTGGGTAGCCATCAATGAAGATGTTGCAGAACTTGGTGGTAAGTCTGTTTATATTGCTTTCCAATTTGTTGGAGCTAATAATGGAGCTTCCTCATCATGGGCAATTGATAATTTAGCTATTAACAATCCTTCTGCTTTTTAATAAGTTAAAATATAATATTCAATAAAGTTTAAAGGCTTTGAGATAATCTCTCAAAGCCTTTTTTCATTTACTTAAGCGGGAAAGCTTTTATATGGATTTAATTCTGATTTGAATTATGATCTTCTCTTACTCTTGATGCTTTTTCCATATGGCATCCAAAAGCAACTGTGCTGTGGCCGGATTGGTCGCAATAGGAATATTATGTACATCGCAAATCCTCATCAACATCTGTACGTCAGGTTCATGCGGATGCTTTCCTAATGGGTCCCGGAAGAACAGCACCATGTCAAGTTTTTTCTCAGCGGCCATAGCTGCAATTTGGGCATCACCTCCCACAGGCCCAGAAAGTAGCTTAGTGACTACCAAACCACTATTTTCTGCATACTTTCCTGTGGTTCCTGTTGCAACTAAGTCAACAGCATTGAGTTTGCTTTTATTTCTCATTAGAAAAGCGACCATCTCTGGTTTCTTACCATCATGGGCGATAACTGCTATTTTCATTTTGTTTGATTATATGGATTCTACAAATAAACAAAGGCTAGTCATTTGATTCTGATTTTCAATAAGTCGCCAATGATTCTCTTATAATTGCCTAATAGGCTCTATTTATGTAGTATACTCTGCATTTATTTTAACATAGTCATAAGATAGATCTGATCCCCAGCCAATAGACTTTGCCTCTCCCTGATGGAAGTCAAATTTCACCTTCACATCTCGTTTTGCTAAAATTTGATGAGCTAAATTTTCATCTAAGGTCTTAGGTTGACCTGATTTTAACAGACACAATTCATCATTATCTCCCATGAATAGGTCTGCTTTATCGGGATCGAAATCTACACCAGCTCTTCCGGCTGCAGCAAACAACCTGCCCCAATTGGGGTCTTTCCCGAAGAAAGCTGTTTTAACTAATAAGGAGGTGGAAAGTGTTCTGATAATTTTTCTGCATTCTTCTTCAGTTGGCAGGCCTTGCACTTCGAAAGTAATCATTTTTGTAATTCCTTCTCCATCATCTACTATGCTTTGGCCTAATTTAATACAAATTTCAGTAAGCTGCTCTTCTACTTTTGCATAATCCGGATGTTCAATGCTGTCGATTAAATCATTTTTTGCATCACCATTGGCCAGCACCAGTACGGTATCATTGGTGCTGGTGTCACCATCAATTGAGATCATATTAAAAGACCTGTCAACGGCTTTGTTTAATGCTTTTTTCAGTACCTCCGCTTTAATATTTAAATCTGATATAATAAATGAAAGCATAGTACCCATATCAGGATGGATCATGCCTGAACCTTTTGCAATGCCTCCAAAATGAATGGTCTTTCCATTTAGCTCAAATTGGAGGGAAGCTCCTTTGGGTTTGGTATCAGTAGTCATAATGGCTTCAGCAGTGGCGTGACTGCTTTCTGCTGTATTTTCCAGACCATCCATGGCCAATGTTATTCCATTCAACACTTCAGTGATAGGGAAGGGTCTGCCAATTACTCCTGTACTTGAAATGAAAACATCCTTTTTAGCTACCTTGAATACAACTGAAGTTCTCTTAATTTCTTCATAAACAGCTTTCATACCGACTTCACCGGTACAGGCATTAGCATTTTTCGAATTGATTACTACTGTTTGGATCAAGCCATCTTCCATTTGCTTTTTGCATACCTTTACAGGCTCAGCTACTACTAAATTCCTGGTAAAGGCAGCAGCTGCTGCACATGGTTTTTCTGCATGGATAATGGCCAGATCCAATTGATTATCTTCTTTTAATCCCACAGAGAATCCATTAAAAGTAAATCCTGGTACTGTATGTAAATCTGCAATCATATTTTAAAATTATGGGTTTAGCGGAGCCAGGTTTAGGCCTGCTTTTTCATCAAGATCAAACCGGATATTCATGTTGTGCACAGCTTGCCCCGCAGCTCCTTTCACTAAATTATCGATAACGGATAGAATGACAATTAAATCATTTTCTTCATCATAGAAAGGGAAGATATCAGCAAAATTAGAACCCTTAACATTTTTCACCTGCGGAGGGGAAGATGTTAGCCTAACGAATGGCTGTCCTGCATAGAAATTGCTAAAAAATGCTCTTAAATCATTCAAATCGATTTTTTGACTAGGTTTCACATAAGTGGTGCTCAATATTCCCCGGTCAATAGGTAAAAGGTGCGGAGTGAACCTCACTGAAAAGGGTTTGCTATTTAGTTTTGATAAGATATTATGAATTTCCGGCTGGTGCCTGTGTCCATCTACTTTATAAGCAAAGAAATTGCCATATAAGGAAGGAAAATGGGTACTGCCACCAGGCTTTATCCCTGCGCCTGTGGTTCCGGATTTCGAATCTACTATAATGGTGCTTTCAACATAATTGCCTGATGCAATAATTGGTGCCAATGCCAATATAGCAGAAGTAGGATAGCAACCCGGATTGGCAATTAAATCAGCTTTCCTAATATCCTCTTTAAAAAGTTCTGGTAAACCATAGGCTGCTTTTTCAATAAACTCAGGGCTCACATGTTTCTGGTACCACTTCTCATATAGTGCTACATCATCTAATCTGTAATCTCCTGAGAGATCAATTACTACACGTCCTCTTTCTAAAAATTTGGGTGCAAAATTCATTGATACACTGTGTGGAAGAGCAAGAAAGACCACATCCACTTCCATATCCAATGCCTCCTCCACTTTGACTAAGGGCAATTCCATTAATCCCCGAAAGGCCCCATGCAAATCTGCAAAAGGTTTTCCTGCTGAACTTTCGGAAGTAATATATTCAATGACTGCATTAGGATGATTTAATAAAATCCTGACTAATTCGGAGCCTGTATAACCAGAGGCACCCACTATTCCTATTTTAATTTTTTTCATTTTACTCTTATTTTAAACCACAAAGCACACTAAGGATTTAAATTATTGTCAAAAGGTGTGATCAAGCAGTTTTATTTGAACTGTAAACTTTTTCTAGCGCACGCTTAAAAATCGCCACACCTTCTTTTATTTGTTCTTTGTTGATGATCAATGGTGGAACAAATCTCATTACTGTTCCGGAAGCACAATTGCCGATCAAACCATTTTTCAACATTTCAGTCACTACTTCTTTGCCTTCCATGTTGAGAGCCACACCAACCATTAAACCTTTTCCTCGAATTTCCTTCACAGCAGGGTGTTTCCCAACAGCTTCATTAAGTTGCTCTCTCAGGTATTCTCCCATCTTTGCGGCATTGTCCAAAAGCTTTTCTTCTTCCAATACTTCCATAGTTGCAAGCGCTGCGGCACATACAAGTGGGTTGCCTCCAAAAGTAGTACCATGCTGACCCGGCTGTAGCGTATCTGCTATTTTCTGATTGGTAATGACTGCCCCTATAGGTAGACCACTCCCCATGCCTTTGGCACAAGTGACAATATCCGGTATGATGTTGTAATGTTGATAAGCAAAATATTCACCTGTTCGGCCAAATCCGGCTTGAATTTCATCCACTGCCAGCAGAATATCCTGTTCTTTACATATTTCTGCTATTTTTTGAATGAAATCATCATTGATTACATTAATTCCTCCTTCTCCCTGAATGATTTCCAATATAAATCCAATAGGTTGATTATTTTTAATATAATCCGTCAGCATTTCCACATTGTTGTATTCCAACCTATGGAATCCATCGGGGAGGGGTTCAAAACCTTTCTGGAAAGCTTCTTTGCCCATAGCAAGGTTGGCTATAGTTCTTCCATGAAAACTTCCGGTAAAACTTACTATAGCTCCTTTTTTATCTTTTTTGGCAGCATAATTCCTAATGAATTTAATAGCGCCTTCATTGGCTTCTGCTCCGCTGTTGCAGAAAAATGCTCTTTCCAGACCGGCTGCGTTGACCAGCTTTTTGATCAGTTCAGCCTGAGGCTGGATATAGAAAATATTAGATACATGAATTAATTTGGCAGCCTGGTCCTGAATAGCCTTCACTACTTTGGGATGGCAATGCCCTGTATTACAAACCGCAATGCCTGCCAGCATGTCCAGATATTTGTTACCCTGATCGTCCCACAAATACATGCCACTGGCTTTTTCCGCTACTATGGGCAACCTTCCATATAAAGGTAAATGATAGTCATCAAGGTATTGTATAGTATTTCCCATTTTGTTATAGAGTCTGTTTAAGAATGTTGTAGCAATTTTTTCTCTGAAATTTGGTCAATTATAAACTTATCTTAGGCTAATTTAAGATTTTATAATTTTTGTTCCCAATGCTTCATTGTTTAAGGCCTTGCTAATATTTCCGGGCTCCTGGCCATTGATGATCCTGACATTTGTCACTCCTCCATTTACCGCAGTGAAACAGGCTTCCATTTTAGGCATCATCCCTTCACTGATTTTTATTTTAGTAGAATTTTTTAAAGTAGCTTCATCTATTTGGTGGATAATGCTTTCAGGTTTTTCAGGATCTTCCATTAAGCCATCAATATTGGAGAGTACCAGAAAATGATCCACCTTGAGGGCTGCGGCTAAAGCTCCGGCAAAAATATCTGCATTTATATTGTAAGAATCCCCGGAATCATTCATGGCAATGGAATTCAGGATTAGGAAATAATCATTATCAAGTAAGTAATGATATAATTGTGTGTCTATATGTGCTATTTCACCTACTCTTCCCAATAATTTTTCTCTCCCATTTATAATGATTTTTTTAGGCTGACTTGTAACGGCTCTGCCATCTTTTGCAGAAAGACCAATAGCCTTCATGTTATTTTGCAAAGCCATTTCTGTTAATTGTCCATTAACATATCCTCTTAAAGCGGCTTCCACATAGGGAATGGCTTCATCTGAGGTAAATCTCAATCCCTGAATAAATTCAGACTGAATTTTACCGAATTCCAGAAATTGTTCTATAAAAGGCCCGCCTCCATGTACAAGGATGAGAGAATAGTTTTGGGTGGTCAATTTTTTGATTTCTTTGATGATTGCCCTTTGCAAATCTTT
Organism: Marivirga aurantiaca; assembly: GCF_016679925.1. Taxonomy (GTDB): domain Bacteria; phylum Bacteroidota; class Bacteroidia; order Cytophagales; family Cyclobacteriaceae; genus Marivirga; species Marivirga aurantiaca. Next base: position 852,804 of record NZ_JAEQBW010000001.1, read on the forward strand.
ATCAGTCATGGCGTTTCCACCATATTTAATGAGAATGGTCTCTTTTTTATCATTATGCATACATAATTAGACTGATTTCAGACTGTTTTGTTGCAATTGATTTACTAATTGCCGGGAAACAGTATATAGATTTGTCAACACTTAAATAAAGGAATAAAGACAAAAAGAAAAATGATATCTCAACTTATTTCTCAATTCGGTGCTTGCGAAAGAATCTCTGGAATTAGAGATATTGAGAATACTATAACTCCTTATCCAGACTTTCCCCTTCAAATGAAGATTCTACTCGTTTGGCATCCAGTCCCTTTTCCTGCAAGAATTTACTGAAGACATCGGAATAGCCATGGGTAGCATAAATTTTTTCAGCTCCTGTAGCCTCAACTGCCTGGATTAAACCATTCCAATCAGCATGATCTGAAAGCACAAAGCCTCTGTCAGCTGCTTTTCTTCTTCGGGTTCCTCTGAGCATCATCCAGCCTGAAGCAATACCAGTGCTGTAAGGGGTGAATTTCCTCATCCATGGACTACCAATGGAAGCAGGAGTTGCTATTACTAAATTACCAATAAATGCTGATTTTGGTATTTCATTTGTCACTCGGATTGATTCGGGAAGTGCAATGCCACTATTTCTTAATACTTCATTCATGTTTTCTACTGCAGCATGCGTGTATACTTTACCTATGGAATGATCTATGTTTTTTAAAATTCTTTGGGCTTTGCCTAATGCGTAGGCAAAAATAACAGAGGTTTTCCCTTGGGCTTTGTTATTCTTCCACCAGTTGTTAATTTCCTGGTAAAGAGATTGTTGGTCGTGCCACCGATAAATGGGTAGCCCAAAGGTGGATTCTGTCACAAATTCATGGCATTTAATGGGGTCGAAAGGATCGCTCATTCCATCATTTTCCAATTTATAGTCACCGGAAATGACACATATCTGACCTTTGTACTCTATTCTTATTTGTGCTGAACCTGGAATATGTCCTGCCGGATGCAGGCTTATTTTCACCCCGTTCATTTGAACAACTTGGTTATAATCGATTGTTTCTAAAGATATTCCTTCCCCCAAACGATGCTTCATGATGGGGCCTGAAAAATAATGTGCCAGATAGTTTTTATGATGGGGTCTGGCATGATCGGCATGTGCGTGTGTAATAATTGCTTTCGATACCGGTTTCCATGGATCCACATAGAAATCGCCTTTAGGGCAGTAGATACCTGCATCAGTAAATTGAATGAGCGATCCCATTCTTTTATAACTATCCTTTTAAAGGATTGTTTTCACTCACTTTATAAATGATTTGATGAAGAGTTAGTAATTCATCAGCAGATAAATTTTCAAAATGGGAACCCATTTCCTCATTAATTATAGGTTGAACATCCTGGAGCACACGGATGCCTTTTTCGGTCAAGGCAATTTCAGTGTTTCTCTTATCTGCTTCTTGTTTGATGCGATGAATGAAGCCTTTTTCAAACAGTCGGTTGGCTATTCTTGAGATATCGGGCATTGTTTCATTCATTTTGGCTTTTACAGCATTAATATTGAGTTTTCCGGGAAAATTTTCGCTTAATATATTCAAAACTTCATATTGCTGTCGTGTAATATCATAAGGCTTTAACCTTTGTGCTATATGGTAACACAAGTTGTGCTGACATTTAAGAAGGCCTGTAAATGTATCTTCAACTGTTACTTTTTGGGTGGCTGTTAAGTTCATAATTAGATGAATACGGTAAAATGTTCGATGAATATCCCAAATATAAGGATAAAATACTAATCATGAAATATTATGTTTGCTAAAACGTTACATTTGATTTCCGTTTCCTGCCATTCCTTTTCCGGCTCGGAGTCTTCAGTAACACCGGCTCCTGCATAAAAAATAGCTTTGTCCTGTGAAAACTGACAACATCTTAAATTAACAAAGATATTGCTCTTTTGATCCATATGCACAGGTCCAAGATACCCACTGAAATAGGATCTTTCATGGGTTTCATGCTTTTTGAGAAAGTCAAGAGAAATTACTTTTGGCATACCACATACTGCAGAAGTAGGATGAAGTAGTTTTAACATAACTGAAGCCAATTCAGGGAAGTTGAGGGTATTTGTATCTACTTTATAGCTGGTTTTGAGGTGTAATAAATTTCCTGCCTGAATAGTTTTTGGACCTATTTCTTCATATTCCCTCAGTCTGATTTTTTTAAAGCAATTGATGATGTAGCGGGATACATAAGCTTGCTCTTCAATTTCTTTCTGTGTCCAGGCAGTATTGGCTATACTTTTCTCATCTTTTGCCTGCGTACCGGCCAATGCCACTGTTTTGAAGTATTCATTTTTTTTATCCTCAATCAGCGTTTCAGGGCTTGCTCCCATCCATAGTCCTGTTTTAGGGGAAAAAGTTAAGCTCACAAAAGCATCCTCATATTTATTACAGGCCCTTAAATAAGCATCTGCAATATCCAGGTCTTCTTTTATAGGAATGCATTTTATTTTCGAGGGTACTATTTTATAAAGTTCCTCCCTGCTAATTGCAGCAATACCTTCCTTCACCATTTTGATATAATCTTCCTTTCTGGTGGATTCTATTTGTGGGTATTTTTTAAGTTTTAAATGTGGTTGCCGGCTTATATTGATTTGGGTAATTTCCATTTCCTGATCCTCTGTAATATTTTCCCAGGAAATTTCTATAACATTTTCATTAGGTTTGGCTTCTTTCTCTAGTTCAAAATAACCTTTTATATCAGCTTTAAAGTGAATGTTTTGTTGAGTTCCCGCCAGAAAGGGGGCCAAAATAAAGCCTGATTCCAAATCATCAAGGTTTACTTCATCAATAGAGGATCCGCCATCCAAATCACAAAGAATATGAATAATATTGTCCTGTGGCAACTTCCAGATGGCCACCCCGGCATCTTTTAATTGTGCAAAATCCAGTAACTTATTGAGCCATGTTGCCGGAGCAAATTGTTGTGTGCCTTTATTTTTGAGTTGGGTATTTTCCAATTTTATTTTTTTAATACAGCCATTGTAATACGACTAATGCAAACCAATTGTTCTTTTTCATTAATTATTTCAATACTCCATACCTGGGTGGTTTTTCCTAAATGAACAGGAGTTGTTCTTCCATGCACCCATCCATCAGTTACACCGCGGATATGGTTAGCGTTAATTTCCAAGCCCACACAATAATGTGTCTCGGAATCAACCATAAGCATGGAAGCAACACTTCCCAAAGTTTCGGCCAAAACAACTGAAGCCCCTCCATGTAACAAACCATAAGGCTGATGTGTTCTCTTGTCTACCGGCATTTTTGCTATAATATAATTATCACCAACTTCAGTGAACTCCATTCCCAATACTTCGGAAATGGTGTCTTTGCACATTTCATTTAATTTAGCAATATCCGGTTTTACCAAAAATTCCTTGCTCATGTTTTTCAATTTTTGTGAAGTGATAACTAATTTTGCTTAAAATTACATAATGCCTTTCAATTTTGAACATTTCCATTCAATTTTGATTTTTATAGAAAATCCGATTATGGTGAAAGATTTGATAATTGTCCGACATGGGCAAACTGATTTTAATTTAAAAGGTATAGTACAAGGCAGTGGCGTTGATTCTTCCATTAATGAAACGGGAAAGAAGCAAGCTGTTGCTTTTCATAAATTTTATAAAGACTATGCTTTTGATAAAGCTTATATCTCTCAACTAAAGAGAACGCAGGAATCCATCCAAGGATTTATAAATGAGGGCTTACCTTACGAAAAATTAGGAGGGTTGAATGAAATTAGCTGGGGCTCACGGGAAGGGAAATTATTTACTCCAGAAGAAAATAATTACTATCATAGTATGATTGAACGTTGGCAAAATGGAGAAACTTCCTTACCTGTTGAAGGAGGGGAAGCACCCGATGATGTAGCCATTCGCCAATTGGAAGCTATGGATTACATCATGAAACAGTCAAATGAAAAGAAGGTGTTGATTTGCATGCATGGGCGGGCAATGAGGATATTGATGTGTAAATTATTGAACTACCCGCTCTGCAATATGGATACTTTTATACATCAAAATCTTGGCGTTTATCATCTTAGGGCCACTAAAAGTATGTATCAATTGGTGAAACATAATGATGTAAGACATTTGGAAGGTATTTAAAGCTCCCTTTTGTTTCAAATTTTCTCCTCTGGCTGAATCGGTCTATATGCTTGACTTATAAAGTTTTGCACTGATATTAGGTTGATGTTCATTGAATTTTTATTGTTTTCAAAAATATTTTATATAGGTTTGTTCTGAAATAATAGAAGATGAACCAAGACTGATTCATATGGAGAACCAAGAACAAAAAATAGTAGTGGTCAAACAAAAAAGCATGGGTTTGACTATAATACTCAGTTTTCTTTTTGGTCCTTTGGGAATGCTCTACTCCACGATTATTGGAGGTGTAGTTATGTTTGTGATAAGTGTTTTAGTAGGTATTTTTACCTTGGGTTTAGGATTAATTATCACTTGGCCAATTGGTGTGATTTGGGCGGCTCTTGCCACAAATAACCACAATAAAAGAATAATGAATAATTCTATCAATAATCAGTAGACTTCGTGCTATTCCTGAATTCTATCTCAATATTTATTCCTAAAACAGCAATAACCCTCCAATAAAGATCACTGTTCCTATCAACAATATGATAGCGCTATATGGTAAAATATCTTTGGCCTTCAGTTGTGTAATTCCTAACAGTGGCAATGCCCAGAAGGGTTGTAACATATTGGAAACTTGATCTCCGTAAGCCAGCGCCATGACAATTTTCGGAAGGGAAATACCTAAAGTTTGTGCGGCCTCTACTACAATTGGCCCCTGTACTGCCCACTGTCCCCCGCCTGATGGAACAAAAAAGTTGACCAGCCCTGCACTGAGAAAAGTGAGGATTGGAAAGCTCCATTCATTGGAAATGGAAACAAAGAAGTCGGAGATCAATATCACCAATCCGGAATATTTCATAATCCCCATAATCCCGGCATACAATGGGAATTGTATAATAATTCCACTTATTCCTTTGATTCCGGCATGCACTGCTTTCATGAAATTGGCCAGTGAAGCATGTAATGTTAAGCTCAACCCAAAAAGCAGAAAATTGATGTAATTTAAATCAATAAATGAATCACCGGAACGAATGTTTTGAACAGCCTGAATAATGGCAACTAATAATATAAGGCCACCTAAAAGATAAGCCGGCCAGACAGAAGTATCCAGACTTTCTTTATTGCCATCAACTTGTTCTTCTTCATTAACAATGCTTTCTTCAACTAATTGAGAGGAACTATTACCCGTATTGAATTTCTTTCCAATCCAATAGAATATCAAGGGGATAACTACTATAAGACATATACTTATAGCGATGTTCATAGAAGAAAACAAAGTTTCATTAATCGAAATAACCCCTGTTTCATTCAACAAAAAATGGTTGCTTTCAGCCACTTTTAAGGGTGCGGAACCGGATAAACCACCGTGCCAGACCATCATGCCACAATAACCTGCAGCGCCTACCAATCCATAATTGAGAGCTTTACCTTGAGCGGAAAATCTTTCTCCTACCTTTCTGGTGAGGATGGCACCAAAAATTAAGCATAGTCCCCAATTAAAGAAACTCAGAAAAATGGTTGATAAACTCACCAAAAAAGCTGCCTGAGCAGTATTTTTTGGCAAATCTGCAATTTTAGTAATGAGTTTTGAAAAAAAAGGAGTCAGTGCTACTGTGTGACCCAGTAATAAGATCAGTACCATTTGCATCGTAAAAGCCAACAACTCCCAAAAGCCTGTTTGCCAGTAGCCTAAAATATTAATACCATGTGCAAGGGTTGAATCGTTGCTTTTGGTAAAGAAAAAGGCTAATATAAAAGTAAGGCCACTGAGTAAAATAGCAATCATAAATGGAGAAGGCAGGTAGCGCTCTACAAATTTTACATATTGCCGGGTGATGTTCATTTAGATTTTCTGTGTTAAAAACTTCATGGTATCTACTCCGTCTGCATAATCCCATAGCTCGGGAGCTTGTGCATTGCCTGGTGAAACGGCTTGCCCTGTTTGACTGACTGTGCATTGGATCAGCTCTTTATGGGCTTCCAGTTTGTTCGTTAATTCTTCTTCCGTTGAATAAAATTCATAATAAAGAACAGAGATGGGAGAGACCCATGCTTCGGATTCCTTTAAGAGGAAAAAACCGGAATCGAAATGAGGTTCACGGTTAACGAGGTAAATTGATTTATTATAATCGTAGTTATTCACCCACTTATGGTGGTCGGCAATGTGTTCAAAGCTTTCCATACTTTTGATAAAGAACTGAAAATCGTATCCTTGTGGAACAAATAATTTACTTACATTTCTACAGCCCAGGCCATAATACTGGAAGATGTCTTTGCCTAAAGCCTCAATCTCTTCTTTATTTTCTTTGCCGGTAATAATAGCAACAGAAGTTCTATTTTTGCGAATGATGTGTGGATATCTACTAAAATATTGGTCAAAGTAACGGGCTGAATTATTACTTCCCGTGGCGATTACTGCATCAAAATTAGTTAGTGTACCCTGGGTAAGCACTATTTTATCCTGAAAGGCGGGTTCAATTTCAATTAACAAGGCCGTGACCTGTTTCAATAAATAAGGATCCTGGGAACTCAGTTTAGCAATGGCCTGGTGGCCTGCCATGAGCACTGATAGAAAATCGTGAAAACCCACTAAAGGAATATTACCTGCCATAATGATGGCTACTCTTTTTCCCGGGGAATTATCCAGGTCGTAAACAGAAGTCCATTTTTCCAGTTTTTTTTCTTCCAGCATTTCTCCTATGGCACGCACTGCATGGAAAACATTTTCTCTTGTAAACCAATTGTTAAAGCCTGTGGCACGGAAATACCATTCATCTAATGTAGCTTCAGGTAAATCCCTTAGCTGATTGCCTAGTTTAATGAAAGCCTGTAATCGCTCCTGGAATGTCATTTATGATATATGTTTATCGATGTTTGGAATATCTGCTATTGAAAATGCAAAAATAACATAATAGCCGACAAACACCTAAAAGGAGGGAAGGGAGTTTGGCATCAATGAACAATTAAAATTGTAAACAAAATGCTCGAATGCAACTTGCTAACAGTTTAAGATATCGACCTCGCTTAAAAGTTAGTATGCATCATAAATCCATGTAAATTGTAATTATTTCCTTCAAAGCCAAAGAAGTAATTGAACCTAATGGGGAGATAAGACATTGAAAGGCCAACTCCTAATTCTGAAAAGGAATTATAGTCCCCGGATTGAAGGAAATTTGCCATGAAATAAGTATTTAAGCCTAGCTTTTTTAAAAGTGGTACTCTTCCAAAAATAGCATTACCAAAATCATGTTCGAAATTGGCTCCTGCAAAGTAACTGTCGTTGCTGTATTGATAGTAGTCCAATAGTTGGTAGGAAAGCCCATATTGCTTTTGTCGTTGATAGAAAATGGTCTGGTTTCCCATAAAATGAAAATAATCAACAGGCGTTAAGTTGTTAGAGGTCAAAAACTCGCCATAGCTCACACTTATATTGCTTACACCTACTGGGCCAAAGTTGAAATTATTTGAAATGTTGGCCCAAAAACGGCTGTACTCACTTTCCATCACACCAAGATCAAAGCCAACACTTACTTTAGGGTATTTTGAAGTAAGCGGTACTTTCCTGCCTTTGATCAGGTCAAATTTTCTGTTGTGTTGATAGCTTATGGCTATATTGGATTCCCATAATTGATTACTTTCAAAGTCAATATATTCTCCTTGAATGAAAGACTGATTGGGCATATATGCTGTTTCACTCTTTTTATCCCAGTTATAGTCACTATTATTTTCTAGGGGATGGCGGAGGTTGTAATTGCTTCCAATTTTAATATCCAAGCCGTTGATCAATTCCTGTCCCCATTGCAGGGAAATATAATCCCGGCCATAAAGCTTTTGGTAATTCAATTTGCTATCAAGGCTATAAGCCATATTTACAAAATCAGAAACAGAGGTGTTGCCTGATATTTGTTCAATATAACGGCCACCTTCCAACCGAAGCTTACTTACAGATAAAGGGTTTAATTCATAGGAAACACCACCTTTCGCATAAAATTGCCTGCTGGCAAAACCGTAGCGCAAGGCAACATCTGTTTCCAGCTCTCTGCCACTTTTCATTTCTTTTCTATAAACAAAATGAGGCTTGAGAACACCGCCTTCCACCGTGTTGAAAGTAAATACATTCAGCTTCAGAGCTAAATTATCAGTAAGGGTAATATTTCCTGTCCCCAATGCTTGCTGGAAAATTCTAAAAGGGCTTTTTTTGGATTTTGGCAAGCTGTCATTGATGTTTTCTCTCACGTTCTGATCTTTACTTTTCAACCTTAAGGATTGTTGATAGGCTAATTGTTCATCTTCAGTGAGTGAAATAGGACGTTGCTTTTCCCACCATTCATCCGGTTTTTGTAAGCTTGAATCGCCTACAATATAATTGGCTTGTTTATCAATGGTTGGAACTGGCGCATCAAAAACGTAATCATAAAAAATATTGTGATGGTATATGTCTAGTTCACGTGATTTATCCTTCAATATAAAACTGGTTGAAAAAGGAAGCAGCACGTTTTCTTGCTCGTCCGCTATGTAGGTAGTATTAATCTCCATCTTTCCTATGATAGGACTATTGGTGAAAAGATGGGATTTATATACTCTCCAGCTTTTATCCACTATGTAAATTTCTCCAGTAAATGTATTTGTTCCTGTTGACCTGGGAAGCAACTTTATTTTATGCAGAAGCTGATTTCCTTCCTCAATAGAGCCTAAGTAATCATAATCATAAAACCCAAAGGCATCATTGGCAATTGGGGAAATAAAGCGGTTCCTGACAGTTTGGGCAACAACTGAAAAGGGACGACTTTCATATAGTTCAATAAAAACTGATTTGTTCTTGCTGTAATTTGAAGTGTCTCCCATAATAAGAGAGGCTTTCAACTGTTCGTTTTTCTCATGCGCATTATATTTATATAAGCTCGAGACAGTTTCCGAAAGATAGAAAATTCCTTTATGGGGATTAAGCATAGTGCCAAACAGGTTGATGGCACTTGAGTTATTCGTGCCTGATTTCCCAAATAATTTAGTATAAGCTTCATAACTGATATTTTCATGTTCCCGTAAATAGGTTTTGCGCATCTTCTGTGCATTGCGAATAATTTCATAAGCCGGATTTTCAGAACTGGCTTTTACTACCACTGCATCCAGATACACTTTCTCTTCTTCCAGGCTAACATGGATGGGAAGACGTTCTCCTGCTTGAATGGTTACTTCTTTTAATTCGCTCTTGTAGCCAACAAACTGATAGCTGACTTTGTAGGTGCCGGGCTTTAGCTGAAGGCTGTATTCTCCATCAAAATTTGTGGAAGTACCCTGAGATTTCCCAAGAATGATCACATTGGCATAAGGCATGGCTTCTCCTTGAGTAGTAGAGACACTGCCATATAATTGTCCCATTTGTGCCAAGAGGTAATTAGAAGTTAACAAAAAAAGCAAAAGGAAGAAAAGCTTAATAGTAGTGGGCTTATACTGAGTGGCAGGTTGATGGTTGATGGCAAAGTCAAAATCTTTTCTATGGGGTGATTTGGACATTTTGGTTCTTTTTTTAGATGAAAATATTGATTTCCCTGATTTTTCTGCCTCTAAGATAATTAAGCATTTTTATTTTACAATTGTTAAAAATGTGTTTATATCTGTATCAGGAGTTTAAAGATACAATGACTTTCATTCAAGTAGTAGTTATTCCTGAAACAGGATGGGAGAGGAACTTCAACTTTATTTAGAGCTCGCTAAAGCCCGGTTGTATGTAAGGCACCTTATACTTTTTAAACGTGCTTTATTTATTACATTAATTATTTTGTTATAGAAACATAATGTTTCTAACTTTGTTGTTATAACAACTTCTTTAAGTTTTTAAGATAAATTCTTTCGGTTATGGCGATAATGATAACAGATGAGTGTATAAATTGCGGTGCTTGTGAGCCAGAATGCCCAAATACTGCTATTTATGAAGGTGGAGTGGAATGGAATTGGTCCGGTGGCACCTCACTTACCAACGAGGTTAAATTGGAGGATGGCACTGTTGTGGATGCCAATGAAATGCAAGAACCTATTTCTGATGAATTTTACTACATAGTATCAGGCAAATGTACAGAGTGTACAGGTTTTCATGAAGAACCTCAGTGCGCTGCCGTATGTCCTGTGGATTGTTGTGTGGATGATCCGGATATGAGGGAAAGTGAAGAGACTTTAATGGAGAAAAAAGAATGGATGCATCAGGAGTAGCCTTATAAATATGATTTTATATCAAATTAAAAACTGTACATTTTAGAGTGTACAGTTTTTTTTTGCGTTCTAGGAATAGATTTTGCTTTTTGTACTGAACCTTTAAAATTTTATTGCATGGATTACCAAATGATAGTGACCATTTTGATTATAATTGGAGCAATGGTCTTGTTTGCCACTGAGGCACTTCGAATTGATGTGGTAGCTGTAATTATCATTGTTTTGTTGGTAATCACAGGTATTCTTTCAGCGGAACAAAGTTTTAAAGGCTTCTCCAATAGCGCTACACTTACAGTAGCCGCTATGTTTGTTTTAAGTGGGGCTCTGATTAAAACTGGTGTTATAGGCTTAATTGCTCCTCAAATCACTAAACTTTTTGAAAAATCCTACAGTGCGGTTATATTGGGAATAAGTGTAAGTATTGGTTTTTTCTCGGCATTTATTAATAATACACCTGTTGTAGCTACTTTTATCCCTATTATTTCCAATGCAGCTGAAAAAGTAAAAGCAGCCCCCAATAAATTTTTGATCCCTCTGTCATATGCTGCCATCTTTGGTGGTGCTTGTACGCTTATTGGAACTTCCACCAATTTGTTGGTTGCCGGAATTGCCAGGGACAGTGGGATAGAAAGTTTAAGGTTATTTACTATTACTCCTATAGCACTTTTATGTGCTACTGCCGGAATTTTGTATCTATTGTTATTAGGTAAAAAGCTTCTGCCAAAAGAGGATACTATGAAACCGCTAAAGGATGAGACTGAAATCAATGCTTTTCTGACTGAAGTAGAAATCAAGGGCTTGCCAAATGAAAAAGAGGATTCTATTTCCTTAAAAGAATTATTTCGTAAAAAAGATATTACAGTTGAGGTTCAGCAGATAAAACGCGGGAATAAAATTATTGAAAACCCCGGTATGGATATTAGGCTTGAGGCCGGGGATGTTTTGCTTATAAAAGGTGCCATTGAAAAGGTGAAGAAATTAGTAGCAGATGAACATCTTGAAATTCTCAAATCTATTAAGGATAAGTATTTTCCTGAGGAGGAAACCAAAATAGTTGAAATTATTGTGATGCCTGGTGCCCCCATGCTGGAAAAAAAGTTAAAGAATATTAATTTTCTTCAACGCTATCAATCCAATGTGTTGGCCATTAGGCATAGGGGAAAAAGGCAATTTAAAAATCTTACGGAACAGAGGTTGAAGGTAGGGGATGTATTGTTACTGCAAACCAATGAAAGAGGATATGAACTATTGAAGGAATCAGAGAATAGTTCTTATGCACCTTTTATGTTAATGAAGGAAAGTGAATTGGTTAAAAGCAATAAGAAAGATCTTGTTATCGTAGGTTCTCTCTTGCTGGCAGTTATAGTTACGGCTACTTTTAACATTCTGCCTATAGTAGTGGCTGCCTGGACCGCTGTGGTTGTTTTAACACTTTTGAAAAAAATAAGCATGGAAGAGGTTTACAGGTTCATCGATTGGCAGGTGATTTTCCTTTTGGCAGGCTCGTTGAGTTTAGGTGAGGCCATGACACAAAGTGGAGTTTCTACATTAATTGCTAATAACTTGTTTACTTTAACAGAAGGAACTTACGGGCCCTTTATTATTGTAGCTATGGTTTATTTGATTACTTCTATTCTTACTGAGGTCATGTCTAACAATGCCGCTGTAGCATTACTGGCGCCTATTGCCATCGCTTTATCCCACTCTATGAATATTGACCCCACAGCATTATTAGTGGCAGTAATGATGGCCGGAAGTGCAAGCTTTATGACCCCAATTGGGTACCAGACTAATACCATGGTGTACAGTGCGGGAAACTATGAGTTCAAAGATTTTTTAAAAGTAGGAGCGCCTTTGAATCTGATTTTTTGGATTATTGCTTCTATTTTCATTCCGATTCTTTATCCTTTGTGAAATGCTAAATCCCAAATTTTATTGGTAAACCAATGGAAACAGACTTCATCTTGATTAGATTTGTATCATAAGAATACCGAATTTATGGCTGATAAAACAGAGGCGAAGAAGAGAATAGCGGAACTTAGCGAAAAGCTCCATTATTATAATTATAAATATTATCAGGAGAGCATTTCTGAAATCTCTGATTATGAGTTTGATATGCTCCTGAAAGAACTCATTACCCTGGAAGAGGAATTCCCTGAGTTTAAATCCCCTGACTCTCCCAGTCAAAGGGTAGGAGGTACTGTTACCAAGCAATTTGATACTGTAGTGCATAAAATACCCATGCTTTCCCTTGGAAATACCTACTCTAAGGAAGAATTGGAGGATTTTGATAAAAGGGTAGCTAAAGGACTGGATGAACCTTATGAATATTTTTGTGAATTGAAATTTGATGGAGTAGCCATCAGCTTGCATTATGAAAGGGGTAGTTTGGTGCGGGCTGTTACACGTGGTGATGGCACTAAAGGAGACGATATCACCAATAATGCCAAAACAATTCGTAGCATACCTTTAAAAATAAGGGGGGATAACTTTCCGGATTATTTTGAAGCCAGAGGAGAGGTGTTTTTACCACGGGAAGTTTTTAACGAAATTAACAGGGAACGAGAAAGTGAAGAAAAAGCTCTGTTGGCTAATCCGAGGAATGCGGCTTCAGGCACCTTGAAAATGCAGGATTCCGCAGTAGTAGCCAAACGTAAACTGGATTGCTACCTGTATTCCTATACCGGAGAAGATTTGCCAATTAATTCGCATGAGGAAGGCATTAAACAACTGGAACAGTTTGGTTTCAATGTGTCCCAAACTTATAGAAAGTGTGAAAATATTGAGGAGGTTTTTGCTTTTATCAATGAGTGGGAGAAAAAGAAACTGGCTTTGCCACTGGATATAGACGGAATAGTAATAAAAGTAAATAGCATTCCGCAGCAGGAACAATTGGGATTTACGGCTAAAAGCCCGAGGTGGGCCATTTCCTATAAGTATAAAGCAGAAAGTGCAACTACTGTGCTTAACGAGATCACCTATCAGGTAGGGAGAACCGGTGCTGTTACTCCTGTGGCCAATTTACGGCCAGTCTTATTAGCCGGTACTACTGTCAAAAGAGCTTCTTTACATAATGCAAATGAAATTGCCCGCCTGGATTTAAGGGTAGGGGATACCGTTCATGTAGAAAAAGGTGGTGAAATAATTCCCAAAATTACTGCTGTTGATTTAACTAAAAGGGAGGTGGGAAGTGAGGCTGTTGATTACATCACTGAATGTCCTGAATGTGGAACACCGCTTGTTAGGACAGAAGGTGAAGCAGTTCATTATTGCCCGAATGTAAAAGGTTGCCCGCCACAGATAAAAGGAACCATTTCTCATTTCGCACAAAGAAAAGCAGCTGATATTGATTCAATTGGGGAAAGAACTATCCACTTACTTTATGAGAAGGGCTTGGTAAGAAACATAGCAGATCTTTATGACCTAACCTATGAGGATATTTATGAGCTGGAAGGGTTTAAGGATTTAAGTACGAAAAATTTACTCCAGGGCATTGAGGAATCTAAAAAAATTCCTTTTGAAAATATCTTATTTGGACTGGGCATCCGTTTTGTGGGGAAGACAGTCGCAGAAAAGCTGGCGGAATATTTTAAAAATATTGATAATTTGGCAGCGGCTAATTACGAACAACTTATTGAAGTGCCGGAAATTGGAGAGCGAATAGCGCAAAGTGTGGTAGATTATTTTAAAGATCTGGAGAATATTGACTTAATTGAACGCTTGAAAAGGGCTGGCTTACAAATGGAAATTGTAGAAAAACAGCAAGTGAAGGTTGGTAACGCATTGGAAGGCAAATCTTTGGTGGTGTCAGGTGTATTCCACCATTTTGGAAGAGAGGAAATAAAGGAAGTAATAAAACAGCATGGTGGGAAAGTAGTTTCTGCAATATCGGGAAAAGTAGATATATTAGTGGCTGGGGAGAATATGGGCCCTGCAAAAAAAGATAAAGCTGAAAAACTGGGAGTTTCCATTATTTCAGAGGAGGAATTTCAATCTATGATTGAACAAAATTAAAACTGTGATAAAAAATCAATTGTTAAGGTATAAAATTGAACGGGGACAGAAGAAGAGCAGGTTCTTGCATCGGGCCTATGAATATAAAAACCTTAAAAAAGTAGGTGTTATATTTTCCATTCAGGATTTGAAGAAACACGCGGCAGTAAAACAATTTATTAAAACACTTGAGGGTGATGGAATTGAAGTGAAAACCCTGGCTTACAAGCCAAAAGACACTCAAAATTTTGAATTTTACTTTGATTTTTTTGAGGACAAGGATTTTGGCATCTTTGCACAGGTAAAGTCGCATCATGTCCTTACTTTTCTGGAACAGAAATTGGAATATTTATTCTGCCTGGATGATAACCTGAATCTTTATATGCAGTACCTGCTAGTGAACGCTCATTCCACTACAAGAATTGGAGCGTATCAGGAAGAACCGAAACATGGGAGATATTTTGAACTGATGGTGAAACCAAAGGTAAGTGGTGATACAGAAATATTGGTAAAGGAAATCATGTATTATGTCCGAAAGATTTCAGGAAATGAGCATTAATTTAAATAGATCATAATAAAATATCCGATAGTTGATTACATCTGACAGTCAAAAATATTTAAATACAAACTTGAAATGAAAGAATTGTTTAAAGGAGTGGGGCCGGCTTTGGTTACTCCTTTCAAAAAAGATTTAAGCATAGATTTTGAAGCCTTAGAGAATTTATTAATTCATACTGCAAAAGGTGGTGCCGACTATTGGGTAGTACAAGGAACTACAGGTGAGTCTGCTACTACTTCATTTGAAGAGAAAAAAGTAATCTTAGATTTTATAAAGGAACACAATCCTAACAACTTACCCATTGTATATGGAATGGGAGGCAATAGTACAAAAAGTGTAATTGAGAGTTTCAAGGCAGTGAAATTTAAAGGCGTGTCCGCCATTCTGTCCGCCAGCCCGCATTACAATAAACCTACTCAAGATGGTATCTTTCAACATTTTAGGTCTATTGCTGATGTGTCTCCTGTCCCTGTTATTTTATATAACGTACCGGGCAGAACGGCTTCAAATATCAATGCTGAAACAACCATAAGACTGGCGAGGCATCCCAATATTATTGGGATAAAAGAAGCTTCAGGCAATATGGAGCAATGTATGAGAATTGCCTACGAAAAACCCAATGATTTTTTGTTGATTTCCGGAGATGATTTGTTGACCAGTTCTCTGATAGCATTGGGAGCAGTTGGAGTAATTTCCGTGATGGCAAATGCATTTCCCCGGACTTTTTCCAGAATTAATAATGCAGCCCTGGCTAATGATTTTCCGGCTGTTCGTAAGGATTTGTTTCGTCTACTGACACTCAATTCCCTTATGTATGAGGAAAGCAATCCTGTGGGAGTAAAGGAAGTCCTCAAACAATTGGGCATTTGTAAAAATCATGTAAGATTACCTTTGCTGCCAGCAAGTGATGAGTTGAGTAAAAAAATTCAAACGGCCTTGTTGGGCAAATCATTAGACTAAGTCAAAAAATTCAAATGAATTTTTTGACTTAGAAATCATCATTCGCTCAGGAAATCTGAGCTTTTCTCAACCACCTGCTTGAATAATTCAGGCAATTCATTCTTTTCCCATGGATGAGTCGCACCAAATACATGATTGGCATCTTCAAAAATAACCAAGCTAGTATCTGGTTTAATGGATTTTATTTGGCGGGCCATTGCTACAGGTAAAGTTTCATCTGCTGTACCATGAAAATTTAATAGGGGTTGTTTCATTTCTTCCACTGCTTTGGGAATGGACAAACGATCAACATTTTCCATTACATCATGATAAAGTTGTACATATAAAGGCATGCGCTGGCCTGTTCTGGCGTTGTCAATGTACTGCACTCCATTTTTTCTCCAGGCTTCCAATACCTCTTCAGGATATCTGGTGGTCAAATCGCTAATGGCTGCTAAAGTAATTACTTTCTTAATCCTTTCATCTTCATTTGCTTTGAGTAGAACCAGCCCACCACCACGGCTATGTCCCATCAGGTGTATGGCTTCTCTATCCAATTCTGCTTTATCTACCTCAAAGTTTTCTGAAAAAACATAATCAATAGCATCTTTTAAATCATTGAGTTCAATGGTAAAATTATTATTTCCAAAAGCTTCCAGATCTACAAAGTCTACAGGTTGTTCAGGAGTAGTGCCATTATGGCTTAAATTTATTTTCATGAAGATGAACCCCTTTCTGGCGTATGCTTCTGAAAGTAAATTAAATACTCCCCAATCTTTGAAGCCTTTAAATCCATGAACAAAAAGGATTAATGGTTTCTTTTCATTAGAAGAAATGTATCTTAGATCAGCTGAAATAGGCTTTTTGTGAAGTGTGCTTTTAATTATTATGTTTTTTGAAATCATTTTGAGTTTTTGAATTGCTTAAACATTGAATTGGTAGTAATATTGCGCTTACATGGGTAGTAAAATTAAAGAAATACAATTGCCAATAGCACATGAAATGCAGGAATTTGAAAAAAAATTCCGCGAGTTTATGAAAAGTAATGTGTATTTGCTTGATAAGATCATGGGCTATATCGTCAAGCGAAAAGGCAAACAGATGCGGCCCATGTTTGTATTTCTTTCTGCGGGAATACATGGTAAGATAAATGAATCCACCTATAGGGGTGCGGCACTAATTGAATTATTGCATACGGCTACTTTGGTGCATGACGATGTGGTGGATGATGCTAATTACCGAAGGGGCTTTTTTTCCATTAATGCTTTGTGGAAAAATAAAATTGCAGTGTTGGTGGGTGATTATTTACTTTCCAGGGGATTACTCTTGTCCATTGATCATGGAGATTTTGATTTGTTAAAGATTGTTTCAGAGGCAGTACGAGAGATGAGTGAGGGTGAATTATTGCAAATTGAGAAGGCCAGGAAACTTGATATTACCGAAGATGTTTACTACGAGATTATTCGCCAGAAAACAGCTTCTTTAATTGCCTCTTGTTGTGGGGTAGGCTGTAGGTCTGTGAGCGAGGATTTGGAACTGAGCAAGCGAATGAAGCTCTTTGGTGAAAAGGTGGGGATGGCTTTCCAGATTAAGGACGACCTTTTTGACTATGGAACCCAACAAATTGGTAAACCTACTGGCATTGATATCAAGGAAAAAAAGATGACTTTACCTCTGATTTATGCCTTGAACCACTCTGAAAAATCTGAGAAAAAACATATTATAAAATTGATAAAAAACAAGAGTGAAGACAATGCCACAGTGAAGGAAGTAATCAATTTTGTAGGTAGTAAAAATGGCATTGCCTATGCTGAGGAGGTGATGAACAATTATCATCAGGAAGCAATTGCTATTCTGAATGAATTCCCTGATTCGGCATATCGTAAATCATTGCAAGAATTGGTACAATATACTATTGAAAGGAATAAATAATTTTATTTTTTTCATTGAAGCATTTCCATTATTCATTTTCATCTTCGTCATAAGTATTGTGTACAATATCCTTAATGACTTTGTCAATTTCATGTGCAGAGGAAAGAATATTCCTGAGCAGGAATTGTAGTTCTTCAGGCAATATGACAGGCATTTTCCTATGCTGCATTTCAAAAACATCAATCAGTCCCATAAGCCGGGAAAGGGGGGCCCTCACCATATGGGATTGGTGCCAGGCTATATCACTCAATTTTTTATTTTGTCGCTCAATTTTTCTGGTATATTGATAGCGTTCAGTGATGTCAATTGCCAATAGTAATATGGCTTTTTTTCCTTTGAACTCCAGTAGGTTGCCTTTCAAATCCACTGCGGATTCTTCATTGTCCATACATTGATGGAAATAGGTTTGCTTTAATTCAAAGGATTTATTTTTCAGGAAATACTCCACTAACTCTTGATTAAAGTCATCCTGAATATCATACATTTTTAGTTGAAGAAAGTCTTCCCTATCGCATTTATATTTGCTTATGGCAGCTTCATTTACATCAAGTATTGATAAGTTTTCCACGGAAACTATAAATACTGGTTGTGGATTTAAATGGAAAAGCTCCTGGTATCGCTCATGCGAATCAGATAGCTGCTGACTTATAACTTTCCTTTCAAGTGTATAAGTAATACTTTTGAAAAGCGAGGAAGGGGTGAGGGTATCCTTTAAAAGATAGTCAGATACGCCCAAAGCCAAAGATTTCACTGAAAATTCGAAATCGGAATATCCTGTTAAAACAATGATGGGTGTTTTGCTGCCTTGTTCTATTATTTTCCTCACTAATTCGTCCCCTTGCATATCTGGCAAGGTTAAATCCAATAGTATAAGGTCGAAATATCCATTTTGATTGTTCATGTAAGCCATTGCCTCTTCGCAGGTTTCTGCCACTTGAATACCTATGTTATGGAATTCCTGGTTGAGATAATCGCTTACCAAATATTGATCGCCTTTATTATCCTCTATCATTAAGAAATTAATCTTTTTGGGGAGAGTATTCATTTAAACTGAAGTAAGTCTACTAACGGTTTGTAGGTAAGTTAACAATATTAATCCAAAAATTTTCTATTCCTGTGACTACATTTAAAAAATTATTAATATCAACCGGTTTAGTAATATAGCTATTTACATGATTTGCATATGCCGTATTGATATCCTTTGGAGAAGAAGATGTAGTAAGCATAATTACTGGGATAGATTTAAACACCTCATTGGATTTAATCTGACAAAGTACCTCGTGTCCATTCAGCCTGGGTAAATTAATATCCAATAAAATCAAATCAGGAGGAGTGGCTTTCTGGTAGGGGGGTAATTGATTTAAAAAATCGATTGCAGACTGGCCATCATTAACAATGCTCATTTTTAAGACTATTTTGGCTTCTTCAAAAGCTTCTTTAATTAAAAGTATATCCCCTTCATTATCTTCTACTAATAATATATGGACAGTATTCTTATGCATAAGTCAAAGGTTTTTATTGATTGAAAATTGAAAAGTAGTTCCCTTGCCAAAAACACTGTTAACGCTAATTTGCCCAAGGTGGGTTTCTACTATTTTTTTACATACGGATAATCCGATACCATTACTATCGGAATTGGCTTTAGGGTTTAGAATGTTGAAGATCTTAAAAATGTTTTGAAAATCCCTTTCCTTTATCCCAATTCCATTATCACTTATCGAAAATATCCATTCATTCTCTTCACTTAAGCAGCTGATGTTAATAATTGGAATGCTTTCGGATTTATATTTAATGGCATTGCTAATGAGGTTTTGCAGTAGCCTTGAGAAAAGAATGGGGTAAGCCACTATATTTTCCACTTTTGTATCTAATGTTATGTTTGCTTTGGTTTCCTTAATGGATTGGCCTAATGCTATTTTCACATCATCTATAGCCTCTATCAAATTAACCTTACTTTTGGTTTCTGCTAAAATACCAGAACGGGAAAACTGTAATAATGACTCAATTAATTTATTCATTTTGTCGCTGGCCTTAATGGCTACGTCAATATATTCAATGGTAACATCATCTAATTTATCAGCAGATCTCTTCTTGATAAGTTCCATCATTCCTCTAACATTCCTTGCAGGTTCTTTCAGGTCGTGTGAAGCAACATAGGCAAATTCTTCCAGCGTCTTATTCACTTCTCCTAAAGCTTTATTTCTTTGTTGGAGAAGGCTGTTAAGTTTGTTAACGTGTTCATCAAATTCACGCTGTTGGCTATTATCATTTTGCAAAGAGAAGAACCCTATGTGCTCACCCTGCTCATTGTACATAGGCTCACAATAGATCAACATCCAATATTTGTGACCTTCTTTTGTGTAGTTTATTATTTCCACACCAAAACTCTCAAGTTTTTTTAGTGCATCCCGCATGAGTTGGATAGTTATTTTGTCAGATTCTTCCCCTTGTAAAATACTTCCCGGTTTTTTGCCCAATACTTCAACCTCAGTATAGCCTGTAAGCTTTTCGAAGGCAGCATTGACAAAAGTAATTTTACCCTCTATATCTGTAATGACCACCACATTACTGGTTTGTTTGGCTATAGTGGAAAGCTTAATTAGTTCTTCTTCGTTATGTTTCCTTTTAGTGATATCGCTTGAATTGCTTAGAATTTTAATAATATTTCCTTTTTCATCTGAAATAGGCCTAAATCTTGTCTCCAGCCATACATCATAGCCTTTTTTGTGTCTTACTTTAAACTGGATAAGGCCTACATTCTTAGATTTTTTAACTTTTTGAAAAGTGTCAGCTATTAATTGTCTATGCGATTCATCTTTTATTTCTTCAAAAAAATTACGACCTACTAATTGATGAGGCTCATAACCTACTATTTCATAGGCAGAAGGGGAAATGTATTCAATAATACCTTCCTTGTCATGAATATTAATTAAATCTGTGGCATTGTTGGCAATAAGTTCAAATAGCTCTGACTTCTCTTCATATTTAACATTAATTTTGGCCATTGCATTTTCAGATAAGCGTAGTTCGTTACTTACTGTCTGATAAGCTGTGATATCAACAAAGGATATTACTATGCCGTTTATCTCGTTTTTAAAGGTTCTAAAGGGCGTGATATGCATTACATAATGTTTCCCATTCAAATCCTTTATAATGGTTTCAAATGGTGCTAATGTTTTATAGACTTTTTCTACTTTGTCAATAAAACCTTCTAAATCCACATGTCCCCTGAAATGACTGATATGCCTGCCAACATCACTGGGCAATAGGTTCAGAATCTCCTTGATAGCTGGAGTATATTTTCTGATATTTAGTTCATTATCAAGGAAAAGAATGGCAATATTGGTACTTAGTAGCAAATTATTCAAGTCATTGTTTTGATCAGATAATTCAGCTACTTTTTCTTGAAATTCCGCATTAACGGTATAAAGTTCTTCGTTGACAGACTCCAACTCCTCATTTGAGCTTTGTAGTTCCTCATTGGTAGCTTGAAGCTCTTCATTACTTGATTCCAATTCCTCCACTGTACTCTGCAGGTTTTCTTTGTTCATTTGCAATTCATGCTCCAGCAGGTCTATCTTCTCATTACTGGCCATGTCCAGTTCGAGGGCTGCTTGCTCCATAGAAGGTGAGCTTTTATTAATCACCTGGAAAGAGGCAATCAATAGTGGGGATTCGTTTGGGAAAACGATTGGGGAGATGTGGATATTTATTTTACTACTCTTGTAAGAATTTACCAAACTTTTTGGTACTACTATGTTTTTCAAATTGATTGACTGCAAACTGCTTAAAGCTTTGTTAGAGGCTAGTTCGAACGACATCCTCCATTCCTCCGGAAGCATTTTCAGTAAATTGGCAGATATTTCCCCGATAGGTAATCTTAGCCATTCAGTCACATTTCCTGTCGTATGGAACAAATCAAATTCAGGAGTGTATGCTACAGAATCAGGAACAAACTGCTGAATGAGAAAAGCCTGAATATTCTCTATTTTCTTTCTGGGCGATTGCATGGTTGATTGCGAGTATCCTAATGCTGAGGGTTCCTCACGGAATGATTTTCCTCGAATAGGTTCGAGCTGCTTTTTTTTATTTTGTGGAGCCAGTACCTTAACATTGGATTTGTTGACAAATATTTTGTTTTTGATGTCAAATTCTGAGAAATACTTCTCCATTGGACCCAATGATTCACTTGAGCCTAAAAACAGGAAGCCATCAAATTTAATAGTATAACGAAACAGGGAGAAAAGTTTTTGTTGAATGTTTGGGTTCAAATAAATAAGGAAATTCCTACAGCTTAGTAAATCGATTTTACTAAAAGGAGGATCCTGAATGAGGTTGTGTACGGAAAAAACGATCATATCCCTGATTTCCTTTGCTATTCTATAACCCTGATTTTGGGCAATGAAATAAGACCGTAGCAGGTCCTTATCTATTTCCGTGGAAATGTTCTCAGGAAAGGATCGCGTACTGGCCATTTTAATGGCTTCTTTATCCAAATCTGTAGCAAAAATGGTCACATCATATTGCAATTGATTTTTTTTCAGGTAATCTTTTAGCAAAATTGCGATAGAATAGGCCTCTTCTCCTGTGGAACAAGCTGTTACCCATACTCTAATTTGCCTTGTAGAGGCATTGTTGGCCACTATTTGAGGAATGACATGTTCTTTTATTTTATTAAAAGCCTGGATATCGCGAAAAAAACGAGTAACCCCAATTAACAATTCTTTTGAAAGCAGGTGGCCTTCATCTGAAGTATTTAATAGATAATCATAATATTCGTTTAATGACTGAAGGTTTAGCAATCCCATTCTTCTGACTGTCCTTCTGTAGATGGTGGAATTTTTGTATTCTGAAAAATCCATGCCCGTTTGGATTTTTAACTCATGGATAATTTTCTCCAGGAGGGAGTTGTCTTCAATAGTCGACTTATTATTGGGTTGAAGTAATTTGAGAGTATCGAAAAACAAGGTTAAATGAGTGGGGATATCTTCTACTTTACATACTTTATCAACAGCACCAGTATAAATGGCGTTCTTTGGCATTCCATCGAATTTTGCAGTGGCAGGATCTTGCACTAAAACCAATCCCCCTCTTTCTTTAATAGATTTAATACCTTCTGATCCATCACTTCCTGTACCTGATAAAACCACCGAAGCACAATTTTCTCCCTTTTCTTCAGCTAAAGACTGGAAGAAGGTGGTAATAGGGAAGCTAAGTTCTTTGTCTGCTTTATCATTGAGCTTGATTATATTTCCTTTGATAGTGACAAACTTTTTAGGGGGGTTAAGGTAGATATGATTGGCTTCCAATTTCATATCATTTTCCATTACATGAATAGGCAATACGGTATGGCGCGACAGCAATTCATCCATTAAGCTTTTATGATTGGGGGCCAAATGTTGAATAACGACATAAGCAAAACCTGCGGAATTATCAATATTGGTAAACAATTCTTCCAGGGGCTCCAGGCCACCGGCAGAAGCACCTATTCCTATTACGGGTATGGAGTTATTATTCATACGTTATTTTATTTTTAGGTACTGTGAAATGAAAATGGCTACCTTTTTCAGCCTGGGAGTGTACCCATATTTTACCTCCATATTTTTCAACAATTTTTTTGCAAATTGCTAAGCCCAAGCCTGAACCTGAATATTCTTTTTTTGTATGAAGACGTTTGAAAATGACGAATATATCATCTAAATATTCTTTTTGTATGCCAATTCCATTATCTGATATGATAAACTCATAATGGATGTCATTTTCCTCACAGCTGATTTTTAACTTGGGTTTTCTACCTTTCGGTATGTATTTTAAAGCGTTTCCAATTAAATTTTGAAACACCTGGTTTAATCCTGTTTTACTGTAAGAGATTATAGGAAGTTTCTCTACCACTACAGTGGCATTTTTAGTTTCTATTGTGTCTCTGTATAAAGCAAGTATTCCTTCCACTAGTTCATTAGGATTTAAATTTTCAGTGAATATTTCATCATTACCTGCTCTGGAATATTCCAATAGGTCAACAATGATCTGACGCATACGTGAGCCTCCATCCACAGCGTAATCAATATAAGTATTGGCTTTCTCATCTAAAGACTTGCTATATTTGTTTTTCAGCTGGCTCATAAAGCTTGTGATCATCCGGAGGGGCTCTTGCAGATCATGAGAAGCAATAAAGGCAAATTGTTCCAGCTCTTTATTTATTTGCTCTAGCTTAATTGCTCTTTCTTTCAGTTCTGCATGCAGTTTCTCCATTTTGGCCTGATTTCTTTTCTCCTCGTTAATATCCCTGAAATAGACTGATAGACCATTTTCAGAAGGGTAAACTTTGCTAAGGAACCATGTTTTTAGTGGAGTGTAATAATATTCAAAAGTACGGGTCTCCTTTAGTTGTAAAGCTTTATGATATTCATGATAAAGCTGTGTGTCAACAGCAGGCTTGAAAATATCCCATATACTTTTATTTAAAGATTTCCCTTTTTTGATGGCTAGAAGATTTTCTGCTTCTTCATTTATATATGTGAATTTGAAATCCTGGTCCAGTGCAAAAAAACCATCTGAAATACTTTCCAGTATCTCGTTGTTTTTTTGAGAAGTTTCTTTCAATTCCCTTTCAATATTTTTTCTATCAGTAATGTCCTTGAAGAATACAGAAAAACCATCTTTGGTAGGATATATGTTTTCATCAAACCAGGCATCGTATAATTTGTAATGAAATTCAAAGCGAGCAGGCTTTTGTGTTGATTTAACCTGCTCCAACCTGGTAAAGAAAATAGTCTTTTTTAATTCGGGAAATTCATCGAAGAGGTTGCATCCAATTAATTCCTCACTGGGCTTGTTAAACAGGTTTAAGGTTGTTTGGTTAATGTAAGTGAATTCATAATTGTCGTTTAATGCATAAAACGCCTCTGATATGCTTTCCAGGATTTCATTTTTCTCTTCATAGGAGCGTTGTATGTCTTCTTTATGCTTCTTTTTTTCTGTTACATCAATAGCCGTGGAAATCATTACATTCTGTTCAGGCAAAGGAATGTTCTTAACATCTATATATTTTTCGTTTCCATCCTGGGTTGTGATCTTAATATCATGCCATTGCATCCGGGAAATGTCTCCTTTCTCAATATCACCAGTCATCATTTTAATCATTTTTGCCCTGTTTTCCTGATTAGGGAAAATTTTCTTTAAAAAAGAGCCGACATTTTTTAACTTTCCTGGAGGCCAACCATAAACTT
Source organism: Marivirga aurantiaca (assembly GCF_016679925.1). Lineage (GTDB taxonomy): Bacteria > Bacteroidota > Bacteroidia > Cytophagales > Cyclobacteriaceae > Marivirga > Marivirga aurantiaca. The sequence continues at coordinate 877,789 of NZ_JAEQBW010000001.1, forward strand.
TGTTAAACTCTGGATTTGTCATAATTACTGTTCCATCGTTTATGGTACTTACAGAAATTCCTATAGGCATATACTCCAATACGCTTTCAATATATTCTGTGCGCTCTTTGAGCTCTTCTTCTACAAGTTTTTGCTTGGTGATGTCTTGTACAGTGCCTTTAAAACTTGGTTTATTATTTGAATTTTTCTTGAGAACACCTTGCTCTAAAACCCATTTCACTGTTCCGTCAGGTAATAGAATTCTATGCTCATAATGTAAGGGCTTTTTTCCAGATAAAGCTTCTTTCGATCTAAAGAGAAACTCTTCCCTGTCTTCGGGGTGTATAGTAGAGAGAAATCCATCATAGTCAGGTTTGGCTTTACGATCTATTCCCCAAATTCTGAATACTTCATCAGACCAATAAATTTCATTCTTCTCCAAATTCAGCTCCCAATATCCAATTTTGGCAATTCTATGAGACTCATTTAACTTTTTATTGAGTTCTTTTACTTCTTCCTCAGTTTTTATTCTTGCTGTGATATCAAATGTCTGACATACTCCACCTACTACTATATTATTTTCTTTAATAGGTTTAAATTCAGTTCTGAGCCAAATACTACTGCCAGTACCTGATTGATTGGGTACTTCCAATTCTATTTCAATTTCTTCTCCACTTAATGCAATATCATATAATTCACTCCATCTGTCAATCAACTGAAGATTACCTACAACTTTTTCATCTATCAGGTTTTGTCCTCGTTTGATTTCAATACCTGAATATTCTTTTAGCGATTGAAAGAAGATATTATTGGCTTCAATGAGATTTTTATCTTTGTCAAAACTCCAGATTAATCTATCTGTGTTATTGAGTAGTATATCTTTGTTTTTTCTTACTTTCTCTTTCTCAGTTTCAAATTTATTTACAATGGAAGTAGCATCTTTTGCTACACAGTATACTAGTTTTGTGTGTTCATCCCACCTTCCAGACCATAGTAATGGTACACTACTGCCATCTTTTCTAATATACCTATTTTCAAAACTTGTGGTGTTTTGTCCGTGAAGAATTTCCAGTGCAGCCTGACTTGTTTTTTCCCTATCATCAGGATGTACTAAATCCAGGTAAATTTTCCCTATAAGTTCATCTTCCCTATATCCCCAAACCTTTTCACAAGCTTTGCTAATTCTTATAAAATGACCTTCACTGTCTATAGTACAGATAACATCCAGGGATGTATCTATCATTAGCCTTAATTCATCTAATTCAGATTTCTGTTCTTGCGGGGATTTATTTGGCTTTTCTCTCATCTATATTGATAATGGTCAATAAATAAAAAATTCATTTAAGAATAAATTGACTATCAATGGAATTTACAGATTATGTTGTAGACTTACAATATTTTTTAATTATATAAATAATTTATTGAAGATAATTCGGAGAGAATAGAATTTATAGTTTGGATTTTAGAATTACACCTGAATGGAGAGGTTTTCGCCAGAGCAGGATTTATCTCCTTTCGTAAACAACATAATCAAAAGCGTAAGGATGCTTTTCATCAGCTGAATGTTTTTCCCGCTTTACTTCTACCCAATTTTTTTTGTCAAATTCAGGGAAATAAGCATCTGCATCAGGAAATTCTGCATATACTTCGGTAATATAAAGTCTTTCTGAAAAAGGCAGACAGGCTGAATATATTTCACCACCACCTATGATGAAAAGTTCTTTTTCATTTTGATCTTTGGCAAAGGTAATAGCACTATCTATTTCATGAAATACCTTTACGCCCTCATGTTGCCAATCCTTATTACGTGTAACTACCAGGTTTACCCTGTTTGGCAGAGGCTGGTATTTTTCACCTAAAGAATCGAAATTTTTTCTACCCATAAGGATATGATGATTGCGCGTTTTATCTTTAAAATATTTCATGTCATCCGGCAAATGCCAAAGCATGTCATTGTTTTTTCCAATCGCTCCATTTTGGGCTCTCGCCACTATCATAGATATTTTCATGTTGAGTTATTTTATTTAAGCTGATTTCCTCTAAAAAAATCAGCTACTTTCATTCGTTTTTTGCCTTCTTGTTGTATTTCCGTTAAAGATAAAATACCTTTTCCACACTGAATGTTTAAGTAAGTTTTATTATCAGTAATAATCTCTCCGATTTTCCCGGTCTTCTCTGTGTCTGTTACTTTTGAAGCATGAATTTTATACTTTTTTCCGAGAAATTCCGTCCATGCTGTGGGGAAAGGGTTGAGTCCTCTGATGAAGTTAAATAAATCCTCAGCACTCCTTGACCAATCTATTTCAGTATTTTCTTTAAATAATTTAGGGGCATGTTTTAACGCCTGGCTTTCATCCTGGGGGAGTAAATTGTATTCACCTTTTTCAATAATTCTAACTGTTTTGAGTACCAGTTCAGCTCCTTTGTTCATCAGTCTTTCATAAACTGATCCTGTAGTATCTTCTTTATGAATAGGTTCTCTTTCCTGTAAGATGATGTTCCCTGTATCAATTTCATGCTGAAGGAAAAATGTTGTAACACCGGTTTCTTTTTCTCCATTCATTACGGCACGGTGAATGGGTGCTGCCCCACGGTATTGAGGTAGGAGAGAGGCGTGCAAGTTGAAAGTGCCCAGGTCAGGCATATCCCATACTATTTCAGGCAACATGCGAAAAGCGACTACAATTTGCAGATTGGCATTATATGATTTTAAGGTTTCATGAAATTGTGGATCTTTGAGGTTGGTAGGTTGCAGGATAGGAACATCTGCTTCCAAAGCATACTCCTTTACAGGTGAAACAGAAAGCTTTTGTCCTCTTCCTTTTGGCTTGTCCGGTGCAGTAACTACAGCAGCTACATTGTAGCCGTTTTCTATTAATATTTTAAGTGAGGGCACTGCAAACTCAGGGGTGCCCATATAAATTATTCTTAATCGGTTCATAAGGAGTAAAGTTAAGGCTATTGCTTTTAAAAGTTCAAATGGAATGAAAAAAACAATCTTTGAAATACTGCCGCTTTATGTATTCTTTTTAATTTTACTGTGCACAAAAAAGGCCATCCCGAATCGGAATGGCCTTTATCTGGTTATCTCAATTTATTATAATTCTTTAATCTTGATGTTTTTGAACCAAACATCATCCCCATGATCCTGTAGGCCAATATAACCTTCTTTGGCTACATTTACCCAATCAGGGTTTAGTTCAGGAAATTTGCTTGCAGCAACATCCTTCTCCCATTGCGGGGTCCATAAATGATATTCCACTACAGTTTCTCCATTTTGTTTGTGAACTACTGTGCCATTATAAACAATTATTTCGACTGAGTTCCACTCACCTGCAGGTTTGGCATTTTGCGGTTTGGCAGGATAAATATCGTATAAAGAACCAGCCTTTCGATTGCCGTCTTTTCCTAGCATAGCATCCGGGTGTCTCTCATTGTCCAATATTTGCATTTCAGGAGCTGTTTTCCAAATGAAATCCAACTCATCTGATTCCTGTCCCAGATAAAAAATACCTGAGTTGCCACCTTCTGAAACTTTCCAGTCTAACTTTAAATGGAAATTCTGAAATTTTTCATCATACAGAATGTCACCACCTTCTTCAGAGCCGGCTTCTCCACGTCCTGAAGCAGACATATAAAGTTTTCCATCCTCAATTTTCCAATCTGAAGGAAAGTCTTCTTTTCCATATCCTCTCCAGTTATCAGCTGATTCTCCATCAAACAACAACTTCCAGCCCTCTTCTTTTTCACTTTCTGTTAGAGTATTAGGTTGAGCTTCTTCCATTTCTTTTTCGGCTACCATGGTAGTATCTACATTTTCGGTTTCTTCTGTAGATTCTTTTTTAGCATTATCACAGGCAAAAACTATAAAAGCTGCTGCCACAAATGCATAAAATGATTTTTTCATGTTTGTATTATTTTAGTTGTGTAAATTTATAATGTTTAAAAAATAAAGAGGGAGACTTTTCAGTAAGAACTAAAGCTTTAATAATATAGCCTCATCAGAAGGTTCTCCCATGTTATTATTAATATGACCAACCTTTTCTATAAGTTCTTTTTACATATTCTTCAGCGGCCTGTTTGGCATTTATAGTAGCATATTGGGTATCAAACCTAGGATCACCATCTACCACTTTAAAGCTATCAGTACTTACAATTCTGATTTCCTCATTATCACCAATGTTAGTAATACGCATGTTTTCTGCATCCCAATCCAGTCTTCTACGTAAATCTTGCAGACGAACGGCCAGATTGCCCGCTACTACCACTTCATTGAGTGGGCCGGCATATTCAAAGCTTGAACTGGGGTTTACCCTTGTTTTCTTATCTTCTTTGGCTGCTCTTACCCAATCCATTTCATGTCCACCTTCCATGGCTTTAGGAATCCTTCTTAGTTCTCCTGTAGTTGGCGGTGGATTATCTTCCCTGCCAATAATAAACGGATCCATTGCGTAGGTGCCACAGATTAATGTGCCTTTGGTGCCATAGAATATAGCTCCGCCCCAACCACGCTGATCACCCGGATACATTCCTTCTTTTAGTCCTTCAGGCCTGTCAGGTTTTAACCCGCCATCAAACCAGGTAAATTCAACTGCCGGCATATTGATTTTGCCTTTTTTGGGTCTTTCACCAAAATAGTAGGTTACCTTTTCAGCCATTGGGGCACTTTCAGTGTTTACTTGTGTAGAAGTGGCCTCAAAAGCGTAAGGGAATCCAAGTTCCAAAGCTTTATAAACCGGATCCATTATGTGGCAAGCCATATCTCCCAGGGCACCTGTTCCAAAATCCCACCATGCTCGCCAGTTCCATGGAGTGTAGGCAGGATGGTAAGGCCTTTCTGCCGCAGGGCCTAAAAACAAATCCCAATCAAGTGTATCAGGTACGGCAGGAGTTTCTTGTGGACGCTCTAAACCTTGAGGCCAAATAGGGCGGTCAGTCCAGGCATCTACCTTTGTTACTTCACCAATTTCTCCATTCCAAATCCATTCACATACTTTTCGCATATCATCCGAAGAATTGCCCTGGTTCCCCATTTGTGTAGCTACTCCGGTTTTCTCAGCTAATTCAGTCAATTTCCTCGACTCATACACTGAATGCGTAAGTGGTTTTTGAAGATACACATGCTTTCCTGCTGTCATCGCATCTTTAGCACTTACATAGTGTGTATGATCAGGTGTACTAATCACTACAGCATCAATGTCTTTGTCCATTTCCTCAAGCATTACTCGGTAATCTTTGTACTTTTTTGCTTTAGGATAATCATCAAAACATCTTTTTGCGTATTTCCAATCCACATCCGCAAGAGCTACAATGTTTTGTGAGTTCATGTTTCTGAGATTGGCACGGCCCATTCCACCAACACCAATTCCTGCTATGTTTAGCTTGTCGCTAGGTGCTGTATAGCCCAATCCGGAAACCACATGACTAGGTACAATTGAGATACCTGCAGTGGCCAACCCCATGTTTCGAAGGAATTTACGCCTGCTTAGGTTGTTGTCTTTATTCAATTCGTCCATATTAAATAGATTTGTATTTTAGTTTAAGTTGAATGAAATTAAGAAAACTCTTTTATAAAACATAACATAATTTTGCAAAAGAGAAAAAGTAAAGATAAATTCTGAATCTAACTACCTGATATACAGTAGATAATTTGCAGATCCAGATAGTGTATATTTTACACTTAGATTTAACAATTGCCGTTGATTTCCAGAGGGTAAAACCTATTTCTGATAGTATTTATTGTATCCTTACCGTTTCATGTTTAATGAAGTGTTAGTCATACCATTTGCTACTTTTAAAAATGAAGTGGCTGTTGACTTGGTGATTATCCGGATATTCATTTAACGAGTTTTAGTTTTTAAAAAAATACCCGGTAAAATTTAGCAACTCCGTTAAGTTCAATTAAATTGTTGGCTTATTTTAATTGAATGATAGAGGACTCAGATTTCACCGGCTATATTTTCTTGGCAATCACTGTAATTGTGTTGGTTATTGTGGTTTTCAAATCAATTATCTTAGTTATATACGATATTGTAAGAGCTATCTATGGTTATTACTATACTCATCATATTCCATTAAAAGAGGAGCAGAAGCTAATTCTCAATAAATACCAATACTATTACCAACAGTTGAATCAAAAGCAAAAGGTGAAGTTCGAGCGCAGGTTGAAAACTTTCATGTTTAATAAAAAGTTTATTGCCAGACAAATGCCTAAGGTTACTGACGAAATGAAAGTACTCATTTCGTCATCTGCTGTTCAGCTTACTTTTGGTATGGATTTTACATTCTTTAGCCATTTTCGTAAAATACTTGTTTACCCGGATAGCTATTATTCCAAAATCAGTAAAACTTACCATAATGGCGAAGTGAACCCTAAACTGCGAGTGATTATTGTCTCATGGAAATATTTTGTTTCCGGTTATATGGATCAATCCGATGGACGTAATTTAGGTTTACATGAAATGGCTCATGCTATCAAATTAGAAAATCGTGTTCATCCCTTCATGGGAAGAGCGGCCTGGGGAGCATGGTATCATTTGGCAGAGCAGCATATGTCATACGCTGGGCGTGGTATGTTGTTTAGAGATTATGCTTTTACCAATTACCATGAATTCTTTGCCGTGGCAGTAGAAAATTTCTTTGAAAGGCCTCTGGAATTTAAACATATAAAACCAGAACTTTATGAGAGCATGGTGTATTTGCTCAAACAAGATCCCATTAAAATAGGAAGATCGAATGTGAGGTAATGGAATACTCTAATGCAAATACCCGAATAGAATTAAAAAAAATTAAAAAAGTAAATTGCTTAGAGGTTATTAATCAGCACTTAGCTAGTTTAGCTTAAAATATTTATAAGATTAATTAAGAAATATATTGCTTTAAAAAAGTAAAATATCTTTCTTTGCACTCGCATTCAGGGAAAGCCCTGATAAAATTTAAAATATTGGTCCGTTAGCTCAGCTGGATAGAGCAACTGCCTTCTAAGCAGTAGGTCTCAGGTTCGAATCCTGAACGGATCACATTAAGTTAATAACCCTGTTTAAAGAAATTTAGGCAGGGTTTTTTGTTAAAATCTCCTCAAAGATTATTGAATCATTCAACCCATTTAATGTAATTTCACCAATAAAGCTCAGATAGATAGAGCATCCCGCTTTTGGGCGGGAAGGTCTTAGTTTCGAATATTGAATGGATCAATTTTTTTTATTTGATAAAAATCCACAGCTTTCAACCATTATTACCTCATTTTTCTAATCCATTTCTCAATTGTTTCATTACCTTTCGGTAACGGCTCATTATCCCCACTTTTTCATGTAGCGTGTATTTAATTTTGAAAGATGTTTTTTTAACTGAAAATGAAAAATAGCGATTTTGATTATGAGAAGTTATTTGAGTTAAGTCCTGACTTGCTCTGCATAGCAGGTTTTGATGGTTATTTCAAGAAAGTCAACTCAGCAGTTTCTAAAGTACTTGGATACTCCTTAGAGGAGCTTTACTCCAAACCCATTAATGATTTTATATACCCTGAGGATGTAGGCCTTACCACCAAGGCAAGGGAAAACCTGAGAGATTCCAAGGCACTACTTTATTTTGACAACAGGTATGTCACAAAAAGTGGAGAGATCATTTGGCTGTCGTGGACTTCCCAACCATCTGAGGAGGACCAATTGATTTTTGCCATAGCTAAAAATATTACGCATAAAAAAAGACTGGAAGCAGAGAGAAATACGGAATTTGCCAATTTGGCAAAGATGAACGAATCTTATAAGCAATTGACTTACACCACTTCCCACGATTTACGATCTCCACTGGACAGTTTGCTTTCTATTTTTAAGTTAATAGACCTCACTAAAATCAATGATGAGAAAACAATAGAGTTAATAGAAATCCTCAAAAGGGGAGGAGAGAAATTAAAGATCAGACTGGATCAATATATTGATAATTTAAGTGGGAGGAATAGCCTGACAGAGGAAGTTACTTTGGTCTCTTTTGAAGAAAATTTGACAAAAGTACAGAAATCCATTTCTTCCTTAATTCAAGATTCAAGAATTACCATTCATAGCGACTTTTCGAGATTGGAATATATTAATTTCAACAAAAGCTATATGGAAAGTGTTTTTCTGAATTTAATAAGTAATGCAATCAAATATGCTAGACAGGATGTACCCCCTGTGTTGTCAATTTATTCCGAAAAAGTAAGCACAGGGAGTCGTTTGATTTTTCATGATAATGGACAGGGAATTGATCTGGAGAAAGTGAAGGATAGAATATTTGGCTTGCATCAAACATTTCATGACCATACCAATAGCAAAGGAATTGGTTTATACTTAGTGCATACCCACCTTACCAGTTTAGGAGCTAAAATAGAGGTTGAAAGCAAAGTGAATGAGGGTACTAAGTTTACTATTTCGTTTAAATAATTAATTTAAGTCCTTAAATTAAATCCATTCTAATTTTTGTTCATCAATTATTGGGAAATCCTCAATAATCAACCCATAGGAGTGTGAGCAATTGAGTACACTTGTTTTTTAGTAATTCCTGATAGATTTAAGTTTCTCTACTCTTAATTGTAAACTAAGCGGTGCAATTTCATAAAAAAGATTTTTATTATCTTTATCAAATGTTTTTTGATCAAAAGCAGCAATAATAACGCATAAATTACAATGGGCAGCAAAAAGAATAAAAGAAAGGATAATCTTAATTGGATATCCAAACTGATCGATCTCTTGATAGTGATAATAGGTATTACTATTGCTTTTCAGCTTAACAATCTGAGGGAATCCAACAAATCCGTTGCCAAAGAAAAGGAATACATCAAAAGCTTTTATGATGAAAGCAAGGATAATGAATCCTATTTGTCTTCAGCTCTGAATTTTTCTATTTCAAATAAAAATGACATTGATACATTAAAGCAGATTTTACTTTCGGGGAGATATTACGATAAAAGGATTAAAGTGCTTACAGCCAGTATGTTGGGTATGGAGAATTTCAATCCTTCTATTACTACAATGGAAAACATTACAGCTTCAGGTGAATTCGAATTACTGAAAGATATCGAACTGAGAAAAAGAATAATCAATACGTATGACTTTTATAATACAACGCTGGAATTGGAAAATTTATTAACTGATTATGTAAATAAATATGTGACACCAGTTTGGTTTAATCATATTCGATTAAGTAATATGAGCTATATTGACTCAACATTTATCCAGGGGCCCTTATTTGAAAATGTTGTTTTTGGTTATGAGGTTTTATTGAACCAGCAAATAAAAGGTTATCAGGAAAATCTTGAAAGGGTTAAACATTTGAATAAAATACTAGCTATAGCTAATGAAGAACAGTAATTAAGTTCTTCATTAACTAATTTCTTATTTCTTTTCAATACATTCTCACCCTAACTCTACCAAAGTTATTCCATCACCCCCTCTTTCTTCATGCTCATTTTTAAGCGACTTCACATAATTGTATTGTCTTAAATAATCCCTGATAAACTTCCTGAGTATGCCATCACCACGGCCGTGTAAAATGCTTACCTCCGGATAACCCAACACCAGTGCATCATCAATGAATTTATCCACTAAACTGATGGCTTCCTCCGCTCTTTTTCCGCGCACATCCAACTGCTGACGAAAGTTGGTGGATCGCTCTATCATGCCTGTTGAGCTACCGGAATAAGATTTTTTGAGTTCTTTCTTTACCGCATTTTTGGACATCCTTTCCAGTCTGTTGAGCTTTATTTTGGACTTTAAATCCCCCAGCATTATTTCAGCTTCCCTGGTACCAACAGACAATACTTCACCTATGGTGTCCTGTCCTTTTATCTGTACAAAATCTCCGGCCTTGATGTCGCCTTTTGCAGGTTTGTAAATATCTTTTGGGGCAGATTTTGTTTTTTGTTTTTCATGAGGTGTAAGCTCTACTTTGCTTTCAAAGCTCCTAAGTTGTTCTCTGGCTTGTTGGGTTTTTACTTTATCTGCCTGAGATTCTTTAATCTCCCTTATAGCCTGCTCAACTCGTTTATTAGCTTCTTTTAAAATGGATTTTGCCTCTTGTTTAGCTTCAATAATAATTGATTTCTTTTGCTCATTTATAAAAGCATTCAATTCTTCATAATCTTTTGAGCTTTTATCCAGGGTAATTTCTTTTTTCTGGATTTCCCTTAGCTTTTGCTCAAGTTGCCTTTTTTCTTTACCAAGGTCATTCAATAATTTGTCATAATTCACTCTTTCCTGACCTATTTTGCCTTTGGCAGCCTCAATCAACTCATGAGGGATTCCCATTTTCTCGGCTACTTCCAATGCAAAGGAGCTGCCGGGCTTGCCTATTTCCAATTCATATAGCGGCTCCAAATGACGTTCATCAAACTTCATTGCACCATTTTCTACATTGGGATGTGTCTGTGCAAAATTCTTTATATTATCATAGTGGGTGGTAATCACACCAAAGGCTTTCATGCTATAGAGCCTTTCCAGGATTGATTCTGCAATGGCTCCTCCAAAGCGGGGCTCTGTTCCTGTACCAAATTCATCAATTAAAAATAATGTTTGTTTATTTCCCTCCTGCAAAAAGTTTTTCATGTTTTGCAAATGAGAGCTGTAAGTACTCAAATCGTTTTCAATGCTTTGCTGATCCCCAATATCTATAAATAACCTTTGGAAGATACCACAAGTACTATCAGGCTGTACAGGAATTAAAAGGCCGCATTGCAGCATGTACTGTAACAGGCCCACACTTTTTAGCGCCACCGATTTACCACCTGCGTTGGGCCCTGAAATAATCAATATGCGCTTATCGGCATTTAAGTGAATGTTAAGAGGTGTTACTTTTTTACCGGATTCGGCCAGGCTTAGCTTTAAAAGCGGGTGTTCTGCTTTTTTAAAGTGAAGTATCCTTTTGTTTTCCACAATAGGCATATAGGCACTTATTTGCATAGAAAACCTGGCTTTGGCCCTAATGAAATCCACAATTCCCAAAAATCGATATGCTTTTTCCAAATTGGGGAGTTCAGGCCTCACTTTATTGGTGAGAGCAGTAAGAATTCTGACAATTTCCCTTCGTTCCTCATATTGCAATTCCCGAACCTCATTATTCATTTCCAGGGCTTCGGAGGGCTCAATATAAACTGTTTGACCTGTGGCTGACTGATCATGAATAAATCCCTTTATACGTCTTTTATATTCAGCCAGCACAGGTATTACCAATCTTCCATCCCGGATGGTAACAGAGGCATCTTCCGGAGTAAAACCATTCTGTGAGGCCTGGCGGTAAATCTGTTCAGTAGTTCTCCGTAATTGTGCCTGTACTTTAAAAATCCTGGTTCTTATCTCCTGTAATTCACTGCTGGCATTATTTCGGAGCTCGCCTCGTTCATCAATTTTTTCATCTATGGCTTTGTATAATGATTCATCCAACTCTACAGATTTCCTTAATTGGAATAGGGTAGGATAGTCTTCTTCATATTCATCAAAAAAGGAGATACATGCTAAAATTGTCTTAAGACTTAATTTCAGGTCGAAAAATTCCTCTTCTGTCAGAAAGGTATTGCCAACTTTTGTTCTTTTTAAAAATGGGCTAACATCTATAAAATTTCCGGAAGGAAAATATTCTCCGGATTGAAGTATGTTTTTAAATTCATGAGTTTGAATCAAAAGATGATTGACTTTGTCAAAATTTGACAAAAAAGCCATTTTGTCAGCTACTTGCTGACCGAGAGTGCTAATACAAGCTTCTTTTATGTAAGTCCTGATTTTATCAAAACCAATTCGTTGCTCAAAGTCAACAGGTAAAATCATATTGCTGTCTTATCTTTTGTAAGTGCTTTTTTTCTGTTGGCCTCTATCACTTGCTCTTTCAAGCTCATGCTATCAATTACTATATCATATACAGCCTCAAGTTTGGTCGGGTTTTCTAAATAATAGGCAAAACTTTCCTTATAGATGGAATCAGTGGTGTTATTGTCATCAAAAATCTTTAATTCATAATGGCGCATCACTACTTTTGAGGAATCATGCCTTAGCCCAATATTGGATACTTTATTTTCTGCGATATAAATTTCAGAAAGAATATTGGCCATTTTTTCAGGAGGAAGAACACCTTTAGGCACTTCATTCTTTTGTGTACAAGAAACTATTATTAATATTGCGACTAGATAACTAAGATTTCTCATTTATTTTTATGGTAATTTGCTTTTGACTATACAAAATTATTGCCAAAGCTATTTCAGACAACTGTGAAAAACAATTATCGTACTTTCTTTCGTTCTCTATGTTGAAGATTAGTTTCAATTTATTTTTCATGATTTTAACAAACCATATATGAGGGAGCTGTTTAAAAAGCTTCGAAAATACGAAATAAGGATCAGGAAAGCGGTCAATAACCAGATGCAGGGAGATTTTCATTCTGTATTTAAGGGTTCTGGTCTGGAGTTTGATGATGTGCGCCTGTACCAATATGGAGATGATGTGCGCACCATTGATTGGAATGTTTCTGCAAAAGGACACGGAACTTTCGTGAAAACTTTCAAAGAAGACAAAGAACAGAGTGTTTATTTCCTGGTGGATGTCAGTGCTTCACAGGAAATTGGCACTGAAGGTCAGCAAAAAGTAGATATTGCTAAAGAAGTCGCGGGTGTGCTCACTTTATCGGCCCTTAAAGAAGGAAGCCAGGTAGGTATGATTTGTTATTCTGACCAACGGGAATTGTTTATTAAAGCAGGCAAAGGGCAAAAACATGGGTATTATGCGATTAGCCAGTTATTTGGTTTAAAAGCACAATCACCTGGAACCAATCTTGATAAAGCATTGAGTTACTTGATGGGTATTTTAAAGCGAAGAAGCGTTGTTTTTGTTATCAGTGATTTTGTGGATGATGGTTATCAGGATCACCTGAAAGCTTTGGCCCGCAAACACGATTTGGTAGTCATCCATATGAAAGACAGACTGGAAACGGATTTGCCCATGTTGGGCATTGTACCGTTACGTGATAAGGAGACAGGGAAGGTCAGATGGGTGAATACTTCCAGTAGTGCATTTAAAAATAGATATAGAGAAAGCAATAAGGACCAGTCAGAACTTTTAAAAGATATCTGTAAAAGAAATCAAGCGGATTATGTGCTGATTGATACACAAGAGGATTTTGTACCCGGGTTAATGAAATTATTTACTATCAGAAACCGCAGTAAAAAGAAAGCATAGCATGAGGATAAAAATATTTTGGGTGCTGATTTTTATAGCAGGACATTGGGCAGAGGCACAGGAAATTAGGCCTAAAGGTCAATTCTTGCAGGACAGCATGGCACTGGGAGAGAAGGTGCAATTTAGTTTGTCCGTTAGTTATCCGTTAGATCAACAATTATTGTTCCCTGATTCAACTTATAATTTTTATCCTTTCGAATTTCGGTCCAAAACCTATTTTCCAACAAGAACGGACAGTCTGATGAGTTATGATAGCGCTGTTTTTACTTTGGCGAGCTATGAAATTGAGGAGCTGCAAACATTGCGCCTTCCAGTTTTTGTCATTCAAGGTAAAGATAGTTTAAGACGTTTTACTTCTGTAGATAGTATTTTCTTACAGGAAATGATTCCTATAGTGAGCGATACGTTGAGCTTAAAAACTGATACTAATTTAGCCGTTACTGATAAGGAATTTAATTACCCGCTTTTAATTGCCATTGTCATTGTTATTCTTATATTAATCGTCCTGATTATTGTGTTTTTCGGAAAGAAAATTCGTTTGAAATGGAAGATTTGGCAATTAGAGCGTAAGCACCGTAAATTTCTGGAACAATTTAAACCTCAGGCTGAGCACCCACAAGTTGATGAGGTAGAGAAGTTACTGTTTCGTTGGAAAAATCATCTGGAAAAAATCAGTTTAAAACCATATGCAAAATTAACGACTAAGGAAATCCATTCACTTCATCAGGATGAAGATTTGTATCAGAATTTGAAACAAATGGACAGAAGTATCTATTCTTCAGCTAAAAATGATAACCTTTCAGCAGCTTTTGAATTTTTGATTGGGTATGCTGATTATATTTTTAACGAGCGCATAAAAGAATTACAGGCACATGCAAAGTAGCGATTGGTTTAGTTTATCGTGGTTTTATCCGGAAACCCTCAAGAACTTCGAATATGAATATCCATGGTTGTTCTATGCAATGATCATACTGCCAATTATCTATTTTTTAGTTGAGTGGATAAAGGGAAGATTAAGCCCTAAAATACCCATTGCTTTAAAAAAAGACACCTTAACCAATGATTTTTCTGCTATTTTAAGAGTTATTCCTATTCTATTATTATTGGTATCGGCATTATTAATGTTGTTGGCTTTGGCAAGGCCCCAGCTCACAAATGAGCGTGTTGAGCAATGGACTGAGGGGATTGACATCATGTTGGTAATGGATATTTCAGAATCCATGAAAATAGAAGATTTTTCTCCCAACAGGTTGGAAGCTGCAAAAGATGTAGCCAATAATTTCATTGGCGGTAGGTTTCAGGACAGGATTGGGTTGGTAATATTTAGTGGTGAGGCTTATTCATTATCTCCTTTAACTACTGATTATGAACTATTGAAAAGCTATATTGATGACATTGATTTCAAAATGATAGAAAGTTCTGGAACAGCTATTGGAAGTGCATTGGCAGTAGGTACTAATCGTATGCTGGAATCGGAAACAAAATCCAAGGTATTGATTCTGTTAAGTGATGGAGATAATAATGCAGGAAATATAGATCCGCTTACTGCTGCCAAACTAGCCAATGCTTATGATATAAAGATATACACTATTGCGATTGGGAAAGAAGGAAAAGTACCCTATGGCAAGGATTTCTTTGGGCGTACCCGTTATATTGAAAACAGTATGGATGTAAGCGGTTTGAAAGAAATAGCGAAAATCGGAGAAGGTGAATTTTACAGGGCAGAAGACAATGAAGCATTGGTGAAAGTATTTGAGACTATAGATCAATATGAAAAAGCAGAAATCAAAGAAACCCGTTACAAGGATACCAAAGCCTACTATGATGTGTACCTAAAGTGGGCAATTTTGTTTTTGTTATTGTGGTTGTTTACTAAATCTACTTTCTTTAGTAATATCCTTGTTGATTAAAAGTAAATATTGCAGGGGATTTCAATATGTTCAGTTATTTTAAAATGTGGATTTCAAGATTATGAGCTAAGTTGGGATATTGAAACTATATTTCTAAATAGAATTACCTAGCAATTTATGCATCCTCTTACTCAGGGTCTTTATTTTCAAATAATTTCTAATTGTGATCGTTCTTAAGCCGATGAGAGCAATCCTTTTTCTGTTTTTCCTAATCCCATTCTTACCATTTACGGCATCCTCACAAAAATACGGCACAGCAGCAGGAATTCGATTTGGAGAAAAGCAATTTGGGATTAGCCTGAGACAGCAAATTATCAAACAGACTACGGCTGAATTAATGGTTGAATTTGGCGCAGACGAAGTTCAGGCCACCTTATTGCCTAAATATCATATTAATATTATAGGTAAAGGATTAAATCTATATTTAGGAGTAGGTGCGCATGTAGGTAATTTGAAAGATTTCGGTATGACTTATGGTGTAGATATGATGGCAGGGCTTGAACTTAAATTACCTGCTATCCCTATTACGATTTCAGCTGATTTCAAACCAGCCTATCATTTTCAACATGAAGACTGGTTTGCACTTCCGGGAGCTTTTTCGATACACTATGTAATCAGTAAAGACACTCGGGAGAAGCGTAAAAAGGTCAGAGCTAAGAAAAAGCGTAGAAAGGAAAGAAGGAAGTTGCGCGAAGAGAGAAGAGAAAAACGACAAGAATGGTTTGATAAAACACTCAACCAGAAAGAAGATAATAAGTAGGGCCTTCTGTCAATGTGCAAAAACTTCCTGATTAGCCTCAGTAACTTCCATTAGTCCATCATGGGAAATCCCTGAAAGTTTTACTGTTTTCAGCTCATTTACCATTATAGGATCATATTTTGCCACCACTCGCACATAATTATTGGTGAAGCCTTCCATTAAACCATCTTTGATGTCATTTTCAAAAAGCACAACATCTTCCCGCCCTACATTTTCTTCATAAAAAGCACGTTTCATCTTTTCAGAAAGACTCCGAAGCATTTTAGATCTTTTGTTTCTTACTTTCAAAGGTACTACCTCCTCCATTTCACTGGCCGTAGTGTTGACTCTTTCAGAGTAGGTGAATACATGTAAATAGGAGATAGGCAACTCTTTTAAGAAATGATAAGTATCCATAAAATCCTCATCAGTCTCTCCGGGAAAACCTACAATTACGTCTACCCCAATGCAACATTGGGGCATCAAAGATTTAATTTTAGCTACACGATCTTCATACAATTCCCGTAAATAGCGTCTTCGCATAGTGCGTAATATTTTATTGCTCCCACTTTGAAGCGGAATATGAAAATGAGGGACAAACCTTTTGGATTGTGCCACAAATTCTATGATCTCATTAGTCAATAAATTAGGCTCAATACTGGATATTCTAAACCGATCGATTCCTTCTACTTCATCCAAAGCTTTTACCAAATCAACAAAGCGTTCTTTTCTTTTGCCTTCCTGTATTCCGAAATCACCAGTGTTCACACCGGTAAGCACTATTTCTTTCACCTCATTTATAGCAATTTCTTTTGCACTTTTCACAATATTGGCAATGGTGTCACTACGACTTTTACCTCTTGCTAATGGAATGGTACAAAAAGCGCAATGGTAGTTACAGCCATCCTGTACTTTTAAGAAAGTTCGGGTTCTATCATTAATGGAAAAAGCATTATTAAATGTTTTGGCTTCATTAATGTCGGAGGCCAATACCTGTGGCTTGTCTTTTTTAGTGAAACCATCTAATTTATCAATTAATTGAAATTTTTCGGCAGCACCTAATACAGCATCCACTCCTTTTATTTCAGATATCTCCTTAGGCTTCAATTGAGCATAGCAACCAATAATGGTCACAAATCCGTTGGGATTGATCTTTTTGGCCTCTTTCACAATCTTCTTACACTTTTTGTCTGCATTTTCCGTTACGGAACAGGTGTTGATAATGAAAATGTCAGGCCTATCCTGAAATTCAACCTTTTCGTAGCCCCTGCCTTCAAACATCCTGGAAATAGAAGATGTCTCAGAAAAATTAAGCTTGCAGCCTAGTGTGTAAAATGCGACCTTTTTATTCATTCTTGATTTATTACTTTCTTAAGAGGGCGCAAAGTTAAGGCTTTATTTAGTTTAGTAAAACAATGGAGTATTATTAACCTAAGATAGACTTTAAATTCGTAGTAAACTTCAGAAAAATTTTGGCTTCCAAACTAAACTCCCATTAAAAATTTCGTGCTTATTTAACAGGATATAAACACGGTATGTCACTCCTAGGAGCTGGTCTGATGCAAATCCAACCCTATTTAGAAGAAGGTCTGAGCTGGGATGAGTGTTTGAAGCCACATGCTTTGGTTAGGTCACAGGTCGGTACCGGAATTGGCTTCCACTGGTTATTGCGAGCATGCTATTCCGTCTCAACGGAATTCATGCAAAGCAATCTGTTGGGTATTTGTGTTTCGTGAGACACGAACCACGGCTGAGGGAATTGTTTATTTATTACAGTGTCGGTTCATAACTATTCCATTATTAATGTTTCTGTAGAAATAAGTAAAGATGGGTTAATATCCGGCTTTTGAGGAGCTGTTTTTGGTGTGAAGTTTTAAATTAAGCTCAATTTTATCATGATAATATTATTTTTTAACAATTTGCTTAAAAAATAACCCTTCAAAATTAAAAGTTGCAAAATTTTAATTAAATTTGATTCGAAATTAAACCAAAAACATAAAAATGGCTCATATTCGTTTTAATGCACTCGATATCGTTCAAAAAAGAACAACTGAACGTATTGAAGCACCATCTAACAAAATTTCTGAATATTTTCAAACTGATGTCTTTTCTTTAGATCAAATGAAAGCCGCTTTGGCTCCTGATGTTTTTAAGAAAGTAAACCATGCTATCGACAAAGGAAAAAGGATAGATATGGATATGGCTGATCAAATTGCTTCTGCAGTGAAATCATGGGCCATGACTAAAGGCGTAACCCATTATACGCACTGGTTCCAGCCTTTAACGGGAGCTACTGCTGAAAAACACGATTCATTTTTCAATGCTAAAAAAGGGATTGAGGTATTTGAAGGTTCTATGCTGGTTCAACAGGAACCGGACGCTTCCTCTTTTCCCAATGGTGGTTTAAGAACCACTTTCGAGGCAAGAGGTTATACCGCCTGGGATCCTTCTTCACCTATATTTGTGTGGGGCAGAACTTTGTGTATCCCTACAATATTTGTTTCTTATACAGGAGAGTCTTTAGATCATAAAGCGCCTTTATTAAAGGCTGTTGAAGCGGTTGATAAAGCAGCTACCAAGGTAGTGCAGTTATTCGACAGAAATGTAGTGAAAGTAAGCGCATCATTAGGTGTTGAGCAAGAGTATTTTGTGATTGATAAAGCACTTTATTCGGCCAGACCTGATTTAATGCTTTCTGGCAGAACGCTTTTTGGACATAATCCGGCAAGAGGGCAGCAGTTGGATGATCATTACTTCGGAGCTATACCAAGCAGGATTTATAACTATATGAAGGATTTTGAAATTGAATCCTTGAAACTGGGCATTCCTGTTAGTACGCGCCATAATGAAGTAGCTCCCAGCCAGTTTGAAGTAGCACCACTTTTTGAGGATATCAATGTGGCTACAGATCATAACAGTTTAATGATGGATGTTATGAAAAGAGTGGCTGAGCGACATGATTTACAGGTTCTATTTCATGAAAAGCCTTTTGCAGGCCTAAATGGAAGTGGGAAACATAATAACTGGTCATTATTGACTAATACTGGTGTGAATTTATTCCAGCCAAGTAACAGTGCCCGTGAAAACTTATTGTTTCTGGTATTCTTAGTAAACACCATTAAAGCAGTTGCTGATAATGGAGATTTGTTAAGAGCCTCAATTGCTTCTGCAGGTAATGATCATAGGCTAGGAGCTAATGAAGCACCACCAGCTATCATGTCTGTTTTTATAGGTTCTGAATTAACTGCGGTGCTTAACGAACTGGAAGAAAAAGGTAATATTAAAATTGATAAAGGCGATAATATGTATATGAAATTAGGTATAGATAAAATACCTAATATCATCATGGACAATACAGATAGAAACAGAACTTCCCCTTTTGCTTTTACAGGGAATAAATTTGAGTTTCGCGCAGTAGGATCGGATCAGAACGTGGCGCAGCCTATGGCCGTATTAAATTTGATTATGGCTGAACAGTTAACGGAATTTCATAAGGCCGTTAAAAAAGAGATGGACAAAGGCACAGATAAAAAAATTGCTATTGTTAACATTCTTAGACAATATATCAAAGAATCTAAAAAAGTTAGATTTGAAGGAGATGGTTATTCTGAAGAGTGGGCAAATGAAGCAGAAAAACGTGGTTTGCCTAATATTAAAAATACACCAAGAGCTATTGAAGCTTTTGTTTCTAAAAAATCTAAAGATTTGTTCCTAAGGCATAAAGTAATGACTCCGCAGGAACTGGAAGCAAGGAATGAAATTTATCTGGAAAACTATATGATGAAAATCCAGATTGAATCACGTTTAATGGGTGATATAGCTTTAAATCAAATTATACCTACTGCTGTAAAGTATCAAAACACTTTAGCTCAGAATGCTAAAAATTTAAGTGATTTGAATCTGGATAATTCTGAAATTGTTAAGAATATTCAATTAATCAGCGGTTATACTAAAGATCTAAGAACTCTGGTGCATGAAATGATTGAAAAGCGTAAAGAACTCAATGAAATTGAAGATCATCAGGAAAGAACCAACAAGTATTGCGATGAAGTTAAAGAAGCTTATTTTGATAAAATCAGATATGCTGTCGATAAATTGGAGCTATATGTTGATGATGAATTATGGCCATTGCCAAAATACAGAGAATTGTTGTTTTTAAGATAATAGAATGTTCGAATTAAATTTAAAAAACGTGCAGTTGCAAAATTGCACGTTTTTTTTATCTCCAATAATGTTTGTTATTTTGATTTGGTATAACTTATTCCCATTAACTCAAAAACACCTCTACACTTTTTCCTTTAATCGATCCAAATAGATTTCTGGTTAACAAATTCCTTAATACCAAGGTGAGAGAGTTCCCTTCCGTATCCGCTTTTCTTTACACCACCAAATGGCACGGCCGGATGTGAAGCCATTAATTTATTGATATAAACAGCACCACTTTCTACCTTTCGTACAAATTTTTTGGCTTTTTCTATATCCTGAGACCATACAGAACCACCCAGGCCAAACTTTGAGTCGTTGGCTATATTGATGGCATCTTCTTCGTTTTTGACTATAATAACGATTGCTACGGGGCCAAATAGCTCTTCCTCATAAGCAGGCATCCCAGGTTTTACATTAGATAAAATGGTAGGTTCAAAAAATGCGCCTTCCATGGCAGGTCTTTTAACCTCCAAGTATTATTTCTGCACCTTTTTCAACAGATTCTTTCACTTGCTTCAAAAGACTATTGGCAAAATCTTCAGAAGCCATTGGTCCATAATCAACTGTTTCGTATGTTGGATCGCCTATGTTAAGTGCCTGTAATTCAGATTTAAACAATCTTAAAAATTCATCAGCAATTTCTTCTAAAATGATAAATCTTTTAGCAGCAATACAGCTTTGTCCATTATTGATCATCCTTGATTTCGCCCCTGTTTTTGCGGCCTTTTTTAAGTCGGCATCTGCCAACACGATAAAAGGATCACTTCCTCCTAACTCCAAAACCGTTTTCTTAAGGTTTTTGGCAGCTCTTTCAGCTACTTTAATTCCGGCACCTTCACTACCTGTTAGGGTAACTGCCTTCACTCTCTCATCATCAATAATATCATTTACTTTGCCGGACCCAATAAGCAGTGATTGAAAACAACCCTCTGGAAACCCTGCCTCCTGAAAAACTTCTTGTATGGCCAATGAACATTGCGGCACATTTGAGGCATGTTTTAGTAAACCAACATTACCAGCCATTAAACTCGGTGCAGCAAAGCGAAAAAGTTGCCAAAAAGGGAAATTCCATGGCATAATGGCCAGCACAATACCCAAAGGATCATGAGCTATATAGGCTTTTCCTGAAGGTACTTCCAAAGGGGAATCTGCTAGAAATGTTTCTGCATTTTCAGCATAATATTCACAGCAAAGGGCACACTTTTCTATTTCAGAAATGGCTTCTTTGGTTGTTTTCCCCATTTCCAGGGTGATGATATTTGCGTAGAGCACTTTATTTTGTTTAAGCACCTCGGCTGCTTTATTCATTAATTTACTTCTATGCTCAAAGCTGGTTTGCTTCCAATCTTTATAAGCAGCCTCCGCTTTATTTAATTTTTCATTGATAGCACTATTTGTTTCTTCTTCAAAAGATTTCTCTACAACATTTGTCAATGGATTCTTAGATTCAATTGCCATAAAATAAATTTTTTGTAGTTCAAATTTATTATTCAAGTGTTCTGTTGGATGCAATAGCTGCTGAAATAACGGCTAAGGAAGGGCCAAACAGTACACCCAAAACAGGTATTAATATTAACAGGTTTAAACAAAAACCGTTGCCGAATGCAATACCTTTATGTCGAAAAATCCTGATGAGACTTTCTTTTACTGATAAACCAAAGTATTCATTGCGGTAGTCCATCATGGAAGCCCCAAAGAAAAAGCTCTCAATGAGGAATAATAGGATGGCATAAAAAGGTGCTAAAAGGGGTAAGCTAATACATAATAATACCAGTAATAACCAACTTACTACTTGTAAACTAATCAAAATAATGGCAATAAACATTCCCCTGATAATATCACGCACCACATGATGTAGTTTTAATGTTCTACTTTCCTTATGTAAGATGTTTTGAGTTTTCTCTGATATAAATGCCAGCACAGGTGCAAAAATAAACAAGATGATGTATTTAAATAGATTCAAATAGATAAGGAACAATAGAATTCTGATAAAAATGCTTAGGGCAATTTGAACTAAACCCGTCCATTCTTTCCAGTCCGGGGGGAGGTTCATAAATGAATACAGCCAATCAATCAGGTTGCCGGTGTAAAGCCAGGCCACAATGCCTACAAAAATGAAAGCAAACAAATTGAAAAATGCAGCACCTATGATATAAGGCCACATCTTATTTTGGTTTATAAATCTTAAAGCAGAAATATAGGCAGAGAAGCTCTTACCAACTTCTTTAATAAATTTTATCATTGTTTAACAGTTGGAAATTCCTTTTCTTCCCATGCCATCATGCCACCTATTACATTCGACAGGTTTTTGAATCCCATTTCTTTCATTTTTTCTATAGCAGCTAAACTTCGACTACCTGATCTGCATATCACCAAATAATGCCTGGATTTATCTAACTGGTTAATAGAACGGATAAAAGAATCTGTTTCTAATAAATCAATATTTAGGCTGTTTTCAATACTGGAGAAGTTATATTCTTTTGCTGTACGAACATCCAATAGTACAGTATCTTTATTATTGGAAAAGTTGATTTGCCTGAGTTCATCAACAGTTATTTCACCAATGCTATGCTGAACGCAAGCTAAAATTGGTAAGAAGGCAAGTATCATGATTAATCTGGTTTTCATTTCTGTTGCTTTAAGAGTTAGTACCTATTATACTTAATTAATAGCTAATAGTTTTCTAGTAAATGGCATAACATGTAATTAGGGCATTTTATGAAAAATGTACAAGGGAAATTGTCTAATACCGGAAATTAAATGGTGTTTCTATTGTCCTTTTTTAGTTCAAAAGAAATTAAATTAACTGTTTCTTAACATCGGTATTGCTGTAGTATCGGTAATTTTAGACATCACAAAAGAACTTTGTACATTAGCAAGATTCTCATTAGTGGAAAGCTTATTCACAATAAAATCCTGAAAGGTATTCATGTCCCTCACTAATATTTTTAAATGATAATCATATTGCCCTGCCAGGTGGTAACATTCCACTACTTCAGGAATATTAGCTACATGTTTTTCAAAAGCCGCCAGCTTATCCTTGGTATGTTTTTCCAGTCGCACCATGCACAATGCCATTAATCCTTTGCCTACTTTAACCGGATTGATTAATGCCACATAGGAATTAATTACGCCCATTTTCTCTAGTCTTTTTACTCGCTCGTATATGGGTGTTGTTGTAAGATTAAGTTGTGCCGCCAAATCCTTATTTGTAATTCTTGCGTTGCTCTGTAACTGACGTATGATTTTTAAATCAACTTCATCCAGCCTGATAGTAGAATGATTTTCGGTTTCCCACATATTTTTTTAGGATTGATAAGTTTATTTTCTTTGTTTTTAAATAATTATAGGTGATTAATCTAAGATAATAAATATACAAGATATATATTCTAGTTTTGTAAAAAAATACAGAAATTATGAGTGAACATATCTTTTCTCCCGAAAGCCAGATGATGTCATTTGGTTATAAGCCTGAATTATCAGAAGGCGCTATAAAATGTCCTATTTTTCAGACTTCTACTTTTTGCTTCAAGAAAGCTGAGGATGGTAAAGCCTTTTTTGAGGTAGCTTATGGCAAAAGGGAAAAAAATGCTGATGAAGAATTGGGGTTGATATATAGCAGGCTCAATAATCCTAACCTACAAATAACTGAAAACCGACTATGTCTTTGGGATGGGGCTGAAGATGCAGCCATTTTCGAAAGTGGTATGGGAGCTATTAGTAGTATGCTAATGGAATTTACAAAGCCTGGTGATGTAGTGTTATATTCTATGCCTGTTTATGGAGGTACTGATCATTTCATTACTAAAGTGCTGCCTAAATTTGGTATTAATTGTATAGGTGTTACTCCTTTTGAAGATAAAGCCATGGTGATGGAGAAATTAGAGAAGAGTGGATTAAAAGATAAAATTTCTTTCATCTATTTGGAAACTCCGGCCAATCCGACAAATGCTTTAGTGGATATAGGGATGTTTCGCGAAATTGCCAATGAATTACAGACTGAAGATGCACCTGTATATATAGGTGTTGACAATACTTACATGGGGCCAGTATGGCAACACCCTTTGCAATTAGGTGCTGATATGGTGATCTATTCCGCCACCAAATATATTGGAGGACATAGCGATCTAGTTGCAGGTGCCTGCCTCGGGTCTGCTGAATTAATGAAAAGAGTGAAAGGATTTCGTACTTTCATGGGCAATATGGCGGGCCCTCATACTGGGTGGTTACTAATGAGAAGTCTTGAAACTTTGAAAATAAGGATGGAAAAACAAGCTCAGAATGCTGAAGTAGTAGCTGAGTTTCTGAATACCCACCCTAAAGTGGAGAAAGTGTACT
This sequence comes from Marivirga aurantiaca, assembly GCF_016679925.1. Lineage (GTDB taxonomy): Bacteria > Bacteroidota > Bacteroidia > Cytophagales > Cyclobacteriaceae > Marivirga > Marivirga aurantiaca. The sequence goes on from NZ_JAEQBW010000001.1 coordinate 902,154, forward strand.
ATTTGGGTAATTTAAAACCTGAAGATGGAAGACAATACGAGATTTTCAAAAAACAATGTACTTCTAATGGCGCTATGATTGCCTTTGATGTAAAGGGAGGAGAGAAGGAAGCCTTCAGGTTTCTGAATAGCATGAAACTGATCAAGCTGGCGGTAAGTTTAGGAAGTACAGAGTCGCTAGCCGAACATCCTGACACAATGACTCATTCGGATGTAGATGAACATTTGAGAAAAGAAGTTTCTATTACAGAAAAATTGATCAGAATTTCCGTTGGAGTAGAGGATGCCAAAGATCTGATTTGGGATATTGGACAGGCATTGGATAAGGTTTAAATGGTCAAAATCATTCAATAGAAGCCATCAGTACAGAATTAATACTGATGGCTTTTTTATGACCAGGAAACTCTAACTACTTAAGTTTGTACTGGTACTTTTAGCTTTTCTAAAATGAAAGCTGGCATAAGAGATGCTGATACCACTTAAGATTAGTATAAGAAATGTACTCCAGTTAGAAAATGAAGATATACCGGATTGATGCAGTACAAATATCATTGCAAAGGCCATAAAAAGAATCCTGCTTACTTCCATAGCAAGTGCCCATGGTTTTGATTCCAAAATACCGCTCCAGCTGATGATCATCATGAACAAACCGGATGAAAGTAAAAATCGCTCCCAAAAGCTAAAGGGTAATTCCATATTAATGGTGTACGACATATATACCATTCCTAAAATTAATTGTACAATCAAATAATTTTTACTCTTTTCCAGAGGCTCACTTATATATTTTGTCTGTTTGGATTTATTATAACCAATTACTTCCGGAATAGGCTCCGTCACCAGGTCAGCAGGTCTCCAACCAGTGGGCATAAACCATAGCCGTACTTTATCCCAATAACTACTCGTATTCTTTGCGTCTTCCCATAATTGTCTCCAAAATTGAAAATTCAGGCTAATGGGATGCCATGTCTTAGGAGGATGGGTAACACCATAGCATACTTCCTCTTCTTCAGGTTCATAGGAACCAAACATTTTATCCCAAATAATAAGGAACTCAGAATAATTTTTATCGATATACTGGGGATTAACACCATGATGAACCCTATGGTGGGAGGGGGTAACGAAAAAACGTTCAAACCAACCCATTTTCTTGATCAGGGAAGTATGGTGCCAGTAAGCTAAAAGTAAATGCACAGCAGCCACTGCATAAACTATTTCTGGTGAGAATCCTATGACTACAAGTATCCAATCGAAGAAAAGAAATTGAAACAGTCGCTGTGTAAAACTGGCCCTGATACCTACCGATAAATTCATCTCCTCTGATGAATGGTGCGCCATATGAGCGGCCCAAAAGATGTTAATGGAATGGCCTAGGCGGTGAAACCAATAGAAAATAAAATCCTGTAGCAACAATAATAGAATAAGAGTAAACCATGTAGCTTCAATCCGTAATGGTGTTATTTCATATAAAAAGCCATACCATTTGTATACAAAAAAAGCGACAGCTAAATTGATGCACTGGTTACCAATACCTGTTCCAAGATTTGTCATTGTATCCTGAAATGGATAATTTTTCTTTTTAATACGAACAGTAATTATTATTTCAAGAAGAAACAATAGTACTACAATGGGTGTGATGTAAGCATAGATATTCATGTGTATATAATTTGTTTTTATTTACCACATGGAATAGTTCAGCTGTCAGAATACCTGAAAACCGTCACACTTACTTTTAATATTCATGCTCGGTTGGTATGCTGCGTTTATGACTATTTCATGACTTTTAGTATATTTCGTGATTAATCGAGCTAATTAAGTTAGTAAAACCAGTTTTTGAGTAAAAACAAAAGTGGCAGGTGGATGAATTTTCGGGATGAATGAAAGCTATTGTGGCGAAATAGTAATCTTTTCGGGGTGAATTTATGTTGAAATCCCCTTTTTGATGGAGGTATAATGAGCAGAAGATAAAGGTACTTCCTTGAGATAGTGATTTAAAATGAGATGGGCTTTTTGTTTATTTCCAACAACTTGTTGAATCTGCCAAGGCGCTATTAAATATGAACGATGACAGTAAATCAAACCATTGATTTGCCTGGCAATTTCGGATAGCGTATTTCTCATTAAGGTTTCACGTACTTGTTTTTTATCATCAATATAAATGATGCGAATGTAATTATCTTCAGCTTTGATACACAGTAGTTGTTGTAAAGGGATTTTCAAATTGTCATCCTTGTTTTGTCCACTTAAATGAATAATAGGGTTTCTTAAGCGTTCCGGAGATAGAATTTTTCCATTTAAGTACCTAAAATAGGCCACAACAGGTAATAACAATATGGCAAATGGTACGATGAACTTGTAGCTAAAGCTTAATAGATAATCCCAGGTAATGGATGTTTGTTTAGTGATAGTGAGGTCATAGCAATAAATTAAAATTGAAGAGATAAAAAATAAACCTGCCAGATAGATAAGCTCAAAACCTATTAACCATCTTTTCTCCATCTTTAGAACCCACAATCTTTCTATTAAAATTAATAATAGGTCAGCCAATAAGATGCATATGCCATAGCCTGCCAACATCAGGTTTTTATACGGCAGTTGTTTTTCCCCGGTATCAAAGGGTTTCAGAAAAATAAGGATAAAAATCACTAATAATGCAAGCATTAAACTGAGGGATATTCTTTTTTTCAATGAATAAATCCAGGGATGCTTTCTATATAGTATATTATTATCCATACTTTCAAGATACATAAATTTAGTAAAAGGAAAACTACAGATACTGTTGGATATTTTGAAAAAATTTACAGAGGAATTATGGTAAGATACGCTTATATTTCTATCACTAATTTCCCGAATTGTGCGCCTGCTTTTATTTTGTCAAAAGCTTCTACAATATTTTGGAAAGGAGTAATGGAATCTACTATGGGTTTTATTTTATGCTCTTCAACAAACTGAACCATTTGAAGGAATTCTTCATCATTGGCCATGGTGGAGCCTTGCAGAGTAATTTGGTTCCAAAACATACGGTGTACATCCAATGATTTGGGTTTGCCTAAGGTAGCTCCGTAAAATACAATTCTACCTGCCGGATTCATTAATTTGATGTGGTCATTAATGGCATCACCGCCTGCACTATCAATCACTAAATCAAAACCACCCACCTCTTTTTTAGCCTGAGTAGTCCATTCTTCATCTTTGTAGTTGTAGGCATTTCTGGCTCCATATTTTATGGCTTTTTCTCTCTTTGATGCATCTCCGGAGGTTACAAAAACATTGGCTCCAATAGCTAAGGCAAATTGAAAGGCAAACTGGGCTACACCACCACCAACTCCTGAAATCAATACATTTTGCCCTTCCTTTAACTGACCATGATGAAATACAGCACGAAATGCTGTCATGCCACCTAAAGGAAGAGCCGCGGCTTCTGTGTCACTCAGGAAATCAGGTTTTTCTGCAAGGCGATCTGTTGCAATGCTTACGTATTCTGCAAATACACCATCAGTGGGAGTGCCCATGATGTGATATTCTTTTGACTGCACCAAAGGATTATTGCCCCAGTTTATATTGGGGTTGATCAATACTTTTTTTTCAAGCCATTTTTTTGTTACTGAATTACCTAATTCGACTATTTCACCACAAGCATCCGCACCTAAAATTACACCACTTTTAATACCCGGATACTTCCCCTCTCTAATAAACTGGTCTCGGTGGTTAAGTGCCATAGCCTTTATTTTCACCAACACTTCACCTGATTGAGGCTTTGGAATATTCCTTTCAACAATTTTTAGCTCATTAGGTGCATCTAATATTAGGGCCTTCATGGATTTTGTTTAGGGTTACAGGAATTTAATTTCTTATATCTTATTGATCTTAAAACGGAGCCTCATCAGTATCGTTATCCGTATTTCCATTGGCTTTGCTTGGGAGAGTAATTGCTCCTGGAACCTCAAAGTCGGAGGGAACACCGGCAGCCGATGGGAAAGTAGTACCATAACCAGGGCCACTTGCCTGCATTCCCGGGGAATCCAAATCTGAGAATTTGGTAAAACGGCCAATAAATTTCAATGGAACAGTTTCCAATGAACCATTCCTGTGCTTAGCAATAATTACTTCACCTACATTGGCTGTGGAAAGTCCATTTTCATCTTCCGTGATACCGTAATATTCAGGTCTATAAAGAAACATTACCATATCTGCATCTTGCTCAATAGAACCTGATTCCCTCAAATCGGATAGCTGAGGTCTTTTATCTCCACCACGTGTTTCCACCGCACGACTTAACTGCGAAAGGGCAATAACCGGTACACTTAATTCTTTTGCAATGTTTTTTAAAGCCCTGGAAATAGAAGCAATTTCCTGTTCCCTGTTTCCTCCGCTTCCTCCACCTTTGGAAGTGTCACCTGACATCAATTGCAAATAATCGATTACAACCAGTTGTATGTCATGCTGTTGTTTTAATCTCCTACACTTGGCACGTAACTCCAAAATGGATAGGGCAGGTGTATCATCAATAAAGATGGGAGCTTCCGTAAGGCTGGCCGTTTTATAAACCAATTGTTGCCATTCGTGATCAGCAAGCTGGCCTTTTTTGATTTTTTCACTGTCCAATTCAGCTTCTGCAGAAATAAGTCTGTTAACCAACTGAACAGAAGACATCTCAAGGGAAAATATGGCTACTGGTTGTTTGAAATCAACCGCTGCATTTCTTAAAGCTGAAACTATAAAAGCAGTTTTACCCATACCTGGTCTTGCAGCAATAATCACCATATCGGATTTTTGCCAACCCGATGTTACACGGTCCAATGCAGAGAAACCGGTAGGTACACCTGTAAGTCCGTCTTTATGGTTCCTTCTTTCTTCCAGTTCACGGAATGCCTCTTTCATTAAAGAGTGCATATCAGCGTAGTTCTTTTTGATGTTGGAATTGGTGACTTCAAACAACTCTTGCTCTGTACGGTCCAATAAATCGAAAACATCCATGGTGTCTTCATAGGCATCATTCTGAATTTCTCCGGAAATTTTAATCAACTGTCTTTTGATAGCCTGTTCAGCAATAATTCTTGCATGGTATTCAATATTGGCAGCGGAGTTTACCCTTGAAGTAAGTTCTGTGATGTAGTAAGAACCTCCAACAATTTCCAGTTTACCTGTTTTTCGGAGTTGATTGGTTACAGTTAATAAATCAACAGGTTCTGAATTGTTGAAAAGTGAAACTATTGCTTTATAAATTTCCTCATTGGCTCCTTTGTAGAAACTTTCAGGTTTTAATATGTCAATTACACTTGTCAGGGCATCTTTTTCGAGCATCAAAGCACCAAGAACTGCTTCTTCCAAATCAACCGCCTGGGGGGGTATTTTGCCTAGATTATCCCCAAATTCGGCTTTTTTTGATTTATAGCCTAGTCTCGGCCCAGTTGATTTTTTAGATTCCATTTCCCCTACGTTAATTTTCTACTTTGAAAAGCTAACAAAGCTAATTTATTAAATTCATTAAGAATACACAAAACTGTCCAAGTTTCCGACAAGTTTTCCACAGGTTATCAACATCGAAAAGCCAAGTTTAATTTGCCGAGCCACTAACTTTATTATATTTTTGGATATTCAACGCAAATCAAATGAATTTAGAAAATATTAAGAAAGTACATTTTATCGCAATTGGAGGAAGTGTGATGCATAACTTAGCTTTGGCACTTCATCAAAAAGGAATTCAGGTAAGTGGATCCGATGACGAAATTTATGAACCTGCTGCCAGTAAATTAGCTAAAGCAGGAATTAAACCGGAGGCTGGCTGGCATCCGGAACAAATTACTCCGGAACTTGATGCGATAATTTTGGGCATGCATGCCCAAAAAGATAATCCTGAATTATTAAAAGCTCGTGAATTAGGATTGAATATTTATTCTTTTCCTGAATTTATCAAAAAGCTATCCGAGAATAAACAAAGGATAGTGATTGGAGGAAGCCATGGGAAGAGTACAATTACTTCTATGATCATGCATGTGCTCAAACATGCAGGCAAACCTTTTGATTACCTGGTAGGTGCGGAATTGGAAGGCTTTGATTTGACAGTATCCATTTCTTCTGCCCCCATCATTGTTATTGAAGGGGACGAGTATTTGTCTTCAAAGATTGATCCGGTGCCAAAATTTCTAAAATACGACCATCACATAGGTGTGATTTCCGGAATTGAATGGGATCATAAAAATGTATTCCCTACGATGGATGATTATACACAGCAATTTGATGAATTTGCAGATAAAACCCCTAAAGCAGGATCATTGATTTATTGTGAGGAGGATGCATTGGCTAACATTGTAGGCTCAAAGGAAAGGGAAGATGTTCGCAAATCACCCTATTCAGCACATAACTCTAAAATTGTTGACGGTAAAACAATTTTAGTAACCAAGGATCATGGGAATGTGCCAATTAAAATATTTGGTAAACATAATCTTCAAAATATAAGTGCTGCTTTTGAAGTATGTAAGCTAATAGGCATCAAAGTCAATACATTTTATGAGGCTATTGCTTCCTTTAAAGGTGCTGCCAATCGATTGACTTTACTTGATGAAGCAAATGGTCATCTGGTGTATAAGGATTATGCCCACGCCCCGTCAAAATTAGTAGCTACTGTAGATGCAATGCACCATCAGTTTCCGGACAAGAAGTTATGCGTTGCTTATGAGCTCCATACTTTCAGCAGTCTGGATCCCGATTATTTGAAGCAGTATAAAGGTACTTTAAAAAATTGCGATCAGGCTTTCATTTATGTAAATCCGGCTAACTTGAAATTAAAAGACGGGAAACCTTTCACTGAAGAGGATTTGAGAAAGGCATTCGATCAAAATGATCTTAAATATTTTGATGATACCGACCAATTGGTAAATGCTATGCTTACCTTTAAAAAATCCCATGCCCAATGTGCTTTTGCTTTTTTAAGCTCAGGTCATTTTAACCATATCAATTTTAAAACTATTGCACACGAACTAGTCTCATAAATTATGTTTTTAAAACTCACCAATCCTTTAGTATTCTTCGATCTCGAAACTACAGGCACTAATATTGTTTCTGATAGAATAGTAGAATATTCCTTTGTAAAGGTAATGCCTGACGGAGAGGTGATTACTAACACAGAAAGGGTAAATCCTGAACGTCCAATTCCTCTGGAATCAAGTTTGATCCATGGTATTTACGATGCAGATGTGAAAGATAAGCCTGCTTTTAAGGCTCTAGCGAAGGAGTTAGCTACTTTTTTAAGAGGATGTGATCTCGCAGGCTTTAATATATTGAAGTTTGATGTGCCGGTATTGGTGGAAGAGTTTTTAAGGTCAGATGTGGACTTTGATATTTCTAAAAGGAAGCTTCTGGATGCCCAGAAAATTTTCCATATGATGGAGAAAAGAACATTGACCGCAGCTTATAAATTTTATTGCGAAAAGGACCTGGTGGATGCTCATAGTGCTGAGGCTGACACATTGGCTACTTTGGAAGTACTTGATGCACAAATCAAAAGATATGAAGGACAAACCCTGAAAGATTTAAGAGGAAGAGCAATAGGTACCATAGAAAATAATGTAGACTCTTTGCATAAGTTGACCAATGATAGTATGGTGGATTTGGCAGGTAGGTTTGTCTTCAATGATGAGAATGTGGAAGTCTTTAACTTTGGAAAGTTTAAAGGCCAGGCTGTCGAAGATGTGTTGAAAAAAGAATCCGGTTATTACGACTGGATGATGAAAGGTGATTTTCCTATGGACACTAAACGAAAATTGACAGAAATAAAGTTGAGAGGTTTTCAGAAGTGATAGTTTATTAATTGCGTATAAGAGGAAAAAATTGAGGTATTGAGATTCTTGGAATAAACTCTGGATTTGATGTATGGAGTTTGGCTCTATTTGGGAGGAGAAAAACCGCTAAATAATAGGAAGAACCAATGATTAGATTGTGAGATTTATTGCTATTTTTTCATCTTTTCTTCCATAAACCATACATTAACAGTAATTAATCTCTTTTAACCAAAAAGCAAACTTCCTTTTTGCTTATATTTAAATTTATAGAATATAAGCGGATGCACCATTTGGGTTCAGAAAGAATCAAAGAAGTAATCAATTACTTGCAAGAAAATCAAATTCAATTTGAATGGCTTGATGATTGCAATATTACTCATTTTGATGATTACTGTAGCTACTATCTCTTAATTGAAAAAAAAGTATTATATGTATGCTCCATAGGTGAAGCTGATGGAGAAAAAGCGGAATATTTTTTCAGCAGTTTATTGAAAGCCGGAAAAAATTACAGTAGCACATCCGTAAAATTAACTTTTGTGATGGATGCTACGGGTCTTTACAACATGCCTCACTCTGCACGAAAAGAGGTTAATTTTTTCGACTTAAAATTTCGGGAATATTGGCAGGAAGTCATCTTTATTTACCAAGGAATTGCCAAGGTTATATTGGATATGTATGAGCTTCATAAACCGGAACATTTAGTAGGGATGAGGAAGGTGCCGGATCTTCAGTATGCACTTGATACCGCACTTAAAAGAGAACACAAAAATATTGATGAGGCACTAGAAGAAAAGGAGCTAAGTGCAATGAATCAGAAAGAGTTAATTGAAGTGATTCAAAAGCTGAAAAGCGAGAGAGAAAAAGAAAAGAATAGTTGGGATCAGCAGCTTCATCAACTTTTCGGAGCAATCTCTAACTTATCCTGGGACAGTAGGGCCTCTACAAGTTTGAGCGAGATAGAAAAAGAAAATCCTTTTGCACCCATATATGGCGTCCTTAACAATAGTATCAGTGACTATAATGAAATGAAGAATGAGCTTCAACGGCTTAAAAATGAATTTCATCAAAACCTGAGTCACGAGTTAGGTGAAACACTTCATCAGGAAGCTAGCCTTCGTGCCATATTTGATAGTCTGGATTCTATTTTATGGTACATTGATAAAAATTATGTCCTGATTTCATTCAACAAAAATTTCCTGGAGCATGTTAAGTCCTCATTTGGGTTTGTGCCTGAAGTTGGAATGAACTTATTGAACCAACCCCAATTGGCCGGTAAATATGAAAGTATAAAGGAAAGGGTTGAAATAGCTTTGAAAGGTAAGGAAGCAACTTATAATGATAAATATTATGAAGGGGACAAAATAGTTAAAGTAATAGCTTCCAAAGTGTTTCCTGTAATGGTTGATGGTGAAATATTAGGATTAGCCTGCTTGAGCAACGATATTACAGAAAGCTATTTTACTAAGGAACGGGTGAACAATAGTGAGAAATTGCTGGCTTCAGTCAACCAGCATATTTCTGAAGCCATTTATCGCACCAGTTCTGATCGGGGCATGGTCTATATCAATGAAGCTTTTATGAATATGTTTGGTTTCGAATCCAAAAATGAGCTTTATAATTTTGAAGATTTAACTAAACTTTATACCAATCCTAATGATAGGAAAAAGATTCTTCACCTATTGGAAACCAAGAAAAAGTTCACTAATGTGGAGGTACTCTTCAAAAGGAAGAATGGGGAAACTTTTACTGGTTTAATTAGTAGTATGCTTACAGTGGGAGAGGATGGAGTGACTTATTTTGATGGGGCGATAAGAGATGTTACTGCCATTAAAAGCGCTCAGCAAAAGTTGAAGAACCAGAATATTCAATTGAAAAAACTGAATAGTGAACTGGATAGCTTTGTCTATAGTGCGTCCCATGACCTGAAAGCACCTTTGAGTTCTGTAAGAGGATTGATCAACTTAGCTAAAAATGAAAAAGAAAAGGATAAATTAAGTTATTACCTCGATCTTATTGACACAAGTATTACTAAGCTGGACAATTTTATTCAGGACATCATCAACCTGTCCAGAAACTCCAGGCAAGCCATTATAAAGGAGGAAATTGATTTTAATGAGCTAGTTAATGAGACATTCAGTAATTTCAAATACTTGCCTAATTTTGATAAAATAGAGAAAGTAGTTACCATCGATCCTTCTATTCAGTTTTATTCTGATAAAAGAAGATTGCTTATCATATTCAATAATCTTGTTTCCAATTCAATTCGATATTATAATCCTTCTGCAAATACTCCTTTTATAAAAATTAATATCGAGAAAGAAGGTAATCAAACTATGATTTCAGTAGCCGATAATGGTGTGGGTATTGAAAAACAGTACCTGAAGAAAATATTTGAAATGTTTTTCAGAGCCTCTGAGAGCAGTAATGGGTCTGGAATAGGACTTTACATTGTAAAAGAAACTATTGATAAACTAAAAGGGAAGGTTTCTGTCAAATCTGAGCCCGGTATTGGTAGTATTTTTCAGATTAAATTACCCAACCAATTACCTGTTGAATCCTGATTCGTAAGATAGCATCCATGATAAGAAAGTTATTCTTCTACCTTATTTTCAATCTCATTTTCAAGCTCCAAATACCAGGCTTCACCATATTTGCGAATTAACGCATCCTTCAGGAATTTATATAATGGTACACCTAATTTCTCACCAAAATCGCAAGCAGGATTGCAGATTTCCCAACGATCATAATTCAATGCATCATATTGTTCATATTCCGTAATACGGATTGGATATAGATGACAGGAAATTGGTTTCATGAAATTTATTTTACCATCATTGTAAGCCTGCTCTATACCACATTTCAGAATGTTTTTCTCATCATAAATAGCATAGGCGCACTCTTTTTCATTAATAGTAGTAGTACTGTAGTCACCTTCCCAGTCTTTGATGTAAGTACCTTGCTCCTCAATGGCTTTAATACCTTCTTTGGATAAATAGGGTTTTACTTTCTCATATATTTCATCCATAATCGGTAATTCATCTGCATTAAGCGGAGCACCTAAATCACCCTCTACACAACAAGCCCCTTTGCACTTATCAAGATTACAAACAAAATTTTTGTCTTTTACATCCTCAGATATAACTGTATTTCCTATTAATATCATGCTACAAAATTATGGCTAATCCCTTGAACTGCCTAATAAAATAAAATTATTTCTCTTTAAATAGGTAAGGAGGTGTCTGCTATTGGCAGGCTTACTGAAAAAATGGTGCCACCACCTATCACACTCTCGCAACTCACTATGCCATTGTTGGCATCCACAAATTCTTTTACCAGCATAAGCCCAATTCCCGAACCACTTGATGAAGAAGTACCTACCACATTGTTTTTATCTATTTCGAATAGATGTAATAATTTTTTCGGCTCAATTCCCACACCGGAATCTTTTATCTTTATTTTATAATTGTTACCAGCTACTTCTCCCGAAACCCTGATTTCACCACCATGTGGGGTGAACTTAATAGCATTGGAAATCAGGTTACGAAAAATTATTTGTACCATTTCCTTATCTGAATAAATGGTAATATCGGCCTCCGGTTCCATTACAAAAGTTATGGCTTTGGTAGAAAATTGGGTTTTGAAAAGCTTTGACAGCCCTTTTATTTCCTTCCAGATATTGATTTCCACTTTCTTTATTTCTATACCATCTAATTGGCTTTTAGACCAGGCCAACATATTTTCCATGAGGTTAGAAGTTTTATCCAAATCCCTTTCAAGATCTTTTGCCAGTACTTTAATCTCATCGTGCGAGATAGCATTAAGGTTGAACAATGAAACAATTCCCTTTAATGAAACTATAGGGCCTCTCAGGTCATGCGAGATAATGGAAAATAGTTTGTTTTTAATCTTGTTGAGGTTGTCAACTTTCCTGATTTCCTTATGCAGTTCTTTCTTGTTAATAAATAAATTGATTTTTTGTTTTTCCAACAAATATGCCGCTAAAATACCCACTGAATATATCACTGATAATTGACTGATTTGCCTGGCAGCTATTATTGAATAATTAAAATTATCTATGTATACTATATAGGCAATATAGAAGAAGGTGTTAATCAATAATGAATACCGAAATCTAAACCCCATAATAGTGGAAAAAATAAAAATCAATACCATTAATATATTAGACAGGAAAATATCAAAGCCCGGATCTTCAATGGAATGGTAATGGGCAAAGAAAACAACCCCAACAAATGCTGCAACCAACATACCCAGAAATTGAGTCAATCGATAGTGTTTTTCCTTCAAAAGGAAAGTAAATGCTCCAAAAATCATTAAAATTAATGCCATGCCTCCCCTAAAAGCCAGAGATGTCACCTTGTTTTCTTCGTAACGTAACATATCCACAAAAATGAAGATTATACTAAGTACAATGCCAAGGGCAATTACAAACCGAAGAGAATATAAGTCCTGTTTGAAGAAATTTTTATTAAATTCATTTTCGATCTCTTTATCATAGAAAGAGAGCAAAATAGGGTTCAATTTGTAGAGTCTGTCTTTTGTCATCAAATATTAAAGTATAATATAATAAATATACCTTACGCGAATCAACATTCCTTCATAAACTATTTTATGGTATGCTGATATTTCCTCACAATTACGATGCGAAGTAAGGATTTGGTTTTAAATTTGTTTTATGGATTACTTAGAACAGTTAAACTCCCCACAAAGAGAAGGCGTTGAAAACCTGGAAGGCCCCACTATGATTATTGCAGGAGCAGGTTCAGGGAAAACCAGGGTTTTGACCTACAGAATTGCTCATTTAATTAGAAGTAAGAACGTAGATCCTTTTAGTATTTTGGCACTTACCTTTACTAATAAAGCTGCTAAGGAAATGCGTGCAAGAATTGAAAGTGTAGCCGGAACAGATGCCAGGAACCTGTGGATGGGTACTTTTCACTCTATATTTGCCAGAATATTAAGGTCTGAGGCGGATAAGTTGGGCTATCCCAGTAATTTCACTATTTATGATACGGATGATTCCAAATCCCTCATCAGGAATATTGTAAAGGAAAAAGGACTGGATGATAAGGTTTATAAGCATAACCTGGTATATAATCGTATTTCCGGTGCCAAAAACAATCTTATCTCCTGGCAGAATTACCTAAACAATCCATTATATATTTCGGAGGATGAGCAGGCTCTGAAACCTAAAATGGGAATTATATATAAAGAGTATGTGGAGCGTTGTTTTCGCTCCGGTGCCATGGATTTTGATGATTTGCTTTTCAATACCAATGTGCTTTTCAGAGATCACCTTGATGTATTAAATAAATACCAGCAGAGATTTAAATATGTGATGATTGATGAGTTTCAGGATACCAATATATCGCAATATCTCATTACCAAAAGGCTGGCTTCAGTACACCAGAATATATGCGTAGTAGGTGATGATGCCCAAAGTATTTATGCCTTCAGGGGCGCAAATATTCAGAATATCCTCAATTTTGAAAAAGATTATCCTGATTTAAGAGTGATTAAATTGGAGCAAAACTATAGAAGTACTCAAAATATAGTGAATGCAGCCAATTCAGTCATATTAAAAAATTCCGCACAGTTGCAAAAAAATATCTGGACGGATAATGATAACGGTGAACTGGTGAATTTAATTAAATCCACTTCTGACAATGAAGAGGGGCGTTTGGTAGCCTCATCTATTTTTGAAGATAGGAATAACAAAAAGCTTGAAAACCGTGACTTTGCCATTCTGTACAGAACCAACAGTCAGTCGCGATCCATGGAGGAAGCCTTGCGAAAAATGAATATTCCCTATCGGATTTTTGGGGGACTGTCGTTTTACCAAAGGAAAGAAATTAAAGACTTGCTCTCTTATTTACGTTTTGTTATCAATCCTAATGATGAACAATCATTTCGAAGAATCATAAACCTGCCAAAAAGGGGGATAGGAGCTAGTTCTGTCGATAAAATAATAGTAGCCGGTTTTGAGAACGATATGGGTATTTTCGAGGTGCTTGAAAATATCAGGAAATTTATTTCCGGGCGTACTGCAAATGCTGTTGAAAATTTTGTCACACTTATTAAAACTTTTAAAATCAAATTAGAACGTGCAGATGCTTATGAAACAGCTGCTTTTATAGCTAAACAATCCGGCTTGCTTAGGGACTTGTATGATGATAAAACCATAGAAGGACTTAACCGATACGAGAACGTTCAGGAATTGCTTAATGCCATTAAAGAGTTTGTGGATACCCCCGAACAGGAAGATAAATCCCTTGAAGCTTTTATTGCTGACGTGGCACTCTTGACTGATGCTAACAAGGAAAATCCTGCGGACACCGACTATGTAAATATGATGACCATTCACTCTGCCAAAGGATTGGAGTTTAAACATGTGTATGTGGTAGGAATGGAAGAGGATTTGTTTCCATCCCAAATGATGCTGAATAGCAGGGCAGACCTGGAGGAGGAGAGGAGGTTGTTTTATGTAGCACTCACGAGAGCTATGGAGAAAGTAACTCTGAGTTATGCATTAACGCGCTACCGCTTCGGCAGACTTAAAAGCTGCGAACCTAGTCGTTTTATAGAAGAGATTGCGCCTGAGTTTGTAAAAGTTGATCGTAAATTCAATAATTCGGAGCCAATGGGAAAACTGAATTCCGGTCAGGGGAATAGTTTCTACGCCCGTAATTTGGTAGCCCAAAGAAAAGCTGAAAATAAAGTACCTCCTGGAAAAAAGTTGCATACCCCATCTCCGGATTTTGCCCCAAGCGATACCCGGAAACTGGATACCGGGATGCGAGTTGAACACCCTAAATTTGGTTTTGGGGATGTGAAGAAGATGGACGTGGAGGGAGCCAATAGAAAAGCTACCATCGAATTTGAGAATTTTGGAGAAAAAACTTTATTACTCACTTTTGCAAAATTGAGGATAATGGAGTAGCATTTTAATAGATTAAGCCTTTAAAGAAATTGAATAAAATCAAATTTTTCCGGGAACAAAATGGCATTACACAGACGGAGTTGGCTGAAATTGCTAATTTATCCCTCCGAACTGTACAAAGGGTAGAATCTGGTGAGTCCATTCCCAAAGGCCATACACTTTCAGCCTTAGCTCAGGCAATGAATATGCAATCTCACGAATTATTGGGGAACGGCCATGTAGTTGATAAAGAGGAAAACCATCAGTTAAGATTGATAAATATTTCTGCCTTGGTCTTTATTGGTATTCCGTTCGGTAACCTTTTTTTTCCAATCGCATTGTGGTTGAGGTACAGAAAATCCGAAAAAGTAGATCAAATAGGGAAACACCTTATCAACTATCATATTAGCTGGACTGTTGTTGTGTCAATCTTATTAGCGGTGAGTCCTTTTGTTCAAAAAGTATTAGGCTTGCCATTTCCACTCATATTGTTTGTATTGCTAATAGCTTATTGTTTTAACATTTTTATGATTGCCAGATTCGCTATTGCTATCAATAAGGGGAAATATGAACAACTGGCAATTGGTTTTAAACTGCTTTGATGTAATTGGCATAAAACTGTCATGTCCTTGACGCTAAGAAAGTGTCTCAATTTGAACAAATTTGGATCATTATCTAAATCCAATTTAAAAATGAGAATTCTTAAAATCACCCTTATTATTTTCCTGGCATTGCTAATTGTGTCTTCAATTGGTGGATATATATATTTTAAAGCTAAATTTTCTCCACCCGATAATACGCTGAATCTTTCTGCCCATACTGATAGTATCCCTATTACCTGGATGGAAGATGAAAACAGTTCCATTTCTGCACTTTTACTCCCCATGAAACTCCATGGAATACCAGAAATTTTTTATCTTCAATTCGATTTAGGGTCACATAGCACTATCTTTTATAGTAATGCTTTGCAATCTGTATGGGAAAGATACCCCGAAGCTGAATTCGTTTCTGAGGCTGAAAATCAAATTAAGGATGTCACATTTACCTTAGGAAATATTAAAGTAATGGCTCCCATTCTTAGAACTATCAATAGGGGTAATGAAATAAAATGGAATGACAGCATAGCCATCAATATAATTGGCACACTTGGGTCAGATATTTTGGAGCATAAAGTGACAGTGTTTGATTTCAAAGATGACCTTATTTATTTCGGAAATGTATTTCCTCAATCCATTCCGGTTCAAGATCAGGTTGATTTTGAGTTTGACCAAAGAAAGGTACTATTAAGTGCATCTGTAAATGGTGAGCCTACGAAACTTTATTATGATTCAGGAAGTAGTGCTTTCGAATTATTAACAGATAAAGATCGATGGAATGAATATGCTTTAGCTGGTGCAGAGGAAGAAACATATATTGCTAATTCCTGGGGCAAACCTCTGACTGTTCATAATATTGCCAGTGATGGAATTATTCAGTTTGGAAAAACAAGTATTTCTTTAAAGCAGGTAACCTATATTGAAGGAACAACTTTTATACAGACTGCTTTGATGAAATTGAGTGGAATGGGAGGGATGATAGGAAACAAGATTTTTATGGACAAGGTGCTTGTTTTAGATGCGAGAAACGAAAAATTCGCCATTTTGGAAGCCGATGAATAGTATTACCTAATCTTATTTATTCAAATTGCTTCTGACTAATATAATCTTCAGGAATGTTTTTGCATGTTCAGTTAAAAAAGCTATGAGGTATATACAAAATAATTTTATTCAATAAATCCTGTGCAGAGCAGATGAAGAATGTAAGATGTTGATTTTCAGTATAAAGGGTTAAGAAATACATATGCATTAGGTAAATCACTTAAATGTAATTTCGGCATCTTACTCATATTTGGTGAACGGATTATGGTGACATTTGAATAACAATAAAGATGAAGACTATGAAAACGTATCCCAAATACTTCCGAATTGCTAACCAGAATATCCTGGTAGTATTAGTTGTTATCATTACACTTCTTGGAATGAGTATTAAGCTTAGGGCTCAAAGTCCTGTTTTGGGGAATGATGGTGAAAAGATAAATGCCACCATGAAAATTCAATTGAAAAATTATGATTTCGATGTACTGGTACCAAAAGTCGACACGAATGAATTGATGACTTACTCCGATAACAATTATAATCAATTGGTTTATGTAACCGATGAGAAGCCTGGTTTTTATATGTTTTTCAATAATCAGTGGACCAAACAAACGGTAGGAGATGTTTTAACTGTAATAGAAATGAATCTTCAAATGAGTCCTCCAATTGCAGAGAGTATAATTATTCAAGTTGGTGCAAATGGCAGTAAACAGTTGGTTGACTACAATGGTCACCTTAGTACCTTATATAATGGGTTTACATTTGAGAAAGAAAGTGGGCAATTGGCCATACGTTTATAAATTTATAGAAGAAAGGGATTGTTTTTTAATCCACATCACACTGATAAGGTGCGATGTGGATTTTTAGTTTCTATGGAATAAAACTTCCCGATTTTTAAGAAACCTCTTTTATTTCCATCACTCGTTATAACTCTTAATTAAAAGCAGTAAGTGAATCACCTAAACGCAATTTCAGCAAAGCCCTCATCTATCCTGTCCGAATATTGGTGACCTTTGATTAACAACAAAATATAAAGCCATGAAAAATCCAACATACTTCCAAATTACCAATCAGAATTTCATTATAGTTTTATTTGCTGTAATGGCGTTTTTTGGAATGAGCCTTAATGCTCAGGCGCAAAGCCCTGTTTTGGGGTATGATATGGAGAAAGTGAATAACAGTATGAAAATTCAGATGAACAATCAGGAGTTTGATGTGTTGATTCCAAAAGTAAACAAAAATGAGCTTTCAGCTTTTGTTGAGGCCAATTATAACCAAGTGGTTTATGTGACTAATGAAGATCCAGGTTTCTATATGTATTCACATAATCAGTGGACTAAGCAAAATGTTAGAAGTGTATTGGCTGAAATTGAATTGAACATACACATGTCAGCACCATCTTCAGAAGATATAATTATAGAAGCTTCCGTAGCCAATAGTAAGCAGAGACTAGATTATAACAGCTATATTGAACAATTGTACAAAGGCTTTATCTTCGAAGAAGGAAGCAATCAAATGGCGGTTGTAATAAGATAAAAGATTCATTGGCTTTTTAATCCACATGATCCCGGTTATCCGGTGTCATGTGGATTTTTTAGTTTATAAGAAGTATGAAAATACATCTGTTGTATTGTTCTCTTTTCTTCTTATATCTTTGTTGATACTACTTTTTAACTCTGAGATTAGCTTTTAGTCCCAGACTATAAATCATATTTTTAGTAGTAGGTAAATCACCTAGATGTAATTTCGGCAAAGCCCTCATTTATGCGGCTTAGGTTTTGTTGACCTTTGAGTAATATAAAAACAAAAACCATGAGAACAAATCCCCGAAGTATCCGAGTTGCCCACCAAAACGTTCTGGTTGTGCTATTAGTGGTGTTTATTACATTGTTTGGACTAAGCCTGAAGTTACAAGCTCAGAGCCCTGTATTGGGCAATGATTTTGAGAAAGTGAGTAACAGCATGAAAGTACAAATGAATAATCTTGATTTTGATGTATTGATCCCTAAAGTAAATAAAAGTGAACTTTCTGCCCTTACTGAGGCCAATTATACCCAACTAGTATATGTAACTGATGAGAATCCCGGATTCTACATGTTTTCCCATAATCAATGGAAAAAACAAAATGTTAGAAATGTATTGGCTGTAATAGAATTAAACATGCAAATGGGTGAACCTTCTACAAGTGATATGATTATTGAAACAACTACTGAAGGTAATAGTAAGCAGCTTTTAGATTATAATAGTCATATTCATCAATTGTACAACGGCTTTTCCTTTGAAGAAGGAAGCAATCAAATGACTATTTCCATCAATTAAAGGGCAAAATATTTTATCCAATCCACATAATACCAAAGGAGTCACTTCTGGTGTTATGTGGATTTCTTTTTTACATAGCACTACACAGTAGTAAGAAAGATAGTTTAACTGTTGCAAAAGGAAAATCCTTTAACTCTACTGATTTTTTAACTATAAAGCCTTTTTATTATATACCTTAATGGTTTCATTGAGTAATTTAAAATCTAATTGGCCCTTTATTTCCTTCAGGTGATGAGCAATGGCCAAGGCCTTTTTCAATCTGCTATCCGGGTTTTTTACTTTAATAACAATGTAGATAAGACTTCTTTGTTTGCCTAAGGTTAACTGCTTAAAATAATGATAAGCTTCCTCATCCTGATCAAAAAGCACTTCTAATTCTTCCGGCATTTCAAAACCATAGGTGGAATGGTCTTTTTCCAATTGTACTTTAAGCTCTGAGCCTTCCTGTATTCTCAATTGGTTAACAATTTTTTTATTGACTAAAATAAACCAGTAAGCTTCGGATTTCATTATGGCAGCGGGCCACTTTGCTTCCCCGTTAAGTGTACAAACCACCCTTTTATTGTCAGCTATAATTAATTTCCTGGCTAAATCCTCAGGGACAGAAAAATGGTATTGCCACAGGTTTGAATCAAATCTTAAAAGCCGGGATGAGAACTGGTGCATCTTAATCTAATTTTATTTCCCCCAGAGAATGAATGGTGCCCAATAATAAGGAGCGGCATTATCTGAATTGATCATGTCCAGCTTTGCTTTTCTCAATCCTGAGGAATATGATTCATTTTTGGTAATGCTGTTGTCGTAAAAACGAGTCATTAGTACAGAGGTCGATTCATCTGCTACTTTCCAAATAGATACCATTAGGTTTTGTGCTCCGGCATAGGTAAATGCTCTGCCCAGCCCAAGAATCCCTTCGCCACGACTTACTTTTCCTAAACCTGTTTCACAGGCTGATAGAGATACCAAATCAGCATTGATATCCAAAGAGTATATTTCACTTGTATATAAAATACCATCTTCCATGTCATCAGCTTTATTGAAGAAAACACCGGAAAGTTCAGGTGTAATTACATCTACCACTCCATGGGTAGCTAAATGGATGTACTTATATTTTTTCAGGTCGCCATTTTTGAAATTTTCTTCTGATGCTTCTGCATAAGTAAGTTGCCTGGATTGAATGTTTTTATTATCACATATCTCTTGAATAGAGCCGAGTTCTTTTTTAGTCCCCGGAAGTTGCGATAATAGGTTTGATTCAAATAAAATAGGGGCAACTAAAAGAGCTTCATTGTTGGTTGGTTTCTTCTGTTCCTTCATATGAAGGGTTGCTGAGAAAGCATAATTAACTTCATACCTTTTGATGAGATAATCCAGTGAATGATAGGCTTGTGGTGTTTTTTCTTTGTTCATTAAAAGTGCTTCAAAAGGTATTTTGCCAAGTTCTCCATCAGGAATAATGGTAAGTTGAGTAATTTTACCGGGAATCTTATGTGGTAGAAGGTATTCATAAAGCTGATAAGAAATGGTTTCAAATTCCGGCTTTAGGTTATAAACCAGCGTATTTCGAAAAGCCCTTATATATTTATTGATCTGGCTGGCTTCAGGAACCACAGAAATCTTGAATTGATCCTGACTTATAAAATATACATAAAGTTCATCAGAAGCTGAGTTGAAGGAATAATTTAAAATGGCTTCATCCGAAGCTATAGTAGATTGTATTTCTTCAAGGCTGGCTACAGTTAGATTGTGCTTTAAGTTATAATACTCGGGGAATTCTGTTTCCAGCCTCTTAATAAGATTTTCATACTGGTTTTTCCGTGTGAAGAGCAAAGCCCTCAATTCTGTAATATTGCTTTTATTAAGGGCAATTTGTGTACCTAAAAATGCTATTTCATTTTGTAATTTATTTTCCTGTTCAATTAAATCAGCAGGTACCTTCGCAAAATTTTTGGCTTCTGATTCCACCAGTGCACTTAACAAACTGGATCCTTTCGCTTTTTCGGCATAGAAAAATGCTTGTTGCGCATACTCTTTGCCAAAAAGTGAAACTTCCTGTAATCGCAGGGAAATACCTTGTGCATTTTCGTATACTTCAGAAGCTAAATCGCTTAAGGCCAGCAAATCTTTTTTACTTGACATATTTGTTCTCAGCTCTTTTATTAAATCATCTGAAAGAGCTAAAGCTTCCATCGCTAATTCCAGGTGTTGTTTCTTTATCGAATAGCCGTAATAGTAGTTTTCATAAATTTTTGCCTTTCTAAGTAAAATGACCAACTGGTTATAAGGCTTTATTGCATCAGTAAGCTTCGGGTTGTTTTCTGGTTCAGGCGAATTAAATTCAAAACTATTAGCAATTAATGCTTTTTGATTATAAAGGAGGGCATTTTTGAATTCAGATTGAGCATTGTACAAGTCGCCAAGCAACATATAGGCATTTGCCAGTTCCGAATTTCTTTCACCATAGTTTTTTAAATAAATATCTATTGCCTCCAGGTAGTTCTCCTCAGCCAGTTTCAGGTCTCCTTTTTTATAATCGATATTGGCAAGGTTGACTAAAATAAAAGCTTCTGTCGGCAATAAGGAAGAGTGGTTCTTTTTCCATTCATCCAAAGCCTGATAAAGAAGTTTGCTTGCTTCTTTGTAGTTTTCCTTAGAGCTTTCCTGTAAACTAATATTGATGGTAGTTTGGATAATTTTATTCAGGTTTTCTTTAGGTTGTTGTTTATACAGTGCCAATGATTTGAGGTAATAGGCTTTTGACTCTTCATAACTCACACCACTATACACCAAACCCAGATTGTTATAATTATCTGCCAGTACACTGGATTGTGGGTTCTTCCTTGTATTTCTTAACCTCAAAGCTTCATGAAGGTATTCCAATGCATTGTCTTCTTTTCCTTCATTCCAAAGGACTATGGCTTTATTGCTCAACGCCCTGCAATATAACTCAGATTGGTTGCTTGCAGTAGACTCCATGTTCTTTATAGCACGATCGAGATATTGAGTGGACAAATCATTTCTTCCTTTCAATAAGAACAATTCTCCAAGCAATGCCGAATTTTCATTATTAGTCTCAAGCTGGTCTATTTCATGAATGATACTATCAAGACTTTCCGTTTTGGCACGATTCAAATAGTCCTGATACGATAATGGTAAAGCCTGCCCATCAACCAAACTACTGCTGAATAATAGGAGAGAACTTACAATAAATAGAATACGCAACATATTTAAAAATTATAATGATAAGTGACATTCAAAACATGTTTTCTGGTAAGCCCATCAGGGTTGTATTCTCTGTCAGCCAACTGCATACCATAAATCAATTTGATGCTGGAAAAAACATTGAAGCGATAACCTACTCCTCCCAAAGCTGAAAGTGCCAGGCCTGTAGTACCTTCCAATTTCTGGTACTCCCCATTTTCATCTTTTCCCTGATCTTTGGTGACCCGGTAAATGGGCAACAATCCCAGGTTGAAATTTAATCGTGATAGTCTGAAATTCCTTTCTACCCGCATCATTACATCTGCACCCCGTTTGAGGTCCAATGCTTCATCATGCTTCCATACATAGTCCATCCCCCCTTCATACCAGGCCCAGTTTTGTACACTGCCACGGAAAGAATTCTCATTTTGGTGAATAATAGGTTGTTGATAACCAACTGAAAACAACCAGTCTTTGTTGATGAAGGAAGCACCCATTATAAAGTCATAGGTACCTAAAGAGACTTGGTAGTACATGGGAAGCACCACATCATGCTCCTTATGTCTAAGGTTGGATCTGCCTGAAGGGATTTTTGCTCCAATTGTAGCTAATATATCATATTTTTGATGATCAACAATTTTTTTTGTAGCACTTAAAGATAAATCCCCAAGTCCTGAAGTACTCCCGAAATTACCATTTACCCACATGTAGGGGACTTTGAATTGCAATGCTATATCATTCCTGGTAATTAATCCGAAATCAAGGATTCCACTTTTTATATTTGCTGAAACATTTGACTGTCCTTCATAAAAAGTGACATCAATTGATCTAAGTTTTACAGGGAGTTTTTCATTGTAAGCCTGATCTGGTTTCATGGCACCCATTGTACAAAAACCCGCATCGCTACATCCCTGGGCATACGTTTCTTGCCCGTGTATTAATATAGCTATAAAGAAAGTGCTTAAATATTTGGCTGTTTTCATTTGCTTGAAAATCTAAATTTAGCACCAATTTATGGGTATACTTGGAATTATGCAATATTTTATAGTAATATGAAATTACAGATTTAGAAATGGCAAATGATAATAAAGGATAGTTGAAATATTATTAGAAAAAGAGATAGCATATTCAATGCTAATGAATGTGGAATGATGGGTAAATCACTATTATGGAATTTTGGACCACCAATCGTTGGGGCTAACCAAAATAGTATTTTCTTTGTCCACATGTACAAGTCCGGGGGGAAGGCCTTTAGGCTTGCGCACAAATTTCTTGGGAGTTACTATCACGGGTGTAAGGCTATCCGTTTTTCGTTTGGAGTAAAAAGCTGCGAGTTGTGCCGCTTTTTCAATTACTTCCTGGGGAAATGGCTTATTACTTTGATGTTTTAATATTACATGGGAACCACTTACATCCTTGGCATGAAGCCATAAGTCGTCTTTTTTTGCATATTTTAGGGTGAGTTCGTCATTCTCCCGTGCTCCTTTTCCAACCAGAATTGTAAAGCCGGCTGTTTCAAATTTTTTGTAAGGTACTCTTTCCTCTACCTGGGCATGTTCAGCTTTTGGATTGTTCCTGATAAGCGATTTTATACTTTTTATATCTTCTGCAGCATTTACTGCATCTATTTCCCTTTCAATTCTTTCAAGGATGCTTTCTTTGGCTGTAATTGCCTCTTGTATTTGTTGTAACTCTATTTTCTGGTTTTTTGATTTCCTATAGAGATTTTCTGCATTTTTCTGTGGGCTCAAATTAGACTTGAGGGGAATAGTGACCATCTCATTAGTGTAAAAATTGAGAAGCTCTACCTCTTTTGCACGATGGGGAATTTGGTGCATATTAGCCATAATGATGTCGGCCAATTCATTATAACCAGGCTTGTCCTTGATTTCCTGGAGTTTATTCTTCGATTTATTGATGTAATTAATATTTTGATTGCGCTTCTTTTCCAATACTTTCAGAAGTTGTTTTTTCTCCTTTCGGATGAAATTCTCTTTTGAATAGATATAATAAAATTGTGTGATTCCCTCAATGATGGAATCTTCTTCTTTCAACACTTCTCCAATAGGGAGTAAGGAGAAATAGATTTCGTCATCCCATAAAATGGTGTAATATGTGGTGGGATTTAGCAAATCGTGTAATAGCAATGAAATTATTTCCCATTGTTCATCCAGTGGTTTTTGGGATAAATGAAGGGAATCGAAATATTTACTGATCAGCTTTCCAAAAGTGGGGAAAAGCTTTTTATAGTTGCCTTCTACATCAAAAAAATGGTTTTTGTCTTGTTGGAGAGAGCGGTGCAATTCCTCTGGTTTTAAGCTGAGATCTTGAGGAAAATTGCTTCTGAATAACTTATAAGGCTGGTTTCCCTCAAATGCTATGATATTGGATCTGTTACCATGCATTTTGAATAAGAGTGACAATCCATTCTCAAAATGTAAGCTGAAGGATCTTTCATTCTCGTATTGTATGATCTCTTTTAAGGGTTGTTCAATAAATTCATGAAACAAATCCACGCTGTTTTTTTTGGTACGGGCAAAATCCCGGGGGAAGCAGAGACAAGAAAACTCAGGTGTCAAAGAAGCTTTGATATGAAAGCCTTTATCCGCGATATTATTTCGGAAAACTAAAATTAATTCATCCTTACTTTGACTAAAGCATGCATTAAGTTTTTTTCCAATCAATTCGCTTCTGAGCTCACGAACCAGAATACGAAAAGCGTAGTAATTATTATGCATGGCTAAAGTTCGATTTTAAGGCCATCATAAGCTAGCTGCATGCCTTCAGGTAGTTCTTCGTCTACAACACGTTGCAAGCCCATCCTATGTCCCATATGGATGAAGTAGGCATTGGGAATTTGCAGCTCTTTTACAGTGGCTATTGCTTGTTCCAGATTAAAGTGGGAGAGGTGTTCCTGTCTTTGAAGTGCACTTAATACTACCACCTTACTACCTTTTATTTTTTCTTTTTCTTTATCGGAGATATAATTTACATCTGTAATGTAGCTAAAGTCTCCAATACGGTAGCCAAATACCGGTAGTTTGTAATGCAATACATCAATAGGCTGAATTTTAATACCTTCTACTTCGAAAGGCTCATTCTTTATTTCGTGAAGGATTACTCTTGGGATGCCCGGGTATTTATTATCGGCAAAAATGTAGGCGAATTCTCTTTTTATTTGCTCCAGAACGGGTTTTCTGCCAAATATAGGCATATCCAAATTTTGGCTGAAATTAAATGGTCTTACATCATCCAGACCTGCAGTATGGTCTTTATGTTCGTGCGTATAAATTACTGCATCCAGATGATTTATTCTTTCCCTGAGCATTTGTTCCCGAAAATCAGGACCTGTGTCAATTACAAGGCTTTTGCCATCCATTTCGATATGGATGCTGGTGCGAAGTCTTTTGTCTCTAAAGTCCAATGAGGTACATACTTCACAGTCGCAACCAATTACCGGTACTCCCTGGGAAGTTCCTGTTCCTAGAAATGTGATTTTCAAAGCGCTAATACAGTTTGTTTCAGTTCTAAATAAAAAATTTTGTTTTTATCAGTAAAGGATTTAGAATTCAAATCAAGATTTTTGATTAAATCTACCAAGCAGTTGATTTTCCCTTCTGTATCAAAAAACTTATTGATGATCACAATTTTTTGTTCTTTTAACACACAGTAACCCGATTTAAAATTTCCTTTTTCATATCTCAGGATGTAGTCGGATTCTGAGAAAAGATCTTCTAGTTTATTTAAAAAAGATTTTGTGTATTTTATCTGCATTTTTAGCTTGACAGTCTTTTGACAGTTTCCACCAATTGGTCAAAATTCAAAGGTTTTGGTAAATATTCGGTAATTCCAGCCTCTTCAAATTCCTGAATACTATAGTTCTTGGCATTTCCTGTAATAGCTACAATGGGGATATTAGCTTTCTGCTTATCTTTTAACTGACGAATTGCCTTGGTACATTCCATACCATCCATAACAGGCATATTGATATCCATTAAGATGATGTCAAAATTCTCTTTCTCCAGTATCTCTAAAACCTGCTTGCCATTTTTGGCGGAGTGGATACTATAGTTTTGCATCATCAAAATTTTCTTTGTCAGGTTTTGGATGACTGAACTATCTTCAGCAATGAGTACTTTTTTGTTTTCTGCCATTTTGATTTATATGATTGACTGATATTCTTCAGTAAATTTATTAAAATAATTTAGTAAGTAATTCAAATTTACTTGCAGATCCTCTATTTTCTTGTTTTTAAGGTCACTTTCTATTCTTCTTGCCTGATTTTCAAGACTTCTAATTCCCAAGGTACCAGCATTTCCTTTTAAAGTATGCAAATTACTCAAAATTTTCGGTATGTCCGAAGTCTTTTCAGCATTGATACTATCTAAAATTAAACCTTTGGCCTCTATTTCAAATTCCTCAAAAAAGGAATAGATAGTATCTGAATCTGCATACTTTCTTAGTTGTTCTAAAATGTTTTTATCTATTAATTCATTTTCCTGAGAAAATGTTTCTTTATTATGAATATTTTCTGATTTATCTTCTTCTTTTACGGAAAAACTAGGGAGATGGCTGGAAATTTTGGCTAATAGTAGATCAGTTACTATAGGCTTGGCCAGATAGTCGTCCAAACCTTGCGCAATAAATTTCTCCTCATCCTCTTTCATTGAATAGGCAGTCATGGCTATGATAGGAGGAATTCTTTTGTCCAATTTTTTTATTTCCCGTGTAGCAGTAATTCCATCCATAGTGGGCATTTGAATATCCATCAAAATCAAATCGTAATCATTCTGTTTTACTTTATCAATTGCGGCCTGCCCACCTGTGGCCAGGTCTGTTTTGATGCCTGATTTCATTAAGATCTGACTGGCCACTTGTCGGTTAATGGTGTTATCATCAACAATTAGAATGTAGGGTGCATTTTTAGGATCAAAATGCATTTTCTTGGCGGTCCCCAATTTATTTTTGTTTTGTTGATAGATAGCTATTTGTTCTTTTGTGGCTTCTTCAGCAACCAGGGAAAACCAAAAGACACTTCCTTCATCAGGTTCAGAGCTAACACCAATTTTGCCTCCCATCAGTTGGCTTAGTTGTTTGGAAATGGCCAGTCCCAGTCCCGTGCCACTGAATGTTTTGGTACTGGAATTGTCCACCTGGGAAAAAAGATGGAAAAGTTTTTGCTGATCGTTTTGGGAAATGCCTATTCCTGTATCTTCCACTGCTATCCGGTAAACATCGTCCTGAAGTTCTTTGGAGGCGTGCAGTATTACGCTGCCATCCTTCTCAGTGAATTTAATTGCGTTTGAGGTCAGGTTGGATAGAATTTGTATTGTCCTTGTTTCATCAAGCAATAAAAAATGTGGAACTTCCTTGTCTATTTTGTAGCTCAAATGAATATTCTTACTTGATGCCTGCTGATGAAAAAGTGATAATACTTTTTCGAAAATGGATTGCATCTCAGTTACATTTTTCTGCAAGGTCATTTTACCGGCTTCAATTTTTGAAAGATCCAAAATATCATTCAAAATGGTAAGCAAGGTTTCTGATGAACGTTTGATTGTTTGCACAAAACCCTTTTGTTCAGGATTTAAAGGTGTTTGGGACAATAAATCTACCATGCCTATTACACCATTCATAGGAGTCCTGATTTCATGGCTCATATTGGCTAAAAATTGCTCCTTTACCTTTAATGAGTTTTCCGCCAGGTTTTTGGCATGTACTAATTCCCTGTTGGATTGCTTCAGCTTAGTAATGTCTCTTGCCACGCCTTCAATTGTTACCTCACGACTGTCTTTGTCGCGTACCAGCCTTACGTTACAAATACAATTGACCAGTCGGCCATCACTGGTTATAAGAGTGGCTTCAAAATTTTGCACCATCCTCTGTGCCGCCAATTGTTTTAAAAGGTCTTTTGTTTTTTTTGTATAAAGGTAGTAGTTGGTAATATTATTACCGGTTACATCTTCTTGTGAATAACCAATTCTATCTTTAACTGATGGACTGATCAGTATGATTTCACCATTAAAACGACAATTGAAATAAATATCCTGAAAAGACTCAAATATTCTTCTAAACCTTGTTTCGTTTTTCTGGATTTTTAAATCAGTGATTTTCTTTTCAGTAATGTCATGTGCAATCCCTGAAATTCCTTTTATACCACCATTTTCCGTGAAAATAGGATTAAGGTATATCTCCTTCCAAATCAGCTTTTGATTGGAGTTATCTTTATATTTTATTTCAAAGTTGAGAGATTTCCCTTCCAAAACTTCATCAAATTTTTCTTTCCAATAAGCATATTGCGCATTTGATAATTGATTGAATATTTTCTTTCCCGGTAAATCTGATTCCTCTCTGGGTTTTATACCGAAATTTTTTAATAGCTCATAGGCAAAATTATGGTTGAATGAAGTCAGTTCGTATTCTCTATTTAGGGACCAAATGATATGGTTACTACTATCAAAAATAGATTGTAATCGTGCCGCCTGATTCATGATTTTTTCGGCATTGATTTTTCTTTCTACTGAAAGCACCACCTGGGCTGAAACAAAGTTTAATAACTCCAGATCACGTGTGGTGAAGCTGTTTTCATCCTGGTAATTTTGAATTCCTATGACACCAGGTATCCCTTTATCTGTTCGGAAAGGCACTCCCAGAAAAGTTTTTGGAATTGGCCCGTATTGAATTACATGCCCTTCCAGTATCAAATCCATTATCTGGCCTTCTTTTAGAATTTGAGGCTTTTTGTTGTGATAAATATATTCACATAATCCTTTTTTGTGGTCAAGTGTCAAGGATTTGGGACTATCAGGCATGTGCTCATCAAAAATGTAGGGGAAGATCAGTTTGTTTTTGTTAAAGTCAAACTGGGCTATAAAAAAATTGCGGGCATCAATGGCCTCATTTAGTGCTTTGTGAATGGAGTTGAATAAATCATCCAAATCATTACTTTCCAGCGTTAAGTTTGTAATATTGTAATAAAGGCTTTGCGCTCTTTCAGCATTTACCTGATGTGTAATGTCATGAAAGGAGGCAATTAAGTTGTTTCTTTTGTTAAGATAAACAATTCCATTCACGTACAGGATTTCCCCAGCCTTTGTGCTAAGCCTTCCTTCCACAAACGATTGATGGCTATTTTCGAGTACTTCTTCAACGGCAGTGTTGAAAAGTGCAAGATCTTCATGATAGATGATATCTCTGAAGCTGACATGCTCTAGTTCACTGTTATCATAACCTAATGATTTTCTCCAATTTTTATTGGTTTTGACAAGCTTGCCTTCGGCCGTAAACTCCATGCTCAGATCAATACTTTCCTCAAAGGAATAAGAGGATATTTGTGACCTTGCATTTTTTCTCAGATACTTATTTTGATGTAACCTAAGCTTGAGCTTTTCAATTTCTTTTATTAACTGTTCTTTATCGTACTTTTGTAAGTCCAAGGTCCGGTGATTTAGGGAAAATTAGGCTCAATTTAATTCTTTCACAACAAATAATTCAGGAAAGTGTATAAAAGTTCAAAAAGGATTGTGGTTTTGGCAGGACCCACAGCGGTAGGGAAAACAGCCCTGTCCGTACGCTTAGCTAAATATTTTAAGTCCGTTATTTTATCTGCAGATTCCCGACAATTCTATAAGGAGACTAATGTAGGTACGGCCAAACCTACTTTGGAAGAAATGCAGAATATTCCGCATTACTTTATCAATTCTTTGAGTATTCACGAAGATTATAATGTAGGTAAGTTTGAGAAAGATTCTCTGAATTTATTGCAGGAGCTATTTGATAAATTGGACACAGTTATAGTAGCAGGAGGTTCAGGTTTATACATTAAGGCTTTATGTGAGGGAATTGATGATATGCCATCCATTCCGACTGAAATCCGCGAAAGCTTAAATCAAACCTTCAAAGAAAAGGGAATTGGTTTTTTGCAGGAACAACTACAATTGACAGATCCTGCCTATTTTAAGATAGTAGATCAAAATAACCCTCAGCGCCTGATCCGGGCACTGGAGCTCTATGAGGCAACAGGTAAAAAGATGAGCTTTTACAGAGCACAAAGTAGTGAAATCGTCCGTCCTTTTGATATTATTAAAATCGGGCTTGAAAGACCCAGAGAAGAACTTTATGAAAGGATCAATGCAAGAATGGACCAAATGATTGATGAAGGTTTGTTTGAGGAAGCTGAAAAATTGTTGCCATTCAAGCACCTCAATGCTTTGCAAACAGTAGGCTACTCTGAGATATTCGGCTATTTACAGGGTGAATACGATAGGGAAGAGGCAGTAAGACTCTTAAAGCGTAATAGCAGAAGATATGCTAAGAGACAACTCACGTGGTTCAAAAAAGACCAGGATTTTAAATGGTTTAATCCGGGAAGTGAAGCGGAGATTATAGAGACAATTGAAAGTATAGTGAATTGTCATAATTAATACTGAATACCCAAAAAATCCCTCCATTAAAATGCCCTCAGCTCTTCTTTTTCACAATTGTAACAATAGCAATTTACTTTATTTTTTAATAAGCCTGATTTTAAAATTGATTTTCCCAATAATGCCCGAACGCTTTCCTGTATTCCTTCGGTAATGCTTGGGTGAGGGTGAACGCATTCAGCCAATTCTTCAATGCCTTTGTCCATACTAATTAATAGGGCAACTGCCTGTATGGCGGAAGAAGCTTGTTCACCTACCACACGCATGCCCAATACTTTCATTTCATCATCATCCGTAACCAGGAGTTTAATAAATCCCTGGGTATCTCTTTTGGCAATGGCCCTGGGAATCGTAGTGTAGTCTACTGTTACCGCTTTATAGTTTAAGCCCTGCTCTTTGGCCATTTTCTCATTCAATCCCACACCTGCCACTTCAGGGTTAAGAAACATAATGGTACTAATGTTTTCATACACCAGTTGGCGGCAGGGCTTACCAAATATCTTCTCAATGGCATACCTACCTTCCAATTCGCCCACATTCACTAAATTAATATCTGCCGTGATATCACCTATAGCATAAATATTCTTGACAGAGGTATTGGTGTCTGTATCTTCTATCCCTCTTCTATTCATTTTTATAGGTACAGCATCAGACCAGATGTTTTCATAGTTGGGTACCCTGCCTACTGAAATCAATGCTTTTTCTACTTCAAAAGTTTCAGTATGCCCATCAGAGAATTCCAATTGATATACCACCTGACCATCTTTTATTTCCATATTAACAAGAGTGGAATTTCTATGAATATGTACCCCTTGTTCTTCCAGTGTTTTTTCTATTACAGCCACAACATCCTGGTCTTCAAATGGAAGAATAGTGTCACCTTTATCTATCAGGTAAACTTTAGTTTGACCAAATCCGGCAAAAATGGTGGCATATTCGCAGCCGATAACCCCGGCACCTACAATCACCATGCTTTTGGGAAAGTCATCCATGTTCTCAATGGTATCGCTGGTGAGAATATGTTTTTCGTCAATTGGTATATTGGGTAAAATACGTGGGCGGCTACCTGAAGCAATAATAATGTAATCTGCTTCAACATCTGTATTTATGTTTTCTGTTGAGATTCTTATTGTATGTTCATCAATTATTTCAGCCGTTCCTGTTTGATAGTCAAGGTAAGTGTTATACTGCGAACTGTGTTTTAGCTGATTTAAATGGTCTTGCAATAAATCTATTCTTTCTTTTACTGCCTGGTTTACCTCAAGTTGAATTTCTTTCCAAATGGTGGCTGGGGCAGTCATATTATAGCGGGCAAGGTTTTTTCTAAATGCCAGCATATCGCGAGACAATTCCCACCAGGTTTTGGATGATAATGCACCATTGGTAATGCCCGCACCCCCTAAAGTGTTTTTCTCTATTAGAAGTGTTTTCTTTTTGAAATCCACTGCTCTCATGGCAGCGGCATAACCGGAAGGACCTGCACCAATTATCACCACATCATATTTTTCCATTGGATTTTTTTTTTGTTAAAAAGAATAGCTTGTAATTTAATAAAATAAATAATAATGAGGATTATTTAAATAAAAAAAAGCTACCTCATTGAGGCAGCTCCATTATTGGTGGCAAATTAAGAAAGAAATTCAATCATTCTTACCTCCAATATTAAACACGCATGTTAATGTTTCTTATTTTTTATTATTGACAAGATAGGTACTGAAGCTTTTACCATTTATTTCAGTGTACTTAGTGTCAATATCTCCATTTACTCTAAAATTCTTAAGATTTACGTCTCCATTTAATTTAGTGTATTTGAAATTCAGAAAATCTTCAAAAGTGGTATTACTAAAGTTAACACCATTTCTTATTTCCGTATATTTGAAATTGGCTTCTCTGTTAAACCTGGAGTTTGAAAAATTTATAATTTCATCAAACTCAGAATATTTAAAGTTGGCTTCTTCATTGAAAGTAGTACCTGAAAAGGTACTCATATTGTCAAATTCAGCATATTTAAAATTGGCACTTTCTTGAAAGTTCATTTGGGAAAAATTAGCTTCTTTATTGAATTCAGCATATTTAAAATTAGCTTCCCTTTTTATATTGGAGCCGGAAAAATCAATAGAGCCATCAAATTCAGAATATTTAAAGGCTGCACCTTCTTTAAATGTACAGTTCTGAAATATGACATTTTCATCAAAATTGGAAACGAAAGTGTATTCTGACTCATCATCATGAAAATAAGCCAATACATCATTGTTAAATGTACAGTTGATAAAAGTGATCCTGCCGGAAATATCATTTTCAATTTTATTGTCATCATAGCTCAACCATGATTTCCCGGGTAAATCTCCTTTCTTCTCTTCAAAGGGAGTGAAATCCAATACACCTTGAATAGTGGCATTTTCGTAAGTTACATCTTTGCCGGATTTGGCTAGTTGAACAATTTCAGTAGCACTGATTGACTGTGCTGATGCGGAATACATGCCTATTGATATAAACAGTATACTCAGTAGTAGGCTAATTTTTTTCATAATTTCTTAGTTTTAGTGAATATTGATATTTTGCTATTCAATAGATGTGCCTAAATGTTTAATGGTTGCATTAAACCTTAGTAATAATTGATTAAATCCCGTTTTGAGCTAAATAGGCTACATTACTCTCTTACAGGAGCTATAACGAAATCTTCAATTGTGTTCATAAATGAACATTGATTGTTCGGTTATGAGTTAAATAGAAAATGATGGCTTTTATTCAAGGATTAGAAAAGTTTACTCTTCCACAGGCTCTCTAAATCCTACCCAGGTAAATCTTTTGATTACATATTCAGGATTGGTCAGAGAAGCATTCCCTGATGGATTGCCTCCCGTTACGTGGAAATCCGAGAAGCCGGCATTCTGATTTACATAGATTCCTCCAGTCAGGTTAAAGCTTACAGGAGTTGCAGCCAATGACATGGCATCCATAATGGCATGTTTAGTGGTTTCATCCGTAGTATAAGCCCCGCAAGAAATAGCTCCATGATTTTCAGCTAACTCAGAAGCCAAAGCAATTGATTCCTCAGTGTTGCTGGTTTTTATCAGTAATACTACCGGTCCGAAAAGTTCTTTCTTAAAATTATCTTTATCCTTAGTACTCATCTCCACTACAACAGGTGTGGCTGTACGTGCATCCTTAAACATAGGATTTTCTATAGACCTGCTCTGAAGCCATACTTTACCTCCCAATCGTTTGGCATCCTCTGTATGGGCCACTGTGTTAGGGTTCTGAATAGCTCCTAATACAAAAGGCCCTGCTTTAGGGTTGTCCACCAGACCATTGATATTATCCACCAGTTTCTGTGCAAATTCTTCAAAGCTGATAGTCCCATTTGGGGTTTTAATACCACCTTCAGGAATAAAAAAGTTCTGAGGACAAGTACACATCTGCCCGGAATACAAACAAATTGAGAAAGCCAGATTTTGCGCTACTTTATCAATATCAATGGCAGAATCTAGAATGATGGAGTTGACTCCTGTTTTCTCAGTAAAAACTTCTTTGCCTTTTAGTTCTTCCAGGTATGATCCAAACGCAGATCCTCCTGTATAGTCGATTATTTTTACGGCAGGATCTTCTGCTAATTCCTTGGTGATCATTTTGTCATAAGTATCCGGGGCCAATTGGCACACATTAGGGTCAATGCCATTTTCTTTTAGTACTTTCTGAATTTCAGCTACTACTATTGCCATAGGTAATATCGCTCCGGGATGAGGCTTGACGATACAAGGGTTTCCAGTCACAAGAGATGCATATAGTCCTGGTACAGAATTCCAGGTTGGGAAGGTGCTACATCCCACCACCAGACTTATTCCTTTGGGAACTGCTCTCCAGCTTTTGTTAAGTTGAATATTGAATTTACCCATGGGCTTGTCCCACAGTTTGTTTTCAGGAAATCTTTTCAACTCTTTATAACCCATTGCCAATGCTTCAAGGGCTCTGTCAGCAGCATGAGGCCCTGATGCCTGGAAAGCCATCATATAACCCTGTCCTGTGGTATGCATAGTAGCATAGGCATTTTCAAAAAAGCGAGTTTTAAAACCTTCCAGACTTTCAACTAAAATTGCAGCCCTGTCATCAATACTTACATTTCTCCACTGGCTCCAGGCTGTTTTACTTCTACTGATTAAAGTAGAGGCACTGAAAGATGGATAAAGTATTCCCAGTGGTTTTTGTAAATAGGGTGACTCTTCCTGGCCCACCCATGCTTCAGGATCTGACTGTAATAAATCTTCAAATTTTTTATTTAAGCCGGCCTGAAATTTCTCTCTTCCATCCTTATCGGCTTCTTCACCGTATATTTTAGGAGAGGGATGTTCCGGATATTGTGCGTAAAATGCCCGGTCATGAATGGCATCTATTGCTTTATTTAAAGTTTCTTTGTGTTTTTTAAATAAACTCATCGATATTAATTTTTAAATTTGTGTTATTGTCAATGCCTAAATATACAGTTAAGATTTGAAGCAGGAAAATGCTTTTTGATAGATTGATGATTTTTTCAATCACATTTGATTTAATAAACCTATATGAAAAACATTTTACTAATATTTTTTTTACTTCTTTCAATCTTCCAAATACAGGCGCAACAAGAACCTTATGTGCCTGGTTTAATAGTTGTAAAATTTAAAGCTCAATCCCAAAAGGGCAGTTCTTCTTTTTTATTAAACGAGGAGTTGCTTAAAGGTGATAAGAGAATCAAGAAAATTAATAAAGTCATATCAGCCAAAGCCTTGCAAAAAAGGGGAGAAGATGAAAGTATTTTATCAGGTATCTATAAAGTGGATTTACTGGAAAGTGTAGATGAGGAGAGCTATATTAACTATCTGAAGTCTTTTTCCAATGTACAATATGCCGAACCTTATCCCAATGTTTACCCTTTGTACGTACCAAATGATCCGGAGTCAAAAATAGGAATGGCACAAGCATATTTAGAACAAATAAAGGCTTATTTATCATGGGATATTACCCAGGGGGATGCTACAAAAATTATCGGAATAATTGATACAGGTGTAGACCTGGAGCATGAGGATTTAAAAGGGAATCTGTACCTTAATACGGCAGATCCTATTGATGGAGTTGATAATGACGGGGATGGATATACAGATAACTACTATGGATGGGATTTTGCTGATGATAATAACAATCCGCAAGCTGATGGAAGCCCGCATGGAACCGGTGTTGCGGGAATTGCAGCGGCAGCTACAGACAATGGCACAGGTATGGCAGGAGTAGGGTTTGATACTAAATTTATGCCCATTAAAATTTTTAAATCGGAAACTAACTTTTCCCGAAATAGCTTTGAGGCTATTGTTTATGCCGCTGACATGGGTTGTGATGTGGTTAATTTATCATGGGGAAACACTGGAAGGTATTCCCAATATGCACAGGATATAATCAACTATGCTGTACTGGAAAATGATGTGGTGGTAATAGCTGCTGCAGGAAACACAAATGCCGAACTTAATTATTTTCCTGCTTCCTATGACAATGTTACTTCTGTAGGATTTGTAAACCAAAATGATGAGAAGGATCCAAATGCCACTTACAGCGATTTTATTGACATAGTGGCACCTGGAGTAAGCATCTATACTACTCAAAATAATGACACCTATGCTCGTGATGGTGGATCTTCCTATGCTGCCCCTATGGTGGCCGGGGCTGCTGCACTGGTAAGGGCAGTTCATCCGGAATGGAATGCTTTGCAGGTAATGGAACAACTGCGGGTCAATTCAGATGATATTTATGAAGTAGGAAATAATAGCGACTACCAATATAAGTTTGGAAAAGGAAGGTTAAATATTTTCAAATCACTGGCCGACTTTGATGACCCTGCCATTCGAATTTCGGATGTCCAATTTACCAATGGACTGGAGCAGGCTGCTTATTTCGGAGATACACTTGACATCACACTGCAATTTACCAACTATCTGGCAGCTACGGAAAATGTGGAAATAACTCTTACTTCGGAAAGTGAATTTGTCACTATCCTCAATAGTCATTTTACAATTTCCTCATTGGGAAATTTTGAAGAAATCAGTAATTCTACTACACCTTTCAAAGTGATCCTATCTGAAGATCTTCCTGAAAATGAAGCTATTAATTTCAGAGTGCTGATGGAAGGAGAGTTTTATTCCGACTATCAATCTTTCCAGATCCAATCAAGTCCGAAGATCAGGATTTTTGATTTTAATGGATGGCATTTTGGATTTACAGCAACAGGGAATTTAGGTAGAAGCTATGAAACCCCATTTGATAATTATGTGCTTCAATATAATGGAGTTGAATTACTTGAGCATTTTGGTGTAGCCATTGTTAATGCAGCGGATAGTATCAGCCAAAATACAGCCATTCAACCTAATTTCTTCAATTATCTTGAAGACTTCGAGTCAGTGGAAAGGTTAAAACGATATAATGACAATACTGCTGATCTGGATATAAGGAGTGTATTTAAAGAACAGGATACGCTATCCTCCCAAACAGGTTTATATGTTAGGCAAAGGCTTTTAGGATGGGATAGTGATGGGGAAGAACCTATCCTTTTATTGAAATACGATATAATGAACAGAGGCGATCAGCATTTGGACAGTTTGTATTTCCAATTGTTAGCCGATTGGGCAGTTGAAGGCCAATCCAGTAATAGAATCAGGTACGATTCTGCCACACAAATGTCCTATGCATATGATGAGGCAGAGAATAATTTTGTAGGCCTTGCTATTTTGGACAACCACGACTCTACTTTCTATGCACTGGATTTTGCTTCAGACAATGGACATACTTCCGATTTGATGAACGACTCGCTGACCAACGAACTTTTATGGAGCTATACCCATAACGCCTTTGGTAAAATATCTGCAGGTGATTTGTCCACTGGAAATAATATAGCAGGTTTACAAGGAATACGTTTAGCTGATTTTCCAAGTGGAGCTTCTGCAGAACTTTCCATTGCTTTATTGGCAGGAAATAACTTGCAGGATTTGAAAAATCTTGTGGAGCAGGCAAAGGTTCGTAATCATAGCATAAAACTCAATCCACCTTTAGGAAAACAGGTTTTCTTATGTTTGAATGATGCACCACAAGTTACAGCTCCGGATAAAAGTATTTATAAAATTTACGACTCGGTATTTTCGGACACACCTATATTTGAGGGACAATTGTTTGAACCGGGAGTTCTCCAAAATGATACTACTTTTTATTATGAAGAGGTAGATTCACTCGGTTTTTCCAGTTACAGAAAAAGTATGCCATTTACCATAGTCAAACCAAAAGCTAATTTTGAATTAATTGATCAACCTTTTTTACTCACTCCGAACAAAACAAATTCTTATTATTTTCAGGACCTTAGTGAAAATGCAGTGGCATGGAATTGGAGTTTTGGCAACGGATATGAATCTACAAAGAAAAACCCAAAAATATCATTTAATGAAGAAGGCAGCTTTGAAGTACAGTTGATAGTGGAAAACTATATAGGTTGTAAAGATACTATCACTCATACATTCGAAACTGCATGGAGAGCAATAACTCCGCAGATATCCTCAGTGGAAATATGCAAAAATGATCAACTGAGTATTGAAGATGCTTCCTTATCTGAAATCGTGATTTATTCTGATAGTCTAGCTACAGATCAAATATTCAAGGGGGCATCATTCCTGACAGAACCATTGAAGCAGGATACAATATTTTATGTACGAAATGAAGTGGGTGATTATCCCTCGGAAATATTGAAAGTAAATGTTACCATCGTTCCTATTAAGGCAAGTATGCAGCTGCGAACTGATATTAATTCTTCCATCGATAGTATGGTGGTGGTTGCGAAAAGCATTAGCTCCTATGCTGAACAAATCATTTGGTTAATAGGTGAAGAGGAAATAGGGAATGAAAATGAAGTGTACTTTAACCCTATGAGGTTAGATGAAAATCAACTAAAGCTGGTGGCGGTAAGCCAGTCAGGATGTAGTGATACCACTGTTTTTAATCCTTCTCCAAGTCCGGAACCTGAATTTCCTAATTATAGTTTATGCAAAAATTCGGATTTGTTGATAGAGGCCGCCAATTCTTCTTCTGTTTACTTTTTTGCTGATTCTACACTGGATGAATACCTTGGAAAAGGAAAGAGCATTACTATTGTGGACGTGACAGTTAATAGCATGGTATATGCCGTGAATGTGGAGGCAATTTATCCATCTGAAATTATAGAGGTGCCTATGTATGTGAGTGAATTATCAGCAGAATTTAGCATGTCTAAAGATACATTGAACCTGGCTTTTGATAGCGAAATTACCCTGATAGCTCAATCGGATGCAGCTAATAGTTGGGGATGGGAATTTGGGAATGGTTTAAAAAGTACTCATCAGGAAGTAATTGCACAATATGATTCTCCCGGCATATATACGATTCAATTGACAACGGAAGATTCTTTGGGATGCTCTGAAAGCACTTCTAAAACTTTAGTGGTGTTTGATGATCCTTTATTGGGAAACAGGAATGAGTTAAGGAAGTTTTTTTCCATTTTCCCCAATCCCGCCAATCAGTTTATCCATCTAAAAGGAGAGGGGGATTTCTCCTATGAATCATTAAAAATAATGGATATGCAAGGGCAGGAATTATTTTCTAAGAAAAATAATAAACCAACTCAACAAGCAGAGGTTATATCCACAAGTGCACTTCAAAACGGCTCCTACTATTTAGTGGTGAAGAAGGGGAAAAATGAGGCTGCTTTCATTTTTATTATTAATCGTTAATTATGCAAAAAAACATTTATGCAGAGCTTATCTCTATTGGAGATGAGATTTTATATGGTCAGACACTTGATACTAATTCTCATTGGATTAGTGGTGAACTTGATAAATTGGGCATAAGGGTAAAGCGCAAAGTTACAGTGGCGGATACTGAATCAGTTATCCTTGAGGCTATTGCTGAAGCAGAAGTGAATGCTGATATCATCCTCATTACAGGAGGTTTGGGGCCTACTAAAGATGATCTTACCAAACCCTGCCTTGCAAAATATTTCAATTCCGAAATGTACGTAGACCAACAGGTTTTGGCTGAGTTAAAAGAGCGTTTTGCCAGGAGGGGAAGAGAGTTGAATGCATTGAATAGCGGTCAGGCTGAATTACCTAAAAAGTGTAAAGTGGTACACAATAAATATGGTACAGCCCCGGGGATGTGGTTTGAAAAAGATGAAAAAATCCTTGTTTCTATGCCGGGAGTGCCCAGCGAAATGAAATATATGATGGAAGATACTGTGCTTCCTGAGTTAAAAAAGCGTTTTTCCACTCCTGTTTTAATCCACCAGATGGTAAAAACCGTAGGAATACCTGAGAGTATATTGGCAGAAAAGTTGGAAGATTGGGAAAATAGCCTGCCGGGGGAAATCAAGCTGGCTTATTTACCCGGACTGAACCAGGTGAAGCTACGGCTAACGGCTTCGGGTGAAGATAAAGTACATTTACAGCAATTGCTTGAAGCGGAGGTCAATAAACTCTACAAGCAGGTTGGGAAATATATTTATGGTACCGATGAAGGAAATCTTGCGCAGAAAGTAGGGGCATTACTGAAGAAACATGGTTTAACTATTGCGTGTGCAGAAAGCTGTACAGGTGGTCATTTATCCCAGTTGCTTACAGCCAACTCAGGAAGTTCTGAATATTACAGAGGGAGTATTGTTCCGTACCACAATGAATTGAAAATTAATTTATTGGGAGTTAAGAGTGAAACAATTGAGCAAAATGGTGCTGTAAGCGAAGCTACTGTGATTGAAATGGCAGAAAAAGTAAGAAAGTTGTTTGGGGCTGATATAGGTGTGGCAACCAGTGGAATTGCCGGGCCGACAGGAGGAACGGAAGAAAAACCTGTAGGAACAGTCTGGGTAGCTTTGGCTGATGAGCACGAAACCCAAACGAAATTGTTTA
This sequence comes from Marivirga aurantiaca, assembly GCF_016679925.1. GTDB lineage: Bacteria > Bacteroidota > Bacteroidia > Cytophagales > Cyclobacteriaceae > Marivirga > Marivirga aurantiaca. The sequence continues at coordinate 942,383 of NZ_JAEQBW010000001.1, forward strand.
ATTTCTCTTTTGACAGGGAGAGTAATATTGATATTGCGGCAAATTCAGTTTTAAATTTGGTCAGGAAAAAATTGAGCTCAAAATAATTGAGAAAAAGCCGATTAATCGTAATTTTGTACAAATATAATTTGCTATTTCAAATGCATTGTTTGAAGAAAATATGTAGTAGATTGGCAAATAATTAGAAGCATCGAATTTTTATTTTTAATAAAAGAAAGGTTATTTCATGGCAACTGTAGAAATGGTAATGCCCAAGATGGGCGAAAGTATAATGGAAGCAACAGTACTCACCTGGTTGAAAAAGGAAGGTGATACTATTGAACAAGATGAATCCGTATTGGAAGTGGCTACTGATAAAGTGGATACTGAAGTGCCGGCCTTAGAGGGAGGGATTCTTAAAAAAATACTGGCCAAAGAAGGTGATATCATCGGAGTTGGTAAGCCAATTGCCATTATAGAAACTGAAGCCGAAGGTGGCGGGGACAGTGCCCCCCAAACTTCAGAAGTAAATGAAGATAAAAAAGCTGAGGTAGTTTCTACTGCTCACACTCAAACGAAAGTAAGTACTCAGGGTGAAAACGGACAGGAAATTGCTGCTCATTCCGAATCAGGTAAGTTTTATTCTCCTTTGGTGCGTAATATAGCCAAGGAGGAAAACATTAGCATGTCACAACTGGAATCTATTCATGGGACCGGCAAAGATGGGAGAGTGACCAAAAAGGATATTCTTGGTTTTGTTGAAAACAGAGGAGAAATTTCCCAAACTACCGAAACACAACAGCAAGCAGCTCCATCTGCCACACAGGTAGCAGCACCTCAGGCTGCCCCTAAAGGAATGCCTGTTAGTATTTCAGGTGATGATGAAATCATTGAAATGGACAGAATGCGCAAAATGATTGCCGGGAGAATGGTAGACTCCAAGCGTATTTCTCCGCATGTTACTTCTTTTGTGGAAGCTGATATGACTGCTGTTGTTCAGTGGAGAAACAAATATAAAAATCAGTTCAAAGAACAAGAAGGTGGCAATTTAACCTTTACACCAATATTTGTAGAAGCTGTAGTAAAAGCTATAAAAGACTATCCTATGATTAACATCCAGGTAGATGGTGATAGGATAATCAAGAAAAAACGTATCAACATTGGTATTGCAGTAGCTTTGCCTAGTGGTAATCTAATTGTCCCGGTAATTAAGGATGCAGATCAGTTAAATATTCGTGGTTTGGCTAATAAAGTAAATGATTTGGCTAAACGTGCCAGGGAGAACAAACTGAAAGCGGAGGAATTGGAAGGAGGAACATTTACACTTTCTAATGTGGGTTCTTTTGGAAATGTAATGGGCACACCTATTATTATGCAGCCACAAGTAGGTATTCTGGCATTGGGTGCTATTGTTAAGAAGCCAGCTGTTCTGGAAACTCCTCAAGGAGATGTAATTGCTATCCGGCATAAAATGTTTTTGTCTCATTCTTACGATCACAGAGTAGTTGATGGTTCCTTAGGAGGAATGGTAGTTCGCAGAGTAGCCGATTACCTTGAGAAATGGGATTCTAAGAGAGAATTATGATTGAAGAAATTTCTCTCACCAGAGAATCAATAGAATATATAAGCAAATCCACTATAGTTGAAGCGAGTCTGAAAAGACTCGCTTTTTTTGTGTTCATGAATGTTGAGATAATAACTGTTTTTTAAAGTAAACATACTACCGATAAACATCCCTGGGAAAATTGGTAGGTAGAAACAAATCCATTCATCGAAAATACCAGAGTGAAAATAGATAATTCAAAGATTTATTTTAAATTTCTTGTAATCAAAGCATCCTGATTATGAGCACAAATGACAAAAAATTCCAATCAACCTCACTTGCTTCACCACCTAGTTTCCAGCTAATATTAAAAACGTTCAATAAATGGACACTGGTTTGGTTTGTATTGACTGCTTTAACCACTGTTATCTATGGTTATTATTTCCAATATGAGCTTTTGCAGGAGGGAAATTCCATAAGCTGGATTATAAGCTTAGCCGGATACTTTTTTTTATTTGGTTTAGGTCTCGCGATTCTGGTTTTATTTATTCATGATAAATTCCAGAGCAATGACCCCATCCAAAGGGTTTTTCCAGTAGTAATATGGGGGCGTAAGCTTCTCATTTTACTAGGTCCACTGTTCAGGCAATATCTTTTTGCCAACGATCAGGAAGAGCTTCCATATAATAGAATTACAAGAAATTGGATTTATGAGTCATCCAGAGGTGCGCGAAATACAATAGGATTTGGTACTCAACTTGATATGGACAAAGTGGGATCATACATTATTATGCCGGCTACATTTACGAATAAAAAAACTAAAACCGGAGAAGAAGTTGGGCATAAATATAAAAAAGTGATTGGCTTGCATACCGGTGTCATGTCTGTTACGCTTACTCACTTTGTCCATATTAGTGCTATGTCATTTGGTGCTTTATCGGGCAGGGCACATGAAGCCTTAAACCTGGGAGCTAAGATGGCGGGAATCCTTCAGAATTGTGGAGAAGGTGGATTGGCTCCCTGTCATGAAAAAGGAGGAGACATTATTTTCCAATTGGGCACCGCCAAGTATGGAGTGCGTGATGAAAATGGTTTATTGGATGATGATTTGTTACGGGAAACTGCCCAACATCCGCAAATTAAGATGTTTGAAATAAAATTGGCGCAAGGTGCAAAACCAGGAAAAGGAGGGATGCTTTTAAAAGAAAAAATCACTCCTGAAATAGCGAAGATCAGAAAAATACCAACGGGTAAAGATGCTTATGCTCCTGCACGGCATACCGAATTTAGTGATGTGGATGGGTTGTTTGATTTTATTGACAGGGTACGAAAGATTACCCAAAAGCCTGTTGGTATTAAAATGGTAATTGGCCATACTTCCGAAATAGAGGAAGTAGCTGCTAAAATGAGTGAGCAGCCGGGAAGAGGACCTGATTATATAGCCATAGACGGAGGGGATGGAGGTACAGGGGCTTCTCCATTGGTTCTGAGTTCCTACGCAGGATTGCCCATGAAACAAGGTGTTGCTGTAGCTGATTGGGCATTAAAAAAACACAAAGTTAGGGGTAGAGTAATAATCTTTGCCGCAGGAAAAATATCCACACCTATTGAGGTAGCCGTTGCCATGGCCTTAGGTGCAGATGCTGTTTATATCGCCAGAGGATTTATGTTTTCATTGGGATGTATCCAGGCACTTGAATGCCACACCAATAATTGTCCTTCAGGAATTGCCACTCAAAACAAAAGATTGGAAAGAGCTTTGAATGTAGAAGCTGCCGCCAGGAGAGTAGCCACTTATGCACAAACGCTTTATAATGAAACACAAATGTTGGCAGAAGCCTGCGGTTATGACAGCCCGGATCAGATTAATTCTGATGATATCATGGTAGTGACTTCTCCCGGCCATCTGGATTATTTATCGGAGCTTCATGGTATCTCGGCTTATGAAGCCAGTCTTGAAAGACAACGTGCAAGGGGAATGGGACTTAGTGTGGGCGAAATGAAAATGGCTGAAAATAAACAATAAATTTAAAGTGGCAGTAAAATTTCTTAGCAGGGTTTATATGTTTTTGGAGGAATACTGTATATTAACTCATGCTAAATATTAAATGAGATCACGGATACCGCTGTGGCGGCACAAGATAATTTTCTTTTTTTGAAAAAAATTAATCCCAATCAGAGACCGAGATGTAGTTTTACGTTAATTTTTAAAATTGACTTCAGGTTTATACAATATTCTCGTATCCCTGATTGTTGAGTGAAAAATAATTATTCAATAAGTTTGTCAGTGCAAAATTAATTTTCTGAACTTGCACCTTTATTTAATTAACAGCGTTACAACAATTCAAGTTATTCTACTAAATATTCTATGAAAATAAATGATCTGGCTACTACTAATCGACTATTGTTAATTTTGGTTATACCTGTAGCTTTCTATATATTACAAGTCTTGTCCTTTATTTTTATTCCGCTTATGTTTGCTATTTTTATAGCATTGCTATTCACTCCTATGATGCGATGGATGAAAAAGCGCAAGTGGCCCCATTTTGTTTCTTTAATAGCTGTGATCTGTATTTTGGTGCTTACTTTTTTTAGTGTGATTAAAGTGGTTCAGTTATCCGGGAAAGAAATACAGGCAGGTAAAAATGAAATATTTGAGAAACTTGATGACAAGGTTGAGAATTTAGTAACGCCTTTTTCAGACGTATTGGGTCTGGAGCAAGCCAATAATCAAAGTACTATTAAAAACATATTAGAAAGTGAGAAAGTAAGCGAAGCTTTTTTTCAGAATTTTCAGATTACTTTTACTTTGGTTAGGCATACGGTAGTGAATATTCTTATGACCTTGTTCTTTTTAATTCTACTATTGGCAGGATCGATGAATTTTAATGATATTTTGCGATCCACCATGTCAAGGGGGAAAACCCAATCTGTTAAAACCTTTGTGAAAGTAGAAAGGAGTATTTCGGAGTTTTTAAAAGTAAAAATATTTGTCAGCCTCCTTACAGGCCTTGCTTTTGGGATAATTGCATGGTCTTTAGGCATCAGTTTTCCTATATTTTGGGGACTATTTGCATTTGTTGTCAACTTTATACAAATGGTAGGCTCTATAATTGCCACTATAGTGGCCACTTTGTTTGCCTTTATTGAGTTGGAAGCTCCGGGAGCTATTCTGGCCGCTCTTTTATTATTCACAGGGGCTCAGGTTTTATTTGGTTCAATAATGGAGCCTATTTGGATGGGCAAATCTTTTTCCATCAATATAATAGTTGTGTTGGTGATGCTAATGTTCTGGGGCTTCCTGTGGGGGGTACCGGGTTTGATATTGGCTATTCCACTTACTGTATTAATGAAAACTATTATGGGAGAATTTGAAGGCACTAAAAAACTGGCTCAATTGATGTCCTGAAAAGCTGTTTGACAACCATATATTACCTCATATAATAATTTCGTAATATCCATTGCTAAATTTTATTGTCAGAATAGAAATATCTGATATCTTTACGACCTAAAATTTAATACATGGCAGCAAGAGGAGGATTCTCAAATAGATTAGGATTTATAGCGGCAGCAGCCGGATCGGCAGTAGGCTTAGGAAACATCTGGAAATTTCCATACGAAGTAGGTGAAAATGGGGGGGCAGCATTTTTAGTCATTTATTTGGCTTGCGCATTTCTTATTTGTTTACCTATTATGTTGGCTGAAACCGCCATTGGAAGAAATACCAGGCTCAACCCATATGGAGCCTTTAAGAAATTAGGAGGCAGAAAATGGGGTATGGTCGGATTAATGGGCGTGCTTTCCGGTGTAATGATCCTCAGTTTCTATAATGTTGTAGCAGGTTGGGCTTTTGGCTATTTTCTTCAAATAGGTTTTGGAGGAATGTTGAGTGAAGGCCTTAACTATGATGCCCACTTTGGTTCTTTTGTATCTGATATCTGGGACAACTTGTTTTATTCTATAGGCTTTATGGTACTAACTGCGCTTATTGTGGCGGGTGGTGTTCAAAAAGGAATTGAGAGATGGACTAAAATTTTGATGCCTCTTTTGGTAATTATGATTGTAGGCCTTATCTGCTATGGGTTAACTTTAGAAGGGGCCTCAGATGGATTGGCCTTTTATTTAGTACCGGATTTTAATGAAATAAATGCCAATACATTTTATACAGCATTAGCTCAGGCCTTCTTTTCCCTTTCATTGGGTATGGGAGCTTTGATTACTTATGGTTCTTATGTAGGTAAAAATGACAGTATTGTTGGGGCAGCAGCTCTAATTACTATAGCGGATATTTCAATTGCTTTTTTAGCAGGTTTAATGATTTTCCCATTAGTATTCAGCCAACCGGGTATTGAAACCAATGCCGGCCCTGGCTTGGTATTCGTTGCTTTGCCAGGAATATTTGAATCTATGGGGAGTGTGGGTCCTTTTATAGGTGCTATCTTCTTTTTGTTATTGTGCTTTGCCGCATTAACATCAACTGTTTCTTTATTGGAGGTTCCGGTTGCTTATGTAACAGACCAGTTTAAATTTCATAGAAAGAAAACAGTTTATGGTGTAGCTACAGTGATTTTCTTAATTGGTTTGCCTACAATGCTTTCTCAGGGGGCGAGTGATTTCTTTACAAATTTCACTTTCTATGGAGGAAAAAACATAGATTTCTTTACTTTAATAGAAAATGTGTTCTCTGATTTGTCTTTGCCTTTGGGTGGTTTCTTTATTGCTGTTTTTGCAGCATGGAAATGGCGAGGTAAAGGGTTCCAAAAGGAGTTGTATTTTGGCAATCCTCAACTGGAAGGCTCCATTACTGAAAAAATAATTCTTTTCATGGTGAGGTATATTTCACCTCTAGTGGTAGGGACTATTTTTGTTATTAGTGTACTAAAAATATTCTTTAATATAAATTTATTTTAGTCAGTTGAATAGCTGGCTCTGACTAAAATTGAACTAAGGGTAATACCAGAGTTCAATTATAATTTCGTTAAAGTCCCCATCAGAATGTCTTTGTAATGAGACTGGTATGATGGGGATTTTTATGTATTGAACTATGACTATAAAACTAAGTTGGCTATTCTGAAATAGAAGATTCTTTTTCCAATTCTTTGATCATACGGAGGATTTCATTTGGATTGGATGAAGCAACTTTATGTTTTAATTCTCCTTTCTCAAAGCTTGCAAAATAAGGGAGACTGTACACCCCCGCCATTATTCTGGCCTTAGGATTTTCCGGGGCATTGATTTCATAATACAAAATCTGAGCTGAATTTTCTTCGGCTAGTTTTTTGAACTGAGGAGCGAAAGCTTTGCAAACCCCGCACCAATCAGCATGAAATTTAATAAGTACCTTATCATTTTTTTCTAAAATATCACCTAATATCTGATCATCTGCTTTTTGTATCATATGTATGTCTTTTAATAATTCAATGTAGATACATTTAAAAGTGAATGTTTGTTTCCTTTTCTGAAAAGAAAGTATCAGTATATAATGTAGGTTTTAAAACTTATAAATAAGAATTAAAGCTGAGAGGTTAAGATTGATTTGAAATGTTTTGCTTTTTATCGAGTTATTCGGTTGGTTCATCTATTTATCCCAATAGCACCCACTAATTTGTAGGGTTTAAATAATTGGTCAAGCTGATAATGAGCTATTTTAGTTTGTATGTTTTAGCTTTATTTAGAAGTTCTCTACTCCAATAATCTCACAAATAATTGTGAGTGCCGGTTTTGATGTTTCAATAGGATGCTTAATGGAAGGTAAATTTGGTCACTTTCTAAAAATGAAATATACTGCTAAAACAAGAAAGCAAAAACCAACTAAATGATTCCATTTAAAAGTCTCATTTCTAAAGAAAATAAAAGTGAAAACCATAAAAATAACCAAAGTGATTACTTCTTGTAAAACCTTTAACTGAACTAAGGAGAATGGCCCTCCATTTTCCTTGAAACCTATTCTGTTAGCAGGTACTTGAAAGAAATATTCGAAAAGTGCGAGTCCCCAACTGATAAAAATGATGGAAATGAGCCCTAATTTATTAAACCATTTCCATTCATGGAATTTTAAATGCCCGTACCATGCCAACGTCATAAAAGCATTGGATAATATCAACAGGCCAATTGTGAACAGTGCTTTCATGTGTATATAATTGTTTTTAAGTTGTCACCCCGATAAGTCGGGGCAGGCTATGGAATTCAATAAATTTTATTCATCCTCGGTTGGTATGTTAAGGATTCTAAAATTTATGCTCATTTCATGTATGTTTAAAAGTAGAGAAGGTATAATGAATAGTATTTATGGCTACTTTTTAGCAAATCATTTAAAGAGAAATTACCTAAGCATGATAAATGAATATTTGTCTTCATCTACTACTTTGAATCCCATATTATGATACAGCTTTATAGCTTGGTTTTTCTTCAGTACACTTAATCTTATTTTTAATCCTAAACCTCTGGCCTCATCAATAATTGTTTGAATAATGCTTCTTCCATATCCTTTCCCCTGGTATTCAGGGGAAATTTGAAGTTGAATTATTTCTATAAAATGATAATCTGTGTCCTTCTTGATCATTCCTATTTCCACGTCATTTAAAAGGATGATTTTTGCAAGGTCAAATTGATATCTCAAAGCTTGCATATGCTTATTAAGATCAACTGAAATGCCGGAATCAATCAATGTGGCTTCCATAGTTGTTTTCCTAAGCCAAAGCAGATAGGGAATGTCAGTATCCAGTGCTTTCCTAAAGGTGATTATGTTTTTTTCAGTCATATTTACCCAATATTAATTGATAGAGGAATAGACTTTTAGATACTTCACACTTTTAACCCCTCTAAATTACCTGCTTTTCAATACAACACTCTAAACTTGATGGTATGATCAATTGCACGTAAAGCCTTTATTAAATCTTTGGAATAAGCCTTGTCAATATCTGTAATTACATAACCTATTTTCTCATTTGTTTTAAGATACTGTCCTACAATATTAATCTCATGTTCAGCAAATAGCTGGTTAATCTTGGCAATGATTCCCGGTACATTTTTATGTATATGGATTAATCTATGAGCGTTTTGCAACCTGGGTAACTGTAAATTGGGAAAATTAACACTATTGGTGGTAGTGCCTGTATTAATGTAATCCATGATACGGGCAGGCACAAATTGTCCAATATTTACCTGTGCTTCTTCAGTGCTTCCTCCAATATGCGGAGTTAGAATTATATTGGGTAAACCTCTCAATTCATTTTCAAAAGGGTCATTATTGCTTTTTGGCTCTACCGGGAAAACATCTACTGCAGAACCAGCTACTTTTTTAGAAGTGATAGCTTCCTTAAGTGCAGTAATGTCTACTACATGCCCACGACTTAAATTCAAAAAGATCACCCCTTCCTTCATTAGGTCAAACTCTCTCTTTCCTATAATGTTAGTATTTTCTATCCTGCCATCTACATGTAAACTTACCACATCAGCCTCTGCCAGTAATTCCTCTAAAGAGTCTAACTTGGTGGCATTTCCCAATGCCAGCTTTTCTTCAGTATCATAATAGTATACATCCATACCAATACTTTCAGCTAAAACTGAAAGTTGAGCACCTATATTTCCGTAACCTATAAGACCTAGCTTTTTCCCTCTTATTTCCTTACTGCCTGATGCAGATTTGTCCCATTTGCCATGGTGCATTAGAACTGATTTGTCAAAGATGTTTCGGATGAGCATGATAATACTTCCTATAGCCAGTTCTACAACGGATCTTGTATTGCTAAAAGGGGCATTAAATACTGCCACACCTCTTTCCTGGCATGCATCCAAATCAATTTGGTTGGTACCTATACAAAATGCACCAACAGCCATTAGCCTGTCAGCACTCTCAATTACTTTCCTGCTTAATTGTGTTTTCGAGCGTAGTCCTAAAATAGAAATACCTTTTATTTTCTCACACAATTCATCCTCGTCCAGGCCGGCAGGGTATACCTCCACAGAGAACCCCTCTTTTTCCAACAAAGAAACCCCTATAGGATGTACATTCTCCAGTAAGAGTACCTTAATTCTGTTTTTCGGGTAAGAAATAGCTGAATTTATTTTATTCTCAAATAGAACCTCATCCAGGGAGGGGGCAATATGGTCTGCTTTTTCCATCACTTTCTCTCTACTTATATTTTCTGTAAATGCATAAAATTTATTAGCCAATCCTGCAGCTTTAATTTCATAATCATTATGACCATCTCCAATTACATAAATGTCTCCATCCAGATCTAGGGAGCGGATTATTGCGGCTTTACCACCATCTTTGGAAAGCGGATTATTTTCATCAAAACCCTTGATATTTCCCTTTTCATCAAAAATTAACTCATTGGCAAAAATATGATCAGGCAATACACCCAAACTCGTTACTATAGGTTCAATGTATTCTCTAAAGCCATTTGAAATCACATATATTTTATCCGAGTATTCATTAAAGAATGCTGTATTTCTCTTAAAAGAAATAGAAACCTGGTCTTTCAAAGCAGTAATTAGCTGAGGTAAATGAGATTTATTAGCCTCTAATAAAAGCAACCTGTCTTTAAGGGAATCACGAAAAGAGATTTCTCCATTCATTCCCAAATCTGTCAATTCTTTTATTTTACTTTCAGCTTCTTCTTTCTGAGGTTTTCCTTCCAGAGAAATAGAAGCAAGTAAATCCATAGCCTCAACCCGTGTTAAGGTACTGTCAAAATCGATGATAAAATATTTGTCCATAATAAATTTAATAGGGTGTAGCAAAGCTAGAAAGCTAGCGGTTAAAAAGGAAAAACAGGGGAGATTTTATTTGATCAATTGTTTTCCGGACTTTGAGTAGTGAATTTCTCCAACCCACTTTTAAAATGTAGGTCACGTTGAGGAAAAGGAATCTCAATGTTGTTCTCTTTAAAACTTTTGAAAATGCTGTAGTATAACTGACTTTTTAATGCACTAGGCCTTTGTATAAAATCCGAAGTCCAGATAATCAGTTTAAAATTGAGTGAACTATCCCCGTATTCCTCGAACCATAAATCAGGTGCGGGGAATTTAAGCACCCCGGGATGTTGCCTCGCTACTTCCGTTACCAGCTTCCTCACTACTTCAGGATCTTCTTTGTAAGCTACCCCAACAGGGATTTTGAATCTAACTTTGCGGTCATTATGGCTCCAGTTGATTACCTGGCTGTTGATGAATTCTGAATTAGGCACTATGACTGAAATATTGTCGTTGGTAATTACAGTTGTGGAACGCATTGAAATAGAATAAACATCACCATTTATATCTCCCACTTCAATTCTATCTCCCACTTTAATGGGTCGTTCAAAAAGTATGATAATCCCTGAAATAAAATTATTGGTGACATTCTGAAGACCAAAACCAATACCAACACCTAAAGCACCTGCCAAAAGGCCCAAAGTACTTAAATCAAATCCGGCTGATTGGAAGATTGTTATAAAACCTATTACTATTAAGGAATAGCGGATCATGGTGCCAATAGAGGCAGTAACACCGGTATCTTTAATATATCTGTTAAGAATTCTCTTTTCTAGTATTCTGCTAAGCCTTTTGGAAAGGAATACCAATAAGAAACTGGATAAGATAATAAAAATCAATGTCAGTAAAGTGAAATCGCTTCCTTTGATATCGAAGATCACTATATTCAGTATCTCGTTGATTTTTTCCAATACTTGCGTAAAACCTGTTGAAATAGACTCCATAAACCGAAGATATGTATTATGGAATTAAAAGAGAAGAATCCCCATAAGAAAGAAAACGATAATCATTATTTAAAGCTTCTGTATATACTCTTTTCCACTCATCGCCCAGCAAAGCTGCAATCAGTAACATTAAAGTGGATTCAGGCTGATGAAAATTAGTGATGAGTCCATTGATTACCTGAAATTGATAGCCGGGAAAAATAAAAATTTCTGTATCTCCATAAAGAGTATTGAGGTTTTTACGGTTCAAATAATCTAAGATAGCTTTAAATGCAGTTTGGATGTCAGGTAGATTTTCAAAACCTGTTTCATATGGGAGCAACTTATGGATATGAAATTTATCCGCTACATTGTTGATTAATTGTACACCAAACCAATAAGCGCTTTCCAAACTTCTGACAGAGGTTGTACCCACAGCAATAATTGGCTGTTTTGTTTGGGTCAGGAATTCAATTGTACTCTTCTCTATCTGAATTTGCTCGCAGTGCATAGGGTGCTCCAAAACATTTTCGGATTTGATAGGCTGGAAAGTACCAGCTCCCACATGCAATGTTAGGTATTCCATGTGGTGAGATTGTGTTTTCAATTTTTCTATTATTTTATCGGTAAAATGCAATCCTGCTGTCGGAGCAGCCACAGCTCCCTCATTTTTGGAATAGACAGTCTGGTAACGGGGTTTGTCTTCTTCCGTGGCTTTTCTGTTGAGATAAGGTGGGAGTGGAGTAGTCCCCATCATTTCCACTATTTCCACAAAAGGTACAGAAAGATTATCCCATTCAAATTGAATATGATTTTTCTCGAAATCTGCATAGGAGGCAATTACTTTGATCTTCCCGTATTTGGTGTCAAAAAAACGCACTAAAATGTCATCGGTTTTCCATCTTTTTCTGTTGCCCACCATACAATGCCAAACACATTTACCTTTTACCAGCATGGCTTCTGCAATTTCGGTGGTAGGTAAAACAGCTGAAAGCAGGAAAATCTCTATTGTAGCACCAGTTTGTTTTTGAAAATGGATTCTGGCCGGAATTACCTTGGTGTTATTAAAAAAGAGTGTGCTATTTTCAGGAAGGAACTCATTGATTTCAAAAAAACGCTGATGTTGAATTTCCCCCTTTTGATACAGCAGTAATTTGGCTTGATCGCGCTCAGCTAATGGAAATTTAGCAATACGCTCTTCCTTCAACTGGTATTTGTATTCCTGTAAATTAATTTTTGAAGCTTTTTCCAACAAATCTGGCATAAAATTGTCAATTTGTGACAAAGATAAGCGCAATTGCTTTAAGGATAAAATGAGAATTATATAAGTAAATGAAAATCACTATAGCTAAAATAAAGCACCATCAACTACAATTTAAATTTGAGGCTGGTACTTCCCGGGGTACTTTAAAAACCAAGGATACCTGGTTTATACAAGTATTTAACAATCATAATTTAATTGGAATAGGGGAAGCGGGTCCATTAAAAGGCTTAAGTATAGATGATATAGAAGAATTGCCTCATCAATTGGAAGTAGTTACTAAAAAACTGACAGGTATGAGAGTTCCTGGAAACTTGAATGAAGTACTGCAACTTGCACAGGATTTAGCCCACCATGATTTTCCTTCTATCCGATTTGCCCTTGAAACAGCATTGCTTGACGCTATGCATGGTGGGGAAAGGAAGATTTTTGAAACAGCATTCTATTCCAGTGAAAAAAGAATTCCTATTAATGGCTTGGTTTGGATGGGGTCTGAAAAGTTTATGCAGCAGCAAATTGAAGAAAAGCTTAATGCAGGTTTTGACTGTATCAAAATGAAGATTGGTGCCATTGATTTTGAAACAGAAATCCGGTTATTGAAATTGATAAGAGAGAAATATTCCGGAGAACAAATTGTTTTACGCGTGGATGCCAATGGTGCTTTTTCAGCAAAAGAAGCTTTAGCTAAATTAACTACACTGGCCAAATTGGAGATACATTCTATTGAACAACCCATCAAGCCCGGACAGTGGAAGGAAATGAAAGAACTATGTGAAAAATCACCTATCCCTATTGCTTTAGATGAGGAGTTGATTGGTATAAATTCTATTCATGAAAAAGAAATGCTTCTAAAAGAAATTCAACCCCAGTATCTGATTTTAAAGCCCAGCCTGATTGGAGGAATCAAATCTACTTTCGAATGGGTAAGCCTCTGTAAACAATATCAAATTGATTGGTGGCTTACCAGTATGCTGGAATCGAATATTGGTTTAAATGCCATTTGTCAATTGGCTGATTATCTGAATGTTTCCATGCCTCAAGGATTGGGCACAGGTCAGCTTTATCATAATAACATTGATTCTCCTTTGACTATACAGAAGGGAGAAATTTTTTATAATAAAAACCTGAAATGGAAGATGATTTATATGGATTCTAAAATTAAATTACACAAAGGCTAATCATTTGATTCTGATTTTCAAGAAAGTTCCAATGATTCTCGTGTAATTGCCTAATAGGCTCTATTTAATATCCCAAAGCTCTTTTTAATGCCATCGAGTAGCCTAAGTGCAGGCTTTCATGGATGTTGTTAAAAGCCATAGCGTCATTTACACTTGTTAGCTGTACGCCAAAACTAGTGTCATATTTCTCGTATTCCGTGAATTTATACTCTGTTAAATCCTTTCTTAAATGAGCAAGCGATTGATCAGAGAAAAGTAAGATCACTTCTAATTCAGCTTTAGGATCCTCAGTTTTAGGTGGATAAGTACCCTTTCTGTAAGTGGCAATAAAATCATCTGGTAAGGAAAAGGGCAAGCCCGACATTTGATAAATAAGCACATTTTGAGTAGCTATAGCATGTCCGAAATTCCATAAAATGTTGTTATTGAAGCCCGTAGGGATTTTTGTTAAGTCTTCAACTTTAATGCTCTCAGCTAATTTTTTGAAATTATTTCTTATAATGGCATTATTATCTAATATTTTCATCTTTTCCAGTTTTGGACTTGAAACTAGCGATAATATTTTGATATTTCCATGCTTTTAAAAAAGATTACTTAAATTGCTATTTGTTAGGCATGCATACTAAATTGACTTATGAAACATTCTAAATATCCTCACTTATTCGAACCATTGGATTTAGGTTTTACACAATTAAAAAACCGAGTACTAATGGGCTCCATGCATACGGGTCTTGAAGAAGTAAAAGGTGGTTTTGAGAAAATGGCTACTTTTTATGCTGAACGCGCCAAAGGTGGAGTGGCTTTAATGGTAACCGGTGGAGTTTCTCCTAACTGGCAAGGTTGGTTAAAACCTTTTTCCATTAGAATGACAAAAAGGAGCCATGCTAAAAAGCATCGGATTATCACAGAGGCTGTACATAAGGCAGGTGGAAAAATATGTATGCAAATTCTCCATGCCGGCAGGTATGGATATCACCCCTTTAATTTGGCACCATCAGCAATTAAATCGCCTATCACTCCCTTTAAACCTTTTAAAATGTCAGGCAGAAGAGTGAAATCTACAATTAAGGATTTTGCCACAAGTGCTTCATTAGCTAAAGAAGCAGGATACGATGGTGTTGAAATCATGGGTTCTGAAGGATACTTGCTCAACCAGTTTATTGTAAAACATACCAACAAAAGAACGGATGAGTGGGGTGGAAGTTATGAAAACAGGATTCGTTTGCCTTTGGAAATAGTGAGGGAAGTCCGTAAAACCGTTGGAAAAGATTTTATCATCATTTTCAGACTATCTATGTTGGATCTTATTCCGGATGGAAGTTCCTGGGAGGAAGTAGTACATTTGGCCAAAGAGTTGGAAAAGGCTGGCGTTACCATTATTAATACTGGTATTGGATGGCATGAAGCTCGTGTCCCTACAATTGCTACCATGGTGCCTCGTGGAGCGTACAGCTGGGTGACAGAGAAAATGAAAAAAGAAGTTTCTATTCCTTTGATCACAACCAACCGAATTAATATGCCTGAGGTTGCTGAGAGGATATTGTCTGATGGGCAGGCAGATATGGTTTCCATGGCAAGACCCTTTCTGGCGGATCCTGAAATCATTAAAAAGTCTGAAGAGAACAGAGAGGCAGAAATTAATACCTGCATAGCTTGTAATCAGGCTTGTCTGGATCATGTTTTCCAGAATAAGGTAAGTAGTTGTTTGGTGAACCCTAAAGCATGTCATGAGACTGAGCTAGTAAGTAAAAAGGCGGAAAACCCTAAAAATATAGCGGTGGTGGGAGCCGGTCCTGCGGGAATGGCTTTTGCAACAGAAGCTGCCAAAAGAGATCATAAAGTTACCTTGTTTGATGCAGAAGCTGAAATAGGTGGCCAGTTTAATATGGCTAAGAAAATCCCTGGAAAGGAAGAGTTTTATGAAACTATCCGCTATTTCAAAAATCAAATAGCACTTTCAGGGGTCAATTTACAGTTGAATAAAAGAGTAGTACCGAATGATCTTAAAGATTTTGATGAAGTAATTATTGCTTGCGGAGTTAATCCACGAAATCCTAAAATAACCGGACAGGAAAATGAAAAGGTACTTTCATATATTGATGTACTTAAGTTAAATAAAGCTGTAGGTAAGAAAGTGGCCATTATTGGTGCCGGAGGTATTGGTTTTGATGTAGCAGAATTTATAAGCCAGGAAGGGGAAAGCACCAGCTTAGATACTTTTGAATTTCTGAAAGAGTGGGGGATTGATCCTGGTATAGAGGCAAGAGGGGGTGTTAAAGATGTAAAGGCACATCCTGAAAAATCACCAAGGGAGATTACCATGTTTCAACGTTCGGAAGGTAAAATGGGGGCAAGGCTTGGTAAAACGACAGGATGGATCCATCGTGCCGCTTTAAAGAACCGTAAAGTGAAAATGGTCACCAATGTACAGTATGAAAAAATAGATGAAATAGGTTTGCATTATACAAAGGATGGTAAAAAGCATGTATTGGAAGTTGATACTATCATACTTTGCGCAGGACAGGTTTCTGAAAAGGGATTGTTCCAACCTCTATCTGATATGGGGGTTTCTGTTCACCTGATAGGAGGATCGGCTGTGGCTGCTGAATTAGACGCTAAACATGCCATTAATCAGGCCACCAGACTGGCACTTGAAATTTAACCTGAAATTTCTTTTGCATTGGCAGGGTCAAGCAAAAAAGGTGGAGCTATTTCAAATAGCCCCACCTTTTCTTATTACTGAAAAAATAATTTTATTTCCACTCAAGCACTTTCTTTAAAGTATCCAAAAATGCGTCAGCTTTCTGATAGCCGGGTACTGCCTGAATGGTTTTAAAATCTTCTTTAATATAAACTATTGTTGGATAGCCGCTTACACCCATTGACCTCGCCATCATTTGAGAGGTTGTGGTATCCTGTCCAATAATAATTTTGTCTTTGCTTTCAGCATTAAGCTTTACAGCATAATAATTTTCATTTACAAATTCAGCTACATCAGCATCAGAGAAAGTATCCCTGTCCATTTTTTTGCACCATCCACACCAATCTGTATATACATCTACAAATATTTTGCGTGGGTATTCTTTATTGAGTTTATAGGCCTCTTCAAGGCTCAGCCAGTTGATTTTACTTTTTTTATCAGGTTCAGTTATAAAAGCTGATGAGACCAGCACTACTGATAAAAGAGAGAATACGAGATATTTTTTCATAGGTAATTAATTATGATCTGAATATAGCTTAAAATTTAAGTTCAAATAAGTTATTTAACAAATTTAAGTACTTACAGCCACTCCTGATGTAAGCTTTGCGACTTTTTTACTTGTTAACTTAACATAAACAAAAGCTATACCAAATAAAATCCCTGCAACACTAGCCATTGCTCCGGCAATTGATCCATTGATAGACATAGCAAGATAATGTCCTCCCACAGCTGATAAAATACCTATTAAACAAGCAATAATAATCATTTTCTTTAAATCATGTGTCAATAAATAAGCAGTTGCTGCCGGGGCAATTAAAAATGCTACTACTAGAATGGCACCTACCGATTCAAAAGAGGCTACTGTAGTAAAAGATACAAATGACATGAGCAAGTAATTCCAAAATGTGGCTGATATGCCCAGTGAAATAGCATATTGCGGATCGAAAGAGGTAATCTTTAACTGGTTAAAGCTCAGTGACACAAACAATACTACCATCAGAAATACTGCTCCCAATAAATAAATGGCATAAGGGCCAATATCAGTTCCTGAAGCCAGAATAATGGTATCCAGAGGTACCAGGGCAATCTCTCCATACAACACGCATTCCTGATCCAAATCTACCTGGCCTGCAAATGCTGAGATTAGTATAACGCCTAAGGCAAATAACCAGGTGAAAGTCACTCCGATTGAAGCATCTGATTGTAGTTTTCCTTTATGGGTAAGAAATTCAATCAGGAAGGTGGTTAATATCCCTAATGTACCGGCTCCTATTAACATGGTGAGAGAATCACGACTTCCTGACCACAAAAAAGCCAGCACTATTCCCGGCAAAACCGCATGGGAAATGGCATCTCCTACCATGGCCATTTTCCTTAGAATCAAAAAGCAACCTAAAATTCCGCAGGACATGGCTACCAGTGATCCGGTCAAGATGATGTAAAAGTTGGACATATATTAGTTAGCGATAAAAAGAATCCATGCCTTTCAACATGGATTCCTAATGGGTTTTTAAAATTATTCTACAATAAATTTACCTTTCATTAAGGCTACATGGCCCGGGAAAGAACATATGAAATCGTAAGTTCCTTTTTCAGGAGCTGTAAATTCAATGGTGTCTTCCTCGCCACCACCCAAAAGTTCAGTATGAACAATTATTTTATCAGATTCTGCTTCGGGAATATAATCATTATCCTGAGCGGTGGCGGCTGCTTGTCCAAATTCCATGATGTCAGTGCCTTGAGTCAATAATACCCAATTGTGTCCCATTTGCTCTTTGGGCATTTCTCCAACATGTTTTAGTGTTAAACGAACTGTCTGACCCGCCTTCACTCTGATTTCTTCCTTGTTGAATTTCATCCTGTCATTACCCTCAATGGTAACTTCTTTTACTTCAGAGTTTTCACTTACATTATTCTCTTCTTTTTCCCTGGCTTGTTGCTGAATCCTTTCCTGGGAGGTGGGTTTTCTCTCTTCTGAATGCTCTTCATTGGACGTATTGCCTCCGCAAGCCATCAGTAACCCTAAAACAACTATACTTACTGTAATTTTGAAAATTTTCATATTGCCCTTGTTTTTTAAAATGTGAATAATAATTCTATCTATTCATTCGTATTTAAAATTTTAAAGTTTTCAGCTTCATCATTTACTCATAAGGAATTTTCGAATTATGAGGATCTACTGCGGGATACCCCAGTTTTTCTTCCAGCCTTTTTTCCAGTTCCGGAGTGATTAAATGTTCAATAGTATCTGCATCCTCGTGTACATGATCGGGGGCAATCCTAAGATATTCAGTAAGATAAAGCTCCCAAAGTCTGTGTAATTTCACAAGTCTGGCTGCTTTTCTCTGTCCAAAAGGAGTGAGGTAATAGCCTGCTTTGTTTTCTACGAGATAGCCATGTCTCTTCAGTCTCTTTAGTATTCTCCTAATAAGTTTATAAGAATAATATCTTTTCTCACGAATGAGAGCAATTGTTTTTGGCTCACCGAAACTTTCTTCTTCCTCAGCTATTTGGAAAAAGGTTTTGATGATGTTTTCATCCTGAATCCGATGTCTGTGGTGTATTTGCTTTAGCCATTTAGCTACAATTCCCTTTCTAGGAGCAAATAAAATGGATATAAATGCAATAGCTGATAAAACCATTACTACCCAGGGGCCTGTGGGCATATTGGGAGCAATGTAGCTGATAAAAGCACCGGAAAATCCAGAAAACCCACCTATTACGGCAGCAAGTAATAATATTCTTGGCAGGTAGCCTGACCAATATTTGGCTGCTGCTGTAGGGGTTATCAATAGGGCAGCCATTAGCACCACTCCAACGGCCTGGATACCTGTTACTACAGCTAATACAGTGAGTGAACTGAGCATGAACACTAAACCTTTTACAGGCAAGCCCATGGATTGAGCAAATGCTTCATCAAAGCTGATGAGTTGCAATTCCTTATAAAACAGAGTGACTGTAATAATTAACAATATACTAATTACTGAAAAGACAATTACATCCTGTAAAACCATGGAGGCTGCTTTTCCAAAAAGAAATGAATCCAGACCGGTTTGTGCTGCATTGCCTGATTGTTGAATATAAGTGAGTAATAAAATGCCGAAACCAAAGAAAACAGATAAAATAAGTCCGATAGCTGTATCCTCTTTTATTTTTGAATTCTTGGAAATATAATCTACCAAAATAATTGATATCCAGCCGGATATGAAAGCACCCAGGATAAGAAAAACATAATTTTTTGTACCACTTAATAAGAATGCTATACAAATACCTGGCAAGATGGCATGGGCGATGGCATCACCAATAAGTGCTCTCTTCCGTAAAAAAGTAAATGAACCTACCACCGCAGCACTGGATCCGAGGATAATAGTACCCAGGGACACGTAGAGGATATTTGTGTCTTGAAATGAAAAGAAATATTGAATATTTTCCCACATATTTATTCTCGGTTTGGAAATCGATTTTTCTGTATTAGATCACTTATCTCTGTGAGTAAGGTCAATTTACCCCCATAAGTTTCCTGTAATAGTTCAGGAGTAAAGGCTTCCTCAATTGGTCCTGAAGCTACCAGCCTCATGTTCAATAGAATGATCCAATCAAAGTACCGGGCAACAGATTGCAAATCATGGTGTACAACTATAACGGTTTTTTTCTCCTTGGACATTTGCCTTAGCAACTCCACAATGGCTTTTTCTGTAGCTGCATCTACTCCGGCAAATGGTTCATCCATGAAATAGATATCGGCTTGTTGAGCCAATGCACGAGCCAGGAATACCCTTTGTTGTTGTCCACCTGAAAGCTGGGATATTTGTCGATCCTTAAAACCCTCCATTCCAACCTTGCTCAAACTATCCATAACAATCTCTTTGTCAGATTTCTTGGGCCTTTTCAATAAGCCTAGTTGCCCGTAACGTCCCATCATTACCACATCATAAACGGAAGTTGGAAAGTCCCAGTCAACAGATTCTCTTTGAGGTACATAACTTATTTTATCTCTTACCTCTTTCAGAGGTTTATCCAGAATATTGATATATCCGCTACTTAATGGAAGTAATCCCATCACAGCCTTTAAGAGAGTAGACTTTCCGGCACCATTTGGCCCAATAATACCAATCAGTTTACCAGCAGGCAAAGTCAGATCTACATCCCACAATACTGGTTTCTTCTCATATGAAACTGATAAATCATGTATTTCTATAATGGGGTTTTCTACTTGTTGTATCATAAATTGAATGATTAACTTTAGGGTTAAAGGCTATGCTTATTTTACCAATCCTTCATAAATTTGCTTCACATTGGCATTCACCATTCCAATATAAGTACCCTCATCAGTACCGGATTGTCCCATGGCATCTGAATAAAGACTGCCGCCAATGGTTACCTTATGGCCTTTACCTCTGCAGCCTTCCACAACAGCTTCAATGGCCTTCTTGGAAACGGATGTTTCTGTATAAATAGCAGGGATATTATGTTCCACTATAAAATCCACCAAATTGCTGACATCGCGCAAACCGTATTCCGATAAAGTGGAAATACCCTGTAGCCCTTTCACTTCCATTGAATAGGCTTTGCCAAAATACTCAAATGCGTCATGGGCAGTAACCAATATGCGTCTTTCTTCAGGAATAAGCGATATCCTTTCTTTTACAGCTTTGTGCAAACTGTCCAATTGCTGTGAATAGGCCAGGTAGTTTTGTTTATATTCTTCATTATAAGTAGAGTCAAAAGCGCTAATTTTTTGAGGTAAAACAGATAAAGCTTTATTCCATAAGCTGACATCGAACCAAACATGCGGATCATAAGTACCCTGAAATGCAGTACTATTAATTAAAAGCTCAGTGGGTAAACTTTCAGCAACAGCTATTACGGTCTTTTTTCTACTCATCTGCCGCATGATATCTCCCATCTTTCCTTCCAGGAATAATCCATTATAGACAATGATGTCAGCATCCTGTAGCATCAGTAAATCACCATGGGTTGCTTTATACAAATGTGGGTCCACACCGGGCCCCATTAGTGCATCCACTTTTGCACGATCTTGCACAATATTTTTTACTCCGTCAGCAATCATTCCGGTAGTACACACAATATATAATTCACCTTCTTTTCTCTCTCTTTCTTCTCCACAAGAAGTCAGCACTAGGGTGATAATTAAAACTTTAAAAAGCGTATACATTTTAGTTGGTAACCAGGACATTTTGAGCTATTTCTTTACTGATGAATAATTTATTTTTACTGTCAACCAATATTTCCATTGAACCGTCAAATTCTACTTTGTCAATGATTTTTGTTTTGGCTCCAAGGTATATTCCAATCTTATCTAAATGCTGTAAGAAAAGGGGGTTAGTATCTTTAACTGCCACTACAATTCCGGTCCCATTCAGGTCTACTTCTGCTAAAGGAATTTGGGGCTTTTCCTTAAACTCCCCATTCTCATCCGGGATAGGATCACCATGAGGATCGAATTTCGGATGACCTAAAAAATCATCCAATCTTTCGATTAGGAGAGGGGATTTTATATGCTCTAATTGCTCTGCTATTTCATGCACCTGATCCCAATTGAATTTCAATTTTTCCACTAAAAATACTTCCCAAAGTCTGTGTTTTCTGATCACTTGCAAGGCTGATTTTTTTCCGCTTTCGGAAATTTTAACTCCTTGATATTTTTTATAGATGACTAATTCCTTTTCGGAAAGTCTACGAAGCATGTCGGAAACAGATGCCGCTTTTGTTTGCATTTCTTCGGCTATCGCATTCGTTGATACATCACTTTCTCCTGCACCGGACAGATGGTATACAGCCTTGAGGTAATTCTCTTCAGCAAAGCTTAATTTTTTCATTTTATTGAATTATTTGAGACAAAGGTAAAATAAAATTAGATGAATCTAAAAATAAAATTAATTTATTTTAAATCTCGTTAAAAGTGGTTTCAATGAGATTATGGAGTGATTAAGGTGAGTCTAAAAATTATTTTAGGATTATTGAACTAAGGAAATCAATTAATTTTATCTCCTCATTTTCCCATAAAATGCTTTTATCCGGCTGGCGATGATAGAATGACTTACTGTTGAGTAAATGAAGAAATTCCAAGGGCTTTATATGATCAAAATCTACGCTAATGGCAGCAGGATAGGGTGCTAGTAAACTTTGCCAATGAATATTTGCAGGGATGACCATAGGTATGCTCAGTGCAAGGCATTCATAAAACTTAGTAGGTATTCTGTTTTTAAGGTTTTCATTGATATGGTAAGGCATGATGGCTAAATTAGCCCTGCTCAATTCATTGATTATCTCCTGGTGGGGAATAGGTTTTTTTCCACCTTTCAATTGAATAAAGTCACATGATTCAATACTTTGTTCGATCCTTTTAAGATATTGTAAATCAGGTGAATATCCTGTTATTATTAATTGAATGTTTTTATTGAATTGATAAATGGATTGACAGAATTGGATGGCTTCAAGTGTGCCATATTCTTCACCTATTGTACCGGAATACACTACTACAAAAGGATGATCAACAGATATTTTTATTGGAGCTTTGTTCGCCTTGCTTTCTGTAATCAGGGTCTTATTAAGGATTAGTTCATGGTTTTTGTTCCTTAGAAATGGCAATTGTGCTTCATAGGCCTTTTCAGCCAGTATATAACCTGATACAAAATATCTTGACAGCCACTCAATTGCTCTTATCCCCAGAGACAAAAAGGGTTTTATTAAAGAAGAATAAGTAGTTCCATGCTTGATGTTTAACCTGTAATTTTCTTGCACATCGTAAAGGATTTTTGTGCCGAATAAAATTTTGATTAGATAGTTAACTAGCAATAATTCAGGGCTACTAACTATAACTAATTCAGGTTTTACTTTAAGATAAGTTTTATAATATTTCCAAGAAGCAGTAATTCGTAAAAAGGCATTCCTTTGAAAATTATAAATTGGATAAATGGAAATATTTTCAGCTTTATTGATCATTTTTGAATTAAAGCCTATGATATTTACATCATATTTATTTGTTTGCGCAAGTGATCGTCCAATCTTTTGATAAGCCCTGACATCATCCACAGGTTTCAAAACAGAAGCGATAAGAATTTTAATTTTAACATCCACCGGTATAAAGGTAAAAACAGAAAATGGAATTTAAAGAATTTATTGAAAGAGCTTGGGATAATAGAGAATTTCTTAAGGATAAAGAAACCCAAATTGCAGTGAAAACTGTAGTTGAGGAATTAGATGAAGGCAAGCTCAGAGTGGCTGAACCTACTGATGACGGTCAGTGGATAGTAAATGAATGGATTAAGAAAGCTGTCATCTTATATTTCCCACTTCAAAAGATGCAAACAATTGAGTTGGGCCCTTTCGAATTTCATGATAAAATTAAACTCAAAAAAGGCTTTGAAAAACTAGGTGTTCGAGTGGTTCCTCATGCCATTGCGCGCTACGGTTCGTTCGTAAATTCAGGCGTTGTACTCATGCCTTCTTACATTAATATTGGAGCCTATGTAGATAGTGGCACTATGGTTGACACCTGGGCTACGGTAGGTAGCTGTGCCCAGATAGGAAAGAATGTTCATTTAAGTGGTGGGGTTGGAATTGGCGGTGTGCTGGAGCCAGTGCAAGCCGCTCCGGTAATTGTGGAAGATAATGCATTTATTGGTTCGCGTTGTATAATTGTTGAGGGTGTAAGAATAGGAAAAGAAGCAGTGTTGGGGGCCAATGTAACTCTTACTGCCAGTTCTAAAATAATTGATGTTACAGGTGATCAGCCAAAAGAATATATGGGCTATGTGCCTGAACGATCTGTAGTAATTCCCGGTTCTTTTGTTAAAAAGTTTCCTGCGGGGGAATTTAACGTTCCTTGCGCTTTGATTATAGGCCAAAGAAAAGAGAGTACGGATAAAAAGACTTCCTTGAATCAGGCACTGAGGGAAAATAATGTAGCGGTATAATCGTTTGGTTTTCGTTTTGGCATCTAATTTGAGAAGAGGTAGTATATGAGAATAATAATATTTGCAGTTCTGTTTTTGATTTCTTTTTTTTCATTTAGTCAGGATTTTACTGACTATTTTTCTGAAAATCCAAAAGTAGATTTCCCAGTCATTGAAGATATACCTTTTGAATATGGTGAAGAGATTCAATATAAAATCTATTATGGGATTTTTACCATTGGAAGAGGGCAATTTAAAATTCATAAAAACCCCTATAGAATCAACAATAGAGGAGCCTATAAAATTGATGTACGGGCAAAAACAACAGGTATGGTTGATTGGGTCGCTAAAATTGATGATCATTGGGGTGGTTATGTGGATACCGTGGGTTTGGTGCCTCATCAGGCATATCGGAATATCAAAGAAGGTAATTATAGAAAATATGAAGTAGTGAATTATGACCATAATTCACAAATGCTTGAAGTCAAATCCAAAGGGAAAAATGACAAAGAGTTTAGGGAACCCATGTATTATGAATTCCCACAACAAATACGTGATCTGATAAGTGGGTTTGCTTATTTCAGGTCATTGGATTTGGACCAATACAATGTAAGGGATACTATTAATGTGCCGGCCTTTTTTGAAGATACATTTTATAATTTGCAGGTAATTTACCTGGGGACTGAAACTATATCTACTTCAGTGGGCGACATTAGTGCACATAAGGTAACTCCGGTAATGCCGGAAAATAAGATATTTGATGGTGAAGATTCTGTCCTTGCATGGTTTTCTAATGATAAGAATAAAATCCCACTTAAAATTAACGCCAAATTATATGTAGGTTCCGGTGGATTGGAAATTATAAGCTTTAAAAACGTCAAGTACCCCATTAATTTTGTAATGACTGAATAATTTATACAACGAAAGTTTTCTTGTTGCATACATATCTTAACATCTATTACTAAGCCTTCTTGTCAAAACCGGAATAAATGAAGGTCTTACAGTTCCGAATAATTCCAGGTTTACTTAGAATCGAGAATGAAAACTATTTTATGTGAAGAGATTGCTTTAATTTTGCCACACACAATAAAATCAAATTAAAATACAAAAGATAATTACAATGAAATTAAGAAGTATATTCTATTTAATGATACTTTCAACTATGCTCTTGGCTTGTAATGATAAAGACAATGCCGAAATAGGAAATGATTTCTATAGCCAGGGAGAATATCAAAAAGCAATTGATTCATATAATGAATATTTAAAATTGAAGCCTTCAGATGAAATTATCCTTTACAATAGGGGCAGGGCTTATGAAGAGTTAGGCCAATATGATAAAGCATTGCGAGACTTTAAAAAAGTGATTGAAATTGATCCTAAAAATGAAAGTGCTTTATTAAGCTTTGGGAAAAGTTATTTTAGAGAAAAGGATTACAAAAATGCAGCTTTTCAATTTGAAAAAGCTTTTAAACTAAATACATCAAGTTCCAAATCAGCTTTATTGCTGGCTCGTGCCCTTCATAGGGACGGACAGGTTGAAGAAGCAATGGAGTATTATAATATAGCCATTAGTAATGACAATAAAAATGGCGAAGCTTATATGTATAGAGGAGCTTTGAAAATATTCCTCAATCAAATGAGTGGGGGCTGTAGTGATATACAGAAAGCTAAAAATATGAATACTGAAGAGGCTGAATCCCTTTATAATCAGTATTGTAAATAGCAGGCAAACGGGAATCAATCCGAAAAGCTGGGGAGAATAGTTATCGGTTTAAACTGTGCCAGCTGTTACAGGGTTCTAATTTGACTCAAAGGGATGTCTTTGGGTTCTCACCTATTCACCTCACCTATCTGTAGAGTTCCTCAGGGCTCTACGGATTTTCAATAATTGAGAGTTTTTGGCTAGGGCTTTCTGAATAGCTTATCAAAAAAATACGCTTTAAATATTCCCGGAATTATTGTTTGATCAGGAAACCGGACGCACTTAGTTGTTGCGCTACTTGGATATGGGTTCATGGTTGCATATCACACTTGTGGTTATTTCACCCGTGCCCAGACAAGTAGGGCAGTAGCTATAAAATTCTTTTTCACCTTCACAAATAGGGCATTCATGAACACCTACTCCATTGCACCTGTGACAAGTTTTATAACTTTTGTTGCCCATTGCACCTAATTGAATAATTACTCCATCTCCACTACAAATCACACACCCAATTTTGCCGACTCCTTCACAATAGTTACATGTTTTCAATAATTGCTTTTCTCCATGACAGGTGGTACATGTTTTCTGACGGTAACCACTATAATCACAAAAATCACAACTAACATTTTTGTTGAGTTTGGTTTTCAGTAGTTTTTTTAATTGAACTGCGTTATCATAGTAAGCTCCCGCACTGCCCATTATTTCAAAATACTTATCTAAAAAGCTTTGGCTATTCTGATATTGTTCTACGTGGTAAAGCGTTTCCGAAAAAAGGTAGGGCATTTCAGCAGGCAATTTGGCACCACTTTTTAAAATTTCCCGAAACGACAGATTGGCTTCTTCGTAATTACCTGCCTTCATTTCAGCCTGCGCTTTTTCGTAATAGTAATTAACCCTTTCATTACTATTGCTCTGTGATACTCCTGATTGGTGAATACCTAATGATAGCAATGCAATGAATATATATTTAATATACTTCATGTTTAAAGTTTAACCCGCCCAAATTTACAACACCTTTTTCGCATTAAATAGTGCACTGCGGATACTTTTAATTTTCTCAGATAAAAAAAAGTATGGCTATAGCTTTATACTCTTAGATTATAGAGAACTGTTAAACTGAAAATTATTGGACGTCAGTTATAGACAATACTTAACTCAGCTTGCTAATTTTTTACCCCTAAAGTAAATAGGTTATGCTTTTTCAAATGAGAAACAGCTGGTTCAAGAATTTAAAAATAAACTGTTTTTCAACCTCCAACAATTTCCTTTAGGTTATTAACAAGTTCTTCCCAGATTTCATATTGTTCCTGATCATCCTCATAATCTGAGTAATCTATCACTTTTACATACATGGATTGAGTGATTTCATTTTCATCCAAATGTATTTCAATATATGATTTATCCCCTTCTTCACCATCTTCATAAAATTCAAATTTCACGAATTGATTGATTCTATGCCCTACTAGCCTTGCACGATGATCCTCATCATCGTAAATAAAATTATATTCTTTATCCTCGTTAATATTTACATCGTCAGCAAACCATTGTGAAAGCCCACTAGCCGTACTGATGTAAGGATAGAGCATTTTTTTGGATGCGTTTATTTCAAAGTCTGCGGTAAATTTTTTCATACTATTGTTACATTACTTGAAAAATGATAAGTTAGGATTTAAATTCATTTATACCAATAAAATTCTTTCCGAATTTTATTTGCAAATTGATAATAGAATTTATTAAGTTTGCACTCCCATTCAGGAACAGAGGATCAAGACATCTTCAAAAACCTGATAAAAATAATAAAATGGCGAGGTAGCTCAGTTGGTTAGAGCGCAGGATTCATAACCCTGAGGTCGGCAGTTCAAATCTGCTTCTCGCTACTTTTTTTCTTTCCGGTGTTACAATCCCATAACGTCATTGTAAAACTTAATATTTCCTATTCCAGCAAAAGTATCAAATTCATTGATATTTGTAGCAATATAAAAATATTTCTCAGTTTATTCCCCTCCCTTACCAACTTCCGATTAGTTTAGCATAATTCTTGTTTAATTTGCAAAAGGTTTCAAAATTGAAGCAAACTATTTTTTAATAATATTAATGTCAGTATAATCAGCTAAATGAAAAAATTAGATAAACTTATATTAAAATCATTTATAGGGCCATTTCTGATCACATTCTTTGTCGTGGTCTTTATCCTGCTTACACAATACATGCTTAAGTATTTTGATGACTTTGTAGGTAAAGATCTGGGCTTTAATGTTTTTGTGGAACTGATCTCATATTTCAGTATCAATATGACACCTATTGCTTTTCCTTTAGCTGTTTTGCTTTCATCATTAATGACATTTGGAAACTTAGGCGAACATTTTGAACTGACAGCTATTAAAAGTGCAGGCATATCACTTATCAGGGCAATGCGTCCTTTGTTTTTCTTTGTTATTATTCTGACGTGCTTTGTTTATTATTCCAATAATTACATTGTGCCAAAAGCCAATCTTGATGCATACAGCCTCTTATATGATATAAAACAGAAGAAACCTTCCATTGATATAAAAGAAGGCGCATTTTATGGTGGGATTCCTGGTTATAGCATTAAGGCTAATACAAAGTACGATGATGATAAGTCATTAGGAGACTTAATTATTTACAATCATTCAAAAGGTAAAGGTAATAATGAAGTGATATTGGCTGATTCCGCTTTAATGTATACCATATTAGGGGATAAATATTTGGTAATGGAGCTTTTTGATGGAAAAAGCTATACAGAAGAAGAAAATACATCGGCTGCAAGCAAAGATAAACCGGCCACTTTTGTTCGAAATAAATTTCAACATAATAAGGTGATATTTAGTCTGGCTTCTTTTGAAATGGAAAGAACAGATAAGGATTTGTTTTCCTCCAATAGATTAATGAAGAATGAAGCAGAGCTTAGGAATGATGTTGATTCTATGAGAAGGGATATTCTGGAATCTAAGCGAAATTTATATTTATATACACCAAGGTTCTTCAATTTGCACTTATCTGAAGTGGAATCGATTAAACCCGAATCAGTTGTGAAATGGGAAGAATTTAAGAAAGAACGAGATAGTGCAAAAATGGTAGATGCAGAGCCTTTAATTGTTACTGATGAAAAGGAAATTATAATAGACTCTGCTGTTATTCCCAATAAATTACAGAGAGTTGATGAAAGTATTGTGCAGGAGATTAAAAAGCCAAAGAACAATATGATGCCTGAAAAGGAAAGGTTCACCTCACCTGAAAAAAAATTAAAGCCACTACCATCTGATGAGGCTAAATTAAAAGCCGGCACGGCAACTATTCAAACATATGATTCTGCCATTATTGCCAGAGTAGATAGTGCTTTTGATGCGATTAACAGAGGGACAAATATGAATCTGTTGGACAAACCACGTTTTGCAAAAAACAGATTGAAAGGTGAAAATAGAAGAATAGAGTCCAGGGAATTTGAAAGCAACGTGTATGGGATAGAGGCAAACTCAAAATTATCTCAAGCAATAGCTTGTATTGTCATGTTTCTTATAGGTGCTCCGCTGGGAGCTATCATTAAAAAGGGAGGTTTGGGTTTTCCTGTTATACTATCCATTTTGTTTTTCATTATTTCCTACGTAATTAATACTACGGGTATTAAAATGGGAAGGCAGGGAGATATTAGTAATTTCTTGGCTGTATGGGCTTCCAATATTATTCTATTGCCTTTCGGACTGTTTTTCCTGCGTCAGGCCAGAAACGATTCAAGGTTATTTGAATTAGATAATTATCTTGTGTTTTTTGGTAAGGTTAAAGGATTCTTTACAGGTAAAAAGGCATAATTGGTTGAGGTGTTGTTGATTTTCTTACAACCGGTTTTTCAATGTTCTTATAGATGAAAGTGGTTTTCATAAATATAACAGCTTAAAAGCTTTTTTATTAACCAAATAAAATCACTATATTTGCAGCTGTTTTAAACAATTTTAAAAAGCTAACTATGTATTTAAGCACAGAGAAAAAACAAGAGCTGTTCAAGAATCATGGTCGGTCAAAAGCAGAAAACGATACAGGTTCAGCAGAATCACAAATCGCGCTTTTCACTTTCCGGATTAATCATTTAACACAGCATTTGAAAATTAACAAGAAAGATCACTCATCAAGAAAAGGTCTTTTGAAATTAGTAGGAAAGAGGAGAAGTTTATTAGATTTCCTTCACAAAAGAGAAATTGAAAGATACAGAGCAATTATTGCTGAATTGAACTTAAGAAAATAATTAAAGTTTAAGATTATAAAAAAGGGAATCTTTCGGTTCCCTTTTTCTATTATTCCCATTAAAAATACCACATCTTTTATAGGACGTGTATAGCAAATGCGGCAAAAAACAATTACACAATAGGACGAGAAAACAGTAAAAAAACTATTTATGGCTATACCACAAGCAACAACAAAAAAATTCAACCTTCCTGACGGACGCGAAGTCAGTATAGAAACAGGAAAATTAGCAAAACAAGCAGACGGATCTGTAGTAGTAAGAATGGGGGATACCATGTTACTGGCCACAGTTGTTTCTAGCAAAGAGGTAAAAGAAGGAGTTGATTTCCTTCCTATGGCAGTAGATTATCAGGAGAAATTTGCTTCAGCAGGTAAAATACCCGGAGGTTTCCTAAAAAGAGAAGGAAGACTTTCCGACCATGAGATACTAGTGAGCCGTTTGGTTGACAGGGCATTGAGACCTCTGTTTCCAAATGATTATCATGCAGAAACACAAGTTTTTATTCAATTGATTTCAGCTGATGAAGAAGCACTTCCTGATGCATTGGCAGCATTGGCCGCTTCTGCAGCTATTACTGTTTCTGATATACCATTTGCTGGCCCAATTTCAGAGGTAAGAGTAGGTAGAATTGAAGGCAAATTGGTCATTAATCCTTCCAGGAACCAAATGAAAGTTTCAGATATAGATATGATTATCGCAGCTACCCTTGATAATATCATGATGGTAGAGG
The DNA here is from genome assembly GCF_016679925.1 of Marivirga aurantiaca. GTDB lineage: Bacteria > Bacteroidota > Bacteroidia > Cytophagales > Cyclobacteriaceae > Marivirga > Marivirga aurantiaca. Next base: position 973,337 of record NZ_JAEQBW010000001.1, read on the forward strand.
GCGAAATGAAGGAAATCTCTGAAAAGGAACTGGTAGAAGTAATTAATTTTGCTCATGAAACCATTAAAATTCAATGCCAGGCGCAAATTGACTTAGCCAAAGATTTCGGGGTTAAGGAAAAAAGAACTTACTCTCATGAAGAGGAAGATGATGCTGAATTGGAAAAAGAAATTAAAGATAAATACTACGATCAGTTATATAAAATTGCTGCAGACGGTTTAGCCGATAAGCATGAAAGGTCCAGGCTTTTCAAAGAAGTATCTGAATCTTATTTTGATGCCTTGCCGGAAGAGCATGAGATCAGTATAGGATTAGCTAAGAAATATTTCAGAGCTACGCAGAAGAAAGCGGTAAGAAATGCCACTTTAGAAACAAGAAAACGATTAGACGGCAGAGGATTGGATGAAATTCGTCCTATCTGGGGTGAGGTAGATTACCTGCCATCTGCACACGGATCTGCTATATTTACAAGAGGCGAAACGCAATCATTAACTACTGTTACTTTAGGTACCAAGCTTGATGAGCAAATGATTGATGGAGCTATGCAAGCCGGGTTTAATAAATTCATATTGCATTATAACTTCCCTGGTTTTTCTACCGGTGAAGCAAAGCCGAACAGAGGTCCGGGTAGGAGAGAAGTAGGCCATGGTAATTTGGCCATGAGAGCAATTAAGCAAATTTTACCAACCCCTGAAGAATTACCTTATACTATCAGAGTTGTTTCTGATATTTTAGAATCTAACGGTTCTTCTTCAATGGCTACGGTTTGTGCGGGTATCCTTGCATTAATGGATGCCGGTATTCCAATTAAAGCTCCTGTTTCCGGTATTGCAATGGGATTAATATCTGATGCAGAAACAGGAAAATATGCTATACTTTCTGATATCTTAGGCGATGAAGATCATATCGGTGATATGGACTTTAAAGTAACGGGTACAGAAAAAGGTATTACTGCTTGCCAAATGGATATTAAAGTAGACGGTCTTTCTTCAGAGTTGTTGATGGAAGCCCTAAATCAGGCTAAAGCCGGAAGAGATCATATCAGAAATGAAATGATGAAAGTTTTAGATGCTCCACGAGAAGACTATAAACCAACTGCTCCTAGAGTTGTTAATATTGAAATCGATAGGGAAATGATCGGTGCGGTAATAGGACCTGGAGGAAAAGTTGTTCAGGAAATCCAAAAAACAACCGGTGCAACAGTAGTGATTGAAGAAACCGAACGTGGTGGTAAAATCAATGTTTTTGCAGTAAATAAAGATTCTTTGGATAAGGCTGTTGCCTGGATAAAAGGAATTGTTGCCAAACCTGAAATAGGAGAAGTGTATGATGGAAAGGTAAAAGCAATACAGCCTTACGGTGCCTTTGTGGAAATTATGCCTGGTAAAGATGGGTTGTTGCATATTTCCGAAATCAAATGGGAGAAAGTGGAAACACTTGAAGGTGTGTTGGAAGTAGGTGAGGAGATAAAAGTAAAGTTAATTGACATTGACAGCAAAACCGGTAAGCTAAGGTTGTCAAGAAAAGTTTTACTTCCTAAACCGGAAAAAACGGAACAACAATAAGAGGAAAAAAATATCCCTGAATTTTTAACTTAAGCAAAGGAACTATCTTGTTCCTTTGCTATGTTAGTAATGCATTTTAAAGTTAAACCTAATAATAATTAATGAGACAGCTCAAGATTAGCAAGCAAATTACCAATCGGGAGAGTCAATCTCTTGATAAGTACTTACAAGAAATTGGTAAAGTCGATTTGTTAACACCCGATGAAGAGGTGGATTTAGCAGTTCGAATCAAACAAGGTGATCAGCTTGCACTTGAAAAATTAACAAAAGCCAATCTTCGTTTCGTTGTTTCAGTAGCCAAGCAATACCAGAATCAAGGTTTATCCTTGGGAGACTTGATTAATGAAGGAAACTTAGGACTAATTAAAGCGGCACAACGCTTTGACGAAACAAGAGGTTTTAAATTTATTTCTTATGCAGTATGGTGGATCAGACAGTCCATATTGCAAGCATTGGCAGAGCAATCCAGAATTGTTCGCCTTCCATTGAACAGAGTGGGATCTTTAAATAAGATTTCTAAAACCTTCTCTGCATTGGAGCAAAAGTTTGAAAGAGAGCCATCTCCTGATGAGTTGGCAGAAGTATTGGAAGTAACTGCCAATGAAGTGGTGGATACTATGAAAATCTCAGGTCGTCATGTATCAATGGACGCACCATTTGTACAAGGTGAAGAAAACAGCTTGTTGGATGTGCTTGAAAATGATGGTGAAGAATCCCCTGATGATGAATTGATGAATGATTCATTGAGAAGGGAAGTTCAAAGAGCCTTATCTACATTAACTCAAAGAGAGGCTGATGTGATTACACTTTATTTTGGATTGAATGGGGAACATTCAATGACTTTGGAAGAAATTGGTGAGAAATTTAATCTGACCCGTGAAAGAGTAAGACAGATTAAAGAAAAGGCCATTCGCAGATTGCGCCATACTTCACGAAGCAAAGCATTGAAACCTTATTTAGGATAATAAAAATCTAATTTTGTAAGTAAAGAAGGTCTTCTAAAAGACCTTTTTTTATTTTTGCAGTTTATAAGACATTATTTATAAAATATTCTCGTAAGATTGAGTATCAAAACTTATTTTGAAATGACTGAAGAAAAAGTAAATGTTCTCATAGTGGGTTCCGGACCTGCAGGTTACACAGCCGCTATTTATGCTGCCAGGGCAGGACTTAACCCTGTTCTATATCAAGGTGGACAGCCTGGTGGTCAGTTAACTATTACAAATGATGTAGAAAATTACCCTGGTTATCCTGATGGAATCAATGGCCCGCAAATGATGGTCGATTTCCAGAAACAAGCTGAAAGATTTGGAACTGATGTTCGGTTTGGCTTAGCTACTAAAGTAGATTTTAGTGGTTATCCCCATAAAGTAATTATTGATGATAAACATGAAATTACAGCCAATGCAGTAATTATATCTACAGGTGCATCTGCTAAATGGCTTGGTTTGGAATCAGAACAAAGGTTAAATGGAATGGGTGTATCTGCCTGTGCGGTTTGCGATGGTTTCTTTTATAAAGGCCAGGATGTAGTGGTGGTAGGAGCCGGTGATACTGCTGCCGAAGAAGCAACTTACTTGTCAAAACTTTGTAATAAAGTGACTTTATTGGTGAGGAGAGATGAAATGCGTGCTTCTCAAATCATGCAAAATCGAGTGATGAAAGCTCCAAATATTGAAATATTATGGAATACTGAAACTGAAGAAGTTTTAGGGAAAGATGAAGTTGAAGGAGTGAGGGTAGCAAATAATGTTACAGGAGAAAAGACTGATATTAAAGCTACAGGATTCTTTGTGGCCATTGGGCACAAACCTAACACTGAAATTTTCAAAGATTTTCTTAATTTAAATGAGGCTGGATATATACAAACTATTCCAGGTACCTCCAAAACAAATATAGAAGGTGTATTTGCTTCAGGTGATGCTCAGGATTTTGTTTATAGACAAGCTGTAACGGCCGCAGGCACAGGCTGTATGGCGGCTTTGGATGCTGAAAGATTTTTGGCTCAAAAAGAAAGTGAAGAAACCGAAGAGAATGAAGTAGCACAACAGGCTAAATAATTTCTTCAAAAATGTAGTAGATAAGTATGGGTAATTCAACTCATACTTTTTTTTATTTGTAGCTACCTATAAAACACAACTTTTTTACCCAAATAAGGTTATCTCTACCTGTTGCATGGAATTTGTAAATAATAAGGAATAGCTTTTTTTGACTTGTTATTTTTGTATTGATTTAGAATATAATATTTATGAAACTTGATTTACTGGCTTTTGCTGCTCATCCTGATGATACCGAACTTTCATGTGCCGGAACGCTTGCTTTACATGCGTCTTTGGGGGATAAGGTAGGAGTGATAGATTTTACTGAAGGTGAAATGGGGACACGTGGAACCCCGGCTTTGCGCAGAAAGGAAGCAGAAAAAAGTGCGGAAATTTTGGGTTTACATGTTAGGGAAAACCTCGGATTTGCAGATAGTTTCTTTTTAAATGACAAAGAGCATCAGATGAAAGTGGTCAGGAAAATCAGGCAGTACAAACCTGATATCATATTAACTACTGCCATTAATGACCGACATCCTGATCATGCAAGGGCTTCGGAACTTTCCAAAAATGCTATTTTTCTTTCCGGATTAAAAAAGGTAGAAACTTTCGATGATGCCGGTCAACCCCAGGAGGTATGGAAACCAAGGTTGGTACTACACTACATTCAAAGTTTGCCTATTAAGCCTGACATTGTAGTAGATGTGAGTGATCATTGGGAAACCAAAATGAAAGCCGTGAAAGCATTTGAGTCACAGTTTTATAATCCTGAAAGCAATGAGCCGGAAACCTATATATCAAGCCCGGGCTTTCTGAAAATGATTGAAGCAAGGGCCATGGAGTTTGGTCATATTATTGGTGTGAAACGTGCGGAAGGTTTTACAGTAGACAAGTATTTGGGAGTGAGGAATTTAAAAGGATTACTTTAGATTTGTTTTTATCACAGTACATTGCTATTAAAATATATCATAGACTTCTTTCATACTTCCTCATTATCACCAATTGCTTTTCGGCCGATAGCTCTTTTGAATATTTCTTCAATTCCTCTATTTCTGAAAACAGATTCATTACCCCAGTCTCTAAAGCTTGGTTGGGGTAATAATGATCCCTCAAAAAATGGACACATTTTAATACCCTGAATCCATTAAACCATTGGAAAAAACGATCCCTGAGATGTGCTTTGTTTTTAGATTGCTGCCTGATTTTTGTAATTGAATCTTCAAAATTATTGGCTGTTATAAAATGTTGAATGGACTGGCTACAATTTGAAGGAAAGCAGTCATCCTCAATCTGTAGGATAAAGGATTTTAATTCTTTGAAAATCAGGAAATTGTAGGAGGATGTAAGGTCCTTTTGATCCATCTCATATTCACCCATAGCCCTGCCCGTACCAAAAGGCACTCTGTCTGAAATTCTGGGAGAAGGGATTACTTTAGTGGAGTTAATATTGGTAAAATTTCCTAAAGGAATGATTTTGTGGAGAAAGTAGAAATCTTCTCCGGCTTTTCGCTGATTCATTCCACCTTGTTTTTGATAAACTGAGGACTTTACAGCCATACTTGATCCAATGGTATGGTAAGCAAACGGATATTGGGCATATTTTAGTCCTTGAACATAATATCTCAAATGTAATTCATAAAGAATAATTGGGAGGTTTGATTCCCCTTCTTTATGAATTGGATGTTCAAAATGAATGGATGAGCCCACAGAAAGAGGATTCTTTAAGAAGTGGGATTCGATGGATTTCAGATAATTGCTTTCGCAAATGCTATCTGCATCGAAGCAAACAATGATTCCATCTCGTTGATTAGTATTAAAGCGGTAAGAAGCTTCATCCATTCCTATTTTACGGGCTAGTCCAACCCCTGCCTGCTTTTTTGGTAAGTCATAGGCTTTTATTAAATGAAAAGTAATGAAATCTGATTTCTTTCTACTCCTAAAAACATTAATTTCCTCAGAGACACTTTCACTTAATTCTTTTACCTCTTGAGTGGCATCTTCCGGGTGGTTGATGACTAGAATGACTTCCACTGGAAAGGTAGTTGGTTCGCAATTATCCAATGATTCCAAAGTGGCTATTAAATTGTCTTCTTTAAAAACCGGAATTACAACACTTAGAAAAGTATTATCAACTATAATCTCATCAATAAACCGCTTTGAATAGGCGTACCTTTCAAAATAAGTATTTGGGATCAAGGGGCTAATCTTTCTATTTTCCAACTACCTGTTTCCTCTAATGTATAACACAACCTATCATGTAATCTGCTGGGTCGGCCTTGCCAGAATTCAATTAGCGTAGGTGTGATAGCATAGCCTCCCCAATGGGCCGGCCGTTCTACTTCTTTTCCATTAAATTTCTTTTCAATTTCCACTAATCTTTGATCTAGCACGGTTCTATCCGAGATAGACTTACTTTGTGGAGATACCCAGGCACCTATTTGGCTCGCTCTTGGCCTGCTTTTGAAATAAATATCACTTGTTACGGTATCTACTTTTTTGACTAAGCCTTCAATGCGAATTTGTCTTTCAAGTTCCGGCCAAAAAAAAGTTAAAGCTACATATGGATTATCAGCAATTTGCTTTCCTTTTTCACTCTCATAATTGGTATAAAAAATAAAATTGTTATTTTCAACGCCTTTTAATAATACTATTCTTGAAGATACTTTTCCATTGCTGGAGGTGGATAAATTCATAGCATTAGGTTCATTAACCGCTGAATCTACTGCGTTTTCGAACCAATTGAGGAATTGGTCAATTGGATTTTGTGAAACTTTTTCAATTTTCAAGCTTTCTTTCGTATACTCTTCACGTAAGTCTGCAATAGATTTTTTCATATATTTATGGAATTAAATCGCTAATTGTTGGTGGCTTTCTGAATTTAAATTTATTATTGTTTTATAATGATTCAAAGCTTTATAATTAAATTAAGAGGCAAATATCGTTTAATAAAATAAGGGAATAGAGATATTAAATGGTTTATTGCTGCTGAAAATACTTCTGAAGCTTAATAAAAGGCGATTGGTGATCAAATTGAAAACTTCTCCATTGCCTTTGGAATGAAAATATAGCAAGATGAAATTAAGAATTGATTTAAAGTCCAATAGCAGAAAAGAATGGATTGATACTGTGATGGCGGATTTTGATGCTTTTTTGCAGGACCATGCCAACTGTGAAAGAAAAGCTTCGAGCATGGCAATGAGTTTTGTGGCCAAATTTCCTGATAGACTTGAAATAATACCACAACTGATAGAAACGGCTGTTGAGGAATTGGAGCATTTCCGGGATGTTTATCAGCTAATGGAATCGAGAAATATTCAATTACCTCACGAAATAGAGAAAGATCATTATATGGCTGAATTAATAAAATTTTGCCGGTCTGGAAAAGAAGATCGCTTTATGGATCGACTTTTATTGGCTTCCATCGTAGAAACTAGAGGGGCCGAACGTTTCAAGATGGTCTACGAAGCACTTCCTGATGGTGAAATCAAGAAATTTTATCATCGATTATGGGCTTCAGAAGCTAAACATGGAGAAATTTTTATTGATATGGCGTTACATTATTTTGAGAAAGAGTTAGTTTATAGCCGATTAGAACAAATGAGTGAAGAAGAAGCTAAGATTTTAGAAGACTTACCCTTAAAACCTGCACTTCACTGATGGAGTTTTTTGAGTTTAAAAATATTGACCGGCCACAAAAGGGAGACTTGTTACTTTCGGAACCCTTGTTGCCCGATATTAATTTTGATCGTACGGTAATATTGTTGTGCGAACACAATGAGGAAGGATCTTTTGGCTTTGTTTTGAATAAATTATCAATTTTGAAGGTAGATGAAGTTTTACAGGAAATAAATTCCTTCGATACGAGTTTATATGTAGGAGGGCCTGTACAACAAAACACTTTACATTTTATTCATGACATAGAACATTTGCGCGGAGGAGGGCAGGAAATTATGGATCAATTGTATTGGGGGGGGAGTTTTGAAAAATTACTGGATTTGGTGCAGGAAAGAAAGGTTGATAAAAATAAGATCAGGTTTTTTGTAGGCTATAGTGGATGGTCGGAGGAACAATTGCAACAGGAAATTGATCAGAATACGTGGATTGTGGCACGAGGAGTGCATCCATCGTATATTTTTAATACTCCGCCTGAAAAGCTTTGGAAGGATATATTGGAGAAAATGGGGGGGAGATTTAAAGTATATGCCAACTATCCTTCTGATCCGAAGCTTAATTGATAAAAAGAATTAAAATTTTAATTAATATTGTATCTATTTGATTAAAGAATACTAGAATTATGATGGACGTGAAAGGTACTTCTGAAAACCCAGATGAAAATAAAGATAACATGGAAGAACAGAAGGTGAAAAATGAGCAGGCAACAGGTGAAAACCAGGGGAATGAAGCCAATGAAAACGAATTTGTACAGGATGAATTGTCAGGTTCTGTAAAGAAGGAAAACACTGAAGAAAAGGATGTGCCTGCTGAGGAACAACCTATTCGTTCTTCTGAAATAGAAGCAGCTGCAACAGACCTACCCACTGAAACAAATGAGCAGGTATCTTCTCAAAATGAAGAGCAAGCTGATGAAGTGGATACCAGAGAAAATACACCTGTTGATGAAAATTCAAGCATGAAGGAAGCTGAGGAAGAAGCGAGTACCTTATCTGAAAATCCTGAAAAGCATACCTCCACCGAGACTGGGGTAATTGATGCTGATCAGCCCCTTAAATCCTCCGAAATAGAAGCAGTTGCTACAGATATACCTGAAACTCATGAAGCAAAAGCAGAATCTTCTGCTAAAGAAGAAGATGAATCTGATAATGAAGATGAATCCGATAGCGACCATGAAGATGAGTTAAAAGATTACTCCAATTTTAGTAAAGCAGAATTGGTAGATGCTATTAAAGAAATTTCCCATTCAGATGATTTCAGACAAGCAGATAGAATTCTAAAGGAAATCAAGCCACTTTTTGATGAAATACATGATGAAGAAAGAAAAGTGGCACTGGAAAAATTCCTTGCCGAAGGTGGTGAGGAAACCGATTTTTCAATGAAGCATGATGAATTGACTGATCGTTTTGAAGCCAATTTTCAGCTCTATAAAGACAGAAAAAGAAAACACTTCAAAGAACAGGAAAAGCAGAAGGACGAAAATTATAAAAAGAAACTGGAAATATTGGATCGCTTAAGGGAATTGGTTGATGGTGAAGAAACTATTACCGGCCTCAACGTGATCAAGGAATTACAGAAAGAATGGAAAGCTGTAGGGCAGGTGCCTGGCAACCAGGCCAAAACACTTTGGGCCAACTATAATGCTCTGCTTGACAGATATTACGATCAAAGGAGCATCCTTTATGAACTAAAAGAACTTGATAGAAGAAAGAACATTGAAGCTAAGAAAGAGCTTTGTGAGAAGGCTGAAGCCTTGGCAGATTCCAATGATGTGCCTTTTGCTATTAAGACTTTAAATGATTTACACGAAGAATACAAGCATATAGGTCCTGTACCAAAAGAAGAACAAGAGCCACTTTGGCAAAGGTTCAAAGCAGCCTCTGACGCTGTTTATGATAAACGCAAGGACTATCTAAAAGACCTGAAAGAAATCCAGGAAGCCAACCTTGAAAAGAAAAAAGCCATTATTGATAAAATCCAAACTTATTTAGAGTTTAACTCAGATAGGATTAAAGATTGGAATGCCAAAACCAAGGAAATATTGGCCATTCAGAAGGAGTGGGAGAATACCGGACAGGTGCCCAAGGAAAATGCCAAGGAAATCAACAAAAGCTTCTGGAGCAATTTCAAACAATTTTTCGGCAATAAACATGAATTCTTCAAGCGATTGGATGCAATGCGTGAAGAGAACATGAAGAAAAAGCAGGAATTGGTGAACCTGGCAGAAGCATTGAAAGAGAGTACTGAGTGGGTAAAAACAGCTGAGAAACTCAAGCAATTACAAAACCAATGGAAAGAGATTGGCCCTGTGCCCGAGAAATACAGGGAAAGTATTTATAAGCAATTTAAAACAGCCTGTGATGCATTTTTTGAAAATAAGAGAGCAGGTAATCAGGAATCTGAGAAGGAATTTAAGGAAAACCTAAAAGCCAAAGAAGATATTATTGCGCAGATCAGGCAATTGGAGCCTGGTGATCTGGAACAATTGGAGGCCTATGAGCAAGCCTATAGTAAATTGGGCTTTGTGCCACGCAATGCCATTCAAAAGGTTAAAGAGCACTTTTCTGATGCAATTGCCGAGTTCATTGAGAAGTCGGAATCTGTGTTGAGCGAAGAACAATTAGCTAAAGTGAAGTTAATGGCACAGCTGACTAAGATAATGGCGGGTCCGAATTCTGACAGAAAGCTCAATCAAAAGGAACATGGCCTTCGAAAGAAAATCAGTGATTTGCAAAATGACATCATTACATGGAGAAACAACCTTGAGTTTTTTGCTTCATCAAAAACAGCAGATAAATTGAAAAAAGAATTTGATCAAAAAATTGAAGAGGCAGAAAAAGAGATTGCACTGTTAAAGAAGCAGTTACGCATAGTCCGCTCTGTTGACTAAAAAATTACTTTGACTTTTTTTAGTGAAGGGTTTGGATTAATAAAAACAGCCCGTATATTTGCACTCGCAATAAGGGAAACGAAAGGCTCCCAAGTTGTAAAAGGCCTCTTTAGCTCAGCTGGTAGAGCAACTGACTTGTAATCAGTAGGTCGCTGGTTCGATCCCGGCAAGAGGCTCATTAAAGCTACTCATTTGAGTAGCTTTTTTTGTTTATAATCGTTTTTGCTTCTCTAACTATTCAAAACCAGATCAAGTAATATTTACTTCCTATTAAATGTTTACCATTTAGTTCCACATCCTTTCCTCTTTTACAACTAACCCTTATCTTCGCATCAGCATACAATTTGAATAGTTAAATGGCAAAAACTGCAGATCAGATATTAACGGATTTAAAAGGTGGAGCTTATGCGCCTATATATTTTTTGCATGGAGAAGAACCTTATTTTATTGATATCATAAGTGATTTCATTGAGAAAAATGCGCTCAATGAAGCAGAAAAGAGCTTTAACCAACGCATATTATATGCAAAAGATGTAAGCCTGAACAATGTGATTTCGGCTGCCCGAAGCTTTCCAATGATGGGACAGAGGCAGGTAATCATAGTAAAGGAAGCACAGGAATTGGCTGAATTGAAGAAAGGAGATACAGGCATGGAAGTATTTGAGGCTTATTTGCAAAACCCCCAACCTTCCACAGTTTTGGTGTTTTGCCATAAGCACAAAAAAATCGACAAACGGAAAAAGATTTCCAAACTGATAGAAAAAAACACTGTTTTCCTTGAATCCAATAAAATTTATGAAAATAAAGTACCTGATTGGATCCAACAATATGTAAGTGGGAAAGGCTACAAAATCAATCGGGATGCTACTATGTTACTCACAGAATATATTGGCAACAACCTGGAAAGAATGTCAAATGAGATTGATAAAATATTAATCAATTTTAAAGAGCCTGTTGAAATTGATTCGGCCCTTGTGCAGGAATATGTAGGGATAAGCAAAGACTATAATATTTTTGAATTGCAAAAAGCCCTTGTGACAGGAAATGTTTTACAGGCCAATAGGATCATCCAATATTTTGCTGCTGACCCCAAAAATCATCCTGTAATTTTATCTATTGGTTTTTTGCATAGTTTTTTTACTAAATTATTATTAATACACAACCATCCTGACAAGTCGGACAGAGGTGTGGCCATGGCTGCCGGGGTTTCCCCTTATATTGCCAAGGAATATATGGCGGCTGTCAGACGTTTTAATCTTAACAAGGTAGTGCAGAATCTGGCTTACATTTATCAGGCTGATTTAACCAGCAAAGGAATCAATGCTTCGCTGGCTGAGGACCAACTAATGAAGGAATTGGTCTATAAACTGATGCACTGAGGTGAATAAATTCAGCTTAATCAAAAATATTTAGCACTTAATTGAGTTAAATACGTAATTGAAAAACACGATGATCTATAAAATAATAACGCCATTACTTTTTCTTTGCCTGCCTTTTTTTGCCAATGCCCAATACGCGCATGTGAGGCAGTCTGCTGATGATTTATATAAGGAGGGAGTCAAATTATTCCAATCACAACAATACAATTCAGCACAGAAACTATTGGAAGAATATGCCAATCATCCTCACAGCAATGATCTTCAGTCCCAAAATGCGGAGTATTTAAGCGCATTATCGGCTATTTATCTTTTTCATGCCGATGGAGAAGCCAGAATCAAAAATTTCGTCAATACTTATCCTGCTAATTCATATGCTGATGAAGCATATTTTGAGTTAGGTAATTTCTATTTCAGGGAGAAAAACTATCCCAAAGCCATTCAATATTATGAAGAAACGGATGAAGATGTGCTGGGTCAAAAGGATAAAGAAGACTATCAGTTCAAATTGGCTTATTCCTATTTTAGCAGGAAAGCATTTTCAGAAGCCCTTCCTTATTTTAACAAACTAAAAAGAAGTAGTTCCAGTTATCAATCAGCAGCCAGTTATTATGCCGGCTATATTGCCTTTGAACAAGGAGATTATAATCAGGCATTAATTGACCTGAAGAAAGCAGGGGAGAATGATTCTTATAGTAGTACAACTGCCACCATGATTGCCAATATCTATTACAGGCAAAAAAAATACGATCAGGTAATTGAGTATGCTCAAAATATTAGTAATAATGTGTCGGGCATGGCTTCGGCTGATTTAAGCCTGATCATAGGCGATTCTTATTATTTTAAAAATAATTATTCCAAAGCTTCTGAATACTTTACTGATTTCAGAGACAAAAGTAAAGCGAAACCTGAAAGAGAGGTGCTTTACAGAATGGCCTATGCCGAATACAAACAGGAAAACACCGGAGAAGCTACTCAATTATTTGAGCAAGTTGGCTTAGGGAAAGATTCCTTGTCGCAATACAGCACATACTATTTGGGTAAGTTGTATTTGGAGAACGATAATCCCCGCTATGCTGTAAATGCTTTTCAGCAGGCAAAGCTATTGGATTATATTCCTGCGATAAAAGAAGAAAGCCAGTATCAACTGGCCAAGCTTTATATTAAGCAAAAACTCTTTTCAGATGCTATTTCGGAGTTAAAGGATTTTGTGTCCAGGTATCCTCAAAGCAATTACGCCACTGAGGCTAATGAGTTGTTGAGTCAGGCATACCTTAATACCAATGCCTATGAACTGGCCATAGAATTTATTGAATCTATCCCAAATAAAACCCTGAGGTTGAAAGAAGCTTATCAGAAAGTGGCTTTCTATCAAGGAGCGGAATACTTCAACCAGGCCCAGTTTTACAAGGCGGTGCAATTTTTTGAGAAATCAGTAAGCTATCCTCAAAACAAGTCACTTGCAGGAAAAGCCTATTACTGGATGGGAGAGGCCTATGCCACCGGAAAAAAATATGAAGAAGCAATAAATGCTTATGAGAAGGCTCTTAATCATTCTAGTTCCTCTGATGAATGGTATCCGGCACTGCAATATGGATTGGCGCATGTCTATTATAACGATAAACAATTTAGTAATGCATTGAACTATTTTAACGCTTATGTGAAGTACGGTAAATCCAGACCTTACTATGAAGATGCCCTCATTAGATTGGCTGATTGTTATTATGTTTCAAAAAAATATTCCCTGGCACTTTCTAACTATCAAACTGCTATTGACCAAAAAAATGAAAAATCTGACTATGCTTATTTTCAGAAAGGTGTTATCCATAGTATTTTATCAGAAAATGAAAAAGCAAACAGGCATTTTGATGTGGTAATATCAACTTATAAAAAATCAAATTACTATGACAATGCCCTTTTCCAAAAAGCATTGATGGCTTTTGAAAGTGGGAAGTATTCAGAAGCTATAGATGGTTTTTCTTATTTACTAAAAGCAACAAATCAAACGCCTTTGAGGCCTTATGCTTTATCCAAACGGGCAATTGCTTACTTTAATTTGCGGAAATATAAAGAGGCTGAGGAAGATTATAAAATGATATTGGATAACTATCTCACCCATCAGACAGCCAATGGTGCTTTACTGGGCCTTCAGGAAATATATAGTATGCAAGGCCTTTCAGGAGATTTGGACAAATATTTAGCGGAGTATAAAAAAGCAAATCCTAATGATAAAGAGATAACTTCTATTGAATTTGATGCGGCCAAATCCATCTACTTTAACCAAAATTATAATAAAGCAATTGCTGCCTTTCAGAATTACCTGAATGAATATCCTGACAATGCATTGAGTTATGAAGCCAAATACTACCTGGCAGATTCCTACTACAGGAGTCAACAATATGACAAGGCACTTCCTTATTTTTACGAAGTAGTTCAGGAAGATAAAACACCATTCGTCAAACGTTCTGTTCAGAAGATAGCCGAACTAGAACTAGAAAGAAGCAACTATGAAAATGCCGAACTCTATTACAATAAAGTTTTAGAATTGGCAGATAATGATAAGGATAAATATATTGCATGGTCGGGCTTGTTGCAAATAGCCAAAGCCCAAAGTTTATATTCGGAGATGATTCAGTATGCGGATCTTATTCTGGATAAAGCGGCAGTGAACCCTAATGTAATGAATGAGGCATACCTGAATAAAGGATTGGCTTATTATTACCAGGGGGATTATAAAAATGCAGAATCACATTTTAAAAGTGCTGTCAACAATGCCAAAGATGCCAATGCAGCTGAAGCTAAATACCTTATTGCCCTTATGCAGTATAATAAAGATGAGCATCAAAATTCTATTAATACATTGTTTGAGTTAAATAATGATTTTGCCAATTATTCTGAATGGCTGGGGAAATCATTTTTATTGATTGCAGACAATTATTATGAGATGAATGAGCTGTTCCAGGCTAAAGCGACCTTAAATTCCATCATTGAAAATGCTCAATCTGTTGTTTTGAAAAAAGAGGCACAATTGAAGCTGGCTAAAATTGAAGAGGAAGACCAAAGAAAAGCAGAAGTAATTAAAAATGAAGAAGATTCCATCCGTGCTTTGCAGGGAGAAATGATACTTGACACAGATTCTACCAAAAACTAATATGCGTTATTTACTATTAATAACATTTTTGGCCTTTGCAAATATTTTGCAGGCTCAGGACAATTGGGAAGATCCCAAGACTGGTGAGATAGAAGATTCTCAGATAATAATAGAGAAAAACCGGAAAATTGAACTACCGGGAGCTACCAGAAACTTTCAGAAAGTACCGAAAATTGAAAAAGACAGCAGTCTTATTCCTGTTAGTTTTGAGATAAAGGAATTTCAGCCTACTTTAAATAGCATCAAACCCAGAATCAGGGTGCTAACAGTCCAGGATGAGAAACTTCAGAAATTATATGCAAACCAGGTAAAAGTGGGATTGGGCAATTATGGGGCTACTTATTTGGAGGGTTTTTTGGCAAATAAAAGGAGCAAGAACCAAAGTTACGGCTTACAATTAACCCATGAAAGTTTTGCCAGGGGGGCTGTGGATGGTAATAATTCGGCCTCAGGCTACCAGTTGGTTCGGCCTTATGGGAAATTGATCTTCAATAATATTGTGGTGGAAGCTGATGCTTTTTATGAAAGGCACAATAATTACCTCTATGGTTACGATTCTGCACTTACAGAAGTGGATAGAGATAGTATACAGCGTACTTTTCATACGGTTGGTGCTCATGTGAGATTGAAAGACAGGGACATGGAAAATCCCTACCAATACGGACTTTCAATAGATGCTTATCAATTGAATACTAATTATAAAGCAGGAGAGGGATCGTTTGATTATGACTTGACCAATGAAATGAATTTGTCAGAAAATTTTAAGGTGTATTTGAATTCGAATGGGTTTTTTAGCAAATATCAATTCAATGATAAATCCCAAAGCCGTACGCGGAACTTATTTAGAATACAACCGGGCATTGTATATAGTGTGGGAGATCTTACCCTAAATGGAGGGCTGAACTTTGTATATGAAAATGACACACTGGAATCAATGAACCAATTGCATGTCTATCCTGATATTTTCGCCAAATATCAATTAAGTCCTAAAATATTTGCCAAAGCTGGTTTGAAAGGAGATGTGAGGGGAGTACGCTTAAGAGATTTACTTTTGGAAAACCCTTACTTGAATGATTCAATTGCATTGAACCACACTTTAATGCCGTTTCAATTATATGGGTCTTTATACGGATCTTTGACTAATGTTTTGGGATTTGAAGCCGGCTTTTCTGTTGCTTCAGTAAAAAACAATTATGGTTATTATGTTAATCCTGAAAACACTGAACGATTTGAGGCTGTATATTTTACAGGTAATAACACCGAAATTAATATTTATACCGGAGTTTCCGCCCAAATCAACCAGGAGTGGAATGCTCGATTGAGAGGAGATTATTTCTACTACAATTTAAGTGATGGTCTGGAAATGCCCTACAGGCCTAATTTCCTTCTGAAATTTGATACTGATTACCTGATTGCAGAAAAACTTACAATTGGTTTGAATGGCCATTTGCAAGGAAGCATGTATCCGGGATTCCCACCCAATAACGCCAACCCTGAACTGGTAGAAGACGTGAAAATACCTGCTATTTACGATTTAGGGATAAAACTGGATTACAAATTATCTAATCGCTCGTCTGTATTCTTGCATGCTAATAACCTGATAGCCAAAGAATATGAGTATTATTTCAATTATCCAAATAGAGGATTTCAAGTTTTAGGAGGCTTTATATATTCTTTTTAATGTTTTAAATATCAATAATTGCCATTATATTTGATATTCAACAAGTCCTATGTTAAAAATATGATAGTCATAGGAAAGGGGTAGTTGAAAATATTATAGATATAATGATAAATATTTATAATAAATTGATACATTTAATCTGCTAATAACCTTAAAAGACCGAAAAATGGCGAAAAAGGACAAAAACGAAGACGAATACAAAGACGAAAATTTAGATAATTCTGCAAATCAGGATGATGAGGATTTCGGATTACCTGATTTAGATGATGATAATGATTCAGAAGAACCATCTTCTTCTTACGATGAAGATCAAAAAGAAATTGAAGAAGACAGGCTGTCAGACATCCAGGAACCCTCTGACTCTCCATACCTGGATGATTCTGAAGAAGATGTGAACGACCCTTATGAAAGTGATCCCTATGAAGAGGAATTAGCTTATGAAAGGGATGAAGCTGCATCAGCTTATGTTCCACCCAAAAAATCTTCTGCGGCACCTATTGTAATTACTTTAACCTTAATTGTTCTTTTGGCTTTGTTGGCTGTTTACTTTATCTTCATCAGAGAACCTGAGAGTTCAAAGGAAACAAAGCAAGCTCCTGTAAAGGATACAACCTCTTATGTGGTTGAAAAGCCAGTGGTAGTTGAGGAACCTGAAATTAAAGAGCCGGAAGAGCCAAAAATTGGTGAAGTAAATACACTATCCAGCAGAACAGGTCGTTCATATGTGGTAGTTGGGAGTTTCTTTGATGCAGATATGGCAAAAGATTACGCTGATAAATTAGCCAAGGATGGTACAAGTACTTACATTATTCCTCCATTTGGAAAAAGTAAGTTTAACCGTGTGGCAATTGAAGAAACAGCATCTTTTGCTGAGGCCAATTCCAGGGCAACGGAACTGGCAGGTCAATTTAAAGAACAACCATGGCCATTAAAATATTGATCTTTTTTAAATATGACATTATTGCAAGTAACCACTGCCACTGATTCATTAGTGGTAAGCGCTGAAGAAAGCGTTAATTTGTTTGATTTACTATTACAAGGGGGATACGTTATGATCCCCCTTTTATTATTATCCATTGCAGCAATTGCTATTTTTATAGAGCGGGTAATGACTATTAAAAAAGCTTCAAAAACTCCATCCGGGCTACTTTCACAAGTGAAATCCATGGTGATAGAGGGAAAGATAAGCGAAGCGAAAATGATATGTAACCAAAGCAATACACCAATAGCCAGAATGTTGGAAAAAGGTATTTCCCGAATTGGAAGCCCTTTAAAGAACATAGAAGTGTCTATTGAGAACGTTGGTAAGATTGAAATTTACAAGTTGGAGAAGAATCTTTCTTTGCTGGCCACAATTTCCGGGGCAGCTCCTATGATTGGGTTCCTCGGAACTGTTACAGGGATGATCCAGGCTTTTATTGCTATTGCACAGGAAGAGGGTTCAGTGAGTCCTAAGTTGCTCTCAGCTGGTATTTATGAAGCGATGATTACCACCGCTGTAGGTTTGTCAGTGGGTATTATTGCTTATTTAGGCTATAATTACCTGGTTACCCAGGTTCAAAAAATTATCCACAAGATGGAGTATACTTCTGTCGATTTCATCGATTTATTACAGGAACCTAAATAATTTCTAATGGCTCTTAAATCACGTAACAAAGTAGATCCAGCTTTTAGCATGTCTTCAATGACTGATATTATATTCTTGTTGTTGATTTTTTTTATGCTAACATCCTCTTTTATCACTCCTTCAGGTTTGCCTGTTAATTTACCGACTAGCAAAACCTCCAATATTGTGATGCAAAAAGTGAGTGTTACTATTACTAAAGACCTGCAATATTTCGTTAATGATAAAAGAACATCAGTTGATGATTTAGAGACTGCCATTAGCAGGGAAATAAAAAATGCTGAAGAAGGTATAGTGGTTTTGCATATTGACAAAAGTGTGCCGACAGAATATTTAGTAAATGTGGCTGGAATAGCAGCTAAGTTGAAAGCAAAAGTATCTATTGCTACCAAACCCAATGAATGATTTTGCCCAAATAGAGCGTAAAAACAATAGAATAGGAATCGCAATCTCCGTTACGATCCATTTGATATTACTATTGCTCTTTTTATGGATTACTGTTTGGAAAGAACCTTATCCTCCTGCCCCTGAATATGGAATAGAACTTAATATTGGGATGAGCGAACAGGGATCAGGTGCTGAGCCTGTTGCTCCACAACCGGAAGAAAGCGAAGAAGAAGTGCAGGAAGAAACAGCTGCTGAAGTTGAAGAAGAAGTGACTGAGCCTGAAGACGAAACTGTGGAAAGTACCAGTGAAACAGAGTCTGTTGATGAGGTAGAAGAAGTAGCTGAGCAGGATGCTGTTACCCAGGAAGATGCACCGGTTAAAGTGGAAGAAAAAAAATCAGAACCTAAGAAGAAAACAGAAACAGCAAAAGAACAACCCAAACCTGTAGAGGAAAAGAAAGAAGAAAAACCTAAAGCTAATCCTAATGCCCTCTTTCCGGGAAGTAATACTTCCCAGGGAGAAACTAACAATAAAAGTGGTGACCAGGGAGTGGAAGATGGTAAAGTAGATTCCAAAAATCTGATGGGGCCACAAGGCGGTGGAAGTGGCAGTCAATTAGATATGGCGGGCTGGACATGGGATTCTCCACCTAATCCAAAGGATAACTCCGATCAAAATGGCAAAATAGTTTTTGAAATTACTGTTGACAGCAATGGTGAGGTAATTTCTGTTCGCCTGAAAGAAACTACTGTTTCACCTGATATTGTAAAAGTATATCAAAATGAAGTGGCCAAATTATCCTTTAGCCGTACTTCAGGCGGAGTTGCACCTAATCAATCTTCCGGTAAAATTACTTTCTTGATTCGTTCCAAATAAATATGACTTACGAAGAAGCAGAAGCTTTTTTATTTGAGCGTCTTCCTATGTATCAGCGAATAGGAGGAGCAGCCTACAAAAAAGATTTATCTAATACTTTAGCTATTCTCAATGCCATTGATAATCCGCATCTCAAAGGTAGATATATCCATGTGGCCGGAACCAATGGAAAGGGAAGCACCAGCTCCATTTTGGCTTCCATACTGAAAGAGGCCGGATACAAAGTGGGTTTGTATACTTCACCACATCTGAAAAGCTTTACAGAACGGATCAGGATTAATGGGGAGGAAATTCCCAAGGCCAAAGTGGCGGAATATGTGGAAAAGTACAAGGTTTTGGTAGATCAGTTTCAGCCTTCTTTTTTTGAATTGACCACTGCCATGGCGTTTGATTATTTTGCGGAAGAAAATGTGGACATTTCAGTGATTGAAGTAGGATTAGGAGGTCGGCTTGATTCTACCAATGTTATTGTCCCTGAGTTAAGTATTATTACACAAATAGGCCTTGATCACCAGCAATTTTTAGGGGATACTACAGCAGAAATAGTAAAAGAGAAAGCCGGAATTATAAAGGAGAACGTCCCTGTTGTTACTTCGGTAGTTGAGTCTGAACTTCGTGAAATCATTCAATCTATAGCCACGGCTCACGATGCGGATTATTATTATAGTAAAGATTTATTTGAAGTTGAATTTCTCAGGATTAATCCTCCTTACTGGCAATATAATGTGAAACACAAAGCCAAACTTTTATTTGAAAGTATTGAAGTAGCATTGGGAGGGTCTTACCAATTGCAAAATCTGCAAACTGTTTTCACAGCCATTCATGTTTTAAATAAAAGGGATATTAAAATTAAAGAGTCAGCTGTTTTTGATGGTTTAAAAAATATTCAAAAGAATTCAGGATTGAAGGGCAGATGGCAGGTTGTACAGGAAAAAGGTGCAGGTTTGCCAAGGATCATAGCTGATACAGGCCATAATCTTTCTGCATTTGATCATCTGATCCCCATGCTACAGCAGGAATCATTTGAGCATTTGCATATTGTTTTCGGTGCAGTAAATGACAAGGATCCTACTCCCATACTTGAGCTATTGCCGAAAAATGCTTTCTATTATTTTACACAAGCACAAATCCCAAGGGCAATGCCGGTTGATCAATTGAAAGAAGTGGGGGATGTGCTGGGATTGAAAAGCATTCCGTTTGAAACAGTTTCTGATGCCTGGAAGAAAGTGAATGAAAATGCCGGGAAAAATGACCTTATATTTGTAGGAGGTTCTACCTTTGTGGTAGCGGAAATTCCGATCATTTAATTATGAGTAGACAAAAATTAAATCGCTTCAAGGAAATAGGAGAGCGGGAAAATATTATAGAAAGAGAAGATGATAGGTTTGATATCATCAAAGGCCAATGGAATAAACTTCTTTTTAAAAATGAAAACCCCATCAATCTTGAATTAGCTTGTGGAAGAGGTGAATATACTACCGGGCTTGCGAAAGTGTTTCCTAACGAAAATTTTATTGGTATTGATATCAAAGGGGAGCGTTTGTGGAAAGGAAGTACACAGGCCCTGGAAGAAGAATTGGACAATGCAGCTTTCTTAAGGACTTTCATATTGGATTTGGAGCAAAGTTTTGTGGCCGGGGAGGTCAAGGACATATGGATAGTTCATCCCGACCCTCGTCCACGCGACCGAGATGATAAAAGAAGATTGACATATCACAGGTTTTTGGATATTTATAAAAAAATCCAGGGAGGCAAAGGCAGGATTTATTTCAAAACGGATAATACAGATCTATTTGATTGGACCTTAAATGAAGTGTTAGCCAGTAGAACTGATATAATGGATTTGCATTTTACTAAAGATTTACATAAATCGGATTATATTAAAGAGCATTTTGGCATCACCACGCGATATGAGAACAAATTTTCTATCATTGGTGAGAAAATTAAATACTTGCGTTTCGAATGGAAAGCTTAAAAGAAAAACTACAAAGCCCGGCATTTATGATGTTTGTGCTTTACTTTTTTACAGCATTACTACTGGTGATATTTCTTGAGAAAGGAACATTTTTGCTTTGGCTCAATAGCCGACATAATCCTTTTGGTAATGTTTTTTTCCGATATGTTACCCATTTTGGTGAAGGATTGGTATTTGTATTGGTAGGGATAATCTTTCTTTTTTATCGGTTTTACAACCTTATTCTGTTGGTAATGGTAGGCTTTTTTCAGTATATTTTAGTTTATCTTGCTAAAGCATTGATTTTTAACTTTCCCAGGCCTTCCATCTTTTACGAGGGAAAAGAAATAGTTTTTAATTTGGTAGAGGGTGTGAAAATGGAAGCAAGATACAGCTTTCCGAGTGGGCATACAGCCACCGCATTTGCATTGGCCACACTTCTTATTTGTCTCACCAGGAATAAATTATTGCAAGTACTTTATATGTTAGGAGCCATTTTAGTAGCTATTTCCCGCATTTACTTATTTCAGCATTTTTTGGTGGATACCTTGGTGGGTGCCCTGGCCGGAATGTTCACTGCAGGTTTAATTTGGTGGTACTTTACTCAGAAAAATCCTGATTTACTCTATCATAAATCAAGCTTGCAAAGAGGATTATTAAAATCATAAAGTATGGAAATAAATGGGGTTGAAATTTTACCGGGTGAGGAAAAAAAAATTGATGTAAATATAGCCAAACTACCTTCACATTCAGCTATTGATATTTCCATTACTGTTTCAAGATCAACAGAACCAGGGCCCGTTTTGTTGCTAATGGGAGGCTTGCATGGAGATGAAATCAATGGTTCGGAAATCGTTCGCAGGTTGATTGAAAAGAATTTGCATGTGCCTAAAAATGGAACCATAATCTGTATTCCTATTATAAATGTATATGGATTTATTCATTTTTCACGCTATGTCCCGGATGGAAAGGATGTCAATAGATCGTTTCCGGGGAATAAAAATGGTTCATTAGCTGCAAGAATGGCTTATTATCTTACCAGAGATATCCTTCCAGTAATAGATTATGGCCTGGATTTCCATACGGGAGGAGCCGACAGAACCAATTTTCCGCAGATTAGGTGTGTGATGAGGGATGAGGAAAACGTTCAACTGGCGAAAGCTTTTCATGCACCTTTTACATTAGATTCTAAATTCAGGCCTAAATCCCTTAGACAAACAGCCAATAAGTTTGGTAAGAAAATCCTGGTGTATGAAGGAGGAGAATCTGCACGTTTTGATGAATATGCTATCAGTCAGGGCATCAATGGAACCATTCGTTTGATGCATCACCTGGGCATGTCAGACAATTATATTGCACCGGATTATGAAAATTTAATTATCAAGAATTCCTCATGGGTGCGTGCAAGAAAGTCCGGTATCTTTTTATCTGAAGTAGTCAGTGGCCAGTTTATAAAGAAGAATCAAGTATTGGGTAGTGTAAACGATCCATTCGGGGGGTTCAAAAATAAAGTTACCGCAACTGCCAATGGCTATGTGATCGGGTTAAATCATAATCCTATCGTACATCAGGGAGATGCACTCATGCATATTGGTGTGATAAAATGATCTACAGGAATCTAATTAAGCCTTTTTTTGATAAATTATTTGCATTATTGGCACTTATCATAGCCAGTCCTATATTTATAATGGTGGCTATTCTTTTGGCTGTATTTCAAAATGGCAAAATATTCTTCAGGCAGTATCGGCCGGGGAAAGATGAAAAAATATTTCAGCTCATCAAATTCAAAACCATGAGAGACGATAAAGATGAGGCTGGAGAATTACTTCCGGATGAGCAGCGTTTGACCTGGATAGGTAAACTAGTGAGGAAAACTTCCATGGATGAAATTCCTCAATTACTTAACATCATAAAAGGAGATATGTCTTTTGTGGGGCCAAGGCCTTTGTTAGTGGAATATTTACCTTTATATAATAAAGAGCAGAAACTCCGACACAAAGTTACACCCGGCATTTCAGGCTGGGCCCAGGTGAACGGACGTAATACCATTAGTTGGCAGCAGAAATTTGAGCTGGATGTGTGGTATGTAAAAAAACAATCTTTTTTGCTGGATCTTAGAATCATTTTCCTCACTATTTTTAAAGTATTCAAGGCAGAAGGTATCAGCAGCGAAGGTGTGGCTACGATAGAGAAGTTTAAGGGGAATTGAGACGATTCTTGCAAAGGTCAGGCATTTGGTTTGATGCAGCTTTAATATTTTAGCTGGTGAAGTACAAGGTGGGGTTAGATCATCTTCTAATATAGAGGACAATGATAAAGAGTATATTGATTCTTTAGGTGAAATGAAATAATATGAAATCTATTATTTTTGGTGTGGCTATATTAATTATAGGTATGATTAGTAAATATATCATAAAAGAAAGGTCGAAAGAGGTGAATTATAGCCTATATGACAAAACGTATTATGATAAACAGATTTATGGTCTTATTATTGGTGGTATTATGGGGATAGTAGTAGGGATTTTGCAAATCCTTGAAGTTATTTAAAATTAAGTCTAGCCAGCTGGCCCGCAGCTGGCGCACGCGTTTCCTCTTAAACGCTGATATTATTTTAGAAGTACCAAGAGAAAAAACAGCCACAATTAGAATGCTTATTGCGAATACGCTTATACTAAATTCTATAGCCGGTATAAACGATAAAGCGGTGAAGCAATCTTTTGAAAGGGAGTGATAATTGACAATTGACAAAAATCAACAATTGACAAGGGATAGTTTCCAATAAAGTAGGCTTGGGCTGTAATTGATATTCAATACCTAAACCCATTCTTTTTCTTAAACGAAGCCCCTCCAACAGCCGTGGTGCGTGTCTCACGCACCTAAAGCGAAGACTAGCATACCTCGGTCAGCACGGCTCCAAACCGTCAGACCGATTTGGTTATTTGCTCCAAGCAAAGCCCGGTACTGACTGACCTGCCTGACCTAAGAATTATATATTAAAATGCAATCAATAATTTAAACCTAAGCCTTCAAATTCTCCTTAAACGAACTCCCTCTCCTTTGGAGAGGGTTGGGGTGAGGCTTTGAACCTGGACTAACACCATAACCAGCTTTTTTTTCCTTACAATAGCATTAGAAAAGAATTTCCTTTGCTTGTCCCGGCCAAACCGGGAGAGAGGGCTGGGGTGAGGCTTTAAAACGTAGGGCAAGGAAGAAACCTTTCTTTTCTCTTTTGCTTGATCTTCGCAACGAAGTCATAAACAATGGATATTTCGTGGGCACCACCGCTGGAACCTCCTAATTCAGAGATAGTGAAATCATAGCTGTAACCGGCCTCAAATTCAGGGAACTTAAAACCAAACATAAACACAAGGGCATCCCTGTCGTATAGATCACTCTGTTCTGATTTACCAAAAGGCACCCCTCTGTACCAGATTCCTGCAGAAATGGGGTCGTAGTGCCAGTTGATACCTATATCCAATTGATTAAACTCTCCCTGCTGCTTATAAATAAAAGAAGGAGCTATACTGGAGATATTATCAAATTCTTTAGGTCCTCTGTAAAGGGGAATCCTGATACCGGCATGTACGGATATTTTCATGTCCAACGGATTGGAGTCACCCACTAAAGACATATTGGGTTCCGTAATATGATGAAATGCCACTCCGCCCCAAAACATCTTGCTGTAAACCAAAACACCGGTGGAGAAATCAAAATATTGAATGTTTTGGACATTGGTCAATTCGGTGTCAAATGATACGTCCCTGTCACTGGCCAGCTGATCTCCCAGGGTTAAGCCATTTCTGTTGAGTCCGGCAAAATTATAGGCAAAATGGGTACCGGCTGAAATGACTAATTGGTCGTTGATAGAGGTTTTATAAGAATATAAAAACCCAACATTGGTATTGCCCAGGTCTCCGGATCCTGCCGCATCTTTTGTGAGCAATAAACCAAATCCACTACTTAGCTTCTCCAGGTTATAGTCATAAGAAACAGCAATGGTGCGGTAGGCTTTAGGCAGATGGGGCCATTGCATCCTCCCATTGGCTGTGAACCTGTGCATTTTCCCCGTACCTGTAAAAGCAGGATTAAGGTATAAAGGTGCCGCATAATACTGAGAAAATTGAAAGTCCTGGGCTTTTAGCTGCTGACAGCCAATGCCCAGAAATCCAATCGTTAAACCTAGCCAAATACTCTTTATAATTACTTTCAATTGCGTTTCGTCTTTATTGTTTTGAAATCAATCCACAGTTTAAGGTTTTCATAAGATGTAATTACCTTATGAGCGTTACATCACCTAATTTAACCTCTCTTCTTCCGTTTTCATAGAGCAGTTCCATCCGGAAAACATAAACGCCCATTGGCATCAGTTCCCCTTTGTAATAACCATCCCAACCTACTTCTTTATCATTTGATTCAAATATCAACTCCCCCCATCTATTGTAAATTTTCATATCATATTTTTCCACGCCTTTAACAAGCGGCAGGAACATGTCATTTCTTTGCGGGTCATTGCTGGCAGTGCCGGGACCACCTCTGCTTGGGGTAAAAGCATTTGCTACGACAGATTCACCACCGGTCAATACCAGTACTTGCGAAGCCCTTGTTAAGGTATCCGTACATCCTGTTTCCGAATTAATGGCCACTAATGTGATATCATAAATACCACTATCGGCATACACATGCACCGGCTCTTCCTGAAAAGATTCATTGCCATCGCCAAAATCCCATAAAAATTGATCAGCTTCCGTACTTGAATTTACGAACTCAACTTTCTCACCGGTAAACACTTCTTCGAAACCGGATTTGACCCTGAAAATCGATTGTGGAGATTCAAAGACTGTAATATAGGCTGTCTTCACTGCTTCAACCGCTTGCCCGGTGATATTATTGGCGGACAACCTGACGGTATAAGTGCCGGGTTTGTCGTAAGTATGTTGCGGATGAATTACCCTGGAAGATTGATTGTCCCCAAAATCCCATAGGTAAGTACTGGCCGTGGCAAATCTGGTAAGGTTCTCGAAATCGACCGTTAAAGGGGCACAACCTTCAATAGGATCAGCTGTAAAATCAACTATTGCCGGAATGGCATTAATGGTGATAATAGTCTGCGTATTGTCAGTACAATCTCCATTGGAAGCTGTCATTCTTACAAAGTAGGTACCGTAGGTTTCATAGGTATGACTACCCGGATCTTGCTCATCCGAAAAATTACCATCGCCAAAATCCCAGGTATAATCCCATTCTGATTTATTGGTAGTGGTATTGGTAATGGTAATGGTAGAAGTTGGCAGGTCCATATTGGTAGGCGTAGCAATGAAATCCGCTACAAGTTCAGGAGCCACTACTACCCTGGCAGAGCCTGTACCACTGTTGGTACATTGAGGCGTATTGCTGTCCTTTACTGACACCACGGTATAATCAGTGGTAACAGTGGGAGCAACGGTCTCGAAATGCCTGTTGAATGGTGTGTTAAATGTTCTATTCTGGCTGCCATCATTATAAGTGATTGTCCACGGGCCCTTTCCGGTTAAGTCAAATCTTAAGCTGGCTTCTTCTCCGTAACAGATGGAATCAGAAGCTGATAACACAACAGTAGGCATTTCCCGCACATTTACCCTTACTGGCAATCCAAAATTATAAGCCGGGCAGCCATTGGCATCTGTCACTGAAAAAACTCGGTAGTTAGTGGTTTCCGAAGGGGTAACTATTTCCTCATGACCATTTTGAAGGCCGGATAATGTGACGGTATCCTCTACATCATTAATGGCCATTTCAACTGTAAACGGAGCCACTCCTGATGCAAATTCAAAGTGGAGTGGGGTAGAGCTTCCTGCACAAATAGAGGTATTGCCGGTCATGCTTACTTCGGGAGTGGGAAGTGTATAAATAGTGGCGTTACCACTACCGGGAGCAATACATCCCTTTTTATCAGCTACTTCCAGTAATGTGTAAACAGTAGTATCATTTTCAGGTACTATATCAAATACATGTAATGTACTGCTATTCGGGTCTGTGGGGTCATGACCTGAAATAGGTTGAATATCACTAATGGCGAAAATATTCATTCCATCAGTAAAACGAATAGACCAGGGGCCATATCCAAATAGGGAAACTCCTAATTGAGTAGTTTCATTCACACATACTTCGCCCACATTATCTACCACAAATATATTGGCATCAGGTGCAGGATTCACCAGTATGGTAGCCGAATCAGCTGACACGGTCCCTTTACAACTGTTATCTGATACACTTACTAATTTATAGACAGTACTGTCAACCGGAGATACAGGTATAGTAAATGCAGGGGTGTTTGAGTTGACTGAAACTGTATCAGTTCCATCCGTATATTCGATATCCCATGGTCCGAGACCGGATAAGTTCACCCTGAGGTCAGTGGACTCTCCCTCGCAGATAGTGGCATCTCCTGAAATGATAGCAGTAGGGGCTATGTTCACATTTACCCTTACATTGTCATTGGAAGCTTGTCCCGGACAGGTATCAAACTCACGGTCAATTACTTCTGTGAGGTTGTAATTGACAGAAGCGGTTGGCTTCACCCATACTTTATCACCGCTTTGCACATTTTCTATTAATGTATCGACTCCGAATCCATTGGATAAAACGACATCAAATCCCAGGCTTCCCGGTCCGTCCAATGTGAAAGTAAACTCGGTGGAATCACCGGGACAAATAGTGCCAGGGCCGGATAGGGCAATGGAACCGGTAGGGCCCGGTATTACAGATACAGGAAGTGTCACCAAATCACCCGGACAAAAATTAGCATTAGTAACCCTTACGCTCACCTCACTACTGCCACTTTCCGGCTCATTGCCATAGTTGACAAAAATCACATTTCTGTCAGGTAATTCAGTGGCTGAGATATAGGCAAATTCAGGTACACTCCATTGGTAGGTATAACCCGCTCGATGGTCGACTTCATATCTAACAGTAGATTCATTTTCACAAACAGTTTCTGCACCAATGATTTCAGTAGGGTTAATGGGTTCAGGAAATACAGTGACTGTACGAATAGCTGAAGTATCAGAGCATGAACCATCACCGCTTACTATCAGCCTTATTTCATAAACCTGATTGGAAGGAGGATCGGAATCGTTTATAAAAGCTTCAGTCACATTTCCGTCATTATCAGGAGTGAAAGTAGTCCAGGAAGAAGTACCTGCCAATCGTCTTTCATAGATATAATTGCCACTGATGCCGGTACCCTGGGCATTAGCCCTGATTTCCGCCTCAAAGGGGGAACAACCGGAATTTCCCAATAGGAAGAAATCAGATCTCACCAAAGGATTAAGTTCAATGTCTTGAGGTGAACTAGTGGTAATACATCCCTCAGGAGTTTTAGCAATAAGTTCTACAGGGTAAATACGGGATCCTCCTGTACCTTCTGGATTATTATATTGATGCGTACTAGTTAAAGAAGAACTAAAGGCTGTTGATGCGCCATCTCCGAAATTCCAACGGAATTCTGTACCGGCAGGGTAAGTTGAGCTGGGATTTACTTCAAACGTAAATTCATAATCTTCTTCACAGGCCGGGTTGGGCAAGGAGGTAGTAAAATCAACCAAAGGTTGCTGAAATACCCTTACGGTATAAGTTGAATCATCCGTGCACCCTCCGGGACCTTCGGCAAAAATGGTGATGTCATAATCAATAAAAGGATCAGTAGTATTTATTAAAGGATCCAGCACTGTGCCATCTAGTTGATCGCCAAGACCGTTCATGTCAGCAGGAGCTGGTCCGGATTGTACTAAATTACTATTAGATGCATTTCTTACCTCATAATGCATATCAAAATCACCGCCATTGCCAGATACATTGGAGGAGGTTCCTTGAATAGTTACATTTTCCAGAGGTGAACAGCCTTCATTAATGTTGGTACGGAACTTCACTTCCGGGGTATCATAAATAGTAAATTCGATAGGGGCACTTAATGCTGTAACACACTGGCTGGTAGCAGTTGCTATTAAATCCAATTGATAGTCCCCCGGCTCTGTAAATTCATAGTCTATCCCGGCAGCAAAATCGGTATTTCCGGTATAATCTTCTCCTTCAAAAGTTTCTTCCAATACGTAGACTGTACCATTAAATTTGGAAAGTTGAAACTCCCATGTAAAATCACTTAAAGCAAATGGAGTAGGGTCGGTAGCATTTACCCAATTATATACAGCAGGCAAACAACTGGATACAACAGTGGCACTAAAATTAGTTTCAACTTCAATGTCTTCCGGTTCTTCAAGAGTTCCGTTATAAGTTACGGTTTCGCTGGTACATCCTGCAAGGCTGGTAGTTGTAAGAGTTACTGTAAAGTTCAGATCACCACTTGCAGGTCTGGCTAATTCAATAATATAGGTATCAGAACTGGTACCGCCAATTTCATCCAGTAGGATGGTCGGGTCATTAGGAACTGTTGACCAATTATAAGTGTCAAGACCTGATTGCTGAGCTTCAAATTTGTACTGAACAGAAGGACAATCAGTAATGGTATTGGTTAAAGAAAAATTAGCAGTTGGTTGTGGCCTTAGCTTTACTTCTTTTGATTTGATCGAAACACAATAATTATCAGTTATCACTTCTAATTCTATTTTAAACACCCTTTCAGAAGTGGAAGGATATTCATTCTCGAAATTAAAACTAAATGTTTCAGTTGTTTCATCAAGTGGATCTCTTACCACAGTAGCTGTAGTTTCTACAATTCCAGTTCCTGCGTCTGTCACAGTCCAGACATATTCATCTGCATTAAAGGTTTCAGTATTTGCATCTGTTTTAAAATAGAATGTAAAGGGAGCACAATAAAATAAGCCAGGATCATATAAATCTGGTGGATCTGAAACGTTCAGCGGATCCCCATCGAATATATTAAAATTGGCATCATCTTCAGGTAGCACTACTATATTAATAGTATCACTTACTGTTTGACAGCTATTATTTCCGGTTGCTACCAATACCACTTTAAAATTTTGATTAGAAGCTGTTTCATTGAAGAAAATATTCGTTTCAATAGTTTCATCTGCAGCACCTGGAGCACCAATGGTTTCAGTGGTTACTCCAGACAAAAAATCCAGTATTTTTATTTCATAAGTCACCGGATTTAAAGAAGCATCATTTAAGGTTTCATCTGTGATGTTAGTGAAGTTTAGGAAAGTACCGGGGCAGATTGGATCACCAGCATAAGTATCTCCAGCTGAATATGTATCGTAGTCATCCCTGTAAGAAGCTTCCAGTTCAGCTACAGGATTGTGTTTGACAGTTACGGTATGTACGATGGTGTCCCTACAACCTTGTGTAGTTTCGACTATCAAGGCTATCTCATAATCCCCTGGAACAGAAGCTGTTGGTTCAGCACCATCAGTTCCATCAAGAAATCTCCGGAAAGTATTATTATTGCTTTCGTCTTTCTCATTATTAAAACCTGCAACAGCATCATAGCTAAAATCCCACATCCATTTAACTATTTCATCATTATTCACTCTTGCAGTAATTCCACTGAGATTATCGGCAATATTAGAAAATTCAGTTTTGTTTAAAGGATCATTATTACCTGCACAAACTTCACTGGCATCAAAAGATGCTTCAGGTGTATCATAAACATACACGAACAATTCATCCACGCTAGTGCAGCTGGTAGCTGCATCTTCAGTATAAAGTCTGATTCTGTATTCTCCTGCTTCTGAGATGATTAAAGGATTGTTTGGGTAATTAAATGTGGCGGCACTATTTTCCTCTTCATGTTGTGCCAATGGTACAGTGGGAGCGGGAATTGTTTTCTCAACTAACCACGTTGTTGTAGTATTCACACTTTTGCCAGTGGATTCATCAGTTAAAGTTAATTCCAGTGGGTCAGTGCCTAAATCTTCCAGGCAGACTTCATATAAATTATCACTAGTATTAGGGCTGCCAAAGGTTCCATCATTAAAACCAATAACTGCTATAGGAGTGGCAGTAATAGTTATCGTTCTGTCAAAAAACACTTCGCAGTTGCCTTCTAAATCTGAATCGGAATTTCTAACGAACATTCTAACCAACTTTGTTCCTGCTGTTGAGAAAACTGTATTTAAGTCTGCCCCCTCATCATCAAGCCATGTATATCTGTCATTGTTACGGGCGAACACTACAGGATCAGTATCATTGGGGCCATCATATACTCTCCAACTATATCGGAAATCCGCATTATGGTTAGAAGCATCTCCACGAAACCTGATGTTCTCACCAGGACAAAAAGTGGTTTTTTGAGGTGAACCATTAGAAGTTTTGGATATAGTAAAACTTAAATTTTGAGGAGGAGCTACAATCCTTATGAGTGCGTATCTTTCAATTACAGGAATAGGACCTCCTAAAGGGTTACATGGCCCCCAATTTTCTAATTTAACTTCAAATACCTCACCTACTGTTGCTGAGGAGGGTACTGTGATGTCGAGGCTAGTTGACACTGCATCTCCCGGCCCCACAACTGCTGGATATTCTTCAATAGTATTTACATCACTTCCGGCAACATCCGCTTGTGGTGGTATATAGTTTTGATCCCCGGCATTAGAACCATCCAGCGTAACACCATTACTTAAAATCACACCATCAATTCGACCATCAGGAGCTGCTCCATCAATTGTGTTATATGTCCATCTGACATTTCTTTTCTCTTCATTGGGATTATCTGTGTCCCCTGGATTTACACAATTAAAAGTAGTGTTGTCCTCAAAATTTATTGTTACCTGATCACCTGCACAAACCTGATAAAGGATAGGCTCAATAGAAACATTGCCAGGATTATCCTCATCAGTATCCCAGTAATCAACCTCGTTGGAATTACTTGATGCTGTACAAATATTGCCATCAATCACTAAACGTGCTATTATATTAAAATCACAAACACCCAAATCTTCAGGATATGTATGTCTAGCGTTATTTATGCCATCATATGTTTGAGGTCCATCAATAAATGTATTTCCATTACCATTAGCTATAAACCATGTGTTTCCTGAATTAGTAGCAGTGTATGTGGTTGGAATTCCGTTTCCCCAATCTACAGAAATTTCCACATTTGCTCCGGCAGGTATGATTGCATTAAATGTCACGTACCAATCTACAGTGACAGGTGCACAAAATCTACCTAATCCAGGGGCTCCATTAACATTCTTTGCCTGAGCGTTACCTCCCAGAAAAGTGATGTCAGAACAATTATATGGTTGTGCATAAGTTGAGCTTAATACAACTACAGAAAATAGTAATGACAGTAGAATTTTTTTCATATATGTATTTATGACTTATACTTTACAAAACTATATTTTTTATTTATAACATAAAAACACAATTTCATCCAAGATTACATGGGTTTTATCGATAATAATCTTCCAATAATAACTTATGTATGCATTTAAGGGCCTTTTACTATTTGTGTACAAATGTAAATTTTTAATAATTGACCCAAACATTACAATAGCTGGGGAGTCATGTAAGATTAGCCTTTTTTTAATAGTATTTAATTTAAACGTAAATGTATACCATAAAAAAGGAAATTTTATCTATAATGAATTATATATTCTGGAGTAACCTTTAGAAACAGTGTTGCATTAACCCGCTGTATTTTGATGGAATTTCATTTATATTATAGGGATTAAAATGATATATTTGCGCCATGATCAAGAGATTGCTGCCTGTCATTGCCTTATTATTGTTTTCCTCATGCCTGCCTGATGAGCCTGATTTTGAAGGTTTCAGAAGGATAGAGTTACAGCGACTGTTGTCTAATCATGGGGAAAAAATCTGGAATCTTGAGGAAAGGGTGCTGTGGAATGAAGCGGTGAACCTTGTGGAATGTGATACACTGTCTCAATTGATTTTCAGGTTTACTACCAGCGCCAATGACAAGGATAGCTTGTTTTATGTAAAGCCTTTCAATACCTGTGCTTCCGATACTTTGAAAGGTTTTTGGTATGTTCCGCCTACTTTAACTGCTTTTGTACCAACTGATACAGTGGTGCTTGTGTGGGAATCAACAGATACTGCCTTTTTCTCAGTGAATGAAATTACTCCTGCCTTTTTTGAAATGCAAAGCCTTTTTCCTTCTGATAGCCTTTTAGAAAAATACGGTGCAGCTGTTCCGCTTGCTTCCGAACCTTCAGATCCCTGAGATTCATTGTATTTCGGAAGTATTTTGCCAAATTGGATTTTCTATTGTAGAATTCGGTTAAAGTTTCTGTACAGATTGTATTTTTCGAAGTTTATCTTCAAATTGTTGCATGATGAAAAAAGCCTATTACCTCTACAAAGTTGAAAAAGTACTTGAGTCCGGTAAATGGATTCTTGGAATTGGTATTTTAATACTGCTCTACTTTGTATTTGCTGATTTTAAGTTTCGTCATACCCCACATATTGCCCTCACCCGTTACACATCTATTGTTTTGGCCCTTGCATTTCTGCTATTGAGGAAAATAGCTCGCCCTTCTGCTAAAAAATGGGTGTTTCCTCTGTTTCATGCTTTCTTGTTTTCCCTGGTCTTTATGCAGTTGGCTGTTATTACGCTGGATTTTGAAACTGAATATTTTCACAGTGCCATATCCGGCAGTATAGTGGTAGTGTTCATTATTGCTCTTGTTATGAGGGCCAATACAATTTCTGCTTTCCTCATCCTCGTTGCACCCTTTATTGGTTTTGTAATTTTTACACTGATATTCTTAAATCCTGAAGGTAGTATTTTAATTGAATTGGCGAATCCCTTTGCCATGGTAATTGCTGCTTTTGTGATGAACCAGGTGAATGAAAGTTTACGTTACAAGGAGTTTTCCACTAATAAACTGCTGTTGCATGAGCAGGAGACCACTCGAAGGTTACTGGAGCAAGAAAAACAGCTCAACGATGAAATCATGTTGAGGAATGTGGAGGTGGAACAAAAGAAAAATGAGCTGGAGCTGGCCAATAAAGACATGCAGGAAAGCCTGGATTATGCGCAACAATTGCAACATACCATGTTGCCTGCCAACGAAGTGATTGGAAGTGTGTTTCCTGAACATTTTTTGTTTTTCAAACCAAGGGACAAGGTTAGTGGTGATTTTTATTGGGCAAAGGAATCAAAAGGCAGATTATACTTTGCAGTGGCCGATGCTACGGGACATGGTGTTCCTGCTGCTTTTTTAAGTATATTAGGCATTACTTTTTTAGATAGCATATTAAAAGATTCACCGGAAGCCAGCCCTTCGGAAGTATTACAGCTTTTACGTAAAAAAGTAATCGATAATTTTGGGATAGATGATGACAGCATAAAAGATGGGATTGATATGGCCCTCTGCCGTTGGGATCCTTTGGAAAAAACACTGGAGTATTCCGGTGCAATGCGTCCACTTCATCTTATTGTTAACCAGGATATCATTACTTATAAAGCCACCAGATGCCCCATTGGCTATTATCCAAAAATCATGGACTTTGAAAACCATGTGATCAAAATTGAGCAGGCCACTAATGTATTTCTATGCACTGATGGCTTTGCCGATCAGTTTAATGGTGAAAACGATAAAAAGTACAACCAAAGAAGGTTCAAAGAATTCATACTTACTATATCTGAGGAAACTACTGAAAATCAGGACCTTATTGTTCATAATGAATTTTCTAATTGGAAAGGTAGCGCAGATCAAATTGACGATGTGCTTATAATGGGGGTTAAAATAAATGTCAGTGCTTGATGGCACCCCGGTCAGCACGGTTCCAAACCGTCAGACCGATTGGTTATTTAGCCCAGGCAAAGCCCGGTACTGACCTGTGGTCTGACCTAAGCAGGAGTAGCTGGTTCATATATTATATTTCAATTAATAGCTCCCCGGTCAGTACGGCTTCAAGCCGTCAGACCGCTGGGATTCTAATTTATCAACTCCTCCAATGGACCTTTTCCAGTTCGTTTGTGAGGTGCTTTATTTCAGTTGACAGTTGGCAAGGGGGTAACTCTAATGCACGAAATCCTGGCTTCGGGATAGCCTGCCCCGCACCTAAAGCGGGGACTAGCAAACCCCGGTCTGACGGTTCCAAACCGTCAGACCGATTGGTTATCTGCCCCAAGCCAAGACCGGTACTGACCTGTGGTCTGACCTAAGAAGGAGTAGCTGGTTTGTGGTTCGTATATTATATTGCAATCAATATTTAAACCTAATCTATCAAATTCCCCTTGACCCAACTCCCTCAGAGGGTTGGGGTGAGGCTTTAAACCGCAATAACATGCTCGCAATAACCAGTAAGAGCAAAGTTGAGATGTTTGGCCATGTCGGTACCTCAAAGAGGTCAGACATATTTAAAACTGATTGGCTTCTTGGTTATAGGCAATGAAAAATTTTAACCAGATATCTGATGTTTTCAACGTACCGACTCTTTGGGGAATTACTGATATAAATTCATCAAATGCACAGCGGCAATTCCTGCGGTCTCGGTACGTAACCTGCTTTCGCCCAGGCTCACTATTTCAAATCCTGATGCTTTGGCCTTTTCAACTTCCCTTTCGCTGAAATCCCCCTCGGGGCCAATCAGTATTAAAGTATTTTGTTGCAGAGATAACTTGTCTTTCAAATGAACAGGATTTTCAAAATCTACATAAGCAAGGCATTTTAAAGCTGCTTCCTGCTGAGTAACAAACTCATTGAATGACAACAAACTATTTAAATGGGGGAGGCTGGCCTTCATGGATTGTTTCATCGCGCTAATGGCTTTTTTCTCCAGTCTTTCAAGTTTGAGTACTTTTCTTTCAGAATGGTCACAATTCAGAAAACTAATGGCATCCACACCGAACTCTACCGCCTTTTCCACAAACCATTCCATCCGGTCCAGGTTTTTGGTAGGCGAAATGGCAATGTGCCTGTGAAATGGCATTTTCTTTTCCTTTCTTATTTCAAGAATCTCAAACTGGCATTTCTTATGGTGTGCCTCAGTAATTCTTGATTTGTAGAAATTACCTTTCCCATCAATTAATTCAATGATGTCGCCTTGTTGTTGGCGCAATACTTTAATGCAATGTTTGGATTCTTCCAAATCCAAATATTGCACTTCCGGAAGAAGCGGTTGATAAAATAAGATCATCCTCAAAATTAAATAAAAAATCAGTATCCCTTTACTTTGCAGAGAAATATCCCTTTTAAGCTTATAGCAGAGGCTCACTGCCCAATACTCAGCACTTTATCCCAAATACATTTTTTAATTAGCCTTATTCCTCTATTTTTGTGCCTTTGTGAAAAAACTATATGGACTATATAAGGGGGCTTTTTGGATTGCTGGTCTTGGTAGGTTTTGCCTACCTCTTCTCGGTAAATAGAAGGAATATTGATTGGCGATTGGTTGCTACAGGCTTGCTGCTTCAAATTATTTTCGGATTACTCATCACTAAAGTGGATTTTGTTGAATTGCTTTTCAAGAAAGTTTCCGATGCTTTTGTGATTTTCCTTAGTTTCTCCGGAGACGGTGCACGTTTCTTGTTTGGTGATTTGGCCGGTGATACTTTTGGTTTCATTTTCGCTTTCCAGGTTTTGCCCACAGTTATTTTCTTTTCCACTGTTACGGCTGGACTCTATTATTTGGGGATTCTGCAAAAAATGGTGTTTGGTATTGCCTGGGTGATGTCCCGCACTATGCGATTGTCCGGTGCGGAAAGTCTGTCAGCTGCAGGTAATATATTTCTTGGCCAAACAGAAGCCCCTCTGCTGGTACGTCCTTTTGTACCCAATATGACCCGCTCAGAATTAATGTGCCTGATGACAGGCGGAATGGCCACGATAGCAGGTGGAGTATTGGCGGGTTATGTAGCTTTTTTGGGTGGTGACGATCCGGTGCAACAATCACGTTTTGCCTCCTATTTATTAAGTGCTTCCATCATGAACGCTCCGGCTGCCATTGTAATTGCCAAAATTTTAATTCCTGAAAGCAATCCTGATGCTATAGACGACAAGCTTGAGGTCAGCAAGGAGAAGCTGGGAGTTAACCTGATTGATGCTCTTTCAACAGGTGCTGCAGATGGCTTAAAGCTTGCCTTAAATATTGGAGGGATGTTACTCGCTTTTATAGCTGTAATAGCAGCCATCAATTATTTTTTAGGTAATGTAGTCGGTGAACTCACCGGTTTAAATGAGTTTGTGAGCCAATCTACTAATGGGACTTTCAGTAACCTTAGTTTGGAATATATTTTGGGACAGATATTCAGGGTCTTTGCTTTTGCCATGGGGGTGGAATGGAATGATACCCTCGCTGTAGGAAGTTTGCTAGGACAAAAAACGGTTATTAATGAATTTGTAGCTTATATGAGCCTGGCTGATTTAAAAGAAGCAGGGGCATTATCTGAAAAATCTATCATTATTGGAACCTATGCTCTTTGCGGTTTTTCCAACTTTAGCTCCATTGCTATTCAAGTGGGAGGTATAGGAGGGATGGCTCCTAACCAACAAGGGAATTTATCCAAACTAGGTATGAGAGCCTTATTGGCGGCTACATTGGCTTGTATGATGACGGCTACCATTGCCGGAGCATTGATGATTTAATGGGTACTAAATGATGGTGGAGTGATTTTGTAAAAGCCTTTGTAATTCAATAAAGGGCAAGCAGAGGGTGCCACCTATCCTAGGTCAGTATGGCTGAAATTTATTCTTCCTTACATATATTCTCAGCCGTGGTACGTGTCTCACGAAACACTTAAATTTCCACTTAGAATCGCAAAATTTTTCGTGCCTGCGTTTCCACGAATGCTTTGGAATAAACAGGTATAATATCAAACTGTATCTCGCTCGTTTGTGGGGACACAAAACGAGGACAAGCAGAGAGAGAATCGGCTATCCTTGGGCAGGACTATTATCAGGCTAGCTCCAGAGGAACGGCATACTATTACACTATTGAAAAGGAAAACCAATTTTCCTCCTAATTTTATTCCAAAAACTATGATAATCAATTAATCACAAAAAAACTCTCTTAATTTATAATTAATGGATTGTATTTGCGTTCGTCATTATATTTATTTGCATCGTTAAAATAACTTCAACACTTTAAACCTTCCTTCATGAACAAAATTTTATGGATTAAGCTAGCCATTTTGTGCCTTGTAATTTCAAATAGCGAGGCGCAACATCGTATTAGTGGCTATATAAAAGATGTGAAAACCGGAGAAAGCCTTATTGGAGCCAATATCTGGCAACCCGCTACTTCTAAAGGAACCGCTGCCAATACTTATGGATTTTACAGCTTGAACATTCCTGGTGATACCGCTACTATTAAGGTCTC
This sequence comes from Marivirga aurantiaca, assembly GCF_016679925.1. Taxonomy (GTDB): domain Bacteria; phylum Bacteroidota; class Bacteroidia; order Cytophagales; family Cyclobacteriaceae; genus Marivirga; species Marivirga aurantiaca. Next base: position 1,011,800 of record NZ_JAEQBW010000001.1, read on the forward strand.
ATATGTGGGTTATCAATCCCAGGAACTCTTTATAAAACTTAACAAAGATACAACTCTCCATTTTCAGCTTTCTTTATCAGATGTTCTTTCAGAGGAAGTGGTGGTAAAGGGGAACAGGCCAAATCTGGAACTGACTAAAATGAGCAGTATGAAAATTCCTGCCCAACAAATCAAAAATATCCCGGCCTTATTGGGTGAAGTAGATGTTTTGAAAGCTATACAACTGATGCCGGGCGTTCAGGGTGGAACGGAAGGAAGCAGTGGTATTTATGTTCGAGGGGGCGGGCCAGATCAGAACCTGATACTCCTGGATGGTGTACCAGTCTATAATGCTTCCCATTTATTCGGTTTCTTCTCCGTTTTTAATGCGGATGCCATCAATAATGTGGAAGTAGTAAAAGGAGGTTTTCCGGCTCGTTATGGTGGCAGGCTATCCTCTGTCATTGACATTAACATGAAGGAGGGGAATATGCAAAACTGGCAAGCTGAAGGTGGTATTGGGATTATTTCTTCCCGCCTTTCAGTAGAAGGCCCCATACGAAAAAACAAAGGCTCTATTATAGTTTCCGGCAGGAGAACCTATATAGATATACTGGCTCGGCCATTAATTAAAGCCAATACCGATGGGGATGCGAACCTGGGTTATTATTTCTATGATTTGAATGCCAAAGCAAATTATATTTTTGGTGATAAGGACAGGGTATATATAAGTGCTTATACAGGTACGGATAAATTTTATGCAAAAGATGATTACAGTTATTCGTATGACAATAATACAGATGAATATAAGGATGAGGCCGGCATTCAGTGGGGCAATATTACTACTGCTCTAAGATGGAATCATTTGTTTTCAAACCGTTTGTTCCTTAATACTACCGCTACTTATAGTAAATATAATTTTCGTTTGTTTCAGGATTCATATAGCAAGTACACTTCAGGTGATGGTACTATAAGCGAAAATAGCTACTATGCTGCCTATAATTCCGGTATTCAGGATTATGGCACCCGCTTTGATTTTGATTATTACCTCAGTAATCAGCATGCTATAAAATTTGGAGTGAATTATATTTATCATATATTCCAGCCGGAAGCTTTCAATGTGGAAGGTGACTTTGGAGATGAGTTTGAGATGCCGAATTCCGATCTTATTTATGGCAATGAATATGCTGCTTATGTGGAAGATGAATTTGAACCCATTTCAAAATTAAAGATCAATGCTGGTTTACATGCCTCGGCTTTTTATGTCAATCAGAAATGGTATCCTTCATTACAACCAAGAATTAGTACCCGTTATCTAATTAATGAAAACCTTTCAGTAAAAGCCTCATATGCTGAAATGGCTCAGTTCCTGCATTTATTAACCAATTCCGGAATAGGCTTACCTACTGACCTTTGGGTGCCAGCAACTGACAATATTAAACCTCAATTATCCCAGCAGACTGCTGTGGGAATATCCTCCCTGCTAGGAAAAGGCAAGTATGAAGCCTCTATTGAGGGGTATTATAAAAACATGGAAAACCTCATCGAATATAAAGAGGGGTCTAATTTTCTGGATTTGTCAGAAAGTTGGGAAAGCAAAGTGACCACAGGAAATGGTTGGAGTTATGGTTCTGAATTTCTTCTAAGAAAAAATGAAGGCAAATTTAATGGCTGGATAGGCTATACGCTATCATGGAATTACAGACAGTTTGATGAATTAAATTTTGGTAAAGCTTTTCCGTATAAATACGACAGAAGACATGATATCAGTATAGTGGCCAATTATAAATTCTCAGAGCGTTTCGAAATGAGTGGTACATGGGTTTATGGAACCGGTAATGCAATTACAGTTCCTATTGCACGTTTCCCAGTGCTGGATACGAATGATAATAATCAATATGAGGACGACTACTATTATTATAGTGAGGATGAGGTTTATCAATATAGCGATCGAAATGCTTACAGAATGCCATCCTACCATCGTGCAGACTTGGGACTTACCTGGCATAAACCCAAAAAATGGGGAGAAGCCAGCTGGAGTATAAGCGTCTATAATCTTTACAATAGACAAAACCCCTTTTATATTGATACTTATACTAATGAAAATGGTGAAAAAAATTTCACGCAGATTAGCCTTTTCCAGATTATTCCTTCTATTAGTTATAGCTTTAAAATCTACCCCAATGAAAAATAAGATAGTATTTATTTTAGGAATTATGACTTTCACCTTGCTCTGGGCTTGTGAGAAGGATATTGAAATTGAAATAAAGGAGACAGAGGAGAAAATGGTTTTGAATAGTTGGTTGGAAGCAGGAGAAGCACCAGCCGTAAGCTTATCCAATTCTATTTTTATTTTTAGCAATAAACAAAGTGCTGAAATAGAAAATGCAATTGTTAAAATGTTTGAGAATGGAAAGGAAATTGGCACATTGACTTATCAGACTGATGCTGAACTCTATACAAATGAAAGCATAATTATTAAGGACTTTCATGAATATGAAATTGTTGCTGAGCACCCTGAACACGGGGAAGTATCAGCGGTAGATAGGGTTCCTGAAAAATATGGAAATACAGACATTAAAATGAACTATAAAAACAATGTAGAAGAAAATGGCGTGTGGCCAATGTATTCCGGGGAAATCACTTTTGAGATTAAGGATAAGCCCAATCAGAAAAACTATTACTTATTTAAACATATAACTATCACTGAAGAGTATAATGCTGATGTTTCCGAGGATACTGTTGTTAGGAAAAGTAATGCTAATTATGGGTTGGAGATCAATGGTAGTCAGGGCAAGGAGGTTTACATGTCAGGAAATAGCTTTATTATATTAAATGATGATATTTTTGATGGGAAATCTACACAATTTCGAATCAATAGTTATAATGATTTAAGAATGAGTGAAAGTTCGGGGCCTGATTATTACTATAAAGAATACCATCAAATCGAAATGCATCAGATCAGCGAATCTCTTTATAGGTATTTTATTTCCCTGGATGCCAATCAATATCCTGATGTATTTACCGAGCCTAGTCAGGTATACTCCAATATTGTCAACGGATATGGAATTCTGGGATTATCAACCAAGCAGGTATTCACTATTGATGAGAAAAGAGAATAGTAAGATATCTATGAAAATAAAGCCTTTTCCGTGATTATAGATTTGAAAAGGCTTTTTTATATAAAAATGGATGGATTCAGGCAGATTTTACTATATGTGTGTAGTTCTGAAGCACTACACACTCCAGGGAAATCCCCTTTTTTGCCCATTAGATCCGTCATGACCTGGAAATGTAAATGTGGAGGCCAATCACCATTTTCAGGAAAAGGACCTAACTCACAAAATTTTTCTCCTTTTTTTATTTCCTGTCCTTCTTTCAGATTCTCCAGGCTTTTGACACTTAAATGACCGTAAAGTGTGTAAAGCCTGCTTTTGGCTAATTGATGCATCAGGATGATGGTAGGCCCATAATCACCGAAGTTATTATTGTGGGCAAAGCTATGGACAACCCCATCCAATGGGGCATACACGGGATGAAAAGCCTCTGTCCACACGTCCACTCCTAAATGAAAGCATCTGGGTTCAGCTTGCTGGAAATGCGCACTGCGTTTATAGATTACCCTATTTTCCAGATAACCACCATAACCATATTTTTTCCCTGCCTGGCTGAGTTCATTAAACACGTAATTATTGAAAATTTCAGTATGGGACAGATCAACTTGATTCAATTTCAGGTTATTCTCTGTGAAATCCATTGATTTGCTATTGGAAGCATCAAGCTTTTCACCCATTATGGGAAAAACACTTATATTTTCAAGTTCTTTTTCTAAATCTAAACTCATCTTGATTAACTTCATTTAATTATGGTGACAAACAAAAACGACTGCCGAAAACAGAAAAAGTTTTACAACAGTCGTTTAAATTTATCAATAAAGTGGTTAGTATTACTACTTTATTCTATTTACACTTTTGCTAAATTGGGTCTTGGTGCACCTGCCATAATTTCATCATTGGCATACTCTTCAAACTTCTTGAAATTCTCGTTGAACTCAGCTGCCAGTTTATTGGCCATTTCATAGTAGCCTTTATCATTTTTCCAGGTCTCCCTAGGGCTTAATACTTCTGACGGAATATTAGGACAGGTAGCAGGGATGGCACATCCAAATATGGAGTGGTTTCTGTAGCCTACATCATTCAAGCTGCCATTAAGTGCAGCAGAAATCATCTCTCTTGTATACTTCAATTTCATTCTTGAACCAACACCATAAGGTCCGCCAGACCAGCCCGTATTGACCAACCAAACATTCACTTTGTTCTCATCCATTTTTTTACCTAACATTTCTGCATAGGTAGTTGGGTGTAGTGGAAGGAATGGTGCTCCAAAACAAGCAGAGAATACTGTTTGAGGCTCTGTAATACCGGCTTCTGTTCCGGCTACTTTTGCAGTGTACCCTGAAATGAAATGGTACATTGCCTGTCCTTTACTTAATTTGGAGATTGGAGGTAATACCCCATAAGCATCACAAGTAAGAAAGAAAATATTTTTAGGTACGCCACCAATAGATGGTGAAACCGCGTTGTCAATATGGTGGATAGGATAGGCCGTTCTGGTATTTTCAGTAACACTTACGTTGGAATAATCTACAGTACGGGTGCCCGGAAGAAAGCGGGTATTTTCAACAATGGCGCCAAACCTGATGGCATCATATATCTGTGGTTCTTTTTCCTTTGTTAAATCAATTGTTTTAGCATAACAACCTCCTTCGAAGTTAAATACACCCTGATCTGTCCAGCCGTGTTCATCATCTCCAATTAATCCTCTGTTTTCGTCAGCTGAAAGCGTGGTTTTCCCCGTGCCTGATAAGCCAAAAAAGATAGCCGTATCGCCATCACCTTTTTCACTCATGTTGGCAGAGCAGTGCATTGAAAGTACGTTGTGCTCTGATGGCAAAGTAAAGTTTAATACAGAGAATATTCCTTTTTTCATTTCACCAGCATAGCCGGTGCCACCAATTAAGATAATGTTTTTGCTGAAATTTATGATGGCAAAGTTTTTCTGACGGGTTCCATCTGCTTCCGGGTCTGCTTCAAATTCCGGGGCGTTGATAATTGTAAAGGAAGGCTCGAAATTCTCTAGTTTATATTGCTCGGGCCTTAAGAACATATTATAACAAAACAGGTTATGCCATGCCTGTGTATTCACAACCCTTAACTTTAATCTATAGGTTTTATCGGCCCCGGCATAGGCATCTCTTACATACACCTTTTTATCAGCAAGGAAATCCAACATTTTCTGGTGCAGCGCATCAAATTTATCCGAATCAAAAGGAATATTGATATTGCCCCACCAAACTTTGTCGGCAGTTTTATCATCTTTAACTATGAATTTATCTTTAGGCGATCTTCCTGTGAATTTTCCGGTATCGCACATTAATGCACCTGTGTCAGTAAGAAACCCTTCTTTATTCTTTAAGGCATGTTCTACTAATTCAGCAGGAGTCAGGTTCCAATAAGCTTCACTTACATTTTGCAAGCCAAGACTGTCAAGTCCGGCTTTAGAGGATTTAAGTCCATATTCCTTCATTATTTTTGATTTTTACGAGATTGATACAATGGTTTAAAGGCAAAGTTAAATAAATTAAATAGCTTATAAAGTAATTTTTACAGTAATTGTTAGACTTTAGAAAGTGTATAATTTACACTATCTGTTGAATTTAACGGTATTTTGCGTTGCAATTTGGTTTAATGACCTTCCCGTATTAGTTTTAGCAACTTGAATTTTTAATATTACTAACTATTAGATTATATGAGTTCTGAAAAAACCTTTTTTGGCCATCCGCGTGGATTAGCCACCTTGTTTTTTACTGAGATGTGGGAACGTTTCAGTTACTATGGTATGCGTGCCTTACTGGTGTTATTTATGGTTGCAGCTATAGAAGATGGTGGTATGGGCATAGACGATAAATCTGCCACAGCTATATACGGACTGTACACAATGTTTGTTTATTTACTTGCTTTGCCAGGTGGTTGGTTGGCCGATCGATTTTTTGGTTTGCAAAAGGCAGTATGGTATGGAGGTATAATAATAGCAGCTGGCCATTTTTGTATGGCCATACCTTCCGATGAATTCTTTTTTATTGGTTTGGTACTTATTGTACTGGGTACCGGCTTACTTAAACCAAATATTAGTAGTATAGTAGGAGGGCTTTATTCTGATAATGAACCAGCGAAAAGAGATGCTGGTTTTTCAATATTTTATATGGGGATTAATTTAGGAGCGTTTATTGCCCCTTTAATTACTGGATATCTGGGTGAAAGTGTAGATTGGCACCTTGGTTTCGCAGCTGCTGGTTTTGGTATGTTACTGGGTGTTATTCAGTATAAAATAACAAGCAAAAATTTAGATGGTGTTGGTTTGCATCCTGAAGGGTATGATCCTGCTAATAGCCAGCAAATCAAATTAAGAAAGAAAATTAAAATAGGCATTTGGGTGTTTCTATTAGCACTTGTTGCCCTTATACTTTTAACCACTTTAGGTTATGTGGGCATTGATGCAGTTAAAATTGCCAGTGTGGCTAAATATGTGGTTGCTGGTGCGTTAGTACTATTCTTCTTAGTAACTTTCCTTTTTGGAGGTCTTAACAAGGACGAAACAAAAAAAGTAGGAGCCATTGCACTTTTACTAATCTTTTCGGCAGTTTTCTGGTCTGGTTTTGAACAGGCTGGTTCTTCGCTCAATCTTTTTGCAGAACGATATACAGATAGGGAAATTGGCAATTGGCTAATGCCAGCCAGTTGGCTTCAAAGTGCCAATCCGTTATTTATAATCGTGTTATCTCCTGTGTTTGGATGGCTTTGGGTCCAATTGGCCAAACGAAATTTAAATCCCAATATTCCTATCAAATTTGCTTTTGGACTTATCTTGTTAGGATTGGGTTTTGCAGTAATGGTGGCTGCTTCTCTGATAGTTGTTTCAGGAGATTCTGCATTACCAACATGGTTATTGTTGACTTACTTTTTACACACTTCAGGAGAACTTTTCATAAGCCCTGTGGGTTTAAGTGCCGTTACAAAACTGGCACCAAAGAGATTGGTGGGGCAAATGATGGGGGCATGGTTCATGTCAGTGGCATTTGGTAACCTGATTGCAGGAATAGTGGCCGGTGAATTTGATCAGGACGCCATAGCAAATGATCCTTCTCTTTTACCTGATATTTTTATTTATATCACTCAATTTACAATAGGGGCAGGTATTGCGGTACTAATATTAAGCCCTGTTATTAAACGATTAACAGGAAACGTGAAATAATTAAATAAAATTACTAAGTTGTCATTAAATTGTTCAATTTATTAAAATAAATTGTAATTTGTGCGCTATGCGCTTTGCTTCATGTAATTTTGATACTAAAGAATGATAAATACTAAGGAACAGTATAAACAACAAAAAAAGAGCGAGAATTTGCTGTTGGGTTACAAAGGAGAAATTACCGATAACCTTACTTCAAGTTTATTATCTTTAGCTGAAAGCAAATTGGCTATGGTTGAATACAATTCCAGGTTGAAGAAAAAAGTATTTCATATTTTAGTAGAAGTTTTACAAAATATCTATCATAATTATAATGATATGCTTAAGGCGCCAGACAATTATCAGGAAGTATTCCTTATGATTGTCAGGGAAGACAAATCTTACAATATAGTTGCGGGAAATTATATGCAACAAGCACATATCCAAAAATTGAAGCAAAGAATTGATCAAGTGAATGCAATGGATCCTGAGTCGCTTAGGGCAAAGTACAGGATTAAACTGGATGAAGGAGAATTTACTGAAATTGGAAGGGCCGGTTTGGGAATTATGGACATGGTCCGTAAATCAGGACAGCCCCTGGAATATGATTTTTTATCAGTAGACAAAGAGTATTCATTCTTTAGTTTAAAGATTAATATACAGTATAAATGAATTAATAATAAAATATATGGAGGCTTATTATTTAGAAGCAACACCGAAAACACCAAGGCTTGATTTTAATCCGGATGCCGACACTTTTGTTATATCAGGAAGATCAATTCCAGAAAATTCTATCGAGTTTTATAAGCCATTGCTCGATTGGTTGGAGAATTATGTCAGTAATCCTAAAAAATCTATTATTTTTGAGGTGAAACTTGAATATTTTAATACAAGCTCTTCAAAATGCATGGTGGAAATTTTTCGGAAATTTGAAAAAATTCATAGTGCAGGTCATGAACTTACCGTAGAGTGGTATTATGATGAAGAAGATGAAGATATGCAGGAATCAGGTGAGGACTTTAAAGATATAATCAAGGTGCCTTTCAAGATGATTCAAAATAAAGACTAACAATTATATATGTCAAAAGCTGTTACTCAATCAGATGTTTTTCAAGCAGAGATTGATTTTCTTAACGAAGTAAGGGTGTTGGCAGAAGATGATAACCTTCCTGCTGAAAAAGTTAAAGAAAATTATACAGCACTTTGTAACAAATATGAGAGATTAATAGGAGAAGCCAAGCTTTTAACCTCTGTAAGTGATAGATTGCATTCCAGGCTGAATGAAGCCAACGAGAAATTAAAGAAACAATCAGATGAAATCAATAAGATCAATGATGATCTGAAAGTAAACAATCAATTACTTCAGGATACTATAGATCAATTAGTGAAGGCAAAAGTGGGAAGAAAAGCATCCTCTATTGTGCTACTAATTGCCATTATATTGTTTATTATATCTGAAGGAGTATTGGAACCTCTGGTGGAAGAGAAATTCGGGAATGAACAAATAGGGTTTGTTTTTAAATTGGGTATAGCCATTCTTCTTAAACCTATCGATGTTTTGGTAGAACGTTATATGATGCGAAAGGCACTTAAAAATAAACGTTCCATCACCACCTTATAATATATGGTATTGGAGTTAATCTTTGGAAAGGCTGTTGACCATTATTGTTAACAGCCTTTTTTATGATTATCTGGAAACGTGAGTGCTATTCTTTATCTAAATCTTGAAATTTCCAAATCTGATGTTTGCTTATTTATAATGAAAGGTATTAACATTCGAATAAACTAATTCCTTGAAATTAGGAAAGTTTTCCCCCAAGTCAGTACGCCTGCGTTTGTGTCTCACAAATGCTTTTGATACAAAATTTAATGACGATATTCGCCTTTCTTACAGTTGTACGCTCGATTTTATCCACAATCGAGGGTGGTTATTTGAAGGTGGTGTCTTTATCAGCTTATTTTATCTGGAAGAGTATTTAATTGGTTGTCCATCGATTTAATTTGTTCCTCCAATTTCATTACATATTCTATCGACCGGGAGATCATTGTATATTGTTCATCTATTTGTTGGTTCAAAAGCGTGATTTCCCCGGTCAACCTCTTAATTTTTTCTTCATATTCTTTTTTCAACTTCTTTTTTTCTTCTTTGGCTTTTTGAATATGCTCTTTGTAGAAGTAATATGATTCTGGTATTTTGTTCATGAAAATAAAGATGGATTGATAGTTAAATTGAAGGGGAAGTGTTTTTTAACTTACTTCTCCCTACAATTAATGTTATAAACTGCTAATGAATACTTTGAAAATTACCGGAATCTACCCTTTTTTTTAAGTTTGCCAATTCTTTACTTAGTTTATGAGAGTAATTAACTGCCATATTCAGCATTTCTTGTTGAGAAGTCAGTTTCTCTTTCAAAAATGACACTTCCTCCTTAAGTTCACTTATTTGTGACTCGTAAGTGGTTTTAAGGATTTGAATCTCTTTTTTGGCAGTCTCAAGCTCTAATTTGAATGCATCTTCTTTAATATCTTTCATAAACTACGGATTAATTAATGATCAATTGCGTCCTGCAAATTGTCTTTGTATTGAATATCCATTTCATTAAATTTTAAACCAGGATAATTCTCTTTAATCTTCTCTCTGCCTATTTTAACACTTTGCTTAAACACTTTATTATCGGGCAATATCTTCCTATGGGTTTTTAGGCCGTGCCTGTACATTTCCTCTTTCCATTCTGTAAAATACCATTCCATTGATGGCTGATGAAAAACTGTGAGTGGTCTCTTATCAAAAATTAATTTGGTAATATGTTTTTCTTTCACAAGCTTTCCAATAGACTCAAAAGTTTTTTTAAATTCTTCAATTGGAATATAGGAGCTGGTAGCCTCAACTATAGCAATTGGTTTACCTTCCACAAAAGATACTTTAGCATGTTTCAGCTCTGAGTGGGTTATTAGATTGTCTTTTAAATTATCTGTTGTATTACTCATATATAAAAGTGTATTAAAAATGATATTATAATTAACTTTACAAAGCAGAGATTGTTTAAATTAAATATGCCGAATATTTCCCATTCCTCCATCAAGGCCTATTACCTGGGCAGTCATCCAGGAGCTATCACTATTCAACAAGAAGATTGCCAGCCTGGCTATGTCTTCAGGTTTCCCGTATCTTCCTAATGGATGTCTTTTGTTGGAAGCTTCCTTTTTCTCATCCGTTGATAACAGGTTTCCTGCTAGTGGAGTATCCGTCAGGCCGGGGGCTATCATGTTCACTCTGATTTTACTGGCCGCCAATTCAGCAGCCAAACTTAATCCCAATCCTTGCAGTGCACCCTTGGCAGCCGCTATTGATGCGTGAAAAGGTAAGCCAGAATTGGCAGCTACGGTACTGAAAAGTACTATACTTGATCCATTAGCTGCTTTTAAATTCTTTAGAGCTTTCTGGATCACTTTGGCTGCCCCTAATGTATTGATAGTGAAATCTCTGATGAAATCCTCATCTTTCAATCGCTGAAAGGGCTTAAGGTTAATTGTCCCCGGACAGTAAACAAGGCCGTGGAGTTCTTCAGGTAGTTTATCCAGTTCTGTATCAAAATTTGCAACATCCAATTTAATGTAACTGAAATCACCTGTAATTTCAGGTTTGCTTCTGGAAGCCAGATAAAGATGGGCTCCTTTATTTTGTAGGTCTTTGGCAAGACTTAAGCCTATTCCTGAACTAGCCCCAACAATGAGGAAGTTTTTGTTCTCAAATGACATAACAGTTGTTTATTGTTCGTGTAATCAACCATTCAATTAGAACAAATGTTTGAGATCTGCATAAAAAAAGAGCAAGCCGGTGATAGCTTCCTCTTTTAGTTGTTGTATAATAAAATATGGTGCTGAATTCTCTAAAATAAAACTTCCGCCTTATTGATAAAAATCAATTACACTTGGTCCTTCTGAGAAAATCTTTACTCTATCTGGGGGAGGGGCTGTTAATATAATCCAGGAACTCTCTTCTGGTGGCCTCATCATTGAACTTTCCACCAAAATAAGAAGTGCCTGTTCGGCTATTAGTATCACCTACACCTCTTGAAGAAACACACATATGTGAAGCATCCATTACTACCGCTACGCTATCAGTGTCTAATACTCTCTTAAATTCCTCTGCTATCTGCATAGTGAGCCGCTCCTGCACCTGTGGCCTTTTCGAAAAATACTGCACAATTCTATTGATCTTGGAAAGACCAATTACTTTCCCGCTGGAAAAGTAAGCTACGTGTGCTTTACCATAAATGGGTACAAAATGGTGTTCACAATGAGAATAAAAGGTAATGTCTTTTTCCACCAACATTTGATCATATTTGTACTTATTTTCAAAGAGTTTTGGGGTGGGCTTGTTTAAAGGGTTCAGTCCGCTAAACACCTCTTTTACATACATCTTGGCTACTCTGGCAGGTGTGCCTTTCAGGCTGTCATCGGTTAAATCCATTCCCAAAATATGCATTATTTCCTTAAAATGCTTGGCTATCATTTCCATTTTAAGTTCATCATCCATTTTAAATGCATCCGGCCTTAAAGGAGTTTCATGGCTTGAACCAGAGTGGTCATCTCCCAAATCGTCTATAGAATTGAAGTCGTCCAACTTTTTGTTATTCTGTGGGGTATTCAACATAATTTCTTTCTGTTTCGTAAAGTTTAATTTTGACATCCAATGATGCCTCAATTTTCTCTCTCAATAATTGATAAATCACAACAGCAATATTTTCTGCAGTAGGATTAATCGATTTAAATTCCTGAGTATCCAGATTCAAATTTCTATGATCAAATCTATCCAACACATTTTCTTTAATGATATCGCTTAGCACTTTCATGTCCACCACATAGCCGGTTTCAGGGTTTATTTCTCCTGTTACTTTTACTTCCAGATCGTAATTGTGGCCATGGAAATTGGGATTATTGCACTTCCCGAACACCATTTGGTTCTTCTCATCGGTCCAATTAGGATTGTGTAATCTATGTGCTGCATTAAAATGTTCTTTTCTGTAAACAGAAACTCTCATGAATATCTTTTATTTGAAAGATTAAATATACGCAACTAACTTGAATGGCTAAATTATGTTTAAAATGTTTTTGCAAACATAATATAATCTTTCTTTTTGATTGGCAATTGATAATTGGCCAATAGTAAAGTTTTTACTTGCCAGCTTTCTCTTAAGTTTTTATCTCAATAAGTTCAACAAAGCTGTGGAGTTTTTAATTTCCTGATAAAGGCTTTCTGTTGGATTTAAATTTAGTGATTTTATCAAATCAATCAAACTTTATTATCTTTGTTCAGTCTAAATAAAAAGAAGAACAAATGAATAAAAATACTATTGCCATCGTCATAGGTTTAATCGCTATTATATTAGCTGTTATGAATCTGATTAGTATTGGCCAGCTTAATAGCAGCATGGAGGCTAAGGGAACTGATGCCCCCGTCACTCCTATAACAGAAGAAAAATACGAAGTAGCCAAAGCAATGGGATATATGCAGCGCTTTAGTACAAAACTTTATTGGGCTGGAAGCCAAGAGAATTGGGAGTTATCTGAATTTTATGCTCATGAATTAGAAGAAACAATAGAGGAAATTTCGGAAGCCGATGTAATTGATGAAGGTTTTGCAGTGAGTGAAATGGTTACGAAAATGTCTATTCCCGCATTTGAGCAAGTGGAAGAGGCAATTAAAAAACAGGATAAAAGTGCATTTGAGAGTTCTTATCAATTGCTGATCCAATCGTGTAATGCATGCCATGCAGCTAGTAAACATGCATTTATTGAAATAAAAGTACCCGAATTAGAAGGTGTATACAATCAGAAATTTAGTAAATAATACTTTCTTGATGAATAGCATAGTTTAAAAAGCACAAATAACTCTGGACTTTTGGGATAAGGCTATACTCAACTTTTACAAAGTTAGTGTTGGCTCCATCAAAAACAATATTAGTGTCCTGTATCTTTTAGTGGTCAAAATTTGGAAATGTTTTCGTAAAATACTGATCTTTAGGCTTTAATGCACATCTTAATTCCAACCTTTTCATATAGGTATCAATGTTAGCAGGGAAGAAATAATGTAAGGAAGCTTATAAATATGATGCCATCTGAAAATAAGAGATGCTAGACAATTAATCGAATATTTTTTTGATTACCCATATTATAAGGGCAATCACAAGTATAACAACAATTATTCCTACCCATACACCTGCTTCAAAAATACCAGCTGCTAAATCGCAACCAGTAACTGTTACTAATAGTAACAGGAAAATCATTAATTGAGAAAATTTTAGTCTTTTCATAGGTTAAATCTTTTGTTGTAAAGTATTCAAGCAAAATTTCTCTTTCACAATTTGATTGTTCCTAGCCTTTCGTGTCACAAAATTGATTATAAATAAAGAGAAAGCTTTAAAGGAGAATAGGTAGAGTCAAATAATGAATCTTATCCACGCTAGTTAAATTACCTCCATTTGTATTTATATTACGAGTGTAGCGTCACCTAAGTTTTATAGGCAATATTAATACTACTAATTATTACTATCCAATCTCCTTTATCTATGAGGTTAAAGATATATTGAATATTATAAACCTCCGTATATCACCTACGTACTTGTGTATTTAATTAGGGGGAAATAATTTCTACTTTAAAAATACCCGTTTTGGAGAATAGCAAACAAATTTTTGATCAACCAACTTTTACAAAAAAAGTATTAATAGTAGCTGGGGTTTTTATTCCTATAATTCTTGTACTACTTCTTTTTGGTATAGCTTTTAAGGTTCTGTTACTCATTTTGGCTGGGGTTTTATTGGCTTCTTTTTTTCGAGGTATTGCAAGTTTTATCCATAAATATACCCATATTTCTTTAGGCTGGTCTACTTTAATTTCGGTGCTACTGGTAATTGGATTAATTGTGTTGACATCATTTTTCATTGCTCCACAGATAAGCGATCAGGTAAACCAGCTTACGCAACAATTACCACAAGCCATTGATGACACTAGACAGCAGATGGAGAGTAGTTCTATTGGAAGAAAAATAATTGATCAAATCCCTGATGATCCTGTAAAATGGATGCAGGAAAAGAGTGGTATGTTGAAAAAATCGTTCGGTGTTTTTGCTTCTACTTTTGGTGTTTTAGCTGATATGTATATTATACTTTTTATAGGACTCTTTATGATGGCACAACCGGAACCTTATCAGCATGGGATAATAAAACTGGTGCCAATTTCCAGGAGAGGAAGAGCTGAAGAAGTGCTGGAAAAGCTCGGAGCTACTTTGAAAAAATGGATTGCAGGCAAACTGTTTTCCATGTTAGTAGTGGCAGTTTTGACTACTGTAGGCCTTTATATTTTGGGAGTACCGCTGGCACTTTCATTAGGAATTATAGCAGGTATTCTTTCCTTTATACCCAACTTCGGACCTATAATTGCTTTAGTACCTGCGGTGCTTATTGGTTTCATGGAAGGGCCAGGTACTGCTTTGTATGTCGCCTTATTGTATATCGGGGTTCAGGCATTGGAAAGTAATATTATAACCCCATTAGTACAGAAGCAAATGGTTTATTTACCTCCTGCAATGATTCTTATCTCTCAGGTGTTGCTGGGAATATTGGTAGGAGGTCTAGGTTTAATCCTTGCGACTCCTATTATAGCTATTGTAATGGTACTTATAAATATGCTATATGTTGAGGATACTTTAGGTGATAAATCTACTGGTAAAAAAGAATAAACATGAACTCATATTAGAGATTGTTTACTCACAAAGGGTAAGCTATGCCAGAAGATTAGGAAGACTTTTTAGCAATCATAGATTTAGATTTTCCTTTAGTATTGGCTTTAGGAAATACGAATAAAGCCTCAACTATCTAATCAATCATTAAATTGGCTCATGGTCATGTTTACTCCAATGGTTGTAAAAGCTAAAACCATTTCACAGGCTTTATCCATTGCAAAGGGCAACTCCTCAAACTCTTGTTTGGTAAAAGGGCTCAAAACATAATCTACTTGTCTTCCTTTTGGGAAATTATCACCTACACCAAATTTTAAACGAGAATAATCCTGTCCGCCTGTGAGATCTTCGATATTTTTCAACCCATTATGGCCAGCTGCTGATCCTTTCGCCCTCATTCTTAACTTTGCAAATGGTAAAGCTATGTCATCAGTAATTACCAGAATGTTTTCTTTTGGAATGTTCAACTCCTGCATCCAATAATTGACAGCCTTGCCGGATAAATTCATATAAGTGGTGGGCTTGATGAGGTGGATCTGTCTTCCTTTATATTTGAACTCTGATTTCATCGCCAGTTTTAGCGTTTCAAAGCTCACTTTCTGGTTATCGGCAAGTCTGTCTAAGGTGAGAAAACCGATGTTATGTCTGGTGATTTCATATTCAGCGCCTATATTTCCCAGGCCTACTATCAAATATTTCATGTGTATATGTTTATTTTTAGTGGTCACATGGAATGTCTGACCTCTACCATCTACTTCCACATCCTAGGCTTTTACTAATATTCATCCTCGGTTGGTATAGCTGGCTTTATGGACATTTCATGTGTATATGTTTATTTCCATTAGTCACATGGAATTCAATAAATTTTATTCATCCTCGGTTGGTATGTTAAGGATTCTAAAATTTATGCTCATTTCATTGTTGTATCTCTTCAATTATTAATGGACACAAATATAAGGGAATTCAAATTTCCTGTATTGGATATAGAGAGTTACTTTCAAATGTTACTGTTATTTGTAAAAGCAAGGAGAAAAATCTGTTGATGTTCATATACCTGTATCATAAATCAAATCCAATTATTGGAGATCACTTAACTACTTTCTTGCGCTCTTTCCTTAGCTGAAAATAGCTTAGAGGAACCTGTTCCCATTCCCACAATAGTACGCATTGCTTGTTCCGGTTCAATATCCAGAAATTTTAATTGTGAAGCAGGAACGTGGTAAATATTGCCATTCATAGGATTGGGTGCTGTCGGGACAAAAACGGTATATATATTATTAGAGACTGATTCTGTGATAAAGCCTGTTAAAAGAACCCCCGTATTGTAGGCGTCTACCAAAACTACCTGACTAAAAGGCATTTTCTTCAATCCGGAAAATTGGGCTACCGTATCTTTTACTGAAGAATAAAGAGGGATTTGGCTAAGGTATTTCATTTCAAATACTTTAAAATAGCTTTTGCCTCTTCTGGCACGCATGATTAAACCTATAAGAAAGATAATCACCAATAGTATCAGGAGTGCTAAGAAATTGATGAACCAGGTATGCGAGTCTGCATTTTTGTCCAGAATAGAACTTATAGGAGAGATAACATTGAAGACAAATTTGAATATCAATGAAAGCAGGAATAAAATAATAATAGTAGGCAGTATGATTAACAAGCCGTTTAAAAGTGTTTTGATTAAGAAAGTTTTAGTCCAGAAACTTTCTGAAGGTTGTGGTTTTTCCTGATTTTGAAGCGATGTGTTTTGTGTCATATTATTCCAATTGATTTTCCTGCTAAGGGATATTAGTAAATAAAGCCTTATTTAATATTCAATCTTGCTTTATTACGTAAAATTATATTTTTAAACCATTATTACGTTTTATAAATTTCAAATATCACCTATTAATCGCCTTTTTTTATCGATTAAATATTATATTATTTCGATAATCATAACATTTTTAAATAAATACGTTAAAGGGGAAATATACCAAACGGAATAAACAAAATGAATAAAATGAAATCGTTTTTAAGATTAGCCACATTATGTCTGTTATTAAGTGCAGGTCTATTTGCTTGTAAGAGTAGCAAAAAAGCAGCTGATCAATCTCCAACTCCAGCTCCTGTACCGGAAGTTACTGAAGAAGAAATGCCGGAATCCGAAGAGCCCGTTGAAGAGGCTGAAACCAAAGCAAATCTTATGTTGCGTTTAAATAGCTATTTTAGCGCTATAAGCTCTTCTTCGCAAAACCCTACTGCTGCTAATCGCAACATTAATGAAGCAAAGGCTATGTTTGCTTCAGGGGATGTGCCTGTGTTGATTATTATACATGAATCAGCCGATGGTACCAAAGATTATGATGAGCCTACCACCATTAAGGATTATATGAACTATCTCAAAGATCAGGGTAAAAATCTTAATGAAATCTATGAGATGAAAACCAATGCCAATGGTAAAATTACTGAATTGGAATTGATTCGTAAATAATCTATGCTCACTAAAATGAATAATAATATGAATTTGATCGCAATAAAATACATGAAAAATTTAAGTATGCTTGCCCTTTTGTTTTGCATCTCATTTGGAGCACTGGCTCAATCAGCGGATATTTCTCCACAAAGAAAGCAGGCAATAGATTCACTAGCCCTTGAAAAGGTGCGTGATTTAAGTAAATATATCAGCATTATTGGAGATAAAGAAACTGCCTATTCTGAAGCAAACCGTGTTATGGACAGGGCAGAAGAGCTTTTTGCCCCTGATAGTGAGATGGGTGTTTCCTCATTAAGTACCGAAGAAATAACTTATTATAAAGTACGTGAGTATTTTCAGCGGTTGATGGCACTGAATTATGATAAAGTAAAAATTGATTGGTATGATATTCACTACATCAGTGATCTGGAACAGCAACCAGATGGTAAATACGTGGGTGTTGTAACTGTATATCAACGTTTTGAAGGAACATCTGAAGATGGCCTTACCTATAAGGACACCACCAAAAAAGACATCACTATTTATGTAGAGAAAAAGAAAACCCAAATTGCAGGTCGTACGATCGAATTCTGGGATGTGATGTTAGGTGATATCCGTGTGACAGAAACTTCTGCATGATAAGATTAAGATTATTTGTAATCGTATTCTTGCTTACTATGCCCTCCATACTCCCTGCCCAAATTAGGCAGGGAGGTGGAAGTGGCATGGATGAGACTGAATTATATGCTTCCACTAAGCAGGTCAATCAGTTTTTCAGACGCTTTAATGGTGAAGAAGACCAGAAAGGCAAACGCTACTATCAAAATGACAGGGCTTATCGTGATGTTTCATTGCGCAAGAATTACATTACCATCTTGTTTGATGATGATAATAGCGGTATTCCTAATGATAGAAAAAAAGCTTTCATCAATGATGTGACAGATAAAAGAAATCCAAAATATCTTAATTTTCATGATGATGGTTGGTTTGCTGAAGTAAGTGCCGTTTTTACCCGCTCCGGACAGGAGGAAAATATCTCTTTATTCTTTAAAATACAGCCTCAGGGACAAGGTTTTGAATGGGTATTGGACAAAGCAACTTCCATGCAATATCAGCAGTATTTTGGGAAAGATAGTAGTGATCAAAAATCATTTCTGCATCCTATGAGTCATGAACTGGATTTTATGAACTTGCATAAATCTTTCCGAAATCAAAAAGGTGTTGATTTTACCAGCACTGAATTTAAGCCTGACTATTTATCCATTTTTTTGTACGAATTAGGCAATAAAACTATTGCTTTTAAAACAGTAAAGAATTTGAAGTTTCATTTTTTCCAATGTGAAGGATGGTATTTTCAAATATCAGAATATAACAGACCGGGCTACAATAGCGGATGGTTAATTTCAGATCTTGCCCCCATAAAAAATGAAGACATTTCGGCACTTAAAGCCTTTATCTATGATCAACAGTAGATTTTTTATCGCATTCAGTCTTCTCCTTACTTTAGGCCTATTCGCTCAATTGGCCAATGCGCAACAGTTGGGCGATTATACCAAGGAAGAGGTGAAAAGCTATCAATCCAAGGCAGAGGACCAGGTGAGGTTTTTGTCATTTATGCTTAATACCCTGGGGAGTAAAAGCAGCAGTCCCAGGGATAAAGATGTAATCATTCGTGAGAGCTATAAGAAAATATTCAGAGATGGCAAGGTACAGGTGGAAGATGATCTGACTTCTAACAGAATGGTATTGGTAAATAAAGATATCACTGCTTATTTGAAGGATATTGAATTCTTTTTTCGGGATGTAAAATTTGATTTTGAAATTAAGGAAATAGAGCCCTTTTTACGTGATAATGGAGAATTATCATTTAAAGTTACACTCAACAGGACTTTAAAGGGTACAGGCCTTGAAGGAGAGTCTATCTTGAATACCCAAAAACGATTTATTGAAATTAACCTTGACAAAACTACTGACGAACTTCAAATTGTCAGTATTTATACTACAAAAGTAAGCAGGGAGCAGGCACTTAAAGAGTGGTGGAACAACCTTTCATTCGGATGGAAAAACATATTCAAAGAAAAATTGGGTATTAGTTCTGATAGTATAAGTATGAGTGAACTGAATAAAATTGCTTCCCTGGACTCAATAAATTTAGCTGGCAATGACTTTATTGTGTCAGTGGAACCTCTCAACATGTTGGTTGACCTACAGAAAATCAATTTAAGTAATACCAAAATTCAGGACATTGCCCCGCTCAGCAGTCTTACAGAAATTACCTATCTTAACCTCTCTAATACCAGTATTACGGATGTTAGTTTTTTACGCTATGCCGAAAAATTGAAAATACTTGACCTGTCCTTTACGCAGGTTCGTAATTTGGAGGATCTGGTGAACCTTACTCAACTGGAAGAACTATACCTCAAAGGGACTAACATCTCTGATTTTAGCGTGATTTCGGATTTTAAGGCTTTAAAAAAACTGGATTTGAGCGAAACTTTTTTTAGTGAATTGAGCCTGTTATTTCCCCTCAATAATCTAACAGAGCTTCATCTGGCTCGCACCAATATCAGAAATGTGTCCGATTCATTAAGTCCTAACACCTTGCAGGTATTGGATCTTACTTTTAATGCCATTTCAGATCTTTCTCCTTTGAGAAAGTATAGTGCTTTAAAGAATCTGAAAATAAGCAATACTCAGGTTGTAAGCCTGGAGCCTCTAATGACTATAAAAAGCCTGGAAAAAGTATATGCTGATAATACTTTCATTAGCCGGGAAAAAGCTGCGAATTTCACTGATGAGAATCCGCAGGTATTAATTATCATCAATTCAGAAGAATTATCCGCATGGTGGGCTTCGCTTAACCCTGCATGGAAAAAAGCCTTTGATACTTATCTTTCAGGAACACAAAATTCCATTCCGGAAAAGGAACAGCTCACGAAACTATTATTGACTGATAGTTTAAATCTGGACAACTCAGGACTCACTGATTTATTTGCTTTGAAGAAATTCTCCCGCCTCAGATCTTTATCTATTGCCGGAAATAATATCAATAGTCTGGACCCACTTAGTTCATTAAATAGCTTGTCGGAGTTGAATGCAAGCAATGTAGGCTTTACCAAAGTAGATCCTTTACTGAACCTCAAAAAGCTTAGAAAGCTTAATATTTCTAACAATGAATTATCCGAAGAGCAAGTGCTTAAGCTTTCAAGGGTTAAAAGCTTGAAATTGTTGAATATTGACAATGCAGGTATAGAGAAATCTACCGTAAAAGTTTTCTTAAAAGAAATTGACAACGATTGTATTGTGATATATGATACAGAAGGACTCAGCAATTGGTGGGAGGATTTGGATCTCATCTGGCAACAGATTTTTCAGTTGCAATTAGGAATGGGCAATCCGCCTACTGCTAAGGAACTACATCAATTGACGGCTATGACCAATGTAGTGATCATTGATGAGGGGATTACACAACTTGAACCACTTGATCAATTTGTTCAGTTGGAATCAGTTTATCTTGAGCGTGTGAGACTGACCGATCTAAATAGTATTGAAGCCGTAGGGGAGATTAAAAGACTTACCATTAAGGAAACACCTATTGCTTCCATTAAACCTTTGGCTCAATTGAAAACGCTGGAAGAGCTGAATTTAGATTATTCTTCAGTGGATGACTTACGTCCTTTGGAAAGTTTGGAAAATCTTAGAAGATTGAGTGTAGCCGGTACAAGGATCAAGAATTTAAAAGGGCTTGAAGAACTTTATGGTCTGGAATACCTTGATATTTCCAGTACTCTGGTTCGTAGACTAAAAAGTGTGGATGAATTAAATAATTTGGAAGAACTTAAATGCTATAATACCAGAATTTGGAGTAGTAGAGTAAGGAAATTCGAAAAAAATCATCCTGAATGTATGGTAAAGTTTTATTGAGTTGAGTTTCCAGCTTAAAGCTCTTTTGTACGGACACGGGCTTGTAGGTGAATTTGAACCGATCCAGACCGATTGGTTAATTCCAGGCAAAGTCCGGTACTGACCTGTAGTCTGACCTAAGAAGGAATAGCTGGCTTGTAATGAAAATGCAATCAATATTTAAACTAAGCCTTCAAATTTTCCTTAAATGAGCTCCCTCTCCTTTGGAGAGGGATGGGGTGAGGCATTAACACCACACTAATACAAAAACCCAATCCTAATATTTCAGAAGATTAAGATTAGAACGTCCTTGCGAGCACAGCAAACTTTCTCAACTCTTGTATCCAAGCCTTTTCCAGCTCGTCTGTGGGGACACAAGACGAGGGCAAACAGAGTGCTACTGGTCAGCACGGTTCCAAACCGTCCTGCGGTTCTGTCTAGCTGAGATGGTAGTCAGACCGGAAATGGCTTACTAGTTATGGCTGGTCTCTTGCTTAGAACACTGGTTTCATACTACACTGTTTTTACTGATTTTTCTCCATTCTTTTCAATCTTTTATCAACCAATCAAATAGACATTGCGTGAATGTAACCATTGGCAGGTACGCTTTTAATTTACTGATTTTATGATATTCATATGGCACTAACGCAAGAACAAGGTAAAACCAAAAAAAGCAAACTTCCTTTATACATATCTTTAACCATCGTTTTGGCGGTATTACTGATTTACTTTTTTGTACCTGAAGTGAGTGAGGAACTAAAAAATGCATGGGAGGTGCTTACGAGTCAGGATGAGGAAAGAACAAAAGAATGGGTAAGTCAATTTAGTTTCTGGGGACCACTTGTCATTGTATTTGCAATGGTTGCTCAAATGTTCCTGATCATAGTACCAACTCCCTTTTTGATGGTGGCGACTATTCTGGCTTATGGACCTTATTGGGGCTCTTTAATTATCCTGGTGGCCATATTTTGTGCTTCTACAGTGGGCTATGCAATAGGTGCTTATTTAGGCACAGGAGTAGTAAAGAAGATTCTTGGTGGTAAGTCAGAGCGAAAGATTGAAAATTTCATCAATGAATATGGTTTTTGGGCTGTGGTAGTCACACGTTTGTCTCCCTTTTTATCAAATGATGCTATAAGCTTTGTCGGGGGAATTCTCAGAATGGGCTATTGGCGGTTTATTGGTGCTACTTTAATTGGTATTGCTCCATTAACAATCCTTATTGCCTATTTAGGTGAAAACAATCAACGTTTGCAAAATGGTTTGATTTGGGGATCTATTGCAAGTATTCTATTGTTTTTGGCTTATGTTTGGTGGGATAAGAAAAAATAAGTTTAATATTTGGGTTGTTTTCACGGATATTGATAAAAGCACGATTTGCTATAAATGTGAAAGTGTTTGTCGTTATTAAACCTGCTGTAATTTAAAAATTGTAATTTCCGGTCTCACGTTAAACCTCACCTGCCATAGATGTCCTAAAGCCCTGTTAATGTATAATGTTCTTCCATCTTTTAAATCAATTTCTCCTGATGAATACCTTTCATTCTTGACAGGAAGTAAAGGTGGATCAAGAAATGGTGGCTTAACTTGTCCCCCGTGAGTATGTCCGGATAGAATCCATCCCTGATATCCATTCCAAATGTTTAAATCACATACATCAGGATTATGGCATAATACAAGGTTTGCTGTTTCAGGATCATAATCAGTCATCACCTTCTCAGGATGGAAATTTGTAGCCCACAAATCATCAAACCCAATAAAATTCAGGCCTTCTATTTCAGTTTGCTCATTCCTCAATAATTTAATCCCATATCTGTCCAGCAGGGAAAATATTTTTTCAGCTACTATATTTTCCTGCCAATTCTTTCCATAATCATGGTTTCCTAAAATACCAACAGTTCCCAGTTTTCCTTTTACAGCATGATTTAATACTTCCTGAAGTTGCTCTAATTGTTGAGGGGATTCATAGCTGACGTAATCACCGGTATATACCACAAAATCAGGATGTTGTTTTTGGGCTTTTCTGAAAGAATCGATAATGTATTGATAATCAAACCTATTGCCCACATGCAGATCGCTGATTTGCATTACTGTTTTACCAACCAAACTTGAAGGTAGGTTTTGAAGAGGCATTTTCTTTTTTACAAATTCAAGCCAAAAAGGTTCTATTTGCCAGGCATATAAACCAGTAAGTGCCCCTAATCCGGTGAGCCCAATAAGTCCCTTTACAAACCTTCTTCTTTTCATGTCTACAGTATTTATTTAATTGTCTCTCCAATACTCGGGATGGTTATTTAATAAGTTTAGAGATTTATTGCAACAATACATATTAATTATAAAGCTTTGTAGGTGAAAAAATAAATTTGTAATCTAAAAAACATGAAGTAGTTTTCGATATTACAAATCCAATGAAATCCCGGTTCTGAGTGTGTAGATCAATTTAGTAATGTCCACAATCGGTTTGTCCTCGTAACTAATATCAAAGCTATTTTTCCAGGAGAGCCATTTGCTTAATTTGAAATTTAAAATTGTGGAACTACTAAGCCTGTTCCTGAATTGATCAATCTCCTGATCATAGCCAGTTTGATAGTAGTTAATCATGTTAAAATCGATGATTTCATTCACTGTTCTTCTGATGGAAAGATAGTTCGTGTTTTTTAAGAAATTAACTTCCACCTGCTCATCAGATTCAGGAACCTGCCATTTTTCGTATTCATACATGGCGCCAGTGCTCCACACCAAAGTAGTTTTTTCATTCTCAAAAACCTTTATTCTCACAGATCCGCCTGTGATCCATCTGGAATTTAAACCTCGGAAATCATCATAGGAAAATTGGGCAAAAGTTTCATAACTGATCATTCTTTCCCTCAGGAAATTGATCCGCGTATGCAGAAAACCAAAATTGACTACGTTGGCATCGTTTAGTTCTACATAATCAAATTTACCCAGAAAGGTATATGCATGCTTATCAGGATAGAATATGGAATTAAAATCAAGATTATAACCGAAAAAATTAACAGGATTGTCAGGAGTGGCGCTCCTGTTATAAGCACTTAGTTCCGTTGTCAGTTTCATCAAGAAATGCTTTGCTGTGTCTTTTTCCAACCTGAGCTTTTCAATATTCAATATTTGGGCATTGGAGAAATAGGGCAGGAGCAGACATAAAAATGTTAATGCCACCCTTTTTATCATTATCATTGAAAACATACTATATAGTTTATATCTGCTGATTGGTTCAGTTTCCAAACGAGCTTTTGAAACAACAATATAAAAAAAACTTTCAATGCCCGAAAAATTGCCAATCAATTGAAATGGTCAGTAATAAATGTAATAGGAGTGGTGTGTGGAAAGACTTTTCAGTAAGAAACGGACGTTCAATAATAGTGTTGCAAAAGCCGGAATTCAATTATTGGTTAGCTGAAATTTAGCTCAATCAACAACTTTTAAATGGAGAGACTTTTAAAAGGTTTGTCTTTAGAAACATTAGCTAAAGTTTAATTTATAATATTTCTTTTACAATGAGAGTTAGCACAGATTGAGTAAACAATTACTCAATCTGTGCTAACTCTCATTACTTTTAAATTAGATTTTTGATTGGATCAATAAAATCTTCCTGACCTGAAAGCACCTGATAGTGCCACTGGAATTTCAGATTCAGCTCTGATCACACTGGCTTTAGCTGCCTGAACCCGAGCAGACATCTCCTGCTCTGTAGCAACAGCCATGGCTCGTCTTTCTTCTGCTTTTGCTTTGGCGATGCTTAAATCAGCAGTAGCCTGGTCAATTTGTAAGGCTGCACCAATATTGGTCCCGATATCTATATCTGCAATATCAATAGAAAGTATTTCAAAGGCTGTACCAGCATCCAATCCATCAGCCAATACTTTTTTGGAGATGTTTTCGGGGTTTTCCAGCACTTCATAATAGCTTTTGGCTGTACCGATGCACGAAATAATTCCTTGTCCCACCCGGGCTTTGATAGTTTCTTCTCCGGCACCACCTACCAACCTTTGGAGATTAGTGCGTACTGTTACCCTGGCAACAGCTATTAATTGAATTCCATCCAGAGATACACCGGTAATGGCAGGAACAATGATCATATAAGGAGTTACCGATACCTGTACCGCCTGTAATACATCCCGTCCGGCCAGATCAATGGCAGTGGCTTGTTTAAAACTTAATTTTAAATTGGCCTTATCGGCTACAATTAGTGCTTTGATAACATTGGGTAAATTTCCATTGGCCAAGTAATGGGTTTCCATCTCGCTGGTAGTTACATCAGTAATACCTGCTTTGGTGGCAATAATCATAGAATTGGCAATCAGACCAGGGGGAACTCTACGAAACCTCATAAAGACCAGTTCCAACAGGCTGATACGTACCCCGGAGAAAATGGCTGTAATCCATAAATTGACCGGGAAAATGAAAAAGAAAAGCCATAAGCCAATAACAATGGCTACGATTAATATGATGGTGGTTAAAGCCATTGATTAGTGATTTTTTTTTACAACCCGAATGTAGTAAAGTTTATTGATTTATTGGGTGAAACTATTTTATTTAATAAGCTTAGGTATTTTTCACATAAACTTCAAAATACATTATTTTATTAAAATGGAATTGAAGTGATTATGTGGATGATCTTTTTCAAAATAGATTCTGGCTAAAACTTATAATATAATGCCAGTTCTCCGGTGACGTTTAGTTGCTGAAAATTATCATAAAATGCATATCCAGCCATTATATTTAGCCCTACTCTTTTTACAAAAATAATTTCAATACCAAAGCCCAGGCCATTATTGAAATAACCTTCTGTATACCGGGTTTCTTCTTGATTATTAGGCATACCAGGGTTGTAGAGGTAAGATATTTCAGAATTATAATAATAATGGTTTGCCTGATAAAGGAAAAGATTGGTCGAGTTACTTTCAATTAACATATAGAGGAAAGTAACACCGAAACTATACCTTTCAGTTTCCTTGTCTTTATAAGGAGCAAAATTCACTTGTCCACCAAATTTTTCAGGTATATATCTAAATGACAAGCCATAGCCTGTAGCAAATCCTGCCCCTGCACCAATACCAAATTTATACTCATTTTGTGAGCTAAGTGAGTCTGAGTCTTGAGCATGGATTTGCATGCTGATAAGCAGACTAACAACAAATACAGTGATTGACAATGGTTTGTGCATTTAATAAAATATTTGAATTTAAACTAATCCGACTTTAAAGTAAAAGTATAATAACAGCATCTATAATCTTTAAAATCTCAGACTATACATGCTGTTATTAGTCACTTACAATTAATGCTATAACAACTAAATCATCATTTTAATATCGTTTCTTATGATAGAGGATACTTAAATAAAAGTTTGAGTTCAAATCTCATATTATTTTTTGCTACGGGAGGTTATTACCCAACCTACAACAAGAATTATGGCACTAATAATTAAGGGTGTCCAATCAGCTGAACTTACTGCTACCTCCATGCCCAAAAAGCTAAAGCTCTCTGAATCCTGCATAGCCTGGATCCCAAAAACAATTGTTCCTATTAAGCCCACTACCAGTAAAATAATACCTGCAACTTTCATGTTATTTGATTTTAGATGAATTTAGAATAATAAATGAATAACTTCTACACAAACGTTACTATGGTAGACAATGTTTTTTTAAGATTAAAGAGTATTAATACAGGATGTTATCCTGAGCTGAATTAAAAATCAGTGTTTATTTGAATAAAAAAATCACTGAATATTTAATCCAGTGATCTTTCCAATTAACCACACTCATCTGAATGAACGTAGACTTTAAATATATTATAACAAAAGAATCAATAATAAAACAATTATAATGATAGCGCCTACTGATAGATAAACTCCATTGCCTGTAGCTTTTAATTCCTTTTTTATTGATTTAACTTCTTTTCTTAATTCTTTTTTTTCCTCACGGCTCATACCTTCTTTGGAAAGATTGTTAATTTCATCCAATCGATTGAGCAAAGAAGTGACGTGTGCCGGAGTAGCTGTGTTTTCTGTAGGGGTTTCTGCTCCGGAATTGGCCGAAGTTTGAATAGGACTTACAATAACTAGTAAACATGCAGTAAGCAATCCGATCGTTAATTTTTTCATGATATTGAGTTTTAGGTGTATAAAATTATCCACGTGTAAAATTCTCTTACTTTTCCTTCATTATTCTTACATAATGATTATTATATATTACATAAATCTTAGAATTCTATCTTCTATTTGTTCCCTCCAATAATTTAAAGAGGCATAATAATTACTCTTAGCCGATTCTATGTGAATTTATTTTTAATCCTTGTTATCACACCAAACAAGTTTCTATTGATTATATAGGAAGAAATATTTCTCACAACCAGAGATGATAGAAAGCCTATCACTGTTTTATGTCGGCCCCAAATCTGATCTATCACTAAATTGGCTCCGGCAATAAGTCCGGCTTTGGATAAACTTCCGGCCACATCACCTGGAGGAATCAGCTCGCCCACTGTGTTTTTGATGAGCCTTGAGGGATTCAAGGAATTTGTGAATTCTTCAAATGAAGCATTTAACGCTGCTTCTTCATTAAATTTCCGGATTTTTAATTCCTTTATATGGGCTTTTAAGTCCTGGTGGTTATTGATAAAAGTAGGTTCCATGTTTCTTATCAGAATAAATGCTTAATAATTTCGGAAGATAGATTTGATTATTAAATCACGGATAGGATTGCGAAGTATCTTTTTCCGACCTAAAATGAATATAATTCCAACCAATAGATAAAAGCCCCCCATAATCAAAAAACCTCCATAAGTGGATTCCAGTAATTCTGATAAATAAAGACTAAGGCCTATACTTAAGAATAAGAGTACCAAATAGAGCACCAATGCTATGATTGACAAAGCTATAACATTGGGAGCAATTGTGGTGGCTCTTTCTGTTGCCTCCAGTTTTGCCAATTTGATATTGGTTTTCACAAACTGCTTTAAATTGCTTGTCAATTCATCAATTTTTGCTTTATCAAACATTATAGGTTGGTTTTCAGAAGGTAATAGTTGAGATATCCGGATTGCGAATTATTTAATTATTATTTATTCAAACCTTTTAACAACTTTTAGGAAGGATGGCAGGATTGCCCATGCTTCTTTAGCAGAATATTTCGTGGGTTCTGGAAACAAATAATTTATTTAAAACGTAATTTTTTCCGCATAAAAAAAGCCATCTAAAAGCAACTTCTTTTAGATGGCTTGAGGTTTATAGGTTCTGTTTTAAGTTATCCGCTTTGCTGGATGTTTCACTGGCTTTTTCCTTCACCATATCCTTGGTAGTTTCTTTTACCTCACTGGATAATTTTTCAGCTTTGGCTTCAGTATATCCAATCAGTCGCATGGCTCTGTCCCTAATGCTCTCGGTTTCCTGCGCCAACTTCTCCTTAAAATCATGCGTCATTTTATTGACTTCTTCAGATAACTTATCCCGCGTTTTGCGTCCATCGGATGGAGCAAATAAAATCCCTAAGGCCGCACCAGATATGGCGCCAATAAGCAAGCCTGCTAATACTTTCCCGTTCCCATTGTTTTGTGTATGTTCCATGATAGTTTTATTTCTTGTTGATTTATATTCTTCCCCCTCTTATTACTCTTAGAATAATTGCAATTATTGCAATAACAATAAGAATGTGGATAATACCACCTGCACTGTAAGCAAAAAAGCCTACCGCCCAGGCAATTATTAAGATTACTGCAATAACATAAAGTAAATTACTCATAGTACTAAAATTTAGTGAATTGTTTATTTGATGAATTTTGATTTAAAATGCGCTTTAATTTGATTTTTCCATATAAGGTAGTATGTCTCTTTCAAAATATACTAACTCTTTCCTTTTGGTGTCTTCTTCTACTTTGCAATAGTAGATACCAGAAACACAACGACTTATATACAATTTCTGGGAGGGGCGTGTTCTTTCATATACAACTTCCCCCTTTTTGTATTTCGTTTCCATAACTGTTGAAGTTTAGTTAAAAAATAGTTTTACTTTTTATAATTATCTATAAATAAATAATTAATACTGGTTCATTTTTATTAAAAAATAATTAGTCTTTTATATGCTTTACTTTCTCTTTTTCGATTAACATTTTTTGAAAAATCATTTTCTCACATTTCAAAGGTCGTCAGATCAATGCTCCATTTTATTACAAAATGCCTGTCAAATCTTATATGTTTTACTGATATTGTTCGATAAAGGTTGCAAATGTTACGATTAAGCACTTTAAACTGTCGATAAAGTATTTTTTCGTTAATTTGAATTGGCGGGAATTTATTGAATTTTTCATCAACGGCAGGGGTAGGGGTGATGTTTGATATTACAACCTCAGAAGTTGTCTGTTAGGAAAGAATGTCGGATAGAAGTATGCTCTATCTATTTTACATTTTAAAAATGAATAATAGGGATATAATGAAATTAGGTAATTGGGCTTGAAGAATTGTTTCTATAAAATTCAATTTTATAGTTAAACATTTCAGCCATTTTTGCGGCTCTCCACTTAGCCTCTTTGGCTTTATCTCCTGTGAAATTTTCATCTATGGTTTGAAAGAATAACTCTATCCATCTTTCAAAATGGGCTTTTTCTACTGGTAAATTTGCATGTGGAGCAAAAGGACTTCCATAGTAGGTATGCTCACCGAGCAATATGGTTTGCCAAAACCTGTACATTTTTTCCAAATGCTCCGGCCAGCGATCACCAATTTGTTTATTGAAAATATCTGCCAGTTTATCGTCTTCCCGAACTTTGCCATAAAAGTTATCAACCAATTCTTTGATATCATTAATATTTAATATTTCCCTTGGCTCCATTATGATAACGATTTAAATCTTATGAAATTTCTTCAGCTTAGTTGACAAACAAACTATGGTTTTAATTACTCACCTTTTCAAAAAAGTCAATCCCACATTAATCCCTGTTGCAAGTTCGTAAACGCTGGTGGTTTCCAACATGTCCTTTAAGCCATCACGGATTACCTTAAATTTATTGTGAACCGGGCAAGGGAATTCCTCATCGCATTGCTTTAACCCTAAGCCACAGCCTCTGAAAATGGCGTCTCCATCTATTGTAGAGACAATCTGAATCAGTTTGATAGAATCAATTTTACTTTTTTCAATTTTAAATCCACCGGACGGTCCTTTCACTGAATCAACAATTTTATTCCTGGCCAATTGTTGCAATATTTTTGCAGTAAAAGCTTCAGGAGAATCAATCTCTTTTGCGATGTCTTTGAGACTTACCCTTTCATTGTCCAAAGACTTTAAGGCTATATAGAGAGTAGCTCTAATTCCATATTCACAGGCTTTTGAAAACATTTTTCTTTTCTTAAGTAACAAAGTTAAGAATATGGATTAAACAGGACAATTTTATCCGATGAATTTTTCATTTCAGTATATATTTATTTCCAATGGTCACACAGGTATAGTCGGGAAAGCTATTCCTCGGCTGGCAACGCAATTAAGTTAAGGCAAATCTCCTTCTCCCTATGGAGAAGGATGCAAGGTTGAGGTTTAAATTAAAACTTAACTTAATAGCATTGGCTGACCATGAGCACTCATGCTCACCTCATTAAAGAAAATATTCGTATAACTACTCAAGGAAGGAGAGTGGGAAAGGGCTTAAAAGAAAAAAAATCATCCTTTGTTTGCCTGAAATGGACAATCAAAAGGATGATTAATAAATTTCATAAACTTCAGTATTAATACTTCACCGGAAAGCAAAGCTTCAATACAAAGAGTTTAGTTTCTTTTTTTACGTGATCTGTTTTTTGAATTTTTATTTGACTTGATTCCGTTATCTTTTTGTGAGGCTGCAGGAACATTCCAGTTTCCTCCAAAATCAGTGTGCTCTTCTCCGTAAGGCAAATTGTTTTTCATAGTTAGCATATTTTATAACCGGAGTAACCGGTTGGTTCATAATTTACTTATGCTTCAAAATTGAAAAAAAAACATTGCCATTATCTTACACCATCTGTTGTAAAACTTACAATTTTTACTGATTTTATCCTTTTAGGTTAGTGAAAGAGTCAAGGGTGCTGTTTCTGAAGATTGCTCATTTAGACTTTTCGAAGACTTTATGGTGAGTATAAAATAGCTTAACTTCCTACTGTGGTATTATAAGGCCGCAGAAAGTATAGCGCAAAAAAAAAGCCTGGACATTTCCAAACTTCGTTTCCCAAATAAAAACCTCTAAGGTATAAACACTACCTTAGGGTAAATAAATATTTTAACTTATCAATTTTACTTTGATAGCATTTAAACCTTTTTGACCCATTTCTGTCTCAAAAGTAACTTTATCATTTTCATGTACATTATCAATAAGCCCGTTCACGTGCACAAAAACACTGTCCTGAGTCTCATGATCTTTTATAAAACCATACCCTTTTGACTCATTGAAGAAAGTAATGGTTCCTTTTCTGATGGCATCAGCCGGGTCAGGAGCTTCTTGCTTGGCTATGCCAATTTGAATGTCTTCAGCCTTGATGTTTTTCTTTTTCTTGGTAGGATCTGGCGGGGTATCCGATATGTTTCCATACTCATCTACATAAGCCATCATTTCATCTACGCTTTTTCCTTTGTCAGAATTCGCTTTTCGCTCTTCCTTTTTTTGTTCTTTGTCCTGCTTCTTTCTTAGCTTTTTCTTTTCTTTTTCTTTTTTATTAAATGTTTCCTGCGATCTACCCATAATTTGATTTGAATGAATTAAAATTTTAAAAGTAACTGATTTATTTTGGTGAAAATACATTCCATAAACAGAATAAATGGATTTTCAGTTCTTTTACTACACAAAGGTAAGTAAAAAGTGGAAACTTTCAATCATGCACATTTCATGATTTGTGAATTAAATGCTTGAAAGAGAATTATTGTAGCCTTAAATGTGAATGTTTTACAGCTATTTTCATTCCTCTAAAAAATAGAATATTTGGTTTCTGTAGTGAACATTTCAAGAAATTCCATCCCTTTGCTTGAATTCCCTTGTTTGTTAAGACGTGGGCTCCATACTACTATGGAGTATTTTCCCGGATGTACAGCTACTATCCCTCCTCCAACTCCACTTTTCCCTGGTAATCCTATTTTAAAAGAAAAGTCACCGGCCTGGTCATAGAAGCCGCAAAGTTGCATAATGGCATTGATTCGCTTCGTTTTACTGGCAGTAATGATTCTTTCCTTTGAGTATGGATTTACCCCATCATTGGCAAGAAAGAGAAAAGTATGAGCCAGTTCTTTGCAGGTCATTTCAATGGAGCATAAATTCACATAGAAGTCCATTACCACTTCAATATCATTGTGGATATTACCGAAGTATTTCATTAGGTTGATCAATGCTGTATTGATATAGCTCATGGATCTTTCTGAGCTTGCAATTTTTTCAGAATATTGTAAATCAGGAATACCAGAAACCTTTCGTACAAACTCCAGGAATTCTTCTTTTGGATTTTTCAGGTAACTTACCAATACATCGCAAACCACTAATGCCCCGGAGTTGATCATAGGATTCCGAGGCTTCCCATTATCATGCTCCAATTGTAATAAAGAATTAAATGGAGTACCTGAAGGTTCCACTCCAACTCTTTTCCAAAGTTTCTCATCTTCTTGCTTATAGGCCATGGCAAGGGAAAGAACTTTTGCTATACTTTGTATAGAGAATTTTTCATCAGCATCGCCAAAACAATAATGCTGGTCATCAATTGTAGTCAAATGAACACCTAACTTATCAGGGTCTATTTTAGCAAGTTCTGGTATATAGTCAGCTACTTTGCCCTTATGAGGCAATTTTTCCAATTCCTTTCTTATTTTATTAAATATTTGGTTGTAATCCATATAGTGGTTTTACGTTTTCAAGGATTTCTGTTACTAACACATCGCTATTATTGCAATTTTATAGAATTCTAATAACCTGAGTTCGACTATTAATGATAGCGTCATGCCGCAAAATAAAGACTTACTTTTTTAAAAAGTCTTTATTTATGCGGTATCTCATACTATATATAATGAGATTACGGATAATTTTCTTTTTTATGAAAAATGTAATCCCGATCCATCGGGACCGAAATAGCCAGTCCCGCACGAGCGGGAACGTTCTAATGAGTTTTTAGCACAAATTTAAAATCGAACTCAGGTTAATATATTAAATGAAATTGATGTGTGTTACAATTCAACGCTTTATTAACAATTCCGGAACTATAGGTGGAGTAGGAGCCAATCTCTTTGATTGTGGTTTATAGAGTAGGGTAGTAAAAATATGAAAAAAAAAATCCTGTACTTGGGAAAGTACAGGATTTTGAATAAAAATATTATTTGGGTTTAACCCTCTATTGGCTCAGATTCAGTATCATCAGCTGCTGCTTCCGCAATTGCTTCTGCTTCATCTTCTGCTGTTTTACCTCTTAGTGCTCTTGGTATCTCAACTACTGCAATTGATGCTGCGGCAGTATCCAATACCTGAATATTTTCCAGGCTTACAGATTCTACTTTTACTGCTTTACCAAAATCAAGGTGTGAAATATCAACTTCAATAAATTCCGGCATATCTTTTGGTAGTGCTTTCAAGGTAAGCGCTCTTCTTTTGTGAATCAAAGTACCACCTTTTGTAACACCAGGAGCTGTTCCAGTCAAATGAACTGGAATGTTCATTTTAATAGGTTTCCCTTTGTGTAACTCTAAGAAATCGGCATGAAGGATCAATTCATTAACAGGATGAAAAGAAATATCCTGTAAAATTGCCTGATATTGTTCGCCTTCAATGTTTAAATTAACAAAGTGTGCTTCTCCTGTGTAAACCAATGGACGAAAAAGAATCATTGGCGCATAGAAGTGAACTTGTTTTTCACCACCATAGATTACTGCAGGAACCATTGCTTCTGCTCTTAATCTTTTCGCCTCTTTTTTGCCAAGATTTGCTCTCTTATACCCTATAATCTCAACTGTTTTCATAATATATTAATTGTTAAAAGTGAATTTTTGTATTGCTGTATTTATATAAATAATGAACTGATTGACTCATGATCGTGAATTTTTCTGATAGCCTTTGCAAACATATCAGCCACAGTCAATACTTTAATTTTATCGAGCTTTTGTTTTAATGGCAATGTGTCTGTAGTAATGAGTTCATCCAGTGTGGAATTGGCCAGGTTTTCGTAAGCATTTCCAGATAATACGGGATGAGTAATTACTGCTCTTACAGTTTTGGCACCTTTTTCTTTTAGTATGTCAGCTGCTTTGCACAATGTACCTGCTGTATCTATCAAATCATCAAAAAGAATAACATCTTTACCATCCACATCACCAATCACTTGCATGGAGGCTATTTCATTGGCTTTTTTTCTGTGTTTGTCGCACACTACCATGTCTACCTGAAAATGCTTGGCATATCTTCTTGCTCTGGCAGTTCCTCCTACATCCGGTGAAGCAAAAATGGTATTTTCATTAATGCTTTCTTTCAAATAAGGAACAAAAATAGCCGATGCATCCATATGATCTACAGGGATGTTGAAGAATCCTTGAATTTGTCCGGCATGCAAATCGCATGTTACTATTCTATCCGCACCGGCAGCTTCCAATATATTGGCAATCATTTTGGCTCCAATAGCCACACGTGGCTTATCTTTCCTATCCTGACGTGCATAGCCAAAATAAGGCACTACTACAGTTACATTTTCAGCACTTGCCCTCTTGGCCCCATCTATCATTAATAGAAGTTCCATGATATTATCTGCAGGAGGGAAGGTAGATTGAATAAGGAATACATGGCTTCCTCTTATTGATTCTGTGAAGTAGGGTGATATTTCACCATCACTAAATTTGTCAAGCGTAATATTCCCAAGCGGCTTCCCATAACTTGCGGCTATTTTTTCGGAAAGATAACTAGATGCTGAGCCTGAAAATATTTTTACAGAGGACATGTTTTTTAAAGTTTATCACTTAAAAATAATCCCGTCCCGAAAAATCGAGACGGGACTTTTTGTTGCCCGACTAGGTCTCGAACCTAGACTCTTCTGTACCAAAAACAGACGTGTTGCCAATTACACCATCGGGCAATTTTTAATCCCCTTATTGCTAAGAGATCACAAAGGTAATAATGAATTTATTTTGTGCAAACATTGAGAGGAAAATAATTGCTAAATATTTTTAGTGAACTCATTATTTGGTTGCAACTTACTTGTTTTTAGATATATACTTCTCCAGTTGAGATAAGAGAAAATTATCTTTATTATGTCCAGGTAGTTTTATTGGGTGTTTTGTCAGCAGGGGTGGGTCATTATTGATGAGATAGTGTTTTAATTATTTTGTAATTCAAGAGGAATGTACCCATAGTTTTTTAAAATGCTAATTATAGCAATTCGGGTTTTTCTAGGGTCTTGAAAAATTCGATCCCTATATAAGTCAGTAGTATACCCTTGCCAAACCATTAAATGCTCTCTATTATCAGTAAAGTTAATCACAAAAGTTCCCCGATTGATGGGCAATTTCCTCTTGTGATATTTTTCATTTCTTTTCTCTTCTTCACTATTTTTAATAAACTTTTTCATATCAGGTTGGCTGTATCCATGATATTTTAGTTTGCCGTTGTAATAGAAGTAATTTACAAGAAGATTAGCATTAATTCTATCAGGTGTAAAGGTGTAACCTAATAATTCCATATGATTAATGATAGTTTTCTTTATCAATTGATCAGTTCTGGAATCAAACTGGTGTGGGGTATTTACAAAGCAGAAGGTTTCATACTGTTCAAAGTTAGCAATAAAGTTATAGTCATATTCTACAGGATACTCCCTGCCCAGATAGCAACCACTAACTAGTAGAAAAAATGTCAGAAGAGTAAGATATTTAAGTACCATAGTATATGTAACTTTGGTACTTAAAAAATGTTACCTGTTTTTTAGCTATTTTAAATAACTTATTTGCTTGTGGAATAATGGTTTTTGACCCAGGAAAAAGCATTGGTTAATGCTTCAACCCATGGTGAAATTTCATCACCGGCTCTGTTTTCAGGGTAGTTGGCCCAATTCCATGGAAATATACTTCTTTCCAGGTGTGGCATAATGGCCAAATGTCTTCCATCTTTTGAGCAAATGGCGGCTGCGTTAAAGTCAGATCCATTTGGATTGCCGGGATAAGCTTCATAGCTGTATTTAGCAGTTATCTGGTAATCTGATTCATCTTTAGGCATGGAGAATCTTCCTTCTCCATGAGCAATCCAGATACCCATACGGCTACCAGCCATACTTGATAACATGATAGAATCGTTTTGGGGAATATCTACATTGACAAAAGCACATTCAAATTTATTGGAGCTATTATGCTTCATACTTATTTTTTGCTTATGTTCAGGATAAATTAAATCAAGAGCAACCATTAGTTGGCAACCATTACACACACCTAAACTTAAGGTGTCTTTACGGGCATAAAAATTCTCTAAAGCAGATTTAGCCTTTTCATTGTATTTAAAAGCCCCGGCCCATCCTTTGGCAGAGCCCAGTACATCTGAATTGGAAAATCCTCCTGTAAAAACAATGAAATTGACGTCTGATAAATCTTCTTCTCCACTCATCAGATCGGTCATATGAATATCCTTTACGTCAAAACCAGCCATATACATCATATAAGCCATTTCACGGTCACTATTGACGCCTTTTTCACGAATAATAGCTGCTTTGATGCCTGATGGAGTATTCCTGTTTTTATCTATGCCCATTGATGCCCAGCTACCTTTAAAATGTTTAGGGAAATCAAATTTCAACTCCTGTACTTTGTAATTGGTAAACCTTTCCAGTGCCAAATCAGCACCACTTTGCTCACGATCCAGTAAATAAGAAGTCTCATACCACTGATCCCTTAATTCCGGAATAGAAAGGACTAAATTTTGAGTGTTTTTTTGAATGGCAATTGTTTTTTGCTGTTGTATCCTGCCCAAATCAAAAAACTCTATGGAATTGCTTTTTAATTCTTCCAAAACAGATAAATCACTCACTTGTAGTAGTAAGCCCGGTTGCTCACTGAATAAAATTTTCACTAAGTCCTCTTCAGGAATGCTAATGAAATTCAGATCCATTCCCCAGGTGTTATGAGGGAAACACATCTCCAATAAGGAAGTAATCATTCCACCGGAGCCAATATCATGGCCTGCCAAAATCCTCCTATCTGAAACTAATTGTTGAACTAATTCGAACGCCTTAATGAAATGCTCAGTATCTTTAATTTCAGAGGTATTTGTACCAAGCTGGTTGATGCTTTGAGCAAAGGCAGAGCCCCCCAATTCAAAATTATCTTTAAATAAATTAATATAAACTATCCTGCTATTATCAACAGGTTTTAAGGCGGTTTCCACTACTTTTTTGATATCAGATACCTCACCACCAGCTGAAATAATTACTGTGCCCGGAGCAAATACTTTTTCTCCGGATGGATATTTTTGTACCATGGAAAGCGAATCTTTTCCTGTAGGAATGTTTATCCCCAATGAAATGGCGAAATCGCTTACGGCCTCAACAGCTTCATATAAACGTGCATTTTCGCCCTCATTTTTAGCAGGCCACATCCAGTTGGCACTTAATGAAATTCCTTTGAGGCCTTCTTCTATTGGAGCCCAGATGATGTTGGTCAATGCTTCTGCTATTGCTAACTGGGAGCCGGATTTAGGATTGACCAATGCAGTGACAGGCGCATGCCCAATGGAAGTAGCAATCCCTTTTTCCCCCTGAAAATCCAGTGCCATTACTGCTACATTGTTCAAAGGTAATTGAACAGGTCCTGTACTTTGTTGCTTGGCCACTTTTCCGGTGACACATCTGTCCACTTTATTAGTTAACCAGTCTTTACAAGCCACCGATTCCAACTTCAGGACATCTTTAATATAATTTTCCAGTAAATCCTGAGTGTAGTTTATTTTAGCAAATTGAGTTTGTTTTTTAGTGTCAGTCAATAATGTCTTGGGAGAATTTCCAAACATTGATGTCAAAGGCCAATCTACCGGATTCTTTTTACCTTCTTTATCTTCAAAACTAAAATGCTTGTCCCCTGTGATTTCTCCTACTACATAAAATGGTGCCCTTTCCCTGTTAGAGACTTTCTCCAGAATGGGTAGGTCTTTTTCTTTAATCACCAGGCCCATTCTTTCTTGTGACTCATTGCCAATGATTTCCTTAGCTGATAGGGTAGAGTCGCCCACCGGTAGCTTTCTTAAATCTATTTTTCCGCCTGTTTCTTCTACTAGCTCAGAAAGACAATTTAAATGCCCGCCTGCTCCATGATCATGGATGGAAATAATAGGGTTATTGCCGGTTTCAGCCATTGCACGTATAGCATTAGCCACTCGTTTCTGCATTTCAGGATTGGCACGTTGTACGGCATTTAACTCAATCTGGCTTTCAAACTGGCCGGTATCTACAGAGGAAACCGCACTTCCGCCCATTCCAATGCGGTAGTTATCACCACCCATTACCACTATTTTATCACCTTTTTGAGGGATGTCTTTTTGGCTTTCTTCCAGAATACCATATCCAATGCCTCCGGCCTGCATAATAACTTTATCGAAGCCGTATTTCTTGTCATTGTTTTCGTGCTCAAAAGTCAGTACAGATCCTGCAATGAGTGGTTGGCCAAATTTGTTTCCAAAATCAGATGCTCCATTGGAAGCTTTAATAAGAATATCCATTGGAGACTGATACAACCATGGTCTTTCTTTCATACCATTTTCCCAGGGTCTGTCATCCTTTAAGCGGGAATAAGAGGTCATGTAAACAGCTGTTCCGGCCAAAGGGACCCCTGCTTTTCCGCCAGCCATTCTGTCTCTTATTTCGCCTCCGGAGCCTGTTGCGGCACCATAAAATGGTTCCACAGTAGTGGGGAAATTATGAGTTTCAGCTTTTAGTGAAATAGTGGAATTAAACTCTTTTTTAGCAAAAAAATCTGCCTTAGTTTGATCAACGGGTGCAAATTGTTGTACTCTGGGGCCTTTAAGATAGGCTACATTATCTTTATAGGCAGAAACTATTCTGTTGGGATTAACCTTTGAAGTTTTTTTAATTAATTGAAATAATGTGGAAGGCATTTCTTTTCCGTCAATCACAAAAGTTCCATTGAAAATCTTGTGCCGACAATGCTCTGAATTTACTTGGGAGAAGCCAAAAACTTCACTGTCAGTTAACGGTCTGCCCAAATCGGAACTCACTTTTTCCAGGTAGGCTACTTCTTCTTCATTAAGAGCTAATCCTTCTTTGTCATTGTAGGCGGAAATATCATTAATCAGGAGTACTTCCTCAGGTTTTTTGTCAATATTAAAAATACTTTCATTTAAACCCTGGTATTTGGCTTGTAACATAGGGTCAATAGGGGTGGAGAGATTTTCTGTTTGATCAAAAGGTTCTATCCTGGATATTCCTGAAATCCCCATAGTTTGCGTGATTTCCACTGCATTGGTGCTCCATGGGCTTATCATTTCTTTTCGGGGGCCTACATAAGTTTCCTGTAGTTCATCCGGAAGCATCATTTTTTCGGCATCAAAAAGCCAAAGAAGCTTTTCCAAATCGATGGTTGTAAATGGTACTTGATGACCTACTGCATAAATCTGATGAGATCTTCCCTTAAAGAAACTTAGCATGATGAATTTATAAAAGTGGATATTTTTTCGAATTGCAAAGGTAGAAAATCTGGCTAATTTATGTACAGTAAGTTTAAGAGTATTTAATCATTTACTGTTGACTTCAGGAATTGAGGTTCAGACTTGTAAAGAGGTGCTTATTTAAAATCTCAATTAGATTAATTGAGGATAAACAAATAATGAAGGCAGATAGTAATTTTACCAATCCTTTAACTTCCCTCATTGTGATTGCGGAATTTAAACAATTCCCGATGCTGGTCCAGGTAAGCCGCTGAATCTTTTATCAAAGAATTATGACCAGCTTCCAATATTATGTTGTGATACTGATGTACGTGTTTCAATAGATCCAACATATTGTTGGCCGTAATGATTTTATCATACTTACCGGTAATCATATAAGTAGGGATTTTATGTTGGTTGATAATTTTCGCTATTTTTTTCAAGTCAAAGGAAAGGAAGCGAAAAGTTACCCAACTTAAATATACTCTTCGTCTTTTTGCGCGGGTATTCATTTGGCTGTTGGCAAATTTGAGCAAGCTTTTATCCACCAAACCTAATTTCTTTGAGAAGTTGATCAGATTATAAAAATATTTGGGCTTCGTGACCATTGCCCTGAAAAATCGCCTGAAAGAAGTCGGATAAGTGGCCAAACTGTACCAAAAGAGTGTTTTAATGCCGTCAGGGGCTATTAATAAAAGCTGATCTATTTTATCCGGAAATGCTTCCAGGCTAGCCATGGCGAATTTTCCTCCCATACTATATCCACAAACAGCAAAAGTTTGGATGGAATGTTTATCAACAATAATCTCTATAATCTTCTTCCAATCTTCTTTCTTAAGTGGGTGGATTTTGTCTTTCCAGTCACTTTCTCCATGATAAAACAAGTCGAAACTATAAATAGTATATATATCCCCCAGTTTTTCCGCAAAAGGCTCATAGTATTTTCCATGCTGCCCGAAACCATGGAAGGCAAACAATATTTGCTTCCCGTTTCCGGATATGCTATAGTCTAAACGATGACCATCATATATAACTCTGTGGGTTTTCATTTAATCCTGTAGATAAACTTTTTGAATGATCAAGCGGTATTTAATTAAAAATACACCCTTAATTATGTGTTTAAGTAACTGATTATCAATTAATTAAAAATTAATCGGTTTTTTTTTCATTTTATCTAAACAAATTCTAAATTTGCCAGTTGGAAACTCAGGAAACTTGAAACAAAACTAAAGTTTCCTGCTTTATTTTTGCAATATACAAATTTGGATACAGAGAAAAACATATTAGAAGGCGCAAGTAACCTTTTCATGCAGTTTGGTTTGAAATCGGTTACCATGGATGACATAGCAAGTAAAGTTGGAGTGAGTAAAAAAACCATTTATCAATTTTATAAAGATAAGGGTGAAATTATTCAAAATTCGTTAAAAAAGCATTTTGAAGAGCACAAAAAGACCATTCTATCTGCTGTAGAAGGAAGCGATACAGCATTGGATGCCATATTTCAAATTTCCAAGTGCATGAAATCGCAGGTAGAATCAGTGAACCCGGTAGTAATGTATGATCTACAAAAGTACTATCCAAGAGCTTATCATCAGGTGTTGGAGTTCAAACAGAAATTTATGTTGGAATTACTTAAGGAAATTCTCAACAAAGGGATCAAGGAAGGATTATTCAGGCCTGAAATTGATGTGCAAATCTTGGCAATTGTACGAATAGAACAGGTTCAGGCAGCTTTTAATACTTCAATTTTTCCGAGAGACAAGTTTGATTTCTTCAAGGTGAATATTCAAATGTTTGATCATTTTGTACATGGTATTATAACAGAAAAAGGTAGAGAAAAATATAATTACTATATGAATCATGAATATAAATTTTAGAGTACTATTAACGACTATAATAGCAGTGAGTCTGTTTTCAAATAGTGGGAATGCACAGGAAATGGATACCAGCAAGCCCCTAAGTTTGGAAGAATGTGTGGCATATGCACTGGAGAATAATTACAATCTGCGTTCCACCAGATTAGAGGAAGCTATTGCAGAAACACAGGTAGGGGAGACAAGGTCAATGGGGTTGCCACAAGCCAAATTTCAAAGTAATTTGAACTATAATTATGAAGTGCAAAAGGCTTTTTTGCCCAATGCTTTATTTCCTGAAGATCCTAATAATCCTAATCCACCGGATCCTGAAGGTTTCACAGCTGTTCAATTTAGTCCAACTTTTGATGGGAATGCTTCATTTTCCGTATCACAATTGTTGTTTGATGGCTCCTATTTTGTTGGGTTGCAAGCGGCCAAAACGTTGAGGGATTTGAGAAGAAAGGAGTCCAATCAATCTGAAATAGAAATTGTGGAAGCCGTAAGCAAGGCTTATTATTTGGTATTGATCAACCTTGAAAGAAAAGAATTGGTAAATGCCAATCTGAAACAATTGGAGAAGGTATTGTCTGATACTAAAGCACAGTATGAAAGCGGGTTTGCTGAAAGAATTGATGTAGACAGGATTCAGGTAAGTTTGAACAACATTATTACTGAGAATAACAGTATTAATAGAAATTTAGCCTATTCGTATGACTTGCTTAAGTTCCAGATGGGTATTCCGGTTTCCAACGAAATCACTTTATCAGGTGACTTATCTTCTATTTCTTTTAGAGCAGAGGAATATTTAGGCACAGAGAATGAGTTTGATTATGAGGATAGAAGTGAATACAATATCCTAAAAGTTAATGAAGAATTAGCAGGTTTGGACCTTCGTAATAACAAGGCTACTCATCTTCCAAGGCTATCTGCCAACTTCAGCTATGGATGGAACACAGGTGCCAATAACACCAGTGAGTTTTTTGATTTCAATGACCGTTGGTTGAGCTTCGGTGTTGTGGGTGTTAGTTTACAATGGGATTTGTTTACTGGCCTGAACAGGAGTAGCAAAATGCAGAAAAACCGCATTCAGCTAGAGCAATTGGGTATTCAAAAAGAGCAGCTGGAAAACTCTATTGACATGGAAATAATGCAGCTCAAGGGAAATCTGGAAAGTGCTAATGAAAGCATGGAAGTTCAAAAGCAGAACATGGAGCTGGCACAGTCTGTCTATGATCAGACGCAGGAGAAATACAAAGTAGGAGTGGGAAGCAATACAGAGTTGCTGGATGCGGAAATAGCTTCCAAAGAAGCACAGACCAACTACTATAACGCATTATATGAAGCCATTATTTCAAAAATAGAATTAGAAAAAGCACTGGGGATTCTTTATAAATAAAAGCATTAATCTAAAATAAAATGACAATAAAAAATACAATATACGGACTACTTCTGATTGGCTTTTTAGGAGCCTGCGAATCTGAATCAGATACTGAAGAACTAAAATCCCGACTTGAAGAACTTAAGCAGGAAATTCAGGAAAGGAATGCTGAAATTAGTGAAATTCAGAAAGAATTGGCGGAAAAAGACCCTCAATTTGCCGATGAAATGGATAAATCTGTTTTGGTGAGAACAACCGAAGTAGATAAAGGATATTTTCAGCATAAAATACAAGTGCAAGGTGAAGTGGCTTCACGGAAAAATATCGATATGAGCGCTGAAACAATGGGGCGAGTGATACAAGTAAATGTTGAGCCTGGCGATATCGTAAAAAGAGGTCAGACACTCATTCGTTTAGATGCTTCCACCCAACAAAATACTCTTAAAGAATTACAGACATCATTGGAACTGGCGACTAATATGTTTGAAAAACAAGAGAAATTATGGGAACAGGAAATTGGATCAGAAGTACAATACCTGGAAGCTAAAAACAGAAAGGAAGCATTGGAAAGACAAATAGAAACTGTTAAGTCGCAGCTGGATATGTCTTATATAAAAGCTCCTTTTAATGGCAGGGTGAATAGTGTGGATGTGAGGATGGGGGAATTAGCCCAACCCGGAGTACCTATCATCACCATAGTAAGTAATGAGGAAATGTATTTAAAGGCGGATGTTTCGGAACAGTATATTGGGGACTTTGAAGCAGGAGATCCTGTTGAGGTTCATCTACCTGCACTAAAGGAGTCATTTGTTTCAAAGGTAAGCTCAATCAGTTATGTGATTAACCCATCAAACAGAACTTTTCAACTGGATGTGAAACTTACTGATTATGTCAATAAAGTAAAGCCTAACCAATTTGCCAGACTGGATTTGGTAGATTATGAAAATGAGGATGCTATAATAATAAAATCAGATATCATTCAACAGGATAATCTGGGGGATTTTGTATATGTAGTGGAAACACAGGATGGAGTGAAAGTAGCCAGAAAAGTACCCATTAAACGTGGTATGACATATGGTGGTAAGACAGAGGTGTTGGAAGGTTTATCTACAGATGATGTTATTATTTCTGAAGGCTA
This sequence comes from Marivirga aurantiaca, assembly GCF_016679925.1. GTDB lineage: Bacteria > Bacteroidota > Bacteroidia > Cytophagales > Cyclobacteriaceae > Marivirga > Marivirga aurantiaca. The sequence goes on from NZ_JAEQBW010000001.1 coordinate 1,056,168, forward strand.
TAGAGATGCTGTTGATGGTATTACTGTGAAAGTAGCAAATTAAACGGCCGTTTAAGCACAATTTTATGAGTGAGCAAAAGAAAAAGAAATTAGAGAAAGAGTTTAGATTGACCTCTTTATCAGTAGGAAACAGAACCACTGTTTATGTATTGACTTTTATAATTGTCATTCTGGGGATATTTTCTTATATTAATTTACCTAAAGAAAATTTCCCGGAAATTACACAACCTACTATTTATGTAGGAACTATGCATCCCGGTAATTCACCGGCTGATATGGAGAAGTTGATTACCCGACCTTTAGAGAAGGAAATCAATACCATTTCCTCAGTAGATAATATTCAATCAACTTCGGTTCAGGATTTCTCCACCATTATAGTGGAATTTACAACCGATACTGATGTGCAAAAAGCTTTACAAGAGGTAAAAGATGCAGTAGATAAGGCTAGATCGGAATTACCATCTGACCTGGATGAAGAACCCAACGTTTTTGAATTGAACGTTTCGGAATTCCCTATTTTGAATATCAACTTATCAGGTAATTATAGTGTGGAAACCTTAAATGATTATGCTGAATACCTGGAGGAAGAAATAGAGAAGTTCCCTGAGATGTCTAAGGCTGAAATCCGCGGTGTTGATGAGAAGGAAGTGAGGATTATGGTGGATCCACTGAAAATGGAAGCCCGTAAAGTAAGCTTTTCCGATATTGAAAATGCTGTTCAGGCTGAAAATATGACTATGTCAGGCGGTAATATCAAAATGGGAGATATCAGAAGAACCGTGGCTATTTCAGGAGAATATACAGATCCGAAGCAGTTGGAGAACCTTATTATTAAAAATGAGAATGCCAGAATTGTTTACTTGAAGGATATTGCTGAGATCGCCTTTGATTATAAGGAAAAGCAAAGTTATGCCCGTCTTAACAATAAAGCAGTAGTGATGGTAGACGCTGTAAAACGTAGTGGCGAGAACCTGCTGATATTAACGGATAAAATTTATGAGGTAGTTGATAAAGCGAAGAAAGAAGTTTTTCCTGATGGGCTTGAAGTTGTAATAACCAATGACCAATCTCAACAAACACGTGATCAGGTGAGTAGTCTTGAAAACAATATCATTTCCGGAGTGATTCTGGTAGTGCTTGTATTGTTGTTTTTTTTAGGTAGTAGAAATGCTCTTTTCGTGGGTGTGGCTATTCCAATGTCTATGTTCATGGCATTTATGATCTTAGGGGCACTTGGTATTACCATCAACATGATAGTGTTGTTTTCTTTAATAATGGCTCTCGGTATGTTGGTGGATAACGGCATTGTAGTGGTGGAGAATGTGTATCGCTTGATGGAAGAGGGATATAGTCCGATACAGGCAACTAAGATTGGAGTTGGCGAGGTTGCCTTGCCTATTATTTCCTCAACGGCCACTACATTGGCAGCTTTCCTGCCTCTGGCATTTTGGCCGGGATTGATTGGTGAATTTATGAAATACCTGCCAATTACATTGATAATAACTTTGGGATCGTCACTTTTTGTAGCCTTGGTGATTAATCCGGTGTTTATTGCCTCTTTCATGAAACTGGATGGAGACGAGGAGTTAAATACCAGAAGGATATGGAGAGTAGCAGGTATAGCAATCGTTTTGGGAATTGTTTTCATTCTTTTGAAAGTATTTGTTATTGGGAATCTTTTAGTATTATTTGGCTTGCTTGGATTATTAAATTCATTCATTTTAATGCCGGCTTCCAGAAAGTTCCAAAGAAGCTTTTTGCCCTCTTTAGAAAGGTTGTATTCACGTACTTTGGCTTTTGCTGTCCGGGGTTATAATCCTTATTTCTTCCTTGGAGGAACAGTTGTAGCACTAATAGGTTCGTTGATGCTTTTAGGTGTTTTTACTCCAAATGTATTGTTCTTCCCTGAAAATGAACCTAAATATGTAAATGTATTCATTGAATTTCCAGTGGGAACTGACGTAGAGCATACTAATGAATTTTCCCTAAAGATAGAAGATCAGGTGAAAGATGTAATAACTCCTTATTCTGATATAGTGGAATCAGTAGTGACCAGTGTGGGTAAAGGAGCCAGTGATCCCGGGGATCCGACTGCCGTAGGACAATCCGAAACACCTAATAAAGGTAGGATTACTGTGAATTTTGTTGAGTTTAAATATCGTGATGGTATTTCCACTACGAAAGTAATGAACGAAATCAGAGAGGCTGTGAGTGATTATCCGGGTGTTTCTATTACAGTTGATAAAGATGCAGCAGGCCCACCTACTGGTAAGCCTATTAACATAGAGGTAACGGGTGAAGATTTCGATGAATTAATAAAGTTAACAGAAAGATTGACAGTTTTTATTAATCAACTCAATATTTCAGGTATAGAAAGATTACAAAACGATCTGGAAACCGGAAAGCCGGAATTAAAAATCAATATTGATAGGGAAAAAGCCAGAAGATTTGGTTTGAGTAGCTTCACTATTGCCAATGAAATCCGTACCGGTTTGTTTGGAAAGGAAATTTCTAAATACAAAGAAGGTGAAGATGATTATGAAATTCAGCTACGATATTCAGATGAATATCGCTATGATGTTGATGCACTCATTAATAAAAAAATCACCTATAGGGATCAGGCTTCCGGTAAAATAAACCAGGTACCTATTAGTGCTGTAGCAGATGTTTCCTATACAAGTACATATGGTTCGATTAATAGGAAAGATTTGAATAGAGTGGTAACTGTTTATTCAAATGTGCTGGATGGGTATAATGCTACTAATATTAATGAGCAAATTGAAGTCGCACTTAGAGACTTTCAAATTCCTACCGGTTACACGGTTAAGTTTACTGGTGAACAGGAAGAACAGGAGAAAGAAATGGCTTTCTTAAGTCAGGCACTTCTATTCGCAGTGTTTTTGATATTCCTTATTATAGTGGCTCAATTTAATAAAATGACGGCTCCATTTATCATTATGAGTTCTGTGATTTTCAGCACAATAGGTGTATTTCTCGGACTGGTAATTTTCCAGATGGATTTTATTGTTGTAATGACAATGATAGGTATCATTTCCCTGGCAGGAATAGTAGTAAACAATGCTATTGTATTGATTGATTTTATTGAAATTAGTAAAATCAATACAAAAATGAATCTGGAGGAAGGGGAATCACTTACCTATCAAATGGTAAAGGATGCAGTGATGGAAGCGGGGAAAACTCGTTTAAGACCTGTTTTATTAACGGCTATCACCACCGTTTTAGGGCTTATTCCCCTGGCTATTGGTTTCAATTTTGATTTCATTGGATTATTTACAAGCTACGATCCTGATTTTTATATAGGTGGAGACTCTGTAATGTTTTGGGAACCTATTTGTTGGACTATTATTTTTGGTTTAACATTTGCAACTTTCCTGACATTGATTATTGTGCCGGTTATGTATCTAATAGCTAATCAGTTGAATGCTAAATTTGGTATTGGAAGGTGAGTTGGTTTTTTTAAATATAATGGGAAAAGTTAATAATGCATAAGGTCATAACAGGGCAGACGATTGAAATCAGCTTCTGAGTTTTAGGATTTAATTCCTGAAAGTAGAAAGTGTTTTTCAATTATCTGTCCTTGGCTTATGGCCATGACTATGCGTATTTCTTTTCGTTCACCAGTAAGTCCTGATTTAAGATTCATACAGTTCTTCATTTAGTAAAATGTCTGAGAAACATGCATTTGTAGGTTTAAATGAGTCAATGAGGTTGTTCAATAAAAGTTATCTGAAAAGTAAATATTAGATGGAAAAAGCATCATATGAAAAATATCTCCAATTTTAAAAAAATCATTCGGGTGTTTCAGCAGTATGGAATAGTGCTGACGGGAAAAAGGAAATCCGCCAATTTTTATAGTGGACTTCATATGGAAAGGATTTTTGTTGAAGGGCTTATCTTTGAATTAGAATATAGTTTAAACAAAGAGTTAGAAGAAAGCAAAGTGGGGAGTGTTGAGACTCCGGAGCAGTTAATTAATTATTTTGTTATAAAATAAAGTATTACCTCTGATAATTGGTAAAATTATTTCGAGTAATCTTTCTCATTTAGAGTTAAATTCTTGAATATGATTTTCAGGGAATGTAGTTAGATCAGACCCCAAAAGGTGTCTATATCATCTCTTTTTAATAGTTATATTATGTCTAAAGTAGTTTTAATACCTTTAGTAGCGGTTGTATTTATATTGTTGGACCTTTACGTCTTTCAGGCCGTAAAGCTTTCTGCTCAAAATGTAAGTACTTTATGGAAAAATATCCTGTTTGGCTTATATTGGGGTATAACCGCAATTACTATTACGGGTTTCTTTTTGTATCATTTTGGTAACCCTGATGCCTATTCGCGTGTTTTTAGAAATTTTTTACTGGTAATTGTATTTATTAATTACTTTTCAAAGTTTTTTGCGGCTATCATTCTTGTTTTGGGTGATATTTTTCGTTTGGGACAATATGCCTTTCAAGTCATACAGAATAAATTTAGTAGTTCTAATGAACCAATCTCCAATGGGAAATCCATTCCACGATCAGAATTCCTCGCCAAATCAGCCTTGATAGCAGGAGCGTTGCCTTTAGCTGCCATGAGTTTTGGAATTATCTCTGGTGCACATGATTATAGAATCCGAAGAAAGACAATTGTACTGCCCAATTTACCGAAAGCCTGGGATGGCGTAAAAGTGGCTCAAATATCAGATATTCATAGTGGCAGTTTTTGGAACAAAATTGCTGTAGAAGGCGGGGTTGACATGCTCCTGAAGGAAAAACCTGAAGTGGTGTTTTTTACCGGGGATTTAGTCAATAATGAAGCGCAAGAAGTCGAGAAATATATCTCCATTTTCAGCAAAGTGAAAGCACCCTTAGGCGTATATTCTATCTTAGGCAATCACGATTATGGAGATTATAAAAATTGGAATAGCCAGAAAGCTAAACAGCAAAACCTACAGGATTTGAAAGAAGCACATGGATTGATGGGATGGAATTTATTATTGGATGAACATAAAGTATTGTATGTTGACAAGGAGCCCTTTGCCGTCATTGGCGTAGAAAACTGGGGTGCAGGAGGCTTTGCCAAGTATGGCGATTTGCAGAAAGCTTATCATGGAGCCGGGGATTTTCCAACAAAAATATTACTGTCTCATGACCCCAGCCATTGGGACGCACAAGTGAGAAAAGATTTCTCTGATATTGATTTGATGTTGGCTGGTCATACCCACGGATTTCAATTTGGAGTAGAAGTAGGAGATTTTAAATGGAGCCCCTCTCAATATGTGTATAAACAGTGGGCTGGACTATATACTGCTGATAACCAACATTTATATGTGAACAGGGGATATGGTTATTTGGGATATCCGGGTAGAATTGGTATTCCACCTGAAATTACAATTTTGGAATTGAAGAGCATTGTGTAGTACTATGTAAGGTAAAGATGTTACAGGTATTAAGGTACATAGTTTTATATTGAGTAACTTTTTAGCTGCAACAGAAGTTAAATATTGGTAAAGTCTTTATCAACTTGTAAACCTCCTTTTATATGCTTGTATTCATACAAGATTCCGATCCTACCAACATTGATGTATCAAAACCCATTACGCAAGTAACTTCCAAGCTGGAATCATGGCTTGACGCCCTTATCAACATGATTCCCAATATGTTGGTGGCAATTATCCTATTCATTGCCTTTTTATTATTAGCCAAGCTTATTAAGAAGCTTTTTAATAAGATATTCAAAAAATCATCCGATAATAAGGCTGTGGAAAACCTTTTATCTACCATTATTTATTATTTAATAATAGGACTCGGGTTGTTCATTATTTTGGGTATCCTTAAATTAGATAAGGCTGTAACCTCCTTATTAGCTGGTATTGGTGTGTTAGGTCTGGCATTGGGCTTTGCTTTTCAGGATATAGCTGCAAATTTTGTTTCAGGCATTATACTGGCTTTCCGAAAACCATTTGTAATTGGTGATATTGTTAAAATTGAGGGTTTTATGGGAACAGTAACCAGAACCAATCTACGTGTAACTGTTGTACAAACTTTTCAAGGTCAGGAAGTGTATATTCCCAATAAAGAAGTGTTATCCAATCCTATTATTAATTATACAGTGTTGGGTGAGCGAAGGATTGATCTGACTGTAGGAATTTCTTATGGTGATGATTTAGATAAAGTACAGGAACTTGTAATAGAAGCAATTAAAAATATAGAAGGGGTAATTCGTAAAGATGATATAATTTTTTCTTACAAAGAATTTGGTGATAGCTCTATCAATTTTGACATAAAATATTGGTTTAAATATCCTGGTGACTATAGTTTTTTTGATATGAGATCCAATGCCATTATGGCAATTAAATCAGCATTTGACAAATCTGATATTACCATTCCGTTCCCAATTCGTACCTTGGATTTTGGAGTCAAGGGTGGAGAAAAGCTTTCTGATATGAAATTAGGAAATGGTGGAGATACTTCTGAATCTTGATAAGGCATTTTTTAGCTACAATAGAAAGCGTTTAAATAAATTGAGCAAATTAAGCTTATAACTCTCCAAAGACTTTAAGTTCTAGTATGAGAGAGGTTAAGCTTGATCAGCAAGGAGTTTAATACTTCAGGATAAACTCTTGTAAGTTCTCGGCTCTTTCCAGGATCAATTTCTTTCTAAGCCTATAGCGTGCTATTTCTACACCTCTTACTGAGATATTAAGCAAATGTGCTATTTCCTTGGTGCTTAGGTTCATCCTTAAATAAGCACTTAGTTTCATTTCCTGGGGACTCAAATTCGGATAGTTATCTTTCAGTCTTTTGATGAAGTCTCCATGCACCTGATCAAAATGTATGGAAAAATGCTCCCAATCATTATCTGAAGCTATGTTCTTATCAATGTTATGGATGATTTTGTTGATCTCATGCTGTACTTCCTGATTTTTGCTCCTTTTAATGATGGCATTCAAATTTGTTTTTACATGGCTAATAAATCCGTTTTTATTAATAAGGTGCATAGTTGAGGTTGCTAATTCCTTATTTTGGATCTCAATTTTGGCTTTTAATTTCTCGTTTTTGAGTCGCTCTATTTCCTGCTCAGATGATTTGAGTTCCGAATCAATTCTATTGATTTCCTTTTCTTTTTCCTCTGTGAGTACCTCAGTTTTCTTTTTATAGTGGAATTCAAAAGCATAGAATATGACAAACAGTAATGCTATGCTCAACCCAAAATAAATTGTATAGGCCACTTTTGTCCGATACCAGGGTGGGCTAATGATAAAAGTGAATGTAGCAGGATTGCTGATTTGGTTGTAAATGTTTTTGGCTTGCACATGAAAGGTGTATTTGCCCTCTTTTAAATTGGTATATTCCTTCACCATTCTGTTACTCCATTCGCTATAGCCTTCCTCTAAATTCTCCAGCCAATATTGGTACTGAGTATTGTTTTGTCCTTCTACAAAAGGAGCACTAAATGAAAAATGAATGGCATTATTTTTAAAAGATATTTCAGGAATTTCCTCTTTAGGTTGGGTGAACTGGATTTTTTGGTCTTTAATATACCTTCCTTTCAATATTAGAGAATCATTGGAAGTAGTTAGTTGTATTTTGTTGATTAGGGCCGAGAAGTTATGGTTAACAGACTTTTGTAACTGATTATTGAAATGAATAAAACCTTCTTTAGCTGCAAATAATACTTGATTTGCCTCTAATGTAATAAGGTTTTGAAGGTCATCATTTAATAATAAATTTAATCTGTTGAAAATGTCAGTATGCTTTTCATAGGTTCTGTTCGATTGTTTTTCCAGGACACCTATGTCCGTCATGCTGGCATAGAATACATTACCAATAGGATCTTCGGAGAGGCTCATAATCTGGCTGTCGTCTCCAAGTAGGCTGTTAAAATAATCATCTTCAATAAATCGATCAGATTTCTTATCATATTGATATACACCATGTTCTGTCGTGAAAATAAGCCGGTTATTCACACGCCAAACGTTAATGAGAAGGGTAGAGGGCAGACCGGATTCTATGCCATAGTATTTGAAAGTAACGGAGTGTAAGTCATCATCTAAATTAATTCTATAGACTCCTTTGTATCCATGGGTCATCCATATATATCCATCCTGATCTTGCTGCATCACCCGGGAAGATTCATTGAACCCTTTAAGTTTTCTTACAAATCTCAGACCCTTAGATGTTTTTTTAAATAGTGCCAAACCTTTATAGTTTCCCTGAAGTACATACTCAGGAAAATTTTTTAGTTCCAGAAAAGTCCATGTTCCCGCAATGGGAGCAATTAAATGCGCTTTCCCGTTTCTTATGCTGTAAGCACCGTTGTGGTGCCCCATGATAGTTTCCCCTCCGATATTACTGATACTATATACTTGTCCAATTGAATTTTCTACCAGATATAGTCGGGAATCGGTTCTTTGAATGTCTTTATAATAAAGCCCGTTATTTGTTCCATAATAAAGTGTATCGTTTTTCAGAAGGGCATCATATCCCGTGCCCGGCAATTCTATCTGTTCATTGGCATGAGTGAAAGGAAGGTTTAATTCAATCATTGAAATACCATTGTTGTGGCCCAGCCATAAGTTTCCCTGTATGTCTTCAAAGAGTGATAAAACAGTTCTATTCTCAATACCTTTCCCTTTATTAAGATGTAGGTCAATATCACCTTTTGCATTTAATATCGCTACCCCCTCATTTTGGGTACCAATGGCTATATTTCCATTGTTAAGTCGTATGGCCTGGTTAATAGCAGCTTTTTGAAGGAATGATTTATTCTGTTGTGACCATTCTGTAAATCCCTGAGATGAGCTAATATAAATGCCTTCATTATATGTACAAATAAGAAGCTGGTCATTGGCAATAGGCAGTATACTTGTAATAGTCTTATTTTTGAAGAATTCCCCTCCATTGATTAGCTGTAAACTATCTTCTCCCATTACTGATAAACCGGTTTCCAGCTGGTTTACATACACCTCATGATTCACCATATGAAAACTCTCTGGATCATATTCCGGATCAATGTTTTTAACGAACTCATCTTTTTGATTGAAAATGAATATATCTTCAAACGTACAGAATATTACCTCATCATTGCGTTCATAAATCCTCCAGGTTTCATCAAAGTTTCTTTTGCTTGCAGGTAATTTATTGGCCAGGGAAATAAACTCAAATATCCCATTTTGATTGGGTATAAAATAGCCGAAGTCCCCCTGACCGGACACATATATTTTCCCATCCGCATTAATAAATACGTAGCGGCATTTGGTGCCTCTTTCCAGGGTATACCTTTCCCAATGCGTGCCATCAAATTCCAGGAGACCAAAATTATTAGCTACATAAATGAGACCCTCCGAACTTTGGGTGATTTTCCAATTCTGAATGCCCCCCACATAATCCTGACTTGAGTAGTATTTGCTGAACGGCAATCCTAAAGGTTTGAATTGAGCATTCAATTTATAGATCAAGAGTAATGAAAATGAAAATGTTAAAATAATGAGTTTATGCATCTTAAAATATGGTGATAAACATTTTAGCAGACGTTCATTCATAGTGATGTATTTGATAGAATTAGATGTAGTGTTTTATTCTCTCTTAAATCTATATAAAATATATCATAAAACCATATTATAGCTATTTTAATGCCTATCTGATGTATTTTTGAGTAATAGATAAAATTGAGTTGATGTATTATTGATGTATTAAATTATTTTGGAGATAAAGATTATTGGCTTTCATTTGGTCAATATAATATCGGGTCAGGTTAAAATTATGTCGGTTTACTGGCTAGTACAACTAGGATTATTCTGATAAAATAAAACCAAAATAACTTAATACATACTATGAAACAGACTTTACTCATTCTCCTCTTTTTACTGACAGGGTATCTGGCCATTGCGCAGGGTACAGTGTCTGGTACTGTCTCTGATCTTTCAGGAGAACCCTTACCGGGAGTTAATATAATGAAGGTTGGCACCAGTGATGGTGTGGTTACTGATCTTGATGGAAATTACACCATCCAGGCTAGTGCTGATGATGTGCTTCGATTTAGCTTTATTGGATTCAGCTCACAAAACATTACTGTAGGAGAAAAATCAGTGATTAACGTAAGACTGGAAGAAGATATCTCATCGCTTACCGAAGTAGTTGTGGTAGGATATGGTAGTCAAAAGAAATCAGTGGCATCAGCAGCAATTTCGAGCGCAGATGTAGAATCAATGGAGAAACTAAGTATTCCGAATGTAGGCCGTTCTTTACAAGGTTTAGTGAATGGAGTTACTGTTAGTGGGGTTTCAGGCCAACCAGGAAGTAATCCGACAATTCTTATACGTGGTGTAGGAAGTAATTCTAATAACAGACCTTTAGTGGTAATTGATGGCTTACAGACACAAGTTGAAAATTTAAATGCTCTTTCTCCAAATGATATTGAATCCATTCAAGTACTGAAGGATGCTGCCTCTACGGCAATTTATGGTACCAGAGGGGCCAATGGAGTAATAGTGGTGAAAACCAAATCCGGAAAACCGGGTCAAATGCAATTAGATTATAATGGCTCCTATTTTATTCAGTCTGCCTGGAAAAAGCCTCAAATGCTAAATGCAGAACAATACGTGGATATCATTAATGAAAAATATGCAAATGGGAATACTAACCTGCCATTAGGTTTTCCTGAGATAGGAACCACTCCTGCGGTGGATACTGATTGGATGGATAGATTATTTACTGATGGTACCATTCAAAACCATAATTTATCAGTAAGTAAAGGCACTGAGAATGGACATATATTTGCCTCACTCTCTTATACCGGTCAAGATGGAATTGTAGCTCCTGAAAAATCATATTTTGATCGTATAACAGTAAGGCTTAATTCTGAAACTAGAATAACAGACTTTATTACATTCGGACAGAATTTATCTGTCACTGCAACGAGGGCTAGTTCTATCCCTGAAAATAATGAATTTGGAACTCCAATAGCTGACGCTATAGTATATGATCCTTTGACCCCGGTTTTTGATAATAATGCTCAATTTGGGTTTGCGCAATCTCCATATGTTCAAAAGGAATATGTTAATCCGTTTAGTAGAATATTCCTTAGCAATAGAGAAACAAATTCTGATCAGATATTCGGAAATGCATTCCTTGAATTTCAGCCAATTAGTTGGTTGAAATTTAGAACTGATTTAGGAGTGAATAGATATAATGAAATAATTGACAATTATTCTCCGGCCTATCAATTAACTCCGGCCTTTATGAATGATAATAGCTCAGTAAGTAACCAAAGCTATAGTAATTTCAGATGGCAGTGGGAAAACTATGTCACTGCTACAAAAGATTTTGGCTTACATAATATTGAAGCTGTTTTAGGTTCTACAGCCATCAGGTTTACTGAGAAGTCTTTTGGAGCTTCTGGTCAAAATTTACCAGTCGAGGCTGTTGAAAATAAAAATTTAAGATATGTCAATTTAACTCCGGACTCTTCAAGAAGGTCCTATGGAGGTGCTAGTGCCCCAAGAATTAATTCCAGTATATTTTTCAGGACTTTGTATAATTATGATGAGAAATATCTGGCCACAGTCTCTTTCCGTAGAGATGGATCTTCAAATTTTGGTAGCGAGTATAGATTTGCAATATTCCCGTCTTTTTCTGCCGGTTGGGTTGCTTCGGAAGAAAGCTTCTTTAATGTCCCATTAGTTGATTTTGCTAAACTTAGGGTGAGTTATGGCTCAAATGGTAGTGATAATATTGGAGCTTTTAATTATACAAGTTTAGTTATTTTTAACAGTACCTACCAGTTTGGTGATGCTACAAATCAAACTATCTATTATGGTGCTACACCAGCAAGTCTATCTAATCCATTTGTAAGATGGGAAGAATCTAAACAATTGGATATAGGATTGGAAACAAAATTATTTGATAACCAGGTTTCTTTCGAACTTGACTATTATAAAAAAGTAACTGATGGCTTATTAATTGTAAATGGAGCTACTCCTATTATTGGAGGTAATAACCCGGCTTTTACTAATGTAGGTCAAATCGAAAATTCAGGTTTTGAATTTAAAATTGATTACTACAAGCAAGTAGGTGAACTCGGATTAGGAGCTACTTTAAATGGCTCAACTCTTAATAACATTGTGACCAGAGTAGACGGAAATAATGGATTTTTAAATGGTTATAACTGGCCTGTAAGAAATGCTTTTATAAGCAGAATGGAAGTTGGTGAACCCTTATTTTATTTTAGAGGCTACCAGGCAGATGGAATTTTCCGAGATGAGTCTGAAGTTTTTAGTCACATCAATAGGGAAGGAGATTTGTTACAACCCAATGCAAAGCCAGGGGATTTGCGCTATGTTGATGTAAATGATGATGGCGAAATCAATCTTGATGACTGGACAAATATTGGTAAGCCCTGGGCTGATTTTACTTTTGGTTTAAACCTTACAGCTAACTATAAAGCATTTGACTTTAATATGTTGATTGTTGGGCAGACTGGCAACCAAATATATAGAACTTTTGAAAGGCAGGATGTAGTAAATAATAATTATACAATAGAATGGCTGGACAGGTGGTCTGAAACAAACCCTGATGGATCTTATCCCAGGGTGGTCACAGGAGCTGTAGATCCTGTTGCCAATAATAATAGTCCATCCAGCTTTTTTGTAGAAGACGGTGATTTTGTAAGAATCAAAAATCTTCAAATAGGGTATTCTGTACCACAAAGTATACTCGAAAAGGCCAAAATCAAGAAAGCCAGAATTTATTTATCAGTCGATAACTTATTAACGCTCACCGGCTATTCCGGATTTGATCCTGAAATTGGAGTATCTAATTACAATGTGGCTGCAGCAGGCATAGACAGAGGGTATTATCCTCAAACGAGAAATTATGGTGGTGGAATTCAAGTAAGCTTTTAATACTATGAAATCAATGAAATTTATTTATATCGCAATTTTAGTAGTGTTTATTTCATCTTGTCAAGACGAATTTATTGAGACAGAACCTCAAGCTACTATTTTAGAAGACAATTACTATCAATCAGAAGAACAGATGTTTAGAGGTTTGATAGCAGCCTATGATCCTTTGCAATGGACTTTTGCAGATGGAGCATGGTCAAGTAGTGTGATGTTGGGTGAGATAAGATCTGATAATGCCAATGCTGGTGGGGATCCATCGGATGGGGATCAGCCCGGTTGGCAGGCTATTGATGACTTCCTTAACACGAGTTTAACTTTGGAAAGTCAGGCTTTCTGGAAAAAAGGTTGGTGGGGAGTGTATAGGGCAAATCTTATTATCAATAATGATAAACTTTCTTCAGAAGTTATAGATGAGTATAAAGCTGAAGCTAAATTCTTAAGGGCTTTTTACCATTTTGACATGTTTAGAACTTTTGGTCCTGTGCCAATTATAGACCATGTTATTTTGGAGAATGAGTATTCGGAAATCGAAAGAGCTAACTTAACAGAGTTGTTTGAATTTATTTCAAACGATTTAGAGGAAGCAATTCCTTTATTACAGGAAGCCAAATATACAGGATCTTTAGCTGGTAGAGTGAGTAGAACTACAGCTCAAGCTTTATTAGGTAAAGTATATTTATACTGGGCAGATTTAGCCAATGATGACCCCAATTTATTTGATCAGGCAGCAACTCATTTAAATAATGTGATTACTTCCGGGCAATATCAATTAGTAGATGATTATCATCAACTATTTGCTTTTGGTGTAAAGAATTCCGAAGAATCGGTTTTTGAAATACAACATACAAATGCAGTTCCTAGTGATTGGGGAGGGGCTGAATTTATTGATGGCAACATGATGACCCAATTGTGTGGAATTAGGGGCTTATGTAGCGACCACCCTGAATATGAAGCAGGTTGGGGATTTCTTTTACCAACAGAGAGCTTGAATAGTCACTTTTTGGACGATGATGCCTATAGAAGAACTGCCAGCATTATTTCTGCGACTGAATTATCTACCGATGGTTGTAATGTAGATTTAGCCGAGCAAAATAGTGCTGATTTTGATGGCTATTTTCAAATAAAATACGCCAATTATAAGGATTATACTGCTCCGAATGGGGGAGATCCGGTCTTACAAAAAGATCCAAATCAACCAGTTATCAGATATGCTGATGTTTTATTAATGTATGCAGAAGCTTTAGAAAGAGGAAGTGGTTCCTCCGGAGAAGCTATGGAACATATTGATATGGTTAGAGAGAGGGCTGCTGGTCCCGGTGACAATTCCGGAAACTTTAGAGATACCCAACAATTGATGGCCGAAGAAGGCCTGACTTTATTGGAAGCTATTTGGTATGAAAGAAGAGCTGAGTTTGCTATTGAAGGGGATAGATGGTTTGATTTAGTAAGATCTGGCAGAGTTGATAATAATTTGTTCAGTGCTCAAAAAGCTTCAAACCTGGATCAATCAAGAATATACCTTCCTATTCCTCAAAGAGATATAGACAATACAGGAGGGTCGCTTACTGAATATCCATCTGCTGAATTATTTAATTAAAGAGTATAACAAATATAAATCCAATGATTATGAAAAAAACAATTTATCAATTAGGGTTATGGTCATTAATTTTGGCCTTAGTTTTTGCATGTGAAGAAGACCCGGTAGAAGCAGAAGAACCTACTGCCAGTTTTCAGTATGAAATAGGGGAAACAGATTTTTTAACTGTTACTTTTGAGAATTTTTCCAAAAATTACGAATCATCTTCCTGGGATTTTGGTGACGGAAGCGAGGGTTCTACTGAAGAGAATCCTGTACATACATATGAAGCTGCAGGTACTTATGATGTAAAACTAACTGTTACTGCTTCATCTGGTGAAACAGCTGAAAGAACTGAATCTGTTGAAGTGACAGATCCTTTAGCAGCTGAAAGAGCTTTAATTGGTGAGGATGGTAAAACTTGGCAATTATTAGCTGACCCTTCTACTGGTCTTAATGCAATTCAGGTTGGTCCCGAAAGCAGAAGCGAAATTTGGTTTGCTGTTGGAGGAACTGGTAATCAGGTTGTGGATCCATGTGTACGTTCATGTATATTTGATGATACCTGGACTTTCAAAACTGACGGTACATACACATTTGAGAATAACGGTGATTTTTGGGCTGAAGGAGGCGTTTGGCCTGAGGAACAAGTAGGATGTTTTGATGCTACTGTAGAGGGGAGTTTCACTGGTATTGACGGAGCTGACTTATCAGGTTGGGATTCAGGAACTCATGAATTTACATATGATGCGGCTAATCAAACAATAACAATTAATGGTGGGTTCATTGGACTGTCTAAAGTTGCTACTAACCAAGAGGTTTTAGAACCACAAGAAACCGTTATATATGATGTTATAAAACTAATAGATTCAAATGTAGATACTTTAGTACTTGAAACCAAATTAGAAGAAGTTGGTGGCTATTGGCAATTTACTTTAGTTAGTTATGATAATCCTGCTGATGAGGTTGTTGTTGAAGCTTGTGAGCCAACGGAATGTACTCCATTAGAAGCAATTTCTCCGGATTTGATTTCTCACTCTTTTGCTTCAAATGATGCTTCCGAATGGAATTTGATGCAACCAATTACTTCAAACTCAGGAATTGAATTAGGGGTAGACGACCCAACTGATGCCTCAGCACCTAAAGTTGGTAAGTTCATCCGAACAGCTCAGCAGTTCCAAGAGTTACAGTTTAAGTTAGATCCTGCAAATGCGATTAACTTCGAAAGCTTAACCACAATTACTATGGACGTATATCTTCCATCTACTAATGATTATTCAGGTGATTTAACTGATAATGTTTTCATTGGTTTTGGAGCTACTGAGTGTCCTCCAAATTGGTGGGAAGATTTACATCAGTATGAGGAAATGGCAATCGAAAAGGATACATGGGTTACTGTTACTTTCCAATTAGATAATCCATCTACTGTTTTGGCTCCAGATAATGGCGCTACTGTTTATGATAGAAATGATTTGGATATGATTTATATTCAAATCGGAGGTGGAGATCATACAGTAGAAGCTGAATTTTTTGTTAGAAACTTTAGTATTGAATAATTAGCCGTTTTTAGCTGCCTAATTTCACGTTTTAAGTGTTTTTAGGCAGCTTTTTTTAATTAAAATTATAATTAAGCAAATTCTATATTATGTTAAAGCTCACCGTATTTTCATTCCTCTTTTTAGTTATTGTTGCTTGTGATGATGCAAACTTACCAGATGATAGATTACCTGAGGTAACAGCTGAACCTTTAACTATTGCTGAAACTGATCAAAATCAGGAAATTACAATTGATTTAATGCTTGATAAGCCTTCTACACAAGAAATTATTGTTAATTATAGCACAAAAAATGGAACCGCACTTGCTGGTTCAGATTATAGAAGCATTCAAAATGAAAATTTAACTATCCCACCCGGAGACTTATCCGCTTCTATTAACTTAACAATTTTAGGAGATGAATTTAAAGAGGATGAAGAAATCTTTTACATTAATTTAACTTCTGCAATTAATGCTTCAATTTCAACCGAAGAAATTGAAATAAAAATAACAGATACGGATACCTTAGAAGAGCCTGGGGGTTCTACTTCTTTTGAAGGCTACGAAAGCCCGCTAGAATACGAAGGCTACGAACTCGTTTGGCAAGATGAATTTGAAGCAGATCAATTATCTGATGATTACACATTTGAAATTGGCACTGGGGGTAATGGTTGGGGAAATAATGAATCTCAATATTATAGAGAAGAAAATACCAGGCTGGAAGATGGATACCTTGTTATTCGGGCAAAAAAGGAAAATTTTGGAGGCAGAGAATATACCTCCTCAAGAATTATTACAGAAAATAAAAAGGAATTTAAGTATGGACGGTTTGATATTAGAGCCAGAATGCCATACGGACAAGGTATATGGCCGGCTATTTGGATGTTAGGAGCAAATTTTAGAGAGGTTAGTTGGCCATATTGCGGTGAGATTGATATTATGGAAATGATTGGTGGACAAGGCAGGGAAAGGATAGTTCACGGAACAGTGCATTGGGATAGTGATAATGGTTATGCTAATTACGGTCATAGCAGAACACTCTCGGACAAAACTTTGTCAGATCAATTTCATGTTTTTTCTATCATTTGGGACGAAAACTCCATCGAATGGCTAATTGATAACCAATCGTATGGTTCTATTGATACTACACCATCTCATTTAGATGAATTTAGAGAAGAGTTTTTCTTTATATTTAATGTAGCTGTTGGAGGTAACTGGCCAGGCTATCCTGATGAATTCACAGAATTCCCGCAAGAAATGTGGATTGACTATGTACGAGTTTTTCAGCAACCATAATTTATAAATTCGTCTACAACCATAAATTTTAATTAACCATGACAAGATTTCTTTGGAGATTAATAGGGATTTCTTTTGCCTTTGCTTTTCTTTTATCCTGTTCCAACCCTAATGAAAAAGTAAGCTCGCAGAGTGAAATTGATTTTAAAGTTGATTCGGTTCTTTCTTTAATGACTTTAGAGGAAAAAATAGGGCAGCTAAACCAATATTCTGTGGGTGAGGAAATGACTGGTCCGGGCAATAAAGATAAAGAGGATAGTATCAAATATCATCAATTACTTAGTGGAAGAGTTGGTTCAGTGCTTAATTTATTGGGGGCAGAAAACACTCGTAAAATGCAGAAACTAGTGGTAGAAAATTCCAGGTTAGGAATTCCTTTATTGTTCTCTTATGATGTAGTGCATGGCTATAAAACTATTTTTCCTATCCCATTAGCTGAAAGTGCCTCATGGAATTTAGAATTAATGCAGAAAACAGCTTCCATTTCGGCTAAGGAGGCCGCTGCATCAGGATTGCACTGGACTTTTGCTCCTATGGTAGATGTGTCAAGAGATGCACGCTGGGGGAGAGTGATGGAAGGAGCCGGTGAAGATCCTTATTTAGGTGCTGAAATAGCAAAAGCAAGAATATTAGGTTTTCAAGGTGATGAACTATCTGATCCACTAACAATTGCTGCTACGGCCAAGCATTTTGCTGGCTATGGCTTTGTGGAAAGCGGTAAAGATTACAATAGTGTCAATGTAAACAGACAAATACTAATGAATCAAATCATACCACCTTTTAAAGCCGCCAATGAAGTTGGTGTGGCCACATTCATGAATGCTTTTAATGATATTGATGGTACTCCTGCTACTTCAAACAATTATTTGCTCCGTGATTTGCTTAAAGGGGAATGGAAATTTAGCGGAGTGGTGGTCTCAGATTGGAATTCCATTGGGGAAATAGTCAATCACGGTACCGCAATTGATTTAAAGGAAGCTAGTCAACAAGCTATAAATGCCGGAACAGATATTGATATGGAAGCAGGAGCTTACATAAAACACTTAAAAAGCTTAATTGAAAATGGGAGTGTATCTGAAGAGGTATTAAATGATGCTGTACGAAGGGTCTTAAAATTGAAATATGATTTAGGGCTTTTTGATGATCCTTATCGTTACAGTGACACTCAACGGGAAAAGAAAACATTGATGACTCCCGAATTTGAGGAAACTGCAAAAGAAATAGCCCTTGAGTCCATTGTTTTACTCAAAAATGATCAGCAACTATTGCCCATCCAATCAGCTCAAAAAATAGCAGTTATTGGCCCCCTTGCCAAAGATAAGGATAGCCCTTTAGGTAATTGGAGAGCGCAGGCTACTGCCCATTCGGCAGTTTCATTATATGAAGGCTTAAACAACACGATAGATGAAAACACAACTCTGGATTATGCTGAAGGGGTAAAGTTATCAATCGGGCCTAATAGTTTTCATGAGAAACAGCAAATAGAACAAGCAGATCGTTCGGGTTTTGAGCAGGCCAAATCTGTTGCCAAAAATGCTGATGTTGTTATTATGGCATTAGGAGAAACAGCATATATGTCAGGAGAGGGTAGAAGCAGAGCTGATATTGGTTTGCCAGGCTTACAGTTAGAGCTGTTAAAAGAAATTTATAAAGTGAATACCAATATAATATTGGTATTAATGAATGGTCGGCCACTTACATTGTCCTGGGAAGCAGAGAATATTCCTGCTATCCTGGAAACCTGGCATTTGGGAAGCCAGGCAGGAAATGCCATTGCCGATGTGCTTGTAGGGAATTACAATCCATCAGGAAAATTAAGTATGTCATTTCCACGAACAGTGGGACAATTACCTATGTCATATAATCATAAAAATACAGGACGACCTACTTCAGGCCCGGGTATGGTCTTTTACACACATCATAATGACGTGGAAAACAGTCCGCTTTTTCCATTTGGTTATGGCCTAAGTTATACGGATTTTGAATATGGTGAAATTCAATTAAATAATACTTCCATGGCGATAGATGGAAGTATCACTGCTTCGATAGAAGTTAAAAATGTTGGTCGTTTGGCGGGGAAAGAAATTGTTCAGCTCTATATTCAGGATGTAATAGGAAGTACTACACGTCCTATTAAGGAACTGAAGGCTTTTCAGAAAGAACTAATAGAGGCTGGGCAAACAAAAACATTTACTTTCAAAATAACAGCAAAGGAACTGTCTTTTTATAGAGAAGATGGAAGTTTCGGTCCTGAAACAGGCACTTTCAGGATATTTATAGGAAACGACTCTGCTACAGCTTCATT
Organism: Marivirga aurantiaca; assembly: GCF_016679925.1. GTDB lineage: Bacteria > Bacteroidota > Bacteroidia > Cytophagales > Cyclobacteriaceae > Marivirga > Marivirga aurantiaca. The sequence continues at coordinate 1,075,783 of NZ_JAEQBW010000001.1, forward strand.
TAAAGAATTTACACTCAAATGAGAAGAACTAACTTAGAATTCCTGCTACTTTTATTAATATTAATCTCTTGCCAACCTACTGATCATAAAGATGATTTACTGTGGAGTGATGAGTTTGAATATTCAGGCCCACCGGATGTGGAAAAATGGAACTACCAATTAGGAAATGGCTGCCCGGAAATCTGTGGGTGGGGCAATAATGAGCAACAATATTACACTGATAAGCCTACGAATGTCCGGGTAGAAGATGGTAAATTAATAATAGAAGCCCATCAGACAGATGATGAGAAGAATTTCACTTCTGCTAAATTGACTTCGGAAAATAAAGGTGATTGGAAGTCTGGCTATATTGAGGTGAATGCGAAACTACCTTATGGAAGGGGCACCTGGCCTGCTATTTGGATGTTGCCCAGCCTGGAAAGAGCACTCAATTGGCCGGAGGATGGCGAAATTGATATCATGGAACATGTAGGCTATAATCAAGGGCAAATCTATGGCACTATTCATACACAAGCTTTTAATCATATGAAGGGCACCCACAAATCAGATAGCATATTCATTAGTGATGCCAGTGAAGAGTTTCACACCTATGCCATTAATTGGACAGAAGAAAAAATTGAATGGTATGTTGATGACAGAATGTTTCAAACAATTTCGAAAGGAACTGAGGATAATTCTGGTTGGCCATTTACTAAACCTTTTCATTTAATTATAAACCTGGCTGTTGGAGGTAATTGGGGTGGTAAGTATGGGGTAGATGAGCACATTTGGCCACAGAGGATGGAAATAGATTTTGTTAGGGTGTATAGAAGCAAGCCACAGATTTTGTCAACAACTGACTAAATATTTGCTCTGTTATGGTAATAATTCGCCATTAATATAAAATAGTTCACTTTCCTAATAAAAATTACTGTTGAATTATACTTTAGCTTTAATAATTTTGGTAATATTAAACTTTAACCATCATAAAATTTCGACTTATGTCTAAGAACGGATTATTAATATTGATAACTTGTGTTGCTGCATTGGGAGGGCTGTTATTTGGCTATGATACTGGTGTAATAAATGGTACCCAGTTTTATTTCAGTAAATATTTCGAACTGGATGCGGCTATGAAAGGTTGGGTAGTGAGTTCTGCCTTAATAGGTTGCCTCGTAGGTGCCTTAGCTGCCGGTCCTTTAACCAAAAATCTGGGCAGAAAAGCCAGCTTAATTATTGCTGCCACTTTATTTACCATTTCGGCTGCAGGTTCAGGTTTACCTGAATTTTTACCTCAATCAGTTTCTCTTTTAGTGATTTTTAGAATTATTGGAGGTTTAGGAATTGGTCTGGCTTCAATGGCAGCTCCTACCTATATAGCAGAAATTGCCCCGGCAGATAAACGAGGTAAATTGGTTACTTTTTATCAGCTTGCTGTAGTAACTGGTTTTTTCGTAGTTTTTCTATGTACTTATTTCATTGGGAATAATTTTACAGCTGAGGAAAATGTGACTACTGGTTGGAGATGGATGTTCTGGTCCGAATTAATCCCATGTATTTTATTTCTGGGGCTAACCTTTTTTATTCCGCGCAGTCCCAGGTGGCTTGTTTTGGTAGGAAAAGAAGAAGAAGCCTTAAAAGTGCTTAACAGATTGCATGAAAAAGATGCAGCACAAAAGGAAATTGATGAAATTAAGTTCTCATTGGACAAAGAAAGAAAAACCCAATTAAAGGGAAGTTCAATTCTTCAGAAATCAGTTATACCTATTATCATTATAGGTTCAGTTTTATCTTTATTCCAACAGTTTACCGGTATTAATGCTGTGCTTTATTATGGAGGAGATATCTTCGAGAAAGCACTGGGTTATGGACAGGAAGATGTGCTGCAACAACAAATATTATTGGGAGCTGTTAATTTCCTCTTTACATTTATAGCCATGTTCACAGTGGATAAATTTGGCCGTAAGCCACTTATCTACATAGGATCCATTGGTATGATTACTGGCTTTGTTCTGTTGGGAGGCTCATTGTATTTAGATGCAGTAGGCCTAGTGTCATTATTTGGTGTGCTAATATTTATTGCGGCCTTTGCAATGAGTATGGGTCCTGTAACATGGGTGTTGCTTTCGGAAATGTTTCCCAATAAAATCAGAAGTATGGCCATGTCAATTGCTGTAGCAGTGCAATGGGGTGGAAACTATCTGGTATCTCAAACATTCCCTATGATTGTGGAAAGTGATGCCAACAAAATCGAGACTGGTTTTTGGAATGGTGCATTACCTTATGTAATATTTATTGTATTCATTGTTTTCTTAATCTTCTTTACTAAAAAATATATCATTGAAACCAAAGGAAGATCTTTGGAACAACTGGAAGATATGTGGGAAGAACGATATGGTAAAATTGAGTAAATAAATAAAATATCCCATAAAAAGGCCCTGTATTTAATTTTACAGGGCTTTTTTTATTTAATTTTTATCCCATTCCAACCATAGTAGAGTATACTGAGTCATTAGGTTAGAAGAAAAATAAATCTAATCTGTCATGAAGAAGTTTTTTACTTTACTATTCTTGTTGCTTTTGATTGCATCAACTTTGGTTTATAGCGGAACAGCACTTGTTTCCTAAAATGAAACAGCCGTAAACTACATCAGTTGTAGTAGGTCTAAAGAATTGGTAATGAATGTGTCTCCCCAACACAATTCATTTAACACTAAAAATGCTACCCTAAAGCATTTCAAAAAATAATTTAGGGTAGCATCATTAGGTTTTTCATAGTCTGTTACTTGGTTGACCAAATGGTATAACTATTGGGAGGACTTTGGATTTTCACCCATTTGCCACTTTGTGTAGTGGGTTCCCAATTCGAATTACCTGTATAATCTTTGATTACCTGGCTGCTCCAATTGGTTTCCACCCATCTTTCTTGCCATTGATTGGAAGTGTTGAGGTATACTACTATACCTGGTCCTCCATTTCTACGGGCAACATATTCATCATTGTCAGCATATAATATATTGGTGCTTCCTGCTGAAAGATTTCTGTGAATCCAAATTAAATTGTTTAGCTTGTTCTTGTCCAGCCATTCTTCATAGTCACTATAGAAAATGGTAGGATAACCTTCATGTGTAAGAATATAGGCATAGGCATGTAGTTTATTGTAAATCTCATCGGTGTCATGATTGGCCACAAAAGTCACTGCTTTTTCAGGATCTCTTTTCCATAGCATATCCCCATTTAATTTAGTGAGATCATTACCGTCAAATGCTTCTTCCATTTTATAATAGCAGGCAAAGTCAAAGGCTGAAGAAGTTCTATTGGTACTATTTACCCAGTCTTGCAGTTTTTGGGCATTTCCGTCCCAATATTCGCCTACTGAAAAACCACCTACGTTATTGACCCATTCCCTGACTACCCAGCCGCCAAAACCTTTTACATAATCGAAACGCCAGCCGTCAAACCCCATCACATTTTTATAGTACTTACCTACTCCATCACTTCTGTTCCATAACCAATCCTGCACATAAGGTACCGAGTGGCTTAGATCAGGAAATCCACCGAAAATCCCTTCATCATTGTATACATAGTTATTCGGATGAAAATCTGATGCGGAACGATAGAATTTCCCTGATGCCGGATTGAAATCTGTATAAGTCTGCGTACCGGTAAAAGGATTACTCTCCAGGTCCCCACCACTGTTATGGTTCAATACGATGTCTGCATACACTTCAATATCATAATTATGAGCTGTATTGATGAGGCTTAATAATTCTGTTTTGGAACCGAACCTGGTTTCTATGGAGCCATTTTGGTTAAAATCTCCAAAATCGAAATAATCTGTCGGATCGTAGCCCATCGAATAAGGACCATTCATTGCTTTTGAAACCGGTGGCAGCCAAATGGCCGAAATACCTGCAGCATCCCAATCGGCTATTTTACTTTCAAGAACATCATACCATGTTCCTCCCGCAGGCACATCCCAATAAAAGGCTTGCATCATTACACCGCCTCCGGGGCCGGCAGCTCTTTGGGAACTGTTGTCAGAGTTACTGTTGGCTTCAAAAGGATCAGTAGCTGTTTTGTCCGATACTGGTACTTCCAGATTTTCATTATCTGTACATCCTAAAAGGAATAGTAAAATCAGTATTTTACTTCCTTGCATTATTAATTTTTTCATGATTGTAGTATTTGGTTTTAATTCAAACAAACAAAATAATAATTGGAAATAATAATTAATAACACAATATAATTCCGCAAACGGAACCGCAATCGTTTGCATTCGATCTTGCTTTATTCATATCTGGAATGATTAATCAGTTTTCTGTCATTTCAAAAATTAATGACTGAATATTTTCGAATTTAATTATGTGCAAATCTAGTTTCCAGGTAGTTAACTATTCTGAAAAATCAAGTTCAGGTTCTTTATCAATCAGAAGTATGAAAAGGTAGTATCTTTTATATGTTATACTATACCTATTCACTCCATTCATGGTGATTCATCTGATAATTAGCTCGCTAATATTTCTTCATTTTATGAATATTTTAAATGAAAAATAGCATATTTGAGTTTAGTATCTAAACAATTGAATACGCTTTATAAAATACCAAAATGGGTTATTATTTCTCGAAATTTGTTTTTTGGATTACAGGTTGGAAAGTGGCCGGTGAAATTCCGCAAGGTGTGAAGAAAGCGGTAATGATTGCCGCTCCGCATACTTCAAATTGGGACTTCCTATGGGCTCGACTGGCCTTTTTTATTTTAAGAGTCCCAGTGAGGTTTACTGTGAAAAAAGAATTACTTAAGTTTCCTCTCAACTTAATTTTGAATCCTCTCGGTGCTATTGGGATTGACCGTACTAAAAATCAGATTTCCAATAAAAAACAATCAATGACCGAAGCTATGATCAACCTTTTTGATAAAAGGGATAGACTCATCATTTTGGTGACGCCAGAGGGCACAAGGAGTTATGTTACTGAATGGAAAACAGGTTTCTATCGCGTAGCTGAAGGGGCAAACGTACCCATCCTTTGTGGTTTTTTGAACTACGAACATAAAATTGCAGGAATTGGACCAATGTTTACTGTAAATGGGCAAATGGAACAGCAAATTGAAGATATAAAGGATTTCTATCGTCCTATTAAAGGGAAATATCCTGAAAAAGGAGTGAGATGATTCACTTCTTTTCCTCAAAATCCAAAGCCACTGAATTAAGGCAATATCTTAAACCTGTAGGCTTGGGGCCATCAGGAAAAACATGGCCTAAGTGCCCTCCGCAAGTTGCGCATACTACTTCTGTTCTCTTCATTCCGTAAGCATTATCTTCTGCTTCCAAAACGTTCTTCTCATTAATGGGTTTATAAAAACTTGGCCATCCTGTGCCGCTATCAAACTTCGTTTCCGAACTAAATAGTGGAGTATTACATCCTGCACATGTAAATACGCCCTCTTTCTTGAAGTTATTGTACTTCCCGCTAAATGCCTTTTCTGTACCACTTTCTCTTAATACAGTGTATGCTTCATTCGAAAGACTGGCTTTCCATTCGGCTTCAGTCTTCTGAACTTTAAACTCATGCTTCTTCGTAGTGCTTTGATTTTCTGTTCCGCTACTTTTTTGAGCGCATGATTGAAATCCTAATCCAATCAACAGTATGCCTAAAAATAAATGTTTATCTAATTTCATAATTCCATGGGTTAGATGTGTGAGTACACTTCCAATTGTATCATACTCATTTTATACAAAATTGTTATAAGCTATTTTACTAATGCTCAATTAATTAATCAGCACCATTCTCCTTACCGAAATGTGGATAACAATTCAGCAATTAACATAATCGTAAAAGAAATGTTTGCGATAAAATCTAGGTTTAATAGTCTTATTTCATATACTGTTTCTTTGCCATATTAATTGATTGGTATCTACATTTTCGCTAATAATATTGGCCTCTCTTAATGTATAAATGACATTTTTTAGCATTTTATTGCTTACCCATCCATCTGTAGCCCATTCGGTACCATGGTACCACTTTATGGCATCTTCTTTCATAATACCGTAGCGTTTACTTACCATTTCAACTGCCTCATCATTTTCCATAAATTGCGCACAGGATTTATGAATGACTCGCAATACTTTTGAAACCTGTTTAGGTTGAGAGTTGATAATTTTTTCTGATGCGGCCAGCACAAAGCATGGCCATGGCGTTACATATTCACCAATTTTTTTCAAAAGGTTTTGCTGAACCAGTGGCTTGGTAGTATATTTTTCCCAATAGAACACATCTGTTTCCATTGCATTTAAAGATTGAATGGCCCCTTTAAGATTATTAATAACTTTAAATTGCGCATTGTCAATTTTTTTATCTTTTAAAAGCGCATCTACTATTGGCATCAAGTGAGAGCCCGATCCATATCGACTGATGGCAATCCTCTTGTCATAAATGTCTGCATGGTTATTCAACGGGTTATTAATTCCTGAATGGATCCCCCAGGTCAATGGGCTTTTAACATATCCACTCACTATTTTGGATGGGTTGCCTTTCAGGATATTGCTAACAATTCCCTCTGTAAGCAAAGCACAAATGTCGCAGTCGCCATTTTGAAGGGCTTCTGCCATTTCCCCTGTGCCGCCTTCATAGTTATTCCATATTACTTTGATCCCTACTTCTTCAAATGCGCCTGATTCCAGCGCCAAATGTATGGGTAAATTAAAATGTTCAGGTACCCCGCCAATTCTTATTACTTTCACTCAATTATTTATTTGATTTACTGTACAAACATACTGGTTTTCGATGGATGATGGGCAAAAGCAACTAAGGGAATTTAACCAACACTTCAAATCCTTTTACTTTTAATAACATTTGTCTTCTATTTTACATCTTTCTGCTCAATATTCCCCAAACATCCATCGAACAAGGAATCCATTCCTTTTTTTCTGCTAAATCAGCACTTTTCATAGTGAAATTACGTTCTTCGCAGGATACTTAAACCTGATATGGAGCGAAAGAAGAACCAAAGATTAAAGAATACAATTTTCAAATATTTAGCACTCACGGCTTTATGCTTGTTTTTACTGACAATAGGCTTTTTGTGGAGCATAAAGGCAGGCTTGTTCGGCCCGCTCCCTGACCATGAATCCCTGGCCAAAGTACACAACCCGCAGGCCACTCGTATTGTAGATGAAACAAATGAAAACCTTGGCTATTTATACCGCTTCTATCGTTCAAATGTGACTTATGATGATTTACCACAACATTTGATAGATGCGTTGATCACTACTGAGGATGCTCGTTTTTATGAGCATAGCGGGGTGGATTACCGTAGTTTAGGAAGGGTTTTGTTTAAGACTGTCCTGTTGCAGGATCGGTCCGCAGGGGGAGGAAGCACTATTACGCAACAACTGGTCAAAAACCTTTATCCAAGAGATTATGATAATAAGTTTGAAATCCTGGTAATCAAAATCAAGGAAATCTTTATAGCGCAGAAGCTTGAGAAAATATATTCTAAAAATGATATCCTCACGCTTTACCTCAATACGGTTAGCTTTCCTGACAATACCTTTGGCATTCATGCCGCTTCAAAAACATTTTTCAATAAAGCCGTCAAAGATTTGAGCTTAACAGAGTCAGCAGTATTGGTGGGATCATTAAAAGCAACATATAGTTATAATCCACGTGTTTTTCCGGAGGCTAGCAAGTTGAGGAGAAATGTGGTGCTTTCCCAAATGAAAAATTATGGTAAACTCGATACTGAGCTTTTTGAGGAAACCATATTAACAGATATTGAGCTGGAATATAGATCTGTTAAACCTTCCGAAGGGGTAGCTCCTTATTTTAGGGAACAAGTAAGAAAGCAACTCACCAAATGGGCCGAGGATTATGCTAAAGAGAAAGGAGAAACCATAGATATTTATAGTGATGGTTTGATTATCCATACCACGCTGAATAAGAAACTTCAGATGATGGCTGAAGCTTCAATGAAAGAACATATGGCCGTATTACAAAAAGCTTTCGAAAACAATTGGGGCAATTCTCCTCCCTGGAAGAAGCAGGCTATATATAATGCTATAGTTCAAAAGACGGACTTTTATAAACAATTGGTGAGAGAAGGTAAATCTGAGGCTGAAATCCAGGAGGCTCTTCGCCAAAAGAATGATAGGGAAACCTTTGATTGGTCTGGAACTTCAATAAAAAAAATAAGTTTAATTGACAGTATTCAGAATAGCCTTAAAATGCTCCAGGCAGGATTTCTGGCAATGAACCCTGCTGATGGCGCCATTAAGGCCTGGATTGGAGGCATTGATTTTGAGCACTTTAAATATGATCACGTAGCCCAAAGCAAGAGACAAGTTGGCTCTACTTTTAAGCCACTGGTGTATACGGCAGCCCTGGAAAGTGGTGTAAAACCTTGTGATTACTTTTCAGCCAGTAGTGTAACTTATGCTAACCTGGAAGGCTGGACTCCCACCAATAGCGATACAGAAGATTATACTCATATTAATGTAAACATGCAAGAAGCTATGCGGAAATCCATGAATACGGTTTCCGTGAGGCTGATGGAAGAATCCGGCATTGCCGAAGTATTGAAATTAGCGCATAATGCAGGTATCAAATCTTCACTTCCGCAGGTGCCATCTTTGGCTTTGGGTACTGCGGAATTGAGTATGCTGGAACTGGCAACTGCCTATACCACCTTTTTAAATAATGGGAAACCTTCAGAACCCTATTTTATCACAAAAATAACCAATGCAAAAGGGGAGGTATTGGCGGAATTTAAACCTGCAAAAGATACAGCACCTGCTTATTCAGAAGAAACACGTCAGGTTGTTTTGGAAATGATGCAGTCGGTGGTTAAAAGTGGTACAGCCTCCAGGTTAGGATGGAAATATAAACTTACACAAGATATTGCTGGTAAAACAGGGACCACCCAGAACAATAAAGATGGATGGTTTGTGGGTTTGCTGCCTAATTTGGTTACTGTTTCATGGGTTGGGGCTGATAATGGAGCCATTGGCTTTAGAAGCACTTCTGTAGGGCAGGGAGCTAACTCAGCCCTGCCCATTTTTGGACTGCTCATGCAGAAAGTAAAGGCTGATAAGGAATTGAGCAAAAAATACAATAAAAGTTTTCCCGCTCCTTCTGCAAAAGTTGTAAGGATGATGGATTGTCCACCAACTAAAGAGGATGGGTTTTTTAAGAAGCTTTTTACCAATAAAGACAAAGCCAAGACAAAGAATTTCGATGAGGAAGGCAAACAGAATAAAGGGCTTTTTAAAAAACTAAAAGGGATTTTCAAGAAAGATTAGTCCGGATTATTAGCCACGAAATTTTAATTTTCCCAATTAGATAGCTTATAACTTATAGTATCAGCCCACGTAAACCAAGTGTAGCCTTTCTTTATATGGCAATTTGCTGAATATCCAGTTATTCATAATATTATTTTGTCTTTTATAAAGAAATGATGTTGTTATAAGCTTTAAAGCCCATTTAATATGTTTTTAAATTGGTTATATGGCTTTATTTAATTATATATAAGAGAACTAAAAAAGAAAATTATGGCTAAATGTTTTGCACTAATGGGTTGGAGTTTACCTGTTATAGAAAGTATGCAAAAACTCAATAAACCTTATGTGGTTGTGTCCTTTCCGGATTTTGAAAATTATGCAAAAGAGAATAATATCCCTTTCGTTCCCTATCAATTTGATGAATGGAGTGATACTTCCAACTCACTTGATTTGCATGAAAAGTTAAAAGCTTTTGATGCGGATGTAGCAGTGCCTTTATTTGAAGAAACAGTAGAATGGGCCGGGGCTCTCAACTCCATTTACAGAGATGACCCTCGTGTGTTAAACCGTGCATTTCTGTTTAGAAATAAAGCCATGATGAAAAGAAAAGCACTAATTGGAGGATTGCGTGTAGGCTTATTTGAAGAAGTTCACAACAAAGAAGGTGTAAAGGCCTTTATGAAACGTTTGAACCAGGCCAATTTGCAGATAGATGGTGAAGAAGATAGCTGGGTTCATATCAAACCTTTTGCTTCGGCCGGGGCAGTAGGCCACAGATTATTACGCTCCATGAGTGATGTTGATGAAAAGTGTCAGGATGAGGATTTTCCTTGCCTGGCAGAAAGCCACTTACCGGGGCAGGAGTTTTCTTGTGAGGCTTTCGTACATGGAGGGAAAATTAAATTCCTGAATATAACAGAATACGTAAAATTAGGTTATTCCAATTTCATCCCTGAGGGAAATCTGTTGCATGGCAAGAGAGACAGGATCATGAAGGAAATGCAAAAATTGGTAGATCTGTTTGGTATACAGTATGGTATGATTCATCCGGAATGGTTTCTTACTGAGGACGACACTTTGAGTTTTGGTGAAGTTGCCTGCAGAATACCGGGTGGCCATATATTGGAATTAGCAGGAAAGGCGTATGATTTCGATGCCTTGGGTGCTTTTGTACTATGCCATGACCCTAGCCTGACGGATGAAGAATTGAAAGAAATTCTACCTCCTTTGGATGCACGTCCGAAACAATTTTATGGAAATGTGATGATCTATCCGCATAAAAATTCGATTTCTAAATTAGAAATCCCTGAAGAGTTGAAAGAAGAACCTTACTTCTTAGACCATAACCTCATTCCACCAATGACTACACAAAAAGTAAGTGATAGAGAAGGCTTTGGAAACCATTTTGGTACAGTAAATTTTAAAGGGGAGGATCCGGATAGAATGACTGAATTATTATTGCATTATGAAAATGTAGATTTTTATCATTAATATCATGGGGGAACTTCATTGAAGTTTTCCCTGCTCTTATGAAAATAGTAATTAGAAATAATGTCATGCTTGTTAGTGATAACAAGCATGACTATTCTGAAATTTAATTCAAGTTCTCAAGGAGTTTTTATGAGTGACTTCTTAACATTTCGGAATGAAATACTTTAAATTATTTAGATTAAATGGTGGATCAAACACTAACAGAAAATAACAATCAGAAGTTACAAGAGCTTTTAAATGAGTTTTCTGAGGCAACTTCCCTTACTAAACCTGAAAAAGCTAGTAGGTTAATGGGGCAGATTGATGTCCTGACAGATTCAATGGAAGGTTATTCATTGATTTATAATTCAATAGGGGATATCTCTGAAGCAGGGATCTTTGAAAATTCTCCATGGGCAGATCCGGCCAAATTGGTGGCAGCATTGGTAAATGGCACTTTAAAAAGTGGACACCCCAATTCAACTATTGAGTTGTTAAGCGAGTTGAGACTTTTGGCAATAGCAAAAGGAGATTACAAATCAGGGAAAATTACGGCTGAGGAAGCCAATAATTTCATTCAAGAAGTAATTGTAGCAAATTTGGAATTCGTTTTCAATGAGCCGCTTGAAGAAACACGCCTGATCATGAGTGATCATGAATTGCATAAGGTACACAATCTGTTTCGCTTTTTATCGGACCGTATTCACCTGGATGATGTAAAGGAAACATTGGCAGAAGAACTAACATTAATCTGTGAGCAAAGACCAGTAGTTACTGAAAAGCAAAGGAAAATCATTGCCCTGGTAAAGGAAAAAATTGAACTTGACCCAAATCGTGAAGAAGATAAAAAACTACTAAGCTTCCAGCGCTGTATTTACAGGCCAACCAAAAATACAGTGGGCAAAAGTACGGAGCAGTATAAGAAACTTCTTTTAAGCTTGAATAATACTGAGCTTTATCTTGAAGCCCAGGAAATGAGCCAATCTATGTTGGAATATGGACTGGTAAGTCAATATCATGCAGTTTTATTAACATTTCTAATAGAGGGGAATCACCTGCAAACTGTTCCTGTTTGTATGGGATTGACACCCATTGGAGAAACCAGATGGAATGAACATACAACCTACCTATCGGATATTATTCTGAAAACTGTACATATTTATAATGCCCAGTGTATTTATGGATTGGCAAAAATGCTTGAGAATGGTGTGATAGCCAGAGAGGCGGTGAGATCTGGTCTTTCCAACCTCATGAGCATCAAAATCCATCCTAAAGTAGAAGAAAGAATATTAAAGTCAACCAAGAATCCACATCAGGCAGTAAGTGCGAGGCAATACTTAGTTGGGGCCTTATTTCGGATTCTGGGACAGCCATTAGGTGTAGGGCAGGGGAATAACCCTACCTGCCAAAGTGCGCGGGGCATTAGTATGTGGAGCCAACATGCACCTGCTAAATTAATCAATATGGTGCAAACAGCTGCTGTTACAAATGATTTAAGTTTCCGCTTTGAGGGACAGGAAATTAAAGCCTCTGAAATAGGGAAGGGTCTGGTGCAGAATTTGGATCATAACCTTGATGCAGTATCGGTTACTTTGGTGCCTATGCTTGACCGGGTCTATAACGAAATGATGTTGAGAGGTTCAGGAAGGGCAGAAGACCCCCATAAATGGGTGAATCCTGCACTTTATGGGCAATGGATTCAAATAGGATTTGCTTCAGCTTATGATTATTTCTCCAATGCCATTGTAGATTTTGATGGTTTTGTGAAAGTATTTTATGCAATGTGCCATCCTGAGTATAATGGCGGGCATCATCTTATTTATCCCAATCCTGTAGGAATATTTATTACCTCTTCCAAAGGAGATATGCTTGGTTTTCATGCTGTTTCTTTGTTACGCGTGGAGAAAGACCCTACCGGCCAGTACAGGGCGTATTTCCTTAATCCAAATAATGAGGGTAGACAAGATTGGGGGCAGAAAATTAAGCCTTCAGTGTTTGGAAAAGGGGAGAAACATGGGGAATCATCACTGCCAATACATGAATTTGCTGCACGAACCTATGCTTTTCATTTTAATGACTTGGAAGCAGAAAGCAAGCTGGATAACATTCCATTAGAAGAAATTCAAAAAGTAAAAACATTAGCCAAAGATAGCTGGGGGAAATCATATACCTGGCTGGAAATCAAGAAAAAATGGTAAAACATTCATCAAGAATTGAGCTGAAGAAATCGGCCTATAAAAACAATATAAACTTCATAAGAAAGAAAATAGGCGAACATGCGATCTTATCTTCAGTAGTTAAAGCCAATGCATATGGTCATGGAATAAACACCTTTGTACCTATGGCGGAAGCCTGTGGCATTCACCATTTTTCAGTGGCATCTTCTTTCGAAGCAGAAGAAGTTTTGAAGGCTTGCAAAAAGGAAACTCATATTATGATAATGGGCATACTATATGAAGAAGATATACCCTGGGCTGTGTCGCATGATATAGAGTTTTTTGTTTATAACTATGATAGATTGCCCAAGGTACTCGAAGCTGCGAAGAAATTAGGAAAGCCTGCCAAAGTGCATATTGAAGTTGAAACAGGGGCTAATAGAACAGGCATGAAGAAATCCGAATTTCCCAAGACTTTGACATTCCTGAAGAAGAATAAAGAACATGTTGTGTTTGAGGGGTTATGTACTCATTTTGGTGGTGCTGAAAGTAGGTCAAACGATTTTAAAATTGAAATGCAGCATAAGCGCTATAAAGAATTCCTGAAGCAGTGTAAAGAGAAGAAAATCATACCTAATTTAAGACATATAGCATGCTCTGCCTCCGCATTGGCTATGCCTGATACCGTCTATGATTTGGTAAGGATAGGAGTGGCTCAATATGGTTTCTGGCCAAGTCCTGAAATATACTATACGCATTTAAATGAGATCAATAAGAAAGCCGATTCAGCATTAAAGAGAATATTTACCTGGAAAACGGATATCATGGATATCCGCGATGTGCAACAAGGAGAGTTTATTGGTTATGGTACTGCTTTCCAGGCTACTCATAAAATGACCATTGCTGTGATGCCTTTAGGCTATTCCAATGGTTATCCCAGGGCGCTTTCTAACAGGGGACATGTATTAATTGATGGCAAAAAAGCACCTATTGTGGGACTTATCAATATGAATCTGTTTATGGTGGATATTTCCCACATTAAAAATGCTAAAGTAGGCGATGAGGTAGTGCTGATTGGACGACAAAATAATAATGTAATTAATGTCTCCAGCTTTACCAATAGCACACAGTTACTTAATAATGAAATGCTGAGCAGGTTGCCAGCTGTTATTCCAAGAACGGTAGTGAAATAATGGCAAATAATGGGAGACGATTTTTATTAAAATTAAAATTGTAGAGACGTGAATTTTACGTCTCTACAATTTTAATATTACTTATTTACTACAATATCATAATCCGCAGAATTTTTACAGCCTGTCCTTCCATTTCAATACGCAAATATTTAATTCCTTTCGTGAGACCTGCCCCGGCCAGGCTAACGGGAATACTTCCACGTCCTTCAACCGTTTCATTCCATTCCAGGCCTCCTGAAGCTCCCATGATCTTCAAGTGAAATACCTTTGATTCTTCAAAAGGGGATTTAATATTCATTAATTCCTTCACCGGATTAGGGTATACAACAATTTCATCAGAAGAAATGGAATCTTCTTCCACTTCGGAAATTAAGTTAGGAGAAGGTGCCGAAGCTCTGCTGGCATTATTACCAGTAGGAACTAATTTGAAGGCATCGGCTACCACATAGCCATTTGTATTGTCATTTTTCACCGTAATTTCAGCCTCGTTATCAAATGAATATTCTCCCAAAGAAACCCAGCGGGCATTATTGAGTCGCTGGTTTTTATAAACATCCGCAACACCATCGGAAGAGAGGATTTCATAATGGGTATTTGTGGCACGATTACTATGGGCAAACCATCGTGCAAATACTTCATAATTCCCCGGACTTACGGAGGCTGTATAAACAATGTCTTTATTCCCTTTCTGTCTATTCCCGTCATGAAAATAATCATCTCCATATTTGCTCGTGCCCCCTGATTGGCTTATTGTCCAATTATTGTTGGGTTCCACACCAGAATCAATATTATCTATTATAACAACAGGGTTATTATCAGGTGCACCTGGGCTTGATGTTACAGATTCAAATTTGATGGCATCAGCTACTACATAACCATTCGTATTGGTATTTCTGATACTTATTTTTGCATTGTTGGTAAAATCATAAACTCCCAGAGATACCCATTTTCCCCCATCATTTCGCTGGTTTTTTACCACTGTAGTAGTTCCTTCATCACTTTCAATATCAAAAGGAGTATTTGACGCTCTGTTGCTATGTGCAAACCACCAGGCAAATACCTCATAACTGCCTGAAGGGAGGTCTGTATTAAAAACCACCTTCTTATTGCCCTTACCGGAATTCCTGTCGTGGAAGTAATTATTTTTATGTTTTTTGTTTCCTCCGGAACTACTTGTTGCCCAATTTCCACTAGTAGTGACTTTTCCGGAATTATTGTCAATAACAATTGAGGTGTTGTTAGGGGTATTAGGAATCTCACTATTTGTTCTCGCTGTTAGCTTATTGGAATAGGAAGAATATCCATCCGAATTTTTGGCCCTCACTTTATAATAGTAAGTAGTATTTGGTTCCAGATTTTTATCTGAATAGCTCCTGGTGTTTCTGGAAGTGCTTTTTATTACTGAGAACCCATTATTGGAATTTAATGAACGTTCAATCTCGAAACCATTTTCATTGTTGGAATTGTCTTCCCATTTCAAGGTAAATTGTTCACTGGTAGTGTTGCTTGCCCTTAACTGAGTAGGTGCTTTTGGAGGATTCCCGCCTGTAGTTCCATCTCTTGACTGGGACAACATCCATTCATACAGATTAGGAGAATGAATGGAGTGATTGGTTTTATAGGCTCTATCCCATGATCCGCTATGGCCAACGCCCGCATATATAGTGAAAATAGGAGCGGGGTTGGCCCCACATGCAATCATTCCATTAATAGGTTTTTCTCCTGAGCTGAGTCCTATGGCATTATCATTGGCGCCATGAAAACCCCAGACAGGAATCTCTTTTTCTGCTACTATGCAAGCTTTAGTAAAACTGCCTTTACCGGCTACAGGCGCTAAAGCTGCAAAATAATTAGGTTCATTTTCTTCGGAATAAGCAGTTTCCCATGTGCCCTGACCGCCCATGCTAAGTCCGGTAAGGTATACTCTGTCTGGATCAATCCGGTATTTATTAAGTGCATACTGCACAAATGGAATCACTTCATAACCTTTCCAACCGTGTCTGTTGTTGCCTTGTTGGGGAGATAATACGATGAAACATTCTGTTTTGCCATTTACTTCAAAACACATTTTCTCTCCATTTTTGATAAGTTTTGGAGGGCCATGCTTTTTAACGGCTTCTAAAGCTGATGGTGAGCCATTGCCTCTTTCACCATGGCCATGCAAGAATATTATAGCCGGATAAAGTTTATTGTTGGATTCATAATCAGGAGGGAGGTACTCCAGGTATCCCATTCCGTTGTCGGCAATTCTAGGATCCTGTTGGGCGTATAGGCTGTTTACATAAAAACTTATAAGTATTGTCAATAAAAATGGTATTTTAGATAAACGGATTTTTTTTGGCAAAGCTAATTGCCCATAGTTTTTTTTCATAGTGCTTAGTTTTAATTAAACTGTTCAGTTTAAGAGGTTAAAAAATAGTTGAAATTTTGATGTTGGTGGTAATAGTTTTTGGTAAAAAAAATGTAATTATTTAACGAATAGTAATTAATAAACTGTTACATGATTTTGTATTTAATGTTATAGTATTTTACTGTTAACTAATTAACAACTATGGTTTTAAGTTTATTGCCTCTTCGAAGAATAAAAAATTTTGGCTATTGTACTTTTTAATCAATAAAAGAGCGAATATTAAAATAACAAGATTTTGTTCTTGTGTTATTATTAATAAAGTAAAATTTAATTCTGATTTTCGCGTAATCTCAGTACAGTATTGAATTATGAAAAGAATAGGATGTGTTTTGTTACTTCTGTAGATGATTTAATGTTCATGTGTAGAAAAATATGAATTTTCATGAAAATGACTGGCTAATCTCCGCTTTTACTATTTCTCAAAATAGATGGATTGATAAAGCATAATAAGACTTGCTAAAGAAGATGGAGAGAAATACCTTTTGTCAATTAAGTTAAATTATACCGATTTAGAGTAGTTTTAGAGTCATTTTGAATGACTATTTAGATATAGTTAAGGAAACCGCTATGATCAAAAATTTTACAACGGCCTTTGCATTTACCAAAATTTTGTATATTTGGTTTGAAGCGGTGGGAATCATCGTGGATTTTTGTTCATCACTAACTAAAATATAACTATGACGAATTTACTAAAAGGATTCAAAGCTTACGGTATAATGGCAATAGCTGCTATATTCTTTCTAACAGCAACTTTATCTTCTTGTGGAGATGCTAAAAAAGAAAGCCAGGAAAAAGAAACTACGGAAACAACTACAGAGCCTGCAATAGAAGAGGTTGTGCCTGAGGAACACCCAACAGATGAAGAACATCCTACGGATGAGGAACATCCAACTGACACTACTGAAAATGCTACCGAAGAAGTATCAGAAACAAAGGAATAATTTAATAAAATATAGAGGGGATTAAAAACCCTTACTTAAGAGTTGAAAATGTCCGGATTGTATAATCTTTTATACTTTGCCGGACATTTTTTTATACCAGAATTTATTTACTTTTCCTTTTGAAAGAGAAGGAAGGCATTGCTGAAACTGCTTGTCCATCAACTTCTAGTAGAGGATAAGCTAAGAAATTCATTGGTCCACTATTGGGACCTTGTTCAATGGAAATATCCCTGCCGCGACTCAATTCAATACGATTGGCAGGATGTCTCCCAAAGTAATAAGTAGCAAGTGCAGTATATTTATTCGCTTCACTGATATCGACAGGCCACCATTTTCCTTCAGCATAAAATTCTGCCCAACAGTGATATCCATCTATTCCTCCTTCATTTCTATCGGATGGAATAGCTGCTCCAATAGCAAAACGAGCTGGTATGCCTGCTGACCTGGCCAGGGAAATAAAAAAGGAATGGAACTCCGTACAGTTTCCACCTTTGGAATCACAAGCAAAAACAGCATCTCCTTTGCCATGATTTCCATCTTTTCTGTAGTTCATATTATCAATTATATAATCATAAATTGCCCTTGCTTGCATGAGGTCATCATTCTTTTGCTTTAAACCTATAATGTCATTTGCAATGTCTCCAAACCTGCCTCCAACAGGAACCAATTTACTGGAGGTTAAGTATTTGTCAAGATTGGGCTCTTTTGAAGAATAAGGATTTTTTTCAATACGCTCTACTTCATAAACGATTGCTATTTTTTGTCCGCTATGTTCAGGGCCTAACTCCAGTAATAAAATGGTGTTGTTATTTTCTTTATCCTCAATCATTTGCTGTTTGCCGGGAACCTCAAGTGATTTGATCTTAATCTTTTGAAAATCATCACTTTTTGCTATTGGAATCCACATTTTGGCATTTTTATTCAAATCGGGCAGAGTAGATTTGTATAGAAATTCGAATTTATCCTTGTCCTCAATAATTCCCAAAAGATCATTGGAAGCACCCTCAAATGCCACTCTATGCCATGTTTTATCTTTTCTTTGTTTCCATGAATAAAATGGTTTTCCATTAAGCTTATGCACCGTAGTTTCTGTGACATCCATATCTCCCGGATCACCCGATAGAAAGAAATCAACATCATATACCTCTCCACTTACATCTGCTAAATCCACACAAGCAAAATGTCGTTGTGGCCCAAGATTGGATAAATATTCTGTATGAACCCTGACCAGTTTCAAGCGTAGCTCTTGATCTCCATTTTTGATATGAAAGAATCCATCTCCTTCCAGGGTTTTTTCCGCAATATAGCTTTCAATTCCCACCTCAATATCTGCTATATTAATTTTTTCTTTAACCTTCTTAGAAATGTTGTTACCTACCTTCTTAGCATTTTTTATTTCTGATTGGCAGCCTATAAGCAGTAAAATCCATCCGGCTAATATAATTCGTATGACCATTTTTTTTGAGGTTTCTTTCTAAAAAAGAAGAACCTGCCACATGAGAGCAGGTTCTTAATTGATTATTTAATTATTTATAACGTAACCGATTATTTCCCACCTAGTTTTTTCTTCAACTCCTCATTTTCTTTTTCAGCCTTTTTTAAAGCTGTGATATCTTTCGAAACGGTTGAAATACCAATTACTTCGTTTTTGTCTCCCAGAATGGGTTCGCAGCGGGTTTCTATAATTAAATTACCAGCTTCCATTTCCCTCACTTCTTCAACTTTCACTTTTTCACCTTTCAAAGCCTGGTCATACCTGCTTTTCCACTTTTCCATCTGGTCTTTTGGTAACAGGTTCAGTATATTCATTCCTGCTTTTAGGTCTATGCCCGATTGCTTATATCTTTTTTGAAGTACTTCATTAACCACTAGTATGTTATATTCCCTATCAATGGCAAAATAAGTGTCTTCTGTATTGTTAATCATTCCATCCAATACATAACCTCTTTCTTTCATTTTTTGAGCTACTTCCTCTTTTTGAAGCTCCATGTTTTTCTGTTCTGTAATATCCCGGGAGAATATAGTAGCACCTGTTATTTCACCATTTGTTTCCTTAATAGGATGGATATCATAATGTCTGTAGGTGTTTTCTCCTTTTACGCTACTCTTGATGGTGAAAGAAAGCTTTTCACCATTGAAAGCGCGGTCATAATAGCCTTTCCATTCTTCTTTTACATCTCCCAACATATCCAGGGCATTGCTTCCTTCGGACATGCTTTCATACTGTGTGCCTTTATATCTGTCCTTTATTACCTGGTTCATCACCAGGATGGTATAATCTTTATCAATTAGTATAATGGAGTCGGTGGTATTGTTAATTAATGCATTTAAAGTGGATTCCTTAAAACCCATTTCAGCCTGAGCTCTGGCCATTTCTTCCTGGGTAGCTTCCATTTCCTCCATGTTCTGGCGCATTTCTTCTTCTTGCGCACGCATTTGCTCTGTCATCGATTGTGATTCCTCCAGGAGCACTTTGGTACGTTCATTAGTTTTTGCATTTGCAATGGTAGAAGCAATGTTTTCTCCCAGCTTTTCCACAAACTCCACTCGATATTGTGGAATTGGTTTAATAGAAGCTATTTCTACTACTCCTTTAATTTGCTCATTGATTTTTAGGGGAACTATTAATATGCACCTTGGCAGTGTTTCTCCCAATCCGGATTTTATTTCAACAAAATTCTCAGGAACTTCTGTTAGATAAATTTTATCTCCTTCCTGAACAGCCTGGCCTATTAAACCCTCGCCAATGCTGATCTCTTTGTTTAGTCTTTTCCGTCTTTCATAAGCATAAGCTGCTTCAAGAACAATTTTGGGCTCTTCATCGTCATTCAAATCTGGCTCGGTAAGCACAAATAAAGCACCTTGATTGGCTTCCATGTATTTCACCAAATTTGAAATAATTTGATAGGATAGTTCTTCTATATTGTCATTATTGTTTCGCAGGATGTCTGCAAACTTGGCCAAACCTTCAGTTACCCAATTCCTCTCTCTGTCAGCTATTGCTGATTTCTGCATCTGATCACGCATTTTTAAGAGGGAATTAGCCAGTGAATTGCTATCATTTTTATCCACTCCCTGATAATCTGCATCCAATTTCCCTTCTCCTATTTTAGTAGTAAAATCAGTAGCATGTTTTAAAATGTCAGCTAAAGAATTGATATTTCTGGCTATATAACCTAATTCATTTTTACTGTCAAATTTTATCTGTTCAGATAGGTTCCCCTTTGCCAGTTCCCTGGAAGTTAGGGAGATTTTATAAATTGGACTTAAGATCAGGTAGCGTACAATCCAATAAATAAGGAAAATTAATAATACAATATAGGCTAATAATATAATTAGAGCGACATTCTCTTCCTTCTCTTCTGCTTTTGCCAAATTATGCACATCCATTTCAATAGCATTAGCTTCTTTCATAAAAGCAGCATACTTTGAAGTAAGCTCATCCGATAATTCGGACAGAGACTTTTGGCCATCTTTCCAGGAATAAATGAGGTTTTTATAAGGATCCCACTTTGCTCTTAAATCATCAAGTGATGCTTTTAATTCCTTGTCTGGTGCCGATACTTTAATGGTTTCCTTACCTTTCAAATATTTACCACCTTGTTCAAAAGTATACAATAGTTTCTCAATTTCCCGCACTATATTTTCTGCTTTGGCTTCATTCTGAGAGAGCATATCAGGGTGGAGTGGGAGGGCTATCTTATTAATGTTGCCTAGTTTTTCCGAGCGTAGCAGGCTTTCCTCTGTGTAACCCAAATTTGATATAATGTAAAACACAGCAATTGCCAGAAGAATCATACCTGCACCCATAATGTAGGTTAGTCTTCTGATTTTCCAATCGTATAAGTTTCTTGTAAATTTTCCCATTATCGTTAATTACTAAAAATGTATTCTTACTTTATTTTCTGAATATTAAAATCGATTGCCTGGTCCAAAGCATTAAAGCGAATATAGAGTGCCCTAAAATATTGATCACTATAATTTTCACATTTTTTTCCAGGTTCTAAGTAATATATAAAAAACTTTTGACTTCTTTCGTACAATTCGTGCTGGTCTGCCTGGCCCAATAAACTAATTATTTCTGTTTGAGACAGCCCTTTCAGCTTCTTTTTCTGGTTTATTATTTCGTTGGCAACTGAAATACGGTAGGAGTTACACCCATTTTTATCACTTTTCCATTGGTTTAAATCTATATTGTTTAATTCAGGCATGCTTGAACAGCCGTATAAAATACATAAGAGTAAAAGTGATAATAGCTTGTTTTTCATTAAATAGTTTTAGTTGATTGTTGTACTGTACTTACAGTTGTTCTCTTAAAAAACAAAAGAATTCCAATGGAGAGGAATGAATAAACGAATAATCCATAAAAGAAAGGATCGAAATTTCCGCCCAAAATGAGAAACCCGATAGAAACAGGGGTCACTATCAGTCGAAAAACTTCTAAAGTAAAACTATACTTATTTTCTTCCAGCAGCAATCCACAGCTGAGTACACTAAGAATGATGAGTGCTACAGCTATAATTTGTTGTAGCATGGAAAGTTTCTCCGCCTGAAATAGAAACAAAGCGGTTCCTCCCAGAATGATAATATACTGAACCAAAACATATAAGCTAATGGCTGCACCTGCTTTTTGATTATATTTTTGATCGTCTTTCTTTACTTCAGGAATGGGCATTTGGCCTCCCATTTCTTCCGGACGCCATCCGGGTTTATTAAAAATGTAATTTAATTTATTCTTAAACCCTTTCATTTGTTTTAAATCCCCGGCCATTTCTACATAATGCTGCAAGTTTACCCACACAGGGTTCCAGCTTGCTGTGGGCTTGGTAATACCATAAGTTGGCTTTTCTTCTTCTTCCTGAAAGGTGCCAAACATTCTATCCCATATAATAAATACGCCAGCATGGTTTTTATCAATGTATTTTGGATTTCTCCCATGATGTACCCTATGATGAGAAGGGGTGTTCATAATCCATTCAAAAGGGCCTAGTTTACCAATGGTCTCAGTATGAATCCAAAACTGGTATACAGTCACCAAACCTGACATTAGCACAAAACTTAAGGTGTCAAATCCTAAAATGGCAAGTGGAAAATAAAAGAAGAATGTCCAGATAATCTGAAAAGAGCCTTGCCTTAAAGCCACAGAAAAATTGTAATCCTCGCTTTGGTGATGAACCACATGGCCACCCCAGAACAAGTTGATTTCATGGCTTTTACGATGTGCCCAATAATAGAAGAAATCCGCTAAAACGAATAAAATAATGAGATTGTACCATGTAGGTAAAATTTCAAATAGTGCAAAATTTTCATACACAAACTGATAGGCGGTTATACTTAATATTTTAAAAAAAATCCCCGTTACCTGCTGGGTTATCCCGCAGCTAATATTTGTAATAGCGTCATTTAAACGATAAATTCTATATTTTCTAATTGCCTGAATTAATAATTCAATCCCAATGAGAGCGAAATAAATCGGAATAGATAATATAATTGGATTGAAATCCATAAAATATAATTTTGTGAAACTTACAAGCAATTAAATGCTTCTCTTGCGAAATATAACATTTTGTACAAAAACTTCCTCAATAAATGGGGAAATACTCGACAAAGCCTTTAATTTTGTCATCAAATAATATCTATGGAAAGAATAGCACGCGCATTTCTCCTTGCAACAGGATTAGCTTATACAGTTTTACTTTTTTACGCATATGCTTATTTTGCAGATGCATCGTATGTAAGATTAAAGATCACTGATGAATTCTATGAAATCAGTAATAATACCTTCTTTTATACGGGCTTGATTCTTCCTGCAATAGTTATCCTTGTGTGTTACATGCTGGCCACTATCATTAAAAAACAACCTATTTCCCCTAGTTCTTATTTTAAAAACGAGAACTCTCGCAAGAGCCTCTATAGCTGGAGTATAAGTTTGGCCGGTGCTTTTAATTTATTCTTTGCATCGCTTCTTACAGTAGTTATTTTTATAAATAATGAGGAAGGTCTTCAGCAAAATGGTTATGTTCCCCTTTTAATAGTTAGCTTACTGATCATTGTATTCTGGATTCTATGGTTGCCATTGATTTTAATCAAAAATAAATAATTTTTTTTCATTGTATCAGAGTCAATTATAAGGCAGTTGTTAAGATTGCCTAAATAGCTCATTATCAATTTAATTTGTAGTCTTAATTAATGTAATACTTCATTTAACAATAAAGTATTGTCCTCCGTTTAAGGCTGGTTTTATTCAACCGACTTCAGATCAAAAGCTTTAAAATTTCAAAAAGCTTTGTAATTTTAAAATTTGAGTCCGATTTATCATTCAAGAAACATAACAGATGGCAGAAGTTCAATATACCGAAGATAGTATCAAATCATTAGATTGGCGTGAGCATATCCGGCTTAGACCCGGGATGTACATTGGTAAGCTGGGAGATGGTTCTTCTCCTGACGATGGTATTTATGTACTGGTGAAAGAGGTGATTGATAACTCCATTGATGAACATATGATGGGCTATGGCAAAACCATAGAGGTAAAAATTACTGACCAGCGCGTGGAAATCAGAGACTATGGAAGAGGTATTCCATTAGGCAAAGTTGTGGACTGCGTGAGTAAAATCAATACTGGTGGAAAGTATGACTCCACGGCTTTTCAAAAGTCAGTTGGTTTAAATGGAGTAGGTACCAAAGCTGTAAATGCTTTATCAGGGTATTTCAAGGCTCAGGCTTTTCGGGAAGGCAAAACCAAAATAGCGGAATTTGAAAAGGGAATTATTAAAACTGATGGTGAAATTATTCCTTCCAGTGGAAGAAATGGCACCTTCATTGCTTTTGAGCCGGATCCTACTGTATTTAAAAATTATAACTTTATTCCCGGCTTTTTAGAAGAGCAAATATGGAATTATGCTTTCCTAAATGCAGGTCTGACCATTAATTTTAATGGAGAAAAGTTTCACTCTGCCCGTGGGTTGTATGATTTGTTGGAGCATAAAACCGATGAAGAAAACAACCGCTACCCGATTATTCAGATAAAAGGAGAGGATATTGAAGTGGCTATGACACATGCCAACCAATATGGAGAGGAGTATTATTCTTTTGTGAATGGTCAGAATACCACTCAGGGAGGTACTCACTTAATTGCCTTTAAAGAGGCAATAGTACGAACTATTCGTGATTTCTATGGGAAAAATTATGATCCTTCAGATATCAGGCAAAGCATTGTAGCTGCAGTTGCAGTTCGGGTGCAAGAGCCCGTATTTGAGTCACAAACGAAAACCAAACTAGGTTCTCAAAGCGTTGGGCCTGATGGACCGACTATGCGGACATTTATTAATGATTTTGTAAAGAAAGCGCTGGATGATTACCTTCATAAAAATCCTCAAACTGCTGATGCCCTGCAGAAACGAATTATGCAATCGGAGCGGGAACGTAAGGACATGGCAGGCATTAAAAAACTGGCCAATGAAAGAGCCAAAAAAGCCAATTTACATAATAAGAAATTAAGGGATTGCCGGATCCATTATGATACAAAGCACGAAAAGCGTGATGATACCATGATTTTTATTACCGAGGGGGATTCTGCTTCCGGTTCTATCACTAAGTCACGTGATGTGCAAACCCAGGCAGTATTTAGTTTGAGAGGTAAACCATTGAACTGCTATGGTAAAACCAAAAAACTGGTGTATGAAAATGAAGAATTCAATTTATTACAGCATGCACTGAATATTGAAGAAGGCCTGGAAGGATTACGCTACAGAAAAGTGATTATTGCTACTGATGCCGATGTAGATGGGATGCATATTCGCTTATTGTTGATGACTTTCTTCCTACAGTTTTTTCCTGATTTAGTAAGGGATGGCCATTTATATATTTTAGATACTCCTTTATTCAGGGTGAGAAATAAAAAAGAAACTATTTACTGCTATACCGATGAGGAGAGGAGAAATGCCATTGCCAAGTTGGGCAATAAACCGGAAATCACCCGATTTAAAGGTTTAGGTGAGATTTCTCCTGATGAATTTGGTGCTTTTATTGGCGAATACATCAAACTAGATCCTATTATTTTAAATAATCAGACCAAAATAAAAGATTTGCTAGGCTTTTATATGGGTACAAATACCATGGAAAGGCAATTGTTTATTATTGATAAATTAAGAGTAGAGAAAGATTTAGAAGAGGTGATTGCCAGTACAGCTGAATGATTTTATTGTAAAAAAATTGCAAAAACATATTATTTGTAATATTTTTACAAAATGAAATCTCATATAATAATGGCTGATATCATTAAAAGCTCTGATCATAATGGTTCGGAACTAATGTCAGCATTTAAAAATATAGTAAAACAGGTAAATGATCAGATGGCAAATGAAATTATCTCTCCTTTAACCATTACTTTAGGAGATGAATTTCAGGGAGTTGTAAAATCATTGCCGGCCGGTATAAATTTGGTTTTTCAATTTGATAGACTTTTGCTTGAAAAGGATTTCAATCTTAGGTTTGTTTTAAATTATGGAGAAATAGAGACAGCTATTAATCAGGATAATGCTTACGGCATGCTGGGAGAGGGCCTGACTCTGGCAAGGGAACAGCTGGAAACTGTAAAAAATGGAGATAACAGATTCAGCATCAATGGCTATAATGAAGAAATTGTAAGTTTGCTGAATAAAGGATTCAAGCTATACGATTATTTTTATAGCCAATGGACTACAAAAGAACGAATGATTGTAAGTGAGTTTTTGAAAGGAAAAGACTATAAGGAAGTAGCTAAAATATTTGAAAAAGATATTTCTACCATGTGGCGTAAAGAAAAGAGTTTAAATATTGCAGAATATAATACAGCAAAAGAAATGATTCAAATAATTGGTAAAAATGCAGCTTAACGCCTACCATGTTATAGGAGTGATTATTTTAATGGAATTATTAAGTATCCTGTTTTTTTGGATGCTTGCTAAATATAATAGCGGAAATATAAGCCTGAATAGTATACTAAAGGGGATCATGGAAAGATTTTTCGTGACTTTTGCTCTATGCCTTGGCTATCCGCAGGCTTTAACCTTATTTGCAGCTTTGAAGATTGCTACACGGATTAAAGATGATTCCAGCATTTCAAATGACTATTATTTAATTGGCAATTTGATTTCGATATCATTCGCCCTATTTTATACAGAATTGATTAAAACACATATCCTTTAAAGATAGAATGGAGGAAAACAACGAAAATAACGAGCACGAAAATCAACCAAACGGAGAAGAGAAAGCTAAAATCACGAACGTTATCCCGGTATCCGGAATGTACGAAAACTGGTTTTTGGATTATGCTTCCTATGTTATTCTGGAACGTGCAGTACCAGCCAACGAAGATGGCCTAAAGCCTGTTCAACGCAGGATCATGCATGCCATGAAAGAGATGGATGATGGTCGTTTCAATAAGGTAGCAAACATCATTGGCCAAACCATGCAGTATCACCCTCATGGGGATGCTTCTATTGGTGATGCCATTGTGAATTTGGGCCAAAAGGATCTGCTCATAGAAACTCAGGGGAACTGGGGAGATATCCGCACCGGTGACAGCTCAGCAGCACCAAGGTATATTGAGGCGCGTTTATCTAAATTTGCCCTCGATGTGGTATTTAATCCACAAACCACTAAATGGCAGCTCTCCTATGATGGACGTAAAAAGGAGCCTGTCACACTTCCGGTTAAATTCCCTTTGCTATTGGCGCAAGGGGTGGAAGGTATTGCTGTTGGGCTTTCTACAAAAATATTGCCCCACAACTTTATAGAATTGATTCATGCCTGTATTGATATCCTTAAAAATAAGAAAGTTGAGATATTTCCTGATTTCCCGACAGGAGGAATGGCTGATTTTTCAGAATATAACCAAGGCTTAAGAGGCAGTAGAATAAGAGTAAGAGCAAGAATTGAAGAAGGTGATAAACGTGTTTTATTAATAAAAGACATTCCATTTGGAACTACTACTACCGGTTTGATCGAATCTATTATCAAGGCTAATGATAAGGGCAAGATCAAAGTGAAAAAGGTGGTGGACAATACTGCCAAAGATGTAGAAATTGAAGTGCAATTGGCACCAGGACAATCTCCGGACATTACCATTGATGCCTTATATGCTTTTACGGATTGTGAAGTATCCATTTCACCTAATGCTTGTATCATTATAGAGGATAAGCCTCTTTTTATGCCGGTAGATGAAATTCTGAGAAGGAATGTGGCCGATACGGTCGACTTACTTCAGGCAGAGTTGGAAATCAGGAAAGCAGAACTGATGGAGAAAATCCTCTTTTCTTCCCTGGAAAAGATATTTATTGAAAATAGAATTTATCGGGATATAGAAGAATGTGAAACCTGGGATGCTGTTTTAACCACAATTGATAAAGGTTTAGAGCCATTCAAACCGCAGTTTTATAGAGAAATCGTGCAGGATGATATTCTTAAACTTACAGAGATCAAAATCAAGCGTATTTCCAAATTCGATAGCTTTAAAGCTGACGAAATTATGCGCAAGATGGAAGATGAGCTGAAAGAAGTTGAACACCATCTATTGCACATTACTGATTATGCCATTGCTTACTTCAAAAAACTATTGGAGAAATACGGTAAAGGCCGCGAAAGACAAACTGAAATCAAGAATTTTGACACCATTTCGGCCAATACAGTGGCTGCCAACAATCAAAAACTATATATCAATAGGGCAGAAGGCTTTATTGGTTATGGAATGAAAAAGGATGAGTTTGTCTGTGACTGCTCCGATTTGGATGATGTGATCATTTTCAGAAGGGATGGCGGTTATAAAGTAGTGAAGATTGATGAGAAAGTATTTGTGGGTAAAGATGTAATCCATGTGGATATTTTCCAGAAGAATGATGATCGAAAGGTATATAACGCAGCTTATCTGGATGGAAAAACCGGACGGACAATGGTAAAGCGCTTTCAGGTGCTTTCTGTCACACGTGATCGTGACTATGATCTGACAAAAGGCAGCAAAGGATCCAAGGTGTTGTACCTGGCAGCTCGTGCTAATGGTGAGGCGGAAGTAATTAATGTAAAACTTTCCAATTCCTGCCGGGCAAGAGTAAAGGTTTTTGATTTTGATTTCGCTGAACTGGAGATCAAGGGACGTGGAGCCGGAGGGAATATTTTAACCAAGCATCCGGTTAAAAAAATAGAGTTCAAACTGTTGGGAGAAAGCAGTTTTGGTGGGCTTAAAATCCATTACGACAGGTCTATAGGGAGATTGAATACAGATGGAAGGGGAGAGTTGATAGGATCTTTCCATGGAGATGACAATATATTGGTTATCAATAAAGATGGCTCCTACGAATTGAGCAACTATGAACTGACCAATCGATTTGATGCTGATAAAGTCCTGCTGATTCAGAAATTTGACCCTAAAAAAGTGGTCTCATGTGTGTATTTTGATGGCGCTTCAAAAACTTATTTCGTAAAGAGATTCCTTATTGAAACACGTACTCTCAATAAACCTTTTGTTTTTATTAGCGAGCATAAAAATTCGGAATTAACAGTAGTTACCACAGAAAAGGATCCGCAATTGGAAATTGAATTCAGAAAGGGAAAAGGTCGTGAAAAAGAGACTGCTATGTTTGATTTCGATATGCTGATAGATGTGAAAGGCTGGAAAGCTATAGGGAATAAACTCTCTCAGTATGAAGTAACTAAAGTCAACTTAATTGCTGGTAAAGCTGAAGAAGAAGAGAGTGATTCCAAGGATTTCAAAGTTGGCGACTCTGTTGATTTAAGCTTACGAAATGATGATGACCAGTTAAATTTATTTTAGTGGAACCCATGGATACTCACTTACAGCAATTTCTTATACAGAAATACAGCGAGTTTTTATCCGAAGAACGAAAGAATTACATTCATCAAGTACTTAGCAACAGAACAGAGTACATTCGTGTAGTACTGGAAGATCTGACAGATCCTCATAATGTAAATGCGGTTTTCCGAACGGGGGAATGCCTGGGTATACAACACTATGATGTAATCGAAAATAATAATCCCTTTAAAATAGGGAAAGGAGTAAGTAGAGGAGCTACAAAATGGATAGATATTCATCAATATAATCAGCAAACAGAGGGTAATACTTTATTTGCTTTAAAGAGTTTGAAAAAGAAGGGATATAAAATTCTGGTGACCAGTCCTAATGAAAAGGCCAAATCAATGGAAGAAATTGATATAAGCCAACCTATAGCCTTGGTTTTTGGAAATGAAAAGGAAGGAGTAAGTAGGGAAGCCCTGCAAATAGCAGATGAAATAATTAGTATACCCAATTATGGATTTACTGAAAGCTATAATGTTTCTGTTTCAGCGGCTATTTTACTCTATAATTTAATACACCGAATGTACAAAGAAGTGAACAGTTGGCAGTTTAGCCCTGAAGTGTATTCGAGATATCATTTAGCATGGCTCAAAAAATGTATGGCAAGACCTGACTATTATCAAAATTATTTCGTTAAGGCTTTTGACGATCAAAACAATATATGATTAAATTCATTATAAGATTACTTATATTCTTGTTGCTATTAGGAATTGTATTCACTATTTTTTCCAATGTATTGATTATAAGTAAAACCAAGCACAAAATTTATCACGACCTCTCTGAAGTACCCGCAAAGGAAATAGCTTTAGTTCTGGGCACCAGCAAGAACAATATTAAAGGAGAAGCCAATTCTTTTTTTGATAACAGAATTAAAGCTGCTACAGAACTTTATAATCGGGGCACTGTAAATAAGTTATTGCTTAGCGGGGATAACAGAACCATTTATTATAATGAGCCCAATGATATGAAAAAGGCTTTATTGAATAATGGAATTCCTGAATCTGCCATACTAATAGATACTGCAGGTTTTAGAACTATAGAAAGTATTTCCAGGTGTGCAAATGTATTCAACCACAATGATGTAGTGATTATTACGCAGGAATTTCATGCTTTCAGAGCTTTATATATTAGTCAGTATTACGATATGGATGCCATTGCTTTTTCTGCTGAAGAAGTTCCTGTATATTCGTCCACTAAAGTAAATATCAGAGAGTTTTTCGCAAGACCTAAAGCTATATTCGATTTGTATTTTCCCGGAAAATACAGCCGCACTACCATTCAATAGTACCATCAATGAGAAAAATATACTTTATTACTTTCATTCACCTTATTATATTGTTGCTTTCTACCAGGATTTATGCACAAACAGAAGTATATGGTTATGTAAAGGATGCAAATACACAAGAAGTTCTACCTTTTGTTAACGTATATTTTCAAGGTACCCAAACAGGTATAACAACTGATATCAAAGGCTTTTTTGAAATAAAAACCACCAAACCAGTCGATACTTTGGTAGTATCTTATATTGGCTACAAAAGCAAGAAAATTGATGTTCCTGCTAATAAAGTAACGGAAATAGAAGTGTTTTTAGAGCAGGATATTATCAGCTTGAAGGAAGTTCTGGTAAGGCCGGGAGAAAATCCTGCTTTTAAAGTGATGAGGAAAGCAGTTGAAAAGAAAAAAGATTATTCTGAAAAAAAATTAGAGGCTTATGAGGTGGAGAGCTACACAAAAATTGAGGCTTATATAGATAAAATGACTCCAACCCTGGAAAACAGGAAAGTTATTCAAAAAATCGTAGCTACTGTAGATAGTATTGCCCCGCTTCGAAATAAAAAGGGACAGAAAATGATCCCTATCTTTTTCTCGGAAAGTATTTCAAAACTCTATCTTAGAAACAATCCTCAATTGAGTAAGGAAGAAGTAATCAATAGTAATATCAAAGGGATTTTAGTGGGGGATAATTCTATTGCACAACAATTTGTAGGGTCTGCTTTTCAAAAATATGATTTTTACGATGATTGGATGGAGTTGTTTGGGAAACAATTTGTATCACCTTTGGCTAATGGGTGGAAATTGTATTATGATTACGAATTGACCGACTCCATTGAAATAGAGGGTAATATTTATTATCAGATTGAATTTGAGCCAAAAAACAAAAAAAACCTGGCATTTATTGGTAAAATGCTTATTGAGAAAGGAACATATGCGCTAAAGAGCATCAATGCCAATATTACGGAAAATACTAACATCAATTACCTCTCCGGAATGCAAATTGATCAGGAGATGGTGCTTTTTGAGGACAATAACGTTTTACTGCCTGAAACCGTTAATGTTAAACTGGATGTAGATCCAATTTTGGGAGTATATCCTGGAATGTACGTACAATTCAATTTATCCTATCAGGATTATTCGTTTATAGATCCCAAACCTAAAGATTTTTTTGATGTACCTGTGAAGGTTTTACCAAAGCCAATTTTGGCTGAAGAGGAGTTTTGGCAACAGAAAAGACATGTGCCTTTAAATGAAGGTAACCAACAGATTTCCAGTATGATTGACGATATCAGGGATATCAGAATGGTGAAGACTTATGAGGATTTGCTTGAGTTTGGTTTGACGGGCTATTTTGAATGGGGAAAATTGGATGTGGGTCCGTATCCGTATTTGTATACTTACAATGATGTTGAGGGAAGTAGGATCCAAATTGGAGGGCGTACTAATGATTTATTAAGCAACAAGTGGGAATTGGATGCATACCTTGGATTTGGTGAACGTGATGGTGAATTTAAATATAAAGCTTCCTTAACTCATATTCTATCAAGGGCACCCTGGAGAACTATTAACTACACACATACCTATGACCTTAACCAACTGGGACTAAAGGATGTAAATCCGGATGATAATCCGTTTTTCTATGCTTCTTCCAGATTTGGAACCTTGATCAAACCCTACTATAATAGAACTAATCAATTGAACTTTAAAAGTGACATCAGAAATGGCCTGTCAGTTGAAACTGGCATTAAAACATCTGATATACACCCTGACTTTGACTTTGGATTCTATGAAAACAGTATGGATTCAACAGGTTTTCAAAGCACTTTTAAAACAAGTGAATTAAGTGTTGGTATAAGATATGCAAAAGGGGAGAAGTTTTTGATCGATGGCAACAGAAAGTTGGTTGTAGGAAGAAACTCGTGGCCGGTATTAACATTGAAATATAATGCAGGGATCAAAGGTTTGTTGGATGGAGATTTTAATTATCATCAGTTGACAGCAGGAATGTCCTATTTTATTACATATGACGGTATTGGCCTGGGTAAATTAAATATGGAAGCCGGCAGAATGTTTTCAACTGTCCCTTACCCACTATTGAAAGTACATACTGGGAATGAAGGATATTTCTTTTCAGGCGCAGCTTTTAACCTCATGAATTTTTATGAATTTGTAAGTGACTCATATGTTTCTATGAAATATACACATTACTTTGAAGGTATTATTCTCAACAATGTTCCCCTCCTGAAAAAGTTGAATTGGCGACTGGTGGGTATTACAAATGTGGTTTATGGTGGCATGTCTTCTGAAAACAAAAAGTTGGCAGGGGAAGAATTGGGCACAGAAAATGGATTCCTAACACTAAATGAAAAGCCTTATGTGGAATTAGGTTATGGAATAGAAAACATCTTTAAAGTGATCCGGGTAGATTTTTATCATAGACTTACTTATCTGGACAATCCCAATATTTCAAAATTTGGTGTAAAGATAAACTTCCAAATTATATTATAGAGGGTTGAGAGAGTAGTAAGAGTTCAACTTAAGAAGAATAGAGTAGAACTATTGAGTCTTATTCTTAATGAGACTTATTCAATAGTATCATCAATCTCAAGAGTTTCTAAAATATCAGCCAATTCATCAAAATCCTTAAATCCCGGCCTGATTTCTTCTCCACCTTTTAAGGAAATTCCTTTGATAGCATTTTCCTGAGTTAATTGTAACACATTTTCCTCTGACACATTAAACCCCAGAATGATGGGAAAATCTTTCGCCCAATCTAAAACCTGATTTAAAATGTGTTCTTTGTAATGGATTCCTTTAACTGATTCAAAAAGGAAATAAGTGGCAAGGCCGGAACTTTTTTCCATGATCTCAGTAATTTTATTGGCATCCTGTATAACATCTACATTAAATCTTAAGATCAATTTTTGAGGAATATCAGTAAGCTGTGGAAGAATAGCCGGGTTATCCGTTTGTATATAGTGGATTTCATACTCGGGTAAAGATTTTTTAATTTCCTCTTCGCTTGCATCTCCAAATTCTCCTACAAAATCAACTCCGGAAACCCATCCTGTAAGCTCCATGAAATTCGCAGGATTTACATAAGAAAGAGAGCTTTCTACCAATGAAAAACCCATTAAATCAACAGTCATGCCAGCGCAATAACGGGCATCACTTAAATTATTTACTTCAGAAATTTTTACGAATGTTTTTAACGCCATCTTTTGGGATCAATCAGATTAAAAACACAAATTAAGGCATTTTGAATTTTAAAATGGAGTGTTTGCCTCAAAGTATTCTGAATTATTCCTCTTTAGGATGAATCTTAAACTTTATAAAAAAACAGCCCCTTCCAAAATAATTGGAAAGGGCCTTCCTGATAGAAAAAAACACCTAATTATTATTCAGGAATATTGTAGTATGCCATTGTGGCTTTATAGTCAGTATAATCCGGAGATTTGGTATTTGTGCGTGAAGAAGTACTTTGTTCTCCGGGTATTATAATATATCTGTATGAGCTAAATACATCGAATTTTCTTAAGTTTCCTGATATTGATGCTGCTGAAAGTAGAATGGAGCCCTCAGCAAATACGAATGTATAATAATCACCAATATTAGTATCAAGATAAGGTAATATTGTAGCTAAACCATCCTCTCCATACACTAGCACTACATCCTTATCTCTGTCAAAATTTATATTTTCTGCTAAAATCCCTACTTTAGAGGTTGCCAAAGCATCATCCCAAGGCGTCTCTATCCATTCAGAATAAATTACATTAGCTGTCCCGGGCTCTCCCTTATCTCCTTTTTCACCTTGCTCACCTTCAATTCCCGGATCTCCTTTAGGGCCTGGCTCACCATCTTCCGCACACCCTGTAATTAGTAATAAACTTATTGTAAGCAGAAAGCCTGCTTTAAGTAATCCCTTTTTCATAATATTATTATTTTAAGTTTAATTATGATGCAATTTATAATGAGTTTTTGTCATCATGATAGGATGATTGATGGATAAGCTATTCTGTTTGATGAATGATGGTATCGGTTTGATTCTTGAATAGCCCAAAATATTAAATGGTGCTGAGGAGAAACTATTTATAGAGCAAGCTATCTTAGTTGTGACATTTTCAAAAGAAATATATCCCGTTTTCCTTGAGAAATACTGATTTGTGCATCATTTTTCATTAAAATGTAGCCTCCTTCTGACTTTATAAACTTTTTCACCATCTCAAGATTCACTAAAAAGCTATTATGTACTCTCATAAATTGGTGGTTTTCAAAAAGGTGTTCATATTCTTTAAGGTTTTTACTTACCATCAGTTTTTTATTATCCACTAAATGAAAGTTAGTATATGAGCCACTAGCTTCACAATAGATTATATCTTTTATTGCTATAAACTCAAGTCCATCACCTGTAGCAAGGCAAATTTTGCTTTTCTCGTTGGGTTGTTCGGAAATATTTCGAAGTAGCAATTCTAGCTTTTCTTTATAATGCTCTTTGTCTTTCTTTAGTCTGACCTTAGCTATAGCCTGTTGTAATTCTTCCAGGTCAATCGGCTTCAATAAATAATCAATCGAACTAAATTTAATTGCTTTTAAGGCATATTGTTCAAAGGCGGTGGTGAATATGACTTCAAAATTCCGCTTTTTAATTTTTTGCAAGACTTCAAAGCCTGTACCTGTTTGTAACTCTATATCCAGAAAAATTAAGTCCGGATTATATGTTTCTATTATGCTGATGGCAGATGAAACATCATGAGCCATGTCAAGTACGGTAATATCTTTGCAAAACTTGTTTAATAGTAATTTTAAATTTTCTCTGCTTTTGAGTTCGTCTTCAATAATTATAACGTCCATTTCCCTATATTTTAGGTATAATAATATTTACAGTTGTTCCATTAGGTGAGTCTTCAAATATCACACTTGTTTTTAAAGATTTATTCTTGTTTAATATTTGTATTCTTTTTTCTGAAACAGAAAGTCCTCTAGGTAAGTAGTGTCTCACTTTCTCTATCAAAGAGGCTGCTTCTCTTCCAATTCCATTGTCCCTAATAATACATTGGATGTGTTCAGGAGCATCTATAAAAATAATAGTTAATGTTTTAGTGCCGTTTTTTTTTGGTAATAGACCATGTATAATAGCATTTTCTACATAAGGCTGAATGAGGAACAAAGGAATCTCCTGGTTATCGGTGTCCAGTTTATTATCAATATCAAATTCAAAATGAAATGAATTATTGAAGCGAAGAGATTCGAGTTCCAAATAGAGTTTAAGTAATTCAATTTCTCTCTTTAAAGAAACATTTAGCTCAATGGAGTTTTCCAGAATTTGCCTTACAAGATGTGAGAATTTACCCAAATATTTTAGCGCCCCGCATTTGTCATCCGAGCTAATTAAGTATTGTATAGAACTTAGGGAATTAAATATAAAATGTGGATTCAATTGGGCTCTTAATACACTTTGGCTCAAGTAGGAGGCTTCTTTCTCTATATTGTATTTCTCATCATACATGGCTTTAATTCTATACGCCAAACCTGTGGCGAAAACTATACTTTCCAGTCCGGCACACAAAATCATATATTCAATAGAACCAGTAAATAAAGTAATAAGCGCACCACTGAGAAAAATTAAGGTGGCAATAATCACGAAATAAACAAAGTTTGATTTTTTATTTAGATATAAATAAAAGACTCCAAATATTGTGAATAGTGTCATCAGCAAGCGATGAGCATTCATTATAAAGGGTTGGTATGCCGAATTAGGAGTGCTTACCAATAAAATAATCTCAGTCAGTATTAGGGCACTTAATATATATATTAAAATAGCGATTAATCTGTTGAGAAATGGATAATCCTGTTTCATATTCAGAAACGCCTTAATGAACAGGAGGTAAGTTAAGTTGATCAATATCTGGGATAGAGGAATTAAAATCCTGAAAAATAAGGGAAAGTAATATTCCCAGAAGCCATGTAAAGCTGTTGTCAGTCTTAAATAATAAAAAGCCTGAAAGAAAATAAACAGGCTATAGTATAAGTAAACTTTATTTTTTGAGTTGAAGTAAATCAGTATATTTAGTAAAAAAAAACCAATTGCCAGTCCTGAAAACAAATAGGCATAAAACCGTGGGGTAACTAGCTCTGGTAAAACTTTATTTTCTTGTGAAATCTGATGCTTATTGTGATGAAGGTAAAAAGGTATTTGCCTCCAATTATTTCTTCCAAAAATTTCGGTAACTTTTACTATAATATATCTATCGTTGATCAATTCAATTTTCCTAATGGGAAAAAATGAGCGGGTAATTAAAGCACTTTTATAGCTTGGCTTTGTGTTTAACCCCATCCTCTGTTTGACAATAGAATTGTCCATTTGTTTGAAAAAATATGCATTGTCAAAATTAATAGTGACCAGGTAGATAGTGTCATATTGATCAAATAAGTGAATAAATTCAGTGAAATCAAATTTTAACCAATAAACCATTTTAGGATCAATATCATGTATACTATCAATTATGGAGAAAGTAAGGCGGGGCATCTTGATAATTTCTTCCACACTCATGTTATTGAGTTTAGGAACAACTTCCACTTCGGGTTTAATGACTGTTTCTGTAAAATAATAATATTTACTTTGCCCGAGTATGGAGGTAATGGTTGCAAGTGAAAGTAACAGAAGAAGAAAAAAGCGATTCATTAGGCAAAAATGGTACTTTTAATTGAATAAATATTCCTTTTTAATTATTTTTTCTGAATCATTTGATCCTTAAGTTGTGCTTTTGCGAAAAGTATTTATTTTCAGTGATATAGGAGGTCCAAATAAATTGGGGAATTATGATCCAGCTTCCTCTTTTTTGGTGTAATAGTTGAGGAAGGCACTAGTGTATATTCTAATTATCTTAAACTTAATATTTAACATCATGAATAAAATCAAAACAACAATCCTTTCTTTTTCATTTGCTTTAGCCCTTAACGTTGGAGCGTTAAATGCACAACAATTTCTCACACCTGTAAATACCTTGACCGGAGATGCAAAAGTTGAAACAACAGATGGAAAAGTAATTGAAGGAGATATACGGACAGCCATGTTTGGAGGAAAAGGCCTGATGAGTTTCCGTATTAAAGATGAAACTACAGGTGATGTCACACGCTTTAAGGCGGAAGAGGTAAAATCTTTGAGAGTTAAAATGGACGGTTGGGGCAAAATGGCTATGCTATCTGAACAAACTTCAAGTCTGCAGAAAATGTCAAATGCCAATTTTGATGAATCTGTGGATAGGGAATATATTTACTACCACACCGTAAAATGGCCGGGTAAAAAGAATAAATACAGATTGGTACAACTCCTCAATGCAGGATTTGATAATGCCATAAAGGTGTATGACTATCCTGGAAAAAAAACAGCTTCGGTAGGCATGGGTGGAATGACCATTGCCGGAGGAAATGCTAAAACCTATGTAGTAGCTTATGGGGGCGAAACTGTTCTGGTGGAAAAGGGGAAGTACACTAAAAAACACTTTGATGAATTGTTCAAGGACTGCCCATCCTTAAATGAGTTGGATAAAAAAGATAAAGATTGGAGAGAATTTGCCTCCCATGTTTTTATCAATGAAACCTCATGTCAATAATTTATAGAACAAGCTATTGCTTTTTGGTCTATTCTGAGAGCCTTTAAATAAAAATTAAAGGCTCTTTTTCTGTTCTAAAATGAGTGGAAATAATTGTGTAGGTTTTTCAAAAGACCTCAAATATCTTCTTTTTTGATAGGTTTTACCCTCCATTGGTACTTTAGGATTTAAAAAAATAAAATTTTATAGAATTCTCCCGGTTTTTTACTATTTTGATTAAATAATCAGAAAAATAGGGGGGTGTTTAAATATTTCAAACTATATAATTGGTCAGGAATTGATAAAACTTTGCAGCAAAAGCCTAATATCTTCCTTTCACAATTTTCTATTATTGCAATTATAGCCTGCTTAATCCAGATAGTTAATGATACCATTTATATTAACTACGTAGCCATTTTATTGGATTTGATTGTTCTGCTGATTCCTTTAACAGCGTTGATCCTAAATGAAAAGCATAAGCATATGCCTGCCAAACTGGTTTTTACAGTGCTAGGCACAACCGTTTTATTTCTTTATGCTGCTGTTATACCTAAAGAAATCGGTGTTTACTTATTATTCTTTCCCATTCTCACAATTATTTTCCTGATTTTTAATAATGAGCAAAGAATCTTTAAATATGGTACGGCAGCTTTTGCCATCTCATTACTTGCAATTCTGGAAATAACCCACTACCAGCCATTTGGACAATATAATGTTACTGATGGATTGTCTGTTGAATCCTCATTTTATGTCAATCTCGCCATATCTGTTTTCATCATGGTTTTTTCTATGTACAATATTGATGTCATTAATAGGCAAATTGAACAGGTGAGGTTAGATGCAGAAATAGAGCTGAAGCAAAAAAACCTTGATTTGAAACAAGCCAATGAAGAACTCGACCATTTTGTATATAGTGCTTCGCATGATTTGAAAGCACCCCTTTCCTCTATTTTAGGCTTAATCAATATTGCCAAATATGAAGTTAAGGAAGATAAGGCCATGGATTATTTTGGTAGGATTGAAGACCGGATTCAACGACTTACTAAGTTCATCAAAGAAGTAATTGCTATATCAAGAAATACACGTACCCAGGTAGAGAAGACAGAAGTGAATTTAAATGAGTTAATTCATGATATTGTAGAAAACAATAATTATGTAGATTCTGTCAGTAACATTGAAATCACCAGGAAAACACAGGTCAATCATACCTTATTGCTGGACAAACCCCGATTGGAAGTGGTTTTGAATAATTTGATTTCGAATGCCATTAAATATCAAGATCCTGGCAAAGAGAACCCCCGTGTAATTATCTCTTCCAAAATTTCTGATGACATGCTTGAAATTTCCATTGCAGATAATGGAATAGGAATAGCCGCTGACCAACATGATAAAATCTTTGAAATGTTTTATAGGGGAGAGCAGAGTAAGGAAGGATCAGGATTGGGTTTGTATATAGTAAAGAATATGATTCAGAAACTTAAAGGCAATATCATGTTCAGCTCAAAAGTGGGGGAGGGAACAGAAATAATTATTCGATTGCCTGTTACTCAATTATCCTCGTTGAAGACAATGACGGCATAGTACTTCAGAATTTCCTCAAAATTCAATCATATTTTTGATAAATTCAATTTTTCGAATTAAAGCTGTAGTAGATTTTATAGGCATTTTATAAAAAAATAGAATTTATTATACTTGAATGTGAGTAGATAATTGAATATTGTCTACAATAAACGTATCCCTCATCGGAATGAAAGTACTGGTAGTAGAAGACGAAATAGAATTATCAAAAAATATTAAAGATTATCTCCAAAAGGAGGATTTTCAAGTAAGTTGCGCTTATGATTTTTTTACGGCAACAGATAAGATAGCTTCTTTTGAGTATGATTTAGTCATTATTGATTTAATGCTTCCTGATGGCTATGGGATGGATTTACTTTATTCACTACGGGCCAATCAAAAAAATGTGGGCACATTGATTTTATCCGCTAAAAATTCCCTTGATGATAAAATAAGAGGCCTTGATGCCGGGGCTGATGATTACCTGGCTAAACCTTTTCACCTGATAGAACTGAGTTCCAGGTTAAAGGCCATATATAGAACCCGAAAACTCCAGGGAAACAACAGTATTTCCATAGGGGAGATCGTTATTCTCACAGATAAACATGAAGTACACTGTAAAAAACAGTTAATCGAACTGACAAAAAAAGAGTATGAAATGTTGCTGTTTTTTGCGACAAATTCAAAGCGGATATTAACCAAACAAAATATTGCAGAGCATCTTTGGGGTGATTACATTGACCAGGCAGACTCCTTCGATTTTGTGTACCAGCATATTAAAAACCTAAGAAAGAAAATCCAAAAAATCAGTCAATTGGATGTAATAGAAACTGTATATGGGGTAGGCTATAAATTGAAATCCTTTTAAGCTATGCGATTAATCAATAAAATTATTCTAATATTTCTGGGAGTATCTTTTATAGTATTCCTGATTGGAGGCATGATGACCTACCAAATTATTGGAAATGAAATAAAAAAAGAAGAGCAATGGTTTTTAATGGAAAGACTAAGGTCAACTGAAAGGTTCATAACGAAGAAACAGCCAAAAAGACCCATAATTAGGGATAAAGTAATCATATTACCTCACTCAAAGCCTATTGAAACCGATAATATTATATTTTCAGATACTATAGTATACCACAGTACATTGGAGCGCCCGGAACTTCATAATAAGTTGGAGGTAGGTAAAAAAATTGAAGGGCGATACTATCAAATTACCTTATATGATATTATTATTGAGCAAGATGATATCATAGATGGCATTGTTGAGTCCCTTTTCAAGACCTATCTGATATTGCTGGCATTGGTATTAATCATGGGGTGGATTCTTTCAAAAAAGTTGCTAATCCCTTTTGAGAGGACACTTGAATCTATACAGGGTTTTGACATTAAAGAAAATGAAGCCATTGTTTTACCTAAAACAGGAACAAAAGAATTTCAAAGGCTGAATAGTTTTGTGGAAAATATGTCTTCCAAAATCAGGAATGATTATCAGTCATTAAAGGAATTTTCAGAAAATGCTTCACATGAAATTCAAACACCTTTAAGTGTTGCCAAAGGTAAACTTGAAATTCTACAAGACACCCAATTAGATGAAAATCAACATCTATTGGTAAAAGAAGCACAGAAAAGTATCAATAACCTTTCTAAACTGGGGAATATGCTTACTCTCCTGGCTAAAATTGACAACCGTGAATTTGAAAACATGGAAGAAATCAATTGTAGCAATCTTTTAGAGGATATATTGGAGGACTACAAAGAGCTAATACACCTTAAAGGCTTAAAGCTAAATGTTTCTATTGAAGATAATGTAGTGATTGTTACCAATACGGTCCTTTTTGAAATCCTGGTTAATAATCTTTTGAAAAATGCGGTTAAACATAATCTTGTATCTCAAGGTTATATCTCTATCAGTTTAAATAATGAACTCATGGAGATAAAAAATTCCGGTATCCCACTTAAAACAGATCCTGATAAATTGTTTGACAGATTTAAAAAGGGCAATAACAAAACCAACTCTCTGGGACTTGGCCTTTCAATTATCCGGAAAATTTGTCAGGTCAGCAATATGGGTGTAGAATATAAATGCCTTGAGGAAGAACATATATTAAGGATCAATTTTAGGTAGTTCAAATTGTCTTCAGAATTCAATCCTATTTTTGTAATAACATAATCAATTAAACCTTTTATACGGAATGATAAAGTCTTGTATTATTAAATATAATTTATTAGTCATTATAAGCTTTCTAACCATCAACATGGCTTTTTCCCAGAACACTACTGTCAAGGGAAAAGTAGTTGATCAGGCTACCAATGAGCCATTGGCCTATGCCAATGTGAGCCTCTTTGATGAGCAGGAAAACCTGATAACAGGAATGGTTACACCGGATGATGGTACGTTTCAATTACAAGTTCCGCAAGGGGAGTATATCCTTCGAATTCAGTTTGTTTCCTATAAAACAGTGAGCTTACCGAT
Organism: Marivirga aurantiaca; assembly: GCF_016679925.1. Lineage (GTDB taxonomy): Bacteria > Bacteroidota > Bacteroidia > Cytophagales > Cyclobacteriaceae > Marivirga > Marivirga aurantiaca. Next base: position 1,117,961 of record NZ_JAEQBW010000001.1, read on the forward strand.
AGATGCCAATAAAAGTGTTACAGATTTGGGTAAAATGAGCTTGCAGGAGGATGTGAATCAGTTATCTGAAGTAGAAGTGGTTGCTAAAAAACCACAAATGGAAATGAAGCTTGATAAAAGGGTTTTTAATGTAGGTGAAGACTTGAGCAATATAGGCGGAAGTGCTGAGAGCATTTTGGATAACCTGCCAAGTGTAACAGTAGATGTAGAAGGCAATGTTTCCTTAAGAGGAAGCGGAAATGTTCGCATATTAATTAACGGGAGGCCTTCTGGTTTGGTGGGCATTAGCGGTGGTTCTGCTTTGCGTCAAATTCAGGCCGATATGATTGAAAGTATAGAAGTAATTACTAATCCATCTGCCAGGTACGAAGCAGAAGGCAATGCGGGGATTATCAATATAATTCTTAAAAAGGATAAAAAAGGTGGATTAAATGGAAGTTTCAGTACCAATGTTGGCTACCCGGCTATATATGGAGTAAATGCCAACCTGAATTATAGGAAAAACAAAATTAATATATTTGGTAATTACGGTGTCACTTACAGGGAGAATTTTGGAGGTGGATATATTGATCAATCCTTTTTCCCTAAAGATAGTACTGCCTATTTTACCTACGTAGACAGAGAAAGAGAAAGAAGTGGAGTTTCCCAAAATGCCAGATTCGGTATAGACTACAGCTTTACTGATAATACCACACTTACCGGTTCATTCTTGTATAGAGTGTCTGACGAAGACAATATTAGCTACAACTATTATTCGGATTTTGATGAAAACAGGGAACTATATAAAAAATCTGTAAGGATACAGGAAGAAAAAGAAGATGAATCCGTCCTTGAGTATGATTTAAATTTTACGCACAAGTTTAGTGGGGATGATGACCATAAACTAACAGCTGATTTCCAATATAGGAATAACAGTGAACAGGAAGATTCTGATTTATATAATAGATTATATAACCTGGATAGAGAACAATATGAGGATAGCATCTATCAACGCTCATTAATTGATGAATTTTCAGAAAATATAATGGCACAAGCCAATTATACAAAACCATTAGGAGAAAGTAGGTCCTTAGAGGTAGGCTGGAGAAGTACTCTAAGAACTATTACAAATGATTATTTAGTGGAGCAGGAACAGCAGGATGGAAGTTTTGAGAACCTTACTGATTTCACAAATGAATTCATCTATAATGAAGATATTCATGCATTGTATGCTATCTATAATAGTGAATTTGACAAGTTTACTTATCAGGTAGGTTTAAGAACCGAGCTAACTGATGTTAGAACTGAATTGGTTACAACAGATACTGTAAACACTCAAAATTACTTAAACTTGTTTCCAAGTCTTTTTTTGACCTATAAATTTAATAAATTAAACACATTGCAGGCCAGTTATAGCAGAAGATTTGACAGGCCCAGGTTTAGAGAATTGAACCCCTTCTCAAATTTCAATGATGATAGAAATATAAGGATAGGTAATCCTAACTTACAACCGGAATTCACCGATTCTTATGAAATAGGATTACTCAATAATTTCAAGGATGCTACTTTCTATAGCGGTTTATACTATAGACGTACCACAGGTGTTACGGATAGAATACAGACTGTTGAATACCGGGAAATTGAAGGTGAGACAGTTGCTGTAACTATACATAAACCTCAGAATTTGGCTGAAAGGAATTCAATTGGGCTGGAAAATACGTATTCACATGATTTAAATGATTGGTGGAGATTGAATGCTAATTTAAACGTATTTTATTCTGAGACATATGGAGAAGTAGAAGGGAAAGTGTTTGAAGCGGAAACTTTCACCATGTCCTCAAGAGCTACTTCTCAAATGACATTCTGGGAAGATGTTAGTTTTCAGCTAAGTGCTTTTTATCGTGCGCCTCAACAATCTACTCAGGGGACAAGAAAAGCCTTTTATATGATAGATTTGGGCCTGAGCAAAGAAATATTAAATAAAAAAGGAACCATTGCTTTGAATGTGAGAGACTTGCTAAATTCCAGGAAATGGAGAAGTACTACAGAAGGTGAAGATTTCTTTTATGATTCCGAATTTCAATGGAGAACAAGAACCTTTACTTTAACTTTTGATTACAGACTTAATAGCCAAAAACAAAAAGAAGGAAGAGGAGAAAGAGGTGACAATGATTTTGGAGGTGATGAGTTTTAATCCTTTTAAGGTAGATCGAATCACTATTCGAAACACTTTTTATAATTAATTTTGATTTACTCTTTAAATATATTACCTTAAAATTCTCAACGATATAAACATTCCTGTCACATGAGAGTGGATTTATAACGGAATGTGTTTGGCATAATTTTTGACTATAGTTCCCCAAAATACTCCCCCTTAGTAAAAATTGAATTTAATCAACCATAAAGTATAACGCAAATAAATTGCGTTATACAATTATTCTGTCTATAATTGCAATGTTGTTGCATTAGTAACGTTGTTTAGATATAGTCATAAGGAAAAGCAGTCGGTAGGGTTGAGGCAAGTAATTTTGTAGGTTTTTGGTTATAATCGATAAATAAACTCACTCACATCCTTCGACTGTTTTCCTTTTTTTATGAGAGAGTAGCGTTCCATTCCAAGGCCGTAAGCACAAAAGTTGATATGAAGGGTATTAGTGGCTTTTATTATATGCTTTCTTCATTGTGTTATGCTATTTCAGCACTGAAAAGTTCCCCTTAGCCAATGAAAAACTTGTACTTGAAAGGTCTTTAAATTTAAACTACAACAGCAGGTGAGACTCTTTATCTGAATTCTTTTCTTGGGCTATGGACTCAAGAAACTCTGAGAAATTACTCTCATGCTCAAGGTTCAACTTTTTACGGATTCTGTATCGCGCAGTTTCCACTCCCCGCACGGAAATATTAAGCAGTGGTGATATTTCTTTGTTCGTAAGGTTCATCTTAATAAATGCACACAACCGCAATTCTCTTAAAGTCAAACAAGGATAATGTTCTTTTAAATTTTTAAAAAAATCTTTATGAACCTGTTCAAAATTTGTTTCAAAAACATGTAGGTATTCTTCACCTATTAAATGCCGGTTGAGCTTTCCAAACATTTTTTGAAGCTTCTTTTTGGAGTTGTCATTACGCACCAACCCCCTTAGTTCAATGATATCCTCTCTTATTTCGGCAAAAATATCCTTCTTTTTCACCAGTAACATAGTGTAATTGGCCAACTCTTTACTTTTTATAATTACATCTTCCTGAAGCGATAATTTATCTTCATTTATTTGATCTTTCTCAGCTTTCAGCTTCATTTGAGCTAATTGTAGCTCTAATAGCTTCTTCGATTTTTGTACCTCTGCCTGTGCTTTTCGATTTTCATGTTCAATCTTTTTCCTCACTAACTTAATGGTAACTGCTATAAGAAAAATAGCTGCTAAAATAAATATAAACATCATCCATTGGGTTTGATACCATAATGGAACTATCTCGAAAGAGATACTGGCGATGTCTCCCTCAGTTCCCACCAAACTTCTGCTCTTTACCTGAAAATCATATTTCCCAGGTCTCAAATGTGAATATTCTTTATAGGATGCAAACTGCCAGGCAGACCAATCCTTGTCAACATTATCCAGCTTATAGGCATATTGAATATCTGCATCATTTTGCATTTTCGGAGTAGCAAAATCTATGCGCAATGAGTAGGTGCTGTTGGGGAGTTTAACAGGATTTTCAGCATGCAAAGGCAACCAGTTTTCTTTCTGATCAGTAAGGTATCGGGCACCGGTAATAAAGGTGCGGACTTTTTCATTCTTGTTTTTGTAGGTAAGATCAAACAAGTATAAACCCGTTTTTGTCCCTAATAGCACATGATCATTAGTAAGAGGCTGGATGTATTCCATACCACGATTAAAAGCTCCTTTGAATTGAAGAAAATAGCCTTTTTCCAGAACAGGATTGTCTGTATAAAAATACCCTACTTCATCGTCCTGTACAAACCATGTTTTATCCTGATGCTGGAATAATTTTCTGGTATTTTTAGTAGAATCAAGGATTTTGTTCAATGGTAAATAAGGAACAAATTGATTTTTATGCTTTTCATAAGTATAAATACCCTGATTAGAAGTGAAAACAATTTCTTTTCCCCATTCAAAAACATTAATGCTATATGGAAAAGTGAATCCGTTTTGCGTAGTAAAATGCTCAAATGAAACTACTTTTGTATAGTCCTCATTTATTTTTATGCGAAAAACACCTTTATAGCCATGACAAACCCAGAAAGTACCGGGAATTTCTGATTCAAGAATATCTCTGGATGATTCATCAAAACCTTCAATTTTGTGATCTACCCTCCACAACCCCTCTTTTTTACTGATTACATAAATTCCATGGTAACTGGCAGCCAAATAAATCCCTTTTTGTTTAGCTACAGGGACAACTTTCCAGATTCCACTGATATTTCCAATTTGTTTACTTTTCGTTTTATCTACTACAAACAAGCCTTTGTCATGTCCGACTAATATATCATTTTCTATTTTTTGAAGTGTCCATCCTTGCCCTTCAAGCCCTTTTATCTTTTGAAATTGAGGCTTTATTTCTTTTATATTTCGGGTATAGAACATTCCCTGATTAGTGGCTAAGTAAGCTTCATTTCCTGTAATTAACACATCATACAAAGAAGCCCCTTCAAATAAGGTGGTAACTGGCGAGTTAAAAGTAATGCAATCAAGTCCATTGTTTAGGAGTGCCCAAATGTTTCCCTGCCTGGTTTCAAAAAGGTTAAGGACACTTTTATCCTGTAAATCTTCAAAGGTAGGCTCATCTTTTAATACAGAGGCATTTTCATTGAGCGTAATTATACCACTGCTAAGTGTACCCAGGTAATAAACGCTGTCGTTTACTTCTACAGCGCACTCAACTTTATTAACTTCTGAAGGTCTGAACAGTTGTTTGTATAACGTAGCACTTTTATTGATAAGATCCAGCCGGAAAATTTCACCGGAAGCAGCTACTCCTAATACAATATTTTTTTGTTGGGTGCCCAGAAAAGCAATGATATCCTTTCCCTGGATTTGAGCATCAGAGAAATAGGGGATAAATTTCATGTTATCTATATCTAACCTAAGAATACCTCTTTTCTGATCCTGTACAAAATACTGACTATTTACCTCAAAAGATTTTATAAAATTACTGCTAGCGGGCAACTTAGTGATCTTACTACCATTAATTGCAATTAACTTACTAAAGCTTCTATAAATAATGGTGTTCTTAATAACATGTACCTGCCAAAGGTTTTCCATTTCATCATCATGAAATTTAAGCGGGTCAAGCAATGATTTATAATAAAACTGACCTGTGGAATCCTTCTTTATTAAACCAAATTCGTTAAACCCCCCGGCATACACATTTCCGGTTGAATCAGTTGCAAGGCAGCGAATGGAGGAATTGTTAGGAAGTACAACTTTATGCCACCTTTCCCCATCAAAAATAATTGCTCCATCATTATTACCAAAATAGAGTACCCCTTCATTATCTTCACAAACTGACCAGAATTGCGGATCTGCATTAAACTCATGACGGGAATAATGTACTACCTGGGGCAAACCCTTTAATACGGGAGTGCCAGTTTCCTTTTGCGAATCAATTTGCTCACCAAAAGATGATTCAGTGCAAAAAAATGTAAGTAATAAGATTAACCAATTTCTAAAATCCACTAAAGTATACTTAAAATAATATGTTAACATAGACATAATATTGTTTATTGGCAAGTCTTGTTCCCTGAAATGTAGTGATTTTACTATAATTTATCTAAATATAATTATCTGAATTTCATGAAGTTATTTTATTTGACGTAGTAATGACGTATTACTAAAATATTGTGGTGTAATTGAAGTGTAGAGTTCTTTTTTGATGAGCTAAGTAGTTAAGATATGTTTATACCCATGAACTGCAAGCAATTGCAGTGGGAACGATTAAACATATTATTAAACTAACTTAAATAATAATGAGAACAAAGCTTTACTTAATTGTATGTCTCCTATGTTGCTCTCAGTGGGTTACAGCTCAAACTGTCACCTTAACAGGGAAAGTATTGGATTCAGAAAACTCAAGTACATTGCCGGGAGTAAATGTCCTGGTGAAAAACACTGCTCAAGGAACCACCACTGACTTTAATGGAGAATTTACTCTTCAGGTAAACAAAGCTGATGTATTGGTTTTTTCTTTCATCGGTTACAAAAATACAGAAGTTACTGTAAGTAATCAATCCTCTATTGAAGTTGAACTGGAATATGATATTGAAACACTCCAGGAAGTGGTGGTGGTTGGATATGGTACTCAAAAGAAGAAGGTAGTTACAGGTGCTATCAGTAGTATTTCCTCCGAAGATTTAGAAACCTTGCCTATTAATAACGTAGGCCAGGCACTGCAGGGGAGAACTTCCGGTTTAACCATTGCTTCAAATTCAGGCCAACCTGGCTCAGGTGCTACTATCAGGGTAAGAGGTATTACTACCTTAAATAATAACGATCCGCTTTGGGTGGTTGATGGTGTAGTAGTTGATAATGGAGGGATTGGCTACCTGAACCAGTCAGATATTGAATCCATTGAAGTATTGAAGGATGCAGCTTCACAAGCTATATATGGCGCTCGTGCGGCAGCCGGGGTAATACTTGTAACAACTAAAAAAGGGAAAAAAGGTAGAATTTCTGTTAATTATAATGCCTTCTACGGCACTTCTTCCCCCGCAAGAAGGCTTAATTTGTTGAATGCTACAGAATATGCTACCCTACGAAATGAGTCTTCTATTGCAGCAGGCGATGGTGTGGTATTTGAAGACCCCGCCTCGTTGGGAGAAGGAACTGATTGGCAGGAAACTATTTTCAATAATGATGCTCGCAGACAAAATCATGAATTGAGTGTTAGCGGAGGAAACGATGTATCAACCTTTTATTTGTCTTTTGGCTATCTGGGACAAGACGGTATAGTAGCCACTGAAATTTCTCAATACGACCGCTATAATGTACGCCTTAATTCTACTCATAAAATCAATGACTGGATTACCGTTGGACAAAATCTCGGTTACTCTTATGAAAAAAGTACAGGATTGGGAAATACTAACAGCGAATTTGGCGGTCCTTTAAGCTCTGCCATTAATTTAGATCCAACCACACCTATTTACGAGACTGATCCTGCCAGGTTAAGCAGTTCCCCTTTCAATCAGGATTCTTTAGGTGCTGTGCGAGCTCCTAACGGTGCTTATTATGCCATTTCAGGACAAGTAGGCCAAGAGATGTCAAATCCGCTAGCCTATATCCAAACTCGATTGGGAAATTATGGCTGGTCTGACAATATAGTTGGTAATGCCTTTGTGGAGATGGAACCACTTAAAGGATTGGTTTTCAGATCAACTATTGGAACTAAGTTGGCATTTTGGGGTGGAGAGTCATTCACTCCACGCTACTATTTGAATGCTTCTACCAATACTAGCCAAACATCTTTTAATCGGAGTACCAACAGAAGAAGAGATTATAATCTGGAGAATACACTGGCATATACCAGAGAGTTTGGTAATCATAATTTGAATGTGTTGGTAGGTCAGGGCGCGTACCGCGATAATTTTGCTTATGGTGTGAGTCTTACCGTTTTTGATATCCCCGTAGACAATTTTGATGATGCATCTCTTAACTATGATGTACCTGTAGCTTCTACCAATCCCGGAGGTTATGAAAATGCACCTCACACCGTCAGCTCCATTTTCTCCAGAATTAACTATAATTATGATGAAAAATACCTGATGACAGCAGTCATAAGAAGAGATGGTTCCAGCCGTTTCGGAACTAATAATAAATACGGTTTCTTTCCATCTGCTTCTTTAGGTTGGGTAACCTCATCGGAGAATTTTTGGGTTGATAATGGAATTGTTGACTTTCTTAAAGTGAGAGGTAGTTATGGTGTAGTTGGCAACGACAACATTGGTGACTTTGCTTATATCTCAACCATCAGTGGTGGAAGAAACTATCAAATAGGTACAACTCCTGATGGGTACACAATCGGTTACAGCCCCGATGCTCCTGCAAATCCAGATTTAAAGTGGGAAGAAACCACACAAATGAATGTAGGTTTTGAAGCAACTGTTTTCACCGATTTTGATCTTACTTTTGATATCTATAAGAAGATTACTGAAGGTATTTTGCAAAATCCGCGTATTCCGGGCTACGTAGGGGCAATTTCAAATCCTGCTTCCAATGTAGGTACAATGGAAAATAGTGGTATTGAATTGGAGTTAGGATATCGTAAAAGTATAGGTGATTTAAATCTTAGTGTGAATGGTAATGTATCTTACCTGCAAAACAAGGTAACCTATTTGGGTGAGGGTGTTGAGTTTTTAGATGGAGGACAGTCCTTTCAGGCCAGCAGTGCACCAATTACCAGAACAGCAGTTGGCCAAGCTGTTAACTCCTTTTATGGGTATGAAATTCTGGGAGTCTTCCAAACTCCGGAAGAAGTGGCTGCTTATGTAAACTCTGAAGGTGCCTTAATACAACCTAATGCACAAGCTGGTGATTTTAAGTGGGCCGATAATAACAATGACGGTGAAATTACCGAAGCTGACCGCGATTTTTTAGGCAGTCCGGTACCGGATTGGTCGTTTGGCTTAACTATACGAACAGAGTATAAAAACTTTGATCTGACAATATTTGGTCAGGGCGTAGCGGGTAATCAAATTTTTCAAGGACTAAGAAGGTTGGATATCCCTAATGCTAATTACCAAAGCAGAGCCCTGGGAAGATGGACAGGTGAGGGGACTTCAAATGATTATCCAAGACTTAATGATGATGATCCGAACGGTAATTTCAGCCGCCCTTCAGAATTCTATTTGGAAGCAGGTGATTATTTTAGGATTAAAAATATCCAGTTAGGATATACTCTACCACAATCCACCAGCTTAAAAGCAGGTATGCAACAAGCCAGGGTTTATGTAATGGCTGAAAACCTATTCACATTCACTAACTACACAGGCTATGATCCTGAAATTGGAGGTGGGGTTTTTAGCATTGACCGCGGTATTTACCCGCAGGCACGCTCTTTAATGATGGGGCTTAATGTCACCTTTTAAAACCTGTAAGCTAAATTACTATGATGTTTAAATTAAAAAACACAGCAATGAAAACAAACTTAAAATATATAGCTTTACTGCTCACCGGCATGTTTTTGACGGGAGCTTGTAGCGATGAGTTCCTGGAAGTAGAGCCTAAAGGCAGAAGCCTGGAAGATAATTATTACAGAAATGCTGAAGAAGCCTATAAAGGTTTGATAGCAGCATATGATCCTATTGGTTGGGTAGGCGGTAATTTAATTACTAAAACCTTCGCTACTAATTCTGCCTCTGACGATCATGTGGCAGGTGGCGGAAACGCCAATGACATCACAGCGGCACAAGTGTGGTCTAGCTATAGTTTAGATGCCGCTACAGGTCCCCAGGATGTATTATGGAGCAAAGGTTTTTCCGGTATTTTCCGCGCGAATAAATTACTTGAAAAGTTGCCTGAAGCGGAAATGAATGAAGGTGTAAGGGAAAGATTTGCCGCGGAAGCCAGGTTTCTGAGAGCTTTCTACTATTTTGATTTAATCAGACTGTTTGATCTGATTCCTTTATTGACAGAGCCAATTCCCTCTTCCGAGATGTACAATGTAGAGCAAGCTAGCAGAGAAGCCGTATTTGAACAAATTGAGATAGATTTACTAGCAGCCATTCCTAATTTACCAACACAAGTTGATAAGACTACTGAGGCTGGAAGAGCCTCGGCAGGTACAGCTCTTGCCTTATTAGGTAAGGTGTACTTACAGCAAGAAAAATTTGGTCAGGCCACTGAACAATTGGCTAAAGTGAATGGAACCCCTGGCGCTACCAGTGAGTATGGATATCGTCTGGTCGATAATTTTGCAGATTTGTGGGACAGTAATAATAAATTCAACAGTGAGGCCATTTTAGAAGTTTCTCATACCTCACTTTCCAACGGTGTGTGGGACTGCATTGGTTGTACGGAAGGAAATGTGCTTAATATTATGTTGGCACCTAGAGGTTATTCCATAGAGAATGAAAATGCCGGGGCTCCTAATTTTGTATCAGGGTGGGGATTTAATCCTGTCACAGAAAGCTTAGCACAGGCTTTTCAATTGGGAGGGGGCTTATATGACCCTCGATATACTGCTACAGTTGTTAATCTCGACAGCCTGGAAGCTGCCGGTGTAGTGAGCTATGAAAAGTCCTATCAAAATACCGGTTACTTTCTAAGAAAATTTGCAGGAAAGCAAGATGATGTGTCAGAAGGCGGAGGAAACTATGAGTTGAATTTTTTCCAGGACACCTACGAAATTAGATTGGCAGATACTTACCTAATGGAAGCTGAGGCAATAGTAAGAGGGGGAGGAGATGCTGGCAGAGCACAAGCATTATTGGATGCAGTACGTGCCAGAGTAGGTTTAGGATCTGTTCCTGTCAGTTTTGATAATATCATGAGTGAAAGAAGGCTGGAATTAGCAGGTGAAGGACATAGATGGTTCGATTTGGTGCGTACAGGACGTGCAGCCCAGGCGCTGGAAGATAGAGGGTATGTGGAAGGGAAGCATGATAAACTGCCTATTCCTTTACTGGAGTTGACTAACACTTTACTAGAGCAAGACCCGGCTTATTAATCTTAAAACTGAAATAATGAAAAAATTAGATATAAAATTAAGAATCAAAAGTTTTGTAGTCCTTGGACTTTTGTTGATAGGGATTTCCTGTACCCCTGAAAATGAGGATTTATCATTGGGGCAAAAAGCGGAAGCTGCTTTTACTGTGGAAGCCATTGAAGGCATGAGAAACACCTATTTACTTAACAGCAGCACACATAATGCTTTCTTGTATGAATGGGATTTGGGAACAGGTGCCGAGCCTTTCGCAGGCGGCCAGACAGATACCGCCTTTTTTGAAGATAAAGGGTCTTATACCGTAACATTAACTACCTTAAGTGCAGGCGGACATTCCACTTCCTCAGAAGAAGTAGAAGTTGCTACGGATGCTGTGGCAGGTACCAGCGCTGTGGTGGGTGGAGATATGTCAGATCCTTCTGTCTGGAATTTTATGAATACAGGCAGCACTGAAACTGTTTATGAGTTTCAGGATGGAGCTGTTCATTTCTCAAACAGCGATCCTGCTCAATCTAATATTGCCATGTGGCAGGAAGTTACATTAAAAGGAGGCAGAGCATATACATTTGATGCAGATTTGCAAGGTTCAGGCATGATGAATTCATGGATGGAAGTCATACTGCTTGATGAAGCTCCGGAAGAAGGCATTGATCCGCAAGGAAGTGTTTTTACAGGTTTAAATACCTGGACAGGCTGCGGGACAGACGCTTTCGATAACGCTTTATCAGAGCTCTCTTGTTTGGGTGACGGTAATGTAAACATAGCTGAAGACGGTGAATATTATTTAGTCATCAAAATAGGAAGTTGGGATGGCTACTTAGGCACGGAAGGACTCATTTTGGACAATGTTGAATTTATTGCTCAGGAAAGACTGACAGAAGGAGCCAACATCTTAAGTGGAAGCAGTATGGACGATGCAAGCTTATGGACCATCACGGACATGGGTATGGCTTTAACTGATGTTGAAATTGCTGATGGTGTGATGAATTTCTCCAATGGCACAGAATCCACTCAAACCAATGTGGGGGTATGGCAGTCAGTAGAAGTGGAAGCAGGGCAAATCTACAAATTGAAAGCCACTGTAGATAATGCAGGTGCAACAGGCTCGTGGACTGAGTTTTATGTTTCTACCACTGCACCGGTAGATGGGGTAGATTATACCACTGGCAGAGTAGAGCCGGGAGCCACTAAATCCTTTGCAGAAGCAGGGACGGTTTATGTGCTGATAAAAGTAGGCAGCTGGGATGGTAATCTCGGAGCCGATGGAGTCACGATAGACGATGTGGAATTAGTAGAAATGAATTAAATAGAGCCTATTAGGCAATTAAATGAGAATCGATGGTATCCACTTAAAGTCAGCCCCGATAGTTATAGTGGGTGGCTATCATATTAAGTTAAGACAATTCTCCTTCTCACCTTGGGGAAGGATACAAGGATGGGGTATAAAATATAGCTTAACTTAATAGCATTGAGGGGGAACGTCTATCTTTTGTGTAATTTAATTTTAGTAAGCATAATTGTTTAGTTTAATTGCCGGCAGGATTTTTTTCTGTCGGTAATTTTTTAAAGAAATATATAAATATAAATAACTGATAATGAAGATTTTAAATTGTCTAATTCGATCATTTTCTTTTGGTCTGGTTTTGCTTTTATTGTTATTTGCTCAAAAAAGTCATTCTCAAGGCTTTTTAAGAGCTAATGGCACTCAGATTACCAATGAAGATGGTAATGAAATCATTTTCAGAGGAATAGGCTTGGGTGGCTGGATGCTTCAGGAAGGATACATGCTGGGCACTTCAGGACCTCAGCATGAATTGGAAGCCCGCATTGTAGAATTAATAGGATCAGAAAAAAAAGCAGCATTTTATGATGCCTGGCTCGCTAATCATGTACGAAAAATAGATATTGATTCCATGGCTTCATGGGGTTATAACCTGGTGCGATTACCTATGCATTATAAACTTTTCACACCTCCCATTGAGGAAGAAGCCGTGGAAGGTGAAATCACCTGGATAGACAAAGGATTTGAAATGACCGATGCGCTCCTGGAATGGTGTAAAGCCAATAATATGTACCTGATTTTAGATTTACATGCCGCGCCTGGCGGACAAGGTGAAAATGCTGATATCAGTGATTATGACCCTTCCAAACCTTCTTTATGGGAAAGCGAAGCCAACCGTGAAAAAACTGTTGCGCTCTGGAGAAAACTGGCAGAGCGATACAAAGACGAACCCATGTTGGCAGGTTATGACATTATAAATGAGCCCAATTGGGGATTTCAAAATCATGAATCAGACCCGAATGGATGTGCTGAATCTGAAAATGCATTGCTTTGGGAATTACAGCAAGATATTACTGAAGCCATCAGGGAAGTAGATGAAAACCATATCGTAATTATTGAAGGCAATTGCTGGGGAAATAATTATAGCGGACTCCCCACTTTATGGGATGATAACATTGTGATCAGCTACCATAAATACTGGAATGCGAATACAACCGAAGCTATTCAAGGGATGTTGGATATGCGTGAAGAGCGCAACGTGCCTATCTGGCTGGGAGAAACGGGAGAAAATTCTAACACCTGGTTTACGAATGCCATTTCGCTTTTTGAAGAAAACAAAATGGGCTGGGCATGGTGGCCGCTTAAAAAACTGGGAAGCAACAACCCTTTGCAGATTAAGAGAAATACCGGTTATGAGGATATTCTGAACTATTGGAACAATGACGGAGAAAAACCTTCTGAATCTGAGGCCTATGAAGCTCTCATGCAAATGACAGAAGATTTGAAGCTGGAAAATAACATCTACCATAAAGGGGTAGTGGATGCCAAAATCAGACAACCTCATACTGATGAAACTATTCCATATAATTCTAATCTGATTACTCCTCAGGGAGAAAACATCATTTTTGCGGTGAATTATGATTTGGGTAAGGAAGGATTCGCTTATCATGATAATGTATCATCCAACACCACAGGTAATGCCGGTGGCGCTACCTGGAACAGCGGTTACAGTTACCGAAATGATGGCGTAGATATTGAAGCCACTGAAGATGAACCGGGCAATGGCTACAATGTTGGCTGGATAGAAGATGGAGAATGGTTACTTTATACCATTAATGTGGAAGAAGAAGGCAACTATCAATTGAATATCAGAACCGCCTCGACTAATACAAGCGGTAAAATGAAAGTATTGATAGATGATGTTGCCGCTACAGAAGTGATTGCTTTGCCAAATACTTCTGATTATCAAACGTTTGAGACAACCACAGTAAAAGATGTTTACTTGAAAGAAGGAACACAAAAGCTTAAGCTGTATTTTGAAACCGGGGGATTCAATTTGAACTATTTCCAGTTGGAGGGGCCGGAAGCCTCCGTTGAGCAGCCAAAAGCCATCGAAAAGAAAGCAACCCATAAAAAAAAAGAGGTAAAACTAATCTTTAACCAGGCCTTTAATGAAGTTCCTGAAGATGCTGGTTTTTCGGTGAGTATTAACGGAGCAGATGCTACTATAAATTCTGTTGTTCATGACTCTGAAAATCAAAGAGTTATTACCTTACAGCTGGAGGAACAATTGCTTTACCATGATACGGTTTTAGTAAGCTATTCCGGATCTTCTGTCACTACTCAATCCGGAGTGGTGATGGAAGATTTCACCAATGAATCAGTCACAATAGAACTGGAAAATGGCGTAATTCCTCATGTGGTGCCTGGGAGGATTCAGGCAGAGGATTTTGTTTTGAACAACGGATTTGAACTGGAAGAAACAGAAGACAGTGGTGGAGGAATGAATGTGGGCTATACCGACAATGGCGATTATCTCGATTATATGATAGATGTGGAAGAATCAGGCAGTTATTCTGTGAAATACAGAGTGGCTTCACAAGATAATGGAGGCGCTTTGGCACTTAAATTAATCCCTGATGAAGGAGCTGAAGAAACTTTAAGTGAAGTAGAATTCTCCGCTACCGGAGGCTGGCAAACATGGGCCAGTGCCGAAGGAAGTAATGCCACACTGGAAAAAGGTTTGCATAAAATCAGGTTATTGGCAAAAGCTTCTTTATTTAACATCAACTGGTTCTCTTTAAGTAAAATTCCTGATGGGGAAGTACCTACAGCCAATCGGGAACTTTTGAAAGATGAGCTGGTTACTATCTTTCCAAACCCCTCACAATCTTCCTTCACCATAAAATTTACAGGTTCAGAGCGCCCGGAATTTATATTTATTCATTCAGTTGATGGTGAAACTTTAATGAAATTGATGCCTGAAGATGGAGCAGAAGAATTAGTAGTAAACCATCAGTTGGATTCAGGTTTATACCTGCTAACTGTTATAACTTCTCAATACAGGGCTGTCCAAAAAGTATTGATTAAATAAATCCTTACAAAAACCTTATAAAATAGTAGAATGCAAAATTTTAGAGTAAGCGTATGCCTGCTGTTTTTAGCGGTTGTTTATGGATTGTCGGCTTGCCGGTCCGGTAAAGCAGAGGATGAAAAAACCGAAAAATCAGTAATTGTAATGCGTAGCACAGCAGATGAGTCTAAGAAACTTTTTGAGGAGCAGATTAGCTTTTCCAATACAGAATCTGATGAGCTTCCGGTCATAATTATACAACCGGACAGCACCTATCAGGAAATGGATGGCTTTGGCTTTACGTTGACAGGCGGAAGTGCCAAGCATTTATTTTTAATGGATTCTGCCATCCGTAAGGAATTGTTAAAGGAATTATTTAGTGCTCAGGAAGGCATTGGGGTGAGTTATTTGCGCTTGAGTTTGGGCGCCTCCGACCTGGATGAACAAATATTTTCCTATCATGATGTAAAAGATGGGGAAACAGATCCTGAATTAAAGCAATTTGATTTAGGCTATGATAGAAAGTACTTAATTCCTGTATTAAAGGAAATCCTGACTATTTATCCTGAGTTGAAATTGATGGCTTCGCCCTGGTCTCCACCGGTTTGGATGAAAGACAATAATGATACCCGGGGTGGTAGTTTATTGAAGGATCATTATCCGGCCTATGCTTTGTATTTCGTAAAATATGTACAGCAAATGGCCAAAGAAGGGATTACTATTGATGCCATCACAGTGCAAAATGAGCCTTTACATCCGGGAAATAACCCAAGTCTGTTAATGCTCCCTGAAGCACAGGCTGTGTTTATTAAAAACCATCTGGGACCGGCTTTTGAGTCTGCAAGCTTGAAGACAAAAATCATCATCTATGATCATAATGCAGATAGGCCGGATTACCCGATCAGCATTTTGAATGATCCGGAAGCCAACAAGTACATAGATGGCTCGGCCTTTCATTTATATGGCGGTGAAATTGAAGCGATTTCTGAGGTGCATGAAGCACATCCGGATAAAAACCTCTATTTCACTGAGCAATGGATAGGTGCTCCGGGAGATTTCCCCGATAATTTGTCGTGGCATACGAGGGAGCTGATCATTGGCGCCACCAGAAATTGGTGCAAAACTGTGTTGGAATGGAATTTGGCCGCTGATGAAAATCAGGAACCGCATACCGACAGAGGCGGTTGCGACAGATGCCTGGGCGCTATCACGATTGATGGCAATGAGGTGACCAGAAATCCTGCGTATTACATAATTGCCCAGGCTTCTAAATACGTTAGGCCCGGTGGCAAAAGAATAGCTTCCAATATACCGGAGCAATTGCCCAATGTAGCATTTCGAAACACCGATGGCAGCACGGTAGTGATCGTTTTGAATGATGGCACAGGAAGCAAACAATTTAATATTTCACTGAATAAACAAACAGTTCAAACAAAACTGCAGGCTGGGGAAGTGGCGACTTATGTGCTTTGAATAGTCTATCAATGGTCTGTGAGCCACAGACCAAGGCCGACATTGTAGGAACATTAAAATAATTAAAAACGACATTAGAACACAACGGCCTGATTCATTTTAGGTATTTTTCATTAAACATTGGATCAGAAATGAAAGTGTCTGACCGCAGGGAGTTTCTTTCATTTCCCAATGGATGATGAAAAATGGCGTTAAAAAATGAATCCAGCCTTGATCTTTTTGAATACTTTTTCCATCAAGGGAAAAAGTATTGCCAGCCCGGCGAGGGCATATAAAGAGGATTAAACAAAACTTAAAAAAGATAAGAATCAATGGTCTGTGAGCCACAGACCATGGCAGAGATTAGTAATTCTTTAAAAGTTTAAGAGAAATTAAAACAGAAGTAGAATCGCTCCCCCTAAATAAAAGCCTGTCCCGACCGCATCGGGAGGGGATAATGGGGGATTTTTTGAAATAAGGAGGTTAAAAATAGTGAAACCGTGGTCTGTGGCTCACAGACCACCGTAAATGAATAAACTAAACATAATTAAAACAACACAATCAAACAGCATGAACTATAGAATAGGACTTATAATAAGCTTGTTTATCGCAAGTATTTGCATAGTAAAAGGCCAGTCACCAAACGAAAAAATAGAAAAACTCCTTCAGCAAATGACGCTGGAAGAGAAAGTAGGTCAAATGGCCCAAATCACCCTGGATGTGGTAGGAAAAGGGCAAACCCGATTTGCCAGCGATGAACCCCTGGCTTTGGATCCCGATTCCCTGAGACGTGCTTTGGTGGATTATCATATCGGATCCGTATTGAACACCGCCAATAACCGTGCACTTACGACTAAAAAATGGTATGAAATCATCAGTGAAATACAAAAAGTAGCGATGGAAGAAACCCGTTTGGGCATTCCCATTATTTATGGAGTAGATGAAATCCATGGAGCCACTTACACGGTGGGTGCTACCATGTTTCCGCAGCAAATTGGTCAGGCTGCCAGCCGTAACCGTGATTTAGTAAGAAAAGGTGCTGAAATTACTGCCTATGAAACCCGTGCGAGCAATATTCCATGGAATTTCTCTCCAGTATTGGACTTAGGCCTCGACCCGCGCTTTTCACGCATGTGGGAATCTTTCGGGGAAGATCCTTATTTAAGCACAGTATTAGGTGTGGAAATGATCAATGGTTACGAAGGAGAAGAAAACAATATTGGTGATCCTACGCATGTCGCTTCCAGCTTGAAGCACTTTTTAGGCTACCATGCTACTGTTTCTGGTAAGGACAGAACACCGGCTTATATCTCTCCTGATGCATTGAGGGAATATCATTTGCCCGCTTTTAAAGCAGCCATTGAAGCCGGAGCACATACCATTATGATCAATTCAGGTATTATCAACGGCATTCCGGTGCATGCGAACTACGACTTGCTGACCAAGCTTTTGAAGGAGGAGCTAGGCTTTGAAGGTTTGGTGGTAACCGACTGGGCTGATATCGAAAACCTGCACAGACGTGACCGAGTAGCACCCAACAACAAAGAAGCGGTACGAATGGCCATTAATGCCGGAATCGACATGTCCATGATTCCCTACCAATATGAGCCGTTCTGCGAAGGTTTGGTGGAACTGGTGAATGAAGGAGAGGTGAAAATGGAGCGTATTGATGATGCGGTAAGAAGAATCCTGAAGGTTAAAATGGCCTTAAATCTTTTTGAGAAGCCCAACACGCACTACAGTGATTACCCGAAATTTGGCAGCCAAGAATTTGAAAAAGCAGCTTATGACATGGCAGCAGAATCCATCACTTTATTGAAGAATACTGAGAATATTCTACCGCTGGCTAAAAGCTCAAAAGTACTGGTAACCGGTCCTAATGCTAATTCTATGCGGACTTTAAACGGTGCCTGGACTTATTCATGGCAAGGGGAGAAGACGGAGGAATATGCCGGTCAGTACAATACCGTTTTAGAAGCGGTGCAAAAAGAAATAGGAGAGAAGAATGTGTATTATAAGCCGGGTGTCAGCTACAAAATGGATGGCGCTTACTATGAAGATCATTTGGATGGACTGGAAGAAGCTGTTAAAATGGCCGCTAAAGCAGATGTGATTTTACTATGCGTAGGGGAGAACACCTACACCGAAAAGCCGGGCGATTTAAATGATTTGTATTTGTCTGATAATCAAACCGAGCTAGCCAAAAGATTAGCAGCCACCGGCAAACCTGTTATTTTAATCCTAAATGAAGGCCGTCCGCGCATCATTAGTAAGTTTGAGCAGGAAATGGACGCCATTGTGCAGACTTACCTGCCGGGCAACTTCGGAGGAGATGCATTGGCAGATATCATTTTCGGAGATGTAAACCCAAGTGGTAAATTACCTTATACCTATCCTCGCTACCCCAACGCGACCATTTCTTATATTCATAAACCCTCTGAAGAGCAGAAAAAAGCAGAAGGCGTGTACAATTATGAAGCAGATTATAACCCGCAATTCAGATTTGGGGAAGGCTTAAGCTATACCACTTTTGCGTATAAAAACTTAAAGTTGGCTAAAAACACCTTTTCAAAAGGCGAAACCATTAAAGTGAGTGTGGACGTGCAAAATACCGGAAAAAGAGCCGGAAAAGAGGTGGTTCAGCTGTTTAGCAGCGATTTATATGCCAGCAAAATTACGCCTGATGTAAAACGCTTAAGAAGGTTTGAGAAAATTAGCCTGGCAGCGGGAGAAAGCAAAACGGTAACTTTTGAGTTAACTGCAGACGACTTAAAATACTTTGATGCCACCGGAAAAGCGATCACAGAAGCCGGTGAATTTGAATTATCCGTAGCTGATTTGATTGTTGAATTTGAACTGGTTGATTAAATATAAATTACACTCTTATAGAAACTCCGCAGTGCTTGAGAAAGGGGCTAGGGATTTTAGCACCTGTTAGCAGTTTGTACATTTCTTTTAATAAGCTTTGTCCATTGCATCATCGATTTCTTTTAGTACTGAAAGCTTAGTTTCATACTTTCGAGAGAATTCAATAAAACGAATAATCATAATCCTGACACTCCGTTGAAAAATTGCAAGATCATTAAGTTGAAATTCTTTATTCTTTCCATGGTGCACGATTCCACTACGAACAGCATACATGGCTGGTAATATACGTTTCATGAGAGCTCGATCTTCTGTATTCTTGGTAACAATTTTGGGGAAATACTTGGTTAAAGAACTCAATATTGGTTCGGTCTCATTCTTTATTAAAAAGGATTCAACGATAATAAAAAGATCCACAATCCTTCTGTATGTATCACCTGTTGACATAGCTAGCGCATACAAATGAATCCCTTTCTTAACCAACTGACCGATTTCGTTCTTTGATGGACTAGCAATAAATTTTGAAACCACCTCAAAACCTTCTTGTACCATCATCTCATAATACTCTTTAATGAGTATGAAATGGTTTGGGTTTCTTTGGATATGGTCTTGTAGATCTTTAGGGTTTATTGCAACTCCTTCCATTTCAATTTCCATTGACAGAAAGTTCATACTTGGATTCAACCTTACTCGGTATTCAATGTCGAAATCTGTATATATAGATGGAAAATCTACAGTTTGACAATACATTTTTATACCATCAATTGCTAAACCACATGCTTTAAAAGCTTCAATTTTTGCCTTCTCCCGATCGTAAAAACCTAGGGCAACAGATGCCATTACTTGACCAGAAAATCTCTTTTTGTAACGATCAATAACTTCACTTTTCAAGCCAATGGATTTACCGAAAGAATCAAAATCTGAATCCTTCAGAAAGTCGATGCTGACTTTTCCCGATTGAAAACCCTTTTCAATTTCCAGGAACATTACAGGAAAGAAAAACCAGTAAGTCTTGAAGTTTTCATTCAGCGTACGGAGTAAATAATCTGCAAAGCTTGGAATATTTTCCTCCTTGTAAGTTCTGATCATCCAATCAAAGCAGGTTGATTCTACTAAATCATATGATATGTGCTTTTGAATCTTATTTTGTTTGTAGATAGATCTAACGAATTTTAAATATTCACTCCTTGATTCGTAATCCAGAAACCCTGTGATTTCTCCTTTTCTATTTGTGGCGTAAGTTCCAAATTCATCTTTCCAATCCATTCCATCAATTGGTCCAAGATTAAGGATAGGATGTTTGTGTAAGATTGAATTCTCTTGCTTAGGCGTGTTACTTTTCGGCCTATCTTTAGTCGATTTGATTATCTTAATCAGCTCTTTACTTTTCGAGTTATAATGATCCTTTGCCTTTTCTGGTAATTCTATCATCTAAGTGGGATAACTGTTAACGGTCTAGTATAAGAATAGTAGCGTAACTTTTCGCTTTAATATAGACCTTTTTTATATTTTCTTACTGTCGTTCTATCACTTAAACCGCTATAATTTCTTAAACATTGTTAGGTGCTGGCCTTTCTCCATATTTATCTTAAGCGAACACATCCGCAATTAATTTTTTGATTGTTAGGTTTTCCAATTTTGCTGCGATTGGTGAAACATTATCTTGGTTCAACTTCCAATGCATCCCTTCATTATATATTATTCCTAATAAATAGTGAGATTCTGGTGAGGTAAAACCAATTTCTTCTGCTTTTTCCAATTTACTTCTAGTTTTATGAGTACCTAGAAAGGCAGATCTCGCATCAGGACTTTGAAGTTTGTTATAAGCAATTTCTTCTATTCTTATTCTTAAACCACCACATACAGCAAAAGGGTCGAAAGGTTGGTCGGATAAATAGTTTTGTACTTCATTGTTTAAGTGATTTTTGAAATTGTCATTTTCTCCCCAAAGTTCAGGTATATTTAATGCTCTAAATTCATTCCGCTTGTTAATTGTTGCTGGGTCGTAATGAAGTAAATATTTAGACACATCATCTTTGATAGACAAATCTTCTCTATTTCTCAAAAGGTTAATTATTCCTTGTGCAACTTGAATAGTGGACTTGTTGAGA
The DNA here is from genome assembly GCF_016679925.1 of Marivirga aurantiaca. Lineage (GTDB taxonomy): Bacteria > Bacteroidota > Bacteroidia > Cytophagales > Cyclobacteriaceae > Marivirga > Marivirga aurantiaca. The sequence goes on from NZ_JAEQBW010000001.1 coordinate 1,139,400, forward strand.
TAATAGACCTTTTGATTACTGAATGTGAAATTTTTAAAATAATTAGGATTTAAATGTGTCAATATTAATGGATAAATATTTTTGTCGGCAAGCTTAAAATCTTTTATAAATTGAGTAATGTAATATTGAGCTGCTGTTAGATTTGCATCATCTAAATAATCAAATACTTCATCAATTATTAAAATATTTGCACCTTTTTTTAAATGTCTTTTAGCTCTAAATAGCATTGATATAAATGTCAAAATATCCCTTTGACCATTTGAAATATGTATCGCTTGTGGAAATTTCACTACTAGTTTTCCAGCTGTCTGACTTGTGCTTATATTTCTCCAAGTACAATTAAAAGTTGTAAGAGTTTGGTCAAAACGTTGCTTGTCTAAACGGTAATTACTAAAAGTACAAGCGGCTTTAAAATTATTTGGGTCGTTGTTATAAAGTGAAATTACTTGAATAGCAGCCAAATAACTTTTGGTTTCACAATTGTAACCAATATCAAATTCATTAATTAAATTTCCAATTGTGTTTAAATAGTCAATCTGTTTTAAGTCGTCTAAACAGTTTAGAGAAACCCAATTATTTAATTCGTTGGCTGTTGCTTTTGAATCTTGGGTATTTATTGAGTCGATTATGAGATTTAACCTTTGTTGTATTCTATTTCCATTTGCACGTTGTAATGCCAGGTAGTTCTCACTCAATTTTTCTACCAAAACTAAATTTGTCAAAACAGAATTTGCATTTGGAAGAACTTTACCACAATTACCGAGATCAGTTTGATTATTTCTATAAGAATAATTGAATTGTGTGTTTGCAGGAATTCTATCAACTAAAACAACATCCTTTATTTCCAATCTTGCAGTTGCATTGCCGAAACGTGAACCAATTCCCTTTGGTTTAGTTAAGTTATTTATCACGAAATAGTCAAAATGCGAGCTTATCGTATTAGAATCATTGGTTGCCTCTAAATTATGCGTTGTTCCATTTACATCAATATATTCAATTGCTATTCGTGGTAGATTTGCAACATTTTCAGCGTGCAAATCATCTTCGGCAAGAACAATGCGATTGTTATTCATAGAATTGAATGCAGTAGCTAACGAACTTTTTCCAAAACCATTTGGTGCAACCAATAAGCTTGGTTTATTAGGATAAATTCCGAGGTCAAGAGTTTTTTGTGCAATCCCTTTTATATTTTCAATTTCAATTATCTTAATCATAAATTTTAACTGGTTGGTTTTTTCGGCTTGGACCTAACGTTTAGTATATGAAAAGTAGGCGATTTCGAAGCATTGAACTTTCGGTTAAGCACAAAGTTTGACACGAGCCAAAAGCCTTGATTTTACTGCTATTACGCCTATTTTTATATACATTGCTGGCATTTCGTTTTTATTTCATTCGGAAATATATTTCCCCTGTTTGAGATGCGTGTCTGCGTTTTATCAAAATCAATTCATTTAATCTTATTCGACCTTCCAAAACTTGCATTAAGTCCATTCCGTCCATTAAAATCATTGATTTGGTAATTGGGCTTCCCGTTTCAGTGCAATCGTTAGAGTAAGGCCCAAGAGAAATAAAAAGTCCTAACGTATTTTTTAACTTCCCTGATATTTTGCCGCCAAAAGTATATAAGTCAGCAGCATTAATTTCAGTTTTTTCTTGCCATTTCGCTTCTAACAAATAATCATTATTGTCAAACGTGAATGCACCGTCAATCTGTTCTCCTGTTACTTTAAATGCTGATTTTGGGTCTAAGTCAAAGAAGATGAATAATTCGTTGAGAAACTTTTCAAATTGAAAACCTTTTTTTTGAGCATTTGGATTCGAAGCAATTTCATAAAAATTCATTTTCAAGTCATCTAATTTTTGTTGGTAAGAGATGCTTGATTTTAATTTCTCTTGATTAGATTCACGCCTTTCTTCTGCCTTTTTTAATTCCGAAATTGTTGCGAAATATCCTTTTGCTTGGTTTCTTAATTTGGTGACTGATGCTTTAGCCTTTTCAATTTTTGTTTTTGAATCGTCCCAATATTCCAAATGTGAAAAATCATTTATGTTTCCAACTTCTTGAACAAGTTTAAGTAAGTCGGTTTGGTACATATCTTGTCTTTTGGTCATTCTGTCAACTAGCTGAGAAACACTTTCATATTTTGTGTTTTCATTCCAATCTATTGTAGAAACAATTAATGGATTCTCAAGTGTCAATTCGATAAATTGTCTTAAATCTTTCTTTCTCCAATAGATAGCAACTAAAGCTTCTTTTAGAGCTAAAATTGCAGATGCTGTTATTTTCTTGTTTATACTCAAACTCTTCGTATTTATTCGTGTTGTATGTAAAAACGTTCTAATAAATCCATTATCAAATCTGACGGGTCTTCATTTCTGTCTTTAATCAATAGCATTTCTTTTAACTGGTCTTTTGTCATAAAAAGAACAACTTTATTGTCCTGATTAAATACAATATTTCTTTGTCGATGCGCTGCTTCATTGGGTGTTTTACTGCAAATCATGATTGAAAGCCGACCCATTGCTGCTGTCATATAGTTCCGCGTTTGATTGACTTCATCGTGTCCAATTTCAGTTGCATCATAATTTTTGAATTCAAAGAGAATCATTCTTGCATCTAATTCAATATAGAGGTGATGCCAATTTTTAGAATTAGGGTCGTTGTTAGATGTAATATTTCGATTTGGCATTATTGCATCTCGTCTATTTACACCTGAATAGGTTCTTCCTTGTCTTGTAGCAGGATTTAGAGGTGGGACAAGCAAGAAAGTTAAAATATCTGTACATAAATTCTCAAATTGAGACCAACCTGCGTTACCTAATGGGCAAGCATCCAATCTCTGAATGAAATCGTTTACTTGGCTCATCTTAAGAAGTATTTATTTAAAAGTCGCTTACGTTTTGAAACTACTTTTTTAAGTTTAGCTCCATCTAAAACTTTTATTTCAATATTTCTATTTCTTTGTGTTTCTTCAATGAATTCTTCTGCAACAGAAGTTAACACACTGTTTGTTATAAGTAATATTTTTGCGTCAATCCTATTTATGTAGTTAAAAGACTCTATAATTCTATGGAGTGAGTTTATACTAAATCTTTCCTCTCTATAAAATTTAGTTTCAATCATCCAAACTTCTTTATTTGGAAAACCAAAAACATCTTTAGTGTATGATTCTGCAATAAAATCAACTCCAAAGTCATTTACTCTTTGTTCTCGTTGAATATTTTTAAAACCGTATGCCTTCAGTAAGTCATACGTGAACTCTTCAAATTCCATTGGACTGAAGCGGTCGAATGAAATTTCAGGGATAATTTTTAATTTTTGAACGATTCGTTGTAGCCCTTTTTCAAAATCATTAGTTAGGTTTATTATTTCGTATTCAAGAAAATCACTAGGGATTTGGCATTTTTCAACTAGTATGGGGATAATATTCACCTTTCTTTTTCGAGCTTCATCAAAAAAATATTTTGGAAATTCATATCTGAAATAGTCAGAGGTAAAGAGTGATTGAGACAAAAGAACTATAACTGTTTCACTGGTCTCATACATATAACGTATTTGGTCGAAAACATTTTCTCCAACACTTATGTCTTTATAATCAAAAACGACATCAATGTTTTCCCTTTGCAAAGAATCCGATATTCTGTGAGCAATAGAGCTATCATTATGATTGTAGGACATAAAAACTCTATTTCTATTGTTTGTCATTTATCGTAATCGTTTTAAAATGAATGCCAACAGTGATATAATAACACAAAAGTTGTCATTATATCACTTATGTTTTTCCTGCACCCGACTACAAACGCTTGTAAATGCTTAAGACCATTTAAAAGCCATTCTTTGTATTAGGTTCATAAAAGCTCTCCAACATACTTCCATTCTCTATTAAATCCTAACTGTTCATCGAACAACAATGCAAAATACCTATATGTAGGTAGTGGTTTTTACAAAAAAGCGGGGGAATGGCAGAAATAATCTAAAACCTGGCCAACACATCTCTTTCTCACAAATTATCCTTCGTTTAAGCTTAAAAATCACTTAATTTGCCTTTTGAAATAAATAAACAATATGGCTTCAGGATTTTTTGCCATCTTAGATGATGTGGCTACGTTGATGGACGATGTGGCAAGTATGACCAAAATTGCGGGAAAGAAAACCGCAGGTCTTTTAGGGGACGATTTGGCGGTAAATGCTGAAAAAGCTTCAGGTTTTATGTCTGAAAGGGAACTCCCGGTACTCTGGGCTATTACAAAAGGTTCCTTACTTAATAAAGTAATCATTTTACCTGTTGCCTTTTTATTGAGTGCATTTGTTCCCACAGCCATTATCATTATTTTGTTGATTGGCGGCTTATACCTGGCCTATGAAGGGGCAGAAAAAATATATGAATACCTCGTACCACATGCTCATAAGAAAGCTGCACCAACAGTTAAAAAGCTTCCGAAAGAGGAAATACTGACTGTAGAAAAAGAAAAGATAAAATCAGCTATTGTCACTGATTTTATATTGTCAGTAGAAATAGTAATTATAGCATTGGGCACGGTCACTCAGCAATCGCTGTCAATACAGATCGGAGTGGTGACCATCATTGCGCTGATCGCCACTGTGGGTGTGTATGGTGTTGTGGCGCTTATTGTGCGTATGGATGATTTAGGAATCAGGTTGATCAACCGTAATGAGGATGATAATAGCTTTTCTGCTAAGATTGGAAAGTTTTTAGTAGCCGCCTTGCCTAAAGTGATAAAAAGTCTCACAGTAATAGGTACCATCGCTCTTTTGCTGGTTTCCGGAGGTATATTTGCGCACAACCTGGATTTTATCCATCACCTGGGAGAAAGTATTCACATTCCCGCTCTGCTATTTGAATTTCTGGTTGGGCTAATAGTTGGAGCAGTGGTGCTTTTGGTAGTGATGCTGGGTAAGAAATTGTGGAAATTGATGAAGAAGTAGGGAGGCTTTTGAAGTCACCCTACACTGATATTTATTGAACCAGCCAGAGGATGGCAGAGCAAGACCTTCTCGCATCTAAACAAAGGCATCTTACAATATAACAATGCCTGCTTACACTCAAACAATGACCTCTTACAGTCGTACAAGGCCTTCTTACATCCAAACAATGCCTGCTTACAGTCATGCAAAGTCTCCTTACAGTCATACAAAGACCTCTTACGTTCATACAAGGCCTCCTTACATTCGTGCAAAGACATCTTACAGTCGTGCAAAAGAAATTTAGCGATTTGCCCCTGGTGAGCTATCTGCGTAATATTTTAGATGATTTATGAGACTTCAGCTTTCCCCAACTCATCCCGATCCCGCTACGCGGAACCACCCTTCTTACCGATGGGTCGGCACATGCTTTTTGGGAAGAGAAGGGAATATTAGTAGCAGTCATTTTTAAATGGTAATTTTTGTGCATATAGTTTTTTAAGGATTACATAGATTATCACGAGATTTCTCCCCTCTTTCCTCGGGAGAGAGGGGAAAGATTTGTCGAAGACGAATCATGGGTGAGTTTTGAAAAATACGGCTTAGCAACTGACTATCCAGTTTAGGGTACTCTTGATAAATACTCCACTGTTCAAAAACCAAATAAACTTTACTCGAGAAAGCGGGTGGGAGGACAAAAAGGCGGGGAGCGCGTGGAATTGCAGCGTGGAAGCCAGCCAAAGGCTGATCAGCCTCTGGCTGACATCTTTTGTCCCGAGTACTCGGGACAAAAGATGAAGAATAAAACTTGGTTTAAAAATGCATAAAATTTAAGTTAAACCTTAATATTAAATGAAATTCCTGTTTTCTGAGGTTTTGTACTTAGATTTTAATTTTCATACACACTAATAAAAGCAAGAATATCCAATTTATAGGTAAAATTTATCTCATTAGGAGCCTACTTATCATCAACATATTCCAAAATATCTCCTGGTTGGCAGTCTAAGGCATTACAAATAGCTTCCAAGGTGCTAAACCGGATGGCCTTTGCCTTTCCTGTCTTTAGGATAGATAGATTAGATAATGTCAACTCAACTCTTTCAGAAAGTTCATTCAGAGAAACTTTTCGTTTGGCCATCATCACATCTAAGTTTACAACAATTGGCATAGGTTAAACAGTTAAATCGTTTTCGTTTTGGAGTTCAACTCCCTTTTTAAAAATAGTCGCAATCACATAAATGATAGCTGCCATCAATATAAATGCCTGACTATCTGCCCAAAACCCGTTTAGGTTGTCAATCATATACCCATGATGTTGCAGGTTTTTGACTGTTTGTCGTGCTATAAAACTAAATATTCCAATGGAAAAAGTGTAGTAACTAATTTGTATGATTTGTTCAGAAACAAAACTGTTGAATGGCTTTGATAAATTTAATTTGCTTAATAACCTGATAACTACATAAAACAAATATGCTTTCAGAAGCGAGATGAACAAGATAAAACTATACATACTAAAAAAGACCCATTTGCTACGACTATACATTTCACTTAAGTCTAACTTTTGATACAGGTTTTGTACAAATGCAGGATTGTAGATACTAAAGAAAAAATTGACCAGCAATCCACCGGCTTCTATGCATAAGCCAACGAAGATGATCCATGCAACGATGTGTAAGCCTTTAAATACGAAAGTGTTTCCTTTTGACATAATTCATAATAGTTAAAATTATGATGCTAAGGTAATAGTTATTTATTGATAAACAATAAATATATATCAATATTCAAAATATTTTTTCAGAATTAGTCGATGAATTCCAGTCATTTGCTTTCGAAGTCAATGGCTTATTTATATAGTGTGCTATAGGATATTTTTGGTTTTTTCTTTTTTTGTCCCATTTGTAAAATATTTAAATGAAGCAAATATTATTGCACCTCCAATTCCTTGTTCTACTATATGATAAATTGTATTGGTAATTTCATATGAAATTGAAGACTCGTGTATTGCAGCCATAGTTAATCCATGAGGAAATACCCACAAAACACCGATTATCATTCCAATTCTAATTCCTTTTAATAATGAGTCATTATCTTCCTTTGAATTCTTATAGAAGTAGCTCATTAATAATCCAAGTAAGATGTACGCGATTAGTGTAATACCAAGGCCTTCATGATGAGGATGTATATTTTCATTTACTGCAGGCATAATTAAGTTATGATAAATCCCGCCAACAACCCACATCACAAATCCTGAAAAAACGGAGGATATTACCCACCTGAAAATGTTCTTTTTTGTGTCCATAATTTTAAAATTTAGAAACCTGAGTTTTATTTTAAAATTGACGTAAAACTATATTAGGACGTCATCTCGGAAATTTTCTTTTTACATTTTTCAAAAAAAGAAAATTATCCGTGATCTCATTAATATTTAGCATGAGATACTGGATAAATTAAGACTTTTTGAAAAGGTAAGTCTTAATTTTCCGGCATGACGGTATTCAATAACAAACTCAAGTTAGTAGTAAATTAATATAGGTCACAAAGTTCATATTCATGTTTGATCAAAACTTGAATAAACAGACTATTTTAAAATAGTAGATGGTTTTATGCCAAAATTTTCTTTAAATGTCCTTGTAAGATGTGGTTGATCAGAAAACCCTCCAATAAATGATGCTTCTGTCAAATTATTATTCTCATACACTGCGAAAATTGATTTTATGAGTTTGCTGTGTAGTACAAATCTGCGAAATGTAAGTCCTGTTTCTTTCTTAAATAGTCTATTGAAATGACTTATTGATAAATTAACAGCTACGGAAATTTTATCTACATGCAATTTTTCATCCTCACTGTCCATTATCAGGGTCATCGCTTTCAAAATACGATCATCCATTACTTTCTTTTCTTTGCAAGCACCTGTAATCAGGGATATAGCATCAAGGATATTTTCAACTATTTCCTGGGTATTAACATTAGAATAAAACCAATCTTTTATCAAGCTTAAACTGTCCTGAAGTTTTAAACTGTCGAGTTTTAAAATAGGATGAGCATTATCTGTAAGCCTCATTCCTGCCTCAGAGTATGGTACGATATGAATAAAGGCAACATACTCATTTTTACAAGTTTCAATACTGAAATCAATATTCTTTTGAATCAGGACAGCTTGATAATCATCCTGATTATCCTTTGAAGTATATAAGCTGAATAATTTTCCAAACGATACAATTACTGTTAAAGCGTAATGTTTATGGAAATCTGAGACAATATCTTTTCCAATAAATATCCCTCCAATTTTTGAAAATCCTATTTTTGATATTTTATTAATCATATATTAGGATGCATTTGATACGGAGTTTTTTAAAAAGTGCTCAACAGCATTCAGCTATCGGGTTTATGCCCTCAAGCAGTGAATAGCACTAAAGTAGTGAAATCTGCCGGAGTCCACAACGATTCAGAGAACCATTACGAGTAGAAGTAAGTAGAAAGTGTCACCATTTCTCAGTGCCAGATTCACGGTCGAGTTGCATGGAAAGCTATTTGGCATATATTTTTATATCAATTAAACCTTCACACTCTCCAATTCCTGCATAATCTCAGCAAATGATTGATAAGATTTCAATCTGTCATTATGATCATAAATATGGGAGACCACCATCAGTTCATTTACCTGAGTGGCTTTCAGAAATTCACGGGTATTATTTTTTACATGCTCCTTGTCCCCAATAAAAGCATACTTTAACATCTTTTGAAAAGCCGGGTTCATGGCTAATTCCTTCAGGTCGGGAGTCATTTCTGTTGGAGGCTGCATATAATCAATATTATTGGTCATCACCCCCAGCATCATTTTAATAAGTGAGGTAGAGATTCTTTCAGCTTCTTCGTTTGTTTCTGCAGCTATCACATTGATACAAGCGATAGTGTAAGGCTCTTGTAATTGTGCTGAGGGTTGAAAATTGTTGTAATAAATTTGTAAGGCCTCCATCAACTGTCCCGGGGCAAAATGGCTTGCAAATGCATAAGGCAAACCGTTTTTGGCAGCAACGTGTGCACTGTCGGTACTTGAACCCAATATATACAAAGGGACATCCACGCCTTCAGCAACCGTTGCGCGTACGCTGGCACTCGCATTTTCAGTGGAAAAGTACTGCTGGATCTGGTTTACCTCATCAGGAAAACGATATACCGACTGCATTCTGTCAGAGCGGATGGCGTGGGCCGTAGTTTGATCAGTTCCGGGGGCTCTTCCTAAACCTAAATCAATTCGGCCGGGGTACAAAGCTCCCAAGGTTCCAAATTGTTCTGATACAATCAACGGAGAATGATTAGGTAACATGATGCCACCGGAACCAACTCTTAATGTTTTTGTACCTCCTGCAATACGTCCAATAAGCACCGAAGTAGCGGAACTGGCAATACTTTTCATATTATGATGTTCGGCCAGCCAAAAACGATGGTAACCCCATGACTCTGCTTTTTGTGCCAGATCCAGGGCTTTATGAAAAGCATCCGCAGGTTTTTCACCTTGAGATACTGTTGCCAATTCTAAAATTGAATAGGGGGTATTAAAACTCATGTAAATCTATGTTTCGGGAAAAATTATGTAAAGTCATTATCATTACGATCTCCTCATTTAAAAGTTGAGGGAGGTATAACCAACGTCCTCAAGGACAAAAACGAGTGGGTGGGCAAGTACGCACATTTTGAACTGAACTAAAGAAAGATAACTGGAAAACCTTATAAAGGATTTAATGCTTCAGCTTTTTGAACTCATCCCGATCCCGCTCTGCGGGACCACCCTTCTCTTTTTGAAGAGAAGGGAATACTAAGGAGATTATTCTAAAGTTTTTAATTCTCTTACCATTTATGATTTTAAGAAAAATAAAAATTTGCACGAAATCTTTCCCCCTTTCCTTCAAAGGGGGAAGAAGGGGGGGGTTGTAAATAGAAATGAAATCCACTTCGAGAAAGCATGATGAGGGTACAGATTTGTTAAAGACTAATCAGAGGAGCCTGCCAGCATATGGCTGGTGAGTAAATGAAATCAACCTTTGATTTTCACTGTCAGCAATGCTTCCACTAATTCACTTCTAAAATCCTCTTTTTGCATTTCTTCTGATAGCATTTCAGCTTTATCCTTAAAAGGCTGATGTGTCCAAAGGTCAAGTATTTTAGAGGCCAGTTTCTTTTTACTGATTTTGCTGATTTTAATACCCTTCGGTCCAATGCCTTTTTCGTACAATAGCTGATTCCACATAAACTGGTCAACTATATGAGGGATAATCATGGAAGCGCATCCATATTTAGCACCCAAATGAGTAGTGCCTGAGCCACCATGATGGACTACTCCATACATTTTAGGTAAAATCCAGTGGTAGGGTAGACCTTCTTCAAAATGAATGAGAGCATTATCATACTCATCTAATTTTACTAAGCCTCCATATGCGGTGTTAATAATGGCAGGAATTTCATATTCTGAGAGTATTTCACAAAACATGCGTGTGATTTTCTCCGGCCATGGATTGGTCATACTGCCGAAAGTGATGAATAGTATTTTATTATGCCGCTGAATAAATTGTTGCAGTTCATCACTGGGTTCCCAGTGGGTTTCAACAGATTTTTCATGATAACCTAAAACCTTTACAGGGCTGTCAGGGTCTATTTCTCCGGAGAAAAGTGAAGGGGAAATAGTATATATCAGCGGAGTGTTCAATAAGCAATCTTTTAGTGCTTTTCGGCCGGGCCGTTTATTGTGCTTTAACTTTTTTGACCAGGAAGAAACAAAACTTAGCAAACCAAAATTAGCCAGGCTATAACTCCATTTTTCAATATTGATCCCTAAAATTTTCTTTCTAAAACCTAAATGAGGATAGCCCTTAATATGATGGATCAGATAGGGGACAGGGGAAACAATTATTTGCGGGATATGATCCTGCACTTCTTTATAAATAGGATAAACAGCTTTGTTATGATGAATGATTAAATCAGGTTGAACACTTTCAGTAATTTCGTGCTGCTCAGCCATCATTACTTTATTCACTTCTATTCCTTTTTGAGCCAGTCGGACGAAAGAAAGTATTTTGCCCCATAATGATTTCCCTCCACCCATTACCACCTCTCCATCTTTACTATGCAGTAATTCCAGAAAGGCGGGATTTAGGCCATGAAATTCAATATTGAGGTCATCTGTCATTTTACGGAACTGCTCCGGAAAGGCGCATACAATTTCATGTCCTTTTGCTTTTAGAAGTTCCGCTATTGCCAGAAAGGGTTCTACATCACCTCGAGTACCTATGGAAATCAGTAAAATTCTCATTTTTCAGCTGTTTTGCTTAGAAAGTTGAAATGTAAGGATTTTCCATTGGTATTCAACAGCTAAAATGCCATCTGACCTAGATCCTACCTAGGTCAGACGATAGTCAGTACCGGGCCAGGCTTTACCTACACTCTCTTAATGGTCTGACTTCTTCCCTGGCTTGTGGCTCACAAACCAGTAACTGATCAAAGTCGGCACTGATCTGGAATCCTACTTAGGTCAGACGATAGTCAGCACCGGATTATGCCTGTTCTAATTAACGCAGACCACAATCACATTTTTACTTTCCGCTCAATCTCTTTCAGGTTCTCCATTTTTTTGTTGCGCAGGAAGCCATTGATATCTTCAAAATGTTCTTTCACTCGTTTGTTGCCAAATTCAAATACTTTATTGGCTAATCCATCTAGGAAATCTCTATCGTGAGAAACCAGTATTAGCGTCCCTTCAAAAGCTTTTAAGGCATCTTTAAGTATCTCTTTCGTTTTGATATCCAGGTGGTTAGTAGGTTCATCCAGAATCAATAAATTAACAGGCTGTAATAATAATTTAATCATGGCCAACCTGGTACGCTCACCTCCCGATAACACTTTCACTTTCTTATCAATGGCATCGCCACTGAACATGAAAGCACCTAACATGTCTTTCACACTGGTACGCACTTCACCTTTAGCGATATTGTCTATTGTTTGAAAAACAGTCAGATCTCCATCTAACAAAGCAGCCTGATTCTGGGCAAAATAGCCAATCATGCTGTTGTGGCCAAGCTGTAACTCACCATCAAAATCAATTTCACCCATGATGGCTTTCACTAAGGTAGATTTACCTTCTCCATTTTTACCAACAAAAGCTATTTTCTCGCCACGGGCAATGGTGAGGGATACATCTTTAAACACTACATGTTCTCCATAAGCTTTAGATAAATCATTCGCTATTACAGGATAGTTACCTGAACGAGGGGCAGGAGGGAACTTCAAGTTTAATGCAGCAGTATCTACTTCGTCTACTTCAACTATTTCCATTTTCTCCAGCATTTTCACTCTTGATTGTACCTGAAGTGTTTTAGAATAGGTGCCTTTAAATCTATCAATAAACTGCTGAATATCAGCCATCTGCTTAGCCTGATCATCAAATTGCTTCTGCTGTTGTTCACGTCTTTCTTTACGAAGCTCCAGGTAGTGGGAGTAATTGGTTTTATAATCGTAAATACGGCCGCGAGTGATTTCAATCGTACGGTTGGTCAGGTTATCCACAAAGGCTTTATCGTGGCTGATCACCATCACAGCTTTGGCATTGTTGGTCAAAAAATCTTCCAGCCATTGTACAGATTCTATATCAAGGTGGTTAGTTGGCTCATCCAGCAAGATCAAATCAGGCTTCTGAAGCAATATTTTAGCTAATTCTATTCGCATACGCCATCCACCGCTGAATTCTGCTGTAGAGCGGCTAAGATCGGATCTCACAAAGCCTAAACCCATAAGAGTTTTCTCAATTTCAGCATCTATATTGACTTCATCAATGCTGTAATATTTCTCACTCAGCTCAGAAACCTTTTCAATTATTTTGCTATAAGCATCTGATTCATAGTCAGTACGGGTTTCCAGTTGATGGTTACACTCGTCCATTTCCTTTTTCATCTCCATCATAACTGAAAAAGCTTTAGCTGCTTCTTCAAAAACAGTGCACTCATCTTCTGTTAACAAATGCTGTGGCAGGTAAGCAATAACAGCATCTTTAGGAGCAGAAATTTTACCGGAAGTAGGTTTACTGGCACCGGCAATTATTTTGAGCAATGTAGACTTGCCTGCTCCATTTTTACCCATCAGAGCGATGCGGTCGTTGGTATTGATATTAAAGGTAAGGTTACTGAATAGGGTAGAGCCACTAAATTCAACCCCGACTGCATCTACTGAAATCATATCTTCTAAAATTTGGGGCAAAGGTATTAATAAATTAATTCAGAAATATGAAAGCCGGAATATGTTTTATGAACTGAGTTCATCCAAGATAATCAGAAAGGGTTTAAAATAGTGTGGTCAAGAAAATGCCGTGAAATCTATTTAAGTACATATAGAAAACACCCCTATAATCCCCGCAATGCTATTAAGTTAAGACAACTTTCCTTCTCTCTTTGGAGAAGGATGCAAGGTTGAGGTTTAAATTAAAGCTTAACTTAATAGCATTGGATAGCCTCACAGATTTAAATTAGCAGAAATGAGCATGTTTTAACTACCCCAATTGGTCCCATGTTCCAGTAAATAAAACAATAAAAGAAAAGGCCTCATCCCCCAATAACTTATGTGGATTCTCTTCACTGTAGCACCACCGTCCATTTACATTTGAGTGGTCCTCTACAAAACAAAACCTGCTCTTATACATCACAATTGTATTTTTCTTCGTAAAAAAAGAGGTAGTTCAATTAGTAATTGAAGAAACTTAAAACAACCACTATGAGGTCAATATGGAATGGATCAATAAGTTTTGGGTTAGTCTCTATCCCTGTGAAGCTATATTCGGGCAGTGAGGACAGAAGAATAGATTTGGATATGCTGGATAGTTCAGACCATGCCAGAATCCGTTATAAAAGGGTCAATGAAAACACCGGTGAAGAGGTAGAATGGAAGGATATTGTCAAGGGTTTTAAAAAGGATGATAAATACATAGTATTAGAGGATGAGGATTTTGAACAGGCCAATGTTAAGAAGAGTAAAACTATTGATATTGAGGAGTTTATTGAAGAAGACCAGGTGGCGGAAGTGTTATATAAAAAGCCCTATTTTATAGAACCTCAAAAAGAAGGAAATAAATCCTATAATTTATTGCGTGATGCACTTAAAAAGACCAAAAAATTAGGTGTTGCCACTTTTGTGATGAGACAAAAGGAAAACCTAAGCCTGATAGGAGTATATGAAAACGCACTGGTATTACACGTTATTCGTTTTGCAGATGAGATAAGGCCTACAAAAGAGTTAAACCTCCCTGATACCAAAGTCTCTAAAAAAGAAGTTGACATGGCTCAATCATTAATTGATCAGCATACCACATCATTTGATTTTAAAAAGTATAAAGATGTGTATAATAAGCAGTTAATGAAGATCATTGAAGCTAAGTCAAGTGGTAAAAAATCAAAAGCCAGGAAAGTGGACAGCAAACCCACACCGGCCAAGGATCTTATGGCACAACTAAAAGCAAGCCTGGAAAGGAAAAAATCAAAAGCATCTTAATATATGGGGCTTGAGGAGTATAATCTTAAAAGGAAATTTGATAAAACACCTGAGCCTAAAGGTATTGGTAACAAAGAGAATGCCTCTCGTTTTGTGGTTCAAAGACATAAAGCTTCCCGCTTACATTATGATCTAAGGCTTGAAATAGAAGGGGTGTTAAAAAGCTGGGCTGTTCCTAAAGGCCCGTCCATGAATGCTTCAGATAAAAGACTCGCCATACAAACAGAGGATCATCCTGTGAGGTATTTAACCTTTGAAGGCACTATTCCCAGGGGAAACTATGGAGCAGGAGTAATGCAAATTTGGGATACCGGCATTTTTGAAGTGACCAATGCCAGCACAGAAAAAGAGCTGATTGAACAATATGAAAAAGGAGATTTAAAAATCACTTTCCATGGGGAGAAAATAAAAGGGGCCTTTGCTTTGGTTAAAACCAACAGGTCCGGCAAACAAAACCAATGGCTTTTGATTAAAAAGAAGGATGCATTTGCCACTGATCTGGAATATGATGCCGAATGGTTTACTGATGACAAAGCCACTAAAAGTAGTGAACCTGATAAAAAATCGGCTAAAAAAAAACTTGATCCGGGAAGTTTCATCAAGCCGATGCTGGCATCACCTACTAAAGAAATATTTGACAGCCCGGACTGGATTTATGAACTGAAGTGGGACGGATATAGGATTTTGGCACATATTAGCGAAGGAAAAGCCAGTTTATACTCCAGAAATGGCCTCAATTACAGTCAAAAATTTAGGCCCATTACCTATGAGCTAAGCAGTATCCCTCATGAGGTAGTGTTGGATGGAGAAGTGGTGATTGTGAATGAAGAAGGGCTTCCCGACTTTCAAAAACTACAAAATTACGATCCGGAGACTACAGAAGGGACCCTTAGGTTTTATGTATTTGATTTATTACATCTCAATGGAATGGATGCCATATCTCTGCCGCTGACTGAGCGAAAAAGCTTGTTGCCGGAAATCCTGGAAGACCTTAATCGGGTAATTTATTGTGATCACTTAAATGGCATGGGAAGTGTTTTTTATAACAGGGCAATAGAAGCAGGTATGGAAGGTGTTATCGCCAAAAAAGCTGATTCCACCTACAGTCCGGGCTATAGAAGCGAAAATTGGCTTAAAGTGAAATCTGTGGAGAGTGTGGAAGTATTAATCTGTGGCTATACAGATTCTGTAAAAGGAGGCTCTTTATTTGGTTCACTCATTTTGGGGACATACCGTGAGGGAGAACTAAAGTATGCGGGGAATTGTGGATCAGGCTTTTCCAATGAGGAACAGCGAAAGCTGCTGGACAAATTCAGCAAGCTTGAAACAGAAAAAAATCCATTTGGCAAAAAAATTAACCTGAAGGGAAGGAAACCACATTGGGCAGAACCAAAAATTATCTGCGAAGTGAAATATTCAGAAATAACCAAAAGTGGTTTGATGCGCCATCCCATTTATAAAGGAATCAGGAATGATAAAGACCAGGCTGAATTAGCTCCTCCCGAAGAGGTGGAAAGTCAAGAAAATGAGCTAAATACCACTAAGAATACGCAAGCAAGTGGTGGAAGCCTGGAAATAGGAGGACAGCAAATTACATTAACCAATCTGGAGAAAATTTATTGGCCGGATGAGGGATTCAGGAAGTACGATCTCATTGATTATTACTTGAACATATCTGAAATAATTTTACCTTATTTAGTGGATCGGCCACAGAATATGCATCGGCATCCTAATGGCATAAAAGGAAAAAGCTTTTACCAAAAAGATAATGAAACATTGCCGGGTTGGATTGAAACTTATCCCATCTACTCTAAATCTACCAGAAAAGAAATTGAGTATATGCTCTGTCAGAATGAAGCATCACTTTTATATATGGCCAATTTAGGCTGTATAGAAATTAACCCATGGAATTCCCGGGTTCAGTCTTTGGATTCGCCTGATTTCACTGTGATTGATGTGGACCCCACTGATAAAAACACTTTTGAAGAAGTAATTGAAGTAGCCATGGCAGCTAAAGAAGTACTTGATTTAGCTGGAATAGAAGGTTATTGTAAAACGTCCGGTTCCAGCGGCATGCATATTTATATTCCCTTAGGAGCAAAGTATAGTTATGAGGAAGCAAGAGACTTTACCAAATTGCTTTGTTATTACATACATGCACAAACAGATCCATTAACAAGTATGGATCGGGCAGTAAAAAACAGAAAAGGAAAAATCTATCTTGACTATTTGCAAAACCGGAGAGGACAAACATTGGCCGCTCCCTACTGTGCCAGACCAAAGCCCGGAGCTACAGTTTCTGCTCCGCTTTTATGGGAGGAAGTAAAGCCTGGTTTGGATAGGAGGGATTTTACCATTTTAAGCATGCCTCCAAGAATCGAGGAAAAAGGTGATTTGTTTGCAGCTGTTCTGGAAAAAGGTATTGATATGGAAAAGGCATTGGCAAGGCTGGAGGACACTTGAATGAAACTATAAAAGACGTTGCTTAAACCTTTATTATCCAGTGAATTAAATAAATCTGATAAAGTATGATATTTAATACCTACCTTTGCGCTCGAATTGAAAAGCACCCTTTATGAAGCGTATTAATGAATACAAGAAGTTGTTTAATATAGAAACCACTATTGAATTAAAACAACTCAAAACCACCTATCGAAATTTAGTAAAAGAATGGCATCCTGATAAATTCCAGGCAGGTGATGAAAGAGCTGCCGAAGCAGAAGTGAAAAGTCAACAGATCATTGATGGGTATCATTTTTTGGTGAGCATAGCTCCTGAAACCAAAGCTGCTAATTTGGCCGAATACACGCTTACTACTACAGAATCAGGCATACTGGATTTTAGGCACAAAGGCTTATTATTAGAAGTATCTTTCCAGGATGGAACCACTTATGAGTATTTTGGGGTCAACAAAAATGTATATTCAAAACTTTTGAATTCTGACAAACCTTATCGTTTTGCCAAAAGGAATATCTTCAACAACTTTCTCTATAGAAAGTCTAAAAAGGCTTTGGAAACAGCCTAATTCAAATAATTTACAATATTGACCGGGAATTGATTCTGCTTTCAGGATTAACTCCCGGCTTTTGCCAACCATTTAGAAATCGCCTATTGCTCTTTATCTCCCATATTTGAGCATTTAGCCATAAAGGCTTTACCCTGATTACACATTTCTACAGTCTCAGTTATTATTAAATTTTCGCATTCCATCTTTAAAGATTAATAGTCTTGAAGTAAATCTATTGGCACAACCAATCCGAGAGAAACTCACTAAATTTTCCCATTTAAAAGATGGGGGGCTATTGCAAATCCCATTTAAAATCTGTAAATTAAAGATTGGAATATACGTTATACCATCTAATATAAGGGATATTTTCATCTAAATATGGGATTAATATAAATACTAAATAAAATTGTGTAATAGTATAATAAATAACATGCTTTAAATTTCAATTTTAACTATACCAAAACCTAACAACAAATTCTAAATTTTGGCTCTATGAAAATAATTTACCACTCCGATAGCAGCTTATTAACAGCTTCGCCTTATCATTCTGAAGATTACATCAATTTTCCTGTCAATAATTATTTTGATGTTTCATTCCCTGTAAAAGAAGTAATAAGTTGATTTCCTAATCATGACAATTTCTATCCATAGCTTATTTTTAGTTTATAGAAATAAGCCATTCCTTATTGTATTATTACTATTTTTTGTATATAACTGGTCATATGGTCAGTCCTGTAATTGTGAAAGTCCACCCAGTTGTGGGCCTTGCGAAGGTGGCTTGGTCAGTATTACATTTCAATATACTGGTCCGGATATTGCCCATAGATATTTGGCTTCTGATGAAAGTGGCACTTTGGCAAATGATTTTGTCGATAACAACATTTTTGTTGTCAACAGTAGTGGGAATGGGGCGTTTGCTGGTGATTATCTGACAGTGAATGTAGTTATTCTAGGAAGTGAAAATATCACAGAAATTATTAATGTATCATGTGATGATCCCATTTATCAAGGCAGTGTATTTGGAGATTTGACAGTACTTGCCGGTGAAAGTTTAAATGGTGGCCCACTATGTTGCAATAGCAACGCAATTGACGATGAACCACCTATAATATCCAACTGTCCTTCTGATATTGATTTGACTTTAGATTCAGGCTGTTCAATACCAGCTAATTGGACTGAACCTGAGGCTACTGATGAATGCGGTATTGTTTCATTTGTAAGTTCTCATACTTCCGGAGATGTTTTTCCATTGGGCACAACAGAAGTTGTGTATACCGCCACCGATGATGCCGGTAACACTTCCACTTGTACTTTCAATGTAACTGTAAAAGATGAAACGATGCCGGTTTTCTCCGGCTGTCCTGCAGATATCAGTATTTCCACCACTTCCTCTTGTGAAGCCACAGTAGACTGGACTGAACCTTCTGCCAGCGACAATTGCAGTACAGAGCTTACAGCCACAGGATCGCACAGCCCCGGAGATGTTTTTCCATTGGGCACAACAGAGGTTGTGTACACTGCCACCGATGAAGCCGGTAACACTTCCACTTGTACTTTCAATGTAACTGTAACAGATGAAACAATGCCGGTTTTCTCCGACTGTCCTGCAGATATCAGTATTTCCACCACTTCCTCTTGTGAAGCCACAGCAGACTGGACTGAACCTTCTGTCAGCGACAATTGCAGTACAGAGCTTACAGCCACAGGATCGCACAGCCCCGGAGATGTTTTTCCATTGGGCACAACAGAGGTTGTGTACACTGCCACCGATGAAGCCGGTAACACTTCCACTTGTACTTTTTCAATGTAACTGTAACAGATGAAACAATGCCGGTTTTCTCCGACTGTCCTGCAGATATCAGTATTTCCACCACTTCCTCTTGTGAAGCCACAGTAGACTGGACTGAACCTTCTGTCAGCGACAATTGCAGTACAGAACTTACAGCCACAGGGTCTCACAGCCCCGGAGATGTTTTTCCATTGGGCACAACAGAGGTTGTTTATACTGCCACCGATGATGCCGGCAACACTTCCACTTGTACTTTCAATGTGACTGTAACAGATGAAGCGATGCCTGTTTTCTCCGGCTGTCCGTCAGATATCAATGTTTCCACCACCTCCTCTTGTGAAGCCACAGTAGACTGGATTGAACCCACTGTCAGCGACATTTGTAGTACAGAACTTACAGCCACAGGATCGCACAGCCCCGGAGATGTTTTTCCATTGGGCACAACAGAGGTTGTGTACACTGCCACCGATGATGCCGGCAACACTTCCACTTGTACTTTCAATGTGACCGTAACAGATGAATCAGCACCTAAGATTGAGGACTGTCCTTCTGATATTGTGTACAATACCACCACTTCCTGTGAAGTGAAAGTAAATTGGGACGAACCAACTTTAGCCAATTGTAATAACACGAGTGAACTTACAAGTAATTATCGGCCGGGAGATGTATTTCCTGTAGGTGTAACAGAAGTAGTCTATACAGCTACCAACGAAACAGGAAACACCTCCTGCAGCTTTAATATTACTGTGAAGAATAACAACGAGACAATTATTTCCAACTGTCCAAAAGATGTTACCATACAAGCGGATCAGTCAGGGGAGGTGAGCGTTGATTGGGAAAACCCTACTCTAACAGTAGGGTGCAAATCCATTGTACTTAATGGTTCCCATGAACCCGGGGATATATTTCCGATAGGAACTACAGAAGTGGACTATACTTTTATTGATGAGAGAAACAGGAGTTATAGTTGCTCTTTTAATGTAATTGTTACCTATGAGAATATGGAATTTGGAATTCAAAAAGTATTGACCCCTAATAATGACGGATACAATGATGTTTGGGAGTTAAAGGATATTGGAAAGTTTAAAACCATCAAAATTGTGATTATTGATAGGTGGGGGAGTGAAGTATTTAGCATTTTTGGGAACCACCATGCCAGGCTGGTGTGGGATGGAACCAATCAGAATGGGAAAATGGTATCCGCAGGGACATATTACTATTTCATATCAGTAAGTTATGCTTCTTCAGTGGTAGAAAAAAGTGGATTTATAGAATTAATACGTTAGTATATGGCTAATTCAGGAGGAAAGTTTACCAAGGTAATTGTACTTACTGCCCTTATTTGTACAAGTGTTTGCCTGCAAGAAAGTAAAGGGCAGCAGAAAGTGCAATATACTCAGTATATGTTTGATGGAGCACTAATAAATCCCGCCTATGTGGGGGTTGATGAAGTACTCAGTCTCACTTTTATTCATAGAAACCAATGGTCTGGTGTAGAAGGAGCTCCGCAGTCCCAAACCTTGTCCGGACACACCTTATTCAAAGAGAAACAACTCGGTATGGGATTGATGGTCAATTACGATGTAGTAGGTATTCATAAAGCTGTAAATATATCCACCAACTATGCTTACCATCTAAAAGTAGGAAGAGATCAATTTCTTTCTTTGGGTTTGCAGGCCGGAATTCATAATCGTAATTCAGATTATGCTTCTCTTTTAGTAAGTTCAGGCAATGATCCCAGTTTGGTCAATATCCAAAATTCGGATACCTATTTTGATTTGGGATTGGGCTTATATTATAGGAACCCTAAATTGCACATTGGATTTTCTGTGCCGGAATTCATCCCTCAAAAATTTTCCATTAATGACACAACATCCGTCCAACGTTATCAACTAAATCAGTTTTTATTTACAAAATATAGAATTGTGGTAAATGATAACATAGACCTGGAACCAAGTGTTTTACTTAAATATTGGAGTGGTGTTCCCTTATCATACGACCTCAATTTAAATGCTACTTTTAAGAAAGTTATAAGTGCGGGCTTTTCTTACCGAAGAAGTGAGTCAATAGATTTTCTATTAAGGCTACAAATAACTCCTCAACTGCAGTTTGGATATTCTTATGACTATCCTATTGGCCACCTTGCCAGGTTTGCAAATGTCTCCCATGAAATAATGGCACGTTACATTTTTAAATTTAAATATTCGGATGTTTCTTCGCCAAGATGATATATCAGTAATTATTAGGAAAGTAGTTAGTAAAACAAAAGCCAGAAACACCTCTTATACCTCCAGACTTTCAAGTTGTCGCCAGTGGTGAGCTATTCAGTCAATAGTTTTTCATCTGCTAGTGACCAGGTATTCGATCTTAAGCCTTATTTAAGACAAATAAACTATGCCTTTAAATTTTCTTTTTTAGAACTGGATTTCCCTCTTTCCATGATTTCTTTGAATCTGTCTAAATCATCTTCCACCATTTGTTTAAAGACTGGATTTAACATTTTGGCAATATTGGCGCCTAATTTTCCTTCAGGTGCGCGATAGGAAATAGTAGTTCTTACCACTGTGCCATTCCCCTCAGGGTCATCGTGAAATCTTACCTCTCCGGCATTATCAATTTCCGAGCCTGGTAAAGAGCCCCAAATAATGAATTGGTTCTCTTTTTCTTCAATTATTTGAGCATCCCATTCAACATGAGCGGGAAAAGCTGCTTTCCAATGCGATTGCATTTGATTGGTTTGAGTCACCTCTTCCAAATGTTTCATAAATTTGGGTAAGTTCTCAAGCTTTCTCCAATAGGCATATAATTCCTTTCGAGGTTTATCGATAGTCGAACTGCTTTGAAGTACGATTGAATCTGCCTCTTTCTTAGCCGTGTTTATGCCCAAATATTCATTAAGTCGGCTGTGGGCTGTAATACCTCTATATAGCAATGAGGCACCTGCAAGAGCTAAAGCTACTCCAGCTACCGATTTTTGTTTAATGCCATACCAGGTAAGAAAAGCGCCACCCGCAGCGGAAAGTATTCTATCAATGGTGCCCACATTAATATGGGCTGACTTATTATTTGACACTGCAATTCCGCTGGAATTTAATAGCTTACTTAATGTTGAATTAAACGAGTCCATAATATTTTTAATTTATTGTAATAAGAGATTTTGAATGTGTTTTAAGAAGGTTGTCCATCATGAGGAATATTCTCAAGTGTTTCCATCAACGTTTTGAATCTATTGAGATCTTGTTCTACCATCTTCTTAAAGAAAGGGTTCAGGAGCTTAGCCACATTGGCGCCTAATGCTCCTTCCGGGGCACGGTAAGAAATTGTCGTTTGTACAAGCGTGGTTTTGCCGGGAAGGGTATCCTTAAACCTTACTTCGCCCGCATTGTCAATATCGGAATCGGGTAATGATTGCCAGGCAATCAATTCATTTTCTTTTTCTTTGGTTACTTTAGCATCCCATGCCACTGTTCCTAAATTCCCCGGAATGGGAGCCACCCAATGCGATTGTTTTTCATCAGTTTGCTTTACCTCCTTCAGATGCTTCATAAAGTTGGGGAGATTTTCGAGCTTTCGCCAGTAGGCGTATAATTCCTGACGAGGTTTATTGATCACAAGATTACTGCTCAATAAAATGGATACACCTTCCTTATCAGCCGTATTGCGACCCAGGTATTCATTAACAGGGCAATAGGCTGTTACGCCTCTGTATACCAAATTGGCACCAACTAAGGTCAAAACAAGGCGAGGGATAGAAATTTTTCTTAATCCATACCAGGTAAGCAAGGTACCACCTGCGAGTGAGATCACCCTTTCTGTATTTCCCACATTAATGTGGCTGGAGCCTGAAATCGGAGTGGAAATCCTGGCTGTTCTTAATAATCTTTTGAGCGTTGAATTGAAGGAGTCCATAGTGATAGTTTTAAATTTCTGGTTCAGCTTTAGTTAGCATACTGATTGGTAATTACTTCTATTCCGGCCTCTATTTTAGGCCATTCATGCATCAGTATCATAGTATAGCCATAGCAGTTTTAACGCTGCCACTAAATAGGTGTTACGATTAACTATTTAATTTTTTTATCCTTGCGGGATTGGATAGAGCAATTATGGACAATGCTCTGCTTAAATTGTATTCATCAATTCAAATGCAGAGAGCGAGATCAGTTATTGTTTTGAAATTCAAACTTTTTTATACTTCTTTTAAGAAGCTTTGAGATAAAATCAATAGTTATATTATATTTATAATTACTTGGATAACATACCTATAAATAGGTATTGTCTAATTTAAAGAACCCATTTAAATTTATAGATAATAGTTATTTTAACAAAAATTAAATAGTCATGTCCTTAAATGCACCACAACCAAATTATGCTTTTATCAGACAGTTCTGAAACCCTTTTCAATACACCGACTTAACATCAATTTAAGCCCAAAAAACTTTAAATATTTAACAATATGAGAGATCAAAATACATTTCATTTAGGTTTTACTATGGCAGGAGCTGTTTCGGGAGGATGTTATACTGCCGGAGTGATGGACTATATATTTGAAGTATTAGATAAATGGGAAAAAGCTAAAAAAGGAGAACTAGAAGGAGTCAAGAATGAAGAAGTTCCTCAACATCATGTTAAGATTGATGTGATGGGAGGAACTTCGGCCGGAGGAATGGCTACGATAATGGCCACTTTATATGGTTTAAGAAATGCCATTAATCCGATAACGGATGACCAGGCAGATAATGTTGGAGGTATTCGAAATAATATATTGTATGACAGTTGGGTAACTATGCTTGATGAAAAAAACAAATGGAAAACCTTGAAGATTGCTCTTACTAATTCTGATTTAAAAGACGGAAAAGTTTTTTCATTATTAAATTCTGATTTTATTGATCAACTGGCAGATCGCGCAATTGCTCCGGCATTAGTGGAAGCTGAAGCTAACCGCCCCCATTATTTGGCGTCTGATTTAGAAATGATTATATCGCATACTATGAATAGAGGGATTCCACTCAAGGTGAAATTTCCCAACAACACAAATGACCCTGCACTTCAAGATGCTCCTTACCATACCTCCTTTGAGCATTTTATGATGTCACATTTCAAACTGCCGGATGGTAATTTTACAGACAATAACGAATATTTTAATTTGGACTTAAATAATGCGTTGACATTAAACAGACTTAAAAAAACAGCTAAAGCCACAGGGGCATTTCCTGTAGGATTGCGCTATCGTGAATTTAACAACCAGGATTTTAGCGCAGATTATATTAAAAATACTGTTACCAGAATTATATCCAGAAGATTTGGTGAGGCAAAACCTGAAATTAAGGATAGCGATATTGATTGGGATAATACTACACTAAATGAATATCTTACCACTTCAGTGGATGGTGGTGCCATCAACAATGAGCCATATGGAGAAGTTTTGGAGATTCTCCGTAAAAGAACAAAAGACGCGACAAATGAAGATTTTGTCTGGTCAAAAAATGGAAATGCTACCGACCCTATTTTGAAGCATGACTACCAAAAAGCAGGTGTTGTCATGATAGATCCTTTTCCTGATATCATATCTAAAGATCATAAATATCAACATCCCCAAAATTTAATGAAAGTAGGGGGAGCCATCATTCAGACGTTATGGGACCAATCAAAAATTAAACGGAAGGAAATGGTGGAGCAATTCTCTAACAAAGCCTATATGGGGACTGTTTTTCCTGTGAAACATAAAGAAAAAAATGGTGAAAGTGTCGGGACCTATAAATACCCTCTTTGTTCTGCTTCTTTAGGTGCTTTTGGTGGCTTTTTGGATATTCGGTTACGTCATCATGATTTTTATTTAGGCAGAAATAATGCCCGGAATTTCCTTAGAGCCTTTTTGAGCGTGCCTTATGAAGAAGGAAAAGTAGTACATCCTATTCATAGGGATTGGACGCCAAAAATGATAGAAAGATTCCTGATAACTATAAATGGTAAAAATTACCTACCTGTTGTTCCTGATATCAACTTGATATTGGATGACAAAAAAAGTGATAGTGAAATATACAACTATGCAGTGTCTGATTTTCCAAAATTGAAAAAGGAAGATATTTTAAATGCTTATTTCAAACAAACAAAAGCAAGGGTAAGGGCATTACTTAAAATTGTACGTTCCTATCTCTCTAATAGCAATAGATTTCTAAAATTTGTACTGTTTTTAGCACCTGTAAGATATTTTTCGAAAAAAATATCAAAAACAATATTTGATAAAATTGAAGAGGACCTTCAGGAGAAGGGCTTTTTGGAGGGAAGCAAGAATAAGTTAAATGAAGAATAATAAATATAACCCCACTTTGGCACTGACTTTTAGCTGGTTCAGGTCTGACTATCGTCTGACCTGTGCACTCCAATAGGTCTGACTATCGTCTGACCGCTTTAATAATCATGTCGTTTTCTGATCGATTAAAACTTAAATTATTGCAATAATTCCATCACTTACTAATAGCCTTATCACATTTAACTAACAAACTTAACCATTAATTGTATAAATTTGGATGTTGGTCAAAAAACTGAAATCATGAATGAGCATAAATATTCGAGGGCGAATTTATACCAACCGCCAGATGAATATTTATCGCGAATTCCATGTGGTAACATAAAAACGAACATATACACATGAAAAAATACTTCCTCCTTCTGATTTGCTTCCTCTATTTCTCCACTTCTGGAGTGGCTCAAAACCGAGTACTGGTTGATAGCCTTAAGTCCATCCTGCCATCTGTTTCAGGAAAAGAAAAAGTGAAAGTTCTCAGGGATCTATGTTACTACAGTCGCTCCATTAATTTTGAAGAGGCTGTCTTATATGGAGAGGAGGCTATTTCCTATGCCACTGAAATGATGTATCAAGTTCAATTAGGCGGGGCTTATGAAGATTTAGGATCTGTTTATGTACATACAGGACGATATGAAACGGCACTCAGTTTATATGAAAAAGCCAGGGCAATATTTGTGAAAATGGAAAACCGGAAGGGTGAGGCTTCTGTCATTCATAATATTGGATTGATTCACATGAATAAAGGGGACTATCCGGCTTCATTAGATTACTTATTAAAAGCCCTGGAAATGAGAAATTCATTGGAAGGAGTAAAAATATCAGGCACGTTAAGTTCCATAGGAGAGGTTTATAGGTCTGAGAAGAATTATGATAAAGCACTGGAATACTACTACCAGGCACTAGAAGAAGCCCAAAGAACAAAAGATTTAAAAAATATTTCTACGGCACTCAATAATATTGAGATAATCTATAGGAAAAGAGGTGATCTGGAAAAAGCGCTTGATTATAGAATGCAAGTAATTGCACTTCAAAAAGAGATAGAGGACGATTATGGTCTTTCAGTTAGCTATAACAACCTAGGTGAACTTTATAGTGCTCAAAACAAATTAGAAGAAGCACTTCAATATTTTAATCAATCCCTGGAGATAAAAAAACGGTTAAACAATCGTGCCGGAATAGCCCATACAACTGAGGAACTCGCACTATTACACATCAAATTAGGTAATTTTGAAAAGGCTATTTCTTATGCGGATGAAAGTATGATGATGGCCAAAGAAATTGGTAATCGTAAAAAACAACTGGACGTTTATCTCACCCTTTCACAAATTTATCAAGCCTTTGGTAAGCACAAACAGGCATTGTTGTATCATATTAATTACACTGATTTAAAAGATTCTATCTTCAATACAACTAAAGAGACTTTAATATCCGATATGGAGACAAAATACCAAACTGTTAAAAAAGAAGCAGAGAATGAGATGCTGAAATTGGAAACAGAGCAGCAATTGGCTACTATTGCCAAAAAAAACCGGCTGGTTGCTATTTTTATCATTGGCTCACTAATATTGGTAGCATTGGCAGGTTTGCTTCTTAGAGCCTATCAACAAAAAAACAAGAACAATAAACTATTGGTTACCCAGAAGGATCAATTGACTCAGCTTAACGCCACCAAAAATAGATTTTTTGGCATCATAGCACATGACCTTCGTGGTCCGCTTACTGCCCTGCAGGGCATCTCCGGATTACTGAACTACAACATCAAAAAGGGAAATATGGAAAGCCTGAATAAAATCGCAGTACAGATTGAGGATTCCGCCCTGAAAGTAAATGCACTACTTGATAATTTATTAAAGTGGGCATTAAGCCAGGAAGGAGCAATACCTTACCAACCTCAGCGATTGGCACTCAAACCTTTAGTAGATGAAAGTCTTCAATATTTTAAAGATATGGCAGCAGCAAAGGATATTCGCCTGGAAGTAAATATCCCTCAAGAAACACATGTATATGCCGATAAAGAAACCGTTAGTGCTATTTTCAGGAACCTGATCAACAATAGTATCAAGTTTACTCCCAATGGAGGCGCTGTAAGTTTATTGGCTGTGAACGAGCAGGGAAAGGTGAAAATAAATGTAGTTGATAACGGTACAGGAATGGAAGAAGAGAAAATCCAAAAGTTATTTATTTTAGATGACGCTAAAAGTACGCCAGGCACGGCCGCAGAAAGGGGAACGGGTTTGGGGCTTATCCTGGTGAATGACTTTGTCCGCATGAATCAGGGTACTATTGAAATTGAAAGTAAAGTTAACCAGGGAAGTGTATTTTCAATTAACCTCCCGACAAAATACGCTAAGGCTGGTTAAACAAATTAAATAGAGCCTATTAAGCAATTACACGAGAATCATAGGTATCTACTTGAAAATCAGAATCAAATGATAAGCCTTTGTGTAATTTAATTTTAGAATCCATATAAAAGATGTCTAAAGTAAAAGTTTTTATTATAGAGGACGATTTCATCCATGCCAATCGATTAGAGATGTACCTGGATGAGATGGGATATGAATTGGCGGGGACAGCTGTGGGCGCAAGCCAGGCACTGAATTTAATTGCCGCCACAAAGCCTGACTTGTTGCTGGTAGATATCCACTTAGCCGGTGATCGTGACGGTATCCAAATAGTGGAGAATATCAACAAGAAAAAAGCCATTCCCGTTATCTTCATCACCTCTTACAGAGATAAGGAAACATTTGAAAGGGCTAAGCTGACCGACCCGTATGTTTATATTCTCAAGCCTTATGATAAAGAAACCTTGCAGGCAGCAATAGAGCTGACAGTATATAAAATTTCAAAAATTAATGACACCCAAATACAAAATAACTATCACGGATGGAATAATGACCGACTGGTAAAAGATGAGTTATTTATAAAAAGTAACGGAATTCTCATTAAAATTAAATTAAGCGATATCCTGTATGTAGAAGCAAAAGATAAGATGTGCATCATTGGAATGGCCGAAGAACTCATTGAAACAAGAATGTCTTTACAAAAGCTGGAAGAGAAACTACCAATTGACCGCTTTTTAAGGATCCATCGCTCCTTTATTATCAATACAAAAGAAATTTCACAAATAAACCTTTCCAAAAATGAGGTGCAGCTGGGGCCTTACAAAGTACCTATCGGAAGGTCTTATAAAGAGCCATTTATTAATAGCATTGATTCTAATATTGATTAATAAAATATCCGATTCTTAATATCATAGGGTATTTCATTTGAGTTAAGCTGGATAAAAACCGACCACTATTTTCCTTCATTTATACCTATTGAAATACTAAACAGGACAAAAGAATCTAACACTTTATTGTTAATTAACGCTATATTTCCTGTTTTCTTCGCTAGGACACCCAAATTATCTTAGCCGAATAATTTAAAAGTTTATGGAAACAAGGTAAATGGGATAAAGGTGTAATAGGATGGAATTTATTTGATGAAATCATTAAAGGCTAACTCCCCCAATTTTGCCTTAAGCGAAAAAGCGGGCTGGAGGGTAAAATGGCGGGCCAGCGTTGACATTTGTGGGTAGGAGCATCATTTTACCAAGATTTTTCGCATACTTTTTTATCAATGGAAAAAGTATGAAACATAAACGAGCTTAATAATCCAAAAGCAAGTAATTTAATGCTTATTTCTGTTCTATGGGACACCTTTATAATAAAAAAGTGCCTTTAAACCAAAAAAAATGTAGTACCAAAGTATTACCGAGGAAAACAGAACAAAAGAAACTAACAGGCCAGACTTCCTTTATTGTTGTTTACGCCATATTTCGACTGTCTGCGCCAAAAATTGAATAAATCATCTCATTTTATTTTTCTTAGTAGTTGTTTTACCATTTTTAAAACTTTTTCACCACTTAATTCAGGATTTATATCATTCAGATAAGGATGTGCCAGGTCATGAATTAGATAAATTAAGACATGATAAGTCATTTGCATTAACTCACATGTTTATGAAAAGAATATTTTTGATTTTTTTTACTTCAGTAACATTTTTATTTATTTCTATTACGGTTGATGCACAACGACCACCGGTAGTAGCTGGTTTTACGGAATCACCATCAATTGGATGCAAATTAAATCATACAGTGTTCTTTACTGATTTATCAGAAAATCCCGATATCTGGTTATGGAATTTTGGAGATGGATCTACATCAACAAGTAAAAATCCAATTCATCAATATACCTCAGCAGGTAGTTTTAATGTCAGTCTTTTTGTTCAAGATACGATCAATGGTGATTCCGATGAAATTTCAAGGATTATAACTATTGGGGTTTCTACAGTTGACTTTAATGCTTCTTCAACATTTGGATGTGGCCCTGTTACAAGTAATTTCACCGATGCATCCAGTATAGACGGGGCCGGATCTATAGTGTCCTGGTTATGGGATTTTGGTGATGGAACAACCGCTACTGAACAAAACCCTTCCCATACCTATAATACCCGAGGTACTTATACGGTTGCTTTAACCATAACATCTTCTCTGGGGTGTACAAAAACCAGAACCAAAACAAATTACATACAAGTAATTGGGCCTGATGTTAAATTTACAGCCAGTCATACAGGTGATAATTATACCTTTATAAATGCCACAATATCCGGAGCTCCGGTAGTTAGCAGTTTGTGGACTTTTGGAGATGGCGCAACTTCTACTGATTTAAATCCTACCCATACTTATACCACAACTGGGGTCTTTGATGTGAGCCTCACTGTCCAGGATCTTGATGGATGTTCCCGTACATTGACCAAAACTAATTTTGTAAATACGATTTCCGGAGCTTTTGATGTCTCTCAGGCCATTTTCACAGGCGCTCATGAACGATTTTCAGTAGCTGCTGAAGTATCTGGCCCCAGTTCTTTGGCTTTTAATCCTGATGGCACAAAAATGTTTGTATTAGATGAGATTAACAGTTTTATCAATGAATACAATCTATCCTCTGCCTATGATGTTTCAACAGCCGTTTATGCCGGAGATTCAGAACGTTTTTCAGTAGCCGCACAGGAGGCAGCTCCTAGTTCTGTTGCTTTTAGTACCAACGGCAATAAAATGTTTGTGATGGGGTTTGGTGGAGATGATATCAATGAATATCATCTGGCTACTGCTTTTGATATATCAACGGCTGTTTATGCAGGAGATAGTGAACGGTTTTCAGTAGCAGCACAGGACACTCACTCTAACTCTCTTACATTCGATCAGGATGGCACCAAAATGTATATGGTGGGAAGTGATGATGATGAGGTTAACGAGTATACCTTGTCTGCGGCCTTTGATGTTTCGACAGCTGTTTACCAAACTACACTTTCGGTAGGTGCACAGGACGGATCTCCTCAATCAATAGCTTTTGTAGGCAATGGATTTAAGTTATTGATGATGGGATCAGCAGGAGATAACATTAATTTATACAATCTTACTACTGCCTTTGATATTTCCACTGCCAGTTATTCCGGAGATGCAGAACGTTTATCCATAGCAGGGCAGGAATCCCAGCCAACTTCTTTTGCTTTTAATGCAGATGGAACTCAATTGTATGTTATTGGGCAAGTAGGGAAAGATATTAATGTCTACTCTCTTGCCAGCCCAGTCATTACAGGAGCAGCTGCCAACCAGGCAGTAAATGACACTTCCTCCATTAGCCTTTTTTCAACTATCACAATTCAAGACCCTAATGGTGATAATGTTTTGGTCACTATTACTTTAGATGATAATGCCAAAGGAGTATTGACTGGCACAGGATTGAGCGGTACAGGCCCTTATACTTTAGCTAGCACAGATGCAGCAAGTTTGCAAGCAAGTTTAAGGACTTTGGTTTTCAGCCCTACTGAGAACAGAACAACTACATCTGAAACTTCCACATTTACTCTCGAAGTAAGCGATGACAGCTTTAGTGATACTGATAATATTACCACTGTAGTTTCCAGCGCTGTGGCACCTTCTGTAGTTATTTCAAGTGTGGACACTGACCCTATAAATGGGACATTTACCGCAACTTTTACTTCCTCGGAAAATGTAACAGGTTTTGAGATCAGTGATATCACAGTAGGAAATGGAACAGCCAGTGATTTCACAGAAACCAATGCTTCCGAATATACAGCTTTGATCACTCCAATAACAGATGGAGCAGTCACTATTGATGTGGTAGCCAATGTAGCCGAAGATGCAGCCACAAATGGTAACACTGCCGCTGCCCAGTTCAGTATTGAAGCAGATTTGACTTTGCCAACAGTAGCTATAACGAGTACTGCCCCTGACCCAACCAGTGCTGCTTTTACGGCAACTTTTACTTTCTCGGAAAATGTAACAGGTTTTGAAATAGGAGATATTACGGTAGGCGATGGAACCGCCAGTGATTTTGCTTCGACCAGTGCAAGTGTTTATACAGCTTTGATCACCCCAACTGCTGATGGAACAGTCACTGTTGATGTAGCAACCGATTTGGCACAAGATGTAGCCACTAATGGAAATACAGCAGCTACTCAGTTCAGCATAGAGGCAGATTTGACAGCCCCAACACTTACTATTACCAGTGCAGCTGCTAACCCAACAAATGGAGCATTTACCGCTACTTTTATTTTCTCAGAAGAAGTAACCGGTTTTGAGGTGGATGATATTACAATAGGCAATGGAACCGCCAGTGATTTTGCTTCGACCAGTGCCAGTGTTTATACAGCTTTGATTACTCCAACAACTGATGGAACCGTAACCATTGATGTAGCAGCGAATGTAGCGCAAGATGCCGCTACTAATGGCAATACAGCAGCAGCTCAGTTTAGTGTGGAAGCAGATTTTACTGATCCCACCATAACAATAACAAGCCTGGTAGCTGACCCAACCAATGGTGCATTTACAGCCACTTTCACCTTCTCGGAAGAGGTAGCTGGGTTTGATGTTACTGACATCACTGTGGGCAATGGAAACGCTGGAAGTTTTGCTGCCACTAGTGCTTCGGTATACACCGCTGAAATCACACCTACTAGTGATGGAACGGTGACCATTGATGTGGCAGCCAATGTAGCACAAGATGCAGCCACCAATGGAAATACGGCAGTAACCCAATTTAGCATAGAAGCTGATTTGACAGCTCCAACAGTAAGCATTACCAGTGCTGCTGCCGATCCAACCAATGCTGCTTTTACGGCAACTTTTACTTTCTCGGAAAATGTAACAGGTTTTGAGATCGGGGATATTTTGGTAGGTAATGGAACGGCAAGTGATTTCATAGCAACGAGTGCTTCGGAATATACTGCATTGATTACTCCAACAACTGATGGTACAGTCACTATTAATATGGCAGCCGATGTAGTTGAAGATGCAGTCACCAATGGAAACATGGCAGCCGATCAATACAGTATAGAAGCAGATTTGACTGCACCGACTCTCACAATTTCCACTGAGGCTACTGATCCGGTCAATGGAGCTTTTATAGCTACTTTCACCTTTTCAGAAAATGTCACAGACTTTGAGGTGGCAGATATAAGTGTGGGTAATGGAACGGCCGAAAATTTTGCTTCGACCAGTGCAAGTGTTTATACAGTTTTGATCACTCCAGCAACAGATGGAACGGTCACTGTTGATGTAACAGCCGATGTGGCACAAGATGCAGCGACTAATAGAAATACAGTGGCAACCCAATTCAGTATAGAAGCTGATTTGACAGCCCCAACACTAAGTATCACCAGTGCAACTGCCGATCCAACCAATGCTGCTTTTATGGCAATTTTCACTTTCTCAGAAGAAGTAACAGGTTTTGAAATCGGGGATATCACGGTAGGCAATGGAACAGCCAGTGATTTTACTGAAGTCAGTGCTTCGGAATATACGGCTTTGATCACCCCAACTGCTGATGGAACAGTCATTATTAATGTGACAGCCAATGTGGCTCAGGATGCAGCCACTAATGGAAATAGTGCGGCAACCCAGTTCAGTATTGAATATGATGGTAGTGTTGCTGAAATTATCTGTCAGGACATTACCGTACAATTGGATGCCAACGGTATCGCCAATATTGAAGCTTCGCAAATCGATAATGGGTCTTCCGATAATTACGGAATAGCCAGCATGGCATTAGATATCACTACTTTCGATTGCAGTAACATTGGCGATAATGAGGTGGTTCTTACAGTGACTGATTTCAATGGAAATACAGGCACCTGCCTTGCGGTTGTCACTGTTGAGGATACAAGCCCTCCAATAGTGGTAGTACAGGACATCACATTGCCCTTAAATACAAATGGACAAGCCTCCATTACTGTTGACGACATTGATAATGGCAGTAGTGATAATTGTGGTATAGCAAGCAGAATCCTTGATGTATCTGCTTTTGATACACCTACAACACCATCGATCATGGTTACATTAACAGTAACCGACTTTAGTGGCAATACTGCTTCGGCTTCGGCCACCATAACTTTTGGGAAAGTAGCCCAAGCCATTTTGTTTGAACCATTGGCAGATAAAAAAGTAGGGGCGGATCCGGTCACGCTCCAGGCAACGGGTGGCGGGTCTGGTCTGCCGGTTACATTTTCAATATCAACAGAACCTGCGACAGGCGTGGCCTCTATAATAGACAACATGATCATTATAGAAGGCCCTGGCATGGTTACAGTGACAGCAAGACAGGCCGGTAATGATGTGTTCGAGGCTGCACCAGCTGTATCTCAAACTTTTGAGATACAATCCAATGAGCTCTTCCTGCCTACACTTTTTAGTCCGAATAAGGACCAGCTTAATGACAGGTTCATTGTACGAGGTGGGGGAAACGTTGACACAATTGAGCTTAAGATATTTGACAGGGACAATAACCTGGTTTTTAGCTCCAATAGTTTGACGGATCTCTTTCAGATGGGTTGGGATGGAGAAGAACAGCCCCAAGGAGTTTATATCTGGGTGGTAAAAGGAAGCTTTACGGATGGCGCCCCGGTACTTATTAATGGTAAAAATACCGGTATCATCAGGTTGATTAGATAAATAATTATGGAGCTCAGTAGTTTTATTCAGGTCATAATCATTTGTGGAATTAGATCAGGGTATTCCAGAGTGTTGAATTAGAAAAATAAGATATGAGAAGTGAATTATTGGACAACATCCAAAAGAACAAGCAAGATTATAATAAAGAAGGTTCTTTAAGGCTTTTTGCCCACAGGCTAGCGCTAATTGCTTTTTTCTCTCTGACCCCTGTATCATTTATTTTTGCCCAATACGAATACGATGTATCCAAAGCGGTCTATAATGGAGATGCGGAACGTTTTTTCATCGGCACTCAGGAGGCTACGCCATACACGATGGCATTCAATAATGATGGAACAAAAATGTTTGTCACAGGATCATCTAGATTCATTTATGAATACAATCTGAGTGTTGGTTATGATGTTTCTACAGCCACATATGCCGGAGATGGGGAACGATTCAATCTCGCAACCTGGATTAATTCTCCACGAACCTTGCGCTTCAACGGTACGGGTATGAAAATGTATGTATTGGACTATGGAAATGAGGATATCACTGAATTTGATCTTACTGTTGCATACGATGTTTCTACTGCTTCCTATAGCCAGGAGTTCGATACAGCTCCCCATTCGATATATCCGTTCTCCTTCACCTTCAGTACTGACGGAAGCAAAATGTACGTTGTAGAGTTTGCAAATGAAACCATTATAGAATATACGCTTTCCACCAATTTTGATATTTCTACTGCCGGTCACAGTTTTACCAAAAGTATTTCCGCTCAGGAACCTTTTCCGTATTCAATCAGGTTTACACCGGATGGCACCAAAATGTATGTAACGGGACAACGATATGATGCCATCTCTCAATTTTCTCTCTCCACAGCATTCGATCTCTCAACGGCTACCTACGATGGGAATGCAGAGCGATTTTCCATTTTAGCTCAGGAATCCCAGGCCACTTCTATGAATTTCAATTCGGATGGCTCCAAACTGTTTGTCCTTGGACTCAATGGTAAGGATGTAAATGAATACCTGCTAATTAATTTCGCTCCCGAAATTGGTGGTACGGTAGCTGGCCAGTCGGTAAATGACAACGAACTTATTAGTCCTTTTAGCACAGTAACCATTGCAGATGCAAACAGGGATCAGGTTTCAGCAACTATAGAGTTGGATAACTATTCGAAAGGAGTACTTACAGGTACGGGATTAAGTGGTAGTGGGCCGTATACTTTATCAAGTGCAACTGTAGCCAACTTGCAGGCGGGCTTACGGGCTTTGGTGTTTAATCCTACAGATGGCCGGGTGACTTTTGAAAATACAGAAACTACCAACTTTTCGCTTACAGTATCTGATGGTACTTTGAGCGATGTGGATAATATTACCAATGTGGTATCTACATCTGCCACTCTTTTTCTTTCAAGTATTGAGGTTTCGGGTAACCCGGTAAGTACAGCCAACACCGTAGATTTCATAATCAGCTTTAATGGAGCAGTAACAGGCGTAGATCTTAGCGATTTTACTTTGGACAATTCTGCCGGAGTAAGTGCCAATCTGGCGAGCATAAGCGGCAGTGGAGACACCTATACAGTGACAGTAGATAATATCACTGGCCATGGCATACTCTCCATTGATTTGAAAGATAGCGGTACCGGAATTGCCTCTGGTGGCACACCCATAAGTGGTGGCTTTACCAACGGTGCCTATCATGAGGTGGGAGATGCCTTTGACGTTTCCAAAGCCATATTTGACGGTGATGAAGATCGTTTTTCTGTGGCTGCTCTGGGCTCGGAGCCTACTTCGTTTGCTTTTAATAACGATGGCACCAAAATGTTTGTATTGGAAGCTAGTGGAGACGACATTAACGAATACACACTTTCTACCGCTTTTGATGTATCCACTGCCATTTACGCAGGAGATGCAGAGCGGTTTTCAATAGCCGCACAGGAAATATTCCCTGCTTCGTTTGCTTTTAATAACGATGGCACCAAAATGTTTGTATTGGGAGTTTCTGGGAAGGACATTAACGAATACACACTTTCTACCGCTTTTGATGTATCCATTGCTGCTTATGCAGGTGATGGTGAACAGTTCAATGTGTCCATCCAAGAGACAAGTCCCTATTCATTAGTCTTTAATAATGATGGAACTAAAATGTTTGTATTGGGAGTTTCTGGGAAGGACATTAACGAATACACACTTTCTACCGCCTTTGATGTATCCACTGCCGTTTACGCAGGAGATGTCGAACGGTTTTCGGTGTCTGCGCAAGAAAGTTCACCTCTTTCGCTTGCCTTCAATAACAGTGGCACCAAAATGTTTGTCATGGGAGCTGATGGAGACGATATTAATGAGTATGACCTGGCCACCGCCTTTGATGTATCTACAGCGGTTTATGCAGGTGATGGTGAACAGTTCAATGTGTCCATCCAAGAGACAAGTCCCTATTCATTAGTCTTTAATAATGATGGAACTAAAATGTTTGTAATGGGGCAATCGGGCAGAGACATCAACGAATATTCCTTGGCAGCACCTGTAGTTACTGGAGCGGTGGCCAATCAGGCAGTAAATGATAATGCCACCATCAGCCCCTTTGGAGCCATCACCGTGGCAGATCCCAATGGAGACAATGTCTCCGCCACCATTACTTTAGATGATGATACCAAGGGTGTTTTAACTGGAACCGGATTAACAGGAACCGGCCCTTATACCTTGGCCAGTACCGATGCGGCCAGTTTACAAGCTGCATTAAGAGCACTTGAGTTTAACCCAACGGACAGCAGAGTTGCCCCAGGCAGTACAGAAACAACTACATTTACTTTACTCACCAGTGATGGGATATTTGACGATATAGACAGCAGGACGACAGTGGTGTCAAGCCCTATAGCCCCAACCATTGTTTGGAGTAGCCTCGCAAGTTCGCCAACCAATGCTTTTAGTATTACCGCCACTTTTAGTGAGCCTGTTACAGGTTTTACCATAGATGACCTGACAGTAGGTAACGGGACTGCCAGTAATTTTGTGGCCACCAGCTCTAGTGTTTATACCGCCACAATAACTCCTATTGCCGATGGAACAGTCACAGTTGATGCGGCAGCAGGTGTTGCTCAGGATGCTGGAGGAGTAGATAATATTGCGGCCTCCCAGTTCAGCATTACTGCCGATGTAACAGTTCCTACAATTACCATTTCCAGCTCTGTGGCTGACCCAACCAATGACGCATTTATAGCCACTTTCACTTTTTCAGAAGATGTCACAGGTTTTGAGGTGGATGATATTACAGTAGGCAATGGAACCGCCAGTGATTTTGCTTCGACCAGTGCTAGTGTATATACAGCTTTGATCACCCCAACTGCTGATGGAACAGTCACTGTTGATGTAGCAGCCGATGTGGCACAAGATGCTGCCACCAATGGAAATACAGCAGCTACCCAGTTCAGTATAGAGTTTGACATTACTGCACCAATAGTAAGCATCACCAGCGCAGCTGCTAACCCAACAAATGGAGCATTTACTGCTACTTTTACTTTCTCAGAAGAAGTAACAGGTTTTGAGATCGGGGATATTACAGTAGGCAATGGAACAGCCAGTGATTTTGCTTCGACCAGTGCCAGTGTTTATACAGTTTTGATTACTCCAACAACAGATGGGTCAGTCACTATTGATGTGGCAGCCGATGTGGCACAAGATGCAGCCACTAATGGAAATACAGCAGCTGCCCAGTTCAGTATAGAGTTTGACATTACTGCACCAATAGTAAGCATCACCAGCGCAGCTGCTAACCCAACAAATGGAGCATTTACTGCTACTTTTACTTTCTCAGAAGAAGTAACAGGTTTTGAGATCGGGGATATTACAGTAGGTAATGGAACCGCCAGTGATTTTGCTTCGACCAGTGCCAGTGTTTATACAGTTTTGATCACTCCAACTGCTGGTGGAACGGTCACTATTGATGTAGCAGCCAACGTGGCACAAGATGCAGCTACCAATGGAAATACCGCAGCAACCCAGTTCAGCATAGAGGCCGATTTGACAGCTCCAACAATTGCTATCACCAGTCCAGCCACTGACCTAGCCAATGGAGCTTTTACAGCAACTTTCACCTTTTCAGAAAATGTCACAGACTTTGAGGTTGGCGATATTTCCGTGGGAAATGGAACGGCCAGTGATTTTGTTTCGACCAGTGCCAGTGTTTATACAGCTTTGATCACTCCAACAACAGATGGTACAGTCACAGTTGATGTGGCGGCTAGCGTAGCACAAGATGCAGCCACCAATGGAAATACAGCAGCTGCCCAGTTCAGCATAGAGTTTGACATTACTGCACCAATAGTAAGCATCACCAGTACTGCTGCCGGCCCCACCAATACTGCTTTTATGGCAACTTTCACTTTCTCGGAAAATGTAACAGGTTTTGAGGTTGGCGATATTTCTGTTGGCAATGGAACGGCCAGTGATTTCATGGCAAATAGTGCTTTAGAATATACAGCTTTAGTTACTCCTACCGCTGATGGAACTACCACTATTGATGTAGCAGCCGATGTGGTACAAGATGCAGCCACCAATGGAAATACAGCAGCTGCCCAGTTCAGCATAGAGTTTGACATTACTGCACCAATAGTAAGCATCACCAGTACTGCTGCCGGCCCCACCAATACTGCTTTTATGGCAACTTTCACTTTCTCGGAAAATGTAACAGGTTTTGAGGTTGGCGATATTTCTGTTGGCAATGGAACGGCCAGTGATTTCATGGCAAATAGTGCTTTAGAATATACAGCTTTAGTTACTCCTACCGCTGATGGAACTACCACTATTGATGTGGCTGCCAACGTGGCACAAGATGCCGCCACCAATGGAAATACTGCGGCCACCCAGTTCAGCATTGAGGCCGATTTGACAGCTCCAACACTTGCTATCACCAGTCCGGCCACTGACCCAACCAATGGAGCTTTTATGGCAACTTTCACTTTCTCAGAAAATGTAACAGGTTTTGAGGTGGACGATATTTCTGTGGGCAATGGAACAGCCAGTGATTTCACAACAACTAATGCTTCGGAATATACGGCATTGATCACTCCAGCAACTGATGGAACGGTCAATATCGATGTGGCCGCCAATGTAGCACAAGATGCTGCCACCAATGGAAACACGGTAGCTGCCCAGTTCAGTATTGACTATGATGGTAGTGTTGCCGAGATCATTTGTCAAAATATTACCATACAATTGGATGCCAACGGTATTGCCAATATTGAAGCATCTCAAATCGATAACGGTTCTTCCGATAATTACGGAATAGCCAGCATGGCATTAGATATCACTACTTTCGATTGCAACAACATTGGTGATAATGAGGTGGTACTTACAGTCACTGATGTCAATGGCAATACAGGTACCTGCCTTGCGGTTGTTACTGTAGAGGATGTAACGCCTCCGGAAGTAATTGTCCGGGACATCACACTTCCATTGGCCCCAAATGGGCAAGCCTCTATTACCATAGACGACATTGATAACGGCAGTAACGATAATTGCGGCATAGCGAGCAGAATCCTTGATGTGTCTGCTTTTGATACACCTACAACAGCATCGACCATGGTTATATTAACAGTAACCGACTTTAGTGGCAATACTGCTTCGGCTCCGGCCACCATAACTTTTGGGAAAGTAGCCCAAGCCATTTTGTTTGAACCATTAGCAGATAAAAAAGTAGGGGCGGATCCGGTCACGCTTCAGGCAACAGGTGGTGAGTCCGGCCTGCCCGTAACATTTTCAATAACTACAGAACCTGCGACAGGCGTGGCCTCTATAATTGACAACATGATCATTATAGAAGGCCCTGGCATGGTTACAGTGACAGCAAACCAGGCTGGCAATGACGTATTCCTGCCAGCTGAAGAAGTATCCCAAACTTTTGAGATACAATCCAATGAACTCTTCCTTCCCACACTGTTCAGCCCAAACAATGACCAGGTCAATGATAGCTTCGTCATAAGGGGCGGGGGAAACATTGCCACAATCGAGCTGAAGATATTTGACAGGGACAATAACCTGGTTTTTAACTCCAATAGTTTGACAGACCTCTTTCAGATGGGTTGGAATGGAAATGAGCAGCCCCAAGGGGTTTATATATGGGTGGTAAAAGGAAGCTTTACGGATGGTGCCCCGGTACTTATCAATGGCAAAAATACCGGTATCATCAGGTTGATTAGATAAATTAGGATGAATCAAGTTATGGAAAATTTAAAATCAAATTTTATGATGTTTAATAAGAAATTACTCCCTTTATGTATGGTGGTTTTCATGTTTTTAAACTTTGAAACACATGCACAGGAGCCTAATTTTAGTCTGTATCACTACAGTCCGACTTTCACCAACCCCGGAAGGATAGGTGCTGAAGAAGATGTGCGTATCATGTTCAATTACCGTAATCAGGCCATAGACCTGGATAAAAACTTTACTACTTCCTCTTTTTCAGCCTACTATCCGGTTTATATTGGAAGACACAGGTTGGTGGCTGCAGCCAGTTTTTTAAATAATCAATCTTCTGATATCCTCACCATCAATGGTGGGATGGCGGGTCTGGCTTATAGCCTTCAGACTACCACCACCTCGGCACTTAGTCTGGGTATCCAGGCTGGATATTTTCAACGAAATCCGGGTGACAATTATACCACTGACGATCAATATGTGGATGGGGTTTTTAATCCAGGAGCAGTTTCAGGGGATGCTGCCTTACAGGTGAGAAAGGCCTATCCTGCTTTTAGCGGAGGGCTCTACTATAAAGTAAAAGATGGGGCAGGCTTGGAAAAGGCATTTATTGGGGCTTCCATATTTAATATCAATAAACCCAATGTATCACTCGCCAGTAATGAAGGTGATGATTTGCCTATGATATTTAAAAGCACAGCTGGCTATAGAGTCTACCATAATACACTTTTTTCTGTAATACCTAATGCAAGGTGGGTTGGCCAGGTCGGTACCCACTTTTTCAACCTGGGTTCAAGATTTGGTTATGAGCTAAACAAAAAAGGTACTCATAAAATAGAGTTGGGCATATGGTATAACACCAACCATTTAGGTGTGTTTTCCCTGGCATACGAGCAACCCCACTTTACCATTGCCGCAAGTTTTGACCAACCAGTAGGTACAGACCTAAGCAAAGCACAGAATAGCATTGTGGAACTGGCCATTTCATACAGATTGAAGAAGAAAAATAAACCTTCCTTTGACAAAAACAGTCAGCCAATAGCTGAACCTGTAGAGAAGAAAGAGGAAGAAATAACAGAAGAAGTGGTTGTAACAGAACCACAAAAACCTCTTCAAGAACTTCCAAAAAATGATGAGGATGTAGAAATACCTAGTAGCATAAGGGAGCAATCCGAACAGGAAACATTCCCAATATCCCCTGATACTAAGCGTAGAGAAAGTCTGACCGTAGCTGAAGAAGCCGTTCTCGCCCGGACTGTAAAGTTTGACTTTAATTCAGAAAACCTGGATAACGAGTCAAAAGCATTTCTTGATGAAGTGGTCACCATTTTAATAAACAAGGAAAACTTCAATATAGAACTGAAAGGCCATAGCTGCAACCTGGGGCCGGAAAACGTCAACCAGGAACTTTCATTAAAAAGGGCAGGGATAGTAAAGGAATACCTAGTGAAAAGAGGAGTGGACCAAGATAGATTTACAGTAATGGGAATGGGTGAATCCGACCCCTTGGAAGATAACAGCTCACAGGAGGGCCGGGAACACAACAGAAGGGTGGAGTTTAAGGTGGTTTATGAAAAATAAAATGGTGATTGTATTCAATATATAAATTAATAGGTAATTTAATTATCTGGACTAATTCCAAAAAGAATAAAAATCAAAATAATATTTTGTTTATTGAAAAATCTTTCCGAACATTGCAGCGTAATAAAAAAGAGATATGCGTCAATATATACAACATAACATTTGTTTAGAACTACCCAAAAGTAATCCGTTTGCGGATTTGGGGAGGTATTGGCTTGGATAGAAGTAATTTACTAAAAATAAATTAAGAAACCCGAGCCATATGGTTCGGGTTTTTTTATTTATAGCTCATTTATGCTTATGGATAAATACAGAAGAATATTTGGTTTACGTGATTTTAATCAGGGGAGAGGTATGTCCTCTTCAAAACAGGAAAAAGTATTTCTGCAAGATCAAATCATATATGAATTTTCAGGATAACGAGGTTTTACAGTAACTGCTGTATAAAGCCCTGTCCTGAAAAGGATGGGGCTTTTTTTATGCTCAATTTTTAGTAAAGTAACCAATTGCCTGGTGGGCAAATACTAATAAGTTAAGCTTTGTTTAAAGCCCCATCCTTACATCCTTCCCCAAAGTGAGAAGGAGAATGGTCTTAACTTATTAGCAATGCCTGGTGGTCTAATGGTAGGACATCGGTTTTTGATATCGGTAATCAAGGTTCGAATCCTTGCCGGGCAACTTCATATGAAGCAAAAGGCTTCAATAAAGATCTTCTCACTCTGAAAGGGGTAGAAGTAGTGGAAAAGTGAAAGTTAAAGGTTTATGGGATGTGTTTCTGTAGAGCACCCCGGTGCACATACCTTTTAGATATGTGTATACCGCTTTTAACTGGCGCATTTTTCACCACGCTGTGGGTCGAAGGTTCGAATCCTTCTCCCAATAGTGATATTGGGGTAGTTCAGTGGTAGAACAACAGAGTCAATGTGGGTTCGAGTCCCACTCTGTCGTAAGGCAGATGGCGGAATTGGTATACGCAATGGACTGAAAATCCATCCGATTGAAGTAGCCTGCTTCTAAAACAAGGCACCTAAAAGCAGCTAAAGTGTATGCTTTTGTTTACTCGCCAAGATGAGCAAACTCAAAAAGTTGGAAATGGCTTTGAAGCCTGAGGATACCGTGAGAGGAACTTTTGATCCTTCTTTCAACCCAAGATAAATGTGTAGTTGAATAGTGGGGTAATTGGGAAAAAGGAACGATCAGAAATTACGATTACTCAATCAGACTTCCGCTTTAACCGATAGCAGAAGCTTTAGTTGCTTTATTAAATGAAATTATTGGACCAGTGATTATATAAAAAGTGTAAAAGCAAAATTGATTAAAAATGCAAAGGAAAAGAATCAATACAGGAAAAGTGGGCTTGGTTTTCCGTAATGGAGACTATAAGCGAGTGCTCACTGAAGGCACATGGTGGATTTCACCTTTTGAAGAGCTGGTTCAATACAACATGACCAGGCCTTTCCATTCAGCTATATCGCTTAATATTCTCTTGCGAGATGAGAAGCTTGCTGAAATGTTGGAGGTAGTGGAAGTACAGGATCATGAAATTGCTCTTCAATATGAAGATGGAAAGTTCCAAACTGTATTAACAGTAGGTAAATATGCTTTCTGGAAAGGTGTAATAAACTACACTTTCACCAAAGCTGATTTGAACAAGGTGGAAATCACTGAAAAAGTAGAAAAATCAGTGTTGGAAAGGAGGGAAGTACTTCCATATATCAGGGTTTATGTGGTAGAATCGTACGAAAGAGGCGTATTGTACATTGATGGAAAATTTGAGAAAATTTTAGCCAATGGTACGTACATCTTCTGGAAAAACAGTACCCCGGTGAAAGTTGATAAAGTAGACTTGAGACAGTTGCAATTGGAGCTTGTCGGTCAGGACATCCTCACAAAAGACAAAGCCGCATTGCGGGTAAATTTTGTGGCACAATACAAAGTGGTGGACATTGAAAAAGCTATGATCGTCAATAAGGACTTTGAAAAGCAATTGTACACCATTACCCAACTGGCTTTGAGGGAGTTCATCGGTACATTTACTTTAGACGAATTGCTTGAAAATAAGGAGTCAGTCGGAGGTTTTGTGATGAAATCACTAGCTAGTAAAGCAAAAGCTTTGGGTGTGGAGGTAATGGATTGTGGTGTGAGGGACATCATTTTACCTGGAGAAGTGAAAGAGATCATGAACCAGGTTTTAGTAGCCCAAAAGCAGGCGCAAGCCAATGTAATCATGAGAAGAGAAGAGACAGCTTCAACCAGAAGCTTGCTTAACACTGCTCAATTGATGGAAAGCAACGAAATGTTGTTCAAGTTGAAAGAAATGGAGTATGTAGAGAAAATTGCTGATAAAATTGGAGAGATTACTGTTTCCGGAAACGGTCAGGTACTCGATCAATTGAAAAGTATCTTTGCTCCAACTAAATAATTAATTGGCTGAGTCTTATTTTTAAAATTGGACTCAGCTAATGTTCTGTAAAATTTAAGTTAATGTTTTGTAGTTAAGGCCAACCTCCTTCTCACTTCGGAGAAGGATTAAGGTTGAGGTTTTAACCAGTTTCTTAACTAAAAACATTAACATATAAAATGTGAAAA
The DNA here is from genome assembly GCF_016679925.1 of Marivirga aurantiaca. Lineage (GTDB taxonomy): Bacteria > Bacteroidota > Bacteroidia > Cytophagales > Cyclobacteriaceae > Marivirga > Marivirga aurantiaca. The sequence continues at coordinate 1,184,317 of NZ_JAEQBW010000001.1, forward strand.
AATGTAAGAAAATGGTAATTAATGACGAAAGCATTGAATACTTGATAAGCCTTGCTGAGGATGCCGTATTTGAAGGTGATTACAATCTGGCTTCCCGATTATTATACAATGCTTTATATGATGAACCGGGTTATGCAAAATTGCATTATACCCTGGCATGGATGTATCACTATTATCAATTCAATGAAGTAAAAGCCATTAGGCATTATGAATTGAGCCTGTACTTTGACCCAACCTGTGATTATGCTTACAGGCAACTGGTTGAATTACTGATGGATAAAAAGAGATACGATGCTGTAAACAGCTTATTGCAGAAAGCTGAAAATGCTGGCCACCTTGACAAAGATTTCATTTACGAGACTCTTGGAAACCTGGCTGAAAAACAGGCTGATTTTGGCTTAGCAATAAAATATTACAGGAAAGCTTTAATGCATAGCATGGATAACAATGCCAGCAAAGAATTAAGGCAAAATATTAAAAGAACGAAGTTTAAAAAATTTAAAACAAATTGGAGATGGCAACGACAAAACTAACAGGCAAAGACCTGCGACAAATCGGCTATCCTGAGGGCAAAGTGATTGGCTTTGCCATGAAAGCGCTGGAAGCGCATTATAAAGGAAAGAGTAAAAAGTTTAAACTGGAACTGCTCCAGAGGGTAATTGAGAGTCCTGCTTTATACCTGAAACATGAGCAATTAGGTGCTGTAGCTAAATCCTTGATCATAAAAACTGAGCACAATGAAACCATTGATTTGCTTAAAAACAGGATTGATTATCCTATATATGGTCGGGAGGGGATAGAGCCGGGTGCTCTGAACCAAATGGAAATAGCCATGAAACTACCCGTAACAAGGGCAGGTGCTTTAATGCCAGATGCTCATCAGGGTTATGGCTTACCGATTGGAGGTGTTTTGGCAACAGAAAATGCAGTGATTCCTTATGCCGTAGGTGTTGATATCGGATGTAGAATGTGCATGACTTTGTATGATCTGGCTCCGGTTTTTGACAGGGTACAAGTGGATAGGTTGAAGGGAATGCTGATGGAAAATGCCAAATTTGGTAATGCAGTATTTAAGAGACCTAAAGAACATGCTGTGCTGGATAGAAATGAATTTAATGAAATCAATATCTTGAAATCATTGAAAGACAGGGCTTTTACTCAGATCGGTTCATCCGGAGGCGGAAACCACTTTGTGGAGTTTGGCATAACTGAATTGTTGAGTGATGAAAATGAATTTGCATTACCGGCAGGAAAATACCTGGCAGTTCTGACGCATTCAGGTTCCAGAGGTTTGGGTGCCAATATTGCAAGGCACTATACCAAACTGGCTATGGATACATGCAGGCTTCCAAGTGAAGCTAAGCATTTGGCATGGCTGGATTTGGATACCGAAGATGGTCAGGAGTATTGGCTGGCTATGAATTTAGCAGGTGACTACGCTTCGGCCTGTCACCACCAGATTCATGAAAGAATGGCGGCTTCTCTGGGTGAGCAACCCTTAGCAATGATTGAAAACCATCACAATTTTGCCTGGAAGGAGCAAAATGCAGAAGGTAAAGAGCTCATTGTACATAGAAAAGGAGCCACCCCGGCAGGAAAAGGCGTGCTTGGAATTATTCCGGGATCTATGACCTCACCGGGCTTTATCGTGAGAGGAAAAGGTGAGCAGGTCTCCTTAAATTCTGCTTCACACGGTGCGGGAAGGGTGATGTCCAGAAGAAGGGCTAAGGAAACACTTTCTAAAAGAGAGGTTTTGAAGCACCTGAATAATGCAGGTATCTCCTTAATCGGCTCAGGCTTGGATGAAGCACCTATGGTCTATAAGAACATTCATGAGGTGATGGCCCAACAGCAAGACCTGGTGGAAGTAGTAGGCCAGTTCACGCCTAAAGTAGTAAGAATGTGTGGAGATGAACGCTTTCAGGAAGTGGATTGATAAATTGTAAATAAAAAAGGCTGTCTCTGCTGAGACAGCTTTTTTTATTGAAAGTTTGATTAAATAGGGTACTATTGATAAATGCTCCAATGTTCGAAAACCAAATAAACTTTGCTCGAGAAAGTGGGTGGGGGGACAAAAAGGCGAGGAGCGCGTAGAATTGCAGCGTAGAAGCATCTTTTTGTCTTGATTTTTTCAATCTTTTGTATCAAGACAAAAGATGAAGAATAAAATTTGGTTTAAAAATGTATAAAATTTACTTTAAACCTTAATATTAAATGAAATTCCTGTTTTTTGAGGTTTTGTACTTAGATTTAAATTTTTACACACACTCATAAAATCAAGGATATGCAGTTTATAGGTGAAATTTATTCCTCATGAGGAGCCTAAATAAAGTAGTTAATTATTCCTCAAAAGCCACTGCTTCATTATTACCTTCAGAATTGAGTTTTCTAAGGAAGAATGATTTTCTAAAATTCTTATTCAGTGATTTTTTTCTGCTTAAACTCGTGATATCTTAAAATGTTTCTTCACTCATTCCATTGGATAAATCAGTTGAAATAGCTTATTTTAAGCTTTCATTACTTTAATTATTATATCAATGCAAGAAGCTGAAGCATTAAATTCCGTAGCCCAATTCCATACTACTTTTAATCACCCTATTTTAGATCAGCCACAAATACCAGATAAAAAAAGGGCACAGTTAAGGATTAGTTTACTTAAAGAAGAGCTGGAAGAATTGGAAGAAGCCATTGCCAATAATGATGTGGTAGAAGCTGCAGATGCTTTATGTGATTTGCAATATGTATTGTCAGGTGCTATACTTGAATTTGGTATGGGGGCAAAATTTTCAGTGCTTTTTGCAGAAGTGCAACGTTCCAACATGAGCAAAGTATGCCACACTGAAGAAGAAGCTAAAGCCACTGTTGCACACTACGAAGCCAAAGGACAGCCTGCTTTTTTTGAACAAAAAAGTGACTGTTTTTTAGTCTACCGCAAAGCTGATAACAAGACTTTGAAATCTATCAATTACTCAGAAGTAGATTTAAAAAGTATTCTGGATGAATAAGGTCGAAATCCATCTTCTGCGAATTGAAGTGTGCAATTACACTTTTAAATCGACTCTTCAATTCGCAATTATCCATCACTCTATTTTTTCATAAGCTGACTTTAAAAGCTATTTCTTCCCCTTTTCTAAAGGGTCATTTGGGGTAGCCTTGATAAATACTCCAATATTTGAAAACCAAATAAACTCCCGACTTACCGGGACAAGTTTTGCTCGAGAGAGCGGGTGGAAGGACAAAAAGGCGGGGAGCGCGTTGAATTGCAGTATGGGAGCATCTTTTTGTCTTGCCTGTCCCGCAACAGCGGGGATTTTCCCCGAAGGGATGCCTTTGGCATTGTTTCTTTTGTATCAAAACAAAAGAAAGGAGAAGAAAATATGGTTTTAAGAGGTGTGAAATTTAAGTGAAAACCTCAATATTCAGTAAAACTCTTATTTTTCGAGGTTTCATAGGCGAGTTTAATTCCTATATCTACTGATTAAAATAACTTAATCTAGTTTTTAAATGAAAATTTATTTTTCATGAGAAGCCTCAAGTAGTTACAAATGATTCTCGTGTAATTGCCTAATAGGCTCTATTTTTATATTATCCCTTTAAAAGGGTGTCTTCATCAGAACCTTTCCTTCCTCAACAACTCCCCGGTTTTATCATAATATCTCCAGGTTCCCTTTTTCTGATCTTCTTTATACCTCCCTTTTACCAATAAGTTACCTGCGCTGTCATATTGATAATAGCGGCCATGCTTTAAACCATCTTTGAGTGATACTTCAAACTTTAATTGCCCATTTGAATACTCCTCGGTAAAGGATTTGCTGTTAAGGTCTTCAGGAAGAATGTCTTCAATGGAAATAATATCCTCATCGGAAGTTTCAGCACTGTCCAATTCCTGGACCTCTTTAAAATTACTCTGCTCCACCAGAGCACGCCAATCACTTATTTGCTTGTGGTTGAGATAATTCGTTTGCAATTGGTGGCGGATGAGCTTGCCCTTTGTGGTGAACTGCAATCCCATCATCGGGAAGCTTTTAAAATAGGTTTGATGAGGAGTTAAAGCTTCCCAGCTCTCTTTGTCCAACAGTCGTTTTGCATCACTTAATAGCTCTTCTGAACTCAGGTAAATAAATAAATTGGATTCATAGTTAAACTTTTCCATGAAGTTAGCATACTCCTGGCTATGGTCAAGGGTGCTTTTTTCTACCACAGCAGTAATGATTTTCCCTAATGTTTTAGGCGAATTACTGAAAACCACATAATCCTCCATAATAGTATAGTAGGGTTTATCGATATCGGCAAAAGCTTTTCCAAATAACATCTTGAAAAATCCTTTGATAGACAAATAATGAATTTCATGCCCTTTATAGCTTATGCCTTTGAATTTAACAGGTGTCTTTTTTCTGATCTGTTGTTTAATAAAATCCAGGTGCTCCCGGGCTTCATCAGCTCCCTGGTGTTTGAGGGCCACGGCCAGCTCTACCTTGTTTTTGTCACTGTTGGAATTAAGCTGAATCAAAGCAATTTCATTGTCTATCCAGCTTAAAAAATCATCTTTGATTGAGATTTTAAGAAACTTCTCAATTTTTTGCTTGCTCTCCAGATAAGACTCCCCATCCTCTGCTTCGGCCAGCACCTTTTCCATTTCATTATAGAAATGCAGTGCCTCTTTAAAGCCTAGGCTCATAAAATAGGAAACATTATCCGGCACGATGGTACCCACAGAAACATCACCTTCACCTGAATTGATTAAGGCAGTCAGTAAATTAGCTTGCTCCCTACGAATGGTTGAATAACCGCTGATTGAGATGTATTCATCCGTAACATCCATTGTTAAACTACTGTACTTTAACGCATCAAGCATAGTGGGATTTTCTTCTTCTCCAGGCTCCATCCATTGCTGCATGAATTTGGAGAAGGGCGCATAATTCACATACATTTTAATACCATTGCCATCCAGCTGCTTGCTTACATCTATAAAATCAAGATCCCGGATCAACACAGGTTCGCCCATTTGATCTATGGATTGTTCAATTAAAGTGTGAGTAGAAGAAACCGTCAGCAGGTTCTCATGGATACTCAGGTAATAAGTGGTAGGATCATCTTCAAAAGCAAACTCCAGGACTTCCTGCCCATGGTATGTGCGGTTAAATACTTTATGAATATCTTCACTTAATTCACCGATATAATTTTTGATAAAATCGAATTGCGTAGCACGCTGTAAATCTATAGTGTACAAAAAATCATAGTCGTTGGGTCTGGTTTGATGCACCGAAATGACCATAGGCCTGCCCATCACTAACTCCCAAAGCGTTTCATTAGCCTTCATTTCGGCATTCATGCTGTCTATGCTGTGGCCCATTTCCAGGAAGTAGGGATTGGTTTTGAGGTATTGCCAGATTTTGTTGTTGGTGATATCATGCCATTGCTCAAAAGGATTGTCCATCTGGATAATCAGGCTGGCTTCAGCCGGCACCGCCATTAATGGATTGTTCTTTTTTATCGTTTTGAAATGAAAAAAATAGAGATAGGCTGAAATTAGGATAATGAATAAAATGGAAATTCCTATGATGATTTTTTTCATAAATATTACTGATCAAGCTATGGGATTCAAAAATTAAGAAACATTTATGGGTATTGAAACATTAGTTGATATTTTAATTGCTTGACATATCTCCTCTAGGCGTCAGACGGTTATTAATACTGTCAAAATACCGTCAGAAGCCTTGTGAAAGGCTCAAACTGTTAGTCATTGGCAGAAATGAATCAATCCAAAGATAACATTTATCAATTTAAATACTATTGTCATCAATTCAGCAATGCCAGCCTAAATCATTTTTAGCACCTTGCAATTAAATGGCGGATGCTGAAAAGCCAAAAAAGAGTAAGCCAAATTTCAATCAAATATTATTATGAAAACTATTAAATCTACAGTATGGGTATTTTTACTCATCGCTCTTACCACCATTCTTTTTACTGGATGCGGTAATGAAGAAGAATTTGCACCGGCACAGGAAGCGATGGAAGACAAACTATTGGAAAGTGTCAATGCAAGGACATCCGATGTGATAGAGTTTAGCCTGAAAGGTGTTGAGGATGGCCGACATCAAATAGCAAAAAATTCTTCTACTGGAAGCATTATGTATGTTGCTGTGCAGCGTGGCACTATTTCTTCTATGACAATTATTAGAAGAGACGGCAGTGCCCATACTTTTGATGATTTCTCCGATACCAAACCCTACTCAGGTTGTCGAGATGGATTTCAGAAATGTTTTTATCACCCAATCTGTGGTTATATTTGCCTTCGGGTCTGTGTTGCGGCTAATTTGACCATATCAATAGGACAAGATTGGTAGTAACTAAAAGAAGCTCTTCGGAGCTTCTTTTTCATATTTCCCCAACAATTTTAAATAAGCTTAAGCCTTCTTTACGAACTCTGATTTCAAAGCCATAGAACCAAAACCATCAATTTTACAATCAATATTATGATCTCCCTCGGTAAGTCGGATATTTTTGACTTTGGTGCCTGCTTTTACCGGCTGTGGAGCACCTTTTACCGGCAAGTTTTTAATTACTACAACGGAATCACCGTCTTGCAGCCTGTTGCCATTGGCATCTTTTACAATTAAACCTGTTTCTTCAATTTTCGGCTCTTCAGCAGGGTTCCATTCATGATTACATTCCGGGCAGATCATTAATAAGCCACTAGGGTAAGCATATTCGGATCCACAATTGGGGCAAGGTTGTATTTCTGACATTATGAGATTAATTTTTGGCAAAGATAGGGAAATTTGAGTAATCAAGAGATAAGGTAAAATCCCCCTTAATCCCCCTTTAAAAAGGGGGAGCGTAGAGTCACACTTTGAAATTTATCTTCTATTCATAAATTATCTATGACTCAGCGTCTTTTATTACCTGAATTTAAATGTTTACGAGATTTCTCCCCCTTAGAAAAAGGGGCTGGGGATTATGTCATTCGAAGATAATACCAAAAATTATGTAAAAGGGTTGAAATTCTACTCCACCATGGATTCAGGCAGGTAATATTAAAAATGGATTTTCATATGAGTAAGCAAGAATCCCCTTTAAGAAAGGGAGAGTCAGTAGAAGTTTCAAAATCTCTTTTAGACCGCAGTTATTTTTAGCTGATATATTATTTCTTTAAAACAACTTCGAAATTGTACGGGAGCACTCCCCCTTAGAATAAAGGGGGCAGGGGGGATTATGACAATCTGAAGACCAATCAAAAATTAAGTCTCAGCACCTAATCAACCATGGACTCAGGCAGGTAAGCTTCTAAAGTTCTAATTACATTATTCATGTCATTGTGCACTTCAAATTCTGAAAACCTGATTACTGTGAATCCTAGCTCCTTTAGAATCAAGTCTCTTTGCCTGTCTTCTTCCTGTTTATATTCATGCGACTTACCATCCAACTCAATGACAATATGTAATTTCCTACAGATAAAATCTACTATGAAGTTATCTATTGGAAATTGTCTGTTGAATTGATAACCATAAAATTGCTTTCTACTTAGTAGGTTCTTCCATAAAACTGCCTCTCCCGGTGTTCCATACGTGCGAAGTTCTCTGGCGAAAGGTTTAAGCTTTTTATTATAATTTGAATAGGGCTTTTTCAATGAATGAGGGTATTGATTGGTATTAAAAATATGGATTTTTATTTAAGTAAACAAGAATCCCCCTTCATCCCCCTTTAAAAAGGGGGAGCGTTTAATTACACCTTGAAATTTATCCCTCCATTCGTAAACTACCCATGCCTCAGCGTCTTTTTATTGTCTGAATTTAAATATTTACGAAACCTCTCCCCCTTAGAAAAAAGCCTGTCCCGACCGCATCGGGAGGGGCTGGGGGATTTAACCCCAAAACCTCTATTCAATACCCTTCGCCTCCTCCACCAACAACTCATTGCTATCCTGCAAACCGGCTTCAATAAAGGCCTCAATGGCGGCATTGCGTTCCTGACCTTTTTTCAATAATACACCCAAAGCAATCATCACACCAATACGGGTACCGACTTTCTTGGCAGCGGTATTAAAAAGCGGTTCCAGTTCTTCATAAGCTACCTCTTCGGCTAATTTGGCAATATTGGTCCTGGCCGTCTCTAATTTATCACCCGACAAATTAGTGTACTTCTTACTGATCTTCTGGATTTCATTAATAGCACTTCTTTGTCCTTGGTGTTGGCTTTGATTTTGCTGAGCAGCAGGCTGCTTCTGCTGTTCTGCTTGAGGTTGTTGCTTCGCCCAGGAATCCTTTAAACCCACCGTTTTATTGAAAATCAATTGTCCGGCTTGAGCCTCTTTATCCAGAGTGAAGTAACCTAAACGCTGAAACTGAAATTTATCATCTAATTTCGCTTCCTGCAAGAATGGTTCTACAAAAGCAGTTTCCACTATTTTTAAAGATTCAGGATTCACGAACTCCATGAAGTTTCTATCCGAATAACTATCAGGAGCTTCATCAAAAAACAGCCTGTCGTACTCACGAATTTCTGCTTTTACAGCATGCTGAATAGACACCCAATGCAAAGTGCCTTTTACTTTTCGCTCACTGGATTCAGTACCACTTCCAGATCGGGAATCCAAATCACAAGTACAATGAATTTCTATGATATTACCTGCATTATCCTTCACTACAGACTCAGCTTTAATAATGTAAGCATTTTTTAAGCGTACTTCCTTCCCAATGCTGAGTCTAAAAAATTTATTGCCTGCAGATTCTTTAAAATCCTCTTTCTCAATATACAACTCACGGGAGAAGGGCACTTCATGCGTTCCTGAATTTTCTATTTCAGGATTATTCTCTGCAGTAAGCATTTCCACTTTCCCTTCAGGGTAATTGGTAATGATTAGCTTCACAGGATCTAAAACCCCCATTACCCTTGTGGCATTTTTGTTTAAGTCTTCACGGATGCAAAATTCTAATAAAGAAACATCGGTGACACTATCACGCTTGGTAATACCTGAAACTTCACTGAATTTCCTAATTGATTCCGGGGTATAACCTCTTCGTCTTAAACCTGAAATGGTAGGCATCCTGGGATCGTCCCAACCGGAAACAGTTTTACTTTGCACCAATTCCAATAATTTACGCTTACTCATCACAGTATAGCTCAAGTTTCGTCTGGCAAATTCCCTTTGCTTCGGACGTAATCGATCAGGGTCAGCAATTTGATCCAAAAACCAATCGTATAATTCCCTGTGGGATTTAAACTCCAAAGTACAAATAGAATGGGAGATCGACTCCAAATAATCCGATTGGCCATGTGTCCAGTCGTACATAGGGTAAATGCACCAGTCGTTGCCTGTTCTGTGGTGAGCCTTTTTTACAATGCGATATAGCAAAGGATCGCGCATCAGCATATTTGGAGAAGCCATGTCTATTTTAGCACGCAAAATATGTGTACCAGGCTCAAATTCACCCGCTTTCATTCTTTGAAATAAGTCCAGGTTTTCTTCTACACTTTGGTTGCGGTGTGGACTTTCCACACCGGGACTTGTAGGCGTTCCTTTTTGCTCCGCCATGGCTTCGGCAGATTGCTTATCTACATAAGCTTTACCACTTTTAATCAGCTCAATAGCCCAATCGTACAGTTGCTGAAAGTAATCAGAAGAATAGCATTCGGTGGCCCACTGAAAGCCCAGCCATTCAATATCGTGTTTAATGGCATCCACATATTCCTGCTCTTCCTTAGTGGGATTGGTATCGTCAAATCGTAAATTAACAGGTGCATTATATCGCTCTCCCAAACCAAAATTGAGGCAAATAGAAGCCGCATGGCCAATATGTAAATAGCCGTTAGGTTCCGGTGGAAACCTGAAACGCAACTGCTCTTTAGGCAAGCCCGCTGCTAAATCCTGTTCAACAATTTGTTCTATAAAATTAAGTGATTCTGAGTCTTTCGCCATGGTAATAAAATTGAAACGCAAAATTACGGTAATTGCATTCAATTACAATAGGGGTGATGGGATTTATAAAATAGGCCTTAATAATAGTTGAGCATAAGCTAAAATTTTTTAAGAATAGTTATTTCAGTGTTAATATTAGGTTGTGCTATTACTCTGACCTCTTATGAATTTCATGAATAATGTTAGTGCAGATCATACTTACTGTAATGCATTCTGAAATTAAATTATTATGCTTGAATCTCATCATAAATCCCCCCTGCCCCCTTTTAAGGAAAGGGGGAGAGATCTCATTCAGATTAACACACACGGGAAAATTATCCATTCAAACTTCTTTTCATTCTGGCGCATCATCCATATTTATGCTTACTTTTGGCAATATATGCCAGAATATGATTACGACATCATCATTGTTGGAGCAGGTCCTGCCGGTTGTGCTTGTGCTTATCAATTGAGGGATCATGAGCTTAAGATTGCTCTGGTGGACAAATCTGTTTTCCCGAGAGATAAAATCTGTGGTGATGCCTTAAGTGCGGATGTGGTGAATCAGCTTTACCGTATGGATGAAAAGCTGGCCCTGGAATTTGAGCGATTCCCCCAAAAAATTGATTCCCACGGAATCCAATTCTATGCACCCAATGGAAATTCACTGAGTGTCGATTTCATCAATCCCAACCACCATAATGCAGCAGGATATATTTCCAAACGTATGGATTTTGATGCCTTCCTTTTTAAACAAATTGAAAAATTGCCCAATGTAAGCATTTTAACCGGTGAAAGGGTAGAGGATGTACAATCCAATGAGCAAGGCGTTGAAGTAAAAGTGGGAAATCAGGTGCTGAAGGCTCAAATGGTGATCGGTGCAGATGGCGCCCAATCCATAGTGAATAAAAAATTAGGGCAGATAAAGGTAGAAAAAGACCATTATTCTGCCGGTTTAAGGCAGTACTATGAAGGTGTGGAAGGTTTTCACCCGAAAAACTATATTGAACTTCATTTCTATGATGGTGTACTGCCCGGTTATTTCTGGATTTTTCCATTGCCCAACGGGCAGGCTAATGTGGGCCTGGGCATGCTTTCCAGTGAAGTAAGCAAACGAAAGATTGACCTTAAAAAGAAGCTGGATGAGTTGATCCATACCCATCCAAATATAAAAGAACGCTTTAAAAATGCGCAACCTTTAGAAAATATACAGGGTTTTGGTTTACCCATAGGTTCCAAAAAAAGGCCTATTTCAGGCAACCGATTTCTGTTATTGGGTGATGCCGCCAGTTTAATTGATTCCTTTACAGGAGAGGGCATAGGCAATGCCATTCGTAGTGGAAGAATTGCTGCAGATCACCTCGTAAAGGCCTTTGATAATCAGTGTTTTGATGCCAGGTTTAATAAGCATTACGATAAGGTGGTTTATCAAAAAATGTGGAAAGAATTAAGGGTAAGCAGAGCCTTACAAAAGCTCTTACAATATCCCAAACTCTTCAATTTTGTTATTAAAAAAGCTAATAATAATTCATCCGTAAGAATCTTGTTAAGCTCCATGCTGACTGATGTGGATCTCAAAAAAGAATTGCTTAAACCCGGGTTTTATTTGAAGCTGTTTTTTAGGTAAGCAAAAAAAACTCGTCATTCCGGAATTTCACGAGGCACGAGGGAAATATCCGGAATCTCCCGGCTTTTGGTCAGGCTGCCTGTTTAAGAACAATTTCGAAAGATTTCGCCCTTTCAGGACTTTGCTAAAAACAAAACATTTAATTGAAGCGCTCTGCACTTCGCTGTTGATATTGCCCTTTCAGGGCTGGGATAACCATAGCCATGCCAGCCTGATGTCGGCACGTTATAAAAGGTCAGACATCTAAATCCCCGCCTTAGCAAGTGTTGAGGCAGAATAGTCGATAGCTCTAAGGTCAGACCATAGGCCGGTACCGGACTGGCTCCAAAGCAAAAGCCTCTTCTTTAGACGGTCATCTTATTGGAGTTACTCCAACAGTTTTGGTTTTAAGAACCGGTACTGACCTGCGGGCAATGGTTGAAAGCCCATGCCAGGATTTGTAATCCTTTTTCAAATTTTACTTAAACCTCAATACATATGAGATCGAGCCCCCTCTCTTCCAAAGAGAGGGCTTGGGTGAGTTAAATAGAACGATATGGGCTGAAAAGGTCAGACATTTTCTGCCTAATGACAGACCTTAGCAGGATGCAGGTCAGGCCGGTATTTGTAAAACAATATTTCAGTCAAAGACTGATTAGCTTTGGATGAAATTGTATTTTTATTGTTGATCATGTCATAATTAAATTTTAAAACTAATAGATAATTTATGCTATCTTAGAATAACATTTGAAACCAAAATATTATAATTTTATGTTATGCCTACAATACTAAAACATAGAAGGGTATAGGTTTTATTTTTTCTCAGATGAAGGCAATCGAAAAATGGAATGAGTACTTCGGAAAATAAAATAGAAAATAAAAAAAGTTCAGATCCTATTGATCAGCTTATTTTTGAAGGTGGTCTTAGGATTAAAAGATTATGGGTGGATAAAGAGTTGGACTTAATTATTGTATTACTGAATAATAAAAAAATTCTTAAACGTCCTTTATCAAACTTCGATAAATTAAGTAAGGCAAATCCAGAAGAGTTGGAAAATTTTGAAAATGATGGAATCGGTATTCATTGGCCAGATCTTGATGAAGACTTGAGCTTACGTGGGTTTATTAAATATGAACTTTCATCAATGGATTTGGTGGCATAGTTATATACATACAAAAAACTAAAAGAGATTGTAATCCTTTTGCAATCATATCTAAACATGAGAAGGATATGGTGTATTGTTTCTTAAAGCGACTCGCCCCAAATCTCGTCATTCCGGAATTTCACGAGGCACGAGGGAAATATCCGGAATCTCCCGGCTATTGAGCAGACCGCCTGTTAAGAACAATTTTAAAAAGATTTCTCCCTTTCAGGGCTTTGCTAAACTATTTATTTAAGCGAAGTGCCCTGCACTTCGCTGTTGATATTGCCCCTTCAGGGCTGATTGTTCTTAGCAAACTAATTCCCCGCGTTTGCAAGCTGTGGGGGCAGAATTAGCAGATAGCTCTAAGGCCAGACCATAGGTCGGTACCGGACTGGCCCCAAAGCAAAAGCCTTTTCTTTAGACGGTCATCTTAGTGGATTTACGACAACAGTCAGCCCCCGGTCGGTGGCGCACCGACCGGAAGCAGAAAGTTAGCTATTTGAGTGAGATGGTCGGTGCGCCACCGACCATGGAATCATTGTGCTTAAAAACCTGCCGGATGCCATTATGTTTCAAATGTTAGTTGTCCAATAAACCTCAATACTTACTAGATCGAGCTCCCTCTCTCCCGGCCAAACCGGGAGAGAGGGCTGAGTTATATAGAACGATATCGGCACCATTCAAATCAGATATCCTAATCTCCAAAAATGTCTGACCTCTTTGAGGTACCGACATTGGTGCTCATATTGATCAATTAAACGGATTCATATTAGAAAAATCTTTGTTTCCAAAGCAGGGAATGCATAATTTGCTGCTCATTAGTATCAATCATTTACACCTAATATTCATATGTTTGACGGTTCATCATTCCCTCAACCCCTGGAGGAAGATATTTTTGAGCTTTGGCTGGAAAAAGGCAGAGAAAGTAAGATCGGCTACCACTACTTATTGGTAGTATGGGATGCTTTTGAGGAAGCCTATCTGCCGGTTTATGTGGAAGAGCGCGACAAAATTAGTGAGTATGAGAAATACGAATCATCCACCGGCCGTGAGTCTTTGGTGGCTGCTTATGATTTGTATTCGGAGAGTAGGGTGGGTTGAAATGAGATCTATGAGAAACATTGGTTTGTTGCTTCCAAAGCAATAAGTCTGCGCTACTAATCTCAGAACTTTCCTAAACCGGCCATTTCGAACCTTCTAAATTTTAACTTTGAAGATTTAAGGAGAAGGAATTTATTTTAGAGCTAGTGTTTCGTGAGACACGAACCACGGCTAAAAGAAAAGTTTTAATTTTCCTGCCTGTGACCATCGGAAAATGTCAGATGAACCAGACCCTGCATACTCAATCCCTTATTTATTTTTCAATGACATTTATCATGCATTACGCTAACATTCCTTAGTGTTTTCAGACAGTGAGCTTCCTATTTTAGAGAAATAAAAAAGCTAACATGATGAAGTTTGATAAATACGTAGAAACCGCCAACAAAATCATAAAGGAAATAGCCGAAGAATTAGGCTTCCCTGAGGATAGAGAGCTAGCTGGAAGAGTATTAAAAGCTGTATTGCATACATTACGATCCAGACTAACCATTCAAGAGTCTTTTCAATTAATGGCTCAATTGCCAATGTTGCTGAAGGCGATTTATGTGGATGGTTGGAAATACCAGGAAAAGCCACTTAGAATAAAGCATATAGGTGAATTTGTAAGGGAAGTAATTCATGAAGACAAGCCGTTAGGTCACCATGATATCAGCACTTCAAAGGACGGTGAAAATGCCATAAGAGCTGTTTTTAAAGTAATAAGAAAGCATGTAAGCGAAGGTGAGATAAATCATATTCTGGTGAATTTACCCCCTGATTTACGTCCGCTTTGGGGAACAGTATAATACTCATTTGTAGGTGCCGACATGGACGAATAGCTCCAACTTTGCTCCCCATGGTTATTGCGAGCATGCTATTCCGTGCCAACGGAATTCATGTGAAGCAATCTGTTGGCTAAGAATTGCGACCCTCGCCAACTGTCAATTCTAATTTTCCTAAAAACAAAAGCCACTTCTTTAGTCAGAATTTTATGGTACCCGGCCAGGAGTTTTGGCCCCAGTTTTATCTTCAAATATAATGGTTTATAAATTTGGCTAAATACCTATTTATGGGTATTGTAATTAAATCATATTTATTGATAAATTGCATTCATGAAATGAGCATAAATTTTAGAATCCTTAACATACCAACCAAGGATGAATAAAATTTATTGAATTCCATGTGACCTATAGAAATAAATATATACACATGAAATAAAAAGTAGCTTAATTTTAAGCTTTATTAATTTTCAAAAGTGAAAATAATTACAACCAAATACCTTAAAGTCAGAGTCGGAAAACCCAGGCTTAATGCACCGAGTTACCAATACCTTGCACCTGAAAGCGAAGTAGAAGTTGATGGAAAGCTATATGCCGGAGATGAAACTGATGGAAATGATCAATGGTATAAAGATAGAGCCGATAATTATTATTGGAGTGGTGGGGCTAAGGCCGCTGTAAATACTAATCAGCCAACTTCAATTGAATTTGATAAGCTTATAGATTACACCCAAAGGATTCAAACAAAAGTGCAACTTCCTAGATTAGAGGGAGATGGAATTGTAGTAGGCTTGCTCGACTCTGGTGTGGACGAAAATCATCCTAATTTGAAAGATAGTGTGATTTTCTCAAAATCTTTTGTCCAAAATGAAGCCATTGGTTCAAATGATACTGGACATGGAACTATGATGGCAGGTCTAATAACTGGAAATACTAATAGTGGTGTTGGAATTAAAGGAATTGCTAAAAACAGCAAAATTCTTGATTTAAAAGTTATCAAAAATAATGGAAGTACTGATATCAATGCGTTAAAAGAAGCACTGATTTATATTATCGAAGATAAAGTATTAAAACCGAATATTTTGAATTTGAGTCTATCTATACCCAGTATTTCTCAAATCAAAGAATACTTAGATGAAATCATTCAAAAAGGCATTTTAATAGTTGGTGCAGGTGGTGATAGCAATATTTTTAATTATAATAAAACTTCAGTCCTTGCTCAACATGCTGGCATAATTGCAGTTGGGGCAGTAACAAAAGCCTATATGAAAAATAGAAATCCAATTTTTCCAGAAAATCTGGATTTCTATTTTCATAATTCTTTGCAATGGTCAACAAATAAAGCACCAAAGCTTTATGAACAAGTAAAAGGTGATAGTATATATACAGCTATAGTAACTGGATTACTTGCAAGACAATTGGCCTCTTACCCTAAACGAAATTATTTAGAGTCTCTTAATAAATTAGCATTTTCTAAAGCAGATTTTCAATCAGAGTTTTTAAAATTATATATCCCATGAAAAACCTAACCTCAATTATTTTAGTAAACTTTTTATTGTTTAATATTTATGCACAAAATCCATTTCAGGATGCAATTATTTTATCAGATTCAGCAGAATTAAATGGTGACAAGGTAGAGATTGACCTCAATGATCTTAATGAGGAATACTTACAAATATTTAGTAAATACATTGAGGTTGATGATATAGAAGCCCAGTTTAATATTATTAGTAATAATCCATTTATTTCAATAGTAGGAAGTCAGCAAAGTGATATTAGTTTACAATTAGAGAATAAAAGTAATATTTTTACTGATTTTGGCTCATTAAACGCAACAAACATCGCAGATGGTCTTGCCAAATTTCTTGTAGAAAGAACCAAGCAAGAGCTCTCCATAGCCTTTTTTCAAAAGTTTTATAAAACCTTAGACGAGCAGGATCAACTAGGAATTCTATTTCCCTCTACCTATAAAACCCTAAAGGTTATTGGGGATGAGATCTATATGTTTTCAGGTTATATAGAAATGCTGCGTCAGGCATTTCAAAGGGATTTGGCGACACTTTTGCCAAATCTTAGAACATTGATTGATGATACTAGCATGGATCAGGTTTTTGTGGCACTGCCCGAATTAAGAACTATACTGTCGGACGGTATTTATCTGGCTATTCAGCTGAAGGATGGTAAACACATTGGAGATGCATTAAACAATTATGTAAACTCTGAACTTGATTCCTCTAGGCTTCATTCAATAAATGAAAACCTTTACACATCCATTGTTTTACTCAACGTTTTCTCACAGTCGCTAAGAACAAAGGAAGGATCAGATCACTATTGGATTACTTCAAAACAACTTGAAGAACTGCATAATGAAAAAACACTTAAATTATATCTTGGGCTCATTTATCAACAAATTCATTTATTTGAAGAAGAAAACAGTGGTTTACTATTAAATAATAAACCTGTATTAGATATTATGAGGATGGGGTCTGAGGATTTTACCAAATTTAAGGAAACGACCTTATCTGTTTTGCAACCTATTATTGATAATGGAAAAAGTATTGATGAAAAATTCACCCAGATTAAAAATCTTCAAAATCAAGCCGATGCTGAGCCGGGTTATAATGAATATTATGAGCTTTTTAATGCGTCACTCAACTTTGTAGAAGTTATGAATGTAGCATATACTTCTTTAAGCGGAAGTGCAGCATCCAGCAACTTTGATAATTTTATTAGCTCATTCAGATCGCTAGGCAATATTTATATTAATTTAAATCAAAAGCAGTATGTGTCAGCTGTTGCAGAACTGGCCTATTTATACAATGAAATGATTGTTTCAAGGTATGACCAAAGGGAAAAACTCTTTACTGAACTTTTGGAGATTGTCAAGGATAATAAGGAGGAGGTGAGTGTGATGCTAAAGCAAATACAAGTCTTAGAAATTAAATTTGATCCATACTTCAATGTTGGAGAAGAAGTTTACGACAACATTAAAAATCTTGAGTCTGTTGGTGCCATCAAATCGGAAATTAAGACTAAGCAGGAAAATATCTTAAAAGGTGAAAAGGTTTTGTTAGAAGAACAGGAAGATATTCTTACCAACCTCATCAAATATGGAAATTTTGCCGCATTAGTGGCAAAAGCAGAAAATAGTGAACAAGTAAAACAAGCTATTGAAGCCGTAGCCCTACCAGCCGGAAGTGCATCAATCAAAAAGCATTCTAAATTTAATCTGGCACTCAATGCCTATGCCGGCTTATTCTATGGTAATGAATATATAAAAGACTATGAACAAGGATGGGCTAATATTTATGGGGTAAGTGCCCCAATAGGAATAGCGGCCTCATGGCCGATAAGGTTGCCACGTGGAAAGTTTCAGATCTTTTCATCATTTTCATTATATGGATCATTAGTGGATTTGGGTGCAGTAGTATCCTATCGCTTCAAGGATGACGATACTGAAAGTCTTCCCACAATAAGTTTGGAAAATATTTTTGCTCCGGGTATTTATGGCGTACTAGGTTGTAAAAACATACCTGTTTCACTGGGTTATGGCTGGCAACAAGGGCCTCAGTTAAGAGGAGTGAACATCGAAGACCCTGCAAATCCCGGAAGCTTTATAAACGAAACAGTCAATGGCTATCGCTGGTCAATATTTATTGCTGTTGATATCCCAATTGTTAACTTCTATACTAAATCAAGATAATTATTTAATACTCAAACTTAAATGTCATGCCGGATAAATCAATCACCATAAAAATTATAGAATCGCTTAAAGAGCGCCCCGCTTATATTCTCGTCTTTAGTATATCTTTTATATTTTTATCAAGTTCATTTATCACTTCTATTGTTGGAGCTATTAAAAGCAATGATTATTTAGCCTTTTTAGCTTTGGGAGTTTTTATTATAACTTTAATATCTATGATCTTAGTTGTTTATAGGGTAGAGCCTAAAACAGAAAAGCAAAAGACAATCAGAAAACCTATTAGCGAAATTGAAAACAAAGAAATTAACGATGCCATAAACTCCATTTTAGATAATATCGAGAATGGGATAGACAAAAACAATGTCTTTTTAAATGAAAGAATTCAAGAAGTAACATCGAAGTGGCGAGCTATTTCAGGAAATTGGAAAGACGGGATGTTTGTAGCTATTAGAGAAGAATATAATAATGTCTTACTTTCTGTTTACAGAAGAGCTAAAAGCGATATTTTTTCAACAAGTACTGAGCAATACAATAGTACTTGGAATAGGGAACTTGGAAAAGCAATTGTTAAAGCACATGAAAATGGAACTGCAAACGTTACCAGGGTATTTCTTTTCGGAAAAAGATCCGAAATCAATGAAACCCACCTAAAAAAAATGAAATATCACAATGACTGCGATAAGGTAACGGTGAGGGTTTTTATCGATGATGAAGCACCATTTAATTTCCCCCCTGAAATAGCCAAGGATTTTACTATTATTGATAATGGCATTATGATAGGGGTGACCCAACGTTTTGACCCTGAGGATTTATCGGCTACCTGGTATTGCCAGAATGAAAATAGAATAGATACATTCAATAGGGTTAAATCAGAGTTAATGAGTAATAGTAAACCCTTAAAAGAAATATTGGAGGGTTAAAGTCAAAAGCTTTAAAGATAGGGGAGTAGATTTTGATCATTCTCTCAATCCTCCCAACCCCAAAGTGTTTTCTTAGATTCTTTTACATCAGTTAAGGTTACTTTTACCACTTCTGCTTTACAAGCATTTAGGGAGCTCATGATAAATACTATAATGTCAGAAAACCAAACAATATTTGCTACGAACGGGCGGGCTGGTCGACAAAAAAGCGGGGAGCGCGCTGAATTGTAGCGTGGGAGCTTTTTTTTGTCCCGAGTCCCTCGGGACAAAAGATAAAGAATAAAATTTGGTGTTAGTAATCTTTAATACTTAAGTTAAACCTAAATATGCAGTGAAATTCTAGTTTTTGAGGTTTTGTTACTAGTTTAAAATTTTAAAAACAGCAATTCAACATAAGGAGAACCGGTTTTTAAGTAAGATTTATTAATAAGGAGTAGTTTACATCAATTTTTAAAATCGAACTCAGGTTTAAAAGGTTATTTAAACTACATAAACGATAAAAATATGTCAAATTTTGGAACGCTATTAAATGAAGCAAAAAGGTTAACAAGCGGAAGTAATAAACAGATGAAAAAGCTGTTGGATGCCATGTCGAGTTTGTCAGAAAAACCAAATCTAACTGACCAGGAAAAACAAATTATTAACTTGATGAAAAGTTCCTATCAAGAACATGAAAAACGTACTTCTATTCACTTTAAAGTAGTCTATATGTTTTTAATTGTGAGCTTTGGAATATTGATATATAGCTATTTTAATGACAAGAATTTAAGAGAGGATAAAGCATCAATTGAAAGAATTAGAGAAGGTAATTTCCCGCTTTCATTGGAACCCATTAAAGAAGCCAGAGGCTCAAAAGTGAAATTTGGTGGTTTGATAGATGAAGAAAATGCTTCGGTAGCTGAAAAAATTAAAAAGACATTAAATTCAATAGGATATTTTAAAAATATTGGGCCAAGGCAAAAATTAAAAAGAATCCCGTCCCCACAAGGAGATCATAAAAAGATTATTATTTTAGCGGAAAAGGATACGCTGGGATATTTGGAATCGGATGTTAAAATACTTACTGCAAATTTACCGGCTAACAAGCTTGAATATTATCCTGATAAAAAAGAATCTAAAATTTTCGAATATCAAGATGCGGCTGGTAATACGCATTTATATGGGAAAATAGAGAATATTAAATATACTGAAAAAAAACTAGTGGGTTATAAAGAGGAAATCGACTACCCTGATATTCGGAATTGCAGGGGTGTGAATGATGAGAGTATCTTTAAATATACCCTTGTCATCAGCACAGATTCTGTGACATGGACTTCAGGAAAAGAATTTCAAAAGAGCATAAATGGACAACGCAATGAATCCTTTAAAATAAGTCATGAGCGCTTTGATTTTCCTTATCTAATTGAAATTGCTGCAGGTAAAGTTTGTGATAATACTATTTTTAATTTTTCATCTTCTGGTTATAAAATTATTGTAGAATAAATAGATGGTTGTTTGTGCATTATATCCTTACGCCTTATTTCAAGATACTATAAAAGGAATAGGTAATTTTGTAATTCTCCTTATGATTGAAAGAAAGTAAAATATTGAAGTATTGGCTCCCCATGGTTATTGCGAGCATGCTATTTCGTGCCAACGGAATGCATGTGAAGCAATCTGTTGGTTAAAAGATGTGTTCCATGCCAACGGAATTTATGAGAAGCAGCCAAGAGGTTTGGCTCAAAACGGTCTGATCTGCGGTACTGACCTACCTGCAATGGTAAAAGCTGAAAGAACTCTTTATGTAAAGCTTATTAACAGCACAAAAAATCAATCTATTGCTTGGCCAACTTTACCTGGTTTGCTGTGGGTTTTATAAGATAATGAGATTTTATTCTTTTGTCGTCAGAGAAAACCTTATTGGGATTACCATAAAATGGGAAATAGGGTTTCCATCACATTTTCCAGGGATCCAATTTGACATGTTGGAAACTAAACTAAGAGCTTGATTATCAATGTCGGTTTTAATTCCTTTAACGACTCTGGCATTTGTAACTTGCCCTGATGCCTCGACAACAAAGCCTATGTAAACAGCACCTTCAATACATTCTTGAGGAAAAGTCAGCTTACTTTGTATATATCTTTCCAATGAATCTGTATGTGAAGAAAATTTTGGCGGTTCATCTGAAATATTATAAACTATTCGACTTTCTGAGGAGTCTGAAATAATACCGCATCCTGACTGAGCAAGTGAATCCAGGCTAATAAAAAATAGGCTTATAATTAAAAGGTAATTCATATAGAGATACTCGCAAACATCTTACTATGTGGACATATAGCTACATTACATAGTAAGCAATCTAAAGATTTTTTTTCGTTTTTTAAAAGTATTGGTTTCACAATAGAACTGGGATTACCTGTTTCCACTAGTTTTGGGCACAAAGCAGACCTGAATAACCCAAAAACTACTTTTATGAATGAAACGGGGATTGTATATGCCACTGATACTTGAATTTTTTTAGCAGTAACGCGGTTTATTAAAACCAACCTCGCTATATGGATGGGGATAATTTATCAATATTAATTTAAACACTTTTGGCAGACGTTCACGAACCAGCTATCCGTAGCTATAACATGAGCCAGATAAAGGGGAAAGACACCAAGCCTGAGATATTGGTAAGGAAATTTCTTCATAAACATGGCTTTCGCTTCAGGCTTCATTCTAAAAATCTTTCTGGCAAACCAGACATCGTACTACCTAAGTACAAAACAGTGATTTTTGTTAATGGTTGCTTTTGGCATGGACATGAAAACTGTAAATATTTCAAATTACCAAAAACCAGAACAGAATGGTGGGAAGAGAAAATAAATGGTACAGTTCTCCGAGATCAAAAAAATTATGGAATACTTGAGAAGGAAGGATGGAAGATTATTACAATTTGGGAATGTGAGTTAAAAACTAATAAAAATGATATGATTAGCAATAAGTTAATAGGTATTATAAAAAAAATGCAATTGCAGAAAGGAGATTTTGTGCGATCTTCACGATTGTGAATTTTATAGATTTATTTTCAGGAGCAGGTGGCTTATCAGAAGGCTTTATAAGGGCAGGATTCAATCCTATTGCTCATGTTGAATCAGATAAAGCTGCATGCAAAACTCTCGAAACGAGAATGATTTTTCACCGACTGAAAGGAAATGATAAAGAAGATCATTATTATGATTATTTGAGGGGATCAATAAATAGAGAGAAATTCGTTGATTTATATAGTGATATAGAACTTAAAAATTCAATTATAAATGCTTTTATTGGTGGCTCAGAAAATAAGCAGATTTTTCAAAAAATAGACTTTTTATTGAAAGGCCAATCCATTGACTTAATTGTTGGTGGCCCACCTTGTCAAGCTTACTCTTTGGTAGGACGTTCCAGAGATGCTAATCGAATGGTAGGCGACCCAAGAAATCATCTCTACAAGGAATATGCAAAGTTTTTAAAATATTATAAGCCTAAGATATTTGTTTTTGAAAACGTTATAGGACTAATATCTGCAGATGAAGGTTGGTATTTTAAAAATATGCAAGGGTATTTTAAAGCAATTGGGTATAAGCTTGATTATAAAGTATTGAAGTCTGAGGAATTTGGAGTGTTACAAAAAAGAAGAAGAATAATTCTTATTGGATGGCAGGAAGATATGGATTTTAAATACCCGGAATTTGAAAAAAGAACTCATAATTGGACAATAAAGAATTTATTAGATGATTTACCGTCATTAAAGCCAGGGGAAGAAATGAAACTTTCCAAGTATTTAAAAAAAGACTCTAATTCTTATCTAGAATCTTTTCAACTTAAAAATGGAGTTGATTTTGTAACACAGCATATAGCCAGGCCACATAATTCAAGGGATTTGGAAATATATAAAATAGCTACTAATAAGTTCTTGAACAATAATGAAAGACTGAAATATCCTGACCTTCCAGATTCGTTAAAAACACATAAAAATCAGAAGTCATTTTTAGACAGGTTTAAAGTAGTTGATATTAATGGATTGTCACATACAATGGTGGCTCATATAGCTAAAGATGGTCATCATTACATATATCCAAGTCAAGATCAAATTAGGTCTATCTCTGTAAGGGAAGCTGCAAGGATTCAGTCTTTTCCAGATGATTTTTATTTTGAAGGTGGAAGAACTGCCGCATTTAGACAAATAGGAAATGCAGTCCCACCGTTAATGGCTAGAGAAATTGCAAAAGAAATCAAAGTACAACTTGAATAATGGGAAACGAAAAACATTTTAAACCAAAAGCTCACATTTTAAGGCTATTAGGTGAGGAACTGATAAAAAGTCCTATTATGGCAATTTATGAGTTGGTGAAAAATAGTTATGATGCAGATTCAAGCTATGTAAATGTGGCCTTTTCAAACATTCAAAACATAGGAAGTGCAAGAGTGAAAATTGAAGACAATGGCACTGGGCTAACAAGTGAAGTAATTGAAAATGTTTGGCTTGAACCAGGAACAGACCATAGAAAACCTATAGACGAAGAAGGTAATCGCATAATTAATAGAAGTCCTATTTTTAATAGGGTACCGATGGGCGAAAAAGGTGTAGGAAGATTTGCCGTTCACAAGCTAGGAAATACAATTAAACTCATTACAAGGCCTGCAAATGTAATAAAATGTCTAGACGATGAAGGTAAATGGAAGAAATATCTTTTAGACTATGAAATTACATTAACAATAGATTGGAAAAGTTTTTCTCAATCCAAGTATTTGGAAGACATACCGATATCTTGGGTAACAAATACAGATAAATCAAAATTTCACTTCAAAGAAGACTCTGGAACACTTATAGAAGTTACTTCTCTAAAGGAGCCTTGGACAAGAAGAATGGCAAGAAGCCTTAATAGAAATGTGGTTTCTATGGTTTCTCCTAAAAGTGATTTACGCATTTTTAAAATAAACTTAGATTTTGGTAATAATTGGCTTGAAGGCTTTCCCGATGCTACCGAGGTTTTAAAAATTGCACCGTATCATTATACTGCAATTTTAGACGAAAACTACAATCTAGAGGTAGATTATGAATTCAAACTTAATTTGAACCCTGAGATAGGAGAAAACATTATTAAAGGGGAGAAGGAAAATATAAAAGGTCTGTTAAGGCCTAAAATTAGGGATAGGATGCAAGAAGATATGGTAGAAGTATCTGAGATTAATGCAGCATTAGAAAACCTAGAGAAAGTAAAAAATCCTTTTGGAAATATTATGGTTGAGATTCATTCTTATGATATGGATTCTGATTCTTTTAAAGATTACACTTATGATTCTAAAACAGTTAAATCAGTTCTAAAAGAAAATTCTGGTATAAAAGTTTTTAAGGATGATATGAGGGTTTTTAATTATGGAGAGCCTGGAAATGATTGGTTAAATATTGATATAGAAAGAGTACAAAACAAAAAATGGTTTTCTAATAATCAAGTTATAGGCACAGTTTATCTTGACTCAATAAGCTCAACCAAATTGATTGAAAAAACCAATAGAGAAGGTTTTGTCGAAGATTACTATTTCTCTATTTTTTATGATTGTATTCGTTTGATTATTGAAGACTTTAAAGTCAGGAGGCAAAAAGACCGTGAAAAATGGTTAGCGTTTAATCACAAAGAGACACCTCAAAAGTATTATCAAGACCAAACCTCTTTGTTCAATGAATTGATAGATTCTACGGATTTTTCAGATGAAGAAAAAAAGCAGAAACTGAAAAAAGAGGCTGAGAATTTGCAAAAGGATTTTGAAGAAAAAAAAGATACTCTATTGATACCTGCTGGTGTTGGTATGACTGCTTCAGTTGCTCTACACGAAATTGAAAAACTAGTACCTAGAATGAAAGAAGTTGTAAATGCAAATCCTTTTATTCCAGCATTAGGCAATGAAAAGGTTGATGAATTAGATGACTATGTTCAGGGCATTTTATCTGTACTAAGAAAAGGGGGAAGCAAACCAATTAATCTTAATGAATGTATTGAAAAAGCAGTTTCAAATTACAGTTATAAATTAAAAACTAGAAAAATTGAACCAGCTACTGATTTTGATAATTCTATAGAAACCATTAAGTGTGATAAAAGATATTTTATCACAATGATTATGAATATAATCGATAACAGCATTTACTGGCTGGATACTATTCACAAACAAGATAAGGGTATTTACATTAAAACATATTTAAGAAACGAATTTCCAGTAGTAACCATTGTTGATAATGGTCCGGGCTTTAAAGATGCAATTACTGACTTAGTAAGACCATTTTTCTCAAGAAAAGATGATGGGATAGGTATTGGACTTTACTTAATTGACACTATAATGATGAAGTACGGAAAATTTGAAATTCTTGAGAATTCTGAATTAGATGATATTGAGGTGCCTGAAAAATATAGGGGAGCAGCAATTAGATTAACTTTCAATAAAAACCAATAAATATGCTATCGTTTGAGCCAAGTATAGTGATCGTTGATGATAAATATGATGAAATTAGAGGAATACTTGAACAATATCAAAAAAATGGAATTGGTATAAAATATTTCAATGCAAATCTCATAGATTCTGACCCAAAGCCATCCACCCATTTTTCTGATTTGAATTTAATTTTCTTAGATGTCCATTTCACTGAAAATCTTGCTGATTATGACCCTACACATTGTGCTGCTTGGATTGATAGTTTAGTTTCCGAATATTCATTCTACATCTTAGTATTATGGTCTAAAGAAACAGATAAAAAAGATGAAATATTAGAAGAATTGAAGAGAATTAACAAAGAGCCTTTTTTATTCTTTACCGAACAAAAAACAGAATATCAAATTGAAAATGGTTGGGATTTTGAAAAGCTTAATGATTCTATAAATTCTAAACTTGATAATTATCCCGAGCTAGATGAACTTTCAATTTGGAAAAAAAGTATTCTTAACTCTTCCAATATTGTTATTGGTCATTTGTCTAGTAACATAGATAATGACGCATTTAGAAAAAAATTACAAAAAATAATTATCGGTCACGGTGGTGAATACCTCCTTGGTTCAGAAAAAGAATCTTTAAAAAGAGAGGTCTTGTTTGATGCTCTGGACAATATCTTATCATCTAATTCTAAAATAACAAGACCCAACCAAACTGTATCCCAAATTAACAAAGAAAATCTCTATAGTATACCTATTTTTCCTAAAACTGATATTGATTCAAAGTTAAACTCTTGGTTTCATTTTAAGTTGATAGAAAGCAGTTTTGAACCAAACTTTATTACATCAGGGTTAGTCAGTTTTTTTAAGAATGATTCTTTAAAGAAAAATTATAGTTTATTGAATGATGAGAATGTAACGAAATACCTAGAATATCAATTGGGTGCGGAAGAAAATAAACCTGATATAGAAGATATAGCAGTTATTATTTCAAGACCTTGTGATCTTGCACAGAATAAATTTGGAAGAAACTTAAAGTTACTAAGTGGTCTTTTGATTAATAAACCAATAAGAAATACTAAGCATAAATTTAAGGGTAAAGACACAAATCCTTTATCAATGAAGATATATGATCATCTATCTTTATCCAAAGAAAAAACAGATTGTGCACTGTTATTTGATTTTAGATATGCATTTTCATTACCTCCTGAAATATTTGAAGAGAGATTCGATAAAATTAAAGTTTTTAATAAGGAGTTACTATCTGAAATTCAAGTTGAATATAGCTCTTACTCGAGTAGATTAGGAATTACACAAATAATCTAAGACAGAAGTTAAATATGTAGTATAAAAATTTAACACATAATTAAAGATGTAAAATTCTTTTTTAATTAAAAAGTAGAATAATATTAATCCAACTATAGCCTGCCCCTAATTAGAGCTGTTTATTTGTCAGATGTTAATGATTTACTTTTGCTTGTGGTACCGTACTAAAGTTGATGTTCAGAGGCTATTTTTAGAACAGGAGAAAACACTAAATCTAATTCACAAAAAAAGCCCCTCGAATTACTATAATTCAAAGGGCTTAAGGTGCCTTTCCTTTATCCAAATTGTGTTTTACTCTGTTGTTACAGGAACAGAAAACAGAATATTGTCCCAACTAAAGTTGATATTGGCTCCACTATCAATTGAACTAAAGCCAATGATAAAAGTCTCAATTTCCGTGGCTGAGTTTTGAATGGGAGCATACACTGACACCAAATCCAGGTCGTAATCGGGTTCAGCAGCGCCAAAGAAAACGCCACTTTCACTGTTAAGGACCACTTCAAAGGATTCTTCACCGGGAACGGCATACATTCTGTAAGTTCCTGCAGCTACCGACTTGCCACCGAAGTTAACATCTTGATTGAAAGTAATATCTGTCGCAGCATTAGCACCTAGTCTCCAGTATTTTCCATAGGGCTGCAAGGCTCCGCTTTCCGCAGTTCCAAATAATAACCTTCCTTTTTTGCTGGGTTGGCTGTAATCAATGGTGATTTCAAGTCCGCCTTCATTAAAGGAAGCAGTCGCTGGAGGACTTACAGGCTCAGCAATAAATAACCCATAAACCACCCACAATACAAAAAGTAGAAATACTACTCCGATACCAATTAAGATTTTCTTTAGCATGATTTTGTTTTTTTGATGAATGTACGAATTAAATGTTGATTGAAGCAAGAGCAGCACATTCCAAAATTGGTCACAGACTTTCTGCAGGCAAAAGAGAGTAAGGATCAATTTTTCAATTGCGCATATCAAATTTTAATAGTACGCATATATGCGCGATGGTATAAAACAGGGCATAAATGAAGGGAATAGCAGAAGCAATCAGCATCAATTTGATAATGATATGATAAATAGTAATTTGTGCAATAAATGTAGATGCTTACGAGATTCCTCCCCTCTATTCTGAGAAGAGAGGGGAAAATTTATCGCAGATAAATAGGGGTGAGTTTTAGAATTGGATAAAATGAACAACAATTAAAGTAGATTACTTTGACATAGATTGTCAGCATTCAAAGCTATAGTAGAGATCAGTAATGCGAAACTTCAGCTTTAAAGAACTCATCCCGTCACACCTACGGTGCGACACCCTTCTCTTTTCCTGAAGAGAAGGGAATAATGAAAGCAATCAGCATCAATTTGATAATGATATGATAAATAGTTATTTGTGCAATAAATGTAAATGCTTACGAGATTCCTCCCCTCTATTCTGAGAAGAGAAAGATTTGTCGCAGACGAATCAGGGGTGAGTTTAAGGAGAGAAGAGAATATCGGAGGCAGTCATATAACGATAAGCTTTATTCTCTGATTTAAACTTTCTGTATTGCTCAGTTATAGATTTATACTTTGTTTAATGCATCTCAAGATAACAGCTCATTTACATATTAATCCTAAAATTGTATATTAACTACATTTTAGTTAATATTGAAAATGAAAAATGTACACCTGGGAGAATTTGAAGAAATTGTACTACTCACGGTAGTAATTCTTAAGGATGAAGCTTATGGAATAGCCATCATTGATGAAATGGAAAAACGTTTAAAGCGCACAGTAAGTATTGGTGCTTTGCAAACGGTACTCAGAAGGCTGGAAAAAAAAGGCTTCCTGGTATCTGAATTAGGAGAGGCCACCAAAGTAAGAGGAGGGAAGCGAAAACGATTTTTCTCAATCACTGCTTATGGCAAAAACGTGCTCACAGAAACCAAAGAACAACGCATGGGTTTGTGGAATGCCATCACCGAATTTAGTTTCAGTAGTTAATTATGGAAAAAGAGAAAAATAAAGTGCCAAAATGGGCACTTCGATTCTTCCGCTGGTACTGCCAGCCCGACTTTGTCGAAGACCTTGAAGGAGATTTACTGGAGCGATTTGAGAGGCGGTCGCAGGAAAATAATTTAAGGTCTGCAAGATGGAGTTTTACAAAAGATGTCGTAAAACTTTTCAGACCCGGGATCATTAGGCCGCTTTTTAAATCGAATACACTTAATCAAAACACGATGTTCATTACTAATTTTAAATTGGGGATTCGCAGCTTGTATAAACGTAAGGCATTTGCCTTCATCAATTCCTTTGGACTGTCCATTGGAATTGCCAGCGCCCTGCTTATTTTCCTTTACGTTCAGACCCAATTCTCTTATGATAAATCTTATTCAGATCATGAAAGAATTTACAAAATGGTGCAAAAGGTCAATAGTGAAAATGGATCGGAGACCTATGCTACCGTTCCCTATTCATTAGTAAACATCATCATAGATAGCTATCCTGAAATTGAGACAGGCACAGCTGTTTCCGGGCCTTATGATAGCCAGGTGGTTACAGTAAGAAATGAAGCAAATGAAGATGTTCAGTTTATTGAGAATTCTGTACTGCTTGCTGACAGCAATTTCTTTTCAATATTCAGTTTGGACTTTTTAAATGGGGACCCGAAAACTGCTTTAAGTAATCCACATAGTGTAGTGCTGACTGAACGAACTGCTAAACAATTTTTTGGAGATACTAATCCTGTGGGGAAATTTATCGCACCATCAGGTAAAAATTCAATAGTAACAGGAGTTTGTAAAAATCCACCGGCAAACTCTCATCTTCAATTCAATTACATTGTATCCTCTTCTTCTGTTGGCTGGTTTAGTCAGGACCAGTTTAACCTTAGATCGGCCAATTGTTATTTTAAATTAAAGCCTTCCGCAGATGCCGGATCATTGGAATTGAAGTTTCCGAAGCTGGTGGAAAATTATGTATTGAAAGAAATTGAAAGGGCCAGAAATATAAGCAGGGAAGAGTATAAAAAGGCTGGCAATAGCATTGCCTATCTTCTTAAACCATTGACTTCACTTCACCTGAGTGAAGAAAACCTGGGCGGATTTCAGCCCGGAGGGAATATCGTGACAGTTCGAATTCTAATAGTGGTAGGCTTGCTCATCCTGATAATTGCCTGCATTAATTTTATGAACTTAGCTACCGCTAAAAGTACTGATCGAGCTAAAGAGGTAGGAGTGAGAAAGGTGATGGGCTCGTTCCGAAGAGAGTTGATCGCCCAATTCCTAACAGAATCATTTATTATCAGCTTTATAAGTGTCGTACTTGGCGTTTGTTTCATGTGGCTCGCACTTCCTTATTTTAATGAGCTGACAAATGTTCAGCTGGAGTTTTTTCTTAATTTTAATACAGTAGTTGCCCTCTTCTGTTTGGTGATTGTAATAAGTATACTTTCAGGAATTTACCCTGCTTTTTTTCTTTCCTCATTTAGCCCAATAAAAGCATTAAAAGGTGTTATAAAACCTAATGCAAATGGTAGATCAGTAATGAATGGATTGGTTTTATTTCAATTCTGGATTGCGACCATACTCATCGTAAGCACTGTTATTATTAACAAACAAGTTCATTATATGAATGAAAAGAATCTTGGTTTTGAAAAGGAGCAAGTGATGGTGCTTGAAGGAATTTCTCATATGGAAACTCACCTTTACCATCCTTTTTTAAATGAAGTCAAAAATTTACCTCAAATCCAGGAGGCGGCTGGCAGCTTGTCGGTACAAGGATTTCAAGGCAGCTGGCGAGATAACTATCGGATCAATGGTACGCAAGAAGATTTTAACATCAACCGGATGATGATTGGCGATAATTACAGTGAAGTCATGAATTTCGAACTAAAACAAGGCCAGTTGTTTTCCGAATCAATGAATGATTCAACTAATGTGATACTTAATGAATCAGCAGTAGCAGCTTTTGGACTTACTGATCCTATTGGCCAACAAATCGTTCAACGTGATGCTGATAATGGATCAATCCATGAAAAGGTTTTCACTATTAAAGGGGTGATCAAAGACTTTAACTACAATTCTTTACACGAGGCGATCGCACCTTTGGTGATCCAAAGTAATGAAATTAATTATGGTCGCATGCGGTACATTGCTATTAAGTTAAAAGAGGGTTCAAATCTTAAAACAATCGAACAAATTGAAAGCAAATGGAAGGAAACATTGCCTAACCGCCCTTTTAACTTTCGATTTTTGGATGACACATTGGATGCTAAGTATAAAAGTGAAAAGCAAGCAGCAACCCTTTTAAAAATATTTTCAGCCTTAACCATACTGATCGCATGTTTGGGCATATTTGCACTTTCTTTTTATACAATAAGCATTAGAACCAAAGAGATTGGCGTTCGAAAAGTGTTAGGCGCTAAAGCCACTAACATCATATTGTTGCTCTCCAAAGACTTTGTTAAATTGTCTTTTCTCTCTTTCATTTTTGCAGCACCGGTGGCATGGTATATCGGTACTTCCTGGCTGAATAACTTCGCCTATAGAATTGAAATTGATTTCACCATATTCATTTTTTCAGCACTGTTTATCGTCATGATAATTTCTCTTACAGTAGGCCTTCAAACTATACAAGCTGCATTGGGAAACCCGATAAACTCTTTAAAAAATGAATAGGGATTGAATTATTAAATAATAATTCAATAGATAAGAAGAGAAACAGTCTCATGGATTTCTATATTTGTTATATAATTTATATTATGTTAAGTTACTCTTTTCAACACCTATCCCATTCTATTAAGATTACAATTACTAATCAAAATCTCTAAGCGCTATGCGCTTCTTATTTCTTGCTTAATCATTTTGATTCTCCTACACTGGCTGTATTACTTCTATTAGTTTTGAAATTGGAAAAGCTATCTACTGAGTTTGGAATTTTACTTGGCTGCATATTCTAATCATCGGTCTGACTATCGTCTGACCTATTGACTAGCGAGCGTCTGAGCTTTTGATTATCCTGATAACAATCCTTTGGCAATTCATACAGCTTCTGTATTTGGCTTTTAAATTTTTATGTTGCTAATGATTAGGGATACTGTGGTTTTTCTGCATAATAATATTTTAGACGGTTTATTTTGAGCTGGATGATATTGGAGTGTTCTTATTATTTACTTATTCTTAAAAGGACAATCTGATTATCGTCTTACCTAGGATACCCTTTTTTTGACCCGGTCTGACCTACGTGCTGCTGTCAGAAAAGAGATGAACTTAACATAATATTTAGATTGGCTATTAATCCCCATCATTGCCTTAACCTTAAATAGTTGATGGATAAACCAAAAGTTAATATTTAAAGGATTTATTACCCCTATTAACCCCAACAATCTTTTCTAAAGCCTCTCTCCCATTGCATGAGCTAAATCATTTCCTTATGTGACAAATGTTACCTTTTAACCCATGTTTACTACCTAAATTATGCTAAAGTAAAGTAAAAAAACATGTCCAAAATAGTCATATTAGGAGCAGGAATAGCAGGTCATACCGCAGCGGCTCATTTACGAAGAAAACTTTCCGGAAAACATGAGGTTTTGGTGGTTTCCCCTAACCACAATTATCAATGGATTCCCTCCAATATTTGGGTAGGAATTGGCAGAATGAAGCCGGAACAAATCATTTTCCCTTTACCTCCATTATATAAAAAGAAAGGCATTGGTTTTAAACAGGCTAAAGTAGTTTCCTTTCATCCTGAAGGAGATGCGGAGCATACACCTTATGTGAAAGTGGAATATGTGTATGGAGAACAAAAAGGTCATACAGAAAAAGTAACTTATGACTATCTCATTAATGCCACAGGTCCTAAACTGGCTTTTGAAATGACGGATGGATTGGTGCCCGGTACAAATGACGTTTATTCAGTCTGCACTTATGATCATGCCCAACATGCCACCACAGGTTTGAACGAATTGGTTGAAAAAGCTAAATATTCAGCCACAAAATTAAAGGTACTCATTGGAACAGGTCATGCAAAAGCAACCTGCCAAGGCGCAGCTTTTGAATACATTCTCAATGTAGAACATGAACTCAGAAGAAGAAAAGTAAGGGATAAAGTTGATATCAAGTGGATTTCCAATGAACCCTATTTAGGTGATTTCGGAATGGATGGCATGTTGCTTTCTTATGCAGGTGAAAGCATGAAATCCAGTGATATGGTGGAAATGGTCTTTAAGGACAGAGGAATTGAATGGATTCTGCAGGCTGGGGTGAATAGAGTAGAAAAAGGTCTGGTGCATTATGAAACACTGGATGGAGATCATAAGCAAGAATCTTTTGATTTTGCTATGTTGATACCTGCCTTTTCCGGTCACGGCTTTAAGGCATACGATAAAGAAGGACGGGATATTACCGATAAGCTTTTCAAAGGTTTTATGATAGTGGATGCAGATTATACACCCAAACCTTATGAAGAATGGAGCGTGCAAGACTGGCCGGAAACCTATCAGAACCCGACTTATCCCAACATATTTGCCCCGGGCATTGCCTTTGCTCCCCCTCACAGTATATCCAAACCGAGAAAGAGCGCCAATGGGACAGATATTTTTCCATCTCCACCGCGAACAGGTATGCCTTCAGGCATCACCGCTAAGTTAGTGGCCGATAATATTATCGATTCCATCAAAAACGGGAAAGAAAGTCGCCATCACAAAGGTTCTATGGGAAATATGGGCGCGGCATGTATTGCTTCTTCCGGCTTTGGATTAACAAGTGGCAGTGGCATCAGCATCACCACCTTCCCTATTGTGCCCGACTATAAAAAATATGAAAAGTCCGGTGGAAGGGATCTTAAAAAGACCTTTGGAGAAATAGGATTGGCAGGCCATTGGGTGAAACTGGCATTACACTATGGATTTATATATAAAGCGAAAATGAGACCATTCTGGTGGTTAATCCCGGAATAAAAACAAAACAATTATGGAAAAGCTAATCACAAAAAAACAGAAGCGATATATGATGAATCCGTTCATTCAATTTTTCAGATTCATCTATTTAAACATCAAAATAATGCGTATTGTGGCAGGTGGCCATGGTGGAACCAGGGAAAAGGAAATTTAATTTAAGATGACTTATTATTAGCCACCTCAAATGTGAATGACAGATACTCTCCTTCGCTGTCGGCCAGGTAGAGTTTGTGTTGGCCTTCTTGGTCTGTATCAATTTCCATTTGGTGCGTGCCCTCGGTGCTGCCCAAATACAAATCATCCAGGTACCAATAGACAATTG
This sequence comes from Marivirga aurantiaca, assembly GCF_016679925.1. Classification (GTDB taxonomy): domain Bacteria; phylum Bacteroidota; class Bacteroidia; order Cytophagales; family Cyclobacteriaceae; genus Marivirga; species Marivirga aurantiaca. The sequence goes on from NZ_JAEQBW010000001.1 coordinate 1,218,450, forward strand.
CCTGTGAGGATTGATGTGCCACTTCAAAAATGGCGCGGCCTTTGTCGCCCGAGATTTCCTTGGGGATGATGATCTTGGTGCTCTGCCTCGGGTAGATCATTTCCATAGAAGCATTTTTGCTCTTCAAACAATTGTTGTTCCATTCCGGTGGCTCTGTATAAGCGGTATTGTATTTTTTGTAAAAACGAGCCTGCGCAGGCGGCAACATCATCACCAGCTGCTTTTTCATTTTACTCACCGGGTAACAGTCGCTGTTCACCCGCTTGCCTTCCTGGTCAGTAAAAATCTGCCTGTGATACGGACAAGCCTCCAATAATTGCGCGCCTATATTAACATAATTTTTTATAGGATGCGGACAGTCTACAGTGGCCAAATAGCCTGTTTCCTGGCAGAAATCCTGTACTTTCATGCCTTTAAGGGGCATTTTGAAGTCTTTTTCACCTCCTTTTAGCAAATCAAACAGCTGAAACATCAATGGTGCGGCCGTTCTTGAACCTATTAAGCCTGGTCTTCCCTCTCCGTCTGCATTGCCGGTCCATACCGCCACCACATATTGCTGGTTAATACCCAGTGCCCAGGCATCTCTGAAGCCAAAACTGGTGCCTGTTTTCCAGGCAATATTCTGTGATGAGCCAAACTGCTCCCAACCCGCTTCTTCTCCCGGCCTGGCCACTTCCTTCATGGCTTTTAAAGTCAACCAGGCTGATCCGGCACTTAATGGATGTTTTTGCTGCTCACTCTTGTTTTCTTTATTGGCAGCAAAATTCTTTAACACATTGATTTCTTTCTTGCTTTTCCATTCCGGATACAGGCTCCTTGCCAGCTTCACATACAGTCCGCCCGCTTCCCACAGGCTGATTTCTGCCCCGCCCAATATCAGGCTGAGTCCATAATGAGAAGCCGGTTTGTTCAGACTCTTAAAGCCCATTGTTTTTAAGTCCTGATGGAATGGATAATAACCATAATCCCTCAGCAGATCCACAAAAGGAATATTGAGCGAGCGTGCCAATGCACGGTCGGCTTTTACGGCTCCATAATAGTTGTGGTCAAAATTCTTCGGACTAAAACCTTCATAAAAAATGGGGATGTCCGGAAGCAGTTGCCATGGACTGATCATCCCTTTATCAATGGCGTGCGCATATAAAAGCGGTTTCAGTAAACTTCCCGGGCTGCGCAATGAGCGGACAATATCCACATTTTGGTGGTGCTCCTCTCCTGTCGACACATTGCCAACATAAGCCACCACTTCTTCTTTCCGCCAGTCCAGTACCAGTACTGCAGCATTATGAATTTGATTGGCTTCCAAAGTACGACTGTATTGATTGGCTATTTCACTAATCCTTTCTTGTTTATACCAATCCAAGCTGGTTTGCAAAAGCTTTCCTGGCTGCTTAGCGTGAAAATCGAACAGTAAATGTTGGGCAATTTTAGGGAAAGGCTGCTGCGATTGCGGAATTTCCTCTGATTTGGCTAATTTTAAGCCTGTTTCATCCAGATAACCTGCATTTTTTAGCTTTTGAAGCAGAAAATCTCGCTTTTTCTTCAGATAATCCGTGTTTCTGCCCGGATAAATCATAGCCGGCTGGTTGGGCAATACAGCCAGAGTGGCGGCTTCCCCCCACGACAATGCCTCCGGAGCACGGCCGAAATAGCGCCATGAAGCAGCTGTCAGTCCTTCAATATTGCTACCAAAAGGCGCATGAGTGATGTATAAAGCCAGTATTTCCTTTTTGGAAAGCTGGGCTTCAAAGCGAAAAGCCATCAGTATTTCCTTGACTTTCTGGCGCCATGTACGGTCGCGGTTGCCATCAGCCAAACGTGCCAGTTGCATGCTAAGCGTACTGCCACCTCTGACTATCCGACCCTGACGGATATTTTCTCGCATGGCTTTGACAATGGCGACCGGATTAATACCCGGATGGCTGTAGAAATACTCATCCTCATAAGTGATGAGTGCTGTGGCAAAGCGTTCAGGAATGTCTTTTTGTGGCGGAAAGCGCCAGATTTCATCCTTAGCCAACACAGCCCCTAATAATTGCTTGTCCTTATCCAGCAAAACCGTAGCAAAAGGTTTATCGAATATTGGTTTTTGCAACGGCCAGAACAGGAATAGTAGTATTCCTAAAAGGATACTGCCTGCTATGATCCATTTGGTGATTTTTTTGTGCAATTGGGTGATGTATTAGACTGCTTGATTTCTATTGGATAAAATTACGGATAAAGATGGGATTTTTGTTAGAAAACCTTTGGTTTCCGATTCCATGAGGCTACCTTTTTATGACTTACCCCTGATTTATCTGCGTCAAATCTGTCCCGACAAATTGGCTGGTAAAAAATTGATAATTATTCAGACAACGGGGGTTACTTTTTACTTGCGAAAAGTATACACCTATACAAACACACAAATTTTATTCATACACCTGTTTAACATTAAAGATTAAAGTCTTCTTTGCAAAAAGAAGACTTTTTTGCTTTCTGACAATTACTTCCGCACCGACCATTCCATATTGAAATACAGGATCAAGCAATAATTCGTAGAACTCTACGGATAGGTAAGGCGTCAGACGGTTGTAAGAGCCGGCAAACAACCGTCAGAAGCTTTTTGTGACTTCATCTTTGGAATGGAGCCTGGGCCTGATTTCCTGAATATACCTCCTCGATTAGCAGAAAGTTTGTGGGGACACAAACTTTGGCGACTTGGGTGCTCCTTCGGGAAAAAAGAAGGGTGGCCCCACGAAGAAGTGGGATCAACTTGCCAGCTTTTGGCCGGGATGACGTTCTAGAAAGACGGTTCAGTTTTATAGGTCGTATAGCTATTTTTATCAGGAAGATTCCCGTCTGCAGGGGAATAGCTTGTCCCGCCTAAAGCAGGAACGGTATAATTATTATAGTATAGGTTAATTAAAAATAAATTTGTTTCCACTCTTGAATTAGGCGTCTGACGGTAGTTTGATAGTTTATAAAACCGTCTGACGCCTTCAATACCCATTCACCCCAACACTCCGTCACATCAACACTCCGTCACATCAACACTTAAACACCTCAAAACAATCTTAATTTAAAACTCAGTTTATAAAGGCTTCTGACGGTAGTTTGATAATTTATACAACCGTCTGACGCCTTTGTCGCATGCCTACTTCAATTTTTCACTCCTACAATGATCTCGTCCTTTCAGGACTTTATTAACTGTTATATTTAACGAAGGGCTGCACCCTTCGCTTTTACTTTGTCCCTTTCAGGGCCAGGGTTTATCGGAAAATAAAAATATCATATAAATTGTGGTTGTTGGTGAAAAAAACACCATTAACAGAGCTACCCCCTATCTATCCACTTCAACACTTGCTAACTTCAAAACCTATCCACCCCAACACTCCGTCACATCAACACTTAAACACCTCAAAACAATCTTAATTTAAAACTCAGTTTATAAAGGCTTCTGACGGTAGTTTGATAATTCGCACAACCGTCTGACGCCTTTGTCGCATGCCTACTTCAATTTTTCACTCCTACACTGATCTCGTCCTTTCAGGACTTTTTTAACTGTTATATTTAACGAAGAGCTGCACCCTTCGCTTTTACTTTGTCCCTTTCAGGGCCAGGGTTTATCGGAAAATAAAAATATCATATAAATTGTGGTTGTTGGTGAAAAAAACACCATTAACAGAGCTACCCCTATCTATCCACTTCAACACTTGCTAACTTCAAAACCTATCCACCTCAACACCCAAGCATTCCAAAACAACCTTAATTTAAAACTCAGTTCATAAAGGCTTCTGACGGTAGTTTGATAATTTATACAACCGTCTGACGCTTTTATTCACTCCAACACCTAGACTTCTCAACAACCAAAACCTGACCAACTCGCCAACCTATCAAACTTGGCCACCTGAAAACCTAATCAACAACCTTCACCCACTGACCATCCAAAGCCGCATAAATACTATTGTCGTACATCGCTTCTGCCTGCATGGCCGGTAAATAGTAATCTCCTTTGTATGATGCATTCAGCAAAACGGTAAACTGCTTTTTCTCGCCCACTTTCAAATCGAAATAGGTCAATACCCTGTCATCCCTGATGTCCTTGTAAGTAGCTTTATCGCTATTGGAAACACCCTCTTCATCATTCAGTCGGGTATTCAAAATCTCCCAGCCGGAAGGGAAAATCTGCGTAAGGGCCAGCTCTTTTAATACACCTCTTGTACCAGGGTTGTTGACAGTCACAACAGCTTTAAAATCAGTTCCTTGTTTAATAGATGCCACATCTAATACTGCCCCATCCCTATCATAATAATTTACTTTGATGCCTAGGTTCTTTTGAGCCGCCAGCTCTCCACCTTCTATGGGAATACCCTGCCTGATCAAACGGGCATACAGTGGCCCACCGCTTTTGTTGACTGCGGTTATATTAGCGTTTTTATCCGGCTCGTTCAGGTGAATTTGGGAAAAATAACCTTCTATATTTAATATTGCCTTCTCAGCGTTAACCGTTACATCAGCCTGTAAATTAGCTGAAGAAGGAAAGCCTTTGGTATATTCTGCCACAGCAATTAAACAATAAGCGGTAGTTTGGGTACTCATCCAGTAATCCGGATTGCCCAATGATTTTGCCAGTCGGCTTAGCATTTCAAAAGCATCATTTTTCCTGCCCAGCTTTACCAGTGTTTCCATAATAATGGCCTCATCTCGCACGGAAGAGCCAAATGTATAGCTTAGTTCGCGGTAATCGTCAACAGTACGGGATAAATTGCTGATAAGCTCCTCTCCCACATCTGCATGGCCAGCCTCGGCATAAGCATTGGCCAACAGCCATCTGCTCATTTCAGAAATACTGCTGTTTTCTCTCATCCTATTCATGGCCGCCATTATTGGTGCCTTGGCCAGGGACATGGTATACAATCTGTAAGCCTGAATAACATCGGAACGATAAGTCGTATTGCCGTTCCAGCTGTTGGCAAGGCCTGTCTGGAATTTTTTGAAATTACGTAAAATATCATCAGGAACGGAATAACCAGCTTTTTGGGCAGCAATGAGGAAATGACCTGCATAATTGGTACCCCACTCATTGGCCGTCTGGCTTCCCGGCCAGTAGGCAAAACCTCCGGAAGGAATCTGGAAGTTACGTAATCTGCCAATGGCTGCATCAATATTGGTCTGTATCTGATATTTGGCATGTTCATCCAAATTGACCAAATCGCCCAAATATAGCTGTGCAAATACCGATGAAGTAGTTTGCTCCACACATCCATGCGGATAGCGGATCAGGTAAGAAGTACGCTGCTCCAGATTTAAAGGAGGCAAAGTGGACAGCTCCAGCACAGCATTATTGGTACCCAACATACCCAAAGGCTTATAATCAGCCTTCCATTCTGCTTTATCATCCAACAATTTATCTGCCACAGAAAGCATCATTGGGTTGGAAGGCCTCACCTGCATATTCACATCATAAACAGCTTCATTCTTTCCGGACTTAGCTTTTATCTGCACTTTTCCGGCTCCTAAAGCTTGCTCTGCAGTAATTTCCACATAAGCAATGGTTTCCTTGCCGGGATTAAGTTGTACAGTCAATTGTTTATTGCCTTTTACCTTCAGCTTACCGGAAGTATTCACTTCCAGTTGTGCGGATGTTAAATTTTTATCGCGTGCAAATAGTGTTACAGGCATTAAAGTAGTTTCTCCCGGCCCCATTACTCTTGGCAGGGTAGCCAAAATCATCAGCGGCTGATTAATGCCGATAGAGGTCTCTGCCGCACCATATTTACCGGAAGCATCTGCTGCCACCACCATCATTCTTAATTCTCCAATGTATTGAGGGACTGTAAACTGATGATTGGCGGTTTTACCTTTTTCAAGCTTGAAAGGCCCCATATATTTTACCACAGGTTTAAACCTGCTCTCGCTTTTTTCTTCCATAGGCCCCATTTCATCTCCACCTACAGCCAATAAACGGCCATATTTACCTGAAAATGAACCTAAAACATCTTCAAACATATCATAAGTACGCACGCCCAGTGCTTCCCTTGCATAAAAATGATCCCATGGTTGAGGGGTTTTATAATTGGTCAGCCCAAGTAAGCCTTCATCTACCAACGCAATGGTATAAGTCATGGATTTACCATTTTGCTCACCAATCTGTAATTTTACATTTTCTCCGGGTTGGGCATTTTCAGGAGCTTTAATTTCTGGAAGCAATTTGGTATTGGCATTTTCTACCATAATATTGCGCACGCCATATAACCTGAGTGGTAAATCATTGTAGTTTTGCTCGTGTGGCTGAATCAAAGAAACGTGCACATATACATTAGGAGCCATTTCCTCTGTTAAATCAAAGTGGTAAATAGTTTCCTTACCGTTCATGGAGATATAATCTTTCTTTATAAGTGCTTTTCCTGTTTCCAAAGTGATATAAGCATGGCCCGTACCACTGGAAGGAATAGTCACTTCAATGGTTTCACCACTTTTGGCTTCTTCTTTATTAAGTGAGAAGCTCAATAAATTAGCGCCACCCATGGCTTTGGCCATAGTGCCATACCAGTCGGACCTACGGAAATAAACCACTTGTCCTGTGCTGTGTCCGGAGGCTTTATCAATTACACGAATAAAATAGCGGCCCCAATCGTTATCGCTGATGGTCAACGGATAATCCACCTTACCATTGGTTAATTGAACATTATGGGTTCGTACAGGCTTATTATAGCTGCTGCTTACATAATTACTGATGTTGTCCCTTCCATAATCCCACCACCATCTCCAGCTTAGCTTATAAAGCTCCATTGTTACATTTTTACCGCTCAATAATTGGCCGTCTTCATCCAGGTTCACCAGCTTTATTGTATTATCTTTATTGGTGTACAATACCGGATTGCTACTGTTTTCTTCCACGGTAGGGACTGAAATACCCGCATAGCTGCTGTAAGGTGAGTAAAGAACACTGCTGCTGTGGATGCTGAAATCACCTCCTTCTTCAAATACTTTTCCATTGAAAGCCAGTTTTAACATGCCTGGAGGCTGGGTTTCATTTTTGATATTTACAGGGAAACGTGCATTTCCGTTATTATCTATCCTGTTGTCAAAAATCATCTTGCTTTCAGCATAAAACTCCTTGGCAGGATCATCAAAATTATAGCCAAAGTAATCCTTGAATTTTGTGGCTGTAGGTCGAACAGACATTTCAAACTCTGCTTTTAAATTCATGGCCACTGCTCCGTGCATCCATCTTACACTCAAATCAGCATAATTACCTTCCGATTTTTTAAGGATTTCTTTTTCAAAATCGAGGTCAATTTTGAGCCTGTTGGGCTTAATGGTTTCTATTTTGATGATTTTGCTAAATTCAGCACTTCCTGCCCTTACCTTGCACAACCAGCTTCCTGTTGGGGATTCTGTTTGGGTAGAAGGTTTAAAACTGTAAACAGGGCCTGCTATTTTTAAAGGCTGATAGCTTTTGTACAATTGTCCTTGCGGATTATAAAGCTCCATGACCACTTTCTGTCCTTTAGGAATTGTGTTATAGGTATCTTCCAGGATAAATCCCAGGTGAAGCGTATCACCAGGTCTCCAGACGCCTCTTTCTCCATAAATAAATCCTTTTAAACCATCTTTTGCTGTCGCACCGCTTACATCAAAATTGCTTAAAGAAAGCGCATTGCCATCCTGCATTTTAAGATAGCCAAACTGCCCGTCTTTTTCTGCCACGGCCATAAATGCTTTCCTGTACTGATCTAGCTCCAGCATCCCTTCAGCATTGGTTTTACCTTCACTGATCAACTGGTTCTGGTAATCGTAGACTTTAATGTTCACATCTGCAAAGGCCTCAGAATTGACGATGTTGGTGGTGAGTAAGTGAATTTTATTGTTTTCTGTCTGCTTGGCAGTGATACCGATATCGGAAGCAAATAGCATTTTAGAGGCGGTCCTGTTCTGATAGTAATACATATCATGACAAGGATTGTCCCTTTCGTTCCAGTTATAATCACCATAGTAAGAATCGTAATTGTAGTCCCAGTCCAGCGTTCTTGAATCGTGGGCATATTCTTCAATGCTGGCAGCTGCATCCATGCCTTTACAATTGTAAACAGCCATATCTTTATTGAAATCGAGCTCTACTTTATAGAAAGCTCCCTTTTGCATTTCAAAAATCTCTTTCAGGTCCAGGGAAATTTGCGACCAGCTATAATAGTCTGTGATACCAGCATTGACCAGGGGAATGATTTTCTTCACTACAGGTCGCCCTACCTCACGTAAATTGTATGTGCCGCCCATTTCATTGTCCTGAAAATATTGACTTATATTGTTAGGGTAAATGCGGATAACGGTTACTTCCAGTGCCTTTAAGCCTACTACTTCAATCGGTAAAATCAGCTCGTTGGAACTGGGAAGAATTACCCCCTCTCCTGCTAAAATCTTTACCTGAGGCTTAAAAGTGGATACTTTCAGTGAAAAAGATTTTTCCTTATCCAATCCCAATCCTTTAGAGTTTCTAAGATTTTTAAAGATTTTCAACTCCAGATCACCTGAAAAAGCACCTTTATTTCCATAAACTTTTAATTCATTATTAATAGCGGAATACCTTGATTCATAGCCTTTTACTTGTACAAAATCGGCAAAATTCTGGTTACTCAACAATGGATCCGAGAATATCACCGAGATATAAGCTTCCCCTTCACGCTCTACATTGGCAGACATAATTTTAAAGCTGTCTACCGAAGGGATTTCTATTACGGCACTGCCTTTTTCTTCAACTTTAATGGGGCTGCCGTCCCAGCTGATGCTCAGGTTTTGATCAGCTTTTGCCCTCACGATATCCCGGATGACAAAAGCATGGTTTTTGGCATTTTCCTCATGCTTCCATTCAATCTTCAATGCTTTATCTTCATAGCTGGCCTGAAGCATTTTTTCCACCTCTTCATTATTTACCCAATCAGATGTGTTGACATTCCCACTGAAAGCGACTTTAGAAAAATCTGTTTCATCGGTATTGACCAATTTACCCAATTCAACCGCATAGCTTAGAGGAATGGTTTTCACGCTAAAAGTGAATTCTGAAAGCTCTTTAGGCACTTCCATAATTTTATCGAGCTTTAAAGTGACCTTATATTCCTGGTTGCTTTCCAGTTTTTCTATCGGCTGGATTACTATGCTCGAAGGTGATTTCCAAAATGCTTTGGCTTTAACCGAGGGTGAGATAGTATAGGCACCGGATGAAAACTCCTGATTGGGTTGAATATTTGAAACATCAGTATTCAGGTTGACCACAAAAGGATCTTGTTTGGAGATAATGCCGGACGAAATGCTTTTCACATAATCCGAATACGGGCCAAGAGTAGAGTCGACTTTGTTTTCATTGCTGTCGGAACAAGCAGAAATAAACAAAAAGAGAATAAAAGTGCAGGCAGTAGAAATATACTTCATCATATTATTTAAAAAGAGCATACAAGTAAGTTATGAATTACTTAATTTAAAACTATATTATTAAATATTTTTCGGATTTAGTTGGACAGATATCCGAAAGCCCGTATTAATAGAAGTAACAAAATTAAAATTATGGACTTAACAGATTTCCTTATCCGCTTAGCTTTATCAGCCATCGCAGTATTTGTGACTTCCAAATTATTAAGCGGTGTCAAAGTCTCCAGCTTTGGGCAATCGATACTCGTGGCCATCTTACTGGGAATTGTCAATGCTGTGGTCAAACCCATTTTGGTATTTCTCACCATTCCATTAACCCTGATTACACTCGGCTTATTCCTGCTGGTAATTAATGCGCTCATGATTATGCTAGTAGATAAATTACTGAAAGGATTTGCCGTGAAGAGTTTCTGGTGGGCTTTACTTTTCAGTATTATCCTATCGATTATTAATGGCTTTTTGCAGTGGGTTTATTAGGTGAATGAGTGTAGAAGTTTTTAGGTGCTGAGGTTTAGAGGTGAGCGAGTATTGAAGTGGATAGGTGCTTTATTGGACGTTCCCGCTTTAGGTGGGATCTCCCTAAGTTAAGAACGGAATTTATAATTAGGCGATCCAGAATCAAGTTCAGGATGACGTGTTTTTTATGTTACACTCACTAACTGGACAACATCTACACTTCGACACTCCAGCACTTTTTCATTTGCTAACATCATCACCCATTCACCTCAACACTTCTGCACCCACGATTTCATTCGCCCTATACATATCATCTGTAGCCTGTAGAATTTTATCGATGAGCTTCGGATTGTAGTTCGGACGCTCATTGAGAAAATTATTGACAGTCTGTAAGGCTTCATCGCTACTGTAGGCACTAAATGTGGCTTGTAACCACCTGTAGGGAAAGAAAATATCTCCAGTCTGCTGAATTTCTTCCAACAGTTCCAGGCTTTCCTTCAGGTACTTTTCAGAACTTTCTTTTCTTAAAGGATGGTGCAGATAATGCAATGCTGCGCCCACCCAAGCTTCTTTTTGCCTGTTTTTAGGGTCTTTTAGCGAGTTGAAAAATGCATCTCTCACCGCCACATCAGATGATAATGCCGGCATCATAAATTCAAGGCGCTTTTTACGATCAGGGTTTTCAATTCTCTCCAACTGGCTAAGCAAAATCCCTTCTCGGCAGTCCCGCACTGCCAAGGAGAGTGCCAGCGAAGTATAATCCTCTTCCGACAGCTTCACATTTTCAGGTGGCTTCTGCCCTTTCCATATTTCATAAAGCCTGTCCCGGGCCTCCTGACTCATGGCAATATCCTGGTATGTTTTAAAGAGTACCTTTTGTGAATTAGCCGATGGGTTTTGTTGCATGGCCTCCCAAATCTCCTCTTCTAAAAGGCGTGGATTTCTTTTCTCTTCAGGAATAAATTTCCAGTAAATCTCCGACAGATAAGACGTCATCAGGTTGAGGTTTAGCTCTTCAGGCTCTTGTTTAAGTCCTTTAAGAAAGGTAATAAGTAACTCATTAGGAGCAATATGCCTATCGATGAGCATGGTTTCATAGAAGTTGATATAAGCCGCAGCTCTTTGAACAGGATCTTCCAATTGATATAATTTCCCCGGCTGAACCAGCATATTGCTGTCAAGAGGAAATACACCATAGCCCTGCCCTGAGGAATTGAATAAAATATAATCTAATAATTTGAAATTATCCGGTAGTTCTATCTTTACTTCTGCCATATCCATATTGACTGTAAGTACTTCAGAATGATCTGGATATACCAATAATAACTCAAACACCTGTGGCCATAACCTCTCTTTTCCTCCGGGATCATGTTGAGTAATTGTGATCATTTTCTCATCTTCCGCCTCCATAGTATATTCGAAAACTGCTCTTCCCGGCTCATTTACCCATACCTGGTTCCAGGCCTTCAGGTCAAATTCGGTACTATTATCTAAAATGTCTATTAATTGTGGCCAGGTAGCATTTTCATACGCATAGGCTTTCAAATATTCCCTGAGCCCTTCCCTGAAGAGTTCCTCTCCCATTAAGCTTTCCAATTGGCGCATCATAATGGGTGCTTTATGGTAGATGATGTTGCCATAAAGTGAACCTGCATCCTTTAGGTTAGTAAGCTCCTGCCTGATTGGATTGGCACCGCGTGTTCTATCCACACCATAGGCAGCGGGAAAATGGCTGCTAAGGAATTTTAAATCATAATTGGAGCCCTCAAGCGCAATTTCCGTGATTTTATCTGCCATAAAATTGGCAAAAACTTCTTTCATCCATACATCATTAAACCACTCCATGGTCACCAGATCGCCAAACCACATGTGCGCAGTTTCATGAGCTATCAGACTTGAACGTGCTATTTTCTGGTTTTTGGTGGCTCCTTCATCCAAAAATAAGGTGGATGATTTATAATCTATCGCTCCTACATGCTCCATTCCTCCATATTGGAAGCCGGGAATGGCGATAAAATCAAATTTCTGAAAAGGATAAGGAATCTGTGTATATTCTTCCAAAAACTTCAGTGCATCTGCATGAATCTGAAAAATGGGTTCAATGCTTTCCCTGATTTTCTCTTCATCGGTTTCCCGGTGGAAGAAGTTCATACTGACACCATTGATTGTTTTGCTTACTTGCTCAAATTTTCCTGCTGCAAAGGAGAATAAATAGGTGCTGACCTTATCGGAAGTTTCAAAATGATAGGTGGTTTGCTCACCTACAGTCAGTGAATCTTTTAAAGCGCCATTTGCCAGAGCCTGCCAGTCTTTAGGGACAGTGAGGGTAAGATCGAAAGTTGCCTTAAGATTAGGCTGATCAAATACCGGAAATACCGTTCTGGCGCGATCAGGTACCAGTAATGTGTAAAGGTAATCGTCATTTCTGTTGAGAGACAAATCACCAGCTATAAAATCAATTGCAATGGTATTTTCTCCTTCCTTTAATGCACTGATGGGAATGATAAGGTGCTCCTTGCGGTGATCAATCTCAATATCTCTTCCGTTTACCTTTAATTGACTTATCTGCGCTGTCGGTTCTTTAAAATCGATTTGCAAGGGCTGCTCATTCTTTTTCAGATGCAGTGAAATCACTTCGGAAGCTTCAATAGGATCATTGACTGAAGCCGGGATACTAAACCTGAGTTGATAGTTCAAATTGCTGATCACCTTTTTGCGATAATCGGCCAGATTCCTGGAAACACCTGTTTCTATTGGGAGAGTGTTTTCTTCTCGTGAATCAAGGCCACAGGAAAATAAAAAGCTAAGGAAAATGAAGCAGCAGGATTTAAATGGTCTATTCATTTTTGAGAGTAATATAATTTATGAATCATTTAAATATAAGGAGAAATGTATTGCTACACTATTCAAGACAGGAAAAAGCACAGCAAACTCTATCAACTCCTGCTTTAGGCTTTCCTGCTCTCTTGTGAGATACAGAGAGGGTGAACGGGCGCGGATTGACAGAGGTCTACGCTCGCAAGGACGTTCTAATTTTAACTTTCTAAAATATAACAACTGAGTTCTTGTATTGGTATAGTGGTGGTGCGTGGGCCACGCACCACGGGAGATAGTGACAGTGAAAGCCCGCTAAGTGTATTTAGGTCAGACCGCAGGTCAGCACCGGACTTTGCCTGGGAGTCAGTAGACTATCTGAAGCCGTACTTACAAGTTTTGGTGAGCTATCAACAAAAAAGCCCTGAATAGATTGCTCTAATCAAGGCCTTTTTTAATTTTTAATAACAAGCTGATTATCCTATTCCGAGGGCAATTAAGTCAGCTAATACTACAATACCTTCTCTTAAGTACGGATCTTTGATTTCCCCGTCAGTGTTTACTTTGTTTTTAATATCCGGATCAGCAGAAATCTTTTCATTCAATTTATTGGCTGCATTTCTTCTTTCCAGAGCTGCTTCGTTTTCAGCTTTTCGTTTCTCCATATTCAGGCTTATGGAGGCCCTTTCCTGGTCCATGATGGCTTCATCCACATCCTGCTTAAGACTTTTCAGATACTCAAGATTGTTTAACCTGAATTCATGTTTTTCATTAAGCTTAGCGATTACCTGCTCATTTAAGTAATTGGTCTTCTCAAAATCAGAAGTTTCAATTTGATCCCACTCAATGGCTCTTTCGTAAGAACTCTCTCCGAAATTCTTCGCATTATAAGGGGAAGGCATTTTGATATCCGGTTTCACTCCTTTATGCTGTGTACTGGAACCATTCACACGATAGTATTTTGCCAGCGTCAGCTTTACCTGCCCTAGATCACTTTTTACTTTAGGCACAAACTGGTTTAATGAAATCAGGTTTTGTACAGTACCTTTTCCAAAAGTATTTTCACCAATTACTACTCCCCTCTTATAGTCCTGAATGGCACCTGAGAAAATCTCGGAAGCAGATGCGCTAAACCTGTTGGTCAACACAGTCAACGGCCCGTCATAAACGATTTCAGGATCTTTATCAGCTCCTACTTCTATGCTGCCATCAGCATCTCTGATCTGTACGATGGGGCCTTCTTTGATAAACAACCCACTTAAATCAATGGCTTCCTGTAAAGACCCACCACCATTTGATCGTAAATCAACTACTATGCCATCTACCTCTTTTTCTTTTAATTCGGCAATTATCTTTTTGACATCACCTGTAGTACTACCATATTCCTCCCCATTTCTCATAGCTTCAAAATCCAGGTAGAAAGAAGGAATGGTGATGATACCAATATTATACTTGTTGCCTTCACGGTAAATTTCCTTTACTTCACTGTATGGCACCTGATCGTCCAGTTTGATTTTATCCCTTACAATCATAATTTCCGTTGGTGGAGTGGTAGCTGCATTTTTCCCGGCAGGAATAATCATCAAACGCACTTTCGAATCTTTGGGCCCACGGATCAATTGTACTACATCATCAAGTCTCCAGCCTACTACATTCACAAATTCACCTTCCATTCCCTGGGCAACAGCTACAATTTTATCATCTGTATTAATAAGCTTGGATTCAAAGGCAGGTCCTCCCGGAACAACAGATGCCACACGTGTGTAGTCTGATTGTGTGGTCAATGTAGCACCAATTCCTTCCAATGACTGGCTCATTCTGATTTTAAAATTCTCTGAAGTGGCCGGGGAAAAATAGCTGGTATGAGGATCAAAACTTTCTGCAAAAGTATTCATGTACAATTGAAATACATCTCTTGATTCATACTTACTTATTGTTTCATCTAACCGTTCGTATCTTTCTTTAATTAAACGAGTAATTGCTGTATCGGCTTTATCGGCCAATTTTAAATCCAGGGCCTGACTTTTCACCAGTTTTCTCCATCTGTCATTCAGCTCGGCCTTACTTTCAGCCCATTGAATAGAGTCAGGATCAATAACAATGGATTCGTCAACGTTGAAGTTAAATTCATAGGAAAGTTCATTCTCAATAAAATTCATCCTTTCCTGAAATCTTTGACTGAACAAATTAAAGATTTCATAGGCAGGAAGTAAATAGCCTAATTTGATATGGTCGTCCAGACGATCTCTATAGCGTTCCAAATCTTCTATATCCTCTTTCAGGAAATAGTGTTTGTTGGCATCCAGTGTTTCCAGATAGGAATCATAAATAATGCTTGAGAGCTCATCATCTATTGCGATGTTTTTGTAATGGTACTGACTCAATAGACCAGCAACAAGACGCGCCTCCATGGATTGTTCTTCCGTAGGCGAAAGTTTGACCTCTTCTGCCTGGAAAGCAAAGGCTTCCGTATTGATGACAAAAAAGAGTGCTATAAAAATGTATCTTAACATATATAATAAGTTTTTTAATTTTCAATAACGATAAAACGAAAAGGGAATCTAATATATTGATTTTTTTTACAAAAGGTGAAAATCAGGAAGAAAGGGGTAAAATAATGCTTTCAGGTCTGTTTTCCCAGAAATAGTTTTTAAACTCCCTTCCTTCAAAGTGTTCGATGGCATCATCCATCATCCATTTGATATATTTATTGAAACCTGCCCCCATCCAAACACTTGAATTCAGCAATACAGAATATGTATACCCATTTGCTTTTCTGTAGATAAAACAAGATGTGCCAGCTAAAGTTCCGGTTCTCCACCAGTTTTCTCCTTTAGTGCCTTTCCACCCAAAAGCATCTGTATCTTTTTCAGCTCCTGTCATTTCATAAATACTTTCTTTTGTAAGTATATTGTAATATGGATTTTTCGGATCCACCAATGAGACTAATTTGGCCATTTGCGAAGCATTGGCTATCCAACCACCTGCAGCCCCTAAAGTTGTAATGTCACTTCCACCATAGGGTTTGTGACATGCTTCATAACTTCCATCAAAAGAAATGTGCTGATAGGCTGTTGGATAATTATAATAATGTACTTCAAAAGGCATTCTTTCCCATTCGTAGTTTCCTGCAATTCTCATACCAAAAATTCCATTGGGCTCCAGGATGGTTTGATTAATATATTTTTCATAGTCAACACCACTTTTATACTCAATTATTTTTCCCAATAGCATGTAGCCAAAATTTGAGTAGGCGTATTGAGTACCTGGTTTGTAACGTAACCTTCTATGTTTTAAAACAAAATTGATGATGTCATCAGATGATGGTGGCCCCGGCAGTTCCATAATACGTTTGATTTTTAAGGATTGAAACATAAAATCTCCATCCCTCCAGCTCCATCCACCATGATGGTTCAATAAATCCCCTACCGTAATTTGCAAATGATTTTCATCCTTCATCTCACGGTAATCACTTAAAATACCATTCTCGCCAAACACTTTTTCATTCAGATCCAGAAGACCATCATCTTTTAGCTTCATAATTCCAATGGCCGTCACCAATTTGGAGGCACTGGCAATTCTAAACAAGCTTTTGTTATTAACTTTTTTTCCTTCTTCCAAATTGGCATAGCCGTATCCTTTGGCATAAATCAAGCGGTTGTCCTTCATTACCGCTACTGAGGCTCCTTTTATATCCCACCGGTTCAGGAATTTATCAACACGGGCATCAAATTCCTCAATACTGGCAGCGGTATCCATTTTTGGTGCCGGGGAAATAATATTCAAATTCAGGAAACTCAAATGATCAAAAGAATCTTCATCTGCGGAATGGATGAATACGGCCTCATTGGTGGTGTAAAATGCCACACTAAATGTAGTAATACCCAGGATTACAATAAGTAGAATTAATTTTTTGGTTCCCAATGCCTGAAATTTTCTAAATAGTTGATAACTTTAATTAAATGCAAATAATGAATATTTGTTATAACACCCAAACAATCAGCCTAAATAAACAATATAATTTGATAACAATATTGTCCTTTCATTGATTTTAATGCTGATTGAGCTGAATAATTTGACAAATTTCATTGATCTTTAAAGCATTAATTACTTAAAATAATTCATTCCATTGGAAGAAAAAACTGAACCTGTTTACGATTATATCATTGGTGGAGCAGGCCTGGCTGGTCTCACATTAAGTTGGAAACTGCTGGAATCCGGTCTGCTTTCCAGTAAAAGCCTCTTACTTATTGAACCTGATTCCAAAACTAAAAATGATAGAACATGGTGTTTTTGGGCTAAAAATGAACCTTGGTTAACTGAATTACCTATTTCAAACGAATGGAATTTTGCCAAAATACAGGGTGATAATTTCGAAAAATCAGAACGCCTTCCCCCCTTTAAATACTATAAAATAGAAGGGATTCATTATTATGATTTTATCTTAAATAAAATAAAAAAGTCTGATCATATCACTATTGTATCGGATAAAATCATTTCTGAAGACGCCAAAAGACAGGAGGTATCCACTCCTTCCAAAACTTATCATTTTAAAGAATATTTTTTCAAGGGTTATTTCCTGAATGAGGATCTCTCCCACATGAACCGCTCAAAAGGGCGTTTTATTTGGCAACATTTCCTGGGGTGGAAAATCAAAACACCGGATAGATATTTTGAGGCGGATAAAATCACTTATATGGATATGCGGGTACCGGAAGTCCCTAATGGTTTGTCTTTTGCTTACATACTTCCTGAATCGCCCACTGAGGCCCTGGTTGAATATACATTATTCTCAGCAGAACTGTGGGAAAAAGAAGCTTATGAGGCTGAATTGAAACAGTATATCAACAATTATCTTCAAATTGAAGGCTACGAAATTATTGAGGAAGAATACAATAAAATACCCATGACCAATACTTTAGCCTTAAAAAGGGAGGGGAATATCATACCTATTGGGACATTGGCCGGAACTGTAAAACCTAGTACGGGCTATTCGTTTGTCAGGAACATCAGGCATGTCCAAAAGATTGTCAGTAATCTCCAATTGGGCAAAGATGATTTCTCCATTGCTTCAAATGCCAGGTTTAGGTTTTACGATGAAGTGCTGATTAATGTACTTTCTACAGGGAAGGCTTCCGGACATGAAGTGTTTCGGGCTTTGTATGAAAAGAATGAGTTGACCTTACTATTCAGATTTTTGGATGAGGAAACAAATCTCTGGCAGGATTTGAAGATTATGAATTCAGTGCCTAAAACAGCTTTTATCAAAGCTGTTTGGGAAGAATTGTTTTAATTTTACCCAGTTTATTAGATTCTTTCAGGGCGATAGTGTTAATCCGCGTGTAAAGCCTCACCTCAGCCCTCTCTCCCGGTTAGGCCGGGACAAGCAAAGGAGAGGGAGCTCGTTTAAGGAAGTTATAACAGCTAAGATCTTAAATATCAACCAAAGGTCTGCTTCCATTGGTTATTGCGAGCATGTTATTAAGTACAAATGGAATTCCTGGGGAGCCTACTTGTTGGTTAAGAATTCATTTGTAAACTGAAAGGTTCTATTAGCATTTAAAAGTTTGCTTCATGGCATTTTCGTTTATAAGTGCTATTGAATATAGAATAGGCGGATTCGCAATAACCATTCTAATTAGCCTCACCCCAGCCCTCACCGATGGAGTGGGAGCTCGTTGATCTGAAATATCACGATCAGGTTCTTATATCAGATGGTAGTATTGGTGAACCAAACATCACCGGAGATAATAATAGTAAAAGCCATCTACTTGCATTTAGGTCAGACCAAAGGTCGGCACTGGGCTTTGCTTGGGGTCTTTAGACAATCGTTCTGACTGATTTAAACACAATTATGTTTGAAGAGTTTCCCCAACTATAATGGAATGGTAGCTTCAAAGGAGGTTTCTTTCTCTGAATTGGAGTATTTTAGAGAGATATTCCCATTGAGCTTCTTAGTGATTATTTTACAGATATAAAGCCCTAAGCCAGGCCCTTTAGGCAATTCAGATCCTACGAAAAACAGATCAAAAATATTTTTTTGTTGATCCTTTTTAATCCCAATACCATTGTCAACCACATTTATTTTCAACTGCTTATCTTCCAGTTGAATATCTATTTTAATCCATTTCTTGAGTTTCAAAGGATCATAAAACCTAATGGAATTACCAATAAGGTTTTTGAATATCAAATGGAGTAAAGTAGGGTCAATCATCATAGATTCCTGCACTTCATTATTGACCTGGATATCAATATGATGATAGGATTCCTCTCCTTTTAATCTTTCAAATACGGATATGAGCACATCATCAATGGTCATTTTCTGAAGAGATATAGGTCTGGCACTTATCTCATACACATTGCTTAAACGTTTTAGCATAGAATCCATTTGATTGGCCGACTGCTCCAGGTGTTTCAAATGATCAGAAATATCATTTCCTACTTTATATTCTATATTAATTAAATGACTGAGTCCTTTAAACCTGGCAATAGGCCCTCGGAGGTCATGAGCAGATTTATAAATAAAATCATCCAATTCCTTATTTTTCTCAAGCAGCAAATTGTTGGACACGGATAATTCCTCAGTCCTTTCCTGTACTTGCTGGTCAAGACTTCGGGCAATGTTGAGGAGTTTGGTGTTTTGGGTCTGGATAATCCCTTTGGCCTGATGCAATTTGGTACGCTCACGATCAATCAATTCATTTTGCGACTGAATTTCCTCCAGGGCCTCCTGAAGCTCTTTATTCTTAAGTAGCAAATCCTGCTGCGCAGTTTCTATTTCTTCATTTTGTTCTTTGATCAAAAACAATGCTTCTTTATATGCCTGATTTTGGGCAATGAGTTGTTCCTGTTTTTCTTCCAAAATATAAGCCTTGCTATTAAATTTCCTTTCGAGGAAGAAGTTATACTTCTTTATATTTTTATAACTAAAATTGAGCATCCCCAATATGACACCTACTAGTCCGAAAGAAAGGGTACACAAAGTGAAATTTTTAAAGACTTCACTGGAGCCATTAGGGGCAGGAATTGATAAACCCGCAAAAAGCACTTCACTTTCCGGGTATTTTAAATTGATAGATTCACTACTGAGTTCCTGAATTGTATATAGAACAACTGCACTGAGCAATACCAACACCACTGAATTAAAAAATACTTTTCTCACAAACACCTATTATTAAAATAATGCTATTATAGATTTGATTTATAATAGTTCTTTAAATTTATTAAACAAACTTATTATCAATGCTTTACAGTTTGTTTATTTAAGCGTTAATTTAACAATAAAATTATTCATAAAACAAGCAAAACTTACATTAAAATTTTTAAAACACTCGATATATTACTGTTTAGTCGACTAACAGACAGTCCCTAAAAGTATTAATTAATTGATAATGAGGTTATAACAGTACAATCTTTTTGGATTTATGATTTTTGTATTTTTTTAATACTATGGTAATTACATCAAAGTTCCTGATTAAAAGTAATTAGACCGGTTTTCTCTTACAGGGAAAGGAATCCTTGCAATTTCATATTTAGGACAGAAAAATGAAACATGCCAACTGACTCACTGTTTATCCACCTCTTTTGAAAGCCAGTTTGGTGGGGCTAGAATCTTTTTCATCATACATATAACCCTCATAATCAAAGGCCTTTAGATCTTCCACTTTGGATAATTCATTTTTCACTATATACCTTGCCATGAGTCCGCGGGCTTTCTTTGCAAAAAAAGAAATGATCTTGTACTGATCATTTTTCAAATCCTTGAACTCAACATCAATGACCTGAAGCTGCTTCCTTAAGCCTGGCCTGTTGATTACTTTGAAATATTCATTGGACGCAAGATTGATTAACACCTTATCGCCCTGGGCTTTCAAATCCTTTTTCAATTCATTCATTACTTTATCGCCCCAGAAACTGTACAAGGAAGAATGCTCACCTACTTTCAATTGGGTTCCCATTTCAAGTCGGTAAGGCTGAATAAGGTCCATCGGTCTTAAAATTCCATACAGGCCGGACAAGATGCGAATATGCTTTTGGGCAAACTCATGCTCTCTTTCTGAGAAATCCTCTGCATGCATTCCCTGGTAAACGTCTCCCTGAAAAGCCAAAGCGGCTTGTTTTGCATGTTTGGGCGTGCTTTTTTTAAAATTATCATACCTTTCTACATTCAACTGCGCCAATTTTTCACTAATACTCATCAATTCCTGCACTTCCTGAGTTGATTTCTCTTTCAATACCCCAATTAAAGTGTTGATTTCTTTTTTGAATCTGACATTAGAAGAAGCTAAATCGAACCGTTTTTCAAAGTCAAGGCTTTTAGCAGGAGAAAGTATCGCAATCATATTTATTGTGTAGGTTTATTGTTATCCATTAAGATTACCATTCATGCAATGGAATTGTTTCAATTCTTTAATATCATTTAAACAAAAGTGCGTATTAATGACTGAATCAGATTAAGCAACAGTAAATAATAAAGGAACATATCACAGAAACAACTCTTTCAGGTCATGAGGAATACGCTTTGGTCTTTTGCTGTTGGCATCCAGTAAACACCAGATAGTTTTTGCTCTTGCTTTTATTTGTCCTGACTCCTTTGTTGATATAATTGTCCAACGTTCGGATTTTACACCCTCCATCTTTTTTACATAAGTTTCAGCCATAATCTGTTCTCCGGGCTTTATTTCCTTTAAATAATCGATTTCATGCCGTATGGCCACCCAAAGATAATCAGATAATTGTATAGAACCTGATAAATGATGCCAATGAGCTTCAGCAATATCCTGTACCCATTGCAAATAAACCACATTGTTTACATGGCCCATTTGATCATAATCGGTTTCCTTTATTTCGATGGATTTTTTAAAACTTTTGCTCATTGCCGCAATTTTTGCCTGACAATGTTAACAGCTTGGCAGCTAAAATAAAAACTAATGAGCCAAAATGGTGCTAAACGATTGTAAATAGATAATCCCGGTAAATTATCTTCTCATCATCCTGAAAGGGAACATCAAGATCGACTCTATTAAAGAGAATGAGAAGTTGATAGCAAAGCCCAAAAGGCGAAAAGGCAGTGCCAATAGCCAAATAAATGGATATAATAAAATTAGAATAATGGCTAATGGCCAGCAAAGAACAAACAACACACACCACAATATAAAACTGATAAAGAAACTCATAGAATTTTTTTTAGGTTCCAAACCCAAAAACTGTTCCAATACTATTTGAGCCTGTTTGAGCCCAATAGAATAGTTTTTCGTTCCGGTTCTGAACAGCTACTTGTTCATTAGCGGACAATAGGGATCAACCAATAATTCCTAGGAGTAGTATTGATGCGTACTTCATTATAAGTTATACAAAAAACTCGAGTCAAAAACTCTCAATTATTGAAAATCCGTAGAGTTCCGCAGGACTCTAAGGATAGGCGAAGATTTTCTTTGAAGTTCGGTTTCTAACCACGAAGACTGTATAATGGTTATAAAATAAAAAAGCACCGAAGTTACTCTCACTTCGGTGCTTAATCAATCCACAGATATTTACCTTTGAAAGGTTATTATTTCTCCAAAATAATAGCAAACATCAATGGCGCCACAATAGTAGCATCGGACTCTACAATAAACTTTGGTGTTTTAATATCCAGTTTACCCCAGGTAATTTTCTCGTTTGGCACAGCGCCTGAATACGAGCCATAACTGGTAGTAGAATCAGATATCTGGCAGAAATAGCTCCAGAAAGGAACATCAGTGTACTCTAAATCCTGATACAGCATCGGTACCACACAAATAGGAAAATCTCCTGCAATGCCCCCTCCTATTTGAAAAAAGCCTACTCCGTCTGTTCCTGCATTTTTTTTGTACCAATCAGCAAGGAAAGTCATGTATTCAATACCTGATTTCATAGTAGAAGGCTTTAATTCTCCTTTTACACAGTAACTGGCAAAAATATTACCCATGGTACTATCTTCCCAACCAGGCACAACCATTGGTAGGTTTTTTTCAGCTGCGGCCAACATCCAGCTGTCTTTAGGATCAATTTCGTAATATTGTTCTAATACACCCGATTGAATCATTTTATACATGAATTCATGCGGGAAATATCTTTCTCCTTTATCTTCAGCATCTTTCCATATTTGAAAAACATGTTTTTGTAAACGCCTGAAAGCTTCTTCTTCAGGTATGCAGGTATCAGTCACACGGTTTAATCCTTTTTCCAAAAGTTCCCATTCCTGCTCAGGAGTTAAATCCCTGTAATTAGGAACTCTTCTATAGTGTGAATGTGCCACAAGATTCATCAAATCTTCTTCAAGGTTGGCTCCTGTACAGCTGATAATCTGGACTTTATCCTTCCTGATCATTTCGGCTACTGAAATACCCAACTCTGCAGTGGACATAGCACCAGCCAACGTTATCATCATTTTCTTTCCTGATTCCACGTGAGCCTTATATGCCTCTGCTGCGTCTATTAAAGCGGCTGCATTAAAATGTCTGTAATTATGTTTTAAAAATTTAGTAATTTCCATATTGTGTTATTTATTGCAAAAATAAAGAAAAAAACAGGAAGGTAATAACTTGGGTTCGATTAATCTCCCATCATTCCATGATTGCCTATTTCATCAATCTAGTGGTTATTTTTGCCGTTTGGCAAAGACAGAAAGTCCGGGAATATTTATGAGTGATACATCAACAGAAACTGTTGAACTTTAAAATGTTTCCATCACCGCAGATACATTTTTCTTAAGCAAAGCCTTAACGGGTAATTGTTTCATTTTGGCCACCAGAATTGAGCCATAGGTAATGGTGAGCAGCATTCTTACCATGTCGCTTACATCAGAACTTCTCGTAATTTCGGTCTTGAAAATAGCCTCTAATAAGTGCTTTTCCAATAAGCGGTCAAAAGCAAGTACTTCAAAATCCTTTATGTTTTCATTTTTAGGATACAGAAGTAGCTTTTCTGCTTTTTTAATGCTAATTGGTTTCAATACAGTTCCTGTAACTGCATGATATTTAATCAAATGAAGAATCATAGAGCTATACTTTTCACAAAGCTCTCCATAACGCTCGAAAATAAAATTAACAGCTTTCAGCCCTTCTAATGATTTGTCCTTGATTTTAATGGAAGTTTCAAATGCCCACACTCTCAGGCAGTAGAGCAATACATCCTCTTTTTGAGGGAAATACCTGAAAAAAGTGACTTTGGAAATACCCACCTTTTTACAAATATCCATTACATGAATATCACTGAAATTTTGTTGGAGCAGTAATTCCTTTGTATAGGACAGTATCAATAGTTTTAACTTAGCTGCTTTACGATCTCTTACTGTCAACTCATCTTTTGCCATCTGGTATGGGATTCTAATTCTTTGTGATGGTAAATTCAACTCTTCTGTTTAATCTTCGGGTGGCTTCTGATTTATTACTGGCAATAGGTCGGGCGCCTCCATATCCCTTACTGCTAAGCCTGTTGGACTCAACTCCATGAGATATTAGATATTCCTTAATTACATCTGAACGTTCCTGTGATAATTTCACATTCAATTTAGAGCTCCCTGTATTATCGGTATGGCCTGATAATTCTATTTCAACACTTTTATTTTTTTTCAGCATTGCCGCCACTCTATCCAATTCTTCATAGGAACTTTCCTGCATTTCCGATGTGCCTCGCTTAAAAAGCACACTCTTTAGCTGTATAGTCGTTCCTTTTTCTAATTTAATTAGCTCCAGAGATATAGTGTCATTAGCAGAAATAGTATCTGTCTTAATAGTCCTTACCTCATTTAAATAGCCATCAGTGTTAATATCAACAGTATAGATGGAATCTTTGTACAACCTGGTTTTATAGCTTGAACCAGCGGCCAATAGCATTTCAGAAAATGAACTTTTCTTCATTTCATTCACACCTTTCACCAATAGTTGAGGGGACAATAAATTTCCCGTAAAGCCATCTCTTACTTCAAAATACACTTCAATTTTATTTACTGCTGGATTTTTGGTATCAGTGGAAAGCTTGTAAGGTACAATTGGTTTTGTGGAAGCCGTCATGCTTTCTTCCAGTTCCTTTTCCAATTCAATGTCAGCAGGTTTCTGCACTTTCAATATATCTCCAAGTCCCACACTATTGACGGTATTCACCAAAATGGCATCCTCCGTATCCGCAATTAACTTGAAATACCAGTCTGCTCCTTCGGTATTGATTTCAGTAATATTCTGGGGCTTAGTCCAGCTAGCCCAGGTAGCATCTTCTCTTTTGGAATAAAACACATCACGACTCCCTTTTCCTCCAAGCCCATTGGAACTGAAAAACAAAGTTTTATTATCGCTGGCCAGGTAAGGAGTTAATTCCTGTGCAGCCGTGTTGATATCAGATCCCAGATTACGCAACTCTGTCCACTGATTTACTTTTTTACGGAATGTATAATAAATATCTTCATTGCCCTGCCCACCAAATCCTTCAAGGCTTAGCACCATTATTTTACCATCTTTTGAAAGACTACCTGATAAGTGGTCGGATTTATTCTTAAAATAAGGAATATCAATAGGTTTTGGCTCACTCCAACCCTCACCTATTTTACGGGAAAATGACACCCCACCTTTTCTGGGATTTTCGTAGTTTCCTACAACATACATTATTGTTCCATCAGATGTTATACCTATAACAGCATTATAATAACTGTTATTAAGTGGTCCTGGTACTCTGGAAGGCACTGACCATTCCCCATCAATATTTTTGCTTTGCCAAATGTCTCCTAAATCCCTTTCTCCTCCTGAATTTTCCTGATGATTCATTTTCGTGAAGTAAAGAATATCTCCTCCAGGTGCAATAACCGGAGCTACATCATCATAAATGCTTGATAAAGAATCAATTATACGTGCTTCATGAATGTTCTGACTATGCAGAACATTGGTGAACAGTAAAAGACATGAGATGATAAATAGATTTTTCATTGTTTAAAAAGCCTTTAAGAGCCATTTAACTTAAATATATTCGTTAATATAAAAACAGACAACCCCTATTATATGTAAAACTTACGTGAAAAATTGAGAACAAATATATGTTTATTTTACAATTGAAACCGGTCTTCTGTAGAGTTTATACAACACTTCCACTTTCAAATACGGGTTAAAAGTATTAAAGTAATACAATATATGCAAACATATTATTCATTAATAATCAGTATTTTATGAAAAAACGACATACTTTGATTAGTATAATAAAATCTCCACGAGCCATTAAAATTCCATATATTCTTTTTCCACTATTTTATCCTTTTTCCGTGAAATTGGTACAAGTACACTCAATACATAAGAAAATAAATTAATTGTTTCAGATAAAGATCCCTCAACATATCCACCTCCGGAAACTTCCCTTTTGAGAATTTATTCTTTGTAGATAAGCACGGGATGAGAACTTAAATAAGATATCTCCCTTGAAACGCTGGAACTGATCAGGTTATCAAGAAAATTCCTTTTCCTCTTAAACAAAACAAGCAAATCACCATGTTGCTCCTTAACAAACTCCTCAATTCCATGGCTGATATCATTTTTATACTCTTTCAAATAATAACTCACTCTATCATAGCCTAAAAAGCTATCGAGGTCACTTTTGAAAGCTTCATAGGTATTTTCACTCATTACATTTTTTGAATGGCTGATATGTACAAACCTGATTCGACTGTGGAACGGAAAAACAAAACTCACAAGCCTTTGCATGATCAACTTATCACTTTCAGAATAGTCAGAGGCATAAACTACAGATTTTAATCCATTAAAGGTGGTTTGAATAGGAACTGTAATCACAGGGGTTTTGCTTTCTTTTACTGTACGCATCGTACGGCTGCCTATAATGGTGCTCTCATTGTAGCCGTTCCCCATAGTTCCCATCACTATGTAATCAAAATCATTATTATCAGCATAGCTGGCAATGGTTTTATCTACTCCCCCGATTGCCATATTATATTCACATTTAACTTGAAAAGCATTCTCTGTTTCTTCTGCCAAAACTTTTAATTTCTGCGCAGCATGCTCTTTCATGGAGTTAAAACTTGCCGGATCATCTTTATCCTTGATCGCTTTGGAAAATTCATGTTCAGTGAAAATATAAAGAAGGGTAATATAGCCTTTTTTTATTTGTAACAAATTAGCAGCATATTCCAATGCGTTTAAAGAATATTCGGAAAAATCTACGGGGCATAATATTCTATCCATATCATTATCTTTTGATCAATTTAATTAAAAAATCTTTCCCTTTAATATTTACTTACTGATTTATTTCCTTTGATATAAAATCGCCACATTCGCTCAGCATCTTCTTCTGCATAGTCGATACCAATTCTTTTATCAATGATAATATCCTTCTCAGTAAGTAAAAGATCAGTTTTTTCAATCCAGATTTTGGAACTACTCACCAGGTCTTCTTCATTCATGAATCGACCGATACCAAGCGCATTTGTTAACTTACCCGGACCGGCTGTCATTTTAGTGATCGGGCCTTTTTGTTTTCTCCTTTCAGTCATATAATTAATACCTTCCAGAGGTTCAATAGCCCTTATCAATACCGCATCCGCTTTACCATCAATATTTGTCACTACGTTGAACAAATGATGAATTCCATAGCATAGGTACACATATGCAGTACCTCCTTTTTTATACATAGTGGAAGTTCGTTTTGTAAACCTACCTGCATATGCATGACACGCCTTATCATTCTCACCACAATAAGCTTCTGTTTCTGTAATTATTCCGGCAGTTAATACTCCATCAATTCGGGTACAAATTTTCTTACCCAACAGTTCTTTGGCAATCTGTACGACATCATCTCTTTTATAGAAAGAAATGGATAATCTTTTAGCAGAATAAGTCATTAAAAAATTATAAATTTACTCCTGTAATAAATACTAATCATTATTTAACAAAACTAAAAAACTATGAAAAAAGTATATTTGATTGCTGGCTTGTTTGCCTTTTTAATGGCTTCTCAAGTAGTAAATGCCCAAATTAACACACCACAACCATCTGCAAAAGCCAAAGTAGAAACTACTGTAGGATTAACCGATATCACTATCAGTTATTTCAGACCGAGTGTAAAAGGCCGTGCTATCTTTGGAGAAGGTGATGATTTCTTGCAACCTTTTGGAGAAATGTGGAGAGCAGGTGCCAATAGTGGTTCTGTATTGAAGTTGAACACTGATGCTAAAATTGCCGGTAAGGAAGTGAAAGCAGGTGAATATTTAATTTTAATGACTCCCGGTAAAGATACGTGGGAATTTAAATTGTACTCTGATTTATCTATGGGTGGCAATTTAGGTGCCTTTAAAGCTGAAAATGAGGTTCTATCCGCCCCCATAAAGGCTGAAATGTTAAGCAAGCCGGTCGAGACTCTTTCTTTCCAGATATCTGATATCAATAAAGAAAACACTCAGGCCAACATTCATTTTGCTTGGGAGAACTACTCATTGAAAGTACCTGTAGAGGTTTCTTATGACGAAATAGTAATGGCTGAAATAGAAAAGAACACTAAGGTAAATCCTTCCAACTATATTTCTGCAGCAAATTATTATTTCAATACCGGAAAAGATTTAAATCAAGCATTAGCTTGGGTAAATAGCTATTTGGCTGAAGGAAAAAATGACCAACAGTTTTGGCATTTATATTTGAAAGCTCAAATATTGGCCAAACTTGGCAATAATAAGGAAGCCAAAAAGGTTGCTGAAAAGTCAATAGAGTTGGCCAAGGCCTATGAAGGTGGTGATTTTGGATACATCAAAAGAAATGAAGATTTGATTGCTGGTTTGAAATAACATCTGCAAAAAAATATTTAAAATCCCATTTTTACTTTACTGTAAGAATGGGATTTTTTTATTCATCAAATTTGGAGAGATCCATAATTTTCACCTCAGCTCTTCTGGTTTTATTCTCCATGCCGGTAAGTATACCAAATCCCCGTGCAGCCAGCCGATCCTCTTCTACTCCATTTTTCTTAAAGAATTCCATTACAGCCTGTGCCCTTTTGTTGGAGAGCTCAAAGTTGTATTTAGGATTTCCATCAGAAGATGAAAAAGCAGATATCTGCACACCAAGATTTTGATGACCTTTTAGAAATTTGGCCATATCCAAAAGTTTCTTTTCAAATTCAGGCAATATTTCCGATGAATTGATTTCATAATACACTTGATAAGCAGATATATTGAGAACAGAATCGATTAATTCTTTAACTCTTAAATCTTCATCATCAATAAAGTTATTTTCCTTCTTTTTCAACTCAACTATACGCGATTTTGCTGTTTCACCTAAATTACCGGTATATTTTACCATATAAATATCAGTAAAACCCTGGCCTTCTTCTCTCACAGAAGCCAAATATCCTCTTTTACCATCCGATGTAGGATTAAAGTAGACTTCATCATCCACTGTATTAACCGGATATCCCAAATTTTCCGGCTTAAGCCATTTTTCAGTTTTTACATCATATGTTGTTTTTAACACATCAAACCCACCAAATCCTTTGTGTCCTTTGCTACTGAAATAGATAGTAATGCCATCATCGGCCATATATGGGCCATCTTCATCATATTTTGTATTGATTTCCGGCCCCATATTAAAGGGGCGCTTCCATTCCCCATCTTCCTTATAACATCCATAAATATCAAAGCCACCATAACCCCCGGGTCTGTTAGAAGCAAATAAGAGAAATTCACCATCGGCACTAATATTGACAGACTGCTCGGAAAACCCTGCTGAATTAATCCGTCCCGGTATAGGTTTTGGCTTGGACCATTCTCCGTTTTCATTCTCTTCTGAATAAAATATATCTCCATTGCCCACATCAGAATATATATAAAGGGTTTTTCCGTCTCTGGAGAGGTATAGGTTGGAATCGTGATACTCTGTATTGATGTTGGTGCCAATATTTTGAGCCTTTTGCCATGTAATCCCCTTTCTTTTAGAGATATAAATATCCTCAAAATAGAAATTGTCTTTATCTACATTTTCATTGGTATTGTCTTCCTGCCTTCTGGAAGTAAATATCATCACAGATTCATCTTCATTGAGTACCGGGGCATAATCAGGCCAGGCGGAATTAATGTTTTCCCCAACATTTTCTATGGTATAAAGAGATGGTGAATTGATAATTTCCATACCATTCTTGCATTCCTGAATACGCTCGTTCACATCTGTAGTACTTGTTACATCCCTCCCACGATAGCTTCTATTAGCTAATAATCGCTTTTTATAAGCTTCAAAATATTTCAACGCAACATCAAATTCCAGTCCGTACTGATAGCCTCGGCCAATTAAATAGTCAATATTGAATTTATATTTCGGATCGAGTCTGTCTACTCTTTCGAAGTATTTTGTAGAATAGTCGCGGTTAACAGTTTCAAGATAAAGCCTGCCAGCCATATAGTTGGCTCTCACATTATTGGTATCTGCTTCCACTGCCTGTACATAGATCTCTTTGGCAATTTCAATAGCATCCTTGGCTTCAGCATAAACCTGATCAGCCTGGTCCATGTAAATTTTTGATAATTCAGGATCCTGACCCAGAGCCTTGCCTACCAACAATACCAGATATACTAACAATGAGGTTTTTCTTGTCATAATTATAAATAATTAAGAAAAATACAACTACACAACGAAAACACCAAATGTTTTACCCCTCATTAATTTTGATTTTTAACCAGTTGGATAAAGCCTGATATTGCCATAACAGCTCCGCAACCTATTACATTGAACCACAAATAGGCAAGGTCAGTATAAAAGTAAAAATAAAGAACAATGGCCTGTGCAATTAATGCTGCCACAAATACAGCATTCCCTTTGATCCACTTTAGAAAAAAGCCGACCAGGAATATTCCTAAAATGGTACCATAAAAGATAGAACCCAAAATATTGACTGCCTGAATTAAATTATCCAGAAGTCCGGCAAAAGTGGCGAAAAATACCGCTACCAGTCCCCAAAAGAGAGTAAATAACTTAGAAGCTATTAAATAATGTCTTTCGCTACCGTCCTTCTTGATATTTCTTTTATATATATCTATAATAGTGGTGGAAGCGAGTGCATTTAGCTCTGATGCTGTTGAAGACATAGCTGCTGAGAATATAACAGCCAGCAACAAACCAATAATCCCTGCCGGTAAGTATTTCATTACAAAACTAATGAAAACGTAATCTGTATCTGTAGTTTCAATATTGGGATTGGCACTTTTGATGACTGCTTTAGCTTCATCACGTAAGACTTCTTCTTTTCCCTGAATGGTCTTGATCTCAGTTTTCAATTGGTCAATTTCATGATCCTGATCCGATATGGCCAATAACTCCATCTTTTCTTTCTTCTGTATAAAAAGATCGGAATAAGCAGTTTCTATTGATTCATATTTGTCACTGTTGACCGGATCGGCATGTACTAATTCCAATGCTGCTTCATTAAAAAATACCGGAGGCTGATTGAATTGGTAAAATACGAATACCATGGCTCCAATGAAAAGAATGATAAATTGCATGGGTATTTTAAGCAAACCATTGAACATTAAACCTAACCTGCTTTCT
Source organism: Marivirga aurantiaca (assembly GCF_016679925.1). Classification (GTDB taxonomy): domain Bacteria; phylum Bacteroidota; class Bacteroidia; order Cytophagales; family Cyclobacteriaceae; genus Marivirga; species Marivirga aurantiaca. The sequence goes on from NZ_JAEQBW010000001.1 coordinate 1,249,664, forward strand.
GTTAAGGTTTTCCCGGATAAATATCGTGCTACCTGAGACTGATCTGTCCCAAAATAAGAAAGTGCAACAAAAAGCCCTCCCAGTAGGCCTGTCCATAAGGTATACCTATTGTCAAAATCCACGTCAGTGTTAATCAAATCCAGCTTGCCCAAATGGCCCGCCAAATTAGTTGCCTCTACAAAGCCAATATGATCCGGTAGTAGCTTTACCACAAATATTCCTGCCACTATCATTCCCCCCATCATTACGATCATTTGATGCTTTTGTGTTTGGCTCACCGCCTTGGTACCACCGCTAACAGTATAAATAATCACCAGCACTCCTATCACTAAATTGGTGTAAAAGAGAGGCCACCCTAATATGGATGATAAAATAATTGCCGGGGCATAAATGGTAATACCCGCTGCCAGACCTCTTTGGATGAGAAAAAGAAAAGCACCTAAAATCCGGGTTTGTAAATTAAACCGCCCCTCCAAGTATTCATAAGCAGTGTAAATTTTCAACTTATAGTAAATGGGTAAAATCCAGATGCTGATAATCACCATTGCAATGGGCAGACCAAAATAAAACTGGATAAACCCCATTCCATCCTGATAGGCTTGCCCGGGAGTGGAAAGAAAGGTAATAGCCGAGGCCTGTGTAGCCATAATGGACAAACCAATGGTCCACCATTTCATGCTATTCTCTCCTTTTAAATAAGAATTGATATCCTTGCTACCACGAGATTTGTAAACCCCGTAACTTACAATCAGTATTAATGTGCCAAATAATACAACCCAATCTATTGTGCTCATGCGTAATACTGGGTTATACCATAAAAAATCAGGATCAGGCTAACCAATACTGCCAGTACCAGAAAATAAAAGTTATTCCAACTTCCCAATATAGGTGGTTTGTTATTGTCGAGCTCATTTCCATCGTCCATAACCGAAAAATAAGGTAATTTTCATTAAGTAAAAAATGGAATGTGGTAAGAGGGAATGATTATCAGTGATTAAACAATTTTTAGAAGGAAACTTATATTGACCAAAAAAATAGCCATCCGACTTATATCCGGATGGCTATTGATGAAAAAAAATAATCAATTTAAATTATTGACTACTTTTCAGATACTTATATAATTCGCTATCAGTGGAAAGTATGACTGTGGTTTCAGAATTGAAAGTTTTTTGGAAAGTTTCCATGGACTTCAAAAAGGTATATAAATTCCTTGACTGAAGGTTTTTATCATAAGCATTAGCATAGATAGATGCAGCTTCCGCATCAGCCCTACCCTTTATTTCTTCCGCTTTTCTGAAAGCTTCAGACTGAATAGTTTTTAATTCTCTTTCTTTTTCACCGTTAATACGAGAAGCTTCACCCTGACCTTCTGATCGAAATTTGTCAGCAATTCTGTAACGCTCACTTTTCATTCTTTCATAAACCTGCGTCCTTACTTCTTCCACATAATTAATACGCTTAAACCTAAAATCCAGAATAGCTATACCCAAATCCTGGGCTTGCAAGCTTGCAGATCTTTGGATGTATTCCTGAATACTGTCTCTTCCTACATAAATTTGTACCAGGCTATCTTCCACAATCTCACTAATCGCACCACTTGAAATAGGAGTTCTGTTACTCGTTCTCACTGTTTCTTCCAAATAGTTTTTAGCAATGAAATCCCTGGTTTCACCATCCAAAATATCATCTAACCTGGACTGAGCACCTCTTTCATTCGTCAAACGTTTGTAAAATTGTAAAGGGTCGGTGATTTGCCACCTGGCATAAGTATCAACAAAGATGAATTTTTTATCTTTTGTAGGCACTTGATTGGGATCACCATCCCATTCCAAGTAACGCTTATCAAAAAAGTTGGCCTTTTGAATAAAAGGAATTTTAAACTGAATACCGGCTTCTGTTACTGCTTCACCAACTGGTCTTCCAAATTGAGTGATTACAACTTGCTCTTCTTCATTTACTATATAAAAAGATTGTGCTATAACTACTATAATAACAACAGCGGCTATTAATAGTGTGATTGTATTTTTCTTCATAATATTTTTATTATCAATTTATTCGCCTTTTATTGATTTCCTTTAGCAGTTTGTGAAGTCATTTGCAACAAAGGCAAAACATTGCTTCCCTTTTCGTCCATAATGATTTTATCTCCTAATTTCGGAATTACTTCCTGCATAGTCTCAAGATAAATCCTGCTCTTAGTTACCTGTGGGGCTTTTATATACTCGGTATAAAGTTGATTAAAACGTGCTACCTGACCTTTGGAATTATTCACACGTTCGGTCGCATAACCTTCTGCCTTTTGGATGGTTTCTTCCGCTTGACCTGCAGCCTTCGGAATTACCTTGTTGTATTCAGATTTCGCCTGGTTGATCAAGGTTTCCTTTTCCTGTTGAGCTTCATTTACTGCGTTAAATGCAGATCTTACCGGTTCCGGAGGTGTTACATCTTGCAGCACTACCTGTTCGATCCGAAGACCTAATTCATATTCATTGGACAATTCCTGAATAAGGATTTTCAGTTTACCTGCTATTTCAGATCTACCTACTGTCAACACTTCATTTACAGTACGGTCACCCACAATTTGTCTCATACCTGATTCAGAAATATCACGTAAAGTATTTTCCGGATCCCTCACTTTAAAGAGGTAATTGTAGGGTAGGTCAATTCTATATTGCACTACCCATTCTACATCCGCCAAATTCAGATCACCTGTAAGCATTAAAGATTCATCTTCAGCACCACGCTTACTAAAGGTGGACTGTATTCCCGCACTTGTAGTTCTAAACCCAAACTCTTGTTTCTGTTGCCTTTCAACTGGTACCTTTATCACACTTTCAGCAAAAGGCATTTTAAAATTCAAGCCTGATTCCACTGTGCGGTTGTATTTACCCAAGCGGGTAATCACTCCTACTTCTTCAGCCCCTACTTGAAAAAAGGTGCTGATAATAGCCACCAATACCACGACTACTATTACAATTAGCCTGATGTTTTTTACTATTTTCTGGAAAGACTCTTTAGCCTTGTCTCCATCAAAATCAAAATCTGCCATACAATTATTTACTTTTGTTTATTATTATCTGAATTTATTTTTTTATTCACCCGACAAGACGATTATTCTCCCCATCTCCATTCATTGCCCAACTCAAGTTCTTCACGTAAGCCCTGGTCAATCATAAACTTTTTAGTTTGTTCAAAGGTAAGAGATTGTGCGGGAATAGTATCAGTATTTGCCAATTCCAATAAAAACATGCTACCAAACCTCACAGTATTTTTCAAGTGGGACTCATTTACCAATTCAAAATCATCACCATTGGAATGATAGAAATCGTAAACTTTTCTATCCAACTGTCCCACAAGACCTACTACTGGTACACCTTCCATCATAAAACTTTGATGATCACTATGTAATCCTGCCCTATTGGCATTTTCGTTAGCATAAGTACTGTCCACTGCCTGAATTTTGTCTCCGATATTTTCAAAAAGATTCATCATTTCCTCTCTGCCCGAAGCATTATAACCTTTTGGATTACCGCTCATGTCTATATTCATCATGTAGCGCACGTTTTGTAAGGTATTAGATTTTTTTAATTGTGCAACCATTGCTTTGGAGCCTAAAAGCCCCTGTTCCTCACCCATGAACATTACAAACTGAATATTTCTCTTTGGCTGGATATCCAATGCTTTAAAAGTACGCGCCATATCCAGAATGGCGGCAATACCAATACCATTATCAATTGCACCTGTTGATAAATCCCAGCTGTCTAAATGGCCTCCTACAAGAATATTTTCATTTTTCAGCTCAGAGCCTTCTAATGTAGCAATTACATTTCTGGATTTGATCATATCGCTATTGTTCTTCATAGTAATATGAGCATTTAATTTCTCACCTTCTTTTAACTCTGATTTAAGCTCAATTCCTTTTTCGTAGGTAATACATACTGCAGGAATATCAATTAACTTGCCTGTAACCGAGGCAGTACCGGTAAGCAAAACACCGCCCGGCACTTGATTAATGATCATGATGCCTTTTGCACCATACTCAATAGCCAATGCGGTTTTTTCTGATCGATGGATATTGTTTAATCCTTCCTCACTATCAGGAAGAAGCCCAATATACACTAAAGCTATTTTGTCTTTTACCTGTTCTTTGTTGGCTTCAAAATCAGCTCTTAAACCATTTCCAACGTCCAATATTTCTGCTGTTACATCAACAGATACAGGTGAATGCCCCAGAGAAACCACTTCAGGAATTTCTTCTTCATTCACTGAAAGGCTTACAGTATCCCGTGACCATGCCTCTACCTCAAATTCATGGAATTGAACATTGTCAAAACCATAGGATTTAAAGAGATCATATGTATACTGCTCTGCTTTTTTTCCATTTTCAGAACCAGTGAGTCTGTGGCCTATATCAGTGGTAATCTTTTCAAGGTTAGAGTAAGCCTGACTGTTATTCAACACTTCCTGATTAATTCTCGTTAAATCATTTTCCTGATCTTCCTTTGCCGGATTGCAAGAATAGATGAAGAAGGAACAGACTAAAATGTAAATTAGTTTTTTTGTTATTTTCATTGATACAATTGATAATATTTGAGAAATAAAGTTAACAAAATCTAGGTATAAAAAATCATATATTTGAAAGAAGTCATTAATCAATATTTAAATGGAGGAATCGCATGAATTTTGGATGAAAATGGCCATTGATTTGGCTCGGGAAAGTAAAACTCCGTTCGGATCTGTAATTGTTGATAATGAAGGACAGTTTGTTGGGGCCTATAACACTGCAATACATGATGGTGCTATAGCTCATGCTGAAATAAATGCGTTAAGGAAAATAGACAAATTGGATTATAACCATCCGGAGGATTTAATAATTTATAGCACAGTGGAACCTTGTCCTATGTGTATGTCAGCAATCATTTGGACGGAAATCGGGCAGGTAGTATACGGAGCGGATATTCCATTTGCCTCTACTTATTGCAAACAAATCAATTTACGCGCACAGGAGGTAGCAAATACCAGTACTTTGGACACTATTATTATGGGAGGCATTTTGAAAGAAGATTGTGAATCCTTATTTAAATTGAAATGACATTCTATCTTTTGTTGAAAAAAAAGTAGCCCCACTGTCAGTAGGACTACCATTAGGTAATTGAAAAAAGATAGATAATTAATTTTTCAACCTTGTTTACCAATTAGTTTTAAATGACATACGAACCATTAACTCTCTGCCCATTCCTGGGAGAGGTAAATGACCTCCGTCATATGGCTGTATAAATTTCATTTTTCGATCCAGTACATCGTATACCCCTATTCCAATATCTATTCTATCTTTCCATAGATTCCTGTAATTAAAGAATAAATTCAAAAACAGATCGGAATCAACTGCTCCAAAAGTAGTATCTCCATTCCCATCAAGGCCTGTAACAGTATAGCGCTTTCCATATAAATTAAATGATGGGTTTATACTGAAATTATTGCCGATTTTGAAGTTACTGTAGAGGTTTAGCCTGTGGTTAGGCATCCCCAGCAATGAAGCGTCCTCGTCAGGAATATTATATAAAGGCACTTCATTTTTATTATTAGAGGAATAAAAAGAATAGTTTATGTTGATATATCCCCACTTGTCCTTGTATTTGGATTCGATATCAAATCCACGTGTTCCGGTTTCAGGGAAATTTTCATAACCCTCCCCTCCTTCTTCATCAAGAAAATAAACAATAGGATCTTTGATTGTAATATCAAAAAGGTTAGCAACCAATATCATTTTCGGTGAGACCTGGAACCCTAGTTCAAATTCAAAAACCTGGGTTCGTTCAGGTGCAATTGTTCCATCAAAGCTAAGATTGATGTTTTCTATTGCTGGTGCGCGAAAAGACTGGTTATATAAAAATTTAGTATGTAATTTACCCCATGTTTTAGTAACTCCCAATCGAGGAGAAAGGGCTCCTCCGAATTCACTATGCTCATCATAACGAAGACCAAGAGTTAAATTAGCCAAATTTGAGATGAATCTTGTTTGTGCAAACACAGCTGTATTAAAATAATCTACTTCACTCTCTCCAGGGCCAAAATAATCTGTTCCCCCACTAATGTCTTTTGCTACATCGGAATAAACCTCGAAACCAGCTTGCATATTAATATTTTCAGTAAACTGTATATTGGAGGTTACGTTTCCTCGTGTTCTACTTGCAGATATTTCATATAACCAATCTTCTGAATCAGAAACTCTCCAGGGTTTTTGATTCTTAACTTCAAGTCTGGGGATAATACTGATTTTTTCACTTAACTTATATTCATATTTTAACTCCCCATATACACTTTTAAAAGACATAGAATAGGGGGCATTTTCTTCAATTTCACCATACCAGTTTAATGAAGTGGTTTCATACCCATCATAAATCAACTTCAGACTAAGATCCTTATATTTCATTTTAGTACTGAGAAGTGTAGGATCCAATCTATTCTGGTCAGTAAGACTTGCCCTTACACCATTAATATCTTCAAATACACTTTCAGATCTATTCCCCTGACCAATAAAGCCGTTGACTACATATTCAAAATCACCTAGTTTATCACCAGTAGTAAGGCTAAGGTTTCTACGTGCGAAGGTCTTCTCCCCTGTTCCATAGGTTCCTGTAGCACTTAACCCGTTTACTTCTTCACCATGTTTGGTGATAATATTAATTACTCCTAATTCAGCAAATCCACCATATATACTTGAACCGGGGCCTCTTATTATTTCAATTTTACTGATATTGCTTACATTAAAGTGGTTTCCCAATGGAGTAGTAGCAAACAATGTTTCGTTCATCTCAATACCATCCATTAGAATCAGGATTTTACCCTCAAAGCCCCAATTACCACGCAAACCAAATCCAACAGTGCCTTGAACATCTTTTCCAAGAGATACTCCAGGAATCATATTGAGGACATCCATCAAATCCCTTGCTCCCATATTGGCAATTTCTCTTTCTGTAATTACACTTATAATCCCGGGAGATTCTCTTTGTGTGAGTTGCGTATTAGAAGCAACAGAAACTGAAATATTCATTAGTTCTTCTAAAGATAAAATATCAAAGTCATCCTCACTCTCTTGGGCATATGAACAGATTAAAGGGACGAATAGAAAGAAGAGTAATAATTTGGTAGTTAGGTAGTGTAGTTTCATAGGTTAGAAGTTTAATGTTTTCAGATTATGACTGTTATTTCTGAATGTACAAAATTAAATTTCATAACTATACCCATTCACCAAACTAATATACAATTGTAAAGACTAATCGCGTATTATATTTTGAACGCTTAGAACTAAGGATTTGAAAATATTGAATATATTTTAACCTATTCAAAGATTAAATATGATTATTAGTTAATAAAGTGATAAAACCTCTTAAAAAAAGGAAATTAACAAATGTAAGGATTTGCACTATTTTAAGGTAGGTGTGCTCGAAAAAATGATACAATGCACCAGAATAAAATCAAAATCTAATTTGAATCTCTAGAAACAGGGAATTCATGAGATACAATTGAATTTTCAACTTCTGAAGCCTTTTCCTTTGGTATCTTCATAAACGGCTTGGGCGGCCATTCTGCCTGACAACATAGCTGCGTTAATAGAACCATTTAACAAATAATCTCCAGCTAAATAGATTCCTTGTTGAATTTTAGTTGAAGAAGGTTTCATGCTGTATTGAAAATCATCTATTACAGGCAGTGCATTGGAAATGAAATAAGTTTTTATATGTTTTAAATTTGCCTGAGCAAGTTCCGGCATAAGTTCTTTTAATTCAATCATTACCTTATGCTGTAGTTCCTCCATCTTAAGTCCCTGATTATTATTTACTGAAACCGAAAAAAGATTCTTGCCTTCAGGAGCGTAGGAAGCAGCAGTATTGTTCATCAGGCAAAAGTTATTGATTAATGATTGTTTTTTGACCACCAAACCAATTAGTGCGTTTCCTATTGGATTTACGTCAGACTCAAAATAGAGATTAGTGACGGTTTGCTGTCCCTCAAATTGTCCGGCCACCTGAGGCATTAAGTCTTCCGGATTAGTCGCAATAATAATGGCATTTGCTATCATTTTCTCTCCACTTTCAAGCTCAACCCTATTATATCCTACTTTAGTTACTTTCTGATTGTACAAAATATTTGTTTGTGATAATTGATTGGCCAGCATTTTGGGTATAGCACCCATACCTTCTGCAGGAATTGCGGCATAACCCTCACTAAACATTTTCATTACAAACTCAAGCATTCTACTGGAAGTGTTTAACTCATTTTCAAGGAATATTCCCCCGAAAAATGGCTGAAAAAATTGTTCAATGATACCGTCACTAAAACCTTTATGCTTTAGGAGTTCCATAGCAGTATGATCCTTCTTTGCGAAAATTTTCTCAACACTTTGTTTTCTTAATGCGCGGGTCCATTTAAAAATTTTAATCTTATCGGAAAAAGTCCCTATTGGGGAAAGTAACATTTCTATGGCTCTTGTAGGTTGCCTTAACGGATCGCTGAATCGGAATGACTGCCCCTCCATAAAAATCAATGCTCCCGGATCAAAATAATTTAGCTGCAATTGATCAAAATCCAAATATCTTTTTGCTTCCGGATAAGCCGTCAATAATACCTGAAAACCATGATCCAATAAAAAACCGGAAACTACATCTGTCTTCACTCTACCACCTACCCTGTCACTTGCCTCCAAAATTGTTGGTTTAAAACCTGCTTTTTCCAATTCAATAGCAGCTACCAGGCCGGCCAAACCTGCACCAACAATAATGATTTTTTCCTCTTGCATAAAATATTAGATTTTGAACCCTGAAAATTAATTTGAATAATTGAGAGTTGAAAGGGAATAACGAAAGGATACTGACTTAGTTATTCAGGACTATCCATCAATTTTCAATTATTTGAATACTCAACAAACCAGACTTAAAGGCCGAATGTTCAGGTATATCCATTTTTGGTATTAAGAGTTTATATAAGAACAGGTATTTAAAATATTCCTGATGCCGAAAAACCTCAATTATATATCAGATGAAATTAAATACGTTTTCTCTACTTCTCTTATCAATGTTGGCTTGTTCTCATCAGGAAACTGAATTAACTGAAGAGGGTAAAGTAATTTATGTGGTAAGCCAGGGATGGCATACAGGTTTAATTGTTTCTTCCACTTGCCTCGAAGGTATAAGCTGGCCGGATGAATATGATTTCAGTAAATTCAACTTTCTCCTGGTAGGTTGGGGAGATAAGGACTATTATCAACATTCTGACTTTAATCTTTGGTATGGTATCAAAGCCGCTTTATGGCCTACAGCTTCTGTATTGCAAGTGGCGGGAATTAATGACATCCAAGGTGCGGAAAGAATAACAGATGAAATTATTCCAATATCCATAAGTAATGAAGGCTATGAAAATCTGTGCCTTTTTCTATATGAAAATTTCGAACTTGAAAATGATACTTTGGCAATTCCAGGAGAGAAAGGTTTTAGTTTGAACAGTAGGTTCTTCATGGGTAATCAGAAATATTACCTAACTAAAAACTCCAATGTATGGACAGCCATTGCTCTTAAAGAAGCAGGACTAGATATAAATCCTTATTCATATCAGACAAAAGAAATGGTTTTAAAAATGGCCAAAAAGAAGAGCAATGTCAGAAAGAAAGAGGAGAAATAATTAATCAGCATTCAAATACTTTTCAATTGACATAAGAGGCAGACCGATCCTATTCTCTATTGAAAATTCATAGAATTTAATCAGTGTTGAAGAATTTTTTAACCCCTATAATAGCTTATATAAACCTGAAACAATAAATACATTAGTCCGTAATCTTAAGATAGAGGAGTCAACTTACAAAGGATATTGCTCTAGTTTTTTTATAATCCTCATTTTTTGACCTAAATAAAATCACAATGAAACATTTTCATAAATCACTCTTTTTTGTATTAGGAATATTTCTACTAATGGTAAGTTGTGGGCCCACCACCAGAGTTACCGGCTCATGGACTAATCCTGAGGTACCTCAACAAAGAAAATACAGTGATATTCTAGTCACTGCCATGATTGACAATGTAAATGTCAGACAGTCAATTGAAAGTGAACTAAAAAATGAATTGAGTAATGAGGGAGTGAAAGTAACTCGTGGATTTGACCTTTTTCCACCAAGTTTACGTGATGAAAAAATGGGCAGTAAAGAAGACCTTTTAGATGCCATCGGACAAAATGGTTTTGATGGTATATTAACAGTCGCCCTCATTGATAAGGAAACAGAAACCCGCTATATACCAGGAACTTATATATATGCACCAATCAGCCGATTTGGTTATTACGGTAATTTCTGGGGATACTACAATCATTGGTACCCTCAGGTATATGACAGGGGATATTATGCGGAAGACAAGCGGTATTTTCTAGAAACCAATTTGTATGATGCAGATTCAGAAAGACTCATTTGGTCTGCCCAATCAGAAACTGTCAATCCAAAATCAATATTAAGCTTTTCAACAGAGTTTGCTGAAATGATAAAAAACAACTTGAAAGAAGAAAACCTATTGGGGAGAGGAACCACTGAGATGTAATAGAAAAATATTACAATTGCGAAGAATTATTCAATGATAGCAATTCAGATGCTTACCCAATTCTAGTTCAATTCTTTTAAAAAAGCCCAAGAGCTATCCTGAACAGAGCGCCAATCCTTAGAGCGAAGAGAAGATGCGATCACATGATCTCCTGTTTCAGGAAAAGCTATTTTCTTTTTATTGTTTGAGTTGAGTTGAGCAAACATTTCATTCATTGCCTCAACAGAAACCACATTATCCTGTTCAGTTTCATTTTTATAGTAGTAAGCTAAAAAAACAGGACAATCAATGGCGTTGAATGTTTCATTACGCATAGTAATATCGATCATTGAGAACAAGGAATAATAACCATCTACATGATAAAAAGTAGACCAATAGGCCGCTACAGAATCAGGCCTTTCAGTGGTGGAAATCTCTCCTCCTAATGTCCATTTCGTGATTTGTTTGCCCCATGGCCCAATTACAAGCTCTGCATTTTTATTGTCCCTTAACTCTATGTAAGGAGAGTAAAGAATCAGGGCATGTACTTTTTCAGGAAACTGCGAAGCCATGTATAATGCCTGAGCACCACCAGTAGAAGTACCCATTAGTATTACCTTTTCTCCTAATTGTTGGCCTATAGCTAAAGCTTCCAAAGCAGATTGCATATATTTCTCGGCCGTAATACCTTCAAAAGCATTTTCAGCTACTAATCCATGTCCCTTAAGGCGTGCCAAATATAAGTTGGCATCCAGGCTATCTGCAAGGTTTAAATTGACAGGAAAACCTTCTTTATGACTGGCACCAAAACCATGCAGATAGACCAGTGCGTATTCTGTTTTTGATGGTGTTGAATCCTGCCAAACAATCCTGGCTTCATTATCAGGTTTAATTTCACCTGCCATAATTTCTTTTGCCTGAACCCACTCATCCAATTTGTTTAAATCAGTTTCTACTGTAGGTATATCTTCTGAAAATTCCGGTTCCTTTATTTTAGGGCCCATTAAAAATACGGCTATTAAAATAATAATCAGAGAAAGGATAACCAGAATAATTTTTTTATATAAGCTTTTCATATCAGGAAATCAGGTTTTATCAGCCAGTATTTTTATGCTAATATAAGTATTTGTATTAGTTCAATACAATTATTTTGAAAAAATGGGAGTTACCTTTTGTGTTGGTTATATCGATTGAATTATTTTAATTATTGCACAAAAAAAACATCTTGCTACGCCTATTTTTTTTAGCGAAACAAGATGTTTATTGGATTTTGAAGCAATTATATGAGATCAGGTGTATTTGTTGATTTTCAACACTCAATCCCTGATATTTGATTCTATATAAATTTTAACCTCTAATTTTATCAAGTACTGAATTGACCATCTCGGCATCCTTTTCTGAAAGGATCAATCTACTATCGTGAAATTCATTTAATTCAGGCTCAATTGCTTTTAAAAGCTTCTGCCCTTTTTCAGTAATAGTAACATCTACCTGGCGTCTGTCATACAAACAGGTGGATCTTTCCGCATAGTTTTTATCTACTAATTTGTCAACCAATCGTGAAGCGTTTGACATTTTATCCAACATCCTTTCCTGAATAGAAGAAACAGTAAGGGGTTCCGGGTATTTACCCCGCAGAATTCTCAAAACATTATATTGAGGAGAAGTGATTTTATGTCTTTTGAATATTTTATGCTGTATAGAAGACATCCAGTTAGCTGTATAAATTACATTTAATATTGCTTTCTGCTTTTCATTTACAAATTTTAATTGTTTGATTTCTTCTTCTAATTTCATTTGAATCAAATTTAGTGTAGTGATATTTAAAATTTACATATCTTAAAGTAAATGGGATTGGTAATGGATCCTATTAGCCTTCCAGATTTGTTTTCACATTATACACGAAAGTATGTAAATTGTTTATATTTCTATTCAAGTAATCGACTAACGCCTATAAATACTTGATGAAGATGTACTTTTCCTATTTTTTTGGAACAGGTGCTACCAAATTAGCGAAAATACGATATGCCCCGGGCACACCAGCTGGAAGTTCACGGAAAAAACTTAAGCCGGTATAAACAAACTTTCCTTTACCATACTTAGCTGTTAAAACGGATCCCGTCAAAGGAGCTTCACCAGGATCACTGCCTTTTAAAATAGTCTGATAATTACTATCCCAATTAGCCGGGAAATAAAGGCCACGTTCCTGAATCCAATCTTCAAAATCTATCTTTTGTATTTTATTTGGATAATTTAATAACTGATGATTTGGATTGAGGAATTCAAGCTCGGCCTCTTCCACAGTAATTCGATCCCTGGAAATTTGCAATGGATAAGGCCAAAAATCTTTCTCAGGCAAACTATAACTTGTATTATACTGAACAAGATATGTGCCGCCTAGTTCCATATAAGTAAATAATTTTTTATAATTATCTTGTAAGGCTTCATTAGTATTGTAGGCACGTATGCCTGCAACTATAGCATCATATTGCTTTAATTCCTTAATAGAGGCCGTAGCAATATTGATGGTTTCCACCTCATAGCCCATCGCTCTTAAGGCTTCTTTCACACCATCTCCTGCCCCTTCTATATATCCTATTTTTTTACCTACGATTTGAATATCAGAAAGCACCAATTTGGATTGTGCTTTATTTAATATTACCTGATGCGGAATATGATCATACTGAATTTCAGTAAGGTGTTGGTCTATGATAGTCCCATTATCCAAAACTACTTCGGCTTTTAAGGAATATTGGCCAAGATTTACACCACTTCTCAACCTGATATTGAAACTAACTTCTTCATTTTTATCAAGTAAAGAAAAGTCCATTAATTTAGCACTCACCACTTCCCATGAATCTGGCAATTCTAATTGTAATTCTCCTGAAACCTCATTTTTTAATGCTTTTACCTTTATGGTCAGGTCTTTTTCCTGCTTCTCTTTTGTAAATATTACTACTTCTTCTGAAAAACTGATGGATACAGCAGGTACTATATAGAATGGCTGGATAACCTCTCCTTTAATTCTATCGGTATGTTTATGCATCAGGGGAGATGAAATTTCCATTTCCTGTCCATTAATTGTTAAAGTAATAGTTGCAGAGATAGTAGGTTTGTTCTCTGGATGACCTATTTTTAACTGATCATCTACCTGGTACATTCCATTTGCGGCACCCTTTTCCAACCAATAAGGATTAGAGTAGGATTGATCTTTGCTGATCATTACAGGCAGATTTAGATGAAGCACCTCATTATTGGCCAATTCTTGATTGTAGCTTTTGGAAAAAGAGACTTCGGCTATTTCAATTCTTTTTAATTCAATCTCAGCCTCAGATCTATTCACTAATTCCATATTTACAGATAAACTATCCGAAGGAGAGGCATAGTTTTGAGCATGATGCAAAAGGTGATAGAAACCACTACACTTTAAAATTAACTGATCTATCTGGGAAAGCTTATTTTTTCTTACGGCACTTGCTGGCAATTGGTCAATTAGATCTCTTAATTGAAGTAAATCCGTTATAATGTCAGCCGGATTTTCTGCTGAATATTTAGACAAAATCTGTTCGATTGTGGAGCTGATTTTATTTCCATTTTCGAATTCATCCCAATTCGTTGATATCCCATCAAAAAGAGCGTTATTCTTTCCTTTCCCTTCCCACTGTTCCAGGTATTCGATCTCCTCGCCTCGTACCCCTGAAGAGCCAAAAGCCTGAGATTTGTGTTGACTTCTGCTTAGGGCAGCAATTTCCGTGTAGGACAAACCAAGCACAGAACTATACTCGCCTACATTTACCAAAGTATAATCATCCTCTGAAAACTCTTTATCTCCTCTGAAAAACCATGAAGAAGTATTCCAGTACAATTTTTTCGTTTCCCAGGTTTTTACATACTCAAGTTGTCCGGGGAAAATTTCAGGATTAGCTGCCTTATGAAAAGCTTCTCTTGCCAAAATAGCCGAGGCAGTATGATGACCATGGGTACTTCCGGGTGTTTCATTAAATCGTGTAATAATAATATCAGGTTGGAAATTACGAATTACCCACACCACATCGGATAACACTTTTTCCCTGTTCCATTTATTAAAAGTTTCATCAGGATGTTTCGAATAACCAAAATCATTAGCACGTGTAAAAAACTGATTTCCTCCATCAATTCTTCTTGCCGCCAATAATTCCTGCGTACGGATAAGTCCCAGTCCTTCACTTAATTCAGGTCCAATTACATTTTGACCACCATCGCCTCGTGTTAACGATAAATAAGCTGTTTCAAATTTTCTCCCTTTGGATAAGTAGCTAATGAGACGTGTATTTTCATCATCCGGATGGGCAGCTATATAAAGTACGCGGGCAGTATGTCTGAGCTTTTGAAGGTCATGCAAAACTTCAGTAGAAGAATTTCCTTGCTGATATTGAGCAAAGTTATGATGAACAAAAAGGAAAGAGGCTAATATTAGTAGTTGTAATCGTATAATGTATTTATTCATGTGTATATAATTTGGTTTTAATGGTCACTCCGATTTATCGGGGCAAACTATGGAATGATTCATCCTTGGTTGGTCCCGAGTACTCGGGATGCTCATTTCATGATTCAATATGGTGTGTTTTGAGAATACTATGAAATCAAAAGGCTGTTAACGGTCATTTTGTGATTTGAATGCAGCCCAGCTGGTTAAGAAAAGTGGGATTAACCAAACTAAGTCATTCATTAACAAGTGAAACATAAATTTCTTAGTGAACATAGCTTCCATTATTAGCTGATAAACAAATAACCCTCCTAATAACTTGGCAATAAATGTCAATACAATAAGCCAACGTAACTTTATAGGATATAAAGTACTTAAAAACATACATAATCCAATGATGCCCACCCCAATGGCCTGATAAATAACCCAGGGATTCTCTGTTTGCTCTCCTTCACTTATCCATTTAATATAGCTTCCGGGTTTCCAGTACAGGAAAAGTGCCCAGGCAATATTGTAAACAGCACCTATTAATAAAACTCCACGCATCCATGGTTGTACCATAATTCAGTAATTTGTTTTAGAAGTCCAAAAATAGGATTTCATCATTTGATAACCTATCTATATTCATGCAAATCTACACTCGGTTGCTTCATCTAATTAGGCTTTAATCATCCCAACTCATGTATAAAAATTTTAATGAGCTAAAATGACATCAAAACACATTAATGCTTTTCTTTAGATAAATACTTGTATAATTTTGGAGGATCGAGTACAAACAATTTACCAGCGGGACGTATTTATAAGTATGGAAGAAATCAACATTTTACTGCAAACAGCCTCGTCATTTTGTCAAAAAGGTGATTTCAAACAAGGGATTCATTTATATTCCAAATACATAGAAGTAGACCAATCCAATCCTCTTGCCTTTTATCAGCGGGGAAAAGCCTATTTCAAGATTAAAGATTACAATGCAGCATTGTCTGACTTGTCGAAAGCCATTGCTATCCAACCCGATGAAGCGCATTTTTTTGGAGAACGGGGATTAATTTATTATATGTCCAAAAATGCTGACAAAGCTATTGCTGATTTTGACCATGCTGTATCGCTTGAACCTGAAAATCCGTTTCGATATGCCAGCAGAGCCTTTATAAAGGATGGCCTCGGCAACTTAGAAGGCGCTAAAACGGATTATCAGAAAGCTATTGAAATAGATCCTGAAGATGCCATTTCCCATAACAACTTAGGTCTGGTACTTGAAAAAATGGGTTATAGGAAAAAAGCGAATACTCATTACGAACATGCCGGGCAACTGGACCCTAAAAGTTTTGGAATGAGAAAACAGGCATCTGAAGAAACAAATACGGTGGTGCCCGAAGAAAAGCAAACCCCTGCCCCACTGCCGGACATAAAGCCAATAAAGAAAGACAGGTCAGATGGAAGTTTTCTGCGAACGGTCAAGAAATTAGCCAGTTCCAAAGAGGAAAGAAAAGAATTTTGGGATTTCTTTAAAGGAAAGGTTTCGGGAAAATAAAACTACTCATCAATTACTTTTACCACTACTTTACCTACTGTTTTGCCAGACTGGAAAAGTTTAATGGCCTCATACATTTGATCATAGTTGAAAGTATGACCAATATAAGGAGCAGGCATTTTCAAGGCTTCCAATTCATTTAAAATTTGGGACATTAAATCCTTTTTTTCGTAAAGCCAGATCAGATTAAAACCTAAAATGGCTTTATTGGTTTCAATCATTTTTTGCGGATCAATTTTTGGACGTGTGAGGTATAGCCATGCGAGACGTAACCAATTAGGTGAGTTTTTTGTGTCTCCATAACGCGCAGATCCATAATTCACCACTCTGCCCTGCGGAGCCAGTAAATCATAACCGGCTTTAAATACTTCGCCACCTATGCATTCCATGATCAGGTTCAATTGCCTACCTTTTAAAGAGTCATGCAATTTTTTCTTGAAATGTTTGTCGCGGACGATATAATCCTGATAGCCTTCCTCTTTTAACAGTTCAATTTTGCTTTCACTACCTACAGTACCTATGGTATAGGCTCCTGCTTTTTGCGCCATTCTATTGGCCAGTAAACCTACCCCACCGGCAGCACTGTGAATCAATACTGTATGGCCTTTTTGTATATTCCCTAAATGGAATAAGCCATAATATGCGGTAAGTGCCTGTACTAAAAAGGCAGCACCTTCCTGATAACTCCAGTCAGTTGGAATGTGTGCGATATAGTTTTCTTCAATATTGATTTGTGAAGTATAAGCTCCAAAACGGGTAACACCCATCACTCGGTCTCCAATTTTCCAATCACTTACAGCCTCGCCAATAGCTACTATTTCCCCTGCATATTCCAGTCCGGGTACAAAACTTCCTTTAGGGGTGGCACTATATAATCCTAAGATGGCAAAAACATCCGCAAAATTGAGACCTATTGAATGAACTTTTACCTGAACCTGATGCGAGCCAGGTGCATCAATTGGCTCTTCTACTAATTTGAGTTGATTGATGGCTCCGGCTTTGGCCATTCTATAGGATTTTCTGTGCTGCATAACTGGATAATAAATTTATTGTAAAGGAAAAGGTGATCTCAGTTGTAAATCTATCGCCTTAAATGATAAAACAGAAAATAATTGAAAATTAAATAATAATCTTATTTGTCATATTGACCCTCTCTGATGGTTCGTGAGACACGAACCATGACGATCTGTGGAATATTGGAGAGTAAAATGGATTAGCGGAAATCCCCTCAAGACAGGATTTGCATGAACCTTTCCGCTGGCCAATCTGCCCCTGCCCGCCCTCGTGTTGTGTCCCCGCAGACGAGCATTGGATTATTTTCATCAACTTCTATTATCTATCAGTGGAGATTTGCCAATTCAATTGTGAAATTATTTGTTTAAAGAGGAAACTTAAGCTTGGGTATGATTGTGCCTCAAAGGGATTGGAAAGCGTTCATTTCCAATCCCAACTTGAGGACTTTAGGCAAACGATTTATTTTAAAACCAGCCTTTGGTCACTTTTTAGATATTTTTGAATGGTTTCTTTGATTTTGAGCTGCGCTTTTTCCGAGTTGTAGCTCTCCTCTTCCAGTAATACGTCCTGTAAAGAAAACAATTGCATAAAAAGTACTTTATCTTCCACTTTCCCTCTAATAGAGATAGTTTCCTTGCTGGCAAATAACTCATCCCATACCGTTCTTACATCAGCCCAGTAGGCAGCATATTCTGACCACCAGTCTTTGGCCACCTGACATTTAGAATCTTCCGTTTTAGTATAAGTATTCCATCCTTTTTCCCATGCCAATAATTTGTCCTTACCATCTGCTCTCAAAATCTTCTGATTATCCTGCTCATGCAACCAGCCGTAATCGGTAATTTCCTGGCGATTGATCCGGGCCATCACATTGTAATCATCCCTTTTTGAAAATTCACGTCTCGGAAGTGGTGCATCTGCTTTTGCTTCCCAATAATTTTTACCATCGATATGCACCCAACTGCCTGAACCTTCATAGCGTGGGCCGTCATCTACCTGATAAACTTTTTGAGTCCACTGACCAACAACCTGAGATTTTGGCAACTGTTGGTAATCCCATGTATTATCTTTCTGAAAAGCATAAATATCCTGATTCTCATATAACCAGTCCTGACGCCAATGCTTGATGATCATGGTATCTCCAACAATTAATAAGTGTTGCAATACAATTTTATCGGACTTTTCTTCAATGGGAAAAACATACTCCAATGCACTTGAACGGTAATTGTCATGGAATTCATACTCTTTATCAGGCGCAAAAGTTTCTGCGAAATTGAAGGCTACTTCATAGCAGCCACACATGGCTTTAATGGAGGCTATGTCCTGTTGCTTTTTCTTTTTTTGAGCCATGGCAGATGTAGCCATCACACATGCTATTAACACAATAAAATGTTTCATTTCAATAAAGGTTTAGGTGTAAAAAATGTAAGTCTTAATTTTTTATAATCATATAGAATAATGAGTAGATTTCCTGCCAGGTAAAGGCCACTCATTAGCAAGCCCGGAGTATCTTCCGGTTTTAGATACAGGTGAAATAGAAATATATTAAGGGTGACAGGAAGTAATAAAAATGCTCCTGCCAGTGCAAAATATTGAGAGATCAAAAGCAGGCCGGCAAGAATTTCTACAACTCCTAAAAGCGGCCAGAAATAATCGGGAGCTTTTAGTCCCCCGATAAAAGCTTTCATTTGTACTACATGAGCAGGTGGTTCTATGCTTTGCTCTGTGGCAGCTTTGCGAGCCGGATTAGGAATAAATTTCCTAACACCGGCATACACAAAGAGAGCACCTAAACTCAATTGTAACACTATAAAAAAGATGGAAATTATTTTTTGCATTGTTTTATTTAATCTAATAGTTGATATTCAAACTCAGGATAACCACGCTCACCATCCTCTGAATAAAGTCGGGTAAATCTGATTTTATAAAAGTTTTCATCAGCATCTTTAATTACAAAAAATCTATCATCAAAAAGCTGTGGAGCGGATCCCGGCCCACCACCTTGCCTCCAATTGGCTCCTAGTGCATTAATTTCAGATTCAAATGAAACTTCTGTTGTATGCTCAATACTAAATTCTTCAAAAGAAAAATCCTCAACCATCACCAATGAAACAGAAGTCTGATTTCGGTTAATAATAATGTAATCGTTATAGCTATATGGAATAGCAGGCTGACCAAATGATACAATTTCTGTATAGGTACCATACATGATGTCCCAAGTGTCTTTTGCAGGTTCAAATTCTGTTTCCCCCTGATCCAAATCGAAGAACTTGAAATTGTATGCTGCGTCTTTCTGGATTTCTGTGGTAGAAAATTCAGTTGCGTCTATATCTGCATACTGAATGCTGTACCCATCTCCATTTCGGTTAATTTTAACCTTCTTCCAATCACGGTGATCGCCTAATCTTTTAATAATGTAAACTTTGTTTTCACTATCATTTGCACTTATTTCAGCAATTGCCGTTGCTGATAAATCTCCATTGGGTGAATCTATCCATGCTACCGCTGCATTGGTGGCCATAAAACCAATTTGCATTTCGTTGGCAAAATCTACAGTATCCTCAGCAGTAACATTAGTTAAATCTACTTTATCTATAGCACGAGCCATTACTTGTGCAGATGAATTGAGAATGACACGGAAGGTGTTATCGGTAGTGAAACCCAAATCCCAGCTATATTTATCTACCGAGCGTACAGAATGTTTGCTTAGATCTGCAAAGGATTGTAAAGGGAAATCTGCTCCTCCGGAATTTAGCTCCAAACGACCGGAAGCTGAGAGGAAATTCTCAGAAAATTGAGCTGTCAATTCATTATTTACACCAATCTGAAAGAAATCATCAGAGGTGGATTGCAGTTTAAAACTGATACTTTGGTCTTCTTCAATATTTAATCCGGCTCCTTTGTGCACATGAAAACTCAGCTGATTGACTCCACTTTCAAATGGTATTTGTAAGGTATTATTTTCTGCTGCAGGCATGGTATAAAAGTCATTTTGCTCTCCATAAGTAAGGTTACCCGCTTCAATAGATAAATTTAATATCCCGGATTGATCAGTAGCTCTTGAGAAAATAATTTCTATCGACTTTTCAGATTCCTCGCCAGAAAAGCCAATTTCCGAAGCTGAAAAACTCACTGACAAGGCTTGTACCTGCTCATCATCATCACAGGAAAACAGGAATAAGCTCAGAAATGAGCAGCATAGCATGAAAAAAGTGTTTTTGATATTCATTTGTTTATTGGTTTAGAAAATTGATATTGTAATCGTAAGAAAAATGAGCGGCCATAAGCCACCGAAGTTTGTCCGGAATTTCCTCCTGAATGTGCTCCACCGCTCAAATTGTCATTAATAGTTTCAATATTTAACAGGTTTTTAATCCCGGCACTCATACTGAACTGACTGGAAATGGATTGAGTGAGTGTTAAATCCAGCCAATGAAAAGGATCTATTTGTTGCAGTTCAGCTTGTGTACCACCTGATTCGTCATTGACTAATCTGTAGTCTTTATTGGCCCCTGTGAATTTGTAAAAGAAAGCGGTTTGTAAGCCCACAGCGGGGAAATGATATTGGATGGATAAATTGGCCTCTGGTGAATAGATAAATTCAGGCACCTCTGTTGGGGCATCTTCACTTAATTGTTGGTAGCGGCCAATAAATGCTGTACCAGCCTGAAGTTGAAGTTGCTTTACATTGTACCGCAAACCGGCATTTATCCCTTTGGTTTTAAATACACTGATATTTTGATAGGTAGTAGGCAAATCGGCCCTTTCCGGAGTGTAAAAACCGATTTTATCGTTAATGTCATTATAAAAAGCACCGGAATTAATCTTTAACTTATCAGAAAACCGGAAATTGAGGTTAGCGGTATAGCTATGGGATGTTTCCGGTTGCAGTAGCTCATTCCCAATAATATTATGATTGGCATCTATAAATTCATGGTACAGTTCCCGAATGGAGGGTGCTCTAAACCCTCTTCCATAACCTGCCCGGATTTGTACATAGGAGTTGATGTCATATTTTACATTGACAGAGGGTGTAGGTAAAGTGTGGAAAATGCTGTTGACTGTATAGCGGATTCCAGGCCTTACTTTTAGCCTGATTTTATAATTAAGTTCTGTTGAGGCAAAAAAGGCCACATCGGTAAGCTCTTTATATCCATCCGATAAAGTGGTACCACCAGCTAATTCATAGGTAGACTCAAGGCCTAATTGACCATTGGCTGTCCAATCAAATGCCGTGAATAATTTTCCTTGAAATGTATTGCGGCTGAACCATGACTGATAAAAAATAGTATCTTGTTCAGTAGCCACAGTAGGCGTTTCTTTGCCTGTAACCATATTGGTGTTATATTGAGCTGTAGTCCTGCTATAATCGGTAAAGGAATTGGCGGAGTTTAGCTTCCAATTACCCAATGAAAATCCAGCTTGCAATTGATGCATCCAGCGTACCGTATTGAAAGCCTGATCTGTTGCAAATGGGTCAAGTAGGGGATTATTGGAATTTATATTCCCCAAATCAAGAATTTCTTCTGATAATTGTTGTAGTTGATAACTAAGATTCCACTGATTGGCAGTGTAATTCAATCGGCCGGAATTCATCCATTGTGTTTTGGGATACCACTCCTTGTTTCTTCCCTCTCCTGCACCTGTCCAGCCGCCAAAGTGGTTCCAACGGCTTTGAATTTCTCCATTTAAATTAGAGGTAATTCTTCCACCAAAGCGGAGAGAATAATTATGGATTCCATCTTCCAATAATGAATATTCATTTCCGACTGTTTCTTCCTGTATACTAAGGTTGAGAAAAACAGATTGATCAGTTTCCTTTTTTGTAATGATGTTTATGACTCCGGCCAATGCATCAGCTCCATAATTAACGGCCATGGGACCTTCCACTATTTCTACTCTGTCAATCATTTGCACATTGATCTGGTTAAGATCAATTTCATTGCCTGTACCTGTTCTTCCTACCATTGGCACACCATCAATAAGGATTTTAACATACTGTCCTGAAAGCCCTTGCATATTAATCCTTCCATTTCCTACAGCGTTGTCGCGGGAGAAGCGGATATTCAGTTGTTGGGAAAGCACTTCTTCCAGGTTGGTAGCCCCCATGGCTTTTATCACTTCTGAATTTACAGTTTTGACCTGGTATACGGCATTTTTTGCTGACTGAGCTTCATACTGCCCGGTTACCACTACCTCTTTTAATGTAGAGGATTTTGCTTCCAGTTGATAATTGAATGAAGCGCTGTTCCTTATTGTATCTGAATGTGAGTGAAAGTTTAGGTGGGAGATTTGTATAATAAATGGAGGTTTAATAGAGATAGTTGCTTTTCCTTTTGTGTCAGTCCAGCTTGTTTCTGACTTTCCGGCTTTTGATAAGGATGTTACGCTAATCACAGCATCTGAAATAGCCAGGCCATTATTGTCTTCTACATAGAAGTAAACCTGGCCAACTGCATAATTGGCAGTCAGTAAGTATCCAATAATTGCTACTATAACTTTGGTAAACGACATCTTTATTTTTAATTAGATTTATTCTAAACAGTGCAAAGATGGGACTTGCAGGTTATTCTGGCAATAGCTATAGGTAGGGAATTTTGGGATAGCTAGTGGTAGTGAAGGTAAAGTTTGAACTGCAGAGTTCCGGTATTTTTTGGACTACAAGTGATGTAGGAAAACTTAAAACAAAGTTTATATACTCAAGTAACTTATTCCTGATTGAATTGAAAAGCTATCGCCACCTGAATAAGCTGCGTAGGTTTAGACAAGGATAGCTTTTGCATAATGCGTTTGCGATGGGAGTTAACGGTATGTTTACTAATAAACAATTGATCTGCAATTTGCTGGGAAGACTGTCCCTCTCCTATCAATTTAAGCACTTCCAACTCTCGATCACTTAATGATTGTAATTCTTCCTGAACCGTATTTGAGTTGCTATGATTTTGAAAGATATAGCTAAGAAGTTCGCTACATAAATATTTACCAGATTCCCGGGCTGCTATCAAAGCATGCGTAAACTCATATTCCTTACAATCCTTACAAATCATTATATCTGCTAAATCAGCCTCAACAGTTATTTTTTTGCTTTCGATTCGATACAGATCAGCAATTAAAATGAGTTTAACAGCAGGGTTAGATTTAATGAAATCTTTTACTTCCTGATCATTAAGATAAAATTCAAGTGGAACGATTATAATAATTGAATTCCATTGGTGATATAAAGCTAAAATATCATCTATATGTGTGACAATACGAGTTTTAGTGATAAAATCCATTCTTTCAGCCATAGCAAGTATTCCTTGCTGAATAATATGCGCCACACCATAGACAAAAAGTTCCATGACGTAAAATTAATATTTAATTGGACTTATTCTAAATAATATCTTTACTATTTCGAGGGCCTGTAATAGTTAATTCTAAGAAGTCGCTTTTGATAATAATATGAATTTGACTGAAACACCTGCGGAACGGAACTAATTAGAGAATGGTACCATTGTAATAATAACTAATACATTCAATACCGATAATAATTAATGAGAAAATCAACAAAACTAGCAATATTCTGCTCTTCCCTTATACTTCTTATACTAGTAGCATTTAACCTGCTCACAAGATCCCAGATTGACAATTCAAAACTTATCTCAACTGAAAATAATGAGAATATGAAAGTAAACTTTATAAATGTTACAGATGATCGTATTAAAGAAAGTTTTATGAAAGTAATGAAACGCTATAAGCCCTTACACGATTACGAAATCACACTTAACCAAGAGAGAATAAAAGAGTCTACTATGCAGGCTCAACCACTTATTAATTTCCGTAATTTATTTACAGGTATTAAAAGCTATCAAATAAAGCTTGGTGTTTATGTACGTGATAGTGATACACTGGCTATCGCTGACCTTCCTGAAGATGTACTTACAGGCTGGTTTGCCCATGAACTGGGTCATCTTGTAGATTATGAGCCATTTTCCAATTTTAAAATGGTTTTCTATGGCCTCAGATACTATATTTCAACAAGCTTCAGGAAAAAAGTAGAACATGCTGCTGATTATATTGCCGTTGATTATGGCTTTCATGAAGAGATTATTGCCACTAAACAATATATTCTTGAACATGACTTACTCGAAGAAAGCTATAAAGCACAGATAAGAAGGTATTATCTTTCAATTGATGATATAAACGTTTGTATGGAAAAAGAGCCTTTACTTAAGCCTGTTCCTGAAGTATAAGCATGGTAGTAAATGTAAAGGATTCTTACAAGGAATATTGACTAGAATTCCTGTAAGTAACGTGTACATAGCTCAATAAAAATACTCTTTAAATATATTGTTCAGCTGTTTGTCAATCACCTTTGGTTCTAAAGGTGACTTATCATCCATTGCACTTTTTCTGTAAAATGCAATCTCGTTATTATAAGCATCCAATATAATAACCTGTAAGTAAGATCGGGATTTTATGGGAACCGGATAATACGTTCCAAGGGTTAATATCCCTATACCTATGCTTTTGAAAACCTGCCCTGTATAGTTGCCTTTACTTCGAACAAAACCATCTACAAGCACAGCCATTGCAAAGCGTGTATTATTTTCTTCCATCATGCTTTTAAGTACTTCGGGTAATTGAATTCCATGTATACTTCCCTTATAGTCAATTTGATCAATTAAGTAGATTACATCAGCCTCTGCTTTTTCTCTATCATCAAAAAACTTATATTTTATGGAACCACTAAGTTTATATTGATCAGATTTATTGATTAGTATGGAATCTGTTAAATTCCTTGATTCTAAAGATAGTTCTTCATTTAAAGCCCCCAAATTACCTTTCTCTATGAGATGAATAAAACTGAAAGGTTGGAAATAATGCAAATTATTCAATTCATTGGAAGAAACTGATGAAGTTTGCATCCTGCTTGTAGTGCAGCTTCCCAAAACAATCAAAAGAAACAAATAGAGGAGATTCCGAGTATTGTAAAATGACATATCAGCTATCTTAAAGTGTAAGGAAACTCAAATCTAGATAATTTGATATATAATAAGGATGAAAAAGTTAGGATTTATTTTTCAGAAGTACTTACTATTTCCCACATACTGAGATTATTTTCAGAGCAACAGCTTTTGCCATTTCAATATTTTCGTGTAGGTCATCAGAAATATTTACATTCACATTAAATATAATATTGCTTTTCAAAACTTTGAGCTGTAAACTTTTAAAACCAGTGATGTTAATAACTCCCCAGCAAGCAACATCCCCTACCCCTTCCAATAAGACATATTCTATATTGGTTTCCTCTTTTTGTAATTTATGTCCATCGTATTTGTTAACTATGGGTGTTTGCTGATTGGTTTCAGAAGACAATCCATTTTGCGGTTGACTAAGCCTGTACATATGCTTAAAGTAATCAACAAAGCTTTTATCATTACCAATCATTGGGTAATTAAGGAGATCCATGTTACCTACAGCAATAAAATTATTAGCTTCCAATTCCACAGATCTATCTCCCATTGTCATCATAAATGTTCTGTCTGATGGCCACTGGTATCTTACATTCATATATTTAGGTTTGTCAATTATTTGGGTGTTATCTTCCACCCTAACCTCTCGAACTGGTACCTTTACCATTTGAGCTATTGTACCTGGATCGATTAATTCCGAGGGAAATTTTTCTTTTGCGGTCAGACAGGAATCAGTACTATTAAGAAGCAGTTTGTTAGTATGGGAGTTCCCCTGCCCTGCCTCTGCGCAACTAAAAATTACGATTACCAGGGAAAGACTGGCGAGTTGTAGTAGTTCTTTCATTTAATAGCATTATTGGTTAGATATATCGATAAAGCCTTTCTTTTTTACCAAAAATTTATTCATATGAGATACACACCAAAATTTTCAAAAAGAGATCATTATTTGAAAATATTTTAGTTTAGACCTGAGTGCGATTTTAATATGAGCAAGAATTGACGCTATCATTAAAAGTCGAACTCAGGTTTTAGAATAATTATGAAAAGAAAATGTGCTTATGCTATTCAAGAAAATTTAAAATCTCATGGTATACATCAGCTTCCTGCCATTTATTGTCAGCTTTGAATTGGGGGTAACCTTTCAGGAAATATTTGCCATGCATACTACTGTATTCATAGGAAGGCTCAGGAAAGGCATTAAAGCCCTGTGGTAATTTTCTTTGCCCGGCCGATCCAATTACCCAATCATGTTGCCAACCCAGAAACAATTTAAGGACGGTATCCAATCCAGTTGCCAACACCCTTTTCATTGTAGTGTCAAGCCTGCCTTTCCCACTCACCAAATGCCTGTTCCAATCTGCTACCATGGCTTTAAAAATAACAGGATGTTCAAGAGGATCACCATACAGTTTCTCCAGAAAAGGGCTGTTGGATTTCATAGCTGCAAGTCCGGAATTCTTTCCAATATAACTTAGTCCAATGCTGGCAATGCCCAATAATAGTTTCTGTAAAGGTACGGGAGCACCTATATTCATCACTGAAATCCATTTCGAAAGCCCCGCAATGGAATCCACAAAGCCAGAAGGTCCTCCTGAAAAAATAAGTACCTTCCTTACTTTTAGCAGATTTGCACTTTTTAGGCTGATGGCCAAATGCATAGCCAATAAACCACCTCTGCTTGCTCCCAGTAAGTCTACCAAATTAGGGGCAAAACAATAGTCCTTTAAAAAGTTGTCAATCAGCCATTGGGCATTCTCCTCCGGTGTATCCCAAAAATAGGGATGATCGAAAGCAAGAATTTGTTCATAATATCCATTTTTGATAAGAAAGTTGAGGAAGTTATGATCAGTATTCAGATATTTTTTGGTTATAAAATTATCAAAGGTGCCATAAGTATCCTTGAAAGTACCATGAACCAAAATCAAGGTTTTAACCGATAGATCAATATCACTTCCTGTCTCAATTTTAACAAATTGTCCATTTTCATTAAGTAAATCTACTTCCGGAACAAATTTTAGTAAAGCGTATTTATTTTTCCCTAATTTATCCAATTGGGATTTCAATATCGACTTCTGGGTTTCCCTCGCAATGGCTGATCCAATCCCTTTCAAGGCTTCCTCAGGTGTGCGGGCACTACGAACAAAGGTTAATATTTTAATAATAAAGCCTGTTTTCTCCAAATCAATAAGCTCTCCATTTTCACTTACAATCTGATCGGGATCCTCATCTGATACTTCCAGATAATTAACCGGGCCACAAAACCGCTCTTCGCTTCCATCCTCTTTACCATCGGGCTTTAGTTTTTTTCCAAATTGGAAAGGAATATGATAGGTCAACCTGTTCCTTAAATCCAGTCTATTATCTTCATCAGTAGGTTGCGGTGAAATATACTCTATAAAAGCTTCTTCTTCGTTATAATTGTTCTTTTCGCTGTGTTGCAAATACACTACTGCACCTTCATTGTTCTCCAGGAAAATATCAAGGCGAAGTTCTTTCATATCCTTTAATGAAATGAAACCTGGTTTTTCTATTTCCAATTTATTTAAATCAATGTATCGTTCCCGTACTTTATTCTTTTTCACTGGGATTTCAGGATAAATATCATACAGCATCTCAATTTGCCTGAGGGTAGCTCCTTTTGCTTCTGTTAGCTGACCAGACTCAGAGAACTCAATAATCCCCTGTTCCTGAAAAAGCTTATCATCTTTCCAGCCAAGGGTTCCCCATATCTCATTTATTTTTTCTGTTTTTGAAAAGGGAAGCCTGGCCTCAATTTCTTCGATCTGAGATAAACCAAATGCATGATGATTTCCTAAAGGAATAAAATTGGTACTTCCATTGGTTAGTTTATGGTCTGTTGAGAGGTTGAAAATCATGGGTTATGGGTTTTGCAGTTTAAATTTAATACGAGAAACAATATTTTTTTTTGTAGCACTATTTGTCTATCAGTCTATTCATACTTTACTTAAAGCTTGTTATTCATGCCAAATAGATTTCATAGGGTAAACAACCACTGAATTTAAAGTCAGATTTGAATTGTTTGATTCAAACTTCATTTGATTAAAAGGTTTTTCAGGAAATAATATCTCCGTCATCACTACTGTATAATCATCAGCAAAGAACTCAATACTTGAGGCATCTAAATAAATTCGTAGATTGATTATAGGAGTGTTACTGACCCTTGGCGCAAAGTGTGTTCCATCAAATTTATCAGAAAATGCTTTTCCACCAATTTTATCTCTTACCATATAAAATTTATTGGAAGCACTATCCATACCTATTATAAATTGCTCACTTCTTTCATTTTCAAATATTATCTCAAACCCTGCTCCTGTATTCCCCTGGTCAATCTGCATATTTATTTCTAACTTATCAGAAGGTAATGTAATAGCAGAAGCTGATGTTACTATTTCAGAGCGGTTATACATTTCAGCTTTTTCAATATCCCTTAGTTTATCTAATTCTTTTACGGGTATAGAAGCTAATCCTTTTCCTTTCTCGTTCTCCACTAACCTTAATTCTCTTGGAAGAGTCATAGCACTGCGCCATCTTTCAGTTGGGACTGTCTGGGCATAATCCCAATTACTCATCCAGCCAATAAACAAGCGTCTATTATCGCTTTGAGGTATGTCCGACCACGTCACCCCGGCATAGTTATCAGTTCCATAGTCTAACCATCTGGTGCTGTCATCAATGGCTGTAAATTTATTACCATCAAAATCACCAATAAAATATTGAGTAGCTGATCCTCCATTAGGCCCGCCAGGATTGATGCTTAACAATAATATCCAGTGATCATCTAGTCGGAATAAATCAGGACATTCCCAAACTCCTTTGTGTGAGCCATGACTCGCACCAAAATCACTACTTTTAGTCCAATCTTTTAAGTCATTTGATTTATAAAAACTGACATGATCTTTTACCGCAAGTGTCATTATCCACTGATTTTCAGCTTCATGCCAAAAAACTTTCGGATCTCTGAAATCTTTAATTCCCGGATTTTCTAGTACTGGATTAGCTTCATATTTTATCCATGTCCGACCTTTATCATTACTATAGGCAATTCCTTGCGTCTGATATTTAACCTCCCCTTTCTGTTCAGCATCCATATCATGGTAAGTATAAATAGCAACTATAGGTGGTTTATTATCTTTTCCAAAACCACTGCTGTTTTGCCAGTCAATCACTGCGCTTCCACTAAAAATGTATCCCAATGAATCGGGTTCCAAAGCTATAGGTAAATGATTCCAGTGAACCAAATCTTCACTTACAGCATGGCCCCAATGCATCGGGCCCCATACAATACTATCCGGATAGTACTGATAAAAAAGATGGTATTCACCCTCAAAATAAACCATTCCGTTAGGATCATTCATCCATCCACTATCAGGAGAAAAATGGTATTGAGGACGGTATTTTTCTTCGTACTGTAATCTATCTGTTATTTTTTTTTCTTTTTGGTTGCAAGCAATAATTAGCAGAAGTGTTATAATGAGGAGCCAGGTTTTTTTCATACTAAAGATTTTGATTAACTAATTTAGATTAATTAGTCAAACAATTCAAGTTCACCAAAATAAAACCTCTCCTAACTGTGGGAACTTAGCATTCAAACATTGTATGACAAGGAATTTCTTATTTCAGAAACCAAAGATCAGTATTGTAATAATTAAATTTTCCCTTCAATCATTACACCTAATTAAGTAATCATGAAAGAATTTAAAACCTCATGATTGAAAGAAGAATGATGAACAAATGATGTATTAATTTGATCTAAATAGTTCGTTCTGATCATTTAAAGCAAGTTATACAGTTAATGTAGATTTTATCGAAATCATATACTGATGTATTTATGATGTAGTCCATATCTTGGAAATATTATATTTTGTCGTGAAATTGAAGATGAAACGAATACAAAATATTTTAATCAAAAACCTATGGAAACCATGCTTACATTTAAGAAAAAACGATCAAAAATCAGAAACTTACCTATCAAGGCTCTTTGCCTTTTAGGGTTGTTATTTTTAAGTCATTTGGCTGTTCAAGCTCAAATCGGTCCCATCATTTGGGAAGATAATTTTAATTCACTCAACAACGATATATGGCAGCCTGATATTGGTGATGGGTGTGACATTGGATTATGTGGATGGGGAAATCAGGAATTACAATCTTATCAGGCAAACAATGTTTATATAGATAATGTGCCGGGAGAAAGTGGTAATAATGCCCTGGTGCTGGAAGCAAGAAATGAAAACTCCGGATCCAGAGCTTTTACTTCAGGCAAAGTAACCACTAAAGGAAATTTATCAGTCCACTATGGACTAATAGAAGTCCGAGTGCGAGTGCCTGATTTAAATCAGGGATTATGGCCAGCAGCCTGGCTATTGGGTACTGCCAACTTGACCTGGCCAGCCAATGGCGAGATAGACATCATGGAAATGGGATTTAGCCAGGCGGCCAGGGATGAGCAACAAGAACCCAATTCAACAGTCAATAATTATATAGGTGCCAATGCGTTTTTCCCAATTCCCGGTGGTGGAGTGGGCAATATAGCCTATGATGTAGATTACAATCAACCCTATGTTGCCAGCACTCCCTTAAATGACCGCTTTGTTACCTACCGAATTTATTGGGAGCCCACTCAAATCCGTTTTACAGTGTTGGATGGCAGCCTGGAGCACGACTTATATGCCAATCCTTTTCCTATTGATCCAGAGGGTGTAACAGCTCCATTTTCAAGACCCTTCTATATGTTGTTGAATTTGGCTGTTGGTGGTACTTTGCCGGGCACCTTGAGTAACGGCCAAGTAACAGCTCCTTTGCCTGGAAAGATGTATGTGGATTATGTGCGTGTATATGAATGGAATGGTCACGGAAGTGTTGAATTCGATTATAATGACCTAATAGCCGAAACAGGAGATTTCGGAGTTTACACAGATAACACACCTACTAATAGCCAACTGGTTTTTGGTACAGATGCGGAAATTTATGCCTGGGGAGAGACCCTGGAAGAAGGCAACATCGCTCCTTATGAAGGAGATAACGTAATCGCCTGGAATACTACCACCTCTAATAGTTGGTTTGGTGGCGGTATAGCAGCCTTAAACGGCAAAGATATGTCTAACTACGTAGAAGACGGAAGTCTGAAATTTAAAATTAAAATCCCCGGCAATGTAGCTTTCAGAATTGGTATAACCGATAATTACACCAATGAAAAGTTTATAGAATTTCCTGCGGGTCAATCACAATATGGCTTAACACGAAATGGAGATTGGGGACAAGTGGAAATTCCATTAGCTGATTTTGAAGGATTGTTGGCATTTCAGAATATCAACTATATGTTTGCTATTAGCAGTTTAGATGGGGCTCTTCCTTCTTCTACCTTTCAATTTGCTATAGATGATATTGTTTGGGAAGATGGTAACTCACAAAATCCGCGTGTAGTAAGTAGCATTTCAATTTCACCAGCCAATATAAGTATCACCAATGGGCAAACTCAGCAATTTGAGGCCAATGCGTTAGATCAATATGGTGATCCTATTGCTGCCAATTTTAGCTGGAGTACTACTGGAGGTAACATATCATCTTCCGGCTTATATACAGCTACAGAGGCGGGAAGTTTTGAGGTAACTGCCACTTCAGGTTCTGTAAGCCATAGTGCGAATATTACTGTTACTGCTTTATCAAATGGTACCACACTACCCGGTACAATACAAGCGGAAGATTATGATGAAGGTGGACAAAATGTAGGATATTATGATACAAGTGCCGGTAATACTGGAGGTGCTTATAAGAGCGATGATGTTGACATTGAAAATGCTAATGACGATTCCGGTACTTACAATGTAGGTTGGATTGAAAATGGAGAATGGTTGCAATATACCATCAATTCCACCGCTTCCTCAGGAACTTATGATTTTAGTTTTAGAGTAGCTTCACCTAACGGGAATGGGCGATTTCATCTGGAAATAGATGGTGTAGCGGTAACAGAAACCCTAGAGGTACCCAATACCGGTGCATGGCAAAACTATGTCAATGTAAATGCCACGAATGTTTCTATTAGTGAGGGACAGCATACCATGAGGTTGGTGTTTGATAACAGTGGCCTGAATATTAATTATATGGTGGCCAGTGAAGTGCAAAACAACAATAACAATTGTAATCAGACTGCTTCGAATGGTGATTTTTCTGTTGAAATTTCCAATGATAGTAATAACCCCAGCATTTCTTTTATTCCTGAAAGAGCTGGGGTTGGCAGCCCGACAAGCATATTGTATTACAGCACCAATCCAAATGCTACATTTCCAGGGTATGGAGTTTCTCCCAATATTCCCTTCACTATAAATGCCAATGAAGGAGAAACTGTCTATTTTTATTATACTTATTCTGTCCCTGAAGGTGGCGAAAATAATACTTTTGGCAATAAGCAAAGCTTTGTGGTAGGGAATTGTGGAAACAATAGTGCCAGAACATTAATTTTGGCCAATGATAAAATAAGTGAGAATGATAAAATGATCAGGGTCTATCCTAACCCAACGAAAACTTATTTAAACATTGATATCACTGATGCAGAAATATATACTACTATTAAAATCTTCACTGTTCACGGAAAGTTGTTAAACCAATTTTCAACTGAAGGAAAAAATAGTATTAGGGTCAACACCTCAAGTTTCCCTAGTGGGATTTACTTTTTGGAGTTATCAGGCAACTCTGGTACCGAAACAGTAAAAATAATTAAGTAAAACAAAAAGAGGTTGTCTCATATTTAAGACAACCTCTTTTATTTCTAGTTTAAGAAAAACTTACTCTTCATCATAAATAGTTGATGGCCAGCTATCATTACTGGTATTTACGTCAGGTATGATCTTTTTCGGATCAATAGTAATGGATTTTACTTCCTTGGCTGTTGTAATCAGATGATTCCAGCTGTTACCGCGTTGCCAAATTTCAACAGGTAAATTGATCATTTCCTCTGTGCCATCCTGGTAAACAACTTTCATGTTCACAGGCATAGGTACTTCTCCTTTATTGGACAACACCACCAAATATCTACCCTGATATGGATATACACCGTCAATGGCTAAATCTATATTTCCATTTCCGAAAAACCATGTTCTCCAAAACCATGAAAGATCCTCTCCTGCCACATTTTCTATAGTATTGAAAAAATCATCCGGCTGAGGATGCTTATAAGCCCATCTTTCAATGTAAGCAGTAAAAGCATTATCAAATCTTTCATGTCCTAAGATATATTCCCTCAACATAAAAAGTCCCATGGCAGGCTTCACATAAGCAATCATCCCTAAATTACGCGTATCAACCACATCCGGGAAAGTAGCAATTGGCTCCCTTGATTCACTGGTCAACCAACTGGCATATTGTCTGGGCTGGTGCAAATCATCTGCGTATTCACCTTCATTAAACACTTCTGAAGAATAGAAATTGATAAAAGTATTGAAGCCTTCATCCATCCATGCATATAATCTTTCATTGCTACCTACAATCATTGGAAACCAGTTATGACCAAATTCATGATCTGTAACGCCCCATAATGATTTACCCTGTGATTGATAACCGCAAAATGAAAGTCCGGGATATTCCATTCCTCCAATGTCAGCAGCGACATTCACAGCTGCCGGATAGGGGTAGTTAAACCATTTTTTTGCATAATGTTCAATAGAGGCTTTTGTGTATTCCGTGGAACGACTCCATGCATTTTCCCCATCACTCTCTATAGGGTAAGCTGATTGAGCCATGGCAGTTTTTCCATCAGGTAAATTGATTCTTGCTGCATCCCAGATAAATGCTTTTGAGGTAGCAAATGCCACATCTCTGGAATTCTTCATTTTGAACTTCCATGTAGATGTACCTGATTGTTTCGGGCTGGTTTTAGCGGCATCACCTACTTCCTCAGGAGTAATGATATACACTGTTTCATCACTATTGGCTGCCTTGTTCATCCTGTTTTGTTGCTCGGAAGTCAACACTTCATTTGGATTGAGTAATTCTCCTGATCCCACTACTATATAATCAAAGGGAACAGTCACATTGTATTCAAAGTCACCATATTCAAGGTAAAACTCACCTGCTCCTAAATAGGGATGAGTGTTCCATCCTCTTACATCGTCAAAAACTGCTAAACGAGGGTACCATTGTGCCATGGCAAATATAGTTCCATCTTCAACATCAAGCTGGCCCATTCTGTCCATTCCTGTAGTAGGAATAATATATTCGAAATTCATGGAAACAGTGGCTGTTCCTCCTTTGGCTTCAATTGGCTCATTGAAAAATACTTGCATTCTAGTATCAGTTATGATATGTTTATCTGAAGCATCTCCTTTTCTGCCACTTTTGGCATTGAGGTTACTGATTTTGTAACCTCCATCCATATCTCCTGTATAACGATTGCCCTGTATAGGTGTAGTTAAAGTTCCTCTTGATTCCTCAGTAAATCTGTTTTGCTCCATTTGCAACCAGATAAATTCCAGCTCTTCAGGGCTATTATTAGTATAAGTAATGGTAATATTTCCTGTTAAAAGATCTTCCTCCGGATTCAAAGTAGCATTTATTTTGTAATCGGCACTGTTTTGCCAATATTCCGGTCCCGGTTTACCGGAAGCGGAGCGGTATCGATTGCCATCGCGGTCACCGAAGAAATCAAAAACTTCTTGTTTGTTTGAATCTACCTTTTGTGCCGAAACTGTAAATGTAGCAGCCAGCATTAAAAGGAAAGTAAGTTTGATAATTTTCATAAATTTATTTTTAAATTAATATTTTTTATTATCACGAAATTACTAAAGATTTATTTCTTAAAAGAAGGTTATTTTATAAATGGTGGCATCCTACAATCGAAGAAGTAAATGCTTTTTCAATTGAACAATACCCAGTAAAATTTTCTTCTCAATTTTTATTGATTCTAAAACCGGTTTTGAATACGTAAGGGATAATTTTAGAACTATACTTACATAATTCACTTCTCATGACAACCATAATCCAAAACAATCTTAATGTTTTCATTACTTCTAATTATATCGACTAACAATGTATTAGATTTCTTTCGTATGAGATCTCCCACAGTAACATAATCATAAAACCCGCTTATTTCATTTTGGAATTCTATCTTAATTGATGTTTTTCTTCCTACTTGATCAAAAAATAAAGTAGGATAATTATGCTCATTAGTATCTCTAAACTTTTTAATTACAACTCCATTAAATGTTTGTATTTTCATATTTCTACTCCATCTACATTTGTCTAGCTGATATAGCTGAGCAGAATCCCGGCTGGGTAAAATTAATAAAATCATAACAACTAGTATAATTCCCATCGAAACTATCATAATAAACTCTTTGTTCTTCTTGAAAATCATAATCCGCCCATTTTTAATTTAATATATTGAGGAGTTTTTGCTGGTCTAAAAGTCCATGTGTAAGTTGAGATATTGGTTGAGCTCGTTCCCACCATTCCCAGGCCTATGCTCCTTGTCCAGCTGCTTGACTGCTGTCTAAATGGGTAATAGTTGCTGGCCTGTATCGCATTGCTCTGGTTTACTGTCACCTGTAGGTCGTCAAAATACACTTCTGCAAGCTGTATACTTTCGTTTCTATAATTATAGTGGCAACATCTTTAATATCCTAATAGTGTAGGTGAAAAAGTAAATCATTTTAATCATTGACCACAGCCAGACTGTCTGTGCTTTGGCTGACTGACTTAATTCTATTAATGAAAAATGAATATAAAATACGAAGCATAGCTGCATGTATAGGAATATTAGTGATTTTAGCATAGTGGCTAGAGAGAAAGTTGGTTGTAGTTTAGATTCCACAGTGGAAAATACCATATTAATAAACCAAAACATTCCAATTTAGACGGTTCAAGCCCACTATCTTTTCTATCTTTGTAAAAATTATTTATCACAATAATCTTATATAGTTTATGAAAAATATAGCAGTGATTGGTTCAGGTACCATGGGCAATGGAATTGCACACGTTTTTGCACAAAATGGTTATCAGGTAGCTTTAATTGATATCAATAAAGAAGCCTTAAGCAAAGCCATGGCTACCATTGAAAAAAACCTTGACCGTCAGGTGAAGAAGGAGCTTATTGATGAAGCTAAGAAAGCAGATACCCTGAAAAATATTACTACTTATTCTAACATGAAAGAGGGTGCTGCCCTGGCTGATTTAGTGGTTGAAGCCGCTACTGAAAGAGTAGACCTTAAATTAAATATATTTAAGGAGCTGGATGCAATTTGTGGAGACAATACCATCTTTGCTTCTAACACAAGTTCAATTTCCATCACCAAAATTGCCTCAGTAACTAACAGGCCTGAGAAAGTAATCGGCATGCACTTTATGAATCCGGTGCCGGTCATGAAATTAGTGGAAGTGATCCGTGGCTACAGCACTTCGGATGAAGTAACAGCAAAAGTGATGGAGCTATCCAAAAAGCTTGGTAAAATACCTGAAGAGGTAAATGATTACCCGGGTTTCATTGCTAATCGTATTCTGATGCCTATGATCAATGAAGCCATCTACAGTTTGTTTGAAGGTGTAGCAGGTGTTTCGGAAATTGATTCTATTATGAAATTGGGAATGGCACATCCAATGGGTCCTTTGCAACTGGCTGATTTCATTGGTCTGGATGTTTGCTTAAGTATCCTCAATGTATTGCAGGACGGATTAGGTGATCCTAAATACAGAGCTTGTCCTTTATTGATAAACATGGTGCAGGCAGGTAAACTAGGAGCGAAATCCGGTGAAGGTTTCTACACCTACGGGCATGGCACCAAAGATTTAATTGTAGCCGATCGTTTTAAAAAATAATGGAAGGACTGAATCCTGAAATTTTAAAAGATTTAGTAAGAGTAAAGATGCCCTTTGGTAAATATAAGGGCTCTTTACTTTGTAATTTACCTGTCTCTTATCTGGAGTGGTTTAAACGAAAAGATGGTTTTCCTGCAGGTAAATTAGGCATGCAACTGGAAACTTTGTGGGTGATTAAAACCAATGGATTAGAAGAATTATTGAATCCTTTAAGAAATGGGTTAAGGAGATAAAGCCAGCTACTACTCATTAGGTCAGACCGCAGGTCAGTACCGGGCTTTGCTTTTACTGGTTATTGCGAGCATGCTATTCCGTGACAACGGAATTCATGTGAAGCAATCTGTTGGCTATTAACTAATTTACCAATTGTCAACCGAGCTCGTTACCCTTAAAAAAAGATTGCTTCACCGCCTTATCGTTCATACTGGCTATAGAATACCCGAAAGCGGATTCGCAATAACCATTCTAATCTTATTCTTTTGAAATATCACGACTGAGAAACAACATGTCTGACCTTTTCAAGGTTCACATGGCCTAATAGCTCAAGCTTTACTCCTGCTGGTAATTGCGAGCATGTTATTCC
This sequence comes from Marivirga aurantiaca, assembly GCF_016679925.1. Lineage (GTDB taxonomy): Bacteria > Bacteroidota > Bacteroidia > Cytophagales > Cyclobacteriaceae > Marivirga > Marivirga aurantiaca. The sequence goes on from NZ_JAEQBW010000001.1 coordinate 1,287,594, forward strand.
GTGGGAGCGGAATACATGTGAAGCAATCTGTTGGTTATCAACTATGACCACAGCCTAATTCATTAGGATACGCTATATGAATTAGCACCTTGTTTGCCCTCGTCTTGTGTCTTCACAAGCCAGCAGGAAGAGCCTAAAAGAGGAATTGATAAAGTTTTGCCACACTTCGCTCTTAAGGATGTTCTAATGTTAATTTTCTAAATATCACGACTGAGTGCTGTATTGATGCCGTAGAATCATCATACCTTCTTTATCCTCTGAATATAAATAGCCGGAATCAGCAGCAACATCAATGTTGGATTAATAATTAATCTGTGAATGAAAGAAATATAGGTATGGTTAATATTAAATTCAAACCTGAGCAGGAAGTACGGAATCAAAAGAAAGAAGAAGCCAAACAACTCCACTGCAAAGCCGAATTTCACATATTTTTTATCATAAAAGATCGCGAAAATCATCAATAACATCAGGTTATCATTTAACAAAAACCTGATAGTTCTGTTGAAGATGAACCTTTGATTTGAATTGAGTTCCGCAGATAGCAAACTACTATAGTCGAAGTGTTGCCCAATGAAAATAATTCCCAGGCAAACCATACTCAGGATGATTAAGGAAATCCTCAGTGGCCGATCCGGTTGCAAGAGTGTTTTATTTGCCATTGACCTTAAATATCCAAAGTGCCCAAGAAAGGAAAACTGCTATATAAATAAAGGCTGTGAAAAGGTATTTATGACTGAAGTATAAAAAAGAAGGCATAGAAATGGTTACATGATAGAGTAAAATGATTCTTCCCAGATTAAAGAAATGGATAGTAAGCAAACCTGCCGGAATAAACCATAACATTTTCATGGAAATACGACCATAGGCTATCATAAACGAAATAAATATAATCATTACATTCAACCCATTGCAACCTTCATAGACTGACAAAATAGGATGATCCCCCCTAAAGATGTAGATACTTTTCAAATCCTCCTTTGGGCCGGTACTGATGTCTTGGTTATACCATGATAAAACCTCAGCTGTTTGCTCCGTCACCCATTTTGTCATTGGGTCAGCCTCTCCTTTATAAGCCTCAAGATAGAAGCCATATAAAACATTAAGAATTAAATAAAGACCAATAAATTTGGCTAAAAATAAAATAGAAGGTCTGAAATCCTGATACAAACTCACTTTTTGACGGGTTTAGCGGGTACTCCTATTGCCACTTGCCTGGCCTCAAGGTTTTTGGTTAACACAGCCCCCGCACCCAATACAGAGGACTTGTCCATTCTAAGCCCATTCAGAATACTTGCCCCGCTACCCACAAAAGACATTTCCTCTAACACTACATTACCTGCCAGATTGGCTCCAGGCATTACGGATACAAAATCATTCAGTTGACAATCATGGCCGATAGTGGCATTTAAGTTAACCACCACAAAGTTATCAATTCTTATATTAGTAGTAAGGTTGGCTCCTGCACAAATGATGCTGCCCTTTCCTATTGTCATCACATCATTTAAAATGGCATAAGGAGAAATCAATGAGGCATATCTCACATTAGAGTTCGAAATTCTATCCACCATTTTTTTCCTGGTCTGCCCATTGCCAACAGCCACTGCTATGGAAATATGGGAGTCCCACTTATTAAGTGTTTGGATATTCCCCAGGTAGTTCTTTCCAAACTCTTCTGACTTGTCCTCATCATCAAAATAGCCAAGAAAGTTATAAGAGTTATGCTTTTTGATCAGCTGCTGTATGATCAAATTAACTTCCCGGCCGAAACCTCCTGCCCCTAAAATAGCAATATCTGTCATGGTTTTATGCTTTTTATAATTTTTCCTGGATTGCCAACTACCAAAGAATAATCAGGTACATCTTCAGTAATGACTGCTCCAGCACCAATTACGCACCATTTCCCAATAGTAACCAATGGAATGGCCGTGGCTCCGGCTCCAAAAAGTGTACCCTCTCCTACCTTAACGCCACCACAAAGGGAAGAGTTTGGAGCGATATGTACAAAATCTGCAATCTCACAATCGTGGTCAACACTTGCTGAGGTATTGATAATCACATGCTTGCCAATCCGTGTATCTGCATTGATTACCACACCGGGCATCACAACAGACCCTACATTTATTTGTACTTTGGAGCCGATTATAGCATTATGATGGATTGCCGTATCAAATCGTGCTTTCAGCTTGTCAACCACTCTTTTTCGGGTTTTATTATCACCTATTGAAACGATACAATGTGCAGAAGAATCATTGAAAGTGTCAGTTTTACCCAATACAGGAATACCACTCAATTCTTTTTTAGACTCATCTTCATCATAAAATCCTTTCACAACTTTCCCTTCTGAAAGCAGGATATCAACTATTACTTTTGCATGGCCACTGGCTCCAAATAAGTACATATAATTAATTTAGGATTTACTATTAATTCTTGATTCGGTAATCCAATCTTTATCTTCTAATTTAACGGCATTGACTTCAATCAAACACGATTTCAAATTCTACTCTTCGGTTTTTAGCCCTTCCCTCGGCTGTATCGTTGCTTTCAATAGGTTTCATTTCTCCATAACCCACTGCATCCAATCGTAAAATAGCAATGCCTTTATCCATGAGATATTTTTTGGTAGCTTGTGCCCTTTTGTGTGATAATATTAAATTCGCATCGTCATCTCCCTGATCATCAGTATGACCTGAAATTTTTAATTTATAATCCACATTCTCCTGCATCACTTCCACAACTTTATCTAAAATAGGATAAGATTGTTCTCTGATGACATCCTTTGCCAGCTCAAATTCAATTCCTTCCAGGGCTTCTTTCAACACTTCTTTGGTTTCTTCTGTTATTTCCGGACAGCCATTATTCTCAGCTACACCAAAAAGCGTTGGACAATCATCTTCTATATCTATAATGCCATCTTCATCAGTATCTTTTGGCTGGGGCTTCTCCCAATCCATAGAGATTATTTTAATGGTAATTCTATCTGAGTAATCAATATCTGTTTTGATACTCGGTTTTATGGAATCATTGAAAGGGATGGACTCACCAGCTCCTTTTATCCTTAAACGATCTGAATGAACACCCTTGTTTTCAAAATACTGCCCTACAGCCTTGGCTCTATTATAGGAGAGCCTTTCATTTTCAGATGATAAGGGTAATTGCTGTGTATGCCCTATTATCTCAACTTGCATTTTCGGGTAGCTTTGTAATAGGGAAGCAAACCTGTCCAGTTCAAAATAAGCATCAGGCCGAAACATATCCGCATTATTCACAAAAGTAATGTGGTGCACAGGAATTTCACTTCCCTTTAGGATGGGAATCAATTGAAGAGTTTCCTTCAATTCTTTGTATTCGTTCATATTACTCAAATCCTGATACTGTAAAAGGCCAATATATCCTTTCTTTACGGCCATATATTGATAAGTGAATCCTTTCGCCAATATATGGCTGAAACCTGTTTCAACATCTGAAACAATGCTTTCATTCTGTTTATAATCATTAATGTTAGTAAAAACTACTTCAGCCTCCATTTTGGCACCATTAATGGAATAAACAACTTCCCCTGAAAGTAGTAATACAGGATCAGGCCTGAATTTATAAGGCAAGGTCATGGTATAAATATCCTTGGATCCGCCTACACTACCCTTAGTGGTTACAAAAAATGCATCTTCTCCTGAAGCATCAATGGTATAGTAGGCTTCAAATTCAGAAGAATTCACTTCAGCCCCTAAATTCTCAGGTTTCGACCATTTCTGCCATGAATCATCCAATCGTTTGGAATAATAAATATCGCTGTTGCCATAACCTCCATGTCCATAGGAAGCAAAAAACAATGTTTTATTGTCAGCCGCCAGAAAAGGAGAAAATTCGGGTGAAGAAGAATTAATTTGTGGCCCCAGATTAACAGGTTTTGACCAATTATATTCATCAATCTTAAAACTCACGTATAGATCCTGATCACCATAGCTGTTTTCCTGTTCAATAGCCAATAGCATCGATCGTTCATCATTGGCTATATAATAATCAATGTATTCATTCAAATTGTAAAATTCCTGAATATAAATCATTTCAGGATAACCCCAAAGATTACCTTTTTTCCTTGAAATAGAAGCCCCATCAAGCACATCCCCGTATTCATCATATCCGTTGATGACAAGCATGGAATGGCCATCTGTAGATACGGAACTCACTCCATTGGGATGTTTATCATTCAAAGGTTCCCCAATATTTCTTGCAGGTTGCCAACTGTTATTAAGCATTTGAGACATATATATATCCTGAGCATCTTTAGTACCTGCAAAATTTTCCGGGTAATTTTGCCTGGCGAAAAACAAGGTTTTACCATCCGGTGAAATGATGGGCTTGGTTTCGTCATAAGAAGTATTGATGGCCGTGCCCAAATTTTTAGGTGTGGTATTCTGAGCCAGAGTTGTTAAAGGACTAAAAATCAGGAGTAGGATCAATTGGTAAAGTAGCTTCATCGTCAGGTTGTGAGTTTTAGCACGCTAAATAAATCATTTTATCATTCAATAGGAAATAATAATAATTTGTATGTCAAAATCCTTGAATGAAAATCCATTTAAAAACTACCATCCAGGATGTTTTGATGAACCAATTCTTTGATAATTAATTCTGTCATTTCACTTTTGAATTTAAATTCATCCCGTATGTCCATTACATAAGCTTTTACTTTCATTTTATAATAAGTGTGATTGTTGTTCACCTCATTAATAAACAGAATGGTGATGGGTTTCTCCAAATAAATATATTTGGAAACAGTGGCTGCCTGGGTGGCAATTTTTCTTACTGCAATTGTATCAACAGTGATGGGTAGAAAAATTTCGGCTACTACCTGGCAATTGGGCTCTCCACTATTGGAGTTTGACAATGAGCTATTCATCATGACTGCATTAGGTACGGCCACTAAAGAATCATCAGGTGTAACAATCCTGGTGGAGCGAAGTCCAATCTCAACCACCTCACCATAATATTTGTCTATTTCAATTTTGTCGCCCGATACAAATGGCCTGTCCAACAGAATCACGATTCCACCAAAAATATTCTTCAGGATATCCTGGGAGGCGAATCCTACTGCCACCCCTATGGAAGCTGAAAAAGCCAACATAGTTGCAGCTGTGGGTTGAAAAATCACCATGATAATCAACGTAAGAATAATCACCCAGCCTATAATTTTTACAATCGGAATAGAACCTTTAAAGGCAATTCGATAGGTTGTGCTTCGCTCAGCAAGTGCATTTAGTATGAAAGTGACCACGCGGATAGCAAAATAGCCTATCAACAGGAGCACCATTGAGTAAAAGATATTATTTCCTGTTAAGATTTTTTTTAAATCACTCTCTTCATCCTCTGCTTCTTCTTCCAACTTCTTATCCAGTTCTGCTATGAGTGTATCTAATTTTTGAATCGAGGAGTCTTTCGGTTTTTTATCAAAAAAGATACTGTCCAGTTTAGAACGCTTATCTGTTTTCTCAGAAGTTTTAATGGGAGCTTTCTGTTTGGCAATGGGAATGACAGCCGGAACAATGGGTGATTTTTGGACGCTATCCATTTTTCTCCTGGCATCAGGGTTAATTTTCTCTTTTTTAACTTTTGTGCTATCCTGGACAGTGCTGGTAGTATCCTGAACGGGAGTTATTGTATCACTAGATACATTTGCAGTGTCCTGTGCATGCGTCATGGAAATACTTCCCATTAAAAGGAAAAACACCATCCATTTTTTAAGAAAAACCTTCATTTTGCTGTAGTCAGTCATCATTAACCAATAATCATATTTTTTGAGCGTAACAATTGTACTGTATTCCTATAAACAATAGGATTTACCATATAAAGGTCATTCTGATGAAATAGGATACCATCTTCCATCATTTCCAAAACCAAAAACCTTACCTTTTGTATATCTATGGCCAGGACTTGTGCCACTTGGTCTTCACGAAGCCCGTCATGCATCACCAAAGAGAGTAATATAAATATTCTGTCTGTTTGCAGGGAAGTCAGAAAGCTTAAATCAGGTTTTTTAAAGTTCCTGATGACGATGCTTTGGCCACTTACGTCCCTGGTGGATAAAAGCCAGTACATAAGCGCCATACTAATATTGCTTTTAGCAAAAGCATTTAATTCTTTAAAAAAGCGTTCTTTTAAATAAAGTTGTTTTTCCTTTTCATTCAATCGTCTATATTTTTTGTCTTGCAAATCTTTTCTGGATGCTTCAAATTCAATTTTAAAACCACTGATCCTGTTTCTTTTAATAATCAACTGGCTGATATTTTCGGCACTCATGGGAGCCAGCGGAATGTGGTAACTGAAAAAAGCACTCATTTTCAAGGATCTCTCAAGATAATTAAAAGTATAAACAGACATAGAAGCTATCCAAAAGATGTTTTTCTGGGTAGCCGTAATAATTTCAATTAAAGCAATAAGCGCGGTTTGACCATGCAAAACCCGCAGGAAAATGTTTTGCAAATCCTCCAGAATAATAATTTTCTTGTTCCCTTCATTCAAGTGCGCGATAACAGATTGGCTATCTGCCAGGTTTTCATTTCCCAATAGTTCGGAAAAGGTAAGAAACAAGTCTTCTGTCTTCGGATTATTTCCGCTAAATGCATGGCGAATGGGTGTTTGATTGAACTTGATGGATTTAATCCCATAATTAATAAGAGAGGTAAGCCCGCTCCATTTTTCTCCGGTGAAAAGTACGGATGCATATTTTCCTTTTTCCCAGGCCGCATAAGCTTTGGCTAAATGACGTAATTCATTTTCTCTTCCCTCAAATAAAACACTATCGTTAAGGGGCTCTATGGCGTATAAACGTTTGTAAATAATAGGCAATTGTTCAATGATGGTATTAGAATCACTCAGGAAATCTGAAACCGCCCTGTTAGGTTCAATGGATATGGTAGCAGAAAGGAATCTTCTACTAAACTGCTCCTGATAATATAGTGCTTTTCTGTAAAGCTTAATAGACAGACGCTTCCCTTCACTGTATAATTTATGAGCTTCATTGACCACCTTTTGAGTAATGACTTCTGATTTTTGTAAAGCTTTGGCTTTATTCAAACGGATACGTAAGGCCGATACGTTTTCATTCTCCTTTAATTCCTGTAAATCAGAGATGAAAGCCGTGGTAGTTTTCTTTAACTCATTTTCACAAATAAGAATAATTTCTTTAAGGCGCTCATAGGCTTCGGCAGATTTGTTTTCTGCCCTTTGAAAACCATCACTGATAATTTTAAGAGCTTCAAGCTCATTCTGTTCTTTATCCAGTGCACCGGATGCAGTGCTTAGCATATAACTTACCATTTCATCAATATCCCCCACTAAAACGAGCAGTTCATCCATTTTTTGGAAGATACTGCTCTTCAAAGCTTCCAGTTCATCGTTTAGCCTGGGCTCTATCTCAAATGACAACAATTCAAAATTGGAGATTTGTAATAAATCACTATCTGCCAATGGTTCATTAAAACGATTGTTTTTAGTGACCACATATTGGTTGCCCATTTGATTGATCCGCTCATTGATCTGGTATTCTAATCTGTCTATCTGGTTGAGCAGACTGTTTTGAGCAAGTGTTTCCTGCAATTTTTGGAGTAGACCCTGGTCCAATTGCTTTTTGGTTTGGTAATTGACCTGGGTGATTTTCTTGTGTAACTCCTCAATATCCTCATGTTTGTCATATTCAAAATTCGCATGTGCTTCTTTTAAAAACTGATCAATCCCCTTCAGGTAAGAATTATTTATTTTTTCGTTCCATGCATAAATGTTAGTCGTTAATTTGAATGTGCCGGATTGAATAAATGCCTGTAAGGCAGAAAGTTCCAGCTCCGATCTCCAATCTTCATACAATGCATAGGCTGTATTTTCCCAATGATGATGATTTTTCTCCCATTTCTTATGATATTTAACTGCTTCCTTTTCCAGATTTTTAGGAGAAAGTTCCCTTCTTCTATATTCAATAGTTCCTGCCAGTTCGAAATCACGCGTAAATGCATCAATGCCTATTTCGTACCATTTATTTATTTGATGAGTGATTGTTTTTTCGAATTCAGGATTAAAGTAATCAATAGTAACATCTAGAATTTCATTATCTTGATATTCATAATGCTTCTCAAAATCTTTAACCGACTCTAAGGCAATTAAATATTCTCTCTGAATCAGATTTTCCAATACCGTCATTTGAGGATAAAAAGCAATGATCAAATGCTTTTCAAATAACTTTTTATTACTGATTTCATGTTTCCAGTACCTTAGTAGTTTCTTCTTTTTTCTAAAAATATTTAAGAAAAAGAATGGCAAACGACTTAAGTAGAAGAAAAAGGATTTGAAAATTTTCCGGATTTTCAGGAAAAAACCATCAGTTTTCAAAAGGCGGAAGCGCTCCTTTTTTTGTTGTTTTATAATCACATCATGTAAAACAGCCAGGATTTCATGAGCTTTCTCAAAAAGTGCAGGATGTAGTTGATCAATACGCGTTTCAGTCGGCTTTTGGTGGAGAATGGACTTAAGATGATGGAAAATTGCCTGTTTATTTTTATCCTTGACTGAGAAATCATCAGAATTCCCTAGTTCTTTCTTTTTAGAGAGAATAAAATCATACTGGTTTTGGACAAATTCTTTCTTTTGCTGAAGCTGATTTTGAAAATATTTTTGCAGGTATTGCCGCCACTCCCCTGCTTTTTCGTACTGCTGTTCTTTCATTCTATGCGATCAGTTCTTGCTAATGTTATGCATTTTACCAATTATTCATGTCTGTTACAATTTTATGAGAATATTTAGATAGTATTAAGTAAAGGCAGGTCCGTACCGGCTTGTCTCCTACTGGTTATTACGATCATACAATTTCGGGCCAGCGAAATTCATAGTGAGCAATCCGATGGTTATGAGCTACCTCCTATCAATCAATTACTTTCCGAATTTTTTAGCCGCACAAGGTGTTCGCTATACTACTAACAACCACTTAAATCAATATTCCTTTAGCAACGAAAGCAGAAATATTTAAGTCATTGATAACCAGTTAATAAAAATATCAGAATCTTTATAATATTCCCAACAAAACGATTAATTATCTACGGTTTTGTTAATTCATGCCGTGAAATATTCTTACCTTTGCCCCCTGATTTAAAAAGCATATGATTACTACAAATAATTTAACCCTTCAATTCGGTAAAAGAGTCCTTTTTGATGAAGTAAATATAAAATTTACTCAAGGCAATTGCTATGGTGTAATTGGTGCCAACGGAGCCGGAAAATCTACTTTTTTAAAGATACTGGCGGGTGAAGTAACCCCTACCAAAGGTTCAGTTTCTTTAGATGCCGGTAAGCGAATGGCCGTACTAAAGCAAGACCATAATGAGTTCAATGAACATACGGTTTTAAATACTGTAATGATGGGCCATGATAAGCTTTGGAATAACATCCAGGCGAAAGAAGAATTGTACAGTAAGCCTGATTTCTCTGAAGCTGATGGTATTAAAGTGTCTGAATTGGAAGAGGAGTTTGCTGAAATGGATGGCTGGAATGCAGAATCTGATGCTGCCTCTTTATTAAGTGGCCTGGGAATTGAAGAAGAACATCATTATAAATTACTGAAGGATATCAGCGGTAACTATAAAGTACGTGTGTTATTGGCACAGGCTTTATTTGGTAATCCTGATGTATTGATCCTCGATGAGCCTACCAATGATTTGGATATTTATACCATCGCCTGGTTGGAAGATTTCCTTTTGGAGTTCAAGAATACAGTTATTGTTGTATCTCACGATAGGCACTTTCTGGACACGGTATCTACCCATATTGTGGATATTGACTTTAATAATATCAGCATGTATTCCGGTAATTACAGCTTCTGGTACCAATCAAGCCAGCTGGCCTTAACTCAAAAAAGTTCTGCCAACAAAAAAGCAGAAGAAAAGAAAAAAGAATTACAGGATTTCATTGCCAGATTTAGTGCCAATGCTTCTAAATCGAAACAAGCGACCAGTAGAAGAAAATTATTAGATAAAATCAGCGTAGAAGACATTAAACCGTCTACCAGAAAGTATCCGGCCATTATTTTCAATCAGAACAGAGAAGCCGGGGATCAAATCTTACAAATTGAAAAACTCTCCAAAGCTGTTGAAGGAAAATCCTTAATTAAAAACCTTGATTTATTTGTCAATAAAGGTGATAAAATAGCAGTAATCAGTAAAGACAGTTTAGCGACTACTGCTTTTTATGAGATATTGAATGGTAATATGAAAGCTGATTCAGGTGAGTTTAAGTTCGGACAAACCATTACCACTGCTTACCTGCCTAACCATAATGATGAGTATTTTAAATCAGATGAAAACCTGATTGATTGGCTAAGGAATTACTCCAAGGAAAAAGATGAAGTATATATCAGAGGCTTTTTAGGTAAAATGCTTTTCTCTGGTGAAGAAACCTTCAAGTCAGTAAACGTGCTTTCAGGAGGAGAAAAAGTGCGTTGTATGGTGTCAAAAATGATGTTGGCCGGTGGTAACTTATTGATGCTGGACGAACCTACCAACCATTTGGATCTGGAATCTATCCAGGCGTTTAACAATAGCCTAAAAGATTTTCCCGGAACAGTATTGTTTACTTCTCATGATCATGAATTCACACAAACTGTTGCCAACAGAATACTTGAAATTACACCAAACGGTATCATAGATAGCTTAAAAACCTATGATGAATACATGGAAGATGATAATATTCAGGCACAAAGAGCTAAATTGTACGAAAAACAGCTGGCTTAAACATCAACCAACAAAATCTGTTTTATATTTAGCATGAAATGAGCATAAATTTTAGAATCCTTAACATACCAACCGAGGATGAATAAAATTTATTGAATTCCATATGGCCGTTGACAATATACATATACACATGAATTTATTAAAGAAACTATTAAAAGGCCTGCTGATTTTGCTGGCCTTTTTTGTTATTGTATTTTATATGGTGAAATTTTTCCATACTCCTATCGGCAGAGCTCCTGAGAAGTCAGCCATGCAATCATCTGATTATTATCAGGATGGTGAATTTATAAATCCGGTACCTACTTCGAGTGCCGATTTCTCTCAGCTGCCTGAAATACTCAAAAGCTACTGGAACAGAAAAGCGGAGAAAAGACCCAATTCAGGATATATATTTGAGGAAACAGGAAAATCTAAATTAGAAGAAGATACAACAGGCAGCGTTTTTGTAAATTGGTTGGGACATGCAGCACTTTTACTTCAAAAAGAGGGTAAATATATCCTTACTGATCCTATGTTGAGTAAAAGAGCCTCTCCTTTTTCTTTCCTTGGTCCAAAAAGATACAACCCCTCACCTATCCCTACAGAGGATTTACCGGAATTGGAAGCAGTGATTATTTCTCATGACCACTATGACCATCTGGATTATGAAACCATTGTGAAGTTAAAAGATAAAACCAAATTCTTTTATGTGCCCCTTGGCGTAGCGGCTTCACTGGTTTATTGGGGAGTGGCACCGGAGAAAATCAAAGAATTTAACTGGTATGATAGCTTTCAACAGACTGATGATCTTAAAATTACAGCAACACCGGCCCGTCATTTTAGTGGTAGATTATTCAGTCGGAACAATACTTTTTGGGCTTCATGGGTAATCAAATGGGGTGAGGAAAATATCTACTTTGGTGGTGATACGGGTATTTTTGACCGCTTCGCAGAAATAGATGAAAAATTTGGACCTTTTGATATCGCATTTATGCCTGTAGGTGCCTATAATGATGCATGGCACGATATCCATATGAATCCGGAAGAGGCAGTTGATGCTTTCCGGCAAATGAGAGCCGATAAGCTATATCCTATCCATTGGGGTACTTTTGATCTTGCATTACATAGTTGGTACGAGCCTATTCAAAAATTAACAGAAATGTCTGAAGAGAGAAATATTCCATTAACTAGCACACCTCAGGGACAATGGTTTTCTCTTGATGAATCTGGCTTTGATTTGAACTGGTGGAGAAAATATTCCACTATCCTTAATTTAAAATGATAGAATCATTAGAAATTATTTATCGGGATGATACTATAGTTGCGGTGAACAAACCACACGGACTATTAGTACACAGAACCAAAATGGCCAATGATGCAGATGAATTTGCTTTACAAATACTTCGGGATCAATTGGGACAAAAAGTTTATCCCGCGCACAGAATTGATCGAAAAACATCAGGTATATTGCTATTTGCTTTAGACCCTGAAACGGAAAGGCAATTAAATGCACTCTTTGCCTCCCAGGCCATTAAAAAAGAGTACTGGGCTATTGTAAGAGGATATATTCCTGAAGCCGGCACCATTGATTATACACTCAAAAAGGAAAATGGGAAAATGCAGGAAGCAGTCACCCATTTTAAGCGATTGGCCAGCACAGAGATTGATGTTCCTTTAGGAAAACACCTAACTTCACGCTATTCTTTGGTGGAAGTAAAGCCAGAAACGGGCAGGATGCACCAGATCAGAAAGCATTTGGCGCATATTAATTATCCTATTATTGGTGACAGACCTCATGGCTGTAATAAACAGAACAAGCTTTTTAAAGAGAAATGGGAAATGGACAGAATGATGTTGCATGCTTTCAAAATGCAATTTAATCATCCTGTTGATGGAAAAGAGGTGATTATTGAAGCAAAGCTATCGGAAGATTTCCAAAGAACGCTGAAATTTCTTTCTTTTGAAGTATGATTAGCGGTAGTTTTAGAAGGTGTATGAGCTACTGATGTTGAATAAATAAATTTAAAGGTCTGTGAGTCACAGATCTTGGGTGATAATTAGTCATGAGCAAGAAAAATAAAAAAGGCAGAGAGGGAATTGTTTATTCCACCAGCGATGAGTTTGAATATCAATATGATGAAGATCAGCAGCAGGAAACGCTTCCTCCGCAGCAACAAAATCTGAAAGTGCAGTTGGATAAAAAAGCCAGAGGTGGAAAGCAAGTAAGCCTGGTGACAGGTTTTATCGGAACCGAGGACGATCTAAAAGATTTAGGCAAACTCCTCAAGTCCAAATGTGGTGTCGGTGGAAGTGTAAAAGATGGTGAAATTCTGATCCAGGGAGATTTCAGGGATAAAATCATGGAAGTATTGCAAAAAGAAGGTTATAAGCCTAAGAAAATGGGAGGTTAAACTTTTATGGCAATGAAATTATCCCTCCTTTAATCATGTTGTCTACTTGACTGATCACTGAATGAAAACCTTGATATACGTATCATGCTTATTTATTTGAATGATACAATTTTTTAATTTTCATAGAGACAAATACTGGTTCCGACTTAAGCGCTATGTAATGGGCATTCTAAAGTCGCATAAATCAGATAAAACAATTGCCTGGAGCTACTCTTTAGGTACTTTTGTAGCCATTCTGCCCACGCCCGGATTTAGTACGTTTATCGGTCTTGCATTAATCGCTGTATTTAAGCAACTCAACAAGATGGCAGTTCTATTGGCCATGATCATTTGGAATATTTTTACAGTAGTGCCTGTTTATTGGTTCAGTTTTAAAATTGGTCAGATGTTATCTATCACCAGTACAACCACCCTTTTCAGCAATGGTCTTGCCAATGAAATCCTACAATATTTAAAAGAATTTATGGTGGGTAATTTATTGATCACTATTCCGGTTTCCATCATTAGCTATTTTGTAGCAATGGTATTATTAAGAAAGTCCCGCCTCATGAGGGAGAAGAGAGCGATGGGAAAATTCAAAAGTGGAATAAGATAAAAATCTATTACAGCTTGCTAAAATAAACATCTCCAAAGTCTGCTTTACTGCCAATATGCATAATGAAGAATATGAAAGGGCTGTTTTCATCTATGCATTACAATCCAAACTTAAGTCATTATAAATCACACAAAATACTGATTTATATCATCTTATATGATAATTGTTTGACCGATATTTAAGTAAAGAATTTCTCAGAGAATATCTTATAGTTGCTTCTCAAAGAAAAACTTTTTTTAAAGTTATTGTTCACATTTAAATTGTAGAAACCATGATTAAGCGAATATTGGTCCCGATTGACTTCTCAGATTGCTCTTATAATGCACTGCGATATGCTACATTACTTGCTGAAAAACTAAGCGTCCAGGAAATGGTCATCCTGCATGCTTATTCAGCTCCACTGTCTTATGCTGATCTTAATATTTCTTACGACCTGACTTATACAGCCACTGCAATAGAAAATGAAATTGAGGCAGATTTTGATAAACTTGAGACAAAGGTACCTGAACTAAAAGGCATCAAATATAAAATGGTGAAGAGAGATGCATATCTTGATGAAGCAGTTCTTAAAGTGTGTCTGGCCCATCAAATTGATCTGATTGTGATGGGAACGCAGGGTGCCAGTGGTATAGATCAAGTAGTTCTTGGCACCAACACCCATAGAATTATCAACGAGCAAATTTGCCCGGTTTTGGTAGTGCCTGAAAATGCAACATTCCACCCTATTAAAAACATTGCCTTGTCCAGTGACTATAAAGGAATAATGTCCGAACTTTTACATCCTCTTAAAGCCATCAGACACGCATTTGCTTCTGATGTACATGTAATTCACATTAGTGAAAAAAGTGTTTTGGAGAAAGAGAAGGCAGCAGAGGCAAAAAACCTGGAATTATACCTAAAGGATTTGCCTCACCAGTATCACTTTTTAGTGGCTGAGGATATAGAATTGGCTTTAGAGGACTTTGCCAAAACCAATCATATAGAGCTACTGGTGGTTTATCCACGCAAAAAAGGCCTCTTCCAAAGAATTTTTGGAAAAAGTGAAAGTAAGTCAATTATCTTTCATACCCGAATACCTTTGTTGGCTCTCTCCCCTTATAAGAAGACAAAGCATTAACTCTTAGCGTGAGGTCAGACCAAAGGTCAGTACCGGGCTTGGCTTCCATTGGTTATTGCGAGCATGCTATTCCGTGTCAACGGAATTCATGTAAAGCAATCTGTTGGCTTTCTTTTCCGGGTTTTGCTAGGGGTTCAATCAGACGGTTTGGAATTGTCCTGACCAAGGATAGCCAATTCCCTCTCTGCTTGCCCTCGTTCTGTCTCAAAAACGAGCATTTGTCATGTTGGCAAACATAGCTCAATTAGCAGAAAGTTTGTGAGGACACTAACTTTGGCGACTTGAGTGGTATCCTAAATAAAAGATAGGTATCGGGTACTACTTTATTAGCATTAACTTTTCCCTGTAGTACCCGATTTCGCCTATCGTTGGACGGCTGGTTGATGAGCATTATTGCACATGATAAAATCGTTCTATAGCTTTTTCCAGTCCTTTTGTTAGCGCCATTACCTTATGATGATACTCCTTATATTTCTCATGATTATGCTGGTAAACTAAATGATTATCTGCCTCACTTCTATGATCATCAATAATATCCTGACCCAGACTGTTTCTTTCATTTTTATCCTTCAAAGCCAATTCGTGCTGATTGAGTCGGTTTCTGTGTTCAATGAGAGTTCTTAAATGATTCATAAGTAGAGCTTCATGGTACGTAAGCGCTTCATTAATGAAACCCAATATATTATCCAATACTTCAATCTCTTCTTCCCACAACCTTAAATCGCGGGACCACATTTGAAGATCGGAATCCCATGACTGATACTCTTTCTGCATCATAAGCTGTTTAATATCCATGTTATTAAGTTTTAACCAAATTTCTCCATTTTAGATCAATTAGCTGATGATCTGTATCAAGTAGCCTAGTGATATTAATCAAATCAATGATATAACTTAGCAATACGTTTTAACCCTTTGGGATTTTTTATGATGAGATCCTGACCCTCTGAAGAGATAAGGCCTTCTGCTTTGAATTCAGTAAGCAAACGTATAGCCGTTTCTTTGGCGGTCCCGGCCAGTTTGGCCAAATTACTCCTGCTTAAGTTGATAATAGCAACTGATCCATTTCTGTATATAACTTCCAACTCTAACAGAAGTGAAGCTAAGCGACCTCTTACCGGCTCGTATGCCAATGAAACTAATCTTTCTTCTATTCTCTCCAGATCTGAACACAAAAGTTTGACGAAATGGGCCATTATTTCCGGATTTTTACTACATAGAAATTCAAAATCCCTGGCATCCATATAAAAGATTTCTGCATCTTCAATGACTTCTGCGTAATCAGAGAATTTTTTCTTAAAAAGAAGTGCCTGGTGCCCCAGCACATCTCCCTCAGATAATATCTTAATAATTTGCTCTTTGGCATTAGAGCCATATCTACTAATTTTAAGCTTACCGGATTTGATGAAAAACAACCCTCTGGCTATTACTCCGGGATTAAATAGTATTTGGCCTTTCCTGAAAAATTTCTTTTCCACGTAATCATGCATTTCTGCAAAAGGCAAAACACTTTTTTCATTATTTATAAAAGAAGAAAAAGAAGTTTCTCTTTGATTCAAGGAGCTAAAGGGGTTGGTTCTCATGGCGAATTAAGGTTAGGTGAAAAAGTTTGATAGTATAAAAAATAGTTCTATAGTAAAATTCACTCCTATTTTCTTCATATGTAAGACGTGAAAAACCTATTTTTCCAGCTACCAGTTTTATCTATTGACTCTAAGTATTTTTACGTAGTCAAAAGGTTTCACTTAACTACCAGTTTATTTTAAATCCAACTGGAATTTGGAAAATAAAGTGATGGGTCATCCAATTAGATAGTGGAATAAAATCATTTTATATTGTGTGTAAGAGCATATTTTACCAGCCCGGCAGTATTCTTTGCATTGAGCTTTTGCATAATATTTCGTCTGTGGGTATCTATTGTTCTGGGGCTTAAAAACAATTTTTCAGATATCTGTAGGTTGGTGTATTCTTCCGCTATCAGTCCCAGTATTTCGGTTTCACGTTCAGTTAATACATCCGTAGCTTTCACTTCTTTTCTATCTTCCTTACCGGATAAATAATTCAATAGCTTGTCCGAGGCTTCTTTTCCGAAATAACTTTGTCCTTCTGCCACCCTAAAGATGGCATGCACAAGCTCTTTTTTACTGGTAGTTTTAAGAATATAACCTAAAGCCCCTTCCTGTAATATATCAATAATATGAGATTCATCATCATGCATGGACAATGCAAGTACGTTCAGGTGAGGAAACTCCATTTTAATTTGCCTGGTAGCAGATATTCCATCCATTTGAGGCATACTGATATCCATTAAAACAACTTTCACATTCCTGTGTATATTTCTTAATAATTTAAGCGCTTCATCTCCATTAGCTGCGATACCCACCACTTTAATTCCATCAGATTTACTAAGTAGGGCTTTAATCCCATCACGCACTATTAAATGGTCATCTACTATCAAGACATGTGTGTTTCCTTTTCCCAACATATATATTCATTTCCAATAATTCGACTTTCAGAAATATATACGTAGGTTCCTATTGAATAAATGTAATAATTAGGAGTTTTTATAAAACAATTGGAATGAGTATTTTAATTTTCGTGCCAAGTTTAGTAGAGTTCACCACGATTTTGCCATCCATAGACTTCACTCTTAATTGAATATTTCGCAGTCCAATTCCCGCTTGTTGAGTTTCCTGAAAATGAAAACCATTTCCATCATCTTCAACTTTCACTTTAATACTATCAGCCTCTTTTTTTAATGAAATATGAAGAGAGCCAGCGTTGGCATGTTTGATAGAATTCTGAACGAGCTCTTGAACAATACGATAAATATTTAGCATGTGAAATCCTGAAAGCATCTCATCCACCTGCTGAATATCCGCTATCACACTCGTAGTGCTGTTTCTGTTAATATTTTCAGCCAGATGTTTCAATGATTTTGACAACCCTACTCGTTCGATTGCAGGAGGCATTAAATCATGTGAAATTGCCTGTGTCTCATTGATGGCCAAAGAGAGCAAGCCCAAAGCTTCATCAAAAGATTTTTGTTCTGTTTCATGCAAATCATCCACACTTTCCTGGAGAGATTTCAGGTTTAAGGAAACAGCTGATAATGTTTGAACCAGCCCATCATGAAGCTCACCGGCTATTCTTTTCCTTTCTTCTTCTATGCCTGTTAACAATGCATCTGTTATAGGCTTTGTAGAGTTTTTCTGATTCGAAGTAGCAACCTCATAACCATGGATAGTTCCTGTCCTTCGATCCTCCTGAGTTATATGATCATCAATATGTGCGAGTGAAATTTCCCTCATTTTCTTTTCGAAATATTGATCGATCTCATTAATACCTGAAAGGAATATAACAGTTCTATTATTATTTATTGGAGTGAATTTTACTCGCGAATCCAGCTGTATGCCTTTTTTGCTAAACATCTGAACCTGCGTTATGGCTTTTTTTCCACTTATATCACCAAAATTAGCAGAAGAGCTTGTCGTATCATTATCATCAATTAATTTAATTCCTGGTATTAATATTTTAATTGGTTGCCCAATCAATTCTTCCTTTTTATAGCCAAATACTTTCTCAACATTTGTATTTACAACTTCAATTTTACCCTCTGCATTATAAACAATAACGCCTTCTTCCATGGCTTCTATTATTTCCTTATACATAGATTCATGGTCTTTCATGATGTAAAATTTACCATTATTCAAATTGCTGAACCCGATAGCACAATATGATAACTATCAATAAAATCACTGATGTGTATCATAGCGTTGGTCTATGATTGAACGTAATTTTGTACTGTAAAACGAAATTTTTTCAACTATTTAAAAAAGGAGGTAATTATGAAATTGATGACACGACCATCGACTTTTTCCGGAACAGCAAGTTTATTTGATGATTTTTTTGAAGATTTTCCAAGTACCAAATTGGGAAACGGTTTTAAAAATGTTCCTTCCGCCAATGTAATCGAACATGAAAATGAATTTATCATTGAACTGGCTGCCCCGGGTATAAAAAAAGGAGACTTCAACATTGATATGGCTAATGGGCAACTGATCATCAGTGCAGAGCAAAAGGATGAAAAGGAGGAAGAAAATGAAAACTTCACCAGAAGGGAATTTAGTTATAACAGCTTTTCCAGAGCTTTCACTTTACCAGACTCCATTGATTCTGACAAAATCAATGCACAATATAAGGAAGGTATTTTAAAACTGAACTTACCTAAAAAAGAAGAGAGTAAGAAACAAGCCAAGAAACGAATAGAAATCAAATAAAATTTAATGTAGTAACGAAGGCCATCTCCAATTGTGATTGTGGGATGGCTTTTATAATTTCACTAAGATTTCACGCCCTGCTTCAGGTATGACTCCACTCGATTGATAGTTTCTATTCCTTTAATGATATTATCCGGACTAAAAGTGATACTATCTATCCCTAATCGAATCAATAAATCTGCAAACTCGGATGAATCCCCTGCAGCCTGTCCACATAATCCCACAAGAATGGATGAATCATGAGCTTTGTTAATTAAATCTTTGATGGATCTTTTAATGGCTTCATTTTCAGCATCAAATAAATCAGATAGCACAACAGAATCACGTTCCACTCCTAAAGATAATTGAGTCAGATCATTGGAACCAATGGAGAAACCATCAAACAATTGAGCAAATTCCTCAGCAAGAATAACATTACTGGGAACTTCTGCCATCAAATAAATTTCAAGCGCATTTTCTCCTTGTTTGAGTCCGTATTCTTCCATAATTTTCAACACCTTTCCTGCTTCCTTGGGTGTTCTGCAGAAAGGGATCATCAATTTCACATTAGTGAAGCCCATTTCATCCCTTACGAGTTTCATTGCTTCACATTCCAGACGAAAAGCTTCCTTATAGCCTTCACTGTAGTACCTTGAGGCTCCTCTCCATCCAAGCATGGGATTTTCCTCTTTAGGTTCAAATTGTTTTCCTCCAATCATATTAGCATATTCATTGGTCTTGAAATCACTCATTCTAACCAATACTTCCTTTGGATAGAAAGCTGCTGCTATAGTGGCCACTGATTGAGACAGCTTTTCAATGAAATAAGCTTCCTTATTTTCAAATTGTGTGGTCAATTCTTCTATTTGCTGCTTTACTTCAAGGTTTTTGATGGATTTAAAATTGACCAATGCCATGGGATGAATTTTGATGCTATTGGCAAAAATAAATTCAAGCCGTAGTAAGCCTACACCTTTATTGGGTAAAAACGACAATTTAAAAGCCTGACTTGGATCGGACAACATCAACATTACTTTCGTTCGTGGCAGTTTAACATCGCTTAAAACAATTTCTTTAGCATTCCATTCTAACAGACCTTCATATACAACACCTTTTTTAGCGCTTGCGGCACTCACCGTAATTTCTTGCCCATCTTCAATTACATTTGTAGCATTTCCGGTACTTACAACAGCAACCGACCCGGTTTCATTGGCTATGATAGCAGCATGGCTGGTAATCCCTCCCCTGTCGGTGATGATGGCTAAAGCCTTCCTTAGTACCGGATCCCAGTCGGGATTGGTATGGTGGGTTACTAAAATTTCACCTGCTTGCAATAAGTCGATCTCTGCCGGGCTTTTTAAAATTCTTGCTTTTCCTGAAATAATTTTATTTCCTACCTTGATGCCTTCAATAAGTATATTTCCTTCTTTAAGTAGTTTATAATCAGAAAAGTGCGTTACTTTCGGTTCTTCTATATATCGTGTAGTTGGTCTTGCCTGCACTATATAAATTTCATCATCCACGCCATCTTTAGCCCATTCAATATCCATAGCAGACTGATAATGTTCTTCTATTTGAGCTGACCAATTTCCCAGTTTCTCAATCTCTGTATGGGTCAATACATACTGTTCTTGCTTTTCTTTATCAGTGTTCAGGTTTATTGTCTTAGTTTCAAGTGAAAGTGCTGATTCTTTTGTTGGGATTACATAAGTCATCGTTTTCTGCTTTGCCCCAAGATATTTGGATAGAATAGCTTTTTTATTACTTTTAAGTGCCGGTTTATAAAGAATAAACTCATCAGCTGTGATATTTCCCTTGACCACATTCTCTCCCAAGCCCCAGGAGCCTCTGATAGTCACAACATCATTAAAACCAGTTTCAGGATCGAAAGTAAAGGCTATTCCTGCACAAGCTTTATCTGACCGCACCATTTTTTGTACACCGATAGAAAGCCCTACCTCCAAATGATTAAAATTGTTTTCTTCGCGATACTTTATGGCTCTATTGGTGAACAATGAAGCATAGCAAGCAATACACGCATGCAATAGCTCTTCTTCTGATTCAATATTGAGATAACTTTCCTGCTGACCCGCAAAACTAGCGTAAGGCAAATTTTTAAATGCAGCACTGCTCCTTACCGCCAGTTGTATATCACTTCTGTATTTGGAATTCAAATGTTTAGATGCCGCTATTATCTCATCGGATAAGCTTTCAGGTAATGGCACATTCATGATCAATGTTCTGCAGGCATTACCAATTATATTCAAATTGGAGAATTCTTTCCTATCCAGCTTATTAAGTATCTGGTTTAATTTGTTGCGTATATTATCACTATCCAAGAAAGCCCAATAAGCATCGGTGGTAATAACGAATCCGTCCGGTATGTTAATTCCTTTTGGAGCCAACTTATTATATAGCTCACCAAGCGAAGCATTTTTACTTCCAACTTTGTTTACATCATCAAGGCTTACATTTTTAAAAAGTGATATGTATTTGTAGTTGTGCATATTACATTGTTATGATTCTACTAATCTACTTTACTGCATTAAAATCAAACTGATGTTGATTCTTTTATAGATCTTTCGGTATCGGCTTCTTCAAATACTCCATATGCAATTTCAAGGATAGTAGCAGGCTTTCCCTGGGTAATAATCTGGTGTTCTGTTAATGTTGGTATAAAAAATTCATCGTCTTTTTGTCCTTCAATAATCATATCTCCAATTACAAGTATAGGATCTCCACTAATGATCTTCCAGAACTCACTTCTATTTTCATGATACTGCAAAGAAAGTTCCTTTCCGGCCTTTATATTGATTAATTTAACAGTACATGGCTCTTTATGACAATACTGTTCGAATTGTCCCCAGGACCCACTATCCTTGTATACATTTACATCATTCCTGGTATAGGTTTTGGCTTTGCTCTTCATAATTTTAGTTGTTTAGTTCTATCAAAGCAAATGATTAACTTTTCTCTAAACGATGATATTCATTATTTCCAACGTTGATCCTTGTCACCACTATGGTTATTAATCCTGAAGATTTTTTAATTGATTATTGCTAAATTGTTAAATACGGCAAGCCTTGAATTAAAGGGATGGAAACCTGAATAAAAACATAAAATTGATCATAATCTCCTCTGACGCTGATATATATCATCGGGAGATGCTATCGGATTGATTAACTTCGTTCTAACAAGTAAGAGATAAAAGACAGGCAGAAAAATGCAAGTATATAATTTTTTTAGTTCTTGAAATTTTTCAATTCTTATGAAATGAAATTGGGATAGATTAAAAAATTATCATGCAGATTCTAAAAAATTTAATTATTCTTTAGATGAAGTCATAATAACTGTAGCTTGTAATTGATAAAGTACTATTGGTAAATATTAAGCTATCTACTAATGTAAAAGGAAACATCAATTGGGTGGGAATTCGTTCATAAGATCAGCCCCCACCTACTGTAAATTTATTAAGAATAGGATAGAAATATGATTCAGACATTCCTGATATCCAATTGACCTCAATACAAGTAACAACCCAATTTTCTACTTCTCAAAAAGTCTGTCTTCCATAACAACTGTTTCAACTGTAACTTCCAATATATTGGCTGAACTGCTATTGGTGATAATCTGGTAACTGCTGAGTGAAGCTATATAAAACTCATCTCCTTTTTGCGCATCAATTTTTGCTTTGGTTATCATTATAGTAGGATTCCCACTCAATATTTTCAGGAGCTTACACTGATTATTTCGAAAAATACTTTTACTGTCTCTATGTATGTGGATGATTCTAATTTGACAGGGTTTATGTTGAAAAAATTGCTCAAAATAGTCCCAGAGTCCATGTATTCTGAAAGCCTCGACCTCTTTTTCAATTCCCACCTCGTTTCTTTTATTGACTTTCTGGAATACCATATCTTTTGTTTTTATTCATCAAAACAAATAATATCCGAAGTTAAAAACGATGATATTCATTATTCCTATAGTTGATATGTATCAATTATAGGAATATCTGCCATGGTATATGAAGAGCTAAAGGCAATAAAAAGCCTAAAAGTGCAATGCTGAGAATGGCATAAGGCAATAATTATACGTAAACCAAAATCATAGGGCACATTTTTGTTAATTCTTCCATTTCATAAGGAATTATCACCTAATTATTTAATAGAATGCACTATTTTTACATTCTGAAATAAAAAAATAAAAATATGAGTAAAGCGGAAATAGTAACCAACAGAGGCACTTTAAAGATTGAATTTTTTGATAAAGACGCCCCTAAAACTGTCAAAAATTTTCACGATTTGGCCAAAAAAGGATATTATGATGGATTAAAATTCCACAGAGTTATTCCTGAATTTGTGATTCAGGGAGGAGACCCAACTGGTACCGGAGCCGGTGGCCCGGGTTATTCTATCGATTGTGAATTAGATGGGGAGAACCAATTTCATGATAAAGGAGTGCTTTCTATGGCTCATGCAGGTAGAAACACGGGAGGATCACAATTCTTCATATGCCATAACAGAAAGAACACACAACATTTAGATCGTAATCATACTGTTTTCGGTAAGGTTTATGAGGGACTGGACATTATTGATCAAATTAAAGCAGGTGATGTAATGGAAAAAGTGACCATTACTGAAGAGTAAATTGATCATCTATAAAAGTGAAAAGCCACAGATTTTAAAATTTGTGGCTTTTTTATTTTCCTAAGATTGTAGTTAAACTTCTTCCATGCTGTAAATACCATCAGCTAATATTTTGATCTTCTTTTCTTTATAAAGATGGCCGATTTGTCTTTTAAATTCTTTCTTGCTCAATCCGAAAACTTCTTTGATTTTTTCAGGATCTGATTTATCATGATAAGGCATATAACCTTCATTTTCAGCGAGTAGGGTAAGGATTTCTTTTTGCTTTTCTTCTTTCTCTATAAACCATTGCACATCAATTTTGCCATCGGCACGCAAAGATTTGATCTTGCCTTTGCTCTCCATGCCAATATCCAATGGCTCAAATACCGTATTTTGATAGATTAATCCTTTATATTTCTGGTCAACCACTACTTCATATCCCAGTTCTGTGATTCTATAGACCATTAAATCAACTACCTGACCTTCTTTCAAATCACCATAGCCACTCTCAAGGAAAGTATCAATATGCATAGAGGCTACTATCCTTTCCGTTTTAGGATCAATAGTGACATAGGCAACAATCCAGTCACCCACCTCCAAATCGTCTGTTTGTTCTGAATATGGGATGATTAAATCTTTTTCAAGTCCCCAATCCAGGAAAGCTCCCACAGTAGTAATTTGCTTTACCTCGAAAAAACCCATTTCATTTACCTCAGCTACAGGTTTGAGTGTAGTCGCAATCCACCTTTGCCCTGAATCTTTGTAAATAAAAACATCAATTTCCTGATCATCTTCCGGCATGCGGGCAGTACCCTCAGAGTTTAAAAATTCCTTGGGCACATATTTATTGGGTAATAGTACATCCTGATCACCATCGCTCAAATACAAGCCTTGAGGGGAATCACGAACAATTTTAAGCTTATTCCATTTTCCTAATTGTAACATAGATGCAAGTTAGCTATGTTTTTGATTAAGGTTAAAATTGCCAGGCTATTATTTTTAAATAATAGCCTGGCACATATAATTTTTCTCTTATAGTGACTACTAATTGATTATTCTTCTCTTCTGCCAAAAAGACCCTTTTCTTACCTGTTTAATATAAAAAACAATTGCCGGGGTAAATATTGCTGCCGGCAATAGCCAGCCTACCCAAAGTGGATTGGTTACTACATTTTGTACTAAGGCTGCGGTAACGGCTGCAATAAAAGTACCTCCCATTTTACCTATATGAGCTATCAGATATCTCTTTCTTTCAATACTTTTAGCCCTAAATAACTTTGCATCCTGTAAGAGGTTAAGAGTTAAAATAAGAGTGAAAATATTGATAATCATAAAAACACCATCAGTCTGAAAACCTGAATGAACAATAATATAGATGTGTACACCTACTAAAAGTACTACTGTAAAAGCCCACACTCCCCATTCTTTCCATCCTACTGATATTACTTTACTTTTATAAAGCTGCAAACTTCTAAACCCCATCACATTGGTATAAAAGACTAAAATTCCAACCATAAATAGGAAATAATTGGTTTTTAAGAGTGATAAAGCAAAGGCCGTAACTACCACGTACCACATGGTATAATAAAAAATCTTCCCAAAAGGACGGTGAACCTTCAAGCGTTTAGGTGAAACCATTGCTCCAATACCTGCTATAAGAGTAACCAAGCCGGCAATAGCATGGGTTATCAATAAAATATTTGTCATAAGAATCAGTTATCCAATTAAACTGCTAAAATCCACTCATTTTTATTCTCATACAAATAATAACGACCAAAGCCCCATAATCCTGAGATGAAATGACCACAGAACAGATGAATTATTTCTCACTTATTTAAGCTGTTTTTTAAAACTGATAGTTATTTCAAAACCTGATAACAAAACAATTCCTACAATGGGTACTGATTAATTGCCGGAATAGCTAGGATAGTTGAAGTATAATGGACTTTCCTTTGCTAAAGCTTCTTTTTTATCTGTTTTTTTCCACCAAAAACAATTATTATTATATTTTCAATTTCAAAAAACAATATCCAAAATGGAATCAAAGAGGGGTGGTTTTTCCAGTAAATTAGGTTTTGTAGCTGCAGCTGCAGGTTCTGCAGTAGGCTTGGGAAATATATGGCAATTTCCTTATGTAACAGGTGAAAATGGAGGAGCGGCCTTTCTACTGGTATATGCATTATGGATTTTCTTAATTGGTCTGCCTATTATGGTGGGAGAAATAGCAATCGGTAGAAATACTCAGTCAAATCCATTTGGAGCTTTCAAAAAGTTAGGCGGAAAAGCATGGGCTTTGGTTGGTTTATTCGGAATAATTTGCGGAGTGATGATATTGTCCTTTTATAATGTGGTCTCAGGATGGGCTTTTGGTTATTTCATACAAATTGTTTCTGGTGATATTTTCGAAGAAAGTAATTTCAGCAGCTACTTTTCAAACTATGTAGCCAACTATGAAGATAATCTGATGTATAGCATAGTCTTTATGGTGATAACTGCATTTATTGTATACAAGGGTATTAAAAAAGGAATTGAAGGTACTTCCAAGATTTTAATGCCCACACTTTTCTTAATACTTATTGCTATTATTATTTATGGCTTAACTCTCCCCAACGCAATTGATGGAGTCAAATTCTATTTGTTACCAGACTTTAGTTTAATTAATGGAGCTACCATTTATTCAGCTCTGGGACAAGCATTCTTTTCCTTAAGTTTAGGGATGGGAGCTCTTATAACATATGGTTCCTATATTGGTAAAAATGACAATATTGTTAATTCTGCAACACTAGTTACTATAACTGATTCAATGGTTGCATTTTTAGCGGGTTTAATGATTTTCCCATTGGTATTTTCCCAGGGTCAATCTCCCAGTGAAGGTCCTGGATTAGTCTTTGTTGCCTTATTGGGTGTGTTCAAAACAATGCCATTGATTATCGCCAAAATAGTAGGTGGTGGATTCTTCCTCTTATTGTGCTTTGCAGCACTTACTTCAACAATTTCTTTATTGGAGGTGCCTGTTTCATTTCTTATTGATGAGAAAAAATGGAGCCGGATTAAAGCTGTTTCAGTTATGGCTGTTATCATTTTCATCATAGGTTTACCAAGTATGCTAGGGTTTGGTGCGGTAGATCTTTTTACAGAATTTGTTTACTATGAAGGAGAATATAAAACATTCATGGATGTTGTTCAGGATATTTTCTTTGTAATAAGTTTACCATTAGGAGGTTTATTACTAAGTATCTTTATTGCGTGGCAATGGAAAGTGAAGAGCTTATCAAATGAAGTAAGCAATGGCTATAGTAAGTATTCAGGCTCTTTATTGGAAAAGTATTTTAATTTTATGATTGTATACATTTGCCCATTGGTGCTAGGGATGATGTTTGTATTAACAATCCTGCAAAAATTCTTTGCAGTTAATTTTTTCTAGAAAAAATTAACATAAATAGAAATTTAATGGACATTTATTCCAAAACTCGTTGTATAGTAACAGTTTTACCAAAATCAATTTGTTTTAGTCCTAAGCATTCTG
The DNA here is from genome assembly GCF_016679925.1 of Marivirga aurantiaca. Classification (GTDB taxonomy): domain Bacteria; phylum Bacteroidota; class Bacteroidia; order Cytophagales; family Cyclobacteriaceae; genus Marivirga; species Marivirga aurantiaca. The sequence continues at coordinate 1,314,869 of NZ_JAEQBW010000001.1, forward strand.
TTTCATTACAAAATTCTAGCTGAGAGGAAAGTTTATAGATCAAGCCAACATTGGCTGCATAAACTTCTATTCGCTTGTCAAAAGCTATTACAGAATCCTGGTTATCTTCCTGAATAACATGCAATGTGCTGCTAAAAATGGAATCTTCTATCTCATAAGGCTGAAAAACCTTATAAAGCACATATTCATCACTTTCGCTTTCAGAAGGTTTTCCATTCCATTGAAGTGCTTCTTTCACAGGGAAACTTAATTTCACCTCATGATTATTGCCTAATTTTTGAGTAGCAATTTGTGGGTTTCTGGTAATTTCAATGGTATTTAATATTTCTCTAGTGCAATTGTTGACAATCTTATATCTATATCCTTGAATCGTTACCTTAAAATCATTTTGGACGGAATCTATCAATTCATCCTGAATGGTATAATGAACAGTATCAATTGTACCATCATTTCTATAATTGATTTCTTCCACTTCATAAATGCACTTATCATTAATGGAAACAGGAAAAAACTGAAAGCCCAACCTATCAGGGTCGGGCTCAATAGTAGTATTTTCACAAGCCCAAAAGGCTGCAATAAAACTAAATAGAATGAGATAGTTTCTTTTTTTCATCTTTTTGCTTGAATGCGGACACAATCCATCCCCCGCCAACAACATCGTCCCCCTCGTAAAAAACAGCAGCCTGCCCGGGGGCAATAGCCGATACTCCCGTTCCGAAGAAAACTTTCATAGTATCCCCAACCTGCTCAATAACAGCAGGAGAACCATCATCATTGTAGCGGACTTTTGTAACAGTATCCAACCGGCCGTTTAGCTCAGGATATTTGCTCATGACCAATTGCTTCACATACATTCCGTTGCGTTCCAATTCATCAAAAGTACCTAATACTACTCTATTCTTATCTTTTTGTATTTCTGTAACATATACAGGATAACCCAAAGCAATTCCCAAACCCTTTCTTTGACCTACAGTATAAAATGGATAGCCTTCATGTGTGCCGACTACTGTTCCGTCTTCCAGCACAAATTCTCCACCGGCCACTTTTTCTGCCAGGCCTTCTACCCTTCTTTTCAGGAAGCCACGGTAATCATTATCCGGCACAAAACAGATTTCGTATGATTCTGATTTATTCACCAATTCATAGAAGCCTTTATCTTCGGCCATTTTACGAATTTCAGGTTTAGTTAAATCCCCAAGTGGTAAAATAGTCCTACTTAAGCTTTCCTGGGAAACTCCCCAAAGTGCATAGGATTGATCCTTGTTCAAATCTTTTCCACGGGAAATAATATATCGACCATTCTCTTCCCTTACTTTGGCATAGTGGCCTGTTGCAATATAATCGCAGCCTAATTTATCGGCTCTGCGTAGCAATGAATCCCATTTGATGTGGGTATTACAAAGCACACATGGATTAGGTGTTCTACCGGCCAGGTACTCATCCGTAAAATGATTGATCACATAATCGCCAAACTCCTCACGGATATCCAGGATGTAATGGGGAAAGCCCAAATTAACCGCTAAGTTTCGGGCATCGTTGATCGAATCCAAGCTGCAACAACCTGTTTCCTTTTTGGAGCTGCCAGATGAGGCATAATCCCATGTTTTCATAGTCATTCCTATGACTTCATAGCCTTGTTCATGTAACAAAACTGCTGCCAATGAGCTGTCGATTCCGCCACTCATGGCTACTAATACTCTTCCTTTTTTACTCATAATTCACGTTTTCACAGGATTCACAGTCCTGCTTTGGTGACACATTTATTTTTGCTTACCAACAACTTTTATTGGTATAAAGTGCAAAGTTAATGAGAAATAATTGATTAATGGAAATAGAAATGAATTTAGAAAAATTTATTACTTTTTACGAATTTCTCACACTTGTTAATTTAATTGTATCACTTCAATTTTAACGGCATATTCATGATTTAAAAATTCAAAGTAATAAAGCATTTGGGATAGTAATTAATTGAAATATTAGATTAGATTTGCTGAATTTTATATATATAAAAATGAAAATCCAATTATTTCCAATCGCTTTGTTTACTCTGCTAGTGGTAGGGTGCAATGAAGATCCGGAGCCTGTAGCTCCAATCGATGACAGTACCGATTTAGCCTGTCAAGTGTTGACCATTTCAAGTAATTTCGAATATGAAGATGAGTATAATAGCTCTGAGGGGTCTATTTCTATTGTATTTTCTTATAATTCCGACAAAACCATTAGTAAACTAAATTCTAATTTCGAAGAATTTTATTGCTATATGAATAATGGTGTTGAAGAATGTGAAAACTACGAAAGTATTGAAGAGTATAGTTTTATTTATTCTAATGGTTTAATTACTGATGTGACAGTAGCAGAAGATGAAGAAGGTGAAACAGACCTTATTGAATTTACTTACTCTAACAATAAACTTTCGAAAATAAAATTCTCTGAAGAAGGGGATACTGACCTAGATGAATATGTTTTCATCTATGACAATGACGGAAAATTAGAAAAACTTGAGAACTGGGATAATTACTCTGGACCAACAGATGCTTTAGTACTTTATGGTTACGATGAATTCTTATGGACTGGTGATAATGTTACTACCATCAATAGTTACTATGATGATTTTGAAGAAAGCTCATCAAGAATATCAAATCAAAAAAATAAATCTATTTTTGGTATTAGAGCTTTGAAAAAGACTTCTGGTAAAAATCATCAACAAAAACGATTTGTCCCTGAACTTTCAAATAAGCTGACTTTAACCTACGACTCAAAATCAAATCCTTTATTTGGGAACCTACCATTTTTATTATGGGATGGTGAGTTCTATACTTATTTGTCGGCCAATAATCCAATTACTACTACTGAAATAGAGTATACTGATGGTGGCCAGAATGAAGATTTTGATAGCTATTCATATACTTACAATGAAAATGGATTCCCAACAGTAACTACCAATGATGGAGATGATACTCTATTGACTTATAGTTGCGAATAGTTTTTATTTAAATATTTTAAGCTGCAGGCTGTATTAAAAACCTGTAGATAATAAGAAGGCTGCCAAAATCAGCCTTCTTTTTGTTTCTACTTAAGAATGGTAAAGTAAAAGAATAAAAAATAATACTTTGCTCATTTCAAGCATCAATCTATCTTTCAAGTCTTAATCTATCTAAAATATCTGAAACTACTTTTATAACTTTGTTGTCATCCATAGGCGTCTCGCTAGAAAAAGCCCCATCACTAAAGCCTGACCAAACTGTCCGGCCACTTTCTTTATCAATCACTGAAATCAACAGGGTTCCTTTTTTAACATCATGTTCCTCAGCTCTGTCTATTCCTATTAACTCATCATCATCGGTGAAATCTCCTTTTAGTGTTCCTTCTCTTCCAAACACTAAATAAGAAACCAACATTTCTCCACCAGATTTCTTATGCTTGTAATCATCAGTAATTAATTCGTGCTTTATAGCATGTTCAACCTGCTTTTTCACATCCTGAGAAGGGAAATCAGGATCTGTATAGGTTACAATACTTGTCATGTAATCATCACTAATTATAACTGCTTCTTTAGTATTTGGTTCTGCCTTTTTTGTGGGATCCAAAAGACTGAAAGAATCATAATCTTTATCAATTACCCCATCTCTTAATTCAGTATAGATGGTCTGTGCATTTGCATTTGCAACGAATAGAAATGCTAAAAATAATACCAGTAAATTTTTCATAATGTCAAAATTTTAGTTTAAAAAGTTCTTACTTAATTATACTAGCTTACTTTTGTAAGGTTTAGTTAAAAAGTGAAAATTTAAGTAAAAAGAGGATAACTTAGTATTAAGTACGATGAGAATTAGTGGTTGTAAAACAAAAAGCTTTTTCAAAAGTTATCAACTGATACTTAAGCGAAATAATCTACTACCTTTACCGAAGCCCTTACCTTCCCTCTTGAAATTATTGATCTCAAGAATTTTAGTGGCCTGGTGTTTCATTACAATTACTTATGCCGAAATTATTAACAAGTGAGAAATTTATTGATGTTTCCGATTACGGACGTAAACCTGCCGTATTTTTAGCTGAATTGGTCAAGAACACCAAGGTTCAGCCTATTCATATTACCTATCTTTTTGGGATATGCGGCTTAATAGCTATTTACTGCATATTCAATGAGTTATACTATTATGCTGCTGCTTTCTTGATTTTAAAGTCAATTTTAGATGCAATGGATGGAGAATTAGCAAGGCTTAAGCAAACCCCTTCTTATTCAGGCAGGTACCTGGATTCTATTTTTGATAGTATACTGAATTTTTTATTTCTATTGGCAATTGGCTATATGGCTGGTTCCCCTCTCTATGTCACATTAACTGCTTTTTTTTGTATCCAATTACAAGGCACCTTATATAACTATTATTATGTAATATTAAGGCATAGATCTCAAGGAGCAGATACTACAAGCAAAATATTTGAAATGAAGACCCCTGCGGCATTTCCAGGTGAAAAACAGAAAACTGTCAATTGGCTATTCAAAATCTATATGTTCCTATATATACCTTTTGATAAAATTATTTATTCATTAGACAAATCAGCTTACAGAGTGAAAGCATTTCCTAATTGGTTTATGACAATGGTTTCTTTCTACGGCTTAGGATTCCAATTACTTATTATGGCTTATATGATGGCAATGGGTTGGATTACTTTCATCATTCCTTATTTTATTGCTTATACAGTCTTAATCGTATTTTTTATCACCACTAGAAGAATACTATTAGATAATGATTGACAAAAATCAGTCTTTATCCTCTTTCTCCTTTATTCCGGAAGAAGGGATTTCAATAGGTTGGTTAATATAAGAGGCATAATTTTTAATAAACATGGCCACAAAATAAAAAATAAAGGAGACATAAAATATAAAAAGCATAACCAATACTATGCTGCTTGAAGCTCCAAATATTCCCTTTATATTACTATTGACCAGAATCAATTCTATCAATATCTGACCCAGATTAAATAAAACTGAAGCAATAACACCTCCTACTATAGCAGGTTGCCAGGATAATTTTGCATTAGGCAATATCTTAAATAATAGAGTAAACCATGCTGTAAAAGTAAGTAGGGAAAATAAAATACTAATACCCCTTACAAGTGCAGCTTCAATATTAGGCAATATTTCATTGATTTGATCACCAATAAAAGCTACTATTACATCAGAAAGGATGGCTACTAAAATAATCACCCCTCCTATAAGCACCAAAACCATTGCCGTTAGCCTGCCACGTAAATGATACCGAAATCGCTGGATACTTTTTGAGGGGATTTCCCATAACTCATTAATGTTTAATTGTACAAGAAAGAACAGATTGGTGGCTATAAATATAAGAAAAACAAATACCCCAATTGAAGTCCAGGTGCTTTCAGCCAAATCCTGAAAATTATTAAAGATATTTTGTAATTCTTCAGTTCCGGTATTACCCAATATTCCACTTATCCGCTCAAATATCTCCTCATTTAAATACTCCGGTTTAATAAATATCCCTAATACAGTAGTCAAAATTACGAGTATGGGAGGTATGGCAAACAGGCTAATAAATGCAGTAGATGAAGCTAGCTGCAAAGGGTTTTTATTTTTTAGCTCTTTAAGTGTTTTAGGAACTAATTTTAATACTCCTCTTATTTTCATTCTGTAGTTACTCCTTCGGTAATATGGTTAAGCTCAAATAAAAAAAACCGAAAGTTTATTTGCTTTCGGTTTTCAAATAGTGTCAAACCTTTGTTAATTATTTTCTATGGCTTGTTGAATATTATTGCTCATTTCGTTAAGCTTTCTCTTAACATCGTTATAATCTTCACTTACTTCTGCTTTTACTTCATTCCAGGTTTCTTTGGAGGAGTTTCTTACCTTTTCTAAATTCTCTTCCAGATCACGTTTAGCTTCTTCCAATTCTCTTTCAACCTCTGAGGTCGCCTGATCATCACCAATTTCCTCCAACTCTTCCTCAATGTCATCAATGCTTTCTTCGAGCCTGGATACCCATTCATTTTTGGTTTCCTTGAAATCATCAGTCGTATCATTGGTGTTGGATTCTCTGTTTCCCTGATTGTCGCATGCAAGCATTCCAACAATAAAAAGGGCGATTGTGAATATTTTAAATAGTTTCATAATTTAAAAGAATTTAAATTCGTTGGTTCTAATCTATTGTTACGAAAGTAATTATACAGGGTTTACATGAGATATCATATTTCATCAGTAACCATTTTATTGATTTATCATAACTCTAACATTTAGCATAAATGGAAATTAAAATTCATGCAGTAGAAAGTTTAATCCATAAAAAAAGCCTTTCGTTTCCGAAAGGCTTCCAATATATATTTTAAAAAGTTGTTTATTTCACTTGCTCAACAACACTTTTAAAAGCATCAGGATGATTCATTGCTAAATCAGCCAATACTTTTCTATTCAATTCAACACCGTTTTTATGAACAGCTCCCATGAACTGAGAGTAAGACATACCGTGCAGTCTTGCACCGGCATTAATTCTTTGAATCCACAACTTCCTGAATTCTCTTTTCTTTGCTTTTCTGTCTCTGTATGCATATAACCATCCTTTTTCGATAGCATTTTTTGCAACAGTCCACACATTTTTCTTTCTACCCCAGTAGCCTTTGGCAAACTTGAGGATTTTTTTTCTTCTAGCCCTTGAGGCTACATGATTTACTGATCTTGGCATAATTTTTAATTTTTTGGAAATTGGTGATCATTATTGATACTTGACAAACCAAAAATCCCGGTTTAACATTGAACCTTCGTTCTTTTTGTAATCGTTGCGAAATACTAATTAGAGATTAAGCATATCTTTCACTCTTCCCATATCAGTCTTGTGAACAAGACCCATATCAGTTAAGCGTCTTTTTTGCTTAGTTTCCTTTTTGGTCAAAATATGACTTTTGTAAGCATGTTTTCTTTTAATCTTACCGCTTCCAGTCAATTTAAACCTTTTTTTCGCGCCTGATTTAGTTTTTACTTTAGGCATTTTATATAGATTTATTTAATTGTTTACTTATTTAGCTGCTTTAGGAGCAATAAAAAGTGTCATTCTCTTGCCTTCTAATTTAGGCAATTGTTCCACTTTTCCGTATTCTTCCAATTCTGATGCGTAACGTAACAACAGCAATTCTCCCCTATCCTTAAATACAATGGTTCTACCTACAAAGTGCACATACACTTTTAATTTAGATCCTTCAGATAAAAATTTCTTGCCATGGTTTAATTTAAAATTAAAATCATGGTCATCTGTATTTGGACCGAATCGAATTTCTTTGATTACAGTTTTTTGAGCTTTGGCTTTAATTTCTTTCTGCTTCTTTTTTTGCTCGTATTTAAATTTTGAATAATCAATAATTTTACAAACAGGTGGGTCGGCTTTGGGCGAAATTTCTACCAAATCAAGACTTTGTTCCTCAGCCATTTTAAGGGCTTCGTCTAGTGGGTATACATCCACTTTAACATTGTCTCCAACTACACGAACCTCTCTGGCCCGGATTCTACTATTTACCTTGTAAGGTTCTTCTTCCCTACCTCTAGGTCGGTAGCTGCCTTTTTTACGCATTTTACTAATTGTTACCTCCTTCGTTTAGTTTATGAAATGGCAAATATCGTTATAAATTTTGGATTACAAAATTCAAACAATCTAATACCTTTGTTTTTTTACTTATTACTGATACTATCAGCTATTTTTTGATTAAAAAACAGGGAGAATTCATCCAAACTCATACTTCCAACATCTCCTTCTCCATGTTTCCGAATCGAAACTTTATTTTCTTCTGCTTCCTTTTCACCAACTATCAACATATAAGGAATTTTCTTGATTTCCGCATCCCTTATTTTTCTTCCTATTTTCTCATCCCTGTGGTCAATAAACCCGGTGATGTCGCTGGCCTCCAAAGTTGCATAAACAGTATTGGCATAATCTGCATATTTCTCGGAAATAGGCAAAATAGCAATCTGCTCAGGTGACAACCAAAGCGGGAAATTTCCCCCACAATGCTCAATCAATACAGCCACAAACCTCTCCAAAGAACCAAATGGAGCTCTGTGGATCATTACTGGTCTGTGTTTGGCATTATCAGCACCTATGTATTCTAACTCAAAGCGCTCAGGAAGGTTGTAATCTACTTGAATAGTTCCTAATTGCCAACTTCTTCCTAAAGCATCCTTCACCATAAAATCAAGTTTAGGGCCATAAAATGCTGCTTCACCCAACTCAACAATGGTTTTTAAGCCTTTTTCTTCAGTAGATTCAATAATAGCTTTTTCCGCTTTTTCCCATACTTCATCACTACCAATATATTTTGCCTTATTTTCCGGATCCCGTAAAGAGATTTGTGTAGTAAAATCTTCAAAACCAAGGGAATTGAAGACAAAAAGCACCAAATCAATTACTTTAATAAACTCTTCTTTTACCTGATCGGGTCTGCAGAAAATATGCGCATCATCCTGTGTAAAACTTCTTACACGTGTTAAACCATGCAATTCCCCACTTTGCTCATAACGATATACAGTTCCAAACTCAGCCAACCTTAAAGGTAAATCCTTATAGCTCCGTGGCTTTGTTTTATAAATTTCACAATGGTGTGGACAGTTCATTGGTTTCAAAAGGTATTCCTCACCATCTTCCTCGCCAGGTGCAGCTATTGGCTGAAATGAATCTTTTCCGTATTTTTCGTAATGGCCGGAAGTCACATATAACTGCTTGGAGCCAATATGAGGAGTAATGACTGGCTGGTAGCCTGCCTTTACCTGGGCTTTCTTAAGGAAGCCCTCTAACCTATCCCTTAGCATAGTGCCTTTAGGTAACCATAAGGGCAAACCTAAACCTACTTTTTCGGAGAAAGCAAACAGCTCCATCTCCTTACCTAATTTTCTGTGGTCCCGCTTTTTGGCTTCTTCCAACAACTCAAGGTATTCTTTTAACTCCTTTTGTTTTGGAAATGTAATTCCATAAATACGTGTAAGCTGTTTTCTTTTTTCATCGCCTCTCCAGTATGCTCCGGCAATGTTCAGCAATTTTACAGCCTTAATAAACCCTGTATTAGGAATATGCGGGCCTCTGCATAAATCTGTAAAGTTTCCTTGCTGATAGAAGGTGATACTGCCATCTTCCAAACCATCAATCAATTCCAGTTTATACTCGTCTCCTTTTTTATTGTAATAGTCAATTGCTTCTTTCTTAGACACTTCTGACCTTAAAAATTCATTTTTCTGACGAGCCAAATCGAGCATCTTTTGTTCAATTTTCTCCAACTCAGTTCCCTCTAATACTTTGTCACCGAAATCAACATCATAATAAAAGCCGTTCTCAATCGGGGGTCCTATCCCGAATTTAATACCAGGATATAGCTCTTCCAGTGCCTCTGCCAATAAATGGGCAGAAGAATGCCAAAATGTATTTTGTCCTTCAGGATCATTCCAGGTCAATAGCTGTACATGGGCATCACTTTCAATTGGTCGTGTAGCGTCCCATACCTGTCCATTTACCTTTGCTGATAAAACATTACGAGCCAGGCCTTCACTAATACTCATAGCAACATCATAGCCTGAAACACCTTTATCGAATTCTTTTACCGAACCATCCGGTAAAGTAATTTTTATTTTATTACTCATATATACTTATTCAAATAGAATAGGGAAAATCAATACGTTCCAGTGGAAATTAGATAAAATCTCAACCGATTCACAAATATGCGAATTTTGAAGGAATTAGGAATAAATTAAGGAATAGATTTAATAACAAATGAAAAGAAAGAATTTTCCATTTGTTAAATAGAGTAAATCCAAAGTTTACCGGGCACCTATTTCCTTTCCTGAAGAACTAAGGGTTTTAAGCACATCACCATTTTCATTATACAGGAAAAATATTCCCCCTTCTTGTTTTGCAGAGTTCACAGCAGATTCAGCTTTGAATTGGAAGGTCCATATTTTTTCCATATTAGGTTTCAAGTAATAAACACTTTGGTTATTAGTAGCCTCGTTTTCAACAACTTCAGTTAAACTCAAAATCAGGTTATCTTTTAACAGAATGAGTTTATTGAAATGATTAACAGAATCAAGTTCAAGATAGTTTTGTATTTTCATGTCAAATCCGGCATTGGCAATAAAGAGAATACTATTAATCTGCCCAGTAATTATGAGGGATTCATCCATCTCCACTACCTCCATTACTTCATTCTGAGAATTATTTTCTATTGCCAAATCCCTGTTGAGGTAAATGGTATCTTCTTCATGAATGAAATTCTGACTCATTATCTGCATGCTTTCATACTGCTCTGTTACCAAATTCAGTTTATTTTGTAAAACCATCTTTTCGGTTGCCAGATATCCTTCAAAGGAAGGTTGAAACTTGTTAAGGTAGAAAGCATAATCAGACAAGGCTCTATCATTAGAAGACTTTTCTATCAACCCAAATAAATTTTGCATCTCAACCAGCTTCAAGCGAAAAGTATTGAAGGTATTAGTTCTTTGATAAACATTAGTAGAATCTGCCAGTACAGGAAATAAATGAGTATTTGAGAGGATTTGAGCTTCATTTTTGAGCAATTTATACTGCAATAGCCTTAAAGGCAAAGAATTCACATCAAAGCCGATTAAATTATCTTTAAGTTGAACCGGAATGTTGGCAAAGCTTATTTCACTTGAATCCTGAATATTTTGATTGCTTTTCAGCACCTGTTCTATTTGATTATCAGTAGTGATGGTTAGTTCTTTTAAGGGAAGTATTTCTTCCTTTATTTTTTCCATTAATTGATTGGCATAGCCACTATAATCTTTAACAACAAATTCAGATTCGTCAAAATCAAGCACTAAAATTTCCAAATCTGACCATTCACTCATTTCTATAGATTGAAATGTACCTTTATAATTGGCGTTGCTTAATGAATTGATTTTGTCTACATAGATGGTAATTAATTGTTCTAATTCTGTGTGTTCATTTTCAATCTTTTCCAATAATTGATGGTCTTCAGAAGTTGATTGAAAATAAAAGGCTTTTTCATCAGGGAATTTTTCTGCCAGCTTTTGAATATTTTCATTTAATGAGACCAATAGCTCTTTAGCCTCTGAGCCTTGGCTATGGATTTCATGCACCAATTGTTGCTTACTGAAAATACCTGAAATTTTATTTTCATAGTCCAGATGCACATCGGAAATTTTTATACCAAATTTTCCGGTTCGCAGGTCCCTCCTATTATAGGCCATGTAATAATCATCATTTTTCCGAACTTCCTTTTCATCAACCAATGCAATAGCTTTTTTGTAAGCATCAATAGCCTTCTCAGTTAATGAATCGTATCTTTCTTTTGAAGGAAATATAAGAGTGGTATCAAGTTTGCTGGATATAATTTCTCCTAAATAAAAGAATGCGTTTGCTTCATCCTGATTTTCTTCCAGAAACTGGATAAGTAAAGGTTCTGCAGTTGCATAATCTTTACTTTGTAAAAGAGGGAAAACATTTTTGTACTTGACTTTTTTTTGAGAGAGGCCATCAGTGGCCAAAAGCGTAACAAACAATAAAATCAAAAAAAGCCGCTTTGTAGTAATCATTCGCATATTTTAAACTATTCAAAAACACACGTAATAATACTAAAAATTTCACAATTTATTATATTATTTCACTACTAAGATTAATCTTATAGTTTTGATACTTGTTTGGTGAAGTTCTTCAGACTAAGAAGACTGTATAATCATTCTCTTTCCAGGAAACATTTATATGTTCCTGTATAGTAGTAGCTAATTCTATTCCTGTATATTTTGCAGAAATAGGGAATAATCTATGCGATCTATTCACTAAAAAGGCTGTTTCAATTTTCTTTAAAGGTATTGCAAGAAAGGGTTTTAAGGCATAAGCCATTGTCTTGCCGGAATTCAGCACGTCATCAATGAGAATTACAATTGAATTTTCAGGATTTTCAATTTCCTTGTTTAAAGTAACGGGAGATGACAATGGCTTTTCTTTATCAATGCTCACTTCAATCAGCACGGTTTCAATCGAATTAATTGCAGTCAGTTCTAATTGTAGTAATTTAGCCAGTGTGGAGCCACCTCCCTTTATTCCTGCCAGATAAATATTTTGCTCATGCAAGTTGTTCTCGAGAATTTGATAAGCCATTCTCTTTATTTTGCTTTGAATCTGTTGATGAGCTAAAATTCTATTGTTTTTATCAGGCATGCAATTTTTAATTAATTGGTAAAGGCATCACTTTGCTATCCTTAAAGGTAGATAAAATTACCATTGATTGCATGCTGTCCACTACCTCAATTTCACTTACTCTTTCCAACATTAATTTCTGATAAGAAGGAATATCTTTGGTAATCACTTTTAAAATAAAGTCACTTGATCCTGTTACATGATGACATTCGATAATTTCATCAACAAGGTTAATTGCATCAATAAATTTTTCAATATTCGATCTATTATGAGCCTTTAAAGAAACCATTACGTAGGTACTCACACCCAAATTAATTTTCTCGGTATCTAATTTGGCATGATAACTTTTAATAATACCTGTATTTTCTAATTTCTTTACACGCTCAAGAGTTGGTGCGGGAGAGAGCCCAATATCCTTGGAAAGTTGCGAGTTGGTAATTCTACCATCTGCCTGAAGAATATCTAATATTTTTCTGTCGATTTTGTCTAACTTAAAGGGTTGCATGAATTCTAGTATTTGCTATTTGTTTTGTTGCAAAATTAAGGGATTTTATCTACATTACTCCTATTTTTTATACCAAAAGCATAAAAATAACACCGTTTGTAAATAAACTATACGTTATTCATACTCTCTCAATAGGGGAATGTTGTTAAAACACAGTAAAAATCAAAAATGTCCAAATTAACGATTCTCTCCCTGAATTTTTATTCCAAGGCTTATTCGTAAATTTGCTGTTGTATGGCTTCCAAGCCTGAGTCACTACCAAACTTCCGAAAATATTAAATACTACTTTATGACACTCGTGCAAAATCAGAATTGGTTTGAACTGGAGGGTAATAAATTCACTTTGCCTGATTTAGTTAACAGCAAAAACCATTTTACTGAAGGTTCAATTGCGCATTATGTGATGGATTTTGTTCATAAATGGAAAAAGGGTTATTCGGAGTTCGAGCAAAAAAGTTCAGGCTCCACAGGTGTTCCCAAAATACAGGTCATAAAAAGTTCACAGATGTTGGCAAGTGCCAAAGCCACTATCAATACATTAGGTTTGGCAGCCGGAGATACTGCTCTCCTCAATATCAATCCGGAGTTTATTGGAGGCAAGATGATGATTGTCCGCGCATTGGTGCAATCTATGAACCTGATTGTAAAAGAGGCAACTGGAAATCCTTTAGTAAATCTGGATTCAGAAAGATCAGTTGATTTCTTCTCTTTTGTGCCTTATCAATTGTCTAAAATATTGACTGAAACCCCTGAAAAGATTAAGCAATTAAATGGTGCCAAAGCTATTATTTTAGGAGGCGCACCTGTATCAAATACTTTGGCAGCACAAATTCAACAACAAATATCTGCGCCAGTTTTCAGCACCTATGGCATGACAGAGACAGTTTCCCATGTCGCGCTAAAGAGGCTTAACCATGGAACCAACACAACTTTTAAAGCCTTAAACAACATTGCCTTTTCTCAAGATAAAAGAAATTGCCTGATTATACATGCTGAACATATTACCGGAGTTCCTGAACTACTTACCAATGATGTTGTAAAGCTCTATGACAATCAACACTTTGACTGGTTTGGAAGGTATGATTTTGTGATTAATTCAGGCGGGATAAAAATCCATCCTGAACAAGTGGAAGAGCAAATAAACAGTTTAATGAACGAAAATAATCTGTCATTTCAATTTTTCGTGTTTAGCAGGTTGCATGAACAGTTAGGTTCCTGCCTTTGCTTACTACTGGAAGATAATGGTATTGACAAAGAGGAGCTTATGGGTAAGCTCAAATCAAAGTTGCCTGCATACCATGTACCAAAAGAGGTTTATACCACTACAGAATTCCAAATGACTTCCAGTGGAAAAATAGACAGGCTTAATACTTTGAGAATTGCAGGCATCAATTTTAATTGATCGAGGAAAATGAATGGTAATTTATAATTCCAGCCATCTTCCTCAGATCAAAATATAGTTTGTAATTTTTATTTTGTGGGTGGTTGGCTTGGCCTTACTTCAATTTTACTTGGTAAAGTTCGAGGATTCATTTCAAGTAAATCCACTACTATTTGGCCAATATCTTCCTGCTGAATTTTCCAGAAGTCATCTTTATTGGGTTTGTGATCATTAAAATAAGTGGCTACAGAGCCAGGCATAATAGTACTTACATTCACCCCTGATTGTCGCAAGTCCAACATCACTGCTTGTGAAAATCCCGTTAGCCCAAATTTAGAGGCATTATAAGCCGCTCCTCCAGCAAAGAAATTGGTTCCTGCCAAACTGGATATGGTGATAAAGTAGCCTTTTTGTTTTTTCAATTGCTCTACAGCGGATTTTATAGTATAAAAAACTCCGGTTAAATTAGTTTCAATTACTTCATTCCATTGCTCAACAGTAATGTCTTCAACAGAACCAAAACGCCCCACACCTGCATTCGCTACTACAACATCCAACTGTCCCCACTTTTGTATAATTGCATCAACACAAGCTTCGTGATCATTGTAATTACGCACATCTGATTTCAAGCCTAATACATTTTCACTTCCGGATGATTTCTTCAAGCTTTGAGCAGCTTCCAGTGCGGCTTCTTCGCTCCTACTTGTAATAGCAACTTTAGCACCCTGAGCTAACAAAGCCTCTGCAATACCATAACCGATGCCTTTGCTCCCTCCTGTGATAAGAGCTACTTTATTTTCTATTTTTTCCATAAAATTTCTTTGACTTTTTAATTAGGTTTAATCAGGTGAACCTGATTGGTAATAAAAAAGAGTTCCAACAACAATTGTTGATTCCCCTTTCTAAAACTGATAGGAGAAAAAATAGTTACATTATATTTGAATGTGCCTGATGGGATTATTTTACAAAAAGATATCCAACTCCTTTAATAGTTTTCACATAATTCTCACCCAGCAATTGCCTGATTTTAAGAATGTGTACATCAATTGAGCGAGGACTTACTTTTCGTGAAGGTGCCCAAACAGCCTTAATAAGTGCTTCCCTGGAAAAAATACGGTCATTATTGGAAGCAAGGAAAAATAGTATCTCAAAAGTTTTGGACTGAATAGGTATCTGTTTTTTTTCAGGAAGTTTATAAATCGTTTTATTAAGCAGGTTAAAATGTAAATCCCTGATTTGGAATTGTTTTTCCGGAACAACATGTACCACAGGATTTTCTTCATTCAAATAACGAACAATACGCATTTTGAATGCATTTTTCCGGAGTGGTTTTATAAGGTAGTCATCAATTCCTGATTCAAAACTTGATATTTCATACTTCTCCTCATTATTATTTGTGAGAATTACCATTTTGAAGTTATTCAGATAAGGGTAATCTTTTTTATAAGTTTCAAATAAAAGCAAGCCATCATAATTAGCTTTGCCAATTTCAGAAACAACAAGTACAGGATTTACTTTTCTAATAAGGCTAAGCGCATGTTGTGTATCCATTGCTAATGCCACCTCAAAACCATCAGCTTCCAAGGTATCAACCAAAATACGTAATGTTTCTTTATCATCATCAGCTATAACAGCTACTTTCTTTGACAGCATTGGTTTTATTAGAATTATTTAATCTAATAAAACAGCTTTTAGGGAATAGATAAAATGAAATCAGGCAACTTAAACAGAAAATAATCTACACTTAAAATACGCTTAATATTGAAGATGAAATATAGATGAATTGTTAACTCAGGGATAAATCGAGTTTCATCAGTCGGGAAATATACTTTTGAATGGCTTCCTTAAAGAGAACATCTTTTAATTTTAAAGGGGTGGAAATTTGATGAATCTTCACCTCTTTCATCAAACTGTCATAGGGAGTAATTCTTTTTAAGAAAAGATTATTTTCCTCACAATACAGGTCCATTAAAAAATTACATAAGGCAATATATTTCCACCCACTGGAACCTGAGCCTCCAAAATCGCCCGGTTGTTCAGATGGTCCAAAGATTATTTTACCTGAAGGATTATCCCAAACAACTGTTTTCAGACCTGATTTTAAGGCTTCCTTTTCTTTTGTTCGACAAAACCCTCTTACTTTCTGAATATCCAGGGGATGAAATTTATCATAAAGAGAGGATCTCAGTGTAATGATTCTATATCGGTTAAAACAATAGTCAGGCTCAAAAATGAGGTGCTTTTGATGCTCAAATAAATAAATGACAGAAAACGAAAAATTGATTTTGTCGGCCCTGCTTCCCGGAACTCCCAAATCTTCCATCACTTCCATGATCAATTGCTTTGACGCCCGGCTAAATTGTTGGGATTTAAGAGGAAAAGTCTTTATTTCATTTCTTACTTTGGCTTCTTCCAAATACTGCATTAATGCCCTCCATTCAGGAGGAAGTGCCAAATTATCAATCATTTCAATTCTATTTTAAATTAAAGCTTCTAAGAGGGACAACTGCCTAAAAAGAAAATGCGGGACAAAGCCCGCATTTAATAGAGTCAATTCTTAAAATTCTTAAAACTTGCTGTTACTTAAATTCAATAACTCACATTTGATTATCACACAAAATCTATTTCCCTCCAAAAGGATTAAAACCTGCCAAACCACGCTTAGTACCACTCATTTTGTTCATGGTTTTCATCATTTTGCGCATGTCCTTAAATTGCTTCAGCAGATTGTTGATTTCCTGAACAGAAGTACCACTACCATTGGCTATTCGTTGTTTTCTACTGGCGTTCATCAATTCAGGATTCCCACGCTCTTCAGCAGTCATTGAGCGAATAATAGCTTCCACAGGCTTGAAAGCATCATCATCAATATCCATATCTTTGATTTGTTTTCCCATTCCAGGTAACATTCCCAGCAAATCCTTAATATTTCCCATCTTTTTGATTTGCTGTAGTTGGGAAAGAAAATCTTCAAAATCGAATTGGTTTTTGCGTATTTTCTTGGATAGTCTGCTAGCTTCTTCCTCATCAAAAGTTTCCTGTGCCTTTTCTACCAAAGAAACCACATCACCCATTCCCAAAATACGTTGGGCCATCCTGTCCGGATAGAAAAGATCAATGGCATCCATTTTTTCACCGGTGCTGACAAACTTAATAGGTTTATCCACCACAGTCCTGATAGACAAAGCAGCTCCACCACGGGTATCACCATCCAATTTGGTCAATACTACTCCATCAAAGTCCAATCGTTCATTAAAAGTCTTTGCTGTGTTAACGGCATCCTGCCCTGTCATGGAATCTACCACAAACAATGTTTCAGATGGATTGAGAGCTTTCTTCAAGGCCTCAATTTCCTGCATCATGGTTTCATCAACCGCTAAACGACCGGCTGTATCTACTATAACAATACTTTTACCATTATTTTTGGCGTACTTAATAGCATTGCTGGCAATTTCAACAGCATTTTTATTTTCAGGTTCTGCATAAACCTCTACTCCTATTTGCTCTCCCAATACTTTCAACTGCTCAATAGCGGCAGGTCTGTAAATATCGCAGGCAGCCAATAATACTTGTTTGCCTTGTTTTTTTAGGCGGTTGGCCAACTTCCCGGTAAAAGTAGTTTTACCGGAACCCTGAAGTCCGGATATTAAAATGGTTGCCGGAGAGCCCTGAACAGAAATATCCTCTTGCTCTCCTCCCATTAATTTAGCCAATTCCTCTTTGGTGATTTTAACCAAAAGCTGTCCCGGGGAAACGGAGATTAAAACATCACGGCCTAAAGCTTCTTCTTTAATTTTATCAGTTACCTCTTTGGCAACCTTGAAGTTAACATCGGCATCAACAAGGGCTCTGCGAATCTCTTTCACAGTGGTGGCCACGTTTACTTCAGTAATTTGTCCCTGACCTTTCAGGGTTTTAAAAGCGCGGTCTAATTTATAACTAAGATTATCAAACATATCGTTATCCTAAAATTTGAGGCAAAAATAAGAAATTTATTAAGGTTTGCACTGAAAATTACTGACAGAATTTATTAAAAGCTTCCTTACCCTTTTCTTCATCCAGTGAAGCGGAAATCTTAAAATAGTCACAGGCTAATTCAATTTGTTCATTTAATCTATAAGCCTCACCTAAATAATAATTGGCCGAGGACAATTCTTTGTTTCTTTGTAGTGCTTCATTCAATTGCCTGATTGCTTCCTTATACTCGCCTTTTTCCAAAGCCAGGTAACCAAGATTTCTATAGACATATGGATTTTTTTCATCAATGGAGATGCTTTGCCTTAAATCCCTATAAGCTTTCTCATACTCACCTGATTTGGTGAGGATAAAGCCTCTGTTATTGAGAAAGTAAGGTTGAAATTTATCATAATTAATGGCTTTATTGACTGACTTCAGGGCACTTTCATAATCATCCTGATCGGATTGTATCAATGCTAATAAATTCCATGCGTTGGCTTCATCTTCATTCTTCTCCAATGCAATTCGTGTATACTTTTCTGCATTTTCATAATCTTTTTGGTAATAATAGATTATCCCCACATTAGCGAATATCTCAGCATTGGTAGTATCAAGAGAAGCAGCTTTTAAAAAAGATTCTTTGGCCTCTTCATATTTCTTTAAACCTGTTAGCGACAAACCTTTTGATAAATGCACGAAAGCTGAATCCTGGTAATGTTCCATTACTGGTTCCATGTCGTCCAAAGCTCTGTAAAATTCACCTGTTTGATAGAAAGCATTACTTCTGTTGTAATAAGCTCTGGTATAATCCGGTTTCAATTGAATGGCTTTCTCAAAAGCCTGAATCGCCTCATAAGGATGACCATTTTTATAGTATGCCACCCCTTTCGCATTCCATGCCACAGGGTTTTCGGGATTCAATTCCACAGCATCTTCAAAAAGTTGAATGCTTTTTTGATTATTCCCTTCCTCCAATTCCTGATATCCTTTTTGGATAAGTTTCTGCTGGCGTTGTTCTTTGGAAGAGCAAGATGCCAGGAAAGCTAACCCAAAAACAAGAAAGTGGAATGCGTGTCGTATCATATATTAATTCTGTTGTCCGTTTAATTTCACCGCAAAACTTACCAAACCAAAACCCTGTTATGCAAAAGGCACTTTCTTCATTTTAATTCCTAATTCTGTTTCTATCTTCTGCAATTGATGAAGGTCATTCTTAGTCACTAATGCCATGCTAATTCCTTGTTTTCCTGCCCTGGCTGTTCGGCCACTGCGGTGAATGTAGTAATCGATTTGTCTGGGAATTTCATAATGCACCACGAAAGCCAAATCAGCTATATCAATACCACGAGCGGCCACGTCAGTAGCAATTAGCAAATCAGATTTATTTCCTTTAAAAGCTCTTAGCATCTTATCACGATCTTTTTGGTGCATATCTCCTTCTAAAATACCAACTGATTGCTTTCTGGCAGATAATTGCTCATACAATGCACGGGCAGCCACTTTGGTATTGCAGAAAATCACACCCCGTTCATTCTTTTGGGTTTTAAGAAAATACTGTAATACAGCCATCTTCTCATCCTTATCACAAGGAACATACTGATGATTGATATTTTCATTCACAATTCCATTGCCTGATGCCTGGATATGATGAGCGTGTGGATCTAAATATTTCTTAATCAAATACTTTATATCAGTTGGGATAGTGGCTGAAAACAACCATATGTTCTTTTTATGAGGCATTGACTGAAAGATAAATTCAAGGTCTTTCTTAAAACCCATACTTAGCATTTCATCAGCTTCATCCAGTACCACTGTATTGGCCTGCCTAATATCTACTGCTTTTCTCCTTATTAGATCTGTTAAACGGCCGGGTGTTGCCACCAAGATATGCGTAGGTCTTCTAAGCGCTTGAATTTGTCCTTCAATTTTAGCTCCACCATAAACCGCTTCTGTAAATATTTTATCCGAGTACTTGGTAAATTTAAATAGTTGTTTCGCTATTTGCTGGCATAATTCCCTTGTAGGCGCAATGATTACAGCCTGGATTTTATCATCTTTTAGATTAATTCGCTGTAAGATGGGCAAGCCGAAAGCGGCTGTCTTACCTGTACCGGTTTGTGCCTGAGCAACTAAATCTCCTGAATTATTCAATAAATAAGGAATGACAGCAGTCTGTATTTTTGTGGGCTCTTTAATATTCATTTCCTCCAACCCTTTAATAAGGTTTTGAGAAATACCCAAATCTTTAAATGACATGTTCTTTTATAATTAAAATTTACCGGTATGAATTACCTTCTTTTTTTGTGAAACGATTTTTTCCCGGAAAAGCCGCCTGGTTTTCTATATTTCTTAGCTTTCTTATCATATTCCGGCCCATCACCTAATTGATTGGGGAGGCTATTGGTTTTTATCACTTCCTTTTCTATCAACTCTTCAATACGATTGAATTTCTCCATATCCTTTTCGTTGACAAATGTAATGGCCTCTCCTGTAGTGGCAGCTCTTGCTGTTCTGCCGATTCTATGCACATAATCCTCAGCATCACCCGGCACATCATAATTTACAACCAGGCTAATATTCTCTACGTCAATTCCGCGGGAAAGAATATCAGTACCAATCAATACCTGTACTTTTTTAGAGCGGAAGTCACGCATAATTTCTTCTCTTTCCACCTGTTCCAAATCACTATGAAATGATTTTTGGCGCATATTTAACCCTTTCAACTCTTTCTCTAAAGACTTCACTTTATCCTTAGTACCCGCAAAAACAATAGCGGTTTCATATCTTCCGGAATCCAATATAAACTTCAATAATGGTGTTTTCTGGCCATCAAAAGTCATAAATGCTTTCTGCGAGATTCCTGCGGCAGGCTTTGAAATAGCCAAACTAATTTCCTCAGGATTGGTCAGGATAGCAGCAGCTAATTTTTTGATTTTAGGAGGCATAGTAGCCGAAAATAACAATGTTTGTCTTTTGGCAGGTAATTGCTTGACAATCCTATTGATATCATCTGAAAAACCCATATCCAACATTCTGTCGGCTTCATCAAGAATGAGGTGTTCGATATGCCCCAGATTGGTTTCATTCGAATTCAACAATGCTATCAGACGACCAGGGGTTGCCACTAAAATATCCACTCCTTGTCGAATGGCTTTCTTTTGTTGTTCCCAGGCAGAACCGTCACCCCCTCCATAAATGGCTATTGAGCTGGCATTTGTAAAATATGAAAAGCCTTCAATTTGTTGATCTATTTGTTGTGCTAACTCCCGGGTTGGAGCAATAATAAGTGTATTTACCTCTTTTGAATTTTTGTCTGCAGTAGCAATTTTATGTAAAATAGGTAATACAAATGCCGCTGTTTTCCCGGTACCTGTTTGGGCACAGGCTATCAAATCCTTGCCTTCCAAAATTTTAGGAATAGCTTCTGACTGTATAGGGGTGGCTTCCTTGAAGCCCATCATATCGAGGCCTTCCTTTAAGGTAGGATGAAAATTAAATTGATTAAACTCCAAAATTTCTAATTATTTATTTTACTACTTGTGTTTATTTATGCACAAAGATAAACATATCCATGCAATAAAAAACAACAGTTATTTGTTGTTGAAAATTCAAAAAAAAAGTGGGGACCGATTGGCCCCCACTTTGATTAGTTGGTTAAAGAATTAAATTAATAAAGATAATCCAAAGCAGTTTGGTCATCATTATTGAATGGTCTGTCACCACCATCTGTACAAGCCAACATCCATGACTTAGCAGAAGCAGTTGCACCAGTTGGAGTACCAGGGATGTGATTAGCACCTACAGTTGAAGCGCCTTCATTTGAAGTACTTCCACCACAGCTAATGCTTCTGTCAAAATAGTCAGTGTGACGGAAACCGATACAATGACCCATTTCGTGAGCAATAATTGTAGCAATACCATTAGTTGATAACCCGTAGCTGGATTCCAAAATACCACTCATTTTGATCTCTCCATAAGGTTCACAACTAGAAGTAGGAAAACCTGCTGAACCTAAAATCCCTCTTCTCTCATCACCCTTTCTTAAACGAGTCATTACGATATCCGCATTTGATGAGGAAGTTATTCTTTGAAAAGTTAAAGATAAATTCTGAGCATTAAAACGACTGATGGCTTCATCTAAGCCTGCAATCATTCCAGCGCTATAGCCTTGGTTCCCACCTTGGGCAGCATACATCGTGATAGTACGAGGACCACACACTAAATTATCTGTGCTGTACTGCTCAGAATTTGGTAAAAATGATGGTTTGCTCATTCCTGAAATAGTTTCATCAGTAAGGAAAATATCTCCTTCTACCAAATAGCCATTTTCAAAAACTGTAGGAGCCTGATCAGTAACATTAAATCCTAAACCTCTCAACTGTTCGATTACAATTGGGTCTACTGCAAATTCATCAACTAACGCCACTTCATCTTGTTGGCATGAGGATAGTACAAATGCGCCTACTATTAAAGCACCTACAATGTTTCTAAATTTTTTTAACATAATATTTAAGTTTTTGGTTATAGTTCGAATATTATGCATAAAAGATGTTACAACCTATATAATTTTGTAAAAAATTATAAAAAAGATATAATAATTGGTAAAATCTTACTTATGTTCTATTTCCTAATGTTATGATTAAATAATAAAAACAACAGTAATTAATTAACGATTAAAAGCTTGCCATTTGCCTTTCTATGACCGTTTTGATATATATGATACACATATAATCCGTCTGCCAATCCTGGCAAATCCAGGTAAGATCTGCTATCAGTAAGATATGCCTTCATTACAACCTCTCCTTTAGTATTGCTGAGCTGGAAAACATATTCGCCTTCAAACTTTTTACTAAATACCTGCAATGAAGAACTATTATTTACAGGATTGGGATAAACTATAAAATCTCTTCCTTTTACAAAATAGGTAGTCAGGCTATCGCTGACAATACTGGAATGATTAACAAACTCTATTTTGGCGCGATAAGTATTAAATCCATCACAAGGATTATCGTCCAATATCCGGAAATACAATTGATCAGGTGAATGATCTGATACTTCAACCCAGTTGTCATTTTTATCAAGCCTTTCAAATACAATTTGTTTAATATCATTAGTAGCTCCTAATTGTAATTGCATGAAAACACCTGAGTCCTGCACTGCTTCAATAAAAAACGTTTTTATATAACAACCTGCACCTTGCTGCTGATAATTAATGGTAAAGCTTTGAAGTAGTTTTTTTCCATTCATATAAGGGGTAACACTAAAGTAATTGGTGTTTACCTCATCAGATTGCAAAACAACGGATGTATCAGAAGTAGTTAGTATAGGTTTCATTTCATGGTTGGTGAGTGCCTTTACCTCATAACTATCTACTCCGTCTATAGATTTCCATTGGAATGAAATAGAATCAGTACAATTAAAACCTACATCCAATCTCACAGACGGGCTTATTGAAAAAGTATCACTTAAATACTCATTCACTCCAATTTGCATCTTAAGGATACCTAAATTATATATATCAGGTACATCCCATCTGTATTGTCCTGATGTCAATTCTACATCCATATTAACAGAAAACCACTCACTTGCATTTTCTCCAACTATGAGTTGGTAGAACAGTTCTCCTTTTTTATCTTCCTCAAACGCTGACTCCCACCTTAAGTGACTAACTGTTTCACCATTATAAGGTATATTGTCAGAAGCTGTGGGGCTTGTCCAACGAAAACTGTCTTTTGTATCCCATTGGTAAAGTATATAGAAATCCTGACTGGGAATGGCCACATCAAAAGCACTCACATTCAACAAATAATTACCTGCTTCAGGGGATTCAATTACTACCTGTTCTATGTTATTAAGATGATCCTCTCCTGTTTCAGCTAATTCCTGAATGGCTGTAAGGCTGGCTCCGGTATTTAATACCATTGGCATAAAAACTCCTTGATTATGCATAACTTTTAAATCCAAATCATTCATTAAAGCTTTTGTATCATTTGGGTTAGCCGGGGGATCATTCCAGATTAATGTGATTTTAAGATTTTTGGCATTTTCCGGTATTAAAAGAGGGAAATCTAATTCTTCCTCATCAGGAGTAACTGTACCTTTGAAATATTGGGCATTTTCAATGTTTTCCACAGCACGCAGGCCATTTAACTGACCGAACCCGGTGCTGTAATCTATTCCCTTAAGATGAACATCATCTGCTGAATTGATTAAAACTCCCTTTAAAAGTGGAGCCGGCATGGGTTCTCCATTTAACTCTTTATAGAGTTGTTGCAATAAAATGGCTGTGCCTGAAACCATTGCGGCTGAATTGGAAGTTCCTGCCATACTGTAGGCTACCAATTCCGGTTTTACCCTGCCATCATAGGCAGGTCCTTTGCTACTCAAATTGATGACGCTATTGGTAGTGTCCAATGAACCTACTGTTAAAATATTTTTAGCCTGTTTAAAATTACCTGTAAGGTTAGCAAACCCTTCAATCCCGGCATATTTACCATCTGTTGATGCCTCACTCCCGGAATTCCCGGAGGAAAAAACATGTAATAGATTGGGGTTCTCCATAGCACTTTGATCAAACATAGCAGCCATAGCACCATAAAAAGGCTCTATTGTTGTTCCATAGGAATGATTTTGAATCTGAACATCCAGTCTTTCGTAATCTGTTTCCAGGTCAGGAAGAACATATGCATTGGAAGAAGATGTATGAAATGCATTGCCAGCCACTCCTTTTCCTGTAATGAAAGAATTACCGGCACCAACTGCAACTGTTGCCATTTGAGCAGCATGATTATCAATAAATTCACTTTCCAAATTACTTTCCACATAACGACCGGACAGGTCAATATCATTAATATTATAAAAAGGTTCTTTTAAACTTAATGTTTGTCCCTGTCCATGAAGCCAAGAGTAATAATGATGCACTGCGTTTATTCTATTGGGATGTAAATTAAGATCCAGCACTGTAGCCTCAGCTTGTGGCCGGGTAGCCTCTGCACCAAGGTAAAGTATAAACGATTGATTGATTATGGAATCAAGAGGCAGGTTATCTATTGCAATCAAAAGAAAATCATTCCTTTTTTTCAATACTTTTACCTTTGCCCTGATGAATGAATTTAGTTGCTGTTTTTGCTTTGTTCTGATCCAAAAACTGCCTGAAACATTAGAACCTGATTTATATTCCTGTAATAATTCTCCTGAAAGCTTCCATAGATGATTCGCTTCATAAGAAACATAAGGAAACGCTGCTTCCAATTGCTGCCTGGCTACATCATCCACAAGAAACTTTCCTATAAAAACTTTATCCGAAATTCTTCTATAAACAATGAAGCCCGACTCCTTTAATGTTTCGCTACTCATTGGTTTTGCAAAGGTCAAAAGTGTGATACTCTCTGCTTTTTCTACTTTATTTCCTCTCAATGAGTCATTTTGCATAAATTGCACCCAATCAGGATCACCCTCTTGGATCTGGCCATTTACTATTATAGGTACTGTTGTCCATAAACAAAATAAAACTGCTATAATACACTTTATATGGGAATTTTTAATAGATAAAATTATATATGAATAGAATAACATTCTTGGCTGAAATTAATATTTAATTAAATTTTTATCACTGCAAATTGTATTTATCTAATATACTGAAAAATAAATTACCTAATAGTTTTGCAGTCTGTAAAGAAAACAATAATATGCGAATGTAACCAAAAAACTTACAGTAAATATGTACAAATTAAGAAACAGTCTACTGATTGTATTGACAATCACGGCTACCACAGTAATGATGAGTTCTTGTGAAAAAAACGAAGAACTTAATGCTAATCCCAACAACATCACAGCAGATGTGATAGAGCAATTCGAAACCTTAGGGTTTGATGTAAGTGACATCCGATATCAGGATGCAGATGAAATTTCAGGTACTCCGGCAGGAGTTAATTACTTATTGGAGGGCGATATAGTAATTACACCAGAAATGTTAGAGAAAATGTTAAATAGTGATATCGATCACCATGGTGCAATGGGCGAACAATACCGGACTTATAACCTGGTAAGTACTCCAAGAACCGTTTCGGTAATCGGATACACAGGTGGATCCAATGCACTGACTACTGTAATGCGTCAGGGTTTACAGGATGCCATATATAGGTACAACCAATTGAACACTAATTTGAATTTCACTTTATCTTTTGCTACCAGCACCAATGCTGATATTGTAGTATACAGGACTTCAGGTGGAGCCGGTGGCTCTGCAGGATTCCCAAGTGGTGGAGCTCCTTATAAGTGGGTTCAAATCTTCAGTGGAATGAATAATTATTCAAGAGCGGTTAATAGCCATGTTATTGGACATGAAATTGGCCATACTTTAGGATTAAGACATACTGATTATTTCAATCGTTCTTTATCTTGTGGTTCAGGCGGAAATGAAGGTTCTTCTGGCGTAGGTGCAGTGCACATCCCTGGAACTCCTACAGGATTTGATTCAAATTCTATCATGCTTTCATGTTTTGGATCAAACTCAACAGGTGTATTCGGTTATTATGACAGAGTATCCCTTGAGTATCTATATTAATTAATGATTTCAATTACAATATTATAGTTCTATAATAATTAAGACCTTACTCATTTTCTCCCAGGGAGAAAGGAAATTCGGAAGCAATTATGATATTGTAGTTAATCAATAGAATTGAAAAGGCCAGATGCCCTCCATCTGGCCTTTTTATGTTTTACAACAAATTTCTCCTCACCTACCTATAAAGTTCCGCAGGACTCTACGTATTTTCAATAATTGAGGAGTCTCTGACTCGGGCTTTCTGCATAGCTTATCAAAAAACACGCTTCAAATACTACTTTCCAAAATTATTGCTATCAACTTTTGCATACAACAAGGTCATGATCATCCAGAATATTCAAGCTATCAACTCTTTATAAAAGAACAGTCCCAGATAAATATTATCAAAGCAATATCTCCTATTACAAAATAGACCAAAAAAAAGTCACGAACTGCTATGTCCGTGACAATGAAATTTAAAAATAGCTTAGCTGGTAAAAACAGGAAGGAATACTTACTGCTAGCCGCTAACCAACATTTAGTTCGTTTCCAGTATCTGGAAAAGTTCATCCAATTTAGGTGTGAGGATAATCTCAGTTCTTCTGTTTTTCTGACGTCCTGCGGAAGTATCATTTTCAGCTTTAGGCGAAAATTCACCCTTACCGGCTGCCGTGACCCTTTCCGGATTTGCTCCATTATTGGTTAATATGCGAACAATTGAAGTAGCTCTTAGCACACTTAAATCCCAGTTATCCCTTAAGTACTTATTACTACCTCCAATTGGTACATTATCTGTATGGCCTTCCACTACGATGTTTACATCATTATTGTCCTTTAATACCTGAGCCAATTTCTTCAAAGCATTCTCCCCTTTAGGATCAACCACTATACTTCCTGAATTAAATAGGAGTTGTTCGGCAAGAGAAACATACACTTTTCCATTTTTTACTTCAATCGTAAGGTCATTTTCCTTAAAATTGAGTAGCGCTTCACTTACTTTTTGTTTTAAAGCTGCAACAGCAGCATCTTTTTCAGCCAAAACACGCTCAAGTTCCTCTACTTTGGCTTCTCTTTCTGCTAAATCAGCTGCCAATTCATCATTCCTTTGCTTAGAAACCTCCAGATCCGTTTCCATTTGCAATAGCAGTTTCTGCTTTTGAGCCAAATCTTTATTGAGTTTACCGCTACTTCCCATTAAGTCGGTGTAATAGTCGTTTAAAGTATTGTATTGTTTCTGGAGAGAATCCAGGCTATTCTGAGATATCTGATAGGCTTCTTTTGATTTTTCCAAAGCTTCTTTTTCTTCCATTAATCGCGTTTCAAGAGAAATGATGTCACTTTTCTTTGACTCCAGTTCCTCTTCCAATTCCATTTTATCAGCATCCAGTCTTACCTTTTCTGCTAACAATGTGTCGTATTTCTTTTGAGTGACACATGCTGCACTACTTAATACAATAAGGGCTAAAGCAATAATTCTACAATTCATAAACATTTGATATTTATTTCCGAAAACGAAGTTAACAGATATTTTATGTTATTGAAGCTACTTTTTATCTTTAAAAGTTGAAAGCTAAGGTCAGTAATGAAACTACCTTTTAAAACACAAAATATTATGAAGAAATTAATTGTTTTAACAGGAGCAGGAATCAGTGCAGAAAGTGGCATTCCTACCTTTAGAGGAGCTGATGGACTTTGGGAAGGACATGACGTAACAGCCGTAGCTTCTCCTGACGGGTGGAGAAAAGACAAAGAACTGGTACTCGATTTTTATAACCAGAGAAGAAAAGCAATACAACATGCACTGCCTAATAAAGGGCATCAAATACTAGCGGAACTTGAATCTTTTTTTGATGTGCATATCATTACACAGAATATTGATGATTTACATGAAAAAGCCGGATCCTCAAATATTCTTCATCTTCATGGTGAAATTGGAAAAGCGAGAAGCACAGTAGATCCCACTTTGGTATATGATATTAAAGGTTGGGAGTTAAAAGTAGGTGATAAATGTGAGAAAAATTCACAGCTAAGGCCTCATATTGTCTGGTTTGGTGAAATAGTTCCCATGATTGAGCCTGCATCACGCTTAGTAGCCCAGGCAGATATTTTATTGGTAGTAGGCACCTCTTTGCAAGTTTATCCCGCAGCCGGGCTCATCCACGAGGTAAAACCGGGTACTCCCATTTATGTAGTGGATCCTGAAACCCCGGCTTATTATGGGAATGAAAAAATCAATGGTATACAAAAGCCAGCAAGTGAGGGCATGAAAGAATTAAAAGACATACTTATCTCTCAAGCATGATTGAAATAAGGATTTAATTGCCAAAAATAGTTGGTAAAATGCCTTAAAACTGATTGTAAACAACTGATATTAAGATAGATATACTTATTTTGACTAGAGCTCATTGAAATGTGTTTCAATGAGCTTTTTTTTGTATA
>NZ_JAEQBW010000020.1 GCF_016679925.1 Marivirga aurantiaca
AAGATCTTATGGTGACTATAGCGGTGGGGTACACCTCTTCCCATTCCGAACAGAGAAGTTAAGCCCACCAGCGCCAATGGTACTGCCGTAACAGGTGGGAGAGTAGGTCGTTGCCAACTTTTTATTGCAAACCCCTTAGTATATCTTTACTAAGGGGTTTTTGCATTTATAACCACTGCTCTTCACCATAATTCTCCGATTATAAATTTCCTTTCTTTTTTCAAATAGATTATATGCATATTTGAAGATATTTAAATAATCAACAATTATGAAAACAGCTTTATCTCCCATCATTTTAATAGTTTTACTATTTTGTACTCATTTTAATATATTGTCTCAGGTCTCCCCCTCTCAACCAGGTCTGATTCAGGAAGGTATTGAAGCCAGAGAAAAATTAGCGGAGAGTTCTATCCTAAAGGATTATCCTTCAAGGAATGTGGGGCCTGTTATCCAAGGTGCTCGGATCGTTGATATAGCAGTCAATCAAAGAAATATACAAGAGTTTTATGTAGCTTATGCTTCCGGGGGGCTATTTGTGACCAAGAATAATGGTGTAAGTTTCAATCCTATTTTTGATAATGAAGGTGCTCTAACTATTGGGGATATTGCTTTAGCTCCCAGTGATGAAAATGTTCTTTACGTGGGGACGGGTGAGAATAATAGTAGTAGAAGTAGTTATGCTGGTTCCGGTATCTATAAATCATCTGATAAGGGTGAAACCTGGGAGCAGATTGGGTTAGGTGGGAGCCAGCATATTGGTAGGATAGTAGTGCATCCCAACAATCCTGATATAGTTTGGGTAGCTTCAATGGGTGGTTTGTACTCTGATAATGAAGAAAGAGGAGTTTTTAAAAGTGTAGATGGAGGTAAATCGTGGAAAAAGGTATTGTATGTAGATAATAAAACTGGTGCTATTGATTTAATTATTCACCCTGAAAATCCTGATTTATTATGGGCAAGTATGTGGGAGAGAAAACGGTATGCCTGGGATTTTATTGGTAATGGTGAAGGCTCTGGAATATATATATCAAAGGATGGGGGTGAAAATTGGGAATTAAGTATGAATGGTATTCCTGATAATGAGTTTACGGGAAGGATTGGTCTTGATGTTTCATTATCAAATCCTAATGTGGTTTACGCTTTATTGGATTATCAAAAGGAGACAAAAAAGGAAAAGAAGAGGAAAGATGAAGAAGAATTAATTTCAGTAGATTTTGTTGGGATGAGTGCAAAGACTTTTTTGGATTTATCGGATGAAAAAATTGATGCTTTTCTGAAAGATAATGGTTTTCCTGAAAAGTTTAATGCTATCACAGTGAAAAAGGAAATCAAAGAGGGGAAATATAAACCAAGTGCTTTGGCTGAATATTCAGGTGATGCGAATGAAGCTTTATTTGAGACTTCTGTGGCTGGATCGATTGTGTATAGATCAGATGACCAAGGCAATACATGGACAAAAACACATGATTATGATTTGGAGGCAGTGTATTACACCTATGGCTATTATTTTGGTGAAATCCGTGTTTCAACTCAAAATCCCGAAGATATTTATGTATTAGGTGTGCCACTAGTGGTATCCAGAGATGCAGGTAAAACATTTTTAAGAACAGATACAATAGGTAATGTGCATGCGGATCATCATGCTATGTGGATAAATCCGAATGATGCGGATCATATTATTTTAGGCAATGACGGTGGACTCTATATTTCTTATGATGGAGGCGCTACCTGGGATCATAAAAATAATATGGCTGTTGGTCAGTTTTATACGGTTAATGTAGATATGGCAACTCCTTACAATATCTATGGTGGCTTGCAGGATAATGGCACTATGGTAGGTAGTTCCAAAACAGTTCCTAACAGACATAGGCAATGGGAGAGTTTATTTGGAGGAGATGGAATGTATGTGAGTGTGGATCCAAAGAATACTGATAGAGTGTATGTAGGTTTTCAGTTTGGTAATTATTTCAGACTCAATAGAGCAGATGGCTCCAGGAAGTACATTACTCCAAAACATGATATTGGTGAAACCCCTTTAAGGTTTAATTGGAGAACGCCTGTTGTCATGAGCTCTCATAATGCTGATATATTATACCTGGGGTCGCACAAGTTACACAGATCATTAAATAAAGGTGATAGCTGGGAAGCTATTAGCCCCGATTTAACAAATGGTATAAAAGAGGGTAATGTTCCTTTTGGTACCATCACAGAAATTACAGAATCCCCCCTTAAATTTGGGATGGTATATGTAGGCACTGACGATGGAAATGTTTGGAGAATTATGGAAGGGCAAAGCTGGACTAAAATTAATAAAAAATTACCTCAAGGGTTATGGGTAAGTAGCATTCATGCTTCCAATCATGATCCAGGTACTGTTTATTTATCCCTAACAGGATACAGGAATGACAATTTCCAGAATTATATCTATAAAAGTACAGATTATGGAGATACATGGAAATCCATTAGTGGAGACTTACCTCAGGAGTCGGTTAATGTGATCTACCAAGATCCGGAAGTATCCAATCTATTGTATCTGGGAACTGATCATGGTACTTATGTAAGTTTTAATGATGGCATTAACTGGCAGCATTTAGGATCTATTCCAAATGTAGCCAATTATGATATGATTGTACATCCAAGGGAGTTGGAATTAGTTATAGGTACTCATGGAAGAAGCGTATATGTTGTAGATGCCAAACCTTTACAAAAAATTGCTACTGAATTTGAGAGTAAAAATTTAATAGCTTTTGAGTTAGATGATTTAAGATTTAGTGAAAGCTGGGGTAAAAAAAGAACACCTTATGTTTCTACCTATTTCCCTGAATTCAATATGTCATTTTTCATAAAGGAGCTTAAAAAGGAGGGTCAGGTATCTATTAGCATTCAAGATGAATCAGGGAAAACTATTAAAAACATACAAAACAATGCTAAAAGAGGGTATCAGCATATTAATTGGAATGGTTTATTGTCAGAAGATGAATTCATCGGAAAAGGTAATTATGAACTGGTGATTGAGTATAATGATGAAACAGTAAAGCAACCTTTTAAAGTGAAATAATAATTTAAAGGTTGATTAAACTTTCTCGATGATTGTTTAAAGTATATGAATTTGGATGAGGGAAATAGATTTGAAAATTAATAATTGCTAGTTGAGAAAACATTTACATTAAAATGATGTAAAATAATTATAAAAAAATATTTACATCAAACTTTCAAAAAATGTATATTGCCTTTATTTATCAATTATTAATTTTTAATTTATTATGAATACCGGAACCGTAAAATTCTATAATGACGAGAAAGGATTTGGCTTTATCGTTGAGGATGAAACACAGAACGAAATATTCGTTCATGCTAGTGGCCTTGAAGAAGACATTGAAAAGAATGACAAAGTCTCATTTGAAACCACAGAAGGCAAGAAAGGCTTAAATGCCGTGAACGTCAGAAGAGTATAATTTGAGTAAATTTATAAATTCTGAATGCAAAAGCTGATTGGTACCAATCAGCTTTTTTATTTAAATAAAAATGGGGACGGTGATCTCTATGTCAATTATTTTTAAAGAATAGGAAGTTATGAGTTTGAATATTGATTTATTATCAAGAATATGTGAAATGCCTGGAGCACCAGGATATGAGAAACGAATACGAAATCTTATTATCGATGAAGTAAAGGGGCTTGTTGATGAGGTGGAAGTTGATAATTTGGGAAATGTATATGCTATCAAAAGAGCTAAGGACAATCCTGATGATAAAAAAGTAATGGTAGCTGCTCATATGGATGAGATTGGCTTTATGGTGACTCACATAGATGATAATGGTTTTCTACGATTTACTACATTGGGTGGGTTTGATCCCAAAACACTGACGGCTCAAAGAGTGATAATTCATGGTAAGAAGGATGTGATGGGGGTAATGGGTTCAAAACCCATACATGTGATGACAGCGGAGGAAAAAAACAAAGTAGCTAAATTGACAGATTATTTTATTGATCTGGGAATGTCAAAGGAAGAAGTGGAGAAGGTAGTTACTGTTGGAGATACTGTAACACGTGAGAGGGGATTGATAGAAATGGGAGATTGTGTCAATTGTAAATCCATTGATAACAGAGTTTCAGTATTTGTTTTGATAGAAGCTTTAAGAAGCCTGAAAGAAGTACCATATGATGTTTACGGGGTTTTTACTGTGCAGGAAGAAGTGGGGATTAGAGGGGCAAATGTAGCTTCTCATAAAATCAATCCCGATTTTGGCATCGCATTGGACACTACAATTGCTTTTGACCTGCCAGGTGCACAAGCCCATGAAAAAGTTACTTCATTAGGGAAGGGAGTGGCCATTAAAGTATTGGATGCAATGACAATTTGCGATTACAGAATGGTGGACTTTATGAGAAATATAGCTGATAAAAATAAAATTACCTGGCAATCTGAAATTTTGACCGCTGGGGGCACTGATACTGCAGGGCTTCAGAGAATGGGTAAAAATGGTGCTATTGCGGGAGCTATCTCTATTCCCACAAGACATTTGCACCAGGTAATAGAAATGGCTCATAAACAAGATATTGCTGATTCCGTTCTATTATTAAATGCTTGTCTGGAAAATTTGGATAAACATAATTGGGATCATTAAAACTAAAATAAAATGCGAAATATACTTTTAGTATTGCTATTGGTATTCACCATTTTTTCAGCTTTGGGGCAGACTGAAGAAGCCAAGCCTATCCATTTGACAGGTGTTATTTTGGATGCTGAAAATTTAGAACCTGTTCCATTCACATCTGTATTAATTGATGCGGGGAAAAGAGGAACGGTAGCAGATAATACCGGATATTTCTCATTTTTGGCTTACCCTGGAGACACTATTACTTTTAGAAGTGTAGGTTATGAAAGCAGAGATTTTATTATCCCTGAAATATTAGAGGGAGATACTTATTCTTTGATAGAACTTTTAGTAAGAGAAAATATCATTTTAGAGGAAGTGGTTGTATCACCACTTCCTGAAATGGAGGATTTTGCCGAAACAATGTTGAAACAAGAGCTAACTGATTTACAGAAAGTGAAAATCAATGAATTTAAAAAGGATTTAAATCAAATTCTCAATCAACAACATGAAAGGGATAAGTATTACTATGAACAATGGAGATATGCCAAGCTTTATGATATGACCGGCATAGTTCCTCCCAACAATTTTCTTAACCCACTTACATGGTCTAATTTTATTAGGGATTGGAGAAGCAATCAAAATAAAGATTGATTTTTAATCCAATCCTATCATTACGAAAGCCCCCCAATATATTGGGTCTTTGTATTCATTTCTTATTTCTTTTTTCGCATCAATAAATGCTTGTCTTTTGTTACCAGTTTCAAGCCATTTTGTATAAAATGAAACCATTAGTTTTTCAGTAGCCTCATCGGAAACTTTAAAAAGGCTCATAATAAGGGTTTTTGCCCCGGCTACTAAAAATGATCTTTGAAGCCCAAAAACACCTTCACCGGCATGGACTTCACCAACACCTGTTTCACATGCTGAAAGAACCACTAAATCTGTTTTATCCAGGTTCAAATTCATTGCTTCATAAGCAGTCAAAATCCCAGCTTCTATGTTGAAATTATACTTTGTTTTCACCAACAAGTCACCTGCCCCTTGTAACATCAGACCTGATTTCATTAAAGGATTATTACTTAAGTCTCCTTTGTTGAATTCTTCACTTTCGGGATTTTGTTCATCATTAAAAAAACCATGTGTAGCTATATGAAAAACAGTAGGACTATTTATCTCTTTTACCTGTGGTTCCGAAGCATTATTCTCAAGATAATGAGAAGTAGTCCAGCCATTTTGTTGTAGTAATTTAGTCAATGCTTCTATTTCTTTTCGGGTACCCGGCAACTCATTTACCTGTGTAGCCCCGGATCTGAATTTATCTTTATATTCTGATTTTGAAGCCAAATAGAATTTAGGATCTCCAAATAACAGAGCTGATTTCTCTTCCCGAATTTGCTTGGATTTTATTTTATTAATAAACAAGTCTTTTGTATTGCTTACAAGGATTATATTTGATTGATCAATAAGATACTTATTAGCTTCGAGAGGAATAGTTTCAAGGTTTATTTGGTTGTAAACTCCATCGGGTGATAAGTATACGGTGGTGTTTTTTCCAATTTCTTTTTCTATAGGTTCCCAGTAGTTCTTATACGAATACTGATCAGGAATTTTATATTTTATGCTATTCCTGTAGTAATTAAAATATTTAGATTCAAGGTCTTTACCATTATTCAAAACTACAAATGAAGGTTTGCTATCTTTTTCATTCTTTAAAATCAGCATTATATAGACTATTGAATCTGTTAGGGTATGGTCGAAATATCTGAACCTCACCATTTCAATAGCCACTTCATTAGGCTGTAAAACATTCTTTATTTGCTCCCATGTATAGTTTTGGTTATCGAATCCCTGGTTAAACAATTCTGATTTCTGACTTAATTCTTTTTCTATACTCTCTACTTCTTTTGATAAATGGCTAAGATTAATTCCTTCCTGTGCAAGTTGCTCTTCGCTCATGGCAATTGATTTAGTAAGAGTTTCTTTTTTATCAATCCATTCAAAATACCGGTCTCGTAGCAAACTGTCGGTACTATTGAGAATTCTTTCCCGCATTTTTATGGAATTACTTAACAACAATCCTTTTGTTTTAAGAGCATGGTTATATACCTGCTCAATCATTTCAGGATATGAATCATGCAGGGACAAGGCCATAGTGTTGTAGTAATCATAATTGCCTTTAACAGTGTTCCAGTATTTTGTTTTTTCCCTTTCACTTAGGGCAGGAAAGTATTTATCTATAAAAGTATCATAGTTAGCTATTACCTCTTCTATAGTCGATTTGGCCTTTCTTTTATTTCCATCCATATAATATACCTTGCTGAGCCTGGCAGTGGCTTTTACATATTCCGGATGTTTATCATTAAAGAATTTCTCGTTCAGCTTTTGACTGGATTTATATTCTTTTTCTGCATCACGATATTTTTTTTGCTTATAAAAAATATCTCCTCTGAGTATATGGATATCGGCTGCTTTTATATTGTTTCTGCGACCTACTTTCTTTTTCCATATATCTTCAGATTGTGTCAAAAAGCTGAAAGCATCTTCCAATTTATTTTGAGAAATAAAGAAATTGGCCATGTCTTTTAATAAATCTGCATATAGAGGGCTGTTAGTACTGAATCTGTTGCCGATAATTTCTTTTGCCTCAAACAACATTTTTTCTATTTCTGCAGCAGAGCCCGAATTGTTTTGAAATTTCACAATAGCCAATCGTGAAATAGCTGTGGCTACGTCCACGTGAGTCCTGCCAAATTGGTTTTCCAATATGTTGATTGCTTGCGAATAATACTCTTCCGCCTTATCGTAATCACCAAGTGATTCATTTAATTCAGCCAGTAATAAAGTAGCAGGAGTGTTTTTGGTAGAATATTTACTGAACTGACTTTCAGAAATATGAAGTGCCTTGCGCGCATATTCTTCAGCTTTTGGATAGTCACCTCTTATTAGTTGTAATCTGCCATAGTCTACCATAGGAGCAATAAGTTTCTGGCTTTCTTTACCGTATTGCCTGGTATTTTGAATTAAAGCTGTTTTAAGTATCTTTTCTGTATCTGTATACTTGCCTATCTTCAAATACACTGCGGCTAATTCCTGTTGAGCCGAAATCGGGTTATATTCAGCATTTGGAATAGCACTTTTGAAAAGTTTTTGAGACAACTCCAGTGCATCTTCTGCTTCATCATAAAAACCTTTAATGGTAAGTAGTTTGGCTTGAGTCTCCAATGCTTTGATATAGTATATTACATTGAGGTCATTATCAAAATTTTCCAATATTGATAAAGCTTCTACTATATTGGCATCTGCTTTTTCATATTCTCCAATCTTGATTTGAAGATCAGCAATAAGAGTGAGTTCCTTTCCAAAATCTATGTCCTGGTTGTCATATTTCACCCTGGTTAACAGAAGCGCCTCATCCAATAGTTCGGAGGCTTTTGCGTAACTGTCATTATATTGATAGGCTGTGGCCAAATGGTTGAGCAAATTGACATACATAGTATGACCACTGCTAATTTCCTTTTCTACTTTTCCATAAAATTCGGAATTGTACACTTCCATTGCCTGGTTAAACTTGTCGGAATAATCTACCCAAAAATGTGCTAAGTCAATCCTGCTTAAGCCTGCCCGGATACTTGAGTCACCATACAATTGATTTTTGATTTTAATGATTTCAGTCAGATAATTTTCAATATTACTGTAGTTGTTTTCAGAGCCTGCTACCTTAATCATTATATTATATAAATCAATATTGATTGGGTGGTCCTTAGGTAACAATTTCTTATCGTTCATTATTTTTATTACCGATTCTTCAATCTTTCTGGTCTTGCCTTTTCTTAAATCTGCTTCAAAAGAGATGGTGGCCAATCGCACAAAATGGGTACTGCTTTTATTAAAATTCTTCTTTACTATTTTTTGGAGTTCAGTAAAATAAGCAGAAGCTTTACTGGAATTATTTTCGTGAATGGCATTAATAGCCAGCTTTTCCAGGTTTCTTAAAGTGTGTGGGTGTGTTGCTCCAAGGGATGAAATAGAATAAATATAGGCATCCTTGTAATAAGAAGCGGGTAGCTCATTGGTACCGTTTTCCTCAAGCATTTGGGCAAAATAGTAGAGATGGTTGCTAAAATATTTACTTCTTTTACCAAGTTTATCTTTAATCCAGTTTTCCCCATATACGAAAGCAGAATCCGAGCGAAGAAATTCTCCCCTATGTCTTAATGTGTTACTTTTTAAGGTGATAAGCCTGGCTACATCTTCATGTCTTATTTGTTTTTCCTTCTTACTAAACTTTTCGCCATTTTTTTCAAGAGTTCTTTGTAAATAGAAAGATTCATGTTTTTGGAGTAAGGAAAGTGCTTGATTGTAATTTCCTAGTGCTGTGGCAATTTCTGCCTGTAATAACTGGAGGTCTGCCAGGTATAGATTGTCTGCTTCCTCGGATGTTGAAAATATAGCATAAGCCTCCTCCAGGTATTTATTTGCTTTAAAATAATTCCCATAATTTATCATGTTCTTAGCTGCATTTTGCAGGTTAATAGCATGACCCAACGACTTTGCACCATTTGTTTTCTCACTTATGGCTAAAGCATCATTATGCAACTCATAGAATTCGGTATAATCACCTAATGCCCAATTATACTTGGCTTGTTTTAGCTTGGCTACTGCAACAAATTGATTTTCTTTACCAAGTTTTTTAGTGCTTTTCTCTTCTAATTTACGGCTAAATTTTAAAGCCTTCTCGTAATTGGTCTTTTCAAATTTCTTCTCTGCTTTTTCCAGATATTTATTGAATTTCTTCACATTTTGAGCGCTAACATCTTGCCCAATGCTGAAAAGTACACCTATTATAACGGTTAAAAAAAACTTCCCTATGTTCATCTTAATTAATTTAATACAATTAAATCTGTAATAAAGATAATAGATATTTTACAATATTTATTTGAATTGGCTAATTTTTTCTTTGAAACGCTCAAATTCTTCGACTAAAATTCATAAAACTTTATGTCTTTTTTTCTGATCTTTTACCATTTATAAGTCTAATTTTGTCACCGATAAAGAATTCTATGCTTTCAACAGACTTCAAAGAGCACTTCAAACGAAATTATTTACTGGCTTACCCTGTGGTGGTAAGCCAGTTGGGGCATGTGCTGGTGGGTACTGCTGATTCCATGATGGTGGGCAGGGTGGGAACCAATGAACTTGCCGCTGCCTCGGTCGCCAATGCTGTTTTTAGTGTAATGATGATGTTTGGGATAGGGGTGTCGTTTGGTCTTACTCCCCTGATAGCCCAGTCTGATGGAGAAAATAATCCCAGGGCAGGAATGCGGTTTTTCAAACATAGCTTTGTCATCAATTTGGTTTTTGGTATTCTTTTATTTTCTATTCTTTTATTTGGAGGGTACATATTGGATCTTCTGGACCAGCCAAAAGAGGTTGTGGAATTGGCTAAGCCTTATTTGGTTATTATTGGTTTTTCCATGGTGCCGTTTATGCTTTTTCAAACCGCCAAGCAGTTTGCAGAAGGGCTTTCCATGACCAAAGAGGCCATGTACATTACCATTAGTGCCAATGTGGTAAATGTTGGGCTTAATTATGTTCTCATTTTTGGAAAATTGGGTTTTGAACCTATGGGCCTGGTGGGGGCAGGTTGGGCAACTCTTATTTCGCGGATATTGATGGCTATTGTTATGATTATTTTTGTTCGAAAATATGAGAGGTTCAAGGTTTACTGGAGTTATCTGAAGGTTACCGTATGGAACAGCAAATCTTTTAAGAAATTGTTAAATCTGGGAGTGCCCACAGGCTTCCAGTATATTTTTGAGGTAGGGGCTTTCGCTACGGCTGCTATTATGATAGGGTGGATGGGCGCTATTCCATTGGCAGCACACCAGGTGGCTATTAATTTGGCTTCTATAAGTTATATGATGTCAACAGGGATTTCAGCTGCAGCCACTGTTCGTGTAGGTAATCAATTGGGACAGAGAGATATAAATACGATGAAAGTAGCAGCTTATACATGCTTTCTAA
Organism: Marivirga aurantiaca; assembly: GCF_016679925.1. GTDB lineage: Bacteria > Bacteroidota > Bacteroidia > Cytophagales > Cyclobacteriaceae > Marivirga > Marivirga aurantiaca. The sequence goes on from NZ_JAEQBW010000020.1 coordinate 10,624, forward strand.
TGGCCATTATCTTTATGGCTTTTACAGGCCTTATTTTCATGGTGTTCAATGAATTCTTGCCTTCCTTGTATACAAATGATCTTGAAGTGATTAGGATAGCTGGCAGCTTATTGATTATAGCTGCTCTGTTTCAACTTTCTGATGGAATCCAAGTAGTGGGTCTTGGAGCTTTGCGTGGGATGGGAGATGTAAAACTTCCGACTTTAGTTACTTTTATGGCCTATTGGGCCATTGGTTTACCTGTGGGATATCTCCTGGCTTTTTACTTCAATCTGGGAGAGAAAGGAGTTTGGTACGGATTATTGATAGGTTTAAGTGTGACAGCAGTTATTTTATTCCTCAGATTCAAAAACCGTGCAGCAAAGTTAATGCAGGAATTTGCCTGATATTAAGTAAATGAGTGCCGACAAAGGATAAGTAGCTATTAAGAGTGGTTTTAAGACTTTCTTTTTGGTGGGAAGGATTCAGAAGTAGAGTGAAACTATAGCCACTCCATCTGCCCAAAGTACGAATTGATGGAAATCTCCTTATTTTTTAGTTCTTTTGTCAATTGTTATTTTTGAATCCCAATCATGAAATGAGCATGATTGAGAAACACAAACCGAGGATGAATATCAATTGTGCGAATTCTCCCGAAGGGATCCCTTTAGGGCATGTGGCCATTGACAATAAACTTATACACATGAATAAAACTTTTCAACGACTGTACACGCTTTGGTGCGCCATTGTTTTTGCGGGTATATTCTTAATTCTTTTTCCTTTTTTTCTGGTACTTATTATGTTTCCCAAATGGCACCACCATTCTTTTTACCTGAATCGCTTTTGGGCCTGGACTGCACTAAAACTGGTAGGTATACCTACAAAATTACAAGGAGTTGAAAGAATAGATAAAACGAAACAATATGTTTACTGTTCCAATCATTTCTCATTGTTAGACATACTAAGTTTTGGTTTTGCTCCTAATCCGGTGGTATACGTGGGGAAAGAATCTTTGGCTAAAATCCCGTTTTTTGGTTTTATGTTTAGCAAATTACATGTGACTGTCAATAGAGAGAGCATGAAAAACAGTTATCAGGCCTTACAAAGAGCTATTGCAAAAATGGGGGAGAACAGAAGCCTTGTTATGTATCCTGAAGGAGGAATATATAGTAAAGACATTCCCCGAATGGCTCGATTTAAAGACGGGGCTTTTAGGGCCGCCATAGAAAAACAAATTCCTGTTGTGCCTGTGACACTTCCGGATAATTGGATAATTTTACCTGATGAAAGGGCTCCTTTAATTAGGAGAAGAAAAATGAAAATGATTTTTCATGAACCCATACCAACAAAGGGACTCAATATGAAGGATGTTCCTGCGTTGAAAGAGCAGGTTTTCAAAACAATTGAACGAGGAATAAATCAACATCATCCAATATATGAGTATAAATAAGGAAACATTGGAAAAAATAGCTCATCTGGCCAGGTTGGAGTTTGATGAAAAATCGGAAGATAAAATGTTAAAGGATATGAACAATATCCTGAGTTTTGTAGAAAAATTACAGGAATTGGACACCGAGAATATAGAGCCTCTGCAAAGTATGTCTTTTGAAACCAATCAGCTTAGGGAAGGTAAAGTAGGGGAGCATCTATCACACGATAAAGGGCTTAAGAATGCGCCAAAGAAGGATTCCGATTATTTTAGAGTACCTAAAGTAATGGAATAAAGTAATTGCTTTTGCTAATGAATTTCTTATAAATGGCTTCAAAGCAGTTTTGAAATAAATTATTTACTATGAATATTTTAATCTATTAATAAATGTCCCATTTGAATTTTTGGAAAGGATGGCGTAAAGATTTTCGGAGCATTTACCAGGTGCTCCTTTTTATTTTCTTCTTGTCCGTTGCTTACAGCTTTTATACACAATACTTTAGCGTTGATCTAGCTTCTCCATTAGAAGAGGTTCGAAAAACCCAAAGTATCGATCTATCTGTTCATAACATTTATGATTTTGTATTTGAATTAAATGTCCCTACTAGAAATTACGTGGTTTACCAGGGTTTCCTGGCTTTAAAATCAGGATTCCAGCCATGGAATAGTTATCTATTGCTGGGGATTATATTTTTTTGTTTTTCAATTCTGCTGACAGCATCCACCTATTTTAACCGATTGTGGTTCATGGTTTTCCAGTCAGTATTTGTGGTGTGGATAATCACCTTAAAATTGCAGTATTTGGAAATTTTTGGGATTGAAAGCCAGCTTTTCACTTTTCTTTTCATTGGGTTGTTTTTAGGCATAGGCTATATTTACCATGCTTTTAAAAAGGAGGCCGGGCTTTTTCAGAGATGGCTTTCTTTTTCTATTACTTTGGCAGCGTTGGTAGCATTGGTGGCTTTCGGGTCAGGTGTGGATGCTCCTGTTGTTTTTATGACCCACCATGGAATCATCGTACCAGTCATTTTATCTGTCTTGTTTATTTTTAATGTGGCTTATGAAATCATACTTCATATTTTATATTTATTGGCAGGGAAAAAGAATGAAGAAGGGAATTCCAATTTATGGCATTTCTTAATTCTTAGCTTTTTATATCTTGTTTATGTGGCGCTTACCTTTGCCCGAAACAGCTTTCTAATCGATTTGAATATTGTATATTTAGATGAGTTTATTTTGCTGGCCATTTCAGCAATACTGGGAATTTGGGGTTTTAGAAAGCGGAGTGAATTGTTTTCTAAACAGTTGGCTTTCCGTCCTTTGGGAGCTTACCTGTATTTAGTACTCGGTATCATTACATTCTCAACCATAAGCTGGATATTTTCCAATGGAAATGATCCGCTTGTTGAAACCTTTGAAGACATGATTGTCTTCTCCCACCTGGGGTTTGGTTTATTGTTTTTGATATATGTGTTGTACAATTTTGTAGCGTTATTAAATGCAGGACATGGGATTTATCCTGTAGTATTTCGTCCTGTAAATATCCCATATACTTTAGTAAGACTGATAGGATTTGGCGTTGTGGTGGCTTTGGTATTAAGAGTGACCTATTTACCTTATTATCAGGCAGTTTCAGGATACTACAATAGCTTGGGAGATTATTATGAATACGTAGATAATAATGAAGCAGCTAAAACAACTTTTAAGATAGCAAGGCAGTATGCAGTTACTAACCATAAATCTAATTTTGAAATTGGGCAAATGGAATATAACGACAAAAATTGGGCAGAAGCTTCTTCTTATTTTAAACAGGCTGCCTGGAAAAGGCCCAGTGTACAGGCTTATATCAACAGGGCTCAAACTCAATTAAATGCTTCTCTCTATTTTGAGGCCTTGTTTACATTGGAAGCTGCACAAAAGGATATTCCCGATAATCCTTATATTTTAAATATGATGGGATTGGTGTATGACGATCTCAATAAAATAGATTCCTCATTTATTTACTTTGATGCAGCCGTAAGAGCCAGTAATACGGAAAGCATCAAGAATATAGCTGAATCCAACAAATTGGCTCTTTTTGCTAAAAACAGGGTGAATGAGGAGCTGCCCGGGGAAAGTAGCATTCAAGATAAGCCTGTACCATATCAGGCTAATTATATTGCTTTGGCAAATCAAAAAAGAAAAGTATTGGAAGATTTTGTAGTAAGTGCCAAAGATATTGACACTTTTCTTACTTATAATGATTTTTCCTTCTTGTTTAACTATACTTTAAATAAAACGATAGCGCATAAGTCATTTACTGGAGATTCCATTGGTTGGCTAAAGGAGTTTAAGGAGAATAAAACATTCTTTAAATCCATCGATTACGCAATTGCTTCTCGCGAAAACTATGCAGGAGATCAAAAATCTGCTTATTCTTTGATTTATGATCTTGAAAACTCGGAGATTTCTGATGCAGGTTTTTACTATTTAACACATGGATTATGGCTCTATGAACAAGGAGCCTATAATATGGCCCATGAGAAATTTCAACAGGCTGAAAAATTAAAAATGTCCGAAGCTTCTACCTTTAGGGTCATTGCATTGATTCAGGCAGGAAGATTATATGAAGCTGCAAGAATTTACGAAGAACAATTTAAAGGAATGGTAGTAGATGACCAGGTGCTTAAGCAAGACCCTCTTTATCAGTTTCTGCAGGGAAACCCGGAAGAGCTTCCTGATAGCTTTCTCTATTTATGGTTGAAAACCAATGCATCTTTGCAACCGGAAGAAAAGAAAGCTATAAAAGATCAATTAGCTAACTCTCCATTCCTGGCACTTTATCAAATGGAAAAGGTAGTTTCTCTGGTGGAAGATGAAAAACCGGAGGAAGCGTGGGAAAAGCTTGATAGTATCAATATTGCCAAAGAGGAAATTGGATTAAGTGTTTTCAGAAATAACCTAAAGGCATTGTTGATAGCTAAACTTAATAAAATTGACCAGGTTGATGGGGTAGACACTTCTGAACTATCTGTTTATCCAAGAAATTATAAATTATTATTTGATGCTTTTCTCAGTAGAAATTCGGTAGATTCTGTAAAGGCTAATCAACTTATGTGGCGATTGGGTAATGAGAATGTGTTTTTTGATCAGGGAGTTATTATGGCCAGCGAATACTTCAGAAGCAAAGGAGAGCAAGAAAAAGCTTATGGGTTATTGGTGGAAGCAGCTCGCTTGAATGAAAGCAGTATTCCTATTCTTAAAGCTTATATATTACAAGCACTTAGGTTGAACCTTACGAGTTATGCCTCCGAATCTATGGATGATTTGGAGAAAATGTTGACAACGGAAGAATATGAAAACTTCCAAAGGAAGTATAATGAAATTAAAGAACTAAATTCACAGGAACCTTGGTAGCTCCGCTTGTCACAAATTGTTTGGCAAATAACAAGGGGCGTATTAACTTTCACCCAAGAGCTATCAACTATTAAAGCCGATAATAAAAAGAAATGGAACAATCTGTCATTCAAACTGAAAATATCTCCAAGATTTATCGAATGGGCTCCGAAACTGTGGAGGCATTAAAATCAGTCACAATTAATATTAATAAAGGAGAATATGTGGCTTTCATGGGACCTTCTGGTTCTGGTAAATCCACTCTCATGAATATTATAGGTTGTCTGGATACACCTACCAACGGACGGTATAAGTTGGGCGGACAGGACGTAAGTGATATGACAGAAAATGAGCTGGCGGAAATCAGGAACAAGGAAATTGGTTTTGTTTTCCAGACCTTTAATTTGTTGCCACGCCAATCTTCCCTGGAGAACGTAGCCCTTCCTTTGATATATGCAGGATTTAATAAATATGATAGACAGGAAAGAGCTTTAGAAGTACTCACCAGTGTGGGCTTGGGCGATCGTGCTTATCATAAACCCAATGAACTTTCCGGAGGTCAGAGGCAACGTGTGGCCATAGCCAGGGCCCTGGTAAATAATCCAAGTATTATTTTGGCCGATGAACCTACCGGTAACCTCGATACAAAAACATCCTATGAAATAATGGAGTTGTTCCAAAGGTTGCATGATGAAGGAAATACAATAGTGATGGTGACTCATGAGGATGATATTGCTAAATACGCTCATCGCGTAGTAAGGATGAGGGATGGATTAGTAGAAACAGATGAAATAAATAACGATATTACACGTGTGGGTACCCCGGCCATTTAAAGGTTTTATTTTTTGAAGAGTGATTTCAGCCTAATTTTAACTTTATCATTTAATATTTATTTTAAACATCTGATTGGTGTTGAAAAATATACTTTTAAATTTTAGCTTTGGTAATGGCAGAAATTAATTATCCTATAAAAATTATCATTGCAGATGACCATGAAATACTGGCCAATGGCATAGCTTCCATGCTGGGGAAAAACCCTGAATTTGAAATTTGTGGTACCGCCACAAATGGTAGAGAGGTACTGGACATGTTACATGAGCAAGCTGTGGATCTTGTGATTTTAGACATGAATATGCCAAAACTCAATGGCATTGAAACGACCATTGAAATCAAAGATAAATATCCTAATACTAAAGTACTGATTTTGTCAATGTTTGACAGGGAGGGGTATATTCAAAATGCCCTGGATGTGGGTGTGGATGGATATGTCCTGAAAAATGTGAATGAAAGGGAGATAGATTCTGCCATCTATCGGATTATGGGAGGTAAGACCTACTTTTCTCAGGATGTAATGGAGAAAATGGCCAACAAAATGAGGGTTTATGGCGAAACAGAGGGAGGTGTAAAACTATCTGATGTAGAGCGTAAAATACTGCAATTTATTAGCGAAGGTGATACTTCTGATGAAATTGCTGTAAAATTGGAAACCAGTACTCATAGTGTGATGTCGTATCGAAAGATGTTGTTGCAAAAATTTGAGGCCAAAAATGTTTCTCACCTAATCAAAGTAGCCTATGAAAGGGGATATTTAGGCTGATTTTATACTGAACATAGATTCTACAGCTTGTCATTTGTTTGCCGCATTAAACTCTTTCTTGCTTTTGTATGTTCATTTTATTTATGAGTCGAGCATATGATTTATTTGGGCCATTTTTTATTCATAACAACGCTGGGAATAATGGCGATAACTTATTAGAAAAGTACGGATTTTCATTAGTTTATGCAGAGAACTGAGGCCTGTAGTCCTGAAAGCGGAAATTTCACTGGAATTTTCAGGCTTAGTTCTTCATCACCAAAATAATACCTATCTTTGTATCCTTCTCCACTCAATAGACACGGCAGTTTGTATGCGGTGCAGAATCATAAAAAAAAATCTTAAGCTGATAATGAATGACAATTTCCTTGTCAGCTACATTTAATTTATAATATAATACATGTCATTTGAAAATTTAAATTTAATTGAGCCTATCCAAAGAGCATTAACTGCTGAAGGATACACTACTCCTACACCCATTCAACAACAAGCCATTCCTTTAATATTAGAGGGAAAGGATGTATTGGGTTGTGCACAAACAGGTACAGGAAAAACTGCTGCCTTTTCAATCCCAATTTTACAATTATTGTATCAACAACGACAGTCCAAAAGAGGAATTCAGGTGTTGATCCTTACACCTACCAGAGAACTGGCCATACAAATAGATGAGAGTATAGCAGCTTATGGTAAATTCACACGTACCACTCATACTGTGGTGTTTGGTGGTGTATCACAGCTAAGGCAAACTACTGCTTTGAAAAGAGGAGTAGAAATATTGGTGGCTACTCCGGGAAGGTTATTGGATTTAATGACCCAGGGGTTTATTGATCTAAGGAATCTTAGCGTTTTCGTGTTGGATGAAGCTGATCGTATGTTGGATATGGGCTTTATCAATGATGTGAAAAAAGTGATAGCAAAATTACCTCCCAAAAGGCAAACGCTATTTTTCTCAGCTACTATGCCACCGGAAATACAGAAATTAGCTGATGTATTGCTTACCAGGCCGTCCAAAATTGAAGTGACACCGCCTTCATCTACAGTTGACAAAATTGAGCAAAGTTTATACTACACCAATAAACCTGATAAACCCAAATTACTATTACATCTTATCGAAGAACATGGTATTTCTACTGCATTGGTTTTTACCAGAACAAAACACGGAGCGGATAAAGTTGTTAAGTTTTTACACAAAGCAGATATTAAGTCGGCAGCCATTCATGGGAATAAAAGCCAGAATGCAAGGCAAAATGCATTGAACGAGTTTAAAAAAGGCAATATTAAAGTGCTGGTAGCTACAGATATTGCAGCCCGGGGAATTGATATTGATGAGTTGACCCACGTGTTCAATTTTGATTTGCCTAATGTGCCTGAAACTTATGTTCATCGAATTGGAAGAACAGGAAGGGCAGGTAATGAGGGAATTGCTATTTCTTTCTGCGACATTGAAGAAAGAACAGAGCTAAAAGATATAGAAAAGCTGGCAGGGATGAAAATCCCGGTAGTAGAGGAACATCCTTACACAATGGCTCCGGGAGCATTAACTCAAAAGATATTGCCTAAACAAAAAGTAGCCCCTAATAAAAAAAGGTGGCACAAAACAAAAAGAAGGAATTAAACATTGCCTTTAAGGGAAGTAAATGTGCTTCCGGATTATTCGAATCACCATTTTAGCTATTTTTTAAGTTGAAATGGTGATTTTATTTGGGTGAAAATTCATTTCCTCCTGAGCAATGAAAATGTAGTTAACTATTGTTTTTAATCACAAATTTCTAACCGCAACGGATCTTCTTCGTAAGTACTGTAATAACTAACTAATGCAATTTTAAACCCAGATTGGCATATTGCAATACTAGTTGGTCATGCTTTATAACTCTAATTGTTCATGAATAAAATAACTACAAGGGAGAAGCTATAAAATTTATGGCCAAATTTGGCCTAATATTAAATAAAGAAATCATGGGTATACTTTCTTCATTATTATCAGGAAACTCAGGTGTATTGGAATACGAAAAGCTAATTAATGATTACGAACCATTAATAGCTTTGGGAGAAGAAATAGTAGTAGGCTTTAAGCTTTCTACAGACATTTTTATTTTTACAGATAAAAGGCTTATCCTAATAGAAAAACATGAGCATGCAGGGAAAAACGTAGAATACCTGTCGATTTTCTATAAAAGTATCTCCCGCTTTAGTGTTGAGGCAGCCAGGGCTTTTGACTCTGATTCGGAATTAAAGATTTGGATTCAGGGAGAAATTAAACCAAGCATTGTAAAGAAATTTAGTAAGGCTGTGAATGTTTATGAAGTGCAGAAAATTTTAGCCCAGTACGTTTAGAAAGAAAAATGCTTTGCTGAGGCTTCAAAATCAGGATAGTAGAAAATTTCTATTTTACACTGCTTTGATCTAATTGAATTGAGATTCCTTGTCCAAATCTTCCCACCTCTTCTGGTAGTCCGTATAAAGCTTTTTGATAAAGGTGTCCATTTCATTGGATACCAGTTGAAGCTTGGACGCTACTTCTTTTACAGTTTCCCTGTTCATTTTGTCCAATTCAATAAGCTGAGTGAGGCCTTGCATAGTAGCTACAGGTCTTCTCATTACATGGGAAATGTCAAAATTAATCTGTTCCAAAACATTTTCATAGGCTTTTTGAAGACTTATATCTTTCACTGCTCCAAAGCATAAAGTCTCACCTGCGTCATTTAAGTAGGTATTAATCCTTACCATATAATATTTCCTTATCTCACTATCTTCTTTTAGTGCATAAGAAAATTCAATGGGACTGCTTAGTTCCTTATTCAAAAGATATGCCCTGAAATCCTGAAAATCCATAAGATGCAAGATTTTGAAAATTGCCTCAGGGGATGTCTGATGCTCAATTTCCCAAAAGTGGGGATGCATTTGAATAAGTTCCTGGCTTACGGATGGTAAAGCCAGTTGTCCGTCCGTACTAATGATTAACTCAAAGTGCGCACCGGGCAACTGGTTTAGGGATTGTATTAGTGTAGGTTTTGGTTGAAGGTTTACCCTTTCCATGACGTTCTCTAAACGAAGTTTAGCTGTATATAGGCTTAGCTCCTTGAGTGCATGTTTGTTCTGATCAATGGAAGAAGGATTTTCAGGGTGTAAAACTCCAATGAGTCCACACATTTGTTGGTTATTGTCAAAAATAGGAAAAACTAAAACTTTTGGATATTGCTCATAAAGTTTAAAAAAGTATAAATCCTGAAATAAAGTATGGTATTTAGTATTGGGAGCATAAAAGCAAGCAGCATTTATTTTGCTGAACCTGTCTTTATAAACAGAAAAATCGGTTGATTGAAAACTTTTTATACCCTGTGTGTGATGGTGTGCAGCATGAAAGCCCTCTTCCCATAATAATATGAACGACATTTTACTAGCACAAAGACCTGTAGTCATCGACAATATATTATCCAGTACGCTATGCAGCATAAAATGCTGAGGCTTAATGTGGTTTAAATTATATTGTACTGGAAGATTCATTTCCTTTATTTGAGTTTAGATAAAATGGCTACATAAATCCTAATTTTTCAGCTTGATAGTTGTTAGTTTCTTCTATGAAAAACCCTTCAGGTCGAGGTAAAGAACATAAACAGTATAGGGGACCTGTTAATATTCTCTTTAGTAACCCCGACCCTTTGGGTGGTATCGCATATAATTAAAGTTTTGGTTGATGCCGTATGAAGGCATTGATTAGTTGTTTGCGATAGTTCAAATGTAGGAGAAGTTTTTTAAATAAAAATTACCCAAATGAGTAGAAAAAAAACTTTAATTAGGGTGTTTTCACCGAGGAACTAGTAAGTATTCACCGAGGAACTAGTAACGCAATACCTGTATATAGGTAATTTCACTCAATTTTTCAATGGCTATGGTGTTGGTAAATATAAGAAAATCAAGAATTGATTTTCTTAAGAAATAGCACTTTAAAGTTAATTAACAAAGGTTATCGACCTTTGTTATCACTTTTCATCCTGGTTGGTTAAGTAGAAGTTTAAACATTGATTATTCTGAATAGTGGGTAAAATATCTTCATTTATGGGGTGTTTTTCTACTAAATATATAGCCAGGTTACTACTGTAAATAATTACAATCTTACTTTTTTGGGTATTTTATATTAAATATTGAAGCCTTAATATTGTATTAATTAAAGAATATTAATTTATAAGAATGAATCATTAAATCACTAAACAATTTATATTATGAAAACGCTTAAAGTATTGAAGTTCGCATTTTTATTTGTTGCCATCTTTTCCTTTGCTGGATGTGAATTAATTGAAGAGCCAGAATTTGATACAGAAACAGGCAGCAGCCAGCAAGAAACTGTTGATATGGAAGATTAAAAATGAATAACAAAATTTCTACCTAAATAAAACGACCCCCATTTTTTGAAAAATAAACCTTATCATTTGTATATTTAACATATGATAAGGTTTTTTTTTATTCTCATAATAATTCATCATTTCAGTACAAATCTTTTTTCGCAAGATTATATTAAAGAGATTGATTCCTTAGTCGATGTTGCAAAAGAATTAAGAGATAAGAACCAGCTTAATGAGGCTATTGTTGCTTTTAACCAAGCTTTAGATGTTTCCTTACAAAATAAGGATTCAATAAATATTGCTAAGGTCTATAATTATCTAGGCACTACTTATAGACGGAACAATAATAAAAAGAAGTCATTAAACTCTGTTTATAAAGCCATAAAGATCAATAAGGCAATTGAAAATCGTAATGGGCTTATTTATAACTATAATAATTTGGCTAATTACTATAATAATGAAGAGTCTTATGATTTAGCTTATAAATACTATAAACTGGCTGAAGAGCTTTTGTTGATTGAAAACCATAAACGAAATTTGGCCGGTATTGAGCTAAATATAGCAACTTTATTTTCTAATCAGAAAAGTGGATTCTATAGTTATGATTCTGCTGTTATATACATTTTAAAATCATTAGAACTCTTCACCCAATTAGAGGATACTCTTAACCAGGCATATCTTTACAATAACCTAGGATTTTTATATGAAAAGAATGGCAACCTACAACCTGCTTTGGAAAGTTATCAGCAGTCAATCGAGCTGAAGAGTGAAATAGGTGATAGCAGCGGACTTGCTGTATCTTTTCTTAATATAGGAAATGTCTATCTTCAGCAAGATGAATTTGAGAAAAGTATTGAGTATTATAATAAGAGTTTAGCCCTGTCTCATTTTGTGGGTAACCCCAATCATGATTTGCATTTGTTATTTAATATGGTAAAAGCCAAAATGGGTGTTGGCTTGGTGGAAGAAGCCACCTCTCTTCTTGGAGTATATAATAACTTGCGGGATTCAATTTACGATTTAGATAAAATGCAGGAGATCAAAGATATAGAAACCAAATATGAAACAGAGAAGAAAGAGGAAGAGATAAGAATGCAGGAAATGGCCATCCGGCAAAAAACCTTTCAAAGCAACTTGTTTTTAGGCCTTTCCATTCTTCTGGTCATATTGGTAGTAAGTACTGTTTTCTTCTTTTTGCAAAAGCAGGATTATGTTAAAAAGCTGAGAGTTGAGGAGATAGCTACCATGAAAACGGAGCAGGAACTCAAAGAATTGAACGCCATGATGCATGGACAGGAAGAGGAACGAAATCGTATAGCCAATGATTTGCATGATAGGCTAGGGGCCAGATTGTCTTCTATTAAATTGTTGTTTCAGAGCGATGATTCTCAGGAAATGAAATTGAAAGTACTGGATTCTATCAACGAGGCCATTAAGGAAACCCGGGAAATTTCCCATAATTTATCAACGGATATGTTGACCAGATTTGGGATAGAAACAGCTATTAAGGATACTGTACGGTCCATCAATGATGCGGGTAAAATACAAGCTGATTTTGTTAGTTATGGCCTGCAGGAACGACTTCCACTTGAGATTGAAAGGAACATCTATCATGTAACATTGGAGCTGATCAATAATACACTCAAACATGCAAATGCCAATCATTTATTGGTGCAAATCAGTTGCGTGGATGATGAGATCAATGTCTTTTATGAAGATGATGGAGATGGTTTCGATTTGAATAAAGTGGAAGGTTCAGGAATGGGACTGCGGGGAATATATGCACGGATGAATTCCATAAAAGGTGCAGTATATGTAAATACCAAACCCGGAAAAGGCCTCAACGTAGTTTTGAGTATTCCTCTTGTCAGTGTTATACCTCTAGTCAAGGTAAAAAGAGAAGAACCAGCCTGATTTGCCAGTAAAACTTTGCCGAAGTTCTTTGCTGGAATTATTTAACTTTAGAAAAGGAGGAAGTAGCAATTCTTAGATTTATTATTTTCATTTTCTTACCATTATTAAGAAAGCTCTTTAGCTTTGCAATTGCAAACCAAATTACTCAATCAATCTACTCAATGAACAAAGGCGTAATATATATGCTGATAGCAGGCTTGTTTTTTGCCATCATGAATGTGCTGGTCAAAATGTTGCCCACCATTCCTGCCATAGAAATTGTGTTTTTTCGTTCTCTTATTTCATTTGTAATGAGCTATGCATACCTCAGGTCAGTGCGCATACCCCTCTTTGGGAACAATAAAAAATGGTTGATTGCCCGCGGACTTGCAGGAGCCATAGCGCTAAGCATGTATTTTTATACTCTGCAAAACATTCCATTGGCCAGTGCCGTCACTATTCAGTTTTTGTCACCCATCTTCACTTCTGTATTGGGTATTTACATTGTAAAGGAAAAGGTAAAGCCCCTACAGTGGGTGTTTTATTTAATTGCTTTCATAGGAATTATTGTTATTCAGGGCTTTGATCCACGTATTTCATTCACCATGTTTCTGATTGGCATTTTAGCTGCAATCTTTTCTGGCCTGGCCTATAATTTTATCCGCAAAATTAATACTAAAGAACACCCATTGGTCATTGTATTTTATTTCCCACTGGTTACCCTGCCACTGGCTGGGATTTATTCAGCATTTAACTGGGTAATGCCAACAGGCAATGAATGGTATTTACTAATACTGATTGGGGTTCTGACACAGTTTGCTCAATATTTCATGACAAAGTCTTATCAGTCAGAAGATTTATCGAAAGTAGCAAGCTTGAGTTATTTTAGTATCATCTATGCTTTGGGTTTTGGATATGTGTTTTTTGATGAGAAGTTTAATTTAATGGTTTACGCAGGTATTGCCATGATATTATCAGGTGTTGTTTTGAATATTTGGTACAAAAATAAAATCAAAGGGCAAGTGGGTGAGACATCCTGACAAATTGAGGTTAATGGTTTTTTAGCCAACAGATTGCTTTACATGAATTCCGTCCAAAGATGAAGTGACAAAAGGCTTCTGACGGTTTTTTGCCACTTCTTACAACCGTCTGACGCCTTCGCACTAAGTGCTGGTTATCGACCCAGTTGAGACGGTTCCATGTATTCATTATAATAGGCCTGAAAATAATTTTTTTTTAATTTTTCTCGACAGAATATAATGATTGATCGAGATAATAGGAAAAGAGTTGGAGCTTCAATTTGTTGTTTGTAAACTTATCGAGAATTTTATAGTATTTTAGCGATAGGCTCTGAAAGTTAATCAATTGTTATTGCATTGACCGATGCTAAATGCAATGATATAAATCCCCTAATGGATAGAAATAAAGAAATATCTGAAAAGTTGAAGGAAGAACTCAATCAGGAAAAGCTTAAGAATAAGGAATTGCTTCAAAGGCTTCAAAAAGTTCAGAAAAGACTTTCCCAATATGAGCATGCTTCCGATGGAGCGAGTGAAGGGCTATGGGAGAGAGATCTTATTACTGGCGAGGTTTTTATTTCACCACCATGGGCTAAAATGTTAGGTTTTGAGCCGGAAGAGGTTGAAAGTGATAAGTATTTTTGGGAGAATCTTATTCATCCGGAAGACAAGTCTATGGCTTTAAATAGTTTTGAAAGTTACATAAGGGGTGAAGCTGACAAATATGATATTGACTTTCGCTTGAAAACCAAGGATGGGGAATATATTTGGGTACATTCTAAAGCTAAAGTTAGTAAAAATGAACAAGGGAAAGCTATTAGGATTTCAGGTTCCCATACAGACATTACAGAAAAGAAACGTTCGGCAGTGCAACTAAGAGCCAGCGAAAAAAAATACAAACATTTATTTGAGAATTCCCTGATTGGTATGATGCGTGTAAAAGCGACAAGCTGGGATGTTACAGAAATCAATCAAAAAGGCTTGCAAATTTTGGCGCTACAGGAGCCAAAGCGTCATATGAAATTTCAGGAGATGTTTGTGGAGCCTGAACAAATTCGTGAAATTACTGATTTAATTCAGAAGCATGGCGTAGTTGAAGATTTTGAAGTGAAAGTACTTAGATGGGATGAATCAGAGACCTGGATATCCCTATCTGCAGTGGTATTTGAAGATGTAGATCAAAATTTCTATGACATTATCTTTAGGGATATTTCTGAGTTTAAAGGTAATCTGATAGAGTTGCAAAGGCTCAACTTTGAACTGGATAATTTTGTGTACCATGCATCCCATGATATTCGCTCACCCTTAAGGTCTATGATGGGGCTGATCGAGATTTTGAAGACTGAGAGGAATCCCTCCGAAGTTAAAAAAATTGTTGAAATGATTTCAGGGAGTGTGAACCGTCTTGATAAGTTTGTGGTGGACTTATTGGCTATGTCAAGAAATAATCGTTTGACAGAACCTACCGTGCTCATCAACTTTATGGTAGAGATCAATAATAGTGTCACTAATTTCCATCATGTATTCACTACTAAGGATTTGGAAATCAGGGTAAAAATACATGAAGTAGTACCTTTTTACTCTGATCTGACCAAAATCAGGATTATACTGAATAACCTTATCTCTAATTCCATTAAATATAGAAGAACTTCTGCGGGCCTTGTTTCTTTTATTCATATTTATGTTACTACAAGCCCGGAAAATGTTATCATAAAAATAGAAGATAATGGTGAGGGTATTTCACCGGATAAGCTGGAAAAGATTTTTGATATGTTTTATAGAGCATCGGAAAACAGCGAAGGAAGTGGTTTAGGAATGTATATAGTGAAAAATGTGATTAAAAAATTAGATGCAGAGATAAAAGTTGAGTCAGAAGAGAAAATTGGTACTACCTTTATCGTTACAATACCTAACAGGAAATAATTTTTTAGTATAATAAAAGAAGTAAGTTTATGTCAGTCCATAAGAAAGCCATCAAAAAAATCACAACTCATCAGTTGCAGGAGATGAAATCCCGAAAGGAAAAGATATCCATGCTTACAGCATATGATTTTTCAATGGCCAAATTGGTGGATGCAGCCGGGGTAGATGTTATTTTGGTGGGTGATTCTGCATCGAATGTGATGGCTGGTCATGAAACAACTTTACCTATTACCCTGGATCAGATGATTTACCATGCATCCTCGGTAGTTCGGGCAGTACAACGAGCCCTGGTAGTAGTGGATATTCCTTTTGGATCTTATCAAGGTAATTCTTCTGAAGCCTTACGTTCTTCTATCCGTATTATGAAAGAATCCGGAGGACATGCTGTGAAAATGGAAGGTGGGGCTGAAATAAAAGAATCCGTTATTAGAATATTGAGTGCAGGTATTCCTGTAATGGGGCACCTGGGTTTAACTCCTCAGTCTATTTACAAATTTGGCACCTATACTGTAAGAGCTAAAGAAGAAGAGGAAGCCGAAAAACTTATTGAAGATGCTAAGGTTCTGGAGGAGTGTGGCTGTTTCAGTATTGTATTGGAGAAAATACCCGCCAAATTAGCTAAAAGAGTGGCGGAAACGGTTAACATCCCTATTATTGGAATAGGAGCGGGACCTGATGTGGATGGACAGGTACTGGTTTTACATGATTTGCTTGGTATTACAACTGAGTTCAAACCTCGTTTTTTAAGGCATTATGCCCGACTGGATTCTGTAATCACTGAAGCGATTGGGAAATATGTGGAAGATGTGAAAAGTGTGGATTTTCCCAATGAAGATGAGATGTATTAATTTTTCCTTCTACGCCAGCGTTTGGTCACAAATGCTTTGAGTAACTAATTTTAACCAAAATGGATACAAAGTTTGCACAATGGCCGCAAAAAAAACTCCAGTGCCTTCTGTGTAAAGCTCAGCATTCTCTGTGATAAGACCCATTAGTAGTAATAAGCGCACTGTACATGCTCGTTTGTGAGAACACAAAACTAGGGCGGACATGGTGGGTCTTTAACTCTCCCAGATGGTTTGGATATTAGGTAACTATAAGGAAAGTGCGTTTAATTTCTTCCATAATTCAAAATGCTTTAGAATGTCTTTTGTTTTAAACGGAAAATAAACGCACTCCCTTTTAACTTTTGTGAAAGGTTTTTAATTAATGTATTTTAAATTAAAGATTGGAATAAGAAACTTCCAAAAGTCTTTAATATTAAGGTAATGATGTCAAAAATAGTTGGTGATTTTTATCTAGTAATTGTATTATCTTAGGATTGTAAATCTGAAGAGGAAGTAGGCTCTGCTGAGGAGCAACCTATCAGCAATAAGGTTTACCAACTGG
>NZ_JAEQBW010000021.1:2500-5890 GCF_016679925.1 Marivirga aurantiaca
GGATTAACCTTGCCAAGAAAAGTAACTCGTAGGCTCATTATGCAAAAGGCACGCCATCACCCCACTAAAGGGCTCTGACCGCTTGTAAGCGTATGGTTTCAGGTTCTATTTCACCCCGTTATTCACGGTACTTTTCACCTTTCCTTCACAGTACTTGTTCGCTATCGGTCTCTCAGTAGTATTTAGCCTTACCGGATGGTGCCGGCTGGTTCAAACGGGATTTCTCCGGTCCCGCCCTACTCAGGATACTGCTAGGTATATACAACTTTCCATTACGGGACTCTCACCCTCTTTGGTTTGGCTTCCCATCCAATTCATGTTCATTGTATAAGTCCACGTTGCAGTCCTACAACCCCATAACAGCCTTAACTGTCATGGTTTGGGCTTTTCCGCGTTCGCTCGCCACTACTTGCGGAATCACTATTGTTTTCTCTTCCTCCGGGTACTTAGATGTTTCAGTTCTCCGGGTTAGCTTCATGATAAATCATGATAATACATCTTCAATGTATTGGGTTGTCCCATTCGGAAATCTGCGGATCAATTTGTATGTGCCAATCCCCGCAGCTTATCGCAGCTTATCACGTCCTTCATCGCCTCTGAGAGCCAAGGCATCCCCCATACGCCCTTATTTACTTTCTCGTATTTCTTACGATTACTTTAATTTTTACTCTTTCACAACATGTCAATGAACTTCCGTCAGCAAGGTATCTCTACCCAATAACCAGTGTCAAACTGCATGGCTCATGCGGTGTTTGAGGAACTGGTTTTTCCCGACAATGTGATTATTAAACTTTTTAATTACTTTAATAACCTTTTTCAATATTTGTACAACAAGAACCTTTTGTTCCTATTTCATTCTAATTCTTACTAACTCCCTCCTTTCTCACAACTTCTCCTAAAGTTGTGGAGGATATCGGAGTCGAACCGATGACCTCCTGCGTGCAAGGCAGGCGCTCTAGCCAGCTGAGCTAATCCCCCAAGATGGTAGTCCCGGGCAGACTCGAACTGCCGACCTCTACATTATCAGTGTAGCGCTCTAACCAGCTGAGCTACGGGACTGGCTTTACTAGTTGATCAACTTCAATGTTATTTTCAATATCTCTATCTTCTTTAACTCCATCAACCATCTGAATAATAACCAACCCTATTTACTGGTAGGCCGGTTCTTTCAATAAACCTTTAATCGCATCCTTTCGATCGATTAATTAATAATTTTGAATAAATGTACAAGATAACAAACCTCGTAGCTCAAGGTCTCCAGAAAGGAGGTGTTCCAGCCACACCTTCCGGTACGGCTACCTTGTTACGACTTAGCCCTAGTCACTGGTTTAACCCTAAACAGCGCCTTGCGGCAACCGTCTTCAGGTCCTCCCAATTCCCATGGCTTGACGGGCGGTGTGTACAAGGTCCGGGAACGTATTCACCGCGTCATTGCTGATACGCGATTACTAGCGATTCCAACTTCATAGGGTCGAGTTGCAGACCCCAATCCGAACTGAGATGCACTTTTTGAGATTGGCTTACTGTTACCAGCTTGCTACCCTCTGTATGCACCATTGTAGCACGTGTGTAGCCCTGGGCGTAAGGGCCATGATGACTTGACGTCGTCCCCTCCTTCCTCTCTGCTTGCGCAGGCAGTCTCCTTAGAGTCCCCATCATTACATGCTGGCAACTAAGAATAGGGGTTGCGCTCGTTGCGGGACTTAACCCAACACCTCACGGCACGAGCTGACGACAGCCATGCAGCACCTTGCACCTTGTCCCGAAGGAACACCCTATCTCTAGGGCTGTCAAGGGCATTCTAGCCCAGGTAAGGTTCCTCGCGTATCATCGAATTAAACCACATGCTCCACCGCTTGTGCGGACCCCCGTCAATTCCTTTGAGTTTCATCCTTGCGGACGTACTCCCCAGGTGGATAACTTAACGCTTTCGCTTGGCCGCTAACAGTATATCGCTAACAGCGAGTTATCATCGTTTACGGCATGGACTACCAGGGTATCTAATCCTGTTCGCTCCCCATGCTTTCGTGCCTCAGCGTCAGTTACGGCTTAGTAAGCTGCCTACGCTATCGGTGTTCTTTATGGTATCTATGCATTTCACCGCTACACCATAAATTCCGCCTACTTCAACCGTACTCAAGCCAAACAGTTTCAATGGCAGTTCTCCCGTTAAGCGGAAGGATTTCACCACTGACTTAATTGGCCGCCTACGCACCCTTTAAACCCAATAAATCCGGACAACGCTTGCACCCTCCGTATTACCGCGGCTGCTGGCACGGAGTTAGCCGGTGCTTATTCCTACAGTACCGTCAATTGACTACGCATAGTCTTTTTCTTCCTGTAGAAAAGCAGTTTACAACCCAGAAGGCCGTCATCCTGCACGCGGCATGGCTGGTTCAGGCTCTCGCCCATTGACCAATATTCCCTACTGCTGCCTCCCGTAGGAGTCTGGTCCGTGTCTCAGTACCAGTGTGGGGGATCATCCTCTCAGAACCCCTACTGATCATCGTCATGGTGAGCCGTTACCTCACCATCTAACTAATCAGACGCATGCCCATCTTTTACCGATAAATCTTTAATCAATATACCATGCGGTATTATGATGCCATGGGGTATTAATCCGAGTTTCCCCGGGCTATCCCCCTGTAAAAGGTAGGTTGCATACGCGTTACGCACCCGTGCGCTACTCTCATTTCTCCCGAAGGAGAAAATCCCGTTCAACTTGCATGTATTAGGCCTGCCGCTAGCGTTCATCCTGAGCCAGGATCAAACTCTCCATTGTATATAGATTGTTCTTGTTTGTTACCCTAAGGCAACTCCCAAGGCATTCGGCTCTCGCCTCCTGCTTTTGTGTTTGAACCGTGGCTACGTTTTCTCAAAGTACTATATTACTTAGTATTTAAGTGGTTTGCTATCTTGTCGTACATTCATTCAAAGAACTTTTGTTAATATCCCCGTAAAGTATCAAGCAGTTTACCTGTGAGCTTTCAACTCCGGCACTTACTTAAATTATGAAGGCATTGTGTCAATTAACTAACATCCCTATCCGGTCATTAATGTAATCAACACCTTACTAACAGTGTGATCGATTCCGGTTGCCCGGTGTATCTTTCAGTATTTTCATTGCTTTAAAGCCTTTCGCTTTTTAGCTGTTTTGTATTTGTTTACCGAAGTGTCCTTCTTCGTTTTTCCCTTTGTTTCTCTCAAAGCGGATGCAAAGATAACTGATTTAATTCCTCTTTTCCAAAATGTTTTTGAAAAAAAATTGAGAAAGTTTTTAAACGTTTACTGTCAGTCTTTTATGAACTCTCAGCTCCTTTTCCCATCCCTCTTAAATCAGTATTTCAATACCCTCCAATTAAAACTGCTTGCGCTTTAATTACTGTTGTT
>NZ_JAEQBW010000022.1 GCF_016679925.1 Marivirga aurantiaca
TATTAAAGGGGGAACCTGTTAATTCGATGAGCAAATCACCGGAACCTGCGCCTCCGGAACTACTTTCCCCCGAGCTCTCGCTCTGGGCAAATACAGGTCCCGATGCCATCAGAATTCCAGCAAAAAGTATTGCCAATTTCTTCATAGTCTTCTTTTAAGTTTAATTTATTTTATGATCATACTAAAATATATTCTTGCAAAGTAACCATACCATAGGAAAGAATATTCTCTTTAATCGAAAATGGAATGTTTTTAATCGAAAACAACCACAATATTTTTTTACACTCTCTATTAGTAGTAAAAAGTAATACAATCCATAAAAAACCCCATCAATCAAAGACTGATGGGGTTAAATAGGAATTGTTGTTACCTAATTAAGTATCAGTAATTGTTACCGCTAAATCTGTTCATCAAATACCTGATCTCAAAATCACCGGCTATTGAACTTGACACATTCTGCACAAAATGTGCTTTCGAATAAGTCATAGTAACAATTTGTAAGTCACGGGTTTCAGAGCCTTCTCCAGTACCTGTCAATGTCAACGCTGTTTCTGTAGCAGACCACGTGCCTACACTTAATACACCATTGGCGTCTTCCAGCACAAAGTTACCATCACGCTCGATCACCAGTCTTTCAATGATATCGGAGTCATCCGCCTGGCCTGAAACATATGCTTCGTCTACTAACCATTCACCTACAACCATTTTACCGGTTGAAGGATCTTCAGGTTTGGCACATGAGATAGCTATTAAAGCTATCCCAAGTACAAAAATATAATTTATGAATTTTCTCATGATTCTTAATTTTTAATGATTCTTACATTTTTAACCAGACCTTCATACTGAATCTGTAGCATATAAATACCTGACTCCAGATCACTGATAGAAATCATATGTTTAGCTTCCAGACTATTCTTCTCAAAGCTATCTGACTTCATTACCTGACCAGTCATTGTGGTGATTACCAATTGGTGCTTGCCCATGTACTCACTCACTATGTTCAGGTTCACCTCAGATGAACTTGGGTTAGGATAGGTATTCACATCCATGCTAACACCGCTTCTGTTGGCCAATACTCTTTCGTCCAAATCAGCAGAACTTCCCGTTACAACACAACCTGAAGTGTATTCAACTTCTACAGTATACTCAGCATTGTCAGTGATAATAATTGAGTTAGAGGTAGAATTCACCAATAAAACCCCATTCCTATACCATCTAACTGTTGCACTACCGTCATAAGTGGCCACCAATCTGGATCCATCCATTTCCAAAGTGATATTTCTTACACTTCCATAAGAGAAAATTGATGGGTCTACATTAGAACAACCTGTTCCATCTGCATAACTTACCTCAACGTAGAATGGTGTATTGTCCTCTTCTACTACATCAGTTACTGCTATACCACTAAAACCTGATTGTATTGTCACCGGGTTACCTGATGCTATACCTGTATTACCATTATATAATTGGTAGGTCATAGCTGATCCGTTTCCATTAAAAATACTAAACTCAACCTCACCTGCACCACAAGTAGTGTTCACCTGAGATAAACCAGGGATACTTGGCTCAGCAACTACTGTTACAACTATCGCATTTGATTGCGGAGAGTAACAACCCGCTGCATTGCCCACTTCAACAGTATAACTACCAGCAGTGCTTACCTCTAAAGTATTGGTATTGGTAAAGTCCTGAGTAGCATTGGTAATAGTTGACCCATTTCTTCTCCATCTGTAGTAATCAGAACCCGCAGGTGCTGTTAAAACTACAGTTCCATTATTGGCGCAGAAAGTTAGATCTCCGGTTGAAGTCAATGCAGGTGCCGCAGTTGGTTGTTCCACTATATTAACAGTGAACTCCACTGAAGTAGCTGTACAACCATCAACATTCAATGCATCATAATTCCAAACAAATGAATAGGTTCCTGACTCATCAATATTATAAGTATTGTTACCGGAGGCAACTGTTGCATGAACGTCTCCATCCTTGATCACCTGAACGTTTCCGTTGTTGGTAATAGATGATCCATCCATGAATCTAACATTGAAGTTATCGCAAATAGTGATTTCATCACCTTCGCCAATCAACTGGCTTGTGTTATTGTTCCTTACTGCAAATTCAGGCACATCGTATCTGTCAACATCTACTGTAGCAGATGCATCACTTGAACAACCTACACCAAATGGTACATTAGATACCTGTACAGAATATGAATCCTGGTCCTCAACAGAAATAGTCCTTGAAGTAGCACCATTGCTCCACAGATAGAAATCATAACCTTCAGGTGCTGCCAAAACCACAGGGTCAGCAGAAGAACAAGCTTCCAGATCACCACTCACTACTGTAATTACAGGCTGATCAGGTGTTTCTACAATATTGATCTGGATAGACTCAGTAGTGTATACACAACTTCCGGTTGTTACTCTTGCGAAATAAGAACCAGACATTTCCATATCATTGTCGTTAAGCTGGGTGCCTGTTGCAACCAGGTTGTCCAGGTCATCTCTGAACCACTCCACTAAAGTAGTTCCTGATGTGGTAATACTTCCATTCTCAAGTAATCTTCTTACACTTAATAAAACCTCGCTAGAACCTTCACAAGTAGTCAGTTCTGAACCTGCTTCAACTGCTTTCCAATTCCAGTCAGGGTTTGAGTATGAATATAATTCAAAGTTGGCCAATACTTCTATAGACTCTTCGTCTACTATTAAAGTATTGCAAACTGTTCCGTTTGATGATTGAGAAGTGATCCTCAATTCCAAATCAGTGGAAGCAGCGATCTGACCAATGTTGATCTCATTCTGATAATCTTCAGGGTCTCTCAACAAGCTTCCCAGAACAGTGCCATCAGCTGCGTTCAAAATCTCATACATGAAGTAATCCTGCATACTGCCTGCATCAATGCTTACAACCACATCTTCCGGTGCACAAGCCAATGGATCGTTTACCGTAAAGCTTGAGTTGGTATTGATAGGTGCAACCAATTCATAGCTCTCTTCAGAGAAATTACCATCAACATTCACTGTATTGTCAGTGGTCTCGTCTTCAGCGCTTAACCTGAACTTAAAGATGCCATTGTCAGCTGTGTTGCTCAAGGTGTTTCCGGCAAATCCAAAAGTAACCTGGCCTGAACCTTCAACAAGGTTGAATTCATAGCCACTAATTGGATTGATTGTGCCGCCAGCATTCCTGTAATCAACAGTCACTACATTGTCTGCACCGAATCTACCCTTGATCTCGTAATCCAGGGTCACGTCACTGTCTATACAACCTTCTGTAGCAGAAATAGCTGTTACCATCAGCACTTGTTGTGCTATACTGATTGATTCATCTACATAATCGAATGGTAAAGTTTCACCAAAGGTAAAGTCGAATACATTTATTGAGAAGTTCCCTTTAGCTTCTTCTTGTCTCCATCTGAACCTTACACCATTTTCTTTCATATCAGTTGTGAAAGCATACACAAAACCTTCCCCTACAAGTGTTGCTTCAGCATCAGTTTCAGGATAGGATTGTAATTCAGTATAAGTAGCACCTGCATCAGTTGAGTATTCAAAAATCACATATTGATTTGCTGTTAAACTAGCAGGCAATTGATCAAATGAAACATCCATACTGAATAAAGTAGCTTCTTCAATTTCTGAAGGCATGAAATCACGAGTAGTGATTAATCTTCTACCGGAAACACCTGAAAATGATGAATTATCAAGAGTGATAAAATTATCTGAATCATCTTCGAGGTCATTATACTGTTGGTTTTCAAGCAAAGTACCTACCTCAGCTATTGGTGCATCTTCAGATAATTCAATTCTGAAATCGCCTGTACCCGAATAATCAGTTGGCAATGCAATGGTAATATCTCCCATTCCTTGCTGGGTAGCCAATACTATATCTCCTTCATTTGAATCAAATATCAAATTGACAAATAAATCAGCTGTAGCATCCAGATTGGTTTCATCATTTTCTATATTGATAGAGAATGTAACATCCTGTCCGGCATAAATAGTAGCATTTGGATCTCCTTGATAAACTAATTCAGCTGCGCGAAGGAAAATATCCAGGTCTCCTACATCAACCCCGCTTTCATCATCTCCATAGATATAGAATGTTTCTTCATCTATTTCAACTGAAGCAGACATCATCACATCGTATGAGCCATTTACCACAAAGAAAGGAACCTCGCCTTCAAATACACCTAGAGTAGTAGTTGAGCCTATTACGTAGGGAAGATCTGTTTCAGGGTCAA
>NZ_JAEQBW010000023.1 GCF_016679925.1 Marivirga aurantiaca
CTAAATCAGCCTGCATCCAGGTATAATCACCAAGGCTTGGCGCTATGATATCAATTGATACCGGATTGTTTCCATTTACATTATCTGTGAAAATGAAATCAGGAACTCTGTTGTCATCATTTAATGTCAATGAAATATCATCCACACTCCAACGATTAGTCCCTTCTCCCAAATTCAATGGTTGAGAGAATCTAAAATGAGTTGCTTCAGTAAGGGCAGAAGCAGGCAATTCTACATTATATCCTTGTTGTAGATATAGCAATCCATCATCATAAATCTGCACTTCACCAACTTCCAATTCATAAACAGGTACTAACTCGAAAGTAGCTCCACCATCTGTAGAAATTTCTAATCTCGGAACAGTATTTTTGTTGGCATTCACATCTGAACTACCATATCCAAAATATGTATTGAAATCAAAATTTAAAGTTGCACTGGAAACGTCAGATAAATCAAAGGCTCTTGTCAACAACTCTCTATTACCTACACGATCAAAATCGAAAACATTAAAATCATTTTCAAATGTAGGGTCCTGACCACTAATAGTTAAGAAATCTTCTTCTTGATCAATGACAATGGTTTCCCCTTGCTTATAATCTCCACCAACTGTTTCCGGCTGGTAAGGTACAATCGTTAAATCATAAGGATCGTTGCTGTCTCCAAAGCCAATAGGCATTGTAGCTTCAATAGTACCTGCATCTTCATCCGATGAAGTACCTACTACTACAAATTCTCCGTTTTGTTCTACTACTGCAGCGTAATCTGTTGTAGCAGGAAAACCTAAAGCATTATAGTTAATGCTTACTGCTTCACCCATGGCAAATGAAGTTTTATCATAATTGCTAATTGCCAATGAAGGTTTGATCAGGTTAAATGGTTCTTCATCAAACGAAGCTTCCATAAATTCAGGAGTCTCAATAATAACTTCATTGATCTGAATTACATTTTCATTTACTCCAAAAGCTTCATCCTCATTATAAATAACTCTAAATTGAGTATTGGCTGACCATAATGAGTTAGGTACATCTGCAATTAATGAAACAATACTACCGTTACCAACACCTTCTTCATCCAAATCTACCCAATTTGTTCCATCAATAGATCCCTGCAATTTAACATCATAAGTACCTAAATGATTACCATTATCTTCATCTATCTCAATATCAACATTGCCACCATATGAAAAATCAAATGGTACTGTAGTAGCAGATCTTACTCCAGATCCGGTAAAGCTGTCTGGTTTGCTTGGAAAGTTATTGGATGTACCAGTTGAAGATTCAAAGATTGAAGTTGGTAATGGATCTCCCTCAAATTCTTGAGATACAATGGTTTCAAAAAACACATTATCATATGTACCGCTTGTCCCAATACTTAGTCTAACATTAGGATTATTGTCATAATCAATACCTGTTGGCAAGGTAGCTGTGATTGTTCCGGCATTTACATCAGTAGTACTTCCAATCATCACCCAATCATCCACATCAGGGTTGTTGTCATAAACGCTCATCATCAGTTCTGCTCCGGTACCAGGGGTTCCCTGTATACTGTAGTTAACTGTTAAACCTGAGCCGGGATAGGTGAACTCATCCCCTGCAACCATTACCGGATCTGTATACTCAACACTTGTGATTTCAAGTCCTAAGTCATAAATCGACAATGTAGTACTGAAATAAGTTTCCCCATTAAGGGTCGCTATGTAAACTGTATAATCTCCAGCCTCTAATGGTGGTACCGTAATAGCAATTGACTCTCCACTTATGTCTGTAGTTTCGCCTATGATCACATCAAAATCAGGATCTCCAACTCTTTGTACCAAAGCAGTTGCTTCAGTAGTGGCTGGAAAAGCACCGTCTGTAATATCATATGTCAGGGTTAGTGCTTCCATTGGGAAAGCCTGTCCGTCTCCTCCTACATCTAAGTTGTTGATCGTAATATTGGGCGACTGAACAGTTGCCGAAACAGAGGCTAGTCCTCTGCCAATAAAGTTTGTACTAACTAGATTAGTGCCACTCTGAATCTCTAAATCCTCTACAATGAAAGCATCCAGGTCAGCCCCGTTGTTGCTTTCCTGTCTGATCCTGAACTGCGTTGATCCGGAAACCACGCCCGCAGGCCATGTATCAAAAATTACTTCTGTTGTGCCTCCGAAGGCCAGGGAATTAAGATCCACGCTGGTCAATTCAGTGTAGGTTGTTCCATCAGTAGAATACTCTACAATCAGATCAGTGCCCGCAGGGCTTAATACATTGTTAGCTCTTGATGCATTGAATGTCAATACTCCATCACTCTCTGTCGAAATATTATAGCCCGAAGTGGTCACACTTCTCTCGCCAGCCTGGTCAAACACCAATCCTGATCCGTCCTGATCACCACCTGTTTGTACAAACTCGGTTGGCAAACCTCCGGTAAAATTATAGAATTCTGATGTGCCAAAAAGGATTTCAGTACCTTCATAGGCATAAATATCCACATTCCAGCCTAAACCGGCATTGTAGTAAGAAATATTGGTAGGGACTGTTCCCTCAACTGTTATTTCTTTTGTTCCATTATCGAAATTATCAACCTGGCCTTCCAATAAGAAAGTTTCACCGGTGTTGGTGTTGGTCAACCTTACAGCAAAATCCAAATCTGTTAAATCAATTCCCTGCAATTCGGCTTCCACTGTGATGGCATCGCCAGGGTAAATAGTCCCGCCAGGCACATCAGCAGCATCCAATACATTGTTAATGGTCAGTTCTGGTAGCAACACATTGTTGTTATCAACAAATTCATCCGCAATGTTAGTATAAGTCTCTCCTATTTCCACCTGGATGGCACCAGCTGCAGGAGATGTCCTTACTTGCCAGTTTTTACCTGTACCATAATCCACAGTACCTGTTTGTTGAATTCTAAAACTGGTAGTTGCTGTTTTAGCTGCATTTGGCAAGGTAAACTCAAGCACCTGAAAAATATTTTCAAATTCGTCAACCGCTAAATTGTCATCTATCAATGCGGTACCGGCTGTCGCAAAACCATCTGTTGAATATAAAACTTCTACAGGATTGTCAACATCAGGGCCACTAAAAAAAGCTCCATCATAAGTAAAGCTTAAAACAACTGGCTCTGAAGTATCCAAATCTATAGCGTTAGTGGTCAAAGACCTTGCACTTGCCCTGTCAAAGGTTAGAAAATCTCCTCCTGAGTTAGTACCAATTGCCGTAACATCTGCACTGGTAAAGGCAATAACCTCTCCCGTCACAGAATTACCTGAGAAAGCAGCCAACCTAAGGTTGATATTGCCTGCTTCAGGCCATGTGAAGTCAATCTCTTCCAGGGCATCCTGAACTGTTGATTGACCGAATATCTGTTCGTCCT
>NZ_JAEQBW010000024.1 GCF_016679925.1 Marivirga aurantiaca
CTAAATCAGCCTGCATCCAGGTATAATCACCAAGGCTTGGCGCTATGATATCAATTGATACCGGATTGTTTCCATTTACATTATCTGTGAAAATGAAATCAGGAACTCTGTTGTCATCATTTAATGTAATAGAAATATTTTCAACACTCCATCGGTTTTCATCAGCACCAAGATTTAATGGTTGTGACCATCTGAAATGGGTTGCAGAAGTTAATAAAGTAGCAGGAATGTTTACATTATAATTTTGAGCTAAATACAATAGGCCATCATCATAAACCTGCTCTTCACCAACTTCCAATTCATAAACGGGTACTAACTCGAAAGTAACTCCTCCATCAGTTGAAGCTTCTAAACGTGGTACAGTATTTTTGTTGACATTTTGGTTAATGCTGCCAAAAGGTGTGGAAAAATAAAAGTTTAAAGTTGCTGAAGAAACATCTGTAAAATCAAATGGCTCTGTCAGCAATGAACGATCACCTATCTGATTAAATACGAATGAATTATAGTCATTAGCAAAACCTGGATTTTGTCCTTCTATTACTAAGAAATCTTCTTCCTGATCTACATCAATCGTTTCACCTTGTTTATAATCTCCTCCAACTGTTTCGGGCTGATAAGGCACAATCGTTAAATCATAAGGATCGTTGCTGTCTCCAAAGCCAATAGGCATTGTAGCTTCAATAGTACCTGCATCTTCATCTGATGAAGTACCTGCTACCACAAATTCTCCATTTTGTTCTACTACTGCAGCGTAATCTGTTGTAGCAGGAAAGCCTAAAGCATTATAGTTAATGTTTACTGCTTCACCCATGGCAAATGATGTTTTATCATAATTGCTAACTGCCAATGAAGGACGAATTAAGTTAAATGGAGCATCATCCAAAACAACCTCTAAGAATGAAGGTTTATCAATATCGCTACTAAACAAATGAACTACATTTTGCCCCTGCCCAAAAGCCCCATCTTCATTGTAAATAATTCTGAATTGGAAAGTTTCTGACCATAAATTATTGGGTACATCAGCGTTAAAGGCACGAACCTGAGCTCCGCCAGTAAAAGTAACTACATCTATTTCTTCCCAATTTTCCCCATCAACTGAACCTTCCAGGCGAACATCAAAAGTTCCTACGAAATTGGCTATAGAAATAAGATCAAAGTCAATATTAGCTCCATAAATGAAATTAAAGGGAACTGAAGTAGCTGAACGAACACCCTGTCCTTCAAATCCATCTGGCACATATGTATTACCTAACCCCTCCGTTGATTCTAATAGCCTGGTAGGAATATTATTATTATACCAGTAATCAAAATCCACAACTTCATCAAAGCTATTGGAATGAACACCGCCACTAGTCAAACTTAACCTCACATTAGGGTTATCATCATAATCAATACCTGTTGGCAAGGTAGCTGTGATTGTTCCGGCATTTACATCAGTAGTACTTCCAATCATCACCCAATCATCCACATCAGGATTGTTGTCATAAACGCTCATCATCAGCTCTGCTCCGGTACCAGGGCTTCCCTGTATACTGTAGTTAACTGTTAAACCTGAGCCGGGATAAGTGAACTCGTCTCCTGCAACCATTACCGGATCTGTATACTCAACACTTGTGATTTCAAGTCCTAAGTCATAAATCGACAATGTAGTGCTGAAATAAGTTTCCCCATTAAGGGTAGCTATGTAAACTGTATAATCTCCAGCCTCTAATGGCGGTACCGTAATAGCAATTGACTCACCACTTATGTCTGTGGTTTCGCCTATGATTACATCAAAATCAGGATCTCCAACTCTTTGTACCAAAGCAGTTGCCTCAGTAGTGGCTGGAAAAGCACCGGCTGTAATTTCATAAGTCAAAGTCAATGCTTCCATTGGGAAAGCTTGTCCATCTCCTCCTACATCTAAGTTGTTGATCGTAATGTTAGGCGACTCAACTGTTGCCGCAACAGAGGCAAACCCTCTGCCAATAAATGTCTCGCTTATTAAGTTGGTACCGCTCTGAATTTCTAAATCCTCTACAATGAAAGCATCCAGGTCAGCCCCGTTGTTGCTTTCCTGTCTGATCCTGAATTGCGTTGATCCGGAAACCACGCCCGCAGGCCATGTATCAAAAATTACTTCTGTTGTACCTCCGAAGGCCAGGGAATTAAGATCCACGCTGGTCAATTCAGTGTAGGTTGTTCCATCAGTAGAATATTCTACAATCAGCTCAGTGCCCGCAGGGCTTAATACATTGTTAGCTCTTGATGCATTGAAAGTCAATACTCCATCACTCTCTGTCGAAATATTATAGCCCGAAGTGGTCACACTTCTCTCGCCAGCCTGGTCAAACACCAATCCTGATCCATCCTGATCACCACCTGTTTGTACAAACTCGGTGGGTAAACCTCCGGTAAAATTATAGTATTCTGATGTGCCGAATAGGATTTCAGTACCTTCAAAGGCATATATATCCACGTTCCAGCCAAGAGGATTATTGTAATAAGAAATATTTGTAGGGACTGTTCCTTCAACAGTTATT
This sequence comes from Marivirga aurantiaca, assembly GCF_016679925.1. GTDB lineage: Bacteria > Bacteroidota > Bacteroidia > Cytophagales > Cyclobacteriaceae > Marivirga > Marivirga aurantiaca. Next base: position 2,523 of record NZ_JAEQBW010000024.1, read on the forward strand.
TCTTTTGTTCCATTATCAACGGTTGCTGGGGTCTGGTCTTCCAACAAGAAGGTTTCACCGGTGTTGGTATTGGTCAACCTTACTGCAAAATCCAAATCTGTTAAATCAATTCCCTGCAATTCGGCTTCCACTGTGATGGCATCGCCAGGGTAAATAGTCCCGCCAGGTACATTATCGGCATCCAATACATTATTAATAGTTAATTCCGGTAACAACACATTGTTGTTGTCAACAAATTCATCTGCAATGTTTGTATAAGTCTCTCCTATTTCTAATTGTAATGGACTAAAATAAAAAGTACCTATTGTGATTCTCCAATTTTTTTCAGTTCCATAATCTACAGTACCTTTTTGTTGAATTCTAAAACTAGTATTAGCAGTTTTAGCTGCATTTGGCAAGGTAAATTCAAGTACCTGAATAATATCTTCAAATTCGTCAACCGCTAAATTGTCATCTATCAATGCGGTACCGGCTGTTGCAAAACCATCTGTTGAATACAAAACTTCTACAGGATTGTCCACATCAGGACTACTTGCATAAAATCCAAGATAATTAAAGCTTAATACAACAGGCTCTGATGTATCCAGATCGACTGCATCTGTAGTTAAACTTCTGGTACTAGCTCTATCAAAATAAACCAAATCACCCGTAGAATTAGAACCAATAATATTAACGTCCTCTGTTTCAAAATTAACAAGGTCTCCCGTCACAGAATTACCTGAGAAAGCAGCCAACCTAAGGTTGATATTGCCTGCTTCAGGCCATGTGAAGTCAATCTCTTCCAGGGCATCCTGAACTGTTGATTGACCGAATATCTGTTCGTCCT
>NZ_JAEQBW010000025.1 GCF_016679925.1 Marivirga aurantiaca
CGCCTGCTGTAGTCGTGGATCCTGTCAGCTCTACGCTGGTGGTTGCACAGGTAAGCGGGCCATTGTTGCTCGCTGTCACTCCTTCTGGTTGTGACTCATCTATACCTACTTCGGTAGTCGTGGTAGTCGTACAGCCGGTACTTTCTTTCGTTACCTCTAAAGTGTATGCTCCGGGAGCACTTACTGTAGTGGTCGCTGTGGTCGCTATCTCACTGCTGCCTTTTAACCAACGGTAGCTCACGCCTGTCGTGGTCGTTGAACCTGTCAGTTCCACGCTGGTGGTTTCACAAGTAAGTGGGCCGTTGTTGCTAGCCGTCACTCCTTCCGGTTGCGAGTAGTCTGTGCCAACTGTGGTAGTCGTAGTAGTCGTACAGCCGGTACTCTCTTTGGTCACTTCCAAAGTATACTCTCCAGGAGCACTTACCGTAGTGGTCGCTGTAGTTGCGATCTCATTGCTGCCTCTTAACCAACGGTAGCTCACGCCTGTTGTAGTCGTGGATCCTGTCAGCTCTACGCTTAAAGTCTCACAAGTCAATGGTCCGCTGTTGCTGGCTGTAACGCCTTCGGGTTGTGACTCATCTATTTCCACTTCGGTGGTTGTGGTAGTCGTACAGCCGGTACTTTCTTTGGTTACTTCAAAAGTATACTCTCCAGGAGCACTTACCGTAGTGGTCGCTGTAGTTGCGATCTCATTGCTGCCTCTTAACCAACGGTAGCTCACGCCTGTTGTAGTCGTGGAACCTGTCAGCTCCACACTGGTGGTTGCACAGGTAAGCGGGCCACTGTTGCTGGCTGTTACACCTTCGGGCTGTGATTCATCTATACCTACCACCGTAGTCGTGGTAGTCGTACAGCCGGTACTCTCTTTGGTTACTTCCAAAGTATACTCTCCGGGAGCACTTACTGTGGTAGTAGCTGTGGTTGCAATCTCATTGCTGCCACTTAACCAACGGTAGCTCACGCCTGTAGTGGTCGTTGAACCTGTCAGCTCTACGCTTAAAGTCTCACAAGTCAATGGTCCGCTGTTGCTGGCTGTAACGCCTTCGGGTTGTGATTCATCTATACCTACTTCTGTAGTCGTAATAGTCGTACAACCAGTACTTTCTTTTGTTACCTCTAAAGTGTATGTTCCAGGAGCACTTACTATGGTAGTTGCCGTAGTTGCAATTTCATTGCTGCCACTTAGCCAACGGTAGCTCACGCCTGTCGTGGTCGTGGAACCTGTCAGCTCTACGCTGGTGGTTTCACAAGTCAATGGTCCGCTGTTGCTCGCTGTCACTCCTTCAGGCTGTGATTCATCTATACCTACTTCGGTAGTGGTGGTAGTCGTACAGCCGGTACTTGTCTTGGTCACTTCCAAAGTGTATTCACCTGGGGAATTGACTGTGGTAGTTGCTGTAGTCGCTATCTCACTGCTGCCTTTTAACCAACGGTAGCTCACGCCTGTAGTGGTCGTAGATCCTGTCAGCTCTACGCTTAAAGTCTCACACGTCAATGGTCCGCTGTTGCTGGCTGTAACGTCTTCGGGTTGTGACTCATCTATTTCCACCTCGGTGGTTGTGGTAGTCGTACAGCCGGTACTTGTCTTGGTCACTTCCAAAGTGTATTCACCTGGGGAATTGACTGTGGTAGTTGCTGTGGTCGCTATCTCACTACCATCACTTAACCAGCGGTAGCTCACGCCTGCTGTAGTCGTGGATCCTGTCAGCTCTACGCTGGTGGTTGCACAGGTAAGCGGGCCATTGTTGCTCGCTGTCACTCCTTCTGGTTGTGACTCATCTATACCTACTTCGGTAGTGGTGGTAGTCGTACAGCCGGTACTTTCTTTCGTTACCTCTAAAGTGTATGCTCCGGGAGCACTTACTGTAGTGGTCGCTGTGGTCGCTATCTCACTGCTGCCTTTTAACCAACGGTAGCTCACGCCTGTCGTGGTCGTTGAACCTGTCAGTTCCACGCTGGTGGTTTCACAAGTCAATGGTCCGCTGTTGCTTGCTGTCACTCCTTCCGGTTGTGACTCATCTATTTCCACTTCAGTAGTGGTAGTAGTTGTGCAACCGGTACTCTCTTTGGTCACTTCCAAAGTGTATTCGCCAGGAGCACTTACTGTAGTGGTCGCTGTGGTCGCAATTTCACTGCTGCCACTTAACCAACGGTAGCTCACGCCTGTTGTAGTCGTGGATCCTGTCAGCTCTACGCTTAAAGTCTCACAAGTCAATGGTCCGCTGTTGCTGGCTGTAACGCCTTCGGGTTGTGACTCATCTATTTCCACTTCGGTGGTTGTGGTAGTCGTACAGCCGGTACTTTCTTTGGTTACTTCAAAAGTATACTCTCCAGGAGCACTTACCGTAGTGGTCGCTGTAGTTGCGATCTCATTGCTGCCTCTTAACCAACGGTAGCTCACGCCTGTTGTAGTCGTGGAACCTGTCAGCTCCACACTGGTGGTTGCACAAGTCAATGGTCCGCTGTTGCTCGCTGTTACACCTTCGGGCTGTGATTCATCTATACCTACCACCGTAGTCGTGGTAGTCGTACAGCCGGTACTCTCTTTGGTTACTTCCAAAGTATACTCTCCAGGAGCACTTACTGTAGTAGTAGCTGTGGTTGCAATCTCATTGCTGCCACTTAACCAACGGTAGCTCACGCCTGCTGTAGTCGTGGAACCTGTCAGCT
>NZ_JAEQBW010000026.1 GCF_016679925.1 Marivirga aurantiaca
GGGACCGGCAACTACACTTTCACTCTTGGAGGGGATGCCGCAGCAACACAAACACAGCCGGGGGCAATCTATCGCTTCAACAACCTTTCTGCTGGAAACTATACTATTGACCTGGAAGATGCCAACAACTGTTCCATCACACAACAAAATGTCACTTTAACAGAGCCTGTGGCAATTTCAGCTACTGCTGCCATAACAAGCAACTTCAACGGGGCCGAACTTAGTTGCTTTGGAGCGTCTGATGGAGAGATTACCACCACGGCCGGAAACGGGTCGGGAGGCTACACTTATGTCCTCAACGAAGAGCCCTCTAACACCACAGGGGATGCCAATGGTATCTATACCGGGCTGGCGGCCGGAAGCTACACTGTAACTGTCACTGACAACAACGGATGTTCAGCTACAACTACTTCTATTGTTATTGATAATCCTCCTGTTATAGTTAATACTGCAAGTTCAGATATAACTTTAGCATGTAAAGGAGATAGCGATGGCAGCGGTAGCTTTACAGCTTCTGGAGGCACACCTCCCTATATTTTTACTGTTGATGCAAATACTTCAGGAGCAACAATATTAGCTCCCAGTGCTACTACTCAAGGTTTTAATAATGCAAGTGTGGGTCTGGTAACAGTAACCATAGCAGATGCCAATGGATGCTCAGAGCAACAAACAATCAATATCACAGAACCTTCTTTGGATCTTACCGCAGGAATCACAGGTACAACCTCAATTTGTGATGGAGAGAATACTTCATTAACATTTGATCTATCGGGTAATGGTGTGAATTATGATGTTATTTATACTGACGGTTCAAATAATTTCAACCTGGCTTCTATATCTGATGGACACAATATCATTGTAAATCCTTTAGAAACAAAAACTTATAGCATAGTTGAAGCTACGGATATTTCAACAGGGTGTACTAATGCTGTCTTAACAGGCTCAGCTACCGTCACTGTAAATACCATACCTACTACGCCTATAGCAGATACATATAATCCATTTTGTGTGGATGATGATGCCACCACTACCACAGTTAATGCCGTATCAGGAACCAATATCTCATGGTATCAGGAATCTTCCCTTTCCACCTTGTTGACTACTGGTGCATCCCCTACTCTATCTTCCCTCAACATACCCACTGCAGATAATGGAAGTTTTACCAGATATGCTACTCAAGCAGATGCTGATGGTTGTGAAAGTCCTGCACTGGAAATTAATATCATCATTTTTGACGCTCCGGTTTTTGATCCTATACCTACTGATATAAACAGATGCCCAGGAGAACTGGTTGATATTGATTTTAGTACTTTAAGTGCTTCAGACAATATCACATGGTCAGCTGATAATACAGCAATTGGCAATCCTGCTTCAGGAACCAACAGCCTTACTTTTGTGACATCAGCTAATAATACAGGCTCGGATATTGTTACTACCATTACAGTTTCCGCAACTAATGATGGATGTTCCACTCCTGTTACTGAAACTTTCACTATTACCTTAAACCCTACCCCTACAATTCCCGCATTCCTTACACCAATAAAAGTCTGTAGGGATAATAACTTATTTGATCTTACATCAATAAATTTAAATGCTTCCCCAGCCGGAGGCACCTATTCATATGCTGGAAATGGAGTTAGTGGGACTATTTTTGATGCAGGCCATGCATCTGTAAGTTTAGGATTCCAGGAAATAGAGGTTACTTATATATCTCTTGATGGATGCGAAAGAACAAAAGATATTATTTTATTAGATGTAATAGAATTGCCAATAGCAAATTTACCGACTCCCTCTGACAATACCTGTGAAAACGCTAGTTACGATTTAATAGGAAATATTGGAGGATCAGCTACTTCAGGTCTTTGGCAATTAAAAAGTGGGGAGCCAGCAGCAGGGTCTCTTTCTGCTACAACCAATAATAGTGGCGACTGGACTGCTACTTTCAGTCCGGACGGTATATATATTGGAGATTTAACTTTTGAATTCATTGCTTCAGGTTCAGCAACCAATCCGTGTGATGATGATATAAAAGAATTTATATTAACTATCGATGAAGCACCAATTTCTGCCATCACTACAACGGCCACTGAAGTCTGTGAGGCTGATCCTTTTACTTTGCAGGGGACTGTTTCAGGTGGGGCCAATAACGGAGAATGGCAAATCAAGGCTGGGCAAGGGGCTTCAGTTGATGCTTCCGGCTCCCTGACAGCTACCACCAACAACAGCGGAAGCTGGGAGGCTGTCTTCACACCGAATGGCTCCTACTTCGGAAATGTTACTTTTGAGTTTGTTGCTTCAGCTCCAAACTCCTGTTCCGACCATGTGGAAGAGCATACATTGACCATCTTTGAAAGGCCTACGGCCACACTGCCCGCCAACTTTAACACTTGCGGGGATGCTGCCTTTGACCTTGATGCCTCGCTGACAGGATCAACACTCAATGGAGAATGGACCATCATTGCCAATGGTGATGCCGGACAGTTAACGGCCACCAATG
>NZ_JAEQBW010000027.1 GCF_016679925.1 Marivirga aurantiaca
GATAGTCTGTAAAGGAAGAAGGATACATTTTTAACACCCCTAAACTGAGAGCGGAATGCTTTGATCTTTGCATTAAATGATTCGGCTGCTGCATTTGTACTTCTTCTCTCAAAGAAATTCAGGATAGGCTCCTCATGAAAAATGGTTTAGGGTTTGAACTTTTAGGCAGTGTGATATTGGTTTTTCGGTGGAGTAATACTTTTCATTTGATTTTTTCACTCTCCCCTTCCTTTAAAAGTACAATTCCTGAACTTATTTGACCTGATTTTTCTCTCGATTTTACGTCTGGACGTACTTGTCCTGTTAAAAAGTGATGATTTCACTTTTTTTGGGTTAGGCAGCCATTTGCATAGGTGGTGGAGAGGCTTTGGCAAGTGCCAGTTTTTTGGCATTTGAGGCCATTACTCCAAAAAACACCCATACCCTCTCGTTTTGTGCTCCTCTTGCTTTGATTTTCCTTAGCCCGTAATTGTTTTTATGATTGCCAAAGCTGCCTTCAAGCACTGTTGACCTGTCTTTGTTGAGTTCAGCCTGTAAAGCTTTTTCAGGCTTGCTTAATTTAACAGGACCTTTCTTGGCAAAGTTGCTGAATATCTGCTGAGAAGTGATGTATCGTCTGTTTTCATTAGTGGGGTAAATACGGTCAGCTGACAATTGATTAAGTTGTCCGAAGAGTATTCTATGCTTCAAGTAACTTATTTTAAGCCTTTTACATTCGTTATAGGCATTGAAGTCCATTAAGTCAAAATACTGGATACCACCCGTCTGCAATATGTGGGCTTTCATTCCAAATTCCACAGGCTTGTTTTCCTTTCCCCTCACTATTGGCCGTACGTAAGGCTTATATAATGAGACAATGCGATCCTTTACTTTTTCTCCGGGCTTATCAAATAAATATTGTTGTTGTTGGAGTACTTTTTTAATGGTGCGGATATAGCCGTACTGATTGGAGGTAAGGTTTACTTCAGGATGGCTGTTGAGGAAGTCCTGTAAATGCAACAAACCTTTTGTCAAGAGATATAAAAGGCTCTTCTTTCGTGCTTTCCCTTTTTTGATGCTTTTCCTGCGCAGTTTGTCATAGCTGAGTTGTTTACGCTTTTGTTCAATGAACTTGTTTCTTGGCCTTTTGGTGCCGGTAAGTTTACAAAGCCTGAACAATAGCTTTTCATAGATCCACTGATTGGATTCCCAAAGTAATTTTACATCAGTTGGATAACGAATATAGCTTTCATAACAGGTGGCATCCATCGATAATACATGGGTATTTTCTATATCATTCTTCCAATGGTTGAGCAAAACAGTTTGCAATTGATTTAAATCAGCATGGTTGGCGATATAGCTCCTCACCCTGGAAGGCAGGTTGGAGTCCCTGATGAGCTCTCCTTCAGCCAAACTTCTATTACAAAATATTTGTAATGACCAATCGGTGTTAAAACGTTCTATTAACTGGTAGTCGCTCACATTCAAATAATGCTTTAAAAACATTAAAGTAAACATGCCTTCATTGCTTAGCCAACGAGGTGCGCCTTTACCATTTTCATTTTGTGAAGGAAGGCAGCTGGCCAACTCCTCTAGGGGTAGCTTTTCATATACTTTCCAATTTCAAGGGTCTTAAAAATATACCATTTTGGAGAAACTATGGATTCGAGTGGGAATAAATCGAGCTGCGCCATATATTGCGGGTGTTATTTGTTTTTTCGTAACTACAATATAACACAAAACCCCGGAAAATGCCTTATTTGGCAGATTTCGGGGTTTTAAATCCTCCTTAAGAGGTACTAAAAAAACTGAAAATCAATCATTTAATTATATCCGAGAGGAGCCTAGATAGGCAACACCCTTGTCTTTTACAGTGTGATAGATATGTCCTAATTTCTGAGCCAAATCATATGCTTTTGACAGCTCTGGATAATATTTAAACAGCAGTTCTGCCCTCCATATCTGTGAGGGT
>NZ_JAEQBW010000028.1 GCF_016679925.1 Marivirga aurantiaca
CATTGGTGGCCGTTAACTGTCCGGCATCACCATTGGCAATGATGGTCCATTCTCCATTGAGTGTTGATCCTGTCAGCGAGGCATCAAGGTCAAAGGCAGCATCCCCACAAGTGTTAAAGTTGGCGGGAAGTGTGGCCGTAGGCCTTTCAAAGATGGTCAATGTATGCTCTTCCACATTGTCGGAACAGGAGTTTGGAGCTGAAGCAACAAACTCAAAAATAACATTTCCGAAGTAGGAACCATTCGGTGTGAAGACAGCCTCCCAGCTTCCGCTGTTGTTGGTAGTAGCTGTCAGGGAACCGGAAGCATCAACTGAAGCCCCTTGCCCTGCCTTGATTTGCCATTCTCCGTTATTGGCCCCACCTGAAACAGTACCCTGTAAAGTAAAAGGATCAGCCTCACAGACTTCAGTGGCCGTTGTAGTGATGGCAGAAATTGGTGCTTCATCGATGACAAACTGTACTGTTTCAGCTATCTGGTCACATGTATTGGCAGGATTGTCAGTGGTCAGTGTAAATGTAACTGTATTTCCGGCATCAGCAGGGACAGGAATATAATCTGCTGTTACCGTATTTCCTGAAACATTGATATTGGACAAACTACCATTTCCATCTTCCGACCATGTAGCAGAAGAGGCACTTCCTGAGAAATCTCCTGATAGGGAAATAGTCTGGTTTTGGCAGATATTGGCCCCGGCCGTTGTTATGTTGACAGTGGCAGGTTCGTCAATGGTTACATCCACGGTATAATAAGAGCTTCCACATGCAGCTGTTGCCGGATCAAAAGCCTCGAACTGGAAAGTAATGGTGGTGTTGTAATCAGCAGCAAGAGGATTGTATCTGGTAGTAGCTATTCCGGAAGTTACAGAAGTAGCACTCATCTGATTTATGTCACCATTGGCAATGATGGTCCATTCTCCATTGAGTGTTGATCCTGTCAGCGAGGCATCAAGATCCAAAGTGGCATCTCCGCAAGTGTTAAAGTTGGCGGGCAGTGTGGCCGTAGGCCTTTCAAAGATGGTCAATGTATGCTCTTCCACATGGTCGGAGCAGGAGTTGGGAGCCGAAGCAACGAACTCAAAAATAACATCTCCGAAGTAGGAACCATTCGGTGTAAAGACAGCCTCCCAGCTTCCGCTGTTGTTGGTGGTAGCTGTCAGGGAACCGGAAGCATCAACTGAAGCCCCTTGCCCTGCCTTGATTTGCCATTCTCCGTTATTGGCCCCACCTGAAACAGTACCCTGTAAAGTAAAAGGATCAGCCTCACAAACCTCAGTGGCCGTTGTGGTGATAGCAGAAATTGGTGCTTCATCGATGACAAACTGTACTGTTTCAGCTATCTGGTCACATGTATTGGCAGGATTGTCAGTGGTCAGTGTAAATGTAATTGTATTTCCGGCATCAGCAGGGACAGGAATATAATCTGCTGTTACCGTATTTCCTGAAATATTGATATTGGACAAACTACCATTTCCATCTTCCGACCATGTAGCAGAAGAGGCACTTCCTGAGAAATCTCCTGATAGGGAAATAGTCTGGTTTTGGCAGATATTGGCCCCGGCCGTTGTTATGTTGACAGTGGCAGGTTCGTCAATGGTTACATCCACGGTATAATAAGAGCTTCCACATGCAGCTGTTGCCGGATCAAAAGCCTCGAACTGG
>NZ_JAEQBW010000029.1 GCF_016679925.1 Marivirga aurantiaca
TCCTGTTTTGTGCGCGATGTCATCGCTCTAAATTCTCCCTACTGAATATCAACAACTTACGTCATTAAAATTTGAATTTTGGGTCACGCGGAGCTATTTTTAGCTCATGTTTGTGAGAAAAAACAAGAACAAAAGTGGATCAGTAAGTATCCAAGTTGTCCAAAAGGTCAAGCGAAAAAACAAAGTATTCAAGACCATTGGTATAGCTCATACCAAGCGAGAAGAAGATTTACTTATTTTGTTGGCGCACAATGAAATAGAGCGTTTAAAAGGCGTTCCTTCACTGTTTATTGAGCATGATGATTTGGTTGTAGAAGGCTTTGTTGGCAGCATCTCAAATGAGCATTTGCAGAATGTAGGTGCAGAGTTAATCTTAGCCAGGATATACCAAAAAATAGGTTTTCCGGTAGGCGGGTCACGCGACTACTTTAAAAGCCTGGTTCTGTGCAGGTTAGTTTGCCCAGGCAGTAAACTGAAAACATTGGAGTACTTCAAAAAACATTTGAATTTAGATATCAGCGTGTATTCCATCTACCGCTATCTTGATCAAGTGGATCAAAGTCTAAAGCCCAGCATCGAAAAAATTACTTTTGAGTACACAAAAAAGCTTTTAAACGGTCAAATCGGAGTTGTATTTTATGACATGACCACCCTATATTTTGAAGCCTCAGAGCCTGATGATTACCGCATACCTGGTTTTAACAAGGATGGTAAGCATCAACATCCTCAAATCATGATTGGACTTTTAGTAAGCAATCATGGCTACCCTATCGGCTATCAAATTTTTGAGGGAAACACTTCAGAGACAAAGACTTTAATACCTGTATTAGAAAGCTTTCAAAAGAAGTTTGATATCGACAGGCCCATTATTGTGGCAGATGCTGCGATGTTATCCCAAATCAATATTGATGGGCTTGGAAAGCATGGTTACCATTACATACTGGGCGGAAGAGTGAAGAATGAGACGGAAGCTTTAAAACAGCAAGTGATTGCCCTGAATGTAGTGGAAGGTCAGCCACAAGAAGTGAAATCCAAGAATGGGAGATTAATTGTCAGCTATTCATCAAGCAGGGCGAAAAAGGATGAAAAAAACCGTGAAAAAGGTTTGAAAAGACTGGAAGCCAAGGTAAAGAATGGTAAACTCAATAAAGATCAAATCAATAACCGAGGGTATAACAAATATCTCAAGCTGGAAGGAGAAGCCAAGGTGAGCATTGATTATCAAAAGTATACAGCTGATAAAGTCTGGGATGGCTTGAAAGGGTATGTGACAAACACCAAATTAAGCAAAGAAGAAATCATAGGACAATATTCACAGCTTTGGCAAATAGAAAAAGCTTTTAGAATATCAAAAACCGACCTAAGGATAAGACCAGTATACCATCGGTTAAAAAATCGGATAGAAGCACATATTTGTCTTTGTTTTGCAGCCTATACAGTCTACAAAGAACTCGAAAGACTGCTAGCTGTAAACCAAATCAAGCTATCACCAGAAAAGGCTTTAAATGAGATAAAAGAAATAAAGCAACTAAAATACACTCTCCCCAAATCTAAAGAGATAAAAACCAAAATCCTGAAGCCCACTCAGGAGCAGGAATGGCTATTGAATATGAAAATTTAATTTTGGGTCACGCGTTGCACAAAACAGG
>NZ_JAEQBW010000002.1 GCF_016679925.1 Marivirga aurantiaca
TATACAAAAAAAAGCTCATTGAAACACATTTCAATGAGCTCTAGTCAAAATAAGTATATCTATCTTAATATCAGTTGTTTACAATCAGTTTTAAGGCATTTTACCAACTATTTTTGGCAATTAAATCATATTAACCTTACCTTTTTTCAGTTGATAAAAAAATACAACCAATGGTCCGTAAAATAAAACATAGAAAACTAACAAAAATAAATATAACCTATAGTGAATTACTTCATAAGAAAATAATATTGCTAAAAATGGGATAACTAGAAGGATATAATAAGTTAGTCTTTTCATATTTAATATTGTATTCTGATGCAGCTTTGCAAAAACTTAACTTTCGCACTACAATAATCGCTTTCTGTTGGCTTTCTTCTCTGAATGTTGTTTTTTACTTTCCAATCGTTTTTTAATGGCAGTTTTCGAAGGCTTAGTGGCAATTCTCCTTTTTCTTTTTCTGAAAGCTTTGTCCAGAGTTTCATAAAATTTATCTATAGCAATGGCTTTATTCTGAAATTGTGATCTTTTTTCCTGCGCATCAATAATGAGCACGCCTTCGGTAGTTAATTTCGATTGAAGTTTCTTAAGCAGAGTAACTTTTTCTTCTTCTTCCAGCAATTGAGAATTCTGAATATCAAAGCGAAGAGTAACCCTGCTATTAACTTTATTCACATTCTGACCACCAGGCCCACTGCTTCTGCTGGCTGAAAATTCCATTTCAGGCTCAAAAATCCGCCCCTTTATTTTGTCAGAGATATGCATGCTATTCGCTAATATATATAATATTTTCAACAAGCTTTCAATACTGTTTTAGCATAACAGTCAATGAAATAGTTCCGGTAATAATCATAATCCTCATAATCAACAGTAAAAAATGAAGCTTCATCCAGATAATTTTTAAACAAGCTTCATCGCAAGCCGTTTTTTATTAAATTCGCACGAGAGTAAAATTTACACAACGAAATGAAAAACTATGGCAACTAATATCCACAAAATACTTTATACCAAAACAGATGAAGCTCCTGCATTGGCGACCTATTCTTTTTTACCCATCATAAAAGCCTATACCGATTCTGCCGGAGTAGTGGTTGAAACACGTGACATTTCTTTAGCAGGAAGAATTATTGCTGTTTTTTCGGATCAATTAAAACCTGAACAACGGATAAAAGATGATTTGGCGGAACTAGGAGAAATTGCCAAGACTCCGGAAGCCAATATTGTTAAGCTTCCTAATATCAGTGCTTCTATTCCGCAACTAAAAGGTGCCATAAAAGAATTGCAAGCATTGGGATATGATTTACCCGACTATCCGGATGAACCTGCTACTGAAAAAGAAAAGCAGATTAGGGCAAAATACGATTCTGTAAAAGGAAGTGCTGTAAACCCAGTTTTACGTGAAGGTAATTCCGATAGAAGAGCTCCGAAAGCAGTAAAGGAGTATGCGAAAAAGCATCCGCATTCTATGGGTAAGTGGTCTAAGGACTCCAAAACCCATGTTGCCAGTATGAAAGAAGGTGATTTTTATGGAAGTGAGAAATCGTTGACTCTTGAAGCGGCCACTGAAGTGAAAATTGAGTGGAAAGGAAATGATGGAAGTGTTAAAACTTTGAAATCAGGATTGAAATTACAGGAAGGTGAAATAGTTGATGCATCTGTTTTAAGTCGTAAGGCGTTACGTTCTTTCCTGGAAGAGCAGAAGAAAGAGGCTAAAAAAGCGGGAGTGTTATTCTCTATTCACCTGAAAGCAACTATGATGAAAGTCTCTGACCCCATCATATTTGGCCATGCAGTTACTGTGTTTTTCTCTCCTGTGTTTGAAAAACATCAGCAAACTTTAGAGGAAATAGGAGTAGATCCTAATAATGGTTTTGCAGATTTAGTCAGTCAGCTACAAGAGCTACCTGAAGATAAAAGAAAAGAAATAGAGCAGGATATTGAAGCTTGCTACGCTGAGGGCCCTGATTTGGCCATGGTAAATTCCGATAAAGGTATCACCAACCTACATGTGCCAAGTGATGTGATCATTGATGCTTCAATGCCTGCCATGATTCGTACTTCCGGAAAGATGTGGAATAAAAATAATGAATTACAGGATGCTATTACAATTATTCCGGACAGATCATATGCTGGAGTATATCAGGCAACAATAGATTTCTGTAAGGAACATGGTGCGTTTGATCCCTCTACTATGGGTAGTGTGGCCAATGTAGGTTTGATGGCGCAAAAGGCAGAAGAATACGGTTCCCATGACAAAACTTTTGAGATTTCTGCAGCAGGTGAAGTAAAGGTAATGGATGCTTCTGGAAAAGTATTGCTATCGCATAAAGTGGAGGAAGGAGATATTTGGAGAATGTGTCAGGTAAAAGACGCAGCTATTCAGGACTGGGTAAAATTAGCGGTCAACAGAGCTAAAGCTACCAGAGTTCCAACTATTTTCTGGTTAGATAAAAACAGAGCTCACGATACGGAATTGATTAAAAAAGTAAATCATTATTTAAAAGACCACGATACTTCAGGCCTGGATATCCGCATTATGTCTCCCGATGAGGCTACCGTATTTTCATGCCAGCAGATAAGAGAAGGAAAAGACACTATTTCTGTGACAGGAAATGTTTTAAGAGATTATTTAACGGACCTTTTCCCGATTCTGGAAGTAGGTACTAGCGCTAAAATGCTTTCTATTGTTCCATTAATGAACGGAGGAGGTTTGTTTGAAACTGGAGCAGGCGGATCAGCCCCTAAGCATGTGGAGCAGTTTGTGGAAGAAGGACACCTGCGATGGGATTCTTTGGGAGAATTTCTGGCCTTGGCAGTTTCTCTTGATCATTTAGGCAAGACTTTCAATAATGAAAAAGCAATTATTTTAGGGGAAGCCCTGGATATTGCTACAGGAAAATTCCTGGAGAATGACAAATCGCCCTCACGGAAAGTAAATGAGCTGGATGTAAGAGGGAGTCATTTTTACTTAGCCATGTATTGGGCTGAAGCGTTAGCGGCTCAATCGAAGGATAATGATTTGAAGTTGATTTTTAAACGAGTAGCAGATAACCTTTCATTAAAAGAGGCTATTATCAATGAGGAGCTGTTGAAAGCTCAGGGCAAAGCAGTTGAAATTGAAGGGTATTTTAAGCCTAACGAAGATTTGCTCAATAAGCATATGAGGCCAAGTGAAACTTTCAATGGAATCTTATCATCTATTATAGCAATGGAAGTGAAGTAAGAACTACTTCATTAATTATTATAAGAAAAGGCTCACTTAGTGGGCCTTTTTTGTAAAAAAAAAACCTAAAGCTTAAACAATCTATTGTTATTACATGTCATAAGAAAAGGTAATATCTGTAATTCAATGTCGTTTAGTTTTTGTTTAAAGCATAACCAAACGACATTGGGCTGAAATTATTTATTGCCCTTGTTTGGTAAGAATAATTGCTCCGGGGATTTAAATATCGTAAGATAAGAAAGTACTTCAGGTTCATTTTGATACTATTAAAGAAGATAATAAATGAAAACAAAGCTCCCGTTTTTTCCGCTAAACCTGGTAGCTTTTCCAGGTCAGCAGCTTAATTTACATGTTTTTGAGCCGCGATATAAGGAGCTTGTAGCTGATTGTATCGCTAGTGATAGTAATTTTGCCATTCCATCCTATGTTAAAAACAAAGTTGAGTATGGTACTGAAATGAAGATTACGAATATTGCTAAAAGATATGAGGATGGCCGCTATGATATTGAGACGATAGCCCTTAGTGTGCTACATGTCTTAAATATGGAAAATCCTTTTCGTGGCAAACTATATGCGGCAGGGGAGGTCGAAATTTTAACTAATGTAGATAATGGTGATGTCCTTCTTAAGGAAGAATTATTCAAATTTCTCACAGAGCTTTATCAACTTGTTGAGATTCAGAAAATTCCTTTAACTCCTAAATTTAAGGTTTTTGATATTGCACATCAGACAGGGTTGTCCAAAGAGGCCGAGTATGATCTTTTGCAAATAAGGGAAGAAAGAAAAAGACAGAGGTTCTTATTAGACCATTTAAAAGCAATATTGCCACAACTGAGAGAGATCCAGAGAAACAAAGAATTGGTGAAAATGAATGGCCATTTCAGGCACTATAATCCATTGGAATTTTGATGTTGTCCAGGATTGTTTTTTTACCACTATTTATATGCAGGGAAATTAAATAGAGCCTATTAGGCAATTACACGAGAACCCGTAGTAATTGCCTGATATTCAGCACCAAATAATCTTTTGTGTAATTTAATTATAGATCAATATAACTAGGCTTCTCATGACAAATGATTTTCATTAAAATTCTTCTTTATGGCTTCTAGAAAGCATTTTATTCAAATTCTGTAGCAAGAAAAAACCTCAAAAAATAGGTCTTTCGTTGAAAAGTTGAGTTTGTTATTTAGTTTCTCGTATTTCGTTTCCAAATTTTATTTTACTTTCTTTTTTCTTGACAAAAAAGAAACAAAAAGTCAAGACAAAAAGATGCTCCCACGCTTCAATCCAGCACCTCCCCGCCTTTTTGGCCTCCTCCCCGCCCTCTCTGAGCAAATTTATTTGGTCTTGAGATTTTGAGGTATTTATCAAGAGTACCCTAACTATATCATAAATAAGCCACTCTTCTATTTCTCAAAGAAGAGTGGCTATCCATTCATGTTGATCCGTTATCTAATGGTGGTGAATATCAAAACTGTATTCCTGAAATCTGTTTTTATAATGCTTTAGCATCTGTGTTTTTTGCATCCACTCCGTGTAGCTTGCCCAACTCAATGTCAATGTGCCAAAGTCCCATTCCCTCTTCTCCTATAATATCAAATATTTCCAATGCTCTTCGGGAAATAGTTTCTTCTTCCCTTTGTTCTGTAACGAACCACTGTAAGAAATTAAAGGTGGTAAAATCTTTGGTGATGAAGCAATGGTCAACCAACGAGTGGATGGATTGTGTGACTTTTAATTCATGTTCCAGGATTAACTCGAAAACCTCTCTTAAACTATTGAAATCGTGTCTTATTTCATTGATGGCAGGCTGTAATGCATGTCCCCCAGCCTCATTAATGTAGCTGAAAAGCTTAAGCATATGACCTCTTTCTTCATTGGAGTGCTCGTAAAGAAATTTTGAAGAATTGATATAGCCTTTAGTTTCACACCAGGAAGCCATTGACAAATAATAGGCGGAAGATTTTCCTTCCATCACTATTTGTTTGTTTAACATCTTCTCTGTTTCTTCTGTTAGAGATCTTTTGGGAGTAATTAAATCTTTCATTCGTATTTATAATTTAGAATTCACCTAATATACTGTTTTTTTAAGATACATGTTGTGGGATTTCCTAATATGAAATTGGATTTACTCTAAACAAAGGATGTTTGAGGTGTAGAGGTTCGGCAAGTTAGCGTGTTGTGCATGTTTAAGTTAGCTGGTGTGAAAGTGTTGAAGTGGACAAGTTTTATGTGTATTGGTGGGGAGGTGTTGATGTTTATTAGCACATTGGTAGGTAGTTTACATATGAAGCAGATTGTGATATGTTGATGTTTTTTGGTTAGAGTTAACTGCTGTTGAAGCGTTAATCACCTAACTCTATTTCAAGAAGAGGGAGTTCAATAAGTAATTTTAATTAAACTATGTATCGCATTTTAACGCAAAATAAATTTAGAACGGCAGGCGTCAGACGGTTTTAAGAGGAGGCAAAGTACCGTCAGAAGCCTTCTTTTTAATATTAAGATAAAATACCGCAATAGCCAGGCCGCAAAGCTAATCATCCGTGCATTTTCCTTAACCCTGTATATTCTCCTATTAATACCTCTACAGCCCCCACTATTGGTCATTGCGAACATTTAATTCCGTTACCACGGAATTAATGTGAAGCAATCTGCCGGCAGAAAGACAGCCCTATCCGTAGTTTTGAGCGCAGCGAACTACGGATTGTTACATATACTTGAGTCTATGACTCGCTGTGCCCGAACTTGTTAATAATCTAAAAAAAAAAGCCCCTGAATTTCAGAGGCTTTTGATAATTATTAATTAATTCTTAAGACTGTGCTTCCAGCTCTTTTATTTTATTAAGAGCAGAACCTGATTTATACCATCCGATTTGCGCATCATTATAAGTATGATTGGCTTTGATCACATCTTTGCTTCCATCCTCATGAACAAACTCTAAATGAAGAGGTTTTTCCGGAGCAAACTGATCTAAATCCAGAAAGTTAATTTTATCATTTTCCCGGATTTTATCATAATCTGCTTCATTAGCAAAGGTTAAAGCAAGCATACCTTGTTTTTTTAAGTTGGTTTCATGTATCCGAGCAAATGACTTCACCAAAACAGCTTTTACTCCTAAATGCCTTGGTTCCATTGCTGCATGTTCCCTTGAAGACCCCTCTCCATAATTATGATCACCTACTACTATGGAAGGAATCCCTTTGGCTTTATAAGCTCTTGCTGTTGCAGGTACCGGTCCGTATTCACCTGTCAACTGATTCTTCACTTTATTGGTTTCCTGGTTAAATGCATTTACAGCACCAATTAAGCAGTTCTCCGAAATATTATCTAAATGACCTCTGTACCTCAACCATGGTCCGGCCATTGAAATATGGTCAGTAGTACATTTGCCATATGCTTTAATCAGTAATTGTGCATTTACAATATTTTTACCGTCCCATGCATCAAATGGCTCTAATAATTGTAATCTTTTAGAGTCAGGAGCTACTTTTACAGTTACTTCTTCACCATCAGTTGCTGGTGCCTGGTAACCATTGTCTTCTACAGCAAAACCCAGTTCAGGTAATTCAGCACCAAAAGGAGGATCCAGTTTCACTTGCTCCCCTTTTTCGTTTGTTAAAGTATCCGTTAATGGATTAAATCCTAAATCACCACTAATAGCAATGGCAGCCACCATTTCAGGTGAGGTTACAAAGGCATGTGTGTTAGGATTTCCATCTGCTCTTTTAGAGAAGTTTCTGTTAAAGGAGTGAACGATTGTATTTTTCTCAGCTTTATCAGCGCCTGTTCTCGCCCACTGTCCAATACAAGGCCCACAGGCATTGGTAAAAATAGTAGCATCCAAATCTTCAAATATCTGAAGCAATCCATCTCTTTCAGCAGTATATCTTACCTGCTCTGATCCCGGGTTAATTCCAAACTCCGATTTTGTTTTTAATCCTTTTTCAACTGCTTGTTTAGCAATGGAGGAGGCTCTTGACAAATCCTCATAGGAAGAGTTGGTACATGAGCCGATCAATCCCCATTCTACTTTTGTAGGCCAACCGTTTTTGACAGCCTCAGCTTTTAATTGAGAGATAGGAGTGGCTCTGTCAGGAGTAAAAGGACCATTTACATGTGGTTCTAAAGTGGTTAAGTCAATTTCTATTACCTGATCGAAATACTTTTCAGGCTCGGCATAAACAGCAGCATCACCTGTTAAATGTTCTCTGACTTTATTGGCTTCATCAGCTATATCATTTCTGTCTGTAGATCTTAAATATCTTTCCATGGCATCATCATAACCAAATGTGGAGGTAGTTGCACCTACTTCTGCGCCCATATTACAAATGGTGCCTTTTCCAGTTGCAGAAAGAGATTGAGCTCCGGGGCCAAAATATTCAATAATAGCACCTGTGCCTCCTTTTACTGTTAATATTCCAGCTACTTTTAGAATCACATCTTTGGCTGATGTCCAGCCATTCAATTTACCTGTAAGCTTTACACCAATTAGTTTAGGAAATTTTAGTTCCCAGGCCATACCGGCCATTACATCAACAGCATCAGCACCACCCACACCGATGGCTACCATACCAAGTCCACCTGCATTCACAGTATGTGAATCAGTACCGATCATCATTCCACCGGGAAATGCATAATTTTCAAGTACTACCTGGTGAATGATGCCAGCTCCCGGTTTCCAGAAGCCAATTCCGTATTTAGTAGATACAGACTCAAGGAAATTAAAAACTTCTCCGCTGGCACTAAGTGAAGTTTTTAAATCTTCTTTAGCCCCTTCTTTAGCCAATATTAAGTGGTCACAATGTACCGTGGATGGCACCGCAACTTTGTCTTTTCCGGCTTGCATAAACTGAAGTAAGGCCATTTGAGCAGTGGCATCCTGCATAGCTACCCGATCAGGAGCAAAATCCACATAGGATTTTCCTCTGGTGAAAGCTTTGGTTGCTTTTCCATCCCAAAGATGGGTGTAAAGAATTTTTTCTGACAGTGTAAGTGGTTTGTTAACTGCTTTCCTTGCAGCCTCTATCTTCTCATTCATGCCGGCATAAACTGCCTTGATCATGTCTAAATCGAATGCCATGTTTTAATTTGTTTTTAAATGAACGCTCTGTTAATCACTGCAAATATACTAAAAGAGCGATTTGTATCCTAAGTGTTTAGCGACTATAAATTGCAATAGTTATTTCTAAAAGCACTCCGCATAAATTACTGATAATCAATTTAGTATTGTCGTATGCTTAAAGTTTTACTTATTTTTTATTGTTTAGAATATTGAATCACTTATATTTGAATGGCAAAATATGAAGGGGATAATTTGTTATATGCATTAGTAGGTAATTTCGAAAAAAACACTAAATATTTCGATGAATTCTGTTATATGTACCAAAAGCCCTTAGATTTGCATTTTATATCAATAAAATAAATAATACTTTTGATTATGGGTAAGTATATTTTAGGCACACTGTTACTGGTTTTAATAGCAATTCTTTTGCCTGTTACCAGTTCATATGCTCAGGTTCAACCGTGCAATGAAGAATTTTCTTATCAAATTGGGCAGGATGAACTTGGCGAAACACTCCTTGTTGAGAAAACTTCCAATAAAAAATACAAATACAAACTTTTTGCAATAAGTACTGAAACCAGGCTTATTGAGGAGTTAGAAGATAATATTATGAATGATAAAATTCTGTTCTCAGGATTAAAGCAGGATGAAATCTACTTAGTTCAGATTTCAGGTGATGATGGATGTCTATTCACTTTAGGTGGAATGGAAGGAATTAAAATAGATAACTGAATAATATGAAAAAACATTTACAACTATTTGTATTCATATCTTTTTTCTGTTTCTCATTTGAGCATGCAAGGGCACAATGCCCTACTGTGGCAGGAACTACAATTACCACTTGCGATAATAGCGCGGGAGGGACAATTACCATTGTTTTTACAGATGGGGATCAAACTAATCAATCAGGATATATTCTTTATGATGTTTCCGGAGGTACGCCAACAGCTGTCAGCGACCCTTTTGGTTCGGTGTCCAAAACATATGATGCTGGTACTCAAACACTGATTTACGGTAATATACCAGATGGCACTTACTTAGCAGGAAGGTCGGGTTGCCCTACTTTAGGAGGTTTTGGTATTGTAATCGACCAAAGCAATGAATTAATAGCCAGTGTTAATTCTGTGACGGATGATTGTGATAATTTAGGCTCAGGGACTATTGATATAGATGTTGTTGGAGGTACCACTCCCTATAGCTTTTTGTGGAGTAATGGAGATATTACCCAAAATGTAACAGGTCTTTCATCTGGTACTTATGATGTTACTGTAACCGATGATAATAACTGTACTTTTGAATTAACCGGGATAGTAGTAGGTGTAGGGCCGAACGCAGGTGTATTTGTAGGCGTGAACGGAGAAGTATGCACAAGCAACACCTCCTTTGATTTAACCACCTTATTGGATGGCAGCCAGGATGCAGGCGGAAGCTGGGCAGACACAGATGGCAGCGGAGCCCTGATCACGGGCAACACGGTTGATTTCACAGGAGTAACAGCCGGAACGTATGACTTCACCTATACCGTTACCGGTTCAGGAAGTTGTGCAGATGATAACGAAATAGTAACAGTAGAAGTAATAGAAGCAGCCAATGCAGGCGTGTATGTTGGCACCGCAGGAGAAGCCTGTAGTTCAGATATTGCTTTTGATTTAACGACCTTATTGGATGGCAGCCAGGATGCAGGCGGAAGCTGGGCAGACACAGATGGCAGCGGGGCCCTGATCACCGGCAATACCGTAGATTTCACAGGCGTAGTGGCAGGCACTTATGACTTCACCTATACCGTCACCGGTACAGCCCCATGTGGAGATGACAGCGAAGT
The DNA here is from genome assembly GCF_016679925.1 of Marivirga aurantiaca. Lineage (GTDB taxonomy): Bacteria > Bacteroidota > Bacteroidia > Cytophagales > Cyclobacteriaceae > Marivirga > Marivirga aurantiaca. The sequence goes on from NZ_JAEQBW010000002.1 coordinate 10,106, forward strand.
AGTGACAGTGAATGTATCGGAAGAGGCGAATGCAGGAGTATTTGTAGGCGTGAACGGAGAAGTATGCACAAGCAACACCTCCTTTGATTTAACCACCTTATTGGATGGCAGCCAGGATGCAGGCGGAAGCTGGGCAGACACAGATGGAAGCGGAGCCCTGATCACGGGCAACACGGTTGATTTCACAGGAGTAACAGCCGGAACGTATGACTTCACCTATACCGTTACCGGTTCAGGAAGTTGTGCAGATGATAACGAAATAGTAACAGTAGAAGTAATAGAAGCAGCCAATGCAGGCGTGTATGTTGGCACTGCAGGAGAAGCCTGTAGTTCAGACATTGCTTTTGATTTAACGACCTTGTTGGATGGCAGCCAGGATGCAGGAGGAAGCTGGGCAGACACAGATGGCAGCGGAGCACTGATCACAGGCAATACCGTTGATTTCACAGGCGTAGTGGCAGGCACTTATGACTTCACCTATACCGTCACCGGTACAGCCCCATGTGGAGATGACAGCGAAGTAGTGACAGTGAATGTGTCTGAAGAGGCGAACGCAGGAGTATTTGTAGGCGTGAACGGAGAAGTATGTACGAGCAACATCTCCTTTGACTTAACGACTTTATTGGACGGCAGCCAGGATGCAGGCGGAAGTTGGGCAGACACAGATGGAAGCGGAGCCCTGATCACGGGCAACACGGTTGATTTCACAGGAGTAACAGCCGGAATATATGACTTCACCTATACCGTTACCGGTTCAGGAAGTTGTGCAGACGATACCGAAATAGTAACAGTAGAAGTAATAGAAGCAGCCAATGCAGGCGTGTATGTTGGCACGGAAGGAGAAGCCTGTAGTTCAGACATTGCTTTTGATTTAACGACCTTATTGGATGGCAGCCAGGATGCAGGCGGAAGCTGGGCAGACACAGATGGCAGCGGAGCACTGATCACAGGCAATACCGTTGATTTCACAGGTGTAGTGGCAGGTACTTATGACTTCACCTACACAGTAACTGGCACAGCTCCCTGTGGAGATGACAGCGAAGTAGTGACAGTGAATGTGTCTGAAGAGGCGAACGCAGGAGTATTTATAGGCGTGAACGGAGAAGTATGTACGAGCAACATCTCCTTTGACTTAACGACTTTATTGGATGGCAGCCAGGATGCAGGCGGAAGCTGGGCAGACACAGATGGCAGCGGAGCCCTGATCACGGGCAACACGGTTGATTTCACAGGAGTAACAGCCGGAACGTATGACTTCACCTATACCGTTACCGGTTCAGGAAGTTGTGCAGATGATAACGAAATAGTAACAGTAGAAGTAATAGAAGCAGCCAATGCAGGCGTGTATATTGGCACCGCAGGAGAAGCCTGTAGTTCAGATATTGCTTTTGATTTAACGACCTTGTTGGATGGCAGCCAGGATGCAGGCGGAAGCTGGGCAGACACAGATGGCAGCGGAGCACTGATTACGGGCAATACCGTAGATTTCACAGGCGTAGTGGCAGGCACTTATGACTTCACCTATACCGTCACCGGTACAGCCCCATGTGGAGATGACAGCGAAGTAGTGACAGTGAATGTATCGGAAGAGGCGAATGCAGGAGTATTTGTAGGCGTGAACGGAGAAGTATGTACGAGCAACATCTCCTTTGACTTAACGACTTTATTGGATGGCAGCCAGGATGCAGGCGGAAGCTGGGCAGACACAGATGGCAGCGGAGCCCTGATCACGGGCAACACGGTTGATTTCACAGGAGTAACAGCCGGAACGTATGACTTCACCTATACCGTTACCGGTTCAGGAAGTTGTGCAGATGATAACGAAATAGTAACAGTAGAAGTAATAGAAGCAGCCAATGCAGGCGTGTATGTTGGCACTGCAGGAGAAGCCTGTAGTTCAGACATTGCTTTTGATTTAACGACCTTGTTGGATGGCAGCCAGGATGCAGGCGGAAGCTGGGCAGACACAGATGGCAGCGGGGCCCTGATCACCGGCAATACCGTAGATTTCACGGGCGTAGTGGCAGGCACTTATGACTTCACCTATACCGTCACCGGTACAGCCCCATGTGGAGATGACAGCGAAGTAGTGACAGTGAATGTGTCTGAAGAGGCGAACGCAGGAGTATTTATAGGCGTGAACGGAGAAGTATGTACGAGCAACATCTCCTTTGACTTAACGACTTTATTGGATGGCAGCCAGGATGCAGGCGGAAGCTGGGCAGACACAGATGGCAGCGGAGCCCTGATCACGGGCAACACGGTTGATTTCACAGGAGTAACAGCCGGAACGTATGACTTCACCTATACCGTTACCGGTTCAGGAAGTTGTGCAGATGATAACGAAATAGTAACAGTAGAAGTAATAGAAGCAGCCAATGCAGGCGTGTATGTTGGCACTGCAGGAGAAGCCTGTAGTTCAGACATTGCTTTTGATTTAACGACCTTGTTGGATGGCAGCCAGGATGCAGGCGGAAGCTGGGCAGATACAGATGGCAGCGGAGCCTTGATCACCGGCAATACCGTTGATTTCACAGGCGTAGTGGCAGGCACTTATGACTTTACCTATACCGTCACCGGTACAGCCCCATGTGGAGATGATAGCGAAATAGTGACAGTGAATGTATCGGAAGAGGCGAATGCAGGTGTATTTGTAGGCGTGAACGGAGAAGTATGCACAAGCAACACCTCCTTTGATTTAACCACCTTATTGGACGGCAGCCAGGATGCAGGCGGAAGTTGGGCAGACACAGATGGCAGCGGAGCCCTGATCACGGGCAACACGGTTGATTTCACAGGAGTAACAGCCGGAACGTATGACTTCACCTATACCGTTACCGGTTCAGGAAGTTGTGCAGATGATAACGAAATAGTAACAGTAGAAGTAATAGAAGCAGCCAATGCAGGCGTGTATGTTGGCACGGAAGGAGAAGCCTGTAGTTCAGACATTGCTTTTGATTTAACGACCTTATTGGATGGCAGCCAGGATGCAGGCGGAAGCTGGGCAGACACAGATGGCAGCGGAGCACTGATCACAGGCAATACCGTTGATTTCACAGGTGTAGTGGCAGGTACTTATGACTTCACCTACACAGTAACTGGCACAGCTCCCTGTGGAGATGACAGCGAAGTAGTGACAGTGAATGTATCGGAAGAGGCGAATGCAGGTGTATTTGTAGGCGTGAACGGAGAAGTATGCACAAGCAACACCTCCTTTGATTTAACCACCTTATTGGATGGCAGCCAGGATGCAGGCGGAAGCTGGGCAGACACAGATGGAAGCGGAGCCCTGATCACGGGCAACACGGTTGATTTCACAGGAGTAACAGCCGGAATATATGACTTCACCTATACCGTTACCGGTTCAGGAAGTTGTGCAGATGATAACGAAATAGTAACAGTAGAAGTAATAGAAGCAGCCAATGCAGGCGTGTTTGTAGGCGTGAACGGAGAAGCCTGTAGTTCAGACATTGCTTTTGATTTAACGACCTTGTTGGATGGCAGCCAGGATGCAGGCGGAAGCTGGGCAGATACAGATGGCAGCGGAGCCCTGATCACCGGCAATACCGTTGATTTCACAGGTATAGTGGCAGGTACTTATGACTTCACCTACACAGTAACTGGCACAGCTCCCTGTGGAGATGACAGTGAAGTAGTGACTGTGAATGTGTCTGAAGAGGCGAACGCAGGAGTATTTGTAGGCGTGAACGGAGAAGTATGTACGAGCAACACCTCCTTTGACTTAACGACTTTATTGGACGGCAGCCAGGATGCAGGCGGAAGTTGGGCAGACACAGATGGCAGCGGAGCCCTGATCACGGGCAACACGGTTGATTTCACAGGAGTAACAGCCGGAACGTATGACTTCACCTATACCGTTACCGGTTCAGGAAGTTGTGCAGATGATAACGAAATAGTAACAGTAGAAGTAATAGAAGCAGCCAATGCAGGCGTGTTTGTAGGCGTGAACGGAGAAGCCTGTAGTTCAGACATTGCTTTTGATTTAACGACCTTATTGGATGGCAGCCAGGATGCAGGCGGAAGCTGGGCAGACACAGATGGCAGCGGAGCACTGATCACAGGCAATACCGTTGATTTCACAGGTGTAGTGGCAGGTACTTATGACTTCACCTACACAGTAACTGGTACAGCCCCATGTGGAGATGACAGCGAAGTAGTGACTGTGAATGTGTCTGAAGAGGCGAATGCAGGAGTATTTGTAGGCGTGAACGGAGAAGTATGCACAAGCAACACCTCCTTTGATTTATCCACCTTGCTGGACGGCAGCCAGGATACAGGCGGAAGCTGGGCAGACACAGATGGCAGCGGAGCCCTGATCACGGGCAACACGGTTGATTTCACAGGAGTAACAGCCGGAACGTATGACTTTACCTATACCGTTACCGGCCCAGGAAGTTGTGCAGACGATAGCGAAATAGTGACAGTGCTTGTTAATTCAATTTCAGCAACAGCCACAGTTACTAATACTACGGGTTGCGGTGTTCCTGACGGAGAGATTGATTTAACACCTGTAAGCAGCTCTGGTGGAGATACTTTTAATTTTAGCTGGTCAGGACCAAATGGTTTTTCAGCAGCTACTGAGGATATTAGTGCTTTAGAAGGAGGTACTTATACGGTGACTGTAACTTCAGTAAATACAGGATGTGAAGTAATAGAATCCTTCAATGTAATAGACCCAGTACCTTTCACTATCAATGTAGTTTCAGTTGGAAATCAAACAGAATGTGCAATAGACAATGGTAGTATATCAATTGAGGTAGTTGGTGGTACTGGCCCTTTCAACTATTATATAACTGATGATGCTACACCTGCCAATGAAATTGCAGGAACAAGATCAGATAACGATGCTTCTGTTACTTATTCTTTCGGAGCTCTTGCACCAGGGAATTACAATGTGGTTGTGGAAGATGGAGCTTGTGTTTTATCAGAAGCCTTTACTGTGGATCCGGTAGATGCGATTAGTGCTACATTAGCCAATATCACACCTGCAGATTGTAATGGAGGAACTAATGGCTCAATAGAAATTGATATAGTACCTGTTGGAAATACTTATACAGTTGTTGTAGAAGATGTTGATGGAATAATCAGTACTACTAATTTAACCGATGCAGATCTTACTTTCACTGCAAGTGGATTGGAACAGGGCGATTATACTATCACTATAACGGATGATGCGACTAACTGTGAAGTCGTTATCAACGAAACCGTAAATGAAAATGCAACCTATAGTATAGACAATTTTACTGTTACAAATATAGCTACATGCGGAGGTTCTGAAGGAGAAATTCTTTTGGACATTTCAGGGCTTTCCGGAGGAGAAACTTATGCTTGGACAGGACCTGGTACCTTTAGTGCTGCTACACAAGATTTAACTGGTTTAACAGAGGCCGGAAATTATGAAGTAACTATAGTAGATAATGGCTGTACGGTAGTTGAGGATTTCACTATTACTGCACCAACTCCGCCTGTGGCAAATGCCGGGTCGGACGATACAATCTGTGAAGATAATACAACTCTGGCAGCAAATGCTCCTCAAGGAGATGAGGCGGGGTTATGGACTGTTATTAGTCAGCCAGCAGCTGCTACAGCTTCTATTACAGCAGATACTGATCCGAATACTACTATAACAGGATTGACTGAAGTAGGAGAGTATGAGTTTGTATGGACTTTAGAAGATGCAGTTACTTTATGTTCAACTCCAGATACAGTAGTAATCACTGTTAAAACAATAACTGTTGCAGATGCCGGCACTGCTCAGCAGGTTTGTGGTACAACTGCTACTTTGGCAGCTAATACAGTTGCTACAGATGAAACGGGTACATGGACTGTAATTAGCGGATCAGGAAGCTTCACAGATGAAAATGATCCTGCTACAGAAGTAACAGGATTATCAGCAGGAGATAATATATTTGAATGGACTATTACTGATGATAATAATATTTGTAATCCGACATCAAGCACGGTAACTATTACAGTAACTCCTTTACCAACTGCTAATGCAGGAGATGATGAAGAATTCTGTGATATTACTACAATTGACTTAAGTACTTTAACCACTCCGCCTTCAGCTGAAAATGGTACAATCTTATGGACTACTTCTTCTACAGACGGTTCATTTGATGATAATACTTTAGAAACTCCGGTTTACACATTTGGGACTGATGATTTTACAAATGGAACGGTGACTTTAACTATGGAGGTAACAGGAGAAGATGCTTGCTCGGCTGAAGTGGTTTCTGACGATGTTGTAATCACTATTGGAAGTAAGCCGACAATCGAAACTATAGCGGATGCGGCTATGTGTTATGTAGATGAGAACAGTACATTTGATGTATCTGCTACAGTATCCAACGAAGCCAGTATCTTATGGACTACCACTGGTACAGGTGCTTTTGATAATGATGCAGCAGCAAGTACTTTCTATACTCCAAGCGTAGCAGACTCTACAGCAGGAACAGTAGATTTGACAATAACTGCTGAGGGAATAGGTGTATGTGCCGATTCTGTATTTACTTTTACATTGACGATTAATAGTTTAAATATTGATGCAGTTGTAACTCAACCTGCGGTCTGTGGTGAAGAAGGAACAATAGAATTAGATATTTTAAGAGGTTCAGCAGACTTAGTGGAATGGACTGATATAAACGATAATCCTATTACAGTGGCAGATCCATTGTTATTTTCTGCAACAGCCGGTACTTACAAAGTATTTGTAAACGATAATACTACCAACTGCCAATTTGAGGAAACATTTATTCTGGTAGATCCAGCTGGTTTCACAGTGGGTGGTACAGTTACTGACCAAAGTGAATGTGATGTAGAAAACGGAAGTATAGATGTTACTCTTACTCCTGCTTCAACAACAGCTACTTTCCTTTGGACAGGCCCGGGTATAGATGCATCGATAGAAGCTAATGAAGATCAGGCTAATTTGGCTCCTGGCAATTATTCAGTTGCAGTTACTGATAACGGTTGTACTGTTACTGGGAACTTCACTGTGAACCCTGTTGAGCAAATAAATGCTATTGTTGAAAACAGTACGCTCGCTACTTGTGGAGATGCTGACGGAGTTATTTCGGTTGATGTTACTCAGGTAGCTTCTAATAGCTATGATGTAATTTTAAATGATAGCGATGATGTTCTTGTTGAAGAATTTACTGCTCAGGATGGAACAACTAATCCAATTTTATTTAGTGGTCTTGCACAAGGTTCTTATACTATTATTGTAAAAGATAATGTCACCAATTGTGAAGTAAGCTTTACTCAACTTGTAAATGAAGATGCAGCTTTCAGTATTGTCGATTCTGATGTAACAGATATCGTGAACTGTGGTGAGCCTGAAGGAGCTGTAACATTGGATATTTCAGGTTTAAGTGGTTCAGAAACATATGCTTGGACTGGCCCTGGGACTTTTAGTGCTACTACAAAAGACATCACTGGATTAACACTTGCTGGAGATTACCAGGTGACAATAGAGGATGCGGGTTGTACAGTAGTTCAGAATTTCACAATCACCCAACCAGCAGAGTGTGATTTTGTATGTGAGGATTTTAAAGTCAATCCAATTACAGAAGCAGCTTCCTGTTTTGGCGTGGAAGATGGACAAATATTTGTATTATTATCAAACGTAAGTGCTTCTGATTCTTTAACCATCCATGTAAAAGAAGCTGCTTTGGGTAATGATGCGTATGTTGCCTACAGAGTTGAAAATATTGGTAAAGGACTTATAGTGGAAGTGGACGACCTATTCCAGGCCGGACAGTATAAATTATTTGTATTTGATGATGCAATTAGTTGCTCTACAGATACGCTTACAGTTAATATTGGCACCAAATTCAATATTACAGCCAATGTGGATATTGAGCAACCGACTTGTACAGTGTCAACAGGTAATATTTCAGTTTCATTGAATGGAACATCTGATCCTTTCACTTTTGAATTGTATGATGAAGCCGACATGAGTACAGTCATAGCCTCCAATTCTACCGGTGACTTCAATGATTTGGTAGAAGGAGAGTATGTGATCAGGTTTATCAATGATACAAATGGATGTACGCTTCCCGATCAGCAAGTGAGTGTGGAAAATACTTCGGTTGTGTCTTCTGATGCTGTGGATATTAGCATTCAACAGCCGAATTGTGGAAATAACCTGGGGGTTATATCTGTTAGCTTAAATGATTTGCCAAGTACCTATGAATTCATACTGATTGATAGTGATGGTGCTGAAGTGGCTAGAAATACAACAGGTATTTTCAATGCAGTTCCTGTGGGTGTATATGTGGTTCAATTTGTAAATACTGTTGATCCTAATGCATGCGAAATCTCTGATAAAGGAGCCACCATTCAAGATACTGGTTCCTTTACAGCTGTGGCTTCCGATAAAGAAGATGTTGTTTGTTTTGGAGATAATACTGGCTCAGTGGTTATTACGCTTGAAGGAATCCCAAGTGGATTCTATTCTGTTGACAATGGCAATATCTGGGAAGAATTTACATCTGGTAACAGAATCACAGGTTTGGAAGCGGTGAATAATATATTGGTAAGTGATGAACCTGGAACTTCAGATTGCGAATTGAGTGTAGCAGTAAATATCACTAACCTAAGCCAGCAAATTCAACTAAATGGGAGTATTACGTTAGTTACAGAAGCCAGTTGTACTTCTTCAGAATTAAATGGAGAAATACAAGTTCCGGAAGTTACTGGTGGAGTTGCTCCTTATATTTACTTTGTGGATAACCAGGAAGTGGCTTTAAGTGATGACAGGATTATTAGTGGTTTATCCAGAAATGTCACCAATTTAATCATCATAGATAATGTAGGTTGTATCCAGTCTTTTGAAATTGGTTCTATTGTTTCCCCTAATGAGGTAAGGGTTGAGTTAAGTGAAATCAATCCTGATAATAATTGTATTAGCGAGCCCGAGGGAATTCAAGTAGTAATTGATCAAAATACAATAGACAATGTAACCGGCCCTTATAACCTTATTCTTAATAAAGTAGATGAAACTGAAACTACAGAGTTTACTTTGGATATAAATGTAAATGGTAGTAACACTTTCATTGTGGGGCCAGGACAAAGCCTTGATTTTGATTTCGAGAAGGGCGCTAGATACAGATGGACAGTACGTTCTGTTACTAACGAACAGGCTTGTTCTGCAGACAACTTTATTACAATCAATGGAGGGGCAATAATTCCTGACTTTGTATTAGAAGGAGTTGATGTAGATTGTTTCGGAGAATCAGGATCCATTATTGTGAATAATATTTTGGCTGATGAAACTATTCCGCTGATGGTTGAGCTTTATTTGGGCAACGATGCTAATCCGGCAGAGGTTTTTACCCTGGATGCAATACCACAAAGTAAACGTTTTATTATTGGTCTTAACAATTTTGGCAAAGTGAGCAGAGGAGACTATATCGTTCGTCTGGTTCAAGAGCCACCAAATTGTGGTAATCAACGAATTAATTCTGAATCTCAGGCAGTATTCATTGATGCGCCAACCAATGAGTTACAGGTTGAACTCGTACCAGAGCCTAACTTACCTCCGGGAGTTGAACGATCAAGAGAAGAAATGAATCCAATGCCTACTACAAGGCCTGATATAGCCAATGGCGCAATAAGTATTAGATTGGTTTCCACTACCAGTGCTACAAGTTATTCAGCACGTATATTTCTGTTGGAACCATTAGGTGGAAATAATACTTCAGCTTATGACATTCCAACAGAGGCTAGAGAGTTTAATAGTAGTCAAACATTAACTTTCGATAATTTATTACCTGGGGTTTATGAAATTGAATATTACGATTCCTTTGGTTGTGGATTGACCGGTAACAGATTGGTATTTGGTGTTGATGGAACTAGCAACCTCTTGGTTGATTTCGATCGCAGACCATTTGTACCAAATGTGTTTACACCAAATGGTGATGGAAAGAACGATTTCTTTGAGATTCTTAACTTGCCTGATGATGGTGCTGAATTGGTTATTTCCAATAGAGATGGTGCTATTGTTTACAGAAATAATAGCTACAGACCTTCCAATCTTTGGGATGGTGGGGATCAACCTGATGGTATTTATTTCTACCAGTTAACGGTTGATAAGCAGGTGCAGAACGGTTGGGTGGAAATATTGAGGGGAAAACAGCGTAAATAAGTTTTACAACAATTTATTGAACATATATTTTTAAAGCCGGAGATCATTCTTCGGCTTTTTTATTGTGTGTCGTGTATGGCAACTAAGTAGGTTGCGAAAGTCCTCATTGGTTTTGAAAAAAAAGGATCAAGCAATAATTATGGGGGCTAAGTATTTGAAGTGTATTTTTTTGATTAAACTATACAGAAATCCCGAGTCAAAGACTCTCCATTATTGAAAATCCGTAGAGCCCTGGGGAACTCTACGGATAGGTGAGGCATTAACACCACACCAATACAAAAAACCAGTCATGATATTTCAGAAGATTAAGATTAGAACGTCCTTGCGAGCGCAGCGTGGCAAACTTTCTCAAATCTTGTATTCAAGCCTTTTTCAGCTCGTCTGTGAAGGTGCTTTATTTCAGTTGACATATTAGTGATTGTCTTTCAATGTACGAGATCTCGGCTCCGAGGCCGGGATAGCTTGCCCCGCACTTAAAGCGGGGACGGTTGAATTTTATGTTGGGTATTCCAATTGACAAGCCTAAGAGTATAGTAATAGCCAACAGATTGCTTCACATGATTTCCGTTGTCACGGAATAGCATGTTCGCAATAACCAGTAGGAGCAAAGCCCGGTACTGACGGTGCGCCACTCGGAATATTGGAGACGATCATTCAATTTTTTTGGTTTATATCCAACTTTGAAGAGAAGTGTTTATCGATGGGGGATTCCCTTCTATTCTCGGCCTGTTACGAGCGGGAACGTCCTAATGTAGTTTACGTCAATTTTTAAAAGAGCTCAGATTAGAAGTCAAAAGCGCGTTCCCTTCCTGCAGGAAAAACATATTAAATATTCACTCACAAATCTATTTACCAGATCGTGCCAATCAAATAGCCATTTAAAAACTGAGGTTATTAGAAAATCGCTGTATCATAATTTGGCACAATGGATGCACCTTGTGCTGGCAGGCATCAACAACAAACGATTAATGTTAATTTTATTCTTGCAACGGATACACTTGCCGAATTGCTGGGTATCATACAAGCTTAACCAGCGGTCTAAACCATGTAAGTCACCTTCTGCTTTTCGCAAACTGGCCTCATTTACTGATTTATTGTTAATTAGGGCCGCTTAAAAAGTCTCAGGTGTCTTATATACAATCGGACAAAGCAAAGATGTATACTTATACCTCGAGCTGAAGTCCGGGAAGTAGAACTTGTCCCGGTTTATCGGGATGAGGCGCTTGAGGCTAAGCTTTAAAAATCAAAATTTTGATTTTTAAATACAAAGAATTGACTCTTTATCTTAAAAAGCTTTGCATCTGCTAAAAAACTACAATGTGATAATCGTTAGTGAGATAAAATCAAAGCTAGATATTTGAATATTAGCTGTTTTTTAAGAGAACCCTAATATAGTCCATTCTGCGTACACGACCGATAGCACTGTCCAGCCCCTGCGGTTTGGTATCCTCTTTTAATTCAATAATCAATTTTTTGAGCTCTACAATCTTTTTTTCAATAGCCAGTTTAAGGCTCTTTTTTTCCTCTTCAGTCATCTTGTAATCATTGTTGTTTACTCTTATAGCTGGTTACAATTTAGGAATATCCTCTTCAAATAAATAATAAAAGAAGTTTAAACATTATTACATGTATATACGTTAAATGTAGATACATGTAAAATATTTATAATTAAGAAAAACAATTATGACAAAGACAAAATGGAATATTGATCCCACTCATAGTGAGGTACAATTCAAAGTAAAGCATTTAGTAATATCTACTGTATCCGGACAGTTTAGCAAGTTTGAAGGTAGCCTTGAAACGGAAGGTGATGACTTTGATGGAGCTTCAGCTTCTTTTCAATTGGATGTCAACAGTGTTAACACAAATGTAGTTGACAGGGATACTCATTTGAAGTCGGCTGATTTTTTTTCTGCTGAACAATTTCCTTATATCAAATTCTCCAATGGAAAGTTAAACAAAGCTGGAGATGATTATAAACTAAAAGGTGATTTGACTATTAAAGATATCACCAGGCCCATCACATTGGATGTAGAGTACGGTGGTTCAATGGTAGATGGCTACGGACAGAATAAAGCCGGTTTTGAAGTCAATGGTAAAATCAATAGAAAGGAATTCGGTCTGGTATGGAATATGGTAACAGAAGCAGGAGGGGTGGTAGTTGGTGACGAAGTGAAGCTTCAGCTAAATATCCAGGTAGTAAAAGCTTGATTTTCCTGATCTTGTTTTATGGAAATCACTCGTTTTTATTTGGGTTCTAAAAAAAAAATTAAAGTGGAAGTTTAGTACCGGATTAAGTTGGTTGTTTTTTTCTGAAAATAAGATGTTTGTTTTGCAGTCATCTTATTTTCAGAAATCAATAAACCACTTCAGCTACTCTCAATAAATACCTGAAAGTTTCCAGACCGAATAAAACCCCGACTTACCGGGACAAGTTTTGCTCGGAGAGAGCGGGAGGGGAGACAAAACAGCGGGCCAGCGTTGGGGTAAGCGTAGAAGCCAGCCTCTGGCTGACATCTTTTTGTCTTGTTCCGATAGCTATCGGAATTCTATCTTTTGTATCAAGTCATCGCAGTCTTGCAACTGAACCTCAAAAGAGATAACAGGGCTTTTACATCAGTAGAAAAATAGTGATAAAGTTTGTGGTTTTCTACTGATATAAATCTATGAGAACTATCACCTTGAGGCTTTATAGGGGTGTTGGCTGGGAAATAAATCTTGTTATATAGTAGCAAGATAACAAAGAAAAATTTGGAAATGAAATGTTAGAAACTCAATATAACACTTCACTTTTTGAAGAAAACCCTAATTTTTGAGATTTTTCATTATTAAAATGCTTTCATAAAGTGCTTTACAAAGTCCACAGAGATAAACTTTATTTCAAAATCAATTTTCATGAGGAGCCTACTTCATTTCTCTTCAAGTAGACATTACCTAGTTCGAATTTAGAATCGAACTGAAGTTAATAATGCATTCTTATATAGTCTGATTCTGATACGGTACTGTGTAGTAAAAAGGTAATTAGGTGATGAATAAGAGAAAAATTAAGGCATTCTCCTTCTTGGGCCATTGTTGAAGTTAAATAAGCCGCTGCGTCTGCGACTTTGGGTTTTGAATCTTTTGCCACCAATGCCAAATAATTTATCAAATAAGTCACCTTGCAAGTAAAATTCTGCTTTTAGAGTAACAATCATATAGTAATCATTGCTGTCAGGATTGCCTCGTATATTACTTGTAGTTCCTGTGGGATTGGATAACCCGTAAGCTTCCCTATCTTCTTGTTTTGTAAAATCAAATAATTCCGGATCAGCATAGTTTCTTCCACTTACATCATCCAGATAATCAGTGAAGGTAATCCTATTGGAAACCTCAGCTGAGACGTCCAGAAAATCAGCTACTTTAACTTTTACTCCCACCCCTACCGGTATTACAAAAGCAAATTGGCTGTAATCGTTGGGTCTTTCAGTATTATATTTCGCCAGTGAAACCATTTTTCCGGCATTTTCCAATGCTACACTGCCTGTGCCAGGTACGTTGATTGAATCCGGAATTTCAGCTCTTGGGTCAAAAAACAATACACCAATTCCTGCAAATGCGTATGGATTAATCATTTTCCTTTGTCTGTATCTGGCCATGTGAGGAAACAAACTGATAGATGTCCCGACACTTAGTTCCACATTGTTAGAAACAAACGATAAGCCCCTGGAGCGGGTATTTTGCTCAGGATCAATGTCGTCATCACTTCCTGATAATTGAAAAAACAAAAGATTCGTTCTAATATTCACTCTGTCAGAAGCCCTGTATTGAATCCCTCCCTCAAAATTAAGCTTGCTGTCAAAATATGAACCGGGATTTGTTAAGTCACCTAGTGCACGGGCATAGCCTACACCACCTGTAGCCACCCAATTCCTGTTGATTCTACGCGAGTAGAAGCTTTGGCTGAATACATCCTGCGCTAATACGAATAGGAATATGATAATAAGAACTTTTTTCATAGAAATTATTCTAAACAAAGATAATTATTTTTTGATAAAACCCGTTTTATTACTTCTCATTTTTTAAATATATAGATAACTCAGTTACAATGGTAAAAGTTATGCCAGTATCTACCATCTTCAATGGAAGTGCCAGCTATTGGTTGTTTATAATAACGCTTTAACTATTCTATAAGAAACATTTTCCCCCAATTTAGTTGGAAAAAAATGAGGTTTTCCTCTTGGATATGATCCCAATGTATAGCAGGAATGGAGATGTGATGATAAGAACATGGTGTTAGCTATTCTTTTCAGCATCCTAAATTTTTAGTTTTATCCAACTTTACCCAATTTGTAAAGTATACAATTTCATACTCTGCTTAATAATTTTTTATTTTTATTTTTTTCTTTCACAATTATAAATAAAAATTTGCTTCTTTATTCCATGCTTAAATTAGCCGCAATAGATATTGGCTCTAATGCCATCAGAATACAACTTACCAGAGTAACGAAATATGAAGGCAAAATAACCTTTAAAAAGATTGAATACGTCCGTTTCCCTATGAGATTGGGCCAGGACGTATTTAGCCTGGGAAGAATCAGTGATGCTTCCAGGGAGAAATTTATGAAGCTGATGCAGGCGTTTAAAATTCTAATCGATTTGTACGAAGTGGATGATTATATGGGCTGCGCCACTTCTGCCATGCGTGAATCAGAGAACGGTCGGGAGATCATTGATGAAGTGAAGGAAAAGCTGGATTTGCAAATTGATATTATAGACGGTGATACTGAAGCCGAAATCATTAATAAAGCCATTTTTCCTTATATGACACAAGCCACCCATATGCATATAGATGTTGGGGGTGGTAGTACGGAATTGAATTTGTATGTAAACAATGAAAAAATTAAAGCCAAATCATTTCCTCTTGGCTCAGTAAGAAAAATGAAGGAGGATGGCACCTATAAAGGATGGGATGAAATGAAAGAATGGATTGCATTGGAGGTGAAAAAAGAATTTGGTAAAGTAATGGCGCTTGGTACCGGGGGTAACATTAATAAAGTGTTGGATTTGGCAGGGAAAAAACCAGGGAAGGCGATATCCTTGCAGAAAATTATAGAAACACAGAATTATATTCGTAGCTTCAGTATGGATGAAAGGGTTAATAAACTACAGTTGAACCCAGATAGGGCAGATGTAATTATCCCGGCTTTGGACATATACATTAGCGCCATGAAATGGGCAAAGGCCAGCAGTATTATTGTGCCGGATAGCGGACTGAAAGATGGTGTTATGCAGATATTGTTTGAGAGGAATAAACATAAGATTGACAGGTTCCCAGCTTAAGCAAATAGTAGGTACAGGAATTCAAGGTTTGGATTTGGCCAGTTAAAGATTACGAGATCACTCCCCCTTTCCTTCAAAGGGGGGGTAGTCATGATAAAATTATAATTCCTAAACTTCTTTAATGTTTAAGAGACTAATTCCCCACGCCTTCGGATCGGTCTAAAGGCTTTAATTAGGAAATTTGTTTCACTGCCTTCTCAAGGACACTCTAAATTCTATATCAGGTGGGGATAAATGTTTTTGATTGAAAAAAATCATTTTAGAAGGTCTTTTAATAAATTTTTTTCAAATCCGGATGTTTGTTTTGCTATGTTTACGTATTAAAAGGATTGTCAAGGCTATAACCATCTGTAGGATGCATTGAAAAGAGAAAAATATTTTTAAAAAACCGCTTCAAGTTTTATTTTACAGGGCAGGATGTAAAAGTTTCAAAAATAGATTAATGAGTAAAAAAATATTAGTAACAGGAGCAGCCGGATTCATCGGTTTTCATTTAAGTAAATCCTTGTTGGAAAGAGGTGACCAGGTAGTGGGTTATGATTGTATTTCCGATTATTACGATGTAAACCTCAAATATGGTCGCCTGAATGAATTGGGCATAAAGCCTGACTCTTTTACTGACCATCAGCTTATCCAAAGTAAGAGGTACGAAAGTTTCCGGTTTGTTAAAGCAGATTTGTGCGATAAAGACTTTATGAACCACTTATTCAAAACTGAAAAGTTTGATCATGTCATTAACCTTGCAGCCCAGGCTGGAGTTCGTTATTCAGTAGAAAATCCGCAGGCGTATTTAGATGCTAATGTGCAAGGTTTTTTAAATATACTTGAAGCTTGCCGACATTATCCGGTAAAGCATTTGGTTTATGCCTCTTCCAGTTCAGTGTATGGCAGCAATGGTAAAATGCCTTTTTCTGTAAATGATAATGTGGATCACCCACTCTCTTTGTATGCAGCCACCAAAAAAAGCAATGAATTGATGGCGCATACCTATAGCCATTTATTCGACATCCCGACCACAGGAATTCGCTTTTTCACAGTTTATGGAGCCTGGGGCAGGCCCGATATGGCCTTGTTTCTTTTTGCAGATGCCATTACCAAAGGAAAGCCACTAAAGGTTTTTAATCATGGCAATATGGAAAGGGATTTTACCTATGTGGGTGATATCGTAAAAGGAGTGATGGCAGCATTGGACAAACCTGCTCAAGCCAACCCTGCTTATAATGCCGCCTTGCCGGAAGCAGGAACTTCTACGGCACCCTATAAAATTTACAATATCGGTAATAACCAACCTGTAAAACTGATGGCTTATATTGAAGCTTTGGAAAAAGCCATGGGCAAAACAGCAGAAAAAGAAATGCTGCCTATGCAACAGGGAGATGTACAAAAAACCTATGCCGATGTATCAGAACTCATCAGGGATTTTGACTACGCCCCGAACACAGCTTTGGAACAAGGTATTCAGGAATTTGTGAATTGGTATAAGCAGTATTATGGGATAGAGTAAATAACTTTAATAATTCCACTATCAATAGTCTTAGTATAGCAGCAGACTATGAACTGGCAATAAATTGAGTCTTTGACTCAGTAAAGAAAAGAGAAACCGCCATCTTTCATTTCTTAAGATGAGATGATTGATAAAGCGGATTTGTAATATATTCCAAAGTTGGTTTATGGAAAATCAGAGCACCTAATTCCTATCCTTCCACAACCTACTTCCTCAACTATTCTATTATCTTTGATGCTGGGAAAAATAAATATTAATTCATGCTTTTTAACTCCTTTGAGTTTGCACTCTTTCTGCCCATTACTTTTATACTGTACTGGTTTGTATTTCAAAAGCATTTGAAAACCCAGAATTTCTTCCTTCTCGTAGTCAGTTATGTGTTTTACGGTTGGTGGGACTGGCGATTTCTTTCCCTTATAGCCTTTAGTTCTGTAGTTGATTTTCTTTGTGCTCAGCAAATTGAGAAATCAGATTTAAAAAGCCACAAAAAGCTTTTTCTTTGGATTTCTATATTGATCAATCTTGGTTTCCTGGGCTTTTTTAAGTACTTCAATTTTTTTATTGAATCATTTACTGACATGATGGCCATGATGGGATTACAAACTAATCCTTATTCGCTTAATGTGATATTGCCTGTAGGTATCAGTTTTTATACCTTTCAGACCATGAGTTATACGATTGATGTTTATCGTGGGAAAATGATGGCCAGTAAAGATCCGGTTTCCTTTTTTGCTTATGTAAGTTTCTTCCCCCAACTGGTAGCAGGACCTATTGAGAGAGCAGTGAATTTATTGCCTCAATTCAAGTTCAAAAGGAACTTTAGTTATGAGCAAGGGGCAGATGGTATGCGTTTGATTTTGTGGGGGGTATTTAAAAAAGTAGTAATTGCTGATAACTGTGCAATATTTGTTAATCAGATTTTCAATAACTATGAAACTGCCAGTGGGCCAGAATTGATTTTAGGTGCTGTTTTCTTTGCCTTCCAAATTTATGGGGACTTCTCCGGTTATTCAGATATTGCTATAGGTACAGCCAAACTCTTTGGTTTTGATCTGATGACCAATTTCAGAACACCTTATTTTTCTCGTGATATGGCTGAATTTTGGAGAAGATGGCATATTTCACTTTCTACATGGTTCAGGGATTATGTATATATTCCCTTAGGAGGAAGTAGGGTAAGCAAAGGAAGAGCTATATTTAATACTTTTATGATTTTTATAGTGAGTGGCTTCTGGCATGGTGCCAACTGGACTTTTATAGTTTGGGGAGCTTTAAACGCAATATATTTTCTCCCGCTTTTATTACGAAATAAGAATAGAGTCAATAAAGATACAGTAGCAGAAAACAGGATTTTACCGAATTTTAAAGAGCTTTGGCAAATGGGGTTGACTTTTACTTTGACTTGTGTGGCTTGGATTTTCTTTAGAGCGGAGAGTGTAGGAGAAGCTTTTAATTATATTTTTTCTATTTTTAATTCAGAAAGTTATAAGGTTTCCGGAAAAGACATTGGTTATTATTTACCTTTAATTATAGTTCTATGGGTAACTCTTGAATGGTATGGAAGGCATTATGCTATTATTCTCAATGGATTCAAGACTACTTATTTTCGATACCTGCTATATTTTGTATTGATAATTACTATTTTACTTAAAGGAGAATTTGGGCAAAATCAATTTATATATTTTCAATTCTAATGAAATGTCCATAAAGCCAGCTATACCAACCGAGGATGAATATTAAGAAAAAATCCAGATTTGGAACTACATGGTGTAGATCAGACATTCCATGTGACCACTTAAATATGAACATATACACATGAAAAGACTTCTGATAAAAACTACTATTCTTTCCTTTGTCTTATTGACGATTATAATAAGCGTTAATGTTATTGGAGATCCTGCTAGAATATTTGATGATAATTATGAAGCAGAAATGGTATCCATTTTAAAGGATAATTATAATGTGACGAATATTAGTAACTATGACGATAGGGCATTTCAAAAAAAAATCATTCCAAATTTACCAACTTCTCCAGATATTTTAGTTGTAGGTTCAAGTAGAACCATGCTAATTGGTAATAACCTTTCTGATGACTTGAGTATTTATAATAATTCTGTTAATAGAGCGAGTATTTATGACATAATTGGTATTTACCAACTATACGTAGATAATAAGATATTACCTGAAAAGATAATTTTGGGGATAGACCCGGGGGGCTTCAACGACAATAATCAAGACAATAGATGGTTCTCTCTTAGGAAAGAATACAACAAATTTATTGGCAAAAATGACCAGGGAAATCACCTTGATCTGACTAAAATAAAGCAATTGATTTCTATAACTTATTTTCAAGAATCCATACGGAATTTACCTAAAGTAATAAATGGAGAAGATAGACCTATCCCTACCTTGGTGGTAAATAATTTGAGCAATACAATATTAACCGATGGCTCTTTAAAATATGACATTAGGATGGATAGTGTTGATAATCAGACAATTGTGAAGAAATCGTTAGAGGCATTTAATAATGAAGGTTTTGGGTTGAATAGTTTTACAGAGATTTCACTAGAAAGGATAAATGATTTTCAACAATTGATTAATCATGCTAAATCCCAAAATATTGAGATTGAATTATATATGTCTCCATTTAACCCACATATTTATCAGGATTTAATTGATAAATATCCAATAATATTAGAAGTTGAAGCTATGGTTAAAAATATAGGTGAGACTAATAACATCTCTACTTTTGGCTCATATGACCCCACCACCTTGAATCTAAGTGTGGATGATTTCTATGATGGTTGGCATTTAAAAACAGATATTATAATGAATATATTTAAAAAACAACTTGATTTAAAAGAGTAGTTTTTCCTTAGTGATTTATATTTTAACAATAGTTGCAGATTGAATGCTCTTTTAGCTGGGTGTGTTTATTGTAGTTTGATCAACTTCTAAAAAAACAGAGTGAATCATTTCTTTCCAATCATTTAATATATCTTTGAATAATTCTTTGAATAGGATATAAAAAATTATGAATGTCATTAAATCTTTAATAAAAAAATACTTTCAATACTTTTCTTATTTTTACTCTCATTTAAAATACAGAGTATTTATTTCTCTTATACTTAGTTTATTAGTGGGGGTATTGGATGGTCTTGGATTGGCTATGTTTTTGCCTTTGTTGCAAATGACAGATGGTTCCAATCAGGAAGTAGATACAGAACAATTAGGTAGTTTATCCTTTTTAGTCGAAGGCTTTGCTGAATTAGGAATTCCATTTAATTTATTTAGTGTGCTTTTAATCATTTTTTTCTTTTTTTCATGTAAGGGTATAATGAAATTTTTAGAAGGATATTATAGGGTTATTTACCAACAATATTTTATCAAAAATATCAGAATCAGCAATGCTGATTTACTTTCCAATTATAGCTATAATGCCTTCGTTACTTCAGATTCTGGTAAAATTCAAAATACATTTTCTGGTGAAGTGCAAAGAGTGAATGCGGCTTATAAACACTATTTCTTGGCTGTTCAATCAATTGTCTTGGTAATTGTTTACTTAACTTTGGCTTTTTTATCTAATCCACAATTTGCCTTAATTGTTATTATTGGTGGTGTATTAACTAATTTCATTTTTAAAAACCTTTATGCAATAACGAAAAAAAAATCAACTCAGATTACTAAGGAAATGCATGAATTCCAAGGTTTACTCATTCAAAAAGTGAGTAATTTTAAGTATTTAAAAGCAACTGGTTTTATCTATTCTTATGCCAATAAGCTCAAAAGCAAAATTGAAGAAATAGAGCAATCACAAAGGAAGATAGGTATGTTAGGAGCTACTCTTCAGGCTTTACGTGAGCCTTTGACAATTTTAATTGTAGTAACTGCAATAATTTTACAAGTATTTATATTCAATAAACCATTAGGACTTATAATATTGAGTTTATTGTTTCTATACAGAGCCCTTTCATCATTAATGACAATACAGAATTACTGGAATAATTTCCTAGGAGTTTCAGGATCGTTGGACAACATGACTGAATTCACTAAAGATTTAAAAGCGAATAAAGAATCCTTTGGGAAAGTCCCCTTTAAAGGTTTTAAGACAAAATTGAAAATCAGCGAAGTGGTCTTTGCTTTTGAAAAAGAAAAAATACTTGATAACATAAGTTTTGATATCAATAAAAATGAGTCAATTGCCATAGTAGGAGAAAGTGGCTCCGGTAAAACAACTTTGTTGAATATTTTGGCAGGACTGATAAAGCCAATAGAGGGAGTTATAACAATTGATGAAATGAAAATGAAAGAGTTAGATATTCGCACTTTTCAAAAGCGGATAGGCTATATAACTCAAGAACCAGTAATATTTAGTGACAATGTATACAACAATGTCACTTTTTGGGATAAAAGAACTCCTGAAAATATAAAACGTTTCAATGAAGCATTAAGACAAGCAGCAATTTTTGACTTTGTTAATGAGTTAGAGTTAAAAGACCAAACGCAACTGGGTAATAATGGTATTAATTTAAGTGGTGGGCAACGACAAAGAATTTCCATCTCACGAGAGCTTTATAAGGAAGTTGATTTTCTAATGATGGACGAGGCTACCTCTTCTTTAGATTCGGAAACTGAAAAAGCCATTCAGGAAAACATTGATGTACTAAAAGGAAAGTATACGATAATTACTATCGCACATCGGTTATCAACTGTGAAAAATGCAGATAAGATTATTCTATTGAATAAGGGAACAATTGATAAAATAGGTACTTTTGAAGAGTTGCTTGAACAATCAGGTAGTTTCAAAAGAATGGTTAGTTTACAAGAGTTTTAATATGTTAAAAAATAGAAAAATACTAGTCACTGGAGCTGATGGCTTTATAGGAAGTCATCTGGCTGAAAAATTGGTAGATGATGGCTATAAAGTTAAAGCCTTTGTTTATTATAATTCTTTTAGCTCCTGGGGGTGGTTAGATACTTTGCCGAAAGAAAAATTAGCAAAAATAGAGATATTTTCCGGAGATATTCGTGATCCTAACGGGGTAAGAACTGCCATGAAAGACGTGGATATTGTATTTCATTTAGCAGCTTTAATAGCTATACCTTTTAGTTATCATTCTCCCGATTCTTATGTAGATACTAATGTAAAAGGAACACTCAATATAGTTCAGGCAGCTAAAGACTTGGGAACCGAAAGAGTATTAGTGACTTCTACTTCCGAAGTTTACGGCACAGCTCAGTTTGTTCCTATTACCGAAGAACATCCTAAACAACCTCAATCACCTTATTCAGCCAGTAAAATTGGGGCCGATGCTATTGCAGATTCATTTTATAGAAGTTTTGATTTACCTTTAACCATTGTACGCCCATTCAATACTTATGGGCCGCGACAATCTGCCAGAGCAGTTATACCTACTATTATCACTCAATTATTAAATGGAAAAAAAGAGATTAAATTAGGAGATATTACCCCAACCAGAGATTTACTTTTTGTGAAAGATACTGTTAATGGTTTTATTGAAATCGCAAAATGTGAGAAGCTCATTGGGCATGAAGTAAACATTGCTACTCAATCTGAAATTTCCATTAAGGATTTAGCCATGGAAATGATCAATCAAATTAATCCGGAGGCTTATATATTGACAGATGATGAGCGAATGAGGCCGGAGAAAAGTGAAGTGTTCAGACTATTTGGCTCAAATGAAAAATTAAAAAAATATACAAATTGGGAACCGCAGTACACTTTAGTAGAAGGTATTAAGGAAACCATTGAATGGTTTTCCAACAAGGAAAACCTTGCCAAGTACAAAGCTGATATTTACAATGTATGATCAACCTTCAAAAGACAATAATTATTGCCGAGGCCGGTGTTAACCATAACGGAGATTTAGAGCGAGCAAAGGAATTGATAAAAGTCGCTGCCAAAGCAGGTGCTGACTTTGTTAAGTTTCAGACTTTTAAGGCAGATAAAATTGTGAGTAAACAAGCTAAAAAAGCCTCCTATCAAGCTAAAAATATTAATGATGGTGACGATTCTCAGTATAATATGCTTAAAAAGTTAGAAATTCCTGATGCATGGTATCCAGAATTATTAGATCTATGCAAATTAGAAGGTATTAAGTTCCTATCTACAGGATTTGATAATGATAGTATTAATTTTTTAGATGAATTACCCATAGAATTATTTAAAATTCCTTCAGGTGAAATCACTAATAAACCCTATTTAGAACATATTGCTACCAAGAAAAAACCAGTAATACTATCGACTGGGATGGCAGATATAAAAGAAATTAAGGATGCTGTAACAGTATTGATTAATGCAGGATTAGATAAATCAGGTTTAACAATTCTTCATTGCAATACTGAGTATCCTACGCCTATGGCAGATGTTAATCTGAAAGCCATGTTACATATTAAAAAAGAACTAGGTGTTGAGATAGGTTATTCCGATCATACTTTAGGGATTGAAGTACCAATAGCTGCAGTTGCGCTAGGTGCCAAAGTAATAGAGAAACATTTCACTTTAGATAGAAATTTACCCGGCCCGGATCATAAAGCTTCACTGGAGCCTGATGAGCTATTCGAAATGATAAAATCTATTCGAAATATTGAAATGGCTATTGGTGGAAATGGCATAAAAGAGCCTAGCACTAGTGAAAAAGAAAATAAAAAGGTAGTAAGAAAGAGTATACATACGAGTAAGGCATTGGCTAAAGGTCATGTAATTAAAGAAAGTGACTTAATAGCATTAAGACCAGGAGATGGTTTATCAATGATGAATGATTCTCAAGTAATCGGTAGGAAGTTGGCCAGAGATTTAAATGAATTCCATAAAATTTCAATAAGCGATCTATTATGAGAAAAATTTGTATTGTTACTGGGACTCGTGCGGAATTTGGCTTAATGTATTGGCTTATTAAAGGTATACAAGAGGATATGGACTTGGAATTACAACTTGTTGTTACAGGTATGCACTTATCTCCTGAGTTTGGATTAACCTACCAAAATATTGAAGAAAGTGGATTTATAATCAATAAAAAGGTTGAAATACTTCTTTCTTCTGACAGCCCTATAGGTATCTCTAAATCAATGGGATTAGCAATGATATCTTTCTCTGAATGTTTTGAAGAATTGAAGCCAGATATTGTTGTTGTACTTGGAGATAGGTTTGAGATTTTTTCAGTTGCTGCTGCGGCAATGATCACGAAAATTCCGATTGGGCACATTCACGGTGGGGAAGCAACAGAAGGTTTAATAGATGAGTCTATAAGGCATTCGGTTACTAAGATGGCTCATTTGCATTTTGCAGCTACTGAATTATATAAAAAGAGAATTATTCAATTAGGAGAGCAGCCAAATAAGGTCTTCAATGTAGGAAGCCCGGGAATTGATAATATAGCTAAACTGAATTTATTAAATAGAAATGAATTTCAGGATGCTATAAACTTTAAACTCGGCAAAATTAATGCGTTAGTTACTTTTCATCCAGTCACTTTGGAAAATAATACTACAGAATTTCAATTCAATGAATTATTGAATGCGATTGAATTATTTCCGGAATTATCTGTAATTTTCACAAAACCAAATGCTGATACAAATGGAAGAGTGATTATTTCAATGATAGATGAATTTGTTCAAAAAAATCCTAAAAAGTATTGTGGATTTACATCATTGGGGCAATTAAGATATTTGTCTTCTCTAAAACATGTAGATATTGTTATTGGGAATTCATCAAGTGGATTGACGGAAGTCCCTTCATTTAAAATACCTACCGTAAATATTGGAGATAGACAGAAGGGAAGGATGAAGGCGAGATCAGTCTTGGATTGTTTGCCGGAAAAGGATTCTATAAGTGTTTCTATCAAAAAAGCTCTTAGCTCTTCCTTTATGAAAGAGATTGAAAATGTTGAGAATCCATATGGAGATGGAGGAGCCTCTGATAAAATAATTGAGGTGTTAAAAAGTGTTGACTTGAATAATATCCTAAAAAAAGAATTTTATAATTTATGAAAATTTTCTTTATCGGAAATGTCAAATTCTCTAGTGAATTGCTAAAATCTATTTTAAGGGTTGATTTTATTGAAATAGTTGGGGTAGCAACAAAATCGAAATCTGATTTCAACAGTGATCATTATGATCTTTCTAAACTAATAGAAAAGGAAAATATACCTTATAAATATGTTAAGGATATAAATGCGCCTCATATTGTTGAATGGATTAAATCTTTAGCACCAGATTATATATTTTGTTTTGGGTGGTCTTCATTATTGAAGGAGAAAGTATTACAAATAACTCCAAATAGAGTAATAGGATACCATCCTGCCAAAATTCCAGAAAACAGAGGGCGTCATCCTCTCATCTGGGCATTAGTATTAGGTTTAAAAGAAACAGGTTCAACATTTTTTATAATGGATCAATCTGCGGATACAGGAGATATAATAAGTCAAGAAGCTGTGAAAATTGATAAAAGTGACACTGCTCTGACCTTATACAATAAAATAATTGAAACTGCTATTACTCAAATACATGAATTATTGCCTAAAATGGTTTCTAATAGTATCGTTTTAAAAAAACAACCCCTTTCCAAAGGTAATGAATGGAGAAAACGGTCAAGAAATGATGGGTTAATTGATTTTAGAATGAATAGTCAATCTATATACAATCTGGTTAGAGCATTAACAAAGCCGTATCCTGGAGCCGAAATCCAATTTGCGCATGAAAGATATCAAATTTGGGAATCGAGGATTGGAAAGTGCAATTTTCTGAATATTGAACCTGGAAAGGTGTTAAGAATAAGTGACAATGAAATTGAAGTTAAAACTTCTGATAGTTCAATAATATTAGTAGATCATACCCTTGACCAACTACCCAAAGAAGGGGATTATTTAATTTAATTATATGGAAAATGTAATTGTAATATCTGCCCATCCGGATGACGAAACTCTTGGCGCTGGCGGTACAATTTTAAAGCATGTTAATAATGGAGACAAGGTTTCATGGTTAATAGCAACCAATGTTTTTGAGGATCAGGGTTTTGATAAGGAGAGAATAGAATCTAGGCAAAAAGAAATCGAAAAGGTTTCTGAGGCTTATGGATTTGAGCATGTTTTCTTTTTGGATTACCCTACCATGACCCTCAGTAGTTCAAGTCTCATCAAAATGGTGCCTGAAATATCTACAATATTTAATAAAATTAAGCCTGAAACAATCTATTGCTTAAATAGATCAGATGCACATTCTGACCATAGAGTTTTATTTGATGCAGTGATGTCTTGTACTAAATCATTCAGATATCCATATATCAAAAAGGTACTTCTA
The DNA here is from genome assembly GCF_016679925.1 of Marivirga aurantiaca. Taxonomy (GTDB): domain Bacteria; phylum Bacteroidota; class Bacteroidia; order Cytophagales; family Cyclobacteriaceae; genus Marivirga; species Marivirga aurantiaca. The sequence continues at coordinate 36,418 of NZ_JAEQBW010000002.1, forward strand.
TATGAGTGCCTTTCAGAAACTGAATTTGCTCCTGCATTACCTGAAAAAGCTTTTGTACCAAATTATTTTGTTGATATTTCAGCTTATTGTCAAAAAAAAGTTGAAATTATGAAAATTTATGACTCTGAGTTAGGGGAGCATCCTTTTCCAAGATCAGAACGAAATATTAAAGCATTAGCTACTTACAGAGGTGCTACAGTAGGTGTTGAATATGCTGAAGCATTTCAAGCTATTAAAATTATTGATAAATGAATTATAAGAAGCATTTAGTAAATAAAAATAGCACAGTAAAAGAGGCATTGGCAAAACTGAATCAATTAGCTGCAGATGCTATTTTATTCGTGGTGGATGAGCAGAATAAGTTAATGGGTTCAATGACTGATGGAGACGTTAGACGTGGCCTTCTAAGAGACTTTAGCATCAATGATAAAGTAACTAGGTTTATCCAACCCAACCCAAAATTTATAAGAAAAGGAGTATATGACTTACAAAAAATCATTTCGCTAAGAGAGAAAAATTTTAAGATCATTCCTGTTTTGGATGAGCATGATAGGGTGATAAATGTGGTGAATTTTAGATTTTTAAAATCATACCTTCCTATAGATGCTATTATAATGGCTGGTGGAAGAGGGCAAAGATTAAAACCATTTACTGACAATTGTCCTAAACCCTTACTCAAAGTAGGCGATAAGCCAATTATGGAGCATAATATGAATCGCTTAATAAGCTACGGGATTGATGATTTTTGGATTTCCGTACGCTATTTGGGAGAACAAATTGAAGCATATTTTGGTGATGGTACCAACAAAAATGTTACTATTGATTACGTACATGAACAACATCCTCTTGGTACAATAGGAGCCATTGGTCAAATTAAGAACCTAAAACATAATTCTATCCTGGTTACTAATTCTGACTTGTTGACCAACTTGGATTACGAGGATTTTTACCTGAATTTTATTGAGTCAAAAGCTGATTTAGCAGTTGTCACTATTCCTTATGAAGTGAATATTCCTTATGCTGTTTTGGAAACAAGCAATGGGCATGTGGTTTCTTTTAAAGAGAAGCCGACCTATACTTATTTTTCCAATGGAGGGGTTTACCTAATGAAAAAAGAGGTTATTGAATTAATACCCAAAGATAAATTTTATGATGCTACAGATTTAATGGAAGATTTAATTAAAGCCGGGAAAAAAGTTTTTTCTTATCCTTTAAGGGGTTATTGGCTTGATATTGGAAAACCTGAGGATTTTGAAAAGGCTAAAAAAGATATAAAATTAATTAAATTCTGATGAACATACTTATTACCATATGTGCAAGGGGTGGTTCTAAAGGAATACCCGGTAAAAACATTAAACCATTAAATGGAAAGCCTTTACTTCATTACACTTTGGAGCATGCCTTGGAGTTTATTAATTTACATAATGGAAAGATTCAATTAAGTACTGATGATGCTTCAATTTTAAATTGTGCAAAAGAACTAGGCTATCATACCCAATATGTCCGACCTAAGGTGATGGCCACTGACAGAGCGGGAAAGTTAGATGCCATAAGAGATGCCTGGAAATATGCCGAAGAGATAAATAAATGTTCCTTCGATTTTGTATTAGATATGGATGTTACTTCTCCGTTACGTACAATAGCTGATTTAAATTCAGCATTGGAAAAATTAGTAAACCATTCATCTGCATTAAATATTTTCTCAGTTAATCCTGCGGCCAGAAATCCTTATTTCAATATGGTGGAAGAACTGGAGAATGGGTTTGTTAAATTAGTAAAAGATGGAGGGCTTATTAAATCAAGACAGCTTGCCCCAAAGGTTTACGATATGAATGCTTCTTTTTACATTTTTAAAAGAGAATTTATGACGAGTGATTTACCTACTGTGATTACCGATCACTCTATTGTTTACGAAATGCCTCATCTATGTTTTGACCTTGATCATTCAATTGATTTTACTATTATGGAATTGTTGTTGCAACAAAATGTGCTTGATTTTAAAATATGAAAGTACTCATCGTAGGTTTAGGTTCTATTGCAAATAAGCATATTGTCAGTATACTCAAACTTGATCCTCATGCGGAAATTTATGCACTAAGGCATAACTTCAATAATATAACGAAAGAAGGGGTGACAGATATTTATTCTATAAATGAGATACCGGCTCATTTAGATTTTATAATTGTATCAAATCCAAGTAGTGAGCATTTTAAAACTGTCCAATTATTAATTGATTTGAACGTACCTTTATTTATTGAAAAACCTTTATTTATTAATTTAAAAGGACATCAGGAATTGTTAAAGGAGATTGCCAGAAAAAACATATTGACTTATGTGGCTTGTAATCTAAGGTTCCACCCAATAATTACTTATTTAAAGGAAGAATTCAATAAGAGGAAGCCATTAGAATATAATGTCTATTGCGGATCTTATTTACCAGACTGGAGACCAAATTCTGATTATAGGGAAAACTATAGTGCAAAAAAAGAATTAGGTGGAGGGGTTCATTTCGATTTGATTCATGAAATAGATTATACCATGTATTTATTGGGTAATCCTTTAACAGTACAATCCTATCAATCAAAGAAATCCCCATTGGAGATTGATTCTGCGGATGTTGCACATTATGTTTTAGAATATGAGCAGTCATCTGTATTTATTACTTTAAATTATTACAGAAAAACACCGAAAAGAGCGATTGAATTGGTGTGGGAAGATTCGGTTTGGTATGTAGATTTACTAAAAAATGAAATAGTTAGTTCTGGTAATGAGATCATATTTTCGCAACCTTTTAATATAGTAGAAACCTATGATTTGCAAATGGCTTATTTTTTAAAGTGTTTAGAGAATAAAAGTGTTACTATGAATGATATTGAAGAGGGTATTAAAACTTTAAAAATTTGTTTAAATGAGTAAATCTTTATTAAATCAAATAATAGTAGTTACTGGTGGTAAGGGGTTATTAGGAAGAGCTATTGTTACTGATATTCAGAACAAGGGTGGAATTGCTATTAATGTTGATATTAATGCGGAAGATAATATTGGAAAAAACGAACTTAATTATGACCTTACGCAATTAGATGGAATTAAAAGCACGATTGCCAAGACCTTAGAAAGGTACGGTAGAATTGATGGTTGGGTTAATAATGCTTATCCCCGGACCTCAGACTGGGGAATTGATTTTTTGGAACTCACCGAAGAATCTTTAAATAAAAATGTAGAATGGCAAATGAATAGCTATATTCTTTGTTGCCAGCAAATAATCAAGATTTTTTTAAAGCAGAAAAGTGGTAGTATTGTCAATATGGCTTCCATTTACGGTGTTGTGGGTAATGATTTTTCAATATATGAAAATACGAATATTAATCCTCCAGCTGCCTATTCGGCTATAAAAGGTGGTTTAATTAATTTTTCCCGATATCTCGCCAGTAAATTTGGTAAGGATGGCATTAGGATAAATGTAGTTTCACCGGGAGGTATTTTTGATCACCAGGATAAAAAATTTGTGGAGGCATATGAGAAAAAAGTGCCTATGAAAAGAATGGGAAACCCTGATGATATTGCTCCTTCTGTTAGCTTTTTGTTATCAGATGAGGCTAAATATATAACAGGCCAAAATTTAGTAGTAGACGGAGGCTGGACGGCCATATAATTTTAAGTATGAATAGTAATCAGTTAAAGTTATCCCCAGCTGCAGCAGATTGTGTAAATCAAATGGTGTTTGTTAGCGGGATGCCCCGTACAGGGACAACTGTTCTGGGAAATCTCATCGGCTCTTTTAGCAATATAGATTACCATTTTGAACCACCAATGATAAAAGCCTTACTAGGCTATTTAGAAACTGGTAGTTTGCAAGCCAATGAGTTTAAATTTCTATTTGAGACCTATTGTTTTGAAGAGTTATTGGTACCTCATCTGGCCGGTCGAACGCTCAATTTCAATACGCATGATGACAGCTATATTAAGAATTTTCTTTCAGAAGAGGAATTAAAGAAACGCTTAGGAAAAAGCCACCGAAAGAGAACGATTGAAGCAGAAGCAAAAGCGTATAGGCTAGCCATAAAAATGCCTGCTAGTTTACTGGAAATGGCAGCATTACAAAATATTTATCCGGAATTCATTAAAATTATTACCTATAGAAATTTTAATGATGTTTTGCATTCTATTTTAAAGAAAGCTTGGTTTGCTCCTGAACATCTTTCAGTAAATGGCCCTACATTATTATATCCTTATCTCATTTATAAAGATTTAAAAATACCATCTTGTATTCCAAAAAAGTATCATAGTTCTTTTGTGGAAGCTGATGAATTGCATAAAGCCGTGATATATTATATCAGTCAGTATGAGGCTTTGGGAAAAATAAGAAGGTTCATTTTTATTAGATATGAAAACTTTACTCAAGCTCCTTTAGAAATCAGCAAACAATTAGCAAAACAATTGAAAGTAGAATTAACTGATAAAAGTTTGGCAATAATTGATCAAATTAAGCCATTAGAATATCGGCATGAGGAACTTCCGATCGAAGCCAGCTGGCAAAGTAGATTAGATGAAATAGAGTCCAATTTTCAAGGTTTAAATACTGGGTCTGTAGTGAATAATATTGAAGGCTAAATGGAAAGAAGTAGAGAAGAAATATTATCACTAATTAACGACATAGAGCAGAAGTATGAGCTGGTAGATTGGCAAGAATATGGGATACATGTTTGGCCAATTATCAGAATTTTTATTTTTAATGAACTGACGGAGAAAAAGGTAACTGGGACAAGAAGCAAAACAATATCTTCTAACAAGTTTTCGATATTTTTTAATGGTTTAAAAGAATTATTTTTGGTTAGGAAAAAGTTGAAAAATGCAAAGTCCTTATTTTTTGCTAGTCAAGCCCATAGACAATCCATTAATGGTGTGAATTACAATAGATTTGTTGATCCATTGATGGATAACCTATCAAAAGATGATACAGAAATACAGATTTTGTTTGAAACTGCTAAGCAAAATGAATACACATATGAAAATTATAAGGGGTATCGACTTTTTCAGCTATCCCCTATACTAGATCTGTTACATTTAATGTCGAGGATCAAGAATAGAATAAATAAACCTGCTTTTGATGTTGGGTCTCGGATTGGGCAAATGAATGAACTGCCTATAGGCCTGAGAAAAAAACTAGTTAGGAAAATGAGTCGACAGCTTCCATTAATTCCAGTTTATCAATCATTTAGTGGTTGGTTACTTCGGCAATACCAAGGTGATAAACTATATTTCGTTTGCTATTATGGATTATTCAATATGGTCATAATAAGTGAAGCTAGAAAATTAAATATGTCCACCATTGATATTCAGCATGGAGTTATTAGCGATAAACACATTGCTTATGCATTTAAAAAAATGCCCAAAAATGGTTATAATAGTTTGCCAAATGAGTTTTGGACCTGGACGAACTATGAAGTTGATTGCATCAATCAGTGGGCTAGTGCTTATCCGCAACATCAAGCAACTAATACAGGGAATGCCTGGATCCAGGCTATACAAAAAAACAAAATTAATTTCGGTAACCTGGATGAACAAATAAAGTATGAGGAAAAACCTATTATATTATACACATTGTCCAATAGAGACGACATTTTTCCAGATTTTTTAATAGAAGCCATAAAAAAGTTGTCAGGAGAATTTTCTTTTTGGTTTAGACTTCATCCTCGTCAAATAGCACTTAAAGATCAAATTGGGGGGAGTTTGAAATCCTTAGGGATATTTGATTTGGTTGAATTAAACCGAGCTACAGACTTGCCTTTACCCTTAATTTTGAAATATACACATCTCCATATAACCCAATTTTCAACCGTTGTTTTGGAGGCTGCACATTTTAAGGTGTCTAGCATATTAATTCATACTTTAGGAAGGACTTATTTTGCAGATAATCCACTAAAAGACTATTTTTATTTTTATGATCTTAAAAAAGGTTCGTTTGAAGAACTCATAAAAAAACTTATGAAGAATGATTAGATTATTACAAAGAATAATTAATAAAGTGAGTAATCTTAATACACTAGAAGGTCAAATACGAATTGATAAAAATGTAATCATTCGCTCCTCTAAATGTATTGGAGAGGTATCTATTGGAGAAAATTCAAAAGTCATTAATACAAACTTATTAGGTAAAGTTTCAATTGGTAAGCATTGTAAATTATTAAATGCTGAGTTAACAGGTGAAGTAGTCTTAGGAAGGTATACTTCAATTGCTGGTCAAGGTACTACTATTTCTTCTCAGTTTCATCCAATAACTATTGGTAGTTTTTGTTCAATTGCTTCCAATTGCACTATTTTGGAATTTAACCATCCAATTAGTAAGTTATCTACATATTATATAAATAAACATATTTTTAATGAAAGTAGCCCTGAAAATGACAGAGAGTCTAAAGGGGAAATAGTTGTTGGAAATGATGTATGGATTGGGGCAAATGTAGTCATATTATCTGGTGTGAAGATTGGAAATGGTGCTATCATTGGCTCTAACGCAATTGTTTCAAAAGATATTCCACCCTATGCAGTAGTAGGAGGGATACCTGCAAAAATTATTAAGTATAGATTTGAACAGAATATTATTTCAAAACTAAATCGGCTTGCCTGGTGGGATTGGCCACTAGAAAAAATAATTGACCATAAAGCACTTTTTACCAAAAAATCATTAGAATTAGAAGATTTAAATAATTTATAAATTGAAAATACTATACGTTAGTTTGGTTGACATATCCCAACCTACAGGCCCTGGTACCAATGAGCTGGAATTTGTAAACGCTATGCAAGTTCAAAGCAAGAAGCATGATGATGAATCTTATTGCTTAACAATTAAATTAAAAGCTAAGCCACAGTATGAACTGGAGAACCATTATGAGTTTGAAGACCCAAATAATCCTCCTTCATTCACCAAAGCATTTAAAGATCAAGCTTCTTATTTAAAACAGTTTAAACAAATTATAAACAAAATTGAAGAGAAAGGCGGAGCAATTGATCTATTTGTTATACGCTTAGCTGGAAACAAACTATTTAGATGTATAAAATTTTTGAGTAACGAGAAAAGGCCTTTTGCAATCAAACATTTTCACACTTTCCTTAATAAAAAAGTAACGGGGATTAATACTTGGATAGATCAGTACAATCTTAGTAAAATTTGTAAACGAGCAATATGTATAGATACAACTTGGCAGAAATTACTTGATCATCTAAATGAAAAGGGGATTAGAAATGTGGCATTAATAGATAATGGGACTAATGTAGATAATTTTTTTCCAGGTGATAAGCAGGTTTTGAAGGAACAATATGAATTAAGCCAATTCAGTCATATTATTTCTTATATAGGAGGAGTTCCCTTAGAACGTGGTGCAGCAGAAATCATAAAATCAGTACCTCTAATAAAAAAAGAATTTCCTAATGCTGGATTTTTAATTATTGGAGATAATAAAAAAGGTAAATCACATATTCAGGAAATGGAAAAGATGGCTGCTGAAACTGGATTTAGTGACTCCATTATTATTAAAGGATTTTTACCTTTTGAACAAGTCCCTCCCTATTTTCAATTGTCAGATGTTGGTGTAGCTTTAGTGCCAGAAGAAATAGTGGAAAATTTCGGAAATTCCTCACAAAAAATATACCAATATTTAGCAAGTGGAACACCAGTAGTTGTTCCCAAAAATTGTCATAGTGATTTACTTGATAAAGGATTTGTTGCTGATTTTCAGTATAAAAGTATTGAAGAATTTGCAAATCATGTGATAAAGTTGTTAAATCAAGGGGGAGAAAAAAAATCTAATGTTCAGGAAGATATGCATAGATTTGTAGAAAATAATTACTCAGCAATTGGAAAATACGAGGAACGAAGGGATTTTTGGTTAAGCAATTTATAATTAATATAAAAAGGACTTGAGAATATTTCAATATTTTAAAAGAAAAATCAAGAATAAAGTTCACCTTGAAAATTGTAAATTAGGTGAAGGTGTGCAGTTAAGGACAAAAGTTATTTGTGAAGGAAATAATAGGATAGATTCCTTCTCTATAATTGAGGGTGATACAGTTAAATTAGGTAGTTTTTCAACTATTAGTTCACATTGTGTATTAAGAGGGCCAATTTCAATAGGTAGATTTTCCCAATTAGGACCTCATGTAGTAATTGTATCTAGGGATCATCCTTTTAAATCATTTACTATTTGTGTAAATGGTATGTTTTTAAATGGGGATAGAAAAAAATTGCAAATAGTAAAAGAAGTAAAGATTGGTAATGATGTTTGGATAGGAGCTGGAGCTAGTATCTTAAAAGGTGTGACTATAGGCAATGGCGTCATAATTGCAGCAGGAGCAGTAGTAAAAGAAGATGTGCCTTCATATCAAATTTATGGGGGGGTGCCTGCCAAATTTATAGGAAAAAGATACACTGATGATATAATTGATAAATTAGAAAGCATTAGTTGGTGGGATTGGCCTATAAAAAGAATTCAAAAGAACTATATTTTGTTTCAAAAATCAGCCATTGACATTAGTGATCTAAATTCAATAAAATAAAATATAAAATACTGGATTTAGGGTTGAATTATTAATTATATGAAATTTTCGGATAAAGTAGCATTTAGTATTGGCACTGGTCGTTGTGGAACTAAGTTTTTATATGAACTTTTAACTCATCAACCAAATGTGGTTTCTCATCATGAGCGCTTACCTATGGAGGATAGTTTTTATCGCTATGCTGAGTGGAATTCACTTCCTATTGATCATACTGGTTACTTTCAAATTAAAAAGAATGCAATAGAAGAAGATTTAGGAACTGCTCAATTCTCTTTCGAATCAAGTGCATACCTATCTTTAGCGGTCCAACCTTTATATGAGTACTTTAATGCCAAGTTTATAATGTTGGTTCGTGCACCACATGCTGTTGTAACTAGTTACTATAAAAAGGGTTGGTATAAGGACTCATTATTTATTGAAGATTATTCGAAATCGCCAGGTTTACAACCAAAAATGAGTTTGCAACACCATAGTTTTAGTAGAATAGTTCCTAGTGGTGATGAATTGAAGAATTGGATGAAACTAAGTCGAATAGGTAAATTGGCATGGTACTATAAATCATTGAATGAGAAGATATTAGCGCAGTTAGAGAATCTCCCAAGCTCTCAATTTATGGTGATTAAACTAGAAGATCTTGATTTCAATAAATATCTGGATATTGCCGATTTTCTATCTTTTAAGAATAGGTTAAGTGAAAATACTTTTAAAAAGGTCACTAATAAAAAAGTAAATACTCTTAGTCCTTCCCATAAATTTTATAAGTGGACTGATCAAGAGAAAGAAGAATTTTTTGAACACACTAAAGATATTAGTGGTAAGCTAGGCTACAATTATACACCTGAATACATTGAAAAGCTGTCTCAAGCTCCAAAAAGCAAATTGCATTCTAATTCTTTGCTTAATAAAATTTTAAAAATACGGTAGCTTAGACGAATGAAAATTATATATTTATCAGACGCAGATTTTCCAACAAGGGCAGCTCATGGAATTCATATAATGAAAATGTGTGAGTCTTTAGCTGTGGACAATGAAGTAGAATTAATTTCTTATGATTATCATTCAAGTAGTAAATCAGTAGCAGATAAAGAAATTTTTGATTTTTATAATGTAAAACCTGATTTTAAAATCCTAAAGTTTAAATGGAGTGATTTTAAGGGGTCGAAATATTTATTTTCTTTTTTAAAAGCAATTTATGCTTATACCCGAAAGGGGGATATTTATTATGCCAGAGATTTTTATACCGCCTTATTCATGGTAAATATGGGGAAGCAGGTGGTGCAAGAATTTCATCATCCATTAAAAATGAAAAGAGGGTTTCTAGGTTGGCTTACAAAAAGGTATCTTAAAAGGGTTAAAAAAATTACGGTCATATCTGATGCTTTGAAGCATCAAATGATTGAAACTTTTAATTTACCTAACAATAAAATTATTGTTGCACATGATGCAAGTGTTCCTCCTGCAACAACCAAAAAAATTATTTTGGGATCAGGAAATCATGTGGGTTATGTGGGGCATCTTTATACTGGAAAAGGTATGGAAATAGTTGTGGAGCTAGCTAAGAGAATGACTAAATTACAATTTCATGTAGTTGGAGGAAATCAAGATGATATTAATTTTTGGAAAGAGAAATATAGATATCCGAACTTAACTTACCATGGGTTTGTACAACAGTCAGAAATATCGAAATACATAAATGCTTTTGATATTTGTCTCTTGCCAAATCAACGAGTAGTGCATATTTGGAATAATTCTAGCATTAATATTTCTGATTTCACTTCCCCTTTAAAAATGTTTGAGTATATGGCTCATACAAAAGCTATCATTGCTTCAGATATTCCAGTTTTAAGAGAAGTGTTAAATGAATATAATGCCATTCTTTGCAATCCTGAAAATTTAGAAGATTGGGAGCAAGCCATTAATCAATTAATAGAAGACCCAGCCAAGAGGCTATCCATTGCTGAGCAAGCTTACCAAGATTTTCTTTGTACTTACACGTGGAAAAAACGTTCAGAAAATATTTTAATGCAAATTAATGGTTAAAAAGGTAGTTATATTTGTTTTTTATCAAACTAAGAGTCAAGCGAATGGGGGGGTTAATAGTTTATGGCAGCTAATTAAATCATTCGATGCTATTAGCCCTATTTTAATAACTAATGCTCGTACTAAAGTGGTCGAAGAGGCTGAAAGTTTAGGTTTTGAGGTGTTAATTACCACTAGTAGAGATTCTTTCAGTGTATTTGCAAGGATTTTTAATTTATTTTTTTGGTCTTCAAGCATACTAAAAACAGTAATTCAACATCGAGTTAGTGCCATCCACTTTAATGATATCATTGCATTATCTTATGGGGTTTTAGTAGCAAAAGTGCTTAAAGTATTCCATTTTCGGCATAAGCTAAAACTGATTTTTAATATACGTGATGTATTTGAGCCCCAATTAGCCTATACAAAAAAATGGAAACTAGTTAATTTTTGTGATGAGATTATTGTTTTGTCAAATTCCATGAAAGAACAATTGTATCTAAGATTACCTTTAAAGAATATAAAGTATTGGCAAGATCATATGCATGCCATTTACAGTATAGTTGATTTGGAAAGGTTTTGTCCTGTTGGTGAGGAAAAGCAGCAAGACATTAAACATCAACTTTCATTGGATCCAACTCAATTACATTGGGCGTATGTGGCTACATTTAATACAAAAAAGAATCAATTGGGCTTTATAAAAGAATTGCAAGAAGAGTTAAAGACGCATAATGTAATTGTTCATTTTGTGGGTGATATTAATACTTATGCTCATAAGTGTCAGACATTAGTCAAAGAGTTAGGACTTCAAGATAAATGTGTATTTCATGGTTATTACAGTAGTATAGAGGATTTTTATCGTGCAACTGATTTGACTATTGTGCCTACAAAAAGAGAAGGATTGGCTCGTTGTATGATTGAGAGTTTAGCTTGTAAAGGAACAGTGGTCTCTTTTGATGTTAGCAGCGCTGAGGAAATATTAATTGCCAATGATTGCGGATTAGTTGTGCCTCAAGGTAATTATGAGCTGTTTTTTGAACAGGCATATCACCTCAGTCAAAATAAATCACAAATGGATAGATTTTCAAAAAACGGTCGTAATTTAGCCAATCAGTTATTTTCAAAACAAGCTATAGTAGCTAGCTATCAAAATATCTATCTAAATTGATCAATAAATTTAACGTTTATGTTGAGATCCCCCGGCTATTGAAAGCATGGGTGATATTCTATTTTATTTCTTATAATCTGACAAATAACATACTTCAATTATTTTATGAAGACAATTTAAGTGCATCGCTGTTGGCTATTGTATTCCTAAGAATTACACATGGTTTATTGGTATTAATTCCTTTTTTTATTGCCCGATTTGGAATGTTGCATCTTCTTGTTTTCCCCTATCTACTTGGTCAGCTCAAGTCAGTTGCACAAAATCCCTTGGGCTTATTTTCATATAACTTTCAAGATGGGGTAGCAGTACAAACCACCTCTCTTGGGGAATTTCCTTATGATGTTTTGGTTTCCTTAAACCTAGAGAAGGAATTTTATTCTCTTCTGTGGTTGATTTTTATGTATGCCGGTTTTTTCTTTTACAAAGGGTATATCAAATTAAATTTGAATCAAATAAACTTAAATGGATTTTCATCTCGCATACAATGGGTTGCCTTTGCTTACTTTTTATTTATTTTTACTTTTTTTTCTTATACCAACGGAATTACCGCTTGGATTTCAGAATGGGGGGCAGCAGGGGGTAGGCATGAAGCTACGGAGGGCTTAGGCCCAATTTTAAGGATATTTCAAGTGACATTTATTGTTCCTTTAGTTTGGTATTTACTTGAGGGGAAAAAAGCAATGAAGAACCCAATCTTTATTACTATATTTCTTATGGCCATCATTATTGGTTTTTTAACTACAGGTTCTAGATCTTCAGTTGTTGTAGTGTTAGTCGTTTTTTTAGTGGCCTATATTATCAAAACCAGAAAAATCCCTAAAATTTCATCAGTTTTTGCTGGTATCTTAGCAGTTCTCTTATTTGGTTTGCTGGGACAAATAAGAACAGCCTCTACCTTTAATCAAGGTAAATGGAGCTGGTCAGATATTGAATTTGATTTTCAGTCAAATTTGGACAGGGCTGCAGACGAATCTGAAGCTTGGAGAAGTTTAGGAGCTGATTTGGCAACTTATGTTACGGTACCAGAAAGAATTGATTTTCTTTATGGCAAAACCTATATGGCGGCAATAGCTTTTTGGCTCCCTCGAGCTATATGGAAGGACAAGCCTCATGGAGTTGGTTACTATACAGGGCGAGAAATATATGGAGCAGGAAATGGAGTACCTCCAGGTCCTATCGCTGAAGCTTATTGGAATTTTGGTTTTCCTGGTATAGTTATCCTAAGTTTTATTTATGGTATGGGAATAAGTTTAATTTCTAGAACATATGAGATATATTATCGGTCTCCTGGAGTAGTAGCTATTTATATTCTGATAATTGCTACAGGCTTTAGCTTTTCTTCTTTGGGCTTAACCACAATTTTTCAAACCGTATTGATCTCTTATTTTATAATGCGTGTTTTAAAAGTAATTTGAGTAGAATAATATGAAATTGCAGCCAAATCTCTTCTTACTAGGCCTTCCAAAATGTGGTACAAGCACTTTTTTTGATCAATTATGCAAACACAGTGCTATTGAAGGGACCAATCCAAAAGAGACTTTTCAACTATTGGATGAGGATAGTGAATTGATAACATTAAAGAAACATGATAGTTGGAAACATGTAATGCCTCATTCATCAGATCAGGTATCATATGTACTGGAAGGAAGCACCCATACCATTTTTCAGAAAATGGCTCCTGAATACTTCAAAAGGAATCCTGAAGTAAAAGGTATCATTGTATTGAGGGATCCTGTAAAAAGAATTTATTCATCATTTAATTTCACAAAGTATAACCTCAACTCTATAAACCCCATAATTTCATTTGATGCTTATGTTAATGATTTACTAGCTGATGCGGATTTCCAGTACATAAAAAATGAAGTAAGTAGGTTTGTTTTGTCCCATGAGCTATACTATTCGAAATATGACTATGTATTACAGTCCTGGCAGTCACTTATTAAAGAAGGAAGAGTTAAAATAATTATCTTTGAAGCTTTGATAGATTCTCCGGAAGATATTTATCGTGACTTGTTTAATTGGTTAGCAATTACTCAGGAAAAAATATGGGAGACAAAAGCTAAAAATACTACTTTGCAACCGAAGAAAGAATGGTTGCACCAACTAGCAGTTATTGTCAATAAAAAAGTTTATAATTGGCGAGTTTTTCAACCTATCAAAAAGTTATACAAGTCAAATATGACTAAAGTACACCATGCAACTGAGGAGGATTTAAAAGCCATGAATAAATTAAGAGGGGCTTTGAACGATAGTATTGAAAATCTCAATAGACAATTCGGTATTGATACATCATATTGGAAATAAAATTATATGTTATTTAATTCATTTACCTTCTGGATTTTCTTTACGCTTTTTTTTATGGTGTATTGGCTTATCCATCAAAAAAAAGATTTAAGAAACATATGGATATTATTAGCGAGCTATGTTTTCTATAGTTGGTGGGATTGGCGTTTCCTAAGCCTTATCATCATTAGTACCTTGATAGATTACTTTGTAGCACAACAGATTGACAAAAGTACAGATAGACGTAGAAAAAAGTGGCTATTGTCGCTATCTGTTATAGCTAACCTGGGCTTTTTGGCTTACTTTAAATATGCTAATTTTTTCATAGATAATTTTGTGGAAGTGCTTCAGACCATTGGGTTTCAGGCCAACATGAGTACTTTAAACATTATTTTGCCGGTAGGTATTTCATTTTATACTTTTCAAACGATGTCTTATACTATTGATGTATACAGACAGAAGATGCCTGCAACCAGTCGCATAATTGACTTTGCAGCATATGTTAGTTTTTTTCCTCAATTAGTAGCAGGCCCAATTGAAAGAGCACAGCGATTACTTCCTCAGTTTTTACAAAAGACTAAGTTTTCATTTAGAAATGCACAAATTGGTACTTCTCAAATTGTGTGGGGACTCTTTAAGAAAATAGTAATAGCAGATAATTGTGCTATTTATGTTGATCAAATATTTTCAAACTATGCTCAGCAAGATAGTTTAAGTTTAATACTAGGAGCGGTGTTATTCGCCTTTCAAATATATTGTGATTTTTCGGGTTACTCTGATATCGCAATAGGCTTGTCCAGATTGTTAGGATTCGAATTAATGACCAATTTTAGATATCCATATTTTTCCAGAGATATAGCAGAATTTTGGAGAAGATGGCATATCTCCTTATCAACTTGGTTTAGAGATTACTTATATATACCGCTAGGAGGGTCTAAAAATGGTAAGTATTTAGCGTTGAGAAATATTTTCATCATATTTATTGTTAGTGGATTTTGGCACGGTGCTAACTGGACGTTTATTATTTGGGGTGCTTTACATGCGCTGTATTATGTGCCACTTTTCATTTTTGGGACCAATAGGAATAATTTAGATGTAATAGCATCTGAAACAATTTTACCCTCTTTTAAATCAATTTTCGGATTAGCAGTTACATTCATTTTAACTACTTTTGCTTGGGTATTTTTTAGATCCGCCTCTGCTTCAGATGCATTTGATTATATTTCATTGATGTTTCAGTTTCAGAATGTAGGCACTGATTTACTTATCCCCATTTTTTTATGGGTAGAAATAATTGTCTTACTATTGATTGATTACTTGAGCAGGAAAAAGGATTTTGTGTTTTTTGAAAATCAATTTATACAAATACTTTTCTTGATAGCTACCATTATACAGCTTATACTATTTGGATATTATGAGAGTGACCAAAGTTTCATCTATTTTCAGTTCTGATTTATTTAAGTATACTATTTATGTTGCAGGTTTATTTATTTTGCTTTTTCTCGTATTAGAATGCTTTTTCAGATGGATAGTTCCTGCACCTGAATTTCCTGAGCGCGCACTTGATACCACTTATGATGTTTATAAGTTTGAGCCTAATCAAGAAGGTTTATATACAAGAGGTAGACTAATTGAAGCAAAAGCTGAATGGATTATTAATAATGAGGGTTGGAACTCAGAAAAAGAATATGTTAAGGGTGCTCATATAATTCCTATTATTGGTGATTCCTATGTCCAAACACTTTTTTTTAATCCTGAAAACCATTTGTATAATCTATTTCAAGAGGCCGATCCAGTACATGATTATTATGCTTTTGGTATTCAAGGTGCATCTTTATCCCAATATCTTAATATTTTGAAATATACTGTAACACAGTTTGATGTTGATTCAGCTATAATCGTAATTGACGAAAAAGATATCATTGAATCTATTACCAATCTGTCAAGTATGCCTAGGAATATGCAATTGAAAATAAAAGGTGATGAAATTCAGGAAGTTCCTCCTACCTATTTTGAACATCCTTTGCGTCAGTTCATTAAGAACTTCGCCACTTTTAGATACTTTTATATGAATTTTGAATTTCAATTAGATGTAGGAAATGCAAAGGTGCATAAAAGTAAGAAAGTAATTAAGAAAGCAGATGGTAAAAAACAACAGGCAGTGAATTACATAATTGATGAAATGTTAAAAATTAAACCTGACCTAGTTTTATGTTTTATACTTGACGCAGATAGAAAAGCTATTTATAAAGGTGAAGAAAAGGAGAATTCTGATTATTATCCTTACTTTAAAAATTATCATGACAATGAAAGAGTAGTATTGCTGGACTTACAAGATACCTTGCAAAATCATTATCAAAAGTATCAACAGAAATTTGAACTTTCCGAATCAGATCACCACTGGAATTTGCCTACTTATAAATTGATTGTAAATAAAACCATCGCAGATTTTGTTGAAAAATAAACCTAAGAAGAAAATAGTCTTTTTCTCCTCTAAAATTGATAGCGGTGGAGCAGAAAAACACCTGGTCAGGTTGATAAATGCATTAGCTAGTAAATCCAATTTAGAGCTTACCTTGATAGTAACAGTCGCTGGAGGGAATTATGAATCTCTATTAAATCAAAATATTCGTCTTATTCCTTTACTAAATCAAAGTGGTTCCTATACAGCTTCAATGGTTAAGGCTTTTCTATTGTTAAAAAAGAAAATAAAAGAAATACAGCCAGATCTTATCTTTAGTATTCAAGATGGTCCTAATGTGGTCATGCTGATGCGTACATTTTTCTCTAACATACCTGTTTTAATTGGTGTACAAAATAATCCAATTATTGATTTAAATAGAACGCCTATTACAAGGGCTATCAAATGGATAGCTACTAAGCTTTACCCTAGAGCTAAACATATGATTTCTCTGTCTTCAGGCGTTGCTTCTGATTATCTTCACTTAATTCCAAAATTGCAGGGAAAAATAACTGTTGTACCAAATGTAGGCTGGCCAGAGACTGTAAAACCTAAGGAGGACGTGGTATATGAAAAACCAGTACAACTTCTGGCAGTTGGCCGTTTGGAAGAACAAAAAGATTACGCAACATTTTTTAATGCTTTAGCACTATTGAAACAAAAGAATCAATCATTCAAGCTGACAATATTAGGTAGAGGGGCAAAGGAGGCGGAATTAAAAAGGCTTAGTCTGAAATTAGATCTAAATGATGATATAGAATTTAAAGGATTTACTTCTGATGTCTCAACTTACTTTTACAATAGTGATATATTTGTACTGAGTTCTAAGTGGGAGGGTTTTGGTAATGTGATTGTAGAAGCTATGGCTCATGGTCTACCAGTAATTTCCTCAGATTGCCCGCATGGTCCTTCGGAAATCATTGAGAACAGAAAAAATGGTCTCTTGTTCGAAGTAGGTAATGCTATGCAGTTATCAGAATATATCCAAGAGCTTACTCAAAATGAATTATTAAGAAAAGAGTTGATGGTAAATGGTTTGGAGAGGGCTAATATGTATAAGCCTGAGAAAATCGCAGAACGATATTACAAAATATTTGATGAATTTCTATGTGTGGAATAGCTGGCTTTATTGACTTTACCAAAGTAACGGCCAATAAAGATTATTTGCGGGCAATTACTGATACTCTTGCAAAAAGAGGCCCTGATGGAGCTGGTTATCAATTAATAGATAATCAGTATGCACGGATAGGTTTTGGGCATAGAAGGCTTTCGATTATTGATTTATCTGATAATGCGAAGCAGCCTATGTTTAATAAAAAGCATCAAAGCTGGATAACTTTCAATGGGGAAATATACAATCATGAGCGTTTAAAGTATGAGTTACTTCCACAAGAGGAGTTTATTTCAACATCTGATACAGAGGTGTTATTAAAGTTACTGGATGAATTTGGTACGGAAAGTTTGCAGTCTGTATCAGGTATGTTTGCCTTTGCCTATTACAAAGAATCCGAAAATAAAGTTTTGTTAGCTAGAGATCCTTTAGGAGTAAAACCTTTATATTATAGCTTCGAGAATGATGTTTTTCAATTTGGCTCAGAATTGAAACCATTTCATTTGGCCACATATTTTCAACTTAAAATTGATCATGAGGCTGTTCATGAATATTTGAAACTAGGTTATATTAATGCGCCTAGATCCATTTATAAGAATGTAAAAAAACTCTCACCAGGTAGTTATATTGAAATCAACTTAGCGAATCAAGCAATTACTGAAAAAAAATACTGGCATATATATAATGCCTATCAAACACAAAACACGAAAGATGATCAGGATATTTTCGAGGCTTTTAAAAAAGTAGCTGACGAAGCTTTTAGCAATAGGTTAGTAGCGGATGTTGAGGTTAGTTCTTTTTTAAGCGGTGGGATAGATAGTTCTTTGGTGACAGCAGTGGTGAAAAAATATAATCCTACATTAAATACTTATACCATAGGTTTTAAGGATGAGAAATTTGATGAATCTTCTTATGCTAAAAAGATAGCATCCTCACTTCAATTAATTAATAAAACTAAAATATTAGAAGAACGCGACTTCTTAAATTACGTGAATTATTTACCTGAAGTGTATGATGAGCCATTAGCTGATAATTCTTGTATTCCAACTATGATCCTTTGTGAGTTTGCTTCTCAAAATGTAAAAGTAGCTCTATCTTCAGATGGTGGTGATGAAGCTTTCTTTGGGTACAATAAATTCATCTTTATAAAAAAAATACGAGATAATTATTCTAATAGTTGGGTGAGAAAATCAATTATGGCAATCTTATGGCTGTCCTTGCCGTTTGTGAAAATATTTGATGGTCTTATTTATAACTTTTATTCCAGAGTATTAAAGTTAAGAGATATATTTCGAGCTAAGACCTATGTTGGAGCACTGAAGGCTTATGAAACTGTTTTTACTCCACAGGAAATAAGTAAATTGACAGGGATTAAATTAGCTGATATTCAAAGTGAGGAAGATTCTTTACCTAATGACATAACTTCCTTAATGCCATATACTTATCAATATTATTTACCAAGTATACTTACTAAAGTAGATAGAGCAAGTATGTTTTTTAGTTTGGAAGTAAGGGACCCTATGTTGGATAAAAACTTTGTTGAATTTGCAGCTCAAGTACCATTTCATTTAAAGTATCATCAACAAAAATCTAAAATTTTATTAAAACAATATCTTGCAGAATTTATTAACCCAGATGTTTTTGAACGTCCAAAAAAAGGCTTCAACATACCTGTATATAAGTGGATGAGAGGAGAACTCAATCTTGAGTGGAAGGAATTGCTTCAATCCGCAAAATGGGCAGAGTTAGGAATATCAAATCCAAAAGAGATTTTCAAATTGGATAAAAAATTGAGTAAAGGGCAGGCAATAAACGCTGATAAGCTTTGGAATATTTACGTTTTACTAAAATGGCATAAATACTGGCATCATGAAAGTTAATTCTATAGCATTTATTTACGATCATCGGTATTATGTCAATAATAATTCAGAGGTTTATTCTTCTGGGCCCATGGCTGCAGAAGCATGGAAGCGGTACTTGGAAGTGGCTGATAATTTGGTAGTAATAGGCACTCTGATTGAAGAATCAGATACTGAGCAAATAAAAAATCTTAGTAGATCAGATTTACCAGCTGTTGAGTTTAAATCGTTTGAATATATCTCCAACCTTAAGTCGTTCGTGAAAAACATTTTCTTTATCAATAAAAGACTTGAACAAGAGCTGGTGAAATCCTCCGCTATTGCTGCTAGGGTGCCAGGGGAGTTGCCTTATAATTCCATACAGATTGCTAAGAAAAACAAAATACCGTATTGGGTAGAGGTGGTGGGTTGCCCTTGGGATGCTTATTGGAATCATGGAAGCATTATAGGGAAAATTATAGCTCCATTTGCTTTTTTGAGACAAAAGTTGGCAGTTCGAAATGCAGACTATGTTATTTATGTGACAGAAAAATTCTTACAAAAAAGATATCCTACTAAAGGTAAAAGTATTCATGCTACGAATGCGATTATTCCTGTTATGGATGATAATGCTTTAGTTATGAAGCAAAAATTATTATCTAATTTGGATAATCAATCAACCTTTATCATTGGATTGATTGGTTCTTTTAATGTACGTTATAAAGGGCATGTAGAAATAATAAAGGCGTTATCAAAGGTTAAAAAAGATTTGCCTCCATTTGAAATAAGGATGGTAGGTCCTGGTAATTCTGATTGGGTGATAGAACTAGCAAGAGAATATAATTTATCAGAACAGGTGAAAATAATTGGAAAATTGAAATCAGGAGAAGAGATTTTGGATTTTCTGGATCAACTCCATCTGTATGTCCATCCTTCCAGACAAGAGGGGCTGCCTCGGTCTGTCATTGAGGCGATGAGTCGAGCATGTCCTGTATTGGGCGCTACTACAGGAGGTATTCCTGAGTTGTTGCCCGAAAAGGCATTGCATCAAACAGGTGATTATAATACTTTAGCACATCAACTTAAATGTTTTTTAAATACTCCTGAATTATTAAGAAGTGAAAGCAAAAGTAATTTCAAAAAAGCTCAGGATTATCAATATTATAAATTGAACGATAGGCGAAAAGCATTTTTTCAATCCATAATAGCTGATGTTAAAGAATAAAAAGAAAATTGTTTTAGCCTACACTGCGGATGTCAGTGCTATATTAATAACTGGACAAGTAAAATATTTTCAGGATAAAGGCTATGAAGTAAGTATTATTACCAAAGTTGGGGAAAAAACGAATGCTCTGATAGAGCGAGAAGGTGGTGTTGCATATTCTATCAATTTCGAACGTGAAATTTCAATTTTAAAAGATATAAAGTCTCTCTTTTTAAGTATTCGTTTATTAAATCAAATTAAACCTGATATAGTCAATGCAGGTACTCCAAAAGCTTCTTTAATATTAATGACAGCATCATGGTTCTTAAGAGTACCTACTCGTATTTATACTTGCAGAGGATTTCGATTTGAAACTGAATTGGGTATGAAAAGATTTGTTTTAAAGACTTTGGAAAAGATTTGTGGAGTATTTGCACATAAAATTGTTTGTATTAGTCCAAGTTTAAAAGAATTAGCTGTTAATGAAAACATATTTAAACAAGAAAAGACATTAGTATTGGGGAAAGGCAGTAGTAATGGGATTAGTTTAGAAAAATTTAGTAGAGCCAAATTAAATGATTTAAAACTACATGAAATTATATCTGATTATAACATTAATAAAGATTATTTTACAATTGGTTTTGCTGGAAGGTTGCACCCGGATAAAGGTTTAAAAGAGTTATTCTCAGCATATGATATACTTAAATTAAAACACCCATTTATTCAACTTTTATTAGTTGGAAGTTTAGAATCTGATGAAATTGAAAAAGAACTGGAATATAGAAAACAGGATAAAAACCTAATTTATGTAGGTTTTCAAAACGCCATAGAATACTTTATAGCTAATTTTAATGTATTAGTGTTGCCTTCCTATAGAGAAGGGTTTGGAAATGTTTTAATTCAGGCAGCTGCTTTGGGCGTGCCAACTATTACGAATAATGTAACAGGTTGTAAGGATGCAGTTTTGGATAATTTTAATGGTTTTATAGTTCCCAAAAATGATGTTAATGGATTAGTTGAAAAAATTAATTTATTAATTGAAGATAAAATGTTACAAAAAAAAATGGGTGAAAATGGAATTACTTTTTCTAAACAATTTGGTAGTAAAACTATATGGCAAGAATTGGAAATTTTATATCAAAAAAAGTTTTAAATTATCATTTGATACATATTTTTAATTTATTAATTCTAATTTTAACATTAGATAAAACTCAATTTTATGGTATTTAGAATGACAAGCTTAGTTCCAAAGTTTATAAAGAGATCAGCCTTCAACTTTTTTAAAAGAGAACTTTTGCAATTAAGGATACAGGAAGAAGATAAAATACCTAAATATAATTTCACAGATCAACTTTTATTAAATGCTAGATTACTACCAACTCGCTTAGAATTACTCAAACTACTGCCTGAAAATGGAATTGTGGCTGAATTAGGTGTTGATCAGGGACGCTTTTCAAAACTTATCCTAAAGGAGTGTAAGCCAAAAAAACTACATTTAGTTGATTTTTGGGGTACTAATAGATATAATCAAAAAAAACGAAAATTAGTAGAAGAAACTTTCAATAGCGAAATTAAATCAGGTAAAATTGAGATAAACCTTGGTTTATCAGTTGAGGTTGTAAGTGAGTTTTCTGATAAATACTTTGATTGGGTCTATATAGATACTGGTCATAGCTATAAGGTAACCTATCAAGAATTAGTAGCTTACAGAAATAAGGTTAAAGAAAATGGTATTTTAGCTGGACATGATTTTGTGAGATGGTCGAGGGATGGATTCAGTAGGTTTGGTGTTATGGAAGCAGTGTCTGAATTTTGTATTAAATATGATTGGGAACTTATTTATTTGACTATGGAAAATGACAACAATCCTAGTTTTGCTATTAAAAGTAGGGGGTAGTTACAATTATAATTTAAAGTATATAATATTTTATTGAATTTAGCTCCTAAACAATCACTATCATTACGGAGTGCTGCACACTCTGCTGTTGATGAAGCCCTTTCAGGACTTAAGAGGACTTGTCCTAAGATAGGTCTACACAAAAAAGGATTGTAAATTAAAGTTAAATCTGTAAACTTTTTTAGGACGATTCAAACACTTCAAAACTTCTGCACTCCAAAACCTGTAAACCTCGAAACCAGCTAGCTCCTACCTAAACACTTCCTCACCTCAACACATTAACCCAAACTAGCTAAGCTTTCCTCTAACGTTTTGATCTTCGCTTCAGCATCCGCTTGCTTTTGTTTTTCCATAGCAACCACCTGATCGGGGGCATTGCTTACAAAGCGCTCATTGCTCAGTTTTTTGGTCACGCTGTTTAAAAAGCCTTTAGTATAATCTAACTCTTTTTGCAGTTCTGCCTTTTCCTTCTCAATATCAATATTGCCTACCATCGGAATAAAGCATTCGTCTGACTTAATAAGGAAGCTCAATGCATTGTCGATTTTGTTGTCAGTAAATTCAAGTGATTCTAGGTTTGCCAGTTTATGTATGAAAGAAATATACTTTTCATACACTGCCTGATTATCCGTTTTTACATACAATTTTAAAGCTTCTTTAGGAGAAATTCCTTTAGAAGCTCTGATGTTTCTGATTTGAGTAATTACTTCAAAAGCTACCTGCGCCTCTTTTACTATGTTCTCATCAAAAGGCTGGCTTTCCGGCCAGCTGGAAATAATTAAGGAGTCTTCAGTTTTCCGCTCTTTAATCTGGTGCCACAGTTCTTCTGTTAAGAATGGCATAAACGGATGAAGAATTTTCAAGATATCTTCGAAGAAACCGATGGTTGCTTCATAGCTCTTGCGGTCAATTGGTGCTCCGTAAGCCGGTTTAACCAATTCTAAATACAATGCACAAAAGTCATCCCAGATCAGCTTGTAAGTAGTCATAAGGGCATCAGAAATACGAAATTTGCTGAAATGATCCTCTATCTCAATAATGGTTTGCTCAAAACGTGCTTTGAACCATTCCTGTGCTTTTTGTGAAGCAACAGGAGTATCGGTATCCACAATTTCCCATCCTTTTACCAGACGGAAGGCATTCCAGATTTTATTCCCGAAATTCCATCCCTGCTCACATAATTTAACATCGAATAAAAGATCATTTCCGGCAGCGGAAGAGAGCAATAAACCTGCTCTTACGCCATCTGCACCATGATTTTTAATCAAATCCAGTGGGTCAGGTGAATTGCCCAATTGCTTAGACATTTTGCGGCCCTGTGTATCACGCACTATACCTGTGAGGTAAACATTGTTAAAAGGTTTTTTGCCTGTATATTCATAACCTGCAATGGCCATTCTGGCTACCCAGAAAAACAAAATATCCGGACCAGTTACCAAATCATTGGTAGGGTAGTAGTATTTGAAATCTTCATTTTCAGGATTTTTAAATCCATCAAAAACAGACATTGGCCATAACCATGAGCTGAACCAGGTATCCAATACATCTTCATCCTGCTTCAGGTCCTGCAACGTAAGGGAATTATCCCCCATTTTTTCTTTCGCCAAAGCTAAAGCTTCCTCATCTGTTTTGGCCACTACAAATTCACCATTCGGCAAGTGGTAAGCAGGAATCTGTTGTCCCCACCAAAGCTGACGGGAAATACACCAATCACGCACATTTTCCATCCAGTGCTTATAGGTATTTTTAAATTTGGAAGGAATGAGCTGAATATTGTCATTCATCACATTTTCGTAAGCAGGCTTTACCAACTCTTCCATTTTCACAAACCATTGCATGGAAAGCTTAGGCTCAATTACTGCATTGGTACGTTCCGAATGTCCCACATTGCTGGTGTAATCTTCTTCTTTTTCCAGCAAATCCTCAGCTTTTAACAGCTTGGCAATTTTCTTTCTGGCAATAAATCTGTCTTCACCTATTAAAATCTGTGCTTTTTCATTTAAAGTACCATTGTCATTGATGATATCAATTACAGGTAATTGATGGCGTAAGCCGATTTCGTAATCATTAATATCATGTGCCGGTGTTACTTTTAGGCAACCTGTACCAAATTCCATATCTACATACTCATCTTCAACAATAGGTATGCTTTTGTTGATTAGTGGAATAATGGCTCTTTTTCCTTTCAAATGTTTGAAACGTGCATCATTGGGATTAATACATATAGCTGCATCGGCCATAATGGTTTCAGGTCGGGTAGTGGCAATTACTAAATAGTCCTGCGTACCTTCAATCTGGTATTTTATGTGGTATAGTTTAGAATTTACTTCTTTAAAAATAACTTCATCATCTGCTAAAGCTGTTTTTCCTTCCGGATCCCAGTTCACCATTCGGATGCCACGGTAGATGTATCCTTTTTTGTATAAATCTACAAACACTTCAATTACAGCTGCAGAAAGGTCTTCCTCCATTGTAAAGCGCTCTCGGTCCCAATCGCAGGAAGCCCCCAATTTTTTTAGTTGCTGAAGGATGATACCTCCATATTTTTCCTTCCACTCCCATGCGTGTTTCATGAATTCTTCACGGGAAATATCACTTTTTTTAATGCCTTTTTCCTTCAGTAAGTTGACTACTTTGGCTTCTGTGGCAATGGAAGCATGATCTGTTCCAGGTACCCAGCAGGCTTCTTTGCCCTGCATTCTGGCGCGTCTGATCAGTACATCCTGAATGGTATTGTTCAGCATATGACCCATGTGCAACTGGCCTGTTACATTGGGAGGAGGGATTACGATGGTGTAAGGCTCTTTATTTTTATCTGGTTTGGAGGCGAAGAACTTGTGGTCCATCCAGTATTTGTACCATTTGTCTTCTATTTCCGTAGGATCGTATTTTGTAGCCAGTGACATGCGTATTTCTTTTTAAGGTAACCAATTTAAGCTCGCAAAATTAAGGAAATTATGCATGTTTTTCTATTTTTTTGAGAATGTCTTTGCGAACAAATGATAAGAATGCTATTGTTGATAGGGATCGTTTCTTCCGAAAACTTTCGGAATCATGAAGACATTCTAAGAGGTCTTACTTGCAAAGAGAAACGTAATGTAATCCTTACATAATCTTAGAACGTCCTTGCGAACGCAGTGAAGCAAACTTTCTTTAGAAGCCTTTAGGCCGATTCTCAATCGATCCTGTTTGTATAAAACAGATCAATCCATTCAGGATTTTCTTGATTTATTAAATCAAGCTTTTTCTGCCTGGATCCGGCTTTAATTTGTTTTTCACGTGCTATAGCTTCTATGATAGAGCTGAATCTTTCAAAATACACCAATTTATCAACTTTATACCTGAAAGTAAATCCTTTAT
Organism: Marivirga aurantiaca; assembly: GCF_016679925.1. Taxonomy (GTDB): domain Bacteria; phylum Bacteroidota; class Bacteroidia; order Cytophagales; family Cyclobacteriaceae; genus Marivirga; species Marivirga aurantiaca. The sequence goes on from NZ_JAEQBW010000002.1 coordinate 62,309, forward strand.
TAAGTTTCTCTTTATGCTCAGTCACTCTACGTCTTATATTATTGGTTACTCCAGTATAAAGAACAGTGTTATTCCTATTGGTAAGGATATAAATAAAGTAATTGTGGTCCCTCATCCTTTGTACATTAGGATCACTAAGGTAATAATTTCTTCAATCTTTTTGAATAGTATTAAGATAAGGCTGCTTCGCTATAGTTGATAGAGATCGCTTCGTGCCTCGCGAAGACATTCTAATAATATTTTCATTAAAAGAAAATCGTAAAGCAGTCCTAACATATTCTTAGAATGTCTTTGCGAACGCATGTGAAGTAATCTTTCTGCCCTCTCCCTATCCTTAGTCTTCAGCGCAGCGGACTAAGGATTTGCAAATAGAAGTGAGTCTTCGGCTCATTGATAATTCTAATACACCAGTTTTTTTCCAAGCCTCCCAAATCTAAACTTACTGGTAATTGCGAACATTCAATTCTGACTTTAGGGCAGAATTAATGTGCGGCAATCTTTTCCATATGAAATGAGCATAAATTTTAGAATCCTTAACATACCAACCGAGGATGAATAAAATTTATTGAATTCCATAGCCTGCCCCGACTAAATCGGGGTGACCATTTACAATAAACTTATACACATGAAATATCAAATCATGTAAAAGATTCCTTCGTGCATTGGAATAACCATAAGGTTCAGTTGAGTTGTTAATAAAGCCTCTGATGGATGGTACGTGAGACACGTACCATGGCTTACAGCGGTGAAATTCTAGTCTCTCTTCCTTTAGTTGTGGTGCAGTAACTACCGGATTGTCCAATTAATTAATTGGATACTTAGACTAATTGTTGTGATTCTCTCTCTATCCTTAGTCTTCAGCGCAGCGGACTAAGGATATACAAATAGAAGTGAGTCTGAGACTCATTTATTCCTTTACTTCCCTTTAAACTCAGGTTTTCTTTTATCAATAAAGGCATTCATCCCTTCTGTTTGATCTTCGGAAGCAAAAGTGAGGTAGAAATTTTTTCTCTCAAAATGCAATCCTTCATCCAAATGAGTTTCAAAAGTTCGGTTGACAGATTCCTTAGCTAGTTTTACTGCTACCGGGGATAATTCAGCAATTTGCTCGGCTAGTTCTATAGCAGCGTCCAAATACATTTCTACGGGAACAACTTTATTGATCAGTCCGTATTTCTCCGCTTCTTCAGCACCGATAAACTTCCCGGTCAATACCATTTCCATTGCTTTTGCCTTGCCTATGGCTCTAGTTAGTCTTTGTGTACCACCTGCACCGGGCATAACCCCGATTTTTATTTCCGGCTGACCGAATTTAGCAGATTCCGAAGCTACAATCATGTCGCAAGTCATGGCTAATTCACAACCGCCACCCAAAGCAAAGCCTGATACAGCCGCAATGATTGGTTTTTTTGTTTTTTTGATCTGGTCCCAGGTGCTGAATTGATCGACATTAAGCATGTCGATAGCAGTTTTACCAGCCATTTGTTTAATATCGGCTCCTGCGGCAAAAGCTTTTTCATTCCCTGTTAACACAATAACCCGCACCTCATCATTGTCATCCAGTGCTTTAAGAGTATCTCTTAACTCTCCCATTAACTGTAAGTTTAAGGCATTCAATTCTTTAGGCCTGTTTAAAGTAATGAGTGCAATATGTTTTTTATAGCTGATGTTGAGTTTTATAAATTCCATACTGTAAAGATAAAAAGCAGATAAGCATAAAAAAGAAGTAGACACAAAAAAAGCTCTCTTTTTTCAAAGAAAGCTTTTAATGTTAAACAGGTGTATGAATAAAATTTGTGTGTTTGTATAGGTACATACATCTCACAAGTAAAAAGTAACCCCTGTCATCTGAAATAAGTTGACAATTTATAAAATAGCAATTAACAAGGATGTGCTTTCTCTTTCTCCCGTTCCGGGGTCTGTGGCTCACAGACCTTCCAAAGGGCGCCTATAATTTGGTTTGAAAGGGTATCTCCTGAAATAAGTTGACAATTACATCAATAAACAATTAACGAGGATGTATTTCAATACGAAATGGTCGGTGTGGAAGTAATTGCCAGAAAGCAAAAAAGTCTTCTTTTTTCAAAGAAGACTTTAATGTTAAACAGGTGTATGAATAAAATTTGTGTGTTTGTGTAGGTATATACATCTCACAAGTAAAAAGTAACCCCTGTTATCTGAAAAATATCATTTTTTTTGCCTGCCAATTAGCACCCAATTCGCCAAAGTTTGTGTCCTCACAAACTTCCTGCTAATCGAGGAGATGTATTCAGGAAACCATGCTCAGGCTCCTTTCCAAAGCTAAAGTCACAAAAGGCTTCTGACGGTTGTTTGCCGGCTCTTACAACCGTCTGACGCCTTCGTGGAAAATTTGTGTTTAATAAAGCCATAAAAGTTATCTCCTGAAATAAGTTGACAATCACATAAAATAAACAATTGACAATGATGTGCTTCAATAAAATATGGTTGCGGAACCAGTTATCAGAAAGCAAAAAAGTCTTCTTTTTTCAAAGAAGACTTTAATGTTAAACAGGTGTATGAATAAAATTTGTGTGTTTGTATAGGTATATACTTTTCGCAAGGAAAAAGTAACCCCTGTTACCTAAATAAATATTATTTTTTTTGTAAAGCCTATTTTCATTGTTTTAAGAGGGGTTTTCCCCTTCTTCCGTCCAAGGTTTGTGGCTCACAAACCTTCGAAGACCTTTTTAGAAAGTATGGAAAGTTGGGTTGCTATTAAAAAAGAAAAGGACGATTTTTACCGTCCTTTTAGTTCTATAATAAAATTAGTATCTGAACTTTCTCAAATATTAATATTAAGCCAATGCTTTTTTCATAGTCTCCCCAATATCAGCAGGAGATTGTACCACGAAAATACCACACTCGTCCATGATCTTCATTTTAGCTTCAGCGGTATCATCTTTCCCTCCAATAATAGCACCAGCATGACCCATTCTTCTTCCGGCAGGGGCCGTTTTCCCAGCAATGAAACCTACAACAGGTTTTTTGTTGCCATTTTCCTTGATCCAACGAGCAGCTTCCGCTTCATAATTTCCTCCAATCTCACCAATCATTACAATTGCGTCAGTTTCATCATCTTCCATCAACATTTTCACAGCTTCTTTTGTAGGTGTACCAATGATGGGGTCACCACCGATACCAATAGCTGTAGAAATACCGAAACCTGCTTTTACGATTTGATCGGCAGCTTCGTAAGTTAAGGTTCCTGATTTGGAAACAATACCTATTCTTCCTTTTTTGAATACAAAACCTGGCATAATACCCACTTTCGCTTCTCCCGGAGTAATAACACCAGGGCAGTTAGGACCTATTAACACCAAATCTTTACCTTGAATATAGGTTTTAGCCTGCATCATATCTTTTACAGGAATTCCTTCAGTAATAGTGATGATCACTTTTATGCCTGCGTCAGCGGCTTCCATGATAGCATCAGCTGCAAATGCAGGGGGCACAAAAATAATAGAAACATTAGCTCCAGCTTTTTCAACTGCTTCAGCAACAGTATTAAATACTGGCTTGCCCAAATGAGTTTGACCACCTTTTCCAGGAGTAACCCCACCTACAATGTTTGTACCGTATTCAATCATTTGTTCAGCATGAAAAGTGCCTTCTGAACCGGTAAAACCCTGAACTATAACTTTGGAATCTTTATTTACTAAAACGCTCATTAATACTCATTTTTAAGTTTGTGCAAAAATAGAAGAAATGACCGCATTACCCAAGCAAAATCTTGTATATGTGTATTTAATCGTAAAAATACAAGATAGCTTGAAATTCACCGGAGACTTAGCCAGAAATGAGCTAAAGAAGTAACAGTCATAAGGCAGGAACGTTAAAAATAAATTCATGTTTTAGGGAGGAAATAGAGGAGAGCAATGTGATGTTTTATGAATTCTTACTAGAAAAGGCAATTTGTAATGAAATCATATAACTTGCCACCAGCCAGGAAATATAAAAGAAAAATGGACGAGACTATAATTAAGCATACAAGTAGATGATTCCACAGGAAATAATAAAGGTTATTAATCATTTCTTTTCCTCAAAGAATATAGCATTTGAATATGTTTCAGGTGGGAGTATCAATCAGGCATTTCGTTTTTCGATTAATGAATCTTCATATTTTCTGAAATTTAATAATGCCAATCAATATCCTGACATCATTCAATCTGAAGTAGAGGGTTTAAAAGCCATTACAAAAACCGGCACTATTCAGGTTCCAAAAATAATTTTCTTTGAAAGGGTAGAAAACTATGAAGTTCTGGTACTTCCATTCATTCGGGAAGAACATCCTACTGATCAATTATGGGAGAATTTCGCCATTTCATTAGCTAATATGCACCGTCAGCCTGCTAAATATTTCGGTTGGGAAAGGGATAACTACATTGGCAGTTTGCCACAAAGTAACACCAGGTGTAATAATTTTCTTACTTTCTTTAAAGAAGAAAGATTACAAAGTCAAATAGACTTGGCTAATCGAAGTGGTTTATTAAGTAAGTCTGATAATGAGGCTTTTGAATCGTTGTTTAAAATGCTGGAACAAATTATTCCCGATGCATCTCCTTCCTTGGTACATGGAGATTTATGGAGTGGCAATTTCCTGGCAGGTGAGGGGCAGACACCTTATTTGATTGATCCTTCCATTCAATATAGTTTCAGGGAAACGGACTTGGCATTTACCCATCTCTTTGGTGGGTTCGGAAAAAGATTCTACGAGGCCTATGAAAATAGCTTTCCTTTGGTGCCGGATTTCCACGAAAGAATTGCTATCTATAATTTATATCCCCTTTTAGTCCACCTGAATTTATTTGGCAGCTCTTATTTATCATCTATTAGATCTACCCTCCGGAAATTCTCCTGATTTTAACTGTCCCATTATCGCATATTCGACTGTACGGTTGTGAACACTTCTCTAAAATCTATTTTTGAAAATAGCCTTTTAAATCGTTTAGAAGCTGATTTGCAACTATGGAATATTTGGCAGCGTCTTAGCTATAGAATAAGAAAAAAACATAAAAATTAAAATCATGAAAAATTTAAGAACCTCCGCAAAAGTTAGTTTGATGATTCTGGCAATGGGCATCATCAGTAGTGTACAAGTAATGGCGAACGAAACATCAATTTCTGATAAAGAGAAAAAGGAAGCTAAATATTTAGCTGAATTGAAAGCTGAATCTGAGTTGGATAAAATGGGAAGAGAATTGGTAGAAGCTGGTGTGATTCTATGTGACAATATAACTATTGTAAAAATACTTGATGAAAAGGATGAAATAATTTATCAAGGTGAGCTGAATGCTTTTGATACTCAAGACCCTGAACTTAAAAAATGGATGGGCAGAGCTGACTTTTTATTGAACGTTGATAACACCTCTTTTTATAAAATATTCTAAAGGTTTCAATGCAACATATCGAAGAGCAGTGTTAATCCAACAGGGTTAACAAACAAGGCATGGATTTTTCCATGCCTTGTTTGTTGTAAGGGTTTTTTGCTTTGTATAAACAGTTACAAAAAACAAGTAGCCGGATAAGCAAAACCTGGCAACGAAGTTTAGCCAACAGATTGCTTTACATGAATTCCGTTGGCACGGAATAGCATGCTCGCAATAACCAATGGGAGCAAATCCCGGTACCGAACCTTGGTCTGACCTAAGTGCGGGTTATCGGCTCCGGTCAGACGGTTCCAAACCGTCAGAAACGGTGGGTAGCTAGCTTTTCCTCTTTCCGATTTGCTATTAGCTTTCCTCACAAACTTTCTGCTAATCGAGGAGGTATATTCAGGAAACCAGGCTCAGGCTCCTTTCCAAAGCTGAAGTCACAAAAGGCTTCTGACGGTTGTTTGTCGGTTCTTACAACTGTCTGACGCCTCCCCGGACAATTTGATTTTAATAAAGCAGACCCATGTTCGTTTGAGACTGCACAAATATTTTTGAGTAACTGGACAGATGTTAAGTACAGAAAAACTAAAAAAAATAGCCCGCACTTTGGGCACGAGCTATCAATAGGTTCAACTTTTTGTTAATTATTTAAACTTAGGATGTTTCTCCCCAGGGAAATTTTTCTCGAAGAAATCACCATAATCTCTGATGGTATTTTTCATATCCTTCCTCAGCCATATAATTCCAATTAAGTTAGGAATAGTCATCAAAGCAATAGTTATGGCCGATAATGTCCAAATAATGGTAGTATCCTGGAAAGAGGCAAAGAAAAATGCCACTACATAAACTATTCTATAGTAAACCACTGATTTGGTTCCAAATAAATAAGTCATTGCCCGATCCCCATAGTAGGACCAGCTAATAGCTGTACTGAAAGCAAACAGTAAAAGACCAATGGCAACAATATATTGTCCCCAGTCGCCAAAGTACCCTTGGTTAAAAGCCAGCGCTGTAAGTGGTGAACTGTGCACTAAAGATTGGCCAATAATTTTCAATGGCGTATCATCACTTATGTTCCCATTTTGTATATTGATAGAGCCTGTAAAAAGTTCATCCACTAATAACCCTTCATTTTTATAGATGGTCACGCTATCTGCAAAACTTCGTGCATGAATAAATGTAAATTCATTGGTATTGGTAATCTTGCCATTTTCCACCTCTATTGCACCTGAATATCTTGCTAATTTTTCTTCATCGTTAAGGTGATTGTAAATCTTCTGAACATGTTCAGGATTGTCTTCGGTGAATTGTTTGGACAATAGTTCAATTTCGGAATATTCAAATTGATTGATATGCTTTTGATTCCATACTCCTGATGACAGTAGTACTAATCCTGTTACTGTACAAATAATGATGGTGTCAATAAATGGCTCTAATATAGCCACCATACCTTCTGATAAAGGCTCATTTGCCTTGGCCGATGCGTGTGCAATAGGGGCTGATCCCTGTCCGGCTTCATTTGAAAACAAACCTCTGTTTACTCCTCTGTTAAAAGCGAATGCTAAGTTAGCACCAATAAAACCTCCTGTTGCGGCTGATCCGGTAAAGATATCTCCAAAAATAGCTATTAATGAAGGGATAATGTTTTCAGCATTGTAAAAGATTACGGCAAAGGCTCCAATGAAATAAATGATTGCCATTCCCGGTACCAGTTTAGAAGTAACGGCAGCAATTCTTTTAATGCCACCAATAATTACTAATCCGAGTAGAACAGCCAATACAGCTCCCGTTATCATCTGATCTAAGCCAAAAGTAGCTAATAAGGTACTGGAGATACTGTTGATTTGAGGCAAACTACCTGTTCCAAAGGACGAAAGTACAGTTGCAAAAGCAAAAATAGCAGCTAACCATTTTAAGTTCACCTTCTTGCCCCTCAATTTAAATGTAGCATTCCTCATATAATACATTGGTCCACCAGCCATACTGCCATCATCCAGCTTGGTACGGTACTTATGGGATAGAGCTACTTCCACAAACTTAGTACACATACCCAATACGGCCGTAATCAACATCCAGAATAAGGCAGCGGGACCTCCAAGGTGAATGGCAAAGGCCACCCCGGCAATATTACCGGTACCTACAGTACCTGAAAGTGCAGTCGCCAGAGCCTGAAAGTGGGAAGTGTCCCCGGGTAGATCGCTTCTGTCAAACTTTCCGCTTACTATTCGTAAAGCATGCTTGAAAAACCTTATTTGTGGAAATTTTAAATAAATAGTAAAAAACAAACCTGTTCCTAACAAAGCATATGGAAACCAGGTGGCACTACCTATAAAACTATCAATGAAAATGAGGAAATTATTTACTTCTTGCATAAAAAAAAGCTGATATAATATTTTAAATATTCCGAGTTCGGCAAAACTAACAAATATTCTATAAGATTGGCGAATTAACTTTCAAGAATTGTGTAAGTATCGTTTATTTACAGGTAAATCTTTCGTTTTCCTCCTTTTTGTTGCAATAAATACGCCCATTTCAAGGGGAATTGAATTTTTTTCAGAAATGATTGTGGGATTTTTCTCTTTCATTCTAACTATATTTGGCAAATTTTAAATATCAATCCTAATGAAGAACCATTTCCTAAATTTCTTGCTTTCATTCAGTTTAATTTATTTACCAATTGATGTTGTAGCCCAATTTGAACTTGATAGTTTGAAAAATAAGTGGGAAGTGGAAGGGAGGCATGATATAGAGGGGATATATTCTCTTAATAGCAGTAGCAGGACTTACAGTATTGCTTTAGCCAGGGAAAATGATGTTTATAAGTTGGTTTACCTGAGTGGGGATCAGGAAAATTGGCTGTATGGTGATTTAAAAGCCATTGTGGCACCATCCGAAGAGAAAATATATGAAGGGAGATGGAATGCCGGAAGACCTGAAGAACCTTTATTGGAAGATATAAAAATAGTATTCGGTGATAAAAAATTTATTCTGTATTGGTCCGATTGGTCCATTGATGAATTTAGAATGACCTTTCCTGAAAAGGCTGAAAGTAAAACAAATATTAATAAAGCTTTTGATGATGAAATATTTAGGAGGAACAATATTGTGATTCCCATCCAAAAGACTGATTCCGGCCTGGTAGAATTCCCACTCCTTGTCAATGATGTGTTGCAAATTTATGTCAGTATGGACAAAATAAATGCAGATGTTGTTGTCTCAAAAGATATTGCCCAAACGTTGATTCAAACAAGAACATTAGGATACAAAGAATGGGTTGAAGGCAACTTTTATGAGTTTATTGATAAAAATAAACCGTTAAATTCTTCTCACATTTTCCTGATAAAATCACTTAAAGTTGGAAGTGAAGAAATAAATAATGTGAAAGCCGTTATTTCCAAAGACTTATCTCAATCCATGTTGATCAACATAAAATTATTGGAAAAAATAGGCAAGGTAAACATAGATCTGGATAAGGAGTTATTAACAATAACCAAAAAATAAAAAAAATGCTTTATTCATTATTTCTAGCCTTTCAATTATTTCAATATAGTATTCAGGAAACCGAAACAACTGGCACTATCACGGTTGAGGTTAGTGAGTTTAAAAATACTGATGGACATTTACTAATCTCTTTATTTAATTCTGCGGAACATTTTCCTGACAATGCTGAGGAATCATTTAAAAATAAAAAAGTTGAGGTGGATCAAAATAAACTCGAGGTAGTTTTTGAAAATGTGCCTTTTGGTGAGTATGCTCTTGTTTTTCTTCACGATGAAAACGAAAATGGGGAAATGGATACTAACTTTGTTGGGGCACCAAAGGAGGGCTATGGAGCAAGTAATGATGCCGTCAATACTTTTAGCGCACCAAAATATTCGGATGCCAAATTCAATCTAAATAGTAAGACAAAAGAAATATCTTTAAAAGTATTTTACTGATGAAACTAAACTACGTATTTTCTCTACTTGCATTTTTTTCCCTGATGATATCTGCCTGTGATCCTAAAATTGAAGGTAGGGAGAATGATAGCGGATTATGGGCTTATGAAAAAGAGCTGATGGAAAAAGGTAATGATATACCTGTAAAGGAATATAATGAAGCCATCGAAAAGGCATTATCTATAAGAATGCCATGGGTGTATAGCCCAATAAGTATTGCTTTGCGTATTGCGGGCCAGCAGATGGTAAGTTCGGAAGTAAATGTTGCTTCCAAAAGTCTAAGTCCTACTCATTTAATTACTCATGTGGCAGTAATGGTTGAGAAGAAAGAATTACAGGAGGGATTGATTCATGATCAATATTATAGAATTGAATTGAAATTAGGAGGAAGCATATGGCAGGTAACTCAAATCCATAATGCATGGAAATGTAAGGAAGGTAAAGGGCCTCAGGCATTAACCTCTGAACCATGTAAATAAAAAAGATTGACCTGAGTTCGATTGCTATAGAATAGCCGTCCCCGCAAAACGGGGCAGGCTATGCCGGAAAATTAAGACTTACCTTTTCAAAAAAGTCTTAAATTATCCGTGATCTCATGCTAAATATTAATGAGATCACGGATAATTTTCTTTTTTTGAAAAATGTAATCCCGCACGAGCGGGAACGTCCTAATGTAGTTTTACATGAACTTTTAAAATCGAGGTTACTGTTAATTTTTTATTACAACTGGATCCACTCCCAGAACTTAAATTATCCCCAATTCTTTCCCCACTTTGGTAAAAGCCGCAACAGCAGTATCCAAATGTGCTTTTTCATGGCCTGCTGAAAGCTGTACTCTTATACGAGCCTGGCCTTTTGGCACTACAGGAAAGAAGAAGCCAATTACATAAATCCCTTCTTCCAATAGTCTATCTGCAAATTTCTGGGATAGAGCTGCATCATATACCATAATAGGTACAATAGCTGATTCACCATCTTTTATATCAAATCCGGCAGATTTAATTTCTTTTTTAAAGTAGTTGACATTCGATTCTAACTTATCTCTCAATTCTGTGGTGTTGCTTAGTAAATCGAATACTGCTATGGAAGCACCAACAATAGAGGGTGCCAGAGAATTGGAGAAAAGATATGGTCTTGATTTTTGGCGCAACATTTCAATAATTTCTTTTCTGCCACTTGTAAAACCACCCATAGCCCCGCCCAATGCTTTTCCGAGCGTACCTGTAATAATATCTACTCTGCCCATCACATTGTTTAGCTCGTGAGTACCTCTTCCGGTTTTTCCGATAAACCCCGTAGCGTGACAATCATCCACCATTACCAGAGCATTATATTGCTCTGCCAAATCACAAATTTTGTCCAATTGTGCCACATATCCATCCATTGAGAACACTCCATCCGTAACAATTATTTTGCTTTTCGCATCTTTGGCTTGCTTCAATTGCTCTTCCAGGTCAGCCATATCATTATTCTGGTAGCGGTAACGAGCTGCTTTACAAAGTCTTACTCCATCAATAATAGAGGCATGGTTTAATGAATCGGAAATGATTGCATCCTCAGGACCCAGGATAGGTTCAAATACTCCGCCATTGGCATCAAAAGCAGCAGCATATAATATCGTATCTTCAGTACCCAGGAAGCTGGCAATTTTCTCTTCCAGCTCTTTATGAATATCCTGAGTGCCGCAAATAAAGCGAACGGAGGACATGCCAAAGCCATGAGTATCAAGAGTTTTTTTAGCGGCTTCCAATACTTTTGGATGAGAGGAAAGACCCAGGTAGTTATTTGAACAAAAATTAAGCACCTCTTTGCCAGTAGTGGTTTTAATGGACGCACTCTGAGGGGTAGTGATGATCCGTTCCTTTTTATATAAACCTTCTTTCTCCAAAGTTTTAAGGTCTTCTTGTAATCTTTCTTTTAAAGCACCGTACATGATTTTAATTTTTATATGAAATAGAGTTTTTCAGTTGTATTGTTAAGTACAAAGATAAAGGTCGAATGTTGGAAAGAAATACTATTGATGGGAATCTTTATCAATCAAGAGTTACTGCTACCGTAAAGAGTTAACTGCGTTCAACATTAATGGTTTCATCCTCTAAACATTTGGGGATAATTATATCATGAATGGAGCATAGGGTGTTTATTCGGAAAGGAGTCTCATGTACTATTATTCTATTTTTAAGAAAGATAGGTTATTCATATTAAGTAGATCACCTACGTATAAAAACAAGTCAGTTTAAGTGTTTTTTTACAAATAGCCTCATACTAAAAGATACCCTTGATTTTTTTAAATTTTCTAAACACTTATCGAATGGCAATTATCTGAACCTCCTTTGTAATGTTAGATAGCAATCCTGTTTTTGTCTGACTTCAAATCTCTCTAATTTTGCTTTTAAGGTGTATAATGTTAACTAGACAATTTTTAAAATAGTCTGGATTGAATAATTTTTTTAAATTATATGGAGACCATTCGAAATTTAATGAGTAATGTGAGTGATAAGGTGTACACTTTTTTCACAAACAATCCATCACCGATGTTTCTTAAAAATTCAGATTCAGTTGAAGTTCTGGCATATAATAAAGCTTTTATGGAGAACGAATGTGATTATAAGCATTTCGTTTCAGTGTGGAAGCAGGGATATTTTGAACATCATCAGAAGAATACCACTTTAGTAGAGTCCGGTCACGAAAAGGCGCAGTTTCTCACTACAGCTTTAGATGATAATATTTCATTGGTTCAATTGATTCGTTTACCAGTTCAAAGCCATCAAAAAACAGGGAAAGATGATAATAATGAAAAGCATACTTTAAAAAGCGACTCCAGTACTGTGGCCATTGATAAACCAGTAAAAAAAATCTCAAGGACAGGGAATAGATTCAGGAAAATGGCAGAAATAGCTCCCATTGGGGTCGTTTTTACTAATCCTACTTATGATATCTTATGGAGTAATGAAAAATGCCTTCATCTCTTTGGTAGGAATAGCCTTCATAAGACCAATTTTTTGGATGCTATTTACATGGAAAACATTTCTGATTTTTGGGCAAAAATTAAAGAATCCAAAGAGAGGGGTAAGCCTGTTCAATTTAATTTTACTATTAAAAACCTTAAATCGGCTAAAGATATTTATGTCAAATGTTCGGCTTTTGCTGTAGATGATGACCTGGAGTATAAAGAAGGGTATGTGTTTCTTTTGGAGGATAATACAGAAAACACGAATTTTTCCGAAGAAATTACTGAAAGGAATCTTGAGTTAAACCATAGAAATCATGAATTGGATAAGTTTCTTTACAGTGTGTCTCATAACATTCGTGGGCCGGTAGCTTCTTTGCAAGGACTGTTAGAAGTAATAGAAATCTCAGATGTTCAGACAGTTAATCAGTTGAAACATCATTTAAGATTGAATCTGCGCTTATTGAACGCTTTTGTGCAAGATATTAGTAATGTGGCAACCAATATACATACCCATGTTAAAAATAAAGAGCTTAACCTCTATTCCATTGTTGACGAACTATTACATTTCATGGACAATATCTATGAAGTAAATGCTGTAAAGGAAATTACTATTCCTTTTGGTTACACTTTAACAAGTGATGAAGATAGATTATCGATTGTATTGAAAAGTATCTTAAAAAACAGTTTTCAATACAGAGATACAAGGAAAAATGAATTAAACATACACGTGTCAGTTAACAAAAATGAATATTTCCATATAATAACCATACAAGACAACGGTATAGGAATAGCTGAAGAAGTAAAGCCAAAGGTTTTTGACATGTTTTATCGCGGAACAGAACTTTCCACAGGCAATGGAATGGGCTTGCATAATGCAAGGGAAATTCTAAAAAAGATAGGAGGCACCATGAATATTGAAAGCCTGGACAGACACTGGACTAAGGTGAAAATATACTTACCTATTAAGGTTTAAATAAAAATTATTATTCTAATCTTGCTTAAATGTTCCAACATACGAATATTCCTTCAATAGGTTTCAATATGTACTAATTTTTAAGATAATGTTTATTATGTAACATTTTTCACATATAGTGTTTAATTTTTTTTAATGAAAATTAAACAGTTAAACTTTAAATATTTTTGAGGCTATGCATAAACCACATCCTTAAGATAAGGAAAATTGTGCTTGCTTTGGGGATATGGAAATTCCTAAAAATCAAATGAAATTTGAAAAGATGTTCGCCACTGAAGAACAGTGTTTGGAATACATTAAAAAAATCAGGTATTCAAATGGTTATGTATGTAGGAAATGCCAGAACAGGGACTATTGGGTAAATAATAGAGGGGTCTTAAAATGCCGAAAGTGTAGAGATGAAATTTCTGTCACTTCTGGCACTATCTTTCATAATAGTAAGCTGCCCATGATATTGGTTTTTAGGGCTTTATGGTGGATGGTTGCTCAAAAAAATGGTGTAAGTGCTACAGGTTTGCAACGCATTCTGGGGATTGGGAGTTACCGAACCGCATGGTCATGGCTTCATAAATTCAGAAGCCTGATGTTATATGCAGAGCAGGAGAAACTTAATGGAAACGTGGAAGTAGATGATGTTTTTATTGGAGGAAAAAACTCCGGTAAGCAGGTAGCAGTTGTTATCGCTATTGAATTATCCCAAAAGGGTACCCGAAGGGTTAAAATGGCCATACTCCCTCTCAAATCGGAAAAGGCACACATTAATTTTATTCTACAAAACATTAACAAGGGGAGTACCTTAATTACAGACTCACGCTCAGTTTTTAAAGGACTCAAAAACCTTGGGTATGATCATTGTGTGGAAAGCAACAAAGCGGTACTTGATGAAAAGGAAATTTTACCGAATGTATACAGAGTGGCTAGTTTGATTAGGCGCTGGTTGTTGGGAACACACCAAAATTTTATTGGACAACAATATCTTTCCAATTACCTGGATGAGTACACATTTAGGTATAACAGAAGGAAATCGAATAATAGAGGATTGCTGTTTTATAAATTATTAGAACAAGGTATAATCCACCAATCAATTGACTATAAGTCGGTTAAAAGGATGTAGTTAGTGCATAGCCTATCTTTTTCAATTGCAAATCAACCTGCTTTTCAAGCTAAAAAAGCGCGTTATTTCTCCTTATTCTACGATTTTGCACCTGAGTAACATTTGTATTTATTATTGATTTTATTAGCTTTTTATTCAGAATAGTTTTGGAATATTCTCATTTCAAAAAAAACAAATTACCAAAACTATTAATTATGAAGACTAAAATTCTTGTAGTTGACGATTTCCAAATTATTAGAGAATTGTTAAAAAGTACCTTAAGCATAAAAGGGTATGAAATTACCACTGCTAATAATGGCAAAGAGGCTCTTAATGTTCTAAATGAGGTACATGATCCATATGACTTAATTATTTCAGATTACAATATGCCTGAAATGAATGGTTATGAGCTCCTCAAACAAATCAGAATCAATCCTATTTACCAATATAAGCCTTTTATATTATTAACTACGGAGAAAGACCCTCAGAAAATGAGAGATGCAAAAAATGCCGGAGTTACCGCCTGGATTGGGAAACCTTATAAACTGGATGCGTTCCTGGCACAGATCAAATATGTAATCAATAAATCCAAAAACTAATGGATAATATTGAAGAGGGTTTTTTTGATGATATAAACGATTTGCTCAATTCTTTGGAAGAATGTTTTCTGAAACTAGAGACAGACGCTGATAATCAAGAACTACTGGAACAGGCTTTCCGGGATTTACACACCATCAAAGGGGCGGCTTATATGTTTGATATGCGTTCTTTGGGCGATTTCATTCATCAGCTGGAAAATGTGTATGACCACATTCGCAATGGAAAATATTCTATAAATAAGGAAATCATTATATGCAGCCTTAATTCGATTGATTTTGGCAAACAAGCTTTGCAGGACCCTGTCTTTACCAAGGCAACAACCAGAAAGCGTGCTCGGGAAATTATAAATGATATAGAGGCCATCATTGAAAATTCCGCACTTTCTAACTCATTATCTGAAGATAAGTCCCTACGCTTATTTCTAATAGAAATTGATCCAAAGGTAGAATTGGCGAAAAATGATGGACACCCACTTCATTTTCTAATTGATGATTTAAAGGAGAATCCCCATTTGGAATTTCTAATATTCAAAAAGCAACCCGGAGAGGCAATTAAAAAATGGAAATTGTTGGTTGAGACCACTCAAAAACTTGAAGAAATAGAGAGCCTTTTTATTTTCATTGAGGATGATTTAACTCTTTTTATTGAGGAATTTATTCTTGAGCCAGGTAGGGTGAAGTTTCAAATCAATCAATTGAAAGGATCACTTGAAAGTAAGTCAGGAATTGAATTGGTGGAGGATATTAGACTTGCAATCATCAAGAGTGCGGAAGTTCAGGAGAATTCCGAAGTAAATAATGCAAGCACGGGTAAAAAAAAACTTAAAGATAAAATTCAGGAATCATCCTACATCAAAGTTAGCCGAAAAAAAATTGATGATCTGATGAGTTGGGTGAGCGAACTCATTACCATGCAGGCAACCCTGAAGGCTGAAGCCGATAGATTTCAATCCCAAACATTATATCGGGTTTCCGAAAACATGGAATTTATTACCGAAAATCTTCGTCAAACAATATTTTCCGTCAGCCTAATGCCTATAAGTAGATTGGAAACACGCTTTAATAGATTGATCCATGATTTATCCAATAGTTTGGGCAAGGAAGTAAATTTTAGTAGCGAGGGAAGGGAAACAGAACTTGATAAAAAAATAATTGACACCCTTATGGACCCCCTACTTCATGTGATAAGAAACTGTATGGACCATGGAATAGAAACACCAGAAATCAGAATGTCCAAGGGCAAAGCGAAAGCTGGGAATATCCACCTCAATGCTTATTACAATGGCAACCATGTCATCATTGAAATTAGTGATGATGGAAAAGGCATTGATCCTGAGATCATAAAGAAAAAGGCGATCGAGAGAGGTATTATTGGAAGTGAGGATAATTTGAAAAAAGAAGATTTGCTTAATATGATCTTTCATCCAGGTTTTTCTACAGCTGAAAAAGTGAGTGATGTTTCTGGCAGGGGTGTGGGCATGGATGTAGTGCGCAAGAAAATCCAGGAAATTAGGGGGGAAGTATTGGTTACATCAGAAGTTGATCAAGGAACCTCACTTACTATAAAGATACCGTTATCCCTTTCCATTATTGATGGACTGCTTACCAAAGTGGGAAATCTTCATTTTGTACTGCCTCTGAATACAGTACGTGAAATTCACAGAGTAGAAAAAAAAGTCTTTTCTGAAATGCCACCAGGTTCGCACATACTTGACATAGAGGGTCATCAAATGTCGGTGATTTCTTTGGAACATGCCTTTGATATAGCGGATATTGGAAATAGCACTTCAGATATTGTCACTGTTGATGTAGGTCTCTCCAAAAAAGGAATAGCAGTTGATCAAATAAAGGGGCAGATTAAAGCTGTATTAAAACCCTTGTCAGAATACTATGAAGCACAGGAGTTTATCTCCGGAGGTACCATCTTAGGTGATGGGAGTTTAGCATTAATATTGGATATAAATCAATTGATCACTAAAAACTAATTTTATGGAACAAACAGCAACAATGTCTACAAAGGCCTATCTGACTTTTAGCTTGGGAAAAGAGAGCTTTGCGCTCACGGTAGACTCAGTAATTGAAATCCTGGAGCTTTCTACCATTACGGAAGTGCCCCAATCGCCCCATTTTATGCGAGGTATTATTAACCTGCGTGGCAATGTTTTGCCTGTGGTGGATACACGTATAAAGTTTGGTTTACCTACAGCAGAAGACACGCTCAAAACGAGGATTATAGTGTTGAATGTGAAAGGTAAAAATGGTAGCATTCAAGTGGGGGCAGTTGTGGATGTAGCTAGCCAGGTAATGGATTTTAAACAGGAAGAAATACTTCCTGCTCCTTCATTGGAAGATTATGAACGTGCCGAATTTATTGATGGCATCATTAAATATAAAGAACAGTTCATTATGATCCTTAATGCCCAAAAATTGTTTGGCAGTCAGGATGTTGAAATGCTTGAAGAAACCCAGTTATCATAAAACCTTTAAACCTAATTTAATTATGACTATTAAAACCAAACTTATCGTATCATTCATCTTGTTGATATTTTTTGCCGGATTGATTTTTTTACTTGCTTCTATCAACATGTCCGGCCTAAACAAGCGTATCAATAGAATAGCTGATTCTACTGCCCAGAAAATAAAGCATGGAGCAAGGGTCAATAGAGAGATCATCAATATAGCGCAAGCGGAAAAAGACCTGATATTGACTGAAAGTTCGGAAGAAATGGAGCGCCTAATCCGACAAATAGAACAAAAACAGCTAGATGTAGAAAGTAGACTTAAATTTATTAGCGATAATTCCGAAGAAGAAGGGAAAAACATTATCAATAATTTCTCCGCAAAATGGAATGCTTATTTGGGCAATTTGGCCAGTGTGCAACAACTGGCTCTTGCCAATACTAATACTAAGGCAAGAGCCATTTCCAATAATGAGGTTCTAACCGCCTTAAATAAATCCCAAAGCTATTTGGAAAAAATTACAGATGATCTTCGCAAAAGTGGTGATAACAATATGGCATTTGTTGCTTTTGAAATTTCATCTCTTTTAACGGAGTTATATTCTGAACAAAAGAATATGATATCCCAAAGGGACATGGAGCGTATGTTGGCTGTTGAGCAGAAAACCGAAAACCTGGCTCAGAAACTGGAAATGTTAAGTGCAAAATTGAGCAACAATATCAGTGGGAGCAACAAAACCTTGTTGGATAATTTTAACAGGCAATATGACAAGTTTCTTGATTACGATAAAGAAGTGAAAAGACTTACTAAGGAAAACTCTAACATTAAAGCATTTGATCTTGCCAACACTATCGGCAAAAAGCTACATGATGATGCTCTGGCTGAAATGGTAAAACTAGTAGATTTAAATGATAACCAGCTTACAATTGACAAGGAAAATAGTGATACTGCCTACGCTTCGGCCAATTTGCAGATGATTGTAATATTAATTCTGTCTACTGTAATCAGTATTCTTATTGCCTGGTGGATAATAACCACCATCACTTCAGGAATAAACAATGCAAAGTTTGTTGTTGGCAGAGTGGCGAAGGGAGACTTTTCAAAGGATGTTGAGATCAATAGTAAAGATGAAATAGGAGAGATGATGAAAAGTATCCAGTATATGATAATAAAAATACGTGGAAGCGTTGAATTGGCACAAAAAATAGCTGATGGAAATCTTACCATGGACTTGAAGAATGACAAGAACCGGGAAGGGGATTTAGATGATGCACTTGAACAAATGTTGGAAAAGCTGAAGGAGGTAGCTATAACCATTAGGACAGGTGCAGATAATATTGCTTCGGCCAGCCATCAAGTAAGTAGTAGTTCTCAACAACTGGCAGAGGGTTCTCAGGAACAAGCCAGTTCTACACAGGAAGCATCTTCTGCCATGGAACAAATGTCCGCCAATATCCAACAAAGCAAAGATAATGCGCAGCAAACTAATGCCATGGCCACAAAGGCTGCAGAAGATATAAGAAATAGCAGGGATCATGTGAATGAATCTGTTAAGGCAATTGACTTAATTGCCGAGAAAATCTCTGTCATTAGCGAAATAGCTTCTAAAACAGATTTATTAGCCTTGAACGCAGCTGTAGAAGCTGCCCGGGCCGGAGAACATGGTAAAGGGTTTGCCGTAGTGGCTGCTGAAGTTAGAAAACTGGCTGAAAGAAGCCAGAAAGCAGCTATTGAAATTGATGAGATATCTGTTGCAACGGTGGAAAAAGCCAGGAAATCCGGAAAAATGTTGAACGATGTAGTGCCGGATATAGAAAAGACAGCTGAGTTGATTAAGGAAATTTCCGCCTCTTCTATAGAACAATCTACAGGTTCAGAACAAGTGAATTCAAGCTTGCAACAACTGTCTGAGGTTATTCAGGAAAATGCTTCAGCTTCAGAAGAATTGGCATCCAGTTCTGAGGAATTAAATAGTCAGGCGGAGGAAATGAAGGCTGCTGTAGGGTTCTTTAAATTATCAGCTGATAATAATGGAGCAAGTACTTTTGACAAAACGCCTTTTCGGGGTAAAACTGACTTGGAAAGGAAACAGGGTCAATATAAAACTTCAAGCCAAAAAGAAGCAGGATTTGAGCTAGAAATGAATGAATCAAAGTCATCAAATGGGAAAGAAAATTTTGATGATAAGGACTTTGAACAATTTCAATAATCCACAAGGAAGGTTGATTTTCCGGATTAACCTTCCCTTTCTTCATTTTTGTTTCTTTACACTATTACAATCATTATTTGAATTCATTATGCAAAACCTAAGGCCTGTTATTGATGATTTTAGCTTTGAGAAAATTAGTCAGTTCATTACTAAAAACTATGGAATAAAATTGGATCAGTCCAAGCGTTCACTGGTAGAAAGCAGGCTCGGTAGTCGGGTAAGAAGCCTAAACTTTGATAGTTACCATTCTTATTTGGGATATGTTTTCCAAAGAAACAATAAAAGTGAACTCAACCTATTGGTAGATTTGATTACTACTAATAAAACCGATTTTTTCCGGGAACCAAGCCATTTTAATTTTCTTACAGAGTATCTTTTACCTGATTTTGTCAAACACTATGGACAAAATATCAATATTTGGTCTTCAGCATGTTCTTCCGGGGAGGAGGTCTATACACTGGCCATGGTGTTGGATGATTATTCTAGAAAATATCGGCTAACGTACAATATTTCAGGCTCGGATCTTTCCTATCAAATGTTGGAGCAGGCAAAGGCAGGCGTATATCATTTAAACAGGCTGGGACCTATACCCGAGGAATATAAGAAACGCTATATGTTGAAAAGTAAAAATCCAAAACAGCATTTGGCAAGGTTTAAACCGGAAATCCGAAATAAAGTGGTTTTCTACCAAAGGAATTTGATGGAACCTAATTATGGTAACCAGAAATTCCATGTTATTTTCTGTAGAAACGTTTTAATATATTTTGATAAGCAAAAACAAGAAGAGGTAGTAAACAGGCTTGCAAGACAGTTGCATCAGGGAGGTTACCTTTTTTTAGGACATTCTGAGTCGGTGCTAGGAATGAAAGTTGATATTACCCAGATTCAACCCACTATTTATCGTAAACTATTATGAAAAATAAGAAAGTTTTAATAATTGATGACTCTGCAATAGTAAGGAGTGCTTTGACTATGCTTATAGAGGAAGAACCTGGTTTGGAAGTAATGGCAACTGCAGCAGATCCTTTTTTTGCGGCCCAGAAAATAAAACGGGAAATCCCTGATGTAATCACTTTGGATATTGAAATGCCCCGAATGGATGGCATTACTTTTTTAAAAACTTTAATGGCCCAATATCCTATTCCTGTGGTAATTGTTTCATCCCTTACGCAAATGGGCTCCGAAACAGCTATTCAGGCATTGCAATATGGTGCGGTAGAGATTATAACAAAACCAAAAATGTACGGTTTGGGTGAGGAGGTGGAAGAAAACAGGTTACGATTAGTGCAAGCTATAAAGTCGGCTTCCCATGCTAAGGTCAAGAGAAGAAGTATTAATGGAACCAGGCACAAGCCCTTGAAGGTAGAGCCTAAATACTCTGCTGATGCTGTGATTTCCAAAATTTCCCCTAAAAGCATGGTTAAAACCACAGAAAAGATTGTTTTGATAGGTGCTTCTACGGGAGGTACTGAAGCGCTTAGGTCAATATTGTGCAAATTACCTGCTGATTCACCCGGTATTGCCATTGTGCAGCATATGCCAGAACATTTTACCCGCTCCTTTGCCGAAAGTCTTGACAAGGTTTGTAAAGTGAGGGTGCAAGAAGCCAAAAATGGTGATACTATTGTTCGGGGCAACGTATTGATTGCTCCCGGGAACAAACATATGTTGGTGAAAAGATCCGGGGCACGTTATTATGTGGAAATTAAAGATGGCCCTTTGGTGAACAGACATCGCCCATCAGTTGATGTCTTGTTTCGCTCTGCAGCCAATTATGTTGGGGCAAATTGCAAAGGTATCTTGCTAACAGGAATGGGAGCTGATGGAGCCAGGGGATTATTGGAAATGAAAAACAATGGCGCTTTTACAGTTGCACAAGATGAAAAGAGTTGTATAGTTTTTGGTATGCCCAAAGAGGCTATTGCGTTAGATGCAGTCAGTAAGGTTTGCTCATTAGAGGAAATTAATTCTTGTATATTTTGAAGAAATCGCATAGCATAGCCTGGTTCAGAAATCCAAACCTGGAATTAAAGAGAATTTTTGACGCATCTTCAGTACCTCTATGTATATACAGCAGTGGTTCAGAAAAAATAACAGCACGTAATCGTGCATATCGTTGGAATAAAAACCTGCTAAGTAAGTCGAAAAACGTAGAGAAAGAATTACTGAAAATACTTAAGGATTTTAAAAGAATCCACTTCGACCTGAATTTGATCCATCTTGAAGAGGATTTTTATTTAGTTGAATGCCATAATTATTTCAATACAATTAGGAAAGGAATGAGTAGTCAATCCATCCAGAAATTGGAAGAGGAAAAGTTTCATTCAGAAGTAATGGCCCGGGAATTAGGGAAAAAATTGGCTAGATCTATTGTGCAATTTCAGAATATAGCCGAGATCGCACCAATTGGTATTTTATTTACGGATTATAATTTAAAAATCAGGTGGTTTAATCGCAAGGCAGAGCAATTATTTGGCACCAAATCAATTCTTCAAAATTCCCTGACTGATCTAATCTCTGTTAAAATGAATGCCGATTTTCATGAAAAACTGATGAAAATGATTTCGTCAAACAAAAATGTGAAGCTTAAATTCTCCATTATTAACCTTAAAAACGGTTCCAAACATTATATCAACAGTAATGCTTTTGAATCTACAAACAAGGAAACGGGGGAAATAAGTTATGTCTTTATCTTAGAAGATATTACAGAAAGCTTTCATTTCTCTGATGAAATCAATAAACGAAATTTTGAATTAACACATACTAATCATCAATTGGACAAGTTTCTCTATAGCGTTTCGCACAACATACGCGGACCTGTTGCCTCATTGGAAGGACTCTTGAATGTAATTGAAATATCCGATGTTTTAACAGTAAATAAATTAAAACATCACTTGCGCCTAAATTTACGCCTATTGAATTCTTTTGTTAACGACTTAGCCAATGTTTCAACAAATATTCATAAGCATACTCAATTTGAAAAGGTGAACTTACAGGAAATATTAGAAGAGCAAATCCTTTTTGTAGAAAATATTTATGGAGATATCGCCCATAAGACTATTAATATTGATCATGGGCGTGAGCTGATCACCGATACTGAGAGGTTTGAAATGGTACTCAAAAACCTATTAAAAAATTCATTTCAGTATAGGGACAAAAGAAAAGAGAAATTTGAGCTACAGATATCAGCAAGCTACTTGGATGGTTTTCACCTGATAGAGATTCTTGACAATGGAATTGGTATCTCAGACCAAGTGAAACCTCAAGTATTTGACATGTTTTATCGAGGCACGGAACTCTCTACAGGTAATGGAATGGGTTTGTATAGTGCAAGGGAAATCCTTAAAAAAATGGGAGGGACAATAAATATTGAAAGCCAAGACAGCCAGTGGACTAAGGTGAAAATATACTTACCTATTAAGGTTTAACCTCAATTCCCATCTATCGGATAATGCTGACTATCAGCATAGGTATCAATGTTATGGTTATAGATTGCGGGTTTTGAAACGCAGGCTTACTTCTTCAGGTTTCTGGCTTTCGGTTCCAAATTTTAGCCCCCGGTCGGTTGGCTCACCGACCGGAAGCAGAAAAGTTAGCTAATTGCGTGAGATGGTCGATGCCCCACCGACCATGGAATCATTTATTAAAAAAAGTAGTACAGACCAAAAGAAGGAGATAAAGTGTTTATTCCTAACCTGAAGCTATTATCTGTAGTTGTTTGCTCACCTCCGCCAATCTGTGGGGTAGTTCTGGAGTTTCTGTTAAAGGAGAATAGGTTTAGACCCAAATCCACTCCTATGCTGGGAGAGAGCAAATACATAACCCCTGTTCCAACTCCAAGCCTTAAGTTAGTATCGTCATAAGCATCAGTACTGGTATTGCCTACATAGTTTTTGGCTCCACCAAATGATAAACCTAAAGATCCTTGTCCATAAATGTAAGCCTGATCTGTAAGAGTCCAGAAATATCTCACGGCAGGAGTAATGTGCAAGAAGTTTGTTCTTGTATAATCATCTTCCCCAGGATTGTTTCTCCAGGTTTGAAAACCTACGGAACCTCCAATAGCCAATTGATCGGATATAAAATAATAAGCTGTAGGAGAGAATGTAAATGAGTTAGTGTTGGTATTATTAACGATTTCCATCGTACCACCGGCAAATAAATTGCCTGCACCTATCTGTGCATAAGTAGCTTGTACGGTAAAAAGTGCGACTAAAATTGTAAGTTTGATTTTCATAATCCTGTTTTTATGTGAAATTAATTTTAAAATTGATTAACTATCATGAAATGAGCATAAATTTTAGAATCCTTAACATACCAACCGAGGATGAATAAAATTTATTGAATTCCATGTGACCAATGGAAATAAACATATACACATGAATTAAGGATATTATATACACTCATGCATGAAAGTCTTTTCTTTCTGATTTTTCCAAAAAAAAAGCGCCTAACATTTCGTGTGTTAAGCGCATTTTAACGGAGATGAATTAAGTTAGGTTTTATTTTCTCAATTCCGATTACCTTACATTTATTCCAAGGCCAATATTTAAAGTATTATATTTTTGCACCGTATAATCTACAGAAAGAGCAAGTACCCATAATATCTTGAGCCTGGCACCTACAGTTAGCCTTCCGCCTCCCAAATTATCATAAACAAATTCAGCGTTATCAACATTTGCATCTTCTGACGAGAATGATAAAGTAGAATTAATAGCATTAAAGCCCAGGCCTACAAAAGGAGTGAAAAAGAGTAATTTCTTTGAAGCCAGTACCTGAAAATTTGTAGCACTTGATTTAAATTCTGCATCATTGCCTTCACCATCGTTATAGGCAAATCTGTAACGGTTATGTCCTACAAAAGCTGAAATGTCCATTGGAAATAATTTCATTCCCGGAATCCACTGCTTGATGTCATGCAATACGCCTACACCAAATGAACCATCTATAGAAATGTCATCTCCAATACTGGAAACAGGTGAAAACCGTACTCTTAATTCAGTGTTTTTTGGTAAGCCCACACCTATATTTCCTAATATTATTGGCACCCCGGCCCTCACTACAGGTATATCTTCCAGGCCTATACCTGAAATAGGATCAAAAGTTGAGGTAGTAACTCCTGTATTTGCTTCATAGGCTTCCAATTGTATGGAAGGATCTGGATCTCCACCAGCAAATGTAGGTATCTCTGCTTCCGTTCCGCTACTTAACCTTAAAGTATTATAGTCCTCATTTCTGAATGTAAATAAATAATCCGCATCAGGTATGCCTGCTACACTTATAGTGGCAGTGATGTCAAATCCAAATAATTTATGAGGCTTGGCAGTATTGTTCCAGCCATTGGCCAGACCATTACTAGCCGAGATTATTGCAGGCTCAAAATATTTGCCCAAATAATTAATTCCATCCTCTTGACTGTTCCTAAAAACCTCATCCGGGTCTTGTGCTTGTGAAATTTGGATTGATGCCATTGTAACCAATGCACCAACCAATATTTTAGTAAAGTTTGTCTTCATATTTGTTTTTTTAGGTGAAACCATTTGTGAAAATTATAAAATATATTGAATAAATTAAATGATTTTCAATCAATTAGCTAAACAAAGATAAGAAATTGTTGCTATTGCTATTAACAGTGTAATGTTTCCTTACTTTTTGCAGGCCATTTAACCCCATTTCGATTCTTCTATTCTCTTGAGTGAGCAAGGTTGTTAAAGCAGTTTCCCACTCTGCCTCTGTAACTGCAAGATATCCGCTCCTTCCATTTTCAATAATATGTTGGTTAACCCCCACCGGTGAAGCGACTACTGGCTTAGCTAATGCCATGTACTGTAATGCTTTAAATCCGCATTTACCCTTGCTCCATATATCGTCAGTCAGTGGCATAATACCAATGTCCATTTGATTGAGATCTTTTATTTCGGTGGCTTTGTTCCAGGGGATATAGATCAATGATTTGAGGGAAAAATCAGGCCTTTTATTGGCTATTACCAGAAATTTGAAATCATATTGTGTTTCCAGTTTTTCCAGAATTGGGATTACATCATTCAGATAATGTAAAGTAGAATGAGTTCCTGTCCAACCTATTATCGGGGGTGTCTTTTTATCAGTTTGTGGCAGCTTATTTTGCACCATATGTAAATTTTCCGAATCAATAGTGGTAGGGTTTACTACTACCATAGCATTAAATTTACTTGCAAAATCAGCTAAATATTGATTGCCACAACTTACTTTGTAGCTCCATTTACAGATGCTTTTAACCTTCTTTTTCCATTTTATTCTACTTTTTAGGCTTCCTGCTTCATTTGGATCGTCCAGCCATATAGCATCATCAAAATCATAGATGATCTTTTTCCTCCAAAGAAACCTTACTGCCCATTCAAAAAATGGAGGGCCTACCGGACTGGCTTCTCTATGGATGAAAATAAAATCATAGGGTTTGAGCTGGAATAGTAAAGCGCTTCTTTTCATAAATGAAAAGAAAATTGAAGTAACTTTTTTTAGTTTGTTTCCTTTTTGATAAAGTACTGCCCAGGCTTTGGGTGAAAGAAAAGGAGCTATTTTATATTGAAACCCTTTTTCTTTCAAAACCGGGAAGTATTGTTCAAATCTGAAACGCTGACTTGGGGCTTCATCAAAAGGGTAGGGGCATACAAAAAGGATTTTCTTACTCATGAATAGTTTATATACGAATTTCTCCTTTGCCCATAATTACTGATTCCCCACCTATCAATACTTTAGATATTTTACCTCCTTCTTGCTCAATTTGCATGTTAATACGGGCTGGTCTTCCCATTTCAATACCTTGTTCACCAATGACTAATTGTTTCATTTCTGCCATTTGATAATTAAAGAGATATGCAGCTAATGGTCCATGGGCACTTCCTGTTGCCGGATCTTCAATCATGCCTAAATGAGGGGCAAACATCCGGCTATGTGTAAGTGTGTCAGCGGAAGTGGTTTCCAGACTGAAAGCCATAATTCCTGTGATTTTAATCTCATCAAGGATTTGATAAAATAAATCATGGTTTAATTTCAATCTTTCCATCGTCCTCAGTTGCCTGACAGGAATTATTAAAAAAGGATTTCCACAGTTGACTATTCTGCAAGGAAATTCTCTCTCAATTTCATTTTCTTCAATGGATAATAAGGAAGCTACTAGTTTTTTGTCTTTAAATGTTTGCTCAAATTTCGGCAAAGGTTGTTGCATCATTATATTGACAAAGGAGTCATGGTCTTTCTGAAAGTTGACCTGGATGTTGCCAATACTTTGCTCTAATGTGATTTGATTCGTCTTTTTAGGCACAATAAGCTTTTCCTCCAACAACAAAAAGGCAGTTCCAATAGTGGGATGTCCTGCGGTTGGTAGTTCCATTCCCGGGGTATAAATCCGCATCCTTAAATCGGCATCCGGATGGGTAGGTTTTAGAAGAAACACTGATTCCGAAAGATTTAATTCTTTTGTTAGTTTTTGCATTTGCTCCCCGGTAAATCCATCAGCATTAGGAAATACCGCCAGCGGATTACCACCAAAGGGTTGATTGGTGAATACATCCAGTAAATAATAGGTAGCTTTTTGTTGCATAAGACACTTATTCTCATCAAAAATAGCTAATTATGATGGAGTTGCAATATGTTTTGTCAACGAACCTGAACGCCATTATTTATTAATAATAGAAGCTCAGCTTTTAAATTATATTCTACTATATCACAAGATTTTATTTTTCAGCTGATACCACTATTATTTCCTGAAATAGCACCCTTGTATTAATACCCCTATAATCCCCTCTAATGCTATTAAGTTAAGATTTTTTGCAAACCTCATCCTTTTGTCCTTCTCCGGTGGGAGAAGGAAGATTGTCTTAACTTAATATCATTTTAATCCCCTCTCAGGGGATAGTTTTTACAGATTTACATCAGTAGAAAACCATAAACTTTATCACAATTTTCTACTGTAGTAAAAGTCCTGTTATCTCGTTTGAAGTTCGGTTTACTCACCGCTAATTTCTTGTTATAAAAAAAAGGCTTGGTTTGAATTTCAAACCAAGCCTTTTGCATTATCTAAAGATTGTTATCAATCATCTTTCTTTTTTCCACTGTCAGGTTTCTTTCTTGAACTACCTCCTTTATCAGTTCCCGAAATAGACTCTCTCATATCTGTGTCAGCCTGAATGTTTTTCATTCTGTAGTAATCCATGATCCCCAGATTACCATTTCTAAATGATTCTGCAATGGCTTGTGGTACTTGTGCCTCTGCTTCAATTACTTTTGCACGAGCTTCCTGTGCTTTGGCTTTCATTTCCTGCTCTTCGGCAACGGCCATGGCCCTACGCTCTTCAGCTTTGGCTTCTGCAACTTTTAAATCTGCTGATGCCTGATCAGTTTGTAATTTGGCTCCAATGTTGGCTCCTACATCTACATCTGCAATATCAATGGAAAGGATTTCAAATGCTGTTCCTGCATCCAATCCTCTTTGTAAAACCAGTTTGGAAATTTTATCCGGATTCTCCAATACATTTTTATGTGATGCAGCTGAACCAATGGAGGTTACAATACCCTCACCAACCCTTGCTAAAATGGTATCTTCACCGGCACCACCTACTAATTGCTGAATGTTGGCACGTACAGTTACCCTTGCAATGGCGATCAACTGAATACCATCAGCGGCTACCGCAGCCACTTTAGGAGTAGTAATTACTTTTGGGTTTACAGAAATTTGAACCGCTTCAAATACATCTCTTCCTGCCAAATCAATGGCTGTGGCTTGCTTAAAACCTAAAGTGATATTGGCTTTGTCTGCAGAAATTAAGGCTTTAATTACTGTGGGAACATTTCCTCCTGCGAGGTAGTGGGTTTCTAATTCATTGGTTGTTACCTCCAGTCCGGCCTTGGTTGCAGTAATCATGGATTCCACTATTATTCTTGGTGGAACTTTCCTGATTCGCATAAAAACCAGCTCAAACAATCCAACTTTTACTCCTGAAAAGATGGCTGTGATCCAGAGATTAACGGGTACAAAATACAGGAATACAAAAAACAGTACTATTCCTGCTATTACAATAAAAATTAATGATGCGTCCATATTATTTAATTGGTTCTACAAATATTCTTTTATTATCAATTTTCACGACCTGTATCGGTTCACCTGAACCTATCCAATCGCCTTTACTTCTGACTTCGTAAATCTTGCCAAAAATTTCGGCTTTTCCAATTGGTTTTAAATCTGATATGGTTTTACCCCTTTCGCCTACTTGAAAAGCATAAATATCTTCATCATTTACCTTACTGTTACTGATGGATTTCAATGAAAACCTGTCCCATGAATTAGATTTAAAACTATAGACAATGGCTATTATGGTGACAACACCGGTGCCTGCGATCGTCCAGTAGCCGGCAATATTTCCATAGTCGTTAAAAACCATGAATATACCGGAGATGACTAATACAAGTCCTAAAATGCCAACTATGGTGGTTCCCGGTACAAAAATGAGCTCAGCTATAATAAGTGCCAGGCCTGCAAGTATTAGAAAAGTGATTCCAATCATATGAAAATTTAAATAATTCCTAAAAATAGTAAAAATCAATAGGCTTTAGCAAATAACACTCTTTTATTTGAAGGTTTTCCTGAGTAAATACATGTTCCGGCCTCTTCTTTTGCATCCAAAGGGATACATCGTATAGTGGCTTTTGTTTCTTCTTTTATTCTGTCTTCAGTTTCAGCAGTACCATCCCAATGAGCCGATACAAAGCCTGCTTTATTTTCTAAAATATCCTTAAATTCTTCGTAGGTATCCACCTGATGAGTGTTCTCAGTTCTAAAGGCCTTTGCTTTATCATAAATATTGATCTGAATTTTGTCTAAAGTATCTTCAATAACCTGATCTATCCCTTCAATATTAACCGTTTGCTTTTCTTTGGTGTCTCGTCTTGCCAACTCAACAGTTCCATTTTCCAAATCACGAGGACCAATCGCTATTCTTAGCGGAACTCCTTTCAACTCCCACTCTGCAAATTTAAACCCTGGTTTATGGGTATCCCGGTTGTCGAAGTTGACTGAAATATGCTTTTTCTTTAAGGAAGCCCTAAGCTCATTGGCTACTTTGGCAATATTATTTCGATCTTCTTCTGTTTTATAAATAGGAACAATTACTACTTGAATGGGAGCCAGTTTAGGTGGCAATACTAAACCTTCATCATCGGAATGAGCCATGATTAAAGCACCTATCAAGCGGGTACTAACACCCCATGAGGTTCCCCATACGAAATCCTGCTTTCCATCTTTGGCAGTAAACTTTACATCAAAAGCTTTGGCGAAATTCTGTCCAAGGAAATGAGAGGTTCCGGCTTGTAGTGCTTTACCATCCTGCATTAAGCCTTCAATGCAATAGGTTTCCAGGGCTCCTGCAAAACGTTCGCTTTCCGATTTAATACCTTTTATTACAGGAAGTGCCATGTATTCCTCCGCAAATTCTGAATAGATGTTAATCATCTGCACTGTTTCATCCAGGGCCTCTTGTTTGGTAGCATGTGCTGTGTGGCCCTCTTGCCATAAAAATTCAGCAGTACGTAAAAACAGGCGGGTTCTCATTTCCCAACGTACTACATTGGCCCATTGATTAATGAGTAAAGGAAGGTCCCTGTAAGATTGAACCCAGTTTTTATAGGTATTCCATATTATGGTTTCAGAAGTAGGGCGTACAATAAGTTCTTCTTCCAATTTAGCATCAGGATCTACCACTACTCCTTTGCCATTTTCATCATTCTTTAATCTGTAGTGAGTTACTACTGCGCATTCTTTGGCAAAGCCTTCTACATGGTCAGCTTCTTTGCTGAGATAGGATTTAGGGATAAATAATGGGAAATAAGCATTGCTGTGACCAGTTTCTTTAAACATGTCGTCTAGTTGGCGTTGCATTTTCTCCCATATAGAGTACCCATAAGGTTTTATGATCATGCAGCCTCGTACTGCAGAATTTTCAGCCAAATCAGCTTTTTTCACTAATTCGTTGTACCACTGTGCATAATCTTCGCTTCTTTTTGGTAAACCTTTGCTCATTATCGTGTTTTTGGTATGATATTTGTATCTTTCAGTGTAGATTATAAAGTGAGAAATAAATATCAAACTGAAATTTATTTTCTCGAATAATCGTTGTAAAATTAGAAACTAAAAATTAAGTAGCCATGAAAACCTTAAGCTTTATCTTATTAATATTTAGCATAGGACTTAATCCCTATCTTGGAAATGCTCAATCCGATCTTCAAACTGAGAATGACGATTTGTATTTCACAGCCAATGACCGTGAAGTATTAAATAAAAAGTTAAAAGCGGAAGAGGAGGCTAAAGCCAGAGAATTGAGGAATTCAGGTTATGCTTATAATGATTTTGAATCTTCAGATGAATCTTTCGAGTCTTTTAAAGAGGATCAAAAAGATCAAAATGCTGAACTCAACAAAACTCCCGAAGCCAATCAGGAAGAGGGGTGGTATTATGACGAGCAAGCGGCTAGAAGAGGACAAAATTCCGGGAATAGAAACTTAGGACAGACCCAAATATATAATTACTATGGAATGGCTCCGGGGATGATGGGAATGTATGATCCCTATATGATGGGGAATCCTTACATGTACGATCCCTACTTCGGTGGTTATGGTATGATGCGTCCTGGCTTTAATATTGGTTTTGGATTTAGCTCATTTGGTGGAAGTTATTGGTCAATGGGATACGGTAGAGGTTTCTATGATCCATTTTTTGATCCTTACTGGGGCTATAATCCTTATGGATTTAGAAGAGGTTGGGGTTATGGTGGTGGTTATGCCATGGGCTATCACCACGGCTACAGAAACGGATTCTATGATGGATTCTACCATAGCAATTATTATGTAACTGATAATAACGTTAACAATAGACGTAACAGGGTGTATAGTAATAGCCCACGTATTAGTAGAACCGGTACTTCATCCAATGTAAATACAAGAAGTAGCAGAGTAGCTTATAATACCAGTAGAAATGTAGGAGCTGAAAGATCCAGAGATGTAATAACTTCCAGAAGTAGCAGAACGAGTGTTGCCAATAATGCAAATACCAGCAGAACAAGGTCAGCGACTCTTTCATCGAATGCAAGACAAAGCAGAACTGATTATGCAGCAAGAACAGCGGTTTACAGTAGTAACAGAACTTCAAGGACTGCAGAGTACAGTAATTCAAGAACAGCTGGTAATACAAGTAGGGCAGCTACATTAAATAGCTCGAGAACAAGCAGAACGGATGGAAGCAGCGTTACAAGGACTCCTTCTAACAATACTTCCAGAAATGCCGGCCAATATTATAATAGCTCCAGAACTACTAATAGTAGAGGAACTTATTCCAGATCATCAGGGAATACAAGTACAAGGAGTTCAAGTTATGGTACTTCCGGAAATACCAGAAACTCAAGTTTCGGAAACTCTTCAAGAGGATCTAGTTCTTCTTACGGAAGATCTTCTTCAGGCTCAAGTAGCAGAAGTAGCTCCAGTGTTGGAAGATCGAGCTCAAGTTCTTCAAGAAGCAGTGGTTCAGTTGGAAGGTCATCTTCAGGTAGTAGTAGCCGTTCTTCAGGCTCCTCATCCAGAAGCAGTGGTGGCTCAAGAGGAAGAGGTAACTAATAACTAATTAAGTCCACAGGCGTTTCACAAAAAAAGTGAGACGCCTTTTTTCACACTATTTACAACAATTAAAATTACAGCTATGAAAATGATCAAATTCATTTTTGCAATGACTCTCTGTGCATTGACTTTTTCGGTTTCCGGTCAGCAGGTATATAGTCAATTTTCCAATGATGCAGTAAGGTTTAGTCAATCAACTACATCCGGAACAGCCAGGTTCATAGGTTTAGGTGGAGCCAACACTTCCCTGGGAGGTGATATATCAAGTATTTCCGGTAATCCTGCGGGTTTGGGCTTTTACAATAAATCGGCATGGAGTATATCTCCTGTTATGAGGTTCGGTGATTTTAGCTCCAGTTATAGAGGTACTAACTCCAATAATTTTGGATTGAGTGTTCAGGTGCCCAATGCGGGAATGGTATTCCACAATCGTTTTGAAGAATATGCAGGATCAAATTGGATTTCAGGAACATTTGGAATTGCCTGGAATCAGAAAACATCTTTTTATAATGTTATAGATTATGAAGGCGTAGTGCCTGTAGGTGAAAATGGATTGGTCAACGATTTTGTAGAGTTTACATTACAACCCTTTATAGATACAGATGGTAGTTTAAAAAGATATCCATCTGAGGATGCTATGGAACCTGATTTTCTTTCCAATCCTTATACTGATTTGGCAAGCCTGGTAGGATTGCTTGAGGTTTTTACGGTAGAAGATGGGGATGGCAATATACTGGGTTATGAAGTGGATCGATACGATTTTGATCAGATCAATCCTGTAAGGCAGACTGAGAGTATAGTAAGAACAGGAGGGGTAACTACCATGGACCTTTCTTATGGAGCCAATTATAATGATAAGATATTTTTAGGAGCAGGGCTTAATATCCATTTCCTTAACTTTAATGAAACACGTACTTTTAGGGAAAATCCCGATAATGATTATTTGAATTATTATGAGCTGACAGAGGAAAAGGAAATTTCCGGTGCCGGTGCCGGCCTTACTATTGGTGCTATTTACAAACCCATTAATATGGTAAATATTGGCGTTTCCTATTCCACACCAACATTTATAGCGATTTCAGAAATTCAGGAAATTAACCTGACAGCTTTTTTTACTGATGGAACATCAGAAAGTGAAATTTTAAATGAAGTACCGGAATACAGCTTTATGATACCGCAAAAGGTAAGTGGGGGAGCAACTGTATTTTTAAACAAATATGGCTTTGTGACTGCTGATGTGGAATTAATTGATTATTCCAGTGCAAGATTTAACAGTAACAACGGGGCTTTTGAGGGACAAGATCCTGATGCTGTTAACAGGGAATTGAAAAGTGCAATAAACCTTAGGTTGGGGGCAGAAGGTAGGTTGGATATTTTCCGTGTAAGAGCCGGATATGCTTATTTTGATAATCCTTATGCTAATTTAGATGGGCAACGCTTCTCACAGGATAGAAATATGATAAGTGGAGGTGTTGGAATTTTGAAAAATGGTTTTTCTGCTGATTTAACTTATAGCTTAAGTAGCTTTAATAACCCTGATTTCAATGCTTATCCAGGAAGTGCTTTAGTGTCCTCAGACTCTAAGATATCTTCATTCAGATTAACGTTAGGAAAAACCTTTTAAGGAACTATAATCTTATCAAAATCATTTAAAGTGACTTCAAATGCGCCCGGTACGACTTCGTATCGGGCTTTTTTATAGTACTCGATCCTTCCAGTTAATAAGTGGTTCAAATGAGCTATAACTTGATCCTGCGACTTTAATCCGGCAAAAAGAGGCCTCTGCTCAATTTCTTCATGGGTCATTAAGTTTTTAGCAATCCATTCAGGTGGTGTGTTGAGGAAGATGGTGGTGCCGGCTGTATTCATCCGTTCCATATTTTGATGAAAACAAGGGGTTCCACCACCACAAGCTAAAATGAGTTGCTCATTTTCGATAATGATTTCCTGAAGTGCCTCAGATTCCAATTCACGAAAATAGACCTCTCCTTTTTCTTTAAAAATATCTGTAATACTTTTTGTTTCTTTTACCTCAATATGTGCATCTAAGTCTAAAAATGGCAATTGGTATTTTTCTGCCAGTTTTTTTGCCCAAAAGCTTTTGCCACTACCTGGCAGGCCTGTGAGGAAATACCGCATCACCTCAATAATTCAGATAAATCAGAGGGATCTGGCACATCATTGTAATGCCATTTTGCTAATACAGTTCCATCTTCTACTAAAACCAATCCGGGATTAGAGCGGATGATGGTTTTTAATACTGTTGCATCACCATAGTAAAAGTCAGGAGTTAAGCCTCTTTCTGCCTTTACCTTTAATACACCTTCTGCTGAAGAGGAAGTAAGAATGATTGGAGTGATGTCTCCCGGTAATCGTGATATCAAACTGTTAATATCAATAAGACCCTCAGTAGATGCTTCCTCAATATTATAAGCGATAATCCATAATTTCTTTCCGCTGAGCATCTCTTTTGTTTTGTCTCCGGATTCATTCCATACTGCAAA
The DNA here is from genome assembly GCF_016679925.1 of Marivirga aurantiaca. Lineage (GTDB taxonomy): Bacteria > Bacteroidota > Bacteroidia > Cytophagales > Cyclobacteriaceae > Marivirga > Marivirga aurantiaca. Next base: position 97,070 of record NZ_JAEQBW010000002.1, read on the forward strand.
ATCCGTAATTTTTGGTGTGGAAATATCGGGATTAGTGATTTCATGGCTTACCAGTTTATACCCCTCTTTCTCAGTCAGGTATTGATAAGATTTTATTGTCTCTCCTTCTTTTTCAAAAGTATATTGGAATTTTGGACTTTCCTTTGCTGTCATGGCTTCAGGGATATTTACCCCCACCTTGTAAGCCCTGAAATCAATAAATGGTAAATGCCTGATGGCATAAATACACAATAATACAGATAGGGCTGTAACACATATAATGATTATGTTTTTGGCTGCAAAGGTGCTGTCTTTGATCTTGTTACGAAAAATTAAAAGGAATCCTATAAGCACCAGTAGAATGACATCTTTTGTGAAAGATTCCCAGGGTGTTAACTTGATGGCATCTCCAAAACAACCGCAGTCTGTTACTTTGTTGAAATAAGCCGAATAAAATGTTAAAAAGGTAAAAAATACTATCAGTATGCTCAATAAGGTAATGGTAAATTTCACTCTCCATTTTATGATAAGGGCAATTCCTAATACTACTTCCAATACATTAAGAAATATACCAATAACTAAAGCGTAAGGCTCAAATATCGAGAAGAAGGGGGCAATATCACCGGCAAAAACCGCGAAATATTCTTCCAGTTTAATGGCTGTACCTACAGGATCATTGATTTTTATCAATCCACTGAATATAAATAAACCTCCTACTAAGTATCTGGCAATGTCAGTTAATATCTTCATTATAAATTATTTCCTATTTTAATTAAACAAAAAACCGCATAATTAATCATGTCCTGATAATTCGCTTTTACTGGTTCTGAAATAAGGGTTTCCCCCATATTATCCTCTATTTGTTTCACTCTGTACAGTTTCATCAGGATGATATCAGTAATAGAACTTATTCTCATATCACGCCAGGCCTCTCCATAATCGTGATTTTTATCCAATAATAAAGAAAGTGTTTCTTGCACTACTTTATCATAAAGTGGTTCTAGCTCATTATAAGGAATCTCTAAAGGAGAATCTTCACTTAATTCTTCCTGAATAATAGCAATAATGGAGTAATTTATAATGCCAATAAACTCATTTCGAATGTCTTCTTCAATTTTTTGAACACCTTTCTCCTGAACAGACCTGATTCTTTGTGCTTTGATAAAAAGTTGATCTGTAATGGAGGGCAATCTTAAAATTCTCCATGCAGTTCCGTAATCTTTTGTTTTCTTTTCGAAAACATCTTTACACAGCGCAATAACTTGCTTATATTCGCTTTCAGTTTGAGTAATCAACAGAATGAAAATTTAATCGGTTAGATAAATTATTTTTGGAAGCGAAAGATACAGCATTTTCTTATAAAAAAACACTCAATATCAAGGGAACATTAATGGATTTGAGTCAGCCCAAAGTAATGGGAATAGTAAACCGTACCCCTGACTCTTTTTATGATGGAGGTAAGACAACAGATTTAAAACAAGCTTTGAAGCAAGTGGAGCAAATGCTTACTGAAGGAGCGGATTTTATTGATGTTGGAGGTTATTCTACCAGGCCCAATGCTGAAGAAGTAAGTGTTGAGGAGGAAATGAACCGGGTGATTCCGCTGATAGAGCAAGTGATGGTAAATTTTCCTCATGCTGTTATTTCCATTGATACCTTTAGAAGCGAAGTGGCCAGGGCTGCAGTAGAAGCCGGGGCATCCATTGTTAATGATGTTTCAGGGGGAAACCTGGATAAAGAAATGTTTGAAACAGTTGCCGAATTGAAAGTTCCCTACATTTTAATGCATATGCGTGGAACACCAGCCACAATGCAGAAAATGAATACTTATGAGCATTTGCTTAAGGATATACTCTTGGAGCTTTCTGTTAAGGTTAACGAACTAAGAAAGCTTTCGGTAAATGATATTATTGTGGATCCTGGATTAGGATTTGCAAAAAGCATCGGGCAGAATTATGAAATACTTAAAAATTTAACCTATTTTGATTTCCTGGACTGTCCCATATTAATGGGATTGTCTCGTAAATCAATGATATATAAAACATTAGGGATAAATGTGGAGCAAGCGCTGAACGGTACTACTGCTTTAAATATGGTTGCTTTGCTTAATGGAGCTAATATATTAAGAGTTCATGATATAAAAGAAGCTGTGGAAACAGTAAAATTATTTAATACCTTACAAAATTGATAGTTGCTTTTAACGTAGGTTTTTTACAAGTAAGTCTGGTCGATATTCTGGATATCGCCCTGGTAAGCTTTTTATTGTTTCAGGTGTACAGCCTGATGAGGGGTAGCGTGGCTGTCAGGATATTTATCGGATTTTTGTCATTATATCTTATTTACCTGGTAGTGCGTGCTGCTGAAATGGAGTTGCTCTCCGCCATATTGGGGCAATTCATGGGAGTGGGAGTAATTGCAGCTATTATACTATTTCAACAGGAGATCAGGAAATTTTTGTTGTTACTGGGAAAAACTACTTCGTTTAATCGGGATAACGGTTTCCTGGCCAATTTACCTTGGAAAAAGAAACAGTTAGCAGGTGATGTAGACATTACAGCCTTAATAGAGGCTGCCAAATCATTGGGAGGTACAAATATTGGTGCATTGGTGGTATTGTCCAAGGGTTCTGAGCTTAGGTTTTATGCGGAATCAGGGGATAGGATTGATGCCCTTGTTTCTAAAAGGTTGCTCATTGCTATTTTCAATAAAACAAGTCCATTACACGATGGGGCTGTAATTATACATAAAGGACGGATAATTGCAGCGCGATGTGTGTTGCCCGTAACAGAGAAAGATGTACCTGCTCAATTCGGGTTGAGGCACAGGGCGGCTATTGGAATGTCGGAAGCAACAGATACCATTATTTTGATTGTTTCGGAGGAAACCGGACAGATTTCTGTGGCAAGAAATGGCACCATCTATCATAACCTTTCCAATCAGGAAATAAGAGCCAAAATCAGAGAATACCTGATGGAGGAAACCAAGAAAAAGGATAAAAAGACTGAAAAAGCTACTGATGAGGAAGTAGTGAAATAACTCATTTATATTGTCTGCAACTATTTTTCTTAATCATATGTTGGACTTTTGCATGGAGTGACTTTCTTTTGAGCTTTGATTTTAATATAATTAATAATACAATTCTTGCCTTATCTTCTTATTTAACAGAAGGACTAAGAGTTGAGATTTAGTTTCCCATTCTTAATTAGAAACAATTTTTCTTTTTCACTAATTAATTTAGAGCTAAAGTAAAAAAGCGAAAAAGTATTTTGCTACCTTTGCATCCTGATTGGTTGGAGAATTCATTTGAAATCGCAACTAATTGATTATCAAATATTTTATTTTATATCAAGTCAATGACAGAAATTAGAAATGTGGCCATTATCGCCCACGTTGATCACGGGAAAACAACCTTAGTAGACAAAATCATTCATGCATGTCAGGTTTTTCGTGTAGGTCAAGAAACAGATGAATTAATTCTTGATAACAATGATTTGGAGCGTGAGCGTGGGATTACTATTTTAAGTAAGAACGTTTCTGTTACCTACAAAGGTGTCAAAATTAATATTATTGACACTCCGGGTCACTCCGATTTTGGAGGAGAGGTAGAGCGTGTGCTTAAAATGGCAGATGGTGTATTACTTTTAGTGGATGCATTTGAAGGCGCTATGCCACAAACCAGATTTGTATTAGGTAAAGCCTTAGCTTTAGGTTTAAAGCCTATTGTTGTGGTTAATAAAGTAGATAAAGAAAATTGCCGTCCTGATGTAGTGCAAGAACAGGTATTCGATTTAATGTTCAACCTGGATGCTACCGAAGAGCAGTTGGATTTCGTAACAATGTACGGTTCCAGCAAGAATGGTTGGATGAACCATGACTGGACAAAACCCAATGACAATATTTTTCCTCTTTTGGACGAGATAATCAAAACCATTCCACCGGCTCCTTCTAATGAAGGTGTGCCAAGATTACAGGTTGTGTCTTTGGATTACTCTGCATTTGTTGGGCGAATAGCTATTGGAAGATTATACCAAGGTACCTTGAAAGAGGGTATGACAGTAGGTCTTTGTAAGAAAGATGGTTCTGTTAAGAGAACAAAAATTAAAGAGCTTCAAATATTTGAAGGTTTAGCCAAAAAGAGGGTAGAAGAAGTTCATTCAGGAGAGATTTGCGCACTTGTTGGTATTGAAGGTTTTGATATTGGTGATACTATCACTGATTTTGAAAATCCTGAGCCTCTTCCAAGAATTTCCATTGATGAGCCTACTATGAGTATGCTTTTCACTATCAACAACTCACCATTCTTTGGTAAAGAGGGTAAATTTGTTACTTCCCGTCACCTGAGAGAAAGGTTGATGAAGGAAACTGAAAAGAACCTTGCATTAAGAGTAGAGCCTGCAGGTTCAGAAGATAAATTCCTGGTTTTTGGTCGCGGTATCTTGCACTTATCGGTTTTAATTGAAACCATGCGTAGAGAAGGTTATGAAATTCAGGTAGGACAGCCTCAGGTGCTTTTCAAAGAAATTGATGGTACAAGACATGAGCCAATAGAGCATTTGGTTATTGATGTGCCTGAAGATGTAGCAGGTAAAGCCATTGAATTGGTGACTATGCGTAAAGGTGAATTATTGGTAATGGAGCCAAAAGGTGATGTACAGCATTTGGAATTTGATATTCCTGCCAGGGGATTGATCGGTTTGAGAAATAACATCCTAACAGCAACTGCTGGTGAAGGTATTATGACACACCGCTTCAAAGGATATGAGCCTTACAAAGGAGCTATCCAGGGGAGAATAAATGGTTCTATGATTTCTATGGAGGCCGGTTCATCCACTGCTTACTCAATGGATAAATTGACTGATAGAGGTGTGTTCTTTATTTCTCCGGGAGATGAATTGTACGTGGGCCAGGTAATTGGTGAGCATTCAAGAGATAATGATCTTGTTGTAAACGTTACTAAAGGTAAAAAACTGACTAACATGCGTGCTTCCGGTACAGATGATAGTAACAAATTAGCTCCGCCAAGAAGATTCTCTTTAGAGGAAGCCTTGGAATATATCCAGAAAGATGAGTATTTGGAAGTGACTCCAAAGAGCATTCGAATGAGAAAAATCTATTTGGATGAAAACGAGAGAAAAAGAATGTCTAATAAGATTGATTAAATCTTTAAAAGCATAAAACACAAAAGGCTGATTCATTCATTTGATTCAGCCTTTTTTTTGAACAAAACCCAGGGATTTTGCAGGTCACTTTACACTCATTTCAATATAAGCCCGTAAATCTTCCACCTGCTGGTGCGACATTTTTTCCAAGGTATAATGTGGCATATATTCCTTATGTCCCACTTCAGAATAAGTGCCCTTTCTGATGATCTCGTATATAGATTTTGGGGAATTCTTAGTGATATTCTTTTTAAGCCATTTAAAAGTATAAACAGAATTGTCCAGTACTAAATCACTTTCTCCATAAGGATGATGGCAATGCTGACAACCCAATTCGTAAATGGCTTTTCCGAATTCAGGCCTTCCCGTATAAGGATACCCTTCTTTTTTGCTTTCAGGAACCTCTGTAAATGTAGCAGGTGATTTAGTTAGGTATTTAGATTTTAAAAGATTGATTGCACTATCATTTTTCTGATGTGCAACTAATTCATTTATAGCGGCTAATTCATTTTCGGATAAATCCAGGTCACTTACTTTCATTTGCAAGGTCCATAAGTAGGAGAGAATGCTATTCATTTCCCACTCTTCCAGATATCTTCCCTGGGAACACACCTGGGCACATAATTGGATACTTTCTTTTAGGCTACTCTCTGCTTTTCTCACTAAATCGCCATACTTTAAAACATAATCATCATTGTACCAGCTTTCCCTATTGACCACACCCCAAAAAGTGGAACCTTGTAGGTAAGGAATTTTATTATCCATTGCAAATTGCAGTCGGGCATCCTGGTCTACTACGTCTAATTCCGAATCCTCTTTTACCATATTATGGCAACTTGTACAGGTATAGAACTTACTGATGGAGGTGGAGATAATACCTGAAGGTGGTTTTGTTTTGCCAATATGAACTAATTCATATCCTCTTTTAATGGCTGATGAGTCAATGTTATCAATATAATGATCAGGATAGTCTTCACCTAAGGCATGATAAATTTCCATTAAATTATCCGAAGGAGAAATCAGCTGGTTTTTAAATGTATAGGCCGAAATAGTAGCTATTAAAATAGCACATACTCCTATAATATTCTTCAATCGTTGTGACTTCATTGTCTGATTTATTTTCTTGGGCCTACTTTAAAATCCCTGGTGATGTTGAAACCAAAATGGATATCTCCTTTTTCTATCACGCCTTCAGTTTCAGCAATATAAAGTGGAGCTATGAGCCCCAGCGAATTAGTGAAATTAAATTGGAAAATATGCCCTTTCGTTTCAAACTCTACCCCTAAACCTGCTGATGATTGAATATTATCCATCAGCTGATCAGGTAATAAGTAATAATATTCCAGGTTAACAGCAATTACCTTTGTAAGTTGAAAACGCCCTGCGGCACCTAAGCTGTAAACATCATTTTTGCTTGTTTCATCTAATACATAATTTCTGTGAACAAAGCTTGGTGAAAGCTGTAAGCTAAAGAAATCATTGAACTTACGGGCAATCAACAGTTGATGAACATAGGCCAGGTTATTGGTAAAAGTAAGATTTTCTGTTTGGCTATTAATTAATGTTCTTACAGAGGCATTTGTATAATACACCAGGGACAATGGGGATTTACCATTGTTTTTTTGTTGCAGGATTCTGTATTTCAGGTAAACATCATAATGCTTTTGGAAAGAACTTCGGCCAAAGCCAATATTGAGTTGATCAATTATACCATAATCCAATCCCATTCTTATGGTGGAATTATCCAGTCCGTAAAGCTGCTGAAAGCCTGAATTTAGTTTCCCGAAGCGATGAGATATAATGAATTTCATAGTCCCTTTGGGGATTAACTCTGTGGAATGACCATTGATAATTCTTGTATCTCTAAAAACTTTTGTGCGATCTTCCTGTGCAGTCAGGCTAGTAACTACAAACACCAAAACTGATATTAAACTTATTATTCTTGTCATATTAATTATTTAATGAACCATCATTTACCCAGCAGGCTATTAAATCAATTTCCTGTTGAGTCAAATCTTGCCTTCCAGCGGGAGGCATTGTCCCACTACTTGTTCTGCTTCTGATGTTGGAAGCATTATTAATAATATTTTCTTTGACACTTAAGTTGGGTGACTGAGCTCCATTATGGCACCCATTTACTGCACAATTAGCTATAATTATGGGTTGCACCTGATCGGAGAGACTCACCCCTGTACTAATTCGGATGTTGGAAATGCTTGATTCACAATCAAGAGCATCTTTGGCAGTTACATTATAAACCCCACTGCTTAAGCCTGTGAAAGTAGCTTCCTGCTGAAACTCTCCATTATTAATTCTATATTCAATAGGGGCAAGGCCATTTTCCTGGGTGATGCTAATACTGCCGGAACTACTGCCACAATCAGTATTGCTTTTTTGAGATAAGGTGATTTGTAATCCGTCTATATTCAATACATCTTCTGTTATGGGATCGCTTATACATAAAGTAATTGCATCTCTTGCCACTATTTCATAAGTGCCTGAACTTAAGTTGCTAAAAACCCCTTCTTTTGTAAATGCACTTTCATTGATACTGAATTCATATTCACCATCACCCCCCTCGGCTGTTACCACAATTTCTCCTTCATTTGTACCACAGGATGTGTTTTCCACAGATTGCAGGTTTAGCACAATTGCATTTGTGCTACAGTCTGTTGAAATGCGTTCATATTCACATCCTGACAAAAGGATAACGAATAGTAAATAAGTAAAGAAGGGAAAAGATTTAATCATTATTCTCATAAATTTATAAAAAACGAATTTTAAACCTAAGATACGAAACTTCTTTTATATTGGATTCTGAATAGCTGATTTGAAAAAAGCATCTTTTTATCGTTAATCATTTTTTAATAGTATATTAAATTGTCATTTCAAACTAATTATTAAAATGAACAGATTGTCCTAAATCCGGTTTTAAATTTAATGCGTAGTTCAAATTGTCGACAAACAAATAATTTTCGTACACTAAAAACTATTATGATGAGACTAAAAAAAGTAAACAAGTTTATAAGCAAAGCATTAATGGCTTTGGGAGCAGGAGCAATTTTATTGTCTGCCTGCAAGGATGATGAACCGAATACTCCTGACATACCTACCGGAATGTTAACAGTATCAGACCAAACACTTTCACAAAATAAAATCAAAGTAGAAAATGTTAACCTTGATCAAAATGGTTGGGTTGTGGTGCATGCCAGTACAGCAGAAGGTGGTCCGGTAGTGCCTGAAATTATTTCGGAGCCATTATTTGTGGAAGCCGGGTCAACGGATAATTTGGAGCTTACATTGACTGATGTTGATAATCTTTCAGATGGAGATAAGCTATGGGTGATGTTGCATACTGATGACGGTACTGAAGGTACTTATGAATTTGATGGAGTCAATGGATTTGATGCCCCTATACTCACTGATGGAGGAGATATAGTGATGAGTGATATTACCATTTCGGCAGCAAGTGTTTCTGTAGAGAATCAAGCTGTAAGTGAGAATAAAGTGGTTATCAGTGAAGTGAATGCTGCAGTTGATGGATGGATAGTTATTCATTCCGGTGATGCAGGAGGTCCTGTAATAGGCCAGACAATGGTAACGGCAGGAGTTAATACCGATGTTGAGGTAGATTTAGGAGAGAACACTTTTTCAGGTGGCGAGATGTTGTTTCCTATGTTGCACATTGAAAGCCCGGCCGATGGAGAATATGGTTTTCCTGATAATGGAGATGGCCCGGAAGTTTTCGGTGAAGATGTAATAGTAGTAGGTTTTGAAACGCTTGCGCCATCCGGAAGCATAGTAGCAGAAAATCAAATTGTTCAGGGCAACACAATTACTGTTGCAGAGCTTACTGTTAATGCCACTGCCTGGGTAGTAGTACATGCAAGTAACGAGACAAATGATGGTCCGCAAGTTCCGGAAATTATTTCTACTCCAGTTCAGTTAGAAGCCGGAACGAATACGGATGTTGAGATTGAAATAGATGAATCAAATCCTTTAAATGAAGGGGATGTGATTTATATAATGTTACATACTGAGAATGGTACAATTGGAGAATATGAATTTGATGGCGCCAATGGATTTGACGGGCCTATCACAACTCAAGCTATTACTGTGGAGGCACCAACAGGAACTTTTGTTGCCAATGATCAAACTTTATCCGCGGGTAAGTTAATAGTAGAAAGTGTTACTGTAGGACAGCCATCATGGGTTGTGGTTCACAGAGATGATGGTACCGGTGAGGGATTTGTGGCTCCGGGCATTATATCTGAACCTGTTGCAGTTGAAGCAGGTACAACAACAGATGTGGAAATTACCTTTACAGAAGAAGTAGCCGATGGTGAAATATTATGGGTGATGTTACATAATGATAATGGTACTGTAGGTACATATGAATTTGACGGGGCCAATGGTTTTGATAATCCTATCTCTTTCTCGTCCCTTACTGTCTCAGTTTCCAACGTCATCAATTATGATGTGACACACAGTGGTACCAGTGCGTATTTGTTTAGTGGCAATGGCTTAAATGAGGATTCTAATCCGGATATTACTTTAACAAGAGGTGAAACCTATACTTTTACAATTAGTGCAAGTGGACACCCATTTTATATTAAATCAGTACAGTCTACTGGTACTGCTGATGCTTATAATGATGGCGTAGAAAATAATGGAGCACAATCAGGAACTATAACTTTTACGGTTCCTGCTAATGCACCAAGTACTTTGTTTTATAATTGTGAATTTCATGCTTCCATGACAGGAAGATTCACAATTATTGACTAAAATTAGTTTTAGATACATTTAAAAAGCGGCTTCATCTAAAAATGAAGCCGCTTTTTTTGTAAAATAGAGAGGATCTCCTGCAGTTCGGTTCTAGAACTACGGAGGCCTGACAAAAATAATAAAGTTCGGGGCAGGCTGTAGGTTTATGGCTCACGGCCTTCTACTCATTACACTTTCACCCTTTTTTATCTTATCTAATTTTTCAATTTCCGAGCAGCTTCTGAGTGATTGGATAGCATACGGTGATTTTCCAGCCCTGTAATGATAAACCTATTTAATTCCGCTTCTCGTTCTATGTATTTGACATATGCCATAAAGGAATGGTCAATATACTTTGCTTGACTAAAGTTTAATTCAACACTTCCTTGTTCTAAGTATTTTTCTATGGCTTTTTTTATTCCGATTAAATTAGAAAAAATGGCGCAGTCCTTAACTTTAATCAAGGTAATTTGCTCTTTTTCAACTACCTCAAGGTTAGCTTTGAATAAAGATTTAAAAGGCACACCATTTCGTAATTCAATAATAAATTTCACCACAATACCTGCAGCAATACCTAATAACAAATCTTCAACCAAAGTAACTATAACGGTCACCAAGAAAATAAGTAACTGTTCTTTACCAATTTTATATGCATGGATATAATGTTTAGGAGCTGTCAAATTATAACCTGCATAAATCAGCATGGCTGCAAGTGCTGCATTCGGAATAAGTTCAATAAGTGGTATCATGAAAATCATGGCAAGCAGGAGGAATAAACCATGAAAAAAGTTCGCCCACTTTGACTGAGCATTGAAACTCACATTGGCAGAGCTTCTCACCACTTCTGATATCACAGGAGTACCTCCTAATAAACCTGCAATTGTATTAGCACTCCCCTGTCCGATAATGTCACCATTAGGATTGGAGATTCTCTTTGCGGGGTCTAAACCATCAATTGCTTTTACCGTAAGCAAAGATTCTAAAGAACTCACAAAATAAAACATGAGGACATACTTCCAAAATGTGAATGTTGTAATGGCCGAAAAATCTATATGTAAACCTATGGAACCCCAAAAATCACCAATAGAAACCAACGAATATGGCGGCTCCGTTTCGTTAAAATGCCAAACAATTGATAGAGGAACAGCCACTAATAGAACCACCAGCGGAGCAGGAATGCTTTTTAGCATTCTGTTATTGATTTTTGGAAAAACAACCATAATTACCAACGCAGTAATCCCTACTAAAGCAATGTGCCAATGAGCGTGCATAATAAATTCTGGTATATCCATTAACAGTTCAATAGGACCTTCACCTTGATACAATGAAGGTTCATCTCCCAATAAAACTGGTATCTGCTTTAAAATAATAATAATTCCGATGGCGGCTAACATACCGTGCACTGCCGAATGTGGAAAAAAATCACTCAAACTACCTAGTTTTAGTATTCCCGTAAGGATTTGTAAAATGGCCATGACCACAACCACGGCAGATACTATTTGCCACGTTTTTTCGTTTCCACCAAATTCTAGCATTGCAGCTGCAGAAATGGTTATAAGCCCGGCAGCCGGTCCTTTAATGGTTAAAGGCGCTACATTGAAAAACAAAGTAGCTATACCTCCTATCATCGCTGAAAGTACACCCATTGCCGCAGGATATCCGCTGGCTTTGGCAATACCTAAACTTAGAGGTAAAGCCAAGAGAAAAACCATAAAACCTGAAATCATATCTGATTTCCAACTCAATTTTAATTGAGATACTATATTTTTATTTCTCATCTCTATATTGTCTAAATCGTTAAATCTTTTTTTAATTGGAATGTATTATTCGTATGACCAAGGAATAATCTTGCATAAATTCGAATGACTGCTATACCATTCACAATGAATGTAGAAGCAAATAGAATAGCTAAAATCCACTGGTCTTCTTGGATGTGTGTTAAAACTAAATCTTCGCCTAAAAATGAACTAGTGATAGGAAAACCGGCTACACCAAGGACACTGAGTAAAAACACAATACCTAAATTTGGGTATTTCGTTATGAGCCCATGAAATCTATTCAACCCGATTGATTTTCCTTCTCTTTGATGAATAATTTGTAGACAAGCAAACCCAATGATGCCCGATACCAAAATACCACTCAGATAAATTCCTGCTTCTTTTAAGTTCAAATGGTCATTGAAGGTGATGGATAAATCGATGAAGAAATGTGCGAACACAGATAAAGTCCAAGCCAGTCTTGCACTACTTCGTTCATTGTACGATTTTGCCACGAACAAAAACGCAATCAATAAGGTGGCAACAGCCAAATAATATTTAAAGAGCGTGTAACTATTCTCATCAAAATAGGCCATGTACATACCCAAAACATAAAGTGGAATGAGAATCCAAAAAACAGTTCTAATGGTAATAAAAGCTATAAGAGAGCGTATTCTTTTCAAAGGTTTAAAAACAAACCTAAAAACCAGGTTTTCCAGATACCACTCCTTGAGAGATAGCAGATAAAATGCCTTTTTTAGGTGCTCATAGCGACTCAGTTGTCTGGTCTCTTTTCCTTTTTGAAAAGTAAAAAATTGCTCTTTTATTAAATAAGATACCACAGAGGGTGAAATCAATAGTTGGTAACTTCTCAAGAATGCATTTCCTGCAAAATGAATGAGAGCTAACCATTCTAAACCTAAGGCAATTTCGATAAATATAAGGCCTATTTGGCTTGAGGAACTGTATGCGATTTTACCCTTTATAGTAGTTTGCACGCTTGACATATAATGACCAAGCAAGGCAGTGATGAACCCAACCAAAATAATCAGAATGACGATAGAGGTTTGCTGTTCCCAAAAAGGATGCGTACGTAATAAAAGAAATGCACCCATGTGGACGGACAATGCCCCGTAAAAAATAGCACTTGAGGGCGTGGGACCCTCCATCGCTCTCGGTAGCCAAGTAGTAAAAGGGAATTGAGCTGATTTGGCTGCCGCTGCCAACAAAAGCATAATAGAAATAAAAATGCCTACTTCGCTGTGTGAACTTAATTGCTCATGCACCAAGTCGTAGTTATGTAAGGCTTTAAAAGTGATGTTTTCATGCCATAAATGATGGCTCATCCACATAGCTAAAAGCATTCCAATATCACCTAGGCGATAAATCGAGAAAACCTTAATGGCATTCTTTACGGGTAGGTAACGCAAGCGATAAAAGGCGATTAACAAAAAGGAGGATAACCCTAGTATTTCCCAACCTATAAATAAGGTCTCAAAATTCCCGGCTAAAACCACCACAATGTATCCTAAATAGAAAAACAGGATATTATTAAAATATCTTTTATAGCCAGATTCTCTGTGCAGATATATGCTGCTAAACCGAACTACCAAGAAGGAAAGCAAGGCACCCACCAACAAGAATACTGCCGTAGTACCGTCAAAATATAGGTCTATAAAAAAATTAAATCCTTCATCTTGGTATAGAGTAACTTCTCTATAGTTAACGGCTATTCGCTTATTGAATAACCAATATCCTGAAAAAAAGAATGCACACAATAAATTGATACCTGTGGTCAAAAAAGCTGTTCTCGCCAGCCATTTTTCGTTGGTTTTTGGCAAGATTAGGCTTATTAAAAAGCCAATAATCGGAATAATTAATAAAACGATGATATACTTTTCCATAATGAGTTAGTTTACCATTAAAGCAGGTTCTTTTTTGTTGATTACATCCAGTTGGGCTTGCTCATCAGTCATACGTTTAAGGGATTTGTTTACAGGGGTGTATTCTGAAAAACGTTGTTCACTAAAACGATATATCTTTTTCGTTTCCGGATGAATAGCGGTCAAGAGTACCCACTCATTATGTACCCATTCTTTGAGTGATTTGTCCTTTGAAATCACGTTGTCTATTACCTCAGGGAATTGTTCAATGACGAATAAGATGCGGACAGGCTCGTGAATTTCAATCATCTGGCTGGGTAATCCGGTTCTTAAATCTCCATCCACACCAGTATTTAAGCCAAATAACCCTACCACATTATGGGGGAGTTTTGTGCCTGCGCCTAATTTCTGTTGATCTACTGTTGAGAAATAATACTCCAAATTTATCCCACCACATACAGGTATGGTGGCACTTAAAATGGAGTGCAGTAATTCTCCATTTTCATCTTGAGTATAATCGTAGGAGTTTAGAAAGGGGCGCTTATCTAAGTACAGCTTATCATACAGGGATTTTCGCCCTATGATGCATAATGCATTATCCGTATGGTTCCATTCCGGACGAGGTTCAAATAAGGAAATTGACCGTTTTTTTACCTTGTGATGTACTTTGTGCAAAGATGCTGCACTGTTTATATTTTCAAATCGGTAGGAGCGTTCCAGCGCATTGCGCATCAATGCCTCTTTGAAAATAGCTTCATTTTTTTGATGAAGTGCTTGCAGTTTTTTTGGTATTTTTTCTTCATCGTAGAATTCAATTTCGTCCCGGGTGGTATCGTGCATTGCACCCACAAAACAGGTAGTTTGGGGTATGTTCAATCCATTCTGTTGAAGTATATCACGCACCTCTTTTTTATTGGCCATATAGGCAAATACACGTGCATTTACAGCCCCGGGACGCCCTGCACAAGCACCGCAATCATACCCTGCATAATAGGTGTTGTTTACTGAACTTCCTCCATGTCCAACCAAATAAACGATGGGCACAAAGTCTTGGGTCAGCCCGATACTTTTTAAGACTTTCTCAACCCTATTAGCCATTTCTACCGGCTTAAAACCTATGTTGCGACCCTCTTCTTGTTCTCCCGTAAAATCAATTTGTAAACCCGCCTGTTTATCCGCATGCTGGAAAGAATGAACCGTAAGCGGACTTATAGAAGGACGGAAAAGATTGAATAACAACTTCATGGCAGACCAAAAGCCAAGCGTTCCTGAAATGAGACCACCCCAGTGGGCTTTGTGAGTACTTTGGTGAAAGTGAGGGTCTTTTTGAATGTTCTTCTTTCGGTTTACTTCTTTGATGATATACTTAGGGTCGATATTCGCAGGGCAGGCAAGCGTTAAAAACTTACCGTTTTCGGGTTGAAAGTAAAATTCTATCCCAAAATATCCGGGTGTACCAAAGGTTTGTGCTGTGGGCGAAAGTGCTTCAATATGTCTTCGTAATGAATACTCTCTATCGTCAATACAAAACAACCCTTGAAATGACGGATGTTTAGTCTCAACAAGTTTTTTGGAAGACAGCAGAATACCAGAAAGCACGCTATCAAAATAGCTCCACTCAAGTGCTTCTTGCCAAAGTTGTAGCACGGTCTTAATCTCGTGGTAAGGCACCTCGCCAAACAAGTCTTGAATTACTGCACCTTCATTTTGAATCATCAAAGGCTTCCACATTTCACCGAATTTGTGGTCAAGCGCATCTATCTCCAGCAATAATTCAAAATAAATCAGCTCTTGTAGACTGATCTTTCTTTCATCGAACAGTGTCTTGGGCTTATGCTCTACAACGCTTACAAAACCAGACCAGCCCGGGTGATTGAACTGCTGCTCAAAGAGATATTGTTCAAAATATGCCTCATCGCCTACCACAATGGCAAGCAAATCGGCTACTTTTTTCTTGTTCTCTAACAAAATTCTCCTTGCCCTTTTCGCCTTAAAAAGGCTGATATAGCCATTCTGCTCTAAATCTCGCAGCGAATCGAGAAAATCATCTTTTAGACTGGGGAATTTCCAATCGGCTATACCTTGGTCTAGATAGGCAGCAAGTAGCCTAAACAATAAAGGGTGCACAACCTTTGGCAAATTGACTTTGTATTGCAATTTCCATAAGTCATAAAATTGATTTAAACGGCTATGAATATGCTTATTATATTGCTTTTGTAGGAGCTTCTCTTTCCAGTTTTCTTTTTCGCTTACGGTAGAAAAATGGGCATCGATAACTCTATCTAAAATTGCAGGGCTAATCATTCCCTTGTGATATCTTTCCCTAAATTCATCGATGCCTATGTAGGTACGATAACCAAAAATCACAGAAGCTTCCCAAAGTGCTTTATGAAATTCTTTACTTTGGAAAGCGTGTAACGTATTGTGGTGAACAAAATCTTTTAATGCTGCCTGAGCAGGTAGATAATGTTTTAAATGCTCTAAGGTCTTATGTTCATCGAAATTTGATGTGTTAATCATTTTATTACTTTAAGAATTGTATTAATTAAACAAATGATAATTCAGTACTTTAAAAAAAGTCCGAACAACTCATTGTATGCTAAGTATCAATTCTTAAAATGAGGGTATCTTCCAGGAATGGAAAAGTTTGTAGAAAGGTGTAATGCTGACGAAAAAGCGGTTATTTATTGTTTGCCCAATGGCTAACTTACCATTTTTTAATTCCTTATATTCTTTTTTATAGTTGGTAAAAAATTGTTTCTTATTAACTTTCCTCTTGTCTTCTTCTTCAACTTTTTCAAATCGCAATTCAATGATGTCTGGATTTGAAGAATATTCTTTTAAATTATCGAAATTCTTCTTTAAAATATCTGCAGGTTCTCTGCTGAATTCGCTTATGTAAGTACAATCAACACGACATGTTCTGCTATCCAGCTCGATAGGGAATGATGCTACGGGCTTATAATTCCATACTATAAGCAGAAGTACTAAAGATATTTTTATAAAAAACTTCATTGAGAAGTGCAAAGATACTATTTTTTTGGGTGAAGCATAACGCTATAGTTATGATGGGCGGGGCTTATAAACAACTAAGCTTGCCAACTGCACACAGGCTCAGTATTCCGATAGCTATCGGAATAAATTTAAACATTGTGCCTGACTTTCTCCCAAAGGGATCCCAATGGGGCAACTACTATCAAACTTTCCTGTCTGATAAAACCCCATTCATTCATAGGTGTCGTTAGCTGGTGTCTTTATTTTATTAATGTAAAGTTCATAACGGGTTTCACCCATCCTGCTCTTTATAAGTTCGTCTGTTTTTTGGTCGTTAACTTTGTCGTATGTAATTGACCAGTCTGGATATCTTTTCAGTTTCAACTTGGAACGAGTCCATTTCAAAATCTTGTAAGTTTTAATATCAGAACTGTCGTATATCCAATGCCATGTCAAATAAACGTTGCCCGTCAGTCGTGAGGTGTTTGCTGGAACTTCTAAATCAATTGGGTCATATCCAATAAATTGAATGCGAAGTGTTCGGTTTTCGCTAGTAATATTTGTTTTAAAAGTTGCCTGACCATTTTCATTTGAAACTGTACCTTTTCTTTCGGAGGGAAAGTAAACATTAACACCTGCTAGTTCGCTATCATCTGTCCATTCTCTAATAGTCAGGTTTATTTCTAGACTATCTTCTGCTAGTTTCTCTTCGGATTCTATTTGTATGTTCTCTTCACACTTTAAGCAGTCCGTAAATTGGAGTTGCAATGAATCGCCAGAAACAACTTCATATATTCCTTTCCCAAACCCTGTTCCAGTACAAGTGAAGAATATGTAACTGAAGGTACCGTCTTCTTGAAATTGAAAAATGTCCGATTCAAATCCAATGTCCTTTTTTGTTGTGAAGTAAGTTCCAGGATGTGGTTCCTGTCCAAAACACAACAAAGTTAAAGATGTCAATATAGTGGTTATAATTATTTTCATTCTTGCTATATGCCAGCTAACGCGAAGCTAAAATGCGTTTGCTACACTTGGCTGATGAAATACTAAAGTAGCGAAGCCAAATCATAACCACAATTATTGAAAGAGAAATGAAGGAAAAAATCCTGAATCTAAATGAAATATTAAGTTTGGCTTTGTGGAGAAATACCTTCACTCTTTACTAAAAGCAGTAAGCAAGTGCAGCAGCAAATGTTATGCACCTTTTAATGTTCTGATTTCGTCAGCTAAAACAGGAACATTCCTTTGAATTATCCCCCATAACATCTCTGGTTCAACCGAATCGTAAGCGTGTGAAATAATATTTCTCAATCCAATGATGTTTTTAGAGGCTGAAATTTGAACGTTTGGGTTAGTATCAATGATTTTCCGAATGGCTTCGCCAATGATTTCTAAATCCCTCTCTATAGCCCGTTGCAAAATAATGTCATTAGAAAAATTGTTGAAGTCATTTTGAGTTTTCTGCTTAATAGATTCGATCTCCTGGATAACACTCTCAATGTCTAAAATGTATTTGAGTAGTTTAGGCTGCATACAAATCTACTTTTGACTGGTATACCTCTTTTTTGAGAATTGGGTTCTTCAGTGATTTGGTAGACACGAGGTCGACTTTTCTATCTAGAATTTCTTGAAGCTGATGCAATAAAGAGAAATAGTTATCAGCATAGTCCAAAACGTCAATATTATCAGAAAAATCAACAAGAAGGTCGATATCGCTGTCTTCATTCATAGCATCTTTTGCAGCTGATCCAAACAAAGCAATAGCAACCACATGATGTTTTTTACATGCGTCTACAATCTCATGAAGTTTATTTTGAACCAAATCAACCATAATTCAAAGATACATGAAATTTTGAATAATCCTTAATCTATGCTGTATGGTGCACAACAATTCGCTAAACTCTATAGAGAGTTTAACCACAATATAACAACATTGTGTTTATATATTATTATCAAATGTTCCGAAAAGTTAATTGAATCTGTCGGGGCATACAGGGTACATTTTATTGAGTGGCACTGCCAACCTATTTCAGGATTAAAAGCTCTCCCGGGCGAAGTGATCAGTCTCCCGGCTTAATTTTGCCCGTCCCGGGAGAGTTAGCAGGCTTCCCGGCTAAGTTGGCACCTTTCCCGGGTGAATATATACCCGTCCCGGGTGAATTTGCGGTGCTCCCGGCTCCCGGGGAACCCCCAAAGTCTCCCGGGAAGCACTTAAGGTGTCCCGGGAAGCCTGAATTTCTCCCGGGAGAGCATGAAAAAGCAAATTTAACGGTTGTGGTACTTGCTTGTATACCCCTTTTTCCTCACCTCATCCTTCCAGAAGATGTATTTTCCGGCTTCCCTGATTTCATCTACAGCTTGCTTCAGGTAGGAGTAGGCCTTATCCCGGGTGATTTTGGGCTGGTTGTCTTCCCTTCTTTCGCCATTGGATTTAGCCAACAGTATGTTTAAGTCGGATGCCTGGCTGGCGGCCTGGTTGAGTTTGTCTTCTTCAAAATTGATGGCTTGCAACATAGGTAAGTTGGCCATTCCGAGTGCGGAAAGATCACTCAAATCCTGCACCAGGTCGGCATGGCCGCTGCCTTCTTCCACGCTTTGCACTTTCTTCAGTAAATCGGTACGCTTACGGAAGGCAAAACGGAAGGCGTGTTCCATTTGATTTTTTAAATCGTAGGCTTTCGGGCTTGTTTCGTCCCATTCCTGCTGGGCTTGTTCTTTGGTGTACCGGGCTTTGTTCCAGGCCGACTGGGCATAGCGCAATGCGCCAATGCGGGCTTCAAGTCCATCAAACAAGGCTTGGTCCACGCCCACGGCAATGAGTTTTTCCTGGTCTGTCCGACTCCATTCCTGCAGGTCGGAGGCTTCCTGCAAAAATACATCAACAGGCATGTTAGGGATTTGTGTTTCGGTAGGTAGAAGTGCTTCAATACTGCCTTTTAGGGCTTCAAAATTGTCTTTTGACATTTTTCCGGGGTTTAGTTGAAAATTATACTGGTGAAATTTATAAAGGCCAACAATAGATGTCAAGTAAATATTGGTATTATTTTATGTATGTGAGGGGTGAGGTAGATGAAGATGGTTTTGTGGAGTTCTCTGTCAGATCATTCCTGTTCTTTATTGTTCAAAAAGATGGGGAAAGAGCACCAAAAAATCTACTGGTTCAGATTTCCCGGAATGTAAACTAAGATAGCTCATGTTATTTACTGCTCAGAATATTATGGAAACCAGTGCGATAATCAGTGCAAGTATAGCTATCATGTGATTTAATGAGATAATTTATCAAGCTGCCATGATGTAACGTTTAGTATAAGAATAGTAGTCGACTGTGTTGATCTTTCCTGTCAAATTACAAACATGCTAAGCGAGAAACAACCCCTGAATTTACTACTGAATCGGCTATTATTTTTACATTGTTATGCACAGGCATTCTTCAGTATTTCTTTGGCAAACAATTCAGATAAAAAGAAATAGGAAGTAACATCCTGTGGTTTTTCGGTTTTGGGTTTGTAAACAAATTCAATACTGTCAAAGTCTACTGAAATTAATCCGATATTGCTTTCTTTAAGCAAATTCAAATCAACCCGGTGTATGTATTGTTTAGGGTAAGCCAAATATGATTTATGAGAAAAAAACTTATACCGTAGTGCTTGATAGAACCCCGATTTCCAGTCTTTGAGTTTTGCTTCTATTGAGAATAAATTTTGGGTATGCGATTTATACTTCCTTTTCTGAATAATTTTATTGCCATCCATGCAAATGAAATTTTCACTTTTAAGGCAATTCAATAATTTTTTCAAACGCATTTTATCAAAACAATTTTCATAAAGCAAATCTGAATTCAATATTTGTTTTTGTTGGAACAAACTCACAAACAGAGACATCATATCGTAACTGTTCAAAAAAAGGTTTTCTTCATTCATTTCGGTAGTAAAAACCAAATCAGCCACACCATTGCCTGTACCAAATTCAGTGGTAATGTATTGGGTATTGAAAGTCTTTGTGAGATTTTCAATCAAAACAGGTATCATTTCACTTTCGTATCTAAACATTTTCTTAACACATTTTTTCAAACACTTCTTTCCAGACAAATAAGTGTTTGTACTCATCCCTTTTATAAACAGCAGTAAGCTTTTGATAGTTACTGATAGCCTGATTTATTCTACCCAGAAAGTAAGAAGGTTTGTTTGAAACATTCTTTATTTGCTCCACTTCTTTATTAACAGAATAGATATAGTGTAATTTATTATTCTGGGCATTGATTACATCCTCTGCCGACTTACCATTACAATACCTGCAATGACAAGCACCCAATACATTTGAGATTTGATTTAATCTAGTTGGTCTTTTCTTTTCAATGGAAACTGTTCCTAACAATTCGGGAAAATAATATCGCTCATATAAATTATATCCTACTCCTGCCTCTTTATGTAAGTCTTCTGAAAAACTTTCAAATCTAGCTGCTCCTGCAGAGAAACCAACCAGGCCCAATGATATTAAACCTAAACCTAAACTATTCAACCGCCCTGCAATGACTGGCCTGCCAGTAAAGCGCTGCAAATTCAAAAGAGTATCAATGTAATGGAATAACACTATGGCTGAACTATTTCTATCGATACCATCTGCATAGACAATATATCCATCACACTCATGAGCTGAATAATAATTGAGTAAATCATTTTTGTATTGTTGGTCGGTTAAGCTGCTACTGTTGATACAAATTCCAGCATACAATTTTTTGTCAGCATATTCAGGAACTGAATTTTTGTAATCAATACTTTCTTTAAGCAGTTTAATATCCAAATCAAACCATTGTTCAACGGGGTTCTGTTTGTATGTAGGCAAGACATTTGTGTTATGAGTGTAATGATAAGGCGAAACAAAAATATCAGCTCCCAATTTAGCTTCTTCATCAATTACCAATTTAACATAATCTTGTTGCTTCTTATAGGTGTTGAGATATGAAGGAGTAATAACTTCAAAAGTTGGTGGGCAATATGGAAGTTGCATTAAACCTTTTCTATCAGTGTAAGTGTCGTAAGCAAAGCGGACTGTTTCGGGGTCAATAATTCTTGAAAATTGATGGCCTTGTATTAGCCCCAATAATTTCTTTTGTTGAAATTGGTGAATTGCCGGAAACTCAACAAAAATAGTTTCATCAGAAGTTTTTAAATACTCTTCTAAAACACTTCCATCATTCCATAAGCGCAAAACAAATTTTGGCGTGGTGTCATAATATCTTTTTAGTACTGCATCTTTTGAATTGAAAATGGTAATCAGTTCGTCAATATTTAAATAACGTTGATACGGATTTTTTTCAAGTAACTTGAAAATTATGTTTTCAAATTTGTTGGTGATATCGGCAAAATATTTCCTCGGTGGAATAGGGCTTTCATTCTTTATTTTGTCAATGAGTTCGGGTAGACTATTGAAAACATAGGGAACTTTTGATGTAAGCATTTCATAAAAAATAATACCCAAAGTATAAAGGTCGCTTCGCTTATCTATATTCTTACTGTCTGTAATTTGTTCGGGTGATGAATAAAGTGGAGACCCTAAAAAATTTCCAGTACTCGTGAGTGTTGTGTAATCAATGACTTTGGAGATTCCGTAGTCCAAAATTTTCACTTGTTCGCCATTGACAATAATATTTTCAGGTTTCAAATCACGGTGAATAATTCCCTTTGTTTCATCATCGCCCCGTACCTGATGCAAACCTTTGATGCCTTCCAAAATATTTTTAAAAATAGAAACTATCTGTGCTTCACTTGTTAATCCTTTGTTCTTTATAATCTTTTGCAGTGTTTCTCCTTCTGCAAATTCCATTACCAAAAAGTAAGAAGGCACACTCAAATCTTCTCCTTTAAAATCATCAACATACTTTATTAAGGAAGGATGATTGACAGTTTTCATTATATCAATCTCCCTTTGAATGCGGTTGTTTTCTCCGCTGTGTTTGTATTCCTGAAGTATGTAATCTTCTCTGAAAACCTTTATTGCAAAAGTGTTTCCTTCTTTGATTGCTTTATAAACTGACCCAAAACCCCCAGCACCTATAAAATCAGTAAAAGTGTAACCTTTGATTCTTTGATTGATGAGTGCCATTATTTTTCTAATTTACATTTATCTTTGGGTCATTACGCTTGTGCATAACATTTGAATACGTGCACCTCAAGGTACACATACTCACTTTATATTTTAATTCACCGACAACAAACAAATGTAAGTATTTACAAACATTTACAAATAGTTTTATCGGATATACTAATTAAAGCGCTGAACATACTCCCTTCCCTCATCAAATACTAATTATTCATCGAAAAGCAATGTAAAATACCTAAATGTAGGTAGTGGTTTTAGCCAAAAAGAGGAGTGAGGAGGAGAAATGTGGAGATAATTCCGGAGTCCATGGTTTAAGCTGTGGGCTATGGAGAATGAACAATGGAATGATTTTAGCCATTTCCAGTCTTATAAGATAAATGAATAGGGGTAGGATTTGCCAGTCGGCAAGGTCTTTATCCAGCTTTGATATTAAATCCAGCAGGATTTGATGGGTTGAAAATTCAATCCATATGCCGGTTCCTTATAGTCCTTATTTTCCAGTAGCCCATTTTATAGTAAGTGAAAGCCACAATAGCCGCTATTAAATTGGAAACAGGAAAGGCCCACCAGATAC
The DNA here is from genome assembly GCF_016679925.1 of Marivirga aurantiaca. Taxonomy (GTDB): domain Bacteria; phylum Bacteroidota; class Bacteroidia; order Cytophagales; family Cyclobacteriaceae; genus Marivirga; species Marivirga aurantiaca. Next base: position 120,279 of record NZ_JAEQBW010000002.1, read on the forward strand.
CTTCGGCTCCTAAACTGGTTTTTTCTGAAAGAATAAATGCGCTGGGAAACCGGATCATCCATAAGCTAAATACGGAAATAAGGAGGGAGGCTTTTGTGAAGCCCGCACCATTAAATACGCCATTTAATACTTGTTGCACTCCCAAAAGACCAAAACTTGGCGCCATAATTTTAATAAATAAAGCGCCATCTTTAATTACTTTTTCATCACCCGGAACAAAAAAGCGGGTAACAGGCTCTGCTAAAGCAAACAACAATAAACCCACACTTGTAAGACCAAAAAAAGCAATTTTATTACTTAGATTTCCAATCTTCTCTGCCCTTTTAATTTGCCCGGCACCAATATTCTGACTGACCAAAGTAGTGGTGGCAATAGCAAAACCAAGTGCCGGAACAATTACCAAACTGAGTATTCTGGCTCCAATGCCATAAGCAGCAATAGCAGCACTCCCAAAGCTGGTAACCAGCATCACCATGATTGTCATAGCGGCTGAGCGGGAGGATTGCTCTAAACTTGCAGGAATTCCCAGAAAAAACATTTTCCTGATCCATGGGAAATCCGGCTTCATTTGATGCCAATTAATTTTGATCCCCATTTTGCCTCTAAATAGAATAACAATACCAATAAAAGCTGATATACCCTGGGTGATCACACTTGCAATGGCTGCACCTGAAACGCCATAGCCCGGTATATCTCCATATCCAAAGATAAATAGGGGATCTAAAATCAAATTGAGCAATACAGTTCCCAGCACGATAAACATGGGGAGCATTACATTTCCAATGCCTCGCATGAGCGACTGAAACACGAAAAACATGAATAGAAATAGGAAACCGAAGGAGGAAACCTGGAAATAATCCACAGAATCTTTAAGAATTTCCGGACCTGCCCCAATGAGTTTCATTAAAGGATAAGCAGCAAAATAACCGATGGCGGAAAGTAAGAGGGAAATAAAGAAAATAACAATTACAGTTTGAGAAGAGCTATAATTCACCAGCTTCTGGTCTCCGGCTCCTTTGTGGTTTCCCACTATTACAGTGCCTGCCAAAGTTAAACCTGCCCCTAAAGATAAAATGAGGAATAAAACAGGGAAGCTCAAACTCACGGCTGCCACAGCATTGGCACCTAAGCGTCCCAGCCAAAAAGTATCTATCAGCTGATAAGCAGTTTGCAAGATATTGGCCATAATAATAGGTATGGCCAGGCTTACCAGCGAATTGAGTATTTTTCCTTCTGTGTATTTTGACTTGTTCAAATTGTAATGGATTATTCTCTATTATGCACGAAGATACTGAGACTTTGGTTAAACTTTGAAATTTACCAGCTCATGGGCACTAATACAATTGATTTTCCAGGTGTATTGATTTTGATCCCGCTTATCTTTTCCTTGCAGAGATATTAAAACTTCAATTTACTCTCCGAAATTTTTGCTTGATCCTTCTCATCTTGCTTTTATATTCATATATAAGTGGCTATAAACAAAAAAAAGCTCCTCATATTTCTATGAAGAGCTTGTGGAGGGGTGACAGGAATAGAAGTCTCAAAATGTGATTTTTGAAATCTGAGGAATCTATACTACCTCGAAGGATGTTGGCGGAGTCCCAAAGCCAAGCTTCAAGTATTTCTAATTCTGTTATTGACATTTGGCTAAACTAAATTTATTTAATTAAAAAGTCATTAAAATTAAGGTGAAAAGATTGTAGATGCAATTAAATATACATGCAGTTTCCCGCTGAATTGGTGATAATAATATTTCTAAGAAGCGAGGATATTGATTTGGTTATACTGGTTTTACATCTTAATAAAAGGAAGAGTTAGATTTTTTCATTAAGGCTTCTTCGATTTTAGAAACTTAAATTATATCAATTTACAAAGAAATAAATTTCTTAATTAGATACCATTTTTCTGAATGTTACAGTTTTTTCTATTGTCATTTATAAATCCTTAGTTATAAATTATTTGCTTTACTTTTGATAATTATTAACATCTTAATGATTTATAGGTCTGATATCTTTATCTAAGTTATTTAATTCCACTTTTAAAATCCTAATTCTAAGTTCATATCTATAACTACCTGCATTAATTGGAACTCGATTTACAAAAGCAATATCTATCATATTATGTTCTATAATGAATTTTTCGACAATTTTCCGACTCTTTATAGTAATATTCACCTAAAGTAAAAAAAGAAAGCAAAAACAAGCAACTATTAATAAAAATACCCTTAATAATATTCAAATACATTTTATGCGCTTGGAATACTTGCTTGCAATGCTTTATTTGCTTGTTTTTGACTAGCAATTACTTTGATTTATGTAAAATTGGATAATATAGCCTTCTGTATCAGAATGCGGTATCTGTTAAGGATATTTTAAGAATTATAATTCAGAGTTAAAATTTAAATGTAAAGAAGTGTAAATATTTGAAAATTACAATATTTTTTTTTGCTGTTGGCTGTGGGAAACTTTATTGTATTTTTTCATAATGCCCAATTAGATACCTATAGGGTATATTTCTACTTGAAAAAATACAAACAACTAATTGGTATACAGGTGTTTAATAACTTATCCACACCTTTCTGTAGGTAACTTTTAAGCCTTTGAGTATGCAAAATGATTAGTTAAATTTGTTGTAATCGTCATGGCAGAAAAAAAACCTAATGAAGTGGAGTTCATTAGGTTTGGATTTTGTCCTCTGTACTTCACTCTTAAAATAGATAACATATGCAAGAGATCATAATTGAAGTGGTCGCAATGTTCTTACCTATCATTATACAACTCATTGTTGAGTGGTATATCCGAAATAGTGATTAAGGACAGATGAAAACGGAGGTGTTAAAGCCTCCATTTTCTTTTACAAAAATATGTTATTTATGATCAACTATCAAAAGAATTTGATATCATTTCGTACATCCTTCTTTATACCACATTAAGCCATCAAAACCTTACTATTTCCTAAATAGATTTTGAGAATCTTCTATTCTTATTCATCAATAAATAAAAGTGTCATGTGGGCATTAATTAAATCATACCTATTAAAAAATGAGAGGCTTTATAATCAGCCTCTATTTGATTTAATTATCATCTGGTTTAAATTGATTAATGCACATATCAACTATTTCATCCATAGCGCACTCTTTTACTTCAATTTCTGTTTGTTGGCAATTAGAATATGAAGTAAAAGTTAATCCATTTACTGGGTCTAAATAATATTCATGATTGTAGATGTTATAATTCTTCTGAAGGTGCATCATTGTATAAAAAGAATCACTAGTCCAATCACATTCTGTACCAACTAAATGTGAAAATATTCTTAACCTTTTTTTGTCAATCAGCATTTCAGTAAAGTCCCAGCCAGCAAAATAATTTTGTACATACTCTCGATATCGTAAAATTTGATCTAAAGCTCTGTATGTTATACCGTCTCGTTTCAATTCAATAATATGGACATCAAAGAACTCAGTCTTTTTTTCAATTGTTTTATGGACTGCTAATAGATCGATCAAACCTTTTTGGATTTCAAATTCTTTATAAATTTTTAAATCTTTAATGATTGCTTGTTCATTTAAAGGATACCTAATCAGTTGTTTTTCTAAAATTGATCTGTTCTCATTATCAGTCATCAAAAGTGATTCTTGAAGGTCTGATTCCCATTGAAAATAAGTGTTGATACTACTCATAATAATTAGTTTTTAGTTTAAAATTGTTCTTAAAGTGCTAATTATTGAATAAATATTTATTCTTTTAGATGTTAAAAAATGCGAGTTACTGGTCTCCTAGAGTTTTTATTGACTATATTAAAGATCAATTTTTATAAAGATGCAAGAGAAAATTTTTAGTACAGGTAATGGTGGTCATTATCATATTTTTGAGATTGGTGAGTTTGAATATTCTGATCCTTTGGAAATCTACCATGAATCGGAAGTTAATTCTATCAAGTCCAAATTTATTTTTTTATTAACAGCAGACTTCCCTAGTGCTCCGAAAGGACTTATCGAAACTAAAGCAAAAAAAGCAGCTCAAGAACACTGGAAGAAGAGACTCAGCGAAGTTGAGAATTGCAAATTGCCTAAAGAATTAGAATTCTTACTTTCAGAAAATAAAAAAGCAAGACAAATAAACTTACTTAAGAACCTAACACTTACAACAGATCAATTATTTAAATTTTATAAAATTACTTCCGAAAGGGGATTTAAAATGAGTCAGTACATCGGAGAATCATTGCCATTAAAAATTGAAGAATCGGAATTGCCAAAGATGACTTACATCGATGGTGATAAGATTGTAAAATTTGGACAGACAAGCTTGTCTGATGGTCAGCTTAGACATATGATAAAATTTAGGAATAAAACAATAGGTAAATTCTTAGACAAAGGAGATCACTGGCATTGCTTCTACATTACATTTCGTAGTATTGCTGGAAAAGAACCTTGGCAAAATGGACAAGCTCATTTACATTATTTATCAAATGCTTTTGGATTATCAAGGGCAGAAGTTGTAGATAGAATAAGGAAAAATAATGCACCGTCTTCACCTGTTCATATTAATATTACAGATTATGGTAACCAGAGCAATCAATAAATGATATTGTAACCATAATTAAATGATGAGTATTAGTTATAGTTTTTCATGAATAACAATACTAAAGTAAAAATGGTACTATGATTGGTACTACTAAAATGAAAAAAGCCCCATACGTAATGTATGAGGCTTTTATAGTCGGGGTGGCAGGATTACTCATACGCACAAAACCATGCCGCACAATCCGTTCTCATCCTGCCTGCAATCTTTAATAAATCAAAAAAATGGACATAAAAAAAGCCAGCAGATTGATCTACTGGCTTATGTCGGGGTGACTGGATTACAACCACCCCACGCAAATCTTTATGTATCAGTAAGTTACAAGAACGTATTTCAGCGGGTTCACCGTTCAGTTCTCAATTTATTCGAACTGGTTTGAGTGCATTTGGTGAACTCCGAAACCTTTGTAAATATACAAAAAAGCCTACGTTTTGGGTTCAAATCGTGGCAAAAAGTGCTAAAATTTATTGGCAAAGAGTCATAGATTTTAGTGCCGTTTGACTGCCTTCATCTGGCAAGATCAATCGGTGATGTAACGCTCAACAATGGCCGGTGCAAGGCCGGTGAACTCGCAAAATTCATCTATGCTGATGAACTGATGCGGTTCTTTGGAAAGCTCCTCCCTGATCTTGTTTAGGAGCTTTCTTCCGTAACGCTCGCTCATGCCCGTGATTCGCTGCACGTCTTTTGGATAGATACAGGCTCTTTTGGTTTCAATCATACTTTATCTATGCTTCATCTATGCTTTTGGTGTACTGTAAATATAGGAAATGCCATTGGCAGTTCATTTTGAACCAATCGGAATAAACGGTATCCAATGTTCCTATGCGGAACCTGTCTTTTGTCTTCCCTCCTGATTTATCTGATTTTCGGTGAGTTGCAACGAAGCAACAAATCAAAATTTCAAATGATATGGCAAGACAAGCTGGGATTATCAAGTTGAAGGGCAAGGTCGGTGACATGTCCTTTTACAAAACTAGAGATGGCTACCTGGCCCGTGAAAAGGGCGGGGTGGACAAGGAACGGATCCAGAACGATCCGGCTTTTCAGCGTACCCGCGAAAACGGTGCTGAGTTTGGCCGTGCCGGTGCAGCCGGACGGACTTTGAGAACGGCCTTCAGGCCGCTTCTTCTGCGAACCTCTGATAGCCGGTTGACCTCCAGGCTGACCAGGGAAATGGTGAAGGTCATCAAAGCGGATGCAACCAGTTCCCGGGGAGAACGGAACGTTCTCGATGGTGAACTGGAGCTTTTGCAGGGCTTTGAGTTCAATGCAAACGGTCGCTTGGGAGCTACCATGTATGCACCATTCGATGTAAGCATTGACCGGGCAACAGGTGAAGCTGTAGTGAATGTGCCGGGCTTTGTGCCCCAGAATACCATCGCTGCACCTCAAGGTGCTACGCACCTGAAATTCGTCTCTGCAGGTGCGGAGATTGATTTTGAGTCGGATGACTTCACGCTGGTGACATCCGAAAGCGGTGAGATTGCGATCGGCCCACAGGCCGAAGCGGCTGTAAGCTTGACCAATGCTTTGCCCGCTAACAGTACTAAACCCCTATTGTTGGCTTTTGGTGTAGAGTTCTACCAGGAAGTGAACGGGAGCTTTTACCCGTTGAAAAACGGGTCTTACAACGCCCTGGCGTTGGTGGCTATTGATGGTGCCCCTGCCGTTCAACAAACCTAATCCAGATTCGGATGGAATTGATTCTGACAAGAAACTATCATCCGGAGGGAACGAGTGGTAGCCTGTTCGATGGGGAGCAGCTGGTTTGCTCCACTATCGAACTTCCCTGGAGGGAAAACCAGCGAATGGTGTCGTGCATCCCGGAAGGGAGGTATGAGCTTGTAAAGCGATATACCAAAAAACGGGGCTGGCACTTGCTGGTAAAAAATGTGCCCAACAGAAGCGGCATCCTCTTTCACCCCGCCAATGATGCCCTGAAGGAACTGAAGGGTTGTATAGCCCCGGTTTCACAAGTTGTTGGCCCAGGTAAAGGGACGCAATCCAAAATTGCCGATTCCAAGCTGAAAACCCTTGTGTTTGAGGCCATGGAAAGAGGCGAAAGTGTATTTCTCATTATTCAAAAAGCAAAAATCGTATGACAATCATAGAAAGGGCGAAAGCCCCAACCCCCAAGTTTTTCAGGGTGCTCCGTAATGTAGGTCTGGCACTAGCGGCAGCTGGTGGCGCTTTGTTGGCAGCACCGATCAGTTTACCAGTCGGAATAGTTGCTCTGGGCGGCTATCTCACCGTAGGCGGGACGGTACTGACTGCAGTCAGTCAAGTGACCGTAGAGGATAGCGCAAAAGCGGACAGGAAAGATGGCTAACCTGGTAAGCGGAGGTGGCACGAAGGCAGGAACTGCCGGAGGCACGTTGCTGAGTGTCCTGGTGAATATCAGCTCCGGGGATATCCTCCACACCTGTGTGTTAGCTGCTGTTGGAGCGATAGTGAGCTTTACCGTGTCCATTCTGCTAAAGGTGTTATTCCAACGGTTCAAAAGAAAACATCCACCTCCGAAGGGGATGTGATTCCCGCAAGTCGGGAAAGTTTGTGTTCCTCTCAATGAAAAGGCCTCCTCATGGGGCCTTTTTTCATTCCAGGAGTATCTGAAAAATGATGGCTCTCTTGACCTGCTTTACCAGCTCTACCTGCTTTTGCAGGATCTTAGCTTTCTTCTCAAAGTCCTGAAGGAGTGCCAATGACTTTAGGTACTTCCTACGGTCTTTCAAGGCCTTTTCCTGCCCTGCCAGCAATACCGCTCTGGCATCACCTATCCTGATGAATGGGACAACAGAACCGGTCAGGTGTGGCATAAACGCCTGTGCCTGCCAAAGACCGTAAGAGAGCCAGAAATAAAAGTTCCGTGCCTCCTCCGATTCTGTGGTGATGGTGAAGCAATTGGGACAAGGGGTTTCGAGCGGCTTTCCCGCATTCAGTCCTTTGGAAAGCATGAAAAAGTGAGGCTTTACCGTGGTTAGTCCATCCCTGTAAGTTTTCATCTGGAAATTGTGCATAGTACGAGCATTTAAAGTTTAGCTCGCTCCGCTTCGCACACATTTCAAAAGAGAAAAGAAAAAAGGGAAAAAAAGAAAAGAGAAAGCCTTTGGTCAGGTGGGCATGGACAGGGCAGTCAAGGTTTTTTGGAAAAATACTACCCGCCAGTTGGCGGGTGGAGATTTTTTTAAAAACCCGCAGGGCTTGACCTTGACGGTCCTGATCAGGGTTGGCCTTGTGGGGCCCGCCTAACTTAGCTGCACTCTTTGTTTTGTTCTAATTGGTTATCGGATGTAATTTTCGAATCCCTTCTCATTAAGGTATTGGTTCATCAGATCGAATCTCATCTCTTTTATGTCATTGGTTTCTCTTAACTCATCGATCATTTGTCTAAGGGTTCTTTTTCTGGCATCCTTTGCGACAATCTTATTGAACCACTCGATCCCATTGAGATTAGGATCAGTTGACTTATTATTAGTGAATTTGATGATGCTTTCGAGTCCTGACTCTGGAATAATATCCCATGAAATACAAAGCATATTAATTGCGGTAAGTAGCTCCCGATTGAAGGGATGAATTGGTGCTTTGTCTTTGGATCCGGAAGAATTACCATCCCCGGGTACATAATTCCCCTGTTCATGTATCAAAGGATTAAAAAGTGGAAGGGGATCGTGTTTGATAATATCAAGGAATTCGTTGGCACAATGAGTACCGACAAAAAAATATTTCGATTGAGCGTTATAATCTCCCCTGGGTCTATATGAAAAGATGTAGTATTTATCATCCAAAGACCCGCAACAGCCTTGTTTGTGTTGACCATTAAGAAGTTTCAAGTAGTTAACGGGTTGAATATAAAATTTTCGGTTGAGCTCTTCCTTTCTTTTTCTGGTTCTACAATTCATAACTGTGGCAATGGTTAACTGTGGGATTTAATTTAGTGCGGGAACGCAGGAAAACCAAAAACGGCTGGCCGGAGGCTGTGGAGCGCAGCGTAATGGACGAACGGCCAAGCCAGCCGGAGAGAGGAACGAACGGAGGCTTGCGAGCCGTCCTGCGAGTGGAGCAAGGGGGCCAGACCGGAAAGCTGTGAGGAACGAACAGTGGGGGATGGCTATGTGAGTAGTGGAATGCAGGGCTTTTGTATTTTGACTTTCGACAAAAGCCCGGAATGGAACGGAACTACACAAGGGCTGGCGAGATTTTTTGCTTTGAGCGTTGGGAAGGTATAAGCGATTGCCTGTGTGGTGGGATACCATGCGTTGGTGCAAAAAGCATGACAGCCTGCAGCCCGCAGCGACCCGCAGGCGAGCAAAAACACGGGCAGCCGGTGGATGCGTTGCGGCTGAGCGGAACGAAGCGAAAGCGGAGAGCAGAGAAGCGGCAAGAGCAGACAGAGTAGGCTGCCGTGAGGATGACAACCGAGTTGCAAGCAGCATGACAGGCTCGGAGCTTCAGCGGAGACCGTAAGGCAACACAGCTTATTTTTTGACCAATAAAAGACAAACACTTTCAAAAAATGGGCTGTGGTGGCCTGGCATGATGCTATGCCGAGGGCGATAGACGAACACCGCTTTTCCTGCGTGGGGTTTGAGCGTTGGGAAAAGCAAGTGTGGCGCGGTATGAAATGGAGCAAAGCGGAATGCAATAGCGGGCTACTCTTGCTGTGCGGTGCTGGAAGCTTGTGAGTGCAGCGCAGCGGAATGAGCAGGCTGGAGGCACATGGGTATGGGGAGGTCACCCGTAAATGTCATCGAACCCTGAGTAATTTTTGTGTCCTTTTCCCTTATTGATCCTGCCCTGTTTTGTGTTGTCAATACGCTTTTGAAGGAATAGACATAACGACTCAAATTGTGTTTCGGGGATCTGATAGGCACTTGCCTTAAATTCCTTTTTGATGATACCCCAAATGGCAGCATAATTCATTTTGGATTTGCCAACATCGCCTTCCTTGTATTCGTTATAACGATCGATTAAATGCTTAATGTAGTTCTTTAGCTCAGCTTTTTTGCCAATGGCCCCATCGGCAAATTCCATCTTTGGTTTGCTTCGAGATTTATAGACAATTGTCTGTGCACTGATCGAATTGGCCACAGTAGAATTAGCCACATTGCCTTTGATGTTGATGGTATTTGATGATTTTGCATTGGCTTTGCCTTTAGCCTTTAACGTGAGATAGTTCTTGATTTGCCTCACTTCCTCCTCGCTAATGTCACCTTTGGTGATTTTGGAATGGCAAATCGGGCAAATCATCAAAAGGTTCTCAGAAGCATTGTTTTCCGGATTTTCGTCAATATGATGAATTTCAAAATGGTCAACATTTGAATCATCACAGATTGGACACTGGGAGTTAATCTCTTGTTGTAAAAGAGCTTTAGTTTTTTGGGGTATGGATTTTCGAGTCTTGGTCATAACGAATTCAATTTATATTCCAATCTCTCACCAATGTATGAACAGCAGGCGTACCCACCCTTCCAAGGTGTGAGATGTATCGTTGCCTAAGCTGTTGAATGAAAGGGGAATTTACCTTGAATTTTCTCGGTCTAATTTTTATTCGTTCCTGAAGGGTTTTCGAATTGATCTTGATAGAATCGGTTGTAAAATCAATGACACAACCCTTATTAAGATCATCTGATAATAGAGGCAGAGAAGGAAAAAAGTGAAGACTTTGCATGACCTGAAAGAAAATACTCTTTTTATTTTTCTTCACGTGATCCAGCTTAAGTATCTCTTCAAGTGAGTTGTGGGAAAACTTTAAAAGATCGAAGCTCAATTCCTTGTTGGTCTTTACTTTTTTTATGTCACATTCTGGGGTAATTATTATGCCAAACACATTGTCCTCTATTTCACAAATATCTCCTGTCATCAATGGAGCGTCAGGTTTAAGTTCAGAGTAGTGTAGTCGGCTGAACAGTTTAGATAATGACTTTTTCTTGTCGTCCGAGTCATTTGTTTCAATTTGTCGATCACCTTCATTTTTTAATGCTTCAATTAAACCTGCGTTTTGAACCAAGGACTCAGAGAGTATCAACTGTAAAAGTTCTATGACAAAAAGTTCAGGATCAACTCCGTCACCCTGCGCTGATTTATAAATTTCTAATATCCAATCCTTTTCAGCCTCGGAAAGCTCTTTGAATATTTGCTGGATTGATTCATTAATTGCAACTGTCCATTTAAGAGGTAAGGATAGATTTTTATTAGATTCCTTCCATTCATCAATGCCTTCCAATATTTTCTTTTTGAATTCAGACACTCTATCCGTAGTGAAACTCTCATCCTTCTTTTCGATAATAATCCTATTGCCAAATTTCTCACGAAGAGCCTGACCGTAGGTTTCTTCTATATCCTTTTCTGAGAAGATATAAATGAGTGAATAAAAATTGTTGGTTAAAAGAAAGTCGTATGCAGCATCTTCTTTTTGTGCAGTTGTAATTGATATTTTTCCAGCCCCTAATTCCTCGGCAATGTCTTCAAAACTATCATCTTGGGAATATTGCCAATCTAAAACAACTGCGCTAAAGGTGCCAATTGATTGGACTGCCTTGCTGGCAAGCTCTAATGATTGAACACCTAGCACCGGAAGATCCGACCGTAAAGATTCAAATAAAGCTCTCTCAGGGCGGTTTTCTGAGTAGATATGATCGTCAGCAAATAAAACAACTCCTTCCATGCTACTTTTCTTCTTTTTTAAACTTAATGATGAAATTGGCTCCCTTTAGAATTCTTAAATTGGGGTTGGTTATGAGGGAAATTTCAGCATCAATCCTATCAAGTAACTCTTTGACGATGTATAGGCCCAATCCCCTGCCTTCAGATTTCTTTGTATAAAATTCTGTGAATATCAGATCTTCTATATCCTCTGGAATGCCAGGGCCAGTATCGGCAAAAATTACAGTGTTATCATCTTCATTAAAAACAATACTAATCTGTTTGTCCTTATCTGATAATTGCTCCAGCCAATAAATGGAGTTATCCATGAGGTTGAGGATGACTTGAAGAATTAGTCCTGTATTCGTCTTTACCACTATGTCCTTATTGGAATCTAGATTCACCTTGATCTTTCCTTCAAGCTCTTTCCTGAAATATTTTATAACCCTCTCGGTAACATTTCGGACGCTTACATCCTTGGTTACTTTTCTGGCCACCCGAAACAGTGGCTGGAGTACCTGCAACTCCTGGTACAGAAACTCTAAGTTTTCCTGAAGCTCTACTAAAAAATCCCTGAGTTCCTTGGATTGTATTTTCCCTTTATCAAAGCGATTGACAAAATCTTCAGTATTGACTTTCAACCTTTTCAAGAGTGACATGGTATCGTGGGTTGCCTTTTCGACAGCCATGCCGGTACCGGCCAATTCTTGGGTGATTTTCAAGTCCTCACGAACCTTTTGTATCAGATTGTTGGTGGCATTGAAGAATTTCTTAGAGCGGTCAATTAATTCTGCATCATCATATTCTAGCAGTTTCTTTTGAAGGGTGTTGTAACTTTCTTCATAAGATTTGCTGAGGGATTTTATTGCCTTCTGCTTTTTTAATTCCTCCTTTTTGCGGTCAATGTCGACCTTTGTTTTCATGACTTTTAGAACGGTCTGAACTAGTGCTATAAAGTCGTCCTTAGCTCCATTGATATTCATCAAACCTTCTCTGTCAGCTGCATCACGGAGTTTTGGGTTCTCATCTTGAGTAATAAAAACAAAACCAAGAAGATCATTATATGTAAAATAATCACCTGCCTTCAACTCTCCCCTTGATTTACTTAGCTTGAGCCAATCATCACCAATCTCACCGTAAGGATATACCCTAATATTGTCTCGATATAAGTAAACTGAAGTTTCCTTCAGAAACTCAATCTCGTCTTTTGTCAATGCTGGATCACGTAAATCATAGGCATAGAAGAAAAACATAAAACCACCAATTTCCGGCTTACGGATTTCTACGATTTCCTTCTTATCGTATTTGAGAAATTGATCTCTATAGGCTTTTAAGCTCCTTATTCCAGATGATATAATGTCCAATTCATCTTCAAATAGATTAAATTGGATATTAACTGTCGATTTGTTATGCGTATAGATTGCATCTAAATTGCCATGGCTATCAAGCATTCCTTCAAAATAATAAGGTGCCAAATCAGAAATTTCATCAAACCTTTTATAAGTTTTTGGCGGTTTCCGGTGATCCCAGATAACTTCATATTGGAAGTCTTCTGGAATGCTTAGCCCAGGTAGCTTAGGCGGTTTCATTCTGAAAAAAGCCTTATCTAGTTTTATTAAATCCTCAAACTTCCAATCACTCCTAATATCAGAGATTCTGATAAGTGTACCTTGTTCTTTAGCATTAATGATTTTTTCAGGCTTATCGTTGACTTCCCATTTATTCAAAATCTCATGTAAATACTTGTCTTGATGTTCACTTTCCTTGAACTCATCATCTGCATAATCATGAAAGTCCAATGTCAATTTTACTTCACCAGTTGATTTAGTCTTACTGTAAACCTCAACATAATCCCCAAGCTTATAAATCGCAAAGCGACCAACTCCTTTATCCCCTTGCATTACCCGGCCCTTTTCAGTGAATCTTTTGTCACCAGCCTTTTTTTTGTTGAGTTTGTTTGGTGTAGCTGGCTTCATCCAGACATCCAGTATGGTATCGATATTCATACCATGTCCGTCATCCTCAATTTCTATTGTTGGCTTTGCAGAAGCACTAGGATTGTCAAAATTCAAAAATCTTACAATTACTTTCTCTGCATCAGCATCGTAGCTGTTCTTCACCAATTCAATTACTCCTACCCATTTATCACTGATAAGCTGGTCACCTAATACGCTAATCAGACGGGCATACGCCTGAAATGGGGTCTCACCTGACTTTATTATTGCCATATTACTTTCTTGCTATTAAAATGTACTCCTCAGGATAAACCAGTTTGCTATTCTTATTATCCAACTTTGAAAATCTACCAGACTTTTTATCTCGTATTGTAGGGATCAATTTGTTTGGAATAGAGCGCTTAATGATATCTACAATCTCAAAACCTTGCATGGTGAGGATTTCTGCAAAGACTTCAGATGATTTAATTTTCACATCCATCAATGTCGTATTACCGATCACAATACAAGCGTGACCTCCAGCCCGTAGTACCCGGAACATTTCCTTTCCTACTGAAAGCATATCGTTAAAATAATTAGCAACTTCTTTTGCTGTGCGCTTGTCCATTTCAAGCAGATTATTAACTATTTCCTGTCCTATAAATGATGGTGTACTAGTCTCTTGATTCAGAGAATAAAAAGTTCCGATGAACCCCTTTCTAAATCCGTACAGATCTGTTATATATTCATACCAATATCCCGTGAGTTGATGGATATCAGCGTACTCGTAGGAGGTGACATATGGGGGAGAAGTAATAATTGCTCCAACACTGTTTGAAGGTATGCTCGTATTTCTAGCATCTTCAAGTTTTATTTCACATTTTGTCGTGATAAAATGGCTGGTCTCAAGCTGTTCATAGAACTCTTTATTCTTCCTGGCCATTTGATTAACCTGGATGCGAAATGCTTTGAACGGATCAACAGGACTCTTTTTAGGGTCAACTTGGGGCTTAGTGCTTGATTGTAACCATTTTGAACAATTCTTTAGGATGTTTGACAGAGCTACAAGAAAGAAGTCTCTGATTGATGTATTTTGCTCTTCTAATACTTGTTGATATAAGAATGCTATCTTTTGCTTGTGTTCGGGAAAAAACCAATAATCGATTCTTTCATGAAGCTTGAGAGTTTTCGATTCAAAGCCACTGAATTTCTCGATTTTATTGAAGACTTTTTGGGTTGTACGTTGTAGCTCATCAGGGTGTATAGGAGTCGTCTTTGCCTGAGTAATCAAAATGGCTACAGGGTTAATATCTACTCCAATAGAAGCCCGGCCATGAACTTTGGCTTCTACAAGAGTGGTTCCGCATCCTGCAAAGAGATCCGCAACCAAATCATTCTGATCTGTGTAATCCTCTATAAGCTTTTTCACCAGATTCGGTAGAAATTTTGCAGGGTATCGATGATACCCATGTGTCCACTGTTCAGTTGAACGCACGTTTTTGAAGCACCATTCTGGGCTAACAGGGATTTCCTGGAACTTTCGTCTAATATCGGTGATAGGATTATGTATGGCAGTAGTCATTTTCGTTTCGTTGGATTTAATAAGTCACGGATATCAACGTTGAGTACTTTAGCAACCTGATGAAGGGTTTCGAGAGAGGGCTGAATCTCATTGGTACACCAACGGGATACTGTGGATTCACTTTTGCCCAACTGCTCTGACAGCCACTTGTTTGTTCGGTTTAGCTCTGCTAAAACTACTTTAAGACGATTTATTGCTATTTTGCTCATATTGATTAGCATCTCATGCAAATATATTGAGTTAAATGAAACCGCCAAGTAAATGCCAAATAATCTGCTCACACCCTCTTATCCTTCGCTTCCTTCTCAAAAGCAATCACGTTCATCATCTCCCTTAATCTGCTTCTAACCCGATTTCCATAGCAGTTTTCAATTTCGCTGGCAGAAAGGTTGGTGGTGGCGTGTGTGATCATGTGCCGGCTAATGAACATGTCGTAGCGACTGAGGAGGATTTCGGCCAGCACATTTGTTTCGTTTCCATAATATTTGATGTTGGACTCTACACCCAGATCATCAAAGCAATAGGCTTTCGGGCACAGCTCTCCACCTGTCTGCTGGAAGGCTGCTTTGGAGTATTTGTTGATGACTGAATAGCCATCCTGAATGAATTCCAGCGTAATATCCCGTGTGGACTTGATGAGATATTGCTCTTTGGGTGCGAGCATGAAGCGAAGCAGGGTCATCAGGGAGGTTTTGCCACAACCGACCGGACCGGTCAGCAGGATGCCTTTGTGTAAGTCAATGCCGTGCTTTTCAGCATTGGGTTTGTCCTGGTAGAAGTAGACCAGAAGTTTGAATATAATCAAGTGGTCTTCCTTCCATATCCGGAATTTTGGACTGGTGTAGGCCTTGCCTGCTTTCTCCAGAAATTCAAGGCATTTGTCGAATTGGATGATGTTGCTTTGAACACTCTCTGAGCAAGACTTAGAGTGGCTCGCCATAGTCTTTGCCGGTTCCTGAGTGGAGGTTTCCGGGTTTAGGACCTGGCTGATGGTTTCGCTGATCTTTTGCATAGGCATTAAATTTTTGGGCGTTCAGCATCCAGTTGCGGGCGGCTGCTTTCCAGTCTTTCATTTTGGAACGGCCACCTACCAGCCAGCCATTGCTCTGAAAGTAGTTGTAGAACTTCTCGGCCTCCAATGAAGGATATCCTTTTTCATCAAAGTAGATTTTGACATGTTCTTCCAGAGGTGGAATGTCCGGGCCATAGCCGGTCATTCTTTCTCTTTTAGCGGAACTTTTCTCTTTCTTCATTTCCGAATCATTTGAACTTGTCTCAAAATTTTTAGCTCGCTTACCCAAGTTTGTTTCGTTTTCATAGTTTAAAGGGTTTGTATTGTTTGTATAAGGTCTCACAGCTATTTCACTGCCTGTATCAGTACCCTTATCATCACCTTTATCAAAACTGTACAGGTAAATGAGGCTGCCCCGATGCGGATTGTATGACGGTTCATAACGGATATACCCGAATTGATCCAACTGTTTCAGGCACTTGGTGTAGGTGTTCACCGAACCGATTTTTGACAACCTCATCAACTCGTCCCGCGACACGGATATCGGGTTCTTGAAAAAGTTGAGGTTCCACCGCCTGAACAAGGCCATATACAGACTGATATGGTAGGGCGTGAGCCTGGTATCTGCATCCATCTGCTGGAACGCTGCGGAAAGGTGCCTGATGTAGTTCATGCCCGGCCATGTGCTTTACCTCAAGCGGTTCTGAAACTTATTGGACTGGAGCATGGACTGAATGTCGGTATAGTCATAGTAGATTACGCCCCCGATCTTGGTAAAAGGCAATGTGCCGTTCACCCGCAGGTTCTGCAAGGTGCCGGGTGAAATACCAAGGAGCTTGCGGACTTCATAGGATTTCAGCCATTTCTTGGTTGGCTGCCCGGAATGTTCTTTGAGTAGCCTTTTGAGATCTTCCAGGAGTTCGATCTTGAACTCACGAAGGTCGTCCGTGGTAATTACTTCTGCTGCCATATCTTAACAAATGTTGATTGAACAGCGAAGATGTTCCCGTTTAGTGGGTTTTATTCACAAGGCAAACCGAAGTTGGGAAAGATTTTATTCTATTTCTCATCAGCTTCATCCATTCTGCGGATAAGGCTTTCATGCAGGGAATCGAGGAATTTCGTCCTTCCTGTCTTTCTGATACGTATTTCGAGGAATGTGCGGTGGTATTGTCCTAAATCAACTCCAAAAGTGTCTTCCATACATTTGGAAATTTCTTTCAAGTCTGCTCTACCATGGTTAAAAACCCCACGGGCATGGAGGGCGTACATCAGCTCAATCAACGCTACTTTGGAGTCTGTCCATGTTATTTTCACCTTCGGTTCGACTTGTGATTTTCCGTTGTTTAAATCTGTCAAGCTCAGCTTGTTCAACTCATCTTCCAGATAGACATTGAGCAGGTCATTGGCCAGGATGTTGGAAACCTTAAAATCATGGCTAGTTGAGAAGTTCGGGTCAGTTTCAAAGAAGAAAGAATCAAGCGTTAACCTTATGTCCTGTTTGCCCCTTACAAAATATTTGTGATCCAGGTAATTGCTGTGAGTACGGTAATAGCGGTAAAATTCCAGATTGTCATCAAAATATCGTTTCAGTTTGTCCAGTTCATTCTGATAGTATTTGCGTCTTACTTTGATACCTCCATTGGGCTTGTTGGTTTCAATGTTGAACACACTAAGATGGTAGATGAGCTTACTGACGAATTTCGGTTTGATCTCCTTGAAAAACAGGATTTCGCTAGCTTGAGAATCTAATGGGTTTTTAGTCAAGCCCTCCCTTAACTGGTTAATGGCAATCAGGACCATTTGAAAGCTCTGTTCAGATTTTTTGAGGAGGTTATCTTCCTCCAAATCGATCATTCTAAGCTTTTCTTCTAAATCTTCATATAGTTGGTTATAGTTATCAGACATTTAAAAAGTGAGTTTATCATTTCCATAGCTTTAAATATTCCTAATTACTTTTGCATCCTCACCGCATTCAATATTGCCAGTAGTGCCACTCCCACATCGGCAAATACGGCTTCCCACATAGTGGCCAGGCCTCCGGCACCCAAGGCAAGGACTATGACTTTTACACCGAAAGCCAGGCCGATATTTTGCCATACGATCCGTTTAGTCTGTTTACCTATTTGAATAGCAGTAGCAATTTTAGAGGGCTGGTCGGTCTGAATGACCACATCGGCTGTCTCGATGGCGGCATCACTACCCAAACCACCCATTGCCATGCCCACATCTGCCAGAGCAAGGACGGGAGCATCGTTGATACCGTCCCCCACAAAAGCGATGATACGGTTGGTATCCTTTTTCAGTTCTTCAACCTTTTCCACCTTTTGTTCCGGTAACAGATCACCAAAGGCTTTATCTATTCCGAGTGATTTTGCCACTTGTTGGGTCACTGCATTCTTGTCTCCTGACAGCATGATCAGTTCCCGAACTCCTGATTTGTGTAATGCATTGATTGCCTGGGCAGCATCCTCTTTGAGTTCATCTGCTATCACCAGGTAACCGGCATATTTTTGGTCAACGGCTATATGGATGACGGTATTAACCTCTCCGGCAGCATCAGCACAGGTAACGATCCCCTCCTTGTCCATCAGCTTTTGATTGCCGATGAGCACATGCTTACCATTTACTTTTCCTTTCAGACCGTGCCCGGCTATTTCTTCCTGTTGCTCGGGTTCTGAAATTTCTTTGCCTTGCTTTTTAGTATATTCTGTAATGGCTTTTGCGATGGGATGGGTGGATTTGCTTTCCATAGCAGCCGCCAGACTAAGCCAATCTGTAGTAATTCCGTCCATGGTCACGGCTTTCTGAACTTCAAACACTCCCTTGGTCAACGTACCTGTTTTGTCCATCACCACGGTGTTCACTCTGGTCATGAGGTCAAGAAAGTTGGAACCTTTGAATAATATGCCTTTGCGGGAAGCTGCCCCAATCCCTCCGAAATAACCAAGTGGAATAGAAATGACAAGCGCACAGGGACATGAGATCACCAAAAAGATTAATGCCCGGTAAAGCCAGTCTTCAAACACATAGTTTTCTACAAAAAAGTAAGGCAGGAAGGTCAATCCCACTGCCAGAAAGGTAACAATGGGTGTGTAAACCCGTGCAAACTTACGGATGAACTGCTCGGTTTTTGCCTTGCGGGCGGTGGCGTTCTGCACCAGCTCCAAGATGCGGGCAAGTGAACTTTCGTTGAACCGTCTGGTTACTTTCAGCTCAATCAGCCTGTCGAGATTCACCATCCCAGCCAGCACATTTTCTCCTTTGTTGTAGGTGGCAGGTTTACTTTCACCAGTCAGGGCGGAAGTATTGAAGCTGCTTTTTTCACTGATCATTTCCCCATCGAGCGGTACTTTTTCTCCGGGTTTCACCTGTATGGTTTCCCCAATTTGTACTTCTTCCGGGTGTACGGACACCATTTGCCCGCTTCTATATACAGAGGCCGAATCCGGGCGTATGTCCAGCAGGGCTTTGATGTTGCGTTTGGCCCTGTTCACTGCTGCATCCTGAAACAGCTCCCCGATGGCATAGAAAAGCATCACCGCCACCGCCTCAGGATATTCGCCTATGGCAAAAGCTCCCAGAGTGGCTATGCCCATGAGGAAAAATTCAGTGAACACATCACCTTTCAGTATGGACTTCCAGCCTTTGACCAATACCGGCCAACCCACAGGCAAATAGGCCAGCACATACCAGCCTATGCGGATCCATCCCTGGAAAAATGCAGGCTGTCCCCATTGATCAGCGGCTATTCCTGCAAGCAGAATGACAAGGCTTACAATACCACTTCCCCAGGTTTGCAGGAAACTGGAGGAGGTTTTTTCCTCCTGCTTTTTTGGTTTGTCCGGATGCTGGTCGGTGCTGCAGCAGGCTTTGTTGTCTATATTGTTAGTATTAGTCATACGCTTGTCTGTTTTAATGTGTGAAAAAGGAAATGATGCCCGTGACAATGAGGATGCACCCCGAAACCAGCCCGGTATTATGCTCCAGCCTGTGCCAGTTGAAACGGTGCAGGCCTTTCTGGGCGAGGTACACCCAAAAGGTGATCCCTAACACGGAAACGATGGTGTAGAGCAAGCCCACGGTCAGGATCATCGGCCATCCATGAGTCCCTGCCATCAGAAAGTAGGCTTCAATTTCCAGGCAGGGGGAAAGAAACATCATAAATACCAGCAAGGTCACTACTTGTGTTGCTCCGGCCTGGTCCAGCTTTTGCTTTTCATTGAAGTGAAAATGATGGTGTCTGTGGTGTTGGATGATGAAATAGAACCCTATGGCAATGAGCAAAGCAGGAATGACCCAACGGGTGTAACTGTTAAGCGTTTCTGCCAGTGAAAGGCTGAATAAGCCCAGAAACACGCCCAACAGAAAGGTACTCAGCGAATGAGCCAGAGCTGCCATAGCCGCAATGCGAACCGTCTTGCTACCTTGCCAGCCAAACCGTTCTTTCAGTGCCAGCACAAGCAACCAATGGCTGGGGATCAGACCGTGCAGGAGACTGAGCATGATGGTACCGGTGAGTAAGGTGGTCATGTTCGGCTTGGGTTAAATCTAGAATTCTATCTCGTTTTCGATAAATGCTTTTGCTCCACCGGGCCCTGATAGTTCAAGCCAGATAGGAGATCTTGGCCCGGCAACCGTAAGACTGAAAGTGAAAAAGTCACAGCAAAGCCGTTCGGTTTTGATGAAGTCGCTGATTAGGTCCAGCGTTTGATCCGAGCCATCAAACCTGTACCTGAACCCGTTGACAAGTTCCTGTTTTTCTAATACCATCTCTTTTAAGGAAGCTATCACAGTAGCTTTTCTTAACCTCAGCTCCAGAGTAGTGAGCTTGCAAGTGATTTTGTTTTCGTCCATAGTGATTGCTTTAAGAAGTTCGTGGGGCATACATGATTATGAGTATTGAATCTCATCTTGTTAAGTACCTACCTGAAAATACGTGTAAACACAATGCACAGTAATTGCAATTTTCATCCTGCACACTTCCCGCAAACTCCCTTTACCACCAAGTTGGCTTCTTCGCCTTTGAACTTA
This sequence comes from Marivirga aurantiaca, assembly GCF_016679925.1. GTDB lineage: Bacteria > Bacteroidota > Bacteroidia > Cytophagales > Cyclobacteriaceae > Marivirga > Marivirga aurantiaca. The sequence continues at coordinate 141,066 of NZ_JAEQBW010000002.1, forward strand.
TCTGGCAGGTCAATTTCCGGGATTTTGTACTTGGGCAAACAGAAGGTTTCGCTACACACCCTGCAATGGAAATGTACGTGCAAATCCCGTTCGATATTGCATTCACAGCCTTCTTCGCATAAGGCGTATTTGGGCGCTCCGGTACCATCATCTATGCTGTGCACCAGTCCATTTTCCTGAAAGGTCTTCAGGGTGCGGAATAGTGTCACCCTGTCCGACTTTTCAAATGCTTTTTCCAGGTCAGAAAGGCTGATGGCTGCCTCCTGACTGGTCAGGGCTTCCAGCACCAACAGCCGCATGGCTGTTGGTCGGATGTCCTTTTCTTTGAGTTTATTTTCGAGTTCTTTGATCATAGGTGTCCTTTATTTTAATGCCCGTGTCCTCCTTCTTCTTCTGTATTTTTGGCTTTCGCCAACAAGGTGAAGGCACCTTCGGTGACAAGTTGAATGTTGCTCAAGTCCTCCGCTGTATCGGCCAAAGAAATCTGCGTATAGCCGTCTTCGGTATATCCCTTGATGACTTCCAGCATTTGAAAATCGTGTACGGTTTCACCGTTCTCTGATTTCTTACCCGCATAAGAAAAAACGTATTGTTTGCCGCCAAACCGCACAATGGAGGCTTCCGGTGCAGTCAAGGTTTCATTGCTGTCGGTTTCGATCTTAGCCGCCACATACATGCCCGGCTTCAGGTCTTCATGCATCTGCTTTAGGTGGCCGTGTACGGTTACGGAACGGTCTTCCCTTACTCCACTGCCCACAAGGAACACTTCGGCTTCCCGCCATTCTTCGGGTGAATTTGCAAGGGCAAAACGGATGCGCTGACCTTCATTGACCCGTGGAATGTCGTTTTCATAAACGGTGAGTTCCACGTGCAGGTCTTCCGAGTTGGTAATGTCCATGATCACGTCCTGTGGGTTGATGTATTTGCCCACATTGGTGAACACCTCACGAACAGCGCCTGTTACCGGAGAATAGATGTTGACGGACGCAGAAACGGTACCTTCTTTGATCTTGGGGATGCTGAAACCGATTAATTTCAGCCTTTCCTCCATGCTTTTGATACGGGCTTCATTGGCCAGGAAGTCACTTTTTGCCTGTTGAAAGGATTTGCCGGAGGCTACCTTTTCATCAAACAATTCCTTTTGTCGGTCATATTCCGCTTTCAGAAACTCCTGGTTGGCCAGGCTTTCCAAATAGTCCTGTTGAAATTGAATGAACTCCGGGTTTTCAATCACCACCAACAACTGCCCTTTTTTCACCTTTGTGCCGGGCAGCATCTCAGTATATTTCACAAAGCCTCCATAGGGCATATTGATAGAAACATTGCTTTGCGGAGGCACGTCAATAACTCCATTGACCCGAAGTTCTGAGCCAATAACCCGCTGTTCCACGTTTCCTATTTTGATACCTGCCTGCTCAAATTGCGCCTGCGACAGTTCCACTGTATTTTCACCTTCTTCGTGATGTTCTTCTGTGGCCTCCTCATTTTTTGATCCACAAGATGTTATAGCCATTCCTAAGAGAAGGGCCATCGAAATTTTACTAATGTATTTGAATGTATTTTTCATTGTTGATTTCTTTTTTTATTGAACACCTGAAATGAACTCGATCTCGATAATGGTTTGATTGTATTGGTTGAGGATGTCCAGGTAATTAAACCGGACTGTCAATGCCCGGTTAAGCCCCTGAATATATTCCACATAGCCAATTTCACCGCTTTCAAAACCCCTTTGGGCTTGTTTGAGAATAAGCTCTGCCTGAGGCAGGGCGTTTTGCTCATAATAATCCAGACTGGTTTGAAACTTTTGGTACTGCTGAAAGAGCGACCTGAATCTGCCTTGCAGTTCATTGGTTATAGCTTGCAGCCTTGCCTCACTTTCCTGTTTTCTGAGTTCAGCAGCTTTGATGACCGAGCCTTGTGCCTTTGCTCCAAAAAGGGGAATGGCTATAGCCACCTGAAAACCTGTGAAGCGGTCGCTGGAAGAGAAAGTGACCGGATTGCCATCCAGATCTTGATTCGGCCCATTGAGCGACTGGTTGAAATAACCCACCGTAAGGTCGGGTAGCAGCCTTGACTTTTCCACCGACTTTTCCCTTTCGGCTACTTCTATTTGTTGCCGGAACCATGCCAGGGTAGGGTTGTTGGCAATACTTGTGGTATCAAGAAGGACAGTGCTTTCCCGTACTTCGAGCTTGCCAACCGTGATGTCCACCGGGCTTTCCACATTGAGCAGGGTTTGTAACTGCGTCTGGTAAATCTCGATATCTGACAAGTTTTGCTGTAACATGGCTTTGATCTCAGCTACCTGCGATTCGGCTGTTGCTTTTTCAAGCAGGTTGCTTTCCCCGGTTTCATAGCGAAGGTTGGCAGCCCGCACAAAGCGTTGGTAAATACTGTCCTGCTCCAGCAATAACTGCCTTTTGCTTTTCTCCAGCCAGAGGATGTACCAGGTAGCCTTTACCTGCTGCACCAGTTCATTTTGGGTGGCGTTTTTTCGCCACTCGCTGGCTTCCATTCTCGCTTTGGCCAACTTGCTTTGGTTGGTATAAACCGTTGGAAAGGCTATGGATTGTGAAATATTGAACTGGTTGTCATTATTGTAAATACTGTTGTACTGCCCGTGCGTGAGGCTGAAACTGGTCTTAGACAGATTCCAACTTGCCCCTTTTAGCGCCCGTTCCTGCTGGGTTTGCAGGTCTGCTGCTTTCAGGTTAGGATTGTTCTGTATAGCTATTTGAATCGCCTCATCCAGCGATTGGTAGTTGGCCGGTGATTCCTGCGCCTTTACTTCCGTAAACTGGAAGAAAAGCAGGCCGATGATCAACAAAGGTGCTACTGCTCCCGGTTTTACTTTTATTCCTCTTTCAAAATAGTAGTAAAGGATGGGCAGCACCACAAGCGTTAAGAAGGTAGCCGTAATTAAGCCGCCAATTACCACAGTGGCCAGTGGACGTTGTACTTCCGCACCGCCCGATTGGGAAAGCGCCATAGGCAAAAAGCCCAGGGAAGCTACGGAAGCCGTCATTATTACCGGGCGCAGACGTATGCTTGTTCCTTTGTAAATCCGTTCGAAAATATCGGTAATGCCGTCCTTTTTCAGGTGGTTGAACTCGCTGATGAGCACTATCCCATTCAAAACGGCTACCCCAAACAAGGCAATAAAACCGACCCCCGCGGAAATGCTGAAAGGCATGTCCCTGAACCATAAGGCGAAGATGCCCCCGATAGCAGAAAGTGGGATGGCTGTAAAAATGAGGATGCCCTGCTTGATAGAACCAAAGGTGAAATAGAGCAATACAAAAATCAGTAGTAAAGCCAACGGTACGGCAAAAGCCAATCGTTCACGGGCTTCTACCAGGTTTTCAAACTGACCTCCATAGGTTACAGTGTAGCCCGGAGCAAACACCACCGACTCATCAATTTTTTGCTGAAGTTCTGTGACTATGCTCTCCACGTCCCGGTTGCGAACGTTGAATGCGACAATGATCCTTCTTCGGGTATCGTCACGCTGGATCTGGTAGGGGCCTTCCCTGATTTCCACTTCTGCCACCTGGTAGAGCGGAATCTGGTGGCCATCCTTACGAGCGATGTACAGGTTGCGGACTGATTCCACATCCTCCCGGTTGGTCTTATCCAATCTCACCACCAGGTCAAAGCGTCTTTCATTTTCATACACCAGGCCTGCTGATGATCCTGCAAAAGCAGCTTGTACCGAGCGGTTTACATCCCGGATGCTGAGTCCGTATTTGGCCAATTGATCCCTCTTGTAGTTGATGACAATTTGCGGAACTCCTGTTACCTCTTCAATGTAGAGGTCAACTGCGCCTTCCACACCGGAAGCAAGCTGACCGATCTGTTGGGCATATTCGGAAAGCTCGTTCAGGTTTTCCCCGTAAATTTTCACAGCCACATCCTGACGAACACCGGTCATCAGCTCATTAAAACGCATTTGGATAGGTTGCTGAAATCCAAAGGTTACCCCGGGTATTACTTCCAAAGCTTCAGCCATTTTATTCGCCAATTCTTCCCGATTGGAGGCCGTGACCCATTCGTCCTTATTCTTTAAGATGATCATCAAATCTGCCGCTTCTACGGGCATAGGATCAGTTGGAATTTCACCTGCTCCAATTTTTGAAACCACTTGTGTTACCTCAGGAAATTGTTCCAATAGGATTTTTTCTGCCTGAGTAGTAGCCTGTATGGTATTTTGAAGAGAGCTTCCGGTAATTACCCTGGTCTCAACGGCAAAGTCGCCCTCCTCCAGGGTAGGTACAAACTCACCGCCCATATTGGAAAATACCCAAAGCGATACCCCAAACAATCCAAGTGCAACACCTAACATCAGTGGTCGTTTGTGCATGGCCCATCGGATGGCAGGATCGTAGAGGCGGTGAAAAAAGGCCATGATCTTATCGGAAATATTGGGCTTGTATTTAGTTTTTTTGCTTAGTACAAGTGCTGACATCATGGGCACATAAGTGAGTGAAAGAATAAAAGCCCCAAGAATGGCAAAGCTTACGGTTTGCGCCATTGGGCCGAACATCTTGCCTTCTACACCCACTAAAGCCAAAATGGGGAGATAAACGATTAAAATGATGATTTCCCCGAATGCGGCTGAATTTCGGATCTTGCTGGCAGATTGATACACTTCCATGTCCATTTCCTGCTGGGTGAGTTTCCTGCCCAGCTTTAGCAAACCTAAGTGGTGCAGTGTGGCTTCAACAATGATCACCGCTCCGTCCACAATGAGGCCAAAGTCAATTGCCCCGAGGCTCATCAGATTACCCGACACGCCAAAGAGGTTCATCATGCCAAAGGCGAAGATGAGCGCAAGGGGAATGACCGAAGCAACTATGAGACCTGCCCGGAGGTTGCCCAACAACAAGAGCAGTACGAAAATCACAATTAAAGCCCCTTCAGTCAGGTTTTTGGTTACCGTCCCTATGGCGGTATCGACCAGTTTGGTGCGGTCGAGAAATGGTTCTATTGTAACGCCTTCCGGCAATGTTTTGCGGATTTCCGCAATCCGGCTTTTTACGTTCTCGATAACTTCAGCTGAGTTTTCTCCTTTCAACATCATCACAATGGCACTAACTACCTCGCCTTCACCATTGCGGGTAGTAGCTCCATATCGAACGGCACTACCAAGCTGTACTTTGGCCACATCTTTTATGAGGACAGGGATACCATCTTCATTGCTTTTAACAAGCATGTTTCGGATGTCGTCCAAGTCGCCCACCAAGCCTTCACTTCGGATAAAGTAGGCATTGAGGTTTTTCTCGATATAAGCACCTCCGGTGTTTTCATTGTTTTCTTCCAAAGCCTGAAAAATATCTGCAATGGAGACGTTCATGGCCTTGAGCCTGTCCGGGTCTATGGCGATTTCGTACTGCTTGAGATAGCCACCAAAGCTACTTACATCGGCAACACCGGGCGTACCCAGCAACTGCCTGCGAACTATCCAGTCCTGAATGGTTCGTAGTTCACGGGCATCATATTGATCTTCATAGCCGGGTTCGGTACCTACCACATATTGGTAGATTTCGCCCAACCCAGTGGTAATGGGAGCCATGCCCGGTTGACCGACTCCCGGTGGGATTTGGGCTTGCACATCGGCCAGGCGTTCGTTTACCTGCTGACGTGCCCAATACACGTCCACATCTTCTTTAAACACAATGGTCACCACCGACAGCCCAAAGCGGGAGAAAGAACGGATTTCGTCCAGCTCCGGGATGGTGGCCATGGTGATCTCTATTGGGAAAGTGATTAAACGTTCTACCTCCTCAGCGGCCAGCGAAGGGGAAGTGGTTATGACCTGTACCTGGTTATTGGTAATATCCGGTACGGCATCAATGGGAAGCCTCGTCAGTGAGTAGCCTCCCCAAATGACCAGGCCTAGCGTAAGCAGGCCAATGATCAGTTTGTTCTTGACCGAAAATTGAATGATTTTATCCAGCATTTATTTTGCATTTTGAATCCTGATTTTAATGAATTGAATGGGGCGAAAATGCCCATCGGAGGGATGCCGGACGGCAATAAAAAGACTAAATCTTTACTTCATTGCGCAGTGCAATGAAGTAAAAGGCTCATATTAAAGTGTCCGGTAAATCAGGCCTTGGGGGGCTGGAAAGGAGATTCTGAGTACTCAGAACAAAGAGAAAAATTATAATGACTACCCTTGGTTTGGGTAGAAAAGTGTAAAGTGGCTATTTCTGGCTGCCCCAGTAAAGGGGTCATGAAAATGTGGACGTGACAGCACTGGTGCTGGCCATGAAAGGGTAGATCATCGTGATCAGAATCATCGTGGTGCCCTTGAGCATCACCCGTATCATTGAAATAATCTTCAGCCAAAAAATCCAAAAATGAATCCCCATCAAATTCCTGATGTTCTTCGTAGTGATCAAAAAGGTTGGGGAGCTTTTGCAGCTCGCAACATAAATCCATACCAGGTGCCATTGCCTGCATCAGGAACAGAAAACTGAACGATATGGATAAGATGGAATTCATTTGCCTGCAAATATACGCAAAATAAAGGTGCAAGGGTAGTGCATTTTTTTTCACTACCATTGCACTATCCTTATTTCAAAAAAATAGCAGCGTTATAACAACATCTTCCTTTTCAGCAATTGCGCATTAATGGCCACAATGACCGTACTCAGGCTCATGAATACTGCACCTATTGCAGGACTGATCACCAGACCTGGAATAAAGCCTGTGGCCAGCGGCAATGCAATCGCGTTGTAGCCGGTAGCCCAAGCGAGGTTCTGGATCATTTTGTTGTAAGTGGCCCTGCCAAACAGTACCAGGTTGGCAATGTCTTTTGGGTTGCTGTTGACCAATATGATATCGGCTGTCTCGGCAGCCACATCGGTACCGGAACCTACAGCAATGCCCACATTGGCTTGTGCCAATGCAGGGGCATCATTTACCCCATCACCCGTCATAGCCACAAAGTGGCCTTCCTTCTGAAGCTTCTTGATAATCTCTACTTTTTGGTGTGGAAGCACCTCGCTATAGTAGCCATCCAGCCCAAGTTTATCGCTTACTGCTTTGGCCGTTTTCTCATTGTCACCAGTGGCCATATACAGTTTCATACCTTTTTCCCGAAGCGTTTCGATGGCCTTGGAGCTTTCTTCCCTGATCTTATCCGACAGGGCAATGAACCCAATAAGTTTTTCTTCCCTGAGGGCAAACACTATGGTTTCAGCTGCATCAGAGCCAGCTTTTTCTGGTATCTCTATTTTGTTTTCCTTCAGGTACCTTGGGCTGACCACCTTCCAGCTTTTCCCATCGATCTTGCCCTGAATACCCTTGGCCGTCAGCGATTCAAAATTTTCTACCTTTTTCAGTTTTAGTTTTGCCTCTTTCGCTGCTTTCACAATTCCCTGCGCTATGGGATGCTCCGATTGCTGTTCTAGCGAAGCGACAAATGACAAAAGCTCCTCTTTGGCTATGTCATCCGACAGACTCTCATGGCGGGAAACCCCAAACTTTCCTTCGGTCAGTGTCCCGGTTTTGTCAAATACCATTGCGGTAATCTTCCGGGCATTTTCAAAAGCGGTACGGTTACGGATCAGCAAGCCTTTGCTTGCGGAAACAGCTGTGGAAATTGCTACGACCAATGGAATGGCCAAACCCAATGCGTGTGGACAGGAAATGACCATGACGGTCACCATTCGTTCAAGGGCAAAATCAAGTGGTTTACCCAAGCTGATCCAGGTCACCAGCGTAGCTGTACCGGCACCAATGGCGATGAACGTGAGCCATCTGGCGGCAATGTTGGCCAGGTTTTGGGTTTTCGATTTGGCTTTCTGAGCCTCTTCCACCAGCGTGATCACTTTATTGAGGTAGCTTTCTTTCCCGGTTTTGGACACCTTAACTTTGATGGATTGGCTGCCATTTACCGATCCGCCAATGACCTGGTCTCCTTTGGATTTTTTCACCGGCTTGCTTTCACCGGTGAGCATGCTTTCGTCCAGATGACTTTCTCCATCCACCACTGTGCCGTCCGCAGGTATTTTCTCATTGGCTTTTATTAGGATGATGTCTTCTTTTTTCAGTTCATCCACTTTGATGTCCTTGATTTGGTCTCCATGTACCAGGTGCGCTTCGGAAGGCATCATTTGCACCAGCAATTCAAGTGCCCTTGATGCTCCCATTACCGATTTCATTTCGATCCAGTGCCCCAGCAGCATGATGACAATCAGTGTGACCAGCTCCCAGAAGAAGTCCATCCCTTCCAAACCAAACACCACGGCCGAGCTGTACACGTAAGCCACGGTTATGGCCACTGCAATCAAGGTCATCATGCCGGGGTTTTTGTCTTTCAGCTCGTCCCAAAGTCCTTTGAGAAAAGGCCAGCCCCCATAAAAGAAGACAATAGTGGAAAGCCCAAAAAGGACGTACTGATCACCAAAAAAGGTCAGCTCAAATCCCAGTAATTGTTGGATCATGTGAGACAATGCAAGGATTGGCACAGTGAGCACCAGAGATATCCAAAAACGCTTTTTGAAATCTTCGATCATCATGGCATGATGGTCGTGGTGTCCATGCTGATGATCTGATTTGCTGGTGGTTTGATGATCTGATGATTGGATTTTTTGGTGATCCTCGTGTGTATGATGCTTGTGGTGTTCGTGATTATGCTTTTCCATGAGTAAAAATTTTAGTGGTTAATCTGTTTTAAATGGAAGGGAAACACTTAGCTTCTCCCATGACATGCGTATAGCGCCTGAGCCCTCTCCCTTGTCTTCAATGGTATAAGTAAGCCGCTCGGCAAGGGGCATTCCTGTTTCAGGAGTTACTTCTATCCTGATGACATCCTCTGCCTGATCGTAATCATCAGCCAGGTGCTGCTCCCAGTTTTTGTTCAGGATCAATGTCCAGCGTTCCTGTCCGGGAATGGTAAAGAAGGCATATTTGCCTTTGGGGATGGTCGTACCTGCTATCTTGATTGCTTTGGAAAACTCCACGCTGGTAGCACTGTGGGCACCCGCAACCCAAACTTCTTCATAAGGTACCAGGCCGCCCCAAATGACCCTACTTCGAACCGCAGGTGAGTGGTAGTACACAGAAACATGGGCATTACCCACATTGCCATGCGCTTCCTGAGGGATGCTCTTTTTTGAATTTTCGGGTTGCGTGGCGGATGCAGCTTCAGGCTGGTGGTGTTCGTGACCATCGTGACCGCTTTTTTTGTTTTGGCAAGATGCGATCAGCAATGCCAGCGCAAGAGTGTAAATCAGTTTTTTCATCATTTATTCTTTTTAAGTTTTGAAGTGGTTTTTAAGAAAGTTTTAGAGGATACTGCGTAAAGTGTAAAGCCTGAAAGCACTGTAAAAAGGCCAAAGACTGAAAATGCCCTGAGCAGCCAATTGTTAAAGTTGTCCCGCCCGGCATAATCCATGGTGTGAAACATCCAGAGAAAATCGAACCAACGCCAACTGTTGTGCCTTACCCGCTCAAAGCGGCCATTGGAGGCATCAATATACGCTACCAGTTTTTCGGGATGATCAAAGTGGACAGCCCAGGCTGGTAGCGGCCTGCCACGGTATTCATGATGGTTGTCGGTTTCAGTAATCCATTCGGTTTTCAGGATTTTCAGGTTTTTTACGAGATGGTTCTGTGCGATTTCGACCGCCTCCGTTTCGGTTATGCCCTTTTTGATTTGCCCGGTCTGGGCATTGTAGAGCAGACTATCGTTGACCCAATAATGCGGTTGGTGATTGATGTAGCGAAGCTCAAGGGATGAAATACCAAGCGTTGAATCTAACTGAGCCGGACTGATTAAGTCCGGGGGTGAATGCGTCATTACATGTTCACGATGGAACTGGTCTCCATGGATTTTGTCAATATCCGTCCAACTAAAATAGAGGCCACTGATCGTCCACCCAATAAACTGAATGCCTATAAAAAGCCCCAGATACCGGTGCGTTTTGCGGATGTAGTAGTTTCTGTTGCGCTTCATTTTTGGGTGGATTTATCTGCCCGACTTAAGAACCATTTTTCACCTGCGAAAACTATTAGCATCACAGATGCAGAAACAATAAGAACCAAAAGGTCAGATGATGCCTTGATCCATAAGAAAGCTGCCAATACGATGAAATCCAACACCATCGCTGTGAGTACAATTGTTCCATTGGCTTTCACCTCTTTCCTCAAATACTTATATACACCCCAATGAATAATGATGTCCATCACCAAATAAAAAATGGCTCCTATGGAAGCAATTCTGGACAGATCAAAGAAAATAGTCAGGATGATAGCGATAAACACCACATACACCAACATATGCTTCTGTATTCGGCCTGACATGCCCAAATGACTATGTGGAATAAGTTCCATATCTGTAAGCATAGCCGTCATACGAGAGACTGCAAAAATGCTGGCAATCACTCCCGAAATAGTAGCTATTATGGCAATAGCAACGGTAAAATGAAGACCAAAATCTCCAAAAGCAGGTCTGGCAGCTTCAGCAAGGGAGTAATCTTTGGCTTGAATAATTTCAGAGATTGTAAGGCTTGAGTTTACAGCGAAAGCAACCAGAAAATACACCACTGTGCATATCAACAAAGAAATAATAATAGACAGGCCAACATTTTTTTGAGGTTCTGTAATTTCGCCACCACTATTAGTTATTGTAGTGAATCCTTTGTAGGCCAAAATGGAAAGTGCTAAAGCCCCAATATAACTGGTTGCTGAATAATCAGTGTTTTTGATGGCTTTTGGTATCAACCCTTCCAGAGAAAAACCCACTGCCCAGAGAGCTCCTATGGCAAAAATCAGAATTCCGATAATTTTGATAAATGACATGAACTGTGATGACTTTCCTATCAGCTTGTTGCCAGATATGTTAATCAAAAAAGCGCTAACCAAAAGAGCAACACCCAATATGGGAATCCAAAGTTCCTTGTTTTCAACTTCGAACAGTTGTAGGGTATAAGAGCCAAAAGTTCTGGCAACCAGGCTTTCGTTGATTACCATGGATAGTGCCATTAATAATGATGCAGAAGCTGTTATTGTTGATTTACCATAAGCTTTTTTCAAAATCATGGCTATCCCCCCAGCCGAAGGATACGTATTTGAAACTTTGATGTAGGAGTAAGCACTAAATGCTGAAATGAGAGCTCCCAAAACGAAAATGTAAGGAAACCAGGTCCCTGACAGTTCAGCCACCTGGCCCAATAATGCAAAGATTCCTGCACCGATCATTACACCAGTGCCTAAAGCAATTGATCCTAATAAACTTAAACTTCCTTTTTTATAACTTTCTTCCATAACTTCCTAATTAAAACATGACAGATAATCCGCCCCCTGCTCCGAAGCGGTTGTCATAGCTTGTCATCAGTGAAAAATTCTTAGAAAGCATGTATTGTGCACCGGCACTCCATACAATTTCTTCTTTGTAATTTTGGCCGGCCTCCAGACCGTTTACCAATCCTGCATCAATTTGATATTCGTAATAGCCAAAAATTGATAACTTCGGAAATATCATCAGCGATCGACCGATTCCAATTCTAGGCCGAAGCTCATTATCTATCCTTAGGTCAACATTGAACATATAAGGTGTAAACCACCGGATACCAGCCACGGCAATTGTCTTCATATCATCCAAACTATTCCTGGTGGTATTCTCAACATTAATACCTCCAAAAACCCTCAAATAATCGTACAGATAATACTCATAAGAAAATTCAGCTTCCAGGTTCTGATTCCATCCGTATTCCATTGATAAATTGAATTGATTGCGAATGTTTGAAGTGGTCAGATTGACTGTTGTATTATGTGAGGCAACATCTGCCATTCCCCAACTATAGAAGCGGTTGGTTTCGTGAATCAGTTTGGAAATTGGAAAGGGTTTCATTCTAGGGTCTTCCGGTGTATCATAGCTGACTACCCGTGCCATACCACCCATCATATGATAGAGAATATGACAATGAAAGAACCAATCCCCATATTCGTTCCCGTAAAACTCAATGGTTACTTTTTGCATGGGGGGCACATTCACCGTGTGCTTCAGGGGTGAGTAATCACCGCTTTCGTTGATGACACGGAAAAAATGACCATGCAGGTGCATGGGATGGTGCATCATCGTCAGGTTGTTAAGGGTGATTCGGGTAATTTGCCCCTCTTTGATTTTTATTTTATCGGTTTCAGATAGGGGAATACCATTCATGCTCCAGATGTAGCGGTTCATATTCCCAGTAAGATTGAGGAGGATTTCATTGACTGGAACATCCTTACCATAAACCGTTTTTTCAGGTGATTTCAGATAATTGTAATTGAATTCTGAAAACATGTCCATGTTTTCCATCCCGGGCATTTCAGCCATGGGAGCACTTGGCGGATCCATTTTGGAGTTTTTATCATCAGACATATCCATTGAGGAATGATCCATTTGGGAGACCTCTTCCTTATTTCCGGCCATATTCATACCCGGCATATCATTATCCGGGTTTTTGTCGCCTTTCATTTGCATTCCCCAGTTCTCCATCATTTTTTGGGGATCGTCCTTTTTAGGATTAAATTTTAGGGCAGGAGCCCCCATGCGCATGTCCATTTTTGCCATTTGCATCATCATCCCTATTTTATCAGGGCGGGGAACATCTTCGGCTGCTAAAACTTCACCTTGGCCCAAAAAAGCAGAGGCTGTTCCCGAACCATCCTGAGCGGTGGCCCGAAATTCCATCTTTCCACTTTCCGGAATACTTACAATAAAATCGTAGGTCTCCGCAATGGCAATAAATGTTTTATTGCGCTTGACCGGCTCAACATTTAGTCCATCAGCTGCAACTAAAGTCGGCTCTTCACCACCAAACGTCATCCAAAACGAGGTAGAAGCTGCCCCGTTAATAATTCTAAGCCTAACCTTTTCTCCGGGTTTGAAATTGGAATATTCCTGAACTTGTTCACCATTAACTAAAAAGGCCGGGTAATATATATCGGCAATGTCTGCACTTTCCATTCTCTGCCTCCAGAAATTTAACTGGGCTCCCATTGCACCTCTGGCAATAACGCGGTTGAGGGGTGTGGCCGTACCTTTTCGCCAGTTGTACCATTCGGTTCCTCGTTTCAAGAAACGAAGTACGTTCATAGGCTTTTCATTTGTCCAGTCCGAAAGTATTATAACAAGCTCTTTGTCATAGGCCAGGGTTTCTTCTTTAGGATGGATGACGATAGAGCCAAAAACACCACTCTGCTCTTGCAGCATGGTATGTGAATGATACCAATAGGTACCGGCTTGTTTCAGGGGAAATTCGTACTTCTGTGTTTCCCCAGGCGCGATGGGCGGAGTGGTGAGGTAAGGAACCCCGTCATAAAAATTTGGCAACAACAAACCGTGCCAGTGAATGGAAGTTTCTTCATCCATCTCGTTTTTTACATATATTACGGCATATTCACCTTCAGTAAAAGTAAGTGTGGGTCCCGGGACACTGCCATTAATGGCCATTCCCATGACTTCTTTGCCTGCCTTGTTCACTGCCAGCTCATTTATGGAAATGGCATATTCTCTTACAGGAAGATTATCAGTGTTGCCTTCGACTGATTTTTGAGTGAGGTTTTGCGCATTAGTTAGCCCTGATAATAAAAAAGACAAGGCAAATGCGAAAATTGCTAAAATTATATTAGGGAATTTTTTCATTATCTGATGTTTAATGTTCATGCTCCAGTTCCAAAAAATCACCTTGCGGTCCTACACCTTCTATGTGTACTAATTGTGCTCCGTAATGTCCTGCCTGTGCCACAGCATAAGCTGCACCCAATAACACCACTGCCACAATAGCCATTGCCCACCTTTTCGATTTGAAAATGAATAGGTTGATTCCTTGCAATAGCAGGCCGATAAACCCAAGATTGATTGTCCAGTCAGCCCAGAAGTCGTGTTGTTCCAATACGAGCCTGGCATGTTCAGTGAGGCCGTGCGTATGCGGATGGAAGTTTCTGCCGGCCAAGTACGCAGCTACAAAACCTACCAGCACCAGGGCAAAGGCTGTCCACGCCAATTCCTTTTTGATGAAATAGATGTTGACAACCGCCAGAATGGCCCCCACAATCAGTAATACGATAGCGAAATGCACAATTAGCGGATGGATTGTGGGAAAGTCCGCAAGATCAGCCGTGACCTTTTTTTCGTGGTGTGCATCTTTCTCATGCGCATCGTGGCTCACTGCCTCACTGGTATGTTCATGTTCACTTTGATCTGCCTCGCTGGTGGGGGTGGTCATCACAGTATCCGCTTGTTGGGCGGTGCTGTCTTGTTTGCTTTTGTGGCCGTCATGAGCCGATACGGTTGCCGTAGTGAATAGTAGCAATACGACTGCTTTTAGAATATTTTTCATTGTTAAATTATTTAGGTGATTAATGATTGGTCTGTGGTCTTCTTGCTGACGAATGAGTTTGCCATATTTTCCATTGACCGTTTTCTTTTTTCAAAATGCTGGTGGCAACTCCTTTTCGCTCAATAACTGATTTGTCATTGCTTAGCACAATTGTGTATATGTAGGTTTCAGTGGCAAAGGCAAATGGCAAAGCGACTTCTATGGCTACTTCATAGTCACTAAACTTGAAAGATTCGAAATGATGGAGCTCCGGGCCCAGGTGGTTAGCTAGATAGTCCTGATATCGGCCTTCAACTTTGCCTGATTCAACAACAATTGATTGTGATACAAATAAATTACCTGTGCCCGTTGTGTCGAGGCTTTCAATGGCCTGTTTGTATGATTCCAGTACTTGTTTTACCTGGTTAATTTCATCCGACTGTTGCGCTTGAGTCTTCACGGCCACTATGGCAGCAAGACTTAAAAAAAGCAGGTTCAATTTCATGGATTTTTTGGGGTTAAATGATTGTCAATTATTCTTTCTTAAATGCGCTGTAATTAGCCTCTGATTCAAAGTATGCAACTGCGCCTTGCGTGTTAGTCACTACAATAAATGCTTCCGATTTATCTACCTGATTGCCACTAAAAGGGTCGATGGCGATCCTTGCACTTTCTATATTGTTGAGCTTATCCACGCACATTTCGCAGCAACCATAATAGGTTTTGCCATTGACCGGTACCGGGATTTGCGGCTTGCCCATGTAGGCGTCATTCACCATGCATACCAGGCTTGGTTCCACCGGTCGTTCAATTTCATCTGGGCTATAGCCTATAGAAGGCTGTAGCTGCTGATGGTTAATCCAATACACCAATGCTGTGGCTGTCACTAATAATGCCGCAATGGTCAGGTAGGCATACACCAGATTCCGGGTAGATGTCTTAGGGTTGTCCTTGTTGCTTTTCTTCTTCATGACTTTTCCGTTTGGTGCCTGATGGAAGAGTGGCGGCAGGATTGTATGCATGACAACCTACACAAGGGCCACTCTCCAACAGGGCTTTAATTTTACTTATCTTCCTCTTTTTTCATTTCCTGTTCCAAGAAGAAACAGTGTGTAGCACACGCATGAAGCTTATAGTTTTTGTGTACTGTGCCTTTCTTGTGACCTTCCGGATCCAGAATCTCGCATTTATCCCCTATCGTTTTGGTGCTCAGGATGAAGACTCCATCGTTGTTGTAATAGCGGCCATCTTTTTTAGCCTTTCCTAATGAATTGCCTTCCGCATCGTAAACCCTGCCGCCTTTGATGAAGCCCAGTTTTTGACCTTGGTTGTTAAAGACTATGTCTTCTTTACTGATGTGCCCGAGTTTGGTGCCCCGGTCATCCGATACCTCTCCTTTTCCATTGATGTGAATAAGGCGTTGCTCTGTCTTGCTACTTGGCTGTGCCAAGACCCCATGTGCTACCAGCAGCATTCCTCCAAGGAATACGATGCTGAAAATGATGTGCTTGTTCATGATACATTTAATTTGTACCTGCATGAAAAGGAGGGAGTAGTACAAAAGTCCATTCCATCCGATTCATACAGGTCTTTGATTCAATTGATCGTCTCTTTCACGCTTCCGCACTTCAGCATTTTGTCACCGAAGTAGGGATTGCGGATTTCCTTTTCGTTGGATAGCCAATAGCCTCCGGTGTTGCCGTTGGCCATGGGGCAGTATTCCAGATAGAGTTCTCCCATGCTGATATCAGCTCCCTTCACCAAGGTGGCCATCTCATTGCTTAAGGCGGTAAAAGCCTTTCGCTGGTTTTCCAGTGAACCTGCTTGCGCAACATTGGCCGCCTCTGTATGGACTTTATCACTTCCTTTGATATTGTGAAGGGCCTTCACCAAAGATTCAGAAGCAGACTTTGCATTCTGAAAATCAGACGCCACCAAAGCATTCTTCAAATGGATGTAGTGCGTGTAGGAAGAACCCAGTGCCTTGTCTTTAAACATTGGTTCCATCGTTTGACTGCTTGTTTGTGCACCATGCGCTGCATGGTCGTGTTGTGCGGTTGCTCCCCAGCTTACTAAAGCCAGGTATAGCATGATCATTGTTTTTTTCATTTTTCTATTTGTTTAAAGGTTAAATACTTGAATCAGGGCTAAACCAGTGACCAGAAGAATGACTACTCCCCAGACCATCCGGCTGACCCATTTTTTTATTGTTGAAGGAGCTTTTTCATCTCCGGTTTTACAGCAACTTTTCATCTCTTAATGGTTATGTCCACTGGCTGCTTGCTTGGCAGGCCCTCCATCCTCAAAGACTTTTTGACCTTTGAGATACGTCTCTTTTACTTCCCCACAGGAAAGCATAGCCTCACCGAAATAGGGGTTGAGAATCTCTTCCGATTCACTGAGCCAAAAAGCCCCTTTATTGTCAAAAGCCATGGGGCAGAAATCTTTGTATACTTTATCTTTCTCCAACCCGAAGGACTCTGTCACTTCCAGTATGCTTTCTGAAAGCATAGCGAAGTGCTGACGAAGTGCTTCCAGGTCTTTTGCTCCTTTCATCATGGTGACAGCTACTGCCAATTGTTCCTTTAGCGCCATCCAATGATCATGCGCTTTCCCTTTGAGGTTACGCATTTCTACTTTTGCCAATGCATTTTCCACTTCTACCAAACCGGATCGGGCTTCCTGAAAATCATCTTTCACCAGGGCGTTCTTCACTGGGAAATAAGCATCGGCTATGGCAGTCATTTGCTGACGAAATTCCTGAGGCACCTCCATAGTCTTTGTTTCAGGGCGCATCAGCATGCTGTAGTTACCGGAAAGTTGGGCTGCAGCATCAATGGCAAACACACCATTGGTCACTATTTCCTCCCCGGCCTCCAGCCCAGCTTCCACCAACCACATTTCACCCATTCGGGGGCCTATGGTGATTTCACGCATTTCGTAAGTTGGAAATTCAGTATCAGGTACTTTTACATACACGATTGAACGCTTGCCCGACCAAAGCAGAGCGGTGCGAGTTATGGCCAAAGAGGATTGCCCTTTGCGTAAAGTGGTCCGCACCCTGGCGTTGATGAACATTTCAGGTCGCAGCTCTCCGTTGCTGTTGGAGGCCTCAGCCCTCACAGAGGCTGCACGGGTTGAAGAATTTATGACCGGATCTATGTAGGTAATCTTAGCTTTAAAGGTCTCTCCGGGAATGCCTGCTGCGGTAAAGTTGACCTCATCACCGATTTTTACAAATGGGAGATCGGATTCATACGCATCAATCATTATCCATACCCGGTTCAGGTCAACTATATCAAATAAAACTGATCCAGTGTTCACATAATCACCAACTGAAATATTCCGCTGGGTTACAATACCACTTTTGTCGGCCAGCACATCAAATTGATCCTGCACTTTTCCAGAACCTTCAAGATCGTCAATTTGCTTCTCATTAAGTTTCCATAAGCGCAGTTTTTCCCTGGCTGCCTGATAAAGTTCGGGATAGGTGGATTTGGTAGAAGCAGCCTCCAAAAGTTCCTTTTGTGCTGTAACCAGCTCGGGTGAATAAATGGTGGCCAACCTTTCGCCCTGCCGGACAACCTGGCCGGTGAAATTGACAAAAAGCTGATCGATACGTCCCGGAAATTTGGCCGTGACAGAAGCCAGTTGGCGTTCATCGGCTTTCACTTTTCCGGTTAGAAAAAGCTCCCCTTCAGGAGATACTCCTGTAACCAGGGAAGTATGGACATTGGCCATGGCCACTGCTTCGGGTGTCATCTCATGCATAAGTGGACTGGCCGAGGCAGCAGACCGTTTACTTGAAGCTGGGATCAGGTCCATCCCGCAGATTGGACAACTGCCCGGTTCTGAAAGCCGTATCTGTGGGTGCATGGAGCAAGTCCATATTTGATCAGAATCTTCATCATGTACGTGAACAGCTTCTTCCGTCTCCTGATGACCTGAAGATGGTTTTACCATCCAGCCGAGTACGCCTCCCAATGTCAGCGCTACGAGCACGATCAGTAGGAGTTTTTTATTTTTAAATATTTCTTTCATCATTTTAACTTTTTAGATCAATTAATTCAGTTCTGTTGCTGCCAGGTTTTCCAGCATGGCAATGGTGACGTGCTGATCTACTATTGAAGTGATCAGCTTGAGTTGATAATCGAGCAATTGCTGTTGTACCCGCAGCACTTCCTCGAAATCCCGTCCGTCAGTAGCGTAGCTGGTCATCAGCAGGTTCAGGGTTTGCCCGGCCAGGTCGGTTTGCTCCCGGTACAGCTTTGTCCTTCTGGTTGCATCGTCCAAATCCCGCAAGGCGGTTGACCATCGGGTGGTCAACTGATTGACGGTGTTTTCCCTGCGCTGCTGAACGGCCAATTGTTTCAATTCCGCCTCTTTCTGTAAAGCATTGTACTTTTTCCGATAGATGGGTATAGTCAGCCTCAACATGGGCATCACCATGTCATTGCCGCCCATCGGCATTCCATTTTCTGTCCTTGGACTAAAGGGCATATAGTTGACGCCTGCCCCCAACATAGGCCTGCCTTCCAGCCGAGCCATCTTTTTCTGTGCCTCATAGGCTTCTTCCTCGGCATCCAGCATTTTCAACATGGGATTGTTCTGCGTAATGCTGTCCAGCAAAGCCTGGCGCTCCCAAGAGACTACTGATCCGCTCAATGAATCGGCTATGCTTACCACTTCATTGATATCCCGGTTAAGCAACTGATTGAATTCGGCTTTAATGGGCAGTCGGGAGTCTTCAAGCAAGGCAAGTGTGTTTTCCAGTTCCTTGATCTGAATCCTTACCCTGAGCACATCACTCATGCCTGACCCGCCCCCGTTCATTGATGAGGAAGTACCCATTGAAGAACCACCTTTTGAACTGCTTTTACCGGAAGTGCCACTGGTCATTCCACCGCTCATTCCACCCATTGACGATGCTGATGAGGTGGAGGAACCGCTGTTCATGCTTGTAGCTTGCTGCATATTGCTAGGGCCGGAACCGGTTCCTATATCTGCACTCTGAAAACGAATGAGCGCCAGCCGCTCATACTGTTTAAGAATCTCAAGGTTTTCCTCCGTAATGCGGATTTCCTCTTCTAGCCGATACAGTTGATACCAGGTGTTTTTTACCTGATAAAACAAGCGGTATTTGGCATCCTGAAACACTTCGTACTGCGCCAGTGCCATTTTGCTTGCTTCATCCTTTTGGGTTTTCAGCATGCCGAACCAGGGAAACATCTGCATCAACTGGATGTCGGCTTGCTGGTTGCCCATGAACCGCTCCATTGGTTGAAAGAAGAAACCCATGGTCAGTTCAGGATCAGGAAGTGCTCCCACCTGAGGTACTTTTTCCAAAGAGGCCAGATATTCATTGAAGTAGGCTTTTAACTCCGGGTTGTTTTCTGCTGCTACTTTCAGGTATTCATCCAGGCTTTGTGAAAAGCTTGTGGACTGAACTCCTAAAAACAACAGGAATATGATTGCTATTTTTTTCATCTTCCTCTATTTATGATTCAGTAAATACTTCGGGATTGCGTTTAATCTTGCGCTCTGCCCACCAACAGTATAGGACTGGCACCAGCAGAACCGTCATAATTTCGATGATCATGCCCCCGAATGAAGGAATGGCCATGGGTATCATAATGTCGGATCCTCGCCCGGAAGATGTGAGTACAGGTAAGAGGGCCAGTAAAGTGGTGGCGGTGGTCATCATGGCCGGGAGTACCCGCTTTTGACCAGCCTCCAATACAGCTTTGCGAACCTCCTTCACGTTTTCAGGTTCCCGTTTCTCAAAGCTTTGCTTGAGGTAAGTAGCCACCACTACGCCATCATCGGTAGCGATTCCAAACAGTGCTATGAAGCCTACCCAGACGGCCACACTCAGGTTGTAGGTCTTCATCTGGAAGAGTTCTCTCATATTGGTGTCAAAGACCGAAAAATCCATGAACCAACCCTGACTATACAGCCAGAGCATCAAGAACCCACCTGAAAAAGCCATAGCAATGCCTGAGAATACAAATAAGGTGGTAGAGATGGCTCGAAACTGAAAATACAGGATCAGGAAAATGGCCATAAGGCATAGCGGGACTACAATTGCGAGTCGTTTCTCTGCCCGCACCTGGTTTTCGTAGCTTCCCGAAAATTCATAGCGGACACCAGCAGGAATGGTCAGTTCACCTGCATCTATCTTTGATCTCAGGTAGCGTTGCGCATCCTCTACTACGGTAACCTCTGCAAACTCCTTTTTCCTGTCCAATAGCACATAGCCTACAAGGAAGCTGTTCTCCCCACGGATCATTTCGGGCCCGGGGCGATAGGTGATTTTCGCTAATTGACCCAACGGAATGTAGTTGCCTAAGGGCGTGGGCACCTGCATGTTTTCAATGGATGAAGGATCATCACGGTATTCACGGGCATAGCGTACCCTTATCGGAAAGCGCTCCCTTCCTTCCACCGTGGTGCTCAGCTTCATGCCACCGATGGCTGTTTCTATATAGTCTTGCACGTCCCGTACGTTCAATCCGTAGCGGGAAATCTGATCCCGGTCTATGTCAATCTCCAAATAAGGTTTTCCCACAATCCGGTCAGCAAAGACAGCTTCACTTTTTACCGATGGCACTTCTTTCAGGTATTTCTCGAGTTGAAGGCCGAATTCTTCAATGGTCTTCAAATCAGGTCCATACACCTTAATACCCATAGGGGCCCGCATACCCGTTTGCAACATCACCAGGCGTGTCTCAATAGGCTGTAATTTGGGAGAGGAGGTTACGCCCGGAATATTGACGACACCAACAATTTCGTCCCAAATGTCATCCGGTGTTTTGATGTGATCCCGCCACTGGCGGAAATATTCTCCATCAGGATCAGGAGTGAGATGCTTTATATCTATTTGCTCAGGGGACATGGTTTCCGGGTCATAAACGTCTCCATTTTGAAGCAGAAACTGACCATCATCATTCACCCGAAAGCGTTGCTTGGTTCCATCGATATCCGAAACATATTCGCTTTTGTAGCTGATGGTATTTTCAAACATGGACATAGGGGCCGGATCAATGGCCGTTTCCGCACGGCCTGCCTTACCTACCACCATTTCCACTTCGGGAATGGCTGTTACCATCATATCCAGTTTTTGCAGTACCTCACGGTTTACTTCTATGCCGGAGTGCGGCATGGATGTGGGCATCAGGAGAAATGAACCCTCATTGAGAGACGGCATGAACTCTTCGCCTAAGCCCGGAAACACGCCCATCATGGTTTCCCAGCCGGAGGTTTCCCTCAGGTTCCATCCCAGTTTTTCTGTGGTCTTTGGGATGATACCAAAAACCCGGTCAAAGCCCAGCCACACATTCGCACCTATCAGAATAATGATTACAGGAGTAATAAGAAAAAGCCCTTTGTTATCCAGGCACCACATGAGGATTTTAGGATACAGGCGCAGAAATAAGGCAAATGTGCCCAGCACAAAACCCAGTATGGCCGCAATGAACAGGAAGTTGACCAGCAAGCTGTTGGACACACCCAGCGGAACCCATTCGGTGGCCAACAGCCAAGCAACCGCAACCACTGTAACTCCTACCATCATCAGGTCACGGTACTTACCTAATCTTTCAGGAAAATGATGCAGCAGCACATTGATCAAACCAAAACCAAACAGCAACCATCCTGCCCAAGACCAGACGGTGAAGGCTATTACCGGGCCAGCAATGAGTAACAGGTAATTCAGGTACAGACTTGTTTTGCCTTTGCCTTTTTTCATGGAGAATATCCAGTGAGAAAAGGCAGGCATGATGATGAGGGTAAATATCAGAGCAGCAACCAAAGCAAAGGTTTTGGTGTAGGCCAATGGCCCGAAGAGCTTACCCTCAGCTGCCTGCAAGGTGAAAACTGGTAAAAAACTGACAATGGTGGTACTCACTGCGGTAACAATGGCGGAAGCTACCTCTGTAGTGGCATCATAGACAGTTTTTAACTTGGACTGGCCTTCCGGGGCAATTTCCAGGTGCCGGAGAATGTTTTCATTGAGGATAATACCAAGATCGACCATGGTGCCGATGGCAATGGCAATACCGGACAGGGCTACAATGTTGGCATCTACTCCGAAGTATTTCATGAATATGAAGCACATGAGTACCGCCAGTGGCAAAAGCGCTGAAATGAGGATAGATGCCCGCAGGTTGTACACCATCACAATGATCACAATGATGGTAATCAATATTTGCAGGCTGATGGCTTCATACAAAGTACCAAGGGTTTCGTAAATCAAGCCGGTGCGATCATAGAAGGGTACTATCGTTACTTTAGAAACCGTGCCGTCTGCCAGTGTTTTGGACGGAAGTCCATCGGCTATTTTTTCAATTTCCGCTTTTGTCGCATTGATGATTTTCAAGGGGTTGTCACCGTAGCGGGCAATGACCACTCCGCCCACAGCTTCAGCTCCTGATTTGTCCAGGATGCCGCTCATGTTTCTTGGTTGGGGGCCAATGTTTACCTTGGCAACATCTTTTACCCGGATCGGGACATTGTCCGTTACTTTTACTACAGCCTTGTCCAGATCAGCCAGCTCTTCTACATAACCCAGGCCTCTTACGAAATAATCCACCCGGTTTACTTCAATGGTGTTGGCTCCCACATCGATATTGCTGTTTCTTACGGCCTGCATCACATCCATGAGGCTAACCCCATGCGCTTTCAGTGCGGCAGGGTCAACATCTACCTGGTATTCTTTGACATATCCACCCACAGAAGCCACCTCTGCCACCCCTTCCACTGCAGTGAGGGCGTAGCGTATGTAATAGTCCTGGATGGTGCGCAGTTCGTGGAGATCCCAACCTCCGGTAGGGTTTCCGTCTTTGTCCCGGCCTTCCAGCGTGTACCAATACACCTGCCCCAGGGCGGTAGCATCAGGGCCAAGTTTTGGCTGCACATCCGGTGGAAGCAAACCTGCCGGTAAAGAGTTGAGTTTTTCCAGCACCCGTGACCGGCTCCAGTAGAACTCAATGTCTTCATTAAAAATGATGTAGATGCTAGAAAAGCCAAAAGCTGAACTACTCCGCACACTTTTTACACCGGGAAGGCCCAGCAAAGCCGTGGTGAGCGGATAGGTGATCTGGTCTTCCACATCCTGCGGAGACCGCCCCATCCATTCGGTAAAAACGATTTGCTGGTTTTCTCCAATATCCGGGATGGCATCTACAGGCACAGGATCACGAGGGAGGAAGCCCACCTCCCAGTTGAACGGGGCTGTAACAATGCCCCAGGCTACAATGAGTAGCAATACGAGAACGGTAACGAGCTTATTCTCGAGAAAGAATTTGATTATGGAATTGAGCATTTTTCATTCAATTTTCTTTAAAACTGGATTGACTTGAGCGCATACAAATGCATGCACTTGTGGCGCAGCATAATGCTATGCCTAGTGAAAGAATTGAATGAAAAGCTTAAATAAGGAAGGATTGAACGAGCACAGGTATGTCACGCTCAATCAGAGGGGGGGAATAATCGTTATACGAATAATAATCAACTGCAGGAGCGCTGAAAAGAAACGATACCACAGCGTAGAGCACTGCGATCATTTGAAAATCAGGAACTGCAACTTTGGTCACTTGCGTAAGATCTTCATGACCCTCAATTACAACAGTCTGGTCTTCACAGCACCCTTTCTTAGTCACCTGCTGGTGTTCACAATCCGGATCATGCTTATCATTGGCACAAGGGGATTTTTGAGTGGCCATTTCGCAGGGCTCAGCCCCGGCAAAAAGTGCAATGCTCTCTAGCTGGCCCATACAGAAATGCATGCCAAAGGTGAAGCTCGTGGAACTGAGCAGCACCAGAATGGAAAGCAGGATGGCCGATATTTTTCTAAAACGTTGCACTTTGGAGAAGATCTAATGCGAATATACGGAATTTAGTTCAGAATGTTCGATTTTAACGTCAAAAATGACGGTTTGCATTTCAAATACTTTAACATGTGGATGTTTATGCTTTATTTCTATTGGAAAATCATAGTTTGCTGATGCTTATTTTTGGAGTCATTATCTTTTACACAGCAGTAGAAAGAATCCCGTGTGGATGAGTCACCCACACGGGAGTTCCGTCAGAAACTAATCACCGCTTCAACCACGACTCCACTGAACTCAGCCCCGGCAAAACGCCCTGTCCAGGCATTGCCTTCATACTGCTGCTTCATGTACTCAACTTTTGTTAAAACGTTCTTTGAAAGATACCAGCCTCCACCAAAATTGACCCTGCTGATTTCCAAATCTTCTGTGGCACTTTCACGCATCTTGCCACTCACTGTATTGTATCTGCCACCAAGATAGAAACGTTCATCAGCTCCAAACCTATACAATACCTCTGCGGCTATTTGTGTGAATGCACCCTCTGTGTCGGCTTGAGGTGTTGTGAATTCATTGCTTCCATCAGCCAGCTCATAAATACCAAAGAACTCCAAGCCTTTGTACTTGATGAATGGGTTAATCTGCAAGGCTGTGAGTTTTGTGAACCTTGCATTGAACTGCCCATCACGAGGACCACCTTCTGTATTGCCATCCACATCCGGTACTGTAAAAAGCACATTGTAATACCTGGAGCCTCCTCGGTCACCACCATACAGATATGTGCCTGTTGAGGTGCCTTTATTGATGTACCAGGATCCGGTCAATCGTACTCTCAGATCCTCGTTCAGTTGTTTATCGTATCCCAACTTTCCGAAGAAAGAAGGCTTATTGTCCGTATTGTCATTCACCGTTACATTTTGATTGAGCTTACCGTTCGTCAACCCAACCACTGCCAATAAACCATTCTTTTGAACGGTGATCTCTCCGAATGCTTCGGTGGAGAATGCATCCATAAGATAGTTCCCCACAAAAGGGTTGAAAATACCTCTCGCATTGTCTGTTCTCCTGAAATGTGCGTCCCCATAGTTAAACTCATCTAGCCCTATGGTGATGCTTGTATATTTCATGACTCCCTCCAGAAACCCGGGTTTAACAAAGTCAAGATTATCCACTCTCATGTATCCACCCTTAATCCATGCTTCGTTGTGTGCTCTGGAAGAAAGATAGGTTCTGAGGTGCATCCGAACACCTTCCATTACCTGTACATCAAGGTTGAGGTTAGCTGAAGGTAAATTGAAATCGGAACCAAGCTCAACCAAGGTACCTGCATCATTACTTTGGTTGAGGCCCTGAAATTGCATGGCGAAATCACCGCCTACTCTTACTTTGAGGCCATCAAAGATGATTGTATCCTCTTTTGAGGGCTCAAATACATTCAGGCCGTTTTTATCGTTTGGCCTAAAAAACTGCAAGCCTGGTTGTTGGGCGTATGTGGTATTGATCACCATCAGTGTCAAGGCAATAAATACCAATTGAATTTTATGAAATGTTTTCATGATTTTAACATTTTGTTGAAAGTCTGATTAAAGAAACTTGATGATAGTTTTGTCGGATAGATCGTGTCTAATGCTGTTTAAATATCCCGGAACAGCTATATTTCACAGAACCATTTCCGACATTGCCCGAAGGTTTTGTAACCCGGACAACTAACTGATAATCAGATGTTAGCTAAAGAAGAAATGACTGGAACAGGATAGAGCGATACCGCCCTGACCAGCCGGGGGGAGCCTTTTTAGAAGTTGTGTAGTTTCTTGACTCGAAAAATTGTGTAGAAGGCAAATGAAAAGATGGCTGAGCCAATGCCGCTGGTGAAGAAGCAATGACCGGAATGTCAGAATGAGGTGTCCTGAAATCATCGAGAGAGAAGATGGTTTCCTGATCCTCACAACCATCACAAGGGTTGCTGTGATCGTCACAGCATGGTTCGTGGTGTTTTAGAAAAAGCTCGAAGCTGATCAGTTCGCCCCCGCAAAAGTGCTGAAACACTGCCATCCCTTTGCCAGGGAGAAGCATTACAATGAGCAGGACGATATATAAGTTGCGCTTCATGAGCCTTTTGATGTAAAATGCCATTCATTGAAAGGGTATCTATTTAGTATTCCCTTCAATATGACCCAAAAGTACGCAACGGTTATTGAGAGGGCTATGACATTGCACATGTCAAAACATGATGTATGTCACATAAAGCATTGTCTACCCTAGCAACATGCTTGATCAGAATCCAATTGTACTGGTGGACAAGGTGCTGAACCATAGCTGCAATACACGCAGCAATCCCCTTCCTTTGGTTTTAGCACCTGGTGGCAGTTTTCACATTCATAGAAATACTGACAGGCGTCAGTCGGCATAGTTTCTTCTTTCTGATGTCCGCAGTTGGGGCAAGTGATGGTAGATTCTAAGATGATTTCCATTTATTTCTCTGTTTTATTGGTCACTGAATATCCGGTTGAGTTGATGGCTTGTTCAATTTCAAGGACGTCCGTTTTGGATTTATCAAATTCTACGATGGCATTGCCCTGGTCGTAGGAGGCGGTTACATTCAGGATGCCGCTGAGCATATTTACTTCATGCACTACATGCGCTGCGCACCCCTGACAAGTCATGCCTTTGATTTGAAAATTTACGGTCTGAATGTCTGACTTATCAACGATGATCACTTGCTTTTCAGATTTAGGGTAGAAAATGTGAGCATAAAGCGGGAACGCCAACATCAGGGCAGCAAAGACCGTGATTATTGAAAGGAACTTTCTTGTTTGCCAAAAGGAGGGCTGAAGGTTCTCCTCACAGGCACATTCTTTTTCCTTTTTGGCCTTTGGTTTGAGTTTCTGATACCAGGCAAAGCCTAATACAACCACTGTGATGCCGACAAAAAAAGGCCTTGCCGGATCGAGCCATGAGAAAGTGGACGCAATCCCGCTTGCACCGGCCACTAATGCAAGCACCGGGCTGATGCAGCAAAGGGAGCTTACTAAAGCGGCTAAAAGGCCGCTGGTTAAAAGGGAATTTTTCATATACTTAATTTTCAAAAAAAGAAGGGCTCTGCGCCCTCCCAGTTACTTTTTCTTACAGCAGGCGGGTACTTCCGCCACTTTCATGTCATAAGGACATTCAGGAGTGCCTGCCAAAGGGCAGGTAACTTTTGGACAATCTGGAGTACCTTCCAAAGGACAAGCTTTTGGAGATGAGTTGATCCCGTAGGCAAGGCCACCAATTGCGAGAATACTCGCTGTTGCGAAAATCATGAGTTTACTTTTCATATCAATCTATTTTAATGAAACATCTCTCCAAAGGTCAGTCACGGGGGGAGGGGGTATCCAAACGTTCGGATAAAAATTTCTTCAATTCTTCTTCCACCATGCGGGCTTCTCGTAGTTTTTTAGGCACTTCTTCGAGTTTAAGCTCTGGAAATAGTTTTCTCAGCTTTTCTATTGTTTCTTCATTGCCACAGTCGCCAGGGCAGCTCTGGTAAGCTGACGAGATCCTTTCTGCTAGTGCTTTCCTGTAGGCATCATCCAATAACTCGTAAGTAGTCTTAGCAAGCATGGATTGCACAGCTTTTAGCTGCAAAAGGATATTTTCAACCTGGTCCACATCATCTATTTTGCTAAGGATGTATCCCAGCTGACCTGTTGCTGTTTTTAGTGAAACCTTTATGCTTTGAGTGAGATCATGGGGTATCATAAGGTAGGAATTGAATTTGGGAGCTTAAACAAATCGAGCACAGATGAAATGATTCGCTGACTTTGCGCTTCTACTGAATAGAATATGGTTTGTCCCGATTTTTTAGTCGTCACGATTCTTGCATCCTTCAGTTTTTTCAAATGCTGTGAGACGGCCGGCACGGTCATGCCCAGGATGTCTGACAAGTCGCACGGACAAAGTTCATTTTCCTGCTTCAAGAGGTACAGGATTTTGAGGCGGACCGCATTACCGGCAAGATTCAGTACATCTGCCAGTTCTAAAAGTCCTTCCTCCTTGCTTTTCAAGTCTTCCCTGCACCTATTGATCTGGTCGCTATCGGCAAAGACACGAATACATGTATTCATAACTTCGTATTTAAGCATTTGCTTAACAAAGCTAAGGAATTAAATGTATTTAAGCAAGCACTTAAATACAGAAAAGGGCTATTTCGCCCTTCTCATCAATTTTGGTGCTGCCAGCTTCTCCCGGAGAGTGTGCATGTCTTCACTTACCTTCTTCTCCACCACTTTTGCGTAAACCTGTGTAGTAGTAATTTTTGAATGGCCGAGCATTTTGCTTACGGTCTCCAACGGGACACCATTGCAAAGGGTAACGGTGGTGGCAAATGTATGCCTGGCCAAGTGGAAAGTCAGGTTCTTTTCAATCCCACACAGGTCGGCAATTTCTTTCAAATAGGAATTGAGCTTCTGGTTGGAGATCACTGGAAATACTGTTCCCTTCTGTAAAGCCCTTGGATGGGTTTTGTATTTCTCTATGATCTCCCAGGCTTTGGGAAGAATGGGAACCCTTACAGGCTGGTCAGTCTTTTGCCTGCAGGTGGAGAGCCAGTATTCTCCGTCTATGCCTATGGTGATGTTGGAAGGTGTTAGGTTCATAGCATCGATGTAAGCCAGTCCAGTGTAGCAGCTGAATACAAACAGATCTCTTACCCACTGCAAACGCACAATTTTGAAGTCCCTGTTTTCCAATGTTTCCAATTCTTCGGCATCTAAGAAACCCCTATCCACTCGGTGAAATTTGAGCTGGTATTTATCAAATGGATCCCGGCTTACCCATTCCATTTTTACAGCCATGGTCACCATCTTCCGGAAACGCTCCAAGTGCTTCATCACTCCATTGTTGCCAAGTGGCTTCTGGTGGTCTTTGGGTTTGTAGTTACGGAGGTAGAATTCAAAATCGGTGATGAACTTGTACGACAGTTCTGAAAGGAACATGTCAGTTGTACCGAACCGCTCTTTCAAAAATCTGTGGATGTACTTCTGAGTGGTGAAGTAGTTTTTCATCGTGCCCCAAGCCAGTGTATCTCGCATAGCCTGGTTGTGATAATCCACCAGCTTGCATAAAGTGAAGTCCTTTTGGTCTGTACCCAGGAACATGCTTTTGATAGCATCTGCGGTGATCAGTCGCTTTTGCACTTGCATTTCCTGGTAGCATTCCATGATACGGGCCTGGACTTCATCCAAATAATGATTGAGCGATTTGATTTCTTCCCGGCTGCCCTTGGCCATGCCTTTGCTACCATTCCAGTCGCCTGGTTTGATCCAGCGTTTCAATGATATTTCTACCCTGCGGCCATCAACGGTGACCCTGGCATAGATTGGGAGTAGGCCATCTTTGGCCTTGTTCGTTCTTGTGATGAACTGAACTCCGAAGGTGTTTGTAGTTCTCATGACAATTCAGCTTTTGAGTGTTTGTGTTAAAATGATTCCTCTCGTGGTGAACTGCTTCCACAAGGTCACTCAAACAGACCTAAAACAGTTCAAATTATGCGATGCAACTATCTGTTTTACAGCTATTTGCATCAATCTGGTGAACTAAAATAAACCATTCATTTGGTTCACCGGATAGGTCTCATTTTTGCTGAAATTGTCTAAATCGAACTGATACGTAAAAAATAAAAAAGCCCGCAAATCGTAAGATTTGCAGGCTTTTGGGTTCTGATGAACCTTTGTTGTCGGGGTGGCAGGATTCGAACCTACGACCTCCTCGTCCCAAACGAGGCGCGATACCGGGCTACGCTACACCCCGCGACATTATCTTTAATTCTTTATTTCTCTGAAACGCTTTTTCAGAACCCCGTGCGGAGGAGGGGGGATTCGAACCCCCGGAACCTATTACTAAGTTCGGCAGTTTAGCAAACTACTGGTTTCAGCCACTCACCCACTCCTCCAAATCGTTAGATATTGCTATCTCTTTCCGAATTGGAATGCAAATATAAGGGAATGATTTAAACTTATACAAATGACACCAGTCATATTTTTATAAAAAATTCAATATACTTTCTAAATAATTGATAATCAAATATTAATGCTTGTCGTTCAATTAATATTATTTTTTGCGGCTCATTTATATTTTAAATTAAATAGATTCCTTTTCAACATACTGTTGGCCTTTCCGTTTCGTTTTATATTTTTGTGCAAAACATAAACTATGACGTGGATAAATTCTCTGGGAACAGAGGAAATTGTTTTTATTGTACTTTTCCTGGGACTCTATCTGGCATATACCTTCAGGGTGTTCCGTATAGCCAAAAGAATGGGACAGGCCTATTCAAATGTGCTGCCTAAATTTCTTTTAAGATCTGTGATATTTGCATTGCTTATTATGGCATTAATGGGACCCTCATTTGGGGAAGACAAGCAAGAAGTGAAGGCAGTAGGAAAGGATATTATGATTGCGGTGGATTTATCCCAATCAATGAATGCATTTGATATTGCACCTACCCGGCTGGAAAAAGTAAAGTACGAGTTGAAAAACATTGTTGATGCTTTCAGTTCCGACAGAATAGGATTGTTGATTTTTTCCTCGGAGGCTTTTGTTCAGTGTCCTTTAACATACGATCAAAATGCACTCAACCTTTTTATAGAAACATTAAACACAGGTTTGGTGCCAAGTACTGGTACTGATTTTGGCGCAGCACTTTCTATGGCTTATGATAAATTGACCAAAGATGAAGAACCGGCTGGTAATCAAAAATCCAAAATAATTATACTGATAAGTGATGGGGAAGATTTTGGAGATGAAACCGATAAAGCCGTTTCAAAAATAAATGATTCAGGTATTAGGCTTTTTACATTAGGTGTAGGTACTGAGAAGGGGAGTAAAATCAGTACCCGTACAGGCTATAAAAAGGACAGAAATGGAAATGAGGTAATTTCTCAGCTTAATTCTAAATCGTTAAAAGATATTGCCTATGATGCTGATGGTAAATATTTTGAGATCAATTACCTTGACAATGAAGTAGGAAGGTTAATTGCCACTGTTAATGCCATTGAAGGGGAATTAAAAGACACAAAAGTTGTTGATGTATCAGCAAACAAATTTCATTATTTCCTGGGTATAGCATTTTTGCTTTTGCTTCTGGATGTTTTTACTACTGTAAAAATTATAAAAATATGAACAGTAAAATTATTTTCATCATCTTATTGGGCTTCATTTTCAGTCTAAATGTGTTGGCCATTGATCCGGTGAGCAAAATTGCCAAGGCCAATAAAGCAAAGGAGTTAGCTAAAGAAGCCTATATCAATGGAAAATATCAGGAAGCCATCAAACATTATTCGTACCTGCTGGACTCTCTCAATTATGAGAGCGAAGAGGCACAGTTGAACAGGGCACATTCTTATTTCCAGTTGAAAGATACCATTAATGCTTTCGATAATTACAGAAGTTTGAGTACAGCCAGCTCTAAAGATATTCAATCCAGGGCTTTTTTACAGATGGGGAATCTGTCTGAACAACAAAAGGAGTATGAGAATGCTCTTTCTTATTTTAAAGAAGCCCTGAAAGCAAATCCGGCTAATCAAGAGGCCCGTTACAATTATGAGCTCTTGAAGAAAAAAATGAAAGAGCAGGAAGAAAATCAGGATCAACAACAAGACCAGCAAGATCAGGACAAGGACCAGCAAGATAAAAAAGAAGAAAATAAAGAGCAGGAAAGCAAGGAAGATCAGGATTCTGAGAGCCAGCAGCAAAAGGACGATCAGGAGAAATCTCAGGAAGACAAGGAAGCTGAGCAGAACCAACAAAAAGAAGATGGTGAGCAGAGCAAGGATGAGCAGGAGCAAAAATCTGATGCTGAACAGAAAAAGGACCAGGAACAAAAACAAAATGAAGATACCCAGGAGGTAGAAAGCGAAGAACAACAACCTATGGAGCCTTCTACTCGTGAAAAGTTGGAACAGATGAATGTTTCTGAAGAAAAGGCCAAAATGATATTAGAGGCTTTAAGAAATAAAGAAGCCCAATATTTTCAGCAAATGAGAAAAAAGGCTACAGAAAGACCAAAATCTAATAAGCCGGATTGGTAATCATGATGAACTCTCTTTTTATCACTGGCCTTTTTCATTAATTTTACTTTTACAAAAATCAAAATAATCAACAATGAAAGAAGTATATATTATATCTGCAGTAAGAACCCCCATTGGTAGTTTTGGAGGAAGTCTATCGAGCTTAACTGCTATAGAATTAGGATCTGCTGCTATTAAGGGTGCTTTAAAAAAAGCCAATGTGGAAGCTAAGGAAGTGGATGAAGTTTTTATGGGCAATGTAGTTTCTGCTAATTTGGGCCAGGCTCCTGCCCGCCAGGCAGCTGTTGGTGCAGGTTTAGGTTTCAATGTACCATGTACTACTATCAATAAAGTTTGTTCATCAGGAATGAAGTCTGTCATGTTTGGTGCACAGAGTATTATGCTGGGCCATGCGGACACTGTTGTGGCTGGAGGAATGGAAAGTATGTCCAACATCCCTTATTATATTCCGAAAGCCCGATATGGCTATAAATATGGAAACGGAGAATTGGTTGATGGTTTATTGAAAGATGGTCTTTGGGAAGTGTATTATAAATTTCCGATGGGTAATTGTGCTGATAATACCGCCAAAGAAATGAATATTAGCCGTGAAATGCAGGATGAATATGCCATCAATTCATACAAAAAAGTTGCAGCTGCTACAGAGGCAGGCCATTTTAAGGATGAAATTGTTCCTGTGGAAGTGCCACAAAGAAAAGGTGATCCTATCATGGTGACCGAGGATGAGGAATATAAAAATGTAAACTTTGATAAAATTCCTGGTTTAAGACCTGTTTTCTCTAAAGAAGGTACTGTAACTGCAGCCAATGCTTCCACCATTAATGATGGCGCCTCTGCATTAATCCTGATGAGCAAGGAAAAAGCAGATGCTTTAGGATTAAAACCTATTGCAAAAATAAGAGGTTTTGGTGATGCTGCACAAGATCCTATCTGGTTTACTACAGCGCCTTCATTGGCAATTCCTATTGCTATGAAAAGGGCAGGTGTTTCCCAGAGTGAAGTTGATTATTTTGAAATAAATGAAGCATTTTCGGCTGTAGCTATTGCCAATAACCAGCAACTCAATTTAGATCCATCTAAAGTGAATGTATTTGGTGGTGCTGTAGCTCTTGGGCATCCATTAGGTGCTTCAGGCGCAAGGATCATGTCAACATTACACTCTGTGTTGAGAAACAAAGGAGGAAATATTGGTGTGGCCGGTATTTGTAATGGTGGTGGAGGTGCTTCCGCTATTGTTATTGAGAAAATGTAAAAAAATCATTCACAACAACTTGATTTGTTTCTGAACAATATTTCCCAATTCTGATCTTTATATGATTAGGATTGGGTTTTTTATTAAGTAATTATTAAAAAAAAATGAGAAGAGAGGAACAAGTCCTGCGTTAGAGAGGTTCTGCTTTAAATTTTCCTCCCATTTTTTTCTAACTTAGAAACTGAAATTTAGTTGGTTGAGAAAATCTGCTTTGTCATTTATAAAATTCAATTGCCCTTGAACAATTCAAATCACCACCATAAAATTATTTTCTCTTTTTTATTGATGTTTTTACTTTGCTTCAGCGCGAGGAGTCAAGAGCTAAAAAAGGTAACTAATTATTACGATAGTGCCCAAAGCATTCCTAAAGAAGTGTATTTTATTGCCAATAATGATAGTACTCATATAGAAGGGGAATATAAAAAATACTATCAGTCAGGAGAGCTATTGGCAGAAGGTCAGTTTCAAAATGGCAAAGAAGAAGGTGTGTTTGAAATGTACTATCCAAATGGTAAGTTGATGCGTACTACTGAATTTGAAGAAGGTAGACGTGCCGGAAAAACCATTGTCTTTAGTGAGGGAAATAAAAAACTACAAGAAGCAACCTTCTTAAATGATACATTAAATGGCAAGCTCAAAGTGTATTATAATTCAGGCCAAATAAAAAGTGAAAGTAATTTTTTAAAAGGGAAACCTGATGGCCTTGTGTTGGAGTATTTTGAGGATGGCACTTTAGCCCAAAAAATCACTTATAAAAATGGGAAACCAAATGGTCTGACAGAAAGATACTATGCCAATGGACAGCTAAAAACCAGGGAGAATTATGTGAATGGGGATTTGAACGGAGCTTTTGAAACCTATTTTGATAATGGTCAGCAAGAAACGGTTTTTGAGACTTCGAAAGGCAAAAAATCCGGGGAGTTGAGAAGCTTCGACAGGCAGGGAAATTTGTTGCTAAAAAGCAATTATGTGAATGGCAATTTGCATGGTGAAAATATCAGTTACTATCCAAATGGTCTTACAAAAACCATCAGAAATTATAAGAATGGATTTCTTTCCGGTGAGGTATTTGATTTTGGTACTGATAGTGTGTTGGTTTTAAAAACTTCTTATAGTAACGAACAGGAAACTAAGGAAGTAATTGAGTATTATTCAAACGGAAAGGAAAAATCCATTACTTATTTCCGAAATGATAAGCCTGAGGGAGAATGGAAATACTTCTACGAAAGTGGTTTTGTGAAAAAGGTGGAAAACTATAGTAATGGTATGCTTCAGGGCGGCAATACTACTTATTACCCTAATGAAAAAATAAAATCTGAAGTGGAATACCAGGCGGGTAAGAAAACCGGGATGGAGCAGACTTATCATGAGAACGGTAATCAGAAGTCTTCAAAAATCTTCAAATTTGGTAAGGCTCATGGAGAATATATCCAATACCATGAGAATGGGATTAAAGCTTTACAAGGAGAATATGCCGGAGATAAGAAAGTAGGTAAATGGCTCTATTATAATGAGAAAAACCAGTTAGTGAAAACAGCAATTTACTTCAATGATCAATTGAAAGAAACCATACTTCCTGAAGAGGAAAAGTAAGTGCTAAAACTACTTAAATCTTCTCTCACATAAGCTTTTATAGGCTACTCCTTATTAATAAATCTTATTTAAAAACCAGTTCTCTTTTTGTTTGATTGCTGTTTTTAAAATTTCGAACTAGTTACAAAACCTCAACAACTAGAATTTCACTGCATATTTAGGTTTAACTTAAGTTTTAAAGCTTATTAAAACCAAATTTTATTCTTTATCTTTTGTCTTGATACAAAAGATACAAAAAATCAAGACAAAAAGATGCTCCTACGCTATAATTCAGCCCATTCCCCGCCTTTTTGTCGCCCAGCCCGCCCGTTCGTAGCAAATATTGTTTGGTTTTCTAACATTATAGTATTTATCATGAGCTCCCTACTTTATTCTCTCACATAAGCTTTTATAATTATATCCTTAGCAGGGGCAGTGGGGTCATTGGTAAACAAGGTAATTCTTTTTACCTGTGAGCCACTTAAACCTGAAGTGTCAAAATTCACATTTAGCTCACCATCTGCTCCGCCTTCATAATCCATTTTCTTTAAATCGGTAACTGTGCATCCGCAGGTAGTTTTGGTTTTTCTGATATTAAGAGGCTCTTTACCAGTATTTTTAAATAGGAAAGTGTGCTTTAATAAATCGCCCCTATTAACATGTCCGAAATCATAAGTTTCTTCTTCGAATAATATATGTGGTGCATTGGCTAGTTCTTTTTCACTCATTGGCGGAAAATACTCCAGAATGGTGG
This sequence comes from Marivirga aurantiaca, assembly GCF_016679925.1. Classification (GTDB taxonomy): domain Bacteria; phylum Bacteroidota; class Bacteroidia; order Cytophagales; family Cyclobacteriaceae; genus Marivirga; species Marivirga aurantiaca. The sequence goes on from NZ_JAEQBW010000002.1 coordinate 176,858, forward strand.
CAATTACGGATAAGGATTTATTACTGTTTTCCAGTTCATCAGTGAATAAAGTCAACTGATCATTGAGGAATCCCAGGTCATCCCTCATTTTAGGGGCATAGGTCACTTGTATTTCGGCCTGTTCTTTTGGAGGAATAGCAGAAGGAATAACTTTGGCACTTATAAAATCACCTGAAACCACCCTGTCAAAAAAAGTCACTGTATCTTCCGATTGATTATAAATAACAAAAGTTTTTGTTACAGGTTCTTTGGTGGTAATGGTACTAAAGTTTAAAAATTTGCTTTTGAACCTGATGTCTCCTATCTCTGTAGGGAAATTATCCTCTACAGTTAGGGTTTTGGGAGTCACAAAGCCTGAGATTTTTAAAATTTTCAATCCCGGTTCGGCATTACTGGTTACGGTAACAGTTTTGTCAAACTTTCCGGGCCTGTTCAATGGGTTGTAGGCCACAACAATTTTACCTGTATCACCAGGCATTAGTGCAGTTTTTTCCCAAAAGGGTGTAGTACAACCGCATGAAGCCCTTACGGAAGATAGTTGAATAGAATCCTTTCCAATGTTGATGAATTGGAAGACATGTTTGACTTCTCCCTGCTGTTCTTGAAGAGTGCCGAAATCATAGGATTCTTCCAGAAATGTGATTTTGCGTTCATTTTCTTGTGCGAAACTAAAACTGTGGATAAAAAACACAAAAACAATACAGATAGAATTCTTAAGCAAATGAATATTCTTCATAAATTCGTTTTTTATTAATAATGCTAAGTTAAACATTTCTTCTCTGAAGCTTAATGATACAACGCAGATATTACTGATTTCATGCTAAGTGAAAAATATTACTCATTTTAATTGCATGGCGGTTCTATCTGATCTTTTTAGAGAAAGAGACTCAATAAATAACAAATATAAATTATGAAGAATGCTAATATAAGCCTCCTGATTGTAAGGGTTGCGGCTGGTGGAATGATGTTAACCCACGGGTATCCAAAGTTTCTAAAACTTATCAGTGGTGATTTTGGATTTGCTGACCCGATAGGGATTGGTCAGGAACTCTCATTAATTTTAACTGTGCTGGCTGAATTTGGCTGCTCTATTTTCCTGGTTTTAGGTTTATTTACCCGTTGGGTAGCTATTCCTTTAGCTTTTACTATGGTAGTAGCTGTGTTTATTGTACATGGTGATGATCCATTTTCTAAGCAGGAGTTCGGTTTATTGTATTTATCTTTATTTTTAGTGGCAGCTTTAAGTGGTCCCGGGAAATACAGTATCGATCATTACAGAGGGAAATAAAATTTTAAGCATTTTAAATTCAGTAACATGTCACGTATTTTAACAGGTATTCAAAGTTCAGGTAAACCACATTTGGGCAATTTAATGGGGGCCATCATTCCTGCCATTAAATTATCTCAGGACCCTAAAAATGAATCTTTCTTTTTTATAGCAGATTTACATTCACTCACAACCATTAAAGACGCTGAAAGCAGGGTCAATAATGTAAATGCTGTGGCAGCTGCCTGGTTAGCTTTTGGTTTTGATACTGAGAAGAATCTTTTTTATCGTCAGTCACGAGTGCCTCAGGTAACCGAATTGAGTTGGTATCTAAGCTGTTTCACACCTTTCCCCATGCTATCCAATGCACACTCATTTAAGGATAAATCTGATAGATTGGCAGACGTGAATGCAGGTTTGTTTACTTACCCTGTTCTCATGGCTTGTGATATATTAATGTATGATGCTGATATAGTTCCTGTGGGGAAAGATCAAAAACAGCATTTGGAAATGGCCAGAGATATTGCCAGTTCTTTTAATCATCAATATGGAGAAGTATTTGTTTTACCGGAAGCAAAAATTGATGAGGATATTATGACAATTCCAGGCACGGATGGGCAAAAAATGAGTAAGTCCTATGGTAATACCATCGACATCTTTTTAAATGATAAACAGTTGCGAAAAAATGTAATGAGTATCGTTACAGATAGTACACCCATGGAATCCCCTAAAAATCCTGATGTATGCAATGTGTTCAATATCTATAAATTATTGGCAGATAAAGAACAAATTGTAGAAATGAGAAAGAATTATGAGGGCGGAAATTATGGCTACGGACATGCTAAGCAAGCTTTATTTGAATTGATTGTAGATAAGTATGCCAAAGAACGTGAAGCGTTCAACCGTTTGATGGAAAATCCTGATGAGTTGAACAGGAAATTAGAAAAAGGAGAAGAAAGGGCAGCCGAAATTGCGAATAAGACACTGGAAAAAGTAAGGAAAGTGTTAGGGTTCGGAAGGTAATTCTGATAATGATCTATTCACCACTTGCAGGAAAAAATATTTTATAGTAAGAATAATTAGTAATTAAGAATGAATAACATACACAAAATAGCCGGGGAATTATCTGTTCAAATTAAGCAAGTAGAGGCCGTAGTGGAACTATTGGAATCGGGTGCTACAGTCCCTTTTATTTCCCGCTATAGAAAAGAAATGACAGGCAGTCTTGATGAGGTGGCTGTAGCAGCTATCAGAGATAGAAGTCAGCAGTTACAGGATCTGGACAAAAGGAAAGAGGCTATCTTGAAATCTATTAAAGAGCAAGAAAAGTTAACCCCTGAACTGGAAAAAGAAATTAATGCTGCCGAGACTATGGCAAGGTTGGAAGATATTTATCTTCCTTATAAACCAAAAAGAAGAACCAAAGGCACCATTGCCAAAGAAAAAGGATTGGAGCCTTTGGCTAAAAAGGTATTTGAACAGATTCCTTTCGACCTTCAGACAGAGGCTGCTCATTATATTGATGAAGAGAAAGAGGTAGTCACTATTGAAGATGCACTACATGGTGCCAGGGATATTATGGCGGAGTGGATCAATGAAAATGCTGTAGTGCGTGAAGCTTTGCGAAAACTTTTCTATGAAAAAGGGAGGTTTTATGCTAAGGTATTAACAGGAAAAGAGCAAGAGGGACATAAATACAAAGATTATTTTGAATGGGATGAAGCGGTGAAAACGGCACCTTCGCATAGAGTTTTAGCGATGAGGAGGGGAGAAAAAGAGATGATTCTCATGCTGGACATCAAGCCTGAGGAAGAGGATGCCATAGCTTTACTTGAAAGACATTTTGTAAAGGCAGAGAATGATTTGGGAGAGCAGGTAAGGATCACGATAGCGGATGCTTATAAGCGATTGCTAAAACCTTCTATGGAAACAGAAATCAGGATTCTGACCAAGAAAAAAGCAGATGAAGAAGCAATTAAAGTGTTCTCTGAAAACCTCAGGCAACTCTTATTATCTGCTCCATTGGGACAGAAAAATGTAATGGCTGTCGATCCTGGTTTCAGAACAGGTTGTAAGCTGGTATGTCTTGACAAACAAGGCAAGCTGCTATTTAATGAAGCCATTTATCCTCATGAACCACAGAGACAAGTGCAGAAATCTGCTGCTTTGATTTTACAACTGGTGAGTAAGTACAATATAGAGGCCATTGCTATTGGCAACGGTACTGCGGGCAGGGAAACAGAGAAATTCATGAATGAAATTGGCTTGCCCAAGAATGTGATGGTAGTGATGGTGAATGAAAGTGGTGCTTCTATCTATTCTGCATCGGACATTGCAAGAGAGGAATTTTCCGATTATGATTTAACAGTGCGTGGTGCAGTTTCCATTGGCAGAAGGTTAATGGATCCGTTGGCTGAACTAGTGAAAATAGATGCCAAATCAATAGGAGTAGGGCAGTATCAGCATGATGTGGATCAGAATTTATTGAAATCCGGACTTGATGACACAGTGATGAGCTGTGTAAATGCAGTAGGTGTGGAGGTAAATACAGCCAGTAAACAATTATTAACTTATGTTTCAGGATTAGGTCCCCAGATAGCTCAAAATATTGTTGATTACAGGAATGAGAATGGCCCTTTTAAAAGTAAAAATGAGTTAAAGAAAGTACCTCGACTGGGTGATAAAGCTTACGAACAGGCTGCGGGCTTTCTTAGAATTGGTGATGCTGCCAATCCATTGGACAGTAGTGCTGTACACCCGGAAAGCTATAATATAGTAGAGCAAATGGCCAAAGATGTACAAGCTTCAGTAAAGGATTTAATGACAGGTAAAGAATTGCGAGAGCAGTTGGATATGAAAAAATATATTACTGAAACTATTGGTTTGCCTACCCTGAAAGATATTATGCAGGAATTGGCTAAGCCAGGCCGTGATCCAAGGGAGCAGTTTGAGGCTTTCTCTTTTACAGAGGGGGTTAACAAAATATCAGAACTGAAAGTAGGAATGAAGCTGCCAGGTATCATTACTAACATCACCAACTTCGGAGCTTTTGTAGATGTGGGGGTTCATCAGGATGGATTGGTGCATGTGAGCCATTTGGCCGATAAATTTGTAAGCAATCCGGCAGAGGTAGTTTCTGTTCAGCAAAAAGTGCAGGTAACAGTTCTGGAAGTAGATGAATCACGAAAGAGAATTTCCTTGTCATTAAAGAAGGATCCCTTTAGCAAAGAAGCAGAACATAAACCAAAAGGAAAATTCAACAAGAAAAAAGAAGAAAAAACTCCAGAGGGGGATTTTCAGTCTAAGTTGGCTGCTCTCAAAGGTAAATTTGGTTGATAGGCTCCAGGTGACTGAGTTCTGCTTTATTAGGATAGAAATAAAGCAGAACTTAGTTCCTTCTTTTAGGCTCCTCATGAAAAATAAATTTCACCTATAAACCGGATATCCTTGCTTTTATTAGTGTTTCTTTAAATTTAAAACTAAGTACAAAACCTCAAAAAACAGGAATTTCATTTAGTATTGAGCTTAACTTAATGTCCGGTTTTTTGTTGCAAGTCCATACTATATAACTAGCTCTGTTAGCCAGTTGCTAAGCAGCCTTTTATAACTCACCCCTGATTCATCTTCGACAAATCTGTCCCCTCTCTCCCGAGGAAAGAGGGGAGAAATCCCGTATAAATTAACGCTTTCCTTAATATTTGTTAGAAGCACAAAGATTCTTTATTCAAGAATGGTTGAAATCAATATTCCCTTCTCTTCCTAACCTGTCCCGACCCATCGGGAAAAAGAGAAGAGTGGTCCCGAGTATCGGGATCGGGATGAGTTGGGAAAAGCTGAAGTAAGCAATTGCTGATTAGGTTCAAGTTATCTCCTTTGAAGTTCAGTTCAAAGACTGCGATGACTTGATACAAAAGATAGAATTCCGATAGCTATCGGAACAAGACAAAAAGATGTCAGCCTTTGGCTGGCTTCCACGCTACAGTCCCACGCGCTCCCCGCCTTTTTGTCCACCCACGCGCATACTCCGAGCAAATTTTATTTGGCTCTCAAACATTGAAGCATTTATCAAGGGCTCCCTCTTTTATTTGCTACAATTAACCATTTAATAAGGCTCTGGAAATGATTTTGCTAGAATCTAATTCCAGCCAAAGTAATATCATCCGTCTGTTCTTTATTGCCTTTCCAATTAAATAGGATTTCTTCCAAATTTGTTTCCTGGTGTTGCATAGGTAGTTTGTTCATGCTGCACAATAGGTTTTTAAGCCGCTTTTTCATGAATTTTTTATCATCTGGCCCTCCAAATTGGTCAGGATAACCATCTGTATAGAGATAAAGTTGATCATCTTCCTCCATTTTTAATTCTACATTTATGGCTTTTTTATCAATACCATCTGCAAAACCACCTATAGAAAAACGTTCTCCTTTAATTTCCTCCCATGTGTTTTTCCTGCACAATAGCAGGTTACTGTTAGCTCCTGAGAAGGTCAGTTTTCGTTTTTTTTCTTCCCAACATATCAATGCAATGTCCAATCCATCATTGGCTGAGTTTTCCTTGTACTGTAAGCTGTTGAGTACGGCCTCATCAAGCATTTTTAAAATCTGGCTACAATCGTTGATATCTCTCTGGATAATAATGCTATTCAGTAAATCATTGGCCATTACTGTCATGAAAGCACCGGGTATGCCATGGCCTGTACAATCTGCTACAGCGAAAAATACTTTTTCCTTCTTTTTGGTGTACCAATAAAAATCACCACTTACAATTGATTTAGGTAGGTAGATCATGAATATTTCTTTGAAGTATTCCCTAATCTGGTTCATGTCAGGGAGAATAGCCCTTTGAATATTTTGAGCATACCAAATACTTTCCATAATTTCAGTGCTGGCCTCTTCCAGGGCTTGCTTTTGGGAATAAATATTATCACGCTGTGTTTCTATTTCGTCTTTTTGCTCTTTGATCTCGGATTTTTGTAGATTAATTTCTTCATTTTTTAACCGTAGCAGGTCATTGGCTCGTTGTTTGATTTTATACCTATTGTAGCTGATTCCCGCTATCATCGCCAAAAGAGCTCCCAGTGCATATAAAAAATAGTTAGTGTTTTTTCTTCTGCTTAACTGCAAGCCTGTGATATCAGCTTCGTTTTTTAGCATCAGGATTTCCTTCTCCTTCTCCTGTATTTCATGATTCTTTTCAAGTTGGGAGACCTGTCGATTGAAATCTTCATTAAAGATAGAATCATTCAGTGCTTTGAACATTTGAAAGGCCAATAAGGAGTTTTTGTAATCTCCATTCTTTTCATAAATTTCCGACAATCCCTCATAAGCTTCTTTAAGTACATCTATGGCTTCTACTTTGGTGGCCAGTTCAATTGATTGTTTGAAATATTTTTCTGCCTCGGTATGCTTTTGTTGTTTTGAAAGAGACTGTGCCATGCTTTTGATGATATAGGCTTTGTCATAATGTTCCTCATCTTCAGGTATAGCAGATAGAGATTGATGCATATAATAGACAGCAGAATCGATATCTCCATAGCTTCTGTGGTAGAGCCCAATATTGTGAAGAGAGTTATAAATTCCTGTGATATTATTTCTCATACTATCCAGCATCAAACTTTCTCTGAAGAAAATGATTGCTTTTTCAGGCAAGTTTCTTTTCATATAAACTAAGCCCAGGTTACTCATTGTATTGGAAATTCCGGCTGTGTCTTTAAGTTCTCTTTTAATATCGAGTGATTCCTGATAATAAAAGCTGGACTTATCCAGCCTTCCGATTTCATCATAGATAATTCCCAGGTTGTTGAGTGCACGGGATTTTGATTGAGGATTATTCAATTCATTTTCCTTGTCTAATACCAATAAGAAAAAATCAAGTGTTTTCTTATAATCTCCAAGGCTATAATAAGCAATTCCTAAATTATTAAGTAGCTGAATTTCAGAATTGGTGTCTTTAATTTTCCGTGAAAGTTCCAATCCTTCCAATCCATAAAGTATTGATTGAGAGGGCTCTTTAGTGTTATTTAAATATAATAGCTCCTTTAAAACTTTAACGCGACTACTATCAGGAAGCTTTTGTTTTAATAAAAACTGCAAACTGTCAGTTCCTGTAGCAAAAGCAGGTAAAAGGAGAAGGGACATGAAAATGCTACAAATTAATCTACACATGGGGATTACTGGTTTACTTATTCAATTCAAATTATCATAGTAAGACAGAAAAATTTACAATAAGTCGAGTGTAAAAAAAATAATAGCTTTGTCAGCTGTTGTGTCTCAAAAAATGGTTGTCAGTACTATTTTTGCTTTATTACTTTATATAGTTCACTGATATGTTTATAAACATAAAATAAAATTATTAAATAGCCTATTAATGATGAAATGTTTCGATGGGACGGGATTATAGAGAGGTGAAACCCGGATCCACTTGACAAACTCTATATAATTATTTAGAGAACATTAGTTTGGAAAAAGCAATGAAAATCAAAGAGCTTATCCGGGTAGATTGCTGTAAAAACAATAAAGGCAAGCCATATAAATAGCTTGCCTTTATTATATATATGGGTTTTCTTAAGCTAGTCTTGCAATTAAGTCAGCAGTTCTTGCAGAATAGCCGGCTTCATTATCATACCAACCTACAACTTTCACTAAATTTCCATTTACTGAAGTTAAGGCAGAATCAAAAATGCAAGAATGGGTGTTGCCTACAATGTCAATTGAAACAATAGGATCTTCGGTGTATTCCAAAATTCCTTTCATTGGACCATCAGCAGCTTTTTTCATAGCAGCATTTACTTCTTCAACAGTAGTTTCTTTAGAAAGAATTACTGTCAAATCAGTTAAAGAGCCATCAGGAATAGGTACCCTTAAAGCGATCCCATCCAATTTTCCTTGTACGGCAGGCAATACTTTTCCTACCGCAATTGCGGCACCTGTAGAGGTAGGTACAATTGAATAAGCAGCAGCTCTTGCTCTTCTTAAATCTGAATGAGGTGCATCCTGTAATTTTTGGTCAGCAGTATAGGCGTGAACAGTAGAAATATAACCTTTTTCAATACCAAAAGCATCATTTAATACTTTAGCCATTGGAGCTAAACAATTTGTAGTACAAGAAGCATTAGAATAAATCTTATCATTGTCATTAATGCTTTCGTCATTCACACCAAGAACAACGAAAGGAATATCTCCTTTAGCTGGCGCAGAGATTACCACTTTTTTGGCACCAGCGGATAAATGTTTGCTTGCGCTTTCTTTATCTACGAAGAAACCGGTTGATTCTAAAACAATGTCAACACCTGAAGCTTTCCATGGTAAGTTGGCAGGGTCTTTCTCAGCTGTTACTGAAATACTTTTACCATTTACAATAATGGCTTTATCTGTGTGGGAAACTTCGCCCGGAAACCTTCCGTGTACAGAATCATATTTTAATAAATGCGCCAGAGTTTTGGTATCTGTAAGATCGTTGATGGCAACAACTTCCACATTATCTTTCTTTAGTAATTCTTTAAAGCTTAGCCTGCCTATGCGACCAAACCCATTGATAGCAACTTTTACTTTTGACATGTTGATATATAGTTTTGTTGAATTGTAATTAAGCAGTAAATATAAAACTACTTAGTAGTATTATCAAATTAGAAGGCTATTCCTTTCCGGTGAAAAATAAATATTATCTTTTTTAGGCCGATACTTTGCAATTAAAATTTAGCCATCTATATTTGCATCTCCATTTAAAAATGGCCCGTTCATCTAGGGGTTAGGATATCAGGTTTTCATCCTGGAAACAGGGGTTCGATTCCCCTACGGGCTACTTTTTTAATGGGTTAATTGAGCAGACGGCTCAATCATCTGAGCAGATTTTTAGTCGTAGATTAATGTCTGTAAGGATTAATAAAATATCATGGCCCGTTCATCTAGGGGTTAGGATATCAGGTTTTCATCCTGGAAACAGGGGTTCGATTCCCCTACGGGCTACAAAGGCTGTCAGAAATGGCAGCCTTTTTTTATTTCCACTAAATCAATTACTTTAGTATTTAAAAATAAGATTTATAAGCCTGAGTCAAGGATTCTCAATTATCGAAAATCCGTAAAGCCCTGCGGAACTCTACAGATAGGTGAGGTGAATAGAGTATAGTTCCTTCTTTGAAGCCTGTCAAAAAGAGCGTTTGATGGCCGTCTCAGAACGTCCCTGAAGCTCCTCTTTAAGTTAAGCCAAGGAACAAATCATTTCCCCATCGATAATGATTTGTTCATCCAAGCTTCCAGACTAAGATGCTCTTTGTGTGCATTCATTTTAGATAACCATTTTGCAAAAAAAAAGTCCCACATTTCAGTACTTTTTGCAAATTATTACGCTTTAATTCTTCTAGGCCAATATTTATAGACTCGTTCAAAATTAATTATTTATTGAGGTGTTAATATATTCAACCTACCTATTGGTAGCCTAATTACTCACTCATTAAAAAATCAACTACTTCTTCTTCACTTCCACAAAGTTTGAAGGGTAAATTGAATTTATTAACAGATTTGAGAAGCATGTTTAAATAATATCTTTTAAAGATACTTGCATCACTTATGGTTCCGGCCCTTTTTAAACCTGATTCTATTGCTTTAGGCAACATAACCTGCTCAAACCATTTTCTATTTTCTGGTCCAATTACCCCTTGCTCTCGTGTGTCGGTATAAAATCTCTTAACAGGATAGCCAGATTGTGCATGTTTTAGAGCAGCCTCAAATGCACTTCTATACTGCTCGTTGGTCACAGAGCCTTTCCATTTTATCCTTACCATTTGCCTGGATGGGAAATATGCCACTTCAGCATATGATGCATCTATTAGTATTTCGATATCATTGGTTTCAGAATTATCCATATTGTCAAATCTCTCTCTTTAAATTATCAATTACTTTATAATTTAACAATTTATAATCGACCAACAATAGAATTTGAGTGATCAATTTCTACTTGTATTAAGCTTTGAGTATTGTTGATGGTATTGGGAGGCAAGGTTCATTATTCTAAGGAAGCTAATGATCACTCAACGGCATCAGCTAAATCCCTTAAATCTACAGGAACTACCCTGGAAACGCCCTGTTCTATCATGGTTACTCCGTAAATTACGTCAGTGCTGGACATGGTACGTTTGTTATGGGTTACCACTATAAATTGAGATTCATTTGAAAATTCCCGGATGATATTGTTGAACTTATCAATGTTGGCATCATCCAAAGGTGCATCCACTTCGTCAAAAATACAAAATGGAGCAGGTTTTAAAAGGTAAATAGCAAATAGGAGGGAAATGGCTGTTAAAGTTTTTTCACCACCGGAAAGCTGATTAATGGTTAGTGGTCTTTTCCCTTTGGGTTTCGCCATGATCTCAATCTTGGACTCAAGTGGATTATCCGGATCTGAAAGTTGTAAGTCGCATTCGTCTTCTTCAGTGAAGAGAGCGCGGAACACTTTCATGAAATTTTCTTTGATTTTTTCGTAAGCTTCAATGAAATTGACTCTTGCTACTTCGTCAATTTCACTGATGGTAGATAAGAGTGATTCCTTGGCATTTCGTAAATCTTCTCTTTGGGTGATGATGAAGTCATTTCTTTCTTTTATTTCCTCATACGCTTCCATGGCCATAGGATTAACAGGTCCCATTCGCTCCATCTTTTCTTTCAGACGCGAAACTTCTTCTCTTAAATCATCAGCATTTGTGTTGTCCTCAGTTTCTTCCTCTTCCTGAGCCATGATTTTGTCCAAATCAATATCAAACTCTACAGAAAGCCTTTCTTTCACGCTGTTAAGTTGCAGTTTGGTTTCATTGAGGTTGTTCTGCATCTCCATCAAAAGAGTGTCTACCTGCTCTTTATTACGCTGTATCTGGCGTGTTTCCTTCTCTATTTCATCAATCCCACCACGGGCTGCATAATATGCTTTCTCTACCTCATTTACACCCAGTTCAATCGATTCTTTCTCTTCATACATACCTAAAAGCTCATCATCACTGCTTTCAGCTGTATCGATCAGATGCTTGATGTCCTCATCATTTTGTTTGAGTTGTACCTGGTTCTTTTCGAGCCTTTCCGAGCTGCTCTCGAATGCATTTTGCTTATAGCCAATTTCCTGTTCAAGGCTATTGACCCTATTCTGTTGTTGGTGAAACTCTATATTTTCCTGATTAAAGGCAGATGATTTCTGGCTCAATAAATCGTCCTGAATGCTTAAATCCTCACTAATAAGGTTAAGTCTTTGCTCAATTTCTTTCAGTCGCTCAGTTTTTTGCTGTGCCTCAGGTCGGATGGTTTCAATTTCTTCAAATAGCTTTTCTCTTTGTTCTTCTAAGCCCTCTCTTTTATTGGCCGCGGAACTAAGCATTTGTGCAAACTGCTCTTGTTTGGTTTTTACGGATATATATTCTGAATTGACTTCACTAATTTCAGCCTGTAGTAATTCTATATTTTCCCTGTAACTGTGCTGTTTTAGGTTTTCTAAGTCCTTTTGTCTGGTTTCCAGGCTTTCTTTTATGCCTGTAATTTTTTTATTGAGTTGCTTAATTTCTTCCTGTAACTTTTCCAGGTTTTTGGCACGTCCTATTCTTTTACCCTCAAACAAACCCACTGAACCACCGGACATGCTGAACTTTCTTTTGGTTACTTTGCCACTTTCTGTAATGAATGTGCTGTCCTTGTCATCAGGAATTTTATTATAATCCCCTTTAACTACATATACATTGTCCAATATGTAGGCCACCAATCTTTTATATTTTGCATCGTACTCTACAATTTCAGTGGCCGCCACTGCATTGTCGTATAATTTAGTATCTGATGGAAGGAATTTTTCGAAGCTGTCTAAAATAAAGAAATGTGCTTTTCCTTTACTGGCATCACTTAACAAATTAACTGCCTCATATGCCTGAGCCTCAGTTTCTACAATATAATAATTCATGTAGGGCTCCAGGAAATTTTCAATAGTAATACGGTAGTCTTCAGAGCAGGTTAGGATATCAGATAATAAAGGAGCATTCTTTCCCCACTTAGAGCTTTTCTTTAGGAACTTAATGGCTTCCGGAAATCCCTCCAAATTATCTACCAGTGATTTCGTGAGGTTATATTCATTCTCCCGGGCATCCAGCTTTCTTGAAGATTGCGTGAGTTCTTCTTTTATGAGTTCAATAGTATGTTTTGATTCCTCCATCTGTTGGTTCAGATGGTCTTCCTTAGATTTCAGGTTCTGGAGGTATTCATTTTTTTCGGCCAGTAAAGTAGAAAGTGTACTTGTTTTGTGGTCAAACTCAGCTACACTGGCGCTTTGTTCAGAACTATCACTGGTGCTTTTCTCCAATTCCTGCTTGATGGAAGAAAGCTGAATTTCTTTGATTTCCAGCGATTTATTTAGTTGATATACTTGATTCTGAAACTCTTTTTGCTGTGTGTTAAGCGTATTTACTTCTTCCCTGATGGCGGCTGTTTTTGCTTTTTGCGCTTCATATTCTTCCTGTAAAACTTGAACACGCTGCTCTGTTTCTAAAAATATCTTTTGGGCTGACTCCTTTTCCTGATTCAGGCTTTTAATACTAAAGGAAGCGCGCTCATTGCTTTGTTTGTCCTGTTCTATTTGTTGTTTCAGGCTATCGCTTTTGTCTTGAAGAAAACGTAATCTTTCATTTTTGATTTTCTTCTCACTTTCATATTGCCTGATTTTATTGACGTGCTCATTCAGGGCTTTTTGCCGAGTGGCCAATAATTTTTCCTGCTGCAATAGTTCAGTTTTAGCTTTTTCAAGTATGGCTTCCTGCTCTGCAGATTGCCTGTTAAGGCTTATTTTTTTATCGTTTTCTGCTTGTACCTGCTTTGTTAATGATAAGAATACATCGCGTTTCTCTGCTACTGTTTTTTTCGCCAGTAGTACACTTTTATCTTTATATTCTGCTTTATACTGGTAATACCTTTCTGCTTGTTTGGCTTGTTTTTCCAGTGATTTAAGATTCTTCTCTATCTCAAAAAGTAAATCTTCCACACGTTCCAGATCAGTGTCTGTATCAGCCAGTTTTTTAAGCGTTTCTTTCTTCCTGATTTTGAATTTACTAATCCCTGCAGCTTCTTCAAAAAGCCCTCTACGGGAATTGTCCTTATCAGTAAGGATGTCATCTACCATCTTAAGTTCTATGATGGCATAGCTATTGGAACTTATGCCTGTATCCATGAACAAATTGGTAATGTCTTTTAATCTACAGCTTACGCCATTGAGTAAATATTCACTTTCCCCTGATCGGTAGTATCTACGGGTAATGGTAACGTTGGAATATTCTGTGGGTAAAAGATTTTTTGTATTACTGAAGGTAAGGGATACTTCTGCTAAATTGCTTTGTTTTCTTTTTTTAGTTCCGTTGAAAATGATGTTTTCCATTTTATCGGAGCGGAGCATACGAGATTTTTGCTCTCCCAGTACCCAGCGAATAGAATCTACTACATTGGATTTACCACATCCGTTAGGGCCTACCACTCCGGTAATTCCTTTGTCAAAATTGATGACCATCCGGTCCCCAAAACTCTTAAATCCTTTAATCTCCAGTTTGGTAAGCTGCATAATTTATAGAAACGATAGATAGCTCAGTAGAGCGAATAACAAATTTATCATTTATTTGCACAAGTCTATAATGAAAAAGCTAAAATAGGAAAGGGAATAATTGGATTTGATGTACAGGATTGAAAATAGAGTTAAAGCTCTTATGTTTGTCAGATGATTTTTTACTGGTCTTCTTTTTTAAAATAAATCCTCACTTTTGGTTTACTTGAACCTGACTCTTGTTTCTCATACCAAAGTAATTCATCTTCTATATGAAAGGCAATAAATGATTCTTCAGAAGTTTTTTTGTTGAAAAAATTAATTTGTGATAAAGATTCATCCATTTTCCAATAACCTGTATTTTGGTTCTGTCCTTTTCCCCCGTTATAAAACTTCCCTTCTTTTGATAGCAAAATCCATCGATCTGTGAAAGCATATTCAGAAGTATTGTCATAGCCATTGATAGTTACTTTTTCGACTTTCCATTTCCCTATTAAATCATTCTTATCCAAAAGGTTTAATTCCGGGATTTTTTCAATTCTTTTAAGTATTATTCTATAATGGCCATGTTTGTCTTCTAATTCTATATGTTCATCTGAAGCTTTTATTTTCCATTTTGTTACATTTTCTACAGGGCTACCATTAAGCAGAATTAATTCATTTTTCTCTGAATATATCAACCAGGTTTTTTCTTTTGTATCAGGAGTGCCGTAGGTAAAGGTTCCGTTTTCATGGAAAGCAAGGTGCCGATTGTATTGATTTACATATTTGGAGGTAAAATCGTGTCCATTTTCACTGATAGCTTCAATATACCAGTTCCCTATCACCATTTCAGGAGGTACTTCATATTTACAGCTAGTAAGCAGTGCACAGCTAATCAATATATAATTTAATAGTTTTTTCAAATCTTATACATCATTTGTAACTTGACTTCCGAACGCGTGTTTCCTTCAATCTGTTCATTTCCAGTACCTATAGTTTCTGCATCAAGATATTTAAACTGGGCCCATCTTGCCCAAATTTGAAGTTTCTTAGATAACTTATATTGAAGCAATGCATATGTACGCGTACCTGTATTTTGATAGGCAGGAATAGAAAAAGCATACAATACATCTTTTTCATATACATATTGCCTGTTCTCAAAATCTTCTGTATCAAAAATAGCATAACGAGTGCTTAATCGCAATTTTCCAAAGTCGAAATTAATGTCCTGAATGAGTGCCATTCCTGTAGTATATTCATTATCGAATAAAAACTCACTGAATTGTATTCTTGATTTGATTGAGATAAGACTTTTGGGCCTAATATCCAGATTTACAATATAGTTTCTTTTTTGTGCAGTGGCCAATCCATAGATGTTGGGATTTTCCGGCCTGTTTAAGTTTCTCTCCTTACTTTCTACTCTCGCTTGTCCATATAGGGAAATATTACGATTAAAATTATAGGTGATTCTTCCCAAGTACTCATTGCCTTTTGAGGGACCATCTGCCCTGAACCTGAGCCATGGAAATGTAAAGCGATCATAATAGGAAGAGATAATGAATTTCTTTGACGGTTGAAATTTAATTCCCCAATAGACACCTTGTTCATTTATGTTTCGGGTACTTTCACCAAAGGAAGTTCCGTAAAAAGAGTGAAAATCACGGTCGTAATTCCGCAAAATGAAGCTGGTTTGTAAGGAAGGGGAAATGGAAGCTATAAAGCCACCAATTGCTCCAACTCCTTGGGATTGACTAATGGCAGACTCTCCAAAAAAATGGAAATTACGCCAATAATAGTTGGCGAAAAGCCCGAGGATACGATTTACTTTACCTGAAAATTCAAATTGATTATATTTTTTTGGATTTCGTATAAAATCCCTGTCATAAACTGTCTGGATGTAATTCAATCCAATATTAAGATCTTCGGATGTATTATGAAAAAGAAGATTGCCACCAAAATTTTGAGATTGAATGGCATTTTTACCAGCTAACTCTGCTTCGGTTCTGTGAAATCCTGTCAATCGTATAGAGGTAAAAAATTCCTCTGCACTTTGGGCAGAATCAAGATCCACATTTCCATTTACTGAATTATAACTATAGAATGTAGTAAGGTCAATTTGTTTACTGAGCTCATAAGTAGCAGCAAGTCCACGAAAATAATTAGTTTCCAGAACGGAAGTATAGGGTAAAATACCCAAGTTACTTCTCCTGGCAGTGGCTACAGTTTCACTCCCTTTACCTACGGCAAATCCGGCACCAAAAATCAAAGATTGACCAAATTGCATCTGGTAATCACCTAATACGATATTTTTTAATTTGCCTTGATTCTGTAATTGGAAATGGAAAGAAAAGAAATCCATTCCATATTGTTCTTTTTTGGTATCCCAGGCAAACTGTTCACCTGCATCTTTTTCCGCTGTAAACCCTAAACTAAAGTCATTAGTGTGTTTTACTCTAAAACGGGCATATAGGCGGTTAGGGTCGCCCAAATATTGATGTTCCCTTTCATCTGAGGAAGTGTAGCCTCTTTTCTCTTCCAATGTACGGTCTGCTCTGATGATTAAATAATTATTCTCTTCACTCAAAATCCTTTTCAATAAGGGACGATTATCGGATTGTAATCCTCCTTCTCGTATGTCTACAAAAGGCAGTAAGTTATAGATGGTATTCAAATCAAATTCAGGGATGGCCTGTAATTCGTAAATACTTAGAAATTTGCCATTGGTATTTCTGTAGTTCAGGAATGCGTTGATCTGAATATTGCTTAGGACAAGCAGGGATTGTAAATCCTGACGATTGGCCTGGTTGAGATTTACCGGGGACTGATAAAGCTGAAATAGAGCCTCATATACATCTTCATAATTTGTGTCATCATCCTGCACTGAGAAATTACTTTCAATGAATTCTTCCAGATCAAAATCATTGAAGTCATTTTGAGCCAACATGGGGAAGGAGACTAAAAACAAAGAAAATGCCAGTATAAAATTAAATGACTTCATTTTTTGCGTAGAGCATATTGCATGGAGATAGCATGAGAAAATCCTAATTCAGGATGATTGCTCAATGCATAATCCCATTGTAATGATAAATATTTGAACCCAAGCCCGTAAAAAGTTTGAAATGAGCCGCTTTGCACCCCACTGCGCAAATAAAATTTTTCAAGGAAGTTATACTCGGCTCCAATTTTCATCAAAGATTTCTTTTGTATGTCTTTTTCAATTTCTGTATTTAGCATAAAATAAGCTTTTGGCCTATAGGAAGCTCCAAACTTCAATAAGGTAGGTACAGCTTGACTATCTTCGTTGCTTAATACACTTTGAGTAATATTGAGTGCTTGAGCACCTATCACTAGTTGAGGAGTTAAATTAGCAATTCCACCAAAGTCAATAGAGTAGGTGCCTTTTGTGCCAAAACCCATGATCTGATATTGCAAATAGTTTGCCCTTCCTCCTAATTGAATAATGCCAATTTCTGTCGCGTAACCTAAAGAAACTTTATGTTCGTTATAAAATTCATCGCCAAAACGAAAAACACCAATAAAAGCATTGCCTGATGGAATAGGGCTGGAAATTCCCAAAGCCATAAAGTTAAATCCATCCATTCCATAACGATTTTCATAATTGGCTCCCACTTCAAATTTGTCTGACTGGGAAATCCCGGCAGTATTTTGAAATCCGGCCCAAAGGTCTGAAATTGTAACTGAAGCGTCTCCCATACCAATGGCACGTCCACCAATGGGAGCATAAATGGATTGAGAAAATCCTGCTGAAATGAAACAACCCATAATAGTAGTAAACAGTATAATTTTTCTCATTCTTTGGAAATTTGAGAATGAAGTCATAAGATACTAGTACATCTATTATCTATTAGTTATAAATAGATTGACTCGGAAATATTAAACAAATATGAAAAATATTTATAAAATCACTAGCATATATTTAATTATTCTTCTTTTTTATGGGCAGCACGTATATAGTCAGAGTCCCGATTCTCTTTTTTATCCCACTGGGGAGTTAAAAGCTGTAGGAAAAGAGATTGATAATAGGAAAGATAGTCTTTGGATATTTTACTACCCCACCGGAGAGAAGAGTGCGGAGGAAAACTACAAGCAGGGACTTCTTGATAAGCAAGCTTTGTATTTTTATCCCAATGGACAAAAATCAGCCATTGAATTTTGGGTTGATGACGAGTTGCAGGATAGCGCCTATTACTTTTTTGAAAATGGAGATTTAGAAAAAAAAGGAATATATAAGAATAGCTTATATGAGGGAGAATGGCATTTCTGGTATGAAAATGAACATTTAAGACAGATTGGAAACTATGAAAATGGTACACCCCATGGCCCATGGTTTTTTTATGATTCCTTAGGAAATATAGAGCAAAAAGGTTTTTATAAAGAAGGGAAGGCAGATAGTTTATGGCAATATTTTGATCTAAAGGGGAATAAGACCTATCAGGGTCATTTCAAGGATGATAAAAGAGTAGGAGAGTGGTTTTATTTCTCCAGATGGGGTAGAAAGAAAAGAATTAACCCGGATGAGCTTGAAGAGGAGTAATTAAATACCAGCTTTTACATTAATGAAAAAACCAGCTTCATTCAATGCATTAACAGAATATTCCAGTCGTAATACTGCGTCATAATAAGTGACAAGATCCACTCCTACACCATAACTATAGAGATAGCGATTGGAAAGAATGGATCCGGTGGAGATATCAAGATTGTTTTCTACATATCCCTGATCAAAATATATTTTCACATATCCGGCAATGGGTACTTTTCTAAACTGCTTTAGCGGCATTAATTTACCGAGGTTAGCTTCGATAGAAAATAATCGTTTTTTCAATTCACTTTTATGCATAATATAATGTTGTCCTTGTATCACATAAAGCTCGTACCCTTTAAGCAGTTCATTGGCAAAACCCAAGCCGTTAAGTGTGGTATAGGGCTGGTTTTGTGGGAAGCTGGTATAGGCAGTGATTGAGGAGGCTATATTAAAGTTATGCTTTAGAGGCTTATATCGGCTCACTTTTAGATTTAAACTTCCCTGATTGATGTCATTGAATATTCCCAAACCATTTTTTTCGACAGTTACATCTATCAGGAAGCCTTTCAGGGGATAATTATTCCTGTCTCTGAAATCACGTCTAAAGTTATAGCGTAGGTTGAGCGATCGCTGTACAGATTTGCCATTGCCCAGGTAATCAGGGTTGAGTATGGCAATTGTGTCAGCCACAGATATTTGATTATAGGACAGCGCCACTGCATGTGCATTATAAAAATTTTCCCTATAGGTGAAATCAAGAGAGGTGTAAAATCTTGTGGATAGCAGATTCCTGCCTGAATTGTCCCCAAAAAGGCTATCAGCATCAATGAATTCTCTTTTGTCTTTAATGTTTTTTATATCAATTTGATCAAATTCACTATAAGAAGAATTGAAGCCAATTCCGAGTTTTTGTTTCTTATTAATATAGGGAATTCTATACCCCATGGTAAAGCGTCTTTTAAAGCCAAATTGGGCCATTACCCTCAATTTTTCATTTAAGCCTCTCACATTGAATTGATCAAATCGGAAACCGTATTCAAACCTGTCTGTTGCAGCATCCTGGTTAAACAGCCAGTCACTAAAGTTTCTGTCAGCCAGGTTGAATATAATACTTGGCCATATGTACCATCGCTCTTCAATAAAAAATTTAACTTCCACATCATTCCCTCCGGATTCTATAAAGGCAATCTCTCCTTGTACTGAATTGAATAAACCTGTATTGAATATTTTGTTTTCATCCAGTTTCACTAGTTTTCTTAATTCAAGCAAAGTATAGCCCAAGCCTGGTTCAATATCAATTTCCCTTGTGATAATTCTATTCTTGGTTTTTTTATTCCCTACTATTTGTATGCTGCGAACATTTACTATCCTGGTATCGGCACTATCAATTTCAATATTTTTAATTTGTACCTGATTGTTGTTTTTCTGAACTGAAATCTGGGAAAACCCATTATAGGAGGATAGAAGCAGAAAAATAAAAAGGAGAGGATATAGTATAAATTCACTTTGTTTACAAAGTGTGCTTTTAGATGCCCTATAGTATTTATATTTGTTAATAATCTCTGTATTAAAAATTTTAAATCAATCAATTGGCTTTCTTCACAAAACTCAAAACCATAAAGCTCATAAGGAAATTCGCTTCCTTGCCAATCATTTTTTATCAGTATGGAATTTCCCCATTTTTCCCGGCTTCATGCCGATATACCCCCACCTGCTCTGAATATGCCAAACAAGCGATTCTAAAACATGGAATCATCAAAGGGTCAAAATTAGCGGCAAAACGAATTTCCAAATGCCATCCCTGGGGCGGATCAGGTCACGATCCTGTTCCTTGATCCACTTTAATCAATTATTCCATTAGAATAGCAATTTTCATGTAGAATCATCAATTAATAAACTATTGAGTAGAAAAAAAAGATTCAGCTTTTAATTCCTTTCTCTGCCTTAAAGGACATAATAATAAAATAAACGCCCGCCAGTACAAGCGGAATACTTAGCCACTGCCCCATATTTAATGCAAGATTTTCTTCAAAAGCTACCTGGTTTTCTTTCAAAAATTCGTAGAAGAACCTCAATCCAAAACTTCCAATTAGAAAGATACCAAAAAGACGTCCATCTGCCAGCCCACTTCTATTTTTATTCCATAAATAGAAAAGCAAAAGGAATAGGAAAAAATGAGAAATCCCCTCATATAATTGAGCAGGGTGTCTTGGTATGCCTTCTCCATATATAGTGGCTGTTACCTTTCCATCTTTCTCTGAGTATTGTATTTTGGGTTTACTACCAAATACTGCGTGTTCCGTGATTTGTTCGTTTTGTAAATAGTCAGTCAATGTTTTTTCCGTGTAATTTTTCACTACATCTATGTCATTTCCTGCACTGTATTCTATACTTAATTCTATAGGATGATTAAACTCGTAGTCGACACCTTCTTGTGCAGAAGCTTTTTCTATGGAAACATCCTCTATGGCTGTGTTTAAATAGTTAATTCGGGTTTCGACATCCCGTCCAAACACTACCCCATAATTGCTATCTGTTGGCAGACCGATTATTTCAGAGTTAACAAAGTTGCCGGTTCTTATTAAAGTGGCTGTTATGGCAACTACAATTACTATCCTGTCCAGAATCCAGAGATAGCTGATATCTTTATATTTTCTGGAAAACAGATACAAAGCGATCAGTATTCCTGCTGCGCCCCCATGACTTGCAAGTCCACCTTCCCACACTTTGAGAATATCCAGCGGGTTGCTGAGGTATTTGGCAGGTTCGTAAAATAGCACATGCCCAAGCCTGGCACCTATTATAGTAGCTATTACCATGTAGAATGTCAGTACTTCTACCTCTTTCTCAGATTTACCTTCTTTCTTGAATATGTGAAACATTATTTGCTGTGAGATAATAAAACCTAATGCAAATAATAATCCGTACCACCTTAATTCTGTAAAACCCAGATCGACAATATATGGTTTGGGTGACCAAACAATGTAACTCAACATAAATTTATTATTTGTGACAAAATTAGGGTAAAAACTAAGAATTCAATGTGTTAATTCCATTTTTCCAAAATAGATAGCTCTTCCTGAAATCCTGAAGATAAAATGGGGAATCTACACCAGGTTTTAGGATCTACATTAAAGGTGTCTAAATGGAAGGAGGGGGCTAACCTTTCCCTTTTCCACTGATTTCGAGCCCATAATTTGAAGAACTTTATAATCGCTTCTTTTAAATTTCTCTCTTCATGAGGGGTTATTTCTTTTAATTTCTCATAAACCTCTACAGGGGAAAGTTTTTCTTCAATGGCCAGCTTTTCAATAGAGAGAAGTAGCTGATATGGCATTAGGTCTGTTTCATCAGTTTGATTTTCACCTTTTGGCCGTAGTTCGGCACTTGGCTGTAACTTGTTCACATAACCCAGACTTTTATAGTTTAGTGTGTTTTCGGCCCATTTTAGCCACTGAATAATAAAAAATTTATCAATAGCAGCAATTGGAGCAATGCTTCCGCTTGTATCTCCATCCATTGTGGTATAACCTACATCTCCCTCACTTCTGTTAGAAGTGGTAATAAGCAATGCATTATTGATGTTGGCGAGCATCCATATGATGGGAGACCTGGCCCGTGCCTGAATATTTTGTAAAGCAATGTCATCCCTTTCCCAACTTAGCTGTCTGTTAAGGCTTTGTTCTATTTTCTTAGTATAGGTTTCCACCTCATCATCAATACCCCAGTGGTAAAATACAGCCCCTATCTCTTTGGCCAGTTTCCTGGCAGATTCATAGGTGTTATGCCCGGAATTTTTAGTGCTTTGATAGGCCGTAGTCAGTAATTTGTGGGTGATAAATTGCTCCGGCTGCTGGTTTTTGGTAATTTCATTGAGCCACTCTTTTTTGTGGATTTTTTCCAGAAATCTTGCAAGGCCCAATTCTTTCAGCCCTAGCCTGACCATTTCCGCTACCAGGATTGCACAAGTGGAAGAGTCAGCCCCCCCGCTTAAGGATAATACAAAGCCGTTGCTCTTGCTTTTTCTTAAGTAGTCGAACAAGGCTAAGGCCACTGCATGTTGAAATTCTTCATTTGACCTGGCTTCGTAAAGTTCAGCTTCTTTTGTTTCATCATTGGTATCCCAGCAGCAAATCTGAAAATCATGAAAGGAAAGTAATTGGTTTTTCAAAATGAGCGTACCTTCTTTGGCAATCATTACTTCTCCATCATAGATCATACGGCCTGCCTCATTGCCTAATAGATTGGCATATATGTAGGTGCATTTATATTGTTTGGAACTGCTGATGACCAATTCCTGCCGGATAATGCTTTTGCCAATGGCAAAATGACTAGCACTTGGGTTTAAAATTAAATTGACCTCTTTTTCCATAAACCTGCAAGCAGGGCGATCCACCCTCCAGGCATCTTCACATATTTCAAAACCAATTTTGTAATTGGCAAACTCAATGATGTAGTCTCCCATCAGATAATCTTTCCCTTTCCAATGAATGTTGGATTGCTGGCTATATTTCCAGGGAGTAAACCAGCGAGGTTCATAATGAACGCCATCATTAGCCAGGTTTTGCTTCGGGATAATATGAAGTAATTCACCATTTTGAATAAATGCTACGCAGTTATAGAGATTATCCTCATGTTTTACTGGAAGTCCTACTGCACAAGCAATGTTTTTGGTGTTTGGAAGAATCTTTTCTATCAATATGTCAAAACACTTTTTCCACAACCAGTTGCTTAAGAACATATCTTCACAACCATATCCACAAATACTTAACTCAGGAAAGCAGATAAGATCTATTTGTTCTTTCCTCGCCTCTTCCAATGCATGGATTATGTTTTCAGAGTTTCCTTTCCAATCTAATGGAGTTTGGTTCAATGTAGCTCCTGCTATTTTCATGTGTATATAATTGTTTTTTAGTAATCACATGGTATAACCTGAACATAATTCTCTTGCTGAATGAACGTTTTGTTTCCAAATATTCACCCTCGGTTGGTATGTTCGGCTTATGGTTATTTCATAGATTATTGTTATTTGGAAAATTGTAGTTTATTGTGGTTTGATCAATTAATCAACTACGAATTCTTCCTCATGTCGTTTGTGAATATGAATTTATAGTAATATAGGTGATTGTTTAACTTATCGTGAGTGGACAAAACCAATCAACTTCTGCTTTTCAGCTTGAATATAAGCGATAGTTAACCAAATTTAATGAAATAGATGATAGATTTTTGATATAAGTTGCAAACTTGCTGAATCACTTTGCCCTCCCCATTTTTTTAAAGGACTTTTATAGATATTATTTGCTCTTCTAATCTAACTTATACAATTGACAGGCCTTGAAAGCTGCATTTTGTTCAGCTTTTTTCTTGTTTAAACCTGATCCGTGGGCTATCGTTTTTCCATCAATTTCAATAACAGCCTTAAATTCTTTTTTTCTTTTTTCTTGAATTATGTCTACAATATTGAATGATATTTCTTTACCGGTTTTTTGTGACCATTCAATAAGAATACTTTTGTAATTCGTATTGTTTTTGATGATTTCATCCAAATCATAATGGGGCTGAAGTAGTCGGTTAATTATGAATTTCCGACAAGATTTATAGCCTTTGTCCAAATATACTGCCCCAATAAAAGCTTCCATCATATCTCCATACAAAGACTTATAACTGTATTTGTTTTGGACGAGATCTACATCCAGTAGTGCTTTGATCCCTACTTTTCTGGCTAATTGGCTCAGTGATTCTCTGTTGACTAACCTGGAGCGTATTTCTGTAAGAAAACCCTCATCTTTGAAAGGATATTTTTTAAAAAGATAATCTGCTACTACAGCTCCTAATATGGCATCACCTAAATACTCAAGGCGCTCATTAGATTGTTTGAAGCCGTTGTGGTGCGATTTGGCTATGCTACTGTGTTGGGTCACTAAGCGGTATAGCTCTAAACGAAAAGGCCTATAACCCACAATGTTTTTTATTGCAGCTATAAGCCTTTTGTCTTTATCAGAATATTTTTTAAGTCGAAAAAAAAGATGCTTAATCAATGTGAATGATTAGTCATTAAGTTTTTTCAACACAATGGAGGTATTATGTCCTCCAAAGCCGAAAGTATTGCTCAATACTGTATTGACCTTTCGAGATTGCGCCTTATTGAATGTAAAATTCAATTTAGGATCAAACTGATCATCATCTGTAAAATGATTGATTGTTGGAGGAATCATTTGTTTTTCCAACGCAAAAATACAAGCAAGGGCTTCAATGGCACCGGCTGCACCTAAGAGATGACCGGTCATTGATTTAGTTGAACTTATATTTAAGTTGTAGGCATGCTCTCCAAATACTTTCTTAATGGCTGATGACTCACTTAAATCCCCTAAAGGGGTAGAAGTACCATGTACATTAATGTAATCAATTTCAGTATGATCAATTTCTGCATCTTTCAATGCGTTTTTCATCACATTGGTAGCTCCCAACCCTTCAGGGTGTGGTGCAGTCATGTGATAAGCATCTGCGGACATTCCGCCACCAATTATCTCAGCGTAGATTTTTGCTCCCCTGGCTTTGGCATGCTCATACTCTTCCAGTATAAGGGCCCCGGCACCTTCTCCTAATACAAAGCCATCTCTGTCTTTGTCAAAAGGCCTGGAAGCTGTAGCGAAATCATCATTTCTTTCGGACAAAGCTTTCATTGCATTAAAGCCCCCAATACCTGATTCTGTCACTGAAGCTTCAGAACCACCGGATATGAATATGTCAGCCGTGCCCAATCGAATGTAATTGTATGCATCTATCAAGGCATTTGTTGCAGATGCACATGCCGAAACAGTAACAAAATTAGGACCCCTAAAGCCATATTTGATCGAAATCAAACCGGCACAAATATCAGTGATCATTTTTGGGATAAAGAATGGATTGAATCTTGGGTTTCTATCATTGGTTACAAAATTATCAACTTCCTCCTGGAAAGTTTTTAATCCTCCAATTCCTGATCCCCAGATTACTCCAGCTCTATCTAAATTAATTTTTTCCAGGTCAAGCTTGGAATCCTGAATAGCCTGCTCTGCTACAATCATTCCGAATTGAGTAAAAGGATCCATTTTCCTGGCTTCCTTTCTGTCGAAATAATCCTCAGCGTTGAAATTTTTTACTTCACAAGCAAACTGTGTTTTGAATTTAGACGCATCGAATCTAGTAATGGGACCGGCACCGCTTTTACCAGCAGATAAGCTTTCCCAGTATTCTTCAACTGTGTTTCCTATAGGTGTGAGCGCACCCAGTCCCGTTACAACTACCCGTTTTAAATTCATAAATGAATTTTGGTGATATGAAATTATTTTACGTTTTCTTCTAAGTAAGAGATGGCCTGACCAACCGTCCCGATATTCTCAGCTTGATCATCCGGAATGGAAATATTGAATTCTTTTTCAAATTCCATGATTAACTCAACTGTGTCAAGTGAATCGGCTCCTAAATCATTAGTGAAACTTGCCTCAGCTGTCACCTCTGATTCTTCTACACCTAGCTTATCAATGATAATTGCCTTTACTTTCTGTGCTATTTCAGACATTATTTTAGAATTTTAGTTTTAAATACTCCGCAAAGAAATGTATTTCCCTCATTAATGTCAAACTATTTTTTCATTCTTAAGGTATTTTAAATAATTTAATGATTAAATCAACCCTAAATATGATTCCTCGAATTATTAATTATCTTGATTTCTATGCATAAGAACGTTTTAAAAGCAGATGCGCCTTTCGATTTCCAATTGTTGGGATTTTCTACTCCATTGCCTGATTTTCAACTCGCCTGGCATATTAACCAGGTACTAAACATTCATTTGAAAAGAGGAAATGACCATGAGATCGCTTTTAAAAACAATCAATTTTTGCGGACTTCCAATTTTCAATATAAAACAGAGCACCTTTGTATAAAACTTATCAAAAACAGAGTAGAAGAGAGTGAAGATTTTGCTTATGTGATACCTGAAGCCAAAAATATAGACTATTTCCTTGTAATTCAGGATGAAACAAAAGATTTGGAAATACTTATTGTAAAAAATACACTAAGTAAAATAAAAAATGTAAATTTGGTTCAGAAAATGGATCTGGAAAGGCTGAAATCTGTAGATAATCTAATCGATATTTAGCGATATTTATTAGATTTTGAATAAGATAGATACGTCTTTTTGGATTTTCTTTTTATTTCAGAGATGAATAAGACTGCATTAAAAATCATTAACTTTTATGAAAACTCAATCTATTAAATTTAATAAATCAAAAATAGTGGCAACTGTTGGGCCAGCATCCAATACTAAAGAAATGCTTCAGAAATTGGTAATGGCAGGAGCGGATGTGTTTCGACTTAATTTTTCACACGGGGATCATAAAGTGCACCAGCAAACTTTTGATTTTATTAAGGAAATAAATAAGGAATGGGGAACTAATGTTAGTGTCTTGCAAGATTTGCAGGGGCCTAAAATCCGACTGGGTGAGATAAAGGATGGTGAAGTTGAAATTAAAGAAGGGGATGAATTTATTGTTACCACACAGGAAATGGTTGGCGATAATAAAAAGGCCAGCACTACTTATTTAGGATTGCCCAGTGATGTTAAAAAAGGAGACCAGATATTAATAGATGATGGTAAGATAGAGTTGTTGGTTAAATACGTGGAGGGATGGAATGTTCACACCATGGTAGTATATGGTGGTATGCTTAAATCCAAAAAGGGAATTAACTTGCCTTCTACCAATGTTTCTGCTCCAAGTTTAACTGAAAAAGATTTGAACGATCTTAAATTTGGATTGAAGAATGATGTAGAATGGATTGCACTTTCTTTTGTACGATCAGCAGCAGATGTTTTGGATTTACAAAACAGGATTAAATATGCAGGGAAATCTTGCAAAGTGGTGGCTAAAATTGAAAAGCCTGAAGCTTTAAAAGATATTGATAATATTATTGCTGCTACAGATGCAGTGATGGTGGCCAGAGGGGACTTAGGAGTAGAGATTCCTATGGAAGATGTGCCACTGGCGCAAAAAATGATGGTTGAGAAGTGCAATAAAGCCTGTAAACCGGTGATTATTGCTACCCAGATGATGGAGAGCATGATTGAAAATCCCCGACCTACAAGAGCTGAAACCAATGATGTGGCCAATGCTATTTTAGATGGTGCCGATGCTGTAATGCTTTCTGCTGAATCAGCAGCTGGTAAATATCCGGTGGAGTCTGTTCAGAGTATGACGCAAACTATTGCGAGTATAGAAAAGCATGATAATATCTTTTTTAAATATGGGCATGTAACCAAGGAGTCAAAAACTTTTATGAGTGATAATTTGGTGCAGACGGCATGTAAACTAGCAGAGGAAACCAATGCCAAAGCTATAATAGGTATGACCAAATCAGGCTATACAGCTTATAGATTGGCAAGTCACAGGCCAAAAGCAGATATATTTATTTTTACTGGCAACAGTCAATTACTTGAAACCCTTAATTTGGTGTGGGGTGTAAGAGGTTTCTATTACAATAAGTATGAAAGTACTGATAAAACTTTTTCAGATATTGAGAGCAGGCTTAAAAAAGACAATCATGTTCAAAAAGGAGATGTCATCATTTTAACCGCAAGTATGCCTATTAAGGAAAAACATAGAACGAATATGCTTAAAGTGAAGGTGGTAGATTAAATCATCTTGTATTAACAAAAGGGGGAAGGGCTACAATGTGTATAGTACTTCCCCTTTTTTTAAATAATTATTTTAGGGGGATTTCAACATATATCAAAGTTCCTTTTTTGGGAGCTGAGTCAATCACCATTTTGCCGGACAAGCTCTCTGCCCTTTTACGCATATTGAATAAACCAAAACTACTGCTTCCTTTATTCAGTTTTTCTTCCACATCAAAGCCTTTTCCATCATCTTCAATTGTTAGTTGTAAAATTTGATCCTGTAGCACTAGTTGCAAAAATACTTCTTTGGCTTCCGCATATTTAATGATGTTGTTTAAGGATTCCTGGGTAATTCTGAATAAATTATATTCTATATTCTGATTCTCTACCCGTTTTTTAAGGTTGGTGTAAAATTTAAATTGAGTGTTGGTGCTATTGGTTAAATCTTCCAGTAAGCTTTTAACAGTCTCTATGTAGCCGAAATCTTCCACTGCTTTTGGAATGAGACTATAGGCTATATGTCGTGTTTCATGGAGTCCTTTTTCCAAATGATGGAATCCCCTCATATATTTCTCAGACTTCTTCTCGTCCAAAAGCTCAAATACATTTCCTACTGATTCGAAATTCATTAAAGCGATAGTAAGCGTTTGCTGGAGGCCATCATGAATATCTCGGGCAATTCTGCTCTTTTGCCTGTCTTCAGCTTCCAATACAGCAGACATAATACGTTCCTCACTGTTAATTCTTTCTGTTATGTCCTGAATGACCATTAAAAAACCATATACTTTTCCTCTTGAAGTTAAAGGGCCAATTAATGTGGAATGCCAATTGTAGTTTTTATAAAAATCGAACCCTCTTGTAATAATATTCACATTTTTTCTGTGCTTTACTACTTGATTCATAGCTTTTACGAATGATTTCATCTCATCTTCAGGCATGAAATTGGTGATATTTCTACCGATGTCAGCCATTTTAATTCCTCCAAATTCAATATTAATTTCTTTAATTACACCATCTGTATCAGTGTGAAGAATCTGGGCGGGCACATTTTCAGAAATCAGCCTGTATTTTTCCATGGTTTCCTGAAGCTGTTTGTGGTAATAATTTTTTTGGCGCATCGCTTCCACCATCTGATAGGCATTTTCAATATCCAATTTCAATGCTTCAAAATTTTGCGATTTTTCATGAAAGCGATAAATATGGACTTTATTGATGGCCATAAACATTACTTCCTGACTTACTACACCGGTAAGTAGAATTCTTGCGACTTCAGGTTGAATATCTTTTATGGCTTCTAGAAATTCTATACCATCCATGTGTGGCATTATTTGATCGGTTAGAATTACATCTACCTCTTTTTCCTTCAGATAGTTAATTGCTTTTGAAGGATCAGTTTCTCCTATTATTTCATAATTGTCCTCTAAATTGGCTTTTAATAATACTATATTGATTTCGTCATCGTCAAGATAAAACACTTTAGGTTTCCTACTGATTGGCTTTTCCATTGGTTAATTAATTTACTAAGTTTCTAAAGTTATTATTATATTTCGAAATGATAAAGATTTTACTTGTAGATGATCATCGGTTGATAAGGGATGGTATCCGCTTTTACTTAGAATCCGAGGATAATATTTCCATTGTAGGAGAGGCTTCAAATGGAAAAGAAGGAATTATATTTTTAGAAAAGAACCCTGGAGGGGTGGATTTGGTCATGACTGATATTAGCATGCCTGAGATGAATGGTGTAGATTTCACTATAGCAATTCAGAAAAACTTTTCTGAAGTTAAAGTATTAGGCCTCACCATGATAAAAGATAGCCAGTATGTAAAGCAAATGTTGCAGGCAGGGGCTTCCGGTTATTTATTGAAGAATGCCAGGGAAAAAGAAATTGTAGAAGCGATTAATACAATCATGAAAGGCGGGACTTATTATGCTCAGGAAGCTACTCAGGCCATTATGGACTTTATGAGCAAGAAAAAGAAAAGCGATGATGTGGTTTCTATTTCAGCCCGGGAGAAAGAAGTGTTGAGGCTTATAATAGATGAGTTGAGCAATCAGGAAATAGCTGATAAACTTTTTATAAGTATACGGACTGTTGAAGCCCACAAACGTAATTTATTGGAAAAAACAAACTCTAAAACCCTGGCAGGACTGGTTAAGTATGCCATCAACAATTTCCTTTTTGAAGACTTATAAAATTGATTCTTTTTAAAAGAAGTTAATCAATAGCTATTTTTATTCTAAACTAAAGATGAAGATGTAAAGTAAGTTCCGGTTTTTTACATTCAAAGATGCGAAAGCCGGTAATTATGAATATGTATTATATGAAAAGAATATTCGAAATCTTCAGCAATTCTTTCCCGATACGTTTGCTTATTATCCATTTTAAAAAGAACCAGGTATTGCTATTATGTTGGTTGCTTTTATTTCTTATCATTAATGGATCCTTTGCCAGAGGGTTGGGAATCCCTTATTTATTTCTTTCTCCTGAATATTTGAATGAAGTAAGCTATTTGAGTTTCTTGATTGTAGGACTCACTTTAGGAGGGCTTATAGTGGCATTTAATATAGCCTCTTACATTTTAGACGGCCCTCGCTTTCAATTCATTGGTGCTATTTCAAAGCCTTTTTCTAATTTCTCCCTCAATAATTCTCTTATTCCGCTTGCTTTTTTGATTAACTATATCATCCAAATTGTTAATTACCAAATGTTATATGAGTTTATGAGCTTATTTGATGCCCTTCTACTGGCATCTGCACTGCCACTGGGTGTCATCCTTTCCATACTCACTTTGCAGGTTTACTTCTGGTTTACCAATAAAGACGTGAGGGATGTATTAGCTGAACGGGTGGAAAAAAGGATAAGAAAGTTAACTGTGGCAAGGATAGTTGCTGTTAAACGGCATAAATCCATAAAAAACAACAAAATCAAAATATCTGGATATTTTGATTTCCGTTTTGGATGGCGCAAATTGGATAAGAAGAACAAAGGACATCTTGCTTTAATTGTTTCGAGTATCTTTAACCAGAATCATTTAAATACTGTAATAGCGGAGCTTTTCATTTTCGCACTCATATTGTTGTTGGGAGTGTTTAGAGAATATCCTGTATTTCAAATTCCTGCAGCAGCAAGTACAATTCTGTTTATTACAATCATTTTAATGTTTATTGGTGCTATCACTTTTTGGTTCAGGGGCTGGGCAATTACAGTTAGCCTTGCTTTATTCTTTGTAATCAATTTTCTTGTCACTTTGGACTTTTTAAGTAAAGAGCATTATGCTCATGGCCTTAATTATAAAACAGAGCCTGTTGTTTATAATATAGAGAATATTCAGAGACTTAGTAGTAAAAAAATCATTCAGGAAGACAAACAGACTACTTTGGGAATACTGGAGAATTGGCGTAGTAAGTTTGATCATAAACCTAAAATGATTCTGCTTACTGCTAGCGGAGGAGGGCAGAGGGCAGCTTACTGGACTATGCACGCCCTTCAGCAACTTGATAGCGCAACATCGGGTAGAATGTTTGATCATACTGTAAGTATCACAGGGGCTTCGGGAGGATTAATTGGAGCGGCCTACTTCAGGGAATTGAAATATCAGGAAAAAGTAAACTCGGGTTTAAGCCCTTATAGAAGAGAATTTCTTAATAATATTGGACAAGAAGCGTTGAACCCGATTATTTTCAGCTTGTTAACGAATGATATTTTTATCAGATATCAAAAATTCAAGTACGGAGGATATAGTTATCCCAAGGACAGAGGTTATGCGTTTGAACAAAAACTTAATAGAAATACTGAAGGGATATTGAATAAGAAATTAATCGATTATCGGACATTGGAATTGAATGCTGATATCCCGATTCTGTTCCTGGCACCAACAAGCGTGAACGATGGAAGGAAACTCTATATTACCCCTCATTCCGTGAGCTACATGGCTGAAAATCCTTACAAGAGTGATTCTCTCGAGATAATGTTTCAAAGCAGGAGCATTGATTTTCTAAGGACTTTTGAAGAGCAGGATTCCAAGAATCTGAGTTTTCTTACTGCATTGAGAATGAGTGCATCATTCCCTTATATTACTCCCAATGTAAATTTGCCCAGCAATCCTTCACTGGAGATCATGGATGCTGGTCTTGCAGATAATTTCGGAATTAGTGACGCAGTTTTATTTTTATATAATTTTCAGGGCTGGATTAAGGAGAATACCTCTGGGGTAATTATATTATCTATCAGGGATTCCAGGAAAGCAGCAATTATTGAGCAAAAGGAGAATCTTTCTATCACGGATAAAATATTTACTCCCATTACGAATATTTATAATAACTGGTCTAAAATACAAGATGGACGAAATGATTTACTGGTAGAATATGCAAGGGAATGGTATGAGGGAGATTTGCAACATTTATGGATTTCCTATGATGCAGACATGGAAATAAACAATGAAAAAGTTTCTGATTTAGTGCATATTGAGGAACGAGCCTCTTTAAGCTGGCGCCTTACTGGCAGGGAGAAATTTAATATCCGCAATGCCATATGGGCAGAAGAAAACCAGAGGGTTATCAAGTTTCTGTATCAGGAACTGGGAGATTAATGAACTTATATTTCTTTATTTTCTACTGTTTTAGCTACTTGCTCTATATTGACTCTTGTCTTTGGTAAGGCATCAGGATAATTCTCCTGAATGAAAACCAACATTTTTTCTCTGATAAAACATCTTAAATCCCATGCGGTAGGAGAGTTTTTGGCAGTCATTAGCAAACGTAATTGCATTGTTCTTTCTGTACAATCCACTACTTGTAAAACTTTGGCTTTCCCGTCCCAAAGTGGAGTTTCTTCAAGAAATCCGTCAAATGCTTCCCTTAATTTAGCAATTGGAATGGTATAATCTGTGAAAAGGAATACGGAACCCATGATGTCTGCGGAATTCCTGGTCCAGTTTTGAAATGTCTTTTCCGTAAAATAGGTGATGGGAACCACTAAGCGTCTCAAATCCCAGACTTTGATCACTACATAAGTCAGGTTTATTTCTTCAACCCATCCCCATTCATTTTCTACTATTACCGCATCCCCGATTTTTATAGGCTGGGTAAAAGCAATTTGAAAGCCTGCCATTAAGTTACCGATAGTTTTTTGTGCGGCAAATCCAATGATAATTCCCGCTACACCAGCAGAAGTCAATAATGTAGCACCATATTTTCTAACCCCGTCAAATTGAAGTAAAATCAGGCTAATTGCAATGATGGAGACAATTACTATTATAAGTTTCCTTAAAAAATTTATTTGGGTAACAGCTTGCCTTTCCTTTATGTTGTCGTCTTTATCTATGTCATAGTTCATTAATAGAACGTCCTGGATAAAGTATATCAATCGAATAATAATGATTGTAAATGAGACTATGATAGTAATCTCTAAAATATTATCAAGCGAGTTGGTTAACTGTTCAGAAAGGTTTAGATCAGGTAAATAGGCCAATAAAATCATTGCAGGAATGAAAAGGAAAATACTTCCTTTAAATCTTACGGAAAGTCTGTGTACTAGCTTTTTGTTCTTTCTATCACTGGAGAAATGAAGTATTTTGAAAAATGTAAAGCGTATGATTAAACCAACTATAAAAGAAAGAACAGCAAGAATAAAAAAATGTATAAGCGGAGAATTACTCCATTGAGTAATTAATGAAATCATGATTTAATCTTTTTATGTGTGCATTAGTAAACGGATTAATCCGTTTTATCCTAGAATTGGTATACTTCTAATCCTCTTTTGTCAGTATAAATGAATTTCCCATTTGATTGAGTTCTAAAGTACGCTTTTCAGCATCAAAGCTAATTTTTAGTCCTGCAGGATCGAAACTGAAAGTATTGGCACTCTCAGCTGACAGGGGGAAAGAGGGTTGTCCTGTAGCTTGCCCGGTTAACTGAGTGCCGTCCAGTGAAATGGTGATTTTTAACGGGAAAGTTTTTGAAGAATAAATTCCTGTATAGGGTTGGATCTGCTCAGGCAGTAGAACTATTTCTTTTTGAAACTCCGGGATTTTGTAGGGCACATTAAAGTAAATACTCAATGCACCAATCAAAACATTGTTTAAAGGGTATTTTACCCCATTGCTCAAAATGGTAAAACTAAGCTGTTCTTCCGGGAAATAAGCACTAACAGATTGAAAACCATCAATACCACCATTGTGGCCTATAGCCATTTTTTCATTAAATGGCATATTGAACATACCTATGCCAAAATTATTTTCCATGGCTTTCATATTATCCAATGATGCCTCTGAAACTATATCCCCTTTTAATAATTTATGGAAGAAAATACTTGTTTCAGTAGCAGTGGAGGTAATTGCTCCGGCTCCCATGGGGATTTTCATAAAAGTTTCCGGGAGTTTTTCCCAACGGCCACTTCTCCTGTATGAATTAGCTTCATTATTACGGGTTTCTATTTCCTCTCCAAATGCTGTCCTTTTTAGTTGGAGGGGCAAAATTATCTTTTCTTTTAGAATAGCTGCATAAGGTTTTTGATATACATCTTCCAGGATGTAGGATAAAAGAACATAGCCGGTATTAGAGTATTCAAACTTTTCACCGGGCGGAAAAGAGCTTCCACCTTCTGCCATTATTGCAAGCAATTCATCTTTTCCTAGCTCTTTGGTCATGTAAGTGGGGTAATCGGGTGAGTTAGTGAAATTATATAGCCCACTCTTATGTCTTAATAAATGCTCTATGGTGATGTTATCACTATTTTCAAACTGTGGATAGTATTTTGAAAGTTTGTCATCCAGCTTTAGTAAGCCATTTTCTTCAACAGCCAGCATAATTAGTGTGGCTGTAAAGGTTTTTGAAATAGAACCAATTCTATAAATAGTTTCTGTGTTGGCTTTTTTTTCACTCTCCACCTCTGACATTCCATAAGCAAGGCTATAAATCAGCTCGCCCTCTTTTAGAATGGCAATATTACCCATTCCCTGATTTTCATTTTCAATAACAGTAAAAAGACTGTCCATTTTTTGGGTATTTAAGTGCTGTCCTGATACAGCACTGGCCAATGAACAAATAAATAGAGTGAGTAAAAGTTTCATGAGGCAAGAGAATTAGTAGGTTAATAGTAATGAATACTAAATTTAGCCCAAAAATTCAATTAATACAAGGGTAGTTGAATGGGAGTGGTGGTTGCTATTTTTCCAGATAAAGAATAGCTGTTAGACAAAGAAGCAGGTTTTCATTTCTTCATCTTTAGGGTTTTATTTTGAACTAAGTTAGAAAATTTGGGAGTAAATGGTATTTGTATGTATTGGGGAAATCATTCAGAATTTTCTTTTTGCACTTTCTAAGCTGTTAGAAAAAGCTTCTGCCGAGGTAAAAAATTCCTTACTGAATTCTTCCAAAGTAGTTTGTCCAAAGTTGTCCATTCGATCATATTTCTCACGCAAATCCCTTTCTGCAAGCTCTAACTCTCTCATATTATCTTCAATCTCCTTTTTACGCTCTGATTGTGCGTTTCTGGCTTTAGCTTTCAGTTTTTCAAATTCTGTGAGCAATTCATCTACTCTTTGCTTAGCTTGTTCTTTATTTTTCAAATTTGCCATAACTATTGTTTTTAGGGGCTAAGGTTAATTAATATTACTGGCAGCATAACTTATGCTGCCAGTAATATTAATCGTATAAAAACAAAATTGGTTATAGTTTCCCTTAAATTGATAAGGAAGGATTACTGAGTGACTAGAATGAAGAAAAGCACATTTACACCGATTCCTAATATTAACCCCTTCCCAACTTTACCCCATTTCTTTTGTTGGGCCCTTTTCATAAAGGCATTATAATACTCAGGAGAATTTAATAAATCTTTATCTGGTATTAATACCTCAATGTTTGGAGTGGCTATCCCGCTAATGAGGCCGGCAGCTAAACCAACAGGTAAGAAAATAATAGTACCGCCAAAAGTGGTCCATAATGGCCAATTTTTATTGTAATAATAATCAGCATCAACAGATCCTTTGTAGGCTAAGTTAATTGAAGGATCAATACCTTTTTTACTTGTCAAACCTGTTTCACTATTCTGTAGGAAGAATTCATCCTGACCATTTTCGTAAGTGATTTTCAATACATCATCTTTGGCTATTTCATAGCTTGGACCGTCAAGATTTTCAAATTTTTTATAAGTAATATTTGTTAAACCTACCACTATCACTTTTGCGGAAATTTTTTCATTATTGTTCAAAACAATAATATCCTGTGCGTTTAGTGAAAATGAGTTTAAAAATAAAATCAATATTACCAATATACTAATGTTATTCTTCCCTGGATTTTTCATGCGAATATTTATTCAAAAGCTGGTATTCCTGTTATTTCCTTGCCTAAAATCAATAAGTGAATATCATGGGTGCCTTCATAAGTAACTACTGATTCCAGGTTTGCCATATGTCGCATCATAGGATATTCTCCGGTAATTCCCATGCCACCATGAATTTGACGTGCTTCCCTTGCAATATTAAGCGCTACTTCTACCGCATTTCTTTTGGCTAAAGAAATTTGTGCAGTACTTGCTTTTCCTTCATTAAATAACTGTCCTAAGCGGTAATTCAATAATTGTGACTTGGTAATTTCAGTCAGCATTTCAGCTAATTTTTTCTGGATCAACTGGAATGAACCAATGGGTTTACCAAACTGGATACGCTCCTGAGAATAATTTTTTGCTGAATCGTAGCAATCCATCGCTGCACCAATAGCACCCCATGCAATTCCAAACCTTGCTGAATCCAAACACATCATAGGTGCACCTAACCCGGATTTTCCCTCCAGAAGGTTTTCTTTCGGTACTTTCACATTGTCAAAAACCAATTCTCCGGTGGTGCTGGCTCTTAATGACCATTTGCCATGGGTTTCAGGAGTAGTGAATCCCTCCATTCCACGTTCCACAATCAACCCGTGTATTCTGCCTTCTTCGCTTTTAGCCCATACCACTGCCACATCTGATTTTGGCGCATTTGAAATCCACATTTTAGCACCATTCAATATATAATGATCGCCCGCATCCTTAAAATTGGTAGTCATACCACTTGGGTTTGATCCATGATCAGGTTCAGTCAATCCGAAGCAGCCCAGCCATTCACCTGAAGCCAATTTAGGTAAGTATTTTTTTCTTTGCGCTTCATTCCCAAATTTGTAAATAGGGTACATCACCAAAGAACCTTGAACAGAAGCGGTGGAGCGCATGCCCGAATCACCTCTTTCTATTTCTTGCATAATAAGTCCGTAAGAGATGTAATCTAAGCCACCTCCACCATATTCTTGTGGAATAGTTGGCCCGAAAGCACCTACATCTCCGAATTTTTTCACTATTTCATATGGGAAATGCGCTTTTTGAGACCATTCCTCTATATTTGGGCTGATTTCTTTTTTTACAAAATCCCGAATAGATTGACGAATTAATAAATGCTCCTCACTAAGCAAACCATCCAAGGCATAAAAGTCAGGTGATTCAAAGCGGTCTTTTGAGGCTGTAGTCATATATTATATTGGTTTATATTTTTGTAATTTTGTGTGTGTTAATTTATGAGTGCAAATTTAATAGGATTTTTCGGAATCCATTGGTTAAATAAATAATTGAATAAGGACATTAATTTTTTGAAAGTGGATAAAAATCAAACAAAGGAAAATTTGGAGAAGCTAAATGAAAAGTATCAATCTATGGGACAGGACATTTCTGCCTATTTAGATGGTTTGCTGATTTCAAATTTCACGAATTACTGGGAGTATATTAATGTCGACACTTTGCTGACACTGCAAAGGCCTAAAACTGATTTTCCTGATGAGCATATCTTTATCATGTATCATCAAATTACAGAATTGTATTTTAAGCTGTGCTTGCATGAAATGGAACAGATAGCTGGAAATGGTAAAATTATTGATGCCAATGGAGAAGATAAAGGATGGAATAAGTCATTGGATATCAATTTCTTTATTGATCGTTTACAAAGATTGGATCGCTATTTTGAAGCTTTAACAAAATCTTTTGACATTATGGTTGTCGGGATGGAAAAGGAACAATTTCAGAGATTCAGGATGGCACTTTTGCCAGCAAGTGGTTTTCAGTCTGCCCAGTATAGGTTGATCGAGTTTGCTTCCACTTCTTTAATTAATTTGGTACAAAAGGATAGAAGAGAGTTTGTAAAAAATGAAAATCTTGAAAAGCAATATGAATATGTGTACTGGAAACAAGGTGCTACTGAAATAGCCACGGGTCAGAAAACATTGACTTTGGAACAATTTGAGAAAAAATACAAATCGGAATTTCTTGCGTGGATTAAACGTTTTGAGAAAAATAATATCTGGGGAAAATTCAATCAGCTGGACGAACAAGATCAGCAAAACCCCAAATTAAGAGAGGCTATGCGTAATTTTGATTTACAAGTGAACGTATTTTGGCCATTGGTGCATTATAAATCTGCAGTGCGCTATTTGCATACTAAAGATTCTGATATTGCAGCTTCAGGTGGAACCAACTGGCAAAATTACCTGCCGCCACGTTTCCAAAAGAGGATATTCTTTCCTGACCTTTGGACTGACCAGGAAAAGGAAGAGTGGGGAAAAGGATGGGTAATGGAGCAAATTTTAGGAGGAAATCCCGTGAGTTAATGAGGATAATATTTTGGGCCATATTGTATCTTTCTTCACTTCACCTTCATGCTCAAAGCAAAGAGGTGAGGGTTTATTATGATGACGAAAGAGAACATTTGCAAGAGAGGTATTTTGTAAAAGATATGGATCATTCAGTTTTATACGGGGACTATGAATCCTATTATATTTCAGGTCAGTTGAAGAGTAAGGGAAAGTATGAAAATAATGAGTCTTTTGGTCAATGGAAATACTTTTATGAGAATGGAAGTCTTAAAATGAAAGGACAACTGAAAGATAATTCAAACCATGGCTTTTGGTCTTATTATTACGAAAATGGCAAGCTCAGGATGGAAGGCAATATTTATGAAGGCAAAAGGGAGGGGGAATGGGTCTATTATTTTGAAACAGGAGTTATTAAAAGTGAAGGTGCCTACCTCAACGACATTAAAAATGGACTGTGGTCTTACTATTATGAAGATGGTACCTTAAAGGGGCAGGCGATTTATGACTTAGGAAATGGTTTGTATAAAGAGTTTTATCCCGATGGAGCCTTGAAACTGGAAGGTTTTATTAGGAACGAAAAAAGTGACAGCCTGTGGAAAAGCTATTACGAAACAGGGGAGTTAAAATCTAAAGGACATTATTTAGAAGGTGCCAAAGATGGAAAATGGACCTATTATTTTAAAGATGGAAACGTTTCAGGAGAAGGTGATTTTATAGATAACCTGAGCCACGGGAAATGGGTTTACTATTATGAAAATGGTGCTGTGAAAGCAGAGGGTGCGGAAAGGGCAGGAAAAAGAGAGGGTTATTGGAAGTTATATTATAATGATGGTGTTTTAAAAGGAGAAGGGGTGTATGAAGCCGGAAGTGGCAGTTATAAGGAGTTTTATGAAAGTGGGAAGCTAAAGTTGAAGGGCCAGGTTTTAGAGGGTAAAAACCATGGGCCATGGACCTACTATTACGAAACAGGTGAGCTGGAAGGTAAGATAAATTATGAAGAAGGTGTTGGTGAATACTCCGGCTTTTACAAAGATGGCACATTGAAAATGACTGGTGAGATAGAAGAAGGTGTAAAACGTGGCACTTGGGAACTTTATGATGAAAAAGGACAATTGGTGGGTTATTACAAACCTATTTATGAAGAATATGAGCCTATTCTCAGGCAAGCCAAAAGTAAATCGGACAGTAATACGGCAGGAACAAAATATAATAAACCGGAATATCGGTTCAAATCTAAAAGTGGTTCCTATTTCCAATCAAGGAACAATGATTTCCCGACAGTAATTCTTCAGGCCAACCCATTCAATATGATCTTTGGCGATTTACAGGTATCTGTTGAATACAATATTCAACAACGGATAGGATACGAATTGCTTGTGCACACTTTCAGAAATCCTTTTTTTGCTAATTCATTTAATTTGCGGGCAGGGGATGATTTTTTCAATGGCTACGGTTTTAGTTTCAGACAAAGGTTTTATCACAAAGATTCAAAATTCGGAGTACCCTATTTTGGCCATTCGGTTTCCTACACCAATGTGAATCATTTGAAGCTTTATGAATCGAGCAATAATGGATCGGAGATCAAAGCTCAAATTCAAGCACAGGGTGTACGTTATGGATTGCTGGTGGGAAGTCGGATTTTACAAAATCTGAATGATAGCGGGTTTACGTTTGATATCAATGCCGGCATCAATTTCAATTATTACTTCTATGGAAATGAAAATAATACGGCTGATCAACCCAATATTTTTGAAGAATTAAAGAATAAGAAGTTCATTCTTCAACCCATTGTAGGCCTTTCATTTGGCTATGTTTTTCGCATTAAAAAGGTATCTACCTTAAATCCATAATTTTTAGGAACAGCATTATATGTTTATTAAAGAAATTATTTTAACACCGGAACAGGCTTTTGATGAGGAACATGTTTTGGAACATGTCAGGCGTAATCTCGGGTTAAAGGAAAACTCAGCTGTAAGAATACATAAGCGCTCCATTGATGCTCGCTCAAAGTCTGTGGTAGTGCGTTTACAGGTAGAAGTTTTTGGGGAAGAGCCCGTGCCTAATCGTATTAATTATTCCATTGAAAATTTACCGAGGGTTTCCGAAAGTAAAAAAGTAGTGATAATAGGAGCTGGTCCTGCCGGAATGTTTGCAGCTCTCCGTTTGATAGAGTTAGGGTGGAAACCTATTCTTTTGGAACGCGGAAAAGATGTAAGAGCCAGAAGGCGTGATCTGGCAGATATCAATAAAAAGCACCTGGTGAATAGTGAAAGTAACTACTGTTTTGGTGAAGGTGGTGCCGGTACCTATTCTGATGGGAAACTTTATACCCGATCCAAGAAAAGAGGGGATATTTATCGCATTCTGGAAATCCTGGTGGCTCATGGTGCTTCCGAAGATATCATGATTGATGCACACCCACATATTGGCA
Organism: Marivirga aurantiaca; assembly: GCF_016679925.1. Taxonomy (GTDB): domain Bacteria; phylum Bacteroidota; class Bacteroidia; order Cytophagales; family Cyclobacteriaceae; genus Marivirga; species Marivirga aurantiaca. Next base: position 217,895 of record NZ_JAEQBW010000002.1, read on the forward strand.
CCAATAAATTACCAAAAATTATACAAAGTATTAGGGAAACCATTATTGAAAAAGGTGGAGAAGTTCACTTTAACACAAAGGTGACTGGTTTTATTCTTGAAAATCAGGAAATGAGAGCAGTTAAAACTGAAGAAGGCAATATATATAATGCGGAAGCCTTTATTTTGGCAACGGGACACTCAGCCAGGGATATTTTTGAACTATTGCACAATACAGGAATTACTATTGAAGCCAAACCATTTGCTTTAGGTGTACGAGTAGAACATCCGCAACATATAATTGATAAAATTCAGTACAAATGTGATGACAGAGGAGTCTACCTTCCGGCTTCCTCTTATGCATTGGTACACCAAACTCATTTTAAAGGAAAGCAGCGAGGTGTATTTTCATTTTGCATGTGCCCCGGGGGCTTTATTGTTCCCTCGGCAACTTCTAATGGAGAAGTAGTAGTTAACGGAATGAGTCCTTCACGCAGAGATTCAAAGTATGCCAATTCAGGAATAGTAGTAGCGGTGGAGTTGGAAGATATGGAAGAATACGCAGAATTGGGTCCTTTAAAAGGATTGGAACTGCAAAAGAATATTGAACATAAAGCCTGGGAAAAAGCAGGGAAAACACAAACCGCACCTGCCCAGCGATTGATAGATTTTACCCAGGGAAAAGTAAGCAAAGATTTAGCTGATACTTCTTATCAACCGGGATTAAAATCTGTAAACATGGAAGAAGTTCTGCCCGATTTTATTTCTCAAAGATTAAAAGAAGCTTTTGTCTCTTTCGGAAAAAAAATGAAGGGCTACCTGACCAATGAAGCTCAGATTGTAGGAGTAGAGAGCCGTACTTCCTCACCTGTACGTATCCCTCGTGATAAAATAACGTTGGAACACATAAGCACAAAAAGGCTTTTTCCTTGTGGGGAAGGTGCCGGATATGCCGGTGGCATTGTTTCAGCGGCCATGGATGGAGAAAGGTGTGCTGAACAAATTCTGGCACTTTACGGAGAAGGGAATTAGATTTTGATAATCTTTAGATAAATAATTGAATGATGAGCAAGAAAACATTAATAGTAGGAGCTACCAATAACCCATCAAGATATGCTTATTTAGCTGCGGAAAGGTTAACCCGTGCAGGCCATGAAATTGTACCTATAGGAATTAAAAAAGGAGAAGTGTTAGGCCATGAAATACTGGACATAAAAACTGCCCCTGTTTTGAAAGACATAGATACCATTACCATGTATATAGGTCCACAGCATCAACCGGAATATTACGATTACCTGATCGGTTTGGCTCCCAAGAGAATCATTTTCAATCCCGGAACGGAAAATCCTGAATTAGCAGTGAAGGCATCCGGAAACGGTATTGAAACCGAAAATTCCTGTACATTAGTGATGTTGGGCAGTGGGGTTTATTGATTCACAATTCTTAATAAAGGAGTTTTTTGATTTCTATGTTTAATTTTCTGAATTTTATCCCTTCAATAATTCCTGAAATCAAGAAAAATGCCTGATAAAGATCCCACTCATAATCCCTGGAAAAAAATCAGCTCTGAAATTAAATATGAAAATCCATGGATCAAAGTGGAGGAGGATCAGGTAATCAACCCTTCCGGAGGGGAAAGTATTTATGGAAGGGTGCATTTTAAAAATATAGCCATCGGTATAATTCCTATTGATGAAGATGGTAATACCTGGCTGGTGGGGCAGTATCGTTACCCTTTAAATGAGTACAGCTGGGAAATCCCGGAAGGAGGGAGCCCGGAAGGAGAAGATCTATTAGCCACTGCTAAAAGAGAATTGAAGGAAGAAACCGGGCTTACGGCTTCTCACTGGGAGCAATTTATGCGTATCCATACCAGTAATTCTGTTTCAGATGAGGTGGGGTATGTGTTTTTAGCAAGAGGTTTAACGGAGGGTGAAACTGAATTTGAAGAGACTGAAGAGTTGAAAATAAAGAAATTACCTTTACAGGAAGCCCTGGAAATGGTGATGAGAGGAGAAATTTCGGATTCCATTAGCATGGCGGCACTTTTGAAATTGGATAGAGAGATAAAGACAGGAAACATAAATAGCTGATATATTCCTCTTAACATTATGCAAAAAGCACCTCTTCTCAATAAGTCTTTCCTACTCCTCAGCCTTAGTGCATTCTTATTCTTTGCCAGTTTTAACATGATTATTCCTGAGCTGCCAGCTTATATTACCAGTTTGGGCGGAGCAGAATATAAAGGCTGGATCATTGGCTTATTCACTATTACTGCAGGAATTTCCAGGCCTTTCAGCGGGAAATTGGCTGATAAAATAGGCAGGTTACCTGTCATGATTTTTGGCGCGGTCATTTGTTTTGTCACTGGCTTAATTTATCCTTTTGTGACCACAGTAGTAGCTTTTCTGGTCCTGCGACTGGTACATGGTTTTTCTACTGGTTTTACCCCTACCGGCAATGCTGCTTATGTGGCTGATATTGTACCGCCAAGAAGAAGAGGTGAGGCAATGGGTGTAATTGGAGTGGCCATTAGTGTAGGTACGGCTACCGGCAATGCAGTGGGTGGTCATCTGGGCAGTATGTATCCTGTGGATGTGGTATTTTATACTTCTTCTGTTTTGGCAATTCTCAGTATCATTATTTTGGCTGGAATGAATGAAACCCTGGCTGACAAAGTTCCTTTTCATTTTCGTTTGTTAAAGTTGAAGAGAAATGAGATCATAGATGTAAATGTATTGCCTCCAGCCATTTTTATGGCTTTGACAGTTTTTTCTTTCGGTTTGGTGCTTACCATTATGCCTGATTATAGTGAATATCTTAACATAAGTAATAAAGGGTTATTTTTTGCTGTATTTGTATTGGCTTCTCTGGTGGTGAGGATAGTGGCAGGTAAAATATCTGATAGGATAGGTAGGGTAAAGGTATTAACTGTTTCGGCCCTGCTGTTATCGGTGGCCATGGTTTTAATAGCTTATTCTGGCTCCCTTGTTACCTTAATAGGAGCGGGGATTGTATTTGGTTTTGCAGTTGGCATGAACTCGCCTACTGTATTTGCATGGGCCATTGATCTTGCGGAAGAGGATAAAAGAGGAAAGGCCCTGGCTACTTTGTACATATTTCTTGAAATCGGAGTAGGTTTAGGGGCTGTTATTTCAGGATGGGTTTACGCCAATGATAGCGCTAATTTTAAACTGACATTTTTCACCGGTGCGGGTTTTGCATTTGCTGGTTTTTTGTATTTGAGGTTTCTGGCTCCGAAGAGGTCGTTTAAATGATGCTGATTAATAGGTAAGCCTGAAAGATAAAAATCATGTGCTATTAGTTGCCAGACTTCTGATAATTCGAAACTGTCTGAAGCCTCTCTAGCTGGCTGGCGTCAGAAGGCTTTAAGCCGTCAGACGCATGTAGTGTAAACGAGATGGTTCAAAAGCTGAGAACAACTAGTTGTATTGATAGACTCTACCAAAAAAGTTGATAGCATTTTGACCAATTGATTTCTTAAATATTCACTATATTTAAACAAAACGACAGCTTATTTTAAGCCTTAACCGATTTAGATTGAAATCAATCTTTATCTTATTAATTATTTCATTATTCTCCTGCAACAGTAGTCAAGAGAGTAGGATTTCTGATTCTAATGAATCCCTGAATGTTTTGAAAAAATTAATACTTCATGATTCTTTAAATCAATATGGTGCAATCTCTACCGAGCTTAAGACTTATAAATACTTCAAAATACAGTATAATAATGATAGTGTACAGTCTGCACCACCCGATGGTGGGTACGAGTGGAAGAATGAGGAATACTTGATTGAAAAAATTGACTTGAAGATTCATTTCGGATATTCTGTTACAAAAAGACATGAGAAATATCAGATTCAAGCATCAAGCAAGCATACAGATAATTTAAATCTGAATAGTTTCAATAAAGATTTATTGGGATTAAAACATGAAGGGAAAGATGCTTTTTGTGTTTTATACCCTCCTATCTTTAACCATGATTCTTATGCGGCCTATGTACAGTATGATCATTTTGATAATGGTTACGAAGAAGGAAACGCAGCTATTTTTATCAAAGTTAAGGGTGAATGGATTTATCTAAAGCGTATCTTAGGGTACATAACTGTTAAATCAAAGATAGATTTGCAGTATGATGTTGCTTAACTCTAATCATGCGTCAGACGGTTCGTAAACCGTCTGACACCTATCTCTGACTGGTGTCAGAAGGCTTTAAGCCGTCAGCTGCATTCAAATATTAAATCCTATCTCAATCCAATTCTCAACCATTCGAATCTTTTAATTTATTCTGTGTAGCCTATTCGATGAAATGTAAAATCTTCCAGTTTAAATTGAATATTATTTACCTAGCTTAGCGGTTTATTAAACCTTACATAACTTATTGGTTGAGGCTTTGAAAAGGAGGTAGAATGCTTAAGATTATTAACGCTCTTTTCAAAAATAGCTTGATAGAAGGAGATGAAACGATTTTGATTATTTTTCAAAGTTTGAGTGTTTACCAATCGGTTAGCTATTCTTGAAAATCAAAAACTTCATATAAAAAAAATGACGAAAATTATTAAAATTACTGTAGCCATACTTATTTGCACGTGCACTAGTGGGTATTCACAGACATATGTTGGTTATAAAACTGATTGGAATGGTAATATTTTCGATGGATATTTTGATCCCATTATTTATTCGCCCGAAAACAAATTAACTGAAATTTTCAATGTTGAATCTTATGAAATTGGCCATTACTATAATCGTTCGGGCAGTAAAGTAAGAGGACTGATTAAATTTAAAGGGGATAAAATTTTGTTTAAGAATGGGGAAGGTGAATTTCGGGATAAAATTAAACCGGAAGAAGTCCAGGGTTTTGTAATAGGGGTAGATTCCTTTTTTGTTATTTCGAAATATTTTAATCAGAATACGCTAAAAGATAAGCCTGATTATGCACAGTTTATTTCTGAATTTGGTGACATGACTTTTGCTAAACATTATCATTTCAGGAAGATGTATTCGAGTGGTCAGTCCCCCATTGTAGAAACTTATTTGGTGAAAGAAAAAGGTAGCGAGTTTTGGCAAAACTTTCCAGATAACAAATATTTTAAAGAAAAAGCTTTAAAATATTTTTCTGATATCCCCAGTTTGAAAGAAAAGATCACCTCCGGTCAATATGAGTATAATAACATACTTTCCATTATAAAAACAGCAGAATATTACGAAAAATATCATAATGACGAGCCTATACTTTATGATAAATACTGGCAGGAAACCGGGAACATCGAAAATGCATTTTTTTATTCTAAAATAGTTGAAAAAAAGGACTCCTTGTGGAATCTAGATTATTATAATATAGAGGATACTATTAAGTTGTACTCAGCGACTTATTCTTCTTTTTATCCTAATATAAAAAATGGAATTTTTGAGTCATATTATCCAAATGGCTATATCAGGCAGGAAATTATATATGAAGATAATGACCCTAAGGAAGTGAAAATATATAATCAAAAGGGAAATTTAAAAAAGTATTACAAATATATAGAAACTAATACATATGGTGCGCAAAATAAGGTTGAATATATTTCTATTATAGATTCTACTGGTACAAATATTTTAGAATCAAATAATTATACAGAGATAAATGAATATGATCAATTAAACAATACAACACATACCAATATTTTCCGCAAGAATACCTTAGTATCATCTTATAGAATTGGAGAGGATTCGGATACGATATTCCAAATAACAGATGATAGGTATAACTTTAAAATAAAGAGGTTGCAGAAAAAATTTACTAATCACATAAACCAATACTTTTATGATGAGGCATTAAGTGTTAATGCACAAGGGTTTTTGCTCATACATTTTGTGCTTGATGATAGAGGTAATGTTGTGGATTACTCTTTACTAAATGAAATTCATCCCCAAATAAACGGTTTGGTGAATAACTTTATTAAATATTACCTTTTCAATAAACGTGCTTTTCGTCCATACAAGAAAAATAGAGTTAAAAGATACAGTGAATTTGTTGCTCCTGTTGAATTTAGCATTAATAGGTATTATCGCCAGCCTGTAAACTATTATCATCTTAATCACTTACACATGCACATGCATCACCAGAGGATGATGAACAATTTTAATCCTCCTGCTTCGCCAATGGGGTATTGAATATTAAGTTAAAGAAAGGGATGTTGTAGTGGGGTAAAGCAATAAAAGTAAAAGGGTGGATAAAGATTTTTTAAGTTTTTTCGAATACCAAAAGAAAAAGCCTATTAATTAAAAGTATTTACCATAGCTATAGTAAGTAGCAGTTGATTTGGCAATTGTATAAGGCTGTCCTGGCTTAGCAATTAGAAAAACCTTATGCTTCTTACTAGGTAAAATGATTTAGTGAGTTCTAATCCTTAACCAAAAAAAGCGTCAAACTTTCGTTCAACGCTTTCTACCTTATGATTTCAATACTTTAAAACTCTGCATTGTCCGGGGTCCTCGGGAAAGGAATAACATCCCTGATATTGCCCATGCCGGTCACAAATAGCATAAGCCTTTCAAAGCCTAGTCCGAAGCCGCTATGTGGGGCGGTACCAAATTTACGGGTATCTAAATACCACCATAAATCTTCTTCAGGAATATGCATTTCACCCATTCTGGCCTGTAGTTTTTCCAGTCGCTCTTCCCTTTGGGAGCCACCTACTATTTCTCCAATACCCGGGAATAAAATATCCATGGCAGCCACTGTTTTATCATCCTCATTCTGACGCATATAAAATGCCTTGATCTCTTTTGGGTAGTTATAAATTACTACTGGTTTTTTGAAATGCTTCTCCACCAAATATCTTTCATGTTCCGATTGGAGATCAGCACCCCAATCTTCAATAATATAATTGAACTTCTTCTTTTTGTTAGGCTTACTGTTTTTCAAAATTTCAATGGCTTCAGTATAGGTTATGCGCTCGAAATCATTGTCAAGAATAAACTGTAACCTTTCCAGCAGGCTCATTTCCTGTCTTTCGGTTTGCGGCTTGTTCTTTTCTTCCTCTTCAGCCCTTGCAGATAAAAACTGCAAATCATCCTGACAATTGGTAATGGCATATTTTACCACATATTTCAATAAATCCTCAGCTAGCTGTATGTTATCCTGCAATTCATAAAAAGCCATTTCAGGCTCTATCATCCAGAATTCAGCTAAATGCCGGGTAGTGTTGGAGTTTTCAGCTCTGAAAGTAGGGCCGAAAGTATAAATTTCCCCTAGGGCCATGGCACCTAACTCGCCTTCCAACTGACCGGAAACCGTTAAATTGGTTTCACTGCCAAAGAAATCTTTTTTATAATCTACCTCACCTTCTTCGGTTAAAGGGATTTTTTTCAAGTCGAAATTTGTCACATGAAAAGTTTCGCCTGCACCTTCCGCATCGCTCCCTGTTATGATAGGCGTATGCAAATTGTAAAATCCTTTTTCATGGAAAAACTGGTGTACAGCAAAGGAAAGAGCATGTCTCACTCTGAAAACAGCACCAAAAGTATTGCTACGCATGCGCAAATGAGCTATTTCACGCATAAACTCCATTGAATGCTTCTTAGGCTGCAAAGGATATTTTTCAGGATCAGCTGTTCCCAGTACTTCTATTTGCTCAGCAACAACTTCCACGGCTTGCCCACTTCCAGCAGATTCAACCACCTTACCAATTACACTGATAGCAGCTCCGGTAGTGATTTTTTTCAATGTATCCTCACTGATGACAGCAGGATCTGCTACTATTTGGATGTTATTGATTGTAGAACCATCATTTAAAGCAATAAAGTTAACATTCTTATTTCCCCTCTTAGTTCTTACCCATCCTTTTACTAAAGTCGGCTGATTGCTGGCCTGCTCCGTTAATAACTTTTTAATCTTAATTCTCGCTGGAACCGTCATATAATATTTGCGTTTAACAATGGTACAAAATCGAGGCAAAAAAACGATATTTTAGCCTTTTTATCAAAGATTTAAAGAATTTAAATAAATTTGAATTGATTCTATTGGTTCCATCCCGAATTTATTGAGAAATTTACAGCGTTTAGTGGTCGTTTTTGATTTTTTAAACAGTTGAAATTACCTTATCTTAAGGTGTAAAATAGAGAATAATAATAATTGGCACAATTTTTAGTTTTTAAACTTCTATGCAGAAACTCATATTAACACAAGGTCTAGGTCAGCGTTTATCTCCGCAGCAAATCCAATTTATCAAATTGCTGCAGGTTCCTACTGCTGAGCTCGATAGCCGCATTGAAGAAGAACTTGAAATAAACCCTGCTTTGGAAGAAGGCAAGGAGGAGGATGATTCAGCTGATGAATATGAGGAGGATACTAGTAATGACGAAATCGACATCAATGATTATTTGCAGGATGATGATTATGCCGGTTATAAAATGCAAAGTGATAATGGCGGACAGGAAGAGGAAAGGGAGATGCCTATTGCCGTCAGCACTTCATTGAATGATCAGCTCATGACACAATTGGGCTTTTTGGGGTTGGATTCCAGAAGGGAGAAAATCGGGAAGCAACTCATTGGTAGTATTGAGAGTGATGGCTACATCCGCAGAGAACTTGATGCCATTGTAAATGATCTGGCCTTTTCTCAAAATGTGGAAACAGATGAGGAAGAAGTTGAGGAAGTTTTGATGTTGATCCAGGATTTCGACCCGGCTGGTATAGCTGCACGAAATCTACAGGAATGTTTATTACTACAACTTGAAAGAAGAATTGAACAATCGGAAGCCAATAAGCTGGCTGCTCAGATTATTGATGTTTGCTTTGAGGAATTTAGTAAAAAGCATTACGAAAAAATCATTAAGAAACTCAATATTGAAGATGAGGATTTATTTAAAGAGGCGGTTAATGCGATTACCAAACTTAATCCGAAGCCAGGTGGCTCAGGATCAGGCCTGGTAAAAACGCAATATCTAATGCCTGATTTTATCCTCAATAATCAGCATGGAGAATTAGTGTTGAGTCTTAATTCCAGAAATGCTCCTGATCTACGCGTGAGTTCATCTTATTCTGAAATGATGAAAGCTTATGACAAGAGCGATAAAAAAGACAAGAAGTTAAAAGAAACAGTTGGCTTTGTAAAGCAAAAACTGGATGCAGCTAAATGGTTTATTGATGCTATTAAACAAAGACAGCTGACATTATTGAATACCATGCAGGCCATTTTGGAATATCAATATGAGTTTTTTAAAGATGGTGATGAAAGTAAATTACGCCCTATGATTCTGAAGGACATAGCCGAAAAGATTGATATGGATATTTCTACTGTTTCCAGAGTAGCTAACAGTAAATCAGTACAGACAGAATTTGGTATTTATCCTTTGAAATATTTCTTCTCTGAAGGTATAGCTACAGATTCAGGTGAGGATGTGAGTTCTCGCGAAGTTAAAAATACACTAAAGTCTTTCATTGATAAAGAAGATAAAAGTAAGCCTTTATCTGATGATAAATTGGAGAAATTATTAAAAGAAAAAGGGTATCAGATTGCCCGCAGAACGGTGGCCAAATACCGAGAGCAGTTAAACATTCCTGTAGCACGATTAAGAAAAGAATTGTAGTGAGCATCCGTGCCGCAAAATTTATATCGATAGCTTTTCAGCCGTTGCTTATGCCCAGCTATATCTTCCTGGGCATATTGTTTTTTATCCCTTATTCATTAGGTTTTCAGCCGGATTTGAGCTGGCGCTTTATGGTGATGGTTTTAATGACCACCTTTTTAATCCCATTAATGGGGGTGTTGTTATTAAATTTCACTAAGAACATAAGTAATTTAAATATGGAAATCAGGAGGGAGAGGTTCATTCCATTCTTTTTTAATTCCTTATTTTACATGGCTACCACTTATTTGTTTTGGGAGAAATTTCGTTTCCCTCCCTTAGTCAATTATGTAATGGTTTCTATTACTTTCAGCATTGTACTTCTCACTATTATTACTTTATTTTGGAAGATAAGTGCACATGCTATTGCTGTTTCAGGAGCCACAGGTATTTATTTTGCTTTGCTGTTTCAAACGGAAAGTTCCAATTTGTACATGGGGCTCGCTCTTTGCTTTGCCCTTTGTGGCCTTGTAGCCTCAGCTCGCTTAAAATTGCTGGTACATAGTGTAAGTCAGGTTTGGGCAGGCTTAGCATTGGGATTTTTGATAAATTTTCTGACGATATTAATTTTAAACAGATAAAAAATGTACGAGTTTTTAAAATATGATCTAAGTGAAGGTGTTTGTACCATCACTTTTAACAGGCCGGAATTTTATAATGCTTTTAATGATGGCATTAGTTATGAATTCCAGAATGCCTTAAAAAGTGCTGCCAAAGACGAAGCGGTAAGGGTAGTGGTTATCACAGGTGAAGGAAAGGCTTTTTGTTCCGGGCAGGATTTAAAATCTGCAAGGGACGATGATGACAAAATGTTTTACAATTCGCTTGAGAAGAGGTATAATCCGATCATCCGATCCATGAGAAGCCTTCCTAAGCCTATCATTGCAAGGTTGAATGGCGTGGCCGCGGGGGCAGGTTGCTCACTGGCACTCGCAGCAGATATGATTGTGGCAGCTGAATCCGCCAAAATGGTAGAAGTTTTTATTAATATTGGTTTAGTGCCTGATTCAGGTTCTTCCTTCTTTCTGCCAAACCTGGTAGGTTATCAAAAAGCTTTTGAACTATGTGCGATGGGTACAAAAGTAAGTGCTAGAGAAGCTTTTGAGTTGGGGATAATCAATAAGGTTGTGCCGGATGAGGAATTGGATGAAGCAGTAAAATCCTATACCGATTATTTTGCCAAAGCCCCTACCAAATCTATAGGTATGATCAAGAAAATGCTGAACAAGGCTTCTTCGTCTTCATTAGATGAAATGCTGGAATATGAAAAATACAGTCAGCAAATAGCTGGCACTTCTGATGATTATAAAGAAGGTAAACAGGCTTTTCTGGATAAGAGAAAGCCCGAGTTTAAAGGAGTTTAAATATTTTAATAAAAAAGTAGATGCCATAAAAAAGTCCATGCTTTTCAAGAGCATGGACTTTTTTATGGTATCAAATGTTCGTCATTTCCCCGATAGGCTATCGGGGGGCTTATTTTCAAGTAGTTACAAATGATTCTCTTGTAATTGCTTAATAGGCTCTATTTAAAATAAATTAATACTTAATCCAAATCTGTATGGGGTAGCTGAAGTATTTTCAGGACCTCTTCCCGGATTAAACAATTCAGATACGTCATAATTAAAGAAAGCACCAAATCCGGCAATTCCTACCCTCACATGAGCTCCGTAGCGAAATTGATTTAACTCAAAGCCTTCTTTTCGTTTAAGCTTTTTAGTATCCTCATTTTCAACATATTTAATTTTTGTTTTACCGTTAATTAAATAACCAATACTTCCACCGGCAGCAAGAAATAAACCTCTTCCAATTTTGTCTTTATTGAAGTAGTACCTGAATTCAATAGGGATATTGATATAATTGGCTTCAAATTTTGATTTCTCAACAAATCCATCTCCAATTATATTGTTGCCAATGGAATCAAGAAAAACAGTTTGCCCTTCATCAAGAACGCTTTCAGTGTAATTAAGTGTAAGAGCAGTGTCTAAAGCATATTTTTCAAAAGAGAAAGAAAAACCTCCATTGAAAGTGAAATTTGTATTCCCGAGACGAACAGGATAGGAATAACCTGCTGAGAAATAGTTGTTTCCAAAAGTCTTTAGTTTCATGGCTTCCACACTATTATGTGCCAACATGTTTAGCCCGAATGATAAAGTTAAATCTCCGGGAAGGTCAGGACGAGGACCAAAAGTATTTTTTTCTTTAAGGTTTTGCGAATGCGCTGATAGGATTGTGATAAATAAAAGGCTAAGCGTCAATAATTTCTTCATAAATGATTTGTGGTTTTCACTTTCAGCGGACAAAGATAGTGTTTTAATTTATAGCATAAATAATTAAAAGGCTTTTCTTATCCTGAATAATTCCATAGATTTGCAAACTGATTCTCAAACGTAGTTTCAGAATTTTTATTGTAATGGCTTCGTAGCTCTTCCGATAGCTATCGGAAGAATAGAGCATCCCGCTAGGGCGGGAAGGTTACAGGATAGAGTCCTGTCACAAGCAAGCTTTAAAAGAATAAATAAAACAGTCAATATATGGCTTCGTAGCTCAATTGAATAGAGCACCTGATTACGGCTCAGGAGGTTGCAGGTTTGAATCCTGCCGAGGTCACTAAAGCTTGCTCTAACCAGCAGGCTTTTTTTATGTCATGAGTTTTCAAGTTTATATATTATACAGTAAAAAGCTTGGTCAATATTATGTAGGTCAAACTTCCGATATAGAAGAGCGACTCATAAGGCATAATCTAGGTCATGGGAAGCATACAAGGAAGGGCGTTCCCTGGATTTTGGTTTGGAGCATTGAGGTAGCTGATCGGAGTGAAGCAATGAAATTAGAGACAAAGATAAAGAAACGAGGAGCGGCACGTTTCTTAAAGGATTTACCTTCATAGCTATGGCTAGGTAGCTCAATTGAATAGAGCATCCCGCTATCAGCGGGAAGGTTGCAGAATTCTGCGAGGTCACTATAAAGCTTGCTCTAACCGGCAGGCTTTTTTTATGTCCAAAATTTCAAGTTTACCTATTCTGTGGTTTGGGTCGTTTTCTAAATGATCTATCTTCAAGCTATGGCTTCGTAGCTCTTCCGATAGTTATGGGAAGAATAGGGCATATGATTACGGCTCAGGAGTTAGCAGAGCCTGTGCCGAACTTACTCGGCATTTGAATCCTGCCGAGGTCACAAAAGCTTGCTCTAACCGGCAGTCTCTTTTTGTGGATGGAGTTATTACTTGCAGCTATCACTATGAAAGTCCTCTAAATGTTTACTTAACCCACTAATTAGGGATAATGAAGAAAAGAATGTTTTTATGAAATTGTGTAGAGTTAACAATATATGCATCTTTATAAAAATAATATAGCTCTCTTGTTTTCTTTCATTGCCATGGCTTGTCAACCTAATACATTACAAATTGAAATTTTAGAAACAAAAGTTCTAGATGGCGTACCTAGTGCTTCCGGAATGGCTATTTCTGGTATGGACATCTATTTAATAGGGGATGATAGCCCTTTTCTATTTCAATTGGATGACAACTTTAATATAGTGTCTAAAACAACTATTTTTTCAATAGAAAACTTATCTGATGAACAAATCCCCAAGCCATTGAAGCCTGATTTTGAAGCTATGGAAATGGTGAATGAAGATGAGATTATTTTATTCGGATCAGGCTCTAAATCACCTGAAAGGGATTATTTTGTTAGGGTATTATTAGGCAAAACTCTATCTATTAAGAAATATCAGATCAGTGCTTTTTATCATTATTTAAAAGGGATACAAGAAGTACATAATAATGAATTGAATATTGAAGCCGTTGCTTTGGTGGATCAAGAATTGTTATTGTTTAACCGAAGTGGTAATTTAATATTCCTTTTTAATTACGATAATTTTTTGCGTGCTATTCAGAATGAAATACCTTTTCCCAAACCTCAAATAATTAAAATGGATTTGCCAGCTATTAAAGGGATTGAAGCAGGTGTTTCCGGAGCTACTATCACTAACAATTCCACACATTTAATCCTTTCCGCTTCAGTGGAAGATACTGATAACGCATATGATGACGGGGCAATTCTAGGGAGTTTCATTGGGATAGTAGATATAGCCAGTATTGATGATCAGAATGCCTGGCGCTGGACTTTAATAGGTGCTACTAATAAATTTATCAAGGTGGAATCTGTGTCTGTTTTCAATCAAATATCAGCTAATGAAGCAGAGCTATTATTGGTGACTGATAGCGATGGGGGTGAATCTCTCTTGTTGAGAGGCCGATTGAAGTGGTGATGTGAGGGTAAACCTCTCTCAAATCCAGATGTATTCTATAGAAAAGGATACCTTCTATTGAAGATATCCTTTTTCAACTGTGATCAGAGCTTATGGACAGTTGGCATATAATGTATAGAGATTAGAAATAGGAATAAAGTTTGTTTCGAAATTATTACCATAAATAGTTCTGATGTCAACACTTTCTCTAGCCCATTTCCAGTCCAGAGGAGTAATAAGGCCATTTCTAAAAGTTTCTCCATCTTTAGTGAAAGTTGATGGCGGGAAAAGATTGCCCATAGTCAAATCATAATCCGGACCACCCTGCACAGCAAGGTTTGCTGAAAATGGATTGGTTAACCAGAAAGTGAAATCTGTTGGAGCACTTTCAATAGTAACAGTTTTCTCAATACCTACGTCTGAATACCCGCTACATCTAACATTCACGAATTTTTCATTGATAGGAAATGCATCCCTGGTTTCCGGATAAACAACTACAATAGTATTGCCACCTGACTCTGTTACGCTGGCGGCATCACCTGATATCACATAACCGGTTCCTGGTAACCACATTTTGAAAGCGTGATTATATGAACCGCCTCTTGCTAATGGCTCAAATTTAAAATTTAAATAACCTGTGTTAATATCAGTATAAGTTGTGGTTCTCACTATAAAGTCATTATAGTCCAGATCATTTTCCTGTAGTTCCCCAGGCTCTTGTTCATCATTTATATCTTCCCAGGAAATATTATATGAGTTTTCAAGGAAGTCAAAATCACCTTGGCAATTTTCATTTAAGTGCAGGTAACCATCCTCTTCATTGATCATGTCTACTCTGTCCAGACTGATAGTTCCTGAGAATAATATGCCATTTATATATAATTCCACATAATAAGATTGCTCTTCAGTTGGCATATTTGCATCATAAGGGAATTTCAGACAAAGGAGCTCATTAGTTTCATCATCGCTTTCAAAATCACCATCTGCTGAACCACTCCATATTAAATCCGTTTCTGTTGTTTCTTCCGAATTAGGATAAATGAAAGCCTCTAAGGTTGCAACTTCATGACCTGCTTCAGGTTGACAGAAATTAGCGAATACACAAAGGTTTTTGACTTCCTTCAGTTCAATATTCCAGAATACGAAACCAAATTGCGGTGGAGTGAAATCTTCCACACAAAGCACTTCCATGTTATATTCTATTTTTCTGTATTGCTCAACCTCAAAATCAATAGGTAATGCGTGGTTGACAAATTTCCCAAATTCACTTCCCTCCATTGGAGTAGCGAATAGCGGGTTGTCATCTTCATCATATAACTGGCAGCTGGTAACAGTATAGCTTCCTGGTCCTAATTCAATTAAATCAGTTTTAAAGTTACTTTCCCATTGCTTTATGTCTACTTTATAGCTGTTTCCGCTAATTTCCACTAAAGCATAAGCCGCTAAAGAAATATCACAATCTGACACACCGTTTTCATGTTCGTCTCTCTGTGAGGTTTTACTATCATCTACCATGTCTCCGGTGAGTATTAGTTCTATACCGTTTTTCTCGTCTACAGTAATTTCATCCTGCTGACAAGAACACATAAAAAACATTGCCATGGAAGCCAGGCATATGTTTAAAGTTTTAAAGTTTTTCATAATTCGTTCTTAGTTTAAAAAGTGTTATACGCTTGCTAGTATTTTATTTTTTGTTCTCAAAATGTAGTGAATCGATAGCTAAATACATGTTTCAAGTATAATTTGCTCCTTAAACCGGAAACACTACATCTAGAAAACTTTTGCTTTTTTAAAAAAAAAATGATGGTTTTAAAAGAACCATCATTTTGTTTATATCATGAATTATGATGCTCATGCACCTTCCGGACAATTAGCATATAAATCATCTGTATTGGAAATAGGAGTGAAGTTCGTTTCAAAATCAACACCATAGATAGTTCTGATATCTACATTTTCTTGAGGCCATTGCCAATCAAGAGGTGTAACTAGCCCATTCCTGAAAGTTTCACCATCTTTGGTGAAAGTTGATAGCTCGAACATGTCACCTATCATCAGATCATAAACCGCATCGCCTGCAACTTCCAAATTAGCAGTGAAAGGATTTACCAGATAATAAGTAAATTCTTCGGGAGCATTTTCTATTGTTACTGTTCTCTCTACACCAGTTCCAGTTGTTTCACCACAGATCACGTTGATGAAACTTGCATTTGGATTAAATGCTTGATTGGTATTGGAGTAAACTGTTACTACAGTATTACCACCTTCTGTTAAAACGCTTTCAGCATCACCTGATATCACATAACCAGTTCCAGGGAACCACATTTTGAAAGCGTGAGTATAAGTACCTCCCCTTGCCAATGGCTTGAACTGAAAATTTAAATGACCAGTAGTCATATCAGTATTTACTGTAGTTTGGAGTACAAAATCATTGTAATCAAGGTCATTTTCCAAAAGGTCTTCCCCATCCGGAGCTACATCGTCATTGATATCTTCCCATGAAACATTATATGAAGTTTCCAGAAAATCAAAATCTCCATCGCAATCTTCATTCAGGTGCAGATAGCCATACTCTGAATTGATCATATCCACTCTGTCGAGATAAATTGTTCCTGAAAATAAGGATCCGTTTATGTAAAGATTTACATAATAAGATTGCTCTTCGGTTGGTTGATTAGCGTCATAAGGGAATTTAAGGCAAAGTAACTCATTGTCCTCTGTTTCACTTTCATAATCACCATCAGCTGATCCACTCCAGATGAGATCTTCATCGCTGGTATTTTCAGCATCAGGATAAACATAAGCTTCTAAGGTAGCTACTTGATGTCCCATATCAGGTTCGCAGAAGTTAGCAAAAATACAAAGATTTTTCACCTCCTTAAGGCTAATGCTCCAGGATGTAAAGCCAAACATTGGTGGGGTGAAATCTTCCACACAAAGCACTTCCATATCGTACTCTATTTTCCTGTATTGCTCAACTTCAATGTCAATAGGTAAGGGTTGAGAAACAAATTTACCGAATTCACTTCCCTCCATCGGGGTTGCAAATATTGGATTATCATCTTCGTCATATAGCTGGCAACTTGTTACGGTATAACTTCCCGGATCTAATTCAATTAAATTTGTTTTGAAGTCATCGCCCCATTGTTTAATGTCGATTTTGTAATCGTTGTCATTAATAGTCACTATGGCATACGATGCATAAGAAAGATCACATCCTCCTTCTTCTACGGTAGGAAAGTCCGGGTCTGCTCTTTGTGAGGAATTGCCATCGTCTACCCTGTCACCTGCAAGTATTAATTCAATTCCATTTTTCTCGCTCACCTCTATGTCGTCTTGTTGACAGGAGTACATGAAAACTATTGCCATTGATGCCAGGCATAAGTTGAAAAGTTTATTAAGGTATTTCATAATTTTGGTTTTTAGATTAAAAAGTTTGTGATTTTTTTTCGTTAAAAAAGTAATAAATATTACATTAAAATCGGGCGATCTTATTGAAGGTTTCATGATGTGATTAGTTTTAAATAGTTGAAAATACGGTGTTAAGTGCTCAATTGATGTAATTGCGCATTTATTACCCTCTGTTGTATATAGTTGGACGTACGTTTTTTTGATTTGTTCCCATATATTCTTTTATTTTTAAAAGAATTCACTATGATTTATATGATCCACACACCCTGTATTTGTATTTTTTAGGATTTAACCTAATTAGTTATAGGATTATTTAATGATTAAGAGGGTGTATAAGTGCTTTTGTAAATAAATATATTAAATATATAACTAAAAGGTACATTTAGTTTTGTGCTAGTTAACCTTTAAATCAAGGTTTCCTCTTTCATCAACATTTGAATGATGCGGTATTAACCTGAGTTCGATTTTAAATATTAGTAAGAATTGCTGTAAGTCGTTCCCGCTAGGGCGGGACTGGCTATTTCGGTCCCGATGCATCGGGATTACATTTTTCATAAAAAAGAGAATTAGCTTGTGCCGCCACAGCGGTATCCGTAATCTCATTGTGTTTAGTATGAGATACCGCATAAATAAAGACTTTTTGAAAAAGTAAGTCTTAATTTTGCGGCATAGCCTGCCCCGTATACGGGGACGCTATCATTAATTGTCGAACTTAGGTTATTAGTCAACATGGGCTTTCCGATAGAGTTTGTGAATAGTGGGAGAGTTTTAACTGCTTAGCTTGAGTGGATAAAAGATAGTGTCCTGCTCTATAGGTTAAATACAGATAAGCTGGAGTTATAATTTTTCTCTTATCTTATGAGGGCGGACAGGAGAGGGGGTATGACAAAGTGGGCCTTCTATTTGAGTAGTTGATTTGTATTTCAACTGATAAGTTATTAAAACTGGCTGCTTGCTATGAAGCATAGTAGCCAGAGGATACGTTGTACGTGCCGATTTTATTCCCTTTAATTCTAATACTGTATCCTGACACATTGGTGGACAAGCTTGAGAAAAGTTAACCAATGCATTTTTAAATAGAGATGATAAAACCGGCTTAATCAGGTTTTCTTCTTCTTCTTTTTAGCCGCAGGGAACAAAATATTGTTCAGAATCAATCGATAACCTGCAGAGTTAGGGTGTAAGTTTAGGTCTGTAGGGGGTTCGCCTACAAAATGTTGATAATCCTCAGGATCGTGCCCGCCATAAAAAGTCCAGAAACCCTTCCCAAATATACCGTGAATGTATCTCGCTTCATTGATAGATTCTGTTTCTCCCAATATCACTACATCAGATTTAATCAAGTCTTTTTTATAAGCAGTGGTTTGCCCCATAAATCCTTTTATCAATTTCTCATGGTTTTGAGTAAGCATCGTAGGAATGGGATCCCATTTGGCGGAAAATTCAAAAAGTGTGAAAAAATCATTTCCTTCTTTAATACCAGGCCTGTCAGGAATATTTTGATCAATGTTGGAGTATTCATACTCCAGTGGATTCATTTCCAATACAAAATCCTTGAAAGCAAAAGTCTTGTCATAATCTAATTTTTCCTGCGCATTCGGATCGGCAGGGTCTCCATCATATACCCTCCCCACAATATCAATTCCTGCAGCGGCCAGGGATATATCATAAGTGTCAGTGGCAGAGCACATGGCAAAAAGAAAACCTCCTTTTGTTACAAATGATTGTATTTGTTGAACTACGGCTAATTTGAATTCTGATACTTTTTTGAATCCATATTTTTTAGCCAATGCCTTATATTCATTTTGTTGCTCAATATACCAGGGTTGGTTGGAATAAGTTCTGTGAAATTTCCCGAACTGACCAGTAAAATCTTCATGATGAAGGTGCAACCAATCATAATCAGCCAATTCATCGTTCATCACTTCATCATCGAAAATCACATCATAAGGAATTTCTGCATAGGTGAGGACAAGTGTTACTGCATCATCCCAGGGTTGTTTAGACTTTGGAGAATAAACAGCAATTTTTGGCACTTTATCCAACCTCATAGCATCTTTATTGGAAGAAGGACTGGCAATTTCATCAAGAAGTTGGTTGGTTTGAGCATCAGAAATAATTTCATAACTAACTCCTCTTATAATCAATTCATTAATAATAGATTGTCTGCTTTCCACAAGAAAACTACCCCCTCTAAAATTGAGGAGCCAATCCATGGAAACATCATTACCAAGTATCCAGTATGAAATCCCGTATGCTTTTAAATGGTTGGATTGTTTGTCATCCATAGGGATTAAGATATAATTAGCCTTCAGCTGAAAAGCTATTAAAACAAGGATAATGGAGACGAGAATTTTTTTATACATAAATATCTGTGATGTTTAAATGATGAATCTCTTCGGTAAAGTAGTAGATTCTATATTTAAATAAAAAACTAATTGTTATTCAAATAATTAAATGTGTATTTTATGTAATATATCGTGAAAATTAGCGATTAATTGTTAAAATTTACAAAAAAAAATAAGGCATTGGACTATTTAGAAAACATAAAGGAGGGAATTCGTTCCATAAAAGGCAATAGATTGAGAACTATTTTAACAGCTCTGATTATTGCTATTGGAATAACTTCGCTAGTGGGTATTTTAACCGCTATTGAGGGAATTCAAAGTTCAGTAGGAAGTAACTTTGCAAGTTTAGGGGCTAATAATTTTGATATTGAGTCCAAGCGACTTGACGGCAGAAGCAGTACTTCCCAGGGAGTGCAGGAAAAAAAGTATGAACCGATAGGCTATAAAGAAGCACAACAATTTAAAAGTAAGTACGATTTTACCGGCTCTGTTTCCATATATGCAAGAATAACGGGAAATGGAGAGGTGAAATACCAATCAACCACTACAACACCTACCATCAATATAGCGGCCACTGATGAAAATTATTTTGTTCAAAATGCTTTCGAAATAGCGGAGGGTAGAAATTTTACTTTTCTTGAAATCCAACAAAATAATAATGTGGCAGTTATAGGTGCGAATGTTGTGAAAAAATTATTCCCTGAAAATGTTAATCCTATCAATGAGAATATTTCTTTTTTAGGTAATAAATTTAAGGTGATTGGAGTTTTGGAAGAAAAAGGAGGAATGGGTGGAGGAGGATCTGACCAATCTATTTATATACCTATTGGGCTTTCCACAATCTTAGCGGATAGAGAGCTGCAATATTCACTAACAGTATCGGTAGAAAATCCCATATTTATGGAACCGGCTATTGGTGAAGCAACCGGGGTGATGAGAGGTGTGAGAGGAGATAGGATAGGTGAGGAGAGTTCTTTTAAAATTGAAAAAAGTCAATCTTTGGCAGATAGAATGGATGAAATAGCTGGATATTTGAGAATTGGAGGTTTTTCTATTGGAGCCATTACATTACTTGGGGCTTCCATTGGTTTAATGAATATTATGATGGTTTCTGTAACCGAACGTACCCGTGAAATAGGAATCAGGAAAGCAATTGGTGCTTCTCCTACAAAAATCAGGTTGCAATTTTTATGGGAAGCCATTGTGATTTGCCAATTGGGAGGATTGGCAGGTGTTGTTTTTGGTATACTTATTGGTAATGGTATATCCTCGCTCATTAGCGAGGGAGGGTTTGTAATTCCATGGCTTTGGATGATAACAGGATTAGTGATTTGTGTGGCGGTTGGTTTAATTTCAGGATACTATCCTGCCCATAAAGCTTCAAAATTAGACCCTATTGAAGCGTTACGCTACGAATAAGTGCTAAAAATTTAATGACGAAGACATACTTTATATTATTTTTACTTACGGGCTTTCTTTTGGTAGACAACCAGGTGGCGTTAAGTCAAGATACTTATTTTAGAGGTTTTTACCATGGAAGGAACGTCTTTGTCCGTAACCCTTATATTGAATCTGAAAAACAATTTTGCATTCAGTCCATCTATCTGAATGGTAAAAAAATTACGGATTCGCCAGGCAGATCTGCCTACGAGTTGTCTATGGAGGATTTGCCTTTGGATAGTAGAGTGGTAATCCGTATAGTACACCATAATACCTGTAAGCCTGAATTGATCAACCCAGAGGTAATTCAGAATGACCTTAAGTTTTCCTGGTTGAAATTATATGTAAATGAAGAAAGCATTATTTGGATTACCACCAAAGAGGATAAGGAAGGACGCTATGTTATCCAACGTGAATCCGCAGGAGAATGGGAAACAATAGATTCTACGCAAGCCAAAGGGGGGATTTTTATTAATCAGCACAGCAAGGAGCTGGACCATAATAAAGGGGACAATACTTACCGGGTATTATATAAAGATCCTCAAGGTGAAATTATGAGTTCAGATGAATTCAACTATTTTTCCGACAAAAGTGAAATCAGTCATGTAATTGATACTGATAAATGGTCAATTGAATTCACTGAAGAAGTTAGCTTTCAGCTATTGAATGCCGGTGGACGGATCATCATGCGTGGAAAGTCTGTTTCTTGCGATATCAGGAAGTTGCCTTATGCATCTTATATAATCCGTTATGAAGGTAAGGACTACCCTTTTGAGAAAAAGAAATAATTTCCATTTGGCCTTTCAATAAGTTGTAGTATTCTTAAAATTTATTTTTGCTCTCACAGAATTTCCTTATCTCAAAGTATAGTGATGGACATGTCACCTATAAAACGCTGTAAAGTAGTTATAACAGTTTTTTGGCTTGAAAGAATCCCTTAACAGTTGATTCACTTCTTCAATATGTGACAAGATAAATCCATACAAAATTTCTATAAACGTTTGTTAGTTAGGTTAATATTTCTCAATTTACTCTGCATACAGCATAAAATTTTAATTTATAACCAAAAAACTAACAAACGATGAAAAGAATTTTAACCGTATTAGTAGCAATGACTATTCTTTGGTCATGTTCAAAAGATGAAGAAAACCTGAAAGTCGAGGAACAGCTTGTTGATGTACAACAAACGACTGAAATAATCCCCAAGGAAAAGATTGATGAATTTATTATCAATAGTTTAAAAAAGAACAATGAATTTAACTGGTCAGAGGTCAATGATGTAATGCTTTGGAGTGCATTAGTACATGCTGACAGCATATTGACAGTAGGCTATACCGCAAGTGGTCAAGCCAACATTAATGAAAGAATGACTTCTATTAATGTTCAGGATCCTGAATGGATAAAGTCTCGGGATGAAGTGTTTGATGAAACAGCGAGTGTATTGTCCAGAAAGTATAATAAGTCAGTGGAAGTGGATGATTTACCGAGTTTCACTCATGAGGTATTGCCTTTTGTAGAAATGAAAGCGAGCGATTTGGAAGTGATTAACAGGTTACGCTCATTGGAAAATGTAAGATATATTGAGCCATTAGGCTATGAAGTGGATTTTCAAACCTACGGGTCAGGTGAAAGATACAGTGATTCGGGTTGTTCCAATAGTCCTGATTTTGGTTTAGCATCTGATAATTACTCTACAATTTCCCCTAATGCTAAAATGTCATGGAATTACCCTGGAATGGGAATTGATCAGGCCTGGAACTATAGCACAGGTCAGGGCATTACAGTAGGATTGATTGACACAGGACTTTCACCTGATCAAATAAAATTAGGGAACGAATTTAATTCTGGTTCTTCAGCCAATAGAACGGTAGAACGATTTGGCTTTCATGCTACAGGAATGTGGTGGTGGAAAGCCATTGATGGCCCTGATGACCAATGTGGTCATGGAACGGCAATGGCTGGTGTTATAGCTGCCCCAAGAAGTACTTCAGGCTCTTCTGTAGGAGTAGCGTACAATGCCAACCTGATTGGCGTAAGAGGCACCGGGGATGTAGTAGTTAATAGTGGAAATGAAAAAACAGGAGTTTCCGATGCTTTGATTTATTTAGGAAACAGAAATGATGTAAAAATCATTAGTATGTCTATAGGGGATGTTTTTCATAATTCCAAAGTAGCAGATGCTATCAGGTATGCACATGGAAAAGGGAAATTAATATTTGCCGCAGCGGGAACTTCTACCAGTTTTACTAACTGGTTTGGAGTTATTTTCCCAGCAACTATGAATGAGACTGTGGCCGTTACAGGTGTAAAAGAAGGTCAGTATGTGCGTTGTGATGTTTGTCATTCAGGCGATAAGGTTGATTTTACAGTAGTAATGGAAAAAGCAGGCACAAATGCTCACCCGCTTTCTTTGGCTATGAGTGGTTCTGATCCATCTACTGTAGGTGGATCCTCCGTTGCCACTGCAACCGCAGCAGGAATAGCTGCTTTAGTTTGGTCTAAGAATCCCGGATGGAACCGTGATCAGGTGCTAAACAAGCTGAAGCAATCGGCTGATTTTTATCCTAACCGTAATTCCAGCTTTGGCTATGGGAATTTAAATGCGCTTACTGCAGTACAATAACTTTAGTTTATAAATAAGATTTCAAAGCCAATCCATCAACTATGGGTTGGCTTTTTGTATTGGTTGAGGCTGTTAATCAAACTTTTGCCTTCCTTTTAATTTTGAAACACCGATGGCCAACAGAATAATTACAATTCCAATCCACTGTAAGAAGGTGACTTTTTCAGCTAATAGCCAACTGGAAAAGAACACGGCTACAGGTAATTCCACAGAGCTTAAAATAGCACTAACACTCACACCTGTTTTAGGAATACCATAGGCAAAAAACAGTGGAGGGATAACTGTTCCAAATAGGGCGAATATAATTCCCCATTCGGTTAAGCCTTTGGCTAAACTACCATTCCATAAAAATTCAGGAGGAAACAACAGGAATATAAACATACAAGATCCGGTGATCATCAATGCGCTTTTTTGTACAGGAACCAATTTGTTTCCAACCCTGCCATTTGCCCAGATAAATACAGCATAAAAGAATCCGGCCAATAAACCATAACCAATCCCTTCAAGGCTCCACGGGATATTTTCCAGACTGTATACATTTCCGGCAAGATAAGTACCGAATAAGATAAACAATACTGAAACCCATTGCATAGGGGTAGGATATTTTCTGTGCAAAACAATTTCTATCAAAAGGCTAATCCATGTGAATTGCATGAGGAGGAGAATACCAATAGAGGCAGGTAGTTCTTGAATGGATTTGTAATAAAAAACACTCACTAATCCCGTGCTTATGCCTGTCAGTAATATACGCCAGCTACTTTTCCAGGTGAATTTTATTTTTATTTTCTGGATGAGTATCCTTCCCAGTAAAATCACCCAGAGAATGAGCATTCCGAAAAAAACCTGCACTCCTGTTACTTCTCCAAGCGTGAATCCTTCTTGATAGGAAAGTTTTACTAATGTGGTAAGAATTCCAAAGCTACAAGCTCCAAGGAAAACTAATATGGCACCTTTAATCATATTTTAAAATTTGGGATTGCAAAAATGAGGAAATTTTTGAGCGCAAACAGCATTCACTGAATAAATCTTAAAGAAAATAAACCCCCTTGTTCAGCTATGAACTCATAAAAGTACTTCCAGAGAGTAATTGGAAAGATAAATGCAGTGGAAAAAATTTTTTATTTCATCGCCAAGGTTTTGCTTTACCAATGAAGTTCTCTTACATCTGTCAATCTTTTTACGGTTTGATAGTGCTTTTTACCCGGTTGATGATTTATATATCCATATGTATCATTTCTGTGTCAGATGCGTAAGCTTTATTAGATACTGATTTCAATTTAAAACGGTTCCACTATTTTTTACTTTAAAAAAGAAGTTATGGCTGAGAAAGGTAATCCTAGGATAAAAAACGAAAAGCAATATGAGGCACTTCGTGATCAGGGAGTGAGCAAGAAAAAAGCTGCCAGAATAGCGAATACCCCTAATGAGGAAATGAGTAGTGGTGGGGAGAAATATGAAGAACGTACCAAAGAAGAATTATATAATAAAGCAAAAGAGGTTGGGATAGAAGGCCGGAGTAAAATGAAAAAAGAAGAGTTAATCAAAGCCTTGAGAAAGGGCAAATGATACTCAGATTATAAAATAAACTTCTTAAAATTTGTAATTATGAAAGATCAGGAAATTGTGGATTCACTTAATAAACTACTTACCAGAAACTATGATGCGGAAAAAGGCTATGAGCTGTTAGCTGATAAAATTGAAAGAGAGGAATTAAAGGGTTTCTTCCAACATGCCTATAAAGAACGATATCACTTCGGACACGAAATTAAAGACATACTAAAAGCTTATGACGC
The DNA here is from genome assembly GCF_016679925.1 of Marivirga aurantiaca. Classification (GTDB taxonomy): domain Bacteria; phylum Bacteroidota; class Bacteroidia; order Cytophagales; family Cyclobacteriaceae; genus Marivirga; species Marivirga aurantiaca. Next base: position 243,369 of record NZ_JAEQBW010000002.1, read on the forward strand.
CAAACCTGACAAAGGAACGAGTCTTATAGCAGATACTCATCGTGCTTTAATAAATGTGCGGGATTTATTAACAGGAGAAGATAAAGAGGCCGTACTTGATGAAGCAATAAGAGGAGAAGACTATGCCATCAATGATTATAAGGAAGTATTGGAGTTATCTTCATTACGGGTTGAACATAAACGTATTTTGACAGATCATTTAGAGTCTATCAAGACTTCCAAAGCTGAGCTTGAGGGGATGAGGAAAACTCTTCATTCTTCATGAATTAAAATTGATATTTTTTAACCTTTAAAACTATAAACCATGGGACAATTAGATAATAAAAAAATCGCCATTTTGACAGAAACAGGATTTGAAGAAATTGAGCTAACAGATCCTAAGCAAAAATTGGAAGAGGAAGGTGCTACAGTTCATATAATATCACCAACCAAAAAATTGCGTAGTTGGCACAAAGGTGAATGGAACCTGGAGATGAATGCGGATAAATTGGTAAATGAAGTAAATGCCTCAGATTATGATGGTTTAATGCTTCCAGGAGGAGTTATTAACCCGGATAAATTGCGCAGAAGCTCGGAGGCAATTGAATTTATTCGTCACTTTCTTAAAAATGGCAAACCTATTGCTGCCATTTGTCATGGAGCGCAGTCATTAATTGAAACAGGTGAACTGAAAGGCAGGATAATGACCTCTTTTCCAAGTATCCGGACAGATTTGGAAAATGCCGGAGTCCTGTGGGAAGACAAGGAAGTAGTAGTAGATCAAGGGCTGACAACCAGCCGATCACCAGATGATCTGGATGCTTTTAATTCTAAAATGATAGAAGAATTTGCTGAAGGAGTGCATGCTTAAATAGAGCCTATTAGGCAATTACAAACTTAGACGACAGATAATCTATAGTTTATTAATTGTTAAAAACTGCCTCATTGTTGATTAGTGAGGCAGTTTTTTATGTCAATACCCACTTCAAAAGGTTTAGCTTTAATTCAATCGTACCTAATTCCTGTATTCCGGATTTGGATGATCCTTATTTTCGCGCTCAGTCCATAGAGTGCTTTGATTTCCATAAGCAGGTATTCCTCCTTTATCTTTCAGTATTTTGGCTAAATGCATCAGGTTCCATGTCATAAAAGTAGTATTTCTATTAGTGAAATCATTTTTCGGGCCACCTGATTCTTCATCAAGGTAGGAGGGGCCGGGACCCGCTTCGCCTATCCACCCCGCATCTGCATTGGGAGGAATGGTGTAGCCCAAATGTTGAAGGGAGTAAAGTAAATTCATAGAGCAATGTTTGATGCCATCCTCATTGCCTGTGATAATGCAACCGCCTACCCGACCATAATAAGCAAACTGATCTTGGTCATTTAGCTCAGCTGAATTGGCGTATAATCGCTCTATTACCATAGTGGCCACAGAAGATTTATCGCCTAACCAAATGGGAGTTCCAATCACCAAAATGTCAGCACTCATTACTTTTTGATGAATTTCAGGCCATGCATCATTGGACCAGCCATGTTCTCTCATATCAGGATAAATACCAAAAGCAATATCATGATCCACAGCTCTTATCATGGTAGTATCTACTCCATTGGCATCCATTATCGTACGGCTCATATCCATGAGGCCCTGTGTATGTGATATTTCAGGAGATTTCTTCAGCGTACAGTTAATGAAAACTGCTTTCAAACCAGAAAAATCATATGGGTTTTCGTTATTGAGTTTTTCTTGAAGAGAATTAAGTTTCATATGTATGTGTTTATTTTCACCGATCACAACTTTTGCCGCCTTATATCCCGCAGGGACCTTTTGGGAGAATTCCTTACAAATTTTATTCACCTTCAGTTGCCCCCCCGATAACTATCGGGGCTATCGGGGTGGAGATGTCTAAAATTTATACTCATTTTATGGTATTACTTTGTGACCATTTATTATTCGGTAATATTTGCTCTCTATTAATACGTAGTAATTTAGAAATGTTTGTACTATTTGCCCTTTTGCTTCAATAAATAAATCTTAGGTATAAAAAAGCCACTGTGGAGAATAACAGTGGCTCAATACTAAAACAGACCAATTACTGTGCATTCAATGTCCAGTCATATGGATAAAACACAACTGAGTAATTGTCCGGTATTTTGTTGGTTCTATATTTATTCAGGTAAGCTAATATATTATCGTTTTCCTCTGTAAATTCTTTTCCGTACCATTTAAAAATCATAGAAAGTCCTACCTCTTTTTTATCCGGATCAACACGGATGAAATCCGGATTGTTAATGGAGTTTGCTGATCGTTTTTCTAATTGAGCCTCCAATTTTTCTGGGGTGAATGCAAAATTAGCTAACTCCGGACAACCCGCAGCGGCACATGAAAAAGCAAAATGCACGCGGGGATCTCTGAATTTCAAGATCACTTTTCCTTTTTCTATCTGGTCCAACGTTAGCCTTTCACCCGCAACATCATGCTTCACTTTATCAAAAAAGCCATTCCTGTCTAAGGCTGATTTCAAAGGGTAATATTCAGTGATTTGATGAATAACAATGATGTTATAAGCATTGATGTAAAACGCTTTTAACTCATTATCGCTGATGTTTTTCACATTAACAGTACTGATTGATTTATATAGATTATCAATCTCAGTAAAGTTTTCTTTTAATTTCTTATAATCTACGTTTCCTTTCATTACGTATTTTGAAAGAAACTTATCCGCTTGTTGATTGAAATTATTTATATCTTGCCTAAAAGCAAATAAAGAATGGGTGGCTAGTATTAGTACCAGAAAGCTGTTGATTAAATGTTTCATTTTTATTTCTTTGAGTTTATTTTATGCTTTACATACGTAAACATGCATAAAATAGATTATACTTAAATGTCATTGAATAGACATTTACCCAGATTAATTTAAATTATCATTGCAAATAGGTAGTAAGAACATCTTTATGAAGAGAATTGTTATTATTGGAAATGGAATCTCCGGAATCACAGCGGCAAGACATATTAGAAAACATAGCGATGATGCTATTACAGTAATTTCAGCTGAAACAGATCATTTTTTCTCAAGAACGGCTCTGATGTACATTTACATGGGGCACATGAAATATGAACATACCAAACCTTATGAAGATTTCTTCTGGGGTAAAAACAGGATTGATTTAGTACGTGATTACGTGGAGAATGTAGATTTTTCCAGTAAAAAACTTCAATTAAGAAACCACCAGCCATTGGAATATGATGTGTTGATTTTAGCTGTAGGATCAAAGCCTAATAAATTTGGTTGGTCGGGACAGGATTTAGAAGCAGTTCAAGGACTATACAGTTATCAGGATCTGGAATCGATGGAAAAATATTCTCCTACTACCAAACATGCGGTGATAGTTGGTGGTGGTTTAATTGGTATAGAAATGGGAGAGATGTTCCACACAAGGGACATTCATGTTACCTTTATAGTTCGCGAAAAGAGTTTTTGGAACAATGTGCTTCCTGCTGAGGAGTCAGAAATGGTGAACCGACAGATCAGGAAAAAAGGAATGACCTTAATGCTTGAATCGGAGCTGGAGAAAATTCTGGATGATGGCAATGGAAGAGCATCAGGAGTTATAACTAAAGAAGGAGAGCAGATTGATTGCCAGTTTGTTGGACTTACAGTAGGGGTGAGTCCTAATATTGATTTTTTAAAAGCGACTGAGCTTGAGTTAAATAGAGGTATAAAAGTAAACGAATATTTTGAAACCAACCAGCCTGATGTTTATGCTATAGGAGATTGTGCTGAATTTCATGAAGCTCCGGCAGGGGACCGTAAACCTATTGAGCAAGTATGGTATACCGGAAGAATGCATGGCGAAACTTTGGCCCAGACCATATGTGGTAATAAAACTGCTTATAAGCCAGGGATCTGGTTTAACTCAGCCAAATTTATTGATCTGGAATACCAGGTATATGGCCAAATAGGAAGTAAACCTGATGAAGAAAATGAAGAACATTTTTACTGGGAACATAAAGATGGTGCAAAATCCATTCGACTTGTTTTTCATAAAAAAGATAAAACATTGAAAGGTGTGAATGTGATGGGAGTGCGTTATCGTCATGAAGTGTGCGATAAAATGATCCGGGATAAATGGCCTATGAAAAAAGTTTTTCAGGAATTGGATAAAGCCAATTTCGATCCTGAGTTTTTTAAACATTATGAAGGAGAGCTGAGGAAAATGTATAATAACAGATATGCTGATGAGCCTTTGAAGATAAAATCCAAAAAGAGATTTGGCATTTTTAATTTTTAATATGAGCCTGTTCAAAATGACGACATGTCGAGTTGAACTATACGAGAATTGATTGTATTTAATTACCTGCTCAGAAAAGCAGTTCAATATAAATAAACGAAAGAATGAAAAAATTAAAAGCAGTACATAAAGCAGGCCTGATCATTTTTTTGATTGGTTTTGGGTTTTTTATGAGTATGTTTTTCATTGGTGAATATCATATCACCAAAGAAGTACTGCAAAATCAATTGGGAGAGGATAGATATGAAAAAACAGCACCTCATTTCCAGGAGATGATTAGCACTACCTACTCCAGTCAGTTCACCTTTGTCTCAGATATAAAGGAGGTATTTTCAAAGATCAACGATTCCATTCAAAGCAGGTACCGTATTGAAGAAGGTGTGGCTGAGAAATTAGCTGCTGAAGCTTCCGGAAATGTTTATAAACAAGAGCTTATAGGAAATTATTATCAGAGTAATGATGAAATCAGTAGCTGGAAAAAAGATAAATTTTTATCCTACACTGATTGGATGCAGGATAAAAAATTTGATTCAGAGGAAGCCCTGGCCTCTCAATTGCGCAGTTCCATCAATGACATCAACTCAGAAATAGTAAGAAGCAAAGGCTATGAAGATGCCAATGTGAAGAATCATACTACGAGTATCACCAAAGCTTCGGATAAGAGCCATGTAGCATCAAATCCGTGGTTATGGTTATTATTATCAATCATTTTACCTATTAGTGGAGCATTGATGTATATGCTGCCTCGTCTGAAAACAACAGATGCAGGAATTAAGAATGATCATATTTATCACAGGTCACTTACCAGTAGAGGTTGGTTGGGTATTTTTTTAGGAACATTTTTGATCTTGTTTTACATAGTACTTTACTGGTATCCCGAATACATGACTACCTGGGTATTAATGCTGGACCCACTAAGTATGATGTTAAGTGGAAATCCTGCCAGCAGATGGTTTTTATATGGTTTCCTTTACACTTTGGCTATTCTTACCATGGGAGTAAGGATGATCATTAAGTACAGACATAGTCCGTACCAGATGGCAAGGACAGTATCTGTTATGTTCTTTCAGTTATCTTTTGCCTTTCTTATTCCTGAAATCCTGGTAAGGCTGAATCAGCCGTACATGGATTTAAAAAATATCTGGCCATTAAACTATGATTTCTTTTTTGATTATAAACTGAATGAAATGATTACTGCCGGCACCATAGGGATATTTATGTTGGGCTGGGGTATTGCACTCATCATTATTGCTGTCCCTCTTTTCACTTATTTATATGGGAAAAGATGGTACTGTAGTTGGGTTTGTGGTTGTGGAGGCTTAGCAGAAACGGCAGGAGATCCTTACCGTCAGCTGTCTGATAAATCATTAAAAGCCTGGAAGTTCGAGCGCATTTCAGTCCATTCTGTATTGGTTTTCGCAGTTGTTATGACCATTGCAGTATTGTATAGTTATTTTACCGAATCACAAACACTTGCCGGAATTAACACCTATTCCATTCGATCAGTTTATGGTTTTGCCATAGGCTCTATCTTCGCGGGAGTAATAGGTACCGGCTTTTATCCTTTAATGGGAAACAGAGTATGGTGCAGGTTTGGCTGTCCTTTGGCTGCATATATTGGCATCATCCAGAGATTCAAATCAAAGTTCAGAATTACTACCAATGGTGGTCAGTGTATCTCATGTGGTAACTGTTCTACCTATTGCGAGATGGGTATAGACGTTCGTTGGTATGCACAGCGTGGCCAAAATATTATACGTGCTTCTTGCGTAGGCTGTGGAGTATGTTCTTCTGTTTGTCCGCGTGGAGTGCTTAACCTGGAGAATAAAGATGAGAATGGCAGATTTAACCAGCCAATTTTAACAGGGAATGATAGCTTTGGAGTGACAAGCTAATATGATATAACCCTTTATCAATTGATCTTGAATGGTAATATGGAAATATATAGCCATTCAAGATCCTTTTAGAAAGAATTAAGCCAGCCCTTTCAGATACATATTAAATTCAAGCGCGTTTGATTTTTTGAACCCATCAACTTCCAAATCTTCTTTGATATCTTCATCAAAAGTCATTTTGGTTTTTTCTATCTTTTTATCAGGATGGATAATTAGCTCCAAACCTGTATAATCAAGAGGGTTTAATTGTACCAGTACGATATAATCGTCAAACACCCTTTTATAATATTCATGTACTACTAAACTACTTTTCATAGGTTTTGATTAAGTAACAACTTCCGTCATTCCGGAAAATTTTTCTCTATTTTTTCAGAGAGAAAATTTATCCGGAATCTCAGGTTCTACACTACCACATTCACAATTTTATTAGGAACGAAAATGAACTTTTTAACAGGTTTATCCTCGATCCATTTTTGGATTTTAGGATTTTCCAGTACTGCTTTTTCAATTTCCTCTTTTGGCGTATCAAATGAGAAAGTCATATTATCACGGTGTTTCCCATTGACAGAAACTGGGTAGGTAAATTCATTTTCCTTAATAAACTCCGGATTGAATTTTGGCCATCCCGCATCAGAAATGCTTCCGCTATTTCCTGCAAGTTGCCATAATTCCTCACAAATATGAGGTGCATAAGGAGCAATTACCCTCATTAAGTCAGTTAAAATTTCTCTGTTGTTGCATTTTAGTTCAGTCAGCGTGTTTACGCAAATCATAAAAGTAGAAACTGAGGTATTGAAAGAAAAATGCTCAATGTCATACTCTACTTTTTGAATAGCTAAATGCAATGCTTTTAAAGCTTTTTTATCTGCTTTTTCATCAGAAAGACTAAAATCTCCTTTCTCATTGTGGAATAATCTCCATAGTTTTTTCAGGAACTTAGAAGTACCATCTATACCATTAGTGTTCCATGGTTTAAATTGCTCCAATGGTCCTAAAAACATTTCATAAAGTCTTAATGTATCTGCTCCATACTGTTCAATTACATCATCAGGATTGACAACATTATGCTTAGACTTGGACATCTTTTCTACTTCCGCACCGCAAACGTATTTTCCATCTTCTAAAATAAATTCAGCATCAGCATTTTCGGAACGCCATCTTCTGAATTTTTCAATATCCAGTTCATCATTGTAAACGATATTTACATCTACATGAATAGCTTGGGTGGTATATTGGTCTTTCAGGTTTTTAGAAACGTACGTATTTTTGCCCTCTACTCTATAAATAAAGTTACTTCTGCCCTGAATCATTCCTTGGTTGATCATCTTCTGGAATGGTTCATCTACGTTCAGATAGCCCATATCATACAGGAACATCGTCCAGAATCTTGAATACAATAAATGACCGGTGGCATGTTCGGATCCGCCAATATATAAATCTACATTTTTCCAGTATTCCTGCTTTTCAGGCGCTACAAATTCCTCATTGTTATGAGGATCCATATAGCGGAACATATACCAGCTGGAACCTGCCCAGCCCGGCATGGTACTTTTTTCCAGCTCATATCCTTCCTCAGTTTTCCAGGTTTTGGCCCTGGCCAATGGTGGCTCACCATCTTCAGTTGGCAAATATTTGTCTACCTCTGGTAATTCCAAAGGTAATTGGTCTTCATTTAATAGATAAGGAATGCCATTTTTATAATACACTGGCACAGGCTCTCCCCAATAACGCTGTCTGCTAAAGATGGCATCGCGCATTCGGAAATTGACTTTGGCTTTACCAATGCCTTTTTCTTCTACATATTCAATCGCTTTTGCAATAGCTTCTTTAATTGGTAATCCGCTCAGGAAATCTGAATTAATAATCTTACCATCTTCCACCACTTGTTTTACAGGCAATCCAAAATGCTCGGCAAATGCCAAATCCCTTTCATCATCCGATGGTACGGCCATCACGGCACCTGTTCCGTAACCGGCTAAAACATAGTCGCCTATCCATACCTGAATTTTTTCTCCGCTGAAAGGATGAATGGCATAAGCGCCAGTGAAAACACCTGAAACTCTTTTTACTTCAGTCATACGCTCACGCTCTGACCTGTTTTTGGCAATTTTCACATATTCTTCTACCGCTTCTTTTTGCTCGCTGGTGGTGATTTCTTTCACCAACTCATGCTCCGGAGCCAACACCATAAAAGTTACTCCATAAATAGTATCTACACGGGTGGTGAAGACTTTGATTTTTAGATCATTGGCCTTTCTCTCTTTTGGGGAGGGATCAAGGGAGGGGTTTTTGTCAGTAAAAACCTCACCCCCTGCCCCCCTCTCCGAAAGAGAGGGGGAAGTGCGCAATTCTTCAATAACTTTATCCAGAACATGAGAAATATTCTTTTTTATTTCAGCATTCCAGAACCTCAATACTTTAAATCCACATGAATTTAAATAGTCAGTTCTTAGTTGATCGTATTCTTTGTTTATTTTATGTTCTTCACCATCTAATTCAATCACTAATTTCCTGTCAAGGCATACAAAATCAGCTATGTAATTTCCGATTGGATGTTGTCTTCTAAATTTGTAACCCGTTTTTTTATTTCTTACTGCTTGCCAAAATATATCTTCTTCTTCAGTTGGATCTTTTCTATTTTCTCTGGAAAATCTTTTCAAAGCTTCCCAAATTTCCTGATCACCCGTCATATAGCCGGGCATCTCCCTCTCCTTTGGGGAGGGATCAAGGGAGGGGTCAAAAGAATTCTTTACCACTTCAAAATCCAATTCAGCTCCTACAGATTTACCAATCCAGTTGCGTTGCATTTCCTTCACAGGTTCCGGCCAGTCCAGTTTATTTAAACCTTCCAGTAACCTGTTGGCGTAAGCGGTAATTCGCATGCTCCACTGCATCATTTTTTTACGCTCAACAGGATGTCCGCCTCTTTCACTAAACCCATCTTTTACTTCATCATTGGACAGTACAGTGCCCATTGCCGGGCACCAATTGACCACAGCTTCGGATAAATACGCTATACGGTATTTTAATAGTATTTTTTGTTTCTCTTCTTCAGTAAAATGTAACCAATCAGTTGCAGTAAAATCAGGAGTGTCTTCATCGCAGGCAGCTTTAATTAATTGGTTTCCCGTTTTTTCAAAATGCTCTGTTAACACAGAAATAGACCTTGCTTTATTGTCGTGGTAATCATACCAACTATTGAACAGTTGCATGAAAATCCACTGTGTCCATTTATAAAATGAGGGATCGCTGGTTCTTACTTCTCTTTTCCAGTCATAAGCAAAACCAATATTTTTTAATTGCTCAATATATCGGGTAATGTTTTCTGAGGTTGTTATGGCCGGATGTTGTCCGGTTTGAATAGCATATTGTTCGGCAGGAAGACCAAATGAATCAAAACCCATTGGGTGCAATACATTAAATCCTTGTTGTTTTTTAAAACGCGCAACAATATCAGAAGCGATATATCCTAATGGGTGGCCTACGTGTAATCCTGCCCCTGATGGATAGGGAAACATATCAAGAGTATAATATTTGGGCTTTTCAAAATCATCAGAAGCACTGAAAGTCTGATTTTTTTCCCAAAAGGCTTGCCATTTTTTTTCTGTTGCTCGGAATTGATATTCTGCCATTTCTACTAAATATTATCAGGTGATGAGTTAACGAATTGCAAAAATAGGTCTTTTGTGGATGGATAGAATAAAATATACAATCTTTTCAAAAAAAAAAGGTGTCTTTCGACACCTTCCTTTCATTAACCAACTAATCACTAAACTATAAACTAACTAAAAAAGCGGTATAAAATGGGAGTAGAAATGTTTTTAGGTTTGATTTCCATTTTCCCTTTATTATTATGACTTATGTTTTTACTGAAATCGAAACCTCCCATGAATAAGACAATGCCTACGACAATACCTATTAAAAGCATCAATCCTCTTTGTTTTCTTTTTGGTAAGTTTCTTTTCATCATTAATTCTCTTTAATATCTAACACAATGATTGTGCCAGAATCAAAAAGGTTGCATCACCTTTTGTTTTATTTTAACGATTAAATAAATATCTTCGTATTTAAAAACAGGAAAATATGGATATTAAAATTAAAATTTCAGCATTGCTATTGTCATTCGCTGTAATAGCATGTAATACGAAAGAGAAGCAGAATACCGAGGACGACTCAAAAAATGGGGAAGGAGATAAAACTGAGCAAGTAATGGCTGAAGAAACAGATTCATCTTACTTTGGGGCAACATTTGCTATTGAAAATGCTCAGGAACCTCAAGCGGTTTTAGTAAATTTGCAACCTCAGGATTCAATAGAAACTACATTAAAAGGAACTGTAAAAGAAGTTTGCCAGGCCAAAGGCTGTTGGATGACTATTGATTTGGGAGAGGGAGAATCTATGCGCGTAACCTTTAAAGATTATGGCTTTTTTATGCCAAAGGATATTGCAGGCAAAGAGGTGATCTTCACTGGTCTGGCTAAATATTCTGAAACCGATATTGAAACTTTAAGACATTATGCTGAGGATGCCGGTAAATCCAAGGAAGAGGTATTGGCTATTGATAAAGCTGAGCAGAGTTATAATTTTGTTGCTACAGGAGTGAAACTTGTCAATTAAAATATCAATATTCTGTATTAGAAAGCAGAGGGTTTTATTTATAAAGCCCTCTGCTTTTTTCCCTTTTAAATAATCTCCGAAATCTTAAGCCACTTAATGTGCTAAAACCTCCAACCAATGCACCAATTATGGCTGTTATTAGTACCATATAAATACCATTGGGAAAAGAAAAAAGTGAAGCTATTTTATCTGAGAGTAAACCTTCGGAGTTATTGTGGATCAACAAGGGCTTGATAAACCAAAGAAAGCCTATTCCCAGGAAACCACTCAAAAATGAACTTGCATTGGTTCCGCTTAATAAAGCACCTGCAAAAAAACCGCAAACTGCTATGGACCACCATGGGAAATATAGAAGGGAAAAATGGGCAACTACGGCAATTAGTATTGTTCTGAATAGGAATTTCATTCTTCGCTAGGTGTTAATGTTTGCGTGAAAATAATGTTTTTTAAAGATTCTGCCTGAGGATTGTAATCTAATTGATAGTACTCCCCACGACTCCATCTATCGATCATATTGTCATAATAATAGCTTCCCGGGTTCCCTGATTGTCCTCCGGGATATACTCCATAAGCTTTAATTGGATTTTCCATGGAGACAATCATTCGCCATGAGGCACCGTGTCTTGCAGATGTGGCATTTACAATATGTTTATTACCACCAATTGGCACTCTTTCAGTACTAAATGCCGGTAGGCGTGCTAAATGCTGAATAGTAGTGTTTTTAAAATTACTCCAATTCAATTCTAACTCTTTTTCACTTTTCCAATTCTCTACAGAATCAACTGCAGATTTAAATCCGGATAAATAAAGATCAGCAATGCTTTCTTTTTTATCTGTATTCTTATTATCAATGAAAGGATCGTTCGAATGGTATTTCAGGATTTCTACTGTAACCGGAAGCTCGGGCTTCCTGAGTTTGTTGTCTTTTACTAGAAATTCATCCCAGAGGCATTTATACACTTCATCCCACCAAATCTCAAAATAAGTAGGAGCCACGGCATTTTTATGGCTAATAAAATCCCAATTTGATAATACGTCAAATGCTTTTTTCTGGACTTCATTTAATTTGCTTTTGTCCAAACTGTCAAGCATGGCAGGTAGTATCTCAGAAGCAAATAAATTATAATTGTCTGTTTGCAATCGCTTCATGTCTTCAATGGTAATATTTTGAAGAGTGGCCAACTGGGTGTTTATTCTCCTGTTTCTATAATGTTCGTACCCTTTATCGTAATGATAGTAAGGATAAGTGCTATCTACCGGTATTTGGTTGGCAGAACTTATAAATCCCTGTTTTGGGTTTTTGATAAATGCATTGTGTTCATGAGGGATGAAACCCGCCCAATCCATATCGGCCCTGGAGCCATCCATGATAAACTTGCCCTGTTCTTCCCATCGTAAAGGAAATTTACCATTTACCCACAAAGCGATATCTCCCTGTACGCTGGCGAATGCAAAATTTTGAGCCGGGGTTTCGTAATAAGATAAGGCTTCTTTATATTCATTATAATTTTTTGCCCGGTTTAACAGATGGAAAGTAAGTTGTTCATTGGAAGGGTCATGTGCCGTCCACCGTAAGGCAAAATTAGCCTTGTCGTTCTCTCCTTTGTAGTTTTCATCATAAACGATAGGTCCATGGTGCGTATAATATATAGTGTCGGTGAATTCTTTCTCTCCTCTTATTTTAAAAGTTTGTACTATTTTCTGCGTCTTCAACCACTTATCGTTATAAAAGTATTCAGTTTTATCAGCATCCTTAAATTGGATATGGTACCAGTCCCTCACATCTCGTGTGGCGTTGGTTTCTCCCCAGGCAATGCTATCGTTAAAGCCTATAATAACTCCCATGGCTCCGGGAAGGGTACCTCCATAAGTATTGATGCCCGGTGCGTTTAGGTGCATAACATACCAAATGGAAGGTAAATTAAGCCCTAAATGCGGATCGTTTGCTAATATTGGTTTGCCGGAACTGGTTTTTTTACCTGATACCACCCAGTTATTACTGCCATTATCAGGATTGGGTTGTGGGCCTTCTTCATCAGGGAAAACCAAAGGGAAAGCTATAGAGTCTGGTCGGTTTATAGGGAGAGGTTTGAAATCCCACTTTTTCTCTTTTGGAATAACAGGATCCATATTAGCGTAACGATCTGGAAACAGGAAGTCGAAACGATCTTTACCTAATATTTTTAGCAGGTGTGTGTTTTCAATATCTACATCGCTGCCGGCTAAATCATTCGCCATATACTTTAAAAGTAAAGCTGATTTTAAATTCGTCCATGGCTCCGGTTTATAGTTTAATAATTTATACTCTAGTGGTAATTCTTTATAGGACAGGGAGTTGATGAAACTATTGATTCCTGTAGTATAGGCATTGAGCAAAGGGCCTACCACCGGGTCTTCTTCCATCGATTTAATTCCATTTTCTGCAGCGTAAAGCAACCCGTTTCGCCTTTGGTAGCGGTCGAAATCCAGGGCATCTCCACCAATTATTTCAGAAACCCTACCGGCAGAGGCATGTGTTTGAAATTCCATTTGCCACAGCCTGTTAAGTGCAGTTACATAGCCCTGAGTCATATAAAGGTCGGCATCATTTTTGGCAAACACATGAGGTATAAGTATGGAATCATAATGAACAGCAACTTCTTCTTTTAGCTCTTCAATAACTATTTTTTCATCAAATGTAATCTCTTTGTTTTCTGAATTAGCCCAAAATCCATTATAGGGATCAAGAAATTTACCAAGGGGCGGGACCTGGCCCCATTTCTCATTTAAGCCCACTACTAAGGCAACTGCAATAATGAATGAAAACAGGAATTTTATAAATTTCATAAATGGTAGCTCTTGAAATGATCTCCTAATGTATAAAAAAATGGTTTTGAATGACAATGTACTTCAATAAATATTAATGAATCTGTATCTTTGTGGCCTTATGCAACAAGTAATTAAGAAATTTCCTGAAGAAATTGTACAAAAAGCGAAAAAAATCAGAGCAATTGTGACTGATGTAGATGGTGTTTTGAGTAATGGAGGTATTATTTATGATGGAGGGAAAGAGGAATGGAAGCAATTTAATGTGAAAGATGGCCAAATTGTAAGGCCTTTGCGGGAGAATGCTATAATTGTTGCCGCTATCACAGGGAGAAATTCCCCGGTAGTGAAAAGACGTTTGGAAGAGCTAAATTTTGATTACCATGTCCATGGCAGGTCAGATAAAATAAATTACTTTGAAGAAATCCTTTCCACCTTCGAGCTTCAGTCAGAAGAGATATGCTATATAGGTGATGATCTAACAGATATACCTTGTTTGAAGGCTGCAGGTTTAGGGGTGTGCCCTGAAGATGCAATAGAATATGTGAAATATTATGCTGATTTTATCAGTACGAAGAGAGGAGGAGAGGGTGTTTTTCGTGAAATAGGAGATTTAATTTTGGCTTCTCAGGGAAATTTAGAGAAAGTTGTTCAACAATATTTAGTAAAAAAGTAATTAATGGAAATATTCAAAAAGCCAATCAGGGTAAGTGAAAATATACAATTAGGGGGAAATAGATTAGTGGTATTTGCAGGCCCATGTGCTGCGGAAAGCATTGGTTTATTAGACGAAACGGCCTCTGAATTGAAAAGTATATGTAGCAAATTAGATATTGATTTAGTATTTAAATCTTCATTTGATAAAGCGAACCGTACCTCTTTAAATTCTTACCGGGGACCGGGTCTTGAAAAAGGATTGGAAATGTTGGCTGACGTTAAATCAAAGTATAGTTTACCACTGGTGACTGACATACATGAAACTACTCAGGTAAAACGAGTAGCTGAAGTAGTAGATGTACTGCAAATACCTGCTTTTTTATGCAGACAAACCGATTTATTAGTAGCTGCGGCAGAAACTGGTAGGTGTATCAAGGTAAAGCGAGGTCAGTACATGGCACCGGAGGATATGCAATATGCAGTCACCAAAGTGCAGGAGAGTGGAAATGAAAATGTATGCCTGACTGAAAGAGGAGCTTCATTTGGCTATCATAATTTGGTGGTGGACATGCGTGCTTTACCCATTATGCGTCAATATGCTCCTGTGGTTTTTGATACTACCCATAGTGTGCAACAACCTGGTGGTGCTGGTGGTACTTCCGGTGGGCAGCGTGAATTTGCACCCTTTCTGGCCAGGGCAGCGGCTGCAGCCGGAATTGATGGTTTTTTTGTGGAAACGCATCCTGATCCTTCAGTAGCAAAAAGTGATGGACCCAATATGATTCCTTTGGCTGAGATGGAATCTTTTTTAAGTATGCTTAAAGAAGTTTGGGTGTTAGGCAGGAAATATGCTTGAGGGAACAAAATTAATTTCAGGTCGTTGAGTAGAGAAAATATAAACTATGATAAAGATCAATAAAGAAGCACTTATTAATTACTCATTAATGTTACTAGCTGTATTATCTCCTTTTTTAGCGGGTTTACTTGATGATAAAATGAACAGGAAAAATTTAGTTTATCAAAGGGTTAAGGCTTACAATAATTAAACCCAGGACGGGTATTGAACCGGAGATAGAAGTAGGTAATACTATAAAAACAAAAGCCTCGAATAATTGGTCTATTCGAGGCTTTTAAATTTAGTTGTCTTTATAGACTATTTCTGAATATACTTCTGATGTGACGTTTAAATTAAAGGTTAAATCGTTTCCTGTACTGTTATTACTACCTCCATTAAAATTAATTCTTCCACCATTAATTTTAATAAATATATCGAAATTTACTGTGCTATTAGCTTCATCGTATTCGTAATTTGTGATTTCATACTCATCAGCTGGAACTATTATGATTTCGAAAAGCTCCTTTGTGGTTTCTCCAATTTCTTCCCAAAACTCATTTTGCCAATAATGCTCACTATTCGGTCTGATTTGTAGTTTATGAAAAGATTCGTCATTAGGGTTAATGGAACCATCTACATTATATAGTTTATAAAAAGACCCAAAATGATAGCCCAACTCACTATTATAATTAGTGGTGGGTCTTTCAAGTTCCACTTTTGCCCCATTACTTAAAGAGTAAATTTCATATTGAATACCAGAGTCCTCATCTGTTCTGCTTGTATTAGAGCGGCCATGATTTAAAAAACCATACGTATTATTTTCAGGGCTAATAGGGAGTAAAAATTCAGAGATTTGTGGTGTATAATAAGAGTTTACAGTTAGTAATTTATTTTCAGGTAATTCCTGTTCTTTACGATAATAGAAACCGGTTAATTCAACTAATTCTTTTCCGTCTATATTATTAAATACATCAAGCTCGAGAGAAATATAAGAGCTATTCTTGTGATCTGCTATGTTACTTTGAGAAGAAATTCGTAAAGATTTAATAAGATCAACGGTTTCAAACCCGGTTTTATCACCATACTCCAATTCAATTACTTCATTGAAAGGGTCTCCATTTTTCAACTGCCCGCTAACGGTTCCTAAAATCAAACCATTCTTTTCTTGTTCCTCTACTTCGGCTTTTGGTTCAGGATCTTTTTCATCGCATGCTGTGAAAATTAACATATTCAACAGTACAATGCTTAATAGATGAGATAGTTTTAAATTCATGTTATAATATTTAAGTGAAAAATAATTCACTATTCAATAACCGTACCATTATGTATTTATGATTAAAATACATAGTGTTTCATTCCTTAAAAGCTTTCATATTGAAAAATAGAAAGGGAATCTGGAAGCAATATATTATCTCCTTATTATTAAAGACTTAATGTCCCTTGTAAGATAATTCCTGTAAAAATGGCTATGGCAAAACTTAACAAGGTACCAATGAGTATATATTCCGATTGGGCAAATTGCTTCTCTTCCCGGGAAGTAGCTGTTCGTAAAATGGATTTGGCGGCAATGATAAAGCCGATGGCTGTGTATTGTTGAAGGAGTACTAAAGTCAACACCAGTAATCTTTCCATAATACCAATCCATTGACCTGCATTTTTTAAGCTCGGTACTGCATCGTTTTTCCATTTTTCAGTCAGCTTGCCAATGAGCACTCCTGCAGGAAGTGTGATGAAGATGTAGGCGGTAAGTATTTTGATTTCATTCCCTTCCAATTTGAAATATTCAGGATAAAAAGCAAAATCATTTAAATACAAAGTGCAAGCCGCCAAGATAATGAGGTGGGCAAATTGATCTATAAAGAATGCTTTTGAATTATCTGAAAATTGTAATTTGATCCAATCAATAAGTGTATGAGTTAACGCTATAAAAAGTGCAACGGGCCATATGGATAAATCCCAGAAAACCAATAGAATAAACAGACCGGTAATTAAACCATGAAAGTACAGAAATATTGATTTTCCTTTGTTCTCAAATTTATGTTTCACCCATGATGTGGGTTGCAAAATAAAATCAGTAACAAGATGACTTAACAGCAGTTTAAGGAATATCTCCATATTACAATTGTTTTACTATTTCTTCATACCTTTTCATAAAAAGCTCAATAATTGGCCAGTTAGCAGTTTTCAGTCTTTGCTGTACCGCTGATTGTGAAATTCCCAAGAGTTCGGCAATTTCCAGTTGGGTTTTATCTTCCAGCACATGATAAATGACTTCAGTTGATTTTACGCTCCAGTTACTCAATAGTGCATCCAGCATACTGCACTCCAATTCCAGCTCTTTATTGATTTCCTCCGACATGGTTTTGATCATAAACTTTTTGTTTTCAGGTTTTAGATTATCTAATGTTCTGCCTGATAAACGAAAAGCAGTGCCATCTGACTCTGCCAAATTCTTTTTCATATGCTCAATAGGCCCTATCCCTATAGCGATCCGCACATCTGATTCCTTGTTAACTAATAAAGCTTTAATTTTCATATAAATGATGAAAGCATCCTTAGCCTGACATATACCTTGAAAAGCATCTCCTCTGTAAAGTGAAAAGCTGTTGGATTTCACTTTTTCCAGTTGAGTAAATTCCTGCTTTAAACGCTTAATTAGCGTATCTCTATTCTTTATAGAGGAGGAATTGATAATATCGCCTGTTATTACTGCTTGCATCTGCTACTATTGTTTACAATTATAAGGGAATAACCTTATAAAGACAAATTATAAGGTAAAAACCTTATAATTATTGAATATAAGGAAATAACCTTATATTCTTATTGACTTTTGTTCTAACCTAATTTCCCTCTAAGCCGTTTTCATCGCCTCTGGTATTTTCCATCCTTGCTTTTGCATATAATTAACTTCAATCATAGGGTAGCCGTGATCCTGTACCACTTTACCTTGTATCAGGTAAAAGCCTTTTCCTCTGAAGGGATATTTTTTAGCTTCATTCGGAAAATGTACGGTATCAAATACCTGACCTTTTTCATCATAAAAAGTACCAAAATGCATCAGTTCATGATTTTTAGTGTGAGTGTATTTGGTAGTTACCATATAACCTATCAGCTTTACTTTTTTGCTCAAATGTTGTAGAAGTTCATGTGCATGTATTTCAGGTTTTTCTTCGCTATCCATTAGCAAAAATGGATTGCATAATGGAAACCCCAGTATTTCCAATTCATTAAAGGCTTGTTCCAATGGTTCACTTTGCAGATCGGGAAACTGGTAATTACGCGCACCTTCTTCAAATAGTTGAGTTGTATAAGTACGTTTCGTATGCTTATTAAAGTGAGTATGGGCTTCCCATAATACTTGCTTTTTTGGTTTATTAATCCAATTGAATGCTCCTACCCGGATCAAAATGAGTAGTTGATCCAGTTTAACAGGAATACGTTCCACAAAATCAGTCAAACTTCTGAAAGGTCCCCATTTTTCACGCTCTTTAGGAATCAATTGAGCTATTTTCTGTTCCAAATCTTTGATGTGAACAAAACCAATATGGATATCAGTCCCTGAAATATTGGTTAGATATTCGCTGCTATTCGCGCAAGGTGGTAGTATGTTGGCCCCATTCATTCTGGCTTCATGAAAATAGAATTCTGTTTTATAAAAACCTCCGAAATTATTGATTACACCCACCATGAATTCCAGTGGGAAATGTGCTTTAAGAAATAAGCTTTCATAGCTTTCTACTGCAAAGCTGGCCGAGTGGCCTTTTGCAAAAGAAAACCCTGAAAAACTGGAAATTTCATACCATACCCGCTGAATCACTTTTTCCTCATAGCCCTTCTCTCTGCAATTCTTAAAAAACTGATCTTCCACTCGTTGAAACTCCGATCTTGAGCGAAATTTACCCGACATTCCTCTGCGTAAAATATCAGATTCACTCAGTGTAAGTCCCCCAAAATGATGGGCTACACGGATTACATCTTCCTGATATACCATCACGCCATAAGTTTCTTTCATCAGCTCATCCATCACAGGGTGAATGGCTTCATAATTGCCATTGCTGTGATGGCGATCCACGTAGGCCCGCATCATCCCGGATTGCGCTACGCCCGGTCTAATAATGGAACTGGCTGCTACCAGTGTAATATAATCCTGGCAATTCAGTTTTCCTAAAAGCATCCGCATAGAGGGGGATTCTACATAAAAACAGCCCATGGTGTTTCCTTTACTGATCAGGGCTTTGATTTTCGGATCTTTCTCCAGTACGGTGGTATGTGTTTTCCTTGGATCTATTTTTTTGCCCTGATTTTTTTCAACGAGTGTAATACTATCCTTAATATGTCCCAAACCCCGTTGACTTAAAATATCAAATTTATAAATACCAATGTCCTCTGCATTGTGCATTTCGAAATGTGAGACAGGAAAGCCCTTGGGTGGCATTTCTGTTGCGGTATAAGCATAAATAGGACGTTCCGTAATCAATACGCCTCCCGCATGAATGGAAATATTGGCGGGAAATTCCCTTGCTACCATATGCCGGGTAAAGTGCAATACCTTTTGCAGATAAGTATCGGTTCTTCCATAATTCTCAGGGTTTTCTGCCAGCTTATCAATTTCCTCCTTCGGTAGGCCAAAAACCTTTCCCAGTTCACGGATCATCATGCGGGCTTTCATCGTGGTGTGTGTACCAAGCAAGCTGGTATGCCTCAGCCCGTGTTTATCAAATAAATATTGAATTACTTCATCTCTGTTCTGCCAGGAAAAATCTATGTCAAAATCAGGTGGGGAACTTCGGGACGGATTGAGGAAGCGTTCAAAATACAGATCCAGCGCAATGGGATCTACATTGGTAATACCCATGCAGTAGGCAATCATGCTGTTGGCACCGCTTCCCCGGCCCACATGTGGAAAACCCTTTCGCTGTGCAAACCGGATCATATCATGAGTAATAAGGTAATAAGCCGTAAAGTCTTTCTGACGAATGATTTCCATTTCCCTTTCGAAGCGTTCAGTGAGGATGTCATTTTTCTTTCCATAACGGTTCATAAAACCTTTTCTGGCTTCTGCTTCAAAAAAATGCCAGTCTTCAATGGCCGAGCCTAGCAAAGTCCTTTTATTTTTAGAAGTGCCTAAGCTGATTTCGAAATGACATTCCTCTAATAGCTTTTCTGTGTTTCTCAGTACAAATTCCAGACCCTGATAAATGTGTTTTACTTCTTCCGACTTACGCATAAATTCTGTAGGTCCGGCTTGCAGAGAGGAAGGTAGGCGGCTTAATAGTTGGTTTTGTTGAATAGCACGAAGCAAGCGGTGCATATTATAGCCGGTTTTATCTTTAAAAGTGACAGGCAATAAAGCCACCAGCTTTTCCTTGGGGATATTGCTTTTTGCAAACTTTAAACGATTTAATTCTTCTGGTTTTAAGCCTATAAATTCATTGTTGTTTAGTTGATCAGGGCAGGTATTCAAAGGATAAATAATAACTACATTATCAGTAAAATGAGGTCTGGTTTGTAAAGGCAGTTCATTCCGGTTATAGTAAGAGAGGGAGGCATTCAATTCCTCAAACCCTTCATTATTTCGCGCTAAACCTATATAGGCCAATTGCTCCTCTATTCTGAATTCAATGCCAGGGATAACCTTTAAAGGAATATGAGGGTATTCTTTTTGGAGCAAACGAAAAACCTCGATATAAGCCGCTGTGCTGTGGATATCAGTCAATGCCAGCGAGGTCACACCTTTCTGGTAGGCTTCCAGAATAAGTTCTTTAGGAGAAAGCGTACCGTATTTAAAGCTGAAATATGTGTGGCAATTAAGATACATTTACTAATATTTTTAGTGAAATTACGAATAAAACTAAAAATATTAGTAATTATATTGAATTTTTTAATGCTAAATTTCCCCACTAAACATATTCTTGTTTTCCCTCAGCCTTTTATCCAATCCTAGAGTGTTAGCACGCATAATGCTTTCGATTCCGTGCTTATTTCGGATGGTATCCATTGCCTGGAAAAGCTGAATATGCTCCTGCGTATCATCAAAAAGGCTGATCTGGTAATTGCCGTGTACCAGTCCGCTGAGACGTACACCAATCATCCGGATCAGCATTCTGCGGGTATATAATTGGTCGAACAGTTCCTTTGCATAGCGGATCAGCGTTTCGTCATTGGCCGTATAGGAAATCTTTTTTTGTCTGTTCTCTGTATCAAAATTGCTGTAGCGAATCTTAATGGAAATATTGCAGGTCAACTGGTTTTTACTCCTTAATTTATAAGCCAGTTTTTCTACCATGGCCGTCAGTATCACTTTCATTTGCTTTACATCCATGCTATCATGGTGGAAAGTACTTTCTGTAGAGATCGATTTTTGCTCGCTATAAGGTGTAATAGGAGAGTGGTCAATACCATTGGCGCGTTGCCAGAGGAGCGTTCCATTTTTACCAAAAGTTTGCTCCAGTAACTGGCGAGGCATATTCCTGAGAGTCTCTACTTTGTGAATACCCATTTGCATTAGAAACTGTGCTGTTTTCTTTCCTATCCCAGGAATTTTCCGGATGGACATTGGATCCAGGAAAACAGTTTCCATACCCGGTTCTATCTGGCGGGTATTGTTAGGTTTGGCTTCTCCGGTAGCTACTTTGGAAACCAGTTTGTTGACTGATAAGCCCATGGAAAGTGGCAGCCCGGTTTCTTTAATGATTTTGTTGCGTAACTCCTTACCCCACTGAAAGCAGCCAAAATACTTGTCCATGCCACTTACATCCATATAGAACTCATCTACGGATGATTTCTCAAATATGGGAGCTACTTCAGTAATAATTTCCGTCACTTGATGAGAATAGCGACTGTAGGCTTCCATATCTCCGGAAATAACTGTAGCATCGGGACAGAGCTGCAAGGCAAGCTTCATGGGCATGGCAGAGTGTACTCCGAACTTTCTTGTTTCATAACTACAGGAAGCTACTACACCCCGATTGCTTCCACCAATGATCACCGGCTTATCCAGGAGCTTAGGTTCTATCAATCGCTCTACCGACACAAAAAATGTATCCATATCCATGTGAATGATCGATCGTGGGCTATTTATCATATTAAAAACTAAAATAATTAGTATTTATTTGATTGTTAAAATAATAATACTAAATTTATCATCAAAATTACTAATAAAAATAGTATTTATTGCTAAAGAATTCAGAAATGAAAATTAAATTATCAAGTAAGAGATTGCGTTCAGGGAAATGCCAGGTACGGTTCCAGGTAGCTGAGGAGGGTACAGGAGATAGCTGGTATGGTTATGCATTGGCCGAGCCAAAGGAAACATTAAAAGAAGTGGTGGGACGTATAGAAAACCGTTTTATGGAACGTAAGCAACGCTTAAGCCCGTATCAGAAAATGCTTTATAATATGGGTAGCTCCCGTACGCAGCAAGATAGATTGATGATTTTTAGAGATCGGAAATAGCTGATTATGATAAAGAGATTATATATCTTAGCGAATAGATTCGGTTTAGGGAAATTTCGATGCTATAAATAAAA
Source organism: Marivirga aurantiaca (assembly GCF_016679925.1). Classification (GTDB taxonomy): domain Bacteria; phylum Bacteroidota; class Bacteroidia; order Cytophagales; family Cyclobacteriaceae; genus Marivirga; species Marivirga aurantiaca. The sequence continues at coordinate 265,976 of NZ_JAEQBW010000002.1, forward strand.
AGTAGTGAATTTAGTAAGCAGCAATATCAAACATTTACGAAAGCAAAAAAGTTGGACACAGCAGGATTTGGCCGACCGGCTGGAAATTAAGCGTTCACTTATAGGTTCCTATGAAGAGGGTAGGGCCGATCCACGTATCAGCACTTTGCTTAAAATAGCGGAGGTATTTAATCTGAGCATAGATGATTTATTATCGCAGGATTTAACACAACATATCAGGCCTCAAAAGCCTACAAAAATATTGGCTATTACTGTAGATAGCCAGGAGAATGAGAATATAGAATTAGTTCCTCAAAAAGCAGCTGCGGGATATACCAGTGGCTATGCAGATCCGGAATATTTACAGGACTTACCTCGTTTTCAGCTGCCCAATTTGCCTAAAAACCGCACTTACCGGGCTTTTGAAATTTCCGGTGATTCTATGTTACCCATACAGCCGGGAACTATCATTATTGGTCAGTATTTGGAAAGTGCTGCTGATATTAAAAATGGTAATACTTATGTGATAGTGAGTGAGCAGGAAGGGGTAGTCTATAAAAGAGCTTTCAACTATATTTCTGAGAAGGGAATTCTTTATTTAGTGTCGGATAATACTTTATATGCGCCTTATGAGCTGGCAGCCTCAGGTATTCTGGAAATCTGGGAAGCTAAAGCATTTATTAGTACCCAATTCCCACAAGCAAATGCGGGTTCAGGTAATCCACTGAGCATGCAGGAACTCACACAAATGGTAATGGATATTAAAGCAGAAGTAACTAAGCTGAAGAAGTAACACACCCATGTCAGACATGGATATCTCTAAATGGGAGATAGGATTGAAATAGCAAATATTGCAGTTTTAAATTAAGATGTCTGATGTTTTCAACATACCTCGATTGAAGGTGAAATAAAACCGGTCCGACCTGCGGTACTGACCTAATATCCTGCCGAGGTCAGACGATATTCAGACCGGATGGCTAGTAAGGCCAGTGATGGATCAAAGCACTCCCAAGTCTGCATCTCGTTTGTATTTGTAGCGAAAAGGTTGGCCAAGGAATTATGTTGGCTGAGTGCTACCCTGGGATGTCTGATGTTTTCAACGTACCGACATTGGATGAAAAATTATAAACAAAAAAAGCCATTCCGAAATTTATTCGGAATGGCTTTTCTAATTGGGTATGGTTCTACTTTATTTCTTTTTAGCAGGTGCTTTTTTAGCTCCACCTTTTGCAGCTCCTTTGGCTTTAGCTTTAGTAGCGGTTTTAGTGGTATCAGCTTTAGCTTTTGCTCCTTTTGCAGCTCCGCCTCTTTTGCCTTTTTCAGGTGTTTTTTCAGCTAATTCCACGCATTCCGCATAGGTAAGGCTTTCGGGCTCTTTATCTTTCGGTATCTTTACATTCTTTTTACCGGCTTTAATATATGGCCCCCATCGACCATTGAGTATTTGCATTTCTGCATCTTCATCAAAACCTTTAATAAACTTTTCCCTGTCAGCTTTTCTTTTCTCTTCAATAATTTCTATTGCTCTTTCTGCATTGATTTCCAAAGGATCATCCTCCTTGGGGATGGAGTAAAACTTGCCTTCATGACGAATATAAGGCCCAAACCTACCGATGGCAGCGACCATCTTCTGATCTTCGTAATCAGCAATGTCTCTTGGTAGTTTGAATAATTCCAAGGCATCTTCCAGCGTAATACTTTCTATAAACTGTCCTTTTCTGAGACTGGCAAACTTAGGTTTTTCCCCCTCCTCATCTCCTTCTTCGGGAGTTTCACCTAATTGAACAAGTGGTCCGAATTTTCCTAACCTTACAATTACTTTTTTACCTGTTTTAGGATCAATTCCCAGCTCTCGTCCTGTATTAACATCTTTTCTTTCCAGACTTTCTGCCTCATCTACTTTAGCATGAAAGTCACCATAAAAATGCTCGATCATTTGATTCCACTGCTTGAGTCCTTTAGCAATTTCATCAAATTCTTTTTCAACCTTGGCTGTGAAATTATAATCTGTCACATTCGGAAAATGCTCTACCAGAAAATCATTTACCACCATTGCTAAATTGCTTGGATAGAGCTTATTCTTTTCAGTTCCGGTAATTTCTGTATTTTCAGAGCGTACTATTTTTTTACCTTCCAATATTAGCTCTACGTACTTTCTTTCCTTTCCTTCCCTGAACTCTTTGATTACATATCCACGTTTTTGAACGGTAGAAATAGTAGGGGCATAGGTGGACGGACGGCCAATACCTAATTCCTCCAGTTTTTTCACCAAAGTAGCTTCATTATATCTTGCAGGAGGACGTGTAAAGCCTTCTCTGGAAGTCATTTTGTTTAGCTGTAAATCCTGTCCCAACTTCAATGGAGGAAGCATTCCTTTAGCTTCTGATTCCTGTTCATCATCTTCGTCTACCGATTCGATATAAACTTTAAGGAATCCTTCAAATTTAATTACTTCACCACTGGCACTTAAGGTTTCATTAGTGGTGGATATATCTATACTTACATTGGTTTTTTCAATCTGCGCATCAGCCATTTGAGAGGCAATGGCTCTTTTCCAGATCAGTTCGTACAAACGCTTTTCATTATAGTCAGAGCCTGCTTCTTTGCTACTGAAATTGGTGGGCCTTATGGCTTCGTGAGCCTCCTGTGCGCCTGCTGATTTGGTTTTAAATTTCCTTGTCTGCACAAATTCATTTCCATATTCGGAAGAGATTTCAGCTGTTGCGCTTTTTACGGCATCATCAGATAGATTCAATGAATCTGTTCTCATATAAGAGATTTTACCTGCTTCATAAAGCCTCTGTGCCAATGACATGGTTTGTGATACTGAAAAACCTAATTTCCTGGAAGCCTCTTGTTGTAACGTTGAAGTGGTAAATGGGGGTGCAGGGGTTTTCTTAGCTGGTTTTTTCTCCAGTTTACCAATGCTGAAATCTGCATTGATACATTTTTCAAGGAATTCCCGGGCTTCTTTTTCAGTAGAAAACCTTCCCGGAAGCTCAGCTTTTAAAGTTTTCCCTCCTTCTACTTCAAAAACAGCCTGTATTTTATAAAATGATTGTGCTTTAAATTTATCTATTTCCCTTTCTCTTTCAACTACTATCCGCACGGCAACTGATTGCACACGGCCAGCAGAAAGTCCGGTCTTAATTTTTTTCCATAAAATAGGAGAAAGCTCAAAACCTACCAACCTGTCCAAAATTCTCCTGGCTTGCTGTGCATTCACCAAATCATCATCAATTGTACGAGGAGAGTTCAGCGCATTCTGAATAGCTGATTTTGTAATTTCCCTGAATACGATTCTTTTAATTCTCGTATCATCTAACTTTAAAGCTTCTTTCAAATGCCATGAAATAGCTTCTCCTTCGCGGTCATCATCAGTCGCGAGGTAGATCATTTCTGCCAATTTTGCTTCTTTGGTTAATAATTTGACCAACTCTTTTTTATCTTTTGAAATTTCGTAGGTAGGAGTAAATCCGTTTTTAACATCAATTGCATTATTTCCTTTTTGCAAATCACGTACGTGACCGTAACTGGAAAGTACCTTATAATCCTTTCCAAGGTATCCTTCAATCGTTTTTGCTTTTGCGGGAGACTCTACAATGACTAGATTTTTCGACATAATTAATTGTTTTGATGCTAATGAGTTTCAAATATCTACAAAAAAAGTTAGAAAAAAAGAATTTAGGTTTTTCCTCTTTTTTTTAAATAGTTTCAGTATTAATCCTAATTTTACTTTAAACAGGTGAAAACAAATGGTTAAAGAACTTTATCTTATCCGTCATGGCCAGGCTGAGGAACAATCGGCTAACACAAAAGATGTAGAACGTCAGCTAACCTCCAAGGGTTATCAAGATGCATCTAAAATTGGGTTATATCTAAAAAGAAACGAATTTATTCCTGATATTATTCTTCATAGTAGTGCCGTAAGAACTACCGAAACCGTTTGGAGGATTAATGAGCAGTTAGGTGTTGACCAGGATCATATTGAGTCTTTAGAGGATATTTATGAAGCATCTGTCCGGATTTTAATCCGTATAATAACAGAAATACCTGCTGAGTTACGTTCAGCTATTGTAGTAGGGCATAACCCTGCTATATCTTATTTATCAGAATACATTACTGGTGCTGAAATTGGCCATGTAGGCACTGGAGGCATTGTGCATATTCGCGTGCCTTTTACTTCCTGGTCAGAAATTTCAGAAAAAAATTGTGACTTTATTGAATATATAAGTCCGGAAGATATTTATTGATATTGAATTTATGACAGATAGTAAAAAGAAGTTGATTGAAAATTATGATCCTAATGGGATGGGGAACAGTGGCGACATTTTCGGCTTGCCCTTCAATGAAAAAACAGCGGATTTGATTTTATTACCAGTACCATGGGAGGTTACCGTATCCTACGAGGCAGGTACAGCAGAAGGACCTCAACATATACTGGATGCCTCTACCCAGGTGGATTTGTATCAAAGAGACATTATAGATGCCTGGAAGTTAGGAATTCATTTGCTTCCTATAGATAAGGGAATAGAAAGCAAAAGTGAAAAACATAGAAAATTGGCAGAGAGCTATATCGCTCATTTGGAAGCAGGAACTGAAGAGAATGATGAAGCCAGAGAATTGTTAAAGCTGATCAATACTGCTTGCGCTGAAATGGTTGATTGGGTAAAGGAGAAAACTTTAACACACTTAAATAACGATAAACTGGTTGGTATTGTAGGGGGGGATCATAGTACACCCTTAGGAGCTATACAAGCCATGTCTGAAAAATACGAATCTTTCGGTATTTTACAGATTGATGCCCATATGGATTTGAGAAAATCTTATGAGAATTTTGAATATTCTCACGCCTCCATTACCTATAATGCTTTGAAATTACCACAAGTGGAAAGCGTGGTGCAGGTGGGTATCCGTGATTTCTGTGAGGAAGAAGCTCAATATGTAAAAAAATCCAATGACAGGGTAGTAGTTTTTTATGATGATGACATTAAAAATGGTACTTTCGAAGGGGAATCCTGGACGATTATATGTGACCGGATTATCAAAGAATTACCTACCAATGTGTATGTGACTTTGGATATTGATGGCTTACGGCCTGAGCTTTGTCCTAATACTGGCACACCTGTTCCCGGTGGATTGAGCTTTTCCGAAACAGTTTATTTACTGACCAAGTTAGTGAAGAACGGGAAGAAGATTATCGGATTTGATTTAAACGAAGTGGCTCCTGGTGATAACGACTGGAATGGCAATGTAGGCGCACGTTTATTATATCGTTTATGTAACCTCATGGGTGTATCCAGGGGCAAACTCAAATGGAGCGAGTACTAGAATTCTTTAATTCAAACTAAAACCGATGACGAGCATGTCATCGGTTTGTTCCATTTCTCCCTGCCAGCGTTGCATTTCAAGTGCCAGGCTATCACCTTGCTGCTTCATAGTTCTTCCTGAAATGGTTTTTAACAGGTTTTTGAACCTATGAGTCATATATTTTTTCTCAATGGAATAACCAAATTGGTCTGCAAACCCATCTGAACTCAGATAAAACCGGAGTTGCGGATGAAGCTTTATTTCATTATTTCTAAATTCTTTATGTGGAGTGTCATAATATTCTCCAATAGTATATTTGTCTCCCTTAATTTCCTCTAACTCTCCTTTTGAAACCATATACAATGGTCTTTTGGCTCCGGCATATGTAAGTGTGTGGTTATCATTGTCTATTTTGCAAATAGCCATATCCATGCTATGGTTCTTGGTGGTTACTTCTTTTTGTTTTAAAGTTTCCATTACTTTAGAATCCATCAATCTTAAAATGGTAGCAGGATCGGTAGTGTCTTGTTCATTTACAATTTGGTTTAAGATAGAATTGGCAATTACGGTCATAAAAGCACCAGCCACACCATGTCCTGTACAATCTACCAGTACTAAAATGTCTATATGTCCTTTTCTGGCATACCAGTAGAAATCACCACTTACGATGTCCTTTGGCTTGTAGAAAATGAATGATTGCGGAATATTGTTCTCAAAATTATTATGATTCATAATACCTTCCTGAATACTTTTGGAATATTCAATAGAGTCAGTAATATTCCGGTTCCAGCTTTCAAGTTTTAATTTCTGAATTTCCAGGGTCTTTTTACTTTTTAAGATTTCCTTGTTTTGATATTCCAACAAGGATTTGGCTTTTTTACTTTCCTTGAATTTCAGAAAAATAACAATGGCTAATGACAAGAGTAAGATTGATAATAATATAGAGCCAAGTGTATATAACTGACTGTTTTGATATTCCAACTCACTTATTTCTGCTTCTTTTTTTAATAGTGCAATTTCCTTTTCTTTTTGCTCCAATTCTACACTCTTTTCCAATTCAGCAATGGCCTTTCGCGTTTTTTCATTGAAAAGACTTTCCTTTATGGTATGGTATTGGTTCATATACAAATAGGAGTTGCGGAGATCGTCTAAGTGTAGATATATTTCAGCCAGGGTACTGTAAGCATCCATTAAGATGGGTTTGGAATCAACAGATTCAGCCAAATTCATAGCATTAATTCCTGCTTTAAGTGCGGCCGGGTAATTTCTTTTCGCATTCTGAAGTCGGGATATTCTGACCAGTGAGCCGGCAATTCCAAATTTATTATCGGCTTTAACTTCATATTCCAATGATTTTTTAAAATAATTTAAGGCACTGTCATATTCTGCCCGATTGAAAAATATTTTACCAATATTACTGTAAGGGTCAAACAGGTCTTTTTTGTTGGGACTATTTTCGAATATATCAAGCACCTCTTTATAGTATTTAACAGCCTCAAGTTCCTGACCATTGTCCAAATAAACGTTTCCCAGATTATTAAGAATTCTTGTTAATCGGGAGGTGTCATTTAATTCTTCAAATATTTTTTGTGCCTTTAGGTAGTAATCCAATGCATTCTCAAAATCTTCATTGATGGAATAAATATTCCCAATGTTACTAAGTGCTTTAGCCGATCCATCTTTATGATTGATTTCCTCATAAAGGGTCAGGGCTCTTTTGTAATACTGTAGAGAAGCATCATAATCACCCTTTTGCTTGTGGTATACTCCAAGGTTATTCAAAGCAGTTGCTTGTCCTTTTTTATAATTGAGTTCTTCGGCTAGTTGCAAAGCACTACTTGCGAACATGAAAGCTTCAACGGGATTTTGGGACCTGCTGGATTTGAATAGGTTGTTTAAACGGTTAACCTCTGATGTGTCAGCAATTCCTGTTTTTTCCTGTGAGAAAGAAAAAAGGGAGAAAAGAATCAAGATAAACGTTGAAATAAATTGTTTTGACTGATCAGGCATATACAGAATATCTATATTGCTAAGATGCTATATTTTTTGGAATAAGTCATTTAATCTTAATATTATCACTCTTACTTATTTCGAAAACAGACAGTATTAGGAACATACATGTATTTATTTGTTATTCATTTGGTTACTAAGCTCCATTAAATAATGGTATTTATTTCGATTATTATACAATACCTTACAACCTTTGATCGAATACTGGTGTCATTATTGGCAAGAACAAAGCAGGCCAAATATATTTTACCGATATGAAAAAAAGTGTACAAGTACTTACCTTCAATTGTTTTCCAACCTTGTTAATTCTTATGGCTCTGACAGCCTGTGATACTTGGGAACCTGTACCAAGTTTTGATGTAGCACAAGTTGAGGGATTCAGGCCCATTTATGCTACTGAAAGTGAGATTGAAATAAAAAGCCTGACCGCACAGGAGATAGAAAATCCAGGGAAAATATATGTTATCAATGAATATCTTTTAGTAGTGGACAGGCTCAAAGGGATTCATGTTTTTGATAATACCCATTCTGAGAATCCTCAAAATATTGGTTTTATTCAAATAGCCGGAAGCAATGATATAGCTATTAGAAATAACATTCTTTATGTAGACCAAGCCAGGGATCTTTTGGCCATTGATATTAGCAATCCTGCAAACGTTCAATTAGCCTCCAGAGTAAAAAATGTTTTTCCATTTGCTTCGCAACATCCGCAGGAAGAAAATACCTATTATGAATGTCCTGACTCGGCAAAAGGGGTTGTGATAGGTTGGGAAAGAGCAACTTTAAATTATCCGGAGTGCTATCATTAAACTAACAGCTGATAAATGACTTTTAAAATAAACTCTATGAAAAATATAAAAGGGCTGACTATACTATTGTTGGCTATGTTGGCTATTGCTTTTTTCTTTTCGGGATGCAACTCTGATAGTGAAGGAATTGATACTTCGGGAGAGGGAAAAGGTGGGTCTATGGCCCGTTTCACTTTTCTTAAAGGATATTTATATATAGTGGAAGAAAGCTCCCTTAAAACTTTTGATATCAGCAACCCTGACAATCCAAACCTTATTGGTACTACAGAAATAAACGCAGGAGTGGAAACTATCTTTCCTTATGAAAATTATCTTTTCATTGGTACCAAATGGGGTATGTACATCTACTCTGTGGAAGACAATCCTATTCCGGTTTTTTTATCCAATTTTCAACATTCCTATTCATGCGATCCGGTGGTAGTTTCAGGGAATACAGCTTATGTAACTCTCAGAAATGGAACTACTTGTCAGTCGGGCCCAAATCGGATGGAGGTAGTGGATGTAACGGATTTAGGAAATCCCACTCTGCTCAATACTGTCGATATGCTAAATCCTCATGGACTGGCTGTAAGTGATACTGTGCTTTTTGTTTGTGAGGGGGATTATGGTCTGAAAGTGTTTAATATCAAACAAAAAAGTGATCCTGTCCTTATTGCTCATCATGATAGTATCCCCAGTTATGATGTAATTGCCAACTATGGCAGAAAAGAACTGATAGTCACAGGAAAAGAAGGTGTTTTTCAATATGACTTTTCTAACCCATATGAATTGAAACAGCTAAGTAAAATTTTAAGCCTGCCGGGGAATGATGAATAAACTACTATTATTACCAATAGCGTGTATCCTTAACATAAGCTGTGCTTTTAGTCAAATTGATAGTTCCCAAAATACTGCTAGTGAGAGAGGAAAGTATATGCTTCAGCTTTCATTAATAAGCCATCTGGAAAACTATAACTCTGCGGATATAGGACTCATAAAAAATATAAGTAACAATAGAGCGATAGGGGTTGAATTAGGATATATTTATGACATTTATGGATCAGATGTCAATGTAGATAAAGATTGGTTTAAAGATGGAAGCGGGGTGAAAGCTTATTTTCAATACCGAATTTATTCAGGTGCTGAAAATAATTACCCGTCCAACTCTCGCAATTTTTTTGAAATAGAACCTGCTTTCTTTTTTGTTAGGTATAATTCCCAACGCATAGCGGGCTATTCATGCAATGACGAGCAGGGAGATTGTCTTTACTATCGTTATTTCGATTCCCAGGTAAAAAGGTTTGTTCCGGGACTTAACTTTAAGGTCGGCAAGATGTACGATTTTAATCCTTTTTATGTGACCATATTTGGTGGACTGGGAATGCGGTATGTTTTTGATCAGACAGATATCCCTAAAGAACCAGAGCCGGATAGATTCTTTTTTAAAAATGGGCAAAAGAGTGAAATTGTCTCGGGAGCCCAGTTAAATCTTCGTGTAGGTATTCATGTAGGGTATAGATTTAAGTGAATCTAAATAGGAGGGGAGCTTATTCTCTCTCCAACTCCAATTCCACAAAAGCATGATCACAAATGCCACCGATGGGTGGTTGGTGTTTGATTACTTTCACATACACCTTAATGGCTTCGGTATTCTCTTTCAATATTTTTTTTCCTATTCGGTAGGCTAAGGTTTCCAACAGCTTGAGTGGTTGGAGCATCACTTCCTTTGTACTGTTATAAAGTTTTTCGTAGTTGATGGTACTCTCCAATTCATCATTCATAGCTGTTAATTCAGTCTCTACTATTAAATCAACTGTATAATGGTTACCTAGTTTGTTTTCTTCGGTATAATATCCATGGTAGCCATAGAAGGCCATCCCGGATAATGCTACTTTTCCTTTCATTTGTACTTATTGAATATCATCGAAAAAGGAAGTATCTTCTCCTTTTGTATTGGATCCCTTCTCTGTTTTTTCTGCTGTGGGTTCTTCCAGTAGGTGTTTTTTCGGGTCTTCCTTGATGGGAGTATTTGCCGTCTCTCGTCCGGGAGTATGGTCATTGTCTGTGTTTTGTATCTTTTTCACGGCTTTTCTGGCTCTTTTCAAGTGGGTTTCTATATCTACATGCTGCAACCTGTCCTCTACCTTTTTCACCTTGTCCTGTAAGCTTGTGCTAAGATTTTTCAACTCTTCCACCATATTGTCCCGATGGTTTTCCAATACTTTAAACCCACTTGCCAGCTCTTTCAACTCTTCTTCCATTTCTTCCATAATATTTTGGGCTTTATGGGTAGCATCTTCTATCATGGCATGTGCTTTGTTTTGTGCATCATTCAGTATAGAGTCAGCTTTCATCTGAGTTTCCTTTATGTGTAATTCAGCTGTTCTATTGGCCTGGCTGATTACATTGGCACCGGTATCTTCTGCAGTTTTTAATGTTTTGTAAAGAGAACTTTCTACCTGACGTAGCTTTTCAACTTCCTTTTCCGCAGTTTCCAACTTCATCCGAAGCTCTTTCTGGGTGTCCATTACCCTTTCCCATTCCTGCGATAATGAAGTGAGGAAAGCGCTTACCTCATCTTTGTCATATCCTCTGAATCCTTTTTCAAATTCTTTCTGTCGTATTTCTAAAGGGGTAATTTTCATTGTTTTAATTCAGTATTTATAAATAGAACGACCAAGACCTGCTTTTGTCTACTTTATAGTAAGAAAAAAGTTTAACATTTTCAAGGTAGTAAATATACAGGTATATTTTTATTAATCGATTTGAATATTCCAAATTGACAAGCTTCTGTCATCACTGGCACTAATTAATTGGTTTTTATAATTCGTCCACAACAATTTATTCACGGATGTGCCATGACCTGCATGCCTTGCTTTATCTATCACTTTAATGAGTTTAAAAGCTTTTGCATCCCAAATCTTAATGCTTTTGTCCATGCTGCAAGTAGCAAAATGAAGTCCGTCAGCACTATAGCTGATATGGTTGATAGCATACATATGTGCTGCGATAGATTCCTGAAGGCTGTATTCGCTGGTTGAATTCCAAATTTTTAGATGTGCATCACGTCCGGCACTTAAAAGTAATTTCCCATCAGCACTATATTGTAGGGTGAAAACTGAATTTTTATGAGCCTGGAGATTATGTTTAATTTGCCAATCTATTGTACTCAGGATTTTTATGCTATTGTCACTCATTCCTACTGCTATTTCTTCTTTGTTAGGGTGAATAGCAATAGTTCTTGCACTTTTTTCCCCAAGTTTGATCTTTCTTATGGTGCTTAAGTCATTCACATCCGATAATATAATTTGTCCGTCTGAACAGGCTGAAATGATCATGTTGTCAATAGAGTTTATATCGAAAATGGCACTGGAGGTAATTTTTGCAGATTTCAATTCTTTTTTAGCATCCACATCTATTAAATGAATCCCCTCATAATTGTGCCCCACTACCAGCTGATGCTTGTGGGGTAGATAATGGAGTGCATAAACGGAATTTTTTACTCTGGCCACCATACTGCCCAATTCAGGGTTTTCAAGATCCCAATGGGCAATTATTCCATCTCCACCTGCTGAAAAAAAGTGTTGTGGATCAGCTCCGGCCTCTAATGTATACAAGCAATCTTTGTGTCCCGTTAGGGTTTGAATTTTTTCTACGTTAATTTTAGGCATGATGTAAATTTAAAGGATGCCACTCATAAACATTACAGAAGTCAACGAAAATATTCATTTAGCAGTTTGGAAGATTGTTGAAGACCTGGATTCTCTTGAAAAAAAGGTGCGATTAAGTGCCGGAGATAAAATAATCTATAAGGAAATACACCATGCTGGCAAGGCTTTAGAGTTTTTAGCCGGAAGGATGCTGTGTTTTCAAGCTTTTCACGATTTGCAGAAGACTTACCAGCCTATTTATAGGAATGTGTTTGGAAAGCCTGAAATGCCAGATTCCAATTATAGTTTATCTTTATCACACACAGCCGATTACGTAGTAGTGATTATTGGAAATGGCATAGATGTTGGTATAGATATAGAGAAGCCTCATGAGAAGATGCGGAAAGTAGCCCCGAGGATTCTCACTCAAGAGGAAATGATGTTTTGCAATGACCAATTGCTGCACTTTAGCAAAATGTGGTCTGCTAAAGAGGTTCTTTACAAGTTGTATATGAAAAGGGAAATAGATTTCAGAGAGCATTTGTTTTTGAAACCCGTTGATGAGAACTGGTCAGAAATGAAGGGGGAAATAATAAAGGATGGCTACAGGAAAGAATGCTTACTTAAATTTATTAACTTACAAGAGTATTTTATTTGTTTTAACACCAATTAAACATCATGAAAACTTTTACGCTCAGTATCATTATTGTTTTTAGCACCTTAATAATCTCAGCGCAGGATATAGGGAGTATTCAGCTAAAAGAAGTGAAATCAGGTCAATCGGTTGCCTTAGGAAGCAAAATTGGCAATAAAGGTGCTTTCATTATGTTTGTGGATAATACTTGTCCATTTGTAGACTCCTATAATTCCAGGATTAGCTCTTTTTCGCAAAAACAAACTGAAAAAGGGTACTCGATTTTATTTGTGAATCCGCATGAAAAGAACAACCCTTCTACTGATAATCTGGCCTCTATGCAAAAATTCTTTAGTGGAAAAAATTGGTCTGGAGCTTATTATTCTGACCCTGAGAACAAGCTGGTCAAATTATTAGGGGCAACTAAACTGCCGGAAGTGTTTTTTGTGCAAGTTTCAGGAAATCAACTGAAGGTGCTATATCAGGGGGCTATAGATGATAATCCGCAGAATGCTGCTGAAGTTACTAAAAATTATGCTGAAAATGCGCTGTCCTCTTTTGAGTCCGGTGCAAAAATACAACCAGCAAAAATGCCTGCAATGGGCTGCAGGATTAAAAGATTTTAGTAGAGCTTGATGCCGGAAAGATATCCAGAATCAAGCAATGCCAGATTGTTGTTAATTCTGACAATTATAAACCTAAAGCATCAAAATCAATGCCTCCGGAAAGTAATACTAGTAGTTCCTTAATTTCTTCAGACTTTTGATGCTCGTCTAATTTGTCGTAAGCAATAATTAAGTTTCTTAATACTCTTTTTACTATTTCCTCATTGTTACAAGGCTGGTAAAAACTTTCTTTTGGTGTGAGGTTAAGATTAGCCACATAATTATCTATGTCTTTTTTGGAGAAAATCAATCCTCTGTTGAAAGCATTTATATAAAATTGCAATTCCTCCGTTTTGTAAGTGATAATAAACAAATTAGGTAGATTGACACCCTTAACAGGTAATCCCAGCTTTTCGGCAACTAATATGTAAATGACGGACAAAGTAATAGGGTTTCCCTTTTTACTCTCCAGAACAGATTTAATTAATGAATTATTGGGCGAGTGGAAATTTTTGGTGTTGGCACGGAACTTTAGCTTGGAAAATAAAGAACCATTGATAATTTTGATTTGGTCATACGGATGTAGATCCGGCTTTAAATCTACCCAGATATCATAATATATTTGCTCTATTTGCTTGTTCAGTTCTTCCAGTTCAGTATCAGGATATTGATAGGTAGATACAATCCACATACCCTCCAGTAAATCAGAAGCGCCTTTGTCTTTCCATTTGACAAGCCTTTCCTTGAGCAGATCAAATTGTAGTACATGAATCATATCCTCCAACTTACGCTGAATTTCGGGATCAAAACTATTCTCCCATTGTTCTTCAAGGTAAGGAATGATTTCACTGCCCAGAGACATTATTTTCTCTTCCACATGGCGGTTTACTTCCGCATCCTCGTCATCGAGAAGAGAAACCAGGGCTTTAAATTCTTTTTTATCTATATCAATCATAATTGCAGATATCAGGTTTGAATTACACCTACATTGAATGGTTTTTCGATAGGGGCGTGGTTAGCTGCTTCTATTCCCATCGAAATTACTTTTCTTGTTTCCAATGGATCAATGATCCCATCCACCCATAGCCGGGCAGCCGCATAGTAAGGGGAAAGTTCCTCGTTATATTTATCTGTGATCTCAGCAAGCATTTTCTTTTCTTCTTCTTCGGTGATTTCTTTTTCCCCTTTGGCTTTCAACGTGGCTACTTTTATCTGGAGCAATACCTTGGCCGCAGCAGCTCCACTCATTACTGCAATTTGAGCACTTGGCCATGCATAAATTAGCCTTGGATCATAGGCTTTTCCGCACATAGCGTAATTTCCTGCTCCATAGGAATTACCTGTAATGATGGTAAATTTAGGCACCACCGAATTGGCCATTGCATTCACCATTTTAGCTCCATCTTTAATAATGCCTCCATGTTCGGATTTGCTACCCACCATAAAACCACTTACATCCTGTAGAAATAGTAAGGGGATTTTTCTTTGGTTACAGTTCATAATAAAGCGTGCCGCTTTGTCTGCTGAGTCGGAATAAATCACCCCACCCATTTGCATTTCGCCTTTTTTGGTTTTTACCACTTTGCGCTGATTGGCAATGATACCCACTGCCCATCCATCTATTCTGGCTGTTGCACATATAAGTGATTTTCCGTAAAGTGCCTTGTATTCATCATATTCAGAATTATCTACCAGACGTTCAATAATCTCTTTGGTATCGTAAGGTTTTACTCTGTCATGAGGTAATATGCCATATATTTCCTTTTCATCCTTAGCCGGTTTTGCCGGCTCAGCGCGATCGAATCCTGCTTTTTCGTAAGAGCCTATCTTATTAAATATTTTTCTAATAGCATCTAAACATTCTTCGTCAGTTTCATATTTATTGTCTGTAACACCAGAGATTTCACAATGCGTGGAAGCTCCTCCTAAAGTTTCGTTATCTATATTTTCACCAATGGCAGCTTTTACAAGGTAAGAACCCGCAAGGAAAATGGATCCTGTTTCATTTACAATCATGGCCTCATCTGCCATAATAGGAAGATAAGCTCCTCCTGCCACACAACTGCCCATGATAGCAGCTACCTGGATAATACCCATGGAAGACATCTTGGCATTATTCCGGAACTGTCGTCCGAAATGTTCTTTATCAGGGAAAATTTCATTTTGCATGGGAAGGAAAACACCGGCACTATCTACCAGGTAAATAATGGGCAACCGATTTTCCATGGCTATTTCCTGAGCTCTCAGGTTCTTTTTTGCAGTCATGGGAAACCATGCTCCTGCTTTTACTGTGGCATCATTGGCCACTACCATCACTTGCCTGCCTTCAACGTAACCAATGCCGGTAACTACACCAGCTGATGGGCAGCCACCCACTTCTTCATACATCCCTTCTGCAGTAAAAGCACCTACCTCCAGAAATTCGGCATCTTTATCCAATAAATAATTAATTCTTTCACGGGCAGTTAATTTCCCTTTTTTATGTTGAGAAGCGATTTTTTTTTCTCCACCACCTAAATAAACTTTCTCCAGTTTATATTTTAGTTGGTCTATTGATTGTTTGTTAAGGTCTTCGTTTTTGTTGAATGCAATATCCATGTAGCTTTTTAAAATGTGTTTTTATGAAAATCAGAATTTCAAGTTACGTTAAACTTTATTCGCAGATCAATCGGTTCAATCTTTTTTATCCTTATCCTTTTTACCAAATAGTGAAAAATGAACATATTTCTTTGGCTGTTGTTCTACATCAATCAGTAATTTGTCCAGGTCTTCCAATGTTTTGTTTAAAGTGTTGTAAAGCGAATCGTCATTCAACAATTTGTCAATAGTGCCTTCACCATCTTGCATTGAAGCTATTACAGCATTGACGTTTGTTAATGTAGTATCTATTCTCTTCACTACTCTTCCTACTTCCAGGGCATTGATGGAATCTGCTATGCCATTTACTTTTGCTAATATGGAAGATAATCCCTCTTTTTCATCGGCTAAGGTTCCTGAAATTTTCTTGAAATCATCAATGAGTGCCCGAATAGTGGCTTCTTTTTTGGAAACATTTGCTAAAGCATCAGTAGTGGTTTTCACATCAGTTAAAATGCCATTAATTAATTGTTCGTTGTTGTCAATGTTGGCAAGAATACCATTGAGGTGTTTTCCAACTGAATCCAGGGTTTGTAGCACGGGGTAAGCTTGTTCTTGTATTTGGGAAGTTAACGATTGTTTGACAGATCCATTTATCTGGTTGTCTTCACTTACTACTTCAGTCACATTTCCTCTGTTTAGTACAATTGTTTGTGAACCCAATAGGTCTGTATGCAAAATTGCCTCTGACTCTTTACCTAAAGTAATGTCCTCACGAACTTCAAAATAAACTTTTACTTTATTTTCCTGATCTTGTAATATCTCTATATCACTTACTCTTCCCACGGATAACCCACTGAGCAACACAGGATTGGATTCCGTCAGGCCATTTATTTCTTCATAAATAGCATAATACTCATTAGTGGGATTAAAAAAATCGACTCCTTTTAAATAATTAAATCCCAGATAAAACACTACCAGGGATGTAATGGCCAATATGGCGATTTTAACTTCTTTTGCTATTTTCAAAATTTTATAATTTAGTTCATTGATTCAATTTCTACTTTATAATCTCTAATGGCCCTGAAAATACCAGACGCAATATAGGTCTGTCCCAGATCATCATTCAGGTATCTTTCTTCCTTTGGATTACTTAAAAAGCCAGTTTCTATTAGTACACTTGGCATGGAGCTTTTATATAAAACTACAAACCCAGCTTGTTTAACGCCTCTGCTATGTCGGCCCACCCGCTTTTGAAATTGATACTCAACTTTTTCCGCAAGGTTCAAACTATTCGAAAGATATGCATTTTGGTATAAAGAAAATAATATATGTGAGGCCGGATCATTAGGGTCGAAGCCTTCATATTTTTCTTCATAGTTTTCTTCCATCAATATCACCGAATTTTCACGTTTTGCCACATTAAGATTGGTTTCCGATTTATGTAAACCCATAACCCAGGTTTCTGTTCCATAAACTTTATTACTATAATCCACGGCATTACAATGAATTGAAATAAAGAGGTCGGCACCATTTTTGTTTGCGATGTTAGCACGTTCATCCAGTTCAATAAATTCATCATTAGTTCTAGTATAAATGACTTTTACATCCGGCAAATATTCTTTTATAATAGTACCTAGTTCCAAAGCAATATTTAAGGCAACATCTTTTTCTTTTGACACTACACCACTGGTGCCACCATCTTTGCCACCATGCCCGGCATCTATTACTACACGGTCTACTTTGTATGAAGGTTTGTTTAGATTTGTGAAAGAGCCGAGCACTGTCAAAAAAGTAAGTAGAGAAAGGATGACAATATTTTTCACAATCTTTCGGTTGTTAAATTTGAATAGTATAATTTTACACAAAGTTGTAAAATTTTCAACAAATCGGAAAAATCCAACAAAGAATTTGAGGCGGTATATATTAATTTTATTCATCTTTTTCATTCCTTTTTTATCTGTTTCACAGGAAGTGGATACTGTATCCCAAAAGAATGACAATGCTTCTCCTGTCACTACTAACGATACTATACGCACAGAGGTTGATTCAGTACAACTTTTATCGGACTCTGCCCAAGCTAATGTTGTTGACACAACTAAAACTACCCGAAAGGGAGATATACAAACTACTGTCAATTATAAGGCCAAAGATTCTGTAAACTTCAACTTAAAAACACAGGATATTATTATGTACAATACTGCCCATGTGGATTATGGTGACATTGAACTTGATGCGGATAAGATTAAAGTAAATTACGAGTCAAAAATATTGGATGCCCAGGGTTTGGCCGATACATTGGGTACAGTAAGAGGGAAACCTATTTTTACAGATAAGGGGCAAGTTTATCAAACAGAAGAAATCACCTATAATTTCGATACAAAGAAAGCGATTATAAAAGGAGTGATTACCCAACAAGGTGAGGCTTTTATGCATTCCGAGTGGATCAAGAAAAATGAAAAAGATGAATTATTTGGTGAACATGCGTTATATACCACATGTAATTTAGAACATCCTCATTTTGGTATTTCAGCCAACAAAATCAAAATGATCCCCAATGACAAGATTTTAATAGGTCCTTTCAATCTGGAAATTAGTGAAATACCAACTCCCCTTTTATTGCCTTTTGGTTTGTTTCCTATGCCTAATACCAAAACTTCAGGCATACTTTTCCCCACCTATGGCGAGGAAAACAGGCGAGGGTTTTTCCTGAGGGACGGAGGTTATTATTGGGCAATGAGTGAATATGTTGATATGGCTTTGAGAGGTGAGATTTACTCGAAGGGAAGCTATGGTTTGTCATTGGCATCCAATTATAAAAAGAGATATTCCTACAATGGGAATTTAAATATACGTTTTAACCAACAAAGAATAGGAGAGACCGAGGCCGATTCAGCTATAGCAAGGGATTTCTGGGTACAATGGTCTCACCGACCGGAATCAAAAGGAACTGGTAGGTTTTCCGCTTCTGTTAATGGTGGTACTTCATCCTTTAATTCAAATAATCCAACTGCGGATTACCAACAACAAGTTAATGCCAACTTTACCTCTAATATATCCTATTCCAATGTAATTCAGGGGACGCCATTCAACTATGCAGTTAGTGCCAGGCATAATCAAAATGTTATCACCAATGAAATAGATATTTTACTACCTGAAGTCGCATTGAACATGAACCGGCAATACCCTTTTAAGCAACTTAATGTAAAAGGGCTAAACTGGGTTCAGAAATTAAATTATTCTTACAACTTTACCTCTACCAATCGTATTACCAATAATATTGGTAGAGTAGGACCCGAGGCCACTGAAGATAGTATTGCACCCTTTAATATGGAAACTTTACCATATCTATTGGAAAGAGCCAATAATGGTGGTAGACACAAAATTCCTGTTTCTACTTCTTTTAACTTACTTAAATTTATTACAGCCAGTCCTAATTTTAGCTATGAAGACATTTGGTATTTAAAGGAATTGAATCACAGATACAGTGACTCTTTAAAAACAGTTGTAATTGATACAATAAACCAATTTTCAAGAGCTGGTTCTTATAGTGCCGGTATAGGTTTTACCACCAGGTTATATGGAACAATTTATCCCTCTAAAGGAGCAGTGAAAGCTGTAAGGCATATCATGACACCATCAGTAAATCTGTCCTGGCGCCCGGATTTTGGTGAGGAACAATATGGTATATACAAAGAGGTACAAACAGATTCTTTGGGCAATACAAGGATTTTTTCTAAGTATGAAGGTTTTGTCTACGGAAGCCCAGGAAGAGGTAAATCAGGAACTATTAGTCTTTCATTGGCAAATACTATAGAAATGAAAGTAAAGAAGAAAAATGATACTTCTGACACTCCTCAAAAGGTGAAGATATTTGATAACCTTTCTTTTAGCACCAGTTATAATGTTATTGCAGATTCTTTTAGGTTGGCACCCATTAATATTAATGCCAGGACAAATTTATTTAATGGAAAGCTGGATGTAAACCTGCAAACAACTATCAATCCCTATCTGGTTATTTTGGATAGTGTAACTACAGAAGCAAAAGGGGCAATGGAGTATCATCAAAGAAGAGTAGATACATATGCGTGGGAAGCAGGGCAAGGGATAGGCAAGCTCACCAATGCTGTACTTTCATTATCTACCAACTTAAATCCCAAAGGGAAGAAAAGTGATGATGCAAATAGAAACAGTTTAGAAGGCAGAGCAAGAGAGGCAGGAGCTACTGAAGACCAGGTGCAGGCTATAGCAAACAATCCGGATATGTATGTTGATTTTAGTGTGCCATGGAATTTACGGGTACGTTACAACATTCGATGGAGTAGAATAGGATTTGAAGAACCTACCATCACCCAAACAGCAAATTTTAGCGGAGATGTCAATTTCACTGAAAAATGGAAAGTAGGATTTACCTCAGGGTATGATTTTGAGAAAAACGATTTTACCCAGACCTCATTTAATATTTTCAGGGATTTACATTGCTGGCAGATTAACGCCAACTGGACACCTTTTGGAAGGTTTCAATCATTTAGTGTGGATATTGGTGTGAAAGCTTCCATACTGCAGGATTTAAAATTGAACAGGCGCAGAAGCTGGTTCGATAATTAAAAACTGGATTGTGTGCTGGTTTTTATGAGAGGAATATTCTTGCAAGAGGCTACTCTCGATAAATACCTGAAAGTTTCCCAACCAAATAAAATCCCGACTTACCGGGACAAGTTTTGCTCGGAGAGAGCGGGAGGGAGGACAAAACAGCGGGCCAGCGTTGGGACAAGCGTAGAAGCATTGTTTTGTTCCCGAGTATCGGGACAAATAGAAAATAAAATTTGGAAATGAAATGTTAGAAACTCAATATAACACCTCGCTTTTTGATGAAAACCCTAATTTTTGAGATTTTTCATTATTAAAATGCTTTCGGAAAGCGCTTTATAAAATCCACAGAGATGAATTTTATTTCAAAATCATTTTCATGAGGACCCGCAAGAAACGCCATTTGAAGTTCTGAATCGTGGATACAATCTTTTCAACTGTGTTAATATTCCCTTAATTTATTCACAAATTGAGAACCAACTCTACCGCGCTTCATATCATTATAAGCAATGGTAAAACTTTCGGTTACATCTTCTATGCTGGTGGGACCTGCCAAATGAGGAGTGACAATGCATCCCGAATGATGCCATAAGGGTGAGTTGTGAGAGAGCGGTTCTTCATTGAATACGTCTAAAATAGCTTTTCGGATATTGTGATTTGATAAGGCAGTGATCAAATCGGTTTCTTTGATTGTGCCGGCTCGTCCAATGTTCACCAACATACAGTTTCTGAGATTCTCAAAAAAATCTTTATCCAATAGATTAATAGTTTTTGCTGTAAGGGGAAGGGTATTGATAATAATGGAATTATCTGGAATGCCTACCTTTTTCAAATCGTCCCACTTATAACATTGATCAAATACTGAAGCATGGCTACTACCGGAATTAACTCCTGTTACATTAGTGGTCAAAGGATTAAATAGCTTAGCTATTTCTGTTCCCACATAGCCCGTACCTAATATATATACATTTTGTTGAAAGAGATACCTTTGCTTTGGTGTGCTCCATTTTTTATTCTGCTGGTTTTCATGGATTGTTAACAATTGCTTTAAATCTTCCAACACAAAGGCCAAGCAATATTCAGCCATTCTTTTGCCCATTTTGCCAGTTGTTTTGGAAAGGTGACAATTTTCCTTGATGGGTAACTTTAGAAATGAATCTACACCAGCGCCAAAGGAGTGAATCCATTTTAAATGAGAAATATTATGACCTTCTAAAAAATTAAAACCTGCTACAAAATCAGCTTCAGGCAATATTTCCGCAATTTCATCAGGATTATTGGTTTGCAGGCATTTGATTTCCTTATAATTCTTGTCTATAAAACCCTTGAATTCCTTTGATAATTTCCCGCTTGTTAAAAGTGTTTTCTTATTCAAGATTGAAATCGTATTTGTTAACTATTGATCTTACTAGTTAATACCTAGCTTGTAGAGTCTAATCTTTATTATCCTTTCGCAACCAAATTCCTGAAATTTGCTGGAGCTACTAATTCAAATTTCAGTTTCTTACCGGTAACAGGATGGATCATCTCTATCATGCTGGCATGTAAAGCCACTCTACCTAATGGGTTTTTTCTGGCTTTGTATTTCTTGTCGCCTGTTATTGGATGTCCGTAATGCTGCATCTGTACCCGGATTTGGTTTTTGAAACCTGATTCCAGGGTGAATTCCAACATGGAGAAGGCATTGCTTTGTTTCACTACTTTAAAATGTGTAATGGTTTCAGTTGCGCCTTCAGGACTGTCAACTACAAATACCTGATTGTTTTTATTGGACATCAGATAGTTTTTTAAAGTATCTTCTTCTTTCTTTACTTTTCCTTCCACTACGCCCATGTATTTTCTATCAGTGATATAAGTTTCCCACGATTCCTGTAGTTTTTGTTGTACTTCAGATGTTTTGGCAAAAATTAGAATCCCTGAAACTTCCCTTTCCAAACGGTGTACGACATGCACTTTTACCTTAGAATCCACTTTTTCCATATGATCTTTCAAGATCTGAATGGCAGTTTTTTTCTTCTCTTTTAAGGAAGCTACTGATAATAATCCCTCGGCTTTTTCTATCACGATGAGATACTCATCTTCAAAAATAATATTGAGGTGACTTAACTTCACTTTTTTTGCAGGCTTGTTCCAATTTACAGTAACTTCATCCCCCTTCTTTAGCGGATGGTTGAACTGGGTGGTAGGCTGGTTGTTTACTTTTATTTGCCCCCCACTTAAAATGGATTTTAGAATAGGTCTTTTTTTATGAGGGAAATGTGTAATGATAAATTTCAATAATTCATTTTCTTCCGTAATGGTGATTGTTTCATTTAGTTGATTGGAGGGACTATTCTGCTTTTCCATGGAGGCATTTTGATTATAAAGATAATGTGAATAAGTACGGAAACAAACAAAGGTGGTTCAACGGGAACCACCTTTGTAAAAATATAGAATGATTAGATAGCTTTGCTCACTTTGAAGAGCGGACTATCAGTTGTTTATTTTAGTCAATCCCATTGAACAATCTATTCCAACGGATTTTATCCAAACTAAATAATGGTTTGGCAGGATCCATGCTCATCCAAATGAACATAGCTTTTCCAACCACATGATCATGAGGAACGAAACCCCAGTACCTGCTATCCCATGAATTGTGCCGATTGTCACCCATCATAAAAAAGTAGTCCTGGCTGAAAGTGTATTCATTCACTTGTTTTCCATCAATGAATAATTGATCATCTTTGATTTTCACATCTTTCAGGTGTTCATAATAGCGTAGAACATCTCCGTATAATATTAAATTATCGTGGTTGATGGGTATAGTTTGTCCTTCAGAAGGAACGTATATAGGTCCGTAGAAATCCTTGTTCCACTGTGTTTCCGGAGTTTTGGGGAAAGTTGATGATTCTACAACCGCACTGTCAGTAGTGATAATCTCCCCATCTCTAACCGTGGGAGAGAAGATTATTTCATCTATAAAAGGCAAGGCTTTCATTTTTTCAATTTCCCTTGGATGGGCGTGAACGCTATAGCCACCATATCCAGGTTGATAATTCTTGTCCCATATTTTATATTCTTCAAATACCCTGTCCCTGATGGTTTGATCAGTTTTAATAAAATAGCTAAATTCCACATCTTCCGGAACGAAAGCTTCTTCACCATTTACATAAAGCACAGCCGATTCAATGTTCAATGTGTCTCCTGGTATACCTACACATCTTTTGATATAATATTCTCTCAAATCGAGCGGGTATTGTAGTTCTTCCGGGTAGTTGAATACCACTGCATCATTTCTTTTTACTTCACTAAACCCCGGGAATCTGAATTGGGGTAGTTGGATCCAATCCAAATAAGAAGGTACATTTTCAGTTCCGTAAAACCTGCGATGTGTTAAAGGTAACTGAAGTGGAGTGATAGGGGTTCGGGATCCATAATGAAGCTTGCTTACAAATAGATAATCCCCCACTAGCAAAGTACCTTCCATAGAAGGTGTAGGAATTACAAATGCTTCCAAGGTAGCCCAGCGAATAAGTGTAGCAGCTATTACTGCAAATACTATGGCATCTATCCATTCCCGTGCTTTGGATTTGGGCTTGGCAGGTTTTTTCTTTTTATTGAAAAACGGTATTTTCATGTTGTTATATTTAATTATGTATGACGGTTTTCTATTCTTATAACTTTAGAAAATCATCAATTTTAACCACTCCTTTTTGAGCAGGCAACCATTCCGCCACCAGCACAGCACCTTGTACAAAGCCGTCTCTACTATAAGCTTCATGTTCTATACTTATCTGGTCTACTTCCGATTGATAAGTAACCTTGTGTGTACCAGGGATTTCTCCAATTCTTTCAGAAACAATGGGCAATTCACCGGAATTTTCTGTTTTTTGGTTTGTCCAGCTTTTGATGTTCTTGTTTTCTGCAATAATACCCTCGGCCAAAGTAATAGCTGTTCCGCTTGGAGCATCTTTTTTATGAGTATGATGCACTTCCACCATTGAAGGAGAGTATTGATCATGCTGTTGCATTATTTTAGCCAGGAACCTATTTACTTTAAAAAATAAATTCACGCCAATACTGAAATTGGATGCGTATAAAAAGGTACCATTGTTTTTCTTGCAAATTTGTTCAATTTCAGGCTTTCTGTCCAACCATCCGGTTGTGCCTGAAAGTATGGGTAAATTGTTTTCCAGACAACATTTAATATTTTCAAAAGCTGAATCAGGATGAGTAAATTCAATGGCCACATCGGCTTGTTGCGTAAGAATGGGAGTAATGGAATCCTGTACATCCACAATGGCTACAATGCTATGACCACGTTGGATTGCATAAGCTTCTATGGCTTGTCCCATTTTTCCATGACCTATCAATAATATTTTCATATTTACCAGATGATTTTTATTATTTAAATCTCAGACTAAAGGTTAATCCGGCTTGCATGTTGTTATAAGGAGATCTGTGAAGAGTGGGTTCCACTTTAATACTTAAATCCGGGTTGATATTAAATTCTCTTAAATGGGCATCTACAGTGGCATCCACTATATTGAGCACATAAAACAGACCGGCCAAAATAATCCAATAATCCCTGTCTCGTTTAAATCGTTCCACTCTTCTTTCAATAGATTCTGTAGTCAAACCTCTATCGTAAAATCTTTGTAACTCTATATCATTAGTTGGATTTCCGTCCACAATATTGATATATGCATTTCTAAAAAGCATGAAATTTTGATGATTGGATTTTATTTGAAAAGCTGCAAACACTCCCAATGAATAAACGATAGGGATTTTCCAATATTTTTCATTATAAAACTGACCTAGTCCCGGGATGGCAGCTGAATACATCGCTGCCAATCTGGGGGAATGTTCAGGTTCCAACTCTCTAAAAGTTTCAATGTCTTCTTCGGAGGTAACTACTGTTTCAGAATTGTCCAATATCATAACAGAGTCTTCTTCCTGGCCGAATAGGGGCAAGGTATAGCAACTAGAAAAGAGAATTAAAAGAAAAATACAACGCATATTTAGAGATCAACTTCTAACAAATCCAAAATACGATTGAGGTCGTCTTTTGATAAAAAAGGAATCTTAATTTCACCTTTATTTTGTCCGTCAATTTTCAATCCAACTTTAGTGCCAAAATGTGAGGATAATTTATTCTGTACATTTTTAGCTTCATATGGCATCTCTTTTTTAGCCGGACTTTCTTTTTCAGTAGTTTTACCAGTTACTATATCGCGTACTAAGGCTTCTACTTTGCGCACAGATAGGTCTTCATTGATTGTTTTTTTGAAAACATCCAATTGCTTATCTACATCCTCAATATTGATGATGGCACGGGCATGGCCCATACTTATTTTTTTCTCTTTTAGTGCTAACTGAATATCAGGTGGTAACTTCAATAAACGGAGATAATTATTTACCGTGGTCCTGTTTTTACCAACTCTATCTCCTAACTGTTCCTGTTTTAAATTACATTCCGTTAATAGCCTTTGATAACTGATTGCAATTTCCATAGCATTCAGGTTTTCCCGCTGAATGTTTTCTATTAAGGCCATTTCCAGCATCTGCTGGTCATTGGCTAGTCTTACATAGGCTGGAATTTTTTTAAGGCCAGCCAACTTGGAAGCCTGGGTTCTTCTTTCCCCGGAAATTAACTGATAACTGTCATCACTTAGCTTCCTTACTGTTATAGGCTGAATGATACCCTGAACTTTAATGGATTCTGCCAATTCTTCCAGCGCTTCTTTGTCAAAATGACTTCTGGGCTGAAAAGGATTGACTTCAATTTGACTGATGAGAATTTCATTAATACCTGCTGCACTTTCTACATCAGATATATTTCTCTCAAGATCAGAAGATTTATTTGATGTTTCTGAGTCTTGTAAAAGAGCGCTTAAGCCTCTTCCTAATGCTTTTCTGGGTTTCTTTGCCGCCATCCGCTATTTTCCTAATCCGTTTTTGTTAATAATTTCCTTTGCCAGGTTCAGATAACTGATTGCTCCTTTGCTTTCTGCATCATGCACAATGGCAGGAAGTCCGAAACTTGGCGATTCACTTAACTTGATATTCCTTGGTATCAATGTATTAAATACCATTTTACTAAAATGCTGCTTAACTTCATCCACTACCTGATTGGAAAGATTCAACCTCACATCGTACATAGTCAGTAAAATACCCTCTATTTCCAAATTGGTATTGAGCCGTGTTTGAATAATTTTTATGGTATTAAGCAATTTGCCTAATCCTTCCAAAGCAAAGTATTCGCACTGTACAGGTATTATGACTGAATCGGCTGCTGTTAAGGCATTGATCGTAATAAGACCTAACGAAGGAGAACAATCAATTATGATAAAATCGTATTTTTTTCGCACTTTTTTTAATGCTTCCCTCATACGGTTTTCCCTGTCTTTAATGCTCACCATTTCAACCTCGGCACCCACTAAATTAATGTGGGAGGGTAGGATATGCAGATAATCCAGATCTGTTTCAATAATGATATCTTGTGCATCTACTTCATCTACCATGCATTCATAGATGCTACTTTCAATTTCTTTTGGGTTAAAACCGATACCGGAAGTTGAATTGGCTTGAGGATCGGCATCCACAATTAATGTTTTGTACTCTAATGCAGCTAAACTGGCAGCCAAATTAATGGCGGAAGTAGTTTTACCCACTCCTCCTTTTTGATTAGCAATTGCTATAACTTTGCCCATGCTATATATATGTTTGTTTTAACCCTAAATATGAATTATACACATCGTTTTTGAGATTTAATGCACTATGCAGATGTTTCTCAAAAACCAAAACCCCGGAGTGCCGGGATTTTTAGCGAACCACAAAGATAAAATTTTTAATGAGAAATTGAATGGAATTTTAGAATGCTTTTGGGATGGTTACATAAAGTCCACATCTACATTTAACGGATACTTCATTAAATATTGTACAGCTTCTTCCATAGTGATCTTTTCAAACAATACCCTGTGCAGGATCTCGGTAATTGGGGCTCTGATTTTGAAGCTATCTGCAATTTTTTTACAAATCCGGATAGTGTTCACCCCTTCAGCTACTTCTTGCATATCACCCAATATGCTATCTAAATTTTCTCCTTTGGCTAATCTGTTACCTACTGTAAAGTTCCTACTTAGGGTTGAAGTGGATGTAGCAACTAAGTCTCCTATGCCTGCTAAGCCAATGAAAGATTCTGTTTTTCCTCCCATGGCCCGGCCAAGGTAGATCATTTCCACCATGCCACGACTGATGAGCAAAGCCCGAGCGTTTTCTCCCAATTCCATTCCACTCAAAGCTCCGGAAGCAATAGCAATAATGTTTTTTAAAACACCACATAATTCAATTCCTGTAAGATCAGGATTGCCATATACCTGAAATCTGTCACTTCTTAAAAGCTGTTGTCCTATTTGAATAACCTCATTGAAATGACTGGCAATTACTGTAGCAGCAGGTAACCCTTGCGCAATTTCCCTTGCCAGATTAGGACCTGCCAAACAACCTATTCGCACTACCATACTTTCATCCATAATGACTTCGCTCATGGTTTTGATATGGTGTCTTTCTAAAGTCTCCATGTCCACCAGGGTTTTTCCTTTCGGAAGATTTAGATCTAAACCTTTGGTAGCATGAATTAAAATGTGATAAGGGTGTAGGAAAGGGGAAAGGGTTTGCATCATTTCCCTAAAATTGGCAGAAGGTATTACAGGGAATATAACCTCACACTTTTCAGCCAATTGCTGCATGTCATTAATTGCATGTACATTATCATGCATTTTGTATTTATTCCAACTTTTGGCTGTGTTAATGGCATCTACTACTTCTATATTTCTGGCGTATATAAGTACTTTATTGTTTTCCGCCAACAAATTGGCCACTGCAAGGCCAAAGCTACCTGCACCAATAACACCGATAGGCTTTCTAAACATATTTTTCAAGGCCATATCCGTCTAATCTGTTTCTGTAAAAATATAATAAGTTCATATCCATGGTAGTGATATCCCCCGACTTGGTTTTAATCAGAGGTCTTTTGGAATGATACATTCCTACATTATAAAGACCATGTTCAATGATGTTGTCAATAGGTTCATGCATATGTTCTGCTACAGACATTTTATCTTCTTCCACTCGTTCAAGAATCTTGTCTTTCAAATCCTTACATACCTTTCTAAACTCATTGTAAGAAATAATTATATCCTCGTCAGGCAATCGCAATAATGAAAATAAGTCCAATTTTTTATTTCTTTTTCTAAGCATTTCAAATGCAGCGAAAGCTACCAAATGGCTGGAAAATACTCTCGCAATTTTACAGTATTGGGTCACAATTTTACCTGCCAGCATTCTGGTATATTCCTCTTCCCGTTGTTTGTCTACAGTAATGTTTTCCTGAAAAGTAAAGTAATCCTGCACCTGCAATTTACGGTTGTATTTGTCAATACTGTTACCTTCGTTGTCTACATTATTGCCTAGCACATCCATTGGTTGACCAATTGATACTGAAATATTAGAACCCTTGGTAAAGAACTTGAATAAAAAAGTAATGATCTTATAGGAAGAGGAAAACTCATCATTCTCAACATAGTACCTCTCCTGTCCTTGTTTTTCAAGGTATTGATGGATAAGGCTGGGAGCTTCCAACACAAAGTGATAGTTCAAACTGACAGGTACCACAAAAATTTTCTCTGCTTTATCTCCTTTTTCCTGAAAATTAATTCTTTGTGCTTCTATAGCTGTGCCTAACAAACCTAATTTCAATTCTCTCTCAATTTTGCCACTTCTTGCCCTTGTGCCACCCGGGAAAAACAAACTTTGGGCACCTTTTTTAAGTGCCAGGGTAGAATAGGCCTTCAAAGTTTCCAGATAGATAATGTTCTTCTTCCTTCGGTCCACCTTGTAGGCACCCAGGCTATTCATGAAATAGGAAATGATACTAATATTAAATAAATTTAAACCTGCTCCATAAATAACAGGTGGCAAACCTAAGGTATAAATTACCCATCCTATTAATATGGAGTCCAAATTACTGGAATGTGTGGGTACAATAACAATTGTACCTTTTTTGGCCATTTCCCTAAGTTTTTCCACCTCACCATTGATTTGGATTTTATCATTCATGGTGAGTCGATCGCTCCAAAAGGAACCAAATTTTTTGATTCGAGCTGCATTGAGTAATCTGTTGAAACCAAAAGTAGCAATGGCCCTTGCAAACCGATAATGACTGGTATTGAAATTACCAGCTATTTCGGAGGCATATCTGTGGATAATTTCCTTAAGGATCAGGTCTACTTCTTCACTATTTTTGTTTTTTGACTGCGATATGTCCAGAAGCTTGCTTTTAACACCACTCCAAAAAGCGTTGTCATCATCAGGATCTACTTTCCATGAATTTTCACGTATACGGGCTTTTTCTTTAAAAAGGGTTGTTTCCAACTCCTCAATAAGGGCAGTCTTGTTTCTGGTAATGCTTTTGATCCTTTCAAAGGCAGCATCGCTTACATCCTGAACAAATTGTTTGCGGTTTCTACTAATTTGCACCACTGGCCATTCTCTTGGCCCGGGTAAAATGGGTTCATATTTTCTTTTGTTCCTGTAGCGACCTAACTTCATATAATTATCTTAAGCTAAAGCCTGTTTTAGATCCATTCTCAAATCTTCAATGTCTTCAATTCCTACACTTAGTCGGATCAATGAATCTGATAAGCCTACTTTGTCTCTTTCTGCTTTAGGAATACTGGCGTGAGTCATGCTGGCAGGGTGACCGCTTAATGATTCCACTCCGCCTAAAGATTCGGCTAATGTGAATAAGTTAAATTTTTTCAATACTTCAACAGCAGCCGCTTCTGTATTTTCTTTAAGGGAGAAAGCAATCATTCCGCCAAAGTCATGCATTTGTTGGGAAGCAATATGATGATTTGGGTGTTCTTTAAATCCTGGCCAGAATACCTTGTCCACTTTAGGATGGCTTTTTAGGAAATTGGCTATGCTGGAACCATTTTCACAGTGCCTTTGCATGCGTAAATGCAAAGTTTTGATTCCTCTTAACACCAGGAAGCAATCCTGAGGACCGGGCACTGCGCCACTTGCATTTTGGATAAAATATAGTTTTTCGGCTAATTCTTTATTGCTTGTGGCCAAAGCACCCATCACTACATCTGAGTGACCTGCAATGTATTTTGTCACACTGTGCATTACCAAATCAGCCCCTAAATCTAATGGGTTCTGTAAATAAGGAGTTGAGAATGTATTGTCCACGCACAATAAAGTACCATGCGCTTTTGCAATTTTGGCTGCTCCCTTTATATCAATGATATTCATCATTGGATTGGTAGGTGTTTCTATCCAAATCAATTTTGTTTTTTCAGTAATGTGCTTCTCCAGTTCATCAATATTCTCCATGTTAATGAAGTGAAAGTGGATGCCAAAACCCTGAAATATCTTAGTGAATATTCTATAGGATCCACCATAAAGGTCGTTGGTACTGATGACTTCATCACCGGGCTTTAGTGTTTTCAATACTGCATCAATAGCAGCCAATCCTGAGCCAAAACAAAGACCAAAATCCGCATTTTCCAAAGATGCAATACTTTTTTCCAGAGCAGTTCTGGTAGGGTTTCCTGATCTGCTGTACTCGAAGCCTTTATGTTGGCCGGGTGCGCTCTGTACATAGGTAGATGTTTGATAAATCGGAGTCATTATAGCTCCGGTGGTAGGATCAGGCTCTACTCCTGCGTGTATTGCTTTAGTACCAAAACGATAATCTTTTGATTTGCTCATAATATGTTTCTTTTATTTAAATTATGACTTATCGGAATTCGAATTTTGAAATGTACTCTTTATTTTACTTTGAACAGCATCCTTCTCATCATATTTTGGAGATAACGATGGCTGTCCTGGGAAGTTTTCCATGTGCAATGTTTGAGTTGGGAAAGCAAATTGAATGCCCAGGTTCTTAGCTAACTTCATAATGCTCAATAAAATATTTTCTTTATGTTCCAACTCTTCCCCCCATGTTGGCACTTCTAAAAATATATAAAACATAATGTCCAGTGAATAGGCGGACATGTTATTGAAGTAAATATTATAAAAATCTTTTCTGGTTTTAGGATGTTCCTCAACAATTCTTTTCAGCCCTTCTGTAAAGGCTTCAATTAAATGTGTGGGTGTGTCATAAGTAATAGTGATAGTAGTGTAGAACCTTCTGTACTGTCTCAACCCATGATTATCCACTGACATATCGGCTAACTTTCCGTTAGGTACTGTAATCAGCGAGTTTCTGAAAGTCCTCACCCTTGTGGATCTAAAACCTACTTCCTCCACAGTTCCATCTATATCCCCAGCTGTAATCCAATCTCCAATTTGAAAAGGTTTGTCAAACAGGATCATCAACGACCCGAAGAAATTTTTAATAGTGTCTTGTGCAGCCAGGGCAAATGCCAATCCTCCTATTGAAATACCGGCCAATAGTGCTGTAATATCAAATCGTAACTTGCTTAGGATAAACAGGAAACCAACAATTAATACAAATATTTTCAGTACGCGTTTGACGATCGGCACAATTTGATCGTCCATAGTACTTTCTGTTTTCTCAGCCACTTTCATCATGTATTCGCCTATAATGTCTATCAGCTTATACACTACCATTGTTCCAAATAAAGGTACCATGGCATTCAGTAGCAGGATTAAATAATAGTTGACAAAAATGGGTAATTGTAATACAGGCACAAAAATGATTAGCAGGCCGACAACAATGGCCAAACTAAATGGTCGTGCTACAGGAATTATATAATCACGAGCAACTCTTTTGTATCCTCTTTTATTAAGTAATTGATATATTAACCGATCAAAAATAAAGGTTAGCAGTTTATGAATCAATATGCATAAAATGATGAGGATAAGGATGCTAATATGTTGCCATGCATGGAGTCCCAGAAATTTCTGATGCCCTAATTTGGGCAGAATATTCATCAGCTTATCCGTACCAAAAGGATACACACTTTGATGCATTTCAGGGATTCTTTCTATCGTACGGCTACTGAAATACCATTTACCCTGGTGCTTTTCAAGGTAAACATCGGGCAATTCAATTGCAGAAAGTACAAGTCTTTGTTTGTTTGAGCTGGTATCAGTATAGTTTGGATCCTGGGGGAGTTCCTCAAGATCAATCATGATGCCTGTTCCATCAATTATTTGCTTCAACTGTACAATAAGTTTTTCCTCGTCTTTATTTTTCACAAAAGCCGGGTGTAAGGTTTTTGCGGCAACCGAAGGATGAAAATTTTCTTCCTGAAGGTAGGTGAGAAAAGTGGTTACAGTAGCTTTTGGTGTTTGCAAGCTATAGGTTAGCTTATCTGTTTCCGCTTCACTTTCCTGCTGAGCATAAAGGCTTATACAGGATGAAAAAGAAATTAGTATGAAAAGTAAAAGACGCATTATTGTTAAAAGTTAAATCTCAGAATACTGAAAGTATTACCATGGCATTTGTAAATATGAATTAAGTCGTCATTCCCATAATAAATCATTGCCACTTTATTTCCACTTTCAATAGGTTGCTTATTAATTAAGGTGCCCTCTTTAGTGTATATATAAGTAAATTCCTGAATTCTATCAGTAATGGCAATTAGCTCTTTCTCTGAAGCAAATTGATAATACTGAATATCCATTTCTTCCCGACTCAGGTAATCCTTGTCAAATAACAGTTCGCTATTTGCATTTAAAAGACTTATTCTATTAAGATCCTGCCTTGCCAGGAGGTAGGTTCGATTAGTTGCATCCGGAATTATTTTGAATATAGTTTCCTTTGTTGGCATATATAGCTGGGATTTCTCCTCCATTTGGCCAGTAAAACTTAATTTCACTAATTCTCCTCCATTTGTTAAAGTGACCAGATAACTCTTGTCAAAACTATTACCCACCTCAAAGAACAGATTGTCCGACAAACGGTCATCAATTTTAACAGGGAAATTAGGTTTCATTTCCCCGCTTCTACTCATCACATTTACAGTGCCATTTTCCTGAAGAATTACCATAAAATCCTTGCTTCTGATCCTGATGTGCTCCGGAATGGAAGCTATTTTGTCACCCAGTTTCATGGGACTCCAATCTCCCAGGGTTTTTCCATACTTATCTGTCATGTAAATATTCCCTTGCTCAGTAGCAGTGATCAAGCGGTAATTCTTGCTTTTATCATAATCAATTATATTGAAGAACAAGATGTTTTCTTCTATACCCAGATCAATAGGGTAATTTTCCAAAGCAATACCATTTCTGTCAAAAACATGTATTTTATCTTTGGTGGCAAAGGCATATTGTAATTTATTGTTTTTATAAAAGTCTATTTGAAATACTTCACTGATGATCTGATCATCCAGCGGCTCTGTCCAAAGAATTTCACCCTTATTGGAGATGAGGTGTATGTTATTGGCAGAATCCTGGAGAATGGTTTCATACAATCCATTATCATGATTTTTAACTACGTAAGGCTTGCTTGTGATTGGAGCAGGAAGGGTTGTTGAGTTAACCACATCAAAATGATCTAAATCAGAAGCGATTTCCTGCTCGTAATGATTGAGTTCAATGTTAGTGTAGAATTTACCTGCTTCATTACTGAACTGAATGGCGATCAATTCCAGGTTCTTTAAAGGGTATTCATTTTCTTTAAAGAAAGTGGCCCAATTATCCTTCAATGCAGGCATCAACATAGGCCATGCTTGTACACTGTTGATAATGATGCTAAGGTTGGATTCCTGTAAAGTGGTTTCCAGAAATTGATTTTGTTTGATTGATTTTCCCCATGTGCTCTCAGTTTCAATGTCCATCACAAGGGTTTTAATGGTTTGGATATTGTTGCTTAGGACAATGAAGTTGTTGAAAACAGTGTAAAAGGTATTTTGAAAACCTTCAAAATTGGGTCCCAACAGCCAATAAGGAAACTCATCAATGGCTAGTTCCCTGATTTCCTTTTCTGCATAAAATTCATAGTAAAGGGTGTCACCGTTGAATTTAGCAGCTTCTTCCGCTAGTTTATTGAATTTATTAAGGCCCTCATTTTTATCATTTAGTTTAATATAAATCAGTTTGTCTGATTCCTCTTTTGATGAATTATTATTTAACATTGCCAGGGCATTCTCACCACTCATAAACTGATAAAACTCTCTAAAATCAACCGGATATTTATCAGCAATGGAATTTTGCTTTTTTTGGAAATCTGTTTCTTTTTGATTCCAGAATTGAAGAGTTTCCCTGTACCATCGTGCCGGATCGGCAAACCTTTCGTGCACTAGCAAGGCTGTTCTGGCAGGTAAAAGATTTTCTAAAGTAATATCTCCGCCTTTTTGATTTTCGTAAATTTTTAAATAGGCATTGGAGTCATTCAGAAAAGTATATCCATTAAAATAAAGTTGGTTTTCATCAAAAACAAAATCCATAAATGTAGCTCCGGAAAAATTATCGATGATTTGAAGAAAATGATTGTTGGCTTCATCGCTAAAAACTTTGAAAAACCAACTCCACCTGTTAAAATTGATGAATAGGTTACCAGCGTCATTTTGAAATTTGGCTATCTTAAAGCTGGATTCATTCTTCTCACGAAATCCCGGCTCCTGTTTGCTGATTTTCCTGATCACATCTTCTACCAATACAGGAGAAAAGCTTCCGACAAAATTTCCTTTCAGAAATAAGTAGCTGAATACTACCTGATTGGAATTGTTTTTTAATTCTGTGATGGTGAAATTATCAAACTTCCTTTCGGATTTTTTGAGCTGGGGAATATTTTCTTCAATATTTTCAACTAATCTAATTTGTGCAGTAGTATTTAAAGATTGATAAAAAACAAAGTCAAAATCATCCTTTGAAGTTACGTGCATGGAGATTAGTAGGGCATTGTCCCTGAACAGTTCATCCAAAGCACCTTTTGCACCTGTAAGACTGTCAAGACTTTCAAAATTGCTTTTTATTATTTTAAACTGTTCAATATTTTGTAAGTCTTCCCATATAGGGTTGGTTTGTACAGAATTCCAACTTCTTATCAGGTTATTGTTTTCATAAACTAATAGCGCATTCTCCGGCACTAGCGCCCATACTTCCATTGATTTCTGTTTGTTCCAGAAATAATAAACTCCATAAGCACTGGTCAGGATCAGGATAAGAATAAAAAGTATTGTTAAAATTCGTTTCAAGGTATGTTTTGCGGTTTTTTGAAGTTTGTTGCAAATATAGAATTTATTCAAAAGCTATTAAGGATGATTTGCTTTTAATATTTTAAACTAAAGTGATTTCTATTCCTTTTTCTTCCAGGGCATTCAGAAATTTTTGAGGTAAATCCTTATTGGTGATAATTTGATCCACATCTTCCAGATCACAAATTTTACCAAATCCTTTTTTACCAAATTTACTGGAATCGGCTAAAACAATAGTTTTTTGAACTGATCTAATCATTTTGGCATTTAGATGGGCTTCCATCATATTTGAGGTAGTAAATCCATGCTCCAGGCTAATGCCGTCTACACTTAAAAAAAGCTTACTACAGGCAAAACTCTCCATCATTTCTTCTGCATAATGGCCTACTACTGATGAACTGCTTTTTCTTACTACGCCTCCTAACTGCACTATCTCGATTTCCCTTGAGTCCATTAATGCCATGGTAACGTTCATTGCAGAGGTCAAAACTGTAAGCCTCGCATTTTTTGGAATGGCCTGTGCAAAAGCGCTCACTGTTGTTCCAGACCCAATGATGATGGCATCCTGATCTTTTATAAGGCCTGCGGCAG
Source organism: Marivirga aurantiaca (assembly GCF_016679925.1). GTDB lineage: Bacteria > Bacteroidota > Bacteroidia > Cytophagales > Cyclobacteriaceae > Marivirga > Marivirga aurantiaca. The sequence goes on from NZ_JAEQBW010000002.1 coordinate 301,868, forward strand.
CCTTTGCGATCAATTTTTTTTCTTCTACATTAAACCATTCCTTTTCATATACAGGTTTATCGTTTACGTAAGGAGAAACTAAGGTGGCACTTCCATGGGACCTAAAGAGCAAGCCTTTATCTTCCAGTAGCTTGAGGTCTTTTCGAATAGTTACCTTGGTGACTTCAAGGTTGTCGCTCAGGTCTGTCACGCTTACAAAACCTGCTTTATTCAATTGATCTAGTATGTATTTATGTCTTTCAGCTATAGTCATGATATTCAAAACTAATCAAATGAAAAGAAAAAGCAACAATTAGAAGTAAAAAGAAAGTATAAAATTATTTAAAAATCAATAAATACTTTCATTTTGTTTCCTTTTGTTATACTTTTGATTCAAACGATGCGAAATGAATAGGAAAGACAATCTAAAGAAAGCTGCTGAAAAAAATGTTCTCTGGGACATTGCTGTCATAGGTGGGGGCTCGTCTGGCTTGGGTGTGGCATTGGATGCCTTATCCAGAGGATTAAAAGTAATTCTTTTAGAGAAAGCTGATTTTGCGAAAGGAACTAGCAGCAGGAGTACTAAATTGGTACATGGGGGAGTGCGCTATTTGGCTCAGGGAAACATAATTTTAGTTTTGGAAGCATTGAAGGAAAGAGGCCGACTACTGAAAAATGCACCTCACTTAGCACATGATCAGCCTTTTATTATTCCTATTTATACTTTCTTTGATCGTTTAAAATATACAATTGGCCTAAAGTTATATGATGTGATGGCTGGCAAGTTACGTTTAGGGAGATCAAAGTTTATTTCCAAAGAAGAAACCATTAAACGACTTCCAACACTAAGGCAAGATAAACTCAAGGGTGGTGTAGTTTACCATGATGGCCAGTTTGATGATGCCCGATTGGCCCTTAATGTTGCTCAGACTTGTGAAGCCATGGGAGGGGTGATGTTGAATTATGTGAAAGTAGCTCACCTGAATAAAGACGCATCAGGCCAGGTAAATGGTGTACATGCAACTGATCAGCTTTCTAAAAAAGCTTTTAAGATAAATGCAAAAATGGTAGTAAATGCCACAGGTGTTTTTGCTGATAAAATATTGAAGATGGACAATCCTGAAGCCAGAAAGATGATTCAGCCCAGTCAGGGAATCCATTTAGTGTTGGATAGTTCATTCATGTCAAAAAATGATGCTTTGATGATTCCGAAAACCAGTGATGGGCGCGTTTTATTTGCGGTACCATGGCATGATAAACTGGTAGTGGGAACCACCGATACTTTAAGAAAAAAGCCTAAACTGGAACCAGCTGCATTGGAAAGAGAAATTGATTTTGTATTGGATACAGCTGCGGCTTATTTAACAAAAGCCCCTACACGCAAGGATATATTATCAGTATATGCAGGCTTACGGCCTTTGGCGGCACCGGATGATGAGGGCGAAAAGACGAAAGAGATTTCCAGAAGTCATAAAGTACTTATTTCAACTAGCAAGCTGGTTACTTTAACAGGCGGTAAATGGACTACTTTTAGGAAAATGGGGGAGGATACTGTTGCTTTTTTCAGTAAAGTTACTGGTGAGCCATTAAAAGAAAGCCAATCTGCCACACAAAAAATATATGCTTATTCTACTGAAAAGGCCAAAAGCTATTTAAGTATTTATGGATCGGATTTAGGGGAGATAGATAAGCTTTGGAAAGAAAGTATTGAAATGTCTGAGAGGCTTCATCCCAGTTATCCTTATACAAAAGCAGAAGTAGTATGGGCTGTAAGAAACGAAATGGCTATGAAAGTGGAAGACGTGCTTGCAAGAAGGATCAGAATACTATTCCTCGATGCAAGGGCGGCAGCTCAAATGGCACCCGTAGTTGCAGAAATAATGGCAAAAGAATTAGAGAAAGATCAGTTGTGGATTGACAAGCAATTGGCAGATTTTAATAAATTAGCCCAGCGATATATTATTAAAGAGTAATATTTGACATTAAACCACAGAGAATTATGAGTAAACCTCAATATATTTTAGCTTTAGATCAAGGTACAACCAGTTCCAGGGCTATTGTCTTTAACAAAAAAGCTGAAATAGTATCAGTTGCTCAAAAAGAATTCCAACAGTTTTTCCCTCAATCAGGATGGGTGGAACATGATGCAAAGGAAATCTGGACTTCGCAGGCCTCAGTTGCAACTGAAGCTATTACGAAAGCTAATATTATACCCTCTCAAATTGCTGCTATTGGAATCACCAATCAACGTGAAACTACTATTTTGTGGGATAGGAAAACAGGAGAGCCTATTCATAAAGCCATTGTATGGCAGGACAGACGTACGGCATCTTTTTGTAATGAATTAAAAAAGAGAGGGTTATCAGAAAAAATCAATGATAAAACAGGGTTGATTATTGATGCTTATTTTTCCGGTACTAAAATAAAATGGATTCTGGACAATGTGCCGGGAGCCAGGGAAAAAGCGGAGAAGGGGGAGATATGTTTCGGTACTGTTGATAGCTGGCTGGTTTGGAAGCTCACCAGTGGCAAACATCATATGACCGATATTACAAATGCCAGCCGTACCATGCTTTTTAACATCCATGATAAAAAATGGGATAAGGAATTGCTCGAGATATTTGACATCCCGGCTTCCATTTTACCTGAGGTAAAAGCGAGTAGTGAGCAATATTGTACCACAGCGGGAGATATATTTTCTCATAAAATACCTATTGCAGGAATTGCGGGAGATCAGCAAGCTGCACTTTTCGGACAATTGTGTACACAGCCCGGTATGGCAAAAACTACTTACGGAACCGGCTGTTTTTTAGTAATGAATACAGGAGACAAACCTGTAAAATCAAACAATAAACTTTTGACTACAATCGCCTGGCAAATAGGCGATAAAGTGCAATACGCCCTTGAAGGCAGTGTGTTCATTGGTGGTGCAGCTATTCAATGGCTACGCGATGGTCTGGAGCTCTTCCGTCATGCCAGCGAATCAGAGAAACTGGCTACCTCAATAGAAAGCAATGAAGGGGTGTATTTTGTCCCGGCTCTAACAGGTTTGGGTGCTCCCTATTGGGATCAGGATGCCAGGGGAGCATTTTTCGGGCTTACCAGAGGTACTGGAAAAGCACATATGGCGCGGGCTGCTTTAGAAGCCATAGCCTTTCAGGTAAATGACGTACTGAAAGCCATGGAAAAAGATGCAGGAGAAAAAACTTTGGAGATGCGGGTAGATGGTGGCGCCTCAGAAAATAATTTCCTAATGCAATTTCAGTCAGATTTAGTTAGATGTACTATTAAAAGACCTAAAATTACTGAAACTACTGCTTTAGGCGCGGCTTTTTTAGCCGGTTTGGCTGTGGGCTATTGGCCTGATATGAAAGCTTTGGAATCTCTTTGGGAAATTGATCAATCCTACGAACCTAAAAATAGTGAAGAAGAAGTGGAGAAAAATTTGCATTTTTGGCACAAAGCAGTGAGCAGAAGTCAGGAATGGTTGGAATCGTAAAATTATGAACTTATTTATAGCGGAGTTTTTAGGTACATTTTTATTGATATTAATGGGATCTGGTGTGGTAGCCAATGTGGTGTTGCCCGGAACCAAAGGAAGTCAGGGTGGCTGGATAGTAATTACTGCAGGCTGGGCTTTTGGTGTTTTTATTGCGGTAGTGGTTGCAGGGCCTTATAGCGGGGCACATATTAATCCGGCAGTAAGTTTGGCTTTAGCCTTAACTGGTGATTTTGCCTGGGAACTTTTGTGGATTTATATCCCTGCACAAATTTTAGGGGCAGCCTTCGGTGCATTTATCTCCTGGCTTATTTATAAAGATCATTTTGCGAAAACCCGAGATACGGGTTTGATTTTTGCGCCATTTGGTACTGCTCCGGCTATTAGGAATTATGCTTCTAATTTCACTTCCGAAGTAGTAGGAACCTTTGTTTTAATAATTGTGATTCTTTATTCCACCCAGGCAGCTTTATTAGGTGAAACGGATACACCAATAGGACTCGGTTCATTAGGCGCTTTACCGGTCGCTATTTTGGTTTGGGTAATTGGTCTGTCTTTAGGAGGCACCACAGGCTATGCCATTAATCCTGCGCGTGATTTAGGACCCAGAATTGTGCATCAGCTTTTACCTATTAAAGGAAAAGGGAGTAGTGACTGGGCTTATAGTTGGGTGCCTGTTTTAGGGCCAATTGTTGGGGCAGCCTTAGCAGCAGGGGTTTATCTACTGCTTAAGTAAGTCAAAAATAATATTAATTTATTTCAGGAAAAGTGAATGCTAAGTTTCTGCATTAGCTCTTTACGTACAAAATCAAAATATATATTTATGCAAGCTAGCATTTCATCTTTTAAAACTTCAGATAATCTTTCATTAGAGGTACAAAACTACCTTTACCAGGAGGAGCCGGAGAAAATACTTTTAATTATTCACGGACTTGGAGATCATGCCGTTCGCTATCAGCATGTGGCTGAATATTTTGGGAAAGAGGGATATAGTAGTGCAGTGTTGACTTTACGAGGGCACGGGAAGTCAGACGGAAAAAGAGGCCATGCACCTTCAATGGAACAGTTGGTACTTGATGTAGAGTATTTTGTTCGTCAAATTAGGTGTAATCATATTGATGCCAGGCTTTATTTATATGGTCACAGTATGGGAGGAAATATTATATTGAATTATTTATTGAAGGATCAATCCAGTGAAATCAATGCAGGAATTGTCACTTCCCCCTGGATTAAATTGGCTTTTGAGCCTCCGAAATGGAAAACTGTTGTAGGAAATATAATGGCCGATATTATTCCCACTCTCACGCAAAGTAATGGGCTTGATGTAAATGAGATTTCCTCCATACCTGAAGAGGTAGAAAAATATGCCAGGGATCCGTTGAATCATAATAAAATCTCAGCAAAAATGTTTAAAGTGATTACAAAGGGCGGTGAGAATATTCTTTCAAAAGCAGATAAATTCCATCATCCTATTTTTCTGGCGCATGGTTCAGCGGATAAAGTGACTGATGCAGCTACTACTCAGGAGTTGTCTGCCAGAAATGATTTATTTAGCTGGCATAGTTACGAAGGTAATAAACATGAAATCCATAATGATAACGCTTTTCACCAATTAATGGAAGATATAGGGAAGTGGTTAAAGGATAAATAAAAATGCTTCTGAAGAGTGATAAATTGTACGTAAAGAAGGGAAGGATACATTATCTCTCTTAATAGTCAGAGAATTTGATACTTACCATACTTCCATATTCCATTCCCAAAAGCTCAGCAGCATTTCCTTCTTTGATCCCGATTTCAAGTACGCTTTGGTCGTTGAATAACGCAAAGGCCTCGCCTCCGCTGGTTTCGTGGTAGTAACTGAGTACTTTAGAAAGCACGTAATTCCGGAATTTCACTTGTACACTTTTCCCTTTGCTTAGGATGTCAAAGTCTTTCTTGCCTATGTTGGTGATGAGGTTGCCGTAATCATCCACATGTACTACATGCCCCTGAATGATTTCCCTTGTGGCTTTTACCCTTTGCGGCAAGTAACGTACAAAATCTTCCTGGCTCATTGCTTCACCTAATTGCGCAATGGGTTTTTTGTTCTGAAGTTTCAAAGCTGCAACAGCCAAAGTGTCCTTTGCAGGAAAATTACTAAAGGGTTCTTCTTCCTTTATTTTGATAATTTCATCCGGTGATTTTTCATCCAGCAAACCCAGCATACCGTTATTACTCCCTAAGATGATTTGATTATTGAGTTTAATGGCTATCATACTTTCATTTGCCACTGTACGCATGTTGACAGCTGCTATATGAATGGTTCCTTCAGGAAAGTCCTGATAAACTGATTTTAATACCTGCGCTCCATGAATGATATCGAACTTTTTGATCTTATGAGAGATGTCAATGATTTGGATTTCAGGGTTTTCGGTCAATATTTTGGCCTTCACGGAAGCAACATAGTGGTCTTGCCAGCCGAAATCCGATAGAAAAGTAATCAAAGGCATACAAACAGTAGAATTATTATTAAATTTGTTTAAAACAAAACTACATAAAATTTAGTACTAACTCATTTTAAAACCTTAAACAAAAAAAGCATTTGGTAGAAAAAGTAATTACCTTAGAAAATGTGTCCTTGGTTGATTTTTTAGGAGTGGAAAATCGTAATATCAATGAATTGTCTTCTGCCTTTCCTAAGTCAAAAATTATCTCCCGGGGCAACGAAATAAGAATACAAGGCAGTTCGCCAGAAATTATTCGTATTAATCAAATAGTTCAGTCACTGGTTGGCCATTACCATAAATATGGGAAAGTGACTGAAGAAAGTATCAAGTCTTACCTTAGCGAAGAGCAGTCCGAATCCAAAAGAAAACTTCAGATAGATGCCGAAGAAACGTTGGTATTTGGCACCAAAGGATATGCTATTAAGGCCAAAACGCCCAATCAAATTAAACTGGTACAAAGTGTTTATAAAAATGATTTGGTTTTTGCAATAGGTCCAGCAGGAACAGGTAAAACCTATATTTCCGTGGCCATGGCGGTTAGAGCTCTTAAAAACAAAGAAGTAAGAAAAATAATTATTACCCGACCGGCTGTTGAGGCAGGTGAGAATTTAGGTTTCCTTCCCGGTGATTTGAAAGAGAAAATAGATCCTTATTTGCGGCCTATTTATGATGCACTGGAGGATATGGTGCCATCAGAGAAATTGAAGTATTACCAGGAGAACAGGGTAATTGAAATTGCTCCATTGGCTTATATGCGTGGTAGAACTTTGCATAATGCATTTATCTTATTGGATGAAGCACAAAATACAACTCCCATGCAAATTAAAATGTTTCTGACGCGCATGGGCCCTAATTCAAAAGCCATCATCACTGGAGATATGAGTCAGGTGGATTTACCTAAAAAGCAAAAATCAGGTTTGATTGAATCTACCAGAATACTAAAGAACATTGAAGGGATTAGCATTATCCACCTGACTGGTGAAGATGTAGTCCGACATAAATTAGTTAGACAAATAATTGAGGCATACGATAAGCATGATGCCTCGGAAGCCGAAGATAAATGATTACAGTAAAAACCGTTGAATCCCCTGAGGAGCTGAAGCAAATCTTTTCCATAAGGGAAGAAGTGTTCGTAAAAGAACAAAAAGTAGCTCCTGAAGAAGAGTATGATCAATTTGAAGAAACTTCCTTCCATTTTATTGCCAAAGATGAGGAAGACAATCCTTGTGGCACTGCTCGTTGGAGATTTACTGATAAGGGTATCAAGTTGGAGCGTTTTGCCGTACTGAAATCTGCCAGGGGAAAAGGAGTAGGGCAGGTTTTGGTCAAAGCAGTATTAGATAACATTCGTGCTCACCCTGAATCAAAGGGCAAAAAAATGTATATGCATGCACAGTTGCAGGCGGTGTCATTGTATTCCCGCTTTGGCTTTGAAAAAGTGGGCGAGCAATTTGAGGAATGTAATATTATGCATTATCAGATGGAGATGAATTTGTAGAGGATTTCTATTTGATCTGGACGGAATGTAGAGACGCAATGCATTGCGTCTCTACATTCCGTCCTAACCAATTCGGGTCACAATCCAAAAATTTGGCATTCTTTATTCGTGGATGAATAATGACGATAATATTAAATAATTGATTTTCAAATGATTAAGACAGGTTTTGCCTAGGCATTTATATAAACCTAATAGCTAAAATTTGGATATTTTAAATTTCATGTTTTCAACATGAAATTTATTAATAAAAAGATTCACACAGTTTTACTATTTTTCTGCTACACCTGGATCCTGCCTAGGTCAGACGATAGTCAGACCGAAGACAACCGTACAGCAATGGCTCTAGTATTGACATCAAATCGTAATTAAATAAAGCAACCTCCAAGTCGGCACCTCAGAGAGGTCAGACTTGTTTAGTACCTGAAAGGTTGGCCAAGGAATTATGCTGGCTAGGTGTTCTTCTAAGATGTCTGACGTTTTCAACGTGCCTACATCGGCTTAGGGCTTATAAGAATGTCAGACATTTGAGTAGTAAAATTGCTTTTAATGGATAGTGAATTGCTCCGAAAACACTATCTTACCCACACAAAACTATTGAACAAAAACCTAATAAAAGAATGAGAACCCACATCCTAACTCTATTAATAAGCTTTTTATTCGTAACTTCAGCCTGTGAACAAAAGGAGGTTTCTTCAGAAAATTTAACTGAAAATCAAGAACATCAATCGACAGAATTTCAAATTTATACGGAAGAACAAAAGGCAATTATAGACGAACATTTGAAGAATGACGCTTGGCGCCATGATCTATATTCAAGAGAATATCAGGAAGCGATCAACAGAGGTTTGGAAAAAGACAGCACCATTTCCTATTTATGGCAGCAAAAGGCTATGCCTTTATTTAAACAAGGTAAATATGAAGTGGGGATGGAGTTTATCGATCAGGCGGTTAAATATGATCCCAGGCGTTATCAGGACTACCGGGCATTTATAAAATGTGTATTTGCTAAAACCTACAAGGCTGCAATTATAGATTTTGAAGATTGTAAAAAGAAATACGGAAATAGCTTTGTGATGGATCATACTTATGATTTTTACATCGCATTGTCTTACCTGCAATTGAATGAATTTGAGAAAGCAGAACAAATTTTTGAGAAAGACCATGCATGGCAGCTCATAGAAAAAGGCGAAGACTGGCTCCATCATTTGGATTTATTTTACTATGGCATAAGCAGATATGAACAAAGAAATTATACGGGAGCTATTGAAATGTTCGACCAGGCCCTGGCATTTTATCCGGATTTTTCTGATGTACAAGTCTATAAAGCTAAGTGCTTAAGCAAATTAGGGAAAACTGAAGAGGCTGAGAAGTTATATAAAATTGCTGAAATAAATGGAAGAAAAGGCTTTACTATAAATGAAGATAATGCAATATATGAACGCTACCCCTATCAAATGAGGTGGCATTAAAGAAAACCTTTTTATAACAAGCCATGACAGGATTCGTGAATGAAGTCCCCAAGTCGGTACCTCAAAGAGGTCAGACTTGTTGAGTACCTGAAAGGTTGGCCAGGGAATTATGCTGGCAGAGTGCTCCTATGGGATGTCGGACGTTTTCAAAGTGCCTGACATTGCTCGCTGGATACAATAAAAACGCTATTCAATTCGGTATTTCAAAGAAGCCAGAGATGCGAGCCTTTCCCTACTAAAACCTGTCTGACTTGCTGACCAGGAATCCTGCTTCCTAACAAAAACCACCAAGTATTCTCCGATGGTTTTATTACCAATGTCGGACACTAACCTTTACTGAATTAGCTAATCAGGAATTAAGATTGAACTTTACAGCTAAAGCTAGCGCAGTGCTTCATTCAATGTCAGACATTTGCATTCCCCGCAGACTTTTTATCTTAGTATTGGAACTCTCCCCTTTTCTTTCAATAGCATCGGGAGGGGCAGGGGGATTATGGCTTCAACTAGCTGAAAAACCAGAAAAGAAACCCCTTTTTCAACCCTCCCCATCATTTAACACCTAAACTACTACCTACTTATAGGTATTTTGCTGTGCTATTCGATGAAATATTAGGATTAGATAAGGCAATCGTTTATGTTCAACACTTTGAATACAGTAACCGGCTTAAAGCTGTGTGTAAATGTTGGTAAGCTTTTACAATCGCTTGTTGTGGGTTACTTAAAAATATATTGTAAGTATGTGTACCTTGAGGTGCACATATCCACATGTTGACATTCATTATGGAGAGACTTTTTACATATATCGTAATCGGACTTTTAGTCGGATGTACCTCATACAAAGAGACATGTAGAAAAGGATTGCCTGAAAAACAATATGACTTTCTTGTAGATATTAAAAGACAATCGAATTTTAACTATTTAGAGGCAATCGTTGATTTCCGTCAGTTTGGAGCTTATTCTAAAAATTTATGGGTTAGAAAGTCTGAAAGCCTAAAAATAGTTTATTCTTCATTAAAGCAAATTGGCCTTAAAAGATTCATTTCCGAAGAAGAATTTAATAAGCCATTATTTACTGACCACTGGGCAGAAACCTCTTGGGCAAATAAGTCTATAAATCAAATAGTACAAAACCTTATCCAATCTTATTCCGATACAACTGGATTTGACAAATACTACATAGAATTTTGGAATCGTAGAAAAGCTGACAAAAATGAATCCGTTGTTTTACAAATATTAACTGACATCATGAGTACATATGATTCTGATACAAACCCCGAGAAATTGCATTGGAAATTGGAACCTACCCTTACGAGACTTCTTTATTTTGAGGTAAAACTTAAAGAAAGTGATTCCTTGACACTAAAGAAAACAAACATTGATTACCACAAATACTTAAAAAGTATAGGTTTGTATTCTTCGGCCAACAATTTAATTCGCTATGAAAATGAACTTCTATTTGGCGAATCAGAAAGTCAGGATACCGACTATGTGGAATTGATAAACCAAATTGAGACTGACTCTGTGAACTGTGAGGAATATTGGAATTGGAGACAGAGCGCAGAGTGGTTTACTGCAATTTATGATTATGGACCTTGAAAGAAAAAAACAACGAAATGCCAACATTATGTATGAAATCATAGCAGTGCAAAGCCATCGCACGAACCAAAGCTACAGATTCATACATTAAGCGTTGGCAACAACTTGCCTTAACGAACATATTGCAAAACCACTGATATAGAAATTACTGATTATGATTAAAAATACGATTATGGAAAAATTAAAAAACATACATCCGGGCGAGGTGCTGCTGGAGGAATTTCTCAAACCACTGGAAGTTTCTGCCTATCGGCTTTCTAAAGATACTTTCATTCCGCAAACAAGAATAAGTGAAATCATCAAAGGAAGGAGAAAAATTACCGCTGACACGGCTTTAAGGTTGTCCAAATATTTTGCACCTCTGCCAAGTTTTGGTTGGGTCTGCAGGATGAGTTTGATATAGAAGAAGGGAAAATCAACAAGGAAGAAGAACTAAATAATATTCAACCTCTCAATACGAATGCGGCCTAAATGTTGTGGAGGTAAATATTCGTATATTCAAAATATGAAAGTAAATATTCCAGGTCTACATAATTCAGATATTAATCATTGGCAAAGCCATTTTGAAAGATTGATGCCGGATGAATTTTTCAGGGTGAACCAGGAAAACTGGGATGAACCGGACTGCGAAACCTGGATTGATACCATTGAAAAGGAGCTTTCTAATTTTAATCATCCAGACTTAATATTGATTGGACATTCTATTGGTTGCATTGCCATTCTGAAATGGTTTGAAAAATATCAGCATAAAATTAAAGGAGCATTATTGGTGGCACCTAGCGACTCAGAAAGAAAAAATTATCCCAAATACATAAATGGTTTCGTTCCTATTCCTAAAAATATTCAACCTTTTCCAACAATAGTGGTGGCAAGCATTAATGACCATGTTACGGAGCTTGACAGGTCAAAAGAATTTGCTAATAACTGGGGCAGTAAATTAGTGATATTGGAAAATGCGGGCCATATTGAATCCAAAAGTGGTTTTGGGAAATGGGATGTAGGATTGAAGTTGGTGAAAGAGTTGGAGAAAAACCATATTAAAAGGTAACAGCATTAAATCATGTTATGTTAGATCAATAATTGAACAGTTGCTCCTCAAATTTTTTAATTTAGTTTTTGATCAGACCTTAAAACCCAATTTCTTAAATAGTGAACTATTGTTCCCTCCACAAAACCTTTGTTTTTAAAGCAGGGAATGTTGATCGTGTTGTGCTGGAAGCTTACGCTAATGAGGCGCCCTTCAGCAGGACACTATCATGGGCGTAAGCTTATTTCCATTGACAACAGACAAAATTAGAAAAACTGATTTTTGAAATGGATGTTTTTCCCAAAAGGGATAAAAAATGAATAGTCTGAGATGATTTTTAAATGCAATATAGTTGCGTTTATTTTATTTACTGTTATGTTTGCAAATAGATTGCGTTAACAGATGTGTGAAGAAGATGAAAAATAGATTTTTTAGTGTCCCGCTTGATTTTTTAGGAATTTCCACCTCCTTATTATGCGCTATCCATTGTGCTTTTCTACCCTTCTTCCTGAGTTTCACTTCTTTGGCAGGCCTTCACTTTTTGGCAAATCCCTGGGTAGAATATTCGGTGATTGTAATTAGTTTAGGTTTGGCTTTGTTGTCACTCTTTCCTGCCTATAATAAATATCATTATCACTTTGCTCCATTATTAGTGGTGGGACTTGGTTTTTTGTTGATAGGCCTGGGACAGCTTTTGGGCGAGTCAGATTCTGAGATTATTTTTACCGCATTAGGAGCCGCCTTTGTTGCATTTGCACACGGATTGAATTGGTACTTTATTACTCGCCTAAAGAATACCGCATGTTAATAAAAGTTTTATTGTGAAAAGTGATTTAAAAATTTAGGAGAATAATAAAGATTTTCTTTTAATAACTTTTATTAATATATAAGTATTTTTTATTATTGTTCTTATGCGGCAATCATGGAACAGGTATGCTTTTATCAGGTTTGTACTGTTTTTGGCAATAGGCATTATTGCAGGTGTATTTCTTCCTGAATATTTCACTTTTGTTTTTTGCTTGTTGATATTGCTTGCCTTTTCCTATTTTGCTGTTCACTTGTTAAGAGGGAGCCAGTTCAAGATTTCCCTCTCAATTTCCTTTAGCGTGATGGCATTTTTAATTTGTTTTGCCTTTGGTTATCTGAATGCTTATTGGCAAGCTGAAAAACATGCATCTAATCATTTACTTAGTTTTGATGAAACGGAAATTGAAGCATTTGATGGAAAATTGATCAATAGAGGAAAACCTACTCCTAAAACCTATGGGTTTAAGGCTTCTGTTTCCCGGCTGAAAATAGCAGGCCAGTGGTATCCGGTAACCGGAAAAGTCCTTTTGTACCTTGAAAAAGATAGCATTTCTGAAAAGTTACAGTATGGGGATGTTCTTTTGGTAAAAGGAAAGTTGTCGGAACTGGAACCTCCAAGAAATCCACTGGAATTTAATTACAAACGTTTCCTGGGATTTGACCAGATTTACCATCAGCAATATATTCCTCAATCTGATTTTATAAAAATTGATAGCAGCAAGGGAAATTCTATAATAGCCGCCTCTATCAAAACCGGACAATTTTTAGAGGAACAACTAGATAAATATATCACAAATCCCCGCTCACTGGCTATTACCAAAGCTCTTACTCTGGGTGTTAAGGATGAATTGGACAATGATTTGAGGAATGCTTATGCCACTGCCGGAGCCATGCATGTTTTGGCTGTTAGCGGTTTACATGTAGGGATTATCTTTTTAATAGTGGCTTCTTTGCTTAGGAAATGGCGATATCATAAAAATGGAAGATTCTTTTTTGCCTGTGTCAGCTTGTTTGTTTTATGGTTCTATGCATTCATTACCGGCTTATCTCCATCGGTTCTGAGAGCAGCAACGATGTTTAGTTTTATCATTATTGCACAGTCAGCCAGAAAGCGCACCAATATTTATAATACTTTGGCGGCATCTGCCTTTGTTTTACTTTCCTTCGATCCGTACTTACTGTTTTCGGTGGGTTTCCAGCTTTCCTACCTGGCAGTACTGGGAATAGTTTTTTTTCAACCCAAGCTCTATAAATTATTACAATTTAAGTATGTTCTTGCAGATAAAATATGGGCTATTACCTGCGTTTCTGTTGCTGCCCAATTGGCCACAGCTCCATTAGGATTGTTGTATTTCCATCAATTCCCTACCTACTTTTTCTTGTCCAACCTCGTGGTTATACCGGCAGCCTTTGTGATCCTCAATAGCACATTGGTGCTGCTATCTATTTCCTTTCTCCCTGCTTTGGCCACAGTGTGGGGATCGCTGATCGATTACTTTATCCAGGGAGTAAATTTTCTGGTCTTCGGATTGGATGTTTTTCCCAAAAGTACAATTGATGGAATATTTATCACTACAGCTGAAGCCTGGGCCATATACTTAATGATAGCATGCATGGCTCTCATCATAGCAGAAAGAAAATCCGGCTATCTGGTAGCTGCTTTTATGTTAAGCATAGGCTTTTCTGTTTCATTGATTGCCCGACAAATAGAAAATGCTAATACCAATTATTTAACTGTTTATGATGTGGGTAATACAAATGCTATGGCTGTAAGATCCGGGTTTGACCAGTTTTTGTGGGTATCTGAAGAATTGGCTGCAGACAAAAATAAATTACGATTTCATGTATATCCCAGCCAGTTACAAGCAGGTATTGCAGATTTTCATCCGGATAAATTCGAACCCAAAAACCAATTGAATATTTTTAAAAAGTGGCAGGGGATTAGTTTCTCTGTTTGGCAGAATAAGACAATAGCTTATTGGGATGTTAAGGCTTCTGACAGCATTCACTTAGCAGAGGAACTCCCCATAGATTTGCTGATCCTTAGCAATGATGCTGTTCGTAAGCCTGAACAAATTCGTCAATTCTTCAGGCCCGCACTAATAATTATAGATGCATCTAATTCTTATTTCACCATTCAAAAGTTAAAAGCTAATTTTGAGGAGGAAAATATCGACTTTTATGTCGTGAGTGAAAAAGGAGCTTTTGAATTAAAAATTTGATCATGGAATTTACAAAAATAGAAATCAAAGACAGAATTGGATACATCACTTTAAACAGACCTGATAAACGAAATGCTTTAAGTTACGAATTTGTAGCTGAGCTAAAACAAGCTTTTGGAGAGTTAAAAACCAATGATGATGCTAAGGTAATTGTATTACGTGCTGAAGGAAAAGCCTTTTGTGCCGGTGCGGACTTAGCTTATATTCAAGGTTTGCAGAATAACACTTATGAAGAGAATTTGGAGGACTCCAATCATCTGAAAGAATTGTTTTACGAAATTTATACCTATCCAAAAGTAGTGATTGCCCAGGTGCAGGGACATGCTTTGGCAGGCGGTTGTGGATTGGCAACTGTTTGCGATTTTTCATTTACAGTGCCCGAGGCCAAGTTTGGTTATACAGAAGTAAAGATTGGATTTATTCCGGCTATTGTAAAAGTCTTCCTTTTAAGAAAAATAGGGGAGGGCAAAGCCAAAGAATTGTTGCTTTCCGGACAGCTATATACTGCTGAACAAGCACAAAATTTTGGACTTGTTAATGCAGTTATTCCTGCAGAAGAGCTTGTGAGCCATGTTGAGAAATTTGCACAGCAGCTGATCACACAAAACTCAGGACAATCCATGGCTTTTACCAAGCAAATGATAGCGGAAGTGCAGGAAAAGAGCTTAGAAGAAGGTTTGCAATATGCAGCAGAGCAAAATGCAAAAGCAAGGGCTTCCGAAGATTGCAAAAAAGGTATAGCAGCTTTCTTAAATAAAGAAACGCCTGTTTGGTAATTTGTTTCTTAATAAGGAAACCTTTATATTGATTTTGGAGTTATGGAATTGAAGAAAAAATTTGAAATTAAAATCCTAACTGAGGCAAGATTATTTATTGAAAAATTAGATCAGAAAACGAAAGAGAAAGTACTCTATAATTTAAAGAAAGCTCAGTATGTAAATGATGCGACAGTTTTTAAAAAACTTAATGACAGTATCTGGGAATTCAGGACTTTATATAAAGGTAGTTCCATCAGAATATTAGCATTTTGGGATAAAGAAGAATACCAATCTTTTGTTTTGGCAACTCATGGTTTTAATAAAAAAACTAATAAAGCTCCCAAAAATGAAATTGAAAAAGCTGAATTAATAAAGAGGGGATACTTTAATCAAAAAGAAGATGAAAGAAAATGAAAAATTTGAAACAGTTTCATTAGATGAAATGCTGGATAAGCATATAGGGAGACAGGGTTCATCAAGCAGAGATAAGTTTGAAGAAGAATTGCGTATTGAATTATTAGGATCAGCTATCAAACAAGCCAGAAAGAAAAAAAAACTCACACAATCGCAGTTAGGAGAATTGGTGGGTGTAAAAAAAGCACAAATTTCTAAGCTTGAAAATAGCCTTACGAACGCCCGATTTGATACTGTTTTAAAAGTTTTTAAAGCGCTCAATGCAAAAGTAAGCTTTCATGTTGAAATGGATGATCGTCAATTAGATCTTTCATAAGCTAACGTATGTTAAATTTCTCAGCATTAGAAATTCTTAAAAAGTATTGGGGTTATGCTGCCTTTCGCAGTATGCAGGAAGATATTATATCGTCTGTATTAGAAGGGAATGATACTTTGGCTCTACTACCCACGGGAGGAGGTAAATCTATTTGTTTCCAGGTGCCTGCCTTAATGAAAGAGGGTATTTGCCTGGTCATTTCCCCGCTGATAGCTTTGATGAAGGATCAGGTAGAGCAATTGAAGAAACGCCAGATTCCTGCTGCGGCTATATATTCCGGCATGACTCCAAGGGAAATAGATATCCTTTTAGATAATGCAGCGCATGGAGCTTATAAATTTCTATATATTTCTCCAGAACGTTTAAAAACAGATTTGTTCCTGGCCAGGGCAAGGAAGATGAATATTTCAATTTTGGCCATAGATGAAGCGCACTGCATCTCTCAGTGGGGATATGATTTCCGGCCACCTTATTTGCAAATTGCTGAGTTTCGTGAGCTTTATCCGGATGTTACCTGCCTGGCACTTACGGCAACCGCCACAGAGGAAGTAAAAATAGATATTCAGGAAAAGCTCAATTTCAAAAAAGGTAAAGTATTTCAAAAGAGCTTTGCAAGGGATAATTTATCTTATTCTGTCAGAGTTGTAGAGAATAAAGAGGCTAAGTTGTTTGAGATATTGAGCAAAATCCCTGGTACCTCTGTAGTCTATGCCCGTACAAGGCGGACTACCATGGACCTGGCAGTGCTTCTACAAAAAAATGGTTTTAGTGCCGATTATTATCATGCTGGGATTTCTCAAACGGAGCGTAGTAGTAAGCAGGATGCATGGATAAAAGGACAGGTTCGGATTATGGTGGCCACCAATGCATTCGGGATGGGCATCGACAAAGCGGATGTGCGGACAGTTATTCACTGGGAAGTACCGGATAATCTGGAGGCTTACTATCAGGAAGCAGGACGCGCAGGCAGGGATGAAAGAAAAGCTTTTGCCGTAGCCCTTTACCATCCTCAGGATTTTGTGGAGATGGAAAAACGCTTGCATTTGGCCCATCCGGAAATACCCTATTTGAGGAAACTTTATCAGTCCTTGGCCAACTACTATAAAATAGCAATTGGTTCCGGGGAAATGCAGAGCTACCCATTCAATATCAAATCTTTTTGTGAGCAAACAAAAATGGAAGCATTTGAAGTGTTTCATGGTTTGAAAATTTTGGAGCAGGAAGGTTTTATTCAACTTAATGAACATTTTTACCGTCCATCGGGCTTGCATATCAATCTGGACTATAAGGCACTTTATTCCTATGAAATTGCCAATGAGAGATTTGAAAAACTGCTCAAATCCTTATTGAGAATTTATGGGGGAGAACTTTACCAGCAAGTGGTTTTCATCAATGAACATCAAATAGGGAAAATTGCCGAACTGAATGCCAAACAGGTATTTACACAATTAAGCTATCTTGATAAAGAGGGAGTAGTGGATTATACACCCCAATCGGAGCAGCCACAGCTGACATTTTTGGAACAACGGCATGATGCCAATAAGCTGCCTTTAAAAGAACAACGGTTAAAGGAGCGAAAGCAAAACAAGCTGAACAAATTGAAATCTGTTCAGGCTTATGCGGAAAATGAAGTCTACTGTCGCACTTTATCTCTTTTACAATATTTTGGAGAACATAAAGATGAACCATGTGGGGTTTGTGATATTTGTATAGAAAAGAAAAAGAAGCATCCTTCTTTTAAGGATTTGGAGCAACAAATTCTGGAGAAATTAAAACAGAAGCCTCTAAATTATAGGGTCTTATCTGGTATGCTCAATAAATATTCTGAAGAAAAAGTAATTGATACCTTAAGGGGGATGGATGAAGCGGGAACCATAAAAATGGATAAAACGGGACTCGTTAGTTTGGTTTTATAACTACTATGGTACTATTAAGTCATCTCAACTATCATATTAGGGATTTTACAACTACGGTCTATTTCTGTAACTTTTATACTATCCAAAGTACTCCTAATACACTTGTAGAAGTTGATTTTACGTGTATAATTTTTGTCTCTCAAATAGTTTTTCAACATTATGGTATTTGTTTAATATTTTATCCGCTTTCCATTATTTCTTGAATATTCCCACTAATTTTGCATTATGAAATGAACATAAATTTTATTCATCCTTAATATACCAACCAAGGATGAATAAAATTTATTGAATTCCATGTGACGATTAAAAAACAATTATATACACATGAAATGAGCATAAATATAGAATCTCTAAATATACCAACCGAGAGATGAATAGATTTATGGGAATTCCATGTGGTAGATAAAAATAAACTATACACATGAATTACTTGTCAGTAGAAAATCTTACTAAAAGCTTTGGAGACAGAGTCCTTTTTAAAAATATATCATTTGGCCTTGCCCAGGGAGATAAAATGGCTCTTGTGGGAATCAATGGTTCCGGAAAATCAACCCTATTGAAAATTCTTACAGGAGAGGAGGCCCCTGACAGCGGTAATTTCAGTTTTAGAAATGACATCATTGTTGGCTTTCTTTCACAAAATCCACAATTTGACAAAGGGATCAATGCTATGCAAGCTATCTTTAGCAGTGAGCACGAATCTTTGCAGATCATCAGGCAATATGAGGCTTTGGCTGCCAATCCTGATATGAATGAGAAGCAACAGAACCAATTCCAGGATCTGATGGAAAGGATGGAATCGCTGCAGCTTTGGGATTACGAAAGTCAGGTAGAGCAAATATTGGGTCAGCTCGGTATCGAAGATTTTGAGCAGCCTGTAAGCACTATGTCCGGTGGGCAAAAGAAGCGTGTGGCACTGGCAGCACAGCTTGTAATTAAGCCTGATTTACTGATTTTGGATGAGCCTACCAACCATTTGGATATTGATGTGATTGAGTGGCTGGAAAAATATTTATCTACCCAGAATATTACTTTGTTGATGGTTACCCACGATAGGTATTTTCTGGACAGGGTATGTAACGGTATTTTGGAAATTGACCGACAAAGCATCTTCAAATACCAGGGGAATTATGAAGAGTTTTTAGTGAAGAAAGAGGAGCGCGAATCCAATGAGCAGATGGAAGTGGACAAGGCTAAAAACCTAATGAAAAAGGAGCAGGAATGGATGCGAAGAATGCCCAAAGCTCGTAGCACCAAGGCCAAATATAGAGTAGAAGCTTTTGGAGAACTGAAAGAAAAAGCCACTAAGAATTTAAGTCGAGATCAGGTAGATTTACAAGTCTCCCAAAAACGATTGGGTGGAAAAATTTTGGAGCTTAAGCACATCAAAAAGCAATTCGATGGAGATGTATTGTTTGAGGATTTCAATTATGTATTCAAAAAAGGTGATAGAATTGGTATAGTAGGTAAAAATGGTACGGGTAAGAGTACTTTTCTGAATATTCTAACAGGCAATATTACGCCTGATGAGGGTTCATTGGACAGAGGGGTAAATACCCATTTTGGCTATTACAAACAGCAGGAGATTCAGTTTGATCCTAATAAAAAAGTAATAGATGTAGTACTGGAAATTGCGGAGCATTTTAAATTACCTGATGGTACTGAAATTTCGGCTTCTCAATTTTTAAATAAATTCTTATTTCCTCCCAAGCAGCAATATGACTTTGTACATAAGTTGAGCGGGGGAGAGAAGAGGAGATTGCAATTACTTTTGGTATTAATTAAAAATCCTAACTTCTTAATACTGGATGAGCCTACCAATGATTTAGATCTACAAACTTTGTCTATTTTGGAAGACTTTCTGGATAGATTTCAGGGATGTTTACTAATAGTATCCCACGATAGGTATTTCATGGATAGCTTAACAGAGCAATTGTTTTTGTTTGAAGGGGACAATCAAATTAAGCTGTTTAATGGTAATTATTCAGAATACAGGGAAAGCAAAAGGGAATCGGAATTGGGTAAAAAACAAACCCCTGCCAAAGTTGAAAAAGCAGCTGAACCCGTTGCGAAGGTAAAAACAGAAAATAATCAAAAACTCAGCTACAAGGAAAAGAAGGAAATTGAGGATTTGGAGAAGGAAATTCCACAATTAACCAAAGGGAAGAATAAGCTGGAGGAAAAATTGGCCGAAGGAGATGGTTCTGCAGATGATTTTGCTCAATGGGGCAAAGAGTTGAAAGAATTGACAGACCAGCTGGACGAGAAAGAAATGAGATGGCTTGAGCTTACCGAAAATTCATGATTTTTTTTAGAAATAATGGTTGGTACCTTTATTGGAAGCGTTCATCGCTAACCCTTACTAAAGTATTGTTTTATTACACTGTTTTATTGAAATTATTCTATTTTAGAAAGAGTATTGCTTGGATAAAGTGATTTTTAAAGCTATTTTAGAAGTGGTTTTAAAAACAACACTTAAAATAATTATTATGTCAGATTCTACATTTTCAGAAAATCCTGGTGGAGGCTCTCCTATCAGTAAAGATCAAGCAACCAAAATGATAAATGAGTACAAAAAATTGCGCTTACCTTTGATTAAGGAAGCTTACAAAATTGATGATACTCGTTCTGTTTGGTTTAAGAAAGAAGTTTTTGAAGAAATGCTTCGAGCTAATCCAAATATGGATGGCATTCGAATTTATTTCGGTGTCAATTACGAAGGTGATTTAAAAGGTCATCAAAGTGTAGTGCTAATCGGAACTAATCGGGAAGAAGTTGAAGGCTCTGTGAGTACTCAATCTACTGAAGATGAGGATAATATTTTTGATACTGGTACTATGTGTCCTCCTAATTGTTAAAATAGAGAAAGCATAGGGTAATGTTTAAATAGATTACTCAAAATGAAGAAGCATACTTCATTATAATATACTGCATATAATGATGCTTTAAAACGCAGGGGATAATTTCCTATTCCTCTGCGTTTATAAAATTATCTATTGATTTAAGTTCATCGAAGTTTAATTATCACTACATTAAAATACTGCTTGTGGAAGTTTATTTTTTCTTCATTTTTAAGATGGATTTGTCTAATGCTATCTATCATTCTATTTTATGCATTGCTTTTATAGTTGCATTAGTTGTTAAATCATCTGACAGAGCTATATTATTACTTAGAGTCTATCTGGTTTTAACATTTCTTATTGAGATGACAGCTTTGTATATAAGATATTTAGGAGAATATAATTCATGGGTATATAATATATGGGTACTTATTTCAGTGCCTATTTTTATTAAAATTATTTTCAGCCAATTGAAGAATAAGACATCATTGGCTGAGAATATACTCTTCTTTACTGTTATTGTTTTTTATCTTCTGAATTTGTTTTTTTTTCAGGGCTTTCATATAGTAAATACTTATTCAGTTCAGTTTGGGGCAATTATAATCATTATCCTCACACTATTACACTTTAAGGCTTTATTAGATTC
Source organism: Marivirga aurantiaca (assembly GCF_016679925.1). Taxonomy (GTDB): domain Bacteria; phylum Bacteroidota; class Bacteroidia; order Cytophagales; family Cyclobacteriaceae; genus Marivirga; species Marivirga aurantiaca. Next base: position 323,341 of record NZ_JAEQBW010000002.1, read on the forward strand.
TCCTGAAAAACCATTAATTGATAATCCTCATTTTTATATTTCCATAGCGTTATTAATGTTCTATGCTGGCACGTTTACCTATTATAGCTTTTTTAATTTTTTAATAAGGGTTGATATGGTAAGTGCACAGGAAATAACGATAGTTTTGTTGTTACTTAATTACCTGACCTATTCTCTTTTTGCCATAGCTATTCTCTTGCAAAGGAAAAAGCAGCTTACCCATGTCAGGAATTAACTTTTTAAGTTGACTACCAATTATACTTCTTTCCCTCTTATTATACTTCCCTTTACATTATATTTGAGATTGTAATTGTATTATAGTAGAAGTCCTTCAACAATAGATGAAATTATTTGAGTAATTATGGCTGAATCAGGAGTGGATTATGTATTTATGGTGAGTGCCGGAACAGTAATTTTACTGCTTTTGGTCACCTTCATTATAGCATTTCTTTTTATCCACCAAAGAAAATACTTTGAGCATCAGAGAAAACTGACCTTTTTAAATGCAAAATATCAGGAGGAAACCATGAAGGCTCAAATGGAGATGCAGGAAAAAACCCTTGAATACGTAGGGAGGGAACTTCATGATAATATTGGCCAGATTTTATCTCTCATTAAATTGAATTTAAGCAATCCTGAAGCAGATCAAATCAGAGAGTCAAAAAACCTGGTGACCAATGCTATCAAGGATTTACGTTCTTTGTCGCACAAGATGAACCTTAACTGGGCCGCTGAAGTCAGTTTGGAAAATTTTATTGAGGCAGAAGTACAAAAAATACGAAATATTGGACATTTTGAAGTGTTGTTTGAGAAGCAAGGAGAGTTTGTTGTTTCCAACAATGAGAATAAAGTTATTCTATTTAGGATCATTCAGGAATGCATCAATAATACATTGAAGCATTCAGAGGCAAAACAAATTAAATTTGTAATAGAGCGGGATCAACATTTGCTTATTGCAGATGATGGCAAAGGTTTTGATCAGGGTCAGGCTAAAAATGGTTTAGGATTGGTTAATATTCAAGAAAGGGCTAAGATTATAGGAGTGGATCTGACAATCAAATCCAGTATGGGCAATGGTACGCAAATAGATATTTTACTTCCACAAAATGATAGTTAAGTGATAAAAATTGTACTGGCAGACGATCACAACCTTTTCGCAGAAGGTTTGGCAAATCTTTTAAGAAGGAAGCGCGAGTTCTCCGTGGAAGGTGTTTTTAATGATGGTAAAGGACTGATCAATCACCTCAGGAGAAACCCAACAGATGTAGCTTTAATTGACCTGAATATGCCTCAGATGGATGGGTTTACAGCTATTAAGCATATTAAAGCAGAGGGGATACTCTGTAAATTGATCATTCTATCAACCTATGCAGATGAAAAACTAGTAAAGCAAGCAGAGGAAATAGGAGTGGATGCTTATGTACTAAAAGATGCGGAACCGGATGAATTGGCTTTTACTATTAAGGAAGTGGTAGAAAACCGCTACCAGTTTCATTTCGAGCATATCCTAAGACAAGCTGATAGTAATGATCGTTATCCTGATGATTTTATAAGGAAATATAAGTTGTCCAAGAGAGAAATTGAAATTGTTGTTTTAGTTAAAGATGGACTGACTAACCAGGAAATAGCGGATAAACTGAATTTATCAGTGCTTACTGTTACTACTCACCGCAAAAATATTATCCTTAAACTTGAAGTGAAAAACACCATTGGCCTGGTACGCTTTGCTATAGAGAATGGTTTGTGAGGGATCCCATTTTATCTAAAATTCCAACCTCCATTGAAGCGTTATGTGGGGAGTTTGAAAAAGATGAAAAATTTATTTTTAAAAATTCAAAGAGTCCTTATTTTTTTCAGAATAATATCTATATTTGCAACCCGTTGAGGAAATGCCTTGGTGGCGGAATTGGTAGACGCGTTGGTCTCAAACACCAATGAGGTAACACTCGTGCCGGTTCGACTCCGGCCCAAGGTACTAGAAGCCCTGTTAATCATTTGATTTTCAGGGCTTTTTTGTTTGTATCAGAAAGGGGAGTAAGCAATATTTGGGATCAATCGGAAAGGCTGGGAAGGAGTATTTGATCCTATTTTTTGATGGGCTATGTAGAATGCCTGAGTCAAAGACTCTCCAATTATTGAAAATCCGTAGAGTCCTGCGGAACTCTACGGATAGGGGAATTGATAAAGAGTCAAAGGCATTCCTTCAGGTCAAATAGAAGCCGTATAGCTGACACAGTTTGAACAGAATTAGCAACTCCACTACTTGAAAATATTTTTAAAGACAAGCCCCGACATAAATCCCTGACTCTCAAATATTCAATACATGGTATAATGAACGGTTAGTATTCTGTTAAATAGTATAATTATTTCTATAATTGTGTAATTATTCTACTGAAATAAGAGTTGAACTACGAATATTCTTAGAAGAAGTTACAATAAGATAGAAATGTATTTATCTTTGAAGTTCTTTAAAAATTCTTTCATCATACGCTCAAAGTTATTATACATTTCCAAGTAAATCATCCCCGCAATTATTATTTATTGCTATGTATTATCGCTTTCTTCGTCTCACCGAAATCAGCTTTTACATCATCTACAGATTCTCTCATTGTTGAAAATGAAGAATCGAAAATAATTTTAGCAAAATTAGCACCCATCCCTGCTTCTGTTCACATCAAATGGGTGGGGAAACAAGACAATATTAGAAGTGTCTTGTTTCAGAAAGATCAGGGAATTTTCATTCCTGAAAACATTTCCATAACTAATGATCCTTTAACTTCCCACATTCCAGATTTTAATAAGCGTTTTGATTTTGAAGAAACTACAGCGCTTGAAGAAGATGTTATCCAATATAATTATGACGACAATCCTATAGATTCTATTTCTGATTATGTAAAAAGAGCACATTCCCTGTTTGAAAAAATCACAACTGAAAGTAGGTTTGTCAATTTAATTAATGCTGAGGTTGCACAGGATTTGCCTATGGGAATTAAAAAAACAATAGCAGGTTACGATTATGTAGTAGCAATTGATAGTATTTATTTTACCCCGGAAAGGTCTTTCATAGTGGCCTATATGTCATTGCCTGTTCCTGGTACTGGTATCAATTTGGCTTTTAGGGGAATAGTGCCTTTTACAAAAGAGGGAGGTATATCAGGTGTAGCTCAATTAATGTTGCTGGAGGATGTTCCGGTGCCCCTAGGGAATAAAGTAGCCTTAAATTTCTTGGCTGCCAGTGAGAGAACCTATATAGAAATTGATTGTAACGGTTTTTTTAGCCTGTCCATAGATGCAGAAGTGGAGTTTTCCAGGGATTTATTAATCCCCGAAAATGAAGATGGCACCTTAATAACTGACAGGAGGGCCAAAGCGAGAATTCAGGTAGCAGGTTTGGATAGTTGGGATAGTTTTATTGCTTCCGTGGAGATGGAGCCATTTCAAGTGACCGGAATGGAGGGTTGGGGATTTGAGGTATCCAATGCGGTATTTGACTTTTCAGAAGTGTCCAATCATGGAGCGGTTATTTTCCCTCCTGATTATGAGTCAGTAGATTTTTTAGAGGGCAATCAAAATATGTGGACCGGTATTTTTATCGAAAGTGTGAGTGTAAGATTACCTCCTCAATTTAACAACCATTCCCAAAGAACAGCCATAAATGGTTCCAATTTAATCATTGATAAAGAAGGTTTCACAGGAACCATCAATGGTGTGAATGTTTTAAGCCTGGGCGAGGGAGATGCCAGTGGCTGGGCATTTTCAGTTGACAATGTAGCACTTGAGTTTTATAAGAACAGTTTAATTTCAGGGGATTTCAGGGGAGAGATTGTGTTGCCTATTGATAAAAAGAAAGCAGGCATAGCTTATAATGCCACCATTACCAATGCTAATTTCTATTCCATTACTGCTTCCTATAATGATAATATAGAATCTAATTTATGGGCAGCTAATATAACACTTGACAGAAGTTCTTCATTGAATGTGACAATTTATGATGGAAAATTCATGCCATCTGCTAATTTGAATGGGACATTGAGTATTGATACCTCCATAGGGGAAGGTTCATCCTCTAAAATTTCCCTACCCTCTGTAAAATTTCAGAATCTCCATATTTCTACGGAAGCCCCTATTGTAGAAGTAGGCACTATAGAGTTCATGGGTTCAAGTAATTTCTCAAATTTCCCTCTTACTATAGTTCCTGTAGGAGTGTCTAATTATGAAAATGGGGAAATAGGATTACTGATAAATGTAACTGTTAATTTTGCCGGAGGAGAGGACTCAGGATTTGGTGCAGAAGGCCAAATTGAACTGGTAACAAGACAATTGGACACTGATCGACTGGTGAATTTTGAGTATGTAAGGACAAACATCAATCAATTGGCAATAGATGTTAATGCAGGAGCATTCTCATTGAATGGCAGGGTAGATTTTTTTAGACAGGATCCCATCTATGGAAATGGATTTCAGGGATCAATAAGTGCAACTTTTGAACCCGGACTTGAAATTGATGCGGTGGCATTATTCGGTAATACCGGACAGTTTAGATATTGGTTTGTTGATGGTAAAGTAGTTTTCCCTGGAACCGGCTTACCTGTTTTCCCGGGATTTGCAATTTATGGTTTTGGAGGTGGGGCATATCATCATATGAAACAAGATGGTTATGCAGCTTCCAATGGATTTGAAATTGGGAAATCGTTAAGTGGTATCAAGTACATCCCGGATGCATCAACATTCATGGGTTTAAGGGCTACGGTAGTGTTAGGAACAACACCTTCGAGGGATGCCTTTACAGGTGATGCTACATTTGAACTTAGCTTTAATCAAAACTGGGGATTGATTAATGTGGGTTTCCAGGGTTATGGAGAGTTTGCTTCAGCTCCTGCTGAATTAACCGGGAGTGCATTAACTGATAAGGTATCAGGTTTTGCCAGCGGATCAGAAGATGAAGAGGGAAGCAATAGCTCAGGGGGAAGTACTGCCCAAATTACCGCAAGTATCTTTTTGAATTATGATATTCCGGCCAAAACGCTTCATGGTAACTTATCAGTATTTGTTAACATGGCCAATGGTAAAGTAAGAGGCTCAAATGAAGGTAATTTAGCAGGTGAAGCTGAAATTTATTTCTCCCCGGCAAAATGGTATATTCACATAGGGCACCCGGATAGAAGAATAGGATTAATTTTTGCCGATTTATTTGAAACTACCAGTTATTTAATGATAGGTACTGCTATTCCGGGATTTCCTGATCCACCAGCGGAATTACAACAATTTTTTGCAGGAAAGGATTTAGGCCTTGAAGAAGATATGGGAGAAAGAAGTTCCGGAGAAGGTTTTGCTTTTGGGGCAAGCATGCAATTTGGAACAGGTGATCTGGAATTTTTAATGTTTTATGCCAAATTTCAGGTGGGTGCCGGTTTTGACATTATGTTGAAAAAGTATGATGAGGATGTTAGATGTGCGGGTTCATCCGGTAGTTTTGGTGTGAACAACTGGTATGCCAGCGGACAGGCTTATGCCTATATACAAGGAAAGGTAGGCATAAAGGTGAACCTGAGATTTTATAAAGGCAACTTTGATATATTTGATGTCGGCCTGGCTGCATTACTACAAGCTCAACTTCCCAACCCTCTCTACATGAGAGGAATGGCTGCCGGACAGTATAATATTTTAGGGGGATTGGTGAAAGGACAATGTGATTTTGAATTTGAAATCGGGAAGCGCTGTGATATGATCGGTGGTTCTGCCATTGCTGGTGTGCAGGTGATTTCTGAATTAACCCCTGCTAATTTTTCCGAAGATGTAAGCGTATTTAATAGTCCACAAGCTGTTTTTAACCTGCCTGTGAATCAGTCTTTTGAGTTTTCAGATGTCGATGGAGTTGTTTTTACCTACAGGATCAATCTGGACAAGCTTGAATTGAAATACGACAACCAAATAATTAACGGAATAGAAGAGTGGTCTCCCGATAATATGGTAGTTGCTTTTGATGCACATGAGATATTACCTCCGGAAAAAACAATCATTTTTAATGTGGAACTCAGCTTTGAAGAAAGAAATGCGAGTGGTCAATGGGTAGCTGTAACTGAAAATGGAGTGCCAATAAAGGAAAGCTCTTCAGTGAAGTTTATTACAGGGGAAGCCCCTCCATATATTCCGAAAGAGAATATTGCACATATGTATCCCATAGAAAATCAATTCAATTATTATCCTAAAGAAACAAACAATGGATATGTAATCTTAAAAGACGGACAGAGTTATTTGTTTAACCATTCGTCCGATTGGGAACAAAAGCTTTTATTGACCACCAATGAAGGGTTCTCGTATGAGAGCGACATTAGCTATGCGGTAGCCGAAAAAGAAGTAAGGTTTAATATGCCTACTGATTTAAGGGCTTCTTCTATTCATTCCTTAAAGCTGATTGACAGGCCTACGGCAAGCATAGCAAATGTAGATGAAAATGTTTCACAAGTAACCACGAATGCTTATGAGGGAGAATCTGCCAATGTAGAGTTTACAACTAATGATGCTGAAGGAAGCAGGGATGTGTTACAAGTGCAGGATATACTGTCCTACAGCTTTAGAACAAGTGAGTATTCCACTTTTCAAGAAAAATTTAATTCAATTAGTAAATCTGCAGTATGGAAGTGGGTAGTAATGGTTGGGGTTCATGAATTGGGTGTAAATCTTAACGGGAATGAACTTTTCGATTATGCTGAGGCTACTTTGGATGAGCATGCTTTAATCCGTATTGAAGCCGATTTAAGGAATACACCCTGGTATTGGAATAAAGTACGTCCATTGGTATACTCAGGCCTTTCATCCAGTGGAATCTCTTTATCCAGAGATGAAATGCCTTTAGGTACACCTCCTAAATTCGGTACTTTAATTACAATGGATTATTATAAAAAGTTGACCGAAGATGAAATAGCTATAGGCGTTGCAGGATCTACCTCCACTATAGGTACATTCAATTACTATTTACCCTATTTTATGCAACAGGATTATATGGACATAAGGACACAGGCTGCAAGTTTATCATTATCCAATAGTTCAGGGTATATCAATAACATTCTGAATGCCACTTTTCCAACTCTCTCAAGTGGGGTTTATCCTTTAAAGATATATTATAAACTACCGGGAAGAAGCACACCATTGCGCACGATCAACTTTAATATGGACTATAATGAGGAGGAATAAGTACATCATCATATTGATTTTTGCCTGTTGGGGGTTACCACTTAGTGGAATACTTGCACAAGCTCCTTCTGTGCAAAAAGAGGTGAAAGGTGTAAAAGTAATAGCCAATGTAAAAGATGATGGAATCCATTTAAGATGGGCACCTACATCAGCCGTACTCTGGAGTTTAGGAAATACGAAGGGCTATAAAATATATAGGTATACTATTAAAGTAGATGGTGAAATTACGGATGACAAGGAATTCACAGATTTAACACCCAATAAAATCACCTACCGACCGGAAGCCGATTGGGAAGCTATTATTAACGAACCCTATGCACCCGTGGCAGCCCAGGCTTTGTTTGGTGAAACCTTTACTATTAGCAGGCAGGGAAGCCCTAATATGATGGAAGCTATCAATAAATCCAGGGAGGAAGAGTCAAGGTTTAGTTTTAGCTTGTTAGCCGCAGATCTGTCACCCATAACAGCAGAATACTCAGGCTTATATTTTGTGGACAAGGAAGTTCAAAAGAACAAGACCTATTTATACAAAGTATTCATACCTGAATCCACTAAGCCACTGGATACAGGAATGGTGTACCTAAGTGCCAATGAAATGGTGAAGTTGCCGAGGATCAAATCATTGAAGGCGGAGTTTGGAGACAGATCTGCAAAGTTGGAGTGGAATACTACTTATGGCTTTGAATACTATACCGCTTACAATGTGGAAAGATCAACTGATAGTATCCATTTTGAGCAAATAAATGAGAGACCCCTGGTGAATGCAGGTTTCGATAGAAACAAGCCGGTGAATTTATTGTATGCAGCTGATTCATTGCCTGAAAACAAGACCACTTATTATTATAGGGTAAAGGGAATTAGTCCCTTTGGGGAGGAAGGTCCCGGTTCCAACATGGTAAAAGGTGAAGGAAAAGTGAAGTTACAGGTAAAGCCTTTCAATATTGCGCACACTTATAATGAAGAAGGAAATATTCTTTTAAGTTGGGAGTTTGATGAGGGTTTTGAGTACATGATTGAAGGTTTTCATATTGTAAGGGTGGAAAATCTGGACAAGGGTAAGGTGGTGAAATTAAATGATGCACCCATCCGGGCAGATAAGCGTAGCTTTCTGGATAACCAACCGTTAACTTCCAACTATTATCAAATAATTGCAGCCTCAAAGCACGGGGATATGCAGGCTTCTGTTACCCATATGGCGCAAACAGAAGATAGTATCCCTCCTGCACCAACGCGTATTATTAAAGTAGAAGTGGATACCAGCGGAGTAGCTAAGATAAACTGGCACCGAAATACCGAACCGGATTTTTATGGCTATAAAGTAATGAAAGCTTATGACCGAACAGCGGAATTCAGTTTAATTAATGGGCAGATTTTGAAGGATTCGGTTTATGTGGATACCTTAAACCTAAACAGGATTACCAGGAAAGTATTTTATAAAATTATTAGCCTGGATAAGCATTACAATCACTCAAAATCATCGCATATATTTGAAGCCACTTTTCCTGATGTGGTGGCACCGGTTAGCCCTGTGCTCAATAAAGTATTGCAGGATTCTCTGGGAGTAGCTTTGTACTGGCAAAATAGCAGCAGCAAGGATATTAGGGCCAATTTGATTTACAGGAAAGAAGGAGGGAGAAAAAACTGGAAATTGGTGCATGCCATGAGTGGGAAAGATTCCATCTGGCATGACAGAGATCTGACCAACAATATAACCTATCACTATACATTGATTGCTGTCGATTCGGCCGGCAATGAATCAGCCCCTCAAAGAGCGCTCCCGATAACTTATAAGGATTTCCAATTAAAGGAAGGGATTAAATTTTTCAGTTTGGAGGCAAACAGGAAAGAGAAATTTATAAGTGTTGAATGGGAGTTATCAAAAAATAAAGAAATACACAGTATAGAGCTTTACCGTGGAGATGAAACTACACCGCTAAGGCATTTTATGAAAATAACGCCTGATGAAGGTATTTACATTGATAAAAAGTTAGTGGTAAACACTTCCTATAAATATGCACTAAGGGTAAAGTATGAAGACGGAACCCTCTCAAAAATCAGCCAAATTAAAGAAATTAAATATTAAGGATATGAAGAATATAATTTACGTATTAGCTAGTTTTCTGCTTTTAGCTTGTGATCCCGGAGAAGTTCCGAAATCACCTAACCTGGGTTTTGTGGATATGCAATTAAATAATATGGAAAGGAATGGGGATCAGATGGAATATAGTATCAAAGTTAGGCCGAAAGATACAATTGATCTTTCATTTGAAATAAGAGTGAAGTATCAGTATGAAACTGTCCGTTTAGACTCCATTGTAGCGGTCCCGGAATATGATCAAAATTATACCGGACATCAGGATGTTATCAACCTATTTAATGATAAGTTGTCATTTACCTTAATTCCGGAATTAGCTATTGGAAATCAAAATTCTATAGAGGAATTAAGAATAATAATGCCTGATTTCGATTTAGATTCTGATGTATATAATCATATCGGTCTTCGATGGGTTTTTACATTATATGGTTCTCATACCGAGCAAATTACTAATGATGATGAACCAATAGAACCATCCTCTGCTGAAGTAGGTATTGAGATTGAGAATTCTTATACAAATTATAAATTCAGACTCTACAATAATTATGTAGGCAAAGATCCCAATGATAGTACGGGAGTGGGGTATAATCCTATTACCAGGGAATATATTCATGACTTATGTGCCCTTTACAGTAGTAGCGAAACAGAATGCTCAATAGGTCAAGCCCTATTGATCAATCTCACCTACGATGAAAATTTTAATATGGAAGGCAAAGTATTTATACCGGCTTTTGGATTTGGGCAAAATATCACAAATTTATACGAATTCATACTTTCTGAGGGAAACAGTTTCAATTGGGAGAGGCTACATTTGCTGGAATCTTATGACAGATATATTACCAGTTCTAGGCATATAGTAGATGTAGAAATTGGACTTGAAATATTTATTTTAAGGAGTTCTAATGAAGTTGCTTTAAGAGTAACTGATATTGTAGAAGGCGGTCTGGAAAGTTATGTAGAATTTGAGGTGGCCATTAATAATGCGGATTTTAAATAGCTTTTATGATTAATACAACTACTTGCCCTAAGCTGTTTCTTATACTATTTTTTGTTTTATTAATCAATAATAAGGCGTTTCCCCAGGCACCTGCTTATGGTGAATTAAAAGTGACAGTAAAACTTAATAGGGTCTATTCCAATGCATGGGATGATTGTAATACCAATAATAGACATAGCTGGTATTATACGTTTAAACATATTGGACCCACCAATTTTTTGGTGGAAAAATGTATCAATAAGAGAAATAAGGATAGAAACTATTATTATACATTAAATAGTACTGAATCATTATTATATGATGAAATATTATCTAGTGAGTCATTACCCCAATTTGATTTTCATTTTGTAGGATATGAGGATCAGAAGGACGAATTTGATAATTGCCCTCCTAATTCAGATGACTTAAGTGGCGGGTGCTGGTTAGTGTATAATAGGTCGGATGGCAGACCAGATGCAGTAACTGATAATGAAACCATCAATATCAATAATTTTAAATTAGGAACTACTACGATTCAGGTAGGTTCAGGATACTTTAAAGGCTGGTTGACAGTTACATTAACAGCAGGAAGCCCAACCGGATTAAAAACAGAAGTTGAAAATTTAGGTAATGCTGGAGATAGAGAGTATGAGGGTAATGGTAATAATGAAAACATAGAATTTGTACCCTTTGTCAACAACGCCCAGATTTGCGAAACGAGAGATGCTCAATTACTAATCCCAAAGCCGGCTAATTCAACTTTATTTGAGGGTGGTGGCTTTCAATTTAAGATTGAATCCAATAAGGAAGGGGAGGAGGACGTCACTTACACCTATGAGGTAAAATATAAAGATGGAACCGGCTTTGAAGAGCAACAACGAATGCAAGCCCAGAGCGCACAAGCCCCCCCTCAATGCGAAGGAGAATATACCAATTATTGCGGCAGTTATTCCTATGATCCCAGTTGCCAGGAATGTGTAACAACAGAACACCGGACGCCTAAATGGAGAACTGAAAAAACAATGGGAATAGAGAGTTTAGAGGTAAATTCAGATGGACTCTATAAAGTAGACTTACCAAATCTTACCCGCTATGGTTCCCAGTCAAGAACCAAAATAAAGTATAAGGTAACCATTGTTAAAAATGGCGGATCAAGTACAGCATCACCTTCAACCGCACCTATCACCATTAATGCCCCTGAGCCTGTTTTGCACAGTTCAGTAGCTGATGGCAGGATCAATGATTTTGCTTTTAATTATGTAACTGAATATGCTCACATTGCCGATACCATTCCTACTCCATTCTCAGGTCCGATAAAGGGAGGAAAAGAGGGAAATAAAGTGCCCGGGCCTATTGATGGAGGATTGGATCCAGTTCCGCCAAGTGCTCCTACTCCCACCTTAATTGTTGATCATATAGCTGATTCTGAAGCATCCAACGCAAGTGGGAAAATCACCATTCATAAAGTAGCCAGCGGCACAGGTACGTATAATTTCTATCTCCGCAGAATGGAATCCAATGATCCTGATATTACTGTAGGCACCAAAACTACCTATAATATTGATGGAGTAACTGCTTCTGATTTCCCTGTGGCTTTTCCAGATGATTCTAAACAAGGGGGAGTACTGGCAGAGGGAAAGTATATTTTAGTGGTTGAAAATGTGCAGGAGGGTTATGATTTATGCTATAGCTTCTATGATTTGATCATTCGGGAACCTGAGGCACCTTTGAATTTTAATTTTGTCGATGAAATAGATCTTGCTAATCCTTCAGTAAATTCCGGTGCTTTAAGTGCTTCAGTAAGTGGTGGCGTTGGCCCTTATTGGTTTTACCTGACTAATACTGCTGGTGTAATACAGAAAAGTATTCGCAGCGAATCTGCAGGGACAGTTGTGTTCGATGAATTAGGTATCGGCAATTATAAACTTTTTGTAAAAGATACTTTAGGTGTTACCAGACATAATGACAATACATATAACATTAGTGCTCCGAGTATATCAAATATTATTTTACCTGATGAGGAAGATGAAATAAATGGGACTGTATATTATACAAAATGTCATTCAGAAACTACTGATGTTTCAATTAGTCTTAGTATCCCAAATCATGCCCCAGTAGAATTTAAACTTGGGACAAGTTCTTCAAATTTGTTGTTGAATGAACCTATTGAAGATGGCAACAATGATGTTACTATATCTGAGACGGGAGTTTATTCTTTATATGGAAGGCCTACTGATCCAGAAGGTGAATGGTTTAGGTTCGAAGCCGATATAATTGATTTTACAAAGCCTCCAAGTCTTAATACTCCTTCAATTAATAATATTAATCATGAAGATTACAGGATTTCCTGCCATGATGCAGATGATGGGCGTTTGGTTATATCAGGTTTGAGCGGTGGTGTGGGTACTAAAACATTACAGTTAAAACGATATTCTACAGGTTCTAGTGTTGTTACACTTGATACAATAGATTTTACGGGCACTACTGCAACCATAACGGGCTTAAAAAGTAACGAGAGTGAAACATATACTCTTCTATTAACAGATGAATTAGGTTGTGAAAAAGAAACTGCTAATATATCTTTTACCAATCCGGCTATTTTAGCTGTTGGTACTCCTACTCCAGTACCTGTTGCTGGTAATCACCATGCTAAATGTTATGATCATGAAATTCAAATTAATGTAACTTTTGATGGTGGGTGGACTTCCACCATTACAAATGATGATGATGATAGCTATTATGTAGAAATAAGAAGCAACAGAAGTACGATAATACGTGAAGTGACAAGTTTTAATGCTACTGGATTTAAAACCCCTCGCTTACCATCTAACACCTATTTTCTTCGTGTTTATGACGATGCTGTAGATCCAAATTGCTTTGTAGATTCAGAAGAATTTCAAATAGTTACTCCTTCTCATGAACTTAGATTCTTTTCTGGTGTTGGAAAAAAAAGATATTCTGGCTACAATGTAAGTTGTTACAATGCCTCGAATGGTGAAATTACAGTAGGGACGACAGGAGGATTTGGCAACCATACTGTAACTATTTATAAAAAAATAGAAGGAGAAAGTTCCTTTACGTATTTAAATGATTCAACCATAAATAGCGATGTTGATGGAGTGCTCGACCCAAAAAGTTTTACCTTCTATAATTTGTCCGCCACAACTGAGATAGATGGAGTAAGCAAACAAATATTTTATAAATTCACCTTAATAGATGAATTGAATTGCACTGAAGCTTTATCCAAAGGAGATGATAACAGTATTAGTTTAAGCAGCCCTAACCCACTTGTTATATCAAATTTAGATGCAACTGAAATCAATGATTACAATTATCATATTGCCTGTTATAATAGTACCACTCAAGTAAACTTTAGAATAGCAGGCGGAGAAGCCAGCTACCCAAAAACCATAAAGTTAAGTAATGTCAGTAATAATGGCACTAATACTTATCTTAAGGAAGTACCAGGACCTGGCACCTATTTTTTTGATGCTGTGGCACATAGTGACGGAAAAGATTACAAAATTTCAGTAGAGAGTCAAACCAATCATGATTGTGGCCCAACAATTGAATCAGAAACAATTGCTATCAATCAGCCAGCTGCACCCTTCGCTGTCGATTATACCATCCACGATTATAGCGAGAGAGAAGAAGGCTACGGTGTAATTTGTAAGTACGATAACAATGGTAAAATTTCCTATACAGTCAGTGGAGGTTTCCTTGATGGCGGTGGAATAGGCCGAACAATTGATACTTTAAAATATACCCACAATAACACCGCGTATGTTCTCCTAACACCTGAAAATCCTGGTAATACTAAATATTTCGATGGTTTACCGGCTGTCAACTCAGATGGTACCTCTGTCACTTATCAACTGATCGTATCGGATTTACTGGGTTGTACAATTGAAAAGGATACTGTCATAAAAGCCCCTGATGAATTATTGTCCATCGATCAGGCCAACTATAGCGATTATAACGGCTATCAAATCTCTTGCAACGGTTATACCGATCAGGTCAGTGTGGATATATCAGGGGGGGTACTGCCTTATAATGTAACACTTTCCTCCCTTAACGGTACGGCTATCAGTAAGAATACCACCGTTACCACTGCCAATACCCCGGCAGTATTTACCGGCTTACCGGCAGGGGAGTATAAAGTAATTGTTGAGGATCATTTGGGATGTGAAAAAGAGGATTTGACCATAGCATTAGAGCAGCCTCCGGTAATTGCTACTACAAGTCTTGAAGTAGTTCCGCCTATTTGTTCCTATTCAGCAGATGGACAGATTAATTTTGTTTTTGAAGGGGGTAATTTAATCAATGGAAACACCTATACTGTCCTATTAAAGTCCGCTTCAGGAGTTAACCTTGATACCATCAACGCAGCTTCCGGAACCTTTGAAGTGGCCAAAGGAACTTATCTACTAAATGCAACGGATGATTTCGGTTGCCCTTTTGAACAACAGGTTGTTGTGGAAAACAGGCCGGTACTGAATATCCAATCCAATGGTAACGACTACCCACTATGTTGGGGAGGAACCACCGGGAAAATCCACTTTGGCATCAAAGGTGGGGATACCACGGGTATTTATACCGCCCGCTTATACAATGCCGACTCGGTTCAAATTGATGAACTACAAATTGAGGGCGCCCTGGCAAATGATTATACAGCCTATTTGTTCGATTCGCTGGTATCGGCACCCTACCATATTATTTTGGAAGATGGCTTTTCCTGCCTCGATACTATGAGCACTTTTTTACTGGAGAGAACCGATTCATTGGTACTTGTAACAGATGATTTCAAGGCAACCACCTGTGCCGATACCAAAGACGGCTCTGTAAAAATGGTGGCTCAGGGAGGTGATGCACCTTACTACTTCTCTATTGATGGCATTAACTATTATGAAACTGTTGAGCCAGGCGAAGTACTCATTGATACCGTAGTGACAGACACGATTACTTACTACAATGAAATCCATCATAACTATATTATTTGGGGGGGATTGGCAGGAGGTAAAAACTACCCGATGTATGTGCGCGATAGCAATTGGCATCCGGAATATGACTCGGAAATTTGCACTATCAGCAATGAATACTTTTTGGAAAAAACAGACAGAATCCAGGTTACATTTACAACAAAACCTATTTCCTGCTTTGGAGCAACTGATGCCAGCCTAACAGCACAGGCTGTTTTAGGTACGCTTAATTTAGGTTTCGACTATAAATGGTACCGTGCAGGTTCCAACAAAGTAATAGGTAGTTCCGCTCTACTGAATAATATTGGCCCGGGCGATTATAACCTGGTAGTCTTTAATCAAAATTCTCCAACTTGTAGTGAAACCTTCAGTGCTTCCATAGAGGCGCTTTCAAAACCATTAAAGGCCATACAAAAAAGTGTAGGTGCCTTAACATGCAGCGGACAGCCCGATGGAGTAATCAGGTTCAGTGTAGATGGCGGGTATACAAGGGAAAGTTATCACGTGTCCATTGATAACGGACTTACTTTTAAATCTTATATTCCTGATCAAAATAAACAAATCAGCATTCATGCTTTAAGTGCGGCTACTTATCAGGTCATTCTACAGGATCCAATCAACCTTTGTACAGATGTGTTTGAAATGACCGTTCCTTTTGGCACACTGGATCTTACAGTGAATGATGTGCAGCACCCTGTTTGCTATGGCAGCAATACCGGAGTCATTGAAATAAATTCTCCTTTTTCCAGGGTACTCTATCAATTATTGGATGGAAACGACAAGGTGCTGGAAGTTAATTCAAGTGGTCTTTTCGATTCGCTTTATACAGGAAATTATCAACTGACTGCCTTTCAATTGGGTGCCTGCTATAGTGATACTATTCCGGTATCTTTAAATGACCCGATAAAACTGGAGGCGGATTGGGAGGTTTCTCAAAATCCTGCTTGCGGAAATAATAATGGGCAAATTACTATTGTTCCCACAGGAGGAACAGAGCCTTATAACATTGTATTATATGATCAGACCGGGGATATAGCCGATGCGCAAAGTTTATATGCCGGATTTTACAGGCTAACTTTTACCGATAGCCTGGGTTGCGAGTGGGAGGATTATCATTTCCTTGAAGAAGCCCCATCTATGGAGGTCACTCATGTTGTTTTGAACGAATTCAGTTGTGAAAGCAATGCCAATATACAAATCACCATTGATGGTGGATTGCCTCCTTATCAGGTGAGTTATGGTGGCTCGGAATTTTCAACTGAAAATGGTCTGTTGGAATTGGAAGTTGCATATGCCGGAAAACAGCAATTGTTAGTAAGTGATCAATTAAATTGTGCCGTTCCCTATGAGTTCCCGATAACAGCTTATAATCCCCCGACTATCAGTTTAAAACATAAAAAATCAGCTAGCTGTGGCCTGGCCAATGGTTGGGCAGAATTAGAAATTGAGGGTATAACAGATGATTACGAACTGATTTGGCCTGCTGATATTACAGAAACAGAAGGATTAAGGGCTTATGGCTTAAGTGGGGATAAACTTTATACGGTACAATTGATCGATGAGGATGCTTGCACATATGAATTCTCTTTTAGTATAGGAAACACCCACACTCAGCTGGTAAATTATGAAATTTTAAACCATGCAAGCTGCCACCTGGAAAATGCAAAAGTGCAGATTAATAATCCATTGGCTCGCAGTGTATTTATTAACGATACTGAGGTAGCAGCGGATGCCACAGTAAGTTTGGCATCCGGAGTTTATACCATCCGGGCTTTTGACAGGGAAGGATGTGTTTCCAGTGAGCAGTTTATCATAGAGGAATCCGATCCTGCCGAACAGATTAGCTTACTATTGGACAATAGCTGTGATGATACTCAGCTAAGCATTGAAAATACAGGGACGGAAACCATTCAGGCTATTGTGTGGTCACATCAGGAAGATGAAAATGAACTTCACACAAGTGGGTTTGAGGCCGGGCAAAACTGGGTGGAAATTACCATGGAGAACGGCTGTGTGTTGACAAAGTATTTCGAGGTAGAGGGTGGCTCTGATAAAATATGGGTGGCCGATTTTAATAAACCTACTTGTGGAAATGCAGAAGGCTTTATTCAACTGGCCACCACCAATGATGATAAAATTGCTTCTTATAGCTGGAGTCACAATCCGGACCATCATAGCAATCGAGCCGAAAATTTAATGAGTGGGCATTATGAAATAATAGCCTATGATACCGCTAATTGTGAGTTTGACAGAATTCAGTACTTTTTAGCCACGGAAAACTCATCTCTCACTATTGCAGTGGAAAGCACAACCAATGCCAGCTGTCCTTCCAGTGCCGATGGAAGTGCCAATTTATCAATTAGTGGTGCAATATCTCCTTACACGATAATAGTAGATAATGGAGCGTCCTTTACTGATGTGAGTTCCCTCTCAGCTCTTTCAAGTGGAAGGCATGAAGTGGTGCTTATTGATGGCAATGAATGTTCCGCCAAAAGTAGTTTCTTTATTGCTTATGACGATCCTATTGTATTGGATTCCGTACAAAAGGTGCTTCCATCTTGTTTTGGTGGTGCAGATGGCACTGTTGAATTATTTATCTCACAGGCTTCTGATCAGCTGCAAGTGGTGTGGCCTAATGGCGAAACAGGAACAAAGGCTTCCCGACTTACAGCCGGAGAACATATTGTGAGTATTCAGAAAGGAAGCTGTATTGTTGAAAAAACCATTTCCCTGGGCGAACCTTCCATTCTTTCGTTGGAACAGCTTTTGGCCTTATCACCTACTTGTGAAGAAGGTGCTGACGGACAATTAAAAGTAATGGCCAATGGAGGCACTGCCCCTTATAATTACACATGGGAAAACGGGTCATCCGGAAACTCCCTACTTGCTGCACAAGGGAATTATTCACTTACTGTGGTGGATAATAATGGCTGTTCTATTGATACCGTATTCAGCATTCCTGAGCGGGATTCTATTTATTTTGAACATAGTATAACTGAGCCTTCCTGTTTAGGGGAGAGTGATGGAAGCATCATTGTGGAAGTGGTGGGAATGAGATCACCAATCGTGAGATGGACCAATGGAAAGATTGGTAAGAAACTTTCAGGAATACCTGCCGGTACTTACGCATATACTGCGGAAGATCAATATGGTTGCACCAAAAGTGGTAATGTAGAAGTAGATGAGCCTTTAGAGTTAATAATAGCAGAAACTACAATTAACCATCCAGGCTGTTATAACGGGTTTAATGGTAGTATTTCTGTAAGTGCAAGTGGTGGCAATGGCAACTATAGGTATGAATGGTCCACTGGTGCCAATGGCAGTACAATCAATGGACTGGGAGAAGGGAATTATACCGTGGAAGTTTATGATGGCAAAGCTTGTCGTCTTTCAGCTACTTATACCTTAATTTCTCCCGAACTCCTGCAAATCAGTGACTTCACTATTCAGCAACCATCCTGTGCACGGGAAGATGACGCTTCTATTGAATTGGACATTGAGGGCGGAACAGGTACTTATACCTATTTATGGAGTGATGGAAGTGATGATGCGGTGCTAAACAAAGTAGAAGCCGGGATCTATGATGTAGTGGTTAATGATGCCAATGGTTGTTCTGTTCAAAAGCAATTTTTAATTCCTGCCACACCGGGGATAGTAATCGATAGCGTGTTTACGGCTACTCCTTCCTGTGTGGGTGATGAAGACGGTGAAATTTTTGTACTGGCATCGGGTGGAACCGGTGAGCTTAGCTATGTATGGAACAATGGACATGCTTCCAATCATCTGGAAGGCATTAGCCAGGGAAGTTATCAGGTGGTGGTTACCGATGAAAATAATTGTTCTTTACCATTTAATATCACCATTAGCGATCCGGCCGGAATAGATTTCAGACAAAATCAAAAGGTGGATCCTGGCTGTAACGGGGCATCCACTGGCAGTATTACGCTGGATGTGGTGGGAGGAACAGCCCCTTATACTTATTTGTGGAGCAATGGAAGCCAGGAAGAAAACCTGGTAAACCTTCCGGCAGCTGAGTATTCTGTCACAGTAACCGATGCCAGTGGATGTTTCATCTCAACCTCCTTTAGTCTCAATGATCCGCCAAAGTATGAAATTGTGGACATTGAAGACTACATTGAAATATGTGTGGGCGGCTCTGTTACGCTGGATGCAGGAGAAGTATGGACAGATGTTTCATGGGCTTCTGCCAATGGTTATGTATCAAGCGGAAGGTTTGCTACTATTCAGCAGGAGGGTATTTATACCATCAATGCCAACACGGCTGAGGGTTGCCAGGATGAGTTTCAGTTTGAGCTGGTGAAAAAGGAAGATATTCTGGTGGCTGACTTTGTATTGACCAGCACCTCCTACGTGCATGATACTATAGTAATGGTGGATATCTCCAAGCCTCAGCCTCAGAGTGTTGATTGGTTGAATGAAGAGGCAGCTGAAATAATTTCTCAAAGTAATTTAAGCCAGAAAATCGTTTTCAGGGAAACCGGTACTTATAAAATAGGGATGACGGCTCATTCAGGTGAGTGCAGTGACTATATCGAAAAATGGATTGAAGTCACTGAAAAGCCGGATGAAGAGTTACAAGATGAATTACATCTCTCTAAAAATGCAGTGGAAGGAAAGTTTCTAGATATCCTCATACACCCAAATCCCAATGATGGCAATTTCCGCCTTGAAGTAAAGATGAATGTGGAATCTGAGCTTACCGTAATGCTTGTTAATCAGCAATTGGCCCTGAAGCTGAAAGAAATAAAAACCAATAAAGCCAATAAGACCCATGTCATAGATTTTAAAGAAATGCATCTGCCTGAAGGATTGTATGTACTCAAAATACGCAGCGATTTTGATGAAGTGTCAAGAAAATTTATAGTTAAGTAATTCCAATGATTGTAAGATTAGTTATCATTTTTATTGTAGGAAGTGCTATTGCCATCAAAGCACAGGATATGCAGTCCATTGCAGGAAGCAATATTCCGGATTTAGGCTATAGCAAATCATTGTGGGCAGATTTTGACAATGATGGAGACCCGGACTTGTTGATTGGAGGAGATGACGGGCTGGGAAACTATAGCCTGACGCTACTATTGAACAATGGAGACAATACCTTTTCATCCTCCGCTCAGCCTTTCGATTTATCGAATGCAGCCTTTGAATCATTTGATTATGATAATGATGGCGACCTGGATCTCCTGATAGCCGGAATAGATGCTGAGTCTGTGGCCGAAACTTCTCTTTATGAGAATGATGGCAATGGCAATTTTAGCAAGCTTACTTCATTTACCGGCTTAAGCGCTGCCCAAATTCATGGAGCTGATTTGAATAAAGATGGTAAGATTGATTTTATTATCAGTGGGTTAACACAGGATGGCAACATTGAAGTGATAGTGAATTTACAAACCCCAACAGGCTGGGAGGAAAAAGATTATAACTTGCCCGCGCTTTATAATGGTGCTATTCATACGGCCGATTTCAATAAAAATGGATTTGCTGATATCCTGATTTCCGGGATAAATACTAATGGGCTTTATGCAACTGCTGTAATGCGCTATCTTCCTGAAGATGATGCATATACCGAAATTTCTATTTCAGGTATTCAAAATATCCTGATGCAGAAGGTCGCAATTGACGATTTGAATCAGGATGGCTACCTTGAAATCACCTACATGGGGGTAAATAGTGCTGGTGATCCAAAGACTTCCATTATAAGCTATAACGGGAGCACTTTTGTGGAAAAAACTTCCCATGGCTTAACACAATTAAAAGGTGGTGCTTTGTCAGCTGCGGATATTAATGCGGATGGGTTCATGGACCTGCATATGTTTGGTTTGGATGATGACAATCAAAGGGACCATCAGATTTTCCTTGGAAATGGTGACTTCACTTTTGACAATTCCGCCATCGTACTGCCGGGCATGATCAATGGGGAATCCAACTTAGTGGATTTTA
The DNA here is from genome assembly GCF_016679925.1 of Marivirga aurantiaca. GTDB lineage: Bacteria > Bacteroidota > Bacteroidia > Cytophagales > Cyclobacteriaceae > Marivirga > Marivirga aurantiaca. The sequence continues at coordinate 344,546 of NZ_JAEQBW010000002.1, forward strand.
ACAATGACTTGCTTCCGGATTTATTTGTAACCGGCTTATCCATAGAGAAAGTAGGCAATCAATCTGCATCCATTCTCTATAACAACAATTTTACCGCTACCAATACGGTACCAACTGCCCCCACAAACCTAAGAGCTTATCATGCAAATGATACAGTGATGTTGGCCTGGGATGCGCCTACTGATGATCATTCTATTGCTGACAATTTAACTTATGAAGTGCAGTTGCGGAACGAGGCCAATGATATCATTTTGGCAGCACAATCCGATTTATCTGATGGCTATTTCAGGTCATCTACCAAAACAGCTTTGTTTACCATGGATAGCCTGTTGCTATTTGGCATTCCTGAAGACAGGTACTATTATAAAGTACATGCCATCGACCAAAGCAAAGCAGGTGGCGGGTTTTCAGGCGAATTGGAATTTGTGGTTTGTGAGGAAATATTCCTGGGCGCGGACCTGGAAATCTGTAGCAGGGATACTTTAAGAATGGAAGTCAATACTGTGGGGGAGAAAGTAGACTGGTACAATGGGGACGGGGATTTACTTAGTGAAAACAGCAAATCCCTTGAGTATGTTGTTACCGGGGATACAGAGATAGTAGTAAAAGTAACCAATACCGATTTGGCTTGTATCAAATATGATACTGTTCAGGTTACTGCATTGGACCTGCCTGTCATAGATTTAGCTGAAAACACCTCTTATTGCCTGAACGATACAGCCATTTTTGAATTGGACTTAGCTGATCATACCATCAACTGGTCATCTCTCAACAATAGTTTTGCTCCTTTGAGCGGCAGCATGCTTTCTTTTAAGGTGGAAAGAAAAGACACCATTGTTATTGAAGCCATTAACCAGCTGACTTTCTGTTCACAAATGGATACGATTTTTATTGACGTATGGGCACTACCGGAAAGCATTGCCATCAGGGATACCAGTATTTGTAGCGGTACGGAATTATACTTGGAAGCTACGGAGAACCAGGTCAACTGGTACAGTGCCAAAAGTGGCTTAATTGCAGAGGATCAGACTAATATTTCCAGGTTTTTCACAGAAAGTGACAGTATATTTATTGAGAAAATCAATTTGAATAACTGTAGCATGATGGATACAGTTGTGGTCAATGTGAATGCCCTGCCTGTTGTAGGCCTGGGGGTTGATCGGCAAATTTGCCGGAAAGATTCCACCACATTGGAAGTACCGGGCGACTGGGCATTGGTGGAATGGTACTCAAAAAAGGAAGGGCAACTAACCGAAGTTTCGGAAGTGCTTAAGTGGGCAGTGTTGCAAACCGATACTCTATCGGTGCTGGTAACGGATGCCAATGGCTGTCAGAATAGTGATACCATTATTATTGAAGCTTTGAGCCTCCCGGATTTTAAACTGCATAGTGATACCCTGGCCTGTACAGGCAGTGAATTGTTTTTTGATGTGGGCCCTGGTTTTACAAGCGTCAACTGGTACAGTAAAAATACCGGTACTTTGGCTGAAGGGCCAAGATATATCTTTTATGAGGTGATGGAAAATGATAGCTTGTTTGTAGAGGTATTCAATAATCGTGGTTGTGTGGCTTATGACACTTTTTACATTGAGGCCATTGATTTGCCTTTCTATGAATTGCAGGATAGCAGTTCTTTATGCTATGGTGATACGCTTTCAGCTACTATAGAGAATCTGACGGATTCCATTAACTGGTATTACGGTAACAGTTTGTTTACTACACATGAAAACGCACTGAGTTTTGTACCGGAAAACAGTGGTTTCTTATGGATTGAAACCATTAATGACTTTGGCTGCACTGCTTATGATTCTATCTATGTTACAGTAAATCCACTTCCTGTTCTCAATCTGGGGAATGATAGAAATATTTGTAAGGGGGACGAATTTTTAGTACAACTCAATCAGTCTTTCATGGAGGTTAATTGGTATAGTAAGCATGATGGGTTTTTATCCTCCAATATAGACAGCATCCAAAGGACTGCCACTTTTGATGACACCATATGGGTGGAAGTATCTGACGAATTCGGATGCATTAATTCCGACACTTTGAAAATAAATATCATTGAGCTGCCCGTTTTTTCCCTGGCCGATTCTATCAATGTTTGTATAGGGGATTCGGTGGAAATCAGCGCCACGCAATACTATGACTCTTTAGTATGGACCAATCAAATAGATGCTGAATTCAGCAGTCAGTCAGCATCATTGAAGATTATCCCGGAACAATCCTCCTGGTTTGTGCTTACTCAATGGAATGCTTCAGGCTGTTATTCACAGGATTCCATATTTGTTAACAGGATCAATTTACCTGAAGTTGATGCCGGTGCCGACCGATTGATATGCCTGAATGAAACTACCATAATTGGTTCAGAATCTGCCAATGAAAATGAACTGACTTACCTTTGGACACCATCCGAAGGTTTAAATGATAGACATATAGCCAACCCTGAAGCAAGTCCGCTTGTAAGCACACGCTACTATTTGGAAGTGACCAATTCCAATGGCTGCATCAGTACTGATTCCATTTATATTGAGGTAGACCCCATTATTACAGTGAATAATGGAGGCGACAGAAGTATCTGTTTGGGAGAACCCACCAAATTAGGAGGAAGCCCCACAGCCAGCGGATCAGCTTTCGACTATAGTTATCAGTGGTTTCCGGAAAACTCACTGGACAATGCCAATGCGGCCAACCCTGTAGCCACTCCCGATTCCACAACGCTTTATACTTTGGTGGTACAGGCAGGTGATTGTAAAAAGGACACTTCCTACCTGGAGGTCATCGTCAACCCTTTGCCTGTAATTGAAATGATAGCAGATACCACTTTAGGAGCAGGAGCCACATTGGAATTATATGTTTCCGGTGGCACCTACTATTACTGGACCCCCAACAACAGTTTGAATGATCCGAGTATAGCTAATCCCATTGCGAGCCCATTACAAACCACTACTTACCAGGTGGAAGTGCAGGATGTATTGGGTTGCATTAGTACCTCCGAAGTAACGGTGTATGTGGAAAACCAATTAATGGTTCCTAATTTATTCACTCCCAATAATGATGGGACCAATGATTATTTTAGGGTATATGCTGTAGGTGTTCAAAATATAGATTTCAAAGTTTATACCCGGGGAGGGAAATTATTATACGAGACCAGTGATCCACGTGAGGCAATAGAAGTAGGATGGGATGGCTCCCATAATGGAACCGAACAGCCTAGCGGAACCTATGTATGGACCCTCAGCGGTAATTTTTATGATGGAACTCCTATCAGCTGGCAAGGAAAAAATTCAGGTGTTATTTCACTTATCAGGTAATTATTATGAAAGATTATTACTGGAGAAAGATTAAAAAAATGATAAAAATTCACTACATGGGGAAATACTTTTCTCATGCACGAAGCATACCCACTCGTTATGCTACCATAAAAAGTTTTACATCTGTTGGCAGTGGCTTCTTTTGCACCATATTATTATTGTTACTAAACCTGAGCGCAGGCACAGTAGCAGCACAAGGCTTTATTTTTTCCAACCATGATAGAATGATGGGCTTTTACAATCCGGCTTTTAATGCCTCCGATAATTTTATGGAGCTGAATGCCATTCACAGGATTCAATCTTATGCAGAGGGTTTACAGGTAAACACCACAGGCATAGATTTAAGCAGGCCTATATTTGACCGCTTCAAAACCAAAAGAATGGGAGGAGTAGGACTTTCGATTATGCAGGAAAGCCTGAACAATGATAGCCCTTATAGAAAAATTACGGCATCTGCTTCCTATGCCTATAATCTACCCATCTATAAAAAGCAATACCTGAGTTTTGGGGCGCAGCTTTCATTTAACCAACTGCAATTTTCTTCCACGGACAATTATATCACTGGAAGCCAGTGGGTGAGCAATTTTGGCTACGATCCATCCATGCCCATAGGGGAAAGTTTATCATCCGTAGTGGACGCATACTTTGGTGTAGGTACGGGGCTTTTATGGTATATGGAGGATGATTTGGGCAGGATCAAATATACAGCAGGTGTATCCGCTTTTAATCTCAATCAGCCCGAGCTTCAATTTACTGCCCAAAGTCAGAAAATCCCTGTTATGTATGGCGTGCAATTAGCCGGTGAAATTTTCCGGCAAGGCAACCATCAACTCTTTTTGGAAGCCATCAGTAGTTTTGATAAAAACATGCAGTTGGGCGGTTTGGGTCCTCGCTGGACTTACCATTTTGCCAATATGGATCCTTTTGATCCCTTTACTTCAGGGGAGCTGTCTGCTTTCGCTAAATACTACAATGAGGGACGGATCAGTCTGGGAAGTTCCATTTCTCAAAAGAATTTCTCTTTTGCCTTTTCTATGGATTTTTTCACCAACAACAGTTACCAGAATACGGCCACAGAATTTGGTTTAAGTATTATCAAAAAACTGCACCTCACCAAAACAAAGGAGGCTCCTGAAATTTCCGAAACAGGATATCAGATTGGTACTGAGCGGGATTTCAGCAACAATGAAAATATTAATTTGGAGAAAGAGCCGGTAGAGAAAATTGAAAAAGCTTACCAGCAAACCAGCGTGGAAGGTAATTTTAGTTTTGAGCTAAGCGTGAATTTCAACTTTGAATTCAATGATACTTCCCTTAATGAAGAGGCCAAAACCTATTTGAAGGATATCTTCTTTATGCTGCAATCCAACCCGGCCTTAAAACTAATGATCACCGGCCATACCGATAATGTAGGTTCGGGAAGGGCCAACAGGAAGGTTTCAGCAGAGCGGGCAGAAAATGTGATGGATTACCTTGTTGAGCTGGGTATTTCCAAAGACAGGATGAAAGCGATAGGCAAAGGGGATTCTGAACCATTATTGCCCAACAATACCGAATCCAACAGGGCTAAAAACAGGAGGGTTGAGTTTTTAATTTTTGCTGAAAAGAATTAGTAGTTAACATTGAAAAATATCAATTGTACATATCGATTATTTACCATTCTCATTATTATGTGGGCGGTTTTGTTGCAGGCAAACAATGGAATGGCACAAAACCTGGATCAGATTGGCAACAGCCAGCCATTAAAAATAAGCGGTGGCTTGTCTGTGAACCAGACTTTTTTCCAGTCTAATTTATCTGGTAACAGCAGAGATCCTTATGCCTTGTTTTTAAACGGCAATTTGAATTTCTCTATTTACGGGCTTTCAGTACCGCTCTCCTTTGCCTATAGTAACCAAAATTTCACTTACCAACAGCCCTTTAATCAATATGGATTAAGTCCTACCTATAAATGGGCTACTTTACATTTGGGTTTCAGAAGTATGAATTTTTCCAAGTACACCCTGGGCGGGCATATGTTTTTAGGAACAGGAATTGATCTTGCTCCTCCCGGTAATTTCAGGGTTTCGGCCATGTACGGCAGGCTGCGGAAAGCGGTCGCTTATGATTCTACCCAGAGCAATAATCAGCCCTCTTACCAAAGAATGGCCTATGGAGTGAAAACGAGTTATAGATTTGCACAATCTACCATTGATTTTATCCTTTTTAAATCTGAGGATGATCAGTTTTCCATAGAAGCACCTCCTTTGACTACTGAAATCACGCCAGAGGAAAATCTGGTATTAGGAATGGAGGGGAAAACACTCTTTTTTAAGAAGCTGGTATTCTCTTATGAGTACGCCAATAGCATCATCACCCGGGACAAAAGAGCAGAGCAAAAACAAGTAGCTGGCGGTAGCTTTTATCAGGCAACTGACTTTTGGATAGCCAATAAAAACTCTACCTCTTACCACCATGCCGTTAATTTAAAAACTGCCTACAGTGGTTCTTTTTACATGATCGGGCTCGGTTACGAAAGGGTAGATCCGGGCTACATCACCCACGGATCCTATTATTTCAACAATGACTTTGAAAATATTACCGTCAATAGTGGCTTGAAACTTTTAAAAAACAGGCTGACATTGAATACCAGCCTGGGTACCCAGCGAAATAACCTGGAAGAGGATAATTTGAGTTCTACCAGAAGATTTTTAGGATCAGTCAATACCAATATGGCCATCAGTGATAAATGGACCACCGGGCTTAATTACTCCAATTTTCAAACTTTCGTGAATGTGAGATCAGCCATAGAGCAGTTAACAGAAACTGATCCGACTGTCAATCTGGACACTCTGAATTTCACTCAAATCTCGGAATCTTTAAACCTCAACAGTAACTATCGTTTTGGAAGTGAAAAGGAACAACAGCATTCATTAAGTATTAATGCTGCCATTCAAAGGGCAAGTGAAGAGCAAACATACAATGAAAACAACGCAGGCTCTCAATTTCTAAACCTGAATGGTGCCTATTCCTTATCCCTTTCTGAAAAACAATTAAGCACCAGTCTTAGTGTAAACTACAGTCATAGTGAAAGCATGGATATTACTAATCAAATTATTGGCCCCGGCATTAATGTGTCCAAATCTTTCAACGATAATCAAATCCGGACTACGCTGGGCGCTTCCTATAATCTTTCCTATGCAGATAATGTCCGTAATAGTGAAATTGTCAACTTGAGGCTTGGGGGTAATTATAAATTATATGAAAGCCACCATTTTAATTTAAACGCCATTTTAGTGAGCAGAAACAATACATTGGGACAGGCTGCCAATGTCAATAATATACCCGCTCCTGACAATATTATTGATTTCACAGCCAATTTAACCTACAGTTATAGCTTTTAGTCCGTATGAGGTACCTTAGAAATTTACATATTCAATTCATCGCTTACATTAAGAAAGCTTTCAGTCTGCCCATATTGGCACTGATGAGTCTGTTGTTGCTTCAGTTGAATGCGCAGGCGCAAATCTCCCGTTATCCGGTAGATGCCAGTGTGCTTTTAACGCCACCTTATTCAGTTTACCTTTCTGATTATGCCGAAGCTGCCAATCCGCTTTTCAGGTTGAATTTGAGATTGACTGACCAGGAAAAATTTAATTACCAGGTAAAGCTAAGGATTTCCATTGAGAGCCTGGAAGGCCTCACTATCAGGACCCGACCGGGCTTTGTAAGTACACCCATTTATCTTGAACCTAACCAGATTTTATCGCTCACAGGTGCAGACATAGCTCCTTATTTTAACCTCAATAACCTGGAGGTGACGGGCAATGGCTCCAATTCGGTCAAAAATAGTGGCCGTTTGCCGGAAAGTATTTATACGGTGAAGGTTGAAGTGCTGGATTATTCCAGAAACCAGGTAGTGTCCAATGTGGCCACTACCATGGCATGGATTATTATGAGCCAGCCTCCCATACCCATTAACCCGCTTGACCGGGAGATGCTGGAAGTTTTTGAGATGCAAAGAGTAAGACTTACATGGGCTGCCCAGCATCAGCAATTGCCCAATATGGGCAGAATTGTTTATCAGGTAAAAGTAGTGGAATTGCCTGATGAAACTACGGATCCCAACAATGCCCTTTTAAGTTTACCACCTATTATCAACTCCCAGACTTATAATACCTGGTTCGATATTGACTTTAGCGTGGCCACATTAATACCGGGCAAACATTATGCATGGCAAATTATAGCCTCTGACGAAGATGGAAGGAGCCGTTTCAAAAATGGGGGACGCTCACCGGTACAGCAATTCCAGTATGGGCAACTGTGTTTTGGTCCCCTGGATGTTTCAGCCGAATCGCTTGACAGCAGGCGGATAAAAATAAGCTGGGACAATAATGAGGGTAATACCCGCTATAATATCAGGTATAAGGAAGATGCGCCCAATGCCGAATGGTTCTCTACTTCCGATATTTATGTGAAAAGTGCTACAGTCAATGACCTAAAGCCCAACACTAAATACCTCTACCAGATCAAAGGCTATTGTAATGTAGTGCCTACTGAGTTTTCCGAATCTTACAGTATCAGAACAGATGAAGAAAGTGCAGCTGATTTTGTGTGCGGTGTTACTCCGGCAGATTGGAACCTGGAAAATGTGGAGCTACTGGAAAGCCTCAACAAAGGAGATGTTTTCTATGCGGCTGATTTCGATATAAAAGTAATAGAAGTATCCGGAGGAGCAGGGCAGTATTCAGGTGAAGGCCTGGTAGTGGTGCCGATGATGAACCACATGAAAATTAAAGTGGCATTTACCAATGTAAAAATCAATACCGAATCCAGACTGGTAGAAGGGAAAGTAATAGTGATAGGCGGTGTGGTGCAGTTGCTTGATGATGCTACCAGGGATAAAATATTCAGTATAGTTGAGAATATTGATGGGCTGTTTGACCAGTTGGAAGATTATTTGGGTTCTGCTGCTGAGCTGTTGGATGTTATTGACGGTATCAATGAAACCATTGATAATCTTCAGAACGATGAAGGCCTACCTGATGAAGTGGCCGATGCTTTGGATGAGGCTGGTGTAAAATTGGGCGAAGCTGCCGAAGCTTTGGCTTCCGGGGATGTGAGTGGTGCTATTGACCTGGTGGAAGAGGCCGCCAATATTGTAAAAGATGCCCTGGCCGAAGTAGGAGCCCAGCCCAATACTCCCGATCCCGGGCCGGATAGTGGCAATACCGTGCCTCTTTATGATGGAAACCCGGTATTGGCCAATTTTGCCCCTTCTGCACAACAGAAATATGGTTTTGATGCCGTGCGAGATAATTATGCCCTAGTCAACTATCCACAGCAGGAAATTTTGGGCAATAACTATAAAATGGCCTATAAAGCCATCAGCTCAACTGATTTGGAATACCTGGATGCCGGCTTTAGCGGCAACAACGATATAGGTCAATACATAGGCTACAGAACCAGCTATATGACCACTACCAAAATGGGAGAGGCGAGCCAAAACAAGCAAAGCCTGTCTCTTTTAGGAACAGGCGATGGGCAGGACGATGAGCTAGTGGCTTTCATGAAAGTATTGAATGAGGAGGACAAGGAAGAAGAAGTCATTACCGGAGCCATAAAAATAGCCAGTTACCAGCCCGGAACCGAGCAGTTGATGGTAGTGCCGGTAAACGGAGCAACTTACCCTTTTAATGAAGGTAATTTACAGCAAAAGCTGAACGATATTTATAAGCAGGCGCTGACTGGTTTCAGCGTCACTGTGGCCCCAGATTTTGCTGTTAGTGATTGGGATGAGAACGATGACAGAAAGCTGGACAATGGTGCTTCCGGTATGCTTTCCAACTATCCTAAGGAAATGCGCAATATCCTGCGGGCCTATAAAAATGAGAAAGGCTTTACCGATAATACCTATTATATATTTCTGGTAAAGGAGCCTGAGAATACCAACAGGGTAGCCTATATGCCGCGTAAAAAGCAGGCGGGCTTTGTCTTTACTGATAAACATAATACCGAAGAAGAAATAGTGACCACCATAGCCCACGAGTTGGGGCATGGAGCATTTAGATTGGAACATACCTTCGTCAATGGAACTGTTGCTCCTAACAGCACCGACAACCTGATGGATTATAACGGAGGCAAATTCCTTCACAAATACCAGTGGGATTTGATCCACAACCCGGTAAGCATGATTACACTGTTTGATGCGGATGAGGATGGGGCTTATGATATGAGTGATAATACTCTTTATTATAAAATCATTCAAGAAGTCAGGTGTTCTCTTTACAGTGGCGATAATTTTGAAGGACAACAATATATTGACAGAGTTCCTACTTCTGATAAGCGAAATATACTTATGAACTTATCACAAGTAGGTAAAATTGCCATAGTTACCAGTAACTCGACTGAACTATTAAGAAACATTAATAGTGAAACAGGTAATTATTCAATAACTGTTCATACAACACCTAGAGATGGAGCAGCTATAAAGCATAATTTTACTTATAAGATTGATTTTGGATCGTTCACTCTATTTTCAGAACAAAATCTTGCTGATTATTTTAATCCAACAGAAGCATCGCTTAAGGCAGACTTAGAGACTGTAATATCAGGTATAAATGATATTGACAATTTAACGGATGGCGATATTGATAATCTGAAGACTATAGCTGCTTGTTCCAGCACTTTTTTGGATACTGACACCAGGTATAGATTGATAAAAGCAATTCTGAATAATAGTTTTTTTAATACTCTTGAATACAAGGAGGATCTAGTGCTTGATTTGATAAGAACAACTCAAAGTGGAGCGGATTCGAAATCCTTATATAATAAAATAAGTAGTGACAATTCTTTAATTGAAGAATTACTCGATGATTTAGATAATATTACGGGTGGCAAAGGTAATGAAAATAATTACGATCGCTTAGCCATAGAATATATAACACTATTTTATAAAGGTTTTACATCCGCTGAATTAGAAAATCTTTATAATGATCCAAATGTAATTCCAAACGATTATAAAATATTTTTTAATGGCTTCTCTGAAAATTCTAGCCTTATTTGTGCCCCATGGCTAATAGAGGCTACAAAAAATGGCAGCCAGGTTAAGTTTAATGAAAATATTCAGAAAACAAATGCTCAGAATACTCATGGAGCGGGTTCAATCCAACCTTGTGTAATTATAGGTTCAGAAGAATACACTTTGGATCTGAACAAACTAGTAGCCATTGATGTAAGTGCTACTTTAAGTGAAGAGTTAGGCATTACCTCAGGGATTTATGTAATGCCAGTTTTTGCATATTATGTGCTGGTAAGTGCAGACCAAAACCAGAAACTAAAAGAAGCAGTCGAAACTTTTGTTTTTATTGCTGGTTTAGTAACACCTTTTGATGAATTTTATTTCTTAGGCAAGGCTTTAAGGTTAGCCAAAACAGCTGTAAGGTCAACTCGTTTTTCAAAAGTTAAAAATGTTGCCGAGTCTGGAGGTAATAAAATCGTTGTAGAACTTGATGCTGATGGACTTAAACTTAAAACTGATTCAGACGGTAAATTAGTTGATTTTGTTGATTTTAAAGCTATAGGCGGGACAGGTAAGTCTGCAATACTTGAAAAACTTAATGCTTTAGGAGATTTAACTCACGCTAAAAATTTTGTTAATAGTTTAGATGATGTTGCGGATGCTTCAATATTATCTAATTTAAATAATATAGGGAATGCTCAGTTACAAAAGTTAAATACATTTTATAAGAATAGGCCTTCTCCTGAAGGGTTTTCAAAAACTGATTTTGATTTCACTGCAACAAAAGTATTGGAAAATGGAAATGAAGTTTCAGTTACATTTAAACATGGTTTACCAGATTTCAGAAACCACTCTCCAAGCTTTAATTTTACTGATGGTACACCAGTTGGGAAGTTTAAATATCAATCACAAAATTTAACAGGTTATGGGACTGATTTCAAAGAAGCGAATACAGCTTTAGCCAAAAAATTTGGAATTGAAAAAGTTAATAATCAATGGCCTCAAACAAATGCAGAAGGATATTTACAGAATGGTGACTTTAGATGGAGAAAAACAGGGACTAACTTTTCACAAAGATTTGAATTACTAGAAAATGGAGAATGGGTGGAATATACTTGGCATCATTTCGAAGATGGGACTACAATGTTCCCTGTAAAAAGTAGTATTCATTCAACTTCGGATGGAGGTTTTGCTCATCCAGGAGGGGGAGCTATTTTAGGTGATGGTACGGTTACATTGAAGGATATATTTAATTTCTCTGGTTTTTAATTAAGGAAACTTATTTGTTGTAATTGGCTGATGAATTCAAAGATATTTTTAGATATTTTTACAAATCTTTCATCAGTCATTTCGTTTAATACATAAATTTCATCATTGTCTAATGAAACACAAATTCCGCCATTATGAATCCCAGATGTTATAATTGGTAGCATTCTATCATTTTGATAATAATCACCTGTATTTGAGTATACTTTTAATCGGTCTACTAAACTTTTGCGAAACCCTTCATATCCTAAATCTTCATTAGGATGTATGACATGGTGATTTTCATTAGGTGTTAGTGAATTTAAGACAAATGTTTGGCAAAAGGTTTTAAATATTGGAGGCAAAGAAACATTAAATTCTTTTTCTAATTCATCAACATAGCCTTTTTGCTCATTGGGTACTAATTCAAAATTTCCAAATATATTATTCATATTTATTATTTATTGTGCATCCTTCAGTTTAAATTCACGCCCATTCAAAAAAAAATATGTTTTTTCGGTTTAAATCTATCGCTAATTTCTACGCATATTCTTTAAATTTTTAATCATATTGATCTTTGCAAAAATAAATATAGTTCTTTACAAAGCAAATCAATTTGCTTTATTGATAATGTTCTTTAGTGACTCAATAGCACACGTTGTGTAGCAAACTTAAATGAATGCTTATTAAAATTAACACAATTCAGATGGCACAATTAGATATATCATTGAAATGAAGGAATTATGATTAAATTAACTGAAGAAGAAATAAAAAATCTTTCAAGGCAAGAAAGATACAATTATTATGAAAAACTAAGGAATTACGAATGGTCTAAACTAACTTGGGAGGAAAAAAAAGATTCAATACTATCTGATTATGAATTTATCATAAATAAAAGGGGGATTGAATATATTACTCTTGAAGAGTCGATAGAATTTGCACTTAAAAACGAACCAAACGAAAGGTCAAATTATGTAACTCCTTTGGTAGAGCAATATTTTAAGAGATTAGAAAATGAAAAGTTCACTTTTTTCTGGGAAACTAGTTCTCCATTTTCACAATGGCATAAATCAAAATTTTTAGCTTCGACTTGTTTAATTCAAGGGGTATGTCTTGATAATTTAAAACGTAAAGATGTTTTAAAAGACAAGTTCCCTTTAATCACTCAAGAATACTCATCCGCAGAGCAATTTATGATGTATCATAAAGCTATAGTTTTTCTTGACATAAATATTGCAGAGGAAATTATGTCGACAAATGATGTCCGTAAAATAAAAAACTTAGGACGTAAAGTTGAGAATTATGATGGAAAAGTTTGGGAGTACTATAGAAGCAATATAGTTTATGAAGGTAACAAAGCAAAATTTACTCAAAATGAAGAATTGAAACAAGCTTTATTTTCAACTAAAGGGACTACACTTGTTGAAGCTGCTCCTAATGATATCATATGGGGTATTGGTTTATCTGAAGATGACACTAGATCATTAAAACGTGAAACTTGGAAGGGTAAAAATTTACTTGGTGAAATACTCACTAATATAAGAGTTGAATTATTGGGCGAATATTAATGAAATGACGTTATTTCGCGAGTCCCACCCGTTGATGCGAGCTTTTAGCTCATATCTTAAGCAAACCCTGCTAGCTCAGCTATTGATTACTCAGTATGGAAGGTCTGTGAGATGTGCATCTGATGTTGTAGTAGAAAAGTAATTAAAGACCCCCATGCAGAGCATGGCGGGAACGGGGGCTTATGCTCAAGGTGGTGTATCTATAACAGATAGATTAGATAGTCTTAAGGACCAGACTGGATTCGATTATCTTTCGATAGTACACTGCGAATCATGTGAAGGTAAGGAACAAAACCTGATTTTACCAGAAGAGGCTAATTTTGTTGACATCGAAGGTATTAGTCATAATGTGAGCTTTACCAATACAATAAATCAGAGTTTGGAACTCGATAAGGTTGAATCAATTTTAAATGCCGATAACTCTATCGCCTGTTTTATATACTATTTTAAATCAGAAGACAACCAATCAGTTCAACTTAACGCATCGAGTTCCAATTATTCTGGTAATATCAATGCCCCATTACTACAAATGTTTGATAGATATAATCAAACAAAAGTAATAGATTGTACTGATCAACTTTCTGGAGATTGGAGGAATGAAATTTGTAGTAATACTGAATCTAGTTTTGATATCATTTCGTTGTTTGATTCAAATTATTTTGATCAATTACTTGCTACCTTAGAAACCTGCCTTGAAAATGTTGAGCCTGAATTAAGCGAAGGCGATATTCTTAATATTCTGTCTGAATTATCGAATGAGTCAAGACAGAATCAAAAAGTGCAATTTGCTTATAATAATAAGGTATATGAACTGCAGAATGGTCAGTTAACTGAATCGGAGAATCCATTAAGTAGCTCTGATATTGAAAGCGGAAACTGGTCTGATAGCAACTATGATATGTTATTCAGATTTGCGTTAAACGAATCAGATAATATAGTTATTCAAAGTGCTGGTATAAGATCAAATATCACACTATTTGATGCAAGCAAAGAAGTTGATCTTACTACCCTTTCAGAAAATCTAAAACTGAAAGGGAATCAGTTACTGTTAAATTATGATATAAAAGAAGTATCAACCACTCCTGCTGAAAAACAAGGCTCCTTTGATACTGAGGCATTTCCTGGAGGTGGTAAAATAGATGTAAAAACAGATGTCTCCTTTTTTAAGATTGTATTTGAGGGATCGGCCTTAATGGGAGAATTGCTTAAAACAGGTAATATTGAAGAGCCAACTTATTTAGAATCACCAGCAGAACTGCCTGTAATAAGATGTCCGCCTGTATTGACTGGAGGTACGGAGGCTGCTTTAAGAGAGGTTACCGATATCACAGGTACGGTTGTTATGATATATGATGTTGCCGTAGATGAAGAAGCTAGGAATCAGGCTTACAATGGATTGGTAACCATTAAGGGTCAAATGCTTGATGACCCTAATTCTTTATGGCCCCTATTGGGTGAAGCACTTTTGGAGGAAGCCACAGGCAATTCCTTACAAGATTGGGGACAAGCCACTCAAGATGATATTGACTTAGGTAAGAGTAAACATACCTATGCTAAAGGAACCTTTCGAATAACGGCTTCAATCATTTTTGGTGGAAAGTTCTTGGCCAGGTTGCCAAAAATAGCAGATGATATCATCTCAAAATTATTGCTGTCAAAGGGACGAATAAAAATTAAAGACGTAGCAGAATTATCTGCTGAATTACAAGCAAAGCTTGATGAGCTACTAGCAAAAATTAAACAATTACCAGAGAATGGTAAAAAGTTTTTTGAAGATTTTGCAGATGCCACTAACGAGATGTTGGAAGCCTTCCTAAATAACCCTAACTTGGTGGACTCGTGGAAAGGTATTGGAGACGCAGCAAAAAGAGCTAATCCGAATCTTTCTGATGCAGGCAAGATTCTTAGGAAAGATATCAAATCTCTTGAAGCTTTTGCAAAGTTTGATGCCGACCTGATCGGTAAAATAGGACAGCAAAGGTTTGATGATTTTATGACTAACCTGATAAAAGCAAATCCGAAATGCAAGACATGCGGAAATTCAGGAAGTTCTTTGGTGGGCAATTTAGATGATGTTCTCAATGATCTCCATGAGGTGGTTACCAAAAGGGTTAATTTTAGTGATGCTGATGTGGCCAAGGGTTTTGATGATTTTCTAAAAGAAGCAGGAGAGCAAGCATCAAAAGCTAAAGGCGCAGCACTCTCTCTAAAAAAGATGGCCAGAAATTGGGCTCAGTTAACAGAAGGTGGATGGAGTCTAAAGGGATTTGAAGGAAATATCCCTGATATTGAAACTGGCCATAGACTTGATTTACTACTCAAAAAGACCGAAGGAGCCAGAGAGTTAGAGAAATCCATTGAGATGAAGAACTGGGGTTCTGCCAGAAGTATTTCAGGTAGCACATATGATCAGTTTAAAGCGTATATCTCAAGTGGGAAACAGTTCGATTATTATTCCAGCGATGGTTTAAGAGATGCCATGAAGGGGAATTTCCAGAATGTATTTAAAGATGCTTCTAAGGCGCAGGAGCTTTGGGATGCTAACCCGTCTCTTTTTGAAAATCTTGGATTCCCTGATGTTGATGCTTTAACTGGTGCAGCCAATGCAGGGCAACTTGTCAATCATCCGTTACTTAACTTTGTAAAATAAAAAAAATATGTTCAAGAAGAAATACGTAATTGAAGATAAAGTAAACAAAGGTTTTTTGGTTGAAGCAGGTGAAATATTGTTACAGGCAACTTCCTATTTAAAAAAAATCGATATTTGTACTGGAGATACTATTGTAGAGTCGAAACTAAATAGTGGACTGAATATTCAAAAAATAGAAAAGTCGAACGATTATTATATTGGTTTGGCTAGTGGTAAAATCGTTTTTTTTGATTGTCACTTAAAATTGAAAGAAGAAAAAACTATTAGGTATGTTGGATATCATTTATACGATCAAAAGTATTTAGTTAAGATTTTAGATTATGATTACACTACTTTCAAAGGAAAGTATAGTGTATTTGATTTGCTTTCGGGGAATGACTTATGGGAAATAGATACTGGCGAAATGATAAAAGTAGATTCAAACATAGCCTTTACAGCATCTTCAAAAGAAGTAGGAAAGAGAGACTTTGCTACCGGAGAGAGTGAATGGACTTATGAAATTGACAACGAGAATTTTGTTCCGGAACTAATTGGTGTTTTTAAGGACTTGGTGTTTTTTGGTTTGCAAAAAAAAGACAAGCTCATTGCTTTAGACCTTGCAACAGGAGCATTAAAATGGGAGAGAAAATCCTTTCCATCATTAAATCGTCTGGATCAAGAAAAGGGTGTTATCCATTCCATATCAAATGGCTATTGTAAGCTGAATGCGAGTACTGGTGAAGAAGTAGATACATTTATAGATCAAGAATACTTTAAAGGAGAGGGCGTCTTTAGTCAGCGAAATAACTATGCTATTGACGGGGATCATCTGATTACTACCGACTACAAAAAAGGAGTCATTGGGTCTTTTAATACCGTCACTCACAAGTTTGATTGGTTACATGAAGAAAAGGGGGTAAGCTTTCCAGCCCCCAGTCCGATTATCTATCAAGCTCCTTATTTATTAGTTCATGATAATAAAGGAACCCTTCATATTTTCGAAAAAGAATAAATGAAGTCATTAAAATTTCTATATTACTCAATTTTCTTTTTTATCGCTGGGTTGTATTCAGTGCCAACTAGTCCTGAAGCTATTGGTTACGAAAGAAATATTTCCTCTTCACAAATTGGTTTGTCGGAAGTATCGGTAAAATCGAAAGCCAGTTTCTTTTTAAGTAAACTTTCTGTTCAGCAAATTTCAGAAATCACGAAGAGAAAAGTCAGAAATATTTCTGATGAAACTAGAAGACTTCTGAAATCAGATAACATCAAACTTGTTATTTCTGAAGAAACAAAATGGCTTGGTCTAATTTAAAAAAAATCTCTACATTATCAATCCTATCTAAAGAGGCAGGTCAGTCTCGGGAAAATCAAGCATTTGATAAGTGTCATGAGTTGGTGGACTCGTGGAAACGTATTGACAACCACCTCGGAGAAGCAGGCGAATTAGTCAGGAAAAACTCTGATGCACTAAAGCAAGTTGATGAAGCTATCAAAGAAGGGTTAGACGCAACAGATGCAATAGAAGATGCGGCTCAAACCTTAGGAAAGACCCCTCCGATGGCGCACGCGTGCCGCGTGTGCCACTTTGATTTCAAGAAATATGATTAACTTGTATCATTCCATCAAAACCTAGAGTTGCAATGAGCAGAAAATATAAGTTTCATAATAAAGAAGGCTTGTACTTTGTAAGTTTTGCTACTGTATATTGGATTGATGTTATTGTAAGAGAACAATATTTCTCTATCATTATCGAAAGTTTAGATTACTGTAGAAAAAATAAGGGTTTAGAAATTTATTGCTATTGCATAATGCCTAGCCATCCCGAATACGGGACAGGTAATACATTTAATAATAAGTACCAGAGATACTAATGACAGTTTGAGCGAAATTTTAAGAGCCTTTAAGAAATTAAGTAATAGGAAGATTATTGAAGAAATAAATGCTATTAATGAAAGCAGAAAAGAGTGGCTGGTGCGAGCATTCGAAAGGGCTGGTAATAAACTAAAAAGGATTAAATCAAATAAATTATGGAAAGATGGCAATCATCCTATTGAACCCCAGTTAGTGCGAGCTTGTAGCTCGTACTCATTACCCGAAAAAAGCTTCTTTTGAATGGGTAGCAAATGGCATTGGAATAGGCCAAAATAATGCAAGTATATCGGCTTTTAGCAGTGCCCTGTGGCTCACAGGACATTAATACTATCATCAAAAAAGAGAAGATTTTTATAGCAGCATACAACAAACCCGCAAGGTTTTTAAAACCTTGCGGGTTTAGAATAAAGTCGGAGATTTAAGTCTTATCCTATTTCACCTAAAAAATCAAAGCTTCCTTTGTAATACCCTTTTGAGGTTTTACCATTTTGCATCAAAAATTCATACTCAAACTCTATAGTTTTTGTATTGAAATCATATTCAATCAGGTTGATAGAGCCTGTATTTATATTTTCAGAAGCCGAACCGGGTTCTCCGTTAGGATCATAATCAAATATAAGCTTGGCTCC
Organism: Marivirga aurantiaca; assembly: GCF_016679925.1. Lineage (GTDB taxonomy): Bacteria > Bacteroidota > Bacteroidia > Cytophagales > Cyclobacteriaceae > Marivirga > Marivirga aurantiaca. The sequence continues at coordinate 362,803 of NZ_JAEQBW010000002.1, forward strand.
CTCAAAAATATTTTCATCTGTATCCGAATAAGCGTCCTTAATTTCAGTATAGTTTTTAGCTTCAGGATGTTCTGATTTGGATGAGAAAAAGATAGACATGAGTGATTCGCCAGGGGCTATATCAAACCCTGTAGTTGCCATAGACTTTTCTGCTAAATAGATGTTGGTAAAATGGTATCCACCATCTTCTCCGGAATCACCTACTGCAGCGGAAGTGAATGCCAATTCAGTTTCACCATAATAACTTACATTTTCTCTTTCTTCAACTGTATTTTCATCATCACCACAACTTTGCAATAGAAAAGCTGCAAACAATACCATTAAATAAACTGATAATTTCTTCATAAATAATTCTTTAAATTTTGATTGGCTGCAAAAGTAGGGGTTTTATCCCGGTTTAGGCCAAAAATAAGTAAATTAAATAGTACATTTGCCTCCATATCTACTTATAATCGAACAACTATCATGTGTCAACCAATGAGCAAATTCCTGACTGTATTAATTATTCTTAGCGTAAGCTTCTTAAAGCTGTCTTTTTCCCAGAATATTTCCGGTCTGGTTGATGAGGCACTTACTCATTCAAGGACTGGCAAATCCCTCAGTGCCATCCAATGGAATAATTATACTCAAGAAGAGCACAGACTTGCACTGGACCAACTCAAAAAAGCCACTGCGGATTCTGTAGTGGCTGTTCGCCAATCAGCCTATCGAATGCAAAATGACATTTACCAGTCCGCTACAAATGAGGATTTTAAATCGGATGTGGTTGATAGTTACAGCAAAGGATTGGATGATAAAGATGTGAGTGTTCAATTATTCGTTGCTGAAGGACTTATGTCCTTTCAAGCTCAGCATTTTAATGAGGCAGTAAGAACTTTCCTGGTACAGAAATTAAATCCTATCCCCGCTTATTATGAAGACTTAGTGATTACACTTGCCTCAATTGATGAAAGAAAAGCCATAGCACCTATTATCGATCATATCAGGTACCAGTTCTCCGATATGGAGCAAATGCAAAAGTGGCAGGCGCATATTGCTTTAAGCAGGATGGGGGAGAAGCCGGCTCTGGATTATATTGTCAAAAAAGCAAAAGCATTACCTGTGAATGAGGAAGTGGTTTATGAAATATACCCAACACTGGCTTTTACTAAAAAGAAAGCAGCAGTTAATGTACTTGTGGAGCAGGTTTTTAATGATGAGAAAAATTGCCCCTCACCAGATCCTAATACCAATAAGAATATCAGCTGTGCTTATAGAATATTGGAAATTATAGCACCTATTATCAAAGATTTCCCGCTTCCGTATGATTCCGCCTCAGGCGATTTAATGGTGGATGATTATGAAAAAGCCTTAAAAACAGCCAGGAAATGGCTGAAATCCAATAAGGATACTTATGAACTTATATAGGAATTATATTAGCTTACAGCTTACATTAGCTAATCATAAAACAATAATTTTTGACAAATAAACAGTTCTAATTGGGGGTAGCTTACATAGCTTACACCAGCATTCCAACAGAAATAGGCAACAAAAAAGCCATCACTTTTCAGCAATGGCTTTGTAAATTTTTTAAATATTAACAGCTTAACAATACTCCTCGAATACCTGAACAAGGTGTTCTCCGATCATTTGAGCTGAACGACCTTCAATATGATGTCTTTCTACAAAATGAACCAATTCACCATCTTTAAATAAAGCAATAGAAGGTGATGATGGTGGGTAAGGAGCAGTCATTTCTCTCACTTTGGCTACCGCATCCTGGTCAACCCCTGCAAAAACAGTAGCTAAATGATTAGGCTTTTTCTCACTTGTAGTCACAGCCCATTTTACACCCGGCCTGGCTGCACCTGCAGCACAACCACATACTGAATTAATCACTACTAATGAAGTACCTTTATGGTCCTTTAAATGATTAACAACTGCATCTGAAGTTTTTAATTCTTCAAATCCTACTTCTGTTAAATCGGCACGCATTGGTGCTACCATTTCTTCTGGATACATATATTCTCTCTTTAAATTATTAATTAAATAAATCATTTCCATTGGTAGGTAAAGTATACCAGGACATGACACTTATAATGTTTATTAACTTATTTTGTTTACTACTTTTTATTTTTTTATTACTGTCTACTGTCTACTGTCTACTGTCTACTGTCTACTGTCTACTGTCTACTGTCTACTGTCTACTGTCTACTGTCTACTGTCTACTGTCTACTGTCTACTGTCTACTGTCTACTGTCTACTGTCTACTGTCTATACATAAATCCCAGCTCCAATTTAGCTGCCTCGCTCATCATTTCCTGAGAGTAGGGAGGATCAAAAGTCAGTTCAACTTTCACATCGTTTACGCCTTCAATGGCTTTCACTTTCATTTCCACCTCGCCCGGTATTTCCTCAGCGGAAGGGCAGGAGGGAGAAGTCAAGGTCATGAGAACATACACATTGTTCACAGGGTATACGTTTACTTCGTAGATTAAGCCCAATTCGTAAATATCAACCGGAATCTCCGGATCGTAAACTGACTTAATAGCTTCCATTACCTTGTCCCGTAAATTGGTTACTGCTGTGCTGCTTTCTGGTTTCGTTTCTGACATATCGTAATGTGTTTAAGCTTCGTTTTCTAATTTCGTTTTAAAGGCAATCGCATACATCTTAAATTGTTTGATCATCGACATAAAGCCGTTTGATCTTTGCGTACCAATAAATCTGTTCATATTGATTTTATGGATGAAATATAAATCGGCTTCCAGAATATCATCCACTTTTTGCCCATTTAAAATACTCACCAATAAGCTCACCAACCCTTTGGTAATGGCAGTATTGCTGTCAGCCTGGAAGTATATTTTGCCGTCATCTTCTACTGCAGTCAGCCAAACTTTTGATTGGCAACCTTTCACAATATTCTCTTCCGTTTTTAATTCATCAGGCATCTCAGGCAATTTTTGTCCTAATTCCATGAGGTAACCAATCATCATCTCCATATCTCCATCCAGCATGGAAAATTTTTCTATGATATCATCTTGTATAATCCGGATGTTCTGATTGCTCATTTGTATTTAATTTATAAAAGCTGATTGAGAAACTTTACTGATTTCATTCAGTATTCAAAACAGCTTTACTTATTAAATTCAGCTAAATTTCGCTACAATATCTTTCAATGAATCGGCCAGGAAATCAATCTCTTCTTTCGTATTATAAACGGAAAATGAGGCGCGTATGGTTCCGTCAATTCCGTAGTGATCCATTAATGGCTGCGTACAATGATGACCTGTTCTTACCGCTATACCTTTCGCATCCAGCATCATTCCCACGTCATAAGGGTGTACATTGTCAATAGTGAAAGAAACCACACTTACTTTATTGGTAGCGGTACCATAAAAATGAATACCGGGCACTTCTGCCAGTCTTTTATGTGCATGAGCGGTAATGTCATTCTCATACTGTACAATATTTTCTTTACCTAATTGATTAATATATTCCACAGCCGATTTCAAGGCTACTATATCTGCAATGTTAGGAGTGCCCGCCTCAAACTTATAGGGAATATCATTGTAAGTGGTTTTTTCAAAGCTTACATCTTTGATCATTTCTCCACCTCCCTGATAAGGGTTCATTTTTTCTAAAATTTCCCGCTTCCCGTAAAGAATTCCGCTTCCTGTAGGACCGTACATTTTATGGCCTGAAGTAGCAAAAAAATCGCAATCTAAATCCTGTACATCTACCTTACAGTGTGAAGCAGCTTGTGCACCGTCAATCATCATTACTGCGCCAAATTTATGGGCCAGTTGACCTATTTCTTTTACAGGATTCACTGTTCCCAACGAATTAGAGGCAAATACAACTGATACTATTTTTGTATTTTTATTGATCAGGCTTTTAACATCATCCAAAGAGATTTCACCTTTTTCATCAACAGGAATTACTTTTAATTTGGCTCCTTTTTCCTCACATAGCATTTGCCATGGCACTATGTTGGAATGATGTTCCATTCCGCTGATCAATATTTCATCACTGGCCTTTATGAACTTTCGTCCGTAAGCAGTAGCCACTAAATTGATGCTGTCAGTAGTTCCTTTGGTGAAAATCACCTCTTCACTTTCCGCTGCATTAATGAATTTTTGAAAAGTCAGTCTGGTTTCTTCAAATGCAGTAGTTGCTTTTTCAGCAAGTGAATGTAAGCCTCTGTGAATATTGGCATTATAGCCCTCGTAGTATTTATTAATAGCATCAATGACTTGTTGCGGCTTTTGTGTTGTGGCCGCATTATCGAAGTAAACCAAAGGCTTCCCATTTACCTTTTGTTGGAGAATAGGGAAATCAGTTCTGATTTTTTTGATATCGAAATATGTGTCAGTTGTTGCTACAGTACTCATATTAGTTTGCTTTATAATCTTTCGATAATTTTACTTTCGATCAGTTTTTTAAGCGCTTCAATTTTAATAGGATTCACTACATCCGATGCAAAAGCATTCAATAGCATTGATTTGGCTGTTTTCTCATCCAATCCACGAGCTTTCAGATAGAATAACTGATCTTTGTCCAACTGACCTACTGTACATCCGTGAGAACATTTTACATCATCAGCCCAGATTTCCAATTGGGGTTTGGTATCCATTTCAGAGCCATCCGACATTAAAATGTTTCTGTTAGATTGAAATGCATTGGTTTTTTGTGCCGGTTGTCTTACGAAAATTTTACCATTGAAAACTCCTCTGGATTTACCATCCAGAACACCTTTATAGGTTTCATTGCTTTCACAGTTCGGTACCCTGTGATCCACCACTGTATGGTTGTCAACATGTGTAGAATAGTCAAGGAAATACAAGCCTATCATATTGGTTTCCGAATGCTCACTATGCACTGCTATGCTCAGGTTATTTCTTATCATAGCACCATTAAAACTAAAAGTACCGGAATTGAAAACAGATTTACCCAATTGGTGTACAAGCGTTGCACCTACATGAATAGCCTTTTCAGATTCATCCTGGTATTTATAATAGTTGAATATTGAATCATCTTCTACCACTATTTCAGTAACTGCATTGGTGAAGCTTGCATACTCTCCTATAGTTATATAAGACTCGACCATACTGGTCTGGCTGTTCTTTTCTGCAATAACCAAATTCCTTGGCTGACTAATTACATCTGCCTCTTTAGCATCTGTAAAATAATAACAGGCAATGGGCTTTTCGATTACAGCACTTTTACTGATTTTAATAAAGACACCACCATCAGTAAAAGCAGTATTTAAGTCAGAAAAGCTATCTGATCCTTCTATTTTGTGGGTATTAAAATGCCTGGCAAAATCATCCTGGAAATCATCCTGAGCTGTTTTGATTGGCTGTATTTGCAAGCCTTCAGGCAAATTCTCCAAATCAGATAATTCTTTATTAAGCATCCCATTAACAAATACCAGACGAACAGCATCCAGTTCAGGAATGAAATACTTTGCGGCTTCATCTGAGCTGAGCGCAAAATTGTTGTCTGAAAGAGCCTCTACGTTTAAATGTTTGGCAAATGCTTTGGCTATATTCGTATACTTATATTCTTCGTTTTTAGCAGCCGGCAAACCATTTTCCTTAAATGCAGTTATTGCAGCCTTTCTTAGCTGGTGCAAAGGTTTTTTGCTTTCACCATTCAGCTTGTTCTCGAAAGATTGAAACTGATCAATGAAAAAATGATCTACTTGCTCTTTAGTTAATTTACTCATATCATTTTTTGATTATGCTTATGCAACATCAGCTTCTTCTTTGATCCAGTCGTATCCTCTTTTCTCCAATTCCTTGGCCAGGTCTTTTCCACCGGATTTTACTATTTTTCCATCATACAAAACATGCACAAAATCAGGTACTATATAATCCAGCAAACGTTGGTAGTGCGTTACCACAATAGTGGCATTGTCAGGATTTTTTAAGGTGTTTACACCATTGGCAACAATACGCAAAGCGTCAATATCTAATCCTGAGTCGGTTTCATCTAATATTGCAAGTGTAGGCTCTAACATAGCCATTTGAAAGATCTCATTTCTTTTCTTTTCACCACCTGAAAACCCTTCGTTCAATGAGCGGCTCAATAGAGACTGGTCAATTTCCACCAGCTTCATTTTTTCTTTCATCAATTTAAGGAAAGAGACAGCATCCAATGGCTCCAGCCCTCTGTGCTCTCTTACTTTATTGATAGCAGTTTTCATAAAGTTAGTGGTAGTAACTCCGGGTATTTCTATAGGATATTGAAATGCCAGAAAGACACCTTCTTTGGCCCTAACATCTGCACCCATATCCAATAAATCCTTACTTTGGAAAACTACTTCTCCTGAATCTACTGTGTAATCTTCTCTACCTGCCAACACTGAGGCTAAAGTACTTTTCCCTGAACCATTTGGTCCCATGATAGCGTGTACCTCACCGGCTTTTACTTCCAGGTTAATACCTTTTAATATTTCTTTACCTTCAATTGAGGCATGCAAGTTCTTAATAGATAACATTTTTTGTATTTTACTTTCTTGTACTTTTATTAATAGTATTCATCGCTCTTGAAATTCTCTTTAACAGAGTGGTTCAGAACGGATGAGTTTATTATCCTACCGAACCTTCTAAGGTTAGGGCCAATAATTTTTGTGCTTCTACTGCAAATTCCATGGGTAATTTATTCAGTACCTCTTTGCAATATCCATTTACAATTAAAGCAACAGCACTTTCCTCATCTATTCCCCTTTGGGTACAATAGAAAATCTGGTCTTCACCAATTTTTGAAGTAGTTGCCTCATGCTCTATTTGCGAGGATTTATTTTTTACTTCTATATAAGGAAAAGTATGCGCACCGCATTTGTCGCCCATTAACAATGAATCACATTGGGAGAAGTTCCTTGAATTTTCAGCTCTTGGATGGATCTCTACCAGGCCTCTGTAGGAATTTTGGCTATAACCACCTGATACACCTTTTGATACAATTCTACTTTTTGTGTTTTTACCAATATGAATCATTTTGGTACCTGTATCAGCCTGCTGATAATTATTGGTTACTGCAACTGAATAGAATTCACCTTGAGAATAATCTCCCTTTAAAATACAGCTTGGGTATTTCCATGTTACGGCAGAACCTGTCTCTACCTGAGTCCAGGAAATCTTGGCATAATCACCTGCACATATCCCTCTTTTAGTAACGAAATTGTAAATACCACCTTTACCGTTTTTATCTCCCGGATACCAGTTCTGTACAGTTGAATACTTTACTTCAGCACTTTTGGCCGCATAAATTTCCACTACAGCAGCGTGCAATTGATTTTCATCTCTTTGCGGTGCAGTACAACCTTCTAAATAACTTACGTAGGAATCTTCTTCAGCCACAATCAAAGTTCTTTCAAACTGACCTGTATTGGCTGCATTAATTCTAAAATAAGTAGAAAGCTCTACCGGGCATCTTACTCCTTTGGGGATGTAACAGAATGATCCGTCAGAAAATACAGCAGAATTAAGTGCTGCATAAAAGTTGTCATTCGATGGCACTACAGAGCCAATATATTTTTTCACTAATTCAGGATAATCCTTTACGGCTTCGCTAAAAGAGCAAAAGATAATGCCTTGTTCCAATAACTGCTTTTTAAAGGTAGTTCCTACAGAAACGGAATCCATTACGGCATCTACCGCAACACCTGTTAATCTTTTTTGCTCGGTTAATGAAATACCCAATCTTTCAAAAGTTTTTAACAACTCAGGATCAACCTCATCAAGGCTCTCAGCTGTTTTCTTTTTCTTGGGTGCAGAGTAATAAATAATATCTTCGAACTGAGGCTTTGGATAATGTACATTGGCCCACTTAGGCTCAATCATTTTTCTCCAGTTTCTGTAAGCCTTTAATCTCCACTCAAGTAACCATGACGGCTCATCTTTTTTGGCAGAAATGAATCTCACGATATCTTCACTCAGGCCCGGAGGCGCTGAATCTGCTTCAAAATCTACCGACCAACCATGTTCGTACTCTTTTGAGGCGAATTGTTCTAATATTTGATCGTCTTTACTCATATATGAATTATTTAGACTAATTTCAATTAAGATACAAAGTTAACAATATTAGCTACTTTATGTTAAGCAAAATCCAATAATTTTTAATGATAATGATATCATCAAAAACTATGAAAGATTCCGGTTTGATGTCTTTTTGTGCAAATCTGGAAGTAGATAGAAAGAATCACTTAAAATGAACTTGCTCTACAGTTGCCAAATTGTACTTCCTTGCTCGCTAATCTTTCTTTAACCTACAATAACAAAAGTGTATTTGATAAGTTCATTTCGTTTTGATGCTTTCGTTCCTTATTGATCCTTGTTCTTTCAGGGTGAATGGAAGTATAAATTTCAGATGTTTGGACTTAATTGCATTTGGCAAAATCATCATTATGTAAATTCTATTTATGGATAAATAATATTTTTTCGTAATTTCAAACCGAAACGATTAATAGAAAAAATAAATATATGAGCGATTTTCCATGGTTTAAGCACTATCCTAAAGGAGTGCCAAGGGAGATAAACCCAGACCAGTATAAAAACCTACCTGAATTATTTGAGGAGATTTTCCAAAAGCATGCTGATGCAGAAGCCTATGAAAATATGGGTAAAATATTGACTTACGCAGAAGTTGATGTTTTAAGCAATCAATTTGCTGCTTATTTACAACATGAAGCAGGATTAAAAAAAGGGGATAGAATTGCTATTCAAATGCCTAATTGTCTGCAATATCCAATTGCAATGATTGGTGCCTTAAAGCTTGGGCTGGTAGTTGTGGGAACTAACCCGTTATATACTTCACGTGAAATGGCACATCAATTTAAAGATTCCGGGGCAAGTGCAATCGTTATTATGGCCAACTTTGCTTCCAATCTTGAGAAAATATTGGGGGAAACTGAGATTAAAACGGTAATCCACACCCAATTGGGGGATATGCTGGGAGGTTTGAAAGGTGGGATCGTCAATTTTGTAGTGAAAAGGATCAAGAAAATGGTGCCTTCTTACAATATTCCTTCAGCCATTACTTTTAAGGAAGTATTAAAAAAAGGGAAAGACCATCAATTTCAAAAGCCTGAAATTGCTTCTACGGATTTGGCATTTTTGCAGTATACAGGCGGTACTACCGGGGTGAGCAAAGGAGCTAAACTATCTCATCGCAATTTAGTGGCCCATACTATGCAAACGAAAGAGTGGTTTAAACCATTATTTAAAAAGGGACAACAGGAACAAATGATCACTGCCTTGCCTTTATATCATATTTTTGCCTTAGCGGTAAATGGTTTATTGATGTTTAGCATTGGCGCAAAAAGTATTTTAATTACCAATCCGCGAGATATGCCTGCTTTTATCAAAGAATTGAAAAAGCATCCTTTTACGCTAATGACAGGAGTGAATACACTTTTTAACGGCTTGTTAAATCAGCCTAATTTCAAGGAAGTGGATTTCACTCATTTAAAGGGATCGATAGGTGGCGGAATGGCTGTCCAACGTGCTGTTGCTGAAAGATGGAAAGCTGCTACAGGCGGACCGTTGGTGGAAGGCTACGGCTTGAGTGAAACTTCCCCTGTATTAAGTGTAAATCCATTGGATGGTACAGAAAGATTGGGTACTATTGGATTACCTACGCCAAGCACTGACATGAAAATCATGGATGAACAAGGTCAGGAATTACCTATTGGTGAAGCGGGCGAAATATGTGGAAAAGGCCCACAAGTAATGTCTGGTTACTGGAATTTAGATGAACTAAATGAAACTACTTTTTTCAATAACGAATGGTTTAGAACGGGAGATATAGGAGTGCAGGATGAAGATGGATTCTTTAAAATAGTAGATAGGAAAAAAGACATGATCAATGTATCCGGTTTCAATGTATATCCTAATGAAGTAGAGGATGTAATCGCTGGTATGGATAAAGTGTTGGAAGTTGCTGTTGTAGGCATACCCGATGATAAATCTTCTGAAGTAGTGAAAGCTTTTGTGGTTAAGAAAGATCCTTCCTTAACCGAAGAAGAAGTAATTGAATACTGTAAGGATAAGCTGACGGCCTATAAAAGACCAAAAGCTGTTTCTTTCGAAAAAGAGTTGCCCAAATCTAATGTGGGAAAAATTATCAGAAGACATCTGAGAGATAAAGAGGTTTAAAAGCCTCTTTTTTTTGCTTTATTAAAAATGGTAAACAACTTGTAGGTGGTACGCCTATGAACAAACTGAAATATTGAGGTTGCGCAATAATCATATTATAAAATTGTGAATTTATAAAAGTGTTTATTTTACCATTAGTTATTATTTAACCATTTACGTTAGGAAAATATAACTACTTCATATGTTGGAATTAAAATTAAGGTTGTGATTTCATAACAAAGCCATAATAGCTGTAATTACCTATTGTTAAAACCCCCTTTTATCTTTGAATAATAATTACTTGTTATGACATTCAAAGATATACCCATCCGTAAAAAATTCATTTTAGCTTTCTCTTCCTTGTTGCTACCTGCATTGTTGGGTGGCTTTTTGGTTTATAACTATTTTTATAAAGTACATTTATTTCAGGAACTAAAGAGCGAAATGGCTGAGGTGATGATGGAGCTTGATAAATCACAAAAGATTGAAAAGGAATTTCTTTTGTATGGATGGAAAGAAATAAGTTTTTTGGAGAACGGTTTAAGTGAAATGACACAGAGCTTCTCCGATAAAATTCAACTTGTTCAGAAAAAGTTAAATGCACAAGCTGCTAAATCTATAGTTGTTGAGAGCCAATTTGAAAATGAAATTCATTCTTTAAACAGCTCAGTTTCTGAATATGAGAGAACTTTCAATGAGCTAAGACTTATGTTGTTAAAAAGAGGTTTTAAGGACCATGGATTGGAGGGGGAAATGCGGAGTTATGCCCATGAACTCCAGCTATGTGTGTCTCCAGCCGAAAAAGTTTATGCTTTCAGTTTAAGAAGGCATGAAAAAGATTTTGCTTTACGAAAAGACCAGAACTATGTGAAGAAATTGCATGAGGCATCAAATGCTTTTATTAATTTTATTGAGTTGGCTTCCATAGAAGAATATCCCCATATGACCGAAAGCTATAAGGTTGAAACTATTGAATCAATAGAAGCATATAAAAATCATTTTGATAGAATTGTACAGGCTGAAATAGTAATAGGACTTAACCAGCATGAAGGTTTGTTGAGTGATCTGGAGAATAAGCTCGCCAGCACCCTGCCTAAATTAAATAGTCTGTATGAAAAAATCAATTTAAAAAATGAACAACTTCAGCGAAGTGCTGCAATAGTCACTTTTGTGACTATATTATTGTTATTAATGAGTGTGGTAGGTTTGGTGTATTTGCTTAGAAAAACTGTGTCCAAGCCAATCATTCATTTGGACAATATTGTTAAGAAAGTATTGTCGGGAGATGCTATGGCTGGGAGTTATCTTGACATGGAATCTAAAGACGAGATCGGAAGCCTGAGCCGAAATTTTCAATTGATGCTGAGTAACTTAAACTCTAACCTGAAACAAATAAAGGAGAAAAATAGCGTTCTTGAGAACAAAGCGATTCAAGATGCCAGCCTGAACTGGAGTATAAAAGGATTAAGCAAATTTTCTGATTTAATGAAGGCACAGAATAATGATATCAAAAGCTTTTCATTTTTAATGATAGTGGAAATAGTGAAATATATATCTGCTAATCAAGGTGCATTTTTCGTTATTTCCGAGGACGAAGAAGCTTTGGAATTGCAAGGTTGCTATGCCTATGAAAGAAGAAAATCTACCAATAAACGTATAGGTAAAGGGGAAGGGCTGGTTGGTCAGGCATGGTTGGATGCTGATCACATCTACTTAACAGAGATTCCTGATTCTTACATAAATATCAGGTCAGGATTAGGAGGAAGCAGCCCGAGAAGTATTTTGGTAATGCCGGTGAAATATAATGAAAAGGTCATTGGGATGTTTGAAGTAGCCTCATTTAAACTTTTTAGCGAAAATGAAATATCTTTTCTTTCTGAGTTGTCTGAAAGAATAGGGGCAACACTTAATGCCTTGAAAATGCAGATTCACACGCGTAACCTTCTGAAAAACAGCAGGCAGCTGACTGAACAATTACAGTCTCAGGAAGAGCAAATGAGACGTAAGATGGACAAATTGTTGGAAAGCCAGGAGGAAGTGAGTAGGGCAAATAAAGAGTTGAACGATAGTTTATATGAGGTAAGAAAGGATTTCTTTTTGCTCAATCAAATTCTTGCTAAGGTTTATGATGGAATAATTATCATAAATCAGCACTACGAGATTGTTACTGTTAATGAATATGTAAAAGAAACTCTTCATTACCAGGACAAAGACCTGTACGGAAATTCTCCGGAGTTGATTATAAAGAAATCAGTAAATAAGGTACTGAAGGGATTAGAGGATAACCCTGAATTTCTTGAGGCAGGATTATCGGAAAGAAAAAGTTGCAAAATAATGGACAGATACGGAAAAATAGATGATGCCTACTTTGTTGTATCACAAATTACTTGTAAAAATGAAGTTTATTATTCTATTATGTTTAATAAGCAGCTCAATAAAAATAATGTGCTAAAAAGTGTATAAAAGAAAATCAGCTTTTTCTCTCCTCTACCAATTTGATAGAAGCTGAGTTTATACAGTATCTTAAGCCTGTAGGTTCCGGCCCGTCAGGAAAAACATGTCCTAAATGGGCATCGCAAACATTGCACATTGCTTCCACTCGCACCATACCGAAACTGGAATCTTTTTCATGCTTAATAACATTGTCGGCATAGGGTTCAGTGAAACTTGGCCAGCCTGACCCTGATTTGAACTGTAGTTTTGAATCAAATAAAATAGTACCACAACAAATGCAGGCATATTTTCCCGGAGTGTGTGCTTCGCAATATTCACCGGTGTAAGCTCTTTCAGTTCCTTTTTTTCTGGCAATCTGATATTGTTCCGGACTTAATTCTTGTTTCCACTCTGCATCAGTTTTTTCTACTCGCTTAGGGGGTTGGGGGCTTCCGTTATTAGCCCATTTTATCACATCATTCCAGTTGGTCATTTTTCTTGGTTTTTAATAATAACAGATATACGGGCAATTGGTTCTGATGGGTTTGTAAAGTAGGGGCAAAAAAAAAGCTTCCCTAAAAGAGAAGCTTCATTCATTAAATGATCTAAAATGTATTATTTATCAATTAAGCTAATTTCACATTCACTGCATTTAAACCTTTTTTGCCATCTTGTAATTCGTAAACTACATCGTCATTTTCTCTGATGTCGTCAATAAGACCTGATACGTGTACGAAATACTCTTTTTGTGTTGCTTCATCAACGATAAATCCAAAACCTTTTGAATCGTTGAAGAATTTTACTGTTCCTTTATTCATTATTATATTTTTAATATTTCTCCAAAGGTAAGTCTTTTATTGTATCCGCACAATAAACCTATAATTATTTTGCATTTAATTAAAGTTTTTTTTAAAACTGTGACAACATGCAATTTGGGTTTGCTTCAGTGACAAAAAAAAACAGTTATTTTTTTTACCTTTTGAGTGGTTTTTTCATAGAATGGAGCAATTTTGTGCGACCAATAGCAAAAAAAATGATTAAATATTATTTCACTTCTTTTTTACCTGTCACTTTATTATTGCTCCAAAGTTGTATTCCCGATACAAAAGTCGCTGATAATTCAGATATAAAAGTTGAATTTATTGATCAATATATAATTCCTTTTGAATATGAAATTGATCAAACATGGGTAGGAGGACTATCCTCTATTGAATCATCACCAAATGGGAAATGGTATATTATTTCTGATGACAGGTCAGAATATTCCCCGGCCCGATTTTATGAAGCCGAGATTGAGTATGACTTGAATGGAATTGATACAGTACTTTTCACTAAAACAGTTTTTTTGAAGGATAGGAATGGTGAATCCTATACGTTCAATACATTGGATCCTGAAGCTATTCGTTTTAATCCTCGGTCAGCAACACTTTTTTACAGTAGCGAGGGTGGAAGAATGGATGGAACTACATCACCTTTTGTTAGAGAGATGGATACTTTGGGTAATTTTCTGAAAGAATATAATGTTCCCAAAAGATTTGATTTTTATAATGAGAGCAGGGGGCTCAGGGACAATGGGGCTTTTGAAAGCCTGGCTTTTGAAAATGATAGTATACTTTGGTTTGTAAATGAACTTCCATTGATTGAAGATGGGGAAGTTCCTCAATTTTGGCAAACAGTTTCTCCGGTTCGTTTATCTAAATTTGATATTAAGAATAACCAGCCATTAGCACAATATGCATACATGATTGAAGCTGTGCAAGCGAAACCTATTCCTGAAGATGGCTTTAATATTAATTCCGTAGTAGAATTACTGGTATTGGATACAAATAAATTATTGGTGATGGAACGGTCATACATAAAGGGGGTAGGTAACTTTGTAAAAATCTTTAATGTGAGTTTGGAAGAAGCTACAGATGTTTCTGCTATTGATTCGCTAATGGATGGGAATTATGTAGCTGTGGAAAAAGAGACCCTGATAGACTTCTCTGATTATGGAAAGAGAATAGATAACATTGAGGGTATGGGATTTGGGAAGGATTTTCCTGATGGTCGCAAGAGCTTAATTTGTGTTTCTGATAACAACTTCAATGAAGGCCAACAAACACAGTTGTGGTTATTTGCCATTGAAGGATTATAATGTTTTAAAGCAATATATTTCCTTTTTGTGTTGTAATCATTTAGGTTTTATTTTCACCTGTATGATAATACTATTGCGTTTAATGAAGAACGGAATTCATAAACTAATTCATGTTAAAATTTTTGATCTGTTATGTTTTCCGTAGCTTTATAATTGAATTAACCAGTGTTTTTTGAACACAAAGATTTCACATGGGTACTGAAGACGACAATTTTATTCCTGAAATAAAGAACGATTTACGCAGTAAAATTATCTACATTCCTGAGGAGATAAATGAGGCTAGTGGTATTAACATATTTGGGAGAACGTTAAAGTCCTTTATATTTTCCACTGATGTAGCTATTATAAGAAATAATAATGCAGATGCGATTTTCTCTGTTTACCCATTTACTCCACAACCAGCTATTACACAAGCTTTAATTGTAGCGGCAGATGCACCTATATTTTGTGGAGTAGGGGGTGGGCTTACCGGTGGAAACCGTGTTTTAAGCATTGCCCGGGATGCGGAATTTCAAGGAGCCTCAGGTGTGGTAGTTAACCAACCTACTGAAAACAAGGTGATTGAACAATTAAAAAAACACATCGAGATTCCTATTATATGGACCATCAGTTCTATTGATGAACCTTTACAGCCTAAAATTGATGCAGGTGTGGATATTATCAATGTGAGTGGAGGAAAGGAAACCTCAAAAATCATAAAAGAGATTCGTAAAGCCTATGAATTAATTCCCATTATAGCTACCGGAGGTAGAAATGATGACAGGATAATGGAAACAATAGCTGCCGGAGCCAATGCCATTACTTACACACCCCCTTCTTCAGCAGAACTTTTAAGGCGTATTATGCGTGCCCACAGGGCGGGGGAAGCTATAGATTTTTCTAAAGGATTTAAGAAGTAAAATCTTTATTCCGGTTAGGAAACATAGGGAAATTTTGATCTGACTCAGCATTCTTTGGCATTCTTTGATAAACAAACGTTTCTTTGGCTCTATTGGAAATTTGAAAAAATGGAATCCAAATAGCAGCAGCAATTAGCGCCTTTAGAAATCCAAGGTAAGGATCCGTATTAACACCTAAACCAATTATTTCCTGCATAATAATTAACAGCATAGCGTACGATAAGTTGAATGCGTATAATACTGTGATGAGGATTCTTAAACTGCTTCTTTTCTTTAGAAATTGAATTATTATTAATCCGCAGAATACTAAATGAAAAATAACAATCACATAATCAATCATTATAATAAAAGCCACAATTGGGTTAAAGCGTAAAGAATCAGGCATAATTAGTGACATCCATATAGAATTATCAAAATAAACTCCATTAAATAAGTTTGATATAGTGATTATTGGTGCTATTAATAAACCAATAAATACAAGCCATAGTATGCCCTCAATTTTTTCGTATCTATACTTGTAATGTTTTGATGGAGGATCATATTTCTTGTTAAGCAAAATGGCAAGGTAAGTAAATACCCCAAATATTATTACCCCTCCTATTAAAAAGAACCAATTAAATTGCGGATAAGTAGCTTCCTTATAACTGCTTTTTGCAGGTGGATAAACTTCAATCCCCACCAAATTAGAAGCTTTTTCTATATCATTTTTGTATAGATCGATTTGCTGTAGAGGCACATGGTCAGAAAGTATTTTAAACTTGCAAGTAAAGGTAATAATGTTATTTTGGTAGTTGAGAGACCTACTGAATTGAAAAAAATCATTTTTAATTTCCTGCCAATCTGAAGGGACATTAATCTTAGTTGGCATATGAATATAAATCCTTTGTATGATTTCAGTGGGGTAGTTGAGTGCAAGGGGCGAGTTTCTCCTTTTTTGAAAGTCCCAGATCATGTTATCAAAAATGATCTCCGCATAAATTGGTTTTTCCCGGATGGGTTGTTTCTCACTATTAACCCAGAAATTATTGATTCTATAGTTCTCGGAAACTCTATACATGTTGGTTTCGTCATAACTCTTGGTTTTAATCTCTTCGCTCAGGACTACTTCATAGTTAAACCTTTCATAATGCTCCAGGTAATTATTTTCAATATCACTGATATCTGCATTCTCAAAATATTCCCGTTGTTGATCTGCATTCTTTCCATAGTACTCAGTTTCTACTTCAAATTCTACGGGATCGTTACTTCCTCTCAAATAATAATTATGTGTAATTTCTGTTCTTGAATGATTCAGAAATGGAATCTCCACCATTTTTTGAGTGGTATCAGTAATGATAAAACCTGCACCATAATTAGGGAAATAAAGCTTTGACAAAGAACCTTCTTGATTATTAATGGTAGGGTCAACCCAGAAAGACTGATTATCTTTTTCTAGCTTAACTACACAATGATCAAATATTTGAGGAGTAAGGGGGTAATCCGTTATATATTGGCCTTTATAACTGTTTACTAATACAGGAAAAGCATTTACACCTATGCTATTGAGCATGGTTGAAAGCAGCAGTGATTTGTCTTTGCAATCACCAAACCTATCTTTCAATACATCAGACGGTCCCCGTGGTTTGTAAGCCCCAATTCCTGTAGAAAGAGAAAGATAGCGAATTTCATCCTGTACAAAATTTATGAGGATCTCAATTTTAGTTCTCTCGTTTTCTATATGTCCTGTCAGTTCCTGAGCCTTTTGAGCAGCAGAATTATATTCCCTGGAACTGATTGAGAATAATTTTGTGATCCAATTCGAAAATTTCGTTTTATCGAATTCTGTAAAAATGACAAAATTAGAGAAATTAAACCAGGAGGGAGCCTGGTCATCATATTTAACTCCCTCGGTTTGTTTTATATTAATATCATAAATGACATTTCTATCTTTATAAATGGGGGAGTATTGTGTGCTATAAGGGGAATAAATCCTTAATTTGGTATCTTTTTTTCCCAGAATCCTTATGTTTTGATGAGCAATGGAATAATAGCTGGCTAAGTTGTAAGCTTTGCTAAAAAGTCCTTCATAAAGAGGGTTTTGTCCGCGAATGCTATATTCAATTTCTATTATATCATCCACTCTCACATCTTTAAGGTTCATGATGGCTGTGTTGGTGCCATCATAAACATTTCTTTCAGCATTTCCCTCTCTTTGTAAAACAAGAAAGTCTGGTGTGAGGGTAATAGGTTTCTCTCCACTCCTGATTTTTCTTATGTGATGAATGAAAACTTCCTGATATAGAGGGTCAAATAGTATCTGAACAGATGCTCCTTCAGAAACGCCATTTGAATTGAGGATTTTATAAACAATTTTATTGTATTCTTCTTTTTTTTCTATGTTGTATTGTTCACTAGTAAGCAAATAGTGAAGATCTTTTGAGGTGTATGGTTTTTCACTGTCATCTATCCAATTAATAGGAGTAGTCCAAGCAGGTCTTTTACCAATTTTTATTTCTTGACTAAATAATTGAGAGGAATAAATAAATAGGAAAAAACTAAATAGAAATAAGCGCATTAATTTTTTTTGATTGCAAAATACTACTTTTAGAATAATGTATTATAGATAATCAAAAAATAATAAAGGAGGAATAGTGAATTAATGAGATGAGAAACGGAAAAAAGGGAGGGAATAAACAGTCTCCCTTTCTTTGTTTTACTTCTGATTCTTCAATTCTTCTTCTACATGCTTTACCAATTTATCACAAAGCTCGTTCATTTGCTGTGACATAAATTCATCTCCTGTGGAATTGAGAACACTTTGAGCCATTCCTCCCAGGCAATCTATATAGAATCTTTTCATTTCATCTACGGGCATCTCTTTTGTCCAGAGATCTATACGCATTGAATTCTTTTGCTGATGGTCCCAAAGGGAAATACTGATGCTGTTAGTTTCTTTCAGGTTATCGTCACCTGAATCAGTCGCATTCCATTGTATTTTTTCAGGAACATTGTCCTTATCCAGTTCTACTTCGAAATTGATGGATGATTTCTTCATTCTTATTGTTTGTATTGTTATTAATTGAATCTGTTTTGCTTCATGTTAAGGAAGCATCAATTTAAAATCTTCATAGCTGGCAGGAGCCAAAGGAGTTGTGTCACAACCCATTTCAACTGCTTTTTCATTGATGTCAGCTACCCTGTCTTCAGGATCCGGATGAGTACTTAAAAACTCCGGAGTTCCACCTGTTTGGCCAGCATCTATTAATTTCTGAAAAAATGAATAGGCACCATTGCAGGCATAGGGAGTTTCAGCTAAATATTCCACTGAACGGTCATCCGCTTCCGATTCAAATGCTCGGGAGAAGCTTAAACCCGCAGCTGTGCCTGCTATCTGCCCTGCAATTTCTTCTAACTGTGACGGATCATCACCTATCAGCACATTTAATAAAACCTGGATGCCATATTGTTTCTGAAGATTTCTACTAGTGTGTCTCAAATCTGCATGTGCTACTTCATGGCCTAATACGCCCATAAAATCATCTTCCTGATCCAAATATTTAATTAATCCAGTATAAACATAAAGATACCCTCCGGGAGTGGCAAATGCATTTAAAACAGTGTCATTAGCAATTATTTTAATTTCCCATGCAAATTCTTCTTTGTATTGAACTTCACCTGAATTTAAAATCTCATCTAACAGATTGTTTAAGTATTGATAGGCTTCAGCATATTCAGTTTCGTCCAATATGGGGAACTGATCAGGATCATTGCTTATTTCTTCGGCTACCTGAGCACCTAATTCTACATCTTGTGATATTGAGAAAAAGACAAAATTATCATTCTTGTCTTTACAGCTAACTCCTACAATCAGTAGTGCAGCTATAATAATACTATTCAGTTTTTTCATTTATAGGATTTAATTTATTTTCATTTCAGGAATATCTCCATCAATGTGCAATTCGCCTTCTGTGGCATTTTTGATTTCTTCAACACTTACCCCCGGAGCCCTTTCCAGTAATTGAAATCCACCACCTTGTCTCACTTCAATCACAGCTAGATCAGTAATAATTTTTTTCACACATTGAAGACCGGTAATGGGCAAGCTACATTTTTTTAATAGTTTGGATTCACCATCCCGACTGGTATGTTGCATAGCTACAATGATATTCTTGGCAGATGCCACAAGGTCCATTGCACCACCCATGCCTTTCACCATCTTGCCCGGAATCTTCCAATTGGCTATATCACCATTTTCAGAAACTTCCATGGCACCCAGAATAGTCAAATCAACATGGCCTCCTCTAATCATGCCGAAGCTTTCAGATGAATTAAATAAAACTGAACCCGGACGCATAGTAATGGTTTGCTTTCCCGCATTAATCAAATCAGCATCGACATTTTCCTCTGTGGGAAAAGAGCCAATGCCCAGTAGTCCGTTTTCCGATTGTAACACTACATTTAGTTCATCAGGAATGTAATTTGCCACCAATGTGGGGATACCAATCCCTAAATTGATGTACATTCCATCTTCTATCTCCTGTGCTATTCTTTTAGCAATTCCTATTTTATCTAATGACATAGCTTATGATCTTACAGTTCTTTGCTCAATTCTTTTTTCATAATTTACCCCCTGAAAAATGCGTTGCACATATATGCCGGGTGTGTGAATTTCATTAGGGTCAAGCTCGCCCGCAGGTACCAACTCTTCCACTTCCGCAATGGTGATTTTACCGGCAGCAGCCATCATCGGGTTGAAATTTCTGGCAGTACCTTTGAAAATCAGATTTCCTGCAGTATCACCCTTCCAGGCTTTTACCAATGAAAAATCGGCCCTGAGCCACTCTTCCATTAAATACATTTTACCTTCAAACTCGCGCGTTTCCTTGCCTTCGGCTACTTCTGTTCCGTAGCCGGCAGGGGTGAAGAATGCTGGTATTCCGGCCCCACCGGCCCTTACTCTTTCTGCTAAAGTGCCTTGTGGTATTAAGTCAACCTCCAATTCTCCCTGGAGTAATTGTCTTTCAAATTCCGCATTTTCTCCCACATAAGAGGAGATCATTTTTTTTACCTGCCTGGTTTTTAATAGTAATCCAATACCAAAATCATCAACTCCGGCATTATTTGAGATACAAGTGAGTCCTTTTACTCCTGTTTGAAGGAGTGCCTGGATGGCATTTTCCGGAATGCCACATAAACCAAAGCCTCCTAACATGAGCACAGCATTGTCAGGAATATCTTTTACAGCTTCTTCAGCATTTTTAACTCTTTTATCAATCATGATAGTGTTTTTGTTGAAAAATTAATCATTCAAAATCTTAATTGCCAATTCTTTATCCTTTGCCAATTGCATGGTTAAAGCTTCTTTGGATTCAAACTTCTGTTCCTCCCTTAATTTCTGTACAAAGAGAACAGTTACTTTTTCATCATAAATGCTTTGATCGAATTCGAAAAGGTGAGCTTCCATTCTTTTTTCCTTTCCATCTACGGTAGGTCTCACTCCAATGTTCAGCATTGCCTGATATGTTTTTTTTCTCAACATAACTTTCACTGCATAGGTACCATCGGCAGGAATAAGTTTGTAAGGGGCATCTGTACTGATATTGGCTGTGGGAAAGCCAAGGGTTCTTCCTATTTTATCTCCCGGGATAACAGTACCAATTACTTCATAAGGCCTTCCTAAGAAATCAGCAGCTTTTTCTACTTCTCCGGCATCTATGGCTTTTCTGATTTTAGTTGAACTAATGCCCACATCTTCAATATCCTGCCGTGGAATTTCCTCCACAGTAAAACCATAGCGGGACGAATGCTCTTTCAAATGCTCAAAGCTACCTTCTCTGTCTTTACCAAAATGATGGTCATAACCTATTACAAGTTTTTGGGTATGGAGGGCGGATATGATGACTTCCTGTATGAATTTCTCAGAACTCCATTGGGAAAATTCTTTTGTAAAAGTGATTTTAATCAAATGATCAATCCCTATAGATCTTAAAATGGCTGCTTTTTCTTCAAAAGTAGAGAGTAATTTTAGAGAATTATCTTCAGGTTTCAAAACGAAGCGGGGGTGTGGCCAAAAGGTTACCAGGGCAGTTTCACCATTATTTTGCTTGGCCAACTCAATAATTCTTCTCAGGATTTCCTGATGGCCTAAATGTACACCATCAAAAGTTCCAATAGTGACTACTGCATTCTTTATGCCTTTTAAAGATTGAATACCATCATGAATGATCATACATTCTCTTTTTTTTGTTTCTCTACCAACTTCATGAGATTTTCAGCATCATCTACAGAAAACTCCCCGATTTTTGTTCTTCTCAGGGAAGATAAATAAGCTCCAACCCCGAGTTTCTCCCCGAAATCATTGGCCATACTTCTAATGTAGGTTCCTTTTGAACACACAATTCTGAAGGAGATTTTAGGTGGATCGAAATCAGTGATTTCAAATGCTTCAATATGTACTTGTTTGGATTTCAATTCAAACTTTTCCCCTGCCCGGGCTAATTCATAAGCGCGTTTGCCATCTTTTTTAACGGCAGAAAAGATAGGAGGGGTTTGTGTGATCTCTCCTAAGAAACTATTGGCGACCTCTATACATTGCTCTTTTGTAATACCTGTAATTTCTTTTTTAAATTCAGGCTCTGTTTCCAGATCGTAAGATGCTGTAATATGGCCTAATGTGAAATCTCCGGTATATTCTTTTTTTTGCGCCTGAAATTTTTCTATGGATTTGGTCATTTTTCCGGTACATAATATCAACAAACCTGTAGCTAGTGGATCTAATGTGCCGGCATGGCCTATTTTTTTTACTTTTAAGGCAAACTTTAATTTCTTTACTACATCAAAAGAGGTCCAGTTCAAGGGTTTGTCTATGAGAATTACTTTCCCTTCTTGTTTGATATCGTTTCTATTTTCATTCATATTAACTGACTGAATATGGCTATTGTACCAATAATAGCACAGTAAATAGCAAAATAGATCAGCTTACCTTTTTTCACTATATTAATCATCAATTTACAAGCTACGAGTCCTGCAAAAAATGCCATTACAAAGCCCATTATCAATACAATACCAGCAGTTTGATTTTCTACCACAGGTTGTTCAATATAATCTTTTAGCTTTAACAAGGAAGCACCTAAAATTGGTACTAAAACCATTAGAAACGAAAATCTTGCAGCTTTAGCTTTATTTACTCCAAGCAATAAGGCCGTTGCAATAGTGGCTCCTGACCTTGAGATTCCCGGTAAAATAGCAATGGCCTGTGCAACTCCTATTACTATTGCCTGCCAGTATTTAACGGCAGTGCCTTCTTTATGCCTTACCAAATATGTGAAGGCTAATAGAATAGCAGTAAAAATGAGCATTGAACCTACCAGGAGTAGATTGCCAGTAAAAAAACTTTCTATTTGTTTTTCAAATAATAGACCAATGATTCCTATCGGAATCATTGAAATGATGATTTTTAAAACAAAATCAACAGATTCGTTCCATTCAAATTTGAAAAGATCTTTAATAAGAGATGCTAAATCTTTTCGGAATACTACAATGGTGGAAAGAGCTGTTGCAGCATGTACAACAATGGAAAATAGAAGGTTATCAGTAGTTTGAATGTTTAAAAGTACATTTCCTATTTCCAAATGCCCACTACTACTAACAGGCAGAAATTCTGTTAATCCTTGAATAATTCCAAGGATAATAGCCTCTAATAAATTCATGGTTATTTTTTAGGCTTGATAAGGATTGCAACTATTTCCATAATAAAGCCTGCCATCACGATAATTGGCCCCAGGGTTAAACCTAAAAAACCAAAGCCATATTGTTCCTTGTCTAAGGTCATCACTATAAATCCAATGGTTAAGGTCAAAATACCTGCAATCATTAATATGTAGTTGGTTCTACCAAATGCTAACTTACTTTTTTCTGACATAATTTTTATTTAATACAATTCGTCTAATGACATGGCCAAATATTTTTGCATAGCCCGCCATGTACTGAAAACTGCTATGAAAATACCAATAATGATTAAACTGATGAAAATGGCCAATAATATTTCCCGATTTTGTAATGAGGTTAAACCGTCAATCTTGGTGTTTCCGTATACTAAGAGGGCATATAAAGCTACTGATGATAAGGTGCCGGCTATGAAGCCGTGCATAATTGATCTGTAAATAAATGGTTTTCGGATAAAGACCTTTGTTGCACCAACCAACTGCATACTTCTGATAAGAAATCGTTGTGAAAATAAAGCTAATTTAATCGTGTTATTAATTAAAATACCAATCACTAGAAATAATATGATGGCCACGCCTAACAATACAAGGCTTATTTTGGTAATATTTTCATTAATGCTTTGAATCATGTTGTTGGTGTATACTACTTCAAAAACACCATTCATCTTTTCAATTTCATTTTTAATTTCTTCCATGGCTTCATTGGAATGAAAGTCAGGATTGATCTTAATAACATACGCATCCTTTAAAGGGTTGTCACCCAGGAATTTAAGAAAATCTTCTCCTGTCTCTTCAATAAATTCTTCAGCAGCGGTTTCTTTGGAAATGAAATTAATAGCTGGACCTTGTTCAGTTTTAAGTACAAACTCCCTGGAGGACAATGATTTATTCACTCTGGCGATTTCAGGCTCTGAAAGACCTGAATTGAGGTATACCTGCATTTCCACATTTTTACGAATCACTTGTGTGAGTGAATTGGTGGTAGAAAGCAACAAAGCAAATAGACCCAGGACAAATAATGCCAGAGTCATGCTAAAGATGACGCTAAGAAAGGGATAGTTTCCCAGTTTCTTCTTTTTTCTGTATTTTTTCTCTCTGCTCATATTACGAAGTTCAAAAATAGTAATTTATTTACGCTTCGCTTATTTATTTGAAGATAAAATAAAAGGCTTTCCATTTTTCAACAGAAAGCCTGAATAATTATTTTAACATGACAGGTTTATTTTTTTTGAACGAAAAGGAAGCCTTCTTACTTTTCTTCATTCATTATAAGCTCCAGTTCCAATATTAACATTTCATCTTTAACCTTTTCTAGTGAGGTAATGTTAGTTACATTGTCATTAATGATATAGATGGAATCCTGATAACTCAGGAACAATTGTTTTTTGCCCTGACTATGAAGTTCGATAATTTCGTAAGGTTCGTTTTGGAAATCACCATAGAGGTATAGTTTATTGTTGAAGTATTTGTAATGATACTTCTCTTTTACATCCGGCTCATTGTGAAAAATAATCTCTGTTTCTGAGGTGATATCTTTACTTAAAGTATTATCTATCGATTTGTTAAATTCCTTTTCATTTGATGGATGGAACAAATTATCATCCTGGAAAGTAAGCAAGGACTGCGGTTTGGCCTTGGCTGATTCATCCTTTTGAGTAGTGGTTTTTACATTTCTGGAGGTTGGATTTGGTGCTAAGTTATTAACAAATCTTTCCTTTTGTTTTGGATTTGATTCTTTAGATTGGAATGGATCATTTTCAGCAAATTGATTAATTGCTTTAGGAACCTCCATATCAATTGATTGGTCTTTCCAATTGATTTTATCGCTTAGTTCAATATTTAGTTGCTCATAGGTAGAAGTATCACTCATGTACCAATAAAGCCATACACTTAAGAAAGAGGCTATTGTTAAAGTGCCTGCTAACCATTTTACGCCTGACCCTAACAACATACTGCCCGATCCGCTTACGTCTATTGCCGATAATCTGGATTTAAGTTGTTGGGTACGAACCTGACTGATTCCGTTAATTATATTTTTCTGGAGTTCGAACTCGGCCTTTAACAAAGGGTCTGTTTGAATTTTGTTTTCAAGCATCACCTTTTGCTCTGGTCTAATCGAACCATCGAAATAAGCGTCTATCAAGCGAAAATAATTGGTTTCACTCATAATTTATCAGTCTAAAAAATCACTGGCTGTGTATCTTGATCTAATCAAATCATCCAGTCTTTTTTTACATTTATATCTTTTTGTTTTAGCAGTATCACTATTGGCTAAGCCCATTTTTTCAGCTATTTTATCCATTGACATGCCGTCAAAATAATGATAGGTTAATATCTGCTTACAGGAATCTCCCAGTTCATTAATGCATTCATGGATAATCTTAATCATTTCTTGCTGCTCAAAGTTGTTTTCCTCACTATCTTCTTTGTCGCTTTCCTCAAATTTTCTTTTTCTGTCCAATTCTTTTCTCCAAAGATTTTGGCAGACACTGAATAAGTAAGTGCTTATTTTGGAAGATAATTTAAATTCTTCACTTTTAGCTTTTTGCCAAAAAACAATCAAAGCATCTTGAAAAACATCCAAAGCCTCTTGCTCTGAACCATTGTTTCTTAAAATCATGCTGACCATCATTCTGTAATTTTTCTTATACAGATAATCTAAAGCTGACTCATCGCCTGCTTTAATTCTTTCAATGATGACCGCATCGCTTAGCTTCATGAGTATATACTATAGAACTTAAATAAGTAACCCTTGCAAATTTAAGTTATATTATAAAAATAGTAAAAAATATTGACATGCAGGTTTTTAGGAACTAAAGGTGTAAGGTATTCTTTAATTTTTCTGTTTTACTAAAACCACTTTGCTGTTGGTAACACCATAATAATGATCGTTTTGAGAGAATTTCTGAATAGTAAGTCCTGTAAACCGGCCAAAGGCAGGGAGTATAAGTTGCTTTTGTTTCAGGTGATAACATGCCATGTTTAGAGAAGTTCTTCCTTTTCCTTTTATACTTATTCCCGGATGCACATGCCCGGCAAAATTTATTACATTTCCACAATTTACTATTGCTTCCTGAGGTAAAGGATGATGAGATAAGAGCAAGGATTTAAACAGGAAGGGCTCTTCTTTACATTTGAAGTTAGGGAGTTGATAATTGGTGTCAGGAAGAATATCATGGTTTCCTTTGATAAGAATAAATTCTATGGATGCAAACTCTCTTAGGAAATCCTTGAACATTTCCCACTCTACATTGATGTGGCTATGAAATAAATCACCCAAAAAGAAGATTCTCTTTGGGTGATATTTGCTAATAAGCTCTTTAATTCTACCCATCTCAGCAGAAATGAGTTCGTTGGGTACTGCTATTCCGGCTTTTCTGAAATGCGAGGTTTTACCCAAATGAACATCTGCTATAAAAAGGATGGATTCTTTTTCCCAAAAAACAACTTTGTCAGCTGTTAATAAAAATGGTTCATTTAGGATATTGATTTGCAAAACCTTAATCTACCTTCTTCCAGGTTTGAGTTCTGTAGAAAAAGGCAATATACCCTCTTACTTTCAATTCATCTCCTTCCTTATAGATCAGGCAGTCGTAAGTTTTTCCATTTTTAGGATCCAGGATGGTACCGTCTTCCCATTCATTATCGCTTTTGTCATATTCCATACCTCTAATGATCTCCAGTCCTATTATTTTCTTGTTTTTTCTATCCCCTGGACATAAATCGCAAATAGGATCCTGCTCTTCATCAGGCCCTCTGAAAAGCTTCACTATTTTCCCATATGCCTTGCCATCCTTCTTATAAATTTCTACAATGCTTTTTACCTTTCCGGTCTCATCATCAATGGTTTTCCACTTGCCAAAAATATCGGACTGGGCTGATAAATTGAACTGAATGCTTACGAATATTAATAGAACAATAATTTTTTTCATCTTTCGATTTCTGTTAATGTTGATTTCAAATGTAAAATTAAAAATATTAACTTTCTAGCTGTAATTGAATTTTTGCTACTCTTTCTTCCAAAGTTTCTGTTGAAAATTTTTCCCTTAACCTATCCACCATAATCGGAAATGAAAAAGGAGAGGGCTGTGCAAGTTTTTTAAGAATTATTTTTTGTTGATTTATTCTGGCAATAGCTTTCTCAAGTCTTTCTTTTTCCAGTTGATGTTGAATTACTTCTTCATGGGCTTGCTTTAAAAGTAAATTCTCAGGTTCATACTCTGTGAAAACCCCGAACATAATGGATGATGAAGCTTGGAGGTGCTTGTCTTTAACATTTTTCCCCGGGAATCCTTTAAAAATTAAGCCGGAAATGGCTGCGATATCACGAAATTTTCTTTTGGCCATTTCTGTCTCATTTATTCCTCTCAAGATATCTTCTTCCAGGTTAACAGCTGAAAATAAATCCAATGAAAGAGCCTCTTCCATATCTATTACTTCATCTGTTAGAAGCTCAAGACCGTAATCATTCATGGCTATGGAAAACGAAATGGGTTGTGAGATACTGATTCGGTAGGCTACTAAGCTGGCTAATACTTCATGGATAAACCGACCTTCAAATGGGAAAATAAAAATATGAAAACCTTCTTTCGAGCTAACAGTTTCTATCAGGAGTTCATTTTGGGCAGGAATAATAGAAAACTTTTTTTGTCTGTTTATCAGGGGTGAGATTTTTTCGAGTTCAATATCCCGAATTATTCCTTTTGTAAAATCATCTAATTTTTGACGAATATAAAATGATAACTGAGAAGAGAGTGGCATTCTTCCACCCATCCACTTTGGCACTAAACCTGTTTTTTTCTTGCTTAGCTTCACCTGTACAGTCATGTCTTTCAACCGAACATATTCCAGGTTTCTGCCGGAAAACCAGAAAACATCTCCCGGTTTTAATCTGCTGATGAAATTCTCTTCAACAGTACCTATATAGCCTCCTTTAATATATTTTATGTTTAAAAGCTGATCACCCACAATAGTGCCAATGGATAACCTGTGGCGCATCGCAATCTTTTTATTCACCACTTTTAGCAGGCTCTCTTCCTGCACTACTTTGTGGTATTCATCATAGGCCGAGAGACTTTTACCTCCAAACTGAATAAAATTAAGTATCCATTGCCACTCTTCCTCAGTAATATCTCGAAAGCAATAAGTTGATTTTATTTGACTCAAGAGTTTTTCCGGATTGAAGCCTTCACCAACAGCTAGTGTAATCATGAATTGGAGTAGCACATCAAATGCTTTCTGAACCGGAATCCTTGCTTCGAAATTCTTTTCTGATATGGCTTGCCTCAAAGCAGCACCTTCAATTAATTCCAAAGAATGGGTGGGTAGAAAGTAAATTCTACTCTTCTCACCAGGCCTGTGCCCGCTTCTGCCAGCCCTTTGTGCAAAGCGTGAAATGCCTTTTGGGCTTCCCACCTGAATAATAGTATCTACTGGCCTGAAATCCACTCCCAAATCTAAACTGGAAGTACAAACCACCACTTTAATAATGCCGGAATGTAAGGCTTCTTCCACCCATATTCTGATGTGATTACTTAAAGAACCATGATGCATGGCTATTGCTCCAGCCAGATCAGGCGATTTTTCCAGTAGTTTCTGATACCAGATTTCGGTTTGAGAACGTGTGTTCGTAAAAATTAAGGTGGTTTTATTCTGATGAATAATCGGTAGTACTTTATCAATCAGTTTAATACCTAAATGGCCTGCCCATGGATAATTTTCCACCTCATCAGGTAAAATTGATTCTATTTGTATCAATTTTTCAATGTCTGATCTAATAAAGTCACCTTCTTTGGCATCTTTGCCTAAAAGTACATCACGGGCCTCTTCCAAATTACCTATGGTGGCGGAGATAGCCCAAATTCTCAATTTTGATACTGCCAAATCTTTTAAAACAGCTAATGCCAGTTCTACCTGCACACCACGTTTGCTTCCCAAAAGTTCATGCCATTCATCCACAATGATGGCTTCAAGGTTTTTAAAGTACTGAGAACTGTTTTTCTGGCTTAATAATAAGTGAAGGCTTTCAGGGGTGGTGATCAGGCAGTCTGGCGGACTCTTTTTTTGTCGTTGCCGGTCTTTGGTGGAAGTATCTCCTGTGCGGGTTTCTATTTGCCAACTGAAACCGAAATCATCCGCAGAGACTTGCATGGCCGATTGAATATCTTTTGACAATGCTCTTAAGGGTAAAATCCACAGAAACTTGAGCCCTTTTTTTGGTTGGCTTAGGAGTTTCTTCTGCTGTGTATAATGGGATAACAAGCAAGCGATCCATAAAGCATAGGTTTTACCACTGCCTGTAGGGGCATTAAGCAATCCTGATTTTCCTGATAAATAACTGTTCCAGGTTTCTACCTGAAAAGGAAATGCTTTCCATCCCTGCTTTTTAAACCAGTCTTTTCCTAAACCAATGCGCTTATCCATACTTTTCCAGCAGTTCCTGTAAATCACCTAAGGTATTAGCTGCTTCCATTTTTTTATCTTCCCGCCATCTGCTGATCCGCGGAAAGCGTAATGCAATACCGGATTTATGTCTTTTAGATTCCTGAATTCCTTCAAAAGCTATTTCAAATACCAGCTGGGGAGTGACAGTCCTTACAGGGCCAAACCTTTCTTTGGTATTATTTTTCACAAAAGCATTCACTTTTCTCATTTCAGCATCTGTAAGTCCTGAATAAGCTTTAGCAAAAGGGATCAGTTCATTATCTCTCCAAACACCAAAAGTATAGTCAGAGTACAAATCTGCTCTTCGCCCGTGTCCTTTTTGCGCATAAATGAGCACCCCATCAATGGTTAGAGGATCAATTTTCCATTTCCACCAACCGCCTCTTTTGCGCCCAACTTCATAAGCTGAGCCTAACTTTTTCAGCATAAAACCTTCAGTTTTTAAACTTCTTGCTTTTGTGCGGGTTTCGGCAAGTTCCTCCCAATTATTAAATTTCTCTGCTGCTGATAGTTGCAAATTGGGATGATTCACTCCCCTAATTATTTCTTCTAAAAGCAAATTACGGTTTTGCAGGCTATTTGACCGGATGTCCTGCGATTGATATTCCAGGATGTCGTAAGCTTTAAAAACTACAGGAGCATTTTTTAAGATGGCTTTACTGAGGTTTTTCCTCCCAATTCGTGTTTGTAAAAGCGCAAATGGCAATGGTTCACCATTTTGATAGGGTAGGATCTCACCATCCAGCACTGTTCCGTTTGGAATGTTTGCCGACATTTCAACTAATTCGGGAAATTTTTCTGTCACCAATTCCTCACCACGGCTCCAGATAAAAACTTCATTTTTTCTTTTGATGATTTGCCCTCTAATGCCATCCCATTTCCACTCAGCCTGCCAGTCTTTTGGATGACCCAACTCTTTCACTTCTTCATAAGTTACGGGGTGAGCCAGGAAAAAAGGGTAGGGGCGGGCAATTAAATCATCCTTTCGTTCTTCCAATATCAATTCAGAAAAGCTGGTGCTTTGAGGTGTCCAGTTGCCCATCAATCGATGTGCAATAATAGTTTTGTCAATATTATAAGCCTGACTGATGGCTCTGGTGACAATATTTTGAGAGACGCCCAACCTCCATGAACCCGTCATTAACTTTGTAAATACAAATCTCTCCTGTGTGTTGAGTTCTCCATAGATTTCTTTCAATTGGATTTCCTTTTCTTCATTGGAGAGCTCACCAATTTCTATAAGTTGATGAATATAATGATGAAGTGGTTTATCTATAGTTGCTTTTGTTTCGTCAAAAGGCAGTATCAAGGCGATAGTTTCAGCCAGGTCACCCACAACATGATATGATTCCTGAAAAAGCCAACTCGGTATTGCTGCCCATTGAGTGACCCAGTCTTTCAATAAAGTGCTGTTGATTTTTCTTTTGGGTCTTCGATTGGTAAACAAGGCCAGCACCCATATTTTATCAGCATCATTGGCTTCCGAAAAATAGCTTTTTAGTGCAGCTACCTTGTCATTGGTTTTGTTGCTTTGATCTATGGAAGTGATAAGTTCGGCAAAATCTTTCAATATGGTAGTTCGCTATTTTACAATATTGAACTCAATGCCATTTATTATGTTTCGTATGCTATGTTTATTGAAAGGAAGTTTTTTTATCTTCAACTCTTTAAATCCTGAATCAATCCTGTCAACTCAAAACACAAGCATTCGATTTTCCTGACTTTCCCTGATTCCTCTTTAATCGGGAAATAATCCGCATACAGCTTAATACTGTCGCCATTTTTTTTACTGCACTCAATCAACTTTTGTGCGGAATTCCCTTTATTGATTTCGTTTAAAAGGGAGTCAAATTCCTGATTGGCCAATTCTTTATTAGCCCAAATGTATGAATGATTTTTGCCCACAATTTGATCCGGATTGTATCCTAATACTTGCTCGAATTTTTTGTTCACACTGGAAATAGTACCATCTTCTTCCATTTCAATAAAAACAGCAGATTCTTTTACGGCCAGGTTAAATGCGCCCATCTCACGACTTTGCCTTTCCATTTCCTCTTGTGTGGCTTCCAGTTCTTCTGCATTTTGGCGCATTTCCTCTTCCTGTGCCTGTAGTTGTTCCGCACGCATTTGCGATTCTTCCAGCAGGTTTTTGGTCTCCAGCGAAACTTTCAGACCTTGAATAGTAGAGGCAATGTTTTCACCTACCTTTTCAATAAATTCAATATGATGCTCTTCAAAAGGATGGAAAGAAGCTAGTTCAATAATACCAAAAATATCTTCATTGATTTTCATTGGGCTTACTAGTAAGTGCGTAGGAGTGGCCTCACCTAAGCCTGAGCGAATGGCTACATAGTTGGCAGGTATTTCCGATAGATATATATACTCTTTTTCAAGATAACATTGACCTACCAGCCCTTGCCCGGGTTCTAATTCCTTTTGAATAAATTTTTGTCTTTCATAGGCATAAGCTCCTTTTAACTGTAAGGTGATTTTGTTATTGTCATCTTTATGGACAATGAAAAGTGAGCCCTGGTTGGCATTGGCATAATTAACCAATTCCCCTATGAGCCTGGCTGATAATACTTCAATGCTTTCATTATTTTTTCTTAGGATATCTCCAAATTTAGCCACACCGGCATTGAACCAATCTCTTTTTTTGTCCTG
Source organism: Marivirga aurantiaca (assembly GCF_016679925.1). Classification (GTDB taxonomy): domain Bacteria; phylum Bacteroidota; class Bacteroidia; order Cytophagales; family Cyclobacteriaceae; genus Marivirga; species Marivirga aurantiaca. The sequence continues at coordinate 395,204 of NZ_JAEQBW010000002.1, forward strand.
TTCAGCTACATTTTGAAGTTTGATTCTCATTTCAGCCAGTGATTCCCCTAAATGACCTTTATTGTCAAATACAGCTATTTCAGAATCGAATTGCCCTTTTCCTACTTCTTCAGCAAAATTGGTAATACCCCGAAGATTAATAACTAGCTCGTTGAGCGCCTTAATGATTGAGTTCATTTCATCTTTTGACTGCTCCATTTCGTCAGGTAAATTACCTTCTGACATCTCACGGATTTTCACTTTAAGGAATTTAATCCGTTGCAGTACTGACCTAATGATATAAAGGGCTATTAGCGTACTAATCACAAGAGCTATAATAAATTGAATGCCTAAAAAAATGGGGATTTTAGATTCCGCATTCTCTAGTTCCCGCAAAGTTTGTGTTTCTGATACAGCTAATTCTTCCTTAATGCTATCAATTAAAAAGGTAAGGTGAATAATATCTTCAATTAATTGCTCATTATTCAATTCTTCTATTTGGCTATCGTTAATGGCAGAAAGTTGCTTTGACCTTATTTTAGGGAGATGCTCCCTTAACTTCTTAATATATACTGTAACCTCTTCATTGTTAATATTTTTAGTCAGACTGTCTAATTTTTCCAGAGTAGGATAGATGTCGTTTGTCCATCTGTTTTCTACGTCCCCTTTGAAAAAATCATCATTGGTTGTTAAATACCTAAAAGAAAGAATATGAGTAAGATCCACCAGCTGTTGGATTTCAGAGGCTTTTATACTACTGTTTTTGTTGAGATGGATTAAATTCCGAGCTTTGTTTACTTGATTAATCCATGCCCAATTACTGCTTAAAAGCATAATAATGGAAAATAAGCCCATCAATAAAAAGCCTATTGTAATTCTACCCTGAAGTGTTTTGAAATCAACTCTTATATACCTTGATAATGAAAATTTTCTTTTTTGGAAGGATTTCTCTTTTGATGGATCGTTTTTGGTCATTATCTGAGTTTTATTAATAAAAATTGCAGTGGCAAAATAGAAATGATTTTTGGCAAAAACAATAAAAAAGGCTGTATCAAATTACATGATACAGCCTCTGAAAAATTATTGGTTTGAAAGGGCTTGGAAGATTTTAGTCTTCCAGCTTTTATTATCTCTCTGCTTCTATATTGCCTTTGGCATCAAGCACCATTTCTTTAACTTCCTGCTTAACATTATCAGAATGTGCAGTATGGTCTTTTACTGCTATGTGAGGAGCAATTACCAAAGCTACAATTGACATTAATTTGATAAGGATGTTCATTGATGGACCTGAAGTATCTTTAAAAGGATCTCCAACAGTGTCTCCTGTAACGGATGCTTTATGTGCTTCCGATCCTTTATACTCCATTACTCCATTTATCATTACACCTTTTTCAAACGATTTTTTAGCGTTATCCCATGCACCACCTGCATTGTTCTGGAAAATTCCCATCAATACACCTGAAACAGTAACACCGGCTAATAAACCACCTAATATTTCAGCTGATGAAGTATCAGGAAAAACATCTTTAAAACCAAAACCAACCAATAAAGGAACTATTAAAGCAATAGCACCCGGTAAAATCATTTCTCTGATGGAAGCTTTAGTGGAAATAGCCACACACTTTTCATATTCCGGCTTGGTAGTACCTTCCATAATACCTGGTAACTCCCTGAACTGTCTTCTTACTTCTTCCACCATATCCATAGCAGCTCTTCCAACAGCGGCAATCGCTAAAGAGGAGAATATATAAGGAATCATACCACCTACGAATAAGGCAGCTAATACAGGAGCTTTATAAATATCAATAGAATCAATTCCGGAAATACCAACGAAAGCGGCAAAAAGAGCCAAAGCCGTTAAAGCTGCAGAGGCAATTGCAAAACCTTTTCCGGCAGCTGCGGTAGTGTTACCCACTGCATCAAGGTTGTCTGTTCTACCTCTTACTTCTTCAGGTAAACCACTCATTTCAGCAATTCCACCAGCATTATCAGCAATAGGGCCGAAAGCATCAATAGCTAATTGCATGGCAGTTGTTGCCATCATTCCGGCAGCTGCAATGGCCACACCATATAAACCTGCAAATGTGTAGGAAACTACAATACCAGTAGCTAAAACCAATATTGGCAATACAGTGGATTGCATACCTACTGCTAAACCGGCAATTATGTTAGTGGCTGAACCAGTGCTTGATTGTTTTACAATAGACAACACAGGCTTTCTGCCCATAGCTGTATAATATTCAGTAATAATACTCATTAAGGCACCTACAATCAATCCTGTTAGGATAGCCCAGAATACATCCATGCTAGTAAATGCATAATCCCTGATAATCATGGTGTCAGGTAGCATCCACTTAACAAGGAAATAAGTGGCTACAGCTGTAAGCACAATGGAAGACCAGTTCCCCATGTTCAATGCTTTCTGAACACTGTCAGTTTCTTTGGAAATTCTTACAAATAATGTACCGATAATAGAAAATACCAATCCTAAACCTGCGATAATCATTGGTAATAAAATTGGTGCAATACCGCCAAAATTATCAACTGAAATAATCTCTCTTCCTAAAACCATGGAAGCTAAAATGGTAGCTACATACGAACCGAAAAGATCAGCACCCATACCAGCCACATCACCTACATTATCACCTACGTTATCAGCTATGGTAGCAGGGTTTCTTGGATCATCCTCAGGAATACCTGCTTCAACTTTCCCTACTAAATCAGCACCTACATCGGCAGCTTTTGTGTAAATACCACCACCCACACGGGCGAAAAGTGCAATAGACTCAGCTCCAAGAGAGAAACCTGCCAATACTTCCAATGCAGTAATCATTGCAGGGCCATTCACATCGCCTCCGGTATTGATTACATAAAATTGATAGAAAAAGATAAATAAAATACCCATCCCAAAGACTGCAAGCCCGGCCACACCTAGTCCCATCACTGTTCCGCCAGAGAAAGAAACTTTAAGTGCTTTTGCCAAACTTGTTTTGGCTGCCTGAGTGGTGCGGACATTGGCTTTAGTAGCGATATTCATGCCCACCCAACCGGCAAAGGCTGAGAAAACTGCACCTATTACAAATGAAATGGCAATTACAGGAGAAGAAGTTTCTACCAAAGTGCCTGAATAGGCTAATAATATGCCGGCAATAAGGACAAAGTAAAACATTACTTTCCATTCAGCTTTTAAAAAAGCCATGGCACCTTTGGCGATGTAACCTGCCAGTTCATTCATTTTTTCATCACCGGAATCCTGCTTTGTGACCCATGAAGATTTAATGGCCATTACAATCAGACCAACGATACCCAAAATGGGCACAATCCATATTATATTACTCATAATTCTATTTATTTTTTCAAAACCCTGCAAATATAGGTGGATGCATCTTAAATGGAAATGTTTTTATCAAAACTTATCAAAAACATCTTTTTTATCTGGTAAAGCAGTAAATAATTGGGGTTTTTATGCAGATCGAGTAGCAAATTCCTAATTTTGGAATTGATTTTATGAAAATGAAGAAAAAAGTATTATTTATAGACAGGGATGGTACTCTTATTAAGGAGCCACCCTCAGATTTCCAGGTGGATTCCCTTGAAAAATTGGAGTTCCTGCCTTTTGCATTATCTTCTTTGCAAAAAATTGTGCAAAATACAGATTATGAATTGGTGATGGTGACCAATCAGGATGGGTTGGGTACAGATTCTTTTCCGGAAGATACTTTCTGGCCCGCACATAATAAAATGATGCAACAACTGGAAAATGAAGGAATAGTATTTGATGAGGTGCTGATTGATAAAAGCTTTGAAGAGGAAAAAAAGCCCACCAGAAAACCACAAACAGGTTTGCTTCAAAAATATTTAAGCGATGATTATGATTTGGCCAACAGTTATGTGATTGGAGACAGGAGAACAGATGTGGCTTTGGCCAGTAATTTAGGGGCGCAATCTATATTTATAGGCGATCAATATGAGGAAGCTACTTTCTGCACGAAAGACTGGAAAGAAATTGCTCATTTCCTGGTGCTTCCAAATCGTAAAGCAGTAATCAACAGAAAGACTAATGAAACTGATATTTTTATAGAGTTGAATTTAGATGGTTCCGGTAAAGTGGAAATGAATACAGGCCTTAAATTCTTCGACCATATGCTCGATCAGTTGGGGAAACATGGTGGTTTAAACTTGAAAATTGAAGTAAATGGTGATTTGGAAGTAGATGAGCACCATACCATTGAAGATACAGCTTTGGCTTTAGGAGAAGCTTTTAAACAAGCTTTGGGTAATAAGAAAGGAATTTACCGCTATGGTTTTTTACTCCCGATGGATGATGCACTGGCACAGGTAGGGATTGATTTTGGTGGTAGACCATGGATTAACTGGAAAGCGGATTTTAAAAGAGAAAAAGTTGGGGATATGCCTACAGAGATGTTCTTTCATTTTTTTAAATCTTTTACAGATGCCGCCCAATGCAATTTGGATATTCAGGTAAGCGGAGATAATGAACATCATAAAATTGAAGCCATTTTCAAGGCATGGGCAAGGGCTATAAAAATGGCTGTAAGTAGGGATGAAAGTCGCTTACAGGATTTGCCCAGCACCAAAGGCACCTTGTAAGTTGGATAAATAATTTTATATCAATGTCGTTTAGTTAAGACAAACTTCCTTCTCCTTTGGAGAAGGATAGAAGGTTGAGGTTTTATTTTAAAGCTTAACTAAACGACATTGAATTCTCTCTCTTAAATTACTTTTATGGAATCAAGGCTGTTTGTACAGGCAGTCTTGATTCAAAGCTTTTTAAACCTCTAATAACCAGTGCTCCCGATTAATTTAAACCTCTAGGTAAAGCTCATATATAAACTGTATGGCTTATTGTTTTTTTGAATTATTTATGACCAATGTCAACTTTTTTAAAATAATTGCTCTACTTTTGCATCTTCAAAAAAACGGTATGTTTCCAAAACAACTATATTCTCAAATCACTCCACCATAGGTTTCTTTACCTATAGATAAGAATAAGCATTTTTTTCTTAGTATTTCCTTCAGGGGTCATATCCTTGATGCTTTATAATCATTTCCATTTCAAGTAATTTAAAATAATGAAATCGACATTAAAAATTCAGATTCGAATTTACATTAACCGAAGATGAATTTTTAATCAAAGATTCCATAACCTGCCCCGGCTAAATCGGGGTGACAACAACTTAAAATCAATTACATACATATGAAATGAGCATAAATATTCGAGGGCGAATTTATACCAACCGCCAGATGAATATTTATCGCGAATTCCATGTGGCAACTTAAAACGAACATATACACATGAAAAAGTATTTCAATCTTTTTGATTTGTCTCAAAAAGTAAACTATAAAACAGAAGTTTTATCGGGCTTAACAGTAGCAATTGCTCTTATTCCTGAAGCAGTAGCATTTGCTTTAATCGCAGGACTTTCTCCATTAACAGGTTTATATGCAGCTTTTGTGATGGGTCTTGTAACGGCTATTTTAGGTGGTCGTCCGGGCATGATTTCAGGTGCTACTGGAGCCGTTGCCGTTGTTATAGTAGTGTTAGCCAAATCACATGGTATAGAATATGTGTTGGCAACCGTAATATTAGCAGGGATTTTGCAAGTATTAGCAGGCACATTAAGAATGGGTAAATTAATGCGCTTAGTCCCTCATCCAGTGATATTTGGATTTGTAAATGGATTGGCCATTATCATATTTATGTCTCAGATGGAGCAATTTCAGGATAAATCAGGTAATTGGCTGAGTGGTTCTTCTTTATATATATTATTAGGTTTAGTATTATTAACAATGGTTATTATTTGGGGCCTACCTAAAATAACCAAGGCTTTTCCAGCCTCTTTGGCTGCTATATTAGCTGTTTTTGGGATAGTATATTTCTTCGGTATAGATACAAAAGTAGTGGGTGATGTTGCTTCTATCCAGGGAGGATTTCCTCCTTTTCACATACCTGCAATTCCTTTAGCTTGGGAAACACTGACAATCATTTTTCCTTATGCGTTAATTATGGCAGGTGTGGGCTTGATTGAAAGTTTATTGACATTGAATATTATTGATGAAATAACTGAAACCAGAGGTAGAGGCAATAAAGAAGCTGTAGCACAGGGAATAGCCAATATTTGTTCAGGCTTCCTTTCCGGAATGGGTGGTTGTGCCATGTTAGGGCAGAGTTTGATTAATATTTCTAACGGGGCCAGGGCCAGGCTTTCGGGAATAGTGGCAGCGGTAATGCTGTTGGTCTTCATTATGTTTGGATCCGGTATTATTGAACAACTGCCAATGGCGGCTTTAACCGGACTTATGATTATGGTTGCAATTGGAACCTTTGAGTGGGCCAGTTTAAGAACTATTAAAAGAATGCCTAAATCTGATATTTTTGTGATGTTCCTGGTGACTATTGTTACTGTGGTATTGCATAACCTGGCTTTAGCAGTAATAGTAGGTGTAATTATTTCGGCTCTTGTATTTGCATGGGATAATGCTAAAAGGATCAGGGCCAGGAAACATGTAGATGAAAATGGTACTAAGTATTATGAAATATATGGTCCTTTGTTTTTTGGATCTGTTACTGCATTTAATGAGAAATTTGATGTTTTAAGTGACCCTGATGAAGTAGTTATTGATTTTGCGGAAAGCAGGGTAGTGGATATGTCAGCCATTGAAGCATTGAACAAATTAACGGAGCGTTATCTTAAGGTAGGAAAGAAGGTTCACCTTAAACACTTAAGTCAGGATTGCAGAAAATTGCTTCAAAATGCAGATAAGATCATCGAGGTAAATGTGTTAGAAGATCCTACTTATAAGATTGCAACAGACAGTATCTAAGCTAATATGGATTTTAATAGAAACTGATAGAAGGGAGCGTTATGCTCCCTTTTTTGTTTGTGCATTTCCCTACAATAGAAATCCTTTTTGGGAAGGCAGTCCATTGAGAGTATTTAAGAGAGTAATCCAGTGTTAATAAATAATATTTCAATTTTTATTTGTATTTATGTGTGATTGAAAAACTAATTTATAAGCTGTAATATTTGAACTTATGAGTCATCCCAACCTGTTGACTTCAACCAGAGAACCCTTAGATGTAGAATTAAAAGTAAAAGAAGGGAAAATCCCCGATGATCTTTCAGGATTTGTATTTATCAATTCGGGGGCGGGAACCGTTAATTCCGGTGGTTTGCCCTATGAGCGTTACCTTCCCGATGGAAAATTTAATCAGGAGTTTGGCTCTCCTGTAATCAATGGGGATGGATACATGTTTCGCTTTGATTTAACAGAAGCCGGAAAAGTGAAGTTGAAAACCCGTTTGCTAAAAACACCATGTTTTTATGCTGATTTAGGCTCTAGCCCTATTCTTAATGGAAAAGACAACCCTTATGCCGATATAGCCTTTAAAAACAAAGGTTTGGCTCGAATGTCAATGAAGCTAGGCACTAGAAACCAGATTAATACTGCTATTACACCTTTTCAACAACCAGGTAATGATGAGGCACGCTTATTGGCAACTTTTGATGCCGGAAGACCTTTTGAGTTTGATCCCGATTCTATGGAGTTAATTACTCCAATAGGGGAGAATAAATTTTGGAGAGCGGGGACACCACCTTTTCTACAAAACCCTTTTCCTATGATATTGACTACTGCACATCCTGTATATGATCCCGAAACCAGGGAGGTGTTCAGTGTTAACTTTACAAAGACCACTAAATCCTTATTAAAAGCTACTGAAATTTTTGATCGGATTTTTGAAGATGAGGAGAGCCTGGAAAAAAGATTGGAAGAGAAAATTGATCATTGGAAGAATTATGAAAGTACCGAAAATGTAGTAGAGGAAGTCAATGATTTCTTTTATGAAGCAGGTGCAAAACCTAAAAAGGAAACTTTTTGGGAGAAATTAAAAGCATTCTACTGGAGGGTTATAGGCCATAAGTTTTCTAATGAAAATGCAGTTTATTTAATAAAGTGGATGGGAGAGAAAAAACCCAAGGCATATAAAATTGTAAATGAAGATGGTTCTGCTATAGAAATAGCACATAATATGCACCAGATTGGGTTTAGTAAGGATTATATAATTCTTGCAGATACTAATTTCAAATTTACTCTGGATGTGATGATGAATAATCCTTTTCCTAATAATGAAAAAATTGATTCGTTTTTGAGGGATTTGTTGGATGGAGCTCAAAATGATTATTCCAGCCTCTACATCATTCCTAGAAAGCAATTAATTGATGAGAAGAAAGAAGTAATGGCGCACAAGGTAGTGTTGCCACTGGAGACAGTTCATTTTTCTGTTGATTATAATAATGATGATGATATTATTACAATACATACAGCACACAATTGTTGTGCATGCCCTGCCGAATGGATCAGGTATTATGATAAACTAAAGTGTTCCGGAGAGCTTATTGATGCACAGAGGGTTGGTATGCTCGCGGTAGGAGAGATGGATATTGGCAAGATAGGTAAGGTGCTGATTGATGTAAAAAACAGGGATGTATTGGAAAGTGAATCGACATTCCTGCACTTAACCGGAGATCTTGATGAAAAAGATCCGGGGCCTCATACCTGGGGTGTTGGGCTATATACATATCGGGATATGCTTTCTCCGGATAAAAACGTTGATAAAATAGAACATGTTTTTTGGCAGGCTTATGGAATGTCTGATCAAATGCTGACGGATTTTATGTACAATTTGTATGAATGCTCTGACCGTAATAGGATCTATTCCGCTGAAGAGATGTTGGGATTTTCTAAAAAAGGAGCACCTTTTATCCTGCAAACGGTAGAAACAGCCTCAATGAAAGTCATTGATCATTACTCTTTTCCCAATGATACATTCATGTGGTCGTTGCAGTTTGTACCCTCTTCAAATTTAAATTCAGGAATAGTTTCATCTTTGAATGGTTATATTCTGTGTACCGTTGTCGGAAAAGAGGAAAATAGTTATAATCTAAGTTCTTACTACTCAGAAATTTGGCTGTTTGATGCTAAAAATCTTAAGAGGGGTCCGGTGGTAAAATTACATCATGAGAGCTTACAGTTTGCATTTACAATACATTCAGTTTGGGTTGAGAAAGCTTTAAATGTGTCAATTCCATCTTATAAAATTGACATACGGCAAGATTATAACGAGCAAATAAAACGTGTGAAGGGTAGGAGACTTCGTAAAAAAATCCAATCTTTAATGGATGAAAATGTTTATCCTCATTTTCGATGAGAGGTTTCATTTTTATTCCTAGTATTGTAGTCTCATAAGGTAGAGTAACGGAATGAATTTAAATTTGACCGAAAAATTTGGTGTTAATATAGGAGAAGCCTGGAAAGCAGAATATAAGCGGATAGGCTCTATTTATGCCCGATGGGGTGCTATATTGGTCATTTTTCTATTTCCTTTAAGTATAATCCCTGAACTATCTATTGAAAAACCCAATCTCCAGGTTTGGTATTTTTTTCGTCTGGGGCCTTCTGTTTTGGTGGGCATTGTTTTTCTTCTTCACCAGAAGTATAAATTCAGCCATGAACTTTTATTCGAGATTATTGCCTTTTGCCTTTTCACTTCTGCAGCTTATATGGTGGAATGTGGCGATTGGTTAAATTATGTTATTTCAATGATCACAGTGTTCATTACCAGTGCGGTTCTAGTGATCTTACGCCCCTTTTACTTTATTATTAATTTCATACTGATATTTATCATTCAAATTGCAGTGAACATGGTTTTTTGCGGAATGACAGTAGGAGATTATTTCCTTTTGAAAGGAGTCAATATTCTTTTGGTTGTAGGTGTAGCTTGTTTTTCCATTGCTGCATTTAGATATTATATCATGAAAAATAATTTCATGCATCGACTGGCTTTGCAAGAAGCACATTTTGAATTACAAGAGCGTAATCAAAGCCTTTTGAAAGTACAGAAGGACCTTCGTTTCAAAAGCGACCAAATTAAAGAGCAGAATGAAGAACTGACAGTTCAGAAGGAAGAGATCCTCACCCAGCGCGATGCCATGCAAACTCAAAAAGAATTTATTGAAAAGCAAAACAGGGATATTATTGGAAGTATCAGGTATGCTAAGCAAATTCAAAGAGCTATGCTTCCTTCTCAGGATTCCTTTAAAAGTTATTTACCTCAGTCTTTTATCTTTTTTGTTCCGAGAGATATAGTTTCAGGAGATTTTTACTGGCTGACTCAAAAAAATGGAAAAACTATTGTTGCTGCTGTGGATTGCACCGGACATGGTGTTCCAGGAGCCTTTATGTCGCTGGTTGGCGAGAATAACCTAAATCAAATAGTAAAGCAAAAAGGTATTACTGATCCTGCGGAAATATTAAATGATTTACATATTGGAATTAATGAAACACTTAAGCAGACTGAGAATGATAACCAGGATGGTATGGATGCTGGAATAGTTGTAATAGATAAGAAATCAGGAATAATTGAATTTGCCGGAGCAAAGAGTCCTTTACTGGTAGTAGATTCTTCCGGAATGGCTACGGAAATTAAAGGTGATAAATTCTCAATTGGGGGTAAAAACAGGAATTTCAAGAAGCTGGAGTTTAAAAAGCATACACTTCCTATTGAAGTGGACTCTTCATATTATCTATTTTCGGATGGTTTTGCTGATCAATTTGGTGGTGCGAGAGACAAAAAATATATGACCAAAAGATTCAGGGAATTATTAACTGAAATTTCAGGAGAAACATTGACCGACCAAAAATTCTTGTTGCAAAGGAAATTTGAGGAGTGGAAAAATGGTTATGCCCAAACAGATGATGTTTTGGTTTTGGGATTTAGATTGGATTAACAGTTAAGTTTATATGATGGAGAGTTATGGCTGGTTTGCTATTATTTACTTTCTGTTATTATTGCATAGCTATATTTAACTATTTACCCATTTTTAATTACATTACATTAAGATTGATTAATTTTAGCAAATGGAAGATTATAAATATCTCATATATATAGCCCTGGCAATATTATACTATGTTATTAAAGGAATTGGTAGTAAGAAAAAGCCTGCAACCAGACAAAAGCAAACTACAAATACCGGCCAACCACAGGAACAGCCCAAAACTTTTGAGGATATCATTAGGGAATTGAGCGGTGAGGCCCCTCGGAGGGAGGAGAGAGAATTTGAGGAAGCGGAACCTTTGTCTGATCAAGTGGAAGAACGCGTATTGGAGCAGAGTGTGGGGCATGAAGAGTATGAAAATGCAGATGACACTTTAAAGGAACTTTATAAAAAAGGAGAAAGACTCAAGAGTATCAATGAACTAGTCGACTTTGAAGAGGTGGAAAAGGAAGGATCACGTTTTGATGCATTTTCAATTGAGAGGGAGGAAAATGAATTTGCAAGGGAAATCAGGGATGGTTTGTCGGATCCTGAAAGTGCCAAAAAAGCTATCATTTATGCTGAAATACTTAATCGGAAATACTAATTTCTTTTACTTCATATTGAGATATTAACCATTCACCATCTACTTTTTTTAGATCAGCCACCATGGTTATCCTTTTATTCTCCTCGAAATAAAGCCTGGCATTCTTATAATTCAGGGAAAGACTGGCTTTTTTGTTTCTTATCTTAAAACTTTGTATTTCTATGAAGAAAATCTTTTCATTGACTTTGGCAGTTTCGCTGTCTACTATTTTTATGGGAATTTGATTAATCTCTAACTTAGCAGATTTGTCTATCATTTCATGCGATAACAGTATTATTTGAGGATTCTGACTACCTACAAACCGGGGATTCTTCGAGATATATTGTTTAAACTCTTCAATGTTTAAAACTTCCTGAAGAATCATCTGGTTCTCTACTGAATTCATAGAATCAGAATGTAGAAATAAACCGAGCATTAAAATTATTGCTTTCATATCTATCGCTTTTAACTAATTGAATATAATATAGAAAAAAAACAATTGATTATTTTGCCAATAACAGGGACAAAATTACATCACAGGAAATTTGGGCGTAGCGAATTATTGTGGGCTTTATAAGATTGGGAATAAAAAAAGCTCCTAAAAGAAATTTTAGGAGCTCATATTTATTTACCTATCATACTAACTAAACTATTTTCTTTATTCGAGGGTGAATCTGATAGGAACTACCCTTTGAGAGCGAACTACCTGCCCATTTTGTTTTCCAGGTGTCCATTGACCATATGCCGCAAGAGCATCTACTGCAACTTGGTCACATCCTGCACCTATCCCTTTTACGGCTGTGATATTAGAAAGGCTACCGTCTTTCTCAATATTAAACTGCACATACACAGTTCCTTCTATACCAAGCCTTCTGGCTTGCGCAGGATAGCTATTTTTTAACTTCTCAGAAAGAAAACTATTCAAGTGATCAATTCCTTCTTTAGGCTCAGCCTGGTCCTCCACTATGGTGAAAACCTTATTGTTGTCATTTTCTGAAGCCATATCTTTTTCTGATTTTATCAAGAGACTTTCTTTTTCCTGAAAATCACAGGAAAAGACAGTTAGCACCAATGCTGTAGATACAATAGCAAGCATTTTGAAAGCGATAGTTTGTTTTCTTTTTTTCATCATCATCATTAGTCTATTTAAAATTAAAGGTTTAGCGAAAGAACTTACCAACTTTAAATGGGTAGGATAGAGGGTTTGTTCAATCAGTAGTTGTTTATATTTTGAATCGGTATCATTTTGTAATGCAATCTCATCAGCCCTATATTCATGATTTTCAATAATATGTTTTTTAAACAATTTGTTAAGTGGATTTATAAACAAGAAACAACAGGCTAGCTCAGTAAAGATGATATCTAAGCTATGTAATTCGCGGGCATGTAATTTCTCATGGGCAATTATTAAACCCCCGCCTTCTTTCGCCAGAATAGATTGAGGTATAAATGACCATTTTAAGAAAGAAAAAGGGGCGACTTCATTTTCAACAATATAGACACCGTTTTTACTTTCAAATTTCGCTTTGCGCTTAATTAAGTTTACTTGTCGAAAAAGTTTTAGAAACCTGAAAACTTTGGATATTATGAATAGTAAGGAGATGACACAATAGCCAATTGCTATGATACTACCTACTGAAAGGGAGGAAGCCATAGGAGAACTATTAGCAGGATTTGTCAAATTTGTTAATTCCGGAAAAATCAGAATAGTGGTTTGAGTAAATACAGGGAAACTTAGAAGAGGTATAACAAGAGCAAATACAACTATAGATAACAAGTAAATTCTATTGAACTTAAAGTTGGTGTCATTCCTTAGTAAGAAATGATAAACACCTAGCAATATAATGAAGATAATATGTGCCTGAATGATATAGCTGATGGAAAAAATCATTTTTTCTCTTTTATGTTGTTCTTCAAATGAGATAATAATTCATCTACTTCTTCAGTACTTAAATCCTCTTCTTTAGCAAAGAATGAAGCCATTTTCGAAAATGAGCCTTCAAAATACCCGTGAATTAGTTGTTTAAGTGATTGCTTTTTATACTCCTCTTTCTTGAGCAATGGAAAGTATAAATGGCTTTTACCGGTTACTTCATGGCCTACCACACCTTTCTTTTCCAGAATTCTTATAATAGTGCTTACGGTATTATAAGCCGGCTTGGGTTCAGGCATAAGTTCGAGCACTTGTTTAACATGTGCTTTTTCCAATACCCATAGCTTTTGCATTATTTCTTCTTCGGCCCTTGTTAGTTGTTGCATATCCACTTGGTTAATGATAGGATAAACTTACAACTAAAAACTTAGTTAGTCAAGAGAAATAGTTTTTTCTTTTTGAGGATGATTGAAACTTCATCTTTAGTTTATAAACTCCAGCTTCAAAAATAAAGGTAGTTTGATTATTGTTTGAAGGAAGACATTACTCCTTACTTTGCTTTGAAATAATATACTTTTTCACCTTTTACCAACACATCATCATACTGAAAAGGGCGCTTTCCTCCATCTATTCCAATAATTACTATTGGCATAATATTTTCATTATTTTCCATAAATAACTTCACCCAGGCCCTGGTACTTATTATCTCTTCTTCAACTAATTCTTTGGTGTCAATATAAGCTTTCGTAGTAATTATATGTATCCACTCATCAAGTGAGAATTTCATGGCAAAGATTGTCGAGGCCTTAATAGTATCAAGAACATCCACACCGGCACCATCTTCGTTTGGAGATATCATTACATAGTTATTCGGCACAAGGAAAGTTTCTCTTGCTATCTGAGCAGCCAATAGATTCACTTCGCTATTTCCGGTCATTGAGATAAAAGTATTAACTTTTGCTGCCTGAGCTTCTTCAAGTATTTCCTCTTTTAATGCATTGCCATGTACACTAATAAATCCCTCTTTATTGGCCTGAAGGGATAATTCTTTATTATTATCTATAAAAATCACCTTTGAGTTTTCCTTTAATTGGTTGGCTAGTATTAAGCTTACAGGATTAATACCTAAAATTAAATAGCCGCTTCTACTATCTACCTGAACAAGTTCTCCTCTTTTTCTGAGCCAGCTAGTTGTCCATTTTAGAAGAAAAGGAACAGTAGTGGTGGTAAAAATGGCCATAAAAACCAGTATGGAAAATATATCCTGATTGATAATTCCCATCTCAAGTCCTATCCCGGCAATAATTATCTCTACAGCGCCTCTCCCGTTCATTCCTGCCCCAACAGTAATACCTTCTCTCCATCCATAACCACTTGGCAAATAAAACAATGCTGTCCCGACTATTTTTCCGAACATGGCAACGAAAATCACCACGACCAATAATAACAAATCAGTTTCAAAAACGGCTAAACTTACCTGAAAACCAGCAGTAACAAAAAATATGGGTGCCATAAAACCTATCGAAACATCATAAAAGGTTTTATGTACTTCTTTGGCTACATTTTTAGGAAAAACACCATCACGAATAAATAAACCAGCTAAAAATGCGCCAAGAATGCTATGCATGCCAGCTAATTCAGCCAACTCAGCAAAACCAAAAGCAATAATTAATATGAGAGTAAAATAGAGTGTACTGCTTTTAATTCCAGCTTTTTCAAAATAGCCTAATAATAATGGTAGAATTTTAATTCCTATGAATGCAGTTACTATGAAGAATAGAATAGCTTTTCCTGCAACTAACAATAAGCCTAAAATATCAATCACTCCTACATCAGCAAAACTTACTATTCCTGCAAAAATGACTAGTGCCAGTGTATCAGAGATGAGTGCTCCGGCCATCAAGACATAGGCAATCCTGGTATTTAATAATTTAAGATCTACTAATATGCGGCTTTTAGTGGCCAAGGAAGTTACTCCAACTGCAATGGCTACAAATAGAGCAGACATTTCCGTTCCACCAAAAGCAGTAATTGTATAAAAACCTAATCCGAATGGCACTATAAATCCCCCTATTGCGGCTAACAAACCTGCCCAGGAAGCTTTTCCCAAATCACGGAAATCAATTTCCATCCCTATATACACCATTAGAAGAATAATACCCACCTCAGCAATTACCATTACTGTTCTGGACTGGTCAATAAACCCAAGCAATGCCGGACCTAATATTATTCCAATAATCAGTTCACCTAATATAGCCGGATAACCTAACTTTGTAGCTAATGCGCCTCCAAACCAAGCCGCCAGTAATACTAAAAATAAATTAATTATACTAAATTCTTCCATATTGAAGATTAACTGGTTGTATCTATTTTTTTAAAAGCAAAAGATAATTTTATTTTTTAAATTATCTAAATTTAGTTTAGGTTATATCCGATATTCAAACCTTTGTACATTTTATTCTTTATTTTTTAACAGGCCTTACTTTTCCTTCTTCAGACGATGAATTATTTTCTTCATTATTCTCTTCAGGATGGGTATTTTCTTCCTCCTTTTTACCCTTAACATCTTCCTTGTCAGTAGTAACTTCAGCTTCATCCTTAATTTTTTCCACTACATCTTTAGGCGGGAGAAAGAAGTGGTGTGGGGCTTTAAAGAACAATTTAAATATAAGGGAGATAAGTTTTCTGGTCTGCTTAAAGTTAACTTTTCTGGATTTAATAGCTACAAAAGTAGCTAGCGAAAAGCTTACATAAAAATTGACCAATCCTATTAAAAGGATGCCAGATATTGACATCCATATTTGGTATTGACTAAGTTCCGCACCTATAGATGCTACAGCTATTCCGAAATTACCTGAAGAGAATGTAATGTGGCGTATGTCTAATGGCAAGCCAAGTATAAAACCTATAGTGCCGGTAGTACCAAGAAAAATTCCCAGGAAAAAATTGCCTGCCAGGCTACCTAAATTATTTTCTATGTATCCACCGAATCGTTCGGTGTTGCGCCTGCCAAATATTCTAATTAAAACAGTATGTTTTCTTAAACGGGTATGTATTTTATGATAAACATTTTTATTGTCGTAATAACCTGAAATAAGACCCGATAAGAATAAAAATATGCCGGTAATTGCAGCATGAAAGATGGCATAGCTTTCCCATGGATTTAATTCATGAATTAACTT
This sequence comes from Marivirga aurantiaca, assembly GCF_016679925.1. Classification (GTDB taxonomy): domain Bacteria; phylum Bacteroidota; class Bacteroidia; order Cytophagales; family Cyclobacteriaceae; genus Marivirga; species Marivirga aurantiaca. The sequence continues at coordinate 411,662 of NZ_JAEQBW010000002.1, forward strand.
TAACGCTTTTTCAGGTTCAGCTATATGACTGCCTGAAAAATAATGGAAAGCTAAAGCTATACCAAATGCTACAGGGAAAGCTATTACTACATTGCCAACAAAGGCTATGAATTGGGACCTTGAAATTTTTACAATCAGATCGGCTAAATTATCTAAGGCTTCATTTTTTGGTTGATCACTCACATCAAGTGAAGCTGCCAGGCGCGAAGCTGTCATGGCAGGCTGTTTGGTCGCTAATGTAGAGTGAGTCAGGTGAATGCCAATAAACCCTAAGGAATAATTCATACTGTAAAGAAACGCTTCTCCAAAAGGTGCCAGGCGCAGGTAATAGATTAGCACTTTAATAATGGTCAGGACTCCAACAATTAGTCCACCACCCATAGCTGAAAGAAGCATCTTCCACCATTCTAATCTTGTGTTGGTGATATAATGATCCCCTGTTTTTCCGGAATGCTCCGTTACCTGAAAAGCCAAAAGACTGAGATTATTTTCAAAATGTTCACTCAGGCTATTCTTCTTATTTTCAGTAATCACCAATGTTTTAAAAACTTCAATCTCTGTAGAGAAAGGAATAGGATCGCTAGAAACATCAATTAGTTTTAGCAGTTTGCGTAATCTTTCTATGTTTTGGTTAAGCCTTAAAAGTAAATAGGTAAGGTGCAAATCAGCCCCAAACTTTCGTTTGTTCTTTCTTATTAGCGAAATATAATCCTCACACTGGTTTAACATAACCATTATGTGCTTATAGTCAGGATTCTGATCTGTTTTGTCAAAACCTTCTTTCTGAAAATTCTCGACATAATCGAAAATCTCCTTATTTTGAACCATAAACGGAGAATCAAATTCTTCCAGTTCAGGTAATTTTGTTAAAATTTCCGGTTCTAGTCCTAATGCTGCTACTCTTTGAGATAAAACTAAAATACTATTCAAAAGCTGGATAAGCATGCTATTTTCCTTATCCAAATGACTTATACTTCTTAAACCCAAATCCTGAAAAAGGCCAGACCATTCTTCGTCCGGGATAGTATTTACCCATTGATAATCCCAATTTTTATGAAACATCTCATTAAAAGTGGCTGTATGATCTGTTTCATTATAAACTTCAGGTAAAAAGTGGGAATTAACCCTATGCCTTAGCTCTCTGAAGAAACCTTTGTTTGATAGTATACCCGATTCGGTAAATAATTGAATACTTTGTTTTGAGCATATTAATTTAGTGAGGTAATTCCTTAGTTGTTCTGCTTTTGAAGGATTCTGCTTCAGCACTTCTCTTAGCTTTGCGAAATTCTCAGTGGCAATTTCAGGTTTATTCTTTGGCGGCCGTATCTGATTAATTAATTCGACCAGAATATCCGTTGTTACAGGTTCTTTAGTATTAATTTTTTGTAGTAACTCTATCATGAAAAATGCAATGAATAACTATTGTACAGGTTAAGGAACTGATAAGATAATTAAAGGTTAGAATTTATTAGTGAAAATATGAATAGTAAGAACATTATTATCTTTTCAATTTCTTTTCGGATAGTAGTAGTCTTAGCTATTCCTAATTTAAATATATGGCTCATTTCATCTCCAAAGTGATTACAACAGCGAAGATAGAGGTTTAGGAGTGGTTTAGCTCAGTTCTCTTGCTATAATATTCATATTAGGATCTCCCATGGTACTTTTAAATTTGAGATTATTTTGATAATAACTGTCAGAGGGTTAATAACTAAACTGATGAAAAAATAGAATCTGGTAATTCTAACTTTTTTATTTTTAATAAATGGAATAAAGCAGATAAATTATAAAAACAAGTAAAAATCCCGATATTGATAGGATCCCCGTCATTATTGTCCATGTTTTAAAGGTTTCTTTTTCACTTATGCCCAACAACTCCTTTACCAGCCAAAACCCACTGTCATTTACGTGCGACATAAATGTTCCACCCGCTGCAATGGCAATTACTATGCACGCTAGTTCAAAATTCCCTGTACCTCCCGTGATTAAAGGAGACACCAAACCAGCTGCTGTAATCATGGCGACTGTTGCCGAACCTTGAATTACCCTAACCAATAAAGCCACTATAAATGCAAAAACCAAAACAGGAAAGCCTATACCAGCCAATGAACTGGCCAGCATTTCACCTGCTCCTGTATTGACCAATACTTGCTTAAATACACCTCCGGCACCTGTTATCAAAATGATCATTCCTGCCGGTCCCATTGACTTAGTAGTAATATCCAACAATTCTTTCTTAGAGAAACCTAACCTTATCCCTAATACATACCAGGCAATAATGTTTGCTATAATTAAGGCTGAAAATGGATGTCCAAACAAGTTCAAAACCAGAATTAAACCTGAGTTCTCAATGGATAGGAGCCCACTCTTAACAAATGTGCTTAATAAAATTAGAATAATAGGAATTGCTATAATTGCCAGAATGGTATATACGCCAGGTATTTTTTTTCCTGCCTTAAGCCCATTATCCTCAACTTCTATTGTAACAGGTGGCGCTTCGATAAATATTTTATTGCCAATGTATTTGCCATAAAATAATCCGCCCAGAACAACAGTTGGAAAACCTATGATGGCTCCAATTACTATCACCCAACCTAAATCAGCACCAATGATATCTGCCACTGCAATAGGCCCGGGGGTTGGAGGCATAAAAGCATGCGTTACTGCCAAACCCGCCAATAGTGGAAGTGCGAATATCAATAATGATTTTTTGGTCTGTCTTTGTAAAGCATAAATCATCGGAACCAGCAGTATAAATCCTACTTCAAAAAACACAGGAATGGCGATGATGAATCCGGCCACTGCCATTGCAGCAGGAGCCCTGCTTACACTGAACTTTTTTAATAGGAAATTAGCGACAATCCTTGCTCCTCCAGAATGTTCCAGTATTGCTCCAAACATGGCACCTAAACCCACAACAGTTGCTACAAACCCCAATGTATTGGCCATTCCCTCATGAATGGTGTCCATTATGGCAAGAGGTTCAAGACCTGCTAAAACCCCCACAACAATGCTGGAAATCAACAATGCTGGAAAAGCATGAAGTTTTAATTTTAGAATTAAGAAAAGTAAGACAAGAATGCCAGCCAGAACAGCTACTAAAAGAGTATATTCGATCATAGATTTGCCTTTTTCCAGTGAGTATGATGGAATTCCCCGGATTCATCATCTGTTCTTTGATAAGTATGTGCACCAAAATAATCACGCTGTGCCTGGATTAAATTGGCAGGTGATTCGGATAATGTAATTGCATTCAAATAATTAATGGCTTCACTTAAACAAGGTATAGGGATACTGTTTTTAATACATTCTGGCACAGTTTCGGATAGAGCCGGTTTCAATTCTTTTACAGACTCTAGGATGTTTTTATCGTAAAACAAATTTTCATTTTTTTCTAAAACATTCACTAGCTCTTCCATCAGTGTGGAGCGAATAATACAACCATTGGTCCATATTCGGGCTATTTCACTTAAATTGAGTTGCCAATTGTAGGCTTTGGAAGCTTCGTTTAACAATTTAAATCCTTGTGCGTGATTTATGATACGGGCCAATTGATAGGCTTTTAAAATTTCCCCACTATTCAGTTGTAAGGAATTACTTTCATGGGAAAACAGGGGATTCAACTTTAGTCGTTCTTCTTTAAAAGATGAAATGTACCTGGCAAATAAAGAGCTGGCTATCATGGTGTTAGGAATGCCCAATTCAGCTGCGGCAATGGTAGTCCAATTGCCTGTTCCTTTATTTTCCGCTTTGTCAAGTATTTTGTTGATCAACCATTCTCCATTTTCTTTTTTCTTAAGGATTTCAATCGTTATTTCAAGTAAATAGCTGTCCATGACATTTTCTCTTTGTAGAAGCATCTTAGCTATCTCATCAGGATTTTTTCCTGTAGATTTGAAAATCTGGTATATTTCAGTCAGTAATTGCATTTCTGCATACTCAATACCATTATGAATCATTTTAGTGAAATGGCCACTTCCTGATGAGCCAATGTAGGTACAACAAGGCTTACCCTTTTTGTCTTTGGCAGCAATAGTTTCAAGAAATGGCTTTATCATTTTATAAGCTTTTTCTTCTCCACCTGGCATAATGGATGGTCCGGTCAAGGCGCCCTCTTCCCCACCTGAAATACCTGCTCCAATAAAAAATACAGTTTTTTCTGCAAGAAATGCTTCCCTTCTTGCTGTATCTTTATAGTGAGAGTTGCCTCCATCTATTATTATATCATTTTCGGAAAGAAAAGGCAGTAAATCATCAATAACGGCATCAACAGCTTTTCCTGCATTTACCATCAGCATTATTTTTCTGGGTTTCTGAAGGGAGTCGATAAAAGACTTAAGGTCATCAAATGCCAGAATTTCTTTCAATTCCTCAAATTCATTTTTAAAATCCCTTGCTATATTTTCCTCAGTGCCTGGTACATGTCTGTTGTAGACTGAAATATCGAAACCTTTTGCTACAAGGTTTCTGCTGAGGCTTTTACCCATTACTCCCAGGCCAATCAACCCAAAATCCGATTTTTTCAATATTTCTGCTGTAAGCATTTCAACTATTTCTTCAGGTGGTTTTTCAATGTTGATGGTGATAGCGTCCACTGGAATTTCCAGGGAGTCAAGTTGCGACTGAAGCAATGATGGAGGCATATAATGACCTTTCCTTGATTCCAGTCTATTGACAATTAACTCATAAGAACCTGTTAAAAATATCCATTTTACATCATTTTCAATATTGGTCTTCAGTAAATCTCTGTACTTTTCCTTTAAAGCAGAACATCCAATAATACAACCTTTTATTTCCTGCTGTTCCTTTGCAAGTGTATTAAGGCTTTTTAACCAACCCAATCGATCATTGTCATTAAGGGGATGACCACTGGTCATTTTTTCAATATTCTCCTTCGGGTGAAAAGCATCTCCATCAAAATAAGGAATGGAAAGCCTTTCTGATAAAAGTGTCCCGATAGTGGTTTTGCCCACACCTGAAACTCCCATGATAAAAATAATTTCTTTACGCTTGATATTCATTATTTGATTGTCAAAACTAAATTTAACAATTTCCCTTGAAAATTGGCAGAACAGTATGATTTTGATAAATAAGGATCACTGGTCCTCATCTCCCTAATAACGCAATTAACTTTTAGGATGTTGGTTTGTCGGATGCAGGCTTATCAAATAAAGGAAATTCCAGATGGAAAATGCTGCCTTCCTTATCGCTGCTTTCCAACCTAATATAACCATTTAGCTTGTTGACTACTTTTTTTACCAAATAGAGGCCTAATCCATTTCCTTTGGATATATGAGAAGATTTTTCGAACATTTCAAAGATATTTTCCTGTAGTTCGGCAGGTATGCCATGCCCGTTATCACTTACAGTTAAATGAAGATGTTCTTTTTCTAGCCACAAATCGATATTTATAACAATAGTTTCATTGTAGTTGAACGTTATACTATTCTCTATCAAATTATGGAGACAGATTTCCAAAAAGGTGGTATAAAAGCATATCTGTTTAGGAGCACTGTTTTTCACCTTGAATTTCAACTTTTTATGAATATGTTCTGTCGTAAATTTCTCAACAGTGAATTTTAAAAATTCATCAAGATGGATGGGATCAGGATCAGGCAATTCCTGATAATCACTTAGAAAGCTTACTGATTGCAGTTTTCTGACCATTTTATCTAATTTTTTGGCAGTAACATCCACATTGTCAAAAATACTGGCAACAGATGGATCTGTAGTAGTAAGTCGGGAGACTTCCACCAGTCCCATCATTGTAGTGAGAGGTCCTCTGAAATCGTGTGATGCTCTATAAAAGAATTTATCCAATTCAGTATGAGCTCGTTGTAAGGCGGTTGTTCGTTCAATTACCTTTTTCTCTAAAAGCGCATTCATTTCATTGATAAACTGGTTAGAAGCTTGAAGTTCTTCTGATTGTGTGAGTATTTCTTCCTGCTTTTCCTGTATTTCTTTGTTAAGTTTCTTTAATTTCTCATTATTCCTGGTTTTAACCTGTAGATAACGGTAAATGATATAACTTAAAAGTAGGAGTAATAGAATACCAATGCTTAGTCCAATAAGTAGATTATTTTGGGACTGGATTTTTTTGTTGTTTAATGCAATGGTTTTTGCATTATTATCCATTTGAAGAGTTAGCAAATCCAATTCCTTTTCTTTGTTTTTTAAATCATAGCTGGTTTCCAATGCAGCCAATTGTAATTCCTTTTCTTTGATAAATAACTCATCCTGTAGGTTCATCGCTTTTTGCAAATAGCTGTTGGCCTGAGGATAGTTGTTGGTCTGGGTATAAAATGCTGCCTGGCTTTTATAAATTTTCAGTAGTAATGATTTATCTGAAAGGGTTTCAGCATTCTTTTCACCCATTTCAAGATAAAAATGGGCGGAATCCTGAATATTGTTTTTCCTAAAGAACTCTCCCAGGGCATATTCTCCTTCAGTTTTCCCCAAAGTATTCCCTAATTTTTTATCAACCTGATACGTTTCTCTGTAAAGTACAAGTGCATTTTGATTTTGGCCTTTCTTTTCAAGCACAATAGCTTTATTAAATTTAGAGGCAGCTAAGGATTTCATATTTCCAGTTTTGGAGAAATAATGGATAGCTCTATCAAAATGAATCAAAGCCGAATCATTTTGTTTCATGTTCAGGTATAAGGATCCAAAGGCATTGTGTGTATCTCCCAGGGAAATATAATTTTTGATCTGTCTGGATATTTTAATTGATTTAGAGAGGTAATTGCGTGCCCTGTCATTTAAGTTCTCCAGGTGTAAAATCCACCCTAGTTCGTAATAGATTTTTTGGATTTCATTTAAGTTTTCATTCTCTTCAAAATATTCCAGGGCCTCAAATAAATAAGTGAATGCTTCATTATAATCTGATAAATAGGAGTAAAGGGAGCCGGTCATCATTTTGGTAGTGGCAATTCCAAATTGATAAGATAATCTTTCGTAGAGTTTACGAGCCATAATTAAATATTGCATGCTTTCATCATAATTACTGATACTCATGGCATTTTCTGCAAGTATTAAATAGGCTTTTCCTTCATCCATTAAATCTCCTGAACTTTGATAAAAAGGGATTAAGTACTTTATAATGGAATCGGATTTTGTATAGTCGGCTGTTTGAGAATAATATTTTCCTTTTAGGTTCAATATCTTGAGTGCATGTGAATCTGAGGTTTTTCCGGAGAAATCTCTTTCTATTATTTTAATAATTGAATCAGCTTTTTGTGAACGACCTATCTCAAGCGTAGCACTTAATTGAGACAATAATAAATTAACTTTATTACTGTCACCTTCCATCAGGAGTGGATATTGTGTATCTACAAGTTCTATTATTTTAAAATAGTATGACTTTTTTCCTAAAGCTGCTGATTTTAATGTGAGATAGATGGATGAGTATAGATTATGTTTGAGGGCTATTTGATAGGCAGAATCATAATAAATTTCAGCACTGTCATATTCCGAATTGGAGTAAAATGAAATGCCATATTGAGCAATGGCTTCTGTGATTAAGTAGGGTGAATTAGTTTTTTTTGACAAAAAATATGCTTTTTCAGCACTTTCTGAGGCTTTTTGTATATCCTTATGCCAGCTGGACTCAGCTTGTTGAATATAATAAAGTATAGAGTCGTTTAAGGTTTGGGGAGGATTTTGAGCCATTATTCCCCATGAAACCATTATTAAAATGGCAGAAAGGAAAATAATTCTTATTGAAAAGCTATGTAAATCCCTTTCTCTCAAAATATTAGGTTAAAATTCGCCATATTATTGAACCATATTAATTCTCTAATATGCCTAAATATTTAAATAAAAAAGAAAAGTTGTTATTATAATTTATAGACTATTCGATGAACAAGCCTTCATGAAGTTTAATCAGCACATAATTAATGTTGATTTTAGTGGAAGAAAGATTACCAAACTTATATGAATGTTAATACAGAGGTTAGCCTACTTGTACAACAAAGTAAAAATATAATTTTGGTCAGTAAAGCATTAGGCTTCATTTTACTTAGCTCTCATGATAATACCCATAGCCGTCTTTCTTTTTTCCGTACCCATAACCATACCCATATCCGTATCCATAACCATATCCGTACCCATAACCATAGCCCGGGCCGGCTTTTTTAATATCGTTGAAAAGGATACTCATATTTTTGATTTTCCCTTTTTCATACAATTCATTGGCTGCCAGCACAGCTTCTTTAGGTGTATAATCCTGACGAACAAGAAAGAGGGTATGGTCTGCAAATTTAGAAAGCACAAAAGCGTCAGTTACCAAAGCAATAGGAGGGGAATCAATGATAATAAAATCATATGTATCAAATGCTTTGCTAAAGGCAGTTTTCATTATATCTCTCATCAATAACTCACTTGGATTGGGTGGTATAGGGCCGCCACTCAACAAATCAAGATTTTCAACTTCAGTACTTTGCACTAGTTCTGCCAGAGTGCCCTGACCTGATAATAAATTACTTAAACCATATTCATTGTGTAATTTAAAATCATCAAAAATCTTAGGTCTTCTCATATCGGCACCAATGAGCAAGGTTTTTTTACCTGACAAGGCCAAAACTGTAGCAAGGTTTATAGTCGTGAAGGTTTTCCCTTCCCCGGAAATAGAACTAGTCACCAGGAATATTTTTTTCTCTTTCCCTTCAGTATAAAAATTCAGGTTGGAACGAAGTGCTCGGAAAGATTCTGCTACAGCCGAACGAGGTTTTTGATAAACCACCAAATTATTTTCTGTTTTCTTATGTCCAATTCCTCCGATAACAGGAATCTGACTAATCTTTTCTATATCTTCCTTGGACTGAATTTTATTATTGAAAAGTTCAAGCAAAATAAAGAATGCAATAGGAAGTATTAATCCTACAGCCAGGAAAATCATGTAGTTTTGTGAGGTTTTAGGTGTGATAGGCCCGCCAGAAAGTTTGGGTGGGTTCACTGTTCTAATATCGCTGGTAGTGGAAGCTTTGGAAATAGCAGCTTCAGCTCTTTTTTGCATCAGGAAATTATACAACCCTTCCCGGAAAGAATAACTTCTTTTAATGTTGATGAAATCCTGCTGCAAACCTGGAAGTAATTTTAATTGCGATTCCATTAACCTTTTTTGTTGATTAATAGATTGTTGCATGATTGCCCTGGTTTCTTCCAGAGTGATAATACTACTTAAAATATTGTCCCTTAAAGTAGCAAGCTCTCTTCTCTTTTCCTGCAGAATTGGATTTTCTTGTTTGTTCTTTCCCTGGAATTGCTTGATTTCTATATGTAACTTAAGAAGTTTGGTAATCATTTCAGTGATCACGGGGTCTTCAATCCCCACACTTGAAGGTGTAACTACTTGCTCTATTTCACTTTGTGGATTATTTAAGAATTTACGAAGATATTCGTAATATTTTTCCTGCACTTTGTATTGTACCGCAGACTCCTCTATGTTTTCCAGTTTTTCATAAATGCGAAGTGCTTCTCCATCCAGGTTGGCCACCACATTTTTTTCCTTAAACCGCATCAATTGGTTTTCATAAAACTGTAAGGTGTCAGCTATGGAGGCTAATTGTTCATCTATAAACTGGATTGTTTGTAAGGCTGTCTGATTTTTTCTTTCAATATCCAATTCCTGGTATTTTTCAATAAATTTAAACAGGAAATCAATTTCCTTTCTAGGTTCTGCCCCGTTAAGACGTAAATTCAACACAGAGGAACCTTGTTCCGCCCAGTTGGCAGTCAATTTATTTTGATAGGTATTTGTTACATTCTCAGGATCAGTAAACCTGATAACATAGTACTTGTTAATGTCACCTTCAGGAAGTAACCCCTCTTTCACAAACTTTACTTGATGCCCATTAATGGGTACCCATTGATTGTAGGTATAAGTTGCAGGTTTCCCGGTTTTTTGTTGATCTACCGGGTTTAATTGATTCAAAAGAAACTCTTTCTGGTTGATGAAGGTAATTCCCACACTTTTCCCATACGGAAGTGTACTTTGTTTTTCAGGTAATATATTTACCGGAAAATTGGGGTTGTAATATTCAGTACTTTTGATATCCCCTTCACGATAATAGGCTATTTCAAATCCCAACTCATCTATTACACTTTTAATGAGAGGATAAGATTTGATCACATACATTTCGTTGAAATAATTTCTGTATGGATTTGCGATGGCATTATTGTACAGGAATTTGGCGCCCACTTCTTCCTGATTTTCTTTAATCATAATTGAAGCACTTACCGGGTAAATCCTGGTGGTATACCTGTTGATGAGATAGGCAACTGATAAAGACAGTAATGACATGATAACGATTACATACCAAAACCTGATTATTTTGTATAGTACACGCTTAAAATCAATGGCCGTGCCACCGGAAGTGTTTTGCCCTGCAGATGGGTCTGCAAAATCTGAGCTATATGGGTTGAATTGATTATCCAATGGGAAGTTCTTAATTGTTAATGATATTTGCGATCAGTAAAATAGCAGAAACAGAAGACAATAATAATCCTAAGTTTTGTCCGTAATACCTTCTGATAGGTCTTTGCTGCAATGGAGGTACTATAATAATGTCATTTTGGTAGACATAAAACTTATCAGATGAAAGAAAATCTTCTTCCAATAAATCCACATAAAACACCTCTGCAGTATTTCCTTTTTGCCTGATGATTTTCACATTTCTTCTATCTGCCAGTTCAGATAACCCTCCGGCCATGGCAATCGCTTCCATAAAGGTGGTGCGGGTGTTTTGGGTAGAAACAGAACCTTCTCCGTTTACCTCACCTAAAATCGAAAATCTAAAATTAAGTAAACGTACTTTCACAACCGGGTCTTCTACATAATTACTTGCTATAGATTGAAGCGTATCCTGCACCTCAAATACGGTCATGCCTTGCACCCTTACTTTTCCCACCACGGGAAAGACAATTTCACCTTGAGGGTCCACTAATTCACCTCTCAGGCCAATTAGGCCAGCAGCACCTCCGCCACCTACATTACCCATACCGAAATCCTTAAAGATGTCGTAGGTTTCGTCTGTCAGGCTTTTGAACTGTACAGATAAAATATCTTGAGGCTGGATACGGTAATCATCAAAAAATAATGGGTACTCGCGTAAAACAGTATCTGTTGGATGTTTCTTGTGCAAATCGTCTTTTTGTAGATATACCAGTCTTTTATTGCCCACACAGGCACTAAATAAGAAGGCTACGAAAAAGAAAAGGAATATTTTTCTTAAATACATATAAAATTATAACAAACCACAAAAGTAGGGATATCCAACACCTTAAACCACAAATGTGACAAAAATTTAGTGAAGAATGAAATGCTATTCTTCTTAAAGGAGCCAAAAAACATTAAATAATTCTCCTGTTTTTCGATAGAATGTAATATTTAGTAGTTTATTATTTAAGATTAGGATAATATTGTGAGTAGCTTTGTTAATTGATTTACTGTGTTCCATAACGTGTGGTTAGCATAAGTGATATTAATATTTGATAGGGCTTTATAGTTTGAAACTTATGAAAAGATTTTTACTGATAGTTATATTCTTCGGGTATTTAGGGGTAGATGTATTTGCTAGTAACTTTGTTGCAGTTCAAAATGGAGCTTGGGCAGATGGTGCTACTTGGGGTAATGCATCTCCGGGAACAGTTAACATTGATTTTCCTGGTGAAGGAGATGATGTGTATACAAATGGATTTATTGTTACCACTTCTTCAACTCAAAATTGTAGGGATTTATTTATTCAATATGATGTTGCGGGAGGATTAACATTTTCCAGTGGTTTGATGATAGTGGGAGGAAGTATAATTGGATGGGATGGAGCTGAATTTGGATTTCCTACTGCTATTACCGCTAATGTGTTGTCCGGAACTAGTCAATTTAGATTTACAGGAACTGGTATTGGGTTATCGGATGATGCTTCTCTTTGGATTTTTAATAATGAAGTGATAGCTTATTGGAATAATAATGCACCCATTTCTACTGCACAAGCACTTTTTGGAATAGGGAATAATGGTACAATAGATTCAAATGGTTTTGACAATTCGGTAATACAGTTTAATAATTTAACAGTAATTTCAGGTACATTGAGTATCTCCGGAAGCGTATCTGCTCTGGAAGTGGGTAATAATTTTGTTGTTCAAACAAATGGCACTGTACTATCTAATGTTCCGGTTTATGGTGTTTCAGGGAGTTCTTCTTTGCTTAACACCTTAAATATCAATGGAATTCTTGAAATGAGAACATCAGGCGCATATGTAAATTCAAACAATTTCACTTTGGGAAGTGCATCTGTTTTTTCAACTGCTTTTAATGGAGCGGATCAAACTCAAGGGTGGTGGTTTCAATCGAGCGCGCCATCAGCTTTTAATATGAATACAGGGTCTACAGTAATTTATTCAGCAAATTCCAGTCAGGATATTTGGGCAACAACTTATTCAAATCTGGAAATAAGGTCCGGGGGAAGCAGTGTTAATAAAACACTTACCGGTGCGGGTAATTTAGTGATTGGCGGTGAGTTCTTAATAAGTCAAAATTCAGTTACTTTCATTTCAGAAAATACTAATCCCATTACATTTCAAGGTGACGTAACAAACAACGGAACCTGGACAACTACTCAAAGAATTGATTTTCTGGGCACTGCTGACCAAGCCATTAGTGGCAATAATTCCATTACATTTGGAGAAGAAGTTCGTATAAATAAAACTTCTGGTACAGTTTCAATGAATTTAGTTGATCAAACTATCAATTCCGATTTAAGAATTATAAGTGGTACATTTGCACCTTTAGCAAGAACGGTTTTATTAAGTGGTAATATCATTAATGATGGTACTATTCAGGCTACAACCAATGGTACAGGTGGTTTTATATTCAATGGAACAACAGTGATATCCGGTGCGGGAACCACTCAATTTAGAAATTTAACTATTGATAATGGAGCTACTTTAACAGCTAGTGCTGATATACCTATCTCGATAACAACTAATTTTACCAATAACGGAACTTTTAATAACAATTCAGGCACTTTGGCTTTTGAGGGGACAGGTACTAAATCAATAGGGGGGAGTAGTGCAACCACCTTATTCAATGTGAATGTAACTGGTGGAACTGCCCAGGTAACGGGTGCGGATATAAGATTGGCCAACATTCTCACCCTGTCAAGTGGTACCACTTTTGATGCGGATGGTAGTGGTTCAGGTGTTTTTACCTTACTTTCTTCCAGTACCAGGGATGCCGCTATTGCTACTATTCCTGCTGATGCTACATTTAGTGGCAACATTACTGTACAGAGAGCTATCTATACAGTAAATGGGGATAATAAAGGTTTCCATATCATTGGTTTTCCTGCCTCTAATGTAAGTGTAGCTGATTTGCAAAATGAACTCGCAATTACAGGGGTTTTCACAGGAAGTAGTACAGGTACCGGTTTCGATACAAACCCTTCATTGTACGCCTATGATGAAAATGCGGGAGCCTCACTGACATTAAACGAAAGGTACGTAGCTTTCCCGAGCTCAAGCAATACGGAAACATTTACGGTGGGAGAGGGATATCATTTGTACACCTACCCAGGAGCAGCACCGGTTACAGTGGATGGCAGGGGTGTGTTGCATACGGGTAATTTTAGCCAGGCCTTAACTTTCACCGGCACAGATCCTGATGCAGGTTGGAATTCAATTGCTAACCCTTATCCTGCTCCAACTGATTGGTCGCAATGGGTAAACTCTGGTATAGAAGCTTCCACCGCACACATCTACAATACATCGACCGGGGCATATATAGCCTATGATGGTTCCGGTGAGCAACTCATACCACAGGGTCAGGGATTTTTTGTGAGGGCTACTTCAGGAGGTGGCTCAGTTTCTGCTACTGAGGCTACAAAAGTAACAGGTTCCACACCAACTTACTATAGACAGAGTACTCCTTTAGAGCGTTTCGAAATTGTATTGCTCAAGGATACAATAGAAGATATTGGAATAGTTGCCTTCAATGAAAATGCCACTGATAGCTATGAAGCTACTTACGATGCTACCAGACTACTGAATACTTTTGAAACTCTTTCTACGCTTTCTTCTGATGGCAGAAAACTTAAAGTGAACAGATTAGGAAAATCTTCAGAAGAGAATAGTTGCTCCAGATCAATATATCTTAGTCTTGAACAAATGGTGAATGAAAAAGATTATCAATTAATATTTAGGGATATTGATCATTTACCAGGCTATTCTTTCAAATTGATTGACCATTTTCTTGGTGAATCTACAATCGTTGAAAATGGGAAGGCTATTACATTCAATGTTACAAGTGATGCGGCATCCAAAGGTAGTACCAGATTCGAGTTAGTTTTAGAAACCAACCAACCCCAGGCTGTTTCAGTAGCAGATGTAACTACTTGTTTTGAATCATCAGCTACTTTTGAAATTGAACAAACAGAAAGTTTTGCCACTTATTATATTTATAAGGGGATAGAGTTGCTCAATACATTGGAAGGGACAGGAGCAAGTGTTTCAGCAGAAATAGCAGCGGATTATCTTAGTTCAGGAGATAATGAATTAACGATAAAAGCCTCCAATTCAGGTTGTGATACCTTGGAAGTAGCAAGTTTCAATGCTTTTATGGATTCATCACTTGATCTTAATAGGGCTGTGAGTGGTTCTTCAGTTTGTAGTGGGGTGGAAATGGCTCCTTACTCGGTAGCTACAGAAGTGGGAGTGAGCTATTATTTAACCAATAGCACAGATACATTAGCTATTTTGGAAGGTAACGGTGGTGTTATTGATGGAACAATAACCGTTAGTTTATTAAGTGCCGGAACCAATACTATTAGCATATTAGCTCAGAAAGAGGGATGTGAAAGTGGAACATTAACAAGTGAAATAGAAATTATAGTTGATGATTTGGCTATCGACCAATCTATCGCCTACTTTGGATCCACAATTTGTGAGAATAGTGAAGCATCTTTTTCTATTAATACTCAAAATGGAATTACTTATGAAATATATGATGGTACCAAAAAAGTACTCACATTAAATGGAAATGGAGAAACCATCGCTAGTGCTATACCGAGGGATTTCTTAGGTATAGGAGAAAATAGCTTTACAATAAAAGCCAATTATGGTGAATGTGAGGAATTTACATTTACTGAGGCCTTAGTTATCAATATTCAGAAGAGCATCAATACTGCCTTAAATGTGAGTGCGGAAGATATTTGTTCTGGTGGAACAGCACAAATAGTTATTTCCAATACGGAGATTGATAATACTTACTGGTTAATTCAGCAGTCAGATACTTTATCAGGTAAATCGGGTACAACTTCAGGTGAATTAACTTTTGAGGTAGGTGCAGAGTTGTTATCTATAGGTGAAAATCAATTAGAAATTGGAATTTCCAATGAACTGTGTGGTGCATTTACATCTGATCAGTCGATAAATATTTCAGTTTATGAACAAGCAAATATTTATGGCCTGGAAAATTCCATAATTTGTAAAGGAGAGTCTTTGGCTATTGAGGTTCAAAGCAATTTCACATTAAGTAATTACCAATTAACGGTGAATGATGAGGTGGTTCATGAAAATTCTACTGGACTGTTTAATATATCTCCTGAGGAATCGACTACTTATGAGGTGAAAGGTATCTCCAGTAATGGTTGTACATCCAATGTCCTTGGTTTTTCCGTAACTGTAGAAGATTTGGCAACGCCTGAGATTGAGGTTTCCGGAAACATCCTACAGTCATCAGTTGAGGCCAATTCTTACCAATGGTATAAAAATGGTGAGTTACTTTCTGGAGAAAATAATTCTATATTAATAGTAAACGAAAGTGGAAATTATTCCGTAGAAATTTCTAATGGGGTGTGTACAAAAATAAGTGAGAGTTACATTTTTGAGGAAGAAGTTCTTTCAAATGCAGAGAAACTAGAGGCTATTTTAAATATTTATCCGAACCCTGTTGAGAAGGATTTAACGATAGAATTTGCGGATAAGGAATTGAATCAATTGAAAATAGCTATATTTACATTATCTGGCCAATTTATTAATGAACATAAAGTGAAGAGGTCAGGTGAAAAAGTTGATATGAGTGGGTTAAAAAGAGGAACTTATCTTATACAGATAATTACTGAGAAGGGAACCTTGACCCAGAGGGTTATTAAGAAATAATATAGGGAACAATAGTATGAATAAGTTATTTGGGAAAACATTTCTGATCGCACTTTGTGTGATAGGTTTTACCGTTACAGGAAATGCTCAACCGGGGCCGCCCCCACCTCCGGATGAAAATCCTGTACCCATTACAGGAATTGAATTTTTGATTGCTGCAGGAGCAGCTTTCGGAGCCAAGAAAGTATATGATAAAAGAAAAGCTAAATAGGCTTTGGAATAGAAGGTTTATAAGTAGGATCCGGTCATTCAAATGACCGGATTTTTTAATGTGGTTCCAGACCGTTAGATGGATCACTAATTCTTTGTTTCTCAGCCGTGTTTCGTGTCTCACGAAACACCTAAATTTCTACTTAGAATCGAAATTTTTTGCGCCTGTTTTCCACAAATGCTTTGGAATAATAGGTATGTATCCCGCTCGTTTTTGGGGACACAAAACGAGGGCAAACAGAGAGGGAATTGGCTATTCTTGGCCAGGACGATTCCAAACCGTCCGATTGGACCCCAAACAAAACCCGAAAACGAAAGCCAACAGATTACTTTACATCAATCCGTTAACACGGAATAAAATGTTCGAAATAACCAGTGGAAGCAAAGCCCGGTGCTGACCTATGGTCTGACCTAGTTATTTGATTTCAAACACACATCCCGGCTCAGAGGAGCGACATGCTCTCCATGTATTAATAAAAGAACATATAACTAATTAATATGGAGGCAATAATTCCTACTGCATCAGCAATTAGCCCACAGGTAACAGCATAACGGGTATGCTTAATATTAACTGCCCCAAAATAAACTGCCAATACATAAAAGGTAGTTTCAGTAGAGCCTTGCATTACACTTACTAATCGACCCACAAAAGAATCTGCTCCGTAGGTTTCCATTGCGTCCACCATCATTCCCCTGGCCCCACTGCCACTCAGGGGCTTCATTAAGGCTGTTGGTATAGAGGGCACGAAATCCGTATTGACACCCAGAAAACCGAAAAAGCTTTCGAGACCTGCTTTTACCAGTTCCATTGCACCGGAAGCCCTGAACACCCCAATAGCAATCAGGATGGCTACCAAATAAGGTATTATGGTAACAGCATATTTAAAGCCTTCTTTCGCTCCTTCAATAAAAGATTCATATACATTTACTTTCTTTCGATAGGCCATTATAATGAATGAAACAATAATGGCAAAAATGATAAAATTGGCTATGGCTGAGGATATGGGCCCCACTTCCGATTGGCTCAAACTTGTAAAATACCAAATGACACCTGCAATCATTAAACTCACCAATCCCAGTGACAATAAAATCTGTTTATTAAAGAAATTGATTCTTTGAATAAATCCAACTGCTAAAAGTCCGGCCAATGTAGAGAAGAAAGTAGTGAGTAGAATGGGTATAAAAATATCTGAGGGATCAGCTGCGCCCAACTGTGCCCGATAAACCATGATGCTAATAGGAATAATTGTTAAGCCGGAAGTATTTAAAACCAAAAACATAATCTGGGCATTACTGGCTGTATCTTTTTGTGGATTTAGTTCCTGCAGGCTATGCATAGCTTTTATTCCCAGTGGGGTAGCAGCATTGTCCAGCCCCAACATATTGGCAGAAATGTTCATTAACATGGCTCCCATGGCAGGGTGGTTCTTAGGTACTTCAGGAAATAATTTTGAAAACAAAGGTGAAGTAATACGGGACAGCACAGCTACCATACCACCTTTTTCTCCAATTTTCATAATGCCCAACCACAAGGTCATTACTCCTGTGAGGCCCAGGGATATTTCAAAACCGGTTTTTGCCATATCAAAAGTGGCTTGGGTCAATGCAGGAAATATTTCCATATCTCCCATGAATATCCACTTGACCAAAGCAAACACAAAAGCGATGAGGAAGAAAGCAATCCAAATATAGTTTAAAACCATACCCGCAATTAATAACTAAAATTAAGATTTTACAATCCGAGGACTATGATTATTTTCGCAGCACATTATTTATCAGGTGGACTTTACCGTTTAGGATTACAGCTTTTCAGGTATTATTGTGTTTTATTTCCTCTTTACTGAAACTGTTGCTGACAAACATGAAATTATTGTTCAAGGTGACTAAAGGCAAGAAATAATTGTAAAAGGTCCCCATCGTTTTTAATGAGATTTTTTAGTATTTTGAAATTCTAAATAAAAAATGTTGCATTCTGGTAATTGAGGAAATATTAGATAAAGATGGAAAAGGATAAACCCAGACTTGCCCGCTTAACAGCGATACTTACACATTTGCAATCCAGGAGAATTGTAACTGCCAGGGAAATGGCAGAAAAGTATAGTGTGAGTATCAGAACTGTTTATAGGGATATCCGGACTTTGGAAAACTCAGGGATTCCTATCGTTACCGAAGAGGGAAAAGGTTATTCTATTCTGGAAGGCTATAAGCTGCCACCTGTTATGTTCACTGAGGAAGAAGCAAATGCCTTAATAACAGCTGAACATATCATTAATAAAAATAAGGATCAGTCTCTGGTAGAGCAGTATAAAAGTGCAATTACGAAGCTTAAATCAGTTTTAAAACATTCTCAAAAGGAGAAAACAGAACTATTGGAAGAGCGAATCCAAATCCGGAATAACATTGAAAATGAAAGAACAAGTAACTATTTAAGCAAACTTCAATCGGCTATAACCAACTATAGCATTCTTGAAGTAGATTATTTGTCACTGGAAAACCAAAGAAGTCAGAGAAGCATTGAGCCATTTGCCCTTTATTCCACTCAGGATAATTGGATTTTAATTGCTTTCTGTAGATTGAGAAATGAATTTAGGGCATTCCGCTTGGATTGCTTTCAAAATATCCAAATCACAAATCATCAGTTCGAACCCCATAAAATTTCCCTTCAAGAGTACTTCAAACTATGTCTTGAAAAAAGTAGAGTTACCCCTGACATACCTTTGACATAAGGAGCATTTACTTTTGCCTTACATATAAAACATAGAAAAATGCAGACAGAGAAAATTGATGCTTTCAAAATTATTGGTATCTCAGTAAGAACCACTAACCAGAACGGACAATCAGGTAAGGACATTGGAGAGCTTTGGGATAAATTCATGACTGAGAATATAGTGGGAAAGATCCCAAATAAAATTGACCAGACAGTTTATTCGATTTATACAAATTATGAGGGAGATCATACCATGCCTTATGATTGTATATTAGGTTGTAAAGTGAGTTCATTAAAAACTATTCCTGACGGGTTAATAGTGTAAGCATTTGACGGAGGCTTGTATACAAAATATATTTCCAAAGGTGACCTCACAAAAGGGGCAGTATTTGAAACCTGGACTGAAATATGGAATTCTGATTTAAACAGAGCATATACAGCAGATTTTGAGGTGTACGGAGAAAGAGCACAGGATTCCAACAATGCTGAGGTAGATATTTATATTGCTTTAAAGGGTGAGTGATTTATAGTAGCTTCACTTTTATTGAGAAAATAGAAATTTACTAAAAATAGTGTCCTATTATTTTAAATTTTGATTGGGTAGAAAAATGCATAAAGATATAACGGCAGCATGGAAATACCGGCTGTCGTTCTTTTAAACAGTATCATTAAAACTCCACAATTTCTCCCCAATCAGCATGCATTTCATCAAAACGCTTCATGACTTTTTGTAAAAAAACATCTGAAATCAATTCTTTCAGTGCGTTGGTACCTTCCACTTCATATTCATCTACTTTATAAGTTTGTTCGTAAAGTCCCAATTCAAATTTCACAAGGTATTTTTCATTCCACTGAAAAAGTGTGATTTTACAATGGTTATTCGGTATTTCTCCTATTATGCGCATAATTTTTTCGTAAAGTTATTTTTTACTGGAAATGAGAGGCATACTTTATCATTCCTCAAACTGAAAATTAGTATAAGCATTTTTTAATTCCTTTAAAGCATGATGCTCATTTAACTGTTGTGCCATTTCAATTCCTTTCTGATAAATTTTATCTGCTTTCTCTCTGTCAAAATGTTCAGCATACAGAGAGGCGGCATGATAGTAAGAGCCAATATAATCCTCATATTTCTCAAGCAATTCATCAAAAAACAATTTTGCTTTTTCAGGCTTTTCTTCCTTGTATTCTGTGGCTAAAGCATATAATAAGAAAGGATCATTTGGCGATTCTTTTCTAAATTGTTCCAATTGAGCAATCCGTTCTTTATTCATTCCGCAATTCAATTTTTATTTTTTTTAATATTACTTAACTTCGGGCATCGATATGAGTTATTAATCTAACATCATTGCCAGATATTCATGTCAAACCTTACAATAAACTTTTAAAACATAGAGTAATATATGAAAATATTAGTTTGCATAACACACGTGCCGGACACAACTGCAAAGATTGCTTTTACGGACAACAATAAAAAATTTGATGCCAATGGAGTACAGTTTATCATTGGGCCGTATGACGATTATGCCCTGGCAAGAGCAGTAGAACTAAAAGAATCAAGTGGTGGTACTTTAACAGTATTGAACATTGGGACTTCAGAAACAGAACCTACTATTAGAAAAGCTTTGGCCATTGGTGCCGATGATGCCATTCGCATCAATGCTGAACCAACCGATTCCTTGTTCGTTGCAAAACAAATAGCAGTCCATGCCAAGGAGGCCAATTATGACCTCATCATGATGGGACGTGAGTCTATCGATTTTAATGGTGGAATGGTACATGGCATGGTTGGAGAATTATTGGGGATTCCTGCAATTTCTCCTGTAATGAAATTAGATATTGAAGGCGATAAAGCTACAATGGCTCGTGAGATTGAAGGTGGAAAGGAATATTTGGAGCTTTCCCTGCCGTTTATAGCAGGATGCCAGGAGCCTATTGCAGAATGGAAAATTCCTAACATGAGAGGTATCATGTCTGCAAGGTCTAAAAAATTAGAAGTAATCGAGCCTGTAAGTGCCGATGTTGCAGGCCAGTTGGAGCAATATGAATTACCACCTGCAAAAGGAGCCGTAAAAATGATTGATGCCGATAATGTGGAAGAATTGGTGAAATTATTAAAAAATGAGGCCAAGGTTATATAATTAATCAGGTTGAATAGGAATTATTTCAAAAAATTAAATAAAAAGAGATGTCAATATTAGTTTTTATAGAGCACGCTGAAGGTGCCGTCAAAAAGTCCTCTTTAGAGGCAGTTTCATATGCGGCAGCCATGGAAGGAGATGTTACAGCCATTGCCATTGGTTCAATTGCTGAAGATGCGTTAAAAAGTGCAGGAAAGGCAGGAGCTTCCAAAGTTTTACATGTTACGGATGAGAAATTGGAAAAAGGCATTATTCAGGCTTATGCTAACGTGATTAGCCAGGCGATGGAAAAAATAGGTGCTAATATTTTAGTGTTGGCCAAATCATCCTTGGGTGATCCTGTTGCTGCAAGAGTTTCAGCCAAGTTAGATGCCGGCTTTGTCTCCAACATAGTGGATTTACCTGATACATCTTCCGGTTTCCAGGTGAAGAGGAGTATTTATACAGGTAAGGCATTTGCCAATGTTAACATTACCACCGAGAAGAAAATTTTAGGTATCAAGAAAAATGCAGTTGAATTGAAAGAAGATGGTGCCGATGCATCTGTTGAGAAATTTGCTGCCAACCTTTCTGATGCAGATTTCAATGTTAAAATTACATCGCAGGATAAAGCTACAGGAGAGGTCTTATTACCTGAAGCAGAAATTGTAGTTTCCGGAGGAAGAGGTATGAAAGGCCCTGAAAACTGGGGAATGATTGAAGAATTGGCCAAAACATTAGGTGCTGCCACAGGTTGTTCCAAACCGGTTTCTGATATGGGCTGGAGACCTCACCATGAGCACGTAGGACAAACAGGTGTAAAAGTGTCACCTCAATTATATGTAGCAGTAGGAATTTCCGGGGCCATTCAACATTTGGCAGGAGTAAACTCTTCCAAAAATATTCTCGTAATTAACAAAGATGCGGAAGCCCCATTTTTTTCGGCCGCAGATTATGGAATAGTAGGAGATGCATTTGAAGTAGTTCCTAAATTAACTGCAGCACTGAAAGCTGCACAAAATTAATAGTGTAAGCAAAGTGGAGAAAATTAAATTAGAAATACTAGGCTTATCATCCAGTCAGTCTCAATCGGGATCTTTTGCATTAGTTTTGGGCGAGTCTGATGGCAATAGGAGACTTCCTATTATTATAGGGATGTTTGAAGCGCAGGCTATTGCCATAGAAATAGAAAAAATCGTCCCTAACAGGCCTATGACGCATGATCTCTTTAAGTCCTTTGCAAAAAGCTTTGGATATGCAGTGAAGGAAATAGTTATTTCCGATTTAAAGGAGGGGGTCTTTTTTGCTAAAATAGTATGCGATAATGGCCAGGGAGTAATTGAAATTGATTCGAGGCCTTCTGATGCCATTGCTATTGGTATACGTTTTGATGCACCCATTTTCACTTATGAAAAGATAATGTCTGAAGCGGGCATCATCCTTACTGATGAGGCACCCGAAGGAGATATTTCAGAGTTAAAAAGACCTATTAGTAAAGAAGAACCATCCTCCTCCGGTAAATCAAAACAAAATGATGAACTGAAGGATTTGTCAATGGATAAGTTAAATGATTTACTGGATAAGACCATTAAAGCTGAAGACTATGAAATGGCAGCCAAAATCCGAGATGAAATTAATAGGAGGAACTAAATTTTTTTTCATACAAAATAGTAAAAGCCGATTCATTGAATCGGCTTTTTTATTGGAAAGGATG
This sequence comes from Marivirga aurantiaca, assembly GCF_016679925.1. GTDB lineage: Bacteria > Bacteroidota > Bacteroidia > Cytophagales > Cyclobacteriaceae > Marivirga > Marivirga aurantiaca. Next base: position 434,568 of record NZ_JAEQBW010000002.1, read on the forward strand.
CAATCCTTAAAATTCGTCAGAATACCATTCCTGCAAATCCGAAGAATATACTAACTTTGAATTTTAATGCAGAGAGCCAAGTCAGGAAAAGAACTGGAATAGGTATGGGATTTCCACACTCTTTCTATTTTATATAGTCTGGCACCTAAGAAATTATAAATGAATTTTAAGGAAGTAATAGATAAAGATAAGATATTCTCAGTGGTAAAGAACTGTGCCAGCGAACTGGGGATTGAAGCTTATATAGTGGGTGGTTTCGTGCGTGACTTAATTCTTGAAAGGCCCTCCAAAGATATTGATTTTGTATGTGTGGGTAGCGGCATTGCTTTGGCTAAAAAAGTAGCCTCTGCCTTAGGGACTACTAAAGGTGTTCAAATTTTTAAAAATTTCGGTACAGCATGTATCCATTATGGGGAATTTGACCTTGAATTTGTGGGGGCGAGGAGGGAATCTTATCAACGGGATAGCAGAAAGCCCATAGTAGAAGATGGCAGTCTTGAGGATGATCAGAACAGAAGAGATTTCACTATCAATGCGCTGGCCATCAGTTTAAATGTTAAGAATTATGGGGATCTGGTGGATCCATTCAATGGAGTAAAGGATTTAAAGAGAAAAATTGTTCGAACTCCATTGGCCCCTGATGTTACTTTCTCAGATGATCCTCTTCGGATGATGAGGGCGGTTCGCTTTGCTGCTCAGTTAGGCTTTGACATAGAGCCTAACACATTTGATAGCATTGTAAAAAATTCAGATAGGCTTAAAATTATTTCTCAGGAGCGAATAACTGATGAACTAAATAAAATAATTTTATCCGATACACCATCCTACGGGTTTAAACTTTTGTATCATGCGCAACTTCTGGATAAATTTTTCCCTGAATTGACTAACCTTCAGGGAGTGGAAGAAAAAAATGGACATAAGCACAAGGATAACTTTTATCACACCTTACAAGTGCTTGATAATACTGCAGCACTTGGTGGTGGGCTATGGCTGAGATGGGCAGCATTATTGCATGACATAGCAAAACCAGCTACCAAACGTTTCCAGCCCAAGCAGGGATGGACATTTCACGGCCATGAAGATAAAGGAGCCCGAATGGTCCCAAGAATTTTTCAAAGATTAAAATTACCATTAAATGAAAAAATGAAGTATGTGCAAAAGCTTGTTTTACTTCATTTGAGGCCTATTCCGTTGGTCAGGGATAATATCACTGATAATGCGGTACGAAGATTGCTATTTGAGGCTGGGGATGACATTGAAGATCTTTTGAATTTATGTCGGGCTGATGTAACTTCAAAAAATCCTACCAAGGTTCAGAAATTCCTGGCAAATTTTGATGTGGTGGAGCAAAAAATGAAAGAGGTGGAAGAGAAAGACCAGGTAAGGAACTTTCAGCCACCCATATCAGGGGAAGATATTATGGAAGCTTTCAATCTTTCCCCTTGTAAAGAAATTGGAATAATTAAGAATGAAATTAAGGAAGCAATATTGGATGGTAAGATCAGTAATAATCGCGAAGAAGCTTACCAATACATGCTGGAAACAGGAAAAAAACTAAATCTTAAAGTAACATCATGATAAAATCAAGTAAATCTATTCTAATCGCCATTTTAATGATGGCCGTTTGTTCTTTCGGCTTCAGCCAATCCGGAAATGAAGAGGCCATAAATAGGGCCAAAATGAAATATAGCAAATCCATTCAATACAATGATTTTGCAATAGCCAAGGATGCCATATATGATTTAATGGTATTAGAACCAAATAATTCCGCTTATTTGGATTCATTGGCTTATATGTATTTTGAATTTCAGCAATATGCTTCAGCAGCTCTTGTAAGCAGGGATGCATTAAATAGAAATTCCAATAACAGATTGATGTTACAAATTGGAGCAAAAAGCCTGGAAGAACTAGGAGCTCTTGATCAATCATTGAAGATGTACGAAAGATTGTACAGCTTATCAGATGACGCCTTTGTGCTGTTTGAAATTATTCAGAAGCAGTATGATTTAAAGAAATATGATGATGCGATGATTAATTCAGAGTTGTTGTTAGGCAAACCGGCTGTGGAGAGAAATAATGTATACGTAAAAAATGAAGCTGAGGAAGAGATAGAAGCACCTTTTAAGGCAGTAGTATACAATGTGCAGGGAATGATTGCACGTGCGCAGGGCAATGAGGAGGCTGCAAAACAATATTTTAATAAAGCTCTTAAACTTGCTCCAAACTATGCTTTGGCAAAAGAAAATTTGAATCCAAGTGAGAAATAGCTTTATTTACATTGAGGTTTTAATATAAGAATATTTATAATTCAATATAATTCTATGGTACGTATACTTTTTATCCCGATTATTTTACTGATGCTATTTGCATCAGAGATTACTGCCCAAAGTTTATCAGGAGATAATTTTTCCGAGGCAAAAGCCAGCAAAAAAGCGGTGGTTACTTTTACTTATGTAGAAACCCCGGGCTTTGCCTATAAAGATGCATCCGGAAAGCTGACAGGTGTTTGTGTGGATATTATGAATGATTTTATGGCCTATGTAGCCAAAAATCATGGCATTCAGATGAATGCACGGTATGTAGGCAATGGCAGTAGTTTTAGTGCGATGTTTGATGGTGTTAAAAATGGTTCTAAGGGTGTTTTTGGATTAGGTAATGTGACCGTTACAGAAGCCAGGAAAAGCCAAATTAAGTTTAGCCCGGCATTTATCACCAATTTTGCTATCCTGGTAACACACAGTAGCGTACCTACATTGAGCTCAATGGAGGAAATCAGTACTGTTTTTAAAGGATTTACAGGCTATACAGCCAAAGGAACGCTTAATGAAAAAAGGGTGAATCAGATTAAATCCAAATTTTACCCTGAGCTTAAAATCTCCTATATTAATTCCAGCCCTGCTGTGTTGGATAAGATTTTATCAGATCCCAAATCATTTTCATACCTGGATTTAGCTTTTTATTTAAATGCTGTAAAGGAAAGAAAACCATTGAAAAGGCATCAGGTAGGAGATGATGGTTCGGAGGATTTTGCTTTTATTATGCCTCTTTCCAGTGATTGGCAACCTATCATGGAAGAATTCTTTGCAGCCAATGATGGATACAAAAATTCGACTGAATACAAGAAAATATTAGTTAACCATTTGGGCCTTAGTGCAGTTAAGCTGTTGGATTCGGCTCGGTAAAATTATGTCGTTATTGTTTTCTGTGCAATTAAGCTTAATAGGTATTAAAAATAGCTTCATATTCATGAGGCTAGTAAATGTCAATAATGGAAGAAAAGCGTGATTTAAAATACTGGGAGTCTTTTTTTCAGTCTTTGCAGATGAATTACTATGGATTGTTGGCGGCTCCTCTGTTTTTGTTTGCCATTGTATTCTTACGATCAGAAAACGGAAATAACACCTTAACGCAATTGAGTCTTCAAATGGAGATTTACTTTGTAGGCTTTGTTTCCTTTTTCGCTTTGATAGTAGTGCTCTACTTGCATTTCTTTGCCAAAAACAGGAATATGGCAGCTTCCAAAGAGAAGGATTTGGAAAACAAGATGAAAATTTACAAAAGGACGACTCTTATCAAATATGTAAGTTTGAGTATCTATCAGGTAATAATAGTGTTCACTTTTGCCTGCACTTATCATAATGCCATGATGGGGTTGTTTACTGCCTTATTGTTATATGCTTCTTTTTTTAGACCGGAGCTACAAACCGTAAGGAGGGATTTGCGGTTGAGTAAAGAGGAGTATAAGCAAATCAATTATAAAGCATGATAAGTTGATAAAATATTTCAAAGGAATATTGTACTGTCATTTGTTTATCCAATTATTATTTTCTAAAAAAAAATAGCCACAGATTAATCTCTGTGGCTATTTTGTAGGTGTTTACTTAATTTCCTATTCAAATTTCTACTGGCTTAGAATATAATTCCGAAAGAAAAGGCATTTAATTCTGGCCCTCTGTTGTCGATAAATAATGGATTCAGATCATAAGTGGCGAATAGATCAATGCCTTTCCAGCCAACTTGTGCTTTGATTCCATATCTCCAGTTGTTGAGATAGAAATTATTCTTGGTAACATCTTTTCCATCGTCATCATATTTAAATTTGGATTTGCTGCCAATTCTATAGCCACCATACGGTCCTGCACCAAACCTGAATGATGAGCTGCTTTTTCCTGTATGGAACATTGGAACAAGGTTGATATTTAAATAAGTGATGTTAAGTTTGCTTCTGCTAGGGCTTATATCCGGACGCTCCACTGCAGTATCCATAAATTCCAATTCTTCAGGGCCTTTAATAATTTGATAACGACTATCAGCCATAGCAAAATTGTACCATTGCAGGCCAAATTGAAAGTTCAACTTGAAATAGCTGCTTAAGGAAAGCCTGTGTACGGAATTGATACCATAAGTCCATGAAGTACTTGGATCCAGGCTATAGACCTCATTATTGTTGTCTGGGAATTGATTATCCTCATTGAGGTAATTATTCAACCCAATTAGAAACTCAAATTCATGATCATGACGAAACCTTTTTTTGGATTTGGAATCACTATGGATTTTAGATTCTCTATTAAAGGCAGTGTCAAATCCGTCCTCTACTTTTTGCTCCCATGATTTCGACTCTTCTTCAATATCAGCCTCAATATCTTCTTCTATTTCCTCCGACAATGATTTTGGTTGGTTTTGGAAAACCTTCCCAATTTGAAAGGGTACATTGGCATCTTCTGAATAATCCCTGATAAAACCAATCCCTGATTCCGGAATATCTGTAACCGTAACTACTCCTGAAAAGCCATCATTACAATCTACTTTCATTTTAAGAGCCTCAATAGTGCCATTGACAATTTGTAGGTTTTCATAAGTGATATCAATTCCATGTTCGGCAGCTTCTTCTTTGAATTTTTCCAATTCTTCTCTGCTTGTGTGCTTGAATATCCTTACACTGTAAATCTTATCTTCTAAGATTATTATTGCTGTTTCACCATCTTTCTTTACTATTTTCAAAGTATCAGATGTTTCGTTGAAAGCCATTCCCGGCATGCTAAGGAGAGTCAATGCCATTACTAAAGCTATGTGGTTTATACGTTTCATTGTCTTTTTTTTAATATTGATTAATTATTTAAAGTCCTTTTGTTTGCCTGGAAGGCGGAAGCAAAAAGCTCATTTTTGGCAGACCTTAAATCTGCTAAACTTATTTCACTGGCCAGTGACTTTAGTTTGTTTGCACTTTTATTGAGTGAATTCCTGGTTTCATCTATCCTTGATCCAACTAATTGTTGTTCATAGTAGATTTCAATCTGTATGTCACTTTCTCTTTCATTGCCAGGAAATCTGACAATTTTTATTTCATCCGTTTGTATAGCCAATCGGGCCTCCATTCCGGAAATTTTTTCCAAAGGTTGAGGTCGGAATACTTCCTCTACCTTTTCTTCTTTTTGAAATCTTTTAACAGATGGAGCAGAGTTGCTTTTTTGATTATTTTCTACTCGATTTGCTTCTAAAGCTTCCGAATGCGCTTTCCCGATCACCTGCGGTTGAGAAGGTATATGTGTTTGAGCCGTAAAGTTTTGACTATTTCTCAACTCAACCTTCTTCCCGGATATAGTGGTGGGCTTGTTCATTAAATTATACCCCAAGCCGAGCGAAAATAATATTAATATACTTGCGCTTGCAGCGACCATCCAGAATTTTGGTTGATGTTTCTTTTCTGACTTCATCTGAGATCGAAGCTGCGACCATGCCTGGTCGGATACCTTTAGGCTGTGCCTTTCCAGTTTATCCTTGAATATTTCATCGATTCTATTTGATTCCATGACTCATTTCTATTTGTTGCTCCATTTCGGTTAAACGCTTTTGCAGGTATGCCCTGGCTCTGCTTAATTGCGATTTGGAAGTGTTTTCATGTATGTTCAATTGCTCTGCTATTTCCTTATGGGAAAAGCCTTCTATGGCGTACAGGTTAAAAACAGTTCTGTAGCCCACCGGTAATTCACTAATCATTTGTAACAGGTCTGCCGCTTGCAGATGATCATCCAGTACTTCAAAATTGGGTAAATGGTGTGCTTCCTCTATATCAATTGTCAAGGACATATTTTTATGTTTCCTTAAGTACATCAACGATTCATTCACCATTATTCTACGCATCCATCCCTCAAAATTGCCCTCTCCACTGAATTGCGCAATCCGTTCAAATATTTTCACAAATGCTGTCACCATTACCCCTTCTGCCTCCAGTCTGTCCTTGATATAGCGGTTGCAAACCGTTAGCATTCTTCCTGAATACTTATCAAACAGTGCCTTTTGGTCACTGCCATTCTGCTTGATGCATCCCGCAATCAGACTTTCTTCGCTTATGGATTTTCGGATGAACACTTTCATTTTAACTGGTTACATTAGGTAGATGCAATATACTTCAGATCGGTTGCGTGAGGTAGCAGGATTTTTTTTAAAAAGTGGAAATGGGGTGTTTATATGCTTATAAGATGCTAATATCCAACTATATCTCTTGTTTTCAAATAATTTAATTATTTATCAGGTGTTTGTTGGTATCTTCTTGAAAGATAAATTACGGTTTTTATTGTAGAGGATTGTTTGTGTAATAGGTTTTCAAATTGTTGGGAGCCGATGAAACATAATATAAAAACTTTCAACAAAATAGTTGGTTTAGCATTTATATAATTGCTAAAAATACTTACCTTTATTTTTAGGTTGCAAGGGCCGCCTATTCCCACAAAAGATAAACTCACCCTCTCAAATAATACAGTTTTTATTGTTTACTTAATTTCGGTCAAAAGTGGGAAATTGACAAAAAAGGAATTATATGAACAATTTAAGAGCCATTCGCTTAAGCGATTTAAAAATTCAAGCCTCTTTTCTTCTTAAAAATTTAAGGAACAAGCCCGATTCTACTTCTGAGTCTGTCAAGAGATTTCTTCAAATACCATCTTTTTCCCTCAAATCAGAGGAGTGGCTTATTGAAAATTCCGGTTTTGTTAAATTAAAACATGCCTATGCAGTTATTGCTCATGAAAATGGCTTCCATTCCTGGATAGACTTAAAAGAGACTGTTATTAAAAATGATTGTCTTTATAATCCTTCTTGTGTGGGCATTGTTTATGCATGGTTCAAAAACTATTCTGATGCTGAAGAATATTTCAAAAAGAATGGAGGATACCTTCTTACATTCTGGAGAGATTATGTGGTTTGCGGGAATGAATATATTACCTGTATTGGACTCAATCAATACGAAGAACAATGGCAAGCTATAGGATATAATTGGGTGCATCCTAAGGATAATAAAGCTTTTCAGTACCTACAGAAAATGGCAAAAACTAACTATCAATCAAGACAGTGAAATTAAAAATAGAAAAAAATGAAAAATTATTTAGGAAGAATTGTCCTACTTGTTGAGGACTATGAAAAAGCATCAAAGTTTTACGAAGAAAATTTTGGATTCAAAAAAATCTTTGATGTTACAACTGATGTTGGGCAACGGTTTTTGCATTTGGGTGGAGACACTTCAGATAACTTTGGTATTTGGTTTATTAAAGCCGATAGCAAAGAACAAAAAGGTCAGATTGGCCGACAGACAAATGGGCAACCCACTATGGTAATATATACTACCTCCTTGAATGAGCTTTTTGAAAAGCTAAAGAAGAATAAGGTGGAAATTAAAGTTGCACCTGTCAATACCCCGGAATTTAAGTTTTTTCATTGCCTCGACTTATATGGAAATGAAATTGTAGTGGTAGAAATAGCAGAATAAAGTGATGTAATCAGGAGGTTTAAGTTGTTCATGGGAAAAGATTGATTATAAAATTGGAAGTGCTAAATTTATACGGTTGTACAAGCTAAGAGCTACTTGCTTATTAATAAAATTTTCAATTAAGTATGGATAAGATTATATTTTCATTGATAATACTTTTCTTCTACAATAATGCTTTTTCTCAAACAGAAAGTACTAAACTGGAAATCACTCATTTAACAGGTGATTTCTATGTTTATACCACTTTTAAGGATTATAAAGGAACCCCATTTCCTTCGAATGGTCTTTATTTAATAACAAATGAGGGAGCGGTGATCATTGATAGCCCCTGGGATACCAGCCAGTTTCAACCCTTGCTGGATAGTATAAAAACCAGACATAATAAAAATGTAGTTATGTATATCGCAACACATTCGCATGATGATCGAACAGCGGGCCTGGCGTATTATCAAAAGCAAGGAATTAAAACATTTACTACTGAACAAACGGATAAAATCATCAGAGAAAGAGGAGAGGAGCGAGCAGAATTCCTGATCTTGCATGATACTATTTTTACTGTTGGTCAATATGAAATTCAAACTTACTATCCAGGAGAGGGTCATACTGCTGATAACATCATCATATGGTTTGAGAAGGATAGGGTGCTTTATGGTGGATGTCTGGTAAAGAGTGTTGAGGCAGAGGACTTAGGATACATAGGAGAAGCCAACATACAGGAGTGGCCTGCCACTATCAAAAATATAAAAAGGAAATTCTCTCCGGATTATGTAATTCCCGGTCATCAGGATTGGAACAGTAATAAAGCTTTGAACCATACTTTGATGCTGTTGAAGGATTTTAAAAAGTAATGAGGAAAAGATATTGTATGTTAGAGATTTTTAATCTCTGTAGCTTAGAAATGTAACGGATACTCCTGTAATACCCACGGTTTTAGTAAAAATCATATTGTTCGTCTTTTTTTAAAAAAGTGAGATTTTAAATGATTGGCACTAAACAGCTTCTGCTTTTCACCGATTTACTCCTGCTATTTACCGAGTTTTTATAATTCTTAACCTATGAGGGTATTAGTTTAGGTGAGCTTAAGATTATGTTTGTATTGTAAACATAAATACACTAGGATGAAAAAGAACAAACAAAATTTGAGCAATGGAAATGTAACGGCAGGATTGATCCTTTTGGCCATAGGTGTTTTCATGATATTGAAAAGGCTGGATATTTTCGATGCGAGCTGGTTGCTGTCATGGCCCGTAATACTTATTATAATTGGGGTGTTCAGTTTGGTAAGGCATCGCTTTAATAATGGATTTGGTATGTTTATGATACTATTTGGCTCTTTTCTGCTGATCAAAAAAGAGAATCTTCTCCCAATGGAATTTGAACCTTACCTGATACCCGGAGGCTTAATAGCTTTAGGTATATATTTTATACTTGTAAGAGGGATAGGAAGTGGCAAAGATACCTGGAGCAGTGAAAGCTGGTCCCTTGGCTCAGGTAAAAATAAATTTGATGACGATAATGATTTTATCAATGCAGAAGCCTTATTTGCAGGTGTTCAACGCAGAATGCTTTCTCAAAATTTCAAAGGAGGTAAAATATCAGCTATTTTTGGTGGTGCTGACATAGATTTATCAAAAGCTGAATTAGAAGATGGAGCCATATTAAATGTTGAAGTTATTTTTGGAGGTATGAAACTGATTATTCCTCCTCATTGGGAAATAAAAGCTGACGTGAGCAATATATTTGCCGGTGTAGAAGATAAAAGGGCATTCCCTCCAACAGGTGAAGCTTCCAATAAAGTATTGAGAATTATAGGATCGGTAACTTTTGGTGGATTGGAAATTAAATCCTATTAAAAGAAGTAATTAGTATAGTTGTGAAATATCGAGTAATATTATTCTACTTAAATTAGAGAAATATTTTCAGGATGTTCATTAATCGGTTTTTCCCATGCTTTTATTTATAGTATGATTACTAAGCTATTTCACAACAAGCCCTTTAGATGGCTCAAAGCGCTGATAATAATAGTGCTTTGGGTTCTCCTTACAAGTTTCTTGTTGATATATTATGGCTTAATCTGGCACATTGCATTTTTAGATAGCCTGGTTCATAGTGGCTTATTAATAGGAGGTTTTATTTTATTGGAGAATATATTTCGATACTATTTGCCCACACAGGGCAATGTGATTTTGGCTTATATTATTCCGCTTATATTATCAATATTCGTGCTGTTTGGAGGAGATCAGCTGTTACAGACCATCTTTAAGCATGAAATTGAATACCAGGATTTTCTGGAGCATATATTTTTGGCCAGGGGATTTGTATTGTTATTACTTTTTATGGCTTGCTCTTTATTACTGAATTACCATGGCAGATTAGAGGAACAGGCAGAAGCAGTGGAACGGGAGACTCAGATACAGCAAATGGCCAGGGAAGCTGAATTGTATCACTTGAGACAACAATTGCAGCCTCATTTCCTCTTTAACAGCCTTAATTCTATTAGCGCCCTGGTCAAAAGTCAACCGGAAAAAGCAAGGGAAATGGTTTTGCAACTCTCTGATTTTCTTAGGGCAACAATCAGGAAGGATGAAAAGAAGTGGATAAGTGTGACCGAAGAAGTGTCATTTTTGAAATTGTTTCTTGATATAGAAAAGGTACGGTTTGGTCATCGTCTGCAGGTACAGATTGAGTTGGACGATCACACAAAAAATTATAATTTGCCCCAATTATTGATCCAGCCTTTGTTGGAAAATGCTGTAAAACACAGTTTGTATGGTCTGACCGGGGAGGTATTTATCAGCTTGCAAATCGTAGCGAGTAGTCAGGGCCTGATAGTGAAAATCACTAATCCATTTGATCCCAGGGCAGGGCAACCTAAAGGGTCTGGCTTTGGTTTGGAAGCTGTAAAAAGACGCTTATTCCTGGTTTTTGGCAGATATGATTTACTGAAAACACAACAAACAGACAAACAATATAGCATACAACTACTAATCCCACAGAACCATGATCAAGACTATAATCATAGATGATGAGCCCCTGGCCACGGAAATTGTAAAGGAATATCTGGAAGATTTCCCGCAATTTAAAGTAGTAGCTGTTTGCCACGATGGCTTTGAAGGCTTAAAGGCTATTCAAGAACATGAGGCGGACTTGATATTCCTGGATGTGCAAATGCCGAAAATCAATGGCTTCGAAATGCTGGAACTCATAGATAATATTCCTGCGGTAATTTTCACCACAGCTTATGATGAATATGCTATGAAAGCTTTTGATGTACATGCCATTGATTATCTGTTAAAGCCTTTTGCTAAGGAGAGATTTGCCAAAGCAATTGAGAAATTTCAATTAAATGGAGTAGATAAAAATTTGGCGACTCTTATGCAAAATGAAGAGTTAAACAATCAGGAGATGCTGAGCCGTATAGTTGTGAAGGTTCGCAATGATATTAAAATCATTCCCGTCCAGGATATTAAATATATGGAAGCCAATGACGATTACGTGAACATATATACTTTAGAAGGGAAATTTCTCAAGAATAAAACATTGACATATTTTGAACATAGCCTGGATCCCCAAACATTTGTGAGGGTACATCGCTCTTATATTGTGAAGGTAAGTGAAATCACCAAAATTGAAGCTTATAAAAAAGATAGTCACATTGTAAAACTTCATTCAGGAGAGCAGGTGCCTGTAAGTAAAACCGGATTCCCTAAGCTAAAAGAAGTATTGGGGATTTGAATAAATTGAATATTATAGATTTCCATCTGACATTAGGTTGATGGGTTAAAATTAACATGGTTAGACTTTTATCTTTTTTAAATCTCACTTGAAAAATAGGGAAAGCATGAAAATAGAAAATTATGCCACAACAGAATGTTGTGGCATAAAATGAATTACAGTTCAAATAAAATTAAAGTAAAGTAGTTGGGCATACATATTCAGATACTGGAATATTAGTTTCTTTAATTTCCTTGAAACCACCTCTCACATCTACAAAATTTTCCCATCCTCTTGCTTTCAGTATGGAAGCGGCCAACATACTCCTATAACCTGCCGCACAATGTAGAATAAATTGTTTTTCTTTTGGTAACTCTGCCAAATGGGAGTTGATTTGATTTAAAGGTATATTTCGGGCCCCGATAACATGCTCAGAATCAAACTCACTTTTCTTTCTCACATCAAAAATCAGTGGCTTTTCTTCCATTTTATTGGCTAATTCTTCTGCGTTTATTCTTTTAACTGAATCAGTTTCTTTGCCAGCTAGCTGCCAGTTTTTAAATCCACCTTCTAAAAAACCTATAGTATTGTCATACCCCACTCTTGAAAGCCTTATTATAGCTTCTTCTTCATCTCCTTTTTCAGCCACTAAGAGAATTTTTTGTTTAATATCGGGAATCATTTCGCCTACCCACATGGCAAAATTTCCATCTAATCCGATATTTATACTGTTTGGAATAAATCCTTTTGCAAAAACTTCTGCATTTCTGGTGTCTAAAACTAACGCCCCTGTTTCATTGGCAGCAGCTTCAAAAGCTTCAGGGCTTAAGGGTTGCTTTGCTTTTTTCATTACAGAATCAATGCTTTCATATCCTTGAATGTTCATTAAAACATTTTTCGGAAAGTAGCCGGGAGGAGAGGTAAGTCCGGTTAATAATTCTTTGATGAATTTTTCTTTGTCCATTGGCTGTAATGCATAATTGGTTTTCTTCTGGTGACCTAAAGTATCTGTAGTTTCTTTGCTCATCATTTTACCACAAGCACTTCCGGCTCCATGATTTGGATACACAATTAAATGATCATTTAAAGGAAGGATTTTGTTGTGTAAGGAGTCGTACAAATGACCGGCTAGTTTTTCTTCGGTTAAGTCTGCTATAACGTGCTGTGCCAAATCCGGCCTGCCTACATCTCCAATAAATAATGTGTCCCCCGTGATGATTCCGTGGTCATTTCCAGTTTCATCTATCAAAAGATAGGTAGTGCTTTCCATAGTATGGCCGGGAGTATGCAGTGCTTTTATTTTGTAGTTCCCTACTTCAAAAATATCATTATCTTGTGCTACAATAGCTTCAAATTGAGGTTTGGCTGTTGGACCGTAAACAATTTTAGCTCCTGTTTTTTTAGCCAAATCCAAATGACCGCTTACAAAGTCTGCATGAAAATGTGTTTCAAATACATACTTAATTTTGGCTTTGTCTTTAGCTGCTCTGTCAATGTAGGGCTGCACTTCCCTTAAAGGATCAAAAACTGCAGCTTCTCCATTGTTTTCGATATAATATGCAGCGTGTGCTAAACATCCTGTGTAAATTTGTTCGATTTTCATAGCTTCAATATATATTTCTAAACAATTTTACGGGTTAATATTCAGGTAGTTAGTAACTAATGTTACCTATGTTGGAAGCTATGATTTCAATCTTATTATATTATGATTTTGGTCATTAAATTGAGTTTTTTTTACAAGTGATCTAAAAAGAAATTGATGAAATTAAATCCCTGAAAATAGTTCGAATGACTCTAAATAGTCGGGAATGAATACATTCTTAGCCCCGGCATTTTCCAATTTACTTTTAAGTGCTTCAGCAGCTCTTATTTCTCCATGCACAATAAAAGTATATTTTGGTTTTTCAACAATCTTCTGGTACCATTCAATTAGTTCGGTTTGATCAGCATGCGCTGAGAGTCCTTCAATTTCATCATACTGACAATGAACGGAAATTTCTTCACCATAGATTCTGATTTTTTCTTTCCCTTCCAGAATATCCCTTCCCCGCGTACCAATAGCCTGGTAGCCGGAAAACAATAAAGTGTCATTTTTATTGGATAGTCTTTGGAAAAGATGGTTAAGGATACGTCCACCGGTAAGCATGCCACTGGCAGAAATAATTATCGCTTTATTTTTTAGTGCTTTCAGCGAATTGGACTGCATTTGATCCTTAACATAATGGAAATTACGGTCATTGAAAACGGCTTTGTCTTCTAAGCGGTGGAGTGCATCATATTTCTCATATAGTGAGGTAACGCTAATGGCCATTGGGCTATCAATATAAACCGGAGTCTCGGGTATATCCCCTGTTCTCATTAAATCATGTAAATAAAGCAATAGGTTTTGTGTACGACCTACGGTAAAAGCGGGAATCATTATAACCCCCGAATCAATATTTTTGAGGATATGGTCTTTTAACGTTTCTTTGATATCTTCATTATTATTTATTCTATCGCCATAAGTAGACTCCATTAAAACAATATCAGCTGATTTTACGACAGTGGGAGGAAATAAAACCGGATCATTCTCCCTTCCAATATCTCCTGAAATCAATAGGTTTTTTTCTTGTGTATCTCCTTTCACTTTGAGTTCTACAATGGAGGCTCCTAATATGTGACCGGCAGGATAAAATTTGAGTTGAATATTTTCAGTAAGCGTAATAAGTGTTTCAAATGGATGTGTTTTCAAAAGGGGGAGTGAAATTTGTACATCTTTCTGATTATAAAGGGCTAAAGGATTCTCATGCTTGCTATATCCTTTCTTTTTGATAAATTCTGCTTCTTCCTCCTGTAATTTTGCTGAGTCGATCCAAAGTATTTCCAATAAGTCGGCAGTAGCTTCAGTGCAGTGAATTTTCCCTTTAAAACCTTGTTTTACAATGCGGGGGACATATCCTGAATGATCCAGGTGGGCATGAGTTAATACTATTGCATCAATGCTCTCAGCTGGAATAGGTAAATCTTCCCAGTTCCTTAGCCGTAATTTCTTTAAACCCTGAAAAAGACCACAATCAATTAAAAGTCTGAACTCATCAATTTCGAGCAAAAATTTTGAACCTGTAACAGATTGTGCCCCACCTAAAAACTTAATTCTTACATCCATAAAGTATACTTTTTATTTGATGTTAAAGATGCGAAAATTAAATCAACCACATAATTTTTCACGGCTTGTTTATTGATTTGTTTTATAGATGGGCTAACTATTAGCCGGACAGGAAACCCTCGGAGGTTTGAATAGTACTATTATTACTTTTTTATTTCAAATAGATAGGGGGCACAATCAATCATGAGCATAAAATAAATAACCACAGCTATCAGCCGTGGTTATTTATTTTGTCAAAGAAGAATTTATAGAGATGAAGATGAATTGGAAAAAATATCTAATTGATTTTAATTTTCTCTCTTGATTTGTCCACCGCTACTACTATTACTACTTACCTGTGGATTTCCTTCATAGTTGATTATTCCTGCGCTTGAAGCTTGAGCATTAAGGTTTTCCTTTACGGTAACTTCTGCTTTGGCAGCACTGGAAACATCTACTCTTCCTTTGTTGGCTATCAAATCGAAGGCTTCAACCTTTGCGGCACTACTTAAATCTGCATTTAAGTAATCAGTCTTACCACCCAAAATTGCTTTGGAAGCACTGGATAAATCTATTTCTACATTTTTGAAAATGCCTTTTGCATAAACCTTTGCAGCTGAACTTAATTCAGCATGGAAATCCTGAGCATTAAAGTCTACAACATGGGCTACAGCCCCTGACGACAATTCCAGTTTTTCCAATTCCGGTAATGTAATGACACATTTAATGTCAGGAACAGTATTTCTCCATTTCCATCCACTTGAACTATAGCTCAATCTTAATTTTCCATTCCTATTGGTGATTTGCAAATCATCCAGATCGTCTTCATCAGAAAACACTGCAACCTGATACTCATCTCCCTGGTGAATCTCTAAAAATAAGCCGGTGGCACCGGAGATCCTGTCAAAATCATCAAAATTATAAATAACAGGGGCGATATTGTCATTTATATAAAATGGAGCCTCGTAAAAGGAATCACTTTCCCCTGATATAACCCTTGCACTGGTTTGTTCACAGCTTAAGCATTGCAAACCTTCTTCATTAAACATCCAGGTGTTGTAAGGAATTTGTTTTACATTATATCCATTGATATAGATAGTGTTTCTTAGAAGATAGCGCATTTTTCTATCCATTTGAAAAGGTTGGTTATAGGGAATGTATAAAGTCATTCTTAACGACTGTGCCCTAAAGATGGCATCTTCATTGAACCTGAAGTTTAAATCGATCCATAAAACAGAATCCTCGCGCAGTTCTACATGATGAGTGACCATTTTCGCATTCTCCTCAGCTTCCATCCTGGTGCTTCCTTTTGCTTCAAAATTTTTCTCTAGTTTGAACTCATTCCCTTCATAGCCCTTTAAGGTAATTCTTGTGTAAGGACGATCTTCATATCCTGCTTCATTTACTTTTAATACAGCTATTTTATCCTCTATTTTAAAAGTTTCTACTTCAGTAACTGTAGCCTCTTTACTGAATTTCAAAGCAGTTGCCGGTATTAAAATGGCACTCATAATAATGCCCAATACCCAAACTCCCAGCAAAGAAAAACCTACAGTTTTATTTAATACCCACCTTTTTGCCAATACACTGATACCTGCAATGGAAATAAAAATAGCCGGAATGAGCAATAAAATAACAATGGCAATGATTAATTCTGATGGAATAGTATTTGAGATTAGTTGATAAGGGATATCACCAAAGTGAAAGTAATCGCTATTGGCTACAATTCCCTGTGATATTAAGGTAGCTATTACTACAGATACACTTGCTACCAGACCAAAAACCAATAACACAATGCCCATTACTACTCGGATAGCCTCAACTACAAAATTAAGCACCGGTCCCAAAGCTTTGGCCATTCCATTTAAAATAATAGCAATTAAGCGGAAAGGGAATAAAAGTACTTTTACAATGGGAGTTTCCTCTCCCTCTTTCACATTAAGACCCGATTTAATATTTTGTTCTATGTTGGAAAGTGTAATGGGCGTTCCTTCCATTTGCATTTTCTGAGTGACTGTTCTGGCATAGGGAGTAATAAGCCATAGTACCAAATATATGAAAAATCCTGCACCGCCCGGAATGAGCAATAAAACAAATATTATCCGAATAACGGCCACATCTACTCCAAAATAAGCGGAAAGCCCTTTTGCTACACCGGCAATTACTTTGTTATCTTCACTTCTGTAGAATTTTTTAACTTTCTCGTCTTCTTTCAAAAATGGATTGGATGGAAGGAATATCCAACAAACGATATATACAAGTGCCACAAATAATGAGAAGCCATTGGCAAATGAGGTGCCAATGAATAATAAAAGCATCGCTAGCCTTATCCAAAGAGCATCCACATTAAAATAGTGGGCTATTCCGGCAGCTACACCTCCCAGAATCTTCCTTTGCACATCGCGATATAATTTTCTGGGTTCACCGCTTTCCTCGTAAGCAGATTTATTTTCATAAGAGGCTTCTTTTTCCTCTGTCTGCTCTTCTGCTTTCTTAAAATCCTCAATACTTCCCAGGGTGGCCATCAAAGATTGAATATCCTCATAGCTGATCACTTGTTTATCGTCCTTTAGCTTGCTAAGGAAAATTTCGGCAATTCTGTTTTCTATGTCGTTAATGATTTCCTGGCTATCTTCAAAATCGGAAAAATAATGGTTAATAGTGTCCAAATATTTTTTCAATGCCTCAAAACCATCTTCCTCCACATGGAAAATAATTCCGCCAATATTGATACTTATGTTTTTTTTCATTGCTCTAAAATTAAGTTTTTTACCTGAATACTGCTACATTTTTGCAGATAGGTGTGTTATTTTTTTGATGTTGAATCGGAATTTGTTCCGGACATTTCAGAATTCCTTGCTCTGAAATATTCCGTGGTCTTTGTTATTTCATCCCATGTCTGGTCCAGGGCTTTTACCGTACTAATACCATCATCTGTTAATTGATAATGTTTTTTTGGTAAGCCGCTTTCAGAATCCACCCAATCATACCGCACCAGTCCCTCATTTTTAAAGCGGATCAGTAAAGGATATACTACACCCTCAACAGATATCAGCTTAGCAGCCAGCAACTCTTCGATCATATCTGATGCATATACCTCACCTCTGTGCAGGATTTGCATCGCACAATATTCAAGAATACCTATTCTCAATTGTGTTTTTAATTTTTCTGCTATCATATAGATTTTCATTTTATGAATATTAATGAGCGAAAATCTTATTCGCCTTGCCATACCAAATGCCAAGATTTGTACCAAGACAAGTTTCAACAAGGGGGTAAGCTGGCTTATTGGATTAAAAACTGCGTTCTCATTCATTAATCCCCTTTTATTAATTTTCAAAGATGGAGTCAAATGAATTTTAGTTTTGAACTTTATGTTCGACTGTGGTCACTTTAATTTGAAAAAGTGTACGATTATAAGACAGGTGACCATTGATTATTTTAAATGGAATGCTAAATGAAGAGAAAAGAAAACCAAATTATCATGATATATTTTGTAATTTTAAGGAAATAACAATCGATGAGATTCATATCACTTTTATTGATTTTTTTGTTAGGTAGCTTCTCTTTGCTTGCTCAGGTTTCAAAGCCCAAGTATGCCAATGAATTTTTATCTATTGGAGTAGGAGCAAGAAGCTTCGCCATGGGAGGAGCCAATGTTGCTTCAGTTTCAGATGCTTCGGCCGGTTATTGGAATCCTGCCAAATTGATGGCGATCAAAAGTGACTATTCCTTGAATTTGATGCATGCTGAATATTTTGCGGGTATTGCTGCTTATGATTATGCTGGTTTTGCCACGCCCATAGATGAGGAAAGTACAATGGGTATTACATTTATCCGCTTCGGAGTGGATGATATTCCTGATACACGTTTCTTGTATGATGCCAATGGAGCACTTAATTACGATAATATTCGTTTTTTTTCTGCTGCAGATTATGCATTTCAGTTCTCTTATGCCAGAAACCTGAAATTTTTAGAAGGACTGTCATTTGGCGCCAATGCAAAAGTGATCCATCGAACAGTAGGTGAATTTGCCAAGGCCTGGGGTTTTGGATTTGACCTGGGGGCTTCCTATAAATATAAAAATCTGGATATTGGATTAATGGCCAGGGATGTCACCGGGACTTTTACTACCTGGTATCACAATGTCACCATGATTGAGCAAATATATAACCAAACCAACAATGAGATTCCTGAGAATAGCACTGAATTGGCAGTTCCCCGGCTGATTTTAGGAACAGCCTATACTCAAAAATTACCTTATAAATTCAGTGTATTGGCAGAAGTGAATTTTGATGCCACTTTCGATGGTCAAAGAAACACTTATATCAGTGAAGACAAATTTTCAATTGATCCACGTGCAGGCATTGAATTGGCTTATGATAATATGGCGTTTTTAAGATTTGGCGGAAATAATCTCCAAAAGATCAAGAATTTTAATGGTACTGAAAGATGGAATGGGCAGGCTAATATGGGACTCGGTTTTAAATACAAGATTTTGCAAATTGATTATGCATTTACAGATTTAGGCAACAGCTCAGAATCATTATATTCACATATTTTTTCCGTTATATTGAATTGGAATGCTAAAGAGTAATTTATTTCTAATCATCGGTTTTTTTATTTGTTGGTTTGCTCCGTTAATGGGCATTTCACAGTACGGTTCAGAATGGATTAATTTTAACCAGGATTATTACAAAATCTCTATAGCACAGGAGGGAGCCTATCAACTGGATTATAATACATTATTTAATGCTGGCTTGCCACTTTCAAGTATTGATTCCCGCACTTTTAGAATTTATCATCGTGGGAACGAAATTGCTATCAGGGTAACAGGCCAGGCTGATGGAAAACTCAATCAAGGGGATGTTATTCAGTTTTTGGGCAGAAAAAATGATGGAATTTCCGATACACCTTTGTATGAAAATCCGGAAGATCAACCTCACACATATTACAATTTATTTACTGATACGACAGCTTATTTTTTAACCTGGCGTTTGGATGGGGTTCAAGGTAAAAGAATGATTGAGCGGAACGTGATCAACAACGCCAATGATTTGCCTGCTGAAACATCATTTATTCAGAATGTAAAGAATCTATGGGTTAGCTCAGCAAATGGAGGTCAATCTTATAATCCTCAAAACGAAGTGTTTAAATCTACTTTTGATAAAGGGGAAGGCTGGACGGATAGTGGTTTTACAAGTGCAAGAAATTATACGGTGGGCAATCTTCTCAAACAAAACAGAAATGATGCTTCACCTGAATTTGAAATATTAGTACAAGGAAGAAATGCAAGGGATCATCAGGCGGAGGTTTTTGTGGGGCCAACTACCAACTCTTTAAGAAGTGTTGGAGCAGTCAATTTTTCAGGTTATGGTTTTACTAAGCTTGCAGTCAGTTTGAATTGGTCTGATGTAAATGTAAATGGTAACATTGAAGTGAGGGTTGTGCCTCAAGGTAACTCTCCGGATAGAATGTCTGTTTCCTACATTTCGCTTAATTACAGTAAAACTTTTGATATGGATAATGAAGCTGGTACTTCTTTCCATTTAGGTGACAATGCCGCGAATAATTCATATGTGAGTTTTACCAATACAAATAGCAGTGCCCGCTTATATCGGATAGATAATTTTAATGAACCTGTACTCCTTGGAACTAATAGATCAGGCAACGAAATAAACACTGTAGTAGAGAATACTTTGAACGGGGCCAATTTATATATTCAGAATCAGAATTTTATTACTCCGGTGATTAAAAGAATCAAGTTTAGAAACCTGGCAAGTATTGATCCTGATTATGTGATTATCAGCCATACGGATTTGACTAAGCAGGCCGGGGACTATAATAATCCGGTAAAATCCTATGCATCTTATCGTGCTTCGCAAGCAGGTGGGGGGTATGATACTTTGGTTGTTGATATCACTAACCTTTATGACCAGTTTAATTTTGGGGAAATATCTCCAATGGCCATTTACCGTTTCACAAGGTTTTTGGTGGAGAATAAAAAGACTGAGTTTGTGTTCCTGATTGGCAAGGGATTGAATTGGGGGCATGGATACTATAGGCAAACTTCCCAAACGTCTGCCCAATATAAAGAATTTGTACCCACTGCAGGCTCTCCAGGATCCGATAATCTATTTGGTTTTAACCTCAATAACAATAATGAAGCTTCCCTTTCATTTGGCAGGCTAAATGCACATAACCCGCAAATAGTGGCCAATTATTTGAATAAAATAAAAGAAATGGAGGCAAATCCCCTGGATAATTTGAGAAGAAAGAAGTTTCTGCATTTAAGTGGGGGACTTTCTGCTTTTGAAATCAACAGGTTTAAAAATTACATTAATGATTTTACCGCTTTTGCCGAAAGCCCCTATATTGGCGGAGATGCTATCAATATCACCAAAGAAACCACACAGGTGGTAGAGTTGATTAATGTGGCCGATGAAGTAAATAACGGACTCGGCTTAATTACTTTTTTTGGACATTCTTCAACAGGTGAATCAGATATTGATATTGGCTTTGTAAGCAATGATATCTATGGATATCAAAATAAGGGAAAGTATCCTTTTATCCTGATCAATGGCTGTAATGCAGGATCATTCTACCAACAAAATAAAGAGGCGATCACTTTTGGTGAAGACTGGGTGAATACAGTGGATAGGGGAGCACTGGGAGTTATGGCTCATTCAGCCTTAGGCTTTACCAATGAATTAAAACGTTACTCCGATATTTTTTATGAAAAAGCCTTTGGAGATTCCTCACTGATAGATCAACCAATAGGAAAAATTCACAAAGAGGTAATAAAGGATTATTTAGCTTTATTTGGTACAAATCCTGCGGAGATTTATGTGGCTCAGGCACAACAATTCAATTTGATGGGAGATCCTGCCTATCGTTTGTTCCCTGCAAATAAACCTGATTTGGAAGTGAAAGATGAGGATTTGGAAGTGGTCTCCATTGATGGAGAGCCTATTGATGCCTTTACACCGGAATTTGGAATCGATGTGATTATCAGAAACTTTGGTACTACCCCTGTAGATTCCATTGGGATATCTGTCAAAAGAATCCTGCCCAATAATGAGGTTATAGAACAGGAGGTGCAATATTTTCCTTCAGTATATTATCAGGATACAGTACAGTTGAGTATTTTTAATGAAGATATCAACAGCTTTGGGCAAAATAGATTTGAGATTCAACTTGATCCTGCTGATTCCATCAACGAAATGGATGAAACCAATAATTCAGCATCTATTGAATACTTTATTTCCATAGGAACAACTCTCAATTTGTATCCCTACAATTTTTCCTTTGTCAATGAGCAGAACATAACTTTAACTGCCCAATCAACTGACCTGTTTTCCGAAGAGCGGGATTTTTTGTTTGAACTCGACACTAGCCGCAACTTTACCAGCCCATTTTTAAAGCAGCAAACTGTTAATGCGAAAGTGATAGCCAAATGGGAGGTGGGCTTATTAAGTAATGACAATAAGGCCTACTTCTGGCGTACTAAATTTGCCGATCCCCGTGCAGATGAGTTGGATCAATGGACTACCTCTTCTTTTGTTTATACCGGAACTCCTCAACAAGGGTGGGTCCAGAATCAAATTGATCAAATCAGACTGAATGAGATAGAGGGCCTTAATATTGAATACGGCCCCTGGTCGTTTGAAGAAAATCCTTTTCAACTGGAAGTAAGCAATCCTGCAGATACTGCTCTTGGAAGGCTGAGTATTATGATTGATGGGATTGAATTTTCTACCTTCGGTTTTTTTGTGAATGAATGTAAATTCAGAACACTTAACCTGGTGGCATTTGATCGTTCTTCAGGAGCTCCTTATCGTATTTTAGGCAGTAATGAATTTGATATAATCGATGATATTTCCTGTGGGAGGAGACCTCAGGTGATTAACCAAATTTATAATAATCAATTGAATCAACCACAGACTTATTTTAAGAAATACTATGATGATTTACCCGAGGGTGATTTTGTACTTATAACTTCCTATGACAGTGTTGCCTGGAATATTCTTTTGGCCAATAACAGGCTGGAATTATTGAGTTTAGGAGCTTCAGCTGCTGTTATTGATAATTTGCAAAATGGCGATCCTTATATTTTATTGGGTAAAAAAGGTAGTGGTGCCGGCAATGGAATAGAAATAACAGCAAACCCATCCTCACCTGATCCGAAAAACAAGCAAGTCATTAGTTTGTCAGAAACAGTAGACGCCCGTTATGAGAGCGGAACTATTTTTACGCAGCAAGTCGGGCCTGTTAAAAGTTGGATGAACTTAGATGCTGATTTCGGTGAGGTGGAGGGGAATGACAATATACGTGTTGATGTATTTGGTGTAGATACTTTGGGGAATCAGAATTTATTGTTTTCCGATGCAGACTTACCACTGGATATAAGTAACATAGAAGCGGACCTATTTCCTTATTTGAGATTAAGGGCTACAATATCTGATCCTATTGATTTAACGGCTGCCAAACTATTGGAGTGGAAAGTGAATTTTGCTGAGGTTCCTGAGGGAGTGCTACTTCCCCGGAAAAATTTTAATGAAGCGAAAGGGATTGTGAGTGAAGGAGAAGTGTATGAATTGACATATGATTTTGTGAATGTGACTCCTAATTCCTTTGAAGACAGCATTGTTTACCAAACCCAGCTTTTCAATAAAAACACAAGAACTTTTCACCGTGTCTATGACACTATTCCTCCTTTGGAAGCTTATCTGGAAAGTGAATTGACATCTGCCATAGAAACGAGGGGTAGGACAGGTAAAAATGATATAAGTATACTGGTTAATAGAAATCAGCGTTTTTCTGAAAAGAATTTTTCCAATAATATCCTAAACTACAGAGAAGTGCTGGATGTAAAAAAAGATTCATTGCCCCCTTTTCTGAGTGTGACATTTGATGGAATCAGCATATTGGATGGCGATATAGTTTCACCAACACCAGCTATCAGGATGGAGTTAAAAGATGAGAATCAGCTGATCACTAAGCAAGATACTTCGGGAATTCAAATTGAGTTGCAGCGAATTTGTGAGGGCTGTGAAGTTCAAAGAATTGCTTTTTCAAATCCCCGGGTAGAGTGGATTCCTGCTACAGATGAGAAACCATTTAGCATTCAATACCAGCCTGAAAGTTTGGAAGATGGTATGTATCAATTGAGAGTGCAGGCTTCCGATGGTAGCCAAAATGAAACCGGAACGGAACCCTACAAAATACGATTTGAAGTGATTAATGCTTCAACTATTACCAATTTTTATCCGTACCCAAACCCTTTTTCCACCCAGACAAGGTTCGTTTTTACTTTAACCGGTTCTGAAATACCCAATGAAATTAAAATTCAGGTGCTGACTGTAACAGGAAGGGTAGTAAGGGAAATCTTGCAGGATGAAATCGGCCCCATTCACATAGGTAATAATATCACCACCTACGCCTGGGATGGGCGTGATGAATTTGGCGATTTATTGGCCAATGGAGTTTATCTTTACAGGGTTTTGGTAAGGAATAATGGAGCCTTTATGGAGCAAAGAGCTACCAGTGCTGACAAAGCATTCAAAAAAGGATATGGAAAACTATATATTCTTAGATAGGACCCTAAATAACATTGGAGGTTAAGTACATTCCTAAGGTGACAGCAATTAACGAAATGGCAAAGCTGGCAATTGTATAAATAACAAATTCCATAATGCCCCCACTCATTATAAATACATAATTTTCAAAGGCAAAAGCTGAAAAGGTAGTGAACCCACCACAGAATCCTGTTAACAATAATAAATGAAAGGCCTCCGATTTAATTCCTGATTTTACTAACCACCCAAAAAGAAGTCCGAAAAGCAAGCTTCCTAATATGTTGGCTAAAAAGGTTCCGTAGGGGTAAGTTCCAGAGCCAATTTTTTCTGATAAAATAGTAACCGCATAGCGTGCGATACTACCTGCAGCACCTCCTAAACCCACGTATAAAAATGATTTTAGCATGTTAAATATTATATGGATTCTAAAAATAAATTACACAAACGTTCGTCATTTGATTCTTGTTTTCTAGTAGTTACAAATGATTCTCGTGTAATTGCCTAATAGGCTCTATTTAATTACTGGCGAATTTCCTTTCCCATTGCTCCCTGTCATAAACCAACTTGCCTTCATCATTCCATTCCTGGTTGATATAAGGCTGGAAACTTTTATCAAAAGGATCTCTTCCATATTGAATAGTTTTCTTTCTTCGCCTGCGTTGGTCATAGTATTCAACCCAGAGGCCGACTTTTTGATCAAATCTGTATTCGCCTTGCACAGCTACCTGTCCGTTTTTGTGAAAATATAAGTAGGTGCCTTCTTTTTCTCCATACACGATAGGAATAGCTTCTTTTACCTGAGTTCTCTCCTCATCGTAATAGGTAATTTTGGAATCTATAGGCCAACCTTTGAAATAAACTTGCTTGTCCATTAAGATGCCATTGTTGTCATATCGCATCCATCGGCCATGCTTTAAGCCATTCCAGTACATGCCGGATTCAATGACTTCATCATCCTTTAATTTTTTATAGGGGCCATGTAATATGGCCGCAAACTTAGGATCTGCATTTTTAGTACTTCTTATGGTTTTCCTTTTAAAATCGTACCAATAGAAATCCCGTACATAAGGATCAGGCTCTACATATTCTTTTTTAAGATAATTGAAAAGTTCTCTTGTTACGTTGTTTCCATAGCCGGAAACGGTAAACTTTTTGCGAGTTTTTTTGTCGTAGTAAAAATTACGCTTTACTTTCTTTTTCTTTTTTTCATTCTTTTCTTCCTCCTCTTCTTCTTCATTATTAAAGTCAATAGTAACAGGTGCCCCATCCAGAAACTGAAAGGTAGTTTTTACACTATCACTGGCTGTAGCAACAGTATCCTTTCCCTCTTCAGTTTGTGCGGACACAATTAAAGGACTAGCTAATAAAAATACACCCAGGATGATTATTTTTCTCATTATATTCAAAACGCAAACAGCCCGAAGATATTGAATTCCCCGGGCTGTTCATAATAAATTAATAAAATTTGAATTCAATATTTATCTCCATGGTATTAAACTTAATATCATAGATCCTAAAATTGAAGTTAGTCCATCATTTGTACACTCCTGCTGATAAAGGAAGTTAGGTCCTTACCGTTTAACATATTCTGCGACAGGAGTGCTAAATCATAACCTTGCTTAGCTAAAGCTTTCTGCTTTTCAGTGTCAGTTTCTTTAAGGATTTTTCCGGCTAATTTATGGTTTCCATTAATTGTCAGGTTAAACTGGTCTGGCATTGTTCCCATAAATGACATTCCTCCGCCACCGGTTTGAGCCATATCCTTCATCCTTCTCATAAATTCCGGTAAAGTAATAGTAACCGGCAATTCATCAGGAGAAAGGGCTTCCACAGCAATAGTCATGGATTTATTATTAACAGCTTCTTCAAATACCTTTTTAAGCTTTTCTTTTTCCTCATCAGAAAGTACACTTTCTGCTTTTTCATCTTTGTCAATCAGCTTATCAACAATGTCAGCATCTACACGCTTCATGCTGGTTTTTTCAAGTTTTTGTTCCAGCATATTGATGAAATGGCTATCGATCGGGCTATTCAAAAGAATAACATCATAAGCTTTCTTTTCAGCAGAAGTAATAAAAGCATCCTGTTTTGCAGGGTCAGTAGCGTAAATGAAATTTACATTGCCATCCTTATCTGTTTGGTTGGTTTTAACATGCTCTGTATATTCATCTAAAGTGAAGTATTTATCCTGATTGATGCTTTTCAATAGGCAGAAGCTTTTGGCTTTATCATAGAATTTATCATCGCTCATCATACCATATTTAATGAAAAGACCGATACTCTCCCATTTCTCTTCAAAAGACTTTCTCTCTTTTTTAAATAGGTCAGAAAGCTTATCCGCTACTTTTTTAGTGATATGGCTGTTGATTTTCTTTACATTGCTATCAGCCTGTAAGTAACTTCTTGATACGTTCAATGGAATATCAGGAGAGTCAATTACACCGTGCAGCAACATTAGGAATTCAGGTACAACATCCTTTACCTCATCAGTAATAAATACCTGGCGTGAGTATAGCTGAATCTTATTCTTGGACATCTCCAACTCATTCTTGATCTTGGGGAAATATAATATTCCTGTCAAGTTAAATGGGAAGTCTACATTCAGGTGAATCCAGAATAGTGGTTCTTCACTGAAAGGATACAATTCTTTATAGAAATTGATATAATCTTCATCTTTTAAATCGGCAGGCGATTTAGTCCAAAGTGGTTCAGGATTATTGATTACAACAGGTTTGGTGATTTTTTTCTCTTTGGCATCTTCTCCTTCACCTTCTTTAATGGTTTCTTCCTTCTCGCCAAAAATGATAGGTACAGGAAGGAATTTGCAGTATTTATTCAATACTTCCCTCACTCTATGTTCTTCCAAAAATTCTTTTGAATCTTCGTTGATATGAAGGATTACTTCACTGCCTCTTTCTTTTTTGTCGCCTTCTGTCAGTTCAAATTCCGTGCTTCCATCACATACCCAATGGGCAGGCTTTGCACCTTCTTCTCTTGAAAGTGATTTAATTTCTACTTTTTCGGCCACCATAAAAGCTGAGTAAAAACCTAAACCAAAATGACCGATTATACCGGCACCCTCACCTTTTTCTTTGTATTTTTCAACAAACTCTGTCGCACCTGAAAAAGCAATCTGGTTGATGTATTTTTTGATTTCTTCACCTGTCATACCGATTCCCCGGTCGATCACATGCAAAGTTTTTTTCTTTTTGTTGATTTTGATCTCAATAGAAGTGTCACCCAATTCACCTGTATATTCTCCTAATGCCGATAAACTCTTGATTTTTTGTGTGGCATCCACCGCATTGGAAACCAATTCCCTTAGAAAAACCTCATGGTCGGAATAAAGAAATTTTTTGATGATAGGAAATATGTTTTCCGAATGAATTGAAATAGTCCCTTTTTCTTGCATAATATATTTTCAGTTTTGTTTTCCGCATTGGCATTATCAATTGTTATTCCATTACGAAAAACAGCGTAATTAACTGCCAGCATGGCAGATTTTAATTGATAAGTCTTATATGAGATGTTAATTTTTCCGATTTGACAGAAGGATAGAAGCTCATTATTTCAACGGAAACCATTTCACACTTCCCAATATATAATCTTTAAGGTAATCTCTAAACGGTCTCTTTGTACCATTGGTAGACTTTTTCCAGACCTTCCCGGAATCGTACTTTTGGCTGATAGCCCAGCGTTTGTGTAATTTTTGAAATGTCAGCTTTGGAATGTTTTACATCACCAGCCCTCTCAGGTCCATAATTGGCTTTAATATTTTTTCCGCTGATTTCGTTAAGCATCGAAATCATTTCATTTAAACTCACCTGGTCTCCACAAGCTACATTATATACTTGATTCAATGCCTCCGGATTGTTGGTGAAGAGTGCGAGGTCATTGGCATGTAAAGCATTTTCTACAAAAGTAAAATCCCTGCTGGTTTCACCATCACCATTAATAGTAGGTGCTTTATCCTCAATAAAAGCTTTGCAGAATATTGGAATTACTGCTGCATAAGGATTGTCCGGGTTTTGATTAGGGCCAAAAATGTTGAAATAGCGTAAGCCAACATAATTAAGGCCATAAGTTTTGTGAAATACTTCAGCAAACAATTCTACGGCTAATTTAGTCACCGCATAAGGACTCAGCGGGCTGCCAATAACATTTTCCACTTTCGGCAGGCTTGGGCTGTCTCCATAGGTGCTTGACGAACAGGCCAAAACTACTCGATCTATTTTATTGGCTACTGCTACATGTAAAATGTTCACTGTACCGTCAATATTTACTTTGGTGCTTTGCATGGGATTTTTAATGGAACGGGGTACAGAACCCAATGCTGCCTGGTGAGTGATGAGGTCAAAATCTTTGGTCAGTTCCAGCATTTTATCATAATCACATATGTTGGCTTCAAAGAATTCGAATTTCGGGTGATCTTCAAAAGGCTTGATATTGCTATAATAACCATTGGATAGGTCATCTATCACCCTCACTTTTTCTATTCTATCATCATTCAGATATTTTTTCACCAAATTGGATCCTATAAATCCTGCTCCACCTGTAATGATTAATTTTTTCTTTGACATGTGATTTTAGATAATTGAATTGCAAAGATATAAACTGATATTTAAATGTATAGTTATTTTGACCTTTCTTGTATCAGATGGTTAATTGTCCATCTGAAAGAGGAATCTTATTTTGTCGGATATGAAACAAGGATACAAATATGTAAATTGTAACTAAACAATTATGTTAAAAAACAATAACTAAAAGTTTACAGGAATTTAATGTAAATAAACAGTTTGAAATGTACTTTGCCAGCAGCGTATGTCAAGTGTGATTTCTAAAAAAAAAGAGATTGTAAATTATGAAAGCTTCCAGAAGAGATTTCTTAAAGCAGGCAAGCCTTGTTTCGTTAGGATTTATAGGGTTAAATCAATATTTGTCGCGAACTTCATTGGCAAAAAGCATTGATTATGTAGTAGCTAAATCATGGTTGGAGTTGCCTCAAGGATTTACTGCCAGTATCATTTCAGAATGGGGGCAAAAAATGTCGGATGGATTTTTAGTGCCCGGCCGGCCCGATGGAATGGCTACTTTTAATTTAAATGGGAAAGTGGCCATCATCAGAAATCATGAAAATAATCCTTCTCCATTTGGGTTTAGTGCATTTGGAAAAAATAACGAACTGCTGAATAAGGTATCTAAAAGTGATTTGTTTGACTTTGGTTATGGGAAAACCCCGGGTTTGGGAGGCACTACCACCTTAATATTTAACGAGAATACTCAAAAAGTTGAACAGCAATATTTAAGCCTGGCAGGAACTTACAGAAATTGTGACGGAGGCTCCACTCCCTGGAATAGCTGGATTTCTTGTGAAGAAGATACCACACCACAGGGTAAGTATTCAGAAGTATCCCATGGATATAATTTTGAGGTTCCTGTGGCTCACAAAGGGTTGGTTGCCCCTGTTCCCTTAAAAGCTATGGGAAGGTTTAACCATGAAGCAGTATGTGTTGATCCGTCAAGTGGGATTGTATTTCAAACAGAAGATCAGCATGATGGATTGATTTATCGGTTTATTCCCAATGAAAAAGAAAAATTGCACAAAGGAGGGACGCTTCAGGCTTTAGCTATTAAATGCCATAAACAGTTTGATACACGCAATTGGAAGAGTCAGGATTTGAAGGTGAATCAGGAATTGGAAGTGGAATGGATTACCCTCAGCCGTGTGGATTCACAAGAGGATGATTTAAGAAAAAGAGGTAAAATGAATGGTGCAGCAGTATTTGCCAGAGGGGAAGGGATGTGGTACGGAAATAATGAGGTGTACTTTGCATGTACCAATGGCGGAAAAAGTCAATCTGGCCAGGTTTTTAAATATGTACCCAGTTCAAAGGAAGGCCTTGAAAGGGAGAAGCTTGATCCGGGCAAGCTGATTCTTTTTGCAGAACCGAATGATTCAAGAATATTAAAATCCTGTGATAATTTAACTGTATCGCCCTGGGGAGATGTTATTTTAGTAGAAGATAGGAAAAATGCACATATTAGAGGCATTAGGCCCGATGGGCAAATTTATAATATTGGTAGAAATATAGGGTCAAATTCTGAACTTGCCGGTATTTGCTTTTCCCCTTCCGGAAAAACGATGTTTGTGAATGTGCAGGAACAGGGTTTAACTTTTGCCATTACCGGCCCCTGGGAAAGGCTAAGGAAGTTGTAATGCGAAAAACTGGATTGGAATTATTCGCTTTTGTGTTTTCTTAAATACCTGAAATGTTTAAGTGGAATTGGATAGGTACAGAATTGGTTGGTATTGGCTTGATTAAATTAAATGTTAAATTGATATGTATGAGGTCTTTTTTTCTATCACTTTTAATTATTTCTTTCATCATATTTTCACATCAAGTGATTGCCCAAAATGGGTATCAAAGTGGTTATGTAGTAACTATAGATAAGGATACTATCTATGGAGAACTAAAAGACCGTTCCTCTGAACCTTTTGGGAAGCTTTATAAGCAGGTAAGACTAAAAAGAAATTTATTTTTTGCTAAAAGGTTTTCACCTAAAGAAATCAGCATGTACAAAATAGGAAATGATGTTTACAGAAGCATTTGGCTACTGGAAGAAAATGTATTTTTAACTACAAGCTATTCAAGTCGATATGGAGAAGGTGGAAAAGTATTTGTTAAAATGATAGTTTCCGGAGAAGTAGATTATTATCAGTTGGAATTTAGGGATGCAGACAGCGGCTATTATGATTACATTCCTTTATATAAGAAAACAGGACAGTCAGAAATGGTACGTGTGACGCAGGGTGTATTAGGATTAAAGCAAAAGCAATTGGTTCATTTTTTTAATGATTACCCTTTATTAGTTAAAAAAATACAAGAAAAGCTTATCAAAGATCCGGTTGAAATTGCAGAGTTGTATAACGCCTGGAAAATTTCCCCTCAGTGATCTTTTACTAAGACAAAATAAATTCCAATGCCTCAACAGGATTTGAAGTGAGTTTCACTGGTCTTTTTGTCATTTTTATGACTGTATTTAAGTAGTATTTTTTAAAAGGTGATGCATCGGTTACTACTCCCGTTTTATTCATACCCATTGCTGTTCCCTTGGGAGAACAAACATTTTCAAAATATTTTCTTGCTTCTACTGGTACAACTCCTTGCTTTCTGATGTCAGAATAAAAACCAATAGGATTTTTCCCTTGAATGTCTTCAAATATTTTATCAAATAGCTGAATATAATCCTCAGTTTTAAAGGTGCCATGCCAAACTACCCCAACAATTTTTAAAGTACTGTCAAAGTAGGTGGTTGCAAAACTATATCGAGTTAAGATGTTCTCCTCATTTACCAGGCTTGACTCTGTAATCTTTAATGTCTCCATAGTATCTAAATTGTCTTTTTACTTGTTCTAAATATAAAAAAATAAGTTGTTTTTTACTAGGTGTTTAAACATAAGTTGAGTCGAAATCCAAAAGATTAATGATAACACCGATAGCTATACAATTTCAGGTTTGGAAAGGGAGGGCTATTCCTAAAAATTCAGATGCTTAAAAAATTTCTTTCCTTTTAAGAAGTAGGCTTTAATAATAGACTGCATATAAATTTGAAGATGTACCAAACCTGAGCCTTGAAACGGCTGGTAATTCACTTTCATTTTATGGAAATCTTTGTCCGCTTTTAAAACGGCTTGTGCATTTGTGGTTTTACCTTTTAAAAAGAATTGCAAAGCAGCAAGGTAGTTCAACCATTTCCTTTGCTTGTAGATGCTATCAAATTCCATTTTATTTAGGTTTTTGTAAAGCATCAAAAGATTGTTACGGAAATTAAGGTATGTTTTATAGGGACTCTCACTTTGCAAAGTTCCACCACCCACATGGTAAATAGTACTTTCTGAGCTATAATAAATCTGATATCCTGCGTTTTTGGCACGCCAGCAAAAATCAATCTCTTCCATATGGGCGAAAAATTGATCATCCAAACCTCCTAATTCAAAAAAATCTTTAGACTTTACAAATAAGCAGGCACCTGTGGCCCAGAAAACTTCTTTATCATCATCAAATTGACCATTATCTTCTTCTAAGCTTGATAATATGCGTCCGCGACAAAATGGGTAGCCCAAATAATCAATAAAACCACCGGCAGCACCGGCATATTCAAAATGGGATTTTTGATGAAATGATTTAATTTTTGGCTGGCAGGCTACAATTTTTGGATTTTGTTGCATTAACCGGATCACGGGATCAATCCAGTCGGGAGTAACTTCTACATCAGAATTGAGCAGGATAAAATAATCAGCTTCAACTTGTGCCAATGCTTTATTGTAACCTCCCGCATAACCAGTGTTTTCTTCTAACCTAATCAGCCGCAATTCAGGGTAATGTGTTTCCAGAAAAGAAATGGAATCATCAGTAGAGGCATTATCTGCTACAATTACCTGATGAGGTTTACTGTGCTTTATGACAGATGGGAGAAACTGCTCCAGGTAGTTTCTCCCATTATAATTTAATATTACTACGGCTACCTGATCAGGCATTGAACATTCCACCTAAATCCATCCCCGGAATATTGGGCAATACACCATCAGTAGCTTTCTTCATTTCCTCTCGTGCTTTTACCTCAACCTCTTCAATGGCTTTGTTTATGGCTGCCACAGTCAAATCCTGGATCATTTCCTTGTCTTTATCATTGATCATTGAATCGTCAATATCAATGCTGATCACTTGCTTTTTACCGTTGACAACCGCCTTTACCATTCCTGCCCCGGCTTCGCCTTCAGCAGTGATATGAACCAGATTTTCCTGAGCCTGCTTTACTTTGCCCTGTACTTCTTTAATCTGGCCCATCATTTTCATCATATCAAACATATTCTTATCTTATTAAATTAAATACTCCACTTTTAAAATATTCTTCACCATACTCATCTTTTACTTTTATTGTATAAGTATAGGTGCCTTCAGGGGCTTCTCTGTCTTGAAGAAAACCATCCCAGCCTTTTTCAAGTTCATTGCTTTTGAAAATCAGTGTACCCCATCGGTTATAAATGCTAAATTCCACCTGATCAATAAATTTGCCAACCACTTTAATTTCCTCATTTCTACTATCCCCATTAGGAGTAAAACCGGAAGGAACAAAAAAGGTTGAGGGTATTTTATATTCCACTTCATTGGAATATGAAACCTGGCCATTTTCGGAAATGGCCTCTACTTGATAGCTGTATTTTTGCTCTTCAGCATTGGCTACATCATCGTTTAAGGAAGTTTCAAGACCCTGGTTCCATTCCTCAAGAAGATTTTTGTCGCCATCATATTTTTTAACAATATATTCTTTCAAAAGCGTGTCGTAACCCGTGTAGTTATTCCATGAGAAAGTAAGGGTGTTTTCGGTTTGGTTGGCTTTTAGTAAGATGTTGGGTGCTACAATCAATGGCTCTGAACTACCTCCGCAGCTATTGGTATAGACAATGGAATAGTAATGGATTTTATTTTGCGTACTAACGGCTATATCAGTAAAGTTAGTGGAACTTGTTGTTCCTATGCTAAAATAATTTTCACCAGCGTTTCTTTTCTTATAAATAATGTAATCATTCGGTTGAAGTCCAGGCGGTACTTCCCATGAAATTTCAACTTCCGATGAAGAAAGCACCCTGGTGGCGATTTGGGAAATGGGTATTTGGGGAGTGCCGGATTCAGCTACTAAATCTATTGGTAAAGAACGAGTTTCTATTCCTGAAGCATTTATTCCAACTAGTTGATAAGTATCACTTTGCCCACACAGTACATTTATATCAAGAAAAGGAGCATCGCCATTATAAATTTCCACTCCATTTTTATAGAGTAGCGTATTTTCAAAGCTACTACTATTCCAATCCAGCAAATTACCATCCGCACCCGCATCCCCACTGAATCGAATGGTGCAGATTTCATCGGAGTTCAGGCTTTGACCGTTACAAAGGCTTTCTGAAATGATTCTAATACAATAAAAATTGGCATTCAGGTCTAAATCCTGGAACAAATAGGTTCCTCCAGTTTCAGAGGTGATGATTGCTACATCTTGAAAGCTTCCATTGTTATTTTGTTTTATCTGAAGCTTGTAGATTTGATTTTCGTTGGTTGTATAATCTATTTCAAATGAAGTTGATGAAATAAGATCAATTGAGGTGATTTCCGCAGCACTTTCTTCTAATTCTTCAGGGATAAAGTTTTTTGTAAAAGTGTCATTTCCACAATTGTTGAAACCTGAATTGTCAAAACTACCCGTGGCCTGAATGGTATAGCTTTGGGAGTTATCCGCGTAATTATGAGTGATAGGAAATTCATTAATGGAAAAATCCTGAGGAGGGCTCCCATCACCAAAGGTAATATTGTAAAAGTCAAAATTTTCCAGTTCGGGATCAAGGCCAATTCGTACTTCACCATTACAATTGGAAAGTGCCACAGCAGGCAATTCAGGATCCATTATTTCAATGGTAAGGCTATCAAATAACTGACTATTGGAAAGTTGAATGAGCAATAAAATATCATACACACCTGCTTCGGTATAGGTAAATTCATACTTATTGACCTCACTGGCCTGATTTTCAAAGCAGGTTTGATTTTCAGTAGAAAGCAGGTCAGAGAGGTCGGCATCAAAGCAGGGGAAATAAGTTCCTGAGGGTCCTGTAGGTGTTAGGGTGATAGTGGTTCCCTCGCAACCTTTCAGGTAATCCACTTCGAACAAGCCATTAGCACTGGAATAACTTCCCTGACCCCAACCTAAAAAGGAGATAGATGATGCTAATATGAACAAGTATATATTTTTCAAGCAGTATGTCTCTTTATAAACTTAACTGCATTTACGATATCATTATGTAAAATGCGGTCATCTACTATTAACGGAATTTCTTGTCTAAAATTACGAATTAATTCTTCTAAAACAGGGCTGGTTTTTAAGGGTTTTCTGAAATCGATGGCTTGTGAGGCATTAATCATCTCAATTGCAAGAATTTGAGTGACATTTTCCAATACTTTGAAAAGTTTTGTACCGGCATTGGCACCCATACTTACATGGTCTTCCTGTCCGTTAGACGAAACAATAGAATCTACGGAGGCAGGTGTACATAGTTGCTTGTTTTGACTCACCAGGCTTGCCGCACTGTATTGTGGTATCATCAAACCTGAATTCAAACCGGGATTTATTACCAGGAAGT
The DNA here is from genome assembly GCF_016679925.1 of Marivirga aurantiaca. Lineage (GTDB taxonomy): Bacteria > Bacteroidota > Bacteroidia > Cytophagales > Cyclobacteriaceae > Marivirga > Marivirga aurantiaca. The sequence continues at coordinate 469,937 of NZ_JAEQBW010000002.1, forward strand.
CAGGCAGACCGCGACTACCGGATACCAGCTGATAAGTTCTTCTTTCTGAAATATTGCCCAGTTCAGAGAGAGCAATGGCCAGGTAATCCAATATGAGCGCTAATGGTTGTCCATGGAAATTTCCTCCTGAGATAATTTCTCCTTCTTCAGGAAAAATATTTGGATTGTCAGTCACTCCTGCTAATTCACGCTCCACAATATTTTGAGCAAAAGTCAGGGTATCTAAAGTAGCGCCATGCACCTGTGGTATGCAACGGAAACTGTATGGATCCTGTACATGCTTTTTTTCCTGCTTAATAATCTCACTACCATTTAGTAAGTGTCGAATATCAGCAGCCACTGTCATTTGCCCCTGCTGGTTTCTTATTTGATGGATTTTGTGGTCAAAAGGTTCAATACGTCCATCAAACGCATCTAAAGAAATGGCACTGATAGTGTTGGCCCATTTTAGCAAATCCTGTCCTTTACAAACAGCATGAACTGCAAAAGCCCCCATAAACTGTGTGCCGTTTAATAAGGCGAGTCCTTCTTTGGCTTTTAAATGAATAGGTTCCCACTGCATTTTGGCCAATAAGGTTTCACCACTGATTTTCTCTCCTTTGAAATATACTTCTCCTTTGCCCAACAACGGCAGGGATAAATGGGCCAATGGTGCCAAATCTCCGGAGGCTCCCAAAGAGCCACTTTCATAAATCACCGGCAAAATATCTTCATTGTAAAAAGAAACCATTCTTTCTACAGTATTTAGGTGAATTCCGCTATAGCCATATGCCAGTGACTGGATTTTCAATAGCAACATCAATTTTACAATGCTTTGGGATATTTCAGGGCCTGTGCCGCAGGCATGCGACATTACCAGATTTGACTGCAACTTCTCCAGATCATCTTTGGAAATATTCTTACTGTATAATGAACCAAATCCCGTATTGATTCCATAAACCGGTGCTTCAGAAGATTGGATATGCTGATCTAAAAAAGTCCTGCAAGTTGTAATGGCTTGCCTGGCTTCTTCAGAAAGCTCAATTTTTAGCTTGTTATCTATGATGCGTCTGATGTCAGATAGGGTGGGTGCGTTATGGCTTATGCTGTAAAAGTTACTCATAATTAAGAATTTTGCTAGTTGTTGTCAGCTAAAAGTTTTGTTGTATGATTGCCAAAAGGGGCTAATAATTTCAATTAAGTGTTTATTTAAGTCTATTTAATATTTCTGAAATGCTGAGGTTATCCTGGCTTCCCTCAGCCATATCTTTAAAAGTTAATAGGCCACTTTTCGTTTCTTCTGAGCCCACTACAATTACGAAAGGAATATTTTTATCATTTCCGTATTTCATTTGCTTTTTGAGTTTTACAGGCTCAGGGTATAATTCTGATTTGATATTGTTTACACGTAGGGAATTCAATACTCTTAAACTGTAATTCCAGCTCTCCTGATCAAAGGCTACAATTAAAACCTGTGTACTTTCCTGGTGGGCATCAGGAAATAAATCCAACTCTTCCAATACATCATAGATTCGGTCTACACCAAATGAAATACCTACTCCACTTACATCAGGCAGTCCAAAGTTATCCGTTAAACCATCATATCTGCCACCACCTGAAATGCTTCCCATTTCCACATTTTTAGGTTTTACTTCAAATATAGCTCCTGTATAGTAGGAGAGGCCTCTGGCCAATGTCACATCTAATTCCAGTTGAGGTACATCTGCCCCCAGTCCTTGTAGGATGGAGAAAACTTCTTCCAATTCAGCTATTCCTTTGCTACCTATTTCAGAGTCTTTCAAGAATGCTTTTAAATGAGTAATCTGTTCGAAATTGTCACCTTTTAAGGAAAAAAGTGGTGTTATTTTTTCTAAAGAGGCTGCTGAAAAACCTCTTTCGGCTAATTCTTCTTTTACTTTTTCCTCACCAATTTTATCCAGTTTATCTATAGCCACTGCAAAATCGGTTTCTTTACCACTTGCGCCAATTACTTCTACAATGCCACTTAAAACTTTTCTGTTGTTGATTTTAATAGCGTAATCTAAAGTATCCGGTTTTGTTTGTTGCAGGTTTTGAAATACCTCCTGTATCATCAGTACGATTTCTGCTTCACATAATAAGGAGTTGGTGCCAATGGCATCGGCATCGCACTGGTAAAATTCTCTGTAGCGGCCTTTCTGTGGTCTGTCTGCTCTCCATACAGGCTGAATCTGATAGCGCTTGAAAGGAAAAGTCAGCTCATGCTGATGCATGACCACAAAACGGGCAAAAGGAACTGTGAGGTCGTATCGGAGACCTTTTTCTGAAATTGCCGGCAATAATTCTTTGGAGGATTTTAGACCTTGTTCAGTTGATTTAGATAAGAAATCACCGGAATTCAATATTTTAAACAATAACTGATCACCCTCATCACCATATTTACCCTGAAGTACACTTAAATTTTCCATGGCAGGCGTTTCAATGGGTGCATAGCCATATTTTTGGTATACTTTTTTGATGGTATCCAGAATAAAATAGCGTTTGGTCATTACGGCAGGCCCGAAATCACGTGTTCCTTTAGGTAAAGAGGGTTTTTGTTTACTCATTGCATTTTTATTTACGTGCAAAACTACAAAAATTGTGATTCAAGCATCAATTATTCCTCAATTCCCTTTAAAATATTTTAATAAGGTTATGCATGTTTAGCTAAAATTTATATCTTTGCACTCCAATTTGATAAAGAAGTAACCATGGCAGGAACAAGTCTTAAAAGAAAAGCTAGAAAAAATAGAGTAGTAGCTAAGAAGAGAGTTGATAATATTAAACGTTTACAGCAAAAACCGGTCATCAAAAATGTTGATGTTGAGGAAATAAAAGCTGAATTTGATAAAGCAGGTAAAAAACCTACACCAAAGAAAGCTGAAGAAACTCCTAAAGGAACTGTAGCGGAAGCTAAAACTGAAGATGCTCCAACAGCTAAAAAAGAAGCTCCTAAGAAAAAGGCAGCTACTAAAAAATCTGATGATGCTCCAAAAGCAAAGAAAGCAGAAGACAAAAAAGAAGATAAATAATAGAATATTTACACATATATTTTTGAAAGCGAACCCCAGGGTTCGCTTTTTCTGTTTATACTGTTTTGGGAAGTCTAGTGTTTAAATCCCTATCTTACTTATTTCTTGAGAAGCTTTTCCAACTATGAATAATACCGCTCTTCTTTCTGTCCGGAATATTTGCAAGCAGTTTGATGAATTTGAAGTATTGCACTCGATTGATTTATCTGTGAAGAAAGCAGAGATCCATGCCATCATGGGGAGGAGTGGGGTAGGAAAAACCACTTTATTAAAAATATTGGCTGGTTTAATTGCTGCTGATAGTGGAACAGTATTATATCAAAATATTCCTCTTGAAAATCCTGATGAAGCCTTGATTCCTGGTCATGAAGAATTGGCTTATATGGCTCAGGATTTCCGCTTGCTAAAAAACAGGTCAGTAGAGGAAAACCTGAAAGATGCTTTGCTGGCTTATAATGATAATTTTGCTGAAGAGCAAAAAACCTTGTTATTAAAGCTGATGAGATTGGAACCTCTTAAGGACAAGCGAATTGAGTTATTGTCAGGAGGAGAAAAACAACGATTGGCTATAGCAAGGGCCATGGCTACACAGCCTGAAGTGTTATTGCTGGATGAGCCATTTACACAACTGGATAAATCTACCAGGCAACTCCTAATGGATGCTTTGAAGGAAATCAGAGCAGAATTGGCAACTGCTATTATATTTGTGACCCATGATGTAAATGAAGCTTTTTATCTCGCGGATTATATCCATATCCTGGAAGATCGACAGATTATGCAAACTGGTACCCCACAACAAATTTATCAACGACCCGGTAATGCCAGGGTGGCTAACTTGATAGGCTTGTTTAACCAAATCCCAATTAATGAAATAAATGAGAATAGGGAGAATGCGACTTTGCTGATGGAAACTGAGCAGTATGGTGTTTGGCCGGACAAACTCATCATGTTAACTGGAACTGAAGAAATGGACTACTCATTGAAAGGAGTTGTAAAGTCTGTTAATTTCATGGGTGCTTTTTTTCTCTTAAAAGTGGAAACTTCCACTGGCTTTATATTTCATGCCAATCAGGCCCAATTTTCTGGTAAATCAGGAGATGAAGTAGCTTTTGGCATTAATAATGAAGATTTGATTGTGTTTGATAGTTGAGAGAAGGACACGAGCAGCTGAAAGCTCGCGCCAGCTAAGGGGTAAGTACACGAGCTAAAGGCTCAAGCCAGCTAAATATTTTACTGTCGTCTGAAATAAAAGAACCGGACATTATGGCTAAGAAAAAATCAGTGTTGGTGCGAGCTTTCAGCTCGTACCTCCATTGTTCCTTTTTATATAAAATCAATATCCAACAGCCCTTTCCCTCCACTATAGTCAATTGCGCTGCTGTATTTCCAGAAATGAGGCACTGAAACAAAACCTGCCTCAACTGGATTATTGTGAATATAATTAACTTTCTGGTCTATTATTTCAGGGCTCCACAATTCAATTGGCTGGTTATTCTGTTGCCAAAATTGGCTATTCTTTACATTGCTGTTTTTCATTCCTGCTCTTTCAAACATCCATAGAATCCATTCTTTTCTGCTTTCCTGTGGGTTGTTTGCAATTAAGAATTGAATTTTCTTTGATGTAAAAGTTTTAAAATCCCGCATTAAGTCTCCTGGATTATTTTCTTTTGCACGGAATATAAAATGGGTATGGCTGGGCATTAAGCACCAGGAGAATATTTCCATTCCTTTGTTTTTGCGGCAAAAATCTAAGCTCTTTAAGATTTCCCAACAATATAAGTCTCTTACAAAAACATCGATCCAATATACTGTTGCAAAGCTTACAAAATACAAACCTTCCTTGTTGCGGAACTTATATTTACGACTCATGAAATGAATTTTTCAATGACCTTACTAAATTAATAAAAGTATTTGAAATAATTATTGATTGCGGACACGAGCTGAAAGCTCGCGCCAACTCAAGTTTTCGTCAACCATTCCAGCTAAGTATCAGATTTAAAATATTGAATTTCAGTAACAAATTAGCTTTATGAATTTATTATCAAAATGATATGATTGGGTTTGATAGTTTAAGAGATAAGTACACGAGCTGAGCTTGCGCCAGCTAATTGTTACAGGCATTGGAATTGATCTAAAGTTGGTGCGAGCTTGTAGCTCGTACCACTGGAACTAATCAGCCTATCACTCCACGTTTGCCCAATTCAATCACTTCCATTTTACTGATTTTTTTATTATCTATTTCAAAGCGTAAAAGCGTTCTCATTTGATGAAAACCCTGCTTTCCGGCAGCACCAGGGTTAAGGTACAATAACTTGTTATGTTTGGGGTCGGTAATTACCCTGAGTATATGGGAATGACCACACACAAATATATCTGGTTGTACTTCTTTAATGATTTTTTTGATACGTGGATTATAATGAGGCGGCTTTCCACCGATATGGCTCATAAATATTTTTAAACCTTCTCTTTCGAAATGTAAATCTTCGGGATAGAGTTTCTGAAATTCAGGTGTGTCAATATTTCCATACACAGCCAGGGTAGGAGCTATGAGGTTGAGCTTTTCTATAATCTGCCCTTCACCTATATCCCCTGCATGCCATATTTCATCACAATTCCCAAAATAATCAGGTATAGTTTCATCATAGTAGCCATGGGTGTCAGAAATTAAACCTATTTTCATTTGTTAACTTTAATATGAATTTTAAGGAATGCGTATTTATGTGAGGCCTGTGGGTCACAGGCCTTGGGTATAAGGGTGAAAAGGCCTGTGATGTACAGATCTTGGCAATGAGGTTGTTTACATCTTAGGATTATGATGTTATTAATTATATACTCTTTACCGAATAGATCTTGCACTTCAACACATCAACACTTCAAAACTTAATCACCTAGATATCCATATCATCTAATAAGCCTTTTATCTTATCACCCAGCGCTTTAAATTCTTTTTCAAACGATTCTTTATTTAAAAGCTTTGAATTCACACTCACGTAGAATTTTATCTTGGGCTCTGTACCTGAAGGTCTGGCCGAAATTTTGCTACCATCTTCAAGGAAAAACTGCAATACATTGGAAGAAGGGAAATTGAGTTGGGATTTGTCACCACTTTCTATATCCTTTTCAGTACCTGTTTTGTAATCCCTCATCTTGATTACCTTCACACCATTAATGCGCGGAGGTGTGTTCTCCCTGAATCGAGTCATCATTTTTTGGATTTCTTCACTACCGGAAATTCCTTTTTTAGTAATGGAAATCAAATCTTCTCTGTAAAGACCAAATTTGAGGTACATTTCTATCATGTAATCATATAAGGTCATCCCTTTTGATTTGACATAAGCTGTCATTTCTGCTATCATTACAGCAGCAGCTATCGCATCTTTGTCGCGAACGAAATCACTGATCATATAACCATAACTTTCTTCTCCGCCACCAATGAATCGTTCCTTGCCTTCCAAATCCCTGATTAATCCGGCTATGTGCTTAAAGCCAGTCAAAGTGTCATAACTTTTCACATGAAAACCATCGGCTATTGCTGTCATGAGCTCTGTGGTCACAATGGTTTTCACAATGAATTCCTTACCGGTGAATTTACCGAGATCTTTCCAGCGACTTAGCAGGTAGTAAATAAGCATGGAACCTGTTTGGTTTCCATTAAGCAATTCGAAGTCATTTTTATCATTTTTAATAGCAATACCAATTCTGTCCGCATCCGGATCGGTGGCCATTACTATGTCTGCATCTATAGATTCAGCCATAGCCAACGACATTTTCATCGCTTCCTTTTCTTCCGGATTAGGATAAACTACCGTAGGGAAGTTACCGTCAGGCGTGGATTGCGCTTCCACAAGGTGTACATTATTGAACCCATAGTTTTGCAATGCTTTTGGCACAAGCGTTATACCGGTTCCATGTATTGGGGAAAAAACAATTTTTATTGATTTCTCCTCTTTGGTTGCTGCCGGGAAAAGAGTGAGATTTTGCACCTTTTTCAAATAAGCTTTATCAACGTCATCACCTATGTATTCAATCAGTTCTTTAGTGCCGGAGAAATTGACATCGTCTATCGATTTGATTGCCTGTACTTCTTTCATCACATTCACATCATGAGGCTCAATAAGTTGGGCGCCATCTGTCCAATAGGCTTTGTAGCCATTATATTCTTTTGGATTATGAGAAGCTGTAAGAACCACCCCACTTTTACAACCAAAATGCCTGATAGCAAATGACAGTTCCGGGGTGGGTCTTAATCCGTCAAAGAAATAAACCTTTATTCCGTTGGCAGTAAAAACATCAGCTACGGTTTTGGCAAAGGTGTCACTATTGTTTCTGCAATCATGCGCAATGGCAACCGAAACTCCGCCTTCAGTGAAAGTTTTGTTGAGATAGTTGGAAAGCCCTTGTGTGGCCATCCCCAAAGTATAGCGGTTAATCCGGTTGGTTCCAACTCCCATGATACCCCGCAATCCACCGGTTCCAAATTCAAGGTCCTGATAAAAAGATTCCTTAAATTCTTCCGGCCTGTCTGCTTGCATTTCACGAATGCTATCTTTGGTTTTGTCATCAACTGATTGGCTATTAAGCCAGTTTTGAGCTCTTTCTTCGGTTGTCATTAGATTTGCTTTTAAATTGGTTTAATGAAATTTCAATATTGGATGATTGAGTTATCATCTATACACACTGCATCATACGGATGATTGTTATTATTTGTCAATCAAGATAACTTTTTTTATTTGTTTTGGTCAAAAAAAACTATAACAAAAGGCGGTTTTTTTATAAAGTATAAAAGCCTCAGATTTTTCCGAGGCTTTTCAATTATATAGATTGCTGCTGAGACTTTAGTTTGATTACCACTGAAGTTACCTTCTAAATTGTAATTCCCTAATGCTCAATTCTCAACACTTGATTTCTTTTACAAATTCCCTCTCAATTCCTGCTCCCTTTCTATAGCCTCAAATAAAGCTTTGAAATTTCCTTTACCGAAAGATTTGGCACCTTTTCTTTGGATGATTTCAAAGAACACAGTGGGTCTGTCCTGGATAGGTTTGGTGAAAATTTGTAACAAATAACCTTCATTGTCTCTGTCTACTAAAATATTCAGATCCTGGATAGGCTTCATGTCTTCTTCAATGGTTCCTACTCTATCCGACAAATCTTTATAATAGGTATCCGGTACATTAAGAAATTCCACTCCTCTTTTTCTCATCTCTGAAACTGTATGGATGATATCATCAGTAGCAATGGCTATATGCTGTACACCCGGCCCTTTATAGAAATCGATATATTCTTCAATCTGAGATTTTTTCTTTCCTTCAGCGGGTTCGTTAATAGGGAATTTAATAAATCCATTACCATTGGAAACCACTTTGGACATTAAGGCAGTGTATTCTGTGGAGATATCTTTGTCATCAAAAGTAATTAATAAGCTGAATCCCATTACTTTTTCATAGAATTCCACCCATTTGTTCATTTCACCCCATCCAACATTTCCTACACAATGATCAACATATTTCAATCCTATAGGACTGGCAGGCAAAGTGCTTGTTTTTTTGATGTAGCCCGGCAAAAAAGGACCATCATAATTTGATCTGTCAACAAAAGTGTGAAGCGTTTCGCCATAAGTATGAATACTGGAAAGAACTACTTCACCATTCTCATCTTTAATGGTTTTTGGTTCGCTGTGTGATTTGGCCCCACGGGAAGTGGTTTCTTTCCACGAAAGCTCGGCATCATCTACCCATAGAGCCAATACCTTTACACCATCACCATGTGTTTTTACATGTTCTGATATTTCGGAATCTGGCACTAATGAAGAAGTTAAAACCAGTCGTATTTTCCCTTGTTGCAACATATAGGACGATCTGTCCTTGATTCCTGTTTCAGGTCCGGCATAAGCTTTCATCTCAAACCCCAAAGCAGTTTGGTAGTACATGGCAGACTGTTTGGCGTTGCCTACATAAAATTCGATATAATCAGTCCCTTTTATGGGTAAAAAATCCTGTTCCATAGTATTTTTTTAATAGTTTTAGTAGGTTGTAAAATTATTACGAATCAAAATTAATTTTTTTAATCTATAATAGAAATAAAACCACAATTATTAAGAATTAGTGCAGACTTTGTTTGGAAGTTCACTTCAATCTAAGGAATTTTGCATTTATAAATTTTAGCCCAATTAAATAATGGTAGATATTAAGAAATTAGACACGGATTTAACCGCTCTCGTGAAGAAAAAAATTGCTTTAAGTAAGCTGAATTATGCAGACAAAGACTATGATCAAATCGAGGAGGAGCTTCATGACCTTGAAGATGATTTTGTAGAAAATTTTGGCGAATATTTAGAAGAAGCTTTGGCTCACGTACACGATGAGTTCTGCCCGGATAATGATGTCCTGTTGCCAATTGCCTACCTGGCTGATGAATACATTGTAAAAGATGACACCATTGATGTGGCTCCCGGACAAGGTGTGTTAGTAGAAGCAGATGATTTTGCAAGTGCTAAAGTTACTTTGGCTTTAGCCCCAAACCCTACAAGAATTGTATTGCAAGCCGGAAACGATCACAAAGAAGTGGTGTGGTTGGCTAAATAACTAATAAAGATTTTTGCATGATACAACAAAGGCTAATGAAGAAATTCGTTAGCCTTTTATCGTTTAAAGCGATCAGACCAAGATTTGTGTTTAAACTTCCATACCTGAAGTCACTTCTTAATAATTTGTTAACAGAAACTTCAATAAAGTAGAATGAAAAGCCAGGAATTTCTTTCTACTTTTGGGATAAATTCTCATTTTTACGTTAAATATTACATTAGTAATCAATGCTTTATGCCCAACGTTCCGGATTTTTACCCGCAAATCTATCTCTGTTGGGAGTATTCCTAATTTATCAATTATTTAAAAAAACACATGAAATGAGCATGATTGAGAAACACCAACCGAGGATGAATATCAATTTTGCGAATTCCATGAGACAACTTAAAACAATTATATACTTATGAAACAACTTTACCGAAAATTTTTAGTGCTCAGTCTTACGACCTTGCTCTGCTTCACAGTGGGAAATTTGTGGGGGCAGGGATTAGAGGATTTTACAAATAGCAATGCTACCAGTAGCTATGGTGGAAACACCTTTACAGGCAATGATGGAATAGATTGGACATATGTTGCATCAAGAGATGGAAATAACGACACCAATGGTTCAGGCATTGATTTACCTGCCTTAATGTTGAGAAGAGTTGCAGATGATTCTAAAATTACTTCTAGTACAATAGCAGGTGGAATTGGTAATTTCTCAGTAAAACTTTATAAAGGATTTACTGGAGGTGGAAATAGGCAAGTTGAATTATTTGTTAATGGTGTTTCTCAAGGTACTTCAACTGCTTTTGATAACTTTGATGAACAAATATTTGAGGTAAATAACATTAATATTGGAGGTGATATAATTATTGAAATTAGAAATATTACATCTTCTCAAATTATTATTGACGATATTACATGGACTGGATTCATTCCATGCACCCCGCCAACTACTCAAGCTACAATTGGTACCACAACCGCTATTAATGACAATGACCTTACCTTAAATTGGACCAGAGGTGACGGTGATAATGTTTTGATTTTGGCTAAAGAAGGATCAGCTGTAGATGCAGATCCTGAAAGTGGAACACCTTATAATACGGCTGATTTAAATTTTGGAGATGGCGAAGAAATTGGAACCGGAAATTTTGTAGTGTATAATGGTACAGGTACTTCAGCAACTGTTACAGGTTTAGCTATTGGTACCACTTACCATTTTGCCATTTATGAATTTAACACTGCGGACGATTGTTATTTAACTCCGGCTGGGACTACTTCAGAGACAACAACAGGTAATGCATTGCCAGTACTCAATAGTGTAGCAACTGCAACTGCGGGTACAACTAATGATATCATATTGACTTTTTCTGAGAATGTTACAGGTACTGATGAAACTGGTATTTCTGTTACTATTGATGGAGCAGGAGCTACTATCAATAGTCTCACAGGTAATGGAACTTCCGAATGGACTTTAACTTTGGCTGAAGAAATTGCCAAAAATTCAGGTGCTATCTTAATTTCTTATGATGATGTGGCTGGCGACCTGGTTGATGATGAAGCAGCGGTTGTAGCATCATTTACAGATGAGGTTGTCACTAATAATACAACTTCCAACTTAGTGGCAGATATTGCTGCTGCCAGGCTAATAGGTACCGGTGACGCTATTAAAATTTCCGGAGAAGTATATGTTTCATATGTAACGGGAAATGGCAGAAACCAATTTTTCGTTCAAGATGCTACCGGAGGGTTATTGGTAGATGATAATGCTGCCACATTTGACCCGGTAGCAGAAATTGGTGATGGAATTATTAATTTTGAAGCAGATTTAACTACTTTTAGTGGTGTTTTACAAGCTGTGCCAACTGCTTATCCCGGTATTAATTCTACAGCTAACACTATTACTCCAATAGTTGTAAGTATTACTGATTTCACAGGAGACATTGACACTTATGAAAGCAGGTTAATCCAACTTTCAGAGGTTACTTTTGAATCTGCCAACGGAACCAATACTTTCGCAGATGTAGTAGAATCAAATTTATCTGATGGTACTAACACTTTGATGTTTGATGCCGATAATGGAAATTTTGATTTTACGAATATAGATTATAATACTGAAGTAATTCCTTTTGGCAGATTTGATGTGATCGGTATAGCCAGAGAAGCTAGTGGTACTGCAAAAATTACTTCCAGGACTTTTGCTGATATTGAAGATAATTATGCTCCGGAATTTACTACAGGACCAACGGCCGGAACACCTACTACTTCAGCTTTTGATGTGACTTTCAGATTGGATGAAGAAGGGACAGTTTATTATTTAGTAGACGAAACTACTAATTCCACACCTGATGTGGCTACAGTTTTAGCAAGTGCAGAAACAGTAGCTTATACTGATCCAACTGCCGATGGCACTATTAGCCTTTCAGGCTTGACTGATAATACTGTATATTATGTACATATAGTGGCCGTTGATGATGAAGGAACACCTAATGAACAAACCAGTGTTACTACAGTTTCAGAAACGACTGATGAAATAATAAACGATGATGACTCGGATATAATAACAGGCACACAAATTACAGCAGCTAATATTTCATCATTGGAAGATACGGATGCCGAAGCAGTGGAAGTTTTTGCTTTTGATATTACAGATGCAGGAACTACTGATGGCGTTGCCACCATTGTTACTGAAATCGTGATAGAGCCCGGAACAGCAAATGAGGCTTTATGGTCATCTGTTTTGGCAGGTGCTCAAATTACAGATGGTACTACTGTTGAAACTGCTTCCAGTATTACAGATAATGCCATTACTTTTGAAGCAGTGAACTATACGGTAGGTGATAATTCCACTAAAACTTTCACACTAAGTGTATGGCTGAATACTTCAGTGACAGATGGTGAAGCTTTGGTTTTTGAAATTCCAGCTACACATTCTGTTGTTTCTGATGCAGCCGGATCAGTAATTAAAACTACCCTGGATGCAGCAGTAACTTCCAACACACATACAATTGAAGTTTCTGCAACTGAATTTGCCATTGACGCACCTGCAGGTACTAAAACCGCTACCGATTTTGAGGTAACGGCCACCGCAAAGGATGAAAATGGAAATACAGATACTGCTGCCAGAAATGTAAGCATTGACCTTCAATCAGGAACAGGTAGTTTAACCGCTGTTGGTGGATTAGCAACCAAAGCTATGGTTGATGGAGTTTACACATGGTCCGACCTGCAATATGATGTTGAAGAAGCAATTACTTTAGCGGTTACTGATGGCGGTATTACTACTAATAGTGTCACTATTGATGTGAGTAATACTAATGTAGAGACTTTCGAGAATTACCCGGAAACAGGCTCGGCTTATAATGATGGTAGTTTTACAGGGATTGATGGTTCTACATGGACTTATTTTCAATCAAGGGGAGATCAAACCATTGATGGAGCAACTCCAATGTTGGGAAAAGGTAGAACGCCTGAGGCTGAAATGACTTCAGGAACAATCTCTGGGGGAATAGGAACTTTATCTTTTGACTATAGCCAGGCATTTTCTTCTAATGTATTATTAAGTGTTTATGTGAATGGAGATTCCATCACTACTGTTACTTCAGATACCGAACAAGGCGTGATTAAAAACTCAGGAGAGATTATTATTGAAGTAGAAGGAGATTTTACATTGAGTTTTAAAAATCCAACTGGTGGTCAGGTAAACATCGATAATGTTACATGGACTTCTTATGTGGCACTTTGCTCAATTCCAACTACTCAAGCAACCGCATTAAATGCCACAGTGGTTGACAACAATACCATTGATTTGGACTGGACAGCGGGTGATGGCGATGCCACAATTATTTTGGCAAGGGCAAATGGCGCAGTGAATGCTGATCCTGAACTTCTTACAGCTTATACGGCCGATGCAGCTTTTGCAAGCGGTACCGAAATAGGTACAGGAAATTATGTGGTGTATGCCGGTGCAGATGCAAGCACTCAGGTTACAGCCTTGTCACAAGGAACAGCCTATCATTTTGCTGCTTATACTTATAATACAGCTGAAAATTGTTATTTACTAGATGAACCAGTAGTTGCTAATGCTACAACCACATCTGATAATGATGCTGATTCTGATATCACAACAGCGGATAGTCCAATCGGAATAACTACAGTTTCATCTGTGGCAAATGCTGAGGCCGATGCAGTCAATGTATTCAACTTTAAAATTGTTGATGCCGGTACAGCTGACGGGGAGCCAACTATCGTAAACAGTGTTTCCATTTCAGCTGCTGCAAGCAATATGGCCAATTGGTCAGAAGTAGTAGCAGGAGCCTCATTGTCAGCAGAAACTTTTACTGCTACAAATGCTACCATTACAGAGAACTCCATCACATTTGATTTAACAGACAATCTTTTAACTGTAAATGATGGTGCAGATTCTACAGTGACTTTATCAATTTGGTTAGCTGAAAGCGTAACAGATGGCGATACTTTGGCATTTGAAATTCCTGCCACCCATAATTTCAATGCTTCGGGTGATGGATCACTCTTTTCTGCCAGTGTAAGCGGTGCTTCATCAGCAAAACATATTATAGCAGTAGAGGCAACTACTTTGGTTGTGTCAACTTCTTCCGCAGCCATTGTTGGAAATAACTTTGATGTTTCTGTTTCCGCAGAAGATGCCAACGGAAATGTAGATGTAGCTGACAGAACAGTTACAATTAGTGCTTCCGGAAGCGGTACATTAAGTGGTACTACTGAATTGGATTTGACAGATGGTACAGCCAATTTTACAGCTTTAAGCTACGATGTAGTTGGTGCACTGACTTTAACTGCCACAGATGGTACAATAGATGGTACAACTGACATTGCAATTTCTGAACAACCTTCAGAACTTGTGGAGAATTTTGATAACTATGATAATGTAGGTAGTTCTTATGTTGATGGTACATTCCTCGGTCAGGATGGATCTACATGGTCTTATGTTCAGGCAAGAGGGGATGTAAATATGGATGGACCTTCTCCTATGCTAGGACGAAATAGAACTCCGGCTGCAGAGGTTACTTCAGGAACTATTTCCAACGGTATAGGAAACCTAAGTTTTGATTATAGCCAGGCTTTCTCTACAAATGTTGGCTTGGAGGTTTATGTAAATGACAATCTTGTTGCAACCGTTACTTCTGATGGGGAAACAGGTGCTGTTAAAAATTCGGGAGACATAGTAGTGGAAGTGCCGGGTGATTTTGTTTTGAGTTTCAGAAACCCGGAGGGTGCCGGTCAGGTAAATATTGACAACGTAACCTGGACAACTTTTAGTGCTACTGAGCCTACCATTACTTTGGATGCCAGTGCCTTTGAAAGTAATTTTGGAGAAACAGCTGCGAATACTACTTCTCCTTCAAGTGAACTATTGGTAAGCGGTATTCTATTGGAAGATAATATAACAGTAACTGCCCCGGCAAACTTTGAGGTGTCTGCTGATAATACAACTTTTAGCAACTCTGTGGTACTGACAGCCGATGGACAAAATGTAGATGCAGCCTCAGTATATGTGAGATTTGCCCCTACAGCCATAGGAGAAGTTAGTGGTGATATCGTAGCTAGTAGTACCAATGCTGATGACAAAACCATTACAGTTTCAGGAATGGCTTCAGGTGAAAACTGGGAATCAGGCCTTGTTCAAAACTTTACAAATTGTGATGCCTTAAATACCTTTGAAGCTATAAGTGTAACTGGAGATCAGGTGTGGGCATGTACTACTACCGGATTTGATGGTTCAGCAGCTCGAATGAGTGGTTTTGAAAGTGGTGCACAAATTAATGAAGACTGGTTGGTAAGCCCAGTGTTGGATGGAGCAAGCTTTACTTCTGCTTATCTGGATTTTTACTCTTACAAAGGATTCAGTGGAGAAGATTTGGAATTATATGTTTCCACTGCTTATGCAGGAGAAGGAAGTATCGATGCAGCCGATTGGACATTGGTTGAAACTGCGCAATTTGCAGGTTCTTCAAGCTGGACATTCTCTGGCTATGTAGATCTTACAGCTCATGTAGGTGGTGATTTCTATATTGCTTTTAAATATGTATCTGATGAAACTGATGCTCCGGAATGGAGAGTTGATAATGTAAGATTAAGAGGCGATATTTCTACAGATGCTACATTTATTTCAGCAGACGATACCGGGTTTGACGGGAACTTTGGCAAGGTAGCTATTAATGAGTACTCAGAAGTTAGATCGTATGCTGTGACAGCCCAAAATTTAACAGCTGAATTGAGCATAACACCTCCTGCAAATTTTGAAGTAAGTGTTAATGCAGATTTTTCTGGCAATGTAGGTACCTCTGGATCTCCATTGTTAATCACAGGAGATGTTGACGGTAATATTACAGATAGCACAATCTATGTAAGATTCCAACCAACTGAAGAATTGATTAGCTATAGTGGAGATATTTCAATGACAAGTACAGATGCAAACACTGTTACGCTTGAAGTAAGTGGTGAAGAGGGCGTTGAAGGAGCTATAATATTAATAGAGGATGCACGTGCTATGGCAATTGAATCTTCGGTTCAGGTAACAGGTATAGTTATCGGAGGACCAAACCATAGTGGTTCTAATAGAGTGATTTATGATGGAACTGCTGGTATAGTAGTGAGAGGTTTAAATTCCGGTGATTTGGTAGTAGGTGATAGCGTTGTGGTAGAAGGCGATTTGGATGAGTATAATGGCTTATTGCAAATTGCTCCGACAACTGATATTTCTATAATTGCTCAGGGAAAAGCTTTACCAAGTCCGCAAGTAGTAACAATTAACGAGGTTGACGAAACAGTTGAGTCGGAATTAGTACTTGTACAAAATGTAAAATTTGTAGAAACCGGTGTTTTTGCATCTGGTAACTATAATGTTACAAATGATGCAGGTGATAATGTTATATTTAGAATTGGGTCTTCTGGTCATCCATTAGTAGGAGCAGATATCCCTACTGAATATGTTAATATTACAGCTATAATTGGTCAGTTTAATGAGGATTATCAACTTTTTTCTGAAACAGCAGAAGATGTAGAAATCATCATCAATACTGATCCTCTTATTTCGGTAACAGCTCCGGCAGGAGGCTTTAATTTCGGATCTGTTGAATCAGGAGTTAATTCTGATCCTGAATCGTTTACTGTTTCCGGTGAATTGTTGACTGAGGATATTTCCATTACAGTAACAGAGGGATATGAATTGAGCTTTATTGAATCTTCTGATTATACTTCAGCTTTGACTCTGGAAATTGATGAAGAGGGGAATGTTGAGAGTTCAACTATTTATGTTCGTTTTGCCCCAAGAGCAAATACCGGTGAAGTGGTACCAGGTTCAGTTAGCATAACAAGTGCAGACTTATCTGAGTCAGTAGCTTTGACAGGTACGGAAATTGCAGTTGTTCCGACAATTACTATTTCGGGTGCCGACAATGGTTTTGATTTTGGAACAGTAGCAACAGGCGATTTCTCTGATTCAGAGTCCTATACAGTGTCAGGAGAGAATCTTGAAGCTGATATTGTAATTACTGCTGATGCCAATTATCAGGTAAGTTTCAGTGAAAACTCAGCATTTGAACAGAGCATCACTTTAGCTATGGATCAAGCCGGAGAAGTGCCGGTAACTACGGTATTTGTGCGTTTTGCACCAACAGCTGCAGTGGGTGGCTCTCTTAATGCTTCTGTTAATCATACTTCAGGTAGTTTGTCGGAGATAGTGAATGTAACAGGAGAAGAAGAATTAGTGACGGCTAATAACAAGGCTTTGCTAAAGGATGTTATTGTATATCCTAATCCTACTAAATCACAGTTATTCATAGAGCTTGGCAATAACAAAACCTATACCTATAAAGTGATCAGTTTACAGGGATCAGTTTTAAAATCAGGAAAAGGTACAGGTCAAAAAACCGTGGATGTGTCAGAATTATCAGGTGGAGTCTTCTTGCTCGAAGTATCCCAGGATGATAAAGCTTACCGTACTAGAATTGTGAAGAATTAAATTCAATCAATACAGCAATTCACTGCATGATTCATTTGAAAGCCATTCCATTATTTGGGATGGCTTTTTTTATATTGCCAACAAAAGCCCTACCATGTCTGCCCTAGATGAGTGTCCCTACAAACGAGCTTGAACCTGGTTTGCCGACATATACCTCGATTAGCAGAAGTTTGTGAGGACACAAACTTTGGTGACTCACCTATCCGTAGAGTTCCGCAGGGCTCTACGGATTTTCAATAATAGAGAGTCTTTGACTCGGGCTTTTGAATAGCTCATCAAGAAATACGCTTCAAATACATAATTACCTATTATTCCAAAGCATTTGTGGAAACGCAGGTGCGAAAAATTTTACGATTCTAAGTGGAAATTCAAGTGTTTCGTGAGACACGAACCACGGCCGAGAGTATATGCGAGGCAAAGTCACTTGATTCCATACTGACCAGATGGCCAACATACTCTGCTAGCCCTTGACTTGTGTCTCACAAGCGAGCAGGAAAAGTCAAAATTATAGGTTTAATCTTCTTAAAGTGTGCAAGTCAATCTATCAAATAGTAAGACAAATCATACCAGTCAATCAGGCTGATTTGCCCCATGGGGTAAAATCCTAATAGAAAAACCAGCAGCCTGAACAAAAACTCCGTAGGAGTGAAATAAACAGTAAATCATAGTAGTGTTTTCTCAAAATCGCATTGAAATCGTTCAGGCAGGTACCGAGCTTTGCTTCAAGCCTCAATTATAAGCTAGAAGTAAAGAAACTATCAACCAACGGTTTTAGTAAATAATTAAAACTAACGATCTGACGGCTTATAGCCGTACCTGACCAGAATGCAAGCCACAGGCTTCATGTATGAATATATGCAAGGCAAAAAATATTACAAAATCATTTTTCATGAGAAACCTAATCCGGATTCTACTTTTAAACTTATGTCTGCTTGTTAAAAGATAAAACTTTACTTTGCAAAAGGGGGTTAAATGCTTAACATCGTGTTTTCAAATTAATAGTATTCAGAATGAAGATATATACCAAAACAGGAGATAAAGGTAAAACCTCGTTGTTAGGCGGCTCACGGGTTTCCAAAGCTGACAGAAGGATTGATGCCTATGGAAATGTAGATGAATTAAACTCTTGGATTGGACTGTTGAGGGATCAGCCGGTAAATGGAAACAGGTTGTTGTTGCTGATTGAAATTCAGGATCGATTGTTTACAATTGGTTCGCATTTGGCCAATGAGGGAGGGGAAAGGAAATTTGCCATTCCGGAAATCACTCATACAGACATTGAACGTTTGGAGAAAGCTATTGATGAGATGAATGAGAAGCTGCCTTCTATGAAAAGCTTTATATTGCCGGGAGGTCATGCTTCTGTCTCATATACACATATAGCACGAACGGTTTGTAGAAGAGCGGAAAGGGGAGTAGTTGCCCTGGGTGATTCAGAACCTGTTGAGGAAGTGATTGTTATCTATCTTAACAGGCTTTCAGACTACTTATTTGTGCTTTCAAGAATGGTCACAAAGGAGTTGAATGCTACTGAAGTGCCCTGGGTTCCTAAAAAATAGTCTTGGAAATCCCCCCTATTTTCACTATTTTTGTACTTTTAAATTTATCCCATGACAATGCTAGATACTTTAGAAATATCCGTTAAAAAGGTTGAAAAATCCAGAATTGAGGAAGTAGATTTCAACAATATCCCTTTCGGAAGAATTTATTCTGATCATATGTTCATTGCCGATTACAAAGATGGTGAATGGACAGATTTGAGAATTCAGCCTTACGAGAATCTTTCTTTGGCTCCGGCATCAAGTGTCATACATTACGGGCAATCTGTCTTTGAAGGGTTAAAAGCTTATAAAACCAAGAGCGGGCAAACTACTATTTTCAGGCCAATGGCTAATGCCAGCAGATTAAATAAGTCTGCAGAGCGTATGTGTATTCCTGAAGTACCTGAGGAGTTGTTTATGCAGGCCCTGGAAAAGTTATTAAAAATAGATAGCGCTTGGATTCCTAACCAGAATGGCAATTCTTTATACATCAGGCCTTTTATTTTTGCAATGGATGATTATATAGGCATAAAGCCATCTGATACTTATCGATTTATGATTATTACCTGTCCTGTTGGTTCTTATTACAGTGAGCCGGTAAAAGTAAAAATTGAATCTGTTTACACGCGTGCAGCAAAAGGAGGTACAGGCTTTGCCAAGGCAGCAGGTAATTATGCAGGAGCTTTATATCCTGCTCGTTTAGCTCAGAAACAAGGATATCATCAATTACTATGGACTGATGCGAAACAGCATAAGTACATTGAAGAATCCGGTACAATGAATATCATGTTTGTTATCAATGACACCTTAATTACGCCTGAAATAGGCTCTACTATTTTAAATGGAATAACAAGAAATTCTGTTGTTACCTTAGCACGTGACTGGGGTATGCAAGTAGAAGAAAGAAAGGTTTCTGTTGATGAAATCATTCAGGCAGCTAAAGATGGTACCTTGCAAGAAGCATTTGGGGCGGGAACAGCCGCTACAATTGCTCATATAAAGCTAATTGGTCACGAGGGAGTTGATTATACTTTACCGGCTATTGAAGAACGTAAATTCTCGAACAAAGTATTAAAAGCACTGGATGCCATAAAATCAGGTGAATCCGAAGATAAATTCGGCTGGTTGCATATGGTTTAAAAAACTATATCTTATTAAATTTTGCCGTATAGACATAGCTCTATACGGCTTTTTTATACAATAATAATCAATGTCGTTTAGTGAAGACAGTACTCTTCTCCCCTTAGAAGGATGGAAGATTGAGGTATTAATAGAAGCTTAACTAAAAGACATTGTAACAATAATTTTCAATTTTTTTTCACAATTAATATAAATCTGTGTCATTATGACTTCTGACCAACTGAAAGATTTAAAGGCTCGTGTTAATGCCTTGAGGGGGTATCTTTGACTACGATACCAAAGTAGAAGATATTAAAGAATTAGAAATGCTCACAGCCCAGCCGGACTTCTGGAATGATTCCGATGAGGCTGAGGAGACGATGAAGAAAATCCGGGCTATTCGGGAGTGGACTAAACAGTTCGAGACCCTTAGCGATTTGTATGGTGATGTTGAAACTCTATACGAATTTTACGAGATGGAGGAGGCGACTGAAGCTGAGGTTATTAAGGCTTATGAAAAAGCCATGGACAAAGTGGAAGACCTGGAATTGAAGAAAATGCTTTCTTCGGAAGAAGATCAATTTTCTGCCATGCTTCAAATCAATCCTGGAGCAGGAGGGACTGAAAGTAACGATTGGGCAGGTATTTTGATGCGTATGTACATCATGTGGGGTGAGTCCAATGGTTATAAAGTAAGAGAGGTTGATTTCCAGGAAGGAGATGTGGCCGGGGTAAAATCAGTAACTCTGGAATTTGACGGGCCTCAGGCTTATGGTTTCCTGAAATCTGAAAATGGGGTTCATCGCCTGGTACGTATTTCTCCTTTCGATAGCGGAGGAAGAAGACATACTTCCTTTGCCTCTGTTTATGTATATCCTGTAGTGGATGATACAATTGAGATCAATATTCATCCATCGGAAATAGAACTGCACACTTCGCGTTCTGGTGGTGCCGGTGGACAGAATGTGAACAAGGTGGAAACTAAGGTGCAGTTGACTCACAAGCCAACAGGTATAGTGGTAGTGTGTCAGGCAGGGAGAACTCAACTGGGTAATAGAGAAGAGGCTATGAAAATGCTAAAATCCCAACTTTATCAACGTGAAGTAGCTAAGAGAAATGAAGAGCGTGATGTAGTAGAGGCAGGAAAGATGAAAATCGACTTTGGATCTCAAATCCGTAATTATGTGCTTCATCCTTATAAGCTGATAAAGGATGCCCGTACTGGGGTGGAACGTACCGATGTTCAGAATGTACTGGATGGTGATCTGAATGATTTCATCAAAGCATTCCTAATGGGCAAGCAAGTAAATAAACAGGAAGATTAAATTTTAGAAAGGGTGCTTCGGTGCCCTTTTTTGTTATTTAATTAAGGCACTAACTCAATAAAAGCAAAACACTTTTTCAAAGGGATTGGCAAAAATTTCCAAATTTCAAGGGATTGGGCCATTCGAATGTTGGCGCATTTCATCGTAAATAAGCAAATATCAAATTCGGAAAGTTTAAGATTTAAATCAACAGCCTATTTTCTTAACAACAGTTTTGAAGTCTGGACATTGCCATTATTTAAAATACGAACCAGGTATAATCCATTCTTTAAATTACTTATATCAATAGGTTCATTTCTGTTGTTTTTTGATAATATATCCAGATGAATTCTCCCATCTGAACCAAAGATAGTTAACTGATCGAATGCCTGGTCTACAAATAATTGTCCCCGGTTAGGGTTGGGGTAAATGCGGGCAATGGGGAATTCGGTAGGCTTTTTATTGGAAACCACATCACTTATATCATCAAAGACAGGCCGGATCATTATACTGCCTTCCAACAGGGTGTTGGGTTCCCATGAACCGCTCTGGTTATAAAATAAATCGGTTGCACTGTTAGAGTTTTTGTCAAACCCCACTGAAATAACATCATCATTCTCCTCTCTATAGCCAATGTATATTTGACCTCCTATAAACAAAGGTTGCTCAAATTCAAATCGCTGAAAATTGTTGATTCCCTGTGCTTCATTTACCAATACATTTTGTGCTAGCTTTATATCGTTGGGATCATTTGTCAGCTGGGTCCACACCAATAATGTTATGTTTCTGGTGCCAACATTCTGTGCAGAATTGGGAATGTACATATCAATCGCTGTCATGTAATGCTCTCCTAAGATGTTAAACTCCTGGGCTAGTTGATAATTTTTGGAGTTTAATCGAATACTGGATTCAGCAGTTCCATCATCTTGCGCATAAAAGTTGTGCAAAGGGTAAACAATGGAAATGGTATCATTGGCCCTAAAGCTTAGGTTTGGGTAGTATTCCTTAACGCCATTAATGGTTTCAAAAAACAAGCTGTCATTGGTTCCCAGGTTTAAACTTAATTTCAAATAAACCGAATCTTCAGTTTCTGCTTCTTGTAATAGGTGATCAATTAATTTTTGTGGTTGTCTGCTTTGAGCGGTAAAAAGTGCAGTGTCCTGGTTTTGTGTCAGAAAATTACCGTTGATTTGGAGTGAATCAATAATGAAAACAGGTTTTAAACTATCAGTTAAAGTACCAAAAATTTCAGTACCGAATAGTGGGTTATTTGCATTTCCTGCCCAAAGGTTATTATAGATAAAATTGGTTTCCTGAAGGTTGTCAAGAAGCCAGTCCTCATTTAAATGGCTTAGGGGAATGGCATAATAATCGCCCAATATACTTTGGGGTGCTTTGGCAAATGTTCTGTCCTCGTATGAGTCATAGGCATGGTTTTGTGTATTTACAGGAGTATTTCCTTCATTCAAGTAGATATAATCTACATTGAATACATCAAAGTCTCCAGCCAGATTACTTAGTAGTTCAAACTTAAACTGAAAGCCACTATGTAAAAACCGTTCTTCATTCACAGCTACAAAAACTTGCTGAAATAAAGTGGGAGAGGAAAGCCCTTGTCCTCCTTGTTTAAATACTCTTTCCCATTGATTGTCAGAGTTTCTGAAACTTAATAAAAGCGAATCCTGAGAGTCGGGGGCTTGTTCCCCATGTTTTTCTTGCCAGAAAAAACTTAAGTAAACATTACTGGTTTCACTATAGGAGGATAAGTCAATAGGCATTGATATTAAACTATCGCCTATTCCCCTTGCCTGTGAATTAGTGGAGTAAGCGGTTCCATTGCCATCGTACCCATCAAAAGTGGCCACATTGAAAGAGGGAGGTAAGTAAGCCTGGGTATTATTAACAAAGATATCCAATCCATATTGCCACAAGGAAGTGTCCACTGTGTTTACACTGCTTGAGAAATCATCCCAGAAGGGGAGGTTCAGTGTATCAGTAACAACAGATTTTCTTTGAGTAGATTTATCTACTTGTTGCAAATGCCCTATTGGATGTTCACTAATCTGTGCTACTAATGCCCCTGTTTGCCAAAGTAAAAGAATGGTAAAAAAAAATATTTTATGGGCCATGTATTGCTTTCTTATTGTTCTTCCGGTACTATTAAATCATCTTCTGTTTTGGATGCTACCACCCAAATATCTACTCTTCCTCCTGTGCGCACTGATTCTCCCGCTTCAGGATATTGCTGGATCACAAGGCCTGCGGCTTTATCTTCTACTTGTTTTTTATTTACCGTGCCTAACCTTAAGCCATTTCCTTTAATAATAAATTCAGCTTCTTCCTGCATGCTTTCACTTAAGTCAGGCATTGAAAATGGTCTTCCCAAGCCATTCCCAATCACTAAATCTATTACTGAACCTTTAGGAATTTCGGTGCCGGCTTCAATTATTTTGCCATCTATTTGTTGTTTTAATACCGCATTTTGGAATTCATGGGGTTCATATATAATCTCTCCTAATTTTAAATCGTAGCTTTCCAGCACCATTTGTGCATTTTTTAAAGAGCCATCTACTAATTTTGGCATTTTAATCTTAGGAGGATTTTTGGCGTTGATAGAAATATAAATTTTACGGTTTTCTTTTACCTTATCCCCGGGTTTAGGTGTTTGCGATAACACAGTAAATGCCGGGTACTGGGCAGAAAATCCTGAATCTGGTGTTACTTCATACCGGAGGTCTCTTTTCAAGAGAAATTCATTCAGCTCTTCTAACTGTAATCCTGTTAAATCAGGTACAGTAATGCTTTCTCCATGGTTGGTTTTAACAGGCAGATAGATATAAAAAAAAGTGGTAATAAGAATGATGCCTAAGCCTATAATAATTCCGATATGAATTAATAAACTTTTAAGTGAGTTATTTTTAATCTTCATGTTTTACAGATAATTTTTTGGTCCTTTCCATACCAAACTCTAATATTTCGTTAATAAAATCATAGGGTTTATACCCATTAATGGCTGTCTGATGAAATATACAGGTGGCCGGAGTCATTCCTGGCAGGGAATTTACCTCAATAATAATGGTTTCCACTTTTAAATCATTATAAATTCTTACAAAAGCGTCTATTCTTGCATACCCTTCAATGGAAAGAATTTCTGCTGTCTTCCTTAAACTTGCTTTCACTTGTTCCGCTATCTGCTTGTACTCAGAAGTATTTTTTGTATACCTGGCGGGAGTAATATTTTGTCCTTCCCCGGCCAGGAATTTTTCTTCCAGGCTTAACACTTCCCCACTAGCCAACGCTTCGGAGGGCTCAAATATTTCATAATTAATGTTTCCTGACTGATCATAGTGTGTCAGCAAACCTCCTGTGATTTCAAGAAAGTACTGAGCTCCTTTCTTTTCAATTAATTCCTCTAAAAGGAAAAATGATTTTTGAGGGAATTCTTCATTGCGTTTCAGTTGAAGTACATTGGCTAAGTCTTCAATAAATTGTGGTTCCGGCCTGAACATCATTCCTGCAAAAGCTTCGAGTTCCTTTCTGTTTTTGATTTTCTTAACAGCGGAACTACATCCATCATCGGCAGGTTTGGCTATCAGTGGATATTTTAACTGCTTTTCAATACTTTCTAATGTTGAATCTTTTTCTTTTATCCATTCTTCTTCATATACCAGGCGGTGGTCAGCCACTAAAATTCCATGGTCCCGTAGTTTTTTATTAGTATCAAATTTATTGATAGTTACCTGAGAACTTTCAACACCTGAACCATTATAAGGGATATTTAATTTTTCCAGTTCCTGTTGCACAGCACCATCTTCCCCAGGCCGTCCATGAAGGGCAATAAATGCCACATCAATTAAATCAGTTAAATTATGATAGGCTATTTTTTGGAAGGAGGTAATGGAATGAGCTACATATTTTTCAGTAATGTTTTGACATTCAAATTTTATTTGCTCTATGATAGGGTGTGAGTGGTAATTACTCAGTTTCTCTTTAATATCATCGGCATTGTCCTTCAACATAATATTAATAGGTAAAACATAAAGCTCATGTTTTGTTTCATCACCTGTTAGGAAGATAGGAATAGGAAAATATTTTTCTGAAGAGGAAAGTTTTTCGAATATATTTCGTCCGCTTTCAACAGAAATATGTCTTTCCGTTGAAAAGCCTCCCATAATAATTCCCACATTGATTTTTTTCTTCTCCTGTGTTTTCAGAGCTGATAGCCCATCATCCAATCGATTAATCATCTTTTGGATGGCAATATGATTCTTCCCTGTTTTTAATCTTTCAGCCAGCGAAGTACGGATAATGTAACTTAAAAATTGGGATGGATTAAGCCCTATTTCTGCGGCCTGGTGAAAAAAGAAAGAAGAAGGCAACATGCCTGAAGTAGTATTGGGATCATTGAGGTAAATCTCACCATCTTTTCCAATGAATCCATCAATTCTGGCATATACATTGATTTGCAATGCCTTAAAAAGCCTGGAACATGATTTCCTGATATCTTCTATTACATCTAAATCTTCATTGATAGGGGTGATTTTTCTGCTGATACCCGGAAGATATTTTGATCGGTAATCAAATACATCCTTACCTTTTCTTATTTCTGTTGGAGGCAAGGCTATGGGGTTGCCGTCTTCATCCTGAATGACAATACAGGAAAATTCCTTTCCTTCTATAAATGATTCAATTAACAATTCATTTTCTGTTTGCAAAGACTGCAGCTGGATTTTCCCTTGATGGTTGGATGTGTTTCTATCCAAAAATTCTATGAGTGCATCAGGAGTGTAGATCAGCTCCTTGCCTACCTGAACCGGTAAGCCAACGCCTTCCCTTATATCTACCAATCGGGCGATGAATTTAATTTTATCATTTTCATTCAACGCCTGCCATTCTTCAGAAACAATTTCCTGAATAAAGAAACTTTTTTGTATTAATTGATGGAATTGTTCAACATCATCATCATCATTAAGGATACTGACTCCTATGGACGAACCCTGATGAGGGGATTTAATGACCATTGGGAGTCCAATATGTGATTTTAAAGTAGTGTAAATTTCTTCTTTTTTATAGTTATCCCATTCATTCCTGCTGAGAGTACGACTTTTAGGTACTGCAAAACCTGACTGGCTGATCAGTTGCTTTTGGGCAATTTTATTGATCCCAATGGCAGATGGTAAAATACCTGCTCCACTATAGGGGATTCCATACCATTCCAGAATTCCTTGAATGTTACCATCTTCCCCATATGGCCCATGTAAGGCCAGAAAAGCGAAGTCGATGTATTTAGATAACTGATCCGGACTGATTTTTTTACCGACTTGTGAAATTAGATTTTCCCAATCGGTCTCATTAAGCTGTGATAAAGATTCTGCATAAACCTGAATGGGATACTTTGAGGATGGCATATAATCTACCGGAGGGTAGAAATCCCTAATGGTGCCTTTATATATAAATTGCCAATCGAGCAGAATAAAATGGCCAACACTATCTATAAAGATAGGAACCGCCTCAAAAATGGATTTATTTAGGTTATCATAAACCGTTCTGCCACCTGCAAAGGAAATTTCCCGCTCTCTTGATTGGCCACCAAAAAATATACCTATTCTCATTTAATTTTTGTTGTTGTCGTAAAAATAGCGTTCGAAAAACTAAATTACTTTAATACTATGGATTTTGAGTGTTCAATAATAAACAAACTACACAAAAGTAAAGGTTATTCAGAAATTATCATTGTATTCACAGAGATGTAATCCAATTATTGTTCTTTTAATTCAGACAATGGTCAATACTTTATCTGGCCACTATAAACCTGGCACTTTTACGCATGGTGTCAGTGCGCAAATGCAATAAGTACATTCCATGGGCCAATCGGGAAATATCAAAAGTAATAAATTGGTTAAGTAGCTTGGGTTCCTCGAATTCAACTATCACCTTTCCCTGCAGGTCTGTAATTTGAAAAAATCCCTCAGTGGCATTATCAAGGTTTAGGTGAAGGTTGATTTTATCTGTTGCTGGATTCGGATAGACTACGAACGACTCCTTTGTGAGAGGGAAAGCGGGAGGCGCATTTCGCCCGATAAAAAATGAAATATTTTTTAGATAGATGTTTTGTCCATTGTCATGAGTGGCCTTAAAAGCCAATCTGATTTTTTCACGATATACAAATGGAGACAAATCCAGGAACTCATTACGCCAAACCAATTCTTCAGATTCACTATTGCCAAAAGATGTGGCCAGTGAGTCGCCCTCCCTGTCATAAATCAGGGAGTTAAAAACTTCTCCTCTTTCATCTGATACCAATATCTTAAATGATTCACTTTGTCTGTATGGCTTTTGATAGGCGATATCAAAAATTAAACCTAAATACTGTACTTTACTAACATCAAGCAACGGGCTTATCAACCAATCTTCCTGCTTTTTTATATTAACCTCTGCAGATTCACTACTTACTACATCAAGGGAAGCATTATAACCCCAGCCACCATTGTCATTCGGATTGAAGGTATACCAATTGTCTTTAGCCTTGTCTTCTAATGACAGTCGTAGAGGAGGGAGTTCTTCTTCACAGTCCTGTTTATAGGGCAAGTATAAGCTTTGTTCAATTAGCTGTTCATCACTTGTTACTGAGGTTATTATACGGAATTCCCCTTCATCATCATTTGGATGGAGGTTAGGGAGCGAAATTGTTTTACGTTCTCCGACAGTTAGCATTTCATTCACTGTTGTTGTATATACTACAGTATTTTCATTCAGAATTTGCAAATCAAATGAGTTGACCAATGATCTTCCTGTATTTTCAATTTCCAAATCAGCCTGTATAGATTCTTCACAAAACAGAGGGTTAGTATTTACCCATCTCACAGGGCTAATTCTCTTGTCAGGCTTGGAGGATTCCTGAATAGAGAAGCTACTAATATATAAATTGTTGGCATTTCTGTTTTCCACTAGAATATTAAAAGATACAGAGGGTTCATTTTTCAAACGACTTAGATCAATATTGATAGTATCCCAATCTAATCTGTGCATTGGCACAAAGGCAGAATCCACTGAATATGACGTCAATAAAGGTTGATTGGTTGATGAAAAAATCAAATCATTAAAAGTTTCTCCGCAGTCATAGGAGGCATAAATATTAAATCTGTGCGGCAGGGTATCAGCCGATTGAGAAAATACAAATGATAATTCAGGAACATCTATTTGAGTAAAATCAAAAATGGGAGAAATTAATTGTTCCCGTTCTCCTATGTTGTGCTTATTATCATAAAAGGGTATACCCGCATACCCATTTAATTGCATCCAGGTTTCTTCCCCGTCTTCATTTCTTATTTGCCAATCCGCAAAACCGTTATTGAATGTCCTTTGGTAGGGAACTGTTCTTTGCTCAAGGGTTTGTACATATTCATTAATCGCGTTATTATGAAGCCTTTCATCTATCTGGCCAGTTTCAGTTTCTACTTCATAGGTGATTTCATAATCTCCATATTCATCAAAGCTTAATGGGGCAAATGTGATTTCTACTGATTCCCCCGGAGCTAATTCCTTTGTAGAAACAATACTTTCCTCTACATTCTCATCAACTATCAATTGAATCTCATAATTATTGGCAGAAAGAAGTCCAACATTCTTGACAATTACTTTTGGGCTGAAAAAATTGGAACATGCGCTATTAAAAAGCTCATTGGCGGGAAATAAAGCCAGATCGTTATCAAAAATTTCAGGAGGCTCCAATCCTGAGGAGGTGGTTAGGCTGGCTCGTCTGGGGCTATTGTCTAACACAGTCCTGATTCTTGCTTTTTGATCCATGGTAAATAGGTTCATACACTCATCATTGGTGTAGTCCATGAAATTTTGTACCATGTCCAACGAACCACAAGTTGTTTTGGATAAGTTACATCCGGTGCTACTTGAATTGGATTCCGGAGTGTCAGCACAAAAGTCGTCAACGGAACAACCTCCATCTCCCCAAATATGGCGTAACCCAAAGAAATGCCCCATCTCGTGTGTGGCTGTTCTTCCTTTACTTTCAAAACTTGGGCTGGAGGGGTTTTCTCCAAAATATACATAATCCAGGCTCACGCCATCTATTAACCTGTTATTGCTTGCTTCTGTCAGACCCGGGAGATTGGAAACCGGAAACTCCGCCCATCCCAGGCTTGTGCCTGATAGATCTCCTACCCAAATGTTAAGATAGTCCTCAGCAGGCCAATAACTTTGTGCACTTAAAATTTCCCTGTTTTGATAGCTGTAGGTACTTTGACTTCCTAATACTCGAACAACACCATTTGTTTCAAATCCATCAGGATTCTGTTGAGCATAAATAAACTCAATTTCTATATCAGCGGCAAGGTTTTTAAATTGTGACAGCGTTTCAGTTGTGTCACTATTTAATCTTTTGAAGTCTTCATTGAGTATGGCTAATTGTCGATCTATTCTTTCCTGAGAGAGGTTGGTGCCAACACCTACAGGCTCTCCTTTATGGACAATATGAAATACTACCGGGATTTGTACTATTTGGCTTCGTGCGGACGCTCTCATTTGAGTCGGCTCTTCCAATTTCCTTAGCTGAATTTTTTCCTGTATCCATTTTTCAAACTGATGAGAATTGAGGGTAGGATTTTTCTTGTCTCTTTCCTCAACTAATTCAGGTACAGGACACCTTTGCCCTAAAAGCGGGCTTGATAAATAGAGGCAAATAATCACACTCGATACAATCCATTTCAATAAACATTCGAGTGTGCATTTGTACATGATGAAAATACAATTATCCTTGGAAAAATGTTTAAACTTTAAATATGATCAAGATTTGCACTAACCATACCAACTGAAATTTAATAAAAATTATCCTATTATTCATAGGTTGATCTACATCATTTTTGATCAATGTAAATTTCAGGAGTGAAAATATTTATCGCATGGTTTCCGGCAGCTTTGCGTTTGGGTCATCAGCAGAGGTGATATTTATAGCTTCTACTGAGGTGATTTCCGGTACAGCCCTCTTGATAGCTTCTTCTACTCCGGCTTTCAAGGTCATGGTTGACATGGGACAACTGCCACAAGCACCCAATAACTCTAACCTTAACAAGCCATCATCATTAACGTCCAACACTCTCACATCCCCGCCATCTGCTTTTAAGTAAGGCCTGATGGAATCCAATGCTTTCTCAACTCTATCTAATATTTCCATAACATTAATTAATCATTTCCACTTTAGTTGTTCCGGCCATATTTGCATTTCTTATGGCTACTTGTCTTGCTAATTTCTCTGAAATATCCTTAAATGCATCTGCGGTTACCCCTTCTTTCATAGAGGCAGGGTAGCCGTTATCCCCACTTTCACGTATTGATTGCACCAATGGTATTTGTCCTAAGAAAGGAATGTTATATTTTTCACTGAGTTTGTAACCACCACCTTCACCAAATATAAAATACTTATTATCTGGTAATTCTTCAGGAGTGAAATATGCCATGTTTTCTACCAGTCCTAGAATTGGTACATTTATTTGTGGTTGTTTAAACATACCCACTGCTTTTTGTGCATCCGCCAAAGCTACTTTTTGTGGTGTAGTAACAATTAACGCTCCGGTTACAGGGATAGTTTGTACCATTGTAAGGTGTATATCGCTGGTTCCGGGAGGTAAATCTATCAATAAATAATCAAGTTCGCCCCAGTCCGTGTCGCCAATAAATTGTTTTAAGGCAGAACTGGCCATCGGGCCACGCCAAACCACTGCATTGTCAGGAGGAGTTAAAAAACCAATTGAAATCAATTTTATTCCGTATTGTTCAATTGGTATAATAATATTTTTACCATTTACTTCCTTTACTTCCGGTTGTTCATGCTCACAATTAAACATAGTAGGAATGGAAGGTCCAAAAATATCCGCATCGATTAAACCTACCTTGGCACCTGATTGAGCCAATGATACAGCAAGGTTGGCAGAAACAGTTGATTTACCCACGCCACCTTTGCCGGAAGCTATGGCAATAATATTTCTCACATTAGGTAATAGCGGAGCTGTACTTCTTGTAGAAGTTACATTGGAGGTCATATTAGGAAAAACCTGCAAATCAGCATCTACATATTTATGAATAGCATCAATACAATCATTTTTGATTAATTCCTTTAATGGACAAGCCGGAGTAGTGAGTACTACAGTGAAATAAATGGCATTCCCATCAATGCTAATGTCTTCAATCATGTTTAAAGTAACCAAATCCTTTTTGAGATCAGGATCCTGTACTTTACTCAATGCCTTAATTATATTATCTTGTGTAATGGCCATAAATTATATGCTTAAAAAAACTTACTTTTGCTATTCGCAATGCAAGTTAAACTTATTCGAATTAGCTAACAATGTTAGACGGGAATTAGTTGTGAGAAGCTTAGTTTAAACCCTGAAAAATATCAAAAATACGTGAATTTAAGTCAAAAAACCATTCAAGATGTACAGGAAAGGGCTGATATTGAGGAAGTAGTTTCAGACTTTGTTCCACTTAAAAAGAAAGGCCAGAATCTCTGGGCCTGTTGCCCGTTTCATCAGGAAAAATCACCTTCTTTCTCTGTATCTCCCAATAAAGGGATTTACAAGTGTTTCGGATGTGGAAAAGCCGGGGATGCCATTCAATTTATTATGGATTTGGAAGGGCTCAGCTTTCCTGAAGCCATCAAACAACTGGCTGAAAAATACGGCATTGAGATTGAAGAAGATGAAATGCTTCCTGAGGATCAGGTAAAATATAATGAGCGTGAAAGTTTATTCATCATTCTTAATTTTGCTGCTCAATATTTCAAAGGCTTGCTTCATGAGCATGAAGAAGGAAAATCCATAGGCCTAAGCTATTTTAAAGAACGGGGCTTTTCCAATAATACGATTGAGGAATTTGATTTAGGCTATTCTCTTAATGAATGGGATGGCTTTTTAAAAGCTGCAAAAAAGGCTGGCCATTCAGAAGAGTTACTGGAAAAAGCAGGTTTAATCATCAAAAAGGAAGACAAAACTTATGACCGTTTTCGTAACAGGGTCATTTTCCCTATTCATTCAGTAGCTGGCAAACCCATCGCTTTTGGGGCACGGATATTAATCAATGATAAAAAGCAACCCAAGTACATTAATTCCCCTGAAACTGAAGTATACCATAAAAGTGATGTGCTATATGGTATTGCACAAGCCAAGCAACATATAAGAACCCTGGAGAATTGTTATTTGGTGGAGGGTTATACCGATGTGATTTCTTTGCACCAGAGTGGAGTGAAAAATGTAGTGGCTTCTTCAGGAACTTCGCTTACCACTAATCAAATCAGGCTCATTAGCAGGTATTCTGAGAATATTACTGTGCTTTTTGATGGTGATGCAGCCGGAATTAAGGCATCTTTAAGGGGGATAGATTTAATTTTGGAAGGTGGGCTTAATGTAAAGGTGGTGCTTTTCCCGGATGGGGAAGATCCTGACAGCTATTCCCGCAAAATGGGAGATGAGGAATTCTCTTCATACCTAAAAAACAATGCCACGGATTTCATCAGGTTCAAATCTGATTTGCTATTGGAGGAAACCAAAAAGGATCCTATCAAAAAGGCTGAAACTATCCAGGATATTGTAAGATCTATTGCTAAAATTCCTAATCCGGTAAAACGTGCTATTTACATCAAAGAATGCAGTAACATACTGGAAATTGATGAAGCATTGCTTATTACGGAACAAAATAAAATACTCCTAAGGGAAAAGCAGGCAAAAGGCGACATTACCCAAAGACAGGTCAACCAATTAAACGAAAGCTTCAGCCAGGCACCTGAGCAGGTTCAGAAAAAATATTCTCCTTTTGATGTTGCTGCCATCCAGGAGAAAGAAAGTATACGCTTGCTATTAAGTTATGGTGATTTACCAATAGAAGGAAATACTCTTGTGATGGATTACCTGCTTGAAGAATTAAGCGATGCGGAATTTGTGCATCCCGTATATGCGGAGATTCTTCAGGAATTCAGGCACAATCTGGAGAAGAGAAAAATATTGAATGAGGCCTACTTTATAAAAAATGGATCAGAGGAAGTAAGGAAGGAAATTTTCTCCCTATTTACAGATAGGTATACTTTAAGTGAGAACTGGGAAAACAAATTTCAGATTTTCACAGTGCATGAAAAACATATCCTAAATGATTCTGTTTACATTCATGTGCTAAGGCTTAAGCATCGTTCTATTCTGCATTTGTTGGATCAAAATATGCAGAAACTAAAAACCGCAGACTCTACTATAGAAGAAGGTAAGCTATTGCAGTATCAAATGCAGTTGAACCAGGCCAAACTGGAAATTGGTAACTTGTTGGGGATGGTAGTTGTGAAGTAGTCTTTTCCTTGATTGCCAGATGGTTGGTGTTTTTATAATGGAACTTTATGGCAAGCAGAAGTGTCATTTGGATGGTATAAAATCCTTTTTAATTAATAACCTGTCCTTGTAAGTGTGCGGTCAGTGACATGCTTTAAGTTAGCAAGGATTACGATCTCTTACTGTAAATTAATACACCAAAAAACCATTATTTGTATGGAATCTATCTTTAAATTCTTAAGCTTGCATTCCAAGCATTTTCCCGGAAATAAGTCAGGTGCTAAAAATTTATAGTACCTTTGTTTTTTATTAGTTTTTTGAATTATATGATATCAGAAAAAACAAAATTAGATAGTATTGAAGAAGCCATTGAGGCAATAAAAAATGGCGAGATAATTATTGTAGTTGATGATGAAGATCGTGAAAACGAAGGTGATTTTATATGCGCTGCTGAGAAAGTAACTCCTGAAATCATCAATTTTATGTCTAAATACGGACGTGGACTTATATGTGCTTCTATTACAGAAAGTCGTTGTGAAGAGTTGGGCCTGGAATTGATGGTAGGAAAAAACACTGCACAATTTGAGACTCCATTTACAGTTTCAGTTGATTTAATTGGTCATGGAACTACTACCGGCATTTCTGCCAGTGATCGCTCCAAAACTATTCAAGCTTTGGTAAATCCTAACACCAAACCTGAGGAGTTGGGTAAACCGGGACACATATTTCCCTTAAAAGCTAAACAGGGCGGGGTGCTTCGCAGAACAGGGCATACTGAAGCTGCTGTTGATTTTTCCAGATTGGCAGGACTGGCTCCTGGTGGTGTTTTGGTAGAAATCATGAATGAAGATGGTACCATGGCACGCTTACCTGATTTAAGAAAAGTGGCAGATCAACATCAATTGAAGTTGGTGACTATCAAGGATTTGATTACCTACCGTATGGAGAATGAATCTTTGGTAGAAGAAAAAATTGATGTGAACATGCCTACTGATTTTGGAGATTTTAAATTGGTGGCATTTGAGCAAACTACCACGCATGAAAATCATTTGGCCCTGGTAAAGGGAGAATGGGAAGAAGATGAGCCTGTGATGGTACGTGTTCATTCATCTTGTATTACAGGAGATATATTTGGTTCATGTAGATGTGATTGTGGTCCTCAATTGCACCAGGCTATGGAGATGATAGAAAAAGAAGGCAAAGGAGTGGTTGTCTATATGAATCAGGAAGGCAGGGGAATTGGCTTGATGAACAAACTGAAAGCCTATAAACTTCAGGAGCAGGGAATGGATACTGTGGAGGCCAATATACACCTTGGCTTTAAAATGGACGAGCGCGATTATGGTGTAGGTGCTCAAATATTAAGAAAGTTGGGTGTCAGGAAAATAAAATTAATTTCTAATAATCCGACCAAAAGAGCTGGATTATTAGGATATGGCTTGGAAATTGTAGGAAATGTGGCATTGGAGATACCCCCTAACAAACACAATGAAAATTACTTACGTACCAAGCGGGATAAAATGGGTCATACCATACTTAAGAAAAGCTAATTTGATAAAGATTGTTTTCTGCATATTGTTAATGAATGTTGCCCTGGTAATAAATGCCCAGAACTTGCCCAATGAATTGTGGCATCCAGGGAAAATTGTGCTTGATGAAGGCGATACTTTGAGTGGACAAATCCAATATGATTTCAAAACAAATTTGGTTCAGCTGGCAGTTGATAACAAAATCAAGACTTTTTCGTCACAACAAGTGC
Organism: Marivirga aurantiaca; assembly: GCF_016679925.1. Lineage (GTDB taxonomy): Bacteria > Bacteroidota > Bacteroidia > Cytophagales > Cyclobacteriaceae > Marivirga > Marivirga aurantiaca. The sequence continues at coordinate 505,580 of NZ_JAEQBW010000002.1, forward strand.
TTTTTCTCAGCTTCCATTGTCAATTTTTTAAACGGTTTAGATATTTCTATTCCATTCCATACAGGTTAAAGGGATCTATGAATGTGCCTGTCTTTTTTGAAATTCTGGCAGAGGGAAGGCTTACTTTGATGGCACGTGAATATGTGGTGATTGAAAACATGAACCGGTACGGCAATCCAATGTACCGGCCAATGGGGTCAGTAGGTTCCAGAGAGATTTTGACTTATGATTACTATTTTCTGACCGATAGCGGAGACCTCAATTTATATCTTGAGAAGAAGAAAGATTTACTACCTTATTTTGGTAGATACGAGGATGCGATGGTAAGGTATATCAAAAAGCAGAGACTTAAAGTTGACAGACAACAGGATCTGGTGAAGATTATAAATTATTACAACGATTTAGTACAATCCAATTAATGAAAAAACCACTAATACTTGTCAGTAATGATGACGGAATAACCAGTTTAGGGATTCGTCATTTGGTAGAAACCATGAAACAGCTTGGAGAAGTGATAGTAGTGGCTCCTGATAGTCCACAATCTGGTATGGGGCATGCTATTACCATCGGAAACACCTTACGATTGGATCAAACAGATATATACGGGCCGGAGGTAAAAGCTTATAAATGTTCCGGTACCCCGGCAGATTGTGTCAAATTGGCCAAACACCACATACTAAAGGACAATAAGCCGGATTTGATTGTGAGTGGCATTAATCATGGAAGTAATACATCTATCAGTGTATTATATTCTGGTACTATGTCAGCGGCCATTGAGGGGGCTATTGAAGGCACTCCCTCTATTGGTTTTTCTTTGTGTGATTATGGCCATGATGCAGATTTTTCACATACTTTACATTATGTGAAAGCAATTGCTGCACAGGTATTGAAAACAGGTTTACCCAAACACACCACACTTAACGTAAACTTCCCGCCAAAGAGAAATGAACCACTGAAAGGTGTAAAAATTTGTAGGCAGGCTCATGCCAGATGGCAGGAAGAATTTGATCAGCGCTTCGACCCCAATGGCAGAAGGTATTTTTGGTTGGCTGGGAATTTTGTGAATTTCGACAAAGGGGAGGACAATGATGAGTGGGCTATAGCTAATAATTATGTTTCTGTAGTACCATGCCAATTTGATTTAACGGCTCACCACACTATCAGTATCCTGAATGATGAGTGGGAAATCGAAATAGAATAGATTTTTTATTAATAAATAACCTAATCAGTATGGCTAAAAAGAAAGAAATTGGTTATGAAGAGGCATTGAAGTCACTTGAGTCATTGCTGGACGATATAGAAAACAAGGATATCCCTATTGATGAATTATCTAAAATGGTAGATGAGTCAATGGAGCTACTGAAGATATGCAAAGCTAAACTTCGAGGAGCAGAAGGGAAAATTGAGCATGCCTTTCAGGAACTGGATAAATAATAGTTCAGCTTGCTTTAAAGCAATACTCACCTTTTACTTTACAGGAAATTGAAAAATTTGTCTGTAATTTCAACAACTATTTATGGTGGACATAAAAAAAGCACAGTCATTAAAACCTTTCAACACATTTGGATTTGATTTATCTGCCAAATATCTGGTAGAGCTTCGTTCTGTAGCAGACTTTCTGGAATTGCGTTCTACCTGGCAATGGAAAGACCAGCCTCATTTAATCATAGGGGGGGGGAGTAATATCTTACTTCGTCATCATTTCGAGGGCCTGGTTGTGATAAATCGTATGCAGGGGCTTGAAATAATTGAAAAACAGGAGGACTTTGTTCTTGTAAAAGCTGGGGCAGGGATGAACTGGCATGAATTTGTGTTGTTCAGCATTGAACAAAATCTGGGAGGTCTTGAGAATCTTTCGTTGATACCGGGCACGGTAGGAGCTGCCCCCATGCAAAATATTGGAGCGTATGGCGTAGAGATAAAAGAGACTTTTCATTCATTGGAGGCCGTTAATTTAAATACTGGTGAGCTGGAGATTTTTGATACACATGCATGTCAGTTTGGCTATAGAGATAGCGTATTCAAGGCTGAATTAAAGGATCAATATCTGATTACTTCTGTAACATTCAAATTGGTACCAGCTGAGAAACACAGGTTGTCGCTGGAATATGGAGTGATAAGACAAGTGCTGGAAGAGAAAAATATTATTTCTCCCCGGATTAAGGATGTAAGCGATGCCGTAATCAGTATCCGCCAATCTAAATTACCGGATCCCGGGAAAATAGGGAACTCGGGTAGTTTCTTTAAGAACCCTACTGTGTCGAAAGAAAAATATGAGCAATTGAAAGCTGAATATCCTGAAATACCGGGATATGTACTTGATGCTGATACGGTGAAATTAGCAGCAGGCTGGCTAATTGAAAAGGCTGGGTGGAAAGGGTATAAAGAGAATGGTGTTGGGGTTCATGAAAAACAGGCTCTTGTATTGGTTAATCATGGAGAGGGGAGTGGAAAGGCTATTGAAATACTGGCAAAAAAAATTCAGGATTCAGTGCTTGATCAATTTGGAGTGGCACTGAACCCTGAAGTGAATTTTATTTAGTTAAGAATAGGGTAACGTTGGCCATAAAAGTTTCATCTGTGCCATCAAAATTAATATCTGTTTCTTGGGAATCGGAAGAAACTATAGTCAATGAGGAATTACTGATTGATTTGATTTCGTAAATATATTCAACTTGATCCTGATCTATAGTAGTTAACTCTGTTAGATCTGCATTTACTTCATAAGTCCCGGATTCATCACTATCTCCCGCAGGAGTTGTAGTTTGGTAGGTATTATCAGCTTTAAATTCAATTTTATACCCTTCTAAATCAGGCTTATATAGAGCTTCAAAAATTTCATAATAAATATCTGCTTGAGCTGAAGGGATTCCAATACTACTATAATAAGTAGCTAAATCCTGATTGTTTACAAGTATTTCCAGTTCAAGATCATTGTATGTCCAAACGCCAACAATATCAGTTTGATTGGTGGTTTCATCATCCTTGCAAGACTGGAATAGTACTGTACCAATCATTAAAATCGTTATTAGTCTAAATTTCTTCATGTATTTGATTTGTTATTTTATATAATTAATAAAAATAGGGGTTTCTTTTTTTACAATTAGTCTCATTAAAAGGTATTTTTCTTTATTTCGATAATACGCCTTGCTTTCCCGATGAATTCAATTTGTCTATACGGTCTATATGAGTATTAAAGAATTTAAATGAAAAGGGAGGTCTGTCTTTTGAGGTGAATTTTATCTAATGAGCTTTAAATCGAAATCAATTATTATTCTGTCATTCGATCCTGTCAATTCAATATCAATAGGCAAGGATTCTATAGGTAAAGTATATATGCCATTTAGAACCAATTGATTGGTAGCCAAGGAAGCAATTTCTAAAGCTACTTCAGTATCATCTTCAAAAATCAGTGTAAGCATTGATGCATCTGAATTAATGGCCCAGTTACCTGGTTCAGGAGTGCCGTTTGGCTGGGTAACTTCAAAGGAATTATTTTCATTGAATTCCACTACTGAATTAACCACTAAGGCTTCAAGAAATGCCTCAAATGTGGCCTCAAAAATAAAAGCTTCCTGTTCCGATCCTCCACTAATAACATACAAGTCAATAATATCGATTCCATTAAGGGTAGCAGTATAGTCCATTTCCTCGACTGTCCAGGCGCCAATAATCGAGACTTCTTCCACACTGTCTTTATCCTTGTTACATGAAAACAGTACGGTTGCCATTAGGGCCAGGAAAAGAATGGATTGTAGGTTTTTCATAAAATTGATTTTTGTAAAAGTAAAGAATTTAATCATATCATATGTGTTACATTTTCTAAATTGCCTTCATATTTTTCAACTTCAACCCCAAATTTTTGAAGAAAATCCAAGCCTTCATCTGCATCCAACCCCTTATATTCAGCATAAGAATTTAAGTAGATTACTTTTTTTATTCCCATACTAAAGATAATACGTGCACAGGACAGACAAGGAGACAAAGTTACGTATAAGGTAGAATTTTCAACCGAAGCTTTATTTTTTACTGCATACATAATGGCATTTTGCTCGGCATGAATGGCAAGCATACAACTGCCTTTGGAATCACTTCCACATCCGGTACCGGGAAATTCCTCGTCACAATTATGAGTGCCGGCAGGAGGGCCATTATAACCGATAGAAATGATTCTCGTATCTTTTGTAAGAACAGCCCCAACATGACGTTTTATACAATGTGAGCGTTTGGCTAAATTTACTGCCAATTCCATGAAAATATCTTCAAATTGTGGTTTTTGCATAAACAAATATAAAGCTTACTTAGTAGGAAGAAATGAAAAATTGTAAATTGCTTTTAAAATTTAAATAAATCATATTAACCATGAAAAAAATATTAAGAACTACACTTCTTATATGCTTGTTAGGTGCTCTTTCTGGCCTTGAAGCTGTTGCGCAAGATGCTTTGAAGCAAAAACCCAGTCCTCTGGGATTAGTTACTTATAAGTATGAAGATGCTTATATAAAAGTAACTTATAGCCGTCCACATTTAAGAGGCAGGGAAGCTTTTAGCGAAGATGCTGATTTGGCCCCACTTGGAGAAATTTGGAGAACAGGTGCCAATGAAGCGACTGAAATCACTTTGACAAAAGATGTGAAATTGGCAGGCAATGAAGTGCCGGCAGGAACTTATTCAATCTTTACTATTCCCAATAAAGAGACCTGGACTATCATTTTGAATAAAGATTTAGGACAATGGGGAGCATATAAATATGATGTGGAAAAGGATTTGATACGTTTCGAAGTGCCTGTTACTGAAGCTAAAGAGACTTATGAGCCATTTACTATCATGTTTGATCAAACCAGTGGAGATGTAAGCATGCAGATGGTTTGGGACAAGACTTTGGTAAGTATTCCAATTGAATTTTAGTTTGTCTGCCATTTGAATAAAGTCTGAAAATGGATTTCACGAAAAATGCTGTTTGTTGCTGAAAATCAACAAACCACAGCTGCTTCTCGTGTAATTGCCTCATAGGCTCTATGTATATAATATGTTACTAAAACATGAAAGCCTCTCATTGAGGCTTTTCTGGTTTTTAAGCGTCTAATTTTTAATTGGATATTTATGAACATACTTAAAGAATTTAAGGAGTTTGCCATTAAAGGGAACGTCTTTGACATGGCCATAGGCATTATCATTGGCACGGCATTTAGCAAAGTTGTTACTTCTCTGGTCAATGATCTTGTAATGCCTTTGTTAAGCCTTTTTGTTGGTAAAATCAACTTTCAGAATTTGGCTTATATCATTCGCGAGGAAGTGAAAGATGGCCAGGGAAATGTAGTTCAAGAGATGATTTCATTGAAATACGGCAGTTTTATCCAGGCTGGAATTGACTTTCTGGTAATTGCCATTGCTATCTTTGCTGTTGTTCGTTTGTTCAATCACCTGAGAAGGAAAGCAAACAATGAAGAGGATACTACTGTACCTACACCGAAAAACATTGAACTATTGGCAGAGATCAGGGACTTGCTGAAAGAGAATTCAAGTGGTTGCCCCAAAAAATAATAGATAGGTGTTTACATACATCCTTAAAAGAATCTGTCCATTCTTGAATGAAAAAGATATTAAATAATTCAAATGGACTTTTTGAGACATTAAAAATCTGTTATCTTCAATCTATTATCTAAAATCAGGTAAAATGGCAGAAAGAAAATATAAAAGTTTTAAAGAATTTTATCCTTACTATTTAACAGAGCATCAGCACCCGACTTCAAGGAAGCTTCATTTTATTGGCACAGCTTTATTGTTACTTATTCTAATTTGGGCATTAATTACTCAAACTTACTTGGGATTATGGCTGATACCTGTAGTGGGATATGGATTTGCATGGGTAGGGCATTTTTTCTTTGAAAAGAATAAACCCGCAACCTTCCAATATCCATTGTGGAGCCTGGCCTCTGATTTTAAGCTGTTTTTCGATATTATTCTTGGAAAGCAGTCTTTAAATCCCTCCGGGAGAAGTTAGCAGTTAGGCATAAAAAAAAGCCGGACACTGCTGACCGGCTTTCAATTGATTAATATATTCTTACTTCCTTCTTCCGCCTGAACTTGCTTTTACGCGAGGTCGACTTCCTGAAGGTTTTTTGTTGTCACCAAATCTTCCTTTGAAACCACTTCCGCTACCGCTTTTAGATCTCGGGCTATCGCTTCTTCTTCTATCGCTTCTGTCACTTTTTCTTTCTCCGCCACCTGATTTTTGCTCAGCTGATACTTTACGACCGTCAAACTCACTGCCATTTAAGGCATCCATTACAGTTTTTTCGTGTTTAGCCTCTACTTCTAAGAAACTAAAGTTTCTTTGGATATCAATCTTACCGAATTCAATTCCGTTAGGGATAGAGGATAATCCGTTCATGAACCCTAAAAGGGTACCTGAATTTAAATTATCTTTTTCACCTATGTTTAAGAATAAAGTAGCATAGTTGCCGCTTTTTCTTCCACCACGTTCGCCTCTTTCTCCTCTATCATTATCTCTACCACCACGTTCGTTGGTATTCAAATCATTGGAGTTTTTATAGTAAGCCAGGAATTTGTTGAATTCCATAGAAACGAATTTTTTAATTAATTCTTCTCTGCTTAAGTCTTCAAATTGAACCAGAATATTATCCATCAGTGGCTGAATTTGTTTTTCATCCACTTCAGTAGCTTTAACGTTTTCTATGAAAGAAAACAATTGCTTTTCTACAACAGCTTCACCAGCAGGAACCTCACTTTTAGTAAAAGGCTTACCGATAATTTTTTCTAACTGACGGATTTTACCAGAATCTTTAGGTCCAACTATGGCAATTGAAATACCTTCTTTTCCTGCTCTACCAGTTCTTCCGCTTCTGTGAACGTAAGTTTCCAATTCATCAGGAATGTTATAGTTGATTACGTGCGTGATATCAGTTACATCCAAACCTCTGGCGGCAACATCAGTAGCTACCAACATTTGTAAATGTCTTTTTCTGTAACGACCCATTACGGCATCTCTTTGCGCTTGTGATAAATCACCATGCAAACAATCTGCATTGTAACCATCAGAAGCCAAAGCATCAGATATTTCCTGTGTTTCCCTTCTGGTTCTACAGAAAATGATAGCATAAATATTAGGGTTCATGTCAGCAATACGCTTCAATGCCAGGTATTTATCCCTACCATTCACAACATAATAGAAATGTTGTACTTTCTCTGCACCCTGATTTCTTTTACCGGAAGATATTTCTTCAGGCGAATTCATATAGTCATTAGAGATTCGCAATACTTCCCTGGACATAGTAGCCGAGAAAAGTAAAGTCTGTCTGCTTTCAGGTGTATGGGATAAGATAAAATCCAAATCATCCTTAAAGCCCATATTAAGCATTTCATCAGCCTCATCCAATACCACCCACTGGATATCTTCTAATTTTAATTTCTTACGATTGATTAAATCCACAACTCTACCGGGAGTACCCACTACAATCTGAGCTCCTTTATTCAAGGATTTGATTTGTGCCTCGATACTTGATCCACCATATACTGGCAATACGTCCAGTTTTTTGGTGTATTTAGTGAAAGCATCAAAATCTTTGGCAATTTGGATAGCCAATTCACGAGTAGGACACAAGATTATCGCTTGTGTTCTTTTAGAGTCAGCGTCAATTTGATTAATTACCGGAAGACCAAAAGCTGCAGTTTTACCTGAACCTGTTTGAGCCAAAGCAATTAAATCTTGTTGGGTAGTTAATAAATGTGGTATTGTTTTTTCCTGTATAGGAGTAGGGTTCTCAAAGCCTATTTCTAAAATAGCTTTAAGAATTTCAGGCTTTAGGCCTAATTCTTCGAATGTTAGCATTTGTGTGTTTAAAGAAAATTTAAACCCAAAGCCATATATTCGAACCTTTCGACTAGCCCCGGATTTCAATAATGATGCAAAGGTAATAATATTTTTTAGAATATCTATAATTTATCTGAAAAATATCTAAAATATTTTTCAGATTTTATAAATGACTGGTTTATTTTCCTTTACAGAGTGTACAATGCTTTTGCCGTAGATAAAGTTCAGAGTTGACGGGAAATGATTTTTGTCTATAGAATCCTTATTAAATATATTCCCGTTATTATCGTAAGGAAATAGGGTATGGAAACGATGTGTGTTAATTACACTGTTGAATTCATGCCTTTTTAAAATCTACTATATGTCACGTCTATTATTACTTTTCTTAAATACAATCACCTTAATTGCGGTTATTATTGTCAATGGATTGGCGGGTTCCGGACAGATAGGTAATAAATCTGTGGGTGAAGTAAGTCGGGCTTATGATACATTAATTACGCCTTCAGCTTATGCCTTTTCCATTTGGGGATTGATTTATTTGATGCTAACAGCTTTTGTTATTTATCAATGGGTCACTTATTTCAGGAAGAACAATCAATGGATAATAGATAAAACAGGTTTATATTTCACCATTGCCAATCTTGTCAATATCGGTTGGTTATTTTTATGGCTCAATGAATATATTGGTTTATCAGTCATAGTAATGTTTATACTTCTAGCCAGCTTACTGACATTAGTATTTAGGCTCGATCTGGAGAAAAAAGATGAACCCGTAAGAATTATATTCTTTGTATGGTGGCCATTGGCCATTTATATCGGCTGGATAATTATTGCTTCGGTTACCAATGTGGCAGTTTTTTTAGTGTCTATAGGCTGGGAAGGTTTTCCTTTAACCTCTCAAATATGGACTATTTTCATGGTGTTGGTAGCAATGGGGATTTATCTGTTCATGATCTTTAGCAGAAATTTGCGAGAATCTGCAGTGGTAGGCATATGGGCACTCATAGCCATTGCAGTAAAACAGTACCCGGTGAATACAGGAATAGCTGTTACTGCTATTGTGGCCACAGTAGTTTTATTGGTGGCAACACTATACCATGGGTATAAAAACAGGACTACTGCCCCTCTAATGAAATTAAAGCGAGGCGAGTTTTAATGGTATTGTCCATTATGAGTTTTTCTAAAATCAGCATATTCCTCAACAAAAATCATTTAAGATTTTAGCTAGCTCATTTGTATGACTGAGCATAGGTAAATGACCACTCTCAATGGTTGCGATATTTTGAGTATTCATATTTTCAGCCATTTTTTCTTGCATTGAAGTGGGGAATTCCTGGTCGTTCAGTAGTTTAATATATAATTTTTTTACGTTAGGTATTTCAGCCTTACATTTTTCTTTAAATAATGCCTTTGATTCCGGAGTGAAATTTTCCATAATGGACTGACATTGCATATCAGTGAGGTCATGGCATAGACCAATTTCAATGGCCTTTTTGGGCGGTTTGGTTCCAGCAATTTTTAGTATGACTGGCATAATCACTTTTTGAGGAAAAGGTAGGCAAGAGATAAAAGAATTTCCATCGGAGGGAATAACAGAACTGATCCCTACAAAACCTATTACTCTTTTACCAAAATGTTCGGCTACTTTTAAGCCTACACATCCGCCAACGGAATGTGCTACTATAACGAAACTTTCAATATTCCATTGTTCAACCTGCTGAATGACTGCATCTGAATAGTGTTTAAAACTTAATTGTAGATTGACCTTATCTCCTTTTTTTCGGTTTGGAAAATCTACTGCCAGAGCAGGTAAGTTTAAGAGAGGTATTAATTCATCCCAAATAAAACTACCCAGACCTGCACCATGAATAAGTAATACACCATTTTTTTTCATATCCTCATACTGTTTCATAAAATGGGAACTATTGAGAAGTAAAGTAATACTTCCAACCATCTACAATTATTAATCAAAAATAAAATCTTTACAAAATTATCTATAAAATCCGCCATTTCATTTTTTCAACTTAACATTGGATATTATAATATTAATCAATCTGATTTAGGCTGTTTTTCTTCTCCAGTATCGGGATAATTTCATCATCAATAAGCCAACATCAAATCTTTAAAGTTTAAGGTTTAAAAAAGGATCCAAATTAGGTTCATAGGTAAATCACCTAAAAGCAATTTCGGCATTGCCCTCATAGTTACTTATCAGATTTGTGTGATATTTGAATAACATTAAATCATCAAGTCATGAAAACTTATTCAAAATACTTCCAAACTGCAACTCAAAGTTTCTTAACTGTTTTGTTTGCAGTAATTATTTTCTTTGGAATGAATAATTCACTTCATGCACAAAGCCCTGTATTAGGGAATGACTTTGATAAAATCAACAACAGCATGAAAATCCAAATGAACAAGCAGGGTTTTGATGTGTTAATTCCTAAAGTTCAGGCAAGTGAGCTTTCTGATTTGACAGATGCCAGCTATAACCAAATGGTATATGTAACAGATGAGAACCCTGGATTCTATATCTTTGCCAATAATAAGTGGACAAAGTATCAAGTAAGGGAAATGCTTGCTGAAATTGAATTGAACCTTCACATGGGGGCACCATCAACAGAAGATATGATAATAGAAGCAACGGTTGCCAGTAGCAAGCAAATGTTAGATTATAACGGTCATATAAGACAATTGTACAGTGGCTTTACTTTCGAGAAAGGAAGTAATCAAATGGCTGTATTAGTTAAAAGATAAGTTAAATAGTTTTTTTTAGTTTTATCCACATAATACTAAGGCTACGATCGGCCGTATTATGTGGATTTTTTGTTTCAATAGAGATTTTTACCATCCTCATTGAAATTTGAATCTATTTTAATATTCTATCCCAAATTTTAGCAATCATTACTAAAGACTGCGACTATAAAAGAGGAAAAGCTATTTTTTAACCTTTATAAACAACCCGATAAATCAGACCAGCCTTATCATCACTAATTAACATAGCACCCTCTTTATCAATAATAACATCTACAGGTCTGCCCCAGGCTTCCTGTTCCGATTCATTTAACCAACCATCAATAAAGGTTTCATAGCTTGGTTTCCCCTTCTTTGTATCTGAAACCATTTGGATTCTGTACCCGATTTTTTCAGAGCGGTTCCAGCTGCCGTGTTCGGCAATAAAAATCTGGTTTTTGTATTCCGCTGGGAACATATCAGCTGTATAAAATTTTAATCCTAGTGGGGCTACATGAGGGCCTAAGTTTCTGTAGGGCTTTTTAAATTCATTACAATCTCTCAAGGAGCCGAACTCCGGATCGGCTATATTCCCTCCATGGCAGAATGGATAACCAAAATGCTGGCCTTTTTGAGTGGCTATATTTAATTCGCAAGGAGGAATGCTATCACCCATCATATCACGTCCGTTATCTGTAAAATACAATTCCCTGGTTTCGGGATGCCATGTAAAGCCCACGGTATTTCTAATGCCTTCCGCATAAATTTCCATTTCTGTGCCGTCAGCATTCATACGGGTAATGCTTGCATAAATATCCTTTTCAGGATTGCAAATGTTACAAGGAGCACCCACCGGAACATATAATTTACCATCAGGGCCAAAAGCGATGTATTTCCAACCATGACTTTTATCTGTAGGAAATTCATCATAAATAACTTCATGAGCAGGTGGATTGGCTAAATTATTTTCAATATCGGAAAACTTGATAATTCTACTGATTTCAGCCACATATAAATCCCCATCTTTGAAGGCCACCCCATTTGGAGAACTCAAGCCTTCTGCAATCACGTACTTTTCATCAGCAATTCCATCATTGTCTGTGTCTTTTACAGCATACACTTTATCTTCACCTCTGTTGCCTACAAATAAAGTTCCATTTTCAGATAAAGCCATAGAACGGGCATTAGGCACCTCAGCAAAGACAGAGATATGGAAATTTTCAGGCAGATTGATACTGGCCAATCTTTCATCTCCGCTGTATTGTTTTACTTTGTTTTTTAGCCGATCTGTAATTCTTTCTTTAGGGGCTTCATTTTCTGTGCCTTGTTTCTTTTCACCACCGCACGACCATAAAATAATGACTAGAGCAATTGTGAGAATTCTGTTGGTGTAGTACATAGTTAGTTTCATTTATTTTAAATGGACTTTGAGAGATAACAAATTTAAGCCTCTTCTGTTTCGTCCATCAGCTTTGTTAATATCTCGGCTGCAGCCCTGGCGATTACTGTTCCAGGCCCAAAAATAGCCGCTACTCCTGCATCATAAAGGAACTGATAATCTTTTGGGGGAATTACACCACCGGCTATTACCATTATATCCTCACGACCAAGTTTTTTCAATTCATTGATTAACTTAGGAACCAGTGTTTTATGACCTGCAGCCAAACTTGATGCACCAATCATGTGTACATCATTTTCAGCTGCCTGCATGGCTACTTCTTCAGGTGTCTGGAAAAGTGGCCCGATATCCACATCAAAACCTAAATCGGCAAAACTGGTAGCGATTACTTTGGCTCCTCTGTCATGTCCGTCCTGGCCCATTTTGGCAATTAAAATACGAGGCCTTCGACCATCCCATTTTGCAAAATCATTGGCCAATTTTTGGGCTTTCTTAAATTCATCACTATTGCCTGCTTCACCCGAATATACTCCAGAAATAGAACGGATAGTAGCTTTATGTCTTCCAAATGATTTTTCCATGGCATCTGATATTTCTCCTAATGTAGCTCTGTTTCGGGCTGCTTCAATGGCTAATTCCAATATATTTCCTTCTCCAGATGCAGCAGATTCGCCCAATTTCTCCAGTGAAGCTATTGTTTTTTCATCATTCCTTTCGGCTTTCAGCTTTTTGATACGCGCGATCTGTGACTTTAAAACAGCTGTATTATCTACTTCTAGCAATTCAATATCACTTTCTTCATCGGTTTGATAGCGGTTAACTCCAACAATTACATCCCTTCCCGCATCTATACGTGCTTGTTTCCTGGCTGAAGCTTCTTCAATACGCATTTTAGGTAAACCGGTTTCTATGGCTTTCGCCATACCACCCAATTTTTCTACTTCATCTATTAACTTAGAAGCCATCTCCACTAATTGATTGGTGAGGTATTCCACATAATAGGAGCCTCCCCAGGGATCTACTGTTTTAGTGATTTTTGTTTCTTCCTGCAGGAACAGCTGTGTGTTTCTGGCAATTCTAGCAGAAAAATCTGTGGGCAATGCAATGGCTTCATCCAGTGCGTTAGTGTGCAATGATTGCGTATGACCTAATGCAGCAGCCATGGCTTCCACACAGGTACGGGTCACATTATTATACGGATCCTGCTCTGTTAAGCTGTAACCGGATGTCTGGCAATGGGTTCTTAAGGCCAGCGATTTCGGGTTTTCAGGATTAAACTGCTTCACAATTTTGGCCCATAATAGCCTTCCAGCTCTCATTTTGGCTATCTCCATAAAATGGTTCATACCGATGGCCCAAAAGAATGAGAGACGGGGTGCAAATTCATCAATTTTCAATCCTGCATTTAATCCTGCCCTGATGTATTCCAATCCATCAGCTAAAGTATAAGCCAATTCCAAATCAGCAGTGGCACCTGCTTCATGCATATGATAGCCACTAATACTGATGGAGTTGAATTTAGGCATGTACTTGCTGGAGTATTCAAATATATCGGAAATAATACGCATAGAAGGTTCCGGTGGATAGATATAGGTATTCCGCACCATAAACTCCTTTAAAATATCATTTTGGATGGTGCCGGAAAGTTGCTCCGGTTTTACACCTTGTTCCTCCGCAGCTACTATATAAAATGCCATAATAGGTACTACGGCACCATTCATGGTCATTGAAACTGACATCTTATCTAATGGAATGCTATCGAAAAGCACTTTCATATCAAGTATGCTATCAATAGCAACACCTGCCTTTCCCACGTCACCTTCCACTCTTGGATGATCAGAATCATAACCTCTGTGGGTAGCTAAATCAAAAGCAACGGACAATCCTTTTTGGCCAGCTGCCAGATTTTTTCTGTAAAACTCATTGGAAGCCTCAGCAGTTGAAAAACCAGCATATTGCCTGATGGTCCATGGTTTCTGTACATACATTGTAGGATAAGGGCCTCGTAAATAAGGTGCTTTCCCGGCAATGAAGTCCAAATGCGGCAGGCCTTCAATATCTTTTACCTGTAAAATAGGAGGGATCTCTATTTTCTCAGGGGTTTCCCATCCGGATCTTTCTTGTACAATGTGTGGATTCGGTTTATTTTTTATATTCTTTATTTGAGAAAAATCGGGTCTCATATCTTATTGGATTCCTAAGTCTGTTAATAATTGATTCAAAAAATCTAAAGTGGATGTTTTTCTATGGATACATCCATAGAGTCCTGCTGATTTCAATTCCTCTTCATCAGCTTCCTGGCCTGCTATTAATGCTATGTTTTTAACATTTTGCAAGCTGTCCTTTAAATAATCAGGCTTTTCCTTATAACAGAAAACCACCACCTCTGAGTTGAACAATTTTACTTTTTTTGCTAAATTTTCCTGGGGCTTTAAAAAATATTCTTCAGCAATACCAATTCCAGCCATGCCTAAAAAACTATAACTAAAATCCGATTTTGCTTTGGATAACGGATCTGTATCCAATAAAACAAGAGTAGCCATAGGTCTGCTTTCTGCTCCTTTCTTTTTTACATAAGATTCTGTTCGGTTTCTAAGCGATTCAATTTTATGTGTGGCCCTTTTCGGGCTCAGAAATTTAGAATCTGTTGGTTTTATCACTTCAAGCTCTACTTTTTCACCTATTAACTGGAAAGTATTGGCGCCAATATACAAGTCCTTTCTTTCAGCTACTTCCTGTGAAGTTTTTTGCTCATCAGACTGAATGCTTTCACTAATTAATCCTTGTTCAAACAATTGAGAGTAGCTACCATGCTCTTCTAAATTTAAAAAATGTTCCCATGATTTTTCCTCCAATGATTTGATAATAGATTCTAAGTAATAAGTGCCTAAAGTAGGATCAACTATTTTATCCAGATAGGCTTCCTCTTTCAAAATGGTAGAAACGTTTAAGGCAATTCGTTTAAAAGTTTCTTTTGATTGGCCGGCATGCACGGCATCATGAGGTTCTACCCAGAGGCTATTACAGCCACCCAATATAGCAGCCATGGCCTCAGTGCTGTTTCTCAGTAAATTCACATTGAAATCCAATGCAGATTTACTTCTTTTGCTGGTATTGGCGTGGATGATAATGTCATCTGCAGAAATTTCCAAATCGTAAGCAGAAGCAATTTTTAATACAGTGGCTTTAAAAGCTTTTGTTTTGGCAATTTCAAAAAAGTAATGTCTTCCAAAAGCAAATGAAAAGCTAATTGTATTGAATACTTGCTTTACCTCAAGTCCTAAATCAGTTAATTTATCCAGATACTCGGCCAACTTTGATAAGGTAAAGCTCAATTCATGGTTAATATTGGCACCGGCATTGTGATACAACTGAGCACTGATGTGCAAAGGCTTAAATTGCGGGTACTCAATCCCGGCTTTTATACATTGAGCTAAGTTTTCAAAATCCTTTAGAGAGAAATTAAACAAACCCCCGTCTCTATTTTCCAGTAAGTCATGAAAATAAGCTCCGGTGATGTTGCTGTTATTGTAATTTTTTGCTTTCAGAAAATGAAAGTAGTCCTGAACAAAATTGAAATTGGGTTTGATGGATTCAAATGAAATCATGCAAAATTCCGGATGAATTTCATTTAAGAGTATATTTAAGTCCGGTAGGTTGTCCTTAATCTGGAATATAATACCATCTGCCCCTTCATTCAATACCTTAAGAGCGAGCTGATTGGCTTCTTTTACATTTTGTGTTGATATTTTATATTGATTTACCCAATAGCGAATTGGTAGCCCGGGATTTTCTTTTTGTATAGGATTGGAAATGTTATGTAATTCTTTTTCAAGAAAATCCTGATGATAAAATGGTTGAATGGGAATTCCTTCGGCAGTGGGAGTAATCAAAGAATCAAAGCTCTTGCCTTTCAATCCTTTTTCAATGATTTCCTGCCATTCTGCTGCTGTACTTTTATTAAAATCTGCAAATAGATTTGCTTCACTCATGCCTTTTAAAATTATTTATATGTTAAAGGTAATATATTTCTGATTTTCTATGAATGATAATTATTTAAAAGGATTATTATTTCATACTTTTATAAAACTCCCCTGAAAATTATCTGTCTGATAAGGAATTAATGGAAATGAAGTAATATGATTTTTTGAAGAATTTTCTTTTGATTATTAAAGATTAATAGTCTGAATTTGATTTATGACTCTGTCAAGTAAAATCTCATTTTTTTGTTTTCTATTTTTTCACCAAATTTGTCAGCCTGAGAAATTCAAAGGGCTTAAGTAATACAATCCTACAAGTTTTTGTGTTAATGGTTAAAGACTGTAAATCAGTATGGAATAATTGTCTCCACTCAATAAAAGAGAGTGTGGGTGAACAAAGTTTTAACACGTGGTTTTCACCTGTTGAACCTTTGAAGTTGGAAAATAATGTCCTGACTATCCAGGTGCCGAGTCAATTTTTCTATGAATGGTTGGAAGAACATTATGTGCATATCCTTAGGAAAGTAATCCATCAGGAGCTGGGTCCGGAGGGAAGATTAGAATATTCGGTAATAGTTGATAGGGGAAATGAAAAATATAAACCCTTTACCATTAACTTACCCAATAACAACAAAAGTGATAAACCTAAGGAAGCTAAGAAGGAACAGACTTTTTCTAATCCTTTCACATTAAATGGTGTTGACTTAAGCCAGCAAAGTTCACAACTGAACCCTAACTATACTTTTGATACCTTTATTGAGGGTGATTGTAACAGATTGGCAAGGTCTGCAGGTTATGCAGTCGCCAAAAAGCCAGGAATCACTTCTTTTAATCCTTTGATGGTTTATGGTGGAGTAGGGTTGGGTAAAACCCATTTGGTACAGGCCATTGGCAATGAAATTAAAAATACATTAGAAGGGAAATTTGTACTGTATGTTTCTTCAGAGAAATTTACCAATCAATTCATTGATGCCCTTAGAAATAATAAGATTCAGGATTTCTCTAACTATTATCTGCACATTGATGCTTTGATCATTGATGATGTACAGTTTTTGGGAGGAAAGGAAAGAACGCAAGAGATTTTCTTCCATATTTTCAATCACCTGCACCAGAATGGCAAGCAAATCATTATGACCAGTGACAGACCTCCCCGTGATTTGAAAGGGCTGGAGGATAGATTGCTTTCCCGTTTTAAATGGGGACTGACTGCAGATTTGCAACAGCCTGATTTGGAGACAAGAATTGCCATTATTCAAAACAAAATGCAAAGCGATGGTATTCATATACCGAGTGATGTGATTGAATATCTGGCTTATAGCGTAGATACCAATATTCGGGAGTTGGAAGGTGTTTTGATTTCTTTAATTGCCCATGCTTCTTTGACCCGCAGAGAAATTGACCTGGAATTAGCAAAACAAACGCTTAAAAACATTGTGCACGACATTGAGTCTGAAGTAGGTATAGATTACATACAAAAGACTATTTCCGAGCATTTTGCAGTGAAAATGGACGATTTAAAAGCCAAAACACGTAAAAAGGAAATAGTGATAGCCAGACAAGTGGCGATGTTCTTCTGCAAGGAGCATACTAACCATTCTTTAAAATCTATTGGATATCACTTTGGAGGAAGGGATCACTCCACTGTAATTCACGCAGTACAATCTGTAAATGATATGATGCATGTGGATAAAAACTTTAAAGAGCAGATGGAAGAATTGAAGAAGAAGTTTAAGATGAAGAAGGTTTAAACTTCAAAACTCAAGAATGGCCTTGGGGAGTAGGGATACAGAATTCCAAGATTTGGGTCTTCCAGATTCTTCTCAGCCACAGTGAGTGTATCCACTTCACCTCTTCAAACCTTATTCATGACGGCCGTGGTGAGTGTCTCCACTCACTACTCAAACTCACTTCCCATTTTATTCTTTCAACTCGCCTGACTCAACCTTATTTTCTGCTGAAGCCAATCATCTTTTTTGATTTTTTTCAAGCCTTTGGTTGCTGTTTCGCTATTAAGGATTTTATAGATTTCAGGGTGGTCGGGAAATTTTTGGAGGTAATTTTTCAGATCTTCCCATTCACTGATAGCTTCTTCTTTGTGTAGAAAGCCATAGCCTAAATAGCTTCCTCCCTCCACCATTACTATGCTCATTTCTTCCTGGCTTTTGCCTTTGCCAATAAATATGTAATCACTTTTTTCTGAGTCGCAGAGTTGGATGAATGCCTTAATTTTTTTATTGTGGCTTTCCGGGCTTTCATCACCAATACAAGCGCCCTCGCATTCCTTTATTTTGTGGTCAAAGCATTCTGTTGGAGATGATTGATAGCCAGCCATTTTGGGGCAGATATTTAGCTCTTTGCTTTTATCTACTAAAAATTTAAAAGCACCAGCATGATTGGCGAAACGCATTAGGGTTTTCATGCCATTCTGTTTTCTGCCTATCTGCAATCTTTTATAACCCAATCTGTCTTCATACAAGAATATGCAATGACCGGGATTATTGTTCTTTTGAGCGCTGTTAAACCTTGGCCAATGCTTTCTTATTTCATGTGATTCATGTAGCAAAGCAATAAGCTCATTGCCGGTAAGCAGATAATCCACATGATAAATATCTTTTTGAAAAGCCTGCTTGGCAATTTCACCTTTATTTCCTCCAAAATGGGTGCTGACTCTTTTTTTAATATCTTTTGCTTTACCTACATAAATAATTTGGCTTTTACTGTTGAGGAAATAATAAACACCGGGAGCCTGTGGTAAAGCTTCGTATACTTCTTTATTTAAATTTTCTGGTATGTTGACGTTAGAGGCGTTCTTTTTCAGCGTTTTTTCAATAACTCCTTCTGTATCATGTGCTAGCAGTTGGGTGAAAAGCTCGGCTGTTGCAATGGCATCTCCATATGCCCTGTGCCTGTCATTAATAATGATTTTTCTGTGATCACATAAATTGCCCAGACTGTAGCTTTTGTAGCCGGGAAATATCTTTCTGCTCAATCGTACAGTACATAGCTTTTTAAGCTGGAGCGGGAAACCTAATTCTACAAATGCTTTTTGAACAAAAGAGTAATCGAAATTGACACTGTGAGCCACAAAAATATTGTCTTTCAGCAGTTCGTAAATTGTTTTTGCTTGTTCAAAGAATTTAGGAGCATCGGCCACCATTGCATCATTGATACCATGAATGGCCTGCACTCCGTAAGGGATGCTTCTCTCCGGGTTAATGAGGCTTTGATATTCCTTCACCACCTTTTGTCCGTCATGGATAATAATAGCTATTTCGCAGATTCTGTTATTATCTGCGTAGCCACCTGTGGTTTCTATATCAACTATTGCGTACAATTTAAATATTTTTAATGGCTGATCCGTTCAGTTCAAAAGTGAATCATTGCGGTCAATAAAAGGGGTTAGAGTTAAAGACTGAGTCCGGTGTCTAACTTTGGTCTAACCTAAGTGCTAAAATTCCTCTAAACCCTTTCAATATTCAGCATTTACTCTGTCCAGCTCATAGGGTATTTTTTGTCCAAAAATTCTTTCCCTTGTTCTGTTACATAAAGTGGTTTAAAAGTATCCAACATCACAGCAAGCTCTTCCGTTTCTTTTGCACCAATACTTTTTTCCACAGTGCCGGGGTGCGGCCCATGTGGCAATCCTCCGGGGTGTAAAGTAAATGAACCACGATCAACTCCTTTTCTGCTCATGAAATTCCCTTCCACATAATACAATACTTCATCTGAATCAATATTACTATGGTTATAAGGTGCGGGTATCGATTGTGGATGGTAATCAAATAACCTGGGGACAAAGGAACAAATCACAAAATTGTGTGCCTGAAAAGTCTGGTGAACTGGTGGCGGCTGATGAATTCTGCCTGTAATTGGCTCAAAATTATGAATAGAAAGTGTATAAGGGTATAAAAAACCGTCCCAGCCTACTAAATCAAATGGGCTATGCTCATATACATAATGATGAATAAACCCACCTTTCTTTATTTTTACATGATATTCCCCTTTGCTTTCCTCAGTAATTAACTCCTGTGGGGGATGAATGTCTCTTTCACAATAAGGGGAATGCTCCAAGAGTTGTCCCAACTGATTTCTATAACGCTTTACGGTTTCAACAGGACTGGCAGATTCAATCACTAAATACCGGATTTCTCCAGCATCCCAATCCAATTTATAAATGGTAGTACGGGGAATTACTACATAATCCCCTGCCTTAATTCTTAACTTGCCAAACTGGGAATACAAATAACCACTACCATCATGAATAAAAAGTAACTCATCAGCTTCGGCATTTTTATAATAATAATCCATTCCTCTTCTGCTAGGCATACAAAGAGCCATGGATACATCATTGTTCATTAAAAGCACTTTTCTTGCATCTAAAAAATCGGTGCCAGTGTTTTTTACCATTGAAGTATTCAAATGAACTTGCTGTAATGGAAAATCCTTATCAGCAGTAGTGCCATAAGGCACTGAATCTTTGATAGCCTTAACTTTAGTGGGTGGGTTGATATGGTACAAATTTGAATAAATCCCGGAAAATCCTTCAGAGCTCACCAGTTCTTCGGCATACAAGCTACCATCAGGTTGTCTGAATTGTGTGTGTCTTTTTGGTGGGATGGTACCCTTTTTTACATAATAGGCCATAAAAATTATTTTTTAGTCAGTGTCTCTGCTTGATCGAAAAGCTTTAACGCTTCTTTGAATATTTCATTTTGCTGATTAATAATAGGGTAGAAGCCTTTATTGTTCCAAAGATTTCGAGCAATATAAGCTTTCACATACACTTTAATCAAATCTTTTGATTTTTCAAATTGCTTAGCATTGAATTTCACATCATTGCTTTCAGCTAATTTAACCAAATCCTTCAACATATTATCTGTTACCTGAAAATTCTCAATATATCCATCCATCCCCATGTTTTTGAGCATTTTCTTATTGCTTTCATGATAGGAAAAAGTGTATTGTCTTAAGCTGTTGCTGTACAACAATTTATTCAGGTAATCTGAATGTGAGGCTGTATCTAAGGCAACAAAGTAGTCAGGCATAATACCGCCACCCCCATAAACTGTTCTGCCATTTTGGGTAGTGTATTTCAATGAATCATCAAAATGAATGCTGTCTGCTATGAAATACTCCCCATGTTCAAACCTATTGGCCATTTCCTTTCGATAATCCTCAGAGGATTCGCCAAAAGGCTTCTGGATGGATCTGCCACTTGGAGTGTAGTATTTGGAGATGGTCAATCGCAATTCTGACCCATCTTTCAGTGGAATGGGCATTTGAACCAGGCCTTTTCCAAACGAACGTCTCCCTACAATCAATCCTCTATCATTATCTTGCACAGCACCTGAAACTATTTCTGAAGCTGAGGCACTTCCTTCATTAATAAGTACTATCAATGGATTTTCTTCAAAAATACCCTTTTTTATGGCTTTGGCCTCCGAATTAAATCTTTTCTCTTTGCCCTTTGTATAAACAATTAGGGCATTATCTGAAAGGAACTCATCGGCCATGCTGATCGCTCTGTCCATATATCCGCCCGGATTGTCTTGTAAATCCAGGATTAATTTCTTTAACCCTTTTTCCTTTAAATCAGTCAAGGCTTCCAAAAATTCTGTATAGGTGGTAGCAGAAAATCTACTTACCTTGATATAGCCAACCTGGTGATCGATCATGTAGCTGGCGTCTACTGAATATTGTGGTATTTGGTCTCTGGTAATAGTGAAGTCCATTATTTCATTCTGGTTCTTTCTTAAAATGCCCACAACTACTTCACTTCCTTTTTCACCTCTCAAATATTCATGTACCTGTCTGTTGGTTAAGCCTATCCCGGCAATATTTTCGCCATTTACTGAAATTATTTTGTCTCCGGATTGCAAGCCTGCTTCTTCAGATGGGCCACCGCTCAAGGGCGCTACTACATATAAGGTGTCTTTAAAAATGTTGAATTCAATTCCAATACCTTCATAGTTTCCTCGTAAGTCAGCAGAAACCATTTCTAAATCTTTTGCAGGAATATAGGAAGTATGAGGGTCAAGCTCCTTCAGGATGCCTTCAATGGCGCTATCTACCAACGCATCAGTATCCACTTCTTCCACGTAGTTTTGATCAATCTGCAGAAGAATCTCCTTTATTCTTGAAATACCCTCGAGCACGGTGCCTTTAGAATTTTCAGGATTGGCCATTGTGGCACCTATGAGTATACCAGCTGCCAATGTTGAAAATATAATGAGGGGTAATTTTATTTGAAATGAACTATTATTTATCTTACTCACGTTTATTAAATTTTTATTCTAACAAATAACGCATAAATTTAGTAATTCGTTGAATTGAAAAGCCTTAAAATTTAAATTACCTTTGTTACACAGCTAAAATCAATAAAAGTGGAATATTCTCAAAAAAAGATTAAGGAATTAGTGGCGGAAAATTATGTTTTCGCTTCTGTTCTTTATTACCTAGGTATAGATTACTATGAGTATGAAGAGGATACGCTACAGAAAGTCTGTTCATGTAAGGGCCTTCAGGTTCAGCAGGTAATTAATGAACTGGAGCGGATTCGTACTAATGAAGAAATAGCCAATCTGAAGCTGTTGTCTTTTCCTATTGATTTGGTTATTAGTTACTTAAAGCATACTCATTTTATTTTCATTAAAAAGGATCTGCCATTTTTAGTGAAGCTGGTTAATCAGTTAAAAACAAAGAACCCGGTTTTTTTACCTATCCAACAAGAGATAAAAGATGTATTTCCTTTGTTTGTGGAAGATTTTGTTCACCACATTTATGAAGAGGAAGATACACTTTTTCAGCATATCCTTCAGCTTAAAAAGATTGATGAAAAGAAGCTGAACCCTTCTTCATTTTTTTATCAACATGCCAATTTCAGTATGCAAAAATTCGCCATTGAACATGAAGTGCACGATGATGAAATGAAAGGCATCCGGTTTTTAATGGATCAATACCCTATGGAACAACATACAGAATTAAATACCAAGGTTTTATTTTCGGAGTTGGAACGTTTTGAGGAAAAGTTGAAAGTGCATGCCAAAATTGAAAATGAGGTATTGTTTCCGAAAGCATTAATGCTTGAAAAGCAAGTGCGAAGGAAATTCGAGTCAGTGATCCGCAATAATTAAACAATGGCGAGAATTCTTGCAATAGATTATGGCAACAAAAGAGTAGGCCTGGCTGTGACAGATCCCTTACAAATTATTGCTTCTCCTTTAGAAACCGTGCACTCAAAAGATGTAATTGACTTTCTTTTCAACTATTTCAATAAAGAGGAAGTGGAAGCTGTGGTTATTGGTTACCCTACCAATGAGGAGGGAGAGGCAACTGATGCTACCCAACAAGTGCAGGCATTTATTAACCTTTTCAAGAAGAAGTTTCCAAATATGCCCTTAAATTTGCAAGACGAAAGTTTCAGTTCGCAAATGGCAATGCAATCTATGATAATGGCTGGCTCTAATAGAAAACAACGTAACAAGAAGTCAGGCAATATAGATAAAGTAAGTGCTGCGATTATTTTGCAACAATATTTAGAAGAAAATTAATATGATTTACCCGATTGTGGCATATGGCCATCCTGTTTTGAAAACCAAAGCAAAAGATATTCAGAAAGATGAGCTTGATGTAAAAGCCCTGGTAGAGGACATGTATGAAACCATGTACAATGCCAGTGGAGTGGGTTTGGCTGCTCCCCAGATTGGTAAAAGTATTCGCCTTTTTGTAGTGGATACAGATCCAATTGACGATGAGGAAGATGAACCAAAGATTAAAAAAGCTTTTATTAATCCACAAATTTTGTTGGAAGAGGGTGAGGAATGGGCATTTGAAGAGGGGTGCCTTAGCATTCCAACTATTAGGGAAGATGTATTTAGAAAAGAAAAAATCAAGATTCAATATTTTGATGAAGACTGGAATGAACACATAGAAGAATATCAAGGTTTTAGTGCGAGGGTAATTCAACATGAATATGATCATATTGAAGGTATTTTGTTTACTGATCATGTTTCAGCTTTCAAAAAGAGAATGATAAAAGGGAAATTGGCCAATATTAGTAAAGGAAAAGTATCAGCAGATTATAAAATGTTGTTTGCCAGAAAAAAGTAGGTAGATGATTCACCTCAATTGTTTTGTGAATGTCATTCTAATAGAACAAATAGGATGAACATGTAATTTTTACTTTAACATTGAGATTTTAATACAGCTCTTTTTGTATAATTTTGATAATGATTGGTTTTTATATGTTGCTTAAATAGCATAAATTAAGATTTGAAAAGCAGCTTCTCTTCCCGAATACTAGAGAAAGTGTGATGTAATTGTAAATTGGCAGTATTATTGTTAATTACTTGTGAAAATTGAATTAAATTAAATTATTATGAATAATATTTCAAAAGTTTCCTTCGCTATTGTAATGGTGTTGATGACAGTAGATTTTGCCTATGCGCAAAAAACAGCTGCTGATTTTATTGACCATGGCACCAAGAAATATGAAGAGAAGGAATACATGGAAGCAATTGTTAGCTTGAATGAAGCAATAGCGTTAGATAAATCCTCTTATCAGGCCTATTATATGCGAGGCAATATCAAACAGAAATTTGCCGATGTACATGGAGCAATGAAAGATTACAATAGTGCGGTTGACGCTAATCCTGAATTTCCTGAAGCTTATTTCGAGAGAGGTAATATAAAGTATCTTTTACAAGATTATTATGGAGCAATTAATGATTATACCAAAACCATTGAGTTGAATGAGAATAATCTGGATGCATTGTATAAAAGGGGACAGGCCAAACAACAATTGGAAGCTTACCAGGATGCCATTAATGATTGTACGCAAATATTGAATAAAGATCCTAAGAACGTTGATGCTTTCTTTTTGAGAGGGGTACTTCGAATAGAATACGGACAACTCTCAGAAGGTTGCCTTGACCTGAGTAAAGCAGGTGAGTTAGGTGACTTGAAAGCCTATGAAATGATCCGGGAGCGTTGTAATGATGCACGGTGTTATCCTACAGAATTTTAATCATTTGAACGTAGGGAATTCATTTAGGCTGAACTTCAGCTCTTTATGATGATTTTATACAAAAGCCATTCGACTCAGTTTTGATGGTTTTTTATGATCCTCTTTTCTCACCTATGCGTGGAGTTCCGCAGAACTCTAAAGATTTTCAATAATTGAGATCCTTTGACTCTGGCTTCTTTATAGCCTATTAAAAAAAATATGCTTCAAATACTATTACCCGGAATTATTGCTTGATCCAAAATAAATAATCTTAGTAATCGATAACATAGTCTTAACGATCTGCCTTTTGGGTGAAAAATTTCAATAATTTTCTAGGCTAACAAGCCCGAAATCATTTACGGGTTCTTACTTTGTCCCATGCTTTAATTTGCCAATAGATAAGCCCGGTGCTCAGGTGGTTGTTTTCTGCATCGTACAATTTCACTTCGCAGGGAATTATTACAGCATCTGCTTCTTTGAGAGGTTCTACCACTTTATCCTTCACCCAATTTTCATCAATTGAGAATTCAGCATAGGCATCCATTTTGCCCTGGAAATGATATTCCATCTCCAGTTTCTGCATAATAATGCGATATTTTTTTACATCCAGTTTGTATAATATCATCAAACCTGTTGTGAACTCTGAAATAGTGGCCATGGCACAGGCATGAATTCCTTTAATATGATTGAGGTTTCGCCTTTTGTAAGGAAGCTTAGTACGGATCTTTTCTTCTTTAATATCTACAATTTTGAATCCATGAGGTTTATTGAATGGAATCATATAATCCAATCCTTTATTTAATACCCATAAATAGAATGGGGAGTAAGTAGCTTTTTTGATAATTTGATCTAAGTCCATGCTTCGTTATTGATTTATAAGGAATGAATTGAATTCAATGATGAATTTTGTAAAATTATTTCAATGTATGCGCCAATGTCGCTTAAAACCTTTTATTTTTCAAATTATAATTTTCCAATCTATTAATAATAGCAAATAAATGATCAGTTTTTGGGAGCGTGAGCATTTTACAAATTATGATTTTGTAGTGTTGGGGGCCGGGATAGTAGGTTGTTCTACAGCTTATCATTTACGCCAGAAACACCCGAATGCTTCCATCGCTATATTGGAAAGAGGTGTGTTTCCCAGTGGAGCAAGTACGAAAAATGCAGGCTTTGCCTGTTTTGGCAGTTTGACCGAACTTGTAGATGATTTGCCTCAATTAGGCGAAGAGTCTCTTATGGCCCTGGTAGAAAAAAGGTGGACGGGTTTACAAAAATTGCGTAATACGCTGGGAGATAAAAAAATTGATTATCAATGTAATGGAGGTTTTGAATTGATTCGTGAAAAGGAAATGCCTGCATTGGGCAAACTGGATCAATTTAACGAAAGGCTAAAAGCTATTTTTCAAGCCAATGTGTTTAAAGATGAGCCTCGGTTGATAAAGCAATTCGGTTTAAGTACTTCCAAAATCCAAACGGTAGTGAGCAATCAATTTGAGGGACAAATAAATACCGGGAAAATGATGCGTGCCTGGTGGGATTTGTGTGGAGAAAATAATATTAAATTATTTACAGGCTGCAAAATTGAACATATTGATGAGCAGGGTGAAATTGTTGTGTTAAAAGTTGAAAACACCACTGGGTCAGATAAAGTTTGCTTTAAGACCAAACAGTTAGCCATTTGCACCAATGCATTTGCCCAACAATTCTTGCCTAATGAAAACATAATTCCCGGTAGGGGAATGGTGATGATTACCCAACCTGTTGATGGATTAAAGATAAAAGGGGTTTTTCATTATGATGAGGGGTATTTTTACTTCAGGAATTTTGAAAACAGGTTATTGATAGGAGGAGGGAGAAACCTGGATAAGGAATCGGAACAGACCCTTGCATTTGGAATTAATGAGAAAATAAAAGCTGCCATACTCCGTGATATTTCTGAAATGATATTACCCGGACAAGATTTTCAAATAGATATGGAATGGTCCGGAATTATGGCTTTCGGAGAAAATAAATCACCTATTGTCAAGCGAATAAGCGATAAAATAGTTGTCGGGGTACGCCTGGGAGGAATGGGAGTTGCCATAGGAACACAAATAGGAGCTGAAATACAAGAATTATTCGGTGACTGAACTATTATTTTTATTATATTTCGAATTCATTTAATAAATTCAGATTGAAAATATCCACATGACGGAGACGCAGAGAAAGCCAAGTTTAATTGAAGCTTTAATACCAATCATTTTTTTAATAGCACTACTAAGCCTTAATGTATATTTTTTTGGCGATGCTACTTTAGACGGTTCAAATCAAATCGCCCTCATCCTTGCAGCTGGTATTGCTGCAATAGTAGCTTTGCGAGTTGGCTATAGATGGACCCATATGTTAGATGGTATAGTGGAAAGTATCAGCTCTGCCATGTCATCCATATTGATCTTATTACTCATAGGCGCTTTGGCAGGTACATGGCTTTTGAGTGGTATTGTCCCCGCTATGATTTATTATGGATTGGAAATTCTTAACCCTACTATATTTCTATTTGCAGCCTGTGTTGTAAGTGCCATTGTTTCAGTTGCTACCGGTAGTTCATGGAGCACCATAGCCACTTTGGGTATCGCTTTATTGGGGATTGGTCAAACCCTGGGTCTGGGAGAGGGCGTTGTAGCCGGAGCCATTATATCAGGAGCTTATTTTGGAGATAAAATGTCCCCTTTGA
Source organism: Marivirga aurantiaca (assembly GCF_016679925.1). Classification (GTDB taxonomy): domain Bacteria; phylum Bacteroidota; class Bacteroidia; order Cytophagales; family Cyclobacteriaceae; genus Marivirga; species Marivirga aurantiaca. The sequence continues at coordinate 533,246 of NZ_JAEQBW010000002.1, forward strand.
GTGATACAACTAACCTGGCACCAGCCATGGCCGGAACCGATTTGTTTACTCATATCCGTTATATGGCTTATACCACCATCCCAACATTTGCTATTACCTTGATAGTTTTCCTGGTTTGGGGATTTATGAACAACTCCCAAGCAGATATAGAACAGATTGGATTGGTTCAGGCTTCCATTCAGGATAAATTCAATATTAATTTTTGGTTGTTTTTGGTGCCTGCTGCGGTTATTTTCATGATTGTAAAAAAAGTGGCTGCCATTCCGGCCTTATTAATTGGCTCTTTATTGGGAGGGGTCTTTGCCATTATTTTTCAGCCTCAGGTAATAGAAACCATTTCAGGTATACAAGGAAATCTATTTGAAGCTTCTTATAAAGCAGTAATGCTTTCCATGTACGGGGACATTAGTATAACCACAAGCAATGAAATGGTTAATGAGCTTTTGTCCACCGGAGGAATGGCCGGGATGTTGAATACTATATGGCTAATTTTATGTGCCATGGTATTTGGTGGAATTATGGAGTCAACAAATATGTTAAGAACTATTACCAGTTCAATTATTAAATTGGCCAATTCTACCGGATCATTGGTGGCTTCTACTGCGGGTACGTGCGTGTTCTTCAATATCACTGCTTCAGATCAGTATTTGGCCATAGTGGTGCCCGGAAGAATGTTCGCAGAAACATATAAAGAAAGAGGTTTAAAGCCGGAAGTATTGAGCAGGACTCTGGAAGATTCCGGAACAGTGACAAGTGTATTGATACCATGGAACACATGTGGGGCAACGCAATCATCAGTATTGGGAGTATCTACTTGGGTGTATGCACCTTATTGTTTCTTCAATATTATCAGTCCGTTTATGACTATACTATTTGCTTACCTTAATATTAAAATTAGAAGATTTACTGATAAAGATAAATGAGTTTAGTTACTGAAATTACTAAAGATGCTATAAATGACCTTCCTTTGTGGAAGTTTGAGGGAGAAATTACTGTATTGGAGAAAGATTCCGATTGGGAGGAAGTAATTCCTAAACTATGGAAAGCCGATATTTTAGGTTTTGATACCGAAGCAAAGCCTGCCTTTAAAAAAGGAGTTTATAACCCGGTTTCAGTTATTCAATTGGCCACAGCAGATGAGGTGTTTGTCATAAGGAACCTTCTTTGTGGGTTCCCCGGTGATTTGATCCGTATATTTGAAGACCCCTCTATTATAAAGGTGGGGGCTGCCATTCGTGACGATTTAAAAGATTTGCAAAAATTAAGAAAATTTGAACCCCAGGGCTTTGAGGATATTAGTACTATTGCCCATGGAAACAATATCAAGCAAATAGGGGCCAAAAACCTGACAGCCATTTTCTTAGGGAAACGAATCTCAAAAGCACAGCAAACGTCCAACTGGGAACGCACAGAGCTTTCCCGGGCTCAATTGGACTATGCAGCTACCGATGCTTATCTATGCCTTAAAGTATATGAAATTTTTCAAGGGTTAAAGTGGGTTTAGGGTTTAGCGGGTTAATTTTAAATTCCAATTGACAAACCTAATAGTGGAGTACATGACCAACAGATTACTTCGCATGAATTCCGTGCCAACGGAATAGCATGCTCGCAATAACCAGTAGGAGTAAATTTTGATCGATAATATAAACCTTAGTCATCACAGACTGCTTCCTTGATTTTGTCTGAAAATTACCGGCTAACAGTTATTTCCACTTTAAGTACTTCCAAGTCCGTAAGCCCTTGGAATACTCTCAATGGCGAGAGCATTCCGATTGTATCAATATCCAAAAGTCAATAGCTGTAAATTCATCACCCTTAGTAGATATTTTCTACAGGCTAACTCATTTTTAATCTACTTCTCTTCCCAATAACTCAACTATCTCATAGCTTAACAGTAAAAAACCCATAAAAATATAGTTGTTGCACTAACAATTTCCTTATTTTGTTGTTTAATTGAGTAGCATAACTAACATCATGGAGATTTCTGTCAAAAACTTTCAACAATACTGTAATAGCCTGGTTCAATATAGCCGCAGAAAGACCATTCCTGTGAGGGTAGGGGACATCACCATTGGCGGAGATCACCCCATTATTTTGCAGTCCATGACTACCGTTGACACCATGGACACAGAAGGCTCAATAGAACAATCTATCCGCATGATTGAAGCTGGCTGCCAACTGGTACGTATTACAGCCCCATCTATAAAAGAAGCTGAAAATTTACGGGCCATTAAAGAAGGTCTTGTCAAAAGAGGCTACAACACCCCTTTGGTGGCGGACATTCATTTTACCCCTAACGCTGCCGAACTGGCCGCTAAGATAGTCGAGAAAGTAAGGGTAAATCCCGGCAACTATGCCGATAAAAAGAAATTTGAAATAATTGAATATACTGAGGAAAGCTATCAGGCTGAATTAGACCGGATTAAAAAACGATTTGCGCCATTAGTGAAAATCTGCAAAGCCCATGCCACAGCTATGCGAATTGGTACCAACCATGGCTCTTTGTCCGACCGGATCATGAGTCGCTATGGAGATACACCATTTGGCATGGTGGAATCGGCCCTGGAATTTATTCGGATTTGTGAGGAGATGGAATACTACGACATTGTCATTTCCATGAAATCAAGTAATCCACAGGTGATGGTGCAGGCCTACCGACTGCTGGTGCAGAAGCTGGATGAAGAAGGTTTAAAGCCTTATCCTTTACATTTGGGAGTAACAGAAGCCGGGGAAGCAGAGGATGGCAGGATTAAGTCTTCTGTGGGTATTGGTACTTTGCTGGAAGATGGACTGGGGGATACCATCCGGGTATCATTAACGGAAGAGCCTGAATATGAAATCCCTGTGGCTAAAATGCTGGCAGAACGTTATGAAAACAGGGGAAACCATGAGCCCATTCCTGAAATAGCTGATTGCCCCTTTAACCCTTTTGAATATGAGAAAAGGGATAGCCGTAAAGTCAATAATATTGGAGCTAAGGAAGTGCCTGTTGTAATGGCAGATTTCTCTTTAAAAAAGCATATTACACCCGCATCGCTTTTTGCAGTGGGTTATAATTATTCTGTGCCTTTGGACAAATGGTCTATTTCCGATTTAGCCTGCGACTATATTTTTACCTACGATAAAACCATTGAATTTGAAATTCCTGGTACGCTGGGTATTGTTCACGAATATAAAACATGGTTGACCCAAAAAACCAAAGAAAGAAGATATCCTTTCATCAATGCCAAAGAATATATGGAAGGAGTAGAGCAACATCCAACTCTCAATTTTATTTATGCCACTTTACCTGATTTGAATAAATCTTTAATTGAGCGGTTAAAAGAAGATAAAAAAGCTGTGTTGTTGATTGATACCTACAATGAACATGGAATGGCGGAACAGAGGCGTTTGTTTGTTGATTTAATAAATGCCCGATGCGATGTGCCGGTAATTATTGGAAGGGCCTACAGAGACTTGCCAATTGAAAAACTTCAATTATATGCGGCCACTGATATGGGGGCTTTGTTAATTGACGGGATGGGAGATGGTGTATTTATAGCTGCAGAAAATTGTGGTGGTGATAAAGCCGTGAATGAAACAGCTTTCAATATTTTACAGGCCAGCCGGACCAGGATTTCCAAAACAGAATATATTTCTTGCCCGTCCTGTGGCAGAACCTTGTTTGATTTGCAGGAAACCACTGCCATGATCAGGTCAAGGACTCATCATCTTAAAGGAGTGAAAATTGGAATAATGGGATGTATTGTAAATGGGCCGGGTGAAATGGCAGATGCTGATTATGGTTATGTGGGTTCAGGGAAAGGTAAAATCACCCTTTATAAAGGACAAGAAGTAATGAAAAAAAGCGTTCCCTCAGAAAGAGCAGTGGACGAATTAATAGATATTATCAGAAAAGATGGTAAATGGTTAGAACCCGAAACAATGTAATACTGTTAGCTAGTTGAGTTTGAACAGGCAGCCATTGTGGATTTATTTTCAAACTTAATTTTATACTATCAAACAATATTTTATGAAAGAGCAAAGAGATTTGGAAGAATTAAATAACAGCTCTTCAAACAATTGGAAAAGTTATTTTCAATTGGGAGAAGTAGCTAACTATATCAAAAGGTTATTTGGCAAAAAAGATCCTACTGCCCCATCCAATATCAATTTAAAAATGATGCATGGCATCAATAAAATTTCCATTATTATGTTTTTAATTGCTATAATTGTAATGTCAGTTAGAGCATTTATGAGATAATGAATATTGAAGAATTTCGGAATTACTGCATGCAAAAGTATGGTACTACAGAGGAGTTTCCCTTTGGAGAAAGTACATTGGTTTTCAAGGTATTGGGTAAAATGTTTGCCCTGGTAGATGTAGATTTATTTCAAAGTATTAATCTTAAATGCGATCCTGAAAAAGCCATTGAGCTAAGAGAGAATTATGAGTCTGTAAAACCAGGCTACCACATGAATAAAAAACATTGGAATACCATTGAAATGGATGGCAGTATACCCGATAAGGAAATCCAATTTTGGATTGATCACAGCTACGAATTGGTCGTTTCCAAATTACCCCAAAAATTAAGAGAGGAAGTAGATCAGAATAAATAAAATTCTACTCTTCTGTTTAATTCCCTTCCATCAATTTCATCATCATTAGTGGCCAGTGGCCTTTCTTTTCCTTCGCAACTTATTTCTATTCTTAAAGCATTTAAACCTAATGATACCAATGCTTCCTTTACATTCTTTGATCTTCTGCATGAAAGGTCAATATTGATATTTTCACCACCAATGGCATCGGTATGACCTTCTATTAGTATTTTTAACTGAGGCTTGTTATTGAGTTCTTTAACAATCAACTCTAATAAAGAATTGTTTTTGTTTTGAATTTTATCTGAGTTAAAATGGAAATAAATATTATTAGTAATTTTAGTTCCTTTGGCACCTGCATCTACATAACCGAGAGTATGCTTCTGGCCACCTATACCTAATTTTTCACCTATTTTGGCAAAGAAACCCTGTGAAACAGCCGGCTCCTTTGTTTCTGTGATGTTTTGATTCTCAAAATTGAGGTTTACGGCCTCAGGCTTTTCAGGTTGATCAGCCACCATGGTGTTTTCTACTGGGGTGGGAATGATAGCAACTTCCTTTTGGGAAGTAGTGGTATCAATTACATTCTGTTCTTCTGTTTCAGGCTTGTTGTCAGCTATTTCCGGCTCTTTTATTTCTGTTTGAGCTGTTACTCCTGATATACTTGTTTTTTGATTGTTTTTGGCTGCTATGATTTTGTCTTTAATTTCATCGGATAAAGTAGCTCTCCAGATATCCCTGTTGGTTGCACCGGGAGGGTATGAATCATAATAAAGATAAGTAAAGCTTGGATCAATGGAGACAAATGTTTCTTCAAAGGGGGTATTGATTATGTTTCCCAAATTTTCAGGTTCTGTCCAGTTATCCCATGAATTACTTTTTCTATGGCTCATGTAGAGGTCAGCGGCACCTTGTCCGCTATGCCCATAACTGGCAAAAAACAAGGTATTTCCATCGTTGGTAAGGAAAGGTGCAAAATCTGCTTTTTCAGTATTAATGTTTTTACCCATAGTCATTGGAGTGCTATAGGTATTTTCTGCAGGTTGGTATACGCTGTAATAAAGATCCTGGTCACCTTCGGTATCCTTTCTCTCAACAGCCATGATAATTACTTTTTCTTTGAAATTATAGTCAAAATCCACATAGGGGCTTTTATTGTAAAAACCATCAATGGTCATATTAACAGCATCCTTATTGCCTTTTATAAATAAAGCAAGCTCTGAACTTATCCCTTTATAATCGGTGTTTACGAAAATGATGGAATCCTCGGTTGAACTTATTCGTACTATATCATTGGCTTTTTTATCATTATAGGGACTCCCCAGGTTAACAGGTTTTGTCCATATCCCTCGGGGGTCAAACTTGCTAACCCATACATCCTGAAAATCTTTTTCTCCCCGTATATTTTCCGGATGAAACCTTCTGTTGATATAGAGTAATTTGCCATTGTCTGAAATGATGGGCCTAACATCCTGGAACTTACTGTTTACATCTCCGGGTATTCCCTCTGTAGTAACTTTCTCCTGGGCAAATGAGAAAGCAGGGATAAATTGTAGAAACAGATAAATATATATTATTCGCACAAAATTATTTTACAGATACAATGTAAATATATTATTAACATTGAAATTCAGCCAATGGGGAGGACTTTATAAATTATAATCTAATGTAAATAATCTACTTTTTCGATTAACGTAGCTTTCAGGAGTATTAAATTGACACTTATTCTAAACTAAATCATGATTAATTCTATTTTTGTACCGTATGTTTTACATTTTAGTTAACATATTTGATGAATATTATGAAAACGGCCTTTTTAAGTATATTTTTGTATGTTATTTTAATGAATAACTCAATGAAATTAATGTCGCAAAATAAGGTGTCCTATTTAGCTTTGGGTGATTCTTATACCATAGGCGAATCGGTGGATGAGGAATCCCGATGGCCTGTTGTATTAACCGAACAACTAAATGAATTTGGCTTGGAGGTTGAGCTAAAACAGATCATAGCGACTACAGGTTGGACAACCGATGAGTTGTTGGCGGCCATCGATAAAGGACATGATAGTCTGGAACAATTTGACTTCGGACTGGTTAGTTTGCTTATAGGCGTGAATAACCAGTATAGGGGATATCCTATTGCTCAGTATGAAAAAGAGTTTGAAGGGTTATTGAAAAAATCTATTCAACTTTCAGGTAATAGGCCGGACAAGGTATTTGTTGTGAGTATTCCTGATTATGGAATAACCCCATTTGCAGCAGAAAATAATAAAGACAGTAAAACAGTAACTGAAGAGTTATTTAAATATAATACCATTGCAAGGGAAATAGCGTTAAAATACAAAGTTCATTTTTATGATATTACACCCCTATCGTTGAAGGCGGTAAAGAAGCCAAAGCAATATCTTGCCACTGATCAACTCCATCCATCGGCAAAAATGTACAGTGAATGGGTGGATTATATGGCAGCCGGGGTATATCAACAATTAAAATAATAATTACTTGAAGCAAATATTCATCCTTTTGATTGGTTCAGTACTGGTCTTTGCTTCCTGCAAAGACAGGATGGTTTGTGCTGCCTTTCAGAGTAGTTACATTCTGGATGATCAAAAGCAGGTGGAGAAGTTTTCTTTCTTTCAAAATGATTCACTTGTGCTGGAAGCAAGCAACAATAATTATAAAAAGGATATTTATGGTATGTCAGAACGAAAGTATGGTTACTGGCAAGAACAGAGGCTACTTCTGGTGGATCAAAAGGATGTTTTCAGTGAAGAGATAGATTCTTTATTAGACAAAAGAGATAAAAAACCAGAGGAAATGGCCGAATTCGATATGGATAGTGCTGCCTTACAGAACAATGATACACTTCAGTTTGCAGAGGGTGAAGATGCATGGGACAACACAAAAAGATTCCATTACAATGTGGATTTCGTAAATTATATGGTTTTAGTGGGGAATGAAGTTCTACTGGCACAAGCTGTTGCAAGGGATTCTGCTGAAGCAAGAAAAAGCAGAGAGGCACCTGCTGTGAATGATTCCACACAGAAAGAGGGAGGGTTCCTGAAAGGTTTATTTGGTGGTAAGAAAAATAGAGAGGAGAAGGGAAAGGGCAAACGCAGGTCTGACAATGATGCTGCCGGAGAAGTTAATGAAGCTGTTGCAGTCCCTAAAGAAAACCCCGCTGATTCAGAAGAAGGAGAGGGATAGCAACTACTGTTGATCTTTCTTTATGCCATTGTTGTTTTATACTAGAGAGAAATTGCAAACTTAAATCAGGACTAAAATACAACTCATTCCACCCCTCTTCTGGAGTGGTACACTTCTCTTCAAAAGCACCCATTCTAAAAAATTTAAGTGATATAAAAGTGGTCAGAATAAAAACGAGTTATGCTCTTAGTCAATTATCTCCACTGCCTTCCAAAGAACATTTTTGAAATAAATTGCGTAATTTAGTAATATGAATTGGAATGAAAGGATAGTATCGGACAATAAAGTTCTATTGGGTAAGCCTATCATAAAAGGGACACGTATTTCTGTTGAGTTCATATTAGAGCGATTGGCTTCCGGCTGGACAGAAGAAAAAATACTTAATTCATACCCTCATTTAAAAAAGGAAGACATTCAAGCTGTCTTTGCCTACCTGAACGATTGTGTAAAGGATGGGTTAATGGTTGAAATACGAAAGAAGGCCAGTTAATGACTTTTTTAGCTAATGAAAATTTCCCGGGTCCCAGTATAGAATACCTTAAGAGGAATTAAAATAAAATCAATCGCTCAACTTTCACCGGGAATTACTGATAAGGAAGTAATGAATTTAGCAATGAATGAAAATTTAACTATTTTAACTCATGACAGTGATTATGGTGAACTAATTTTTAAATATGGTTATAAACCTCAAGAAGGTGTGATATATTTTCGACTATTTGAATTTGAGCCTATTGAACCTGCTACAATTCTACTGCAATTAATGGAGACAGGACACAAATTTGTCAATCGTTTAACAGTAGTTGATGAACGCTCTATTAGACAGAGGCCTTATTAATACTTGGAGCAGTAAAAGACAATAGCGATAGAAACTGCTTATTAATATCAATTGTATTCATTAAAATTTTTTCCTCCTAACATTTTGAATTAACAAAATAATTACCGAACCTTTGTCCAATAATTAATGACAAACGAAAATAACATATCAGCTCAACAATTTAACTGCCCTGCTCAAGTGGTAGCTAAAAGTGCTATGGTATTGTCATTAGTGAATTTTTCTGTTCGTCCTAGCCTTAGGACTTTTAGGCCCTAACGGGCTCTATATTTCAGTGTGCCTTACGCAGGTGCCAAATCTCCACCGTATTTTTTTCTTTTTTCAGTTTAGCAATTAAGTTTTTAAATCTTAACGTTAATGTCTTTTTGTTAAGGCAAAACTCCTTCTCCCATCGGAGAAGGATTAAGGATGAGGTTTTGATTTAAATCTTAACAAAAAGACATTATTTCATTCACATTTTAATTTTTGATATTTCGATCAATGAAAAATCATCAAAATGTAATCATTAGCATAGCTAATGAGCAGCATGGAAAGTTTTCTAAAATCATTGCAGATGAAATGGCTTCATCTGCAGCTGCCCGTGGTACAGGTATTGCGCAGCGCACCCCTGAATACATCCAACTAAAAATGGAAGAGGGAAAAGCAGTGATTGCACTTACCAAAACAGGAGAGTGGGTAGGTTTCTGCTATATCGAGGCCTGGGGCCATGGCAAGTATGTGGCCAATTCCGGGCTGATTGTCTCTCCACCTTATAGAGGCACAGGTGTGGCCAGCAGCATTAAGGAAAAAATATTTGAGCTTTCCCGCAAAAAATATCCTGAATCTAAAATTTTCGGATTAACAACCGGCTTGGCAGTGATGAAAATCAATTCAGAGTTAGGCTATGAGCCCGTAACTTATTCTGAACTAACAGACGATGAAGCTTTCTGGAATGGCTGTAAAAGTTGTGTGAACTATGAAATATTAATGGCGAAAGGTAAATCTAACTGCTTTTGCACTGCCATGCTCTACGATCCTGCATGGGAGCAAAAGAAGAAGCCGAAAAAGACCAAGTGGGGCAGACATTTCGAAGGAGAGTTTAGCCTCTTTGAGAGATGGATGCGCATTAAAAAGAAGGTGTTTTTAAGAGAGAAGAAAGCTCAATCTGCTGTAAATAGTAACGAAGGAGGGAAAGCCAAAAAGCTGAACTTCTTTCAAGTTATTGGGTCTTTTTTTAGTTTTTGAATACTCAACATTAGTAAAATTAAAGAAGTGAAAGAATATCTTTCTGTTTCGTCAGGTCGAGCCTCTTTCTCCTTGGGAGAAGGATTGAGGATGAGGTTTTAGACGTGATAGAAAGAAACAGTATTAAATATTATAGTAAACGTTAAACAATAAAAAAAATGCCTCCTTTTCTCCTTGGGCTTGTCCCTACCAATTGGGAAGGAAGATTGAGGAAGAGGCTATAAAACCATCAAAAAATGAATAAAAAAGCATTAGTAGCCTTTAGTGGCGGATTAGATACCTCTTATTGCGTACTCCATCTCAGCAAAGTGCTGGGCTATGAAGTACACACCATCACTGTAAACACTGGTGGATTTGACAGAGAAGAAGTCGCTAAAATCGCAAAAAGGGCTAATGATTTAGGCTCGCAGTCACATAAAACAGTAGATGTTACCCAAAAATTCTGGGAAGATTGCCTGAAATACCTGGTATTCGGCAATGTGTTGAAAAACAATACCTATCCGCTTTCAGTAAGTGCAGAAAGAGTTTTTCAGGCCCTCGCTATTGCACATTATGCCAAAGAAATAGGCATCAATACTGTGGTGCATGGGAGCACTGGAGCCGGTAACGACCAGGTACGTTTTGATATGGTTTTACAAACAATCATTCCGGGTATTGAAATTATTACGCCTATTCGGGATAATAAATTATCTCGTGAGGAGGAGATCAAATTTCTTCAATCGCACAACGTAGACATGGATTTTGCCAAAGCCCAATATTCTATCAATAAAGGTATTTGGGGCACTTCGGTAGGAGGTAAAGAGACATTGAATAGCAGACAGTCATTGCCTGAGTCTGCCTATCCCACTCAGGTGAGTGTAAGCACTGAAAGAACTATTAAAATTACTTTCAAAAAAGGAGAGCCTGTAGCATTGGAAGGCCAGCAGTTCAGTCATACAGTTGATTTAGTGCAGGAGTTGAATAAGATTGGTGGCACATATGGCATCGGTAGAGATGTGCATGTGGGTGATACCATCATCGGCATTAAGGGTCGTGTAGGTTTTGAAGCTCCGGCTCCGGTTTTGCTGATTAAAGCGCATCATTTACTGGAAAAACATGTGCTTACCCAGTATCAACTATCATGGAAAGAGCAATTATCGGTTTGGTATGGAAACAGGCTGCATGAAGGTCAGTTTCTAGATCCTACCATGCGCAATATTGAAAAATTTCTGTTGGATACGCAGGATAACGTAACAGGGGATGTGTGGGTGAAATTATATCCTTACCGATTTGCTGTGGAAGGAATTGAATCAAAATACGATTTAATGTCGAGTGAGTTTGGTAAGTATGGAGAAGAAAATACCGGCTGGACAGGTGAAGATGTAAAAGGTTTCACTAAGATTTTCGGCAATCAAACAGCCATTTATCACCAGGTTAAAAATAAGGCAGATGATTAAAGCAGGAATTATCGGGGCAGCCGGTTACACGGGAGGAGAATTGATTCGGATCTTGCTCAATCACGCTGAAGTGGAAATTGCTTTTGCTGTCAGCGGGAGCCAGGCAGGGAAAAATATCAGTGCGGTGCATCCTGATTTACTGGGAGAAACCGACTTAAAATTTGTGAAGGATTTCCATTCAGACATTGATGTTTTATTTCTATGTGCCGGCCATGGTGCTGCAAAGGATTTTTTAAAGCAGAATAAGTTGGCTGAGCACATAAAAGTCATCGATTTAAGCCAGGATTTTCGTTTGGGAGAATCAATTCAAGGCAGGGAATTTATATATGGTCTTCCGGAATTATTTAAATCAGCGATCCAACAAGCAAATAACATTGCCAATCCGGGCTGTTTTGCCACAGCTATCCAGTTAGGATTATTACCTATGGTAAAACAAGCTTTAGTAAACGATGAGCTGCATATTTCTGGCATCACAGGATCTACAGGAGCAGGTGTTTCACTTTCAGAAACTAGTCATTTTAGTTGGCGGGTGAATAATATATCTACTTATAAAACCTTTGAACATCAGCATTTAAAGGAGATCAAGCATAATTTTAGAAAGTTGAGCAATCAAGTGCCTAATATTTTATTCGTACCTTACAGGGGGCCATTTACCAGGGGTATCTGGATTACATCCTATTTCAAAAGAGATTTAGGAATTGATGAAGCAACCGAAATTTATCAGAATTTTTATCAGGATCAGCCTTTTACTCATGTCACTCAACAGGAGCTGGATTTAAAGCAGGTAGTGAATACCAATAAATGCTTTATCCGTTTGGAGAAAAAAGGAGAACATTTAATTGTAAGCAGTATTATAGATAATCTGATAAAAGGAGCTTCCGGACAAGCCGTGCAAAACATGAACCTGATGTTTGGTTTTGATGAAAGTACAGGACTAAAATTAAAGGCAACTGGGTTTTAATTCATGGCATTCTGACAGCTAGACCCTAAACTTAGCCTTTGGCATAATGCTTTTCCAATCGTCCCCTAAGGACGAAAGCGGGTGGCCTGACAAAAAGGCGAGGTGCGCGTTGAATTTTTGCGTGGGAGCATCTTTTTGTCTTGACTTTCCCCGAAGGGATGCCTTTGGCGTTCTATCTTTTTTGTCAAGAAAAAAGATTAAAAGTAAAATAAGATTGGTAAGGCCACTTTGTAAAAAACAAGGAAGGATATTGATAGATAAGACTGGCTTTCATAAAATAGGTTTACTAATAAGTTTAAATAGATACTCATAGCAAGACCAAAAAATAAATTAATTAATGAAAAATTTTACTTCAGTACATGATGTTCCGGACATCCCCAAACTTGTAAACGAAGCTGTGGAAATTAAAAAATACCCTCTTCAAAACACGACTTTAGGCACTCACAAAACTTTAGGCCTTATTTTTCTCAATCCTAGTTTGCGCACGCGTATGAGCACCCAAAAAGCCGCTTACAATTTAGGAATGAATGTGATTGTGATGAACATGGACAAAGATTCCTGGGCTTTGGAAACCAGGGAAGGAGTAATTATGGATGGAGACAAGGCAGAGCATGCCAAAGAAGCGGTGGCAGTCATGGGTGAGTATTGTGATATTATTGGTGTGAGAAGTTTTCCCGGTCTGAAAGACAAAGAAGCAGATTACAGGGAGGAAATGCTTAATATTTTCTTGAAATATGTTGGAATTCCCGTGGTGAGTTTAGAATCGGCTACCAGGCACCCATTGCAAAGTCTGGCTGATTTGGTGACTATTGAAGAATTGAAAAAAACAAAAAAACCTAAAATAGTATTGAGCTGGGCACTGCATATTAAAGCATTGCCTCAGGCTGTTCCTAATTCTTTTGCTGAATGGATGCTGGCTGCAGGGCATGATTTAACCATTACCCATCCGGCAGGACACGAATTATCTGAGGATTTTACCCGTGGAGCAATAATTGAGTATGATCAGTCTAAGGCCTTAGCGGATGCAGATTTTGTGTATGTTAAAAATTGGTCATCATTCAACGATTATGGTGCAGTAAGTAATCGCTTTCCAGACTGGACTTTTGATGGAAAAAAGCATAGCTTAACCAATGAAGCAAAAGTAATGCATTGCTTGCCTGTAAGAAGGAATGTGGTCATATCAGATGAAATTTTAGATGGAACGCACTCAGTGGTGATACAGCAAGCCGGCAACCGGGTTTTTGCTGCCCAGGCTGTTTTACAAACTATGCTGGAAGAGATGGAGTGATGGGGAGGTGTTTGTATGTTTATAACAAACCAATTGAGATCAAGAAGTTAGATATAAGCAGAAGCCATGCTTAAACTCTCAATGCATAACAACTCGTTCGCCACAAGCGGACGAAAGCGCGTGGGAGGACAAAAATCCGGGCAGAGTAGGCTTTGGTGCTGTTGGGGATATTTTTGTCTTGATTTTTTCTATCTTTTGCATCAAGGCAAAAGATTAAAATAAAGGAAATATATTGAATTTTTACGAGTGCCAATGATTACTCGAATGTGAGGCATTTTATACAAGTAGTTTTTATTTCAAAATGATTTTATTTTCATCCAAATATTAATCTTAATCATAACACTAAACCTACACCTATGAACCCACTCAAAATCATTAAAATAGGAGGAAACATCATTGATGATAAATCTCGATTGCAATCTTTTTTAAAGGATTTCTCTACTATTTCAGGAGCAAAAATCTTAATTCATGGTGGAGGAAAAATTGCTTCAGAACTAGGTGCCAAAATGGGTATTTCACCCAAAATGCATGAAGGGCGTAGAATAACAGATGCTGAAACTTTAGATTTGGTGACGATGGTATATGCAGGCTTAATCAACAAAAACCTGGTGGCACAATTACAAATGCAGCATTCTAACGCAATAGGTTTTTCCGGGGCAGATGCAAATTTAATTACAGCTACCAAACGTCCGGCAAAAGTGGTCGATTATGGTTTAGTGGGAGATGTGGCTATTTCGGGAGTACAAACAGATACGCTTTCAGGTTTACTAAAATTATCACTGATTCCGGTATTTTCTCCGATTACGCATGATGGAAAAGGACAGCTATATAATACAAATGCTGATACAATCGCCTCTGTTTTAGCTATGGCAATGTCAAAATCGTACGAAGTGGAGCTAATTTACTGTTTTGATAAGAAAGGAGTGCTGGAAGATGTGAACGATGACAATTCACTCATCAAGGAAATCAATACAGAAAACTACAAAAGCTTGAAGGAGCGGGGAGCAATTGCGGATGGTATGTTGCCAAAGTTGGAAACTGCTTTTCAGGCGCTCTCGCATGACGTAAAAGCAGTACGAATTGTTCAGGCGGAAGAAGTAGCTAATCCATTAGCAGGAACGTTTATTCAAAAATAATGGAAAATAAATATCTGAATCTTCTGTGCGAATTGATTAAAACACCTTCTTTTAGTAAAGAGGAGCATGCCACGGCTGATTTATTAAGTAATTTTCTTGAAAAGGAAGGTGTTGCAGTTAACAGGTTGCATAACAATGTATGGGCAAGCAATTTACTTTTTGATCCTCTAAAGCCTAGTGTTTTATTGAATTCTCATCATGATACAGTAATGCCTAATGCTGCTTACACAAGTGATCCTTTTTCAGCTGATATTCAAAACGGGAAATTGTACGGCTTAGGAAGTAATGATGCCGGAGGAGCTTTAGTGGCCTTGTTGGCAACTTTCCTACATTTTTATTCGCGTGAGAATCTAAAGTATAACATCATTTGGGCGGGTACTGCAGAAGAGGAAATATCAGGGAAAAATGGACTGGAATTGCTTTATCCTCAGCTGCCACCTATTGAATTTGCTATTGTTGGCGAGCCAACTTTAATGAATATGGCCATTGCAGAAAAAGGGCTGATGGTGCTGGATTGTGTGGCGAAAGGGAAGGCCGGGCATGCTGCAAGGGAAGAAGGAGTGAATGCCATTCACAAAGCCATGGAGGATATTGAATGGTTTAGAAGTTTTCAATTTCCTGAAGTATCAGATTTCCTGGGCCCCGTGAAAATGTCTGTAACAATGATTCAGGCAGGCACCCAACACAATGTGGTGCCGGATACCTGTAAATTTACTGTAGATGTGCGTACCACAGACAGATACAGCAATAATGAGGCACTTGAAATTATTAAAAAGCATGTAGGAAGTGAGGTCATCCCGCGATCGACCCGTTTAAAACCAAGCTTTATTGCACCTGAGCATCCGATTGTTCAGGCTGGTTTAGCATTAGGAAGAACCACATACGGAAGCCCTACTACCTCTGATCAAGCCCTATTGGACGTGCCTTCCCTAAAAATGGGTCCCGGAGATTCTGCACGAAGTCATTCAGCAGATGAATTTATTTACATACAAGAATTTGAAGAGGGAATAGCTTTGTATATTAAAATTTTAGAAAAGGTAGTCAGCTAATCAATTGGCAACCAAACTAAGTAGATATGAAAAAAATGAATAAAATCTGGCAGAAGGCCACTGACAATGATTCTTTAGTGGATCAATTTACCGTGGGGCAAGACCGTGAACTGGATCTTTCACTGGCACGATTTGATGTGCTCGGGTCTATGGCACATATCACCATGCTGGAAAGTGTAGGCTTGCTGACTTCATCAGAACTTCGAACTTTATTGAAAGGCTTAAAGGAGATTCTTATTGAAATAGACAATGGTCACTTTACTATCGATGACGGAGTTGAAGATGTTCATTCTCAGGTTGAAGGACTATTAACAGAGAGGCTGGGGGATGTAGGAAAGAAAATCCACAGCGGCCGCTCCAGAAATGACCAGGTTTTGGTTGATCTGAAACTCTATTTTCGGCATGAAATTCATGAAATTGTAGCGGGTACAGAGTTGCTGTTTAACCAACTGATTGCACTGGCTGATCAGCATAAAGAGAAATTAATGCCGGGCTACACACATTTGCAATTAGCCATGCCTTCATCTTTTGGCTTGTGGTTTGGTGCCTATGCAGAAAGCCTGATTGATGATTTGGAAGTGATGCTGGCGGCATGGAAAGTCAGCAATAAAAATCCTTTAGGCTCAGCTGCGGGCTACGGTTCTTCTTTTCCTTTAAACAGAAAAATGACAACAGAACTCTTAGGATTTGAAAACCTGAATTATAACGTAGTGTATGCGCAGATGGGCAGAGGCAAAACTGAGCGAATTTTAGCTCAGGGTATGGCTTCTATTGCCCAAACACTGGCAAAAATGTCAATGGATGTGACTTTATTTTTAAACCAGCACTTTAGCTTTATCAGCTTTCCGGATCATTTGACTACCGGCTCCAGCATTATGCCTCATAAGAAAAATCCGGATGTTTTTGAATTAATCAGGGCGCGATGCAATCAGCTTTCAGCTTTACCTAATAACATTCAAATGGTAACGCAAAATTTACCTTCCGGCTACCACCGGGATTTGCAGCAGATTAAAGAAATGCTTTTTTCTGCTATTGGGGAATTGAAAAGCTGCCTGAAAATGATGCATTACATGCTGGAAAACATCACTGTCAAAGATAATCTGTTAGCAGATGACAAGTTCAAATACTTGTTCAGCGTTGAAGAGGTAAACAGATTAGTTTTATCGGGTGTACCCTTTAGAGAAGCCTATGTTCAGGTGGGATTAGCCATTGAAAATGGCGAGTTTAACCCTGAGCGAAAGGTGGATCACAGCCATGAAGGAAGCATAGGAAATTTGTGCCTTCCAGAGATTCAAAATGCTTTTATGCAGGTGAAGAAAGGTTTTGGGTTTGAAAAGGTAGAGGAGGCTTTGGTGAAATTAGCAGATGGTGATCGTTGAGGGCTACTATCTGTAGTCTTCAGCAGCAGATTATGGATAGATCAATAATTTAAAGCCTTATTCTGCAAGGAAATGGAGAGTTGATTTTGGTCATGGTTTTGAAAGGAAGTAAATCATAAATGATAATGGAGACCCGGAAGAAGTACTAAACCTAAATCAAATGAAATAATTCATTGTTGACAGTTTATGGCCCATTTTTACTTCCAAGTTCACAAGTCTCTTCATCAAGCTCTGTTTCTACGGTATAATGTTCAAATTGATAATCTTTCAAAAGTGCTTTCACCTCCTTTTTAATCTGCAGCAATTGTTCAAATTTTTTGATATTTTTTAGTTTGATATGCGTGGTAAACACATGCTTCTCTCCTTCCAATGACCAAATATGTGTGTGGTGCAATGATTCAATATTTTTGATGGATAAAATTTTATTTTTCACTTCATTGATATCTATATCTTTGGGTGCTCCTTGTAAAAATATGAATAGTGTATCCCTTAATCTTTTGATTACATTATAAAGTATGTAAATTGTAATTAAAAGGGACAAGGCTGGGTCTAAGTACTGAATATCTTCGAATTTTAAGACTATACCAACTATCAAAACAGCTACCCAACCCAAAACATCCTCCAGTAAATGCCAGGACACTACCTTTTCATTAATTGATTTGCCCCCGCTGAGCTTGTAGGCAGCATATCCATTCACTAATACCCCAATAATGGCGAAAATAATCATACCATCAGCGTCTGAACGTTCTGGCTCCAAAATCCTGCCTATTGCTTCATAAATCACATAAATAGATCCCGCTATCAGCACCAAGCTATTAATTAAAGCCCCTAAGAGTGAAAAACGTGTGTAGCCAAAAGAGAAATCCTTACTGGCACCTTGTTTCGATTTATGGTCCAGGTACCAGGAAGTACCAAGGGAAAGGCTGTCTCCCAGATCATGCACCGCATCTGAGATGATAGCAATGCTGTTGACGTAAAAGCCACCAATTATTTCAAGAATGGTAAATCCTAAGTTGAGAAAAAAGGCAATCTTCAGGTTTTTACCGGACTGATTTTCATGTGAATGATGATGTGACATAGCTTGAGTTTTATGGCTTTTTCATCATTTCGGCTAAATCGGCTGGAATAGTCATAGGTTTAAGTGGAGGTACATTGGCACCTCCGGTATTGCCAACCGGAATAGTACCAACAAAAGATTTTACCCCACCTACAAGTAATCTCGGCAGCTGGCCCACTATTTCACTGAAACTTTTAATTCTGAACCCGAAAACCAACATTAGCCAATGCACATATGTGTGTGGAACAGGGTAAGCCTGCCCTAATATGTGGGCTCTTTCAAGATGGTGCCATGATTTAAGCAGATTTCCATTAACCCACGCTTCTTCGCTTATCTTAAGCTCATTTTGGAAATGGGCCTTTAGGTAGTTGGGCATTACTCTATTTAACTTCATTATTGTTCCATTTTGACCCAAAGGTAAATAACAAAGGAGTGCAATGGAATTGCATTTTTACGCAGTGCATTGATCACAAACCCCATTTACTACAAGTTTAACTTCTTGTTGAATGAAATTAGTAGGTAGGTCAAATTCAGGTATACTGAATTTTTGCAGGCAAAAGGTCCTCTCGCAGCTGTCACAATGAAAGTGAATGTGTGAATCATTATGATCTGTAGTATTGCAATTGGCTTCACAAAGTGCATATTTTGGGGCACCTGTTCCATCATCAATACTGTGTACCAATCCTTTAGCTTCAAATGCTTTAAGGGTTCTGTATAAGGTGATCCTATCTGATCGGTCGAACTCCTCATATAATGCTGATAAACTAATCGCTGCAGATAAGCTATTAAAATAATCCAACACCAGCACGCGCATAGCAGTAGGCTTTATATTGTGCTTTAATAGTTTTTGCTCTAGTGCTTTTACCATTTTTTAAATGCTTTAGTGGGAGGTGTTCTTATAAATTAGCTTTGTAGGCTATTCTTCATAAAGTTTGATATTTTTCCGCAAAAATTCAGGTTTGGTGAAAATCATAAGAACCTCATTGACTCTATATAAATACTGGATTTCCCATTCAAGGTTTCTGCGAATTTCTCTAATTGAGACATTATCTTAAGAATAGCAGATTTTACCTGACTACCTATTTCTTAAAAAGAAAGTACAATAAAGCAATAACAGCTAAAACTCCTAATACAGCAAATACAATTTTGACCACACTCCATGGCCTTTCGCCCTGCACTTCACCCGTTCTGGCATTTACCATGAACTGGTAGAGTTTACCTTTGAAATTGTAGGCGCTTATGTAGGCAGGAAGCAGGATGTGCTTGAATGTAATATTGGAATAAGAGGTGTTTCTGCTTAGTATCCTTTGCTCATCGCCACCAATATCCTGATAGATTAAGGTGGTAATGCTGGAATCCATAATGTTGCGGGCATTATCAAACCCATTTTTCAGATTAATTTGGTATTTCTCAGTGATGAAACCGCTTAAAAATTTGGCATCATATGGAACAAGGTTATTCAGATCCCATGGTTCCAGTGCAGTCACCTGTTTTTGAGGAAGAGATTGGGAAGCCGGCACGAGCACATCATCGAATAAATGATTAATACGGCCGGAAACAGGATGCCATCTGGTTTTACGAACTTGTCTTGTTTTAGTAACGGATTTGCCGTTTTCAGTAGTGGAATAAGTTTCACTTACATAATAATGGGTACCTCGCTGACCAATATAAGGCGTTTCGGTATCTGAATCATAAGTCCAGAATGGTAGATAAACACCTTTAAAATGATCAAAAGACAAGGCTGCCTTTTTCAATGCATTGGGTGCAAACCAGAGTTTTTTGATCCAATTCCTGAAAGATTTAATGGCTTCTTCCTTCAGGATTTTAAAAGGTAGCAGACTTTTGGGTTGTAAAATATTTTCCAAATGTGCATTACTAACAATTAAGGGAGTATCGCAGTAGGGGCAATTGGAAGAAGTTATGTGAGGTTCCAAAGAAGATTCGGCAGCACAAATTGTACACTTGACAATGTTCACGGACATCTGGTCCTGCATATCCGATTCCTTGTCAAAAAAGGATTCAAAATCCATTTCCTCAATGATATCTTCCGATTGTGGGATATCATTTTTGGCACCACAATATTCACAGATCAATTCTGTGGAACCGGGCTTGTATTTTAAATCTGCTCCGCAATCAATACAGCCAAAGGTATCGGTAATGGCAACCGGATTATTTGTTATGTTATCCATTATTATTCCTGCGGAGGAAGTGGTGGGGGAACGCTTCCGAATAAATTATAAAATTCATTTATCTGACCGGCCGCTGTCCAATTGTTCATCCCTTGTTTCCATACCAGGGAATCTTTAGTGAGCTGGTGTTGAGCAATCATTTGTTGCAGTGTGGCCATGTCATGAGGGCCGGATTGCTGGCCATTCACTACTACATGAAAAGCTGTCTGATTGGGCACCGGGGGAGGGCTTCCTGCGGAATTTGGATTATTTGTTTGATTCGGCTGTTGTTGCGTGAATGATTGGCCCATCTGATTGGCCATAGCGAAACCCATTCCCATGCCCATTCCTGCACCGGCAGTTCCGCTTTCATTTTCGGCCGCTTTTTCCATGGCTTTGGCCGCTTTTATTTTAGCAAATTTGTCCAAATCTATAGTGTTCAATCTGCTTAATTCAAATATTTCTGTCTTGATTTCGTCCGGCATGGAAATATTCTCTATCAGAAAATTAGTCAAATCTATACCATAGGTTTTGAAATCTTCCTGCATAATGCCTTTTACCAACCCGGATATTTCATTGGTATTGGCCGCATATTTCTCCACAGGTAAACCAGCTTCCCCAATAGCATCTGTAAAGCGGGTGACCACCAAACTACGGAGCTGGTTACTGATTTCCTCAGTAGTAAAATGACCATCAGTACCTACAATTTCCCTGATAAAGAGGGTAGGATCATTGACTTTTATCACGTAGGTACCAAAAGCTCTTATTTCCAACATACCAAAGCGACTGTCGGAAAGAGTGATGGGATTTTTAGTACCCCATTTTTGATCAGTGAAATTACGGGTGCTTATGAAATAAACTTCTGCTTTAAAAGGACTGTCAAAACCATATTTCCATCCTTTTAGGGTGGAAAGAATAGGAAGGTTCTCAGTAGTAAGCGAATACATGCCGGGCATAAATACATCGGCAATTTTGCCTTCGTTTATAAATACTGCAGCCTGTCCTTCACGGACAGTTAATTTCGCGCCATTTTTAATTTCATTGTCGTGCCTTTCAAAACGATAGACTAAAGTATTGTTGGAATTATCTGTCCATTCAATAATATCAATAAATTCACCTCTTAAACCTTTAAAGAATCCCATATTTCAAATTTCCTGTTGAGTAAGCTTCCCCTTTTATCCAATAAAAAAAGTGAATTATTAGATGAAATAAAAGGAAAACACCAAATATGTAAGAACTCTATCACCTAAAATAGCCAGGGGCTGATTGGTTAATTTTCACTACTCCTTAAGTATGGCTCTTTTTGAGTCAGAATGTCCTTTTTATTTAAGAAAAGAGATCAAACATGAATGATACTTTTTCCGTAAATAAAAAGACAAACAAAACTTAAATGTGATGGAAATAGCAAAAAGAGCAAAAGAGGAATTGGAACATAGAGTGAGTGATATAGAAGCCTTTATTAATAGAAGAGGACTGGGATCTGGATATCTGAACAAAGCGAAAAGAGCTCAGCGAAATATAAATATTGCTTTGCTCGCAGTTGGAGTAATTACTGTTGCCGGTATCACTATTTGGGCATTGAGGAGTGGAGAAGATGAATAATCGCGTGAGTTAACATACATCTTATAGTCTTCTTTTATATTATTATGTCTATATCAAACCGAAAAAGCATGTTCTTTGGCATTATTTTGCTATTTCAGTTTTGAGTAGAGATAGACCATGTGTTTCCGGCAAAATCTTTGAATGTGCCTCTGCGATCAGGATCACCTTCTCTTTCTTTTGGTTTTTCTACTGATTGACAACCTGCATCAATCGCCTTCTGAAAAGTTTGATCTACATCTTTCACATAAATATGTAGCATTAATTGATTTGGTGGATATTGAACGGAGGAATTTCCCATCATCAAAACAGAATCATCAATTCGAAGTTCAGCATGCATGATGTTGCCATCAGGTGTGTCGTAACGTCTCAATTCTTCCGCATCAAAAATCTGCTTAAGTAAATCAATTAGTTTTTGGGCTCCATCTACCACAAAATAAGGAGAGACAGAATTATATCCATCTGGTTTGTAGTTGTTTTTCATTTTGCTTTTATTTTAGGAATCAATGCATAAAGTGTGCGATGGTATTTGAAATGTAACTAATCTAGTAGATTTAATTGACATTTAAAATATAAATAAAAGAATGCTGAGAACTAAAAAATACTACTTGCTCCTTTCAGTGATTCATCAATGGTATAGTGTTTATTCATTTGTTTTTTGGTTACTGATTCTGGCGTGAGTTTCATAATTCTTCATGCTAAGCAGATCCAATCTGCTATGTGCCATTTAACCAAAGCGCCACGAATTGTTATCACATAATCTTGATTGCCCGTATTTGAGCCCCAAGCCCCAGGTAATCCAGCATTTTCAAAGCATTAGGTTCTATTATAATTCCGCTCTCTTGTCAGTAGTTGGCGTTTTGGGCAATCCATTATCATTTTACGACCAACTACTACACAGATAAGAGAATTATTATTTTCATATACTTACCTAATTTTGATCAAATTTTTGTAATTATTATTATATTGCTGACTTAGAATTGATTTATTATTATAGTTAGCTACTTCTGAATGAAAAATGAAATCAACTCCAATTCCCCTAAGGTAAGTGCGGAGTTTGTCAATATACTTAAACAAGAAGTGGTTAAATCACTCTCTATTTGCAGGCAACTCAATTCAGATAAGGAATTTAGTAATATAGTAGCTCAATTGGCAAATGATAGTCATTCGGCTTCCCATTATAAAGCAGAGTATGTTTTAATGGCTGATATATTGCAGGTATATAATGATTATCTAAAAGTATCTTCAGGAAATAATGCCAATGAATCAGGAGCTAAATTTATTCTTATCTACTTATATGAGATGATTCAGGGAAAAGATTTAAGTACAATTTATAGCCTGGAAAAACTCAACGCGCTTACTACTTCTGAACAGTTTGATAAGAACATACAGCTGATTAGGAATACTTCATTTATTCAAGCTGTTAAAGCTATGGAAGGAGAATTGATGCTTTCTTCAGTATTAGCCAAAATGAAAAGTGAACTTTTGCCTGGCCTTGTAGGAGTCATCAACAGAATAGCCTCATTAATGGTGAAATCAGATGGCAGCATTACCAAAGCAGAGGAAGAATTTTTAAAGCAAATACTGGAAAAACTTAATCATCCCAAAATTATCATTTCCCACTCTGATTATAAAGGAATTCCTGAAAATGACACTCTGGAAATAGTGTTGGATGAGCTGAATGATCTAATTGGTCTTGATGGAATAAAAGGTAGTGTGAATAATTTGACCAATTTTCTGAAAATACAGAAAATCAGAGAAGAAGAGGGGCTGAAAACTACTAAAAATGCTCTACACGCTGTTTTTATGGGGCCTCCCGGAACAGGTAAAACTACAGTAGCCCGATTGCTTGGGAGAATATATAAACATTTAGGTTATCTAAAGAACGGACATGTTGTTGAAACAGATAGGGCTGGCTTAGTGGCAGGTTATGTAGGACAAACAGCCATTAAAGCAGAAGAAATAATCAAACAGGCCGAAGGAGGGGTGCTCTTTATTGATGAAGCTTATTCCCTTTCATCTGGCGGTCTTAATGATTTTGGTCAGGAGGCCATTGAGATATTGCTCAAGAGGATGGAGGATAAAAGGAGTGATTTAGTAATAGTTGTGGCAGGTTATCCGGATGAAATGGAAATCTTCATTCAATCTAATCCCGGCCTTCAATCAAGGTTTAATCGCTATTTTGAATTTGATCATTTTGAACCGGAAGCATTGTTGGAAATATTCAAACTGTATGTGACCAATGCTGATTTTGTGCTAAGTGAGGATGCTGAAGAAAAGGTGATGGCAATTATAGAGCGGGCTCATGAAAAGCGACATAGAGGATTTGGCAATGCCAGAACAATGCGGAATTTATTTGAAAAAATTATTGAAAAGCAGGCCAACCGTATTGTAATAGTTACTCCTATTACTAAAGAAATTTTAATGACCATTACAGAGGAGGATGTACCAGAGGTATTAAAAGCTGTAGATGAAATTATTTTATTTGATCAGGAATAAAACTAAACAGAAAACAAGTGACTATACAAGATCTCATTAACTTCCTTTCAGAAAGCCAATACATTATATTAGCCTATTTCTGTATCCTATTTATTGCTACACTTATACTTTCAACAACTGTTAATCGCAATAATTTTAACAGACTTAAATATGTGGCTAGTGTAATAGTTTATGGGGTTTGTATTCCAGGGATTCTTGCTGCTGTGCTTACTTTTTATATGTTTTTTATATTGAGTGCTAATCTGCTGGAACTAAATGTGATGATTTATTTCCTACCAATCATTTTTATGGTTTTAAGCTTATTTATATTGAGTAAAAAAATAGGAATGAAAGCAATTCCTGGTTTTGGAAAGCTCTCAGCCTTGATGATTTTAATAGGTACATCATTCTTTATAATTTTCGTCTTGCAACGTACCTATTTTGGAGTAGTATTTCTTGGAGGTATCATACAATTACTCATAGCATTTGTCTGCTTGTTTTTAATCCTGAAATATGCATGGTCCAGACTTATTAAATAACCTTCTATCGATATTAAACGCAGCAGTACTGAATAAATACAGCATTAACTGAATTTCTGACAAGAAAATGATATAAATTTGATTTTTTATATAACAAATTAATTTCTATTTTTGAACAATATATTACTATGTCTAAAGAAAAATTCGATTGGAAAGCTCTATTTGTAAATGTTGACAAAAGTCAAGTAGAGGAAGATTCTAAAGCTAAAAAAGTAGTAGAGAAGGCCAAACCTTCCCAAAATTTCCCTGATTCTCCTAAAAGCACTACACAATTTCCGAAGGTTACACCAAAACAGGATTTAAGTGAATCTGTATTGGCTTCTATTATTGAAATGTACGAAGCTGGCTTTGAAGGATTAAATCAGCCGGGTTATGATTTTTATGAATTTTTTAAAGCCATTCAATCAGTAGGTTCCAATGATCCTCAGATGTATAAAATGGCTCTTACAATGGCTCAAAGTGTTGACTCAAAGATCACTAAAAGTAGCCTATTAGAGCAATCCGATTTTTATATAGCGGAAATTGAAAAAGTTCATCAGAAGTATGAAGGCCAGGGAAAATCCAAGAAAGAACAAATTCAAAATGCTCAAAAAGTAAAAAAAGAGAACCTTGTTGCCGAAATTTCTTCTTTGGAGAAACAGCTAAGGGATATACAAAATCAGATTAGCAGCAAAAAGAAGGATTTGCAGTCAATTGATATAAATATGCTGGCAGAAGTTTCAGAAATAGATCAAAAAATCACTGCAAATGATGTGGCGAAATCTAAAATTCTGGACACTATAATGGTAGTAGTGAATGGAATAAATAAAAACATATAATTTTATCTAAATGGATAAACAACAATCAAAAAGCCATGTCTTAGAGCTACCCATTCTAAAACATTTTAATGACGAAAAAGGAGAGATTTCCTTAAACCCTAAAAACTGGAGAAGCGGAGAAAAGGGGCTTAACGCATTATTAAAAATAGCTCTTTTCGGAGGCTTAGGCTATGCTGCATGGGTGTATATACTCCCCCCATTATTTACTGCCCTTGGGCAAATTATTGCATTGGCAGGCGTGGCAGTTTTTCTGATATTTTTTGTAATGATGCTCCCAGTCATTTTTAAAGGTTTAAGGAGCGTTACCAGATCAATTCACAAATCATTGATCAGACATGATCCTTTTGGTGAGTTACAGGAGCAGAAAATGAAAATGCTTAAGAACAGAAAGGTTTTTGTTGATTCAAAAGCAAAGATCAAAGCCTTAAAGAATACGATGGAGTCTGAAGCATTTCGGTCTGAAAAAGAAGCAAAAGAATTCCAGGATCAAGTACTTTCATTACAAAAGCAAGCACAAGGCATCAAATCTCAGATGGAAGCTATATTGAGTGAAAAAGGCAATGCAGGAAAGGATACAGATGAATATGTAGAACTTCATAGCAATTTGGCGAAAAAACTGTCCCAGTCACAGCGGATTTCACATCAGCTGGAACAAAGTAAGAGCTTTGTGCAGAAATATGGAAGTAGAGCTAATATTATGGGCAAGTTGGATCGCAAACTTACCTTGGCCGGAACAGCAATAGACATTAAAATTTCTGATTTTGAGGTAACCATTAAAATGCTTGAAAAGGAATATGAATTTGCCAAAACAGCCAAAGCTGCCACTGATGGGGCTAAATCTGCTATGCTTTTCACAAAAGATTGGGAGCTGGAATACGCACTTGATGTGGTAACAGAAACCATTGCGATGGATATTGCCAAAACGCAGGAGAATCTATCTGATATTGACATGTTAACCTCAAAATATGATGTAAATAGTGACGAGTTATATTCTCAACTAGATACGTTGGCAGATAAAATTAAGACAGGAGATGATTTTATTCCTGAATCAAAAAAATACAATAATCCTAATTATAGATTAACACAAGAAGATAAACAAGCCGGAGGAGGATTCGGTAATATGTTTGATTAAAAAAGAAAAAAATGGGAAAGATTTTACGAACATCAAAGTTAACAACCTTATCAGAATTATTAATTGTAGTAGTAGTAATTGGGGCTATCCTTGCCTCAATTTATTTTTATTCACCTGGCCTTATAGTTGGTGAGGCGAAGCAATTAGATAAGCTAAATATTGATAATAAAGAAGTAAACAATATTACTTCGACAGAGAAAATGCCCCTGCCATCTACTAAGAGATCAAGCGAAGTAGATGATAAGCCACTTGTAAGGATTGCCGCTTATGCATGGAATGCTCAGTCAGGTATAATTGTATCTAATGGAGGAGCAAGAACCACAGCCGGATCATTAATGGAGAAGAATGGGGTTAACCTTGAAATTGTAAGACAAGATTGGCTTTCCGAACTTCGGAATATGCAAATGAAATTTATTGAAGAATTTGACAGAGGTGAAGAATTTCCTGATGCTGATAAAAGTGCTTTTGCTATTATGATGATGGGAGATGGTGCACCATTTTATATTAGTACCATGCAACAGGCTTTGAATGATAAATTTGGTGTTGATAAATACCATGTTCAGGTGGTTGGAGCTGTAGGTTTGAGCTATGGAGAAGATAAATTAATAGGCCCCCCGAGTTGGAAAGTTGATCCTAAAAGTATGAAAGGTGCTTTGATATCTACTGTTTTGGGTGATGGTGATTGGGTAACGGCTCTGAATTACGCTTTTGCCAACGGACTTAAAGTTAACCCGGATGTAACTACTTATGATGCTGAGGCAGTTAATTTTTATCCTTCTCAGGATGATGATTATATAAAATCAGCCGAGGAACTAATCAAGTCGCAAAAAGCAGGTTGGACAGTACCTTTAAAAGAGGTAATTAATGGAAAATTGACCGGTAAGGTGATTAATAAAAAGATCGATGGTTGCGCAACATGGACGCCAGGAGATAAAATGGTGTTCGATGAGCTAAGTGGTTTTACTGATATCGTTTCTACAAAGGAATTCAATAATCAAATGGCCACTACAGTGATTGCTGTAAAGGAATGGGCTGTTAAGCACCCGGATATTGTAAGTAATATTTTAAAGTCAGCTTTAACTGCTTCCAATCAAATGAAGCAGTATGATGAGTGGAGTGTGCGTGCTTCTGAAGCTGTTGCATCAACTTACGAATTGGAAACGCCAAAGTACTGGTACGATATGTTCAAGGGGCAAAAAGGTACTAAAAATGGCATTGATTATAACATGGGAGGCTCAAGGGTTTTTAACTATGCCGATGTAATGCAATATTATGGTATTACTGATGGAACGAACAGATACAAAGCGGTTTATAACCAGGTTTCTTCTTATTTAAGTGAGCTGAATCCATTTGGTTTTAATGAATCAGTGAAGCGAATTATTCCTTATGATGAAGCTGTTAATCTTTACTTTATAAAAAATATAAATGACATTGATGCCGGTTCTGCTTACAAGGCTGATTATAGCCAGGTTGCTGATGAAGTAATGGCATCCGGTGAGTGGAATATTAATTTCCAAACAGCAAGTGCCAATATTTCACCTTCTTCTGAAGCTACTTTAGAAACAATTTATAACCTTTTAATTCAGGCAGAGGATACAAAACTTAGGCTTGAAGGACATACCGATAACGATGGTTCTGCTGAAATGAATTATGATTTGTCTCAAAAAAGAGCTCAATCTGTGGTTAACTTCTTGCGTGGCAAAGGAATTCCACAATCACGTTTCCAAAGTGTTATAGGTAAAGGCGAAGATGAGCCTATTGCCAGTAATTCTACTAGTAGTGGGAAAGCAAAAAACAGAAGAGTAGTTATCAGTTTACTGAAATAAATCACTCACCAAGATAGTCTCTCCTTTTATTTAAGGGGGAGCTGTTTTTTTATAAGATAAGCTGATGAAGTATTTAGTTAAACCATTCGAAGATGTAGGTAAGAACACTGCCAGAATGATTGTGATTTTCTGGATTGGTGCATTGCTTCTTATCTGGTTTTTAACCAGTATGGGTGAAAGGCATTTATTTCCTTCCCCACAGCAGGTTTTAACAGGTTTTGTGGAATTATATAATGAAGGATTGGTAGTACACATTGCCAGTTCATTATGGTTATGCGTCATAGCTATATTTGTAGCAATCATCATATCATTGATACTCACATACCTATCTACTATTCCTGTAATTAAGCCAATAGCCATTGCTGTAAGTAAATTAAGGTATTTGCCGCTTACCGGGATCACTTTTTACCTTGCTATACTTATTAGCAATGCCAGAACAATGCAGATTTGGGTGCTGGTTACTTTTATGAGTACCTATTTAACTACTTCTTTATTAAGTATGGTCAACGCAATAGGTGAGCAGGAATTTGATCATGCCAGATCGTTAAAGTGCAACAGATGGGAAGTATTATGGGAAGTTGTTGTGAAAGGAAGAATTGATCATGTTATTGAGGTTATCCGTCAGAATCTGGCCATAGTGTGGATGATGCTGGTAACAGTGGAGTCAATTCTTGTTGCAGCCGGTGGCTTGGGATTTCTTATTAAAAACTCTGATAAATTCATGAACCATGGGAGAATTATAGCTTTGCAGATTGTTATTTTAACGCTGGGCTTATCTATAGATTTTATCTTGAGCTTCATTAGAAAAACATTTTTTAGATATTCAAAGATTTAGTTTGATGAGTTATAGCAAGCATAATACCTTACTCTATGTTGAAAACCTAAGCGTGGCTTATGGTGATAAAGTAATTATAAAGGATATCAACTTTGTTGAAAAGGATGTTGTAAGAGAAGGCAGTGTTACCGGACAGGTAATAGCATTTGTAGGTCGTTCAGGCCGGGGTAAATCCACGCTGTTCAGGGCACTTACAGGCTTGGTAAAACCCACTACAGGCAAAATTTTGATAGCAGATACCTTAACAGATGGAGGAAACGATGCCAAAGAAGTTGAAGAAGGAGATGTTGGATTTGTAGATCAAAAATACACTCTCTTTAGAAATAAAACTGTCTATGAGGCTTTATTATTTGCGTTGAGAAACCAGAAGATGACAAAGGAGGAAAAACATGACAAAATCATGAGTTATCTGTCTGAATGGGGACTTGAAAAAGCAAAAGATCAATATCCCAATGAATTATCCGGGGGGCAAAGACAGAGAACAGCTATTATTGAGCAAATATTTTGTTCCGGGCATTACATGGTGCTTGATGAACCTTTCTCAGGGCTAGATGTAGGAAACATTGAAGATGCCAAAAATGCCTTTAACCTAATCAGCTCTCTTCATTCATTTAATACCATTATGTATTCCACACATGATATTGAATTGGCTGTTGAGCTTGCCGATAGTATTTATGTAATTGGCTATCCTACAATTGATGGTGAACATGCTCATTATGGTACAATAGTGAAGCATTTTGACATGAAAGCATTGAACCTGGCCTGGAAAGAATTTGGCTTGGGGCATTTAGAAATAGTAAAACAAATAAAAACTGCAATGTTAGCTTCTTAAGCAATACCGCTTCAGTTTATGTGATAAAGATCTGACTATGAATTAGTCGGATCTTTTTTTATCAATACGACATTCTTACTGGAAATCCCAAAAAGCATAAAATTAGAGTTGTCTTGTTAAATATTTCGATGTTCAATAACCAAATGATCTTCGCTATAATCGGGCGGGCTGGCCGACAAAAAGGCGGGGAGCGCGTTGAATTGCAGCGTGGAAGCATCTTTTTGTCTTGATTTTTTGTTTCTTTTGTATCAAAACAAAAGAAAGGAGAAGAAAATATGGTTTTAAGAGGTGTGAAATTTAAGTGAAAACCTCAATATTCAGTAAAACTCTTAATTTTTCGAGATTTCATAGGCGAATTTAATTCTTGTATCTCCTGATTAAAAGAATCTAATTTTTAAATGAATATTTATTTTTCATGAGAAGCCTAAAATTAAGCTTTCAACCTGGAATAGACATTAAAAGGGGAGAGTGAGCAAAGTAACTGATTAGCGACTAATTTGCAGAGTGATAGAGTTTTTGGAGAATATTTTCGGTTCAATGTAACAATTCAATGGTTTTTGATACTAAGTGGAAACTTATAAATTGAAAACGTATGAAAACAATTACAATCACTTTAGCATTCTTTTTATTTTCCTGGATAGCTTTTTCTCAAAATCCGGCTATTTATACAGAAAAATCTGGTGAGGGAAACACTCTGCTGCTTTTACCAGGCTTTACCACTCCAGGTGCTGTATGGGAAGAAAGCATACAGCATTTAGAAAAGCAGCATAGCTCAATCATGGTTTCCTATGCAGGCTTTAATGGTTTACCAGCTATTGAAATGCCCTGGTACGAAACTATTAAAAAAGAATTAAGAGCCTATATTCTCAAAGAGAAGCTCAATCATTTCTCGATAGTTGGGCATAGCATGGGAGGTATGTTGGCCATGGAACTTGCTGCTGAATTTCCGGAGAAGATTGACAAATTAATCCTTGTGGATGCTTTGCCCTGCATGCGTGCTCTAATGATGCCGGGAGTTCCATCAACAGCAATACAATATGAAAGTGCTTATAATCAACAAATGTTGCAGCAAAATGACAGTGCTATAGCGGCTATGGCCAATTTAATGGCTCAAAATATGACCAACAATAAAAGTAAAATAAATGATTTAACGCAATGGGGAATTGAAGCAGACAGAGAAACTTTTGTGTATGGTTATACAGATTTACTGAAAGTGGATTTAAGACCTTCGCTGAAAGATATAAAGGCAAAAACAATCATTTTAGGAGCGGACTTCCCGGATAGAGAGATTGTGTTGAAAAACTTTGAAGAGCAATTTCTTCATCTTAAGGAAAAGTCAATTGTATTGGCTCCTGATAGCAAGCATTTTATTATGTTTGATCAGCCGGAATGGTTTTATGACCAATTAAATGATTTTCTGTCTCAATGAATTTTACCCCTCAAACATTTGAAGCTCTTCATTTGCAATTTAAACCCATGGTAAAACAAGTTTGCCTTGGGTATGTGAAGGGAGATGAAGAAGCTGCAAATGATTTAACACAAGAGATTTTTATGAATGTCTGGAATGCATTGGCAGGTTTTGAAGGGCGCTCTTCTTACAAAACCTGGGTGTACAGAATTACTGTAAATACTTGCTTGAGTTACCTCAGAAAAAACAAGAAATTACTGTATACTTCATTGGATACGGAACATTCGGAAATGAATGCAGATACAAGCGAAGCCGATGAATACGATCTGTTATTTGCAGCAATTGGTCAATTAAAAGAAATGGACCGCTTAATTATTATGATGGTATTGGATGACCTCAGCTATGATGAAATAGGAGAGGTAATTGGGATTAACCCTACGAATTTGAGAGTAAGAATACATAGAATAAAGACCAGGCTTAAAGAAATAATAGAAAATGGAAAATTTTGATACTTATAAAAATCAGTGGCAATCGGGACGAAAGCAGCTTGTGGAGAAAGGTTCAGGTATAGAGGAAATTATTCAGTTGGCACAAAAAAAGAAAAGAGAATCTATAATGAGCCATTATGGAACTATCATAGTGTTGAGTATTACTTTTATAGGGCTTGTCTTGTTTTTCAAATACATAGCGCCTTTTAATGAATTGTTAAGTCACATAGGTATGCTTTTTATGTTGGGAGGTTTGTTGGTCAGAATACTGGCAGAGGTTTTCAGTTTAATGAAAGGCTTTAGTTTGCCTCCTGACATGACAACCGAGCAGCACATTCGAAAAATGATGGAGTTTCATCATCTGCGAAAGAAGATACACGGTGTTTTTACCATCATCATACTTGTTTTGTATGTAATTGGCTTTTATTTGTTAACCCCCGAGTTTAGCCTCCATATTGAGCAGAAATGGATGATTTTAATGCACATATCTTTTGTTTTTGTTGCAGTGGGGCTCTATTTTCTGATCAGGAAAAGTATAAAAGATGAATTGGCTACTTTAAAAGAGTGGAGTGAACTGCAAACAGATTTACATCAATCTTAAGAAGAGATTTACTATAGGAAGTTAAAATCAGAAACTAAGCGTTGTAGTTTACTGATAGGAGTGGATCTGTAGCACGGATATAAGTCAGCTTTAATTAGGAGTTTTTCAAATTACTATGGTGAAAATGCCAATAAAAAAGCCGACTTATAGTAAGTATAAGTCGGCTTTTCATTGCTATAAATAACTATAATCAATTCTATCTTCCTTCCGTATGTAAGACGGAAGATTTCTTTTTCAGGATTTTTAAAATGATATAGAGGACAATCGAAAAAGCACATGCCCCCAATAGATAATAATTGTAATCATTTTTACCGGTCACCAATTGACCTAGTACATCAAAAAGTGCAAAAATGATAAATATAGCAGCAAATCCATTTTTCTCTTTTTTCAATACTTTTTTCCAACTGAAAGAGATATTGGGTTTTTCAAAATTCTTGAACGAAGGAATAAAAGCAGGAACCCTTTCTGCCCAGCTTGTATAAGTATCTTTGAATTTTCTACGAAGGAATTGTTCTTCGGCAAACATAATTCTTTCGTAATATACCCAATAGAATAAGCAAAAGGCGACAACAAACCATACATTTCCTGTTACCAGTGCAGGCCCAAGCCACATCAGAAAATTCCCAACATATAAAGGATGTCTTACAGTTGAATAAATCCCGGAAGTATTCAATGTATCTGCCACTTGTTCACCAGTGTTTCTTCCGGAGGTATTTTTGGGAGTGTGGCCTACAGTATACGCCCGGACCACTTGCCCTATTAAACTTATGAAGATGCAGAAATAGACAAAATAGTCTTCATAGATAGTTCCTTTCAGAAGGAAGATTTCAGGATTAAGTGCAGTATGTAGGTAAATTGCCAGACCTACTAATAAGATAATAATGGGAAGAGTACCTCTGTATTTGAAAAGCCATACTCCTTGTTTCTCTAGTTCTTCTTGTAATGCCATGTTGTTGTTTAGATGCAATTAGTGATTGGTATAACAGACAAAACAATATAAAATTCATTACAATCAGTGATAAATGGAAAAAAAACAATATTTGGATTTAGAGAAAATGATGTATGAATTTGTTGGTAAATTAATAATTAAAAGGGCTGATTTTATGCAATCAAAATATACTTTTTCATTAAAATGCTTTAAAATAGATGATAGAGGTATCTTAAGTCTTTTTCATATTACTTTGAAATTAATTTTTAGCAGACGCAAAATATGATGTTTATTATGTATGTTTTGTCAGAGTTTTGTATTAAAATAATAAAGGATAAAATTATCCGAAATAGAAAATTATGTATATTTGTATTATCATAAAGAAAAGAAGCGGACAAAACTTAAGAAGTAATTTGAAAACTTGACTAAAGCTCTATACAGAGATAATTATGAATACTATCAAAGAACAAACAATCGGGGAATTAGTGGCAAAGGATTACAGAGCAGCTACTGTATTTGAAGCTTTTGGAATAGACTTTTGCTGTAAGGGCAACAGATCCATAGAGGAAGCATGCGATAAGAAGAAAATAAATTCTGCTGAGGTAAAGTCAGCATTAGATAAAATTTTTGCTGTCAAAAAAGAAGGAGATATTGACTTTAAATCTTGGCCAATGGATTTATTGGCAGATTATATTGAAAAGAAACATCATAGGTATGTGCAGGAGCGTATTCCATTGCTATCCCAATATCTTGACAAACTGTGCAAAGTACATGGAGATTCACATCCTGAGCTTTTTAAGATTAGAGATGAATTTAAAGAATCAGCTACTGAGTTAACAGCTCATATGGGGAAAGAAGAGGATATTTTATTTCCTTATATAAGACAGATGGTAAATTTTGAAATGGCAGGAACAGCTATAGACCCCCCTTATTTTGGTACAGTAAAAAATCCAATTAGCATGATGATGGATGAACATGAAGCTGAAGGTGATCGCTTTGAAAGAATAGTTGAACTTACTTCAGGCTATACACCTCCCACAGATGCCTGTAATACTTATAGGGTTACTTATCAGCTATTGGAGGAATTTGAAAAAGATTTGCATAAACATATCCATCTGGAAAACAATATCTTATTCCCTGCGGCTATTGAAATAGAGGCCAATGAAACATAATTTTTTTTATTTATAGGATAAAAGGATAAAATAATCTTAAAATATGGTCAGAATTAACTACATTAGTAGTTAAGGCTCTTAATTCTACTTTTATGCGTAGCTCATGGATTTTGGTTTCGTTAATTAATTTCTTAATAGCTGCCTTAATGGGACTTCTATTGCGATTTGCTTTCGTATGGGAAATTCCATGGCTTGATTACAGGCATATGTTGCATGGGCATTCACATATTGCAATGTTAGGTTGGATCTATCTGGCCCTGTATGCCTTTTTTGTAGATTTTTTTGTTCCTCCTGACAAACAAAAAAAGCCGTTTTATTCCCGCCTGTTTTGGTTTACACAGTTATCTGTTGTGGGTATGATGGTCAGCTTTCCTATACAAGGTTATGCAGCCGTTTCAATTACTTTTTCTACCCTGCACATTATTGCCAGTTATATTTTTGCCTGGAGAATCTGGAAAGATCTGCAAATTCAAAATCCGCAGGTGCTTCTTTTGGTAAAAGCCAGCCTGATTTTTATGCTTATTTCTACGCTCGGCATTTGGGCGATGGGGCCAATCATGGCCACAGATTTGAGAAGCAGTCCATTGTATCTCTTAGCTATACAATTTTACCTTCATTTCCAATTTAATGGCTGGTTTGCATTAGCTGTTTTAGCATTGATCCTCCGCCAGTTCAATAACTGGAATGTACATCTTTCTCAAAAGCATTTTATACGATTTTTCAACCTTTATGTATCAGGTTTACTGCTTACTTTCTTCCACGTACTGGACTGGGCCTACCAACAGGAATTTTTATTTCTCACTAATGCATTAGGAGTAGTACTGCAAATGGCAGCTATTATATATCTATTTCTGCCGGTAAGGAAACAATTGCTTGCTGCATTTAAAGTTCAAAATTCTTTGACTCGTGCCTTACTGCTGTTTGGGTTATTTTCATGGTTGGCAAAAGTAGTATTTCAACTCATGTTAGTATTCCCTGATATAGCCGGCATTTCCACTGTTATTAGGAATTTCATGATAGGGTATATCCATTTAACCATGTTAGGCCTCATTACAGGATGGTTGTTTGTTATTCTATTTGAACGAATCCCACAATTTAAAGGTAAACTCGGTTCAGCTGTTTTCATCATAGGATTTGTGGCTACAGAACTGATCTTATTTCTCCAGGGATTTTTCTACTGGATGGGATGGGGCATGTTACCGGCCTATCATGAAGTACTGGCTTTTATGTCTGTTTTATTGCCTCTGGGACTGGTTTTTATATTATTAAAGGGACTGCTCAATCAAGTTCAATTAAAGGAAGCTCATATATATACATGACTTTTATCATGATTTTAACTAAACACAATAACTTAATTTGTACCAATAAAAATGAAAACTATGAAAAAGCTAAAATTACCTGTAATCCTGATCGCATTAATGATTATGTATGCTTGCGGTGGAGGCGGCTCTGAACAAAAGTCTGAGCAGCAATCTGAGCAACAAACCCAGAAGAAAGATGTACCTGAATCTATTAAGCAAGGAAAAGGAATCGGAGAGGTGAAAGAGGTGGAATTAACTGTGGAATTGGATGAACAAATGATAAAACGTGGAAGGGAAATTTATGAAATGAAATGTTCCTCATGCCATAAATTAACTGATCAAAGAGTGGTAGGGCCTGGTTTTGCAGGTGTTACTAATAGAAGAAAGCCTGAATGGATCATGAATATGATCACCAATGTAGATGTAATGTTGGTGGAAGATCCGGAAGCTCAAAAATTATTGGAAGAGTGTTTAACACGCATGCCAAATCAGAATGTGAAAATGGAAGATGCACGTGCCATACTGGAGTTCTTTAGAAATAATGATATGGATAAGACGGGTAAAAAAGACCAGGCTATCTAATACTTTCTTAAAATAATTACCTAAAAAAGAACAATATAAAATCAACAATCATGAACATGAAAAATAGAATGCAGTTTGGATTTTGGATGCTATTCCTGATAGCATTCACTATTTCATGCGACCAGAAAGACTCCACCAAAGTGGTAGAAGGAAATGCAGCCGAACAAGCCTATGTGGCCCCGGGCGAGTATGATGAATATTACGCCTTTTTATCGGGTGGGTATAGCGGACAAATTACTGCCTACGGACTTCCGTCAGGTAGATTGTTAAAAGAAATTCCTGTATTTTCTCAGTACCCTGAAAATGGGTATGGATATAGTGAAGAAACCAAGCCGATGTTCAATACCTCTTATGGATTTGTTCCATGGGACGATTCACACCATATTGAACTTTCTCAAACAAAAGGGGAATTTGATGGCAGGTGGCTATTTGTAAACGGCAATAATACACCAAGAATAGCCAGGATTGATTTATCTACTTTTGAAACGGTTGAGATTCTTGAAATTCCTGATGTGGCAGGCTTGCACTGTGCACCATTTATTACCGAAAACTCTGAATACTTAGTATCCGGCACACGTTTTAGTATTCCCATTCCACAGAAAGATGTGCCTATTGATACTTACAAAGAAAACTTTAAAGGGTTGATCAACTACGTTTCAGTGGATCCTGAGCACGGTCATATGGAACTGGCCTTCCAGATTGAAATGCCTGGTTTTAATTATGACCTTGCAAGAAATGGTAAAGCAGTTTCGCACGGATGGAGCTTTTTAACAACTTATAATTCAGAGCAGGCACATTCCCTTTTAGAAGTAAATGCTTCTCAGAAAGATAAGGATTTAATGGCGATCATTAACTGGAAAAAAGCAGAGGAATATATGAAGCAAGGTAAATTTACTGAGCGTCAGACTTCCTATTTCCACAATTTGGTAGATGAAAGTACAGGAATTGTTGAATCAAAGGAACGAACATTGACTAAAATTCTTGATCCTAAAGAATTACCGGGAATGGTTTATTTTATTCCTGTACCTAAATCGCCACATGGATGCGATGTTGATCCAACGGGAGAATATATAGTAGGTAACGGTAAATTGTCCGCAGATATGTCTGTTTATTCTTTTAGTAAATTGATGAAGGCTATAGAAGATGAAAATTTCGATGGCGATATAGATGGAATTCCGGTGATTAACTATGAAGCCGGACTACACGGTATTGTTAAAAAACCAGGTTTAGGTCCTTTGCATACAGAGTTTGATGGAAGAGGCAATGCTTATACTACCTTCTTTATTTCATCTGAAGTAGTGAAATGGGATGTAGAAACTAAAGAAATTTTAGACAGACAACCAACTTTCTATTCTCCTGGTCACTTAATGATACCGGGCGGTGAAACCCGTAAACCGGATGGCAAATACTTGCTCGCCATGAATAAAATCACCAAAGACAGATATTTACCAACAGGACCTGAATTAGCGCACTCAGCTCAATTATTTGATATCAGCGGAGATAAAATGAAACTGATATTGGATTTCCCTACCAAAGGAGAGCCGCATTATGCGCAGGGAATTAAAGCTGATAAGGTACAGCCTAACGCAGTGAAATTCTATGACATTGAAGCCAATGAACACCCTTATGCCACTTTAGGTGAGGGTAAAACCAAAGTAGAGCGTGATGGTAATGAAGTGCATGTGTACATGACTGCCATGAGGAGTCACCTGGCACCTGATAATATTGAAGGTTTCCAGGTAGGAGATAAAGTATATTTCCATGTAACTAACCTGGAGCAGGATTGGGATGTACCTCATGGATTTGCCATACAGGGAGCCACCAATGCAGAATTACTGGTTATGCCGGGACAAACCAGAACATTGGTTTGGGAACCTAAAAAAGTGGGAGTTTATGCCTTCTATTGCACGGATTTCTGCTCGGCACTTCATCAGGAAATGTCAGGTTATGCAAGGGTATCTGCTAAAGGTTCTGATGTTCCTTTGAAATGGGGATTGAACGAAGAATTGAGAAACAATCAGCAAGCGGCTCATAAATTCTATGATGAAGCCAAAGCAAGTGCTGATGCTTCCAAATAATTAAATTCAAATACTGCCATCGGCATACGGTGGCAGTATTTTACTTACAAAATCTTCTTATGAAAAATTTCCTGCAGCCGAGAATCATCATGCTCGCTAGCTTAATATGTCTGGGATTAGTTTTCTTTTTTCCACTCTGGCAAATTACACTTGAGGCAGCTCAATTTCCGGGTGGTTTACAACTCCATATCTGGATCAATAAGGTCTCAGGAAGTGAAAAAAATATAGTGCAGAATGTAAATATTCTCAATCATTACATAGGCATGCAGGCCATTCATCCTGAATCTATTCCTGAACTTAAATATTTCCCTATCATCACCTATTTTATGTTGGGTTTTGGAGTATTAACCATCTGGCTGAATAAAACCTGGGCTTACTTAAGCTGGTTTATATTGATGGCAGTATTAGGCACTTTAGGAATCTATGATTTTTATCTTTGGTTATATGATTATGGACATAATCTTGATCCTATGGCTCCCATTAAAATAGAAGGAATGTCATTTATGCCACCATTATTTGGCGAAAAAGATTTACTCAACTTCTATGTAAAATCTTATCCGCATTGGGGTGGTGTTTTCCTGGGCTTGTCAATCATCATTTCAGGGTTGGCCTTTTGGAGAAAAAGAAGAGCTGTTCCAAAAGAAAAAGCTTCTTATTTATCTACTAATTAAATATTGATTGTATGAAGTACCTTCAAAATTTAATGCTGATTTTAATTTTCATCAGCTTTCAGTCGTGTACCCCTAAGCCTGAACCCATTGCTTTTGGCACCGATCATTGTGTGTATTGCAAAATGGGAATTGTAGATCCTAAATATGGGGGAGAATTAGTCACTGAAAAAGCCAGAGTATTTAAATTTGATGCCGTGGAATGCATGCTACCATTTATGAAGGAAAATCCCGATCAGAAGTATGCCTATATACTGGTCTTAAGCTATGATGACCCTGCTGAGTTACATAATGTAGAAGAGCTGGTTTTTGTGCAGTCAGAAAAGTATAAAAGCCCTATGGGTGGCAATATTGCAGCATTTCTTTCACAAGAAAATACCATGACTGATGATGGACTTGTAATGACCTGGCCTGAATTAAAAAAAGAATTGAAATCTGTCCCCATCAATTGATGCTTTATAAACTTTTAATCGGTTTCATATTTTTTGCCTGCTCTGCGGAAGTTTTATCTGCCAAAACCTGGCATGTTAAACCTAAATCCGATCTTTCGGAAATAAAAAAAGCTGTGGAAATGGCTGCTGATTATGATACCGTTTATATCCATAACGGCACTTATTTTGAAGACCTGATTACCATTGAAAAACCTTTGACTATTATAGGTGTGGGTAAACCTGTTATTGACAGCAATGGGGGAGACGAAATATTGATTGTGGCTTCCGATAATGTAAACATAAGTGGACTTACACTTCAAAATGTGGGGGTAAGTTTTCTTAAAGACAGAGCGGCTATTAGATTGGTGGAGGTACGCAATGTGGTGATAAAGGATAATATTTTGAAAAATACATTTTTTGGAATTTATCTACAAAAATCATCTCATTGTAAAGTGATCTCCAACACCATCATAGGAGATGCCGAAAATGAAATCAATGCTGGTAATGCTATTCACATCTGGAAAGCAAATAATATAGAGGTGATTGATAATATGGTGAGCTATCACAGGGACGGCATCTATTTTGAGTTTGTGGACCAAAGCCTGATCAGGGGAAATTCAAGTAAATACAACATGCGTTACGGATTGCATTTCATGTTCTCAAATTACGACATTTATAAAAATAATATTTTTCAGCACAATGGCTCCGGTGTGGCAGTTATGTTCAGTAAGCAAATTAAAATGATTGAAAATCAGTTCAAAGATAATTGGGGAGGTGCCTCCTACGGCATTCTGCTGAAAGAAATAAGCGATGGCCTGATGGAAGGAAATATTTTTGAAAGAAATACAATCGGTGTTTTGGCTGAGGGCGCCAATAGAATCAGGATTTCTAATAATAATTTTATCAATAATGGAAAGGCGATTAACATTAAAGGCAATTGCCTGAATAATGAAATTTTATCCAACAACTTCATTGGCAACACTTTTGAAGTGTTAACCAACTCAAAATCCAATCTTAATCATTTTGAAGGTAATTATTGGGGACAGTATAAAGGATATGATCTGGATAAAGATGGAATAGGGGATGTGCCGCATCGGCCTGTGAATTTATTTGCTTTGGTGACGGATAAAATTCCTGCAGCCAATATGTTGTTGCACAGCTTTTTGGTAAATAGCATGGAGATGGCCGAACGTATGTTCCCTCAAATGATACCAGAACATTTAATAGACAAAAAACCACAAATTAAACCTATATCACATGATTCATATCAGAGAACTCAATAAAAAGTTTGGAAAGCATCATGTATTGCAAAATATAAACCTGCAATTTGAATTAGGACAGGGTGTGGCTTTAATAGGCCCAAACGGCTCGGGTAAAACTACCCTCATTAAAGCATTATTAGGCATGGTGATTCCCGATAAGGGGGAAATGTTATTCAATGGAAGTTCTATTAAAAACCAGAGTTTGTACCGTCAGAATATTGGATATATGCCTCAAATCAGCCGTTTTCCTGATAATATGAAAGTAGGCCAGCTATTTAATATGATAAGGGATGTGAGGGAGGATATAAAAGCTGATGTCTATGATTGGGAGCTGTATGATTCGTTTGAAATTGAACAGATGAAAACCAAAAGATTAAATATTTTATCCGGAGGAATGAAACAAAAAGTAAGTGCTGCCCTGGCATTTTTGTTTAATCCAAAAGTTCTTGTTCTGGATGAACCCACAGCAGGGCTGGATCCTGTCTCTAATGAAATATTAAAGGAAAAGCTGAGAAAATCCATCACCAATGGAAAGCTGGTTTTAATTACCTCTCACATACTGAATGATTTGGACGAGATTACCACTCATGTGGCTTATTTAATGGACGGGAAAACGCAGTTCTTCAAAAGTCTGGAGCAACTTAAAATGGAAACTTCAGAAGACAGGTTGAATAAAATCATTGCACATATTTTAAATGGAGAGGAGGCCGTTCATGCTTAAGATCACTAAATTTATTGTTCAGGATCTTTTCAGAAACTGGATTATCCTCTTGTACATGATTTTCCTGATGGCGGCATCTTTTGGTTTTTTTATGCTGGAAGGGCAAGCCGATAAAGCTTTATTGGGCTTGCTTAACCTGAGCTTGTTGGTAGTACCCATGATGACCATTATTTTCTCCACCATGTACTACTATAATATGTACGAATTTATAGTGCTGATGCTGGCACAACCCCTTAAGCGGAAAACTATTTTAAGTAGTATTTTCCTTGGGCTATGTATCGCCTTCGGACTGGCCTTAATAGTAGGTTTAGGAATACCTATGCTGGTAATGAATTATTCCATTGCTTCATTAATGCTATTGGGAGTCGATTTGTTGCTGACTTTTATTTTTATAGCTATCGCCTTGGTGGCCGGAATATGGACTCGGGATAAAGCAAAAGGAATGGGAGTTTCCTTATTGTTCTGGGTGTATTTTGTATTGATTTTTGATGGGTTGATCTTGCTTTTGATGTATAATTTCAGCGATTACCCTATAGAAAAAATTATCTTATATATCACATTGCTTAACCCGATTGATATTGGTAGAATACTGGTGCTGATGCAAACACAGGCAGCAGCTTTAATGGGATATAGTGGAGCAGTTTTTAACCAGTTCTTTACACAGGGCTGGGGTATTGCTTTAGCCTTTCTGGCATTGCTTTTCTGGACTGCTTTGCCTGTATTTATTTCATTCAGATTGTTCCACAAGAAGGATTTGTAAGATGCCACCGAAAAGTAGTCTTATCTTTCCCTTTGTGATTATCTCTCTCATTTCAGGGATAGCAGGTGGTTGGGTGAGACTGGGCTGGACTGAAATTGTTATTTCTGAAACGGCTGCAACACATGGCTTATTGATGACTGGAGGCTTTCTGGGAAGCTTAATTGCCCTGGAAAGAAGTATTGTCATGAAAGGAAAAGGATGGTTTCTTGTTCCTTTATTAGGGGGGCTTTCAGCTCCACTTTTTATTTCAGGTTTTTATCAATCAGGGCTGTATTTCCTCATGCTTGCAAGTGCAGGCCTGGTTTTAATATTATACATTCAGGCACTTAAATATAAGTTGCCTGAGCAGTGGCTATTGCTGGTAGGCTCCATCTGCTGGTTGATCGGCAATATTTTAGTAATTAAAACAGGATTTATTCCCATGGCTTCTCCCTGGTGGATAGCTTTTATATTATGGACAATAGTCGGGGAGCGACTGGAACTGACTAAATTTTTACCTAATCCCAATTGGAGTCGGTATTTACTCTACGGATTATTAGGTTTGTTTATCATAGGGATACTAACTCCTTTCCACAGTAATGGTAATTGGGTTATGGGCATTGCAGCTATTTTAATTGGGCTGTGGCTGCTTAAGTTTGACATGGCACGTATTTCCATGAAGAAAACATCCCATCACCGCTACATAGGTGTGGGTTTAATGACAGGCTATGTCTGGTTAGTCTCTTTTGGCTTAATCCTGTGTTTTTTAAAATTTCATCCATTCTTTTACGATCTTTTTCTTCACACTTTCTTTTTAGGATTTGCTTTTTCTATGATTTGGGCTCATGCACCAATAATTTTGCCAATGGTTTTAAAAGTGAGGCATACGCTTTACCATCCAGTGCTTTGGATTGGTTGGCTATTGTTTCAACTCACTTTATTGGGAAGAATGCTATTTGCTTTAGCCAACGAAGTTGACAGCCGCAAATGGTTTGGTGTAGTTAATGGCTGGTTGATTATAGCCATGTTTGTACTTATGGCCACCTTAATGATCCTCCATATCAGGAAGTCAAAAAAGGCAGTATTTATACTCAAGTAGCTGTTATAGAATTTAATTCTTTAATCCGGTTTGCTTAAAAAAGAAGATCAAACGATAGAAATCTTTACTATCAGAGTTTGTGTCTTAACAAATGCTTTATTAAGCTACTTCCCTGCCCAAATCATATCATCATTTCCAAAACCGAAACAGTGGTTAGAACGTCTTGTATTACATACATTCACTTATTAAGCTAATTTTCTTAGAAGCAATTGTATATGATGGTAAATTCATATCATCAATGAATCAAATTGAAAAATAAATCAATGAAGAACTTAACATTTAGAAACGGGGATATTTTACCTGCTTTAGGGCTCGGAACCTGGAAATCAGAACCCGGAGAAGTTTACAATGCAGTACTTGAAGCTATTAAATGTGGTTACAGGCACATTGATTGTGCGTACATTTATGGTAATGAAAAGGAAATTGGAAAGGCATTGCAGAAAGCATTTTCGGATGGTTTGGTAAAGCGGAAAGAAATATTTATCACTTCAAAGTTATGGAACAATGCGCATAAACAAGAGGATGTGAAATCAGCCTTACAAATCACCTTGGATAATTTGCAACTCGATTATCTGGATTTATACCTGATCCACTGGCCGGTAGCTCAAAAGCTTGATGCCGTTCAACCAAAAAGCGGAAGTGATTTCCTGAACCCACAACAAGTGCCTTTGGATGAAACCTGGAAAGCCATGGAGGAACTGGTTTCTGAAAAACTATGCAGA
Organism: Marivirga aurantiaca; assembly: GCF_016679925.1. Taxonomy (GTDB): domain Bacteria; phylum Bacteroidota; class Bacteroidia; order Cytophagales; family Cyclobacteriaceae; genus Marivirga; species Marivirga aurantiaca. The sequence continues at coordinate 577,819 of NZ_JAEQBW010000002.1, forward strand.
CATATTGGGGTGGCCAATTTTAGTATGACCAATTTACAAAAACTGATCAATGTAGCAGACATAGTACCTGAAGTCAATCAGGTAGAGCTACATCCTTGCCTGCCTCAAAATGAATTGGTTACATTCTGCAGGCAACGCAACATTATGGTAACAGCTTATTCTCCATTAGGGTCTAAAGACAGGGTAGCTGCAATGAAAAGTGATGATGACCCGGATCTGTTTGAGCTGGAGTCAATTAAAGAAGCCGCAAAAAATCATGCTAAATCACCAGCGCAAATATTAATTGCCTGGGTACTGAACAGGGGGATATCAGTCATTCCGAAATCTACAAGTCCGGATCACATAAAAAGTAATTTGGAAGCTACAGAAATTGAATTAAGTAAAGAGGAAATGGAAGCTATTGCCCAGGAGGAAAATGGATATCGTTTTATTGATGGTAGCTTCTGGACAAAGGATGGTTCTCCCTATACCATGGAGTATTTATGGAAATAGACGAATGCCTATTAGTTCCATATTGAGAATATGGAGTATTTTTTAATCTATTAAATATATTTTTTTAACTCAAAAATCAGTGAGATGATTAGCAAGGAACAAATGATGGAGGAGCAACTGATTAATAGAAATATCAGGGATGTTGCTGTGTTGGAGGCTATGGATAAAGTTGATCGTACACTTTTTGTGCCGGAAGATTTGAAAGATCAGGCTTACGAAGATGGCCCTTTACCAATAGGCCAATCCCAGACCATTAGCCAACCTTATATAGTGGCCTATATGGCTGAACAGCTTGAACTCAATGAGGATTCCAAAGTTTTGGAGATAGGAACAGGTTGTGGCTACAATGCGGCTGTGCTGGCTGAAATTGCAAGTGAAGTTTATACTATTGAAATAGTTGAATGGCTGGCAGAGCTGGCAATGGATAATCTTAAAGTAGCTGGTACTACAAATGTACATGCCAAGTATGGAGATGGCTACAGGGGCTGGCCGGAACATGCGCCCTACGATGCTATTGTGTTAACAGCAGCTCCCAATAAAATCCCTGAACCTTTAAAGTTGCAACTAAAAACAGGAGGAGTATTAGTGGCTCCTATAGGATCTGGTTCTCAGAAGCTGGTGAAGCTTAAAAGGACGGGCCAGGATAGTTTTGAAGAGGAAACCGTAATGATGGTAAGATTTGTACCTATGACAGGGGAGGCTCAGGAATGATTGATAGACTTAAATTGATAAATGATGAAAACTTTAGAGACTAAAATATCAATTGCCCAAAACCTGATGGATGGATTTGCCAAAAGAACCGGCATCACAAAAGAAGTATCGGGTGATCCCTACAGGAGATACCTCTGGACTGATGCATTTGCAGTCCAAAGCTTTTTTGGGTTGAAGCAACTCACTGGTGAGGAAAAATACCATGACTATGCACTTAAATTGATTGATGAAGTGCATGATAAATTAGGGAAATATCATCCCGAAGATAAGCGGCTAGGTGCAATAAGTGGCTTAAATGAAGAAGAAGCCATAAAGCACCCCACCATCAATGGCCTTCGAATAGGAAAAAGGTTAAAAGAGCGGACAATAGATCAGCCTGTTGATGAACAAATGGAATGGGAAAGAGATGGTCAATATTTTCATTATAATACCAGATGGGCTAATGCATTATTCCAAGCTGAAGCACAAACTCATGATCAAAAGTATGCTAACTGGGCTGCTGAGCTTTGTTTGGCCGGAAAGAAGTTTATTAACAAAACAAAAGAGAATGTTCAAATGCATTGGAAAATGAGCGTAGATCTCTCCAGGCCTTTAGTGCCTTCAATGGGTGCCCATGATCCTCTGGAGGGCTTAATTTGTCTGTTAACGGCAAAAGATAAAGCACCAGAAGTTTTTACTGTGTATGATGAAACTCTGGGAAATTTTAAAATTCTTTGTTCAGGAACTGATTGGACTACAACCGATCCTTTAGGATTGGGAGGATTGCTTTTAAACACTATCAGGGTGACAGAGCTGTCACAAAAAATGGAAGTGCCTGATTCAATTAAGCCCAATGTACTTCTGGTGAATTTCAATAAAGGCCTGGAAATGTATTTACAGGATTATGATCCTGATAGCCCTGCTTCTCAAAGACTGGCATTTAGGGAATGTGGTTTATCATTAGGCTTACGGGCGATTTGGGGGCAAAAGGAAGATTTTAAGAAATGGGGTACTAATATAGAGCCCTTAAGACCCTATATTTCCCTGGCTGATGAAACAGAAAGTTTCTGGAGCAATTCTGAAAATCTAGCTACCGATACATGGACAAGTCACCTGGACATCAATGAAGTAAGCCTTGCTGCCAGTATTATTGCCAAAGGCGTACCGGAATGTTTCGGGAGATTGGAGAACCCTTGAGATTCACTTTTAAGAGTGACTCATTATTAAGGGTACTTATTATCATAATTTTTATAAAGACAAGGCTGATTTTTTTAGCGACAAAATGAACAATAATGGCACAATCATTAACAGATTTAATAAAAGAGAAAAAACACGATTTCGTTGATTCGGCTGATTTACAACCCCTAATTAATCAGGTAAAGGATAAAAAAGTAGTGATGTTAGGAGAGGCATCTCATGGCACCCATGAATATTATAATTGGAGGGCGCGAATTTCGAAAATTCTTCTGGAGGAACATGGGTTTGATTTTGTAGCCGTAGAGGGTGACTGGCCTCCTTGCTATGAGTTGAACAGACATGTGAAGCACTACGAAAATTCCGAAAAAGATACCTATGATGTGCTGAAGAAATTTGAACGATGGCCTGCATGGATGTGGGCTAATTGGGAAGTGGAGGAATGGGTCGGCTGGCTCAAAGAATTTAACAGCTCACTTGCAGCCAATCAACGCAAAGGTTTTTATGGATTAGATGTTTACAGCCTTTGGGAATCATTGGATGCCATAATGAACTACCTTGAAAAGGAGGATCCTACAGCTTTGCAGACAGCAAAGAAAGCAATGAGATGTTTTGAGCCACATAGGAATGGTGATGGTCAGCGATATGCGCATTCAACTTATCTGGTGCCGGAAGGCTGCAGTAAAGAAGTGGCAGAAATGCTGATTGAAATTCAGATGAAAACACCAGTTTATAATACAGATAAAGAGCATGTGTTCAGTACGGAACAGAATGCCATTATCGCCAAAAATGCCGAAAAATACTATCGGGTGATGGTACAGGGTGGAGCTTCTACATGGAACATTCGTGATAGTCATATGATGAACACCCTGGATCGTTTGCTGGGATTCCATGGGGAGAGTTCGAAAGGAATTGTATGGGCCCACAATACCCATATTGGTGATGCCTCTCATACTGATATGGCTGATGATGGACTTTACAATATTGGTGAATTGGCAAGGAAAAAATATGGGAAAGAAAACGTTTCATTGGTTGGTTTTGGCTCTTATATGGGCACTGTACTTGCAGGAACAAGCTGGGGAGCAACTGTTGATTTAATGGATCTTCCGATGGGTCGTCCCGGCAGCTGGGAAGAGATTTGCCATCAGTCAGGGAAGCAATTTTTTGTTTTTTTCGAGGATATAAAACATCATCCGGAACTTCAGGCAAGGATACCCCATAGAGCTGTTGGAGTAGTCTATCATCCCGAGCGCGAACGCTATGGTAACTATGTGCCTTCTATTATACAAAAGCGCTATGATGCTTTTGTTTTCTTTAATAAAAGCAGGGCATTAAGTGCTTTGAAAGTTAAAGGAAGAGAAGATGAAGTGCCTGACACTTATCCTTTTGGGATTTAGCTTAATACAAGGATTAAAATCATGTCAAAAGCATTTGTTAGGACACAAATGCGGGCGAACAGGGTGCTACGCGCACTGCCGATCGAACATAGCCTTTTCAGAAAACTTATCTAGGACACTCTTGATAAATACCTCGAAGTTTCCAGGCCAAATAATGTTTGCTCAGAGTATGCGCGTGGGTGGACAAAAAGGCGGGGAGCGCGTTGAATTGTAGCGTAGAAGCATCTTTTTGTCTTGATTTTTTGTTTCTTTTGTATCAAAACAAAAGAAAGGAGAAGAAAATATGGTTTTAAGAGGTGTGAAATTTAAGTGAAAGCCTCAATATTTAGTAAAACTTTTGTTTTTCGAGGTTTCATAGGCGAATTTAATTCCTGTATCTACTGATTAAAATAATTTAATCTGGTTTTTAAATGAAAATTTATTTTTCATGAGAAGCCTATCTATGGCTCTTTATTGAAATTAATTATACATTTTGTACAGAGCTCTTAAAATTTACTACAATACCTGCCCTTGACTGTTTCCCTGGAATAACCTTCGATATCCGTCCTCGATTGTGTACCCACAATCGAGCGTAAATATGATAGAGAAGCCATTGATTTTTACATTTAATATTAACTTAAACCCTAACAAAAGCATTTGTGTGGACACAAATGCAGACGGCTGGATGACTTCAATCGTATCTCCCACAATTGAGTATGAAAAATCACCTCATCTTCCGTGTCCTTTTTTCCAACTGTTTAATTTTCTCCACGAATTGCAGTTGAAGCTCATTGATAAAATCAGTCGGATCTTTGTAAGTATGTAAAACCTGATAGCTGTAGGAGTTTTGAAACTGATCTATTTCGGCCAGCAAACGTCCTTTCTTTTTTTGCAGGGAATCTTTTCTCAGTTGATCATCGGGTGCATTTACCTCGGAAACTTTGACTGAACTGTTTTTCAGGATAATATGATGATAAAAATAAACCAGCTCATCCAGGTCACCGCTTTTATAAATGTTATTTAAGCGGGCAGTCAGGTCTGAAGCATTTTGCAATTGATCCAATTCACTATTATGGCTGATTTTATCAGGATGCACCTGCACCACAGCTTCTTTATAAATCCTTTTGAGTTCTTTTTGGTTAACAGGGTCAAATTTCTTGACAGTTAAAGAGGGTGGGTTAGCCTGGGGAAATTGAGAGGGAGGCTTATAGTTTTTCCCTCTTTTCTTTTGCTCCAGCCGCTTATTCTTTTTCTCTTTTTTATGTTGTTTGTGGAGGTCTGACAATTCCTCTATCTGATCAATTTCTGAACTTAGCTGTCTACGAATGAGTGTCTCAAATCTCCATACCTCAGCTCCAATTTGCTGCAGTTTCTTTTCAAGTTCCTCAATTTCAAACTGTAATTGCTGGATTACATCTTCACTGAGAGATTGAGTTTTTTGAAGCTTGTTCAATGGAATTGGGTTTGGAGTTAAATATACGAATTATAAAGAGCCTAATTGAACGCTTTCTGTTCTAACCTACAAATTCAGCCAATAGTTTATCTTCAATACCAGTGCTCTGTTTTTGGTGTTTTCACCAGGCATAAAATCTATTGGTCCGTTAGGAGCAAAATTTTCTGTGTAGACTAAAAACAGATCCGATGCCGGGGCAAAGCGCCATTGAAAGCGCAAATTATAATTCACATTGTCGAACCGGTTATTATATTGGGCAAAGCCAGTAAAGAAAACAGCATCTGTTAGGGTGAGATCCAATCTGGGGCCAATCAGATAAAATTTGGCAGAACCAAAACCTTCGGGAAGCCGGATATCATTATAATCAAAATCCACTGAAAAAGAACCATAGGGCTGGAATCTGTAACTAAGGTTGCTGAATGTATTCAAGCGATTTCCATTATAGAATCCACCATAGGTAGTACCAACCTCATAAGTAAAGGTATTCTTTCTGTCTGACGCATAATAGGCTGTCATATTACTCCAGGTGTAATCTGTACCCTGTAACATGAGGCTATCACCTTTGGGGGTGATCGGATTAAAATCAAAGAACATGTATTCATACTTTCTTGCTACTTCAAACGAGGCATAGGAAGTATTGGTAAAATTCATTTGATACTGCAGGCCTAAGGAGCGATCCGTAACACGCTGGAAATTAGCATCAGTGGTATAACCAATATCGAAACTTACTTGCGTATTGATAATGGCTTTATTTTCAGGATACATGATGTAAGTAGGGCTAAATGAACCTTGGTTATAGCCCACTCTCGGCACAAAACCCATTTCAGCATTAAAGCCATCGCCAATGGCTGTATGCGACCACATAATAGCAAAATTTCTTTGCTGATAGCGCAAAAATGCACCGTGGTTATAGGCACTTTTCTTATTCCACGCATCAAAAGAATGTTGGTAATAGAAATCACCAATCCAACGCGTGTCCTCAGTAAATAAATTAAACTCAGCACCTATTACCCGATTATATAATTTAAAGGAGGTGATGGTATCATTTCCATGTATTTCCCTTCTGGCAATCTGAGGATTGTAGGCCGATAATTCCTTGCTCTGATCAACTCCTAAATTATCCTTGTTGGCAAAAACGAAGGCAACATTAGATCGTTTCAATACATTTTGCTGGAGCGCCAATACACTATAATTCTGATAGGGGAGGTTTAAATCCTCTCTTTTATCAGTGAGCATATTAAGTAATCCCACTCTTAATTTATCGTTTACTTTTCCACTTAGCCTTGCCCCGCCTAATATAGGTACTTGTTCCGTTCTGCCTAGTGTGTCAGTAGTAATCCCAATTCTTCTGGAGAAAAATGCCCTTGATTGAGGGAAACCAAACTTGCTGAATAAGTCCGCATTCTCCAGGAAAAATTGTCTTCGCTCTGGAAAACGCACCTCAAAACGACTTAAATTGATTACCTGTCTGTCCACTTCCACTTGTGAGAAATCCGGATTAACAGTTAAATCCAAATTTAAAGCCGGAGTAATTCCAATTTTCGCGTCAAAACCAGCATTGGCACCTAAGCCTTTATCCAATTCAGGGTTTTCATAGTTGCGGTTAAGATCACCCAATACATAAGGGATTACTGAAATATTAGTGCCAGCCGGAGGTGGAGGTTCCGGCCAAATCACTTTGCCACTAAAGGCCAGCGCGGAGGCCGTATATTGTTGTTCAACTGCTATCCAGCTTGAGCGTTCATTTCTTTTCAGATGATTTCTGAAAAACTGGATATTCCAGCTTTTATTTTTATCGGTATATCTTATTGATTTGAAAGGAATGGCTATTTCTGCCACCCATTTTCCTTCATGTATCTTAACTTTTGAATACCATTTGTTGTCCCAGTCAGCATTCACATTGACTCCTTCATCAATAGTGCCTTCACTTTGTACACCATAGGGGCTGATGCCAAAAGTAAATCCATTGGTGAAATCATTATAGGGATCAAGATAAATGGAGAAGTTCTCATTGAGTGCCCATTCAAAATCCCTTCTTAAAGATTGTACTACATAACCCTCATCACCATCGTAGCAAATGATGCCGAAATAGAAATTTTCATTATCGTAAGTCATCTTTACTTCTGTTTCCATTTCTGCCGGTCGATCATCTGTTGGGATGTTCATATAAAAGCCGGTAGCCAATTCAGCATTTTTCCAGCTATCTTCATTCAGCTCGCCATCCAATATAATAGGATCTGTTGCGGGCTTTAATTCATAAGTGGTAAGCTGTGCCTTATTTTGGGCATTAAGTGCTAAAGAACCAATGTAAAGAATACCAAATAGAAAAAAGATACGAGCCACTACTTCCATGCTGCAATGCTATGAAAAATTTGATTGTTTTACACGAGAAATTTTATGAAAGGGCAATTTAGTCTAATGCCATTTATAAAGCATAATTGGATGAAACCTTAATAAGCCTGCTTTAACAGTATATATGTAACACAACTTAAAAGATGAACGTCTAACTTTAAGGGATATACTTTTTCAGCTAAGCAAGTATTTACTTCATTGCTGCTAATTCCGGCCATTAATAAACAGAAAACCATCATATGTTGATATGTATTTTATCTGTAGTTATAATCGCATTTTTAGTTCCTCTGCTCCATAGGTTCCTGGGAAATAAAACAGCTTTTGCGCTAGCCATCCTTCCCTTCACCATTTTTGTTTGGTTGCTAATACAATACCTCAATAATTCAGCTTCATTTCCCTTAAAAGAATTATATAAGTGGAACCCTTACTTCCATCTCAACCTGGCATTTTACCTGGATGGACTGAGTTTGCTGTTCAGTTTATTAATTAGCGGCATAGGTACCCTTATCTATATTTATGCCGGATTTTACATGAAAAACGCTGCCTACTATAGTCGCTTTTTTATGATCCTCACCTTATTCATGGCCTCAATGCTTGGGCTGGTATTGGCGGATAATTGGCTTGTCATCATTGTTTTTTGGGAAATGACCAGTATCACCTCATTTCTATTGATTGGCTACGAAAATGAGCAGGAAAAGGCAAGAGCTGCTGCATGGCAGGGTCTTTTAGTAACAGCATCTGGTGGGCTTGCTTTATTGGCCGGCATGGTGTTAATGGCAATAGTCACTGGAGAATACAGTATTTCAGGCTTAGCTCAATACAGTGGATTACTTACTGAACATAATTTATATCTACCAATACTGCTATGTGTTTCCTTTGGGGCATTTACAAAATCGGCCCAGGTACCCTTTCATTTTTGGCTGCCCAATGCAATGGCTGCCCCAACTCCGGTGAGTGCCTATTTGCATTCAGCTACTATGGTTAAAGCAGGGATATATTTTTTCGCACGCTTCTCAAATAGTCTGGGCAATACAATTGAATGGCAAATCTTGCTTTGCACAGTGGGTAGTTTAACAATGGTTACCGGGGCTGTAATGGCTTTTCGCTCCGATAATTTGAAGAAACTGCTTGCTTATTCTACTATAAGTGCGTTGGGGATAATGGTAGTAACTTTTGGAATTGGCACAGAAGCAGCCATTTATGCTGGCATTGCTTATATTATAGCTCATGCTTTTTATAAGTCATCCTTATTTATGCTGGCAGGTATTATAGATAAACAAACGGGTACCAAATTATTAAGTGAGCTCCCTCAATTATTATATAGAAAATTGCCATTGGCATTTGTACTGGTATTGACTGCTGCCTTTTCATTAGGTGGAATAGCGCCTTTTTTTGGCTTTGTGGGAAAGGAAATGTTGTTGGAAATGACCTTAGGTGCTCCTTTTTATTCTATGGCATTAACGGTAGTGATTTTATTAGTAGGAACTATTTTTGTAGCTATTCTGCTGATTCTTACACATAAAGCTTTCTTCAAAAAAGCAACTGATAAAAAAACTGATCTTCAACAGGTTCCGAAATTTTTTTATTTGGCTCCGGCAGTTACAGCATTAGCGGGCTTGTTCTTTGGGTTATTTCCTGATGCCTTATCTGACCTCATTTCGCAAGCTTCCATCAGTATCGATCAGGAGCTTCCTCCAAAACACCTAGCCCTTTGGCACGGCTGGAATCTGGCTTTATTACTTAGTATCTTCTCTATTATTGCCGGGGTGGGCTTGTATTACTGGAACATCAAAAAGTCATATGAACTTCAATCTGAATTTTTAAAGAAATTTACACCATCAGCCATTTATGATAAGTTATTTAATGGGATGCTTCGTTTAGCGGAATGGCAGACTAGAAAAATCCAAACAGGCTATTTACGGTACTATGCGATGTTTACATCGCTAACGATATTATTGCTTACCGGATTTACCTTTCTATTTAAAGCAGGTATTCGATTAAATATTGCTACTATTGATATTTATGTTTTTGAAGTATTGCTGGGGATTATAGTGATGATGGCCCTGGGATTCACCTTAATTACAAGATCCAAAATTGCAGCCTTATTGTCCTTATCAATAGTTGGCATTGCTATTTCTATCATCTTTCTGGAAGCGGGAGCACCCGATCTGGCCATTACTTTTTTCCTGATTGATACTTTGACTATTACCATCTTTGTATTGATTTTACATAAGCTACCGAAAAAAATAATTGCTAAAAGCATATTTGCAAAATATAGGGATGCTTTCATTTCTTTAGGAATTGGGCTTTTGGTCACCTTGATATTGTTTTCCCTCACCTATCATCCGTTGGACTCCAGGCTGAAGGCCTATTATGCTGAAAACAGCTATACCCTGGCCAAGGGCAAAAACATAGTAAACGTGATACTGGTTGATTTTCGGGTGCTGGATACTTTTGGAGAAATCATAGTGCTGGCAATTGCCGCTTTGGGAGTTTTCGCCCTTGTTAATTTTTCAAAGAAAAAAAAGAAAAACAGAACTCTATGAAATCTTTTATTCTCATCATATCCGCCCGGGTCATAGTGCCGGTCATGCTTATTTTCTCTGTATTCTTATTGTTCAGAGGTCATAACTTGCCGGGAGGAGGTTTTATTGGTGGTTTAACAGCTGGTGCGGCCTTTGTGCTCCATGCGTTCGCATTTGGAATGGAAAGCACATTTAAAGCCTTGCGAATACGACCGGTGAAAATTATTGCTATAGGATTGCTCTTGTCATTCTTAAGTGGAGTCATCGGATTAGTAACAGGGGAAGGCTTGTTTAAAGGCTACTGGCTGGATTGGGATGTCTCGTTCTTACCCAAGCTGGGCAGTCCGTTTTTGTTTGATGTGGGTGTTTATGTACTTGTAATGGGCATAGTAATGGTGATAATTTTTCCAAATATTCAAGAAGATTCATAAAATGGAATTTCTACTTTCAATATTGACAGGTTTATTGTTTGCAGCTGGAGTTTACCTCTTATTGCACAGGGATTTTGCTAAATTGGTGATGGGTATTGTCATCATTGGTAATGCAACTGCCATTTTTATATTTGTGGCAGGTAGGATTGTACGTAAATCTGCTCCTTTTCTTGATGAACAAGGGGTAGCACCAGACACTTTTGCAGATCCCGTTCCGCAAGCATTAATCCTTACCGCTTTAGTAATTGGTTTTGGTATTCAGGCATTTGCTCTTTTGCTTTTTAAGAAAGTGTATGACATACCTGATATTGAAGAAGTTGACGACCTGAAAAAATAAAGGAATGGAATATTCTGAGTCAATGATACTTTTTCCTTTAGTTCTTCCTTTCCTAACAGCTTTATTATGTCTGTTTTTAGTGAGAAGAATATTTGCTCAGCATTTTATCTCCATTTTAGGCTCATTGGCACTAATGGTCTGTGCTATATTTTTATTGATTGAGGTAGAGGAACAGGGCATGCTGGTTACACAAGTAGCCGGTTGGGAGGCACCATTTGGTATTACTATGGTTATTGATATGTTCTCAGCTATTATGATTGCTATTAGTGCTTTTGTAGGGTTTGTAGTAAATATTTATTCCCTACAGGACATCCGGAATAAAAGAAAATATTTTGGCTATTTTACCTATTTTCATTTTCTGATCATGGGAGTGAATGGCGCTTTTATAGCTGGGGATATCTTTAATTTATATGTGTGGTTTGAGGTAATGCTGATAGCCTCTTTTGTTTTGCTGGCTATTGGCAATGGAAAAGAGCAGCTGATAGGTACGGTTAAATATACACTGCTTAGCTTTATCGCTTCAGCTTTTTTGCTGATAGGGGTAGGGATGATTTATGGTATTAGTGGCAGTCTCAATATGGCTGATATCGCCCTTTATTTTCAACAAAACTGTAACGATCCTTTAATTACGGTGGCCGCTATGCTGTTTTTGCTGCCATTTGCGATTAAATCGGCACTTTTCCCGGTTTATTTTTGGTTGCCGGCTTCTTACCCGGCTCCACCCATAGCTGTTACTGCACTTTTCTCTGGTTTATTGACCAAAGTGGGGGTTTACGCGCTTCTGCGTTGTTTTACACTTCTGTTTATTCATGATGTGGAATATACCCATACTATTTTATTGGTAGCAGCAGGCTTAACTATGTTAAGTGGCGTACTGGGTGCGGCTTCTAAAAAAGGTATGCGCACTATCTTATCTTTCCACATTATCAGTCAGATAGGATATATGGTGTTAGGATTGGGTTTATTCACCCCTTTAGCCATTGCGGGAGCTGTTTTTTACATCATCCATAACATTTTGGCCAAAACCAATTTATTTTTAATTACAGGGGTGGTTGAAAAAATAAAAGGGAGTTCCAGGCTGGAGGAAATTGGAGGTCTGTATAAAAATTTCCCTTTGCTTTCCTTGCTCTTTTTAATTGCTGCTTTATCATTGGCCGGTATTCCGCCTTTGTCAGGCTTTTGGGCTAAATTCATTTTAATAAAAGCAGGTTTTGAAGTGGAGTCTTATTTTGTGATTGTCATCGCTATTATTACTGGTTTGCTCACCTTATTCTCGATGACAAAAATTTGGATTTATGCCTTTTGGGGAGAAAGTAAAAGTGTGAACAAGCACGATTTAATAAGTAACGAAAGTAGTTTGTTCAGGCAACAATGGAGGTTAGTTCTGCCAGTGCTACTTATGGCTACGGCCACTCTCTTTATTGGGCTTTATCCAACGCATTTAATGAAATATGCAAGCCTGGCAGCCGAACAGCTGATGGATCCATCTATTTATATTCAAAAAGTGTTAGGGAAATAATGATAAAGATCGCAGTCTTTGAACTAAATCTGAAAATAGATAACAGGTCTTTTGTTACATAGTAGCAATTAGCAGAGGTTAAAGCACAATGATTCCATGGTCGGTGGCGCACCGACCATCGCACTCAAATAGCTACCTTTTCTGCTTCCGGTCGGTGAGCCACCGACCGGGGGTTACAGCTAATGGATCCATCCATTTACATTCAAAAAGTGTTAGGGAAATAATGATAACGATAGTTGAATTCAATGCTGTTAATTTAAGCCAATAGTGTTCTTTAAAGGAGAGGGATAGAAAACTATTATTGAATTAGCCGTTAATAGAAGAAGATATTATGAGAACTTTTATCATTCATTTGACTGCTACCATTATACTTGGTGTACTGTTGCATGACATTTTAGTAACAAAGGCTTCCGGGATAGCTGAATTTTGTATTTACCTGGCATTCATGCTGCTGCTTTGGTTAACAAGCTGGTTATATAACAGAACCTATTTCCGCCAATTTAAGGGTGCTGTTTTGTTGTTTTTTTACCTCATCAAAGAGCTCTTTGTCTCTAACCTGAAAGTGATTTATTATGTGATTACCCCTGGCCTACAGTTCAGGCCTGCTATATTGGAACTACCACTGGATATAAAGTCGGAAGCCGGAATTGCCTTATTGGCAAATATGATTACACTTACACCCGGCACACTTACACTTGAAATAAGTGAGGATAGAAAATTCCTTTATTATCACACCTTAAATGTACCTGATAATGATTTAGAGGAAGCCAAAAGGCAGGTAAAAGAAGGATTTGAGAAAAGAATAATGGCGATAGTGCAATGAATTATTTTGAAACACTTCTATGGGTAGCATTGCTTGCATTGATTGTAGCATTTTTCATCACTATGATCCGTTTTGTTTATGGCCCTACTTTTATGGATAGGGTAGTAACATTTGATCTGATGACCGCTAACCTGGTTGGGGTTATTGGAATTTATGCTATGATTTCAGATGATGCCATGCTATTGGATGTAGCTTTAGTGTTGGCATTGATCGGATTTTTCGGAATTATGGCCTTTGCCTATTATACAAGAAAAAGAACTAAAAATGATCGTTGAAATCCTTATACTGATTTTCGTTTTCTTAGGAGTATTTTTAATTTTTGTGGCTACTCTTGGTTTATTCCGACTGCCTGACCTTTATACCAGAATGTCAGCTGTTACCAAAGCAGTTTCTTTTAAAGTTGGATTGATTATGTTAAGTACAGCCATATATTTCAATACTTTACCTGTGGTGCTTAAATCAATTATTATTGTTTTTCTATTATTGCTAACCACTCCTGTTTCTTCGCACCTTCTGGCGCGCGAGGCTTATATGAAAAAGATGCCATTATGGAAGAATACGATAGTGGATGAATTTAAAAAATACCTTGAGAAAAAGAGGAATTAGAATAATTCCTCTGAATCCAGAAATTGTTTGCAATCAAGGTCATTAAGGATGAGGGTTCTATTCTAGCCCTATCTTAACGACATTGTGCAAGCATTGGCATGAGCATCAATCATCCTTTACCCACCATAGTGATACTCTGTTTCCCATTCCATCAATGGTTCTGCATCAGGATTCCTGACACCTGAATTTACTACTTCAGCTATGAATATGGTATGGTCACCTTTATTAATAGCTTCTACCACTTTGCCTTCTACAAAAGCTGGCAAACGGGTCAGCAAAGGCGCTCCTGTTACTCCTTCTTCAAATAAACTTCCGTTGATTTTGTTTCCTTCCACCTCGGTGTCTTTGGAAAATTCCGGTATAAGTGGCTTTTCTGCTTTGCCAATTACATTAATGGCCAACACTCCGCTTTCAGCAATAACATTGACTAATTCCCCATCATTTTTAATCGCAGCCATCACTAATGGAGGATCAAAAGAAACCTGACTTACCCAACTTACTGTTGCCGCAGCAATATCCTCATTGTTTTTAGAGCTGACTATATAAAACCCATAGGAAATCTTTTTGAGTGCCTGTGTCATTGTGCTTGTTTTTTTAATTTCTCGGTTCATAATGAATGAAATTTGTCTAGGTGAAAAAATCTGTATAAAATTAACGGAAGCATACGCTAATATGCTTCCACAGAATTTAAAGCTTCTACATAAAAGAACCTTAATATTTAATCATTTAATTCAAATGAGATTTTGGCGTTTATACCGTATGATGTTACTTTGTTATCTGTTACTTTAGCTTTCATTTCGCTAACGTAAATAGATTTGATATTTTTGACAGATTTTGATGCTTGGTTTAAAGCAACTTGTACTGCATCGTCAAAGCTTTTTTCAGAAGCTGCTATCACTTCAATTACTTTTACAACTTTCATAATTTTGGATTTTAAGGTTAAAAAATAGTTTATTGTAGCTTCTAATTATCTACGACTGTTGCCAATTTATAGTTATCGGTTAAGCATCTTTTCTAATATTTGCATGGGTTTGCTGAGGCTTTTTCTACTTTTGTAATAGTTCTCCCATGGGTTCTCTTCATTTTCTATTCTTTTTTGGATATTGCTCAACGTGTATCTTTGAGCATTCATTTTTCCCTGAAGTTCTTTCCAGAATAAAGGTGTTGCCACAGGTGCTCCTTCAAGAGCTCGTACAGCATAAGGCATTACGGAAGTCTGAGCATAGCTATTTCTCATGTAGTCCAGGAATAGTCTACCTTTCCTTTTATCTTTCCGTATCTCGGTTGTGTAGTCATCAGGTTTATCATTAGCTATAATCTTACAAACACCGGATGCAAATTCTCTTACCTCATCAAAATTTTTATTTCTGATAATGGGGACAATTATGTGTAAACCTTTGGAACCTGTAGTCATAATAAAGGTTTTCAGATCTAATTCATCTTCCAGTAGCTTGCGAAAATCCTTAGCAGCTTGTATTACTACATTAAAATCATTGTCAGAAGGATCAAGGTCAAATACAAGCTTGTCCGGATAATCAATTTTATCTTTTTTACTTAGCCAGATATGGGGGGTAATGCAGCCCTGGTTGGCCAAATATGTAAGGCTGGCTTTTTTATTGATCATCACCATCTCAATTTCCCCATCTTCTTTCGGTACTTTTACAGTATCAAGCCAATCAGGAAAGTAATCAGAGGCTTCTTTTTGATAAAAGCTCTTGCCACCAATGCCATCAGGAAACCTATGCATGGTGACAGGTCTGTCTTTAGTATAAGGGATTATATGTTCAGCCATTGCCAGATAGTATTCAATTAAATCTATTTTACTTATTCCCGCTTTAGGAAATAAAAGCTTGTTTTGATTGGTAACCCCGACAATATAACGACCCACTTTTAAATCCATAATTATTCATTTTTTCCATTCGAAGAGGTGCTTATTTCTTTCATACTACGCCCTGTTTTTACAGATTCATTCTCTGTTTTAGCGGGCTTTCTTCTTGCATCGGCTTCTTTATCATCCTTTTTTATGATCAGCCAGTTATTGCCCATATTTGTTTTAATGAGGGTATAGCCTCCTGATATTTTTTTTCCTTCTAACCACACTTCCATTTTACCATCTTTATAGCTTTCTTCCAGTGATTTTTCCTCCTCATTTTCTTCCAATAGGTTTTTAAAAGTGCCGTTATCCCATACCATTACTGTACCTGCTCCATATTGACCTTCCGGTATAACTCCTTCAAAATCAATATAGTCTATTGGGTGATCTTCGGTGGGGATGGCTAATCGTTTATCTGCCGGATTGGTAAAGGGGCCTTTTGGGATTACCCATGATTTAAGCACACCTGCTATCTCCAGGCGGAAATCAAAGTGTAAATTTTGGGCATCGTACTTTTGAATCACAAATCGCGCTGAACCTGGTTTGCTATTACCTCCTTTGGGTTCCGGAGATTTCTTGAAATCCCTCTTTTTGTTGTATTCGGTTAAATTAGGATGACTCATGCTTCTAATAATTTATCATAATCTCAGAAGAAACTATTCTAATTTTTTTAACGCTATCTGCGGTTTGCCGTTAATTGAACAGCAGATTTTTTTAACATAACTATTTTTTTATGAACTGGAACTGGAATAGTCAATTGCTGATATTATTGAATGTTGCAATAGCAGCAGTACTTACAGGACTCATTGGAATAGAACGAGAATCAAAGAATAAACCGGCAGGATTCAGAACCAATATGATAGTAGGAAGCTCTGCCGCATTACTGTTGTCGTTGAGCAAAGTAATTGTTAGCAGCTATGCCTATAGCGACTTGTCAGAAGTGGTCCAGGCTGACCCAACAAGGATCATTGAAGCCATTATTGTGGGTATCAGCTTTATAGGTGCGGGTACTATATTAAAAGGTAGGGATGAAGATAAAGTGTATTATTTAACAACAGCTGCCACGGTCTTGTTTTCAGCTGCTATTGGAATAGCTGTAGCTCTTGAACAGTATTTATTAGCAAGTTCGGCTACTGTTTTGCTACTTATTATCAATAGACTGGTGAAGTATGTTTACAATAAACTCTAGATAGACAGCTTATTAAAGAGGTACGTTTTAGGGCAATGTCGTTAAGTTAAGATAAACTTCCTTCTCCCTTTGGAGAAGGATAGAGGTTGAGGGTTTATTTTAAAGCTTAACTTAATGACATTGCGTTTTAGAGGGAAGGCTATTGAATTCCGCTTACTTTCCGTCTGATTCTATCAGCCTTTCAAAAACAAATTGATAATCAAAGGGATAGTTACTTCTCAGCACTTCCTGAAAATTGTATTTAATCACTATTAATTAAGGCAAAAGAAAGGTATAGGAGCTGTAAAACTATACAATAATCATGAAAAATGATGTAAGAGAATCAATTCATATGAATCTACATTTGTACAAGAACCTTATGTAATCAACCTTAAAATAATTCTCTGATGTTAACTTTTGTAAGATATGACATTTGAAAACCTATCTTCTGTTGCAGTAATAACGGGAGGTAGCAATGGCATTGGTAAAGCCATATCATCTAAGCTGGCAGCTGAAAACATTCTAGTAGTTGTAGCAGATATTGTTCCTCCCAAAGAAGCACCTGAAAATGTGATTTTCAGACAGTGTGATGTAACAATAGGCGATGAGGTTGATGCACTGTACAAATGGATACTTTCAGAAATTGGGGCACCGGATTTACTTATAATCAATGCAGGAAAAGGCATCCATGAACAACTCATCGAGGGGGATCCCGAAAAATGGTTTGCTGTGTTGAACCTCAATATAATGGGGGCATTACGATTTATCAGAGCTTTTGTGCCACCCATGTATCAAAATAAATCCGGAAAGGTAGTCTTTATTTCTTCAGTTTCTGCAATGAAGGCCTACACTTATGGAAGCGTTTATAGCGCATCCAAGGCCGCACTGGATATGATAGCCGAAACCCTAAGACTGGAAACATTGCCCTACATTAAAGTCACTACTATAGCAGCCGGAATCACTGATTCAGATTTCTTTGATAACCAGCTGTTGGGGAACACCAGTATTGAAGAGATGGGCATGGGTAGCTTGTCCTGTAAGGATGTTGCAGAGGATGTATGGTATGCAATCAATAAAAAAGGCACGGCATCCATTAACAGACTGGTAACACGACCTTCCGGCCAAAGCTTTTGAATTTGAATAGAGTAAGAACCAACTTAAAATTAACGCATAATGAAAAAGAGAGTACTAATTACAGGTGGAGCAGGATTCATCGGTTCGCACTTAGCTGATGAACTGATAGCGTATGGATATAATGTAAGAGCACTTGACAACCTTTCTGAACAGGTACATGGCACACCCGCCAGAAGACCTGAATATTTACACCCTGAAGTGGAACTGATAGTAGGGGATGTAAGGGATGAGTTAGCGGTTCTGGAGGCACTTCGCGATGTGGATATTGTTTTTCATTTTGCCGCTATGGTGGGTGTGGGACAAAGTATGTACCAGGTCAAAGAGTATACAGAGGTAAATAACTTTGGGACATCAGTATTATTAGAGGCCCTTGTAGAGAAACCTGTTGAAAAATTAGTCATTGCTTCAAGCATGAGTGTATATGGAGAGGGTCTCTACAAAGATGAATCAGGTAATTTGGTACATGAATGTGAGAGGAAATTAAAAGACCTCCGCAATCAGAAATGGGAAATGTATACTGATGATGGGAAGCATTATATACCCCTGGCTACTCCTGAAAATAAAAAGCCTTCTCTGTCCTCGGTTTATGCACTTTCCAAGTATGACCAGGAGCGCATGGGTTTAATCATGGGCAAAGCCTATGATATTCCCACTACAGCTTTACGATTTTTTAATGTGTACGGCACTCGCCAATCACTATCCAACCCATATACTGGCGTATTGGCAATTTTTGCTTCACGCCTGCTTAACAATAACCCGCCTCTGATATTTGAAGATGGAATGCAAAAAAGGGATTTTGTGCATGTAAAAGATGTTGCAAGGGCCTGCCGCCTGGCGCTTGAAACCTCAAAATCCAATGACGAAGTCTTTAATATCGGAAGCGGTTATCATTATACTATTCATGAAATAGCCGAAAAACTTGCTAAGGTAATGGGCAAGGAGATATCGGCAGAGCTTACTTCAAAGTACCGTCTGGGAGATATAAGGCATTGTTTTGCCGATTTATCAAAAGCCAGGGAAGTGTTGGGCTATGAACCCATGGTTGACTTTGAAGATGGATTATACGAATTGGCCCAATGGCTGGAAGGACAAATAGCTGTAGATAGCGTGCACGAAGCTACAGAAGAATTGGCTTCAAGAGGGTTGACTGTATAAATTTATTGAACCATATAACTAAATGACATGGAAAAAATCAACGGTAAGCATAATACGCCTCCTATCGGGATTGTGGAATGGTTTCGTCCCGGACAATATGATGAAGTAAAGCAGGTCATAAAAGATTTAAAGAAACTAGGAATAAAACATATCAGAACAGGAATTTCATGGGCTGACTGGCACGTGGATGGTAGCCCTCAATGGTACGACTGGCTGGTACCTGAATTGGCAAAACATGTGGAAATATTGCCTTGCTTTCTATATACACCTCCCTCGCTGGGGGAGGCAGAGCGCTCTTCAGCACCCCCAAGGAATTTGAAATCTTTTGCCGATTTTATTGATGTAATGATTACCAGATATGGTGAATACTTTGATTGGGTAGAGTTATGGAACGAGCCCAATAATGTGGTGGAATATGATTTTACTTTAGATTACTCATGGAACAAATTTGCCCAAATGATTGATATGGCAGCTTATTGGGCAAAACACAGAGGTAAAAAAACATTATTAGGAGGCATGAGCCCGATTGATCCTAATTGGTTACAATCGATGACGGAAAAGGGTGTGCTGGAGCATATTGATGCAATAGGTATTCATGGTTTTCCGGATGTATTCGATCAACAATGGAATGGTTGGGAAGAAAATATACAATCAGTACGTGAGGTTTTGGGCAGGAATAACCTTAAAAAGGAAATTTGGATTTCGGAAGCAGGTTTTTCCACCTGGCAGGATGATGAAGTAAAGCAACTGGAGGAATTTAAAAAGGTAATCAGTTGCAAAGCCGATAGGGTATACTGGTACAGATTGAATGACCTGGATTCTCAATATGCTACTGTCGGAGGGTTCCATTTGGATGAAAGGGAATATTTCTTTGGCATGAAAAAGCAGGACGGTACTGAAAAACTCCTTTTTAAATTACTCGCCAAAGAAGGAGTTAAAAACATCCATCATCATACGTATATCAATAAACAATATAATATAAAGGAGGATGAAAAATATATCCTTATCACAGGTGGAGCAGGTTTTATTGGCACCAACCTGGCTGCCAGGCTTTTGAGTGAGGGCAAAAAGGTAATGGTTTATGATAATATTTCCAGGGCAGGAGTGGAACAAAATCTGCAATGGCTGCAAAAGGAATATGGAGATAAATTGATAGTTCAAGTTGCCGATATTAAAGAGGGAAGAGTTTTGGAAGCATGTGTGAAAAATGCGGAGCAGGTCTTTCATTTTTCTGCGCAAGTAGCGGTTACTTCTTCATTGACCAATCCCTCTCATGATTTTGAAGTAAATATCGTGGGAACTTTTAATCTACTGGAAGCCATTCGTAAGTCATCTCATAAGCCTCCATTGGTTTTTACTTCTACCAACAAAGTGTATGGGAATTTACTGGATTTAGGCCTTGAAACCGAT
The DNA here is from genome assembly GCF_016679925.1 of Marivirga aurantiaca. GTDB lineage: Bacteria > Bacteroidota > Bacteroidia > Cytophagales > Cyclobacteriaceae > Marivirga > Marivirga aurantiaca. The sequence continues at coordinate 598,357 of NZ_JAEQBW010000002.1, forward strand.
AAAACCCGCTACTTCCCTACAGATAGTTTTTATAAAAAGAATGGTATTGATGAAAATCGCTCCCTCGATTTTCAAAGTCCTTACGGATGTTCCAAAGGCACGGCCGATCAGTATGTGCTGGATTACTCAAGATCCTACGGGTTAGAGACAGCTGTATTCCGAATGAGCTGCATTTATGGGCCACATCAGTTTGGTAATGAAAACCAGGGCTGGGTAGCGCATTTCCTCATTAGGGCGCTTGAAAATAAGCCTATAGTAATTTATGGAAATGGAAAGCAAGTGCGTGACATTTTGTTTGTGGAGGACCTTGTGGATGCTTTTATCCTGGCACAAAGAAACATAAAAACCCTGGCAGGAAATGCATTCAATATTGGAGGAGGGCCTGAAAATTCCGTAAGCCTCATGGAAATTCTTGACATTATTCAGGAGAAAACAGGAAGGAAAATGGACATTTCCTTTGAGAAATGGCGTACAGGCGATCAACAATATTATGTTTCCAATATTTCCAAATTTCAAAAAGCCACGGGATGGAAACCGCAATATACAATCAATGAAGGGGTTCAAATACTCATCAACTGGCTTTGTGAAACCAGGAATATTACGCTCACCGAAAAGAAAGTTGTATCTAAAGCCATGGCTGTATAATGGAAACATTAAAATATAAAAAGAAAACAAAAAACACTGAGCATCAGCTAATCCGATCGGTGGTAATTACCGGGCCGGAAAAAGTAAAAATAAAAGAGATACCTATGCCCCAACCGGCAGAAGGAGAAGTACGCATCAAACTGGAGGGATCCGGGGTTTGTGCCTCCAATATCCCTGTGTGGGAAGGAAGGGACTGGTTCAATTATCCTGTTGAAGCAGGATCACCCGGGCATGAAGGCTGGGGAACTGTTGATGGTTTGGGCAAGAATGTCACCGGCCTTAAAGTGGGTGACAGAGTAGCCTGTTTGTCATACCATGCTTATGCGCAATACGATATAGCCAAGGCTAATGAATTGGTGAAGCTTCCTTCCTTTTTGGACGGGAAGCCTTTTCCTGGTGAGGCATTGGGTTGTGCCGTGAATATTTTTAACAGGAGTGATATCCAAAATGGGCAGACAATAGCCATCGTGGGAACAGGATTCCTGGGACTCTTGCTTACTCAATTAGCTAAATCAGTGGGAGCGAAAGTCATTGCAATTTCCAGAAGGGATTTTTCCCTGCAATCTGCTGAGAAGGAAGGGGCTGACTATCTTATTTCAATGGATGACCACTATGAAATCATCAAAAAAGTTAAAGCGCTTACGAAAGGTCAATTCTGCGAGCGGGTTATTGAAGTGACCGGTAAAGAATGGCCATTAAATCTTTCCATAGAGCTAACGGCAGAAAAGGGAAAACTGATTGTGGCAGGATTTCACCAGGATGGCATGAGACAGTTAAATGTGCAATTGCTCAACTGGAGAGGGATTGATATGATCAGTGCTCACGAAAGAGATCCACAGCAATATATTAAAGGGATGCATGATGCTATTACAGCTATAAAAATAGGACAGATGAATCCGTTTCCCCTTTTTACACATTCCTTTTCCCAGGAAAATGCCCAACAAGCCTTCAGGCATTTGACAGATCGTCCGGATGGATTTATCAAGGCCTTGATTATTAACCACTAATTGAATTATGATAGCATTAGATCAAAAAGAAGAAAAAAAGACACTTTCCCTTGGGTTTATTGGTATAGGATGGATTGGCCGGAACCGTATGGAAGTATTGTTGAATGGCGGGCAGGTAAAAGCCGATGTGATATCTGAGCCATTTGAACAAAATGCCATTGAAGCATTGAAACTGGCACCTCATGCCCAAGTAATAGATAATCCTGTTGATGCTTACGCCAACCCGGAGCTCGATGGGGTGGTAATAGCCACGCCAAGTGCTTTACATGCTTCACAATCTTTAAATGCGCTTTCCTCAGGAAAAGCGGTGTTTTGCCAAAAACCATTAGGTAGAACGGCCAATGAGGTAAGGCAAGTAGTGAAAGCCTCTCAGAAATCCGATAAATTACTGGCGGTGGATTTATCCTATCGTTATACAAGAGCTTTTCAGGCGGTAAAGGAAACCATTCAGAATGGTGAGATCGGTCGGGTATATGCAGTAAATCTTGTATTTCACAATGCTTATGGGCCAGATAAAGACTGGTTTTATGACATGAGTCTGTCCGGTGGAGGGTGTGTAATGGATCTGGGCATACATCTGGTGGATATGGCATTATGTTGTTTAGAGTTCCCTGAAATAGAAGCTATAAGAAGCCATCTTTTCAGTAAGGGAGTGAAATTAGTACCGGGAGAGGAAAGAGTGGAGGATTATGCTAAGGTTTCTATGCTTACGGAGCAAAATACAGCTATTAACCTCGACTGTTCCTGGCATGTTTCGGCCGGCCGTGATGCGGAAATAGAAGCCACCTTTTTTGGGACAGATGGTGGGGTTTCCTTCAAAAATGTAAATGGTTCCTTTTACGATTTCAAAGCGGAAAAATACCATGGAACCCAAACGGAAGAATTAGTATCCCCACCTGATGATTGGAGTGGACGGGCAGGTTTGGTTTGGGCGAAGAATCTGTTGAAAGGAGTAGGCTATGATGCTATATCTGCCACGGAATTGGTGAAAACAGCAGAAGTAATTGACAGGATATATGGCAGGCAATCTTAAAATATTGATGACAGCCGATACCGTAGGAGGAGTTTGGACTTATGCTTTAGGTTTATGCAAAGCCCTGCTGAAATATGATGTGGAAATACATTTATTAACCATGGGTGCACTGCTAACAAAAGAACAATCCGCTCAAGTGCAGCAATTACCTAATGTAAACCTGTATGAAAGCAATTATAAGCTTGAATGGATGCAGGATTGTTGGAGGGATGTTCAGCTGGCCAAGCAATGGATTACCGCTATTTTCAGTAAGGTAAAGCCGGATCTTATACATTTTAATAATTACGGGCAAACATTAGGGAGCTGGAGCTGTCCTGTGATTACAGTTTATCATTCATGTGTGCAAACCTGGTGGAAAGCCGTGAAAGGAGAGATACCTGTACAAGATTGGCTCAGGTATATTGAAACAGTAAGAAATGCCATAGCTGCATCTGATGTGGTAGTAGCTCCCTCTAAGGGAATGCTGGAACAGGCAAGGAATGTGAATGGGAAATTTACCAATGCAGAAGTCATTTATAATGGTCTGGACATAGATATAAAAGATATGCCCCAAAAAGCGGAATTTATTTTGAGTGCCGGCCGAATTTGGGATGAGGGTAAAAATATTCAATTACTGTCGGATATCGCCAAAGAAATTCATTGGCCGGTTTGTATTGCAGGTAATAATATCGATCCTGATACGGGAGAAGCCCCAAAGTTGGAAAATGTTGATTTCCTGGGACAGCTCACTAATGAAGAAATGCAGGAATATATGGCCTATGCAGCTGTTTTTGTGATGCCTGCCAAATATGAACCATTTGGATTGGCCATACTGGAAGCAGCGAAATCATCTTGTGCTTTGGCTTTGGCCAGGTTGGATACATTACAGGAAATCTGGGGGGATGCGGCCCTCTACTTTGATCCCTTTGATGAAAGGGAGGCAAAATCAGTCATTCAGGAACTTGTTTCTAATGACAGATTAAGAATGAAGATGTCAGAAAAGGCATTTGAAAGGGCCAAAAAATATTCCGCAGAAAAAATGGCCCAAAACTATATGCAGCTTTATGAAAAGCTACTTGTTCCAATGAATCAAACATATAATTAGAAGATATGCAGATAGTACTTTTTTATCACTCACTTGCTTCCGACTGGAATCATGGCAATGCCCATTTTTTGAGAGGCACAGTAAAGGAACTGTTGAAGAGAGGACATGATGTAAAGGTTTATGAGCCGGAAAATGGCTGGAGCCTCAGCAATCTTGTTAGGGATTATGGAAAAGCAAAATCCAGAGAATACAAAGAGTATTACCCTACTCTGGATGCTTCCTTTTATGATCCTGAAGCACCTGATTTTGATGGAATGCTATCAGGTGTAGATTTAGTGATAGTGCATGAATGGAATAGGCACGAGCTGGTGAAGACGATAGGGGAAAAGAAAAATGAATATGGCTATAAGCTAATGTTTCATGACACTCATCACAGAGCGGTTTCCGATCCTGAAAGCCTGGCTGAATATGATTTTTCCAATTATGATGGTGCATTGGTTTTTGGAGAAGTAATCAAAAATATTTATCAGCGGGAAAAATGGATCAATCATGTATGGAAATGGCATGAAGCGGCAGATGCCGATCTTTTTGCTCCTCAACCGGCAACAAATAAGGAAGGGGATTTGGTATGGATTGGCAATTGGGGCGATGATGAACGTACAGAAGAACTGATGGAGTTTCTGATCCGGCCTGTGAAGGAACTGGGACTTAAAGCAAAAGTATATGGTGTAAGATATCCTGAGGAAGCATTGACTGCACTAAAAGATGCCGGAATAGAATATGGCGGCTGGCTTCCCAATTATAAAGTACCGGAGGTATTTGCACGATATAAAGTAACTGTGCATGTCCCACGGAGACATTATGTGGAATTACTTCCGGGCATCCCTACCATTCGTCCTTTTGAGGCAATGTCATGTGGTATCCCCTTAATATCTTCTCCCTGGCGGGATGTGGAGGGGCTTTTTACCGAAGGAGAAGATTATTTAACAGCCAGGGATGGCAATGAAATGAAACGACAGTTGCAAAAAGTACTGTTGGATGAGGAATTGGCAAAAAGGCTGTCGGAAAATGGCCGTCAAACCATTCTTGCCAATCATACCTGTACTCACCGGGTAAATGAACTGGAAGAAATAGTAAAAGAATTGGGGATTGATTCTACCTTAATTTATCCCTTACAAATTAACTCACTGGGAATATGAAAAATAACAGCAAATTGAATATCGCATTTTTTGGCTCCAGCATTGTTTCCGCCTATTGGAATGGAGCTGCTACTTATTACCGGGGAATTGTGAAAGCCCTTCATGATATGGGTCATCATATTACCTTTTATGAACCCAATATATATGAGCGCCAGGAATATAGAGATATAGATGACCCTGATTACTGTAAGGTGGTGGTATATCAGAAAAACCAGGAAATGCTGCGCAATATTTTGATAGAAGCTTCTGAAGCGGATGTAATAATTAAAGCAAGCGGGGTAGGTGCTTATGATGAATTGCTGGAGTTTGAAGTGGCCCATATGAAAAAGGAAAACAATCTGGTTATTTTTTGGGATGTAGATGCCCCTGCCACATTGGATAGAATTGAAAATGACGCTTCTGATTCTTTCGGAATGCTTATCCCTTATTACGATTATATCCTGACTTATGGAGGTGGACAGGCGGTTATTGATGCCTATAAAAGAAATGGTGCTCAGAAATGTATTCCTGTGTATAATGCATTGGATACTGATACTCATTTTCCGGTTACACCCAAACCACGTTTTGAGGGTACACTGGCATTTCTTGGAAACCGTTTGCCAGATAGGGAGGAGCGTGTGGAGGAATTTTTTCTCAAGCCAGCTGCAGCGCTTTCGGACTATCATTTTCTTTTAGGAGGAAGTGGCTGGAAAGATAAAGAGATGCCGGAAAATGTAGATTATCTGGGGCATGTTTACACTAAAGACCACAATGCCTTGAATTGCACGCCAGCCGCAGTATTAAATATCAGTCGTAACAGCATGGCCAAATATGGCTTTTCTCCTGCAACCAGGGTATTTGAGGCTGCGGGGGCCGGAGCTTGTATTATTACTGATTACTGGGAGGGCATTGATTATTTTTTTGAGCCGGACAAGGAAATCCTGGTGGCTCGTAATGGTGAGGAAGTCACTGAACTGCTCAGGAATCTGACTCCCCAAAAAGCGCAGGAAATTGGTGAAGCCGCCTATAAAAAGGTGTTGTCTGAACATACTTATCAACATAGGGCCGCTTTGCTTCAGTCCATTTTTAATCAATCCAAAACCATTGCCTCACAAGTGCAGGCTTAAATATTAACCACACAAGCAGAATGAAATTTGTTGTTATAGGATTATCCGTTAGTTCGTCCTGGGGAAATGGCCATGCCACTACTTACAGGGCACTTTTAAAAGAATTGTCTAAGTTGGGTCACGATATTCTTTTCCTTGAGAAGGATGTGCCTTATTATGCGGCTAACAGGGACATGCCCCAGCCTGAATTTTGCCGATTGGGGCTTTACCAAACCAATGAGGCTTTAAAAAATGATTATGAAGCTGAAGTGGCCAATGCCGATGTGGTGATAGTGGGCTCTTATGTGAAACAAGGTGTAGAAGTAGGCCAATGGGTAACAGCAACCGCCCAGGGGCTTACAGCCTTTTATGATATTGACACCCCGGTTACAATGGCCAAATTGGAAAAGGAGGATTTTGCTTATATCGATCCTGAACTTATTGCTTCCTACGATCTTTATCTTTCTTTTTGCGGAGGGCCTATTTTAAAGCACCTGGAAGCGTATTATTTTTCTCCCGCAGCAAGACCGCTCTACTGTTCTGTCGATCCGGATTTTTATTTCCCCGAAGAAAATCAAATTAAATGGCAATTAGGCTATCTGGGTACCTACAGCACAGACCGCCAGCCCACATTAGAGGAATTATTGAATAAAACCGCGAGGATTTTAAAAGACGATCAGTTTGTGGTGGCCGGGCCTCAATACCCTGAGGAAATTAACTGGCCGGAAAATGTAGAACGGATTCAACATCTGCCGCCATCACTTCACAGGCAATTTTATAACCAGCAAAGATTTACTTTGAATGTGACCCGGGAAGACATGATAAATGCGGGTTTCTCTCCAAGTGTACGTTTGTTTGAAGCGGCTGCCTGTGGTGTACCTATCATCTCGGATTACTGGGAGGGATTGACCTCCTTATTTGAAGAATGCACCGAAATTTTAATAGCCAGGGAATCCGCGGACGTTCAGCGTTATTTAAAAGGTATAGATGATGTGGCACGCAAACGGATAGGAGAGCAGGCAAGGCAGAAAGTATTGAAATATCATACCGCAAAAGCACGTGCGAAGGAACTGGTGGAACATGTAAAGGAAGCAATGGATATAAGGAAAAAGAAAACAGAGAAAAGTGTAGTGACAAAAACCTAAGTAAATATGACTGTGAAAAGAGAAATTGAAGCATTGGCTCCATGGTTCCATAATATTCATCTGCCGGATGGCAGCCAAACTGCACCTGAACATTTCCTCGGGGATTTCCCTGCTTTTAAATGGGAGAATATCCGGCATTCCCTCCCGGAAAACCTACATGGCTGGAAAATTTTGGATATTGGATGCAATGCTGGTTTCTATTCAATTGAACTGGCCAAAAGGGGTGCCGAGGTTTTGGGTATTGATCTGGATGACCATTATCTGAAACAGGCTAATTGGACGGCCAGGCAGTTTGGATTGGATGACCGCATCACTTATCAAAAAATGCAGGTATACGACCTGGCCCAGATGGAATGCCAATTTGATCTGGTGTGGTTCATGGGGGTTTTTTATCACTTACGTTACCCAATGCTAGCCCTCGATATCATTGCACAAAAAGCCAAAAATATGCTGGTTTTTCAAACCCTTTCTATGCCCGGTAAAGAAGAGATGGACGTGCCTCATGACATTCCGTTCAATAACAGGGCAGTTATGAGGGACCCTGCCTATCCTTTAATGGCCTTTATTGAAAACCGACTGGCAGGAGACCCTACTAATTGGTGGGCTCCCAACCATCAGGGCATACTTTCCATGCTGAGAAGCTGTGGTTTTAAGGTAACTGCCATGCCGGAGGATGAAACTTATATTGCGAAAAAGGACCATGATTCTCCAACAGATTTTAATACCTGGAATTATTCAGAATACCTTTCTGCAATAGGAAAGGACTGGCAGGAAGAAGTAGGCAAAAAAACAAAAGAGAAGAATGAAATTTGAAGTAGGGTAGTGGCTGGTAGATTTGCTACAGGTCAGCACCGCAGGTCAGACCGGTTTTAAAGCTTTGAGGCGGGATGTCTGATGTTTTCAACGTACCGACATCAATGCTTCACTGAAAGCCGTGGTTCGTGTCTCACGAACCACTAGTACTGCCAACTTTGATTCGACCATCTGACTCAAATAGCTATCTTTTCCTGTTTTGTGCGCGATGTCATCGCTCTAAATTCTCCCTACTGAATATCAACAACTTACGTCATTAAAATTTGAATTTTGGGTCACGCGGAGCTATTTTTAGCTCATGTTTGTGAGAAAAAACAAG
>NZ_JAEQBW010000030.1 GCF_016679925.1 Marivirga aurantiaca
GGTAATGATGTCAAAAATAGTTGGTGATTTTTATCTAGTAATTGTATTATCTTAGGATTGTAAATCTGAAGAGGAAGTAGGCTCTGCTGAGGAGCAACCTATCAGCAATAAGGTTTACCAACTGGAATGACCTCCCTTTTGGGGAGGTTTTTTTGTTTTCATTCTGGTTGCATATGGCTAAAAAAACCTATTGCTTATTTTTAAAGTAGAGATACCATTGGATGTATTGTCTTCGGTGTAGTCGGGAAAGTCCTCTGTGCACATTAAGGTGTCCTTTTAAATGACCAAAAAAGGATTCCAGGCCATTAGTTGATTTTGGTATTCTGTTGTTTTCAAGGTATTTGAACATATCTGGAAGTGCTCTTTTGATGGTCATAAAGACTCTTCTAACCATTTTATGGGTATACCAATACCTGCCTGTTTCTGGGTTTATGCTTTTTTGATTAATATAATCTTTATTGATTTCATGCCACTTTACCACGCTTACAATCCAGTAATCCCTTTGCATATGATTTTCTATCAAGTGCAGCTTGGAGACAATTTTTCTCAGGTCCTTGCCTGCATCACTTTTAGGATTACCGGATAGCCAGTTCAAACTCATCCGTTGAATATGAATAAGGCACCTTTGAAGCGTTACTTCGGGACAAGCGTGTTTTATAGCTTTTAATATAGCCCTATGTCCATCACAGGTGATGCTTTCAATCTTAACCCCCAATTGTAGCAGGTTACCCAGGTCTTCAGCCATTTCTTCAAACCATTCTCCGTTAGTTAAGCGATAAAGTTGGGTGAATTTAATAGTGTTGTCTCTATAGAGGATCAAACACAGGTCATTATTAAAGTAAGTGCCATCAATTAATAGATTGACTCTTTCAGATGGGAAAACACTCAGGACTGGAGCTATGGATAAGTATTGATAAAAATATCTGTTCAAGGTTCTGACCGAATATCCGCTTGATTTAGCAAGTTGATTTAAAGTCCATCTTTCAATTACCCATTTCCTGAACCAAATGAACTGATTGGCTTTTTTTACACCATCATTGGAACCACTAAATAAGATCCCGCAATTCTTGCATTTATAGCGTTGCTTACCAGCTTGTTTGCCCCACTTTATACTTGAAGTAAACCCACAAGCCCAACATCTTTTTTTGTACTTTTCATATACAAAAAAAAGCTCATTGAAACACATTTCAATGAGCTCTAGTCAAAATAAGTATATCTATCTTAATATCAGTTGTTTACAATCAGTTTTAAGGCATTTTACCAACTATTTTTGGCAATTAAATC
>NZ_JAEQBW010000031.1 GCF_016679925.1 Marivirga aurantiaca
TCTCCCGTCACAGAATTACCTGAGAAAGCAGCCAACCTAAGGTTGATATTGCCTGCTTCAGGCCATGTGAAGTCAATCTCTTCCAGGGCATCCTGAACTGTTGATTGACCGAATATCTGTTCGTCCTCATCAATTTGGGCATCATTGTCCGCATCATCCCATAATATAAAAGATGTTCCTGCGTCAAAATCCTCAGCTTCATATGAAGCTGTGGCTTCCTGCCCGGCATACCAGGGACCGGCAGGCGAGGTAGATGATATAAAGACTTGCGCCCCTGCCTCAAAACCAATAAAGCCTACGAGCATCGTAAGCACCAGCGCCTTGAGGTAGCGTGTTTTTTCTTGTATGTAGTTTTTCATATTTGTATCTTTTTATTTAAAAATTCAAAAACTTAAAGCCTATTTTAATAGAATTGGCTGTAGTCAAAAATCCAAAGTTATCCGTGGTGGATTCCTGCCACAATTCACCATCTACTGATACCTCAGCATTCTTTTGGTAGATGTACTGAAAGCCTACTTCCCCTCCTATATAAAACCTGGAGTTGAAATGGTATTCCACACCGGCAGAAACCCTTGCTCCCAATTGGAAATAACCCCTGTTGCTAATAAAAGCAGTAGGGCTGCTTGGTATACTTGCTGCTCCTACTACGCTTGGGCCTGTTGATGATGAATAGTTAGCGATGCGATGGCCAACCATTAAATCAGCTGCTCCATAAGCTCTGAAGGCACCTTCATTGACCAGGTGGTATTCAAAACCCGGCATGATACTGTAGGAACTGTTGTTCACAACTACATCTGGCGTGGTTTGAGTGTTGTCAAGGTTCATTGCTATTCCCAGGCGCACTGCCATGATGTCATTTAAGAAAAATCTCGTCCTGAACTCAGAAAAGTTCAATAAACCTCCTCCTGTATTAAAGGGGGAACCTGTTAATTCGATGAGCAAATCACCGGAACCTGCGCCTCCGGAACTACTTTCCCCCGAGCTCTCGCTCTGGGCAAATACAGGTCCCGATGCCATCAGAATTCCAGCAAAAAG
>NZ_JAEQBW010000032.1 GCF_016679925.1 Marivirga aurantiaca
GAGACATAAATAACTTTAAATGCAGTTTCTGTACTTAGCCCGTTTCCACTATAAACAATCAATTTTCGAAGCGCTCGAAATCTGCTTTGATATTTCAGCCATTCACTCTCAGGTCTATCGAGTTTATAAAGAGCAAACCCCATATTATTATTAGCGAATAAACTTACAGGATTTTTATCCAAGATTTTTTGACATCCCTTGATTACTTTTCCGTAATTATTGGATTCAAGTGCAGATTTAAGTTCCGTCTCATCAGGCTTATTTTTAATGTAATCATCTTGGAAAGAAAAGCCATAATAAATTAAAGCGTAGTCATCCAATGTTAATGTCGTATCAAAGTCATTAAAGCGTTTTATTAACTTTGGATAATAAGTATCTGCTTTTTTATTTTCAATCTTTGACTTAATCGTATCAAAGTGTATTTCAATCTCGTTTTGCCCGTATGATAGCAAGGAAATGCCATAAAAAAATAATATTAATATTAACTGCCTCATATTTTTCATTCTAAATCCACTTAGTGTTCATGCTAGTTTATAAGGTTTCCAAGTCATTATTGCTAACAGTTTTTACTTCCTCTTTTTTAGCTCTAGATTGATATTTAGTAAATCAAGTGCTGTCTCATATTCTTGTTTGCCTAAATCTTTAATACTGTCACGTGGCATTTTCTTATCAATAATCCAAAATCTGTCTTCGTCTTTAGCAATAGATTTTGCAATTATATACCTTGAATTAGAATTATATTCCACAACCTCTGAGCCTGTCACAATTAATCCGCCTTTTTTTTCATCGTTTTGATTAGGGTCATAAAGGATTTGAGATTCATGTCC
>NZ_JAEQBW010000033.1 GCF_016679925.1 Marivirga aurantiaca
GTGACTTCTTTAACTTTTCGTCTTGCATGATGAGGTATCTTCCTGACCAGTATAGACCTTACCTTTTCGCTTTCAGTACCTTTGATCATGGCAATTAAAGCTCCCTTTTGTCCTTTAGCAGCCTTGTTGGTTACGATAGTGTAAAGCTCTCCCTGGGAAAGAGAAGTCTCGTCAATCGTGATGTGTTCGCCAATATTCTCTGGGAAGACAATATGGTCTTCAGCGTGATCTAATTGATCCCAATTGGTAAAACCACTTAAATGAGAGTAATACTGCTCTTCCAGCAGCTTGCCGTTTAAACAGAAATATTTCCCCAGACTTTTACAGTTTACTGGCGTGGTATCGATGCACTGCTTTTAAAAAAGACGCGAATTCCTCTGTTAAACGCGTTCCTTTTGCTACTAAGCTCCAATCCCTTGACACTACCTGACCAGTATCTTCCACCGTCCATCTCCTGCGTTTTACCTTCAAATAGCAGGCTTTTCCACGTACCGGGAAATCTTGAACAGTAATCACATCATAAAAACCTTTAGACAATAACTTTTGTCCGCTATATTCCCCTGGAATGATATTCTTTTCCTCTAAACTGATTTGAAAACTATCTTCTTTCTTTTTAACTGAAGTAACCTGGAAATATTCGAGAATACCTTCTGGCAAAAACAACTCAATTAAACTCTGATCCACTTTGTCTTTTTTTGACAAAGTTAATTCTTCATTCCTAAATCCCCAGATTTATTGCTTGATCC
>NZ_JAEQBW010000034.1 GCF_016679925.1 Marivirga aurantiaca
AGACAGCCTCCCAGCTTCCGCTGTTGTTGGTGGTAGCTGTCAGGGAACCGGAAGCATCAACTGAAGCCCCTTGCCCTGCCTTGATTTGCCATTCTCCGTTATTGGCCCCACCTGAAACAGTACCCTGCAAAGTAAAAGGATCAGCCTCACAAACTTCAGTGGCCGTTGTGGTGATACTTGCAACCGGTGGGTTATCGATGACAAACTGTACAGACGAGGAGATGGCCGCACATGTATTGGCAGGATTGTCGGTTGTTAGTGTAAATGTAATGGTGTTTCCAATATCGGTACTTGTAGGACTATACTCAGCAGTGACAGTATTGCCTACGGTAGAAATATTGGACAAACTACCATTTCCGTCTTCTGACCATGTAGCAGAAGAGGCACTTCCTGAGAAATCTCCTGATAAAGAAATAACCTGGTTTTGGCAGATATTGGCCCCGGCCGTTGTTATGTTGACAGTGGCAGGTTCATCAATGGTTACATCCACAGTATAAGAGGAATTGCCACATGGTCCCGTTACGGGGTCAAAAGCCTCGAACTGGAAAGTAATGGTGGTGTTGTAATCAGCAGCAAGAGGGGTATAAGTAGCAGAGGCAATACTTGCAGCGACATTGGTGGCCGTTAACTGTCCGGCATCACCATTGGCAATGATGGTCCATTCTCCATTGAGTGTTGATCCTGTCAGCGAGGCATCAAGGTCAAAGGCAGCATCCCCACAAGTGTTAAAGTTGGCGGG
>NZ_JAEQBW010000035.1 GCF_016679925.1 Marivirga aurantiaca
GGGACCGGCAACTACACTTTCACTCTTGGAGGGGATGCCGCAGCAACACAAACACAGCCGGGGGCAATCTATCGCTTCAACAACCTTTCTGCTGGAAACTATACTATTGACCTGGAAGATGCCAACAGCTGTTCAATTGTACAACAAAACGTCACTTTGACAGAGCCTGTGGCACTTACTGCTACTGCTGCCATAACAAGCAATTTCAATGGTGCCGAGCTTAGTTGCTTTGGGGCATCTGATGGGGAGATTACCACCACGGCAGGAAACGGGTCGGGAGGATACACTTATGTCCTCAACGAAGAGCCCACTAACACCACCGGGGATGCCAATGGTATTTATACCGGACTGGCGGCCGGAAGCTACACTGTAACTGTCACTGACAATAACGGATGTTCAGCTACAACTACTTCTATTGTTATTGATAATCCTGTCGATGTGGACGTTACAGCCGCTGCCAGCAATATCAGCTGCAATGCGGCCGGTGATGGATCTGTAACCGGGTCGAGTTCTGGAGGCACGGGAACTTTGGTGTATGACCTGGAGGATGACCTTGGTAATGCAATTGCCAACACTACCGGTGATGCCTCAGGGACCTACACAGCTTTGGCTGCAGGAACTTATCGGGTAAGGGTGACTGATGACAATGGGTGCACCTCTACAAGCAACAATGTGGTGGTCAGCGAGCCTGCTGTATTGTCTGCATCTACTAC
>NZ_JAEQBW010000036.1 GCF_016679925.1 Marivirga aurantiaca
ATTGGTACAGATACACGTATAGGTAAAAGGTTTTTATTTGCCGGTATTGGTTACGGAGGAAGTTGCTTTCCCAAAGATGTACAAGCTTTAGCTAAATCATCGAGGGATGTAAATTATGATTTCAAAATCCTGGAATCAGTAATGGAAGTTAACCAGCGTCAGAAAACAAGGTTGATAGACCACCTGAATGGTTATTTTAAGAATGACTTAAAAGGAAAGACAATCGCCATGTGGGGACTGGCCTTTAAACCTTATACAGATGATATCCGTGAGGCTCCGGCATTGTACAACATTGAAGCCTTGTTAAAACTGGGAGCGACAGTACGTGTTTACGATCCGGAGGCAATGGAAAACGTTGAGGAGATCTTAGGAGACAAGGTAACCTATTGCGAGGATGAGTACACCACCCTTGATGGAGCAGATGCTTTGATGATCATGACGGAGTGGCCGGTGTTCAGGACCCCGGAGTTTAAACTGCTAAAGGAGAAACTGAGCCATCCATTAATATTGGATGGAAGGAACTTGTACGAGCCTGAGCAAATGAAACAGGAAGGATTTACTTATTTTAGTATTGGTAGATAA
>NZ_JAEQBW010000003.1 GCF_016679925.1 Marivirga aurantiaca
TTGACCCTGAAACAGATCTTCCCTACGTAATAGGCTCAACTACTACTCTAGGTGTATTTGAAGGCGAGGTTCCTTTCTTTGTGGTAAATGGCTCATACGATGTGATGATGTCTGCTTCAGTTGAAATGGGAGAGGAAACCTACTACATCTATGGAGATGAGGAAAGCGGTGTTGATGTAGGAGACCTGGATGTTTTCCTTCGTGCAGCAGAATTAGTTTATCAAGGAGATCCAAATGCTACTATTTATGCCGGACAGGATGTTACATTCTCTATCAATATAGAAAATGATGAAACCAATCTGGATGCTACGGCTGATTTATTTGTCAATTTGATATTTGATTCAAATGAAGGAGATATTGTATTGGCTACTCAGCAAGGCATGGGAGATATTACCATTGCATTGCCAACTGATTATTCGGGCACAGGTGATTTCAGAATTGAATTGTCTGAAGATGCGCCATTAGCTGAAGTAGGAACTTTATTGGAAAATAGCGATTTCACAAACCTTAATAGATCATCTGATCAGTTTATTGCTGGTGAAGTTGCGGAGTTGGAAGTAATAAGCGAATACATATATGAAACTCAATTTACTGGAAATGCTGCTCTTTTCTTTACTTATAATTATCAGAAAATGGGTACTCAAAATTTAGTGGCAGAATTTTCTATCAATAACGGAGCTTATCAAGTCTTAACATCATTCCCCAATGGATCAGGTAGTCCAGGTTACTACCTCCCGAGTCAGTTACGTGATAACCCCGGTACAGGCGGAGAAAATATTCGCTACAGGTTTAGGTTGAGCAATAATGAAATTGATGGAAGTACATTTGAAATCACCAATTTCAGGATTGATATTAATTATTCTTCAGGCATATTTATATATCCTAATCTGAGCGAATCTGGTGGGACTGCTGGATTTGAGGAGCAGACCGGCCGCAGGTTGCTAACTACCCGTGATTTCACACCTGAAGAAATGGCTGATGCTGCTAGAATAACATTTGAAGTTGATTTCGATCAACTTCCGGTTAATTTAACAGCAAGTCAGTACATAGCGTTTGAATACTCTACGGATGGTGGAACAAGCTATACACCACTGGAAACCTATCCGGAAACGGATGCTGAGGTTGCCTTGTCTGGCGATGGATTTACCTATCCGATTACTGCCGATATGAAAGAGAACGGTGTAAGGTTCAGATGGAGACAAGAAGAAGCTAAAGGCGATTTCTTCATAGAAAATCTTAATATCATATTTGGGGAAAGCTTGCCATTCGATTATGTAGATGAATCAATCAGTATAGCACAGCAAGTGCTGACGGTAAATGCTATTTCAGCCGTTGAAGGTTGCGTGGACAGTGAAGTGACCCTGGATTACGAGATCAAGGGTAGATTCGGTGCAGACAATGTAGTGACTGTTGATTACAGGAATGCTGGCGGTACAATCAATCCAATTAGTGGCTATGAATTCAACCTTGTTGAAGGTTCAGGCCAGGTTACTTTTGGATTTGCCGGAAACACCTTGAGCAACACAGCTGACAATGGCATCTTTAAGTTCAGATTGAGTGCTGAAGACGAGACCACTGACAATACAGTGAATGTTGATGGTAATTTCTCTGAAGAGAGTTATGAATTGGTTGCACCTGTCAATACAGGCTCAAGCTTTACGGTAAACGATCCATTGGCTTGTGCACCGGAAGATGTGGTTGTAAGCATCGATGCAGGCAGTATGCAGGATTACTTCATGTACGAGGTTTTGGATGCAGCTGATGGCACTGTTTTGGGAAGCTTGTTGAGAGACCCTGAAGATTACCAGAATGAGATCAACATTGGTCAGATCGCTGCTTCCACTGATTTGGAATTGAGGATCACTTCCCAATCATCAAACGGAACAGTTTGTAATACTTTAATAGTAGACGAAGAGTCTGTAGAAGTATTGGCCAACTTTGAATTATATTCTTATTTAGACTCTGATGTGAACTGGAAGTTAGTAGCTGGAGGTTCAGAACTGACTACTTGTGACGGAGCAGAAGAGGTGTCTTTAAGTGTTAGAAGATTGCTTGAGGATGGAAGTATTACCACAACAGGAACTACTTTAGTTGAGTGGTTCAGAGATGACCTGGACAACCTGGTTGCAACAGGTACTTCAATTGATGATGATGGTGATATTGAAGTTTCTGGTTCTTATTTCGCAAGAGTGACAACCGTAAGTTGTGTATACACTACTGAGTCTATCCAGATAAATATCGCAGAAACACCAGATCAACCAGTTGTTACAGTAGTGAGTGGTGATTTGGAAGCTTGTTCTTCTGCTGACCCTGTGGTTTTGGCAGCACCTGAAGGTTATGATTTCTATCTGTGGAGCAATGGTGCTACTTCAAGGACTATTTCTATTGAGGACCAGGGATCATATTCTGTACAGGTATCTAATGTGCCATTTGGTACAGGTTGTTCAAGTGATGCATCTGCTTCAATAGATGTTGACAGATATGATGTGCCTGAATTTGCGGTTAGAAATGACAACACAACTACTTTAATAGGTGCTGGTGAAGTTATTAATGTTTGTGAAAGTATTGATATTGAATTTATGGATGGTACATCATTTGGAAATAACGGTAATGTTCAGGTAATCAAAGATGGAGCAGTATATGCTACTACCGATGAAGATGATTATGAAATTACTGAATCCGGTGTATATTCTTTCGTTTGGAACTTTGATGCGTTGAACGTTGACGGTTGTACAGCTACTTCAGTGGAATTCACTGTTAATATATTGGAGCAACCAACCGAGGCCCCTGCATTGACTTCAACCGGAGATTTAAGCTTCTGTGCTGGTGAAGGAACAGTAGTTTTAACGGCACCAACAGGTTCTGATTACTACAGATGGAGAAGGGATGGAACTACCATTACTAATTCTACTCAGGGCCTTGTCAATACCAATACTTTAGAGGTAAGCAATGCCGGTAGTTATACTGTTGAAGTGGGTAATGCAGCGGGTTGTTACTCTCCGCAATCCAATGCGATAGTTGTAACAGTAGTTGCTGAGCCAAGTATTCCTGGTTTATCTCAGGTGAATACTACTTGTGGTGCCGGAGAGGTTGAGTTTAGTATTTTTAATGGAAATACAGCTGCAATGACCTACCAATTATATAATGGTAATACAGGAATTGCATCTGGTAACCCGGTGACAATACAATCAGGCTCTAGTGGTATAGCAGTAACTGATGTAGTAGAAGAGGACAATACACCATTCTACGTTGAGGTAAGTTATGCAGATGGAACAGGTTGTTCTAATGTAAACCCGGCAATTTTCTCTTATGGAAGTGTAAGAAACATCACTTTAGAAATGAATGATTCAAGGCTGATAGCAACTTTTGATGGTAGTGCAACTGTTAGATGGTACAGGAATGGAGTTTTAATGATTAATTCAACCTCTAACTCAATTATTATCACTGACAATGCTGAGTATACTGTAGAAGTTGAATACACTTCAGGTTGTATTATAACCGGAAGTTCTGCTGATTTGGACGAAAGAGTATTGGCCAACAGAAGCGGAGTTAGCATGGATGTAAATACCTATCCTAACCCAAGTTCATCTGAGGTGAACCTGAACATAGTGAGTGAGTACATGGGCAAGCACCAATTGGTAATCACCACAATGACCGGTCAGGTAATGAAGTCAGATAGCTTTGAGAAGAATAGTCTGGAAGCTAAGCATATGATTTCAATCAGTGACCTGGAGTCAGGTATTTATATGCTACAGATTCAGTATGAAGGTCTGGTTAAAAATGTAAGAATCATTAAAAATTAAGAATCATGAGAAAATTCATAAATTATATTTTTGTACTTGGGATAGCTTTAATAGCTATCTCATGTGCCAAACCTGAAGATCCTTCAACCGGTAAAATGGTTGTAGGTGAATGGTTAGTAGACGAAGCATATGTTTCAGGCCAGGCTGATGACTCCGATATCATTGAAAGACTGGTGATCGAGCGTGATGGTAACTTTGTGCTGGAAGATGCCAATGGTGTGTTAAGTGTAGGCACGTGGTCTGCTACAGAAACAGCGTTGACATTGACAGGTACTGGAGAAGGTTCTGAAACCCGTGACTTACAAATTGTTACTATGACTTATTCGAAAGCACATTTTGTGCAGAATGTGTCAAGTTCAATAGCCGGTGATTTTGAGATCCGCTATTTAATGAACAGGTTTAACGGTAACAATTATTGATACTTAATTAGGTAACAACAATTCCTATTTAACCCCATCAGTCTTTGATTGATGGGGTTTTTTATGGTCAATCTTCTTTAATCTGCATCTATCGAAGGAGTAAACTAAAAAGTGCTGTCACCCTAAACCCTCATCTCTTCCTATCTGTAGTTTTAGCGCAGCGGACTGTGGATTGTTCAATAACCATGAGTCTGCGACTCAATAATTAAGCATGATGTTGGCTATATTTCGGTTAGGACATGCCAGTGGTTTCGGTCAAATGGTGCACTGTTAAACCGAAAAAGGCGACCCAATTTGAACCGTAATTGCCAGCCTTGAAAGGACAACATCATTTTTATGAATAACGAAACCCCGGCTCCATAGGAGCTTAATCATAGTAGAAAAACATTGTATAATCGAACCAAGCTCCGTAGGTGCGATATAGTATTGTCAATAAAACCATTTTTCTGAATGTTGCAGTTCAAGTTCTGTGAGTCACAGAACTTGGGGAAACGTCAGACCTAGCTTAAGTAAATGCCGGCAAGTTACACCCGTCAGGCATAAGTTCGTCTACTCTTCAACTTCATTCCAATGCTCATTTAATTGCTCAATGAAACCTAATATTGCTTCCTTGCCTTTTTCTTCCGTAGCAGAACTGATAAAGTGCGGAGGGAATTCATCCCAGGTGTTAAGCATGTTTTTTTTGAATACTGCCACATTTTGCTGTGTTTTATTCCTGGATTGTTTGTCTGCCTTGGTAAAGATAATTGATAATGGTAATTGGTTTCTTCCTAGAAAATCAATAAACTCGACATCTATTTTTTGCGGGGGAAGCCGTGAATCTATCAGTACAAAAATACATACCAGGTTTTCCCTTGAAGTAAGGTAATTATTGATCATATTTCCCCAGCCGGCATTTACTTTTTTGCTTACTTTGGCATAACCGTAGCCGGGTAAATCTACCAGGTACCATGATTTATCCATCAAAAAATGGTTGATTAATTGCGTTTTTCCCGGCTTTCCTGATATTTTTGCAAGGCTTTTTCTACCTGAAAGCATATTTATTAGAGAAGATTTTCCTACATTAGAACGACCAATAAAAGCATACTCGGGTAAATCAGGTGCTGGGCATTTGCTGTGGTCTGTATTACTGATGATAAATTCTGCTTCTTTAATGCTGTTCATGCCGTAAAGATAAAGGCTTTATGTTAAAGAAGATAGAAATGACAACTATATGAAAGATTTTTCATAAGTTTTCGCTTGTTTTTTTGATATAACATAAAAAGTAACTTAATTTAAGTGATTATTTGAGTGAAGCGACCTAACTCGCTATCTTTTACCGAATTAAGAATAATATGAAATTATTATATAGACTGCTTCTTATCTTTCTCCTCCCCTTCATTTTCTTGAACGATAGCTTTTCTCAGGAAATGACTCCGGAACAGGAAGCTGAAGAATATATGGCATTAGCTCAGGAAATTCTTTCTGCGACAAAAGTTTTGACGCAGGCACGCGAAATGTACGTACTTGCTGCGGAAGCGGACCCCAGTAATGTTGAAGCTAATTTTATGGCAGGTAATACTTACTTACAAACAACAGAGAAGGCAAAAGCAACGAAATTTCTTTTAAGGACATATCAACTGGATCCGAATTATAAATTCAATCTGTTGTACTTGATTGGTAGGGGGTATCATTATGGCTACGACTTTGGAACCGCTATTGATTATTATAAAGAATACGAAAGAAAACTGGAAAAAAGTAAAGACTATAATGGAGCAGATAAAACTCCTTTGCTGGAAGTAGAAAGAAGAATATACGAATGTGAGAATGGGCAGCGGTACAAAAACAATCCTGTAAATTATTCAATTGAAAATATGGGTTCAACTATTAATTCCGATTCCTGGGATTATGCACCTGTTGTAAATGCGGATGAAACCGTAATGGTTTTTACCACCAGAAGAAGTGATGGGAATTTAAATGAAAATGTTTTTGACGATAATTTTCATTACGAAGACATTTTCATTTCAAAAAAGAGTAATGGAAAATGGCAATATGCCGAGAATATTGGGAGTGTGGTAAATACAAAATATCATGACTCTAACCTGGGTTTTTCTCCTGACGGCAAAACGTTGTATATCTATAGCGATGAAGGGAATGGAGACATTTATTATACCAATTTGTTGGCAGAGGATACCTGGTCTCCGCCTGTTGGATTGAGTGAAAATATTAATTCGGCTGGATATAATGAGAAATCTGTTTCTCAATCTTCTGATGGAAACACCTTGTTTTACGCCAGTAACAGGCCTGGAGGAAACGGAGGTTTTGATATTTATTATTCTACCAAAAACAAAAAAGGAGAGTGGGGTCCCTCTAAGAATTTAGGAAATGTGATAAATACGGAAGAGGACGAAGATGGTCCTTTTATTCAGTATGATGGGAAAACTTTGTATTTCAGTTCCACAGGCCATGATGGGATGGGAGGTTTTGATATTTACAAGACGGAATATGATAGCGCAAGTAATGAATGGAGTACTCCTGTGAATTTGGGTTATCCCCTTAATTCGCCTGATGATGATGTTTATTTTGTAATGACCAAAGATGGTAAAACAGGATATTACGCTTCAGTGAGAGAGGATGGTTTCGGCTACAATGACATTTACTCAGTAACAATTGCAGATGCAAGTGGTGGTGTTACGAATAAGGAAACTGTCAAGAAAGATAATCCGGTAGATGAGGATAAAATTGATAGTGATAGGGACGTGAATAAAGTGGATGTTGCTGATGCTAAAGAGGATGAAACCGTTGATACCGACCAACCTGTTACTTTGATGGTGCGTATAGTTGATGCTAAAACCAATGAAACAATAGATGCAAAATTAGAACTAAAAAGCCAGCCTGATAACATAATACTCCCTCCCAATAAAATGGAAAATGGTATCTATAGCTTTACTGTAGTACGTGATGAAAATACTGATTTTATGCTATCTGCTGAGAAAACGGGATATATCTTCTCCAATAAAAAAATAAGTGTTCCGGCTTCTTCAGATAAGGAGATAACTATCAGGGAAACTATAAGATTGCGAAAGGCAGAAGTAGGATCAAGTAAAGTGTTAAGGTATATCTTTTTCGATTTCGGGAAGGCGACCTTAAAAGCAGAATCTGATGATGAACTCAATAAAATGGTCAACTTCCTGGAGCAAAATAATAATGTGAATGTAGAGATAGCAGGTCATACGGATAATATCGGTAACGATGCTTTCAATAAGAAACTTTCTCAATTGCGTGCTAACCGGGTAATGAAATATTTAGTGGATAAGGGTATAGATAAGAATAGGTTGAATGCTGTTGGCTATGGAGAAGAACGTCCATTGGTAAGTAATGATGATGAGGTAATGGGTAGGGAGATCAACAGGAGGGTAGAATTTGTCATTAGGAAATAACTTAAAAACCATCATATTTCAAGGGTCTTCATGACCCTTTTTTTATGCAGCTATGTAACAAGATGTGCTGGCATTAAGTTATTTTTAAGAATAGAACAAATCTGATTAATGAAAAAGTATGCTATAATAGTAGCCGGTGGGTCAGGGAAAAGGATGGGGATGAGTCTGCCTAAACAATTCCTTAAACTGGGAGGTACTCCCGTTCTCATGCATACTTTGCAGGCTTTTCACATGGCAGATTTTGACATTCAACTAATCATCACTTTGCCTTCAGAAGAAATTAATTTTTGGAAGGAACTATGCGAATGGCATCATAATTACACTCCACATATTACTGTGAGTGGTGGTGAAACCAGGTTTCATTCTGTAAAGAATGCTTTGGAGTACGTTGAAAACAATGCTTTGGTGGCTATACATGATGGTGTTAGGCCTTTCATTAGTGAGGAATTAATTATAAATTCCTATGAAGTAGCTCGTGAAAAAGGTAGTGCCGTTACTTCAGTGAAAATGAAAGATTCAGTGAGGCAATTAGAAGCTGTTAAAAGTCACAACCTGGATAGAAGTAAACTTAGAGCTATTCAAACTCCACAAACTTTCCAGTCAAATCTAATCAAATCGGCTTATGAGCAAGATTTTAAAGAAGAATTTACTGATGATGCATCAGTAGTTGAAGCTACTGGTCACAATATTACCTTATTGGAGGGGAGCTATAAGAATATTAAAATCACTACACCTGAAGATATGCTTGTTGCTGAAGCTTTTTTAAAAGCAAAGTGAGTTTTTACTCACTTTGCTAATACTCATCCTCATTGAAAAAGAAATCATCTTTTGATGGGTAATCCGGCCATATCTCCTCAATATTTTCATAAGGTTGACCATCGTCTTCTAATTCTTGTAGGTTTTCTACAACTTCTAATGGCGCACCTGATCGAATTCCGAAGTCAATCAATTCGTCTTTAGTGGCAGGCCACGGTGCATCTTCTAAATATGAAGCTAATTCTAATGTCCAATACATATTTTAACGTATTTTTTTTGATGCGCAAAAGTATAATAAATTTTTGTAAATCAAAGTTTTAATTCACTTTCACTTAATATATTTGTTAGGAAAATTTCAACAATAGTTATTATTGCTGATTTTTGTTGGAATCACGTAATTCATCAAGGATTTGTTGCTTGACAGCTATTTTTCTTTTCTGTTTTTCATGTTTGAAGCCAACCATCTTATCCAGCTTGTCCGTACCCAGGTTAAACTTCTCCAGATTTTCTTCAAATATGAGCAGTTCTTTCTGATCGCGGCTTAATAGGTCACGCAATAAGTTCATTTTGAATTTCAGAGCTTCTTTATTATCAAGCTTAGGTTTTGCCTTCTTTTTAAACAAATTATCTAAGAAGTGTTTTTCGAATATGTAATCATTCCAAAAGAAAAAATCTTCATTCCCTTTTTTACCCACACTTACTTTGCCTAATTCTTTCCAGCTTTGTTGTATTTCTTTAGCCTTAACCACAGCCTCTTCAATGGGTAATTCTTTTGCTAATTCCAACTGTTTTAAAAGCTCCTTTTTCTTTTCTACACCAATCTCCTGTTTTTTAGGAGAAGCATTTTGCTTTTTTCTTTCAATCTGTCCGGGAATATGAGTAAGCTTTTTAAAAACATTGAGTAATTGACTGTAATTTTCTTTTGGAATATTTTCCAAAGATTTCCATTCTTCGACCAGTTGGCCTAAAAGCGGTGAAAGTTTCTCGGAATCTTTTTCTGTGGTCTTTAATTTCCTGGCTTTCTCTATGAGTTGTTCGTACTGTTCAATCCTTTTGGCCATCATTGCTTGTTTGGCTTCATGAAAGGCTTTTTTACGTTCATAAAACTCGTCATAAACAGCCTGAAAGTTGCTTTCTATCTCTTCCTTGCTACTGTCATCCACAGCACCTACGCGAATCCATCTTTGCCTTAGTTCTTTCAGCTGCTCTGTAGCTTCTCTCCAATTAGGATTGGAAGCATAACTTTTGGCTTCTTCAATCAGAGTAGATTTTACTTCAAGATTTCTTTTTCTGTTTTGACTGATATAATCCTCCAATAATTTTTCAAGCATTACCAATCGATCCTTTAACATTAAAAAATCACCAATGCCATCATAGGTAGAAAGTGATTTCTTTAGATTGACGATTTTCATCAGGAAAGATCCTTTATTATCTTCTTCCTCTATTTGCTTTTGTACTTCATCTACCTTATTTATTAATAGAGTAAATTTATTTTCAAAAAATTGAATCGATTCAGTTTCAGAATCTTTTACTTCACCGATTACACGCTCAGGAAATTCTCCTTGCGCTTTAAGAATAACTTTACCCTCCTCAATGAAAGCCATGTCTTGCTTTAATTCAGTCAAAATGTTTAAATTTTGGTTTTAAAATATTTCGTTGCAAAAATAAATTTATTTTATGAGATACCCGCATGCCTATTGTGTTATTACCTAGGTATTCACGTAATTTGATATATAATTTTGGAAGTTAGTAAAATCAATTGATATGAGTGATGATAAAATAATTTTTTCAATGTCGGGTGTCTCAAAGATCTACCCACCTAAAAAGCAAGTGCTTAAAGATATATATCTTTCTTTTTTCTATGGTGCAAAGATTGGTGTATTAGGCTTAAATGGTTCTGGTAAATCATCCCTTCTGCGTATCATAGCAGGTATAGATAAGGATTATTTGGGAGAAGTGGTTGCCTCAAAGGAATACACAGTGGGTATGTTGGAGCAAGAGCCTCAATTGGATCCCAATAAAACCGTAAAGGAAGTGGTTGAAGAAGGCGTGGCCGAGGTGGTGGCCCTGTTGAAGGAATTTGAACAAATTAATGAGAAATTCGGAGATCCTGAGATATTGGATAATACTGATAAGATGAATGACTTAATTGAGCAACAAGGCAAAGTGCAGGAGAAACTGGATCATCATAATGCATGGGAACTCGATAGTCGCCTGGAGCAGGCTATGGATGCCTTGCGTACTCCGCCTGCGGATGCGCCAGTGAAGAACCTTTCAGGAGGAGAGAAAAGAAGAGTGGCACTCTGCCGATTGCTTTTACAGGAACCTGATGTTTTATTATTGGATGAACCAACCAACCACCTTGATGCGGAATCTGTTCATTGGCTGGAACATCATTTACAACAATATAAAGGAACTGTGATAGCTGTTACCCACGATAGGTATTTTCTTGACAACGTAGCAGGCTGGATATTGGAACTGGATAGGGGAGAGGGAATTCCCTGGAAAGGAAACTATTCAAGTTGGTTAGATCAAAAGCAAAAAAGACTAGCTCAGGAGGAGAAGACAGAATCCAAACGTCAGAAAACTTTGCAAAGAGAATTGGAATGGGCGAATATGTCTCCTAAAGCAAGGCAGGCAAAATCCAAAGCCAGACTTTCTTCGTATGAGAAAATGCTTGGAGAAGAAGTAAAGCAAAAAGAACAAAAATTAGAACTTTTTATTCCGCCCGGACCAAGGTTGGGCAGTAAAGTAATAGAGGCACATGGTGTATCCAAGGCATTTGGAGATAAATTATTATATGAAGATCTTAATTTCTCTTTGCCACAAGGTGGAATTGTGGGAATCATAGGGCCAAACGGTGCCGGTAAAACTACTTTGTTTAACTTAATTACAGGAAAAGAAAAACCTGATGCAGGAAGTTTTGAGGTGGGTGAAACTGTTAAACTTTCTTATGTTGATCAGGAGCATGATAATCTGGATCCAAATAAATCTGTGTGGGAAAATATATCTGAGGGCAATGAATGGATTCAGCTGGGAAGCAATAAAATTAATTCCAGGGCTTATGTAAGTAAATTCAATTTTGCCGGGGGCGATCAGGAGAAAAAAGTAGGAGTGCTTTCCGGTGGGGAAAGAAACAGGGTGCATTTAGCCATGTCTATTAAACAGGAAGCGAACTTGTTGTTACTCGATGAGCCAACCAATGATTTAGACGTAAATACTTTAAGGGCTTTGGAAGAGGGACTTGAAAATTTTGCAGGATGTGCTGTAATTATCAGTCACGATCGTTGGTTCCTTGATAGAGTAGCTACTCATATATTGGCCTTTGAGGGGAATTCCCAGGTGTATTGGTTTGAGGGGAATTTCTCTGATTATGAAGAAAACAGAAGGAAGAGATTAGGGGAGGATGCTATTCCTAAACGAATCAAGTATAAGAAATTGGCAAGAGGTTAATTAGGTGATGAAGTGATAAAGTGGAGTGCTATTTTGCTAATTCGTTTGAAATCAGCTTTTTTATTGATAAATTATAATAATAGCCACGGGTAAACCTGTGGCTATTATAGTACTTTTTGATAAGAGATTTATTCTTAATAGATTTTTTAGTGGGTTAGCTTAAATAAGTTTTTTTGCTTAGAAAGACTCATATACCTCATGGATGAGAGATCTTTCAGAAATAAATTAATTTCCTGACCGGAATTTAAGGCAACTATTTTGCGTTATTTTTAGTTTTGTTAAAAAATGACGATATTTGGTAGTAAAGAAAGAGTATCATGGAAACTTTGAAAATTGCAGAGGATTTATTACAATCTCATGGTTTGCGTAGGACCCAAATTAGGCTGGAAATCCTTCAAATATTTATGAAACAGGATCATGCACTTTCTGTTAATGATCTGGAAAAGATGCTAAAGACAAGCCATGACAGGGTGACGCTTTACAGGGCTTTAAATTCCTTTGAAGAAAATGGTATCTTACATCAAGCCCCTGATCAGGGAGGAGGTATGCGATATGCGTTATGTGCTGACGATTGCTCTGGACATGATCATAAAGATGAACACGCTCATTTTATATGTGATGAATGTAATCAAACTTTTTGTTTACAGGAAATAAAAGTGCCTGATGTGAAAATCTCTGAGGACTATCAATTAAACAGTGTGAGCTATACAATGAATGGTGTATGTAAGGAATGCCAGTAATTATGAATGCAGGACTCAATTCAATAGCCACTTTTCAGCTTCCGGTTCTTCTTTGAAAACGGCATAATTGAAACCTCTTCTTTGACAAATAGAAGCCCAGAAGTTACCAATTTCCTCACTTCTGTTATTAATAATTACAGCCATCTTTACTTTCTTAAATTCTGTCAGTTTTATTTCAAATACCTTTACCAGGTTAAAAGCTTCATTATGAGGAAGATGAAAAATAGTTTTTCTGTAATCAAGTAAAATTAAGGTTTGAGAAGACTTTTGTATCACTTCATGTATTTTGTTGGCATTCTGAATTACTTCAGTGAAATTTCTTCTATCCCCGTTGCTTACAACACTTAAATAGTGTGTTTTTTCTTTAATATGCAATGCTTTAGTATGAATTAGGATCACTCTGTATTGGTTGAAAATTGAAAGATGCAAAAGTAGATAAAATGTGAGGAAAATCCTATATTCCAAAAGTCAAATCACTCTAAGTACTACTATTCCAACCAATGCTATTTAAGAAAGTTTTGATAGATAAGGAAACATTTTGGCAATCAATTTTTTTTCAATTAACTCCTTTGGTTTTCCTGATACAATGGGATCTCCGCAACTTGCCAACCATAATTCATCTGCCAATTCCAGGGCCATTTCTACCTGGTGTGTGCTAATAATAACTGATTTACCTGTTTCTTCCACTAGCTTTTTTAATAATTCCATTATGGTAAACCTGTTATTGGCGTCAAGATGAACAGTCGGCTCGTCCAGCAACATTAAATCTCCATCTTGAGCCAGAGCACGAGCTATGAGGGCTTTTTGCAATTGCCCGTCACTTATTTCAAAAATGTTGGAGTTTCTAATATAGTCAATCTCACATTGTTGTATGGCTATATTCACCTTTTCATCATCAATGGAACTTAACTGGCCTGACCATGAAGTATGAGGATAGCGACCCATTTGCACAAGTTCCAGCACATTTAAATTCCCTCCCTGAATAGGATCAGTGAGTACAAGACTAATGTTCTGGGCCAACTCTTTATGTTTATAATCCAGGATATTCTTTCCAAGTAGAATTACATTTCCTTCAAGAGTTGGCTGCAATCTTGCCAGAGTCCTTATCAATGTGCTTTTGCCTACACCATTGGCACCTAACAAACAGATCATTTGGCCTCTCTTCACTGAAAGGTTTATGTTGTCCATCAGAATATTAGTGGCACGGCCTTTTTTATAGCCAATGGCCAGTTTTTCAGTGTGAAATATATTGTCTGTTTTAACCAAAGTTCCTGCTCATGTTTTTACTTTTCACAATCAGCCAAATAACCACAGGTGCTCCAAAAAGAGACGTAATGGCATTAATGGGGAGTATAAGGTCAAGCCCCGGCATTTGCGCAATAATATCGCAAATCAGCAATAGAATAGCACCCAAAAGCAAAGTGGCCGGAATAAGCACATGGTGATTTGCACTTTTGAAGATAATTCTTGCTATGTGTGGTACCGCTAAACCCAAAAAAGCAATTGGCCCGCAAAAAGCTGTTACTACCCCGGCCAATAAACTGGTACTCAATACTAATGCAATCCTTACTTTTTTGATGGTTAAGCCCATGCTTTGCGCATAATTTTCTCCCAAAAGTAACGCATTAAGGGGTTTGGCCTGCGTATAACCTATAGCCATTCCCCCAACAACCACTGGAATAAATACTTTCATTTCCTGCCAATTAAGGTTGCCTGTAGAGCCAAAGGTCCAGAAAAGGAAATTTTGAATGTCATTTGCTGAACTGAAATATTGTAACACGCTTACAATGGCTGAGGTGAAAGCACCAAACATCAACCCTATCAAAAGCAAAGACATGCTGTCGCGTATGTTAATTGATACTAGTAACACCAGAAGTAATACAATAGAAGAACCCACTATTGAGGCAATAGCCATACTCCATGAAGCTAAAATACCGGTAATACCTATACCAGATAAAACTAATAGTGCCACACCCAGGCTTGCTCCTGAGCTGATGCCTAACACAAAAGGGCCTGCTAAGGGATTTCTAAACAATGTTTGCATCTGTAGACCTGCAAAGCCCAGGGCCGCTCCGGCAAAAACAGAGGTGATTGTTTTTGGGAACCTATAATGGATGATGATATTATAAATAGCGGATTCGTTGAAAGTATCACTGAATAAGACCTGGAAAATTTCGTTTGGTGAGATATAGACTGACCCCAGGCTCACTGAAAAAAAGATTAATATTAACAAAAGAAAACTTAATCCGGCAAGGAATCGATATGGTTTTGTAGATTTCAAGGTTGCAAAGCCTGAAAGTAAGTGAATTCCCTGTCTGAGAGTACATCAGGGTGGAGTATTTTTATGCAGTCCTGCAATATCAGATCTGGTCGTAAAAATCCGGATTCGAGGTAATCGTTCCCTCCTGCCTCATGCACTCTTTTAACATAGCTATAGATATTTTTTTCTTTAAAAGCATCAAAATAAGCATACCTTGAATCAGTATTTTTTAAATTACTGTAAGAGGAAAAATTAGCTACTCCAATCCAAAAATCTGCATTTTGTGCTTTGCTTAATACACTCTCATAACTCAGTTCCAGGCTGCCACTCTCTTTATTTTCCGACCACAGATAATTACCACCCGCATCTGTTATAAATTGTGCCCCATAGCTATTTCCTCCTGGCACATACCATGTGTCCCCATACATTACACCTGTCATTACTGTAGGTTTAGATGCTTGTGCTTGGCCTAAGTCCTTTAGTTCCTGATAAGATGATTCAATAGATTTGAATATGCTATCAGCTTCCTCCACTTTATTGAAAAAAACTGCAGTAAATTTTATCCATTCCGCCCGGCCTAAGGGATTACTTTCCAGATAATCTACATTTACAACTGCAGGGATATTAGCTTGTTGTATAGGCTCAAGGTTATCGTAAGCGCTGCCAGTGCTGTAAGCCATTACGAGGTCAGGCTGTAGTTTTAGGGTTTTCTCAATGTTGATACCATTTTTTTGTCCAATATCCTGAAGAGAGCCTGCTTTCACTTTTGCTCTTAAGCTGCTATCGTAAATCCA
This sequence comes from Marivirga aurantiaca, assembly GCF_016679925.1. Classification (GTDB taxonomy): domain Bacteria; phylum Bacteroidota; class Bacteroidia; order Cytophagales; family Cyclobacteriaceae; genus Marivirga; species Marivirga aurantiaca. The sequence goes on from NZ_JAEQBW010000003.1 coordinate 15,645, forward strand.
TTTAGTATCTGGAAATCCAATTAAATGTTGTTCCAGATCTAAGGCATCCAAGGCGGTTAAATGACTAGTAGAGAAGCAAATGATTTTATTAATGGGCGTTTGGATATAAAGATCAGCTTTTATGGAAGGTTGTGATTTGTCCTTAGGATAAAGTATATAGGTAAAGACATCCTGCTCATTTTTAGAATGCTTTACAGTTACTTTAGTGTAATCCTCATAGGCTTGTATACTGAGTTTTTCGCTGTAGCGTATAAGTTCGGTTCCTATATTTTTCTCCTGTTCTTCTTTAGGAGTTGAGCAGGAGAAACTTAGTAAAATAACTATTAGGGCGTAGAAAGATTGCTGAGTTTTCATTGAAGGCAAAAATAAGCAAATTATGGAGAGTGTATAATTAATAGAACTTAATAATGTTGTTAATGGAGGAGAAGAAATTAAATAGGATCAATATCAATCTATCCTATTCACACTTAGGGCAAGGTTTAGATTCAACTTGTGAAGTTTGTTTATTCTCTTTGTGTTGATCAAAAAAGGCCTGCAAGTGCAGGCCTTCATTAGCTTATATCATTTCTCAAGCAATTTATTTTGCAAAAGAAACCGATCTCATTTCCCTTATCACAGTCACTTTTATCTGACCAGGATATTGCATATCTTTTTCTATTTTTTGAGAAATATCGAACGATAGTTGACCGGCTTTTTGATCGGATACATTATCTGCATCCACCATCACCCGTAATTCACGTCCGGCCTGAATAGCATAGCATTTATTCACACCATCGAAATTCATGGCTAACTCTTCCAATTCTTTCAGACGTTTGATATAGCTGTCCATGATTTCCCTTCTTGCTCCAGGCCTTGCACCAGAAATGGCATCACAAGCCTGCACAATAGGGGATATTAATGAAGTCATCTCAATTTCATCATGGTGGGCACCAATGGCATTTAAAACTTCAGGATGCTCCTTGTATTTTTTGGCGAACTCCATACCCAAAATAGCATGTGGCTGCTCCGGTTCATCAGGCCAAACCTTGCCTATATCATGAAGTAATCCTGCTCGCTTGGCCAGTTTGGCATTTAAACCCAATTCAGAAGCCATGGTAGCACACATATTGGCAACCTCTCTTGAATGTTGTAATAGATTCTGTCCATAAGATGACCTGAAGCGTAATCTCCCGACCATTCTTATCAATTCAGGATGTAATCCATGAATACCTAAATCAATCACAGTTCTTTCACCAATCTCTACTACCTCTTCCTCTATATTTTTGATAGTCTTGGCTACTACTTCTTCAATTCTTGCCGGATGGATTCTTCCATCTTGTACCAGACGGTGCAAGGATAGCCTGGCTATCTCTCTTCTGACAGGGTCAAAACCGGAAATGATAATGGCTTCTGGCGTATCATCAACAATAATTTCTACACCCGTGGCCGCTTCCAGTGCACGGATATTTCTACCTTCCCTTCCAATGATTTTACCTTTGATATCGTCACTTTCAATGTTAAAAACCGATACACAGTTTTCTACTGCATGTTCTGTAGCAGTACGTTGAATGGTAGAGATAACAATTTTCTTGGCTTCTTTGGTAGCCGTAAGCTTGGCTTCTTCCATGATATCCTTTATGAGGGAGGAAGCTTTGGTTTCGGCTTCATCTTTTAAAGCTTCAATTAATTGTTCTCTTGCATCATCAGCTGTAAGGTTAGCTGCTTTCTCCAGAATATTAACTTGCTGTTGCTTGATTTTTTCCAGATCTTCTTTTCTCTTGGCAATTACATCAAGTTGTGCAGCCAGGTTCTCCTGAAGCTTTTCGGTTTCTATTTCCTTACGCTTAAACTGCTCTATTTCTTTGGATAAGTTCTGTTCCTTTTGTTTAAGTTTGTTTTCATTGGTTACCATTTGGTTCTTACGCCTGCTAACCTCTTCTTCAAACTCCGACTTTTTTTTCAGGTAATGCTCTTTAGCTTCGAGCATTTTATCTTTCCTTATGTTTTCAGCACTAATTTCAGCTTCTCTAACAATTAAAGTGGCTTTGTCCTGCGCTTCCCTTTCTAGTTTATTGAGCAGGCTTTTTTGAGCCATTTTGCTCAAGAAGAAGCCTAATAAAAGGCCTGCAACACCTGTAATAATAATGTATAATGTTCCCATTTTATATATTTATTTATATTGCCGGGAAGCAGTGTTATTGTTACTGAATGGAGGGTGTTATATTGATTGACTAATTAATTGATTAATAGATTTAATTTTATTTAAAACCGATTCGTCTGCTCCCTGTCTATTGTCTTCTACACTCAATCTGTCTATTAATGCATCAAAAGCAACCATTGAAAGCAGGTCTTGCTTGTCATCAATGCCAAATTTTTCCCTGTACGACTTCAATCGTTCATTAATTAATTTACCGGCTTTTCTAATGCGCTCTTCTTCATCCGCTTTCACGGTCATAGGGTATTCCCTGTCAGCAATCTTTATTTTGATGGATAATTCCCTCATAAATAGTCCGGTTATCTATCTTGTTAAGTGTAAAATACACTTATCAATTTCTTTAATATATTCGTCAATTTTACCCCTCATTTCAGAAGTTTCTTCCTCACTCTTCCCAATACTTCCTACAATCTTACTAATTTTATCTTGATTTTGAAAGTCCTTAATCCGTTCGTCTTTTTGTTTCAACACTGACTTTAGTTCCTGATTCTCGCTTTTTAAAATATTCAATTCATTCTTGGCATTTTGATATTCATTCAAAAGCAGTTGAACCTTACGTTCTAAGGCATTTAATTCAGTATGTAGTCCGTCTTGATTCATTTTTTATTTTCTAATCACAGCCCCTATTTCTTGTTCAAAAGCTTGCATTAGTTTATTCATTGTTTTATCAATTATTTTATCATTCAAGGTTTTCGTCTTGTCCTGAAGCGTAAATGATAGAGCATAAGCTTTTTTATCCTTGTCAATTTTATCTCCTTCATACACATCAAAAACATCAATTTTACTAAGCAAATGACCAGCTTCTTTCAAACTGATTTTTTTGATAGATTCGTAGGAAACATTCTTATCAATTACCAGCGACAAATCTCTTTTTACTTCCGGAAATTTACTCACCGGCTCAAATTGAACATTGGTATTTACCTTTCTTAATAAGGCTTCCCAATCGATATTGGCATAAAACACATCTTGCTTTAAACCACTCAATTTCAGGGCTTTTTTACTTAATTTACCCAATTCACATACTGTTTTTTGGTTGATTTTAAGCTTCAAGCCATAATCGAAGATGTCACTGTGAAAATCTTCATTTTCAATACTTTCCGCACTAAATTTATTGAAAATTTTCAGAACTGCCGAATACAAATCATGATATTTTATTGATTCATTTTTTCGCAACCAATTCTCGGGTTCGTTTTTCCCTGTCAGATACAAGGCAAGGCGCATTTTCTCATTGTATTTGGAATTAATTTTTTTATAAATTTTTCCAAATTCATAGAATTTAAGATCGTTTTGTTTGCGATTGATATTGTGAGAGAGTACTTCCAAACCAGTGAACAATAAGTCCTGACGCATTACTCCTAGTTCTTCACTTAATTTGTTCAGGATTTCTACATTCTCAGCCTCATTAAAATCGCCCAATTGCTGACTATAGGCAGCCTTGGTAAGAGAATTGGTCATTATTTCCTGGAATCCATTGGCAGATAATAATAAGCCGGCTTCCTTTCTTATTTTCCCCGGGTCAATCTCAGGGAAACTCGCCAGAAAACTACTTGAAAGAGTCTCAGGGATTTCTACATTGTTAAAACCATAAATTCTGATGATTTCTTCAATTACATCTGCTTCACGCGTAACATCCACTCTATATGGAGGGACTATTGCAATAAATCCTTCCTCGGTTGTATTCTCAGTTTTTATATCTAATCTATTCAGGATTTGGTGAATGCTGTCCTTATTTAATTTTTTACCAATCAGCCTGTCAATGTTTTTATACTTCATGCTGACAGCTCTGTCTTCAACAGGAGTAGCGAAATGATCAATCACTTCACTACTGATATTTCCTCCTGCTACTTCTTTAATTAATAGAGCAGTTCTTTTTAATGCATAAACTGTAATGTTAGGATCAGTACCTCTCTCATATCTGAAAGACGCATCTGTTTTTAGCTGGTGTTTTTGAGATGATTTCCGGATGCTGTCAGCCGAAAAATAAGCACATTCCAGAAATATACTCGTGGTTGTATCAGAAACACCTGAGTCTTTTCCTCCAAATACACCAGCAATACACATTGGGTTAGATTCTCCATCACAAATCATCAAATCTGTGGAAGCTAATTTTCTCTCTTTATCATCCAGAGTTTTGAAAATGGTGCTTTCCGGTAAATTCTTTATTTTAATAGTGTTGCCTTTAATTTTGGCAGCATCAAATGCATGTAGGGGCTGCCCTGTTTCATATAAAACGAAGTTGGTTACATCTACTATGTTATTAATTGGCTCCAGACCAATACTCAATAAAGCATTTTTAAGCCAAGCTGGCGATTCTTTTACTGTAAGTCCACTCATGCTTACTCCGCTGTATCTTGGGCAATCCTGTTCGTTCTCAACGATTACTTTAATAGATAAATCTTTATTGTCAGTAGCGAAAGCTGATACGTCAGGCCAGTTGATTTCATTGCCGGTTACAGCTTTAATGTCACGTGCTACTCCCAAATGCCCTGTAGCATCTGCTCTGTTAGGCGTAAGTCCTATTTCAAAAACAGTATCCGATTCCAGATTAAAATATTTTGCAGCTGGCGTACCAGCAGGTAGACCTGTATCAAGAACCAAAATACCATCATGGCTATTACCTAAGCCTAACTCATCCTCGGCACAAATCATACCCAGAGATAGTTCTCCTCTAATTTTTGATTTTTTGATTTGAAAAGGTTCATCAGGCTTTGGATATAAGGTGGTATTAACTGTTGCCACTACTACTTTTTGCCCTTTAGCTACATTAGGTGCTCCGCAAACTATCTGTACAGGTTCTGATTCACCAATGTTTACCATGGTGATCTTAAGCTTGTCTGCATTGGGGTGAGGTGTGCAATTGAGTATTTCTCCTATTACAACTCCTTTCAGCCCGCCCGGAACAGTTTCTACTTCTTCTATGCTTTCTACTTCAAGGCCGGTATTAGTTAATAACTCTCCTAATTCCTCAGGGCTTTCCTTAATGTCAATATATTTCTTTAACCAATTTAAAGCTACTTTCATTATTATTGTTTTTATCTGATGTAATAAAGCTTAATATCTATTCACATTAAGAATAAATATATGCTTAATCCACCAATTGATTATTTAGAAATTTCGGGAGAAGATCAATTTGAAGGGCAATTTCTGCTCATGCTAATTGATGAAAACTCCTTTTTGTTTTTGAACTACAAAATGTAATTCAAAAAGCAAAATTAAGGAAATGATTGGTATTGAAAATGATTAGTTGCTCTTAATCGTAATTTTTCTCTCCTGCCGTAATGGGAATGTTGATTTGGTTCTTTTGCAGGGGTACCGGACAACTATAACCAGTAGTATAGGCACAATAAGGATTGTAAGCATAATTGAAGTCTAGCAAGACTTTTGACTTTCCCGGCTCGTATTCTGTTTCTAAATATCTGCCTGAGCCATAAGTTTGTATAGCACTTGTTTCATCATAAAAAGAAAGAAAATATAGTCCCGACTCCTTAGATTCCAGCAAGGTCAGATCTTGATGGGTGCCTTTTAAATCAAAGTGCAGGATGGCTACTTCCTGGAATTCCTTTTCTTTACCATCGCTTGTGGCTAATTGATGAATCTCTCCATCGTTGATTTCTTCCACAGTAGCATTTACTTTAAAAGACTCATCAGCTTCATAGTATTTCAAGCTATCAAAAGGTACTGATTGCTCTATAAAAGGAGAAGCTTTATCTGATTTCATAAATAAATGCTTCTCCTCTCTGTGTTTTGCAATCTCTTCCTGATAATTGCCTGGCTCAGGTACAGAGGAGTTAGGGTTGATATTAAATATCAGAATGACAATAACGATGAGTACACCGGCATATGTCAATATTTTTGTCGGTTTCATCCGTGAATAATTAAATAGTTAGGTGCAGTTTCAGGATTATTAACTCCATGGTAAAATTTTCCAGATGTCATTAAAAATGGCAAAGCCCATCAGTCCTAAAAGTAATACCATTCCTACTTTCTGTGCGTTTTCAAGGAATTTATCAGAAGGTTTTCTGCCGGAAATCATTTCATAAGTAATAAATACCACGTGCCCTCCATCCAAAGCAGGAATAGGCAGGAAGTTCATAAAGGCCAATACCATAGATAATAAACCTGTAATAGTCCAGAATTTTTGCCAAATCCATTCTCCTCCAAAAATCTGAGCAATACCGATTGGGCCGGATAAAGATTCGGAAGCGGAGACTTCACCTTTAAATATCTTGCCAAATGCTTTGATGTTTACCCATACTACATTGAAAGCTTTTTGTGTGCCAAGAGGGATAGACTCAGCAAAAGTGAAGTCTTGGTGAGATAAGTCTAATGCCGGTGTTGCATTAAAGCCCAATGTTCCTTCGTCAGTAACTCGGGCAGTTAATTGCTCTGTTGATTCTAATCTTTTAACAGTTAAAGTGATTTCCTCACCTTTAAGATCTTCCAATTTTTCACCGAATTGCTGGAAGTACCGGATAGATTCCCCATTTACTGCAATGATTTGATCATCGGGTTGTAAACCAGCCATGTCAGCATTACTTTGAGGAAGCACATTGCCCACTTTAAATTCATATAGAGGGTCAAAAAAATCTACGGGAGTATTTTTATCGGAGAGCTTCCCTATTAAATCATTGGGAATAGGAACGATAATTTCTTCCCCATCTCGTAGGACGGTATAATAACTGTCAGAAGTTAATAAAACATCAGTACTGGTTAATTCATTTACTCTTTCATAATCCTGACCATTAACAGCAATGATTTTATCGCCTGTCTTTAGTCCAACGTCTTGCCCTAAATCATAGGCATAAATACCATTTTCCATAATGATATCTTTAGACATATAAGTCTCTCCATAACCATATTGCAAGAATATGAAAATGACAATACCTGTGATTACATTCACGATAATACCACCTAGCATCACGATTAATCGCTGCCACGCAGGCTTTGCTCTGAACTCGTAAGGTTCTGGCTCTTTGTCAAGGGATTTGGTGTCTAAGGACTCGTCTATCATTCCTGATATCTTCACAAAGCCTCCCAAAGGAATGGCACCTAGCGAATACTCTGTTTCACCATATTTGAATTTAAAAATTTTTGGAGGGAAGCCTATAGCATATTGTTCCACTCTCATTCCAAAAGCCTTGGCAGCCAACATATGGCCTGCTTCGTGCAATCCTACTAAAATAGATAGGCCCAATAGTAGCTGGGCAATCATTATTATTGTTTCCATTAACGTATAAACTCTAAAGCTTTAATTCTAGTTTCTTTGTCTGTTGAAATATAGTCTTCCAAACCTGGGTTTTTTATAAAAGGTAATTTATCAAGGCAATTGGCAATGATATCTGACATACCTAAAAATGAAATTTTTTCCTCAAGAAAGGCCGAAACTACGACTTCATTTGCTGCATTCAAAATACAAGCAGCATTACCTGCCCTTTCTAAAGATTTGAATGCCAGCGCTAAGTTACGGAATGTTTCTTTATCGGGTTGCTCAAATGTGAGATTTGGGTAATCTAAAAAATTAAATCGCTCAAAATCTGACTTTAATCTTTCGGGAAAGCTCAGGGCGTACATAATAGGAACTCTCATGTCAGGCAAACCTAATTGTGCTTTCATTGAACTATCCTCAAACTGTACAAGGCTATGGATAATAGATTGTGGATGCACTACCACTTCAATTTGATCCTGCCTTAAATTAAACAACCATTTGGCCTCAATTACTTCCAGTCCTTTATTCATTAATGAGGCAGAATCAATGGTGATTTTCGCTCCCATCTCCCAGTTGGGGTGTTTTAAGGCTTGTGCCTTTGTCACTGTTTCTAGAAATTGCTTGTCCTTGCCCCTGAATGGTCCGCCTGAAGCTGTAAGAATAATTTTCTCAATCGGGTTGTGAAATTCACCAACCAGGCATTGGAAAATAGCCGAGTGTTCGGAATCAACCGGATATATATTTACCCCTTTTTCTTCCGCCAATTTTGTAACTAATTCTCCGGCAACTACCAAAGTCTCTTTATTGGCCAAAGCAATATGTTTTCCACTTTCAATGGCTTTAATGGTTGGAATTAGTCCGGCATAGCCTACTAAAGCAGTTAACACTAAATCTATAGTATCCATTTGCACCACATGGGTCAGGGATTTTTCTCCTGAATAAACCTTTATATGATGTGGTGATAAGGCATTTTGTACTTTATCATACAATTTTTCATTTCCTATTACTACCACATTGGGTTTGAATTCCAGCGATTGCTTAATTAATAAATCGGCATTATTCTGCGCTGTAAGTACTTCTACTATGAAATGATCCGGGTGGGATTTAATGACTTCCAGGGCTTGTGTTCCTATGGAGCCAGTTGAGCCTAATATGGCGATTGATTTCTTTTTTATCACTATATTTTATTCAGTGTCTTCTTTTTTCTTTAATAAAATATCCATAGCAATTAATACTATAGATACTATTGCTAAACCTAAAGCAATGGTTCCGTAATCGAAGTAGTAAAGAAGGGCTGTTGCTATTAATACTACTATTATCCGCCAGTTTTTTTGTAGAAACCGATCCATTATCCTCTTAAATATTGAGTTAAAGCATTGGCAATTTTTCTGTCATTGGATAATCTCGGCACTTTATTTTGTCCTCCTAATTTACCTTCTGATTTCATATAATTAATGAAAGATTGCTCTTTCAGCGGATTAATTCTTAAAGTCCTCAAAATGCTTCCTTTTAAAAGGTCATCATAGTAAGAATTTAGTTTTCTCAAATTAGCATCAAGTTCTTTTTCAAAAGCCTCCATATCAATAGGGGCATGAGAAAATTCTACATACCAATCGTGGTATGGTAGCCCGCTTTTTGGAGTTACCTCCGGGGCCACAGTATATTCTGTGATTTTTACACCTTCAAATTTAACAAGTGTTTCTTTCATTGCTTTCTCCACTTCATCTCCAATTACATGTTCCCCAAATGCGGAAATGAAATGCTTGATCCTTCCTGAAACTACTATTCTGTAAGGTTGTTTTGAAACGAATTTCACTGTGTCACCAATTGAATAACCCCAGAGGCCGGCATTACTATTTATTATTAGTGCATAGTTTTTTCCCAGCTCCACCTCATCTATCATTAAGCGGGTGGGGTTGACATCAAAATATTCATCAGCAGGAATAAACTCGAAAAAGATACCGCTGTTTAACAGGAGTAGTAAGCCATCCTCTTTCTGGCTATCCTGATAAGCAATAAATCCTTCGGAAGCCGGATATGTTTCAATGGAATCAACTTCTTTGCCAATAGTTTGAAATAACTTGGCTTTATAGGGCTCAAAGTTAACACCTCCATAAATAAACATGTCAAAATTAGGGAAGATGTCCTTAATTGGTTTGTCAACTCTGGCCTGGATACGATCGAAATACATTTGCACCCAGGGCGGTATTCCGGAAATCAATGTCATATCCTGATCAATGGTTTCATCAATTATACGTTCTAGCTTTTCTTCCCAGTCTTCTATGCAATTTGTTTCATAGGAAGGAAGCTGGTTCGTTCTTAAGTAACCTGGTACATGATGGTTGACTATGCCTGAAAGCCGGCCTGTATTGATTCCGGCTTTTTGTTCCAGGGTAGGAGCACCCGAAAGAAAGATGAGCTTGCCGTCTAAAAACTTACTATTTCCCGTTTCATGCACATAGCTCAAAATTGCATTTTTGGCACTGTTAATATGGTTGGGGATTGATTCTTTGGTAATAGGAATATACTTGGTGCCTGAAGTGGTACCACTTGTTTTGGCAAAGTAGGCTGGTTTCCCTGGCCATAATACATTGTTCTCTCCTTGTAAGATTTTATCTATATAAGGTTTAAGCTCCTCATAATCCCTGATAGGAACCTGTCTTTTAAAATCTGCATAGTTCTGGATATCTGCAAAACCATGATCTTTGCCAAAAGTAGTATCCTTTGCCAGATCAATAATTCTCTTAAAAATCTTTAGCTGCGAAATGGCCGGGTGAGCAGCCCACTTATTTTGCTGCCCGACTATGTATGCTGCTAAAGGTTTACTTAAAACTGAACGTATTCCCATATCACAAAATTAGGAAATTAATCCTGAACCCTTTCAGCATTTTGAGGAAATTCAATTAAAGGAATTGCGGGCTCCCTCTGTCAGGAACATTGGAAAAGGAAAAAGTATTTTCTGCAAAGAAGAGCTACTACTTTTTTGTGGAAAGCCATTCTAAAATTTATTATAGGGTTGAAGAGGGATGTATATTATAGTAGCAGTTGTTGATACCAGACAAAATCCTGAAAACCTAAAACCTTGAATCTCTCTAGTAAAATTCTACTGCTTGATTTCCCAAAATAAATTAAAATACTACGATTATAAACTTTGCACAATAATACGTAGTTTTGCACCTTGATATGGAAATGAAGAATATTAGGAATTTTTGCATTATTGCTCATATAGATCACGGTAAAAGTACTTTGGCGGACAGATTATTAGATACCACTCATACTGTTACCGCCCGAGAGAAAAAAGAGCAGTTGTTAGATAGTATGGATTTGGAACGCGAGCGTGGCATTACCATTAAAAGTCATGCTATCCAGATGGACTATGAATTGAACGGGGAGAAGTATATTTATAACCTGATAGACACTCCTGGTCATGTGGATTTCTCCTATGAAGTTTCCCGCTCTATTGCTGCTTGTGAAGGAGCATTGTTAATTGTCGATGCCGCTCAGGGAATTCAGGCACAGACAATATCAAATTTATATTTAGCGATTGAGCATGATTTGGAAATCATTCCAGTGCTTAATAAAATTGACTTACCGGGAGCAATGCCTGATGAAGTTTCTGAGCAGATTATGGAACTGATAGGCTGTAAAAAAGAAGATATATTGCATGCAAGTGCTAAAGAGGGAATTGGTATAGAAGAAATTCTCGAAGCAATAGTAACCAGGGTGCCCGCCCCCAAAGGAAATAAAGATGAGCCGCTTCAGGCAATGATTTTTGATTCTGTTTTCAACCCCTTCAGAGGCATAGAAGTATATTTCAGGGTTTTCAACGGAGAGATCAGAAAAGGAGATAAAATCAAATTTATTAATACCGGTAATATTTATGAGGCAGATGAGATCGGTGTTCTAAAATTAAAACAACAACCTAAAGATGTGATCAGTGCCGGGAATGTTGGCTACCTGATCAGTGGTATTAAAATTGCCAAAGAAGTGAAAGTGGGAGATACCATTACCAATGCGGTAAATCCCGGCAAAGCCGTAACAGGTTTTGAAAATGTGAAACCGATGGTTTTTGCAGGGATATATCCTGTTGATACTTCAGATTTTGAAGAGCTAAGAGCTTCCATGGAAAAACTTCAGTTGAATGATGCTTCTCTGGTATGGGAGCCGGAAACTTCGGCTGCTTTAGGGTTTGGCTTTCGTTGTGGCTTTTTAGGTATGCTGCACATGGAAATTGTGCAGGAAAGGTTGGAACGGGAGTTTGATATGACCGTAATTACCACTGTTCCTTCCGTACAATTTCATGCCTTCCTAAAGGATGGGGAAATGGTAAAAGTGAGTGCGCCTTCCGAATTGCCTGATTTAGGTGAAATTGATCATTTGGAAGAGCCATATATCAGAGCCCAAATTATCACCAAAGATGAATTTGTAGGCCCTGTTATTACACTCTGCATGGATAAGCGTGGTGAAATTAAAAACCAGGTTTATCTTACCCAAAGTCGAGTGGAACTGACATTTGAAATACCTTTGGCAGAAATTGTATTTGATTTCTTTGATAAATTAAAAACCATTTCCAAAGGCTATGCTTCTCTTGATTACGAGTTGATCGGCTATAAAGTCAGTAACTTATCTAAACTGGATATTTTGTTAAATGGTGATAAGGTGGATGCTTTATCAGCTATTGTCCACAGAGAGAAAGCTTATGAATGGGGGAAAAAGCTTTGTGAAAAGCTGAAGGAATTAATTCCACGCCAGCAATTTGAAATTGCTATACAGGCTGCAATAGGAACCAAAGTAATTGCCCGTGAAAGTGTGAAAGCATTACGAAAAAACGTATTGGCCAAATGCTATGGGGGTGATATCTCCAGGAAAAGAAAATTACTGGAAAAACAGAAAAAAGGTAAGAAGAGAATGCGTCAGGTAGGTAATGTGGAAATTCCGCAGGAAGCTTTTATGGCAGTTCTTAAACTGGATTAATCATCTGTTATTTAATTAAATATTTGAACCTCATATAATCACTAAAACACTATTCAACCTATAATCTACCATAATTTAACTTTTGTACGCTGTACTTAATACTTGCTTAATATGCCAATTTTATTAGACGGAAAAAAAATAGCTGCTGAAATTAAAGAAGAGCTAAAAGCTAAAACTTTCCAGTTAAAAGCTGAAGGAGGAAAAGTGCCTCACCTTTCTGCAATTTTAGTGGGTACGGATGGTGCCAGCGAAACTTATGTAAGTGCTAAAGTAAAAGATTGTGAAGATGTAGGCTTTGAGTCTTCCAAATTTGTATTTGATGATAGCATTACTGAGGAGGAATTGCTTCATGAAGTTGAAAAATTGAATAATGATGATAGAGTAGATGGTTTTATTGTTCAGTTGCCTTTACCCAAACACATTAATGTCGATAAAATTCTGAATGCCATTAACCCTGAAAAAGATGTGGATGGATTTCACCCTGTTAATTTTGGACGTATGGCTTCCAATTTGCCTTCTTACGTTCCTGCCACTCCGTTTGGTGTTTTGGAGCTATTAAAACGATATGAAATCCCTACTAAAGGAAAACATTGTGTAGTGGTGGGCAGAAGCCATATAGTAGGTTCTCCTGTTTCGATTTTAATGGGTAGTGCGAATTATCCCGGAGATGCTACTGTTACATTAACCCATAGGTTTACTGAGAATTTGCCACATTATACTAAACAAGCAGATATATTGATTGTGGCTGTGGGTAAACCAGGGCTGATAACTGCTGATATGGTAAAGGAAGGAGTAGTGGTTATTGATGTAGGTACCACCAGAGTGCCTGATGCTTCTAAAAAATCAGGATTTACTTTAAAAGGAGATGTGATGTTTGAAACGGTTGCTGAAAAGGCTTCATATATTACACCGGTTCCTGGCGGTGTGGGTCCTATGACCCGAGCAGGTCTGTTAATGAATACCTGGCTTGCTGCCAAAAAAGAAATGTATGCATAAATTAGCTTTCAACCCTTCTGTTGAACTTCCTGTGATGGAAGCTTTTTATACAATCCAGGGAGAAGGTGTGTTTAGCGGACAAGCAGCTTATTTTATTCGCCTGGGAGGCTGTGATGTTGGCTGTGTATGGTGCGATGTAAAAGAATCATGGGATGCAAATAAGTGGCCATTAACATCAATCAGTTCTATAGTGGATGAAGCTTTAAAATTTCCTGCCCGATTAGCTGTTATTACCGGTGGTGAACCATTGATGTATGATATGGCTGCACTTACAACAAGCTTACAAAAAGTAGGTTTTGTGGTAAATGTGGAAACTTCAGGCGCACATCCTGTTTCAGGTTCTTGGGATTGGGTATGTCTTTCTCCTAAAAAGTTTAAAGCTCCTTTGCCTGAATGGTATGCTCACGCCAACGAATTAAAAGTGATTATTTATAATAACTCCGATTTTAAATGGGCTGAAGAACACGCTGCTCAGATCAATAAGAATTGTAAATTATTGCTTCAACCAGAATGGAGCAAACAAGAAAAAGTGACCCCTCTAATTGTGGAGTATGTAAAGAATAATCCGAAGTGGGGTATTTCCTTGCAGACACATAAATACCTGAATATACCTTAAACTAAGTGTGGAGTTACAAATAGGCAGCTTAGCAACTAGCCTACATGGACGAATATCTCAAACTTTGCCCCACTGGTTATTGTTAGCATGCTATTGTGTGTCAACGGAATTCATGTGTAAGTTTATTTTCAACGGTCACATGGAGTTCGTTCCAAATTTTATTCATCTTGTAAGATGTCTAAAATTTATGCTCATTTCATGAGAAGCAATCTGTTGATTATAAGCATATCACGCTCGCAAAGATGATCACTCTATCCGTAGTTTTTAGCGCAGCGAACTAGAACTATGTAGGCAATTGTTGATTTTCCAGATTTTCTCATAGACAGAATTCTCCTTACACTTAAAAAGATTGCTTCACCGTCTTCAGGGATAGTACCACCGACTGAATTCAATACAGACGGATTCGCAATAACCATTCTATCAGTAAGTACAGTTATTCGTGAGTGATTAAAGTTTAGGCAAGACGCTCAATTAATTCCGTGAGTTACCAGACGACTGCAAGCCAGTACCCCGCTTGCCCTCGCTATGTGTCCTCACATGCGAGCAGGAAAAGAGATAATTAAGTGTGTAGAGCTCTGTTTTTGAAGCTGAAATAGAGGGGAATATCTTAACACTTGTAATTAATTTTAAAGCAGTGTTTTTATTATTATATCTTATAAGATAAATTGCACTATGATTAAAAAGCTGTTCGTCCTTCTTCCTATATGTATACTCCTAGCAAGTGTACTCACTCAAGCACAATCCTTTAAAAGGAAAACTGAGAAATTAATCCAAAAATCCAAGGAAGCACTGTATCAAAGAAATTGGAATGATGCAGTTTCTTATATGGATCAAGCGGTGGAGTCTGATTCAGATAATTTTTTAGTTCATTTGGAGAAAGCCTCACTTCATTATAATGCGGGTAATTTAAATGAAGTGGTTTCATCATTACAATTAGCATTTCAAAGAAATCAAGAGTGGCCGGCTAAATATCATGATTTTTACTTTGTGCTGGGGAAAGAAATGTTTGATAAAGGTAAATATGAAGAAGCCCGGCAGCCATTGAATATTTATCAAGAGAAAGGTTACAACAAAGAGTTTGTACAACTTTCAGAAGTGATATTGGAGTCTATCGATTTCGCAGCTAAGCAATTAAAAGAAAAAGGAGGGAATACTTATGATATCCGGTCTATTGAATCAGGAAATATTTTCAGAAGTGTATATTTTCCATTTTTCACTCTATATCCTACAGAGTTTCTATATTTTACAGGTCAACGGACTTCCCAAATGGAGGAGGGGATTTATAGAGCCAAACTCGATGGAAACAAATTTCAGAAAGTAGAACAAGTACCGGTGATCAATACCAATGAAAATGAAGGGGCAGCTGCTATTTCAGCAGATGGACGAGTAATGGTTTTCACAAGTTGCAACAGGCAAGGAGGCTATGGTAGTTGCGATTTATATATTTCCTATTCAGAGAATGGGAAATGGCAGAAGCCGGAGAATTTAGGTGCAAATATTAATTCAAGTGCCTGGGAGTCACAACCGTTTTTATCTTCTGATGGTAGGTTGCTTATTTTCAGTTCCAATAGAAAGGGAGGTATTGGCAAGCGTGATTTATATTTCTCCCGGAAGCAAGCCGGAGCATGGACTCCTGCGGAAAATTTGGGCGAGCCTATCAATACTTTTGCGGATGAAATCTCCCCCTTTTTATCTCTCTCAAATGACACCTTGTTTTTCAGTTCTAATGGAAAAGTAGGTATGGGAGGATTTGATATCTATAAAGCTAGTTGGGACAATAGAAAAACAAAACCGGAAAATATTGGCTATCCTATCAATACTTTTACTGATGAGATATCCTATCATCAAAAATTTGACGGTAGCCGCTATTGGTCTCGTGAATTAGCAAGTGACATTAAATACCCACCAAGTAATATATTCTATTTCCATGAAGAAGAAAGAATAGCAGAAGATGTGCGTCTGGTTTATGGTTATGTAAAAGATGCCGAAAATAATAAACCTCTTCATGCAAAGGTTCAGATTTATGATTTGGTAAAAGATACATTGGTACATGAAACCGGAACGGATCAATCCAATGGGCTATACAAAATAATCATTCCGGAACAATCTGAGTACTCCTTTTATGTAGAAGCGGAAAATTATCTTTTTGAGTCAAAACAAATATCTGTGGAATCCGAAAGTCGTCAGCAAGTGGATTTTCAACTTAATCGTTTGAAGAAGGGTCAGTCTATCACCTTAAATAATATTTATTTCGAATTTGATAGTTATGAGTTGAATGAGAAATCTCATAATGAAATTCGTAAAATAGCGGCTTTCTTAAAAGAAAATCTCAGTATTCAAATAGAAATAGCCGGTTATACGGATCAGAAAGGTACTGCTGCTTATAATCAAAAACTTTCTGAGCAAAGAGCTCAATCTGTTTATGATGCTCTGGTAGAAGTAGGTGTTTCTTCTAATCAAATCACCTCTAAAGGATATGGGGCAAAGCCTCAACCAAATGGAGAGTACGCAAAAACAGTTAGATTAGTGATTCTGTAATTAATTTCTTCTCCAAACAAATATTATCTCATACCTGAGTTCGGTTTTTTTTAAAAAAAAATGACATCATCTAGGTCCTGGATGGAGCGGGATTACATTTTTCTAAAGAAAATTAACTTGTGCCGCCAAAGTAGTAACCATGATCTCATTTATATTAGCTATAAAACATACCACTTAAGTAGGTTTTTTTGTAATGCTAACTGGAATCTTATTCTGCCTTTTCATTTCCCGGATGGGAAGAAAATTGCTTCGCGATTTGAAGTAACTCTAATTTTTTATACTGATCCATATATCCCTTTTCTCATTTAATGAGCTCATTTATTTACCATATTTATAAGTGTTCATTTTAACCTTTTGTTAGGTTGTGAATAGCGATATGGCTTTGAATAATTATACTCGTTGTTCTAAGATAAATAATAGGAAAGTACTGTTTTTTCACTATTAGCGCAAGTTAAGATTGTTAGTAAGAAGGTTGTTAGTGGGTTATATTTTGTGAAACAACTACGTAAAAAATATTATTTTGTTAGGATATATAAAAAAATGTTAATTATCTTTAAATATTAATAAATTTAAACCTAAACTAAATTAAGTATGAAGAAGATTCTACTAACATGTTTTATGTTGGTGTTTGTGCTATATGCATGGGCACAGGATCGCACCGTAAGTGGTAAGGTTACTGACGCTGATACAGGCGAAGGTTTACCCGGTGTGAACGTATTATTAAAGGGCACAGGAACGGGTGTCAATACCGATTTGGACGGAAACTACAAAATTTCTGTCCCTTCAGATGGTGGTACATTAGTTTTTTCATTCATTGGAATGGCGAAACAGGAGGTGTCAGTAGGTGCACGATCTATAGTTGATGTGCAGATGTCAACGGATGTTCAACAATTAAGCGAAGTTGTTGTAACAGGTTATGGGTCTCAATTAAAAAGAGAAATTACTGGCTCTGTCGCTTCTGTTAAAGGAGATGTGATTGAGGATTTGCCTATGCAGTCTTTTGACAGGGCAATTCAAGGCCGTGTTTCAGGTACTCAAATTCAAGCAGCTAGTGGGCAGCCGGGTGGTGCTATGAATATCAGGATTAGAGGTATTGGCTCCATTAATTCCAGCAATGATCCGTTAATTATCATTGATGGAGTACAGGTTGCTCAATTGGGGCAAACTTCTCAAGGATCAGCTAACCCTTTGAACTCTATTAATCCTAATGATATTGAGTCAATTGATATATTAAAGGATGCATCTGCTTCTGCAATCTATGGAGCTCAAGCTGCAAATGGGGTTATTATTGTTACTACCAAAACAGGTAGTAATAAAGGGAAAACCCAAGTGAATTTGAGTATTCAGGAGGGAGTTGTTCAACCGAATAATTTATATGATGTATTAGATGCAAAACAATTTGCTACTATTAAAGCTGAACAACAAATCAATGCCGGTCAAGATCCGAATGATCCGACAACAGGAGCTTATGCATTATTTGGCAACCCTGAAGACCCTTCATCATATACTGAGTATAATTGGTTAGATGCTATGTTTCAGGATGCTAGATTCAGAACTTATGATCTTTCTATGTCAGGTGGAGATGAAAAAACTGCTTTCTTCTTTGGTGGTTCCTATAACAAGCAAGAGGGACAAGTAATCATGTCTGATTTTGAAAGGTTTACTGGCCGTTTAAATTTGTCTCATCAAGCCACCGAGAAATTGACTGTTAATGCTAAACTATCATTATCTCATATTAAAACATTTGGTTCTATTGCTAATGGTAATTTTGTTAATGGTCCTTGGGTAGCCTCTTTTGAAGCAATACCTACTTCTCCCGCGGTAGATGAGAACGGTGAGTATAATGGGTACCCTACCAATGGATTATCTCATTTGTTTGGCTATAACATACTTCAAGGTGTTAATGAAGAAGTACGTTTAGGTAGAACACTTCAAACTGTTTCCAGTGCAAATGCTACCTATCAGATTACTCCTAGTTTGTCTGCAACAGCATTTGTTGGTATTGACTTTTCCATGAACAGAGATGATAATCAAAGACCATCTTCTATTCCTGCTTTTGCAGGTAATGGTGGTTCTGTGTTGGTAAATAATAGACGATCAATAAATGTAAATACTAACTATAATCTAAACTATAGTAAAACCTTTGCTGATGTTCACAGACTAAAAGCTATATTAGGATATGAATATAAGTTTGAAGAAAGAGAAGGAGCTAATTTAACAGCAGTAGGCTTTGCAAATCCGTTTTTTAGATTACCAGGAAGTGGTCAGCCAAATGCAGTTGGAGGCTTCTTTGATGAATATAAAAGACTTGGAGTTTTTGGAAAAGTTGATTATGACTATGATGACAAGTATTTAGCAAGTATCACTGTAAGACGTGATGGGCATTCTCGATTCGGCTCACAGTCTAAATATGGTACATTTTACGCTGGTTCAATAGGTTGGAGAATATCTGATGAGGCATTTTTACAAGATATATCCTTAATTGATGATTTGAAATTTAAAGCAAGTTATGGAGTATTGGGTAATGCTGAATTATTAATTCCTGGCACCACTACACCAGCTAATTATGTGCCGCAAACTACTTGGGGAGCATCTTCAGGTCAATATTTAAGTAATTCACCAGTAACAGTTGGTCAATTAGGAAATGATAATATCGGATGGGAAGAAGAAGAAGCTATTAATATTGGAGTTGATTATTCATTGTTGAACAATAGAGTGTTCGGTAACATTGATTTTTGGAGAACAAATAATAGAGATTTGCTATTTGCTGTGCCATTCTTCCAAAATGCCGGGATCAACAACAATACTATTTTTGATAATGTAGGCTCTGTCAAAAATGAAGGTATTGATATCGAAGTTGGTGGAATTATTGTTGATAGAGATGGATTTAGATTCGATTCCAGGTTTAATATTTCTTTTCTGAAAAATGAAGTTACTTCCTTAACTGGAGGAGAAGATACTATTTACTCTGGTTCAATTCCTTCTTTGATTGTTGGTCAACCGATTAACTTCTTTTACTTATTGGAGTATGCTGGTGTAAATCCTGCAAACGGAAGAGCAATGATTATTGATAGAGAAGGCAATCCTTCTTATACAGGAGATTTTGCAGATGGCAAGGTTGTGGGAAGCCCTGTACCCACACATTTCGGTGGATGGAGCAATACTTTCTCATATAAAGGGTTGTCATTAGATATTTTCTTTCAATATCAGTATGGTAATGAAGCATTTAATGGGGATTTGTATAATTTACTTAGTGGAGATGGTGTTGGTAATCAAAGAGCTGATATTATGGAGAGATGGCAACAACCTGGGGATGTTACTAATGTCCCACAAGTGACACCTAATGGTACAATTGCTGGTGTAGATCAAAGTTTTGGGTTTATTGGAACAGATAGATTTTTATCAGATGCATCATATATTCGGTTAAAAACTGCTACTCTATCTTATAATTTACCGCAAAGTATCCTGCAAAGAGCTAATATGAGAAATGCCAGAGTATTTATTCAAGGGGTGAATATCCTTACTTGGACTAAATATGATGGTATTGATCCTGAAGTTGTTGTAAATAACAACGGTACGGGTGTTTCTTCTTTTGGTGCTTATCCTTTAGGAAAGCAATTCTCTGCTGGTATTAATATAGGATTATAATTTTAAATAGAAGAATATCATGAAAAAAATAATATATATATTTTTAATGGGAAGCTTCCTTCTGGCATCTTGTACAGATTTGGAAGTAGAAAATAAAGCAGCCTTGCCGCAAGATGTAGTTCTTGCTGATGTAGAGGGTTTTGAAGCGGTACTTTTTGCAGCGTATGAGAGTGTGAATGATTTTGGTTACTATGGACAAACCATGATGATAGCACCTGAAATATTGGCTGATAATATGGAACTTGCGCAATTAACAGGTCGATATGAGTTGGAGTATGTAAATGCTTTAAACTCTGGTATTGATATTTGGTTTAACAGGTACACTGCAATTAATGAATGTAACATTGTGATTAATTTAATCAACGGTGAGGGAGTTGCAGGAGATCAGGCAACGAAAGATCAAATAGTAGCTGAGGCTAAATTCCTTAGAGCCTTATTTTATCATGACCTAGCAAGAGTTTATGGATATGAGCCTGGTCAGGAAGTAGATGGATTTAATGCTTCGGTTATTCTAAGAACGGAACCAACTTTGGGCTTAAGTAATGCAGATGATCGAGCACGGGCAACCAATGTACAGGTTTATGAGCAAATTGAGCAAGATTTATTAGAAGCTATTCCGGCTTTGCCTGATGCAACTGCTGGTGCAGGTGCTGTAGCAAGAGCTAACAAATCTGCGGCACGTTTATTATTGGCTAGGGTTTACTTGTATTGGGGTCGCAACTCTGATGCTGCCACTTTGGCTCAGCAGGTAATTGAAGGTGATGGTTCCGACTTAGTTCCTGCAGCAGATTATCTGGCTTCATGGGATGATGCGGCAAATCCTTTTCATCCTGAATCTGTATTTGAATCTGATCTTCAGGCTGCCGATTGGAGTACTGTTGATGGTGCTAATGCCAGTTTACATTCTTTATTAATGAATGATGAAGGTGGTAGTCAATTTATAATAGTAGCAAGTGATGAATTAATTGCTACCATTGAATCACAAGCTGGTGATGTAAGAAGAGGTTTGTTTAATACTGAAGCATTAGGTGAAGAGTTTGCCAAATGGCAAGGAAATAAGGGGACAGCTTCTTTTCAGGAAAATATTCCTATACTCAGACTTTCTGAAGGGTATTTAATTGCTGCTGAAGCTTTAGGGGCTGGTGCTGGTGATCCTTTCCTTAACGCTTTGCGTGTGTCAAGAGGTTTGGCTGGTGGAGTATCAGCTACTGTAGATAATGTTCTGCGAGAAAGAAGGATTGAATATATGGCTGAAGGACACAGATGGTTTGATTTAAAGAGGTTAGGTAGAAACATTCCTAAACCTGCGGTATCTGGAGCTTCTACTCTACCTTATAATGACTTCAAAATCTTGCCAAGGTTACCACAAGCGGAACTTGAGTTAAGTGATGGAGCATTGGTACAAAATCCTTTTTATAATTAATAAATATTTTAAATATGAAAAAGTTATTATATATAGTTTACATAGCCATCCTCATACCTTTTTTAACAGGTTGTTTTGATGAGGCTGGTACAAATAAAATACTGACTGAGCAAATTGATGGTTTTGTTGAAATCGAAGAGGCGTCAGGTTCAAAGAACAGTACAAAGAATATTGTTGCTGTTCCGGATGGTGAAAATGTAATGGAATCAATTTCAATTGCATTTGGTGGTGCTGTAAGCAGCTCAGCTGTAGAAGTTACCTATGAAGTTGATACTGAAGCTTCAACAGCTATTGAAGGTGTTGACTTCGTTATGATTACAGGTAATACAGTGACTATCCCTTCTGGGGAATATACGGTACCTGTTGAGTTTGAAGTAATTGATGACAATCTTGACCCTGACAATCCAGTGTCTATTGTATTTAGAATTACTAGCTCTACTGTAGATATCTTGGAAAAGTATAGCGAAGCTGTTGTTACTTTAGCTGTTGAGTGTCCTGCTCCAAGTTCAATTTATGGAACTTATAATGTTGTGACCACTGAAACAAGTCCTGCTGGATGTAGTGGAGTTACTAATGTCGTTGAAATTAGTGAAGTAGACGGTTCAACTGTAAATTTGAATTTCTCAGATTTGACAGGGGGACTTTATGCAAATTGTTATGGAGAGGATGATAACCCTGGAGTAGTAATATATGCTTGCGGTGATTTGCAAATGGTGGATCAACCGGATGTAGTATATGGAGGAGATATTTTTAATGGTTCAGGTTCATATAATTCTGCTACTGAAACATTAACAATTTCCTGGTCTAATGGTTATGGGGATGCAGGAACCTCTGTATTTACTAAGCAGTAACTAATTTCTTATTAAAGAAAAACAATGATAAAAGGAGGGGACATTAATGTCTCCTCCTTTTTATTCTAGGAATTATCTCTTTTTTATTTTACACATTTAGAAAATTTTGCCCAAACTTCTTAAATCACCACGTTTTGATTTCATGAAAAATATAGCTGTTTTTAACATAATTGTTTTAGGGACAATATTAATTCCTAATATATTGCCCGCTCAAAACTTCAATCCAAATGTTCTCAAGGAAATCACAGAATTCCAAAGTAAGAAAGCCGTTGAACGTCAAAAAAGAGTTGAGAATTTCTTACTATCCACTGATGAGGAAAAGACAATACAATTAGGAAATGGGAGAGAAGCTATACTGACTGATATTGTGGATGGAAGTCCTCAATATATGTCTACACATAATCTGCAAGCTAGATTTACCACAGGGGTGGAGTATATTCAGTCAGAAGAAGGATTGAATTTCCCACTTTATGGAAAGGATTTGATTATTGGGGTTTGGGATGGAGGACTAGTATTAAATGATCATCAGGAATTCCAAAGTAGAGTAAAAAATAAGCTTGGTAGCTCTAATAGCAATCACGCTACCCATGTAACCGGTACAATAGCTGCATCAGGAGTAAATCCAAATGCGAAAGGGATGGTACCAGAAGCCACTATTCATTCTTATTATGCATTTGATAATGATTTAGGGCCGATGGCTGAAGAAGCTGCAAACGGGCTGATTTTATCTAATCATTCTTACGGTCTGGTACTGGGCTGGAATTATAACTCAACTTCCCAAAGTTGGCAATGGTTCGGGCAAAGTGATGGGAAAGACAATAGGTTTGGCTCATACACCAGTAATAGTAGAAGTATTGATAATATTGCTTATAATGCTCCACATTATACAATTGTATGGTCTGCTGGAAATGACAGAAGTGACATAGGTGATGGTTCCAGGCCTCCCGATGGTCCATATAATATTATAGGTCCGGCAGCAGCTGCCAAAAACATTATAACAGTAGGTGCCATTACAGGTTTTGAAACATATGATGGACCTGCTTCAGCTCAAATGAGTAACTTTAGTTCGTGGGGGCCTACCAATGATGGTAGGATTAAACCTGATTTGGTAGCAGATGGAGTAGGTTTGCTATCAACTTCTTCTTCGGGCGAAGATGCTTATACAACATTAAGCGGTACATCTATGTCAGCTCCTAGTGTCACGGGTTCTTTGGCTTTATTGCAAGAATATTACAAGCAAATTTCTGATACTTTTATGACAGCTGCACAGCTGAAATCTTTAGCTATTCATACTACAAGAGAGGCAGGTAGTAACCCTGGACCAGATTATAAATTTGGATGGGGAGTACTAAATATAATCGATGCTTTGGAGGTGTTGAAAGGACAAAATGACAATGATACTTTATTGATTAAGGCAGAGCTTAATAATAATGAATTGCATGAATATCCGATCATTCCTGATACACGAACACAAGTAACAGCAACTATAACATGGACAGATGTCCCTGGTGTTGTTACTGAACTTGGATCAAACTCTCCCAATGTTGTAAATGACTTGGATGTATACTTAATAGATGAGGTTGGAAACATTACCTATCCATGGAGATTAAATCCTGAAAATAGGGGGCAGGCTGCACAAAAAGGCGACAATAATCTGGATAATGTGGAGAAAATTGAATTTATAGCTCCCAGTGTTCGGAAATATAAGCTAATCGTAAGTCATAAAGGGAATCTTGAGAATAATAGCCAAAAATATGCATTAACACTTACATATGGTAGTGCAGGTATTCCTGATGAACTGGTTTATTGGGTTGGAGGGAATGGTGATTTTCAAGCAGGACAAAATTTTTCTCATAGCTCAGGAGGAACCCCTTCTCCAGTTGTACTTACAGATCTAAAGAACCTGGTAATTGATGAAAATTCCTTTACTAACAATGGAACATTAACTTTTTCTGAAGATTTTGAATTTGAAAATATTATTTTCTCTGGGAATCAGGAAGTGGAATTAAACTTAAATGGGAATTCCTTAACAGTAAATAACTCTATTCGATCAGTGGGAGATAACTTTAAAATCAGCAATGGAACACTACATCTATTGTCCAATCATTCTAATGAAGTGTTTCTTAATCTAGATGGCTCAGATAATCTTAAACTTATTTTAGCTGAGGAGGGTATCCATACAATTGAATCGGATCTGAATATTAACAGATTGAATATTCTTGGAGGTACTTATTCAATGACTGGAAAATCCATTTCAACTAAAGAAGTTGTGATTTCAGAAGAATCCGACTTGGAAATAATTGATAATATAATTGATTTTAGTGGTGAGTTTACAAACAACTCGGCAAATCTTCTTCTGGAAGATAATATATGGGTTTCAAACAATGGAAGCTTTGCTTCAACTGAATTTATTGAATTGAAAGATAGCATTGTTTTTTTTGGAACCAATACCTTAGAGGGTAGCTTTAAGTTTAATGATATAGTTAATCATGGACAATTAAATATTATTCAACAACTAGAGGTGGATGAACTTTTACTGACTGGTAACAGCTCTATTTATATTAATAATGATGACTTGTTAAAAGTGAATACCAATTTTACAATAAGTGGAAATGAACTTAAAATTATTGCAGGTTCCAATGCTAATACGTTGGCAAGAATGGAATTTACATTTAGAAATAAAATATGCATCGATAACATTAATTTTAATAATATAGAATTTAGTTCTGGATCGATATTAAATGTTGGTAGTAATGGAGAAGTTGTCAATTCCATTAATATTTTGCAACTCGAATGTCAAGAATTACTTTTTCCTGATTTCCAAATCAATAGCTTTTGTAGCAATAGCTTGATTCAAATTAATGATGCCTCTGATGGTGACATAGTGGAGTATGAATGGGATTTTGGGAATGGGATGGTCTATGAGGGGGTGAATAATATAGAAAATCCACTGATATGGTTTGATTCTCCAGGAATATATAATGTTAAATTAACTATTTCGAATGAACTTCAGACTGAAGAATATATTAGAATTATTGAGGTTGGTGACAATTCAATGCTTGAAGTTGAGATAATTCAAACTTCACAAGGTTTAGTAGCTACCACCTCTGTTGAAAATTATCAGTGGTTTTACAATGGTAAGGCAATTGAGGGAGCGAATGCTAGAGTCTTAAATATGGAAAAGGGAACGGGAATTTATCATGTGGCTTATTATTCTACTTCTAATGAGTGCGAAACTCGAATTTCTAATCCATTTCAATTGATTGTTACATCAAATAGTGAAGAGCTAAACAAGGGTGTGAAATTGTATCCTAACCCTGTTAACAATATATTAACCGTAGAAAACTTGGAAAGTTATGAAAATTTTAGAATTTTTGATTTCCAAGGAAAAACAATTATGATTGAAAAACTTGGAAATGGTCAAAATTCAATTCAATATGATGTTTCACATTTAGATTCAGGTCTTTATTTTGTTGAGTTAATAACAAATAATAAATCTATCAAACTTAAATTTTTAATAAATTAATAAATGAAGAAGTTGAAAACAGGAGTTGTATTAGCATTAGTAGTGCTATTGCTAAGCTCATCAGCCATTGCACAGATATCTAATGTATCCGATGTAGGAGGGAAACCTATCATGACTAAAAAGTACAGTAAAATAGAAGGTAGCCCATATTATTTTGGAACTAATAACTGGTTCGAAGGCACATTATATACAGCAGATGGAAAACAGATAAATAATGTCTCTATACGCTACAATGGCTATGATGATGAAATAGAATACAAAAAGGATGGTAACATTCTAGTAATTGATAATTACAATCTTAAAGGGTTTGATTTTTACGCTGAATTGGAGGGTGGAAATGTGAAATATGAATTCAGGAATGGGTTTTATGTGGCGGGTGAAATTGACAAGAAGGATTTTTTTAATGTGATTTATAAAGGTGAAAATATTTCTCTTTTAGAAAAATTTAAAGTTATTGAAACAAGGGTAACACCAGCAAGTTATGGAGCAAGTGAGTATCAGAAATTTGTGAATGATAAGGTAACTATATTGGTTTTTAATGATAAGGCAGATCAATTTAAAAATAGGAAGAAAGATTTTTATAATATTGCCCCTTCAAAAAAAGCTGAAATTAAACAAGTAATGAAAGAGAATGATCTTGATTTAAACAATAGCAGACATGTTGCCTTTTTGTTAGAATTTATTGAGAATAAATTATTATAATATTTGTAACGGATTATCAATTATTATAAATAAAAACTCGAGCCTGTTTAATTCAATGAAACAAATATATTTACTTGTATGCCTTGGAGTATTCTTACTCCTGGGCTTAAATAGCTATGCCCAGTCATTTACTACCCAAAGTATTTCTGATTCAATTAAGAATCATTTTGACATTAACCCTATTGAAAAAGTTTATTTAGATTTTGATAAGTCAAGTTATGTATCAGGTGAGACAATCTGGTTTAAATTATATTCTACTGCAGGCTATTTAAACCAATTATCCCCATTAAGCAGGGTTGTGTACGTTGAGCTTTTTGATCCGGAAGCCACTTTAATTGAGCGAATTAAGGTCTATTCCGATAACGGAATTGGTGCAAGCCAGATTGATTTACCTAATGAATTAATGACAGGAAAGTATCTGATTCGTGCATATACTAACTGGATGCTTGATGGGAGGAAAGAATATCTTTTTAACAAAGAAGTTAATATTTTTAATCTATTTGAATCACCTGCAATTCATACCGGAACTGACGATAGTAAAGATATTAGTATTTCGTTTATGCCGGAAGGGGGGAAGCTTATTTATGGAATTGAAAGTAGGGTTGCATTTAAAGCTTTGGGAATTGATGGATACGGTATTGAGATCTCCGGAGAAGTATATGATAGCAAAGGCAATCAGATAACTACTATTCAATCCTCACATTTAGGAATGGGGAATTTTTCATTTAAGCCCAGTTCAGATAATACATATTATGTAACTATTAAAGAGGAACCACACAAAAAATATCCTTTACCAAAAATAGAAGAATCAGGCATTTCTTTATATTTGATTAACCTACCACAACTGAATGACATTCGTTTTAAGCTTTCAAACAAAGGGTTTAATGATGAAATAATTCATATTATAGGTCATAGTCGTGGACTTCCTACTTATGCAGCATCTTCTGTAATAAATGCTACAGATTTAACGGGGTTAATTCCTAAGAATAGCTTTTTACCGGGAGTGAATTTTATAACTGTATTTAATAGTCAAGGAATTCCACTTGCAGAAAGAGCATTCTTTATTGACTCTATACCACAAATTAAATTATCAGTAGAACCGGATAAAATCTCTTATGGGCTGCGTGATAAGGTGAGTTTATCAATCAATGCTTTTGATGATGGTGTTCTAACAGAAAGCTTCTTGTCGCTTTCGGTAACTAGTAATAATGATGTTTTAATTGATACTGAAGAAAATGACATTTTATCTTATCTGTATTTGAGTAGTGATATCAAGGGATATATAGAAGCTCCGGCAAATTACTTCAATAATACTTATAGTGATGCATGGCAACGTTTAGATTTGTTGATGATGACACAAGGGTGGAGTTCATTTGATTGGAAATTAATCTTGCAAAATGGAAATAGGTCTCCAGATTTTAGAATCGAACAGGGGTTGTCAGTAAAAGGAGAATTGAATTCGGATATTCGTAATAAACCTATAAAAAATGGGACAGTATCATATCTAATACAAGATAGCATAAGTATTTTTGATAAGGTAAAAACTAATCTGGATGGAAGTTTTGTGATCAATGATTTATTTTTCACTGGTAAAAAAGCAATTGTCCTGACAGGTAAAAATCAAAAGGATAAGCCAAATGTAAAAATAGTGATTGATACAGTTAGGATATTTCCTCAGCCGGACAAGGCGTTACACTCATTGAGCGGATCATTATCTGCTTTTCAAGCAAAATCAATCAAGAAAACATTGCAAAGACAGGAAATTGAAGCAGCTTATGATTTTGAGAACAATTATGAGGTTTTAGATGAAGTGACTGTCAAAGCATCTAAAGTTACTGAACAAGAGAAAGTTAATAATTTCTATGGGGCTGGAGACTATACGCTTGATGTTGCCGAATTAGCTATTAGTGAAACAGCTCAGCATCCATTGGAGCTAGTCAGAGGGAGGGTGTCAGGTGTTAGGGTAATCGGAAGTGCTTTGGATTGGAAAGTTGAGATAAGGGGGCCTGGATCTATCAATTCAGGTACAGATCCTCTAATTTTAGTTGATAACGTTGAGGTTCCTCTTGATTTTTTAAATACTATACCTGCGAGACAAATAGAAATGGTTGAAGTTTATAAAGGAGCCTCTGCTGTTGTGTTTGGTGTTAGAGGAGCAAATGGTGTGCTAGCATTTTTCACTAAAACAGGAGAGGGGGATTTTACAACTTATGATAGAGATAATGTAACTACAAAAATTATTCAAGGATATAGTGAATTCAGAGAGTTTTATAGTCCCGATTATTCTGTTAAGTCTGCTGAGCATGTGAAACCAGATAAAAGAGCAGTTTTATTATGGGATCCATTTATAAAAACGAGTAAAGAGGGAGGCGCAACTATTGAGTTTTACACTTCTGACGAACCAATGACGGTAACCTTAACATTAGAGGGGATGACAAAGTCAGGAATGGTAGCTAGGTATACTAGTTCATTTAAAGTAGAGAGTGAATAATGATATTTCAGTAATTTCTATTTTAATTATAATAATATTTTTTATTAATAGTATATGTACAAATCCCTCATCCGCCCCATACTCTTCAAATTCTCTGCTGAAAAAGCGCATCATCTTACATTTCGTCTGACAAAATTTATTTTTAATATTCCCGGTATTAAAGCATTCAATCGCTCAATGTTTGAAGTAAAGCACCCGAAGTTGGAAAGAGAGTTTTTTGGACTAAAATTTCCTAACCCTGTAGGATTAGCAGCAGGTTTTGATAAAGATGCCAAACTCATTGATGAATTTGCATCTCTCGGCTTCGGTTTTATTGAAATAGGTACTATCACACCTAAAGCACAGCCCGGAAATCCTCAACCCAGGCTTTTCAGGTTGAAGAAAGATAAAGGTATTATCAACCGAATGGGCTTTAATAATCAAGGCTTAGAACCCGCTGTTGCCAGGTTAAAGAAGCGGAAATCCAATATTATAGTCGGAGGAAATATAGGGAAAAATAAAATCACACCTAATGAAAAGGCTGGTGATGATTATGAACAATCTTTTGAACAGCTTTTCAACTATGTAGACTACTTTGTGGTTAATGTAAGTTCTCCTAACACTCCAAACCTAAGGGAGTTACAAGAAAAGGAACCACTGAAGAAGTTGTTGGGAATGCTCATGGACAAAAATAAGCTTAAGCCAACTCCCAAACCAATTTTATTAAAAATAGCTCCCGATTTAACCAATCAGCAGTTAGATGATATCGTAGAGATTGTGTTAGATACTAAAATTGCTGGTGTAATTGCCACTAATACCACTATTTCCAGGGAGAATTTGCGCACATCTGAAGATGAATTGAAAGCCATAGGCAATGGCGGTTTGAGTGGAAAGCCATTGACAGAGAAATCAACTGAGGTAATTCGCTATTTGCACCAAAAGTCAAATGGAGCATTTCCTATTATTGGGGTAGGAGGGATTCATTCAGCTCAAGACGCTTTAGATAAACTTGAAGCGGGTGCCAGTCTGGTACAGTTATACACCGGATTCATATATGAAGGTCCGGGATTAATCAAAAAAATCAATCAAGCCATATTACAAAATTGATTGAGGACTAACTTGGTAAATTGTGGGAATAAATCAGGTATTGTTGAAAGAAGTGCATCTGATAGATAACATCCGGCCTTGAAAAAGATGCGTTAAGAAATTTGAGTGATAGGATGAAAAGAAAAATATACTGTTTGAGACCCCTTTAGGAGGTTGAGTTTATATTTCCCCATCCTATCATTCAAATTTTAGCTATTTTTTCACAGCCTTGACTTTTTTGCGTACTTTTTGTGTTAAGACAAAAAGTACGTGCCTTTCCGGCACGAGGAAAAATATATAATTCATGTGTATATGTTTATTTTTAGTGGTCACATGGAATGTCTGACCTCTACCATCTACTTCCACATCCTAGGCTTTTACTAATATTCATCCTCGGTTGGTATAGCTGGCTTTATGGACATTTCATGTGTGTATAATTTGTTTTTAAGTTGTCACATGGAATAGTTTAGCCACTATAAAGCCTCACAACCGTCATTTGTAAATTTAATATCCATGATCGGTTAGCATGATGTGTTTATGACTATTTCATGTGTAATGTTTATTTTTAGTGGTCACATGCCCCAAAGGGATCCTTTCGGGAGAATTCGCGATAAATATTCACCTGGCGGGTGGTCCCCCCGATAGCTATCGGGGCTATAGTGATTCGCCCTCGAATATTTATGCTCATTTCATGAATACTTAGTGTTGGCTCATTGAGAAAATTATGAATGTAATCGTATTCAAAATTCCGTAACTAAACCTTATTAAATTTTAATTCTCTGTAATATTTCACGTATTTTGCGTTTAAACTAGAATTTCTCAATTTTGCATGCGCTTACAGGGCATTTATAATGGCTAAAAACACCTACAAATCAAATACATTTAAGAAAAACGAAAAGACTCCCAAGGAATCTAAAAAGTTTAAATGGAATTTTCAATTTCTGCAAGACAGGAGGTTTCATTTAGCTGCAGGGTTTTTCTTGCTTACAGCTTCTCTTTTCTTATTAACGGCATTTTTTTCTTATTTATTTACAGGAAAAGCGGATATGAGTGTTTTACAATCGGTATCTGAAACGGGGATAAAGGCTTCTGGATCTGAGATGGACAACTGGCTTGGACTTCTTGGTGCACAAAGTGCCTATTATTTTGTTTTCAAATGGTTTGGTTTAGCGGCTTTCTTAATACCCCCATTTCTCTTTCTTGTAGGGTATCATGTTACTTTCCGAAAAATGATTATCCAGCCGGGAAGGGCATTTACTTTTATGGCTTTCTTTCTTTTTTGGGTAAGTTTATTTTTAGGCTTTATGGTATTTGAATCTGATGGGGTATCAGAATTCTCTTTCCTATGCGGAGGCATTGGCTACGAACTAGCCATACTCTTCAACAGTTTGTTCGGATGGGGAACTTACCTGATTCTTATTCTATCACTTATCATATTTATTATCTTTTATTTCGATGTCACCTCACTATTGGCTTTCAATCAAAAAGAGGGAACCGAAGGAATTATTACTGATAAAGGAAATCAGGAGAACAAACCTTTGGAAGATGAAGCTACATCAACCGAAGAAAATAACTTAGTGGATGATGAAATAGATGATGATGCTTCCAGCTGGACAGTGAAACAGACCAATGAGAAAAAACAGCCTGAAATAAAGAAATCGTCCACTCTGGAAATGGAGGTTGAGAATACTTTGGAAAGCACACCTCCGGTAAATGAAAAAGAGCTGAATCCTGTTGTTAGCCAGAAAGAGGAAGAAGTTGAAGAGGCCGCTTTTGAAGTGGATGATGCAGAGTTTAAGGAGAAAGTTGCCACTACAGTGGAGAACTACGATCCTACTTTAGATTTATCCTCTTATAAATACCCAACTCTGGAACTATTAGAACACCATGATTCAGGTAGGGTAAAAGTAACACAGGAGGAACTGGAACAGAACAAGGATAAAATTCTGGAAACCCTGACAAATTTTAAAATCAACATTTCCAGTATTAAGGCCACGATTGGTCCAACAGTAACGCTTTATGAGATTGTACCTGAAGCGGGGGTGAAAATATCCAAAATTA
This sequence comes from Marivirga aurantiaca, assembly GCF_016679925.1. Taxonomy (GTDB): domain Bacteria; phylum Bacteroidota; class Bacteroidia; order Cytophagales; family Cyclobacteriaceae; genus Marivirga; species Marivirga aurantiaca. The sequence continues at coordinate 47,936 of NZ_JAEQBW010000003.1, forward strand.
AAAACCTGGAAGATGACATCGCCTTAAGCCTGGCGGCTTTGGGAATTCGTATCATTGCGCCTATACCCGGAAAGGGAACTATCGGTATTGAAGTACCTAATAAAAACAGAGAAATGGTAAGTATGCGCTCTGTTTTAGGAACGGATAAATTCATGAAAAGCGATAAGGAATTACCTATTATTCTGGGTAAAACTATTTCCAATGAAGTTTTTGTGGCAGATTTGGCAAAAATGCCTCACTTGCTGATGGCTGGGGCTACGGGACAAGGTAAGTCTGTCGGATTGAATGTGATGCTGGCCTCTCTTATTTATAAAAAACATCCGTCCCAGTTGAAATTTGTCCTGGTGGATCCTAAGAAAGTTGAGCTGACGCTTTTCAATAAATTGGAACGACATTTTTTAGCTTCGTTGCCTGATAGCGAAGAGGCTATTATTACAGATACTAAAAAAGTAGTAAATACACTCAATTCATTATGTATTGAAATGGACAACAGATACGATTTGCTGAAAGATGCAGGTTGTAGGAATCTGAAAGAATACAACCATAAATTTGTCAACAGACGATTAAACCCTGAGAATGGTCATCGTTTTATGCCTTATATCGTATTGGTAATAGATGAGTTGGCAGATTTGATGATGACAGCTGGTAAGGAAGTGGAGACGCCTATTGCCAGATTGGCACAGTTGGCTCGTGCTATTGGTATTCATTTGATTGTGGCTACACAAAGGCCATCAGTAAACGTGATTACAGGTATTATTAAAGCCAACTTCCCGGCTAGGTTGTCTTTTAGAGTAACCTCTAAAATTGACTCAAGAACTATCCTTGATATGGGTGGAGCGGAACAGTTGGTGGGGCAGGGAGATATGCTTTTATCTCAGGGCTCTGATTTGATTCGATTGCAGTGTCCGTTTATCGATACACCTGAAATAGATGAAGTGGTTGATTTTATTGGTAGCCAAAGAGGTTATGAAAGAGCTTATCAACTGCCTGAATTTAGTGGTGATGATGATAACAGTAAAGTAGGTGAGGTTGATTTATCGGAAAGAGATGCTTTGTTTGATGAAGCAGCCAGATTGATTGTGTTGCATCAGCAGGGGAGTACTTCACTTATTCAGAGAAAACTGAAGCTGGGATATAACCGTGCAGGTCGATTGATTGATCAGTTGGAGGCGGCAGGTGTTGTAGGATCATTTGAAGGAAGCAAGGCGAGGGAAGTTTTAATTCCTGATGAAATGAGTCTGGAACATCTTTTAAAAAGCATTGATAAGTAATTAGAAAGTATATTCAATTCACTGTCAAAATAGTTTGGAACAATTATTGACAACTCAATAGTAAATAAAGGAAAAAACAATGAATAAATTAAAAATGATATTTGTGCTGATTGGTATCAGTACAGTGGCCTTTGCTCAAAATGACCCTAAAGCGAAAGAGGTATTGGATAAAATGAGTGCAAAATATAGAGAGATACCTGCTTTTTCTGCCACCTTTACTCAGACATTGGAAAATAAAATGGAAGATATCAGCGATAGCTTTACAGGTAAAATAACCGTGATGGGTGATAAGTTTAAAGCGGATGTAGCTGGTCAGGTGATAGTAAATAATGGTGAAACTGTTTGGACCTATTTGAAGGATGCCAATGAAGTAACCATCAATAATTATGATGAGGAGGCTGGTGAAATGAATCCAAGTAAAATTTATGATGCTTATAAAGAGGGGTATAAATATTTGTATATGGCAGGTGAGGGTACTGCACAATTTCATGTAGTAGACCTGGTGCCTGAAAACAAGGATGAAAATTTCTTCAAGATCAGGTTAAAAATAGACAAGAATACAAATTTGTTGAAAAACTGGTCTGTTTTTGATCGTGCTGGAAACATCTTTAACTATTCAGTAACTGATTTCAAAGTAAGAAATGACATGACTGCCGGGGATTTTAACTTTGATACAAGCAAATACCCTAATATTGAAGTGTTAGATTTTAGATAAAATTCCAAAGCCCGCTTGTCGGGCTTTTTTTATAGTATGACTTACGAACAATTAGCCGGACAAATTCGGGAGAAATCTTCCTACCTCTGTGTGGGGTTGGATACCGCATTAGATAAAATCCCTCAATATTTATTAAAAGAGAAAGACCCTGTTTTTGAATTCAATAAACAGATAATTGATGCTACCATAGACTATGCGGTTGCCTATAAACCCAATATTGCATTTTATGAAGCATTAGGCCCTTCAGGATGGGAATCCTTACAGAAAACCATTGATTACCTTCCTAAAGAAGTTTTTACCATTGCGGATGCCAAGCGGGGGGATATTGGCAACACCTCTAATATGTATGCCAAAGCGTTTTTCGAAAATATGCATTTCGATTCCATTACAGTAGCGCCTTATATGGGGAGTGATTCTGTGGAACCTTTCCTTACCTTTAAAGACAAATGGGTCATATTATTGGCTTTAACATCAAATACAGGTGCTCAGGATTTCCAATTTGAGGAATTGGCCAATCAAAAGCCATTATATCAGAAAGTAATCGAGCAGTCTCAGAATTGGGGAAATTATGAAAACATGATGTATGTGATAGGCGCGACCAGAAATGAGCAATTTGAGCATATAAGGAAATTAATACCAAACCACTTTTTACTTGTTCCTGGTGTAGGCGCACAAGGCGGGAGTTTAAAAGATATATCTAAAATAGGTCTCAATAATAATGGTGGATTATTAGTGAATTCATCCCGTGGAATCATTTATGCTTCTACGGAAAAAGATTTTGCCCACGTGGCAGGACAAAAGGCAAAGGAATTGCAGGAGGAGATGAAAATTTATTTAAACGAATTATAAACCATTGTAGTCTTATTGGCAATTAAACACCAACAAGGGGTAAGTTTACTCACATTCTAGGAGAGGAAAGCTACACCCGCTTCACCATTTAGTAACTGAGTTTGTTATTAGTTACCGTCATTCCCACGCAGGAGGAAATCCGTAGAATGAAATGAAATTTCATTCCCTATTTTAATTGTCATTATTTATTTCTTTGCTTGGGAATCTTTTTTTCATAAAATCCATATCAAAAAAACCGATTTAAAAAGACCTAATTGCTTACCTTTGCCCAAATTTGAGAAGAAAAGACTAGAATTAATTATGCTAAGAACACATACTTGCGGAGCATTAAGAATAGAAGATAAGAACAAAAATGTAACCTTAAGCGGCTGGGTACAGCGTGTGAGAGATAAAGGTGGCATGATGTGGATTGATTTGAGGGATAGATATGGCATCACTCAGTTGATGTTCGAAGAAGGAAAATCTTCAGATGAGCTATTGGCCAAAGCAAGAAAGATCGGACGTGAATTTGTTCTGCAAGTTGAGGGTGAAGTGGTGGAAAGGTTTTCTAAAAATGACAAAATAACAACAGGTGATATTGAGGTTTTTGTTAAGAAATTAAGCATTCTTAATGCTGCTAAAACGCCCCCTTTTACCATTGAAGATGATACCGATGGCGGAGAAGAGTTGAGAATGCAATATCGATACCTCGATTTAAGAAGATCCGTGGTACGTGAAAAGCTACAGCTGCGTCATAAACTGATGCAGGCCACCAGGAGATATATGGATCAGCAGGATTTCCTTGAAGTAGAAACTCCTGTCCTTATTAAATCAACTCCTGAAGGAGCACGTGATTTTGTAGTTCCTTCAAGAGTACATGAAGGTGAATTTTATGCATTGCCCCAATCACCACAAACTTTTAAGCAGCTATTGATGGTGTCCGGCTTTGATAAATATTTTCAAATAGTGAAATGTTTTAGGGATGAAGATTTAAGGGCTGACAGGCAACCGGAATTCACCCAGATAGATTGTGAAATGTCTTTCGTAGAGCAGGAAGATATCTTAAATACTTTTGAGGGTCTGGTAAAATATCTTTTCAAAGAAGTGAAAGGGATTGAGATTTCTGACTTTGAAAGAATGACTTATGATCATGCAATGAAATATTATGGTTCGGATAAACCGGACTTGCGTTTCGGGATGCCATTCGTTGAACTGAATGAGCTGGCAAAAGGAAAAGACTTCAATGTATTTGATCAGGCGGAATTAGTAGTAGCCATTAATGCTCCGGGATGTTCCGAATATACCCGAAAGCAACTTGATGCCCTCACCGAATATGTGAAAAGACCACAAATTGGAGCCAAAGGATTGGTGTATGTAAAATGTAATCTGGATGGAAGTTTTAAATCTTCTGTTGATAAGTTTTATAATCAGGATGATCTGAAAACATGGGCAGATGCTGCCGATGCCAAGCCGGGAGATTTATTGTTAGTTTTGAGTGGAGACACTGATCATACGCGCAAATGTATGAGTGAATTGCGTTTGAAAATGGGGAATGACCTTGAGTTAAGAGATAGAAATACTTTCAAGCCATTGTGGGTGTTGGATTTCCCTCTTTTGGAGTGGGATGAAGATTCTCAACGCTTCCATGCCATGCACCATCCGTTTACCAGTCCTAAACCGGAAGATCTAAATCTAATTGATACCGACCCGGGAAAGATAAGAGCCAATGCCTATGATATGGTGATTAATGGTGTGGAAATTGGTGGAGGAAGCATCAGGATTCATAACCGTGATTTGCAAGAGAAAATGTTTAAAGCCTTAGGTTTTACTCCGGAAGAAGCTAAAAAGCAATTCGGGTTTTTACTGGATGCATTTGAATATGGTGCGCCACCTCATGGAGGAGTTGCTTTTGGCTTTGATAGGCTATGCGCCATGTTTGGAGGATCAGATTCTATTCGTGATTATATTGCATTTCCAAAGAATAATGCAGGCCGGGATGTAATGATAGATTCACCTGCTACTATTTCGGAGGATCAATTAAAAGAACTTCATTTATCTATTAAAAGTTAAAAATTGATTGAACATACTTACATTGAGTTAATGGGTCTGACTTTGGCAGATCCATTAACTTTTCTGACTGATTTGTTAATGGCAGGTGTTTGCTTTTTCTGTGGGCACCGTCTGTTTTATGACTTTGGAAACAAGTACTCGAAACTTTTTGGTTTGTTTTTTCTGTTTTTGGGCTTCGCTTCCTTTATGGGGGGTACATCCCATTTGTTAGATGAATATTTAGGGAAAATACCACACCTTATGGCCTGGCTTGTACAAGGTGTAGCTATCCTTTTTGTCGAATTGGCCTGTGTCAGACTTATTGAAAAGAATCGGTTTAGAAATCTATTAAGAGCTATTACTTATGGGCTGTTTGGGATTTTTATATCCAGGCTTTTTAATATTCAGAGTTTTGAAGTAGTAAAAGTAAACTCCACTATTGGTTTGATGGGCTTTGTGTTCGTCATCCATTTGATGAAATATTATACCACCAGAGTTACTGCTTATTTAAATGTTCCATTAGCCATCATATTGTTCCTGATTCCAGCATTTATCCATGGATTCGGTATATTTTATAATGCATGGATTGATCAAAATGTCATCAGTCACCTACTTCTATTACCATGTTATTATCTTCTCTACCGTAGTGTGGGTAAAGTGGCAGTTATTCCTAGAATGCATACTCAGCCAATACCGCAATCAGAGCAGCCACAATAGAAATAAAAAGTTTCTGGAAACTGAAACTATGGTCAGGGCTACTTTCAAAGAAAATAGTAGTGGAAATATGTAAGAAGTTCCCTGCTACTATAGCAAATAAGATGACAAAGGCATCATCCGAAAACAGTGCCTGATCATGGAAAAAGCTGCTTAAAGCCAATCCGGCAGGGCTGGCTAAGCTGAATATTACCAGAATCAACAGTGTTTTCCAACGGGCATTTAAATGGCAAATCATTACAGACATTAGCGCAAAGGCTGCCGGCATTTTGTGCATTAGAATGCCAAAGAAAATGGAATTTGAATTGTCATGTGAATGCATGGTTTCAGGATGGGCTAATAAGGTTCCCTCCAAAAATGCATGTATACATAAAGCAATTAATAGTGTCAACCATTTATTGCTTCCATGCTGATGATGATCATGCTGCTGATGCAGATGACCATGCTCCACTCCTTCAGAAAAGTATTCCAGTATAACCTGTATAAAGAAACCCAGCAATACATACAATGCAATATTTGGATTATCCGCATTATGGCTAAAAAGTTCCGGTAGGATATGAATAATAGTAATGGAAAAAAGGTAAGCCCCCGCAAATACCAGGCTTAACTTGAAATACTGATTATTCATTTTGGGAATAAAATAAACAGCCGTGCCTGCTATAAAAGTAAGCAGAAAGAGTACTACAGAAGTTAGTATCATAATTTTTTAGCAATAAAAATCATTCTATTGGATATTTCAGGTTGATATTCATTTAATGAATAATCACCAAATGTTTCCAAAGGCATTAAATTTGCATTGCGAAAATAGTCTAAAAAGGACAATCTTCTAATAGCTTTTACTTTTTCCTGGAAATGAAATAGCTTACCTGAGTCGGTAAAAGCAATGTCTTTTATGATATGCTCGCCATCAAAAGATCTGTTAATGTGAAATTCGATGCCTTCGACTTCCTTTATTTCCTCTGTAACCAGGTTATTGATCACTTTATATGGATTTAAAAAATCCAATACAAAAATGCCGTTACTTTTTAATGCATCGGCAATAGCGCTTATCGCTCTTTGATTATCTTGTTCTATTTCAAAATACCCGAAGCTGGTAAACATATTAAAAGCAAAATCAAAATGAGATTTTCTATAGGGATGTCGCATGTCATGCACTTCAAAGTGCAAATTCTCATTTTCCGATAATTTTGCAATCTCAATATTCTGTTTAGATAAATCTATGCCATCCACTTTAAATCCTAACTGGTTGAGATAAATGGAATGCCTGCCTTTTCCACAAGCTACATCTAAAACGCTATCATTTTTTTGGATAGACAAGAAAGAGGTCAAGTTTTTAATGAAATTACGTGCTTCAGCCTCATCCCTGTCTTTATAGAGAATATGATAATAGGGGGAGTCAAACCATTCGTTAAACCATTCTTTTTTCGATTCGTCCACCATTACATCAAGATATTTGAAGCTAAATTATCAGTAACGTAGGTTTCCATTTCCCCCTCTTCATTTTCATAAATGAAGAAAGCGGACAATTGTGTTTGTTCTGCTAATATTTTTTTCGCATCCTCCAATCCTGTTACCATAAATGCTGTAGACCAGGCATCTGCTTCCATGCAGGTTGGAGCTACTATAGTGGCACTGATAATATCTCTTTGAACAGGGAAACCAGTTTTTGGATTGATAGTGTGGCCATATTTTACACCTTCATGAACAAAGAAATTACGATAATTTCCTGATGTAGAAATGGCCTGATTGTGAATTTTTATGATGGCCATCCTTTGGGCCTTTGAAGCTTCAGGTTTGGGATTGTCAATTCCTATTGCCCATGCATCTCCATTCTCATTTACGCCTTTTGCCCGTACTTCACCACCTAATTCCACCATCAGGTTTCCAATTCCTTTGTCAATTATAAAATCAAAAACTACATCGATGGAATAGCCTTGTGCGATAGCATTGAAATCAAGGCTTACCCTATCAACTGCTTTTTTCACTTGCTTTTCATCAAAGGTTATTTTATTGAAACCTACGTATTTTAAAATTTCATTTATTTCAGCACTGTCAGGGATAGAAGGTACTTCTTTTTTAAAATTCCATGCTTGCATCAATGGATAAACAGTAGGATCAAAAGCTCCTTGAGAAGCAGAGTAAATCTCTTTTGACGCTTTTAGAACCGGAAGAAAATAAGGGAGATCAAATTGAAAACTATCATTTTCATTGAATCTGAGAATCTCTGATCCTTCTTTATAAGTGGAAAGACTGTTGTCAAACTGCTTTAAAAGTGAATCTATTGATTCTTTAAAATTCCTTGCAGAAGAATCCTGGTAACTAATATTATAGGTGGTCCCTTGTGCTTCACCTGTTACGTAAACGTAAGGTGCCTTTTCAACTTCATCAGGGTTCATTATCTTGTTGCGGACTAACCATACAGTAGCCACGGCCAGTATTAGGATGAGTGAGTAAATTGAGTTTTTCTTTCTATTGTCCATGGATCAGAATTCTGACGCGAAATTACTTGATATGATATTGTTTTACGAAGAAATTGGAGTTTTTATTAAAAAATCTACTTTTAAGCTTTTTGTAGTTCTTTAGTTTTATGATGATCAGTATTTTATGGGAGTAGATTGATTTGTAACGGGTTTATCTGTCTTACTTTTTAATATACTATACTCCTGAGTTGGATATCCGGTAGAGGAGGATTTATTTCTGTGAATTAATCAAAATCAGCTTTAAATCATCCACGGTTATTAACGCAGATTATTTTAACTTGCAGTTAAAATGTCATTTGCATGAGAGAAGATTATTTAAGTGGAGATGAGGAGCACCTGAGCCCTGTCGAGAAAGAAATAGAAAAAGCATTAAGACCGCTTTCATTCGGTGATTTTACTGGGCAGCAAAAAGTGGTGGACAATATAAAGATATTTGTTCAGGCAGCCAGAAAACGAGCTGAACCACTGGATCATGTACTTTTGCATGGGCCTCCAGGCTTGGGTAAAACTACTTTGTCTCATATCATTGCTAATGAGATGAATACCAATATCAAAATCACTTCAGGGCCTGTTTTGGACAAGCCGGGTGATTTGGCAGGCTTGCTAACAAACCTGGAAGAAGGGGATGTGTTGTTTATTGATGAAATCCATAGGTTGAACGCAGTGGTGGAAGAATATCTGTATTCAGCTATGGAAGATTACCGTATTGATATTATGTTAGATTCCGGTCCCAATGCCAGATCAGTACAAATAAGTTTAAATCCTTTTACTTTAATTGGGGCTACTACACGGTCGGGCTTGCTTACCTCTCCTTTACGAGCCAGGTTTGGGATTAATGCCAGACTTGAATATTATGATGCAGAGTTGTTACAGCAAATCATTAAGAGATCTGCAGGTATTTTGAATACCCCATTGGTGGAAGATGCCGCTTATGAAATTTCCCGAAGAAGCAGGGGAACACCACGTATCGCTAATATGCTGTTAAGAAGAACCCGCGACTTTGCACAAATAAAAGGTGATGGTACTATTAATAAAGAGATTGCGGAATTTGCCCTTAATGCATTGGATGTAGATGAGCATGGATTGGACGAAATGGATAACCGTATTTTAAGTACCATTATAGAGAAATTCAAGGGTGGTCCCGTAGGACTGGGAACCATAGCCACAGCTGTTGGAGAAGAGGCTGACACCATAGAGGAAGTGTACGAACCCTTTCTTATACAGGAAGGTTACATGAAAAGAACTGCCCGGGGCAGGCAAGTGACTGAACTAGCCTATAAACATTTAGGTATAGTGCCACCTAGCAGAACGGGTAGTTTATTTGATTGATACAAAAATAACTTCTATTACATTTTAGTGACTGATAATTCTCAAATCATAAAATCCATAGCTAAAGATCTTGGCTTTCAATATTGTGGAATTGCTAAAGCAGAATTCCTGGAAGAGGAAGCACCACGACTGGAATCCTGGTTGAATAAAAATTACCATGGTAAAATGGCCTACATGGCCAATCATTTCGACAAACGATTAGATCCAACCAAATTGGTTGAAGGAGCCAAATCTGTGGTTTCTTTACTTTATAGTTATTATCCATCTGAGGATTTAGCAAATGATGGTACTTATAAAATTGCCAAATATGCTTATGGAAAAGATTATCACTTTGTGATTAAAGACAAGTTGCGCGATTTTATGATGCGGATTCATGAAGAAATTGGAGAAGTAGGAGGCAGGGCTTTTGTAGATTCAGCTCCTGTAATGGAAAGGCAGTGGGCTGCTAAAAGTGGTTTAGGTTGGTTGGGTAAAAATTCTTTATTACTCAATAAACAAAGGGGAAGTTTCTTCTTTTTAGCGGAGCTGATTATAGACCTGCCCTTAGCACCTGACGGACCTGTGAAGGATTATTGCGGAACCTGCACCAAATGCATTGATGCCTGCCCAACTGATGCCATTGTTGGCAATCAGGTAATAGATGCTTCAAAATGCATCTCTTATCTTACTATAGAGTTAAAGGAAGAGATACCTACGGAATTTAGTGGTAAAATGCAGGATTGGATGTTTGGGTGTGATATTTGCCAGGATGTATGCCCCTGGAACAGGTTTTCCCAGCCACATCATGAGCCGGAATTTTTACCGCATGATGAATTGAAAAATATGAAAAAGAATGAATGGGAAGAATTAACCAAAGAAGTTTTTAATGAGGTTTTCAGGAAATCAGCAGTAAAAAGAGCTAAATTTGAGGGTTTGAAAAGAAATATTCAATTTTTGGAAAAGGACTAACTACAAACAATAAAAAAAGGCCTCCGACTTGGAAGCCCACAGACGGTTGAGATTTAGATGCTGGTGAAATGTTTGTTTAGAACATCGTTGTACTTCGAGCTGAAGTTTCTGTAGCACCAATCTTTTAACGAGTACAGCTCCTTTTCTACTAAAAGGGCAATAGCTTTTACCAACTCTTTCTCAAAAAGCCTTTTGTCAAAGCTTACTTTAGAAAGTATTGATTTCACATAATCTAACATAGCTATTATGGTTTAGGTTTGTAGTTAGGAAATAAAAGAACTTGCCTTTTTTCATTGGCAAACTAATATAGTAATTTTCCATAAGAATCGGAAATTATACATTAATTTTAACGTTGAACTAACACTAAAATTTTACATAAATACGGAGATATCAATGAATAGGTTAGGAAAAATTATCTCATTTATCATATTTAATTTAATAACAGTTACGGCTATCAATGCCCAGGACATTTCTATCGAATTAGGTCCTGATCAAATAGCTTTAAATCAGTCATTTACAATTACTGTAAAGGTGGAGGGAGAAACTTTAAAATCTTACAATAAATTTCCTGATATTGAGGGATTTGTTAAAAGAGGTACCTCCAGCAGTTCTTCTACCAATATTTTTAATGGGCAGGTGTCGAGAAGCCAGAGTGTCACCCAAACCTACATAGCGGAACGGGAAGGCACTGTAAGCATCCCACCATTTACCATAGTAGTAAATGGTAAAGAAATCAGTTCACCAGGTAAAACGGTAAGGGTAGTAGCTGCACAGCAAAGACAACAACAAAAAAGATATGATCCTTTTGGGAGCGATCCGTTTGAAGACTTTTTTGGAAGAGGGAGTGGTGCTACAGAATTTGAAGATATAAAAGAGGATGCTTTCTTTGCCCTTACAACTGATAAAGATGAAGTTTATACCGGAGAGGGGATCAATACTACATTGGCATTTTATGTATCTGATGACAATCGTGCTCCTTTGCAATTCCATGATTTAACCACACAACTTACCAAAATTCTTAAAAAAATCAGGCCAAAAAATGTGTGGGAAGAAAACTTCAGCATAGAAAACATCCGACCTGAACCTATTAATTTAAATGGAAAGAGATATAGTGTTTACAAAATATTCCAAGCCTCTTTTTTTCCTTTGAATGATGAGGACATTGTGTTTCCAAGGGTTGGCTTGGAAATGATAAAATACAAAGTAGCAAAAAATCCAAGCTTTTTCGGGCAAAATAGAAAAGAGGATTTCAAAACTTTTTATTCGAAACCTAAAACCATAAAGGTAAAACCTCTTCCTGATCATCCATTGAAGGATCAGGTGGCTGTGGGAGATTACGAACTTCGGGAGAAAATTAATAGTACGAAAGCTGAAACAGGTGATAGTTTTCAATATGAGTTTGGCGTGAGGGGTACTGGTAATATTGCCTACATTAATGAGCCTGCTATAAAAAAGGACAAAAACCTGGAAATTTACCCCCCGGATTCGGAAGAAAGAATTACCAGGAGTGGTGTTTCAGTGATGGGTACTAAAACTTTCAATTATTATATCATGCCAAAAGAGCCGGGGATTTATAATTTATCGGATTATATTCAATTCATTTATTTCAACCCTATGAAAAAAGCCTACGATACACTTCAATCAGATTATATTTTGGAGGTAGAAGGAAGTAGCCTCAAAAACAAATCTATTAGCGATGCTTCTGCAACCGGATTGTTTTATGACCGGATTGAAAATGAATCCAATGAGGTTGAGCAATTCACTGATTTTGACTGGCTGAAAACAGTTGTTAATATTTTTATTGTGTTGGCTTTAGGGATTTCATTGTTCATATTATTTAAAAAATCCTAAATTGCGCTTCAATTTCCGTTAGATGAGCAACAGCTTTGGTAAAATCTTCAAAATAACCACCTATGGGGAATCCCATGGTGTAGGAATAGGTGTCATTATTGATGGTTGCCCGGCAGGTATACCTATTGATGAGGAGCTGATGAGAATAGATATGCAACGGAGAAAACCCGGGCAATCGAAAATCACTACTCAAAGAAAGGAAGAAGATGAAGTAGAAGTGTTGTCTGGTGTTTTTGAAGGGGAATCAACGGGAACTCCAATAGCTTTAAGCATCAGGAACAAGGATCAAAAAAGTAAAGATTACTCTCATATTAAAGATAGCTACCGGCCTTCTCATGCTGATTTCACTTATGACCAAAAATATGGAAACAGAGACTACAGAGGAGGAGGAAGGAGTTCTGCCAGGGAAACTGCCGCCAGGGTAGCGGCAGGTGCTATTGCTAAAATGGTACTGGCTCATTATAAAGTATCAGTTCAGGCGTATGTGTCGCAAGTGGGGAGCCTAAGGTTGGAGAAATCATATCAGGAAATGGATCTGTCGGAAGCGGAGAATAATATTGTGCGTTGCCCCGATCAGAAAATGGCCGAAAGAATGATTGATTTAATTGATGAAACCCGCAAAAACAGGGACACAATAGGGGGGATAGTGACATGTGTTATAAAGAATACTCCCATAGGGATTGGAGAACCTGTTTTTGATAAACTGCATGCTGTCTTAGGACAGGCAATGTTGAGTATCAATGCAGTTAAAGGCTTTGAGTATGGAAGTGGGTTTGAGGGAGTGAAAATGTACGGATCAGCTCATAATGATGCTTTTACAAGAGAGGGGGAAAGAACAATAACCAGAACAAACCATTCCGGGGGAATCCAGGGGGGTATATCCAATGGAGAGGATATATATATGAATGTGGCGTTTAAACCTATTGCCACTATCATGAACGATCAGGAAAGTATAGATAAAGACGGAAATGAGGTAACCGTAAAAGGAAAAGGAAGACATGACCCATGTGTAGTACCAAGAGCTGTGCCTATAGTGGAAGCCATGGCTGCCTTAACTATAACGGATTTTATCTTAAGAGCAAAAACAAGCAAAATTGAATGAAAAAATTACCATTACACATTAAAATTATCATTGGTTTAGTCCTGGGTATTGTTTGGGCTTTTATATCAAGTTATTTAGGATGGAATCAATTCACGATTGATTGGATTGATCCTTTCGGAACTATTTTTATCAGAATTCTTAAAGCAATAGCAGTGCCTTTGGTGTTGCTATCCATTATAAGTGGTGTGTCCAGTCTGACAGATATCAATAAACTAGGAAAGCTGGGATTAAAATCCATCGTTTTTTATATCCTTTCCACAGTAATCGCAGTGGGCTTTGGTTTAACCCTTGTCAATTTGATACAACCCGGTAAGTTTGTAAATGAAGAGCAAAGGGTTAAAAACAGGATAAAATACGAATTATGGGTAAGTGAAAATCCTGACGTTCCAAGACCTAAAGATAATCGTTCTTTTCTTCAGGATGAAAAGTACAGTGAGCTAGTCAATAGTGCCGTTAATGAAGAAGTAATGGACTCGCTTAAAAGTGCAGTAAAGACAAAAAATGCCAAAGTTGAACAATTGGCTGAAACTGCTGAGGAATCAGCCGGGCAAAGCCCTCTCAAATTTTTTGTTGATATGGTGCCGGAGAATATATTTGGTGCTTTCAGTTCTAACAGTAATATGCTACAGGTGATATTTTTCGCCTTGTTTTTTGGAATTACATTAGCCATGCTCCCCAATTCAAAAGTGCAAGGGGTACTTGATTTTGTGAATGGTGCCAATGAGGCGATCCTGAAAATGGTAGATATTATTATGAAAGCGGCCCCATTTTTTGTGTTCGCCCTGTTAGCTGGCGTAATTGCAAAGATGGCCGATACTCCGGCTGAAGTTTTACAAATATTTAAAGGACTGGGAAGCTATTCCCTCACTTTGTTGTTTGGGTTACTGTTTATGATTTTTGTTTTTTATCCATTGATCATAACTATGTTCATTAAAAAATTAAGCTATAAAGAATTCTTAAAAAGAATAAGTCCGGCTCAGTTTCTGGCTTTCTCCACTTCAAGTAGTGCGGCTACTCTTCCTGTAACTATGGAATGTGTGGAAGAGAATATGGGCGTATCAAGAAAGATATCCAGTTTTGTATTGCCTATTGGAGCTACTGTTAACATGGATGGTACTAGTATGTATCAAGCCGTAGCTGTTGTTTTCCTTGCCCAATTGCATATGGTGGATTTAACATTAGGACAGCAACTAACCATTGTGTTAACAGCTACATTGGCTTCAATTGGTTCAGCAGCAGTGCCAAGTGCAGGATTGGTGATGATGATCATTGTACTGAATTCCGTTGGATTAAATCCGGCATGGGTGGCTATTATCTTTCCTGTAGATAGGATTCTGGACATGTTTAGAACAGTGGTGAACGTTACTGGTGACGCAACTGTTTCTACATTGATAGCACAATCTGAAGGTGAACTAAATGTGCCAAAAGACGTTCCAGCTAATAAATAATTTTAAATTCAATAACTAAAGACAGTAAGAAAATGAGTACACAGACACAACAACCTGTTACTATATATTTGGAGTCCAACCCCAACCCCAACTCTTTGAAGTTTGCTACCAATCAGATGTTGGTGCCGGAAGGTGATTCATTTGATTACCCATCAGCAGAAGAAACCAAAAATGCGCCTTTGGCAGCTTTATTGTTTGAAAAGGAGTATGTGGATCGCGTATTCTACATGAGTAATTTCATTACTGTTACAAAAAAACCGGAGATCGAGTGGATTGAAATCCAGCATGAAATAAAAGAAATTATCAAGAATTTTCTTGAGTCCGGGAGAAGAATTATTGACTTAAAGCCTGCTGATTTAGTAGAAAAACCCAATACAGGGGAAAATGCGGAGATTGAAGAGCAGATTAAGAATATTTTAGAGGAATATATCAAACCTGCTGTAGAACAGGATGGTGGTGCTATTTCGTTTCACTCTTACGAAAAAGAATCACAAAAAGTGAAATTATTATTACAAGGGGCCTGTAGTGGGTGCCCTTCCTCAACTATTACTTTAAAAGCAGGAATTGAGAATTTGCTAAAAAGAATGATGCCCAATGATGTGAAAGAAGTAGAAGCGGAAGGCGTCTGATTTAGCATTTATTAAACAATATACAAAATACAAATAGGGATGCTTTTAACGGTATCCCTATTTAGTTTTAGTACAATCTCAACTTAAACGACAATTTCCATCTGTTATGAAAAACATCAGACCTTTTCATGTGGCCTTTCCGGTCACCAGCCTTTCGGCTACCCGTCAATTTTTCGAGAAAGTGTTAGAGTGCAAAATTGGCAGATCTTCAGAGCGTTGGATTGATTTCGATTTGTATGGTCATCAGCTCTCGGCACATCTCACCGAGCAACCTATTCAAGAGCCAGCTGCTAATGAAGTAGACGGCAAACAAGTGCCTATTAAACATTTTGGTGTAATCCTGGAATGGGACCAATGGCATCAATTGGCTGAACGATTGAAAAAGCTAGATATTGATTTCGTTATCAGTCCTCATATACGATTTGAGGGGGAAGTGGGCGAGCAAGCGACTATGTTTTTTCTGGATCCTAGTGGGAATGCCCTGGAATTTAAAGCATTTAAAGATGATGCTTCTATTTTTGAATCTTAGATAATCGGGAAACAATCGGCTTTTATTCTGATGAATATTAAACCGAAGTCCGGTTTTAATGGTTAATTAATTGTATCATCAAGCCGCTCTCTTAAAATGGAAGTAAAAGATTTATATCGCCTTGTACGGAAAGGAGAGGGTGAAACTTTGGAGTTTAAACGAAAGGTGGCCCACCCGGAGAAAATCATTAAGGAAGTGGTTGCTTTCGCTAACACCAAAGGCGGAGATCTTTTAATTGGTGTTGATGACAGTGGTACTATTCCAGGAGTCAAATATGCCGATGAAGAGATATTTGTCCTGAATAAAGCCTTGTTTACCTTATGCAAACCCAAAGTACAGTTTAAGTACCGGGTTATTCCTTTAGATGATGAAGGAAGCAGGGCAGTAGTACATTACGAAATAGCAGAAAGTAAAAAGAAACCCCATTATGCCTTACCGGATCTTAGCACAGACAGGGGAAAGGCCTACGTGAGGGTTTTGGACAAAAGCATTCAGGCAAGCAAAGTGGTGAGGAATATCTTAAAATTTTCTAACAGGAAATCAGCAAGGGTATTTGCAATCGAAGAGGAAGAGCGGGCACTATTGAAATATCTGGAACAGCATACTTTTATTACACTCAGTGAATTTCAAAAGTTAAGCAAACTCAATAAATTCAAAGCTTCCAAAATTCTTGTCACTCTTGTCCTTTCAAATATTCTCTACATAAAACCCTCTGATAAAGAAGATATTTTCGGTTTGGTACCTATTGTTAATTACTAGAACAAAAACTTTCCTACGCTAAAATTTCAAATTTGTTCTCTTTTGTTTCCAATATTATCGCTATTATTGAATTTAATTTAAAAAGTACCAATTAAATTCAGATAAAAATATGGAAGCGCAGAAAGTTGATATGTTCATTATGAGCAATGGTAAGTTTTTCGAAGGTCATCACTTACCACAAATTAGGGAAAGACTGATTCAGGCAGATGATTCCAAATGGTCAATGATCCAAATGGCGCAGTTCAAAGACCCTACAGTGAGCTTAATTGTCTCCATTGTAGCAGGTTCGCTTGGAATTGACAGGTTTTTGATTGGTGATGTAGGTTTGGGGATAGGTAAGCTCATTACTTGCGGTGGTTTAGGTATTTGGGCTATTGTAGATTGGTTCCTGATAATGGGGGCAACTAAGGAGAAAAATATCATGAAATTGCAACAGGTACTTTAAGTATCAAAAAATGAAGAAAAAGAGCTTTTATATTCTAATAAGTGCTATGAGCCTGATTAGTTATGGGTGGCTTTTTTTTAATGTTCAGGCTTTTAAGAAAGCAGATATTCAAACTATAAATGTTTGTTTCTTCAAAAACGTCACTTCGATCCCTTGTCCGGCTTGCGGAACCACTACCAGTGTGGTTTCCTTGCTGGAGGGTGAATTTGAACAAGCTATTATGAAGAATCCTTTGGGTATAGTAGCAGCTATTCTGTTGTTAATAGTGCCTATTTGGCTTTTGAAGGATTTAATATTGCAACAATCAAGTTTGCATACTTTTTATATTCAGTTTGAAAATTTTCTTAGGCAGAAATACATAGCCACCTCACTATTTGCCATACTACTGGTTAATTGGGTTTGGAATATTCTAAAAGAATTATGATCAAAGAAACCGCAATCCTTTACAAAGTTCATGAATCAGAAGCGGAAAGAGCTTCCAATAGTTATTTAATGTCATTAATGGCAATAGTGGTAGGCTTACCTTTGCCAATTGTTAACCTCATAGCGACCTTTATGTTTTTCCTGGGCAACAGGGAGTCTACACCTTTTGTGAGATGGCATTGCACACAAGCACTGTTTTCCCAGCTCTCACTGGTGATCATTAATAGTATCGGTTTTTGGTGGACAATCTCTGTCATCATAGGGGACAAAGTCATTTCAAATGATTATATAGCTTATATCATTGTCTTATTTACTTATAACATATTGGAATTTATAGCTACTATTTACTCAGCCATACGAACCAGAAAGGGTATTCATGTAAAATGGTGGTTTTATGGTGATGTGTCTGATGCGTTAGTTAAACAATAATTTAATGAAGATATTCTCTAGATTTTTAATACTTGCTGCCGTTTTTATAGCATTTTGGCTTGGATTAGCTGAGGTAAACTGGATGCAGATGTTCCGCGTAGAAGAAGCTACTGATTCTATGGAAGAGAAGCTTACAGAGATAGTTAAAGAGTCAATAGAACGTTCTGAGGAAATAATTAAGGACAAGGAAATAACCTCAGTGATTGATAGTATAGTGCATAAAATAGCCAAAAAGAACTATATTGATGAGGATCGTTTAAATGTACTCATTGTACAAAACTCTCAGGTGAATGCTTTTGCCTTGCCAGATAACCATTTAGTGATCTATACAGGCTTAATCAATGCTTGCGATAATCCTGAGGCATTGAGTGGGGTGATAGCGCATGAAATGGCCCATATTCAGTTAAACCATGTAATGAAAAAGTTGGTGAAGGAAGTTGGGATTTCCGTGTTGTTTTCCATGACATCAAATGGTGGAGGAGAAGTCCTAAGGGAAGTAAGCAGAACATTAACGTCATCTGCTTATGACAGGTCACTTGAAGAAGAAGCAGATCAAAAAGCTTTGCTTTATCTGTTGAATGCCAACATTGATCCTCGTCCATTGGCAGACTTTTTTTATCAGCTTTCTTTGGAAGAGCCTGATTTCGCCTCTAAACTGGGATGGTTAAGCACCCATCCTGACAGCAAGGAAAGAGCAGAAAAAATCATCAATGATTTAGAAAATCAGATGAAGCAATTTAAACCGGTTCTGTCCGAACAGAGTTGGAAATCTTTACAAGAAAATATTGAAAAGAGAAAAGAGACTTTATAATTTAACAGCCAACCCTACTCTCATAGCAAATCCACTGCTAACGGCAAAATAATCACCCATCGTTTCCAATCTCCAGTTTCTATTGAGGCCAATGGCATAACCCATCCCAATAGCTAAATCAGAATTATCTTTCAAAATACCTCTCATTCTAATAAAAACGGGATTAATAGGATAGAAACGGAATCCTGCTGATCCTGCCATATTTTTTTCAATAAATTCCAGTCCTCCTGTAATGGCAAATTTATTGGCTACAAAATAATTGGCTTCAATACCAAAACGGTATTTAGGGACATTTTCAAAGAAAGGTGTGCTAAGCAGGTCAATTCCTCCTGCAAGTCTCCATTGTGCCTTTGATTCAAATATATTCACAAAGAGAAAAACGAAGAGGATGGCTAAAATTTTATTCATAGCTGTTTTGATAAATTCTAATGATAGTGGTAAAAATAATATATCCTTTTTTACCAAAACATAAAAAAACTCTGAAAAACTTACTTTTGTTATTACTGGAACTGTAGGTAAATGGAGACGCTGTTGGTCACCAGTTGATCTATAGGGCTACTGAATGAATTTTGCCTGTCAAATAAGGCATTGGAAACACCTCTCGAAAAACGGATTTCAGGAGAAAACTTAAATAATTTATAATAGATATCTACTCCAAAACCGAATTCTATCGCCAAATTAAATGTGTTGATCAATAGCACATCTTCATTTACTTCATCAGGACGTTTTCCGCTCACCTCAAACGAGGGCTTGGCACCACCAATGATATAAGCTCTGAAGTTCCCTCTACGTTGAGATTTGTATTTTAATAGCAAGGGTAGTTCTGCGTAAAAAGCTTCTTTCTTCCCTTGTACTACCTGAGGCTCAGTTTGGTTAAAACTATTGTAATTAAGCGTGTATTGATAAAGACCTACTCCCGGTAGCACTCTGAAGTCTAAATATTGAGCGATTCTTAAGTTTAAGATAAAACCTACTGTGAACCCAGGGGATTCCAGTGGAATAACCGAGTGGAGAGAATCAAAGGTATTGGTAAGATAGGCTTCATTGTATTTTACCTTCATTCCGGAAGTATGCCCGCCAATATAAAAGCCGTAATGAATTAACTCATCATCATAATTAGGTAAATTTTCCTTTTTATGATATTGAGCCGAAGTATGAAAGGGGATTAATAATCCTAGAAGAATTATTATTTTATACCTGTATAGATGGAGCTGATTCCGAAAGTTAAAGGTCTGCATTCAGTCTTTTTAAAGCCAAGCGTATCAAGTTTTGATACAAAAATTTCACCATCCGGAAAAGACTTCACTGACTCAGGTAAATAAGTATACGCTGAGTTGTCTTTAGAAATAGTTTTTCCAATGGTAGGCAAGATATTTTTAAAATAGAAATTATACAATTGTTTAAAAGGAAAACTTTTCGGTTTGGAAAACTCCAAAATCACGACTTTTCCACCAGGACGTAATACCCGATACATTTCTGCTAATCCCTTCTCTAAATTTTCAAAATTTCTTACACCAAAAGCAACGATTATTGCATCAAACATATTGTCTGCAAAGGGAAGGTTTTCCGAGTCTCCGGATTGCAAGCTGATACGGTCATCCAATTTTCTTTTCTTTAACTTTTTCCGTCCTACATCCAGCATTCCTTCAGAAATATCTACTCCAATTACTTTTTCAGGATTTAAGCTAAGTGATTCAATGGCAAAGTCACCAGTACCGGTAGCTATGTCCAGTATGCTTTTAGGTTGTATTTCCTTTAAAAGCTTAATAGCTTTTTTTCTCCACCTGATGTCTATACCGAGGCTTAAGAAATGATTCAAAAAATCATACTTTGGACTGATATTGTCAAACATATCAGCTACTTGCTGCTTTTTACCTGATTCTTTGTCTTTATATGGAAGTACCGTCATCGGATTTCTTTATTGATTGGCCTTTAATAACAAAACCTGATTGCAATTGATTTGTTTGGATCTATTTAATTTAAAAAAAGTCTCGCCATTTATGGGGAGACTTTTTCTGTTTGGATATATCGTTTAAGCTTAAATAATCAGCATGGCATCACCATAGGAAAGGAACCTGTAGTTTTCCTTAATGGCCACCTGATAGGCTTTTATTACATTTTCATAACCTCCAAAAGCGGCAGCCATCATTAGTAATGTTGATTCCGGCATATGGAAGTTCGTTAATAGCGCATTACAAATTTTGAAATCGTATGGAGGAAAGATGAATCTGTCAGTCCAGCCTTCATTGGCCTTAAGCCTGTTGTTGGCATTTACTGAGGACTCCATTGACCTCATGGATGTAGTTCCTACAGCGCATACTCTTTTCTTACTGTCAAGCGCTTGATTAACCACCTCAGCAGTTTTTGCAGGTACTCTGTAATTTTCAGAGTCCATTTTATGCTTTGTAAGGTCTTCCACATCAACAGGCCTGAAAGTGCCTAATCCGATATGCAAAGTGATTGGAGTAGTTTTTACTCCTTTCAATTCCATTCTTTTTAACACCTGGCGAGTAAAGTGCATACCGGCTGTTGGAGCTGCTACCGCTCCTATCTCTTCGGCATAAATTGTTTGGAAACGCTCTCTGTCAGCTTCTTCCACAGGTCTTTTGATGTATTTAGGCAATGGAGTTTCTCCTAAAGTATCTACCATTTTGTAGAATGCTTCGTCATCACCATCGTATAAAAACCTGATAGTTCTGCCTCTCGAAGTTGTGTTGTCAATTACTTCGGCTACCAATTCGCCATCACCAAAGTAAAGCTTATTGCCTACCCTGATTTTTCTGGCCGGATCAACCAAAACATCCCATAAGTGCATTTCTTTGTTGAGCTCCCTTAAAAGGAATACCTCTATCTGGGCACCTGTTTTTTCCTTATTGCCATAAAGGCGAGCAGGGAATACTTTAGTGTTGTTGGTAACTAGTACATCACCATCATCAAAGTAATCAACAATGTCTTTGAATAATTTATGTTCAATTTTTCCGGTATTTTTATGTAAAACCAGTAATTTTGAGAGATCCCTGTCTTCGGCAGGATGTTGTGCCACCAATTTAAGGGGCAATTCGAATTTGAATTCTGATAATTTCATACTTAATATTACGGTATTAAGTGGTTAGGTTTAAAAATTAAGAGTGCAAAGTTAGCAATTGTTTTTCATATTCTTGTAGCTTTATATTTTAATATTCCGACATGATTTACATTCATTTGCTTTTGGAGAGTTTTCGGTTTGCATTTAGTGCGCTTAGGGCCAATCTATTGCGCACCATATTATCTTTATTGGGTGTTACAGTAGGTATTTTTTCTATTATAGCTGTATTTACTTTAGTGGATTCCCTCGAAAGAAATATCCGTAGTAGCCTTAATTTTCTGGGGGAAGATGTTGTAAGGGTAGAGAAATTTCCATGGATATTTGAGGAAGACTATCCGTGGTGGAAATATATTAACAGACCAAAAGCTAATTTTGAGGAATATAAATTTCTTGTGGATAACATGACGCAAACAGCGGGCATTACAATTTTCACAGAAAGAGGGGGAGCTGTACTTAAACATGAAAGCAATAGTTTTACAGGAGGGATATTATCAGGAGTGTCTTATAGTCATAAAGATGTATATGAAATACCTATTGAAAAAGGGCGCTATTTTAGTATGCAGGAAGCCGAAAGCGGTAACTATGTCACTATTATAGGTCATTTAATTGCTCAGGAGCTTTTCCCTAACCAGGAGGCACTAGGGAAAGAAGTGAAAATAAGAGGAGTTAAATACAGAGTAATCGGAGTTATGGAAGAACAAGGGGCAAGTATCTCGGGAGCTCCAAGTGCAGATGATTTTGTTTATATTCCTTATAAAAGTTTTCAGAAAATATACTCCAGCACCGGTATTTTTGGAGTGGAGCCTATTATTGCGGCAAAAAGTTTGGAAGGAGATGTGGGGCAAAAGAATCTGGAAGGCGAACTGACGGGGCTCTTAAGACAAAAAAGGGGATTAAAGCCCCGTGAAGCTACTAATTTTGCTATCAATCGACCTACAGCATTTTCCTCAATTCTTGATTCAATTTTTGGTGTTATTTCTATGGCAGGGTGGGTGATTGGAAGCTTTTCTATTTTAGTGGGTGGATTCGGGATTGCCAACATTATGTTTGTGTCAGTAAAAGAAAGAACCAACATCATTGGTATCCAAAAGTCATTGGGGGCTAAAAACTTTTTTATTCTGTTTCAATTCTTATTTGAAGCAGTTTTTCTTTCCATGTTAGGTGGCTTATTTGGTTTGCTTTTAGTCTACCTTTTGAGCTTTATTTCATTGGGAAGCCTGGAATTAACCCTATCTTTTGGAAATGTATTTCTGGGTCTTTCTGTTTCTGTAATTATAGGTACCCTTTCAGGTATTATTCCGGCCGGAATGGCTGCCAAAATGGATCCGGTAATTGCTATCAGGGCCTGATCAGCTCATTTATTTCAAATATTAATTGAACATTATTTATTTTTACTTCATGCTAAAGTATTTATTTATATCAATTTTTTTTCTCGCCACAACGCAAGAATCTGAACTTAAAAAGCAAAAGCTAACAGAATACCTCACTATGAGTGTTTCTACTGATTTGAGACCCATGTCTCAACAGGAGCTTTCAGCGAAATTTTTAGGTGCGAAGATACCTGATGCAGCGCTTACAGATGAGCAATCGGCCATAGAATTCACTGTGACAGGTTCCCCTACCTTTTGGCAGGAAAATGATGTCGCCTTGTTAAAAGATTTCTATGATGCCAGTATTCCCAGCCTTTTCAAAGATATTAAGTTTGAAAAAAAGGAAATGGTAATGATTAATGATAAAGAATTTATTGCCTATCAATTTGATGGAACCCCTGCAGTTGAGACTGGGGACAGGATACCTGAAAAAAGATTTACCTACATACTTTACACCATCCATCGGAATGGTTTAGTGACTATTAGTTTTTCCTGCCCGCCTTACCTAAAGTCGAAATGGAAACCCATTGCTGAAAAGATGTTTGAAACCATCAAATTCAGGTAAACATAAGATGGAACTCACCGTTTATTCAGATGAGCACTTTATGAAAGAAGCCTTGAAACAGGCGCAAATAGCGTTTGAAGAAGGTGAAATTCCTGTGGGTGCAGTAGTTGTTTGCCAGAAAAAAATCATTGCGAAAGCGTACAATCAAACAGAAAGACTGAATGATGTAACAGCCCATGCAGAAATGCTGGCCATTACTTCTGCGGCTAATTTTTTGGGAGGTAAATATCTCAAAGGATGTACACTTTACGTGACTCTGGAACCTTGCGGTATGTGTGCAGGAGCCCTTTTCTGGTCACAAGTAGACAAAATTGTATTTGCTTTGCCGGATGAAAAAAGAGGTTTCACTACAATCAACCCTCAGATGATTCATCCTAAAACCCAGCTTATGTCAGGTTTAATGGCCGCAGAAAGTAAAAAAATGATTGATGAATTTTTTGCAACTGTTCGAAAAAAGAATTGAATTTTAAATAAATGTTTAACCTATAATTTTAAATATTATGGCTTTTGAATTACCAGCATTACCATATGCTAAAGATGCTTTGGAACCACACATTGATGCCCAGACTATGGAGATCCATCATGGCAAGCATCATGCAGGTTATGTATCGAAACTAAATAGTGCAATAGAAGGCACTGATATGGCAGATAAATCATTAGATGATTTATTGAAAAACCATTCTGACAATAAAGCAGTTAGAAACAATGGTGGTGGTCACTATAACCACTCATTGTTTTGGTCTATTATGGGTCCAAATGGCGGAGGAAAACCAAGTGGTGATTTGGCTAAGGCAATTGATGATGCTTTTGGTTCTTTTGAAAAATTCAAAGAAGAATTATCTACAGCTGCGGCAACTCAGTTCGGCTCAGGATGGGGTTGGTTATGTGCTCATAAAGGAGGCAAAGTAGAAGTATGTTCTTCTGCCAATCAGGATAATCCTATCATGCCCGGAGTAGGTTGCGGAGGAACTCCTATTTTAGGAGTGGATGTTTGGGAGCATGCTTACTATCTGAAATATCAGAACAAAAGACCTGAATACCTTTCAGCATTTTTCAATGTAATCAATTGGGAAGAAGTGAGCAAAAGATATGATTTAGTGAAATAAAAAAACTAAGTAAGTATGTTGAAAAAGCCCCTTAATTCGAATTGAGGGGCTTTTTTTTTAGAAATATCGTGCTCCTACACCATGTCTTTTGAAAATTTCCAGATCCAATGATGCCATAAGGGAGTGAGAGCCAAATCCTGTTAAAGATGTGTTATTAATAGGCAATTCAAATGCATAGCCGAATTTGATGTTTTCTTTAACTTTAAGTTGAGCATTTAAGCCTACAGCATTTAAATTTCTTAATGAAGCACCTACCCATAAGGTTTCATTAAGCAAAAATGATGCATTCATATCCAAAATATAATTGTTCTTGTCCATATAAACTAACATAATGGATGGCTTGAATTTTAACTCAAATAATTGATCAAATACGTAACCTGCACTCAGATAATAGTGTCTCCTGTATCGTGTGCTTTCCGAATCACCATCGCCTATTCTTACATCCAACACACGTGGAACTGATAATCCTATATAATAATTCTGGCTCATGTACCAGAAACCGAGTCCGAAATTTTCTTTTACTGCACTTTGCTGTACATCCAGAAGGGCTATATCATCCATATACTGTAGGTTAAGCTTATTATAATCATAATTATAATTGACCAAGCCTGCTTGCAAACCCATGGAAATCAAGTGGTTTTGTTTGGTCCTGATTTTAAAGGAATAAGCTAAGTTAAACTCAGTATTACTATTGATCCCATAGCTGTCATACAGCAGAGTAGCTCCCAGACCAATTTTATTATTAAATGCAGAGGTGCTTACATTTAAATTATTAGTGGTTGGAGCTCCTTCCATGCCCGCCCATTGAGTTCTGCTTATGGCTGTGGCATTGAATACATCATTAACACCTGTATAAGCTGGGTTGATCATTGCCTGATTAAAAAAGTATTGATTGTAGAGCGGATCCTGCTGGGCAGAGAGGCTTAATGGAAAGCAAAGCAACAGAAAGAATAATTTTTTAAAGAAATTTTTCATCAGTATAGTAGAAATATATGTGTATGACAATATCATCGTTGAATAAAAAAGAAGCCATTTATTCTCTTATCGCCATTTCCTTTGTCGATAACATAGTAGTAATTGCCGGATAGTAATTCCTCTTTGTTATCCGATAATCCTTCAAAAATGCGGTCATTATTATTGTAATTATTGATTTCAGATAACTTATTTCCCCATCTATTAAAAATAGTCACGGTATTATCTGGATATAAATGAATGTTTTCAATAAATAAGAAATCATGTCTTTTGTCCCCGTTTGGTGTAATGAGATTAAATACTTTTATTTCAGGCAATTCTTCTTCTAAAACGGTTCCCACTACCTGAAATGAGAAATCATTGATATTAGTAGATATAGAAAGCGTTCCCCGGTAATCTCCTGGCACGGCTGAAACCAATTTAATACTGAATTCCTCAGTACTAAGGGGTGCAATAGTTGTAGGTTGATCAGTAACTTGAAAAACAGGATTGTTAATAGAAATACTATTGATTTGGATGCTGGAAATGCTACTTTTATTTTTAATCCCAACAGTTTTTGCCAAATCCACATTAATTAATGTGGATCCCACATTAATATCCTCATTGGAAAGAATGACTATTTCATTTTCACTATTAATGAAATTTACTTCGACAACCTCTGCTGAAACACTGAAGTTAAATGATTCCTGTTTACTATTGTTTTTAAGACTGATTTCACTGGTATATAAACCTACTTCATTTGCCTGGAAATCCAGGATGAAATGGCCGCTTGCCCCGGGTGCTATAAGTTCAGTGAACTGCTGAACTTTGAAGGCAGGATTGGAAGAGGTTATTTCTGAAATAAGCAGGCTAATATTTCCGGGATTATTAATTTCGAAGGTATGTTGCTTGTTTTCCCCGATGATAGTGTTAGATGAGGAGATAACTTCTTGTTGGTTATTGATTATTTCTACATTATTCTCTGAGGATACTGCAATTTGAGCACTTAAAAATGTAAAACCGGACATAGATGCGTTTCCAGAGGGTGTGTTTACAGAAACAATACCTGTGCTACCTTCTCCCACGACAGCAGTTATTATATTAGGTGATATTACCGCAAAAGACGTAGCTTCAGTATCACCGAAGAAAACAGATGTAGCAGCTGATAAATTTCCCCCCATGATGGTAATGATGGTGCCTTGAGTGGCACTAAGCGGACTGAAAGAGTTGATGACTGGTTCAGTTGTAAATTCAAAACCGGATAGAGTCGCAGTACCACCAGGAGTGGAAACAAGTACATCCCCCGAAGCTCCTGAGCCAACCACAGCTGCTATTTCGGTATCAGAGATTACAGTATAGGAAACAACATTGGTTCCACCAAAGCTTACTAAAGAAGCATTTGTAAAATCAGTTCCAATAATTGTTACTGTTTCGCCTTGAGCAGCCGAAGTTGGGTTGAAAGAAGTAATAACGGGGGCTGGAACAAATGTGAAACCAGCTAGAGTTGCAGTACCACCCGGAGTGGAAACAAGTACATCTCCTGAAGTGCCCGATGCAACCACAGCAGCTATTTCGGTATCAGAGATTACACTAAAGGAAGCAGCATCAGTTTCACCAAAGCTTACTGAAGAGGTACTAAGCAAACCAGTTCCAATAATTGTTACGGTTTCGCCTTCAGCAGCCGAAGCTGGACTGAAAGAAGCAACAGTTGGTGCAGGAATAAATGTGAAACCTGTTAGAACTGTATTACCACCCGGAGTGGAAACAAGCACATCTCCTGAAGCCCCCGATGCAACTACAGCAGTTATTTCTGTATCAGAGATTACAGTAAAGGAAGCAGCATCAGTTCCACCAAAGCTTACTGAAGAAGCGTTTGAAAAATCAGTTCCAATAATTGTTACTGTTTCGCCTTCAGCAGCCGAAGTTGGACTGAAGGAAGTAACAGTTGGCGCAGGAATAAATGTAAAACCGGTTAGAACTGTAGTGCCACCGAGAGTAGTGACAAGTACATCCCCTGAAGCCCCAGAGCCAACCATAGCAGTTATTTCTGTATCAGAGATTACATTAAAGGAAGCAGCATCAGTTCCACCAAAGCTTACTAAAGAAGCATTTATAAAATCAGTTCCAATAATTGTTACAGTTTCGCCTTGAGCAGCTGAGCTTGGGCTAAAAGAAGTCACGGTTGGGGCCGGAACAAATGTGAAACCAGCTAGAGTTGCAGTACCACCCGGAGTGGAAACAAGTACATCCCCTGAAGCGCCTGACGCAACCACGGCAGCTATTTCGGTATCAGAGATTACATTGAAGGAAGCAGCGTTGACGCCACCAAAACTAACTTCGTTTACAGTAGTGAAATTATTTCCTGTAATGGTTACTGTTTTATTTTCTCCGGTGGATGTTGGAGTAAATGAGCTGATGACAGGGGTAACAAAAGTAGTTTGCGAAGCTGGATTACCTGTAGCAGTTGTTGTGTTATATACTTCCAAAAGATCTTGACCATTATATTCGTAAACCCGTAAATGATAAGTTGTACCTTCGCTAAGTCCTGTAAGTGTAAAATTATTACCATTTCCATTATATACTACATAATTTCCGGAACCTATTTCCTGTCCATTACCAAAAACTGCATTGGCTGTATATGTTGTTGAACTCACCGGGGGTGCATTAATTAGAGCTCCTTCCCTCGCAAGTACCAGTCTGTTTGCCCCATCTCCTGCCGTCCAGCCAATATCCATTTGGGAAACAGTGACATTTGTGAAAGTAATATTTGTAGCCTGTGTTAAAGGCAGCGGGCAATTTGGTCCATTATCTAAAATGGCCCAACCATAGTTTTCAATTAGTTGTGATCTCTCCTCACCGGAAAAGCAAAAATTCAAATTATGGGCACCTACATTTAGGTTCAGCGGAATTTCAGTTTCTCCTGTACTTAAAGTTGCCCATCCACTTATTGTGGCATCGTAGTTAAAGGGTGAAAGAGCAGAATTTGTTAACATAGAATCCAGGCCTATAGGCCCGCTGGTTTCTTCGGCAAAGGGTTCCACAGAACTAATATCCCAATTTTCCAGACTTTGGTTAAATGAAGTGGCATCCCAAAACATTCCTCCCATGTCAACAACTTTGGAAACATCCCATTCGTCTAACTGACTGTTAAAGGCTGTTGCTTTGTGAAACATAGCAGACATTGTAGTAACATTCCGTACATCCCAATTGCTTAAGTCACTGTTAAATATAGTGGCTCCTGCAAACATTCCATTCATGCTGTTAACGTTGCCAACATTCCATTTGCTCAAATCACTGTTGAAAGAGGTAGCATTTTCAAACATCCTACTCATACTTAGTACATTGTTCACTCTCCAATCACTTAAGTTGCTGTTAAAGGATGTAGCTTCGGAAAACATCCTGCTCATGTTGGTTACATTGCTTACATCCCAGGAATTTAAATCACTATTGAACAAAGCCGCACCATCAAACATCCCATACATATTAGTTACATTGCTTACATCCCAACTGCTTAAATCACTATCAAATGCTGGTGCTCCTTCAAACATGGATCCCATGGTAGTTACATTGCTCACATCCCAATTACTTAGATTACTGTTAAATGAAGTATTGTAAGAGAACATTCCGTCCATTTCACTCACATTGCTTACATTCCAATTGCTTAAATCACCATTGAACGCTGTTGCTCCTGCAAACATAGAATTTAAATTAAGTACGTTACTTAATAAGGGTGCATCATTGGCGTTGGAAATTAAATTTATACAATAGTAAAAAGCATAAGACATATCCGTCCATTTTATATCTCCCCATTGCTCAATGCTGAGGATTCTACTTCTATTTGCAATAGTTGAATTAGCAAAATAAATTCTTGGGAAGTCTCCTGAAATAGAAATTTGATAAATATCATTATTGTTTAAGTCTGTAATTGTATAACTGCCGGATATTACTTCTGCAGAGCCATTACCAGCTCCCGGGGTTGTAAGATTAGTCCAACTAATATCGTAACTGTAGGTTTCTGAATTATGGGTTGGGATAGTAATTTCCCCATTTGTTGTTTGCCATGTGGTAATAAAGGGTAAGCAGTTATAACTATCACTATTAATCGTCCACCCATATGTTTGTGTTAATGATTGGCGACTAAGATTAGAATTGCAATATGTTAGGCCTGTTGCCCCTAAAGTGATAGATGTAGGTGTAGAAAATAAGTTTGCCCAGCCAGTTAAAGTAGCATCGTAATTTTTTGTAGATAATCCTGAATTATCCAGCATTCCTGTCATATTGGTGACATTTCTGATATTCCAGCTACCTAAAGACTGGTTAAAAGATGAAGCATTAAAGAACATTGTAGCCATATTAGTGACATAATACACATACCAATTCTCTAAGTTTTGATTGAATGAACTGGCACCGTTAAACATAGAACTCATATTGGTTACACTGCCTACATACCAATTGCTTATATCTCCATTAAATGATGTTGCTCCCGCAAACATCAAACTCATATTGGTAACACTGCCTACACTCCAACTATTTAAGTCCTGGTTGAATGAAATTGCATTATTAAACATCCGACTCATATTGATAACATTGCCTACATTCCAGTTACTCAAATCACTATTGAATATATTAGTCCCCGAAAACATATAGCTCATTTCAGTTACATTGCTCACATTCCAGCTACTTAAATCACCATTAAATGCAGAAGCAAAATAAAACATGGCTGTCATATTGGTTACATTGCTCACATTCCAATTGCTTATATCGCCATTAAATGAGGTAGCCTGTAAAAACATACCATACATATTATTTACATTGCTTACATCCCAAGTGTTTAAATCACTGTTAAATGAAGAGGCACCTGCAAACATCGCAAACATGCTGCTTGTCAAGCTTAAATCGGGAGCATCAACAGCATTGGAAATTAAATTGCTACAGCCATAAAATGCGTATTCCATACTTGTCCATGATATATCCCCCCACTGCTCAATGCTTAGTACTTTATCCTTGTCACCTGCATTGTTGAAATAGATGCGTGGGAAATCACCCGTTATACTTAGCCTATAAGTACCTGCACTAGGAAAATCAATGGTCGTGTTGCCCGCAATGCCACTAAGTGTGCCATTATTATTGTTGTTGCCTACTTCTTCCCAGAAAATATCATAATTGTAACCTGTTCCTGTAGTTGGAATGCTAATTTGGTTTGCTTCTGAAGTGCCTGGATTATCTGTTTTCCAAATAGTTACGAAACCTTGGGCAGACAACTCAAAGGAGAAAATAAGGGAAAGGAAAAGAGCGGTAAGAAACAGCGTAAAATTTCTCATATTGAACTTTTATAAATTATATGCAAATATAGTAATAATTTATGTAAATAAAATTATACTATAGATCACTATTTAATAGATTATGCCGATTAAAATGAATTGTATACTGAGTTTAAAGGGGGAGTGTGTTTTAAATATTTTTATTTTCATTTAGTTGCTGATAAATGTAATAAATTTTATTCGATATTGTACAGTTGTATCTTGTTAAGAAGCAGTATGTGAATGGATTAGGGGGGTAAGAGAAACATTTAGAACCTAAAATAGCTCATTAAAGAGGGCTTACCTGCCTCACTAATTTGATGCTTATCTTAGTTGATAAGCATCAGAAGTAATGAGGTCCAGTCGAAATGTTTTTTCGTTAGTTATTTTAAGTGGGGAATATCGAAGGACTATTTCTTCCAGCTGATCATTTTGCTTTTCACATCATTTGAATTGGTACCTACCATAATTTGAAATTCTCCTGCCTCCCAGGTGTGAATAATATTTTGATCTATCTGATTGTCGTAAGTGTAATATTTTAAATCGTCAGTGGAGATAGTGAAAGTCACCTCTTTTGTTTCACCTGCTTTTATCATCAGCTTTTGAAAACCTTTTAATTCTTTTACCGGACGTGTAGTGCTTCCTACCATGTCCCGGATGTATAGTTGAACCACTTCTTTTCCGTCAATTTTAGCAGTGTTGGTAACGGGAATGGTTATTTTCAATTTATCATTCCCTTTTAACTTTTCACTGCTAAGTTTCATCTCTCCATACTCAAATTCACTATAGCTCAACCCATAACCAAAAGGGAAAAGAGGCTCATTAGTTACATCAAGGTAGTTGGATTTGAATTTCTGAAACCATTCTCCTTCCAATGGCCGGCCAGTATTTTTATGGTTATAATAAATGGGTACCTGACCTACATTTTGAGGGAATGTCATGCTTAGCTTTCCGGAGGGATTTACATCTCCATAAATAATGTCTGCAATGGCACTTCCTGCTTCACTCCCTGCAAACCATGCATTTACGATGGCAGAAGTGTAATCCTGTTCCCATTTAATGGACAAAGGTCTTCCTGTCAATAAAACCATCACCACAGGTTTGCCTGTTTCACTTAATTTTTTTAGTAACCTTCGTTGGTTAGCTGGTAACTCAAGGGATGTTACACTTGAACTTTCACCGGAACTTTCAGAGGCTTCTCCCAAAACAGCCACTATTACATCCGATTGAGAGGCTACTTTAAGTGCTTCTTCCACCATTTCAGCTTCCGGCCTATTATCTCTGTAGGTGTTTTTACCGAAAACACTTATTCTTTCTTCCAACTTAGCATCTTCTACAACATTAGCTCCTTTTGCATAAGAAATATTAACACTATTGTCTGCTGATTGTCTTAAGCCTTCATAAATGGAAATCGATTTATCTACATCGGCACTTACACTCCAGGTGCCTACCATATTCTCTACATTGTTGGCGAGAGGTCCTATCAAAGCAATTTTGGTATTTTTAGCCAAAGGTAATACCCCTTCGTTTTTTAATAACACCATGGATTCTGCTGCCGTTTTTCTGGCTATAGCCCTGTTTTCAGCAGTGAAAATTTCTGATTCTGACCTTTTTTCATCAATGTACCTGTAAGGATCATCAAAAAGACCCAATTTGAATTTCGCTTCCAGTATTCTTCTGCAGGCAGTATCTATATCCTCAACTGTTAGTTTGCCCTCTTCGAGCGATTTTGTAAGTGTGGTTAGAAAACCTTCACCTACCATATCCATATCCACTCCTGCTTTTAGTGCCAGGGCAGACACTTGTTGTAAGTCACCCATACCATGGGCTATCATTTCATTAATTCCTGTATAATCACTCACTACCAGCCCATCAAACCCCCACTGGTTTCTTAGCACCTCAGTCATCAGCCATTTGCTTCCTGTAGCTGGAATGCCATCTACTTCGTTAAAAGAGGCCATTACACTTCCTACACCTGCATCAACGGCTCCTTTATAAGGAGGGAAATAATCATTGTACATTCTTAGCCTGCTCATATCCACAGTGTTATAGTCCCTGCCGGCTTCTGAGGCGCCATAGAGGGCAAAATGTTTCACACAAGCCATCATGGTGTTTTTAAGGGACAAATCATTTCCCTGATAGCCCCTTACCATAGCAGCAGCAATTTGATAACCCAGATAAGGATCTTCTCCCACGCCTTCAGAAGTTCTGCCCCAGCGAGGATCTCTAGAAATATCTACCATGGGCGAAAATGTCCAGGCTATGCCATCAGCTGTGGCTTCCTGCGCTGCTATGCGTGCCGATTGTTCTATCAATTCAAGGTCCCAGGTACAAGAAAGCCCCAAAGGGATGGGGAAAACAGTTTTATACCCATGAATCACATCCATGGCAAAGAGTAGGGGAATACCTATACGACTTTCTTCCACGGCTATTTTTTGCGCCTGTTTGATTTTATCTATCCCTTTAATATTGAACAAGCCACCTACTTTCCCTTCTTTTATCTGGAGAGCTATTCCGGAATTTGTACTAATTCCTGTGCTTACATCTCCTGCGGAAGGTAAATTAAGTTGGCCAATTTTTTCTTCCAGGGTCATTTCGGCTAAGAGAGAATCCACTTTTTTATCAATCGAACTTTGACCTTTATCAGTGTCTGATGCTTTTATGGAACATGAAAGCATTAAAATAGTGATTGAAGCGATATAAATAAGTTGCTTGATCATTTTAATTTAATTTTTAGTCTTGGAAAATAGCCAGGATAATAATTCCGGTTCAGCAAATGCGAGGTCCCAACTATTGTGGTCAGCATGGGGGTACAAGGTGAATCTTACGTTGGCATTTTTTGCTTTCAGGGCTTCTACCATTTCTTTGGAATAGGCAGGGTTAACAACATTATCCTTTGCTCCATGGAAAACCCATAGGTCAACGTTTTTGGCATAGGTGTCAACTGTTTCAGGGTCACCTCCACCACAAATTGGGAAAGCAGCTGCAAAAGTATCAGGTTTGCGATAGAGGAGTTCGAATGTAGCCATTCCGCCCATTGAAAGGCCTCCGAGATAGATTCTCTTTTGATTGACAAAATCTTTTTCAAGCATGGAATCTAATAGGTTGATGACTAAACTAAGTGCTTTATTAGGTTCTCCATCATAGTCGAAATTAAAAGTATTACCTTGATTAGATCTGTCTACTTCTACCTTTGCCCAATAATCATCTTTAGGGCACTGAGGAAATATGACAATGGCAGGGAAGTTTTCTCTGTTCTTTTCATTCAGAAACAAGTTGGCACCATGTGCCAGTTGCTTTTTATTGTCATTCCCTCTTTCTCCGGCACCATGCATAAAAAGTAATAATGGGTACTGCTTTGAAGCGTTAAAATCTTTAGGGTAAAGTATTCTGTGGTGGAGGGTGTCCTCTCCATTCAGAAATATTTCATGTTTGAATTCTTCTTTGTTTTGAGCTAACAAAAACACCGGAAAAAGTAAGTAAAAACAGCTGAAATATAGTTTAGTTCTCATAAGTAAAACCTAGTTTGTCCAATCCTGTCTTTACTTCCGGTGCAGTCATAAATAAATCCCAAATCAATCCTGTGCGATAATTTTCTATCATGACAGGTATAGGACCCTGGTCTATTGCTAAATAGTGCGGTACATACCAGTCATGCTCGAATGAAAAAGCATCATAAGGGCCATAGTTGCCAATCAGACTATCTTGAGCAGGTTGATACATGAACTTCAGGAATTGCATACTTTCTTCCGGGGTGTATGGGAAAGAAGAAAGAGCAGCTGTCGGGCTGATTACACCTAAATCGTCAGTAGGGTTATGTCCTGCATAGCCATTTATTGAATAACTCGAGGTAAGCCCCCAGCAGTTTTCCCCATAACCTTCAAAATCATAAGGATTGGTAACGGCATGTCTGTAATTAATCAAAGCATGGTTTTTATTTAATTCCCAATAATCTCCATATTGATCTTTCAGGCCTTTCGGATTAAGGCCAAGGTAGGAATAATGGGCCCAGAATAACGGCCCAACCGGCTTATTATCATGTTCATAATGATCCAAAACAGTGGGTAAGTCATAAAAAGTAGTATCGTTGGCAATCTCTCCATTTCTGGCCCAGCCTTCATGATAGGCAGAAGCATTAATGGGGAAAGTAGGAGAGGAGGCTGCCAACACATACATGATCAGACATTCATTGTAACCACCCACGGGAAAATTCATTTCCCACCCATAATCAGGCGACCAATGCCAATAGAGAACATTTCTGTCTACTGTGGAGGCAGGGTCGCCAGCTTTTGTATACCAACTCCACTCTACTTCTTCCCAAATCTTTGTAATTCTTGCTGCTAATTCTTTTTCCCGCTCATTTCCTTCTTCAAAATACTGCCTTACAGTAAGCAATCCCTGAATAAGAAATGCTGTTTCAACCAAATCTCCACCATTATCTTTCTCGCTGAAGGCTTTTACTTTAGCGGTTTCACCATTGAGCCAGTGAGGATAAGCACCGTGGAAACGATCTGCTTTCTCTAAAAAACTGACCATTTTCTCATATCTGTTCAAGGCTTCCTCTCGGGTGATAAAATTTCTTTCTATGCCCACAAGAATAGCCATCAAACCGAAACCTGTTCCACCCGTGGTGACAATATGTTTGTCATTTGAAGGATAGTTCCCGTCCTCATGGAAACGTTCCCTTGCCAGCCCCGAATTAGGCTCAGCGCCCTCCCAGAAGTACTGGAAAGTCTGGTACTGTACAAGGTTCAAGAGTGAATCCTCACTTACGATTGTTTCAGACGATTCATTTTCTTTTTCAGTTTGTTTATTGTCTGCAGGAGAACAATAGCTGAACAGAAAAATAATACTAATAAATGTGAATAATTGCTTCATAAGTTTATTTTAATAAGTAAATCCAAGTTTTGTTAAGCCGGCTTGCACCTCCGGATCTGACATATATAAATCCCAAATAAAACCTGTTCTGTGGTTTTCTATCATGATGATAATTGGCCCCTGATCTATAGCCAAATAAGAATTGGCATACCAATCGGCCGTAATATTAAAGGCATCATAAAATCCATATTCTCCCCAAAGTCGATCTCCCATTAAATAATAAAAATGTTTGATGGCATCCATTGAAGCTTCCGGAGTATAAGGAATGGAAGATAAGGCGGCTGTTGGTGTAATTACCCCTAAATCATTATAAGGAGAATGCGCACTATAGCCTTCATGATTATCGCTGGCAGTCAACCCCCAGACATCTTCGCTATATCCCACATAATTCAAGGGGTTGTCAATTACGTAGGCCCTGTTGATTTGACTATGGGCTACATTCTGCTCCCAATAATTAGCGTATTGATCCTGAAGATTGCGGGGATCCATGCCCATGAAAGAGTAATGGGCAAAGAATAATGGTCCGCCTCTGTCTGACCCCAGTGGCTTAGTGATGCCATAAGATTGGTTGCCATTCATGATGTTACCATTTTGAGCCCAACCCTGCTCATATACTTCTTTGGAAATGGGATAAGTGGGAGAGGAGGCCGCTAATGTATACACAATTAAACTTTCATTCCATCCCCTGATGGTATGATTCATTTCCCAGCCATAATCAGGCGACCAGTGCCAGTACAAAACATTTTCACCTCCTTTGGTGAACCAACTCCATTCCACTTCCTGCCATAAAGTAGTGATGACATTGATGATGGCAGCTTCTTCAGGAATACTTTCATCAAGAAAAGCCCTTGCAGTTAAAAGCCCTTGAATCATAAAGGCAGATTCAACCAGATCAGCGCCATTGTCTTTTTCGCTGAAAGCAATGGTTTCTCCTGTATTGCCATTCATCCAGTGGGGCCACACTCCGTGGAACCTGTCCGCCTGGCTAAGGAAATTGGTGATTTTAGCTAGTCGCTCCACGCCTTGCTGGCGGGTGATGAAATTACGGTGAATACCTACTAAAATAGTCATTATGCCAAATCCTGAGCCGCCAATGGTCACTAAATCTCCGGAAGTATTTCTTTCTCGAGCCAAGCCACTATTAGGGTGAGCAAAATCCCAGAAATACTTGAAAGTCTGCTGTTGTACTTTTGTAAGTAATTCTTCATCATTAATTTCAGGGAATTTGAAGGTGGAATCTAATTGGGTGTAAAATTCTTTGGTAAAGCCATCAAATTTGAAATTATTGATGCTTTTAAGATTGGATGAAATGGTAAGCGTGTATTTTGCTAAATCACGTGCTTCTTCATCTGATGTGATCTGCAATGTTTTGTCATTTTCAATGGTAAACCCTAAGGATAGTTTAGTGCCTTTGTTAGTAATGGAAATAAAATCCTCGAAATTGTTTTCAGGGTTTAGTTCATCGGAAAAGGTGAGAGTAATTTGAGGAGCAAGAGGAATGTTGGTAATTCTTGCCGATGTTTTAAGTTCTTTACCATTAATGGTAGCTTCTTCAAGTAGGAAAGAGCCTTCTATGGTTTTAAAAGTAAATTCAGCCCCTGGAAATTCGTTCCCCACTATAGATTGTATGGTGCCGATTTGGACAGTATAGCTTGTGTTATGCTCAAAATCTGATTCCGGAATTGCTGAAACCGTTTTATCTTCATCCAAATAATGAAAGGTTAATGGTACTTCTATACCTTCAGTATTACTGATTGTGATGTTGGTTTCTGTTGTTTCTTTGTTTAAAGTTTCAGAAAATGAAATGATTAATCCTTTATCAACAGGAGCATCCTCCAGCGTTTGGTTTTGGATCAAATCCATTGTGCCAATTCTCACACTTTGTAATTGCAATAAGCCTTTTTCTTCTTCAATAGCATTGTCATCGCTACAAGAGAAAAGCAAGAGAAGGAAGAAAAGCAATAAGTATCTGAATACATGCATATTTGAAAAGTAAAAAAAGCAGAGGCTTTTTACGACCTCTGCCCACCTTTATGAAACAACTAAACAATTATGGTTTTTCGGCATTGTAGAGATTGGTTACATCTTCTGCTGAATAAGCAGTATGGAAGATCCTGAAATCATCTAACCATCCTTTAAAATGCTTTGATGTTGGAATGTCATATCCCCCCCATGGTTCTGCGTCCCAAAGAGTTCCAGCTCTTGATTGAACAAACCCAAAAGCTAATTCATCAACTACTTCTGGAGCTTGTCCTCTATAAGTTACTCCTTTAACTGAAGTTTTAACATCTTCTTCAGGCCATAAATCGAAATCAAAGCTTTTCATTAATTCACCATTGAAATATAGTGAGCCTTTCTTTTCTGTAGCATCATAGCTATATATTACATTATACCACGTGTCCTTGATAATATTTTGCATTTGTTCAGGACTTAGGCTCTTTGCATAGTCCCAACCTTGCCATCCACCATTGGTGTTATCTGTTGCTTCGCTAGGAAACCACATATCTTCTCCAACGGTAGTCCCATCCTCAGTTTCATAACTAATAGCAAATTTAGAACCATCATAAGAATCAAATATCTCATATTGAATTCCATAATGAGCGCCTAATCCAAATACAAACATTCCTGTAGGATCTCCATTTTCATTCACATGATTTTCTGTTTCGGTTTTCGCCCAGAAGCTAACTGTAAAATCATCAGTATCATTCATTAAAGATGCCGCATTTGGCACTTCAATAATACTTGCATCTCCATTAAAATAGGCAGTACTTGCAATTGTACCAAAACGGTCTGTCTGATAATCTATTTCTACTTCAGTTCCATCTTCATAATTATCCATTTCGTCTGATGCATCCCCATCAAACTTCCAGTAAGCTACTTGTGTGTTAGACTGAGGAGCTTCTACAGGTAATCTGCCAGCCGTTTTAAAAGTTCTTGTGGTGTTAGTAAATGCACCTCCATCGCTTCCTGCTATGCCTGAAGTAATCGTTAGTGTGTAGTCGGTTCCCTGAATCAATTCTTCAGTAGGAGTCACTGTAATTACAGATCCATCGGCACTCACATTGGTAGTAGAAGCAGCTCCATCACTTGTTATAGTAATATTTGAAGCGGTTGCCGTTGATGCATCTACTTCTTTATTGAACGTAATTTCAAAGACTGCATCAGGTGGTACATCCGTTGCAGATGTTGCAGCATTTAAATCTTTAGTGGTTTCCTCACCTGTATCGAGGCTCGTTCCTGTGGCAGTAATTGCTTCCACAGTTAATTCCGGGGCGCTGCCCTCATCATCATTATCACAGCCTGCAAAAACCAGGGCACTTAACAAAAATGCACCCATCAGGTACTTTGTTTTCTTCATCATTTCCATAGTCATTCAATTTAAGTTTACATTTAATTTTTAATTCCAATTTGGGTTTTGTTCAAGTAATCCATTGGTTATATCTCTTTCTGATTGTGGTATGGGTAATAGCTCATGTTTATTGGTTTGAAATCCATGAGGCCCTAATACTTCATCTGCCCTGTCGGTTCTTACTAAATCCCAGAACCGATGGCCTTCCATTGCGAGTTCATGCCTTCTCTCCCCTAATATTAAATCTTCCAAAAGATCGGGATTGGTTTCTGTGATATCGGGCAAAATAGAAGTATCACCTTCCCTGGCTCTTTCACGTACCTCATTGAGGTATATTAAAGCCTGAGGAGTTTGACTATTTCTGTTGAGTGCCTCCGCTGCTATCAATAATACTTCTGCATATCTTATGAGCCGCCTGTTATGCGCTGTATTGGAAAATGGAGTAGTTCCGGGAACCCATATTTTTTGATTGTAGGTTTCTACTTGTCCATTAGCAGTTGTGTCCGGTGTTTGAGAATCACCAATAATTTCTATTCCATCCAGTACTTCACCCACAAAAATGACAGTTGCCTGCATTCGTGGGTCGTCTTCTTCAAATGATTCGATTAAATCCATGGAAGGCCTGTTGGCTCCAATTCCCCGGTTGGGTGTTCCTCTTACACCCTGTCCTGAAGTATATTCATTGTTACCGGCAGCTATTCCACCTTGTACACCAATTCCCCCTACTTCAAATACAGACTCCAGCCCAAACTCAGTTTCTTCCCTGAAGGCACTTTCAAAAGTAGCTTCCAGTTCATATTGCTGGGAATTGATTACTTCTTCGGCAAACAATGCAGCACTATCGTAAGCTTGTTGGTATAGGTAAACTCTTGCCAGTAAAGCTTTGGCGGCACCTTTTGTAGCTCTGCCTAAATCATCAGTAGCATAGTCAGATTTTTCAGGAAGAACCTCAATTGCTTGTCTTAAGTCAGCTTCAATAAAATCATATGTTTGTGTGAGGCTTGCTCTGGTGAAATCAGTTCTGATTTCAGATTCCTTGACAAGTGGAACCCCTCCGTATCCTCTGGCCAAATCTGAATAATAAAGCGCCCTAAGAAATCTGGCTTCGCCTATATACCTATTCTTTAATTCTTCATCCATTTCTACTGCGGGTACCCTGTCGATTACTACGTTTGTCCTTCTGACCCCTGTATAAAGTGTCCTCCACCAGTTGAGTACAAAAGGATTGGTGACATTATGATCGAAAACATCAAAAGGTTGTAGATCAGCCACTAAATCCCCTGGGCTACTTCCTTTCAAAGCGTCATCAGACATGATATCATCAATAGGATAAAAACCTCTATGATATGTTCCATGTCTTAATACTTCATAAGCCGCATTGGTGGCGGCTAAAGCATCAGCCGGATTAGATGGGAAATTTTCTTGCGTAACTTTATCCTGTGGAGATTTTTCCAGGAACTCCTCTTTACATGAAAAGAGGAAAGTTGAAGCTATTATAACTGTCAGGATCTTATTCTTAAGCATGATTATTTATTAAAAAGTTAAATTGACTCCTACACTATAAACACTGGAAACCGGATAAGTACCTTGATCCACTCCATTAATTAGGGTGCCGCCCGGTACTTCCGGGCTATAACCTGTAAAGTCAGTAAGTGTAAAAACATTATTACCTCTCAGGTATACCCTGGCTGTATTGATGCCCATATTTTCCATTAAAGTTTGAGGGAAATTGTATGATAAAGTGACTGTTCTTAGACGCAGGAAACTTCCGTCCTGAATATAATGAGAAGAAATTCTATAATTATTGCCTCCATCTGTTGGGCGAGGTTCTGTATTACTTGTTCCTTCGCCTCTCCAGTAATCATAAACATGGGCTTCAAAATTGTATCTGTCAGGTCTTACAGTTTCTTTATAATTCAGAATCTCATTTCCTTCCTGACCCTGAAGTAGTATGTTAAGGCCTATATTTTTATAGGTTCCTCCTAAGCTAATTCCATAGTTAAAGTCAGGAATTGGAGAGCCTATAAAGGTGCGGTCATCTCCGTTTAATACCCCGTCATCGTTTACATCTGCAAAGATGAGGTCCCCCGGCTGCGTTCCTGCAAAAGTAGGAGTGTTGGCAATTTGATCTGCGTTCTGAAATACTCCTTCAACTTTATAGCCATAGAATGAGCCAATAGCAAGACCTGCTACTGTCCTGGAAACAACATTGTTATTTACGCTTCCTAATAATTCATCTGAACCCTCTACACCACTTACCTCAAGTACTTCGTTTTTTAAGGTAGCTCCGTTTATGCCGATATTGTAAGTAAAATCTCCAATTTCATCCTGCCAATTGATATTGAACTCAAAACCTCTGTTGCGTACTTTTCCAGCATTATAAAATACAAGGCCTGTTCCATTGCCTAAATAACCAGGCACTGCCAGGTCAATTAAAACCCCATCTGTATCTCGATTATAATAATCCAGTTCGGCTGTTAACCTTTCCTGATAAAAGCCAAGCTCTAAACCCACATTATATTGCTCCACAATTTCCCAGCGTAAATTTGGATTGCCAAAGCCCGCATCCGACTGACCAAAATATAATTGCTCGGGGGAGCCAAATACTCCATTCAGGTTATTACCTACCACATTGTAAGCAGCTAGATAATCTATTTTATCATTTCCAACCTGACCCCAACTACCTCTTAATTTGATGTTGGTCATTACTTCAGGGAAAGCAATAAAATCTTCATTGATGATATTCCACCCTAGACCAACAGCGGGAAAATCACCATACCTATTATCTCCTAAGAATTTAGAAGAACCATCTCTTCGGTAGGTTAAGGTAGCAATGTATTTACTTTTGTAGGAGTAATTAAAACGTGCTAAATAAGAAATTTGATTGTAAAAATCATTAATGTCTCTTATTCCGTTTTCAACGGTTGCCGGATCAATATTTCCCGGATTAATATATCGGAAATCTTTCCCGTCCCTTATTAAGTTCCTGGCAGTTATATTAAAACTTTCATTTGAAACTTCCTGAACGGTATAGCCTACAACGGCATTAATCTGGCTTTCACCTATTTTCTTGTCATAGTTTAAGGTGTTTTCCCAAATTACTGAGGCACGTCTGAAGTTGTTTTTTGAGAAGCGACTTTCAGGATTCTGTTGTTGAGATTGCCCTACAGCATATACCGGGACAAAAGATTCGTTTTCTTCCAGAAATAATTCAACTCCTAAACTTGATTTCAACTGAAAACCATCCAGGAAATTCACCTCTCCATAAACCTGACCAACGGTGGTGACTCCTTTAGTAACGTTATCAGTATTGTAATGAAAATCTGCTAATATATTCCCTACATTAGGTACTTCGTTAAAACCCCCGCTTTCATTTCGGGGCTCAATAATAGGCCAGGCCCTGTAGGCATTAAAAGGTGCATTATTGATGGAGTTATTTCTTTGGAAAGGAGCAACTGTTAAGTTAGTTCCTAATGAGAGGTAGGATTTAGGAGAATATTTATCATTCAGTTTTAAGCTAATCCTTTGATACCTTGATTCAGGAATTGTGCCGGACTGATCAAAATATCCAACAGAGAAGAAATATTGATTGGTTTCAGAAGCTCCTGAAAT
Organism: Marivirga aurantiaca; assembly: GCF_016679925.1. Lineage (GTDB taxonomy): Bacteria > Bacteroidota > Bacteroidia > Cytophagales > Cyclobacteriaceae > Marivirga > Marivirga aurantiaca. Next base: position 90,912 of record NZ_JAEQBW010000003.1, read on the forward strand.
TGATAGCTGATGGTTTTGAACAGGAGCCACCTCAAATATTAATTCCTGCCAATCCGTATCAGGTAGAACATCAAGGTTATTGTAAGTGCCCGGACTAATTGCGTTGACTACTTCTGCAAATTGCCTTCCGTTTAATACATCAATTCTGTTTTGTTGTACTTGTATTCCGTATTCTGAATTTACAGAAATTGAAGCCGCTTCTCCTTTTTTACCTAATTTTGTTGTGACAATAATTACTCCGTTTGCACCTCTGTTACCATAAATTGCCAGGGCAGAGGCATCTTTTAAAATCTCCATTGATTCAATATCCCTTGAGTTTAAGAAAGAGATATCATTTAGTATGACACCATCTACCACATAAATGGGAGAAGGATCTCCTGATGTTCCCACGCCTCTGATCCGGACAGTAGGGGAACTTCCGGGAGCTCCGGAGGAATTGGTGATTTGCACACCGGCTACCTTTCCTTGCAGGGCATCAACCGGATTTACTGTTGGCATTGTTCTTAACTCATCTCCTTTAATAGAACTCACAGAGCCGGTTAAATCACTCTTCCTTATAGTGCCATAACCTACCACAACCACTTCTGAAAGCGATTCGATATCCTCTATCATTTGGATATTTATTTCGGTTCGGCCATTTACTTCAATAATTTGCGTTTTATAGCCAATAAAGGAAAATCTCAATTGTGCATTTTCTGCGGCTTCTAAGGTGTACTGTCCATCAAGATTGGTAACTGTACCTTCGGAAGTCCCCACAATTTGAATGGATACTCCAGGTAAAGGCATTGTTTGATTTCCTTCGGTTGCAGTTACTGTACCGGAAATGCTTTGCTGTCCGTAGCTAAATGACACTAAGAGAAGTGTACTAGCAAAAAGTAGTATTAATTGTTTCATATTAATTACTCTATACGATTGAAGAATGGTTCAAGACTAGATTCTTTCAATGAATTTAGGGTAAACTATTTATAATATCAAAACAATTAACTTTAAAATATTCAATTTATACTTCTTATAATTGTAAATTATTTGCTGATTTTTGACGCTTAAAAAACAATTGTTTTTATGGTTTTATAGCGTATAAGGATCATTTATCTTTCCATTGTCATGGAAAAAAAACATTTTATAGTGCAATTATGATTATTGAAATAATTATAATTTTATTGAAATTCGATGTAGTTAATAGACCTTTCGTATCCGAAGTAAAGTAAGGCGTTGAGATTAGCTTTGCCATTTTTGGAAATTTCCTGTTCAATTTTTTGCTTGAATTGCCACACTGTATTTCTCCTCATTTGCAATATAAGCGCCATTTCATCGAGGGTGTAATTATCTTCATTGAGGTGAGAATAAACGATGTAAAAAGCCTTGGGCAATGGGAATTTTGTCCCTTTAAAAATGGTGGATGATGTAGGGCTTTCATTGTATCCACACTTGGTACATCTCCTGGCCGAGCTGCTTGCATCTTCTATATACTTTTCATTATTACATTTCTGGCAAAGATATCCGTTTTTCCATTTAAAAGCTGCCAGAATATTGAGGCACCATTCCTTGCTTTTAAAGATCTCCAGAAATTCTTCATAAGAGAGATTTTTCTTTAGTAGCCTTTCTTTCTGAACCTTCTTCAGATTGTTCTTTAGCCGCCAATTGTCCAGGTCAAGCATGGAATTTATTTCAGCTATTTCCTGCGACTGTTGACTGATTTTTAAATTGGTGTCTTCCAATAGTTGGTTCTTAACTTTTAAATCCTCTGTTCTTTCTTCTACTTTTCTTTCCAACTCTTTGTTAATTCTTTTTATAATGATGGCATTCTGCTCATGTTGGGAAACAATCCTTTTGAGTGCGCGATCCCGGTTAGATTTCAAAATACGTACCCTGTCAGATAAAGCGAAGGTTAGGAAGAGCATTTCCAGTATAAAACAAAGATGAAGACTGTAATAGGTAAGTATATTGAATGGAATAATGGATTGCATAACCAATGCTTTCAATAGGAACCCCAGGAATAAAAAGCCATAAGCCAACACGAAAAACCTGGCAGGTTTATATCCCCTGATCCATACCACTATACCGGCAATAAAAATGAGGGATAAAGGGATGATTTCAATATTTCGTAACCTGAAAAGGGAGTTATCGAAGAAAATGGCTATTAGAAATAATATTATGCGAAGTATAAGTACAGCATGAATTATTTTGTGAAGTTTTGGAGAGCGCTTCTTTGTGTTGAGAAATGTTTCAGAAAAAATAACCGACCAGAAAATAATGGAGAAAAGTGCTACTCCGTAAGCTTTCTGGTTCCATTCCGGCTGATCAGGCCATAAGTACTGGTACGCTATTCCATCAATGCACATGGCATAGAGTCCTACACTTAGGATATACATTGTGTAATAGAGGTATTTCTTTTCCTGAATGGCCAAGAAGATAAGGATGTTGTGGAGTGATATAATGAGGATCATACCATAAAAAAGACCATAAATGAAGTATTCACTTAGGCTGTAATGGATGAATCTGTCTATCTTTTTAATGGCGATTCTAATATCGGCATATTGAGAGTTTTTGATGCGGAAATAGCTTGTATATTCAGTTCCTCCGTCCAATAAAATATCAAAATTCTTGTGTTTCAGGTTTTTGTCGCTAAAAGGGTAGGCATCACCTAATTTAATCATCTCAAAATTTTGCCCGTCTTTACTTATATGTGCATCAATGGAATCAATGGTTTGGTCGTAGAATTCCAATACATAATTGCCGTTTTCCGGGGGTAAAGTAAAATTCAATTTTACCCAATACGCTGATTTTCTATTGTAATCATCCGGTTTAAAATTGGGGGATAAGTGAAATTTGTTTTGAAAGGACTCTTTACTTATTTCCTCAAAAGTCAATTGATTGGTAGTATCTTTAAAATAATACAATTCATTGATACTCAATATAGTTTCGGCCTGTTCCCTGGGGATTTCAAGAACGGGTTGCTGAAAGAAGAATAAAGAGTAAAAGAATAAGGAAAACAGCATTAAAACTTCATTTATAGCATTATCTTTTCAAAATAGCTTAAATATAGTTAAAAATGGTAGTTAGTAGCTGATAAGTATTTGTGCAGTTCAAGGAATTATGGTATGGTGCGGCTTCAAAATTAAAAGGTTAGTGGTCTGACTCGTTATAAAAACAGTTTACAGATTTAACTTTCTATAGGACAAGTCGCAAAAGGAAGTGCAGTATTTGACAAGTCACAGGCGCATCTTCAGCACAGAAGCCTATTTGTAAATAGTGGGGAAGGACTGAAAGTAGTAGGGGATAAATTCCATATGTTGGGGTGATAAACTAATCTTATGAAGTTTGCGTTATATTCAATATATTTGTACCATGTTGGTACACAAAAACAATAAAATTATGTTAGTGATAAGCAGTAGAGAATTTAGACAGAACCAGAAAAAATACTTTGAGAAAGTAGATAAAGGCGAGCATGTTATTGTTCAAAGAGCAAAAGACAAAGCATATGCTTTAACTCCAATAAGTGAGAATGATATGTACTTCAACGCTGAAATGGTTGATAAGATCAAGCAGAGTATTTTGGAAGTGCAAAAAGGTGAAGTTAGCCGAATATCCACTTCTAAGGAAGTTAGTGATTTATTGGGTTTATGAGTTATACTTTAGAGTTTTCTAAAACAGCTTTAGCAGACATTGAAAAGCATAAGAAATCAGGGGATAAGTCTACACTCAAAAAGATAGAAAAACTACTTAATGAATTATTAGAACATCCTACCAAGGGTACTGGTCAGCCTGAAAGGTTAAAACATGATTTAGCTGGCTTATACTCTCGCAGAATTAATAAAAAGGACAGATTAGTTTATTCTATCAAAGAAGAAATCGTTACAGTCTATGTGTTGAGTGCATGGTCTCATTACGGAGATAAATAATTCTCCTTTCAAAAGGTTTACTGCTTAAAAACGGTGTACCTGTGGTACATTGGCAAGGTGGCAGTCCGGAAAATACAAATTCTACGTGAGCATGCTAATTGTATTTAAATCAAAGTCAATCACTTGAATATCAATTTACAGACATTTCACCTAAACTCCACCACCACAGGAAAATGATCCGATAAATAAGTCTGATCAATGACAGAACTGTTGACTTTGTAAACTTTAGCTTTTAAATTTTTGTAAAAGATATAATCTATTCTTTTGCCATGAACTTTACCCACTTCAAAGCCATTGAAGGTTCCTTCCGAACCAAAGGTGATTTCACTTGTAAGGTAGCTGTCTTTCAAACCGGAGGAGGTAATTAATTGAATAGCTTCCTCCTCGGGTTCCAAGTTAAAATCACCCAATAGTATCAGCTGATCATTAGGGTAGTTGCCTAATAAACGTTCAGAAAGTAGTTTAGAACTATTTTCTCTTGCTATTTTTCCCACGTGATCATAATGTGCATTGAGCACATGAATTTTTTCCTGTGTTTTGATATTTTTCAGTACCGCATAGGTAACTATGCGAGGCAAGGCGGCATCCCAACCTACAGAGGGTTTATCCGGAGTGGTAGAAAGCCAGAAGTTACCACTATCCAATAATTCAAACTTCTCAGAATTGAAGTAGATTGGTACATATTCCCCTTTTTGCTTTCCATCTTCTCTGCCAACACCCACCTGTGTATAATTGGGCAGGTGTTCATTCAGGTAGGTAATCTGTGAATGTAAAACCTCCTGCATGCCAATAATATCAATGGCTTCTGCTTTGATGAAATTCACCACATGCTCTTTTCTGTTCTCCCACTGATGAATACCGTCAGCAGGGTTGGCAAACCTGATATTAAAAGTGCAAACTTTTAACATATCCTGTGCCATGGCAGGAACAGAAATAATACACAATAAAAGTATGGTGAATTTAATTTTCATACTACCAAGTTGATGTGCCTGAAACTATTTATTCATCAAAGCTATTATAAATTTTACTGTTTTATAAATTTTACTGCCTTGCTTTTGAGCCTTCCATCGATTGTAAGCTGGAGGTAATAAAGTCCTTTCTCCAGCTCTTGAACCTCAATTTTCTGATGGTTGACATTCCCGGATTTCACTTTTTTGCCATGAATATTATAGATGTTGAAAATAGCAGATGTTGAAACGTTTTCCACCTGCAAGTAATCATTAGTTGGGTTAGGATACACAACAAATGATTGTTCTGAAGCAAATTTATTGGCTGTTACTTCATTGCCATGTGGTGCAATATCCACTACTAACTTTGTTGTTTCACCTAAGTTATAGTCATCGGAGCTAAGAATGCTCAATAGGAATGATTTTTCAGTATTAGTTTTCAATTTGGCCGTATCAAGCACCAATTGAATAACAGCAATACTGTCATTTTCCGGAATATTTAAACTCATCAAGGTGCCATCAGCCTCAGGTGTTGTAGTGAACTGGGCCGGATAAAATATATTATTGAAATCAGACAACCTTATTTGGAAATTGAGTGGTTCATCCAAAATTCGTTGAGCCTGAACTTTAAGTTCGTAAATAGGCTCATTGACTGTGGTGAAAATAGTATCTTTTACAAAACTTAATACGATACTGGTGTCCTGATCAATTAGCTCGGCAGTTAAAGTGAGCGTTAATAGATTTTCATTTTCACTTACAAAGTTCAATTCACCGGCATAATTGCCTGCGGTTAAATTTTCAGGTTGGAAATTAATCCATAGTTGGTCAATTACTTCTCTGTCTTCATTGGTTTCCAACTCGATATTTTCAGTGAATTGGGTATTGTCCAGGGAGATTTTGAAGCCATTGGTAGCATTGATCTCCAGGGAATTAAGGATACCAACTGCATGAAAGTCTATCTCCTGTTCTTGAATTTCTGTGTTATAAAAAATATTGGTATTGAATACTTCCGGGCTATTAGTGAGGGAAACATCAGGGGTGGCTATTTCCTTTACCGAACCGCTTACACTCACTTCAAAATCCTGCACCTCCGGTTGAGTGATTGAGATACTTGAAATAATGCTTTCAGTAGTATTTTCAATAGCCAAAAACTGCACAAAGATAGTTTCATTAAGTTCTCCGGAATTGTTAGGAGTGAGAACCAGGCTATTGCCATAGTCACCATTTTCCGATTGGGCAATAAGGAATTCTCCTGCATTACTACTTAATGTGGCTGTTTCTGTCAATCCACTGCCAGTAAGCTCGAATGATTGTATTTCAGCTGTCTCCCCAAAATAGATACTTCCAAACTCCAGGCTTGCAACAGAAGCAGAAAGTACAATGGAATTGTCCTGGCTATAGATGTTGGCGGATAAGTCGAGTGTTTGTAAAGTTTGCCCATTATTACCCACTGTTAATTCACCTGAAAAATTGCCTTCAGTTAAGGTCGGTGGTAAATAGTTGATAAATAATGTGGTGCTGATATTGCCTGAATTATCCGGGCTAATGTCAATTGAATTAGAAAAATCAACATCATCGCTTGAGATTTGAAAACCATTGCTGAGTGTGATAGTTACATCACTACTCAAGTTAGATCCTGTCAGATCAATTGCCTGGCTTTCCACTGAGTTATCGTAGAATAAATTAGCCTCAAATACAGCAATAGTTGAAGTAATTTCAGCACTTGGATCTGTTTGCTCCTGTACCGTACCTGCCATAGTAATATTGATATTGTCCACTTCCGATTGATCTATTAATAGAGTTCCGTTTACATTGGCACTTACATCCTGCGCAGGTGCAAATTGCACATAAATGGTTTGGTCAAGCACTCCCTCGGCATCAGGTGTGAGCTCCAGGGAATTGATAAATCCTGAATTTGAACTAGTGGAAATGGTAAAGTTATTATCATTAGAACTGAGGGTAGCTATCTCACTTAAATTTGATCCGGTTACTGTGAAATTCTTTATTTCAGGAGTTGCAGAAAACTCCACAGTACCAAACTGCAAGCTGGCAGTTGAGGCAGAAAGTGATGGGGAAGTTGACCCATCACAACTATTTTCCCAAATACAGCTTACCCACTCAGGATGATCTACAAAAGGATTTCTGTTGCCCTGATAATCATAGATCTCATTGTTTCTGTCAATTTCTTTTTGACTTACCGGGTCTGCATTGTGCCATTCCAGCAGCATTGAAAGTGCCCAATCTGTGTATGTCTGATCTTCCGTGCCATTCAACATATCACTACTCCAGCTATCAATTTGGCTTTGATAACGAGTGGCCATATAAAAATAAATTCTTGCAAAATCCCCCTTGTACTCATCAATAGGTTCGAAAACTGTACCTGAATAACCTGCAACCGAACTGCTTCCTTTCTTGCTTCCGTTTTGTGAAGTCCAGGAAGCACTACCTACTTCTCCAAATGGAAAACTTCCTCTTTGTCCATTTACATATCCATCGGTAGGTACAATATGGTGGGCATCATTTACCATCGGACTGCCATCATTAAACCAACTTTTAGGAAATGAGTGCTCTCTATTGTAACATGAGCCTTCCCCGCTGTAGTTTCCACACTGATCTGAGCCAAAGGTGTACTCATAGGGGGGCGTTCCTCCGGGAACATCGGAATACATATCCCAAACTTTTCCGTTGGGTTTGGCATCACTGTCGTAATACAAAGTCCACAAAGCACTATATCCTCTGTCATTATGGTTATCAATAATGAAAAACAACTCTGTTTTTAATGCATAACCTTCTTTACCTTCAGCATCGGCATAATATCCGGCAGGAATTTGTGCAACAATGCTTTGTATGCTTAAAAATAGAAAGAAGAATAAAACTTTAAAGGATTTGTAATAATGCGACATAGATGCTTATTTGAATTTATTTATGCTACAAATATCCTAAAAATAATTCTAAACTTAGGCAAAGTGGTTTTAAGCTTTCGTAATGTGTCGGTTATTTTTGCCTTTAGCTCCATAATGTTTTGTATTATTGTCGTTGAAAAACTTTAAGAAGTAAAAAGAATACCCACAATTGTTTAGTAATACTGAATGAAAGATATTGTCAAATTTCTTCAAGAAAGACTACAAACTACTCTGCCGGGCGATGCTGCTCATCAGAGAATGTTGGCTAAGCAATTAGGCCCTAACTTTCGGTTGAAACATGAGGGTTCTCCAAGGAAAGGTGCTGTAATGATTATGCTTTATCAGCAGGAGAATGGAGAAATCTGTTTTCCTCTAACCCAGCGTCACAACTATGTGGGGGTACATGGCGGACAGATTAGCTTGCCGGGTGGGAAAAGAGATGAAAGCGATGCCTCATTAATAGAAACAGCTATTCGGGAAACCCATGAAGAGATTGGGGTCAGAATTCAGGGTCATCAAATTATTGGATCCTTATCTGACTTGCATATTACAGCAAGCAATTTTGTGGTAAAACCCATTATCAGTTTTATAGAAAAAACGCCTGACTTTGTAGCAGATCCTTACGAAGTAGCGCATATTTTTTCCACTAATATCGATCAGCTTTTGGCCACCGACACTCTAAAGGAAACAGAATTAACAGTAGGTCCGGAGGTGAGATTAAAAGCCCCATATTTCGATATTGACGGGAAAATAGTATGGGGTGCGACCGCAATGATTTTAAGTGAATTTATGACAATTCTAAAAGAATATAAGAAATGAAAGACACCCCCTTTATTACCAATGATGCAGTTGTTTTTGGCTTATTAATGCTGATTCTGGCTTTTGTTTTCATTACTTCTACAAGTAAAAAATCGGGCTGGCAAAAATTTTACCGCTTTATTCCCTCAGTCTTGTTATGCTATTTCATCCCTTCAATCTTCAATACGCTTGGTATAATTTCAGGTGATGAGTCAGATTTATATTTTATGGCCTCACGATATTTATTGCCCGCTGCATTAGTATTGCTTACTTTGAGTATAGACCTAAAGGGCATTGCTAAATTGGGAAAAAAAGCAGTCATTATGTTTTTTACAGGTACTATGGGTATTGTAATTGGTGGTCCCATCTCCATATTAATTGTTTCAGCTTTTGCACCGGATGTAGTCGGGGGCGTAGGTCCGGAGGCTGTATGGCGAGGAATGGCCACCATTGCCGGCAGTTGGATAGGTGGGGGAGCCAACCAGGCAGCCATGTTTGAAACTTTTGGTGCAAGTCAGGATTTATTTGCTACTATGGTCACAGTAGATGTGATTGTGGCTAACATTTGGATGGCATTTTTGCTATACGGTGTAGGTATTTCTAAAAAGTTGGACGGCAGGCTGAAGGCAGATGCTTCTTCCATTGAAGAAGTGAAAAACAGTATTGAGAAATATCAGGCTTCCATCATGAAAATTCCTACTTTGGCTGAAGTAATGACAGTATTGGCCATCGGTTTTGGTGCCACGGGAATTGCCCATTTTGGAGCTGATTTAATTGCCCCATGGATTGAAAATGTAGCCCCTCAATTAGATAAATTCAGTTTGACCTCGTCCTTCTTTTGGTTGGTGGTAATAGCTACTACTATTGGCTTGGGCTTATCTTTTACCAGGGCCAGAAAGCTGGAAGGTGTAGGTGCTTCACGTTTGGGCAGTGTAATGATTTATGTATTGGTTGCCACCATCGGTATGATGATGGATGTAACTGCTATTTTCGATAATCCCGGTTTCTTTGTAGTAGGATTAATTTGGATGAGTGTGCATATTATTCTGCTTTTACTGGTTGCAAAAATAATTAAAGCGCCTTATTTCTTTGTGGCAGTAGGAAGTCAGGCCAATGTAGGCGGAGCGGCCTCAGCGCCTATTGTGGCAGGGGCATTTCATCCTAGTCTGGCGCCTGTGGGTGTTTTATTGGCTGTTTTAGGCTATGCGTTGGGTACTTATGCAGCCTACATCTGTGGTTTATTAATGCAAATAGCTGCCGGAGGGTGAATGATATATTTTATGGAAACTTTACAGAGAACCAACTGCAGAAGTCACCACTTTTAAAGAAAACTTTGATATTGCGGGAAGTGAAATGGTTGAGTTGAAGAATGTTGCTATTGAAGTTGGTAGAGAAGAGAGTCCTGGGAATTTGATAACTTGGGACGGGATAAAATATATTTGGCTACATACAGGAGATTAAAGGAATCCCTTCAACAAATAAGGATTTAAATGAATTTACAAACAAGTATTTGCTGATTTAAACGGTCCTCAAAGAAGATAATATGGATTTTATTATGATGAATTTAAATAGAATTAACCCGACCACTTCCGAGAAACTCGGAAAAGCGGGAGGGAGGAAAGTTTAGCGAGCCAGCGAGGGCTTGGAGAGTGGAAGCATTAAACTTTCTTGAATTATAGTATCTTTTTGTTCAAGCAAAAAGAAAGGTAGAAAAAAGAAAGCAATGAAAATTTGCCTTAGGAAAAAGGTAAAACAAACGACATTTCAAATCAATTCAAAAATTATCCCCATTCAAATTTGGAATTGTAGAAAAGTTGTCTCTATATTTGAGCATCATATCGGAAGTATCCGATTTATAAAGAAGAGGTAAGAGATCAGGCTCGATGATCCTCTGGCAACCGCCAAACTATTTGGGAAGGTGCCAATTCCTGCCCAACGAAGGGAAATATAAAACGGTAAAACAATGAAAAAGCAATTTAAGTACGCCCAAACAATACAACAATCAGAAAATCCTTTTCTTTTTGTATCAATTCCATTTAATCATACTCAGCACACTGCCAACGTTATTTGTTGTTGCATTGGTTGTTGTTGATTTTCACTAAATCATTTCCTGTTAAACCATAGTTGCACTTCTTTGATGTGTAATAACTGAAAGCAATTTTCTTTTGCTTAACAGGGGATCTCATACAAAATCAATTAAAATTTTGGGAATCTTTTGAATAAGAAGGTTTCGTCAACAAAAAAAATATATCCATACATTATGTCGCAACATTTCGAAACCCAGGCAATAAGAACACAGGCTGCTAAAAGTGGTAATAGAGAGCATTCTGTACCTCTTTACCTTACTTCTTCATTCACTTTTGAAAATGCAGAACAGGCAAAAGCATTGTTTAATGATGAAGAGGATGGCAATATTTACTCTCGTTTTTCTAACCCAAACAGCTCAGAGCTAATTGATAAAATTGCTCACCTGGAAGGTGTGGAAGATGGAATTGCCACAGCAACCGGCATGGCGGCTATGTTCGGAAGTATGGCTGCTTTATTACGACAAGGAGACCATATTTTAGCGGCACGTTCATTATTTGGTTCAACACACCAGCTATTAACGCAGATTTTTCCGCGTTGGGGCATCACGCACACCTATGCAGATATCAGCAGAACGCATGAATGGGAAAGCCTCATCAAGCCGGAAACGAAAATGATTTTTGTGGAAACGCCTTCCAATCCGGGTCTGGAAATTATAGACTTGGAATGGTTAGGGGAATTGGCTAAAGCACACAATCTAATTTTAGTAGTAGATAATTGCTTTGCCACACCTTACCTACAGCAACCTGCCAAATGGGGTGCGCATATTGTTACACACAGTGCTACCAAGTTTATCGATGGACAAGGTAGGGTATTGGGCGGATTAATCATGGGCTCCAAAGAATTGATTAAAGATGTCCGCTTTTTCAGTCGACATACAGGCCCTGCTATTTCACCCTTCAATGCATGGATTTTATCTAAAAGCCTGGAAACCCTGGCACTTCGGATGGATAAACATTGTGAAAACGCATTGAAAATTGCTGAGTACCTGGAGGGGCATGCTGAATTAGAAGGTGTGAAATATCCTTTCCTTCAATCTCATCCTCAATATGATCTCGCTAAAAAGCAAATGAAATTGGGTGGTGGAATTCTCACTTTTATAGTGAAAGGAGGAGCTGAGAGATGCAGTAAATTCATCAATCAGCTGAATACTTTATCAGTGACTGCCAATTTGGGAGATACCCGCTCCATTGTGACTCATCCGGCCACCACCACACATAGTAAATTGAGTAGTGAGGAAAGAAAAAGGGTAGGTATTGATGATGGACTGATCAGGCTATCAGTTGGTTTAGAGAATGTAAATGACATTATTGAAGATTTAGAACAAGCCTTAAAAGCATCGAAATAAATGAGAATTCATATAGAAAATATGTGCTGTTGTATGATTTGTTGTAAGGCCCCACCGGACGCTGCATGATATTGCTATACCCAAATTATAGTGCCTCTTGCAGAATCCATCATTCCGTAAGAGGCATTTTTTTTACCTAAAAACTTAAAATAATGACACAAATAACAGAAGAATTAAGCTTAAGCAAGGCCGCTAAAAAAGACATAGCAGAGCTACATAATAAGATTGAATTATTCCGAAGCGGACAAATCGCAGAGGAGAAATTTAAGGCCTACCGTTTAACCCGTGGCGTATATGGGCAAAGGCAACAGGGCGTTCAAATGTTTCGCCTCAAAATTCCTGCCGGCAGAATTACTACCGATCAGCTGCGAACGGTAGCTGCACTTTCAGAAAAGTATGCTACCGGCAATTTACACCTGACAACACGGCAAAATATTCAGTTACACCATGTAAAGCTGGATGATTCCCCGGCTATCTGGACTGCCTTGGAAGCAGCGGGCTTAACGGCCAGGGAAGCTTGTGGCAATACAGTGCGTAATATCACCGCCAGCCATAAAGCAGGCATAGATCCACATGAACCCTTTGATGTAACACCCTATCTAGATGCAGTATTTAAATTTTTTCTGCGTAATCCTATCTGCCAGGAAATGGGCAGGAAGATCAAAATTGCTTTTTCATCGAGCGAGAAAGATACTGCCTTTGCTTTCATTCACGATTTTGGATTTATTCCGATTTTGAAGAAAACTGACAAAGGAGAAGAAAAAGGATTTCGCGTTTTAGTAGGTGGTGGCTTGGGTGCTCAAACTATCCTTGCGCAGGAATTCTTCGATTTTCTTCCGGAAAGCAGGTTAATCAACTTCCTGGAAGCAGCTTTGAGAGTTTTTGATCGATATGGTGAACGCGAAAAGAGAATGAAAGCAAGATTAAAATTTTTAATCAAGAATATTGGCTTGGAAGAATTTAGAAGGTTGGTGGAAGAAGAGGAAAAAGTGCTGCATCATAAACCATTGGAGCTGAACTACACAACCTTAAAAGCAGCTGAGCCCCAGGTAGTAATTAAAAATTATGTAGCCAGCGATCAGTGGGGCTACCAAAAGTGGTTGGATTCCAATGTTTTTGAACAAAAGCAGGAGGGCTACTACGGAGTGTTGGTAAAAGCGCCTTTAGGAAATATTGATCATGAAACAGCCATCAAACTAGCCAATACCATTGATCAGTTTGTAGGGGGTGATTTAGTGATCAGTGTGTATCAGGGCTTAGTAATTCGCTTTGTGCAAAAAGATGCTTTGCCTATTTTATTCGAAAGGTTAGGAGAGCTTGGCCTAAACCAATCCGGAGCGGAAAGCTTTGCAGACATCACTGCTTGCCCGGGAACTGATACCTGTAATTTAGGAGTAACTAATAGCACTGCTTTAGCTACTGTTTTGGAGAATTTCTTATTGGAAGAATATCCACAACTAGCCAATAGTAAACTGATCAATACCAAAATCAGCGGCTGTATGAATGCCTGTGGCCAGCATATGATTGCCGGAATTGGCCTACACGGCAGTTCCATTAAAAACAACGGAAAAGTAGTGCCTGCTATGCAGGTTGTTTTAGGGGGCGGATTGAGAGCAGATGGTACCGGATTAGCGGCTGAAAAAGTAATCAAACTGCCTACGAAACGAATTCCTGAAGCTTTCAGAGTTCTGTTGAATGATTATGAAGCCAATGCGGGTGGTGCCTTTTATCCTGATTATTTCAGAGAGCAGGGCAAAAAGTATTTCTACGATCTCCTCAAGCATTTGGGCGATTTGTCCAATATTGAAGATTCAGAGTACATCGACTGGAACCATAAAGAAGAATACATTCCTGAAATTGGGGTAGGAGAATGTGCTGGTGTGAGCTTTGATTTAGTCAGTACTATCTTCAATGAAGCCGAGGAGAAATTGAATCAAGCCTATGAATATGTAGGCGAGAATCGATTAGAGCACGCTATCTACAATTCTTATAATGTATTTGTCACCACCGCCAAAGCATTATTACTGGCAGAAGATATTCAGTGTAACACACAACTGCTCATCATTGAAGATTTTGATACGCACTTTGTAGCAACCGGTAAAGTAACATTGGAAAGTACTTTTGCTGATTTAGTGTATCAAATGAAAGAGCAAAAGCCTACCGAAGAGTTTGCGGCTCACTATCTGAAATCTGCTCATCAGTTTTTAGATACAGCTAAAAACCTGAGAGGGATCAAACCGACTGAAAAAAGTGTCATAAATCATTTTTATAAAGCATAAATCAACATCGATTAGTTAAGGAAATTTTATCATTTAGTCTGAGTAGGATAAAATGCTATTCAGTTAAGGCTTACCTCCTTCTCCTTTCGGAGAAGGATGCAAGGTTGAGGTTTGAAATGAAACTTAACTTAATAGCATTTTAAGGGGATCGAGCTTTTAAAGTAGCCTTAACTAATCGAATTATAAAACATAAATCATGGAAAAGAAATTAAGTTTAGTAGGAGCAGGACCGGGAGATCCGGACTTGATCAGTGTAAAGGGCATCAAAACTTTAGCCCAGGCCGATGTGGTATTATATGATGCCCTGGTGCATCCTGAATTATTAGATTATGCACCTTCCAAGGTGCTAAAAATATTCGTAGGAAAACGTGCCGGAAAGCATAGTTATAAACAAGAAGAAATCAATGCCTTGATCATTCAATATGCTTTCAGTCACGGCCATGTGGTAAGATTGAAAGGTGGAGATCCTTTTATTTTTGCCCGTGGAAAGGAAGAAATAGACCATGCTGAAAGTTTTGGAATCCCGTCACAGGTGGTGCCTGGTATTTCAAGTATCAATCTGGCCGGACTTTATGGGTTGCCCCTTACCACTCGTGGCATCAATGAAAGTTTTTGGGTGGTAACCGCTACCACTAAAAGCGGAGAGCTGTCTGGAGATGTAGAACTGGTTGCTCAAAGTAATTCCACAGCGGTATTTTTAATGGGCCTGCGCAAAGCAGCTGCCATCAGCAGGGCGTATGAATTGCAGGGAAAAGACTGGTTGCCTGCTGCTATCGTGTCCAACGGGTCTTTGGAGAATGCGCAAATTTATAGAACTACGGTCGGCCAGCTGGAAGCTACTATCAGTGAAAATACCGTGGCCTCACCGGGTATAATTTTGGTGGGCGAATCCATTGGAGAAGATAATTATTTAGCCACTATTAAAAGTGTACCGCACTATGTTAAACAGATCTGAAGAAAATCATTTGTTTCCGGTTTTTTTGAAGCTGGATAAAATCCAGACGCTAATTGTGGGAGGTGGTTATGTAGGCCTCGAGAAATTGGGAGCTCTTTTGAAAAACGATGAGGAGGCTAATGTAAAATTAATTGCCCCTGTAATAAGTCAGGAAATTTATTGTATTGCAGCGAGCCATCCGTCAATTAAACTGGTACTGAAAAAATATGCTACTTCAGACTTGGCGGGTATTAATTTAGTGATTGGTGCCACCAATTTTTATGAAGTGAATAAGCAGGTTTATTCAGATGCTAAAGCTTTGGGAATTTTGGTAAATGTGGCCGATACGCCTGAACTATGTGACTTCTATCTGGGCAGTACAGTGAAAAAAGGCAACCTAAAAATCGGGATTTCCACTAATGGGAAGTCGCCTACTTTTGCTAAAAGGTTAAGGGCTATTTTAGAAGAGGTATTGCCTGATCATACGGATGATATCTTGCAGAATTTAGCCGAGATCCGTAAAGCCCTTAAAGGTGATTTTGAAAAGAAAATGGAGGTGCTCAATGAAATTACGGCCTCTTTTGTACATGATAAGAACAAGAATTAAGAATGGACAGTATCGGTGAATCATCATGGCCTGATTTTGCTTATTACTCAATTGAGGAAAGGGTGAGATGGATTTTTGATCATTATGCGGAAGATGAAATTTTGATGACTTCCTCTTTCGGAAGTTCATCTGCTTTACTTTTGCATCTGATCCATAAAATCAGTCCTGATCATCCAATCTATTTTTTAGAGACAGGCTACCATTTTGAAGAGACTTTAGCTTATAAGGAGAGGCTACAACAACAACTTAAGCTGAATATTAAGACCATTGGCGCTCCGGAAAACAAGCATCGGTTTACTGAAGAAAACTTTACCTATGAGCATAATCAGGATTTATGCTGCTTTATTAATAAGGTAGAACCCTTATCTACCCTAAGAAAAAGCCATAAAATCTGGCTTTCCGGATTGTTTAAATATCAGAACGAAAACAGAAAGCAGCTAGGCTTTTTTGATCGAAAAGCTGATCTTTTAAAGGTCTATCCGTTGTTGGACATGACGCCCGAGGAGGTGCATACGTATTTTTTCATTCATGAACTGCCCAGTCATGAGCTAGTGGCTAAAGGCTACAGTTCTATAGGTTGTACGCATTGTACGGTAAAAGGCAGTGAGAGAGAAGGTCGTTGGTCAGGAAAGGCTAAAGTAGAATGCGGGATACATTTATGAAGTTCTAGTAAAAATTGGTGCTACAATAAATTAAGTGGAAAGTCTGTATTTTATGACAAGGATCGGCCTTATTCATTTTAGGAATTTTGAATTTCTAATTGGATAAGAAACAAAATGTTTGACCGAAGAGAGTTTTTTTGTTTCCCAATTAGAAATCCAAAATGCCGTTAAGAAATGAATACAGCCTTGACTTTTTGTTTCTTTTGGGTCAAGCCAAAAGAAAGGAAGATTTAATCAAACCCCAACTCTTCCCTATAAACGCTATCATCCACTTTATTTTTATTCCAGTAATCCAGCATGATTCGCTTTTTTAAAGTACCGGTAGTTATCATCATTTCGCCTCCTTCAGGGTAAGTCTCTTCCCATTTTTCAATGGTGAAAGGGTGTCTGGGGCTATAATAGATTTTTAAGCTGCGGTTTAGTTCATGTATTTCCAGAGAGAGCACTGAAACGGAATCAGTATTGGATTGAGTGATCTCTGCATTATAGCTTTTCAGCTCTTTATGTTTTAAGCGTATATATTCTGTTGATGGGATAATATGGAGGTTTCCGGAAGGAATTGCCGAAGGGTCTAAGCGGATCAACGTCCAAAGCTCATCTTCCAGCCATGTCTTTTCCAATGGTAATGATTGATCACCTTCACTTTCAAAATAAGACCGCATAAACGCGTTATAATTACCATTTCCTTTATTCAGTTGCATGAATACATGACCACACCATTCCTGCACGCTGGTGGTTACTTTTACCGCATGTATATCATCTTCAGGATATACCGGAGAGAAAGTGGAGGTCATGATGGAGTAAGGGTAAATGCCTGTATTGAATTTTTTAGTGAAATTAAGCTTCAGTACTTTTTGTGCATCATCAGGGTTTTCTGAAGGATTATCCAACTTTACCTGTTTTTCTTTTGAAAAATCTTCGGTTACAAATATGAGTACAGCGTGACCTTTTCTCATTTCTCCATAGCGCACTTGTTCCAGTTCATAGGAGGTTAGCTCAGCTTTTCCCTGATACCAATAGTCACCAAAGTTTCCCGACAGTTTGAGCTCTTGCTTTTCTTTGGGTGTATCTTTTTTACTTTTCTGAGAGCAACTCTGGAATACAAATAAAATGGCAGGTAAAAGGAGTAGTATCTTTTTCATAAATCTATATGCTAATTGAAATTTTAAGTACGTTATTGTAGCACTACTGTTTTGTTCTTGCTATGCTGAAAGCTTTTTATGACATTAAACCTGCTGAAAAGCTCTTCTTTATACCAATTCTCTTTCTTTACTTTTCCTATAATTTCTTTGTGAATATCAGCATAAGCATAGGCTTTCATGGCCTGTTCATTTTTCCAAATGCTAAAAGTAGCCTGTTCAATCAAAGGCCATTCTCCTATTCCTTTAGTATATACTAATCCTTTAGCTTCCTCAATAGATTTACTTGCTTTGGGAACAAATTGCCAGAAACGGGGAAGTTTATGGATATTAATTCTGGCCCGGGTGATGACCGCTATTTTACCCCCTGAATATTCTCCCCTCTCTGGAAATGGATTTTCCCCATACCAGCTGCCATGTGCCCCGATAGATTCAAGATAATGGTTTTCAATATGCTCAGATTTTGACTGCAATTCTAAAAATATTTCAGAGTTGCTAAAAAATGTCTCAGCTGACACCTCATCCTTCCATTTCATTAACAGGGCGTATGTTGTAAAATCAGGCCATAAGCTAAAGCCGAAACCACTGCCGGTTCCCAACACTTTTGAAAATGTACAGCTACTTACTGCAGCAAGCTGTGGAGGCAATAACTGCATTTGTTTAAATGCCCACCATTTGTTTTGGGTATATTTAATAATTGAGAGTGTAACCATAATGAAATATAATTTCCTAAACTCTCAGGCTGGGAAAGGGTTTTAATTTGTTTGTTAAAACTTAGAGTTGGCTGACAATAGTATAATTTTTATTTGAGGTAGATTTTTATTCAGTATATCTTAAAAACCAATCTCGTATCTGTTCAAAATTCATTTTTCCTGTAGAAATGGAAATTACCATTTTGTATTTTTCCTCTTGGCTAACATTAATATCTAGCTGGGATTGCAATAATAATAGTCTAGCTAATACGTAGCCTGTTCTTTTATTGCCGTCAATGAAAGGATGGTTTTTCACTATACTCTCTAGTATTGCTGCTGCTTTATCAATTGGGGTAGGATAAAGCTCTTCATTGCCAAATGTTGCCATAGGTCGATTAATAGCTGAGTCTAATAAATCATAATCTCTTACTCCATGACTTCCTCCAAACTGATCAATTAAAATTGAGTGAATTTTTAATACCTCCTTTTTACTGATCATTGAGCTAACTTCTTTAACAAATCTTTATCTTCCCTTAGGATTTTACTTAGATTCTGATTTAGTTCATTGGTTTTTGAGGATTGTTTTTCTGCCTCTTTCAGGTAATTGTACAAATCCTGAAGTGCATTTTCAGGTATATTGTCCAATAACTTATGTATTTCTGATTTTATATCTTTTGGTGCCATAAATATGTTTTGTATAAATATACAAAAATGCAGTTAGATAGGTTTCAAAAAAAATAATTCAAAAGGATAAAGTCATCATGGATTTATTTTAACTATTATAAACCTTCTGCCACCAGGCTGCCAGTTCCATTAATAAAGCTACTCCCATATGCGCAATAATGCCACCCCAGATATTTCTGCTTTGGTAAGCCAGCACTCCTAAAATATAACCACCAAAAAAGGAGCCAATAGTTTCGCCTAAAGGCTTGCCGTAATGCAAGGCTACATACAGACCAACCATTGGCAGGATGGCTCTCGGCCCTAAAAATGCTGTAAAGCCCAATACCATTAATCCTCTGAATAAAAGCTCAGTGAAAAGAAAATCCACGGCATAAAATATTTCAAATACGGTGGCTCTTAGTTGCACCGACCAATCTAAAAATTGGGCAGACTCCTTAAATCGTGGATAATAATCCTGGAAACTACTTTCAAAAGAAGCAGCAAAAATCAAAGGAATCATTAATAATATCAGGGGAAAATACTGGCTGATGTTTTTAGCTGAAGCTTTTAAGCCATAAAAGTTATCATTCGTTTTTTCAAATCTTATGTAATAGATAATTAGAGGAATAAGCATTACAAAAATACTGTTGATCTGAGAAGTAACTTTATACATAAAGTAACGATCCTTTACCTCAAAAATACTCTTCACTACTTCTCTGTGGAAATGGAAGCTTACATCCACACTTAAGAGAAGCAACATGAAAAAACTTTTGAGCATAAAAGCTCTACTTTTAAATACATTAGGTATAGCTCTATATCTGTAACACAGGAAAACAATTACAAAATAAATAAAGGCGAACATAATGAAATGTGCCACATAAGGTAAAATGGCAGGTTTTAATCGGTCCATCCATTTTTCCATTCTCACACTATAGTTAATAAAGGTGAGGATAGTAATAAAAAGAGTCATCCATACATATAAACCTACAGGGTGTTTCACCTCATGATGAAAATCGACAAAATACTTCCAGATAGCACGCATCAGTGGATTGCCGTTAATGCTTTATAAACAAGATGAATGGGTAAGCCCATTACAGTGAAGTAGGAACCCTCCAGCCTGTCGATATGGGTAAGACCCAAACCCTCCTGAATACCATAGGCCCCGGCTTTATCAAAAGGTTGGTGTTTTTTGATATAGTTTTCAATTTCCTGATCATTGATTTCAGAAAAATGAACTAAGGTTTCATCTGAATAGCTGGTAACTTCACCATTGCATAAAATAGCGAAACCAGAAATTACCTGGTGTTTTCTGCCGCTCAATTTTTTTAACATAGCAAAAGCTTCAGGGGCATCTTTTGGTTTTTCCAATAGCATTCCATCAATTAATACTGTCGTATCAGCCGTTAAAACAATTTTATTGTCGTAGCTGCTATTTCCCAGAAAAGCATTTGCCTTCTTTTCCGATAAAAAAGCTGCCACTTCTGTTTTGGGTAAATCATCAGGGTAGCTTTCTTCAGTATCTTTTGCTTCGGTACTGAATTGAAAACCTGCTTTCTGCAAAATTTCTTTTCTTCTGGGCGATTTAGAACCTAAAATAAGAGGGTAAGCTAAATTCATCTTCTTTAATTGAGCTAAATAAAAATCCGCAAATGGTTTTGGGATAGAAATAAGTTGATTTTTGAGGCATAGTATAGCCGCTTAAACATACCTGGGTTACTTCTTCCATACTAATCTCCTTGGTGATTAAAGCAAACTGTGCCTCCTCTTTCATCACCTTGGTAAGGCAGTTGGCAAAATTTCTTTCAAAAGCAATATTTTCCGAACTTCGCTGTTCCTTTCCTTTAATACCTAATATTTTTTCAATGAAGAAATAATGTAGCACTGTCAGGTCGAGATGTTTCACCACATCCGGAAAAGGCCATTTCATGGTGTCTATTTTTTCCGGTTTTAGTCTGATTTTATAAGTATCATCTTTAAATATCAATCCAAAGGCCCATTTTTTGCCTAAAATAATTTCATTAATTTCAGAAGCATTTTCCACACGTTTAACCAGGAAATCTTCCTGTAACATTTCCATAATTTCCACCTCAGAATAACTGTCCAGCCCCTGAATTAACCGATGGGTGGGCAGAATGCGCAAATCATCGGAATTGGCATTAGTGAAATACATCATGTGGTAATTATAACCCTCCTCACCTGTGTGATCAGGATTTTCCTCCATCATTTTTTTTCTGTAGAGCATGGAGCCTTCATAGCGGTGATGGCCATCCGCCAGGATAATCTTCTGCGGTGCCAGTTTATCTATAAATTTCCTGATCACTTTTGCATCGTGAATTACGCTGATCACTTCCCTTACACCCTGATAATCTTCAATTTCACTCAAAGGGCTCAGCATGCTTTCATCCATGTACCGCTCCAGTTCAAAATCCCCGTCTGCATAAAGGCCGTGCGTGGCACTAACATTCAGTTGAGTCTTTTCAAGAATATCAATCCGATCGTTTACTGATTTAGGGATGGTGTTTTCATGACGGAGAATAATCTTATCGTCCCAGTCATATGCTTTAATGAAACTTATAAATCCTTTTCTAACATGCTCCCGAGGCGATCCTGGCAAGGTGAAATACTGGTAATACACATATATCCCAGGCAATGGATCCTGCTGGATAATACCCTCCTTTTTCCATCTCTCTAATGTTATAGCAGCTTTATTCGATGCATCGGGACCTTTCGGAACGGATAAATGAATGCTGTTCAATTCGTTTTTATACAAGTTTTCTCTGTGTTTCTCAGAGACTACATCAAATAAAGGACTTGTCAACGCTTCAATTTGTCCTTGCAGAACATCATTATACCGCCATCCTTTTATAGGTTTAATTTCAGCCATCAATTACAACCTGTTTTTTTTCCACAAGGATACTTTCTTTTCACTAGCGTTATTTGCAGTGGTTTGAGCTTTTCTCTCAGTCCATATTTTGGCAACAAGGGCAGCTGCCAATTCTGCTTCTTCCTGGTTTAATTTACTTTCCAACACTTCAGGTGTAAAGTACTTTTCAATGAATTTGGTGTCAAAGTTACCACTGGTGAAGGCTTCATGTTGTAGAACATATTTACAAAAGTTCAAGGTAGTTTGAATTCCAACGATTTCGTATTCATCAATAGCGCGGATCATTCTTTTAATAGCTTCTTCTCGATTGTCTGCATAGGTGATTAGCTTGGCTATCATAGGATCATAGTGAATAGGTATGTCCATGCCCTGTTCAAATCCATCATCCACCCTGACCCCGGTGCCCTGAGGCCTTTTATATACTTTTAGTCGGCCAATATCAGGCAGGAAATTGTTTTTGGGATCTTCGGCATAAACTCGCACTTCAACAGAATGACCAATAATTTTTAAATCTTCCTGTTTAATGGAGAGTGGTTTGCCTTCTGCAATCCTAATCTGTTCTTTCACCAAATCAACCCCTGTAATTTGTTCTGTCACCGGATGTTCCACTTGCAAACGGGTATTCATTTCAAGAAAATAGAAATCCAGTTTTTCATCCACTATGAATTCCACAGTACCGGCTCCATAATAGTTACAAGACTTTGCTACATCTATTGCAGCTTTGCCCATTTTTTCACGTTTCTCAGGGGATAAAACACTAGAAGGGGCCTCTTCAATTACTTTCTGGTGTCTTCTTTGGATGGAACATTCTCTTTCAAATAAATGCACTACATTTCCGTGCTGATCACCTATTACCTGAATTTCAATATGGCGGGGAGAGGTCACGAATTTTTCTATAAAAACGGATCCATCACCAAAAGCATTTTTTGCTTCTGAAACAGCCCTGTCCATTTGCTCTTCAAAATCTTTCGGGTTTTCCACTATACGCATTCCCTTACCACCACCACCTGCACTGGCTTTTATTAAAATAGGATAACCAATCTCTTCCGCCTTTTCTTTGGCAAATTTAATATCAGTAATGGCTTTATCTAATCCGGGTACTAAAGGCACGTTTCTTTTTAAGACTGCGGCCTTGGCTGACAGCTTATCTCCCATTATTTCGATGGCTTCAGGGGATGGGCCAATAAAAATAACTCCTGCTTTCTGTGCCTGCCGGGCAAAATCTGCATTTTCAGATAAAAATCCATAACCAGGATG
The DNA here is from genome assembly GCF_016679925.1 of Marivirga aurantiaca. Lineage (GTDB taxonomy): Bacteria > Bacteroidota > Bacteroidia > Cytophagales > Cyclobacteriaceae > Marivirga > Marivirga aurantiaca. The sequence goes on from NZ_JAEQBW010000003.1 coordinate 114,012, forward strand.
AATGGCATCTACTTTTAAATCCTTACAAATCTTCAATATTTTATCTACTCTCAAATAACTTTCTGAGGAAGCCGGGGGACCTACACAAACAGCCTCATCTGCATATCGCACATGAAGTGAATTTCTATCGGCCTCACTATAGATAGCCACTGTTTGGATTCCTAATTCTTTAGCAGAACGCATTACGCGTAGTGCAATTTCGCCTCTATTGGCCACTAATATTTTTTGGATATTCGCCATAATTTACTCCTTAAAAACACTCACAAAATCAATCTACAATGCTACATAATAATTGTGTTTTTTGCTAAAGAAACATCGTTTAAAGGGCGTAAGTAATTTTTTCGTCAACAGTTTTTTGTTACATTTGTTGATTGAAAATAGAAAACAGACATATCAATAAAAGAAACAATCGTGGATTTATTTGAGAAATTGAAAGTGGATAGAGGTCCTTTGGGCAAGCATTCCAATGTAGAAGAGGGGTATTTTATGTTTCCAAAGCTGGAGGGAGAGATTTCCCCCCACATGAAATTTAGAGGAAAAGAAGTACTTACCTGGAGTTTAAACAACTATTTGGGTTTAGCAAATCACCCTGAGGTGCGAAAGGCAGATACTGATTCCACTGCTAAATGGGGTCTGGCATACCCGATGGGAGCAAGGATGATGTCCGGTAATACGTCACAACATGAACTTCTGGAGGAACAATTGGCTGACTTTATTAAGAAGCCTGATGTAATGCTTTTGAATTATGGTTATCAGGGAGTATTATCTGTCATCGATGCTATAGTAGGACGTAAAGATGCAATAGTTTACGATGCGGAGTCCCACGCTTGTATTGTTGATGGTGTGAGATTACACATGGGAAAGCGATTTGTCTACCCTCATAATGATATTGAAAGTTTGGAAAAGCAACTGCAAAGAGCTACCAAACTAACGGCCGAAACAGGTGGTGGCATATTGGTTATTACTGAAGGTGTATTTGGTATGACGGGAGCCATGGGCGATTTGAAAAATGTAGTCGCCTTAAAGGAAAAATATAATTTCCGCTTATTAGTAGATGATGCACATGGGTTTGGTACCATGGGGGAAACAGGTGCCGGTACAGGAGAGCATTTGGGAGTTATGGATCAAATAGACCTCTACTTTAGCACTTTTGCGAAATCGATGGCCTTAATTGGTGCATTTATAGCAGGGGATAAAGATATTGTTAAATTCCTACGTTATAATATGCGTTCTCAAATTTTTGCTAAATCTTTACCTATGCCAATGGTGGAAGGAGCCATCAAGCGTTTGGAACTTCTTAGAGATCAACCACAGCATAAAGAGAATTTATGGAAAGTGGTGAATGCATTGCAAGGAGGGTTAAAGGAAAAAGGCTTTAGTATTGGATTTACTCAATCACCTGTAACACCTGTTGTATTAAACGGTACGGTAGGGGAAGCCGCTTCTTTGGCTTACGATTTACGTGAAAATTTCAATATTTTCTGTTCAGTAGTGATTTATCCGGTAGTGCCAAAAGACACTATTATCCTAAGATTAATTCCTACTGCATCGCACAGTATTGAGGATGTAAACCGTACTATTAAAGCATTTGAGGCCATAAAAGAGAAGCTCTCAAGTGGTCATTATAGGGAGAATGAGCTGGCAAAAGCCTTTAATGAGTAAAAATTCACCAAAAAAACAGCTCTAATTGTTGTTTTTTAATGTTTTTGCCTATATTGCTTCCAATTAAATTAATTATTTAGTCAACCGTAAACTAAAATAAGAATGAAAAGATTCGAACAAGTAAGAGATCTAGTAATGGGACTAGAAGGTGATTTTGAAAAATTCTACGACAAAGAAAACCAAGCAGCTGGTACTAGAGTTAGAAAAGGAATGCAAGAGTTGAAAAACCTGGCGCAAGAAATCAGAATTGAAGTTCAAGAAAAAAAGAACAAGGCTTAATCACCAAACCTAAATTCATTAGAAAGGCTGGCAATTTTGTCGGCCTTTTTTGTTTATAATACTTTTTAACCCTTAGCTCCATGCAATTAGAATCCAAATTGCCCAAAGTAGGCACCACTATTTTTTCTGTAATGTCTCAAATGGCTACAGAAAATGATGCCATTAATCTCTCTCAAGGTTTTCCGGAGTTTCCTGTGTCGCAGGAATTAATAGATCTGGTTTACCAGAATATGCAAATCGGTCATAACCAATATGCACCTATGCCGGGTTTGCCTGTATTGAGAAAAGCAATTGCCCAAAAAATTGAAAAGACAGGGGGTGTTGCCCTTGACTTTGATGCAGAAATCACCGTGACAGTAGGTGCTACAGAAGCCATTTTCTCAAGCATAATGGCTCTTGTTGGAAAAGGGGATGAGGTAATTGTATTAGAGCCTGCGTATGATTGCTATATCCCTGCCATTGAATTGGCGGGTGCAAGCCCTGTTCCCATAGCTCTTCAACAACCGGATTTTTCACCGGACTGGGAATTGATTAAGCAGCAAATTAGCAAAAACACCAAAATATTAATGATTAACTCTCCTCATAATCCTTCAGGTGCTGTATTGAACAAGCAGGATATGGAAGAGTTGAAAGAGATTCTAAAAGCAAATCCGCAATTGATGCTTTTAAGTGATGAAGTATATGAGCATATTATTTTTGATGGGAGAGAACATTTTAGTGTATTGAATGATGCCTTTTTGGCTTCACGAAGCATTGTGGTTTATTCTTTTGGTAAAACTTTTCATGCCACCGGCTGGAAAATAGGTTATGTGGTGGCTCCTGAAATGATCATGAAAGAAATAAGGAAAGTGCATCAGTACAATTGTTTTACAGTGCACACTCCAAGCCAGCATGCCATGGCTGAATTTTTGCAATATGAGAAGAACTATCTGGGGATTAATGATATGTATGAAAAAAAGCGGGATTTCTTCGCGAAGGCAGTCAGTAATTCCCGTTTTAAAATAGTGCCCTCATATGGTACCTATTTTCAATTATTGGATTATAGCGCTATCTCTGACATTCCGGATATGGAATTTGCTGAAAAATTAATTAAGGAACATGGAGTGGCTTCTATTCCCGTGTCAGCATTTTACTCAGAAAGAAAAGATGATCATTTACTTCGCTTTTGCTTTGCAAAGGGAGAAGAAACCTTACAAAAAGCAGCAGATATATTATGCAGGATTTAAAAATCAGTTTGGTACAAACCCCGCTACATTGGCAGGATAAACAAGCTAACCTGGCCATGTTGGAAGAAAAAATCTGGCAAATAGATGAAGCAACAGATGTGATTATTTTGCCGGAAATGTTTAACACAGGCTTCAGTATGCAAGCGGAAAAAATGGGAGAACCCATGAACCTGCATACTTTTAAGTGGATGAGACAAATGGCCGAACAAAGGAAGTCAGTGGTAACAGGATCATACATTATAAATGAGGGAGGTAAGTATTTCAACAGATTGATTTGGATGCAACCGGATGGACATTATTACTCTTATGATAAAAAACATTTGTTCAGGATGGCCAATGAAGACGCTCATTATTCTCCCGGATCATCTCCTTTAATAGTTAAATGGAAAGGTTGGAAGATTAAGCCTTTGGTCTGTTATGATTTACGTTTTCCTGTTTGGAGCCGTAACAAAGCACATCATGGCGAAATGGAATATGATTTAATGCTTTTTGTAGCCAATTGGCCTGCAGCAAGGGTAAATGCATGGGACATTCTATTGCAGGCCCGCGCCATAGAGAATTTAAGTTATTGTGCCGGAGTGAACAGGATTGGAGAAGATGGGAATGGGGTTTTATATAATGGGCACTCTGCTATCTATAATCCTAAAGGAGAGTCCCTCTTTTTCGCAAATGATAAGGAGGAAGTGGAAACGGTATCCTTGTCTAAGGCTGAACTAATACATTTCAGGGAGAAGTTTCCGGCTTACTTAGATGCTGATGATTTCAGCGTGAATTAAGCTTCTCAATCAAATTGAGTACTGTAGCCTTTCTGCATTTAAACTGCCTCATTCATGAAACTGGTGAGTACATAAATTTTAGTGATTCCGGTAATAGTTTTGATATTTTGCGTATGCTAACTAAGGGTTAAAGAAAAAGATATGAAAAATATACTTCTATCTATTGATTTTAATGGCAATGAACATCTTTTAATAGAGCAAGCCTTTCTTTTTGCTAATTCTTTTGATGCTAAAATATGGTTATTGCATGTTGCTGCCCCTGATCCGGATTTTGTAGGTTACGAACCCGGTCCTCAGTACATAAGAGACAGCCGGGCCGAGGATTTAAGGAAAGAACATCAACTCCTTCAGAAATATGCCAATGAGCTCAATGCAAGAGGAGTTGAGGCGGAGGGATTGCTGATACAAGGGCCCACTATAGAAATGGTTATTGAAGAGTCTGAAAAATTAGAAATTGACATGATTATAATCGGTCATCAAGAGCATAATTTTCTTTATAAGGTATTTATTGGGAGTGTATCGGACGAAATTGTTCAAAAATCAACTATTCCTGTTTTGTTGGTTCCCCTTGATTAAAGAGAATATTGTAATATTCATATGTAATGTCTATGGATTGATCGAGTTTAAATACGTAGGTATAAAGTTTTATTTTTATTTACTATGTACCTTTTAATGCTGTTTGATGTGATTTCACCATATAAAATAAAAACATTGAAGTGCTAATTAGTTGTTATTCAAGTCTTTTACCTCCCTGAATAGGTTTTTACAAATCTATAAAAATTCATATTTTTACTTTTTCTTACATAATGTGAAAATAAATTATCATTCATCTCGCTCTTTGAATATTTATAATAGTTTTGTCTTATTATTAATTAAATAAAAAAACTATGAAGAAAGTCCTATTAATTTTAGTATTTGTAGCAGCAGTAAGTACTGTGAAAGCTCAAGAATTTAAACCTTTCCAATTATATCTTGGACTTGGTTATACTATACCTACTGGCGGGGGTGGAATCCTTTTTGATTTTGAACCAGCCTATAGAATAAGTGATGAAATTGCCGTTGGGTTAAGAATGGAAGCTGCTTTAATGGGTCGTGTAGTTGGCGATACTGAGGCGAGTATTTCAGGAACAACTTCTTATACGGTTAATGGAAAATATTATTTCTCTAATGGAAAATTCAGACCTTATGCAGGTGTTGGTGTAGGCTTGTTTTCCCTGGCATCCGTTGCAGCAAATGGTAACGCAGCAGGTGCTTCAGCTGAATCCAAAATTGGGTTTTATCCACGCCTTGGTTTTGATTTAGGTCATTTTAACATCAACCTGGATTATAACATCATTCCTTCTTCTGAAGCGCAAGGTGTTGATAATAATGGTAATGAAACAACTTTTGATATCAAAAATAGCTATATGGGCATCCGAATTGGAGCATTTATTTTTGGTGGCAGAAATTAATCAAATAGTATCATTTTATTTTTAAAAGACCCTGTGTTACTCCGCAGGGTCTTTTTTTGGCTTATGCTTTATAGGTTATTCCATCACCACTTTACGGACTACTTTAGTGCCATCAGCAAAGTGGGCATTTACCACATACATGCCGCTTGCCAAATTGGAGAGATTGATAACATTTCCTGCATTGACTTCAAACAAAAATTCCTGTAAAATTCGCTGGCCACTTATTGTGCTAATGGAAATGGTCACATTTTCGTTGGTGTTGATTTGGAAGATACCTGAACTATTAGGGTTTGGGTAAACTATAAAAACCTTATTGCCTTCAGGAGGAGTAACAGGGAACTCTTCTACATTCCTGATGATACGCAAACCCCCGGATACACTACCCAGAATAATAGAGGGGAAATCATCATTGAATAATTTAGCTATTGTGAGATTGTTACGCTTTCCCAAGTTTACAGATTTATAGGATTGGTCCAGCTTATTATAAAGGGTTAGGGAATCAAAGCTGCCTTCATTATTTCTCACATTAGGGAAAATCCTGATGTCGCCACTCAAATCAGAAGCGATTAAATCATCTTCGCCATCATTGTCAAGATCTTCCACATATACTTTTAAGGATGACTGGAAGAAATCATCTCCTATGCCAAGATATTCATTTTCGATTTGCGTAAAGACAGGATTTCTACCTGAACCGATATTTTCAAACAACCTTAAGCCACCGGAGGATTTTCCAAGTAGCAAATCTACTGATCCGGAACCCACAACATCTGCCAGATGGACAGAAAAACCAAAGCCAATGGAGATATCGGTGATTTGCTGCCTCTGCCCAAGGTTAAAATCGCCATTATTGTTGTAAACAAAGAAAAGTTGATTGCTATTGCTGATGGTGCCTTGTAAAGAAAGGTCTTTTAGTCCGTCCCCATCAATATCTTTCCATTGCATTAGTATATTGGCCATTCCCAATGATTTAATGTTCAGGAAGTTGTCCGTTATAAATTCAAATTCCGGGTTATGTGAATCTCCTATGTTTTCATAGTGAGCAATGGCACTAAAAAGTGTTTCAGTTTCATCCAAATTTGTGTATGCTACGAATAAATCCAAATCACCGTCTGCATCAATATCATAAAAGGCCGGACTGGCCTGAAACCCCCAATCTATCATATCTTCCTGCAAGAAAGATTTTGTGGTTAGCGTATAGCCATTAGTCGATGATTCATAGAGCCAGTTGGAATGGGAGAAATTCACCGGACTACCAAAATTAGATTCAATATTGGGACTAACAATAATTTCTTTTTGGTCATCTCCATTAAGGTCTAACAGCATTGCGTTGGGATAAAAATTAAAAGTAGCAGGATTTTGATCATTAGGAAAATCACTATGAAAGCTACTATAGGTGGGGAATATTCCTGCTTGGGGACTATCTGTAAACGCATAAAGTTCTTTACATTCCTCATGGCTGGTGATAAGTTCGAAAGTGCCATCTTCATTAAAATCATAGATGAGAATGCTTTTCCCTCCGGCATGTCTGGCAGCCTCGTGTGCTTCCGTTTTTCCCAGGGTGCTATTGCATTCCTCTTCACCAAAGGCAAATACCCCGCAATCGCAATCTTCCACTTCGCCCCAAAAATTATCTACTGCTCGGAAATTGTCAATGCTGGCTTTTCCACTTTGTTCCACACTTTCATTTTTGTAAAAGATAATTTTACTCTCAAGTCCTGAAAAATTAAAATTAAAGATATCTAAATCCCCATCTTCATCAATATCGGCTATATGTGGGTAATCATTAAAGTTCACCTGGAGGTTTACATTATTGCCACTTAAACTTTCATAGGTGATAAAGTCAGTGGCTTTTTCCCATGATGGGATTTTTCCTGTGCTAATATTTCTAAATACAGTAATGCCCAGGTTACCGGCTGTAAAGATGTCTGATTTACCATCCTGATCGTAATCTTTTATAATGAGGAAATTGGATATTTCATTAGGGAAAAATGGCTCATATTCAGGAGCATATTGGTAGGTGTTGTTTTTCTTAAGAAAGCACATTATTCTACCGCTGGAACGGTCAAAAGCTATGATGTCCACTGTGCCATCATTATCCAAATCCATTTGGCTGTATTGTACCCCATTTAGCCCGCCAGCCCATGGGAATAACTTTTCCTCATTATTGATATCGTTTAGGGACGTGTTGTTGAAATCCTGAAATTCCCATTGAGAAAAAGTGTAATGAAGGAAGGAAATCAAGAATAATGAGGTAAGTAGAATTCGCATGTTTCAAATTTACATTTCTTTAAACCTTTATTTAACGGGAGAGGATAAAAAATCATATAGGAAGTTAAAATTTCTTATGACTTTGCTTTTTTTTAGATACAAGTGGCCAATCACTCAAGCGTTATTAATTAAGAAATGTATACTGGACGGGAACGTGTTTCATTGGATTTACCGACCTTTCATTTTCATGCAAATTGAAAATGCTCATGTTGTTAACTTCCACTTTTAATCCTGCGTATTTTATGGCGGGATGAATAGCTGACAATTATCATTGGAATTTTTATGACCAAAACAATTGGAAGCTTTAACTATTTTTTAGATTTGTGTAAACGTTTTGCTATGGCCAATATTGATCAATTATATCAATTATACCTTGAAAGCACCGGCATTTGCACTGACACGCGTAAATTGCAAAAGGGAAATTTGTTTTTCGCTTTAAAAGGCCCTCATTTCAATGGTAACTTATTTGCTGAAAAGGCTATTGAAGAAGGAGCCATTGCAGTAGTCCTTGACGAGTCAGCGTATTATCAGGAAGATAAGAGTTTTATACTGGTGAGGGATGCCTTGACAAGTTTACAGGAACTGGCTTCCTACCATAGAGACCAACTAAAAATCCCTATTATTGGTATTACAGGCTCTAATGGGAAAACCACTACCAAGGAATTAATGCAGGTAGCTCTTTCTGCCAAATACAAAACTTTTGCTACTCTTGGTAATTTGAACAACCATATAGGGGTTCCTCTTAGCTTGTTATCAATTGATAGCTCCTACGAAATGGCTATCATAGAAATGGGAGCGAATCATGTGGGAGAAATAGCCTCTTATTGTGAAATAGCCAGGCCAACTCACGGACTAATTACCAATATTGGTAAAGCACATATAGGCGAATTTGGTGGGTTTGAAAATATTGTTTTGGCCAAAAGTGAGCTTTTTGATTTCCTGAAGAAGAACAATGGGATTCCTTTTATCAATACGGAAGATGCAGTACTCAAGAATATGCTGAAGCGTTTTGACAACGCAGTTACCTATCCTAATGAAGATGATTTCTATGCGGCCAAACCTTTGCCTGGGAGTATATTTCTGGAAATGGAAACGAATTTCCATGATAAAATAAGCACGCAATTAGTGGGGCAGTATAACTTTGTCAATGTAGCTGCAGCCTTATGTGTGGCGCATTTCTTTGAGGTGCCAAAAAAAGCAGCTGAAAAAGCAGTTTCAGATTTTCAGCCTAAGGATATGCGTTCACAGTTAATTAAAAACGATAAGTACAATATTATTCTCGATGCTTATAATGCCAACCCGGATTCCATGGAATTGGCTATTAAAAGCCTTTCTTCAGCTGAAAATACAGAATCTGTAGTGATTTTGGGCGATATGATGGAGTTGGGGGAGTCAACACAATTGGAACATGAAAAAATTGGTGAGATAGCAGTTGACCTGGGAATAAGTAAAAGGTTTTATATTGGCAAAATGATACAGGCGGCTAAAAAAACGGACACTTTTGGCCAGTTTTTCGAGAATAAAGCGGATTTAATAGCCTATTTAAAAGAGCACCCTTTAAAACCCGGAAGTACAATTTTAATTAAGGGATCGAGGAAAAATGCCTTAGAAGAACTTTTGCCACACCTTTCCTGAGCTTATTCAAATTTCACCTTGATGATTGTTCCATTTTTACCTGCCATGAGGGCTGTTTGATTATCAAGAAAAGTAGCAGTCCAGATGTTTTTGTCACTAATAATTAGCCATTTGTTTTCAGCACCGTTCCAAAGTTCTACTCCATTGGGGCCACATGCAATGATTAAATCATTGCCTTTGAAATTGCTGACTGCCAAACCATAAAAAGAACCTTTGATTTGGTGTTCATTCATTGCTTGCCAGTTTTGGCCGTTGTCTTCTGAGAAATAGATATTTTCCAATAGCTCATCCGAAATGGCCAAATCTCCTCCTGCTATCCAGATTTTGTCATTGTGATGTTTTATAGAGGTAATTCCGGCTGCATCTCCTTTGATCATTGGTGTTTCAAATACTTCCCAACTTCTGCCATAGTCGGTGCTATGAAAAACCCTGGCACTCCCTCCGGCACCTGTGCCAATCCATGCTTTTCCATTTTCTCCCAATGCAATGTTACTGCCACTGGAAGCAAATCCTCCTTCACCTGATCCGGATTTTGGTGCTGTAGGTATTCTTATCCAGCTTTTGCCGAAATCAGTGGTTTTAAGAATGTAAGCCAGGGAATCAATAGCGTCTCCATAAGCCAATCCCTGCCCGTTTTCCCATAACTGAATAGCATCCAGAAAACCTTCAGAAGCATCCATCTGAAATGTTTTTTGCCAACCCATATCTTCATGAAAGTAGAAGATCTGACTGGCTTTCCCTTCACCCGAACTGAGAACAATGGCTTCTTTGGCACTCAAAGGATGGATATCCCTAAACTGCAAAGTGTCAGCTTCTTCATACTGGAATTTCTCCCAGCTCTCCCCGCTGTCATTACTTCTAAGAATGGTGGCATTGGTGCCACTTGCCCACACAATGCTATCGTTCAATGGTTGAAGCCCTATCAGAAGGGCGTCAGTTCCTGAGGATATTTCCTTGAGGCTATGGTTGATTTTCTCAGGGCCACAACTGCTCATGAAAAATAGTAAATGAGCTATAAATAGGAGGGAAGTGCTTTTTCTATTACCAATCAAAATATTCATCTTCATTAAGTTCAACTTCTTTTTTCTTTTTTTCCTGTGGTTTTTCCCCGCTAATTATCTTTTTAATGGTTTTGCCTTCCTCCTGAATACGTTCCGCTACTGATTTGAGCGAGCGTTGTCCATCCCAGTTGACTTTAAAATCATCAGTGGTACCCACAATCTTAAGGTGTAATTTAGTATAATCATCTGTTTTTTCAATGGCACCGAATGCTTCATCTTTGTCTTGCTTTTTGAAATTTTTGAGTGGCACGAGCAATCGGTAGTTGATTTGTTGGTCAAATGTGTGGGTTCCTTGCAGCACAATTTCCGATATATTGGATTTTATGACCATTTCCGGTAAATAAATTGTTTTGTTTTCAATCCGGATGGTATTGGTCAATTCACCAAAACTTAGGTTGGAAAGCTCTTTTTCATTCACATAATCCGAAAGGCTAAGCATTGGAGCGAAATTGTTGAGTTGTCCATTAATGATGGTGGCATTAATGTCTGCGGTGAAATCTTCCGGTTTAAAATTGAGGGATTTGTCCAGTAAAATAAAGGCACTCACTTTTGCATCAATTTTTCCTTTCAGATGCCTGTCTGCCAAAAAATCCTGGTTAAAGTTGTCGAATGAATAGAAAATACTATCAATATTGATCTTTTTAAAAGAGGCAACAGTGTTAATTTTGACTTGATCTTCCGCCACAGTATTAATAGTTCCATTAAGAACCATTTCCCCTCCGCTACTTTTCAAGTTCAGATTTTGAGCTTTTAATTCCTGATGCAGCACATTTATTTTACCGCTTATATTTCTGGCAGAGAATCTTTTAAAAGTCAATTGACTCACCTTTGTTTCCAGGTCAAATCTTAAATAAGGGCTAATGGAAAACTTGAACGACTTCTCTTGTTTCTCCAATGTGTTTTCTTCATTTGAGAGGCCGGAAAGTAATTCATTTAAATTAATATTTCTGCTTTTGGTACTTGCTTCTACAAGCAGCGATTGATTCTCTTGTAACAGGTAGGGGAAAATATTGAGGAAGAAACCATTCATTGTAATGTCCGATTCGCCAATAATTCCGCTTAGAGAGTTTATGGCGATGTCATTCTTATTGAATAAAAGCCTGCCTGAGATGTTTTTGAGAGGTAAAGGATAATCCAAATAAATGCCCCCTACATTTTTAAGCAGTATTTCACCGGAATTACTGATTTTATGAGCTGTGGAGGCTTTCTTAAAGTCATCAATATAGCCGGAAAGCTTGATGTTGAATTCAATTTCACCTGCCAGGTCTTTCATTTTGTCTTTGTTGGGGAGGAAAGTGAATAAATCCTGGGTGCTCAATACTCCTTCGGTGGAGAGAGTAAGAAAATAATTGTTGAAATTGCTTAAGGTAAGATCGGCCGTGAAAGGTTTATCCTGGATTACCCCTGCCATATTATTAAGTGCCAGCCTACTGGTTTCGAAAGATTGGTATTTTCCGTTACTAAATTGGCCATTCAAATTTAGGTGGCTAATCCTCGTCTTGTATTCCGGATGGAAGAGTGAAGCTTCTTGCACATTGAATTCCAGGTTGACGGCTGGGTTCTCCTTTCGTGTTAGCTTACCAATAATGGTTCCTTTAAAATCAGCTTCTCCGGTGCTTTGATAGGCTGATAGGGGTTTACTGTATTGCTCAGGTAACAGGGAAAGCAATGTGTTAAAATCGGTGTCTATTCCTGCTATGTTGAGGTTCATATAGCTATCTTCCAATTGATAAACACCGGATATTTCAAAATTATTGGAGGCTACCAATACTTTGGAAGGCTTAATGATTACTTTCTTTTCAGCTTCATTATAATCCAGAGAGGCATCCAGTTTTAGTTTTTTGTTTTCAAAATAACTGAATTCATCAATCTTGATGGCCTTTGAAGTGAGATCACCTTTTGCCGTTATTTTGTAAACATCTTTTTTCTTCACCAGTTGCGCACTTACTTTATGCCCCACTAACAAATAAGACTGATTGATGGAATGATCAACATAGTTAATAGCCACGTTATCAATGTTGATGTCCTTAATGTTGAAGTTAAATTGTTGGTTTTCTTCCGATGAATCCGAACTCTCTTTGAGTATTTGATAGTTGGTGATTCCTTCTTTAGTGGTTCTAATGGTTACTTCGCCATTTTTTAAAATTATTTTATCGAATTGATAATTTTGCTTGTAAAGGGAGATAAGATCAAATGATAGAGAGAGTTGTTCCAGTTTAGCCAAAGGAAATTTACTTCCTTTAATAGATTCCTGAATGGTTACATTCTGGAAGCGCAATGAAATATTGGGGAAATCGGTCCACCAGTTCAAATCAATTTTAGTGACTTCAATGGGTGTCTGCAGGTTCTTGTTAATGGTCACAATAATTTGATTGACCAGTTTATCCTGATTAAAATATAAATAAGTGGAAACTGACGCAAAAACAGTAATAAAGATGAAAAAAGTATAGATGAAAAATTTCTTAATGCGCTTCAAAGTTGCCTGGTGTTTATGCTGAAAACGAATTTATGTAAATAAGCGGTATAAAAGCAAAGGATAATTTAATTTATAATCTGAGTTTGTAAAACTACACTAGGACGTCATCTCATTAATATTTAGTATGACGGCATTCTGTAACAATCGAACTCAGATTTATTGAATAAACAGCAGTAAATATACAAGTTTGAGGAATAGTTTGGTTTGAGAATTAAAGGTTTATAATTTATTGAGCTTCATTTCAGTGAAAGTAATCCGCTGCACAATTTACTGCCATTGGAATTACCATTTTATTGATAATAGTTTGAATAAATCGTATTCTTCAGGTATGTGAATTCCTTTGAAATTATTGGTAAGGCTTAGTAAAATGATGCCGCTTAAAACAATGCCAAAAATAAGAATCGTTCTGGATTGGTTTACAGGAGTTATCCCAAAAACATTTTGCTTCATTTTACTTTGGTGTATGGAAGATATGTGTGCAAAAAAGGAAATTATAGCGAGTGAATAGTAAGGGATGAAAAAAATATTGAAAGGAAAAGTGTTGAGTCCTGCAGCACCAAAATAGAAGTTGGTATCGAGCTGTAGAAAAAACCTGGCACCCAACACAGCTCCTATATGATTGAGCAGGAAAAAAGCCAAATATAAGCCTGACCAAAGGTGTAATTTTTCAAAAAAAGAGACGGCTAGTTTTCGTCTCTTCCTGAATAATTTTATCCCTGTAACTATCAGGGATAAACTAGCTGCTAAGAAAATAATTTCTGCAATTGGATTTCTATAGAAGAGCCTTAAGGTATTCATCAACTCTATGTGTTTATCGGCTCCTAAAAAGCCAAATAAGTGATTGAACAAATGCAATAAAATAAATACGGAGAAGGTAAGGCCGGAGAGATAGTGTATTTTTCTCATTTAATTTTTTTTCAAATGTCTGCTATCAATTCGGGAATCCATTTGACCTAAGTCAAATTCGGTTTTTTGGTTTGCGAATCCTGCTTAATGTTTCGAGAGCTATTCCTAAGTAGGAGGCAATATGGCTTAGAGGCACCCTTTGAGTAATGTCAGGCCGGGCGATAAGTAAATTCTCATACTTCTGCCGGGCAGTTTCAAATTGCATCGCTACAATTCGTTGCTGAAGTTGTAACATAGTTTTGGTGACTACAATTCTTGCAAGCCTTTCAAAATCATGGTGTTTATCGCATAGCCATAAGAAATCTTTTTTGGAGAGTTCTATAGACGTAGTGGGTTCAAGTAGTTCGATGTAATGTGGGCTCGGGCTGTTGAGAAAAAAGCTATTAATAGAACATAAAAACTCGTTTTCAAAAGCGAACCAATCTGAAATATCCTTTCCGTCCTTCAGGTAATAGGCTCTGGCAGTACCCCTGATCAGGTAGTAAATTTTTTCAGAATATTGTCCCTCTTTTAATAGATGGGCATTTTTATCAAGGGAAAAAACAGTAGAACAAGATCCAAGGTCAATTTGGCATTCCCTGGAAAGAGGGCAGTAGATTGCACTAATATTTGTTATTGCGTTCTCTATTTCTGATTGCTGCATTCTCACATATACTTATGGTATGAGCTTTCAAGATAGAAATTTTCAGGGAAAATTAATTCAGTTTGAGTTCGGACATCAACTATATCTCCTGGTTAGTGAATTTGATAAGCATGTTCTAATAGGCTTACTGTGAGCAATCTTATGAAGATTAACTGATGAGAGTAAAGAGCTATAACTAAAAAAGCCTCCCGAAATCAATCGAAAGGCTTTGTCTGTGGTGGGGATAGTAGGATTCGAACCTACGACCCCCTGCTTGTAAGGCAGGTGCTCTAAACCAACTGAGCTATATCCCCATTATGTTATTTGTTTTTCCTTTACAACTCTTTCGTTGTTTGGGAATGCAAATGTAGTACAGATTTTTAATCTTGCAAACTAAGAAGGGAAATTAATTGTGAGTTTTTTAAATATTATTTTCAGTTATTTGATTTTCAGATTTTTACACTTTTAAATTTCTTAATATTTTTATGACTTGATATGGTTTAAGTCATTACTTCCACCCCTGCTCGCCCAGTAAAGGCACAAAGCTAAAATTATCAAATACCTCCTTTTCAATCTTTTTTTCTGCTGTTTTTCGCAAACGCATCATTTTCTGTACTTTGTTATCTCCCACGGGTATTACTAAAATTCCTCCTTCGGTTAATTGATTTAACAATTCGGTGGGAACCGTTGGTGCGCCTGCTGTTACTATGATCTTGTTGTAGGGGCCATGGGCAGGCAATCCTTTGGAGCCATCTCCATAGAAAAAATGGGGTTTATAGCCCAAATCCGGTAAGAAAACCCTTGTACGCTCGTAAAGCATTTTCTGGTATTCTATAGTGTAAACTTTTGCTCCCAATGCTAAAAGCACACATGCCTGATAGCCTGAGCCGGTGCCAATTTCCAACACTCTGTCGGTGGGTTTCAATTCCAGCAATTGCGTTTGAAATGCGACAGTGTATGGCTGGGAAATAGTTTGTCCATGCCCAATAGGAAATGCCTTGTCCTGGTAGGCATGTTCAAGAAAAGCCTGATCGAAGAAAACATGTCTGGGAATTTTTCCAATAGCATCCAGAACTCGCTCATCATATATTCCCTTTTCCCTTAGCTTTCGTACCAGCCCCCTGCGCATTCCCTGATGCTTGTAATTATCTTCAATCATATTTCAAACTTAAAAAAAAATGAGCAATGATTTTTCTATTATTCAGCAGAAAGATTCTTTCTATTCTTTAAACATTAAAAGTTTTATAACTTTAGGCTTTCCATTCATCAATTATGCAAAGAAGAGTAGTTTTATTGTTTTTTCTCCTTGTGTGTGGAGGCTCTTTTTGCCATGCCCAATCTGCTTTGCGCACCATGAAACATCTGGAAAAAGGTCAATTGGGAAAAGTAATAAAGGTACTGGAAAGAACCACTTCCAAAGATCCCGCTGATCCGGCCAATAATTTCATTTTGGCTCATTATTATATTCATCCGCAACTATCCTATGAAGCTATAGATTCTGCACATTTCCATATTAAGCGAGCGCGTGAAGGTTATCAATTAATAGATGAGAAAAAATTGAAAAAGTATCATCGAAAAGGAATGGACAGCTTGAAAATTGAACAGCTCTCGGATAAAATCGATAGCCTGGCTTTTCTTGCTTCCCTGGAATTGAACTCAGAAGTTGGTTATAATGATTTTATTGAGAAATATCCAGGAAGTATTCAAATAGAAGAGGCCATAGAATTGAGAAATGAAGTGGCCTACCAGAATGCCCTTGCGGAAAAAACGCCCGTTGCGATGCAGGAATTTTTCAGAAAATATCCGGAGGCTAAACAAGCCAAAGAGGCAAAGGATGCCTTTGAAACCTTGTATTACGAGCAAAAAACGCAAAGCAAAACAGTAGAAAGGTTTAAGGATTACCTACGGGAAAGACCGCAGTCGGTTTATGCCGATGAGGCTGCATGGGAACTGCTAAAAATAACAAGTGCAGGGGCTAATCAATCCATCTTTGAGGCATTTAAAGAACAATATCCTAAAACGGAAGCAGCCAAAATTGCCACCACCTTGCTCAACCATATGTCTGACAAAGCTTTTAATCCGGAGTTGATGGTGCATGTGAAGAATAATACCTATCACTTTTATGACATCAGCAATAAGAAATTATTAGGCTTTGAATTGCCGGGTGTAATCACAGATTCCTGCAGATGGATTAAGGAGGTGCTGATCAGGACATCAGGCAAAAAAGGAGATACATGGTATTTAAAGAATGGAGAGGTCTTTATGGAAGGACCTGTCAATGATATTGTTTACCTGGGGTCCGGCTTCTTTAAAGCCAAATATCCGGATCAATATAAAAAGCAGCTTTTACATATTTCACAAGACAAACAACTGTCTCAGTCAGCACTGGATTTTATAGCGATAGATGATTACTCTTTTGCTAAAAAGGAAAATAATGGCTGGCAACTGATTTCGCTATTAGGAGAAGAGATTTTGAAAAATACGGTAGACTCCATCTGGAAAATCAATGATGTCTATTTCTTTCGGCAAGATAAAAAAATGGCTGTGACTACCATTTCTGACTTGAGAAAAGAAGGAAGGAATGATTTGAAAAGCTTGGCTTTGCTCTATACTGATTATGAAATACTAGAGGATGGAATGCTTTGGCTGACTTCCAACAACTATCAGACAGTGCTTGATGCCAGCTTAAAACCTGTTATTCCTCTTCAGGAAGCTGAAATAGATAGGGTGGCACAGGGATGGACTATTTTCAAGAATGGCCAATATGAATTTTTGGATAACAATTTCGCTCCCCTTTACAACCGGAAATTCGATAAAGTACATTCCCGTAACAACATCATAGCCCTGAAAGCAGAGGGAAAATGGGCTGTTTCAGATATGGGAAATCTGATTTTCCCGGATTTCCGGTTTGATTCTGTGAGGCTATTCAATAGCTGGATTACTTTTGGAACAACAGCTGATGAGAAGGAACTAATTTTTCATGAGGGGAAAAATACAAAACTTGCCGATAATGAAATCTTCAAATTACTCAATTCCCACAATGAGGCACTAGAGGAAGATATAGAGCAAATTCGTTTTGTGGACATTATAAATGACAAAGGATACCATAAAATATATAATGGCTATGGCAAGCTGATCCACGAAGGTTCCCAACTCAATATTGGTGTGCTTACATCAGGCCTGCTGCAAATTACCAGGGATAATAAGAGGCTTTTATTGGATAGCGCAGGGGTAAAGCTAGTGGAAAATTTGGATGCGATAGGTAATCTGCAAGAGGGACTTATTCCTCTACTGAAGAACAAGAAATTTGGTGCTCTTATTGTCTCCAATCAGAAGTTGATCCCTTATATTTCCGTGGCCAAAATTCAGCCTTTTCTGAAAGATTCCATTTTTATATACAGGAAAGATGGGCTTAGTGGATTGATCAATGCAGAAGGAAAGGAAATTTTAACGAATGAATTTAATACCATAGAATATGTAAATGATTCCATGGCTATTGTAAGCAAGGATGACGATTTGAAGCTTATCAATATTTATACAAAAGAGGTGATCATTAACGGGATAGTAGATATTGAAAAAGTGGTTTTTAAATTAAAAAGCTACTATATCCTCAGGATAAATTCCGGTTATGGCTTGATAGATCAGCTGGGGGAAACATTGATTCCTTTTATTTTCAATTCACTGGAAGCTTATTTCACAAAAGAAGAAATCATATGGATGGCCGAGCGCAGTATATCCGAAATTGATTACCAGGTATTGGCTTATTTTGACCAAAATGGCACCTTATTATTCAGGGAAGGATTGACGAATGAAGAGTACCTGAAAACTGTTTGTGATTAAAAGCATTGCAGTTCCGCAAAAGGGGAAGTAGGGGAAGGGCTTGGAATTACTTTAGCGGGCTCTCGATAAATACTTCAAAGTTTGAGAACTAATAAAATCCCGATACACCGGGATAAGTTTTGCTCGGAGAGAGCGGGAGGGAGGACAAAACAGCGGGCCAGCGTTGGGATAAGCGTAGAAGCATTGTTTTGTTCCCGAGTATCGGGACAAAAAGAAGAATAAAAATTTGGTTTTAAAGTGCTTGAGATTTAAGTTAAACCTTAATTTTAAGTAAAATTTATTAATCAGGAATAGCCTATAGCGACCAACCGACATAATTTTTATCGATATAGGGTTCCCTGATGCAGCAATTTCGGGAACATTCCAGTTGATTTTTACTCAAATTTGAAAATCCGATCAGCTTTACAATATTATTTCACACTGAATTAACACCTCTTTTTGACCAATGTATTTAGATTCCATTAAATTGCATCAGGATTACAGTCTATAGTACCATTAACCAAGCATTGAAAACATGAAGAAATTAGCGAAATTTTTATTAGTAATAATATGCATTCCTTTTGCATGTGTTCAAAATTCCAATGAAAATACCCCCCTAAAAAGAAACGGAAACAAACCCAAACTAGTAGTAGGAATTGTCATTGATCAGTTCCGTCCGGATTACCTGACACGCTATGCCGAACATTTCTCAGAAGATGGATTCAAAAGATTGGTAGCTGATGGATTCTACAATAAAAACACTCACTTCAATTATATTCCCACTTATACAGGCCCGGGACATGCCTCTGTTTATACAGGTACCACGCCTGCCACGCATGGTATTATTGGTAACGACTGGTATGATAGAGAATTGAAAAAAACAGTTTATTGCGCTGGGGATACGGCTGTTCAAACGGTTGGCTCCGAATCACGTCAGGGCTTAATGTCTCCTCACAGGATGTTGAGCAGTACTATTACAGATGAATTGAGCTTTGCCACTAACTTCCGATCCAAAGTGGTAGGAGTAGCGATAAAGGATCGTGGATCAATTTTGCCAGCAGGTCATAATCCTACAGGAGCTTTCTGGTATGATAGCAGTACAGGCGATTTTATCAGCAGCTCTTATTATGATATTGCAGCATTGCCACAATGGGTTCAGGATTTCAATGCGCGCAAACTAAGCGATAAATACCTGGATAGTGCCTGGACGCTATCCATGGAGGCTGAAAAATATACCCAGTCGACAGCAGATGATAAAGCATACGAAACTGTAGTAAAAGGGAAAGAAAAAGCTGTATTCCCTTATGATTTGAAAGAGTTAAGGGAGAAAAACGGAAATTTTAAATTATTGCCCAGCACCCCTTTCGGAAATACTATCAGTACAGATTTAGCCATTGCAGCCATTGAAGGGGAGCAAATGGGGCAAGATAGTATTACTGACTTCCTGGCTTTGAGCTATTCTTCCACCGATTATATCGGGCATGGCTTTGGCCCCAGATCGGTAGAGGTGCAGGATACCTACCTAAAGCTGGACCAGGATATAGCCCGTCTGTTGAATTACCTGGATGAAACTGTTGGGAAAGATGAATATTTGATATTTGTCACCTCTGACCACGGCTGTGCGGAAGTGCCTTCCTATATGACCTCCAAAAAAATGCCGGCAGGATACTATAGCAGTAAAAACTATAAGGAATCCATTCAAACGGCTTTGACTGAAAAATATGGAAATGGAGATTGGCTGGAATATTATAGCAATGAGCAATTTTTTCTCGACCATGATTTAATAGCAAAAAAGAAAATCAAACTGGATGAAATTCGCCAGTTTGTGGTAGATCAATCATTGAAATTGGAAGGTGTGGCCAAAGCTTATTCCGCTTCCGATATGCAACAAATTGAATTTACTGAGGGCATAGCCTCCGCATTGCAGATGGGCTACCATTTTAAAAGATCAGGAGATGTATTGTTGGTGCTGGAACCGGGTTGGTTTCATCAAACAAGTATAGCCACCACCCATGGTAGCGGCTATGCTTATGACAGCCACGTGCCTTTGATCTGGTTTGGGGCAGGTATTAAAAGTGGTGAATCCTACAAAAGACAAAGCATTGATGATATAGCTGTTACACTCTCATTTCTTTTGGAAACCAAATTGCCCAATGGAGCCACAGGCGAACCTGTTTTAGAGGTGTTGGAGTAATTTTTTGTCTTGCCTGTGCTACAACAGCGGGAATTTTTCCTATTACTCAAGACAATCAATTTAAATATTTAATTCTTTACCATTTAATTTGAAAGAGAAATTAAAATTGGCACGAGATCTCTCCCCCTTTCCTTCAAAGGGGGACTCAATGCTATTAAGTTAAGACAAATTTCCTTCTCTCTTTGGAGAAGGATAAAGGTTGAGGTTTAAATTAAAGCTTAACTTAATAGCATTGAGGAAATTTCAACCAAAGGCTAATATCTTTTTAATCAGGCCTTAGCAGTCTTTGAGCTGAACTTCAAAAGAAATAACTTGAAACTTATGTGTTTGTCTGAAGCCTCAGTTTTTTTGACTCATCCCGATCCCGAGTACTCGGGACCACCCTTCTCTTCACAAAAGAGAAGGGAATATTAGGAGTAATCAATTTCAAATAATCTTTGTACTTGTTTTGAGGGTTACATAGATTCTCACGAGATTTCTCCCCTTTCCTTCAAAGGAGGACTCAATGCTATTAAGTTAAGACAAATTTCCTTCTCTCTTCGGAGAAGGATAAAGGTTGAGGTTTAAAGTAAAACTTAACTTAATAGCATTGGAAAGGGGGATTAAGGGGGATTTTTTTTTTAAAGAAAGTAAGCAATTATTAAAACACCCCTGACATACCTCTGACATAAGACCATTTTACCTTTGCTATGAATCAAAAAATATAGTAAAATGGAAAATGTAAAAATTGAACCCTTTCAGGTCATTGGAATTGCGGTAAGAACCACTAATGAGAATGAGCAGGCAGCAAAAGATATTGCTCAATTGTGGGACAGGTTTATGAGTGAAAATATTTTGGATGCTATTCCAAATAAAATTGATAATACTGTATATTCCTTATATACAGATTATGAGGGAGACCATACGCAGCCTTACACAGCCATGCTGGCTTGCCGGGTAAGTCAGTTGGATATTATTCCCGATGGAATGGTAGGAAAGTCGTTTAGCGGAGGTAATTATGTTAAAATAACAGCTAAGGGTGATCTCACAAAAGGGTTGATAGTGAATGAATGGTCTAAAATATTTGAGCTAAATTTAGAAAGAGTGTATACGGCAGACTTTGAAGCTTTTGGTGAAAAGGCCCGGAATCCGAAAGATGCTGAAATTGACTTTTTTATAGCAGTTAAGTAAATTGGGAAATATGCATAACGACCTCGATAGTTATTACCTCAACAAAGAAGAACCCAACAGGGCATGCCTGCTGGCATTACGCACTATTATTCTTGAGCAGGATAGCCAAGTTACAGAAACACGGAAGTGGGGGATGCCCTGCTTCTGTTATAAGAAAAAGATGTTTTGTTATTTATGGATCGATAAAAAAACCAATGAACCTTATCTGTTAATGGTGGAGGGGAAACACCTTGACCACCTGGAATTGGAAACAGGCACACGCTCAAGGATGAAAATTTTCAGAGTAAACCCGCACCAAGATTTACCCCTAGCCACCATTCAATTCATTTTAAATCAAGCCTTGGATCTGTATAGAAAGGGTACGATAAGGATTTAGTAAACAACCACAGTCTCGGTTTTTAATTTGCGCCAAAAACCCGCTAACACCTCATTTCGGAATTACTACCTACTTATAGGTATTTTGCTGTGGCTTTCGATAAATACTTAGGATTTGTTGAGGGAATGGTTTATGTTCAGCACTTTGATTACAAAAGCCGGACGAAAACAGTGTGTAAATGTTTACAGTTGTTTATTGTCGGTTAGTAAAGATAGAAAATATCAAATGAGTAGTTTGATAATAATATATATCAACAATAGCGATAGTCGGTTAGCTATGATAAAGCAATCATGGTAAGAATATTTTTAATACTTATTTCTTTAATCAGTTTTGAAGGTTACTGCCAAGAGCTCTCACTGAATTACTATGTATCTCAAAATGAAAAAGAAGTTGATGGACAGATTCAATTTATTAGATCAAAGTATTCATACATTACTTCTCAGAAGGAAAATTTAGACTTGTACTATAAATTTTTTATTAAAAACATCTCACGAAATGAATACAGTTCTTATCCTGAAAATAATCCTCAAATCATAGCCCCATTAAAAAGCTTAAAATCAATTTTAATCGAATCTTCTGGGCCAGAAGGTTATGAAGAACTTATTTATAAAACAGATACATTATTTCATTATCCTGAAGCACCAACTAAGTTCTATTTTGAAAATGGAAACCTTAGATTAATTGAATACGAATATTCGTATGATTTTGATTATGAAAAAATAGAATACTACTTCTGGGATGATAAGTTAATCTTTGCATTTGTTGAGTCATGGCGACAAGCACATCCGAGTATTGGAAATATAAAAACTTTAAAACAGGAGAGATTTTATTTCAGAAATGAATCACCAATAAGAGCAATCATTAAGGAATATCAAGGGGAGGATGATGTATCTAAAGGCATATTATCGCAACCACATATTGACCTAAACCTAACTGAAGGATTAAAAATCATTGATAAAGCCAAAGAATTGCAGAGAATAGCAAATAATAAAATATAGCTAACACTACATGTAGCTATGGCTGGCGAAGTGGTTAAAGAAAATTCAGTACATTTAAATAACATTGGTGCGAGCAGAGAGGAAAGTACTTCGAAAACCGCCAATAAAGATACTTAACGTTGTAGGACATTTATGCAGAACTTAATAACAAAACTAATTAGACTTTGGAAAACATTTTAAGTTGGCTTAATAGTTTCATAAGAGAAAACTCATTGACTTCAGTTCTTTTAGTCTCGTTAGTCCTAAATATTCTTTATGACTTACTAAAAAAGCTCTTTTTTTCCGGATTAAAATATAGTATCACAAAAACGAAACGATGGTCTTTGAGAAATATAGAATTTTTAATCAACCATCATAAAGATGAATTGAAATCTCTGAAAAAGATTTCGGAAAATGACAAGGGAGAACTTTTAAAGTTAATTGAAGACACGTTTAATTATTTCTTCTTCGGATTAATATTTGCAGTCTCACTTTTGTTTATTGACAAAGTAAGTAACGACTTATTCTTTTATGGTTTCCTTGGAGCTTCTACCACTCTGATTATAAAAATAACCCGGAATTTAATATACAATTATAGACTGATTAGAAAATCGAAAAAGATAGAATATCACGAAATGAAGATCAAAAAGAGGATTAAAACTCTGAAAGAAATAATTAAGAAATCTAAAACTGAATAAGAAACGCTTTACAACAAAGCCTATAGCAAATGCGGGCTGAATGCTTAAAAATGAAGATATTGCAACTGAATAAATTTACGTAAGGCGAACAAGAAAGCGGCTTCGAAATCCTGCACTTGCCATAGCCAGGGCCGTTGTGTGTAAGTTGAACCAAAATCAACATTTATGAAAAGAACTTTTTATTTTCTTATTCTAGTGTTAGTTCTCTCAAAAACTGCCTATGGGCAACATGAGAGCGTCACTAATAATTGGGAAACCGAAAGCATCTATGACAGTAGTCTTGGCGAAATTAAATACCACATTTACAAAAATAAAATTAGTGACCATAAGCCTTTAATTGTCTATCTAGAAGGTTCCAGGAATTTCCCCTTGTATTGGCTAAACCCAAATGGGAGATATTCTAGTAGCATCACTTTGAATGTTAATTCAATGAGTAATGATTATCATATTGTTCTTATTAGCAAACCTAATACGCCTCTTGTTGACAGTATCAGAATAGCGCCATCAGGCAGAAAGCAATATCCTATGAAGGAAGGATATCGTGAGAAGTACAGTCTGGATTGGAGAGCAAATTCCGCTGACAAGGTCATGAACGATGCATTAAAAAAACTGAATGTAGATAGCTCTACAGTCATTGTTTGGGGACATTCAGAAGGTTCGCAAGTGGCACCGGCCGTAGCAGTAAAGAACAAGAACGTTACCCATGTCATCTCTATGATGGGCAATTCACTCAATCATTTGTATGACTTTATCCTTATGGAAAGGCTGTCCGCCTTAAATGGTGAAAAATCAAATGAAGAAGCACAGTCGAACATCGATTCTTTATATGTCGAATTTGAAAAAATATACAATGATCCAAAATCCACAACAAAAGAATGGTTTGGAGAAACTTATTACAAGTGGAGTAGTTTCTCCTTGACCTCCCCACTTGAAAATATGCTGAAGCTTGACCTCCCGATTCTTTACATCGCTGGAGGAAATGACCACCATAGTATTTTGAATATGGACTACGCAAAACTCGAGTTCTTGAGGAAAGGAAAAGACAATTTGACCTATAAAGTATTTCCAAACTGCGACCATTTTTTTATGGAGACCAAGACCGATGAATCAGGTAAAAAAGAATGGATTGACCACTTGGATGAAGTCAATGACTTTGCTTTAGAATGGGTAACTAAAATTAATAAATAACCTACACACAACAATGTATACCTCAATAGGGGCTTTGTGGGTTAGGTTATTTCAGTGGTTCTAGCTATTTTGCTACGGGGACAGTGATTCACTTCGATGAGCCTACGCACAGCGTTCTATGCAATATTCCAAAACCTGAAAAGAAAAGATTATGAATACTCACGCTGACAAAATACAAGAGAATAAAAGCCAACCGGTATCTGCTTCGGTTTCTCAGATGCAGGGCAGTAGTGAGTCTACCTTTCAGTTTGTGGACAATCGACCTGAAGCAATTGCGCAAAGGAAACTGCAGGAGGTAGCGGATAATAGTCCTCAAACCATGCAGTTGAGAGCTTTACAGGCAATGGCGGATCATTATTCTGCACAACAACAGCATCCCATTCAGAAAAAAGAAAACAACACTGGTTTACCTGATAATTTAAAGTCTGGTGTCGAAAGTCTTTCGGGCTACTCCATGGATGATGTCAAAGTGCATTACAATTCTGATAAGCCTGCTCAGTTGAATGCTCATGCTTATGCCAAAGGAACGGATATTCATTTAGCTTCTGGGCAAGAAAAACACTTGCCTCATGAAGCCTGGCATGTTGTGCAGCAAAAGCAGGGACGTGTTAAGCCGACCACTCAGCTCAAAGGAAAGGTAAATGTTAATGATGATGCTGGGTTGGAGAAAGAAGCTGATGTGATGGGGGCGAAAGCACTATCTTTTAACGGGGCAACAACTAATTCTGAAGAATCGAAATCAATTTCTTCAAACAATGTATCCCTTGTTCAAATGGTCAAATCAATTTCTGAAGTAGTGCCTCCTGGAAGAATATCCACTCCCCAACAATCCCTGACTCGATACAATTCATACTTGCAATCGGAGGTAAATGGTATTGCAAATCAAGGTTTACTACAAGGTTGGCAAATTGCTGCTCAACTTCAAATACTAACTAATGCCACTCAGATGATAAACGCCATGAATCCACCCACTTCTGAGCGGATCAAGGAGGTACATAACTTATTTGACCAAGTTAAACAATTCATAGTGGCGCAGCAAACACCACCGATAATCAATTTAGCCATTACCTATGGTGCTGCGCACGGTGATTTACATTTCATTGCCAACCCAACTGCCAATAAATCAGCATGGACTATTCCCAAAGTAAATGCGCTGGCACTGATGAATACAGAAATAACAAATCGTATGCAAGACATTGTACGAGCAGCTAGAGCATCTCAAAATGGACAAGTGGCACTATTACTCATTGCGGATTCGAACGGCCCCATAGGCAATTCCATTAGGAACAACAGAATTCAACGCTTTCAAATCCAATTGCAAGCAGACCTGAACAGCGGAGGAATCAGCTATCACGGTTTTCCTGATGATCAAGCACTCCACACGGGTCTTGGAGCCACTAGAAATTCATTGGTATGAGCAGATGTAAATTTGAAATATAACACTAACTATTCAAGTGATTAAAAAAAGCCTATGCCAACAGATAAGCGACATTAAAACGAGCGTTTGTTCAAACCTTTTAACTCCCATATAAAAAACAACCCCTCACCTATTAAAAAAAAAGTATAAATTTTTTATCCTCAAATTACCTTTCCCAGGCATCTTGCTTTGGGAAAGGTAAAAACCACGGCATCTTTTTCCTAAAACCACAGCATCTTTTTTTCAGAAACAAAATAGTGCCTTCCTACAGCGGAAATGGCATATTTGAGCCTTCCGAAAAGTCACTTATATAGCTCACATGAGTTCAATAGGATAGCATGGAAAGCGGGCAATATTTTAACGTAAAACAGAAGGGTTTATTGAAGATGCTTTCCGGAATGAGACAGGTTTTATCCTTAGAAAATACAATATTACTATTTGTGAGAAACAACTCAGAGGCAGCCTTGAGCTGCTTCAACTTTCCAAATTTGATGTTGGCTTATTTCAGAACCACTACCTACTTATAAGTATTTTGCTGTGGCTTTCGATCAAAAGTTAGGATATATTATGGAAAGGAAGTATGTTGAAGGGCTTAAATAAGCTTGATGACAGAGGAAATGCTTGTAAGCATTTACAAGCGTGTGTTGTCGGGTCTGGAAAATAGAAAGGAAGTATGTGCTCCAGGAGGTGCACTTAGTCACACGTTCGACAGAGTTTATGAGACTAGTAAGTAAAAATAAATTATAATAACATATGGATTTCGACTTATTTAAGATAATTAGAGAAGGAACCAAAGCAGTACCCGCTACTAAGTATGCTTTAGGCGTAGCAGGGATTATTGCAGTTGTAGCTTTAATAGTTTCTATTGGAATTGATTGGAGAATCGCTCTTTGGGGTTTTTTCATTCTAATAGCAATGATGATCCTACTGCTTGTCTTTGCTCAACTAACTAAAGTGGCCCCAGCCGCTTTTCTAATACCTGTTAAACTCTTGATGTGGGCCATTGTGGTTCTTTTTATTATAATCTGTGTACTGTTGACTACATCAGTTTTCTTCAAAATACCATTGGATTTACAACATGTTTTAACGGGAACGGGAATAACAGAATCGGATACTTCAAAGAGAGAAATTGAGTATACACAGGCCTTTTTCGACCTAATCAAGGACGCTGATACGAAAAAAGAACTAATGGTTCAACTTAACAACGATAAAAATATTTTACCAAATTTTCTAAAATCTAAAACTGTTTACGAGTCTTTAACCTATACATACAACCTCAGTCTCAATGGGGAAACAATTGACTTAGTGTTATTTTACCATTACAACGAACAATCCCAAGCTCCACATTACATTTTCCTTACCAAGTTTTATGATATCGATGTCAAAAATGTAAACTGGGAAGAACTTGACGCTGATTGGGATAAAATATCCCAAGTGTACGACTATGAAGTACTTCGAACCAAACTCGCACAAACCAATGGATTTAATGCTCCAATTGAATTTCCAAACCCGATCGGGGGAGATAATTACCGACCAAAGATTGTATATCTTCAAGTCTGTGGACGAAGGGGAGAATTGAATTCAGTTGATTTATCTAAAATGCAAAATCTCAATTCACAGTCAAGCAATGACAATAACATTTATAGGTTTCCTATTACTTATGACTACCTCCTGAGTGGATTAAGCGGATTACTTTAACAGGTATTAAGGAGTAAGGTACATCTGTTTAAGTGCAACTTATAGGGTGACGATAGCAGTTATATCTTTAATACCTCAATTAGAAAATAACGACACAAAGCCTATACGCAATGCCCTTCGGGACACTGTGAATAGTTAGAGCGAATTAGGCACGATAAAGAGACATCGTTTACAAAGTTAAAGGGACATGGTTTACACTTTTTAAGCAGTAATTTGATTGAAAAACCAGAAATAAAATGAAATATCTAGTTCTCTTAATATTACTATCCCATGCTTGTTTTGGACAAGTTAATCTGGAGCCTAACTCAATAGGACTAGCTTACATAGCTGGCTATGAAGAAACGGGTGATGGTTATAATGCCCTGATTGACATATCGATACCACAAGATTACTTGATAAATGACAACAGGACTCTCCATGGCAAGACTTTTCAACAGAATGTAAATATTAAAATATTTGATGTGTCAAGAAGTTACCTGTTATTAGATACTACTGCGAATTTTGAATTTAAAATGGAATTTTGGTGCGAAAATGACGGGGGAACCCAGTATCGTCCATCAGCTCATTTAAAAGTAGATAACAGGCAAATATTAGGTGATTATATTGTCAATTATGAATTACAGGATCTGCTTGGTTTTGCAGTCATTGACTTAAGTGAACAAATAAAGCCTGCTACAAAAGGACAAATCGAACCGAAAATAGCTTTAAGCATTAATAGCAAAGATGAGCCTTCCGCTTATGTTTGGACAGATTATGATGATGCGGAGAATTGTGATGGGAAGCCTGAAAACAATCTTATCGTTTTCCTCAAACCTCTAAAGGTAATTTCTTCATGAGATGCTGTGGACCATAATACGCATTGAACATTCTGTGAAACAATGGCTGGTCAGTAAGTTTTTTTGTTACTTAGCTCTTTGTTGAAAGCCAATCAATCCTGTGGATTGACTCGGTGGTAAACCGAAATTTAGTAACTTTAAAATAGCCACGATTTATACAGTAAGCATTGTGGCCAATTTAGAACAAAATGACAAGAAAATTCTATACACTTTTATTACTACTTGCAATTTTCCAGCAAGCATGTGGACAACTTGATAGAGAGACAGAAAATGAAATTGATAAAGTTGTGGAATACTTTAACAATAAAGAATATAATAAAGCATTGACTTACACTGATAAATTAATAGCTAAAGACAGCTTAGATTATGTTACTTGGACTATGAAAGGTCGAGCGCTATTTAATAGCGGTAGACAAGAAGAAGGAATAAAAGCTGTTAACAAAGCAATTGAAATCAATCCAGACTATTATGAAGCATATGGTTACAGGGCAATAATGTCAAAGCTGACAGGAGACTACAATGCGAAACAAGTACTTGATGATTTCGAAATTGCAACTTTACATGACCAAGAAAACTTTAAACTCCTTAAATCTAAAGCTGGTTTCTTATATATGACGGGACAATATGAAAAGGCTCTAAATGAATACGATGGACTTCTCAAATTTTACCCAAACGACTATTCAATCATAGTGCTTCATTCCACTACAAATAGCAAACTTGGAAAACAAGAATTAGCTTTAAAGGGATACAATAAAGCTATCGAAATTGACTCGATTCAATCTTTCGCTTACGAGCAAAGAGGATTCTTATTCATTGAACAAGAAAAATATGAACAAGCAATTAAAGAGTTTAATAAAGTAATTCAACTAATTCAAAAAAATAAAGAACTGGACCCTGTGGAGGCCTATAACTATAATAATCGAGGCTTCGCTTACCACAAGGCTGGTAATAATAAACAAGCATTAAAAGACATAAATCATTCTCTGAAATTACTCTCGTCAAATTCATATGCTTATAAAAATCGTGCAATAGTTTACTTTGATATGGAAAATAATATAAAAGGATGCGAAGACTTAAAGAAAGCCGTGGAATTAGGATTTAGCCAGCAATATGGAGACGAGGTAGAAAAATTGATAATTGAAAACTGTAAATAAAATAAACTGGCTACAACCTCATATAAAACCCATTTACTTCGCACCTTGCAGCCAAGTCAGTGCAAAGTGAACCCGTAATGTATGCTTACATTCGATCGCCAGCTGGTAGCCACCAAGGTTATTTGGAACTGCTGTTTTTTTGCTTAATCTTAGAGTGCATTTAAAAATCATAATATGAAGAGTATCTGTTTTATATCCATATTTTTTCTGTTTGCTTTCTGCAACTTTCAAAATGAAAGTAAGAATAAGGGTGGTAAGAGTTCTAATCAAACAATAGAAAATAAATCGATAGATAAATCTCTTGAACTATCGTCATTTCAAAAGAATAATTCAGAGACAATAGAGCTTCCAGTAATAGGGACATTTGAATTGGGAAGTGCGGAAATTGATAGCACCAATGAATATGGTGCAGGCGACTGTTGGGGAAAAATTAAAAGATATTCGTTAGCAAATGTTGGACTTGCAATTGACTCGATGAGCTGTGGAGAATATGGATTCACATATACATACTATCTATTAAGCCAAACGGACTTTGTTCAATCTGTATTCATACAAAAATCTGAGTCTATTCTTAATCCTGAAAATAATTCATACTTCTATATTCAGGAAGAGCAAGTAATTGACTTTAATTCAGACCCGGCAATATCAATGATAAGAGTTGACACGGTGTACGAATACAACCTAAGACAAAACCAAATTAAAAAGAAATTTGTAACTGACGCTTTAAAAGATAAGCAAAAAACCTATGAGCACCTTGAAATGGAATATCAAGGAACGTGGACAAGACAATTGGACTAGTAGGAGATAAGTAATAGCACACTAACATTGCATATAGCTTATGGCGAATAAAGCGGTAAGTGAAAATTCAGTACTTTTAAGTAAGTTTGGTGTGGGCAGAGAGGAAAGCGCTTTGAAATACCGCACTGCGCATAGCCGAAACCGTTTTAACATTCAGAAATAATGAACCGAACATTAATTTTTATCCTATTCTATTTTTTCAGTCAAGTTTGCATGGGTCAGGACGTCTACGACAAGATATCTACACAATTATGTAAATGCATGGAAAATGAAAAAATTGAATCTATGGACAACATTAGCCACTGCTTTGAAATATTAATCGCTAAAAACTTAGAATTAATATTAGAAGACCATCATGTTAAATCAATTTCTGAGATTGACGCTAATGAAATGGGACAACGGATTCAAGGAAGACTAGTTAAAAATTGTAAATATGCATATGAATTAATGATTAAAGATCAGCCAAAACAACCTGTGCTAAAAGAACATCTTCCAGAAAGTCAACTAAATTGCAGCGAAGTTCATACAGGAGATTTTTATTATTTAACCCCTGATCAAGAAATTAATAAGAGAGATACAACATTTGTGACATTTACTGAGAACGAATATCTTGAAAGAATGAAATTAGGAAGAACCTATTCTAAATTAGAATTGAACTGGCTGGATGACTGTCGATTTGAATTAACTTTTATAGAAAGTAATGATCCCTTCAAAAGCTCCCTAAGCAAATCAGGAGATAAATATGAATACAAAATAATCGATAATAATAAGAATTCGATAATTCTAAGTCTTTGGGTAAATGAAAAAGAGTATCAAATAGAATATTTTAAAATTCAATAATCGTTGTACAATAGTATATTAAATGGCTATGCCACTAAAATATACTTGCTATCTGTTGACATTCATCACAAAAACCATGAAAACAAACCCTATCCTTTACATTGTAATATTACTTTTCAATTATAACCTTGCTCAAGCGCAGCAGGATGCCAATAAAGTTGAATCAACTCCATTAACTTTTGCCAGACAAGACGTAATTCACTCGAAAATTCTGAATGAAGATAGAACCATCAATATATTCCTTCCTGAAAGCTTTCACGAAACGTCAATCCACCATACTTACCCGGTGCTCCTACTCTTGGAAGATGAGTTTTTTCTGATGGTTTCGGGAGTCATTAAGCATTTAAGTTCAGTTGAGAGAATGCCTGAAACCATCGTGGTAAGTTTAGTTGATGGACCAAAAGTCCCAAAACTTTATACCAATGGTAGCGACTTCTGGCCAAAAGATTGGAAACAACTGCCATTTGGAGGAAATACCGACCCATTCACCACGCACTTAAATCAAGAACTTTTTCCCTATTTGAAAAATAAATTTAGAGCAAACGATTTTAAAATTGTAATGGGACTTTCCGGAACATCAATTTACGCTTTACACGCCTTTGCTAAGGAACCAGGCTTATTTGATGCGCATATTGCTATCGCCTCCGGTGACATCCTGGGCATGGGATATAGTGAAGGAGAAAGTCTGGTTGATGTTATTATTAAAGATTTTGAGAATAATCAGAAAAAAATAGGATGGCTATATGTTACATCTGCTGACTCAGATGGTAATGGCAATTCACCAATGATAAAAGAAAATTTGGAAGAATTAGAAAGACGACTCTCTCCCTATCGTTCTGATGATTTTTACTTTATCTCGAAAATATTTCCCGATGAAGGGCACTATGATGTTGCCCTTCCTGCTTTGGAAGAAGCACTTGGGCTAATATTCCCTAAAGTAAAATGGTTTGCCAAATATGCTGAAATCATTGAAGAGTCAGGAAATGCAATGAAAAATATAGACAATTATTTTCAAAAACTTTCAATGGAATATGGATTTGAAATATTGCCAAAGGCAGAGCGCTGGAATAGCGGAAATAGTTTAAGCAGAATAGGACCCTCTTTACTAAGAGAAGGCAAAACCATAGAAGCAATTGAAGTCATTGAACGTTGGGTTGAATATCGTCCAAAATCAACTTTAGCGTTAAGTGAACTCTCCAAAGCATATGAAAGTAATAATGAATTTACCAAAGCTATTTCAGCATTGGCGAGGGCCGGTGAAATACCATCAGAACGGAGTATGGAAGAATCAGATAGCTACCAAGCCAGGATCAACCAATTGAAAAAGAAAATGGCGGAGAAAGGAAACTGACAACACTCAATGAGTGGCGGTTCTACAGGTAATTGAAACATTCATGTTTTTTATTACTTTTATAAAAGGATGAAAGTGAGATGTTTTGCAGCAGACAAAGTTTTTAAACCAAGCGTTGCCATGAATCCCCTGTATAGCCAATTCATCATGGCCTTGACCATTATACAGCAGCACTGAAAACCATCACAAATGAACTATCAAACATATATACCGCATTTCGACTTACAATCATTGGTCAAATGCTTTTGGACCCTGGAAGTGCCGGCCGAAAGCAATTCAGAAAAGCAACGAATTGTTCCTGATGGCTGTATTGAAATGGCGTTTATATTGGGGGATAACATCAAGCGCTTTACTTCGGAAACAGATTTTATAATACAACCTCGTGCAATGGTTCTCGGCCAAACTATTGAACCATTTTACATTCAGCCAGTGGGGTATGTCAACACTTTTGCTATTCGGTTTTATCCTTATGGTTTCGCAAATTTTGTTAATACACCAATCAAAAATTTGGCAAACAAAGAAACACCCATAGCTGAGCTTTTTGGGCAGTCAACAGCCAATGAATTGGAGCAAGCAATCATTCACGAAACTGGCACACAAGAACGAATTAAAGTGATTGAAAAATTTCTGCTAAACAAACTCAGGGATAAGGCTACAATAGATAATATCGTAAAATCAACCATTGACACACTACTTTCAACAAATGGGAGTATGCCAATCCATACGATCCTGAAAGAAAATTTGTCAAAACGCAGGCAACTTGAAAGGAATTTTCTGAAGCATATCGGCATTAGTCCGAAACAATTGGGCAAAGTGATCCGGCTACAAACCGCCTTAAAACTATTGCTAAACCAGAAGACAGAAACATTTACCCAAATTGCTTACGAAAGCGAGTACTACGACCAAAACCACTTTATCAAAGACTTTAAGGAATTTACAGGGACTACGCCTAAATATTTCTTAGCGGATGATACTTTGGCCCTTTCTTCCCTTTTCTATGGGAAAGACTAAGTTGTCGCATTTTTACTATTTATGTGTTTACGGAGAGAATAACTTTACACCTTAAACATACAAGATGTAAAAATGAAAAGAACAATAATCGGTATGATAGTGATTTTTGCAATTGGGTGCTGGTCTTGCAATAACACTACAACTAAACAAAGCAATTCAAACCCAACTCAAAAAGTAAATAATATGAAAAGTTATGTTTCAATATTTGAAATTCCGGCAACCGAAATTTCCAGGGCTATCGATTTTTATCAGATAATTTTGGACATTAAAATTGAAAAAATGGATTTTCCGGAAATGCAAATGGGAGTATTGCCATATGAAGGACAAATAGTAACAGGAGTGATAATCCAGGCGGATGGTTATAAACCTTCGGCTGATGGTGTAACCCTTTATCTAAATGGCGGAGATAACCTTCAGGTAATACTTGATAAAGTGGAGAAAAACGGTGGAAAAATCATGATTCCCAAAACACCTCACGCAGATGAAAGTGGATATTTTGCTATATTTCTTGATTCGGAAGGGAATAAAATCGGTATTCATTCCCCAAATTAAAAAAAGAACGACCATACAATGTTTCAGCGTAATGGCGGTCCGAGTACAAGCCCGAACCTTTTTACGTTTCAAATAAATATATACTAGCCAAAGAGCAAGCAAACCTCAATATTAAATAAAATTACTGTTTTATGAGGTTTTCCACTTAGGCTTAAAATTTAAAGAAACACTAATAAAAACAAGGATAGCCAATTTATAGGTGAAATTTATTTTTCATGAGGAGCCTAATTAATGGGGGCTAATATGTTAAATGGCAGCTTAGTCCCTTTTTACTATCTTTGTATAGGGCTACTTCGTACTTGCAGAGAGAAACAAGAATGGATATAGATTTCACAAAGATTGATTATTTAAAAAATGGCAATGATAAGCAAAAACGTGCTTTTAATACATTGACAGAAAATGAAATATTGGCAAATCTTCAAGAATTTGGCCCCTTGCTGGTAGGCACCATCCCGATTAATATTGACATCGAAAATAGTGACCTTGATATAATCTGTTATTACCGGAACAGCAATGAATTTACGGAAAAAATCAAGGAGAGATTTCATGTGTATAAGGACTTTAAGATAAATGAATCAGATCACCATGAATTTAATGCAGTGATTGCAAAGTTTAGAATTGATGATTTCGAAATTGAGCTTTTTGGACAGAATATACCAACACGACAGCAATATGCTTTTCGACACATGATGATTGAATACAAATTACTTTGTGAGCGAGGTGAAACGTTTCGACAAAAAATCGTTGATTTGAAACTACAAGGTTATAAAACTGAAGTTGCATTTGGAGTTATGCTTTGTTTAACTGGAAATCCGTATCTTGAACTACTAAAATTTGAAAATTGAAAACATTCATTAGATTTTACTAAAATGCGAGTTATTGAGATAAATGGGAGTAAATTTTCAAATCTAACTGGTTTCTACAGAGAAGTGGAACGGGAAATGACCTTTGGGTTGAATTGGAAGATAGGAAAGAATCTTAATGCATTCAATGATGTTTTATTTGGTGGATTTGGAGTTCACGATGTAGACGAAAAGTGCATTTTAAAGTGGCACAATAGTAAAAAGAGTAAAACGGAGCTAAAAGATTTTGACCGAATTATAGAAATTATAAAAGAACACGATAATATTGAACTACAATTAACATAAGTACTGGAAATTAGAACAGCCTTAAGCGAAATCTCTAGTTGGAAATTAAAAGAAGAAAGGGATAAGATTGTTAAAGGTCTTGAAGAAAGTTATATATTAAGTCTAGTAGAGTTTTAAAAAACAAATGGATAGTCAGAAAGGAGGAATAATCATGGCACACTCAATCGTTCAAGGCTCTGTACCGGAAATAAAGGCTAACACCAATAAAATGTTGATTGGTCTTTCGGTGGCATTTCTTTTTATAGGCGGACTTACGATTTTACAGGATTTGGCAGAATCCTACAGAAGTGGTTATGCCTTTTACTTCAGTGAGTCGCTATTGTTTAAAACCATTTGGTTGCTGTTTATCCCTATACTGACTATTCTGCATCACAGGCTCGAACGCGAAAATTTAGAGAGCTTGCGGAAGATCACACTTTACATTGCAGCGCCAATTGTTATTCATTTTCTCCTTGTCCCGTTCATTGCTTTTGGGTTCTCAGGTTTATTTTTTGAAGGGAGATACGGCCTGTATAAATTCTTTTCCTATACGCTTGCTCACGACTTCTATAAATTGGTAATCATTTATGCCGGTTTTGTATTGAGCTATAAATTTTTTCAAAAGGATTCAACAATATCAGCAAGTGTGCAGGAAAACGCTGTATTGAATAAGATGATCATTAACAATGGAAAAGACAATACTATCGTCTGTGTGGAAGATATCCTGCAAATCACTTCGGCAAGCCCCTATGTTTTTATTCATCTGGAAAATAAAAAACACTTGCATTCTGAAACCTTAAAATCTATTTGTCAGCAATTGGACAGCAACATCTTCATTCGGGTGCATAAATCCACAATGGTTAACGTGGCCAAAGTACAATCATTCAAGTCCCGCCTCAATGGTGATTACGATTTGCTCTTAAAAAATGGTGATACCGTGAGGTTAAGCAGAACGTATGCTGCAAATTTCAAAAAGCACTTTAAAACATCGCCATATAATTCCAAAGAAAAACATTAATCAATACGAGATCTCTCCCACTTTTTGAAAGGTGGATTAAGAGAGGGTGTAGATTGAAATAAAAATTTCAAAAAAACTTGTTTTAAGAATGAGGGACTGATTTGACTAAGACGAATCAGGAGCCTGCCAGCCGAAGGCTGGGGGAGTTGTTATAAAATTTCATTAACTGTTTATCAAAACCAATAAAGAAGTTTATTACAAGATCATTTTTACGAAAAGCCTAAAATAACTCATCAGGATACCATATAAACTCATCGGCTCAGCTAATTGATTTTTCATAGAGATTTTGCCCTCTGTAAATTTGTCCTCAACATCAAAACAATAAATAAGATGAAATCTATCATTAAAACTTTTCAAGTATGCTGTCTTCTGTTTGTATTGGGACTGACAGCTTGTAATGCTCAAAGTTCAAAGATTGTAGGCGGACCTTGTGAAGGTTGCGAAGCAATTGATGAGTATGGTGATAAAAAACTCACAGCTACTGACACGCTGCCTGAATTTAAAAACAACGAACCGAAACTGAAGATTACCGGAACAGTTTTTGAAAAAGATGGTGAAACAGCTGCTGAAAATGTTGTTCTCTACATCTACCACACCAATAGAGAAGGGATTTATGAGAAAAAAGGCAATGAAAAAGGCTGGGCAAAACGGCATGGATTTATCCGTGGATGGGTCAAAACAGAAAAAGACGGAAAGTATACATTTTACACTTTCAGACCTGCGGCTTACCCGGGTGGAAGCGAACCTGAGCACATTCACATCATCGTAAAAGAGCCCGGTAAAAACGAGTATTATCTTGACGACTATCTTTTTGATGATGATCCGATATTGAGCAGGGAAAATCGGGAAAAATCAAGAGGTCGGGGCGGTTCCGGAATTATGAAGCCAAAAGAGGAAAACGGAATCCTGACAATTGAGCGGAACATCATCTTAGGCAAAAACATCCCTAATTATGAATAGGGTATTTTGCATGGTTCTTTGGTCAATATTGACTATATCGTGTATGGGCAAACATCAATCAGATGCCCAAAAAGTGGTGGCCCAGCCTGCAGCTGAACTTACCAGAGGTTTTGGAGCAGATACATTGAGCATAAATACTACTAAATCAAAAATCGATTGGATAGCCACCGAAATGCGGGGTGCAAAAAGTCGAACCGGAAAAATTTCGCTCATAGATGGCTATTTTCTGACAACGAACAATGAAATAGCAGGAGGGAAATTTATTGTAGATATGGAAACTATGGACGTTACTGATATGCCTGTCCATGAAAAAATAGCCCTCAAAAACCTGATTAACCATTTAAAGAGCGATGATTTTTTCAATGTAGCCTTTTATCCCGTATCGATTTTGGAAATCACCAGTGTTGAAA
This sequence comes from Marivirga aurantiaca, assembly GCF_016679925.1. Classification (GTDB taxonomy): domain Bacteria; phylum Bacteroidota; class Bacteroidia; order Cytophagales; family Cyclobacteriaceae; genus Marivirga; species Marivirga aurantiaca. The sequence goes on from NZ_JAEQBW010000003.1 coordinate 151,968, forward strand.
GCTTAGAAACAGATAGCCTGAAAATTTCAGGGAACCTGAGCATAAGGGAAATTACCAGGAACATTGAATTTGTAGCCCGGCAAAATGAAAAGCATTTCACCGCCCAATTTACTTTTAACCGACTTGACTGGAATATTGCTTACGAAGGAAGTTGGGCGGACAAAACATTAATAGATAAAGAAGTTGAATTAAGCATTTCTGTTTACGTTGATTAAAAGCCTAAGCCTATCCGTAGTTTTAGCGTAGCGAACTACGGATTATGTAATAAGTTATAGTCTGTGATTCTACTCTCAGGTTAAAAAAATCAATTAAAAGAACCTAAAAAGAGGACTATTAAAATCAAGTTTTCGTAGTCTTTGGGCTGAACTTCAAAGGAGATAACTAGATTTTGCTACAGAAGAAAATAGTGATAAACTTATTATTCCCTACTGGAATAAATCTGTGAGACTGTCCCTCCCATAGGGATGCCTTTGGCGCTCGAGGGGACTACAGGGGTGTCAGTTGGGGAAATGAAAGCTTGTTATATACTAGAAAAAAATACAAAGAGGCCACAAAAATTTCATTAATAAAAAGGACGTTTAGAAATAACAAAATAATTTGAGAAATTAGTATTAAAACCTAAGGTATGCAAACAACACCCGAACACGATGAACGAATGGCAAAAATGACATTCTCTTCTGTATATCCGCATTATGTCACAAAAGTGGAGAAAAAAGGCAGAACGAAAGAAGAATTGCATCAGGTGATAGAGTGGCTGACCGGTTTTGATGAAAGGAAATTACAAGAACTCATTAATGAGAAAGTAACCTTTGAAACATTCTTTCAAAAAGCAAAATTAAATCCAAATGCTCAGCTCATTACAGGAGTGATATGTGGCTATCGTGTAGAAGAAATTGAGAACCCGTTAACGCAAAAGGTAAGGTATCTGGATAAGTTAGTGGATGAATTGGCAAAAGGTCGTAAGATGGAAAAGATTCTACGGGTTGCGTAGAGGGAATGATTTACCAATGAACATTTTGATTATGTCCATTGGCCTGTAAATTTTAATAAGTATGGAAAAGATAGTAATTGTGGGCTACAGACCCTTCCCCGGAAAAGAATCTCAATTAATGGAGCTGATGAATATCCATTGGCAAACCCTTGACAAGGAAAACCTGGTTTCGGCACGAAAGCCGGTACTGATGAAATCTTTGGACGGAACAGTGATAGAAGTATTTGGCTGGAAATCAAAAGAGGCCATGGATTTGGCCCACTCCAACGAAACAGTTTTGAAGATTTGGGAAAAATATGCTGAAGTTTGTGAATATGTACCCATTGCTGAACTGACTGAAAGCAAGCACATATTTTCTGAATTTAGTCCGCTCAATTAGGTGAGAATGATGATCTGAGAGTTCTATAAAATGATGCCTGTCAGCTCAATTTTGGGAGGATTCATTTAACTTCAAATAGCAAAGGCGTAATAAAAGGAAAATAAAAGTATGTTGTTTCGTTGAATTTATTGTATTTTACTTGATCTTAGTCACTGTAAGATAAAACCAAACAAAATCCCCTATGAAAGCCCAGGCTGAGCCAACCTCTGATAACAACTTATCTGCCAACAGACAAACCCGGGTGCCTCACGCAGTCGCACAAAAACAGGGCAAACATGAACCCGCTTTTCAATTTGAGGACAATAGACCCGAAGCTGTGGCACAAAGAAAGCTGCAAGAGGTGGCTAATAATAGCTCTCAAGCCAGACAAACTGCACACCTTCAGGTTTTAGCAGGTTCCAAGAATATTCAGCTAAAGAAGAAAGAAGAGGAGGAACTTGTCCAAAAAAAGGAAAACAAAACCGGATTACCGGACAACTTAAAAACAGGAATTGAAAATCTTTCAGGTTATTCCATGGACGATGTAAAAGTCCACCGCAATTCCGATAAACCTGCCCAGCTAAATGCCCATGCCTACGCACAGGGAACAGATATCCACTTGGCGTCTGGCCAGGAAAAACATTTGCCTCATGAAGCCTGGCATGTAGTGCAGCAAAAGCAAGGTCGTGTAAAGCCGACCACTCAGCTCAAAGGAAAGGTGAATATCAATGATGATGAAGGTTTGGAGAAAGAAGCTGATGTGATGGGGGCGAAGGCTTTACAACAAGCGAGTTTACCTACGCAATTAAAGTTTCAAAATGAAGTTTCAGGAGCTGTTGCCAGTGCGCCTATTCAAACCAAGCTTATACCAAACAAACTAAATGTAGTTGGAGAAAACCATACAGAATCGGATAAGCTCCGGAAAGATGAGCAAAATTTCGGAAAGGATGTTTTAGGAAGTAAAAACTATTGGACAGAGGCCCAGTTTAGGATGGGGAAAGAGCCGATGATATCTTTTTTTACAGATAGTAGAGAAATAGCCGATCCATTTGAACTAAGAATTCTACACTCTTTGAATTTCTTAAAGAGTCAAATTCAAAAGGATGACACCTACATGACAGCTGTAGAATGGAAAAATCAGCTCACCATCTATTGCAGTAATTTAAAAGAAGGCTCTGATGGAAATGAACTTGACAAAGAAAGAAAGAAGTACTATACAAATGTTCTTGCTAAAACCTTTGACAGTTGGAAGAAAAAGGAGGATGATATTGTGATAAAAGAAATAGATCAACTATTGCCGCAGCTGGCTCCTTTTGTGGCGGAAAATAGAGGCATAAAAGCTGATAAATTAGAAAGTGATAAAGGTGTTTCTTGCGAGCGTTCACTGGCAATGCACAATGCTGCTAACAAAGAAGCTGCCAGCAAATCAGGCTTGTGGAAAGTAGGAGATAGTCATGCCAAAGACATGTCGAAATTGGAAGATCGGGAGTATGAACTTACCACTGAAAGGGATTTTCAGAGTTATTTGAAACTTTATCTCACAACTCCCGGCAAAGAAAATGTTAAGTCAAGTGCTGTTCTCGCTCAGCAAGATGAGGATATTAGAAAAGAACTTATTGACGATCTAACAAGCTTGATTGGTCAAGTATACTATGAAGGTGCAGAGGCAGATGCTGTAATTCATGCTATCAAAACAAGAGTGAAAGAAAAAGTAGTAGCCGAGGCCATCCTCAAAAGCAAGGATTGGGAAAGAGCGCAAGATTATGTTACCAAAAAAGAGAAGGCTGAGAAAGAAGAGGCTCAATTATCGAGTCTGGAATTAGAAGTAAAGGAATTTGAAAAAAAACAAACTAAAGAAGATGACACGGACGAGAAGCGAAGAGAAAAAGGACAGCTAGAGCGTAGAAATGAGGAAATCGATTTGTTGAAATCCATTCTTGGCACTTTAATGAAAGAAATGGATTCCTTTGTTGTAAAGGCAAAAAAATTGACAGGGGAACCAGAATTAGAAGATAAGTATGCAGCAGAAGCTCAAGAAAAGCGGATTGCCAGTGGGATTTATTCAGGCCTTTCTAGTGTCATTCCGCTAATAGAAGAAGCCAACAAGCAAGTTGTATCTGCTGGTTATCCAAAGATTAGTATCAACTTTCTCATGGTTTGGGAAGATCTTACAAAACCTATTCCCAAACTAGAAGCAGTAAATAAGGATGCTCCATGGGATGCAATAGAAAATATAGAGAAGCTCTATGATATGCTTAAAAAAAGCCCCGCAAGTATCGAGAAGCAAAATATAACGGATGATGTCATATTGACGGAAGTACTTAAAAATTCCAAGGCAGCAAAGAATTTAAATAACTGGAGGAGAAATGAATCTACGCGGAAATATGATATGAAATACGGCTTTGATCGAATAAAACTTGCTGAACTTGAGAAATTTCTTCTAAGTATGAAAGCATAAAAAGCATAAATAGACCTGTAGTATTCAACCACAGATAGTGTATTCCTTGGTTTTAGGAATGAGAATATAGTTTTGTTCATTGAGTTCTGGTATAACGCAGTTGAAGACAGAAAGTGCTACCAAATTTGCACCAAACCCTATGTTTTCAGAGTCCCACATAAAGCCTGTTCAACTGTATAGTATACATGATGATTATATGGTTTCAGAAGGAGCAAGAGTCACAACAAGTTCTCTAAGCACAGGATGAACAAAAGAAGAATGACAAAATTAAAAAGATTGACGTTATCACTGTTGGAATAATTGGAATAATGTGGAAGGTCTTGTCTAACAGCAGCAAAAAGTCTGTCTAAGCTAATAAGTGGTGTATTAAACGCTGAAGATTTTTCAATAAAATTATTACTCTGCATTTTGTGCGTCTGGGAATATTTTTATTCCTGAATGTAGAGGTATTGAAAAGTGACTATCCACCACATAGGTTATCAGCAAGCAGTTAGCTGTTAATTGAAATTTTATTATCTTTCTGTTAGGTCTTTAGCGCCCATCAACGGCTAGACTGGACTTTTAGCATTACTTAAAAGAAAAAGATATGGCTTATATTAAAACAGGAGTAAACCAACCGGGAATTGTTGAATTGTTGTTCTATAAGGGATCGACCGGGAAAGCATTGTCAAACTTAGCACATACTTTACTTCATGGTCCTTCCGGACTGACACCAGCTGAAAGGGAGCTCATAGCCTCTTATGTATCAAAATTAAATGATTGTGAATTTTGCCACCAATCTCATTCGGCTTCCGCAAATGCACATTTAGGAGATGAAGGTAAAACAGTAAGTTGTTTAATTGATGATATAGAGAGTGCCCCGGTAACTGAAAAATTAAAAGCACTGTTAAGGATAGCCGCAAAAGTTCAACAAAGTGGAAAAGCGGTAACAGAACAAGATATAGAAACGGCAAAAACAATGGGAGCCAGCGATGAAGATATACATGATGCCATCTTGATTGCTGCTGCATTTTGCATGTATAACAGATATGTGGATGGTTTGGGAACAACACCTGCAGCTTCGGATGAATATCCTGACATGGGTAAAAGACTAGCAAAAAAAGGATATAAGTATCCACCGGTATTTTTGAGACCATTCATAGTAAAACTAATGAACAGAAAAAAGAAAGCTCATACTAAAGGCTAAGAAAACTTGCAGTATGTTAAAGAGGATGAAATTTAGTAAAAAATAAACCTGTAGACCAAAACATGAATACCCACGCTAACAAAAAGCAACAGAATAAAAATCAATCAGTAGTAAATACCATTGCTCAAAAAAAGGGTGGAGGTGAGCCTGCTTTTCAATTTGTAGACAAAAGACCTGAAGCTGTGGCACAAAGAAAGCTTCAACAAATAGCCAATAACAGTCCACAAGCCAGGCAAACTGCGCAACTTTTGGGTAAGGTTGGTTCCGAAGATATTCAGCTGAAGAAGGAAGAAGAGGAGCTTGTACAAAAGAAGGAAAACAAAACCGGATTACCCGATCAGTTAAAAACAGGAATTGAGAACCTTTCAGATTATTCTATGGATGATGTGAAAGTCCACCGCAATTCCGATAAACCGGCTCAGCTAAATGCCCATGCTTACGCACAGGGAACAGATATCCATCTGGCTTCCGGCCAGGAGAAACACTTGCCCCACGAAGCCTGGCATGTAGTGCAGCAAAAACAAGGAAGGGTAAAGCCGACCACTCAGCTCAAAGGAAAGGTAAATATTAATGATGATGAGGGTTTGGAGAAAGAAGCAGATGTGATGGGGGCGAAGGCATTGCAATTTAAACAAGTTGAAAAAGATCATTTTAAATCATCTATACCATCTTCAGTTGCCCAATTATATAAGGCAATTGATTTGGACGAGTCTCAAAACTGGGAGGATGTAAGGGAAGCATTTAAAGCTATAAAACCTCGGTTTATTGAAGAAGGAGATCTTGGGCAAGAACATTTCGTAATGAAATATGTCGAAGGACCTCCTTTATCTAGTAAGCTAAATGTTTCTGAAGCAGGAAACCTGGCAATTAATGCTGATGGCGGTTCCCAGCATACTGTGTTTTTTCTTGCAGCAGGTACTCTTGATCAATCCAATACTGATTTGGAGGCTGCAAATGGAGACTTTAGACTGACTCCGACTGGAATAGTCGTTGTAGTCAATAATCACCCTCAACAAGGAAGCAGAAGTAGATTACTGCAAGTAGAGGCGACACCAGTTGAAGATAAAGGAGTCCATTGGGCTAGAGATTTGGAGACTAGATGTGACCTGTACTATAAGAATATTACTAAAGCCCATGCTGGTTTTGTGGAAATATTCAGTACGTCATTAGCTGAAAATGACCAAGGAGAAATTAGTGCAGAGCGCCATCAACAGCTCGATCAAGCTTTAGCCAACATGAGGCTAACGGCCGGGGACGCTTTTGAAATTAAAGCCTTTGGTGCTAAAAGCCCAGGATTTGGATGGAATGAGCATTATGCTGGAATAGTTGCTGTTGATGGTGCTGATCAAGTAACTCTTGAAAATTATAATAGGGATGGTGAGTTCGGTGAACAAGCTGTCGTGGTGGCAACTCAAAAACTTGGGAAAAACGGACAACAAATAGATGATGAATTAAGTCAGTTAAGAAAGGAGTTAAAGGAAAAATGGTTCTGGGAAAAAGCAGAAAAAATAAGGCTCAATGGTGCAATAGCAGATTTAGTGGTTCTTCAACAACAATGGCTCACAATAATGAGGGATAGTAGAAGAAGCCAGGTAGACACAAAGCATTTCAAGATGTACGGACCTGCTTCAAAAGGACAATCCTTTTTAGATATGTGGCGGGGAGAAATGGAAATGCAACAAAGTAAATTAAGTGTTGCTAATGCAGAACGAGAATGATCAGGCGGAACAGAGAAGCCAATACCAAAACAAATAAAGACCCCATAAGCCAGTGCTTATTCAACCACCACGGAGCCCATAAGCCAAAACATGCAAGATCAAAATTTAAGATCCTCCCCTCCAAAACCTCTATCTGTTCCATTCTAAATATATGGAGCGTCCTTCATCTGATAAATAGGGAAATATCATATATTCCAACAATCGGGAACCTTCAGGAATATCTTTTTTTCCTATCGCGCCATTCTTGTCAATGGAAGTGGCCGAAAGCCAAAAGTCACCGACAATTCGTAAATTTTTGAACAAATATTTATATTCATTCTCCATAATTTCTTCTCTTATAAGTTTGGCGCCAATCAAATTATTCAATAGCCTCTCAAATTGCTTTTCACGCTCTTCTAACAGTTTTTGATAATGATTGTTAATCATAGCATGGTTTCGAGTGATAAAAACAAAATCAAGCATAAGAAACCGGTATTCATAAAAGCGTGAAATAGTTGCATTGGGAATTTCAAATAGCAACTCAAATTGACTTTTTAAATCCAGTTTTTCACCAATAGCTTCGTCCAATTTACTTACTAATTCCAGGTAAAGAGCTTCAATAATTTCTTCTCGCTTTTTGAAATGATAAGTCAGATTACCTAAGCTTATTCCCAAATCCGCAGATATAGTCCTTAAAGAGACTTGTGAAACGCCCATTTCATTAAACAAGCGTAAAGCACATTGTAATATTTCTTCTTTTCTTTTACTCATCGCTAAAACTGTTAGATGTTTTATTAGCACAAATGTACTAATTATTTTGTAGTACACTTGTACTATTCAGTTGAAAGTAGTACGTTTGTACTATAAATCTGATAAAAAATGAAAGTAGAAATTATTGGAGCCGGAATAGCTGGCTTAACCGCAGCTATAGCTCTTGAGAAAAGAGGATTTCAACCTAAGATTTACGAACAGGCAAAAAATTTAAAGGCAGTGGGAGCCGGAATTATTTTAGCCAGTAATGCTATGCAGGTTTATAAACGTTTGGGATTGGACGAACAACTGAAGTCCCAGGGGATTCCGTTAAATGCATTGAACATTACAAATCAAAAGTTACAGCTTATTTCGAAAGTCGACCTGAATTATTTTAAAAACAAATACAATCTACAAAGCCTGGCCATACACAGAGGCAAGCTACAGCAGGTTTTATTGGACAATTTGAAGCACACAGAGATTTGCCTTGATCACCAATTAAAAAATATTACCCAACAAAATGAGGCTTACCAACTGGATTTCGAAAATGGAAAATCAGTAAACTCTACTTTGTTAATTGGTGCAGATGGCATTCATTCCAAAGTACGGGCAAACTTGTTTCCAACTGGTAAAATCAGGAGCATGCGTCAGATTTGCTGGAGAGGAGTTACTCAATTTGAATTGCCATCGATTTATAAAAATGAACTGAATGAAGCATGGGGCAGGGGAGATAGATTTGCTTTTGTTCAGTTTAGCCACGATCAAATTTATTGGTACGCGGTGAAATCGTTTAAACAAAGCGAAAAGGAGTTTTCAGAAGATCACTTGAGCTCCTATTTTCAAAAATATCCGCCTATTGTTCAGGAAATTATTAAAGCCACACCTGCCCATACATTACATACCACGATAATGCAGGATTTAAAACCAATAAGCAATTGGCATGATGAATTTTCTTGCCTGATTGGCGATGCGGCACATGCTACTACTCCCAATATGGGGCAGGGGGCTTGTCAATCTATAGAAGATGCCTACATCTTAGCGGATTGTTTATCAAAACAAAATGTTTTAGATGCCTTTAAAACATATCAAAAAATAAGAATGCCCAAGGCTCACCAGGTTGTGAAGCAAAGTTGGCAGATAGGTAAAATCTCGCATTGGGAAAATCCTGTTGCAATAGCTATCAGAAATAAATTGTTAAAATTAATTCCTCAGAAACTCAATCAAGTCCAGTTAGAAAAATTGTTTCAATTAGAAAAAATTATAGGATGAGTAAAGTAAAGGAAGAAGCTACACCCAATGAGTATCTGGAAAGAAGATTGCTTGATCAAATTGATTTTTTTGACACATTTTCCACTACAAACCAAGAGAATAATCTGAAAGAAATCGCGCACCTTATTTTTAACAATCCGCCTAATTGGATAAAATGGCTATTTAATTTAAGAAACAAAATAGTGAAATTGTTTGGGCTAAAGACTGAAATGCCTGCCGATTATAATGAGCGGTTTTCTGTCGGTGGATATATCGGTTCTTTCAGAATATTTTCTATTGCCGATCATGAAATAGTGTTGGGTGCTGACGATTCACATTTAAACTTTAAAGCAATTGTTGTAAACACCAATGCACCCTTGTATAATATTCAAGTTATCACCTTAGTGCAGTACAATAACTTAATGGGGAAGATTTATATGAGCGTTATAAAACCTTTTCATCGAGTGGTGGTAAAACGGATGGTGAAAAATGCTTATCAATAAAAAAAAACGAAAGTAATTAGGGTTGTCTTGTTAAATATCTCGATGTTCAAAAACCAAATGATCTTCGCTGTAATCGGGCGGGCTGGCCGACAAAAAGGCGGGGAGCGCGTTGAATTGCAGCGTGGAAGCATCTTTTTGTCTTAATTTTTTGTTTCTTTTGTATCAAAACAAAAGAAAGGAGAAGAAAATATGGTTTTAAGAGGTGTGAAATTTAATTGAAAACCTCAATATTCAGTAAAACTTTTAATTTTTCAAGGTTTCATAGGCGAATCTAGTTCCTGTATCTACTGATTGAAATAATCTAATATGGTTTTTAAATGAAAATTTATTTTTCATGAGAAGCCTAATTAATAACCTAAAAAGGCAAATGGTTTCGGAAGTTAAAGGACAGAAAAGCTAAAGCAATTCTATTCACTACATTAGAAGCTATTTGTGAAGCGTTGGAATATCGACCATCTGATAGTGATAGTTTACAAATAGTATCAAATATGACATTGTCCAATGTTGAGGGTAATGGAAAAACAACATTCTGAACAAATATGAACGGCTCCAACTTTAAAACCTATCTGACTTCAAACCTTGAAGTAGCCGAAGAAGAAATTTCGTCTTTGCTTGAGAACTGTGTCACTAAAATTTTTAAAAAGGGTCAATTTCTACTTCGTAAAAACGAATACTGTAAGCATGCCTTTTTTGTTGAAGAGGGACTCTTAAGGCAATATTCGATTAATGAAAAAGGAAAGGAACACATTCTTTCATTTGCACCTGAAAATTGGTTTGCTACGGATAGGGAAAGTTCTGTTTTCAATCAACCCTCCGTTTATTACATTCAGGCGTTGGAGGACAGTAAGGTGGTCATGATAGATGAAGATTTCATTCGCCTGCTCTCAGAAAAAATTCCAGCATTTACAGATTTCAATAATCGATTACTTCATAATCACATCAGACATTTACAAAATAGGATTAACCTCTTGTTGAGTGCAGCTGCTGAGGACAGATACCTACAATTCATTAAAATGTATCCGGACCTTTTATTACGAGTGCCACAGACGATGATTGCTTCCTATTTGGGCATTACCCCGGAAACTTTAAGCCGTGTACGTAAAGAGTTGGCACAAAAAAACTTCAAAACTTAAGTTCTTATCATACATCAATGCATGGAAGATGCATTGTGACTAATTTCATGATAAATACACAATATTATGAAAACAAGAACAGTAGAAATTATAGCAAGTCCCAGAGAACCACACCTTGTTGGAGATGGTTTTCGGGTGCACAATTTTATCCCAAGTGGGTATAGAATGGATATGCAACGCATGAATCCATTTATCATGTTGGATTATAATTCAACCCATAATTTTCCGCCAGCTGACAAGCCAAAAGGAGTAGGAGTGCATCCGCATAGAGGATTCGAAACGGTGACTATTGCTTACAAAGGCAAGGTCCAACATCACGACAGCAGTGGAGGCGGTGGAGTTATTGGCGAAGGTGATGTTCAATGGATGACGGCTGCCAGCGGTGTCCTTCACAAAGAATACCACGAAGAAGAATGGAGCAAAAAAGGAGGTGATTTTCAAATGGTGCAGCTTTGGGTCAACTTGCCCAAAAAGGATAAAATGAGCGCACCGAAATATCAGGCTATCAAATATGAGGATATCAAACGCTATGAATTGGAGAAGAATGCAGGGAATATAGAAGTGATTGCTGGCGAATATAAGGGCATCAAAGGTCCCGCTTCAACTTTTACGCCTATCCATATGCTGAATGCTAAATTGAATAAAGGCGGAAAGGCTGTTTTTGAGTTTCCTGCCCATTACAATACCACCTTGCTTGTTTTGGAAGGAAGCATTGTAATCAATGGTAAAGAGGAAGCACCCACAAACCATATGGCATTGATGGCCAATGATGGCGAAAAATTTGAGATTGAGGCAAGTGATAAGGCAGTGGTTTTGGTTTTGAGTGGAGAACCCATTAACGAACCTATTGCAGCACACGGCCCATTCGTAATGAATACCAGGGAAGAATTGATGGAAGCGTTTAACGACTTCAATAATGGAAAATTCGGATATTTAGAGGAATAGCGTAATCACAATATAATGTCGTTTAGTTAAGCTTTATTTTAGGCCTTAATCCTTTTCCGATTGGAGAAGGATGGTTGTCTTGACTAAACGACATGGAATCACAATTTTAAAATTATAATCATGGATAAATTATTAAACTTACCCAAGCTGAATTATAAAGGAAATGAAGATAAGAAAATGACCCTTCATTTGTTCCTGCAGGTGATGGGTAAAATTCGTTTGAAAATGACACCAAGAAAAAATCACTGGTGGTACGTGACCGAATACGTGAGTACTCAAGGGCTAACAACAGGTTCTATTCCCTACAATTCAGGTCTCGATAAATTCAGCATTACTTTAAATGTCATTCAGCATAAATTGGAAGTAAATACAAGTAAAGGGGAACTGGAAAGTTTCCCTTTGCACAAAAGCCTTACGGTGGCAGATTTTTATAAAAAGTTGATAGCTATAATGCAGAAGCTGATTATTCCGGTTTCTATTGTGGATGTCCCTTATGATTTGGGTATCGATAAGTCTTTCGGAGAGATTACCGAATACCACCATTATGATAAGGAGTATACCCAAAATTTATGGCGGAGTTTAGTTTGGATAGATGATGTTTTTACAGAATTCAGCGGCCGTTTTTATGGCAAAACCTGTCCCGTACACCTCTATTGGCATTCAATGGATTTGGCGGTAACACGTTTCTCCGGCAATGAAGCGCCTCCTATGGGAGATGATGCACGGCTGTCAGACAAAGATGCTTATTCGCATGAATGCATAAGTTTTGGTTTCTGGGCGGGTGATGAAAATGTAACCGAACCGGCATTTTATTCCTATACTTATCCCTCTCCGGAAGGCTTAGATCAGGAAATTTTATCTCCTTCTTCAGCGGAGTGGGTGCTCAGTAACGGAAGTCCTATGGCAATTTTGAAATATAATAGCCTGTTAGCAGAAGAAAATCCAAGAAAGGCATTGCTGGATTTTATGGAAACAGCCTATCAGGCAGGAGCCAAAAGAGCCAATTGGGATCTTGAAAAACTAAAAGTGCCGGCATTGGATAATCTGTAAAAAAGTTTTAAATTAATTACATTATGAAAACAGGAAGATTAGAAGCGTTTAGTGACGGGGTCCTCGCTATTGTCATCACTATTATGGTTTTAGAGATGAAAGTGCCAGAAGGTGCTGATTTTGAAGCCCTGAAACCAATTTTCCCTGTTTTTCTGACCTATGTATTGAGCTTTGTTTATTTAGGGATTTATTGGAACAACCACCATCATTTGCTTCAAGCGGTTAATCAAATAAACGGAAAAATATTATGGGCGAACTTGAATTTATTGTTTTGGCTCTCCCTTTTTCCGTTTGTTACTGGTTGGATGGGAGAAAACCATTTTGAAGCAAACCCAATCATATTGTATGGGGTGGTATTGTTTATGGCAGCCCTGGCATTTAAATTTATGGTCTATTTTATAGTAAAAAACGAAGGGAAAAATTCTAAGGTGGGCAAGGTGTATGACAATGATAAAAAATTGAATATTTCACTTATACTATATTTATTTGGTATCGCCCTATCATTTTTTCAGCCAGTAGTCAGTCTGGTGATCTATTTAATTGTAGCCCTCATGTGGATAGTACCTGACCCAAAAATTGAAAAAACTTTAAAACAATAACTATGATAACCAAAGAATATTCAAACGGAGAAACCACTATTTTATGGAAACCAGAGAAGTGTATCCATGCTGGTATATGTGTTAAAACCTTGCCTAAAGTTTACCATCCTAAAGAGAAACCTTGGATTACAGCTGAAAATGCCACTTCTCAGGAAATAATTGATCAAGTAGCAAAATGTCCTTCAGGTGCATTGAGCATCAAAGGAACGCTTGATAGCATAAAAATAGAACGTGAAGACAATGGTAAAAAAGGACGTTATGTGATTTACTACCATGATGAATTTGCAGGAGAAATGACCTTTACCTGGGCAGGAAAAACGCAGTTTATTATTGACCATACAGGGGTAGAAGAAAAATTTGCAGGAAAAGGACTAGGGAAGAAGTTAGTGATGAGATCAGTTGAATATGCTCGGGAAAACAATTTGAAAATCATACCGCTTTGCCCTTTTGCCAAGAAGGTATTTGATACAACTGAAGAAATTCAAGACGTAAGGAGTTAAAAAATCACTACCGCCAACACCTAGAAATAGACCTTGGGAGGACTTACCATTATTGTCTAAACAAAGGACATGAATGCGGTTTTACTAAAGGTGCGAAACTGTGGCAGTGGTTGGAAATTCCGTAGCAATTCGTAAATTTAAATCTGAGTGGTTTTGAGCAGATGGCAAGCTTAGTTCTTTCTCTCAAAGTGATACTATAGCAAAATCTCGCTCATTATAGCTAGCTATCATTAATGGTAAAAAAACTAAAATTTAATTTTTGTATATTTAAATAACAATGAAAAAACTCGTCTTACTTATCTTATTCGTATCCTTCTTTAGTTTAATTTCTTGTAACAACGATGATACAACGGAACCAGTAGTCACTCATCTGGAAGGGAACTTAGAAATCAGGTCAATGGAAGATTTAGAAGACCCAATAGTTCAGGCATACAAATCAATTAATGGCAATTTGATAATAAATTATACATACGAAGTTGAGAATTTAAATTCCTTACAAAACTTAGAACAGGTGAATGGGATTATAATTAAGAACAACCAGAATTTGAAGTCGTTAAATGGGTTAGAAAATATTCAGGAAGTAGAGTTTTTAGAAATTGAAGCCAACCCACAGCTTTCTTCATTAACGGGACTTGAAAACTTAACCAAAATTTCAGAGATCTTCAGTATTGACAACAACGATGGATTAGAAACTTTAAACGCCCTAAATGGATTAACGAAAGTAGGTGTTCAATTTTTTCTTTTCGATAATCTATCATTAACCAGTTTAAATGGATTAGAAAATTTAGAAGAAGTTCCTCAACTTCTAATCACTAATAATATTAATTTAACAGATATTAATGCCTTAGTAGGTGTTAATTCTTCCTCTGACATAAGAATTGATTCCAATGATCAGTTAGCAGATTTTTGTGCATTAGCGAATTTTGTAAAAGAAAATAGTGAATCTGTTTATTTTATAGCCAGGCATAATAACTACAATCCCACTATCGAGGACATGATAAATAATGATTGTTCTAACTAAAAAATACTAGTGCCAATCAACCAAACATAAATACCAAAGAATGAATACCCACGCTGACAAATCACAGGAGAATAAAAGCCAATCAGTAGCAAATAGCATTGCTCAAAAAAATAGTGTCAGCGAACCTGCTTTTCAATTTGAGGACAATAGACCCGAGGCTGTGGCTCAAAAAAAGCTTCGAGAAATTGTAGATAAAAGTCCGCAGGCTGTTAAAATTGCGCAGCTAAAGGCTATGGCCGAAATCCAAAGTGTTCAGCTGAAAAAAGAAGAGGAGGAACTTGTCCAAAAAAAGGAAAACAAAACTGGCTTGCCCGATCAGTTAAAAACAGGCATTGAAAACCTATCAGGCTATTCCATGGACGATGTAAAAGTCCACCGGAATTCCGATAAACCGGCCCAGCTAAATGCCCACGCCTATGCTCAGGGAACAGATATCCACTTGGCATCCGGGCAGGAAAAACATTTACCCCATGAAGCCTGGCATGTAGTGCAACAAAAGCAAGGTCGTGTAAAGCCGACTACTCAGCTCAAAGGAAAGGTGAATATTAATGATGATGCAGGCTTGGAAAAAGAAGCGGATGTGATGGGAGAAAGAGCAATACAGTTAGCATCAGCAAGCTCTTTCAATAAGACCCCTGAAAAGCCTTTAGCTTTTCAAACCAAATCGAAAGGAGCAATTCAGCTCAAGAGGACGGAAGTGGGAGGGGCACTTTATACGGAAAAAGCTTTTGAGAATCCATTAGAATTAGAAGAAACAACAACTGCAGCACCTCGTGTGGTAATGTCATTTGGAAACAATGCTCAACAACTGAGTGAATTGATAATGGAAAATAAAGAGTTGGCAGAAACAAAACTAAATCCTAAATATGTAATCGGTGTAAATGTTGGTCCAACAGATATAAAAACTTCCAAAAAGGGACCACAGGCACCTACCATGGCTGATGCCGAAGGTGAAGCCGAAAAAGTATTCGCAACTGGAAAGGATATGGGATTGGTTGTAATTCCATTTACCTGGTCGGCAGGAAACGCGAGAGATAGCATGTATGAATTTCCCTATTTTGAGGCGAGAAGTTTGCTCATGAAAGCAGCATTGCCCATAGGAGACTTAACCGAAGGAACAATTTATGCCATGACAGATCGGGATGCTAGAGATTCAACAGGAATTGATCCTGAGCATATTGCAGCGGAACGAATTGACAATCAACTAAATAGCAAAACCCCAACCTTGGTTGCGGGCCCTTATGATTGGAGGGAAGATGACACGGATGATGCTTTACTTCAGTCCATTATTCTAGTTGTGAATTCTGCTGAAGAGGAATTCAGGAATTGGAAAATACAAAATGGACTTTCTTCCTATTTTCCAGAACCTAATTTGTTTTTTAATCGGGCCGGAGTGGAAACAGCGATTGAAAATTTCGATGGTGAAAAGCTTAGTGGCCAACAAGCTAAAGAGTCAGAGGTAATACGAAAACAAGGTATAAATGAAAAATACAACAAGCATGCAAGGGTTACCAAGCCAGCCAAAAAGCCAATTGGTAAAAAAATGTACTTAGATGGGGTATACACTTTAATTGGTAGTTTTAAAAAACATAAAGATGTTACAGCCGAAGATGTACAGGAAATGTTTGATAATATTATTCAGTCGGAGTTGTCAGCTTCCAATGTAAGGGAAATGACAAATCAACAAGAAGATGCTGAAGTAAAAGCACTAGAAATCATAGAAAATGCAGCATCCATCATCAACAAAATATTAAAGATAAAATAATTAAATTTAAATATAAAAGTAAGGTCTGGTCTAAAATGAAATGACGTATTATCTCATGTCTAATAGTTCTCCAAAGCCTTTGCTTTTCTCAATTCAGAGAAGCATTTGAAAAAGAAATAAAAACCTATAAATGCAAAAGCAATAAGGAGTCAGTCTAGAAGAAATGCCTGATCCTGCCTTTGTAGATGGAAACATTACTCTATTCAAAACAGGGAACCATTAGCAACTTATAACACGTAGAAAATAATATTTCGGGTTTTCAATGGCAGAACCAACAGATATTAAATCGTCTTCACGATAATTAAAAAAAAACCTATAACAAAGCCTAAAAATGATTAAAACGCTTTTTATCCAAGCCATTGTGCCTCATATCTAAAAAACGGATAAGGGACATGTTGATTAGATCAGGTTTTTGACAGGGTAGCTGAATTAGAATACCGCTCGGGTTTCCAACAGCCTGGAGTAGGTGGAGGTGGAAGCTGGCAGAACGCAGCAACAAGGCGCTTGAAACAACAGACTGGTCAAACTAAAGGTAAACGTGCAGGAACAACTGCACTTCACCACAAGGTAGCTAGAAGCACCATAAAGGGCTGGGGCCCAAACTTTAAATTTTTAGCGAATCATCCTGCGAACTATACCATAGGACCTTTACCCGATCAACGTAACGATGACCCAAAATCAGGATTCGATCCTAATTTCAAGAGGGATGATGACGATAATGTTGTCCTCACCCCGCGCTCTAGATATTTAAACGGCTTAATTGGTCAAGAAGATCCCGATACCGTCAGGCATGAGCTTGATAGGTTGCATGCAGACTCTAGGCATAGCATAGAGACTCAATGGGAAAGTGGCAGGTGGGAAATTTAGTAAGAAACAATAAGGTTATAGGCAATCTCCCATATCGCTAAGCATTGACTTCACAAGCTAACGGGAGAGCGAGAAAATTCAAGTAATTAATGAAAAACAATAATGACAAATTGCTTATTTTTCGCACTTTAGTAAAAATTAGTTAGAATTAAAATGACCGTACTAAAAAATGAAATACAGGTAGATTATAAAAATAGAATAAATCGTGTTTTCCAATTTATCGATGAGAATTTGGATTCAGACATATCTTTAAGCAAAGTAGCAGAAATTGCTTATTTTTCGCCATTTCATTTCCACAGAGTATTTAAAACAATAACAGGTGAAACTCTAAATGGATTTATAACTAGGAGAAAGATTGAAAAAGCTGCTCTAGATATATTACATAAGAAATGTAGCATATCAGAAATATCCCACATTTATGGATTCAGTGATAACTCAGCCTTTACAAAGGCATTCAAAAAATTTTACGGAATTAGTCCTACAGAATTCAAAAGACAAAATCCAAACAGGTTTACCAAAATTCGACAATTAAAGAGCAAGAATGGACAAGAATACCCTGATTTTGATAAATACATTTGCATCATTGATAACCTTAAAAAATGGATAAAAATGAATGCAAAAATTGAAATTAAAGAAATGTCAAAGGCGAATTTCATGTACATTTCTTGTCTTGGATCTCAAGAGCTAGCTGGTGCTTTTCAAAAACTCATCTCCTGGGCTGTACCAAGAGGATTAATGAATGAACGAGCAAAGTTAATGACTATTTATCATGATAGTTTAAAGGTTACGGAAGAAGAAAAAGCTAGGTTAAGTGCCTGTTTTATTTTGGATAAATCAATTGAAACTGGCGGTGAAATTGAATTATCAGAAATTAATGCGGGAAGGTACATCATTGGGAATTTTGAAATTAAACTTGAAGAATTCGAAAAATCGTGGACAAGCTTATACTTATGGATGAATGAGCATGGTTATAAAAAAGCCGATAGAGATGTGTTCGAAATTTATCATAATAATTTCAATGAACACCCAGAGAAAAAAGCAATTGTTGACTTTTGTATACCGATTGAATAAAAAATACTGTACAATAATCTAAGCCATTGACTTCGCAAGCTAACGGACAATGTCGTTAAGTTAAGACAATCTTCCTTCTCACTTTGGAGAAGGATTAAAGGTTGAGGTTTTAGTATAAAACTTAACTAAACGACATTGAGCTAGCTGGAGGTAGGAAAATTGAAGGGATTAATACAGAATTAATAATTACAGATTGCTTATTTTTAACACTTTAATAAAACCTTAGGGTACTCTTGGTAAATACTATGTTAGAAAACCAAATAAAATCCCGACTTACCGGGACAAGTTTTGCTCGTACAGAGCGGGTGGGTCGACAAAAAGGCGGGGTGCGCATTGAATTGTAGCGTGGAAGCCAGCCAAAGGCTGGTCAGCCTCTGGCTGACATCTTTTTGTCTTGTTCCGATAGCTATCGGAATTGTTTCTTTTGTATCAAAACAAAAGAAAGGAGAAGAAAATATGGTTTTAAGAGGTGAAATTAAGTAAAACTATTATTTTGAGGTTTTGTACTTAGATGTAAATTTTATAAACACTAATAAAGGCAAGGATACCTAGTTTATAGATGAAATTTATTTTTCATGAGGGGCCTACTTAAAGATTTACTACTTGGACTCCAAGAACAGAATCCTTGACTGCCATTAGAAAAGAAATGCCAAATAACATTATCGTATGCACCCGATAAACCCCGCTATTCAAATGAATTTTCTCCTGGAAAACTTCAATTAGCACATGTTTTTCGATGAATAGTTAAATCATAAAGACCAGTTTTAAAGATAAACTCCTATCTTGAAGGTTCAATAAATTCAACCAATAGTATGCCTGAAAATATACCCAATACTGATTTATCTATCGGTAATCAATGTTTTTAATTATTTTTAAAAGTTTAGGTGTACACAGCGAAATGTTGGTAGTCATAAACAGAAACAAATGAAGAAAATTTTAATAATTGGAATCTTATCTTTTTTCGGACTTCATTGCTTTTCACAATCCGAACCGACCCAGAATTATGAACAAGTTCTGGTAAATGAAAATTTGAAAAGAATTAAAACGATGTATTATAGAAGTGAGGATACTACAAAATCTGAGGGGAGGCTATTATTTAAAAAGGAATTTGATGAGGAGGGAGTGTTAGCTAGGAAATATGTTTACACATTTTGGGATGTAGTATCCTATGATCACACTACTAAATATAAATATGATTCCAAGGGAAACCTTATAGAGAAAACAAAAATTCAGAAGATTCTTAATCTAGGTAAAAGAGATGCTGGATACATAGAAGCTCTTGGAGATGACCCAATTAATGAAAAATCATTTTATACATACGATGAATCAAATAGACTTTTAAAGGAAGTAAACTATACTTTTGGCAAAGAAGGATTCGATAAAAAAGATACCCCTAGCAACACTGTAGAATACACTTATAACCAAAAGGGCCAGTTGATAAAGGAGATAGGGAAAGCACCTAACGGTCGAATAATTTATCGAAATTATGAGGCAACTTATGACTATGATAAAAACGGAAACAAAATCAAGGAGACTAGGATCTTTACCACCTCTCCAACAGAATATTCTAGAACAACAACCTATTCATATAACAACAAAGGGAAGTTAATTGAAGAAAAGACTGAGGATTCTGGATTACCAAGCAACAACAAACATTTGAAGTATGAATATGATAGCAATGGGAGAATAATCACAATTCTTAGATTCTCTCAAAATGATGATAGCTGGGAAGTAACTAAAGCCTTCTCTTTTGATGAAAATGGCAATCCGATACTTGGAGATGATGAAACAACCTTTACGTTCTATGAAAATGGATTAATAAAAGGAGAATTATGGAAAAGCAGTAGAAGTGATGAAACTGTGAACTTCATAACTACATACGAATTTTATTAAAATTCGAACTGCCAACATTATGTTGCTATGAAAAGCCATAAGAATGCCAGCTAACCCTAAAAGGTGGGTTCCTCTCCCGAGAACTTCAATTAGCACATCTTTTTCGATGAATAATTAAATTATATAGATTTATTTTAAAGATAAACTCCTACCTTGAAGGTTTAATAAATTCAATCATTAGCATGCCTGCAAATTTTCTTTGCTGGAATTTCTTTAAACATTTGTAAATGATTGTAAGCGTTTAGAAATGGCTGTAGGGATGGAGATAAAGGAAATAAACGTTGGGTGCGCATATCCGATTATTGTAGCCAATACAAAGAAACATCCTACTAATTTGAAAGTATGATTAAGAATATAGAACAAATTGAGAAAATAAGTTGCTTTGACTCGTTCGTATGGACGGATATTCCTGATTTTACTAAATACAACTTCTTATTTGGCTTTAATGGTTCTGGAAAGACTTCATTATCTAATATTTTCAACTTAATTACCACAAAAACAAACTTTTCTGAAGACAAGAAAAAAGAGTTGTTTCAAGATTTAAAAAATAGTGATGCAGGGAAGATTAGAGTAAATACTGGAAATAATCAAAAGTTAACATATCCATCGACTGATAACCAAAATAATAGAAATGTATTTGTTTTTAACTCAAACTTCATCTCTGACCATGTTTACGATGGTACAAAAGGAAATTTTAAAAAGTTTAATGTATCTTCTACAGAGCTTAATGACCCTGACATAAAGAAAATTACAGATAAAATTGAGGCAAAGGAAGAAACTATAAAAGAACTGAATAAAAAGACAAAAAAGGCTGAAGATGAGTTAGCTCAGGTAAAAAAGGATTATAACTCAGATTTTAGGAAAAATTTTGCGAATAAAACATTATCCGTAGACAAAACAATACCAACAGTAGACCAGATACCTAATGATTCAATAGAACAATTGAAACAGAAATTAACTCTAAAAATAAAGGAGCATAATTTATCAAAAAATCAAAAAAGCCTTGAAGAAGATGTCCAAAGGTTTTCTCAATTAAAATTTTCGGAGATTAAAATTCTTCAGGTAGATATCAATAAAGTACTTCAAGATTCCGTATCTAAAATAGCAACAGACTCATTGACTCAAAAAATTTCTGATTTTCAAGAAATTGTTGAAGAAGATGATATTAGAAAAGTAGAACCTTGGTATAAATTCGGTAATGAATTATTCAAAAAGATAAGTCAAAATCAAAACAAAAATTGTCCTCTTTGTGATTCAAACATAAGTGAATCTTTTAATGATTTGGTTAAATCTTTTTCTGCATATTTTGATAAGGAGTATGAGGTTTTCATCGATAAAATTGATGAACAGATTACATTAATTGAGGCGCAAATCAATACAATTAAAGAAACCAATTCAAATTATGAAAAGCTTTTTAAGCTATACATCAAATACACAGATTTCATCAATCATAGTCCAAGCGAATTTTCTACAGGAGAACTTGAAACATTACTGAATGAAATAAAAGAGGAATTGATTAATAAAAAAAGTAATTCCAATAAGCAGCAGAAACTTGATTTTAGTGAATTGGATGATATTTTAAAGGTGCATAACCAAGTTATGGAAGAGTTGAGTGCTTACGTTGAATCATTAAAAGAAAATCTCTTATCAAGGATCAAATCTCCCAATACTATAGAATCAAGCATTAGGAATATTTATAAATCAATTGTATACAAGAACCTTGACACTAAATTAAATGGAGTTGAAAAATATCATTCAAATTGTGGTTTAAAGAAAAAAACAGTTAAGGAAATTGAAGTATTACAAGAAGAAAAAGTTCAAAGACTTAAGGGGTTAAAAATAGAAGCTAAAAAAGTCGGAGAATTTTTAAAAAGGCTTGGAATTAATCATTTTACAATAGATTTAAATGAAGAAAGTGAAGAAGATAATATACTTGTAAAATATAAATCTCAATCTCAGATTAAATCACGATTAAGGAATACATTAAGTGAGGGAGAAAAAACAGCGTTAGCTTTTTCTTATTTTTTGAGCAAAGTTACAATTGAAACTAAGAATCCCAGCCAAACGATTATTGTTATTGACGACCCGATTTCAAGCCTTGATGATAACAGAATTTATAATACAGCATCAA
Organism: Marivirga aurantiaca; assembly: GCF_016679925.1. GTDB lineage: Bacteria > Bacteroidota > Bacteroidia > Cytophagales > Cyclobacteriaceae > Marivirga > Marivirga aurantiaca. The sequence goes on from NZ_JAEQBW010000003.1 coordinate 174,134, forward strand.
TAATTTATGATACATTTTGTGATTATAAGCAATTATTCATTCTAAGCCATAATTTCTTCTTTCTGAAATACATTTTTCCATTATTTAGAAAAGAAAAAAGTTGCTATCTCATTTCTAATGGCAATATTGATAGTCTACCTAAGAGTTTGCAAAACTTCCAAACTCCTTATTACTATATGATTGAAAGCATAAGTTCTTTTATTGATGCTAATGATAAAAACTATGATGAAGCAAGGAAGTTTTTACCAAATTATATTCGCAGAGTTTTAGAAACATTTTTCAGTTTCAAGTATGCTAAATTAACCAGAGCACGAAACGGAAGCCAATCTCCAGGTTTGGACGATTTTATTAAAGATTACATTGACTTTAGCTCATTACCAATAATGTCTGTGGATTCTATAAACAATGAAAATATAAAGGATAAACTACAAATGATAAGCAATGTGTGTGATAATTTTTCACACGGAAATATGCAGCAACTTGAAAATACAAACTTTATAACCAATCAGTCATTAGACTCTATTTCAAAAGACTGCTTATCAATTATAGAATTTTTTGATGGAATACATTTTAAGATGATAAACGAATTAAATAATACGGAGGAATAAGTACTGGCTACAACATTTTGTATAAGTAATGGCAGGGAAAGTGCTTATATTTAAGGTTTGTAGCCCGCTCAAACTGCATAGGGGTTTAACTGGAAACTACCACGCAATCTGCCACTACTCATACAATTTACCGTTAGGCATAATAATACAACCATGAAATACAGAGGATTATTTGTAATAATTTCAGCAATAGCATTAACAACCATCGCTTATTTAAATACGACTGAATACGCAATTCTAGGCGTACTTTTATTTTTTCTTCTCATTCTTGGAACATCTATTTATGGAATGTTAAAGCCAAAATCAGAAGATAACTATCACAATAGACGGTGGCTTGTTTTTCTTTCGGCAGTAGGTGTATTTTTGTTAGTTTTTAGCAGAATAGTGTTAATGAACTATTGGACAGGTTTTTGGGAATTGTCTAATTATCTGTTTTACACATCAGTAGTTCTATTTCTGACATTTGTTGTTGTTTTAACAATCTCAACCTATAAAAACAAAGGACTTAGTTTTTACAATTCCTCTGACGCAATATTATTATTAACTCCCTTAATATTGTTTTTTCTCTTAGAACTGTTTCATTTTAAAAATTCTGTTTCTAAGGAAAGTATAGACAGAGTCGGTAATTTAAGGAGGTATGCAGACATTTATTTAGGAAATATAATACAAGAAAATAGAGACTCACTATTTATCAAAACTTACAAGCATATAGAGGAAATAGAAAATAAACTTATTGAACAAAGTGGAGGATTAAATACTGAAGGTCATTTAGTCAATGGAAACGATTACAGACGTCCAAATTCAATAGTCATCCAATCTGGCCGGTTGAGAGACTTGGAAATGACATTCAACAAGCTATGGATTTCGATAGACAACAAAGAAGCTAAAGACAAGATAAATAGGATCTATCAATATATTTTAACTGAAAATATCAGAGACAATAGTGTGACAGAAATGCTTTACCGCCTATCTTTATTTAGATTACAATTAAAAAATATAGAATTAGAAATACACGCTACCCAACACTGCATATAGCTTATGGCGGCTAAAGCAGTAAAAGCAAATTTTGTACATTTAAGTAAGTTTGGTGCAGTCAGACGAGAAAGCATTTCCAAAACTGCTACCAAGCCACATGCTTAATGTTATGTATTCCTCCACCAAGCCATTGATTTCATAAGCCAACTGGAGAGTAGAAGAAATAATTATAAATTACTTGTTTTTCCATGCTTTATTGAAACGTTGTCAGAAGCATTTAATACTACTATTCAAGTCTAAATAAAACCGCTTCATGAGTAAGAAAAGAATATTTAGAAAGGGACAGAAATTTAATGACTGGACTCTTACCCAATATGTGGGAGGAGGTGGGAATGGTGAAGTATGGGCTTGTCAGAATTCAAAGGGTGTTATTAATGCAATCAAGTTACTGAAGAAGATTAAGCCAAAAGCCTATACCCGGTTTATTGACGAGATAACTGTAATTGATAAAAATTCAGCCATTCAAGGGATTATTCCAATTGTAGAAAAACATCTTCCTGACAAGTTAAATCAAGAAATTCCGTTTTATATTATGCCACTAGCGGAAAGTATAGAAAAGAAAATTAGAGGTGGTTCAATAGAAGACAAGGTAAAAGCAATTCTTGACGTTGCTGAAACACTTTCAAAGTTGCATGAAAGAAAGATATACCATAGAGACATAAAACCTGAGAATATTCTGTATTATAATTCGCGATTTTCTCTTGTAGATTTCGGACTAGTACATTATCCAGACAAGAAAGAAGTATCTGTAAACAATGAAGAGATTGGCCCTAAATGGACAATGGCTCCTGAAATGAGAAGAGAATCATCAATTGCCGATGGCGCAAAGGCCGACATTTATTCATTAGCTAAAACGTTCTGGATTTTCTTAACAGAAAGGAAAAAGGGTTTTGATGGTCAGTATTCAACAGAATCAATTATAGATTTAAAAAAGTTTTACCCTGAAAGCTATACATCACCAATAGACAATTTATTAATTTTATCAACTGACAATGACCCTCAAAAACGTCCTTCAGTTGATGAGTTTATTTCAAGCCTTCGTGAATGGAAAAAACTTATTGAAGATTTTCATGAGCAAAACCAAATGCAATGGTTCGAAATTCAGACAAAGCTTTTCCCGACTTCTATTCCACAAAGAGTAATCTGGGAAGATATTAATGATATAGTGAAGGTTTTAAAAGTGGTATGCTCTTTCGATAACTTAAATCATGTCTTCTTTCCAAGAAGTGGTGGCCTTGACCTAGAAGATGTCAGATTATCTCATGAAGACGGCTGCATAGAATTAGATTTTCAACTAATTGATATTGTAAAACCAAAACGGTTACTTTTTGAATCTTTTGGTTATGACTATGAGTGGAATTATTTTCGTCTTGAGACAGGAAACCTTGAACCATCTAGTGCTTATGAAAAAGAGGAAGAAAGTGAAGATGGTGAGCCATTAGACAACGAACGTAATTGCGAAGAGGTAAGTGAGCTATCCCCCGGTGAATATTATCCATACCACATACTAGAGAACAGATACTATTACAAGGATGATTATTTAATAACTGACCATGCTAGACATGTTACAAGATGGTTTAAGGGGAGTTTTGTAATGTTTTGTAAACGTTCGACTTATAATTTGACGTCATCAACTTATGATGGAAGACATAATAAAATGACAACTGATGAATTCAGGAAATACATTGAGAGAAATGTCAAATACCTAAAGGACAGAAAAGAAAGTTCCCTAGTAAATCGGTTTCAAGCTGAGCAAAGGAGAAATAGCAGAGACCAAAGATTAAAGCATATTATTGAAGAAAGAACAGTATACAGATGTGAATGGTGTGGTGATATTGTTTCGGAAGATGGAAGTGAATTGGACTCTAATACATTTGCTTATAACTCAAAAGTTATTAATAAATATGGTGACTCTTTAGTTAAACATGTAGCAGGATATTGTTGTATTGAAAAGGAGACCAAGCATTCTGTCAAATAAATCTAATCATCCCCACCAACCCTCTAACACCCCTCCAATAAATTCATCAGTTTTGCCTATCTTGAAACCCATTATAAATTTCCTGATAAAAACAGCCAAAAACCCTTGTCCCGGAACCACCATATTGAAAAACAGCGCATTATCATCTCCGCCAAAAAAGGGGAGAACCTAAGCCCTATCAACAAGGAAATACAGGAAAGCAATGAGGAAAGCCTTCAATTCATTGAAAAACTATTCGATAAATATATTCCGGAAGATAAGCTCATAGAAATCAACAGCATCCACCTTGACCTGGGCTCCCTAAAGCATACAAATTTTAAAAAGGAATACCAGCGTAGGCTCATTTCCCTTTTAGAGGCCGAGCTGAAAAAGCTGACCAAAAGCCCGGAGTTTAAAGCGCATGTGAGCAAAGCGCCATTGCATATCTCGGATCGTTTCAGCCTGCTTGCCAGCTATTTCCTGAAAGGCTATGCACCTGCCCTGCAAAATGAGCCGGGCTTTGAAGTCAACCGTTTGGTAGAGGAGTTGATGTCTTCTGATCAACAAGCTTTCGCAAAGCAGATGTTACCGGCCTGGAACTCCGCTATCGGCCAAAAAAGAATCCAACATCAGTTGCAGCCCGCACTTTATCAAAAATTCTTCGCATTAATGCAAACTGAAACAGCTGTGGAGGGCACGCCTCTCACCTCCGCAGGAATGATCATGCTAAGTCAGTATTTCAAAAGCGGAAGCTGGCCCGAAGGCTACAAGGGCTATTCATTGTTGAAGCAGGATCTGATCTTTAGCCAATTGAAGGATAAGGAAAGGAAAAAGCTGGTGCCGGAGCTTTTCAAACTTGTCAGCCAAAAGGCTGCTCGCAGCAGAATGGCCGGGGCCTTATCTCTTCAATCCCTGAAAACAGCTTTCTCCACGCTTCAAATGCTTAGGCAAAGTCTGTCGGAACTAGAAGCGGTGGAGAGGGAATTGCGTACCAATGAGGCCACTGCTCAGTTCTTAAATGCTGCCGGTTTCCGTTCCTTTTGGCTTGAATACCTGTCGGAATACAGACAAGTTAAAGGCAGGGCAAAGCTCCTGATGGATTTGCTGGATCATCAAATTCCGGGCTTTTTAAAGAATGAAAGTCTGATAAAAAGAATCGGTCAAATCAAAGATGCTGCCCCGCTTTTGGCAGAACTTAAAAAAAGGGAAGCCGCTGGAAAGGAACTGACTAATCAGCAGTCCGCTGCAGTCGGTAGTTCAATGAACCTGTTTTTACATTTCCTGGAAACCGGCTTGCTGCCCGCAGCCAAAGACCTTCACCAGATTTTATCCGGCTTGCTAAGCACCCATTCTGTTTTGCTGGCAAAAATGTTGAGAAATAAATGGAATCTGTATACGGTCAGGTACCGGCTAGCCTACCAAACCCGGCCCGATCATTTGATCCGGCTGGTTCAGCTATTGTTTGGTGAAACCAACTACCTGGCATGGCTTGAGGAAATGTTTGATACAGGGGCTGATGGCCAGCTAATCGATTCCGAGCTGTCCGATAAAATCAGAAGAGACCTCTATTTTGCCTTTTTTGAAGTAATTGCCGAATCTGGAGGAGAGGAAATTGAAAAAGGGCAATTCTATGAACTTTATGCGGCTAGCTTGGCCAATGCTGTACCTGCACTGGATCCTCAGGAGTTGCTTAAGAGCCTGGACAACAAGGCTTATGCCGAGTTGGGCGCGCACATTATAGGGATATTGGGGAAAGAAGAAACCGGCATTGAAAAGAAGAAAGGGATAAAAGCACTTTTAAGTGAGCTGATCAGTGAGGGAACCACTTCCCTTGCTTATAAGGAGCAGTTCCCGAATCAGGAGATTTTATTGTATTTTATAGAGGAGGCTATTAACAAAAATGAGTTCTCAGTACAGCTCTTTTTACAAAGCCAGATCCATCCTACCTTCTGGTCGGAATTGCTTCCATCATTTGAAAATAAGCATCTTGAAAAGATGACCGTACAGGTGGCTACTTTTCAAAAAGCCAGTGTGCTTCAGGTGCTTGATGAATTACAATTGTTGGAAAAGGAAATGGAAACCGGGGCAGCTGCTGCTTTTTACCCGTTGGCTAAAGATATTTATGTAGTGCTCCTCAAAGCCCTGGCCAAAAGCAATTTCTCCATGAGCTCTACTCAGCTGACCGACCTCATGTATGCAGAAGTTTTTTCCCGCTTGAAAAAGGAGCGTACAGCTGTAGTGTATGAAAACCTGATGCAGAGCCTTTCTATCAAATCCAGTAGCCCGTTTTTTCAGGAGAAACATCCGAAAATAGTAAGCTGGCTTAAAAAGAATGATGACAGAAGGATTTCCGGCCAAAGTATTCTGACACATGCTGAAGGAAAGAAAATCGGAATAAAAAAAGTCTGGCAGGATCAATATACGACAACGGACTTGCTCTTGTTTTATTTAGAAAAAGAGCGATTGCCGGACTGGTCTTCCTTGAAAAGCGAGGCGGATCTGAAGCCGGTTTTAGAGCAGATCATTCTTCAGGCTACACCGGCTTTTAAAGAGCAGTTGCGTGTTATTCTCTCGGATAAAAAAGTGGTAGAGAGACTGCTCAATTTGCTGAAAGCTGACATCATAAGCCAGCTTATTGGTTTCCAACAGCCTGCTAAGCTGACACAAAAGGATATCCTGAAATGGGCCGGGCAAGCCAAAATTCCAAAAGCTTCTTCTTCCCCAATAAAGGAAGCTTATAAGAACCAGTACACAACCACGGACTTGCTCCTGTTTTATCTTGAAAAAGATGATTTGCCGGACTGGTCTTCCTTGAAAAGCGAGGCAGATGTGAAGCCGGTTTTTGAGCAGGCCATTTTTCAGGCTACACCGGCTTTTAAGGAGCAGTTGCGTTTCATCCTGTCGGATAAAAAAGTGGCAGAGCGACTGCTCAGTTTGCTGAATGCTGAAATCATAAGCCAGCTTATCGGGTTCAACCAATCTGCTAAGCTGACGCAAAAGGATGTCCTGAAATGGGCAGCGCAAAGCAAAATTCCAAAAGCTTCTTCTTCCCCTATTAAGGAAACTTATCAGGACCAATACACCACAACGGACTTGCTCCTGTTTTATCTTGAAAAAGATGATTTGCCGGACTGGTCTTCCTTAAAAAGCGAGGCAGAGGTGAAGTCCCTTATGGAGGAGACTATTCTGGCTTTTGAACCGGAATTCCTTGCAAAAATACGACCTTTAGTTTTCGATGAGGTGATTGCCAGGAGACTATTTTCTCTGATAAAACCGGCCACATTGAAGTGGCTTTTAAAACAGATCGATTCCCGGCAGTATGAGCTATGGATGCTGTTGATGGAAGATCTTTTAAAATGGGCTACTCAAACAAAAGTGCTGCAGGATTCACCTGGAAAAATTGAGGCATTTCTGCAATTATACATCATGAAAATCATCTTCATGGGAAGTTCTCATGTAGCTGAAGCGGATGTTAATAATCTCTTGAGGAATATTTCCCGTCTTTATAAATTTCCCTATCATCAGTTAATAGGATTGCTTCAAAAGGAAGCTCATGTATTCAAAAGTGAATTTTTAAAAAGATTTATAGGAAAAGAATATGCAATTGTCAACCTCCGGCAAGTCATTGAGTGGCGAAAATCCGGATTGAAACCCTCAAAATCCGATAACTATTCAGCTACTGAGGTGATTTTATATTACCTGACCGAAGGCACATTCCCGGGATGGAGCACAGTCAGAAATGAAAATGAAATGAAGCAACTGTTGGGTGCCGGATTAAAGCATGCTCCTGCAGAGTTCATGGAAGTGGTTTTTCAGCTGTCCGGTCAGGAACAGCCGCTACTTCGTTTGGCCGCTTTATTGAAAATTGCACAAATGAAGAGGGTACTCCGGCTATTGGACGAAACCCAATGGCCACTTTGGGAAACTATTCTGGAAGACCTGGTTCAATTTCAACAACGAAGTCTTTTATTCAAAGGCAGCGAAACCTCCTTTAAGAGTGAACTATACACGCTCACATTTTTGGCTTTATTGGCAGAAAATAAAGGATTTCACCCGGGACATAAACTCCTGTATATTTTATTGGAGGCTCTTTCTGCTCAATATCAGCTGCAGCCAAGACATGTATATCAAAACCTCATTGTTCATTATCCTTCAATGGAAAGTGAAATCCTGAAGGCTTTTATTCGGTCTTATTCGGTAGATAAAAAAACAAAGGAGACAAAAGCGCAATGGCATATTGAGGGGATATTGGAAAGCTTCCATTCTGAATATACCACTGTTGACCTCATTCTTTATTACCTCAAAACCCGCACATTTCCTGCATGGAGTACACTTAAAAGTACGGCTGCATTAAGGGCGTTGATTACAAAAGGCATGAAAGTAGCCGTTCCGGAGTTAATGGAGTTGGTCAGGAAAATACAGGGAGATGATTTTGCAGGGACAACATTTACAGGCCTGCTGGATGATAAAACCTTGCACGCTGTTTTGAAGATGATGGACCAGCAGAAGTTCCGCAGCTTTAAAGCAATAGCGGATGACTTTCTGAAAACAGTAGGGCTGGCAGAGCGATTATCCCTTGAAAAGAGCGATTTGAAAACCTATATGAATTTCCTGCTGCTTCATGAGGTTTCCGGTTCGGAATCACATTACCCTGCTGAAAAATTTGCTGCTTTTATGATAGCGCAGATTGCAGGAAAATTCGCATTGGGCCCTGACCTGATCTATCAGATTTTGGAAGAAAAAATAGATGTAATTAAAAGCAGGCCTTTACGAAAGGCCATTCATGATCAGCGGTCTCCTAAGCATACACTAAAAGAAGAAAAGGAAACAGTATCCTCCTTGTCAGCTGATATTGATGCATTTCTATACATGCTGGCCGAAAAAAGTATTCCCTGGTGGTATCTGAAGACTAGACAAAAGCCTAGTTCGCTTAAGGTAGAAATCCAAAGATTGTACAAGTTTTTGCTCAAGGAGCATTTCAATGAGCTTATTGCAGCGGTACAAAATTCCGGACGGGAGATTTTTTACCTGACGGAGATCTTCGGCCACATCACCTTAAACGAGTTCAATAGAATTGTGAGTGCAGTTGTACCGGGAGTTTCCGGCTTTGTGCTGATGTACACGCGGGTGCTGGAAATATTGTCGGTAGAGAAATTCCCACGTCTTGCTTTTAAAGCAGACACTCAAATATATGTCCATATCTACCAATATATTAGAGCCAAAAGCTCAGGCTTTACCGCCTCTGCTTTTACCCAGGAAGTTTCCAGGCAGATAGCGGATTATTTAAAGATTGATTTCCAGGAATTGATGGCACATTTTTCGGAAGTGGCAGAAACAATGATTGCTAAAGGGGAGCCTAAATTCAAAACCTTCAGAGAGGTATTGCAGACTGTTCAACAGATGAAGCCTGCGGATTCATCCGGGGATAAACTTTTGGTATTACATGAGGAAAGCCTGGCTTCAGAAGAAGATTTTCCCCAGTCGCTTGCCTATTATCTGTTACATGGCTCTATGCCATTCAGGAGTAAAATTAAGAGTTATAATGAGCTTTTGCAGAAATTTGAAGAGCATGTAAAATCAAATCCCCTGGAGTTGAAAGCTGTGCTTACAACAGCCCTTACTGAAAAAATAGCTGTTGAACGTATGCTGCATCATGGCACCGGCTTGATTTTTCGCATGGCTGCATTTATTTATCATACACAGGAAGAGCAGATTGAAGCATGGCTAAAAGGAGTGATTGATTTTATGCATTCCGGATATCCCAAAATAGCAAAGTCAAAATTTGAAGCACTTGCAGTACAGGTATTGGTAAAATCATTTTCATCTCCCGGTCCGGGAAATTTTGATCAGCTTACCCTTACAAAATTATTTTTCACCAAAGCTTCAGCGGAATTGGTGCCGCAATTAATGAGCAAGTTGCCAGCTGATTTCACCAACTATAGGCCGGCAGCCGGAATTTCAAAAGTGTTTATAAAAGTATTGGAAAAGATAGTGGAGTCAGGTGCAATAAAAAGTGTCCAACAGAAAGCGAAAACTCCTGAACTGGAAGCTAATGAGCCACTGGAAGGCCGCCTGGAGGTATATAATGCAGGTGCTGTAATATTAGCCACTTTCCTGCCAAGGTATTTTGATATGTTGGGAATGATTTCTAAAAAAGTATTTCATGATCAGGAAACAGCAGTTCGTGCCGTGCATTTGCTGCAATACCTGGTGAGTGGAAAAAGTGAAACACCAGAACATGAGCTGGCCTTTATGAAAGTGCTGTGTGGAGTCGATCTATCCTATCCCATTCCGCTTTCCATTGAACTAACCGAGAAAGAAATAGAGATTTCAGAAAGCCTGTTGAAAGGGGTTTTGCAGAATTGGGACAAACTAAAAAGTACCTCCATTGAAGCACTCCGGGATGGATTCCTCATACGTAAGGGTTACCTGAATGAAACACCCCATAATTGGGAATTGCAGGTAGAGAAAAGTGGCCGTGATATTTTATTGGACTATCTGCCTTGGTCATTTAACACGATCAAGTTATCTTGGATGCAGAAAAGCTTAAACGTACAGTGGAGAAAGTAAAAATGTGGGCAATATGATAAAAGAATTATTGCAAAAGGAAAATAAATCCAGCATTCCTGTGATCCGGACGGAACTAGAATGGCTGCGGCAAGTGATTGACTTACGGCTCAACAGCTATTTCAAATCCTCTGAAATGGGAGATATTGAAAAGCTTACACCTCCTGATCTCAGCGGAGATGATTCTGTTTATGCCAAAATCATAGCGGAAAATAATTTCAATACCACTGAAAGGATCATTTTGTTAATGGCACTGGCTGTCCATGTATCTCCGGATATTTATGACATCTTTTTTGTCAAAAACCCCAATATAGACCGTGGATATACGGTCTTCGGTGGAGTCACCAGTGAAGGCAATGGCTTTATTCCCACAGGGGAAACTGTTTCCTTTATTGTAGGAGAGGGCGATCTGGAAAAAAGGTTTAAATTATTAGACCTTTTCTCTGATTCCCATCCATTCAAAACACATAATATCCTTGGCCTCACCGGTGTAAAAGACAATGAACCTGTATTTAATGGTGTGCTGGGGATTAGCAAAGAATACCTGAGCCTCTTGTCCCAGGGGAGGGCTTACCGGCCCCAATATTCATCTGCATTTCCAGCCCGTTTACTGGAAACCAAATTAAGCTGGGAAGATGCGGTTTTTGATGAATATACTTTAAGTGAATTGGAGGAAGCCAAAGTTTGGATGAGCCATGGAGAGGAAATCATGCAGCATGATCTGCTGAACAAACACCTGAAAAAAGGCTATCGTATCTTGTTTCATGGCCCACCGGGCACAGGGAAAACAATGACGGCTTCTTTGCTGGGGCAGGAATCACAAATGGATGTTTACCAAATAGACTTGTCGGCTGTAGTCTCCAAGTACATTGGGGAAACAGAGAAAAACCTGGCCAATGTTTTTGACCTGGCGGAGAATAAAAACTGGATCTTGTTTTTTGATGAAGCAGACTCTCTTTTTGGAAAACGTACACAGGTTCAAAGCAGCAATGATCAGTTTGCTAATCAGCAGGTAGCTTATTTGCTACAGAGGATAGAAGATTTTAATGGCATTGTGATACTGGCTACCAATTTCAAGGACAATCTCGATAGTGCTTTCCTCAGAAGGTTTCAATCAGTGGTTTACTTTCCAAAACCCAGGCTGGAACAACGTTTATTGCTATGGCAGAAATATTTTGAGGACACATTTGAACTGGTGGATGTTGACCTGGAGAAGATTGCCATGGACCATGAGATCACAGGTGGAAGCATTATAAATGTATTAAGATATTGTTCTATAGCTGCAAAAAGGCGCAATGGCAATCAACTATATACTGAGGATATCCTTAAAGGAATCAACAAAGAATATCATAAAGAGGGCGTAACAATTTGACCAATAGTTTTACTGAAGTTTTGGATGAATAAAGCTATTAAATATTTACATTCATTGAAGATAATATGAGGAAGATCACACAATTTCTATCCGGTGCCCGCCACGACATCAAACTTGCCTTGAAAGGAATTGTAGATGAAACACTTCTGTTGGAACTGGCAGGCCTGCTGGAAAGGGGCGTAGCTGTCACACTCATCATGGAGGCTGATAACGAAGCCAGATTACGGGACGATCTTTTTCTCTTTAATAAATGCCTGATTTTACTTAAAAAAGGAGGCTCAATAGCCTGCCACCCTTCCCTTAAAGCCAACCTTGCTATAAAAGATTATGAACAATCTTTGCAAATAACGGCTGATTTAGATCAACATCCTGAAAAAGAGGAGGATTCCTCACTAACTCACCACTTTGTGCAGGAATTTAAGAAGCTTGACGCAGTTGCTGAACCTTTTCTTGAGAACAAAGATGATATCCGCATCCGTTTTTCCGCCAATGATGATATCATTTTAAAAGGTGATGAAATAAGCCTGAATTGGGAAGTAGAGCATGCACAAACGATCATTATTGAAGGAATTGGAGAAGTAGCATCAGCAGGTAGCCGTAAAATCAAACCCGGAGCCGATACCATTTTTAAAATAGGAGCCTATAATGCCAGCCAATCTGCACTCAAGACTTTTGCGGTAAAAGTGTATGACAATATCGGAATTGATTACGACCTGAGCTTTGCCAATAGAAGGACCGGGCAATATTCTTCTTTGGTGAAAGAAGATAACTATCCCCATGTATATGGAGTAGCTTTGGGAAATAAAGTAAAAATCAATTGGCAGGTAAAAGATTCCAATGAAGTGACCATTAAGCCTTTTGGCATTACTAAGTCGGTAGGTGAGCATGAATTTCTGCCACAGGAAAACATGATGATCGAAATCCGGGCCAAAATACTTCACAGAACATTTAGCAGGAAGATTCAACTGCTGGTTTTTCCTATCAAATTATTTACCGACAAACTGGTGAAGTTGTCAGCTGGACTGCATCAGGAATTAAAGCGAGTTCCGGACGCCAGTGAAATTATTGAGCAGGTAAAAGAAAAGCAAGTGTCTTATAGTCAAAATCTTACCAAAATAAGAGAAGCTGAATTGAAGCAATATAATTTATTAGTAGAACAGATTCAAGAAATTACCTTTGATAAATCCAATAATAAATTTAATTTGGAACAAATTAACGCAAATGTTTTCAGGAAGTTAAAAAACTTCTATGCGGGCAAAGCAGGCAAAGCAGGCATGGCAGGCTTAATTGAATCAATAAAATCGTACTATGGAAAAGCATAAGCCGGAAAATGAACCAATCAGGGAATTCACGCTGTCAATGCGGTTTTTCCTGTTTTGTGCGGCTGCCAACCAACAGATTTTAAAAAGATGTCCTTCCTCTGAACGTCATAAATATGCAGGAGTGGGAGCCACTGTATTCTTTACAGGCTTGCTGGCGGCCCTTTCAGGTGGCTATGCTATTTTTACTGTTTTTAACAGCATCTGGATAGCTGTTGCCCTGGGGATATTCTGGGGGTTATTGATTTTTAACCTGGATCGCTTTATTGTCTCCACCATCAAAAAAAATGATTGCAAAGCCGACCAGTGGAAACAGGTTATCCCCCGTTTGCTACTGGCTGTATTTCTGGCTGTAATCATAGCGAAACCGCTTGAGATTAAAATTTTTGAACAGGAAATCAATGAAAGGCTTCATTATACCGGGGTTCAAAAATTAGAAAATGTAGATGCCCTCTACGAGCAAAAAATTGATAAGCAGAGGCTGGCCATCCAAAATTTAAAGGCTTCCACAGAACAGAAATTTGAGCTGAGGGAAAAATATTACGAAGAGTACAAATGTGAGTGTGAAGGCAGCTGTGGAACCGGGGCAAAAGGTGTAGGATCGGAATGCCTGCGAAAGGAGAAGAAATATTTAAAAGCCGATGAAGAATATAAATTGGCAAAAGCTGAGAATGACCAGGAAATTGCGGCATTACAGCTTATAGTTGCTGATCTTAACGCGGAAAGGGAAAGTTATAAAGAAGAACTTCAGACTTCATTTGCCTCCGGCCTGATGGCTAAATTGCAGGCGCTTGGTGAATTGCCACCCGGTCCGTCATGGGCAGTGGTAATGTTGCTGATCTGCATTGAAATTGCACCCATTCTCACCAAACTTCTTTCACCTTATGGTCCGTATGATCATTTGCTGAAAACAGTGGAGTATGATTATGAAATTGATGAAATAGCGACCATTAATTTAAGAAATCAGAAATTAAATAATCAACTTACACTTTTGGCCAGTGTTGAACAGGAAAAAATAGAGCAGCAGATAATCAACAACAAGAGAACATTGCATTTGATAGAAGAGGCCCATGAAGAGTTGGTGAAAGAACAGTTGGCCATATGGGTGGAAAAGGAAAAGAGGAAATTGCGTGAAGAGTCAAAAGAAGACGAAATTTATATCCCCAAATAAAATCCTCCATGATTAAGGCCATACTCCCCATCGTATTTTACTTGCTTATTTATGATTGCCTCGGGCAACAAGGAAATGAAACCTATGTCTACAAGGATACTGTCATTACGGGCCTGGACACTATCAATCTTATTCATACTAAGCTAAAAGTAAGACTGTTTTCAAAGAGGGATTTCAGCTTTGAAGCCGGTCAGGGCGATACTATTCTTTATTCACTCCAAAAAGAAAATAACAGGCGAATGAAGTACAGGCTGATAAAGCCTAATGCTGAGGAAAAGGAATATCGCCTAGATGAAGATGTGAAAAATAGCAGGCTCGATACAGAAGCCGGAGCCGGTAATTACATCCTTCAATTGAGGAACCGGAGCTTTAGGAGGAATAATGTAGTGATTGACCTGAAAAAAGTGAAGGGCTGGAAACGGACGGAAAAGGTGAAAGTAAATCCACCTGCGGAAGACTCAGTATGGGTGGTAATCAATGATACGATCCCAAGGGTGGTTATAGAGGGAACCTATTATATTGGTGCGAAAAAAAACATCAGAATGGAAAGTAAGAAGGTAATAGAATTTGAGTTTGTAAGTGATTCTGTGCCGGCTTATTGGGCCTATTTGGTAGGTTTTGGTAAAGAATATCAAAGCGAAATTGAAACCTTAATAGATCTAAAAACACAACAACCAATTGGAGATCCCCTGGTGGCCTACTTTATGAAACAGTTCAGTGGCTTCCCCTATTCTCAGAGCAAACGGGCCAGAATGAACCTCTCAGGCCCTAAAGTGAATAAAGATTTTAATACCACGGCTTATGATTTAAACACCGGAAAAAGAGGTGTTTACAAATTGTCAGTTGTTAATAAAGATGAGGTAGTAGGGGAATATGTATATCTTAGGGTGGTGGCATTTGATCTGGTGAAAAAATCAGAAATGAAAGTACCCGAATCTGAATTGAAGAAAATGAAATAGACAATGTTAAAGAAATTAATAATTATCCTTCTGCTGATGCTTCCCTGCCTGTCAGTGTATGCACAAAAAAGCCTGCTCAACCAGGCAAGAAACAAGACCAGAAAAGTTGAGCGCGAAATAAAAAGGTCAAAGCGTGATTTCGATAAAGTTGGGAGCATGTTCAGTTCCCAGAAAAAGGAGATTACCGAGGAAGAAAGTTTGTCCGATACCATTATTTGGGAAAAGAAGAGATATATTCCAAAAAGTGGGTTGGTGAATGATTATGCCTATTTATTTCGTTCGATTCATGGTGCTCAGCAACAAGTGAAGTTTAAGAATACAAAGGATCTTAACAAAATTGTGTGGGATTCCGCTGCTAACAAATACTATAATCGACTGGATAAAATTAATGCCATAGATGAAAACCATGTAGTGCTTGGCTGGCATCCTTACTGGATGAAAAATGAGTTTAAGGATTATAAGTACAATCTATTATCAATGATTGCTTATTTTTCCTATGATGTAAATCCTTTAAATGGCGGTTATAATGATCCTGAGGCCATAAAAGATTGGCGTAGTACAGCCATGATCGATTCAGCGAAGAATCACGGAGTAAAAGTACTGCTTACTGTCACCAACTACGGAAAAGAACAAAACAGGCAGTTTTTCTCTGATAAAGATGTGTGGAATAGCTTGATTGACAGCCTGAAGGTCTTGGTTACAGCAAGAAACGGAGATGGTTTGGACCTTAATTTCGAGCAAATACCTGCAGCAAACAGAAATGACTATACCGATTTTGTGAAAAAATTGCGATCTAAAATGGGGGATTCCTACATAATTACCCTACAGGTGCCTGCCTTCAATAATAACAATGCGATTGATTTCAAGGCCCTCGATCCCTATATTAATTATTTCATTGTTCAGGGATATGATTACAGTTATGTGGAGTGCAACGGTACACCATCCCCTGTTTCGCCTTTGCATTCCATCAATACAGATTGCCCCAGTATTGTCAATACCTATGATTATTGTATAAGAAACGGGATGAATCCTGCGAAATCCATTTTGGGGATGCCTTCCTACGGTACCGAATGGACATTGGCCGGAAATAGCTGGAATGCCAAAGCAAGGTTTGAAAGGTATATTACTTATGATGATGTCATGTCCGAATATAATATTAACTATCAGCCTTTTTATGATGCAGTAAGTGGAAGTACTTACTTTTTGGTAGACCAGGGGAATAGCACCAGGCTGGTGTGGTTTGAAAGCCAGCAGAGCCTGGACAGCAAATTTCAATGGGCCTTGGACCATGACATGAAAGGCGCAGCCATTTGGGCTTTGGGATATGATGGCCGGCAGTCAGGAATATGGAATGCCGTGGCTACCAATTTTGGTGTGGATCCGCTACAGGAAATTTTTCCTATTGGCTATGATAACGGCCAGCTTTATTCAATCATGGCTTCCTTTCAAAATCATAGAAGGTCTATTGGTATAGGTGTGGTCATTATTCTTTACTTTTTTATTATAGGCTTGTTTGTTTCTCTCTTAGACTGGAGGGTACGGGAAATTTTCTTTCAGAATTTAACATACAGGGCTGTTTTTGCCGGTGTGATTATTTTCCTTGGCGCCATGGCAGTTTTTTTGATTAGTGGTGGCTCGGCCTCTCTTTTTCCACTTCTTATTGGTCTGTTGATTGGGGCCCTGGTTGTTTATTTGATTACTACCCACTATATTTCCTACAGGGACAAATTACCTTAAAAACAAAAATATGAATGAGCATAAATTTTAGAATCCTTAACATACTAACCGAGGATGAATAAATTTATTGAATTCTCCCGAAGGGATCCCTTTGGGGCATATGACAACTTAAAAAAATATATATACATATGAAAGATTTAATTGCCAGGGAATTCCTATTCTTTTTTGTGGCACTCATTGTGGCTTTGCCTGTGGGCTTTTTATTTCTCTACATGCTGCATGTGGAGCCTGCTGGTGCAAGTATGTCTGCTGATGAGAAAGTACTGGAAATGGACCTCTTGTTTATTGGAGGCCTGCTAGGATTTGTAGGTGTGTATCTGGCTCGCCTTACGGTTTGGGGAGTTAAACAATTATTAATTTCTAATTAGTCTGGTTTTGAAGCTTGTTTCAACTTCTTTTTTTATTTAAAAGCTAACTATGATCCATAACGTACTACCTGTAATTGCCAGTGAGCTTAATGACTATCTCAAGTCACGGTTCAATTCAGTGGAAGATAAAGTGATTCTCTCCAATATTGTTGATCAGGGAGGTGCTGTGGCCATTGAAGGTAACAACAAAATAGTAATCACACTCATTAATATAGCAGAAGAGACTACACTGAAAGCCAATGCCAATCAGCATTATATGGGAAGTACTTTCGTGGATTTTGCTCCTTCCATAAGTGTAAATTTGACTTTGATGATATCCGCCTATTTCAGTCCGAAAAACTATGTGGAGTCTCTCAGGTTTATTTCAGGGGTGATCTATTTTTTTCAGGCAAAACCATTATTTACAGCTCAAAATACCCCGGAACTAAGCCAGAATGTTGAAAAAATCCATTTCGATTTACTGTCTTTATCTCCTCAGGAATTAATGAACCTTTTTTCTATGATGGGAGCCAAATATATTCCTTCTGTGGTCTATAAAATGAAAATGCTCACCTTTAGTCAGAATAACATCCAGGATGAAATTCCTGCAATTAAAGGATTGAATGTGAACGGTGAAATTGATTGATCCGAGAGGGTTAATGTTAGATTTTCTTAATCTTTTAAAATCATGTGTTGGCACAAATAGTGGCTATTAGCTGCCAAATGATTTGAAAATCAATATTTTATATATAGATAAGTTTATATTATTTTCAAAAATCCCATAAATAAATAAAAGCTTTATATAAAAATATCATTCTTTTTAATAATTTTAATTATATTGAAGCAAAATAAGCCAGATCAGTAAATAGAGACTGGTATTGATGATTAATTATTAAACAACCAAAAACCCAAACCTTGAAATACGAAGAATTATTTGCGGTAAGTTACCATCATGAATATTATAAGTCTACAAGGTTTAGAGGCTTTGGTATGTTGGCAAGCCATTCTACAGAACGTATTTTAAAATCTTACGGAGTAATAATAAAAGAATCTGAAACAGGCTTTACCGCACTTTTCAAAGAAGAAAAGGTAGGTCAGTCACTTCTGAGGAATTTAAAACAAAGGTTACAGTTTCGCTTTTTCATAGTTTCCCGGGATAGAATGTGGATGAATTACTCTGACATTCCTGGTGATTTGAATGACTACGGCTATTGGTTAACCAATATGAATGATAACCCTAATGACCCCACCCTTCTGCACAAAGAAGAATTTCTTGGTCAAAGTGATCGTGTTCAATTTATTTCTTCCCTTGCTGATATTCAATCGCAGATAGCGGATGATACTTCTGTCCTGATTGAGAACATGTTCGGAACAGTGCTCTTTGAAGGGCAAAGTTCAGAACTGAATGAAGGAATAGGGGAAGATTATTCTGATGAGCCGGGCTATTTGAAAGCAACTGCCGGTGGTGAGGTTTATGAATATTATTATAAGCCTCGCGGGATCAAACAAATCATTGGAATGATTGATATAGTCATAAATCCTTCCGGAGATGAAAATCATAATTTCAATGCTATTCTTAACTCCCAATATAAAGTGAACATCAATTCCAGGGCTACTACCTGGCGATACAATCTTATTAACCGGGATAATTATAAGTATTCAGATTTTAAAATTTACTCAGGCAAGGATATAGTGCCAACAACAGCTGTGGAGGAAAAGATGATGGTGAATGGAGATAAGGCTTATTACATAGAAACTACTGCTCCCATACAGCTAAAGGAGCGGTATAGTAGTTACCTTGAGCTGGAGATGATAAAAGTGGAGTCGGACAGGAATGTCAGGAAAAGAATTAACCTTCCTGTGCCGGACATCAATAAAGTAAGGATGGCAAAGGACGCTGATGTGTATCGGGCGTATTCTGAAATGTATATATATTTTTAACTAAACCAAACTCATAAATTATGGCTCAAGTATTGGCAACACCGGGTGTTTATATTGAGGAGAAGAGTGCTTTCCCAAGCTCAGTTGTAGCAGTTGCAACTGCTGTACCCGCCTTTGTAGGGTATACTGAAAAGGCTTTGAGAGGCAACAAATCCATTATAAATGTACCCACTAGGATTACTTCATTAGGTGAATATCACCAGTATTTTGGGGGCGCTCCCAAAGTCACATTTGAAGTGGCAGAAGATGAAAAAGAACAATTCAGTCTTACTGTAAACAGCGCCACAAAGTACAACCTCTACAACAATCTTAGGCTCTTCTTTGCCAACGGAGGCTCTACCTGCTATATCGTTTCCGTAGGAAATTATACCGGGGGTGTCAAAGCCGGAGAATTAAACGATGAAGAAAACGAAGGAGGGATTAAAACACTTCTTAAGGAGCCTGAACCAACCATGTTGGTGATTCCTGATGCAGTACTTCTGGAAAAGGCTGATTGTTATTCTCTACAGCAAGCGATGCTTCAGCACTGCGGACTGGACATGAGGAGCCGGGTAGCTATACTTGATGTATATGATGGTGACAAGCCTCGTACCATGGCTGAAGATGATGTCATTAACCAGTTTAGGGAAGGTGTGGGAAATAATTTCCTACAGTGGGGTGCTGCTTATTATCCATGGCTTAACACCACAATTGTTTCTGCTGATGATGTGAACTTCACGAATGTGAGCAATGCGGATGGACTTGCTGGTCTTTTGACTAAGGAAGTAGACGAGATGCTTAAAAATGAAGAGATCAAGGAAAAAAGAGCAGAGCTTATAAAAGCAGAAATAGCCCTTTTGTCCAATGCAGATGCAGATGTAGTGACTTTACATCAAACGCTTTCAGCTGTAAGTCCATTGTACAAAGCTATTATGGGCGATATCAGAAACAGCTTAAATGTACTTCCTCCAAGTGTGGGAATGGCAGGTGTAATATCTATGGTCGATAATTCAGTAGGTGTATTTCAATCTCCTGCCAATGTTTCGGTAGGCTCTGTTGTAAAGCCTTCTGTAAATATTACCAATACCATCCAGGAAGATCTTAACCTTCCTTTAAATGGTAAAGCAGTGAATGCTATCAGAAGCTTCCCTGGAAAAGGTGTATTGGTTTGGGGAGCAAGAACCCTTGATGGCAATAGCATGGACTGGAGATATCTCAGTGTGAGAAGGACAGTGATTATGATTGAGCAATCCCTGAAAGCAGCTACTGAGGCTTATGTGTTTAAGCCCAACGTTGTGAATACCTGGGTTACAGTAAAAGGTATGATGACCAACTTCCTGACCGATCAGTGGAAAAAAGGTGCTTTGGCAGGATCATCGCCAGAAGATGCTTTCAGTGTGGATGTAGGACTTGGAGTAACCATGACACCTACTGATATATTGGATGGTATTATGCATATTTCAGTGAAACTGGCAGTGGTAAGACCTGCTGAATTTATTGTAATTACTATTCAGCAGCAAATGCAGAAATCATAATAATCACATTAGTTAAAACATTAATAGAATTTAAATAGAAATAAAATGGCAGGAGAAGCTCAAGATAATATATGGCCTTTACCGAAATTCTACTTTAAAGTAGAAGTAGATGGTGGAATGGTGGCCTCGTTTCAGGAAGTATCAGGGTTGGATATTGAAACCGATGTATTTGAATACAGACATGGTGACAGCCCCGTTTTCTCAACGATTAAGATGCCGGGATTGATCAAGTCAAGTGATGTGACCTTGAAAAAGGGCATCTTCACTACTGATGTGAAATTCTTCGAGTGGTTCAGTGATATAAAGCTGAATACCATCGAACGTAAAACCGTAACCATCATGCTATTAAACGAAGCTGGCGATTCAGAGATTGTATGGACACTTACCAATGCATTTCCTAAGCAGGTACAGGGTACTGATCTTAATTCTACCAGCAGCGATGCAGCTGTTGAAACGCTCGTTCTGGCTCATGAAGGGCTAACGGTGAGCACACCATAATTAGGAGATACTGATAATGGAAGAGAGTATAACCTCTCTTCCGTTTTTTCAGCTCATCAACTAAATCAGTAAATTAAAATTCTGTTCATCAGGTATTTACCTGGTGAACATATTTATTTTTCACTCAAACCATTTTTATAATTGGCACCAAGTAGTTCAAACAGAGGTCAGTCAGGTACTGAGCCGTATTACCCAATGGTGGGCTTTTATTTTTCGGTGCATATTGATGGTATTGATAATAGTATCGACTCAAAATTCAAAGAAGTTTCCGGAGTCACTATGGAATTGGAAAGTGGTCTCTCAGTGAAAGAAGGTGGAGAAAACGAAGCAGTACACGAGTTGCCCGGACGCACCAAGTATTCGGATCTTGTATTAAAGCGCGGTTTGCTAAAGCCCAACACAGAATTGACAGATTGGTGTATGAGCTTTTTTAAAAATGACTTTGCAGTACCATTAAAGAAAAAAGACATCTCTGTAAAATTATTGAATGATAGGGGGGAGCCTATGTTTACCTGGTTATTTAAAAGTGCTCAACCTTTAAAAATGGAGATTAGTGGATTTAACTCCACGGGCTCGGGAGATGCAGGTATTGTGGTGGAAACCATTACTTTAAAATATGAAACTTTTACAATTTTATAAACTCAGATTATGCCTTTAAAAGTTAATGAGCTTGTCATTCAAGCCCGGTTCGACAATGAGGAAGCAGCATCCAATGCGCCCAATATTGCAGGATCAATTGATATGGAATTGTATCGGGAGGAAATCCTGAAAGAGTGCATGGAGAGAGTGGAAGAATATTTGAAGAAAAAAGAAACAAGATAAAAGTATGGCTTCCAACGGGAAAAGAATAAAGATGGTGATCGAAGCCTATGAGAAACCTGATTTTACCAGTAAGGTGGGGGAGTTTTCTTTGCAAATGAACCCTGAGAAATACGACATCGATGTTCCCAAGCAAAATTCGGTTAAAACCAAAGTACTCAGTAATGGAGAAGTGGCACCTGGCAACGATCCTGAGGGACTTGAAAAGCTTGTACTTGAATTTTACCTTGATGCTACAGGACTGGTTCCCGGTTGCGAGGATGTGCATGAGAGCGTAGGGGAGTTAAGGAAGCTGGGCCTTGATGTGAATGGAAATATCCATCGCAAAAACTACCTGAAAGTAAGATGGGATTCAGTACTGGTTTTTCCATGTGTAATGAAATCCCTTAAAGTAGACTACCTTCTATTTAAGCCTGACGGACAACCTGTCCGTGCTAAATTAGTGGCAGAATTCGAGCAGTTCATTGATGCCGAAACCCAGGCAAAAATCAATAATACCAGTTCTCCGGACCTGACCCACGTGCGCACTGTGGTGGCTGGGGACAACCTTCCATTATTGTGCTACCGGATATATGGTGACTGCAAATATTATATTCAAGTGGCCGAGTATAATAATATCATCAATTTAGGTCATTTAACACCAGGTCAAAAAATCATTTTTCCCCCGTTAGGTTATGGCAACATCACCACTAAATAGTCAAATAGATCTCCCTACTTTTAAAGTGCTTGTCGAGGGACAAGCCATAAAGGACTATTATGAGGTTCAAAGCATTCAGGTAGAGAAAGGAATTAATCGTGTCAATACTGCGGAGGTTGTTATCATAGATGGAAATCCTGCAGATCAGAATTTTGAAATTAGCGAATCAGAGGATTTTGTGCCCGGCAGTAAGGTGCAAATTGATTTGGGCTATCATTCCACCGAATCTATGGCTTTTAAAGGCATTATTATGTCCCAAAGCATCAAAGTCAGGAGTTCTGCCAATGGTGTTCGTTCAATGCTTACCATTAAATGCTCTGATGAGGCGGTAAAATTGACGGTGGGCAGAAAAAGTCGCAATTTTAAAGATAAGAAAGACAGTGAAGTCATCACTTCTATTATAGGGGAAACAGCAGGTATTGACAAAACTGTTGCTGCTACCACTTTTACTCATAAAAAAATTATTCAATACGATTGCACAGACTGGGATTTCATACTTTCCCGTGCCGAGATCAACGGCTTTGTGGTTATTTGCCAGGACGGGAAATTAAATATTGCTGCACCTGAAGTGTCAGGGCAGGCTGCGTTGGGATTAACCTACGGTGTGGATATTATCGATTTCCAGGCGGAACTGGAATCCAGCTCACAACTAACTGCAGTGGAATGCAATTCATGGGACAGCGCAGAGCAAAAACTTCAAAGCGGGCAGTCTGTGGAACCAACAGTAAATGAACAAAGTAACATCACAGGAAAAACATTGGCATCTGTTATTGGCCTCAGCACTTTCAAAATGGGCACCTCAGTTCCGGAAGACGCCTCCGTGCTAAAGGAATGGGCCAATGCCAAACTTCAAAAATCAAGATTGGCAAAAATTAAAGGATATGTAAGTATCCCGGGCAGTACATTGGCAGAATTAGGAACACTATTGGAATTGAATGGATTTGGTGCCCGCTTTAACGGAGATGCTTATATTTCCAGTGTATCCCATACAGTTGAACGAGGTGTGTGGACTACAAATATTGGCTTTGGGCTTGATGAAAGATGGTTCTCCGAAATCCACCGAATAGAATCTCCTGCAGCTTCCGGTTTGCTTCCGGGCATCCAGGGGCTTCAGATTGGGATTGTTAAGCAAATTGATGAGGATCCTGATGGGGAATACAGAGTGTTGGTGGATGTACCGGTGATTGAGGAATCAGGTACGGGTATATGGGCCAGGTTATCGAACTTTTATGCATCCAATGGAATCGGTAACTATTTTTACCCTGAAGTGGGAGATGAAGTGGTACTGGGATTCCTTAATGAGGATCCGCGGTTTCCGGTAATTTTAGGTTCAGTATATGGCAAAAAACTAAAACCAGCTTATACACCTGATAGCGAGAATAAAACTAAGGGAATGGTGACCAAAAGTAAAATGAAGCTAATTTTTGATGAAGATAAGAAAGTAATCACCATAGAGACTCCGGGAGGAAACAAGGTGACTTTGAGCGATGATGCCAAGTCGATAAAAATGGAGGATCAAAATAGCAACAAAATTGAAATGTCTGACAGCGGGATTCTTTTGGATAGCCCGAAAGATATCAAACTTAAGGCATCAGGTAATTTTACAGTAGAAGCCACTTCCGGTGTTACGGTTAAATCTACCGGTGATGCATCGCTGACAGGCAATAACGTAAATCTGAAAGCTAATATAGCCTTAACGGCAGAAGGAGCGGCATCAGCGGCTCTTAAGGCTTCTGGTCAGGTGGAAGTAAAAGGAGCTATGGTGATGATCAACTAGTAAAAAGCAGGAGACGATTACAATAGTAATATCTTAGTAATGATAAAATCAAGTATGAAATATAAACTTCTAAATTGTTTTTTAATGGATCCGATTTCATGGTACTTCGGTCTTCAGACTTCAAATAACTAATAATATGCCACTAGCAGCAAGATTGACAGATATGCACCAGTGTCCCATGCAAACACCGGGAGTGCCACCAATACCACATGTGGGAGGGCCCGTAGTGGGGCCGGGAGCGCCAACAGTTTTGATAGGAAAAATGCCTGCAGCCGTAATGGGAGATAGTTGTGTTTGTGTAGGCCCTCCGGATACCATCGTAAA
Organism: Marivirga aurantiaca; assembly: GCF_016679925.1. Classification (GTDB taxonomy): domain Bacteria; phylum Bacteroidota; class Bacteroidia; order Cytophagales; family Cyclobacteriaceae; genus Marivirga; species Marivirga aurantiaca. Next base: position 198,776 of record NZ_JAEQBW010000003.1, read on the forward strand.
AGGTTCGGCAACAGTAATGATAGGAGGCAAACCTGCAGCAAGAATGGGTGATACCACAGCTCATGGAGGCCAAATAGTACTTGGATGCCCTACAGTAATGATAGGAGGATAATCATATGGAAGAAGAAAACTCATTTTTAGGTCGCGGTTGGGCATTTCCCCCGGCATTTGATGCCAAATCAAAAAAAAGTGTCATGGCTGAGGAGGAGGAAGATATTCGGCAGAGTCTTTTTATCATTATTTCAACTACACCAGGGGAAAGGATCATGAACCCAAAATTCGGATGCGATCTTATCTCATCTGTATTTGACAATATAGATAGCTTGGCAGTAAACAGGATGAAAGACCTGATAAGGACAGCCATCTTAAATTATGAGCCAAGGATAACGCTTCATGAAGTAATAATTGACACCAGTCAGTCTTTTGAGGGAGTGGTTCATATTACCATGGAGTATACTATCAGAAAAATTAATGTAAGGACCAATATTGTTTACCCCTTCTATTTGAAAGAAGGTACCAACGTAACTGGCATGTAGTGGAATGAAAAGTGGGGCAACGAAAAAAATATTGAAAAGAACACAAGGGTCTTCACAGTCGGACAGAACTAATACTATTCTGCATCAGGACTATGTGAAAATAGATGAACGAGGACTTGCGGAATACCTCGCATTTCTCTATAAGTATTCTGAGTCAATAAAATTTTATAATTTAAAAAATAAGCCTGCTGGCAACTGGCAACAATTTACCGGAAGTGACATCAGTGTGTTATTGTCCCGAATTGCAATTATTGATCCTGAAAAACTGGATATGAGGTTTAAGGACCTGCTCTTCGAGTTTGAGAATGAAATTGATGAAAGTAAACTCATTAATCTTTTCCATCAGTTGTACCATGAGGTTTTTAATCTTATCCAACTCTTTGATGAATGGTATAACATTGCATTTGAATATTCCTCCGGAAAGGAGAATGAATTGGGTGCAATGGTTCAAAATGCCATTGAATACAGGCTGAGCAAGAAATATAAACGACTTGAGGTACTGAGGGCAGCCTACAATGAATTGGGACTGGTGTCTGAACTCAACTCATCCGCCAGGCTGGATAAAATTTGGGAAGCGGATGAATCTCCTGAAGAAGCTTATGAGATGGTGGGGGAAACCATCAGGGAGAAAATCAGCCATAGTGTAAAGCAATTGACATTTCTTTTTAAGGATTTCCTAAGAGGCGTTACCTCCGTTGTAAATGCAGCACCCCAACTTCTCCTGAAGTCACTTAAGAGCGGAATTCATGCCCCTCAGAATGCGTTGCTTATCACATTTGTGAAGCTTTTTGAACATGTAAAGGGAGACCTGAACCAGATTACGCGTAAACACCTCGACTACTATTACTATCATAAGTTACAACAGAAATTTCATGACGCTATCCCTGATAGAGTACATCTCCATTTTTTGTTGGCAGACCATGTCAGTAAACATGTGATAGAAAGGAATACTTTATTTGTGGCCGGTGTGGATGAAGATGGTTATGAATATCTCTACAGCGCTGATCATGAACTTATTCTAAATAAAGCATCTGTAACAGATATTAAAGTGCTGTATTTATCGAAAAATCCTATGATAGCAGAAGGAGATAAATACCAACTTACTTCCAATATATACCACAAAGAAGTAGGTATAACAACCGGTAATGTTAATAATTCCCCCTTATCATTCGCAACCTTTGGGGAAGAGCAATATGCATTGGGAGAGGGCAAGAGAAGCATGCAGATGTCCGAAATAGGATTTGCCATTTCTTCTCCGGTATTGTTGCTCAAGGAAGGTAACAGAAAAGTGAGGATGGATCTGAGGTTCAACTTAAAATCAATGTCTTCACTGGTTTCTTTTCTTGAAGATTTTTCTATTGAGGAGAAACTAAGTGCTGATGGGGCTTTTCATAAAGTATTCTCCAACTCATTTAATGTTCACCTCTCATCCTCTGATGGTTGGCACCCTATTGAAAATTATAAAATTGCACCAAAGAAGGCCTGGACGGATGGGATTCTCAGTATCTTTTTTGAACTGGATTTGGCAGCACCTGCTATTTTGCCTCTGAATGAAGAACATGAGGACTATGAAAAATTTGGTTCCGGATGGCCTTTTATGAAAATCACCCTTAGTACGGACAAAGCTATGTATGCTTATTCTTATATGAGGGATTTGATCATAGAAGAATGCACAATCAATGTGGAGGTTGATCAGATTAAAGGACTACAGGTTTTTAACAACCTCGGGAAACTTGATGTAAGCAGCCCGTTTTATCCTTTTGGTACCATACCTAATCAGGGATCTTATTTGCTTATAGGGTATGATGAACTCTTCAAAAAGGAAATAAATGATATCACTCTGGACCTGGAGTGGCAAAACCTGCCCAGGAATGAAAATGGATTCAAGGAATATTATAGAAAATACAATAAAAATATTGACAATGACTCCTTTAAAATTTCTTTGAGAGCTTTGTCAGGGCATCAGTTTTTGCCTCGATCTGAGGGAAAACTCCAGACGTTCAATTTGTTTGGCACCAGGAAAACCGGAAAAGGAGAAGCTTCTTTAAATCTTCTGGACAGGCATAGCAGGCTGGACCAAGTAGATATTGATGCATTACAAATCAAATCGGATTACAAAATGGATGTATTGCCGGAATTTGACAATACTACCAGGTCCGGCTATCTGAAATTAGAGTTAGTGGAGCCCGGGTTAGGATTTGGCCATGAGATGTATCCTACTTTATTTGCCAATGAAGTAATTGAAAAGGCTAAGCCGTCCAACAAGAAAGCACTGGATTTGCCTAACCCTCCTTTTGCACCTCAACTAAGTGGTATGCAAATGGGTTATAAGGCATCATCAACAATATTATTTGATAAAACAGCTACAAGAAGGAGTAATCCGGAAGCCGATGAAAAGTTTTATCATTTGCACCCTTTTGGAACCAGGACAATTTTTAAAAACAGTATTCCCTATGATCATTCCCTGTTACCACAATTTGAGAGTAATGGCTATCTTTTTATTGGTCTAAGTGAACTCAAACCACCCACGCTACTTACATTATATTTCCAGTTGGAGCAACGGATGGGGAATAACTTTGATGTAGAAATCCCGACTGTACAATGGCAGTATTTATCCAACAATCAATGGATGGATTTTAACAAAAGTGAAGTGATTTTTGATAGTACTAATAATTTTACTGTTTCAGGTATTGTCAAACTTTCCATACCTGAAGGTATTACTATTGGCAATAGTATCCTTCCTGAAGATAAGTACTGGATTTCCGCAAAGGTGGCAGGGGATGTAGGCTTGTTGTCACGAACGAAATCTATCCATACACAGGCGCTGTCGGCATCCTGGGTGCCCCACAGGCCCGGTAGTCAGTGGAGCCGGAATATTTTACCGGGCACCATTCAGAGGTTTGTTCATCCTAGATCAGAAATAGCAGGTATCTTTCAGCCAACCGCATCATTTTCAGGTATCCCACAGGAAAATTCCGACAGGTTTTACGCCAGGGTCAGCGAACGATTAAGGCATAAGAACAGGGCTGTTACCCCTTGGGACTATGAACATCTCATCATGGAGAAGTACCCCTTCATTGACAGAGTGAAATGTATTACGCCCATGGATGGTGGAGGAAGAGTAAAAGGCGGTGATTTTATTGTTGTGGTAGTGCCTTCCATTGAACGTCAGAATGATTTTTACCTGCCTAAAATTGACTACAATACTTTAGGTGATATTCAAAAGCATGTCACCTCAATAAGTTCTCCTTTTGTGAATATCAGAGTGGTAAACCCGGTATATGAGCAAGTAAAAGTGAATTGTAAAGTCAGGTTTATTGATAATAACAAAAAAGGAGAGTATATTCAGAAGTTGCACGAAGACTTGAGAAAACTCATCTGCCCATGGTTTTACTCCTCCTCTGCCCGAATGAATTTTGGAGGGTATATCAAGCATGAAGAGGTACTTACTTTCTTGGAATCATTGGATTATATCACCTTTATTACAAAGCTGTCAGTAGTGATAGTACATTATAATAATGAGGAATACTCTCTTTCTGATTCCATGGACGAAGGTAAAATATTGCAGGCAAGTACACCATGGAGTATTTTAGCACCTATGGAACAACATGCTATTGAGATTATAGAAAAAACAATACATGAAAGCCCGGAAAGGGCAGCCATAGAAAGAATGCGTTTGGGAGGTGATTTTGTAGTCACTGAAGAATCTCAGATGGAATTGGAAGATTTTCCTCCCTATAAAAAAGGTGAGGATAAAGATTACTTTGTTGTTGAAATTGACATATGATAAATTGACTATTTATGCCGATATATAACCGTACCACCTTAAAAAATTTCTTCAAAAATGGAAAGAACCCAACAGAGGTTCATTTTTCGGATCTGATAGATTCTTCCATCAATAAAATTGATGATGGTTTTGCCAAGAGCATTGATGAAGGCCTGCAGTTGTCTCCTTTGGGGAGCTCCAACCGCTTGATGAGTTTCTATGAAAATATAGGAGATAAAAAGCCGGATTGGCAATTTGTTATCAATCCGAAAGAAGAAGTGAAGGGATTAAGTGTCACAGAGGGTGAAGATAAGCATAGGTTGTTTTTTAGAAAAAACGGGAATATTGGTGTGGGCACCTTATTTCCCAGGACCCGACTGGATGTGAAGGGAACAAGCCGTTCTCAGGCAAGGGTAGGTGCCTATTCTGGGGGAGGAGTTCCTGCTGACGGACAATGGCATCCCATTATTGAAAACCTTACAGGCTGTCATGCTTTTGAAATTGTGGCAAAAGCCGCTGCCGGAAAAGGGAGAGGTAAATATGCTATGGCCCATGCCATGGCTATTAGTGCTTACGGAAGCTCTTCCAGTAAAGTAAAAGTTACTCAATCCTGGTATGGGAATTATTGGAACAGGATAAAGTTTAGATGGAGGGGAGAGCCATCTAATTATAGACTCGAAATGAAAACGCGAAGCCATTATGGAATGAGCAATGTGAAGGATAAACCTTATTATATTCAATTTCATGCCTGCAGTTTGTGGGATGACCAGCTTTTTAACAGGAAATGAATCTCATCTTTTTAAAATATCATTAATTTCTATTCATGTTAGAGCCAAAATCTATAAGGAGAGACCCTGAACTATTGACAAGCCTGGATTATAAGGCACTTCGAAAAGAGGGCATTAAATACTTGCAAGAGCTTTCCGGTAAAATCTGGACGGATTTTAATGAACATGATCCTGGAGTTACATTGTTGGAGCAAATTTGTTATGCACTCACTGATGTTGCTTACCGTACTAATATCAGTATTGAGAAATTGTTGTTCTACAACGATGAATACAAATCTGTTTCCGATTCAAATGCCCTCTTCGGCCCGAATGAAATTTTTCCCTGTGGACCACTGACCTTAACAGACTACAGGATTTTGGTGATTGACAAGATTAGTGCGATTAACAATGCATGGCTTGAGCCAGTGGAGGAAAACAAGCTCGGCTTGTCTGGTTTATACAAGGTAATAGTACAGGTTTCAAATGAAACTTCAGAAGCAGATTACGGAATTATAAAGGAAAAGGTAAGGAAGCTTTTCTCAGCCAATCGAAATTTGTGTGAGGATATTGATGATGTACAAATATTACTTCCAACACCAATAAATATTGGTGCCAAAATCGATATAAAATCCGATGCTGTGGGGGAAGAGGTTTTATCCGAACTCTTCTACCGTCTTAATAATTATTTCAACCCTGCAGTGCAGTTTCATACTTATGAAGAGCTTACTGAAAAAGGGATGCACCTGGAGAAGATTTTTGAAACCCCTTCCTTTGATCATGGCTTTATTATACCGTCTGAGCTGTACCTTAAAAATGATGAGTTTTATGTGACTAAAATTGCAGAAATTATTTCCTCAATTCCCGGTATTCGAAATGTAGAGGAATTGATAATCAAGAAAAATGGGATTAAAACCTATGGTAACTCTCTTAAAATTGACCCTGGCTATTTCGCCCAGCTGGACATCAGCCATAGCGAGGGGATAGAAATCACCAAAGGAGGCATTTCTTATGACTATGAAAAATCCACAGCTCAACATTTGTTTGAAGTGAAGCTGGATAAACATAAAAGTGCCAATAATATGAAGTTCAAATGGCAATTTGACAAAGTTGTGAAGCCGTTTGCCTTTAACCAAATCTCCGATTTCCCTTCTATTCAAAATACCTTGCCGGGTCTTTACGGAGTAGGGCGGTATGGTTTGCCGGAAGATGCAGGTGAAGAAAGAATAGCTAAGGCAAAGCAGCTGAAAGCTTACCTGCTTATGTTTGACCAGGTACTGGCCAATCATTTGATTCAGCTACAAAAGATTAAGGACTTGTTCTCTATTGAAGATGATGGCCTTCATACCTATTATGGAAAACTGCCAATGGAATTCCCGGATTTGGAAGAACTCCTGGAAAATCCATCAAATGAGAAAATTCAGCAATTAGTAGTAGGATTTGATGATCACCTGGATAGAAAAAACAGGATACTTGATCATCTTTTAGCTAGGTTTGGGGAACGTTTTTCAGACGATTTGAGCATAAAGGTGAAAAATTTGTTTGGAGATTTGCCCAAAGAAGAGGTAGAGCAGGAGGTAATACGACTCAAATCAGGTTTTCTAAGAAACTATATTCAAATAAGCAGGGAAAGGGCCCGGGCATTTGACTATCTAAAGGATTCCATAGACCAGGAAAATATACCGACCTTTAAAAGGCGTATCAGTTTTCTTTTGAATATCAGGGACCACCGTCAACGATCCTTGATTAGTCACTACTCCGACATGAAAATCAATATTCATGAGCCGGGAAGTAAATTAGTGACAGATGCCAAGACAGAAACGGATAAGGGTCAGGAAATCCATTACCGCCAGACAGAAGAAATAGAAGGTAAAGTAACATTTCTCATCAGGGAAAGAAAAACTTTGGAACACCTGTTTTTAAATGGGGCTAATAGGGCCAATTATCATATAATGCCTGAAACTGACTCAAAATATATAGTATTGTTTTATAGGGATAAGAAAGATTTCCCGGTAAAGCTATTTGAAGTAGAAACGGTTGAAGCCGCACAAAAAACAATAGGGAAACTGGTAGAATGGTTTAATGAAACCAATGTTAAAACTGAAGGCTTCCATGTGATGGAACATATACTTTTGAGACCCTACGGAGTGGATGAATTCCATTTTCAAATCCTTGGCAGAGAGGATGATGTTTTATTTAAGAGTATAATTTCACATGGTTATGATGAGCAGAAATTAGTAGCTGAGGATGCTTTATTGGCTGGCTGTGATAAAGCCAATTATAAAAGGGTTCAGGTTAAATCCGGCAAACATGTAATTATTCTGAAAGATAAGCATCACCGTGAATTGGCTCGCTTAGAGGATGAGGTAGTTTCTGAAGAGGGTGCGGCAATGAAAATTGACGACCTCATTAAATACTTCCGTGAGCTTGAAAAAGATAATACTGCTTTTCAGAAGAAGATTATTATGACTCCGGTCAAAATTGAGGAGCGTAAAGTAAGTAAGGATTTTTATAATGCCAAGATGAGTCTTGTTCTTCCTGAATGGATTCCCAGGTTTCAAAATGAGGAGTTTAGGGTATTGCTTAACAATAGTTTGAGGCAAAGTATCCCCGCACACCTGTCTGTAAAGTTTATCTGGCTTGATATGGAAGGGATGCGAAATTTTGAAGTATTGCAGAAGCAGTGGCTTGAATTGAGAAGACAACCTAATTTTGACTGGAAAAAGCTGAATATACTTTCTGCCAAATTAATCAATATCTTAACCATACCGAAAAATGGAGAATAGCAACCGTAAGGGCCATGGATCAAATGTAAATCCGTTTCCAGGTTTAAAACCCTATGAAGTGGAGGACAGCCATTTCTACTATTCTTATGGATACCGTACGGATGATATCCTTTCCAGATTGCGTGAAAACAGGTTTATCACCCTTGTAGGAGATGCGGGTAGTGGTAAAGCCTCTTTGGTCAATTGTGCCATTATACCCACCCTTCTGGATGGTTTTGCAGGAAAGGGTGGTGATAAATGGAAATATGTGGTTTTTCGACCGGGTACCAACCCTTTGAAAAACATGGCCATTGCACTTGCCAATTCAAAGATTTTTCTAAAAGGAGGTAAAATAGAGCCTAATTTTGCTGATCAGCTAAATGAAATACTTCGTGAGAATGTACAGGGACTATTAAATGTTTTTGATAAGTATAAATTAGAAGAGGAGCATAACCTGCTTATTTTCATTGATGATTTCGAAGATATATTTGCTTACGAAGAGCTTTACGAAAGTGAAGAAGATAAACTCCTTTTTATCAATCTGATTTTAAAATTTATCAGGCGTAGCAACCATCCGGTGTATCTGGTGATGGCACTTTCTTCAGATTTCCTGAGCGAATCCTCTCAATACTCCGGCCTTCCTGAGGTGATTAATGATAGCCAATACATGATTCCCAAAATGGACGCATCCCACCTTGGTAAAATAATTGTCCATGCCTTTAAAAGTGCCGGTATCAGGGTTGAATCAGCCTTAATTGAAACAATATTGCAGGATTTTAAAGAGCATCAGGCCAATAATTACCAGTTGCAATATTTACTCAAATCCATGGTAGATCTGTGGTTAAGTAGTGTAAAAACCTCCGATGAACTATTGACTATTGAATTCTATAAAAAAGCCGGAGGTCTTGAAGGGGCTATTAATAAAGATGCTGAGCAGCTTTATTCTGTACTAAATAAAGTTCAGAAAAGAATATGTACGTGCCTCTTTAAGAGCATTGCACAAGTGGGAGAAAACGAAAGGACAAGGGCAGTGGCTGTAGAGGATGTGAGTAAGGTGGCCGGATGTTCCATCAATCAGCTAATAGAAGTGATTGACCTCTTTACTTTAGAAGGACTGGAGCTTATTGAAATAATTGAGACATACGATATAGAAGAGCGACTTGATTCACTGGATGACCTGCTCGACAATCCTTTTTCTCAGGTAAACAAATATTCTAAAATTACCCTTCGCAATGTAGAATTGATGGAAAGCTGGCCACGCCTAAAGCATTGGGTAGAGGAGGAACAAAAATATGCCGGTATTTATATCCGGTTAGCCAATTCGGCTGCTTTGTTCAGACAAGACAAGAAAGGCTACTTCATGAACCCTGAACTCCAGGTAGCATTGGACTGGTACCAGCGGGAAAAGCCGGGGAAAGCATGGGCGAAGCGCTATCCGGGAAATTTTGAAAATGCCATTGAATACTTATTGCTGAGCCAGCAAAATTATCAGGATGCACTTAGGCAGGAGAGATTAAGACAGGAACAAAAGAAAAAACGGGATAAACAATTCAGAATTGTCCTGATAATAGCCAGTATTATTTCACTTTCTTTGGCTGGTTGGGCCTACAATGAGAAAATGCATGTAGAAAAAGCCCATAAATTAACTGAAGCAGAATCTAAAAAACTCGGGTTTATTCAGGATTTAGATTCTTTAAAGGTAATATATATTGATGCATTGCAAGATATGGATTCTGCCCATATCGATCAACTCCGTAGGGAGGCAAGAAGGTTAAATAAAACTTCTAACTCCTCAATGAGAGAATTTCTTCATTTTGCAGAAATAATGATAGAAAGGGATTCTTTATGTAAGAAAGGGTTAAAATCAAAGATTTCACAAATACAGAAAGTCCTGAACTTTTGGAGTAAGGAATGGAATACCATTGATGTTCATATGGATAGTATTAATAATGAACATGCAGTTTTATTCGAAGGGTTCTGTGATTCCCTGAAAAAGCACTGTGCTTGTCAGTGGGAAATGCTTACTTCAATTAATTATCAATGCACTCCCCCAAGCCGGGAGAATTTGAAAGATTGCAAATAGTTGAGAGAGTCTTTTTACGGAACTGATGTGTCAACAAATAGAAATACAGGAAGCAGTGGTATTGAAAATTTTGGATTATCATATTGATTAGATAAAATGAAATGAGTATCCCGAGTACTCGGGACCAATCGAGGATGAATATCAATTTTACGAATTCTCCCGAAGGGATCCCTTTGGGGCATAGCCTGCCCCGACTAATCGGGGTGACCGTTAAAAAAAAAAATTATCTACACATGAAATGAGCATAAATTTTAAAATCCTTAACATACCAACCTAGGATGAATAAAATTTATTGAATTCCATGTGACTAATGGAAATAAACATATACACATGAAAGCTGCAGTCTATAAAAAGTATGGATCACCGGATGTCCTCAATATCACTGAAGTGGAAAAGCCTGATCCTAATGACAATGAGGTACTGATAAGGGTATTTGCATCAACAGTTAACAGGACAGATTGTGCGATGTTGAGGGCAAGGCCATTTATCATGCGTTTCTTCACAGGCTTGTTCAACCCTAAAAAAACCATTCCCGGAACTGATTTTGCAGGAATGGTTGAGGCTGTTGGGAAAAATGTGGTATCCTTTACACCGGGGGATAAGGTTTTTGGTTTTGATGATACCGGGGTAATGTCACATGCTCAATACATGGTATTTCCTGAAAACAAGGCATTGGCCACAATACCTGAAAACACCTCATATGAGCAAGCCGCAGCAAGTTTGGAGGGTGCTCATTATGCTTATAATTTCATTAATAAAGTGAAGATAGCTAAAGGGAGTGAAGTATTAGTAAATGGTGCAACCGGAGCTATTGGCTCTGCAATGGTTCAGCTTCTTAAGTATTTTGAAGCTAGCATAACTGCTGTGGGCAATACGAAAAACCTGGATTTATTAAAATCAATCGGAGCTGATAAAGTAGTTGATTACACGGAACAGGATTTCACACAATCAGCTGAAAAGTATGATTTTGTGTTTGATGCAGTGGGCAAAAGCTCTTTCAAAAAATGCAAACCATTGCTGAAGCCTCTTGGGGTATATATATCCTCAGAGCTGGGGGGTAGGGTTCAGAATCTTTTTCTTGCATTGGTTACTCCATGGTTTGGAGGTAAAAAAGTAAAATTTCCATTGCCAACAGATATCAAGGGTAGTGTGTTATTGATGAAAAAATTGATGGAGGAAAATAGGTTTAAAGCCGTAATAGATAGAAAATATCCATTGGATGAAATTGCAGACGCATTTAGGTATGTAGAAACCGGGGAGAAAACGGGTAACGTGGTCATCATACAATAGCTTTAACCCTGCCGGAAAATAAACAACTATTTTTATGACACAAATAACCGCCCTCGATTGTATTTAAATTATGGTAGTGAATAAAAGAAGTAAAATTTAATTATTGCCTTTTTCTATTGAAGAATGCCATTTTAATATTCATGATTGGCTTGTGGTTAATTATTTGTGATGATAGTCATGATCTAAAAAAACTATCAATTTTTCGCTTTCCGCCAATACTTAGCTATTTTTATTCCACTAAAAACCATCTCTATATTTCCATTAAATGACATTAACGGATCCTGCTTCTAATTCCACCACCCCTCAGCACCGACTGATCATTCAATTGGATGAACCGGAAAGTTTGTCCTGGAAAAAGTTACCACCGGAAATTAAAGGTGCTGATTTCGTAGAATCGGGAAGAATTTTCCCAGCAGAGATTAAATTGAACGAGGCTGTTTTTGATCTGGAAATTACCCGTGAATTATGTATTATTGTCTCAGTACTTCTGGAGGCAAATCAACTGATGCTTTTATGTGATTGTGGGGCGGAGGGAAGTAAAGCGTGTTCTTATCAAATCCAGGTTTTAAACGCCTTGTGTAAACAAAAGGAGTTGCAGGTTTTCTTTAACAAAACAGTAAGAGACAATAAACTCAGAACAGCGGCTTTAGATTTTGGCTTGGAAGCAGAGGTCAATCTTGATCAGCACTTTAAGATAGAATTGAAAACCGGCAGGCTTTTTATTGAGCCGATTAAGCCGGAGATTATTTCTGTCACCAAAGAAAGTATTTACAGACTGCAGCAACAGATTCAGCCCCAGGAAAGTATTGTAGAAAGCAATCAGGATCCTGAAAGTCGGTTCATCGTGCTAAGGCAGCATAAATTCTACCATCATTTAATCATAGAATTGTATCACGGACAAAAAACTGAAAAAGGGAAGCTTAAAAATCCGTTGGTATTGCTCGATGCTCAAAAATATCTTTGGAAGAGCTCAGATCCTGTTAAGATGAAATTTTTCATGGCATTGAGTAGGTTTCAAAATCGTTCTGAAGGTTTACTGGCTGAGGAAGATCTTGCGGCACTCAAGGCAATCGTAGAAAACCCCCTGCAATATCCTTTTTATTTCCATCAGCCGGAAAAATCTGAAAATGTGATAGCATCAGCCCTTCAGCCAGTTAAAATAGCCATGCTTCCTGAAGAACCAGTGATTACGGTTTCAAAATCAGAAGCAGCCTATGAAATTTCTGCTTCTGTTAAAGTTGGAGAAAGCACTTATTCCTTGAATGAAATAGCTGTTCAGTATAATTACTTTTTAAAAATTGAAGAAGTATTGTGCCTGATAGAGAACCTGCAATTGATTCGAACCCTTCAACAATTGTTTGAGCAAAAGGGAAGCTTGCTGGTTTACCCCTCTAAATTTAATGCTTTTAAGGAAGGATTGCTCAATCAACTTGAGGACAAAATTAAAATTGACTACCAATACATCCCGCAGGCAACACCGCAGCAACTAGCGTGGGGAAGTTTTGATACGGACAGAGAACGCATCATTTACTTGTCTGATTTTGGTAGTCATGTAATGATCATTCCCGTGATGCGCTACAGCGACATGGAAATTTCGGTTCGTAGCAAACGCCAGGTCTATGGAACAGATCAGAAGGGTAAAATTTTCCTGGTAAAGCGAGATGCTGCTGAGGAGGATAAGTTAATTTCTTTACTGATTAAACAGCATCCTGATTTTGAAGGGCAATTGGATTATCCTTTGGAATATTTCTATTTGCATAAAAGATATTTTCTGGATGAAGAGTGGTTTCTCAATACTTTTGAGGAGTGGGGTAATCATCAAATTCGCGTTTTAGGATTTAATGAAATCAGAAATAATAAGTTTAATCCTAATAAAATTAAGGTTGATATTAAAGTTTTAAGTGGGATCAACTGGTTTAATGCTGAGGTAGATGTGAAATTTGGAAAACAAAAGGCTAGTTTGAAAAAGATACATCTTGCTGTTAAGAACAAGCGCAATTATGTGCTGTTAGATGATGGCACGCAGGGCATTATTCCTAAAGAATGGATAGAGAAATTTAAACAATATTTTATTGCTGCCGATATCTCAGATGATGATCATTTGACACTACAAAAGGTGAACTTTAGCCAGATTGAAGAACTTTTCGAAGAAGAAATGCTGGATAATTCTGTAAAAAGAGAGCTGGCATTATACCGTGAGAAGGCAGAGGATTTTACAAAAATTCAAAAAGTAAAAGTACCTGCCGGGCTAAATGGCAAGCTCAGAGGATACCAAAAGGAAGGGCTAAACTGGTTAAATTTCCTGGATGATTTTAATTTTGGTGGTTGTCTTGCAGATGATATGGGACTTGGTAAATCCGTGCAGATCATTGCTTTTGTGCTGTTACAAAAGCAAAAAAGAGGGCAAAATACTAACTTACTGGTAGTGCCTACTACTCTTATTTTCAATTGGAAAGCTGAAATTGAGAAGTTTGCTCCTGATCTAAAAGTGCTCATTCTTCGGGGACCGGAAAGAAGCAGGGAAACAACCCATTATGCTAATTTTGACATCATTCTGACCTCTTACACCACATTGCTGACGGACGTAAATTTCCTGAAAAGCTATATTTTCAATTATATCTTTTTGGATGAATCTCAACAGATCAAAAACCCTGAATCGCAGCGTTATAAGGCAGTAAAGTTGCTCCAATCGAGGAATAAAATTGCCATTACGGGCACTCCTGTGGAGAATAATACTTTTGATTTGTATAGTCAGTTTTCTTTTGCCTGCCCCGGCCTATTAGGGAGCAAAAGATACTTTAAGGAGATTTATTCAGCACCCATCGATCAATTCAAAGACAGTAAAAGAGCACAAGATCTCCAGCAAAAAATCCGCCCATTCTTGTTAAGAAGAACCAAGCGGGAGGTAGCAAAAGAACTCCCGGAGAAAACAGAAACCATATTATATTGCGAGATGCAGGAGCAGCAACGAGCCATTTATGATGCATATGAGAAGGAGTTCAGAGAGTACATTTCTGCAAAAAATGAAGAAGAACTGGATAAAAACAGGATGAATGTACTTCGGGGATTAACGAAGCTAAGGCAGATTTGTAACTCCACTAAACTCCTGAGCGATGGTACTTTTGCAGAGGAGCATCCGAGTGCCAAAATAGAGGCTTTAATGGAACAGATTGAAGATAATGCACCCCACCACAAAATGTTAGTTTTTTCTCAGTTTGTTTCCATGCTTAGTTTAATTCAAGTGGAATTACAGGAAAAGGGGATTGGCTATGTAAAATTAACTGGCAGTACAAAAAATAGAGAAGTGGTAGTGGAGCAATTTCAAAAGCAGCATAATATTCGAGTATTCCTGATCAGTTTGAAAGCAGGTGGTACAGGTTTAAATTTAGAGCAGGCTAATTACGTATATTTGGTCGATCCCTGGTGGAATCCGGCTGTAGAAAATCAAGCGATTGACAGAGTTCATCGCATCGGGCAAGTTAAAAATGTTACTGTCATCAGAATGATCTGCCCTGATACGGTCGAGGAAAAAATTATGAGGCTGCAAGCTGGTAAGAAGCAATTAGCTGGTGAATTGATTGTGGAAGATGCTTCGTTTTTGAAATCTCTGAATAAACAAGAATTGTTAGGTTTTTTGAGTTGAGCATTCAGTGTAAACCATTAAGAAGTTAAGGTAATTAAGAAAGGAGAGTGTTTTGACTTTTATAAGCTTAGAGTGATGTAAATGAGTAACTTAATTCACTTAATCCCTTAATGTTTATGATAATTATTTTACTTTAGTACTTAACCAACATCTAAAGTTGTGACTAAAAAAGATGTAACTCAATTATCGTATGAAATTACTGGTTGTGCTATTAAAGTCCACACAGAACTAGGTCCTGGATTATTAGAAAGTGTATATCAAAAATGTATGAAATATGAACTGGAAAGAAGAGGCTATAGGGTAAACCAACAATTAATAGTGCCGGTATATTATGATGGAATGACCATAGATGCTCAGCTTCGGCTCGACCTTTTAGTAGAAGACACTATAGTTGTGGAACTCAAAACAGTAGAGTATATTTTGCCTGTTCACGAAGCACAATTATACACGTATATGAAATTACTAAAGAAGCCTCAAGGACTGTTGATCAATTTCTACACAGATAACATTACTAAATCACTCAGGCCCTTAGTCAACGAAATCTTCAAAAACCTACCGGAATAATGACCACTATCTTTATTCATTTAATTAATAAAGTGTAAAGATTAATTCAAAAAGACTTAATCCCTTAATTTCCTTAACTTCTTAATGTTCAATTTGCTTTAGCAAATAATTTAATCTTAATACCTTAATGTTCCCTCAAACCACCTCAATTTCTTCTTTAACGTATCTCATTCTGTAATCTACAGGAGACATTCCTGAATATTTCCTGAACACATTCCTAAAAGATTTGTCGTCCGAGTAACCCACATCAAACATCACCTCGCCCACAGTTTTGAAACCCTTTTCCAACTCTCTTTTAGCAGCCTCAACCTTTACTCTTTGCAAATATTCTACCACGGTATTGCCTGTCGCTTTTTTAAATCTGCGCTCCAGTGTTCTGCGGCCTATTCCATGGTGCTTACAAAGATTGCTAACGGAAATTTTTTCCTGATAATTGCGCTCAATATAAGTTTGAAGTGTTTTTACTCCCTCATCAGGATGATCTTTCTGCCCGGTAAAAATGATAAAGGGAGATTGGGAATCCCTGCCTAAATCCACTTGAAATATTTTGGAGCAGAATACTGCAGCCTCACGTCCTATATTTTTTTCAATAAGGTATAAAATCAGGTTGGCAGAAGAAAAGGCCCCGCCTCCTGTATAAATACCATCTTCATCAGTCAGTAATTTATCTGCCATTAATCGGGTTTGCGGAAAAAGCTTTTGGAATTGATGAGCAGCTTTCCAGTGGGTAACGCAATCTTTGCCATTCAACAAACCGGTACTGCCTAAAATGAAAGCTCCTAAACAAAGGCTCACCACTTCCGCACCCGCTCGATATTTTGAGATTATCCAGGGAATAAATGCTGCGTTTTCTTGCAATGCTTGGGCAACATCATGCTGTACAGGAGGAATAATGAGCATATCAGTATGTATTACCTCACTTATCAATTTATCCGGGCGAACAGCATATAAACCTTTACTAAGCTTTACAGCAGTAGTGAGACCTACTAGTTCCACCTGGAAAGCCTCAGGTTTACCATGCGCTTTTAAGTATTCATTGGCCTCCAGAAATCCCTGTCGCGCATTTTCCATACTGCCGAGATTAACATCATTTAACAAAAGTATTGATACATGCTTCATGTCTTAAAAATAGATTTTCTTACACTCGTAATCAAGCTTTTACCCATTTTACTTATGTATGAGGTTATAGCTTCTTTTGATGCTTATCCTATTGGAATATGCGGTTTTACGGCCACACTGGTGGTTTGGGTTTTGTCTTTCATATACTTGGCGCATTTCACCCTATAGATTGACGTATTTGCACAGCGTAAAATTTAATATACTCTTATACATTTGTAAATGAGGTCATAGTAACAAAATTTTTAATAATCGATGGTCCTCAATAATTAAAATCTATTGATAATGAAAATAACTTGTAAAGAAGATTGCGAAAATGCCCCAAAAAAGCTCTTGTTAAAAGAACTTAATATTGCTTTTGGAAAAGGTAATGTGGAAAGCATTCTTTCCCAATTGACCGATGATATCATTTGGGAAATGGTAGGTGATAAAGTAATGCAAGGAAAAGAAGAGGTAGCTAAGGAGTTGGAGTCCATGAAAGAGTATACTGCCGTGGAACTCAATATCGACCACATTGTCACGCATGGCAAAACAGCAGCGTGTAATGGCAGTTTTCAGATGCATTCAGGGGACAGATATGGTTTTTGTGATATGTATGTGTTCAACAATAATAGTAAAACAGCAAAAATAAAGGAAATGATTTCCTACGGTATAGCACTTAAGTCTTAAACATATAAATAGAGAAAGATGAAAAATCCAACGCAACCTTATTTCCATTTTGACGGGACATGTCGTGAGGCAATGACTTTTTACCAACAGCTTTTTGGAGGAGACCTTCAGTTGATGGCGATTAATGAATCTCCTATGAAAGATCAGTTTCCGAAAGATATTCAGGAACAGATTTTACATGGCAGTCTTGAAAATGGGGATTTTAGAATAATGGCTTCCGATATGTGTGGAATGGGGGAGCTCAAGCAGGGTAATTCTGTACAAATCAATCTGAATTGTAGTTCTGAAGAAGAAATTAATGAACTGTATAAAAAATTACCTGAAGGAGGAAAAGTGGTGGATGAGTTAAATGAACAATTTTGGGGAGCCTTGTTCGCTATGGTGATTGATCGATTTGGTGTGAGATGGATGCTCAGCCTTGATAAGTAATTTTGAATCTTAAGTGGAAATATGGTAGCTATTGAACAAATAAATTATATCAAGTCACCTGCATCAGTGGTTTACAATTCACTCATTTCGGAAGAGGGACTGAGTAAGGTATGGACCCAAAAGCTGAAGGTGAAACCTGAAGTGGGCTTTGTGAATGAATTTGATTTTGATGAAGGCTATATCACCAAAGTCAAAGTGAACGAGCTTAAAGAAGATGAAAAAGTAGTTTGGGAGTGTGTGGAATCTGATCCGGAATGGGTAGGTACGATTGTTTCTTTTGAATTGTATGAAAATGAGGGTATTACTACTGTTGTACTTAAGCATTCCGGCTGGAATAAAATCACAGATTTCTACAGATGGTGCAGCTATAATTGGGCTATGTTTCTGCATCGGTTAAAAAGCTACTGTGAAAGTTAAAGTTAAGCATGAAAAGCTAAGTGACCTGAAGTATTCGCAGTCTTGCAACTGAACCTCAAAAGAGATAACAGGGCATTTGCAATAGTAGAAAATTGTGATAAGCTTATTATTTTCTGCTGGTATAAATCTGTGAGACTGTCCCTTTTGAGGGGACTACAGGGGTGTTATTTGAGGAAATAATAGTGGTATCAGCTGAAAAAATCAAATCTTGTTATATAATAGTAGACAATAATTGAAATGGTCTTCAAAGAAGGTTTCATGTCCGCTTTGGATGGATTGGAACAAGTATCGTCATCAACAAAATAAGAAAAATGAAAAAGAAAATATTGTTTGTGTTGTCCTTGCTTATAGGACTGCTGTTTATAAATGGCGGGTTAAATAAATTTTTTAATTATATACCTGTTCCGGAGGATTTGCCGGAGAATGTGCTAAAGGATAACGAAGCTTTAATGGAGATAGCATGGTTAATGCCACTGATTGCTTTTGCAGAATTATTGGGAGGTATTTTACTTCTTTTCCCTAAAACCAGGGCCTTAGGTGTCTTGATATTATTTCCAGTGATGGTCGGTGTTTTATTGACCCATATTTTTGTTGATCCAATGGGCTTACCCGTTGCTTTAGTAATTTGGGGAATTCTTATTTGGATAATTATCGATAATAAAGACAAGTATCTTCCTATTATAAAGGGATAATTAAAACGAAATGATCATGGAAACACATTTTTATTTTGAAATACAGGCAGATGATACCCAACGTACAGCACATTTTTATAAAGAACTGTTCGGATGGGAGTTTACAGAAGTAAAAGGCCTTCCTATTGAATATTGGAACATTCATACAGGAGGTATGTTTGGAGGATTGCTTCAAAGGCCGACAAAAACTCCACCACCTGAATGTGGTACCAATGCTTTTGTAAATTCCATTCAGGTGGATGATTTTGATGCCATGACTAAAAAGATATTGGAACTGGATGGCGAAATAGCGCTGCCGAAATTTGCAGTGCCCGGTAAATGTTGGCAAGGCTACTTTTTAGATACGGAAGGAAATACATTCGGTCTATTTGAAGTAGATGAAAATGCCAAATAGCTTTTATTTTATATGCAGAAACAAAAAGAAAAAGATATGTTTAATTTTCAATCAACATTCAGCGGGTTTTCAGTAGACGATCTGCAAAAGGCAAAAACTTTCTACAGGGACATGCTGGGAATTTCAATTCTGGAAGAGGAAGATATGGGCTTTGCCCTGCAGCTTTCGGGAGGGAATCATCCCTTCATTTATCCAAAACCCGATCATCAGCCGGCTACATTCACTGTGCTTAATTTTGTGGTGAAAGATATTGATGCAGCCATTGAAAACTTAAAAACTAAAGGTATCTCATTTCTTAAATATAATAGGGAAGATTTGCCGCAAGATGAGAAAGGAGTGCTCCGAGGTTTGAGTGAAGGCAGAGGGCCAGATATAGCATGGTTTGAAGACCCAGCAGGTAATGTGCTTTCAGTTTTGCAGGAGCAGATATAGCATCCACATTTATTAAGGAAGATTTGATTGATGAGTACCGCTTAATTGTAAACCCAATAGTTCTGAGGGAGGGCACACCTTTATTCAAAAATATAAGAAAAAAGTTAGGTCTAAAACTTATTGACTGTCAGTCTTTTAAATGCGGAAATATTTTGCTTATTTATCATCCGAAAAAGTAATTTAACTTAAATACTCATATGGTTGAGGTATTTAAAACCAATGTGATAGATCCGGAACAAGCAGATTTAGTTATTCGTGAAATCTGCAACTTATTTCCTCACTACAAAGTCAATTTTGATATGGAGGATTGTGATAAAATCCTCAGAGTGGAAACGGATCAGGTGTTTATAGATGCTGATGAAGTCATCCGTTTATTGGCAATTTCCGGAGTTCAATCGGAAGTACTTCCTGATATAATCGTGTCAAAAGTTTAAAATTTATTTTAAAAGCCTATATGAAGCAAAATAAGATTTCAAATACACTCTCCCCTAATTATCGTCCCTCCATTTGGCAGGAACTAAAGAATGCCATTCGTGGTACCGAGGCAGATTATACTACTATTGGACTTAGGAGAGCAATCTTTTTATTGGCTATTCCCATGATTCTGGAGCTGGTGATGGAGTCTACTTTTGCAGTGGTGGACATCTATTTTGTGGGGCAATTGGGAGCTTCAGCTGTAGCCACGGTAGGTCTTACAGAAACTTATCTATTCCTGTTGTACTCCATAGGCATGGGATTGTCTATGGCTGTAACAGCGATTATTGCCCGCAGGATTGGGGAGAAAAGCACAGAGGATGCAGGTAGTTCGGCTGTCCAATCGATTTTTCTTGCGCTGTTGGCATCCGCTCCATTTGCTATAGGTGGAATATTCTTTGCCAAAGAATTATTGGCATTGATGGGTGCTGACGAGTGGGCAATTCAGAATGGATACCGCTATACTCAATGGATGCTGGGGGGCAATGCAGTTATTATGTTGCTTTTTGTGATCAATGCCATTTTCCGTGGGGCAGGAGATGCCGCCATTGCTATGCGTGTACTTTTTATCTCCAATGGAATTAACATTATATTAGATCCACTGTTGATATTTGGTTGGGGCCCTTTTCCTTCCATGGGTATAGAAGGAGCCGCTATTGCCACTAATATTGGTAGAGGAGTAGGTGTTTTGCTTCAGTGTTGGGTACTTTTTAAAGGGAGTAAACATATCCGGATTAAGCGTTCGCAAGTATATTTGAATGTAAAAGCTTTGCTGAATATTTTCCGTACTTCTTTGGGGGGAGTGGGCCAAATGATTGTGGCTATGACTTCCTGGATTTTTCTGATGCGTATTTTGGCTGATGTAGGGAGCGAAGCCGTGGCAGGAGCTACTATTGCCTTGCGAATAATGATGTTTACCATGATGCCGGCATTTGGACTGGCCAATGCAGCAGCCACTTTGGTTGGGCAAAATCTGGGAGCAAAAAACCCTGATAGGGCAGAGTCATCTGTATGGAAAATAGGTTTTTATAACATGATTTTCCTGGTGGGGGTTTCCCTCATTTACTTTTTCTATAATGAATCCCTCATGCGGATTTTTACGGCAGACCCGAGAGTGATTGCCATTGGTGGAGAATGGTTGCAGATTCTTTCCTACTCTTACTTTGTATACGGCTGGTGGATGGTTTCTACCTCGGCTTTTAATGGGGCGGGAGATACCAAAACACCTACTAAGATCAATGTGGTGTTTTTCTGGTTGATTCAAATACCATTGGCCTACTTTCTTGCAATTCATTTAAAGTGGGACCATTCAGGAGTTTTCTGGGCAGTGTTTGCTTCTGAAACTATGGTAGGCCTATTTACTTTGTGGTTGTTTACACGTGGAAAATGGAAAACAGTGGAAGTTTAAATCCTAACTAATCTTATACCGGGATTATCTTCAAGTGATTTTAACGCTTGATGATAAACTATTTTAGAACCTGCCTAATAAAGACAGTTGTATGTCCTGAATTTGTACTTATCAAAGCAGGGGTCTTTGAGTTGATAGAGGCTTAAAAAGTAATTTAATTTCGTATTATTAAGTTTCTCCTATTTAATTATTCGGTAAAAGAAGCTTAATCTTTTCTTAATCATTCTCTAATTTAGAAATACCAAATATTTTTCTACCTTGTAAGCGATTAACTATAAACCATTTATCGTATGAAAATATTATACAGCCTAACTGTTTTCCTGTTTCTAAATTTTATTTATCTCTTACCAACCAATGCCCAGGTATTGAATGCCTCTTTTGAGGATTGGAGCGGGAATAATCCGACAGCCTGGACCACTATAGATTCCGGTATATCACTAAACCAAGAAGGTGCTCTTAAGAAAGATGGCAGCTATTCAGCGAGAATTACTGTCAACACCCCCACACAAAGTAATACGGATTTTCTTCAGACCATTACTGTTAACCCGGGGCAGACTTACACTTTTTCTGCATGGGTCTATCATACTGAGGGTGGTGTTCGAGCCAGGTTATATGTGGATGGCTACCGTAATTATTCAAATCCTTCGCAACTTAATCAATGGCAACAGCTGACTTTTGAATATACCCCTTCCTCATCAAACATCGAAGTGGGTTTTAGATTTTATGACGTCTCAGGTTTTGATGGCTCGGAAGTAGTTTATATCGACAATTTTGAACCTGCTACCTCATCAGGTGGAGGAGGTGGTGATACCGGAGGTGGCTGTACTGATGTCGCACTTACTCTCACTGCAGATAATTATGCCTCGGAAACCAGCTGGGTAATTAAAGATGCCAATGGCACTACCCTGCATTCCGGAAGTAATTACAGTAATAATACAACGTATAATGAAATTTTTTGCCTTGATGATGGAAACTACAGTTTTGTGATTAATGATTCTTATGGAGATGGTATTTGCTGTTCTTATGGGAACGGATCCTACTCACTTACTTCGGAAGGAAATACATTAGGTTCCGGAGGGGCATTTAGTTCTTCGGAAACAGTAAATTTCACTATAGGCTCATCTGATCCGGGCAATGGTGGAGGAGGTGATTATTACAATAGTGCCTCAGGACTCTCGGGCTATGCATTGAAAACAGAATTGCATAACATCATTAAAGGGCATAATTCACAAGGTTATAATGCTATTTGGACATTCTATTCGGCCAATGAATTAGATTACTACTATGAGAATGACGGTACTATTCTCGATATATATTCTGAAAAACCTGGCGGAAGTGATTCCTATTCTTATACAAAATCTTCTGATCAATGTGGTAATTATTCCGGAGAAGGCAGTTGCTACAATAGGGAACACTCCTTTCCGAGAAGTTGGTTTGGCGGTACCGTGGAACCAATGAATTCTGATGTGCACCATATTTTTGCTACCGATGGCTATGTTAACAGTAAAAGAGCAAGCTATCCGTATGGTGAAGTATCCTCAGCAAGTTATGTGTCATCCAATGGAAGTAAACTGGGAAGTTCTGTTTCAGGATACAATGGAACAGTATTTGAACCTATTGATGAATTTAAAGGAGACCTTGCCCGGGCAGCTTTTTATATGGCCACGCGCTATCAAAATGTGATAGCAGGATGGGAAAATAATAGTAGTTACAGCGATGCTATATTGGATGGCTCAAGCAATAAAGTATTTGAAAACTGGACATTGGATTTATTGATTTCATGGCATAATAATGATCCGGTGAGTGCCAAGGAAATTGCAAGAAATGAAGCCGCATTTGCTCATCAGGGAAACAGAAATCCTTTTGTGGATCATCCGGAGTATGTATCAAGCATCTGGGGAAGTGGTTCATCTGCAAGAACATTAAATGAAACATCCTTCACCACAAGTTATGAGCAGGAACAACTGACAGTAGAACATGGTATCACCGATCCGGTAAATGTGGTTGTTTTTGATGCTTCAGGACGTAAATTAATTGAATATACAAGCGAAGCAGATCAATCTCCTGTTACAGAACTTTCGGTATTACTTGAACCTAATTCACTTTACATTGTGAAAGTCTTTACCAAAGATAAAATGATGAGCAAGAAGCTGGTGATTATGGAGTAATGAGAGCATTTTTTATTTTTATAAACCCGCAAAGTTTTGGAAACCTTGCGGGTTTAACCTTTTTAAAGGGGGCATAGAACCAAAAATATCCTATCTTCAACCTCATGAAAAATCTATTATTTATCACGCTAACTCTTGCTGTTTTAAGCTCCTGCCAGGATAAAGAAGAAAAGGTGTGGACTTATCTCCTCGATCCGGAACTGTCACAGTGGGATCAATATTTGAGTTATAAACACCAACTCGGGTATAAGGGCGAGCAGCCGAAGGATAAAAAAGGAAATCTCATTGAGCCCATTGGCTTAAATCCGGACGGTTATGATGTTTTTACAATCGTGAAGGAAGAAGAGGAACCGGTTTTGGAAGTAAGCGGAGAGATTTATGGTTGCGTGATCAGCAAAGAAGAATATGCCAATTATCATTTGCAACTTAAAGTGAAATGGGGGGATAAAAAGTGGGTGCCTAGAGAAAAGCTATTGAAAGATTCAGGCATTCTCTACCATTCCGTTGGGCCAATGGGGGCAGAATATTGGAGAAGCTGGATGCTTTCCCAGGAATTCCAGATAATGGAAGGCCACATGGGCGACTATTGGAGCCAGGCCAATTCTGCAATTGATATTAGAGCTTACATTCCGGAGTATATTATGAACCCGGTGGCTGATGTAAGTCAAAATTTTATTCCAGTGGGTGAGGGGGAAGAAATTGCAGGGCTTGTCTTGCGTAGTGCTAATTATGAAAAACCGGAAGGTGAATGGAACACTTTAGACCTGATCTGCTTTGAAGACAAAAGTATCCATATCGTAAATGGAGAAGTCGTCATGGTTTTGCAAAATTCCCGCTATGTAGAAGATGGAAAAGCTATTCCTCTCACTAAAGGTAAAATTCAACTGCAAAGTGAAGCTGCTGAAGTGTATTATAAGGATATCAAAATCAGAGAATTGACATCTCTTCCGAACGAATATACATCCTTATTTTAAGTAGGTTACTTTTGGTAAATACTCGAATGTTCGAAAACCACATAAACTTTGCTCGAGAAAGCGGGCTGGAGGACA
Organism: Marivirga aurantiaca; assembly: GCF_016679925.1. Classification (GTDB taxonomy): domain Bacteria; phylum Bacteroidota; class Bacteroidia; order Cytophagales; family Cyclobacteriaceae; genus Marivirga; species Marivirga aurantiaca. Next base: position 223,435 of record NZ_JAEQBW010000003.1, read on the forward strand.
AAAAGGCGGGGAGCGCGTTGGCTGTAGGGCTGAAGCATCTTTTTGTCTTGCCTGTCCCGCCACAGCGGGGATTTTTTCTATCTTTTGTATCAAGACAAAAGATTAAGAATAAAATTTGGTGAGAAAGTTGAGATCAATAGCTAACCTCAATTTAATGCGCAAACATAAAACTCCGAGGTTTTTTATATTGCCAGAATTTTTAAAAGAAAATGTACTATATGTTTATTAAGAGTATATTTAATAACGGAACTATATTTTCATGATTGGCCTAAATAGAATAATCCGTCATTAAATCAGCGACTAGAGAAACATGCAGAGATTAACGACTCTATTCTCAAGATCTGTGGAGAATAATAACTTACTAAGTGTCATCAATTCATTCAATTAAATTTTTTCTCTTTAAATTGAAACTTAAATTTCTAATTAATGATGAATCACCTTAAAAACCTCACACTACTTTCTGTTTTTCTGTTATGCATTAGCTGCCAATCCAATCCTTCGCTTCAAGCCGAAGAGGGATATGTGGAGGTAGAGGGTGGAAAGATCTGGTATAAAGTTATTGGTGAAGGCGACCAGGTACCGCTACTTCTAATGCATGGTGGCCCTGGAGGTACGCATTGTTATTTTTACGAGCTTACACCATTAAGTGAAAATCGACCGATTATCCTTTTCGATCAGTTGGGAAGTGGCCGGTCAGATCACCATACAGATACTGCCTTGCTCAAGGTAGATAAATTTGTAGAGCAAGTGCGTGAATTGAAGTCACATTTAAATTTGAAGGAATATTATTTACTCGGCCACTCCTGGGGAGCTGCGCTGGAGTTGGAATATTACCAGAAATATCCTGAAGGAGTTAAAGGCATTATCTTTAGCAGTCCGTATGTAAGCACCCCTGTTTGGGCAGCCGATGCCGATACACTCATCAGTTCCTTGCCTGATTCCGTTCAAAGCCTGATTGCTCAGGCAGAGGAAAGTGGTAATTATAACACAAAGGAATACAAATATGCTGATTCTATTTACTGGGCTAACTTCGGCTTAAGGACTGATTATGGCGGACATGAATGGGATACCATACCAGCGCCTTCCAATAAATTTATTTACAACAATATGTGGGGGCCAAGTGAATTTACTGCGACAGGCATTTTGAAAAGCTATGATAATAAGGAAGCATTGAAAGAGGTTAAAGTTCCTGTACTATTTGTAACCGGTGAATATGATGAAGCCAGACCGCAAACTGTAAAACACTTCCAAAGCTTAGTGCCTAATTCAGAATTTAAGGTAATTGAAGGAGCAGGTCATGCTACTATGAAAGATAACAGCAGTCAATATAATCAAGCCATACACCAATTCTTGCAGGAGGTAGAGAAGTGATAGCTATTTCTTAGCTTTCATTTTCTGAACTTTTCGAACCCAAAGAGAATTAACTACCCATGTGTTTATCTGGAAATCTGAATCTGTTGCTTTTGAATGGCTAATAATATAAATAAGCTTTTGCAGGAAATCAAAGGCTGTAATGTTTGTAAAAATCACCTGCCTCACGGAGCAAATCCCGTACTTACCGCAGGAGTTTCTTCAAGAATTGTGGTAGTTGGACAAGCTCCCGGTCGTGCAGTACATGAAACCGGCATCCCCTGGAACGACAAAAGTGGGGATAATTTAAGAAGCTGGATGGGAGTTGGTAAATCAATTTTTTATAACACTCACATGATTTCTCTTATTCCTGCAGGCTTTTGTTATCCCGGCACAGGAAAGAACGGAGATTTACCACCCCGAAAGGAATGTGCACCTATGTGGCACCAAAAGTTATTGAATGAGATGGGTCAAGTGGAATTGATTATTTTAGCAGGCCAATATGCACAAAAGCACTACCTGAATAAAAGTGCTAAAGGTAACTTGACTGCAACAGTTCAAAATTTTGAAGAATACCTTCCAAAATTCTTCCCTCTGCCACATCCATCTCCAAGGAACAATATCTGGCAAGCCAAAAATCGATGGTTTAAAGCTGAAGTGCTGCCGGTACTGAAAAATGAAGTAAATCGAATTCTAAGTCATAAGTGAAAGTAGGTTTCCGGATAAATTATTCGTAATTCCAGCATCATAAATATTAAAAAATACTGATCAAACATTCATGGACTTCCTCCTGAATATCTTTATATTTAGATCACTTTACATTAATTGAACAGCTATGCTTCGCATCACAATCCTACTCTTAATAATTATATTACCTCTACAGATCTTAGCCCAAAACCAAAAACCGTCTGATCCATTGGCGCATACTTATTCCATTGTGGCGCGGGATGCCAATACAGGGGAAATGGCCGTTGCTGTACAAAGCCATTGGTTTAGTGTAGGGACAGCTGTTTCCTGGGGAGAAGCCGGGGTGGGCGTGGTGGCTACACAATCCTTCACCAACAAATCATTTGGATTGCGTGGGCTTGCTTTGTTGAAAGAAGGTAAATCACCTCAGGAAGCATTGGATATATTATTGAGTGATGATGAAGGCAGGGAATTCAGGCAAGTGGCTATCTTAGATACAAAAGGACGAGTAGCCACTCATACCGGAAAAAGCTGTATTGATGAGGCGGGGCATGCCAATGGAGAAAATTTCTCTGTTCAGGCCAATATGATGCTGAATGATAAGGTAGTGCCTGCCATGGAGAAAGCATGGAAAGAGAATGGAGGTTTACCTTTAGCTGAAAGAATGGTGGAGGTATTAAAAGCCGCACAAAATGAAAAAGGAGATATACGCGGGAAACAGTCTGCTGCCTTATTGATTGTAGCACCGGAAGCTACAGATGAGCCCTGGAACGACAGGTTGCTCGATTTAAGAGTAGATGATCATGCAGACCCGGTGCAGGAATTGGATCGTTTATTGAAGGTTTACCGTGCATATGAACACATGAACCAAGGGGATTTACATGTAGAAAAGAATGAGATGAAGCAGGCCATGGAAGAATATAATAAAGCCATGGAAATGTTTCCGGCTAACCTGGAGATGCAGTATTGGACAGCTATCACATTAGCCAATGATCATAAAATTGATAAAGCATCTGATATGTTGCAAAGCATTTATAAGCAAGACGAAAACTGGAGAGAGCTTACTAAACGTTTACCTAAAGTTGGATTGTTGAATGTTTCTGAGGAGGAGTTGAAGAAGTTAATTAAGTAGTTTTTCCAGCAATCTCTTCTATGATTGATCTCTCCCATGGTTCGTGTCTCACGAATCATTATTATCTCGATTTTTGATCCTGAAAATTACTTAAGACAAACATCTTGACAATAGTAGTAAAGAACCGTCATTCACCTCAGTTGAAAATTAGATACAATAAAAACTTAATATATTTTTATCCCCAAAAACAGCCGTATTCATCATTATTAACTGTTTCAGTAAATTCATGAAGCGTTTTTACGGTGGGCGGATCGTATGGGTGCCATTTTAGGTCAGCTCTTTTCCAGTAGACTTTCCAAATATCCTTATTTTTCACATAAGTTGCCTTTGCAATTTCAATATGCATTTGTTCTTCCGGTTTATTCCAGCGTGGTCGAATCTCAAAAATAAAGATGCTTTGATCAATTATTTTATAGGAGATGTCCAGTTTATCTCTTATTTCTTCTGGTGGTCTTCTTTTTTCAAGAAAGTTTTCCATTACCTCAATTATGTCCGTTGTTTTTAAAGCATCTAATCCCATCTTACACTAGCAATATTTCTTAATCCTTAGAATTAAGTTAAAAATACAAAAAGCCGCAGCGAAATCTTTCACTACGGCTTTTAAAATTTTCTGTGAGACAGTGTATCACAGAGCTTTACTTATTCCTCTATCTCGATATCTTCAACATTCTTAAAGGCTATTTCTCCATCTTCCATTTCCACCAGCACTGTGCTATCATTACTGATTTCACCTGAAAGAATCTGCTTGGAAAGCGTATTCAGTATAGTTTTCTGAATCAGCCTTTTTAATGGTCTCGCTCCAAATTGCGGATCGTAACCTATTCTTCCCAGATAATCGAGTACATCCGGAGTTGCATCAACCTGAATGCCATTTTCTTTCAATCGCCTCTGAATATCTTTCCATTGGATGCTGACAATTTCTCTCAAAATTTCTTCATTCAATGGCTCAAACATGATGATCTCATCAATCCTGTTCAGGAATTCGGGTTTCACCGACTTTTTCAGCAATTCAAACACCTCATTTTTGGTATCTGATAAAATCTGATCCTTTTTCCACTCATCTCCTTCAAAATTAGCCGGGTTCAAACGTTCCTGAATTAAGGTTGAACCAATATTGGTAGTCATGATGATAATCGTATTCTTGAAATTAGCCAGTCTACCTTTATTGTCAGTCAGCCTACCGTCATCCAATACCTGCAATAAAATATTGAAGGTGTCCGGATGTGCTTTTTCTATTTCATCCAAAAGAATGACCGAGTAAGGCTTTCTTCTTACAGCTTCGGTCAACTGTCCGCCTTCATCATAGCCCACATAGCCCGGAGGCGCTCCTACCAATCTGCTGACAGAATGCCTTTCCTGGTATTCCGACATATCTATCCGTACCATGGAATTTTCATCATTAAACAGATACTCAGCCAGCGCTTTGGCCAACTCAGTTTTACCAACACCTGTGGTTCCCATAAATATGAAAGAACCTATTGGTTTTCTTGGATCCTGCAATCCTGCACGACTTCTTCGTACCGCATCGGATAAAGCGGTGATGGCTTCCCTCTGACCAGCTACTCGTTTTCCTAATTCCTTTTCCAGTTGCAATAGTTTATCCCTGTCGCTTTGCAGCATTTTAGTTACAGGAATACCAGTCCAGCGAGCCACTACTTCTGCAATTTCTTCAGAACCTACTTCCTCTTTTAAAAGCGGGTGGCTGGAAGACTGCATCTCTTTCATTTGGATTTGGAACTCATTGAGTTTAGCTTCGGCTTCTGTGAGTTTTCCGTATCGGATTTCAGCTACTTTGCCAAAATCGCCTGCACGTTCAGCTTGTTCTGCTTCAAATTTCAATTTATCAATATGCTCTTTCTGGTGCTGAATCCCCTGAATCACTTCTTTCTCACTTTCCCATTTGGCGCGTAAATCTTTTCTTTTATCATCCAGATCAGCTAATTCTCTGTTAATCACAGATTCCTTGTCTTTATTTTTCTCCCGCCTCATGGCTTCACGCTCAATTTCCAGCTGCATAATTCTACGGTTGAGTTCATCCAATTCTTCCGGTAAGGAATCAATTTCGATCCTCATTTTGGCAGCAGCCTCATCCATTAAATCAATGGCTTTATCAGGTAAAAATCGATCTGATATATACCTGCTGGAAAGTTCCACTGCAGCAATTACCGCATCATCTTTAATGCGCACCCCGTGGTGTACCTCATATTTATCTTTAATACCGCGCAATATGGAAATGGCATCATCCTGTGATGGCTCATCCACTATAACTGCCTGGAATCTTCTTTCAAGCGCCTTATCTTTTTCTATATATTTCTGATATTCTTTCAAGGTGGTAGCGCCAATTGCATGCAACTCACCTCTGGCCAAAGCAGGTTTTAACAGATTAGCTGCATCCATGGCTCCTTCACCACCTCCGGCACCAATCAACGTGTGCAACTCATCTATGAAGAGTATAATCTGCCCTTCGGAATCAGTTACTTCTTTGATGACTGCTTTTAATCTTTCTTCAAATTCACCTTTGTATTTGGCTCCTGCCACTAAAAGTCCCATATCAAGGGAGATTAATATTTTATCTTTCAGGTTTTCTGGTACATCGCCATCCACAATTCTTTGGGCCATCCCTTCCACGATGGCTGTTTTACCAACCCCTGGCTCACCTAATAAAATAGGATTGTTTTTTGTTCTGCGGGAAAGAATCTGCAATACACGCCTGATTTCCTCATCTCTTCCGATAACAGGATCTATTTTGCCATTCTTGGCCTGTTCGTTCAGGTTAATGGAATAGCGCTCCAGAGAACGGTATTTTGATTCCGCGTTTTGGTCTTTTACAGTATCTCCTCCACGTAATTCTTTTATTGCTTTGATTAAATCCTTTTCATTAAAGCCGGAATCCTTCAAAATAGAACTTAGTTGGTCACCAGCCTTAAGCAAACCCAGTAAAAGGTGCTCAATGGCCACATATTCATCTTTAAATTCCTTTAAGAACTTTTTAGATTCCGTTAAAGCTTTATGTGTATCATTGGAAAGATAGGGCTGTGAACCACTCACTTTTGGGTATCCCTCAAGGAGGTCGTTCAGCCTGTTTTCCAATAAGCCTTTGTTAATGTTTAACTTTTTATAAATAAAAGAAAGTACGTTTTCATCCGTTTGTTGGATGGCCTTTAGCAAATGACCTGTCTCAACAGCTTGCTGCCCGTTGGACTGCGCCATTTCAGCGGCCTTTTGGATCGCTTCCTGAGATTTTATGGTGTATTCATTTAAATTCATTGCTTTGTTATTTTAGGGTGTTGCTTCTATTATAACAAAACGATAACCAAACCTTTAAAGCTGACTAAATGACTTGTTTTAGAGTGTTTTGTAATTAATTAAAGACGAAATGACATTAATTTGATGATTTCCGTGAAAATAACCAGAACATTTTACCGATTGTTTGAGAGAATAATTTTTGATTTTTGAAAATTTACTATTTTAAATTGTGTCACTCATGTTTTGTCCATTTACTAAACCGAATCTCGCTAAGTTTACGCGTTTTACACTGGTCATATTTGAGAAACCTGCGTTAAATCTCGGTTAGGAGCATTTTGTGATAAATATTTGATAATTTTACTTTTTAATGGACTTTAATTTAAAACTAACTAATTTTTTCTGGTTGTTTTTGGTAGCTCCTTTATTGCTATGCTTCAATTACTCAGTGGAGGCGCAAAAGGTAAAGAAGAAAATACTCACAGATTCTGTCAGGTTGCAATCAGGTTTTGTATTGATTCTTGAGGACACATTTTACCTGCCGGAAAAAGACACAATAATCCTCCTATCGGAAGAAAAAAGCTATCAAATTAAAGCAATCCCTTATTTTAGATCTGATAAATTCTATGATTCTTTAGAAAGCAAGGCAGGAAATACAGAAGTAACGAGGATGCTTTTTGATTTACTATTTAAAAGTTCCAGTCAGGACATCTCGGATAAAAAACTTATTTCAAATGGGGAAGAAGTTTTTAAACCTTTCGAAGGGAAAATCATCGGGGAGATTTCAGTCAAAGGAATCCCAATATTGGAAGGGTCAGTTCAGGATACTACTAAAAAGGCTACTTCCTGGTATGCTAAAACCATCAATAACATACATGTACCCACACGAAAAAGTATTATAAAACAGAACACTTTGTTTAAAAGCGGAGAAAAGGTTGATCCGTTCCAATTGGCCGACAATGAGCGTATTTTGAGGCGACTCAGGACTATAAGAGATGCCAAAATCTATCTCATCCCCAGGCTGGATACTCCGGATATTGTAGATGTAGAAATTGTGACGCAGGATGTGGTGTCCATAGGCGCAGCCCTCAACTATTCCTCCATGAATGATTTTAATTTTGATATTTATGATCGGAATATTCTGGGTTATGCCCGTGATTTCCAGCTGAGTTATTATTTTGATGAGCACGAGAACCCGAAGCACGGCTATGGTTTTCAATACAGGGTACCCAACTTTTGGGGCAGTTTTATTAGAGGCACCTTTATTTATGAGAACACTTATTTTAGAGAACAAATAGGGATGAGTTTGATGAGGGACTTCTTTACTCCTGAAATAAAATATGGTGGAGGGGCTTCTCTTCAACACGTTTCCGAATTTTACAGGCCTTTATCAATACCTCTTTTGGAAATTCCTTACACAAAAAATGAAGGATCTTTATGGATAGGCAGATCCTTTCAACTTAGGAAAAGGACAAATTTGATTCTTCAAACAAGGGCAAGTAGCACCACCTATGTGGAAAGACCTTTTGTAACTGAGGATAGTAACCGCTTTTTCATGAATAGCGATATTTATTATGCAAGTGCTGCCTTGATCACCCGTACTTATTCCAAAAGCTGGTTGATCAAGGGTTTTGGCCGTACGGAGGATATTCCCAAGGGAAAATTACTTTCATTTACTTATGGGTATGATAATAATGAATTTTATAACAGGCATTATTGGCAGTTAAAAGCAGGCTATGCAGAATATTTTCAAGATATCGGCTATGCAAGTTTCACTACAGCTTTAGGGGCTTTTAAAAATGGAGATAAATGGGAAGATGGAATATTTAATACTTCTTTGAATTATTTTAGTCCATTGATAATGACGGGCAAATCTTTTTTCCGACAATTTATTAATGTGAATTATTTAAATGGCATCCACAGAAGATCGGATAATGCATTGGTGATTGATAACAAGTTCCAGACTGATGGCGAAAGAAGGCCGCTGGGGGAGAAGCGTTTTACTATGTCCTTTGAGTCTGTTTACTTCACTTCCTGGTATTTTTATGGGTGTAGATTCAGTCTGTACAATAGAAATAACTTTCATTGGTTGAGCTATGATGAGCTTTTTGATCATAAAAAGTTTTTTTCCTCTTTCGGAATAGGGGTACGTATACTGAATGAAAGTTTTGTTTTCCCTACGATTGAATTGAATTTTACTTACTACAAAAGCCCTGGGACTTACCCTGATACCACCCAGCTTCGTCTGTTCAATAATTATCCTACTAATTTTAATGAGCTGCAAATTGGCCGACCGGATGTGTTACGTTTCGATGATTTTATCTATTAATGAATAGACTTCTCCTCACCCTAATAAACTATGGTCGGGACCAGCTATTGGTTTTTTACCTGCAACACAAAGACTGACATTTATATACCACACTAGAAGTTTTGAACAAAATGTGCACAAAAAAAGGCCCTGAATTTTCAGAGCCTTTCATTTTAATAACAGCTAAATTAGTTTACTTCACTACCACCCGAATGTTTTCTTCCAATCCATTATGCTGTACTTTTAATAAATACATTCCGGATTTTAAAGCTTGCTTAATTTCCAGGTCTTTGCTTGGGTCAAACCCAATGAATTCCTGTACCATACTTCCTTGCAGGTCGTACAAAGCCAGGTATGATAAATTCTCTTTAAAGGCCTCAGGCACTCTGATTTTTATATTAGCCACACTTTCAATTGGATTAGGAAAAACACTCAACTGGCCGTTGAACCCGTTCTCAATACTAATTACAGGGGAGTATTCGAATGTATCATCAATATCCACAGCCTTTAATCTGTAGTAAACTATACCATAAGGCGCATCACTATCTGTAAAGGCATAGGAAACATCTGACATGCTTTCGCCTAAGCCCTGAACAATTCCAAATGCCTCAAAATTCTTTTGATCGGTAGAGCGTTCTAATTCAAAATGGGAAAAGTTTTCTTCTTTGGCTGTTATCCAATCTAATTGAACATTGTGATTGGACATTGAAGCAGTAAAGGTTTTAAGTTCTATGGGAAGTGCAGAATCATTACATAACCCACTGCCATCACAGGACTCGGCATTAATAGTTGGGCAAGTACCTGTTCCTCCATTTTCACCATCTGTACATGAAGTATCAGAAGCACCTACTATTCGCTCAGCATTTATTGTTCCAGTACCATCTATTTCAAATTCAATTTCCCCTAAATCCAAAGTTCCGCCAACATCAAGCGTTCCTTCAACAATTAAAAACTTATCTTTGTTTGGTTGCCCGCCAAAAGTAACTCCATCAATAATTGTCACAGTTACACCTACAGGGATCTCAATTTTTATGGGTTTATTTCCGTTTTGGAAGTTAATGGTTAAACTATTCAAAGTCACGTCTGAAGCAAACCTTAAAATTCCTTCACCACCTGCTTCGTCAATAACCACATCGCCATTTGGGCAATTGATTAAATCAGAGAAGATGAAAATTTCTCCGGCACCACTGTTTTTTAGCGTGCCATTATCTGAACATTGACCGAAAGCATTTCCAATCCCTAAGAATAAAACGAAAATAAAAATGTATAACTTTTCCATGTCTCAAATATACAGGCTTAATATTTCAAATAGATTTTTTCGGCTTTCTAAAACCATATAATTCTTACATCATAGGCCTGTTTTACGATGATTAGGGCTTATTTCCATCTAAAAAGTACAATTCCTTAGATGAATGCAGTGATTTTCCCGATGATACTGCCAAATTTTATTTTGTTCTACTTAATAAAAGTGAATAAGCATCATTCCCTTTTGTACTTGAGATGGCATGCGCTATATTTGTTACTTAATAGAAACGAAGATTCATCTATGGTAGATTTCAATAACCTACAACTAAACCATGATAATGGTATTTTAACCATTACCATTAATAGAGCAGAAAAACTAAATGCCTTAAATTTAGACACTATTGATGAATTGCGCGAAGCTTTTCAGGAAGTGTATGATAATGATCAGGTTAAATCAGTGATTATTACAGGGCAGGGGGAAAAAGCTTTTGTAGCCGGTGCGGACATTTCTGAAATTGCTGAGCTCAATGAAATGAATGGCAGAAAATTTGCCGAAAGTGGTCAGGAAGTTTTTTCGATGATCGAAAAATGTCATAAACCTGTCATTGCTGCGGTCAATGGGTTTGCTTTGGGTGGAGGATGTGAGCTTGCAATGGCATGTCATATCCGGATTGCTACTCCCAATGCCAAGTTCGGCCAGCCGGAAGTAAACCTTGGTATTATCCCCGGATATGGGGGTACACAAAGGTTGACCCAGTTAATAGGCAAAGCAAAAGCTTTGGAACTTATGATGACAGCTGATTTTATTTCTGCAGAGGAAGCCAAGTCTTTAGGTCTGGTCAATCACCTGGCTGATAATCATGAAGAATTGATCAACAAAGCAAAGGGTATTTTGCAAAAAATCAATAGCAAAGCTCCTTTGGCCATAGGAATGGTCATTGAAAGTGTAAATGCCTATTATGCAGATGGTGAAAATGGTTATCAAACAGAAGCCAACAGTTTTGCTTCTTGCTGCAAATCCGAAGATTTCAAAGAAGGGACCAAAGCCTTTTTGGAAAAAAGGGCTGCAGAATTCAAGGGTGAGTAATTTTGTGTTGGTAGGATTAACAACATTGGCATATAAAACAGATAGAGTCAATAATTAATATATTTGTGCTTCAGAGGCTAAATCCTTTGAAGCACTTTTTTTTATGAACCCACTTAAAAAACTAGCAGGAGAAGCCGGATTGTATGGATTGCCCAGTATCCTTGGGAGGTTACTGAATTATTTGCTGGTACCCCTGCATACAGGGGTCTTTTTCCCTGCACAGTTTGGTGATATAGCGAAAATATACGCTTATATGGCCTTCCTTAATATAGTGTACACCTACGGAATGGAAACGGCTTATTTCCGTTTTACTGCACGGGATAAGCTGGAAAGCTACTATAACATCACTTTTACAGCCGTTTTGGGTACTTCTTTGGTATTCAGTATTCTTATATATTTATTTGCCGCTGAAATCATTTGGCTTTCACAGATTTCTGTAGAACCTTACATTGTTCAATACTTGGCTGCTATCCTTTTTATAGATGCCATAGTGGCGATTCCCTTGGCAAAACTGCGTTTGGCCTCCAAAGCCAAAAAGTTTGCATTCACCAGGATGAGCAGTATTGTGCTAAACATATTGTTCAATCTCTTATTCTTATGGTTCTTGCCACTCCTGGCAGAAAATGGCTTGGTAAGCTGGACTTCGGAAAAACCTTTTGATATTTCTTATGTGTTTTTGGCCAATCTATTGGCCAACCTTTCCATGGTAATTATTCTTTATAAGGAGCTATGGCAGGCCAAGTTGATGTGGAGCTGGGAAAAACTGAAACCTATCCTGGTTTATGCGTTCCCAATTTTCCTCATGGGTATGGCAGGAATAGCGGTGGAGCAATTGGATAAAATCATTTTTGAAGATTTACTTCCTATAGGTTTCTATGAAGATAAAACAGCCAAGGAAGCTTTAGGTATTTACAGCGCCACTTTTAAACTTAGCATTTTTATGGCTTTGGCTATTCAGGCATTTCGTTATGCAGGTGAACCTTTTTTCTTCAGCCGGGCCGATGATAAAGATGCCCCGGAACTATTTGCCAAGATTCTTTATTATTTTGTGGCACTCTCCCTCGTTATCTGGGTGGGGGTAAGTCTTAATGCTGAATTAATTGGAAAAATATTCCTTAGTAGCCCTGCTTTTAGGGAGGCATTGTTTTTAGTACCTATTCTTTTACTGGGAAAGTTGTTCTTTGGAATGTATGTAAATATGAGTATCTGGTTCAAATTAACCGATAGAACTTATTATGGTATATATATAAGTCTGGCGGGAGCTGCCGTTACTGTAATTGGTAATGTGGTGTTGGTGCCTTTATTAGGGTATACAGGATCAGCTTTAGCGGGAGTGCTGGCATATTTTGTAATGCTGGTCTATTGTTATATTAGTGGGCAAAAGTATTTTCACATCCCATACCCAATGGTAAAAATTGTTAGGAATATAGTTTTTACCGGGATATTTATTGCGCTCTATTTTCTGCTTAAGCCAACAGATATTTGGTGGAACTATGGACTTGGATTGGTTTTGAGCCTAACCTATATAGGAGTGTTATTCCTTTATGAAAGAAAAAGGATTTTTTCTGACAAATTATAAATCATACTTTTGGAGTAGTATAAATAAAAAGAATGGAAGTAAGAGTAATTAATAAATCGAAACATGAATTACCGGCCTATCAAACAATCAGTGCAGCCGGTTTGGATTTAAGAGCGAATTTGGAAGAGCCTGTTGTGCTTAGGCCTATGGAACGCAAGTTATTGCCAACAGCTTTGTTCATGGAATTACCAGTGGGTTTTGAAGCACAAATTCGTCCGAGAAGCGGTTTGGCCTATAAGCATGGCATCACTGTGTTGAACAGCCCGGGAACTATTGACTCTGATTATCGTGGAGAGATTAAGATTTTACTGATTAATTTATCTGAAGAGGCTTTTACCATAGAAAATGGGGAAAGAATAGCCCAAATGGTTATTTCCAGACATGAACAAATCACGTGGAAAGCAGTAGAAGTACTGGAAGACTCTGAAAGAAGTGCGGGTGGATTTGGCAGTACAGGAAAAGGTTAAACAGTTTTAGACATTCTGATGGATAATTAGTAGACATACTCGTTTTACCTTTTATTAAAAAAATAAAGCATTATGATCTTAAGAAATAAATCCAACTCACTTGTCTTTAACCTAACCTCTGAGATCTCTTTTCTAAAATCTTATATCTATATATAAAAATTTTAAATCATGAACATTATTATCCCAATGGCCGGAATGGGCAAACGCATGCGGCCACATACATTAACTATTCCAAAACCTTTGATTCCGATTGCAGGAAAACCCATTGTGCAACGCCTTGTTGAGGATATTGCGAAGGTATGTGAAAGCCAGGTAGACAAAATAGGATTTATTATTAAATCTTCCTTTGGACAGGAAATTGAAGAAAAACTTTTGGCTATTGCTGCTTCAGTAGGAGCAAAAGGATCTATTCATTACCAGGAGGAAGCTTTGGGAACTGCGCATGCCATCATGTGTGCCAAAGATTTGCTTGAAGGAAATACAGTAGTAGCTTTTGCAGATACGCTTTTTAAAGCTGATTTTAAACTGGATACTGAAGAGGAAGGTATTATTTGGACACAGAAAGTAGATGATCCCTCAGCTTTTGGTGTGGTGAAAGTGAACGAAAATAATTTAATAACCGATTTTATTGAGAAGCCCCAAACTCCCGTTTCCAATTTGGCTATCATAGGAATTTATTACTTTAAAAAAGGGGAAGACTTAAAGAAAGAGCTTCAATATTTGTTGGACAATGAAATCAGGGATGCAGGTGGGGAATACCAGATTACTGTAGCACTGGAGAATATGAAGGAGAAAGGAGTGAAACTCAAGCCTGGTACAGTAACAGAATGGTTGGATTGCGGCAATAAAGATGCAACTGTTTATACCAATCAAAGGTATTTGGAGTTTATTAGAAATGAAGAATTAATAGCTGGTTCAGCACAAATGGAAAATAGTGTGATTATCCCTCCTGTTTATTTGGGAAAAAAGGTGATGATTAAAAACTCTATTATTGGTCCGCATGTTTCTATTGGGGATGGTACCATTGTTTCTGATAGCAGAATTGAAAATTCTATTGTTCAAACTAATTCTGAAATAAGACAAGCACAAATAAAAAACAGTATGCTGGGGAACCATGTTGTTTACCAGGGAACCCCAAAGGATTTAAGTATTGGTGATTTTAATAAGCTGATTGAATAAAAGTGAAAATATTACAACAAGTATTTTTTTTATATAGCATGCTTTTCATTAGCGTGTTCTTTCTTTCTTTCACTCCTGTCCGGGCGCAGCAACCTGACCCTGTGCAGGAGGAAGAGGTGATTTTGCCTGAAGGAGATCCGCTCAAAACGGACCGCTTTAATGTGGAATTTTTAATTGCTGAAGGCATGCATTTTATAGCCATCGACAATAACGCCAAAGCATTGGAAAGCTTCATCAAGGCAAATCAAATCATGCCTGACAATGCCGCGGTGAATTATAAGATAGCAGAATTATACCATGAAGCAGGTCAATTGGATGAAGCTTCTCTCTATGCCAATAAAGCACTTATGGCTGATAAGAGTCAGTATATTTATGCCAAATTGTTGGCGGAAATACAAACTGATCAGGGAAACCTCGCTGGCTCCATTGCCACTTATGAAGAGATGTACCGACAGTCTGATGATGTGCCTGATGATTACCTGATAGAGTTAGCTGCTATTTACCTTTATAATGAGCAACCTGATAAGGCTTTGAAAACCTACGACAGAATTGAAAGACGTTTAGGGATATTAGAAGAGATAAGCACCCAAAAGCAAAAAATACTGCTCAAACAAAATAAACTCAAAGAGGCTATAGATGAAGGGAAGAAATTAGTGGAAGCATACCCCAGAAGAGGTGAATATGCTGTTTCCGTTGCTCAAATATTAGTTTCCAATGGCAAAAATGAGGAAGCCATTGATTATTTAAATACTTACTTATCTGAGAATAAAAACCAGGCAGTGGCTCAGTTGGAGCTCGCACAGCTTTATATGCAAACCAATACGCCTGAAAAAGCCAAACCTTATTTTGCCAAAGCTTTTCAATCTGAGGAAATCTCTCTCAAAAACAAACTGAATAACTTTGTGCCTATGATCAGGCGCTTACCCGATGAGTCTATGACTCCTTTTTTGAAAGAATTAAGTGGCTATCTTTTAAATATACATCCCAACGAGTCTAATGCTTTGGCTGCATCAGCGGATATGTATTTTGCTTTAAATGATAAAGATAGTGCCCTGTTGCTTTATAAAAAGGCCATTAAAAATGCTGGCAATAACTTTCAGCTTTGGCAAAATGTCTTGTCATTGCAGATGGAAATGAAAGATTATGAGGGCGTTGCCAAGCATGCCAACGAAGCCATGGAGTACTTTCCTAACCAGCCGGTTATTTATTTATTTTCGGGATCGGCATACTTTTCATTAAAACAGTACTCCAGGGCCATTATGATGTGGGAGCAAGGTAAGGCCATTGTGTATGGTAACAATAAACTGAAAAGCACTTTTGCTGCACAGCTTGCCGATGCTTATCATGCCAACAAAGACTTCGAGAAATCTTTTAAAGCTTATGAAGAAGCTATTGAAGCCAATCCGCAAAACTATTTTGCTATTAATAATTACACTTATTATTTATCTCTAAGAAAGGAAAAGTTGGATTTGGCCAAAAAACTCTCTGAGCGGATGGTAAAGGAGAATCCTGAGAATGCTACATTCCTGGATACACACGGATGGGTATTGTTTCAAATGGGCAATTATACTGACGCCTTAAAATATTTAGAAAAGGCAGCCGGTTTAAATGGTTCAGGTACGATTATTGAACATTACGGAGATGCCCTTTATAAAACGGGTGAAATTGAAAAAGCGATTAATCAGTGGGAGAAAGCCAGGGAAATAGGTGGTACTTCAAGCCAGATTGATCAAAAAATAGCTGAAAGGAAATATTATGAGTAGAATAAGTGGAATTGTAGCGATAGTAATATTAGTATTGGTTTCTTCATGTGGGAAAAAATTATTACCTACTTCAAGTATTGAGAAAGAGTATGGACTGGAAAGATTTGACTTTGAATACTTGCAAACAAAATCCAAAATTAAGTTTGCCTCTGAAGACAAAAGCCTGAGTTCCAGTGCAACAATTCGTATGAAGAAAGACAGCATCATTTGGGTGTCCCTTTCTCCAATCCTTGGCATAGAAGCAGCAAGAGGTTTTATCAACCAGGATACTATAGTTTTCCTGGATAGGGTAAATAAAGAAGTTTATCGTTATAATTATGAGTCCTTAAGCAATATGCTTAATTTCGAGGTAGACTTTCAAATGGTACAATCCATTTTGTTGGGCAATCAGGTATTTGAATTTACAAAAGATGATGAATACGATAAAAAAGGGAATCTATTAAAAATAGACCAACGAAGAGACAGGTTTCTTATTCAGACTATAGCCAATAAAGATATCCGTAAAGTAAAGAATGTAATGGTAAAGGAACTCCCTGATGGCAATGATATGAGTATGGTTTTTGATAACTTTAATCAAATTTCCAATCAGGCTTTTCCTTTCAAAAGTCTGGTAACTGTTTTGAGCAAAGCTAAAAATGGCACGGCAACCACTACAATTGAGATTAACCATTCAAAAGTGGATATAGGAGCGAACCCTATCTCTTTCCCTTTTAGTGTTTCCAGTAAATATGATTGACATAAAATATTTATTACTTATTTTTTTTGCTTTATTGGCTACTCAACAAGTCAATGCACAAAAATCTCGTGCCGAACTGGAAAAGGAAAAAAAAGAAAATATCCAAAAAATTGAGCAGGCTGAGAAAATACTCAACCAAACTACTTCCAAAAAGAAGGCTACATTGGGTCAGCTTAACGCCCTGAATTTTAAAATTGAGGCACAACAATCCATTACTAATTCTATTTCCAATGAAATTGGCTTGCTGGACCAGCAGGTGAATGAAATTGGAGGAATTATAAGTTCCCTGGAGCAGGACCTGGAAAAAATGAAAAAGGAATATGCCTCCATGTTGTATGCCACACAAAAAAGTAATCAGTCATTAAGCAAGCTTTCTTATATATTTGCTTCAGCCTCCTTTTATCAAATGTTTATGCGGCTAAAGCATATGGAGTATTATGCAAAGGTGAGGCGGAATCAGGCGGAGCAAATTGAGGCCATCAAAGTTTTATTAACTGATCAGCAAGAATCTGTTGAGCAAATCCGCCTGGATAAAAGCGTATTGTTACAGGAGCAAATTAATAGAAACAGGGAACTTAACAGGCTAAAAGCAGAACAGAGTAATGTAGTGGCTCAGTTGAGTAAGCGCGAAAAGGAAGTAAAAGAAGAAATTGAAGAGAGGAAAAGTGCAGTCAAGAACCTGGAAAAGGTAATTGCCGAATTGATTAAAAAAGAAATAGAGAAAAGTTCTAAGGGCGCTTCTTCCACAAAATTTGCTTTGACACCTGAAGCAAAAGAACTTTCCAGCTCATTTGCAGGTAATCAGAGCAAACTTTTCTGGCCCGTGGCTGCGGGTTTTATCTCTCAAAAGTTTGGCACACATCCGCACTCTGTTTATAAAAACATTTCTATTAATAATGATGGAATAGATATCCAAACCAATGAGAATGAGGAAGTGAGAGCTGTTTTTGATGGAGAAGTGAAGTATGTGGCATTTGTGCCAAGTATGAATAATGTGGTAATGGTCCAACATGGAGAATATTTTACGGTATATGCCAAATTGAAAAGCGTGAATGTGAAAAAAGGGGACAAAATTGTGGCAAAGCAATCTCTCGGGACAGTATACACCAACAATGAGGGAACGTCCGAAATTCAATTTCAAGTATGGAAGAATAACCAGAAATTAAACCCTGAAGCCTGGCTTTTTAAAAAGTAGGGAATGAACTTATTTTTCTAAATAAGTATTAAACTGGAAAACAATCTTGTGCTTTTTTTTGTAGCAATTGGTTAAGCATTGGATTATTAATTAACTTTACACTTACATTATTAAATTTAAAGCAATGAACACAGTATTTGCATTTTTAGGTGGATTAGGCGGATGGGAAATCCTGCTTATCATGTTGGTAATTTTAATATTTTTTGGCGCGAAAAAAATTCCTGAATTGGCAAGAGGGCTTGGAAAAGGTATCCGCGAATTCAAAGATGCTACCACAGAAATAAAAGACGAAATTCAGGAAACTGGAAAAAGCGCTAAGGTAGATCACAAAGAGTAATATACTATTGGAGCCGTATAAGAATTTAAAATCCCTTCAGGAAGATCTGAAGCAAAAAAATAGTACCCTTCAATCGGTAGTATCTGATTACCTGAAACGTATTGATGAAAATCATCACCTGAATGTTTTCCTTGATGTTTATGATAAGGAGGCTCAGGCAAAGGCAGAGCAGATTGACCGAAAAATCCGGAATAACGAACCTTTGGGCAAGCTATTCGGACTAGTAGTGGGTATTAAAGATGTTTTAGTGCTGAAAGATCAAAAGGTAAGCTCAGGTAGTAAAATTCTTGAAGGATTTGAATCTCAATTTACCGGCACGGCAGTCCAACGATTAATTGATGAAGATGCTATTATCATTGGGAGGCAAAACTGCGATGAATTTGCAATGGGATCTTCCAACGAAAATTCTGCGTATGGCCCTACATTAAATGCTGCCGACAACTCCCGTGTTCCGGGAGGTTCATCCGGGGCATCGGCTGTTTCAGTGCAGGCGGGTCTTTGTATGGCTGCTTTAGGCACCGATACCGGGGGATCTGTACGGCAACCTGCGGCTTTTTGCGGTGTAGTGGGTTTAAAACCTACCTACTCAAGAATTTCCCGCTATGGATTGATAGCTTATGCCTCTTCTTTTGATTGTATTGGCATCTTTACCAATAATATACAAGATAATGCCAGTATACTCTCAGTAATAGCCGGTGCTGATGACAATGACAGTACAGTTTCCAGAAAAGAAGTGCCTGATTATGATCAATTACTGAAATTCGACAAGAAGGTTAAAGTAGCCTATATCAAAGAAACGATAGAGAGTACTGATTTACAGCAAGAAATTAAGCAACATACTATTCAGAAATTAGATTTTCTGAAAGAGGAGGGACACGAAGTAACGGAAGTAACTTTTCCTTATTTGGAATACCTTTTGGCTACGTATTACATATTGACTACCGCTGAGGCCAGTTCTAATTTGTCACGTTTTGATGGCGTGAGATATGGTTACCGGGCTCCTGAAGCAGATAGTATGGAAAGCATGTACAAACTTTCCCGTACCAGGGGTTTTGGTAATGAAGTGAAAAGGCGTATCATGCTGGGTACTTTTGTATTAAGTGCCAGCTACTATGATGCTTACTATACAAAGGCTCAAAAGGTAAGAAGGTTGATCAGGGATGAAACGCGCAAAATTTTATCTGACTATGATTTTATCATTTTGCCCACTACACCAACTACAGCATTTCCGCTAAATTCCCAAACAGAAAATCCGGCTGAAATGTACCTGGCAGACGTTTTTACCGTTCAGGCTAATGTAAGTGGTATTCCGG
This sequence comes from Marivirga aurantiaca, assembly GCF_016679925.1. Taxonomy (GTDB): domain Bacteria; phylum Bacteroidota; class Bacteroidia; order Cytophagales; family Cyclobacteriaceae; genus Marivirga; species Marivirga aurantiaca. The sequence continues at coordinate 243,056 of NZ_JAEQBW010000003.1, forward strand.
CTATCTCAATTCCTAATGGAGTAGATAAAAATAACCTACCCATTGGATTACAGATTATGACTGACGTTTTCAAAGAAGACGAATTGTTTGCATTTTCTAATTACCTGATGAAATAATTAAATATGAAGACATTGGCAAAACATATCATGGGATTACTGGCATTGGTATGTTTTGCAAATAGTTATTCATTTGCTTTTCAGGCTGATATCCTGCTTGAAAGAATCGATTCCACTACTGTAGAAGCGGAAATGCCCCACTTCAAATATGAGTATGTCCCGGATGTTCCCTACGTACTGATTGAGGAGAGATTAAAACATATTGAAAACGAAATCCCCCTTACTTTCAATAATACAGTAAAATCATTTGTGGATTATTTCACTGTCAGGAACAGGGAATATACCAAAGGAGTGGCGGCTCTTCAGACTAAATACTTTCCTATGATTGAGTATTATCTGAAAGCCTACGGTCTGCCGGATGAATTGAAATATCTTTCCATTGTAGAATCAGGTCTTAACCCCAAAGCAAGATCCCGTGCAGGAGCAGTAGGCCTATGGCAATTTATGCCCCTTACCGGCAGGGTGGACTACGGCCTGTCTGAAAACTGGTACTATGATGAAAAAATGGACATGGAAAAAGCTACCATAGCGGCTTGCAGGTACCTTACTTTTTTATACAAATATTTTAATCAGGATTGGCATTTAGCATTGGCTGCTTACAATTCAGGACCGGGCAATATCCGCAAAGCCATCAGGCAAAGTGGCTATAAAAAAACATTTTGGGAAATCTACCCTTACTTATTGAGGGAAACACGATCCTATGTACCTCAATTCATTGCTGTAATGTATAGTATGAACTATATGGAAGAGCATAACATGTTCATTGAGGACAAACATTATCTTCCTGAATATGATACTCTCCATATCTCTGGCTTCGTGAATTTGCCTCTTTTTGCAGAGCATACAAATATATGTTTAGAAACCCTGGAAGATTTAAATCCTGAGTTAAAGCGAAATGCTATTGCTGCTAAACAACAAATTTATCACTTGCGTGTCCCTAAGCATGAAAAGGAAAGACTCAGTGCCAATAAATTGGAGATATTGAATTTAGCCTCCAAAGGTGAGGAACAGTTTGAAAAATTTGCTACGAATGAATCTGGCAGTACCTATGGACGGCAGAAATTAGTCTACCGGGTACAATCCGGAGATGTGCTGGGGACTATAGCGAATAGATATAATGTGAAAGTGTCTGATATCCGCCATTGGAATAAAATGTCAGGTTCAGTGATTAGGATTGGCCAGCCATTGACTATCTGGGTAGGGGATGATTATGCTAATAAGACTAGTAAAAACCTGGCCGGTGCCAATCAGAATAAATTGCAGCAGAAACAAATAGCCTCTCAGGGTGGTACCTATCGGGTACAGCCAGGAGATACATTATGGGATATCTCCAGAAAGTTTGATAACTTAACAATTGAAAAGTTAAAAAAACTTAATAATTTGGAAGGAAATTCAATTAAACCCGGTCAAATACTAAAAGTGGGTTAATGAATTTTTAAATCTTTTACATCATAAAAAAAACATATCGTGCAGCTAACAAATAATATACAAGGTTTATTCATTTCATTACTATTGCTTGTTTCTATAATGTCCTGCGATTCCAATGGAGAATCAAACAGTTCAGCCACTATGCAAAATGCCAGGGGTGAAGACGGAGAAATTATTTTGGTAATGGCTCCTGATCAGTGGAATGGTGCTTTGGGGCAGCAAGTAAAGGATTTGTTTAGAGCTAATGTGGAAGCAATTCCTCAGGATGAGCCTTTGTATGATATCAAAAGGACTGATCCGAGTAAGTTCAATAGTGTATTAAAAGCTTCTAAAAATTTAATGTTTGTAGCTACGCTGGACAATAATTCTGCAGAAGGCAAGCGGCTGAAAAAGTATTTTACTGATAATTCTATTGAACAAATTAAGAATAATCCGGACATTTTTTCTTTTAATCAAGAGGATGTTTATGCTAAGGGACAGGAAGTACTTTACTTGTTTGGCAGAACAGAAGAGGAATTGATGAAAAACATCGAAGAAAATAAAGAAAAGATTCAACAGTTTTTTAATAAAGTGGAAGAAGAGCGAATGGTGGAGAAGATTAAAAAAAGCACTTCCAAAGGAGTAATGAACTACCTTTCTAGCAATCTTGGTTTAGATATGGTGATTCCGTATGGTTTTGATTTAGCAGTAAAGGATGAAAATCATGCGTGGATAAGAAAATTGGATCAAAGGGAAGAACTGAATATATGGGTGGTTAAAATGCCATTCAATGACGAATCGGTATTTGATCCTGCCAACCTGAAAAGCCTGCGTAATGAGCTTGGCAGAAAGTATATTACAGATAAAGACAATGATTCACTTTATATAACCACTCAGGATCAAATGAATTTGGTGATTGATACTGTTAACCTCAATGGAAATTTCGCATTACAAACGAAAGGCCTTTGGAAATACTCTGATAATTCACGGGGCGGAGCCTTTGTCAGCTATTTATTTGCCAATGAGCAATCCGGGGATTTATATTATGTAGAAGGATATTTAGATAATCCTGGTAAAGATAAAAGGGAACCTATGCGTAAGCTGGAAGCAATACTTTCCACTGCTGATATCCCTGATACCATCAATGATTAATAAATCTGACAATTTGAGTAAAAGCGATTCCTGGAAGGTTTAACAGAAGATTTTGAATGCCCTCCTTCTTTTAAAAACATAATTTGATTCATAAGATACCTTGGGATATGGAATGATTTGTTATTTTTGTTCCTAATATTCTGTACTTTCCATTTCTTTTGTATGATTGGGAGGGGTATCCAAGAAATCAAAACTCATTTAGAAACTCCCCTCAACATCATTTAATTTAAATATTATTGAACGAAATATATTATGTCGAAAAAAATTCGAAGAGAAGATGCCCTCAATTATCATAGCCAGGGATCACCCGGAAAAATAGAAGTAGTTCCAACCAAATTATTAAGTTCACAAAACGACCTGGCCCTTGCCTATTCCCCTGGAGTGGCCGAGCCTTGTAAAGAAATAGAAAAGGACAAAGAAAATGCTTATAAATATACAGCCAAAGGTAATTTGGTGGGTGTTATATCCAATGGAACAGCCGTTTTAGGCCTGGGGGATATAGGGCCTGATGCTTCCAAACCTGTGATGGAGGGGAAGGGTGTTCTTTTTAAGAAGTTTGCGGGAATTGATGTTTTTGATATTGAAATTCAGGAGTCGGATCCGGAAAAGTTAATCCATATTATTCAATCACTTGAACCCACATTTGGAGGTATCAATCTTGAAGATATTAAAGCACCTGAATGCTTTGTGATAGAGCAGGAATTAAAGAAGAAAATGAATATTCCTGTGATGCATGATGATCAGCACGGAACAGCCATTATATCTAGTGCAGCCTTGATCAATGCTTTGGAATTGGTAGGTAAAAATATTGAGGATGTTCAATTAGTAGTGAGCGGGGCAGGTGCTGCTGCTATTTCATGTACCAAGCTTTATCAGTCATTGGGTCTGAGAAAAGAAAACATCTTAATGTTTGACAGGCAAGGGTTGATTTCTTCTGATAGAACCGACCTGGATGAAAACAGGGCTTTGTTTGCTTCTGACCGAAAAGGAGTGAATGATATTAAGGATGCCATGAAAGGTGCAGATGTGTTTTTAGGGCTTTCGGCCGGAAATGTAATAAGCAAAGAACATATTTTGGCAATGGCACCCAATCCTATTGTATTTGCCTTGGCCAACCCTGACCCGGAAATTCCTTACCAGGAAGCTATGGATGCAAGGGAAGATATTATTATGGCTACAGGCCGATCCGACCATCCTAATCAGGTAAATAATGTAATTGGTTTCCCCTATATTTTCAGAGGTGCTTTGGATGTAAGGGCAACGGCCATCAATGAAGAAATGAAGTTGGCAGCAGCATACGCAATTGCCAGCCTGGCCAAACAACCTGTTCCTGAATTGATCAATAAAGCTTATGACGATCAGAGTATTGTTTTCGGAAGGGACTACCTTATCCCCAAACCATTGGATCCCCGTTTAATTACCACTATTTCACCGGCTGTAGCGCGGGCTGCAATGGAATCAGGAGTTGCCAAAACGCACATCACTGATTGGGCTCAATATGAAATTGACCTTCAAAAAAGAATTGGTGTTGATCAAAAATTGATGAACAGGATATTGAGCAAAGCCAAAAAGGATCCTAAACGTGTGGTTTTTGCTGAAGCTGATAATGCCAAGATTCTTAAAGCCGCACAAATGGTAATAGATGAAGGAATTGCCCATCCAATTTTATTGGGTAACAGGGAGAAAATTCTGGATTTAATTGCCACACATCATTTGGATATAGGTGATAGCCCAATCATAGACATCTTTGAGAATACCGAAAAAAGAAAAGACTATGGCTTAAAGCTTTACGAAAAGAGGAAAAGAAAGGGAGTAACACTTTATGAAGCTGAAAAGCTAATGAGGGATCGTAATTATTTTGGTAGTATGATGGTAGAAGTCGGAGAAGCTGATGCCATGATTTCAGGATTGACAAAAGATTATCCCAGAACCATTAGGCCTGCATTGGAAATAATTGGGGCGGAACCTGGTAAAAGAGTGGCAGGCATGTACATTTTGTCTACTAAAAAAGGTACTTATATTTTCTCTGACACTACGGTAAATACCAATCCTACTGTTGATGAATTAGTGGAAATAATTGGATTGACAGCCAGAGGGGCCAAGTTCTTCGGAATTGAACCTCGAATGGCAATGCTTTCTTATTCCAACTTTGGTTCTAGCAAAGGTGAAATACCTGAAAAAGCATCAAAAGCAAGGGAAATAGCTAAAAAAAGATGGCCGGATTTGATTATTGACGGTGATATACAAGCCAACATAGCGGTTAATACGGACTTGCTTCAGGAAACTTATCCATTTAGTGAATTGGCCGAAAAAGGGGCAAATACATTTATATTCCCTACATTGGCTTCAGGAAATATTGCCTATAAGCTTTTAATGGAACTGGGGAATGCTGAGGCCATAGGCCCTATTTTATTGGGCATGAATAAACCTGTTCATATATTGCAATTGGGAAGTTCAGTAAGGGAAATTGTGAATATGGTGGCTATTTCTGTGGCAGATGCACAAAATCAATATACTGATAATAACTTATGATCTCATTTCTTAAAGGCGAAATTATCACCTTGGAAGCTACCTACCTTGTTATTGAGGTAGGTGGCGTGGGATATCATGTCAATATTCCTCTTTCTGCTTTTGATGCATTTAAAAATCAAAAACAAGCCTTGGTACTTACTCATTACCATGTGAAAGAGGATTCGCATACATTGTATGGCTTTCATCAGGAAATGGAAAAATCGATGTTTCTTGATTTAATTAGCATCTCAGGAATAGGACCTTCTATTGCTTTGGGAATGCTTTCTTCTATGGCTCCGGCTGAAATAAAATCGGCCATTGTAGCAGAAAATGTAAAGCAAATTCAGGCTATTAAAGGAATAGGTGCAAAAACAGCCCAACGTGTCATCCTGGAATTAAAAGATAAATATAAAAAAGAGGGATTAGTGGCAGATTCTTCCAACTCATCTTTCCGATCGAACAATAGCAAGCGCAATGAAGCGTTATCTGCATTATTAAATTTGGGCTTTGCTAAAACTTCTGCCGAAAAAGTAATTAACAACATTTTGGAGAAAAATGGCGAAAATATTACATTAGAGGAATTAATCAAGCAAGCCTTAAAGTCAGCCTAAATCTGTTAAAATTTTGTTAAGTAAAAGGGTTCCTGTTCTTCTTTTTTTATGTTCTTTTATCCTTCCTGTCGGGCTTTATCTCGGTGGAAATTCCCTATATGCAAATAATTACGATTTTAATGCTTTTTTGTTTCAGGAGACTCAACAAAGCACCCAACAGCAACAAGACACCATTCCTAAAGACAGTACGGAAGCTGATAGTGTAAAGAATTACGAGCCAAGCAAAAGGCCCACATTTCAGTTTCAGGATAGATATGGTGATCCATTTTCAAGCAACCAGGGACAAAGCCCCCTCCAATTAGGCGATCCTGCTGCTTTAAGCCTGGATGTTGAAATAGATACCGGCCTTAATTACACCATTTATGAAAAAATAGGAGATGTAAATTTCCGGCCTACCAGCTCTATGAGTTTTGAGGAGTTCTCCAGGTATCAGGACGAGAAAATTTTAAATGATTATTGGAAAGAAAGATCACTGGGATTGGATGGCGAAAGTGCTGTAAGTGGTCGTCAGCTGATTCCGCCACTTTATGTAAGCCCGGCTTTCGATCGTCTGTTTGGCGGTAGTTTTGTTGAAATTATTCCCAATGGTTTTATTACTCTAGATTTTGGGGGCAGGTTCACCAAAAATGAAAATCCTAACATTCCGGTACAACAGCAACGCTATTCCAGTTTTGAATTTGACCAGCAAATTAACATGAATGCTGTGGGTAAAGTGGGCGAAAAGCTAGCTGTTACAGCTAATTTTGCCAACAATAATTCATTTGATTTTCAGAATGACCTTAAAGTGGAATACACCGGTTTTGAGGAAGAAATTATTAAAAAGATTGAAATTGGAAACGTGAGCATGCCTGTTAATAACAGCTTGATAACAGGTGCACAGAATTTGTTTGGTATTAAAACACAATTGCAGTTTGGTCATTTATTTGTTACCAGTGTGGCCTCTACCCAAAGAGGTACATCTGAAACCATTCGCGTAGAAGGTGGTGCTCAACGACAGGAATTTGATGTAAGAGCGTCTGATTACGATGAAAACCGACATTTCTTTTTGGGACATTTTTTCAGGGATAATTATGAAAACTGGCTGAGTTCAATGCCTCGTATTACTTCAGGTCTTGATGTCAGAAGAGTGGAAGTGTTTGTTATTAACAGAACTCAAAACACAAATAGCCTGCGAAGTGTGGCAGCTTTTATGGATTTAGGGGAAGCCAATCCTAATAATGTCAATAAAAATGAATTGTTGCTCCCATCCGTTTCTGCTGGTACTCCTACAAATAATGATGCGAATAGGTTATGGGATCAACTTCAACCCTTTAATAAAGACTATAATAATTTTCTTTCTTCTGTTGAAAGTTTAAGCCCTTCTCTTTCCCGCACAGTGGATTATGAAGCTATTAATGTTGCTCGTAAACTGGAGGCCACAGAATATACCATTGATAAGCAACTGGGCTATATTTCCTTAAGGAGGCAATTGCAAAATGATGAAATGCTTGCAGTAGCTTATGAGTATAGCTATAATGGAGCCAGGTATCAGGTGGGAGAATTGGCAGAAAACTATGGCAACAGGCCAGATGATGAAGTGGTAATTTTGAAACTTTTAAGACCTTCCAAAATTAATACTGATGTGCCGAGCTGGGATTTAATGATGAAAAACATTTATAACCTTAACGGGAATCAAATTTCACAGGAAGGTTTTGAATTAAGAATCATTTACCGTGATGACAGAACAGGTCAGGATAATCCAAGTTTGCATGAAAGCTCTCTACGTGATACCCCTCTCTTAAGATTATTTAATTTGGATAGTTTGAACCAAAATGGGGATCCGCAGCCAGATGGAAATTTTGATTATGTAAGTGGTGTAACAATCAATGAGGTAGATGGTAAAATAATCTTCCCTGTTTTAGAGCCTTTCGGTCAGAGATTAAGTGAATTATTCCGTCCTGATGAGCAAACCTTTAGAGGGAAATATGTTTTCAATACATTGTATGAGTCTACAAAAAATGATGCACAACAGCTCACTTCTAAAGATAAATTCTTTATCAAAGGGCAGTATCAAAGTGGATCTTCTTCCGAGATAGCATTGCCCGGTATCAATATATCACCTAATTCAGTACGGGTAAGTTCCGGTGGTACACAACTACAGGAAGGGCTGGATTATCGTGTAGATTATAATTTAGGAAGAGTGATTATTCTCAATGAGGGGATTCTTAGCTCCGGAAGGGATTTGGCTATTACTTTTGAAAAAGCAGATTTATTTAATTTCCAATCAAGGACTCTGGTAGGTACTCGTTTTGATTATGTGTTAAGTGATAAGATAAATTTTGGAGCTACTGTTTTGCGGCACACTCAACGGCCTCTTGGGGTATCCAGGTATAGCATAGGTTCCGAACCAACCAATAATACCAAATGGGGAATAGATATTAATTATAGTGATGAAATGCCATTTTTAACTAAAATGGTTGATTTTATTCCTTTTATAGATACCAAAGAACCCTCCATTTTAACTTTTAGAGGAGAATTTGCACAAATGGTTCCAGGTACTTCCAACCAAGTGGATGGAGAAGGTACTTCTTATATTGATGATTTCGAACAGTCTATCACTGTTAATAATTTAGGAAGTGATATTAATGGATGGAAAATCTCTTCTACCCCCGCTACACCGGACAAGAAATTTGTAGGGACGGGAAAATTTGCAGAAAATAAAAAAAGGGCAAAATTGGCATGGTATTCTGTGGATAATATTTTTTATAGGAAGAATGGTGCCAATGTACCTGAATTAACTGATGAAGCACTAGAAAATCACTATGCCAGAAGTGTGGTGATTCAGGAAATTTATAAAAATAGGGATAGAAATATAGGGGTTAACCTATTGCCAACTTTCGACCTGGCTTACTTTCCGGAAGAAAGGGGAGTTTATAATTATAACTCCGATTTAACAGCCGAGGGAAAATTGAAAAACCCAAAATCCAACTGGGCAGGTATTAGCAGGGCCATCACATCAGAGGTGGATTTTGACAAGAACAATATAGAATATATAGAATTTTGGTTAATGGATCCTTTCATCGATTCCCCTCGGGGTGTAGTGGATGATGGTTCCCAGGATGCCGCTCCCAATACCACTGGCGGTAAACTTTACTTTAACCTGGGAAGCGTTTCTGAGGATGTACTGGGAGATGGTCAATTATCATATGAAAATGGTTTGCCTGCAGATTATGATGATTTAAGTGAGATAGAAATTACTGAATATGCAAGGGTGCCGGAAAATGCTCCTATCACGGATGTTTTTTCTAATGAAACCGGTGCCAGGGGAAATCAGGATGTCGGTTTGGATGGCGTAAGGAATGATCAGGAAGCTTCATTTTATTCTGAATTTGTTGACGAAGTTAATAGCAATGCCTCCTTGTCAGCCGAAGCCAAACAAAGAATATTGGACGATCCATCTGCCGATAACTTCAAGTATTTCTTAGGAGATGATTTTGATGCCAGGCAAGCCCCACTTTTGGAAAGATATAAAAACTTCAACAATCCTGAAGGCAATACACCGGGACCCGCTGCAAATTTAGATTTTAACCCTTCAGGTAGTCGCTATCCGGATTCTGAGGATTTAAATGATGACAAAACCATTTCCACACTGGAAGAATTCTATGAATATGAAGTAAACCTGACGAAGGATCAGCTGAGTGTGTCTTCTAATCCGTTGATTGTTGATGAGGCAGTATCCGATGAAGATGGAATAAAGTGGTACTTATTTAGAATACCCATCAGAAACCCAACCCGCACCCAGGGAGATATTCAAGGATTTAAAACTATTAGGTTTATCAGGACTATCTTAACAGACTTCGAACAACCCGTTGTGCTAAGAATGGCCGATTTTAGGTTAGTAGGTTCCCAATGGAGAAAATACGATGGTTCTTTGGCCAGAAGTGGGATTTCTGAAACACCTGAAGATAAAAGAAGCAATTTGGTAGTGTCAGTAGTAAATATTGAATCCAATTCCGAGAATGGTCCGGGTAAAGTTCCTTATACCTTGCCCCCCGGAATTCAAAGAGACCAGGACGTAGCATCTGTCGCGAACCAGGTAAGACAAAATGAGCAATCAATTCAACTTTGCGTAGATGACTTTGAGGATGGTAAAGCGGTTGCAGCATTTAAGAATGTTAATTTTGATCTGGTAAATTATGGGAAGTTAAAAATGTTTTTACATGCGCAAAGCCCTAACGCCAATGATGATGAAATTACTGCTTTTGTAAGGTTTGGAACCGACTTTGACGATAACTACTATGAAATTGAACTTCCTCTTAAAGTAACGCCTTATCAAGCTACAGATCCCCGTGAAATTTGGCCTGAAGAAAATGAAATTGCCCTGGCATTTGATGAACTCTATAAACTTAAATCAAGAAGAAATAGATTTTTGGGAAGCCAAAATGTTTTGTTGCCCTATACAGAGGAATTCGGGAAATACACATTGACTGTTAGAGGAAGGCCGGATATGAGTTCTCTCCAAACTATCATGATAGGCATGAGGAATCCGGCAGGTGGAGGTGGTTTGCCTAAGGATGTATGCATGTGGGCGAATGAAATGCGCGTAACAGAATTCGATCAAACATCAGGTTGGGCGGCCAATGCTTCCGTTAATACCAAGCTTGCTGATTTTGCTAATATTACTGCCAGCACACGTTATACTTCAGTAGGTTTTGGAGGAATTGAAGAAAATATTTCACAAAGAACAAGAGAAAGTTCATTGGGATTTGATGTGTCAGGTAATGTGAGCCTGGGGAAATTCTTCAAAGAAGAGTCAGGAATAAAAATCCCGATGTACCTGGGATATCAAACTTTTACTGCCACTCCATTTTATGATCCACGAGATCCTGACATCCCGCTTTCTGCTTCATTGGAAGGGTTTGATGATGCTGAGGAAAGAGAGGAGTATAGGCAAATTGTCATTGATCAGGAGGAAAGAAGAAGCATTAATTTTACCAATGTAAGAAAGGAAAGAAAGGATACTGAAAAAATTGTGTGGCCTATTGCCATATCTAATTTTGATTTCACCTATGCGTACAATGACATAACCCGATCCAACCTTCAGACAGCTACCTATGAAACCCGAAATTATAAGGGTGCCATCGGATATAATTATGGTTTTCCTAATGCCAGTATTGCTCCCCTGGAAACAGTAGCATTCCTGAAATCTCCTTATCTGAAATTAATTAGAGATATCAACATTAACCCGCTACCGAGTACATTTAGCTTTAGGGGAGACCTTGACAGAAGTTTTGTTAAAACGCAGCTACGAAATGATATGCTGACCACACAAGGAATTGATGCCCAATTTGAAAAGAGCTTTACTCTGGCGAGGGCTTATAACCTTAATTGGAATCTGACACAAAATATTAATTTAAATTATACTGCACGTGCTTTTGCCATTGTGGATGAAGAGGAGGGCGAAATAAATACAGAAGCCAAACGGGATTCCATTTTAACCAATTTAAGTAACCTGGGCAGAATGAAAAATTTTGATCAAAGTATAGTGGCAGGTTACAGTATTCCTTTGGACAAAATTCCATTTACTGATTGGGTAACTGCTGATGCGCGGTATAAAGTTGATTTTAACTGGACCTCAGGATCACTTAACCAGATAGATACTTTAGGCCATATAATCCAAAATAGTAGTGAATGGGGGCTTAATTCCAGGCTGGATATGACCAAACTTTACAATAAAGTAAGAATCTTGAATAGTATTAATAATCCTCCGCGATTACGCGCCAACGAGGTGGACAGCACCTGGGCACAGCCAGGGGCTGGTGTAGTGAAAGGATTCCTAAACCTTTTGATGTCTCTAAAAAATGTTACAGCTAATTACTCGGAAAGAAGCGGGACATTATTGCCGGGATTTCGAAACAGGGCTTATTTGTTCGGTCTTGATTCTTCTATGACTGCACCCGGATTACCATTCATTCTAGGAAGCCAGGATCCTTCTATTCGGACAACTGCAGCAGATAAAAATTGGCTGGCAAAGTCAGAATCTCAATCTACTCTGTTTACACAATCAATTGTAAGAACGTTGGACGTAAAAGCCATGTTGGAACCAATGAATGATTTAACAGTCCAGATTGATTTTAATAGAGTAATCAATGAGAACTATTCAGAAACATTTAGGTATAGCCAGGAACTGGATGAGTTTGCGAGTTTTACGCCTACCAGAAGTGGGAATTATAGTGTGAGTTATAATATGATCAAAACTTCTTTTGTAAAAACCTCTCAGGACAATTCACCTTTATTTGATCAGTTTAGGGAAAACAGGGAGGAAGTACACAAAAGGTTATCTGAGGCAAATCCTAACAAAGGAGAATACCTTTTAAATCAACAGGATGTATTGATTCCTGCCTTTTTAGCGGCTTATACTGAGACAGATGCATCACAGGTTTCATTAAATCCATTCCCTAAATTCCCTTTGCCCAATTGGCGTATCGATTATAAAGGATTGTCAAATATAAAAGCAATCAAAAAGATTTTTCCTTCTGTAACGATAAGCCATGCCTACAATGCGAGCTTCAATGTGAGTAATTTTATAAGTAATGGAAGGTACGATTCGCAAAATCAAAATCTTACGTTAAATAGCAATATTGAGAATTATCCATTTCCAAGTATTCAGTCAGATAGCGGGAATTTCATACCCGTCTATAATATTGGCCAGGTGTTGATTTCTGAACGATTTTCACCGTTGATTGGAGTGAATTTACGTACTAAAGGTAGGTTTACAGCGAAACTAGAATATAAAAAAGAGAGGAACCTGGCACTAAGCACCGAAACATCTCAGTTAACTGACCAAAAAAGTAATGATTTTGTAATAGATATTGGTTTTACAGATCCTTCATTTAAATTTCCATTTAAAATTAAAGGGAGAACAGTGGCCTTAAAGAATGACTTGACCATGCAATTGAGTGTTACTGTTCGAGATACAGAGGTTGTACAACGCTCAGTGGATGATGATAGAAATGTATTGGTAGATGGAAATATTAATTATCAGCTAAGGCCTACAGTAAACTATACTGTGAGCGAAAAGTTAAACCTCAATTTTTATTATCAGAGAAGCTTTAATGAACCACGTGTTCAAAACTCATTTCCAACCACAAATACTTCCTTTGGTGTACAAGTTAGATTTGGATTGCAATAATAGTTTTTGCATCCAAAAAAAGAGTGTATTTTTGAAAAAAATTAAGCAGTCAAGTAATCAAAAAACGTAATTATTTATGAATATTCCTGAAAATTTGAAGTATACTAAGGATCACGAATGGGTGAGAGTAGAAGGAGATAATGCCTTTATTGGCATTACAGATTTCGCACAGCGTGAATTAGGGGACATTGTCTACGTGGAAGTGGAAACCATTGACGAAACCATTGAAGAAGGAGATGTATTTGGAACTGTTGAAGCAGTAAAAACAGTTTCAGATTTATTTATGCCTGTTTCAGGTACAGTATTGGAATTTAACGAAGCTTTGGAAGACAGCCCTGAATCTGTAAATGAAGATCCTTATGAAAAAGGATGGATGATAAAAATTAAGTTGTCAGATAAAGGTTCTGTTGATACCCTGCTTTCTGCTCAGGACTATAAAGAGCTTGTTGGCGAATAAATATGTTTCTCAGGTATAACCTGTTTGCGATCCTTTGGATTTTGTTAATCTTGCTGTTGGGACTGGCACCGGGAGAATCCATGCCTGCTACTAATATTTGGGACTTTCTTAGTTTTGATAAAGTAGCTCATTTTTCCGTCTTTGCTATCCTTGCTTTTTTACTAATTATTGGCTTTACCAAACAGTATACTTTCAGATTCGTTAGATATAAAGCAGAAATATTGGCCATAGTTTTTAGCGTGATATATGGCATTGCTATTGAGGTGGCTCAATCGTTCATTCCAGGCAGAGGAGTGGAGTATGCCGATGTTTTCGCTAACTCTTTAGGTGCTTTATCAGGTTGGTTAATATTTTATTTGATATATAAAGCATAATTATGCTTTAAGAATAAAAGCTTTTTATTAAATTGGAATTTATTTATAGAAGTAATAGTTTTACTATTGTAAACATTTGTAAATTATGGAACTAAAAAAGAATCCTAAAGCAGATATAAACAAGAAATCGACACTTTTCCTGATGATGGGATTAGTAGTTTCACTTTCTTTGGTTTTTGCTGCTTTTGAATACAAATCTTATGATGATGGTCCTGCAATGGATTTAGGTCAGTTGGATGACACCATGGAAGATATTATGGAAATTCCTCCAACGGAACAACCACCACCACCACCACCAAAAAAACAACTTCCTGAAATCGTGGAAATTCCTGATGAAGAAGAGATAGAAGAGGAAATCGATATCGATCTTGATTTGGAAATGACAGAAGATTCAGAAATTGAAGAGATGATTTTTGAAGAAGATCCGGGTGAAGAGGAAGTGGACAAGGTATTTACCATTGTTGAACAACAAGCTGAGCCTAAAGGTGGTATCCAGGCTTTCTACGACTATGTAGGAAGGGAATTATCTGATAAATATCCTCGTCAGGCTCAAAGAATGGGTATTGAAGGAGTGGTATACGTTCAGTTCGTAATTGAGAGAGATGGATCATTAACTGACGTTCAGGCCGTTAAAGGTATTGGCGGAGGTTGTGACGAAGTAGCAGTTGAGGTTGTTAAAAACTCACCTAAATGGTCTCCTGGTAAGCAAAGAGGCCGGGCAGTTCGTTCTCAAAGGGTAATACCTATCAGATTCGTATTGAATTAATCCATTATTATATACATTACAAAAGCCGGACTTGTCCGGCTTTTTTTATGCCCTAATTTTATTAATTCACTTGAGTTGATTCCGGATCAAGCAATAATATTTGAAGCTTGGCAAGCTCTACTATACAGAAAGCCCGAGTCAAAGGTTCAATTATTGAAAATCCGTAGAGTTCTGGGGGCTCTGCGGATAGGTGAGGAGCCAAGATCAAATTCTGAAGTAGCCGCTGTTCTGCAATATGCCAATGGCTGACTTTAGGCGGTTCCCTAATAGTGAATTCTAAAGATGATAGCTTAACTGGGATTCTCTATTCATAAAGCAAGTACTTTTCTCTGATTGCTTTATAACTTTCCAATTCATTTTGCCATGAGAGCTTAATTTCTTCCTCAGTAAAACCTGATTCTATCTGTTTTTGTAACTGCATAGTTCCAGCTAACTTGACGAAGAAATTATTGAAAAAAGCTGTTTTGTCTGGAAAGGCTTCATAAAATTCGATAAGGTACACCAAACTTAATCCACTTTCATAAGTTTTCGATTCCAACAATAGCCCATAACATTTCTCATCTTTGTAAGGAGGGTGAGTACTACTTCCCGGCATGGAAACGGGGGTAAAAGTATGAGGATACTTTTTTAATTCAGGGTGACCAATTTGCTGAAAAGGAAACTCGGTTCCACGTCCAACACTTATGACTGTCCCTTCAAATAAACAGAGGCTGGGATAGAGGGCAATACTTAAATCATTAGGCAAATTAGGGGAAGGCTGAACAGGTAAAGAATACGGCATTTGATGCTGATAATTTTTTACAGGAATGACAGTTACTTCACAAGTCAGTTCATTTTTTAACCATTTTTCACCATTGATCATCAGTGCTAATTCCCCCACAGTAAGTCCATGTAGAATGGGGATGGGGTGCATGCCTACAAATGACTGGTGTTTCATTTCCAGTATTGGGCCATCAACATACATGCCATTTGGGTTGGGTCTGTCCAATATGATTAATCTTTTACTGTTTTCTGCACAAGCCTCCATTACATAGTGCATGGTACTGATGTAGGTATAAAATCTGGTGCCTACATCCTGGATATCAAAAATAACCACATCAATATTTTCCAACTGTTGAGGGAGCATTTTTTTATTGGTACCGTATAATGAAATGATAGGTAGCTTGGTTTTGGTGTCAAAACCTGATTCAACGCTGGCTCCGGCATCGGCATCTCCCCGGAAACCATGCTCTGGAGCAAATACTGTTTTAATTGCTACGCCCAGGCTTTTTAATGTGTCTACCAGATGAACAGATCCAACAATGGAAGTTTGGTTCACCACCAGGCCCACCCTTTTATCCTTTAGCAAGGGCAGGTAATCATTGATTTGGTGAGCAGCAGGAATAATGGATTTTGTGGCTTCAGTAGTTTGTGCATGGCAACCATACAAAGCTTGTGTAAAAATAAGGCAAGAGATCATAATGACTTTACCAATGATATTGTAATTTGCAGCTTTAATCATACATCAAAAATAACGGATATTCTTGAATCTTCCTGACTTTATAGCAAAACGTACCATTAATTCGAAAACAGGTCAATTTTCGAGTAGCATACACCGGATAGCTGTTGCCAGTATATCAATTGGTTTGGCTATTATGCTCATAGCTTTATTGATAATGGGAGGCTTTCAAAATACCATCAAGGAGAAAGTTTACAGCTTTGCAGGACATCTGCAAGTGACAAAATATACTTTAAGCAATTCCTTTGAAGAGTCCCCCACTTCAACGGATACTGATTTTTATAATAATTTTGAACAATACCCATATGTTCGTCATGTTCAATCTTTTGCTTTTAAGGCAGGGTTGTTAAAAACAAATGAAGCTGTTGAGGGTGTTTTAATAAAGGGAATAGGTGAGGATTATGATACCACCCTTTTTGCTTCAAACCTGGTTAAAGGCAGGTTTCCTAAACTTAATGGGGAGGAATATTCTACCGAGGTAATAGTGAGTAGTAAAATTGCAGATTTGCTTTTGCTTGAGGTAGGCGAGAAAGTATTGATGTACTTTGTGCAAAACCCACCACGCTTTAGACAATTGGAGATTGTGGGCATCTATCAAACCGGAATGGAAGAGTTTGACGAACGTCTGATTATTGGGGATATCAGGATGCTTCAAAAATTAAACAACTGGGAGGAAGATCAGGTGGGAGGCTATGAAGTTTTTTTGCATGATGCTGATGATGAAGAAATGGCCGAAGAAGCTATTTTTGGCCTGGTGGAAAGCGATCAGTATGTTACCAGGGTTAGCAATAAGTACAGACAATATTTCGAATGGCTGGAATTGCTCAATCAAAATGTGAGACTGTTTCTCGGCTTGATATTATTCGTGGCGTCATTCAACATGATAGCAGTTATTTTTATATTGATCATGGAACGTGTACCCATGATAGGAATACTCAAGGCTGTTGGTGCAAAGAATAGCCTCATCAGGAATATTTTCTTTTATAGTGGTCTAAGGCTTACAATAAGAGGGTTGTTCTGGGGTAATTTTATAGGTTTGTCTTTCTGCGCACTTCAGGATTATTTCAAATTCATCCCTTTGGATCAGGAAAATTACTACATGAGCTATGTGCCAATAGAATGGAATTTCCCGGTAATTATTGGACTTAATTTACTGGTATTGGTTGTTATTTCCCTTACACTCACTTTGCCTACATGGCTTACCAGCCGAATGAAACCCATTAAAGCCATTAGGTTTGATTAAAATTTTATCCTCCTTTATTTACCATCGTGGAGGTTGCCTGAGCAGTAGGGAAAATCAATACATCAGCTAAATTGACATGGGCAGGTCGAGTCACCATAAAAAGAATCAAATCTGCAATGTCTTCAGGTTTGAGCGCATCAAAATTTTCGTAAACTTTTTTGGAGCGATCTTGATCTCCTTTGAACCTGACAAGTGAAAATTCAGTTTCTACCAAACCGGGAGCTACTTGCGAAACTTTGATGCCATACTTGTTCAAATCAATCCGCATTGAGTTGTTGATGGCGTCTACTGCATGTTTTGAAGCACAATAAACATTTCCATTCTGATAAGCTTCTTTACCGGCAACAGATCCAATATTAATGATATGTCCGGTTTTATTTTCAATCATTTTTTTGATAATAGGCTGGGAAACATAAAGCAGGCCCTTCACATTAATGTCAATCATTGCATTCCAGTCATCCAGATTTCCATCTTCTATGGAAGCTAGGCCATGTGCATTTCCTGCATTATTTATTAAAACATCTATTTTTCGCCATTCTTTAGGTAAATTATTGATAGCATCCAGAACTGCAGATTGATCACGTACATCAAAGTTAAGGGTATGAACTTCAGTGACATTTTTTAAATCTGTCTTTAACTGATCCAGCCTTTCCTGCCTTCTGCCGGTAGCAATTATTTTGAAACCGTTTTTGGCCAGAAGGATGGCTGTTGCGTGGCCTATACCTGATGTAGCGCCCGTGATAAATGCTGTTTTTGACATGTTTTTAATTTTAAATGTTAGATTCAATGTCGTTAAGTTAAGACAAACTTCCTTCTCCTTTGGAGAAGGATGGAAGGTTGAGGTTTTAGTTTAATGCTTAACTAAACGACATTGATAATAGATTGTATACTTTAAACAGGAGAGTGAAGGATTTTCATTTTTTCTTATCTTTAAATTCTTTATTGATTTATCCCGACTACAAATCGGTTTTTTCCTTGCATATCTTTTATAACTGCAAGTTCTTTAAAACCATGAAGTTCCATTACAAGTTTTACTTCCTCTCCAAATTTTTCATTTATTTCAAAATATAGATAAGCACCATATTTCAGGTTTTGTTTCGCTAAATAAGCAATTCTTTTATAAAAAACCAGAGGATCATTGTCATGCACAAAAAGTGCCTGGGCAGGATCATACTCTTTGACTTTTTCCTCCATCGCCATCTTTTCACTTTCCAGTACATAGGGAGGGTTGCTTACCCAAATTTCTGCAGGAGGTAATTCAGGGCTTTCTTCTAAAATATCAATATTGAGGAAATTAACTTTAGCCCTGTTAAGTTCTGCATTTCTTTTGGCCGTTGCCAGTGCTGCTATGCTAATATCCAGCCCATAGATTTTGACTCCCGGCCTTTCTTTGGCAATAGTAATAGGAATTATTCCACTCCCCGTTCCTATATCCACCACCACCTCATCTGCTAAATCAGGATGGTCTTTTAATATTAGGTCAACCAATTCTTCTGTTTCCTGCCTGGGGATTAATACATTCTTATTCACCAGGAACTGTCGATTGTAAAATTCTACCTTGCCTAAAATGTGCTGAATAGGTTCATGCTTCTTTAGTCTTTCAATGGCCTCATTTAAAAGTTCTTCTTCCACAGCTGAGAGGATTACCTCTTTTTCCACCAATACATCCATTTTGGAGATTTTTCCAATATCCTCTAAAAGCCAATAACTAAGTGATTCAGCTTCCTGCTCGTTTTCAAATTTCTTTAACCGCTCGGCTATTTCTTTAAAGCGTATTTTACTGTTCATCTCATTCAGGTTCTACACAAAGTTCTTCATTTTTTGGTTACTTTTGCCATTATGTGGCAAGAAGATGAACAATTTATGGGCCGGGCTCTTCAACTGGCGCAAAATGGCAAGGCAACTGTTAGTCCGAACCCTATGGTGGGTTGTGTAATTGTGCATGAGGGGAAGATTATAGGTGAGGGTTGGCATCAGAAAGCTGGTGAGCCGCATGCAGAGGTTTTGGCTATTCAATCTGTAAAAGATCCTGCTTTATTATCTCAATCTACTGTTTATGTAACTTTAGAGCCCTGTGCTCACTTTGGTAAAACGCCTCCTTGTGCCCATTTACTGGTAGATAAGAAGGTGAAAAAAGTTGTTATAGGATGCACGGATCCTAATCCATTAGTGTCAGGGAAAGGTATAAGGATATTAAAAAATGAGGGAATTGAAGTAGTACAGGATGTATTGGAGAAGGAATGTATTCAACTGAACCATACATTTTTTACTGCTATCGGGAAAGGCAGGCCCTACATCATATTAAAATGGGCGCAAACAGCAGATGGATATATAGCCAGGGCCAACTTTGATGCCAAATGGATAAGTAGTGTGCTCTCCAGGCAGTTGGTGCATAAATGGCGCAGTGAATGCGATGCGATTTTAGTGGGAAAGAATACTGTAAAATATGACAATCCCCAACTCAATACACGCGAATGGGGCGGCAAAGATCCTATCCGTTTGGTGATTGATCATCATTGCCAATTGCCAAATAATTTACATGTATTTGATGGCTCAGTACCTACTTTCATTTTTAATATGAAGGAGGAAAAAGAAAAAACAAATACCCGATGGGTTAAACTGAATGAGCAAAACTTTATTCAGGAGATGCTAAATTTTCTGCAAACACTTAAAATTCAATCTATACTGATTGAGGGGGGAGCAAATACGCTACAACAATTCATTGATGCTCAATTGTGGGATGAAGCCAGGGTTTTCATCTCTCCCAATAAATTCGGTGAGGGAATTAAAGTGCCGGAACTAAAAAATGCTTCCCTCGTAAAACAAAAAATTATTGAAGAGGATGTTTTTAATATTCTGCAAAACAACCTGAATACTTATCTATTATCTAAAATCTTAAATTCTAAATCAAGATGTCCGAATCATTATTAATTGATCACTCAGCAAGCAAAGAAGAAAAATACAATGCTTTAATTCCTCAAATCAAGGCATTGGTTGAGGGAGAAGAAGATACAATTGCCAATTTGGCGAATATTTCAGCAGCTTTAAAAGAGGCTATGAATTTCTTTTGGGTGGGCTTTTATATGGTGAAAGGTGATGAATTGGTACTGGGTCCGTTTCAAGGGCCAATTGCTTGCACACGGATTAAAAAAGGGAAAGGGGTTTGTGGCACAGTATGGGCTGAGGGAAAAACTATTGTAGTACCTGATGTGGATGCTTTTCCCGGACACATAGCCTGTAGTTCTGCTTCAAGATCAGAAATAGTTTTGCCTGCTTTTAAAAATGGTGAAGTGGCTTTGGTGTTGGATATTGACAGTAGCGAACTTAATACTTTTGACAGCATTGATCAGATATATCTGGAGGATTTAATGATTATAGTTGGCAAATTTTTGTAAGCGACTTTTATGCTTGTTTCCTATTGATTCAGTGATTACAATCAGTATTTCATCTTAAATGCTTATCCTTTTGATTTACTGGGAATTATGTATTTTTTCCTTTTTTAACCACTAATTTCCGTATAACAGAGTAAATAATTTTATAAATTGATTTTTACAAAATTTGTGTAGATACTAAAGGTGATATTTTATGGCAAAGGCTAAGAAAGAGAAAAAGGTGTTTGTGCTTGACACTTCTGTGATTATTTATTCCCACGATTCGATCATGAATTTCGCAGAACATGATGTAGCAATTCCGATTACAGTTTTGGAAGAGCTTGACCAGTTTAAGAAAGGAAATGACACCAAAAATTTTGAGGCGAGAGAGTTTATCAGGATGATAGACAAATTGGCTAACGGACAATCATTGAATGAATGGAATTCCCTTAATGGCAAAAGCAAAGGCAACTTTAAAGTGCTCATGCCTAATGGCAAGAAAGTAGAGTCAGACGATATCTTTTTGGAAGATATTCCCGATCATAAGATACTGGGAAGTGCTTTGCAACTTCAGCAGCAACTTCCTGATAAATCAGTGATTTTGGTTACTAAAGATATTAATCTAAGACTTAAAGCCAAGAGTTGTGGGCTTCGGGCCGAGGATTATGAAACGGGGAAGATCAAAAATGTAAGTGATCTGCATTCGGGCAAACAACAGATGGACAATGTCGCTTCCGATGTGATCAATAAGTTATATGATGAATATAGCTGTGAAGTGAAGGAAGTGTTTGGAGATAAAAAACCTCAGAACAATACTTTTTTTATTCTGAAAAGCGATAAGAACTCAGCTCTTGGTTTTTACAATCCGCTTTCCGGTAAGTTGGATAAGGTAGAGAAGAAAGCTGTATACGGAGTGAAACCCAGAAATGCAGAACAAGCATTTGCCATACATGCTTTGCTTAATCCGGATATTAAATTAATTACTTTGCAAGGAGTGGCCGGAACGGGTAAAACTTTAATTGCCCTTGCATCCGCTTTGGAGTTGCGCAAAGAATTTAAACAAATATACCTGGCCCGACCCATAGTGCCATTGTCCAATAAAGACATCGGTTTTTTACCGGGAGACATTAAATCCAAGCTGAATCCTTATATGGAGCCATTGTGGGATAATTTAAAATTTATTCAACATCAATTCCAGGAGCATGAAAGGGAATTCCTTAATATTACTGATATGGTAAATAAGGAAAAGCTGATGATCCAGCCATTGGCCTACATTAGGGGAAGAAGTTTATCGAATATATTCTTTATAGTAGATGAAGCTCAAAACCTCACCCCGCATGAGGTGAAAACAATTATTACCAGGGCTGGGGAGAACACTAAAATTGTTTTTACAGGGGATGTAAATCAAATTGATACCCCTTATCTGGATTCACAGTCTAACGGTTTATCTTATTTAATTGACAAAGTAAAAGGACATGAACTATATGCACATATAACCCTGGAGAAAGGAGAAAGGTCTGAATTGGCTAATTTGGCAAATGACGTTTTGTAGGTTTTGAGGTAAAATTAATACTTTTATACCTGTTGGCAGTTGGTTTTATAATGAGACATTGTCACGGCTTAATTTATATGGGGATAAGCGATGTAAGAGTATTTGATTAATTAAAAAGATTATTGGGATTTTCTTCCTAATATTGTGCGATAATTATTAAATATTATAACTGTATTTCTTGAGAAATTATTGCAGATTAATTATTTTTACCAGAGTCGAAAAGAACTTAAATAATAATAGCATCGTTGTAAAAGTACATCAATAAAAAAATATGCAATTAGTAAAAGATAAAGTAACTGATAACAACTTCTTCCCCACATTGAAGAAGCGAGTTGATGATTATTTCAAAACGAATAACCTCAACACCTGGGGAAACCACAAACTCTATACAAAAGCCACCATTTTATTAGTGTCTTTTATATCGCTTTATGCGTTAATAGTTTTTGTGTCTATGCCGGTTTGGCTAACTCTCGTATTATGTGGTGTTTTTGGTCTTAATTTGGCAGCCATCGGCTTCAATGTGATGCACGATGGAGCACACGGAAGTTTTTCAAATAATAAACATGTGAATTACATGATGGGACTTACCCTCAATCTAATGGGAGGCGTAGTGTTCATCTGGAAAAATAAACACAATAAAAATCACCACTCTTTTACCAATATTGAGGGAATGGATGATGACATTAATATTGGCCCATTTATCAGGGTTTCCACTCACCAGGAAAGAAGATGGTATCATAAGTTTCAGCATATCTATGCTTATCCTTTGTATGCTACATCTTACACGTTTTGGGTGTTTTGGCAAGATTTTAAAAAATATTTCACTCGTAAAGTAGCTGAGACAGAATTGGCTCATATGAGCTTCAAAGAACATGCTATTTTCTGGTTGACTAAAATTGCTTATCTAGGCACATTCTTTGTGATACCTATTTTAATCCATGGCTTCTTAGCTACTCTTTTGGGTTATTTGATAGTAACGGCAGTAACCGGTTATACTATTGGGGTAGTGTTTCAGCTAGCTCACGTTGTACAGGAAACGGATTTTCATGACAGACCCATTCAGGGTGAAAAAATTATACCGACAGAATGGGCTATTCATCAAATCAGGACTACAGCTAATTTCGGCACTAAAAGTAAAGTGCTAAACTGGTATACTGGAGGATTGAATTTTCAAGTGGAACACCACCTTTTCCCACGTGTAAGTCATGTGCATTACCCGGCTATCAATAAATTAGTAAGAGAGACATGTGCTCAATTTAATGTTGCTTACAACGAATTCCCGAGCATGTTGGATGCAATGAAATCGCATACGCGTCACTTAAAGGTGATAGGCGCTGCCTAGTAAAATAAGAATTAATAAAATATGAAGAGTGCTATCTTATAAGAAGGTAGCACTTTTTTTATGCCCTGAAACTTTTGATAGTCTGATTTGAGAATTCGATCAATTCAGGGAAAAATAAATGAAATTCTGCTCTGAATTCTTCATGGTAAAACTTTAGTTCCTTCACCGATTGCTCCATTTTGGAATTGAATTTAGTGCGGGAAGCCATTCCTTTCATTACACGCTGAATACCATCCAAATACTGATAGTTGTATAACCAATCATGTTGGATCATAAAAGGCAACATTTTTTGAGTTGGAAGGGGTAGTTTGTCGAAATTGGACTGTAATAGACTGTACTGTTCATTCACATATACCCTGAGACTTTTCGTATGAAATTTCTCCCAGTCCAGTGCAAGAAAATGATCATAATAAATATCAACGATTACACCGGAATAATGCCTGTAAATAGGTTGTAATCTTTTCTTGCTTTGTAGTACGATAGGGTGGTTATCAGTAAATTCATCAATAGCCCTATGTAATAAAATTCCTTGTTGTATTTTAGGAGGGAAATTTTCGAAGCCGGCACCTTTAATGAAGTCAGCAATAAAATTACCAATTGCTAATTCCGGATCGTTGCCTGAAAGATATAAGTGAGCTAGAAAATTCATTCAAATTGAATATAAAAACAAAAAAAACAAATCCACTATACTTCGAAAGAGAAATTCTTTTTTGTTAGCCTATTACAATATTGCATGTCTTCTTCTAAAGGTTATGAAAGCAGTAGGGTGTTTAGATAAAGTCTGATGTCGGATTTCATAAAAACTTTTTGATAGTTATTGAAAATCAAATAATTACCTTTCTTTGGTATGTAATTGCCTCATAGGTTGTAGGTAATTTGAAATCGGTTTATGCTTTATTTATCAATCCTTTGTATATTGCTCTATTATAGTTTTTGTACCATTCTATTAAGAATAAGAAATGATCATTTTTCACAAAGATTTGAGTTTTGAAAATATTAAATCACATTTAGTGCATTTACATCAATTGGCCAAAATTGATAATCAAATCGTAAGGGAAGAGAAGAGGTACCTCTATGAACTGGGAAGAAAAAATGGGATTTCAGAAAAATTAGTAGATAAGATTATCAGGGAGTCCGAGGACCATCCATTTTTACTTCCCGTAAGCAAGAAAGAACGTATCATTTTTGTTTATGAATATATTAAAATGATGTTGGTGGATAATAAATTGGATGAAAGAGAGGCTAAAATGTGTATGTTAATAGCCGAAAAAATGGGTTTTAAGAAAGCTCTGGTGGGTAGCATTACCAATTCAATTGTTTCTGCCAAAGACGATGATGCCGACCCTGTCCTTACTGATGAAGAACTGGAAATTTATATAAGTAATCCTGAAATTTAATTGATCAAAATAAACACTATGCAAAAGATGTACAAATTGTTTTTATGTTCCTGTCTATTACTATGTCTATGTCTTTCTGGTTTTTCCCTGACTGCGCAAAATACCTATATTCATTGTGGTAACCTGATTGATGTAGAAAGCGGTAAAATCAATGAAAAAATGACCATTGTAGTAGAAGGTGATATTATTCAAAGTGTGGAAAAAGGATTTTCTAAGGTACCTGATACTGCAACCTTGATTGACTTATCCGAAATGACTGTAATGCCCGGTCTGTTTGATATGCATGTTCATTTGGAAAGTGAAACTTCCAAAGATAATTATATGGACGACTTCATTAAAAATGAAGCTGATATAGCTTTTGAATCAACAGTTTATGCAAAAAAGACTTTATTGGCTGGCTTTACAACAGTAAGGGATTTGGGAGGAAGTGGGGTGAATACCAGCTTAAGGGATGCAATCAGAAAAGGTTATGTAGAGGGACCCCGAATCTTTTCTGCTGGTAAATCAATTGCTACTACTGGCGGTCATGCGGATCCTACCAATGGTTATAAAGCAGATTTGATGGGTGATCCTGGTGCTGATGAAGGAGTAATTAATGGCGTGGAGGAAGCGAGAAAAGCAGTACGCCAAAGATATAAAAATGGTGCTGATGTAATAAAAATCACTGCTACAGGAGGAGTGTTAAGTGTAGCTAAAAGTGGCCAAAACCCACAATTTTTCGAGGATGAAATTAGAGCAATCGTGGAAACAGCCAACGATTATGGCATGCTGACAGCAGCGCATGCCCATGGAGATGAGGGAATGCAACGGGCTGTCAGGGCAGGTATTAAAACCATTGAACATGGCACTTTGATGTCTGATGAGACAATGGAGCTTATGAAGCAGTATGATACTTATTATGTACCCACTATAACAGCCGGAAAAACGGTTGCCGAATTGGCAGAAATCCCTAATTATTATCCTGAGCTTGTAGTTCCTAAAGCGAAGGAAATAGGACCAAAGATCCAGAGTACTTTTGCCAGGGCCTATAAAAAAGGTGTGAAGATAGCTTTTGGTACCGATGCCGGGGTTTACAAACACGGAGAAAACGGTAGGGAATTCGCTTATATGGTAGAAGTGGGTATGCCTCCTATGGAGGCTATACAATCTGCTACTATTACTCCTGCCAGGCTACTGAAGGTGGATGATCAGTTGGGTTCTATCAAAGGAGGTAAAATTGCTGATATAATCGCTGTGCATGATAATCCAATTGAAAATATTAAGACAATGGAAGATGTCAAGTTTGTAATGAAAGAAGGCAAGGTCTATAAAAACAATTTATAAGATTTTAGTGGCTGTTGTTGGAGTCTTCAATGATGTGGGGTAGAAAATATGATGTGCCTGCTATGTAAATACAATGTGTATAAACCTTATCTGATACTGAACGACTATTCCTTTTTGTTAGCCCTCATACTTAGGTGCAAAGCTGTGGTTTTCTAAAATATAATAGTACTTTTGTGACCCGGATATCCCCCTTTTTATTTAAAGCAATATATGGGATATCAAGAACGTATATTCTATTAATTCCGCAGTAGAATCAATTAAAAAAGCACAAAAAATGGATAAAATAGCAGAAGATTTCCTTTTCAAATATCTGAACAATGCATCACCTACAGGATTTGAGACCTCAGGTCAAAAGTTATGGTTAGAATATATTAAACCTTATACTGATGAATTTATACAGGATAATTATGGTACTGTAGCGGCAATTATCAATCCTGACGCACCGTATAAAGTGGTAATCGAAGCACATGCAGATGAGATTTCCTGGTTTGTGAATTATATTTCAGATGATGGTTATATCTATGTCATAAGAAATGGTGGGTCAGATCACCAGATTGCCCCTTCCAAAAGAGTAAATATCTATACTGATAAAGGAATTGTGAAAGGGATCTTTGGTTGGCCGGCCATTCACGTACGCAATAAAGAAAATGATATAAAGCCAGAACTAAAAAACATCTTTGTAGACATCGGAGCCTCCAGTAAAGCCGAAGTGGAAGAAATGGGTGTACATGTAGGATGTGTACTTACCTTTGACGATGAGCTAATGTATCTCAAAGATAAAAAATACATTGTTGGCAGGGCGTTGGATAATAGGATAGGAGGCTTTATGATTGCTGAAGTGGCCAGAATGATCAGTGAGAATAAAAAAGAACTTCCTTTTGCTTTGTATATAGTGAATGCAGTGCAGGAAGAAGTTGGCCTGAGAGGGGCACAAATGATCTCCGAGAGGATTCAACCTGATGTGGCTGTTATTACCGATGTGTGTCATGATACTCACTCTCCCTTATACAATAAAATAGAAAGTGGTGATCAAAAGGCTGGAAATGGGCCTGTTCTTACTTACGGGCCGGCAGTTCAAAATAATTTATTGAAAATGCTGATTAAAGTTGCTGAAAAAAATCAGATTAAATTTCAAAGATCTGCAGCAAGTCGTGCTACAGGAACTGATACGGATGCTTTTGCCTACTCTAATGATGGAGTTCCTTCTGCACTAGTATCACTTCCTCTTAAGTATATGCACACTACAGTGGAAATGGTACATTCCGAAGATGTACAAAACGTAATTAATTTATTGTATTATTTCGTCATTAATCTTAAGAATAAACACAATTTTAAATACGATCTTTCTTAATGCTCTAAAATCTTACTTCTGACAGCAATTCTTTGATAATTGATGAATAGTTCCCTTGCAGCCAATTATCTTTGTAATGTACAAAGTAATAAAAAAATAAAAAGATGAAGAAAATTAGTAAAGTTTTGATTGTAGTTGTCCTGATGGCTTTTGGGTTCACCCTCAATTCTGCAGACAGACCTATACACGAAATTCATTCAATGCTAATGTTTAATTTTATTAAATATGTGGAGTGGCCGGAGCAATCAAAAACAGGCGAATTTGTTATCGCAGTAGTAGGTGATGAAGATGTTTACAACACAATCACTAATTTTTATTTGAAGAGACCAATTAAAGGGCAGGATGTAAAAGTAATAGGTACTTCAGATTTTAATTCCATTAGCAATGCACATGTTATTTATTTGTCAGATAATTCGAGCAAGGAGTTTGATGCTATTCATCAAAAATTTGCAGGAAAGCCTACTCTTATTATCACTGATAAATCGGGCTTGGGAAAGAAAGGAAGTTGTATTAATTTTCAGGAAGTAAATGGTAAACTGAAATTTGAAATTAATCAAGAATCAATACAAAGGAATAATTTGAAGGTATCAAGTCAATTAGCCAGTATGGGTATTTTACTTTAGAAATAATTGGTTTAGTTTAGTTTTTTACCCTGGCAGGTTATACTATGTATGAATTGCCGGGGTTTTTGTTTAATAAAGAGAGCGTTTAAAGTATCAAAATCCCTATTCATAAGCTGAATGAGCTAGTTTGACGGAAATTCATTAACAAGGTATTTAAATACTTAAATTTGTATTAAGTTTATATAATGGTTGTGGGATTTATAAAGCGATAATTATGAAAAAGATATATCAACTCGTTATAATTTTTATTGCGATGAATGTTCTGGTGATTACACCTGAACTTAAGGCGCAAAGACCCATGCACGAAATTCATTCGATGCTTATTTTTAATTTTATTAAGTATATCGACTGGCCTGATGCTGCTAAATCCGGTGATTTTATCATTGCCGTATATGGTGATGATGATGTATATGAGCAATTAAATAAATTTTATTCCAACAGGCCTATTAAAGGACAAAGCGCACAGATTATTAATGTAAGTAGTGTGGAGGAATTAAGCAGTGCTCACGTAATCTACCTTTCTGGTAGCAAAAGCAGAGATTTTGAATCTTTACAAACCAAATTCTCCGGTAAGCCTACTTTGTTGATTACTGACAAATCCGGACTTGGCAAAAAAGGTTCCTGTATCAATTTTAGAGAAGTTGGAGGTAAGCTGAAATTTGAAATTAACCAGGCTTCCTTCGATAGCAATCAATTGAAAATATCCAATCAATTGGTGACCATGGGAATTATGATTTAAGAATTTAACAATAACATTTTAAATAGGGCTGCGTCATTATAGGCGGAGCCTTTTTTATGTCTGAAATGCCACTCATCGATCAAATAGGTAATGTAATTAATCTTGACAGCCCCGCTACAAGAATCATTAGTTTGGTGCCTTCCCAAACAGAATTGTTATATGAGCTGGGGCTTGATGAGCAAGTAGTAGGGATAACAAAATTTTGTGTACATCCTCAGGAGTGGAGAAAAAGAAAAACAATAGTGGGTGGTACCAAGAACCACCACATAGATAAAATCAAAGCGCTTAAGCCGGATTTAATTATTGCCAATAAGGAAGAAAACACTAAAACAATCATTGAGAAATTGTACAAATTATGTCCTGTATATGTTTCTGATATTGCTGATCTGCCTGGTTCCTTTCAAATGATGATGGATGTTGGTGCACTAACTGATAAGAAAGAAGAGGCTGAAAAGATTGTCGGAAAAATTCAGGCTTCTTTTGATGGGCTGGAGAAGATGGAGAAACCTTTCAGAGTAGCTTATTGTATCTGGAAAGACCCATGGATGTGGGTGGGCTATGACACTTTTATTGATCATTTGCTACAAAAATGCGGCTTTGTTAATGTTGTAGATAAAGCAAGGTATCCCTCAATTACAATTGAGGAAATCCGCAATTTGCAGCCGGATTTACTATTGTTGTCTTCCGAACCATATCCCTTCAAGGAGAAACACATCAAATCTATTATGGAAAAACTGCCGGAAACTACCATTAGCCTGGTAGATGGGGAAATGTTCAGTTGGTATGGTAGCCGATTAATGAAAGCAGCACCTTATTTTCAATCATTTCTTAGAGAGCTGCATTCCCACACTTTCTAAATCCTTCCAGAAGCCGGGGTAAGATTTATTGACTACTTCAATATCCTGAATGGCAAGATTGGTCATTAATGCCAGAGGGGCAAAACTCATCGCCATTCTGTGATCTTCATAAGTATTAATTTCTATTTTGTCTTTTGTCTGAAATCCTGCGCTTTTTAATGACCATTGTGCTTCATTCGTTTCTATTAAATCACAGTTGAATTTTCTTAATTCAATTTGTAAAGCGGCAATCCTGTCAGTTTCTTTAATGCGTAGGCTTTCAAGACCGGTAATTTCCAAATCAACCTTTAATGCCGCACAACAAGTTAACACTGTTTGTGCAAGATCCGGGCACTTCTTGAAATCTAGGGTTAAATGATTGCTTAAAGGCTTACTCGCTTTTTTAACGAGCGCACCTTCATGAGTGAATTGTGTGGTCACACCTAGTTGTTTCATTATATCAACAATGGCCTGATCACCCTGAAAACTATCTTTCAATAAACCTTTCAGGCTTATTTCTGATTGCAATTGGGATAGGGCAATGAAAGAAAACCAATAACTGGCAGCTGACCAATCTGATTCCACTTCATGAATAATAGCGTTGTATTTTTGAGGAACAATTGTGAGTGCATACCCATTTCTTTCTACCTTAATTCCTGCTTTCTCCATCAGTTGGATTGTCATTTCAATGTAAGGGATACTGTAAACAGGTGGTTGAATGTCAATTTTCAATCCGGAGGGCAATGTGGGGGCTATCATTAATAATGCTGAAATGTATTGACTGCTTATGTTACCCGGAACTGTTATCTGCCCGGATTTTTGTACCTGGAAAGGCTTGATTTCCATGGGAGGATAGTCTTCTTTTTTGAGGTAATTGATTTCGGCTCCAATTAATCGCAAAGCATTTACCAAGGTGCCTATGGGTCTTTGTTGCATCCGCTCAGTACCCGTTAATATGACTGGCCGATGAGTGGATACAGCCAAATAAGCAGTTAAAAAACGCATGGCAGTTCCGGCATCCAGTACATCAAATGTTTTGTTGGTTTGTTGCTGGAGTAAAAGGCGCGTCAAAGTTTGGGTGTCTCTTGCTTCGGATAAGTTATGGATCTCAAAATCCTCCTCACATAAAGCACTTAGTATCAAAAGCCTGTTCGATTCACTTTTGGAGCTGGGTAAATTGATCGTCTGAAACTTATGGTTCGCAGAGCTTTTATATTGATTAATAAAATAGTTCAAAATAATCTATTTAAGTTTAAACGAATTCTCTAATGATTGCGTTATTTTACAAATAATTCAATCTAATATATTATGAGCACCTCAAGCAAATCTTTATTCTCGTTTCTGGCTGGTGTTGCCACAACAGCCGCAGCAAGTGTTTTTTTTAAAACTGAAAATGGCAGAAAAGTTTGTCAATCTTTGGCAAACACTTTAAAAAACCTTAAAACTAAATCCAATTCAAGTGCCGGTATAGATTGGATTAATGAATTAGGTGATTCTGAAATGGACATTGCCAGAAAATTTAAATCAAAACTTAAGTTTTAAGGTATGGTCAAGGGCTTTCAGGATTAGTACTTCATCCACTGAAATATTAAAAGTTGCTTTTCCCGGCTTCTCCAATAAGCTCATAAATACCTCACCACTTTGATTCTTCTTATCTTGTTTGCAAAGCCTCAAAATCTTAGGATATGAGGTTTTCTCGATTTCCGGAATTTTATAGGCTGCCCTAATATATTCTTCAATTTCCTCCTGATCCGATTTCCCAAGCATTCCCTTTTTGTTGGATAAGTAGGCTTCTGCAACCATTCCCCATGCGACTGCTTCCCCATGCAATAGTTCTTGCTGGTTTGTTAAACAATAAGATTCGATGGCATGGCCAATAGTATGTCCAAAATTAAGTATTTTTCTCAATCCCTTTTCTGTAGGATCTGCTTTCACCACCTTTTCTTTGATCGTCACGGAATGCTTTATCAATTCTACATTGATGTTACTATACCCCGCTTCTTTCAGAGCCTTCCAGTGATCCATATCAGCGATCAGCCCATGCTTAAGCATTTCTGCAAAGCCTGAAAGCAATTGATTATCGGGCAGTGTATGATGGAACACCGTATCTATCATCACACATAGAGGTTCATAGAATAAGCCAATATGATTTTTGTACCCTTCAAAATCCACACCTGTTTTCCCACCAACGCTGGCATCCACTTGTGAAAGCAAGGTTGTGGGGATATTGATGAAATTGATCCCGCGTTTATAGGTTCCGGCACAAAACCCACCCATATCAGTAATCACTCCACCACCCAGATTGATTAATAAAGCATTTCTATCCGCTTCATGTTTTGTAAGTATTTCCCAAATAAGTGTACAAGTTGCCAAAGTCTTATTTGTTTCCCCATTTGGTACACTTATTAATACATGAGTCCCTAAATAAGGCTTTAGTAAAGAATAGCAATGTTTTTCAGTTTCGTTATCAACCAATACGAATAATTGTGTATGCTTGATTTTTGATAAAACCGCTTTAATCTCTTTAATCTCGCTAAAATATAGTTCACTCATATAGTTTTTGCTACTTCTTTTTCCAAGGCCATTTGTTTTTCCTGTCGTTTGATGGATTCATCATGTATGGCCACCAAAAAACTTTTCATAAATTTTTCGCTCATGTCTTTTTGTTTGCCCAAGTCAATTCTGTTTTGCAAAACATTTTTCCAGCGGTCACCCTGGTAAACAGCTAACTGATGGGCTTTTTTGTAAGCTCCCACCTGGTCGATCACATGAAACCTATCAGACAATAAATCTATTAATTTTTGGTCAATATGATCTATGGCATTTCGCATTTCTTTTAAGTTTGATGGGATTTCAGCTTCCAGATCAATTTTCTCCTTAAATGAGATTTCTTTTAAAATGGTCAGGAGTTGTTCAGGGGTTACCTGCTGTCTGGCATCACTCCATGCTTCCTTAGGATTGGGGTGTGTTTCAATCATCAATCCGTCCATCCCGAAGTTCAAAGCACGCTGGGAAATATCCTTGATCATTTCCCATTTGCCACCGATATGGCTGGGGTCATTAATAATCTCAATATCAGGTAATTCCAGTTTTAACTGCATGGCCAGGTTCCAGTTGGGCTTGTTTCTGTAGATCTTATCATAGGGATCGGCAAAGCCCCTGTGGATGGCTGCTAGTTTGTTGAGGCCGGCATCATGCATTCTTTCCAGTGCGCCTACCCAAAGTGCCAAATCCGGATTGATTGGGTTTTTAACCATGACGGGGATGTCAACACCTCTGAGGGAGTCCGCTATTTCCTGTACAGAGAATGGATTAACAGTTGTTCGGGCACCAATCCATAGTACATCAATCTGATGTTTCAGGGCAGCTTCCACATGGGCCGCATTGGCGACTTCAATGCAAACAGGGATTTTCAATCGATTCCTGACCTCTTGTAGCCATGGCAAAGCGGTATCACCAAGTCCTTCGAAATTACCCGGCCGGGTACGAGGTTTCCAGACCCCACCACGGAACATGCCTATTTGTGGCTCCCTTTCAAAGCTGTTGCAGAGGTCGTCCAGTTGTTTTTCTGTTTCCACACTACAGGGACCGGCTATTACCACATGTTTCCCCAGGCCCAGGCCCCAATCTTTCATTTTTAGCGTTTTCATTTTTTGATGTTTTAAGTTCTGTTTCAATTTTAAAAGAGGCATCCTCCTTCGCTTTTTGGGCTTCGGAGAATACAAAAAAAAAGCCCGACTCTTTCGAATCGGGCTTGTGTATGATTTAAATTATTTAATTACATAGTAATACAAGGGCCGACTCGCAGAAGCGGGATAAAATAAAAGTAAAAATAAAATCGTCCTTGTAGATTTAACATGCCTTAAATGTAATCACTAGTTTTTTAAAACAAAATAAAATTCTTGTTTTTTTAATTGCGCTATTGAGATTGCATGGTTTTCCTTAGCTTTCCAAACTTTTGCAGCCTATCATTCTTTCGACATAGAAATGAGAGGTTTGGGATAGCAGAGGAAATGACCTAAGAGAATCGCCTATAATAGCTGCCATTATTCACCCTCATGGTAAATATCCGTTTGAATCCTGATAGACTCATCGTGTATTGCCTGGTATAAGGTTTTCACAAATTCAGGATTTAGGTTAAGTTGATTGCCCCACTCAGGTCGGTTCTGCAAAATAGTGTTCCAGCGCTCTAACTGGAAAATAGCCACGTTTTTATCTTTTTTATAAGTACCTACTTTTTTTACTAATTCCAATCTTCTTGCCAGTACTTCCAGTAATTCCTTATCGGTTTCATCAATCTCATCTCTGAAATGATCCAGTTCATTTTGAAATTTTTCACTGGGAAAGGTCAAATCCCTAATTTGCAATTTATCCAACAACACTCTCAGGTTGGCAGGAGTCAGCTGTTGAGCAGCATCACTCCAGGCTGCAGCCGGATCTCTGTGGGATTCTATGATCAAGCCATCGTACCTCAGGTTCATCGCTTTTTGGGCAATTTCAAATAGAAGGTCTCTTTTGCCTGCAATATGGCTTGGGTCACAAATCAATAACAATTCCGGGTACCTGGATTTCAGGTCGATGGGGATTTGCCATAGCGGAATATTGCGGTAAATACTTTCCTGATAAGTAGAAAAACCTCTGTGAATGGCTCCTAATTTTGTGATGCCGGCCTGATGAAATCTTTCCAAAGCTCCAATCCATAAGTTTAAATCGGGATTAATGGGGTTTTTTACAAATACAGTTTTATCGGTTGCATTTTTCAGGGCATCGGCTATTTCCTGTACATTGAATGGATTTACAGTGGTGCGGGCGCCAACCCATAAGATATCAATATCATTTTCCAGCGCCATTTCCACATGCTGAGCGGAAGCTACTTCAATAGCAAATTGAACCTTAAAGATTTCTTTGGCTTTCTTAATCCATGGAAAAGCTTTTTTGCCTACACCTTCAAAACTGTTGGGGCGGGTTCTGGGTTTCCATATTCCTGCCCTGATGGTGGTAATGCCCTGATTCACCAGCCCTTCCACTGTTTCCATCATTTGTTCTTCAGTTTCTGCACTGCATGGACCTGCTATGATCCACGGCTTTTCACCCTCGTACCACTGTTTGATTTCCATATCAATTTTTTAATTCGCTGCAATTTAGACAGATTTAACAAAATGCTTAGCAGGCTGTTTAATAAAATATGCAGCTTAATGTTACTTGGGAGAAATGACAAGGATCAAGCTGGAATGGATGAAAAGGATGATTTCTCTTACTATTTAAACTTACTTTTATCAGTTTTCTGAAGCAATTTATCTGTGAAATTAGAGGAAGATAGAGTTTGAAACTTGTTATAAAAGTATTTGTAAAATCTGTGCCAAATATGGTAAAAATCTAATTTTTCATTACCTATATTTGCATTTTTAACCGCTGTTACCATGGAAGTTACTACTAATCCCATATTTGAAAATGTATCCATTGCTTTCTCTTCAAAATCAGACAAGCAATTAAGAAAAGCCTATTTGTTGTTTTCTGTTATGAACAGAAGATGGTTGGTGAATTTGGGTAAGTTATCAGTCAAACTGGGTTTTGCTTTAAGGTTGCCCATTTCGGGATTAATACGTAATACCATTTACGATCAGTTTTGCGGAGGTGTGGATATTGATGACAGCCAGGGCACGATTGATGAATTGGCTAAATATAATATCGGCTCTATTTTGGATTATTCGATTGAAGGGGCAGATACAGACAGAGGGTTTGAGGAGACTACACAGGAAATCCTGCGAACAATAGAAAGGTCGGCAGGAGATTCCAATATTCCTTTTTGTGTTTTTAAAATCACAGGAATTGCCATGACCAATGTGTTTGAAAAAGTGCAAAACAAAGTTAAACTTACTGATAAGGAGCACATTAGTTTTGAGGCTAGCAAACAAAGAATTGAAGCCATATGCGAATTTGCTTACAAAAAAAATGTAAGGTTATTTGTGGATGCAGAAGAAAGCTGGATTCAGAAAACCGTAGATGAAATCGTCTATGACATGATGAGCAAGTACAATAAAGAGAAAGTCATTGTCTATAATACCTTTCAAATGTACCGATGGGATATGATGGATAATTTAAAAGAAGCTCATAAAAATGCTACAAAAGAAGGATACCACCTTGGCGTGAAATTAGTAAGAGGTGCTTATATGGAAAAAGAAGCAGAAAGAGCTGAGAGAAAAGGCTATCCCAATCCTATTCAGCCATCTAAAACAGCAACTGATCTGGATTATAATACGGCATTGGAATATTGTATAGAAAATATTGAGAATATTGCTTTATGCTCCGGTTCCCATAATCAATACAGTAACTACTTTTTAACTGTGCAAATGGAAAAAGCCGGATTGGCACCTAATGATGAGCGGGTTTATTCAGCTCAGTTATATGGTATGAGCGATAATATTTCCTTTAACCTGGCTGACAAAGGATATAATGTGGCCAAATATGTGCCCTATGGTCCTGTAAAAGCAGTAATGCCTTATTTATTTAGAAGAGCAGAGGAAAACACTGCCATGGCCGGGCAAAGCAGCAGGGAGTTTTTGATGATCAAAGAAGAATTGCAGCGAAGAAAAGAAGCCCGAAAACAGAAGTAAGGTGTATAGTCAATGCTATTAAGTTAGGATAAATTTCCTTCTCCCTCCGGAGAAGGATGCAAGGTTGAGGTTTAAATTAAAACTTAACTTAATAGCATTTGGTGGATAGTGAAGAGGTGTACATGCCTGAATATTGATAATAAAATATTAAATTTGCAGTTTCCAAAACAATATGAATTCCAGCAAGGGTTCTATAAAATAAAAATCACAGTAAGATGCAATTAAGCGAACAGGAATTAGAGAGAAGGAAAAGCAGGGAAGAATTACAAAATATGGGGATCAATCCCTACCCGGCAGAGACATTTGAAATCAATGTAAGTGCCAAAGACATTAAAAAGAATTACGAAACCAATAAAATTGATTATAAAAACATCAGCATTGCCGGTCGCTTAATGAGTAAGAGGATCATGGGGAAAGCCTCATTTGCTGAAATTCAGGATAGCACAGGCCGTGTCCAGTTGTATGTGAGCAGAGATGAAATCTGCCCTGATGAAAATAAAGACTTATACAATACGGTATTTAAAAAGCACCTTGATATCGGAGACATCATAGGCGTTAAAGGTTATGTATTCACTACACAGGTGGGTGAAATTTCTATTCATGTAACAGAGCTGACTGTATTGTCTAAATCTTTGCGTCCGTTGCCTATTACCAAGGAGGTAAAAGATGATGCGGGGAATATTAAAAGATATGATGCTTTTACAGATGCTGAGCAGCGTTATCGTCAGCGTTATGTGGATTTGATAGTTAATCCGGAAGTGCGTGAGACTTTCAAAAAACGATCGAAGCTAGTGAATTCTATGCGGCAGTTTCTTGACGGCAGAGGTTACCTTGAGGTTGAAACGCCTATTCTACAACCATTATATGGTGGAGCAGCTGCAAGGCCTTTTAAAACGCACCATAATACGCTGGACATGACTTTGTATCTGCGTATTGCCAATGAATTGTACCTGAAAAGATTAATAGTAGGTGGTTTTGATGGCGTTTTTGAATTTGCCAAAGATTTCAGGAATGAAGGAATGTCCCGCTTTCATAATCCGGAATTTACGCAAGTTGAATTATATGTAGCTTACAAAGACTACCAGTGGATGATGGATTTAGTGGAGGAAATGGTAGAGAAAGTAGCCATGGATATTCACGGAACCACAGAAGTGCAGGTAGGTAAAAATATGATCAATTTCCAGAGACCATGGAAACGTTATACTATGTATGAAGCCATTGAGCATTTTACAGGTGTTGATATTTCAGAAATGAATGAAGAGGAGTTGAGGGCAACGGCCAAGCAATTGCATGTGCCTGTAGATGAATCAATGGGTAAAGGCAAATTGATAGATGAAATTTTTGGAGAGAAATGTGAAGGCCAGCTGATTCAGCCAACCTTTATCACTGATTATCCAATTGAAATGTCTCCGTTGGCTAAAAAGCATCCGACTAAAGAAGGTCTGGTAGAGCGATTTGAAGCCATTTGTAATGGTAAAGAGATTTGTAATGCATTCTCTGAGCTCAACGATCCTATTGACCAGCGTCAGCGTTTTGAAGAACAGTTGGAATTAGGCAAAAGAGGAGATGATGAAGCTATGGTATTGGATGAAGACTTCCTGCGTGCTTTGGAATATGGTATGCCGCCAACAGCAGGTTTAGGAATAGGGATTGACAGGTTAGCCATGATTATGACCAACAGCAATTCTATTCAGGATGTGTTGTTCTTCCCGCAGATGAAGGCTGAGAAAATGGCCAAGGTAACCACAGCGGCCGACTTTGTAGCAGCTGGTGTACCGCAGGAATGGGTGCCGGTTATTATGGAAGCAGGTATTCAAACTATTGAGCAACTGAAAGCTAGCAAGCATACCAAGCTACATCATGAAATCAGTGGCTTAAAGAAAAAAATGAAACTTGATCTACCTACTGTAACACCCGATGAGGTGAAAGTATGGGTGAGCTAAGTATAGCTGAATTATTAGAGGATAATGTTGAAATTGAGAAGCCGGTGAAAGCCGGCTTTTTTTTGCAGTGGCTGAGGATATCATTTGCGTCATTTCCTGGCAATTTAGCTTAACCTAAGAGTTTGTATAAGCGTTATCAAATTAAACACTTATACAGAACCTATGAATTATAAACTATCTTGTTTTGCTCTACTTCTTTTAATCGTGTTTTCATATCCTTCGATAGCTCAATGGACTATTGATGTAGAATCTGGCTTAGCTTTCGAAAATTATAATAAAGTACGCATACCCAACGAACAGGGGACATTGTTTAATTTTACCGATGATTTTGAACTGGAAGGACCTGTTATACCCTTTCGGGCAAGGGTAGGATTTACTTTTTATGATAAAAACCACCTGATACTGCTTTACGCTCCCCTGTCTCTTAATTATACAGGAAAGGCTCCTTATGATATCAATTTTCAGGAATCAACTTTTGGGGAAGGACAAAATATTGATGGATTTTATAAATTTAACAGCTACAGGCTTACCTACCGCAGAGACTTTATAAGAAATGAGAATTGGATAGTAGGATTAGGTTTTACTGCTAAAATAAGGGATGCCAGCGTCAGTCTTGAAAATGATGCAGGACTTTCTGATCGTAAAGATGACCTGGGTTTTGTTCCATTATTACATGCTTTTGCAGAATATCAGTTTTCTGAT
This sequence comes from Marivirga aurantiaca, assembly GCF_016679925.1. Classification (GTDB taxonomy): domain Bacteria; phylum Bacteroidota; class Bacteroidia; order Cytophagales; family Cyclobacteriaceae; genus Marivirga; species Marivirga aurantiaca. The sequence continues at coordinate 282,155 of NZ_JAEQBW010000003.1, forward strand.
TATAGTATATATTTTGAAGGAGATGGTTTGGCTGGCGGACCGGGCAGGGCTTTTGATTTATTTCTCGGAGGCAGAATATTATTGACTGAGGAAATTTCTGCCAAGGCGGGTTATCGCTTGTTGGAGGGAGGAGCCAATATTGACGAAGTGTACAATTTTACCTGGATTGACTACGCAGTAGTGGGCTTGATCTTACAGTTTTAAGAAAATGTAAGATTACTATTTCACGAAGATTTTTTTAGTAAAGAGTACCATTTCATATTTTTTAGCTATATTACATAATCAATTATGTAATTAGTGATGAATATATACAATCAAATTGGAAAAGTGGCTTTAGGAAGCCGCCTCCGCAGACTTAGTGATCAAATAGCAGAAGAAGCTTTTCATGTCTACAGACTTTATGGTATTGATTTGCAGCCGAAATGGTTCCCGGTTTTTTATATGCTCTCGCACGGGGAAGAAAAAACCATTACAACCATTGCAACAGAAATAGGCCATTCTCAACCTTCCGTGAGTAAAATAGTGAGAGAAATGATCAGGAAAGGCATCGTTGTTGAAAAGAAAGACCAGACAGATAAGCGGAGAAATATCATTGCATTATCTGATAAAGGTAAAGAGATGACTGCTAAAATAGAAGATCAGTATAAAGATGTAAATGTTGTGATTGAAGAAGTATTGTCACAAACTCATTCTGACTTGTGGAATGCAATTGAAGAGTGGGAATATCTCTTAAACCAAAAGAATTTACTGAAAAGGGTAACAGAGCGCAAAAAAGAAAGAGAATCCGCAGACGTTAAAATTATTGATTATGAGCCCCAATATCGCTCCGTCTTTAAATCCTTAAATGAGGAATGGATCTCTGCTTATTTTAAAATGGAAGAATCTGACTATAAAGCACTTGATAATCCTGATAGTTATATTCTTGAGAGAGGAGGCCATATATTAGTTGCTTTATACAAAGGAGAGCCGGTGGGCGTATGTGCATTAATCAAAATGGAAAACAGTGAATATGATTTTGAATTAGCTAAAATGGCAGTTTCACCGAAAGCACAAGGTAAAAATATAGGGTTTCTAATAGGTCAAGCCATTATTAACAAGGCGAAAGTGTTAAATGCTTCTAAAATCTATTTAGAAAGCAATACGGTGTTAAAACCTGCTATCAATCTTTATCACAAATTAGGATTTCAAAAGGTAGTTGGAAAGATAACTCCTTATGAACGTTGCAATATCCAGATGGAACTGATAATTGAATAATTTACAGGTGGTGGGAACTTGAATTTAAATCGAGAGACTTTAAGATTAGAATATTACAATCTGTAAGATGCTTTTTTTTCATTATTTATGCTTATTTTTCATGGGTTCTTATACTTGACTCTCAATGAAAAAATTGCTATTTATTCCGATAATACTTTGTTGTTTTATGGTAACGTCATGCGATGAGCTTTTCGAGGATGAGCCAAGCGAGTATGAGGGTCCAATAACGATTAGAAACCTGGAGGCAATTGATGTTGATCAATTTCATTATACAATACAATGGGAAGTGCTTGATGGAAATGGCGAGATAATTGATCCCAATGATGTTACTTTTCAATATGAGGAAAACTATGGTTTCCAAGGCAGCAGTAGTGGCCGTGGGCAGGGAAATACTTATACTCCGGATATCAACAGAAAGGAACAAGGGGAAAGAATCAATGTGATTCAGATATGTGGGTCTGAAATCAAAGTAAAGATTACGGCTTCTGTTCAGGGAGCTGATGACCAAATGCTGGAAAATTTTGCTGAAATAAGTGTTTTCCCTCCGGTTTGTGACTATGAGTTGTATTCTGTAGGGGAACAGAGTGGTTCTAATTCCAGTGTTTGCGATTTTGGAAGTCAGTTCACATACAGGGTCAAGAACCTTACATATGGGTCATATTTTGAAGATGAGTTTGGGTTTGATCAATTATTCGATGATAACACAGGATATAACGGCTCAAAGTCATTTAAAATAGAAATAGCGGAAGTTAGCATTTTGGATGCTACTAATTCAGTTGTAGATGTTCAGCCACTTTATAGAATGGCTGATTTGTCTCCAAGCAATGGCTTTCAAATCTTAGGGCCACAAGTAAGTAAGGTGAACTGCCAGCAACCTGCTCTTATTTCTTTCAAAATTGATTTTAATCTTTTAGATAATCAACAATCTGTTATTGTTGGAGAAACTATAAATAAGCAGTTTGATTTCTAAGGGAGATTATTTGAAGTCCACTGTCATCTACCGTTTTGCACCATCATAGAAATGTCAGGGTCAGAGCCATGGGAGTCTGATATTACTAAACATTAAATATAATGCGAAAGATAATCTTACTATTAACAACTCTTCTCTCATATGGGTTTTCTTACGGGCAAAACTGGGAATCTATAAAAGCAGAAATATCTCCGGTGATAGAACTACCTCATGAATATGATACTGTTTACAGGCAAGCACTTTCCACTAGAGGCTGGGAAGACGGGGTGCACATTTCAGAAGATGGTTTAAATTTATATTGTACTTATGTACCAATCGACCTTCTTTCTTTTGTATTAAATGGAGATTTGCCTAATGATTTTAGCGCACAATATTTAAGAGGGGCTCCTACCTTTGGAATGGATTTACTAACCAATCCAATTGGTGCCACTGAATGGTTACACTCTGATATCCTATACGCTCAGAGAAATACAGTCATGGATCCATTTAGCTCATGGACTTTATCAGATATGGCAAGAGTATTTTATAGTGAAGGTGCCCCATCTCCATCTTTTACGGCTAACTCCACTTTGGTGGAGTTTATGGTTTTTACAAGTAATGATAACGCCACAAACAATACTGATATTTGGCTTATTAAAAACACTTCCAAAAACCCTTCAGGTACTGGTGCACCAATGCCTTTTCCGATCAACACTTTGAACAATGAAGACAACCCTCATTTGGTAAGGATAGATAATAACAATCTCATTTTATTTTTTGATAGCGATAATTTGCCAGGGGGGAAAGGAGATATTGATATTTGGTTTTCAGAAAGTAATGATAATGGAGCTACATGGAATTCCCCATCAAACCTAAACTCCATAAATACAATTCAAAAAGAACATCAGCCATTTTTACATAAGGATTTACATACAGACAATTGGTTTCTCTATTATTCCTCATTTCATACTGATGGTAAATTAGCTATTTTTAGGGCAGAGCAATTGATTGATAATGACTGGTACAGTTGGGGAGACCCACAATTGGTATTAAGTGCAGGAAATTCAGCAGGAGTTGGAGAACCTACATTGACAGAAAACGGGGATATCTCTTTTGTTGTAGTTTATGCTGATCCCGATATGAATTCAATATATGATCGTTTTGATGCTGACCCATGGTTTCTTGAAAGGGGAAATACAATAACTGGCCATAATGAAATAGTAATGACAACTTTTATTTATCCGAATCCAGTAAAGGATATAATTAAAATTGATTCAGAGGATCAAATCAGACAAATAAAAATAAGCAGCAGCACTGGAAAGCTTGTTTTTACCGGCACAAATAAAATTATTAAAGTGGATCACCTATCCAGTGGAATGTATTATTTGGATATTCAGTTTGAATCAGGAGAAACAGAACAAAGAAAGCTAATCAAACAATAAGAACATAGCCCAAGCAGAGAAGCAGAAAAGGATTCTGTAGATGTGGAAGTTTTTTTAGCATCCTGTATAGTCGTAAAATAGTTTAATTTCTTTTTGAATTATCCTTCCTTAACAACCTCAATAACTATTTTCCCTCGACTGTGCCCTTTTTCACTATAGCGATGTGCTTCGGCAATATCAGCTAAACTGTAGGTGCTGTCGATAACGGGCTTAAGCTGACCATCTTCTACCAATGCTTTTAAGAAGTTAAGCTCTTCAATGGAAGGTTTCACCACAATTAGTTTCTGTTGCTTTTTAGAAAAAAAGGAGGATACATATCCGGGCAAGAAACCTAGAGGTTTAGGATTGGCAGTAACGTAAGTCCCATGGGCAGCAAGCACTTTCTTGCATTCTCCAAAACTGACATTGCCCACGAATTCCAGAATAACATCATATTTTTTGTCACTCTTACTGAAATCTTCCTCCTTATAATTAATGGTATGGGTAGCACCCAGGGTTTTAACAAATTCGGTATTTTTACCACTACAAACCCCTGTTACTTCTGCTCCCAGGGCTGCGGCAATTTGCACAGCTAAAGTGCCTACACCACCGGAGGCACCATTAATTAACACTTTATCACCTTTTTTTACAGAGGCTTTGTTGTATAACGATTGAAATGCCGTAAGTCCAGCTAAAGGAATGGAAGCAGCCTCTTTATAGCTAAGATTTCTGGGCATTATGCCCATGCTTTTCTCGGGTGCTGCTACAAATTCTGCATAAGCTCCTCCGTTTGTACCGCCTAACTGTCCCCATACCCGATCCCCTGCTTTAAATAGGGTGACTGCTGTACCTGTCTCAACTACTTCCCCCGCAAAATCTTTCCCTAATTTCATCGGAAACTTAAAACTTGTAACAAATTTGAGATTGCCTTGCCGCAATTTCCAGTCCACCGGGTTTACAGCGGAGGCATGTATTTTCACTAGTACATCTTTTTCATTCACCTTAGGTTGAGTGAAGTCACCAATTTTTAATTCGTCTGCAGATCCATAACGCTTGATATAAACAGCTTTCATGTGTATAAGTTTATTGTCAGTGATCACCCCGATAAGTCGGGGCAGGCTATGTAATTCAATAAATTTTATTCATCCTCGGTTGGTATGTTAAGGATTCTAAAATTTATGCTCATTTCATGATAGATGATTTTATGTGCGAGGAATTTTAATTCCTTATGTAAAAATTAAATGCCCAACACCAACTTTTTAAATGCTGAATTTAAGGTGTCTGTTAAAAATAGATTGAAGGAATTTAAAACCTATGTCTCTTCATTAAAAATACGATGCTTTGGGTGTTATTGTTCGGAAAAAAAAGAGTGGAAGAATGGTGAAAAGGGGAGTGAATATTGAACTTATGATTCAAGCTATAGCTCTTGAGGAAATAGAGGTAAGAAGCTGTGTTTTGCTTCTGATTGTAGAAGGATTAAATTTAGTCTGTTAAAGATTAAAATTTGACTATTAGAGGATTTAACATTTAAGGCTTACCACAAAACGAAAATACTTACGTTAATAAGGCCTACAAAAATTAAGAATAGATGAACAAACAATTACAAGACGATCTAACAAAGCTTGCCGAACTTTTGGACGCAGTAAAACTTCAGGGACTTGAATTTCTGGCACAAATTGGTGACCGCCCCACTTCAACAAAATCGCTAATCAAGGAAGAGGAAAGTCTTAATGAGGTTGGTTTAGGCGGAACTGACACCTTACAATTGTTTAACGAAAAATTTGAATCTCTAATAGTGGGCTCCAGTGGCCCAAGGTACTGGGGATTTGTAACAGGTGGTTCAACTCCGGCTTCCATAGCAGGCGATTGGCTCACTTCAGTGTATGACCAAAACACTCAAACAACCAAAGGACAAGGAGATGTTTCAGCAACTATTGAGGTTGAAACGATAAAATTGCTTTTAGATCTTTTCAACTTGCCAAATGATTTCTTTGGTGGGTTTGTCACAGGCGCTACAATGTCTAATTTCACTTGTCTTGCTGTAGCAAGGCAATGGATAGGGAAGGAAATGGGGAAAGATTTTGCGAAAGAGGGTGTGTCCGGGGATATCAAAATCCTTAGTGCTTTACCTCATTCGTCTGCTGTAAAATCGCTTTCAATGTTGGGGATTGGGAGTAATAATATTAATAAGCTAAAGGTAATGGAGGGGAACCGTGAAAGTACTGATATTGAGGATTTGGAAAGACAAATCAACGAGCTCAATGGGCAGCCATTTATCCTTATCAGTAGTGGAGGAACAGTCAATACAGTGGATTTTGATGATTTTGAAGCGATCTCAAAACTTAAGGAAAAACATAATTTTTGGTGGCATATTGATGGAGCATTTGGTGCATTTGCCGCTTGTTCTCCCAAATATAAACACCTAATGAAGGGATGGGAAAATGCAGATAGCATTACTGTAGATTGTCATAAATGGTTAAATGTGCCTTATGAAAGTGCGGTTTTTCTTGTGAAAGACCAATATAAGCTTTTACAGGTAGAAACCTTTCAGAATTCCAATGCACCTTATTTGGGTGACCCATTTGACAATTTTAATTATCTTAACTTTTTGCCGGAAAACTCAAGACGTTTAAAAGCTTTGCCGACCTGGTTTTCGCTGAAAGCCTACGGGAGAAAAGGTTACCAGGAGATCGTGGAAAATTCAGTGGAAATGGCACAGCTGTTAGGAGGATATATTGAAGCGCATAAATCATTTGAATTGTTGGCACCTGTACGACTCAATAATATTTGTTTTACATTAGCGGGGGACGAAAACCAGGATAAAGTATTTGATTTTTTGAAAGGGTTAAATGAAACAGGAAAAGTATTTATGACTCCCACTATTTATAAAGGAAAAAATGGAATAAGAGCTTCTTTTGTTAATTGGAGAACAAATTCAAAAGACATTGAACTTGTGTTTGCAGAAATGAATAAACTAATGCAAATAGAGTAAGGGATCGAGATGGAAACAATTGGACAAGTACTGGTACAACTGAATTAAATCACCCAAATAAAGCAGCCAATAAACTACAGTTAATGAATAAAGACTTACCAATAGCCTTCCTTAAAGCAATAAATGACCAAATGGTAGAAATACCGGGCGGGGAAATTGAGCTAAGGGATGATCGGATTAAGCACAAGTGGAAAGTAGCTCTCAAACCATTTTTAATGGCTAAATTTCCTGTAAGTCAGGAGCTGTATTTTGAAATTACCAAAGAGTCCCCGGCTTCTATTAAAGGAGAACAAAATCCTGTAGAAAATGTATCCTGGAAAGACGCCATAAGCTTTTGCAACCTGCTTTCTGAAAAGGCTGGTTTAGAAGTTTGTTATCATTTTAATACTGAAGACGAAAACATTTCCTTTGATCCAAAAGCGAATGGATATCGCTTACCTACTGAAGCAGAATGGGAATATGCTTGTAAGGCCGGTACAACAGGAATTAGATATGGTGAGATTGATGAGATTGCCTGGTATAAAGAAAATTCAGACGGAAGGACTCATGAAGTAGGAACAAAAGAACCCAATGAATGGGGATTATTTGATATGTTGGGCAATGTGTGGGAGTGGTGTTCTGATATTTATGATGAGACAGTGTATGGTTCCTACCGTATTTTCCGAGGTGGAGGCTGGTGCGATGAGGCCAGAGGTTGTATGGCAACAAACAGGAGGCGTAGCCATCCAACTTCGTTTAAAATTGATGACCTGGGATTTAGGTTAGCCAAAAATTTGGGGTAGTATAAACCTTCTATTTAAAGAAATGAAAATTCGCAATTTATTAAATACTACGGCACACCGGCCATGGAATCTGCCAAAAGGGAGCTGGAAATATTATCAGGAATGGAACAATGCAATATTTCTTCATTGGCAGGTTGACTACGAAGAATTAAGAGAATTTGTACCCGGAGATTTAGAAATTGATCTTTTTGAGGGGAAGCCATGGGTTTCTATAGTGGCTTTCAGAATGGAGAAAATACGTCCTAGAAATTTGCCAGCCTTTGCTCCCATTTCAAATTTTGAGGAAATCAACATTAGAACCTATATAAAATCAGGTGTAAAAACAGGAGTTTACTTTTTAAGTATAGAAGGTGGAAAGCGTTTGTCCTGTAAAATAGCCAAACTATTTTCAGAATTGCCCTATCGTTTTTCCAGGATAGAAAGAGGTGACAATCGCTGTCAATCTGCCAATCGGGAATTTAATGACAGCTTGAATGTAAAATTTACGGTAGGGGAAGAAATAGCTGAGAAAAGTTTATTGGATAATTGGCTGACTGAAAGATATGCCCTTTTTCAGGATTCGACCAGTGCGATCAATCAATTTGAGATTCATCATTTGGAATGGCCGCTAAAAAGTTTAGCATTGGAGAATAGTGATATTAACTATTCCCGCTTTGGAAGCTTGTTAAACAATACTCCGGATAAAATGCATTATTCAGAAGGAGTAAAAGTACTTGCATGGGGTAAGGAGAGGATGTAAACTTATTTTCTCTCGTAAAATCCCGGATTCAAAATTATCCACTTTGCATCCTTTATTAGGAACTTTGTGTAAGCGGCTTTCATGTTATATTTGTCATATATATATAAGTATTCAGTTTGAGAGAATACTAATGAACTCACTAATTGATTTTAATGATAAGGAAGAATAGAATCAAATATGCTGTTATAGTATTGGTAATTATAATTCTGGGCATTTGCTCCAGAAAATTCTCCAATCAGCTTCCGTTCTTTATAGCAGATAACAGTGGGGATTTCCTCTGGGCAGCCATGGTATATTTCGGTTTTCGCTGCTTTTTTATTAACAAAAGCTTGGCATGGGCTTTTGTTGCTGGCTTAGCCTTCAGTTTTTTCATTGAATTGAGTCAGCTCTACCAAGCAGATTGGATAATAAGCCTAAGACACACCACCCTGGGAGGGCTGGTTTTAGGGAAAGGGTTTTTATGGGTAGATTTGTTACGATACTTCTTCGGGATAATTATCGCCTGGCTTGCTGATTTTTTTATTTTGAAGCCCGGGGCCGGAATTAGCAGGAAATACTACTAATTTCTGCTATAAAAATTAGTATATTCACAGTTGTATTTAGTAACCCAACCTTATCCCCCCATTACAGTAATGGTCAGTTTCCTTCCCGAGGCATTATTTCGGTGCTCACAAAGATAAACGCCCTGCCAGGTGCCGGTAAGTAGCTTGCCTTTGGCAAGCGGCACACTTACTGAACTTCCTAATAATGATGACTTTATATGTGCGGGCATATCATCCGGCCCTTCCTGTGTATGCTCAAAATAAGCGGCATTTTCAGGCACCATTTTATTGAAATGGCGCTCAAAATCACCTCTTACAGTAGGGTCAGCATTTTCGTTTAATGTTAAACCCGCAGAAGTGTGGTGGATGAAAATATGTACAATTCCGGCACTAAAATGCCTTAGTTGAGGCATATGCTTTTCAATTTCCTGCTCAATAAGATGAAAACCTCTTGGATAGGGCTTCAATTGGAAGCTTACTTGTTCTACTTGCATAAGTTTTTAGATCAGTTTACTAAGGAATTAATTCCTTATCGAACGAAAGCTAATCATCTAAAGTTAACCCTTGCTCGATTTTATGTGTTGTTATGAACTGGTTTGGATATGAATAGCTCGACTTTGATTGCTTGGGCCTTGCCTAAAATACTTCCCTAAATGCTAACCAAAATTTCTTTATCAGCGTGATAATAAGAAAGGAGATTAAGTACATATGTAAATCCTAATTGTTATCATGCAGCGTTATCACCAACAATCACTTACCGTTTTTCGAGGAATCCTCTTAATAGCTATTATTCTTATAGGCAATATAACCTTTGCCTCAGCTCAGCAAGTGGATTTGAAGCAAAATGAACAGCTCAAGAAAAACGTATACCAGCAAATTTTGAATGACAGAGGGCTATTTAATGACTTTATGAATGAGATGAGCCAGAATGAGCAGTCAATGGATTGGATGAAGTCCAATATGCAAATGATGAGCCATGTGTATAATCAGGAGCAAATGCAGATGATGATGGAGCATAACCCTGAAATGAAGCAGCAGATGATGCGTAACATGAGAAATATGATGAAAAGGGATTCAGTTATGCACCATCAAATGCACAATATGATGTATGAGGATCCTGAAATGCGCCAGCAAATGATGCAAATGATGAAGAGTAAGCAGGATGAGGATTCGATTGACCATCAAATGAGGAATCCGCAAAAAATGGACAGTGATCATCATAAGAATTAAACAGATTTGACTTTTTTATTTGAACCTAATTTTATCATTATGGAAAACTTTGAACGAAATGGAATGGGGATGACCTGGGGAGTGGTTTTAGGCGTTATAATCATTATTTTAATCGTATGGTTTGTCTTGAAAGCGATCAATAAAAAAAAGAAACGTAGCCGTACCCAAGGAGAAACTCCTTTAAATGTTCTAAAGGAAAGATATGCATCAGGAGAGATTGATAAAGAAGAATATGAAAGAAGAAAGAAAGGTTTAATGTCATAAATTAAGAAATGAAATTCTTTCAGAAGTGTCAGATTCAACTGTTAGTTTAAAACCCGCAAGGTTATCCGAAACCTTGCGGGTTTATAGTAAATGGCTTATTGCATTTCCCCTTGGGTTATTTTCAGTTGTTGTAAAGCTTGTTTTTCATCCAACTTTCCTGATTTCAGCTCTTTTAGGACCTTACCATTGATTTGGAGCTCAAGGTTTTCAGGAATACCACAATCGGTACATTTTGTAATGGCCACTTTGAAGATTAATTGTTCATTGTCTTTTAAGCTGGTGATGTTTTTACCATATTCAAGGATGTTGGCTTTCAGCTCAGCCTCAAATTGTGGGTACAATTTTTTTACCAGATCATCCCGTTGCTGCTGGTTCAGGCTTTCTTTTTGTTGAGTAGGAACCCTCCATAAATCTTTTCCGGCTTGTATAGAAGAAACCATATCCATATAAAAGATGACCCCCATCCCCTCTATTTGCTCATGAAAAATAGGGGACTGTACATAATAGGTTTCCGATAAATCCGATTGGTAAAGTCTTTGAAGAATGCTTTGCAATAAGGCTAAATCTTTGGCCAATGGACTGTCTTCATTTCCTAAATTTATGGTAATTCGGCTTTCCGCTTCTTTTCTGTCGATTTTACCGGACTGATAGGCTTTGATATCCTTCATAGTTATTTCAGCTGAGAGTTTCCCTCTCTTCCTGGCGTCCACTCCTTGCGAATTGTAATAAAATCTATGATGGTTGCCTTTCTCCATTACCAATATTTTTTCCTCGTCTTTTACCTGGCTTATTAGGTGGCCGTAATCCAATAAAAAACTTTTAATACTTTCAATTTTTTGCTCCTGTCTTACTTCTCTAATGCTGTCTGTGTTCATCACTTTTGCCCTGGCACGTTTAGCAATAGTATGTGCTCTTTGCTCAAGTTCCTGCTGACGCTCTTGTAATTCCTTTCTTCTCTCTTGCCTTTCTGCTTCCCGTTCTTGATTATCTATTTCTTCCTCCTCTTCTTCTTCTATAATTAATTCCAATCTCTCTACTGCTTCCATTCCTTTTACAATAGCTTCAGAAAAATCAGGCATTGGAGGTAATTCGGGACTGAATTCGTAGAAAACCATGTTGTTGGCTGGTAAGTTTAAGATCACCCCAAAACCTTCTATGTATTGTGCTTCATCTCCATTCGTATGATTGTTCCAATGGCTTCTTTGGTTTTCATTGACCAGACTTTTTAATACGGTTTGAGCTACTTTCAGATCCTTTTCCATTTTTTGCTGATCCACTTGCTGCGCCAATAAGATATTGGCAGTAAACAGTAAGCCTATTATGATGATGTACTTTTTCATTTTTGTAGTATTTAAGTGTTTTTTAATATTTTTAATAAGCAGTTTCCTGACCATTGTTGCTGGCCAAAGTGTTTAAAATTTGTCCTGTTTCCAGCTTAAACAGATCTTTATCAGATTCCATCAGTTCCATTTTAGCAAACAGGTAATCCATGTCGTCTTTGCGTTGTTTTTGCATATAGCCTGCAAAATCTGTGAGCAGGTTTTCCATGTAGACTTTTTGGTGTTGGTTGCTTTCTTCCCAATAAGCTTGCATCATTTCTGCATTGCTATTTTCCATTGCCTTCAGGTAGTTGTTGATCAACTTCTTGTTTTCAGCTCTGTTGGTGGCTATAAAACTATCCATTTCTTCAGTGCGTTTGGTCTCCAATTTTTCCTCGTAACTTACCAGTGCATTGGAAATCAATTCCTTCACTTCCTGTTCCCTAATGGTTTCATCAAGCTGTTTTTCCTGGTCAAATGCCATACGAAATTTGCCATCTGCATTGCTGATTTCCAGCCCGGTGAATTTTCCGGCCACCATCAAAAGTAAAAGGGATGCAGCCACTGCCATAAACCACTTTAAACCAGTGGATTGTTGTAACTTTATTTCGTTTTTATGGACGTTGAAAAAGGGAGGTGCACTTACATCCTCATCTTTCAATTGGCTCAGTATGGCCTGTCCGTGTTGGAGTGCTTCCAATTCCTTTCGTAAAGCCGGATTCTTTGCCAATTCTGCTTCAAAGATTTTTCTTTCCTCGATTTCCATCTCATCATAGAGATAATCCATCAATTGCCCTTTCCATTCTTCAGTCTTCATAGCTAACAGTCTTTTCAGTGATATTTTCTTTTTCCAATAATTTTTTCATTTGCGCAAATGCATAATACAAGCGGGATTTTACCGTGTTTTCAGACACTTTTAAAATTTCGGCAATCTCCCTGAACTTAAGTCCCTCATATTCTTTCATAATGAGTACCTCACGCTGATCGTAATTCAGCTTTTTGATGCACTTCTTCAGGATTGCCCCCAACTCAGTTTGCATATAAGTTTTTTCAGGATTGGAAAGATGAGGTGTTGAGATCTCCCATGCCGGACTGTTCTCATCTTCCTTTTTAGGTAACAGTTGATCAAAGCTCAGCCATTTATGTCTTTTTCCCCTTCTGCTTTCTTGTCTGCAAGTATTGGCAACAATAGTATATATCCACCACTTAAACTTGGAACAGTCCTTCAGCTTCTGAATATTGCCATGCATTGCAATAAAAGTTTGCTGAGCGGCTTCCTTTGCCAAATCTCCATCTCCAAAATATTTATAGGCGTAGTTGTAAATGCGCGGGTACCATAGTTTTACCAATTGACCTTGCGCATGGCCATCACCGCTTTGGGCCAATTCTATTAAATCCAATGATGTTTCTTTTTGCACCGCGTACATATTCACCTATTCAATATAAAAACTTAATTAAATCTAGGATGCAACCAATGATAAAAAAGTTCTAAAGCAGGGAAATTAATATTTCTACTTGAGTTGGGAGAGTAGCAGACAAACCTAATTATCCACTTTAGCTAAGGCAAAAGGCGGTTTTTCTGTAATTAAAAAAAGCTTGTTTCCATGAGAATTTTACCATGGTTGCAGAATTTTTTGGATGTCTACTTTTTGTCTACCCCTTAATTGCAACGAATACCTTCAGTTTGCATCTATTAGTAGACTTGAATCTTGTAGTGATAAAATAAAATTGAGTATGGAGTCAGAAGTTAAATTGATAATCTTATTTAAAAAAATGAAAGAATGAAAATAGAAAATTTTCCATTGAACAAAAATATATTAAGAGAAAGCCCTGAGAAAGAGGGACATTGTGTGCGGCAATTGGCACAACTCAAAAATGAAAACAAAATGTTAAAGGAAGCTTCTTATCTGACGGCACATGATCTTAAATCTCCCCTGAATGCCATTGAGGGACTTATTGAGCTGTTGCACTTTGATTTTCCAAATCATGAAAATCATACTCTTGATAAATTAAGGTTTACTGTACATCATATGAAAGATTTTGTGGAGGACATGCTGGCTCAAGCTTCGGTAGGCAATGTATTGACACCTACCTCCGAAATCTACCTGGGACAATTAGTACGGGAAATTGTTGAGGCAGATCAATTGGAGAAGAAATTAATGTTGCAGTTGCCTGAAATTTGGCCTGTGGTGACTGCTCCTAAAGCCTTGCTTCAAACCATTTTCAGGAATTTACTGACCAATGCTATTTCCCATTCCGATAAAGGAATTTGTAAGGTGCAAATTGTGATCAAGGAATTTGCCCATAAGTACATGATTTCTTTTTCAGATAATGGGCCTGGTATGGATGAAGATAGTATAGAGCGTTTAATGTTTCCTTTTCAAAAAGGAGAACATTCTGCTAATGGACATGGTGTGGGCTTATACGCTGTAAAGAATGCTTTGCAGCTAATGGGAGAAACATTTAATGTACACTCTGAACCAGGGAGAGGTACCGAATTTATATTTAGTTTACAGAAATAATTTTGTATATTCTGTTCAATGGAATATGGAAGAAACAATTTAATGGTTTATGAATGCTGTTTAAAAAAAAGAAAGATGAAAAAATAAAAAAGCCCCAAAGAAGTGAACAGTTTTGAAGAAGATTCTACTTTTTAAACGGGGCTTTTATGTTTCCTAAACATTACAAACATACAAGCTATTTTTATGGCTGAAATCCCCCTTAGTCGGGGAAATTTTTTATACCTACCTTCACTAAAACTGTAAGAGAGAAGAGGAGAACGGAGGAGTATTTAAAATTGAAAAGGATTATAGTAGAGGATATTATTTCTTAATATCACGCAGAATGAGGGATATAGAATGTTGTGAATTATAAGAGTTTTGTACGATATTCAATAAAAAATGGAGAAGAGAGATGCCGAAAAATAAGCTTTTGATTGTTCTATTCCTTGCCTTTGGCTTATTCTACTGGAGACCGGTTTACTCACAGGAATTTATAAAAAAGCATATCAATTATGAGGATGGCTTGTCAAATAGCCAAATCACTACTATAAAGCAAGATGATTGGGGTTACATCTGGGTAGGAACTGAAGGAGGAGGCGTTTTCAGATGGGATGGAAAAGACTTACAACCATTATCAGATAGTGTAAAATATGATATCATAAGAGATATTGCCCCTTCTGTTGAAGGCTTTTTTTGGGGAGCTTCAAACGGAAAATTATTCAAAATTAACCCACAGCATGTGTTTGAGCAATTACCTTTGTCCAATTATCATCCTTATGCGGGCGATCAAATCCAGCACATGTATCCCATGAATGCGGGTGTTTTGACAATCTCCTTTAAGGGAAGCTTAAACCTTATTAATAATAAGGGAGAAATTCTTGATAACTTAAACTTACCCAGCCGGGAACCTGGCTTTAAAGTCATTCAAAAAGGAGATGTTCTACATCTTTTCAACATGGATCTTTATGTTTCACTGAAAATTATTGAAAATAGGCTGCATGTTATTCATCAGATGCCATTTTCAGCATTAATGCAAAATATAGGCTTCCAAACCAGCCCTTCCTTCATCCACCTTGCCAGTGAGGGCTGGTGGATTCAGAATGAGAATAAACTGTTGTTGTTAGATGATGACTTTAAAATTATTTCAACCTATCATTTACCATTTAGTAGCAGGGTTACTGATCTGGAGGAATGGGAAGGCTATTTTTGGTTTGCCACAATTAATGGACTTTTCCAGACCGTAAAAGAAAATAAAGAATTTAAACTCATCACTCAAAACCTGGCTTTTTCCATTTATGATGTATTAAAAACCAAGGATGGACTGTGGATTGGAGCATTAAATGGATTGTATCATTTTTCCAAACCATTGATATCTAAAATCAATTTATCTGAAGAAGATGGAGCGATGAGTAGCTATTTTGGTTATGCCACTGTTGGAGATGAAATTTGGGCAGGTGGCACTAATAAAGGAATCCATATATTCAATAGGAATAGAAGAGCGAAAATAGATTCAATAGATTTTGGGGAACGATACAGGAATGCTGTCAGGTGCTTTTTACCTGATGGGGATTCGGTGTGGGTCGGGAGTGGTCGGGGATTAGTAAAAATGGATCCATTTTCCAGGGAATATGACACATACCCAAATATGTCTTCCCCTGTTCTCAGTCTTGTTTATTACAAAAATGAATTAGCCATTGGTACTTCAAGAAATGGACTTTATTTATTTGATGGAAATAATTTCAGGAATTTCAATACCACACAGGGATTAGATAATGCCACTATTTGGTCAATGGCTGTATCCGGAGACTCTTTATGGATTGGTACGGAAAGAGGACTCTATTTAATGGAAGGTGATTCAATTAAAGCGTTGAAGATCAATAAAAAGGTGGATGATTTGCCGATTACAGCCATTGAGAATATTGACAACCAAACAATCGCCATTGGCTATGCGCCAGGAGGTGTTGTATTGTATGATTTCACTAAGAGTAAAATAATCCATCATTTTACCGACCAAAATGGGTTGTCTAGTAATTTTATTTACTTTTTGAGAAAGATAAATGGCAGGCTTTGGGTAGGAGGTAGTCTGGGGGTTGACATTGTGAACACAGAAAATGATTTTAAAAGTTTTCAATTGAGGGAATTTGCTCAGTTGGCTGGTGCAGAAACTTTTTCTAATGGCATAATTGCGTTGACTAATGAGGCCTGGGTGAGTACAATTGCAGGGGCTATTGTCATCCCTTATGATATTTTATCGCCTCAAAATTCCAAAGAATTTTATCCTGTTTATATAGAACGTCTGGAGCCTTTGTCTTTTTCTTCTACAGATGATTTTCAGAAGTTAGTAAATGATAAGGGAGAAATTGCCATTCCGTATGGCCATGGCAGCTTGAAAATTCACTTTAACACAGCTCATTTTGGCACTCAGTCCTTAAGTTTTGTTTACCAGATGGATGGTTATGATCCGGAATTAAGCAAACCTGTTAATGAGAAATTTGCTGTTTACAAACAGCTGCCTGCGGGAGAATATCATTTTAAAGTATGGAGATCCATCTCAGGAGAAAGAATTGGAGAACCTGCGCAACTCAGTTTTATTGTTACTACACCTTTTTACAGAACTGCGTGGTTTCGCTTGGTAGCAGTCATTATTTTTATAGGGTTGATCATTATTTACTTTGCTTATAGAACCCATGTGAAAACTCAAAAAACACTTCAGTGGGCAAAGGTGAGGGAAGAGGCCCAAAATGATTTACGAAAAGAAATGGCCATTGATTTTCATGATGAAATGGGCAATCATCTGGCTAAAATCATTAACTTATCCGGAGTGTTAAAGATGTGGGGATTGGCAGAGGAACAGAACAAAGTGGTGGATAAAATTGAAAAAGCGGCCAGTGCTTTGTTTGTTTCCACTAAAGATATGATTTGGTCACTCAAGAAGGAAAATAATAACCTGGAAGAGGTATATTTCAATGTAAGGGATTTTGCAGAGCAATTATTCGATAATAGCGATGTGAATTTGAGGACATATAAAAATGCGCCTGCAAAACATATAGTGATGAATGCCAAAGCCGGGAGAGACTTGAGTCTGATTATGAAAGAAGCCTTAACGAATGTATACAAACATGCGAAAGCTAAAAATGTTGATTTAAAAATAGAAGTCTTGCCTGGGAATGAGGCTAAAATTTCTGTTTCAGACGATGGGAACGGTTGTATAAATGAAGGGCAAAGCAAAGGGAATGGTTTGAAGAACATGAAGCAAAGAGCTACGCGTTCAGGCTTTATTTTTAATTTTCAAGCCAAACCCGCAGAAGGCTTTAACATCAATATTATCATTAAATAACATTTAATCAGGCAAGCCAATGTTCAAGAAGAAAATTATCATCATAGAAGATCAGGAAGATTTGCGCTACAGCTTTGAACTCATCATTAACGGATCAGATCAGTTCTTTGTGCATCAAACTTATCCTGACGCTGAAGAAGCCATAAAGGAAATCTCTAAAACAAAACCCGATATTGCCATGGTAGATTTGGAATTACCGGGAATGAATGGAATAGAGGCCATTCGTCAAATTAAAGAGAAAAGTCCCAAAACGGAATGTGTAATAGTGACTGTATATGAGGATTCTAACCTGGTGTTTGAAGGACTAAAAGCAGGAGCTGGAGGCTACATTATTAAGAATGCCAATTACCTGGAAATCATCCGGGCCCTTGAGGAAATTAGTAAAGGCGGGGCTCCCATGAGTTCCCAAATTGCCCGTATGGTGATTCAGAATTTTCATGTGAATCCCAACTCACCTTTATCACCTAGAGAAACGGATGTGCTGAAATTAATAGCAGAAGGAAAGAGTTATACGCAAATCTCAGAGGAGCTTTTTATCAGTAAGGAAACGGCACGATCACATATCAAAAATATTTATGTAAAATTGAATGTTAATTCTAAATCTGAAGCTATTTCCAAGGCCAGAAAAGACCATTTGATTTAGTGCAATTTTTATTGAGCCTGACTTTTTAAGTAGTCCTATTTCACCTAATTTGGGGGATAGTTAAAAACCTTAAGGGAAGTACTTTGCAGAATTATTTATTACCCATGGCCAAAAAAACATTTATCTATATTCTTATCCTGTCAGTCGCTTCAATTCCTTTAGGTTTTGCTCAAGGCTACACTATTGAGGCGAATGGAGCAAAACTCCATTACAAAATTTTTGGAAAAGGCGAGCCCTTGTTAATTATCAACGGAGGCCCGGGCATGAACAGCAATGGTTTTGCCGAGATGGCCAAAAATTTGGCAGAAAATTACCAAACCATCATTTACGATCAAAGGGGAACAGGCCAATCTATCCTATCCAACAGGGATCATACAGCCGTTACAATGGATTGGATGGTCAAGGATATGGAAGCCTTAAGAAAATATTTAAAACTGGAGGAATGGACTTTGTTGGGACATTCTTTTGGTGGCATGTTGGCCTACTACTATGCTACCAAACACCCCGAAAGAGTAAAGGCTATGATCCAATCTTCATCTGGTGGAATGGACTTAGCATTGTTGTCCTTAATAAATTTAAGAGATAAACTTTCAGAAATGGAATGGGACTCACTACAACATTATCAATCACAATTAAATGAGGGAGACACTTCTTACGCTACCCAATTAAAAAGAGGGGAATTTATGGCTCCGGCTTACTTGTATAACAGAAAACATATTCCTGTTTTGGCAGAACGGCTAACTCAGGGGGATTCCCAACTAAATGGATGGGTGTGGGCCGATTTAAGAAAGATTAATTTTGATACCAAAGAAACACTTTCTTCCTTTGAAAAGCCTGTGTTAATTATCCATGGCAGGAATGATTTACTGGATGAAGCAGTAGCTGAGACGGCTCATCAGATTTTGCCGAATTCCCAATTAGAGCTTTTAGATCGATGTGCGCATTATGGTTGGCTGGACAGGCCGGATGTTTATTATAAGTTGATTGATACATTCATGTCTCATATAAATTAATAGAAAATGCCATACACGATATCTAAATACAGGATGAAACAAGGTAGTTTTATGCTTTTATGGATGATATTTATCGGGTCTTTTTCTTTAAAAGCACAAGTAAACTCAAATGACTCTTTACATATTCAACAAGAGATTCTTAAGCGCACAAAAGAAATGACTATGCTGTTTAACAGCAAACAACTGGATCAAATAGCTCAATTTTATACTTCCGATTCTAAAATGATAGGCCCGAGAACAAATGTAAGCGGAGATCAAATGAAAACTTACTGGCCAAAATTCTCAAATGCAAATAACTGGGAATTAGAGAATATAGAAATCCAGCCCTTAAGTTTGACTTTTGCTTCTCAAATTGGAATATCTACAATAGAGTATACCCGGCCGGATGGAAATGTGGCGAAATCTATTACTAAGTTCTCACTTATTTGGCAGAAGACAAATGAAGGGTGGAAGATTAAACAGGATTTTTTCTTTCCAATCCCACAAAATGAGTAACTACTATAAATCCCGATATAGAATTTCCCCAATTACTTGTCCTTTAGCGCTGAAAATCAAAAACTCCCATTAGATTTTCGTTTCATTAGTCCTATAATTTCCCACTTTCTTAATGGGCCAACTACGGATGGCTTATAGCTGCCATTTTATTTAATCCCCCAAAATAGGTGATAATTGAGGAATTAATACACCAAATATTGCGTGGTAGAAATGCTTTCAGTAATCCCCACATTTGAGAATTGAATAATTCTTCTGTGCAGTTAATTGCGGCAGAATAATATTCTGTAAATCAAATTTTAACTTAAAGAAAAGAAAGTATGAAAAAGATTCTACTAACATGTTTTATGTTGGTGTTCGTGCTATATGCATGGGCTCAAGATCGCACAGTGAGCGGGAAAGTGACTGATGCCAATACAGGCGAAGGTTTACCGGGGGTAAATGTACTGCTGAAAGGAACTGGCACTGGTGTGAATACGGATTTAGATGGGAATTACAAAATCTCAGTTCCTTCTGATGGAGGTACATTGGTTTTTTCTTTCATCGGAATGACAAAGCAGGAAGTTAATGTGGGTGCAAGATCCGTTGTGGATATCCAGATGGTAACTGATGTGCAACAGTTGAGTGAAGTTATTGTGACGGGTATTGGTGTAGAGAGGCAGGCTAAGTCTTTAGGTTATTCCACTCAAAACTTAGATGCTGAAGAAATCACAAAAGCTGCTAACACAAATTTGTTGAATAGTCTGCAAGGGAAAGTTGCGGGAGTCCAGATTAGCCAGTCAACAGGAGCATTAGGTGGTGCCACCAGGATTGTAGTAAGAGGCCCGGCATCATTTACAAATGGGAACCAACCCCTATTTGTGATTGATGGTGTGCCAATAGATAACACTCAAAGGCAGTCAACCGATTTAAGATCCGGTCCATCATTTTCTAATTCCGGAGTTGATATTAATCCTGATGATATCGCATCAATGACTGTATTGAAGGGGCCTTCAGCAGCGGCACTTTATGGTTCAAGAGCAGCCAATGGAGTAATTTTAATTACCACCAAATCAGGAAAAGGAACGGATGGTAAAATGGCCATTTCAATCAATTCAAGTGTGACATTCGACAATGTACTGCGTTATCCGGATTTCCAAAGGACTTATGCATCAGGTTCAGGGGGAGTGTATAATCCTGAAGGCTTTACAGGATGGGGACCTGAATTTGATGGTCAAACTGTGAGAAACCCTAATAATGAATGGGACGGACAGCCTGATTCAGTTAGTTTAACAGCCAAGGATCAATTTCTCGAGCAGTTTCTGAAAACAGGTACTACTATAAGTAATAGTATATCTGTTAGTGGAGGTAAAGAGGATACACATTACAGGATGTCATTCTCCAATGCAACTTCAGAAGGGATTGTACCAAGCACGGATTTAACCAGAACAACAGCATCTATAAAAGCCAGTACAAAATTGGCCAATAATTTTAGATCTGAAGTTTCTGCTACTTATACTTTAACAGAATCAGGAAACCTTCCACCGGCTGGTCAAACGCAAGCTTCTTTCATGTGGCAGGCACTATATACAGGTGTGGATTTGGATATCAGTCCATGGACAACATACGAAGCACCGGATGGTTCTCAATTGGAATACGGGTCAGGATTTTGGAACAACCCCTATTGGGTAGTTAATAAAAACAGGACTTCTCAAAGGAGGGATCGTGTAAATGGAAAAGCTTTATTGGGATATGAATTTGCAGAAGGAATTGAATTAATAGCACGAGTGGGTACTGATGTGTATGTTGATGCCAGGAAAGGCAGAATAGCAATTAATACAGTGGGGAATGTAGATGGCGGATTCTATGAGGATCAATTCGTATATAATCAATTGAACACTGATGTTTTCTTGAATGTAAACAAAAATGTAAGTGAGGATTTCAATATTTCAGGGATATTAGGAATAAATGATAATAGAAGAAGCGTTAAAAATGTTTTTTCATCAGCCGGAGCTATAGTAGTGCCGGATTTATACAATTACTCTAATATTGATGGACAACCTACTGCACAAAATAACTTAACCGAAAGAAGGCTGTTTGGTGCATATGGTAATATCAATTTAGGATATAAAGATTGGGCTTTCCTCGATTTTACTGCGAGAAATGATTGGTCCTCTACTTTGCCGGAAGGAAATAATTCGTTTTTCTACCCTTCAGTCTCGGGTTCGGTTATTCTTACAGAAGCAGTACCGGCTTTAGAGAATGATTACATGACTTATTTAAAGTTAAGAGGTAACTGGGGACAGGTAGGAAATGATGCTAATCCTTATGTACTGAATTCCGTTTACGGACAAGGAGCTGCTTTTGATGGCCTTTTCAATGGTATTAACTTTCCATTTAATGGAGTAACAGGCTTTACAGCAGGTAATAGAATCGGTACTCCTGATTTACAACCTGAAATCACCACTTCATGGGAATTAGGAGCTGAAATTGGCTTTTGGGATGACAGACTTACTTTGGATGCTACCTATTTCGATTCTAAATCCACCAATCAGATTTTCAATGTAAACATTGCTCCTTCATCAGGTTATACAGCAGTAACCAGAAATGCTGGTTTAATGACTAACAAAGGAGTGGAATTATTATTGACAGGAACACCAGTAAGAACCAATAGTGGGTTCCGTTGGGATATTCAGGCAAACTGGACCAAGATTGACAATAAAGTAGAAGAGCTCTTTGCTGATTTAGAGCAATTGAATGTAGGTCGCGCAGGTTTTGTCAGTGTTTCCTCAGTAGCTTATTTAGGCCAGCCTTACCCGGTTATTTACGGTAGGTCATGGAGAAGGAATGATGCCGGTGATATTATTGTAAGTGCGCAAACAGGCTTGCCAGAGCTTACTTCCGAGCAAAATCCCGTAGCAAAGGTAATTCCGGACTGGACAGGAGGCATTAGAAATAACTTTTCTTTCAAAGGAATAGATTTGTCAATTTTATTTGAAATGAGAAAAGGAGGTTCTATTTATTCTTCATCTACCGCACATTGGAGAGTGAATGGATTTGCTAAAGAAACAGAGTTAGGAAGAGAGTCTGGATTAGTCTTTAATGGTGTTAATGAAGTGATTGGTAATGAAGGGGATACTTCCTATGTAAATAATAATTTTGTGGTAGACAATGAATCCTTCTGGAGTAGTTTCAGCCTTTTCGGAGATACTGAACTAGGCCTGGTGGATGCTTCATTTATCAAATTAAGAGAAGTTTCATTGGGTTATGCACTTCCTAAATCTATTCTGGAAAGAACACCATTTGGTAGTGTCTATGCATCAGTAGTAGGTCGTAATTTGTGGCTGAATACTCCTAATCCTTATATAGACCCCGAAGTAAGTATGTTTGGGGCTGCTGATAACCAGGGATATGAATATGCCACCATTCCAAGTACAAAAAGCTGGGGCTTTAATCTCAAGTTCACTTTTTAACTTTAAAATACAGAAAACATGACAACAATATTTAAAAATATAAAGAGGCTTTTCATGATGGGAACTATGTTTCTTTTATTGACTGCCTGTATTGAGGATATCACTGATTTAAATGAAAATCCGAATAATCCTACAGAGGTACCTGCCAACTTCTTGCTGCCTTCTGCGCAAGTGCAAGGCACTTATTATATGGGAGGAGAACTTAACAGGGCAACTTCTTTCTGGATACAGCATTGGGCAACAACCGGTGGGCAGTATCAAAGATTGGACCGTTATGATGTAACTGATGCCACTTTTAATACAGCATGGGGACAGCTATATGCAGGCGCAATTAATGATTTACAAATTATTATTGATGAATCCCCTGAATTACCGAATTACAGGGCGCAGGCAAGGATTATGAAAGCCTATTACTTTCAGATGGTGGCTGATCTTTGGGGGGATGTACCTTATTCCGAAGCTTTGAAAGGAGTAGAAGGTAATATTACACCAGGCTATGATGATCAGATGGCTATATATACTGACTTAATTGAAGAACTGGATTTGGCCATAAGTGAAATAGATGAAGAGGGAGCTGTAATTGCAAGCGAAGATTTATTGGCCGGTGGTGACATGCTGTTATGGGAAAAATTTGCCAATTCAATAAAATTAAGGGTCTATATGCGTCTTTCTGAAATAGATGAGGCTACAGCACAGGAAGGTGTTTCGGAGATTTTTACAGGAAACGCGCCATTGTTGGAAGCTGGTGAAAATATTGAATTGGTGTTTGGTAGCAGACTGGAAACCAATGCCAATCCGCTATTTCAGCAGGAGTTTAACAGATCTACGGATTATGGGGTGTCTGAAACATTTGTTAGCCTTTTAAATGATTTGAACGATCCCAGAATTGCCACCTTTTTAAGACCAAATGTGAATGGAAATTATTCTGGTGTTCCCAATGGAAATCCTAATGATTTACCAACTGATGGAACAGGGGCTATAATTGTTTCAAGAATAGGCAGCACATTCGTTCAGGAAACTTCACCGGTGCCGTTAATGACCCACTATGATGTGAAATTTATAGAAGCAGAGGCAGCCATCAGGGGCTGGGTGAATCAGGCCAATGCTGAGCAGCTGTATAACGAGGCTGTTACTGCTGTTTTTGATTATTATGGAGTTAACGTTGGCAACTATCTTGATGCAGGGCAGCCTGCGGAATATGATGGAGCAAATGCTTTTGACCAGCTAATGACACAGCGTTATATCTCATTATTTGCAAGAGGTGTTGAGGCATATAACGAGTGGAGAAGAACGGGAATACCTGATATTACACCTGCAATTAATAATATCTCAGGAGGTCAGATACCTTTAAGGTTCCCTTATGTGAATGCAGAATTAACCAATAATCCCGGTAATGCACCTGCAGTCAATATTTTTAATGATCCGGTTAAATGGGATGTAAACTAAAATAGAATAATCATGAGAAATATTATATATAAGATTTTCATAATAGTAGGATTGGTAAACCTTACTTCCTGCTTCGAAGAAGAAGTGTTAACCGACCAGCTTAAGGAAGGTGCAAATGTTGCCGTATCAGGAACTTCAACTTATCTGAATGGTGAGACTACAGAAGTGACTTTAGAGCTGGATTTTCAGGAATCGGATAATGCACAAATAAAAGAAGTACAGGTGACAAAGCAGTTGGTTACAGCCCAGGGAAACTCTGATGTTGTTTCACTTGATCCTGTAAACGAATCGGGAGAATTGAACTTTACCACCCAGGAGTTGTTGGCAGATGTTCCGGTCAATGGAGTTATATTAAGTGAATCTGATTTATCACCTGGAGACAGGTGGGTGTTTTCATTTACAATACTGATGGAAGATGGAAGAAGCCTGATTCCATTGCAAAATGCTGATTGGGCAATCAATTTCTCCTGTCCTTCCGTACTTGCAGGAATTTATAACTCCGTGGCTTCAGGTTCATTTGGGGATGGAGCAGGAGGATCTGCCGGGGCTTATGCTGGTTTGAACGCGACAGTTGAATTAACACAAACTGCTACAGATGGTGTTTATTCAATTGATGATATGTCTTTCGGACTTTATCCGCAAGGCTATGGCGACACAGCACCTTCAGGAAGGATTAGGGATATTTGCAATGATTTAAATGATTTAGGGGATACTGATCAATATGGGGATCCTTTTACAATGAATGGTACTGTTAATGCTGACGGAACCATTGATTTGGAATGGAGTAATACATGGGGTGATGGCGGTACTGTTACACTTACTCCTGCGGGTTGATAAGTTGGTAACAGTATAAAGCCTATAGCAGTCTACGCCTTAGTAGACTGCTTATTTTTTTACTCCTACCTCAAAGAGGCTAGTCATTTTTAGAGAATTTTGATGATAAGATGCCTGACATTTGCAATGTGCCGACATTCGACAATGGTGGAAACCTATAGCTTTGGAACGGAGTGTTATTTTCACTAGTTTGGTTTAAGGGAAGATTCAATTGAACAGTATAAATCGAAAAAAGGTATGAAACCGAGCATACAAATAAAATATATACTAATGATAATAGGCTTGCTCAGTTTAGCAAGCTCCCCGGTCAAAGCGCAATCCAAATCTGCCATTGCCAAAATTGACAGCGTCCGAATGGCTATGCAAGAACTGGCGAGGAAAAATGAACTTTATAAAGTGGCGGAATTTTACACTCAAGATGCCATTGTAAATGGCTCGGATGGTTCCCTTTCAGGTATGGATGAAATAAAAAATTACTGGGAAAACCTGAGAGGAGAAGGGGTTGATTGGCATTGGGAAAAGCTGGAATACTCCGGTGTGGAGGATTATGTGACCCAGACAGGTCTTTCATTGCTAACACTTCAATATGGAGAAAGGAAAATTACTTATCACTCCACCTTTTCAGTAGTGTGGGAAAAGCAAGCTGATGGAAATTATAAAATTGTATCGGACTTTTACCGGATTGCTCCTAAGCAGGATTTGAAATAATCCGGAATTGCCCGGAGGAAAAAGTTCAATTGATTCTTTTCATAGGGAACAACACTTTCTTTATCTGACCCTCTCTTTCACCGGAAATTTCTGCTACGAGTGAATCAGAGGAAATCCTGGTATAAGAAATAGCTTGAGGAAAATCATGCGCCTTGTTTTCAAACTTCATAAAGCTTTCGGAAATTTCCACCATTTTAAAAGCTACAGGCAATCCTTCATTTTGTTTTTTGACACTGGGGATGTAAAATAATTCCTCCTCTTTTTGGATCAACTGAATGGTTTCAAATACCATGGTATCCTTTCCTTTTACAGCATAGCTTTTGCCGGAAAACTCCAGTTCATTTACTTCAGTCCAGCTTTCATAGGTACTGCCTATGCTTGTTTTATTTTCCCAGCATCCTAGTAACCAACTCGCTTGTTGTATGGGGTCTTTCCGATTGCTTTCTTTCACTGCCAATAGCAGGAGGAAGGCCATGATAAGTGTTTTTATGGAGTACATATTCCTTTATTGAATGTTTTTGGGCACCTCTATTAGTCTTATAAAAAAGCTCTTGCTAAATATAAAAATCACTGTTTTCTGTTGTTCCAGATATCATAATACATTTTCCATTCTCCCGCTTCCTTTTTCCAGATGATAAGGTATTTACCACTCCATGATACTGTTGATCCATCGGCTTTTTGTGTGGTTCCTTCATAATAGCCCGCATCGTAGGCGGTATCATCCATGATGACAATTTCAACCGGAACAGCTTTGTGATGCAGGATTTTTACATTTTCAGGTAGCAACCATCGCTGTTTGATGGCTTCGCGTCCTTCAATGATATCAGTGCCTGGAGGCATGATTTTTCCATCGACAGTATAGCTATTGGCCAGGCTCTCAAAATCACCTGCTACGTAGAATTGTGAAAAGGCTTTACTTTTAAGAAGGATAGCTTCTATCTCATCCTTGTCACCTACGTATTTTTGGCTATGCGCTGTATAGCATGAACAAATACAAAGTACTAATATCAGGTATCTCATTTTCTGTTTTTATTTAGGGAGTTCTTGATAAATGCTTCAATGTTCGAGAACCAAATAAAATCCCGATGCACCGGGACAAGGTTTGCTCGGAGTATGCGCGTGGGTGGACAAAAAGGCGGGGAGCGCGTGGGACTGTGGTGTGGAAGCATCTTTTTGTCTTGATTTTTTCAATCTTTTGTATCAAGACAAAAGATGAAGAATAAAATTTGATTTAAAAATATTTGAAGTTAAGATTAAACTTCACTATTAAACGAAATTACTGTTTTTTGAGGTTTTATACTTAGTTTTAAATTTAAAGAAACACTAATAAAAGCAAGGATTTCCAGTTTATAGGTAAAATTTATTTTTCATGAGGAGCCTATTTAATTCTTCACTTATTTTCTCAATTTACCATTCAGCAAACTCACATCAGGGTTAAAAGGATTGCCGGACATACGTCTTAAAGTGACGATTTGACCGCAATGCCATATACAATCTGCAATAGGGCCATTGATGAGGTTCCAAAAAGGTAGTTCGTTACCATTGGCAAATTTCAAATTGAAGCTTTCAAAGTCTTCATCACTACTGTTTTTGAGTTTCTTGTTGATTTTGTGAATATTTTTCAGCACACTCGCCCTTTTCTCTTCCACGCTAATTCCTTCTTCTGGCCCATCAGAAAGCTGATTTACAGCGTTTGAAATCATGATGGTCATGATATAAATATGATCTATAGTTTCTGCAACAGAGCGGGAATCTTCCCCGGCTCTAAAATCAAAATCTTCTTTTTGCAAACCTTCTGTTGCCCAATAAAAGCGAAAGCCAAGTCCATCCAACATTCTTGCAGCAACTGTTCCTGCATTATAATTTTCAGCATATTCAGGCACTTCTGAATAAGGTAAGGTGGAATCAGGTCCTTCCTGGGCTTTGCCCTGTACGGCTGAAATAAAAAGCAAAATGCAGATTGATAGGTGTTTAAGTATACGTATCATCAGAATTATTTTTTTATAAAATTAACCTGAGTTCGACTATTAATGATAGCGTCATGCCGCAAAATTAAGACTTACTTTTTTAAAAAGTCTTAATTTATGCGGTATCTCATACTATATACACTGAGATTACGGATAATTTTCTTTTTTATAAAAAATGTAAAAAGAAAATTTCCGAAATGACGTTCTAATGAGTTTTTACGCAAATTTAAAATCGAACTCAGGTAATATAGGTAAAGATAAGTTTTATAATTTTATTAAAATCCCCCTAAATGAGTGATTCTAATTGTTCTTTAATTTCACTCTTTTACATCAATGTTAAATATGGCGGTAATTTTCTTTAGATTTTCATTTATCCTTTTGTCTGCACTGTTAGGCGGGGATTTCCATCATCCGGAAAAGGAACAGCCAATCCACATTCTTTTTGTAGGAAACAGCCTTACCTACGCCAACGACTTGCCCGCGCTTTTTAAACAGGAGGCGAGGGAGAATAAAATTAAAGTGAAGGTGAAAACTTTAGCCAAACCTAATTATGCATTGGAGGATCATTGGCTGGACGGAACATTGCAATTGGAAATTGCAAAAGGAAAATATGACTATATCATCCTTCAGCAAGGACCCTCTTCCCGGCAGGATGGCAAGGATATGTTACTAAACTATGGTAAAAAAATAAAGGAATTATGTGAGCTGAATGACTGTAAGCTTGCCTTTTTTATGGTGTGGCCTTCCAGACAATATTATTCCAGCTTTCCGGGAGTGATCAGTAATTATGAGTTTGCTGCGGAACAAACGGATGCCATTATCTGCCCGGTTGGTAAAGAATGGAAAACACACTTTGACCGAACCGGTGATTTCTCATTTTTAAGTGAAGATGGCTTTCATCCATCACTTAAAGGAAGTAAGTCAGTCGCTAAAATTATTTTTAACTACCTGGGACTCTCTAAATAGGGTACTCTTGATAAATACTCCAATGTTCGAAAACCAAATAATATCCCGATGCACCGGGACAAGGTTTGCTCGAGAAAGCGGGCGGGAGGACAAAAAGGCGGGGAGCGCGTGGAATTGCAGCGTGGAAGCATCTTTTTGTCCCGAGGACTCGGGACAAAAGATGAAGAATAAAATTTGGTTTAATCGGTGGCGCACCGACCATCTCTCTCAAATAGCTATCTTTTCTGCTTTCGATCGGTGAGCCACCGACCGAGGGCTAACTACATACGAGATTTCTCCCCTCTTTCCTTGGGAGAGAGGAGAAGATTTGTCGAAGACGAATCAGGGGTGAGTCTAAAAGGCGGCTTAGCAACTGGCCATCAGCGCTAGTTATATAGTTGACAAAAGATTAAGAGTATCTGATTCCATGGTCGGTGGCGCACCGACCATCTCATTCAAATAGCTATCTTTTCTGCTTTCGGTCGGTGAGCCACCCAATGCTATTAAGTTAAGACAATTTTCCTTCTCTCTTTGGAGAAGGATGCAAGGTTGAGGTTTGAATAAAAGCTTGACTTAATAGCATTCTTGAGCCACCGACCGGGGCAAACTATCATTTCTCATAATTTCCCTAAGCAAGCCACAATCAAGTTCCCCCAAAATAGGGGAGCGCTTATTGATTTCTTTTTCGCATTTTTAACAAAAAAAATATCTTATGCGCAGCATTCTTTCTTTACTATTCATCTTCAGTTTCCTATCTCTTCAGGCACAAACTTTCCAATCGCATTTCAAGGAAGCTTCCTCAGCTTATAAGGCGGAAGACTATCCGCAAATGCTGGTAGAAATCAAAAAAGCGCATGCGCTACGACCGCAGCATCAAACGCTCATTTATTATTTGGCTATTGCGCATTCACTCAATAACCATGTCGATTCAGCAAATTATTGGTTGAGGAAAGTCGTAAGCATTGATTCCAAAAATTATGACATTGATAAGCCTGATTTTGAAAATTTACTGGCTTCGGAAGACTTCAAAAGAATCAAAGATTATCAAATATTCATGACGGAAGCTAAAGTGCGCTCCGATACAGCACTGGTCATTCCTGACACAGAGCTTCATATTGAGGGTGTGGCTTTTGATCCTTTCAAAAGAAGGATTTTGTTCAGCAGTATTAATCAAAAGAATATTTTTTCAGTGGAGGAAGGCATGCTGAAACCACTTTTCAAAAAGAAATTTCCTCTGGGTATCACGGGAATGGCAGTGCAGGACAGCATACTTTGGTTTACGGGAGCAGGTTTTGCAGAAGCAGGCCTGGCTGAAGATGATCCGGAGTATGAAAGCTCAAAACTTTACAAAGCAGATTTAAAAAATGCCATACTTCTGGATAGCTTTACCGTTGCCGATCAGCAGGCTCATATTTTCGGTGATGTGATCCTTTCCCCGGAGAACAAGTTGCTGATTTCTGATAGTAAAACAAACACAGTTTACCGGCTGGAAAACAAGAAGTTAATAGCATGGATTACAACAGAAAGCATTTTGTCCTTGCAGGGAATAGCCCAAATGGGGCAAAAAGTGTTTTTGGCTGATTATGCCGGTGGCTTGTTTAGTTATGACCTATCTAATCAAACTACCCAAGAAATTATTGCACCGGCAGATCTTTCCTTAAAAGGGATTGATGGACTCTATACCTACAAGAATGGATTAGTCACCATTCAAAATGGAGTGACTCCTCACCGCATTACTTATTTACAGTTCAATCCGCAATATGACCAGGTGGAGCGCTTTCAATATCTTGAAAAGAACCATCCTGCCATGGGTGAGCCCACCTTGGGGTTTATTGCCAATCAGCATTTGTACTATGTAGCCAATAGCTTTTGGGGTTTGAATGATAAAGGACAGATCAATAATCCTGAAAAAATCAAACCGCTTATTCTTCGCCTGCCTTTACCGGAGCCTATTCCTGCCACTACACAAATGGCGGTGCTGGATTATGTGAAAATACTAGATGGTCGTGAAAAGGAGGCACTGTATTTCTATGAAAATAATTGGGCGTCCTTCAGAAAATATGCCATGCAACATGGGGATATTGAAAACTACAAAATAATGCGCCTCACAGCTCATCCTGAATACGATTTGATTTTAGAAACTGTTTATAAAGATTCCTTACAGTACAGCCAGATTGAAGAAGTCTTTCAAAAATGGAGGAAACAATCGGGAGGAGATTTCTTGAATGAGCTTAAACCGAATGATTTCCGAAAAAATGTAAAAATGGAAATAGTAAAGACTTACATAAGCAGTGAAGAGCTGGTAAGCGTGGAGGGTAGATGCAGCGGATCATCTTACCGGGCATTTGATTTTTGGCTGGGAGAGTGGGAGGTTTACAGCCGGGATGGCCGATATCTGGGGCATAACCGTGTGGGGCTGATACAAAATGGCTGTGGCTTACAGGAAAACTGGCAGTCGGCAAATGGTGCTTACAAAGGAACAAGTTATAATTTTTATAATGCAACAGCCGGCCAATGGCACCAGAGTTGGGTAGATAACCAGGGAGGCAGCTTACAACTCAATGGAAGCTACGAAAACGGGCAGATGCAAATGCAATCCGATCCGGAAAAGCAAGATCAAAGCCGCATCAGCTGGAAGCTATTGGAGGACGGCAGCGTGACTCAGTTGTGGGAACAAAGCCGGGACAAAGGCAAAAGCTGGCAGGAGGTGTTTTTTGGCGTATATAAAAAGCAATAAAATTAAGTTTTTGATCTTTTTAGACCCCTTTCCCTCATTTTAGTGCAAGAAGTACTACCTACATATAGGTATTTTGCCATGCTATTCGATGAAATATTAGGATTAGATAAGGCAACCTTTTATGTTCAACATTTGAATACAGTAACCGGCATAAAGCTGTGTATAAATGTTTGTAAGCGTTTACAGGCGTTTGATGTCGGTTAATTAAAAATATAGCGGATATAATGACAACTTTTGTGTTATTGTTCGCTTGTTAGCGGTCAGGCAACATCGATAATCTAAATACTTAAATGAAATCATTAACATTTATTATTATAACATTTTTGACTCCAACTCTGTTTGCACAAGAAAATGCTCTTGTCGTTCTGGAGAAATATTATAGTGCTATTGGTGGACAAAATAATATCAGCAAGATTGATAACATTTATTCATTTGCCGATTGTTCCGGACCAAACGGAAAATACCAAACTGAAGTATTTTCAGCCAAAGGATTCAAAACTTTTTTCAGACAGATACGAGAAAACAGACCAGATTATATTGGCATCGTTAATGGAAAAATCTATTGGACAAAAGGAGCAGATGTTGCCATTTCTGACAAAAACACAGCATCAATGTGGCGTTCACACGAACTTCAATGGCTTGCAACTCATCTGACGGAAAGATTTCGGGAATATAAGTTTGAAGGAATTGAAGAATTTGCGGGGAAGCAGGCTATTAAACTTTCGGTTGTTGATGAACTAAGCAAAACAGCATATCTATACTTTGACAGTAACTCCTATCTGTTTCAAGGCTTCACCATTTCAAATCCAGTTAGTAAAAATCCTGAGCTTATCCAGATGGTTATAAACACATGGGAAAAGGTTGACAAGCTTATGCTGCCAACTAATGTAACTTTCAGGGATAAAAATGGTGAGTACATTTTAAACTTTCATACCATAAAAATCAATCAGACTGACCCACGTGTTTTTGATATTCCCGATAAAATTATTGCAATTCAAAAATTGCTTGAAATACACGAATTGCAACGCACGGCACATTTCAATCGCGATGCCAAATTATTGGTTTCCATCATGGTAGAAAATTTCACAGAAATCAGTAATGGAAAAATCAATTCACCTAAAAAGGAGGATCTTATAAAGAGATTTGAAAATTATTTTGATGCAGTTACATTCATCGAGTGGGATGATATAAACCCACCCATTATTAAAATTTCTGACGATGTTTCCATGGCGCATATGTATGTAAGCAAAAGAGTTAAGTTAAGAACTAAAGACCAGACTGAAGAATTAACAACTTTTGCCTGGACATCAACTTTTCAGAAGGTAAACGGTAATTGGTTAATGACAAGTATAACATCCACTGTTGCTAATTAAACATAACAGAAGAGACAATCAAAATACTATGATACTCCTAAAAGCCCGAACCGCTAACAACGCATTACTTTTGATTAATTATTTTTTAGGAATAAAAGTAATGCTTTATAGCCAAGCGTTACACGGCATAAGTATGCGAATATACTTTATAATATTATTTTTAATCATTTCACTTTCCTGCAATGGTCAGACAAATGAAAATGACTCACTTATTAAGGAGTATAACAAATTATCTCATGAAATAGATAATATTGAAAGAATCCTTATGGAACTTTCAAGAAAGGATGATTCTATTTACAACTTGATAAGACGCAAAGAAACTAGAGTTAATAAAATCAATCCAGATTTTAATTATTCAGAGTACAAGGCTGCATATACCTTGTTTATTCAGAAATACCAAAATTACATCAAGAATGGAAACTTTCCTTCCTCAATACCAGTCGATATTTCTGATATGAGACAAATAATTGGTTATGGTGAAAAGATTCATCCAATTCTAATAAGCACACGGTTTCACACGGGAATAGACATACCTTCTCCCAAAGGAATTCAAATTAAATCAACAATTAATGGAGAAGTAGAAGCTATTAAAAACGATTTTGGTGGATTTGGAAAACATATTATTATTAAAAATTCACAGGACATAGAAATTCTTTATGCTCATTTAGACTCGATTTATTTAAAAGAAGGTCATAAAATTAAAATAGGAGAAGTCATTGGGACTGTAGGAAGCTCAGGAAGTACAACCGCTACAGGCCTTCACTATGAGATAAGAGTAAATGATAAACATATAAATCCGATATTTACTTTCTCAGAAAGTCTTTCAGAAGAAGATTTGAAATATATATGGGATGTCAAAGAGCAAAGTTTAGATTAATACTATTTACAACACGAGGTTAAAAACAATGGCGATTTTGCAGGTAGTGAGATATTTTCGCATTTTGTTACCTTTATTTATGGCCGACATATAGGGCTTTTAGTCCGCCACAGTTTTTGACCCAATCGTTACCTGTAATTTAAGACATGACTCCGAAAAAAAAAGCTCTTTTGATAAGTACCGTTTTCTTAATTTGCATAATTGGAGCATTTTATTCGATTCTGAACTGGGGCTATCTACCGTTTCAAAATTATGATTACGGAACTTCATTTAACGAAAAACGGCTTACATTAGGACAACCAATCATCGAGGATTATTTCTATGATAAAACTCCAAGTTGGGACGTAAGAAAAGTATGGCTGACACCAGACTCATTAAAAGGTAGGTATATACACTTCAGTAAGCTATATTGGACAGAAAAAGGCAAAATTACATTGGAGAAAGACTTTTACGACCCAATTGATGAAACACCAATTGACACTGTCCTAATAAGAAATTATTACTATTTGAATGACTCAGTAGGCTATCAAATAACAGCAAGTAAAGACAGGATAACAATATTTAGTGATACACTATCAATAGACCAGTTTGACAGTGTAAAGAATGCTTGGACTGGAAAATTAACAGGTAATACTAGGCTATAAACAATGTACGAACTTTACCTTGATAAAATTAGCATTAAAGAGAGCAAGCAGAAAGAACGACTTGTATACAAAAAACATGATTGGTTAGACGATTTAAATATTCCTATTCTCATCCTAATTTCCCCAATTATTTGGTTCTCAAAAGTTCTTTATGAAAGAACAGGATTAGTAAATAATGAAATTTTGATTCATATAGTAGCATTGCTATTATTATTTATTGGTTTAATATCATTATATAGAAATCTTTCAAAAATTTGGGAGCTCAAATCCATTGAGACAAAGTCTCCAAAAGAAATTAATAGGCAGAAAATTTTAAGTATTTCGGAGGAACTTGGTATTGAAATATATAAGAATAATAGAGATTTTTTTATTGGCGTTCATAACAAATCCTCTCCCTTTTCACAAATCATTACAATCATATATTCTAAAAACAAGATATTATTTAACGCTCGAAATAATTGTATCGGATATAATGGAAAACTAGGTAGACCTCCATTCGGTCTTAATTTAGCAAAGAAGTTATTTGAGGTTTATAGAAAAGAGATAGAATCAAAAGTATTAGGTTCATAATAATGATTACAGGTAACATCAGCTATGAATGGGGCTTCATCAGTTAGGAAAGTTTGGTGGCATTTGCAAAGTCAGCTACAATGTGTAAATTTATTCCGATAGGCTGTCGGAATGCTGTGGCTGTGAACGGATGGAAGCTTGGTGCTCATCATAGCAAGCGTTACCAAAACCTAAAAAGAAAGAACTATGAATACTTACGCTGACAAAACGAAAGAGAATAAAAGTCAATCGGTTTCTGCCGTGAACTCGCAGATTCAGAGCAGCAGTGAGTCTACTTTTCAGTTTGTAGATAATAGACCTGAAGCTGCTCAACTTCGGAAGTTACAAACTTTGATGAAGCCCAATATCGAAAATAATTCAAGTAGAGTAACTCAATTAACTCGTATGCTCCAAGTACAAAAAATCCCTGATGAAGAAGACAAGAAACTGTTTAAACAAGGTCTTAAGAAATTTGGGGCTACCCAGATAGTAAATTATACAAAACGTGATCCAACTATTAAAGATGATGAGACCATAATCCTGGTTGCGCATGGAAACACTAATGAAGTTGGTGATGAAGAAGATCAAGAAGGTAGTTTAAGTTATAAACCAGATGAAATTGCTAGGATGTTAAATACTATTGTTCCTGATACTTGGCATGGTGAATTCATACTAAGGTCATGCGATGCAGCGGTTACACCAGTTGGCGGAAGTTCATTTCTTCAAAGAGTAAGAGAAAGCTTCCTACAATTACGACCACACCATCAAGGTGTCATGAGTGGGCCAGCGGGCACCATAGATTATAAAATGACTCAGAATGCTAAAGTTTTAATGGAACGATTCAAAGGGGACGAAGAAGATAGCCGAGATGTTCCTTATAAATCTGCCATGGTTAAGTTTCATCCTGGAGGGGCCTCTAGTTTTCCTGGTAATCATGTTGATGATGATTGGACTAACACCATGTCAAGTAATGAACTTAGAGCATGGTGGAATCGCGCCAAAAGTGGAGAAGGTGTCAGAGTTCAACCCGACCACATGAAATAAGCCACAATACAGAGGAAATTAAAATTAGAAATGCCTATAACACTGTATGCTATGAATGAATGGAATTTCATCAGTTAGGAAAGTTTGGTGGCATTTGCAAAGTCAGCTACAATGTGTAAATTTATTCCGATAGCTGTCGGAATGCTGTGGCTGTGAACGGATGGAAGCTTGGTGCTCATCATAGCAAGCGTTACCAAAACCTGAAAAGAAAGAATTATGAATACTCACGCTGACAAAGCACAAGAGAATAAAAGCCAATCGGTTGCTGCATCTAGTTCTCAGATACAGAGCAGCAGTGAGTCTACTTTTCAGTTTGTAGATAATAGACCTGAAGCAGTTGCTCAAAGAAAGCTACAAGAAATGGCTAACAATAGCCCTCAAGCCAAACAAGCAGCTCAATTGCAGGCAATGGCTGATAACTCTTCTTTGCAACAAAGACAAGCCATCCAAAAGAAAGTAAACAATACAGGCTTACCTGACAACCTAAAATCTGGGATTGAAAACCTTTCTGGTTATTCAATGGATGACGTAAAGGTGCACCGTAATTCTGATAAACCTGCGCAGTTGCAAGCTCATGCCTATGCACAAGGCACTGATATTCATTTAAGTCCGGGGCAAGAAAAACATTTACCTCATGAAGCCTGGCATGTGGTGCAACAAAAGCAAGGACGAGTGAAACCTACCATGCAATTGAAAGGGAAAGTGAATGTAAATGATGATGCTGGATTAGAAAAAGAGGCGGATGTGATGGGAGCCAAGGCACTTCAGGAAAATTCTAATACCTCGTCCAAAATAAGCGATAAATATCTCGAAAATGAAGGAGTTCAGCAATTGATGTCACCATATAAACCCAACAGCTTTAATATTCCAATTGTACAACGCGAGGTGAAGTTCTATTGGGATCCAAGGATAAATCATTGGGGTGCATTTGAAGATGAACAAGAACCAGTTGGTTATGCCGTTCATAGAACTGGAGAACAAATTGAATTCGATTTTACTCGTTGGTACACTGATCAAGTCTATTGGCAATGGTGGCAAGATCAAATGGGCGATGCTCCTGAAGAGTACAGACAGGAGGTGCCTGATGTTGTTCCAGCTGTTCCAGCTGTACCAGTTGTCGCACCCGAAGAAGAACAAGAAGTAGCAGCTCCTGCTCTTGCGGCAGTTGCTCAAGCGCCAGTTCAGGCAGCTCTTGTTTTTAATGCTCCCGTCAACATCGAGGGCGGCTATTCTCAAATTACCGCTACAGCTGGGGGAGTAGTTGTAGGTCGCGCTAATTATAGTAGGGGAGCAACCGCTATTCCAGGAGGGAATGGAGAGACGGGCATCGAACTATCAGAAGTATTTGTTGATCAGAATTATAGAGGTAGTGGTTATAGCACTCAAATCTTAGAGCATACAATTGGAGTGATTGGTTTTGCAACAACAATATGGCTTGATGCTCAATCACATGGTGGCTTAAATCAAGCTAATCTTTCTAATTGGTATGGACGTCATGGGTTTGAAGCTACAGGGCATGGAAGCATCATGAAGACGGTTCCTTTCATGTAATGGTCTGTCTTATAATTATGCGGCAAATAAAGCCAAGATTAGATTCTAAAAGGTAGCGAGAGTGAATATGGCTATACAAACAACAAGAGCCTATAACAATGTATGTACGGCATTAAAACGACCGTTTATACCAATCGTTAACGGTCAGGCTAAAAACGATATAATGGAATTGATATGACACCAAAAGATGTTTTACTAAAATGGATTGACGCATTTAACAAGGCGGATTTAGAAACAATTTCAGATTTGTATGCTGATAATGCAGTCAACCATCAAGTAGCAAACGACCCCGTTGTTGGCAAACCTGCAATCATGGAAATGTTTAAAGGAGAATTTGAGACAGCCGAAATGACGTGTATTCCTGAAAACATATTTGAAGATGGTGAATGGGCAATTTTAGAATGGAAAGACCCAAACGGACTACGTGGGTGCGGATTTTTTCAGATAAAAAACGATAAGATTGTATTTCAACGTGGCTATTGGGATAAACTCTCATTTTTAAAACTCCACAATTTACCGATTGAATAAGGATATGAATATTAAGTTTATTTATCATGTCGGCACCTCAAAGAGGTCAGACATATTTAAGTACTAAAAGAGGTTTGGCTAAGGAATTAAACTGGCTTTGTGCTAACCTGAGATGTCTGACGTTTTCAACGTTCCGACATCGGTTGAACATAAAGCCAGTAGATACTTAGGTCAGACGGTAGTCAGACCGGAAATGGGCTATAAAACACTATTTTCTACAGGGATGGGGTAAAACTTTCCAAATTGCAAGGGATTAGACTATTCAAATGTCTTCAAAAATAATGCATCCTCCATGTCGGCACCTCAAAGAGGTCAGACATATTTAAGTACTAAAAAGGTTGGCTAAGGAATTAAACTGGCTTTGTGGTAATCTGAGATGTCTGACGTTTTCAACGTTCCGACATCGGTTGAAGCTGAGTGCGGGCTATTCCCTTACAGAAGGGAATTTTTTCATTTAAACCCGTGGTTTAAATATTTCCAACCACCAAAAAACCACCAAAGCATGCCTCTGGTGGTTTGTTAACAATGTCAGACATTTAGATGCTAGTTATAACTCTCTCCCGGGCGAAATTCAGGCTTCCCGGGGCACCTTTGGTGCTTCCCGGGAGCCGGGAGTACTGTAAATTCACCCGGGACGGGTATATATTCACCCGGGAAAGGTTCCAACTTACCCGGGAAGCCTGCTAACTCTCCCGGGAAGGGTAACATTGAGCCGGGAGGCTTAACAATTTACCCGGGAGGGTTTTTAATCCTGAAATAGCTTTGCAGTGCCCCCTCATTTTCAGAAGATTAATTGAAAAGTAAGATGCCCTTGGATGTCAGGGGAAATTGCTTTTTTGACACTTTCCCTCATTTTAGTGCAAGAAGTACTACCTACATATAGGTATTTTGCCATGCTATTCGATGAATATTTAGGGTTTGA
This sequence comes from Marivirga aurantiaca, assembly GCF_016679925.1. Classification (GTDB taxonomy): domain Bacteria; phylum Bacteroidota; class Bacteroidia; order Cytophagales; family Cyclobacteriaceae; genus Marivirga; species Marivirga aurantiaca. The sequence goes on from NZ_JAEQBW010000003.1 coordinate 321,210, forward strand.
TGCAGGAATCACTTATGTTCAACACTTTGATTACAGTAACCGGCATAAAGCTGTGTGTAAATGTTGGTAAGCGTTTACACTCGTTGGATGTTGGTTAATTAAAAATATAAGGCAAATATGTGTACCGGGAGGTACACTTAGCCGGATGTTGGCCTGAATTATAAAACCACAAGCATAAATGGAAAATAACGATACAAAAGTCTTAAACCTCTATCCTATAGATTACCCTTTTGAAACATTGGTTGGAAGGGTCAACTCTAAACCTCCGAAGTTAATCTTGAATCCTGATTTTCAAAGAAAATACAAATGGGATAAAGAAGGTTGGGAGCGCGCCTCACGCTTCATTGAATCTTGCTTAATGCGAATACCGCTTCCTGCCTGTTATTTTGCTGAAACTGATGATGGGAAACAACTTGTAATTGATGGAGTGCAGAGGATTACAACAATCAGTAAATTTTTCAATGATGAATTTGCATTGGAAGGGCTATCAACATTCAAAGAACTCGAAGGGAAAAAGTTTTCCGAGATTGGAGACTATCAAAATGAATTAGAAAGCACAACAATAAGGTGCATTATTCTTAGGAAAGAAAATCCTAAATTCCTTATTCAGGAAATTTTCTCTAGACTTAATCAAGGTGCTGTAAGTCTTTCTAATCAAGAAATTAGACATGCAATATACCAAGGTAAGTTAGATGATTTGCTTTCAGAGTTAGCTAAAACAAATTTAATCAAGGAGTTTGGAATTGGTCAAAACAGCCAAAGAGAAAAAAACAGTTTGGAAGGAGAAGAACAGGTGTTAAGGTTTTTTGCTCTTCAAGAAGACTTAAGTGAGTATCAAGACAAGCTAAATAAGTTTCTTGATAAATACATGGAACAAAATCAAAACCCATCAGAAGAAAGAATATCTGAGCTAAGGGAGTTGTTTAACTCATCACTTCAACGGGTACTTACTGTATTTGGAGATGAAGCTTTCATAGATGTCAATAAGGACAGAAAAAGACAGAGTATGGTTTACTATGACCTTTTGATGTGGAGTTTCTCTGAAAAATCAGATAAGTTTATTGAATTGAATAAATCTGAAATTAGAGAGAAATTTAAAGAATTATGTGCTAATGAAGAACTTCAAAGAACCTTATCTGGTGGATTACAGAATAAATCATCAATTTTGAAAAGAAGAGAATTGTGGGAAAATAAATTGGATGAAATTGATGGCTGAATCAAGTATATATTCTGACTATAGTAGTCAACTTGAGAAGCTAAAAGATATAGTTGACAAAACCAGCACTAAAAGTGTTATTGAAAGTCCTGATCCCTATTTTGGGGATAACATAAATTTTTTCACAAAATCATTTTTAGTAAATATCTGTGCCTATTTGGAGTCCTTTATCAAGGATGTAACATTTTCCTGCATAGAAAATATAAACACAAGAATTGAATCAAGTAAAATTCCTCATAACCTCATTCTATGGGATTTGAACTATGACAAGGAGATTAAAGAAAAGTCCTACAGCTTCAGTAATTTGAAGGTCCGTATCAAGAAAAAAGATTTAGATGAACATATTTCGGGAAGCCCTTTTAGAACTATAAAGTTATTTAGAAATATTGGAATAAATCTTGAAACTAATGCTGACTTTAACAGCTGCAAGGAAAGAATAAATATGATAGTTGTAAAACGGAATAAGATACTTCATCACAATGATGATGCGTCAGACATTTCCTTCTCCGACATTATGCAGTACATAGATGAGATTGATAAATACATGAAAACATTAGATAAATGTATTGAAGAAATGAAAAAATAACAGATGCCAACACGAGGTTAAAAACAATGGCGGTTATGCAGTTAATGGAAATATTATAGCTTTTTGCTACCTTTATCAAGGGCGGAAAGTGAAGTGCTATTAATCCGCCAAAGTTTTTTAGCCATATCGTTGTGGCACATATAAAAAAAGATGACGAATAAGATTTGGTATGAAATGACTAACATAAAGTACGGAGAAATTTATCTGACTAAATATCTCGGACTTCAACGTACTTTGAAAAAAGTATTTCAAATTTTGACACTTATCGTCTCTTTGAGTGGAATACTCGGATGGAAATATTTTGAGGATTATGTTTGGATTGCTTTTATTCTTATAGCTATTGTTCAGCTTTTGTTGCTTATTGAGAATCAAATAATCCGTTCCGATAAAGAAATTGAGGAGATTTCTAATTTGAGAATGATGTACACAAGATATTTCAATAAACTTGAACGCCTTTGGACTAAATATCACTACGACCAAATAAAAGACAATAAGGCAATGGATAAATATTTCGAGCTTCGACAGTCCGATTGGGAGAATATCGAAGAACTTGATTGCAAATTGAGTATCAAGCGATATAAAAAACTGATTGAACATACAGAAATTGAAACAAATCATTATTTAAATAAATATCATATCAATGGCTAAACAAGAGAGACCAAGCAAACCTCAAGGAATACCGAGAAATAATCCAGGAGGCGGAGAACCAAAACCAAAAGGGCAAGTCCCTTCAATGAGAAATCCACCACCACCTCCACCAAAGAAAAAAGACTAAGGCGGGCTTGGCGGATTTTGCATTCTCGGAACACCAAATTCAGATTTACACCTTTGACAGGTTCGATTATCTGAAATTCAATGACCGAAGAAAAAACAAAAAATACGTGCCAACAACGGGTATTGCAAATGCGGGTTTATGTCTTAAATTCATAGTTTCTCGTATTTAATTAAAGTTATTGCGGGCTGACAGTTACGAGTTTCAAAATCCCGTACTTGCCATAGCCCAGATCGCTATATGCTATTTGAAGCCGATACATAAACAGAAATCGAAGTATGGAAAAAGGACTTTTTGAAAAGATATTTATGGGCAATTTGAATAAGAATTTTCAAAGCCGTTCCAAATATTTTGATTTTGAATTTTATGTATTTAGTGAATTAGGAGGAATTGTATTTGAAATCAACAAATGCTTAATTCTCGAATTTCACAGAGCTTCAATCACTTTGACGAATAATTTGCTTGAAAGACTTTTAAAACTATCATTAATTTATGACGAAGCTGGGATTGGACCAAAACCTGTTGAAGACTGGGGTGCTACTTTTGCGGGACCGAATAAAAAATACAGTTCAATTTCATTAGGAAACTCGATTGAAAAATGTAAGAAACTTGACTTAGTAACAGAAAAGGAGAAAGCATTTCTTTTCGACACAATTCGAGAATTAATGAGAAACGGTTTCTCTCACGCAGACTCAAGTAAAATTTTAAATGGAATACCTGACGAAACGACAATGTTTCAAGGCAGTTTTTCAAACCCGACAGAAATTAAACCTGTGACGGTAAACCAGAAAATAATTCCGTTTATGCAGGCAGTACATATTGAGAATTTCGCAAAAGAAAATGCTGCGAACTATTTCGACTACGTATTTGAACTAATAAAAAAAATAGACCAACGACTAATTGACAGAAATAAAAAAACTAGCATATGACAGCAGCGACTCCAAAGTGGCGGTTCAGTGGTTAAATCAAGCTTTATGCTTCTATCAAAGTTTCTGCTTGGCTGACAGTGAAGTGCTTCGAAATCGGTACCTTCGGGTAGCTGCAAACCGTTATATTCAATAACCTATGAAAACTATTCTCATTGCCTTACTTTTTATAGTCCCTTTATTAGGAAGAGCACAGTTTAGTTTTGAACCCAATTCTGACACAACAATATTCGATACTCCGCAAGATACTTCAGCTATATTTCAATACAAATTTATAGTGGCTAGTGCTTGGCACTTTTCTTCATACCTTGAGCTTACTTATAATCAAGATAGCACTTGGAGCTATAGCCGTACTGTTATCAGTAACATTGATAGTAAGCGAATTGAACTCCCACCCATCGATCCGCCTGTTAATGTAGATAAACTATGGAAGGAATTGATCAATGTAGAATTCTTAAATTTAAAAACAGAGGATGAGATCACTTATATAGTAACTAAAGACGGGAAGTACGTTGAACTACCTTTTGAAAAGTACCAAATGATGGGAGCTACTGATATGTCAAATTATGTATCTGAATTTTATAGTAAATTAGGCATCAGAACAATTATGCACTACGCCCCTATCGAAATGATGAGTAAGCTCCATCAATCTGATCAAACGTGGTATGTTCCTGAATTATATAAAGCAACCTTCTGCTACACACTAATACAGAACAAATTTCATTTTACAGATTATAGAAATGCATTCGCTGAATATTTTAAATCAATTAATGAAGATAAGTCGAAGAGAAAAAAAAGAAGATGACATTCAGTATGAAATCATAGCTGATCAGTGTTTAACGACACTTTGCCCGTTGTAGAAAGCCCATCAATCCTGCGAATTGCCATAGTATTAAACTGAAATTTTTGTACATTTAAAATAGCCAAGCTTCATACAGTGGCGTTAGCATTAATATAGAGTACAATGAGAGCAATCATATTAGTTTTTCATTTGTTTTTAGCTATTATTTCTAGCTGTGGACAGACAACACAGAACGAAAAGCCTCCATTATCTAAAAATCCAAAAACTTTAGTCCCAGAGGTTCCCAAGAACTCTTCCGACAAGATCAATTCTAAAGTACAAGTTTATGAGATTCTTCCCCGTGAATTAAACCTTGAGTATGTTAAAAAAGCAGATATAAACCTTGATGGCTATACGGATGCTATCGTTGTTTGCTCAAGAAAAGATTCTTTAAATTCAACCAGACCAGTTGTTATTTTCTATGGAAATTCTGAAGGAGACTATGACTATATAGAAAGGAATGACCATATTATATGTGATGGTTTTCAAAAAATAGTTGTAACCAAAAACTATTTCACATTCGAAAGTAGGATTGGAACAAAGATGGATTACAGTCTGATATACAAGACTTTTATTGTAAAAGAAGATAGTATTTATTTCCATCGTTATGATGAAGAAATATATTCGGTTTACGACTACGACAAAGGAGGTAAATTAGATGAAAAAATAACGAAAAGAGCAGAAGAGTATGATTATCCTAGCTTCAAAGAATATAAATAATGCTAACATATAATAAAACCCATTTGCTCATCACCTTGTAGCAAATTGACTGCTAAATAGCCCGTAATTTATGCTTGCTTTTCATAGCTGGCAACCACAGATTGTGCTTTGGTCAAGTATAGTGTTTAATTATTCTACGCTTTTGCAATTAATGAAGTGTATCTATTTGCGGAGAAAGCATAAATCACTACTTTCAGTATTTCATAGCCTAGTAAAACAAACGGGTTTTATGTAGGCGTTATGCCTCGTATAAAAAAATCAATGATGAAAAAGGTATTCCTATCTATTATTATCCTGCCCATTCTTTTACAATCCTGCAGTGGACAGACCAACAAAGGTGATTTACGAAATAAAGCCTCACAAAAGGAAATTGAAAAAAACAACACTTTAACTCAAAGTGATTTTAATGTTTTTCCAGGCACAAATGTAAACGACCAAATAAGCCAGGTTGTAAGGACAATTTTTCAAGACAGCAAAGGGAATTTTTGGTTTGGAACACAAAACGGAGCATTTAGACTTACAGATAAATCATTAACTCATATTGATAAAATCATTGGTGAGTCGGGAAAAGGTGTAACAATAAAAAAAATTACAGAAAGCAAGGATGGTAAAATATGGTTAGGACATTCAGATGGAATAAGCAGTATTGATGGAAATACTGTGACAAATTATTATGAATCTGATGGATTAATTAGCAATGATGTTTGGTCTATTGCTGCTGATAAAAATGGCAGGATATGGATTGGAACTATAGCCGGTGTTTGTGTTTTTAATGGTCAGGGGTTCACGGAATTTGTGCTTCCGGAAGGACAAGTAGATTCTACCTTGGGTGTTTCAAGTACAAAAATGGTTCATAGTATATTCGAAGATAGTAAGGGCACACTATGGTTTAGTTCTAATGCTGGTCTGTTTTCATACGCCAATAATTCACTTATAAATGTTTCTAAAAAAGCAGGAATTCAAACGAATTTTGTCAATGAAATATTCGAAGATAAAAATGGTGAATTATGGGTATCAACAAAAAATGGACTCTATCATTTAATCAATAATAAGGGAGAAAATATTACAAAAGGGAAAATTGAAACAGGAAAAGGGATAGGAAGCATAGCAGAAGACAAAGACGGTAATATATGGTTTGTTTCCAATCAACACCATTTATATTCTTATGATGGAAATGAACTCATCAAATTCCAAAAATCAGAATATAATAAAGGCCCGGGAGTTTTTCAAATCTTTAAAGACCAGGACAATAGGCTTTGGTTCGTTGGATTTGGTGGTGCTTTTAGATTAGAAAACGGTATATTTATTAATGTAACTAAGAATGGACCATGGTAAAATTGCGAACGCATAACAGTACCTATACGCAAGCAGGGCTTAAGTGCTTCTATGAAAGTGAAGTGCTAAATCCAAGCTTTGTACTTTTAATGAAGTTCAGTGCTAAAACTCCCACTTGCGTGTTCTTTTTGTCTTGTTCAGATAGCTATCGGAATTCAATCTTTTGTATTCCTGTCCCGAATTTTCATCGGGAAAGTCATCGCAATCTTTGGGCTGACTTCAAAATAGATAAAAGGTTGTTACATAGTAGCAATTATTAAAAGTGGCTAAAGCACAATGATTCCATGGTCGGTGGCGCACCGACCATCTCACTCAAATAGCTACCTTTCTGCTTCCGGTCGGTGCGCCACCGACCGGAGGGCTGGCTTTTGGAGCTTAGATAACCAAGGCTCAAAAGAAACAGGTAATTTCTTGTTATATAGTAGACAAAAGATGAAGAATAAAATTTGGTTTAAAAATGCATGAAATTTAAGTTAAACCTTAATATTAAATGAAATTCCTGTTTTCTGAGGTTTAGTACTTTGATTTAAATTTAAAGAAACACTAATAAAAGCAAGGATACCCAGTTTATAGGTGAAATTTATTTTTCATGAGGAGCCTAAGTACAAATGGCTTAATCTTAACACTTTAATAAAACGTTAGTCAGAATTTGAAAAAACCACTAACTAATTTTTAATGACTCTTGACATAAGGTTGTCACTTGTCGGATATATGTTTGTCACAATTAATCTTTAAAACACGTAAAAATGACAAACGTAACTAAGTCAACTCTTAATGAAGCGGAATTTCCAAAGCCTACTTTGATTTCAGTCAATGGTGTAGCACTCGAAGTCTTTGAAGCAGGTCGACAAAATGCAGGAAAACCTATTGTTCTCTGTCATGGTTGGCCTGAGAATGCATTTTCCTGGCGTTATCAAGTACCCGCACTTGTCGAAGCGGGCTACCACGTCATAGTTCCCAACCAGCGAGGCTATGGTAACTCATCATGTCCGGCAGAAGTAACAGCCTATGACATTGAACATTTGTCGGGCGATCTTATTGCACTGCTCGATCATTATGGATACAAGGATGCCACTTTTGTAGGTCACGACTGGGGAGCAAATGTCGTGTGGGGATTAACCTTATTGCATCCGGGTCGTGTAAATGGAGTTGTCGCTCTGGCCTTACCTTATCAATTGCGCGGAGAAAAACCCTGGATTGAGTTCATGGAAGAATTTTTTGGCAGCGATCACTATTTTGTCCACTTCAATCGACAACCAGGCGTTGCAGACGTAATATTGGATGAGAATACAGCCCGGTTTCTTCGCAACATTTTCCGTAAGAATGTTCCCCAAAAAGCACCAGAGCCTGGTATGCTAATGATCAATCTTGCCAAAGCAGAAGAACCACTTGGTGAGCCTGTAATGAGCGACAGCGAATTAGCTGTTTTCGTCTCGGCTTTCGAAGCAACAGGCTTTACAGCTAGCATAAATTGGTACAGGAATCTTGACCGCAATTGGCACTTATTAGCGGATGCAAATCCCATCATCCACCAGCCTGCGCTCATGATCTATGGCGACCGAGACATGATCCCGAAGTTTGAAAGATTACCGGAATTCGTACCCAATGTGGAAGTAGTCAATCTGGATTGTGGCCATTGGATTCAGCAGGAACTTCCAGAGGAAACGAACGAAACGATCTTAAAATGGCTGGAACAACAGAATAATTCTTAGGTTCCGGTTCTTTTAAAGTCCGGCATAGATATTCATTCCTGAAAAATTATTAATTTTAGTTTTCATAAGTCCTTGCTCCTTTCTTTTTATTTTTGCTTGCAAATCCTAATTTAAGAATTTAGCTGTTAGGGACTTATGCTTTTACATAGGGGCTATGAATGAATGGGGTTTCATCAGTTAGGGAAGTGTACTGGTGGTTGGAAAGTCAGCTACAATGTGTAAATTTATTACGATAGCTATCGGAATGCTGTGGCTGTGAACGGATGGAAGCTTGGTGCTTTCTCCCATAGGGGTGCCTTTGGCATAATCCCCGCTCATCATAGCAGGTGTTACCAAAACCCGAAAAGAAAGAATTATGTATACTCACGCTGACAAAGCACAAGATAATAAAAGCCAATCGGTTTCTGCATCTAGTTTTCAGATACAGAGTGGTAGTGAGTCTACTTTTCAATTTGTAGATAATCGACCTGAGGCTATTGCTCAACGAAAGCTACAAGAGATGGTTAATAATAGTCCTAAAGCAATACAGTTTAAAGCTTTTCAGGACATGGCTAACAATAATCCAGAGGTAGTACAACTAAAAAAGTTAGCCAATGATAAACTTAATGTAGTTGGCGAAAACCATGACGAATCCAAGGAACGAAGAGACCTGGAAATAAGCTTTTCTAAAAGTAAAACTGGCGGTGAATATTGGGAAGAACACGACTTCAAACCTGAACAAGGAAAGTTTGGTGACAACCCATTTTTACTCTTGCTTGGTACTTCATCGAATACATTAGGAAACTTCGAGCCTGCCTTCATTATTTTCAATAATGAAATTAAAAATAAAGGGGAACAACAAGCAGTCTCTAAATTTATTGAAGACGGTGTAATACTTCTTGAGAAAAGTCTCGTCCTTATGAAGGATCACAGTCTAAAATTTTATCCAATCCTTTCTGGAGAGGAAAAAATTAGCATAGGCCATGCTTACCTAAAGACAAAGACAATAATGATTCCATTTGCTAAAGAACTGAAAAATCGTCTCAAGCATTTTGCAGATAATTCAGATACAACTGAAGAAGAAAAGCAACGTGGACTACAAGATATTTCTCGAATTTCTAGATTTATTATTCAGCAATTAAAAACTATTTCAGAAAATCTGAGCTTTGATGAAGTTGCAGAAAAAAGATCAGACCATATGAATCAAATTGCTAATACCTACAAACATCTTAAAGGGGTTTGGAAGGTTGGACAAAAACATGTTGATGACATTAACAAAAAAGACGATATAACACCTGATTATTCGCTAATCTCTCAAAATGAATTTAATGCTGAATACAAGGAATGGCTTGAAGAAAATCAAGAGAATGGTGTTGGTGGTACTTAGACTTCTAAATATGGTTAACTGATATTCTAATTCTAAATTGAGGATATAGTTAAAAGTAGTGCCAGCCACTGAATAAATTCTGGAAGTAACTCTATTAATTGATTAGAACATAAAAATCCACAAAGAAAACAGCCTAAAACATCAAATAAATATCATTATAGCGGGGGATTATTCAACCGCTATAGATAAATGAAATTTAAAAGAAAACTTCAGGTATCAAAAAGTAAGAAATATAAAGGGTATCTAACCCTGATACTTCTTACTTGGGTTCTTTGTGTATTGACTTATGGCTTTTTAACTCATACTTATCTTGCAAACGATAACTATAAAAATTTCATTGAATAACTATTCTTTAGGTGAAGAATCTCCTTCTATAAAAATATTGCTAAATGATAAATTGATTTATCACGCCCATCATACTACGATACGTTGATTTATAGGCTACCTAAGGGAAAGCATATTGTGGAAGTTTCTACCCTAGATGAAGTTTATCCAAAAGTAGATACAATCCAAATCGAGAATGAGAGTCATCAATATTTACTTAATATAAGTTATAAAAGCATCAATATATTTAAAAGAAATATGTTAAATCGATTATATAATGATGCGGTTGAAAGCAATCTTATAACTGACACTTTAACAAAAGTCAAAACTCGAGAGGAATTAGAAAATAAAATTAATAATATGTTTGACACCTTAGAAATAGATAAACACTTTTCTATAAGTGTAATAAATGTATCAAAGGCGGTAATTGAATAAATACAGCTGGTAATAAAAAGTAAATGCAACAGACGACACAAGCTGCCTTAAAATTAATTGATGTAAAAAATGACACAAGACAAGCGAAATAAATGAATGTGAAAGCCTACTTTTAGAAGCACTGAAAACTGACGACATCAAAGTTCTTACTCATACACTTTTCATAAATTTGCAAAATTTCAAATAAGAATTAGTATAAAATCGGAAATAACATATTCAATGAAAAACGCAGATAGAATAATATCATTTAATCGTTTTATTCCTTTTGTTCCCTTACCAGCAACAATTTTGGGAGTTTATACAATGATATATTTTGATGTGCCCACTAATATTTGGCTATTAAACTTAACTTTTGTTTGCCTTGGCGTTTTCATTGCACTATTATTTTTAAAGAAGCCAATCCTGCTAAATAACATTAATCCGTTTATTGTTTTAGCTGTTTCAATAATTTTACTGTTAGGTACTTTTTACGACAGTGGAATTATGAATGTGCATCGTTGGATAAATTTCAATTCATTGCAAATAAACATAGGCTTAATAGTTTCACCTTTAATATTGATACAAATTTCAAGGATTACCAACCGTACCATAGCTATTACATTTAGCGCTATAACAACAATTATTTTTTTATTACAACCAGATGCCTCCCTGGTGTCAGCATTTTCTATTTCAATTTGTGTTTTCTTGTTCAGAAAATATAAAGCCACACTTATTAACATATCATTCTTGTTTTTCAGCTTGTGTATGATTGGCTATTCCTGGTACAACTTAGATAATCTGGAACCAGTTGGATATGTAGAAAACATCATTAATTTAACAAAAGAAATTTCATTGGCTTTATTTTTCTCATCAATGATTTCATTGCTTTTATTAATGTTTCCATTTATATATTCTTATTCTAAGAAAGATGACTTATCCATTTCTCTGGGCATCTATTTCTTCATTTTATTACTTGCCACATTCATTGGACATTTCCCTGTTATGCTTATGGGATATGGAATCTCACCAGTAATTGGATATTTTATTGGTTTAATTTGGCAAATTAATACTAATAGTAACACCACAGAAGCATTTGCGTCCTTTTGAAAATCTCACCGTCATGCAATTGGACAAAGTAAATCTGAATAAAATATGACAAGCGAAGTAACCACAATATGGACTGATTTTCACAAAGAATTGAAAGCGTTTATTCTCAACAAAACACGAAATTCGGCTGACAGAGACGATATTTTACAGGACGTCTTTATTAAAATCATTCGCAACATAGACAAAATAAACCAGGCTGAAAATGTAAGGCATTATTTGTATGGAATAGTTAGAAATGCAATCAACGACTATTTCCGAAACAGAAAACAAACAGTAAACGACTCTGAAATAGTAGAAAAATTAACAGAAGAAGACACCCAATCTTTAAACACAACAATTGCCGAATGTTGTATAAAGCCATTGATCAATAAGTTGCCCGAAAATTATAGAGATGCGTTGTTGCTCACAGAATTTCAGGACATTTCACAAAAGGATTTAGCTGAAAAATTAAACATTTCCTATTCAGGTGCAAAATCAAGGGTGCAGCGTGGAAAGGAAAAATTAAAAGAACTTATATTAGATTGTTGTGCCTATCAAAGCGACAAATATGGAAATCTGATGGATACCGAAGATGAAAATTGTGGGTGTGCATAAATTTGCGTCTTTTTTCAAGTGTTCAAGTGTTACTATCAAATGGCGATGTTGCCATTTATAAAAAAGTAAAAAAATGAATGCAGAAAAAATTAAATCGGAAATCAAAAAATCCTACGGAGACATTGCAAAAGGAAATATTCAGGCAGGCTGTTGTTCAACAGACACAGGTTGTTGCACAACGGATGAGTTGAGCACTTCTATGACAGAAGATTACACTAATGTTGAAGGTTATCAAAAGGAGGCAGACCTTTTACTGGGTTGTGGGCTCCCCACTGAAATAGCCAATATTCAAGAAGGCGATACCGTTATTGACCTCGGTTCAGGTGCAGGAAATGATGCGTTTATTGCCCGTAGAATTGTTGGGGAAAGCGGGAAAGTAATTGGTATTGATATGACACCGGAAATGGTAATTCGTTCCTTACAAAACACTCAAAAATTAGGCTACAAAAATGTAGAATTTCAATTAGGCGAAATTGAAAATATGCAAAGCATTCCCACAAATACAGCAGATGTTGTAATTAGCAATTGTGTGATGAACCTTGTGCCCGATAAAGAAAAAGCATTTAAAGAAGTAAATAGAGTGTTAAAAGTGGGTGGACATTTTAGTATTTCCGACATAGTGTATAGTGGAACCTTACCAAACGGAATTTTGGAAGCTGCGGAAATGTATGCAGGCTGCGTTGCAGGAGCAAGTGAAAAAGGAGCATATTTAGGAATAATAAAGTCGGTGGGTTTCAAAAACATTCAAATAAAAAAAGAACGACTGATTGAATTACCAGACGACTTGCTTTTGAAATATATAAGCACAGAAGATTTGGAAGATTTTAAAAAATCGGATTCAGGAATTTATAGCATCACACTTTATGCTGACAAATTAGAGGAAGGTTCTTGTTGCGATACGACAGACAATGAATGTTGCGGAAGTGAAATCGAAAAAACTGACAAAGCAGCAGAAAAAACTTCTTGTTGCGGAGCGACTTCAAATAGTGAAGTTTCAAGTTGTTGTGGATAAATAGCACGCCACTAGCACTAAGTCTAAAAAGTGAAATGCCCTCAAAAAAAAGCCTGAACGGAAGATGTCGTTCAGGCTTTTTGTCTTGCCTGTCCGGCAACAGCAGGGATTTTCCCCAATGTGGATATAACAATGCTTGATTTTTTGTAAATTGTTAGGCATTAAAAGACCCAAACAAAATAGATGATGAGAAAATCTCAAGAGGAACAAGTTCAAAATTTTCTAAACGGCATCAATCTAATGGACAGTGAAAAAGCTCAACCCCTGATTGACATCCGTGAAATTATTTTAGAGACCTACCCTGAAGCAAAGGAAAAAATAATGTACGGTGGCATAGTATTTTCTCTGAACAATGAATTGTTTAGCGGGATCTTTCTCAACAAAAACCATATCACTATTGAGTTTTCTAACGGATATCTTATGAAAGATCCTAACGGCCATCTTGAAGGTAAAGGAAAATACCGCAGACACTTAAAAGTAATGAAAAGAGAAGATGTGTTGAGTAAAGAAATAGCCTATTTTGTAAAACAAGCAGTATAAATCATAATTATCAATAACAACCTGAGATAGATCACTTACTCATGGACGAGACCGGTCAGGACGGTTCCAAACCGTCAGAACGGTGGTTATTGTACCCAAAGCAAAATCCGGTGCGACTTACCTAAATGCTTTGCTTGCCCGCATCAAAAGAAATCTACATTATCTACTTTTAAGACATTTTTTGTAAATTTATTAATCAGGATGGCTTTGAAAAGATACTTAAGCATTGCCTGCAAGTGCGAAAAAAGACAAACAAAAATAATTCGGGATGAAAAATATTTTATTAATTACCTTAGGTTTTGGAAGCGCTTTATTATTCGGATTTTATCCTAATAATATTTCCAAAGAGCAAAGAGAAAATAATGTAATAGCAGCAAGTGAAATATTAACCAGTAAAGGAGAAAACATGAAATTAGGAGCATTTTCAGTAAGTCTTAGCGTCAAAAATATAGAGACTTCAAAGCAGTTCTATGAAAACCTTGGGTTTACCATTCTGGCAGGAGATATTGAGAAAAAGTATCTCATTATGAAAAACGAAAATTCCTTAATCGGATTATTTGAAGGCATGTTTGAAAATAACATACTGACTTTTAATCCAGGTTGGGATGAAAATGGAAATAATATTGAGCCCTTTAATGATATTAGGGAAATTCAAAGTCAGTTAAAAAGCAAAGGAATTAAGATTGACAATGAAATTGATCCTGCAACTACAGGGCCAGCCAGTATGATGGTAACCGATCCGGATGGGAATGTGATATTATTTGACCAACACCGTTGAGAGTTACATTACCCACTTGAAAAATACCTGCAAGCTCACTTCGGTTAGCGAAAATACCGCTTCATTCATCTATACCCTTACAGGTATATTAGGTAATATTTATTCGATAATCATACCCGAAGAGGTATAAGGCTCCGGAATAGCTCCAAAAGTAATCGATAATATTTTCCAAAAATTCCAAAAACTAATCCCTACATGGTTCGCTTATATTGATAAAAGTTTTTTACCGGTTTCAACTATTCATGGGTATAAAGAATTAATAGAACTAAAAGCAAAACAAATAGAAATAAACTAGCTACCAATTCTGAACAGTATTAAAATAAAGTTTAACTTAATCATTGGAACAACCCATTTTGGACTTAATTAACTTTAGTTGGCAACTGAAAATAATCATGTAAAATTACGTTTAACTACTAATAGCATGGAATTAGCAATAATTTAAGCTTAGAAAGCTTATAAAAAAGATAGTGCAATTGAATTAGCTATAGAACTACAAAAAGAGAATACCAAACCTTCAATATAACTTTACAAACTAACTACCCAATGAAAAAAACACTGATTCCCTTCATTTCAATTTTACTGTTTTTGTTTCTGACCAATAGAAGTAATGCACAGGAAAAGATATTAACACATAAAGATTCCTTAAACGCAATTCTTAAAGAGTATTATGATCTTAATCTGAAAATTTTCCAGACAGGCTCTAAGGTTGAAGATATTGATGATTTGTTCAGCTTATTTACAGAGGATTTCATTTATGTACATCCGAAATATGGTGGAAATTACAGTCGCGAAGATTTATATAACGGTTATAAAAACAACCAGTCCAATGGTAGGTACAACGGCAAAATAGCAGATATAAAAATAGAGAATAAAATTGTCGGACTGAATGCTATAGTGGTCGAAAGAAGATTTGTGAAGAAAACAGGGGATGAAATGAATGAAGGGGAAGTTCAAATGACTCTTTTCGAATTTAAAGAAGGTAAGATATCTCGCATCATGGAGTATTGGTAAAAATAAAAAAAGATGCTTTAGCTGAATAACATTTCTACTGGAGTAGGGGAGAAATCAAATCATACTGATTTATCGCTGCAGGTTATATCTTAAAGAGATTCTTTCGGGAGAATTCATAATAAAGATTTTTGCCAGAAGCAGGTCAATGCTATTAAGTTAAGTTTTAATTTATACCTCAACCTTGCGTCCTTCTCCATAGGGAGAAGGAAGTTCGCCTTAACTTAATAGCATTGAGAAGCAGGTAAGCTATCAGACGCTTAGTTGAAAATTCGCTCGGAATTTTTAATGCCGATTTCATGTGTATATGTTCATTTTAAGTTGCCACATGGAATAACCTGAACAGAATTCTCTTGTGGAATGAACGTTTTGTGTCCAAATATTCATCCTCGGTTGGTTCCGAGTGCTCGGGATGGTTATTTCATATATTTCCCTTACATTTGTTGTTATACTAATTATTTTAAATGCAAGAAGCACAAAAATATAGCAGATATTCCTTTTTGCTGGATCGCACGGCAAGGCGGGTAAAGCAATATGCGAAGCAGCGGTTTCGTGAATTGGGCTGGAGCATCACGGTAGATCAGTGGACAGTGCTCAAGCAATTATTTGATAGGGGAGAGTTGAACCAGCGGGAATTGGCTGATCTTACTTTCAAAGATCATCCCACCATGACACGTATTATTGATCTACTTTCCACTAAAGAGCTGATCATCCGCAAAGCCCATCCTGATGACAGGCGCAGCTTTAAAATTGCCCTCACCCAAAGTGGTCAACAATTAGTGGAAGAATGCCTGCCTGAAGTGCAGAGTATTAGAATGAAAGCCTGGGAAAACCTTTCTGAATCCGATTTTAAAGAATTCAAGCGCATCCTCGACAGCATTTATGACAATTTGAGTTTGTAATATACAGAAAGCCGGTCAGGATAGTTTATAGCCTTCTGAAGTTTGTCGGGGCAGAAAGGCGTCAGACGGTTTGGAACCGTCAGAAGCCTGATAGCTAAAGCAACCTCAAAATTTTATTCCCATTTAGATTCATAAAAGTCCCTGACTTCCTCAAGCTTTCTAAAGTTCATTTTTCTCAAAAGGTGTCTGATGGCTTGGAGCCTTCTGACCCCTGGTCACTTTATTTTTCATGAGGAGACCCAACAACAAGAGTTATAAAGTTCAAAAACTTTGTATGAATTCTGTTAAATTAACAGTGTTTTCCAGCCCTAATTTTTTCTTAAGCCGGTTTCTGTTAACCCTAAGGCTTTCCATTTTTATCGATTTGATCCTTGAAAT
The DNA here is from genome assembly GCF_016679925.1 of Marivirga aurantiaca. Taxonomy (GTDB): domain Bacteria; phylum Bacteroidota; class Bacteroidia; order Cytophagales; family Cyclobacteriaceae; genus Marivirga; species Marivirga aurantiaca. The sequence continues at coordinate 337,741 of NZ_JAEQBW010000003.1, forward strand.
CTCGGAAGATGCCATTCCTAATTTTATAAATGCCAGGTGTTGTAACTCATTGCAGGTTAAGTGAGGAAACCTGGTAGTTATTTGATTATAAAACTCAGGATGTATTTTTTCAAACCTGATAAGAAAATCTTCTATTTCATCTACAAATTTTAAAGTTTCTTTAATATAGTTCAATACACTTCTTAGTTCCTCTCTGGCGATGGGTTCCACCTCTAAAACCTTATCTTTCACTTTTTTCATCAGGACCTTTTTCTTTTCTAATAAAATAGAGGAGCTTAAAAGATTTTGCTGTATTAATTCTCGTTCCTTCCTTTCCATTTCAGCCATTTTCCGTTCCTGAATATTTCTTGTACAACTTAGCATCAGGATTACCTCTCCTTTCCTGTTGAGAATTGGAGTGCTATAGCCTTCAAACCATTGATATGAATTGTCTTTTTTCCTAAACAAAAGTTCAAGTTTCTCAGGAAATGTATTTTCACCGTGTTGGGTATTCACTAAATTATTTGAAAGGATTGAAAAATGATCAGGATGTATAAAGTCATACGGCACCTTACCTTCAAGATCTTTTGAAGTATAACCCATAATTTTTTCAACTGAGGGGCTGGCATAAAGATACCTGCCATTGGAAGGATGATGTAAACAAATTACATCATTGATGTTTTCGGAAATCAATTTTAGTTTGTCGATTTCCTCCTCATTTAGCAAGCGTGCTAATGTATCTCCGTCCAGGTCAGTGTCTTTTTCAAGGAGCTTAAGCAGTTTTTCCGTTTCCCCCTGTGAGGTTTGGTTTTTTATTTTCGTGCCTAAAAGTATAAGATGGTTAAATCCTGCAATTTCTAAAACTTCAAAAGTTGTTTCAACGCTATCTTTTATTGCTATTTCAAACACATTTTCGGATGGGTTCTTTTTCCAATTTGCCATGCCTGCTTCTATCGTATTCTGCAAAATAACTTCTTCACTAATATTTTCCGGATCGAAGCGATTCATAAATAATAATCCTGCCGCCTTATTCATTTTGATTACCTTATTATCTGTACTCACCAAAAGAATGGGATTCTCAATCTTATTAAAAAGCACATTAAAGGTAGTTTTATTGTGTAATAGCTCTTTCATTTCGAAATTTTAGGCTGGTTTTTATATGAGGATATACCACAAAATAGAGAAAATGATAGTAAAGTTAAAAGAATTTTTGACTGAGTTAACGTTTTGTTAACGCTTTGAAATGAATGCATTTGCTTAGGATTTTTAAAGATGGCAGCTTTGGAGATTCCAATCTTGAGTTATTCATTTTGATTGAATTCAATACGTATAAACTATAATAAATAACATATGAACACAATTGCATGACTTTCATCTCATGTGCTTCTGATGAGAAATACCGGAACAACTAGCTACATAATAAGTGGAGACCTAACTATTTGGTGAAGAATATTCAAAAAAATAGATCTTAAAAACGAACTTGTGAATTATAAAGTAATACCCCCTCGCGATGAACTGAAAGAGATAATCAGCTATTTTTGGGTAGGTACGTTGAATGTAGAAACTCAATCACCCAGTGATTTGTACTACATTATTGCAAATACTTTAACAGAGATTACATTCGCCTTTAGTGGGACCGAAAAGAATGACGAATTGCTTTTTTCAATTGTACAAGGACATACGCAAACTCCTTTACAATTGCATGTAAATGGATTTTATCATGTGATTGGTGTGTCACTTTATTCATATGCTGTCCCAACACTGTTCAACCTTTCCGCCTTTGAATTAAATGAGGAGTTTATTTCTTTAACCACCTTCCTAGGAAAAGATGGACATATGCTCAATGAGAAAATAGCACAGGCTTCAACCACTGAAGAGCGTATTGAGATCCTTTCGGATTACTTCATATCTCTTCTAAAGAATCAGAATTCACATGATAAAAGGATGATAACAGCCGTCCAAGAGATTAAAAAGTTCAATGGCAATCCAAAAATAATTGATCTGGCCAGTAATTCCTTTCTTTCACATAAACAATTTAATAGACGCTTCAAAGAGTTTTCAGGTTTTAACCCCAAGATGTACGCAAGGATTATAAGACTTGAATCTGCTATTAAAAATTTTCCTCAATTCTCAAGTTTAACAGAGGTAGCACATTATACCGGGTATTATGATCAAGCACATTTTATTCGTGAATTTAAAGAATTAACAGGTTTTAGTCCAAGGAACTTCTGGAAATTAAGCGAAGTATAATTCCAGAATGTCCATTTTATACAAGTTTAAATAAGCCAGAAGAGACAATTTTGTAGTTGAGGATTTGCTCAAATTCTATTATATATTTTTAACAAGGAAAACAATGATTATTAAACAACATTTACATAAAACTAGAAATATGAGAATAAAGATAGGTATTGGTACATTACTACTTCTGTTTATTTTATTATCAATTGTATCCTGTAAGGAAGAATCGGAAGAGCCTGTTGCTGAGTTTTCTATTAGTTCAGAGGAAGTTAATTTTGGAGAGATTGAAATTTCGAAACAGCTGGAATTAAATTTAAGTGTTACTAACACTGGCGGAGCTGATTTGATTTTGGAAAGCTTTAATATTTCCGGTGCTAATGCTAATCAATTTGACTTAGAAGTTGAGGATATAGAGGAAAGTGTAAAAGCTAATACCACTTATGAATTTTCTATAATTTTTAGACCTGATCAGGAAGGTCAGAAAGCTGCGTTATTAACAATTTTCACCAATATTGGTGATTATGAGGTTGAACTTAAAGGTGTTGCCCTCCCCGAACCAGTGGGAATTCTGGTCATTGATCCGGAGGTAAAGGATTTTGGGGAAGTTGAAATTAATTCTACATCAACAGCGGTTTTCACTCTAACCAACACAGGTAATGCCCAGATAACGGTTGCAGAAATAGTTTTGCAAGGGAATGATATGGATAGTTATCAAATAAATCCAGATGTTCAAAGTTTAGCACCTGAAGAATCTTATAATGTTGAAGTGACATTTGCTCCTGAAATAGTGGGCTCCAAAAATGCATCAGTTATGATTAAAACCAATATTGGTGATTATGAAATGGAACTTACAGGCATTGCTATTCCTGAACCAGTAGGAATTCTGGTCATTGATTCGGAGATGAAGGATTTTGGGGAAGTTGAAATTAATTCTACATCAACAGCGGTTTTCAACCTTAGCAATGTTGGAAATGCAAATTTATCTATTTCAGAAATAGTTTTAAATGAAGGGGATATATCAGATTTTCAAATGAACCCAGATATTCAAAGTTTAGCACCTGAAGAATCTTATGATTTTGAAGTAACATTTGCTCCTGAAACAAGTGGAGATAAGTCAGCTAAAATTTCAATAGTTACTAATATTGGAAGTTACAATATTGATTTACAGGGTAATGCAGTTTTTCCAGAACCAGTAGTCAATTTTTCGGATGCAGCCTTCAAAGCAAGTCTTTTAGAGCACGGACTAAGCATAAGTGGTGAAGGTATAAGTAAAATTGATACAAATAATGATGGAGAGATACAATTAAGTGAAGCGGAGTCTTATAATGGAACTATCAAGTGTCATGACGCAGGAATAAGCAGTTTATCCGGCATTGAGGCTTTTAAAAATATAACACGACTAAGTGTTCTGGGCAATAATTTAACAAGTTTTGATATATCCCATAATACAGCTTTAGTATTCCTAAATTGTAGTGCCAATCAATTAACTAGTTTAGATGTTTCTAACAATACAGCTCTTGAGACTATATACTGTTCTAACAATGAATTAATTAGTTTGGATCTTACGCAAAACGTATCTCTTAAGGGACTATATTGCAATAATAATAAGCTAACTCACCTTAATATTCAGCAAAACGTAGGTCTTGAGCATTTGTATTGCCAGGCCAATCAATTAACTCTTTTAGAGGTCTATCAAAATATTAACCTGATCAACTTAAGATGTCAGCTAAATCAATTGAACAGCTTAGATATTTCAGAAAATGTGAATTTAGATTTTGTAGATTGCAGTAGTAATCAGTTGTCAGTTTTAAATATTACTCAAAATACTAAACTAAAAACTCTCGTCTGTAGCTTCAATAAGTTGAAAAAAATAGATCTTTTGCAAAATAAGGAATTGGAATATTTGTATTGTGACAATAATCAGTTGACAAATTTATATGCTATTGAAAATTCTAACCTTAAAACTCTTTGGTGTCATTCCAATCAGTTAAATTATCTCACCCTGTCAAATGGTAATAATAGTATATTAACTCAAATGAAAGCTCATTACAATGATAATTTGTACTGTATCCAAATTGATCCTGACTTTAACCCTCCAAGCACCTGGTCAAAGCCTGCTGCAGCTTCCTATAGTACAGGCTGTCCCTGAAAATCTTAACTAATTAGATTAATTTTCTAATCACTTAAATGAAATACAATCTAAAAATCTCTAATTTACTTTGCCTATGAAGAATTTAAGAATTAGTACTCATGCTCTTCCTGTTATTAAATGGAGGAATAGTTTATTGGTAGTTATCATTTTGGTAATTAATACTCATTTATCTTTTGCAATTGATCCGGATAAGGAATACATTCTTACACCCGATTCCCTTAACTGGGAGTATGAGGAGTTATCCATCTTAACCAAAGATAATATTGAAATTAACACCTGGATATATTCACCCGATAAATCCAGAGATAATAAAACAGTATTAATATTAGCTGGTCCTGATGCTGGTAATATGTCGTATTTGGTTTACCATTCCTACACATTAGCTAAGGCAGGCTTTACTGTTGTAACATTTGATTACAGAGGGTTTGGTAAAAGTTCAGATTTTAGCATTAATAAAGACTTCTTATACTATACGGAATTTTCCAATGATTTGGAAGCGGTAGTTAATAAGGTCTCACAAAACTTTAAGGACTTTGATATTGGGATTTGGGCACTTTCCATGGGAACCACAATAACTACTTTAACCTATCCCAGCATTGAAAACCAGATTGATTTTATAATTGGAGAAGGGTTCGTAACAAATACAGCTATGGTTGTTGAACGAATCAAAGAGCAAAAAGGTAAGGATATTATACTGCCTGAATCAGCTGTGCCATATTCTCAGCTAATTAATAAATATGATCTGCCGATTTTAATTTTTTCAGCTTCAAATGATACCATTACTACCACCTCTGATGCATATAAACTTAAAGAGAAAATGGGAGAAAAATGCCATATAGTTGAATATGAAGGCAATCATTTAAGGGGATTTCAAGAATGGCCGGAGAAACCATTTGGGACAGGATATTTGGAAGCTATTGATAGTTTTTTAATTAAATATAAATTCAAATAGCTACTCTTGGTTTAGAAAATAAATCGATAACATGAAAATATTAGTATTAGGAGCCAGTGGAGCCACAGGAAAGCTGTTAGTTGATCAACTGCTTGAATTAGGCCGGGATGTTAAGGTAATTGTGCGCGCTTCCTCCTCCATTCCCCAATCGTGGGGTAACAACGAGCAGGTTGAGATTATACAGTCAAACATTCACGAAATGACAGTCGGTGAAATGGCCAATCACCTGAAAGACGGTAGCGCAGTGGCTTCTTGTCTGGGGCACAACCTCAGTTTGAAGGGAATGTATGGCGAGCCAAAAAAGTTAGTTAAAGATGCTGTTCGCTTAGTTTGTGAAGCGTATTTAAAAAGTACGCCCCTAATGCCGCTGAAAATTGTTTTAATGAACACAGCAGGTAACAGCAACAGAGATTTAAACGAGCCCGTATCATCGAGCCAAAAGATGATGCTCGCATTAATCAGAACCCTTTTACCGCCCCATCGTGACAACGAAGAAGCTTCTGATTATTTACGGTTAATGATTGGCCAAAACCATCCATCTATTCAGTGGGCAGTAGTGCGGCCTGACACCCTGATCGATGAAGATAAGGTCTCTGAATATTCACTGCACGCTTCCCCTACAAGAAGTGCCATTTTTAATCCGGGAAAAACAAGCCGTATCAATGTGGGGCATTTTATGGGCTCTCTTATTGTCGAAGAAAAATTATGGAATAAATGGAAAGGACAGATGCCGGTGCTATATAACCTTAATGCATAAACGCATCGCAGAAGAGCTGAATGTCTCTTTTATACAATTTTCATTCAGGCGAATTTAGTTGATTTGTATCAAAGTATTGAGATAATCAATTTAAGTAATAGCCTAAATGAAAAGAATGAAAATCAGACTGGTAGGGATACTTATGCTACTTAGTATGTTAGTTGGGATTTTTAGTGTCTCACCTGCTATTGATTCAGCGGCCTATTTAACAGAAGCAGCAGCAAATTCAAATCAAGTGATTTTAGCTGCAGTTTATCAGTTTGTTTTGGCATTAATATATGTAGCAATAGCTTTACTACTTTATCCGGTTATTACGTATGTGGATAAAAATTTAGCCATTGGTTTTCTTAGTTTTAGAATAATTGCTTCTACATTGATGGTAGTTGGTACAGTATTCTTATTATCTATTTTATCGCTAAGCCAAGGGCATTCAAGTACATTAAACCATAATACAGCTACACTAGAAATTATTGGTAATATGCTCAAATATACCCGTGATTACTTTAATCATGTATTCATGGTTTTAGTTTTGGGAGTAAGTAATGTAATTCTTTATTATCTCCTCTTCAAATCAAAACTAATTCCCAATTGGATGTCTATAGGGGGCTTTATTGCTACTTTCTTATCGATTTTTGCCAGTATTTTACTGTTATTCCAGGTAGTAGAAGTTATTACCCTGGAATATTTAATTCTGAATGCTCCAACTGCATTAATTGAACTAATATTAGGGATATGGTTAATAACTAAAGGGCTTAATTATTCAAATATATCAGGAGTTAATAATCACGCAGGTGAATTTTAGTGAATTCAATGAATTGAAAAACTTTTAGATTGTTCTCAATGATTCATCATGTAAAAATGATTAAAATTTACGATAAGCTTTCTTACTATCTTCAACTATGATGGTGCTATAGCCTTCCGAAGTCTGCCGGGGCAGAAAGGCGTCAGACGGTTTGGAACCACCTGATATCATTTATTGCAAATGATCAATTAATAGCTCTGTTTTAACTTCAATTTTTGAGTAATAGACTAGTGCATTTTCCAAAGCGGCCATTTTAATGGTTAGTAATGCATTGAACCGTAAGCTCAAGTCGATGAAATCTACCTTTTCCCAGGATTGTTCGAATAGCACCCCTTGTTTAATCAAGCCTGCATGAATAGGGTAGTGTAGTAAATAAGCTTCCAATAAATTCGCATGGGATTGCAAAGTAATTTCCTGATAGTATTGTTCTTCATTCTGCAAATCCTGCAATTCATTGATTTTATTCAGTAAATCTTTGTTCAGCAAACCAATATCTCCGGTGGCTTTCATGGTTTCCAAAGTAGTGGCGTTATACCGTACAAAGGGAGGGATATTCGGATTAAACTCTGTTTTTGCTATGTGCAGAAGAGTATCAAAAGTTGTAAGAGGACTATTCAAACGTTCCTCATATGATTTAATCAATTCCAATTCACGGGAAAACCGTACTTTAGCTTTCTTTAATTGAGTAATATCTTTTTGAAAATCAGCAATGAGCAGATTCTTATAATTGATGGTTAGTTTATTGTCTTTTCGGCTTTCGTTTAAATTATTCAGTTGAATAGCTATTAATACACTGATAACAATTAAAAATATTTCCCCTGCTGCATATAAAAAATATTTTCGCAGCCCCTGCTTATTAAGATTTGTATTTCTGATTTTCGCAAACAACCTGAACATGTGGTAGAATTAGATATACAATTTACTATTTCTTTATTTCATTTTAAAAGTTTTTACTGCTTGAGGTTTTTGAAAGTAACTTGCAAGATTGAGAGTTTACAGTTTGGAATTGCTATGTTTAGGGACAAGGCATCTGACGGCTTATAGCCTTCTGATGCCTGCGGTGGCAGATAGGCATCAGACGGTTTCGAACCGTCAGAAGCCTGGATTGCTAAACTTCAGGGGCCTGCCCTGAGCTAAACTGCTGGTGACATAATAGGGAAAAGGGTTTTGGCCGCTTCTCAACCAAATTTCTTTAATATTCCTTTGTCAACTTTATAGTTATGAATCAGTCTTAAGAATTGATCATGCTCTGTCTAGTTCCTTAATTTCATTTTTATACCGGGATGGCAGGATCAGCCCTTTCAACAGCCAATCAATCTTCATGCTTCGACTCAGTTTATAAAGCCCAATCAAAGGGTTTAGAAGGGAAATTCTCCGGAAGCCTAGCAATTCACGTACTTTCTGTGGCACTACTAATGTTTGTGCTTCCAGTAGGATTTTATAACGTATTACCCCCAAATGTTTGCGATACTGGTTGAAGAGGTCGTCTGTATAATGACTGTGTTGAAGGTGCTGGTTCAGGTGGGCTTGTCGCATCTTTTCCCATTCTTCAAAGACTTCAGGCAAACCTTTCAACCCCATTCGGTTACCAACCCTATTAAAAACCTCAAGAATTTCCTGCTTTTCGACTCTGCTTAACTTACGTTCCAGTACTTCAAAAGCCCTGATAGAGTAGTCGATAAGCATGAAGAGCACATCCCGGTAGGCCCAGTCAGGAATGCTTGAGCCTCGCTTTGCTTCTACATCGGCATGTATGGCCGTCATGCTATCAATAGCTCGTATGGCGGATTGTTTCTCTGAAAAAATGATGGCCCGGGCATAGGAAACAGTTGAGAATAACCTTCCCAGAGGATCGGCAGGAAGTTTGCCTGTAAAGTATAGCCAGTCTACAGCTTTGTTGAGTGCAAACTCCGCGGAAGCACCTGCGAATATGAAAAGTATGGTGTCACCATTCCCCCAGATCTGTCGCACCACTGATTGCTTATCTACAAAATATTTCATGCTTAGTTAACCAATAATTTTAACTCTATAGTTCAAAAAAAAGCATGCTGTTATACCTTCCTGTGCTGGTTTCTCATTAAATTGAAGAAACTGTTGACCCTCTCAATCGATCATATCTCCAAGGTCGCTAACTCCTAATGTGAACATGATAATAATTATGGCCAAAATGAATTTTACTGCCAGTGGAATTGAAAAACCGAATTTTTTTCTAAGAAATACATTAGCTGGAGGAAAATAGCTCAAAGAAAGAAGAAGGTAAACAATTCCCGGAACCAGGTGGATTAGGAACATATTTAGTAAACCAACTGTCAAAACAGCCAGGCCAAATACCCAACCGCTAATATTTCCAACAATAGGATTGGCATACATGAAATTTGAGTCGTTATTCATAATTGTGATATTTAAAATGTGAATAATTATTAATTTTTTTAATGCTTTTACTTTCTGCTTTGGATGGTTTCTAGCTTAACTTTCGGCAAAGGGAGTACCAAAAATGCCGACTGCCAGTTCTGCCCAAATGAGGAAGAGTGCTATCAGAATAACAGCAATGATACCTAGCCGGTAGTCCGTATGCTTAACCTTTCTTATTACAAGCTCACACAGGAGACCAGTACCGAATAACAGGAATCCCATGATTACAAAATCAAACAGTTTCCAGTCTACTTCATCTGTAAACTGCATAGCTATTAGTGGTATGGATAGGATAAGTACTACAGCGAGCACAATTCCCATAAGCCTTTTGTTTTGAGTAGTCATAATTGTTGATTTTAAGTTATTGATCTGTTTTTATGGGTTTGAAATTAATTTAACATCATGCCGATTTTGTTAGATAGCTCACCCACTCCTAAGGCAGCCCATAAAATAAAAAGAGTTAAAAGGATTTTAAGGAGACCAAATCGGGGTATAGAGAAACTAAATAATTTCTTTGAAATAGTATTTAAAGGAATGAAGTAGATGGATGAAAGTAATATAATGAAAATTCCAAATCCGCCATCATTGCCCCAAAAGATGTTGATGAGACCGATGCTTAAAGCAATGAGTCCCAATAAACTACTGATAATTTTCAGCGCTACAGGCTCTTTACTAATTTTTAATGCTTCTTGAGTGTTGTGTTGTTGTTTCATTTTTTACGGATCTTAATTGAAAGCACTTTGTTTTTCAAAGTGAAAGGAGAAATTTTTTTAGATTATGTTAAAGCCTAATCACTTTTTTTCTTCTCATCGTTTTCATTTATTAAAGTTAAAAGTACTTTGTAATTCAAAGTTAAATATTATTTTCGTTTGTGCAAATTATTAATTCATTTTTTTAGAAATAGGATATTTATTTTTCAGTTAGTGAAGGATTTCGTCTTGTGTGTTTAGATTATAGTTGGTAATCTCTTTTTAGATTAAAGATGGTCACCACTAACCTTTCTTTTTTTCTTTTAGAATTTACTTCTACCCTCTATTCAATTGACTTTTTTGCAAAAAAAAAGATGTTTCTTCTTTCCGTATCCTTTTATTTGGGCATCTTTAATATTGAAATATCTAAGGCCTAATCTATCGGTTTCTAATATGTAACTCACTTGAATAAATTATTTTCCCTGATTAATTCAACTCATCAATTGCGGTTTGTAATGTCTCGTCAAAACCGTTAGATAGATCAGATAATGAGTTTTTGCTATAAATATCTGGTGCTAAACCGATGCCTTCATAAGAATTGCCATCAAACAATTCTACTTTCTGAGGAACAAGGGAATAAAACCAACCATTGGATAATTCCCTTCCTATCATTGTACCGTGTGCACCATTTGTAGTGTCGCCAACTAAAGTAACATTTGGAAGCGTTTTAAAAGCCATTACAGCGCGTTCGCCAGCACTAATTGTATACCTGTCCGTCAGCACTATAATTTGTTTATTTACATAATCCCCTTTAGGATGAATATACCATTCATGCCAGTCTGTATAGTCATTTGGTCCTGGGCCATTCTTAGTTTTGCTCTTAAATACAAAAGTTGATTGATTGGTTAATCTGCCCATTTCCGAAAAACTATAGGTAAAATCACCACCTTTATTATGGCGTAGGTCAATGATATAGCCGTCTACATCACTATATTCATTAAGGAAATCGTTCAGTTTATAAAAGTTTTCGCCTACGAAATCAAAAAATATGTAGGCTATATTTTCATTTTTAATTTTACCATAGAAATAGCTGTTTTCCTCACCTTCTTTATATCCTGATTCAAGGTAAGTTTTCACCACTGGGATACTGAATAATTCATCGTCAATAAGCTGATCTCTTATTTCATTGGAAAAAAATATATCTCTATTGGGAGCGGTTAGGCTTACATGCCCATCATCCAATGTACCCAGCATTTGAGAAATAATATTAAACAATTCAGCATCTGTTGTACTGGAATTTACCATAGGACGATATAGATCATACATTTCATCCCAATCGACATTTCTTTCTTCAAAGGGAGCATATCCTTCATGAAAGGTGGTCCATAAATTTTCAAAAACTGCTTCAGGATTGTTGTCCTGTGGTTCAATAAATGTTCTCTCACATGCCAGATTTGGCAAAATTAATATGGAGGCAATTAGTATTATATATAACGGTTTCATTATTTAAAATTTTAAATTTGCTGAGAGATTTATAGAATTGCGATAAGAAAGAAGGTTTCGGGCTTGACTAGAATGAATGAATTCAAATAAGTAGGCTGCACCTAATTGCCATTTCTCATTTAATGAATACATGTATTTTATATCCAAATCAAATGATTGCCACTTATTTAAGGTGGTTAAATTGCCATCGCCCATAAAAGCCATAAATGTTTTGAATCCCGAATGTGAGCTGGTGTTTTCGATGAATTCATCATCATTCACATAATAGGGAGAGCGGGCAAGCCAGGCAACAAGTGGTAATTTTAAAGAAGTGGTTAAATTACTATTGTCATTGATTGTAAACTGATACTTACCAAACATGCCCAAACTGGTAGCAGAATAATATCCAAAGTTTCCAATTCTTCCATACACATAATTCAAGGCCTGAATATCCATTAGTAAAAGCCCACCAACTGTCAAAATTGACTTTTCTGATTCTTTTATTTTCTTCCCAATAAGATAATCGATATCTATAAGATTGAAGCTATGTGGATAAGCAGTTTTAGTTTCCCCATGAACTGAAAAATCATATGGATCAGTTGACATAGGATTAAAATTACCATAACGAAAGCTTACTCTTTGAAATACTTTTGCTTGCCTATCGTAATCTATTCCAAGGTTCAAAAGTGAAAAATCTTTATGGATTAAAGGTGAAAAAGTTAAGTCCTGACGAGTAAGTGTAGTAATCCCTAAATTTAAGGATACTGAGTGGTTTTTGGTGTTTTCTTGCGCAAAACAACTTAATGCTGCAAGCCAAATTATAATTGATATTGATAGTATTTTCATTTCTTTTTTAATTTTTTATGTTGTGTCGATTTCATAATTCTAAATCGCAACATTTTCTTATTCAAACAGCGGTAATAGGTATATATTACTTAAGGTTTAGTTGCTATTATAGTTGTAAGACGATTGTTAATTTGATTATAAATAATTTTGAAAGCGTTGAATGTTAAAAGATTAATAATATCAGAAGTCACTAACCTGACTTTTCTATACGAACTAATCTTTTGTTTCCAACCTTCATTGGTTTTTTCTTGTAGTATGTCAGTTACATTAATGTGGTCATTATCGTACTCAAGAAAACAGGTCATTATTCTATTTTCATCACTTCTAACCGGTATAAACCTGTCTGTTCCAAATAGCGGATTAGAATAGTCTCTAAACGACAAAATGATTTTTCCATCCTTTTCCAAAACACTTGAGATATCATAGATGAAAGTTTCAACCTCCCGTTTGCTTTCCAGATGCGATAGGGTGTCGCCACCACAAACAATCAGCTCTGGACTCTTACTGAAATTTTTAAGATTCCTGATATCATCATTAATTGTTGTAATATTTAAGTTTTTAGCGTTCGAATTAAGCTCTTCCAATAGATTTTGATTAAAGTCTACTGCCATAACATTAAATCCTATCTCAGCAAGTGGAATACTCTGAATCCCATGTCCGGCACCTAGATCAATTGCAGTCTTATTAGAGTTAGGTGCAATTAGGTTTTCTCTAAGCAATTTTTTAAAATTATCTGCCCGTGACCTAAAATCTCCCATCATCCATGAATAAATTTCCCCAAGATGATTGTCGTAGTGTTCTTTAGTAGTCATTGATTTATTCAAGTTTTAGATTCTTCATTCCAAATACTCGTTTAATTAATTTTTATTTTGTCATATAATCAATAACAAATAAGTCTTCAATTATTCCCAAATCTCTGGCAAATTGCTCAAATTCCTTATGTATCGGAATTAACCACTACTTCTTGTATAATAAACAATCCACTCCCACTAAACTTACCAACCTCATTTAGCTTAAGTTAATAGGTATTTGCTTTAAAGGCAGCTGTTAAAAGGCTATCACTTTTTTGTCCATTTGCAGTAAATATTCCTGGTAAGGAAACAAGTACTGCATTTAGTTTATTCACTCTTCAATGTATCCACAGGATTGATACGAGTGGCCTTAAATGCTTGAAAACTGACTGTAATGTAAGCCGCCATTATAATAACAAATGCTGCCAGTAAGATGTGCCACCACTCTAGACTGATGCGGAAAGCAAACCCCCCCAATATAAATTCATTGATAGCCCAGTATCCGATTATACTACCTATCGCAATGGAAAAACTAACAATAATTACAAACTCTCTGTTTATGATTTGCAGAATGTTCATTGTTGATGCTCCTAGAACCTTTCTAATTCCAATTTCTTTTGTTTTTTGTTCTGCAATATGAGCTGATAAGGCAAATAATCCCAAGCAGGAAATTAGAATAGTTAGAATGGCAAAATAGAGTGCCAAATCCCTTAATCGTTCGTCCTGCTTATATAATTTATTTAGCTTATCATCCATAAATGTGTAATCAAAAGGATAGTTCGGGTTCACTTCTTTAGCTTTCGAACTGATATACTCTAAGCTTCCAGCTACATCATCCGGGCTTAATTTGATAAAGCCTGCATAGGTATTTTGTGGCTGTAACATTATAATAGCAGGACCTACCTGGCTGTGTAAACTTTCGAAATTAAAATCATCTACAACACCTATTATTTCCCAATCACCGCCCCAAATTTCTAAACTGCTGATTGAGCCATTTTCATTTTGAATGGTTTCATAAGCTGTTTTATTTATGATAACCTTTAACAAAGTGTCTGTAGCATGTTCTCTAGAGAAGGCACGGCCCTTTATCACTTTTAATCCTAAAGAAGGTATAAAGTCATGGTCTACTCTTATAATCTCAAAAAGTACAGAAGCATCAGGATCACGCCCTTCCCAGTTTACTTCACCAGTATTACTATTTTTACTTGTTAAGTAATTAGCTGCCCGACTTACATGAAGAATTTCAGGTTTTTGTAAAAGTTCATTTCGAAAATGTTCGAAGCGCTCTGACTTTAAATCTCCTTGCAGTCTAAAACTTATGAGTTGTTCCTTATCATACCCCAAATCTTTGGATAGCATAAAATCGATTTGCTTATAGATAACTAAGGTGCCTAAAATCAAAATTGTGGCAGTAACGAATTGAAAAAGGACTAATGCTTTTCTTGTAAAATTAACCTGACTTGAAGTTTTATGATTGCTTTTAAAGATACTTACTACTTTAATTGCTGATAGATAAAAAGCGGGATAACTACCTGCTAGTAGCCCTGTGAATAATACAATAGAGAACAACATTAGGAAAAAGGAAGGTTGTGAATAATCGATAAATAACTCTTTTCCTGTAAGTGAATTAAATGATGGCATAACTAATTCTACAAACAATATTGAGAATATGGCAGCAATAAAAGTAAGAAGCATAGATTCACTAATAAACTGGCCAATAAGAGCATTTCTACCTGCACCCACTACTTTTCTTACCCCAACTTCTTTTGCACGCTTTTGCGAACGTGCAGTTGCTAAGTTCATGAAATTGATACAAGCGATGATAAGTACAAATAAGCCAATCAAGCTAAACATGCGTACATATTCTATGCGGCCACCAACTAATTGTCCATTTTCATACTTCCCGTATAAATAATTTTGTGCATAAGGCACTGCAAATAAATCTACAATAGAGCCTTCCTGCCGTTCTTTGATAAATCCTTTTATTTTCTCAGAAAAGGTATCACCATCAGTGCCTTTTTTTAATTTGACTAAGGTATAGGGCCCATTATTTCCCCATTCATGCACCCATGCGTTTTCATCAAAAAAGCGCTCCATATTAATAATGAAGTCAAATTTATGACTGCTTTTTGATGAAATATTTTTCAAAACTCCACCCACTATGTAGGTGGTTTTACTATCTATTAATATACTTTCTCCTACAACATCTGTTCGATTAAAAAGAGCCATTGCGATTTGCTCAGTAATCACTATATTTTCTCTATTTGCTAGAGCCATAGGGGCATCTCCATGTAATAATTCATGACTAACCACCTTTAGGAAATCTGATTCGGCATAAATCCCTGAATACTTCAGGTTTTTATCTTTAACAGTCATCAACTTTTCTTCACTCCAAGTATGAGCAATAGCATATTCAACTTCTGGATAATAATTCTTTAATTCTCTTGCCAAAATGCCAGGTGTATTGGCAAATGTCATGATGTTGTCTCCATAGGATTGATGACCTATTATGCGATATATTCGATCATTATCTTCAAATATTTTGTCCATTGACAGCTCATCTTGAACCCACAGACTAATGAGAATTGCTACGCTCAAACCCAGGGCTAATCCAAAAAGATTTATAAAAAAGGTGAGCTTATTTTTTGCAAAGTTCCTTAAGGCTGATTTTATATAACTTTTCCACATGAGCGTTAAAATTTGATTTCTGATATCTACACAAAAATTTTATCTTTCAAATTTGATATAGTTTTTATAGTTATTGGGTCTTTCAAGTTCTCCCTGCTTCAATTCAAACTCCAATACTTTTTATTATCTTTTTAAGCATAAAAATGCAAAATAAATTTTACTTGAATTTGACTTTACCAAAGCTGTGCCAATCAAGTAAATAGCTTAAATCGTATCAATTTGGCTGATTTTGAAATCATTCTCGTTCTTTTTTGAACAAAAGCATCCGATATCGGACACCTTTCTAAATCAGTATGAATATAGTCTCCTGATTTGAATGCATTTAAATCAAAGAACCGATGTTTTAAAGTGATGAGAATTCAGATGTTTTTCTAAGCGTAGATGAAAATATAACTTTGTTTGAACTTTATTCTTATAATAGATTGGGTTTAATGTCAAACCAAAAGTAGAAATTGTCCCAGTAGAAGCTATTGTTTTTTATTTAATGTATCTGAAAGGGTAGTTCGTTTTTTTTAAGGAGTTACCCGATCATTAATAATGTGGGATTGCCAAGCTGGACGAATATTCCTTAGCCTATAAGATTTAATGAAGAAATTGATTAGTAATCTTCGCATAAGACTGTTTGCTTAGCAAGCTTTCTTTTGTCTGTTCTGTTAGGTAAGTGTAAGGAAAAATGGCTTCCTTTTCCATAGTTAGAATTTACTTTCAAATGACCACCTATTTTGTATAAGGCATCTTTTACAATGTTTAGACCTAGGCCGTGACCGTCAGTACCGATATTTATTTTATGAAACTTATCAAATATAGAATTTAACATTTCGGGATCCATACCTTGACCATTATCACCGATATCTATTATCAGTTTAGACGATAATACCATTGCCTTGACAGTTACTATAAGTTTACGGTCTTTATGACGATACTTAATGGCATTTGATAATAGGTTATGCAATATCCTCTTAATCTCATTCTCATCTTGTACTAAATCTGTATACTGTAATACTTCAATAATGAATTGAGGTTTATTCTCAATTTCCATCCATTGCAGCATATCTATACATTCTTCTATCAAGAATTTTAGATTTATCTTTTGATTCTCTATCACTTGATGCTGTTTCATAGCTTTATCAAGCATATTTTGTATGTAACTTTCTAATGCCCCTACCGATTGATTCATTTTATCAATCAACGCAAACCTTTCTTCCTCATTTACTAAGCGTGATAATTGAATTAACCCCTTTATGGACCTTAATGGGGCCTTGATGTCATGGGCTATACTGTACATTTTATTCATTACTTCTTCTTGCATGATCATATGGATTTATATTTCCAATTAATTACTATTAGTCTGTTTTTTACCACTTGAGCAAATTGCTTAATATTAATAAACCATAAATGTGCCAATTGAAAAGAAAAGGAAAATAGAGTGCTAAGGATACCTTTTAGGTGGTAAAGTGTCCAATTTGATTTAAAAACGTCCGTATTCGAACAGCTTGAAATCTATCTAATTTTAATAAGATTCAATAGAGTTTATCAATTTTATCAATAATAAAAATTTATAAGTCATTTCATTCCTGAACATATTCTTGAAGTGTATGAGTAGCTTAAATTGAGTGGTCACTCTAGGATTACTTAGGTTACCACTTATTGCTTTTTAATATCCTGATTTAGATCAAGCTTATTTATTTTATACTCAATAAAGGACTTCTTTCTAAAGATTAATTTTTTTATCGCCCTCATATTTAGCTTTATATAAAAATAATAAGAAGAATTTTAAATTTTATCGTCTTTAGTAATGGTAATACCGAGCAAATCATTTAGTAGAGACTGCTCTAAATATATCGGTCTTCAATGGTGAGTTTCTGGCTTTTGATTGTCTTACTCAGTAGATGACGAAAAAGGAATGGATCTTTGGTAAGTTCTTGGTATGAATGGATACCGTAGTTCGATGAAGCAGAATTGCATCAGTCAAGTTTTCACAAGTTAGGTTAACTTGGAGGGCATAAAACACAAATTGAAAATTAAATAGATATTTTCAATTTAGTTAGTAAAACAACTATATTTATACGAACTTTGTTACTTCAATGTAGTTATATCATCTGACACCTATTAAAATGATACAAACAGATATTTGCATTATCGGAGCTGGTCCCGTTGGACTATTTTCAGTATTTGAAGCCGGATTGTTAAAGCTGAGATGCCATGTGGTAGATGCTTTGCCTCAAGTAGGAGGGCAGCTCTCAGAAATATATCCTAAAAAACCCATTTATGATATTCCAGGTTTTCCGGAAGTGAAAGCACAGGAACTGGTGGATAATCTAATGGAGCAAATAAAACCTTTCAATCCCACCTTTACTTTGGGTGAAAGACTGGATACACTGGAAAAAACCGCTACAGGTTTTCAACTGAAGACTTCTGACGGTACTGAAATAGATTGTAAAGTGGTGGTAATTGCAGGTGGATTGGGTTGTTTTGAACCTAGGAAACCACCTATTGTTGATATAGCAAAATTTGAAGGAAAGGGGGTTCACTACATGGTGAAAGATCCTGAAACTTTCAGAGATAAAAACGTGATTCTAGCGGGTGGAGGAGATTCTGCTTTGGATTGGACTATTGAACTTTCTAAAATAGCAAAGAAAATCACCCTAATTCACAGGAACGAAACTTTCCGTGGTGCACCTGATTCGGCTGAAAAAGTATTTGATTTGGCCAAAGAAGGAAAAATCAATTTGCTACTGAAGAGCAACTTAACGTCTGTTTCCGGAAATGGTAAATTAAATGCTGTAAAAGTACAGGGAGCCGATAAATCTGAATTGGAGTTGGAAGCTGATTATTTGATACCTTTATTTGGTTTAAGTCCTAAATTAGGGCCTATTGCCGACTGGGGATTAAGTATCCATAAAAACCAGATTGAGGTGAATACTACAGATTACTCCACCAATATACCCGGTATTTATGCTATTGGTGATATCAATACCTACCCCGGTAAATTGAAGTTGATTTTGTGCGGTTTCCATGAGGGTGCTTTAATGGCTCAAAGTGCTTTTAAACACATTTACCCTGACAAACATTTAAGCTTCAAGTATACTACTGTTAATGGCATTGAATCTTTCTAAAAGCATGGATATGATTACAATAAAGGTTCAGGATTATTCTGGAGAAATAAAAGAGATTCAGGCACCTACAGATATGAATCTGAGCCTGATGGAATTATTGAAAGCCAATGAATACCCTGTACTGGCTACCTGTGGCGGAATGGCTCTTTGTGCTACTTGCCATGTAAAAGTAGAGGAAGGTTTTGAAAACCTTTCTGAGTCCGGTGATGATGAATTGGATATGATTGATACTTTGCCCAATGCGGAATTTAATAGTCGTCTGGCCTGCCAGCTACGATTAAAAGATAATATGGATGGAATGCTTGTCAGGTTAGCTGCCGATGAGCAGGATGTCTGAAATAATTTTATTAGCTCTGTCGGTCCGAAATTGACAGAGCTTTTTTATTAAGATACAGACAGAATCTGAAGAGAAACCAAAGTTTTGAACCTACATCCTTTATCAATTAAATAAAGGATTGCCCTCTTTGCTCTTTAAGTACATCTCTCTTTTAATTTTAGTTTCTCCATACATAATAATTCCCGGCTTTTCCTGTTTCTGTGTTTCTGTCTGTTGTTAATCATTATCTTAAATAGAGCCTATTAGGCAATCACACGAGAGTCATTTGTAAATAATTGAAAATAAGAATCAAATGACGAACATTGGTGTAATTTATTTTTAGAATCCATATAATAACAGCAGTAATTGTTTCTTTTAGGAGAGCTTATGTCAATGGAATGATTATTTTTGTTTAATCAGTAAGTAATTTTATTCGGGATTTAGTAAAGCACGTTCAACTCTAAATAACAATCAAGGATGATTCTATTAAACATAATGGAGACTTCATTGCCTCTAACAAATCCGGTACTAAAATTCCTTTTGATATTGGTGATCATCCTGTTCGCACCTATTTTGCTTAATAAAATTAAAATTCCTCATTTATTGGGATTAATTATAGCAGGAGCTGTCATAGGGCCTAACGGATTTCATTTAATGGATCGTGATAGTAGTATCATACTGTCCGGTACCGCGGGTTTGCTTTATATTATGTTCCTGGCCGGGCTGGAAATTGACCTGGCTGATTTCAAGAAAAACAGTAAAAAGAGTATTATTTTTGGTTTGTATACTTTTTTTATCCCTATGCTTTTAGGTATACCTGCAGGAATATATTTATTAGGTTTTTCAGTTCCTACTGCGGTTCTTTTGGCTAGTATGTTTGCTTCACATACCCTCATTACCTATCCTTTAATCAGTAAATTGGGAGTTGCCAAAAACAGGGCTGTAAACATTACAGTGGGGGGTACAATGATCACCGATACTATGGCTTTATTGGTATTGGCTGCCATTGTAGGAATGTCTTCCGGAACAGTAGGTCCGGAATTCTGGATTCAACTTTCTGTTTCTGTACTTGTGTCGGGAGCAATAATTATTTTCATCTTCCCCATCATAGCCCGTTGGTTTTTTAAACGATTTGATGATAATGTTTCCCAGTACATTTTCGTACTGGTGATGGTATTTTTGGGTGCTGTACTGGCTGAGTTGGCTGGGATTGAAGCTATTATTGGTGCTTTCCTGGCAGGGCTTTCTTTAAACCGGTTAATCCCTCGTACCTCTCCACTAATGAACAGGGTGGAATTTGTGGGGAATGCCATTTTCATCCCGTTTTTCCTGATAGGAGTGGGTATGCTGATCGATTACAAGGCTTTCTTTTCTGATTTAGATACCATCAAAGTAGCTGCTGTTATGACGGTTGTAGCCACTATTGCCAAATTTATTGCCGCATGGATCACACAGAAAACATTTCAATTTTCTGTGGATGAGCGGAGGCTGATTTTTGGACTAAGCAATGCCCAGGCAGCAGCTACATTGGCCGCTGTATTAGTGGGATATAATATTATTTTAGGACAAAATGAAGCAGGGGAGCCAATTAGGTTATTAAATGAAAGTGTGTTAAACGGAACTATTCTAATGATTCTGATTACATGTACTATCGCTTCTTTTGTAGCGCAAAAAGGAGCTAAGAACATTGCTTTATCAGAATCAACAGAAGAAGGGGAGTCGGATGACAATGATAATCCTGAACGTATCTTAATTCCAATTAGTAATATTGAAACAACAGATGAACTAATCAATTTAAGTGTTACCATAAAATCCCAAAAGAACAAATCCGGCCTGTATGCACTCAAGATTATCGATAACAATACAACTGACGAGGCAGCTGACAAAAAGGCAAGAGAAGTGTTGTACAAAGCATCGGTTACGGCATCTGCAACCGATAATCATTTGAATGAATTATTAAGATATGATCTTAATATTGCCAATGGAATATCAAGTGTAGTGAAAGAACAGGGAATTACTGATTTAGTATTAGGCCTGCATGCTAAAAGAGGTATTTCCGACACTTTCCTTGGTGATCTTACTGAAGGGCTTCTTTCACGTTGTAACACCACTACTTTAATTTACAAATCTTCACAACCCCTCTCTACCATTAAAAGGCATTTCATCATTGTACCTGAAAAGGCTGAGAAGGAAATAGGTTTTCCCTTTTGGTTGGTTAAAGTATGGAATATAGCGCGCAACACAGGAGCAAAGTTAATTTTTTATGCCAATGATGAAACCTTAAATTATATCCGGGAAATCCAGACCAAACATCCGGTGGATTGCAATTTCACCACTTTTACAGACTGGAAGGATTTTCTGATATTATCCCGGGATGTAAACAAGGACGATAATATGATCATAGTGCTTAGCAGAGAACATCAGGTTTCATATAATAAGCATATGGATGAAATCCCGACTTATTTAAACAAATATTTCCAGGACAATAGTTTTATCCTGGTTTACCCTGTTCAGTCTGCTGTTGAAAATAATTCTACTATTGATTTCAAAAACCCTTCCATTTTAGAGCCTATTGAAAAGCTGGATGAAATTGGGAAAACCATTGCCAGCTTGTTTAGGAGGAAGTGATAACTTCCACTAAACAAGCCTTTTCAGCATGGTGTATTTTCAATATTCCACTACTTTTCTTAAGTCAAAACTATCTGTAATGTTTTGATCCCTGTTGTCGGATATGGTGAATATAATATCATTGTAGTCAAGGTCGCTATTTTCAGAAGGCATTTTGTCTTCAAAAGCCAGGATGATTTCATCAAATTCCTCAAGCTTGAACAATACATGTTGCTGAGTTTCTGTGTTGAAGTCAATATCGGTATAGAAAGTCTCGTTGTCATAATTCACTTCTCCGGACCATCCTTTTTTTATTAAAAAGAATCCGACCACAGTACCTGCTGGAAATGTCCCTTTTCCTAATTGTAACATATCACCCTGGTTGAGGATATCATCACTTACATTAGGGAAAAGTATTTGCAAATCAAGGGCGGATGGATCGGATGGTTCGTTTCCTTTCTGATAGGTATAAAATCCCAGGGAATTTTTAAAACCGGCACCTTCTGAAACAAAGGTTAAATAAATTTCCGATTCCTTTGAAAGCAATATATTCTTTTCAGCACTTACCTCAAATAACTCAGGGTGCCCTGCTCTGAAATTTTCCTTCTCAGGAAACATCCTTTCAATTTCCTGCAGTACTTCATCTTTAATAACAGTAGGGACTATATCATCCGGGGTTTCAGTTATTATTTCTTCTTCCTCACAGGAAAATAAACACACGAGAAATCCTATAAATAGTAGGTTAAAAGTTATACTTTTCATTTTTGATATGATTTTGGTTTAAAATATGATTATTCTATTTTTGTTGCTAGTCAATCTGAAAGTAATTCAACTTCCTTTCAGGCATTTAGCTTACTTCTCCTTTATAGAAAAATAGATGAAGCTAGTTAATCATATAAAATAGGTGTGTTCTTATTTTATTCTCGTCTTATTTTCTCTAACGGGGAAAGAACCGATAGGGGTTAGGTTTCTGTAGAAAATATAACATAAGCAATATAAATGAGTTGTAAAGAAGGGAGTATTAAACTTATTACTTATAGCAATAATTCAATTTTGATTGCTTTATAAATTCTAATAAAAATCAGATGTAATTAGAGAACCCTTGATAAATTCTGCTATGTCAGAAAACCAAATAAAACTTGCTCGAGAAAGCGCGTGGGAGGACAAAAAGGCGGGGAGCGCGTGGAACTGTAGCGTGGAAGCATCTTTTTGTCTTGCCTGTCCCGCCACAGCGGGGATTTTTTGTTTCTTTTTGTTCAAGCAAAAAGATAAAGAATAAAATCTGGTTTAAAAATACTTGAAATTAAGATTAACTTTCACTATTAAATGAAATTCCTGTTTTTTTGAGGTTTTGTACTTTGATTTAAATTTTCATAAACACTAATAAAAGCAAAGAGATCCAGTTTATAGGTAGAATTCATTTTTCATGAGGAGCCTAATTATTGTTGAGGCACAAAAAAACCGGTATTTCGTGAGAAATACCGGCTTCTAAAATTTGGTTTATTAGCTTTTATTGCTTCACTAATTTATAGCTTTCTTTTTTGCCATTAGCTTCTACAAAAACATGGTAGATACCAGCTTCCAAATCTGAAACTTCTATTGTTTCATCATGTGTACCTATAACATTTTGCAATGTTCTTGAGTTAATTTGTCTTCCCACTGCATCATATAATGATATTTTCACATTCATTTCAGTTTCAGTATTGAACCTGATAACAGTTTGTGATCTGGCAGGGTTAGGGAATACAGTTACGTCATTTACTGCAAAAGTTTCGGCAGTTCTTGAACTTGCTGAAACATTAATGGTATAATCTTCCACTTCACCATAAGAGAAAGTCTCGCATGATGTTGCATTAGCATTATACTTCATAGTTACACGCATTCTAGTAGGACCTGAAAGTGCAGTAGTTGGAACGCTTACACTGCCACTTACTGAGCTTACTTTCGTTCTGGTTCTGCTGTAAACTGCTTCACCTGCATCATTGAAGTCTCCATCCTGATTCCAATCGATCCATACATTATATGCTTCATTATACTTGGTACCTGACCACTGTGGATCAATGGTGATAGTATAACTGGAACCTCTGTTAACTGTAGTGCTTAGGTTGGTAAAGTCAGCATATCCACCATTAGCACCTGTTGTATTGTTGATGCTTCCGAATTGAACTCTTGCAATCCACTCATCAGCTACGCTGTTACCTTTAGATGCGCAATAGTCAACAGACGCTTGAGCAGTTGTAAAGCTGGAAATAGCAGAATAATTGCTTGTGCTTCCTGAACAAACTGTTCTTACTCTCCACTCATAAGTAGTTCCTGCAGTAGCTCCTGTTAAGCTCTGTGAATTACTGCTTGGGCTGAAATCGCTCCATGAAGTAGATCCAGCAGTTCTTAACTGAACATTATATGACTGAGCGCCTGTAACAGCTCCCCAATTTAAAGTAAATGTAGTGGTGGTAACTGAAGATGTTGATAAACTTGAAGGTGCATTACAAGTTGGTGCAGAAGCTCCTGTAATATTTACAGTGTAATCTTCTACTTCACCATAGCTGAAAGTTTCACAAGGAGTTGAGGCACCATTATATTTCATGCTTACTCTCATTCTTGTTGTTCCTTCCGTAGCGCTACTAGGTACACTTAATGTACCACTTACTGTGGTGTTGCTTAACGATCCGGCATCAAATACTAATTCACCTGAATCATCAAAATCGCCATCTTGGTTAAGATCGATCCATATTCTCCAATATTCATTATAAGCAGTACCTGAAAAACCAGGGCTTAAGCTTACACTGTTGGATGAACCTGCTGCTAAATCAACAGTAGTAGAAGTGAAATCAGCATATCCACCATTAGCACCAGTGCTCTTGTTAAGGCCTGCAACAGTAACGTTAGCAATCCACTCATCAGCTACACTGTTTCCTTTAGTTGCACAATAGCTTGGATCTACCGGATCAGGATCTCCGCCACCGCCATCTGAAACAAAGCCTTCACGGAATCCACCTGTATCAAACAGTGCAAGCATTCTGCTTTTTTGTCCGGCAGAAAACATATACATACAAGCATCATCTACATAGTCCATGTAGTTCATTGTCATGTCATTTCCAGCAGCTGAACAGCTGTTAGTAGGATAGTTAGGGCAACCATAATTTGGATTACCTGCAACAGGAGTATCACTTACATAATCATCAGCGTTACAGTTACCATCACCCCAGATGTGACGTAAATTTAACCAGTGACCCACTTCGTGAGTAGCAGTTCTTCCTTTATCAAATGGAGCAGAAAGGAAAAATCCTGTTCCTTTATCTGAACTACCAAAATATTGAGGGCTCATTACAACACCATCAGTAGATAAGCTTCCTCCAGGGAATTGAGCATAACCTAATATGCCTCCACCAATGTTACATACCCACATGTTGAGGTATCTTGAAGCATCCCATGCAGCTACACCGCCTTGAGAAGTTTTCTTCATATCATCATTTGTTCCCCATGAGGTACGAGAAGATGATTTTCTTGTGATACCACTTGTAGGGTTACCACTTGGATCAGTAGTAGCCATTACAAATTCCACTTCAATATCAGCAGCTACAGAAGCAAATTCGCTAGGAACCAAATTGGCATCACTATTCAATTTTCTGTAATCTTCATTCAATACATCAATTTGAGATTGAATTTGTGCCTGGCTGATATTTTCATTTGAGTTGCTATAAATTACATGTACTACAACAGGTATAGTAACAACTCCATCAACTGCGCTTCGATAAGCTTCAGATTTCTCTAAAAAGCTTTGAGTTCTGGCCTCAATAGCATTCATCTTATCAAGTAATGACGGGTTTTTCTGAACTTGCTTCTCGAAGACATCCATCGTATGACAGTTCCTCTCCTGAGCTTTGGCTGAAAACGTTGCCCAACTTAGTAGAAGGACAATTGCTAGTAATTTTTGTTTCATAATTTAAGTTTTTGGTTACAAAAGATTGTATTAAATAAAGTTTTGTAGTCTTTATCTAATTTTTCAACACGCTAATTACTAAATTATTCTAACAATATAAAATACTATGAAAATAGTTTATCATGGAATAAAATCTTACAATTATGCAATTTGCATGGTAAATTGTAGGTTTAGAAACAATAAATCAATGTTTATGTATTTTGGAGGTTCCAAAAATATCTTTAAATTTTTTTTCATTTTTTTTTGATGTAATATATGATTCATTAAATGAGATAATTTGTTCTTGGAAATCACACAATTTTTCCAACAGATGAAAAAGCTAAAAAAGAAAAATATATCATTTTTATTTTGTTGCAAGAAGCAGACATCTTAATTAAAAATTGAGATTGTTGTTTTGAAGCAAATTAAAAATTGTCAGCCTAAGTCAGTAATAGCTTGATCAGATAGGTAGATTTATTCCAAAAGGTCTTAAAAGGAGTTTTTAAGCCTATGATTCTGATGATTATGACTACTAATTGTCATGAACTTATTATATTGAGCTTCCGTTTAGCAAAAAAACATAATTTATGTACGTACCCTTTAATGAACTTCATGAGAAAGCCAGGGTCTGGATTTATCAGGCCGATAGAAAATTTTCAGAGAAAGAGTGTGAAATAATAGAACAGGAGGGAAGAAACTTCTCTGAGGAGTGGACAGCCCATAACCAAGCTTTAAAAGCTTCAATAACTGTAAAGCACTCTCAGTTTATTATTATATCAGTTGATGAATCCCAAACGATGGCCAGCGGATGCTCCATTGATAAGTCTGTGCATTTTATACAGTTTCTGGAAAAGAAATTGTCCGTTAATTTATTGGATAAAAGCAAAGTGGCCCTCCTTATAGATGAACAAATAGATTTAACACCTATCGGCAATATAAAGGACAAAATTGCTCAAGGCCATATTAATGAAAACAGTTTGGTCTTCAATAATTTGGTGGGGGATATTGATTCCTTTAACAATGAATGGGTTGTTCCCGCAAAAAATAGTTGGATGAATCGTTTTTTTAACTGATCAGGTATTTTTTCTTATGATAGAACGTTATTAATACTGAACCTTTTTTATATGACATCTAATGATTAAATACACCATATATATATTATGTCTTAGTTTATTTTTCACTTCATGTTCTGTTTATAAGAAAGCAGAAAAGAAATTTCGAAAGGGAGAGTATGATTTGGCCATTAATTATTATGAACAAGCCATAAAAAAAGAAGACGAAACGGCTAACGCAACTTTTTATTTAGCGGAATCCTACCGATTGTCCAACAGGCTTGAAGTAGCTGCTCCTTATTATAAAAAAGCCATTGATTTGGGTTATGAAAATGAAATGATCCACTATAATTATGCTTTATCATTAAAGGCCAATGCCAATTATGACAAAGCACAGCAAGTGTTGGAAGAGTTTATTTTGGTGGCCACTGATCCCGATGTCAAATCCCTGGTAGAGCTTGAGCTTCAGAATTTATCTTCTGTTGATGAAATCATTAAAGATGAATCTTATTATTCTGTCAATCTGTTAAATGAAATAAATACTCCCGCTTCCGAATATTCTCCATTTTACTACGATGGGGAATTATATTTCACATCTACAAGAGAGGATGGGCGAACTTATAAAGCCACAGGAGAGAGTTTTTCCAATATCTATAAAGTAAAATCCAAAGGAGCGATAATTGATACTACTTCAATTACCAAACTTCCTCCCATCATTAATTGGCCAGATGCCAATGAAGGTTCTGTAACCATTTCCCCCAATGGACGGACAATGGTGTTTGCACGTGGGAATACGGGGAAGAGAAAAGGTGCAAACGATGTAAACTTATATATTACGAATTATAGAAATGGTAATTGGTCTGAACCCCAGTTAATGGCGATCAATGACCCTGATGCCTGGAATTCAACCCCTGCCTTTAGTGCTGATGGCCGCACCTTGTATTTTTCTTCCAACAGGGAAGGAGGCTATGGTGGAAATGATCTTTATTCTGCTACAGTAAATAGCAGAGGGGGATGGGGCAATGTCAGAAACCTTGGTTCTCAAATCAATACCCCTGAAGACGAAATGTTTCCTGCCACCTCTCAGGATGGACGACTGTTTTTCTCATCCAATGGCCATCCTGGTTTGGGTAAGTTGGATTTGTTTTATGCCGAAAGAAAGGGAGGTAAAATATATGTAACCCATATGGGGAATCCTATGAATTCCAATAAAGATGATTTTGCTTTGTTCATGTATGCACCGGATAGAGGATTTTTCTCTTCCGACAGGCCGGGGGGAAAAGGTAGAGATGATATTTATACTTTTAAAAATGAAGACCCTAACCTGAAAATTGTTAATTATTATTTGGAAGGAACTACTACTACCCATAATACAAAGGAGGAAGAAGTAATTCTGCCCGGAGCCAATGTAAGGTTTTTTTCAGAGGATAGTGTCCTGGTAGGGGAAGTGCTTACAGGGCAGGATGGTAAATTCAGCTTCCGTGTTTCTGAAGAAGAGGATTACTTCATCATTGCCGAGAAAGAGGATTATTTCACCACCAGAAAGCGTTTTTCCACAGTGGGTAAATCAGTTGATAAAAGTACCTTGACTCAACTTATTACCAATAAAATATTTGAAACAACTATTTTATTAGAGGAGATCATATTGGATAAAGCTTTTGAGTTAAAGAACATTTATTACGATTTTGACTCAGCCAATATAAGAGCTGATGCTGCATTAGAGTTGGATAAGCTGGTGACTATTCTAAAGGACAATCCTCCCATTAAAATTGAATTGAGTTCGCATACAGATGCAAGGGGTGAAGCCGCCTACAATCAGGAATTATCTAAAAGGAGAGCTCAATCAGCTGTTGCTTATATTATCAGTCAGGGAGTGGCCCCCTCTAGAATCACAGCCAGAGGCTATGGTGAAAGCCAACTTATTATCCCGGAGGCAAGCACTGAGGAAGAACATGAAACCAACAGGCGTACTGAATTCAAAGTGACAGAATATGATAAAGAGATTGCAAGGCAAATAAAGGAGCGGGAAGATGCATTATTTGAGAAGGACAATGTGGAAGTGGATGTGATTAAAGAAAAAACAGTTCCACAGGCTGCTGAAGATGAATTTGACTTTAACTAGATTTGCTGAAAAAATGCAGATGTCAGGTGCGGGTAGTACTTTTTAATCAAGCCCTCGCGGTTGTGGAATCGAACCCCAAAAGATGTTTTTGTGCAGTGGTCTTATCTTGAGCTAGTTATCTAGATGCAAAAGGGTTTTAGTATATTAGAAACAAAACTTTCCCAAAGTTTGAACATTTTAAAGGTGCAAAATACTCAAAACCGTTGCTGATTTAGTCAATACCAACTTTGGAAAAGCTGAATTAGATGTGAGGATCAATTCCAAGTGGAAATAAAAAAGGCTGACTTTTTTGAAGCCAACCTTTCAAGATGTTTGTTGAATGTGTATTTCAGCTTAAAACATAAATCCTAAGTAAATCTGGAAAAGAGAATTTTTACCGAGGTTAGTATCTCCAAAACCAGTTTCCCAGTCTATGTCAGCTAATCCCAGATTATATCTCGCACCTACTGTTAGATTAACAAAATCAAGCCCTGCATCAGCTGAAAGTCCATAATCAAAAGTGGTGAAATTATCCCGATCAAACTCTTCCTCACCATCAAATGGACCATCATCATCAACGGCCTTTGCTCTTGCAGATACTAGCGTGGCAATGTATGGGCCTGCACCTAAATGAAAATTCTCGGTTAGGTGAAAGTTAAATATAACAGGAACTTCCACATAATCTAAATATCCCCTTACTTCACCATCAGCAAAAAAGTTATCATATGTAAATGTCGAGCCTTTTTGCGTGTAGTTAATTTCCGGCTGAATACTAAATACATCGGAAACATATCCACGATAAAATAAACCTGCTGTAAAGCCTACTTTAACGTTTTTGTCATCAAGCTCCTCATTATACCAATTGGATAGGTTGAGAGCCCCCTTAATACCAACTCTACTGTCAGGAGTTCCTACTGTAGTTCCTCCAATTTGAGAGAATCCGGTAAAACTTAAAGGAATTAAAATGCCTAATAAAAAAAGTGTTTTTTTCATAATAATAAAAAGTTTGGTTCTTTTCTTTTCAACTTGTATAAAGCCACAGGGTTGTCTTTAAACATCAAATGTTACATTTTTTTGTGTTTTAAACAGGTGGTGTTACAAGCTGTTATGCCTTCTTCAATTGAATGTTTTATATATCGAAAAAGGCATAAAAAATGGCTGGTATAAAAGCCAGCCATTTTCCTGATTTATTAATGGTTTTTAAACTTAATTAGAAAGCAAAACCTACGAAAAATTGTAAAACGGAATTTTTCCCGTTCTCTAGTCCATCATTGTTGGGAGCTACCTCATTTAATCCATAATTGTATCTGACTCCGGCAGTACCTCCGGAAAAATCAAACCCAACTCCTGCCGCAACACCGTAATCAAATGTGTTGAAATCATCCCTGTCCAGTTCCCTTACAGAATTGACAGTGCCATCACCATCCACATCTTTCACTTTTGCCGCAATCAATGCGGCAACATATGGGCCGGCTGAGAAGTACAAGCTTTCACCTACATGAAAATTGGCCAATACAGGAATTTCTATATACGATAAATTAAACCTGTACTTACCGTTCCCAAGAAAACTATTATAATTAATTTGGGAGCCCTTTAAACTGTAATTAATTTCAGGCTGGATGCTTACGACATCTGCAATATTCTTTCGGAAATAGAAACCAACCGCAAACCCAGGTTTCATGTTTTCATCATCTACATCATCAACATACAAATTTGATAAGTTAAGAGCACCCCTGATACCTGATTGGCTTTCCTGAGCAGTTGCCTTCAAACTGAACACACATAAAACTGCGAAAAATAAAATAGTTCTTCTCATACATTAAAAAATGTTTGGTTAAGCCCCTACTAACTCTTTAGTAGCTGTAAGGTTACGTTAGGGGTCTTATCGCTCTGTTTTCAAGGATGTTAAGATTTTAAAAGCCTAAAAGGGCAAAGAAAGTGTGCGGAGTTCTAAAAGGGGCAGTCACCCTCTTGTTTTAGAAGAAATTTATGTAATAAATAATATTATATATTTGAAAAATATTAAAATTTATCAGTTATGATAAATTTTGTATTTAAATAATTGATAATCCATGAATAAACTATACTTTTGGAGATGTTCCTGCTTTACTTATTTCTTAATGAAAGAATTAATGAAGTTAAAAGTAAGTGTAAACCGATTGGAATAGTATTTAATTGTAATAAAATAACTCATAAACCACAAATCTTGTGTAATATCGAGTTGTGAATATAAAGGCTTAGCTTTGATTTCTCAATTTAACTACAGATGAAAAATTTTCTTTTACCACTTATTTTCATGTTCATCAATCTAAGCTTAGGTTGGGCGCAGGAGGGACACCTTTCTCTAAGGCATTTCTCCGTTCCTTTGCCAAAGCAAGATTACGTATTCAATGATATGGCTATTGATGATCAGGGTAGATTGCTATTGGCGCACAGAAGAGGCTTATTACAGTTTGACGGCAGAAGCTGGGAGAAAATACCTATTGGAAGTAGTCCGTTAAAATTTTTACCAATAGATAATAATCTATACCTTTTAACCAGAGAGGGTATCTCGAAGGTTCAGCAGGACATGGACTTTCAAAACAAAATAGAGTCTATATATACTCCACCTCAGTATTTGTTGGGTCAGGACATGGTAAAACATCATGATAATTTTTACTATCTGGCAGGAGGGAAAATATTGGTTTTATCTTCCTCCTCTTTTCAGCCTGATACTGTATTTGAAAGCAAATTAGGCTTTAATGATATTTTCACCTATCAGGATAAACTATATGCCTTTGAGGGAAATTTCCTGCTGGAATATTTTAATAATAATTGGCTTGATCTCAATTTATATGCGCCTGAAGAGACGGATTTTGTGTTTTCATGCCAAACGGATTCGCTAGTCTTTTTTGCTTATGATAATGGCGATTTTTTTGCTTTTAATGGCAAGGAGTTCAATGTTTTCTCCAATGAACTGAATGAATATCTTAAAGAGAATTATCCTGTTTCAGGTAAAATATTAGGGAATAAAATAGTGATTGCTACTCTTAATGGAGGAGCAGTTATTGTGGATATTGAGAGTAAAAAAATCTTACACACTATCCAATATTTTAATGGCTTGCCTTCTGATGAAGTGAATGCTGTCACTATGGATGATCAAAATGGAATATGGTTAGCTCATAATGCTGGTATTTCCCGTACCTCTCTTGACATCCCTATCAAAGAGTTTCAACATTATCCGGGCCTTAAAGGCATCCCGGAATCGGTATTAATTCATAAGGATACACTATTTGTAGGAACAAACGAAGGATTGTTCTATTTAGCCCAAATAAAGGATTACGAAACATTTCAAAAGGTAATGAAAGAGCGTATTCGGATAGAAATTATTGATGAGGAGGATAATGAAGGGGAGGAGGAAAGTGAAACATTTTTAGGTGGACTTTTTGATGGGTCCAAATCAATGGATGAGGATGAAGCATATATTGAGGAGTCACTCAATAATTATAAAAAAATATTCCGGAAGGAAGGCTATCGTTTTAAGAAATTAAAAGACAGACTGGCAGAAAAGGAAGCTTTTCTGAGAGATTCATTGTCGAAAATAAATGTAAAAAGAGACGAGGGGAATTCTACTAAAACGGTCAGCGAACCATCTAAAGATAAAAGCAAATTTAAATATGAAACTGTTAATAAAATAGTAAATGTATCTAAGCTTAAGTCATTCCAGTTTCAATACATCCCCATAAAGCGTGTGAACAGGAAAGTGACAGATTTAATTAATACCCCAAATGGAATCATAGCCATTACCACTTCAGGGGTTTTCCTCATCAAGGATACTACTTCTATGAAATTAAGTGATCATCGTTTTATAGAAAAAGCTTATTATGAGTCGGGAAATAATAATCTGTGGATTACAGGTGATTTTGGGCTCTACAGTATTGATTTAAGTACTAAGCCAACCAATAGTCAATTTCATTTTTCCAGGTCAGTACATGATATAGCTATTCAAAATGATCAAATGGCATTATCGGGAGAGAATGAAATCTTCACTTTTAGAGTATTGAACAATACACTCTCAGAACAAAAAACATACCCTATTAAAAATGATTTTTCAGATCGGATGTCAGTTTATTTTGATGAAAGTCAATTGAATATTCTGAAATTGGATGGACTTTATAAGTTAGATCAGAAATTAGACAGTATAGTTTTAGTGGAGGGTTATGAGGAGAATCTAAAATATTTTCTTAAGGATACGCAACAGTCATTATGGTTAACCAACCAAAAAGACCAATGGCATATCCTCAACAAGGAAGAGTCTGCTTCAGATTTGCAATGGATGAAGATTTTGCCCTATGTGAAATATATTCACCCGGTTCCTGATTCTTCTATATATTTTGTGGTAGAAAATAGGCTTTTAGAATTAAAAACAGGAAGAGGGGAATGGAGGGAGCCGCCTACCAGTTTTATTAATGCAGTTTATGAACAGGACAATAAAATCTCCGATCTCGAGAATCTGGAATTGTTATATGATAATAATTCTTTACGAGTTAGTGTAAGTACTATTGACTACCTGTTTCCGGAAGGAATAAGTTACCAATATTATGTAAAAGGATTAATGGATGACTGGTCTCCCTGGTCCAAGGCGGGAGATATCGATTTTCCTTATTTGCCTTCAGGAGAATATACTTTGCAAATACGATCGAAGAGCGGATTTTCCGAAGAGATCAGTACTTTTGATTTTTCTTTTGAGGTACTTCCGCCCTATTGGAGGACCTGGTGGTTTTATTCACTGGAAATTGGCTTCTTCAGTACCTTGATATTAATCTCCCTAAAGATGAACAGGAGTAGCAGAAATACCTACTTGACTGATACAATCACATTCCTTACTTTAATTTTGATATTGGAATTTATTGCCACTATTTTGGAGAATAATTTAGAGGGCTATGTAGAGGATTCGCCTGTTTATAGCTTTGTAATCAATGTAGCCCTGGCTTTATTGATCACCCCTTTAGGAAAGGGGATGAATAAAATTCTTTTAGTGATGAACACAAAAGATATCAAAAGAATTACCCACGAAATGAGAACCAAACAATTGGAGAATCTTAAAAATGAGCAGGATAAAAATTGATGAACCTATTATTTACTCTTTCACAGCCATTATCCATACCCGCATTACGGATTTAAATTATGGAGGGCACGTAGGAAATGACAGGATTTTTGCTTTTATGCATGATGCCAGAGTGCAGTTTCTAAAGCATTTGGGTTATAAAAATGAAATGGACTTTAATGGATTGGGGATGATCCAGACTGATGCCGCTATTACCTACAAAGCTGAAATATTTGCCCATGAAAAAATTGAAATAGCCATTGGTGCAATGAACCTGAATAAATATGGTTGTGACTTCGTTTACCGCTTCACCAAAGAAGATAAGCGTTTGGCATCTTTGGGTAAAACAGGTATTATTTTTTTTGATTACAATAATAGAAGAATAGCCGAAATGCCTGATGAGTTTGCGGGAAAAATCAAATCCTAAAGAAGCAGGTATATAGGATTTATTATTGATGTCAGCATAAATTCCTTAAGTTGATAATCCAATTAATAAAAGAACGGAAAACGTTCCTGATGATAACATTGTAAATCCCGAGATTCTGACCTAATTTTAAGGTCAAATTTGAAAAATATTATGCAGAGAGATACCGCCCTATTTGACCTTATTCAAAAAGAACAAAAAAGACAGCAAACAGGCATTGAGTTAATTGCCTCAGAAAATTTCACCTCTCCTGAAGTAATGGAAGCTATGGGAAGTGTGCTTACCAATAAATATGCTGAAGGCTTGCCCGGAAAGCGTTATTACGGTGGCTGCGAGGTAGTGGATGAAGTGGAGAATCTTGCCATTGATAGAGTAAAGGAACTTTTCGATGCTTCTTGGGCCAATGTGCAACCTCATTCCGGAGCTCAGGCCAATGCCGCTGTAATGCTGGCTTGTCTGCAACCCGGTGATAAAATATTAGGTTTTGACCTTTCTCATGGCGGACACTTAACACATGGCTCTCCTGTGAATTTCTCCGGCAAATTTTATAAGCCTAGTTTTTACGGGGTGGAGAAAGAAACCGGTTTGATTGACTGGGACAATGTGGAGGTAATTGCCAGGAAAGAAAAACCAAAAATGATTATTTGCGGTGCTTCTGCCTATAGCAGAGATTGGGACTACGAGCGTCTCAGAGAAATAGCTGATGAAGTAGGAGCTATATTGTTAGCGGATATATCTCACCCAAGTGGATTAATTGCCCGCGGAATTCTCAATGATCCTCTGGATTTTTGCCACATAGTAACTACTACTACCCACAAAACCTTGAGAGGCCCAAGAGGTGGCTTGATTATGATGCGTGATGATTTTGAAAATCCATTTGGTGTTAAAAACCCAAAAGGTGAATTGCGCATGATGACACAACTATTGGATTCAGGTGTATTTCCTGGTACTCAGGGTGGGCCTTTGGAACATGTGATTGCTGCGAAAGCAGTTGCTTTCGGGCAATGCCTTACAGATGAATATTTCAACTACATTCTTCAGGTGCAGAAAAATGCCGAAGTAATGGCCAAAGCTTTTATGGATAGAAATTACCAAATTATATCCGGTGGTACAGATAACCACATGATGTTAATTGATTTACGTTCAAAGGGAATTACTGGTAAACAAACAGAGGCAGTTTTGGGTCAGGCAGATATTACTATCAATAAAAATATGGTGCCTTTTGATGATAAATCTCCATTTGTAACATCGGGTATGAGGATAGGAACGGCTGCAATTACTTCCCGTGGGTTGGTTGAGCAGGATATGGAAAGAATTGTGGAATACATTGATACCGTAATTACCAATCCTGAGAATGAGCAGAAGATTGGTGCAGTAAAGAAGGAAATTAACGAATGGATGGCGAACTTCCCTTTATTTAAAGCATAAACATGCCTGCAGATCAACCACAAGCAGAGATGAGTTTTCTGGATCATCTGGAAGCATTTCGTTGGCATATTGTACGCTCTTTTGCGGCAATAGTAGTTTTGTCGGTAGTAGCTTTTGCTTCTAAGGAATTTGTTTTTGGAACGCTGATTTTAGGGCCTTCCAGAGCTGATTTTTGGTTTTATCAGATGGCTTGTCAATTCGGAAAAACAATAGCTAATTCTACTGCTTTCTGTATAGAGGAATTGCCTTTTATTATCCAGAGCAGGAAAATGACAGGGCAGTTTACCATGCATATTACCTCCTCCATTGTAGTAGGTATTATAGTGGCGTTCCCTTATTTTTTCTGGGAAATGTGGCGTTTTATTAGTCCTGCATTATATAAGAATGAAAAACAATATACCAGAGGAGCTACTTTTTTTGTGACTTTGCTTTTTATGTCAGGCGTACTTTTTGGCTATTATATTGTCACACCTATTTCAGTGAATTTTTTGGCCAATTATCAGGTAGATCCTTCAGTGCTCAATGAATTTGATATTACCTCTTATGTGTCTACTGTTACTATGTTGGTGTTGGCTTGTGGTTTGATGTTTCAATTGCCCATGGTGATTTATTTTTTAACAAAAGCAGGAATTCTCAATCCAGGACTCTTAAGGAAATATAGAAAACACTCTATAGTTGTTATTTTAGTAATTGGAGCTTTCGTAACGCCTCCGGATCCTATTAGTCAGTTGCTCATTTCTTTACCTCTTATGTTGTTATACGAAATGAGTATTTATATTTCTACCATTGTTTACAGGAAAAATCAGAAAAAGGAAGTGGCATTACAGAAAAAATCAGATAATTCATAAAAGCATAGAAACATGACTTTTGCAGAAATCCCCGGATTACATTCATTAAAAAAACAGTTGGTCAAAGGTGTAAAGGATAATCATATCGCCCATGCACAATTGTTTTTGGGGAATGCGGGAACTGCCAATCTGCCCATGGCAATTGCTTACGCTACTTATCTTAATTGTGAGAACAGGGGAGAAGAAGATGCCTGCGGTGTTTGTCCTGCTTGCCAGAAAAATGCCAAGTTCATACATCCGGATTTTCATTTCTCTTTTCCAACTGCCGCAACTGAACAAGTGAAAGGGCCGGATTCAAAAATCAGTCAGAATTTTTTGAAGCCGTGGAGAGGCTTTATGCTGAAAGATCCCTTTGCTTCCGTGACTGATTGGGTGGCATATTTAGGTGTGGACAATAAACAGCTTAATATCTCCAGAGAGGAAAGCCGTCAGATTATTAAAAGCTTGTCATTAAAAGCATTTGAAGGTAGGTATAAAGTGATGCTGATTTGGCTACCGGAGTTTTTACATCCTTCAGCGGCAAATGCTTTGTTGAAAATTATAGAGGAGCCAGCTGATAAAACTGTTTTTTTATTGGTTTCAAACAATCAGGGAAAACTGTTGGGGACTATCACTTCCCGTACACAGAGTGTACATATTCCGGCCTATTCAGATGAGGAAATTAAGCAAATACTGATAGAGCGTTACCAAATCGAGGAAAGGATAGCCAAACAACTGGCGCATACCTCACAAGGAGATCTACATAAGGCTGTTGCATTGTCAGATGATGTGTCAGATGATACACAACCGGAATTTGAACAGTGGATGAGGGAGTGTTACACAAAAGATTATACAGGTTTGGTAAAGCGATCAGATGCTTTTCATAAGTTTAGCAAAGTCAATCAACAGCAGTGGCTGATTCATGCAGAAAGTATTTACCGTGAAGCAATGATGGCCAAAATGCAAGCCAATGAGCTGATGAGGATTCCTGCCGAGCACAAAGCTTTTGTGGAGAAATTTAGTAAAACCATTTCGTTGGATAAAGTGGCGCAAATGACTGATATCCTGAACAAAGCTTCCTATTATCTGGAAAGAAATGCCAGTCCTAAAATGACATTTTTAAATGTGTCCCTGCAACTCTCAGGTATCCTCAGAAGTTAACATTTCTATGATACCATTTTTAGTGGATTCTTGCTAAATGCCTCAGTATCTAAAATTAAATAGGACTTGCTTGTATAATAACTTTCAAGACAACACTCGCATAATCTTTTTCCGGAAAATTTACTCACGTTCCGAAGAGCAAAATAGTAAACTATCTAATCAAAAAGAGCCTTCAATAAAATTTAGAGAAAGCATAGTTTATTTCACTCCTATCGGAGCTATGGGTATGTCTGCTGGTTTTTCTATTAGTATTTTACCCCTCTGGGGCAAATCCACCAAACTGGCTATGACTAAGTGTAAACAATTTCACAGCCCAATTACCACACATTATTAATAAAATAAAGAAGCCTGAAATTCAGATTTATACATGTAAGGCATATTGTAGTAAAGCATTCACCACAGCTCCAGAGGAGCCTGATCATAATAGCTAATAATTACAGCCGAACCAAAGCTCCAGAGGAGCGACATTATGTCGCTATCCTGTTCAACAATTGCAAAAATAGTTTGAATTTATAATCAAATTGAGGTAAATAATCTTTGTTCAAAGAAGGGCATTGTATTTTATAACACAGCAACCGCGTTCGGTTGTGTTTCTCACACATACAAAACTTGGCCTCGATTGCATTTTCACAAGCACTTTCCGCTTTTCATCTTTTTTAGAAGGAAATCAGCATTATTGGCAAACTGCATCCAGCTCGTTTGTGGGGACACAAAACGAGGGCAGAGATGGTGGGTTGGCTGGCTTTTGGAGAACTGCAAAATCAATTTTTATGGCATGCCTAATAGGGGGTTATTTACATTTTCTCCAGCATTCCTTTAAAAATAACTGTCATTTTAGGTTGAGCTACCATGGAAGCATTAATGATTTCCGGGATGGAAACAGGTTTTAATTGTTCAGGGTAGCATAAATCTGTAATTACCGAAACTGCAAATACAGGTAATTTCATATGTCGGGCTACAATATTTTCAGGAATAGTGCTCATCCCTACCGCATCTGCACCAATAATTTCCAGGTAGCGGTATTCTGCAGCAGTTTCCAGGTTAGGGCCCGGGACACCTGCATACACCCCTTCCCGAAGATCTATTCCTTTTTCTGCAGCTACTACCATAGCCAATTTGAGCAAGTCAGCATCATAAGCATTATACATATCAGGAAAGCGATCACCCAATTCATCCATATTCATACCGCGCAAAGGATTTTCGGGGAATAAATTGATGTGGTCATTAATGGCCATCACATCACTTATTTTTAAAGAATGGTTAAGTCCTCCTGCTGCATTAGAAATGAACAGCATTTTTATACCTAAAAGCTTCATGACACGCACAGGCATAGTGATTTGCTGCATTGAGTAACCTTCATAGTAATGGAACCTGCCTTGCATGGCTACTACTTTCTTGCCACTTAATTTACCAAAAATCAACTTACCTGAATGTGTTTCTACTGTGGAATCGGGAAAGTGGGGGATGTCTTTATATGAAATGGTTTTTACCACCTCGATATCATCTACCAGGGCACCGAGCCCAGTGCCTAAAATGATGCCTACTTCAGGCTGGAAAAATGTTTGCTTTTGCAGATAATCTACAGCTTCCCCTACTTCTTTTATTGTGATCATAAAATAATTTTAAGCCAAATTGATGCAAGTATAGAGATAATCAAAATATTTTAAGAAAAATCGAAACCTTCTTCTAATAAAATAAGTTAGAGACGAAAATACATGTAGATACATGTAATTATTAAAACCTAAAACATTAAATCAAATGAAAAGTAAAATTTTATCAATTGCATTGGCCGCCTTAGTAGTGGCAGCAGCCTTCACTTTTGTTGGAAAAGAAGTGAAAGTAGATACTAAAACAAGTGAAATTGCCTGGGTAGGTAAAAAAGTAACAGGTCAACACAATGGTACAGTGGCCATAAAAGGTGGTGCTTTGGAGGTTGAGAATGGAGTAATTAAAGGAGGAGAATTCACAATTGATATGACTACTATCAATGTATTGGATTTGGAAGGTGAATATAAAGGCAAATTAGAAGGCCACTTGCGTTCTGATGATTTCTTTAGCGTGGAAAAACATCCTACAGCTACTTTCAAGATTACTTCAGTGAATGAAAGCGAGCAAAAGGATGCTACTCATTTTATTTCCGGTGACTTAACTATTAAAGGAATTACTAATAAAATTACTTTCCCTGCGAATGTTACTTTAAATGGTGATAAAGTAAATGCAAAAGCCACATTTGCTTTAGACAGAACAAAATGGAATGTTCGTTACGGTTCAGGCTCATTTTTTGATGGATTGGGAGACAAAATGATTTATGATGACTTCGAATTATCAGTAAACCTTTCTTCTTTATAATAGTTTTATTGATTAATAATTGAATAGGGACTTTAAGTCCCTATTTTTGTTTTTAAGATATTCATATGATGATGATTACAATTGTAGCAGGTACCAATAGGAAAAATTCAGTTTCATCAGAAATAGCTATTTTATATAAAGAATTATTGACTCAGTATCAGGTTGAATCAACTATTATTGATTTGGCTGAACTTCCCGTAGATTTTATAGCAACTGCCTTGTATGAAAATGCGGGCAAGAATGAAGCATTTAATCCTTACAGGGAACAGATTAAGCGGAGTAGCAAGTTTGTTTTTATCATCCCGGAGTATAATGGCTCATTTCCCGGTGTGTTGAAAGCCTTTATTGACGGCCTGGATTACCCCTCAAGCTTCAGGAATAAGAAGTGCGCTCTGGTTGGACTTTCATCAGGAGTGCAAGGCGGGGGATTGGCTTTAAGTCATATGACTGATATTTTTAATTATCTGGGGATGCATGTATTGGCTTTGAAACCGAAGTTGGCCAGAATTGAACAAAACTTTAATGGACAGATAGTAACTGATAAGTTATACAATCAATTACTGGATGAGCAAGTGAAGTTATTCATAGAGTTTTAAGGAAAGTATTCAACTTTATCATTATGACAGCATTCCATAGCAATCGAACTCAGGTTAATTAATAACGATTGGCAACTCTTCAACAGAACCAATTTGTTCATAAACGTTATAATGAAAAAAACCTCATGAACAGCGATACCGGTAAGTGGATAATTTTAATAGGAGTGGGGGTAATCTTTATCGGGATATTAATTTATTTTTTCCATGATAAACTACACTGGATCGGCCGTTTGCCGGGAGATATCAGGATAGAAAAGGAAAACTTCAGGTTTTATTTCCCTATTACGACTATGATTCTAGCTAGTCTTTTGCTTACTATCCTCGTCAACCTGATTAAGAAATTTCTATAAAGGGTAAATTTTAATGAGCTGGTGTATTTAAAAGTTGTTCTAATTTTTCAAATACCAGGCTAAGGTGATATCCATCTACCAAAGCATGGTTCACATGAATGGAGACAGGGAATGTTATTCTGCCATTTTCCTCCAGCGTTTTTCCAACAGCCACTTTCGGAATAGAGTCTCCCGTTTTAAAATGGCGAGAGTGGGAAAGTGAGCTAAACCTAAGCCAGGGAGTAGCAGAAAAATGGATTACATCATATTGATCCG
Source organism: Marivirga aurantiaca (assembly GCF_016679925.1). Classification (GTDB taxonomy): domain Bacteria; phylum Bacteroidota; class Bacteroidia; order Cytophagales; family Cyclobacteriaceae; genus Marivirga; species Marivirga aurantiaca. Next base: position 379,119 of record NZ_JAEQBW010000003.1, read on the forward strand.
CATATAAATTAAGGCCTTCTGTATTTTTCACTTTTTCAATCTCCTCTTTCATGCCCCGGGAGAAGGAGCCAAAATCATCTTCATAAAGGATTCTTGAAAAACCAAAGGTTTTGTCGGTTCTTAATACTGTGGCAGAGACGTGTAATTTCCCTACATCATAAATTTCATGATCAATTATTCTATAGCGGAGCTCTTTCACCTCATTTACAGCTTTTAAAATTTGATAGGTATAAAATTGATAGAATGACAGGTGATTTAATCGGCAATATTGATATGCTTCAGTACAGTCTATTTCAACAGCTACTCCAAAAAAAGGCTCATGAAAATCTTTAAAGAATTCATAATGTTCTTTTCTATTGTAGTTATTTAAGTCAATTTTTTTCAATTCTTTTTTTGAAGGAATTATCATTAGAAATCTTCTTTAATCCTCTTTTTTACTCGTTTCCACTAACTTTTTGAGTCTCTCAATTTCTTTTGGAGCTTCTTCATTCTCAGGCTCAAGTTTTATTAGTTGTTCATAAGATAGAATAGCTTGTGCATAATTTCCTGATTCAACAGAAGCTTCAGCTAAACTTTTGTGTACTATCGAATTCCCTCTATAGTAGTAACTGTTAAAGGTAAATACCAAAAGTGCTTCCTCCTTCCTGCCGGAGTATTTTAATACATTGCCCAGTGTGTTAAGCTCATTGTATTTACCTATTTTATAATAAACATCCAGGTAATGTTTATTGACCTCTTTGTAAATGTCTGATACCGTCATTTCTTCAAATAAATCAAGCAAATGGTTTGCTCCACGATAACTGGGGGCTGAAGGATAACCCAGAGCTATTTGTGCCAGGTCGGTCACTAAATCAGTATTAGGATACTCCACAATCCTGGCAAATTCCTTATCGTTATCTTTAAAGATAAAAGTGGGTACCCGGTGGATTTTTAAACCTTTTTCTTCTCCATTGGGGCCTTGCTTATATAATGAATCAGTATCGTAAAGAGCAACAAAGTTAAGTTGTTCCCTTTTTAGTCCTAGTTCATCCCACAACTTGACAAATTGAGGCACCCATTTTTTACTGTCCCCACACCAGGTGCCCAGGTAAATATCTACTTCCTTACCTTCTAAATCTTTTACCCAGTTGTAGTTTTTCTTTTCAATAGTTAATTGATCATAATTTTCAGCAAACCATCCTGCATAAGTAGTATCCTGCTTTAGGTAATCAATAGGGAAAGGGCCACAAAGGTGTTGATCTCCTGTTTCATTTTTGTAGAATTGCACCTCTTGAGCAAGAAGGCTTATGTTTGTTACAAATAATAAAGTAAAGAATAGAATTGTTTTTTTCATTTGATTAGGTTCTGTTGGAATTATAAATAAATGTATATAATTTAAAATAATTTCATATGAAAAAAGTGGTTAAATTCTTCCTATATTAAGTAGCTAATCCAAACCCATGGGATAGCGTATAATTCAGGGATTATATAATAAAGACAAATTGGAAGCAATCAATAATATTTTAGAAAGAACAATACTCGAAGAGCCTTTAAGAAAAGAGATGCTCAGCCTGGGTAGAATGAAGAATGTAAAAGCCGGCAGAACTGTGATTTCACCAAGCCAGGAAGCCAGTGAAATGCCCTTCGTTATCACTGGGCTTTTGCGGGTAATGCGCCATGATGAAAAAGGAAATGAGGTTTTTCTTTATTATCTGGAAGCCGGGGAAACTTGTGCCATGTCAATTACTTGTTGCCTGGAAGGTCAACAAAGTACTTTTCATGTAGTAGCAGAAGAGGATTCTTCTATGTGGATGATCCCAACAGCTTACCTGGACTCATGGATTCAACAATATCCCTCTTTCCGAAGATTTGTTTTCCGATCCTACCAGGCACGTTTCGATGAGTTGTTACATACGGTGGACAGCCTGGTGTTTATGAACCTGGATGAGCGACTGTACAATTACCTGCTGGACAAGAAACAAGCTTCAGGTTCTTTTGAGATCCATAAAACCCATCAGCAAATAGCCGATGAATTGAATACCTCCAGGGTGGTAATTTCCCGCATTCTTAAAAAACTGGAGAAAGAAGAAAAGATCGAACAGCACAGGAATAAGATAGAAGTACTGTGAGAATGTTTTTAAACTTATAGTCAATCAAATGATTTGGCCTGTTCATGGGGGTAGGTCACTCATTTTCCCATAATTACTTATTAACCTGAGTTTCGATTGCTATAGAATGCCGTCCCCGCAAAGCGGGGCAGGCTATGCCGGAAAATTAAGACTTATATTTTCAAAAAAGTCTTAATTTATCCGGTATCTCATGCTAAATATTAATGAGATCCGAGATGACCTCCTAATGTAGTTTTACTTCAATTTTTAAAATCGAATTCAGGATCATTGGATTCCAACCTGGAGTCGGTATCAGCTGTGGTATATCTTTTACATAATGAAAAAGATGAAATTCATATAATAGTTTTACGATAGAAGCTAAGCGAGAACCTGTAGTTTCAATTCATTTATTTCCCAATCCTCTCCTTGGAAATGGCTGAAAACCTGCCCTTTAAAGCACGTCTTTTCTTATTTCCATCTTCCGGAGATAAGCACTTTCCTCCATATTTATCATTTAGCAATTTCCGATTGTATAGACAATCTGATAGAATGTATATGAAATCAGTATGTATGAATAAATAAATTTCATAGGAAATAAAAAAGCACCAGATTTGAATCATACAAATTATCAATCATACTTCAAGTACGAAATTGATAAGGAGTAATAATAAAAATTAGCAGATAGACCGAATGTGGTTTACGATAGCGAAGCTGTATTTAACAAAGAATGAAACGATTGGATCAGTTTTGATCATTAATTCTTTACAGTTATGAAGATGGGATTTTTGATTGTATCAACAGTCCACGAAGCATAAGCAGGCAGTGAGTTTAATTAAAGGTTTTAATCAGTAGTTGTTTCCTTACTTCATAGTTTGGTTTCCGCTCCTGATAAGAGAGAAAATATAAATTGTTTAAAAAGACAGCGATGGGGCTGACCTCAGCGAAGCTATATCTCGACAGCAATGATAGTAACTAAACAAGAATATCTGGATACTTTATCGACCCTTAAAAGCAGGATAGACGAAAGTATAATTTCTGAAAAAGAAAGAAAAGCATTTCTTTTTACATCTATCAATAAACAGAAAGTTCTCTCATCCATAGATCATTCATCTGATGTTGAATTTTATAAAGATACTGTTTTATATCAAAAATGGAGAGAAATAGATCAAAAGACTGAATTTAACATTCTCCTTGAAAATATACAGGCATCCGGAGACATTACTTTTTCGAATGACGCTAATCAAGGCCCATTTATTTTTTGCGGGTTCCATTACGGTGCTTATAATTTAATTCCATTCATGTTGAAGAAAAAGGGGATTGAATTTGTAACTGTAGCTGTAGAGGAGAATATGATTGAAGATTTAGTGCAGTTTAAAAGAGATGTAAAGACAAAAGACTTCTCCCAGAAATCAGATACTATTAAATCCAGTGGTTTTCAAGTCCTTTTACAAATGCTACAGGCATTAAAAAGCGGAAAGAATATATTGGTATTTATTGATGGAGGAAACGGCACAACTAAAGTTAATGACACTGAAAAGCTAAGAAAGATCAGTTTCCTGAATGAAAAGATATTTACGAGAACCGGGGTGTTGGAATTAGCCTATAAAATGAACACTCCAATTATTCCGATAGTAGCTAAAAGAGAAGAAGACAAAAGCGTAAATGTATTTTTCTCCTCACAGATCAGACTGGAAAAGGATTTGCCGAAGGAAGAAGCAATTGAAAATTGTGTCTCCCGGATTTATTCAGAATTGGAAACCTTTGTTAAAAAGGATCCGGCACAATGGGAAGTTTGGGATGTTTTGCACTTAATACTTGCCCCTGCAGAGGAGCACCCTTACTTAAAATATTGGAATTACTTCAGACAGAAGTTCAAACCTAAAAAGTTATTGACCGTCAATTCCGTTCTTCATTTTAATGAAGATGACTTTGGATTTTATCAAGATGAAACAAGTTGTTATGTCATTCAGAAAAGCTCTATGGACAGATTCAAAATTTCATCTCTCACCTATAATGTTTTAAAGTCTCTGGAATACGAGAAAAGCAATATAAGCCGCCTAAGGCAGCTTTTACCGATAGATGTTCTATCTAAAATATTGAAGAAAAGAGTTTTTGTATCCTCAAAATAAAATTATTATGATCATTTCAACTGGTAAGAAATACAATAGCGAAGATTTTTATAAAGTAATATTCACTAAAGATCCTATTCTTATTGCCGAAAGCACAATAAACAGAATGACCGAAAACTTCTCATTCTTGAAATCTTTTAGCAAAGGGAAAGTCATTTATGGAATTAATACAGGATTGGGTCCAATGGCACAATTCAAAATAAATGAAAATGAGCAAGTTGACCTTCAATATAATTTAATAAGGAGCCACAGTACAGGTATGGGGTCTGTTCTTGATGAACAAACCAGCAGAAGCGTAATGCTCGCCAGGCTCATATCTTTATCGCAGGGATACTCTGGCATCTCACCAGAGACAGTGCAGCTTTTAGCCGAACTGATCAATCTTGAAATATATCCCCACATCTACGACCATGGAGGAGTAGGTGCAAGCGGGGATTTGATACAACTTGCACATTTGGCTTTAGGCTTAATAGGTGAGGGTAAATGCCGATATAAAGGCAAAGACTATCCTATTATTGATGTAATGACTATGCACAACCTAAACCCAATACAAATTCAGTCAAGAGAAGGGCTGGCTATTCTGAATGGAACTTCTGCTATGACAGGACTTGGTGTAATTAACTTATTGAACGCCAAAAATCTTCTCAACTGGAGCTTGTCTTCTTCTGCTATGATCATGGAAATGGTGGAGTCATTTGATGATCATTATTCGGAAAGTTTAAATAAAGTAAAACCCCATAAAGGTCAGAATGATATCGCTTTCAAACTAAGGAGCCATCTTGAAGGAAGTAGCTTAATTAGAAAAAGGGCTACTGAAGCTTTTCATGGAGAAAATGGCACCCGACATATTAAAACCAAGGTGCAGGAATATTATTCCATACGATGTGTGCCCCAGATTTTAGGCCCCATTCACGAAACAATTGAAAAAGCAGAAGAAATTATCCATAATGAAATCAACTCGGTGAGTGATAATCCTATAGTGGATGATGCTCAGAATGAGGTGTTCCATGGAGGTAACTTCCATGGTGACTACATTTCTTTTGAAATGGACAAGCTTAAAATTGCTGTAGCCAAGCTATCTGTTCTTAGTGAACGTCAACTGAATTTCTTAATGAATGATAAGTTAAACCAGATATTGCCGCCTTTCCTAAACCTGGGAACACTTGGGCTCAATTTAGGAATGCAGGGAAGCCAGTTTGTTGCTACTTCTACAACAGCGGAGAATCTTACCTTATCATTTCCGATGTACTTGCACAACATCCCATCTAATAACGATAATCAGGATGTAGTAAGTATGGGTTTTAACTCAGCACTACTCGCTAAGAAAGTCATCGAAAACACCTATCAGGTAGTATCGGTGCTCGCATTAGCTATCACCCAAGGCATTAGTTATTTGAAAATTCGAAATGAGCTGTCGGCTAAATCAAATGCCATATTTAGAAAAATCAGAAGCTTAGTTCCTGTTTTTACAGAAGACCAAATATTAAGCGATCATTTGAAAATTGTAAATGAGTATTTATTGAACCTCAATAGAGAGTTGGTTGATACTGAATTTAAAAATGAAATCAACTATGAACAAGAAGAAGAGATTTGCCCTGGTAACAGGAGCATCTAAAGGGATTGGCAAAGCCATCGCACTTGAATTGGCAGATGAAGGATATAATGTTATCGTCAATTACAACAAAAGTGCGAAAGAAGCAGAAGAAGTAGCCCAACTAATAAGAGAGAAAGGCCAGGAGGCTGTAGCCTTAAGGTTTGACATCTCCAATAAAAATGAAGTGAATGATATTTTGGGAGGGTGGATTGAAAGCAACACTGAAAACTTTATTGAAATACTTGTAAATAATGCAGGAATAAGAAAGGACAAGCTCATGATTTTCATGAGTGATGAAGAGTGGGAAGATGTGATTAGCACCAATCTGAATGGATTCTTCTATGTAACCAGAAAAGTTTTGAAAAATATGCTTTTAAATAAATATGGAAGGATAGTAACCATTTCATCAATGTCCGGAATTAAAGGCAAAGAGGGCCAGGGGAATTATGCAGCCTCTAAAGCTGCACTCATAGGTGCTTCAAAGTCTCTTTCCAGGGAAGTGGCCAAAAAAGGAATAACAGCCAATGTAGTGGTGCCAGGCTTTATTCGAACCGAGATGACAGAACAAATAAAAGAAGAAAATTATACGCATGACATCAGTGTAAAAAGATTTGGAGAGCCTGAAGAAGTTGCATCACTTGTCTATTTCCTGAGTTCTCCCAAAGCTTCCTATATAACAGGTGAAACCTTTATTGTAGATGGCGGTGATGGATCCTTCAGTCATAGAAACTAAATTTTTATCAATTAACAAAACAACATAACCATGAAAAAATTAATCATTTTATTAATCGTATTACTCCCTGTGGTGGGTGTCGCTCAAGAAAGTAAATTCAACACTGAAATGAACTCTTTAGTCAAAGGTTTAGATACCGCTAATAAACAACCCATGTTTGTTGACTTACTGAATGGCTTCTACAGAGTTTCAGAAATGGAAAAGGAAGAATGGTTACCTAAGTATTATGCTGCTTATTGCAACATTAGACTCTCCACGTTTTCTCAAGATCCGGACAAAATTGATGAGTATTTGGACAAGGCAATGAGTTTGTGTAAAGAGGTAGAGGATTATACAAGTAACTCGGAAATTCTTGCCATAATGGGGCGGATTGCCTTTATGAAAACCAGTTTGGATCCCATGACCCGCGGACCAAAATATAGTACCATGACGAAAGAATTTTTGAATGAAGCACTTGCTATTAATCCTAAGAATCCAAGGGCGCATTTGATTTATTCACAGTATTACTACTATACTCCGGAATTTTTTGGGGGAGATAAAGAGACTTCATGCGCTCATTTGGAAAAATCTAAAAATGTTTTTGCAGTGCAAAATTCTAAAGATGGTATAGACCCAAGGTGGGGAGCTAACCTGACAGACATTCTGATTAAAACCAATTGCAATTAAAAGAATATGATTTTAATTCTTGGATATGAAAATTTTGAACAAGGTACTGATCCGGTAATTGACTGGCTTTTATTTCACAAAGCCAACTTTATCAAGGTAACGCTGGATAGCCTGTTTTTCCGGGAAGAATCATTTCATATTGACGTAAATAATTCTAAGATATATTACAAAGGCATTGACCTTGGTAAAGAGGTAAATGTAGTTTGGTATCGAAGGTTCAAAGATGATAGGAAGATAGGCTATAAAGAAGCTAAACATGCGGATTTAAAAGACAGCCTTTCACTGAATCTCCAGGCAGAGTTGTCTACCATTTTCGACTATATCTGCCACATATTAAAGGACAAGCTTTGGCTACCACCTCCAGAAAGGTTTTACACTAATAAATTATTGAATCTTAACCTTGCTCAGCAGGCTGGTTTTCGGGTCCCTGCTACCTCTGTTACTAACAGTAAGCAAGTAATTAAAGAAACAGTGAATTTCCGAAAAAAAAGCTCAATTACAAAGCCTATATCGGAAGGAGCAAGGCGTTTGCTACAAGCGGGCAACTTAACCTTTATCCAATTTGCAAAAACGATAGAAGCCAACATACTGGATGAATTACCGGATTTCTTTTTTCCGTCCTTAATTCAGGATAAGCTTAAGATAGATTATGAAATAAGGGTATTCTTTTTAGCCGGTAAATTATTTGCCACAAAAATAGAATCTTCAGAAGAAGAAAGCAGTGATGATAGACGGACTCAGGATGAAAGTAAATTGGTTCATAGTCCTTATACTTTGCCGGAATCTGTTGCTGAAATGGTAAATGAATTTATGCGGTTAGCTAATTTAAATAGCGGCTGTATTGATCTGGCAAAATGTGAAAGAGATGAGTTTTTTTTCCTCGAAGTTAATCCGGTAGGACAGTATCTCTTCGAATCAAAAAAATGTAATTACTACATCGAACGGGAAATAGCCAACTGGCTGGTCCAAAACGATAGGAGTAGTCAAATGAAAATAGCATGAAACAGGAAGAAGATACAGATTTGACAGCTTATTTTGATATGGAAAAATTGCCTCTGGGGTATAAATTTATTCAGGCAATCCCTTTAAAAGATATTAAGGAGTTCAGGAGTTCAGATCGGTTTTCTACAAGTGCGCTACATTTTGCGACTTTATTTCAAAAAGAGACCCTTTACAAACCCATTTCTGACTTAACATTTAATTTTTCCTTAACCAATGAAAAACAATCTAAAAGTTAGCCTGGATGTTCCAATAAGGTTTAGTGAAGTTGACTCACTGTCTATTGTATGGCACGGAAACTATCTAAAGTATTTTGAGGATGTCAGGGAAGAGTTTGGAAGAAAATTCGGCTTTGATTACCTCTCGGTGAGGGATTTAGGTTATGTGATGCCTATTATTACAGTAGACCTAAAATACAAAAAAGCCATTCGTTATGGTGATTTGCTGACGGTGAACATCTTTTATAAATATAGCAAGGCAGCCAAATTGTGTTTTGACTATACAATACAAAATCAGGAACAGGAATTAATGTGTACTGGATACTCAGAACAAGTGTTTTTAGACTTGAATGATAAGCTCCAGATTATTGATCCACCATTCTTTAAAGCATGGAAAGAAAATCAGAACGTATGAAAATGCACCAGGTATTTACTGTTTCGGACGGTCTGTATATTCCCTTGGGAAGCGATACCCAACAAGTTTTTAAGGAGGTTAAAGATGGTGTTTCATCGATTAAGGAAGGGCAGCGATTTGATTTCCCTGAAACAACCTATGTTTCTCAATTTTCGGATGATCCGAGTTTGTCTTACGAGGGTTCTTCCCGACTGGAGGCAATGGCTAAGCAATCGATTAAAAATTCAATTGCTAAGCTGCCAAGGAAGTTAGATACTGAAGATACAGGCTTCATAATATGTACTACTAAAGGAAATATTGACTTGCTGGAACCGGAAAAAACATTTTCACAACAATCAAACGAAATGTATTTGTTCAGGCTGGCCAGCAAGCTCTCCACATATTTTGGAATACCTCATAAGCCTATAGTTATCAGCAATGCCTGTACATCAAGCCTGCTGGGGTTAATCCACGGAATGAGAATGATAATGTGCGGGAAGTACAAACATGTGATTGTTACGGGAGCAGATATTGTATCAGCTTTTACCTTATCAGGATTTAGATCTCTTAAGGCGCTCAGTAGTTCTTATTGCAAGCCTTTTGATAATGACAGGGATGGAATTAATCTGGGAGAAGGGGCCGGCACAATCATCATTTCAGCGGATGCTTCTCTAAGCAGTTATCCGGAACAAATTATTTTGTCTGATGGATTTACTTCAAATGATGGTACACACATCTCAGCTCCACATAGAAATGGAGAGGGTTTGCATACCATCCTTAGGAAATTGGTTTCAAAACACGGAGCATCTACCTCAGACTTTATTTCGGCCCATGGCACAGGAACAAAGTTTAATGATGCCATGGAAGCGCGGGCAATCACCCGCTCAGGTCTCCAGAATACTCCAATTCATAGCCTGAAACGGTATTTTGGACATACTTTAGGAGCCTGTGGAATAGTAGAAAGCATAATCTGCATTCAGGGAATGTTGCAGAATCTATTAATCCCATCATTGGGACTCAACAAACTTGGCACAGACGACTATCTTAACATGGTCAGGCGGCCTGAGGAACGAGAATTAAGATCATTTATTAAAATGGGAGCCGGTTTTGGCGGTTGCAATGCGGTCATACGATTTCAAAAAGCAGAGGCATAAAAAATGGAAACATTCAATTACTCAGTAATAAAATCAGGAATGATAAAGTCGAGCCAATACCCGGAGTTCAATTGGGATGGCACTACATCTGCTGATACGAATTTTCTTCAAAGTCTTTATGAAAAGATGAAGGTGGAATATCCTAAGTATTATAAGATGAATGAACTCTGTCAATCAGGTGTATTGAGTGCATTGCTCTCCCTTCCTAAAAATTATGAAGTGGATTATGATCCGGATAAACTTGGGCTAATAGTGCAAAACAATTCATCAAGCCTTGTTTCGGACTTTCCCTATTCAAAGGAATACTATTGTACTAGAGAAAAAATATACCAACCAAAACCTTCTTTATTTACATATACACTGCCCAATATTTTGATTGGGGAAATATGCATCAAACAAAAACTTCTGGGAGAAAATTTTTTCTTCATAAGTGAAGAATTCGATCTCGAACCCATTTTGGATGAGGTAAGGTTTTTATTTGAAACCGGTGTGCTGGAAGGCTGTTTGATCGGATGGGCCGAAGTGAATCCTGACAATATCAATAATTTCTTTTTCTTTTTAACACCTGATTCATTCAATAATCATCAATTAGGCGAGCAAATAAATCAATTATACTTTCACTAAAAATCACAAAAAAATGGAAAATTTACTTAACAATCTGAAACAACAAATTATTGACCAAATCAATTTAGTGGGTCTTACTCCCGAAAGTATCGACAACGATTCTCCTATTTTCAATGAGGGACTGGGTTTGGACTCAATCGATGCATTGGAAATTGTAGTTCTTCTCGAACAACATTATGGAATCCTGGTAAATAACCCTGAAGATCTTTCTGATCACTTTGTGTCAATTAGGACACTGGCAGAGTTTATTGAAAAGAACCAGGTAAGTGCGGTAAGCTAAAAAACGGGCATGCAAGCCAGGAAATCTTTCCCTATCTCAATCGGGCACAATAGAAGTTCCTTTTCTGCAATCCTCTGTATTTCTTACAATGAAATGCAAGAAAGCAAAGCACTTTTAGCTTATGGGTTGAAGCAGATTTCCCCCAAAGCACAGGGAATTAGAGTAGAGAAAGGTTTTTTTGGAGACCCGTTGCTGATTCATGAAAGTGAATCATCTTATCAGGCATCAGTTTCCCATTCATCATCGATAACCGGTGTAATAGTAACAAATGCATGTATCCCCATTGGGCTGGATATTGAAAAAATTAAGCCCAGGGATTACAAATGTTATTTTACTGATGGGGAAAGAAGCTTGATACAGGCTCATGATAAATTTTATCAACCCGCTTTGGAAACACTTTTATGGGCAACCAAAGAGGCCTTATCCAAAGCAATCAGGCTTGGTTTTACAGTAGATGTTTCCATCTATACGGTAAAGTCGATTCAAATTAAAGATGGCATAGTCTTTTTCAAATTTGTTCATTTCCCAAGGTTTCAATGCCAGGGAATAATAATGGAAGATGAGTATGCCTTGGCAATAGCCTATCCGCTGGAGGTAGACCTTCTGTTAACAGAAGAAATCCTAAGCCTCCGGGGAGAATATGTATAGAAAAAATCAATTGAAGATTCATAAGAAATTAGTATCAAACCTTAGTAAAAGGATTTGATCATAAACATTAATTTAAAGTCATCGATGCAATTTAAATTAGTTAGGGAAAGCTGAAAACCTAAACCAGAGTAGGCAAAAAAAATAAATTTTAATACAATGAATAATTTAAGAAACACAGAAAAATTACAAGAAGGTCTAGCAATGGTAGAATTAGAAGAAAGACTAGAAATGGTTCAACTTCAGTTGTCTGAAGAAGCTGCTGCTAGCTTACTTTGTGACTTCGGATCTGTTGAAGTTCAGGTTGCTGAATAATTTTACTACGGGCACCTACTTTTTGGGTGCCCTTAGTTTTCTTTTTAAAACTAAAATGAGCATAAAATGAAAGTGTATGTAACTGGCATGGGTATTATTTCGGCATTGGGAGTTGGGAAAGATGCGACTATTAAATCTTTAAAGATGAATCGTTCTTTCATAACAAAGTCATCCGATCAGGAAGGTATTTGGTCAGAAAAGCACTTTGGAGAAGTTCCATTTTCAACTGAGGAATTAGTAGAGAACTCGGAATTTAATGAAGGACTTTCCAATCGCACCCTATCATTGGGTATTATAGCGGCCCGGGAAGCTTTAAAACAATCAAATATTGAGGTTGACAAGAACAATAGAGTTGGGCTTGTATTCTCTACAACTGTTGGAGGAGCATCCTTAACAGAAAAACATTACAAAAATTACCTTTCAGGAACTAGCACACCTAATTTCTTTAAGTCTAATGACATTACCTACAATGCCATGGCTATTAGCAGTGCACTAGGTATCACACAAAATATTTCAACAATTAACACAGCATGTTCTTCCTCTGCCCATGCCATTGCATATGGGGCAAGATTAATTAAAGGAGGGATGCTTGATCAGGTTATTGTTGGCGGCTCGGATGCATTAAGTTATTCAACCATCCACGGATTTAACTCGCTCTGCCTACTGACGGATGGAGTATGTAAACCATTTGATAGAAATAGAAAAGGAATAAATCTGGGAGAAGGAGCAGGATTTATATGTCTTGAGTCAGAATCAGCAATTAAAAAAAGGCAATCAAAAGCACTATGTCAGCTTTCAGGATATGGCCTTACAAATGATTTCCATCATATTTCTTCTTCCTCTCCTGAGGGGCAAGGAATTCAATTGGCAATGCAAAAGGCCATGGAAATGACCAATTGTAACCCTGAAGATATTGGCTATCTGAATGCCCACGGCACAGCCACACCTAATAACGACCTTACAGAAGGCATAGCAATCAAAAAAATATTTAATAATCACCCACTTTCATTTAGTTCTACGAAATCAATGACAGGACATACATTGGCTGCGGCAGGAGTGATTGAGTCTATATTGTCCATACTGGCTATGAACAATAGCTTTTTAATTCCAAATGTCAATTTTGAGGAAACAATGCCGGAACACCAGATGATGCCTGTTTCCGCACCCGAAGACAAGGAAATCAATCATGTATTAACCAATGCAGCAGGTATGGGCGGTTACTGTTCATCTTTATTATACTCTAAATAAGCTCAAAATGTATATTCAACAGGCTTTTCTTGTCAACACCGAATGGTCCAGCGATGCGCAGGCATTTCAGGTAATGGGTATGGACTTTTCCAGCTTCTATAATGAAAATCAAATTAGAAGAATGAACAAGATTAATAAAATCGGACTATTTGGGGCACTTAACTGTAACCGCTCTTCCGGTGATATTAATTTTGATGCGATAGTGCTGGGAACTGGTTTTGGAGGTGCAGACTCATCGGATCAATTCCTGGAAAGCATTGTGATGGAAAAACCAAAATCTCCCTCTTTATTTATTCAATCCCTGCATTCGACATTAACCAGCCATATTGCAATAGCTTTGAAGTGTAATGGCTATACCATCACACATATTAACAAAGGAGCGGCTTTTGAAAATGTTCTGACAGATAGCATGTTGTTGCTGAATGAATCTCCTGATCATCAGGTACTCATTGGAGGTGTGGATATTTTATCTGAGCAAAAATATAACCTGGTTCATAGTCATACTATTTCCAAATCATTAACTGCTCCTGAAACTAAGATTCCCAAACTAGGGGAGGGAGGAGCATTCTTTCATCTGTCATCGCAGAGTAATGCAGGTTCATTGGGTAAGATCTTAGCACATAAGTCTTTTCTGAAGAATGATAGTGATATGCTCAAGAATGAAATTAAAGCCTCATTAAGCAAAGAAAATATCTCTCTTTCAAATTTAGGTATTTTGTTAGGCTGTGAGTCTGAGGATGAAGAAACAAAAGAATTTTTCGCTCCTATTATGGAGCAATTAGAAGATATTAATCAGCTGATTTACTACAAAGATTATTGTGGTGAATTTCCTACGAGTACCAGCTTCGGAATGTGGTTGGGGACCAGCAGGGAAGAAACTCCGGTAAGTATTGATCCTGAAGTCAGTCATATTTTGGTCATCAATCAGTTTGACCAAACCTACCTTAGCTATGTACTCATTGAATTAATAAAATAGTGAAATTATGGCAAATATTGGAATAATTACAGCCCCGGTACCCGGGCATATAAACCCTTTTCTTTTAATAGGGAAGGAGCTTATGAACAACGGGCATAACGTTACATTTTTCAATATTGAAGATGTCATGGAGAAAGTATTGTCCGAAGGAATCAACTTTCATGTAATAGCTAAAGGACTTATGCCCCGCGGATCCGTGAAAAGTTTGCAGAAAAGATTGGCAGATTTAAGCGGGACCGAAGCTATGAGGTACTGGCAGGAAGATTATATCAAACTTCTTAAGTTGATGTTGATATCACTTCCAACAGCCATTGTTAAAGAAAAGATTGATTTCTTATTGGTTGATCAAAGCGATGGTGCCGGTGGGTCGGTAGCTGATCATTTGGGTATTCCTTATGTTACATTGGCCATTGGTTGCAACATGAGTTGGGAGCCGGATTTACCCCCGGTATTTACACCCTGGGGCTATAATGCCAGTGAGGGAGGAAGGACCCGGAATACAATTGCCATGAAAAAGATCAAGGAAAACTTTCAGCCGCTGACTGACCTTATTAATTACTATAGAGAGCGATGGAATTTACCTCTTTTTGAAAGTGAATCTGAGGTTTTTCCTACCTCTGATTTGGCTCAAATAAGTCAAATGATTAAAGAATTTGATTTTCCAAGGAAACAACTGGCAGAAAATTTTCTTTACACAGGTCCTTTTAGAGGAGTTATGACAAAGAGTTGTGACTTTCCTTACGAGAAAAGAAATGGCAAACCTTTGGTTTATGTTTCCCTGGGGACCATTATTAATCTAAAACCGGAAATTTTTCTTGAAATAGGAAATGCCTGTAAAGATCTGGATGTCCAATTGGTTTTTGCCTTAGGGGCACCTTTAGAGGATCATAAAGAGTTACAGCAAATTTCAGGCGATCCCATTATTGTGCCTTATGCCCCTCAATTTGAAGTATTATCGCATGCCAGTCTATGCATAACCCATGCAGGCCTAAATACAGTGCTTGATGCTCTGGGCAATGGAGTTCCTTTAATAGCGGTTCCTATCTCTTTTGATCAGCCAGGTACAGCAGAGCGTATTAAATATCATCATTTAGGTAAAGTACTCAATATCAAATATATCAATAAAGAGCTTATCCGGGAAACTATAGCTGAAGTGCTGGAAGACCAGAACATTCAGGCAAGATGCAGAGACATGCAACAACTTTTATCAAATACTACAGGAATTAAAACGACTGTAAATCATATCGAAGAAATTATCCATAAATCTTTAAAACCTATACAAGTATGAACTTTTACAACAATGATAACATCAAGGCGGTAGACGCCAGAAGTAAAGCTTACCTCATTTCATTTGCCCCCATTGTTTTCCAGGTCACCCGAATAATGGTGGACTCCGGTATCTTGGCGGAAATCCGTGATAGCAAGAAAACGGGACTTACTCTTGAAGAAATCGTGGAAGGAAAAAACATGTCTTTATATGGTGTAAGGGTTCTGCTGGAAGCAAGCCTGGGCACTGGACTTATTTACATGAATGATGATAGGTACCTGATTGGAAAAACAGGGGTTTTCATTCTTAACCAGGAAGCCATAAAAATCAATATGGATTTTGTGCACGATGTGTGCTATAAATCGATGTTTTATTTGGATGAAAGCATTCAAAATGGCAAACCGGAAGGTCTGAAACAGTTAGGTGAATGGAATACTATCTATGATGGACTTTCAGAATTGCCTGAGCAGATAAAAACAAGCTGGTTTAATTTTGATCATTACTTTTCCGATGATGCATTTCCGGTTGCACTTCCTATTATTTTACAGGAGAAACCTAAGAAAGTAATGGATATAGGTGGCAATACAGGAAAATTCGCCATTAAACTGGCCGCGCTGGATCCGGATGTTAACATTACTATAGTTGATCTGCCGGGCCAAATAGGTATGGCCAAAGAAAACATTAAAAGAGAAGGGCTAAGCGATCGCGTTTCATTTCATGCAATGAATGTGCTGGATGAAAGTTCAGTGATCCCAGGTGGTTTTGATGTGATATGGATGAGTCAGTTTTTAGACTGTTTCTCAGAAGAGGAAAATACGGCCATCCTTAAAAAAATAGCCAGTGGCATGAGCGAGGATTCTACTATTTACATTTTAGAAGAATTTTGGGATAAGCAACGTTTGGAAGTAGCTTCTTTCAGTCTGCAACAACTTTCACTTTATTTTACAGCTATAGCCAATGGCAATAGCCAAATGTATGATAGCAAAGTGTTTTTTAGGTGCATCGAAAAGGCTGGATTGAAAATAGAAAATGAATGGAATGACCTGGGACTAAGCACCACCCTGCTTAAAGTTAAAAAAGCCTGATTATAGGTTTTTCAGCACCTAATAAATATTTCATTCGAAAATCATGATAGTCAATGAAAATGCACGGGAGATTCCAGCGGTAAACAATGACTTGTTCCTGATGTCCGGATGGCAAGAAAACTGCAAAGGTTATTCTGTCAATATCCACATTAACAAACCTCATCCTATTTTTGAGGGACATTTTCCGGGTAATCCTATTATTCCGGGGGTCTGTTTACTGGTTCTTTTCAGAAAAATATTGAATTGCTCTGAAGCATTTAAAAGCTGCCGGCTTAACTGCGATACAATGAAGTTTGTCAATGTATTGAATCCAATTCTGTACGATAGCTTTGAGGTGGAAATAGTCTCAAACAGCGAGACAAATAAAGTGAAAATAGAAGCTAAGTCCGACAGCACCTTATTTGCAGTGCTTCTCGGAAGTATAAATAAGCATTCTTATGAAATGAGCATAAATCTATAATCCCTAATATACCAACCAAGGGATGAATAGATTTATGGGAATTCCATAGCCTGCCCCGACTAATCGGGGTGACAATTAGAAACAAGCATATACACATGAAAAACTACTTTACATATAGCGATCACCCGGTACTTGTTTCAAAGCCTCATCAAAATTTACAAACGGGAAAGCTTCAGGAGCTCTTTGTTTATCTGAACAGCTTTTCCCCATTTTATAAAAAAATATTTGAGGAGAAAGGGATTGGTTTGAACCAAATCCGGGAGATAAGTGACATTAGGGAATTGCCTTTTACAGAGAAAGATGATTTCTGTCTTGGGGAAAGTTTTTACTGCGTTCCTGAAGAAAAAGTAGTTGATATAGTCAATACGTCAGGGACCACAGGTGAACCTGTAGACATTATATTGACAGATAGCGATTTGGAAAGACTGGCTGTAAATGAATATATGGCCTTGACTTGTGCCGGTGTTTCCTCTCTGGATAAAATTCAGATTATGGTCACTATGGATCAACGATTCATGGCAGGAGTAGCATACTTTCTTGGAGTTAAAAAGATTGGAGCCAGCATGATCAGAACAGGTATTGCTCCCATAGCTTCCCAACTAAATGATCTTCTGAGGTTGAAGCCTACTGTATTAATAGCTGTTCCGAGTTATGTGGTGAGGCTTATTGAATATGCACAAGAAAGAAATATAGATTTAAATAAAAGTAGTGTTAAGAAAATTATTGCTATTGGGGAGTCTATCAGGAATGATGATTTTTCATTTAATAATTTAGGTAAGAAAATCGTTAAAAACTGGGGAGTTGATTTATTTTCCTCCTATGGAGCTTCTGAAATAGCAACTGCATTTACAGAATGTAGTGCGCAGCAAGGAGGGCATGCTCCCACAGACCTGGTTCATATTGAGTCTGTAGATGAATTAAACAGGCAGGTTGAGCCGGGCCAGATTGGTGAATTGGTTGTTACTACTTTTGGCGTGGAGGGAATGCCTTTGTTACGATATAAAACAGGGGATTTGTGCCGGGTATATTATGATAGGTGCTCCTGCGGAAGAACAAGTCCAAGGATAGGCCCAATACTAGGTAGAAAAAACCAGATGATTAAGTATAAAGGCACCAAGATTTACCCTGCTTCAGTCATTGATGCCATCCACAGCCTTGATACTATTAAAGATTATTTTATTGAATTAAGCTCAAATGAATACGGGCTTGACTTACTAACAATATATCTGACAGGTATGAGAGAACCTTCAGACCTGAATATTGACGAAATAAGAACCTATATCAAGTCGAAAATCAGGGTTTCCCCACTTGTTATTGTTGAACATTTGGAAAATATTATGAAGCGTCAACGCATCCCGCTAAAACGCAAAAACATTAAGTTTCAGGATATCAGAAAAAGCCATTAATTATGAAAGACGTTATGTCGATTACCAGCCATACTCAAATTTTAGAACAAATTCAGCTGACGAAAATTGATTCCAAAAACCATATATTAAAATATCATTCACGGCATTATAATATAGGTGAAATATTATACAAAATAATTTTTCACTTACAGAGTCATAAGCCTCTAAGGGATATTTTGGATACAATTTATCATGAGCATGAGGTGCGTATTGAAGAGGAAGAGCTGGAAAAAATTATATCAGATACTTTTGAGAAAGTAGATGCTCCCAAAGAAAAGGATACCAATTCTTATATTTATGGAAGGGTAAAATTGATCGGTAAAGATTTGATAAAAAAAATCACCCCATTTTTCACCTTTCTTTTTAAGAAATCCATCTTTCTTACGCTTTTCACTTTATTCTCACTTACCAGCTTATATTTTATCTATTACCTTTATAGTCAGGGTTTAATGGAGTCTTATTTCTCTATTGGAGATTATCCTGCCTATCTAATCGTCTATTATGTATTAATTATAGTAATAGGCATGTTACATGAATTTGGACATGCTATAGCCGCCAGACGCCATAATATTGATTCTGAAGAAATAGGTTTTGGGTTCTATTTAGTATTTCCGGTTCTTTTTACAAATCTAACCGCTATCTGGAGCTTACCTAAGAAAACCCGTGCCCTCATTAATATGGGAGGTATTTATATTCAGCTTTTTGTCAATGTGATACTGATTATCATTTTCTTTTTGATGCCCAAGAGCATTGAATTAGTGGTACTCGTGAAATCTGTCTTTATTATTAACAATGTGATGTTAATGATTTCTATTAATCCATTTTTCAGAAACGATGGGTATTGGATTTACAGTGATTTATTTGGTATTAATAACCTAAGTGAAAAAGCAAGCAAGTACCCCATGGTTTTGTTTAACAGATTAAAGGCAGGGAAAATCTTTAACTTTTTCTCGCTAAAAGAGATTCCATTGGCACTATACTCTTTGCTTACCTATCTTCTTTTTGCCGTTTTAATTACCGCTTTGTGTTTGCTAACCTATAAGAATTACTTCCTGGTGAAAGATTTTTTCACCAATCCTAAGCCGGAAAGCTCTTTCGAACTTATTTCAAGTATCGCCAAAGCATTATTCTCCCTGGCTCTGAATGCAATGTTCCTTTTTGTTACTACTAAAAGGATCGGAAGACTTGTTAAACGATCTTTTATTTGGGTTTGATTATGGAAAATTATTTCACTCAGTTCCCTCATATTGTTACTGTAGAGGGGAAGGATGCGGCTGCTATTTATGATTTCAAACATGAAGTTTGCCATAAGATTCCTTTGGTACTTTTTGAAATCATGCAAGACCTTAAGCACCACTCTTCAAAATCCATTGAATTAGAATACGGAAGTGATAATAGTGAATTGCTTAACAAATTCTTCTATTATATTAAGGTAAAGAAATGGGGCAGATGGGGCGAACATAAAGAGCGTGTTCAGGAGTTGGATCTTAACTGGTATTGCCCGGCCCATATTCAAAATGTGCAGCTTGAGTGGAGTACCACATATTATAATTTCCCTTTATTAATGGAACAATTAAATGAATTACTTTGCCGCCATATTGAAATTAGAGCGGATTTAAGTGATTCATCTAAATTTCACAAATTCATTAAAGATTTAGGTAATCTTAATCATAAATGCTTCCGAACAGTAGAACTTCATCTGGATATTGGTTTCCCTTTAACCACAAAGTTGATAGATGACCTGGTAAATGCCAGTGCTAAGATTGAGAATGTAATGCTGTACGGTTTGGTGGATAAACCACTAACCGAACAAAAGAGGGTAAAATGGATAAGCAGCTCCATGGCGGAGATATTAACAGAAAATAGCAATTCCGGGCCTTATGAAAATAAGTACATCGTGAACCTCTCCTTCTTTTGTGAATCGCAACAATACAATCCTTACTACAACAGGAAAATTGGCATAACTGAAAAAGGGGCAATTAAAAATTGCCTTAAGCTTGATAAGGTATTCGGAAATGTAAATGATCCTCATTGGATGAAAATAATTGAAACAGAAGACTTTCAGCTATTATGGCATGCCTCTGCGGATAAGATAATTGATGTCAAAGACAATGAATTAAGGTATTCATTATTTATTACCCAACCATTGGAAATGATAAATAATCAACAATTTAAACTGACAAGCAGTGAATTCAAAACCTAAAATTGCCATTGTCACCGGAGGGAGTAAAGGCATAGGGAAATCCATTGCTTTGCAACTTGCTTCAGAGGGGACTCTGGTGATCATCCAGTATTGCAAAGATAAGGATCAGGCCACAGACACCCTGCACAACATACAGGCAGCCGGTGGGATCGCCTACCTTGTTCAGGCAGATTTTTCAAAGCCGGAAGAAGCTGAAAACTTTTTTGAGGAAAAGATTGACCCCATCACCAAAGAGATCAATAAGGAAGATACCCATTTTGACATCCTGGTAAATAATGCAGGTGTTTTTAAAGAGGGAGATATTCACAGTGTAACAGCAGACGAATTTGATTTCATCTTTAATGTGAATGCTAAATCTGTCCTTTTGTTGATGAAACAAGCATTTAGCAGAATAAACAGTGGAGGAAGGATCATCAATATTTCATCAGGAGCCTCAGTTCAAGCGGATTCAAAAAGTTTGCTATATGGGCTAAGCAAATCAGTAATTGACAATTTGACCCTTGCTTTAACTGCTGAATACGGCAAAATAGGTGTAACCGTAAATGCTATTGCACCGGGGCCAACTGAAACAGCTATGGTAAAGGAATTTTCCAACGAAATGGCAAAAAAATTTATAGGTAGAAAAACTGCGCTTAACCGCATTGGTCAGCCGAATGATATTGCCAAAGTAGTTTCTTTCCTTATAAGTGAAAATGGAGAGTGGGTGAATGGCACCCGATTGGAAGTAAATGGAGGCTACAATAAAATTTAAAAATATGATAACTGAAAATACACTTCGCATCATTGAACAATACCAAAACAGGCCAGAGTTCAAGAAAATGTTTGAGAAATATCACCACACACAAATCATGCACAATACAAGGGCAGCTGAAATCATAGCCCCAAAGGTTATGGAATTAGTAAAGCCTGAAAGTGTTATTGATGTTGGTTGTGGGCTGGGATCCTGGTTGCAGGTCTTTAACCACCTTGGAGTAGAAAATATTCAAGGTATAGAAGGAGAACACTTGCGAATGCGTGATCTTTTGGTGGATCAAAAACTTATCCATTTGATGGATCTGGAAAAACCGATAGAGCTTGAAGAGAAATTTGATTTGGTGGTGTGCCTGGAAGTTGCCGAACATCTTTCCGAAGAGGCCGCTGATGATTTTGTGACAAGTTTGACTGAACTGGGGGATGCCATTTTATTTTCTGCAGCAATTCCGTTGCAAGGTGGGCTTAACCACATTAATGAGCAATGGGCGGACTATTGGCAGGAGAAATTTGAGAAGAAAGGATTTGGGTTTCATGACTTAATAAGGCCTTTGTTTTGGGATAATGAAGAGGTAGAATGGTGGTACCGCCAAAACATGTTCTTGATCCTGAAAGATGGAGTATATCCTTATCAAAAAGAGGCTACTATCAGACGCGTAGTCCATCCTGATGCATTTACTTATTACAGAAAACAGCAAGTGTCCCAATAATTTCGATAGATTGTCAATGGATAATCCTGATCTCCTTTCTGATTTATCCTCATTAAAAAAGCATGATTATTTAATCAGCTTTTCCTTTTAATTTTTTCTAACTTAACCCATTTGATAAGTGCCTATTATTTCTAAAAGGGAAATATATAATTATTTGCCGCACGCAGAACCTTTTGTGATGATTGATGAAATGCTTTCAGTTGAACAAAATAAA
Source organism: Marivirga aurantiaca (assembly GCF_016679925.1). Lineage (GTDB taxonomy): Bacteria > Bacteroidota > Bacteroidia > Cytophagales > Cyclobacteriaceae > Marivirga > Marivirga aurantiaca. Next base: position 401,276 of record NZ_JAEQBW010000003.1, read on the forward strand.
GCTGTATCCTCTTTCAAAATTTCTGAAAACAATTTGATGTTGGACCGACAAGAACTCAATGAAGGAGGGCTGGTTGAAAACATTGCTCAAACTTTTGCTGTCAAAGCAGGATTTCAGAATATATCCAGAGGACTGGCTCCTCAGGTAGGATATGTTGCAATGATTAAGAAACTTAAGGTTTATTCTCTGGTGCCGGTAGGGGAGACAATCATTACAGAGATAATTGTAAAAACTGAAAAACCTACTTTTGTGATTGGAGAAGGGGTAACATATTGGAAAGATATTATTATTGTGAGCTGCGAACTGATGATATTTATCAATGATGAAAAATCTTCCGATGAAGAATAAGGTCAAGCTTTATGAACCTTATTCTTCATCTTTTCTCTTAAAGCTCATTATTAAATGTCAGGAAAATTGTAGATGGCATTCAATACTAATCCACATAACTGCCATCAAAACGCTTCAGTTATAAAAGCTGTCACTTGATCATTCAATCCTTACACTTGAGTAAGTTTAATCTGTAACAGACAGCGCTATTGTCTATTTTTAACTTTCTAACTTACTAAGAAAAAACCTAAATTATATAGCTATGAAGTATATTCCAATATTACTCTTTTATCTGATTGCTGTTCTGATCTCCAATCTATTCAGGTTCGATATCCTGGAAATCAATCAACTACTGAGCTTACCGTGGAGTATAGAAATAGCTATTCGGTCGCTATTGGAAGGTTCGGGTATTATACTGGCTTTTCTTGCCGTATGGTTATTTTTTAAGCAATCAATTTCTCAATATTGGGATAAGCCCCAGCTAAAGGATGTTTTACTGTTAGCAGTACCGATTGTATTATATGCTTTTATAGGAGTTGAAAATAGTAGAGGTGGTAATTCACATATGGATGGGCTGATAGTTGCTGCTTCCATCATGGGTTATTGTTTCATAGAGGAAATGGCCTGGAGAAGTTATTTTCACAAAGAATTGAGTAAGCTGAACAAATCATTACGCTATTTAATCATTGGTGTGATTTGGTATCTATGGCATCTGTCTTTTCTTTCATCCGGAACATTTAACATGATTCAGGAAATTCAGTACCTGGTAATTTTTATTCTGGCAAGTTTTGCACTTGGCACAGTAGTAGAGAAAAAGCAATCTATTTATCCTGCTGTATTCCTACATTTTTTAGTGAACACTATCACTTTCTCAAATGTGCTGAATACGGTTCCTATGAATTACAAAATAGGAATAGCCGTTACTTCCTTTGTTACATGGTTCCTATTGGACAAGTTTTTTATATCCAGCCCGAAAACTTCTTGAAAACACCAGCTACATTTAATGTAAACCAATTCCTTACCTAAATAATATTTACAACACATAAATTTTATCGAGATGTCAATTAACATGTATTTCCCCAAGTATCCACTTTGCTTTTTTATATTTTTTATTTGTCTAAGCAATCAGGTTCAGGCTTTACAGCTTCAGGAACCGCAGGTATTGAGAGACAGTAACCGCATACATTATACGGTGGTGCATAACATAGTCCCGCCTAACTTTGGTTTTCCTCTTATTGGATTGGTTAATACTGCCAATGGAGATCAGCGCCATGTACAGGCTGGTGTAGTCAATACCAATACCGGACATTTTAGCGGATTACAGTTTGGAGCAGCCAACATCGCCTTAAAATCTTTTCGTGGCTTACAGGCTGGTTTTCTCAATTATGCAGGCAGCCAAAGTAACGGCCTCCGATTTGCTTTTGTAAATACCACTTTAATGAATTCCAATGGTGGCCAATTTGGCGCCTTAAATACTACTGGTGGAAACCATCAGGGCATACAGCTCGGGATGCTTAATAGTGTGGGGAAAAAAATGACAGGCATACAATTTGGTTTATTCAACAAAGCATCTTCTGCCGAAAACGCTTTACAAATTGGTTTGATTAACTGGGCAGACACCAGTTCAAACAGTTTATCTGTTGCCTTAATTCCTATTGTGAGAAAGGGAGGATATACTGCTATTGATATTGGTATTTCAGAGTTTTATCCTCTGCAATCCAGTTTTAAATTAGGAATGAGAAGATTTTATTCTAGTTTTTCAATGTACTACGATCCCAGAGTGGAGAGTTCGCTTGCCTATGCTTTTGGGATGGGCTTTGGTAAAAAATTTAGAGGATGGGAATTGCACCCGGAAATTCAAACAATACGGAATTTCTCAGGTGAAGCTGTCACTATCAATCAATTTATGCTGAACTTTTTGGTTGATTTGCCATCGAATTTTCAGTTGATGCTTACTCCATCATTGGGGCTTCAACAGTTAGGTGGGGAAAGTATCAAAAGCCCCTGGTTGTCAATCTATTCATTTGAAAAAGATGATTATATGGGAGATGTTGGCTTTAGGGCTGGTATCCGGTACAAATTGAATATTTTTGGAAGCAGATAAGAAACTTGGTTTTTCTGTTGTTCCTAAAGTAAGCAAACCACCTGTAGCTTATAAGGTAATACGAAATGAGGTAATTTGATGATTTTCAGAATCCAAACCATAAGTGTTTGTAAAACTTAATAGCCCGGCTTGTTCAATTGAGATTGAACAAGCCGGGCTATTTTTTTGTCATTTCTTGTTGGGTAGAAATCAGTTTTATAACTGATTTTAGTTGATCAGCCTTCTATAACTTTTAAAAATTTCCGGGGAATACTCACTACAAGCTGTCTCTTAATCCCAGAGATATTGACTATAAAATAATCCTGATTTTCTTTTTGAACACATTCCCCCACCATGCCCTCAAGCGGTCCTCCAATAATTTTCACCTTCTCACCGGTAGATATATTGGAAACCATAGGCTCAATGGCCATGCCTGTTTCTACTATTCTTTTTATTGAGGATATGTCTTCTTCACTAACAGTTGCATAATCATCTGAAAAGCTTATAAACTTTAGCGCTCCGGGATCTGTTAGACATTTCCATAAATTAGGTTTGGTCGATTTGATAAAAAGATATCCATCAAATAAAGCTTTTTTTACTTTTTTCTTTCTATCACTCCATTGCCGGACTTCTTCAATAATAGGCAGGTAAACATTTACTCCATTCTCTAATAAACGATCCGCCACTTTCTTTTCCGCTCTTGGACTTGTATACAGAACATACCATTTTTCTTCATTCATAAAGCAATTTCAATTTTTTTTACATTTAAAGCTTCTTGTATAGTTCCCCCATATTCCTTAGCTAAAGATCACTTAGTGGACTTCAAATTGATGGCCTCTAATCTACCAGCTTATTGCTGCACGCCATGAAGTTAAATTTTTATTAACAAGCGTAAGCAACTAAAAGGATTTTAATTATAAGGATTTATCCCATAAAATACTATCATTGGTATATAAATAAGATAATAAATATTTATTGACAATTATTTTTATTTATTTAGATTGAATTTCAAGAACCAGAACCATCAATATGCTTATCGTTAGATCTCCCATCCTTCATTTTAATTTTAGTGAAATTGATTCTCATTACGATTTAATACTCAATAAAATAAAACATTCTTCCAGCTCGCTTTATCATAGCATCAGACATAGGGAAATCAAAGAGCTTACCACTTTTGAGAAAAATAAGGTGTTCAAATATTACTTGAGAGGTCGGTACAGAGCCACTCCTTTTGGAGGATGGAGTTGTATGGGGATCGCAGAATTTGATAATGACTCCCATTTGGAGGTCAGCTCTATAAATGAAATTAGCTTTCGGGATTACAGTAGCATCCATGAGGATTTTGTCCAGTTAATGGCAACTGATGCTCATTTAGTGCAGACCTATTCATTGCCATCTGTTTGGCACTTGAATGATGGTAAATATACATTTCTTGAATTTGATTTTGAGTCGAAGAAATACAAATGGTCATCCATTGATAGAAATCCTGTTTTGGATAGAATAATATCCTATTGCAAAAAATATGGAAGCTTACAGAAAGCTTCATTCAAAGGTTTTTTTGATGATGCATACGAAGAGGAAATGGATGAAATGTGGAGTTCTATAATAGGTACCGGTTTTTTGGTTCCGGCAAATTTCCTCACTACCCTAAGTTTTCCTTTAGTGACAGATAATGCCAAAGAAAATGGTAATTCCCATTTATCTTATTTCATTGATTCCATACTGGATAGCCCTACTACCCTGAAAAAATCAATCAGGGGAGAACTGGATAAACTACCGGAAGAAGCCGCATATTTGTTTGAGGCTTATGAGTCCGGCTACCTTAAAGAGTATAGTAAAACTTTCAGGGATCAATTTGACGATAGGTTTACTCCTTTCTGTATGGCAGTAGGAAATATGGGCAGAAATTTACCTGATCCCCAGGTTTCTTCAGGTAATAAAGAGCTTAGAAAATCCAATGTCCTCTATGAAGAATCCCGTGAGGAAATAAAACTACTTCCTCAGGAAAACTCAGCTCTCAGCTATCAATCTGAAATTTTCAATGTTTTATTCAGGTTAGGGGAAAACCAGCAATTGATATTGGAACACTTTAGTGTGGGATTTTCTATAGGATTGAACGGAAGGTTTGGTCATTGTCCCAGAGTGTATGGCAAACTAAAAGGCTTAATTAATGACCTGAAAGATAAAAATGTCATTTATGCCGATATTGAAACTTTTGACAAGCCGGAATACAATAATATATTAAAGCACAAGCCTGTCACGGAATATGTTCTTAAAACTATTTCTCCGGTAATGAAAGAGACAGATTTAGCTTTAAAGGATCTGCTTATTGGCGTTGATAGCAAAAATAAATTTATTCTCTATCATAAAATTCTGAAAAAAAGAATTATTCCAATCATTCACTCAGCATTTAATTACAGGCTCACAACCAACCCGGTTTTGACCCTGTTATATGAAATAGCCAACCAATACAATTTAAATTCCAAAAGCTTTGCAGAATTCTCCGATTCGCAAGGGAACTGTCCCAGAATTACATTTAAAAATTTTATTCTTAGCCCAAGAACCTGGAATATTTCATATGAAAAGTTAAGTATTGATGTTGATCTGAAAAAAGCTTTTGAAATACTCAATTACCCTCATCAATTTTTATTTGGGGAGTTCGACAAGGAGTTTTACATAGACCTCAATGAGAGGAATTCATTGGAATTCTTTGAAACTGAACTTAAGAAGAAAGGAGAAATTATTATTAAGGAGTGTTTATGGGACCATGATTTTACCGGACAAAATGGAAAATCAATTTACCCTCAGTGGAACTATACAAAAATCCTTGAAAAACCGGAGGCGGAATTATCGGTGATTCCATTCGTTAATGCCATTGAGAAAGAAAATAAGAAATGGTTATATTTTAAAATATTTTTCTTCAAGAATAGTGTAGAAGGGTTTAGCCTGGATAACTTCTTTCTTAAGCTGGATAAAATGTGTAAAAAACTTGGGATTGATTTTTTCTATATAGCTTACAGCGATCCTGTTTTTCATTTAAGGATTCGATTTCGTCTTAATGAAGCCATTAAAAAAGATGTGGAAAAAGAAATTCTATATTTTTTGTATGGCTATAGTGAGCTTTCCCAAATATCAAAAGCTCCTTATTATCCGGAATTTTCTAAGTATGGTAAAAAGCAATACCCTATTACTGAATCAGTTTTTATTCTCGAAACTGCTTATTTATTAAAAAATGATTTCTTTAATAAAGACTATTTAGACAGAGTGGTCATAATGACAGATCTTTTTCAAGCCATATTTTTTGAGTTTCATGAAATAAGAATTGATGTGTTCCGTACATACTACGATACGCTCATCAAGAGAAATATTATCAGCACCGAAGATCGGAATAGTTTCAAAAAGGATTATGAAAGTTATCAGGAAAACCTTTCAACTGAGGATACAGATTTTTGTGACACTTACAGGAAACTAATTAAAAATTATCCTATTAAAGGTTTGGACAAGGTAATTCTAAACCACATGCATGTTTTTATTAATAGGGCATTTCTTGAAAAGTCGGCCAGGGCTGAAAATCAAATATACTATAACCTCAACAGGCTCTTGCTCAAATTAATTTATTCACCTAAATAACGAATAGAAAGACTGGTTGCCAGTTCTTCCCTGTAAGTATTGCTAATGGGTACTGAAATTCCATCTTCCAATAGCACCTCAGAATGCCTGATGCTACGAATAGAGTTTTTGTTCACAATAAAAGATCTGTGGGTTCTTAGGAAATATTGTTGATTTAATGATTTTAACAAATTATCCATTGATGAGTATATCATAGGATCAGTATTGCAACGCGTTTTTATTTTTATATAATTTTTTACCGATTCAAAATAGAGAATATCGTTTAATTTGAATTTCTCAAAATTGGATTTTCCACTACTTTTCACGTAGTAAAATTTTTCGTCACTATCAGAATTGTTCTCCAGGTGATTCATACATTTATTGATAGCCAATAGAAATCGTTTGAAATCGAATGGCTTCAGTATGAAATCCTGAACTTCCAGGTTGAATCCTTCTACAGCATATTCAGAATAAGCACTAATCATGATGATAAGCATATTCTTTCTGTTCATAGAATTGATGAGGTCAATTCCATTAATCTGAGGCATATTAACATCAATAATCAAGATGTCAATGTTTGCAGTCATTAACCTGTTTATTCCTTCCAGTGGGTCTTCTAATGCAAAGCCTAATTTTAGACTGGGGATTTTTTCTGTGTAAGCTTTTAGCAAGTCAACTGATGCTTTTTCATCATCGATAATTCCAACTGTATAATTCATGTGCATATTATTTGTTTTTTAACGGCCGCATGGAATTCGCATGGTAAAAATTCATCCTCGGTTGGTATGTTAAGGATTCTAAAATTTATGCTCATTTCATGTCAATAGTTTATAGTAATGTTAAGGTTAAAAGTGTCTGATGATATTTGTTTATCAAAAGTATATTGGCCTTTAAAGAAATAGTTCAGGCTTTTATCAATATGTGACATTCCAACACCACCTGATGGTGATTTTCTAGTCAAATTATTAATTTTATTTTCAATATGCAATTGAAATTTATTTTTAGAGGTTTCAATTGCTACTAATGGAGATTTTTCGACATCATTATAAATCCCATGGATAAAAATATTTTCCAAAACATTGATCAATAGCATCTTTGGGAGTCTTATGCAAGAATGCTCATGGTTTAAAGATAATTTTAATTGGATAAACATTGAGTTATTAAACCTGATGTTTTGTAAGTGAAGATAAGATTTCATGATATTAATTTCCTCTACAACACCCACCAACTCATTATCTTTGTTTAAACTATATCTTAAAATATCAGATAAGACAATGATCTTTTCCGAAACTTCAGGAGAGCTACTATAGATATCACCATGAATCAGGTTAAGCGTATTGAAAAGAAAGTGCGGGCTAATTTTATTGTTGGAAATTTCCAATCGGTCTCTTACGGATTGGAGTTCTATTTCTTTCTTTTCCTTCAGCGATTTTATGTAGCTTTTGGTAAACCAATAACCTGTTCCTAATAAACCAAAATAAATAAACCTCAAGCTTTCTGAAATAACAAATTCTGTAAAATCCATTTGTACATCGAACACATATGTGTCAAATAAATGTCTCACCAATAGAAATATTCCAAATGAGATAATGAATTTTAGAAATGAAGCTAATTTGTTGATTTTTTTATTGAAGCCTGGAAATATGAAACCAGGGAATAAATAGAAAATGGCAACTGAGCTAAGAAGGTTGTATAAGATTAAATGTAAATTGTCTAACGGGATTTTGAGCAAAATCCTTGTGAGTAAATCGTAACAAAGATATACCAACCAAATACTACCATGGATTAAGACTTTTTTATTCATATTTAAAATCATGCAATATGTATCAACAATAGGACTGTATAGACAAAAAAATTTTATCAGATATAATTTTTAATGTACTTCATGATACTATTTAACCAAACTATAAGAACATGAAGAAGCTAAGCAATGTAAAAAAAATGAAATTCAACAAAAAATCAATCAATACCAGTGCTATGGGCAGCAGGAACAATCAAAAGATTTTAAGTTTGAGTAGACATTGTCTCACAACGATTACCTCAATTTTAAGTTAGTCCTTTTACTGGCAGTGTCCTAATTCAAAAAATATATTAAATTTCAAAAAGACTGGTGGTTTGTTGCTGAAAATCAACAATTTAAAAACCCGTTTCTCAGGTGATTTCCACACGGACTCTATAAAAGGAAACGAAAATAAGCAATTCTAACTAAATTGTGTCCAGTAAATAAAATATACTTTACTAATTAAGCGATACTATTGCGATACGACTACCTTAATTGGAGAAGAGCAGGCCTATACTAATAATATAGGCCTTTTTTGTGTAAAGGTGTGTTGAAATTATCTTGGGCTCCGGCCAAGGAGCCTGGGGGTGTCAACATGGGAATAACTTTAATAAGCTTTTAATGCTTTGATGAAATTATCATGTTTATCTGAGTTGAATAACCATGGAATTAGAAAACAAGCCCCATCACAGGTCTGGAATATGGGGTTTTCATAATTGGAAATATGCCTGTTAAAGAAAAATGACAAGAGAAAAAGTGCACCTGAAGGGAGTCGAACCCCTAACCCTCGGAGCCGAAATCCGATACTCTATCCAATTGAGCTACAGGTGCATATTAAATTGACAGTAAGTGATTAACAATTTGTCAACTGCTTACTGTCAATTGATTATTTTTAGGCCAGTGCTTCTTTCACTCTTTCTGCTGCATCTTTCAATACAATAGCTGAAGTTACTTTTAAGCCTGATTCTTCTATAATTTTTGCACCTTCTTCAGCATTTGTTCCTTGCAAACGAACAATGATAGGTACTTTTATGTCTCCAATGTTTTTGTAAGCTTCCACCACACCTTTGGCTACTCTGTCACAACGAACAATCCCACCAAAAATATTAATCAAAATGGCTTCTACTTTAGGGTCTTTCAGAATAATTCTGAAACCTGCTTCTACAGTTTCTGCATTGGCACTACCTCCAACATCCAGGAAGTTAGCAGGCTCGCCACCGGATAATTTGATTATGTCCATTGTGGCCATTGCCAAACCGGCACCATTTACCATACAACCAACATTACCATCTAATTTCACATAGTTTAAGCCTGATTCAGCAGCTTCTACTTCAGCAGGATCTTCCTCAGAAATATCACGCATCTCAGCTAAATCTTTATGACGGTATAATGCTGAGTCATCTAAATTAACTTTTGCATCAACGGCCAATATTTTATTATCAGATGTTTTTAACACAGGGTTAATCTCAAACATAGAAGCATCAGTAGAGTCGTATGCTTTATATAAGGAGAAAATAAATTTCACCATATTTTTGAAAGCATCACCTTCCAAACCTAATTTGAAAGCTACTTTCCTGGCTTGAAATCCTTGTAAACCTACACGAGGGTCTATCCACTCTTTAAAAATTTTATCAGGTGTGTTTTCAGCAACTTCTTCAATATCCATCCCACCTTCAGTAGATGCCATGATAACGTTACAACCTTTGGCTCTATCCAATAATATGCCTACATAATATTCTTTAGGCTCATTTTCACCAGGATAGTAAACGTCTTGTGCAATTAACACTTTGCTGACTAATTTACCCTCTTCTCCGGTTTGATGAGTGACTAAAGTACCACCTAAGATAGCTTTTGATTTTGTAGGAACTTCATCCAAATTTTTGGCTAATACCACGCCATTTGAGCCTGTTTCTTTCACTTTTCCTTTTCCTCTTCCACCTGCATGGATTTGTGCTTTTATCACAAACCATTCAGTGCCAGTCTCTTCGTTGAGCTTTTTGGCCGCTGCAGTGGCTTCTTCCGGTGTGGAAGCAACAATTCCTTTTTGAATGGTTACTCCATGTTTTTCAAGTATTCCCTTGGCTTGATATTCGTGTATGTTCATTCTTGGATAATTTTTGTGCGAATGTACGATTTTATAAATTATTATTCAACCAGAACCGGATTAACAATTAGTATTTCTGGTTTTAAAATCATAAAGATGTTTTCCGAGTAAAAAGAATAACCCAATTCTTAAATAAGTCATTTAATTAAAAGCTAAAACTCCTATACACCTACACCTTCAGACTTCAATACTTCAACACATGTTAAACTTCCTTTTTTATTTTTCCCTAACTCTGTATAACATTATTATCTTTGCCCTATGAGTATTCTTACTGCTAAAAACATATATAAAAGTTACGATGATCTTCAGGTGTTGAGTGGCGTTGATTTTTCAGTGAACGCAGCCAAATTAAGTGCTATCGTGGGACCTAGTGGGGCAGGAAAAAGTACCCTGCTTCATATTTTGGGTACTTTGGATCAGAGCGATTCAGGCACTTTAATTATCAATAATAAAAATATAGGTGATTTTAGAGGTGATGAATTAGCTAATTTCAGGAATAATACCATTGGGTTTATTTTTCAATTTCATAATCTGTTGCCTGAATTTACAGCAGAAGAAAATATTTGCATCCCAGCCTATATTGCAAAAAAGAATAAAAGGGAAATTGGCAAACGAGTGGAAGAACTTTTAAAGGTTTTGGGTTTAAGCAACAGGGCAAGCCATAAACCTGCTCAATTAAGTGGTGGCGAACAACAAAGAGTAGCCGTTGCCCGGGCTTTGATGAATGATCCTGCTATTGTTTTTGCTGATGAACCCAGTGGAAACCTGGATTCCAAAAATGCAGATGAATTGCACCATTTGTTTCTTAACCTTCGGGATGAATTAGGTCAGGCTTTTGTAATAGTGACCCATAATCAGGAATTGTCTGCAATGGCTGATGAGAGGCATGAGATGAAAGATGGTAAATTAATCAAACTGTGAATTTAACACCACACTTTTTATATAAAAAATGAGTAAAAATAGGTGATTTGCCTAAATTAAATTTGGGTTTTATGCCCATGTTTAATGCCGCTAAAATGTAGAATTTTACTTCATAATAAAATAATACATTATGAGGAAATTTTACATTCTTGCTGTTTTAAGTCTGGGGCTGTCTTTAGTGCCTAAAACAAGCTTTACCCAGGATGCTTATTTCTCTCAATTTTATGCCAATCCTATTTATTTAAATTCTGCACTGGCTGGTTCGGAGGGAAATCCAAGGTTGACTTTTATTCACAGGCAACAATGGAATGCAGTCAATGCTTTTAACTCTTCATTTTTCTCTTTTGATAATTCTTTAGGTAAAAATTCCGGATGGGCTGTCCACGCTATGAAAGATACGCAACTGGATGGTGTAATCAATAATTTGGCTGCGGGTACTACTCTTTCGCACCGAATAGCTTTAAACAAGGGCGCAGTTTTAGGTGGGGGGATTTCCTTAGCTTACCGACAAAAATCTTTCAATTGGGGAAATTTGGTTTTTGAGGACCAATTAAGATCAGGTAGTAATAATATTTATCCTACGGCCGAGCGAATAGGAGAATCAAAAACAGTAATGTATGATGTAGGGATCGGCATGGTTTATGCCTCTGAAAAACTGATGGCCGGTATCAATGTTGCACACATCAATCAGCCGGTAGAAAGGTTCAATCCTGAATCGGAAGTAGTGCTTCCAAGAAGATATACATTGCATGTGGCCTATTCATTTCAGAAAATAAGCAGATCAAATAATGGGTACCATATTACTCCCTCAGTTATTTATGAAAATCAAGCCGGATTAAGCTACTTAAATGTCGGTGGCTACTGGAATAATGAATTACTTACTTTTGGTAGTTGGTACCGTGTGAACCAGGCAGTGGTCTTTACTGCGGGAATTTCAATTAATCAAATCAATATTGGCTACAGTTATGATTATACTGTGAATCAATCAGCCAGTACTTTTGGTTCTACCAATGAATTTTCTGTTTCTTACAGGTTCCAGGTGAAGAAGTCGAATAAGAACTATAAGTATGCCGGCAAATGCCCGGATGTATTCAAAAGATTAAGGTAATTTCGCAGTAGTATAATTAAGTGAAAGAAAATAATCACTAGCTTCTGTTGCTCTGCTACTGACTTCCGTTTCCATTGTGATCTCTCCTCTGTTTTAACAAAACATGACTCTTCCTTTCTCCTTGGTATTAAATGATGTATTTTTGCACAACTTTTAAACAGAAGATATGTCAAATACAGCTTATATAGTAGATATTATAAGAACACCTGTTGGAAAATTTGGAGGAATGCTAAGTAGCATCAGACCTGATGATTTAGCCGCACACGTCATTAAATCATTGTTGGAACGGTATCCGGATTTTGATAAAAGCTTATTGGAAGATGTTATTTTTGGAGCAGCCAATCAGGCAGGTGAGGATAATCGCAATGTAGCACGAATGGCCTCATTAATGGCCGGACTACCAATAGAAGTAGGAGGTGTAACTGTTAACAGGCTGTGTGCTTCAGGTTTGCAATCTATAATGGATGCCAGCAGAGCGACTATGCTCAATGAAGGTGGAGCTTATATTGCGGGTGGTGTGGAAAGTATGACCCGCGCTCCTTTTGTAATGGCAAAAGCAGAAAGTGCCTATTCCCGTACTGCTGAAATTTATGATACTACCATAGGATGGCGTTTTATTAATCCCCGCTTATCTGAAAAGCATTATCCTTATGCAATGGGTGAAACGGCTGAAAATGTAGCCGAAAAATATAAAATCAGCAGAGAAGCGCAGGATGAGTTTGCACATAATTCCCAACTAAAATACGATGCAGCACATAAAGCTGGTAAATTCAGTAATGAAATAGTAGCAGTTAACATTCCGCAAAGGAAAGCGGATGATATTGTTTTTGATAAGGATGAGCACCCGAGGCTTTCGTCATTAGAGAAATTAGGTAATCTCAATCCAGCATTCAGAAAAGGTGGTTCTGTAACTGCCGGAAATTCCAGTGGTGTAAACGATGGGGCAGCAGCCAGTCTGGTGGTTTCGGAAGAGGTGCTCAAGAAATTTAACCTAAAACCAATGGCTCGTGTGGTTTCTATGGCCATTGCAGGTGTTTCTCCTGACTGTATGGGAGTTGGTCCTGTTCCAGCCACTCTAAAAGCATTAAAAAGAGCAGGCTTGAAAGTATCAGATTTAGATCTCATTGAATTAAATGAAGCATTTGCCGCACAGTCAATTGCCTGTATGCAAGACTTGGATTTAAATCCGGATATTGTAAATGTTAATGGCGGCTCTATTGCAATAGGGCATCCACTTGGTGGAAGTGGAACAAGAATCACAGCAACTTTGCTTCATGAAATGCAGAAAAGAGCTGATACCAAATATGGTTTGGCTACCATGTGTATAGGAGTGGGCCAGGGTGCTGCTGTTATTTTTGAAAAACTTTAAATAATTCTTATGGATTTAGTAAAAGCAAAAAGATTTGTGTCTTTTGTCTATTGGATACCTGCTATAATAGTGATAATAGGAGGAGTAGTACTTCCGCATTATGTATTTCTCGCTTTGCCCATTCCATATTACGTGGTGGCATTTTACCTGATAAAACAAACACCAAAGGATGAAAGAACGCAGATTGATTATGCAAGAATTGTCCTGATCTCAATTTCACACCTGGTGCTCTATTATTTGATGTACTGGGGATAATTTTACTTCCATTGCAGGTTATTAGACCATCCCAATGTACTTATTGTGCGATTAAACGCAATGAGTACATTGTTTTTTTATAAAGAGTATAGATTGATAATCCTATTTGCGGGTCTAATTATTTTTCTTTTCCGCCTTGTTATTATATTGGGATAACCATTCAAATGATCCAATTACCATTCATTGGTATAAACCATTTTATTTCCCCAATGCTTTATTATTTTTAAGAAATTAAACTCAAAAACATGCAAAAGTTATTTCTGGCAATCATCTTATTTTGCTCAACAGGCTTACTGGCTCAGCAAAAAATCACTATTGAAGATCTTTATGGAAAAGGCACCTTTAATCAGGAGTCCGTTTACAATGTTAACTGGATGAATGATGGAAAATATTATAGTGCTTTGGAAGATAATCAGGTAAAGAAAATAGATGTTGCTACAGGGAAGTCTGCTGAAATTTTGGTGAAAGGTAAAAACCTGAGCCCCGAGCTAAAAATTAAAAGCTATAGTTTCAGTAAAGATGAAAGTAAGATTTTATTGGCGACAGAGGTAAATTACATCTACAGAAGATCATTTACGGCAAAATATTATGTGTATAATTTTGCTGACGAATCTCTAAAAGCACTTTCGGATGGTGTGCAGATGTATGCTACTTTTTCACCTGATGCTTCTAAAGTGGCTTATGTATTTGAAAACAATATTTACATAGTGGATTTAGCTTCAGGTAATGAAACACAAGTCACAAATGATGGAACGATAAACGGGATCATCAATGGTGGTTCCGATTGGGTATACGAAGAGGAATTCTACATTACCAAAACTTTTTATTGGTCACCGGACAGCAAGAAACTGGCTTTTCATACAATGGATGAAACACCTGTGAAAGAATATACCTTGCAGAGGTGGAACGATGGAGAGCTTTATCCTGAAAACTATGTGTATAAATACCCTAAAGCCGGTGAAGAAAATTCGGAGGTTTGGATTTCAGTGTATGATTTAAAAACTGAGGAAACAACCAAAATGGATATTGGTGAAGAGAAAGACCAGTATATTCCAAGAGTACAATGGACTCGGGATTCTAATTTGTTGAGTATTATTAGAATGAACAGAAGGCAGAATGTAATGGAAATCCTGCATACCAATGCTTCTACAGGTGAATCTAAAGTTGTCCTGAAGGAAGTTTCTGATACATACGTGGCCCTCAACTATAATGACGATTTAACCTATTTAAATGATGGGAAACATTTTCTTCATACCAGCGAAAAGAGTGGGTATAAGCACTTATATATGTATCAGTTAGATGGCAAGCTAGTGAGGCAAATTACTGATGGTAATTGGGAAGTGGAAAGCATTGTGGGTATAGACCAAAAGGCCGGGAAAGCATATTATATCAGTACGGAAGTTTCACCATTGGACAGAACTTTTTACGAAATTGGATTGAATGGAAAGAATAAAAAAGCCTTGGGGGAGCTGGAAGGGAACACACAGATTAATATGAGTAGTGATTACCAGTATTATTTAAATTATTATCATAATGCCACCACTCCACTGAAGGTGAGTTTATTCAAAACTACAGGGAATAAAGAAATTAAAGTACTGAAAGATAATGCTGATTTGAAAAAGGCCGGTGAGAAATACGGTTTGGTAGATAAAGAATTTTTTGAATTTGAAATAGAGAATGGCATCAATTTACACGGCTATTTATTAAAACCTGCAGATTTTGATGCGGCTAAAAAATACCCGGTGATTGTTTATCAATATAGTGGGCCCGGTAGTCAGAATGTGCAACATGCATGGGCTGGCTCACAGTATTATTGGCATCAAATGATGGTGCAGAAAGGATATATAGTAGCAGTGATTGATCCTCGGGGAACAGGCGCCAGGGGAGAGGCTTTTAAGAAAATCACTTATAGAAATTTGGGTAAATATGAAACGCTTGATTTAATCTCCGGAGGAAAATATTTAGCCGGGCTAGATTACGTTGATGCAGATAGAATAGGGATTTGGGGCTGGTCTTATGGAGGTTATATGGCTGGAAATGTTATTTTGGACGGGAATGAAGTGTTTGCGGCAGCTGTTTCTGTCGCCATGGTTTCTAATTGGAGGTTTTACGATACCATTTATACCGAGCGCTATATGGATACTCCACAGAACAACCCGGAAGGTTATGATAATAATTCCCCGCTCAGTAAAGTGGATAAACTAAAAGGTAAGTATTTAATAGTACATGGCACTGGTGATGATAATGTGCATGTGCAACATACCATTGTTTTTCAGGATGCTTTATTAGAAGCAGGAAAGCAGTTTGATCTATTCTATTACCCTGATAGAACACATGGAATTTATGAGCAGGGTGCAAGGCCTCATTTGTTTCATATGATGACTGACTGGTGGTTGAAGAATTTATAAGGTGATGACTAAATTGGCACCGAGCCGCCAAGTTTGTGTGCTTCCCAACTTTCTGGCACCTCCTCTTGCCAAAGTTTGTGTCCTCACAAACTTTCTGCTAATTGAAAAGGTGCGTTTTAACAAACTAGACCTAACTCGTTTGTGGGGAAACAAGACGAGGATGGGCATGGTAGTTAGTTTCTGGCTCCAGCTTGTGCCAACCGCTAGGCGTCTGACGGCTTATAGCCTTCTGACGCCAGATGCTATCGGGAGGCGTCAGACGGTTTTGAACCGTCAGAAGTTTGGTTAGAGCTATTCCAAAACATGTCTAATAAGTGTGCAATTTGTCACTACAGTTGCCAAAGGTGCCTTCATAAACTTACTGTGAGTGAGAGGTGTAAGCAAACTTGTTTTATACTCGTCTGTGAGACACAAGACGAGGGCGGGCATTGGAGGTCGGCAAGTTTGTGTCCTCACAAACTTGTTATCAATTTATCAAAGATGATTCTCATGTTTTTTCAGATTTATTGTACAGAAAATCAGGGAAACCCGTAAGGGTTTTTATATCCATTAATAAATCTTTAATTTCGAATTAATTTCAAAACGAATCCAATTTATGAGTTATAAAGCTAATGATCCTTCTTTAAAATCGTGGGTTTCTGTCCCGGAAAATTCTGATTTCCCTATTCAAAACCTTCCTTATGGAATTTTTTCCACTAAAGAAAAGTCTCCTAGGGCAGGAGTTGCCATAGGTGATCACATTTTAGACCTGACAGAAATACAATCTGCACAGTTATTGAATGATTTGGAGTTGCCGGATAGGGTTTTTGATCGCCCTGTTTTAAACGACTTCATGGATTTGGGGAAGGAAGTCACTGTACCTGTGAGAGAGCGTATTGCTGAATTATTAAATAGAGATAATCAGGAATTGCAGGGGAATGATCAGTTAAGGGAGAAAGCTTTAATTCCACAAGCTGAAGCTACAATGCATTTGCCTATTCGTGTAGGCGATTATACGGATTTTTATTCTTCTGAATCGCATGCGACCAATGTGGGAACCATGTTCCGTGATCCTGAAAATGCACTGTTACCAAACTGGAAACATATTCCGGTAGGTTATCACGGGCGGGCTTCTTCTATCGTCATTTCAGGAACGCCATTGCACAGACCTAAAGGACAAACCATTGAACCAGACGCCAAACAACCGGATTTTGGCCCCTCCAAAAGGGTTGATTTTGAATTGGAAATGGCTTTTATTACCTGCGGAGGTAATAAACTAGGCGATTCCATCAGTACAAAAGAAGCGGAAAAGTATATTTTCGGATTTACCATATTTAATGACTGGTCGGCCAGGGATATTCAGAAATGGGAATATGTGCCATTAGGTCCCTTTTTGGCGAAGAATTTTGGTTCTTCCATGTCTCCATGGATTGTTACTTATGAGGCTTTGGAACCTTTTAAAGTAGCTGGCCCAAAGCAAGATCCTGAGGTTTTGCCCTACTTGAAATTTGAGGGCAATTACCATTTTGATGTTGAATTGGAAGTAGCTATCGCTCCAAAAGAAAGTACTGAAAAAGTAGTGACTCATTCCAACTTCAAGCATATGTACTGGAATGTTGCTCAACAGTTGGCACATCATACGATCAATGGCTGCAACATCAATACGGGTGATGTGTACGCTTCCGGAACTATTAGCGGTCCCAAAGAGGGTGCTTTTGGTTCCATGCTGGAAATAGCCTGGAAAGGAACTAAGCCTGTTAAAATGTCTGATGGTACAGAAAGAAAATTTATCAATGACCATGATACTGTCATCATGAGAGGCCATGGATTGAAAAATGGTGTAAGAATTGGTTTTGGAGAAGTGAAAACTGAGATTTTACCTGCCAAATAAGTTCATTCTCCATTAACTTGCATCATAAAAACAGCATCATATTTTATGTAATCCCTGTTCCTATCTTTCTGCAATGAAAGATAGGGACAGGCTCAAGTTCAATGTCGTTAAGTTAAGACAAACTTCCTTCTCCCTTTAGCTTACCAATCGGGAGAGAAGGATAAAGGTTGAGGTTTTATTTTAAAGCTTAACTTAATGACATTGGGCTCAAGTTTGGAATCAGGCGGATATATTATGGAAATCACTATTACTTACTTGTCTCCTATATAAAGCCGCTGAATTCCAAGTTAGGCTCTCTTTAGTCACTTTACCCTTTTAATATTACCGTTCATAGAAAAAAATATTCTAAGTCATAATTGTCGATAATTACAATTATATTAATATTTTTATTAGGGATTTAAGTATTTATTAGGGGGAAAATGGACTACGAAAAACTCACAGGAAGTTATATCAGGGGGAAGCAAATTACAGTGTTAATTGTAATTCTTGTCTCTTTAGTAGGTATGACTATAGATACTGTGGTGTATTTCAATATCTATCCTTTAGGTCAACAAATAGTTCAGTTTCTTTCCATTGGTGCTAGTTTTCTTGCATTGGTATTAATAATGGCCAATAGAAAAAGATTCTATCATACAGCATACTTGATTTGTGTTTATGGAATGTTGTTGGCTATCCTTTCCACTAGCTACTTTTATGAATATTTTAAATTGAGCCATCAAATTGACCACACCAATATTGGTCTCAGGGATGCCTATTTTGTGATCATATATATGACTATCAGTGGTTTTGTTATCAGTAAGAAGCATATTGTGATCCAGGGAATTCTATTGAATTTGATGATTCTGTACTATACATTCTATTTAAAAAATCCTTTTTTTGTTGATAATTTGTTTGTGAACCTTTTAGCTTCGGTGGGATTTATCATTGTATGTTTTTTTCTTGTAAAAACAATCCAGCAATTTACCGATGGCTTAAATCAAGCTGTTATAGAATCCGAGAAAAGGAGAAAGTTAAACATTATTAAAACAAGGAAATTAGAAAATTACCAGAATGCCTTGATCAATCTGACAAAAGCCGACAAACTCTATAATCAGGAGTTGGAGGAAGTTTATGTAAATATTTGTCAGATAGCTGGTAAATGCCTTGGGATTGAACGTGTTAGTATTTGGCTGTTGAGAGAAAATTCCACAGTTTTAGTGCGTAAAACATTGTATACACATGAGCATGATGAAAATGAAATGCTCCTGGTAGAATCAAAAGATTACCCTAATTACTTCCGGGCCATGAAGGATAAGTTGTTCATAAAGGCCAACAATGTCTACACAAATGCTGATACCAAAGAGTTTACTGATTCTTACCTTGAGCCATTGAATATTTGCTCAATGTTGGATTGTCTTTTCCGTTTGGATGGGGAACCCGCGGGCATTATTTGTTGCGAATCTCAGGGGAAATTCATCAACTGGACTACTGAGGATGTGCTTTTTGTGCAATCGCTTGCCGATTACATTGCCATTGCCAATAAAAATCAACAGATCAAATTCTTGCTGGAAGAAATAAAGCAAAACAATAGTAATCTGGAGGCTCAGGTAAAGGAAAACATTACAATGAATGAAGAATTAAATTCATTGAACGAGGAGTTGATGTCGGTTAATGAAAGCCTTGAAAAAGTTGTTCAGGATAGGACCTCAACACTTCAAACGCAGAATGAACAACTGATTGAGTATGCTTTTATCAATTCCCACTTATTGCGTGCTCCCATTGCACGTATTCTGGGTTTAGCAACCATTATTACTTCCCAGGTAGAGTTGGACAATGATAGACAACTGCTGGAGGCTTTGTCCCTGGCTACTCAGGAACTGGATGAAATAGTGAAAAAAATCAGTGATGTATTATATGACAGCAACTATGTGAGTCGTGCCGATATAAAAGGAATGATTACCAAAAATATGATGAAATAGAAAATTTTGTTGTTGGATCATTATTTATAGAAACCTACCGGAAGAGATGATGAAAAGCCAGCTAAGGAAATGCTTAGCATTTGTGAATGGAAAAATATCCATTTATTTTTCAGATAACCTTTGCTGATTTAAGTATAAATATTTAACATTGCAGTCCCAAATAAGCAGTGTTGTAAACATGCAGGTTTAATTGGGTGATAGTTAGCTATTTGAGCTTTCTGATCCTTTTCAGAACTTAGTTGATTAAAGAAAAAACGGGCCTATAGCTCAGCTGGTTAGAGCACTTGACTCATAATCAAGTGGTCCCTGGTTCGAGTCCAGGTGGGCCCACTTTAAAGCTTGATTATCAGAGACTTAACTGAAATGTTGGTCAAAATGTTGGGCAAGAGGAAAGAAAGAGCCGCAGAAATGTGGCTCTTTTTTTTGCTCTATATTTAGTTTTACAAGGTTGATAGTAATTGTTTAGTTTTTTACTTTACTATTACTCATCTTACAATATGCAATGAATATTACTGATGTAGTTCAACTTTTCTCTTTACCTCTTGAAATTGTGGGGCTTACGATAACAATTTTAGAAATCTTTTATCATGACACTAGTTCGAAGCTAGAAGAACGCTTATCAAGCTATTTCCATATTTTAGAAACCCTTCCAGTAAAAAAGCACAATAAATTAACCATTGCTTATATATTAGGTATGTTTGTTTTCGTAATTTTATCTACACAATTCTTTTTTGAATTTACTAATACCTATTTGCTTACAGTAATAGAATTTCTTGCTGTGTTTTTTGTGGGTTTAAACTTGGCCTTACATTTTTACGAATTCTATAATAGAATTCTTCCCAATCGAAAATTATTAGCGCTTGGGTTAATTCTTACATCCGTTGGGATTATAGGAGAGATTTTTCAAGTCTTCAACATCTTTTATTAACATGCCCTAAGTTTACTGCCTATTGATGTACAGTACTCAGGCATTAGGAGCATGATAAGTTTGCTACATACATCATTTCCTTTGTCCATAGGCGGATTCCCAGGTTGTTATTTATTCCATTTATTTTTCTAGGATTCTGTTAATGGAGCAATGCATAAATGACTTATTTTTTTTATTACTATTAATGACCACTTTAGCTTTAATTTTTTAATCATTCCTATTTAAATTATATTTATTGTCTATAACAAACACATCTAAAATGAATTATAAGCAAATTTCTAACATTGACCAATCTATTTCTACTTCATTAGAGGGATTGTCAGATGCAATAAATACAATACAATTTAAGGATTCTGTTGGCTTTACCATTGAGAAAGCAGATGACCTCATAAACTTCAATGAATTACATCATCCTGGTGTTTACCTCATAGAAGTGAGTAATTCAGATCGAGTGACTGATTTTAATGAGTGGTCAGAGAATTTTTTAGGTAAATGGCATGATGAGGCCTATAGAAAAAAATTCACTCCTAATAGTCGTAAAATGAGGCTTAAAGCTCATCTAGAATCTTCCAATATGGATTGGATTCCTCTCTATTTGGGGAAGTCCAGAAATATTGGCAAGAGAGTTCATCAACATATTCATTTAGGTTTGGACAAGCCTACTTTTGCTTTAAAATTAAGAGCTAGAAAAAATATTCAGGACTTAGCCTTTCGGCTAAGCTGTATCAAAATTGATGTTAAAAATTACAACGTTATTATGCCCTTGGTTGAAAGTCAATTGAGAAACCGCATAAATCCAATTTTGGGCAGACAGTAATCTTAGTGCCTACCATAATTTCGCATTCTTTCATCTCTTAATTGGACCACAAAATCATCTAGAACATGGTCTTTCGCGGGTTGTGGTTGTCTGATGAACGATAGAGCCATGTTAAAACCATTATTTATTCCTTGACCAATATATTGAATATGTTCGAGCCCTTCATCATCAATAAATCTTTTTACCTCTTTCAATTCTGTAAAATCTATGCTCCTTTTCTTTTTTGCTTTTAAAGCTAATTGGTTTAAATAAAATTGATTTAATTGCTTTGTAAAAATAATTTTATAACAATTCATAAATTGAAGGTAATTAAGTTGATCAATGTCTACTTCATTTTTAATAAGGATTATTTTTTCCTTTTTATTTCCATATTTATAAGCCCATTTATCAAAATAAACTAGCATTAAGCTAGGTGATAGTGGGATAAAAAGCTGTAGTCCTTTTGTAAAAATACCTAAATGACCTCCAGGATGATTTCGCTTTTCTAAAAATTGGTTATATTTAACGGCTGGGTTATCAGAGACTATAAACATTTTTTTAGTCTTATTTACCAAAAGTTTCATTTCTAGATCATAAGCCCCTATCATACCCTCTGATAAAGTTTTTATAGACTGTTCAGCTGCGTTTTTTAATCTGAATTGAAAGCCCTCACTTCTAATTTTTTTAAACGTACATCATGTTTAATTATTTCTTGCAAATTTTTATTTACAATTTCGTTTATCAATTCTACTGAGCTTTGTGTCCTGTATGCTAATTGAAAGACGAATGTAAATAAATTAACATATTCTGTTGAATCTCTTTTGGGCAGATTTTCGGTATTTATAATAGCCTTAATTATTGGTGCGGTTTCATTTTCATTTTTGGCTAAATACTCTTCAATCACCGCATCATTTCCATAGAAGTAGTCATCTTGAGCTTGATTTTTTATAGCACAATCAGTTTTGTAAAATCCATTTTCTACATTAAATATCGCTATCAATTTTTTTTCCAGATCTGAGGAAAAATTTCGCAGGATCATTTGTGGTCCGTAATGCTGTTTTTTCTTTTTCGCCATTTTAATTCAATTATCTTAATTAATTCAAACTAAACCTTTCATTTAAATTTAATCCCGACTTTTAATTCTTAAACCCTATCAATACTTTTTCCTTATGTTATCCATTTTTTAAATAAGCATTTCACTATTATACTCTTCATATATTTGTCCTATAGTTTTTAACCTTGTTTTATCTTTGAGCATTTGCATTTCTTTTAATTTATAAATGACAGAAGTTTTTGTTACATTAAAATTAAGTGCTAATCTATTTATGATCTGCATGAAGAGCCTCTGATTGCTGTTCTGTTCATCAAGGTATATTGCACCTCTACTCACACCTATCGCATCTTGTGTCCTGAATAACCAGGCCATTACGCAAGGATCTGGTAGCACTAAAGATGATGCGAATTGATTTGCTTGCCATTCAATCCAATTTTTAGGGTTTATTAGGTCTCGTTTTCCCTCTTTAAAATTTAATTTTGAGTCCTCAAATTTTTCGTAGGTTAATTGTCCTATTTGAAGCCTACTGTGCAATATAAAATGACCAAATTCATGCGCTAAAATAAATAACTCACGCTCAGTATCTAATATCGATTCATGTAAGTATATAACGTTTTCACTTCTATTAAAACTTCCTAGGAGTGCTGAAGATCCCTTTATTTCCTTAATCTGTATTTTATAATTGGAGTTTAGAAACTCTTTTAATTTTTTAGCATTCAACCCCTTTCCTACTTCAAAAGCATCAGGAACTATAGATAGTAATTCATTCTTTGCTTGTTCAATTATGTCTTCTCTTGTGAGTTTATCAATGTTGTACGAAACATGATTAATATTTTCTATTTTTTGAAATGAGCTTAATATCACATTATCGATAAGCTCCTCCAGTGGCAATGTTGCCTCAGTAATTACTTCATTTTCAATTGTACTATTGACTAAGGGGATTTTTAGAAGATGATTTACATTGGAATTGTAAAGTACAATATTAAAATTATCAGATGTTCCACTTTGAACAAACATGATCCCTTTATTTTTTGCAAAATTGTAACCTCCTTGTTGAAGTGGGGCATTAGCAATTAAAATTGCTTTTACGTTTAAACCACTTACTTGACAAACTTTGGTGTAGAATTCCTCTACATCATCAACAGGGATTGTTTTCCCATAATTTTTGCATTCAATAAAATAAGTAAATGAAGGTTTATTTGCCCCAGGTGGCCAAACTTCAACTGTAATGTCAAAAAAAATGTTTTTCTCACGCAGTGCTGAATAGTACCCTTTGTCTTTTCGATTATATATTTTTATATATTCTCTTAGATGAGGAATTTGTGATTCATTGATCATCCTATTAATTATTAGCAAGGATTGTTCTTCGAATTCATCACCTTTTTGTAGTGTACTCTTTGTCATTTCTTAGTCTTTTTTGCTCGATTTGGTGTACTTTTTAAAAAACAATTGTAAATCAAGCTACAGCTTTCTTCCAATTTTTCTTTAAAACGGGTCTACCATAACAGGTCTGGCCTTCAGATCCTTCTCCAGAATAATGACAATATTTCTCTTTATAGTTTTCATCTCGATATTTGGACCACGATTCATAAGCTTTTTCAGACATTGGCCTTTTCATATTAAAGGGTATTTTAATTCCTGTCCTGATGCAGTAACCTGTTCGATCATTATTATTTGTTCCACTAGCATTACTTTTGAATAATTGATCAATTAAATCAAGCTCCACCACAGAACCGTTGTATTCTTTTTTGATACCAAATAGCTTTTTATCAAACCTAGCTACCTTTTTATAAATCAATTTACTTTTATCAATTACTCCATCAAAGTATGTGAAGGAATCCTGGTCTAAATTCTCACTAACTTTATTCTCTTGTGAGGTTAAAATTCCGAATTCAATATTATTATTTTGAGAGAAATCGTAAAGGTTCATTGAGCTTAGAATCGCCCTATCATCATTAGCATAATATTTAGCATGGAGCCTTGGCTCGTGCCTTATTTCTACAGAAGAAAATTGAGTACAAAACTCTAAGTCTTCTTTTGAAATACTTTTACTTAAATCGTTTTCATTTTTTCCAAAAACAACAATCAATTCAAAATTCTGATTTTCAATTTGAGTTAATAATGCATCTTTAATTCTTGAGTGCATTTTTACAAATGGGGAGATAATTACAGCGTATTCATTAGCTGATTTGAATAGATTTTCTATTGCTAGGTTCAGCTCACTACCTTCTAAAAATTCTGCCATTCTATCGGTTATTTATTTAATACTCTCTTTTACTGCTTCCATTAATTGTTTCTCAATTTCCATGACAAAACATTCAGTATAACCTTTGAATTTGTATCGAGGTATATAACTTTCATTTTCAAACATTTTTTTCAGTTGAGTCTCTTCTTTTAACCCACCAACTATTTTTTCATTAAACAGCATTTTGTATTGATAGGGATAAAACCCTTTTAAAGCTCTGCTAGAAATATCATCTACTGTTAAACCTATTTTTAGAAACTCCTCTGTTCCTTTGTGCAATTTTACCACATAAAAAAACTTTGGTCTATCTAAAGCCCAGGAGTTTTTATTTGAAAAACCACTTTTTCCAGAAGTATCACAATCTGGACATCCTCTTTTATCCGCATAATGAGCCCTTGGTCGAAGCTCAAACTCACCATGTTGATTACAAATAATAATTACCCTCGTTTGTACGCTCTTAAAATCTACTTTAGAATAATCATATTGATTACCATGAACCTTTTTTGCTTTCCTTAAAAAATCTTCTTTGGTGAATCTCATAATAGTTAGCTTTATTAACAATGAGGAAATTTTCTCTTAAATCTGATTACAGAGAAAATTCCCCCTACACAGTTTTACTATCTGCTTCATTTAACCCATACAATTCTTATCCTATTTGGTTTTCCAAGTAGCTTGTATTGCTTTTGGTCTTTTTATATTTCAACTGTCAAGTTACTTTTTTCTTTCAGATTTTCACGCCTTCCAATGATTAATTGAGCCCAAGGAGCTTGGACAGGTTCTATACTGGCCTTACCAAATAAAAAAACAGCTTTCTGTTTGCTTGGAGATTAATATTGATTTGCCGATTGTTCAATTAATCCTCTATTTCATTAAGCTTTACCAATTTTTCCCAGGAAAAAGCTACATGGGGAAGAAAAAAATTCTAACTTTAGAGGTGATGAAAACAAGAATAATTTATTTGATATCTCTATCAATATTGCTCCTTTTAATTCCTTCTTGCGGGGAGAAGAGCCTTTTTAATAAGGAAAATGAAAAAGCCACTATAGAAATTCTTTACCCGGAACAAGGGAAATCCTATATCAAAACCTCTTTAGATTTTCCATCTTACATGGTTGTTAAACTTACCGATCCTGACAAAAACGGAAAGTTTTTGAGGGTTTCCGGAAATGGAACTGCAGAGTTTGCCTTAAATGAAGACCCCAAATATTATGACGATGAACCTGATACTATTCGGTTCTCCAGTGGTCTTTCCGAGCTTATTTACCCCGATGCAGAAACCAATCTCATCTCCTTAATTATTGAAGTTGAAGATGATGCTGAAGAAAACAAGTTCAGTAGTGAGGAACTCGATTTTTATCTGACTCCTGATGAAGTCTCTATCACAAATTCAGCACTTTCAAAGGAGGTTTATATGGGAGAGGAATATCTAAAGTTAGACTTTGATGTTTCCACCCTTTCAGGTGAACTGGGTTCTGTGGTTTCTTTAAATTTTACAACCTCTTCAAATAATCCTGTACAGGGAACTAGTAATCATTTTGAAGTTTATAACGGCTATTGGTCGAGGGTTATTGATTTAAACGCTAATGGGTTTGAGTTGGGAACTGAAGGCCCTTTTCATAAAGTAGATCTGACCTCTCATTATAGTTCTTTAATATACGGGCCACAAATAGAAAGTGGCAATAGCCTCTACTTATTTGCGTATGTTTTCGATCCTTTTGAAGTAAATTCCACTACATCATACATTTATAAAAGATTGGATTTGGGTATTATTCCTTAAGGAGTAGGAAATTGAAATTTTCGAATTTTCTTCGTTATTTTTTAAAACTGTCCTGGCTTTTGGAGGAATGGTTGAAGGTACGTAGGAAGCTCATTATAAATACTACAATATTAGAAAACCAAATAATGTTTGCTAAGAGCGAGCGGGCTGGTCGACAAAAAGGCGGGGAGTGCGTTGAATTGTAGCATGGGAGCATCTTTTTGTCTTGATTTTTTGTATCTTTTGCATCAAGGCAAAAGATAAGGAATAAAATTTGGCTTTAAACATTTAGAACTTTAATTGAAACCTCAATATTTAGTGAAATTTCTCTTTTTTAAGGTTTTGTACTTAAGTTTAAAGCTTAAAAAACATTCATTAAGGTCAGCATATTCAGTTTTTGAGTTTAAATTCATTTTCCATGAGTAGCCTATGTAGGAAGTGGGGCACTTGACTTAGTACCCTATATTTAGCTGTTTAGGTATGATGCTGTATGAGTTATTCTACACCAAATTGGCCTTTTACATCTTTTAAGATTAATTGGGGATCGTAACCGTATCCATCTTTGAAAACCAATTCTATTTTTCTGATGTGGTTTTCAACATTTCCATCGATGATCATAAAATCAGCTTTTTTACCTTTTTCGATTGAACCTATTTCTGTATTCGAAAGCACCTTTGCACCATTGCTTGTCATAATTTTGAGGGCTTCTTCTGTAGTAAAGCCGGCTTCTTTTAGCAGTTCAAAATTTCGCTGGTCTCCAAAACCAGGCAGTATATGTCTGCCCGCATCTACACCTGCCGTCAAAGTGCCGCCCATTTTAAAAAACTGGTGTTCAAATGCCATTATTCTTTTTAACCTGTTTTCTCTTAAACTATCTTTTGAATCGAGACTGCCATATCGTTCCTTGCTTTCCTGATATTGAGTAACTAAAAAGGGTGACATTGCATTTAAAGTTCGCTCATCTGCAAAAGCCCTATGGGGAATACTAGATTCGAAGATCGCCAAAGTGGAAGTCAAAAACACGTCCTTATCAATCATTAGTTGATGAAGTTGCTTAACCTCCCTGCTGGAAATAATAATAATGTCGATATATTCCCTTGATCCATCACATTTGCCGAAAGTTTTATTTCCTCTGAAGTCGCTTGTACTGTTTAGTCCGTGTTCTATTCCGTCAATACCAGAATTTGTAGCTTCTTCAAAGGTGATTGAACATAAATGGCCTGTTACTTTTGCATTTTGTTTATGCGCTTCATCAATGATAATCTTTAAGTCATTTGGACGTGTATTTCGATATACTTTAAACCACCGGACGCCTTTATTGACCCAATATTGAATAGTATCTCTAATATGTTTTTCATCTCGAGGAATAATCATATTTGGATTACCACCGGGGCCTGTAAAATACGGGCCACTGGTTATTATATCAGGTCCTATAACTTGACCTCTTTCAATTTTTTCAGCTAATTCAATTTCCTTTTGTGGAGATGCCGAACCGCAAGTTTGAATAGTTGTTACACCAGAGGCTAAATAAAGCTTTGAGGCAACCTCTCCAACGAATGGAAAACGGGGAATATGAAGGTGGTTATGCACACCCACAATTCCGGGAATTATGATTTTTCCACTCAAATCAATTGTAGTGGCATTTTTCGGGATGTCAATTTCGGTATTTTCACCAACCGACTGAATATAACCATCAGAAATGATGAGCGTTTGGTCTTTTTTTATGGGATTTCCGTTGCCATCAATAATTGTTGCATTAGTTAATGCCAGGGTTTTAGAATTGTGCTTTACATATTTAAGCACATTTTCAGAAAGTTCTACTCGCTGTTTACTTGTATTATTGAATGAGTTCTGAGCTACTGATTCAGGGTTAGATGTATTTTTACAACTTGCTAATACTAATAGCAAAAGGATGAATGTTAAGTGTTTCATTAAATATTTTTTATGATTACTTTTCTTCTGATTTTCAAAATCCATAGGTCTGGACTTTGTTTTTTTTCATAAAAGTATCTGTTTGAAAAACTTTTTGCAAGTAGCTTATAGATTTTTAGCGGCTGTTAGATTTGTCAAATAATTGTATGCAGTTAGTCTATATGATGCTCTCTAATTGGTAGTTAAATATGTAGAACTTACTATATTGTTTGTTATCATCATTTATTAATTGACAAATTCTTAATATCAATTAAAAATATTCTCCGGATCATATTTATTTTTGATTTCCTGTAGTTTCTTATGGTGGCTACCTTGTGCTCTTTTCACATCTTCAGTTTCGGCATCTTCGAAATTAAGGTAGGAACTTCCTTCCGTAAAGGGCAACAGTTCCCTGATGGCATTTTTTGTCCATTCTATATTTTCCTGGTCAGGAAGATGCTTTTCCCAGTTCGATTCTATTGCTATAAGGTGTTGGGCATTACGGTGCGGGTAGGCAGTTTGGGAGTGAGGAACCTGATCAATGGCTCCTCCCAGTTGCCAGATATCCACCGTTGTAAGAGGTGATGGACGGTTTTTACCTAGTTCAATAAACATTGAAATGGCTGCATCGCTAAGTTCTTTAGCCACTATTGACTTCCAGTAGTAGTGCAATTCCTGTTTGGGGTAGTCTTCATCAAAAAAGGATTGGACATTAGTATAAGGCATAATTCCGCTGAAATCAGCAATGGGCTGCCCTAACTCACGGTAAGGCTTTAACACTTTTTCGCCCTCTTCCACTTTGCCTGTGTACATAGAAGCGATTAAGATGTAATCTTCGTTGTGCCACTTATCAGGAAAAGGTTCCCCGGCTGGTACTGTTCCATAAATTAGAAATGTACTAACCTCATTTGGCATGGAACGGGACTTTTCACGATAAGACTTTATTATTTGTTCGGCTTCAGTAGCCGGATAAAATACGGGGCTGAAGAACACCTCCGGACCCACGGGGTGTGCCTGGAATTCGAATGTTGAGACCACGCCAAATCCACTACCACCTCCTTTTATGGCCCAAAATAAGTCAGCGTGTTGCTGCTCACTGGCTATAATTTTTTCGCCATTAGCCGTGATCACTTCCGCGCTAATTAAATTATCGCAAGCCAGACCGTATTTTCTGCGTAGCCATCCTATGCCTCCACCTAGCGTGAGACCGGCCACCCCGGTGGTAGAAACCACGCCTCCCGGCACGGCTAAGCCTTGTTTTTGGGCAGCGGTATCCAGTTCTGCCCAGGTGGCACCTGCTTCCACTTTTATTTTTTTGCTTTCAGCATCCACCGATATTTCCTTCATCTTACTAAAATCTATCATCAGGCCACCATCACACACGGCACTTCCCGCTACGTTGTGCCCGCCTCCTTTTACCGAGAGGATAAAATTGTGTTTTCGTATAAAAGCCAAAGCAGTCTGGATGTCGGCCGAATTTTGACACTGAACAATGAGAGCCGGCTTACGGTCTATCATCCCATTCCAAACGCTTCTGGACTCGTCATAGCCCTCTTTACCAGCTAATAGTAGAGTGCCCTGAAGGTGGTTTCGAAAATCTGAAATCTCCTTTTCCGATAGTTTTTTTAAAGTATTGTCTTTACTTACAGTTTTTATAAAGTCCATATGTATCCTTTTTTGTTTTATACTAGAGGGATACATAAGGCTAGAGAAAAGTTCATTTTTTATGTCGCTTGATGAGGATTTATTTTTCGAGAGGCATAATGAATGTGGGCTTTATGTACTTTTCCATGATGATGGAACAGCACCATACTACCATAAGGCGGGCAATGATATGGCTTATCTGGCGGATTGATGATAGGACCTTCTACAATCACCAGGTTGTTTGAGTTAGTAATTTGATTGGGCCGAAAACGCACTCCGCTTTCCAGGTCTTCGTCCCACTCCTGTGCCCAGCGCTGTAAACCCCGGCTTATTTTTCCGCTTGTAAAGCGTATATAAAGATCTTTTTTAAAAAGATTTAAAAACCGATGCTGTTCTCCCGAATAAAAAGCAGGCCAGGCTTCACGGAACTGCTCTTCCTGTTCACTTCGGGCACCATCGCAGATGTCAAGATTTTCTAAATCACCCATTTTTTCAACCAGCTGACGTAGTTCCTTTTTGGCTATGGCTACTCTGCTGCGTACAGTGCCTACCGGGATGGAAAGCAGTGTCGCGATTTCCTGATAGCTGCTATACTCGCTAAAAAAGCGTAGCAGGATTACAGCCTGTTTCTTTTCGTCTAAATGAGAAATCCAATGCATTACACCCTGGTGAAGTTCCTTTTTTTCCTGCAATTTTTCAAAATCTGAGGGTTGGATCCATTTATCAGAAAGTCTAGCTTGAAGAGTATTTCCATCTTTTACAAATTTACTCTGGCTTCGCTTCACTAGCAGGCATTCATTGTTGAGCACACTATGCAGCCATGTATTGAATTTACCTGCATCCCTCAACTGCCCTATCCTGGAAAAAGCCTTAATAAACGTATCTTGTAACACATCTTTGGCTTCAGGGCTGGAACCAAAAAACTGAAGAGCCTTTGCGTAGAGAGCCGGTTTAGTTTGATTAAAAAGAATTGTAAAACATTGAATATCTCCTTGTTGTGAAAGCCTCACTAACTCTTTTTTACGATTTGATGTAGAATTACCTTTTTCTGTTTCAACTCTCATGCTTACGTCCCATTTAAGTTTATCCTCAACTAGTTAGAAAGTATCTTTAGTTATTACAACCGTACCAGATCGAGTATTTAATTCTATTGGAAACAACGGACAAGTATATGAAACGGTTTGGCAATTCAAAGCGATTACCCATCAAACCACTACTAAGCATATTCTAAAATGTCGCCCGCTTGGCATTTCAATACACTACAAATTGTTTCTAAAGTACTAAACCTTATTGCCTTCGCTTTTACCTGTTTTTAGTATTGAGAGGTTCAATAAAGTCAAACCAACTTTGTCTGAAAGTTCATTTCTTTCGGGTTCATGTCTTTTTATTTAATTATTGAGCACTTTATTAGTGCTAGTGGCAAGTATTTTTCATTTCACAGATGACCACATGCTTTCAGTTACCGAAAATGTCTGTCCGTCTCCTTCGATGATATATGCCACACAAGTGTCAAGGGAGGTTTAGTCTGTCTTCTGATGGTGTATCCATGTTTATAAAGAATGGATGATCAAAAAGCGATATGTTTTCTTTACGTTTTATCATTTTTTCACCATTCGTTTTGCCGCTTTGCAAGGCGGTTTTTAGAGGCAATCAAGTGTTAATCAAAGATGCATAACTTGTCCCTTAACGGAAAAGTGATTTAACCGTTGAGCCACCACTTTTGAGCAGGTGCTGTCAAAGATTCAGGCTTTCTTATTAGTATAATACTCAACATTCTATTTCTTATCTTAAGTCAATGGATCTAGCTTAATAGTAGAAGTACCTTTACCAATGGTATAAAAATAATATTGTTGGTTATATGAAGAATATTCTCAAAAGCACATCCAGGCTGGGGTTTATAGCTTATGGCTTTCTACTCATTACCTGCCATTTTTTCTTCATGTTCTAATAAATATTTTTTTCGCCAGAGTCCGCCACCATAACCTGTTAATTGTCCGTCAGAGCCAATAACTCTATGGCACGGAATTAGAATAGAAATTCTGTTCATTCCATTTGCATTGGCCACTGCCCTTACGCTTTTATGGCTTCCAAGTGCTATTGCTTGCTCTTTATATGATTTTGTTTGTCCGTAAGGGATGAGTTGCAATGCAGTCCAAACTTTATTTTGAAAATCAGTATCGGGTGTATGTAGTGGAACAGAAAATTCTTTTCTATTACCTTTAAAATATTCTTCTAACTGTACTTCTAATGGGGCAAAATGTTTATTATTTCCTTGAATAATCGTTGCATTTAAGAGTTTGGATATCGACTTTAATTCTGTTTCCAACATTTTTCTATCGGTAAACTCTAATAGGCAAATTCCTTGATTAGTAGCACAAACAAGCATTGTTCCTAAGGGTGTTTCTATTCTTTTTAAGTCAATTATACTTTGCTGTCTGCCTTGTTTTGGTGAAACGCCAAAAATATTTTTAAAACTGTCGCCAAAACCACTCAAAGATTCAAAGCCTGTGTCAAAAGCAGTATGTGTTACGCTTTCGCCATTTTGTATTTTTTTAAATGCCGAGTTTATTCTAAACATTCTCTGATAGGCTTGAAAAGTAATTCCGTGATTTTTTAAAAACCATCTTCTTATTTGGCTTGGTTCTATTCCTTTTTGTTTAAGGTCATAGTCTTTGAATTTTAAAGTCGGATTTTCTGAAAGTTCATTTATAATTTGTTGAAATTCTATTGGCGTATGATTTAACGTTTTTAAAGGATTACAAACTTTACATGCTCTATAACCTTTGAGTATGCACTCTTTTGAGGTTTTCAAAAATTCAACATTTTCTAATTTAGGTTTTCGGGCTGTGCAGGAAGGGCGACAAAAAATTCCTGTTGTTTTAACTGCCGTAAAAAATACTCCTTCAAACGAAGTGTCTTTTTCAACAATGGCTTTATACATTATTTCTTTTGTCAATTCCATTGTTAAAACAAGGCATTAAATGATTGTTCAGTCAAAATTTTTGTTGTCATATTTTCCAATGAAGTATAGGCATAATCATTTAAAAAATTCCCCATACTTATTCTCTTTACTCCAAGTTTTTCAAGTGTTTCAAAATTTGGCAATTGTGGTATACACATTACATTTAGTGGTAATTTAGTTTGTAAAACAATTTCTGCAATATCACTTTCTTGTATAATGCAGGGCAAAAATATTCCGTCAGTACCTGCTTGTTCATAATTCTTTATTCTTTCCGTTGCCACTTGTAGTGTATTGGGAATATTCAAAAGAAAAACATCGCATCTTACATTGATGAAAATTGAAATTTCTTGTTGAGTTAAGATACTTTTTACTTCTTGTAATAGTTGAGAAAATTGAAGAATGTCTTTAAGTTTTCGTTCCTCATTTTCTATAAAGCTATCTTCAATATTTATTCCTACAACACCTAACCTTTCTAATGCAATGATATTGTTAGCAATTTCTGTTGAAGTTTTTCCATAACCAAACTCAATGTCCACAGAGAGAGGAAGCGTAACACTTTTTTTAATCCTTTTTACTACAAATAATAAATCGGAAAATGGCATTTGTTCTCCATCTTCGTAACCTAACGAATAGGCAATCGCAGCACTTGAAGTTCCAATTGCTTGAAAGTTTAACTTTTCAAATATTTTTGCACTCTGCACATTCCAAACATTTCCAATAATCAAGGGCTGTGTCTGATTATGTAATTCTTTAAATTTTAAATAAGTTGTCATTTCTTAATTTGTTTGTACAAAGGTACTCCTCGGCACTGTCGTCATACAACCGAAAAATTAACAAGTATTTTTTTAGAGTGTGGCTTTAAAATGGCGGGTAACATAAATTGTATGATTGGTGGCAGAATGCATGGCGCTTGCCTGTCAATCCATAACTTAGTTTTGGAGGACTAAAAACATTTAGCACTTCGTCTGCCATTACTTATACAAAATATGTATGCCGATTATCGACATCCCTTATCTGGCAAGCTGTGGGCTTATGGCTCACGGCCGTCTACTCATTGGCTGTAGTTTTTATTTTTTTCAAAATGTTGCAATACCCGCATTGCTCTCAATGTATTCCATCTACTCGGTTTGCCAGCTTGTTCCATTATAAAGTGTACTTCTCCGGGATGAGCGGCTTGCATATTCCAAGATCCATCTTTATTCCGTTTTTTAAGAATTATCATAACAGCTTCCTCCATTCTATTATCCCATTTTGTTTCAGCTTTTTGGAAATAATCTAATGCTCTAAGAATATCATACCTCCATCTGCTCGGATACGATAATTTCAAAAAGTCCTTGTGAATGATTCTACCCGTTCGGTCAGAAAGGAATAGTCTATGAATCAGTATAAATTCTTCAGCACTTTTAATGGCGTTTGAAATGTCATCTTTTCTGTAAATGAAACCTGCTTTTTGAAACTCAAGCAGTCCTTCAAGAACCGAGATAGTTGAATGCAAAGAACTATGACTTGCCCCGCTTCTTGTTGTTCTACAATTGAATCCACCATCAGGCATTATTTCATTGAGAAGACTATCTACAACGGATTTCAATTCCTTTTCAGGAGCATTGAAATAAGATGCATAGTTTAAAAACATACCATTAACACAAACATCACTACGATGAAATGTTGATGGTCCAAGTTGGATCCCACCATCCTTGGCTTTCGAAGTATTCAGAACCAGTTCGATAGATTCCTTTACAAGTTTGTGGTTTGGGCTCAAATTCAAGTTGCGAAGGTCGAGAAGCGTATAATGGGTTGAAATCCACTTGGGTTGATAAAACCTGTCTCCCCAATGTCCATTTGGTTTTCTTTTGGATAAAAATTGCTTTCCCCAACCTTCAGATCCAATTCTGTCCTGCAAATCCTTTCTGTCGATTTCTAACAAATCGCGGTAAACCAGGTATTGGATGGATACATCACCTTCAAGAAGCCATTTTATAACTTCATTGATATCGTGTGATTGAATATGCTGAATTGAGTTATTCATTCTTGATCAATCTCAACAATTTCACAATATTTTTTTCATCAATCTCGTCTAAGGAATGAATTTCAATATGCTTCATTGTTTTGCCACTACCTTTGAACAGAGTATTCTCTTCTTTTGATAAACCTTTCATAGAAAAACCAAGATTGACATGTGATTTTAGGGAAACAAAATAATACTTACCATTATCATATGATGGCACTCCCCATTTCAACTCCTCTTTAACATGAGGAAAAGTCTTAAAAAGAATCTGTCTTAGTTTTTGACATATTTCCTTTTGTGGAGATTTTTGTTTTATTATGTAATCTTCAACATTCATTCCCATTTCTCTTTGCTCTATATTTAAATGAGGATAACGTCACTGTATAAATTCGTGGCTGATTAAAAGTATAAAAATTTCAGTTAACTACCGAGGCAATCCGCAGGATTGACTTATTAAATTATTTCTGCACAGTAAGTCAATCCTGCGGTTTGATAGGCTTTCTACGAAGAGTTGCAGTTTCGTTAAGCACTGAACAGCTATGATTTATACAAAATGTTGACATCAGTACTTTCTAGTTGCCTGCATCCAATAAAAGAGAATTCCTAAGAAAATTACTCCAAGACTGGCCCAACGAGTTCCTGAGTCCGGATTCAATAGTGTGTTCACAAGTAGTCCGACAGCCAAAATTGTTAGTACTGCAAGGACCCGTTTGAAAGATCGTGTTTGGAATTCAGTTTTCCCCTGTTCGATTGTTCGTTCATTCGCTAAGTCCACAGTCTTGATGAATTTTGGGAATTGAGTTAAAAACTTGTCAAAATCATCTGTTTGAGGAAAATAGGTGTATCGATAAAATTTTAATTGTTGGTTATTTGTAATTGTTAAACGGAACGAGTCTAGTCCACGATCTTCTTGGTTCACGTAGTCTATAATTCTGTCCCAACCTAGTTCAATATTGGATTCTTTACTTAGAAAAAATCGCTTAATCCAAATAAATCGAAAAGCTTCCTCTGTTAGATCAATTCTAATCCTACCACGTGAAAGGATTGTTACCGGTATTACAGGAGAGAAGAATAGAACTGCAATTATCCCGAATTTCACAAGATCTGGCCAATCTCTTGGAATTAAAGTCATCAGATAGAATGACAAACCAAAGAAGATAATGGCAACAGGAATTGCTCTCAAATTTGAGTTTATATTTATCTCGTAGCTCTTCATAATTGATGCCAACGTTAAGGCTAAAAGTTGGCGGGCATTAAAACTGAACTACTGTCAACCTGTGCCTAAGTTTGTTAAATATAGGAATTTTTAATTTAGCACATTTTGCCCGCTTGATTTTAGCTAATGCTGAGTTTAGTTTACTTTATTCTACTCGCTCAAATTCTTGTATTAAGTTAAGAATATATTGGTTTGGTTTTTCCTTACCTGTATAATATCTATTGTTAAATAGCCTTATTTTTAATTTAGTATCATTTAATTCCAAAATGGTAGCATATTCGAACTGTATCCCTCCACTTTCTGAGCCGTCAAAGTGATATTCAAGGAGCAAGGTTTTGCCGTCCTGACTTAATTGCCAATCATGATATATCATTGGCTCCAAAGCGTCAATTTTTAAGGATATTGTTTTTTCTTTGAATGTCATATGTAAGTCCCCTAGAAATAGTCCTACTCTTCCATATTCAATTTCTTGTTCAGGAATATATTTGCCGTAGGTTCTATTTTCTGAGTTGTAACTTATCCATTCCCCTATTATCTTTTTAAGCTTATGTTCATTATTTACTCCCTCCATTATTGAATGAAACCCTGCTTTTTTATCATTAACATTTGAATCTGATATAGTATATGAGTTTGGATTAATATCTATTATTTGATTTATGCTTTCAAAGTTACCATTGCCATACATGTCAGTATAATTATATATAAAATAATAATCCTTGTATTCGGCTACACCCCATCTCTCAAGTTGAAGATTATCAGCACTGTCATTTAGATTTCTGTCGAAAATCCTGTAACGATAAATCATTATGTTATTAGGAAAATATTCGAATCGAGTTGCCCATTTACGATTTAATGTGTCGTCAGTAGACCAAATATTAGAAAGTAATATTTTTTCAATTTCAGTTTTACTGTAATCAATAAAGGTTTCCTTAGGTCTTTTAAATGTAAGCCAATAATTGTCAGCTCTATTATAGTCAATTAGTGTTATGCTGTCCTGATTTAATGAATGAATAGTATAATCTAAACCATTAATTGTCAAAATGGTATCTGTTTTTTGAAGCCAACTATATATGGTGTCCTTCTTTGGGTAATGTTTAAATAATAAAGCCCCATCTTCTTTAAAATCATAAATAATTGGATACTGATGAACAAAAAATCGTGAAGTATCATTTAGGTGCAAATCATTCACCTCACTTTCAAAAATCCAAACGCCACTTATATTTTCATTTATTTGCTGAGTTTTACAAGAAATAAAAAAAGTCAGTCCTACAATTATGAAAAGCCTATTCATGTTTTATTATCCTTAAATGCTCAAAAAAATAATCAATTTTCATGATTGTCCCTATTTTCTTGGAAGTTCTTAGTTTTAAGAAGGTGATAGCTCCGATGGGTATGAATTGAACCCAGCGCTAAGCATATGGCTTGGTGACGGTTTTCAAAGTGCTTTCTTGTCTGCCCGCACCAAAGTTGATTGAATGTACAAAATTTTCGTTTACCACTTCACCCGCAATAAGCTATATGTAGTGTTAGGCTCTGGCTATCTCCATTTTATCTCTCCTGGATTATATTTCACTTTTAAATTCGCTAGTATTTCTTCTTCAGTAAAAAAGACTGGTTTAAGTTTTCCTTGTGCATAAAGCTCTGCCTGATCATCATAATGCTCTGATTCCGGGTGATCACTGGCACCATAAGGAGTGATGGATTTCGCCTTGACTTCCTCTCCAAATTCAACAATTGAAACATAAGAATCTCCTCCTTGTGCGCGAATGCTTAATCCCTTTAGACCAACATCGGGTAAATGACCCTCAAAATGACCTGCAGAAGCAAACATGATACCAGTCAATGAAATACCACCATCTATGGGATGGCTCGTTTTTTCTTTATCAAAATCGTATTGAAGTGGCTGCAAGCTACGCTGATGTCTGTAAATATCACCCCAAGCAACTTTCCAACTACCTTTTTCTGCTTTTAACTTCTCAATGGTTTGTTCCAGTGCT
This sequence comes from Marivirga aurantiaca, assembly GCF_016679925.1. Classification (GTDB taxonomy): domain Bacteria; phylum Bacteroidota; class Bacteroidia; order Cytophagales; family Cyclobacteriaceae; genus Marivirga; species Marivirga aurantiaca. The sequence goes on from NZ_JAEQBW010000003.1 coordinate 439,582, forward strand.
ACTATGTTGTGATTTTCAGTCTTTATTCTTTTTAAATGAAAACTTTTGAATTTCCAGATATAATAAATTGAAGTTGCCGCAGAAGTACTGCTGCTGTATCGATCCCAAGAAACTAACATTTGAAGCGGTTCACGGATATTATCGATACGCTTCGGGTCTAATTTCTCGATTAAGTATGCTTCTCTTTTGATCGCTTCAATATCTTCTTGAGCACTTTCAACATATCTGTCAAAAATAGCTGCTTCTAAAGAGTTTATAGTTGCATTATCTAAGGTGTCTAATAGGGTTTTAGCCCGCCTGCCTCTATTGCTATTTCGCTGATAGTAGGTCATGTAATCAGGAAAATTGGCTGGGTCCGGGTTTTCCTTTGTAGTAGTTTCAAAAGGTCTGTTATTGCAGTTTTGAATATATTGACATGCCGGATTAAGTAATTGTGGTAATTCTTCTATTGTATGAAATCCTTGCCATTCCGTTTCTGTAAGACTTCCATCGACTGGCAGTTGCCAATTAAAAGAAGTATCGCGCTTTGGAATGAGACCATTATAAAGATACATGATATTGCCTTGATCATCGGCATAAGAAATGTTATGAGCGTAAAGCGCATTCAATTCTAAAGCCTTCTTGAAAGATTCGAGGTCATGAGATAAAGCCATTCGATAGAGTTGTTCCAACATACCACCTTTTTGTAAGGAGGCTAATTTTATGCTAATGGGTTTTCCACTTTCCGACTCTGCTAGAATAGGACCATGAATGGTTTTTCGGAAATTTACATTTTGATAAAAGATGCCCGAATCAGTTTTTATCTTAATCGTATCTTGATATGCTTCTACTTCTATGTATTGCGCTCCATATTTATACATTGAAGAGTCTTTTGAGTCAAACTGAATTTCATAGGCATCGGCTACATCTGGGTTATTAGTAGTCCAGGTCCAACCTAAGTGCTGATTATGACCAACTACAGGAAAAATCGTTCCCCCCTTACGCACTGCCCCATAAAAATTCAAGCCTTCGGCACTCGTTAGTTGAAATTCATATGGGTCCTCATAATCCATGTGCGGATTGCTTACCAAAATGGCATTTTTAGATTTTGATTTACCTTTACCTACTACAAAAGCGTTGGACCCAATTCCTTTAACATCATCCTCCAAATATTTCACAATCATGTCATCATTTATTCGCACTTGCCCTAAAGTTCCAAAAGCATTGCCTTTATGGTCAGCTATGAAATACCAAGGCTTAAAATGAGTGATTAATTGTGGCTTTACGTCTGGGTTTTGGTTAAGATAGTAGTTTAAGCCCGCAGCAAACCCATCGAAAAGTTTTTTGATTTGTGGCTCAAGCGCATGATACTCTTCTTTGGAAATCCGTTCAATTTCAAAAGCTTTTACACGCATATCATTGGCTTTGCCACTTTCACCTTCCACTTCTGCTAACCTTCCAATAGATCGAATGATTTGTTTCTCAATTCTATCAAAATGATCTTCTGCTTGTGCGTAGGCAAGACCAAAAAGCAAACTTTCATCTGTTTCGCCTTTAATGTGTGGAATGCCATAGATATCTCTAAAGATGGTGACTTTATTTGCTAGTTCTTCGACTGTGGACGGTTTAGAGTCTGTATTTTTACAAGCATAGCTTACAAACAATATGAAATTAAATAATACAAACTTAATTTTTACATTCATAGGTAGATGTGTTTTTACTGCTAACGATTAGTATAAGCGTTGTGCGGCTTTTAGAGCGATTCATTTTTCGCCTAGCGCAAAGTTTCTTAAGAGCAAAAATGCTTAATTTCACTGTTTAACCCGCATTACGCTTATACAATGTTGTGGGTAGTATATCGTTCGGGTCTACTTCAGTAATTTTCCCTTCTCTCAATACAATCATCGGACTATTCTTTTCTTTTTTGAACAGAACTAGTTTTCTGTAAGTCTCTTCAAGTCCTTTTACAATTTTATCGCGTTCTTCTTTTAATTGCTCCTTAGTTCCCATAATATTTTTCTTTTAACTCTTCCCACTGTAAAACATTGTTGACGGTAATATCATTCAATGAACCTTCTGCAATAATTTCATAGCTGTCACCAGAATTATTTACAAATAACCAGTTGTCCACTCGGTGCAAAAACAGATTGAAAAAATTCTTCAATCCACTTTTATATCTTCTTCTTATCACTTCCTCTGGAATATGATGACCTCCTTCTTTTACTCTAGTAGCTACTCTTGAAATAGCCAATTCTTCTGAGTCCAGCAGAAAGAATAGACAGGTTACTTGATAACCTAGTTGCTTGGCTTTCTCAATAAATGTAACATAGCTTCTTGTTGAAAGTGTAGTTTCGAATGCGAAACTCTCACCAGCCTCCAGCAGGTTTTTAATTCTTTTCAACATCATTCTACCTGCTTCTATCCTCACTTTTTCTGGCTGAAAAGGTGAAATACCTTTAGCAATTTCGTCTGCATTCACAAACTCCTTGCAATCAAGTATTTCTGGCAGGATTGTGTAAGAAGCAGTTGTTTTACCTGCTCCATTGCATCCAGCTATGACGTATAGTTTTTTCATCCGAAACAAATATACAAATTAATGCCAATCTGGATGCTTGTAAGTATGACCTAAACTCTTGTAGGTAATTTTTTTATTTATTCATCCAATATTCTTGAAGTCTCCTTTTGACGTTATCAAACTCCTTCTGTTTCATCCAATTTCGCTCGATTAAATGAATACCAAGCTTGCTTTCAATCTCAATCACGTTATCGTAGGAGTCAATTTCTCCAATGTCCAAAATATCATTAAAGTTTATTTTTGTTCTTTCTTTCCACCGTCCTGGTATTTCAAGAAAGTCATTTCCCAATTTTAGATTTCCAACATTGAGTTTTCTAAAGAATATTGTCAAAAAGCCAATTCCCAATGCTAAACCCATTAAACAAAATATTCCTACAATTATCGAAAACCATATTTCATCTCCTTTAATCATTGCAAGTCCAAATATGACAGATATTACAAGCCCACCGAGTCCAGTGTACAAGTATTTAATTGGTGGTCGATATTTGTATTCTTCGGTCATTCTTTCAAATTGCTGCTAACGCCTGTATAAAACCCGTTTGCTATACTAGGCTATGAAATACTGAAAGTAGTAATTTATGCTTTCTCCACAAACTGATACACTTCATTAATTGCAATACATTAGAATAGTTAAGCTCCACAGTTTGCCAAGGCACTATCCTTGATTGCCAGCTATGAAAAGCAATCATAAATTACAGGCTATTTAGCACTCAATTCGCTACAAGGTGGTGAGCAAATGGGTTTTATGCAATGTGTGTGCCCAGTATGGGCATCTGGTATCGAAGATACCAGATTATTCCAGAGGGTGCAAGTCCCTTGCAGGCAAGTTGGTGAAGCCTGTTAGTAAGCCGCACGCGTGTCGCTGAAGCTTTAGCGTAAGCACAAGCTGGTTTTCCGTGAGGAATGCAATGAAGAAAGCGGGACTACAAAATCCGGTACTGACAAACAGGAACGGCATACGGAGGCCAGATAGAGAGGGTAAGCAAGCACATCTTTGCAAAGCCCGTAACCAACAATCTCTATTAGGTAGATGTCGCAGGGATCGGAGGAAGGAATATGTCCTTATCCCGCTTGGGCGGGACAGGCTCTGGGGAGGTCTTGGAATAGATTCGGTTTCTATGAGCCAAGAAGTCAGCAGACCGCGTGTCGCCTTAGCTTTAGCGGTGGCGCAAGTCATAGTAGTCATGGGTAACGAGCCGTAAGAGCTACGGAGGTCTCACAAAATGATGAAGGACGGAACGTCAGGTGATTCGAAAATCCGATAGGGAGGCTTTGCTAGCCCTATCCCAAAAGTAGAATCGAGGTATAGTTGGTGTAAAGAGCGACTATACTATGCTTGACGAACCGCTGTATACAGCCTGTCCCGCCACCAGCGGGAAGACCCGTACGTACAGTGGTGTGAGAGCCTCAACCTGAGTCAATTTGACTCAGGTCGGGCTACTCGATTAGCTGCTGGTTCCTTTTTACATTTCAGTATCAGCAGTATTTTGAAAAGGCTTTGGTATGTCCTTTTTATCATCTCCAATAATTTCTCGAATATCAATTTCTATAGCTCTTGAAATTGTAGTAATCGGGACATCATTTCTACTTCCTTCGAAAGGATTTTCAGATACGTCACCTACTCTTTCCATAAGCATAAACACCCATGATATAATAATGCTAATTGGAACAGTCATCCACACAAAATGCTCAGCAACAAGACGATTCAAAAAGCTTATGTTTTCGTCTTCAGCCATAACGAGTCCTATCTCATGAAATTCATGCATCATTCCAAAGGGTATTAGTATTATAAAAATCCAAATAAAAAACAAGTTTAGAGTGGCAAATTGCCTTGGATACGGAAAGTTTTTAATTCTTTCAACTTTGCCTTGCAAAGAAAATAGTTCGCCAATCATATTCTTAAACTCCATGTGGCGGAAGACATCAATCAATCCTTCTGATTTTAATTCCTTAAAATGGCGGGATTGAAGGTTGAGACAGGCTGCTTGCTTATTTGTCATGCTTAGTACAAACTCTTTCTCATCTTTATCTAAATATCCATCTAGTTCTTCTTCGAGAGAGATTTTGTGTTCTGCTACATTTACGGTTTTCATTTGCTCTTTATTCATTTCCCATGGTTTTTTGACTCTAAGAGCATGCCTCAGAGAAGTCATCCAAGCTACATGACGCATTATAATCACCTTTTTGATTTTAAGAAATTCATTATCAGTTCTCACTGTTCTGGCAAATTCATTAGTGATAAAGTCATTGCTCATTGTTGCTAATAGCCTTGATGCGTTTACAATGCCTCCATATATCTTTCGGGCTTCCCAAAGCCTTTCATATGAAGCATTATTTTTAAATCCGGTTATGAAAGCGAGAGATGTCCCTACAAGTCCAATTGGAAGCCATGGTAGATATAGCCACTTTAAGCCAACAACATCATACAGTAAAACAGGTACAATAGATAGTAGAAAAAAAAAGTAGATATACTTCCTCGTCCATAGGAGTACAATTTTTAGTGAGTAAACTGGCTTTATGTACATATTTTAATTTTTTTTTGCAGCTAACGACCAGATATGGCACGTGCCTCTGTTCTTTCAAATATCGGTAAAGTTTCTGTTTTCCATGTCAGTTTCAAGTAGCTCAGTAGAGGCATGTGCTATATCGTTTGTTATGCGCTTATATCGTAAAGTAGATTCCTTCAGTTAGTTCAAAATTAGGATCGGTTCTGTTATCGTCATAAAGTCTCCACCCTGCCAAATTCTTGATGTGGCCAGAGTAACCACAGAATTTTAAAAAAAGAACAGATACCAACATATGCATTCGCAATGAGTCAATACCAAGTTCCTTCTGTTTCTCTTTAACTTCATTTTCTTCAAAAGGTGTTTTCCCATGAAGGAACACGTTCCGTGTCTTAATTATTTTTTTCATCTTAGGAGGGAGTTTAATGCCAAATAATTCAAAGCTCTTCAATATTTTATCCATGTTGGAAGGGGAATTAATGTTCTGCAATTTCCTTGTCATCAATTCGTATTCGTTAGGAGGCAAATCATCCTTATAGTCTTCAAGTTTTTTTATCAATGAATTTCTCACTTTTCCAGAAAGCTTAGAGTTTTTTATTGTCTTGAAATGTTCAGGATACTTAGATGAAATCGAGGAAGCTAAAGTCTCTAATGCTACTAAATAAGATGTAATTCTAGACATTGGAGATTTAGATTTATTTCCCTCTAGAATTAAGAAAAGACTTCTCTCAAGCTCATCTACATGTTTCATCATTGCACATATTCTGGAAAAGGAAATGGCCGGAACAACTGAAGTTGAATTCTTAAATTCACTTCTACCCATTGCCTTCATATACTCTACAAAACCATGTGGATCAATTATTTTGTGTCCCGAAATGATCGAATAGCTTGCTGTTCGGAAATGAATAGAATCAATAGTGTTAAATAGCTGTTCAGATGAACGTACAATATATCTTTCGTCACCGTACCAATTCCCAGTAATAAGACTTAGTGCTTTGATTGCACTATCAGTATCCAGCGAGAAGGTCTCAAATGAAACTTTTTGAAGAGATTCTAGAATCAAATAAAATTTCTTATTGTCTCTGTTACTGAAACGATACATATGGTACGAGTTACCATCAATTAACACAGTCACTAGGCCATAACCATATATCGTCTTCTTATCTGTGTACGAAGTGCCACTTATCAATGTAGTTTCTACCTCTTTTTCTGTTGGCACTATTATCCTATGAAAGTAAGAACTGTTATCCACTTGAGTTGAATCCAATTCAGATAGTTCACCTAAAAGGCTCTTGTAATCCTTTTCTTTAGTTCCCAGACTGAGTGAAATCTTTGTTACAGATTTTGCTGATGCATTTAAGGATTTTTCATTTCCCAAAAGAGCAAGTTCTTGATTCAAACCAAATTGTTCGAAACTAAATTTACTCCATGGTACAATTTGTTGCTTCAGTTTTATTTCAAACTGAAATTTATGTTTAGTACTTGATTTGGAAAGAGAAATTTCACAATCATTCACTAATGAATCTTTGGGTGTAAAAATTCTGAAATTATCGGACAGAGTCAGATCATCAATGCGCTGAAACGAAGGCGCAAGACATTTGTAGGGGTGTTTCTTAACATCTTCTTGAAAAGAGTTCATCTAAATTTTATCAACGCTGTTGCGCATAACGCCAAGCTAAGAAACGTAGGGCTTTCGAAGCGATTACTTGTCCACCGAAACCAAAGTTTGCTAAATGAACGAACCTTGCCGAAAGCCTTATCTGCCCTATGTTATCTTAGCCATTGTGTGTGCCCAGTATGGGCATCCGGTATCGAAGATACCATATTATTCCAGAGGGTGCAAGTCCCTTACAGGCAAGTTGGTGAAGCCTGTTAGTAAGCCGCACGCGTGTCGCTGAAGCTTTAGCGTAAGCACAAGCTGGTTTTCCGTGAGGAATGCAGTGAAGAAAGTGGGACTACAAAATCCGGTACTGACAAACAGAAACGGCATACGGAGGCCAGATAGAGAGGGTAAGCAAGCACATCTTTGCAAAGCCCGTAACCAACAATCTCTATTAGGTAGATGTCGCAGGGATCGGAGGAAGGAATATGTCCTTATCCCGCTATGGCGGGACAGGCTCTGGGGAGGTCTTGAATAGATTCGGTTTCTATGAGCCAAGAAGTCAGCAGACCGCGTGTCGCCTTAGCTTTAGCGGTGGCGCAAGTCATAGTAGTCATGAGTAACGAGCCGTAAGAGCTACGGAGGTCTCACAAAATGATGAAGGACTGAACGTCAGGTGATTTGAAAATTCGATAGGGAGGCTTTGCTAGCCCTATCCTAAAAGTAGAATCGAGATATAGTTGGTGTGAAGAGCGACTATATTATGCTTGACGAACCGCTGTATACAGCCTGTCCCGCCACCAGCGGGAAGACCCGTACGTACAGTGGTGTGAGAGGCGCACCGTGGGCTTTATGGCTCACGGCCGTCTACTCGATTATGCTTATTTTTACCACCAATTTGCTTTTTCTAATTCTCGCGCTCTTTTGGTTTTAGCTTCGCTCGGGTCTCCGTATTGATCAAGATAAGTCTGCCAGCCTCTATTAAGATATTCCTTACTTGGGAAAAACTCGCCAGCTCCATTATCAAGATCACCGCTATTAGGAATTCTGTAATCACCCCAATTGCAGATATATTCTTTCCCCGAATTATAACTTATCCAAACTCCTTCAAATTGATTATTTGAAAATCCGTCCGCTGCTAGCATCATACCATCATATTCAACCCTTTCTTCCTCATTTATTAACCAGCTAGAAGTAAATTGTCCTTGGAATTTTCCAGAACCATTTTTTTTTGTGTCTTCAAAAAAGATATATTTACCAGTAATTTCTCCACGATTGAATTTTGGAAATTCATGTCTTTTAAATTCAATTATCTCGTCAATAATGATTTTACCCTGAAATACTGATATATTGTCTTTGAGCTTTGTCTTACCATAAACGAAATATACTAAGGGATTATCTTGGTCCTGAATTACAGAAATGAAATGGACAAAAACTCTTTGATAAGTGCTTCCAAAATATCCTATTGGCTCAACCCTATTGTATTTCTCCGTTCGGTTGTCCGAATAAAATTCCTTGCCTACAAATAAAGAGCTAAAATCAAGTGTTTTATATTCGCTTGTTTTGTTGACTGTATTGTCTGACGTCTGGGCAGTAGAAGATAAAGCCAAAAATAATAAAGGGACTATAACTAAAAATTTATTCATTGTATAAGTAATTAAGCATAACGCCTGGATAGAGGGAGTGGCCCTCCCGGTTCTATGAAAATCTAAAGTAGCTAAATCTGCCGAGTGATGCAACTGGCAAGTTCGCAGTGCGCCAGGAAAGTCAAAAACTCCTGCGTAAATCACCCAGCAGATAACCACATCCTTTCCCAGGGCAGATTTAGTGGCCGAATTGCAGTAAAAATGGCTCGAAGGTAGTTAAGGCCATTCGGCTCTATCCAATGTTATAGGCTGTCTTCTTGGTTCTTAGTAAACCTGATGTCTCCCAGTTCACCGTTCCAGAATGTGAATGAAATACCAGGTTGTTCGTACGAAATGTAAGTTTCCTCTTGTCTGGGAAATTCACCGTATTCTTTGTTCGTTGATTGGGAAAAATAATCCGGTTCACCAAAAGTTGATTTGACCCCTTCTATTGTTCGAACGAGTGGGAAAATGTTGTTCGATCCAGAATACTTTTTGAATTTTTTCGACTTATAAAAGAGGAACACACATAGAGCTTTCTTGTCCTTGACCGAAATTTGGACACCTTTACTGTAATAGTTATAGTATTTTAAGTTCTCAGTCTGTTCCCACTCCCTGTCAATAAATTCAGGCTCACCTAAGGTTCGAAGAATTGTTTCTTCTGTTGTCCCTCTCATGATGTTGTTCAGTCCAGTTTCAGAGTTGAAATCCAGCGGAGTTGATAATTTTTTGGTTGATGCACAGCCAAGGGCAGTTAACAAAACAGAAAGCAAAATTATCGAGTTCTTCATTATGCGATTTGCAGGGATAGCCTATAACATCCGAATAAAATAGCCATAGTGTGTTTTATTCGCAATGTATTTTTAGCAATCTAATGGATTTATTATTGTTTCAAAAGCATTTGTAGCAACGTGCGTGTAAACTTCAGTTGTTCTTGTTGAAGCATGTCCCAGAAATAGCTGGATATATCGTAAATCTGTTCCAGCTTCTAGCAAATGTGTGGCACTGCACCTTCGCGTAGCCGCTACGGCAGAGCAAGGAAGGAATGTCTGAGCATATGTGGCCTTTTTTGCTGAAGAAAGATGTCAAAGACATTTACCGCTATATTTTAATGCAACATCAACTTTATAGGGTTTAGCTGTTATTAATATTCGTTAGTAATCGCTTACAACCGTTTACAAACGACTACAAAAGACCTCAAACATTTATTACCCGACTAGCTTTTGCTCCATCCTGCACCTTTGTGATGTTGCTGCTGAATAAGTGGCAGCTGAAATAAATAAATGTTTTACTAAAATTTAAAAACCATGTACAATTTAAAAAACAATGTGCAACTGATTGGGCGACTAGGCGCAAAACCTGAAATCAAAACTTTTGAAAATGGAAAGAAGCTTGCCAACTTTAACCTGGCCACCAATGAAACCTACAAAAACCAACAAGGGGAGAAGGTGGAAGAAACCCAATGGCACAGACTTACTGCCTGGGGCAAGATAGCTGAGATTGCAGAGAAGTATACCGACAAAGGGATGGAAGTGGCTATTTCCGGCAAACTGGTGTACCGAAGCTATGAAGATAAACAAGGGGAGAAGAAGTATGTCACCGACATACAGGTGAATGAGCTTTTGCTTCTCGGAGGAAAATAATCAGCCTTTCCAAATAAATTTCTACCCGCAGAGTTCTGCAAGGGCTCTGCGGATTTTAATAAATAATAAAGCTGTGACTGGCGAGGTATTTTTGACACGGGACAAGTCTGTGTTATTTATCCAATAGCAGAGCTATTCCATACATTGTGGAAACATCATCTATTGGTACTATTACTCTTCAGTATTTCGGAGGATCACATTGATTAATTGATAACCTTCATCAGTTTTCAGGAAGCTTATGTGATCCTGATAGAAATCTCCATCATCAGTGTCATGACTGATCACTAAAGTCATTAATGGGTATTTCCAGTCTTTGGCCTGACCACAATTGTTGAAAAATTGGCTGAATTCCCCTGATTCATAATCGTAAATAGTAAGGCCTTCTGTTGAAATGAAATAATCGGCACCTTCTTTTTGAGTTTCTTGTAATCTCTTTTTCAATAGGTCAAAATGATCAGCTAGATATTTTTCCTTGGGTTGGCTTACCCATCCTTCGTTATCCTTCCAGTAATAGATTTCTTTGTAAGAAGCACCAGACAGCTTTTCCATTGAGAGGGAATTGATCAGATTGTTGAAAAGCCAATCCTGGAATGTTTTTTTGAAATCAATAAAAGAATAATACTGTCCATCTTTAGCAAGATAACTTTCCCGGTTCTGATCAGGATGTACTTCAGCTGTCTTTTCCAGAGAATAGAAGTCAAGAGCGTTTTCATTCTTAAATTTCTTGATAATGATCTGATTACTGGTATCAATAAGGTAGGTTTTTCCACCCTTCCAACTGTAATGATTGCAGCCGGAATGCTTTCGTTTTTCCCAGAAATGTTTCCGTGCATTCTTCAGGGCAATTATATATCCATTTCTTACCCTGGATAGTGCATTGTATTCCGCAGGCACCACTACTTTCCCCTCGCTGTTCAACATGCCGATGTGCTCAGTCTCCTTATCCTGAAACCTGATGAAGCCTTCGCTCTCACAATCCGCTGAATTGTCTGAGATAAACAAATCTCCATAAGCTGCAGTTTTGCCGGATTTGGTGAGATAGTAACTTTCATATTCCCCATTTTTCTCTTCCATTACGGCAATAATGTCATCAAATTTTCTGGCTATGGTAAAGCCCATGAATTTAGGGGTTATTTTTACCTCTCCATTATGATCCTTGAAACCTATATGAGTGGTGTCTGCATTCCAGAAAGCTTCCCAGCTACTTTTTTGCTGGGCATGGGATTGCACACATAATAGCATTATTATTCCGACAAAGAAAAAACGATTTTTCATTCCCGCAAATTTAGGAGATTTAATGATATCACTAAGGATTTACTCCACTTCTGCTTTGCTATTAATAATTATTGTTGTTGGGGATTGTGATAAAGGAGGCATGGCAAATTACCATTAAAAACATAAAAAAAAGCACTGCCTTTGCAGGCAGCACCCTTTCATCACTAACTATCTTGACTAACTGAATAATAGAACTGTAGGTTACACCCAATGTACATTTAAATGCTTGAATGGGTAAAAAATTTTCTATTGCCCGGTTATTATGTGTATTTACATGTAATTTATAAAATAATGACCCAATTATGCAATGATTGGTTGGAACAGGTACCAATAATTTTTTAAAAATAGTACGAAAGCTACTTCCCTTGATGTATATGTCCTGTGAGGAAATTGCGTGAGAGTAAGAGGTAACCTGTTGATTTTCAATAGTAAGATGAGCGCTCTTGTGAGATTTAATCTCAGACTTTATATAAATTAATTTCGATCATTGTTTTACAAAGGAATACCTTAATTTTACGTTCACCTATGTCTGGATGAACTAAAACGCACAGAACCAGCAAACCGATGAAATATTATATCATAGCCGGTGAACGCTCAGGCGATTTGCATGGCGGAAATTTGATCAAAGCCTTAAAAAATGCAGATCCGGAAGCTGAGGTTCGCTGTTGGGGTGGCGAAGCCATGCAGAAAGCGGGAGCTGACCTGGTAGTGCATTATAAAGAAATGGCTTTTATGGGATTTTGGGAAGTATTTACTCATTTGAATACTATTCAAAAGCGGATTAAATTCTGCAAAAAAGATATTCTTGATTATAATCCAGATGCCCTGATTTTAATAGATTATGCCGGCTTTAATATGAGGATGGCCAAATTTGCCCATCAGAATAACATCCCTACCCATTATTATATTTCTCCTAAAATTTGGGCCTGGAACCAGAATCGCGCTTTTAAAATTAAAAAATCAGTGGATTATATGTATGTGATCCTACCTTTTGAGAAGGAGTTTTACAGGAAGTTTGACTACGAGGTGGATTATGTTGGTAATCCTTTATTGGATGCCATTAAAGCTTTTGAGCCGGATCAGAATTTTGTAGCCAAACAAATTGAAAAACCAATTATTGCTATTCTGCCCGGGAGCAGAAAACAAGAGGTGTTACATATGCTGGCTAAGCTGAAAGCCATAGTGCCCCATTTTCCTGATTATCATTTTATTGTAGCTGGTGTTTCCAACCTGGAGGCAACATTATATGAAACTGTAATGAACCTGGAAAACGTAAGCCTGGTTTACGATCAGGCCTATGATGTGCTTAATTGTGCCACAGCGGCCCTTGTAACCTCCGGAACAGCTACACTTGAAACTGCTTTGTTTGAAGTCCCACAAGTGGTTTGTTACAAAACTAGTGGGGTTTCCTACGCTATTGCAAAGCGTCTGATCAAGGTGGATTATATTTCTTTGGTGAACCTCATTTTAAATAAGGAAGCTGTTCGTGAGCTGATTCAGCAGGAGTTTACAGTTGAAAAGCTGAAGAAAGAACTCCATGCTATTTTACCTGGTCAACCAAAGCGTGAGCAGGTGATTCAGGATTATAAGCAGTTAAAGGAGATATTGGGAGATATGGAAACTTCGCAAACTTCAGCAAGTCTGATTTACGAGAGGGTGAAGTCTTAGGAGTTATTAATAGAAAGTGATGAGTGGAGACACTCACCACGGCAATTTGTGGAGATACTCACCACTGTAGTTTGCGAAAAGAGGTGGATACAAAGGATAGTTGGCAAAAATGACAATAAACTAGTTGATTAATCAGGTATTATATTAAAAATTAAGATAGAAGTGGTGAGTGAAGACACTCACCACGGCAGTGAAAGCTAAGAACTTTAATCTGTCTGTAATCAAAATCCCACTAGAAAGCAGTAGTTTCTTCAAATATTCTGAATTTTAAGAAGATTTATTTTAAACATTATGTTTCATTTCCGATTAAGAAAAGAGTGTATACAATAAATATCAGTAGCAGTAAGCCTGCTTCCCAGCGATCGAGTTTTCTCTTTTTACCGGTAAACATGGCAATAAAAAGTAAGAAGGTGCCACCCAAAAGCAGGTAGATATCCATATTAAAATTCCGGTTGTACTCTATCGGGTTAATGAGTGAACTTATTGAAAGGATAAAGAAAATATTGAAAATGTTGGAACCAATAACATTTCCGATGGCTATATCACTGTTCTTTTTCAATGCAGCCACTACTGAAGTTACCAATTCAGGCAAAGAAGTACCCGCTGCAATAATGGTTAATCCGATAATCTTTTTGCTAATCCCCAATTCGGTGGCTATTTCTATGGCGTTATCAACAACTAATTTTCCACCGATAACCAGTCCGGCTAATCCAATAATAATCAGGCCCCAGATTTTCCGATTTGACTGATTTTCAATAGCGATGGATATTTGTGCGGATTCCAAAGCGATGCCTTCATTTTTCATTTGTTTATACACATAGAATAAGAAGAACCCGAACATGAGTAAAAGAATGACTCCATCCAGTCTTGAAAGAATGGGGTCGTTCTGCCAAAGGTAAGAGTTGGATAGCCCGAGAATTAATAAAGCAGCTATAAATGATATGGGAATTTCTTTCCATACGGTACTTGATTGAACAGTGATGGGCAAAATAAGGCCTACAATGCCCAGTATGAAGAATAAATTGAAATTGTTACTACCAATGACATTTCCAAAAACTATATCCGATTGGTTTTGAAAAGAGCCAATTGAATTCACAACCAATTCGGGAGCAGAGGTGCCAAAGGCCACAATAGTTAAACCGATGGCCAAATCAGAAACGCGCTTTTTTTTGGCGAGGGAAGTTGCCCCATTTACCATCCAATCAGCACCTTTTATCAATAGAACAAAACCTAAAATAATGAGTAGGATGGAAATCGTCATATTAAGATAATTAGCAGTAATGTAATTCTCTGACCTACGTCAAAGTAAATAATGAGGTTTTTATTCCAATGGAATAAAATTTTAACCTCTCAAATCCTCAAATGCCTCTAATATAACAAAAAAAGCCCTGATGTTTTTTACAACAGGGCTTTCCAGCGATGTGATTTTTATTTTGTTATCTGTCTACTTCAATAACTATGTAATTGGAATCTTTCCAAAACTCCGCTGGGTTTGTAATTCTGAAGCTTTCTATTTTATCGCCTTCTTCAACAAGTTCATAACTCCCCTCCGGGTGATTGGTGATAAGAGTGGCTTTTTTAGCATCCAGAAAAATAGTCTCCAAATCTGTTTTATCAGTTCTGGTAAATAGAGTGTCAGCTGCATTGGCATTGATCACTTTTACTCTGCCTAAACCAATAAATCCGCCTTCTTTAGTCACAATTTCTTTTTCCTGAAGCTCTTTAGATTCACCTACGTAATAATAAGCCCTGTTTAAATTTCTTCTTAATTCTTCAGAAACAGACACTTCCTCTTCTAGTTGTTGTCCCAACTCGGCCAGTCGTTCTTCCAGGGAAGTGGTAAGTTGAGTAATTTCTTCTTGTTTATCTATCAAATTCTGGCTTGCTTCCTCCAATCGCTGTTCCAATGCCTCAATTTCCTCACTTTTGGCACCTGATTGTTTACGAAGTTGGCTCAAAGATCTATCCAGAGCCATTATTTTGTTTCTTGAGTTTTCCATCAAAGTGCGCATATTGGCAATTCTTTGATTGATGGCTTCTGCCACCTCTTTGTTGTCTACTTCTTCAATGTCTGTTTGTAATGTTGACACCATGGATTGATCAGCAGTAATTTCAGCAAGGTTTTTATCTATTTCTGCCAACCTTTGCTGATAGTTCTCAACTGAAGCTTTCCTTTCCTGACTGACTTCCCTGAGAGAATCATTTTGTGCCTTTAATGCGGCATTTTCTGATTTTAATGTTTCATTCTCTTCTTTTACTTCCGTATTACATGCTGTAAATACAACAAGTAAAGACATTATTATTACTAAATTTTTCATTTTTCCCTGTTTTGGTTAATAGTTGGTGATTGTAGGATGCACCAACGTAATTGTGTTTAATAAGTTGAATAGGAGTGAATTTATTTTTATTGAGGCAATGGTTAAATTGATGGTTTTCAGTGGATTGCCTCATCGGGTCGAGTGGGGGCTATTTGGCTTCTTGAGAATTCCTCTTTCCTTGAGTCCGACAAATAAACTATGGTGCCTATACCTAAGGTGGGGATGGCTAAGTTTTATATTTGATATTTCAATCGGAGAGTATAAAGGTGTAGCTCAACCAACAGATTGCTTCTCATGAATTCCGTTGGCGCGGAATAGCATGCTAGCAATAATCAGTGAGATTGAGCTTTGGTCGATTTTAAACTTAAGCACCATTAATTGTCGGGTAAGACTGTTTTTCCAAGACAGGTGTTAAATAAATACTGATGCATGAAAAATTCTATCTGGGCATAAACAGGATGATCATGGCACCTATTATACAAACGGATGCTCCAATAATGTCCCATTTGTCAGGAGGTATGTTTTCTACAAAATAAAGCCATGACAGAGAAGAAACTATATAAATTCCTCCATATACAGCATAAGCCCTTCCGGCAAATTCGCTTTGGACTTTAGTTAGAAGGAAAGCGAAAACCATAAGCGAGAGAATACCGGGGATTACCCAATAAATTGATTTATTTAATCTTAGGTAGAGCCAAAATGTATAACAGCCGAAAATTTCACAAACTGCGGCAGATAAAAATAAAAGTATGTCTTTCAATGTCTTGTTTTTTCGAGACCAGTAACTGGATTTTTTACAAAATTGGAATTACTGTTCACAAGGTAAAATTAATTCTCTTAATATTGGACATCATCTATTAATAGCTTAGTCAACACCCTCTTCTTCTTTATATTCTTTAGCGTCCTCTTCATTATTGCTGATTCCAATGCTGCTTACTGCCCCACTTAATAATGATTTGGACCAATAGTTGAAAATGGATCTGCTTTTGTTTCTTTCAAAGAAAATCTTCCCTTCATTGAGCTTAAAGAGATTGGGATTTTTGCCTCTCACTACAAAGCTATTGGCAAAAAAAGTTCTTAGACTATTGCTCAGGCCTGAGGATTGATATGTATGGCGATCCAATATATTTACCTTCAAATTATTGTACCTGAAAATCATGTTTCCCTCAGCATATTCATTGTTTCCGCTCAATTCAAAATTGAGTTGCTCATTTTCTCCTGAACGTACTTCCACGGCAGCGATAGGCACGAGCATTTCATTAAGGGTAGAAATATCCATTGGCCCTACTGATCCGCTAAGAGTAAACTTACTCTTTTGTGAGGGAAAAGGGAATTCAGCTTTTGCCTGAAATTCTCCCATTTTATTAAGTTTTCCCCGGGCAAACAACTCTATAGGCTGGCCACTCGCAGGCCTCGAACGGAGTCCGAAGATAGTCCCGGTAAGTTCATCAAATGACACAAAACCCAATCCACCGCCATCCTTTGGAACGATGTAAATATTAATGTGGGCACTAACGGAAACAGTATCAATTTGAAGTGGGATTTTTAATTTTTGAAGCGCTTCTTGCGGCAAGGGTACATATTTTGTGGTGTCCAGTGGTACATTGAGATCCCTTAATACCGTAAATTTTCCATCGTTTATGGATGCTTTCTGGATATGGAGTTCTTTATTTACCAACTTATCAAGGTTGATGCCGGAGAAATTGACTGAAGCCAGTTTGAGATCAAACCAATCAGTTTGGTATTTGATATGCTGGCTGAACTTAAAGCGGTCATAACGTGATTTTAGAGCAATTCCGGAGGCAGACAATGTGGCATTGGGATAGGAGAAGGCATAGCTGTCAGCTGTCAGCGTATAATTTTTACCTATATCTTCCCGATAGTCTTTGCCATTAAAGGAGAGAGAAGCCAGCTGCCGATGCAGGCTTTTAATGTATATGGCAGAATCAAGGTTGAGCCTGTTGATTTTTAAATCTGCTTGTCTCACAAAATAATTGCGATCCTTTTCCTGGTGGTAGACCCGTAGATTGAGGTCTTTGGAAATTATTTGTCTGATAAATAGATTCTTAAAAGGGATAAAGTATTTGTTTTTAAATGAGTCCTCGCGGGAATCTTTAATGGTAAGAAAAACGTCTGCTTTATGTGTAGTTAAACTACCAATATTGATTTCGTTGGACTCAATATATTTTTGTGCAGCCCAGTTATCAAGGGAGATATTTTCTATTTTTGCTGAGGAAGTACCACCTTGTTTCTGGATATCGAAGCTGTTGATTTTCCCCTTTCTGTTTTTACTGTTGTAAGCAATATGCTCAAAATTGAGTAAGTCTCCTGTAAAGGATACCCCACTTAAACCTGAGCATTCAAAAGAGAAATTTTTCGCGTAAAGCAAGGATCCATCCGAAGCTAATTTTTGTGTTGGATAAGACAGGTTCTGTAGAAGAAGAGTAGTTTTCCGGTTCGACCACAAGGACCTCTCATTTTTACTATTCACTACTTGTAGGGTGGATTGTTTAAGTTCTAATTGAACAGTATTTAAGTCAATTGTAAACCCGTTCTCATCTTTTCTGTCCTTGGTTTGAGATACTTTTTCCTGCACTTTCGTTATCCATTCCATATCCATATTTGCCACATTGATGATCATACTATCTGCCAGCACATTTTTATTCCGGATGAGGGTTTCTTTGTTGAATCCGGTTAAACGAACCAAAGGAATATGTGCACTGAGTTTCATACTGTCGTTCATCTCAAAGGGTGCTAGTGAAATATTGTGAATGGAAAGCGTAGT
The DNA here is from genome assembly GCF_016679925.1 of Marivirga aurantiaca. GTDB lineage: Bacteria > Bacteroidota > Bacteroidia > Cytophagales > Cyclobacteriaceae > Marivirga > Marivirga aurantiaca. The sequence goes on from NZ_JAEQBW010000003.1 coordinate 457,554, forward strand.
GCTGTTTCCCGGTAAATTCACTTTTGCGATGTTAAGTGTGTGTTCCAAAGCCTTATGATTTACAGAGAGACTTTCTGATAAGAAATAACGTAAGGAAAGCTGTTTTTGAATAACCAGTTCTGTATTGAACTTACCTATACTGAAATAATTGGAGGTATCTATATGATAGATAAGCTTGCCATCATTGATGTTAAGAATCATGGGTTTTTTGGGCCACTTCCAATTCATGTCTTCTTCTTTGTCACTATTTGAATTAGGATGAAGGATAAACTCCGGCTGGTGTAAAGAAACCTTTTCAATTTGTACTATGCTATTTTCAATAATGCTATCCAGTTGCACACCATGCACTTTTAGTTTCTTGCTTTTTATATGGGTTTCCGTTTTGGGTTCAAAATAAGTCAGATCTTCCAGTTCAAGTTCATGGAGCTTCCTGCCTGCATTGATATGTCCAATCTCGAGCCCCCCCTCTTTTAGCTTTAACTGCAGATGGTTAGCCTGTAAATAAATGCTGTCAGCCAGGTTGTGCCAGGAGTTTACGGCAGTATCAATAGCTAATTTTTCCAGTTTGAGACTTATTTCATCAACAAAGAATTGATTGCTAATTTCTACTTTTCCATTGATCACCTGGATTTGGTCTGCTTTAATTTCCTCAAAATAATTTTTCAAAACTGATTGTAGCTTGGCAGGAGTGAAAACTGAATCCATTTTAGTCTGTCCCAACTCTGTGGTAGGATCAACATAAATAGAAGGGTTTGTAAATTCCATGCTTTTGAGGAACATGCGCTTCTTGATGAGGGCTTCCTTATAGTTAATACCTTCCAGATTGATGAGTGGAATATTAAAATTAAATTTAGTCAACAGACTATCACTGGCATTTCTTGAGGGGTTAATAATAAAATCCTCTACCCTTAAGGTAGAGTTAAAGGTATTGATGGTTAGATTTTTGAAAGCCATGATATGTACACTATCAGGCAATTTATAATCATAATCCTGTATACTGATTTTTGCATTTTCAAAATAGTTGGTTCTGCTGTTGATTTCATAGTTGCTGGAATCCAGCATAATATCAAAAAGCTCAATGCTTATATTGTTGGATTTAAATTGTTGCTGGTTTTTAATTTTCACTACCAGATCCAGAGCGGCCTCATTAATTTTAAAATTCTTCACTTTAATTAAGTCAAATAAAGCGAGAAGGGATTTCCCAATAGTATTGTCAGAGGTACTCTCCGTATTGTCTGTTCCGGATACGGATTGAATATTTATAATGGGTTCAGGAATGCTTACTTTATCAATTAGCAGATGATTTTCCTGATAGGCTTTTAAATAGTTAATGCCTTTTAGCTCCAAAACAGGAATAATGATGTCGTAGATATTTTTACGTTTTTCGGTGAAACTTTCCTGCGTATTAATATGAGGCCTGGCTTTTATTTTTAGGTTAGTAAAGCTGAGTATTGAATCAGTGGTTGATAGCCTGAAGCCATCAAAAGTGAGCACATGAATGCTATCAGGCAGGTCAATTGACTGATTTTGTAGTCCCAGATTAATGGATTCTGAATAGAATACCTTTCTTTTCTTTTGGCTAGGGTCTATGACAAAATCAGAAATCCCAAAATTTATAGTATTCAGTGACAGCTTGCTTGGAGAATGGTTGAGTGATCCGCCACGCACCTGGAAGTAGTCTATTTGCAACAGGCTGAGGTAGTCAGAAATGATTTCGTAAATTTCACCTGTTTCCCGGCCGAGTTTAATCTCTTTCTTTTCCGGGTTAATTTTTGTCATTAAAATCTGTGGATTCACCACTTCAACTCCTTTTACTATCAGTTCTTTTTTGGTGTATATTTTAAAAACTGATTTCAAATTGATGTCTGCAGAATCTATACGAACCTGATAAAGGTTGGAAATGGTACTGGAATCTGTAATAGATTTATAGTTGGGAACAAGTTGGGCATTAAAGATCCGAAGCCTGTTACTGATCAGATTAAGTTCTAATTTTTCAAAACTCAGTTCATAAAGGCCATTGCTTTCCTTTCTGATTAAATCCACGAGAAATTGTTCGGAAATCTCGTTACCAATTTCCTTCAATTTATCATTCACGAAGAAAACTGCTGCTAAAACCAATACGGTAATGGCAATAATCTTCAGTATAGGTTTAACTGCTTTACGCATGAAGTTGATAGTTTAAAAGAAATAAAAGCTGCTCAAAGATATACTGAAAAAACGATAAATTATTTTGCGAACTCAGCGAATATACAATTTAATAAAATTAAGTGTAAATAATAATGTGAGGCTGAATTCAGGTGCTTAATCTTTTAACAGGAAGGAAGAATGTACGCTTCGGCATTCTTAATTTCCCTGGATTAGGATAGGTTGATCCACATGAATGAAAGCCAGTAGCATCTAATTTTTGATACTCAAAGTAAACCCTAATGTCATTAAGTTAAGCTTTAAACTAAAACCTCAACCTTTTATCCTTCTCTCCCGATTGGTCGGGACAAGCTAAAGGGAGAAGGAGGTTTGCCTTAACTTAACGACATTGAAGTAAACCCTGCAAGGGATTCATTTTCCTTGCAGGGTCAGTGAGGTTATTTGGGCGATAGGTTCTACAAGAATATTCCCTTGTTACTAATAATTATATCTTCGCACTCCTTAATCTCAGCGAGTTTGCAATAACCGAAACAGAACTAAAACTCATGGCTAGCGCGGCAATCATAGGAGAAAGCAATAATCCAAACACAGGGTATAACACACCTGCAGCAATAGGAATGCCTAACGTATTATAGGCCAGCGCAAAGAATAGGTTTTCTTTAATATTGCGCATTACCTTATGACTCAAAAGTTTGGCTTTGGCTATACCTTTTAAGTCTCCTTTCACCAAAGTAATCGCAGCACTTTCTATGGCAACATCTGTTCCGGTGCCCATAGCAATACCAATATCTGCTTGTGCGAGGGCAGGGGCATCATTAATACCATCGCCTGCCATGGCTACTTTTTTACCTTCAGATTGTAATTTTTTTACTTCTTCCAGTTTATCCTGAGGAAGCATTTGTGCCTTAAAACCATCTAAATTTAGCTTTTCACTTACTGCTTTGGCAGTGTCATGGTTGTCTCCGGTTAACATTACTACCTTAATGCCTTCATTTTGCAATTTTTGAATAGCTTCCTTACTTGATTCCTTTATTTTATCATAAATTACTACGAAACCAAGTGCAGTATTTTCTTCAGCCAAAATGGAGACAGTTTTTCCTTGTTGCTGCTCGGCTTTAACTTGTTTTAATAACTCATCGGAAATAGTAGCATTTACTTCTTCCATCAACTTTTCATTGCCTAAAGCCAGCTTTTTTCCTTCCAATATTGCGGTAATACCTTTACCTGTTACCGATTCAAAATCACTTACTTCAATGGCTTCTATCTTCTTTTCAGCACCAAATCGCATGGTGGCTTGTGCCAAAGGATGCTCGCTGCTACTGTTGAGGGAGATAATTTTCTGTATTAAGTCTGCCTCAGAGTATTCTGCTGAAGTACTGATCACTTTCTCCACAGAAGGTTTTCCTTCGGTTACTGTACCTGTTTTATCAATAATAACCACATCTATTTTGTTCATTTCCTCTAATGAGGTGGCATTTTTAATTAATACACCGGACTGAGCACCTTTACCAACACCTACCATTACCGACATAGGCGTGGCTAATCCTAAAGCACAAGGGCAGGCGATAATCAATACTGCTATGGCATTTACTAAAGCATACACGTAAGAGGGTTCAGGGCCATAGGCAGCCCAAACGATAAATGTGAGAACAGCAATAATTACTACAATAGGTACAAAGTAACCTGAGATTTTATCCGCTAACTTTTGAATTGGAGCTCTTGATCTGCTGGCATTGTTGACCATTTCAATAATCTGGGAGAGCAAAGTTTCCGAACCTACTTTCTCAGCGGTCATGGTAAAGGTTTTGTTACCATTGATGGTGCCTGAACTAACTTTATCTCCTGCTTTTTTATCAACAGGAATAGGCTCTCCCGATATCATGGATTCATCAATGGAGGAGGCTCCTTCCTTGATTTCACCATCCACAGGTATTTTTTCACCAGGCTTTACACGTAAAACATCTCCTTTTTCAATATCGTCAATGGCTACTACTGTTTCTTTGCCATTGATTATTTTAGTGGCCTTATTAGGTGCCAGTTTCAATAATTCCTTAATGGCAGAATTGGTTTTTCCATGCGCACGGGCTTCCAGTACCTGACCTAATAGTACCAGTGTTAGAATTACTGTTGCGGCCTCAAAATAGACATATACGGTGCCACTCGCTGTTTTGAACTGATCAGGGAAAACATCCGGAAAAAATATGGCCACCACACTAAAAAGCCAGGCTACTCCCGCACCAATGCCTATTAATGTGAACATATTCAAGTTCCAGGTGACAATGGAGCGCCAGGCCCGCTCAAAAAACATCCAGGTAGCATAAAACACAACGGGGATAGAAAGAGCTAACTGTACAAAATTCCAGTATTTAACTTCCATCCAGCCATACATGGGGTTATTATGGAACATTTCTGCCATGGCTATGATGAAAATGGGCAAGGTAAATGCTACTGCCCAACGCAATTTGCGTCTTAGTTTCAGATAAGTTTTATCTTCTTCCTCGGTATCATCTGCTTCCATGGGCACCAAATCCATTCCACATTTAGGGCACGATCCTGGTCCATCTTTTATTACTTCCGGATGCATAGGACAGGTATATTGTATCTTTTTCTTTGCGGCTGGCTGCTCTACTAAGTCCATCCCACAAACAGGGCAGTCGCCCGCTTTATCGTAGGTTTTATCCCCTTCGCAATGCATTGGGCAATAATAAACACCGGAACCTTTTCCTGTGTTTTTTTGCTTTTCTTTCTGCTGTTTTGGCTGAGGAGGATGTTCCCCTGGCAGGGAGATTTCATAACTGCTATCTTTCAGCCTTTCCTGTAACTGTTCAATTTCCACATGTTTGTCCATTTCAATTACGGCCTCGGCTTTTTGCAGATCTACAGAAACATTGGTTACATGCGGAGTTTTTTTAAGCGCTTCTTCCACGTGTGAGCGACAGCCATTGCAAGTCATTCCTGTTATTTTATAAACGTGGGTCATGTGCTGCTGATCAGGCATATCTGCATGATCCTTAGGTAGGGAAATTTCATAATTGCTATCCTTTAGCCTTTCCTGTAACTGTTCAATTTCCACATGTTTATCCATTTCAATAGTAGCCTCAGCTTTTTGCAGATCCACAGAAACAGCGGTTACATGAGGAGCCTTTTTAAGCGCTTCTTCTACATGTGAGCGACAGCCATTGCAAGTCATCCCTGTGATTTTATAAGTGTGTTTCATCTGTTATTCAGTTTATAAGAACCCTCTAATAAATAGAATTAATAGGGATTCATGATTTACTTTAATACTTGGTAAGTTTGACTATTCAGTTAACAAAGTAACTCTAACTTTAGATGGGAAGTATTACATTATGTGGAGGCAGATTTATAGGATTTGGAAAGAGATGCTGGCAGACCCTCTGAAGGTGTGTTCCACAAACTTAGGAATAGGGTCAATTCCCCCTTTGGGGGTTAAGGGGCTACAATTTATCTATAGAAATGCGTTTGTTTTCTTTGATTTTTTTGAAATAGGAGGGCGTAAAACCTGTCACTTTCTTGAATTGAGCGCTTAAGTGTGCTACACTTGAATAGTTTAACCTGTAAGTAATTTCATTTAAATTTAGCTCATCGTACACCAATAGCTCTTTCACCTTTTCTATTTTCTGGTTGATGTAAAACTTTTCAATGGTGGTGCCTTCTACTTCTGAGAACAGATGCCTGAGATGGTCGTAGTCATGCTCAAGTTGATGACTTAAATATTCTGACAGATTGCTTTTGAGCTGGTTGTTTTCTTTGTGGATCAGATGAATGATTGAATTTTTGACTTCCTCTATTAAACGACTTTTTTTATTGTCAATCAACTCAAAACCAATAGGTTTCAGCACATCTCCAATTTGGGCTATTTGAGCTTTGCTCAGCTCTTCCGAAAATTCAGCGGCACCTAAATTTACTGCTATAGGATTTAATTCCAGCTTTTCAAGTTCTGATCGAACCACCATCACACAGCGGTCACAAACCATATTTTTAATGTGTAGCTTCATACCCAGCGCAAAATAGCCAAATTCCTACACATTTCTCACATCCAGAATTGCTTCTGTATATTTGTCCGGATTGTTCAATATGCTGAAGTATTTCTCCGCTACTTCACTTTCTGAGCTTAGCTGTTGATCTTCTTTCAAGCTTCTGAACCTTTCTACTCCGCTAAAATCGCTCTTATCAGTGGAGCGGATTTGCGTTTGCATTTCTGTATCTACCACACCAGGAGCAATGGCATGGATCCTAAAACCTCCATTGTCCATTTTATTTTCTTTGGCGGTTACTTCTGTGGCCATGTCCAAGGCAGCTTTGGATGCGCAGTAACCTGACCAGCCATCAACAGCACTTTTACCGGCACCGGAGCTTACGTTAATGATGATTTTTTCTCCTTTAAAATCTTTAAAAACCTTCATGAAAGCATTCATGAGTATAATAGGAGCTGTGACATTCAGATTGAAGAGATGTGTAATGGCAGACGGATCAATATTTCCCATGTGCTTTACATCACCCAATGTTCCCGCATTATTAATTAATACAATCCGCTCAAATTCTCCTTCTGCACTCAATAAATCGTATGCGTTTTTTTCCAGTTGAGATATCTCCGATAAATCGATGTTGATGCCTTTGTAATGATCATGCTCAATGGTGTGGGTACGGCTCAGTCCAATAACTTTTGAAGCTTTATCCTGTAAAGCACGCTCTGCTAATCCTTTTCCAATTCCTTTGCTGCTTCCGGTGATAAAAAAGAGAGTTTTCATATTGAGTTTATTTCAAGGTTTAGAAAATGAATAAAGTATTTGTTTAATTTACCTCCGCTGAGATTTCGTGCTTTTATATCTTAATCTTTTGTCTACTAAATAACAAGATTTGATTTCTCAGCTGATACCACTATTATTTCCACAAATAACACCCCTGTAGTCCCTTCAATGCTATTAAGTTAAGCTTTATTTAAAACCCCTTCCTTGCATCCTTCCCCAAAGAGAGAAGGAGGATTGTCTTAACTTAATAGCATTGGTAGTTGCCTAAAGAGATACACCCCTATAATCCCCTCCCAGAGGATAGTTCTCACAGATTTACATCAGTAGAAAACCATAAACTTTAGCTATTGACAATGGAATCATTGTGCTTTAACCTCTCTGAATTTACAATATGTAATGGCTCAGATCCTTATTTTTGATTAAGCTGGCCAATCTTTCTGTCACCATTTCTTTGGTAACAACCACTCTGGCGTTAGGGCCAATTTTATCCGGTACATCAAATAACAATTCATTTAAGAGCTTGCTCATGACCGTATGCAATCTTCTGGCTCCAATATTTTCTACTTCCGAATTGATCTGGAAGGCCATATTGGCTAACTCTTCCAATGAATCATCATTGAATTCAAGCTCTACTTCCTCTGCTTTTAGTAAGGCGATATATTGCTTGGTCAATGCATTTTTAGGTGCCTTCAAAATCTGTAAGAAGTCTTCTCTTGTCAGACTGTCTAACTCTACTCTGATTGGGAAACGGCCCTGCAACTCCGGTATTAAATCTGAAGGCTTGCTTACATGGAAGGCTCCGGCTGCTATAAACAGCACATGATCAGTATGAATAATGCCATATTTGGTGTTTACAGCACTACCTTCTACTATTGGCAGCAAATCCCTTTGTACACCTTCACGGCTTACATCTCCACCGCTGGAATTTGATCCACTTTTGGCAATTTTATCAATCTCATCAATAAAGATCATTCCCGTATTTTGTGCTTTGGCAATGGCTTCTTCCTTCACTTCATCCATGTCGATGAGCTTGGAAACTTCCTCTTCAAGCAATAGTTTACGGGCTTCAGCGATAGTTACTTTTCTTCGCTTGTTTTTCTTTGGCATCATATTACTCAACATGTCCTGAATGTTGATCATGGATGTTTCGTCCATCATACCACCGCCTACTACGCCCATGCCATTTCCGGCCGGAGCTTTTACATTGATGTCTATTTTGCGATCTTCCATTTCACCATTGCGCAATTTCTCTCTGAAACGCTCTCTGGTCTTTTGATTCAGTTCATAATCATCATGCGGAACGGAGGTGCTACTGCTTTCACTGGTGATATTCACCGGTTTTTGAGAAGTACTTCTCATCGGTGGAATGAGTGAATCCAGGATAATATCTTCCACAGCTTGCCCTGCTTTTTCTTTTACTTCCTCTTTTTTAGCTGCTTTTACCAGGTTCACAGATTGCTCTACCAGGTCACGCACCATGCTTTCCACATCACGGCCTACATAACCCACCTCGGTAAATTTAGAGGCTTCCACTTTGGTAAATGGTGCATCAGCAATTTTGGCCAGTCTTCTGGCTATCTCTGTTTTACCTACCCCCGTAGCACCTATCATTAATATGTTGTTGGGTACTATTTCATTCTGAATATCTTCAGGGGTGTTCATTCTTCTCCAGCGGTTCCTCAACGCAATGGCCACATTTCTTTTGGCATCATTTTGACCGATAATATATTTATCTAATTCCGCTACTATCTCTTTTGGTGTAAGAAAACTTTTACTATTCATTATGATTTCTTTTTTAAAATGTGGTTAAAGTTTGTGCCCAATGTGATGAAATGTGAAGTCCCACCTATTTGGTATATCGCATTTGAATATGCGAGGTTTAATTTTTTGGTCTGAAATAAAAATCCGAAGGTGAAACCACCTCCGCCTGCAGCTTGCTCACCTTTAAGTGATTGTCTGATCAGGTGATTGTAGCCTGCTCGCAGATTGATGCTTTTTCCCAGGATAATTTCAGTACCAATCGTTAGATGCTGAAATATTTTATCCAGATTTCCGGGCGCATCATCATTTTCATTGGTGAATAAATTGTTACCATCATCATCCAGCTGAGTGTAGTCAAAATAGCTCAAATCATACTGATAGAGTCTGTTGGCTGTCAGTGAAAATCTGAATGGCATAAACTCCGGCTTAAAAGTCGCCCCCAGCTGTACATCAAATGGTAAACTCCTGTCTTCCCCATCTAATTTTTGGGTGTAGAAGCCCACATTTTTGATGACCATCCCAAGGCTTAAATCTTCTTCAGGATGTAAAAAAGCACCCCCAAGGTCCATCATTACAGCTGATTGATTATATCCGCTGATTTGTGAACCTGCAAATTTTACACTGGCTCCGTACTGAAAAACACCTTGCTTACGGCTATGGCTTAGTTGTATGCTAAAATCATTGGCGCCAAAATCCTCGGTGGGAGCTCCGGTATTATCAAAGCCCTCAAAATTCCCATAATCCACATAAAATACGCCCAGACTAAAGAGTCCTGCTTTTTCAAACTCTTTTGCATAAGTGGCAGTGGAACTATAAATTCCTGCCAGATAGGGAGAAAATGTAAATGACATCTGCCCATCCATTTGCGAACGTAATAAAGCAGGATTCTGCCATACCATATTCACATCTCCTGCATTTGAGCTGACATTGACTGTACCCAAACCTGCCACGCGGGCATGATTAGGTACTTCCAGAAATTCAAAAGACCTTTTACCTCCTATTTGGCTGAAAGCATCATATTGTGAGGCAATCAGTAAAAAGAGTAATCCTATGAATTTTCTACCTGTCATACTGTAGCTTCAGCGCTTTGTGGCTCAGTGGCAGTTACAAATTTTATTGGGTTCTTGATTTTTTCGTCCAATAAGGCAATTTCCAACACTTCATTAATTTTATCAACGAAGTGAATGTTTAAATCCTTCAGGTAACGATCATCAATTTCTTCAATGTCCTTTTTGTTTCTGTCACAAAGTATTACATCTTTAATGCCTGCTCTTCTGGCAGCAAGAATTTTTTCTTTCAGGCCACCAATGGGCAATACTTTTCCTCTCAGGGTGATTTCACCCGTCATGGCAAGTTTACTTTTCACTTTTCTTTGTGTGTAAATAGAAGCTAAAGAAGTAATCATGGCAATACCTGCTGATGGCCCATCCTTAGGCACAGCACCGGCAGGCACGTGCACATGCAGGTCGTAATTATCAAAAGTTTTGTAGTGAATGCCTAATTCCTCAGCATGTGATTTTAAATAGGAGAGGGCTGTTACAGCTGACTCCTTCATGACATCACCCAGCTGGCCGGATAAAGTCAATTTACCTTTTCCCCTGCTTAAGCTTGATTCAATAAAGAGGATCTCTCCACCTACTTGCGTCCAGGCAAGACCTGTTACTACACCGGCCGTATCATTGTCCGTGTAGATTTCCTTTTCAAATGCTTCAGCGCCCAATACCCTTACTACATCTTCTTCCTCTATTTTGCCATTGTATTCTTCTTCCATGGCAATGGATTTGGCAACATTTCTTACTATTTTACCTATCCTTCTTTCCAGGCCACGCACTCCTGATTCCCGGGTGTAATCTTCAATAATTTTGGCCAGGGCTTTTTTACTGAATACAATATCTTTGGCTTTTAGGCCGTGATCCTTTTTCTGTTTCGGTACCAGGTGTTTTTTGGCGATCTCTACTTTTTCTTCCAAAGTATAACCTGTCACTTCAATGATTTCCATTCTGTCACGAAGGGCAGGATGGATGGTGTCCAAAGTGTTGGCAGTAGCGATGAAAAGTACTTTCGAAAGATCGTATTCCGTTTCCAGATAATTGTCCTGAAACGTTTCATTTTGCTCCGGATCAAGTACTTCCAGTAAGGCAGAGGATGGATCTCCCCTAAAATCTGAACTTACTTTATCAATTTCATCTAAAATAAAAACGGGATTTCCGCTGCCGGATTTCTTCATGTTTTGAATCACTTTGCCGGGCATGGCGCCTACATAGGTTTTTCTGTGTCCACGGATTTCTGCTTCATCGTGCACGCCACCTAAGGACATACGCACATACTTTCTGCCTAAAGACTCGGCCACCGATCTTCCCAAAGAAGTTTTACCTACTCCCGGAGGGCCGTACAAACAAAGTATAGGTGCTTTCATGTCTTTTTTCAGCTTTAAAACAGCCAAATATTCAACAATCCTTTCCTTTACCTTGTCCAGACCAAAGTGATCTTTGTCCAGTATTTTTCTGGCGCGTTTCAGGTCGAAATTATCTTCCGTTACTTCGCCCCAGGGCAAATCTACCATGAATTCTGCATAGTTCATGGAAACCGGATATTCAGCAGATTGTGGATTGAGGCGACTCAACTTGTCCAGCTCTTTTTCGAAATGTTTTTTAACACTTTCAGGCCATTTCTTCTTTTCGCCTCTCATTCTCAGGTTGTCAATTTCCTGATCGGGGCTGTCCTGGCCTAATTCATCCTGCAATACCCTAATCTGCTGTCTCAGGAAGTAATCCCTTTGTTGCTGATCAATATCAGTATGCACTTTCTTATGAATTTCCTGCTTCAGTTCCAGCATCTGGATATCCTTCAACATAAACTGTAAAAGCATGGTGGCTCTTTCCTTGGCATCAGTCTTTTCCAGCAAATTCTGTTTGTCTTTTACTTCCGCATTAATGTTGGAAGAAAGAAAATGAGTGAGGAAATTGGGGTTTTCTATATTGTCAAGTGCTACCTGTGCTTCCTGAGGAATTTCAGGGTTTAACTTGAGTATTTTGCTGGCAGCATCTTTTAAAGACTGTATAACTGCTTTATTCGATTTTTGAGAAGGATTTAATTCCTGATCGTTCAGCTCCTGGTAAGAAGCGATAAGGAAAGGATCTTCCTGTAATACTTCTTTTACTTCAAACTTTTGCTTTCCCTGAATAATAATAGTGGTATTACCATCAGGCAATACAATCATTTTCAATATCCGCGCTACGGTACCAATTTTATAAATATCATCCTTGCCCGGATCTTCCACTTTATTGTTGGACTGCGCCACAACCCCTATAATACGATCGCCTTTGTAGGCCTTTTTTACCAATTTAATGGATTTTTGCCTGCCAACGGTAATGGGAATCACTACTCCGGGAAACAATACAGTATTTCTGATAGGTAATATGGGTAAGCTATCGGGTAATTCCTCTTCCTTCATGCTATTTTCTTCATCCGTAGAAATCAGTTGTATTAATTCGCCTGTTTCGTCATCACTTACTTCAGAAAAAAATTGAGCATCTTTAAACATTGAATCCATATTGTTTTTTTATATCTAATGCGCCATATTGGCGTTTTAATGTCTCTACTTACTTATAATTTTAGGAGATGAAATAAGTCAATTGTTATGCCAAACAATAATTAGTTAATATTGCAGGTTAAAATCAAAATATTTACTCCATTTTTATCTATTAATTTTATAATATACTGACATAATTACCGCAAAACTATCAAATTGTCTTGAAGTATCACTTACACACCATATTCACTTGCTTCTTTTTCCTTATCAGTAGCGCTGGTTTTGCCCAGTTTAATGAGCAGGTGGATCTCAAAAAAAAGGAGGCCAGTCAACTATTTCCTTTCTATTTTCCCAATGTAAATAAAATCAATTATTATCATGATGATGCTGCCATAGAAAAAATTAAGCGTGCAAAGGAATCGCAAAAATGGGAAAGATTACGATCGCTTCAAATAGAATATGTGCAACAATTCGGCATTGAAAATTTCTACAAAGATACGGAGTTGATCTGGCAATTGGCAAAGCTGGAGGAACTTTATGGTGAACTGGAAACTTCCAAATCTTTATACCGCCTGGCACTAAAACATCATCAGGCCAATATTGACCTGAAGCAAATGGAGATTTTTCTTGATTCCGTCAAACTGGAGCAAACGGATGATTACGTACCCATTGATTATTATTATGAACTGGTGGATTTCAGAAAATCGATCGATACTTTGGTACCGCCCAGAGGAGTGTTGTTAAGTATGGGGAAAGCCATTAATTCCAATATGGCAGACTATGCACCTGCCCTTACTTTGGATAACCAAACTTTACTTTTTTCCTCCCAAAGAAGCATTACGGGCGATTTTTTCTCATCTGACAGGAATGAAGATTTATACATTTCAAGGCAAAAGGATGGGAAATGGGAGGAGGCCAGGCCTTTAAAAGATGTAAATAGTAAGTATAATGAGGGCTCTGCCACTTTAAGTGCGGAAGGGGATTTAATTATTTTTACGAGATGTGAATCTCCGGATGGGTTTGGCAATTGCGACATCTACCAAACCGTTTTACAGGAAGACAGCGTTTGGAGCAAACCGAAAAATTTGGGCGCCAATATCAATTCCAAGGCCTGGGACTCGCACCCCAGTCTTTCTACTTCAGGAGATACACTTTTCTTTGCCTCCGATAGAATTGGTGGATTTGGACTGTCGGATATTTATATGGCGGTTAAAGACAAATCAGGCAATTGGAGTGTAGCTACCAACCTGGGGCCGGTGGTGAATACTCGTGGCAATGAGGTGAGTCCGTTTATTCATCCGCGGCATAAGATCCTATATTTTAGCTCTAACGGGCATTTACTCAATTTCGGAGGTTTCGATATTTACAAAACAATGGCAGAAGGCTTTTTGTGGGGAGAACCCAAAAACATTGGCCCACTGATCAATAATGAAGGTGATGAATACTATTTCACCATTGATTCCGATTCCAAAGACTTGTTTTATGCAGGCACCTCTTCTTTGCGCAGTAAAAATTTGGACCTCTTTTCATTTCCCCTGCCGATGGAAGCCCAGCCCGGAGCCACCACTAAGGTGTCAGGAACAGTGCAGGATACGGTGGCTGGCACACCTTTCAGGGGAATTGTTTCCATTATAGATTTGGAAAATGAAATAGAAATTGCTCCTAAATTCACCCGCAAAGATGGTAGTTTCGAGTTTGACCTAATCAATAATACCAAATACGTAATGGTGGTGCAGGCGGGAGATTTGTTTAAAATTGAAGAGATGTTTTTTCTTAAGGGAGATACGGTGATCAACAAAAATGTGGATCCGCTGGCCAGCAAAATCAGGTTTAAATCAGTGGAGTTTGCAGAGAATTCAGCCAAGCTGAGACCGGATATGTATGCTGATTTGGATAAGGTGGTGGATTTTTTGCTGGATTACCCGGAGTTCAGGCTGAAAATCACCGGTCATACTGATTCCTCGGGGGATGAGCGTAAGAATAAATCGCTTTCGCAGGAGCGAGCCGATGCCATTCGGGATTACATCATCATGTTGCATCCCATAGAACCGGATAGGGTAGACGCCACGGGTTTTGGTAATACCCGACCGATTGTGAAAAATGAGCAAACCGATGACGACAGAAGACTGAACAGGAGGGTGGAATTTGAGATTTTCAGGCCTAAGGGGGGGTGATGTGTTGGTTAAGTAGTATTACCGATTTCATTTTCTTTACTAGATTATTTCTATACAGTAAGTCAATCCTGCGGATTGACGGGCTTTCAGTAAAGAGCTAAAATCACAATGCCCCACTGAACAACCATGAGCTCATAGAGCATTTTACGGCACGTCTTTATTCGGTACAATATTTTTTTTGGTCTACTTTGAAGGTAGTCAGTTTACCAGTTCTGTATACAAGGAGTTCAGTGCTGCCTGAAACTTTGCAAATACTATCACCTGGTTGTATGAATTCAAAGAGTTCATCCACAAAAATGGGCACTTCATTTTCCTCAGTCCCATCCTCAAATGAAAGCGTTTCCATTGCATGATTTGGTTTATCAATGTATTTGAATGCGATTGTCCCATTCAAGCTATACAGCTTATAGTCATTAAACCTTCTGCAACGCCTATTCTCGGTTGATTCCATGTTCATAAAGAATATTATAGGCATAAGGATAATTACTAAGATTAGCGAGAATAGAATTCCTCGATATGTTCGTTTTGTTCGAGGTTCGTCTGTTTTTTTAATGACCTCAGTAGCTTTTGCTAAATCGCTAAAATGTCCATAGAAGTATTGGATTTTGTACCCTTTGTTCTTGAGATCAAATTTGAGCCAATACCATAGGATGTTTCCAATTAAAGCGAGGAGAATTAATCCAAAAATTGCAAGTCCGTTCATGTGAGATTCTGTACTGTAACAATTAATAACATAACAATTATCATCCTTTCTCTTTTAACCCTCAACATACTTTCTTCTCATTTGAAATCCTAATGGCTTCCCGAAATGCGGTGTAAATTACCTATATGTAGGTAGTGGTATTTTACAGTGGGGCTGGAAAAGCTTTTCTTGTTTAATTCCACATTCAGGGCAGCTGAATTTTTCTTTTAGGGCTTCTTTGGGTTTTGAGTTAGTGGTGTGTTTTCCTCAGGAAGGGGGGTGCTGTGATTATATTAATGAATGTAGATAGTTGGCAGCATCTTGAAGGCCGTTTTTTCTGAAAATGTCAAGAATTTGATACTCGTCCAGATTGGGGTTCGTACGGTTCATTACTAATTCCCGAAAAGCCTGAGCAGCAATTTGTTGGTTTAAATCAATCGTATCTGTTAAAAAATCATCTGCACTTTTAGCACTTAAACCAAATTTACTTAAATAATCAGCAGGAAAGTCTTTCAAGTTATTGGTGACAATAATATTAGCGTTTGTTTTGATGGCTGCAGCCAGGACGTGTTTATCTTTTTCGTCCGGTAGTTGTAGTGAATCTATAAGTGGTTCGTAGTTTTCCACTAAAGCATCAGGAAAGGCTAATTGGGCTTTATGAACCCTCTTTTTAATTTCAGATTCAGGAATGTTTTTTCGTTCCATGACCGTTCTCCACTCATCAAAAATGTGTTTACTCCATTTAGGGGTAAATAAGTCATAGTGGGCAAACCAAAATAATAAGTCACGAACATCTATGGGGACAATGACATTGGTATCTAAAACACATGTGAATCTTACACTATAAATCATATAAACCAGATTCTTCGTCTGACTTCATTATTTCTATTAAAAGCTTCTTTTGCTTATCCTTGAGTTTCTTTTTGTATAGGATAACATCATCATATTTAATTCTTCTGTGTTTGCCTATTTTAGTGAAATTAATTTCTCCACTTTCCAATAGTTTTACTAAATGAGGCCTTGAGCACCCGAGAAGTTCTGCAGCAGCTTGCGTGGTTATTTCAGTTGCCACAGGAACAATTGAAACCAGTTTTCCCTGACTTGTTTCTTTTAAAATTTCAGCTAAAAGTTTTAATGCATTGAGTGGAATTTTTATTCTTTCAGAAGTTTCTTCAATTTCAATTTCAGGGTAATCAGTATGAATCTCTTTCAGCATTGAAGATAGCGCATCATATGATTCCATAGCTGCTTTTTGCTCCTCCTTTGAAGGTTTTTTTATTTCTTCTGTGAATTTCATGCCCGAGTGTTTTTAATATTAGTTGCAATTATAAACAAAATAAACGAAATATAGTTTCATTTATTTCGAATATTATTAAGAGGCTAGCTTGTGACATGAAACACAAGTTGGCAACAATATTAACGCTACACTCTTCCTCTTCTAACCTTCAACCTACTTCCTTCTGTATTGAAATCAAATGGCTTATCGAAATGTAGTGAACAACTGTTAACGCATGAAGTTATCTAGCCTCCGAATGGCTATTATTCATAACCACCAATATTATGTACGGCCATTTATATTTTCCCAATTCTTAAAAGTATCGGGAAATTTACTTCTTTTATTCTTTCGCTATTCCATTGTTGTTTTAGTTTGCCTTCTAATTCGTCAATCGGATTATATCCATTTTTTTTGATAAAATGTTTTACAGCTGACCATGTATTTAAATATCCAATTAAATGTTCTAAAGTCCATTGATGTTTGTTCTCAAATTTTGGGGATTGGATTTCCTCAAAAGGGAACGGAATGGTTTCATAGTTTTCGTCAATATATTTCCGTTCTTTATCCCAATATTTCCCGATGACATTAGTGTAAAAGTCCTTAATTATATCATCTATTTGTGAAGAGATTTCAATTCTACCGTAGCCTACTATACAAAGCAAGGCATTGGTTTTGGAGGTACGTTTTACTTCTTTATAAAATTTTTCAAAGTCAAACCAATGGACAGCTTGGGCGACTACAGTTAAGTCGAACTTTTGATTGTCAAAATTAGTTTTCTCGGCTGGTTGAACCGAATATTTTATGTTATTCGCTTGTAAGGCGTTGTCTATTTGCGTTTGGCTGATGTCGGTAGCGAAAACATTGTTGAAAGTTTTTGCCAATTCAAATGCAATTTGTCCATTTCCCGTTCCGCAGTCCCAAGCGTTTTGTTTGTTGGTAACCACTGAGTTCAGATAGTTAAAGAAATCCAACGGATAAGTCGGTCTGAATTTCATATACTTGTCTGATTGTGAAGAAAAATTATCTTTCATGTGTATATGTTTATTTCTATAGGTCACATGGAATTCGCGATAAATATTCATCTGGCGGTTGGTATAAATTCGCCCTCGAATATTTATGCTCATTTCATAATTGATCATGGTTGGCAGTTTTTTTTTGACACTTCAATTCAATTAATATTATTTCGGGAATAGGTCTTTTGCTCTTTTTCCCATTTCTGCTACAATCACTGTCAGAATGCATGTTTTGCTCATATAGTCGCTGCTCTTATACTGCCATTTGTTTTGTTGTATTTCTTTTAAGAATTGAAAATGTAAAACCTAAGAAAGCTACACTCATTAGCGCAATTGGAACAATAAAGAAATACATAAAAGATAATATGGCACATGTTACAGAGACCATGATGTTAAGCACTAAAATATTAGTGGGTAAGTTGACCTCTTTGTTAATGCTTAAAATCATTAGATTCAATAATCCGTAACTGAACAATAATAGTCCCATCATTAAACTAAACCCTTGATGAAAAGAAAAAATAGTTGTTTCGGTTCCCATTAATTGAATGGCAAAGCCTTTCATTGTTTGGATAGACTGATGTTGGTCTGGTGTTTTCGGACTTAATTGATCCGTAAGGATATGACCAGTTCCTACTATGATAAAAGCCCAAGAGCCAATTTTGTATCCTAATTTTGTATAGTTCATAATATTTTAATTTAGGTCAAAGTTACTAAAATTAATTCAATTTAGGTCAATGTTACTAATATTATTATCTTTGGCATATGGAAAGTACCAGTGAAAAAATAATACATACAGCCTTACATTTATTCAATTCACAAGGATTGGCAAAGGTTACTTTGCGAACCATTGCTCAGGAAATGGGGATAAGTCAAGGTAATTTGAACTATCATTATAAAAAAAGAGATGACATTATTGAAGCGTTATATCATAGGTTAGTTAAAGATATGGATAGCAGCATGGCTAAAATCCAGCAATCAACAATTGGTTTACAATTAATGTATGATATTTCGTCTGCTATCATGCGGAATTCATATGAGTATCGCTTTTTCCTTCTTGATTTCACTCAGGTTATGCGAGAAAACTCAAAAATTAAAAAGCACTTCAAAGATCTTACTAAAGTGAGGCAAGGGCAAATTATCGGATTATTTAATATGATGATTGAAGATGGAATAATGCGTAAAGAAAAATTGCCTCAAGAGTACTATTATCTCTATAAAAGGATTCAGATTTTTGGAGATTTCTGGATGGCATCAGCTGAAATTGAAAAGGATCAAATTGCCAAAAACATAATAGCTGAATATTTGGAAATGATTATGCAGTCAATTTACCCTTATCTCACAACTAAAGGAATTAAGCAATACAATTCTATTAATTGGTGGTGATGCTAACGAATCGTCAGTGATTTACCCAATTAGCAGTAATTTCATGATTAATTGTGGAGAAAACCACTGAAATCAGCACACTCTATCTCAGGCGTTGGTGGTTCGTTGTTTATTTTCTCTTGTTAGTTTATAACTGTATTTATTTTCTCCCAAAGAGCGTTGTCAAAACCAGATACTGCAAAATTAGGATTTACAGGGTCAGAGGCTTCTCCCATTCTTATAACCACCATTTTTTTGCTTGGGATAACATAGATACGCTGGTCATTTGCTCCCATTGCAGCATACATATCCACAGGTGCATTGGATAGTAATGGACCCTGATAAACAGTTTGCTCACCAGGAATCATAAAACTCGTTTTCCCATTTAACCACCAGAAGTATCCGTAAGAAGTATTGATACGCTGTGAAGAAGATGTACTCTCACTAAAAAAAGTTTCATTTACTACCTGTTCATTGTTCCATTTTCCTTTGTTCAAAGCCAAAAGACCAAATCTTGCCATACTTCTTGTGTTACTGTGGTATATAGTGAAAATTATCCCGAAATTCCAATTTCCCTCCATCCCTATTTTGCTCGCCAGTTTTTCATTGAAATAGGTTTCAAAGTTTTTATTGCTTGCGTTGGCAACTACATCTGTCAATTTTTGAAAAACATTGCCGTAAGCCCACCTCGTTCCTGCATCAGCCACATAAGTCAAGTTGGATTTTATAATTAATTGTTTTGTGTCATCAATTCCTGATGTCATTGACAATAAGTCTCTTACTGTAATCAAGGTTTCTTTTGGCAATGGCATGTTTGTCCATCCTGTTCCTAAATAATCTGACGCTTTATCATTGATATTCAGCAATTCTTCTTGCTGTGCAATTCCCGTTGTTGTTGCCACTAATGTTTTACCTGCACTGTTCCATTCCCATTCAGCAGAAGAATTGTGCCCATTAAAATATTCTTCCATTACAATCCTTCCATTTACAAGTATCATAAAGGATTTTGTGTTTTTTTGAGCAAGAAAATCTTTCAGGGGTTGAATAGCGCTTTGATTCCAACCTAAGCTGGAAATAGATTTAGTCTCCCAATCATTATTAGTAGTTGAAGGAAAATACATAGAATCCGTTATTGGCAGGATTCCATCGTCATTTTTACTGCAACCCGAAATTGACAGTAAAAGAACTAAAAAGTAAACTAAAGTTTTCATGTTATGATCTACTATTAGACTATTTACTATTATACATCCACCTCAAATTATAAAACAATTGCCACTAATGTATATTAAAAGTCAAACCTATTTCAGCAAAATGATGTCTTCTTTTTGATAAATTGATATCTTTTACTCTTTCATCGGAGGTATTCAGGCTTCCTAAATGAGTTTCGGGACTAAAGCTAAACCAGTTGTAGAAAATTGTGACATACCTGGTAGTATAGGATAAAGTAACATTGGTATTAAATAAATGCCGGTTTACCTGATCTTTGGTTAAGGTATAAGGACTTAAAGTAGTTAATTCATCACTTTTGTTTTCCTCGTTTTTAAAGATTCCGTATCAATACCTTAACCCACTTTCACTCCAATTATGCAAACATCGTCCACTTGTTCCAGATCTCCTTTCCAATCCTCAAAAGATTTCTGAAGAATTTCTTTTTGTTCATTCATTTTCCTTGTGTAAATGGAAATCAGTAACTTGTCCAGTTGCTTGAACATGAACTTCTTTCCATTAGGCCCTCCAAACTGGTCAGGGTAGCCATCAGAAAAAACGTAAATAATATCATTCTTTTCCAGTTGAAAGTTATGAGTGGAAAAAGGCCTGGGAGCCGGATATTTCCCAATAGGCATTCTGTCGGCCTTGTGTTTAAGCAGGTTTCCATTGCGCATTACCCATAGTGGGTTATTGGCCCCGCTCCATTGCAATATCATCGTTTTCATGTCCAGCGCACATAGTGAAATATCCATTCCATCTTCCACTTCGCCACCACTTTTGGCAAAGCGTTCAATTACCAATTCCCTTGTTCTGTCCAACAACTTGCCTGTTTCCGTAATGTTTTCTTCCAGAAGTGTCTTGCTTAATGCATTGCTACAAACCATGCTTACCAAAGCTCCCGGAACTCCATGACCCGTGCAGTCAGCTGCTGCGAAGAATACTTTGCCATGGTATTGCTCCATCCAGTAGAAATCCCCCGCCACCACATCTTTTGGAAGGTAGAGCAAAAATCCATCTTTCAAATCCTTGCTCAAGGTTTCTTCCGATGGCAATATAGAATCTTGTATGCGTTTAGCATAATGGATGCTATCAGTTATCTCCTTATGCTTTTCTTCCACCACCTTTTTTTGTTCAGTGATTTCGTTATTGGCGCTTTCAAGGTTTCTATTCTTTTTTTGAATTTCCTTTGTGGCCTTTCGTACCTCTTTTTGAAGTTCCTTCGCCCTTTTTCTCAATCTTCTTCCATTCCACCAGACAATAAGACCAATCAAGCCAATGGCAGAGGTGCCATATATTAAGTACATCCACCAGGTTCTCCACCAGGGGGGCAGTACAGTAAATGCGTAAGAAACCGGAGTGCTCCAAATGCCTTCAGGACTTCTGGCTCTCAATTTGAAAATATAATCCCCTTCATACATATTACCGAAGGTGGCAGATGTTCTTGAAGTGACCGGGCTCCAATCTTTATCGTAGCCTTCCAATATGTATTGGTAACGTACCATGAAATTCTTGGCGGTTTCTATTCCTGCAAAATCAAAACCAATACTATTGTGCCGGGAGGGGAGTATTAAATTTTCGGGAAGGAAAAAATTCTTATCGATGCCTTCAAACTGTATATCAGCATACTTCGTACGAAGACTGTCTCTTACTTCCGCGGATAACAATTGACCGTGTGTGATTACTTCCTGTTGAGAGAGGGTTGTACTGTCATGGGTATTTGCTTCCAGATTATACCAATCAATGTTGTTTTCATTAATTTTTACTTTTTGAATAAATACTGGAAGAGGATTGGCATTTCTCTTTACTGCTTTGGGGTCAAACCGAATTAATTTATCATCTCCACAGCCACCCCAGATGATTCCTACATTTTCTGTTGACTTCTTATAAGGAAAGCCTGTTTTGATAATACACATGGCATTTGTGTTTAGGTCTTTAATAGGGTAGCCGGTTTTATTGTTATAATATTCCCATTCCATTTTTTCTTTATCGAGGTTTTTGGCTCCTCCTATTAATATGCTGTAACCCAAGTTGGTACCGAAAACCATATTGCCTTCAGGAGTTTCTATCATATCGTAAACAACTAAATCTGCCAGACCATCAGCCTTGGTGATATTGTGAAAGATTTTATCCCCGCTTTTTATTTTCTCTAGAGTGGTCGTATTTTCTGTTGATAATTCATTAATAGTTTCCTGTTTCAATACGCTAAGCCCACCACCGGATGTACCAATCCAAAGGTTTCCTTTTACATCTTTAGTAATATTGTTGATGAAATTATCTGCCAATCCGTGTTGAGTATTGAAATTAGTGAAAGAGTGCCCGTCATAACGGGATATTCCTCCTCCTGCTGTGCCAAACCAAATATCGCCACTTTCATCTTCCGTAATGTTCCATACACTGTTGTGAGCCAGTCCTGCTTCTGTTGTGAAGTTGGTAAAAGATTTTCCATCATAGCGGGAAACACCGCCACCAGCTGTACCCAACCAGATGTTTCCTTTAGAATCATTTGAGATAGTATTGATCACATCATGGGCTAAACCCTGTGCTGTAGTGAATATGGTAAAAGATTCCCCGTCATAACGAGTGACACCCCCTCCGTTACTGCCGAACCACATATTTCCACTTTTATCTTCAATGATACAATACACCCGGTCATTAGGCAAGCCCTGCGCAGTGGTAAAAGTAGCCAGGTTTTCACCATCATAGCGGGTAACCCCTCCTCCGGAAGTTCCAAACCACAGATTTCCCTTTCTGTCCTCTGTAATACTGAAAACACTATTCTCGAAAAGCCCATGTTCCGTGTTATAGCTTACAAATGATTCCCCGTCATATCGTGACACACCTCCACCATAGGTGCCAAACCAAATACTTCCACTGTTGTCTTCTGTGATACTCCATACACTGCTGTGGGCTAATCCCTGATCATTGGTAAAAGTGGTAAAAGATTTACGCAGTTCCTGATTATGCTTCTCAAGTTCTTGTCTGAGTTGTAGATTATGATTGCAGGTATTTGACTGGCAAGGAAGTTTGCTGCTTTTCATGTTATATCTCGACACGCCACCTTCATCGGTTCCGAACCATATGTCACCACTTTTATCTTTCGTAATGCTGTAAATGCTGTTGTCAGCCAGTCCTTGCTCTGTGGTAAAACTGCTAAAAGAACTGCCATTATAACGTGAGGCACCATCTCCTAAGGAGCCAAACCATAAGTTTCCATTTTCATCTTCAGTGATGCTTGTAATAACATTACTTACCAAACCTTGATCGGTAGTAAAATTGGTAAAGTTCTTTCCATCATATTGGGAAACACCACCTCCAAGCGTGCCCAGCCAAATATTCCCCTTGCTGTCTTCCATGATGCTGAAAACGCGATTATTGGCAAGGCCGTGTTCGGTGGTGAAATTCGCAAATGAGCTCCCATCATAGCGAGATACACCTCCTCTATCGGTGCCCATCCAAATATTCCCCGCTTTGTCTTCGATAATTCTGAATATACGATCATGTACTAATCCCTGCTCTGTAGTAAATGTGGTAAAAGTTTTGCCATCATAATGAGATACTCCTCCTCCCAACGTTCCTAACCAAATATTCCCGTTTCTGTCTTC
The DNA here is from genome assembly GCF_016679925.1 of Marivirga aurantiaca. Taxonomy (GTDB): domain Bacteria; phylum Bacteroidota; class Bacteroidia; order Cytophagales; family Cyclobacteriaceae; genus Marivirga; species Marivirga aurantiaca. The sequence goes on from NZ_JAEQBW010000003.1 coordinate 481,079, forward strand.
TGTAATGCTATAAATACTATTGTGGGCCAGCCCTTGCTCTGTAGTAAAGTTGGTAAATTTTTTTCCATCATAATGTGATACGCCTCCACCATCAGTTCCCCACCAGAGGTTTCCTTTTTTATCCATAAACCCACATGTAATGGTGCCGAGAGCCAGACCTTCCTCCGTGTCGAAATTGGTGAAATTAGCTTTTGGCGGATAGGAAGAGATTTGTTTAATTATTGGAGTTCCTGCAGAAACAGTAAGGGGAGGAGAAATACTTTCCTGGGCAAATGAATTAACAGATATAGTGCTAGAAAGTAAAAAAAGAAACTGAAATAAGAGGAGGTTTGTTTTCATTTTGCATGGTTTGAACTTTGGATATATTTACCCTAGGAGTAAATATATCAATTTTATGTTGATGAATAGCTTTAGTTTCTGAAGATGGTGCTGAAAGAGATGGTAGTGCTTTTTGAAGATAACGAACATTGTTGTTCCAAATAGACTTACGTTACCTAACTTTTTCAAACACAACCTCTTTATCTTAGAGCTCCAGATTCACAAAACAGGAGTGTTCTATCGTTTTGCCTCCTTCAATACAGGTACTTTTATTTTCCTGATAATTAAAAATGCTACTAAAAGATTAGGCACCCAACATAGCCAGGCCACTATACGATAGGCAGGAATAAAGTCATGAAATATATTAATTAAAATAGGCAGCCAGATTCTGAGTGTTACAGCTGCAAAGCAACAGGCATAACTGTAGATCATCATTTTTTCATGAGCTACGATGTTTCCTTTTTTAATCACCAAAAATGCCTTCAGGGTAGTGTAAAACCAGATGACTCCCAGACAAGCAAACCCTAATGCACTTATTAATCCGCCAGTTGCGAAATAAGCAATGAACAAACTTGCTAAAGCACTTAATAATGAGGATATTATATAGATTTTCCCAATTTGCCTGTGCAATTTTAATCTGGTAGCACGAATCTTTGAACTAAATTGAATCCACCCCACCAGCAATGCAATTCCCCCAAGAATAATGTGCATATAAAATCCGATATTCCAGTACACATTAACTAAGAGCTCTATATCCTTAGAACTCAAGAGTCCAAATTTTCTATCAATAATAAAATAGATTAATGGGTAAAGGCCCACTGCTATTGCCAGGAACACAAATAATATCCAAAGTGCTTTTTTTGCCATGTTCTTAAATTCAACTCTTATTTATGGCTTTAAAAGTACTTTATTTTATGGGAAATAACACTGTCATTTATTTTTTCGATGGTACAAGCAGAAAGGATATGATTATTTTGAACATCTATAAAATGTGTGACAAAAAAGGAAACGCTTAAACGCTGTCTGACTTATTGAAGTAATAAATTTTAATTTTTAATAATCACCCATTTATCTATCAGGTTTTCACGTTATTCCCTTTCCTAAAGGAATGAGGCTTTTGCAGATGACAGAGGAGGCCAACTTTTTAGATATTGGTAATGTTAAAATAAAGTGAAAATAATTTTTCCTTCCTCACAGTTTCGCTACTCCTTAATATAAACTTTAAAAGTTGAGCCTTTCCCTAAGGAACTTTCTACTTCAATTTTCCCTCCACTATCTTCTACCATCCTTTTTACTATAAACAATCCTACCCCTGTCCCTTCTACATCTTCAACTATTCTGGTATATCGGGAAAAGACCGCCTCATGTTTATCAGTTGCAATACCAATACCATTATCCTTAACAGTCAGGAGAATGAAGTCATCTAATTTTTCCGTTTTAATGAAAATCTCAGGAACCTGTTCTGATGCGGTATATTTAATGGCGTTACTCAAAAGATTGTAAATAATACTTCTGATTTTTCTTCTGGAGAATTTTATTTCGGGTATATTAAATTCAGTCGTAATTCTCGCATTAGACTGTGCGATTTTGTCTTTTAGTGAAAGTTGAACATCCCTCACTATTTTTTCTAAATAGATTCTTCCTACTTGTTTGTCAAGGCTATGACTATCAATTCCATCACTAATATCTGTGATTTCTTCGATGGTCTGTTTTAGGTTTTTCACTGATTTAATCAATAATTCAATAATGGATTTAGCATCTTCCGACTCCTTATCAGGAGCATCTTTTAACAACTGAATTAAAACTTCTACATTCCCTATAGGACCTTTGAGGTCGTGAGAAACGGTGTAAAAAATATTTTCAAAATTTCGATTGAGTTTCTCAAATGCTTTCAGTGTTTCGATGCGATCAGTGATGTCTACAAAAGTTATAATGACCCCATTGGATTTGCCCTCTTTGCGGGTAATATAGGGTAAAATATTCATCTGGTACCACTTGAAATCTGTTGTTTGGATTTCTTTCTCAAAATCCTGCTGGGTTTCCATTACTTCCGTAATATTCTCTAGTATAGTGGGATAGCGAATGTTATCGGAAATATCACTGATGTGCCTGCCCAAATCCTTTTGAGACAGGTTAAAAAGCTTCATTGCTGGTGGGGTAAATTTCCGAAGGATAAAATGAGCATCAAAAAATAGCTGTGGGATGACTGTATTTCGAAAATAATTTTCTAATTCTTCATTCAATTCTCTCAAATCTGCCATTTGGTTTTCCTTTATTTAATTGATACAATACTTATCTTAATCAACCTTATCAGCAGTTCTGCTAATAATTAAACTTTAATACTAAACACCAAAAGCCTGATATTTTAACGAGTATTTCCCCTCTAACGAGTTATTCTATTTTTTGGTTAAAAAGCATTCAATTAAAAGGGCTTGCTGAGAAATTAAAAAGGCCAAAGAAATTCAGCTCCACAAATGCTTGCGAGATACTTTTAGTCAAAAGGCAGATTTTTCGGATAGGAAAGTTTTTTTGTCAAAAAATATCTCTCACGGATTTACTACTTCCTTTCCAGTAATACCACATTCTCTACATGGTGTGTTTGGGGGAACATATCTACAGGCTGCACGGCTGTTACTTTATATTTTTCATCGAGCAAAGCCAAATCCCTCGCCTGGGTTGCAGGATTACAGCTGACATACACTATTTTCTGAGCTTCAATTCTTAATAGCATATTGATTACATCGGGGTGCATTCCTGCGCGTGGAGGGTCGGTAATAATTACATCAGGTTGCCCGTTCTTTTGAATGAATTCATCGTTTAGGATATCTTTCATATCACCGGCATAGAAATCAGTATTGTCAATACCATTCAATTGTGAATTGAATTTAGCGTCTTCAATTGCTTCTTCCACATACTCTACGCCAATTACTTTTTTGGCATTACCGGCCACAAAGTTGGCGATAGTGCCAGTACCTGTATATAAGTCATAAACTAATTCATCACCTTTCAGTTTCGCAAAGTTTCTGGCTACTTTATACAATTCATAGGCTTGTTCAGAATTGGTTTGATAGAATGATTTTGGACCAATTTTGAATTTCAGATCTTCCATTTCTTCCAGAATATGATCTTGTCCGGAATAGGATTGAACTTCTAAACCATGGAAAGTGTCATTTCCCTTCTGGTTGATTACATATAGTAAGGCTGTAATTTCCGGAAATGTATTTTTCAAGTGAGATAAAATCAGGTTCAACCATTCTTCATTGTCTTCAGCTACTTGTAGTATCACCATTACCTGAGCTGTGGATGTTGTGCGAATGATCAAATTCCGTAAGAATCCTACCTGGTTGACAATGTCAAAATAGGAGATGTTATTTTCCTTTGCGATTTTATCAACTGCCATACGGATTTTGTTTGATGGCTCAGGTTGCAAATAGCAATGTTCTATCTGTACAATTTTATCAAACCTTTTCGGTACATGAAAGCCCAGAGCCGATGAACTGAAATTTTCACCAGTGGCAATTTCTTCGGCAGTTAACCAGCGATTATTGGAGAAGGTAAATTCTAATTTGTTACGATAATAGGTAGTATTGGCCGAGGCTAAAATAGGCTGAATAGCAGGTAACTCTACTTTAGCTATTCTTTCCAGCGCATCAGTTACTTGTTGAGCCTTGAATTTTAATTGATCTTCGTATCCCAGGTGTTGCCATTTGCATCCACCACAAATTCCATAATGGGTACAAAATGGTTCTACTCTTAGGCCAGATCTTTCATGAAATTTAATGGCACTTCCTTCCAAAAAACTCTTTTTCTTTTTGTGAACCCTTACATCCACTACATCCCCGGGTGCTGTGCCTTGTACAAAAACAACTTTATCGTTAAAATAGCCTAGTGCTTTTCCTTCAGCAGCAATCTTTTCTATTCGTAATTTTTCAATGATGGGATGTTTCTTTCTTGCCATAAGCGGCAAAATTAGTGCAATATTTCCGAAAAATTAAAGCTTTTTCAAATGATCTGTTTTTATATAAGCTTTATTTTCATTCCATTCTGTTTCTGTCCATACATCTACATGATCCTTAACTATTATTCTATGATGGCCATTCACTTTGTCAACTGCATTAGAAGCAGCTGAAGGTCCTTCTAACAAAAAGGTAGGTGTGTTGAGAATAATAGCGTATTCAGGGCTTGAGACATTATTGGCGACACCCGCCAACAGAACAATGATGACAACGAACGAAAAGTACTGCTTTTTTAATTGCCTGGATTGATAGTTTTTGATCATGAAGCCCAACACAATTATAAGTAACAGAGAAAGTGCTAATATGAGTAATGGTTGGTATTTATCATAAAAGTATTCCAGGTAGAATGGGAAATCATATGAATAGCCACTTAGCTTTTCTTTTTCAGCTATTTGTTGGATATGGTTTAATACTTTTTTGTCCTCGGTTAATTCGAAATATTTTTCCAAATAGTAAATGGTTAGCCCATAATTGGTAAGTCCTTCCTCTATCCTTGCCATCTTTAAAAGCATGGCCGGACTGGCTTTTCCCTCTTCCAAAATTGATTCGTAGATTTTTATAGACTCGGTATACAATTTTATTGAATATAAAGAATCGGCTTTAACTAATTCATTTTCAACAGTATTAGCGTTTACATTTAAGAAAAAAGAGAGGCTGACAAAAATAGAAACGAGAAATTTGAGAATTACCTTTTGCATTTTATTTAATAGTGCTTACATTTGCAACGCAATTAAGGAAAACGACTCCTCAAAAGCAAAAAAACAGATACCTTCTGCTTGAAAGAAACGGAAGGATTTTGAGTTAAGTATTACGATGGAAATTAGTTTCCGTTCTGTTTGACTCGCTAGCTCAGCTGGTAGAGCACATCCCTTTTAAGGATGGGGTCTTGGGTTCGAACCCCAAGCGAGTCACTATTAGGCTCCAATAATTAAATATTGGAGCATTTTTTTTCTTATAGGATTTATACTGATTAAAAGAATCAGGAGGATTGGACTTCAATCTCTTAGATTTAAATGATAAACAATATAAATGACTCGCTAGCTCAGCTGGTAGAGCACATCCCTTTTAAGGATGGGGTCTTGGGTTCGAACCCCAAGCGAGTCACAAAAAACCTATCTTCGGATGGGTTTTTTGCTTTATGACTGTATATTTGCAGGCATAAGCCATGCGCACGTGGTGAAATTGGTAGACACGCCACCTTGAGGGGGTGGTGGGGGCAACCCTGTGGAAGTTCGAATCTTCTCGTGCGCACAATTCCGTTTAGAATTATTATCAACAAAAAAGGCTGCAAATTCTCGATTTGCAGCCTTTTTCTTTGCCAGGTTTTCTAATAAAATTAATCAGAAAAAGCCATTAATAAATCTTGCTTGGTTATGATATGCGGGGTTTGTTGTTCATCCATTACCATTAGGGCCTTATCACCACGATTCATCATTGATGATATGGTGTCCACAGTAGTGTTCATGGCAATGAATTTAAATGAATCATCCATAATCTCAGACACAGGTTTATTCTTTAATTCAGGCTTCTCTACTAATTTATTCAATAATTTAGTATCGGAAATACTTCCAACAAAATGACCGTTTTCCTGAACCGGCAATTGGGAAATAGACAATTCGTCCAATAGTTTAACAACCTCGCCTACCTTGGTATCACTATTAACGGAAATTAACTTGAAAGAACCGTTTCTCTTAGCGATGATGTCTTTTGCTGTAGCATATTCATTGTTCTCCAGAAAGCCGTGGTCCCTCATCCAGTCATCATTATAGATTTTGCCGAGGTAACGGGTTCCGTGATCTGGCAATATGATCACCATTACATCATCCTCTTTCATGTTTTCTTTGGCATATTCCAAAGCTCCATGAACAGCCGATCCACATGACCAACCACAGAACAAGCCTTCTTCACGCGCCAGTCTTCTGGTCATTATGGCACCGTCTTTATCTGTTACTTTTACAAAATGGTCAATTAAAGAGAAGTCTACGTTTTTAGGCAGGATGTCTTCTCCTATTCCTTCTGTTAAATAAGGATAAATCTCTTTTTCATCAAATATGCCAGTTTCCTTATATTTTTTGAATACGGAACCGTAAGAGTCTATTCCTACACTTATTACTTTAGGGTTTTGTTCTTTGAGGTATTTACTGGTTCCACACATAGAACCACCAGTACCAACACCAGCTGCCCAATGAGTGATTTTACCATCTGTCTGTTCCCAAATTTCCGGGCCAGTTGTTTCATAGTGGGCTACCGCATTGGAAGTATTGTCATATTGATTGGGGTAGAATGAATTAGGGATCTCCTGGTTTAATTTTTTCGCAATGGAATAGTAAGAGCGAGAGTCTTCCGGTGAAACATTGGTAGGACACACTATCACTTCAGCACCCATAGCACGAAGGATATCCATTTTCTCTTTCGATTGTTTATCGGCAAGTGTGAAAATACATTTATACCCTTTGGATATTGCCACTAATGCAAGTCCCATTCCGGTGTTTCCGGATGTTCCTTCTATGATAGTGCCACCGGGCTTCAAAATACCTGCTTTCTCGGCATCTTCAATCATCTTGATAGCCATTCTATCTTTCATGGAATTTCCGGGGTTGAAATATTCCACTTTTACAAGTATAGTACCCGAAATGCCTTTATTTATTTTATTAAGTTTAACCAAAGGTGTATTTCCGATGGTATCTATAATGGAGTTATAGTACATGTTTTTATTTTTCTTTGTGCAAAGTTAATTATTTATAATCATCATTGAAAAGTGACGCGTGTAATATTCATGTTCTTTTATAAAGAATAGCTATAGTAGCTATACTTATATTTATAATGTTACTAAAATAAAAAATTATGAAAAGGTATAACGCTATTATAGAATCGAAAATTAACGAGCTCTCGAACTATGGTTACATTCATAATTTTTTATTTAAAGATGGACACCTGATACTTGAAAAAGAAGTTGATGATCAAAAAATTGTAAAGGACTACGTAGCTGAACAAGTTTCCATAGAGGCAGAATTCCTATATGAAGAAAAAGGTTCCGCGGTGATTACTCTAATGACCAATGATGGGGAATTGGGCTATGTAATTGATAAGATGAATTCTACCGGGGAATTTCCTTTTATTAATTTTTATGAAGCTTTGGACGATTGAAAATTTTAAATAATTGTTGCCATAATTCTCTCTAAATGGTTATGAGGGTAAGTATTTGGCTTTTATATATTAATTATTCTGTTTCTTTATTTGTTGTATTAAAATGGGTTATCTATTAAATTAGGGATGGTACTCTCAGAGTCCATCCCTTTTTTATGATAACCTGCAGTCTTTTCTATCGTTAAATAATAGCTCATAGACCCACTAAAGTTATGAAATGAGCATAAATACTCGAGGGCGAATTTATACCAACCGCCAGGTGAATATTTATCGCGAATTCCATGTGATAACTTAAAACAAACATAGACACATGAAAGATAGAAACGCAATGAAAACTATTTCCCAGAGATTGGAAGAGATTAAATCGGATGGGTATACAGTTGATTTTCAGTTTGATGAAAGCGAAGGTGTATTAAAATCGGATAGTAATCAATACACTGCAGACAAGATTGAAATAGTAAATGAATTCCGCTTCGAAGGACCTTCTAATCCAGATGACATGTCAATTTTGTACCTGATACAAACCAATGATGGTACAAAAGGATCTATTGTTGATGGGTATGGTATTTCGGGTTCGCCTGAACTAGCAGAATTTTTAATGAAGGCAGACTCTTAGTTTTGCTTTTTTTGTGCTAATAGAAACAATACTGCCATTCTGATGGCTACACCATTTTCTACCTGATTGAGTATAATAGATTGTTTGGAATCGGCTACGTCAGTACTAATCTCCACCCCTCTGTTGATAGGCCCCGGGTGCATCACTATAATTTCTTTATTGATACTATTGAGCAACTTCTTATTAATGCCATAGTATAATGAATATTCTCTCAATGAAGGAAAATACTTTAATTGTTGTCTTTCCAGTTGAATTCGTAAAATATTGGCTACATCACACCATTCCAGCGTTTCTTTTACGTCCAGGCTAACTTTCACTCCCAGTTCTTTAATGTATTTTGGCAGTAAAGTGTTAGGCCCACAAACCATTACTTCCGCACCTAATTTTTGTAGCGCATAAATATTGGAAAGTGCCACTCTTGAATGAAGTATATCGCCAATAATAGCCACCTTTTTATTAGTCAAATCACCTAGCTTTTCCCGTATGGAATAAGTGTCCAACAAAGCTTGTGTTGGGTGTTCATGTGTTCCATCTCCGGCATTAATGATGTTGGCTTTTATGTGGCGGGAAAGAAAATGTGCTGCTCCCGGACTTGCATGACGCATCACCACCATATCAACTTTCATAGATAAAATATTGTTGACAGTATCCAGCAGGGTTTCTCCTTTCTTTACAGAGCTATTGGAGGAGGAAAAATTCACTACATCAGCAGAAAGCCTTTTTTCAGCTAGTTCAAAAGAAAGTTTAGTGCGTGTAGAATTTTCGAAAAAGATGTTGGCAATGGTAATATCCCTTAATGAGGGTACTTTCTTAATGGGGCGGTTGATCACTTCTTTAAAATGATCTGTAGTTTCAAATATTAATTGGATGTCATCTTTGCTTAACTCTTTGATGCCCAATAAATGATCTACACTTAAATTTGCCATATTTATTCGTTTGTCACTAACCAAATTTTGTCACTTTCAGCACCTTGGTCCATCCATTCTACCAATACCCGCTGTGTTTTCAATGTATTGACTCTTTTTCCTACATAATCCGGTTGAATAGGAAGATCTCTCGTATATTTCCTGTCTATAAAGGTAAGGAGTTCTACTAAGCGGGGCCTTCCGAAAGCAATCATGGCATCCAAAGCCGCTCTTACAGTTCTTCCTGTAAATAGCACATCATCAATTAAAATTACTTTCTTGTCCTCAATCAAAAAGGGTACTTTGGTGGCATTTGCCTGGATGGGTGTTTCTCTTCTACGGAAATCGTCACGATAAAAAGTAGTGTCCAGGTATCCAATGGATATGCTTTTACCCAATCGTTCTTCAAGTCTTTTCTGAATTCTGTTGGCAAGGTAAATACCTCTTGGCTGTAGGCCTATGAGCACGGTGTCACTAAAATCAGTATGGTTTTCAATTAACTCTTCTACGAGGCGGTTGATAGTGATTTGTAAAAGTTCTGTATCTAAAATCAGACGTTTTTCCATAATGCTGGGGGCAAAGATATAAAACTACTAAATTATTTAACCACTATTTTATTGATAAAAAATACTTTTCTGTTGAGTTCAATATTGTTATCTCGTAAATTCTTGACCCTATTGACTCCATAGGCAAAAAAAGTATTGTCATACCAATTTTCAAGCCCCTCCAATTCGTCATTATTGGCTTTTACTTCATCGTCATCGTAAAGAAGCTTTAAATCCTCGGAGAATTTACCCTCTACAATTTCCTGTCCTTTTATTACTTTCACTTTCAATTGTTGTTTGAACAGATAAAGCATGATAATTTGATCTTCTGTAAAAGCCAGGTGGATATGCTTTTCCAGTTGAAAGCTCTTCAAATCATTAATTTCAAAGCTATTGTCCCATAATAACTTACCCTCATCATTAAATCCCATTAAAACGGCATGAGTGTATTTATAGCCGTCAAAAACCTGGGCCGAATTTCTGGTCATAAAGGCATCTGTACTATATGGCATAAAACCACTGCTACTGTTAGTGTAAGTAGGGTAGTAACCTTCCCCGATTAAGATATTCTGGTCTTTTTGTTTAACTATGTCCTGGACATATAAGCGATAACTGAACCGTAATTTTTTGCCTTTTATTTTTTTCCTGGCAATCCGTTTTTTTATTCTGTCCTTCCTTTTTTCTCTCATGTAATTGAAGAAATTATCCAGATCAGCATAATTATAAAAATTGATTTCTTTTTCATCAGGATCGCTTAAATCGGCAATATACAGTCCTCTTGACGTTTCACGTCTTCGTTTGGTGGAATATGTTCCCGCCAATAAGTCCCCGCCTTTACTGCTGTCAACTATTCGGCCATCAGTTAGGCTTATGTTTTCTTCCCCATCAATGTTCTGCGTAAACATCAATTCTCCTTGTGTAGAATACGCCCGCACTGTGATGCCATAAGATTTGTCATATCTGCGTTCACTGGTAATAATTCTCACCCATTCATCATCAGATTTTGTAACTATCTGCAACAAACTGCTTCTATCGTTGTAGAATCCAGGTAAAACTACGCCTCTTTCTGCAGTGAAATTGTACATCATTAAAGCTGCTCTTGTATTGACATTGCCTCCAAAGACCACCGCATCATTTTTCATTTCAAATTCAGTGAGGTTAATAGGGACTAAATTGTCATATATATAAGTCTGAATATGGAATTCATCTGCCATAAATGAGATAAAAAGTAAATCTTCTGCATAATCCCTCCCTTCCTGGAAAAGCATCACAAATCTCCCTTTCTGGTAGTCGTATCCCTTGAAGTTGAATTTCTTATCAATTATAATTTCCTGTCTGTCTACCTCCTGAAGTAGGGTGTCCAGTCTTATGATTTCCCACACATTTTCCTTAAAGGTGCTCTCTTTAGGCATTTCTTTAAAGATAAAAATCCCTTTCTCTTCTGCTGATACAATAAAATAGGGATCGTAAAAATCATCTATTTCAATTTCATATCTTAAAGGTTGTGTAATCTGTGAAAAGACAGATAGGCTGAAAAATATAAAAAATAAAGTGATTGAGTATTGCATATATAATTCCGGCTTTGTCTACTAAAGATAATAATGAAAGCTTGCAAAAATTAAAGAAAGTTATACTTTTTAATTTATTATTGAGTCAATCTTTTGTAGAGCATGTTTTTTGCGCCTTAATATTTTTCTGATTATATATTCAACAACCTTTATGGCTGGCCTATTGTTACATACTACTTGCTATATGTATTTGAAAAAATAGCCATAGAACATTTTGAGTCTTTATTTTAGGTTATACATACTTATCATTAACGATATATCTTTTAATTTTACAAAAAAAATAAACGTTTTGGAGAACAAGTACATCATTAGGCTAATAAAAGACACCGCTAAATTCATGGAGTTATACGGTGAAAACGATTTTAAACTACGGAGCTATAATTCTGCTGTTTTTAATTTGGAGAAACTTGATGTGAATTTGGCTGAGTTATCAATTGAGGAGCTGGAAAGGATTGACGGAGTTGGTAAAAGCATTGCCAAAATAATCAATGAGATCAATGAAACACAAAATCTGGCGTATTATCAGGAACTTTTGGCCAATACTCCTAAAGGTGTGCAGGAAATGATGAAGTTGAGTGGTTTTGGCCCTAAAAAGATCAAATTGATTTGGGAAGAATTAAAAATAGAAACCCTTGAGGATATAATTCTGGCTTGTGACTCCAACAAAATAGCAGCCTTAAAAGGTTTTGGGGATAAAACCCAGGAGAAACTTAAAATGGCGGCTCTTTTTAAAATCAATAGTAGACATTTCTTGCACTTCAGAGAAGCTGAAAAGCTAGGGAATATGTTGGTGGAAGATTTGAAATCACTGGTGGGGGTAGAGAATGTATCTCTAACAGCTGAGCTCAGGCGTAAAATGGAGGTTATCAAACCCATAGAAATATTAGTAGCTACCAATGATGCTTCCCAATTGAGGGATTATTTAAGAAACTCGGAAATGTTGGACTTTTATGAAAAAATGTCTGGTCCACGAAATCTTCGTGCTTCTCATTTAACGACTATGGGAGAAATATCTATCCACATTTGTAAACCTGAGCAGTTTTTCAACGAATTGTTCCGTACAACGGCAAGCCCACAGCATCTGGCTCATCCGCTGGATGGAGCAGGAAATTTGATGCAGCTTTTGAAACAGCAGAATTTTGATTCTGAAGAGGCAATCTATGAAGCAGTAAAATTACCCTTTATAGCTCCTGAGTTAAGGGAAGGTCTGTGGGAATTTGAGTGGGCCAAAGAGGGTAAAATGCCAGATTTGATTGAAACAGGACAATTAAAAGGTATTCTACACAACCATAGTACTTACAGTGATGGCATTCATACATTGGAAGCTATGGCTAAATATTGTAAAGAATTAGGTTATGAGTACCTGGGTATAAGTGACCATAGTAAAACAGCTGCTTATGCCAATGGATTGCAGGAGTTTCGTGTTAAGGAACAGCAAATTGAAATTGACAAACTAAATGCTGAATTAGGTGAGTTCAAGGTGTTCAAAGGAATTGAATCGGATATTCTGGGAGATGGTTCATTGGATTATTCAGAAGACGTGCTGGCAAGCTTTGATTTTATAGTCGCTTCCATTCATTCCCAGCTCAATATGGATGAGAAAACAGCTACTAACCGACTCATTAAAGCTATTTCAAATCCCTTTACAACTATTTTGGGACATCCGACCGGAAGGCTTTTGTTGCAAAGACAAGCTTACCCGGTTAACCATGAAGCTATTATTGATGCCTGTGCGGAATTTGGTGTAGTCATTGAAATTAATGCACATCCTTACCGATTAGATCTGGATTGGCGTTATGTACATTATGCCATTGAAAAAGGTGTGAAGATTTCGATTAATCCGGATGCACATGAAAAAGCAGGTTATCATGATATGTACTATGGCGTATGCGTAGGGAGAAAAGCAGGACTTACAGCAAAGGATACTTTTAATGCTTTGGGTAAAGCAGAACTTGAAAAGTATTTCGAAAAAAGAAAACAAGTGGCCCTCTCAAAGGCTTAATAGTAAAAATACTCATTTGAAAAACGTTAAGAAAGTCCTTATCATTCGCTTTTCCTCTATTGGGGACATTGTTTTAACTACACCGGTTATTCGTGCAGTAAAATTACAAATGCAGGATGTGGAGGTGCATTATTGTACCAAGAAGCAATTTTCGGATATGCTGGAGAATAATCCTTATGTAGATAAAGTACATACTTTGGGTGATTCCTTGTCTGGTCTGGTTCGTGAATTAAAAGCTGAATCTTTTGATTTTGTAATTGATTTGCATAATAACCTCCGTACTAAAATCATTAAAAAAAGATTAGGTGTTCCATCCAAAGCTTTCAATAAACTCAATTGGGAGAAATGGTTAATGGTGAATTTCAAAATCAATAAATTGCCCAATACGCATATTGTTGAAAGATACATGAAGGCGGCTTCCCCTTTGGGAGTAAAAACAGACAGCTTCGGATTGGATTATTTTATTCCTGAAAAGGATGAAGTGGAAAAGAGTTGGCTCCCGGAAACACATCAAAAGGAATATGTGGCTTATGTGATAGGTGCCCAACATAACACAAAAAAACTACCTGTTAAGCGCATGATTGAATTGTGCGATAAGATCAATAAACCTATTATACTGGTAGGTGGGCCTGATGATGTGGCAACTGCTGAGGAGATTGTAAACTTTTTTGAGCGCACAGAAAAATCAGCTCCTTACGAGGAGAAATTGTTGGAATTGGGTAAAAAAGCACATATTTTCAATGCTTGTGGAAAATTCAACCTCAATCAATCGGCTTCTCTTGTGAAAAATGCCACTTATGTTTTCTCCCATGATACAGGCTTAATGCACATTGCAGCAGCATTTAAGAAAAACATTTTCAGTATTTGGGGAAATACTATTCCCATGTTTGGGATGTATCCTTATAAAACAAAATTTACTGTTCTGGAAAATAATAAAGTGAATTGCAGACCCTGCTCAAAAATTGGTTATCAGAAATGTCCCAAGGGCCATTTCAATTGTATGAACAAAATTGTTTTTGATTTTTATTTGCCTTGATTGAGTATCATTTAGTAAAAAGCATCCTTAATGTGGAGGTAATTGGCATGGTTTCTTAAATCAATACTGAGGATATCGAAGCGGATATCACTTTTCCAGTTGATGGCAAAAATGTAATCTTCAGCTGCTTCCATTACTTTTTGCACTTTATGATCGTTTACCCGCTCTTCCGGATGGCCAAAATGATGCGATTTTAATGCTTTTACTTCCACAAAAACCAGGAGGTTATCTTTAAGGCAGATCAAGTCAATTTCGGACCTTTTGTAGCGATAGTTTCGCTCCAATATTTCATAGCCTGCTTTTTCCAGTATGGTAGCAGCTATATCTTCTCCCAAGTCACCTATTTTTTTCGTATTCAAGTGCTATGAAGTTATCAAGTATTATATTTGTACCGAAATGTTAAAGTAAGGAATTTACTTTAATCATGAAATTGTTGAAATGAAAGTTTTTATCACAGTTTTAGGGAATATTTCTCATTTATTTAAAGTTAAATGTAGCTGAGTGAATAGCAGTATCAATAAAAGAACAAAATTTCTTTCCCTTGGGGAGTTGGATTACCAGCAAGCCTGGGATTATCAGGAAGAGTTGTTTAAAAAGACGATTGAGATTAAAATTTCAAATAGGAAATCAGGTAAGCAGGATATTACACCTAATTATTTGATATTTCTGGAACATCCTCATGTATACACATTAGGGAAAAGCGGATCAGAAGAAAATTTATTGTTAGATCAGCAAGGGTTAAAAGAGAAGAATGCCACTTATTACAAAATCAATAGGGGAGGAGACATTACCTATCATGGCCCCGGGCAAATTGTAGGATATCCCATAATTGACCTGGATAATTTTTTTACAGATATTCACAAGTACCTACGTTTATTGGAAGAAGCTGTTATACTGACTTTAAAAGATTATGGAATTAGTGCAGGAAGAATCCCCGGTTTGACAGGCGTATGGGTTGATTTTGAAGAAGGCGCAGAAAATCCTCGGAAAATTTGTGCTTTAGGAGTTAAATCAAGCCGATGGGTAACTATGCATGGTTTTGCATTTAATGTAAACACTGACTTGTCTTACTTTAATAATATCATCCCTTGTGGGATTGATGATAAAGCAGTGACTTCTATGGAACATGAATTAAAGGCTCGACAGAATATAGAAGAGGTTTCGTCCAAATTGAAAAAAAACATTGCTTTGTTGTTTGAAATGGAATTATATGAATAATTATGAAAAAGGATATTGATTTTTCACCGGTTACAGGTGTGGATTTGGTAGTTGCCAAATCGGCAGATGAACCAGAGGCACAATGGGATGTGTATTTGATCAATAGAAATTTGATTGAACTGGAAACTGTAATGGTTACTTCTAAAGGATATGGCAAGTTGAATGGCGAAAAAAAGAAAACATCTACCCTGCGGCATTTAATTGAAAAATTAGAAGAGCAAAGTTATGCCAAAGTAGAACCTATTGACCCTGCGGTTTTTAAACTCAATAATGAATATTGGGTAAGTTATTTTATTCTGAATCAGGTATTTGATAAGAAGTTCGTATTTGTACCTGATTCTATTACTGAAGAAAACCTGCAGTATATACCGGAACTTGATTTGATGGGAGTGAGGCATGCCTGAAAAACTTTTGTAGAGTAAACAGGATGTTTTTAAGATTTACTTTTTATATTGTAAGGATATTTAAATGAAATTTAGAACTCTTTAATTATGCGTTTACTTACCATTTCTACCATATTACTTTTTATAGGGTACTCTCCCATACTAGCACAAACTTTTACAGGTGAAAGTTGGAAGCAAGTAAAAAGTAAGGGTTCAGGCTCTCTCTCTGCGATATATTATTCTACTCCGGGACTGGTTTTTGAAGAGAACGGTCAAATGAAAGGAGTTTGCATTGATATCATGGAGGAATTTAAAAAACATGTAAAGCAAGCACATGGTGTCACACTTGACTTTAAATTTCTGAAAAAAGAGCAGGTTTTTTCTAATTTCATTAACAGCATAAAAACAGCTGAAAATGTTATGGGAGTATGCAACACAAGCATTACAGAAGAGAGGAAAAAATATTTAAGTTTTTCACCATCCTATATGAACAATCCATCTGTTTTGTTGTCCAATAATGAGGCGAGAGGCATTAAAAACCTTGAAGAGATGCCTAAAGCTTTTGCAGATTATACAATAGTAGTCATTAAAGGCTCTACACATGAAAAATATCTTGAGAAAATAAAGAAGCAATATTATCCTGAGTTGAAAGTTGAATTGGTTACTTCCGGAAACGAAGTGAATAAAAGGCTAGGAAGCAAAGCCAATTATGTGACGTTGATTGATTTCACTGAATATTATGATGCTGTGAAAAAGAACCTGAATGTGAAAAGACATATTGTGCCTCTCAATGAATTGGAGGATCAATTAGGCTTTATTTTCCCTAAGAATTCGGATTGGGTAACAGTTTGGAATGAATTTTTAACTCCTGAATTCAAATCCAGCATAGTGTATAAGAAAATTGTGGCAGATAACCTGGGGACTTCTTTTGTTAATTTAATCAAATAGGTAGAAGTATAACTAAAATAATATTTGTTCTAATATGACAAGTTCATTTTAGTTATACCGGATTCATACCTCAATCTTCTTTCTTCAATTCTATTGTTTGAACATTGCCTTCATCGTCTGTTGATTTCCACTTTTGTGAATTTCTTTTATTCTCCATCACTATCCAGGACTTAACTGATGATGAATCATTTTCCTGCTGAGGTTTAATAGTAATATAATTGTCACCAATGTCATAAGTGAATTCACGCTGGTCAGTTTGTTTGGATCCGAAAATCTTAAATTCCAAATCGTTTGTTCCGGTTCCATCTGAATCGAATTCAATAGTTCCTACATTAGTTGCACTGGTTGAGCGCCCGGTTACCCCCTCCTCAGAATAGGAAGCAATTTGCCAGGTGCCGGGTAGTTGTCTTTCCAATGTACAGGCAGTAATAAAGCTAATAATCAAAAAGATGAATAGTAGAGAGTATAAATTTTTCATATGTATATTGTTTATTTTTTAATGCCCGCTCCAATTTAGTTGTGAGAGGCTATGCCTAAAGGAATCCCTTTGGGAGAATGTAAATATTCATCTTCAACTCGGGATGCTCATTTCATGGGCTTACATTGTGTTAATACTTTATCTAACGTATAATGCGTTTTTAAGGGTGGTTTTTTCTGTTAAATAAAAGTGTCCTTTCTCGGATTACCAGTATAAACCTATTTCCGCCTTTTTCAGCAACGTTGGCTGATCCAGTCTGCCACTTCTATAAAATGATCTTTTGGAGCATCAGGATGTATGAGTAAATTAATATGATCATAGTCATTTTTGTAGCCATGCTTCCTGCCCACCACTTTAAAGTGGTGATTCGGCTGATCACCTATTTCCTTCAGTAAACGTTCAACATCTTTTGGGTGACCTGAATGTGTATCTTTAGATCCTGTAAGTGAAAGTAAAGGGGCAAGGTTTTGTTTCTGCAATGCTTTGGCATAATCAAAACCATCTTCATGATCTTTCCATTCATCGGAATAGACCCAACGGTTCACCTGTAAATAAAAATCTTTGGCTTCATTATCACTACCAATCTTGAATTTGGTAGCAGGCAAATAACCATGTTTTTTGACCAAATAAGTACCCACTTTGTTCCAGAGCAAGTCGATATTGAACCACTTATGAATATTATTTACTTTCACATCTCTTTTGGAGCCAAAGAAAACTTTACCTTTTAAACCTTCGTGCTTAAATCTGGCTAAATAGGAAAGGATAATGACCCCTCCCCAACTATGAGCCATCATATATTCCGGTTTATTTCCTTTTATTGATTGAATATAACTGATAAAATCAGGCATATCCTCCATAATGGCTTCTTTCTGGCCAAATTTAGAGCCGGGACTTATTTTGGGTGTGCTTTTCCCTTTCCCTCTTAAATCACCAACGAAAACATCGTATCCTCTTTCTGCCAGAAATGGAGCTAATCCTTTTCCTGATTTGGAATAGAAAATGCGCCCATCTTCTATACTGCCATGAAGCAAGAAAATGGATTCTTTGGCAGTAGGGGTGTAAAATCTCCTGGCATGTAATTGATACTGGCCCTTATCTATAAAATGACTTTCGGTAATAATCATACCTAAAGATATTAAAAAGTATTATGCATGCATAATAAATTTAGTCAAATATTACTTCAAACTTAAAATTCGGAATCACCATATTACTTACTTGATGAGTGGGGTAGCAATCGAATAATTTTTGATTAATCTCCAATTCCAGCCCGGCATAATTTTCAGGAAAAAGTTCCCTAAAGTAGGTAGTAAGTCCATCATCCGTGCCTAAGTAAGGATAATTGAGTTTTACCCTCCAGGTATCATTTTTCTTCAGAATGCGTTTTTGCCATTTCAGTGCAAACATAGTTTCTACACTTCTTGCAGGATCGAACAATATGCCTATTTCTGTCTTACGTGTTTCTCCATTCAAAATGGGAGTAAAACTATGAATCGAAAGATGGACTACCTGGTGGCCTTGCTCAATATTTCCCTTAATAAAAGTCTCTAATTTATTCCTGTAAGGAAGGTAGTATTGGTTGATAATTGTTTCTTTTATAGCATCTGAATACTCTTTGCTGATAAAGGAGAATAAATCGGGATGCGACAATGTACGGTTACACTCTACTAAAAGCCTGCTTACCTCATTGTAGTAAATAGGGTAATTCAATCTTTTGGAAATGAGCAGAGCGCAAAGCAATGCTCCTTTGTCCCAACCCCTATGGGACTGCAGGATTTCTTCATGGGCCATAAAATCAGCTTTGTAAGTGGTAGGAATCTGATTGCCTCCATGCTCACAACTAACAAGGTATTTTATCATTATTTTACATGATAAATCATGTTGTTATTTAGACATTCCGCCAATTTCTGATATTCTTTTATGATACTTTCATTATTAATTGTTGAGCCGGAAAGGTTCTTCAATATTCTTTGCGACAAATTCCCATTTTCCAGGATGTAATGGATAATTCCCTGACTATCTTCTGATAAATAGAGTTGGGTAATTATTTTTTTCCACAGGTCTTTTATACTCA
This sequence comes from Marivirga aurantiaca, assembly GCF_016679925.1. Taxonomy (GTDB): domain Bacteria; phylum Bacteroidota; class Bacteroidia; order Cytophagales; family Cyclobacteriaceae; genus Marivirga; species Marivirga aurantiaca. The sequence goes on from NZ_JAEQBW010000003.1 coordinate 500,330, forward strand.
TTGCAGTATTGATAGCAGGATCAAATAATTTCAAATACTCCAAATCATCTATAATACTTTCTGACCCTTTCTCTAAAGAGGCTCTATAAATGTTATAGAGGTTGTTTTCTGAAATAGGAGTGAAATTTTTAACTTTCTTTACCAGCACCTTGATGGCTTCTACAACTAATTCTGCTATGGCCAAATCTGCCTTTGGACATTCCTGCAAATCTATTATTCTGATTTCAATAGCATTACGGTCGAAACGAGTAATTGCTCCTCTCGAATTTAACCACTCTTCCTGCAGAATCCCTTCTTTATCAAAAGGTTCTATATCTGTATAGAGCTTTTGTAATATTTTCTGCTCATACTCTTTTTTAGTCTTTACCGATTCAGGAATTACCTTGCCTGCAATAGAAGGAATTCGTTTCTGATTTTCTTCATAAAAAGCTAATCTGTTGTCCAAAAATTCTCCTTTTCCACCTTCAAATAATGGCGAGGAAGCGCTTAATGCAGGAATTAATGGCATTAAATGTCTGATAGCCTCATGCAAAACATAGAACTCTTCATCATTCCCAAAAGGGAGATTGATGTGCATACTTTGCAAATTCCCCCACCCATGGCCTTTGCAATTAAAAATCTCATTATACTTTTCGTAGATTTCATTTCTGTGATGTGGCCATAGTTTCACATCAGTCATTGGGTTTAATAAAGGGTGCATGGCTGTGGGCAATAATTTCGCTTCTAACGGAGCCAAAATATTATTTATCTCAAGTACATTTTGATGCATCAGATGAGATAGGTTTTCTACACTTTCTGCCGGAAAGCTGGTTTTTAATTCTATGACATGTAAAACCAATTCATTGGACCAGCTAATGGGGCCGTTCGACAATTCGTCTGTTATTTGTCCATTTTTTCTAATGATTACTTCATCAGTAATTGGTTGTGGTGTTAGATTGCTTGTATTCACAATCATATATTCAAGTTCTATCCCAATGCACTCAAATAAGTGGTAGGTTTTGGATGTAGATGCTTCCATTGGCATTTTTATATTTAAGATATTATTTGCTTTGACTTTTGTATTCTCTCTAAGAAAACGTCCATCATTTTCAGATAGAGTTTATCTTTTAATATGGCATCTTCAATACCGGTATCAATATTAGGATTGTCATTGATTTCAATCACATAGAATTTCTGACCTTTTTGCTTGATATCCACTCCGTATAAGCTGTCGCCTATCAGTTTTGATAATTTTTCAGCCATTTTAATAAGTGCCTGAGGAGCCATTTCTACGGGTAAAGTTTCTACTTTCCCGTAACTTCCACCACCTTCTTTATTCCAGTTCACAATTTGCCAGTGTTGTTTGCTCATAAAATATTTACACGCGTAAATGGCCTCCCCATTAAATACCCCTACTCGCCAGTCAAAATCTGTCTGTAGAAATTGCTGACCTATAATTAAGTCAGATTTTTCAAGGAGAGACGCTACTTTCAGCTCATATTCGGCCAAATTTTGAGCCTTGCTTACCCCCTGGCTGAAAGCACTGTCCGGTTGTTTCAATATAATTGGAAACCCCAGAATGTCCGGTGCAAGGTTTACATTATCTTTATGAATAATGATGGTTTCAGGAGCATCCATCTGGTGCATTTTCAATAGTTCAGCTAAATAAACTTTATTGCTGCATTTAATAATACTTTCCGGATCATCCACTACCACAAGTCCTTCAGCTTTAGCTCGTTGTGCAAATCGGAAAGTGTGGTGGTTTACGGCTGTAGTTTCCCTGATAAAAAGGGCATCATAAGATGAAAGCTCGCTGTAGTCATCTTTGGTAATGAGTTCAGCCTGAATACCTTTCTGTGCAGCAGCTTTAATAAACTTCTGTAGTGTCTTTTCTGAGCTGGGGGCTGTTTTTTCCAGTGGATCCCATAAAATAGCCATATCATAGCCGGATGTGTTCCTCACGGGTACACTGAATCTTTTGGCTTCAAAATATTTCTTGGTTGCCATTTCTACAAATTCTTTGTGCTCTCCCGGCACATCTCCAGCTGTAATAGGGAAAATATTCTGAAGAAACCATTTATCATTAGCATAACTGAAGTGTGCTCTGATAAAAGGGGATTGAAACAGGTTAAAAAGCTGGCCACTTAAAGCATCATATTTCTTTGAGAGGTTCTTTCCAAAATAAACACTTAATGTGAATTTATCTGATTTTATATCTTTTAGAGATTTTTGAATCAGTGCCTCCAGCTCAGTAGACAGTATTTTGATTACTGCAGCCGATTTCATATCCTGAATGGTGGAAATGCTGGGAACAGCCTTATGTTTTCTTGCTGCGGCTAAAAGAGATACATAATAACCGGTGCTTTGGTATTTATAGTTGCGTGAAAGATTAAATACTCTGGCATTCTTTATTTTAGAATATTGGGAGTCAGTCAGGTACTGTTTGCCTGTAATTACTTCTACTCCTTGTATATTAAAATCCCAATCCTTGAGATTAGTAACTGTAATTATAATTCGCATGTTGGTTTTTTATCAATGATTAATAAATTGGCATCATATGTAATTACTCCCAGTAAAATGGCACAGATCAAATGGTCTATGTTAACAGAGTAATTTTGTTTTTCGAATGGATTGGCATGTAAAGGATCCAATATTTTTACAGTGCCATTTTTCAAATCAATTCCATTCAGCACTACAAAGTGGCCCGAAGGGATTCCTTTAATGTCATCAAAATATACCGGATCTCCTATTTCCCTTTTCTCATTGTAGAGGTAAGTGGCACTTAATCCAGTCAAGATAGGAACGTTCTTTAACAGATAGTGTTCCAGCAACTCCTTATTTAAAGTTTTGTAATGGATCACTCCTCCTAAACTTAAAAATTGAATATAAGCCTTGGAGGCCTGCCGAAACTTCGGAGATGTTTTGTATTTTAATTGTTGTTTTAGTTTATCAACTAAGTTGATATCCGCTTCTTTAAACCAACTGGGATCAAAAACCCTTAAATTGAAAGTGATTATTTCAGCATTAAAGCCTTTTTTTAGCGCATCAATACCCAGCATAACTGCTAAAGTACCACCATCATCTAAATATTCAATGGAGCTTATTACTTCCTGTAGGGGTAAATGAACATCAAAAAAATTATAGACCGCATGTAAGCTTGTGGGGCCGCATGTCGTGTCTGTTGGTTGTCTGGATATATCCAGCGATAGTAACTTGTTTTTCAACTCTTATTTGGAAATGTGATTTTCAACGAAGAACACTTCGCATGGTTGTAGTGGTTCCATTTTTATTTTCGAATGAAAATATATATCATATAACCTATAAAACCTAGCAAGTAGAGAATAGCCTCCCAGCGATCCAGTTTCCTTTTTGTCATAGTAAACATAAAGAGAAAAAGTAGAACAGCACCACCCATTAAGAAATATAAATCAGCATTAAAATCGACATTATAATCTAATGGAGTAATTAGGCTGTTAAGCCCCAGGATAAATGTGATATTAAATATATTGGAGCCAATAATATTACCTACTGCTATATCGGCCCTGCCTTTATAAGCTGCAACTGCGGATGCTGCTAATTCGGGCAAGGAGGTTCCTGCTGCTAAGATGGTTAAGCCAATTAACTTTTCGCTCAATTGAAAACTTCTTGCTATTTCCACAGCATTGTCAACAACCAATTTGCCCCCTATAATTAAGCCGGCAATACCTCCGAAAATCATGAGAAAAGTAGCCAGGTTACTGTGGGGTCTCAGATTATCAGGCATATTGATTTCATGCTTATTATGCTTGACATTATAGAAAACATAATAGAGAAAGCCTACAAATAGGAGTAATAAGATAATGCTGTCAATGGTTCCCAGCTTATTACTTTCACTTCCAAAGAAAAGCACATCATTGGTCAGAATGAAGAATACAAAGACCAATCCCATTGAGAAGGGGATTTCTTTCCACACCGTATCAGACTGTACCACCAAAGGTTTTATAACTCCGCAGAGACCTAAAACAAGGAATAAATTAAAAATGTTACTTCCGATGATGTTGCCATAAACTACATCATCGAGATCCTGAGAGCCCGAGACTAAATTAACGACCAACTCGGGGGCGGAGGTGCCCATGGCTACTATGGTTAATCCGATGGCCAGTTCTGATACATTGAATTTTTTGGCTAATGAAGAGGCCCCTGACACCATATAATCAGCACCCTTAAGCAATAAAACGAAGCCTATAATAACTAGACCACTGTTGATAAGTATATCCAAAAAAAGTTATTTAAATTTTAATCAAATCTAATACAAGATTTAATATGATAAATAAAATATAGAGAAATAATTTACGAAATTCTATAAAAAGTATTATTTTAACACTGAATACCGAATTTTTAACGTTAACTTACTATTTATGGGAAAAGGAGATAGAAAAACGAAAAAAGGCAAAATTTCAATGGGTTCTTATGGTGTGTTAAGACCGAAGAAATCCAATGAGCCAACGGCCATCGAGCCAACTAAAAAAGCAGAAAAAAAACCTAAAGCTGAGCCAAAAGCAGCAGCAACAAAATCAACTAAAAAGAAATAAATAAAAATTAACAAAAACTTTGTGATATCAAATTCTGCACATACATTTGCAACAATGGCAATAGAAATGACAAATAAAATCTGGTGGTGGACTTCTTATAACTGAGAGGGCAGTACCGGTATAAATGATATTCATGAAACCCGCACACTGCGGGTTTTTTTGTTTTAAAGAAAAATAGTAAAAATGAAAATAAGCATAAACAAAGCATGGTGGTGGCATTTGGAAACTTAGAAATAAGGATGAAGAAAGCCACTATGTGAAATTTTAAGGGCTTGTCGGACATCCGGCAAGCCTTTTTTTATGATTAAATTTTAACAGAACCAATGAAAATACGAAAACAACATATTACCCTGCCTGCGGATTCTTTTACTCCTGTTGGCTTATACCTGAGATTGAGAGATCAGTTTTCAAATACCATTCTTTTGGAAAGTTCTGATTACCATACCAGAAGAAACAGCTTCTCTTATATTGGTGTACAGTCAATAATTGACATTCAGGCTGACAAGCATCATGTGAAAACCAATATTGAAGGGAAGGAGAGCGAAGAAGTAATCAATGATCCTCTACAGGTTTCTCAAAGGTTAAATGACTTTATTTTTCAGTTTGAGTGCGCTCCCATCCTCAAAAATGAAGATTTTGAAGAAAGCGTTTTCTTTGGTGCTACTGGTTTCGATGGTGTTCAGTTTTTTGAAGATATTTCTTTTGAAAAAACAAGGGACGATATTCCCTTCCTCCGATATCACTTCTATCGTTTCGTAATTGTTTTTGATCATTTCAAAGATGAATTGCATGTTTTTGAACACCAATTGGATAAAGAATATGACCTGAAGCTCGATGATTTGGTAAAGGTAATATTGAACCGATCAATCCCTCAGTTTAAATTTTCCAAAGCAGGGGAGGAAAGTTCTAATCAGACCGATTCAGAATTTTTAGAGATCATAAGAAAAGGAATTAAACATTGTGAACTGGGGGATGTTTTTCAAATGGTGCTTTCCCGTCAGTTTTCTCAGAAATTTAAAGGAGATGAATTCACCGTTTATCGTGCATTAAGGTCTTTAAATCCTTCTCCTTATTTGTTCTATTTTGATTATGGAGATTACAAACTTTTCGGATCTTCACCTGAAGCTCAGGTAAGTGTGAAGGGAAATAAAGCTTTTGTTAATCCCATTGCAGGCACTTATAAAAGAACGGGAGATGACACGGCTGATGCAGCCTTAGCTGAAAAATTACTGAATGATGAAAAGGAAAATGCAGAACATACCATGCTGGTGGACTTGGGCAGAAATGACCTTTCAAAAAATGGTAAAAATGTGAAAGTAGAGGTGTATAAAGAGGTACAGTTTTATTCCCATGTGATCCACCTGGTAAGCAAAGTAAGTGCTGATGTGGCTCCTAAGTCATCCATTAATTTATTGGGAGACACTTTTCCTGCAGGTACTTTAAGCGGGGCGCCTAAGTATAAAGCCCTGGAATTAATTAATCATTATGAGCCGACAGGCAGAGGATTATACGGAGGAGCAGTTGGCCTGATTGGTTTAAATGGTAATATGAACCATGCTATCATCATCAGGTCCTTCGTGAGTAAAAACAATGAACTGAAATACCAGGCAGGAGCCGGCATTGTGGCGTTGTCCGATCCTGAGAGCGAACTACAGGAAGTACACAATAAATTACACGCCCTAAGAATGGCCATGGAAAAAGCTGAAAACATGTTTGACACGCAAAAAGCAAAACAATTATGAGCCATATCAATATTCTTTTGCTGGACAACTATGATTCTTTTACCTATAATTTAGTGGAAGTAATCAGGCAGGAGATTCCATCTGCTAAAGTAACAGTAGTGAGAAACGACAAATTAAACTTGGAAGATGTTACTCAATTTGATAAAATCTTGCTTTCACCCGGGCCGGGAATTCCCAAAAATGCAGGATTGATGAATGATTTAATTAGAGAATATTCTCAGGAGAAGCCAATTTTTGGGGTTTGCCTTGGTCATCAGGCCATAGGAGAAGTGTTCGGAAGCCAACTGATCAATATGAAAAATGTAATGCATGGCATCCAAACAGATATCCATTTACAAAATCATTATCTTTTCAAAGACATGCCTGCTGATATTAAAGTTGGCAGGTACCATTCCTGGATGATTGATGAACTAACATTGGGCACAGAGCTGGAAATTACAGCGAAAGATAAAACAGGCCAAATAATGGCTGTAGCACATAAAAAATATGATGTGTGCGGGGTGCAGTTTCATCCTGAATCAGTTATGACTCCCGAAGGTGCGAAAATGATGAAAAACTGGATTAATCAATAACTCTATATGAGCTACTGAATATATATCACTCTATACATACAAATAGAAATGAAAGACATACTTAACAGATTATCACAATATAATACCCTCAGCCAGGCTGAAGCAAAGGAAATTCTGATGCGGATTGGCCAGGGAGAATTCAATAATTCCCATTTGGCAGCATTTATGACAATGTTTATGATGCGCCCCGTTACAGTGGAGGAACTTTCCGGGTTTCGGGATGCTTTAATGGAGCTTTGTGTACCGATTGATCTTTCATCTTATGATGGAATGGATCTTTGCGGTACCGGGGGAGACGGTAAAAACACCTTTAATATCTCCACCTTATCAGCTTTTGTGGTAGCAGCCTGTGGGCAAAATGTGGTGAAGCATGGTAATTATGGAGTTTCATCAAAATGTGGAAGTTCTAATTTACTGGAGCACTTCGGTTACGAATTTACTAATGAGCAATCTGAACTGGAAAAGCAGCTGGATAAAAGTGGGATTTGCTTTTTGCATGCACCAAAATTTCACCCTGCCATGCGACATGTTGGCCCCATCCGAAAGGAATTGGGTGTAAAAACATTTTTCAATATGTTGGGACCCCTGGTAAATCCGGCAAGACCTAAAAAACAATTGGCAGGTGTATTTGATCATGAATTGGCCAGAATTTACGCCTACCTTTTTCAGGATACCGATGTGCAGTTTGGTATAGTCTACGATTTGGCAGGCTATGATGAATGTTCCTTAACAGGCCAGACAAAAGTATTTTCCAATAAAGGCGAGGCAGTAATCAACCCGAAAGATTTTAAATTGGAACGCATTGAAGTCAGCGAGATTTATGGAGGCGAAAGCATTGAGGAAGCGGCTAAAATATTTACGGATATTTTAAAAGGAGAAGGGACAAAAGCACAAAATCAGGTGGTATTTGCAAATACCGCGCTGGCTTTGCAAGCTGCAGGAATGCATGAAAATTTAACAGGTGGAGTACAAGCTGCCGAAGAGGCCATTAAATCAGGCTCAGCCTATAAAGTTTTTAAAGAATTATTGAATCTGAATTGAAATTAAAATGTGCTATTCATTTAGCGCTGTAAATAAATTAAAAGTATAAAGACCGATACCAAATGAACACACTTGAAAAGATAATAGCTTATAAAAGAGATGAAGTAAATGAAGCTAAAAAGCTTTACCCGATTGAGCTTTTGAAACAAAAAATGTTTTTTAATGCTAAAGCTGTTTCTCTTTCTGATTATATCAAAAGAGATGATAAAACAGGGGTTATCGCAGAAATAAAGCGTAAATCACCTTCAGAAGGATTTATCAATAAGCATATTTCCGTGGAAGAAGTTTCTATCGGCTATATGCAGGCAAGTTCTAGTGCACTCTCAGTTTTGACAGATAATATTTCTTTTGGGGGCAGTTTAAAAGATTTGGAAATAGCACGGAAATTCAATTATTGTCCCATTCTTAGGAAAGATTTTATGGTAGATGCCTACCAGGTTTATGAAGCTAAAGCACATGGTGCGGATGCTGTTTTATTAATTGCTTCTGCTTTAAATAAATCAGAAGCGGAAGATTTGGCAGGTTTGGCCCATGAACTAGGTATGGAAGTACTATTGGAAATCCACAATCAGGAAGAGCTGGATTCACACCTTGGTACTTATGCCGATTTAGTGGGTGTCAACAGCCGTGATTTGAAAACCTTTTCCACCAGTTTAGAAACAGCAGGTTCCTTGGTAGCTCAAATTCCTGATTCCTATGTTAAAGTTGCGGAAAGCGGAATTAAAACACCCGAAGATGTTTTGATGTTAAGAACTGCAGGCTTTCAGGGCTTTTTAATAGGAACTGCTTTTATGAAAAGTGCCAGACCGGATAAAGCCTGTCAGAAATTCTCACAACAGTTAAGAAACTTAAGCATTCATAATGTTGCCAGTTAAACTTAAAATCAAAATTTGTGGGATGCGTGATTTTGAGAATGTGAAAAACGTACTCAAACATCAGCCGGATTATATGGGCTTCATTTTTTATGAGAAGTCTCAAAGAATAGTGACAGAAGAGCAGATGGATAAGCTGTTGAACCTCAATTTTGGTGCCACCAAAAGAGTAGGGGTATTTGTGAATGAATCGCCAGACAGAATCATTGAGCTTTTTGAGAAAGGATATTTTGATTTAATCCAATTACATGGCGATGAAAGTCCGGAAGATATTATAAAACTGAAATACGAAGGGATAGAAATCATCAAAGTATTTTCAGTGGGAGAATATTTTGATCCTGCAATACTGAAGAAATATGAACAGATAGCAGATTATTTTCTCTTTGACACCAAGGGCCTTAATCCCGGTGGAAACGGAGTCAAATTTAATTGGAATGTACTTCAGGGGGTAAAGATTAGCAAACCGTTTTTCTTGAGCGGGGGGTTGGAAGTTTCAGACTTGAAGCTGGCTCAATTGATGGGAATTGATAATATGATAGCCCTGGATTATAACAGCAAAATTGAATTACTGCCAGGTTTAAAAGACTTGGATGAAGTAGAGAAATTACTAAAAGATTGATTAAACATAAAAGTTATGTCAAAACTAGATATTAAAGTAGATGAAAACGGATATTATGGTGAGTTTGGGGGTGCCTATATTCCTGAATTGCTACACCCAAATATTGAAGAATTGAGAGACCAGTATTTGAAAATAATTGAGGAACCTGGCTTTCAGGAGGAATTCAAGAGTTTGTTAAAAGATTATGTTGGCAGACCAACCCCTTTGTTTTTGGCTAAAAGGCTTTCTGCGAAGTATGGAGCAAAAATTTATTTGAAAAGAGAAGACCTGAACCATACAGGAGCCCATAAAATTAATAATGCCATAGGCCAGGCATTGGTAGCAAAGAAATTGGGTAAACGTAAAATTATAGCTGAGACTGGTGCAGGACAGCATGGAGTAGCTACTGCCACAGCTTGCGCTTTAATGGGGTTGGAATGTATCGTTTTTATGGGAGAAAAAGACATCGATCGACAAAGTCCCAATGTAGAGCGAATGAAAATACTAGGGGCAGAAGTAAGACCTGCCAGTTCAGGAAGTAAAACTTTGAAAGATGCCACTAATGAAGCTATGAGACACTGGATCAATAACCCCAATGATACTCATTACATAATTGGATCTGTCGTGGGCCCTCATCCTTATCCTGATATGGTGACCCGTTTCCAATCTGTAATTAGTGAAGAAATTATGCAACAACTACAGGAGCAGGAAGGCAAAAATTCTCCTGACTATGTAGTGGCTTGCGTAGGTGGGGGAAGCAATGCGGCCGGGGCTTTTTATCATTACCTCAATAATGAAAAGGTGAAATTAATTGCTGTGGAAGCCGCAGGTCACGGAATTGACAGTGGAGAAACAGCAGCTACTACTGCCAAAGGTAGTTCGGGCGTTTTGCACGGTTCAAAAACCCTGCTGATGCAATCCGATGATGGTCAGGTAACGGAGCCTTATTCTATTTCTGCAGGTTTGGATTACCCGGGAATAGGCCCGCTTCATGCTTTTTTATATACCAGTAAAAGAGCCCAATTTGAATATGTAACTGATGATGAAGCCATGCAGGCAAGTGTAGAGCTAAGTAAGCTGGAAGGAATTATTCCTGCTGTGGAGACAGGCCATGCATTGGCTGCTTTGAACAATATTAAATTTAAAGAAGGGGATATCGTAGTGCTGAATTTGTCCGGCAGAGGAGATAAAGATTTACAAACCTACATTAACTATGGTAACTATTAATCAAAGCCAAACGATGAACAACAGAATCGAACAAACTTTCAAGCAAAAGGATAAAGAAAAACTCACTATCTATTTTACTGCCGGATACCCTGCCCTGGAAGACACCAACACTATTCTAAAAGCATTGGAGAAAGAAGATGTTGATATTATTGAAATAGGTATACCTTACTCCGATCCTATAGCTGACGGACCTACCATTCAGGAAACCAGTATGAAAGCTCTGGAAAACGGTATGAACCTGGATAAACTTTTTGAACAACTGAAAGGGCTAAGGAGCATCACTCAAAAGCCGGTGTTTCTAATGGGTTACTGCAACAATGTGCTTAAATATGGCACAGAAGCTTTCTGTAAAAAATGTGTGGAGGTAGGAGTGGATGGCCTAATCCTTCCGGATATGCCTATGAATGAATACCAGCTTCAGTTTAAGAAGTTCTTTGAGCAGTACGGACTGAAGAATGTATTCCTGATCACTCCTAAAACTTCAGAAGAACGCATCAGAGAAGTGGATGCACAAAACGGGGGCTTTATTTATATGGTAAGCAGTTCATCCACTACCGGAGGAAGCTGGCAGGATAGCCCTGAAAGACTAGCTTATCTGGAAAGAATAAAAGATATGAATTTGAAAACGCCACAAATGATAGGTTTTGGTATATCAGATTATGCCGCACTTAAATTAGTCAATCAGTATACTGATGGCGCTATTGTAGGGAGCGCATTTTTAAGAAACCTTGATCCGGATAATCTGGAAGGCAGCATAAAAACTTTTATTAAAGGGATAAGAACCGAAGAAGCTTAAATATTGGAAATTCAGCATTATGAGTCATCCCTCTCTATTGCATTGTCCCGGCCTAACCGGGAGAGAGGGAACGAGGGTGAGGCTATAAACACAAAGAAATGATACTCCAATTAGAAAAAAGTATAGATACAAATCAGAAAGAACAGCTGATTAAAGATTTACAGAAGTTTACCAAATCAGTAAATGAGGTACAAACTCAAAAAGGATTTTACCTGGTAGCTCTGGAGAAGAACAATATTGATATCCGTGACATTGGACAATTGCCGGGAGTAAAAGATGTACACGTAGTTTCTGATAATTATCAGCTGGTATCTAAAAAATGGAAAGTAAATCCTGCACAAATTCATTTAAAAGATGGATCTGTTATTTCCCAGAATGACTTTTCCATTATGGCGGGTCCATGCAGCATTGAAAGTGAAGAGCAGGTGGACTCAGTGATCGCTCATTTGGTAGAAAATAATGTAAAGATTATGCGCGGTGGCGTCTACAAGCCCCGTAGCTCTCCCTATTCTTTTCGTGGATTAGGAATGGAAGGCTTAAAAATGTGGTATAAAAAAGCCAAGGCAGCCGGCATATTAATTATTACAGAAGTAATGCAGCTTTCCCAGGTGGAGGAAATGTATGATTTTATCGACATCTATCAGGTAGGTGCAAGAAATACGCAAAACTTCAACTTGTTGGATGAATTGGGTAAAGTAGATAAACCGGTAATGATCAAAAGGGGGGTAAGCGGCACCATCGAAGAGTTGCTGTATTCAGCAGAATATGTATTTAGTGGAGGAAATGAAAACCTGATTTTATGTGAACGAGGTATACGTACATTTGAAAACATGACCCGTAATACATTGGATATTAATGCAATCCCGGTATTAAAAGATAAAACACATTTACCTGTTATCATAGATCCATCCCATGGAATTGGTATCAGAAAGTTTGTGGAGCCGGTAGCATTGGCCGGTATCATGGCTGGGGCCGATGGTGTAATTTTCGAATTGCATCCTGATCCTGAAACAGCTATGTCCGATGGGCAGCAATCTTTGTATTTTGAGGAATCAGCAGCTATGATCAGGAAAATGAACATGGCCTATGAGCTGAGGGGAGAGATGAATTAAAAACATGTGTGAAAGAAGGTGCTACAAATTTTATCTGTTTCACTCCCTATTAACAATTCCAAAGCATATAACTTTGGAATTGTTGCTCTATCATAGGGAAAAACTTCTGTGGCTGATGTATGAATTGCTTTTGATCTTTTAGAAAAGCTGAACCCTTAAATTTAAAAAGAAAGTCTCTAGGTATTTCTGATGAATATTCATAAAAAGTATTATTTTTATTTTTAAATATAAATTTAGAATGAAAAATATAGGCTTTTTATTGCTCCTCCTGTTTTTTGTAATTCCTTTGTACTCCCAACATTTGCCGGACTCAATTCAATCCCTAATTGATAATTCTGCGATTAGTGATTCTTTAAAAGTAAGCGTACTTAATGAGTTTTCTGAGCTTGCAATTCGGGCTGACCCAAAACAAAATTATGCTGCTTTACAACAAGCACTTTCATTACAAGATAAAGTTGGTAATTATCAGAAGGGTATTACTTATATTAACTGGGGCATATATCACTTGTATAAAAATGAATTTGAGAAAACGGATAGTATCTTTAATGCGGCATTGAATTTTTGTGAGCTCTCTGGCGATGAAAGATGCATTGGTCTGGCTTACTCTGAACTTGGAAATTTAAATTATTATCAACAAAACGATACACTGGCAATGAGATATTGGCTTCAGTGTGTAAAGATATTTGAAAGATTGAATGATGAATATCGCCTGGCCCGTCTCTACAATAATCTATCCATTCTATATAGTATTATTGATGACCATGAAAAAGCATTTGAGTTTTTAGAAAAATCAGTGTGGATGAAGGAAAAAATTGGAGATGATAGAGGGCTGGGTTCCGGATATTACAACCTGGGTAGAACCTATTATCTTATGGGGCAAAAAGATTCTGCCCAAATTTATTTAAGAAAGAGCAGATTAATTAGAGAAAAGTTTGATGATAAAAGAGGATTATCCATTACCTATGGAACTATGGGGTTGAATTTTAAAGATCTGGATCAAAAGGATTCAGCCCTGCATTATATTAGAAAAGCAATACATCTTGATTTAGTATTAAATGATTCTATAGCCTTAGAGGATGATCAAATAGGTCTTCTTGAAATTCTTATTCATTTCAATGAAAATGAGGAAGCAATAAAACTTGGTTCAATTTTGGCGTCATCTACTAACCGTGTAAATAAATATAAGGCGTATGAATCATTGTCAACAGCTTCAGCGCAGTTAGGAAGATATAAAGATGCATACAACTATCATTTGCAATTTTCCATGTATAAAGATTCCATTTTTAATGCTGACAGAACAGCTATAATAGATGAATTGGAGAAAAGATATGATACTGAAAAAAAGGAGCAACAAATAGCGGGGCTTGAACAGAAAAATAGGATTAATGAACTTCAGTCACGGCAGGAAAAACAGTATAGATATTTTCTGATACTTACAGCCTTTACGCTTGTATTGATGATTGGCCTGGTATACAGTCGTTATAGAATTAAAATCAAATCAGAAAGAAAGCTTTCTGTTAAGAATGAGCAGCTTTCCGAATTGAATAATACAAAGAACAGACTTTTTAGCATTATAGCACACGATCTGAAGAGTCCGCTCTCAGCATTTAGTATGTTGGTGGGAGCTCTTAAAGAGAATAGTGGAAACTTAAGTAGAGCGGAGCTTGATGAATACCTAAATACAATACTTGACTCTTCAGAAGACATTAATAAGTTGCTCATAAACCTGCTTGACTGGGCACGGATTCAAAGTAACAATATGATCTACAAACCTGAAGACGAAGATATACAGAAAGTTGTAGATAAAGCTTACGAGCCTCTTCGTCTTAGTGCAAAACTTAAAAATCTTTCTTTTATAAATGAAACCTCAGGGTTGGGATATTTTGATGATATTATGATTATAACGATAATTAGAAACCTGATTTCAAATGCTATCAAGTTTACCCCTGAAGGAGGAAGTATTGCTGTTTTTAATGAAGACCAAAACGGATATAATATAATTGTAGTAAAAGACACAGGAATAGGAATGAATAAAAAGGAAATGGCAGAGCTGTTTGAAAGCAAAAGATTAAGCTCTTCTTCTAAAAATGGCACAGGCTTGGGATTGATCATTTGCAGGGATTTGGTAGAAAAACATGGTGGAAAAATAGAAGTTGAGAGTAAAGTAGGTGAAGGTTCAGTATTTAAAATCTTACTTCCGGTAAAACAGGAGCAAATGCAAGTAGCTTCATAGCCTTTTAAATTATAAGGGTTTTTCCTGATGGTTTTTGCAGGTTAATGCCCACATCTTTAGCACATGGAAATTCAAATAACCGTCATAGATGACCATCGGATTGTAAGGGATGGGCTGAAAGCACTACTACTTGGAAATAGGAATATTAAGCTTGTAGGATCTTTCGGTGATCCAATATCCTTTCTCAAATGGCTTGAAGAAAACTCATGCCCGGATGTTACACTTATGGACATCACAATGCCGCAGATGTCAGGTATAGAGTTGACAAGGAAAGTGCTACAGTCAAATCCCAAATCTAAGATCATTGTACTCACGGCTAATACTGCCCGCCATTTTTTAGAGGCCTCTTTAAAAGCAGGAGCAAAAGGGTTTTTATCCAAAGACTGTGAAAAAGAAGAGCTTATCTCTGCTATTGAGCAAGTCTTTTCAGGACACTATTATATTGATCGTTCCCTTAACCAGGACATGGTGCGTAATTATATATCAGCTTTAGAATACTCCACCCCTGACCGTGACTTAACTGAAAGGGAGGTGGATATTGTCCGAGGTTTTGCCAATGGCTTATCCTACCAGGATATCGCTGAAGAGCTTAATATCTCTAAAAAGACTGTTGAGACCCACAAAAGAAGCATTTTCGACAAACTGAATATTTCCAACAATGCGGAACTGGTGAAGTATGCTATCAGAAATAAGATAGTGGAGTTGTAGGAGGTAAGGATTTTTCCCTGTCCGATTCAAGGATTTTCCCCTATTCTGATTCCCCGTTGATTTTAAGTGCTTTGTACTTAAACTAAAGTACAAATCATTATGATCAATCACCATCGAAAAGATTCGTCCAACTCTCCCAGTCGGAAGGGGAGACTCGGGAAGAAAATATCTGCCACCAGAAAAGCAGTATTCAGTCTTTGTCTGATACTGTTAATGTCTTTCATCAACACGTCATTAGCCCAGGTGAACATTACAGGTTCAACGCCAGGTACAACTAATGTGCCTGTTGACCAGAAAGTTATCAGGTTAGATTTTGATCATGCATTGGATGTAATATATGTAAATTCCGATGAGGTATTCCTTTATAATAATGCGATGACTCTTGTAAAAGGATTTATAATTGAACATCAAAATGGAGATAATAAATCATATTTCAGAATGGGAGGGGCACAGCTGCTTCCTAATTCCACTTACCATATGGCCGCCAGCAATGGTTTAGTATTTAAAACTCCAGGTTCACAGAATGTCAGCTATTTTCCGGGAAATACGAGTAATTTTCATTCTTTTACTACAGGTTCTGATACGGCTGATCCTTCTATAAATACCAGTACAGTAAATATTACTCCGGGTGAAATGAAATCCGTAAATGGTGCCGGGCCATTCACAATTCTATTTGATGAAGTTGTCAACTTTGCCGCAGGTAATATCGTTTTTCATGCTTTAGACGCTAATGGTGTTACGAAGAATGTAGATATTAATGCTGGTCAGGTAACAATTACAACTGACAGTGAAACCATTCCATATACAGTGTTGACAATTGACCCTCAAGAGCCGTTGATCAGTAATGGAATAGCAGAATATTATGTGAGTTTTCCATTGGCCACTGATCTTAGTGGAAATTCAGCTTCTTTGGGTGACATATCGCGAAAATTTAGAGTGACTTCAGTATATGCAGGAAATTCAGCTCCAACTAATATTACATTGGGTA
This sequence comes from Marivirga aurantiaca, assembly GCF_016679925.1. Lineage (GTDB taxonomy): Bacteria > Bacteroidota > Bacteroidia > Cytophagales > Cyclobacteriaceae > Marivirga > Marivirga aurantiaca. Next base: position 516,769 of record NZ_JAEQBW010000003.1, read on the forward strand.
ATTCCACAGTAGTTGAGAATAATTTGGTTGGAGCCAATATTGGTAATTTTTCTACCACTGACGCTAATGTAGGAGATACACATACCTACAGCTTAGTGTCAGGTGAGGGGGATCAGGATAATGCAAACTTCACTATTGATAATAATAGTTTAAAAGCGGCTAGATCATTTGATTTTGAAGAAAAAAGCAGTTACAGTATCCGTGTACGTACTAGTGACGGATTTCCTAATGGGACTTTTGAGAAAAGTTTTACCATCAATATCACCAATTTTGATGAAGCACCTACTGGCATTACTTTATCACCAAATAATTTAGAAGATAATAATGCCGTTAATGCTATTATTGGATCCTTCTCTACAGTTGATGAAGATAACAGTGATAGCTATACATACGCTCTGGTAGCGGGCGCTGGCAGTACAGATAATGGTAGCTTTAATATAAGCGGCAACAACCTAAGGGCTTCTGTAGTTTTTGATTATGACATTAAAAACTCTTTCAGCATACGTGTCAGGGTTAATGACACTGGAGGTGGAATTTTTGAACAGGTTTTCACCATTAACATTGTTGATTATATAGCACCTCCCGCCTTAGTTGCCACTTCTCCAACTATAGATGATACTGATGTTGATGCCACCTTAAGCCAGGTCACTTTGAATTTCGATCGTCCGGTTTACCAAGGGACAACAGGATATTTATATGTGCGGGATATAACTAATGCAACTCTTAAAAAAGGTTTTGCGCACAGTAGTACTGGAATATCGGGATGGGGAACAAACACGTTGTCATTTGATGTGTCGGATGTTACTTTTGTTAAAGGAATTGAATATGAAATATTTACAAATTCAGATTATTTTGCCAGTACTGAGGGTACCCTGTTCCGACTCGAAAGTAATATCTACAGGTTTACCATTGATAATACTGGCCCTCAAATAGTATCAGTTACACCTGCCGCATCATCTACGGGAATATCGGTATTTACAAATGTTACTATTGAGTTTGATGAACCTGTATTCACCGGAGCTCCAGCTGAGAACCTTTTTACATTAAAAAATACCGGCACAAATGAATACACTTATATAAATCGGGACGATGCCATCTATAATGGTAATCAAGTTACCATACCAGTAACTGGAAGCCTTGATTATAATACCTTATATTGGTTTTATTTAACCTCGGGTACTTTTTATGACGCCTCAGGAAACTCTTCAGCAGGCAGCAATATTTCTACCACCACTACTTTTACAACAGAAGAAAAGTCAAATGAGGCACCAACGGGTATTCAAATCTCTTCAAACTCTATTTTTGAGCTCCTCGCTGCCAACACAGAAGTAGGTCAACTAACCTCTACTGATCCCAATGCTGGTGACACGCATACATATACCCTGGTTTCAGGAGTTGGCAGCACTGATAATGCCAGCTTCAATATTAGTGGGGATCAACTTCGGAGCAGCATTATGTTTGATTTTGAAACTAAGGAAAGTTATTCTATAAGAGTAAGATCAACAGACCAGGACGGACTGTTTTATGAAAGACAATTTGCTGTTGCCATTGAGAATGCTAATGATGCACCTCACAATCTAACCTTATCCTCTACATCAATAGATGAAGGAAATGCCATTAATGCTATAATAGGTACATTTAGTGCTACAGATGAAGATGCAGGAGATACACAGTTTTTTGATTTCACCACAGGTGCAGGTGATGATGATAATAATAATGTCTTCAATATTGTTGGAAACGAACTGAGGGCAAGCAACACCTTCGATTATGAGACTAAAAGCAGCTACAGCATACTTATAGCAGTATTTGATGCGTCTGGCGATTTTGACCTACAACAATTTACTATCTCTATCAATGACGTAGTAGAAGTTGTTCAACAACCTTTTATCACCACCTGGCAAACAACAACTCCCAGTGAAACCATAACGATACCTACCACAGGCATAGGCTACAACTATACAGTAGATTGGGGTGACGGCACAGTGGAAAATGGATTTACTGGCAATGCTATACATGAATACGCAACAGCAGGTACTTATACCGTAAGCATTTCAGGAGATTTTCCACGGATTTACTTTGCAAATGCAGGTGACAAGGCTAAAATAATGACTATAGAGCAGTGGGGAGATATAGCTTGGGCAAATATGGCTCATGCATTTTCGGGGTGTAACAACTTAACTTATAATGCAACAGATCAGCCGGATCTTTCAGCAGTAGAATATATGTCAGGAATGTTTAAGGGAGCACTCTCTTTTAACGGTGCTATTGGGGATTGGGATGTAAGTAATGTCATCAGTATGAGCCAAATGTTTTATTATGCTTCAAGTTTTAACCAGGATTTGAGCAATTGGGTTGTGACCAATGTCCAGGATATGAGATATATGTTTGCTGAGGCTGAAAATTTTAATCAGGATATTAGTAACTGGAATGTGATTAATGTAACGAACATGAGAAATATGTTCGAATCATCTGGTTTCAATCAAAACATTAGTTCCTGGGATGTAGGTAAGGTTCAGGTTATGACTGCTATGTTTTATAACAACTCAGCGTTCAATCAGGATATTTCAGGCTGGAATGTAGGTGTTGTTGAACAAATGGAGATAATGTTTAAAGATGCTACTTCATTCAATCAGGATTTAAGTACCTGGAATGTAACCGCAGCAACTAATATGGTCCAAATGTTTAGTTCTGCAGGTTTGTCAATGGTCAACTATGATAACACCTTGGCAGGATGGGCAGCTCAAACCGTTCAAAGTGGGGTTACATTAGGAGCAACAGGTTTGGAGTATTGCAATGGTGAAGCAGCCAGAAATACGCTGATTAATACCTATGGATGGACTATTTCTGGTGATTCTAAAGCTTGTCCCAATAATGCACCTACTGCAATAGCTTTAAGTGTAGCGTCCATTGATGAAAACAATACAGTAGGCGATGTGATTGGTCAGCTTTCTACAACAGATGCTGATGGCTCCGATGCCCATACATATTCATTAGTAGCAGGAACTGGAGATAGCGATAATTCCAGCTTCACAATAAACGGTAACGACTTAGAAGCAAATGAAGTATTTGACTTCGAAATCAAATCAAGCTACAGTATCCGTGTACAAAGCAACGATGGCAACGGTGGAACATTTGAAGAAACCTTTACCATCACCATCAACGATGTATTTGAAAACACTGCACCTACAGATATATCTTTAAGCACTTCGTCTATTGCTGAAAATAACAGTGTTGGAGATTTAGTAGCCACCATTTCAACAACAGATATGGATGCCGGACAATCTTTCACCTATTCCCTGGCAAATGGAGCAGGAGATACTGACAACTCATCTTTCAGTATCTCAGGCAGTCAGCTTATAGCAGAAGTAGCTTTTGATTTCGAATCTAAATCAAGCTACAATGTAAGGATTAAAACCAACGATGGCGCTGGGGGCTCCTTTACTAAAAGCTTTATAATAACAGTGACCGATCTGGACGAAAGCGGGAACACCAGTCCAACTGATCTGCAATTAACCAGTTCTACAATTGATGAAAATAATGCCATAGGTGATATTGTAGGTTCTTTTACCACCACTGACCCTGATGCCACTGATGTACATTCATACGAACTGGTACCTGGCAACGGTGATACTGACAATATCAGATTTACTATTGATGATGATCAGCTTAAAGCTAACACAGTTTTTGACTTTGAAACCAAAAGCAGCTATAGCATCAGGGTCAGGACCAGCGATGGAAATGGTGGAACACACTCCAAAGCATTTGCCATTACAATTATTAATGTGGAGGAGAAGCTTGATCAAATTATCACTTTTGAGCCGTTGACCGGAAAAAAATACGGTGATGATGAGTTTGAATTAACAGCCACATCAAACTCAGGATTAGCGGTTACTTTTAGTAGTTCAGATGAAACTGTAGCATCTGTTTCAGGTAGTACAGTGACCATTGTAGGGGCAGGAACAACTACTATTATTGCTTCTCAATCCGGTGATGTTGACTATCATCCTGCCGAGGCGGTGGAACAAAGCTTTAGCATAACAAAAACAAGCCTATCTGTTACCGCAGATGACCAAAATATCATCTATGGTGATGACTTGCCTGAATTGACATATACTATTACAGGTTTTGTGTATAGTGAAAATGAAAGCAGTTTAAGTAGTCCGGTGGAGCTAAGCGTTAGTGCAGATGTTAATAGTGATGCAGGAGAATATGTTATTAGTGCCTCGGGAGCAGTTGCTGATAATTATACTTTTAGCTACACGAATGCTATATTGACTATCAATAAAGCAAATCAAAGTATCCACATTGCTGCTGTTGAAGACATAGATATTGACGAAACTACTGAGGTATTATTAAGTGCCACAAGCTCTTCAGGTTTGCCAGTAAGTTATGAGATAGTAAGTGGGCCAGCCACTTTGAACGACAATGTACTTAATCTTACAGGAACTGGTACGGTAGAGGTAAGAGCATTACAGGAAGGCAACCAAAATTATAATCCAGCCGTGGCTACGACTACTTTCAGAGTGGTAGAAGACCCGTGCGCGGGATTTGTTGCCTCAGCAATAGTATTACAAAATCCCAGCTGCAATGGCGAGGTAAGTGGAAGTTTTGAAATAAATTTAGACAATGGTACAGCTCCTTTTACTTACAGTTACGGTGGTACAGTGCAAGATGATGGTTTATTTGAAAATGTTGGGCTGGGGGAGTATGAAGTGATAGTGACTGATATAAACGGATGTCAGGCTACTGTAAACGTAAGCATTACAGAACCAGAATCTATCAGCATTTCAGCAGAAGTTACTGATAATACCAGTATCAATGGAAATGGTAGTATTTCATTGACAATAAGTGGAGGAACGGGAGATTATAGCTATGATTGGAGTAATGGAGCAACTACTGCTATTATCACAGATCTGGAAATAGGCGAGTACACTGTAACAGTTACTGATGAAGCTGGATGTATATTAACAGAAAGCTTTATGATAGGAGGAGTTACGGCTAATGCAGAGAAATTGGGACAGCAAATTAAAATTTATCCTAATCCTACTTTAGATATAGTAACCCTTCAACATGAAAAAGAGATGAAAATTATAAAACTGTACGATGCTACAGGTAAGTTACTTCAAAATTACTCCTGCAAGGGTAGAGAGGCTAACTTGAACATTCAGCACTTACCCTCCGGGCTTTACTTTATTCAACTAGAAAATAGTATGGAATTGCACAGGATTTTGAAAAAATAAACAGACATAATAGTTATTAAATAATTGAGATGAAAAAGTTCACATACATATTTATAATGATAGCCTATATAAGCTACTCATGTAAAACTGAAGTCAATATCAACCCAATTGAAGAGGTTCAGCAGGAACTGCTGGAGTCTCTTCAAGGAACTTGGACAGTTGTTGAGACACGTAAAGACAATACACTTATCACTGATTTTAATGATTTTACCTTGACAATATCCGGTAAAACCTATTCTACTGAAAATGGATCTCCGGTATGGCCCACAAATGGTATTTTTGATTTTAATAGTGTAGAGATTGAAAATGAATTTATACGTCAGGATGGAAGAATTTTTACAATGACTAAGAATAATGATGTATTAATGGTTTCTATTCTTTATGAGGAAAATAATGCAAGAGGAGAGTATGGGAGGTATGAGTTCATACTGGAATAAAGAAATCCATCAGACACAAGGTTTAGAAACTACTTTATCAGTAAATGATAATCAGCACTTTCTATTTTCAGCTGTTGATTTAATGTAGCTGAAACAATCAACTTCCTTTGTTTTATATCAAAAGAGGGTAGCCTGAATAGGGCTCCCTCTTTTTAGAGTATAATTGTGTATAAGCTTCATTGCATCGAAAAAATGCCTTTAAAATTTAAGCCAAAAAAAAGCTGTTGGTGTCAACCAACAGCTTTACTAATATATCGTGGGTTAATAAATCCTAAAAATCCTAAAAACAACTTAGACACCTATACACCTAATTGCATCAATACTTTTTAAGCAACCCTCAAATTCTTGAATTTAGACTTTTCAAATTTTGATTTGGCATAATTGGCATCAATCACAAGTTTTCCTTCTTCATCATCTCCATCAAACTCGAACATAGCATCTGTCATAATTACCTCGCAGATAGATCGAAGACCACGGGCACCCAATTTGAAATCAACAGCTTTTTCAACTATGTAGTCCAGAGCAGATTCTTTAATTGTCAAATCAATATGCTCCATTTCAAACAGCTTCTGATATTGTTTGATTAGCGCATTCTTAGGTTCAGTTAAAATTAACTTAAGCGTTTCTTTGCTTAATGGATCTAAATGAGTCAATACAGGCAATCTACCTATTAATTCAGGAATCAAACCAAAGTTTTTCAAATCCTGAGCTGTGATATATTGTAATAAATTATCTTTATCAACCACTAACTCATCCTCTGCATCGGCATTCATGAAGCCTAGTGGTGTAGTATTTAGCCTTGAAGCAATGCTTCTGCTGATACCATCAAATGCACCTCCGCATATAAAAAGAATATTTTCAGTGTTAACATTGATCATCTTCTGATCAGGATGTTTTCTGCCACCTTGAGGCGGTACGTTTACCGAAGTACCTTCCAGTAATTTCAACATTGCTTGTTGTACACCTTCTCCACTTACATCTCTTGTAATGGAAGGGTTATCAGATTTTCTGGCAATTTTATCCAGTTCATCAATATAAACAATTCCCCTTTCAGCAGCTTCCACATTATAATCAGCAGCTTGTAACAATCTTGTGAGAATGCTTTCAACATCTTCACCAACGTAACCTGCTTCAGTTAAAACAGTTGCATCAGCAATGCAAAAGGGCACCTGAAGTACTTTGGCTAATGTTTTGGCCAAATAAGTTTTTCCGGTACCTGTTTCCCCAACCATAATGATATTTGATTTTTCAATCATCACATCATCGTTAGAGTTTTTCTGCATTAAGCGTTTATAATGGTTATAAACAGCTACAGACATTATTTTTTTAGCTTCATCCTGACCGACAACATACTGATCCAAGTGTTTTTTCATTTCAACCGGTCTGATCAGATTGAATTTCGGATTCTTTGAAGAGGTTTTTGTCTTCACTTCCTCCTGTAGGATTTGTTGTGCCTGAACAATACATTTATCACAAATATGTGCATGTATGCCCGATATCATCAAATCCACGTCTTTCTTATTTCGTCCGCAAAACGAACACGTCACTTGTGCGTTGTCTTCTGCCATCATTTTCTCGCTAAAACTTCATCAATCAATCCATATTCCTTAGCATCTTTGGCTATCAACCAGAAATCTCTGTCGGAATCTTTTTCTATCTGCTTATAGGTTTTACCGCTATGTTTTGATAGTATTTTATATAAATCTTCTTTCACAGCAAGCGTCTGCTTCAATGATATTTCCATATCAGATGCTTGTCCCTGCATACCACTCATTGGTTGGTGAATCATGATTCTGGAATGCGGTAAGGCAGATCTTTTCTTTTCAGCACCACCGGCTAATAATACAGCTCCCATGCTGGCAGCCAATCCTGTACAAATGGTTCCCACATCAGGAGTGACATATTGCATGGTATCATATATGCCTAACCCAGCATAAACGGATCCACCAGGGCTGTTTATATATAAACTAATGTCTTTTTTGGCATCTACTGACTGTAAAAACAACAACTGTGCAGTAATAATATTTGCAATATTGTCATCTACTTGCATACCTAGAAAGATAATTCTGTCCATTATTAATCTTGAAAAAACGTCTATTTCTCTGAAATTAGTAGGCCTTTCTTCAATAACGGAGCGTGTCATGTTCTCAACTTGTTGTACATATTGGTCAACGTGACTGCCTGGTATTCTTTCACCTTTTACAGCGAATTTTCTAAATTCCTCTTTATTAATCATTTAAATATCTTTAAGTATTACAAAATTAAAAAAAAAGTCCTTTTTTAAAAGGACTTTCATTATAACGATACTATTTATCTTTAGTTCTTCTCAACGGCCTTTTTGAAACCATCCAAATCAACTTTCTTTTCTTTTATGGTAATTAGCGATTTTACATGGTCCATTACTTTAATATTGAGTAACTCCTCAAAAACTTTTCGATAGTTTTCGCCTTTCTCACCTTGTAAATAATTATTGGCAAAGTTGTCCAAATTCTCTTCCAACTGCTCTGACATGCCGTAAGCTCCAAATTGCTGCTTGATAAGATTTTTAGTGTGAGTCATAATATCTTCATGTTCCACTTTTAAATCTTTATTATCAGCAGCAACTTTGTTTTTGATAAGATTCCAACGCAGATCTTTCGTATAAAGATCGTATTCTTTATCAATTTGCTCCTGGGTGATTTTACCCTGATTGCTTAAGAGTAACCATTTTTTTAGAAATTCATCCGGTAAATCAATCTTTGTTTTTTCTACCAAAGTATTCTGAACATCACGATTTAATAAGTTTTCAGTTTCTCTGTTGTAGTTCTCAGAAATAGTTTCTTTAATTTTTTCATTAAATTCTTCTTCTGATTTAACAGCATCTTTACCAAATACTTTGTCAAACAATTCTTGATTGATTTCAGCAGGCTTAGTCCTTTTTATATCAGTAACTTTAAAAACATATTCCCCATCAGGGTTGATAGAACCTGGTTCATTCTGGCCTATAAATCTGGACTTTGCTTCTTCTGATTCAAATGCCTTAGCTACTTCAAGTTTTAACTCGGTATCCTTTTTAACGCCTGTATAATTCTTCTGAGCTTTTTTCTCTAAATCTTCTAAAGGTAAAATTACTCTTTCTTGTATCTCGCCATCTTCGGTACTCAATACACCTTCTAAAGTATCACCGGCAGCACTTTCCTCTACCGATTCAGTCTCACCGTATTGTTTTTTAAGGTTGTCAAAGGTCTCATTCATTGCCTTTTTATCTACCTCAATTACATACTTTTCAATTTTTAATTTGTCATCAAGCTTTAGCTCAAACTCGTCAACAAGTCCTAAATCATATTCAAATTCAAATTCTTTTGGACTATCCCAATCAATAGCTTCAGCTTTTTCCTGGTTAGGTAGCGGTTCACCTAAAATTTGCAAATCATTTTCCTTTATATAATCATTTAATGATTTTGATAGTAATTGATTTATTTCCTCAACCAATATGCTTTTACCATAAAGTTTCTTAATATAGGAGCTGGGTACTTTTCCCGGGCGGAAGCCTTTGATGTTGGCCTTTTTTCCATACTCTTTTATTTTTTGTTCAACATTAGGTTGATAATCAGCTTCGTTTATTATAATTTTAATAGAAGCGTTGGCGGAATCCTTTTTGTTGATTGTAATGTCCAAAATTGTTCTGTTTTAGATGTTGTGTAATATGAAAAAACCCTCAATTTAGGTATATTTATACGAAAATTAAGGGTTGATTTTTGTGTGCGGATGAAGGGACTCGAACCCCCATGCCGTAAAGCGCTAGATCCTAAGTCTAGTGCGTCTACCAATTTCGCCACATCCGCTTTTGTAAAATTGAAGTGCAAATGTAATAATAATAATTTTCATTGCAAATTGAGATTGATAATTTTTATCGTTTATTTTGTTTTAAGAATAAGATTGAATTTATGCTAAATATAGATGTTGAAGAAGAACGTAAAGTAATTCTTCGCGAATACAGAAAGTTACTCAAGAAAGCTAAGCCATTTTTAAAAGATGGTGATGCCAAATTGATTAAGAAAGCTTTTTTGACTTCCCTTGAAGCTCATAAAGATATGCGAAGAAAGTCTGGGGAGCCCTATATTTTGCATCCTATCGCAGTGGCAACCATTGCAGTTGAAGAAATAGGATTAGGTACTACCTCAATTATTGCTGCTTTATTGCATGATGTTGTTGAAGATACAGACTGGGAAATGGAGGATATCGAAAGGGAGTTTGGAATGAAAGTAGCTCCTATTATAGATGGTCTCACCAAGATTTCAGGTGTTTTCGAGTATGGTACATCCCAACAAGCGGAAAATTTTAGAAAGATGTTGTTGACACTTTCTAAAGATGTAAGGGTAATCCTGATTAAACTGGCAGACAGGTTGCATAACATGCGTACACTTGAAAGCATGCCTCGTAACAAACAATTAAAGATTACCTCTGAAACCATTTACTTGTATGCTCCTTTAGCCCACCGTCTTGGCCTGTATGCTATCAAGTCCGAATTGGAAGATTTACACCTTAAATACACTGAAAATGAGGTTTATAGGGATATAGCGGCTAAAATAAACGAGACACGGGCAGCCAGGCAAAAATTCATCAGGAATTTTATTGGCCCTGTTGAAGGCGAATTAGATAAACTAAAATGGCCTTACAACATAAAAGGAAGACCAAAATCAATTTATTCTATTTGGAATAAAATGAAAAAGCAGAACATTCCTTTTGAAGAAGTTTATGATCTTTTTGCCATTCGTATAATAGTGGATGCCCCCGTAGAGAATGAAAAAGCAGCATGTTGGGAGGTTTATTCTATTGTTACAGATTTTTATAAGCCAAACCCTGACCGCCTGCGCGATTGGATATCCACCCCTAAAGCCAATGGATATGAATCATTGCATACTACGGTAATGAGTGAAAAAGGACAATGGGTAGAAGTACAAATTCGCACCAAAAGAATGGATGATATTGCTGAAAAAGGCTATGCAGCTCATTGGAAATACAAGGATAGTTATACTAACCCCGAACAAACACGGCTTGAACAATGGATTTCCCGGGTACGTGAAATGCTTGAATCCAATGATACCAGCGCCATTGAGTTTGTCGATGATTTCCGTTCTAACCTTTTTTCAGATGAGGTATTTGTTTTTACACCTAAAGGTGATCTTAAAACATTGCCCAATAGATCTACAGCTCTGGATTTTGCTTTCGATATCCACACAGAAGTAGGGGCTAAATGTCTGGGTGCAAAAGTGAACCAGAAATTAGTGCCTCTTAATTATGAGTTAAAAAATGGTGATCAGGTAGAGATACTTACTTCTAACAAACAAAAGCCAAGTAAAGATTGGCTACGCTTTGTAGTTAGCTCCAAGGCTAAGTCCAAAATTAAAGATCTCCTCAAGGAAGATAAGAAAATGGCGGCCTTAGAGGGGAAAGAGATAGTATTCAGGAAATTAAAACAAATGAAAATTGATCCTCGTGATGAGGTGATTAACAAGATTAGAGCCTATTTTGATGAAAAAACCCCATTGGATTTATATTATGGCATTGCTACCGGAAAACATGATGCGAAACTTATCAAGCGCTTTCAGGAAGAAGTACTCAAGGAAAAAGACAATAGCAATCACCGAATCCAATCATTAAATGATGCAAATTCTTTTGAACGGGAACTGAAAAAAGTCAAAGGTCAGGATATGCTACTGATAGGAGAAGACCTTGATGTAGTAGATTATAAAATTGCCGCATGTTGTAATCCTATCCCTGGTGATGAAGTTTTTGGTTTCGTTACCGTAAATGAAGGAATAAAAATTCATCGAACATCTTGTCCTAATGCACCTGAACTTTTATCCAATCATGGAAACAGGGTGATAAAAGCCAGATGGACTTCCCAGCAGGAAATTGCATTTTTGGCAGGCTTGCAAATTATTGGAACTGACAGGGTGGGTCTCATCAGCGATGTAACACAAATTATTTCAAGTGAATTGAAAGTAAACATGCAATCCATTTCTGTAGATACTAAAGACGGAATTTTTGAAGGTAAAATTCACTTATTTGTGCAGAGTACTAAGCATTTAGATAAATTGATAGACAAATTAAAGGCAGTTCGAGGGATTGTTAAGGTGAATCGTTACGATTAACATCTAATTTTCTATATTTGCGATCAAGAATGGGAGGATTAGTATGGTACTGAATGAAAAGGTTTTTAAAGAAGTAAAACAAATATTTACAGCATATCTGGAAAACAAGGGGTTGAGAAAAACACCTGAAAGATATGCTATACTGGAAGAAATCTATTCGCGTACAGGTCATTTTGATGTAGAATCCCTGTATATAAGCATGAAGAATAAAAATTACAGGGTCAGCAGGGCTACTGTATATAATACATTGGATTTGCTGGTGGAATGTGACTTGGTAAGTAAACATCAGTTTGGCCGTAATTTGGCTCAATACGAAAAATCTTATGGATACAAACAACATGATCATGTGATCTGCGCAGAATGTCACAAGGTTGTGGAATTCTGCGATCCCAGAATTCAAAACATTAAAACAATGGTGGGGGATTTACTGAATTTCAAAATCATGCATCATTCCCTAAACTTATATGGCATTTGTGGAGATTGCCAAGCCAAATTAAAATCTGAATCTTAATGAAGTACGAAAAAGAAATTATTGATAATATTCTATTATTAAAACTCTCAGGAGACCTTATCGGGGAAAATAACGGCCCCGGCTTAGTAGAAGTTTTAAATGAGCATATTAATAAAGGTGTATATAAATGCATCATTGACATGTCAGAGGTACGCTATATGAATAGTAGTGGAATTGGGGTTTTAATTACTATTTTAACTAAACTACGTAACAAAAATGGGGAAGTGGTTTTGCTGCAGCCATCTGATCAAGTGAAAAAACTACTCATCATTACTAAATTAAATAATATCTTCTCGTTTTTTGAATCGAAAGAAGAAGCGGTTCAAAACCTGAAGTAGTGAAATGAACTAACTCTTTATAAGATGTTTGAGACTTCGGTAAACAAATGTCTCATTTTACTTGAAAATGAAATTAATACTAATTCATAACAAAAGCTTATTTAAAATCAAATAGGCTTATCTACAACTATTTTTATTGAATCAACATGGATGTTTTATTAGGCTTACAATGGGGTGACGAAGGAAAAGGCAAGGTGGTTGACGTACTTGCTCCACAATATGATATGGTTGCACGTTTTCAGGGCGGTCCCAATGCAGGGCACACTTTAGAATTTGACGGAATCAAACATGTATTGCATCAAATCCCAAGTGGTATCTTCAGGAAAAGAATTGATAATGTAATTGGCAACGGAGTAGTACTTGATCCTGTGATCTTTAAAAAAGAGATTGAAAAGCTAAGCCCTTTTAATATTGATTTTACCCAGAATCTGTATATTTCTAATAAGGCACAGTTAATCCTTCCTACACATAGGTTGCTTGATGCTGCTTATGAAAAAGCAAAAGGGAATAAGAAAATAGGATCTACTTTAAAAGGTATCGGTCCAACATATCAGGATAAAATCGCACGGCTTGGATTAAGGGTGGGAGATATCATCGAATCCAATTTTGAGGAAAAATACAGAAACCTGGTAGATGTTCATCAGGGTATTTTGGAATTCTACCGACATGAGTATGACTTAAGTCCTTTAGAAACTGAGTTTTTCGAAGCTATTGAGTTTTTAAAGACATTTAATATAAAGAGTACGGAGTACCTAATAAACAACGATCTTAAAAGCGGGAAAAAAATATTGGCGGAAGGGGCACAAGGCTCCTTACTTGATGTCGATTTCGGAAGTTATCCTTTTGTAACAAGTTCTAATACCATGACAGCCGGAGTTTGCACTGGTTTGGGAGTAGCACCTAATACCATCAAAAATGTTTTTGGCATTTTCAAAGCGTACTGTACAAGAGTCGGGAGTGGACCGTTCCCAACAGAGTTATTTGACGAAGATGGAGTCAAGCTACAAAAGCTAGGGAATGAGTTTGGTGCTACAACTGGCAGGCCGAGAAGATGTGGTTGGTTAGATATTCCCGCATTAAAATATGTAGTAATGATTAATGGAGTCACCGAACTTTTTATGATGAAAGCAGATGTGCTGTGTGACTTTAAAACTATCAAAATATGTACGACTTATAAGTTGGCTGATGGTACTACCACTGATGAGTTTCCTTATGATATAGTAGATAAAGAAATTACACCTATATATAAGGAGATGGAAGGATGGAACACTTCTCTCGATTCTGTAACTGGCTTTGATGATATGCCTGTGGCTTTAGTTAATTATATAAAGTTTATTGAAGAACAATTAGGTGTTCCAATCAACTTGGTATCTATGGGGCCGGACAGAACCCAGACCATCCTAAGAGATCATTAATTGTTGTTGAGTGAACTGATAAAACAGCTTAGCTATTGAAAGAGCTAAGCTGTTTTTATATTTTCAATGTCCCTAGCTATAGTCATTCATAAGCATTTTCAAACATTGAAATTATTTTTCAATGTTAAGTTGTTGAGAAATAATACCTTAAGGTAATAGCTAGAATAAATTACAAAAAAGTTTTGTTTGTGGTATGGCAAAAGCAGAAATCTTTCTTACCTTTGTCAACCCAAAAGAGGGGTAGTGAATTGAGAGTTGATGATTTAATAATAAGCCTTTAGAAATTTTTCTCTTTTTATTTTAAATAAAGTTGTGTGATTAAAATTTAATCACTTATCTTTGCACTCCCAAACGGGAACAACAGTAATTAAAGCGCAAGCAGTTTTAATTGGAGGGTATTGAAATACTGATTTAAGAGGGATGGGAAAAGGAGCTGAGAGTTCATAAAAGACTGACAGTAAACGTTTAAAAACTTTCTCAATT
>NZ_JAEQBW010000004.1 GCF_016679925.1 Marivirga aurantiaca
TATACAAAAAAAAGCTCATTGAAACACATTTCAATGAGCTCTAGTCAAAATAAGTATATCTATCTTAATATCAGTTGTTTACAATCAGTTTTAAGGCATTTTACCAACTATTTTTGGCAATTAAATCTTTCTTTTACATTTTAGAATTCATTGGACATGGAGGGAAAACAGTATAAATGGCTCGATAATACAGAATATCCATTTAAGTCACATTATTTTGAAATAAACAATTATCAGCTTCATTACATTGAAGAAGGCAAAGGAGAAACAATCTTATTCGTACACGGAACGCCTTCCTGGAGCTTTGATTTCAGAAAGCTTGTGAAGGGTTTAAAAGATAGTTTCAGGTGCATTGCCATTGACCATATAGGTTTTGGTCTTTCTGATAAACCGGAAAATTACGACTATTCAACCATCAATCATTCCAGAACTTTGGAAAGGTTTATTCTGGATAAAAAATTGAGTGATGTTACTTTGGTATTACACGATTTTGGCGGACCCATCGGATTTAACTTTGCCCTACACTATCCGGAAAAAGTTAAAAGTATCGTTGTTTTAAATTCCTGGTTGTGGAGCAGTGAAAATGAGCCGGAGTTTATTAAGCTTAGTAAGATCTTAAAAAGCCCGATTCTGCCATTTTTGTATAAAAGGTTCAATTTTTCAGCGCGTTTTATTTTACCAAAATCATTTGGAGATAAGAAGCTACCAAAGAAAACTTTGAAACAATATACCAGGCCTTTTGCTAATAGAAAACAGCGAAATGGAACCCTCGCTTTTGCAAAATCACTTCTCAATGATCAAGACTGGTTTGAAGAGCTTTGGGCCCAGCGAGAAGTAGTTTCCCACAAAAAACCTGTATTATTCATTTGGGGAATGAAAGATCCTATAATTGAACCAAAGCACCTGGAAAAATTTGAGTCAGGATTTTCTAAATCTGCAACAGTCAGGCTTGAAAGTAGTGGGCATTTTCCTCAGGAGGAAGAACCTGAAAAAGTGGTGGGGGCAATTAAGGAATTTACAAGCCAACCGTAATCGCGGAAGCTTGTTTAATCGCTGATTTTCCTAAACTTATTTTTACAGCCTTCCACACATCTGGTGGGACTAATAGGAGAGAGCTCAAGATAACCATCGTAAAAGTTTCCGGCTTCTACTGCTTCCAACTCGTCTCCTTCACAATCAAATACCAGGGTCAACACATTGTTGTCCATTGAGTAATTCCTCCCTTCACAGTCTTCGAACCTAGTGGAAGAAAAAGTGCCATCATTCTTGAAATTATAGATATACCCTCCTTCAATCTTTTGCCAGCGTTGCTGAGCATCACCGATGCTATAAGATGATTCTACTAACAACCAACTCCCATGTAATTTATTCAAGGATAGGTCAACCGGTTCTTCTTTACAGGAAAATAAAGCAAGAGCTGCCGCAATTATTGTAAGTGTTAAGTTTCTCATACCTGTTTATTTACTATTAATAAACCCTGTTTTCATAAAATGGGTTGGAGCTTTACGTCTGAATAATAGTGATTTGTTCTTTTGAGAAAAGAAAAATGCTTATTTTCATACAGGAAAAGAACCACTCAATCTAAAGCTATGGAAATAATAAACCTATCCGAAAAATTTAGCCTCTTTAGTGATCATTGGAGCCCCAAAATTGTGGGAGAATTAAACGGACAGCAAATCAAACTAGCCAAAGTGAAAGGGGAGTTTGTTTGGCACCATCATCAGGAGGAGGACGAATTGTTTTTTGTGGTAAAAGGTAAGCTGAAAATCGAATTTGCAGAGAAAACAGTAGAAATAAATGAAGGAGAAATGCTGATTGTGCCCAGAGGAGTAGAGCACAAACCAATTGCTGAGGAAGAAGTTTTGCTGATGCTGTTTGAGCCGGCAAACATTCAACATACCGGGAATGTTAAGCATGCTTTGACAGTAGAAAAACCAGATAGAATTTAAAGGAGTAATTCTTCTCTTAAAAACTACAAATGAAACAATACGTTAGGCTAATGAAGTTAATAAAATTTGGAACCCCTACATATGCCATGTCGGATTAATTGCCGTTGAAGAATTTATCCATTAACCAGAATGTAATTCCCAAGCATTGACTAAATTGTGAATTACAGCCAAAACAACAAAAGATGAACACCACTTTAAATATACAAAACACCTCTCAAGAAGAACAAAAAGCCATATTTGAAAAACAGAAAGCTTTTTTCCAATCGCATCAAACCAGGCCCTATGAGTTTAGGAAAGGCCAGCTCAACAAGCTATTGCAATTGATCAAAGCGCATGAGGCGGAAATAATTCAAGCGCTGGCAACTGATTTTGGAAAACCTGAATTTGAAAGTTATGTTACTGAAGTCGGTTTTATGTATGAGGAAATTAAATATTACCTTAAGCATTTGAAGTCGTGGATGAAACCCAAACGTGTCAGTACTTCCATCATGCATTTTCCTTCCAGAAGCAAAATTTTATATGAACCAAAAGGAGTAACCTTGATTATAGGCCCATGGAACTATCCTTTCCAGTTATTGATGGCTCCGCTTGTAGCATCTATTGCCGCAGGAAACACCTGTATGATAAAGCCACCGGAAGAAACGCCCCACACCTCTACGCTCATTTATAAAATGATAGGGGAGGCTTTTCCCCGGGAATTTATTGCAGTCATAATGGGAGAAGGAAAAGTAGTGGTACCGCAATTAATGGAGAATCATACCTTTAACCATGTGTTTTTTACAGGAAGTGTGCCGGTAGGTAAAATCATTGCCCAACTGGCAGCGGCTAAACTAGTACCCACCACACTTGAATTAGGTGGAAAATCACCAGCCATTATAGATAAGGAGGCCAACCTGGAAATTTCTGCGAGACGGGTGATTTTTGGCAAAATGATGAATGCCGGACAAACTTGTGTGGCACCTGATTATCTGCTGGTGCATGAAAGTGTGAAAGCAGAATTTGTGGATGAATTGAAAGCTTGTATCATGCAGTTTTATGGTATATCTCCCCTTGAAAGTAAAGACCTTACCCAAATAGTAAATGAAAAACGCTATGATACACTCAAGGCTTTTCTAAAAGAAGGAAATATAATTTTTGGAGGAGCTTTTGATGATGCCCAAAGAAAAATAGAACCGACTTTGGTTGAAAGTATCAATGAAGGGGATCAGCTATTCAAGGAGGAAATATTTGGCCCAATCTTGCCTATTTTCACTTTTACTTCGGAAGAGGAGGTTTATGCAATGATTGCCAAAAATCCCAATCCGCTATCACTATATGTATTCACGGAAAGCAAAAAGGCCGAGGATAACTTTATCAGTAAAATACCTTTTGGAGGAGGAGCTGTTAATAATACAGTAGTCCACCTGAGTAATCCCGGTTTACCTTTTGGAGGTGTTGGCAATAGTGGTCAGGGCAATTACCACGGAAAAGCAGGCTTCAACACTTTTTCCCATGAAAAATCAATTATGAAATCCGGTACCTGGTTTGATTTGCGCAAGAAGTATCCACCTTTTAATGCCTTGAGCATGAAAATAGTCCGGAAATTAATGAATTAGTATTTAACCTAAGGCTACTGAAACCACAATGTTCTTTGAAGAAGAATGAAACATTTTTAACTCAGGCGTGGGAACCTAAATTTCAATCAAATACTTATTGAAAGGGCATAATCCATTAAAACCTGATATATTTGTAGCTATGAAATGAGCATAAATTTTAGAATCCTCAATATACCAACTCCCGATTTGTCGGGACAGGCGAGGATGAATAAAATTTATTGAATTCTCCCCAAGGGATCCCTTTGGGGCATGTGACCATTAAAAAGCAAATATATACACATGAAATTGATCAAATATTTACTTTTATTAAGTTTCGGTTTTTTCTTATTATTGGCTTGCGAGGAGTCATATTATCCCAAGCCAAAGGGCTTTAACAGGATTGATTTGCCTGAACATGCCTTTCAGCCCTTACCGGATTCATTCCCTTTTAGCTTTGAATATTCTCAACACGCAAAGATTTTACCGGATAGCTCTTTCATACACGAACGTTATTGGTTTGCTTTGTTTTATCCCGAAATGGTGGCGGAAGTCCATATTACCTATAAGGCCTTGAATAATAACCGTGATTCATTGAGAACTAATATTGATGATGCTTATAAATTAACTTCCAAGCACCAAATAAAAGCAACTTCCATTGAAGAAACTATATTGGTAACACCTAGTGGGAAAACAGTTTCTGTAGCGGAATTGGAAGGAGATGTCCCCAGTCAGTTTCAGTTTTATACAACAGATTCCACCACACATTTTTTAAGAGGAGCTCTATATTTTCGTACATCCACCGAGAATGATTCGTTGGCACCAGTTATAGAATATGTGAAAAAGGATATCATTCATGCACTGAATACCCTGGAGTGGAATTGAGATGTCATCTTTCTTTAATACACCAATAGAATTTTTAAAAGGTGTAGGCCCTCAAAAGGCTGCATTGCTCAATAAAGAACTCAACATATTTACCTATGCGGATTTATTACAGCACTATCCGTATCGCTATGAGGATCGAACAAAATTCTATAGCATTAAAGAGCTTAACGAACACATGCCCAATGTGCAGGTAAAAGGTCAAATTATCGGAAGAGAGCTTGTAGGCCAGGGAAGGAAACAAAGATTGGTGATCCATTTGAGTGATGGCACCGGAAGCGTAGAGCTGGTCTGGTTTCAGGGGATTAAATGGATTAGCCCAAAATTAAAGTCAGGAGTTACTTATGTGGTTTTTGGCCAGCCCAATCGTTTTGGTAGTAAGTATACCATGGCACATCCGGAAATAGAAGTACTGACCCCGGCACTTCAAAGTAACCATTTTCTACAACCGGTTTATTCCACCACAGAAACATTGCGCAAGAAATTTTTGGACAGCAAGGCCATTTTCAATTTGCAAAAAACTCTTTTAAAGGAAGCCTACAACCGAATCCCAGAAACTTTACCTCAGTCAATATTACAGCAATATGCTTTTTTGACTAAAAAAGATGCTGTAGCACAAGTTCATGTTCCCAGGGATGCTCAGGTGTTACAAAAAGCCCGCTTCAGAATGAAATTTGAAGAGTTTTTCTTTATGCAACTGCGCCTGCTTATGCAAAAGAAAATCAGGCTGGAGAAATTCAGGGGTCAGGTTTTGGCAAAAACGGATCTACTGACGGAATTCTACCGATTGCATTTGCCTTTCGAGCTGACAGAGGCACAAAAAAAAGTAACCCGGGAAATATTTGTAGATTTTAAAAGTGGAAAGCAAATGAATCGTTTGCTACAAGGCGATGTGGGTAGTGGAAAAACAATTGTAGCTTTCATAGCGTCACTCATTGCAATTGATAGTGGTGCACAAGTGGCATTAATGGCCCCCACACAAATTCTGGCAGGCCAGCATTATGAGGGCTTAAAGGAGTTTGCAGATAAAATAGGAGTGAGCATTGCTTTGCTCACGGGCTCGTCAAAAACGAAAGCCCGAAGAAAAATTCATGAGAATTTACTTTCCGGGGAATTACAGATTTTAGTGGGTACGCATGCATTGCTGGAAGATGTGGTTCAATTTAAGAACCTGGGGCTGGCCATTGTGGATGAACAACACCGCTACGGAGTGGCTCAACGGGCAAGACTTTGGAAAAAGAATGAAACGTTTATTCCGCATGTGCTAATCATGACAGCTACACCCATCCCTCGAACACTTTCCATGTCTGTATATGGTGATCTGGATATTTCTACCATTGATGAATTGCCCAAAGGTAGAAAAGAGATCAAGACGTTACATCAATATGATGCCAATAGGTTGAAATTAAATGGTTTTATAAAAACAGAGGTAGCAAAAGGAAGGCAGGTTTACATTGTGTATCCACTGATTGAAGAATCAGAAAAACTGGATTTGAAAGACTTAATGGATGGTTACGAGAGTGTACAGCGGGCTTTTCCGGAGTTCCCTATTAGCATTGTGCATGGAAAAATGAAAGCGGATGCCAAGGATTTTGAAATGGCTCGTTTTGTAAAAGGTGAAACTAAAATAATGGTGGCTACCACCGTGATTGAAGTAGGAGTAAACGTGCCAAATGCTTCTGTCATGATTATTGAAAATGCCGAGAGGTTTGGTCTGGCCCAATTGCACCAGTTACGGGGCCGGGTGGGCAGAGGAGCGGAGCAATCCTATTGTGTATTGGTTACCAGCTATAAATTGAGTAAGGAAGCCAAAGTAAGAGTTGACACCATGGTGCGCACTACTGATGGGTTTGAAATTGCGCAAGTGGACATGCAATTGCGTGGTCCGGGAGACATGATGGGTACACAACAAAGTGGTCAGATGGATTTAATTCTGGGAGATTTAAGGGAAGATGAACCCATTTTGAGCATTTCCCGGCAAGCTGCGCAGAAAATAATCCAGGAGGATCCTGAGCTTGGGCATGAAGGAAACCAGCCGATAAAACTACAGATTGAAAACCAAAAGAAGAAATCAGTTAATTGGAGCAGGATAAGTTAGGGGCAGTTTTTATTCAATAAAGGAAATACTTCCCATCCCTACATCTATCGAAAATTCCAGAAAATTATTAGAGCTTTTTAAATAGGAAGAATTACCATACACGTTGTGACCTATTTTTTCAAAACCTTTGGCTAATTTGATATGGCACAATGCTGAATTTTTAATTCTAATTAATACCGGAACATCATCAGGGGGTAATTGAATAATCATGCTACCAGCCCCTACTGAGGCAGTAATATTACTATTTGTATTCCATGTTTCACCGCAGTTCAAATAAATAGATCCAAAACCTACTTCAGCAATGACCTCCTTTGCTAAAGATAAATGAAGATTTTCAATGGTAATATCCCCCAGGTTTACTTTTACAAAAAAAGTATCCATTGCTACAGAATTCATACTTTCTTCGGAATAATTGACAAGTACATCTGCACTTCCGGAGTTTATTTTTAAACGTTCCACTGCTAATCCGGATAAGTCAATCTCCGCAGAGCCCATTAAATAACTCAGATTCAAATCATAATTAATAGATTCTGAGAGGTTTATTTGCCACTTTTCTTTGGAAGAGCTATTGTCTGAAAAGAGACTGCTTGTCAGAGTCTTTGTAAAATCAATCCCTACATGATCCTTGCAGGTAAGATTGGCTTCTACATATTTCGTATTGCCGAGTTCCTGTACTTTAAAACTATTGGTAGCCAGATCATTTTCAATTCCCCCATATATTTCCAAAGGTTTTCCTGAGCGGACACTTTTAAGGTATGAAACCCCTTCGTTGCTGGATAATGTAAGAAACATTTTTTCAGTACCTTGAGATTCGGCTACTTCAAAATGCTTATGAAATTCTTGTCCAAAGCTGTTAAAACACCAAATCAGAAGGCAAAATGTAGAAAGTGGATATAACTTATTGCTCATGGTGAATTCTGTTACGCATATTAAGTACAGAAGTTATGTGATTTCTATGAATGCCAGATTATTGTAGATAAAATTGGTATAAACAATTAATTAAAAATTTGATAACAGCACTTTTCCCAAAATACCAAAATAGAATCTCATGTTTGCATAAGCAGTAATTAATAGATGAAAATTATAGCCTTACAAACGGATTTACAATTAATCATGCATATCAAAAATGATGATGAGCAGGCATTAAAAGTATTGTTTGATCGGTATTTCAATTCCTTATGCCAGTTTTCATTTCAAATAACCCATCATCAGGAAACTACAGAGGAGGTAGTTGCAGACATTTTTATAGAGCTATGGAGAAGAAGAGCTTATATTCAAATTAATCATCAAGTGAAAGCTTTTCTTTTTAAGATGGTAAAAAATGCATCTTTAAATGCACTGAGAAACTATAACATGTTTTTCTCTTTTTCTAGCTCAACTGATTTCGAAGACATTGATGAATCCCCGGAAGACAAATTAATTTCGGAGGAAAATGTTGAAGGAATAATGCAAATTCTCAATATTCTTCCTCCTGCTGTAAAGTCCGTTTTTCTGCTTCAACGAGAAGAAGGCTTTACCTATGCAGAGATTGCCGAAATCCTGAAAATTTCTGTTAAAACGGTGGAATCACACATGGGAAAAGCACTTAAACTGATGCGTGAAGCATTTCAGAAGAGTTCTTATAAGGAATATTACCACAAGTAACCATTTTGTAATGATTTGTTAACAAGGCTGCGTAAGGGTGTAAGGTGCTGAAATGTGTCTTCTATGTAAATACCCCAAATATGCAGCATAGAATTACAGATAGTCTATTGGCACAATATTTTGCAAATGAAGCTTCTGAAAAGGAAAAACAGCTCATTGAAGAGTGGCTTTTGGAAGACCCGGCCAATAAAATATTATTAGCGGAATATAAACATGTTTGGAAAAATACCCGCTTAACAAATACTCCCTCTTTTGATAAAGAAAGAGTATACCGAAAAATTTCTGATGGAGTAAAATTAGAAAAGCAAATCTCCTCGAGATTAAAAAACAAGCGAATTTTAAGATTTGCTGCTTCTGTCATCCTATTTGTAGGCTTAGCTTCAGCCTGGCTCTTGTTTAAAAACATGCCACCCGCTCAGCTCACACAAACTGCCGCCTATGGCCAGAAAATAAAATTCACGCTGCCCGATGGTTCTTTGGTATATCTCAATTCCGGAAGTGAGCTGCGGTACCCGGAAAAATTTTCAAAAGATAACAGGACGGTCACTTTAACAGGGGAAGCCTTTTTTGAAATAAAGCGAAATGAGCAAAAACCTTTTATAATATCTACAGGACCAATTCAAACAAGAGTATTGGGCACCTCCTTCAATATAAATGCTTATCAGGACCTAAAACAATCTGTCAGTGTGGTTTCGGGTAAAGTGGAGGTAAAACATGAAAATCATGTGGTTATACTTGAAAAACATCAACAGGTGTTTTTAAAAAAGGGGAAGCTTGAGAAGCAGCCGGTAAGCCCGAGCGAATTAAGCTGGAGAAAAGGTGTATTAATTTTCAAGGATACACCCATGCTTGAAGTAGCTGAGAAGTTAGAAAAATGGTACAATGTTAAAATAGTACTGCAAGATAAAGCTTTGGAAAAGTGCTTTTTTACAGGGCAGTTCATTAAGGAAAAGCTACCGAATGTGTTGGAGGTTTTAAAAGAAACCTTTGGTATTAATTATGAAATTACAAAACAGCAAGTCACACTAAAAGGAAAAGGATGCTAAAAATAATCAACAAAAAGAGGGTGCTGCAACACCCTCTTAAAAATTCCAACTGCAATTGGAACTTACTTATTTATTAAAACAACGGAGTCTTAACAAACAATTAAAATTATGAAAAAAAATTTACAGAGAGGTATACTTATGCTGAGTAAATACACCTTTTTCGGTTTCTTAATTACATGCTACGTCAGCAGTGCCTTACTCGCGGAAAAAGTAAAAGCGCAAAATGTAAAAGATGTAATTATTTCAGTGGCTGCTGAATATGGTAGTTTGGTTGAATTATTTGCTGATATAGAGAAAAACACTTCTTTTAAATTTATGTATAGCACGCATAAAGTATCGCTAAAAGAAGGAATTCAAATCAGTAAACGTAAGGCATCAGTGGCGGAAATACTTGTTGAAGTTTCCGGTAAAACAAAGCTTCAGTTTAAGCAAATCAATAACAGCATTGTTGTGACTGAGAGAAAGCAAAATTTTGCTAATCGATTAAAAATACAGCAAGAAACCTGGGGAATTGTTACTGGTAAAGTAATTGACGCCCAATCATCAGAGCCTCTTCCAGGAGCAAGTGTTGTAGTGGTTGGTCAGACTTATGGAGCTGTAACCGATCTTCAGGGAGAGTTTAACTTTATGCTGAAAACTCAGGCAAAGCAACTGGAAATTCGCTATTTGGGCTATGAAACCAAAGTAATAGACATAGCAATACCTGAAAGCGATATTTTGATAATAGGTGAAATCCAGCTGCAGCCCAAGAGCGTGGCTTTAAGCGAGGTGGTGACTTATGGTAACCTTGAAGGGCAGCAAAAAGCACTTAATCAACAGAAAAATGCAGATAATATTAAAAACATTGTAGCCGCTGATCAGATCAGTCGTTTTCCTGACCCCAACGTAGCGGAAGCACTCCAACGTGTACCGGGTGTTAATATTGAAAGAGATCAGGGTGAAGGGCGCTATGTTTTAGTACGTGGTTTAGCACCGCAATTTACAAACATCAGTATCAATGGAGAGCAAATACCTTCCCCGGAAGCAGGGGTACGTTTTGTAGCGCTAGATGCCATTCCTGCTGATCAACTAGCTTCCATTGAAGTTACAAAAGCACTTACGCCTGATATGGATGGAGATGCCATCGGGGGTTCCGTCAACCTGATTACCAGAACGGCAAAATCTACCACGCCAAGTATTAGTGGTACCTTAATAGGAGGCTACAACAACCTGATAGAAAAAGCCAATGGACAAGGTTCTTTACAATACGGACAAAGGTTCGGAGCAGAAGGCAAATTGGGGTTACTCCTTAATGCAAGCCATTACTATACAGATCGGGGTTCCGATAACTGGGAAAGAGATGGCGGTGAACTAGAATTAAGAGACTATACATTGCAAAGAAGTAGAAGCGGTTTAAGCGGGACGCTGGATTATAACATCAATGCCAATAATAACCTTTATTTCCGCGGAATCTACAACAACTTCCAGGACAGAGAGCAAAGAAGAACCTATCTATTTATTCCAAATGAGGACGATTCTCCATTCGAGGATACTGAAATTGAAAGGGCCAGCAAAGACCGCTGGGAAAAACAAATTGTGAGCAGCTTTAACCTCGGAGGAAAGCACTCTTTCTCTAATCTTTCATTAGATTACGAAGTGTCATATTCTGAGGCCTATCAGGATACACCTTTTGACACGGAGACCGTTTTTTTGGCTGAAGTAGACCAAATAGGAGTTGATTTTTCTACCAATCCGGAATTTCCAACCTTTAATGTAGAAGGAGTTGATTATTTGGATAACACTATCTATGAATTTGATGAATTAGCTACTGGAAACAGCTATGCTTTAGATGTTAATAAAACAGCAAAAATCAATGTAGGTATTCCTTACAGATTAAGTGACGCTGACGGTCTTTTGAAGTTTGGTGGTAAAATCAGGTTGAAAGAAAAGAGCTTTAGTATTACTGAGAATGTTTATTCATGGGAAGGAGGCGATATTCAAATTAATGGAGCCACAGAAGATTTCACACTTAACTTTTTTGAAGGAGGAACTCTGGATAACAATTTCTTAGATGGAAAATTCCAGATCAACAGAAATGTAGATGTTTCTCAATTTAATACTTTCTTCAATGCCAACCGAAATGGTTTTGCCCTGGAAGTGGAGGATAAGCTGGTAGCGGAATCTGTGGAATCCTACAAAGCAGCAGAAGATGTGTATGCTGCTTATGTAATGACGAAACTTGAATTTAATAAGTTAATGGCGTTAGGCGGATTGCGTTATGAAACCACAAAAGTAACCTACAATTCTCAGGCAGCTATTTTTGATGTGGAAGGAGATCTGGATAGAATCGATCCGGTAAACGGAGGAGTTACTTACGATTTTTTACTTCCTCAAATTCATTTTAAATACCAGCTAAATCCACTGACCAATATTCGTTTTGCTGCAACGGCAAGTTATTCCAGACCAAACTTTGAAGATATTGTTCCATCTCAGGAAGTTGAGTTAAACGCCAGGGAAGGAAGCATAGGAAACCCTGAACTTGCACCTGTTACAGCCTACAATATTGACCTAATGGGAGAGCATTATTTTGGAACCGTAGGAATTATCTCCGCAGGCCTTTTCTATAAAAACCTCGATAATTTCATCTTCACTCAGCGCTATGATTCTACCATCAGCAATATTAATGTGGTCTTAAATCAATCCCGAAATGGAGAGACTGCCGAATTATTAGGTTTCGAGCTGGCCTATCAGCAAAATATGACTTTTCTTCCGGGTGCATTAAAAGGCTTTGGAATTTATGCCAACTATACTTACACCAGTTCAGCAGCAAATATTGCCAGCAGAACAGAAGAATTTGGCTCAGAAGAAATCCGATTACCGGGGCAAGCTGCCCACGTAGGAAATTTCTCGCTCGCTTATGATTATGGTAAGTTCAACATTCGGGCTTCGGCAAATTTCAACGGTGAATACCTTTCAGAATTAGGAGGAGATGCTGAGGAAGATGTATATGTGAAAAACAGAATGCAGGTTGATTTAACAGGAGCTTACCGTTTTAATAACAAATTCCAGGTATTTGGGGAAATTATGAACCTTACCAATCAGCCATTTGAAGTTTATCAAGGCTCAGGAGATCAGTACATTCAAAGGGAATTCTACTCCTGGTGGTCACGTGTAGGCGTAAAATTCAATTTCTAAACTTAATAAAAATGAAAAATCTATCTAATAATATTTTCTCAGTTTTAGCTCTTGCTTTAGCTTTTACAGCTTGTGTTGACGAGGATTTTGAATACCCTCAGGATGCCGAGTCAGAAGAATTGTTCATTCTTGCTTTAGATGCAGATGAAGGTGGCGCTTTGGAATCGGAAACAGACTATGGATTAGAAGTTGCCTTTCAGGATTACTTTGGAGAACTTCCTGAAGCAGAAGTAACAATCTCTTTTGAAATTAAAGATGCTGAAGGCTTACAAATAGGCCCTGAGGATAACCAATTGCATATCAAAGAAATTATTTATGAAATTGATGATTGCACAGAAGGCGAGTTGGACTTTACTTTTAATGCAGAGGGTACAGGTACTATTACTTTAAAACCAGATCCCGAAATTGGAATGCCGGAAGCTTTCGAAGTTGTTTTCAGTCTACCTTATGAAACAGTAATGGATGACGGAGAAGAGGAAAACGAATCTTTACTCGAGGATGATTTGGAAAATGAAGATGACAGAGGCTTTGTTTTTGAAATCACTGGTATTACCAGCGATGAAGAAAGTATCGTACTCAGTCCTGTTGCAGAATTTGAATACATTGTGTTGGATAACGAGAAAATTACCGCTGAATGGGAGCTTGATATATCAGAGGAGGCAGTATTTGATCAATTTAAAGAAGCTTTTTCACCCATCAATGCAGATTTAGCAGAGTTGGATTATTCAGAAGTGAATGCCATTAAATTCGAATTTCAATTTGAAGAATTGGCAATCAAAATAGAATTGATCGAGGAAGAAGCGGATGAATGCGATCCTACGGATTTTTCTAATAAAGAAATAGAAATTGAAGCGGAATACGGTGCGGAAGATGGTGAACTTGAATTGGAGGGCAGCTATTTAGTGTTTAATGAAGGGGATGGTGAAGTAGAAGCTGAGCTTGATTTTATTCTTCAGGCAACTTACGAAGTTAGCTTATCGGAGGAACGTTTAACTATTAGCTTACAGTCCTTAGAAGATGAGGATAATTTTAATGAAGAAGCTTATTACAATCGAGAAAACGCATACACATTTAATTTAAACAGGGACTAATTAGAGTACTTGAAAAACTTAATTCCATTTATAATAATTTTAAAAACACACTAATGAAGAATTTTTTATATTTAATTATAGCACTTAATATGTTGGCCTGTGGCGGTAAAACAGATTCACAAGAGACGGCCTCAAGCAATGAAAATCCAGATACATTAAGAATTCAACCCAAATACGTTACTCAACCGGTAATAAGCGATACAGATGATCCAGCCATTTGGATCAATAAAGCGAATCCCTCTGAAAGCTTAATCATTGGGACAGATAAGGGAGATGATGGCGTATTAGGAGGTCTTTATGTTTATAATCTGAAAGGCGAAATCGATAGAGAAAAAAGTATTACTGATTTAGAGAGGCCTAATAACGTGGATGTAGCTTATGGCATGCCTTTAAACGGAGATACAATTGATATTGCCGTTTTTACAGAACGTTATACTAATTCCATCCGAATATTTCAATTGCCGGAAATGAAGGAAATTGATAATGGAGGCATTCCAGTTTTTGAGGACGATACGTTACGCAGCCCAATGGGAGTGGCTCTTTATCCCAGACCATCAGACCAAAAAATATTTGCTGTTGTTGGAAGAAAAGAAGGCCCTACAGATGGTACTTACCTCTATCAATATGAGCTAATGGCTGAAAATGGAGTAGTAAAAGGAGAATTGGTGCGCAAATTTGGAATATGGAGTGGAGAAAAGGAAATTGAGGCAATTGTTGCGGACAATGAAGCAGGCTATGTGTATTTCAGCGATGAAAGAAAGGCCATAGCAAAATATTATGCTGATCCGGCAAAAGGCAATGAAGAGATAGCGCGATTTGGTCAGAAGAACTTCCTGGAGGATAGGGAAGGGCTTTCTATTTACAAAAAATCAGATACCACAGGTTATTTACTGGTTTCAGACCAGTCCGATAATACCTTTCATGTTTTTAAAAGAGAAGGAAATAATGATTTCATCACTGAATTACCTTTCAGTACCAAACAGAGTGATGGTAACGAAGTAGTTAATTACAATTTTGGAGAAGAGTTTCCTGAAGGAATATTTGTAGCAATGTCAGATGATAAAACTTTTCAGATTTACGATTGGAGAGACATTCAAAAGGCTATTGATAAAGCGAATCAGAAATGAGAAAAGCAATAATAGTTCTGTTTCTAGTAGTTTCTTCCTCTGCTTTAGCACAAGAAAAGCTGGAAATTTTAGATGATGCCCTGCATTTTTATGTAATCGGTGATTGGGGCAGAAACGGGGATCTTGGCCAACAAGAGGTGGCCGATGCAATGGGAAGAATGACCAAACTCATTGAGCCGGAGTTTTTTATTTCTACAGGGGATAACTTTTATCCCAATGGAGTAGCATCTGTGGATGATCCTTATTTTATTTCTTCATTCGAAAATATTTATAAAGCGGCAGGGCTCTTTGAACCGTGGTACCTGGTTTTGGGCAATCATGATTACAGGGGAAATGTACAGGCAGAGATAGATTATACCTATAAAAGTCAGCGATGGAATATGCCAGCTAGATATTACGCTAAAGGTTTTGAGGAAGAGGGCATTACCGCTCAAATTCTTTTCACCGATACAAATCCTTACGAAGCATCTTATTATGAGGAGGGTAATAAATATAGAGAAGCGGTAATGGATCAGGATACGCTTAAGCAGAATAAATGGATGGATAGTGTGTTTTCCGTTTCAAAGAATATGGATTGGCGTATTGTAATTGGTCATCATCCTGCTTATACAGGGGGAAAAAGAGATGGTGAAACATCTTCTGTAGCGCGACATTTTAATCCTTACTTTGCGAAATACAAAGTGCATGCTTATTTTGCAGGTCACGAGCACGATTTGCAAGTGATTAAACCATCAGCTACTTATCACTTCATTTCCGGTGCAGGCTCAGAGATTCGGCCTACAGGCAGGGTAAAAGAAAGCCTTTTTGCTGCTAGTGAACATGGTTATATGATTGTTTCTTTAACTTCTTCTAAAATGCTGGTTCAGGTATTGAACGAGAAAGATGAAGTGCTTTATAAGCAGGTGGTGAATAAGTAAAAGGTCAAAGCAATAATTCAAAATTTCATAAAAAAGCTCCATTTCAGTCTGAAATGGAGCTTTTCACTATACATTTTTATAAGATTTTAATTGAAGAACTCTTTCACCCTGTCAAAAAAGCCTTTGTCTGCTTTTGTGGGCTGTGGTTTAAAATTGTCGGAGGCACGCATACTTTCCAACATTTCTTTCTCTTCCGAATTCACTTGTCTTGGAGTCCAAACATTCACATGAATTAATTGGTCGCCACGGCCATATCCATTGATATCACCTACACCTTTGCCTCGCAATCTTAAAATCTTTCCTGATTGAGTTCCTGTTTCTATAGTAATCTTTACTTTACCATCAATCGTAGGCACTTCTACGGAAGTACCTAATACAGCATCAACAAAGTTGAGGTATAAATCATATATCACGTTTTGTCCGTCACGCTTCAATACTTCGTGCTCAATTTCCTCAATCAATATCAGTAAATCACCAGCGGCTCCGCCCATAGGTGCCTCGTTTCCTTTGCCTTGCATGCTTAACTGCATTCCGTCAGTTACACCGGCAGGTATTTTCACACTAATAATTTCTTCTTTGGAGTGCAACCCTGTGTTATCTACATGAGGAGGCTTTTTATCAATAAATTTACCGGAACCATGACAAGTTGGGCAGGTGCTGGCTGAAACCATTTGGCCTAACATTGTATTGGTTACTCGTCTTACCTGACCTGTACCACCACAAGTTTGACAGTCTTTATAAGTTACACCATCGGCAGCAACCAATCGGTTTACTTTTATTTTCTTTTCTGCACCGTGAGCAATTTCACTAAGTGTCATTTTCAGCTTAATACGAAGGTTTGAGCCTCTTCTGCCTCTTCCTCGGGAACGTCCGCCCCCACCAAAGAAACTCTCGAATCCACCACCACCTCCGCCACCGAAGATGTCACCGAATTGAGAGAAGATGTCGTCCATGTTCATTCCGCCACCGCCAAATCCTCCGGCACCGCCTTTCACGCCATCATGACCGAATTGGTCATATCTTTGGCGCTTTTCGGCATTGCCAAGTACTTCATAGGCCTCGGCAGCTTCTTTAAATTGGTCTTCAGCTTTAGGATTGTCCGGGTTTTTGTCCGGATGGTATTTAATGGCTACTTTTCGATAAGCCTTTTTAATTTCCTCACTGGTAGCACTTTTACTAACTCCTAAAATATCGTAGTAATCTCTTTTCGCCATTTTGATTTATTCTCCTATTATAACTTTGGCATACCGAACTACTTTATCGTTCAACAGGTATCCTTTTTCTACCACATCAACTACTTTTCCTTTTAATTTTTTGTCTTCAACAGGAATTTTGGTGATTGCTTCGTGGATTTCCGAATCAAATTCAATGCCCGGCTTACTATCCATGGCCGTGAGGCCTTTATTGGCCAGTGTTTTTTCAAATTTATTCTTGATCAGGCTGAAACCTTCTTTTAATGCTTCAACATCTGCGTTATCATGGAAGGCTTTTTCTGCCCTTTCAAAATCGTCAATAACCGGCAATAGCTCAGTGATCAAATCTGCAGAAGCCGTTTTAACTAATTCCAGGCGCTCTTTCGCATTCCTCCTCCTGAAATTGTCAAATTCAGAATAAAGCCTTATATATTTGTCTTTTGCTTCGGCTACCTCTATCTGAAGCTTTTCCTCTGCTGACAACTCTTCTTCAGCAACCGGATTTTCCTCATTCTCTTCGCTTTCTTTCTCCTCATTAAGATCTGCTGAATTTTGCTCCTGAGCAACTTTTTCTTCCTGCTCAATTTGCTCTTCCTGAGATTTTAACTCATTTTCCTTTTCGTCTATTTCTTCTTTAGCCATAGTAATATTATTGCACTTTCAATTTCCGTCTATTATATCAATGATTTTGCCAATTGTAAGTTGTCTGCCAATATGACATTAATCTTGTAAGGTCTTCCAAATCAAGTCTTTCAATTCTTCCAATTGATAATTTGTCATGGAAGAAATAAAGAGGGAAGGAAGCTCTTGAGGTATTTCCTTTTTCATTTCGGCCATGAGCTCATCATCCAATAAATCAGACTTGGTGATGGCCAGGATGCGATTTTTATCCAGCAATTCCGGATTATACTTTTTGAGCTCATTTCTCAATATGTTATATTCTTCTTGAATGTCTTTAGAATCTGCCGGGATCATAAATAAAAGAATAGAATTCCTTTCTATATGCCGCAAGAAGCGTGTGCCAAGTCCTTTCCCTTCAGCGGCTCCTTCTATAATTCCGGGTATATCAGCCATTACAAATGAACGATGGTCCCGGTAAGGAATTACCCCGAGGTTGGGAGTTAATGTGGTAAAGGCATAATCGGCAATTTCCGGTTTAGCGGCAGAAAGCACGGAAAGCAGGGTGCTTTTTCCGGCATTCGGAAAACCTACCAGGCCAACATCTGCCAACAGTTTTAATTCCAGTATAATCCATTCTTCCCCACCTTCTTCCCCTGGCTGCGCATATCGGGGAGTTTGGTTCGTGGGAGTTTTAAAATTGGCATTTCCCAGACCACCACGACCACCCTTTGTCAGAATTTTCTCTTCTCCGTCTTCGGTAATCTCGAAACGTATTTCTCCCGTTTCAGCATCCTTGGCTGTAGTTCCCAATGGCACCTCTAAATATACATCTTCTCCCTCAGCTCCACTTCTATTACCTCCTTCTCCATTACTACCGTCTTCAGCTAGCACATGCTTTTTATATTTTAGATGAAGTAAAGTCCAGAGTTGACTATTGCCTCTTAATATTACATGTCCCCCGCGTCCGCCATTGCCTCCATCCGGACCTCCTTTTGGCACATGTTTTTCTCGCCTCATGTGTATAGAGCCCGCACCTCCCCTTCCGGAGCGTGAGCATAATTTCACATAATCTATAAAGTTGGGATTAGCCATAAATTCGTTTTTGAAAATGCAAATTTAGCTTTATTTTTAATGGAAATAAAAAAGCCAGAGATAAGTGTTTTTATCGCTGGCTTTTTTTGTGTCGAAACGGAGTGAATTTTACCTTTTCAATTTTTCTATTTCGGAGCAAATGTTTTCAAAAATATCATTTATCGTACCAACGCCCTTTACTTTTACAAATTTGCCCTGGCTGTCATAATATTTTGCCACAGGCATTGTTTCTTCCTGATATACTTTTATTCTGTTCTCAATCTTTTTATCATCCTGATCATCACTTCTGCCAGAGGTTTTGCCCCTTTCCTTGATGCGTTTTTTCAATTCTTCTTCAGGCACATCTAAAGCAATCATACCGGCAATTGGTTGACCTTTTTCCTCTAAAAGAGCATCTAATGCTTTGGCCTGGGTAACGGTTCTTGGAAAGCCATCAAAAATATAGCCATTGTTGTTTTTGTTTTCTTTCAGCTTTTCATCCACCATTCCAATCACAACTTCATCAGGTACCAGGTTTCCTGCATCCATATATTTTTGTGCCAGGTTTCCCAGTTCAGTCCCTTCGCCTAAATGTTTCCTGAATAAATCACCTGTGGCAATGTGAGTCAAATTATATCGATCAATTATTTTTTCACTTTGTGTTCCCTTGCCAGCTCCCGGAGGCCCAAATAAGATAATATTTAACATATTTTAGTTTGTTGAAAATCAAATATAAAAGATTATTAGAATAAAAAGTAAGGATATTAAACCAATTGATATAAATCTCTCAGTTCCCGGCCCAGTCCATTGTAATCCAGGCCGTAACCCAACACAAATTTAGGGGGAATTTCGAAACCTATATAATCGGGTTTTTTAGATTTTTGTTGTGCTTCAGGCTTATGAAGTAAGGTAACGATGGAAATTGATTTAGGGCCTAAAGTTTCAAACATTTCCACTAAATAACTTAGTGTTTCACCGGTGTCTACAATGTCCTCAACCAGAAGAATATCCCGGTTAAAAATATTTTCTTTCAAGCCCAGCACTTCTTTTACTTTACCGGTTGATTGTAACTCCTCATAGGAAGCTACGCGGATAAAGGTGATTTCCGGCTGAATACCCATACAGCGGATGAGGTCAGCAGAAAATATAAAAGCTCCATTTAACACGCTGATCATTAATGGGTTTTTGTCTTTAAAATCACGATCTAATTCTTTGCCCAATTCAGCTACGCGTTGTAAAATTTTTGTTTCCTCAATATAAATTTCAAATGTTTTGTCCAGAATTTTTATCATTTCCTAAAGCGTAATTAAAGTTTTTCCATTAATAGTTGGTACATTGAAAGCATGGCTTCAATGTCCTTTTTGTGAACGGCTTCATTGGGAGAATGCACATTGTCTTCAGGAGCCCCCACAAAGCACCAGTCTATAGGGTAAGGGGACTGATGTAATTCCCGGCCATCACTTGAGCCTCCACTTTCCACTTCCAGTTGGTAAGGAATGGAAGATTCTTGGGCCAGGGAGATAATTTTATTGATGAAGGATTTTCGGGGAACATTTCTGTCACGCATGGAAATAGCTACTCCCTTGCCATGTTCTACTCCTTCTGTTACCCAGGTAATGTCAGAAATTAAAGCCTGACGAATATGGTATTTCTCATACATGAACTTAGCCAGCATTGGCACACTTCCTCCACCATGTTCTTCATAACAGGAAAAAACAATCATGCCATTTTCCAGCGTTTCGGCCAACTTTAAGCAATTATAAATCCCTAGACGATTGTCCATATAACAGGATTGTATAAATTCTTCTGTTTCCCTGAAGTCACAATCGAAAGTGAGGCTTGTTCCTCGCTCTATTCCACGACCAAACTCATAAAACAACTGGTTTTCTTGGTTTACCTGTAATTTACAATTGACGAACCCCAAGCTGTCCTTACCTTTTAGTTTATAATTACTCTCTACATCCGGGCCGCCTATCGGGATTAGCTGGTTTTGATAACGTACGGTAAACCCAACGGAATCCATATGTGCAAAAATGGCAGTTCTGGGTTTTCCAAAAACCAATACAAGACAGTCTTGTAAATCTTCACCATCAAAAATCTGTGGTTTAACTTTCCAGCTGGCTTGTACCTTGGATATGTAGTCCAGTAAGAAATTTTTCATTTCACTTTCCTCACCAGAAGGAGCATGAATTTCACATAAGGTTTTTAATAATCGGTATTGATTCATTGAGGCAAAGTTAGAAGCTTTTATGAGGAAAATGTCTTAAGAAATGAGGGATTATTTCTGAATTTAATTAATTTCTAAAAAAATAAAATTATATTTAGATTTAGCAAAGAAACCAACCTTGAAGAGTGAATGTTTATAGTCAATAATGATAACAGCATATTAAACCATTTTCTCGCAGAGCTGAGAGAAGTTGATATCCAAAAGGATAGGCAAAGGTTTAGGCGAAACCTGGAAAGAGTTGCTGAAATTTTGGCTTATGAAATATCAAAGTCTCTTTATTATCAAAATAAGCAAATACAAACGCCACTACAAAAAACCAACATACAACTCCTAATGGACTTCCCCGTCATTATAAGTGTTATGAGGGCCGGCCTACCCTTTCATCAGGGCTTTTTAAATATCTTTGACCATGCAGATTCCGGCTTTCTTGGAGCTTATAGAAAACATACCACCGAGGAAGAGTTTTCCATTTTTCTTGGCTACCAGGCGATGCCTTCCGTAGACAATAAAGTGGTCATACTGGCTGACCCCATGTTGGCCACAGGAAAGTCCATGGTACGAGCTATAGAAAGTATTTTGCAAAATGGAAAACCCGAAAAATTTATTCTGGCAAGTGCCATTGCTACTCCTGAAGCAATGCAATATTTAGAAGAAGAGTTATCCGTCAATTATTCAGTATATATTGGGGCCTTGGATGAAAGATTAAACGAAAAAGCTTATATATTGCCGGGCTTAGGTGATGCAGGAGATTTAAGTTTCGGTAATAAAAAAGAGCATTAATGGCGTTAAACAATACACTTTTGTTAATCATTGGTTTAGCAATCCTGATTCTGGGGGGAGACCTTTTGGTACGTGGTGCATCCAGGATTGCATTAAGATTTAAAATTTCACCATTAGTTGTTGGAGTAACAATTGTGGCGTTTGGTACCTCTTCACCTGAATTGCTTATCAGTATCCAGGCAGCCTTGTCAGGGAGTCCTGATATTACCATGGGTAATGTAATAGGTTCCAATATTTGTAACCTGGCTTTAGTGCTGGGAATAACAGCACTTATAGCACCCATACCTGTTAATTCTGATAGTATTAAAATTGATTGGCCTATGACTATGGGCAGTGCTCTTTTGTTATATTTTTTAGTGAGGGAGGGTTTTGTCAATGATTATGAAGGCATAATGTTCATTGTGCTTTTAATAATTTATATAGTATTTATCATCAGAAGATCCAGAAAGAACAATATCAGTGCTTCAGAAATTGGGATTGACCTTGAGGTTCCAACTGATAATGATAAAAAAAATCTGGTAAAGGATATTCTACTGATCATCATCGGAGGAGCAGGACTCTATTTTGGGTCTGACTGGTTTGTGAATAGCGCTAAAGATTTAGCAATTTACATGGGTGTAAGCGAACGAATTGTAGGGGTGACTGTAGTGGCTTTAGGAACAAGTTTACCTGAGTTGGTAACTTCAGTTGTGGCCGCATTTAAAAAAGAAACTGATTTGGCCCTTGGAAACCTGATGGGTTCCAATATTTTCAATATCCTCTCTATTTTGGGAATTACCAGCTTAATTGCTGAAATAGAAGTGAGTTCTATCATACTGAATTCCGATATGATATGGATGTTGGGCATAACATTGGTTATCATGCCAATGATGGTGATAAATAAAAGAATTGATCGATATGAAGGCTTAATTCTGCTGGGGACTTACATTTTTTACACTGTAAATGTAATTATGTAATAGCTGAAAAATCTTAGGATTTTTCTGTGCCTTCATCATCCTCATCAGGTAGCATTTCTATATCCTGAATCAATACACGTTTGGAAATACTCTGACCTGTCAAGGTGGCGGCTAAACCCCCCATGGCAGTTTCCTTATAGCGGGATTCCATGCTATTGCCAACTTCTCCCAGGGCATCGACACATTCATCGACAGGAATTACACCGCTTACATTTGAGAGCGCTATTTGAGCAGAGGAATTGGCAATAGCTGCGGCACTTGCATTTCGGACCACGCAAGGCACTTCCACCAAGCCAGCTACAGGATCGCACACGAGGCCTAGCATACATTGAATAGTAATGGCTACAGCGTTAAAGGTTTGGTCAATATCACCACCCAGACAATAAACTATAGCGCCTGCCGCCATAGCCGCAGCGCTGCCGGTTTCGGCCTGGCAACCACCTACAGCACCAGCCAAAGAAGCTTTTTGTTCAATTATTAAAGCTATTCCTGCACCAACCAGAAGGCCTTCTAAAATTTTCCTGTCCTCTAAATGATGAACTTCCTGCAAGGTGAACATGGTACCGGGCAGAATTCCGCTGGCACCTGCAGTAGGGGCGGCCACTACTCTGCCCATACATGAGTTCACTTCTTTGGCAGCCAGGGCACGTGCTATCAAATTCTGGAAGTTTTTATCTAAAACAGTAAGCGGATTTTTATATACTTTTTTTGCTCCATTGTTGATCATGCCGGAACGAGAAGTCATGTCTTCTTCCAGGCCAGTTGTTACTGCTTCACGCATCACATCATAGGCAGCCTGAAGGCCTTCCCATACTTGTTCTTCAGCCCTGTCTTTCTGATCTCTCTCATATTCCAGTACAGGCTCGAAAAGCTGCATCTTGTTTTTTTCACAATAAGCTTTCCATTCTTTGAAGTCATTAAAAAGTAGCGACATAAAAATTCTATAGTTTATTCCCTTAATCGACAAATAAACAGAAAAGTTTATTGCCCTCGTAATTTCTGATAAAGATATGTCCTTATCTTTGCAAGATGAAAATTAAGAACGACTTATTATTACGAGCCGCAAGGGGAGAAGCTACTGAAAGAACGCCTGTTTGGTTGATGAGACAGGCGGGTAGGATATTGCCGGAATATCGTGCTGTAAGAAATAAACTTAGTGGTTTTATAGAATTGGCGCAAACTCCTGAACTGGCTGCAGAAGTTACTTTGCAACCAGTAGATCTTTTGGAGGTGGATGCCGCTATTATTTTCTCAGATATTTTGGTGATTCCTGAAGCAATGGGACTGCCTTATGAGATGGTTGAAAAGCGAGGCCCTCATTTTCCTAAAACCATTCAAACAGAGGCAGATTTAAACCAAATTTACATTGCCCGGCCGGAAGAAAGTTTAAGTTATGTAATAGACGCTATTAAAATAGTGAAAAAAGCCCTGAATGGTAGAGTGCCATTGATAGGTTTTGCCGGTGCTCCCTGGACTATTTTTGCTTATATGATTGAAGGAGGGGGAAGCAAAACTTTCTCTAAAGCCAAGGCTATGCTTTATTCCAATCCCTCACTGTCACATAAACTGTTGCAGATGATTACCGACAGCACCATTAAATATTTGCGTGCACAAGTGGAGGCTGGGGCAGACTTAATTCAGGTATTTGATAGCTGGGCAGGTATTTTATCTCCAGCTCAATATGAAGCATTTTCCATTCCTTACCTGAGGCAAATTGCAGATGCCATAGATACTGTGCCTAAGACTATTTTCGCTAAAGATGCACACTATGCTTTGCCTTCTTTAAGTCAACTGACATATGATACCATCGGTTTAGACTGGACTATGGATCCTCAAAAATCCAGAGATATTGTCGGCCCTAATAAAACACTACAGGGAAACCTAGACCCTTGTGCTTTATATGCTGATGACGAAACCATTACCAAATTGACACACGAAATGTTAGATAATTTTGGAAATCACAGATATATAGCCAATCTGGGCCACGGGGTATATCCGGATATTTCCCCTGATAAAGTGAAACATTTTATTAATGTGGTGAAGGAGTATAGCAGCAAGCAATAAAGCAGAAGAAAATTTTAGTTTGGCAGCTAAGGTTTCTTTAAAACCGGTCTGAACTGACGGTGCGGAACTAAGAGCCTGTTTAGATCAGACGACAGTCAGACCAAAAAAACAACTAATTAAATTTAGTTATTCACTTTTTCAGGGTGTTGTTTAAGGCTTTTAAAGGCCAGACGAATTAGTACAATTGATAATAGAAAAAGCAATCCGGCTATTAATGAAAGCATATAAATACCTTTATGGTAGTTTTCCAATGCAAATAGAAAAAGGGAAGAAAGTGTCACTGTAAACATGAAAAACATGGGGATGAGTACGAAAGTGGCATTTTCTTTAATTTTATAAAGCCACACAGCTACAGCTAATAAGGCCAGGGCAGCCAGTAATTGGTTGGCAGAGCCGAAGATAGGCCACAAGGCAGAGAATTCTCCGGAGAGAAGCATCAATACCGACATAACCACCACAATAGTTGTAGCAAAAAACCTATTCTGACTCACTTTTTGTACCTTTGGGTGTTTTACATCTTCAAAATATTCCTGAAAGGTAAAGCGTGCCAGTCTTGTGCAAGTATCTAAAGTGGTTAAAGCAAAAGCGGAAATGGTGAGTGCCACAAAAGTGACAGCCAGTGTTTCGGAAATGCCCAGTGAAGAGATGATAAATCCCAATCCATCTGCGAACATATTGACAGGTCCATCTGCAAAAAGTAAAGCTGTATAATCTGCTCTTTCCAATACAATAACTGCTCCTACAGAAATGATGGCTAAAAATGATTCTATCAACATGCCTCCAAAACCCACCATTTTCACATCTCCTTCTTTATCGATTTGCTTGGAAGTAGTGCCGGAGGCCACTAAAGAATGGAAACCGCTGATGGCACCACAAGCTACAGTAACAAAAAGCACGGGGAATAAATAGCCCATATTTTCACTATCGATTACTATGTTGTTATCCATTTTAATCTCAGGATTAGCTATTACAATTCCTACTATGGCTAATATCATTAATCCATATAAGAGAAAACTGCTTAAATAATCACGGGGTTGTAATAAAAAAGTCATGGGCGTAACGGAAGCAACAAATGAGTAGGCCAACAAAAGAAATACCCATGCTGAATAATTTAGTTCAAGCGGTATTTCTGTACCCAGGAAAATAAAAACATACATTAAGCCTACTCCAATTATAGAAAGGATTAGAAAGGCATTTTTTTTATTTTCAAAATGACGGTTGACCCTGCCAAATACAATGGCAAGCACTATAAATAAGCCTGAAGCGGAGGCTACCCCTGGATTTTTAACAAAAGTTTTGGCAATGATATCTGCAAAAACGGCAATGATTAAGATTAAAGTAGCAAAGCTAAAAATCAGAAAAAGCCTTTTGCCACCATGGCCAATGTAGGATTGGATAATTGTGCCGATCGATTTTCCTTTATGGCGCAAAGATGCCACCATGCTGGTCGTGTCATGCACTGCTCCGAAGAAAACCCCACCCAGTAATATCCATATTACAGCAGGAATCCACCCGAAAGTAACAGCTATGATTGGTCCAATGATAGGGCCGGCACCAGCTATTGAGGCAAAATGATGACCTAAAACAATAAATTTTTTAGTTGGTACATAATCTATGTGGTCCTTTAAGCTATGAGCGGGTGTTTTTGTGAGGTTATTTATCTTAAGTTTTTTAGCAATAAAATTTCCGTAAGTGAAATAAGACACCAAAAGGAAAACGCCCGAAAAAGACAATAACAGAATCAGATTCATTTATAACTGTAATTTATTCACTTAAAAGAGGATTTAGAGCTCACACAAATAAAAGCAATATTTCCAACAAAACCTTTATTAGTCGAATTTCCAACGAACAAAGGCTTCCATAGCCTCATAATCAGCAAGGCCCAGGTGGTCATAGTGGATAGCTGTTTCCCTGTTTCTTTCTTCAGCCCTCACCCAAAATTCTCTTTCGTCATCTCCTGGAAATACCGGGCTATCTTTCTGTGACTGATGTTTAAAAATTGCATTTCGTTTACGTTGAACCTCATTTGGAGAAAGAGGAACTGCCATTTCTATTTCGCTGGTGGCAAATTCATGCCAGGCACCCCTGTACATCCATAACCAACAATCTTTTGTCCACTTTTCTTTTAATCTGATTTGATTCATTGCTTCCAGTATGATATTGAAACAAATGACATGCGTACCATGTGGGTCAGAAAAATCTCCGGCAGCATAAATTTGATGAGGTTTTATTTTTTGAAGTAGAGTTTTCGTCATTTCAATGTCATTATCCATGACAGGTTTTTTTTCCTTTTTACCTGTTTCATAAAAGGGTAAATTCATAAAATGAATGTGGTCATCTTCCAGTCCACAATATCTTGCTCCTGCAATGGCCTCACTTTTTCGGATAAAAGCCTTAACATCTCGTATTTCAGGAAGATCCGTTTGGTTCGGATTCTTTTGTTCTATGAAAACACGCATCTTCTCATAAGTATCCATTAACTTCTCAGCATTTCCGTTGATACTTTTAGATATATCAATGGCAAACTCCATATAGCGTAACACATCATGATCCCAGACGGCAGTGCTTCCTGAAGTTTGATAGGCCACATGTACATCATGACCCTGATCTACCAGGCGAATAAAGGTGCCTCCCATTGAAATGACATCATCATCAGGATGAGGAGCGAATATTAGCACTCTTTTTTTAGCAGGTGCGGCTCTTTCCGGTCTTTGGGAGTCATCCGCATTAGGCTTTCCTCCGGGCCAACCTGTAATAGTATGCTGTAGTTTGTTGAAAATATGAATGTTAATATCATAGGCACTGCCTCTTTGGGTAATGAGTTGAGCCATGCCATTGTTATTGTAATCCTCCTCTGTGAGCTTTAGAACCGGCTTATTTACTTTATTGGAGAGCCAAATAACCGCTTTTTTGATCAATTGATGATCCCATTGGCAATCTTTTACCAGCCATGGCGTATCAAATCGGGTGAGTTCAGAGGCAGCACTCGTATCCAAAATAAATTCTACATGCTCTGATAACTGGAGGTAGGTGGCAGGCACATCTCCTGATATCTCACCCTCAACAGCTTTACGAACAATAGGGGCTTTCTTTTTGCTCCATGCCATCAGTACAATTTCCCTGGCTTTGAAAATAGTACCAATTCCCATGGTGATTGCCTTAGTTGGCACATTCTCTTTCCCTCCGAAATCCCGGGAGGCGTCCCTGCGGGTTAAATCATCCAGGGTAACCAGGCGTGTGCCGGAGTTGGGGGCTGAGCCTGGCTCATTAAAGCCGATATGTCCGGTTCGCCCTATGCCAAGGACTTGTAAATCCAACCCCCCTGCTGCTTCAATCTTCTTTTCATAATTCAGACAGAAATCAATAATTTCTTCTTTCTTCAAAGTACCATCAGGAATGTGAATGTTCTCCTTTTTGATATCGACATGGTTGAATAGTTGCTCATTCATGAAATAAACATAGCTCTGAGCTGAGTCTGGTTGCATAGGATAGTATTCATCCAAATTAAAAGTGATGACGTTTTTGAAACTCAAACCTTCTTCTTTATGTAACCTTACCAACTCAGCATACATTATCACGGGGGTGGCTCCTGTAGCTAATCCTAAAACTGCATTTTCTCCTTTTTTCTGTTTTTTCCTTATAATCTTGGCTATTCTTGCTGCTATTTGCACTGATGCCTCTTGTTCGTTTTTATAAACAGATACAGGGAGTTTTTCAAATCGTGTTTCTTCTAAAAAATTTAATCTTGGCATAAGCTGAAGGTTTTAATAATAACTAAGTATTACTTCTGTGGTTTAAACTACTGTTTCCTGTTTGTGAAGACAGATTGTGATTTCCCCCATAACAGGGTGCTTTTTAATAATTCATAAAATATTAATTTACACATATTTCTTAAAATGAAAGTATAATTGTAATTTTGCCCTGCAAATAATAACACGTAATTATTTGCACTATGAGTTTAGATACTTCAAAATTTATTTACGAGGCACTGACATATGATGATGTCCTTTTGCTGCCCGGCTACTCAGAAATCCTTCCCCGGGATACTGACACTTCCACCCGCCTTACCAGAAATATCCGATTGAACATACCCTTGGTTTCTGCCGCTATGGACACAGTGACAGAGCATGATATGGCAATTGCTATGGCGCTTGAGGGCGGATTAGGCTTTGTTCATAAAAACATGACCATAGAGCAACAAGCTTTACAGGTACGCAAAGTAAAGCGGTCGCAGAGTGGGATGATCCTGGACCCCATCACTTTGCATGTTGATAGTACCGTGGGTGATGCTATGAAAATTATGCGGGAAAATAAAATTGGTGGCATACCTGTC
Organism: Marivirga aurantiaca; assembly: GCF_016679925.1. Lineage (GTDB taxonomy): Bacteria > Bacteroidota > Bacteroidia > Cytophagales > Cyclobacteriaceae > Marivirga > Marivirga aurantiaca. Next base: position 28,745 of record NZ_JAEQBW010000004.1, read on the forward strand.
ATTGATTCAAGCAAAAAACTTATAGGAATTGTTACTAATAGAGACTTGCGTTTTCAAAAGAACCATTCAGTTCCGGTGGAGCAAGTAATGACCAAGCACAATTTAATTACTGCTGAAGAAGGAATTAAGCTTGAAGGTGCTGAGGATGTGTTACAGGAACACAAAATTGAAAAATTACCTATTGTGAATAAATCAGGCATATTAATGGGCTTGATTACCTACAAAGATATTTTAAAGAAAAAAGATAAGCCATTTGCCTGTAAAGATGAGTTTGGCAGATTACGTGTTGGAGCTGCAGTAGGCGTTACTCCGGATATAGAAGACAGGGTGCAGGCACTAATTACTGCCGGAGTGGATGTGATAAGTATTGATACAGCTCACGGGCATAGCAAAGGAGTAATTGATGCCGCAAAAAGAATTAAAGCCAAGTTCCAGGATTTAGAAGTTATTGTTGGAAATATAGCTACTGCTGAGGCAGCCAAAGCCCTGGTTGATGCAGGAGCCGATGCCATAAAAATAGGAGTAGGACCAGGGAGTATTTGTACTACCAGGATAGTCGCAGGAGTAGGAGCACCACAACTTTCTGCTGTATATGAAGCATATAAAGCTATAAAAGATACCGGAGTACCAATTATTGCTGATGGTGGTATTCGATTTTCAGGTGATGTGGTGAAAGCCTTAGCAGGTGGGGCTGATAGTGTGATGATTGGCTCATTATTGGCTGGAACAGAAGAAGCTCCGGGAGAAATGATTTTGTTTGAAGGAAGAAAATTCAAATCCTACAGAGGCATGGGCTCATTGGAAGCGATGGATGATGGTTCCAAAGATCGTTATTTCCAGGATGCTGAAGATGACATTAAGAAACTGGTTCCGGAGGGAATTGTGGGACGCGTACCATTTAAAGGCTTGGTTTCTGAAGTATTATATCAGCTGATTGGTGGACTGAAAGCCGGAATGGGTTATTGCGGCACGGGATCTATAGAGACTTTAAAAACTGCCAAATTTGTAAAAATCACTGCTGCCGGGGTGGCCGAAAGTCATCCGCATGATGTGCATATCACAAGAGAGGCCCCCAACTATAGCAGAAAGTAGGCGTATATAATGATAATTGTGGGAGACGAAGCAATTCTAGTTTATAGGGTGCTTCGTCTTCTTTTTTTAAGCTTTGTGAGATATTAAATACATTTTAAATGCCGAATGATCTTTTTAATTATATTTTCATCCTATTAGCCTGGCTAATTTTTGGTATTTTAACTATTTATCTCGCCTCCTGGCGGGCAAAAGTAAAGGCGTATGATGCCGGCAGAAAACCTGTTAATTATCGTAGAGCTTATGTTATAATATTTGTACTCTTATTTTTATTAATACTCTCCTTTGGGTCATTTATTGAGCCTGTTTATTTTATGCCTGCTACAAAAGCTAGCCAGGGTGTGGGCTTGATCATAGCTACTTTTGCCTTTTTTCTTGTGAAAATGGCCTTCAAACAAAAAAGCTTTAAGGTCTTTTTGGGTACTAAAGCAAAAGAAGACAAAGAGATATTGGTAAAAACAGGTATTTATGGAAGAATCCGCCACCCACTTTATACCTCAGCTATTATGTTTGTGATTGGATTTGTCGTTTTCAGCCCCAGCTATACCAACTTAATCCATGGCATATGTCTGTTGTTTTATCTTCTGATAAGTGTTCAATATGAAGATAAGAGAAGAGCAAAAGCTTTCACAAAGGAATATGAAAAGTACAAAGAGGAAGTACCGATGTTGCTGCCAAAGCTAAAACTTGGATTCTAGTTCAATGGAGTATCTCCTAAGATTAGTAGATTATGGGTGTCACCTCTCTAAAAAATTACCTAGTAATGATCCACCTTCTTTGTTGGAGTTTTTACTGTAAGGTGCAATAGCCTGGATCAACTTTCTTATTGGCATGGATTGTAGCCAAACCTTACCGGTACCGCTTAAAGTGGCCAAAAATATTCCTTCACCTCCAAACAACATGGATTTTAATCCGCCACTTGTCTGAATATCGAAATCTACACTTGATTCAAAACCTACCACGCAACCGGTATCTACTCTAAGGGTTTCGTTGTTGAGTTGCCTTTCAACCACCGTTCCTCCGGCATGGATAAAAGATAAACCATCCCCTTGTAATTTTTGCAGAATGAAACCTTCTCCACCTAAAAGACCTGAGCCAATTTTTTTATTCAAAGTAATGGATACCTTAGTGCCAAAGGCAGCGCATAAAAAAGCGTCTTTCTGAACGATTACTTCATTTTGGAAGCATTTTTTTAAATCAATTGGTAAAACTGTACCCGGGTATGGCCCGGAAAAAGCAACCCTTGATTTACCTGTTCCCTGATGAGTAAAGTGCGTCATAAACAAAGATTCGCCTGTGAGCATCCTGCTTCCTGCCGATAAAAGCTTACCTAGAAAACCCTGGTGCGGATCAGACCCATCACCCATTTTTGTTTCAAAAGCAATGCCCTGCTCCATATACATCATGGCTCCTGCTTCGGCAATAATGGTTTCCTGTGGATCAAGCTCTATTTCTACAAGTTGAACACCTTCACCAATTATTTTGTAATCTACTTCGTGTGATCTCTGGTTCATCATATTGATCTTTTTATTAAAAGTAATCGTTATGGTAATATAAGCAAAACCGCACGCATAAAATTACTCTTAACAGTGTTAATAAACCATCCATTTCAATGGTGTCAATAAACAATTTTAATTTTCAAGACTTATTAAAGTATAATCCTGATACATTTAAAAGATTAATAATATCACTCTAAAAACTAAAACATGAGATATTTTTTTAATAGTTACCTTGTCTGCATGAATCTTTCACTGGTTCTCACTTCTGGCTGTGGGGTTGGAGAGGATCAAAATGCCAGACAAACATACGATACCTTAAAGGTAGTAGCCACGGCATATAATTCGTTAGAGGCACAAACTACAAGAGGAAATGCGGCCATAGCTGCCTGGGGAGACACGTTGAAGCCCGGCATGAAAGTTATTGCTATTTCCCGCGATTTGATAGACAGTGGACTTGCCCATAATACTGAAGTGCTCATTGAGGGGCTTGATGGAACTTATATAGTTAAAGACAAAATGAATAGGCGTTGGACCAATAAAATAGATATTTATATGGGAGAGGATGTGACCGAGGCAAGGGATTGGGGCAGGCAGAAAGTAGAAATTTATGTGCCGGTGGAGGATGAGTAAAATAGCATTCAAAGTATTTTTAGAGAATAATACGACAACTAAAATAAAGTGACGTTTCTTTATTCTTCCTCGTCTTTTTTGTTCTTTTTCTTTTTGATAAAGTCAAGGTCTTTCCGATCTTTTAGTTTCTTGTCTTCTACCTCTTTATTGAGAAAATCGTTGATTTTATCAATGTCAAAACTGGTTTTAATCTCACCAAAAGTGTCAATTTTTACATCAAATCCTTTTAGCTCCGGGTTTACCCTTGGCTCTTGTTTACTTTTGTCTTTATCGGTCTTTTTCTTTCGGCTCATAGCTATTTTACTTGCTCTTTTGCTATTTAACGATAAATGGGAGCGTTCGGTTATTATTGACTTGCTTTCTGATTAGTTATAAATCAGATTGACTTCTACTCTTCTGTTTTTTGCCCTCCCTTCTGCTGTTTCGTTGGAGTCAATGGGGTTTTCTTCTCCTCTGGCTTGAAGCTTAATTTGTTTTTTGCTGATGCCGTTTTTTACCAATAACAAGCCAATAATTTTAGCACGCTTGAAAGAGAGTTTCATATTATATTCTTCGCTGCCAATGTTATCTGTATAGCCGGTGATTAATATTTTTACATTTTTATTTTGCCTTAATATGGCTGTCATGTCCTTGATGTAAAGTGCATCTTCCTCATTTAGGGTGACATCATCAAAATCAAAAAAGAAGCTGTGATTCAAATTCTCCAGTTCATGTGGATAATAAGTAATAATTCCTGCCTCTGTTTCAACAGTAATGACTTCTTCATTTTCATTCTCTTCTTCAATATTTTTCTCGGGTTCATTTTTAGTGTCTAAGATATCCTTTTGAGGTATTTCAGCTTTTTTTAAATGATGGATGCTTTCATCTCGTTTCGTTTTGCTACGTTTCCTGGATTTACTTTTTTTATTTTTTGGCTGTCGGATTCTTTTTAAAGAAAGCATTACTTCAAAAGCACTGTTATTACTCACATTGTTTTTCATGATATTCAAATCATAACTTCCGCCAAATGCAAAATTTTCTGACTCGTAGACAGCGCCCGCCATCATATTGTTGGCAGTTGAATACCTGAGCATAAAGTTTAGTTTCTTCCTGCCCATATTATCCAATGCATAATACAATGCAGGTCCCGAAACCAATTCTGTAGCGGCCCCGGATTTACTTAGCAATACATCTTGCCTGATGCCCCATAAATAATCCTGATGAAGCCGGATTGTGGCCGTTAAAATGGACTGCATTGGCAAAGGTTCCTCATTGGAACTATAGAATGAGGTGCTTGGCCTGTTGAGTTTGTTCAGTGAATAACCTGCTGAATATATTTGATTGCCAAATCGGTCAATTTTTTGCCAGAAGATACCAGCTGCATAGGTAAAGTAGTTAATATTCTCCTGATAAGCACCTTCACCACTTGGCCGGGACGGATCAAAGCCAAGATATTCCACATATTGACTACCCGTAGTAAGCCCAGTGGAATTAATTGCCCTGCTTTGGTAGGCCATATTAAGCCCGATTGCTATTTCAGAATCTTCGTTTATTGGAATGTTAATCGCAAAGGAAGAGCTTATTTGATTAAAACTGTAAACTTCATCTCCTTCCGTTTTATCATTTAAGAAAGATATATTTAAGCCGGACCAGCGTCTTTCACTATTGAAAAATGGTTGCTTAAACTCTGCATAAGAAGATAAAAAAGACACATTTTCTGTGGCATACTGTTTTCGGAACAGAAAATTTGCCCGCTGATAATCGTCTGTAGATGCCAGAGCAGGATTAATTCTGTTGTCAGTAAAGCTATACAAGGAATGTATCAGATCCTGTGCGTCAAGCCCAACTGTACAGCCACAAAAAAGGAAAAGTATGCAGAGAAATTTCTTCATATTTACTTACTCAATAAAACTTTACCTTTCTTTTGGCCATTGAGCAAAATAGGTTGGCCATCTTTGTATTTGCCTCTTACTTGCCAGAAGTAAAGCCCCGCCTTTGTTTTACTTTGATTGTAATAACCATCCCAGCCATTTAAAGCCATAGCGCTTGCATCTTCTGTTTGGAAAATGACCACACCTTCTCTGTCATAAATAACAAATTCAAACGATTCCACATTTTGTAGTCCGTAAATTAATAACTGATCATTTTTTCCATCACCATTGGGAGTGAATAGTTCGGGAATGAAAGCTTCACTTTTTACTATAATTTGAACAGAATCATAGGAAATACAGCCATTAACCGAAGTGCCTTTTACGATGTAATTGGTGGTGATGGTTGGCGAAGCTATTGGATTGGGAATATTGGTTTGATTAAGGCCTTCTGCCGGTGTCCACTCATAACTGAATGCGCCTTCAGCAATTAAATTGACACTTCCGTCTCTATTTATTTCCACGGTGCTATTCTTAATCGATACTTTACTGTTTTCTATGGATACATGGAAACTGTCTTCAATAAAGCAGCCTCTTAAATAACCTTCTAACCTGATTTGATCATTTTCTTGCACAATAAAGGTTTGCACCGGAGAGGTTCCTATCAAACCATCATTTGCGGAATACCAGGAAAGGCTATCGAAAGCGATGCCTGTTTCCAAAGTGATTTCTCCCGGTTCACAGATAACAAGCTCTTCAAGTTCAATGATATCTTCGTCTATCAGGTTGATAATAAATGCCAGGTTGCTATCGCAATCCATAGTACCCATTTTTGTAGTAAAAATAGTATCATTGGCCATTACATGATAAGCAATGGTATCATGTGTTCCTAAAAAGCCTTGAGTTTCTGAATACCATGACCTTATGATAGCGGAATCTCCGAGGTGGAGGATTTCCTCTATACAGGCGTCAATGGTGACATAGTTGATTTCATCACAATACTCAAACTCACCACAAGCCATATACCGTCCATCACAAGCAGATGTATCACAATCTGGTGGCGACACTGTTGATAAGGAATTGTCAATAGGTTGTATTCCATAACTGTACCTTCCGCTTTCCAGAGAGGTTAAATGCAATTCATTTTTATAAAAATTATTTCCCCTGTTGGTTTTCAATCTTTTAGAAGTATTGATGTCAAAATTAGGAGCCAAAAAATCAGTAGTATAACTATCCTTACCAATGAAAATATCATAAGTAATATTCTCTGACAAGCTATGGTCATCCTCTGGCTCATTCCAAACCAATATTACTCCATCATTGGTTTGAATGGCAGAATGAAAAGATGGTAAGTAAGGGCCGTAATTTTTCTCTACGGTTTGGTTTTCAACATAGGTAATTTGAATACTGTCACTACTGAATTCGGAAAGGATCATAATATCTAAGTCCCCGTCCTGGTCTTTATCGGAAAAGTTAAACTTTGTACTTAATGCTCCGCCTGGGGTTTCACGAATGGTGTAGTTAATACTGTCTTTCTGTTGAATGATAAAGGAGCTGTCTTGATTGGCAACAAAAATATCAGTTAAACCATCTGAATTAAAGTCTGCCAAAAAACTAAAGGAAGAAGAAAAATTGTTTAAATCAAAAATAGACCCTTCGGTAAAACTCAGGCTATCATTTAAGAAAACCTGGTTTGTAATAAGCGATGAATTATCTGATAAACTGCTAAAGAAATCCAATTTACCATCATGATTATAATCTCCAGAGCTTATTTTAGAATAATTAGCTGCCGGAGCATCCAGTTCCTCGGAGTAAAGAGAATCCTTATGAAACCAGAGTGATGGTTTTGTTGGATTATTAGAATCGATTGAAGTGATTAAAACATCTTTTTTTCCGTCCCGATCAACATCCATAAAAGTTAACGACTGGGAGGGAAGATAACTTAATAGTTTCTCTGAAGTATTTTCAAAGCCATTCATACTATTCTTTATGAGGCTTAGTTCTACACTGTCTCCTGAATGGGTAGAAATTAATAAATCTTTAAACCCATCTGCATTCCAATCTTCAATATTAAAAGAATGAAAATTATTCAATTGTGTTTCGAAGCTAATAATAAATTCACCATTGATTTGCGAATAAATCTTTAATAAATGTGAGGCATTATCAATTTTATTTAAGGCAATTATATCCAGCTTATTATTATTGTCCATATCCTCAATTTGAATGGGAAGTATTGAAAGACTATCATTCAGTAGCATAGAAAATTCATGATTTTCAAGATCAATTAGCTGTATGATTGATTGGTCATTGTCAATAAGGGTTTGTAAGATTATCTCATGATTTGTATCATTGTTGATATCCAACCAAAATGACTCAATAGTTGCCTGGACAGGTATCCGAAGGGAATCAACGGCTGAAAAATCCTGGGCAAAAGCGGGACTGCACAAAGCACAGAAAAGAGCAATTTGTGAAATAAAATTTTTCATAATTATAATTTTAGTGGGACTGTTTTTTGTCTAGATTAAAAGTAAGAGGAATGCTCACTTGAGAACTTACAGGCTGGCCATTTCTGGTGGCCGGTTGCCAAGGGGGCATGTTTTTGATCAATTTGATGCTTGCTTCATCAAACTCTTTTCCCAGGGATTTTTGAATTTGCAAACCTGATGCACGTCCAAGTGTGTCAATGGTGAACAATACGATCACGGTACCTTTTATTTCCAGGCTTTTGTCTACACTTTCCGGGTATTTTAAATTGGCATTCAAATAAGCGGTTAAAGAATCTATTCCAATCAAGGGGTAAGCATTTTCAAATTTACTTTCTGTTAGGGAGCGCTCTTCACCTATGTTACCTTTTTTGTCGGGTTTAGATGTTGGTTGTTCCGACTCTGTAATTGGTTTATCTTCTAATTTTTGTTGTGTAGCTTCCGGCTTAGGGCTGTCTTTTTTTACTAACTCACTTTTTTCTTTCTGTATGGCCGTTTTTTCATTTTCTGTTTCAACTTTATTTGTAGTTTCATCTTTGGCGATTGGCTGGGTCTCCTCATGAATAATTTCATCAGTAGTAGAATCTACTTTAGCTATTGGAGAATTCTTTTTTTCTGGTTTAGAATTGAAATTATTAAGCACAAAAACTCCGGAGCCTATCAGGCTGATTAACAAAACAGATATACCTGCTTTGATCGTTATCTTCTGATATTTCTGCCTTTTTTTGAGTGCATGGGTTCTTCTGCCCATCAGGCTCTTAAAATCTTTTGAAGCTTCAATTTCCTGATCAGTCAATTGAGGGGCATTATTGGTAAATCTATATTTAGGTTTCATTTCACGTCCATTTTAATTCTCATTTTGTCCAGTATGCGGTAGCACCTTACTTTTGCATTGTTTTCAGTGATGCTTAATATTTCCCCTATTTCTTTAAAGGAAAAGCCATTGAAAAAGCGGAGTTCTATCAAATTAAGCTCCTTTGGCTTTAGCTGTGTCAATGCAGCTTTAAGTAGAGGGAGGTTATCATTTTCTTCAGTAGTAGGAAGCTCGTTGCTCACTGAGGAAATGCTTTCTTCCGTGAGCAGGATAGTCCTTTCAGCACTTTTTCTCCTAAAGAAATAATTGGATTCATTAAGGGCAATTTTGTAAAGCCAGGAGGAAAAAGGCAGCCCTCTATCCTGATAAGAATTAATTTTAGTGAGTGCCTTGTAAAAAACAGTGGAACAGACTTCTGCTGTTAATTCTTTGTTTAGGTGCCTTTTATAAAGGAAGAGGAAAATTTGCTTATAGTATTTGTCGTAAAGCGGCTCGAACCATCTTGGGTTTTCCTTTGCTTTAGCAATCAGCTCTTTTTCGGATTCCTCCTGCATCAAACTTTCGCTATATCTTATTAAATCATCCAATTTTATTTCATTTGTCACCTATAATGTGAAAACATGACAAAAGATACAGTACAATCAGAAGTATTTTATGAAAAGCACAAAAAAATGCCCGCTGATTGTTCAACGAGCATTTTCATTTACCATTTAAAATAGAGAGACGTTGGGTTTATTTCACCTGATCTTCCAGTTTATCCAATGCCAGACGGATTCGATCGGTTATTTCATCCTTACCTAAAATTGCAATGATTTCCATCAAGTCTGGCCCGGCACCGGATCCTGTAATAGACACCCGCAAAGCAGGCATTACTTTTCCCATTCCTACACCTTCCTGCTCCAACACATCTGTTAGGATCAGTTTGGCTTTTTCTGCATCTATATGATTGGCCTTTTCGAGAGAAATGGCATATAACTCCAGCACCTTTACGGCTTCAGTAGTCCATTTTTTTTCAATCACCTTAGTATCGTAGGTTTCCGGCTTTGTAAAGAAAAACTTTCCATCGAGATAAAGTTCATGAGGAAAGGTAACCCGCTCTTTCATTGCATTGGCGACTCTTTCAGCAGTTTCCTTGCTGGCAGAGATGCCATTGGCTTTTAAGTCTTTTAATAAATACGTAGCTAACTCGCTATTATCCTTGTTTTTCAAATATTGCTGATTGAACCACTTCGCTTTGTTGATATCGAACTTAGCACCTGATTTGCCAATTCTTTCTATGGAAAAAGCTTCAGTCAATTCTTCCTTGCTAAAAATCTCTCTTTCGTCACCCGGGTTCCATCCTAAAAAGGCCAGGAAATTGATCAAGGCATCAGGCAGGTAACCATCTTCTCTAAAACCGGCCACATTTTCACCTGAAACAGGATCTTTCCACTGTAAAGGAAAGATAGGGAATCCGTGTTTCTCAGCATCTCGCTTGCTCAGCTTTCCATTACCATCAGGTTTTAGCAATAAAGGTAAGTGTGCGAATTGTGGCATGCTGTTTTCCCAGCCAAAAAACTGATAAAGGAGCACATGCAAGGGTGCAGAAGGCAACCATTCTTCTCCGCGGATTACGTGTGTAATTCCCATCAAATGATCATCCACTACATTGGCAAGGTGGTATGTAGGCATTCCGTCTGACTTCATCAACACCTTATCATCTATTTGAGAAGAATGCACCATTACCCAGCCCCTTACCATATCATTTAACCTTACTTCATCTTTGCGGGGAACTTTGAGTCGGATTACATAAGGCTCTCCTGAGTCTAATCTTTGTTTCACTTCCTCTTCAGGTAAAGTCAAGGAGTTTTTCATCTGCATGCGAGTAATGGCATTATATTGCGGTGTAGCTACCCGGGCAGCTTTTAATCGCTCGCGCATAGCTTCCAATTCTTCTGATGTATCAAAAGCGTAATAAGCATTTCCATCATCCACCAGTTTTTGCGCATACTCCCTGTACATGGACTTTCGCTCGCTTTGCCTGTAAGGGCCAACAGTACCTTTATCATTCCAGGGACTTTCATCAGGCGTAATGCCTATCCATTCCAAAGATTCTTTTATATAATTTTCAGCACTTTCCACATAGCGGGTTTGGTCAGTATCTTCAATTCTTAAAATGAAAGTACCACCGGATTTTTTGGCAAATAAATAATTATAAAGGGCGGTTCTTAAACCACCGATGTGTAAAGCGCCTGTTGGGCTGGGTGCAAAACGTACGCGTACGGCTGTGCTCATGAGTAAGTGTTTTTTAATTCAGGGTGCAAAATTAAGAATTATAATTCAACTCATGGGTTGGGCAAGTGTTTTTATTCAGTAAATGACGAAAGAAGGTGTTTTTTTAAAGAGGGGGTTCCAGTCAGTTTAAAAATAATTTGTGTGGGGTATAGCTTGTTTCGGCTTGACATTTTTTGCTTACCTGTGAATTATAAAGAAAAACCCTCATTTATTACTTTATCTATATAGTGACAGTTAGTATGAAAACCAGAAATATTTGAATATAATTATTTAAATATTTCATATCGTTTGATTAATAAATGCTTCAAAAATAGAGGTAAGGAATTTTGTATTTATGAAATATTTATTTCTATTTTAAAAAATCAACTCGGTTAAAAACTTTTTAAATAAGGCTACACCGATCATAAAAATTGGAAGGTACAATTCCTGTTTTTATGACAAACCCTACAAGTGAAATGAATTGACTTCAGCCTCCAAAGACCCTGGTGCTTTTAGCATAATTCTTTTCATGCATTTAAAAGTTTATAATTGTTTTGATGGAACCTTTTATAAATTAAATATTTAAACATGAATCGACTAATCATTTATTGCTCATCGTTCTTACTGTTGATGGCTTCCTGCCAGCAGGAGGAACCTATTGAGGTTAAAAAAGACATTACAATTGAGGAAGTGAAAGAGGTGTTTAATGCAAAGAAATCAGAAAGTATTAATTCAAGGACCACCGCTACCGGCCAAATGGATATAGTTTGGGATTTAGCCATTTATAAAGAACTGAATATTGGAGATGCCCTGTTCTTTCCCGTAAAAAGCAATATGGGAACGGAAGGCAAAAAATATGTAAGCTCCGGGGAAGGCACCAACCGTTTTCCTGTAGATTATACTTCCTTCGGCCGTGCCTATAAAGATGAGGAAGGTGAAGTTGTACTGGACTATGTAATGCCTGTACCTACGGAAAACACTCCTGAATTTACAGGTTATTTGTTGGTAAGTGATTGGGGAGGCGAGGCCAAGCGTATGCTAATCTATGAAAATGGTATTCTTGTAAGGGAAACAGAAGTGAGCCAGCAGGTGGTTACCAATGAAGAAAATAATCGATTAATGGCAAACTGTACCATAATTGACCATTGGTGGTGTGTAACAGCTTCGGGAGCAAGCAGTTCTTATACTACCTGTACTTACGAAGGTTCTACCATGACTTGTGCGGAGCCTGACGAAATTGCCCCCCCTGACCCTGTTGATCCTGGTCTCGGTGGAGGAGGATCTTCCTCTCCTTCAGGGCCTAATGGTCTATGTGCCCACCCATTTATTGAAGGCATGTGGGTAGATTGTGACGAAGTGATTTGTAGTGAGGGATATGTTGCTGATGAGAATGGGGAATGTGTTCCGCTATGTCCTCCGGGTTATAAACCAAACCCTAATGGGGAAGGCTGTGTGTCTGATGTGCCTTGCGCGGGTGACCCATTGAAAAATATGGAAATTTCAGATTACAATAGTGGAAAAAGTGCTAATCGATATGGTTGTGTGAGAAAAGACCGAAATAAAACCTGTGATGGAGTAAAGGGTCATCGAATGCATGCAGGTGTGGATCTTGATGTACCTATAGGGTCAGGTGTTTATAGTATAAATAGTGGCACAGTTTATGAAACAAGGAGTGAAGATGAAAGTGCGGGATATGGAAATTACATAATAATCCAATCTAATGGTTATTACTTTATGTATGCACATTTAGAGAGTGAACCAAACTTTAATGTTGGAGACAATATTTCATCTGGTCAATTAATGGTTTTGAGTGGAGAATCTGATACAAAAGATGAGCCACATTTACATATTGAATCTCGAAAAATATCAGGAGGTTTCTATAGTTCTGACCCAGTAAATATTGAGGATTTTTTAGGTACTAAATTTGATGATAATAATGATACACAAGGAAATGAAAATTGTAATTAAAATAGTTGTATTTAGTCTACTTGCAATAAATGTAAGTTTAGCACAAGATGAGGTAATGCTCGCTCAAGGTTCGTTCAATAATTTAAAGATTAAGGGTGTTCCTTTGGAAGAGCTATATGAAATGGATAAGAATTTTGAAGGACTAAAGGTATTCGGAAAACCAATAAAGGTGGATTCAGTTTACATGAGCGCTGAGCCTAAGTGGATTTACCATTATCCTGGTTTTGTTTTAACTTTTGTGCAATTTTTTCCTTCGGGACCAGAGTTGTTGACGGTAGAAGTAACAAAGGAGGAAGCTGACTTTTCTTATTCTGACATAAACTTATTTAAGAATAGTCGAGAATCTTTAAGAGGAAGTTTTACTAATTTGCATTTTAAAGCTATTCCTTCAAAGCTTACTGACAATGAAAAATTTGGAGAGGGGCATCGATATCTTGAATATCATTACTCCTCTAATAAATTGAACAAGATTATTTATAAAATTGATCCGAATTTGTGAAATAAGAGTTCAAAGGATAGTCGTAGAAGAGCAGGATAACAACTTCACTAATAAGTTATTATGTACGCACTTTCAAAGTAGTTGCTTGTGAGTGTATAGAAAGAAAATGGCATTGGAATTCTATGATGCTGATGTAGTTTTTACAGGTGAAGCTGTGTCTAAAGCATAATGCTCAGAATTCATTTCCTTATACTATTGAATCTCAGGGTTACTAAAATCAAACTGATGCTCATCCTATTTTTATACGATTTTAAATTAGCACAAGGGGTTATACTTAATGTTTAGGAATATTATTTTTGATTTTTGCAAAGATCCACGATCCGCAAGCTTGGTTTGAATTTAAAAATTATGAAAATAGTTGTATTAATTGTTATTATGTTTTTTTCTTGCTTTGGATCTCAAGAGGATAGTAAGATAATTGTAAGCAGATTTGTGGATGCATTGAAGAACGAAAATATATCTGAGGATGAAATAATAAAAAAATTCATCAAAGTGAGTGAAGTTCAGGATGCTGAATATCGAGACAGTGTTATATCGAATATTATTATATCGATAAGGAAAAGTATCAAAGGAAAGAAAGTAGAAGTATATACTTTCAGAGAAAAAACTGAAGCTTTCAAAAATGTAATTCATGAAAATGATAGTTCTGAGATGCTGGTATTGTTTACAGATAATGAAGTCCTTACTTACGTTCTGGTTGAGGATAATATGTTAGCTTCATTTTCAACAATTAACAAGGGAGGCAAACGGCATTATGTTTACTGGTAGAGTATTACGAATTGCCGATAGATTAACTAATCTTAATGGTTAATCATCATTCTATTTATCATCAGATGCTTATTAGTGGGGGAAGAGCTGACTTTGTTGGTAGTGGTTCCTCTAAAGTAATACCAACATTAGCTGAATATGCTTTTTTTTGAAATGGTAATTGTTACTAATACTTATGATAAGTAAAATTTTGACAAATATTGCTCACAACTATTTTCCAAGAAATTATGAGGATACTTATGATTTACTATATCAAGAAACTCCGGAATATTTAAAACTGAAGAATACTTGTCTTTTTTTTTGACTCAAATCGAGAGACATGGACAAAAATTTTTATGTCAGTTCAAAAAGCCTTGCCTGATTATAATGTAAGGGATATCTCTTTATTATCTTGGTTAGATAGGTGTTACATTTTAGATATAATTATCCAAGTTGATGAAGAAGTTATTAAGGTAGTGTCATTGTATGTTAGTATAATTGTTCCATTTTATTCTGTTTTGTATATAGAAAATAACGTTAAAAACAATGGGCTGAACTCCCAGTTCAGCAGCAATGATTTAAACAAGTATGCGAATAACGAAATATTAAAGAAGGTAGATGAAATTCTTCAAAAATTTAATTATACAGCTTTCCCACAAAAGTTACTTTATAAAAAAATACCTGATATAGCTTTTAAAGACAAAAAAATGGGTGAATTTACATTTTTTGATGCGTATTTTGTACATGAAATACCTCATAAAATATGATAAATTATTTAGTACTTGTCTTAACTATTTGTGCTAATCCATTTTTAGGTGTTCTGAATAGTCAGAATCAAAATATATTTGAATATACTTCTGAAATCTTAGAACAAGATGAAAGGGAGTATTTAATATACGATCAAACAAGAAAGGTTACTAATCCTGAAAGATTTAATTTTCTGGGAGACAGCATAGTATTTATGGCTTACAAGGATGATTCTTCAAGTACATCGAGCTCTATTATTTGCTACATTAGAGGAAATGAACAATTTCTTGACAAAGCCATTGAGTCTTTTGGACAGCCTAATAGTGTTTTTAAAGTAGGAGCGGAAATTGATAGTAATAATTTTCCTTATCAGTCAACTGCTTGGAAAAAAAATGGTTTTATGATGCTTATTTCCATAGCAAACAAAATACCAGAAGATGACAGAAATATTTATAGGGTTTGGATCAGGAAATTTAGGTGACTTAGTAATAGATAATATAAATGCATCAGTTTATGACAGGATTATTGCTACTAAGTGTACTTATGATGGCTCCACGATGGTCTACATCTCCATAGTTATAGAGGATCTAAAATCTCTAAACAGACTCCATCACCCAATCAACCTTACCAACTCCTTTCGGCTTTTCTCATAGCCGGAATTAAAGCGGGACAAAATCACCCAAAAACTGGCTATTAACATAATAATAGGGAAAGAAACGGTAAGCATATCTTCCCCTTCTGCATAGGCAATCATCGAGAACAATAGCATCAGTATAAACCAAAAGCCCAAAAACAACTTCACACTTGGGAATAAGCGGTATTTGATATAAACCAAACTGCCTTTGGAGGTGCCTTCTACTTTCCCCTGAATAAGAGGTAAAAAATTATCCGGCTTTTGTACTACTTGTGAAATGGCAAATCCTGTATTGCTTACTTTGCCATTGAATAGGTAAACTTCTTCAGGTGTATCATCTAAGGAGCGGTTTTTAAAGCTTTGATAATTGGTGGGCTTTACTGCCAAATTTAATCTTCTGAATATCTCCCGGGGAGGCAAATGACTGATGAGAATTTCCGATTTGGCAGGCCACCATTGCATTACTTCACCGCTATACAGGAGATTTCCACATTCACATCTTTGGGTAGGCGAGAAACTTCTACTGTTTCCCTGGCAGGAGGGTTGCTTTTGAAATACTGACCATAGGCCTCATTAATGGTAGCAAAATCACCCATGTTTTTCACAAAAATGCTACATTTTACCACATCTGAGAAACCTAAATCGGCTGCAGCCAAAATGGCTTCCATGTTTTTCATTACCTGATGGGTTTCTTCCGTAATATTTTCATTGATCATTTCACCACTATGTGCATCAAGCGCTATCTGGCCGGAAACATATAAGGTTTCACCTGCTAAAACTGCCTGGTTATAGGGGCCAATCGGTGCCGGAGCTTCTTTTGTTTGAATGATTGTCTTTTCCATATCGCTTTTCTCTAATTGTTGATTAACTTTGAACAAAAGTACTCAAAATATGGTAATACTGATAGTAGGGAGTCTTGAAAACAACGAAGAGCTAAAAGCCAAGTTGGGCGAAAATCATTCTTTTTATTTCGCGGAAGACTTATCTGATATAACAGAAGAAACTTTTTTTAAGGCGGAAGTTGTGTTTGACTTCCTTGCACATGAAACGCCAGAAAGCCTGGTTTTTTACGAACAAAAACCAGAGATGCCCGTCTTTGTTCACATGGCAATGAGCTCATTTGTTGAAATGGCCGTATACACGCCAAAAATCCAAAATCCCATTTTCGGGTTTAATGGTTTTCCTACATTCATTAATCGTCCAATTCTGGAGTGTACAATGACTAATGACAACCAAAAGGAAATGTTGACTCAAATTTGTAGTAAACTAGGCACTGACTTCGAAATAGTGGAGGACAGGGTTGGAATGGTAACCCCCCGAGTGATTTTTATGATCATTAATGAGGCTTATTATACAGTGCAGGAGGGTACGGCAAGCAAAGAAGATATTGATTTGGGCATGAAACTGGGCACCAATTATCCATTGGGCCCTTTTGAATGGTGTGAGCGTATTGGAATCAGTAATGTAGTGGAAATGCTGGAAGCTATTTACGAGGACACAAAAGAAGAGCGATACAAAATTTGTCCGCTACTCAAAAAGGAATACTTACTCGAAATGGCTAACTTATAAAATTAAAAATTTAACAAAAAAATAGTAATATGGTTAATGACCCCGAATATAGCTTGTTTGAAGATGTCTGTAGTTTTGTGGATGATGCCGCAAAACATATGGAATTACATCCCGGTTTGCTAGAGCAAATCAAGCAATGTAATAGCATTTATAAATTTCATTTTCCTATCAGAAAAGATGATGGCTCTTATGAAGTAGTGAAAGGTTACAGAGTTCAGCATTCACATCATAAACTTCCTGTAAAAGGAGGTATCCGCTTTAGCAGTTTTGTAAATGAGCAGGAGGTAATGGGGTTGGCTGCATTAATGACTTACAAATGTGCGATGGTCAACATTCCTTTTGGAGGAGCCAAAGGTGGCGTAAATATTGACCCGCTAAAATATTCAGTTGGCCAGCTGGAAAAAATCACCAGGCGATATACCTCGGAATTAATCAAAAAGAAATTTATAGGCCCGGCAATTGATGTGCCGGCACCGGATTATGGGACCGGGGCAAGGGAAATGGCCTGGATAGTGGATACTTATGAAGCGTTTAATCCGGATGCCATCAATGCCAAAGGATGTGTAACGGGTAAACCTGTATCTCAGCATGGAATTGACGGCAGAACTGAAGCGACAGGTATGGGGGTTTATTTGGGCATCAGAGAGGCCGTGAGTGTGCAGGAAGATATGGCAGAATTGGGATTAACAACCGGTTTGTTCAATAAAAAAGTTATTATTCAAGGATTAGGAAATGTGGGTTTTTATTCTGCATTATTCCTGAAAGAGGCGGGTGCCAAAATTATTGGAATAGCAGAGTGGAATGGAGGTATCTGGGATGAGGAAGGCATAGACATTGAGGAAATCAAAAAGTATCAAACGGTGAATAAAGGCTTTAAAGGCTATCCTAAAGGGCAATTTATAGAAAACTCTATAGAATTGTTGGAAAGACCTTGCGATATTTTAGTGCCGGCAGCGTTGGAAAATCAAATCACCAAGGAAAATGCAGATAGGATCCAGGCTAAAATTATTGGTGAAGCAGCCAATGGCCCGGTAACCAAAGAGGCAGAGAAAATTTTATTGGAGAAGAATATGATGATCATTCCGGATATGTATTTGAATGCCGGGGGTGTAACAGTTTCTTACTTCGAATGGTTGAAAAATCTTTCCAGGGTTTCTTTCGGGAAACTGGAGAAGCGTTATGATATGCAGAAATATAAGCTATTGCTCGAAAGTATTGAACATGCCACAGGTGATAAATTCAGCAATGAGCAAGTGGATTTAATTGTAAAGGGGGCTAGTGAAAGGGACTTGGTGAATTCCGGCCTGGAGGAAACCATGGTGACAGCTTACCATGAGTTAAATGCCAAACGCAAAGAGAAAAATATTAAAAGTTTAAGAACTGCAGGTTTTATTCTGGCACTTGACCGTATTGCCGTAAGCTATACGGATATGGGTATTTTCCCTTGATATAATAAATCGGTACTACAATAAATTTAGTGGTAAGTATGATGTTTATTTAAAGGATCGGCCTTATTCATTTTAGGGATTTTGAATTTATAATTGGATAAGAAACAAAATGTTTGACCGAAGGGAGTTTTTTTGTTTCCCAATTATAAATCCAAAATACCGTTAAGAAATGAATACAGCCTTGACTTTTTGTTTCTTTTGAGTCAAGTCAAAAGAAAAGAAAGAAGTTTGTGAAGTATAAGTAGCAGAAGTATGAACGAACAGAGCATTCTTGATACGTTATTTATCTCGAGTATCCTAAATGTAGCTCTCCACTAAAATCGTGGTAGAACCAATAAATCAATACAAAATTTTTTAAAGGCTACCTTTTCACAAAAAGGTAGCCTTTTTACTTTTAGAGATGCTTAAGGCATTCTTTACTTCAGCAGGCAGCATAGCTTTTAAAAAGGCAACTTGCTTAGATCTACATTTCCACCGGTTAAAATCACTCCGGCTTTTTTACCTTTTAGTTTGCTTTTCATTTTTATAAGGGCTGCAAATGGCACGGCCCCGGATGGTTCCACTACTAGTTTCAGATACTGAAAAATCATTCTCATTGCTTCAATAATTTCATCGTCCGTTACAGTAATGATGTCCGAAATGTATTTTTGGATGATAGGAAAGTTTTTTTGGCCAACCGAGGTTCTCAAACCATCGGCTATGGTATTAGGGTATTCCATAGGAATGATTTTCCCTGCTTTCCATGAACGAAAAGCATCATCGGCCCCAAGAGGTTCGGCACCATATACTGGTACATTCTTGCCAAAATATTTTGCAGATAATAAGGTGCCGGCCATCAAACCTCCACCACCTATTGGGGCAAATATTCCATCCAAATGATCAGTATCTTCTATCATTTCCCTGGCAACTGTAGCCTGTCCTGCAATCACATCATAATTATCATAAGGATGCACAAAAGTAGCACCTGTTTGATCAACCACTTCCTTCAATGTTTTTTCCCTGGCTTCCAGTGTTGGATCGCAGAAAATCACTTCCGCCCCGTACTGTTGAACAGCGGCTACTTTTACTTCCGGGGCATTTTGAGGCATTACGATATATGCAGGTATTTTTCTCATTTTAGCAGCTAGTGCCAATGCCTGTGCATGGTTGCCGGAAGAGTGCGTGGCCACACCTTTCTTCAATTGATCTTTCGTTAAGGACAACACCGCATTGGAAGCCCCCCGCATTTTAAAGGCGCCCACTTTCTGAAGGTTTTCAGCTTTAAAAAACACTTTCAAACCTAATAGATCATTGATTTGAGTAGAAGTAAATACAGGAGTGCGATGAATGTAAGAGTGAATTCTTTCTTCTGCATCTTCAATGTTTTGAGCGGAGGGAACATCTTTTAAAAGCATTGGGTTTATATTTAGTTAATTTGATTATATTTCTGAATTAAACAAGATATTATGCAAGCTAAAAAGTTTTTACAATTATTACCTTTTCTCTTCCTGTCTCTCTTATGGATAAGTTGTTCTGATGATAACGTTGAGCCGGGATTTGACCATGTCCTCAGTTATGAATTGGTGGAAACCATTTCTAAGGGTGAAATCAATCAAAGGTTTAACAACGATCCCTTAGTTTCAGGTTTTATTAATTTTGATGTTGAAGCCTACAAAGTCACCTATTTAACACCTAACTATGATGGCACCGAGGTTGAAGCATCGGGCCTGGTTTTAATACCCCAGGTGGAAGGAGCGGTAAAGCTAACCAGCTTTCAGCATAGTACCTTGGCGAAATCCAATGACCCACAAATAGACCAGGAACATAGGGCTCCGTCTTATTTATCATCTGAGAATGCCGAAATCTATCTTTCAGCAGTTTTGTATGCTTCAAATGGATACTTAATTTCTTCTGCAGATTATATTGGTTATGGTAGCACATCAGAGATGTTCCATCCTTATGAACATGCCCAAACAGCAGCCACTACTTGTTTCGACATGCTATTGGCTACTAAAGAACTAGCCGAATCCTTATCTGTGAACATGACTGATGAGCTTTTTTTAATTGGTTATTCGCAAGGCGGAAATTCTACCATGGCATTACATAAATACATAGAAGAAAACCATGCGGCTGAATTCCCCATTACCAGAAGTGCTATGGGGGCCGGTGCCTACCATAAATCAGCAGTGGGAGATTATATATTTAATTTTCAGGGAGATTTGGGTTTCTCTATAAGCCTGTATCTATGGGTGCTTGATTCCTATGATAGAATTTATTTACAAAAGGGCATTCCTTATTACCTGAATGAGCCATATGCCTCGGAGGTTGTGGATAATGGTTACTTTGCTATTTCCAGTTCTAATCCGCAAGAGGTTTTTACTGATACTTTTATTGATGATATTAATGATCCAAATAGTGATTTTAGGGATGCTTTGGCAGACAATGATATTCATGATTGGAAAGCTATTGCTCCTATAAAGCTCTACCACAGCTTAGAAGACAAACTCGTTCCTTACTTTAACTCTGCTGATGCATTTGACAACATGACGGATAAAGGTAGCACGGAGATATTGTTAGAGACGTATACTTACAATAGTTCTGTGGAACCGGATGCCATACATGGAGCCGGAGGGGCAAGGTTTTTTAGCGATGTGATCTCAGTTTATTTTAAATATGGAATTTAATTTTTTTAAAAACTGTTTCATTTCCACCCTAAAATGACTTAATTAAGGTTGAAATAGTCATCCCGAGTACGGGATCAACTGAGGATGAATATTTAGGAGTGAAGTGACGGTTGTGGAGCTTATTTGTATCTGGACTATTCTCCCGAAGGGATCCCTTTGGGGCATACCGCTAAGGTGGTACAAGTTGTGACGGTTGAAAATAAACTTATAAACATGAAACGTAAAAAGCAGATTAGCTAATCCGTTTATCCCCTTATCACTAATTGATAACAAATGGAAGCAATTATAGTAGATGATGATGAAATGACCGTATTTTTGAATGAGATTTTTGTAAAAGAAAATGATTTTCATCAAACACCCCATTCATTTAATCATGGGAAAAGCTTCCTGGATTATCTTTTAGCCAATTATAACCCGGAAGAAAAGTACTGTGTTTTTTTGGATATTAATATGCCGGTAATGGATGGGTGGGAGTTTTTAGATGCTATTAAGGAAGAAAGTATGTCCAAAAACATATATGTTGTGATTCTTACCTCATCAGTAAATGAAATAGACAGGGAAAAGGCCAGAGGATACACACAGGTAATTGATTTCTTAGAAAAGCCGTTGAATGATGTTAAACTCAACCTACTAAAGAAAAACGAACAAATAAGCTCCTTCTTTTGAAGGTCATCCCAAAGAAATAAGTGAATAATTAAAAAAACCCGGATTTTTGTTTGCAAATTATTCCTTCTCCCCCTTATAATTTCAAACGGTCATTGAAATAAAAAACATGCAAAAAATAGCTATACAAGGAGTAAGAGGTGCTTTTCATGAAGCGGCTGCCAAAAAATATGCAGGGGAGTCAATTCAATTGGTGGAATGTATGACGTTCCGGGACTTATGTAAATCACTCAAAAGTGGCCAGTCAGATATGGCCGTTATGGCTATTGAAAATACTATAGCAGGAAGTCTTTCGCAAAATTATGGGTTGATTAATGAGTATCAATTAAGCATAGTTGGGGAAGTTTATCTGCGCATTCAAATGCAATTACTGGCACTTCCCGGGGTAGAATTGTCAGCCATTAAATTCATTTATTCCCATCCAGTGGCTTTGAATCAATGTAATTTTTTTTTGGATGGCCTTTCAGGGGTGCAGGTTTACGAATCAAAGGATACTGCGGAGTCGGCAAGGATGATCAGGGAAGGGAATTTAACAGATACGGCTGCCATTGCAGGAGAAACAGCCGCTCAATTATATAGTTTAGATATTCTGAAAGGAAATATAGAAACTAATAAGGAAAACTATACCCGCTTTTTAGTGCTTACCAACCAGTCAAATCAGTCAGTAGAGGGAGATAAAGCTTCCATATCTTTCGAACTGGGGCATCAGCCGGGAACCCTGGCAGATATACTAACAGTTTTTAAGAAGAACCGGATCAATCTGACAAACATTCAATCTATGCCACTGGTGGGCAAGCCGTATGAATATAGGTTTCATGCAGATCTAACCTGGGAGTCAAAAGTGGATTTTGAAAAAGCGATGGAATCAGCCGGGGAATTTGCCAACAGCATTATTCTTTTGGGCATTTATAAACGAAGCAATTTTAATTTTCAATAGCAGCATGATCATTCAAAAATCAAATAGATTGACTGAAGTCAGCGAATATTATTTGTCCCGTAAACTGGAAGAGATCAGGTGGATGAATGCCACAGGGGAAAAAGTCATTAATTTAGGAATAGGCAGCCCGGACATGCCTCCCTCAGAAGAGACCATTAAAGTCCTTTCTCGATCTGCCCTAAACCCTGCTCACCATGGATACCAAAGCTATAAAGGGATTCCTGAATTAAGGGAAGCGATTTCCCTTTGGAATCAAAGAACCTATAAAACCACATTAAATCCGGAAACAGAAATTCTCCCATTAATGGGATCTAAAGAAGGAATCATGCATATTTCCATGGCCTTTTTGAATCCGGACGATGAAGTGCTGGTGCCTAATCCCGGGTACCCTACCTACACTTCTGTGAGTAAATTGTTGGGTGCAAAAGTAAGGCCTTACGATCTTTTGCCTGCTAGCCCTCAGGCCATTGATATGGAGAAATTAAAGAAAGAGGATTTATCAAAAGTAAAACTGATGTGGATTAATTTTCCACACATGCCGACTGGCAGAAGGGCGGATGAAACTTTGTTGGCAGCGCTGGTTGAGCTGGCGAAAGAAAAGGGCTTTTTGCTTTGTCATGATAATCCATA
Organism: Marivirga aurantiaca; assembly: GCF_016679925.1. GTDB lineage: Bacteria > Bacteroidota > Bacteroidia > Cytophagales > Cyclobacteriaceae > Marivirga > Marivirga aurantiaca. The sequence goes on from NZ_JAEQBW010000004.1 coordinate 51,865, forward strand.
TAGCCTGATTTTGAATGATTACCCCTTAAGTATTTTTAATGTGGAGGGAGCCGGGGAAGTTGCCATTGAGCTAAATTCTTTTAGCAAATCGCACAATATGGCCGGGTGGAGATTGGGCTGGGTGGCAGGAATGGAAAGCTATATTAAAACCATACTTACCGTAAAAAGCAATTTCGATTCCGGTATGTTTTTACCTATTCAGCATGCGGCTATTCAGGCCTTACAAAATGACGATGACTGGCACCGGCAACAAAATCAGGAATACATCCAAAGGCAGGTTGTGGCCAGGCAACTTTTGGATTTGTTGGGCTGTACTTATACCACAGATCAGGCTGGCATGTTTGTGTGGGCCAAAGCTCCAGGGCATATTAAAAATGTAGAGGAGTTTGTGAATGAAATACTGCAAAAAGCAAAAGTATTTATTAGTCCGGGACAAATTTTTGGAAGCAATGGTGAGGGCTATGTAAGGGTTTCATTATGTAGTTCGAGGGATTTATTGATGGAAGCTTATCAACGAATTGAAACCTACGTGAAAACTCATACACCCCAATTATGAAAACAGCTATTGTTGGCACAGGCTTAATAGGAGGTTCTTTGGCCCTGGCGCTTAAGAAAACAGGTTTTGCAAGTAATATTATTGGTGTGGATAAAAACCCTGACAACTTGCAAAAAGCCATGAGTCTGGGCATTATAGATAGTCAGGCAACATTGCCTGAGGCCTGCCAAATGGCAGATTTGATTGTTTTGGCCATTCCGGTGGATGCCATTTATTACATTTTAGTGGAGGTGCTGGATAAAATCCATGAGCGCACTATTGTTGTGGATATGGGCTCTACAAAATCAAAAATATGCCAATTAGTGAAAGATCACCCCAAAAGACAAAACTTTGTGGCGAGCCACCCTATTGCAGGCACAGAAAATGCTGGTCCGGAAGCAGCTCTTGTCAATTTGTTTCAGGGAAAAAAAGCAATCATTTGTGAGGAGCAAAGGAGCAGTAAACCAGCCTTGGAATTGGCCATAAGCATGTATAAAACCCTGGAAATGAACATTGAAATAATGGAACCTGAAATTCATGATCTACACATAGCTTATGTTTCCCACTTATCCCACATAAGTGCTTTTAGTTTGGGGCTGACTGCACTGGACATGGCAGTAAAAGAGAAAGATATGTTTAAAATGGCAGGGGGTGGTTTTTCTTCTACTGTGAGATTGGCTAAAAGTTCACCGGAAATGTGGGGTCCAATATTTGAACAAAATAATGAGAATATTTCTGCAGCTTTGGGAGAGTACATTGATCACCTGATAGCTTTTAAAAAAGCGATAGATGAAGGCAACACCACCCGCACCAAAGAGCTGATGGAAAAAGCTGCCATCATTCGTTCCAAAATTTGAGACAATGAAAAGCCCGGAGTGATTTCTACACCACTCCTACGGCTGTTTTTTCTTAGGTTGATGCTGGTCTGAATATCACGTTGAGCAATTCCTTGCCTGCTTTTATTCAAGTATGGTTCTTGTCAAACAATAAATGTCAGAATCTTACAAACCTGATAATTTGCCCAGCGTACATTTTAAGTACAACCAAATAAGACGGGTATCAGAGAACTTTTACATTGGATGAATTCCAGGAGGCGAGAAGTTGGGTAAGGTAGTCATCACAATTGTTTTCTAATATTCAACTGTAAAGTGGGTAGGGAAAACAGGAAAGGTATAGCCGAATTGAAAAAGACAAAAATAAAACTAAAAAAGATTGATGATTCCTCCCTTGTAATTGAACGTAAAAGGCGTGGAAGAGGCTTTGCTTATTTTGACGCCTCCGGCAAAAAGATTAGCTCTCCGGAACAGTTAAGGAGGCTAAAAAAAATAGTTATTCCTCCTATGTGGTCGGAAGTGAAAATTTGTGAATTGGATGAAGGCCACATTCAAGCCATTGGCCGTGATGCCAAAGGTAGAAAACAATACATTTATCATTCAGAATGGGAAAGGCGGCAACAAGAGATGAAATTTTCCCGGATGATTGAGTTTGGAAAACTGTTGCCCAAAGTAAGAAAGCAATGTGAGAAAGATCTTGGTAAAAGAGGGTGGAAAAGGGAAAAAGTAATTGCATTGATGGTGTCACTTCTGGATGAGTACGGCATTCGGGTGGGCAATAGTTATTATGCGAAGCAGAACCAAAGCTATGGTCTTACCACATTGAGAAAAAAACACTTAAAATCAGATGGACGTAAACTACAGTTTAACTTCAATGGGAAAAGTGGCCAAGAGCAATCGGTCACTATTGAAGATGATGCATTGGTCAAACATATACAGAAAGCTGTGGAACTCCCCGGCTATGAAATATTTCGTTATATGGATGATGCAGGTAAAACCCGAACAGTGGACAGTCAGGAGGTAAATGAGTATATCTACAATATTCTTGGTGATGATTTTTCCAGCAAGGACTTTAGGACCTGGGCGGGCAGTAGGTTGGCTTTAGAATTATATCCTGTAGCAGTGGAGCAAAAAGAAACCTCTAGTCGCAAAAAAATTGAGAATATACTTATCCGGTTGGTAGCTGATGAATTGGGCAATACGCCCTCAGTGTGCAGAACATACTACGTTCACCCTAAAATAGCGGAAAGAATAGAAACCGGGTCAGTTCCTGTACGCAATCCCTACAAAGACAGCAGCCTTTCCTATGGGCTCACTGCTGAAGAGAAATTACTGCTTTCACTTTTGGAAGAATGAAAATGGTGTTTCCGGTTTAAAAACCTTTAACCTTGAATTTCCTAAGCTGACTCAACGGGAATACCAATTTTGAATCAAATCAATCTCATAATTCTTTCTCAATAATTTCAACTTCCACGGCATCCTCTTTTGGCGGGATTACCCTTCGCAGAGTATGAGCATATACATAAGTAAGCTGTGCTCCAAAAAGAAGGATAAGCACTGAATAATATACCCAAACCAAAATGGCCACGAAAGAACCTGCGGCTCCATAGGAGTCGGTTAAATTAGCTGTTCCCAGATAAAATCCCAGCGCAAATTTTCCTGCTACAAATAAAATAGTGGTTACAAATGCTCCCACCCAAACATCTCTCCATTTGAGTTTGGCATCAGGTAACACCTTAAAAATAATAGCGAAAACAAGTGTGATGAATGATAAGGAAACTATAATATTTAAAGTTTGAACCAAATAAATGGTGGAGGTGTCCAGCCAACCGGAAATGGAGGTATTAATGAAAGAAATAACAGTATCAGCCAGTAGGGAAACCAATAGCAAAAAACCTAAAGCAGCAATCATAGCCAATGATAAAAGCCTGTTTACAATGAATTTTATTATTCCTTTTTTGGGTTTTGCTTTAATATGCCATATAGCATTCAGACTATCCTGGAGGGAAATAAATACTGTTGTGGCACTAAACACCAATGTTCCTACTCCAATCACTTTAAATATCCACCTGTCGGCACTAATAGTAGCCGAATTTAACAAGCTGTCTACCTGCTCTGCACTTGATTGGCCCATTAGCTGGTTGATCTGATCCAGGAATTGGGTCCTTACTACTTCATCTTCATAAAAATACCCGGCTAAGGTAATGGAAACAATTCCTATGGCCGGCAATGAAAAAATAGTAAAATAGGCTGTAGAAGCACTGTGGTGAAAGGGGTTCTCATCAAAAAACTTGATGGTTGAATCCTTGAAAATTTTAAACCATTTTTTAAAGAAGTAGGTCATATAGAGGCAAAAGCTAGATCATAAATTAAAGAATGGATAGCTCACAAACTACTTATACCTCAAATAAAATAATAAGTTGACAGAAGCACATCTGTTAAGGGTGAGAACCCCAAATCAGAATCAACTTCTGTCGTACAATTCTTAAGGCAGAAAATCCGGTTTATCCAGCTTATTGTTAATTCTGTAGGCGGCATTCACCAGGCCTACATGACTGTATGCCTGTGGAAAATTACCCCACATTGAGCCGTCATCATAATGAACATCCTCACTTAACAGACCTACATGGTTGGCATAGCCGGCCAATTCTTCAAAAGCCTCCATGGCATCATCTGTTCTGCCTACGCAGGCCAATGCTTCTACATACCAAAAAGCACAAATTAAAAAGGTGGTTTCAGGCTCACCAAAATCATCGGCATGCTTGTAGCGGTAAAATAAGCCTTTGCCAATCCGCAAGTCTTCTTCCAATGCCTTCAAATGATCCTTTGCTTTTTGACTGTCATGAGGAATATAGTTCATCATGATCAGTTGGAGTGTACTGGAATCCATTCTTGTGACACCCTCAGCTTGTGCATAAGCTTTACGATCAGGTATATAGCATTTTTCCAAATGCGCCTCAGCCCGTTTTAACAAGGACAAGGCTTTTTCTTCAAGCTTTTTTTGGCCAACTTCTTTGGCAATTTTACAAGCCGCATGACTTCCTGCCCATTGGAAAAGATGTGTGTAGGCATGCTTTTGCTTTAGGTTTCTAAATTCCCACAGGCCTGCATCTGCTTCATCCATGGTAAAGGCAATTTTTTCCAGAATGGTTTCCAATAAATAAATCGATTGTCTTTTCTCAATATTGGCAAATCGATTATCTACAAAAAGTGGCAATATAGCCAGCAATATTTGGCCGTACACATCATTCTGAATGTGTGTGTAAGCATCATTTCCCAGGCGCACCGGCAAATTGCCCATATAGCCCGGCAGGTCAAGTTCCTTTTCGGTGATAATGCTTTCACCCACTACATTGTACAGAGGCTGAATTCTTTCTTTCCCTTGCATAGGAATGTTGGTGAGGTAAAGAGCATATTTTTCCATTGCCTCAAAATGGCCAATGTTGTTGAATGCTGTCAGGGTATAGTAGGTATCGCGCATCCAACAGTAGCGGTAGTCCCAGTTGCGTGTGCTGTTCGGTGACTCGGGCAATGACATGGTTGGAGAAGCTATAATGGCTCCTGTATCTTCAAATTGATGAATTTTTAATGCCAGAGATGAACGGATTACTTCTTTCTGATAATGCATCCCAATACTGGTAGATTTAATCCATGTTTGCCAGTATCTGATGGTTTTACTTAAGAAGATTTCACTCGTTTCCTGAATGCCGGCTTCCATAGGAGTTCCATAAGTAAGTACCATATATTTTGGCATAGTAAGCGTAAAAGGGCTACTATCTAATATCATGTTAAGAGGAAAATCAGTAGTAAGCCTCAGGGTTTCCTGCAAACCATGAAAGCTGATATGGCTACTGCCACTTTCTCGTTTAAGCCTTTTGTTTCCATAGTCACCCACGGGATCACAAACCACCCTTACCTGTGGAAGCCCACGTAAAGGCTCAATTTTTCTTATCAGCATGGAAGGCTTATAGGAGCGGTCGTACTGCATAAAGCGTGGGGCAAAGTCAGTTATTTTATAGGCGTAATCATCAGTTTCAACAATTGTTTCCAATATGTTGGTGTTCTGTATATATTTTTGCTCTGTTTTAAATTCCTTATTAGGAGGCTTGATGGAAAATTCCCCACCCTTTTCCCCACCTACCAGGCTGCCAAAAACAAAGGAGCTATCAAAGCGTGGCAGGCACATCCATGAGATATTAGTATCCAAACCAATCAGGGCAAGATAAGAGCAGTTACCAATCAGGCCAAAATCGTATGTGTGTCTTTTTTTCATAGCAATGATTATTGTAAAGTCTGAATTAAATTTACAAGAAACTGTAATTAATTGCTGAAAACCAACCAATTACAACCCTGCATTCATTTAGTTACCTCATTGGTTCCTAAGTAATGCTTGTTATGATCTCCCTAATTTTGAGAATTTATGGGATAGATAAAAATAATAAACGAGTGAATTTGAGCTTCGGAACGTTTTTTTGCAATAAATAAAAGTTTTACCAGCTTCCCCCGGCACCACCACCACCAGTCATTCCTCCACCAAAACCTCCAAAACCACCGCCTCCTCCACCGAAGCCTCCTCCGCCAGAATTGAAATCGCCATATGATCCGCCATGTCGACCACCACTTCCCATTAACATCAATAAAGTCATGAGACCTAAACCACGGCCTCCTCCTGCATGGTGATTTTTAACCCTTCGGATGCGGGAAATAATAATAATGATGATGAAAAAGAAAAACAGAAAAGTGCCCAAGCCGATGGTTTCACCTACATTATTATCTTTGATTTTATCGGCCGTGTACTTACCTGCGGCCAAATCGAAAATAATGGTAGTTGCTTCATTTAAACCTTTATAGAAGTCATTATTTCTAAAGGCCGGCTTCATGTAATTCTCTATAATGCTTTTGGAAGCAGCATCGGTAATCCGGTCTTCCACTCCATAACCGGTATTGATGAACATCTTTTTATCTTCAATGGCCACAGAGATTAAAATACCATTGTCCTTTCCAGACTGACCAATGCCCCATTTTTCAAATACTTGCACACCAAATTGATTAGGCTCATACTCTCCATAAGTGGGAATGATAATAATAGCCACCTGCGTGGAGGTGCTGTCATTATAGGCCACTAACTTTCTCTCCAGTTGGTTTTTCTCCTGGGTGCTTAAAGTATTGGTATAGTCATTGACCAATCTTGGTGGAGAGGGCCTGTCAGGGATGGTGGTTTGTGCAAACAGCGAAAAGGAAAATAATAGGAATGCAAGATTAAATAAGTATTTCATGTGTATATGTTTATTTCCATTAGTCACATGGAATTCAATAAATTTTATTCATCCTCGGTTGGTATGTTAAGGATTCTAAAATTTATGCTCATTTCATGTGTATATGTTCGTTTTAAATTACCACATGGAATTCGCAATAAATATTCATCTGGCGGTTGATATAAATTCGCCCTCGAATACTTATGCTCATTTCATATGTATATAATTGCTTTAATTCAATTTTTACCGAATGAGATTTCATCCGACAATTCATTATCGTCATCTTTCTGATAAGGAAAATGAGCAGATAACTGTTCGCCTGCCATTGCAATGCCTTTGCTTAAACCTTTGGTAATTTCATCTTTTTTAAAATGCAAAAGCATTTGTTCTTTTATATCATCCCAAAAATGATCCGGCACTTTTTGGTTAATTCCCACATCACCCAAAATGGCAAATTTGTGGTCTTTTATAGCCATATAAAATAATACCCCATTGCGTTCAGCAGTTTTATGCATTTTCAATACCTTGAAAATATGTGCAGCCCTGTCCATCACATCTTCCTTGCAATGGTTTTCCAAATGTACTTGTATTTCCCCTGAGGTTTTAAGTTCAGCAGTCTTTATTGCTTGTTCAATCTGTTGCTTCTCTTCCTTACTGAATGAATCTTTTGCCATAATGGATTTTGATATCTTAGTTTTAAATGGGCAATTGCTGTAATTCCTTTGCCAATAATTGTGAATTGAATTTAAAAAGTAACTTCAGGTACTTCCTCAGCTCCTGCATCCGCTTCAAAGTAGCCTTTTTTCTCGAAGCCATACATTCCTGCCAACATATTCTGAGGGAAACTTCTGATATAGGTATTGAAATCCCTTGTAACTTCATTAAACCTTCTTCTTTCAACAGCTATTCTGTTTTCAGTACCCTCCAATTGCGATTGCAGTTCCAGGAAATTCTGATTGGCTTTTAAATCAGGATAACGCTCTACCACAACCATTAGGCGTGACAGGGCAGAACTCAGCCCTTGCTGTGCTTCCTGGAATTGCTGAATATTTTCCGGACTTAAATTGTCAGCATTCACATTTACTCCTGTTGCCTTGGATCTCGCTTCAATTACTCCTTGTAATGTTTCCTGCTCAAAATCCGCATAGCCTTTTACAGTATTTACCAGGTTGGGAATCAAATCGGCCCTGCGCTGATACACGTTTTCCACCTGAGCCCAGGCGCTTGTTACCTGCTCTTCCTTGGTGACCATTTTGTTGTACGAGCCGGCAAAAATGCTGTAAAAAATCAAAACGACCACTACTATGATCCCTAATGTAATTAAAAGTCCTTTTTTCATATTTTTGTCAGATTAATTCTAATTTATAAATAGATTTATGCTAATATAATAAATTACCATTACGTTCACATCAAATAAAAGTTAAGCAATGCTCAATACCCAGGATTTCAGAAAGCATGCCCATGTAATGGCCGATTGGATGGCCGATTATTTTGAAAATGTAGAACATTACCCGGTGATGTCCCAGGTTAAGCCCGGAGAGATAAAATCACAATTGCCCGGTTCATTTAATGAATCCCCCGAAAAATTTGAGGAGATTTTTAAAGACTTTGAAAAAATAATTATGCCGGGAATTACCCACTGGGAGAGCCCTAATTTTTTCGCATATTTTCCAGCATCTAAAAGTAAGGCGTCCGTATTGGCAGAAATGGTTACTGCCACTTTAGGCGTTCAGGGCATGGTTTGGTTAACTTCACCCGCAGCTACCGAACTGGAAGACAGGATGATGGAATGGATGCGCGATTTGCTGGGATTGTCAGCTGAATGGACCGGCTCCATCCAGGATACTGCCAGCACAGGAACTTTCAATGCCTTGATTACGGCAAGGGAAAAAGCTTCCGGCTATCAAATCAACCAGAAAGGATTTGCAGGAATGCCCCAATACCGCATTTATGCTTCTGAACAGGCACATAGCTCCATCGATAAAAATGTGAAAATTGCCGGGTTTGGAATTGATAACCTGGTAAAAATCCCTGTGGATAAGAATTTCGCGATGATTCCCGAAAAATTGGAAGTGGCTGTTCGGGAGGATTTAGCGAAAGGTTTTCATCCATTATTTGTTTTGGGGGCAATGGGCACTACTGGCACCACGGCAGTAGATCCTTTGGATAAAATAGGGCAGATAGCCCAAACTTACAACCTTTGGTATCATGTTGATGCAGCCTATTCAGGAGCAGCTTTAATTGTTCCGGAATTTCGCTGGATGAGCAAAGGGATGGAAATGGCAGACAGTATGGTATTTAATCCCCATAAGTGGTTGTTTACCAATTTTGATTGCAATCTCTATTATGTGAAAGATCCAAAGGCTTTAACGCAGGCTTATAGTATCACTCCCGAGTATTTGAAAACTGATACTGACACAGAGGTCAACAATTACCGTGACTGGCACATACAACTGGGCAGGCGTTTCAGGGCATTAAAGCTGTGGTTTGTATTGCGGAGTTTTGGTGCGGAGGAACTAAGGCAAATTATTCGCCACCACTGTGAATGGGCGGACTGGCTGAAAGAGGAAATAGAACAATCAACTCAATTTGAATTACTTGCTCCTGTGCCTGTCAATTTGGTTTGTTTCCGCTATAATGATGGCAAAATGAGCGAAGAAGAACTTAATGCGTTCAATGAGAAACTCATGAAAGAGATTAATGCATCAGGCAAAATCTTTATGACCCATACCAAACTTAATGGAAAATACACTTTGCGTTGGGTGGGTGGTCATCCGGAGCTAACAAAAGGGCATGTGGAGAGGGCCTGGGCTTTGATGAAAGAGATGGCTGCTCATTTGGGCAGATAGTGTTTGAAAATTATTGGCGGCCATTAAAAGGGTTCAGAATTCGATCTTGGAGCAAACATTTAATTTTTGTGAGAAACAACAGATTCTGCTAATGCCTTAAATGTTTTAATTTTATGATTTGAAAGTTTGAGTGTAATCATTTCGGGAGGTGTATAATATCGAATTTTAACATCTTTTGCATAGCTGATTTTAGTGATTATTTCCTTTTCCAGTTGATAATGAATGCTGATAACCGCATAATTTTTTATTTCGTAGTCTGTAATCACAGACATTTTAGTTGAATCTGCTAATAGGATATCCTCTTCATCTTTAGCTATTTCCGAAAGGTTTTTAGTTGATTGGAAATTGATTTCAATAGGGTAAATCTGTTGATCTATTATGAAATAAATAGTGTTTTCAATATGATTTAGTCTGTCGTCTAAGTGCAAATAATCATAAACATTATATTGATCTTGAAACGGGCTGATTTCCTTAAATATTTGTTGCTCATTTTTGATGAAGGAGGAGTTTCTTTCCTCAGAAAAGTAATAAAAAAGTGTTTTCTTAAAACGGGTAACCCCTTTAACCTCATCATGTTCCACTATCGGATTGGAATCATAATTTAACAATAATATAGGAATGCAGGACTGGAGGTTTATCATTCCAACCACAATGCTGATTTTAATGAGTGTTGATTTAAAGGGATTCATAATATTTTGGTAGTTGTTTTTGACTCAACCCAAAAACTATGCCTGTATAACTTTCCTAATAAAAATTCTGATTGGGTATTTCCTATTTTGAATTTTAACGTGAATATAGCCTAACAAAACTCTTAGCTGGTTTTCTTGGTTACTTTAATTAATCATGAAAAACCTCTTCTTTATATCATTATCCTTCCTGATGGCATGCTCTATCAACACTTCCCGGGAAATAGAGAAAGAAAAACTCACTTTCAATTATCGTGATGATGCTTACATATTTTTCAGAAACATGAGGCAGGCCAGGTACAATCTGGAAGTAATGGAAGAGGCCGGTTGGCGTATTTACCGTCATGAAGATTTTGAAAAGGATACTTCTGAATATTTTTTCACTACCGCCCTGGTAGTTAACTGGCAAGCCAGTAAAGCCTATGCTATTATGGAGTTGCCCGGTCAAATATCAAAAGAAGGGCTAAAAGTATTTTGGAAAGGAGAGGAGACAAATGAACAAGGGGAGATAAGCCTTAGCGGGCTAAGCAGGCAGGCCGAATTAGCATTTTTGACGGATATTTATAATCATATTGTAAAAGATCATTTACTTTATTGGAATCAGGAAAGGAAAGAGAGCGTTGCTTTATTTAAAAATAATGATCAAAAGGAAGCTTTCAGGGTAAGTATGTATGATTTTTACAGGCTGACTGGTTTGTTATAAGTATTTCGGCATAAGATTTGACTCCCTTCAGATACAAGCAAAAACAAGAATTAATTATGAAAAACAAGTTATTTAAATTCAGCCTGCTGACCTTCGCATTGATATTTTCCTTTTCTCAGCTAAACGCCCAACAAAAGGAAAATGATAAAAACATCAGAAGTATTTCTGTTACAGGCAAAGCAGAAAAGGAAATTGCCCCGGATATTATCTACTTCACTATTTCATTAAAAGAGTATGCTATAAAATCAGGTAGTAAGTTCACCATTTCCGAACTGGAAAATCAATTGAGTTCAGCTGTCAAAAAAGCAGGTATTGATAAAGAAAACCTGACAGTGGAGAATGTTTATGGCTACAATTATAACTGGCAGAAAAAAGAGGAAAATAAAGATTTTATGGCCAGAAAACAGTACAGGCTTAAATTGAGTGATGGGAAATACCTCCATCAGATTTTAAATCAGCTGGATCCAAAAGGTATAGAATATGTGCGGGTTACCGAATATACCCATTCACGCATTCAGGAAATCAATCAGGAACTGCAGGTGGAGGCAGTTAAAAATGCCAAAGCCAAAGCAGAAGCTTTGTTAAAGCCATTGGGAGAAGAGTTAGGTAAAGTAATTGAAATTCAGGAAAATGCTGGCGGTTACCAGCCTGTTTACTATTACAAAAACCAAAACAACAACATGAGATCGATGTCAATGGCAGAGGAGAGTGGCATGGATGCCAGTGATGTGGAGTTTAGAAACATCAAATTGGAGGTTGAACTAAACATTGTGTTTTCTATTAAGTAAAGTTCAAAATTGGCTTTATATTGCAGTTTCATTTTAAAACCTTAGAATATGGAACCTATCAAAATTAGCAGTTTTGAAGAATTTAAAGCCTATGATGGTCAGGAGTTAGGAGTTTCCGATTGGCATACTATTGACCAGGAGCAGGTTAATTTATTTGCTGATGCCACCCTGGATCACCAATGGATACATATAGACCCTAAAAAGGCTGCTGAAAGTCCATTTGGCCACACTATTGCCCATGGATATTTAACTTTGTCCCTGGCACCTTACTTGTGGAAACAAATTGCTGAAGTAAGCAATTTGAAAATGATGATCAATTATGGCATAGAAAAATTAAAATTCAACAATGCGGTAAAAGTAGGTTCTTCAGTACGCTTATCGGCTAAGCTTAATTCAATTATTGATTTGAGGGGAGTGTGCAAAGCACAAATAGATATTGTGATGGATGTAAAAGGGGAAAAAAAACCTGCCTATTCGGCTTCCCTGATATTTTTATATCATTTTGAAGATTGATTCAAAAAAGTAAAATCAGAAGCTACGGTAGTTTATACTGTGGCTTCTATTGTTTTCTCCTGAGCAGTATCAACATCGGCATAAGTAGGACATGTCCTTTGTGCACAAGCTGAAGCAAATAAGATTAATCCTGCCAGTGCTGCGAATAATTTAGTTGTCTTTTTCATAATCGTTTTTTCAATTAATTTTGATAGGGTAAAGTTAAGTACCTACAGCCAGCTAAAAAAAGGCTTTACACTTAAATATTACGTTTTGCTTGCAAATAGTTTACCAAAACAATATAAATCGATTAATAACTAAATATACTATCTGAATCTATAATATTTGAGGATTAAATAATTTGAGGAGGACTCATACGTTGTAAGCTTTCCAAGATTAAATATCCATACAAGCAGAAAATGAAGAGAATGGCTAAAAAAGTACATTGAAAAGTATCAGCTTTGGACTTTCTTAATACCCTATAATCTTGACATGCTCTGATTTTTGCTCAACAATTAATGAAATAAAGAGAAATCTATTCTTATTTTTGATAAAGAAAACGGCATTATTCCATTCATGAAAAATTTATTTATAATATCTATATTACTTCTTCTATTTTCTGCCTGTACCGGGGATTCAAAAAAGGAGACCACAGAAAAAGAAGAAACGAAAAGGGACATTCCGGTTCCATCTTTCAATCAGGACAAGGCATATCAATTTGTGGTTGATCAGGTAGAATTTGGCCCTCGGGTTCCTAATACTGAACCTCACAGGCAAACAGAAGAATATTTAGTAAACCAACTGAATGAATTTGGAGCCAAAGTGACCCGGCAAAAATTTGAGGCAGAAACTTATGATGGGGAAATATGGAACCTGACAAATATCATAGGATCTATACTACCCGAAAAGAAAAGAAGAATTTTATTGGCCGCTCATTGGGATACCAGGAAAATTGCGGATAAAGACACAGAACGTACCAATGAACCAATTGACGGAGCCAATGATGGGGCCAGCGGTGTGGCGGTGGTCCTGGAAATTTTAAGAACCATCCAACAAGCGGAAGTAAAGCCGGAAATAGGTATTGATATTATTTTCTTCGATGGAGAAGATAACGGAATGCCTCACAATACAGGTGGCGATCCGGATTGGTGGTGTCTGGGTTCTCAATATTGGTCTAAAAACAAACATGTTTCCAACTACTCTGCCTATTATGGAATTTTATTTGACATGGTGGGTGGTGTGAATGCACAATTTTATAAAGAAGGGTTTTCTATGAAATATGCCCCCGGCATTGTTAATAAGGTGTGGAATGCTGCGGAAAGAACTGGGTATGGGAATTATTTTTTCTCCGGGGAAGTAGACCCTATTACTGATGATCATTATTATGTAAATGAGTATGGGAAAATACCCATGATAGATATTATTGCTCATGACCCCCTTTCCAATCATTTCTTTCCAGATTTTCACCACACCCATGATGATAATATGGACATCATTTCGCAGGAAACATTGAAAGCTGTTGGGCAGACTGCGCTACAGGTGATTTATGAGGAAAAAGGGAGATGAGATTTCCAAACGAATACTTTATCTGTAGAGTTTAACTTAGCACCTCAGTTGCCAAAGTTTGTGTCCTCACAAACTTTTTTGAAACATAGGTCCAGCGAAAAAATGACACACAAAAACCGAAGGAGTGATTGGTAAAAAATCACTCCTTCGGTTCTTCTTTGCGGGGTCTTTGCAATACTACTATGCCTTCAACAAATTCTTCCTTTTCAAAATGGTTTCTACAAACTTTCGCTCATTCTCGGTATTAAATATTTTGTAGGGCAAATAAATAAATTGTGCTTTAGACAATACAAAAATAAAGGCTTTTTTACCCATCTTGGCCGATTTAATCTGATCCCATTTAACAGGCATTCCCTGTTTGGTATTCAGTTTTATCAATATCTGCTGTGAGGTAATTTCATAAGATAGCTTTTCAAACAAGATTTTATATTGCTCAAGTTGTGTCACCCCGGCAAACTGGATCAGCCAGAATAAAAAGTAAAGTAATAAGGCAATTCCGGTACCAATGAACCACCAGATACTTGGAGCAAAAAAGTAACCGCTACACAAAGCCACTACAATTAAACCTACCCACCACTGCTCTTTGATAATGTTTTTTAATCCTGTTTTGATGTAAGTGCTGTTATCCAGCTTATATTTTTTAGTTTTTACAAGCATTTCTGATTATTGATTTATGTTAAATAGAAAGATCGATTTTTTCGAACTTTCGAAACGGACTGCAAATATATTCGATTTTATGGTATCAGGAAACTGCTTTCAAACTGATATCTAAACTTTTATAGGAATGAGTAAGAGCACCTACCGAAATGTAATCTACTCCGGTTTCAGCAATAGCCACAATGGTTTCTTCTGTAATGCCTCCTGAGGCTTCAGTTTCGCATTTTCCATTGATCATTTCCACTGCCTTGGCCATCATTTCAGTACTCATATTGTCCAACATGATCACATCCACTCCTCCCAGACTTAAAACTTCCTCAACCTCTTTTAAATTCCTTGTTTCCACTTCAATTCGTAAATCCAGGGATTTTTCTTTTAAATAAGACTGTGTGGCTTTCACTGCTTGTGTAATGCCACCCGCAAAGTCATTATGATTGTCTTTCAACATAATCATATCGAATAACCCGTAACGATGGTTTTTTCCACCGCCAATGGCTACCGCCCATTTTTCTGCTATCCTGAAATTGGGTGTGGTTTTGCGGGTATCAAGCAATTTTGTATGAGTATGTGCAATTAAGCTGCTTAAATGGTGTGTATAAGTGGCAATACCGCTCATTCTTTGCAGGCAATTCAGCACCAGCCTTTCCGAACTCAAAATAGAAATGGCAGAACCACTTACTTTTAACCCAATATCTCCATACTTCACCTGCTCCCCGTCTTTTTTAAAGATTTCAAGAGTGAGGTTGCTATCCACTTTTTTGAAGATATGTTGGGCCATTTCAACGCCAGCTAAAATGCCCTCCCCTTTAATGATCAATTGAGCTGTGCTTTTTTTTCCTTCAGGAATAGAGGCAAGGGAAGAATGATCCCCATCCTGTATATCCTCTTTTAAAGCCAGGGAGATAAAATGTTGAATTGCCGATTCTGTTAAATACTGGTATGCCACTAGTTCGTTTTTTTATTGAAAGGCCAAATTTACAACCTGCGATTGATTATTCGTTATTTTTTAGCATACAATTGATCCTTTTATCTGGGTTCGATAATTAATTACACAAAGGCTAGATTTTCAAGAAGACACCAATGGATCTCGAGTAATTGCCTAATAGGCTCTATTTAATTATTCTTCCATAGCATTTCTTTTGGCAGATGCATGGAAATCAATTAAAAACAAAGCCATTACAAAAAAAGGCACCATTACAATCCGATACCTGGAAAGAGTACCAAAATTATAGGTAGAGATGCCTACTCCAAAAGCAAAAATCAATGTGAATAGTAGGCAAAACATAATGATAGGAGTGCGCAGACTGCTTATAATATGTACCAATTTATTTCTCCATAAAATTCGGATAAAAATACCCAAAAGAAAAAGCGCTTCAATGGCTGATAGAAGCATGAGCGGATTATTTACTTCCCATAGATAAGGACGAAATAAAGCTACATTTACTGCTTGTGGAGCCAGCTTAATCATACTACCAAAACTTCCGTCCAGCTCACCAAGTGAATAACCAGAACCGGCATCTCTCCCTGTCCAGTAACGGATGTCATAAGCGGTTACCTGGGCTGTTTCTGCTAGTTTATCCAATGCATATCGACTGTTATCTTCCCCGGCCTTAAGTGCCACAAAATAAGCCAGAAAGAATCCAATTGCCAGTAAAAAAGGGGCGATTAGGATTTTGGCTACCAAAGAGGGTATGCGCCCGATTCTGTAAATGAAAAACCAAAAAACCAAAGTAGGTGCAAGGCTCATCAATATATATAGTTTAACAGAATAAATGATATAAATGCTAAGGAGGATAAGCATGCTGTTAAGGACAATGTTTTTTCTTTCAAAAAACACTTGTATAAAACCATATACCAAAAAACCCACTGCCCCGAGGGTAACAGTATCTTTTAAAATTCCTGAGCCCCAAAAAAAAACAGTGGGGATAAAAAAAATAGCTACAACAAAAGGCCATTTCAATTCGGGATAGATCTTGTAAAATGACTGGAACATTAACCATAGGCCCCAGAAAGAAAAGAAAGCAAAAAGCAAAGCGACAGCGCTATAGGTATTGAAGGTGATCAAACCAAAGATAGCGGCAATGCGAACTATAAAGAAAGAGCTTTGATCGCGGTACATCCAGATTTTGGAGGCGTACTTATAGGTTTCGGGATCAAATTCTCCATTGGAGCCAAGTAATTTCATACCCACAGAAAAATCATCCTGAAAGGCATGATATATATGGGTGGCACCGTGAGTAAAATAAGCAAAGGTGTCTCCTCCTCCATAATAAAACTGATAAACCAAGCCTACTCCTATGGCACCGATCATTTTCAGCAATAAGGCCGGATAAAAATATTTTTTCGTTTCTTCGGTAGCTGTGCTTTCACGCATCGCATACGCCAATAACATGATTACCAAAAAGGCGATGGGGGTTATTATGAGATCTTTAGAGGTCATCCGAACCTAAAATTACAACTCTTTCAGCTTATCTTTTGCATTATTGTGAACAGTTTCACCACGCTTGGCTTTCTTTTTAGCTTTTTTGAAATATTCTTTGGCTAATTGTGTGTCTCCATCCCTTTCCGCTAATACGCCCAAATGGTATAAACTATACAAATAATAACCAGCTTCTTCTTCTCCTATGCTTTCTGAGAATTCTATTGCTCGTTGATAATAATGTTTGGCTTCATCATATTCTTTCTTTCTTTCATAAATCTGGCCCAGAAAGAAGCCTGCATACCTGCCTGAGGTAGCACCATATCCCGCCATGGCACTGTCAATATTGGCTATGATCTCCAGGCATTCTTCCTTTGCGTTTTCCAAACGTCCGGTAGAGTAAAGAAGCCGGGCGTAAAATCGATGGAAATAAGCATTTTTAGGGAAAGTCTGATGTAGGTATTCAGATAGTTGATGCCCTTTCTGTATTTCACCTTCTTCAACAGCAAGAATCCGCATCAGAAAATATTGTGCTTCTGTGCGGGTATAAAAAGCCATGCGTGAAACGGTAGTGAGTTGCTGGACGCCAAGCTCTTTGTCGCCCGGATCGAATAAACGGAGAACAGGTTTAAGTATACCATAGTTTTCCGGAATCCATTCCCTGTAATAATTATATAGGCCATCTCCAAAAAGAAATTCAGGGCTTAAATCTTTTTGACCTTTGCTTAATTCCAGATACTTTAAGGAATTTTTGGCAGCAAAAGCTCCCTTAGTCCAACTTCCCCTTTCTGCATACAGCCGGCCTTTGAAGCCATGTATAGCAGAAAGAAAAAAGGCTGCTTCTGTATTTTCAGGATCTTTTTCAAATAATTTTTCGGCATAAAAAAGAGAGGTATCCATATAAGCCAACATGATATCATCCCTGGAGGTATTGTGTGGCTCAGGCATTATTTTCCACCATTCGTTCAACCCGAAAAGGAAGTAGGGCAGAGGGTGATGCGGGAATCTGTAGCGCAACCATCGAAAATTTTTTTCTGCTTTCTCATGCTCTGCATTATAAAGAGCATTCACTGAAGCTGTCACCTCCATTTGGATATACATATTGTTAATAAGGATACTGCTATCCTGCTCCATTACATATTGTGCTTTCGCCAGGAGAGGTAAAGAAATGATCAATAAAAAAGTGAAGAATAATTTTCTCATGAAGTTATTGTAAATGCTATTTTGGCTGAATGCCGATTGCAAATCTGCAAAAAAATTCTTTAATGGGGTTGGGTTTTTTAATTGTACTTAAGAAACGCGTATTTGATATAAATTATATAATAACAACATAGAACTTGTCTCTTTTCTTTTAAATATATGTGGCAAACTCTATACCAGAAATTTTTAACGAAAGCCGATAGTTTGCATGAACGAAAAAAGCCCGCATTAGTACGGGCTTTTAAATTATTGACAGAGGATTTGGCTATTGTGCCAGTTGTTTCTCCTTATGTTTTTTAATTTGTCGTCTCAGTGCTTCCACTGCATAGTCCACGCTGGCTTCAAAAGAATCTTTCTTTTCCTTTGCGAAAAATTGTCCACCTGGAATATTCAATTTCACTTCTACAAGTTTGTTTTCATTCTGAGAGTCCTTGTCTATTCTTAAGAAGACCTCCCCATCGATAAAACGATCATAGAACGTTTCCAGTTTATCAACCTTTTTTTGAATAAAGCCTAATAATTTGGCGTCTGCGTCAAAGTGGATCGAATGCATTTGTAGCTTCATGGTTTTGTGGTTTAAAGTTAAACTTACGCTTTTGGATGTGCCTGATCAAACACTGCTTTGAGTTTGTCAAGCGAATTGTGGGTGTAAACTTGTGTTGCTGCCAGGCTGCTGTGTCCGAGCAAATCCTTTACAGCATTCAAGTCGGCCCCTTTATTTAATAAATGTGTTGCAAATGTATGTCTAAGAACATGGGGGCTTCTTTTGTCAATGGTTGTACATTGATCTAAGTATTTTTTGACAATTCTGTAGATTAACATAGGGTATGATTTCTCTCCTTTGTTAGTAACGATGAGCGGTTCACTTTCCGTATGAAAAAGGTGTTCTTTTTTATGTAGCAGGTAATGATCCAGCCTTTCCTTTAATGCATTGTGAAAAGGAATTACTCTTTCCTTGCTTCCTTTGCCTAAAACCTTGATGGTGCTTGCGTATAAATCAAAATCTTTTAATCGCAGACCAATTAATTCTGACAACCGTATGCCGGTTCCATAAAGCAACTCCATTACAAAAGCATCTCTGCTTCCCTCAAAATCATCTTCAAATTCGAATAAGGTGAGCAAATCATTGATGTCAGCCTCATGGACAAATTGTGGCAGGTCTTTGGAAACCTTAAGAGCCTGTATTTTTTGAACCGGGCTTTGACTAATTTTTTCCCGCGAAATGGCAAATTTATAAAACATGCGAAGGGAAGCCATCTTTCTGTTGATGGATCTTGGACTGATTTTCTGCTGCATCATGGCTACTATCCAGGAACGGATGTGGCGGTGTTCAGCCAGCAGTAAATCTTTGAGTTGGTATTGGTTCTCCAAAAATGCTGCAAATTGATCCAGATCTGATCTGTAGGATACCAGTGTGTTCACACTGTATCTTTTTTCAAATTGCAAGTATTTCAAGAATGTATTGAGCATAAAAAAAGTTAGTATCCTTCCCCTTAAGGATGAATACTAACTTAGTAAAAAGATTTCAAATTAGCTAGAAAAATTAGCTATCTAAATCCCTCATTTTTTGTCTATATGCTGCACGTATAACTTCTTTTCTTCTTTCAACAGAAGGTTTTACAAAGTGTTGACGAGCACGAACTTCTTTCAAAGCACCTGTTTTCTCAAACTTCTTCTTAAAGCGTTTTAATGCCTTATCGATTGATTCGTTTTCTTTTACGTTTATTTGTATCATATTATACACCTCCTTCCGCGAGCGTTCTTAAAACTTTATCTATAATTTATTCCCTGTGATAACGGGATTGTTTTAAGGACTGCAAAGGTATAAGTAATGTTTTTATTTTCCTAATGGCTTCAACCTTAGTGTAAATATCTCTTTTTCAGATACTCACCCGTCTCTCATTTTACAGGTGCTACGTGCTACAGTTTGCACACTAAAATAGCGTATATTTACTATTTTCTTCATTTAAACCTATTATAACATGATGCTGATATTTCCCGGGCTGGTGATTTCCTTTGTCTTGCTGATTGCGAGCTACTACTATTATCAGAATAAGCAGGAAAATATGGGAGGTAAAATATCTGTGGCAAAAGCATTTTGGCTTGGCTATGCTTTGTTTAATTATTTTATTTTTACAGTTTTTCTGTATTTTTTTCTGGAAAATCAGATATTTCAATCCGTACTATTTCTTATTATTTGCGTTTTTTATTTCAGGGCATTGTTCCAGGGGTTTTTGATGTTTGTTACCCGGAATTGGGTACCCAACTATGGAATGATGTATAATATAGTCTGTATCATTATTATATTCAGCGCACTGATCAAACTCTACCTTTCCTTTGGCTCTTTGAAGGAAGAAGGTTTGGTTCTCACATCATTATTTCTTTTTAAATTAATTCTAATACTCTTTACAGATACCATCTATGCCTATAAATTCAAACAGCTCATCGGCAACAACACCAAAGGAAGAAAAGCTATTTGGTATGCTTCCGATGAAAGGAAATTTGAAAAAATCAACCGCCTCACTATAAGAAATAACATTATATTTAGTTTTATTAGTATTACATTAATTATCCTAATGATTTTATATGATAAACCTTAAGCCCAATACCTGGACCGGTAGTTACAGTATACCACCTGCCGGGGATGTGCGCTGGCGTGCGTTTGGCTTGTTATTCCTTTACCTGATCTTAGGAATGACTATTCTGGGCTTTAGCCGCCAACCTTTACATATTTTCATCCTGATTGCTTCAGGAGCCCTTTTGGATGTGGTGCTGAGTGGTTTATTGAGATCAAGGAAAATTTTCCCGCTTTCTGCGATGATTTCCTGTAGTTCTCTGGCACTCATATTAAATTGGTCATTCGGCATGCATAATTTATGGTTGCCGGTATTTATCTGTATAGCTTCAAAATACCTGATTACGTTAAATGGGAAACATTTCTTTAACCCATCTTTATTCGCCATTTGTGTTTGCCTTATTTTAGGGGAAGAGTTTGTTACCTTGGCACCGGCATACCAGTGGTATGGCAGCGCAGAGACGGCCTGGTTAATGGGCTTTTTTATAGTTACAGGAGCACTGTTCTTATTTGTTTTTAAAATAAAAAGAGGCTGGCTCATTGGCTCTTTCTTAATTACTTTTTTCCTGCAAACACTTTACAGGGCATATGTAATGGAGCACATTATTCCATGGGAAACTTTATTCCTGAGCTCCCTTACTTCCCCGGCATTTTATCTGTTTACTTTCTATATGATCACCGATCCTGCTACAAGCCCCGGAAAGCGATCAGACCAAATTTTGGTGGGTGTGTTCATCGCCCTTTTCGATTTGCTCTTTCATTTAAAATATAGCCTTTATACTTTCTTTTTTGCGGGATTAACGGTTGCAGGGATTCGTTATATATATTTTCTTGCTAAACAATTATTGAGTAAAGACGGATTTTATCCTTTATCTGCCATTAAAGCAAAGGCCTCTCATGCAGGATTGTTGCTCGTTTTTTTTATTCCCGTTATACTGGCCTTTCAGTTGAATAAAAACGAAGCCCTAATTCCTCATGAGGATTTATTTAGTCTTGAAAATGTAACTCACGAACATAGTGGTCTGGGCTGGGCAAAAGGAGATTTGCTGGAAAATACAGATCCAAGACTGGCGCATGTAGCCAAATGGATACTTTCGGTTGGAGATGCTTCTGCAATAGCGGATGTTAACCATGATGGCTTGCCTGATATTTTTCTCACACAACCTTTGAAAACAGCAGAATGGAAAGCTAAGCTTTACATTAACCAAGGCGATTTTAGGTTTGAAAAAGTAAGTATTCCTGATTTGGATCGGTACCTGGATGACCCTGTAAAATATGGAGTGCCTGGTTTTGCTTTCTTTATGGATTATGACAATGATGGTGACAAGGATTTGTTTGTAGGTTTTGGGTTCGGAAAATCGCACCTTTTTGAGAATAAAAGCACAGCTGATGGCAAAGTTGTTTTTAAAGAAGTGAAAGTGCCGTTTTTGGAAAACCAGCATACGATATGTCTTGCCGCCAATGCTTTCGACTTTGATAATGATGGTTTTCTTGATTTGTTTTTAACCAATACTTTGCCTACACATTTACCAGGCTATAAAGAAAATCCTGAACCATTAAACATCTTTAAACTGCCCGAAGCTGCTTATGAGGGGGATGAAAGAATGTTTCAGTTTATGCATGAAAGCTGGCACAATGCCAATAATGGAGGCTTAAATTACCTTTTGAAAAACACCCGTGATTCCTCTGTTTTCAGTTCATTGAACAATGATGAAATAGGCTTGCAGGCTACTCGATGGAGTCTTGCTGTTGGCACACTGGACATTAACAATGATGGCTTTACTGATATTTATGTAGCCAATGACTTTGGACGGGATGATTGTTACCTGAACATGGAAGGCAAATATTTTGAAAGGCAGGAGGGTGAATTTTATGGTGATTTAGGATTAGATACCTATAAAGGCATGAATGTATCTGTGGGTGACCTTGACCGGAACGGGAAAGAAGATATTTACATTAGCAATGTACACCATGCTATGCAGGCAGAAGGTAGTTTGTTGTGGATGAATTTTACAGAAGATGAAGCCCCAAAAGCCAATTTTAAGGAACAAGCCTCTCAACTAAATGCACTCAACACCAATCGTTTCGGTTGGGGAGCTGCTGTTGGCGATCTTAATTTGAATGGTTGGCAGGATGTTATCCAGGCTAATGGGATGGTGGATGCGTCATGGGATCCTAAATTTGAAAAACCTACCGATTATTGGTACTACCAGGCGCAAATAGCCAGAACTGGTCCAGAAGTCCACAGCTTTGCCAATAAATGGGCGGATATTAGGGGATGTTTTATTTATCCTAATGAACCGGATAGGGTGATGATCAATAATTATGGAAAGGGTTTTGTGGATCTGGCAGAACAGTTGAATTTAACCCATCAAGCGAATACGAGAGGTGTAGCCTTGGCAGATTTTGACAACGATGGTGATCTGGATATTTTAATTACTAATCAGTTTGGGGCGCCAATTCTATATAAGAACAAACTGGAAAACCACCAGTGGCTGGCAGTGAGCCTTTCTGGCAATGGCATTACAACCAATTCCGATGCGGTAGGGTCTAAAGTATGGATAAGCTATACCCTGGAAGGTGAAAAGCAAACACAATACAGGGAGCAGCGGTTGGTAAATGGATTTAGCGCCATGGGGGATAATCGTTTATTGTTTGGCCTCGGACATAAAAAGTATAAGGTGGAAAATTTACAATTGAAAGTGCAATGGCATAATGGAGAACAACAAGTGCTGAATGTAGATGAGCTAAATCAGTACCTGGAAATCAATCAGGGACTTAAATTATAAAGCGATGTTAAAGAACCAATCAAATGACATAAAGGCAATGGCCATTATTTTATGGCAGGTAGCCTTTACTTTTTTTGCCTTGTTTGTTTCCTTTAAAGGGGAAAACCTTGTTTGGTTCCTGGGGCAGGTGTTACTTGCTATCAGTATCTTTCAATGGTTTGTTATTCATCATGACTTGGCACATGATAGCTTTTTTAAAACCAGGGTCTTAAATAAAATATTTGGTCATATATCTTCCATCCCAACTTTAATACCATTTTTTAGCTTTAAATTGGCTCATCATCAGCACCATGTCTGGACAGGTTGGCGAGATAAGGATCCGTCCAACCCTGAAAATTATTTTAAAACACCTCCATCATGGATTATCAGAATCGTTAATTTTTGTTGGAAATTCTGGATTCCTTTAATGTCACCGGTATTTGTAATTCAGAACTTCTGGAACATGCCAAGATTATTCAGAAACTTTAAATCAGCTGTGGCCAGAGCCGGAATAGTTTTGAGTATTGTACTCGTTTTCTCGATCTACGTTTTTCTGTTTGCTGGTTTTGGTAAGTTGATGCTGGAGTGTTGGCTAACAGCATTTATATTATATATGATTTTTTCTGATTTGGTACTGATGAGCCAACATACAGATATTGAATGGCAAACTGCCGGAAAAAAAGAGGTCACTTCTTTCCAATATGCTGAGCAGTCCAATTATACCCGGACGATTATTTACCCGAAGCCTGTATCAAGATTTTTATTTTACAATTTCGACAGGCATGGACTGCATCACCAGAACCCTTCTATTCCTACTTATCAACTTGGGAGCTTACCACAAACCCCTCATTTAAATGTGGGTTGGTGGGAATGGCTCAAAAAAGCAAAAAGTCTTTCAGCTTTTTCATTATTGTATGTAACACCAAAAGCAAGTAAATCATAAGATTTCGAAATGATTGACAGATTTTAATAGTGAAAAACTCTAAAGACATAAGAACACTTTGTTTTCTTCTGATAATAGTATCAGTGAGAATAGTGCTTTGGTGGAAGGCCCCTAATTACTTCCTGATTTGGCTTCCATTCATTATCGCTTCAGTTTTTATACTTTATAGCATCAAACATAACCATCTCCATTATTCAGTTTTTAAGTCAGCAGTACTTAATCGTATTTATGAAAATATTTTAGGGGTTTTCACCGGTACCAGTATGAATGGGGCTTATGTTATTCACCTTGTAAATCATCATAAAGAGAATAATAATTCGAATGATTGGGGAAATACTGCTAGGTATCAGCATCGCTCTGAAGCAATTAATCTTATGAAATATGCATGTATGACACCTTTAAAGTTTCTGAAAGCGAAACGGAAATGGCTCCAAAATACTGCACATAAAAGTATAGGATTGGTAAGCAAAACAGAAAGTTGGATTATCATGATCGTTTATTTTGTGATGCTGATCCTGAAATTTGAGGCAACCATTTTGTACATAATATTACCTCATTTGCTAGGGCAGTTAGTATTGGTCAGTTTTAATTATTTCCAACATGCTGATTGTGATCCACTTTCAGAATACGACCATTCCCGAAACTTCACGGGCAAGTTCATTAATTTTTTTAATTTTAATAATGGCTTTCATACCGCTCATCATCACCATCCGGCAGCACATTGGAGCGAGTACAAAAGAATTCATCTTTCAATGCAGCATAAAATTGCCGCCAGTTTAAATGAGCGAAATTTTATTTACTATTTTATTCGTCTGCTATTGAGTAGAAATCAGAAGATGACAAATCAGAAAAGCAATGAAATCCTTCACAAAATAAATGTGTAGAAATGAGTAAAATGTACAAATCATCAGGTGAATTGGTCAATCATTGGTATGCTGCCGGTCAATCAAAAGCATTTAAAAAAGGGAAACCACAATCGGTCGTTATTTTTGAAAAGCCCCTGGTGATCTGGCGAATGAAGGATGGTTCATTAACAGTAATGCTGGATCGTTGTAATCATAGGAATGCTCCTTTAAGTGAAGGAAAAGTGCTGAATGATTGTTTGATTTGCCCCTACCATGGCTGGACCTATAATAAAGAAGGAAAATGTATCGAAATACCTTCTGAGGGGCCCAATGTAGATAGAATCCCCAATAAAAAAGTGGAGTCATTTCCTTTAAAAGAAGCCTATGGCCTGGTTTGGGTTTGGATGGGAAAGGATAAATCACCTACTTCAGCACCTTTTGAAATGCCTGTGATGAAAGAGTTAGGCTGGCATAGCTATTATATGGAGACGAAGTTCAGCAATACGGTTACTGATCTGGTGGAGAATTTTATGGATGTGCCTCATACTGTTTTTGTCCACAAAGGCTGGTTCAGGGACAGAAAGCAAATTTGTATAAAAGCAAAAGTAGAACGTACGGCTGACAGTGTGCTCGTTAGTTATGATCAACCCAATGACTCAATCGGGTTTTCCGGCTGGCTGGTAAACCCTAAAGAGCTACCAATGAAGCATACAGATAATTTCTATATGCCCAATATTACTAGGGTCGATTATATTTTTGGTGGAAATGAAAGAGGTTTTATTATTACAAGTACATGTACCCCGGTGAGTCCTTATGAAACCATGGTTTATACCTTGATCAGTTATAAGTTTGGTTGGTTAACACCGATAGCCAAATTGGGCTTGTCAGCATATACACGGAAAGTAATTAATCAGGACGTATGGATTATGGATGTTCATGGTAAAAACATTCAGAGGTTTGATGAAACGGATTACCACTCCACCCAGTGTGATTTTATGCACTTATACATAGAATCATTGAGAGAGTATGCAACAAATGCTGATGAGAAATCTATTCCTGAGCCGACTGTAAAAGAGATTGAATTTTGGGTATGATAAAAGCGAATCTTCCAAAGGTTTTAATAGTAACAGGAGGGCTTTTGAGCGCAGGTGAGAAGTCCATGTGGAACGCCCTCAAAAAGCAATATAAGCAAGTGAAAGCTGCGAAAGCCCACTGGCTGGAGACAAAGATTAAATTGGTAACAGCTGAAATGTTGGTATATGAGAAGCTAAAGAAGAAAAGAGGAAAGCTGGCAGAGTATTTCAAAGGGGAATCTCAATCCATACCTGAACTTACCGAAGTAGTGCTTGCAGATTTATTGTATAGGGAAGGAATCCCATTCGAAGCAATTACTTATGATTTGCTCTACTCCAATCCCAAAAAGGCCAATCAATTACTACAGGACACCCAGGTGGTATTGGCTTCTTCCACCTTACTGCATGATTTGAGCGAACTCATGCCATTGATAAAAATGCTCAAGAGAGATCATAACAGAATAATTCTTGGCGGGGCTTTATGTGGCAGCCTTTATAGCCACTGGAAAGGGGATAGCTTAGTTGATATAATGGCCATTGGTTATGGTGAATTCCTGGTTCCTAAAATTGCAGATTGGATTAAATCAGGGTTTAAAGAAATTCGTCCTCCGGAACAAGGAAGAATGATTCAAAAGGAACATACTTTGTTTTTGTTTAGTGGTGTGCCTGAAAGTCGTGACCTGGATTTTCTTCCTACTCCTGATTGGAGAGTGGCAGAAAGCTACCATCAGCGGAAATTTGAGCATGTTTATTACGAAAGTGTAAGGGGTTGCCCTTACCGTTGTAGCTTTTGTAATTATCCTTTTCTGTTTGACGATAAGAAATTCAGGACAAAAAGTGCTGAGAAAATAGCCGCTGACTGGAAGTTCTACTATGAGGAATTAGGAGTGAAGTATATCACTTGCCTCGATTCATTATTTACCATGCCTAAAAAGCGATTGGTAGAGTTGTGTAAATTGTTAATAGCACAAAAGACCAATGTAAAATGGATTTGTTATGCCCGGGCGGATGATTTGGCAGATGAGTCTGTGGTGAAACTCATGAAAGCCGCAGGGGTTTCCCAGGTGCAAATAGGTTTGGAATCCGGCAATCAAATGATGTTGGACCAAATGAACAAACGTTGTACGGTTGAGCAAAATCTACAGGCGATAAAGAATTGCAGGAAGCATGGGGTGATCAGTATGGTGTCATTAATAGTGGGCTATCCGGGGGAAACAGAAAAAACCTTAAAGGACACATTGAATTTTATGCGTGAGGCACGGCCGGATTTTCATTTTTTGGCTACTTTTAGTGTACGGATTGAAGATGTACCCATGTTTAAGGCACCTCATAAAGAACGTTTTGGACTGGAAAAGATGGACAATCCTTACAGCTTTGCTCCTTACTGGAGGCACAATACCATGAGTTGTTCTGAAGTGGGAGAGCATGTACGAATCCTTGGCATGCAATTGTGTGAAGAAAAAATCTCATTGGAAGGAGCGCTTTTTTATCAGAATATTTTACATTATGAACCGGTTATGAAAGAGGAATTTCTTGAGTATCAGCAATCGCTGATCAAGGGAAACACTTATTTAAAAAAGGTGTTCAATTGGATCAATCATAAGGTGGATCTAAAATTACAAAAAGATATGAAAAAGGTATTCCCTGACAATAAGGAACAGCTACAACAGATAAAAGCTTGATTTGAAAATGAAATTCAATCTCCAATTCCAATTAGTAGAAGTAAAAGATATTCATAACGTCCAGCGAAAGCGGATGTTTGAGTTGATGCATGCCTGCTATAATAAGGTAGAGGAGAGAAATTTTTTAGCAGATTTGGAAAAAAAGCATTGGGCAGGCCTCATTAGCGACCAAGATGGAACGGTTCAGGGCTTCACTACTTTTGCAATTAACCCTAAAGGTGTTGGGGGAGAAGAATATCATGTGCTTTTTTCCGGTGATACGGTCATTGCTCCTGAATATTGGGGCACCCAAATCATGAGAGATGGCTGGTGTAAGGCAGTAGGAAGTATCATTGCCGCAGACCCTTCCAAACCATGGTACTGGTACCTATTATCCAAAGGTCACCGCACCTACATGTTTTTGCCTTTGTTTTTTAAAGAGTATTTTCCCTCTATAGAAAAAACTGCGGTTGAGGGGAAATTGGAAAAAATTGCCGCAGAAGTTTCAGCAAAACTTTATGGGCATTACTGGAAGCCAGATGAGGGAGTAATTCGCTTTGATGAAAGCCAGGGGGAGTTAAAGCAGGAGTGGATTGAAGCCTCCTACCAAAAGAAAGGAAGCAGTTTTGTTCAATTTTTCTTGCAAAAAAACCCGGGTTTTCATCAGGGAGAGGAATTAGTTTGTGTAGCACAACTACATCCTGACAATATTCTTCGTTCGGCAAAAATGATTGTGTTGGAAGGAATGGAGCATCCTATAAAGTTAAAGTTGGAGTCGAAATGAAAGCCTCTTTAATCAACAAAGCATGGTTGCTTAGCCAGAAAAGCCTTTCAAAGCAGTTTCACCAAAACGCCCACCACTGTCAGCAAACCCAGGACTTGATTTTAAAGCAATATTTACAATTAAATGCAACTACGGATTTTGGAAAAAAACATCAATTTGACCGGCTGAAATCTTATCAGGATTATGTACAAAATGTCCCTGTAATTGAAGAGTTTTCTGAGATGGAGAATTTTATCAATGACATGAAATCCGGGAGAGAAAATGTTTTGTTTGCCGGTAAAACCCTCTTTTTTGAAACCACTTCGGGTTCTGGCTCCACCCCTAAATTTATCCCCTATAATACCCGGCTAAAGAAAGAATTCAAGGCGGCAGTAGCTGTTTGGATGTGGGATCTATATCGGACTGACCCTAAAATATTCTCAGGAAAAGCTTATTGGTCCTTATCTCCTGCATTGAAGGAAACAAGTACTACATCAGGTGGTATTTCCATTGGAACCGGAGATGATTCGGCTTATTTTGATCCCGTCACAGCTTTTTTGTTGAAGCAAATTTTTGCTGTTCCTCCGCAACTTAATAAAATTCAGGATGTACACGAATTTTATATTCAAACATGGTGCTATTTACTCAGAGCCTCAAACTTGAGTTTTATTTCCGTTTGGAGCCCTCAGTTTTTGCTTCGTTTGATGGATTTTTTTGTGGAAAATTTCCAACAGATCAGGAAAGAAAGTGGAATGTCTTTGGCCAGGGCAGATTTAGTTTGGCGGGCTATTGAAGAAAAACACTTAAGCCTCGATTTGTTGTTTTCAGGCTTGAAATTGATTAGTTGCTGGACACAAGGCCACTCCAAAATATGGATTAAGAAGCTGAAAGAAATAACAGGGGCCGTCCCCATTCAGGGCAAAGGATTGTTGGCCACTGAGGGTGTTGTAAGTGTGCCCTTAGGTATGAACCAGCATGTGCTTTCCTATACTTCCCACTTTTACGAATTTAAAAGCGAAGAAGGGAAAGTTTGTATGGCAGATGCGCTTCGTCAGGGGGAAACTTATGAAGTAATAATTACCACAGGAGGAGGCTTATATCGCTATAACACCCATGATTTAGTGAAGTGTAGTGGTTTCTACAAAAGTGTTCCCTGTCTTGAATTTCTGGGTCGCTCAGGAAATATCAGCGACCTGGTTGGGGAGAAATTGGCAGAGAGCAGCCTGGTTGAAATTTTTCATCAGGCGTTGAGCACTTTTCCAAGTATTGAAGCCTTATATCTTTATTCCGAAAGACAGCAGCATATGGCAGGCTATGTATTGGTTATCGAGAGTTCCACAACAATTGAATGTGATAATATTGTCCGCTTTGTTGAAGAACAAATGATGACCAACCCATATTATAAGCAAGCTATCAGCTCAGGTCAGTTGAATTTACTAAAAGCTGCTTCAGTTGATGGAGATTTTACACGCAGACTAACCCGTTATTATCAATCAACTAAAGGAATTAAAGATGGAGATCTAAAGCTTCCTCTGCTTTTTCCATCAGGTTTTTTAGACCCAATTCTCAAATGAATACTTTATGATAAAGATAGCTCCTTACCAGCCAGAATTTGAAGAAGGAATAAAAGCACTTTGCCGGATACCGGTATCCGGCAATATTTCACTTGCCCTGGAGCGGGAGCCGAATTATTATGCAGGGGCCTGCCTGCAATGTGAAAAGCCTGAAATATTTGTGGTGTATGAGGAAAGTCTTTCAAAAGTGTGGGCTGTTTTTAATGCTGGAAAGAGAAGAGTGTGGTATAGGAACGAAGTGGTTGAGGTGCGCTATTTATGCGATTTAAGGATTCACCCTGAAAAACAACAAAGCCCGGCACTTTACCTGATCGTAAAGAAATTCAGTGAAATAACTGCAAATGATCTATTGCCAGCTCAAACCGTAGTGTTTGCTGATAACCATAAGATGTTAGCAATAATTGAAAAGCTGTCTCAAAGAAAAAAGACTTCTCAACTGCCTTTTTATCATTTGATAGGAGGGTTGACTACTTATATGTTAGGGTTTAATTCCCCCAAAGAAACTAAGGAGAACCTTGACATAAGAAGAGCTACAAATGATGATATTGAAACCATGCAAGCTTTTTTTGATAAGGAAAGCCCTCGAATCAACTACTCTCCTTATTATAATTTTAGTGAATTGGAGAGGCCCTATTACCGTGGATTAAAGATCAGTGATTTTTTCCTGGCCTATGAGAAGGAAAAACTGGTTGGGGTTTGTGGCACCTGGGATCAAAGTGGAATAAAGCAGACGCGCATAGTGGGATATAGCAGGACTTATCAAATCATCAAACCACTTTATAATTTATTGGCATCAATTTTTGGCAGGCCTTTATTACCTGAAGCAGGTAAGATTTTAACTTATTTAAATGTACATAGTATTTTAGTTGAAGAGAGCAGAACCGAGGTGTTTGAACAACTTATACTGAGGATACAAAAGGAACGTTATAACAATGGATTTGACTATTTATTATGTAGTTTAAGTGAGGAGGGTCCGTTAACCAAGGCCTTAGATAAGCTGGGGGCGGACAGAAAAATCAAAGGAAAATATTATTGTGTTAATTTTGGAGAACCACTTCCCCAAGAATTTAAAAGTGGACATTTTTATGTGGAGTCGGCAAGGATTTAAGATTGGACCAGTTCTAATTACTTGCTCTTGAGGCTTCTCTTTCCCAACTCTTTTATTAAAACCAGTGTCATAGAACTATGATAAAACTCAAGTATAGCATTTTGTTATTGCTAATTTTTAGTGTTGTTTTTACTTCCTGTAAAAAGGAAGATGTTGCTGCAACCAGTATAGTTAAATGCTGGACATTATATGAAACAGAGGGAAATAGATCAACATTTTTACTTTGTGACAATGAAAACCTTGGAACAAGCTGGTACAGGCAATCCTATCATTTACAAGCGGATAATGTATGCTCTTATACAGTATTATCCCCTTCAGATGCCCATTATACCGAGGAAGGCACTTATGAATACTCGGATACTACAAAGTTTCTGACTATAAAAGATGAGTGGGGCGATGTGGTGGTAAAATATTCAGTAATTAGCATCAAATCCAATGAACTGGTGATGGAACTTTTATTCTCACAATAAAAAACCCGCAAGGAAGCTTTCCTTACGGGTTGGTTTTATCAGTTAAGGCTCTTTAAGTCCTTACTTTAATATAGATCGGCTGATTACCAGTTTTTGAATTTCTGAGGTTCCTTCCCCAATAGTACAAAGCTTGGAATCACGGTAGTATTTCTCAACCGGATAATCTTTGGTATAGCCATAGCCACCAAAAATCTGAACAGCTTCAGTAGAAATCCTTACGGCTGCTTCGGAAGCATGGTACTTAGCCATGGCAGATTCTTTGTTGACACTTTTGCCCCTATTTTTTAAGTCTGCCGCCTGGAAAGTCAATAATTTAGCAGCTTCCAGCTCAGTAGCCATGTCAGCTAATTTGAATGCAATTCCCTGGAAATTGGAAATAGGCTGATTGAACTGGTGTCTTTCTTTGCTGTAAGCCAAAGCGGCATCATATGCACCTTGTGCAATTCCTAAAGAAAGTGCGGCAATGGAAATTCTGCCACCATCTAATACTTTCATGGACTGGATAAAACCCTGACCCACTTCTCCTAAAATGTTATCTTTATGGATGCGGCAATCTTCAAAAATCATTTCAGCCGTTTCAGAAAGTCGCATCCCTAATTTATTCTCTTTACGACCACCCTTGAAGCCTTCAGTACCACGTTCTACTACAAAAGCAGTCATGCCATGAGAATCGCCCACTTCACCTGTTCTTACAATTACCACTGCAACATCACTTGAAACGCCATGTGTAATCCAGTTTTTGGCACCATTAATCACCCAATAGTCACCATCCTGCACAGCAGTAGTACGCATGTTTCCGGCATCAGAACCTGTATTAGGTTCGGTGAGTCCCCAGGCACCAATCCATTCGGCAGTGGCTAATTTGGGCAACCATCTTTTTTTCTGTTCCTCATTGGCAAAGGTCAAAATATGGCCCGTGCATAAAGAGTTATGCGCTGCCATAGACAAACCTATGGATGGATCAACTTTGGAAAGTTCTAAAATGGCTGTAACATACTCTTCGTACCCAAAGCCTGCACCCCCATATTCCTGAGGTACTATCACACCCATTAAACCAAGACCTCCTAACTTCTTCATTACTTCAATGGGAAAATATTGTTCTTCATCCCATTGATCCCTAAAAGGTGTAATTTCTTTTGCACCAAAGTCTCTGATCATTTGGGCAATCATTTGTTGGTTCTCGTTCAATCCAAAATCCATAAATTAATGCTCTTGTTAGTTGATATTTATTTTGAAATCTTATTCAGCCCTAAAGATAAGTAAGATTGCTGTATTTACCCAACTAACATTAGTTAGGTAAAAATGTTAAGATTGAATTCTTAATAACGGATTCAGTAAAAATTAGTCAAAAAAATCCAGAAGAAAATCCAAAAAACCCACCGGATAAAACTTGCTTCACTTAAATTTAAAAAATCAGGGAAAATACTTTCGCATAAGTCCAAGGTTGCACAAGCAAAACCGCAAACGGTCATTATATTGAAAATTAATAAATATATTGCTTCCTGATTCCGTATGAAAAAAGGAAATGGACACCACAATAGTCAAAAAAATTATTTCTGGGGATATAAAAGCGTTTGAAGCGCTTTTTAATGACTATTATGATAGGCTTGCCTATTTTGCTTATCAATATTTGAAAGATAAGGATAATGCCGAGGATGTTGTTCAGGAATTGTTTTCAAAGTTGTGGGTGAACAGGCAAAAGTTAAGTATTGAAACGTCCATTAATGCGTATCTGTATAGTGCTGTTCGGAATGCCTGCCTGAATCAGCTTAAGCATCAGAAAGTAAAAGAGGCTTATTTCTCTGCATCAGGTACTACTATGGAATATGACGAGTTTATTCCCAATAAAATTGATGCCGAAGATTTGGGTCAACTCATTCAAAGCTGTATCATAGATTTGCCACCGGAAAGACAAAAAATCTTTTTACTAAGTAGGGAGCAAGATTTAAAGTATAAGGAGATAGCAGAAAAACTAGGTATTTCTGTGAAGACGGTGGAGGCGCAGATGGGAAAAGCCTTACGGTTTTTAAGGGAAAGGCTAAAAGAATACTTAGCTGTTTGGATTGTGTTTTTTATAGATATCGCTAAATACTTCTAATTTGAGTAAGGGTAGATACTGGTTGGTTTGTCTTTAATAAATAGAGATTATGGAAAGTCCGAGAAATAATATTGATGATTCGCTTTTAGCAAAATACCTGGATGGTTCAACGACTGAGCAGGAAAATGCTGAGGTGGAATCATGGATAGCTGAGAGTTCGGAAAACAGGCAACTTTTTGATCAATTTAAAGAAATTTGGTTTAAAAGCCAGGCAGCGAAATACAATCCTGCTATTAATTTTGATAAAAAAGCAGCTTTCCGGAATGTTTTGGACCGAATTAATGAGGGTTCAGACAGTGAAGAGCAAAATCAAAAATTAGGGAAGACATTTACACTCCCATCCTGGTTTGCGCGTGTGGCCGCTATTTTAATAATAGGAGTATGCGTCTATCTAATTTACCAAAATTTTCAACCATCTGATTCGGAAGTGTTGCTAACCGCTACCAATGAAAACACGGAAATTGTGTTGCCTGATAGTTCAATAATAAACCTTAATGCAGGAAGTCAAATTAAGTATAGTGGAGATTTTACTGAAAACAGAAGCCTCTCCTTATCCGGAGAAGCCTTTTTTGAAGTGGAGAAAGTAAAAAACCAAACTTTTGTAGTGGAAGCCAATGGTTTGGAGGTAAAAGTGCTGGGTACTTCTTTTTATGTCATAGCCCATGAAAATGACATCTTTATTGAAGTAGGTGTAAAAACAGGAACTGTTGAGGTGGTGCAAAAATCCGGCAAGAAATCAGTTGTTTTGGAGGCAAATGAAATGGCGAAATATAATAAAGCCACCCAATCTTTCAGCCTCACTGAAAAATATAATAACAACAAACTTTTCTGGAAAACAGCAGTACTGGAATTCAATGGGCAACCACTGGATCAGGTATTGTCCTCCCTTGAAAAAGCTTATGGCAAGGAGATCATCTTTCAGCAATCAGAACTGGAGAACTGTCATTTTACAGGCAGGTTTAAAAATGCCAGTCTGGAGGAAATTATAGCCCAGCTACAACTCAGTTTCAATATTGAAGCAACAATGGGAGAAAAGGTAATTATTAGCGGTAAAGCGTGTGAGGAATGAAATGGAGCCGTATAATAATGACAGTTTTCTTATGGTTGATCAATTTAAATCTTTGTGCTCAATCCAATATTCCTTTATTGGACAGAAATATATCACTGAATTTTTCAAGTGTGCAGCTTCATGAAGCGCTCTTTACTATTTCTAAAGAGGCTGATTTTAATTTATCCTTTAATTCCAGCATTATTCCTTCCGATAGCTTGATCAGCTTCAAATGCGAAGAAAAAAAGCTGGCAGAAATTTTCCCCTCCATATTACCTGGGGAAATTGACATTAAAACCTCAGGTAACAATGTCATCCTGCTTAAAAAAGCTAAATCCAAAAATGAGTTTAGGAAAAAGGAAATTACTGTACGAGGTAAAGTCATTGATTCAAGAAGCCGAGAGCCGGTAAAGGGAGTAACTATATTGGACGTTTACGGTTCTCAATCGGCTTTAACTGATTCAACAGGGAGTTTTATGCTTCATCTTACTCATAAGCAACAAGAACTGGTACTATCCATCAGCAAAAATGGTTATATGGATTCCTCTGTTTTATTGAACCCTGAAAATCAGGAGGTGGCCTTTCAATTGGCAAAAATTGAAAAAAGGACCCCGGAAGTTCAGCTTAAAAAAGTAGAGAGTATTCCTATAAAGACAGTGGAAACTTATCCTTTAGGACGATTGATGGTTCCTCAGCTTTTGGTGGCTCATTCCGAAAATATCAAAGGCTATACAAGAAGAAGGTTTCAGCTTTCCTTTACACCGGGAACCAGCACCAATTTGAAAATTGCAGGAACAGTTAAAAACGAAATCTCTATTAATTTGATAGGAGGCTATAATTATGGAGTAGATATTTTTGAAGTAGGCGGTGTTTTCAATATCAACAGAACAGATGTGAGTGGAGTACAAATTGCAGGAATGGCCAACCTGGTGGGTAGGGAGGTGAACGGCTTGCAAATATCAGGAGTATTCAACGGAACGAAAGGAAAGCAAAGTGGCATGCAAATAGCTGGTTTTGGAAATTTTAATTTAGATGATTTTTCCGGAACCCAGTTGTCCGGGTCCTACAATCAGGCCAAAAATTTAGTAGGAACACAAATAGCCGGAGCAGTCAACTTAGCTGATACATTGTCAGGCTTACAGTTGTCTTCTGTTTATAATAAGAGCAAACATTTGGAAGGGGTGCAGATCAGTTCAGGCCTGAATGTTTCTGAAAATATGAAAGGAGTACAGATAGGGATCGTTAACCGGGCAAGGCAGCAAAATGGATTTCAGTTGGGCTTTATTAATATAAATGATTCATCAGAGGGAGTTTCAATAGGCCTGCTTAATTTTGTAAAGAGCCGTAAATTTCCCCGGATAGGGTTTGCTTATAAGTAAAAAACAAAAATAATTTTCCGTCAGAGTAGGGGTATAATTTATTCCGGATGTCATAAGACTATAAACTTAAAAACACAGTCTTATGAAAATGAAAAAATTATGCTTGCAATTATTGATAATGAGTCTGATTGCTTTTATGGCAACTGATTTATCAGCTCAGGTTTTAACACAAACTATCCGGGGGAAAATAATTGATACCGACTCCAAATCCCCCATCGCATTTGCCAATATTATAGTGACCGGCTCGCAACCTCTTTTAGGAGCCACTTCAGATACGGATGGCTATTTCACCATTGAAGCAGTACCTGTAGGCAGAGCCACTATCAAAGTAAGCTATATTGGCTATGAAGATAAGCTCATTCCTAATTTGGTGGTTATTTCAGGAAAAGAAACGGTGCTGGATATTGAACTGAAAGAATCGTTCGAAACATTGAATGAAGTAACTGTTTCAGCCCGACAGCACAAATCTGAAATTAACAATGAAATGGCTCAGGTGTCTTCAAGAAGCTTGTCTGTGGAGGAATCCAAAAGATATGCAGGAGGAATTGGCGATCCTGCCCGATTGGTTTCTTCTTTTGCAGGTGTAGGCTCTACCGGGGAAGGCAATAACGATATTATTGTGAGAGGAAACAACCCACGGTATATTCAATGGAAACTGGAAGGCACTGAAATACCCAATCCCAACCACTTTTCGCAAGAGGGCTTAACCGGTGGACCTATTAATGCCCTAAATAGCCAAATGTTAGCCAATTCCGAATTCTATACTGGTGCCTTTGCGCCTGAATTTGGTAATGCATTATCGGGTATTTTCGATATGAGATTGAGAAAAGGCAATAGTGAAAAAAGGGAGCACAGTTTCTCAATTGGAGTTTTAGGGACAGATCTTACCACCGAAGGACCTTTTAAAAAAGGAGGAAAAAGTAGTTACCTCATTAACTATAGATATTCTACGCTTGCTATCATCAGTAGCCTGGGGTTTCTGGATTTCGGGGGAGTTCCCAAATACCAGGATTTATCTTTTAAAGTATTTATCCCTACAGAAAAAGCTGGCACATTTTCTTTCTTCGGTTTAGGCGGATTAAACAATATCAAATCAGAATTCTATGATCCCGAGAATGAAGAGGAGGTAAATGAAGAATTCCAGCAAAAAGGGCAATTAGGAGTGGCTGGCGTTAGCCATATTATTAACCTCAATAAAAAAGCTTACATCAGCTCTACTCTTTCCTATTCCAATAATGGTAGCGAGTATAGCAGTTCCAGAATATTTGATTCTTCAGTTCTTCAGGAAGACCAAAAGGCCAACAC
Source organism: Marivirga aurantiaca (assembly GCF_016679925.1). Classification (GTDB taxonomy): domain Bacteria; phylum Bacteroidota; class Bacteroidia; order Cytophagales; family Cyclobacteriaceae; genus Marivirga; species Marivirga aurantiaca. Next base: position 89,458 of record NZ_JAEQBW010000004.1, read on the forward strand.
AAGTAATAATATTGTCCGATTAAATACCAGCCTCAACTATAAGCTCAACAACAGGCATCAATTTCAATTAGGCTCTGTCAGTTCACAGTTTAATTTCGATTTTAAAACCAGGTATTTTGATAGTGCTGCTGATCAGTTTATTCAAGGACAAGATATAACAGGCACTGCAAGTTTGTATCAATCATTTATCACCTGGAAATGGAGAGCTTCAGAAAAACTAAGTCTGGTCAATGGAATTCATAGCCAAAACACCTCAGAAAATGATGAAATAACCTTTGAGCCCCGTAGCTCATTGCGTTATGAGCTTCCAAAAGGACAAGCTATAACGGCAGGAATTGGTGTACACAGCAATATGACCTCCCTGAGTAATTATAATACCATCGTGTATGATGAAGAAGGAAATAAAAGCACGCCTAATTCTTCATTGGAATTGTTGAAAGCCAGGCATTATGTGTTAGGTTATGAGAATAGATTGTCGAAAAACCTCTTCCTGAAAGTGGAAGGCTATTATCAGGACTTATATGATATCCCTGTGGAGGAAGGCAACAGTAGTTATTCCCTGATCAACCAAACATATGAATTTTCAGACAGGGTTTTGGTGAATGAGGGGAAAGGCAGAAACATTGGTCTTGAACTCACATTGGAAAGATATTTCGCCAACAATTATTACTTCCTGGTGACAGGTTCCTTATTTGATTCCAAGTATAAAGCAAGTGACGATGTATGGAGAAACACCCTCTTTAATGGAAATTACATTGCGAATGGTTTATTTGGGAAAGAATTTATGGTAGGCAAAAGCAAGAATAATGTGATCGGCATTAATTCTAAGCTTAGCCTGCTGGGTGCCAGGAGGGTGATGACGATTGATTTGGAAAAATCAATTGAAAGTGGCTCTGTTGTTCACGATGAGGCGAATGCTTTTCAAAAGAAAGGGGAAGATGTATTCAGTTTAAATTTGGCTATCAGTTACAGAATTAATAAGCCAAGGCTGAGCCATGAATTTAAAATTGATGTGCAAAATGTAACCAACAATACTGCTGTTATTGATTATTACTATTATGATGTCAATAAGAGTATTGAAAAGGTAGAGCAATTGCCTATGCTGCCTGTTTTAAGCTACACACTTAATTTCTAAAAAAGCTGGCCTGAAATAGAGGGTTTTCAACTGAACAGAAAAGATATGAAAAAGTATATTCTACTCCGGAAGATCGTCCGGATTTTCCACCTGTACGGCATAAGTTTGCTTGGTAACCGGAAGCATGTAAACCTTTACCACGACCTGAAAATGGAGCAACTATTTGTAATGGGGTTGATTTTTGAGCTGGAACTGGCTTGCCAAAAAGACATGCAGGATGCACATGCCTTTGCTGTTCAAACACCCATTCAAATTATTGAGAAACTGATTTAAGCAGTCGGGCAGAAGGAATGTCGGGCAGAAATTCCTTCTGCCGAATTGCTTGAATAATGGTTAACTCAAGTGAAAAGAAGCATAAGTTTTTTTAAAAAAAAGATGACAGCTGCTAAAAATAGATATTGGAAATGAGTTTTCTGGCAGGTATTTTCTAAATTCAGGTGTTATAGTATCTGATTAAATGGAAAACATCCTCATTTTGGCTGATCATTATCAATTTTAAATTAATATAGATGAAGTTTAAACTATTATTTTTCTGTTGGTTTTTTCCTGTTGCATTATCTGCTCAAACGGAATTAATGCAAAAACAAATTCGTGAAGATTATAGCATTTTTAAGAATATTTTGACAAGTGCACATCCTGGCTTGTATGAATACACTAGCCAGGCTCAATGGGATAGTTTATTTACACACTTTGAAGAAGGACTTAACCAACTGAAAAATGCTGACGATTTATTCAAATCAATGAGTGCATTGGCAGATCATGTGAAGGACGGACATTTTATAATACACCACCAAAAAATGGACACCGTTCCGTCTATGTTTCCTTTATTTATTAAAATAATTGACGAAAAGTTTTACGCAGATACGGATGATTTTGACATTCCTGTTGGTTCTGAGATTACGAGTGTTGATGGTATTAACAGTGAAGAATTACTTAATCGAATGTTAAAGTATGCCCCATCAGATGGCTATAATGTTACCAGGAAGTACAGGCAAATCGAGTTGGAATTCGGTATTTTACTTTTTTATGAATTTGGGGCTAAGAAAGCTTATACAGTTAGGTGTCGTACACCTGATAATCTAACCAAAACGACTGAAATTCAAAGTCAGTCTTTAGAAAGTATTGGAAATAGAAACCATAACCGACATTCCTATTTTTCCGCTTATCACCAAACAACAGATAAAGCAGCACATTTTAGAAATACAATTCACCGGAAATGGCCTTTTGTTTATTTTATTGATTCAACAAATACTGCGGTACTTACAGTGAACTCTTTTGGAGTTGACCCTCAGGAATTCAAGTCCAGGCTCATTGATATTTTTAAAGAAATAAAAAAGAAGAAAACAGATCATTTAATCATTGACGTTAGACAGAATATTGGAGGTTTCCGGATAAATGCAATAAACCTGTTTTCATTTATTTCCGAACAAGTGTTTAAACAAAGAACATCAGAAAGCATAATCACTACATCCTTACCGGAACAGGAGCATATCATTCATACTATGTCTGATTATGGTCAGTTTTTGGAAACGTATTTTGATGGAGCTGAGAAAAAGGATGATCATTATGTATTAAGAACCGATAAGGCAGAAGAAATGATGAAGCCATATAAAAAAGTGTTTAAAGGAAAGATCTATATACTGACAAGCGGAAAAACATTTTCGGCAGCTTCCGCTTTTGCTTTGAGCGCAAAAAACAATCACTCAATAACGCTTGTGGGGGAAGAGACAGGAGGCGGTTATTATTTTCATACAGGACAATTCCCTGTTTTATATGAGTTGCCCAATTCAAAAATAATGTTGAGAATCTCTCTGATTAAAATTAACCATTATGTCCGGGATGAATCTGTCCCAAAAGGAAAAGGAGTAATACCAGATATTGAAATCAAGCTAACACCTCAGGATTTGATCGAGGGTAAAGACAGTCAATTAGATTATGTAATAAACGAAATTCCAAAAGAGTTTTAGAATGCTTTATTGGGCAAATTAGGGATTATCAAACCAATAGCGTTAAACCCATGATATGTAATTTCATTCTATAGTACGATAGCAAGTCTGTAAAATTATTAATCGGGACTTCACCAATGTTTTGTGGTCTTATTTGTTTTGGCGAACAGAAACCATAAAAATGAAAGACTTGCGCTGCTTTAAGAGCGCAAGTCTTTCATTTCTGCTATCATTTCATCTAGCTTTTTTATTAAGCTGCCGTATACCAACTTTGTAGTAAGGAGATAAACAAAAACGCCCATTGCTGATAGGCTCAGCGAAATCCCCAACAGTATCAGTACAATTTTAAAAGGTTGAATACTTAAAAAACTCTCCATCACAGGGGAATTCCTAAAAAACAGATAGTAGCCCGTCAACCCCGCAACTGGGACTCCAATTCCCAATAAGCGGATGTAAAATTTCTTAAATCCTGTGAATATTTCCCGATATTCAAGCAGGTACTGATAGCTGCTGCTTTCTATCCTGATGCTTTCCAGTTTAGCCAGCTTTCTTCTGTTTAAAAAGAATAAACTCATCATAAGTACCATAAGGTATAGGCCAAGAACACCATATCCTGCAAGGCCAAAACCTACTACAGATATCACCGACAAGGGTATAATGCTCATATTATCTGCCCTGTAGGTTCTTTTGAGTTTTTCGATCAGGAGTTTTGATTTCCTGTTGTACAGATTGTTAATTTTAGGTGCTATTAATTCCTCTTCATTAAGAAATCCTTTGGTCCAGATTGTTTCAATTGATTTTTCCATCTAATAGTGTTTTTAGTCGTTTTTTAATTCTTGTAATTCTTACTCCTGTATTGTTTGGGCTGGTTCCGGTGATCTCAGCAATTTCCTTATAGGATTTCTCTTCCAGGTAAAGCAGTATGACCGCACGGTCTATTTCCGACAGCTTTTTGATGGCTTCATATAATAAATGAAGCGATTCATCAGAAAACCGATGCTCTTCTTCTGATTCCCTGGAAATAGTTTCTTCCTCAGAAAAACCCACTTTTTTGCTATTGTTTCTTAATAATGTCAGGCAAACATTCAGGGATATTCTGTAAATCCAGGTGGACCATTTCGAGTTTCCTTCAAAATTGGCCCTGCTTTTCCATATCTGCAGACACACTTCCTGATAGTAATCTTCATAATCTTCCTGTGAATCTGTATATGCCCTACAAATCTTGATGATAATGGGGGCATAAGGTAAAATCGATGATGTATAAAAATCGTTGCTCAAAACTATTCTTTTCCTGATTAGTGACACAAGTGGAAATTTATTACACCGTAGTTAAAAAAAAAATTATGAGATTTCAGTTTTTCCTGTTGAAAAGGTCTTTTGGAAAGGTTTTAAGGAAAGGCAGGATTAGTTAATAAAGAATGTATCCATACAGGAATTGAAGGCGAAAAACTAACGAGTATTGACTTAGCTTACTGATGGCTTAGTGGCTAAGACTGTCGGAATTGAGTTATAAGATTTTGATTTAAGGAATGAGGAGGTGTAGAATATGCGTTTATTTCTGCAGCTATTTGTTTCATTAATTCCTGATACAGAGCTACTGCTAGTTATCATAAAGCTAATCTAAAACTATCGGAGTGTTAAAATTATTTAAACCCTACAAAAAATGAAGCTAAAGAATCAGGTCTCCTAGTGGAAGGGTGTTAAAGATGGTAAAACCTATCCGATTATCTCCAAAGCTACCTATATGATGAGTGGGTACTGAACTTTACCGCAACAAGTTAAAATGAATACTAATACCCAGGTTAACGAGAAAAGAATATGTACAGCGAGAGGCTACAAACAAGGATGGATCAACAGGTAATTGAAATATTCTTTCTTTTTGCTACCTTTATCAAATAGGCTAAGAAAGATCTTTTAACCGTCACAACTCAACAATCATTTTCAGTAATTGAGGAATAATGACGAGAACACGTTTAATTTAAGAGGCTAAAATGGTATACCCAACTGAAAAACTCCATGCATATCTTACCTTTCCTACACTTCTAATCTATTCAAAATATCACGGATATAGTTTTTCTCATATATTGGTTATTAGTCTATAGTTATTTTGTATTAGGGGTCAATTATAATGGAAATTAAAGTTGCAAAGTTTGATGGGAACATGAACCTGAAAAACTAAATGGGAAAAATTTTAACGACAGATATCCAAAAACCTAAATGAAAGCAGTTATTTGTACCCAATACGGGCCACCTGAAACCCTCCGGATGAGAGAAGTGGAAAAGCCCAGGCCTAAAGACCATGAGGTTTTAATAAAAGTATATGCAACAACTGCACATATTGGCGATACCCGTATTAGAAGAGCTGATCCATTTTTGGTGAGGATTATCTTTGGCCTATTCAAACCAAAGAAAAATTTAATACTTGGGCTGGAAGTATCCGGTGTGATTGAATCCGTTGGGAAAAACGTAAAATCATTTAGAAAAAGTGATAAGGTATTTGCCTTGACCGGATTTGGCTTAGGGGGATATGCGGAATACATATGCTTGCCTGAAAAAGCGAAAGGTGCCCTGCAAAGGAAGGGACTGGTAGCCATAAAACCCGAGAATTTATCCTTTGAAGAGGCCGCAACTGTCCCTGCCGGAGCACTTACTGCTTTAAAAAACCTCCAAAAAGCAAATATTAAGGCTGGCCAGAAAATATTGATAAATGGCGCATCGGGAAGCCTTGGTACATACGCCATACAACTGGCCAGGCATTTTGGAGCAGAGATTACAGCTGTTTGTAGTGCAAAAAATTTCGAACTGGTAAAATCCATTGGAGCTGACAAAGTGATTGATTATACAGAACAGGATTTCACAAAAACAGATGAGAAATACGATATAGTGTATGATGCAGTGATGAAATCAAAACGCGCTCACTGTAGACGAATATTAAAGAAAAAGGGTGTTTTTATCAACAATTCTGGTCTTCCCAACATACAAGAGAATGAGTTAACATTTATTAAAGACTTGATTGAGAAAAACATCCTAAAGCCCATTTTGGACAGAACATACCCTATCGAAGACATTGTTGAAGCGCATAGGTATGTGGACAAAGGACATAAGGTAGGAAATGTTGCTATAAAGATGTTTGAATCATAAAATGGTGCTTAATATACCAAGGACAAGCAAATCAGCATAAATACGGATATTTTATGTAGATTAGATGCTATATGTTTAGATTCTCTTATTTTTCATATAAACTATTATCTTTATAAGGCTTGTATGTGGAAAACTGAGGCATTCTAATTGTTACTCATCATAGAAAGGTTCAATCACAATTAGTAATTTATGAAATCGTCATTTTTAATTTTAGCATTGGTTTTTTTCACCGCCTGTCATGATGCCAGGGATTTATCAGACTCAGCACTCATGGATTTGAAAAATTCAAGTGGTGATTTTGACGCATATCTTGAAATTCCGGCTACTGAGCAATCACCGGTATCGGCACCAGATGAAACACCTGTGCCTGATTCCAGAACAAAGAAAATTATTAAAAATGGAGGTATCGACTTTCAAACTGAGAATATTGAAAAGGACTACCAAAAAATTCGTAACCTCTTACCTAAGTTCAATGCCTATATTGAAAATGAAAACCAATCGAAATCAGCTTTTAACATTCAATACAATTTAACCATTCGAGTGCCTTCAACAGTTTATGATACTTTATTTTCATCAATATCAGCTCTTGCCTTTCAATTGGATAATCGCTATTCAAACGTAGAAGATGTGACAGAACGATACTATGATCTAAAAGCAAGGATTAAAAATAAAGAGGCTCTTGAACAGAGGTATGTTGAACTTTTAAAAAAGGCCTCGGCAATAAAAGACATTTTAGAGATAGAAAAGAACTTAAATGAAGTGAGAACAGAGATTGAACGCCTCCAGGGCCAATTCAATTATTTAAATAAGCAGGTGAATTTTTCAACTATCCATTTATCTTTCTATGAAGTGTTACCTTATGAAGTGAACTCTTCTCAAAGGGAAGGATTTGGAGCAAGAATCCTGCGTGCTTTGGGAAGCGGCTGGAATGGCTTTCTTTCTTTTCTGATCGGTTTAACAACTCTTTGGCCATTTGTAATTCTAACAGTTGGGGTAATATATTTATTCCGTAAGTTGAGAAGAAAATGGAAAACGAAAAAATGAGAGACTAGAATGACATTGAGACAGGTAATGAACAATGAAATAACAATCAGACCTTCAAAACTTGATGACTTGAAAGAGATGCAAAAGCTATTTGTGGATACGATTACGACAATCTGCAAAGCCGATTACTCAACAGAGCAAATTAATGTTTGGACTTCTTCAATTGAAAACACACAGCGCTGGACTGATAAATTAACTTCGCAATATTTTCTTGTTGCAGAATTAGGTAACCAAATAGTGGGCTACGCCTCATTAGAGAATAATAATTATCTAGACTTTCTCTATGTTCATAGTGACTACCAAAGGCAAGGTATAGCCGATAAATTGTATGATGAAATTGAAAAAGAAGCCATAAAAAGAAAGGCGACAGCCTTACATTCAGACGTAAGCAAAACGGCCAAACCATTTTTTGAGAAAAAAGGATTTAGAACAATAGCACCTCAAATAAACATCATACAAGGTGTAGAAATCATCAACTATAAAATGGCCAGACAATTGTGACTTCCATGCTTTTAAGTACTAATTTACATTTGGAATAGATTGTTAAAAATACGGGAGAAATGATCGGAGCATTCATTAAAATATTGAGAAGATTCAAAAAATGAAAGGACTTGAAATTACAAAAGGATTGACTAAATAGAACTACAATGTCCGAATCGCACAATATAGAATACAAATCCACCTGGAGGGAAGAATACCTGAAATGGATATGTGGCTTTGCCAATGCCAACGGGGGCAGGCTTTATATAGGCATTGACGATAAGGGAAAGACAACAGGCATTGATAATCACGAAAAACTACTGGAAGATTTACCTAACAAGTTTCGGGATATTCTGGGCGTGTACGCAGAAGTGAACCTACAAAGTGAGAAAGGGAAGTACTATCTTGAAATTATAGTTCCTCGTTTTGATGTGCCTATTTCAGTAAGAGGAAAATACTATGTCCGTACCGGAAGTACTTTGCAGGAATTGAAAGGCCCAGCTTTAAATGAATTTATTCTTAAACGGACCGGAAAAACATGGGATGACATTCCGGTTGAATTGGCTACTTTACAAGATGTTGATGAGGATGCCATAAAGTTTTTCGCTAAAAAAGCCCTTAAAAGCAAACGTATTGTACCGGATGCTACGGAAGAAGACACAAAAACACTTTTGAACAACCTGCATCTTTTCAGCAACAATGGAAAGCTGAAAAATGCTGCACTACTGCTTTTCGGAAAAGATCCCCAAAAGTATTTCACGTCTGCCTATTTCAAGATCGGGCGGTTCGGAGACTCGGATGCCGACCTGAAATTTCAGGATGTGGTGGAGGGCAACCTGATCGAAATGGTGGACAAGGTCATGGAAATACTCGAACGCAAGTACCTGATCAGGCCGATACGTTACGAAGGTATGCAGCGTGTGGAAGAATTGGAATATCCAGAACCCGCTTTACGAGAAGCCATCCTGAACGCCATTGTTCACAAGGACTACAAAGGCACCACCATCCAACTCAGCGTGTATGACGATAAACTGATCCTTTGGAATCCCGGTATGTTGCCGGATGAATTGAATATTGAAATGCTCAAAGGAAAACATCCCTCCCATCCACGCAACAAGAACATTGCAGACATTTTCTTTAAAGCCGGTTACATTGAAGCCTGGGGAAGGGGTATTTCCATGATAATGGATACCTGCCGAAAAGCCGGACTTCCCGAACCGGCTATTGAAGAAGTGGCAGGTGGTATGCAGATTACCTTCCTGAAAGACATATTTTCTGAGGACTACTTCAAGCGAATGGGACTAAATGAACGGCAAATTGAGGCAGTCAAGTATGTAAAAGAGAACGGGAAAATTACAAATAGTGATTATCAGGAATTGCTAGGAGTTGCCAGAAGAACCGCAACGAGGGATTTAGCAGAATTGGTGGAAAAAGAGATATTAAAATCTTCTGAAACAAGAGGAGCTGGAGCATATTACAAATTTTGAATTGCGCCATAATTGCGCCAATTGCGCCATAATGGAGTCATAATAGGGCCAATTGAGTTATAATGGGTTTATAATAGGCTGGTAATTGCACAGTGATTGCACCATAATGATGAAAAAATTGTGAAAAACACATTAAGAGAGATCTCGTTACGTCAAAATGAATAACAAAACAGATGAAACAATATTCAGAAAATGAAAAACTGAGTTTGTTCAAAAGCCTCTTTAAAGGCAGAGAGGATGTATTTGCTATCCGATGGGAAAAGGGAAATAAAAGTGGATATATGCCGGCTTATCATTTTGACCCCTACATGTACCGGCTTCATAAAATGAAAGGAGGGACCTTCAAACAAACATCATACAAGGTGTGGAAATCATCAACTATAAAATGGCCAGGCAATTGTGACTTCAATGCTTTTAAATATTAATTTACATTTGGGATAGTGAATATTTGCTTAAAAAATTTAACGTTTAGGAAATAAGAATGAAAAAACTCTTTAACAATTTAGCATCAGTAGTTTTGGTTCTGATGTGTTTATCATGTTCTACTTATACAGTGACAACAGAAAATTTAACTTCTCAATTATCAGGCATTGATTCAACAAACCTAACACCTGTCAGAGTGAGAGGCCCACTTGGTGAGGAATATAATTATTTAGCAAATCCGATTGATGCAATTGAAGTAACAGATAAAAAGGGAAATATTGTAGAATTAACCAACATGCCTTCTATTGAAATTCGTGTAACTGAAACTAATGGAAAAAAAACCATTTTTTACTTTGACAGGATTCTAATTCAGGAAAACAAATTAATCGGTGTCCAATCGAGGTTTATTTCAGCAATTCAGCAATCTATACCACTTAACGAGATAACAAAAATTGAAATTCAGGATGGGAAGAAAAATTTTGTTTATTTATCCGAGTAAGGTGAAAGGAAACAATTGTTGAAACTAAAACATAGATTACTAATCAGTTGGAAACTACTAAACAAAGCTTTTACCCCCCAATCACCCTTTATCCAGCCATGCCATCGCTTCAGCTTTGCTGCTGAAATTCTCCTTAGGCATTCCACATTGGGCAGAAAACCCACTCAATTGTAATTTAGCAATTTCCTCGTTTGGCAGTTCGGCTACTTTTTTCACTCCAAATTCAATGATTTTCTTATGTGCCTGCGCATGAATTTCCCTGACTTCTGAAGGGTGTATCACCATTTCCCTCGCATCTGTCAATAAAGTAAAACCCGGTTTTAATAAATCAATGGCCTGGTCCCAATCTTCCAGATAGGCAGGAATATCTGCTCTACTTCTCCAAAACCCGACAATAGTTAAAAAAGCGCGATTGAGGTCAATATCCACCTGAAGTGTATATTGTTTGTTCTCTGCTATAGTTATCATAAAAAGTATTTGATATAAAATTCAAAAATATTTTACCGTAAATCGAAAGGATTGCGGTAATTTCGACCACCTAAAGTATTTGTCCGATTAAAACATGGAGCTATTTTATATTGTTTTGACTTTTTTCATGCTCAGCCTTTTTTTAGGATATATACGGCCGTGGTGGGTTCTTTGGTGGCACTCAGCACCTAACCGTTTAAGGGTATTGAAATACTACGGAGTTCCGCTTTTGCTTTTAATCCTGGTTTACTTTCTCGCAAACTAAAAGCCGTTTGCTGTTGTCCTGTAAAGTGCAGGCAAAAAGGTAAATGGAGCCTCCGTCTTTCAGTCCTAATTTCTTTTTCAGGTCTGCAACTGCCAATGGGAAATTCCTGCTACTGAGGTTGGCTTTCATTTCAGGCAATAATTTTTTCAAAGCCTTTTTGTTAACAGGCAGGCTTTCCAATATCCTGAAGCTTCTACCGGGAAAATCTTTATTTAATTCAGATGAAGTAAATAAATTGGTGTTAGAGTGTAATTTTTTCAGTTGGTAAGCTTCAGCCAGAGATTTAAAAAAGCCGGATTTCATTACTGCCGGAGAAGGTTCATATAAATATGGACCCGGAAGGGAAAAGGCAATAAGAGTCGACAGCTCCTTTAGCTTGTCAGAAGTAAATTGCTGTGTGGCCCGGCCCTCATCACTCAGGATAACAGCTGTTATTTCCGGGTTTTCGATTTCAGTTTTTCCCAGTTGAAACAACAGCTCCCGTACTTCTCCCCTCCATTCTACTATATGCACTTTTTTTACCTGATGTGATAAATCGAGAATGGCTTGTGAGATGTCCAGCATGGGAGCACCTTTAAGCAAAACACGTGGTGCCTTCTCCAATATCTTTGGTAAAAGGTTAGTAATGTCAGGGCTACAGTCTTCCCAGCGGGAAACTTTTTTCTGGTTTTGGTCTCTTCGGGCAGGATCTATGTACATCCAATCAAAATCATTTTTTGCACGCTCTAAAAAGGCAGAGGCTTCTTTGTTTTCCACATGAATGGAGCTGTTCAGCTGCTTAAAATTATAAGTGGCTAACTCACATAAATGAGTTTGTTGTTCCACGTATACGCATTCCCGGAAGCTTTGGGACAAATAATAGGTGTCAATCCCAAAACCACCGCTTAAATCGACCATTTTCGTGCCCTCTATTAATGAAGCTTTAAATTGAGCCGTTGCCTGCGAGCTGCATTGCTCCATAGAAATTGCAGGTGGAAACAGGATATTGGGATGGGCATAAAATTCAGGCAGTTTTTCCCGGGCTTTTTTTCGCGAAGCGACTTGTTCGGCAATTTCCCTCATGGGCAAATCCGGAAACTGCTTTGCCTTTAAAACCAAATGAGCAGGCTCAGCCTGCTCATTTTCTTTGATAAATTCCAATATTTTGGCTAATGATTTATGCTCGCTCAAAGCCATACGGATGCACTAAGCTATGTTGAACCATATATTCGGCAATTTGTACCGCATTAGTGGCCGCACCCTTACGCAGGTTATCTGCCACTATCCACATATTCAAAGTGTTGGGATTAGAATCATCCCTTCTTATTCTGCCGACAAAAACCTCATCTTTTCCATGTGCATTCAATGGCAACGGATAAAGGTTGTTTTTCGGGTCATCCTGAAGTACAACTCCCTCTGATTGAGCAATCAAATCCTTCACCTCCTGAATGTCAAAATCTTTTTCAAAAGTAACATTTACTGATTCCGAATGTCCGCCCATTACAGGTAAACGCACGCAGGTAGCTGAAACTCCTATGGATTCATCGCTGAAAATTTTACGTGTTTCGTTTACCATTTTCATTTCTTCCTTAGTGTAATCGTTGTCCATAAACACATCAATATGTGGCAGCGCATTCATGTCGATAGGATGTGGATAAACCTTTTTGCCAGGTAAGCCGGCCCTTTCATCCATTAACTGGTCAACAGCTTCTTTTCCGGTGCCGGTTACAGACTGATAGGTGGAAACTACTATTCTCTTGATTTTATATTTTCTGTGCAAAGGAGCCAAAGCCATTACCATTTGAATGGTAGAGCAATTAGGGTTGGCAATAATTCTATGGTCAATTTTTAATTCTTTGGCATTAATTTCCGGCACAATCAATTTAATGCGTTCGTGCATGCGCCATGCTGAGCTGTTATCAACTACAACAGTCCCTATTTCACTAAATTTGGGAGCCCATTCCAGGGAAGTATTTCCTCCGGCAGAGAATAAAGCCAAATCCGGTTTTTCAGCTAACGCATCTTCCAAAGTAATAATAGTATATTCTTTTCCCTTGAAAGTCATCTGTTTACCTGCTGATTTTGCAGAGGCTACTAACAACAATTCATCAAAAGGAAAATTTCTTTCTTCTAATACTTTTAACATCTCACCACCTACCAAACCAGTGGCACCTACAACTGCGATTTTCATTTTTAGGATTTTAACGTTATATTATTGTGTGATTTCGAAACCAAGGCTTATGCTCTGAAATTTAAGCGTTTGACTTAATCCCGAAGTACAAAAGTAATATATTTGATCAATAAGAACAGTAATTAATATGACTTTCAGAGTTTTACTACTAAAAGTGATCTGTTACAGCTTCTGTTTTGCGGTGCAAGCGCAAATAATCTCCGATGATTTCTCTGACGGGGATTTTACCACCAACCCAGCCTGGACAGGCGAAGTATCAGAATTTATTGTAAATGAGGTCAATCAGCTTCAGCTTGATTTTCAGCCTGAGGATCTCAAACCGGCCTACATTTCCACCAATTTTACAGCAGTCACTTTAGATGACAAGGAATGGCGATTTGATCTTAAGTTGGATTTTGCCCCATCCAATAGCAATAAAGTGGTGATTTATTTGGCAAGCAGCACAGCTGATTTATTGGATAATGAAATTAGTGGCAGCACACAGGAAGGCTATTATTTGGAAATTGGAGAAAATGGATCTGATGATGCGGTAAGCTTATATTATAGAAATGGTTCAACCACTGATTTAATTGCCAGGGGGCAGAATGGACAGTTTGCCGATAGCTTTGAGTTGAGCATAAGGGTAAGGAGAGATGCTGATGGAAACTGGGAAATAGCGGTCGGCAATCCGGGATTGGAAAACTATGTCGTTACGGCTACCGGAAATGACGTTAACTATAATTCAGCGGAAAATATGGGCTTTGTCTGTTATTTTTCTACCACACGTAGAGACCTTTTCTTTTTTGATAATGTGTATTTTGGGGACTACATCATTGATACAGCTCCTCCTGAAATTCTTACTACTCATATTACAGGGGAAAATTCCATTGCAGTAACATTTTCTGAGGCCATTGATGAGTCAACCGGAGCGGGATTGGAAAACTATCATTTAACACCTGGCAGTGTGAATCCATCAAATGTGACTATCAATCAGGACACTGCCTTTTTAACTTTTGCTACTCATTTTGAAAACGGAACAGATTATACATTGTTTGTTGAAAACATAGCTGATTTGTCTGGCAATCTAATGGAACCTGCTTCTGTTGATTTTTTCTATTTTGAGCTGGAGGAGGCTGATGAGAGGGACATTATTATCAGTGAATTTTTTCCTGACCCTACTCCGGTGTTTGGTTTGCCGGAGGCAGAATTTGTGGAATTATATAATCGCTCCGAAAAGTTTATCTCCCTGGAAAACTGGACAATCACCGACAATACAAGCTCAGAAAGCAGTTTGCCTCCCTATGTACTATATCCTGGTGAATTTGTGATCCTGGCTCCTTCTTCAGCCAAAACAGATTATGAAGTTTTTGGCCCTACGATTTCGCCTTCTTCATGGCAGGCGCTTAACAATAGTGAAGATAGTATTTCCATTAAATCGGCTGACGGGGAACTGGTTGATGCTTTGGCCTACAACCTGTCTTGGTACCAGGATGAGGAAAAGCAGGAGGGTGGTTATTCCCTGGAGTTGATTAACCTGGAATTGGATTGCTTCGACAGCAGGAATTGGAAAGCTTCTGAGAACAATACAGGAGGGACTCCCGGAACAGTTAATTCAATAAACGACCCTTCTTTTACAGGAAGTGTTCCCCAGATAATCAACCATACTACTCCGGAGCGGGACAAAATTGAAATTGCATTTGATAAACCAATTGATCTGAACTCACTGGAAAATGCCATCTACACAATAGAGCCACAAATTGCTGTTGCAGAAATTAATACCAATTCTGATGAGGACAATAGTGTAGAACTCATTTTGGCAGAAGATTTAAGTAATGGAATATCCTATACAGTAACCATCAATTCCGTGACAGATTGTAATGGGAATTCAAGTAATGATTTGTCCTTTACTTTTGTTTTTGATGATATTCCTCCGGGTGTTTCAGGGTTGATCTTTTTATCAGACAGCATTATCTTGGTGCAGTTTGACGAATCGCTGGCAGCTGAAACTGCCGAGGAAGCCTCTAACTACAGCATTTCTCCGGAAACCACTATTTCTGATGTCAGATTGTTTTCAGGTAATGAAGTAGTTTTAATTTTAAATGAGCCATTAGATCGACAGACAGACTATACATTGACTATTTCCGGAATAAAGGATTTTTTTGATAATACGGTGCTGAGTCAGGAGACGGAATTTAGTTTTGAAGCACCGGCACAACCGGCTTTCAATCAACTACTGATTACGGAAATAATGGCCAAGCCACTTGCAGATCAGAACTTGCCCAATTCCCAGTATTTGGAAATTTACAACCCGACAGATGAGCTTATTTCATTGGTAGGGCTTCGATACATGGATGCCAGGGATACAGTGGATATTGGGTTAAATTATATTTTACCGAAGGAGTATTTGATTGTCTGCCCTAATTCAAATGTTGCTCAAATGCGTGATTACGGAAGGGCAATTGGCATCAGACCCTGGCCCAATCTCAACAATACAGGAGATGATTTACAAATTATCAATGCAGGAAATGAGTTGGTGCATAAAGTTTTTTACAGGGATACATGGTACAAAGAAGATTTCAAAAATGAAGAAGGAGGTTGGTCACTGGAAATGATAGATACACTTAATCCGTGTGAAGGGTTCTCTAACTGGAGAGCTTCGGTAGCAGAACTAAAAGGTAGCCCCGGAGCAGTAAATTCCGTAACCGAAGACAATCAGGATTTACTGGGTCCACAAGTGATAAAAGCATTTGCCCCATCAGAAAATGAGGTAATTGTTTATTTTGATGAATCTATCAATATTACTCATGTAATAGTCAATCAATTTGCCATTGAGCCGGCTATTGAAATTGCTTCTACCACTGTTGTAAAGGATAATGAAGTGCGACTTAATCTGGCAGAGAAGCTATCAGTAAAAATCCTTTATACTCTGAAAGCAAATGCGTTGACCGATTGTGTAGGAAATACAGTACGATCTGACCATAATTCGGCCACTTTTGCAGTGGTGGAAGAACCGGTTCAAAATGATGTGATCTTAGATGAAGTACTTTATGATCCACGAAGCGGGGGTGTGGATTTTATCGAGTTGTACAACCGGTCCGATAAATATATTAATCTGAGAAACTGGCAAGTGTTGGGCCCCTCTCAGGAAAGGACCATTTTTCCTGATGATAATGTGGTGATGGCTCCGGGGGATATTTTAGCCCTGACCTCAGACTTTGACATTTTAGTGAATCAATATCCTAATTCCACCACTCCTGAAAACATTGCTGTTACTAATCTACCCAGCTTCCCGAATGGTCAAGGTATTGTCCATATCATTTCTGCCAATGGAGAGCTGGAAGAATATTTTGAATACGATGATGACATGCATGTGCCATTCTTGCGCTCGGTCGATGGCGTTTCTTTGGAGAGGATTTCTCCTGACGCAGCCATTGATGTCACTAATTCCTGGGCTTCCGCAGCAGCCACTTCAGGCTATGCCAGCCCCGGCACTGTTAATTCACAATTGACCAATGAAAATATCAGCTTTGGCAAGGTTGAGGCTAATCCTAAAACATTTGCACACAATGCGCCAGGCAGAAATTATACCATCATCAACTACACTATTGAAGACGCAGGGAATATAGCCACTGTAAAAATATTTGATGCAAAAGGAACATTGGTGAAAACTTTAGCGAATAACGAGACATTAAATAATACCGGCTTTTTTAGGTGGGATGGAGATGATGGACAAGGCAGAAAAGTACGTACAGGCTATTATATGATCTATTTTCAATTGTTTAGCGGGAATGGAAATACCCAGCTCATTAAAGAGAAAGTAGCTGTCGGAGCAAATTTTTAATTTTTTTTTACAACCCTTCCAACCCTTTTGCCTGAAGCTGTGTCATTGATACATAAGGTTTTGGTTGAAATCTTTTCTGTGAAAGGCTGGTTACCGTTCATAGTTTTATGGTTGTAGGCGAAAAGGGTAGCTCTGTGCTACCCTTTTCTGTTTTAAAAAACTCATACCACGAGTGCTGAGGTGAACTTTTTAAAGTTCACATACGCTACCTTATAGTTTATCGCTTCTTGCTTTCCGCAAAGTGTTTTTAATTTTTAGCAGTAACATGCTAATCAAGAGATTGCTTCACATAAATTCTATTCAGATTTCATCTGTTAGAATTATATGCTCGCAATAACCATTGGTATTGCAGTTTTCTGGCTTTATCTAAAAACAAAAACACCAACCATGAATTCATGATTGGTGTTAAAATCACTTGTTCTAAATCACATTTATTTATCCATATCCACTTTCAAAGGCGCAGGAGTAGTATTCAGTTCACCAATCTCAATTTTGGAATCACCTTTCACTGTAATGGTGGCTTTAATAAAATCCTCTTCATTGGCTTCATAAATATTGTCCACATATTTCTGTGGGTTTCTGTCAATATAAGGAAACCAGGTACTGTGGATTTGCACCATCACTTTATGTCCTTTTTTGAAAGTGTGCAAAATATCCTGCAACACATATTCCACATCCGTTACTTCATTGGGCACAAAAGGCTCAGGCTCTGCAAAGCTGTTTCTGAAACGACCACGGAATACTTCCGCACGCACTAACTGCTGATAATTGCCCATTACTATATTTTCAGGGTTGTGCTCATAATTTTCATGATCTGGCGGATACACATCAATAATTTTTACGATAAAATCAGCATCTGTTGAAGAAATGGCCACTCTTAATTTAGCCATAATTTCTCCGGCCAGCACCAAATCTTCCTCCAAAGCTTCAGTTTCAAAAGTAAGTACGTCCGGTCTTCGGCTGGCATGACGTTGATCATCTGTCATATAAGCCCGGGGAGTAAATGTTACGCCTTCAGTAAAAGAAGTATAAGGCACGGGTTTGGCAGGATCCGACACATAATTGAATGCAACATCCGCACTTCCTGTCTCATTGATGGTGAGTACTCCATTCTCCTTGAAACCTAAAGTAGTTTTAGGGATTTGTGGAGGCCATACATCAAATTTCTGCCATTCTTTTAAGCCTGTATCAAACATATAAGCTTCTGGTAAAGCCGGCTTACCTTTTCCGTCTCTTAAGAAGTGATTGAAAAACGTGCGTTCTATTTCTTTTTGGTAAAAAGTGGAAATACTATCACCATAATAGATATGGTTCACTTTCTGAATACCTCTTTCACGTGCCCAATCACCATGGCTCCATGGACCAAATACAATAGTATTGTAGGTATCAGGATTGTTCTTTTCAATGGTTTTATAAATATTCAGCGGGCCGAATAAATCCTCTGCATCAAACCATCCACCTACAACCATTACAGCATGGTCTACATCTTTTAAATGAGGGATAATGCTTCTTTTCTGCCAAAACTCATCATAGTTAGGATGTTCCACCGTCTGTTGCCAGAACTCATTATCGAAATGGATTTTCTCAGTAATATTTTTCAAAGGGCCAATTTCCATGTGGTAGTCATATCCGTCTACAGCATTGGCAGTTCGCATTCTTGTCAAGGCTTCACCATACCACGATTGTTTAGTGGTATCAGTTTGATAGCCAAATACAGGGTAAGCAGCAGTATAACTTTGCAGATAAGCTCCGTTGTGGTGGAAGTCATCAAAAAAGAAATCACCAATTGGTGCTTGTGGTGAACTGGCTTTTAAAGCAGGGTGGGCATCCGGTAAAGCGGCTGCTGTATAAAAACCAGGGTAACTAATGCCCCACTGTCCTACTTTTCCATTGGTTTTGCCTTTCAAATATTTCAAAAGCCATTCAATGGTGTCAAAAGTATCAGAGCTTTCATCTGTTTCCTTTTTATGCTTATTGCCGGGAATATTAGGAGTCATGTTGGTAAATTCTCCTTCGGACATCCAACGGCCGCGCACATCCTGATAAACAAAAATAAACTTGTCCTCCATTAGGTATTTGGATGGGCCTAATTGTTTTTTAAAGTTATCAACACCATAAGGTGCAATGCTGTAGCAAGTACGCTGCATCATGATTGGGTGCTTTCCCGTTTCTTTGGGAGTATAAATAGCGGTATATAGTTTCACGCCATCACGCATAGGAATGTAAACCTCCTCTTTGTTGTAATTTTCTTTCACATAATCGGGAGCTTCCTGGGCATAAGTAGGAATTATCAAAAGCAGATAAGCTGCCAATAATGAGTTTAGGTATTTTTTCATAAATTGTATAAATTAAATTCAGTGATAAATTATAAAATAATAAGGGGTTAAGTAATCGAAAAGTAAAATATTTGATAATCGGTTAATTTCTTATCAGACAATTTGACGAATCTTTGTACTTTACACTCAACTACAATACCTATAGCTAAACCGTAAAACTTCATGATCAAGTTCCTTTTAAGTCTGATTGCTTTAAACCTGCTTTTATTTTCCTGCACTCAGCCAACTGAAAATCCCTTTGCTACAAATGCTACGGCAGAATTAATTATCGATGGCTTTAGTTTTACCGAAGGCCCAACTTCGGATTCAGAAGGAAATATTTATTTCACTGATCAGCCTAATAACTTAATCTATAAATACAGCACTGAGGCTGTGCTTGATACTTTTTCAAATGAAAGTAGCCGATCCAATGGTTTGTACATTGATCAAAATGAGAATTTGTGGGCATGTGCAGATATGTACAACCAATTATGGAAGTACGATTTGAACGGAAATAAAGAAGTGGTACTCAATCCTGAAGGAAAAGTAGTATTCAATGGTCCTAATGATGTGTGGGTTCATACAAATGGCAATGTATACTTTACCGATCCCTACTACAAAAGACCTTATTGGGAAGGAGTTCATGATACATTGGTCTATCAGGGGGTTTATTTATTGCGTAAAGGCCAAATAGCACCCGTTTTATTAGACTCTACTTTGGTACAGCCTAACGGGATAGTGGGCATTTCCTCTGATAATTTCCTTTATGTGGCGGATATTGGTGATGATAAAACCTATCGTTACAGCATACTTGCTGATGGCACACTTGCTGAGAAAGAATTACTTATTGAACAAGGGTCTGATGGAATGACGCTTGATAGTGAGGGAAATATTTACCTCACGGGGAAGGGAGTAGATGTATTCGACAGTAGTGGGAAAGCAATAAGGCACCTTGATATTCCTGAAGATTGGACCGCCAATATTTGTTTTGGTGGGAAAGATAATAATGAGCTTTTTATTACTGCTTCAAAAGGCTTGTATGGTTTGAAGACTAATGTTAAGGGAGTAAAATAAATGGGTGATGAGCACTCTTAAAAAATAATTTTTTTGAAATACCTTCAGTTAGAATCATCGTGCTATTCCGGCCCAGACAACGGAAAAGTTTTTCCATCCGATGCCTGAAAATTAATACCGCTAGTGGAAGTTCCTTTTTTTGTAAAACTATTGCGCTATAATTTCGAATATTAATTCGAACACAAGCCATTTTAGTCAATGAAGAAAATTTTTTTTACCGCTATTTTATTATCTGTTTTTACAAGCACATACGCTCAGGAGAAAAGTGATTTAGGGTCCTGGTATATGTATTTCGGGGGGCTCAAATTTGAGAATAGCCAATGGGGAATCCATGGAGAGGCACAGTATAGAAATCACAATATTTTAGGTGATCTGGAGCAATTATTACTTAGAACCGGTTTACAGTATCATTTAAAAGACGGCTCAGCTACCTTTACACTGGGCTATGGAAATATTACTACAGAAAGTGAGGGAACTCCCAATAATACCTTTTACGAACACCGAATTTATCAGGAGGCCCTTTTGCGGCAGGATATTTATTTGGTCAATTTGAATCATCGTTTTCGGTATGAGCAAAGGTTTATTGATGAACAGGATTTAAGGAGCCGCTTTCGGTATGCCCTCTTCATTAATATTCCTCTTACCGAGAAAAAATTTGCTTCCGGGGGAATATACATACCTATTTACAACGAGCTTTTTATTAATGGTGAACAAACTGCTAATGCCGGATATTTTGATAGAAACCGCCTTTATGGAGGCTTAGGTTATGTCTGGACAAATAATTTGAGGATACAGGTAGGGGTGATGGAGCAGACTACCAGTAACTGGAGTAAAACTCAACTTCAGTTTTCTTTGCACCATGTGATTCAGGCCGGGAGATAATTAGCTTATAAAATTTTTAAATATAATTGAAACCGGATGGTGATGTTTTCATTCACACGCACCATGCCCAAAAATTTTTCAGGAGCATCCAGACCAAAATCTGTAATGCATATTTCCTGTTCTCCTTCGCAGTGAACCCATTCCTGTGATGGGTTGGTAGCTAACTCCATATTGTATTTTTGTTGCTGTCCGGACAATTGAATAAGTGTTTCAGCTATAAAATTTTTGCTTGTTGTCTGACTAATTTCATTTACATCAATATAAATGAAGGGGTGTTTTTTGAACTCTAATAGCTCCCTGAAATCTTTAGTCATCTGAGAATTCTCACAAGAAAATTCTGTCACTTTTAATTTAAGGGTGCCGTTTTTGATATTTAGATGAGTAGGATATTTTAGCGTTTCAATATCGAATTGATTGGGCATTGTTTCCATTTTGTACTCACATTTGAACGAATTGATATTGGTTTTGCCATGGATTTCAATATGGCTTTTTTCTGTATCAAGGATAATGGTTTTCCTGATTGATTCATCTTCCTTAGGCATGTAAGTGCTTATGTACACAAACTGATGTGTTAAGAGGGTAGGTGCTAAAAGGAAGGACAAGAAAAATGCGAAATAAGTCATTATTAACATTTTTAATTAAAAAGAAAGACCTCGTTTTGATTAAGGGTAAAACGAGGTCTTTTCTATTTTTGATCTAATTTACTATTTCCTTAGAAACTAATGGCAGCTTCTACCATAAATCCTTTGAATTCCCCACCGGCAAATCTGGCATTGTTGCCAACCCATCCGTCACCATTGTATTGTTGGTTTACATATTCCAACTTTGTGATGATATTATTGGTCAGGAACCATCCGGCACCCACATTTAATCTGCTAATATTCAAATCTTCAGTGGCACTTTCTCTCAATTTACCATTTACAGTATTATAACGGCCTCCAATGTAGTAACGCTCATTAGCTCCAAACCGGTAAAGCAATTCAGCTGCTATTTGTGTAAAAGCTCCTTCAGTATCAGCAGTTGGCGCTGTGAATTCATTGTTGCCATTGGCCAATTCGTAGATGCCAAAGAACTCTAAACCTTTAAATTTAATGAATGGATTCACTTGTATGGCTGTAAGTTTACCAAAACGTGGGTTAAAACGTCCATCAAAATTAGTTGCCTGAGAAGGAACAGCAACAATGCCATTATCTGGATCTGCTTCAATGGCTTCGGTTTTCATGATGTTGTAGTAACGTGAGCCTGCACGATCACCACCATACAGATAAGTACCTGTTGTTGTACCATTATTGATATACCATGAACCAGTCAATCGAAGTCTGAAATCTTCATTTAATTGTTGATCGTACCCTACTTTCCCATAAAAAGAAGGTTGATTGTCACTATTTGCATTCAAGCTAACGTTTTGGTTTAATTTACCATTTGTAACACCAACCACTGCCAGCAAACCATTAGTTTGTAATGTTATCTCACCAAATGCTTCTGTAGAAAAGGCATCCATGATGTAATTGCCAACAAATGGATTGTAAATGGCTCTTGCATTATCTGTTCTTCTGAAGTGGGCATCACCATAGTTGAACTCATCCAAACCAACAGTAATAGAGGTGTATTGCATAAGCCCTTCTAAGAAACCTTCACTAATAAAATCCAATTTATCTATTTGCATATGTCCACCTTTAATCCAGGCTTCATTATGGTGCTTGGAAGAGAGGTAGGTTCTTAAGTGCATTCTTACCCCATCATACAATTGTACATCTAGATTAAGATTAGCTGTAGGAAGGTTAAAATCAGATCCAAGATCTATTAAATTCCCTGCAGTATTGCTGTGATCAATCCCTTGAAATTGCATGGCAAAATCACCACCTACTCTCACTTTGATACCGTCATACTCTACAGTATCTACTTTAGGGGTTTCGAAAACATTCAGGCCATCCTGGCCTACAGGTCTGAAAAATTGAAGGGAACGGTTATTCTGTCCCATGGCTAATTCGCCTGCTCCAATTAATACGCCAATCATCAGTATTCTAATTAGGTTTTTCATGACATTTAATAATTAAATTGTTATTTATATAGTTCTATTTTGTGTAATTCGCTTTAAAATTAATGGTGATTTTATCACCGGTTTTGATGGTGCCAAACACAGCGGTTGGTGGATCAATATTAAAATGACTCATATTGAAGCTGACATTTCCGCTAAACACTACTCCATTGGTTACATCGGTTGTTACTTTCATGTTCACCACTTTTGTTACCCCGGCAATTGTAAGGCTACCTTTGGTCATTAAAACCTGTTTGCCTTCTGCTTTTTCCTTGCTTTCAATAGAGTTCAATTGATAGCTAATGTAGGGATGGGACTTTTCTTTCAGTGCTTTATAAGTATTGTCATCCATACCTGATTTCCCACTTTTCAAACTTTTCACCGGCACTTTAAAAGAGAGGTTTTTAATGTCACCGATATTATTGCCTTCCAGTACAATTTCTGCTTTGCCGTCAAACTCTTCTGCTATAATAGTCCAGTCATGAACCGAAGAAGTTCCATCTACAGTCAGTTCTGTCTGCCCTGGACTTAATGTAAATGTCTGTGCCTGTGCAAAGGGCATGGTGACGATAAATAAGAATAAGATTAGATTTTTCATGGTATTTGTATTTAAAATTTATTGTTCTTTTGGCCTCTCCTTAGTCTACGCTTCTATTTCCAATTAGATGCCGTAACTTTTTGTGCCTTTATTATGATGTAAAGGTCAGTGATAGAAGTTGCCCATTTCATGACATTTGTCATGTAAAAAGGATGATTAATTACGAATTAAACTGGAACAGGCGGGCTACAGTTTTGCCGGAATTCAGCAGCTTGCCCGCCCTCGTGTTGTGTTTTTTCCCAGGTGAGCGAGCAATGTCGTTAAGGTAAGATAATCTTCCTTCTCCCTTTGGAGAAGGATAAAAGGGTGAGGTTTTAGTTTAAAGCTTAACGACATTGAGCAAGCTAAATACAGTTTTCTAAGTATCCTGATTGTTTATTTTAAGGTAAAAGTTAATTTCCGTAACGCACTTGTGGGGACACAAGTTCTGGCGGTCGGTGTGCCAGGTATTGTCGGTAGGCCCTTCAGCAAACCTTATTCACTGGAAATTTTAGAAACATCTAATGAGTTGTGTCGATTTTAAAGCCAACTAACCTACCATGCCCGCCCTCGTTTTGTGTCTCCACTAACGAGCCTGGATCTGGTTTTCAAAATATACCTCATCCATTAGCAGAAAGTTTGTGAGGACACAAACTTTGGCGACTGTGGTGCAAATAGGCAGGGAGCAGGAAATAGTTGTTATTCAAACTACAATAATCAGAAAAGGGAGCGCACAAAAAAAAGTCGGTTTTTTGAAAGCCGACTTTTTACTTTTTAAATTTTCTATAGATTCTAAAATACTCCCGCATTCAAATTCTTTAGCGCTTCTTTCTTATATTTTGAATCCACTACTACAGAGATGTTATGTCGGCTGCCACCGTAAGAGATCATCCTTACCGGCACCTCTTGCAAGGCATTAAAAATTTTGCTGACCATCCCGGTTCTTTCTGCCACCATATTTCCTACTATGCAAATAATACTTTGTTCTCTGTCAACTTCCACCTCCCCAAAAGGGCGCAACTCACTTAAAATACTATCTAAATAATATACATTATCAATGGTAACAGAAATAGCTACTTCCGAGGTGGTAATTACATCAATTGGAGTTTTATATTTTTCAAAAATTTCAAAAACCCTGCGTAAAAATCCATAGGCCATAAGCATACGTAAGGATTTTACTTTGATGGCCA
Source organism: Marivirga aurantiaca (assembly GCF_016679925.1). Taxonomy (GTDB): domain Bacteria; phylum Bacteroidota; class Bacteroidia; order Cytophagales; family Cyclobacteriaceae; genus Marivirga; species Marivirga aurantiaca. Next base: position 114,412 of record NZ_JAEQBW010000004.1, read on the forward strand.
CTATGCCATCTTTGGCGGCTATGGCTTTAATGCCTTCGCCAATGATGTTTTTACTATCGATGAGTGTTCCGGCTGCTTCAGGTTTCATGGTGTTTTTTAAGCGTACCGGAATGTTTTTCCGTTGAGCAGGTCTGATGCAGGATGGATGCAGGATTTTTGCTCCGAAATAAGCCAATTCAGCAGCCTCATCAAAAGAAAGCTCAGGAATACTAAAAGTGTTTTCCACTACGCGTGGATCATTATTATGCATACCATCTATATCGGTCCATATTTGGATCTCATCGGCATGTAAAGCTGCACCTATTAATGAAGCAGTATAGTCACTTCCCCCACGCTGTAAATTGTCTATATTGCCTTCAATATTTCTGCAAATATATCCTTGGGTAATAATGAGGTTGGTATCGGCAGGCTGTTTGACCAAAATATCGGACAGCTCTTTGTTAATAAATGCTTCATCAGGCTCACCGAAAATATCGGTCCTCACAAAATCTAGGGCATTAATCAAGGCACTGTTGAGTTGGTGTTCCTCCAAGTGTAAATGGAATAATTGGGTAGACATCAATTCTCCCTGAGCTAAAAGCTCTTTATCCATCAGATTAGTAAATTTTTCTGTTAAGCACCTTTTTAGAAAGTCCTGGCTTTTGGTTACAGCCTTTTCTGCTTGTTTTTTATAATTATCAGACTGATATAAATCGTCAATAAATTGCGCATATTTATTGGCCAGCTGATCCACTACTCTTTGAGCTGCTTCAATGTCATTTCTTCTCAAGCGCTCACCAATTTCTACCAAGCTATTGGTTACTCCACCGAGAGCTGAAAGCACTACCAATTTCTTTTGTCCGTCTTTAGTGATGATTTCACGGATTTGGTTCATTCCCTCAGGAGTACCTACGGATGTACCTCCAAATTTTACTACAATCATAACTGTTCTGCTAATCCTAACATTTTAATAGCGGTAATCGCTGCTTCATCTCCCTTGTTACCGTGTTTTCCTCCGGCTCTGTCCAAAGCTTGTTGTTGTGTGTTGGGGGTTAAAACCCCAAAAATTACCGGTTTGTTATATTTTAGGGAAACATTGGTAATACCATGTGCTACAGCATCGCAAATAAAATCAAAATGTTTTGTTTCTCCCTGGATTACACAACCCAGGCAAATCACTGCATCAATTTCTTTTTTGGCAGCCAGCCATTGTGCTGCCATGGAAAGCTCGAAACTTCCGGGCACATAATGTTTAATGATGTTTTCCTTTTGGGCACCTTGGTCTATCAAGGTTTGGTAAGCACCACTAAAAAGGGATTCTGTTACTTCTTCATTCCATTCAGATACAATCACTGCAAATTTCTTTTTGCCTATGTTGGAAATGTTTTTTGCCGAGTGATCACTAAGGTTTTTAAGCTTTGTTGCCATGGTTTATATTTATTAGCTGAGGTTTTTATTTATCATCAATAAAACAAAAAAGGGATAAGTTTTATCAACCTATCCCTTTTAGCATTTTATTATTTGAAGTGTCTATTATTTTTTTGCTTCTAATAAGGACAGGTATTTTTTTGCTTCTGAAACTTCCTCTGATTTGCTGAAGTCCTTTATAATCTGTTTATAGCTATCCTTAGCTTTTTCTGTATCATTAGCCTTTTCGTAAGCTAAGCCTTGTTTAAGTAAATAAATAGGGCTGAATTCCTCTGTGCTGTTTGTGGAAGCTGCTTTTCCATAATGGTCAGCTGCTTTAGAATAATTTCCTAATTCAAGATAAGCATCACCAATTAGAGCGTAAGCCCTTGATTGAACCAAAAGGTCATCCGCACTAAAATCTTCTAAATGATCAATGGCTTTTTGGAATTCACCTTGTTGTAAGTAAATGCTTCCAATATAAAAAGAAGATAAATTACCCGCTTTTGTTGCTCCGAAATCTTCTAAAAGATCCATAAAGCCTAAATTATTACCATCACCATTAAGTGCTAAATCGAACTCACCATTTTCATACCAATAAACAGCTTGAAACATTTCCTTCTGAGCCAACTCATTTTGGTTGTCCATGTAGTATTTGTAGCCAAAAAATGCAACGATTATGATTGCGATTAAGCCACCAACACCTAATACCACTTTTTTGTTGTTTTCTATGAACTGCTCTGTTTTAGAGAGTTGTTGAGCAAGGACTTCAGGATTCTCGTAAAACTCCGTTCCTTTTTCCTTTCCTTTATTTTTTGCCATTGTAATTTATTTAAGACCGCAAAGCTATAAAAAAATGTGAATTAAAACCCAATGCTATCAACTTAATTGCTATTTATCTTACAAACTCAATAAGTAAAGCCTCATTTTTCCATTCTTCTTACGGAAGGGAAAGCTTGAGGCGTTTAAATGATACTTTGGTGTTTATTTCTACTCTAAGACACTAATAGTGAGAGAAGAACATTTTTGTTTAAAAATGGATCGACTAAATGTAATTAATCAATTATAAACGGATAATCTTCCTGAGCATATACATCTTTGTATACCTCATCTACAGACGGCCATTCTGACTCTTCAGAAAAATCAACCGCTTCTTTCACGATGTCCTTTACCTTTTTGTCAATTTTATTTAATTCGTCCTCAGTTGCATATTTCTTTTCAAGAATAGTAGCTCTTACCTGTTCTATAGGGTCTTTTGCCTTATATCCTTCTAATTCCTCCTTGGTTCTGTATTTTGCAGGGTCAGACATGGAATGGCCTTTATATCTGTAAGTTCTGAATTCCAATAAAGTAGGTCCTTCACCTTTTCTTGCTCTTTCAGCAGCTTCCGCCACAGCATTGTGTACATCTTCCACATTCATGGCATCCACAGCTTTAGAGGGCATATCGTATGCTTCACCCAAAGTATAAAGCTCTGTTACATTGGAAGTTCTTTTTACAGAAGTACCCATTGCATACCCATTGTTTTCAATAGCAAAAATAACAGGGATTTTATAGAACATGGCCATGTTCAAGGCTTCATGAAAAGCGCCTTGCCTTACAGCGCCATCGCCCATATAAGTGATACATAAATTATCTGTGCCTTTGTATTTTTCAGCGAATCCAATTCCTGCACCCAGGGGAACTTGTCCACCCACAATACCATGTCCGCCAAAAAAGTGGTGTTCTTTGTCAAACATGTGCATAGATCCGCCTTTTCCTTTGGAAACACCGGTAGCTTTACCATATAATTCAGCCATTACTTTTTTCGGATCTGTTCCCAACCCAATTGGGTGTGCGTGGTCGCGATAAGCCGTTACGTATTTATCACCTTCTTTCAAGGCACTTACCGCACCGGCAACACAAGCTTCCTGACCTATATATAAATGGCAAAATCCTTTGATTTTTTGCTGCCCGTATAACTGCCCGGCCTTCTCTTCAAATCTCCTCATTAAGGACATGGATTCAAACCAGGTCATGTAGGTTTCCTTATCGAAACTCTTTTTAGTGGCAGTTTTTGTTTTTTTTGTAGCCATATTGCTTTTTTCTTTTTGTCTTTCCTTCTCCCATGCCACAGGAAAAGCATAACTTTGTTATTCCTGAAGCCGGGATGCGAAAATAACGAAAAAACCCACAACTAAGAAAAATGAAGCTTCAAAATATCCGTCTTATTCAATTCAAAAATTATTCGAAGTCGGATTTTGAGTTTGTGGAAGGAATAAATTGCCTTTTAGGTAAAAATGGAGTGGGTAAGACCAATATATTGGACGCTATTCATTATTTGGCGTTTACCAAAAGTGCATTCAATTCGGTAGACAAAGACAATATTCTTCACAACGAGAAATTCTTTTCCATAAAAGCCCAATTCCAAAAGGATGGAAAGAAAGTGGATATGCTTTGTGCTGTGCAATTGGGGGAAAAGAAAATGATTAGGTGGGAGGGAAAAGAATATGAAAGGTTAAGCGACCATATCGGGAAATTACCATTGGTGATGATCATACCTCAGGATACCGATATTGTAAGGGAAGCCAGCGAAATGAGGAGAAAGTTTTTTGATAATCTATTGTGTCAGGTCGATCAGAAATATTTACAGCTTTTGGTGAAATACAATCATTTGCTTAAGCAAAGAAATGCTTTATTGAAAAGCCTGGGGGAACAAAATCGTTTTGAAATTTCCAGAATCGAACCATATGACGAATTAATGATTCCTTTGGCTATTGAAATTGCGGAGTGCAGGAAGCAACTAATGAAGCAATTTCTCCCCGTTTTTAGTACATACTATAAGGATTTATCTGATGGCAGAGAGGATGTTGACATCATCTATCAAACCACAGTGGATAACAATTTCGCAGAAATTTTTAAAAGCCGCAGGCAGAAGGATTTTCAGCAAGGCCGTACTACTCTCGGAGCCCATCGTGATGATTTTTTATTTACCATTGATGCTTATCCTCTGAAAAAATTTGGTTCGCAAGGTCAGCAGAAATCTTTTGTGATTGCATTGAAGTTAGCTCAATTTGAATTGCTACATTTAGCTAAATCCCAAAAGCCACTTTTACTTTTGGATGATATTTTCGATAAATTAGATGATAAAAGAATTGCTTATTTATTGAAAATGATGGCTGATGGCCGATTTGGGCAGATTTTCCTTACAGATGCGAGGCCGGAACGCAGCAGGAATTACCTGGATGCACTGGAAATTGAAAAGAAGTATTTTCAGTTGAATGATAATAAAGATATTACAACAGATGAATCAATATAAGAAAAAGCCACATGCCGCCAGTATCCGTAAATCAGAAGCCACTCCTTTGGGGGATGTGATCAAGGATATGATTGATGCCTATCATTTGAACAAGAAGTTCGATCAGACTACTGTGATTAACCTATGGCCCAAATTGATGGGCAATACTATTGCCAGCCGTACCAAGGGCATTTTTATGAAGGATGATAAACTGTTTATCAATGTTGAATCGAGCCCATTGAAACAGGAATTACATATGAACAAAGGGAAAATAATTGCTCTTTTCGAGGCAGAACTGGGCAAGAAAGTAATAAAGGAAGTGATTTTATTGTAAGAAATAGTAGATAAATTTTAATACGCTGTAATTCAAAATAAATTACACCGGCATCAGTGAATGAAGCCGGTGTGTGGAAAATTATTTCACCACTCCTTTTATCTGTAGTGTAATGGCTTCTTCCCCTGCAGTAGTGAAAACCTGAATGGTTTTCTGAAACGGACCTGATTGCTTGGCAGTATACTTTGCAGAAACATAGCCCTTTTCTCCTGAAAGAATTTCACCTGTTGTATGCTCTGTTACTGTGCATCCGCAGGAAGCTTTCGTTCTCACAATTTTGATGGTCTCATCATGTTGGTTGGTAAAAACAAATTGTTTGGTAACGGCATCCCCTTTTTCCAATTCCCCTAAATCAATTGTTTTGGTTTCCCATACAATTACTTCTGTTCGGTTGTCACTGTACTTGAACGAGCTAAATGCGATCAATACAACTAATAATACTCCTGTAATTTTCATTAAATTTTTCATCATTTTTTATTTTTAGTGAGCATCAAAATTGCTTTATTCTTTCATGGATTGCTGTTAATGAAATGACAACATTTGTTAACGAGTTGTTAAAAAGTATAAAATCAATTTTTCATCATGTATATTTATCTGTATGCAAGGGAAAATCATCTCCAGAATTATTATTCTTGGAACAATTGCTCTCATAGGTATGCTGATAGTACAAAGCATTTGGCTGTCGAGAAGTCTTGATAGCAGGAAAAGGCAGTTTACTCAAAATGTACAGGCGGCATTGAGGGCTACAAGTGAGGCCATCATAAGTTCTAATGAGGCAAATTCAAAACAAATGCATCCGGTTGAGCAACTTTCTAGCAATTATTTTGTGGTAATGATCAATGGGGCCATTCAGCCGGAAACACTTAAAACACTTTTAATAAGGGAATTGACATTAAGGAATGTAAACCTTGATTTTGAATTTAGCATCTACGATTGTTCTAACGAAAAACTTGTGTTTGGAAATTATATCAGCAATGAGGCAAAGCAAAAGCTGGGAACGGAATTCCCCGAGATTAATAAAGATGATTATTATTTCAGCGTGCTTTTCCCAAGCATTTCTTTTCAGTTAATTCAGGAAATGCAGATTTGGGTTATTTCCATCATTATTTTACTAATTATCGTCATCATCTTTTCCTATACAGTTTACGCCCTTTTTAAACAAAAACGCCTGTCGGAAATTCAAAAAGATTTTATTAACAATATGACTCATGAATTTAAAACTCCGCTGACAGCCATTTCAGTTTGTGCAGAGGTGATTTCGGATAAAAACATTTTGAATGATCAGGAGAGACTATGGCAATATACATCCATCATTCACAAAGAAGCGGAAAGGTTGGCGGGTCATGTACAAAAGTTGTTGCAGGCTTCTAAAATTGAGCAGAAAGTAGTCCAATTGAATATTTCAGAGGTGGAGGTTTCCAGCCTTATAAATGAGTGTATTGAGCAATTGAAGCCAGTATTTGAGAAAGCGGGAGGAAGGGTCACTTTTACTGAAAACTTAAAGGGGCTTAAATTGAGAACTGATGCCTTTCACCTGGGCAACATGATTTATAATCTGTTGGACAATGCTATTAAATATGGGGGAGATCCTGCGCTTATTGAAATAAATTCAGCAACCAATGGAAATGAGGTGCAAATAAGTATTTCCGATAATGGAGGAGGAATTCTTAAAAAACAGCAGCAAAATATTTTTGAGCGCTTTTTCAGAGTTACATCCGGGGACATACATGATGTAAAGGGCTTTGGTTTAGGCCTGTTTTATGTAAAACAGATGAGCAAAGTCTTAAAAGGAGATGTATTTATTCAAAAATCTGATGAGTCAGGCAGTATTTTCATTTTAAAATTAGCGAATTATGAGTAATCATATCTTTTTGGTGGAGGACGATGAATCACTGGCTTATATTCTGAAAGACTCATTAGAGAATGGAGGTTATAAAGTAAGCAACTTTTATGATGGGAAATCCGCCAGGCTTGCTTTTTCCAGAGGAGCATATCATTTGTGTATTATTGATGTGATGCTTCCCTTATTAGACGGATTTTCCCTGGCTTCATATATTCGTCAGATGGATCGAAGTGTGCCCATTCTGTTTCTTACTGCCAGAGATGCTGAAGAAGATAAAATCAATGGCTTTAAACTGGGGGCAGATGATTACATTACAAAACCATTCAGCCTCGAGGAATTGAAATTGCGCATTGAGGTTTTTTTGAGAAGGACAAGCCAGACAAGCCAGTGTCTGATCGGTAAGTTTAAGTTCGATTACACCAACTTAAAATTGGAGTGTAGTGAAACACAATTTATTCTTACCCAAAAGGAGGCGGATTTACTAAAATTTCTTTGCATGCATGCAGATGTGGTGGTGAAGAGAGAAACCATACTGAAGGAACTTTGGGGAGATGATGATTATTTTATGGGCAGGAGTTTGGATGTTTTTATTTCCAAATTGCGTAAATATTTAAGCAGTGATTCCTCTATTGAAATAAAGAATTACCATGGAGTGGGCTTTAAACTGCTCATGTAGGTTCTCTTGTGAAAAAATATACCTCAATTTTCAATAACCAATAATTTTCGATCGCAATGGGCTGGTTATTGCGAGCATGCTATTCCGTGCCAGCGGAATTCATGAGACGCAATCTGTTAGTTAAGGAGTACACTAATAGACTTGCCTATTGAATACTCAAATAACTTACTACTTAATCTCCTCCAACTTCACTTTATATAAATCAACCATTTTCTTCACTTTCTCGATTTCCAGGTAAACTGAATCAAGCTTTATGTTCAGTGCTTCTAAAGTATGATTATAGTTGATAGAATCCTGTCTCATTTGTTTTAGCTCCAACTCATATTCCTTTATTTTTTGATGATTTTTCTCCTGGGATCTCACATTTTTGCGTTCCTCCCTTTTTAATTCTTCATAGGATTTGCTTAGAAAGGAAGCAGCTCTTTCGGACTCTTCAATTTCTTTTTGTGCGGCATCTTTTCTCATTTTGATATTGAAATCGTGAAGATAGGTTTGCATCTCCATTTGAAGTTTAGGGTAAATGTCTTTTGGAATGCCTTGAGGGTCAATACCTGCCCAAATTTTACCGGATTTTGTATTGCCTTTTATTTCTGTGAAAACCAATATTTTATTGGAATAGATCTCTTGTTTAAATACCGTTTCATAAGCCTGATGTCCTTGAGTGGCTTCACTTCTTCCAAAGGATTTGGCATAATCTTTCCAGGCAATTTCTGTTTCAGTTTTACTGAAAGGCAATTCAATTTCAGCCCCTTCCACGTCTACTCCCAGCAAGTGATGAGAAGTTTTAATGAGCGTGTGTTGCGCCAATAAACCAGGAATAGTATATAATAAAAGAAGAGCGAGCGTAACCGGATATTTTATTTTCATTAGGAAATATTTTATACTTTGTGTGAAGTCAATAATTATGCCTAACACAATAACAAAGTACAAATATAAGCGGAAAAGCAATGCATATTGAATTGTGAAATAACCTTATCTTTTCCCAAAGATTATGGTATGTAACAAATATCCAACTTTCAGACTAAAATGCAGTTAATTGATAGGGTATCTGCTCATGTTGAGAATCAGGTGCAATAAACTGGAACCTTTTGAGATTTTAGGTTAAAAATTTGTAATGCGAAACTAAAGAAATATGCCAGATAAAATACTTATAAGTGGAGGTTCCGGATTAATAGGAATGGAGTTGTCAAAGTTGTTGATGGAGAATGGATTTGAAGTAGCTCATTTAACAAGAAGCAAGGAAGCAAATTTTCCTTACAAGCAATTTGAATGGGACATTCCTGCACAGAAAATAGAAGAGGAGGCTATGGAATTTGCTGATGCAGTGATTCATTTGGCAGGAGCCAGTGTGGCCGATAAAAGGTGGACCGATAAAAGAAAGAAACAGATTATTAAAAGCCGGACGGAATCAGCGTCATTGTTAAGAAAGGCAATTGAAAGACAGGGCAGAAAGATTCAATATTTTATTGGTGCCAGTGGTGTCAATTATTATGGTGTAGATACAGGAGATCAATTGATGACAGAAGAGGATCCTGCAGGAGAGAGTTTTTTGCCTAATGTTTGTAAAAAGTGGGAGCAGGCAACGGATGAAATTGCTGCTTTAGGAATAAAAACCGCAAAAGTACGGATAGGGGTAGTGTTAGCGGAAAAAGGTGGGGCTTTGTCTCAGCTGGAACAGCCTATTAAACTTGGAGTGGGGGCACCTTTAGGCTCAGGCAAGCAGTTTATGAGCTGGATCCATATTAATGATCTGTGCGGCATATTTTTGCACATGCTTAAGAATAAACCGGCTGGAACTTTTAATGCCGTAGCTCCAAATCCTGTGACTAATGAAGAATTGACTAAAGCCGTAGCCAGGGAACTTAATAAGCCATTGTGGTTACCCAATATACCACCGTTTGCCATGAAATTGCTGTTAGGTGAGATGGCTGCTATGATTTTAGGAGGTGTAAAAGCTAGTTCCGGGAAAATTGAGGAGGCCAAATATTCTTTTAAGTTTGATAATATTGAATTAGCCTTGAAAGAAATTTATCAGTAACCTTTAATTTATGGAGATAAGATTGTAGGATATAAAGAATATTATAATTAGTTGCGGTGAAGTACAACATTCTTTTCTGAGAACGTTCTCTATTCTAACCACAAATTATATAATACTATGAAAACGAGTAATGGAGTTTTAACCAGATTATTTTCAACTGCATTTTTAATGTTGCTATCTTTTGGTTTGTTTGCACAACTACCTCCTGCGGGTCAGCAACAACAGGAAGTGAAAACGGATTTTGATGATGCAGAAATTGAAAAATTTGTTGATGCGAATCTTGAAGTAACAAAAGTGCAGCAAAAAGCAGAGCAAGAGGCTATCCAGATCATTACAGAAAAAGATTTGGAACTGGAAAGGTTTAATGAAATTGTAGCCATCCAGCAAGGACAGTCAGAAGAAGAGGCCACGCCTGAAGAGCTGGCTGCTTTTAATGAAGCTGCTCAGGAGATAATGGCAGTTAATCAGAAGAATCAAGCTAAAATGGTGAAAGCCCTGGAAGCACATGATGTAAGTGAGGAAGAATACCAACAGATTATGATGGCCTATCAACAAGATGAAGAATTTAGAGCCAAAGTAGACGCTGTGGTACAAAAAAAAAGTAAAGGGTAATTAAAAATTGCCTTGTTTAGTTTAATTGGAAAAAGCAGATAGTGATATCTGCTTTTTTTATGGGTTTGGAAAAATATCAGCTTTTATTGTTTCCATCTTTTTTGGATAGAGTGTAACATTTCTTCGTGAACTTTAGGAGAGGCCGCTATAATTTCCCTGCCAAAATTAAAATCATTTCCACCGCTGAAAGTACTTACTTTTCCACCGGCTTGTTGTACAATAAAAGCGCCAGCTGCCACATCCCAGGAATTCAGGTTATACTCAAAAAATCCTTCAAAACGCCCGCAAGCCACATAGGCCAAATCCACTGCCGCACTACCCAACCTTCTTATGCCATGGCTATTTTGCATTAAATCCTGCAAAATAGTGAAATAAACACTCATTTTATCGAAGTCATAGTAAGGGAAGCCAGTGGCTATCAGGCTTTCAGCTAAAACAATGTTTTTGGAAACATGGATGGGATGGTGGTTTAAGTACCCTTTTTCTCCCTCAATGGCATGAAAACATTCATCACGATTGATTTCATATACTATTCCTGCAATAGTGGTCTCGTTTTTTTGTAAGGCCACACTAATGGAATAGATGGGCAGGCCATGTACAAAATTGGTGGTGCCATCCACAGGGTCTATTATCCAATTATATTCCTCCCCTGTTTTATCGGAAGTTCCTTCTTCAGCTATAAAGCCTGCCTCGGGAAGAATTTTACTCAAGCCTTCCACCAATTTGATTTCAGCTTGCTTATCCACATAACTTACCAAATCATTAAAGCCTTTCTTTTCTACTTTATCCAATTGGAAACCCTCAGCTTCTTTTCTGATAAAGGCTCCTACTTCTTTTACTAATTCAATGGCTTCTGTTTGTACTATCGCTAAATCCATTACACATTCATCTTTTTGGTTCGGTACAATAAGTTAAAGGAAATAAACGTAAAATAAAGTACAATGGGGAAGACGGTAGCGTGTAATTGTTGAGGAAGAGTATAGAAGAACCCCAGTACAATAAAGCAAACAATTCCGAATGCGGCATAGTAGAAAGTATGCCATTTTTTGGCCGGCTTCCGGAAAAGTAAAAAAGCAAATACCACATTCAGAGGAAATGCCCAAAGAATATTCCAATTGTTGACGGTGGCCACATGATCCGATAAGAACCATAAAAAGAAAATCAAACAGCCTACCAAACCTGTCACAAAAAAGAGTATACGGTTAAAAAGTTTGTCATTTAGCCCTGCCTTATAATGCCTAATGCTCATGAAAATACCCAAAAGACAGATAAACCAGGTAAGGTGTTGTGGCAATAAACCAAAGGAGGCTGTTTCTTCTTCCTCCTGGGCATTAAAAAGGATTATCTTTTCCGATACTAAAGGCTGGCCGTTATGTGTAGCAGCATCAAAGTGGTACATGAGCAGGTCAGGTAGAAACATTTCCTCTCTTTTGTCGGCAACTTTATCTGTGGGTTGACCCAATACCAGGTCTATTCCGAAATCCTGCCATGGTTTATCTGCCAGGTAAATATCCAGAAAGTACCTGAAAGTATAACCTTCGGCTTTTCTGTTCCAGCTTAATTCTTCCCCTAATACATCTTCTAATAAATCCCTAAAACGTGTAGAGCAATTATCGTAGAAAAAATCGTACTGATAAAAGCGATTTTCCGGCTTGATGTTGTTTACAAGGAAAGTATAAATGGCATTTTTGTCGGATTGTGATAGCTGAAGTTTCTGCTGATAGACTGTTCTGTTTTCCTGCCTGGCGGAATTAACCAGATAAGTAATTCTCCCTGCGGAAAGCATATAGTTTAATTTTCCGCGAATAAACTTTAGGTAAAATCCGGGAGTCTCAAAATCGAAAGTACCATAGTTAAAAACTATGCTTAAACCATTTTTCTTATCCTCAATCCATAGGGCCGAATGACCAAAGCCGGAATATAACTCATCCCCGGGGGCTACAGTTATTAAACTTATCTCAGAGTCTTCGGATAAAGTGAATTGATTTTGCGCAATTAGGTTGAAGGAAAAAAACAGTAAAAAGGGCAAGAATATTTTTTTCATAAATTCTGAAGTTAATGTTTAGCATTTAACACGATCACAATTTCCCCCTTTGGGGCAGTTTCCGTAAAATGCATGATTAAATCGGCCAAAGTGCTTGTAAGTGTTTGCTCGTATATTTTGGTAATTTCCCTGGAGACTGAAGCTTCTCTTTCCTCTCCCAGTATTTCAGCCAATTGGGTAAGTGTTTTTAATAATCTGTGTGGGGATTCATAAAAGATGATAGTCCTGTCCTCATCAATTAATTTTTCAATGCGGGTTTTTCTCCCTTTTTTATGTGGAAGAAAACCTTCAAAAATGAAACGATCATTTGGGAAGCCTGATTTTATCAATGCAGGAATCAGCGCAGTAGCCCCAGGTAAAGATTCCAGTATGATATCATTTTTCAATGCCTCCCGCACAAGGAGAAAACCCGGATCCGAAATTCCGGGTGTGCCCGCATCAGATACCAAAGCCATGATTTTTCCTGCCTTTAGCTCATCGATAATATAATTTACCTTATGATGTTCATTGTGGATGTGGAAGCTCTTCAGCGGCTTCTGAATGTCGTAATGCTTCAAGAGCTTTCCTGAAGTCCTGGTGTCCTCGGCCAGTATTACATCTACCATTTTGAGTGTTCTTACTGCCCTGTAAGTGATATCTTCCAGGTTTCCGATAGGTGTAGGCACCAGGTAAAGTTGAGTAGCTTGCTCCATGCCCTAAAATTATGCAAAAATTAAACCAGTTGGTCAATTTCCCGGGCAAGCTTTCTATCTTTTTCAGTTATTTTGTTGCCTTCATCGTGGGTGGTTAATTCAAAACTCACTTTATTGTATACGTTGGACCAGTTGGGGTGGTGATTCATCTTTTCAGCAGTTATAGCCACCTTGGTCATAAAACCGAATGCCTCCTTGAAATCCTTAAATTCAAAAGTTCTTTTTAGGGTATTGTCTTCTTCTTTCCACATAATATTTCAGGGTTTTTGTTCACAGAGGTTAACGAACTAAGTTGATCAATGTTCCTGATGTTTACAAAGCAATAATACCTTTCACCTTATAGGTTTCCAAATATTTATCAATGATTTGTTCGGCAGAATTGGCCAACATATGAATTGTTAGACTTACATACTTCCCATTTCTTGAAGGCCTTTCCTTTACCTCGTGGGAATTGAAGATATCCTTTACTTTGTCTTTGTCTTCTGCAGGCACAATAAACTTAAACATATACAAAGTGGGCCATACGGTAACAGCTTCTAATTTTAATCTGAATGATTCAATTTTATCTTCCATAACATAAAAAAAAGGGGCTAAAAGCCCCTTTATAAATTTAATCCTAGCTTCACGGCAGAGCAAAACTCTTTTGCCTGAAGTGTTAAAATTCATTAATAGAACTTATAGCGTTCATCAACAATGTCGGCATTTGCTTCAATTGCCGCTTTGATCTTGAAAGAAGCACTATTTTTTCTTCTTTGAGCTATTTGCTCTTTGTAAGCAGCATAATCAGCTATTTCACCTGCTGGTGTTTTGCTCAATACTTTCAATATAACTATACCGTTTTTTGCTTCCAAAGGTTCTGAAACCTGACCTTCTTCCATACCAAAAGCTCTACCTATTATCTCAGGTGCCTGACCCACAGATTGTAAAGAATTATCGGCTAATTTTAAATCTGCAGTACTGTTCACCCTGGCTTCATTGCCATATGCTTCGGCAATTTCATCTAAAGAACCTGAAAGAGAAGCTAGCCTTTCTTTTACTTTTTCAGCTTGTAATTCTTTTTTGACTTCCCTAGTAATCTGTGGTTTCACTTCTTCAAAAGAGGCTACTCCTTCGTCACTCTTATTTGTGAGTACAGCTACCACGTAATAGTCGGACACCTCAAACACACTTGAAACTTTATTTAGTTTAGCGTCAGTGAAAGCCCATCTTACTATTTCCCTTGCATTGCCCAGATTACCGATTGATCTTTGGTCTGTGGTCATTTTACCTGATTCTCTTATGTTATAACCTTCTACTTCGGCAGCTGCCTGAAACTCTTTGTAATTTTCGTTTGAACCTGCAAAGAAATCGGCTTTTCTAAATACTTGATCTCTTGTTGATTCACTTGGCAGAATCTCCCTTTCAATGGTCGCTATCTTATATGTTTTAGCCGTTTTTTCTTCTGTTACTTTAATGATGTGGTATCCGAAATTGGTTTTCACCACTTTATTGATAACACCTGTACCACTTTTTTCGAATACAGCTTTATCAAATTCCTCCACCATTCTACCTTCTTTAAACCAACCCAAGTCTCCACCTTTAGTAGCAGAGGGATCTTTGCTGTATTCTTTCGCTAGTTCCCCGAAATCCTGACCTGCAAGTGCTTTTTGCAACACATCGTTGGCTCTTGCCTTAGCATCCTCATCAGATTCTTCTCCTTCTGCTTTTATTAGGATGTGACTTGCTCTTGCTGAATATAATGAATCATCATAGATTTCTGATACTTTATAAAGCGTGTAGGCATTATTTTCTATATAAGGTCCCATCACATCACCTTCCTTAAGGATATTGGTGTTGGAAGCCAGAATTTTCGGCAATTCAGCTATTGGGTAGGCACGAAAAGCGTTTCTTCTATCTGTATTAGCTCTGGCAAAGGAAGAATCTTGTTCAACTTCCTTAAATTCTTCTTTCATGCTTTCCATTTCCTTTCTTATAAAAAGGGAATCTTCAGCTGATGGCAACAATTCGAAAGCCACATATTTGATAGAGCGTGTAGCTTCCGTTTCATAGTCTTCCTTATGCTCATTGTAATAAGATTTTAATCTATCCTCTGTAGGAGTTACCAAAGAATCACTAATAGATGTATAAGGGATATACAGATAGTCAAGTTCTACTGTTGCGTTTTCTTTCCTGTAAGCTCTTTCTGCTTCTACACTGGTAACATAGGTAGATGAGATGAGCAATTCATCATATTTTGTTCTTTTCCTGGCAGGCAATAAAGAAGCTTCGAACGAATACCATTGGCTTTGCTGCTCTGCAGGTGCCTGGGCAATATTCCTGATAATGTTTACCACTTGCTCTTTATTGAACTCACCTGTTTGGGGATCTGTGAAGTTTTGTCTTACGATCGGGCTGATGTTGTCACCTTGCACCATATCTACCAGTTCCTCATTAGTCACTTGCAGACCTAATTCATCATATTGCTCCTGGAAAGCAATTTTAATGATTAAATAGTCCCAGGCCTGCTGACGAAGAGAGTTCATTTCAGAATCGGATGGTGTTCTACCATTGTTGGCCTGAAAGTTATATTTAAATTCCTCAACTTGTTGTTGGTATTGTTCCATGCTAATGTTTTCACCGGCTATTTCCCCAACATTATTGCTGCCACCGCCTCCACCTAATAGTCTGGAATCAGGTCCTAAAAGGTCAGTCATTAGAAATGCCAAAATTGAAAATCCTATAAGGATAATCAAGACCGAACCCATTTTTACTCGTAATGTGTTAAATACTCCCATGTTATGTTTTTTCAAAGATTCGCAAAATAATAGCTTTAAAGCTTAATATCAAAATGATTTGCTTCTTTACTTTGTGTTATCGCTCGGATCAGAGATTATTAACTTCGCTAAGTCAATCCTATTCTCTTCCATACTCTCAATAATAAAAGTAAATGGCGGTTTTTTCACTACCTCATGAAGGGTAGGAAAGTTCTCTGTAATGGACAAAATAAATCCTCCCAAAGTATCATAATCCCCTTCCGGTATATCCAGATTATACTTTTCGTTGAGGTAATCAATTTCAAGTCTGGCACTGAAAGAGTAGGTGTTTTCACTGATTTGAATTTCCGTTAGGTCTTCATCGTCATGTTCATCCTGAATTTCTCCAAATATCTCCTCTATTATATCTTCCAGGCTTACTATGCCTGATGTGCCACCAAACTCATCTACTACCAGGGCAAGGCTCTTTCTTTCCTGAATAAATTGAATCATCAATTCATTTGCCGGCATGGTCTCCGGTACAATGATAATAGGGGTAAGAATTTCCTGAATTTTATTGGGTTTTTTAAATAGAGCAAGTGAATGGCAGTACCCAATGATGTCATCTATGGATTCTTTGTAAATCAAGACTTTTGAATGGCCGCTATCGGTAAATGCCTCACGTAGTTCATTCATTTCATCTTCTACATCAACAGCAACTACTTCTGTCCGTGGAATCATACATTCCCTCACTTTAATGGTTTTAAACTCTAAAGCATTATTGAAAATCCTTCTGTCCAGCTCTACTTTATTTTCCTGATGGTCCAATTGAGCAGTGGCTCTTACAAAGTGATCGAGGTCCGTCAGTCCAAAAACCGGTTTATCTTCTGAGTAGTCTAGTCGCAGTATATGTTTTATAAATAGTTTTGACAACCCCACGATGCCAAATACGACAGGGTAAGTCACATAATAGATGATCCAAAGAGGAATGGCAAAAAAGATGAGCAGGCCGTTTGGGTTCAACAGAAAAATACTTTTGGGCAGAAACTCCGCTACCGTTAATACCAACAAAGTTGAAACAACTGTTTGACTTAGTAAAATAAAGGCATCGTTTTGCAGAAACAGAGGAAGGTGTTCTATCAATACTGGCTCTATCATTTTGGCCATGTAAATACCATACACAACTAAAGAAATAGTATTTCCTACCAGCATTGTGCCAATAAAAGAGGAAGGCTTGTTCAGAAATTTAGAAAGAATCCGTCCTGAAATCACCCCTTGTTGGCTTTGCAACTCGATGTGTAATTTGTTGGAAGAGACAAATGCAATTTCTATACCTGAAAAAAAAGCAGAAAACAACAAAGAAATTACAATGTATAGAATGTAGTTACTTTCCATTTTTATTATCTACTCCTCCTTTTTGGCTAATATATCTATGTAAAAGTACAAGACTTAATGACAACATAAAAATCCAGTAAGAATATTCAAATCCCACCGTAATAGATTGATGCAAACCTATTACCAAAAAAGCAAATGCTAATGCAAGTAAAAAGAATTTTAAACCGGATCCTGGTCGTTTATAGTTTTTAGGGTCTTCCATCTTTCAATTTTAGTTCCTTCTTGGAAACAGGTTGGGTTTTACTTTTGGCTTTATCAGGAGTATCTTTTGTAGGACGAACAGGCATAGCGCTTTTTTCAGAATTTTCATCATTAGAAGGACTTTCATCCAAATAAATTGTGCCTGAAGGATTCAGTATTCTGTAAGTTGAAAAATCTTGTTTGGCTACGAGACCTTCTCCGGTGGATATTTGGTCTTCCGTTTCAATCCGTACAAATTTCTCAGTGTAAATTTCTTCTTTTTTCGGCTCCCAGTAAAGCTCTTCGGAATTCATTTTCTGTGGTTCAATGTACCCGATTACTTCAACATCCCCCTCAGCTTTGTAAATATCTGTTTCCTTGGTGTAATAAGCTGTTTTCGCATCAAGAGTGGAGGATAGTGTTCCGTCCGGCTCAAAGAATTCAATAAAAATGGTGTTAGGGAATTCTTTGTCACCGTTTTCAAATTCCAGTTGTTTGGGGGCATTGATTTTCACCCTCAATACTGCGGAATCTGAATAGAGTATAGTAGCACTATCCACCTCCATGATAGGGCCAGTATAAGCCTCAAACTCTTTTTTGGCACCAAGGTCGTCAGAACAAGCTGCCAAAAAGAAAAAACCGATAAAAAGCACAATTACTTTATTCATACTGCATTCAACAAAAAAAGCGGTTCGGAAAATTCCGGAAACCGCTTTTAAATATAGTTTAATTTTAATTAATCTCTTGTAGTAAGAGTTACCGTTTCGTTAATCCAGCAGTTTACCTGCATTGTTTGGCCAGCATTGTAATTATAGTTAAAAAGATCTTCTTTAGAAGGAAACTGTTCTTTGGCCATTGCCATTCTTTCGGCATTTGCGGCTCTTTCGTACATCTTGTAGGCCGCCAGATATACAGCTCTGTCTACAACAATGTCTTTTCCACCTTTGCAATCTTCAAAACTTCTTAAATATAAATCACCAATAATAGCATAAGCTTCTTTTCTTGAAGGGTCAGCCTCCAAAGCCTTTCTTGCATAAGCTCTTGCCTCAGACTTACGGCCTTGTTTAGCAGCAATGTCAGCCAGGTCAATATAAATATCAGCTTGCTTCATATTGTCTTCAGTGTATTTAATGGCTTCATTAAAATATTCTTCCGCCATTTCATAATCTCCTGATGATTTACTTCTGGTAGCCACTAATCTGATGATACCAAAATCAGGTTCTTTTTCTATTAAATATTTAGCTGCTTCAATGAAAGCATCAGAACTGGTGCAACCACCGGCCAAAGCGAATTTTATAATTCTTTTAGCCCCTTTTAAATCTTTGCTTTCCTGAAACTTAGGATACAGCTGATTGTCTATAATAGTACAATCGATAGTTACTGTTGCGTTAAATAGCTTATCAATAAAATCGCGATACTTATCTATTTTTTCAGCACTTTCTCCTTGCTCAAGTTTATAATCTAAAATACTATTGATCTGATCATAAATATCAATTATTTCTAAGTTAGAAATTTCTCCACCGGATAGCTTGTACCTACGAACAGCATCCATATAAACTCTTGTATTTCCTAACAAAATATCATTACCGAGCAATTCGAATGTTTCTTTTACCAGCTCATACAATTCCTTGTATTTATCAGATCTTTCCCTCCATACAGAATAGGCATCAAATGCTTTTCTGTTCATTACATTTTGTTTGTCATCAAAATATTGCATGCGTAAGTCATACAAAAGCACAGTGGAATCCTGCAGGTTTTTTTGTCTTTTACCTGTAGTTGTTTGGGCAAGGTTTTCATATATTTTTACACCTTGAATGTAAATTGAAGGATTTAAATCCGGTGTTTCCCTCAATAGCCAGTCCAATGGTTTTTTAGCCGCTTCATAATCTTCTGTATTTAATAAATCAGAGTACAAAGCGTTTTTCTCCATTGCTGTTGCTTTTTTGGCCTCTTCTTCAGGCCAGTTCCAACCATCCTGACCAAATGCCATCAGCTGGCCAGCCATTATCACCACTAGTGTTAAAAGTGTTTTTTTCATCTTTCTTTATTTTAATCAAACTGTCTTCTTAAAAACCATCTGTCATTATAGGTAAAACTTAAATTAAAACTAAAATAATCTTCTCTCACAAGATTATTTATAAGTGTTCCTCTTTGTCCTACTTCAAACGCAAGGTTAACATTGGAAACCTTGCTTATAGGTAGTGTGGTACCAAAAGTAATGCCAAAAGAATTAATACTGGTATTGTTAATTACAATTGGGCCATTATCTACATGTAAGCCTGCCCTGTAAGTCATTCTTTTAAAGTAATTATCTCCGGCTTGTACATCCGGTGTATATTCAGCACCTATTTTAACTTCTGTTTTACGGCTAAGGTTTAAATCTTTTTCACCAAACAGCTCATATTGCTCCCAATCCTGATAAGTAAAATCTGTTGAAACAGCCCATTTATTCTGTCTCCAGAAAGATAAGCCAACACTTAATTTCCCGGGAATGGCAGTATTACCTTCCTGATTGAAAGTGCTAAAGTTAGTGGAATCAGTTAGGCCCGTTTGGGGGTCAAGAGGTGTGCCTGTGGTAGACAAAAATTGTAAAAATGTATTTCTGGTAGTATTTAAATTGGCAGGTAAATCGTAGGTAATCCCCAGGCCTAAATTGTTTTTACCTATTTTATGTTGAAGCCTGGTACCTAATAAGAAACTAAAGTCTGAATAGTTATGAACAGTTTCTCCTGAAACCACATAAGGTATTCGTATAGAATCCTCTCCATGTATAATGTTTTGATAAATTGTTCTGTCGGTTATTTTACCAAAATTATAGTTGGCTTCTGCACCTATCGAAATGTTTTTAGTAATATTCCAACCATTGGCCAGAGTCAGTTGAGAAATAGTACCACTTCCTTCATATCGTTTTGTGCCTGCCCGTAAGTTTTGTGTGTCATCCTGGGCTTGCACCAGGTTATAATTTTTATCAGAATAGGGATTTAAGGAAATGGATATTCCATACTTGCCTGCTACTATAGGAAGTGCCAGGGATATATAGCGAAGACCACCATTTACCTGATTGTAACGATTGATCTCATCCCGGACAGCCGTTTGTGTAATGCCTAAACCCGCCTCAAATGAAGTGAATGTTTGGTTTCCCAATAAGGCTGGATTAAGCACAGGAATAAACCAGGGGCTGCTATAAGCAAGACCTGCATTACCCATGCCGTTGTTGGAAGCATAGCTTTTCTCCGGCTGTAGCCCTATTCCATATGCAGAGTAAGGTGACACAGTACCCTGTGAAAACAACTGAGAAACAAAAGTAATTGAAAGTATAAAGGCTAAAAAGCCTGTTTTAAATTGATGCATTATGTCTTAAAATCGCATTTAAACCCACTAAAACTAATTCTGGGATTGCAAAGATGGTAGCTTTTATTTTACTTTCAAAGTATTTTGCATCTCCACCTGTGATAATTACATTTAATGGACTGTATTTTTCCTTGTAAGTTTGTATAAATGCTTCCATTTCTCCGATAACCCCGTGAACGACACCACTTTGAATAGATTTTTCAGTAGTTTTACCCACTTGCTCTATCGGGTGCTCGACTGTGACTAACGGCAAACGAGCCGTAAAATTATGTAAGCTCTTAAAACGCATGTGCATTCCGGGGGAGATTGCGCCTCCATAATAATGTTTTCCACCCTCTATAATTTCATAGGTAATGCAGGTTCCCATATCGATGACCAAGCTGTTTTTGTGAGGAAATAGTGCTTGAGCTCCTGCAACAACAGCTATTCTGTCGAGCCCCAAAGTGGGCGATTGATAATGATTGATAAAGGGAAGGGGCGTATTAAAATCGAGAAAAACAACCTCATTGTCCAGACGTAATATTTCCGAAATGAAATCATTGGACTCTCTTACACTCGAAACTATTATTTTGGCAATATCCTTTTTCTTAATTTCAATGGATAAATCTTCCAGGGAGTTGAAAGTTTCAAAGGAAACTAATTTTTCGTCCTCAAAAATCCCTAATTTTACTTTTGTATTACCTATATCAATTGCTGCATTCATTGCTTCTTTATTCAACGTAAATCTAATAAAAATATGCAAACAGAAACATATCATGCGATTGGATTGATGTCTGGCACCTCCTTGGATGGACTTGATATTGCGTATTGCAAATTTGAGAAAAAAGAAGAGCAATGGCACTGGGAGATTATGGAGGCCGAAACCATTGCTTATCCCTCAGAAATGCAGCAATCCTTGAAGTCAGCTATTCATTTCTCTGCATTGGAGTTAGTTTCAATGGATGTGAAACTCGGATATTGGATGGGCGAGCAGGTAAAGGTTTTTAAGAATAAGTATGTGATAAGGCCTCAATTTGTGGCTACACATGGCCATACTGTTTTTCACCAACCCAAAAATGGGATCACTGTGCAAATTGGTGATCTTACAGCTCTCCATTTAGCCAGTAATCTGCCAGTAATAGGTGATTTTAGGAAAATAGACGTATTAAAGGGAGGTCAGGGGGCTCCACTCGTTCCTATTGGAGATAACTTGCTTTTTTCAGAATATAACATGTGTTTGAATTTGGGTGGCATAGCTAATTTATCTTTTCAAAATGACGCTGATAAAAGAATAGCGTATGACATTTGCCCGTGTAATCTGCTATTGAATCATTTAGCAAAAGCGGATGGGCTGGATTATGATAAAAATGGAGAGATATCAGCTTCCGGCACCATGAAACCTGAACTATTACAGGAACTTAATCAATTTTCTTACTATGAACAAACACTCCCGAAAAGTCTTGGCTTAGAGCAAATAGAAAAAGACATTTATCCCTTGTTTAAGAACAGTTCTGCGAGTACAGCAGATTTACTGGCCACATCAGTGGAACATATTTCCGAAAAAATTGTGGAGGCTATTAAAAACCACCTTTCCCAGGGAAAGCTCTTGATAACGGGGGGTGGTACTTACAATCAATTCCTTATTGAACAAATAAAGTATAAGCTAGGCCGCAATATTGTTGTACCTGATATTCCCAACCAATTGATAGATTATAAGGAAGCATTGATTTTTGCTTTCCTGGGTGTGCTGAATTTAAAAAATGAGAGGAATATTTTATCATCAGTTACCGGAGCATCTTCAGATAGCGTATCCGGCCAACGTGTAGGGAAGTTTCCCATTTAATTTTGTAGTTTTGGCACTTTGAAAAACACCGCCATTAAGATAAAACAATAAGTAATACGAATAGATATTTTTAGTAGGATGAAAGAACTTTTAGAGAAATTTGAAAATAAAAAACCTGAAGTAGTATTTGAATGGAATGATTCTGAAACAGAAGCAGAAGGTTGGGTAGTGATCAATTCCTTAAGAGGTGGTGCCGCTGGTGGTGGGACCAGGATGCGTAAAGGACTTGATAAGAGAGAGGTAGAATCTTTGGCCAAAACAATGGAAGTGAAGTTCACTGTTTCCGGACCGGCTATTGGAGGTGCTAAATCAGGAATTAACTTTGATCCTAACGACCCGAGGAAAAGGGGCGTATTGGAGCGATGGTACAAAGCAGTGATTCCGCTATTGAAAAACTATTATGGTACAGGTGGTGATCTTAATGTTGATGAAATCCATGAGGTGATTCCTATTACAGAAAAATATGGTCTCTGGCATCCACAGGAAGGTGTTGTGAACGGACATTTTAACGCAACAGAGCCTGAGAAAATTAAAAAATTGGGACAATTACGCCAGGGAGTTATTAAGGTAATAGAAGCCGTTAACTATACGCCCGATATTAAAAGAAAATATACTATTGCCGATATGATTACAGGTTTTGGAGTTGCCAAGTCTGTAGAGCATTATTATAGTATTTGGGGTGGTTCTCTTGATAAAAAAAGAGCCATTATACAAGGTTGGGGCAATGTAGGTGCTGCAGCAGCTTATTATTTATCCAAAGCGGGTGTATCCATAGTGGGTATTATTGATAGGAATGGTGGTCTGATCAAAGAAAATGGTTTCAGTCTTGAGGAGATAACGGAATTGTTTTTAAACCGAAAGGGAACAGAACTTATATCAGATGATTTAATTCCATTTGATCAGATTGAAGATAGAATATGGGCACTGGAAGCGGAAATATTTATTCCTGCGGCAGCCTCAAGACTAATTACTAAATCACAGGTAGAGGAAATGCTGGCTTCTAAGCTGGAAGTTATTTCTGCCGGGGCCAATGTGCCTTTTGCTGACCCTGAAATATTTTTCGGACATATTGCTGATTTTGCTGATAAACAAGTAGCGGTTATTCCAGATTTTATTGCGAATTGTGGAATGGCAAGAGTATTTGCTTATTTAATGACTAGTGGAGCCGAGATAACTGATGAAGCTATCTTCGAAGATACCTCCCGAACCATTGAAAGGGCTTTACGTAAATCCTTCGAGGCCAGTAATTCGAAAGTGAATATTTCAAAAACATCTTTTGAAATCGCTTTGAGTCAATTAATTTAATATATAATTCATCTATCCTGTTAATAGATTTCAATGAAATCTTTAACTTGGGGCATGATTAAAAAATGAAATAACTGCATGAGAAATTCACTTCTTCTATTTGCTTCAGCCATTTTTACCGTAATTATTGTTACTCTTTCTTCAAGCATTGAGCTTTATGGTGCTGTAGAGACAAAAAGTGGCGAAAATACAATAACTAACGTAGCTTATGATACTAACCCACAGCAGGATCAAGGCGAGGAAGTGGAAACAGAAGAAGGTTTTGCAGAAGCAACTCATTCTCCTGCACCAGCCTGGACTGTAATTCCTTTTGTTTTGCTGCTATTAATGATTGCCTCAGGGCCATTATTTTATGAACATTTCTGGCATAAAAACTATCCAAAAATTGCTGTAATATTAGCGGCTTTAGTAATTAGCTATTATTTATTCGTGCTCCATAATACTCACGGACCAGTTCATGCGGCTTTCGAGTATATACAGTTTATTGCACTATTGGCTTCGCTTTATATTGCCTCTGGTGGTATAGTGATTAATGTTAATAAAAGATCGACACCATTGGTGAATGTAGTAATATTACTGATTGGTGCAGCCATATCAAATTTAATTGGTACAACAGGGGCTTCCATGTTATTAATTCGTCCTTTTATCCGACTCAACAGGAATAGGATTAAAGCTTATCATATTATCTTCTTTATTTTTATGGTCAGCAATATTGGGGGCTCTTTAACTCCGATTGGTGACCCTCCATTATTCCTGGGCTTTTTGAAAGGAGTGCCTTTTTTCTGGACATTGGAGCATAACTGGGATGCATGGTTTTTTGCCCTAATTGTTTTGGCAGTCGTATTTTACTTTTTAGATAGAAGAAATAAAGTAAAGGAGGAAGACCTTGAAGAGGAGATGGTTTATGATAATAAAATTACCATCAACGGAAAACGTAATTTTATTTGGCTGGCAATTATAATCATCTCTGTTTTTATTGATCCTAATATTATAGATGGGGTTCCGGGCATTACTTACGATGGACAGACCTTTTCCTTTATCAGGGAAATTATTATGTTAAGTGTAGCCTACTTGTCGTATAAGTTTGCCAAGAAAGATATACATGAGCTGAATGAATTTAGCTTTGAACCGATTAGAGAAGTTGCTTTCATATTTGTTGGAATTTTTGGCACAATGATGCCGGCATTGGATTTGGTAGGTGATTTTGCAAAATCTGATGCAGGAGCTTCCTTAATTACTCATAATACGCTTTTTTGGGGCACAGGGATTCTGTCAGGATTTTTAGATAATGCCCCCACCTATCTTAACTTCCTTGCTGCTGCGATGGCTTCTCAAGGAGCAAGTTTATCGGTAGTGCCTCATGTAATAGATTTTGCCAATGGCGGAGTTTATTATGATTCAGTACTGGATTTAAAGGCTATTTCTATTGCTGCGGTTTTCTTTGGCGCCATGACTTACATTGGTAATGGACCAAATTTCATGGTAAAATCAATTGCAGAGCAGGTGGGGATTAAAATGCCATCGTTCTTTGGGTATATCATTCGATACTCAATTCCTTTCCTACTGCCACTTTTGTTTTTAGTGTGGTTGTTGTTTTTTTATTAATTCTAATTTTGTCTGGCAGACTCCTTTGTTGCTTGAATTAATAATGATTCCTAATAGTATAAAAGGTCACGGTATAATAGAATAACTATTTGTTTAATGGAATTGAAATTTCAAAATTGGAGTTAAGAAGTATTTATAATACTACTCAGTAAGTACTAGTCATATCAGCATCCACACAGATGATGAAATGAGCTTTCCCTACATGTTCTTCCTCCAGCTTGGAGAGATTATTTTGAGTTACTGTAGAAATAGTAAGATAATTAAGCATTGGCTTTTCCTGTTGCAAATACCAAAGAATTCCTTCATAAAAATCAGAATGATAGGCTCCATTAAAGTGAATGAATAGATGGCCTTCTTTGTAATTTTTTAAAATAAAATGGGCCATGGTAGCATCTTTTAATGCCTGGGCCATTACTAATTTTTCAGAACCGTGATCGCCCATCATGGCCAAAATGTTTTTGTAAGTGGGGAGTTCACTATCAAAGGGGAATGGAAGAGGAACTATCCACTCTTTCTCTTCTTTTGATAAGCTATCCAATGCTGTGAAGCCGTTTTTATAAACCAGGTTAGCATACCTTCTGGGAACATTTGTGGCAATGAAGGGGATTTCATTCTCTTTGGCGAAATTTACCAATGGAGCATAATCAGTTTTGTAATTTGGCCACAGGCGTGCTGTGGAATCAAGACCTTTTTGATCCATTTTTCCTTCCAAAAACTCGTTTAAGGATGCTTGATTATCAGCTTCCATCATTTCAGCACCTAATAATAAATTTTCATTGTGAGAGTAAGCATTTTTTATAAGTTCCAGTTGAAGCCAATGGGCTATGGCATTATCATGAAGTTCACCGAATAAAAAAATATCACTTTTTTTAACCTGCTTAAGCATCTTTTTATAGGAGGTTTTCTTTCCTTTTTCGTCAAAAATCTGATAGGCTGGGAGATGCTGAGCGGAACCTATAAGAGTGAGAAACTGAAGTAAGATAAAGATTTTTAGACTTTTCATATTTGTTTTAAAGCTTTGGCTCTATTAAATCTATTAAATTCCCATATAAATCACTAAAAACAGCCACAGTTCCGTAAACTTCATCAATAGGCTCTCTAACTATATTGATTTGTTGGGAAATTAAATTTTGGTAATCGTATTGAAAGTTATTGGTATAGAGAAAAAGAAATACCCTTCCACCTGTTTGATTGCCGATTCTACTCCTTTGCTCATCTGTGGTAGCTTTGGCTAGCAAAAGACTGCAATACTTTTCGCCTGGAGGTGAAATTACTACCCATCGTTTTGTATCACTCATTTTTTCATCCTCTTCCAGTCTGAATTTCAGCTTTTCAGTGTAAAAGTTAATGGCCTCATCATAATCAGATACCATCAGAGTGATTAACCCTAATTTTTGTTGATTCATAATTTTCTCAATTGATCCACTTTACAAAACCAATAACCCATTATCTCTTAAATCCTGAATTTCTTCTGAATGCCAAAATTGTTCGAAATTCCGGAAGTCACTTTCATAATTTTGGCGAATTGTGCCATAAGTTATAGGACCGGCTGATAATTCCTTTAATTGTTTGGCCAACCACAGCGCTTTATCCTTCTCTAATTCAATTTCAATAATAGCAGATTTATCATGAAAAGTTAATTGTACATGGTTTTTTGACTTCCTTTTATTGCTGCTTTGCGGTTGACTGCCCAACCAGATTACTTTTGCATTTTCTTTTATACTGGTTTGATGTTCCTGCTCCAGGCATTGCATGATGAAATTGGGGGAAATAGAGGTTCGGGGTATTTTAAAGTCAAACCATTCTTGTAAGGGCAATTCAAAACACTGCCCCTGCATAAAATTATAGAGAGATTTCCTCAATCCGTAGCTAAATTGTGAATGATCAATGCCTGTGCTATCCTCAAACTGAATATCATTATTGGCGAAAGGACTGTCTTTTAAATCCGGAATGATGCCATATTCTGCTGTGTTTAAACCGATGGGACTATGTGCGGTAAGGGCAAACTGATGCCAAAAAGCAGATTGGATCACTCCTATTTCAAACATTTGCCTTACCATTTCCAGGCTGTCAACAGTTTCCTGAATGGTTTGGGTCGGATAACCATACATTAAATAGGAATGAACCATGATGCCTGCTTCGGCAAAATTACGGGTTACCTGCGCTACCTGTGCTACTGTTACCCCTTTCTGAATAAGGTTCAATAATCGATCTGAAGCCACTTCTAATCCTCCTGAAACAGCCACGCAACCTGAAGCTTTCAGCAGTTTGCACAGGTCTCTGCTGAAGGCTTTTTCAAATCGAATATTTGCCCACCAGGTAACAGTAAGCTCTCTTTTAATAATCTCAAAGGCCAAGGACCTCATCAAAGCCGGTGGCGCTGCTTCATCTACAAAATGAAATCCGTTCTCGCCAGTCTGAGCTATCAACTGCTCCATTCTGTCTACCAGTAATTTAGCAGCAATAGGTTCGTATATTTTTATATAATCAAGAGAGACATCGCAGAAAGTACATTTTCCCCAATAACAACCATGGGCCATGGTGAGTTTGTTCCACCGGCCATCGCTCCAGAGGCTATGCATGGGGTTGGTGACCTCAATGACAGAAATATACTTCGAAAGTAAGAGGTCCGAATAATCCGGTGTGCCTACTTCACTTTGTTTATAATCTTTTCGAAGGGTATTGTTTTTGTAAACAACTTTCCCATTTTCCAGTAACAAAGTTCTTTTGAAAAACTGAAAATCAGGATTGTCCGGAGTAGGGCTTAATATATTTGAAGACAAAAGCTCAATAGGCAATTCACCATCATCCAGTGTAATAAAATCTACAAACTCAAATACCCGTGCATCAGTTAAAGTTCGAAGTTCTGTATTTGGAAAACCTCCTCCCATGGCTATTTTAATACCAGGGTAATGGATTTTCATAAATTGGCCACATTTTAAAGCACTGTATAAATTACCCGGAAATGGTACTGAAAAGCACACCAGTTTTGGCTGGAGAGATTGAAGTTGCTTGTCTAATATTTCTAAAGTAATATCATCTACAAAAGTGGAAGGCTTATGTAATTCATTATATAAGTCATCAAAGGTATTGGCGCTCATCCCCAATTTCTCTGCATAGCGGCTGAAACCAAAGTGGTCATCAAGTACTTCAATGATAAAATCTGAGATGTCTTCCAGATAAAGGGTGGCAAGGTGTTTAGCCCTGTCCTGCATACCCATGGTGCCAAAAGCCCAATCCAGTTCCTGTGACTGCTCAAAGCGGGAAGCTTGAGGAAGGAAGTTTTCAGAACAAATTTGTCTGGCAAAAGTGAGGTCTTTCCCTTGTAAAAAAGCTACTACCGCATCAATTGTTTTAATATACTCATGTTTCAGTGCATAAATTCTTTGTGCATTTTCAGAAAAAGCAATGCCTTTTTGAGCTCCTTTCCTGAAAACTTCTTTTAATCCCTCTTTAGA
Source organism: Marivirga aurantiaca (assembly GCF_016679925.1). Classification (GTDB taxonomy): domain Bacteria; phylum Bacteroidota; class Bacteroidia; order Cytophagales; family Cyclobacteriaceae; genus Marivirga; species Marivirga aurantiaca. Next base: position 143,162 of record NZ_JAEQBW010000004.1, read on the forward strand.
AAATAAACGATGAATTACCTCTATCCCTAAATCCATTTGAAAGGCACTGATTTCTTTAGTATTAAGAAAACCTTTTAAATAGGCAGTGGCCGGATAAGGCGTATTAAGTTGGGTAAATGGGGGCGTTATGAGTAATAAATCTTTCAATGCGTGCAATTTAAGCAAATTTGTGATGATAATGATTGAGTGGCTTAACTAAGAAAGGAAGGGAATAATTCAGAAAAGCGAGCGAATTTTGATGTGGGCAGTTTTGGGGAGGCTTCAGCCTGTTGAGTTTAATAAAAAAAGCAGCTCTCCAATGGAAAGCTGCTTTGATTGAGTTCTTTCTGATCTAATTATTTACCTTTTTTCTTGAACTCATCTACCTTGGTAGACTCTTCAACTTTAGGGAATACATTGTTGGATATCTGCGTATCTGCTAATTCGTTTTCAGGATCAAAAGTCACTTTCTCAACTTCTTTATCTAAAATAAACAGCTTGCGCGTTTTCATTTCGTTCTTTCTCCAAATTTCAGCAGGAATTTGTTTAGTTTCAGAGGTTCCGTCTTTATAATCAAATTTCACAATGATTGGCATCACTAATCCACCTTCGTTGGTTAAAGTTACCTCATAAAAGTGTTTGTCTTGATAATTGGCTTTTATGGCTTCATCATCTACTTTGGAGCGATACTCACCATACCAGAAATCAGGAGTTTTATCAATGGTTATAAAAGAAGGTCCTTCACTAAAGTCTGTCTTTTTCTCCTCTTCATCTGACTTGCCCAAATCTCCTTTAGGTGCTTTGGATTTTTTCTCTTTAGATTGTTCTTCAGTAGAGATTCTGAAATATTTTACTTCATCAATGGCAATATCTACATGATCAGTAGTATAAAACCAACCATTCCAGAACCAGTCTAAATCTACAGCGGAAGCATCTTCCATTGTTCTGAAGAAATCAGCAGGAGTTGGGTGCTTAAATTTCCATCTTTGGGCATAAGTTTTAAAAGCCTCGTCAAATAGCTCAGGCCCCATCACAGTATTTCTTAATAAATTAAGCGCTGCCGCAGGTTTGGTATATGCATTTGGACCTAAGCGTAATACTTGTTCAGGGTTAGTCATGATTGGTCTCTGGGCATCTTTACTACTTTTCATATATCCAGTGATAGCCTGGGGCGAATTGTCTGTATAAGGAAGGTCAGGATAGTACTTCCACATTACATTGGACTCAAGAAATGAATTAAGCCCTTCGTCCATCCATGCCCATTGACGCTCATCAGAGTTTACTATCATAGGAAAATAATTATGTCCTATTTCATGCACAATTACATAAGTCATTCCTAATTGGGTTCTTACAGAGTAAGTGCCATCAGCATCTGGTCTGCCAAAGTTGAAGCAAATCATGGGATACTCCATACCTATGGAAGCGGCATGTACTGAAGTAGCTTGTGGATAAGGATAATCAAAAGTTCTTTCAGAATATAAAACCAAAGTGTTTTTAACTGCTTTGGTTGATTCTTTTTCCCATAAAGGGTTTCCTTCTTTAGGATAAAATGATTGTGCGAAAGGCTTAGTTGTTTCCAACTCAACCATTTGACCATCCCATATGAATTTTCTGGAAGTAGCAAAACCAAAATCTCTTACATTTTCAGCTTTAAACTTCCATGTCTCATATGCATCGGATTTCTCTTTCTCATTAGCAACAGCTTCTTCCTGAGTAACTATAAATGTTTGTTCTGTAGACTTTAAAGCTTTTTCATATCTGTTGTTCTGCTCTTTTGTCAATACTTCCTTAGCATTTTGGATCATACCTGTAGCGGCCACAATGTGGTCATCAGGAACCGTAATTTCCACATCATAATCTCCAAAAGTAAGTGCAAACTCCCCAGAGCCTAGGAACTGCTTGTTTTGCCAGCCTTCCACATCATTATAAACAGCCATTCTTGGGTAAAACTGGGCAATAGTATATAAAGAGTTTCCATCTTCCTCAAAATATTCGAAACCTGAGCGTCCGCCACCTTTCATACGATCATTTACATTATATGACCATGCTGTGGAAAATGAGATGTTTTCTCCCGGCTTCAATGGTTCCGGCAAACGGATTTTCATCATTGTTTTTTGAATCAAATAATCCATTGGTTTACCTGAAGCATCTTTTACATATTCGATCTTAAATCCACCATCGAAATCGTAGGAGTTTCCGCCATTGGCAATGTATTGCTCCAGGAATTTGGCAGGAATAGTGTCGTTAAAAAAAGTGGCTGTACCTACCAATTCAGAGTCCGAACCTTTTGCACGCATGTTTTGATCAAGTTGCAACCACAAATATTCCAATGGATGGGGTGATTGATTATAGTAGGTAACAGTTTCTGAACCTGTAATTTTATTATTGGCTTCGTCTAATTTCACTTTTATAGTGTAGTCAGCTTTTTGTTGCCAATAATTTTCGCCAGGTGCTCCGGCAGCAGTTCGGTAACTGTTGGGAGTTGGTAAAGTAGTGCCAAGCTGTTCAAAGCGTCTTTTGTAATCGTCCTGAGCCATTGCCACAAAGGGAAGGCAGAAGGCTATCCAAATAAGATATTTTTTCATTTTATAATTTTGTTGAGTAGTTAATATTGTTTTCTGTTATAACGGATTAAAATTCAAGCCAATACTAAGAAAAAATTATGAATAAATGACAAAAAAAAGGCTGATTTACATCCACATCATAATCTTTATACGAAACTGTTATTGTTTATAAAGTAAATTATTATATTTGCAACCATGTTGCGTTTACTTCAGGAAAAGTTATTTGTTTTCACACTTGTTGCGGTGTTGTGTACTGTTCGATTAAGCAGTGCCCAGGATAATTGTGAAAAAATATTTTCCGGCCAGGTACTTACTGAGGGACAGCATTTGCCCGTTTCTTTTGCAACGATCTATTTTCCTGAATTGCAAACTGGCACACAAAGTGATGAACATGGATATTTCTCCATACATATTCCTTGTAACCTAAACCTGGAGGTTGAGATAAGACAATTGGAGTATCAGGCGTTGACTATTCAGGTAAAAAAAGGCAAAGAGGATTTGCAACAAGAGATTTACTTAAAGCAGAAAGATGAGCATCTGTCAACCGTCACAGTTCATGCCCATAAGAGGGACGATATTTTGAGGTCCAATGTGGAAAACGTCTTAACATCCAAAGAACTCAAAAGACTTAAAGGAAAATCTTTATCTGAGTCAGTAAGCACTTTGCCTGGAGTATATAATATAAAAACAGGCCCGGGTATTAATAAGCCAATGATCCACGGATTGTATGGAAGTAGAATCCAGGTGGTTAATAATGAAGTGGCACAAATGGGGCAACAATGGGGTGTGGACCACGCCCCAGAAATAGACCCCTTTATAGCATCCCGTATTACTGTTGTGAAAGGAGCTTCGGCTGTGAAGTATGGCCCTCGGGCTATTGGAGGAGCATTGCTTTTAGAACCGGAGCCTTTATTGCCCGATTCTGCATTGCATGGAAGTGTTGATTTAGTGGGCTTTACCAATGGCCGTGGGGGAATAGGTTCAGGAATGCTTTCAGGGAGCATATTGACCAATAATACAGACGAATCGTTCAACTGGAGAATTCAAGCTTCAGGGAAAAAATCAGGAGATCAGCAAGCGGCCAACTATAATTTAACCAATACCGGAAGCCAGGAATTGAATTTCTCTACTGCGGCCAATTATATCAATGAAAATTTTCAGGCAGATGTTTTCTACAGTCGCTTTCAAACTGAAATAGGGATTTTAAGGGGCGCCCATATCGGGAACGTTGATAACTTTTTTGAAGCACTGGAAAGAAGGCCACCGTTTTATACTGAGCCATTTTCCTATGAAATTAATAATCCGCGACAGGAAGTTGTACACCATCTTTTGAAAACTAAAATTCATCACGATTGGGAGGAGAAGGGAGCTATAGATTTTATCTATGGGTTTCAGCAAAATAACAGGAGAGAGTATGATATCAGGAGGTCTTCCGATGACAACAGAGCTTCAATAGATTTGCAATTGGCCAGTCATGTAGCAAAACTTCACTTTTTGCACGATCCCGTATTGGATAATTTAGTAGGAAGCATTGGGATTGACTATGAATATCAGAACAATAGAAACGTTCCGGGAACAGGAACAAAACCATTAATACCCAATTATCAAAGCTTCCAGACCGGTTTGTTTATTTCGGAATCATGGATCAAAACTAACTGGAATATAGAGGCAGGGCTCAGGTATGATAGGATATTTCTAGATGTGTTAAAATTTGATGCTGATGGAAACCTTATTAACCCTACCCATAGTTATGATATGTTCGCTGCCATAGCTGGCGGAGGGTATCAATTCAACCGAAACTTAACATTTAAAGGAAATTTAAGCTGGAGTGAAAGAGCCCCCAATATTAATGAACTTTATAGCCAGGGTTTGCATCATAGCGTGGCAGCTATTGAAGAGGGGGATCAAACGTTAGGATCAGAACAATCTGCAAAAATCCTGACTAGTTTTCAGTACAAATTAACAGATAGATTGAAATTCAATCTGGATGGTCATTTCAGCAGAATCAACAACTATATCTATTTGCAACCGAAAGAACCCCGCTTGACTATTAGAGGAGCATTCCCTGTTTACCAGTATCAACAAACATTGGCTACCATTTCTGGATTTGATGCCATAGGAAGCTATGAACTGTTTCATCATTTTTCTGTTAACAGCAAGGCTTCTGTTATTCGTGGAAATGATCTTGATAATGATTTGCCTCTCATTTTTATACCTGCCGATCGATGGGAGAATACATTGAAATGGCGTCTGGCCAACAAATGGGACTTTAAAGAAATAGAGTTCAATTTAACCGGTCTGCAAGTATTCAAACAAACCAGGGCTCCCATAACGGAAACAGAAGCATACGAGGAGGCTACAGTTCCTGTGCCGGAAGCTTATTTCATCACTAATTTTTCAATAGATACTGAAAAACAATTAAAGAATGCCCAACTCAATATTGGTGTGAGTATTTATAATGTTTTAAATAGAGATTATACCGATTATTTGAACAGGCTACGCTTCTATGCCGGAGAGACTGGCAGGAACATTGAATTACGTATTAATTATATCTTTTAAACCAAAACAATTATTAAAATGAGAATTCCAAAAATGAAAGTAAGCATGAACAATTTAATGAGAAGTATGCTAATGTTGGCAGCTGTGTTCTTTTTCTCTCAATGTGATACAGAAGATCCTGAACCGGAAAACGAAGAAGAATTAATCACTACTGTAACCCTTACATTTAGCCCTGCGGGCGATGGGGAAGATGTGCTTTTTAGAGTGTACGATGAAGATGGTGACGGACCGATTGAACCTGTTTATACAAACGGGATTTTAGAGGCGAATACTACCTACACGGTTGCTGTAGAGGTTTTAAACGAGGAAGAAGGAGAGGATATTACAGAAGAAATTTTGGAGGAAGATGAAGAGCATCAGTTCTTCTTCAGAACCAGCAATGGATTGAACCTTGAGTTTGCCTACAATGATACAGATGGTGATGGCAACCCAATTGGATTAAGTACGGTTTTTGTTACTGGTGAGGCTAGTGAAGGAACACTTACGGTGACATTAAGGCATGAACCCAATAAAGAAGCTGAAGGTGTTAAGAGTGGGGATATTGCCAATGCGGGTGGAGAAACAGACGTTGAAGCAGTATTTGATGTAGTGATCCAATAGATTAAGAATACTTACATCTATACAAAAAGCCTTTTCGAAAACATTCGGAAAGGCTTTTTTTAATCCGTTACAATTTCAGAACCTGAAGGAGAGTCAAATATTTCCGAAAAGCTGTAACGATAAATTACCTGGAAAAGAATATTGTATGACATGGAGGACATAGAGCTTGGATTGTGGGCTTTATGAACAGTTATTGAGTCACTTTTTGTCTCCTTGTTGTAATTAGTTAGGGAATCAGTTTTTATGGTTTTTTTAACAGGATCTTTGCTTGTTGCAGTTTTTTTGGGATCGGGTAATTTTTCTTTATCCTCTGTGTGAAGGTTGGAAGCAAACCCAGCCGTGATAGTAAATATCCCGAGTACCAGTGCTAGTCCAATGGATTTGAGCGGTTTTTTCATGCTTATCATCATCTAAATGGCTTATGGTCAGTATCAAATATACAATTTTTTTATTATAAAAACATATTCTTTGTATATTCCTATAGTAATATGTATGTAATTTTGCGTAAAGTTTTTTAAACCAAATAACCTATAGATGGAATTAATTACATGGAATGATTTTACCAGGGTGGATATAAGAATAGGGACTATCATTAGGGCAGAGCCTTTTCCTGAAGCAAGAAAACCTGCTTTTCAGCTGTGGGTGGATTTAGGGCAGGAAATTGGTATCAGGAAAAGCAGTGCCCAGATCACCCAAAACTATACAATTGAAGAACTTGTTGGCAAACAAGTACAATGTGTGGTTAACTTTCCCAAAAAGCAGATCGGCCATTTTCTCTCTGAAATCCTGGTAACGGGTTATGAAGATGAAAGCGGAAATATAGTGCTGGCTACGGTAGATGCCAATATCCCCAATGGATCAAAATTGTATTGACTTTGTAAGTTAATTGAGTAAATACACTTTTAACTCACGGCTAGTTTTTTCTTTTTGGCGACACTGATTTTTGTTACTCCCAAATAGATAAATACAGTTGCAACAGCCATCCAGATATGACTTAGTGATAAATAATTAAACCATTCATGAATAGAAAATTGTGTAGAGAAAGTCAATGCAGAAAGTGCTGCAAAGCCTATTCCTGCCATTATATATTTACTTGCCTCATTTTTGGTTTTGAGAAACAACAGGAACTCGATTGTTAAAACTACAAACATCAATCCGTAGCCTGAGTGTAACTGTACATAAAAGAAATCCACTGTATATAATGTAAGTCCCAGAAAAATAGCAAATTCTACCAGATTAACTACCCGCAGGATTTTGATGTATTTCTTTTTTAGCACCATTTGTGTATGCTCAATGGCTGCTCTTTCAATGAGCATAATGGCCACCATACTAATTATCCACCCTAACAACTTCCAACTTTTACTGAGCTCATAGTAAAAAGCATGGCCCACTAAACCTCCAAAAGTTGTGGCAATTCCCATTATGAGAAAATAATATTTAAAATACATGATGGTCATACCACCTTGTGCACTTTTATGAAGCTTGTAGAAAAACAGGAAACAGAGAAAACTCACAATTAAGTCTGTAAGGGAAACAATGGGCTCATCTACCCTAATGCCAAAAAGCTCTACTGAAATAATTTCATCCATTGTGTCTTATAGCGTAATATTTTATTTTTTGTTATTAAAGCCGCCCATCAGAAAGTTCGTTTAGCCGGGAATGATCTGCCCAGAAAGTTATTGTTGTTTTTTGAAGAGCACATAGATGTATTTTCCTTGATTATCAAAACTTATTTTGGAAGATTCCATATAATATATATAGGCTTGTAAATGAAGGTGATTGAATGAAAAATGGAGATCATCTATTTGAGTCAAAGCAGAAGAGACAGTTTTTCAATCTGTAAGACTGCCTCATCCAACTTTCATATTTTATAAATGAACCAAATTAATATGGAAACAAACACACAAAACATCGAAAAACTATTAGGTAAGGATGCGGAATCCTTACTAGGCCACAAATGTAAAACCATTGATAAAAATGAATTCCACCATCCTTCACCGGATTTTGTGGACAAGGTTTTTAGAGATAGTAACAGAAGTGCTCAGACCCTTAGAAATCTCAATGCTATCTATAACACCGGCCGATTGGCAGGTACAGGTTATCTTTCCATACTACCTGTCGATCAGGGCATTGAACATTCCGGTGGAAGCGCTTTTGCACCCAATCCTATTTATTTCGACCCTGAAAACATTATAAAACTAGCTTTAGAAGCAGGATGCAACGCAGTAGCCACTACTATGGGCTCACTAGCTATTCTTTCCAGAAAGTATGCGCATAAAATACCATTTGTAGCAAAGATTAATCATAATGAATTGCTTAGCTACCCAAATACCCATGATCAGATTATGTTTGGATCAGTGGAGGATGCCTGGAATTTAGGGGCTGCTGCCGTAGGGGCTACAATTTATTTTGGATCAGAGGGATCCAATCGTCAAATCATTGAAGTATCTCAAGCATTTGAACTAGCCCATGAGTTGGGAATGGCCACTATTCTTTGGTGTTATACCCGAAACAACGAGTTCAAAAAAGAGGGCAAAAACTATGAGACAGCTGCCGATTTAACCGGACAAGCCAATCATTTGGGAGTTACCATTCAGGCGGATATTATCAAGCAGAAATTACCCACTCATAATGGAGGCTACAAAGCAATTGATTTTGGCAAATCTCATCCTGACATGTATGAGAAGCTAAGTAGTGATCATCCTATTGATTTATGCCGATACCAGGTAGCCAATTGTTATATGGGGCGAATAGGCCTGATTAATTCCGGAGGGGAATCAAAAGGAGAAAGTGATTTGGCCGAAGCAGTAAGAACGGCAGTTATTAACAAAAGGGCTGGAGGTATGGGTTTGATTGTAGGGAGAAAAGCATTTCAAAGACCAATGAAGGAAGGCGTGCAACTGCTAAACCATATTCAGGATGTATACCTGGATAAGAAAATAGATTTGGCCTAAAAAGACAACAATACTATCTCATACAAACAGAAGTCAATAAAGTTTTTTAATCAATAAAATTTTAGAAATCATGAAAGATGTTAAACTAGCAATAATTTATTACAGCTCAACAGGAACAAATCATCAATTGGCCAAATGGGCTGAAGAAGCCGGAAAAAATGCCGGAGTAAAAGAGGTTAGGCTCAGAAAAGTGCAGGAACTGGCACCAAAAGAAGCTATTCAGCAAAATGAAGATTGGGCCAAGCATGTGGAAGCAACCAAAGATATGCCTACTGTTTCATTAGATGACCTTGAGTGGGCTGATGCCATCGTTTTTAGTGCACCCACCCGCTATGGAAACCTCCCGTCTCAACTTAGCTCTTTTTTAGATACAACCGGAGGGCTATGGTTTAAAGGGAAACTAGCCAATAAAGTAGTAACGGGCATGACTAGCTCACAAAATATGCACGGAGGTCAGGAAACAACCCTTCTTTCACTTTATAAGAGCATGCACCACTGGGGAGCTCTGGTAGTAACTCCAGCCTATACAGCTGAAGTTCAATTTGAAGCCGGAGGAAATCCATATGGTGTAAGTGTAAACCCTAAGAGTGGGGGATTGACCGAAGCAATTAAAAAAGCAGTAGCCCACCAGGTAGAAAGAACTTTAACGGTTGCAGGATGGGTAAAGGCTGGAATGTCACAACAATAAGCTTTTCTGAAGCGATTAGTTTCTTTCTTTACCACATAAAATCTTCCTGAAATTTAAATTATAAGTACAAAAGAATCTCAGTAGATTATGGCAAACAACATCTCTAGAAATTTCAAAGCCGCCATTATTGATATGGATGGTGTTATTACACAAACTGCAAGGTTACATGCCAAAGCATGGAAAGAGATGTTTGATGATTTTTTAAGTAAGAAAGAAGGAGATGATTTCCAACCATTAAGAATAGAAAAAGACTATAAACAGTATATAGATGGAATTCCGAGGTTTGATGGCGTACGTGCTTTCTTAAAATCAAGGAATATACAAATACCGGAAGGAAGCCCTGAGGACGGACCTGAGAAGGATACGGTTTATGGATTAGGCATGAGAAAGAATAAAATATTTCTTGAATTGCTGAAAGTTGAGGGAGTGGAGGTATATGAAGATACACTGGAGGTAATAAAAAAGTGGAAGCTAGAAAACATGAAACTCGCAGTGATTTCTTCCAGCCGTAATTGCAAACATATCATAGAGTCATCCGGCCTTTCTGATTTTTTTGATGTCAGGGTAGATGGTGAAATTTCTCAGGAAGAAAACCTTAATGGAAAGCCTGAACCTGATATTTTTTTGAAAGCAAGTGATTTGCTGGGAATTGATGCCAGTCAGGCAATTGTATTGGAAGATGCCATTTCAGGTGTAAAAGCAGGTAAAAAAGGAAATTTTGCTTTGGTGGTAGGTGTAGCACGAAGTGGTGAGGAAAATGAATTAAAAAAGGCGGGTGCCGATATTGTTGTAAAAAACCTTAAAGAATTGGAAGAGGCTATGACAGAAATTGAAACAGGAAATTCAGCAGAAAACCTACCATATGCATTGGAACGAATAGAAGAAATATTTGACAAATCCGGTTCCAGGAGACCAGTACTTTTTCTTGATTATGATGGCACGCTTACACCTATTGTTTCAGACCCTGATGAGGCCATACTTTCTGATAAAGCCAGAAATGTAGTCTCTAAATTGTCCAAACAGATTACTGTAGCAGTCATCAGCGGTCGCGACAGAAAAGATATACAATCTAAAATAAATTTGGACAGCCTTATTTATGCCGGAAGCCACGGGTTTGATATTAGCGGTCCTGACGGAATGGAAATGCAGTATGAGCCAGGCAGAAAAACTTTACCGGCACTGGATGAAGCTGAAAAAAGGCTGAATGAAAAACTGCAGGACGTTGAAGGTGCATGGGTGGAGCGTAAAAAATTTGCCATTGCAGTTCATTACCGAAATGTAGCGGATAAAAAAGTGGAAGTTGTTAAAAATGCTGTTTTGGAAGAATTGGAAGTTTATAGGGAACTGAAAAAAGGAAGCGGCAAAAAGATCCTGGAACTCAAACCTGATATTGACTGGGACAAAGGGAAAGCACTGAACTGGTTAATGGAGGAGCTGAAATTAGATGCTAATGAATACATCCCCATTTTTATAGGAGATGACATTACTGATGAAGATGCACTGCAAGCAGTAAAAGATAAGGGTATTGGGATTATGGTAGGCTCACATGATCAAAAAACAGCTGCCACTTACCGCCTGAAGAATACAGAAGAGGCTATTGAATTTCTTGATCGTCTGCAAAAGAGGTTATTGAAATGAATATTTCACCAGCAATTAATCAATTATTATGGAAGGCTTCAATATTGAATATTCTGAATGGAAACCAAAAGAACAAAAGCTAAGGGAGGCACTTTGCACCTTAGGCAACGGCTATTTTGCTACCAGGGGTGCTGCTGAGGAAAATAAAAACAATGAATTCAATTATCCGGGCACTTATTTAGCCGGAGGTTATAACCGGGCTAAAACAGAAGTTTCCGGTAAAATGGTGGAAAACGAAGATTTTGTCAATTTCCCCAACTGGCTTTGCATGAACTTCAGACCTGAGGAAGGTGAATGGCTGAACCTGGAGAAAGTGAAAGTGTTGGATTACCGGCAAGTTCTTGAAATGAAAAAAGGGGTTTTGGTTCGGGAGTTTCGTGTAGAAGATGACCAAGGAAGAAGAACTAAAATTCGTAGCCGCAGGATAGTAAGTATGCGCGACAAACATCTTGTAGGCATTGAGTGGTTCTTCACCCCTGAGAACTGGAGTGGTAGAACGGAATTTAGATCTGCCCTGGATGGAACAGTTATTAATGATAATGTGGAGCGGTATCGTGATTTGGAAAGCCAGCATTTAAATGCTCTGGAGAGCAGGAAAATTAATGACAATTCTATTTTACTGCTTGTTGAAACAAAGCAATCTAAAATCAGGATGGCTCAGGCAGCACGCACCACCTTTTATTTCAATGATGAGCCCCTGGAACCAGTAATAGAAACCAATGAGAAAGAAGGAGCCATCGGCCAGGTATTCCGTTTGGAGGTAAAAGAAGGAGAAAATTATACTATTGAAAAAATAGCAGCTATTTATACCTCTAAGGATAGGGCCATTACAGAGCCTGTTTTAGAAGTCATAAAAGATATTGAACGTCATGGCCGTTTTGTGGAATTACTAGTACGCCATGAAGAGGCAATGCAAAGGTATTGGCACCGGGCAGATATAGTGCTTAAAGACGGAGATAAAAAGCAACAACTTTTACGACTTCATATTTTTCATGTAATGCAAACAGTATCTTTTAATACTATTGGGCTGGATGTAGGAGTACCATCCAGAGGCTTGCATGGCGAAGCATATCGCGGACATATTTTCTGGGATGAATTGTATATTTTTCCTTTTCTAAACCTTCGCTTTCCGGAAATCACTCGTAGTTTGCTCATGTACCGCTATGAAAGGTTGGATGAAGCACGCTATGCGGCAAAGGAAGCAGGCTACAGAGGAGCAATGTTTCCCTGGCAAAGTGGGAGCAATGGCCGTGAAGAAAGTCAGGTGGTGCACCTTAATCCCAAATCAGGAAACTGGATTCCTGATGATACACATTTACAAAGACATGTGAATTGCGCCATTGCTTTCAATATTTGGAATTATTTCCTGGCAAGCGATGATCAGCAATTTCTTTCCGGTATGGGGGCAGAAATATTTCTAAGCATTGCTTTATTTTGGGCCAGTAAGGTCGAATTTAATAAGGAAAGAGACCGCTACGAAATCCATGGAGTGGTTGGGCCTGATGAATATCATACTTCTTATCCTGACTCGGATGAACAGGGGCTGAAAAATAATGCCTATACCAACGTGATGGTCGCCTGGCTAATGAATAAAGCGGTAGAAATTCTTGAGTTGATTGAAAAAACCCGGAAAGAGGAACTATTAAAGGCTCTGGAAATAGATAAAGATGAAATTAATTTCTGGGATAAAATCAGCCGGGAAATGTATATTCCTTTTATTGAGGATGATATTATCAGCCAGTTTGAAGGCTATGAAGAGCTGAAAGAATTTCCCTGGGAAGAATACAGGGAAAAGTATGATGATATTCAGCGACTGGACCGCGTGCTGGAAAGTGAAGGAGATAGCCCCAATAATTATAAAGCAAACAAGCAGGCTGATGTTTTGATGCTTTTTTACCTCTTTAGCAAAGATGAGGTAAAGACAATTTTCGAAAGGCTGGGATATGATTTTAGTGAAGATCTAATTGAAAAGAATATTGACTATTACAGAAGCCGCACTTCGCATGGGTCAACTTTGAGCCGCTTTGTTTTCTCCTGGATACTGGCCAAGTATGATAAAAAGGAATCGTGGCAGAATTTCGAAACCTTGCTTACCAGCGATTTTGAAGATATACAAGGCGGTACCACTCCTGAAGGAATTCACTTAGGCGCTATGGCAGGTTCCCTTAACCTGATACAAAGGTGTTATTCCGGTTTGGAAATATGTGATGATGCACTCTGGATAAATCCTGATTTACCTGAAAATATCAAAGAAGTCTCAATGCGTATCAAATACCGAAAGCACTGGATATTTGTGACTATCACCCACGAAAAATTAAAAATTGCTTTTGAAGAAGGTTGGAGTAAGAAAGTAAATATAGGAGTAGCGGGTGAGCTTTATGAGTTTGAGAAAGGTGAAGTAAGAGAGTTTTCCCTAGGAGTAAAGTCTTCTGAAGAGGCAGAAAAAGAATAGAGCAATTTTAAGCGTGAAAAATGGCAGAAAAAAAAGAATCTAAGAGGCTGATAGAAGATGTCTATCTAAAATCCGGTGAAGAAGTAATTGAAAAAGTTTCTGCTAATCCTGATAAAGGCCTTACAGATGATGAGGTAAAGAAAAGAAAAGAAAAATTTGGCCGCAATATTCTGGAGGAGCAGAAAAAGAGGGGTGTATGGCAAATTTTACTTGACCAGGTAACTAATCCTGTTATTTATCTTCTTACAGCTGCAGCTATATTGGCTTTCGTTTATGGTGACATACCGGAAGGTATCGCAATAGTAGTGGTGCTCTTGATTAATACCCTCATAGGTTTTTGGATGGAGTATAAAGCTCAGAAATCTATGGATGCCCTCAAACAAATGGATAAAATTCAGGCGAGGGTATTGAGAAACGGAGAGAAGAAAAAGATAAATGCCGAAGAAATTGTCCCGGGAGACATTCTTTTGGTAGAATCAGGAGATTTAGTAGCAGCCGATGCTCGGGTTATTGAGGCTACTGAATTAGGTGTGGATGAATCTCCCTTAACAGGGGAATCGGTTCCTGTTACCAAACAAACAGAGCCTTTGGAAGAGAAAAAAGGTGTAGCGGACAGAACAAATATTATTTTTAAAGGCACAGCAGTAACAGGTGGTTCCGCTAAAGCGGTGGTGTACGCAACCGGAATGCAAACGGAATTGGGCGATATATCTGCAATGGTAGGTGAGGAGGAAAAAGATGAAGTTCCTTTAAATCAAAAGCTCAATAAACTCACTAAAAACCTGATAATTGTCACTATAGCTTTGGCAGCAGCCTTTTTCTTGTTTGGCTGGTTGGCAGGAAAAGAAATATATCCTCTTATCCAAACCTCAATAGCATGGACGATAGCAGCTATTCCTGAAGGACTTCCTATAGTGGCAAGTATTGCTTTGGCAAGAGGAATGTTGCGCTTAAGTAAACAGCATGTAATTGTTAAAAAATTAGAAGCAGTTGAAACATTGGGGGAAACCACAGTAATTTTCACTGATAAGACCGGCACCCTCACCAAAAACCAATTAACGGTAAATACTTTCTCTTTTCCGGATGGTGTGAGAATGGATGTGGATTGGCATTCAGGAGCTAAACCGGCTATAAAGGAACATGATGATCCTTATGGAAATCAAAACTTCAGCCATATTCTTAAAATTTCAGCATTGGCTAATGATGCCACACTCAATAGCGGGAAGGAAATTGAAGAAGGTGTGAATACTAAAAAACAAGCTGATTCTGATAAAACTTCTCAAGAGCAAACTGAGGATAAATCCAGACAAAAGGAAACAGAAGGTAATGAAGAGGGAAACAGCGAAATAGATGTTAGTCTGGATGTAGAAAGAGACAAAGTTGATGTAGATGCAAAAACTGAAAGTGATGATAAAGCCAATTTAGATGTAGATGTTTCAGCAGATGAAAATCGGGTTAAAATCCACGTTTCCACTAAAAATACAGAAAAGGAAAATCAGGAAGAGAATAAGAAGAAAGCTTCAAAAGATGATGACATAGAAGAAGAGGAAGAGGAAGAAGAGCAGAAGGAAGAAAATGACGATGGTAATGAAGAAGAAAGTGAAAAAGGAGAAGGAGATCCTCTTGATATAGCCTTGCTCAACTTTAGTAAAAAATTTGATGCTGATTTATATAAGAAAAACCGAAGCTTAGAAAGAAAGCTTCATGACCCATTTGATTCCGATAATATGGTAATGGGTGCGATACATCAGGATAACGGAGGATATTATGTAGCAGGAAAAGGTGCGGCCCATGCCATTCTTGACCGCTCATCCAAAATACTCTCCAATGGAGAGGTAGCAGATCTTTCTGAAGAAGATAAGAAATACTGGCATAATAAAAATGATCAACTGGCTGATGAAGGCCTGCGGGTTTTAGCCTTTGCCTATAAAAATACTGATACCCTCCCTCAGGGAGAAGAGGCGGAAGATTTCCTGCACGACTTAACATTTACAGGTTTAATAGGATTCATAGACCCTCCCCGTAAAGAAGTGGGTGATGCCATAAAAATATGTTCTGATGCCGGCATAAAAGTAGTAATGGTAACAGGTGACCATCCCGGAACAGCCAAAAATGTAGCAAAAGAAATAGGGATTTACGCTGATGGGGAAGAAAAGGATGCCCTGGTAATATCAGGGAAGGATTTGCAAAAAGAGCTTGAAAACGAGGATGATTCAAAATTAGTTAATACACATGTCTTTTCAAGGGTTGATCCTGCACAAAAACTAAGCCTGATCAAGCATTTTCAGGAGGCCGGAGAGCTGGTAGGAATGACAGGAGATGGGGTAAATGATTCGCCCGCCCTCAAAAGAGCCAATATAGGAATTGCTATGGGCAAGAGAGGTACTCAAATTGCCCAGGAAGTTTCCGATATGGTGCTGAAAGATGACGCTTTTGGTTCCATTGTTAATGCCATTGAGCAAGGGCGTATTATTTTCGGAAATATCAGGAAGTTTATTATTTATCAATTATCCTACCATTTGAGTGAAATTATTATAATAGCAGCCATAAGCTTTTCTCTTTTTACCCTGGCTTTACTTCCCTTGCAGTTGCTCTTTCTGAATTTATTATCGGATGTATTTCCTGCCCTTGCTTTAGGTGTTGGAAAGGGTAACCCTGAAGTGATGAAAGAAAAACCTAAAGATCCTGAAGAGCCAATTCTGAATAAGAATAACTGGATACAGATAGTGATTTACGGTATCATAATAGCCATTTGTATTTGTGGAGCATATTTGTATGCTCATTTTGTTTGGCAGGAATCCGAAGGAGTCACCAATAATATCGCTTTCTTCAGCCTGGCCCTAGCCCAGTTGCTACATGTTTTTAATATGCGGGAAGGTTCGGAACAGATTTTTAAAAATCAAGTAACTAATAATAAGTTTATCTGGATGGCACTTGCTTTTTGTTTGGTAGCCTTAATTGCGGCTTATTTTATACCGCCTGTTGCAGAAGTACTTTCATTCCAGAATCTTGAGCTAAGAGCCTGGCTATTAATATTAATTACCAGCATTTTGCCTCTGATCATCATCCAAAGTCTTAAATTTTTCAAAAAAAATCTCTAAAGATAAAATGACATGAAAATAGTAACTCTTACTGTAAATCCGGCACTTGATAAAAGCACTTATACTGAATTATTGCAACCCGAAAAGAAAATCCGCTGCGAAGAACCTTCTTATGAACCCGGAGGGGGCGGAATTAATGTTTCCCGTGCCATTAATATACTTGGTGGGGAGTCACTGGCCATATATGCAGCAGGCGGCCCTGCAGGCGATAAAATAGAGTCGCTCCTGAAAGAGGAAGGTGTTAACCAAAAGCGAATAACTATACAAAGTGCCACCAGGGAAAACCTGATGGTGATGGAAAAATCCACCGGAAATCAATACAGGTTTGGAATGCCCGGAAGCAAGCTAACTGATAAAGAACTACAGCAATGCATAGATGCAGTAAAAGACTTGCCTGAAGATGTAGAATATTTGGTTGCAAGCGGAAGCCTTCCACCCGGGGCACCAGACGATTTCTATGCTCAGATAGCGGAAATAGCCAGAAATAAAAATATTCAATGCGTAATTGATACATCAGGAAAAGCCCTTAAAGCTGCTGCAGAAAAAGGTGTTTGTTTAATGAAACCAAATCTGGGTGAATTAAGCAGTTTGGCAGGGAGAGAAGAAATTTCAGGAATGGAGCAGGAAGAAATAGCCCGGCAGGTAATTGATGAAGGGAAAGCTCAAATATTGATAGTATCACTTGGGGCCAGAGGTGCCATGTTGGTTACAAAAGACAATCTGGAATACATTGTGCCCCCTACCGTTAAGCAGAATAGTACAGTCGGGGCAGGAGATTCCATGGTGGGAGGAATGATTTTATCCCTTTCCCGTGGAGACGAACTTCATGATGCGGTAAAATGGGGAGTTGCAGCCGGTACAGCGGCAACTATGACGCCCGGTACAGAGCTTTGCCGTAAAAAGGATGCAGAAAAAATATTTGATTGGTTGAACCAAAAAGAAACAGCCGGGGGCGGCACATAACAAAAGGGCTAAACAACTAAAAACCTTAAAAGAACCAAAGATGGAAAATAACAAAAAAGCTTTGCTAATGATACTCGATGGCTGGGGTATTACAGCCGAAGGAGATGAAGAAATATCTGCCATTGCACAAGCTAAAACTCCTTTTATGGATAAGGTCTGGCAAGAAAAACCACATTCCCAGCTTAAAACCCATGGCATTGCTGTTGGCCTGCCTGAAGGCCAAATGGGAAATTCTGAAGTAGGCCATATGAATTTAGGGGCTGGAAGGGTGGTATACCAGGAGTTGGTGAAAATCAATTTAGCCATTGAGGACCGTAACCTCCATAAAAACAAAATTTTATTGGATGCTTTGGATTATGCCAATATTCAGGATAAGCGGGTTCATATTATGGGCCTTGTTTCTGATGGTGGGATACATTCGCATATAGATCATTTAAAAGCTTTATGCACAATTGCAGGGGAACAGGAAATATCCAAACTATACGTCCATGTCTTTACCGATGGGCGCGATACAGATCCTAAAAGTGGTATGGGTTACATTGAAGAGTTGCAACAGCATTTACAAAATACCACAGGAAGAATAGCCACAATAATGGGGCGCTATTATGCCATGGACCGTGGAAAAAACTGGGACAGAACAGCAAAAGCCTATCATGCAATGGTGAAAGGTAAAGCTGAAACAATGGTACCAGCTGATCAATGGAAACAAGCTATACAGGAAAAGTATAAGAAGGAAGAGACGGATGAATTTCTAAAACCCATTGTAATGACCGATAAAGATCTGCCTTTGACAACTATCCGGGAAGGAGATGTGGTGATCAATTTTAATTACCGTACTGACAGGGCGCGGCAGATAACGCAGGCACTTACACAAGAGGATTATCGTGATCAGGATATGAAGAAACTGAACCTGCAATACCTGGCAATGACACAATATGATAAAACCTATAAAAACATTTCTATTTTATTTGAAAGCGGGGAAATGAAAGACACCATGGGTGAAGTGCTTGCGAAAAATGGTAAAAAACAGATCAGAATAGCGGAGACAATAAAATACCCACATGTTACTTATTTTTTTAACAATGGCAGGGAGGATGCTTTTGAGGGAGAAGAACGCATAATGATCGATTCTCCGGATGTGCCCACTTTTGATGAAAAACCAGAAATGAGTGCGAAGGGTATTCGAGATGCTATTATCCCCAAAATAAAAGATAAGGAAGCGGATTTTATTTGTCTGAACTTCGCCAACCCTGATATGGTGGGGCATACAGGTAAAATAGATGCCGCAATAAAAGCCTGTGAAACAGTGGATGCTTGCACCCAGGCAGTTGTGGAATCAGCACTGGAAAATGAGTATGCTGTAATTATTATTGCGGACCATGGAAATGCCGAGAAAATGAAAAACCCAGATGGGACACCCTTTACTGCACATACAGTAAACCCTGTGCCGTGCATCCTACTGGGAGTGGATGATGAGATGAAACTGCAAAATGGAAAACTAAGTGATATTGCCCCTACCATTCTTACCATTATGGGTATAGAGCAGCCTGAAGAAATGAGCGGGAATGTTTTGCTAGAAATGCAAAGCACTCCAAAGTAGAATAAATAGTATCTGGTTCGATTAAGTTTTCACTATGAATGATTTGAACTTACTTATTTATCTAGGTTTATTTTTTTTGCTTAGTCAGGTATTTGGTAAAATCGCTAATTTCTTCAATGCCCCTCGTTTAGTGGGTTATTTAATTTCAGGAATTGTTTTTGGACCTTATGTGCTAAAGGTGTTTGATGAGCAACTGGTAGAACAGATGGATTTGTTTACAGAAATGGCTTTGGCAATTATAGCTTTTTCTATAGGTGCATCCTTAAGGCTAGAAAAAATCAAAAGCAATAAAAAGGTTATTCTTGGTATAACTTTAACACAGGCATTACTTTGTACAGTAATTGTGGCCATTACATTATTTGCAGTTTTATATTTCTTTTATCCCTATAAATCAGTTAATGAAATCTTAAGCATTTGTGTGATTTTGGGTGCAATATCAGCAGCAACAGCCCCTGCTGCTGTTTTGAGTCTTATTCACGAATATAAGGCGAAAGGGAATTTAACTACTGTACTACTGGGAATTATTGCTCTCGATGATGCCATTACATTGATCTTTTATTCTTTTGCTTTATCGATTGCTCAAGTTCTAGTAACGGATTCAACTTTTAATCTCCAGTCAGGATTATTAGAGCCCCTCTTGTCTACCTTTTATGCTATTGCGTTTGGCCTTCTGATTGGAATAATAATGAAATATGTAATAAAGTATTTCCCGGGAGAAGATATTTTATTAGGTGTTATATTAGGAGCTGTATTTTTTATAGCTGGAATTGCTCAAAAATTTGATTTTTCTCACTTGTTACCTATCATGGTTTTTGCTTTTTACCTTGAAAATTTTGCGCAGGTAGATTTGGCTAAAAAAGCTTATAAAGCTATAGATAAAATAGAAGAACCTATTTTAGGAGTATTTTTTCTACTTGCAGGTGCACATCTCGATCTTTCAAAGGCAGGTTCTGCCGGTATATTAGTTCTTGTGGTTTTTATTGCCAGGGCTATAAGTAAATATGGAGGGACAAGATTAGCTGCTAATTTCACCAATGCGCATATAAATGTGAAAAAATACACAGGTTTAGCTTTATTGCCTTCTGCGGGAGTAGCAATAGGGTTGATACTCGAGGCACAGGGTAAATTGGGGAGTGAAATACCCGCTTTAGCTAACCTCATGTTAAGCATAGTGATAGGTAAAACGTTGATTAATGAATTGATTTCTCCATTCTTTGTGCGATATGCATTTAAAAAAGCAGGGGAAATTTCTCAGGAATAGCTGATTATGAACTTCTGTTTATTTCAAAAAAAAGAGGCCTTAAAGCCTCTTTTCCACTAGCAGCGTATTTTTTTAATGAGCTACCTGGCTCAGCACATTTTTAGCTTCCCTTACCATCTGGTTCACGTAGCCCCATTCATTGTCGTACCAACTCATTACCTTTACCAGGTCACCTCCTACTACCTGTGTCATGCTCATGTCCACTATAGAAGCTCGTGAGTCCCCGATTATATCAGAGGAAACCAATTCATCTTCAGAAGCTCCCATAATTCCTTTATAGCGTTCAGTTTGGGCTTCCTCTCTAAAAATTTCATTAATTTCTTCTACCGTTGTTTCTTTCTCCATTACCATATTAATATCTGCAATGGAACCCACTACTACAGGCCCTCTGATGGCTGCTCCATCAAATATACCTTCCATCTGTGGTAAGGCTTTGGCGGTTGCCTGTGCTGCCCCGGTAGAAGTAGGCACAAAATTGGCTCCTGCAGCACGACCTCTTCTGGCTTTTTTATGCGGTCCATCCACCAGGCTTTGGCTTGAAGTATAAGCGTGAATAGTTGTCATATTGGCTTTCTTGATGCCAATTCTTCTTGAGAGAATTTCTACAACAGGAGAAATGCAATTGGTGGTGCAGCTTGCACAAGAAATAATATCCCCTTCTTCTTCACCGGAGTTCACACCAAAAACAATCGTTTTAATGTCATCACTCTTAGCAGGGGCAGATAAAATTACCTTTTTAGCTCCCGCCTTTAAGTGCTTTTCAAGATCTTCCCTATTGGTAAAAACTCCTGAGCATTCAAAAACCAGTTCAACTTCAAAATCTTTCCAGGGAATTTCCGCAGGATTTTTTTGATTCAATACCGGATATTCCTGCCCGTCTATAATCAATTTATCATCCTTTGCTTCTACAGTTTTATGATACTTACCATAAGCCGTATCATATCTGAGTAAATAAGCGAGATTATCAGCAGGCACCAAATCATTAATTGCAACCAATTTTAAATCATCGCTTTCAAGGATTACTTTTAGGGCTGCTCTACCTATCCGGCCGAGTCCGTTTATTGCCACATTTGTCATAAAAAATATATTTTAAGGTGAAAAAAGTATGTAGCGGTTAAGACGGATTAAGGACTTTAATACCCATTAAAACTTCTTACCTCTAATTTAAGATTACGTGACTCATGAGAGAGGGATGGTAATATTTGGCAAAAATTACAGCTAAATATTAAGCCGCTTATCTTTTTGGATAGAAGTGTTCAGGGGAATAGTTTTCAATAGAAAAGAGAACAAAATTTTCCTAACCAACTGATTGGTTGGACAACATAGTAGTGAAGGGTTGCCACTTGTCTAAAGAATGTAAGTGACTCCCCATTTTCTACCTAATCAAAATGTATTCTTGCTTTCGAACAGTATTATCTAAATGTTTAGACGGCTGTCTGACCCAGCACGTTTTTAGCTTTGCTTACTATCTGGCTTATATAACCCCACTCGTTATCATACCAGCTCATGGCTTTTTTTGCCCCGGCTTTACAGTGCTTTTGGATATTTTTCCTAAGGGAGAAAACTTCTGAGCAGTCAAATACTAAATCAATTTCCAATTCTTTCCAGGGTAAATCTTCCGGGTTTTTTTCATTAAACACCAGATATTCCTTTCCATCAATATGGAGTTTATTGTTCTTCAATTGAACGTTTGTATGATGGCGACCACTGGGAGTGTCGTATTTTAAAAGAAATTCAAGATCATCAGGAGGGTCAGCGTCATTTACTGCTACAAGGTTTAGATCATCGTTTGCAAGAATAATTTTTAAGGCGGCCCTCCCGGTCCGGCCTAATCCGTTTATTGCTACATTTTTCATAAAAATAATTGTTAGGTTAAAAAATATATTTAACAGAGAAAGCAAGTTTTTAGGCCTCTAAAGGCACAACAAATAAATTTTATCTCTGTATATAATTGTATACGTCAGTTAATAAAAACGGATGATATTTTAATTAATTAATCCGTTAGAATTATGGAAATAATTACATTTTTGAATTGCTAGAAAGCATTTTTCAATAACTCCTTTACGGCCTTAGACACTTTTGGTTGAGGTATTTTTTTAAAAGCTAAATTTTTTTTGATGAGCAATTATATTCGATTTTTCAGTGATTTAAGAAACCGGGATACTGCAGAAGTAGGGGGTAAAAACGCCTCTCTTGGTGAAATGATTAGTCAGTTAGGTGCAAAAGGGATAAGAATTCCTGCAGGATTTGCCACCACCGCTCAAGCCTATTGGGATTTTCTGGAACATAACGGGCTGAGGGAAAAGCTTACTTCTAAGCTTGACGAATTAGATAAGGAAACATTTAAGAATCTTAGAAGGACTGGTAAAGATATAAGGCAGCTCATATTGAAAGGAGAATTTCCGGATGAATTGGCAGAGAGCATCACGCAAGCTTACAATCAATTGGAAGAACAGGAGGAGTCATTAACAAGTGTGGCCGTACGGAGCAGCGCAACAGCAGAAGATTTACCGGAAGCTTCTTTTGCAGGCCAGCATGACTCATTTATGAATATTACCGGGCCAGAACAAACCGTGGAGGCCTGTAAAAAATGTTTTGCTTCCCTCTTTACTGATAGAGCTATCCGCTACCGTGAGCATAATGGTTTTGACCATATGAAAGTAGCCCTTTCTGCGGGGGTACAAAAAATGGTGCGTTCAGATTTGGCATGTGCGGGAGTAGGCTTTACAATTTTACCTGATAGTGGATATGAAAAAGTATTGTTTCTGACAGGCTCCTGGGGGCTTGGAGACAATGTAGTGCAGGGAGCCGTAAATGCAGATGAATTTTATGTATTTAAAGAATCGCTGAAAAAAGGTATGCGCTCCATCATTTCAAAAAAACTGGGGAGTAAGGGAAAAACCATGGTTTATGCTTCAGGCAAGAAAGGTGATGAGACAACCACCAATAAAAAGACTCCCGCAAAAAAGCAACATCAATTTGTTTTGACCGATAATGAAATAGTACAATTAGCTACTTGGTCTTTGGAGATAGAGGAGTTGTATGGACGGGCAATGGATATAGAGTGGGCAAAAGATGGAGAAAGTGGTGAATTGTATATTGTTCAGGCCCGTCCTGAAACTGTTCATTCAGGAAAAGATAAATCCACCATTAAAGAGTATAGGTTAAATGGTGATGGTAAAGTGCTTACTAGCGGCACCGGAATTGGGGATAAAATCACCAAAGGAGTTAGTCGTATATTGAGTTCACCGGACGAATCGGATAAGTTGCAGGAAGGCGATGTGTTAGTTACCGAAATGACCAATCCGGATTGGGACAATGTAATGAAAAAAGCCTCAGCCATTATCACCAATAGTGGAGGAAGAACCAGCCATGCGGCTATAGTAGCCCGCGAATTAGGAGCGGTTGCAGTTGTTGGTACAGAAAATGCCACTGAAACAATAAAGGACGGGCAGAAAATCACAGTTTCCAGTGCAGAAGGAAATGTGGGTAGAATTTATGATGGATTTTTGGAATGGGAAGAGGAGGAAATTGACTTCAGTAAACATGGAGAGCCAAAAACAGAAGTGATGCTCATATTGGGAGACCCTGATCTTGCTTATAGTTATAGCAATTACCCTGTAAAAGGTGTTGGATTGATGCGCCTGGAATTTGTGATTAACAATGCCATCCAAATTCACCCATTGGCTTTAAGGTATTTTGATCAATTAAAAGATAAAGAGGCTAAAAAGAAGATTAAAGAACTTACTGCCTCCCATGAAAAGAAAGATTTGTTTTTTGTTGAAAAACTGGCAGAAGGTGTGGCCACTATTGCTGCTGCTTTTTATCCACGGGATGTAATAGTAAGAATGAGCGATTTCAAATCCAATGAGTATGCGAACCTGATAGGCGGAAAAGAATTTGAGCCTGATGAAGAAAATCCTATGCTGGGGTTCAGAGGCGCCTCCAGGTACTACAGTGAAGAATATAAGGATGGCTTTCAGATGGAATGTGAAGCCATGAAAATAGTGAGAGATGAAATGGGCTTTACCAATGTAAAGCTGATGATCCCTTTCTGTCGCACAGTCGAAGAAGGGAGAAAAGTGATAAACCTGATGGGCGATTTCGGTTTAAAGCAAGGATGGAATGATCTGGAAATTTATGTAATGTGTGAAATTCCTTCCAATGTGCTTCAGGCAGAAGAGTTTGCGGAAGTATTTGATGGCTTTTCTATTGGATCGAATGACCTTACACAATTGACTTTGGGGCTTGATCGTGATTCTGCACTAGTAAGTAAGTTGTTTGATGAGAAGAATTCATCTGCCAAACAAATGATCAGTATGGTCATTGAACGCGCTAAAAAGAAAGATCGAAAAATAGGTTTGTGTGGACAGGCGCCAAGTGATTTTCCAGACTTCACCCAATTTTTAGTAGAACAGGGAATTGACAGTATCTCCTTTAATCCGGATGCAGTAGCAAAAGGATTAAAAAATATATTGGAAGCAGAAAAAAGCAAGTAAATACTTTTTCCATGCTAATGTTACCAATAAACATTAGCTGTAACCCATCCACAATAATTCAACTATAATGGAAATTGATCAAAAATACTCATATCACAGTATAGAAATTGATGAGGCAATTGAAAAAGTATCAGGCAAAAAAGAAGGGCTTTCCTCTGATGAAGCCAAAAAGAGACAGGAAGAGTTTGGTGAAAATAAGTTGCCTGAAAAAGGAGGCACTAATGCATTTAAACTTTTTATAAAGCAGTTCAAAGATTTTCTCATCCTGATTCTATTTATTGCGGCCGGTGTTGCATTTTGGGCCGATCAGATGGCGGATGTTTATATTATTCTGGCAGTGATATTATTTAATGCCATTATGGGCTTTACCCAGGAATATAAGGCGGAAAAAGCTATTGAGGCTATTAAAAGTCTTCAACAAAAATTTGCCATTGTAGTGCGAGATGGTAAAGAACAGGAAATACCAGCTGAAGACGTAGTTCCCGGTGATATAATTCTTTTAAAAGAAGGTAATACAATTCCTGCTGACGGGCGCTTGATTGAAGCCCATGAATTACGTACTGCCGAAGCTTCATTGACTGGCGAGTCTATGCCTGTTGATAAAAATACTGAGCCTGCAGAAGAAGATGCGCCTATTGGAGACAGAATAAATATGGCATGGAAAAGCACCAATGTAGTTAATGGAAAAGGCAAGGCTGTAGTTACTGCCATTGGGAATAATACTGAAATTGGAAAAATAGCCAAATCCATGGGCGAAATGGAGATGCAGGATTCCAATTTTAAAAAGAAGACAAGTTTATTAGGTAAACAAATGGCAGTTATCGCCATCATTACCGCTGTCGTAATTTTTTCCCTTGGCTATTGGGTGCATGGAGATGAGTTTCAGGAAATTTTGTTGGTAACCATCGCTGTATTGGTATCTACCATTCCGGAAGGTTTACCGGCAGTAATCTCAATAGTGTTGGCAATTGGGGCTAACAGAATGGCCAAGCAAAATGCTTTAATCAGGGAATTCACAGCTACCGAAATGATGGGTTCTGTTTCAGTAATATTAGCGGATAAAACAGGTACTCTCACCCAAAGCATATTGGTGATCAAGAAAATATTCACCGGAAGCGGAAAAGAATTAGCTGTCACAGGCACAGGATATCAGCTGGAAGGTAAATTTAAAGATAATGGAAATGAATTTAACTTAAAGGACAACCCTGTTGAAAGTAAGCTTTTGGCTATAGCCGCTTTTTGTAATGATGCGCATATTAAAGAAGGTGACGGAAAAGAAGAAAATGATCAGCATGAGAAAAAACCTGACTCAGGAAATGAGCAAGATAAACCTTCTGCTAAAGAACAAAAAAATGGAAAGGAGGAAACTTCCAAATCTGACGGGCACGATAAAAATAAAAAATCCGGGGAGATAAAAACAGAAGAGGATAAAGAGAAACAGGAAAAATCTTCTGTTGATTCTGATGAAAGAGATAAAGGAAAACAGCAAAACGATATGGAAAGAAAGGAGAAAGAAGAAGAACAAAAGAAAAAGGTGGATCAGAAAAGTGAATCCGGTAAAGAGAAAGAAGCACAAAAAGATAAAGCTGAAACTAAATCAGGAGAAACTGATGCAGGTAAAAAGGAAAAGGATCAGGACATAGATGTTGATGTAGAAGTGGAGCCGGATAAAGTAAAAATTGATGTCAGCGTGAAATCTAAAAAGAAAAACACTAATGAGGAAGACGAAGAAATAGAGGAGGAGGAAGAAGAAGAGGAAGAAATAGAAGAGGAGGAAGAGGATGATGATAATGATAATGAAGAGGGACCTGAGATAGCAGGCGACCCTACTGAAGCGGCCATGCTTGTAGTGGGAAAGAAAGCAAAAGTGAAAGAAACTGAGCCTTTTAACCAATACAAACTTTTAGATGATTTACCTTTTAAATCGGAACAGAAATTTCGGGCTTCTTTGGTAGATACAGAAGAAGGGCCGGAAATATTTGCAATAGGGGCACCGGAAAGGATATTGGAGTTAAGCACCCAATACCTCACTCCTGAAGGGCCAAAGGATCTTACAGATGAAAAAAGAGAGGAAATAGATGGCAAAATGGATCAATGGGCAGGTGAAGCTATGCGGGTATTGGCTCTTGGCTATAAAAAAGCGGAAGGGAAAGAAAATATTTCACCGGGTGATGTAAAAGACATAGTATGGGTAGGTATAACCGGTATTATTGATCCTCCGAGAGAAGGAGTGCCAGAATCGATTAAAGAGTGTAAATCCGCAGGAATACGTGTGATAATGGTAACCGGAGACCATAAAAAAACTGCTGCCGCCATTGCCGAAGATGTGGGTATACTGGAAAGCAAAGAAGAAAAAGAAGATGATAAACATCCACCATCTATAACAACAAAAGAGTTGGATGTAGACGATGAAGAGTTTGATAATTATATTGAGAATATAAATGTATTTGCCAGGATGAATCCTGGTACTAAACTCCGTATTGCGGAAAGGCTTCAGGCTAAAGATACCTTAATTGCTATGACAGGAGATGGAGTAAATGATGCTCCTGCTTTAAAGCGGGCAGATGTGGGCATTGCAATGGGAATCCGTGGTACAGATGTGGCTAAAGATGCCTCTGAAATTGTATTGCAGGATGATAATTTCAGTAGTATTGTTAATGCCATCAGAGAAGGGCGAATAGTATTTAACAACGTAAAAATCACGAGCTATTTCCTGCTTACTACCAATTTTGCCTTTGCAATAGCCTATATTTTCGGAATGTCTATTGGTTGGCCCTTGCTTTTTACAGCGGCACAAATCCTCTATGTGAATTTAATTACAGATGGTATAATGGATGTAGCCCTGGCAACGGAGCCCGGGCATGGCGATATCATGAACCAACCACCAGTAAAGAAAAGCGAGAAAATCCTTAAATGGGATGTAGTGCCTTACATTCTTGTGGTCTCCTTGGTAATGGTGACACTTACTTTGTTGACTTTTCAATATTATTTACCTCAGGGAGAAGTAATGGCCAGAACAGGTGCATTTATTGTGGTTTCTTCCACCCAGTTATTTAATGCCTATAATTTGAGATCACTCAGGCTTTCAGTTTTTGAAATAGGAGTATTTACAAATAAATGGGTAAACATGGCATTTCTTGCAGCAATAGTACTCCAAATCGTAGTAGTAAAAGTGCCGGCTATAAGAGATTTTATGAAATTTGAAGATTTACCTGTTTTGGATTTGGCCATACTGATCATAATGTCAGTGTTGATTTTAGCTGCCGGAGAATTATACAAATACCTAAAATTTAAGAAAAACCTATTTTAATGATGATGAAAGCTACTGTTTATAATATTTCGCCCTACGAAAGACCATTCTTTCAAGCTCAGGACATCTCTGGTTTAACTTTATTCTATAAAGAAGAAAGATTGACCAAAGACACTGTTTCACTGGCCGATGGCAGTGAAGCGGTTGTGATATTCACCAATGATGAAGCTTCTGCCGAAGTACTGGAAGCACTGAAAAATGTAGGAGTAAAGCACGTTGCTACACGCACGATGGGCATGGATCATATTGATACTGAAAAAGCCAAAGAACTTGGAATAAAAGTGGCCAATGTGCCGGATTATTCCCCTTATTCAGTGGCTGAACATAGCATATCTTTAATGCTGGCCCTTAACCGCAAACTGGTAATTGCCAACAGAAAAATCAGGGAGAATGATTTCAGGTTAAATGGACTTGTTGGGTTTGATATGCATGGTAAAACTGTCGGGATTTTAGGAGCAGGTGATATTGGTGAGGTGAGCGCCAAAATTCTGCATGGTTTCGGTTGCAAATTGCTCATTTATGATATCAAAGAAAATGATGAATTGAAAGAGAAATACGGTGCCCGCTATGTGGAGATTGATAAACTTTGTGAACAATCAGATATTATATCTATTCATGCTCCACTTACGGATGACACTCATCATTTGATTGATCATGATAAAATCAACAAGATGAAAAAAGGAGTAATGATTATCAATGTTGCCAGAGGCGCTATCTGTAAAACAGAGGCACTTATTGAGGGGCTGAAAAGTAGAAAAATTGGCTATTTGGGCATGGATGTGTATGAGCATGAACAGGGCCTATTCTTTGAGGACCATTCTTCCGATATTATTCAGGACGATCTTTTTGTGCGCTTGACAGGCTTTAAAAATGTGCTGATTACTGCTCATCAGGCTTTTCTTACTCATGAAGCCCTGAAAGATAATATACAATCTACTATTCGGAATTTAAAAGCCTGGGCTGATGGAGAAGCATCAGAAAATGAGTTAGAGTAACTGTGTTTTTCTTAAGTTTAGGAAATGAAAACAGTTATTCTTTTAAAACGGTATATTAAAGACTTAGTTTATGGTGCAAATGATGGAATTGTCACCACTTTTGCCATAGTTGCCAGTATTGAGGGTGCTGAGCTAGGCACAGCTGCTATACTTATAGTAGGTTTTGCTTCTTTGTTTGCTGATGGGTTTTCTATGGCTTCTTCAAATTTTTTATCAAATAAAGCTGAAAACGCAAGAAAAGCTAATAATGGAATAGCATCTAATACGGAAAAAGAAAATCCTAAGATAGCAGCCTTATTTACTTTTATAGCATTTGTTTTAATAGGCCTTATCCCTTTAATTCCTTATTTTTTTAAAACAGACAATTATAATACCTTCCTGTTGTCATGTATTGCTACTGCCATAGCTTTATTTGGATCAGGAGCATTAAGAACAAAAGCCACAGGTGGCAGTGCCTTAAGAGCGGGGACTGAAATGTTATTAATAGGAGGGTCAGCAGCCTCGGTAGCTTATTTTATTGGAAACTTTCTCGAACAATGGAAGTAAAGTTCGCTAAATACTGTTGCTTTAACCGGCCAACAACCTTTCATCAGGAATATGACCAAATACCTGGTGAGATAAATCGATTAGCTCATCGTCAAAAATCATTTTGTAAGCAGGATCATCCACATAATGTTTCCATCTGTCCAAAACTTTCATATTACCAGCCCTGTTCTCAAATTTTAGTCCGTCAAATGAGCTACCACCTGCTACATCACTTACTTCATGAAAGCCATTATCAGTAAAAGCAAGGCCTAATTGAATAGCAATGTTTTGTCTGTATTCAGGATCAAAAACCCATAAATTATAGTTAATAACTATTTTTTTTTGTTGAAGATGTCGTTTTAATCCTAATGCCTCTCGTGCATGTTGTTTCCAAATACGTCTGGCAGTTAATGGCGTAACTTGAGCACCCGGTTTTTTTTCCTTGTAGAGGCCGGACCTGATACGGCTTGCAAAAAGGTTAAAAGGATCCCTTAAGATTAGAATATCCAGGCGGTTTTCAGAAGGCCCCACAAAAGCATCATGTTGCTCTTCAAAGGTTTTGTGATTGAGCATGCTAAGAAAGCAATCTTCATAGCTGTGGATGAGATAATCTTTTTTTGAAAAATTTCTGACTTTTTCCGCTTCTAAATCAAATCCATTATAATTTGCCCTGTAAGTTGCTTCCTGATGTAAGGGGCGTGCAGTATAAAAAGGGTTAGTCTTGGGTTCTGCACAATTCAGGAAGCAGTAGCGACCATTTAATTGCTGAATTATCCAGTTGATGATGGCATGGTTCCCACTTCGGGACATGCCCACCACCCTCAGTTCATTTTTGTTTACAATATCGTTTGTTGGTACAGTCTCTACTTTCTTACTGTTCATGTGTTTTGATGAATTTTCAGTTGTTGATGATCATTCCTAACAGTGCCAAAACACTATCAAGAGAGGCCTTAGATTAGAAATACAAGGCTTAAATTAAAGTATGCCAACAGTATAAAATCCCTAACGGTTCACAAATTTATGAAAAGTGCTTTGCTCCCCATTTTCCTTTTTTTCCTGATACAGTAAAGCCAATTCCCTCGCTTCAAAAACATCAAAAAATTTATCCCATGGAATGGGTTTAAACTCTTCATTATTATCACTTTCTTTTGGGAAATGTATGCGTAATACTCCTACATTGTCGCTTTCCGTACCCTTAATAATAGCAGGTTGTCCATCACGGGCATCTGCCCATTTTTTAATGGTATTGCGGTCGGTTGTTTGTTTTGATTCACTCATAACGGTTCTGTTAGTTTTTTTATATAAATTGTTACGAGCCGATTAGCCTTTGGTTTGAGCCACTATTCCTTAAATTTTAGAATGCCTGATCAGCACCTCAAAAATTAATCAGTTTAAGATAATAAAACCTATGTTCATTTCTGCAACCGCGGCCTTAGCTTAAGCGTTTTTTTGATTAGGGAAAGCAGATGATTGCTCACCTGATTTTTTTAAATGAAAAACTGGTATTAGACAGTTATTTTTTAATCTATAATAAATTATAATGAGTATTCTTCAAGGTGGAGTGCCTAAGTGCGGAAATTTCTGGCTTTACCAGATTATTCAGCAGATTCTTACAAGGTCTGGCAGAAGTACAACCAGTTACATTGAACAACAACCTATTTATAAACTGGCTAAAGAGTGGGATTTGAATTTCCCCGACCAGGCAAGAATTGATGTGCTTCAGATTACAGACCTGCAAGTCAGCTATAGAATCAGCAGTATTTTTAAAATGCCTGTTGAAAACCTCCAGGATTATGTCAGGCAGGCACCTCATGTTTGGACACATTCCCCTGTTTGTAAAAAGAGCGGAGAGGTGCTGGATCAATTTGACAAAAAGATTTACATCATAAGAGACCCTCGGGACAGAGCTATTTCAGCATCTGAATATTATTGTTCTCCTTATATGCTAAAGTACTTTCCTCAGGAAGAAACCGATCCGGAAAAATACCTACAGAAAAACTTTTCAAAGCTGATGCATGATTGGGTGTGGCATGTTTATGATCATTTGAGGCTAAGTAAGGAATTCAACATTCATATCACCTATTTTGAGATGTTTTTGCATGATTTCTCGCAAGAACTCAATCACTTACTGGATTACCTGAACATTGAATTAAACCAGAATGAAAAAGAAGCAATCGAAAAGGCAGTGAGTTTTGCTAAACTTAAAGAGGAAAATCCTCAACACCTGAAAAAAGGAACATCAGGTTACTGGAAAGAAATATTAACAGAAGAGCAAAAAGAAGAATCTGAAATTATAGCCGGCCCTTTATTGCGCTATTTAAATTATAATATTGATGGCAAGCAGCTTATGAATACGGGAACAATTCCCGCCCATGATGATTTTGAATTGCTGAAAGAGGAACTCATTCTATCGCAGGAACAACTTTATCATTCCTGAAATTTTTATTACCAAACGCCCAGTTGCCTGCCTATAGCTTTTATTTGTCCTATAGTATAAGCATTATGATGTAAGTTGGTTAATGCTGCAAAGTAAATAGTTTTCCCATTTTCCTGAATTTCGAATAATTGAGTTTCAGGTTTTTTGACCAGGCTGATCATCTCTTTTAAATCTTTTTCAAAGGAGTTGATGGCATTTAACCATGCCTGCTCGTTTTCAGGAACAGGATTTTCAGGCCAGTATGCATTAGGCCATAGCTCCTGCTTCTTAGGGTGCTTGATGAAATCCAACATGATATGCTGTCTGTGTCTCATATGTTCCAATAATGACCATACAGA
Source organism: Marivirga aurantiaca (assembly GCF_016679925.1). Lineage (GTDB taxonomy): Bacteria > Bacteroidota > Bacteroidia > Cytophagales > Cyclobacteriaceae > Marivirga > Marivirga aurantiaca. The sequence continues at coordinate 175,625 of NZ_JAEQBW010000004.1, forward strand.
GAAAGGCAAGCCATCCATCACTATACCTGATTTGTGATAGTCAAACTCACGCAGTAAATTAACAACCGGAGCAAAGCCCCCTTTTAGCATTTCAGCAAGCTGCGCTTTTATAATATGAATGTCGGAATTGTAAGCTGGCACACTTGATTGGTTAATAGTATTTTTAAACACCTGATCTCTTATGTTTGGCTGTATAGAAAGGAAAGATTGTCAGGAGCATCATTAGTAAATAACTTAAAAGAGCTCCTGACGATCACATATGTTTAAAGATTAAAGAAATTTGGTACTACTTGTACGCCCAGATCGTGTGTACTACCCGCTGGAGGCTCAACAAACCCTCTTATCACTAACGTATAAACCCTGCCGGAAATAAAGTTGACGTTGGAAACAGTAGTGACTACCTCATTAGTAACAGCATTTCTTATTTCAAATGAAGTTTGGCCGGCATTAATTTCCTCAAAACCGGAAATATCACGATAAGTCATATTTTCAAATAATTGGGTATCAGTTCCTGTATAAGTTAAATTAACTACCGGTGCATCTGGAGAAGCATGCAAAATACGAAGTAGCACATTGTCATTATCTTCAGTCCTAATATCATCATGCACCACTAATGCTTCCCGATCTCCTGTCTGACCTGTGATAAAAACAGAATAGAGGCTATCCGGTTCAAGTGAAATCTCAGTTTCCAGCACGGTATTGGCCGCATTAAAGGGAGTAAATCTTAAAACTCTTTCTCCAGTATAAAACCTTAAATAACCTGTATGATCTGTATAATCAAATGCATTATAATTGATCCTGTTGTTATCCACATAAATATCCAGTGCCGATCCATCAGGAGAACCATTATATAATGATACATAAGAAATAGGAACCGGATCTACATCTGTTACGTCATCATCATTATCACATGCAGTAAAAATTCCTAGTGATAGTACAAAAAATAAAAGCCAGCTAAAATGGACTAGTGATAATTTCCGAGTATTATTTTCGTGATATTTCATAGCGTTAAAAAATTTTAGAAATAGTTAAAAAAATAGCTTATAATCAAAATTTAGGCCTTTTCGCCTCTTAAGGTGATGACGTTAGATATAAATAGAATGTTTACTTAATTCTAAATTTTTTATGAAAAGAGAAAGTCTATAGGGAAGAGTCTGAATGTCACAAAAGTGTATTGAATAAAGCTGGGAATCCCGATTTAAATAGTAGCATTTTTCTTGATATTTATCAGCTTGAAATAAACCTACCTTATTGTAAGGCGTTAATTTTAAATACATAAGGAGCTATATTAATTGCTTTAGTAAATGCCTGTTTTCTGAATTAAATAATAATCTCATGATAGATCTTTTGCAGGTTAAGCAAAATATTAGCTGTACTTACTCTTTTTAAATATTTCGTTTATGGCAAACAACGAGAATGCAGAGAATTACGAAGTAGAGAATTTGGAATGGCTGGAATCTTTACGCTATGTTTTAGAAAATGAGCCTGAAGAAAGGGTTCAGGAATTGTTAGAATTGCTACGAAATGAAGCCGAGAGACATGGCACCTCATTTATACAGCCATTCAATACTCCCTATATAAATACTATTCCGGCCGAAGAAGAAATGGCTTATCCGGGAGATTTAGAGATAGAGAAAAAATTATTGGGCATGATTCGCTGGAATGCCATGGCCATGGTAGTGAAAGCCAATAAAGAAGATGAAGGTATTGGAGGGCATATTTCTACCTATGCTTCAATTGCCAACCTGTGGGAAGTAGGCTTCAATCATTTTTTTAAAGTACATGAAAATGAAAAATCAGATATCATTTATTTTCAAGGTCATGCTTCACCTGGTGTTTATGCAAGGGCATTTTTGGAAGGCAGGCTTACTGAAGAGCAATTACTGAACTTTCGTCATGAGTTAAGATCGGAAAAAGGACTTACTTCTTACCCCCACCCACATCTGATGCCTGATTTCTGGAGCTTCCCTACTGTTTCTATGGGGCTTTCACCCATTATGGCCATTTATCAGGCAAGGTTTAATAAATATCTTAAAAACAGAGGGTTAATTGATGAAGATAAGCAAAAGGTATGGACATTTTTAGGAGACGGGGAAATGGATGAGCCTGAATCAACGGGAGCCTTGAGAATTGCAGCAAGGGATAAACTTGACAACCTGATTTTTGTGGTGAATTGTAATCTGCAAAGGTTGGATGGCCCTGTGGTGGGCAATGGTAAAGTAATTCAGGAATTGGAAGCACTATTTAAAGGAGCAGGCTGGAATGTAATCAAAGTTTTATGGGGGCGTGATTGGGATCCCCTTTTTAACCAGGATGAAAAAGGTAAAATAATTAAGCAGTTAAATGAAATTCCTGACGGGCAGCTACAGAAATTGGCCTATTCAGATGGCGACTATATCCGAGATGAATTTTTTGGAAAAGATGAAGAGCTTAAAGAACTCGTAAGCAATTATTCCGATAGAGAATTGCAAAGGTTGAAACGAGGAGGACATGACCCGGTAAAAATATATAATGCTTATCGTACAGCCACTGAGCATAAAGGCCAGCCTACTGTTATTCTTGCACAAACTATTAAAGGCTATGGGCAAGGAGATGCCGGAGAGGCCAGCAATGTGACCCATCAGCAGAAAAAATTAGATAAAGAAGCATTGAGACATTTCAGGGATCGCTTTAAAGTAGCTATTTCTGATGAGGATTTAGAAGAAATTCCTTTTGTGAAGCCTGATAAGGGAAGTATAGAAATGAAATACCTACTTCAAAAAAGACAGGAAGCAGGAGGGAACATTCCTCAAAGGAAGGATAAAAGTGACAGGATTAAAGAACCTGATGAAGCCATTTTTGAAGATTTTCTTAAAGGATCAGGTGATGAAGAAGCTGCCACTACGATGGTGATGATTCAGCTTTTGGGCAAATTACTGAAAGATGATAATATAGGTAAACTGGTTATTCCTATTATTCCCGATGAATCCCGCACTTTTGGGATGGAATCATTATTCCGGCAGGTGGGAATTTATGCTTCCGGTGGCCAGCAATATGAGCCTGTAGACAAGGAAAGCCTGTTATACTACAGGGAAGCAAAAGATGGCGCTATATTGGAAGAAGGGATAACCGAGGCAGGTTGTATAAGTGAATTTATTGCTGCGGGCACCGCCAATTATACCCATGGAATAAACACCATTCCCTTCTATTTTTTCTATTCTATGTTTGGCTTTCAAAGAATTGGAGACCTGATATGGGCAGCAGCGGATGCAGGTGCCAAAGGTTTCCTGATCGGAGGTATTTCAGGCCGGGCCAGTATGCCGGGGGAAGGTTTGCAGCACCAGGATGGCCAAAGCCATGCCTATGCTATGGCATTCCCTAGATTAATGGCTTATGATCCTGCCTTTGCCTTTGAATTAGCAGTTATTGTTCAGGATGGCATTAAGAGGATGTATGTGGAAAAGGAAAATATCTTTTACTACATCACTGTCGGGAATGACACCTATAAAATGCCCGAAATGCCTGATGAGGAAAATAGAAAAGGAATTTTGAAAGGGATGTACAGATTTAGAAAATCTTCTAATAAGAAACGAAAAAGGAAAGCGCATCTTTTTGGGAGTGGAGCCATTATGACGCAGGTATTAAAAGCAGCTGATTTGCTTGAAGAAGAATATAAGGTATCAGCTGATGTATGGAGCATCACAAGCTACAAAGCTTTATATGATGATGCCATTGATGTAGAAAGGAAAAACAGACTTCATGCGCAACTCAATGAACAACCAAATTATATTCAGGAATGCCTGCAAGAGGAGGAAGGAGTATTTATAGCGGTTTCCGATTATTTGAAGGTTTTGCCTGAGTCCATTGATAAATGGTTTCCGGGGAAATTAACAGCATTGGGTACTGATGGCTTTGGCCGCAGTGACAACAGAGAACATTTGCGTGAATTTTTTGAAGTAGACTATCATCATATTGCTTTTGCAGCTCTTTACGATTTGGCGGGAAAGGGACAACTGGAACTGGAAGAATTAAAGCAAGCAGCAAAAGATTTAGGAATTGATCCTGACAAAGCTAATCCGAGGGCTTCCTGATTTATAAAATTTTTTAAGACTAAAATATTATGGCTAAAGAAGTGAAATTACCGGAAATATCAGAAGGAGTTGAATCAGCATCCGTAGCAGAAGTATTGGTTTCTGAAGGAGATACTATTGAAAAAGAACAATCAATTATAGCGGTAGAAACTGATAAAGCATCTGTAGAAGTGCCTTCATCTGATAGTGGAAAAGTAAAAGAAATAAAGGTTAAAGATGGTGATGAAGTGAAAGTTGGAGATGTGCTTTTGATCCTGGAGGATAGTGAAGACGGAGAAGAGGAGAAAAAGGCCGATAAGGAAGAGAAAGGGACAGAAGAGAAAAAAGATAAAGCCAAAGTGGAAAAAGAAGAATCCGGAGAGAAGGAAGAAAAGCAAGAGGAAAAGAAAGCTAAGAAAGACGAAGACGAGAAGGAAGAAAAATCTGCTCAAAAGAAAGAAAAAGAAGAGCCTGAAGAACAAAAAGCATCTAAAGAAAAGGAAAGTAAAAAGCCTGAAGCTAAAGGAGAAAAAGAAGCTGACGAAAAAGAAAGCAAAGACGAAAAGCAGAGAGAAAAAGAAGGTGAACAGGTAGAAGTACCGGCTTCCCCGTCAGTTAGGAGATTGGCCAGGGAATTGGGTGTGGATATCCATAACACTGAAGGCAGTGGTACTGGTGATAGAATTACCGAAGAAGATGTAAAATCTGCTGCTAAACAGTGGCAAAGCAAAGGAAAGAAAGGCGGAGGGTTTGTTCAGGAGAAACTGCCGGATTTCAGTCAGTGGGGCTCTGTGGAAAGAGAATCACTTTCAGGTATCAGAATGACAACGGCTAAAAATGTGACTGCTTCATGGCAGACAATTCCGCATGTGTTCCAGTTTGATGAAGCGGATATTTCAGGCATTGAAGAATATATCGAAAAGAACAGAAAGAAAGTGGGGGAAGCGGGAGGAAAACTTACTATTACGGCAATCTTGCTGAAGATAACGGCTAATGCATTGCAACAATTCCCGAAATTCAATGCCAGTATTGATGTTGAAAATGAGGAAGCAATTCTCAAAAATTATATAAATATTGGCATAGCCGTAGATACTGAAAAAGGACTTTTAGTACCTGTAATCCGTGATGTGGATAAAAAAACTATTGTTGAATTAGCCTTAGAAATTACAGAAATATCAGAAAAAGCCCGTGAGCAAAAACTTTCTCCTGAAGATATGCAAGGCGGTAATTTCTCCATATCTAATTTGGGAGGAATAGGAGGCACTAATTTCACTCCTATTGTTTACCATCCTCAGGTAGCCATATTAGGCGTGTCCAGGGCCGAGACTAAAGCTGTTTTCATTGATGGAGATTTTGAACCGCGAAGTATACTGCCCTTAAGCTTGTCCTATGATCATAGATTAATAGATGGGGCAGAAGGCGCTGCTTTTCTCCGATGGGTAGGCAATGCCCTGGAAGATCCATACAAAGCCTTATTGGGAGCCTGATGTTTTTATTTAATTAAAAAAACTATGACCAAAGAAGATAAAAAAGAACTGGTAATAATCGGTGCTGGCCCCGGAGGATATGGAGCAGCTTTCAGGGCAGCTGATTTAGGATTGAAAGTAACATTAATTGATCCGGAAGTAAATCCAGGAGGCGTTTGCCTTTATCGCGGATGCATTCCTACAAAAGCATTATTGTATGTGGTCAATACAATGCATGAAGCGGAAAGAGCTTCTGAATATGGTTTGGCGTATGATAAACCAGATGTTGATGTGGGGAAAATGATTAAATGGAAAAATAAAGTTGTCAGCAAACTAACAAAAGGCTTAGGTCAGTTAACCAAAAACAGGAACATTGAATATATTAGGGGTACAGCTAAGTTTAAATCCGAAGAAAAGCTGACTGTAGCAACACATGATGGAGAAGAATTGACCCTAGGTTTTAAAAACGTTATTTTAGCTACAGGCTCCAGTCCTATGGAATTGCCTAATATTAAAATTGACCATGATGTTATTATAGATTCCACTGATTTGTTGGAAAGAAATCAAATTCCTGAAAGCATGCTGGTGATAGGAGGAGGGTATATTGGTCTGGAGCTTGGAAGTGTATATGCAGCTTTGGACTGTAAAGTGTCAGTAGCTGAAATGACTTCAAATTTTCTACCCGGTACAGATACAGATTTAATTGAAGTATTTAAAAAGGAGAATAAAGAGCTGTTTGATGCAGTTTATTTTGAGACTACAGTGGAAGAAATTTCAGTTAAAGATGGGAAAGCAGTAGTGAATTTTAAGAACGGTGAGGGAAACCAACAGAAGGAATATGATAAAGTTTTAGTGGCAGTAGGAAGAAAGCCTAGTTCAGATAAATTAAATTTAGAGGGGATTGGAGTAAAAACTGATGAGAATGGATATTTACTGGTAGATGATCAGCGAAGGACAAGTGTTGGCAATGTTTATGCAATTGGAGATTTGACTGGAGATCCCTTACTGGCTCACAAAGCCACACATGAAGGAAGACTTGTAGCGGAAGTAATTGCCGGTGAAAGCGGTGCAACTTATGCACCTAAAGCAATTCCGGGAGTGGTGTTCACCCATCCTGAAATGGCATGGTGTGGATTGTCGGAAATACAGGCCGAAGAAAGAGGCAGAGAGGTTAAAGTAGCGAAATATCCCTGGTCAGCTTCAGGAAGGGCTACGGCAATTGGTGCAACAAATGGATTGACCAAATTGATATTTGATCCTGAAACAGGTCGAATATTAGGAGGTGCTGTGGCTGGGAAAGGAGCCGGAAAATTGATCGCAGAAATTGCTCTGGCCATAGAAATGGCTTCTACTGCTGAGGACCTGGCTTTAACTATACACCCACACCCAACTCTTTCTGAAACCATTATGGAATCTGCTGAAATGTTTCTGGGAGGAGCCACTCATTACTCTCCTTCTTAAACTGGTTTAATAAAAGTAATTTCTTCTAAAAAGAGGGATAAGATTTAGCTAGTAAGTTTAATAAATAGTAATTAGATTGTATCCAGCATCTTTTTCAAAATCATGCCGTCTATAATTAATAGGCAAAATGCCAATCATGCTCTTTTTTAGACTCTGTTTAAAATGGCTATGGTGGATAGAATTGATGATTAAAGTAGAATGGATTTTTTAAAAAAAACCAACAACCTTCTTCTTTTTATAATTCTAATATTGACTGTATTATATTTAGGGGCGTCCTTTCTAATCCCATTTGCTTTTGCCATATTTTTAGCCATGCTGATGACACCCTTTTCCAACCTTATGGAAAAAGTTAAAATCAACAGGGTCATATCTTCATTCTTAAGTACCTGCGTTATTTTTATAGCGATAGGAGGTGTTTTTTTTCTAATCTCTTTTCAAATGGATGGATTAATGAATGACCTGCCTGCTATCAGAGAGAAAATGAATTCAATTATTCAAGCTACTCAGAATCAAATTACTTCTTTAACAGGTGTTAGCCTTGAAGAACAGAAAAGTATGATGGAAAATAGATCAGACGAAATACTAAAAACAATTGAATTTCACCTGACTAGGTTCTTAGGGGGTACGGTGGGTGTATTAGGTAACTTCTTGTTGATATTGGTGTATCTCTTTTTACTTCTCCTTTACAGAAAAAAATTTCCTAAGTTCATTATGATGTTTGTGGAAGAAGAAAATAGAAGAAATACTAAATTTATAGTCAGAGAGATCAGTAAAGTATCCTATCAATATTTATTGGGAAGAGTAAAGGTGATGTCGATTTTGGCTATCCTTTATTATATCACATTTTTAATTTTCGGACTCCCTTTTGCTATTTTATTAACCGTTTTTGGTGCTTTAGTTACTGTTATACCTTATATAGGACCTTTAATAAGTGGGGTACTTCCAATACTTTTTGCTGTCTTTTATTTAGACAGCACTTATACAATTATTTTATTTACAGCAATTGTATTGATAGTTCAGTTGATAGAAAGCTATATATTGGAACCTGTTATTATTGGAAATGAAGTAAAGCTAAATCCATTGATAGAAATTATTGCTGTTATATTAGGCGGTTTTTTCTGGGGTATTTCCGGTATGATTTTGTTTGTGCCAATATTTGCTGCCATGAATATCATTTTCAGCCACAATTCAAAACTTAAGCCATTAGGTTACTTATTCGGGCATTCCAAATAATGAAAGGCTCGCTACTATTGAATCCTCTTTTATAGTATTCTTACTCACTATCCCTTATAATAAGACGGGCATCTGCTATAAGCGCTCCTTTTTGCAATCCAAAAACAGGATTGATATCTATTTCTTTTATTTGAGGAAAATCCTTTACCAGCTGGGAAAGGCGAAGTAAATAATCAGCCAGTGCTTCTTTATCAATGGCAGGCCTTCCTCTCATTCCTTCAAGAATTTTTTTGGTGCGGATTCCTTCTATCATATCCATAGCCTCCTGCTTATCTAAGGGCACTCTGCGAAAGCTTACATCTTTTAGTAGTTCAACAAATATTCCGCCTAAACCAAACATGAGTAAATGACCATAATTTTCATTATATCTGGCACCGATAATAAGTTCGACTCCTTCCTTTTGCATTTTCTGAAGCAATATTCCTTTTATGTCGGCTTCTGGTTTTATATTATTTACACCCTTATGAATGTTGTCATAAGCCTGCATTAGATCTTCCTCATTATTAATATGGGTAACAACCCCATTATTTCCACTTTTATGGATTACATCCTCCGAAACAACTTTTGCTACCATTGGGAAACCAATTGATCCAGCTAATTTTTGCGCTTCTTCTTTATTTTTGGCTACATCATAGTCAGCTATTTTCAAGCCATAATCACTAAAGACTTTATAAGCTTCGGGCTCTGTCAGAAATTTGTTTTCCCGTTTTTGTCCTTTCCGAATTAGCTTTTCAGTTTGTGTTTTATCAATCTGAAAATCCTGCTTGCTTTCTTCCTTTGGCTTTGTTTTCATCTTTTGGTATTTAACCGCTGCCGCACAAGCATCAACCGCATGGTTACCAAACTGGTAATAAGGCACTTTTTTTTCGATGAGTATATCTTTCACTTTTGATTCGGGAGCAAAATCAGCAAAAACAGCCACTATCATTTTGCCACTTTGCTTTGCCTTTTCAGCATATTTGCCAATAGTACGGGCTATTTCCTCCATATCTGTCATTAACTGAGGAGTGCAGAGCAAAAGCAGAATATCCATTTCCTGTGAGTCTATTAATATTTTTAAGGCTTTTTCATAACGGCTTTCATCGGCATCTCCCACTAAATCTATTGGATTATCACAACTTACAGTAGCAGGCATATCAGCTGATAACTCTTTTTGTAACTCTTCTGAGAGAGGAGGAACTTTTAAACCGACTTTTTCTGCAGCATCTGTTGTAATAATTCCGGGTCCTCCCGCATTGGTTATTATACACAACCTGTTACCCCGAGGTATTTGTTCAGTAGAAAATGCCTTGGCGGAATTCAACAGGCTTTCCAGGTTCGGCATACGAATAATACCATACTGATCAAAAAGGTGATCCAATACTTCATCGCTTTCAGTTAAAGCGCCTGTATGAGAAGCAGCAGCTCTTTTGCCACTCTCACTTCCCCCTGATTTTAAAACCAGCAGCGGCTTACCCGGCACTTGTTTTCTCAGTTTCTCAGCAAGGGCAAAGAATTTTGGGGCATTTTTAAAATCTTCCAGATAGGCAATAATCACTTTAGTTTGCTCATCTTCCATATAAGCTTCCAACAAGTCATTTTCATTACTCACAGCTTTATTACCTAAAGAAGCAAATTTGGCAAAACTTACCTGTGACTGAGCAGCGAATTCCAGTGCATAAACTCCCACAGCACCACTTTGGCTAATAAAAGAAATATTTCCTTCAGCAGAATTATGTTGAGCGAAAGTTCCGTTTAATTTAACTTCCCTATCAGTATTTATTACTCCAAGGCAGTTTGGGCCTAGTACAGCCATGCCATGCTTTTTGGCAATAGAGGTCAATTCGTCTTCTAATTCCGCACCTTCTTCATCTACCTCTTTAAAACCTGCAGAAATCACTATTGCAGCCTGAATGTCTCTTTGTGCACACTCCTCCATTGCAAGCACTACAGCATCGCGAGGAATTGCAATAAAAGCAAGATCTATCTTTTCCTTTATATCCTTTACAGAGGAGTAGCACCTGATCCCCATCACCTCTTCTGCCTTAGGATTAACAGGAAAAATCTGGCCATGAAAGTCGCTTTTTAGCAAATTTCGCAGTATACTTCTTCCCGGGCTTTCTTGTTTGCGAGAGGCTCCTATGATTGCTATGTTTGTAGGTTTGAATAATGCTTCAATAGAATGATTCATCAAAAAGATGATTATGAGTTAAAAAGATTCCAACCTTTATAAAACCACTAGTTGGTTATTGATCCCTTTTACGCCTTCCACATAAGCAACTTTATCAGCCGCTACTCTTTTTGAAATGAGATTTGATACACGTCCCCGTAGGTTTACTATGCCATTTCTTACTTCAACAATAATCTCTGCGGAATTAACAAGAGGACTTTTTTTAAGTGCGTTTTGTATACTCTCTGCAATCTTTTCATCCTTTAGTTCATTTGTCCACACTACGTTCAACTTATTGTTTACATCAACTATTCCGGAAATGCTAAAAGCTGTATTTTCAGCTACTCTCCTTTTCCAAAAGGCATCAACAGAACCCTCCATTGTGATTACACCTTTTTGGACCGTTACAGTAATTTTGGAGGAGTCAATGCGGGGATCCCATTGTAGCATATTTTCAATAGAGGATTTTATTTCACTGTCAGATAATACATAGGTTTCTTCAGGATAAGTTACCATTATGTTATTTTCTACAACGTATACACCTGGTGTGGCTAATGCATCTTCTTCGGCTGATAGTTTTTCATAATAAGAAGGCACCATTCCCGATAAAGTAACTTTGGAGCCAGACACTTTTATTTCAATATCAGAGGATAGAATTCTGTTGTCTTCAGCCAACTGGTCCCTTATCATTTTTTCTTTGGTTTCTTTTACAACGGCCATAGTTTTTTAAATTAAAAGGTTCGACTTATTAAAGGAATTAACGGTTTCTGAGGGCAAGGGTGTTTCAATACTAAAGTAAATTTTTCTTCACTTTTTAATTTGTGGTCGAAATGTAATAATTCATATATTTTTCGTTTTTAGAAACTACTCGTATATTTCAGCTTCAAGTAACAAAATGGTCAACCCTTCGGAAAATCCCTTTTTAGGGAGTGCATCTTCAATTTATCAGAGTAAATCTGCTCTTAAATGGGTGGCATTAGTATTTTCTCTGATTATAGGTATTGCCTCGGTATTTTATACCAACAGCATAGTGGAAGAATTGAAGGAAAGAGAAGAGCGTTATATTGACCTCTATGCTAAGACATTGGAATACACTATCAATCCAGATAACAGTGATAACCTTATTTTTATTTATCAGGAAATTGTAGCACCAAATAATTCGATTCCTATCATTGTTGTAGATTCAGATGGTATGCCTACGGGGTATAGGAACATAAAGGTGGATAGTAGCAAACATAGTAATGAACAAATTAAATCAATTTTTGAGAAGGAATTGAAAATAATGGAACAGGAATATGAACCCATTGTACTTTATGATTCCAATTCTGAGGTGACACGTGATTTGTACTATGTCTATTATCGAAATTCTGACTTGATTTATAGATTGAGATACTATCCCTACATACAGCTATCGGTTATTGCAGCCTTTGTTTTTTTCGGTTATGTAGCTTTTAGTTATTCCAGAAGAGCAGAACAAAACCAGGTTTGGGTAGGCTTAGCCAAAGAAACCGCACATCAGTTGGGCACTCCCCTTTCCTCTTTAATGGCTTGGCTGGAAATTATGAAAATTGATGATGACCTGAAAGATAAGGAGGTCACACAGGAATTGGAGAAAGACATAGACAAGCTTGAATTGATTACTTCCCGCTTTTCAAGTATTGGTTCTGTCCCTGTATTAACTGAGCAAAATATCTCAAAAGTAATAAGCTCCACAGTGTCTTATTTGCAGAAACGGGTTTCTAAAAAAGTAGATATATTTTTTGATTGCAAAGATGATCTATTGACTGCAGAAATTAATAAGCCCCTTTTTGATTGGGTAATAGAGAATCTTTGCAAAAATGCAATTGATGCTATGAGCGGGGAGGGCAAAATCACGATTATGCTTAAAGAGGGCAAGTATGGAGACGTTTTGCTTGATATAAGTGATACAGGTAAAGGCATACCTTCAGGGAAAATAAAAGAGATATTTCAGCCGGGTTTTTCTACTAAAAAAAGAGGTTGGGGTTTAGGGCTCACTTTAGCAAAACGTATTATAGAGAACTATCATAATGGAAGAATAAGTGTGAAGGAATCAATTGTTGATAAAGGCACAACTTTCAGGATTATCCTTAAAAAATAAATAAGAAGTACTATTCTTTTGAGACCATATTCAATCCATTCTTAAAATAGATATTGTATTTGGTAAATTTTAATTACTTTTGCACACTCAAATGATGAAAGTGACAAACAAAATAAGGACCAATAAGAAAACAGCCATGGCGTTGTCAGGTATTCTTGTGGCCTTTTTATTGTTTTTTCAGCAGCCCTACACTTCTCAGACCTCAACTGAGGATGGTCACTCTAATCCTAAGACTGAAAAGAAAGAAGATGCTAGCCAGGAGCAAGCGGAATATCAGATTATGTCATACCAGGTACTGCTTCCGGTACTACAGTTTAATTTATTCCATTCTTTTGATTTACTTATTGAGATTCCAAAAGTAGAAAAAGTCAATTTTTCAGAGTCCCATTCAGGTGACAAAGTGTTTCATAATTTTTTTGAGACACTCTTCAGGCAAATTATTTCGCCTAACGCCCCTTAATTTTAGTTGCCTCAAACTGCCTTATAGCTACATCAAAGTAGCTACTCAATAAAAAATATTACTACAATTTTAACAATTAATTTATTATGAAAAATAAAGGATTTATCGTGTTTATGACGGTAATTGTAACGCTTTTATGCGTGTATTACCTTTCATTTACATTTGTTTCAAACGGTGTTAAAGAAGATGCCACTGAATATGCCAGAGATGAAGCGGGTAATGTTGACTATTCCAAAAAACAGTTTTATTTGGATTCAGTTTACAATGAGCCTGTTTATAATTTGTTGGGAATAGAATTTACGTACAAGGAGATTCAGGACTTAGAGCTTAACCTTGGTTTGGATTTACAGGGAGGTATGCATGTTACGCTGGAAGTTTCCCCGGTGGATATCATCAAAGGATTAAGTGGGAATAATGAAGACCCTGAATTCCTTGCAGCTTTGGAGCTTGCTCAGGAAAGACAGAAAACCAGTCAGGAGTCCTTTGTGAATTTATTTTACGAAGCCTTTAATGAAACAGCCCCAAATACTAAACTTAGTACAGTATTTGCGAATGCCGCTAACCGTGGAAAAATAGGTTTTGATACAGACGATTCCGAGGTTTTAAGAGTGATTAGATCAGAAGTGGATGATGCTATGGATCGATCATTCAATATTTTAAGAACTCGTATTGACAGGTTTGGTACTTCACAACCTAACATTCAAAGACTGGAAAATACCGGTAGAATTCAAATAGAGTTGCCGGGTGTTGATAATCCTGAAAGGGTAAGAAAACTTTTGCAAGGTGTTGCAAAGTTGGAATTCTTACAGGTAATTGAGATCAATGAAGTAAGTGATGCTTTAACTCAAGCTAATGAGATTTTAGTTGAGGAACAAAAAGCCCAAAAGGAAACTTTGGGTGAAGGCGAAGAAGCTACAGATGCTCCACAAAGTGAAGATTTAGCTGATTTATTGCAGGATGAGCGTTCTGCAGACCAGGATACTCTCGGAACAGAAGGTGATACTTTGTCTACAGATGAAGATGCAAATCTGGATTCTTTGCAAGCCAGTGAGGACGTATCTCCATTGTTTAGTTTGATCAAGAGCCGTAATGGGTTGGTATATGATGTTGCAGACACTTCCAAAATCAATCAAATTATCCAAAGAGAAGATATCAAAAGCTTGTTTCCAAGAAACACAAGACTTGTATGGGATGTGAAAGCCAATAAGCTTGATGATGGTATGGAGCTATTGGAACTGTATGTAGTTCGTACCTTAAGAGGTGATAAAGCGATGTTAACTGGTGAGGTAATTAATGATGCCCGTCAAACTTTTGATGAGGTAGGTCAACCTGCGGTTGATATGAGTATGAATGCCGAAGGAGCAAGGAAATGGGCCAAAATCACTCGTGAAAATATTAATAACAGGATAGCGATTGTTTTGGATAATTATGTGTACTCTGCTCCAGTGGTAAATAGTGAAATCCCTAATGGGAAATCCATTATCCAGGGAAATTTCACTTTGGAAGAAGCCAAGGATTTAGCGAACATCTTAAAGGCAGGATCATTACCCGCACCTACCAGAATAGTAGAGGAAGCTACCATAGGACCAACTTTAGGAAAAGAGGCTCAGGCGCAAGGTATTCTTTCCATTGTAGCAGGGCTAGGCATGGTGGTTATTTTCATGATAGCATATTATGCCAAAGGTGGTATTGTGGCTAATATTGCTTTAGTATTCAACATCTTCTTTATACTAGGTATTTTAGCTCAGTTGAATGCAGCATTAACATTACCAGGTATTGCAGGTATTGTGTTGACCATTGGTATGTCCATTGATGCGAACGTGCTTATATTTGAACGTATCCGGGAGGAAAGACGAAATGGCAATACTTTATTGAAATCTATTTCAGCTGGTTACGAGAAAGCTTATAGCTCAATTGTGGATGCTAACGTAACTACTTTCCTGATTGGAGCTATCTTATATTGGTTAGGTCAGGGTCCGGTAAAAGGTTTTGCCATTACTTTAATGATTGGTATTGCCTGCTCATTTTTCTCAGCAGTATTTATTACCCGTGTGATTGTTACATGGATGAGTAAAAAAGGTGAGGATAGTAAAATTTCCTTCAGCACTCCATTTTCCAAGAATCTGTTTAATAACTTATCAATCAACTTTATGACAAAAAGGAAGATGGCTTACATCGGGTCCGGAATTGTTATTGCAATAGGTTTGACGTTGATCAGTATCAATGGATTGAATTTAGGGGTTGATTTCACAGGTGGTAGATCTTATGTGGTGCGCTTTTCTGAAAAAGTGCAGCCTACTGAATTGAAACTGGCGTTGGAACAAACCTTTGAGAATAAAGGTACTGAAGTTAAAACATACGGAGCCAATAATATCCTTAAAGTGACTACTTCTTATCTGGTAGAAGAGGAATCTACTGAAGCAGATAATATTGTTCGGGACAAATTAATTGAGGGCATTACAGCAACTACAGGAATGACTTATGCTAAGAATGAGTCAGGAATGGGGGAAAATATTTTCTCAATTAGTGGGTCTTCTAAAGTAGGGGCTACTATTGCCGATGATATAAAAAATGCCTCACAAGAATCCGTTATTTTCTCTTTGATTGCTATTTTTCTTTATATTTTAATAAGGTTTAGAAGATGGCAGTTTGGTTTGGGAGCAGTTGTAGCCTTGTTTCACGATACATTGATTGTGTTGTCTGCATTTGCCATTGCCAAATCATTTGGATTTGTATTTGAGATAGACCAGGTATTCATCGCAGCTATCTTAACAGTTATCGGTTATTCCATTAACGATACAGTGGTTGTTTTTGATAGGATAAGGGAAACTTTGGGTATTACTTCCAAAGCTTCTAGTGAAGAAACTTTTAATACGGCCATCAATGATACCATTAGTAGAACAATTATGACATCCATGACTACATTAGTGGTTGTATTTGTGTTATTCCTTTTTGGTGGGGAAGTTTTAAGAGGATTCTCCTTTGCTTTATTGGTAGGTATTTTAGTGGGTACTTATTCTTCCATATTTATTGCTACGCCAATTGTATTGGACTTGGCTAAAAGGAAAAAGAAAAGAGTGGAAGCTTAATAAGCATTATATATTACCTCTGTAAATAGGGGGAGTAAATATTTTAGAAAGGCCGTTGCAAAAATATGTTGCAACGGCCTTTTTTTGCATTAATTTTTTAAGTGGTATTTTTTATTGCTTTATTTGTATTTATTTCATTAAAATTTCGCCCCTATCATGACATTTAAACGACTTACCTTGTCGCTAATCTTTTATTTTTTATGTGCACCCCTATTTGCTCAGGAAAGTAGAGAATATGGAGATGTGACCTTTACAGACTTTGAGTTTCCTTCCACTATAGCTGATACCACTGCCGGGGCAGTAATATTACTGGATAAAGGATTAACAACCTATAACCACAACTTTAGCCCTACAATGACGAACCATCTGCGGATATTAATACTGAAAAACTCTGAATTAGACCGGGCAAATATCAAGATACCTCACAGTAAAGGATCAAAATCAAGAGGGGTTAAAGCGTGTTCTTATAATTTAGAAAGTGGAAAAATCATTAAAAACGAAATAAGCAGAAAAGATATTTTCAAAGAAAAAGTATCTGATGATATTGAACAGGAAATATTCACTATTGCCAATGTTAAGCCCGGGTCAATTATTGAATATACATATACTGTGGAATATGGAACAATTTCAAGTCTTAACACCTGGTATTTTCAAACTTCAGTTCCGGTTTTATATTCTGAATATGTAGTTAAGATGCCGGCTTTTTTTAATTATAAGCAACGGATGACAGGTTTTATTCCTTTGGCTGATTATTCTGAGGAAGTGAAGCATGGGTATTATAAGGGAACTTCCTTCAATGTTATTGAAAAGACCTTCATATCTAAAAACATTCCTGCTTTTGAATCGGAGCCTTTCATTTCATCAAAGGAGAATTACATTTCGAAAATCAAATTTGATTTGAGTGATTATAAATTTCCTAATTCATCAATAGTGGAAATTATTCCACCCTCTTATGGAAGGCTCATAGAAAAAATGGAAAAAGAAGAATATTATCAGGGTATTTATAAACCCAATGGATTCTTAAAGGAAGATGTGGAGAGTTTAATATCCAAAGAAGCTGTTGCTTTAGATAATATCCGTAAAATTTATGAATTTGTGCAATCAGCATATGAAGTGGATGATGAGATGATGAGCACAAGTTTAAGGAAAATTCATAAGGAGAGAAAAGGATGGAGGCAGGACATCAATATGATATTAGCCGCAATGTACAATTATGCGGGTTATGAAGCTCACATCATCAGGTTAAGTACTAAGAAGCATGGTTATGTGAATAGAAATTATCCTTCACCTAGAAATTTCAATTATTCTGTTTGCATGGTTCAGCTCAACGATCAGAAGTACATCCTTGATGCATCAGAAAAATATTTGCCTTTTAATATTTTAAGACCTGAAACAGTGAATGATCAAGGTTTAATTATTTCGTCAAAACATTCAGGCTGGATTGACCTGACCTATGGGAGCTCCAAAAAAACCAATGGGATGAGCAATTTCTCAATTAATGAAGATGGGTCTGTGGTTGGTAATGTTCAGTTACAGCACTTAGGGTATAGTAATTTCAACTTCCATAAAAAGTATGATAATGTGGATGAATATAAAGAGGAGTTTCAGGACAGGAACTTCCAGTTATCAATAATTGATCATAATGTTTCAACTGAAAATCCTGAAAAGTTGCTGGAGAAGCTTGATTTCGAAATAGACAATTCAGCTACATTAATGGACAGTATGATAGTTTTTAATCCTACGTTTCTGGACAAGATTAAGGATAATCCATTTCAAAAAGAGGAAAGGAAATTTCCTGTAACATTTGATGCTCCTGTGGATAATAGGCATACCTATAAAATTGCACTTCCCACTGACTTTGAAGTTACTGACTTGCCTGAAAATATTGCTATTGCTTTGCCAGGGAATGGAGGGCGCTTTTTATTCAGTTGCCAACAGATGAATGATGAAATACTAATCAATTCTGTTTTTTCAATAAACAAAACACATTTTGGGAGAGAGGAATATGTGTATTTGAAGGAGTTCTATGCCCAGGTTATCGAAAAACAATCTGAAGAAATCATTATTAAAAAGAAGAATTTCTAATTAATTGAATGTTATTACTATAAGGCTACTTTATATGAAATTAACGATTTATTTTGTCTTGCTTACATTAAGTCTCCCATCTTTTGCAAATGAGGACATTTATGATTCAAGAAAAATCCCGGCTGATCTTAAAAAAGATGCACATGCAGTTTTTCGTTTAGATGAGGGGGTTTTTGAAATACAGGCTGTCGACAAGGCTACTTATAGAGTTAAACAGATCATTACTATCTTGAATAAAAAGGCGGATCATTTTGCAGAAGTGGTGGTGGGTTATGATAAATTAATCAAAGTTAAATCATTAAATGCTGTTGCTTTTGACGAGAAAGGCAATCAAATCAACAAATGGAAGAAAAATGATTTTGAAGATTACAGCAATATATCAGGTTCAAGTTTATATGAGGACAATAGGGTTTTATATGCAGATCTAAAGCAAAAGGATTATCCTTATACGATCGAAATTGAATATGAATTACAATTTAAATACTTATACACCATTCCTGATTGGTATGTAATTCCCGGCTTTCATGTTGCTGTTGAAAAATCAGTATATACTATTAGTTATACGGAAGATACTTCGCCCAGATATAACTTAAAAAACACCACAATTGAACCTGTGAAAACAGTGGAAAAAGATATCACCTATTTGCATTGGGAATTCACCAATGTAAATGCTGAAAAACCTGAAATCTTTAGTAAAGGGATTTTAGCAATTACCCCCGCCATCATCCTTAGTCCTACGAAATTCAGTTTTGAAGGCTATGCTGGTGATATGTCAAGTTGGGATGGATTTGCAAGGTGGCAGCATAGTTTAAATAAAGGATTAAATGATCTGTCAGCCGAAACCAGGAATGAAATAAAAAGTTTAACTGACGGCTTGGCGAGCGAAAAGGAGAAAGTCAAGGCGGTTTATCAATACGTGCAAAACAGATCACGTTATGTAAGTGTGCAATTAGGTATTGGGGGGTTTCAACCTTTTAGTGCCAGCACTGTACATAATACAGGATACGGAGATTGTAAAGGGTTGACTTTCTATACCCAATCATTATTAGAAGCAATAGGAATTAATTCTTACTATTCATGGATTTATGCGGGAGAGGAAAATCAGGGCTTAAATCCTGACTTCCCCACCAATAAATTTAATCACGTAATTTTATTTGTTCCTTTAGAAAACGATACTGTTTGGCTGGAATGCACCAGTCAGAAACTTCCGGCAGGATTTTTAGGAAGCTTCACTAGTGATAGGTATGCCTTGGTGATGACTGGTGAAAAAGCGGATTTGATAAGAACCCCCACTTTTAGGGACGGTACTAATAAAGTGGAGCTGAAAGCCACCTTAACTTTGGATATGTCCGGAAATGCTGATATTGAAGTGAGTTCACATCATTTAGGATTGGGGACGGAATATTATAGTATCGATAGATATGCTAATGAGAATCATAACAATCAGGATAAATGGGTTAGAAGATTTATTCCTTTATCAGATTTACAGATAAAAGAATTTGAATTCTCAGAAATAAAAGGGGATTTACCGGAAGTTGCATTTAATTCTAAAGTGTTTGCCAGAAATGTGGCCAAAAAAGTAGGGGATAAGTATTTACTGAACCCAAGCTTGTTAAATTATGAAACCAGAAGATTCAAGAAAGAGCCTGACCGAAAAACCAATATAGATTTTCCTTATGACTACATCATGGAATATGAACTGGATATCATATTGCCAAAAGGGTATAAGATTAATAACCAATTAGAGGATGCTGAATTTAAAAATCAATTTGGTGTTTTCAGTACGCAATATATTACTACAGATGATGGCATAAATTGCAAAAGAATCTTTAAGCCTAACACAGGAGAATATCCTGCTGATCAAATAGAGGATTTGTGGGCATTCTTTGATAACATTAAGCAAATGGAAAACCAAAGATTGATGATATCAAAAGAAGAATAAGTATACTTTTCCTGTATTAAAATTATGCATTACAAATTAGAGTAGGATTCTCGTGAAAATGAGTTTGCAATAAAATTCATCTTGATTCATGCGCCTACTCCGAGCAAAACCTTGTCCTCTATCCGGGATATTATTGGGTTTTATAGGAACGTTCAAACAATTAAAAAATTATTTCACCAAAAACTCTTTCAAGTCTTCTAATTTGATATTTCCTTCATAATAAGCTTTTCCAAATATAACTGCAAAAACACCCATATCATTCAACCGCCTGATATCATCAATGTTGCGCACGCCCCCACTGGCTAAAACACATATTTCCGGAAATTCTTTTAAGATGGAAGCATATAAATCAAAGGCCGGCCCTGCCAATGAGCCTTCCTTGCTAATGTCTGTAGTTTTTACATATTTCAGACCTCTCTCATAGAAATAGCCAATATGCTCCAAAATATCAATATCACTATTTTGCATCCATCCATTGTAGGCTATTTTTCCATTAAGTGCATCTGCACCAAGGGTTATTTTCTCTCTGC
Organism: Marivirga aurantiaca; assembly: GCF_016679925.1. GTDB lineage: Bacteria > Bacteroidota > Bacteroidia > Cytophagales > Cyclobacteriaceae > Marivirga > Marivirga aurantiaca. The sequence continues at coordinate 196,208 of NZ_JAEQBW010000004.1, forward strand.
CATAAGATACTATCCATGAGGCAAACAATTCCTTTCTTTCGACTGCTATACTGGCAGCGGTAATATAATCAGCTCCATATTCATATGCTTTGCTGATGTCACCGTCTGTATGAATGCCACCTGTAAAATCCAATTCAAGGTTAGTATGTCCACTTAGCATTTCCAATATGTGATAATTGACAGGAGACCCACGGTGTGCCCCGTCCAAATCTACCAGGTGAATCACTTTTATTCCATGATCCTCCAGTCTTCTGGCCACATCAATAGGAGAGTCATTATAAATTTTTGCTTTATCTATGTTAGCACCTTCTACACGGATTATTTTTCCGTCTTTAATAGCTATTGAGGGTATTATTTGAATCATGTCGGTTAAGTTTTATTGGTTTGGAAACACAAATGGTTGTATTTTTATTCAATCCCCATTAAAAAACCCGAATCAAGAGTAAGTCCTTTAAAATGCTTTAGAGCCTTGGTTTTTTGGAATTTTTATAAGGGCAATGAAACTACAATTTAAAACTGGAAGTTACAAAATTTCCGAGTGGATTTGAAATGAAATATTTCGACTTGTCTAATAATTTTAAATCACCCGGAATTTATTCATTTTTACGTTTAGATTTTTCAAGCTGATTGAATGGACTTATACGAGCAGAATATTTATAACAGAATACAACGATTTGTGCCGGAGAATTCTGCAAAGGAAGCCTTTCAACTTTGGAGAGAAAAACCTTTTCGCTTTGTAGTTTCCAAAGCCAGGGCGACAAAATTAGGAGATTTCAGGAAAAAACCTTCTGAGGATTTGGCTATGATTACAGTAAACGAGAACCTCAACCCCTATGCATTCCTTATCACTTTTGTACATGAAGTGGCACACCATAGGGTATATGCGAAGTATAAAAACAAGGTTTTGCCACATGGAGTAGAGTGGAAAATGGCTTTCCGGGAATTGATGCTTCCATTTCAAAAACCGGAAATATTTCCTGCCAATATTTTATTGGCACTGGACAAATATATGATCAACCCAAAAGCAGCTTCTTTATCTGATATGAAACTGGCACAAGCTTTAAAGCTATACGATAAAGTTGAGAACCCTTTAGAAAAGAGTTTAATGCATTTGGCAGAAGGGGAGAAATTTACTTTAGATCAAAAAATCTATCAAAAGCTGGAGCCAAGGCGAACCCGTATCAAATGCGTTGAGGTAAAAACCGGAAGAAATTATTTAGTACATAAAATGGCTATGGTTATACCTTGCCCGGATTAATCTCACAAACCTATTCTTTTGGTAACCGCAGCATCAATTCTGGCACAAAAATCCTGAGGTTTTTGTGTGCGCCAGTTCATATGGTCAAACTGCCCTCCAAAATTAATATAATAATCAATATTGAAATTTTGCCATTCTTCAGTTACAAATTCACGGAAATTTACAGCCACTATCCAGCCTTCCTCTACTTCCTCAAACCACTCTTCATAATAGCAATCATCGGAACCATGGAAATTCAGGATATTTTCCCCTATCAAAATAAATTTATTCAGCCCTTGTAGCATCATGTGTTCAATAATATTTCTTTTAAAATGCATGATGTCATTGTGCAGGGTATCGTTCCACTCACCAATCATTTCGATCACCGCATATCCATTTTCGTAATCAGCAAAAAGAATCTTAATGTAAAGTGTTTCTGAGCCTATAGCGTCCCATGCCGGATCTATATAATAACCATAAATGGTGTCAGTATATAATTCATAATTGTATTCTTTTCCATGAAAGGGAGAGAGTAAATCCGAAGAGGAATCATAATATTTTAGCCAGTTGTAGTAGGGTTCAATATGATGCATGACTATATATTTAAGGTTGAAGAAAAGAAAGTCCAAAGTTAGCTACCTGCTTCTCTGGCCTTTTTAAATCCTTTCTTCTTGAAATTGCTTTTCTCTTTATTTTAAACAACCAAAATGAAATTTTTGGAGAAAAAGTTTTCCTTGTTAGCAATAATTTTATTTCTCGACAGAAATGGCTTTTCTCACAGAACCATGCTTTAATAAAAGTCTTTTTGCAGCTTCATAACTTATATTTAGTTCAGACATGATCATTTTTGTTCCCCTGTCCACCAATTTATCATTGCTGAGTTGCATGTCCACCATTTTATTACCTTTTATATGCCCCAGTTGAATCATGGCAGTGGTGGAAATCATATTGAGCACCATTTTTTGTGCAGTTCCTGATTTCATTCTTGTACTACCTGTAATAAACTCAGGGCCAACAGCTACTTCTATTGGAAAATCGGCAGAATTCACCATTTCTGAACCCGGGTTACATGTTATGCAGGCTGTGGAAATGTTGTGTTCACGTGCTTTGCCCATACCGCCAATTACATAAGGTGTTCTACCGGAAGCGGCAATGCCGATGACAAAATCTTTTTCATTGATGTCGTAATTCATCAAATCTTTCCATGCCTGCTCAGTATTGTCTTCTGCAAATTCTACTGCTTTCCGGATGGCAGTATCTCCTCCGGCAATAATTCCTATTATTTTATCGGGTGCTACGCCAAATGTTGGTGGGCATTCTGAAGCGTCCAGAATTCCTAATCGGCCACTGGTTCCAGCGCCTATATAAAATAATCTGCCACCTAATTGCATTTTAGGCACTAAATTCTCAAGCAAAGAAGTAATCTGTGGAAGAGCCTTTTTTACTGCCATTGCAACACTTTGATCTTCCCGGTTGATTCCCTGCAGGATTTCATTGATGGAGAGATTTTCTAAATCGTTATGGTTTGAATCTGATTCTGTAAGGTTCATGATGAAATATTTTGGTGATATAATGTTAGTCCTGCTATTGGGCTTTCAAGGAAACGACCGGTTATTAATTGGTTTTCCTGTAATACCTGTCGCATAATACCATTGGCATGAAAAGCTACTCCTCCTACAAAATGGATAGGTAGTTTGGCTCGCTGATCAAATTTCAGTACAGATTTTTCAATAAATTCCTGAAACGACTCCCGTATTAACTGATAAATATACTTTTCCTTTTGGTTTTCAATAGTAAATCTGAAAAATCCTGCCAAATATCTATTAGGGTAGGCTTTCTCATAAATACTTTTATTTACTTCATCAATGGTCACCTCGGGATATGTCAGAGTAAATTTCTCATGTAACTTATCAGGTAATTCTCTTTCCAAATAAGCCTTTAATATTTTTCTTCCTATATAAGCTCCACTGCCTTCATCTCCCATCACATATCCCAAAGACACCATTTCCTTAGTAATTTGTTTACCATCGTATACACAAGCATTTGCCCCCGTTCCCAGGATACAAATAATACCGGCTTCCTCATGGCAAGTTGACCTTGCTGCTGCCAATAAATCATGTTGTACTTCAATTTGATTGGTATTGAAGAAGCTTTCAAGTGCACTTTTGATTTTTTCTTTGTTAGCCTGGCTTCCGCAGCCGGCACCATAGTAGTAAACATTTGTTACTTCTTCTTCGTTAGGAATGTGTAGATTTTCTGATAAAAAATTAAGTAGGTCGTCTTTGGAAATGTGATAGGCATTAATGCCACTTGTTTGGGTCTGGCCTATTGCGCCATCCCTTTTAATCCATCTCCAATCTGTTTTGCTGGCCCCGCTTTCTGCAATTATTTGCATAGTTTCTTTTATAATTATTTAGTTGTAAATATAATATCACTATATTTTTATCTAACTTAGTATACAATAAATATTACATATTTTGAAGAATAAATTATTAGGATTGTTGGGGGTGGATAAATTGATTGATACAATTCAGAGACTTATTGAAGTAAGGGTCTCAATGATAAGAAATGAAATCAAAGATAAGATTAAGGAAGGTATTGAGAAAGCTATTCCGTTAATTTTACTCTTTGTGTCTATTTCAGTTTTTGTGCTTTTTGCCAGCTTTACACTGGCATTTTATTTATCGAGTTTATTCGATAGTTTAGTGTATGGATTTGGTTGTGTCTCGTTAATATATTTGATGTTAAGCCTCTTGTTTTTTCTCCTGAAGAAAAGTGAGAAAATCAAAAATAAAATCAGGTCAGAAATCGATAAAAGAAATTGAGTAATATAAAAAAATATTAAAATGAGTGATCAAAATCAGTTGTTGGAAAGAAGTAAGCAATACGAAAGGGAAATATCTGAACAAGTACGTGAGTTTACAGGTAAGGCCGAGGATTGGGGGAAAACTGCATTAATGGTAGCGGGAGGAGCATTTGTAGCGTATCAGTTGGTGAAGCTTTTTTCCGGATCAAGATCAAAATCCAAAGGTAAGGTTTACCGTGAAACTGATGAAGATGAAACAGAAATAAAAAATGCAGAAAGGATTATTATTAGAAGGGACAATAGCTCACCGGGACTTTTTGATCTTATTAAAGTCGAAATGAGTGGGTTATTGCTAGCCATTGCCAAAGAAAAAATTTTAGAGTTCCTAAGTCAGATAGAAGCATCAAGAATTAATGCATCAGAAGAAGAAAATACTAAGTAAACTTAATTTATCAGTAAGTGAGGGTAAAAAAGCATTTGCTTTGCTCATTGATCCGGATAAAGTTCAGAATCTTCAGGAATTACAAAGGGTAATCCATACAGCAATTGAATGTAAGGTAGATTTTTTTATGGTAGGGGGTAGCCTTATCCTATCAGATTTTCTTGGACCTTGTATTTCCCACATTAAGGCACTGACAGAGATTCCTGTTGTGCTATTTCCCGGGAATAATCAGTATATCGATTTACAGGCAGATGCTATTTTTTATCTTTCCCTTATATCGGGTAGAAATCCTGATTTGTTAATTGGCCAGCATGTATTATCAGCACCTATATTAAAAAGAAGTCAGATGGAAGTCTGGCCTACAGGCTATATGCTGATTGATGGAGGGAATAAAACATCTGTGTCTTATATGAGCAATACTACCCCTATCCCTAAGGATAAGTATGATATTGCCATGAGCACAGCTATAGCAGGTGAGTTACTGGGACAGCAATTGATTTATATGGATGCCGGAAGTGGAGCAGACCAAATGATATCGGAAAGAATGATTGCTTCAGTAAAACGAGCCATAGATATTCCACTTATAATAGGTGGAGGAATCAACAACGTACAAAAAGCAAAAAGCGCCTGGAAATCAGGCGCTGATGTAATAGTTGTTGGGAATGCTATAGAGAAAGACCCTGAGCTATTAATTGAGATTACAGAAGCAAAAACACTTCTGAATCAACAATTAAACGTTCATTAAAGACTCTCTTCTTCTCATTTTGCCGGCAGGTATGCCAAACATCATTTTAAACCTACGGCAGAAGTAAGCAGTGTCTTTATAGCCCACTTCCTGACCTATGTCCCTAATGCTCTTCTTGCTGGTTCTTAATAAAGTAACAGCTTCTTCCATTCGTTGATACTCAATATAATCCTGTGGGTTTATACCTGTAAGCATCTTGAAATACTGTCCTACATAATCCTCAGAAACATTGGCTACCTCGGCTAATTTTTTGTTTGACAAATCACCGCCCAAATGTTCATTGATATAGTTAAAAATATCGATTAACCTTGGATCCTTAAAGTAAGTGCTGTTAGTGGCCAATTGTTCTACAAATAACTTGTTTCTCACAATGTGCCTGAAAACTTCTATTAACAGATGTTCTGTTAATACTTTCACCATCCTGTCAGCTCCCGGCTCATCCATATTCATTTCATGAAATATTTCATCATGTAATGTTTTAACGGTATCATTTGTAAAAATGAAAGCAGGAATATCCAATGAGGCGAAAAAATTCACAGAATCGAATACCTTTGCCTCAAAAGAAATGTAACTAAAGCTATCACCTCCCTCTTTTAATAAATCCTCATGAGTAATAGAGTGAAAAAATTCACCCTTATTAGTAATGAAGTTATCATTTGACACAGATACGATCTGGCTTCCTCTGCCATAGGTTATTTGATGCGATTTTCCACCGGGAATAAAGGCGAAATCACCTTCTTTCGCCAGCAATCTTTCTTCGCCAACCAGTACTTCTCCTTTATTAACCAATATCAGCTTGTTTTCTACCTCATACAGGTTGTTGACAGTGACAGGTTTAAGGATCTTAATGCTTTTTGCCTTAACAAACTTAACGCCAAGGGACTCAATTATTTTGTTGTAATCTTCCATTATCTTGTTTTATGAATGGATAAACTATGAAAAGTAAAAATATATAAAAAAATTATTGCACAAATCTAATTGAAAATAGTTTTATATCAAATATATTAATTACACTTAATCCCAACTTAATGTAAGAATTTATAGAGTAACGAAGATTATTCAATTATCTTATTTTAAAATACTTCGGGAAATCACAATTTTTTGTATTTCAGAAGTTCCCTCATATATCTGAGTGATTTTTGCATCTCTCATGAGTCTTTCTACGTGATATTCTTTTACATATCCGTATCCCCCATGCACCTGTACTGCCTCTACGGTAGTATCCATGGCTACCTGAGATGCATATAGCTTAGCCATTGCACCCGCCAAGGAAAAATCCTGTTTATTATCTTTTAACCATGCAGCTTTTAAACATAGTAACCTTGCAGCCTCAATTTGGGTTGCCATATCGGCTAATTTAAAAGCGATGCCTTGGTGTTGACTAATCTCTTTACCAAAGGCTTTTCTTTCTTTGGAATACTTCAAAGCCAGTTCATATGCCCCGGAAGCTATTCCTAATGCCTGTGCGGCAATACCTATTCTACCACCATTCAGTGTGGCCATTGCAAAGTTGAAACCAAATCCATCTTCACCAATCCTGTTTTCCTTAGGTACTTTTACATCCTGGAACATTAAAGAATGCGTATCAGAACCTCTGATCCCCATCTTCTCTTCTTTCTTGCCAACAACGAAGCCTTCCATGCCCCTTTCAACGATAAAAGCATTAATTCCTTTATGCCCTTTGTCTTTATTGGTATGTGCTATTACTAAGTAAACAGAAGCACTTTTACCATTTGTGATCCAGTTTTTTGTTCCGTTGATAAGGTAATAGTCACCTTTGTCTTCAGCAGTGGTCCTTTGGGAAGTAGCATCAGATCCTGCTTCCGGCTCGGATAAACAAAAAGCTCCAATTATTTCTCCTGTAGCCAATCTGCTTAGGTATTTTTCCTTTTGAGCTTCTGTGCCATATTTGTCAAGTCCCCAACAAACCAAAGAATTATTTACTGACATACAAACTGAAGCTGATGCATCAACTTTGGAAATTTCTTCCATTGCCAATATATAGGAAATGGTATCCATTCCACCGCCATTATATTTAGGATCTACCATCATGCCCATAAAGCCTAGTTGCCCCATCTTTTTCACCTGCTCTTCAGGGAAAATTTCTTTCGTATCTCTCTCTATTACACCTGGCAATAAATCATTCTGTGCAAAATCCCTTGCGGCTGCCTGTACGGCTAAATGTTCTTCTGTGAGTTGAAAATTCATTTGAAATATATTTTTAAGTAATTATTGGAAAACCGGATGTTCCCTTGAAAGTTTGGCAAATATAGGAAAAATCCATTAATCACGACTACCTAAAAATAAACTCACATAGTACAACAGTGTAACCAAAGAAGCCAAAGCTGCTACAACGTAGGTCATTGCGGCCCATTTCAAAGCGTCTTTTGCCATATCATGTTCTCTTGTAGTGGCTACACCGGATGTTGTCATCCAGGCCAAGCCTCTTTTGCTGGCATCAAACTCTACAGGTAATGTTATTAAAGCAAATAATGTAAATACAGTATAGCAGCCAATTATTACTAATAAGGCCAATTGCGGATTAATTAATTGCGGTAAAGCAAATGCTCCAAATAGCATAGCCATGAACACAAAATTGATGATTTTAGCACTCACATTTTGAATTGGCACTAAAGCTGATCTCAACTCCAGAAAAGCATAGGCCTTTGCATGTTGCACCGCATGTCCCACCTCGTGTGCTGCTATGGCTACAGCTGCAGCTGATCTATGTCCATATACCTCAGCACTTAAATTCACTGTTTTATTGGCCGGATTATAATGATCCGTTAGCTGTCCACCTACTGACATCACCTTCACATCATATATCCCATTGTCTTTCAGCATTTTTTCTGCGGCTTCTTTTCCGGAAAGCTGCGAACTTAAGGCTACCTGTGAATACTTTTTGAATTTGTTTTTCAAACGCCTCTGCACGGAGAAACTCACAATAGCAAAGACCACTAAAATTACGATTAAAAACATTTTTTTTTCTCCTATTTAAATTGATTGATGATATTGGTGCTGGAGTACCCTTCAACCATCTCGATTGTTTCTACTTTACCACCATTTCGGCTTACGATATCTGCCCCAACAATGTTGCTTATTTTATAATCACTGCCTTTAATTAAAATATCCGGTAATAACATGGCAATTAACGTTTCCGGAGTTTCCTCAGAAAAAAAAGTAACCGCATCCACAAAAGCAAGAGCTGCCAAAATACGTGCCCTTGCGTATTCATTGTTAATGGGTCTGCTGGGACCTTTTAATTTTTTTACAGAAATATCTGTATTAATGGCTACTATCAATTTACTTCCCTTTCCTGCTGCTTTTTCCAAATAGTCAACATGGCCCAGATGCAGGATATCAAAACAGCCATTGGTGAATACTACTGTTTCACCTGATTGCTTCCACTTATTCCTAAGCTGCGCAAGCTGATTGGTTTGGTATATTTTGTCAACTGTTGGCATAATCCGGCTTTGCTTTTCGTTTTGGAATAATCATACTAATGAAAAATGAAATTACTCCTACTAATATAATCGCCAAAGAATTCATGGTATGTATTAAAAGAGCAAAGAAAACCCCATCATTTTCCGGCACACCATACAATAGTAAGCCTGCGCTCATTAAATAATGAAATGCCCCAATGCCACCTTGTACTGGTGCAGCCATGCCAACCCCACCCAATACTAACATAGTAAATCCAGCTATAATGGAAAGCCCGGAGGTTTCTTCCAGGCTAAAAATCACCACATAAGTCATTAAATAATAAAGTATCCACATCACTAACGTGCTGATCCAGAAATAGGTTGGTTTTTTTAAGTGGCGAATAGATAAGATGCCTTCCACCATTTGCCTTAGAAAAACCACTGCCTTATTATAAAGTAAATTTTTCTGAAACCGTTCGTGATTTCTTTTTAAGAAAAAGATCAAAAATAAAGTAACAAGTAAAAGTACTGCCAATATACCTGCTATTTGAACATAATCGTTATTTATTCCCTCGGTTTTTTGCGCCACTAAGCCTGCAAAAAACTGGCTTAGCCTGTCAAATTCTAAAAACAATGTAATAACAATAATAGAGAAGAGACATAAAACGTCTACAACACGCTCAGTTACTACACTGCCTATGCCTTTGCTAATAGGTACTCCATCGGTTTTTTGTAAAATGCCACAGCGGGAAATTTCGCCCATTCTTGGCACTACAAAATTGGCAAGATAACCTACCATTACGGCCAAAAAAGTCCTGAAAGTCTTTAATTTATAACCCATTGGCTCCAGCAACATATTCCAGCGGTAAGCCCTTACCAGATGACTCAAAAGTGCCAGGAGGATCGATAAATATACCCAACTTAAATCAGCTTTTTTGAACCTGGCGAGCATATCCACCAAGTTTACGTCCTTATATAAATACCAGAACACCAATATAGCAACTGCTAGTGAGATGCTATACTTAAGGAAAGATTTAATCCCTCTTCTCAAATTTTTAATTTAATTTATTGTTGGCATTCGGGAAGATCAAGGTAGGCTTGAAAAATTTAGCCTCTTCAAAATCCAGGTATGCGTAACTTATAATAATGATGATATCTCCCACCTGTACCTTGCGGGCAGCCGGGCCATTCAAACATACCATCCCACTTCCACGCTCTCCTTTGATCACATAAGTTTCAAGGCGCTCACCGTTATTTATATTAACGATCTGTACCTTTTCATTTTCTATGATATTGGAAGCTTCCATTAAATCTTCATCAATGGTAATGCTGCCTACGTAGTGTAATTCGGCCTGTGTGACCTTTACTCTATGAATTTTTGACTTTAATGCCTCAATTAACATACAATTATTTTTCAATTGGGGTGCAAAGTTAGGAAATTAAATACATGTTATCTATTAATCTTACATTTCCTATATAACCTGCTATGCACAGAACGGTATCTGGTCGTAAGTAGTTCTCGTGCCTTGGCTTTAAATCCTGATCGTTTACTATTTCAAAGTACTCTAATTGGGCTAAATGCCCCTCAAATAACTTTTCTACTGTATGAATAGTTGTTGATCTGTCAGCTCCTGATTTTAATAAGCTTTGAGCAGTAGTAAGGCTTTGATAAAAAATCACTGCCTCTTTCCGTTCTTTTGGATTAAGCCTGCCATTACGTGAGGACATGGCCAGCCCATCTTTCTCCCTTTGAATCTGAACTGAATTGATTTCTATATTAAAAAGAAGTTCGTAAACCAGCTTCCGAATGATAGTAAGTTGTTGCAAATCTTTCTGCCCAAAAAAGGCAAAATCCGGCTGCACAATATGAAACAATTTTGATACCACTAAAGCCACCCCACTGAAGTGATTTGGACGATAGGCCCCCTCAAGCACTTTATCCAGTTCGCCAAAATCAAATTTTAAAGTGGAGGAAGTATGGTACATTATATCATCCGAAGGAGTAAAAAGAATATCACATCCTGCGGACTCTAGTTTTTTGATGTCATCAGTGATATTACGAGGATAGTTTTTGAGATCCTCGGCATTATTAAATTGTGTAGGGTTTATATATATGCTGCATACTACCTTATCTGCTTTTTTTTGCGCTGCTTTAATCAAGCTTATATGGCCATCATGCAGCGCGCCCATAGTAGGAACAAAAGCAATGGTGTGGCCATTGAAACGATGATTGGCTATAACGTCTTGTATATCAGATATTGATTCGCAGATGGTCATAAAAAATGCGCTAAATTATAAAGTTTGAGAACAAAACTAGCTTTTTATGAGAAAAATTAATGGAAATAGCATAAATTTTTGTATTTTTGTGCTTCGTTTATGAATTAATCAAATCAAATAAACATATGTCAAAGCTTCGAATTCTCTACGTAGCCAACGAAATAAATCCATTTTTAAAAACTTCAGAAGTCGCAGATTTCGTAAGGAAATTACCTCAAGCCATGCAGGAACGAGGTATGGAAATACGTATCCTGGTACCGCGATTCGGCCTTATTAATGAAAGGAAGAACAGGTTGCATGAAGTAGTGCGTTTGTCCGGAATTAATATTTCTGTGGGAGAGGAAGAAAAACCTTTAATCATAAAGGTGGCATCTATACCTAATGCAAAATTGCAAGTTTATTTTATTGATAATGAGGACTATTTCCAGCGCAAGTCGGTTTTTCATGATAAGGAGAATAATTTTTATGCCGATAATGATGAAAGAGCAATTTTCTTCTGCAAAGGTGCGTTAGAAACCGTAAGGAAATTAGGTTGGGCTCCCGATGTGGTTCATTGTAATGACTGGATGACAAGTCTGATTCCGATGTACCTTAAAACCACTTATAAGAACGATCCGATATTTAAAGACGCAAAATCTATATTTACTGTGTATAATACGGAATTCTCTCATAAATTTGGGACGGATTTGCTGGATAAGGTAAAAATGCTTGATATTGATGATAGCATGTTATCAAATCTGGAATCCGGGGATTTTGAAGGGTTTATCAAAATCGGGGCACAATATGCTGACGCAGTAATTAAAGCAGGAGATGAGTTTAAAGAAAATTTGGATGAGTTATTTTCAACGTTTGATGAAGATAAAAGAGTTGATACAATTGAAAAAGGTGAAGGATTCACCGAATCCTATTTCAATTTATATACAGAATTGGCTGGTTAAGCCTACATTTCTTATAGGGCCGGTAGTTCTACTGGCCCTGTTTTTCCAATCATGTGAAGAGCCTATTGAAGTTACCGGGGATTTGGTGCCTGGAGTGGATAATACGGAATTAAGATTCGTGGAATTGCCTTTACAAGTGCAACAATCTGCTTATGATTCTGTGCTGGTAAGTTCTAACAATATTGCCGGGTTCGAAAACAGGGTTTATATAGGCCAGAATAATGACCCTCAAATTGGTGATGTGAAGGCAAATGCCTTTGTTGGAGCAGTTTTGCCAGGCAATTTTGACAGGAGTGATGTGAGTACAGGGTCTACTATAGTTAGAACACGCTTATACATGAACTTTAATTATTTTTATGGTGAGGAGTTTACAAGTCTGCAATCCTTTAGGGTAAGTCAGTTAAGTGATACCCTTGCAAATAAGAATTACACAATTTACGATGAAATTGGGGTGGGGCTGGAAATTTCTGAGGAAAATAGTATGATTGTAGCACCCACTGATACAGTCACAACTTTTGTGCCTATCAAAAATTCTTTTGGAAGTACTATGCTTTCTGCTATTGCAAATGATGATCTGTCAAATTCTGAGTTGTATGAAGCTTTAAAGGGTTTTAAGATAGAAACCACAGGAGATGCCCAAAATATTCAAGGCCTTAATATAGCTAGTGGGGCTTCTTATTTTGAGCTGATTTATGAGGACCCACAAGAAGATACACTTCAGAAAGTCACATTTAACCTTGCCTCAGCAAGTTTTACCCAAGTTGGTTTTCAACCAGGGTCTTTGATTCCATCTGATTATTCAGGCAGACAGTCATTTGACTTGAGCGATCCTTCAAAGGTATATTTTAACAATATGTTGGGTATTTTCCCGGTGATCGATTTCAAGCCATATCTTGATTTTATTGATACAGTGGATTTTATGCTGATCAATAGCGCAGAATTTGTCATTTCTAATCCGGAATTCGAAACTATTGATAACAATATTGTTCAAAAAAGCCCTCCAGAATTTATCGTTCCCTATATTTTGAACAAGGAAGGTGTTGTTGAAAAAGTAGCGGAGGATTTTTGGGCTATTCAAAGAAATTTTAATAGCAATGGTGGAATGGCCAACCCGGAAAGTGCAACTTCTCCAGTGACTATGGGCTTTAACAAAGACAAAAAAGTAATCAATGCAGATATAAGTTTTTTTCTACAAGAAATATTTGATAATCCCGGTTTTTGGAACCCTGATTATACTATCTTGCCTATAGGAAGAATAATTAGCAGAAACCCTACACCATTTAACGAAACCCCAACCATGCCAATAGGAAACTTCAACAATTTCCTGGTTGATAAATCAGAAATTAAATTAAAAGTATATTATACTACATTTAAGTAAAAATCAAATTATATGTGTGGAATTGTAGCGTATATAGGACATCAGAATGCTTCTGAGATTATAATAAAAGGCCTGAAAAGGCTTGAGTACAGAGGTTATGACAGTGCTGGGATAGCACTGATGAATGACGGGCTTAATGTTTATAAGAAAAAAGGTAAAGTAAGCGAGCTAGAAGAATTCATAAAAGACAAGAATATGAAGAGCACCATCGGGATTGGTCATACCAGATGGGCTACACATGGTGAACCGAATGATGTAAACGCACATCCACACTTTTCTCAGAGTGGAAAGTTGGCCATTATTCACAATGGGATAATTGAAAATTATTCAGCACTTAAAAAAGATCTTGAGAACAAAGGGTATACTTTTAGGAGCGAAACAGATTCAGAGGTTTTTATCAATTTTATTGAGGATATCTTCAATAACAATGAAGGTACTTTAGAGGAGGCCGTAAGATTGGCACTTACCAAAGTTGTCGGTGCTTATGCAATTGTTATCATGTCCAGCGATCATCCTGACCAGTTAATAGCCGCAAGAAAAGGTAGCCCAATGGTAATAGGAGTTGGTAAAGATGAATTTTTTCTGGCTTCAGACGCCACTCCAATTGTAGAATATACAAATGAAGTTATATATGTTAATGACTACGAAATTGCCCTTATAAAAGATGGTGAATTAACTATTAGAGATACTAAGGATGTTAAGATGACTCCTTATATCCAAAAAGTGGACATGGAATTGGAAGCTATCGAGAAGGGTGGGTTTGAGCATTTCATGTTGAAGGAAATTTTTGAACAGCCAAAATCTATTAAAGATTGTTTTCGTGGGAGATTGATTGCTAATGACGGGAAACTGGTTCTTGGCGGAATCAGAGAGTATGCCAATGCCCTGACTAATGCAAACAGAATCGTAATTGTAGCCTGTGGTACTTCATGGCATGCAGGTTTGGTGGCGGAGTATATTTTTGAAGAATTTTGTCGCATACCTGTAGAAGTAGAATATGCTTCTGAATTTAGATACAGAAATCCAATTATTAGTGAAGGAGATATCGTTATTGCTATTTCCCAATCCGGTGAAACAGCAGATACTTTGGCAGCTATGGAATTGGCCAAATCAAAAGGAGCAATCGTATTAGGTGTTTGTAATGTAGTAGGATCTTCTATTTCAAGGGTTTCCCATGAAGGGGTTTATACACATGCAGGCCCTGAAATTGGTGTGGCCAGTACAAAAGCATTTACTGCACAGCTTACGGTTTTGACTATGATTGCCTTAAGAGTGGCTCATAGAAAGGGAACTATGGCCGAGCAGCGCTACAGGTCTTTGTTGGCAGAGCTGGAAACAATTCCTGCTAAGGTTGAGAAAGCCCTAAAGACGGATGACCAGGTGAAGAAAATTGCTGAACTATTCAAGGATGCCCGAAACTTCCTTTATTTGGGAAGGGGGTATAATTTTCCTGTGGCATTGGAAGGAGCTTTAAAATTAAAGGAAATTTCCTACATACATGCTGAGGGATATCCGGCTGCAGAAATGAAGCATGGCCCTATTGCATTAATAGATGAAGAAATGCCTGTAGTGGTTATTGCTACACGTGATAGTTCATATGATAAAATTGTTTCTAATATACAGGAAGTAAAGGCCAGAAAAGGAAAGGTGATAGCCATTGTTTCCGAAGGTGATTCCCTGATCCCTACTATGGTGGATTTTACCATTGAAGTACCAGGTACACATGATGCTTTAATGCCTATGGTGGCGACTATTCCTTTACAGTTATTGTCGTACCACATTGCTGTAATGAGAGGTTGTAATGTTGACCAGCCAAGGAATTTAGCTAAAAGTGTTACCGTGGAATAAAAGATTCTTGAAATAAGATTGATAGATTAAAAAAAGGAGCTGAGAGGCTCCTTTTTTATTGGTGTTTACAGAATTAACTGCTACTCAGAAAATTATTTACCGGCAGTGACTATTCTTCTATAGTTAAGACAATATTTAACTTCCGGCAGATGCAGTAACTACCCCATAAATGGTAAACTTCATGGTCAAATCCACAGGCCCATCAGTAGTCACATCAGCTTTTAGGTCAAATTTCTCCATGGTTTCCAGATAATTAACTATTTCAAGCAAAGCACTTGACGGCACATCAATTTCAGTTTCTTCTGTTAATTGCAAAAGATTGCCCACTTCATAAATAGTTGGACCAGTGGCTGCTTCAAAATCACTCATATTTAAAGTTAATGAGGCAGTGTTTCCATTTGAAAGATTATCTGTAACTGTTATAGTAACTTTTTCAGCAGAAAATGATTTGATTCTGTCTTCATAATCGGAAAGGTCTTCTGAAGGATCTATTGTTTGTACTATCAGTGTGTCTCCTGCATCATTTGTAGCAACATGAAAAGATTCACTAATCGTGCTATCCACAGAAACATCTAACAATGAATCGGTATCATTGCATGAGATAGCTGTTAAGCTAAAAAGTGCGACAATAGAGAGTGAGTAGACTAAAAACTTTTTTAAATTTTCCATAACCGTAATAATTTATATCTTAGTAGTGTAAAACCATATTTATATATCCCTAATATGAGTTTTATCCTAAAAAAAAAACTATTTTTTTCGATGAACAGACCTAAATGATAGATAGTCATGAAATGTCCATTACCAAAGCATCCCATTGGGAAAAATCAACATACCAACCGAGGAGGAATATAAGAAAAAAACAGGTTTAGAAGTAGATGATACCCTCATTAAGCCAGAGAATCCATTGAATCCCATCATGTAAATACTTAAATTAGTAAATGCAAAATTCAAAACTACGTATAAACACAGCATTGCAAATAGGCAAAACTGCAGCGGAAGTCTTTGAAGCTATAGTTGATCCTGCTAAAATGAGTCAGTATTTTATCTCTAAAAGCACCGGCCGCATGGAGGAAGGGAAAGAATTGATTTGGCATTTCCCTGAATTTGAAGAGGCTGCCCCTGTAAAGGTGGGTAAAATGGAGAAAGGCAAATATATTTCGTTTTACTGGGAAGCTGATGGACTTAAATTATTGGTTGAAATCACTTTGGAAGCTGTTAATAGTCATTCAACTTTAGTAAAGGTTACAGAAGGAGAAAGAGAGAATAATGAAGCCGGAATTAACTGGTTAAAGGGCAATACAGAAGGATGGGCAAATTTTCTGGCTTGCCTAAAAGCGTATTTGGAATATGGTATCAACCTAAGAAAAGGAGGTTTTGATTTTCATAAAGTAAAGTAATTAACTCACTCTTTTTGGTTTAAAATACTTTTTTAGCATCCAGGCAAACAAAAACGTGGTGAAAAAGGAAAAGGTACCGTAAAGTACTGCAATCATCTCCATTTCATCATTTTCCAAAATTTGTGAAGCTACAAAAATAGCCAGAGCAGAATTTTGGAGACCCATTTCAATGGCAATGGTAAAATTACCACTATGTTTTATGCCCAACATCCTGGAGATATAAAATCCTCCCAACATACCCAAAATATTGAGTAATAGAAGGGGAAAAACCAGGTGGTAATCAGCAAGTATTGTTTTGGCATTCCCGCCATTACCCGAGAACATAGCGTAGGCCACTATTGCTATTAATAGTAACGGAAGGATAATTCGTGAAGGTTGGCGAAGTTTATCAGTGAACTTATCAGGAGTATATTCATTAACTAAAATACCAGCTATTACCGGAAGTACTACGGTGAATAAAATATCATTGAAAGTATCCGAAAAGCTCAATGAAATTTCAGTGTCCTTTCCTAAAAATACGAGCAATGCCAAACTTACAAACATAGGGATGGTGAAGATGATAGCAAAGCTGTTAAAGGAGGTGAGAGAAACAGATAAAGCTACTCTTCCTTTTAACATATGGGTAACAAGGTTGGAGGCTGTACCACCCGGAACGGAAGCAATTAAAACTATTCCTACTTTGTAGGCCGGATCAATTGGCCAAAAATATACAATGATAAACGCTAAAATGGGGAGTAAGATCAATTGACAGCAAAGCCCGGTTAAAATGGCTTTAGGGTGGGTAAAAACTCGGGAAAAATCTTTAAATTTTAAGGTTAAACCAATGCCGAACATGATGATGGCGATGGCAATTGGCATCAGTAAATCAGCAAAATTATACATGCAGTTTGTTTAGTATTCCTTCTTTCATACGGAAATATTTGATTTTGATTGGCATGTAACTCATTAATTCTTCCCTAATTTAATATTAGTTAATCATTATCATTTAACAAATTCCACATCAAAGTCTAAGCTAATTCTTAATTTAGCAATATGTTGATGAATGCAGGATCTTCTATCAGAAATTTTTTGAAGAGCTCGGATTTTCTAAAATCTTTGCTGGTGACCTTTGGAATAGTTTTGCCCATTATTATTGGCATCAGCCTGGATATGCTTCCTTATTTTCTAAGCGTAGCCATAGGAATGTTTTTAACCTCCAGTAGTGATGTGCCTGGTAGCAGAAGGCATAAAAGCATCGGAATATTGACTGCAACACTTATTGCCATGTTGGCCACTATTGTCACCACTTTTGCAGCAGCTAATTTATATATTTTACTTCCGATAATGGCAATTCTCGTTTTTGCCATCTCATTTATTTCTGTTTATGGATTCCGTGCTTCCCTTATTTCGTTTTCCGGATTATTAGCCATAGTCTTAAGTTTTGCCCATAAGCAAACCGGCATTGATATTCTTATTCACACTTTGCTGATAGGAGCGGGAGGTCTATGGTCTTTGTTGCTTTCCGTTAGCTTTCATCCATTACTCCAAAAGCGTCAAATCAATAACGGCTTAACCGAATGCTTAAGTCTTACGGCCAAATATATTAGAATTAGAGGTAAGCTTGCTATCGAAAACACAAATGAAAGTAACCTAAAGACTGAGTTATATGACTTACAGGTAAAAATAAATGACAGCCATGAATCCTTGAGAGAGCTTTTATTAAATGAAAGGCAGACTTCCGGGTTTTCAAATTTCAAGAGGAAACAGCTATTAATCTTTATTGAATTAATTGATATTCTTGAACTTTCACTTGCCAACCCGGCTAACTATGAGCGAATTAATAAAATTTTTGAACATCATGAAAAGGTGACGGATCCTTTTATTGAGTTGGTATTTGAATTGTCCAACAGGCTGGAGCAACTGGCATTGTGCATGGGGAAAGGGAAGAAACTCACGCCTATAAAGGATTTGGAACCTATCATTAATAGATGTCGACTGAATATACAGGATTACATTGCTACTGTAAAATTGCCTCAGGCACGTGAGGGAGCCTTGTTGCTCCATAATTTATTGGATTATGAGGAAAAACAATTGCAAAAGATTCAATCAATTGAAAGAATATATCAGGATCTTGAAAGTAACAGAAAGAGTAGCCTTAGAAATAAAGAAGGTCAAAGGTTTATTACGCATCAGGATTATGATTTAAATATACTCAGGGAAAATTTTAGTTTCAAATCGCCTATTTTTAAACACTCTGCCAGGTTAACTATTGCCATGTTAGTAGGTTTTAGTATTGGAATCATCTTTTCCATCCAAAATGCCTACTGGATATTGCTGACTATGGTGGTAATTATGCGGCCGGGCTATACCTTGACAAAAGAACGCTCTAAACACCGGCTTTATGGGACACTAATTGGTGCGGGCATTGCTGCTGTTATCGTATTGCTGACTCAAAACACCTATGTTTATGCCATGCTATCAGTTATTTCACTCATGCTGGCGTTAAGCTTTATCCAGAAAAACTATCGTACTTCTTCCATCTTTATTACGCTTAGTGTAATTTTTATTTATGCCCTTATTAAGCCTGATGCATTTGAAGTGATTGAATTCCGTGTGTTGGATACGCTAACAGGCGCACTAATTGCTATGCTTACCATTTCTTTTTTATGGCCGGCATGGGAGTCTTCCGGTATCAAATCCATCATTGTTCAGGCAATAAAGGCCAATCGTAATTATTTGACTGAGATCAACAACTATTATCACCATCAAAAGGATAATACCACTGCCTATAAACTGGCCAGGAAAGAGGCTTTTCTGGAAATGGGCAATTTAAATGCAGCCTTTCAAAGAATGAGCCAGGAGCCAAAGTCACGCCAACAAAACCTGGGAAAGATTTATGAAATTGTAGGCTTAAATCATACATTTCTGGCAGCTGTGGCGGCTTTAGGCACTTTTATTTTAAGTAATAAAAATAAAACCGTTTCTCATTCTTTTGAATTGATTATAGAATCTATAGACACTAACTTAACTCAAGCTTTACAGACTGCGCAAAATGAAGAACTAATCGATAGCATTAAAGAAGATAAGGTGGCGGAAGCTTATGGGCAGCTTGAAGAAAAATATAATGAATTGGTAGCTATCAGAACTCAGGAACTTGAGCGCGAAGAAAATAAACCTATTGACCCGGGATTTAGAAAGAACCTGCAGGAAGCTCGTTTGATTTCTGATCAGTTGAAGTGGCTGGTAACAATTTCCGGGAGCTTAAAGAAGGCAGTGATTGAGTTTGAGGGTAAAAAAAGCTAAATTAAGTGCTCATTTTTCGAGCCATTTCCGAAAACTTGCAGTATTAGAACTACTTGTAATTAAGTTTTGCCTATAGTTCTTCAAACGAATTGATAACCGATCATTAAAAAATGGTTCTATTTGATCTATAAAATCAATATTTACTATTTCCCCTCTGTTGATTTGAAAAAACTTTTCAGGGTTCAGTTCTTTGGCCAGATCTGCAATTTTATACCTGAATACATACTCTTTCCCTTCATTGTCCATAGCAGTGCATACCCCTTCGTTGGTGCAGATAAAACTTACGTTTCTCATTTCTAACAATTTCAAGCTTTCTCCAGCTTTTACCAAAATTCTTTCTTTTGATTTGGCTTGCTCCTTATTGATCCAATTACTGATAGCAGACCAATCGTGAGAAGCATTGTTCTTCAGCTGATGAAATTTATCCATTGCCTTTTTAAAGCGTTCGTAGCTCACTGGTTTTAGCAAATAAGCAATGCCGTTTGCATCAAATGCATCCTGGTAAAAAGTATCGAAAGCAGTAGTAAAGATTATGGGGCAACTAATAATTCCTTTTTGCAGAGTGGTAAAAACAGGTCCGTCCAGCAGTTGGATATCGGAAAAGATGAGTTCGGGAGAGGGGTTTTTACTGAACCAGCTTTCTACATCTTTATTGGAGGATAAAACGCCTAAAATATTCATATTGCCGTATCTTTCAATATGTGCGGCAATATGCTCGGCATTAAGCTTTTCGTCTTCAACTATTAATACATTCATTTTACTCTTATTTGGCAATGCTACTCGCTAATTACAGGTATTTCTACTACAAAACAATTGTCTTTTTCTGCTATTTTAATTGATTTGCCAAAAATCAGTTCATATCGTTTACTGATATTATTGAGTCCTTTTCCACTGCTAATGGATGATGCTTGGGGACGCAATGGATTTTTAATAATGATTAAAGATTCACTTCTCGTTATTTCAACGATCAATGGTTGGCTTTCACTGGCGGTATTGTGTTTAATAGCATTTTCAATACACGTATGTAACACAAAAGGAATCACTTGCCCTGAGGAATCATCAACCTTTAAATCAACTTGGTACACATGCCCGAACCGGTTGACAATTAGATGAATATATTGACTTAAAAATTCAAGTTCTTGTTGCAAATGCACTTTATCCGATTCATTATGTTTAAGGAAATAACGGTAAACCTCCGAAAGACTATCTAAAAATGGTTCAGCCTCATTGCTTCCTTTTCGCATCATGGAAGACAGTATACTTA
This sequence comes from Marivirga aurantiaca, assembly GCF_016679925.1. Classification (GTDB taxonomy): domain Bacteria; phylum Bacteroidota; class Bacteroidia; order Cytophagales; family Cyclobacteriaceae; genus Marivirga; species Marivirga aurantiaca. The sequence continues at coordinate 217,244 of NZ_JAEQBW010000004.1, forward strand.
AATTGTTAAAAAGGAAGTGTGGCTCCAGGTTTTTAGTCAATAGCTGCGACTGCAAGTTTTGTTTCTCACGGTTCAGTGCCTGAGAGTTACGGAAATATAAATAGGCCAGGGTGAGCCCACTGATAGGTATAAAGCTTAATGAGGTTCCGAAAACAATATTACCTGTTAGTTGATTTAGATTTATTGATAAACCATTTAATGTTCTTACAATAATAAAATAAATACTGGTAAAGAAGGAGAAAAAAATCAGGGCAAGAACAAAAGCAATAAGCACTTTATATTTTAATAGTTTTCTGAGTTTTGAACTAAAATGCCAGGCGATGAGAGTCGCAAAGAAAGCAAGTAAGCTATCAACGAAGCCAAAAATATGATCTCCAAGGCTGAAGAAGTTTAGGCTTCCTTTTTTTACAATATAAAAATTGAATATGTTAAGGGTGTTGATGATTAAGATGGCCAATAAAATGAGCAGGCTATTCTTAATTAGGGTAATTTTATGGTAATTCTTCATTTGCGATAAAAATATAAAAAGTCTTTGATTCCTTTATGAACCAAAGACTTTTTTGCAGATCATTTTTCCAGCAAATCTTTTAACTCATTGTTTTCATCCATTGTCTGAATTTTCGGATTGCCGTTTCCGTCCACATATATCATCAGCTTTGGATTGCCATTTTCATCGTTAAGAAAAAGACCATTGCTGCCATCTCTGCTTTTTCCTAAAAATACCAGAGGTCTGGGGCCGCCTTGTTCCTGAATCTCCATCATTCGCTTTCTTCTTTCGTTTTTATCTTCTATCTCTTTGGCTGCTTCCATATCTCTCATTGTTTGCATTAAGGTGCTGCCTTGGGGAAAATCATTGATCATAAAGCCCCTGGAGGAATGAATTTTCTCACCTTCAACCATTTCTTTATTTAAGATTTGGATTACCTGATCATTTTTGTATTGATCAAATGTAAGGGACATACCGCTGCTCTTTCTGCCATTTTCACCACTTACACCGTAGATCAAACCACCGCATTCATCTCCCTCGTCATTAAAGAATATCATTCCTGCATGCCTTTCTCTAAAAGGAACATCCACCCCGTCCATTCGGCCAGAATGCTGTCTTGCTTTATTGCTGAGTACCATTCTGATGGTACCATCATCTTCAATAATGTTGATGCGTTTTACTGTGAGTTCGTCCATCTGCTGATGCATTTTGGAAGTAGTAAAAGCCGTAAGAAAAATGGCTAATAAAAGCACGCCTGCAAAATTTAAATTTACTTTTCTAGTTGAGATGTTCAATATTTTCTTTTCCATGATTGTTTTTTTATTTTGATCAAAACTAGTCTAAAGCAAGAATGGAAAGAAGGTGCTTTTAATGAATTGAAGGTTTGGCTAAATGAATTGGAGGAAAAGGTAAATGATTAAAATCATTAGATGTTTGGCTTCCTCTTTTTTGGGAACCATCCGAGCTATCATGTATGGAGAGCTAATTGAAATTTTTCCAGGCTAACAAAGCGGGTAAGAGAGAAGATAGTTGATGGGGTATGAATGTAGGCCGGACTTTTGATGATCTAATATTTAATCGTTTCTATACTTATCATGGAGACCCACTCCCTGCATGATCATAGGTTTAATTTTTTCCAATCTGTCAATTTTGGTCTGCTCTCTTTTGGCAGTGTCTATATATTCCGCGTATTCCTTTTGCTTAAAGGGGGTAAATTTTAAGAAGGCTTCCTTAAACTTTGTGTCCGTTTTAAGCGCTTCGTTTAATAATGAAGGGATTACCAGTTTACCGGATTTTTCCGGTTTCCATTTTTTGCCTTGTTTCTCATTCCCAATGGCTTCCTGAATGTATTCAGTTATTTTTTTCTCGTCCATTTCCTCTACAGAGGTAAATTGCCAATGCCTCAGTGCTTTGGTTTTGCCTTCCTGAGAGTTAGATAAAACCTGGTAAGGATCATTTAAAAAGACACCATTGAAAAACCACAAGCTTACATAATTTTTAAAGGCAGCAAGAGATAATACGTTGCCATTATTTATGGTATATACTTCACCACCCCATTTTGTAGTTTGCACAAGTTCTGTTTTTTGGATAATAGATCGAAGAAATTCCAATTCTTTGCTCCAGTTGTCGTTTTTCATCTGCTTTACTTTAAGATGCTTAGCTAATATGATATTAAATTAAGGAAATTTGCCAGAAGCCGCAATTGAATTTAGGAATGGAGAAAGAAATCAGCAACAAACTAGTTCCATTGCAGTTGTCTTGTCGGAATCTACTTATTATTTCTTCCCATTCGCTCAACCTTTTCAATCCATCGTTCCCTAAATGGTAATTTGGAGTGCTTCAGCGGACCAATGGTGGTGACTTTTACTGGTTTAATGCCACAAAATTCCAGAGTTAATTTTTTCATCGAATTATGACTGGGTTGGCGGTAAACCAACCAATAATACCATGCCGGTTGGTCAAGCGTGCTAATGATGCGGGCAGTTTTACCTGTTAAATATTTGTCCCACCATAAGGAATCCTCCCGTTTTTGATAGGCAAATCCCGGCAGTAGCACTCTGTCTAAAAAACCTTTCATAATGGCAGGCACAGATCCCCACCATACAGGATAAATCCAAACTAGGTGATCGGCCCATTTGATTTTATCCTGAGCATTAAGTAAATCAAGCTCCAACTCAGTTCTTTTTCTGTAACCAAATTGGAGATTATGATTAAAATTCAATTCTCTTATGTTAATTTCCTGCACTTCAGCCCCTGAAGAAAGGGCTCCTTTTTTATAGGCTTCGGCCAGTGCAAAGTTGTAACTTTCTTTATCAGGGTGGCCATTGATGATGAGTATTTTCATTGTAGTTTCTTTTCATCAAAAGTAGGCTGTTCCTGTTGTTCAGGAAGAGGACATATGTCTAATAAAAAGAAACTTTACACATTTTGAAAATCTGCCCTCAGTCGACTTAAATGCCTGGGAGTGATATTCAAAAAAGAAGCAAGGTGTTTGAGTGGTATGTATCGCACTAATTCTTCTCTTTCATTAATCAATTTTTCATAGCGCTCTTTGGCATCCAGTCTTTGCAGGTCAAGCATCCGGTTTTCCAACTCAATATATTGTTGTTCTACAAGAATTTTAACTACTTTCATCCATCTGAAATTATTCTCAACCAGTTTATTCAGATCACTTTTTTTGATGACTTCCAGTTCTAAATCAGTAAGTGCTTGTATATTCTCATGGGTAGGCTTTTCTTCAATTAAACTTGAAAGAGCAGTCATTAAATTATTACCAAAGGTTAGGCAGTAAGTTACTTCTTCTCCGTTGGGCTTAGTGAAGAAAGAGCGTAGTATGCCAGAACGGATAAAAACCACTTCTTTACATACCTCTCCCTCCTGAATAAGAAATGATCCTTTTTTAATTTGTTTAGAGCTTGTAATTCCTTCAAGCAAATGCAATTCTTCTTCGCTCAGGATATTAAGAGATTGAAAATATGATTTCATATTGCAGATATAGAATATGTTGACAATTAAAGAATAAAATCTGATTAATCATCTTATTCATAAACTCGATCTTTAAACAAAGTTTTCAGTTCGTCAAATGTCTGTTTTGGTTTTTTACAGATGAAAACGGTTTGCCAAACTCGTTCTTCTTTGTCGGCATAAGGGTTATATATACTTTTGGCAGGCATGACTTCTTCAAAATAAGGTTCAAAAAAATCAGCACCTCTTGCATCACCATATCGTATGGCTATTATCGTGTTAGGCATATCTCCATATGGAATCCAATTATAAAAACTACCGTGCAAGGAAAATGCCTTGGGTAAATTGTGCTGATTACCTAACAAATTAACAGCTCCTGCCTGACCATAATGTTTACCCCAAATTATAGTGTTGTTTTTTTCTGGATTTGGAAAGCTATCGTATACAGTTTTCAATTCCTTTAAAGTAACATCCCATTTCTCTTTTGAATATCTTTCTTCAAATCTGACATTGAATTGACCACCTATTACAACTTCTCTGTTTTCATGTGGATAGTCATGTTTTAAATAACTTTCCAACGGAAACACTGGCATTCCAAATGGAATCAAAAAGACACCCAGCAGAAGAACAAAAGAAATTGGATAAATCAACCATTTTCTTTTTGCAATAATAACATTTTCCCAGAATATGCCACCAAATGGTAACATAGTAAGTGCAATGGGGTAAAAGTAATACCCTTTTCCCTGACATAAGGCCAACAGTAAAACGGATAATAAGATGGATAGCGATAAGGGTCTGTATTCTTTCATCGATTGATGAAACATTGACACCATCGCCAGCAATGAAATGAGTAATGTTAATGGGTTCAGTGATAGGGCCAGACTTCCCAGAACCCCTATAGGTGTCAATTTATCCAAATGCATTTCATATAATCGGTTGAACATCCTAAGGACCGGAAAATTATTCAGGTATTGCCAAATAACATTTGGGCTTATTAAAAGGATGAAGACAACTATGTTCCACCAAAATTTGTGATCTATTAAAGCTTGCCTTGTTGTTTTAAAGAATAGTAAAGAAGAAACTCCGAAAATGAAAAAGATAGCATCATATTTAGTTAAAAATGCTATAGCAGCCCCAATAGTTAACAGCCATAAATATTTCTGATCAAGATATTTGACATATTTAGTAAGCCAAAAGAAATTGAGCACCCAAAACAGCTGACTAAAAACTACTGGTTGAAATAACTGCTGTGATCGTCCAAAAGCTGGGGCAATGAGGATACACAGTAAAACCAAAAAAACCGCTTTAGTCTTCCCACCTAATTCTACAACTATTTTGGATACATAAATGAGTATTAGAATTGATGCTAAATGAGAGTAAATGTGATGTATGAAAACAGATTCTGAATGAAACAGATTTTGAAGAAATGCCAAAACACTGATGATTGGCGGGAACTCCATAAATCCAAATGCCAAATGATTTCCTGTTTGTATATGAAGCAGTTCATCTCCCTGGAAACCAGAATTACTATCTGCAATTAAATGAAGTGCTAACTTGGCAATACAAAATATTAGCAAGACAAGCTTGGTTTGTTTATTCATTATTTGGCATTCGCAGGGTTTTCAATTTTATAATCAGCATTAATTTTTCTGGATTTTAATCCAAATAATGGACGAATTAAGGCTATTCTTCTGATAATAAATTCATACAGAAGCCAACTAATGCCAAAAGTACCTACGACCAGAATACTTGCTTTTATCCAAAATGCCCATTCCAAATTATATAAATAAAGCCCTATAGCAATAGTTACAGATTGGTGCAGAATGTAAAAAGGGTAAACAGCCTCATTACTGTAGCTAAGGAGTTTTCCCGATTTATTTAAATAAGTGGCGGCATAGCCAAAAATTGCTAAAATCCATGACCAAAAATTAAAAACCATGAATCCGGCTTCTATAAAGTGGATCAATACGGAATCTTCCCAAATTACTCTTAAGCCGATCATTAATGTAAAGCCAACCAACCCACAATACAAATATGTCCTTCTGCGTTGCTGTACTACTTGCCAGAAAGGTTCCTTTACAGTCATGAGTAAAAATCCGAAGAAAAATAAAGTGATAAAATTTGAGAAATTGAACCAATCATTAAATAAATCATGAGTAGAAGGAAAAAACGGTTCTACCAATGATTCAATGAAATACAACGGTACCAGGAATACATAAAGTCCCAGAGGTTTTGCGATAATTCTCCTGGTAAATCCTATGAGCCCGGCATTTGGATTATTTTTCAGGTATAAAAATAGTGGAGTTAGCACTATTGAAAAAACAAGCAAATAGGGTAAAAACCATAAGTGATGCCAGCTTAAGTTTCCTTCAGGATATACACCCATAAATGCCATTTGAGGCCAAAAATCAAAGTAATTACCAGCAAATTGATTGTTGTATATTCGTTCTGCATAAACCTGTACCGGTACTATTACAGCCATACCAAACACTAAGGGGATGAGGAGCCTTTTAACACGTTCACCTACAAATTGATATCCATTTCGCTTATTTAATGCGAAATATGTGCCCATTCCTGAAATCACGAAAAGGATTGGCAATCGCCATTGATTAAGAAAACGCATAGGCCAGGTGAGCCAATCATAAATAACGTTGTTTTTAATGTGCCATCCCCAAGGGACAAAGAACATGCCCACGTGGTAAAAAATCAAAAGGGCAAAGACAATTACCCGGAGCCAATCTAAATCATGTCTGCGCATTGTATTAAAATTTTATGTGCAGCAAATGTATATAGCCTTGCCATCACATTAAAGCAACTTGTTGTGAGTAGCAAGCATTTGGGATGTATAACAAGATACTGTAATTTTTATGCGTTAAGCGATGACATTCTTTCGTTAAACTGAGGAATGATACTTCGGGAAACAGGCACTTTTTCAGCGAAATCTGTTAAGGTTAATTGATAGCCTCCTGCATTTCCTGTAGTTTGCGTTACCGAATTTAAATTGACCAGCCAACCTCTGTGTGTTTTCATTAACTGAGGAAAATCTGATAGCTGTTGCTCTAATTCTTTGAGGGAAATTCTTTTCAATAATTTTATCACATCATCTTTGGAATGGATAAAAAACTCAGAATAGTTGCCATCGCTTCTTACTACAATTAAATCATTAGGGTAAAGCTCAAATTCATCGGACTTTACCTGTGTGTGAATTAGTTTTACAGCACTTTCATTCAAGAATTTAGGACTCTTTTCTTTTACTTCTTGAGCAGATTTTATGTTTTTATGCAATAAGAGGCTATAATTGAAGGGTATTATAATCATTACAATCAACATCCCCACTAAAAATGCATTTCTGATTTCTTCAAAAAAATACCTAAAACTCCAGTTGTTAGGATTATCATAAATGAGATCCCGCAATAAGAAATTTTCTATTCCAATCAATAACAGTACTATTGAAATATGCAGTAATTCCTTACCAACCGTCCAGGTATTATAGCTTTTAGTGTAGAAATTGACTACAGAAAAGTATATAAAAGCAATAATGGCAGGTAAAAAAGCATGCAGAAAGCAGATCCAAAAATAACTCATTTTATGCTCACTTTTATTCACATCAAAAGGCTCAAAAAATAAGTTGAAAAGAAAGGAGATAAGAAAAATAACCGTAAATAATTTCCAGGAGTTTTGCCTGGTGTAATATAAAGGATAGGGCTGCTGTAAAAACTTCCTAAACGGTTTAGCTGAAAAATATTGATAAAGATTATCCATTTAAGGTATAAATATAATACTATTCAGGTTCGGGTAAACAATGTACATGCTATTGCTATTATTTTTACTCCCACAAAACTGAAAACCGGTTGTGGATTTCTTTTTAGGAATTATTAAAAGATAAATCTACTCACTTTATAGTTCAAAAAAAGAAAGATTAAAAAAATGTGTCTTTCTTCGAAAACCTCCGTCATACGGGTGAATTTTAAATAGAACAATCATGAGAAGAACGCACATTATGTTGAACGTAAGTAGCTTAGCAAATGCTAAGAAGTTTTATTCTGCTTTACTGGGAATAGCCCCTACTAAAGAAAAGCCGGATTATTTACAATGGAAGATTGATAACCCCAGCCTGAATTTGAGTATTAAAAGTAATCCCGGAGAAACTTTTGGAGTAAACCATTTAGGTATTGAAGCCAGCTCAGATGAGGAACTGCAAGCACTTTACCTTCAGGCCAAAAATGCTAATGTGGCCATGGAAGAAGAAGGTTTAACTACATGTTGCTATGCAAAATCGCAAAAATCATGGGCAAAAGATGCAGATCAAAATGAATGGGAATTGTTTACTACTTATCAGGATAGCCCCGGTTATTATGAAAGTGCTGTTTCATTGAAATAAATTTCAGATATTAGAATATGAATGAAGAATGCAGAGCCGTTTTTCCGGTTTATCTGGAATTTAAGGATGAAATTCAACGCTACATCCTGAAGAAAGTCAAATCCAGAGAAGTGGCTGAGGATTTGACCTCTCAGTTGGCTCTTAAGCTACATAGTATGTGTGAAAAATTAAAAGAGGTGAGAAACCTCCGGGCCTGGCTTTACCGTGTAGCTTCCAATGTGGTGATTGATTATTTCAGGGATGAGCAAAAGAAACAGAGCCAATCCATAGTGGATGATTTATCACAAGATGAAAGAGAAGAATTTTTCTATATTGCTGTAGAGAACTGTGTGTTAAAGCTTCTGGAACAATTACCTGATAAATATAAAGTAGCAGTGAGAATGTCTGATTTGGAAGGCATAAGCCAGAAAGAGATAGCTGTGAAATTGAATATTTCCTATTCAGCTGCAAAAATGCGGGTACAAAGAGGAAGAGAGTCACTTAAATCGATGTTCTATGAATGTTGTAGCTGCATAACGGAGGATTAGTTTTTAAATATGAGAAAGTAAAGTTATAACCTGAGTCGATTATTAATTTAGGATTCAGACCGTTTGTAAATAGTGAGTTTCAACTAAAAATTTTGAAGCAATAGCGGGCTATTGTAAGAAATTTTTAGGAAGAAAATCGCTGTTTACAAGCGGAATCAGAAATACTTTCCCATAAAATCTAATATACTGCGTTGTCTTTCCTTGATATAGCTCGCTATATCTTCAAAAAGACGCCTTGTCTATTGAATTTTATGAAAATCTGAATTTCCAAATTAATGTCGAACTCAGGTTTATAAGCACGAGAGCAAAACTCTCGTGCTTTAAGAATAACTATTATTCCTTCATTATTCTTTTTATTGTTTTTTTACCATTGAGGGTAATATTACAAACGTAAATGCCTTTTTCCCAATCGGTAATATCAATCCTTAATTGTTCTTCTTTTGAGTGGGTAGTAAATACTTCCTTACCTGAAATATTGCTAATGCTTATTGAAGCTTCACTCAACATCTCTTCTTTTGCGAAGTCAAGAGTTACATAGTCTTTAGCAGGGTTAGGGTATATATCTACTTCAAGTTCTTCCGGATTTGCTGGGTCAATATCTCCATTTCCATCAGCTCCATCAAGGTCAATTTCATACTTATCGTCTGGTAAACCTATAATTTCACGCTTACAGCACGATACTGTAAAGAAAATATCTATAGAATGCCATATAGGACCAACAGCTAATCTAAACCTGTAGACTTTACCAGGACGTAATTGGTAACCTTGTGGTAAAAAATCAGTAATGTCAATATCGCTAGGTGCCTGGCTATTTGCGCTCACCCAATCTGAGTGTAAAATATTGATATTATTCCAGTTTACTAAATCAAATTCTGCTATTTCAACAAAGTAACTTTTTTCATTACAACTGGCTGAACCATCCACCAGCAACTCATCTACTAAACATAGTTCTGCTACTTCCATGGGGCCGTATTTTGAATCCATCTCCAGCATTTGATTAGGAGACCTGAATTCTGCGGAAGCAGTAGGAGCGCCACCTACTTCGCATTCAGAGCAGTTAAAAACCTGATAATGTGCTTTCCTGAAAGTGTGGAAATCAGTAGCTTGATTACTTTTGTCCCCGGCAATAATAAACTGGCAATTGTTAAAAGCAGGGGCCCAGGAACCGTTAATATTTCCATCTTCCGCGTATTGACGAACATAACTATTGTTGGCATCATACAATCTCGCAAAGGCTTTAGTATTATTCGTCCAGGAAATAAGCAGCTTGTCGTTTGCATCCACATTTACTTTAGCTTTTGTCTGTGAACTAACCGAGTGAGTATTATTTCCTGAAATTCTTTTGATTCCTGAAACACCATTTATATAAAAAACATCACCATTATTCCTTAATGCTACCTGGTGGGAGTTGGTTACTCCCAGGACTGTTCTGTGGAATCCACCCAGGAAAGAATAACTTTCACTGACAGTTGAGCTGGCAGGAGAAACGGAATTAAAGTTATATTTTTTTATACGTGCCAAATTGCTGGGATCTACACCTCTTGAATAACCAATCAATAAATATCCATCATTATAGTCTATTGAATGTGCTCTAAGTTTGTAAGTGGGAAGGTGAAGGTGTGTTACATAATCCACATCAATTTCGCCATAGTAGGAAAGGGTAGAGCTATAACTTTTAATCTTCAGAGTATTCCCATCAAACAGAGATACCAATGGATGGTTATTGTCGGTAACGGCCAAATCTATAGCCGGATCAGAATGAAAAGGATCTACAACGGTTTGTCCTGTCATAATCCCTGAAGTATTATACTTACGTAGAACAAGTCTGGTATTACCGTTGTTGTCTTCTAATCCCAAAACATAAATAATGTTATCAGGAGTTATTTTAACTCTGCTTACAAATTGACCTAGATTTAACACAGGAATATCCTGGACTAATGGTGAGCCAACATTATCAAATATAGTCATATAAGTACCTGTGCCACCGGGAGCGGTGCTAGGGTTCTGATTTCCGTAAGTAACGACCATATAATCATCGTTTAAATCGCTATCCACATTCCAATGTGGCTGTGAATAACCGGAAACGGGAGTGGAAGGTGTAACCACTAATTGTGCAAAGCCTGATGTGGCAAATATTAATGCAATGAACAGTAAAATGTAAGTTTTCATAATTGTTGAATTTATTGGGTTAAAAATTTATTAAGTGGAGAGATTCTCTCCGGTTTTGATTGCAATCACCCTTATATCAACAAAGCTTGTTTTTGTTACCCTTGTCAGGAATATTATTTAGTTAGGGAGGGGCAACTCTTTTAGACTTAATGAGAAGTAACTCAGAATTTTAGATGAAATTTTATGTAAAACATAAAATAATTGTTGTTTAATATTGATTCCTTAATTATTATTGTGAAATAAAATAATAATTAATCTATGGAAAACATCCGGCATAAATCACTAATAAGACTATTGAAATGGATAGTTAATCTGGCTTTAGTGGTGGAAATTGCACTGGCAGTGGGCGTCACATTAGTATTGATCAATATAATGTATTCAGAAGAAGATTCACTCACGTCAAGCTACCCCATTACTTTAATAGATGATCTTTCCGCTTATCAAATTGCATCAGAAAATGTGGAATTGGAGCAATTAACAATCTATTCAGAAAGTGCAACTATTCAGTTTACTTCAGATTCCATTGGTTATTATATCCTAAAAATATCAGATGTCATTATAACATTTTTTTTAGCCATAGGTATCACGCTATTGGCAAGAAAGGTATTTCAATCGCTGGAGAAAAACCATCCTTTTACTATGGAAAATGCATCAAGGCTTAGGAAAATAGCATTCTTACTTATCTTGTTTACGCCTTATAGCTTGATCAAAGGCTTGATTTACCGTAATTACATTACCAATAATATTAGCATTGAAGGGAAAGAGTTTGCCGATTCTCTTATCTACTACCTTGGTGTTTTCTCAAATAATTTTAAACAAAATGAGGCTTGGATTGATCTCAATGTGAATTTCCAGACGCTTTTAATAGGAGCAATTTTATTGGTGATAGCTGAGATATTTAGAATAGGAGTGGTGATGAAGGAAGACAACGAATCAATTATATAGCTATGCCAATTATTGTTAATCTTGATGTGGCCATGGCCAAAAAGAAGATGTCTTTGAAAGAGCTTTCGGAGAGGGTAGGTATCTCCATGACCAATTTGTCATTGTTGAAGACAGGCAAGGTAAAAGGAATCCGATTCAATACGCTGGAATCTATTTGTGAGATTCTGGAATGCAAGCCTGGTGATATCCTGGATTATGAGATCGAATAGAGATGCTATAATTGATTGAGCTATTGACATTATCAGGAAGCGATATTTTGAATTTAGGTCAACTCTTTTTAACAGAAACAATCATAAAATGAAAGATATAGGAACAATTGCTTTACTAATTTTAGTTTTTTTTATTCCCCAGGGAATGTATGCTCAATCTCCGGAAAATACCGATAGGACAGCTGAAATTCAGCAGATACTTGATGGGCATAATATTCCCGGGGCAGCCATTGCCTTTATTGAAAAAGATACTGCTGTTTGGACTGCAACTTTCGGAATGGCGGATGTTGAAAACGAAATTCCGGTTTCAGAAGATTCTCAATTTGGTATAGGGTCTATTTCAAAAACATTCTTAGCTCTGGCAACAATGCATGCCCATGAAAGGGGTCTCATAAATATGAAGATTCCTCTTGCTGAATTGGTTCCTGAAATGAAATTTACCAACAAGTGGGAGGCCACTCATCCGCTGAGGCTGATTCACTTACTGGAACATACCTCCGGATTTGATGAGGCACATTTCAATTTGTTTGCTCAGGCAAATGCAACTACACCTTTTTCAGAGGTGATGAACCTGAGTCAGTCGGCACTTGACGCACGTTGGAAGCCAGGAAGCTTTCATGCCTATAATAACCTCGGCTATATGGTGGCAGCTCATGTGTTAGAGAAAAATATTGATACTTCTTTCGAAGAGTATGTGGAGCAAAATATACTACTTCCATTACAAATGAATGAGGCAAGCTACCACCCCACTGAAAGCAAATATCCTAAGCTTTCCCAAGCTTATGCAGGAACAGAAAACAAGCTGGAGCCTTTCCCTGATCTTCCGCAATGGCCAGCAGGCGGACTTGTGACCAATATTGAGGGCATGGCTAATTTTGTGCAATTACTATTGAATCACGGAAATTTTAACGGAAGGCAAATGATCGATTCCGCTTCCATCAAAAGGATGGAGACAGCCGAAACTTCTATTCGGGCTCAACATCAGATTGAATACGAATATGGAAAGGGATTAATGAAGCGAAATGAAAATGGACATTTATTTTACGGCCATAATGGTAGTTACGGTGGTTTTCTATCAGATTTTGGCTACTCAAGAGAACTGGGAGTGGGTTATGTCATTTTGCTTAACAATAGGGATGCTAACAAAGCAATAAAAGTGATTAAACAAATGCTTCTAAAGGATTTAACCACAATACCTGCTCCGAAGAAAGCAGCAGAGAAACTTGATATTGAGTTGATAGGAATAGCAGGAGCATATCAGCCTTTAACAACTAATATGGAGTTAACGGATTTCCTCATGCGCTTAATCGATCTGCAATTTGTGGTGGAGGACAATGCGAGTTTTCACCTGCAAAGTATTTTTGGTGATCAGCAGCGGTTAATTTATGTAGGTGATGGCAAGTTTAGGAAATCAGATGAATCCCTAGCCAGTTCTGTTTTCGTACAAGATGAAACAGGCAATTGGCAATGGCTGGATGAAACTGCCTACTTACAAATACCTGGGTGGTGGGCCTATCTACAGTTTTATTTAGCGATTTTTTGTTTGATTGTAATTCTTTTAACTTTCTTAGTACTGCTTTTTGTCCTTCCTGTTCGATTATTCAAAAGAAAAAAGAAAAGATTGCTGCTTCAGGCTATTCTGTTTTTAGCAGTCGGTAGCTTTTGGGGAATGATTGCTTCATTTGCCTTGCTATATGATCCTATGAAAATGTATAGTTTGGGAGCAATTTTATTGTTCATTTTCGGAATCTTGTTTTTACTTTCCTCATTTGGCAGTTTATTTCTTATAATTAAATCTGCCTATAAAAAAGTGGTGTCAGGGAGATGGAATAAATTCTATCTCCTGACAGGCTCAATAGCTGCATGTATTGTGTCTTCTTATTTAGTTTATTGGGGAATCATAGGATTAAGGCTTTGGAACTATTAGGAATAGCTATTGCAAAATGATAGTCCCAGACATTCCCATCTCATTATCTGCTTTTACAAATTGATTTGAGTTTTTCCAGGGCTTTAGGCCATGCGTCTTCAAAATAAGATTTAAATTCTTTATTGGTATCCACATCTATTTTTAAGAGCGTACTCCCATTTTTGCTTTCAAAACTATAGTTTTCAAGCGCTCCTGCCCAGGCTTGTACCTCAGGTCCGGTAGTAATTTCTTCACCATTCCCTATCAAACCAATGTGCTCGATGCTAACAAATTCATTTGGAATATTCTCCTTAATCATACTTAGCATTCCGCCTTCATTGCCCTCTTCATCAGCACCAAGGAAATATATTTTACTGCCTTTTTCCCAGCTGCCCTTAAAATAGGAGCCGGGGCTGAAAACTGAGGTCCATTCTCTATAATGCTTATCATCAAGCATAGTGTTGTACACCTTTTCTGCAGGTGCTTCTATCTTGATTTCGTAATGAAGTTTTTCCAATGTATTAAGATCTTCAGTGTACTTTTTAAAATTATCAAGAATGGCTTGCCAACCTGTTCTTTGCAATTCTTCAGAGTTCTCCGATTCCGGCTCAAATATTTCAGTCACTTTCACTGAGTCATTAGTTTCTTCAAAAGTGACTTTCACTTTTCTGCCATCAGCAATAGTATATTCAATCAACTGATTTTTGATCACCTGATCATAAGTGCCTTCAAAATCAAAAGCCATACTTCCATCTTTGGCGGCCATATGATATTTCAATTTACCTCCTGGTTTTAAATCATTTTCTGCTTTGGGTGTATGCCAATCATCCGAGGCATTATTCCATTGAGTAATATGTTGCGGCTGCGTCCAACTTCTCCAAACCTGGCTAAGAGGTGCTTTTACATTGGTTTCTAATGTAATTATTTTTGTAGCTTCCATGATTTTCAGATTTATAGTTATACATAACAAATGTACTTAATTAACGAAAGTGAAATACTGTGTAAAACCGACAATATGCGGGTGAATTGCGACAAATGTTTGTAACTTCGGGTGAATAGGGAATAAATTATCATGAAATAGTCATTAAAAAGAGAACCTTATCAGACGAAGAAGCTCTGGAAAAAGCTTTAGAGCTTATAGATTTTTTTAATTCTATTAAAAAAGCGAAGCCTTTGAATTAAATTTGTTTAATTTTTCCATTCAAAACTATTAAACTACAATTGATGAACTACTACCTGCTTTTTTACAAAACTATTGAAAATTACGTAGAGAAAAGAGCTCCCTATCGTTCAGAGCATCTAAAATTAGCGGAAGAAGCACATAACAGAGGAGATATCGTAATGGCCGGGGCTCTGGCTGAGCCGGCTGATGGTGCAATACTTATTTTCAAAGGAGATAGCCCTCAAGTAGCAGAAGATTTCGCCAAAAATGATCCGTATGTGAAAAATGGCTTAATCAAAGAGTGGTATGTAAGACCTTGGACTGTTGTGGTTGGCCAAGCTAATTAGTTAGCTTCTTGTATTGAAACACACCTCTTCAAGAAACCTATTTTGGGAATTTTGGGTTAAATATTTAAATTGCACAATGGAAAATGTGAAAGATCTTAAAAAAGATTCCGGCCTCCGGGTAAACCCAAACGGTTCTATTAGGGTGAAGAAATCTATATTTTATGCTCGTCAAGAGGTTCGAAATATACTTTCAAAAATGAAAGCCTCTAATGCGTACCCCAAGTATTCTGCTAAATAAATGCCATATAATGTCCTCCTTATCCCATTAATTGGCGGATATTACTTTCTGTCAAACTTCGTATTCTTTAAATATAAATATCAGCGTTTGAGCTCTCAGCGCTTAATACTTAATTCTGCATTGGCGGGATTAATAATTATTGCAGCATCTTTCCTTTTCAGGTTTTTTGTTGAAACTGTCTTTCCTAATTTATTTTTAAAGGTATCAGAGTTTTTGGGGAGCTTATTTTCCGGTTCACAAAAGTATCTTTGGACTATGCTTATTGGTTTGTTTCTGACTATAATAATTACTCATTTAACAAACTTCATTATTAGTAAAATTCCTCGCATAAGAAATCTTCCTATCAATCTCGCTATCACTTACTATGGCAATGAGTTAGAGCAACTATGCAGGGACTCTATTGTTCAGGGGTTTGCCCTCCAAATTACATTAAAGAATGACAAAGTATATGTTGGTTTTATAAGTGAAGCACCTATTCCTTCAAAGACTAATTATTTGCTTTTCACCCCTGTTTATAGCGGCTATAGAGATTCATTAACAAAAAGGCTCAATTTAGATACAAGTTATGCACTTGTTATTGAGTCATTAATTGAAGATAATCTGGAAGAAAAGCTTTCTATTATAAGTGTTGTGATTAAGCAAGATGAAATATTGACAATAAGTCCCCATGATCCTGATATCTATAGTAGGTTCTCGGGTAAAATTTAGTTCGGGTAGTTTCTTCGATTATGTACTTTCAGGCCTTTCTCTTTGAAAGCTGTAAATTAAATACACTAAGGATGGAATTATAAACACACCTCCAATCAACAAGGCCCAACCTAAAGTTTCAATAGGCTTGCCTAAGGCTGCGGCACTATAAAGTGAGATATTATTCCCTCCCTGTACAATGATAAAATCAGGAAAATAATGGAACCCCAGAGCAAAGAGTATCATGCTTACCTGAAAGCCTGCAATTAAACGCGTATGCACCTTTTTGTTTTGCCCGAGGAAATGCCACAACAAAACCAGTGAAGCTGTGGCTAATAAAAGTATTACCAAAGTAACAGGATTGGTCACCAATTCCCGCATCAATTGAATACCCTCTATTTCCGCAGCTATGAAAACAATTCCTCCTGCTATTACGGTTGCTACATTTAACAATTTTGCCTGTCGCGTGAAAACACCTTTAATCTCTTTTTCCTCAGCTTCGCCTGTTAAGTATACTGCGGCCAAAAAACCACAGATGGCAACAGTAAATAAGCCAACTGAAAATGAGAAATAATTAAACCAGGGCCGGATATATCCTTCAAAAAAAGTAACAGCTTCTGTGTCAATTTTTCCGCCCACCATGGCTCCGGCTATAACGCCTAAAAAAAGTGGTGTAATAAAGCTGGAATAAGTGAAAATGATGTTATAAATCCGTTGCATGTCATCTTTTACAGCATCATAATGGCGAAAAATAAAAGCGGTACCACGGCCAATAATTCCCAGCAACATCAGCAATAAGGGGATGTGCAAATGCACTGAAAGCATAGTATAAATGGAGGGAAAGCCGACAAACAGAATGACAATGGTAATTATTAGCCACATATGATTGGCTTCCCAAATAGGGCCTATCGTTTGGTAGGTAATGCCACGCATCTTTTCCCTTAGCTTTACAGGAGTAATGAGCTCTACTATACCTGCACCAAAATCCGCCCCGCCTAGCAGTAGGTAGAGTAAAATCGAAAGACAGAGAAAAACAATTACTACATACAGCATATCAGTTGTCTTTTAGTTGGGAATTAGGGCATCCTGAGGTTTGTCTTCATCATTTGTATAGGTTTCCGGCACCATTTTAATTTGCCTGTAGAGCAAGAATGTTACAATGACCGACAAGGAAACATACACTGCTGTAAAAATCAGGAATGAGTAAAAAATACCCGGCATAGGTGTTACAGCATCTTTGGTTTTCATGAAGCCATTAATAATCCAGGGCTGCCTGCCTACTTCTGTCACAGTCCAGCCGGCTTCCAACGCAATAAATCCCAGAGGAGTAGCCAAAACATAAAGCCATAAATACCATCTTTTTGTCTGCCACTGCTTCTTTTTCCAGTTGGAGAAAAAGAACAGCAAGCTTAGTGCCACCAGTATCATTCCCAGGCCTACCATAATCTGAAAAGCAATATGTGTTACTAGTACAGGTGGGTGGTTTTCTTCAGGAATTTGATCCAGGCCGATTACTTCCGCATCGAAATCACCATGAGCGAGGAAGCTTAGTGCACCGGGTATTTCAATGGCATAATTAACCTCTTTTGTTTTCTCATCCGGCAACCCACCTATTAATAAAGGAGCTCGTTTGGAGGTTTCAAAATGTGCTTCCATAGCAGCCAGCTTTGCAGGTTGCCTTTCAGCAATATCTTTGGCGGATAAGTCACCGGATATCGGTTGCAATAAAGCAGCCACAGCACCATAAACAATGGCGATTTTAAAGGCTTTCCAATGGAACTGCTTATTCTGATTTTTTAATAGCATGAGAGCATGAATTCCTGCTACCGCAAAACCTGTGGCGGCAAACGCTGCCAAAGTCATATGAAGAGACTGTGTGAACCATGCGTCATTGAACATGGCTGCAATGGGATCGATGTTGATATATTTTCCGTCTACATAATCGAAACCTGCAGGGCTGTTCATCCATGCATTGGCGGCTACTACCAAAATGCCGGAAGCTAAACCGCTGATTCCAACTACTACTCCTGTAAACCAGTGAAACCATTTATTAAATCTATCCCAGCCATAGAGGAAGAAGCCTAATGCTATGGCTTCAATAAAAAAGGCGGTTCCTTCAAGGGAGAAAGGCATTCCAAAAATAGGACCTGCATGTTTCATAAATTCAGGCCAAAGTAGTCCCAATTCAAAGGATAACATGGTACCCGAAACAGCACCTGTTACAAAAAAGATAGCAACCCCTTTACTCCATGCTTTTGTGAGATTTTTTTGCTGGATGTCACCTGTTTTTAGGTATTTATAATGTGAAGTAGCCATGAAAAATGGCATTACCATACCAATACAGGCAAAAATGATATGAAAGCCCAGAGAAAGGGCCATTTGAGAACGGGCAGCCAGAAGATCCTCCATAAGTAGCGGATATTTTGGTATAAATTTAAGAGGTTTTGCGTAGAATACCAGTGTAATCAATGAAAGGATTTTAGCGAAATCATACTTTTTTTATCCATGAATGATGTGAGGTTTTTCTAAGGTATTTCTGTTCAAAAATTTATCTCTTGTAACCTTTCTCTTCTTCGCTGAGTCCAATGGCTGTTGATCAACAAAACCATTGTAAAACTTAAATTCAAAAGAAATGTATCAAATAAAATTTAGCATAATCGCTCTTCTTTTTTGCCTTCATACCGCTATCTTAAGCGGGCAGAATGGGCATCCGAAAATCAAAGGTCTTAATGGCAGCCATGTGACAGCCTCAGCATTGGATGAGAGAGTACTTCAAATAATGGACTCACTTGAAATGCCCGGACTTTCCATTGCAGTAATTAATGATTCGAAAACAGTTTATCATCGTGCTTTTGGTGTGGCCAATATGGATACGAAGGAGCCGGTGACCGAGCAAACTATTTTTGAAGGAGCTTCCTTATCAAAGCCGGTATTTGCCTACTTTGCTATGAAGATGGTGCAAAAAGGGCTGTTAGATCTGGATAAGCCTATGTATGAGTATATTCCTCATCCTGGTGTAGACTCAAGTTCTCAGGACTATTATAAATTAATCACTCCACGTATTATTCTGTCCCACAGTTCAGGATTTCCCAATTGGAGCCATGGCGAAATGATCAAGCTGGAACAAAAGCCGGGGACGAATTTTTCTTATTCCGGAGAAGCTTATCAATATCTTGCCGCAGTGATAGGCCAACTCAATGGAGTTGGTTTTAAAGATGACCTTAACCAGATATTCCTAGACGAAGTAGCTACTCCTTTAGGGTTGCAAAATACTTCTTTTACCTGGAATGACTATATTGAGGAGCATAAAGCCATGGGGCACCAGGAAGGAAAAACTACTGATAAAGCACATCAAGGGAAAGCTTTTGGAGCCGGATATAGTATTCATAGTAATGCACAGGACTATGCTAAATTTCTGATTGCTTTGATTAAGCAGGAAGGACTTGAGGAAAAATATTTTAAAGAGATGTTTACTGAGCATACACATTTTAAAGATGATAATCCGATAAAGGTTGAGGTAGGGCAAACCGGTTGGGGCTTGGGAATGGCACAGAAGCCAGATGAAAAGGGAATGATGCATATGCATACAGGGAATAACCATGACTTTCAGTCGTACTGCATGATTTTGCCTGATGAAGAGTATGGTATTGTGTTTTTTACCAATTCAGATAAAATGGAAGGATTTCTTGAGAGTTTTAATATTCTTGGGAAGCAATTTTAAATTTAAATTAATCAAATAAAATATAAAATCATGGAATCAGAATCAATTATTGCGATAGTAATAGGTGCATCCTTAGTCACTTGTGTTGTGCTGATAGTTTTTGTGTTATCGAAATACAATTACCTTATTAAAAAAGAGCTAATTCAAAAAGGGGAGGCCTTTCAATTACCTAAGAACAAGTTTAAATACCTGGAACTGGGATGTGTAATCCTTGGCTTAGGCGTAGGCTTGGGCTTCTCGTCCATTTTTACTACCATGAATCTCACTGAAGATACGATGGATCTGTTGGTTTGGGCAACCATTTTGGTTTTTGGCGGAGTAGGTTTAGTAGGGGCGCATTATATCAGAAGAAAACAGGAGGGTGAGTAATCCATCTGCTGATATTGAGTTGGTAAAAAAGGTTAAAGAAGGAGATACATTCGCTTTCCGACAATTGGTTGAGAAGTATAAAGATGTATCTCTTACTTTGGCCTGCTCCATTATTAAAGATGGAGATGCTGCACAGGATGTATTGCAGGATGCTTTTATGAAAGTATATGCTAACATCCGAAAATTTAAAGAGAAGTCATCTTTTTCTACCTGGCTTTATCGCATTGTAGTAAACACAAGCTTTTCGGCTTTAAGAAAGATAAAACCTTATGAGGAAGTTGAAGAGGTTATAGAAGCTTCTCAGTATTCGTCAGAAGGGGTGGATGTCGATTTGCTCCATAAAGTTGATCAGGAAAAATATATTAAAGCAGCTCTGAACCGGATGAAACCAGAAGAAGCGTTGGTGATCAGGCTGTTTTATTTATGCGAGTTTAGCATACTGGAAATTAAAGATGTTACGGATTTTAGTGAATCTAAGATCAAAGTAAATCTGCACAGGGGGAGGCAGAATATGTTTGCTCTCCTTAGCAGGATGTTAGGAAATGATTTAAAAGAATTGCTATGAACGAGAAAGAAACCAAAAAACTGCTACAGAAAAGCATTGTGAGGACATCAGATGATTTTACAGATCAACTGATGAATAAAATTGCCATGGAAGAAAAACAAGTGCCTTCTTTGACTTTTCCGTTGCTTCCTGTATTAATTACATGCTTTGCAGTACTGCTTGCAGCCATTGCATTGAGCCGGTGGGCTTCAACAATGACGCTTGAAATGGACTTAGTTAATCCTGCTGTACTAAAGCGGGTTTTTCAAATAGGCATTGCTTTGTTCCTGATTTTCACAGGAAACGTTGTTTATAAGCTGAAAAAAAGGTTAAGCTATTGACGGGGATAATGATTTAAGGAAGGAAAACATTTCCATAAAGTGTGCTGTGCGCCACAGTACACAGGAGACATTATCAGTTAATCAAGTCCAACCGTTCCCAAGGTTTGTGGCGCACAAACCTTATCTGGTAGTATTGCCAAAAAGCATGTCAGGACAGGCAAAAGTGAGCCAGGAAGCACAAAAGTTCATGCGGGAAGGGTGAAAAGTGATGCAGGAAGGCTCCGAAGTCACGTGGGAAGGCCACAAAGTCATGCGGGACGGGTGCGAAGCCACGCAGGAAGGGTAAAAAGTGATGCAGGATAGGGGCAAAGTGATGCAGGAAGGCATAAAACTGTTGCGGGACACAGTAAATTGGTGCGGGACGAAAGAATATTCCGCGGGAATCTTGAAAGATGCGTAGGAAAGAATAAAATTTGGTAATGAACTAACTCTCTCGCCAATTGGCAATCTTTTACTGCTAAAAACTTATACCCAAGCCTGGGTGTTTTTCTGTGCTTTTCGATGAACTAATAGGATTTGATGAGGGAAGGGTTTATGTTAGAGGTTATAAAAGAGATAGCGTTATAAAAGTTGCTACTATTTCTAAAAAGTGCAACTTTTGTGTCACTATCCCAATGTTAGCGGTAATGGTGTACTAAGAAAATGGCTAATAGAAAACAGATTTACTTTGTATTAAATCATGAGGGAAAAACTCTTAAACTTCTGTCTGTATTAGAAAATAGAAACCAGTCATTAACAATATTTCCTGCAAGAGCGGAAAACTATACCGAGGTTGAGCAAGGAAATAATGATGCTGATGAACCAATTACCAATCAAAAATATTCAATTCATAATTCCGACAATAGTGAGTTTGGGAATAACTATATACACCACACTATAAACCATCCAAACGGTAAAACGCAAGAATCATTTATTGTAACTCAAGCATTAAAAAACAATGGATTGCACGTACCATTGTTTTCAGCTAGAACACAGGATTTATCTAATGAAAGATATATAATCAATAGAAAACAAAAACATAACTATGTTGAATTAGGAGAGTATAAACCGAAAAAATCAACCTTGTACTACATGCTGATTGTCAGCGTTTCAGAACCTAAAATTAACGCTGATGACTTTAATTTTAAAACACTAAAATTCAGTAGATATTTTATTACAATATTTTGGAGCTTTGGTTTAATTCCATCTCATTCAACAGGAAATAAGACACACTTTTTGACTATTAACGATAAAAACCTTCAACAGCATTTATCAAACGGTTTTCAATCAATCGAACTGACTGCTCATTACAAATTACACAGGCATCTTCAACACGTATCGTTTGTAAATTATATTGTAAAAACATATAAAACAGCTCAAAACTCAAAATTGATAAAGAGTCTTGGATTTAAAAAAGACGCAAGTGCTTCGATAGATAAAGGTGATATAAATAATCTACTATTCATCAATGCTACTAATTCATTTTTATATGGACAACATCTGGAAAAGACTAATAAAATCGAAAAAGCTCTAGAAGCCTACAATAATTCTCTGGGACTATTCTCAAAACTGAAACTATCAATTGAAGTAGGTAATGTGAAAAATTCAATAGCCACCATATTACAAGAAAGTGGGAAGGTTGAAGATGCACTTAAAACATTTGAGGAACTAATAGAACTATACAGCAAAAACAATTTGCCGTTTGAGTTAGCTAGAACATATCTTAATAAATCCATTGTTTATAGAGATATGGGAAAACCTTCAAATGCAATTGAGTCTGCTCAAAAAGCCTTAGAAATAAGCACCACTAATAAACAAATAACACTACTCCCTGAAATACAACATGAATTAGGAGTACTATTCAGACATATCGGGGAAATCGTTAAAGCGAAACAAGCTTTAGAATCCGCAAATTCTAATTTCAAGCAAGCAGAGAATCCAATTGGGTATGCATTTTGTATTGCTAACCTAGGGCATATTGCACACCAAGAAGCACAATTACAAGATGCTTTAGACTGTTTTACTGAAGCACTAGAAATCTTTAAAAGCAATAACCATGTAAGAGGTGTAGCAAACGAAAAAGCTAACATTGGAAATATTCTTTGTAGCATGGGTGACACTAAAAAGGGACTACAAAGTCTAACCGAAGCTCTTGAGCTACATAAAAAAATAGGATATGAATATGCTATCGCTACGGATTTAAAACTAATTGGAATAAATTCATTAGATACTTCTATTGAACTAGGAATTAAAAAGCTGAATCAATCTATTGAAATATTAGTGCGAATTAAAAATGACAGAGAAGCAGAAGTGCTATCTCAGTTGGTTAAAGAAATTAAAAAAACCGCTAACATTATATAAAAAACATGGTCGCACAAGCTGATACACAGCCAAAACCACGATTTTTTATATTTAGCGTTATGTCTCATTGTGAATTATGGATAAAGAAGATATTGAAAGGAAATTTGATGACCTTGAATCTAAAATCTATGAACAAGAACATAGACTATTTCCAGTCTGGTACAATTTTCTTACCCGGAAAAAGTTCTCGAAACAAGATAATAGAAGACTTGCCATCAACAAAGCATTGCTTTGGAGTTTTATACCCAAACCCACCCCTACTGCCGTAGCAATTACAGGTATTTCAATACTTACAATTTTTTTGGCTTATCAAGCAAACGTAAAACTTGAAAATCAAAACACTTTGTTGTTAGTTCAAAATGAGCTCCAAGAATCACAAAGAAGAGCTTCTTTAAATATTGAAATAAGCTCCATAATGCAGCAAATAAATAATGAACGTGAATCATCTCGCCTTAATAGTTTAAAAGATGAGAACCATCAGAAAAAAGGTCATAAAGTTGCCCCTTATACACTTTCAGATATTACGGCTGCTAGAATTGCCTCAATAAGTAGGTCTTTACGTCCATATCGGATTTTAAAAACAGATAGGGTTGATTCAAGTGCCAATTACATTCAAGAAATTTTTAATTGGAATTGGTTCAATTTTAATGTTAAGCGAATAAGAGTTAATGATTTTCTCGAAGAGAATATTAGAAGTCCAGAACGAGAACAGTTACTTGTTGCCTTACTTACGATGAGAATTTCATTCTCTAACATTGGATTAAACTCCAATTTTGATTATTCCCGTCTCGAAAATTTTGACTTTAGTAGGTCGGATTTAAGAACTATCAGAATGAGCAACTCTAGTTTGGAGGGGACACATTTGAGTTATACTATTTTTGATGAGGGAGTTTTGAGAAACACTAATTTTAAAGAGGTTTATGGTACTACATTGTCTTTTATTGGAACTGACTTGACGGGGAGCAATTTTGAAAACACTTCAATTAATAACACTGATTTTACCAACGCTGATCTTAATATGGTTAATTTTTCTGGAGCAAATTTGATTCAATGTAATTTTACATCTGCTACTCTATCATCCGTGAACTTCTCCTATGCCAATCTCTCAGGAATCGACTTTAATAAGATAGAAAATATTCTTAAGGCAACTGATTTTAAAAATGCCTTAATTGAAAATTTACAAAACTTCCCGGATACTGTTATTGACGAACTTAAACGAAGAGGTGCAGTTGATAATTATGAGATGTATCAAAAAGAATTAAAAAAGAGACATAACAATCAATAAGCTCAATGAGCAGACGCGAGTATCTGCCATTTTTGATACAGATAAGCTATCTAAAGCGAATTTGCTCACTGAGCTTATCTGGTCGTTAGGATGACCTTTAACAATGAAACAATTTCACTTACTACTACTCTCATTTTGCCTACTAAATTGCTCCACTAAAAATACCGATAACCAAACAACAAATCAGGTAACTGATAAACAAGCTAAGCACATCAATACTGATTCAACTGCAGCTGCAAACCCTGATATTGACTTTGATTCCTTTTTGCGCGAATTCAGCTCCAACAAGGAATTTCAATTGTTACGAGTAGATTTTCCTCTGAAAGTCAAGATTCTTGAAATAGAAGATAAGGAAGAGATTCAAGCTATCTCAAAAGAAGAATGGCATCATACAAATCTGCTTGACACTGCAAATATCAAATCTCGGAAAGTTGATGCATATTCTCAAACCATGCATGTGAACGAATCAGAGGCAATAATCGAACTGCGAGGAATTGATAACGGAATTAGCATAGATTACAAATTTCAAAAAGTAAAGGGGCGCTGGTATCTCAAAGAAATCCTCAACGCCTCCACTTAATAAACATCACATTCCTGCAGAATCATAGGGAATATGATTCTGCCACTTCCAATGCTGTTAGTACCAAAATTACATGAAACTATAATTCCTCTGTTGAAAAGGTGGAATCGTTGATTTTCCGAATAAGATCTTTAAAAGAGTTGAGTTTTAGCTGGTTATTATGATTATTGGCAATAATTGCATCTGTAGGGACAAACTGGATTAAATGGCACCTTGCTTCACAATGCTCTCGATTCATAGGGTTTATTACCATATCATCTGTAATGACAAAAGAGAATTCATCATTATGATTTCTTGAAGTCATCATAACACAAACAAAATAGCCTTCGATTTCTTGAACCAACTTATTAGAAATTACAATTGCTGGATGGTTACCCCCAAAATCCTGATCAAAGACAACTTCTACAATATCTCTTTGATTTATCATTGATCAATTTATTCCAGCGCCTTAGCTATACCTTTTGAAGACATTCTAAACATTGCTCTTTTAAGATTTTCCGGAGCAGGGATTCTTTTTTTAACTTCAGTATAGGAGGAATCTGGTGTTAGAAAAATAAAAAATCCATGCGTATAATCAGACATGCTAGTGGAATGAATCGATACGAAACCATGAGGAAACTCATTATTTGAGCTTTTTAATTCTTCAGTATATTTAGTGGTAGATTCGATAAACATAATTATTTATTTTTACCCTCTGTTAATTTATTGTACTCTTCAATTTTCTTTTCTAGAAAATCTTTTAGATTAGTACATGTATTGATATCCATATAAACTCCTAATTCAAACTCCCGAACGATGCCTGATTTTGACCCTTCAATATCTCTGATGGCTTCACTTATTTTTCCTGATTCATCGATAGCAAATTCAGTTCCTTTCGGGATCACGCCTCTTTGACTATAAAAATTTAAATTGATGAACCCAGACGGGGTGATTCCTCCATGAGCTCCGTCAACATGAATTTGTCTGAAATTTGAATTTTTAATATTGTGTATAACAATAGAATTCTTCTTGCTCATAGAAAGATTTTAAAACAAGTTTGCAAAGTTACTACAACTTAGATAAAAAACGAATATCTTTTGCTTGAGTTCCAAGTAACAAAAAAAATGAAAATGTACCTAATAATACCTTTAAAAACCTAAGGAGATTGAAGTTATTAGTAGAGCATTTAATCTCATATTCTGAAGTTGGGAATTTAATCATAAACAATCACCCTCCCTCATAATCATAAGGAATATAGTTTTGCCACTTCCATGGTGTATAAACATCCTTTATGGTCACTTCCAGTAGCTCTTTAAAAATGCTCTCAGCATTGTCGCTATTGCTCATGATAAGCACTCCTTTTCCTGAATCAGGAAAGATGATAGAATAATGCTGGAAGCCATCGCCATGTCCTTCTTTAAATGCTCCAAAACCATAAGGAGTTTGCAATAATCCCCAACCTAAGCCGTAATTTAAACCTACATGATCGTAGTCATTGCTGGGTTCCAGTGAAAGTGCTCCAAACTGCATCTTCGTGCGAATAGCAAAATTGGGTTCAAATAATAGCTTCGTTGTTTGAGATTCCACGGCTGTGAGTTCCAGGATATGGCGTACAAATTTGGAGTAGTCCTCAATAGTCGTTTCCATCGATCCGGCAGAACCAGCTTCATCAGCACTATCTTTAGGAATTATTTCTCCTGTGGTTTTATGGCCATTGCAATATTTGTTCTCAAATCTATTCTGCCAGATATAGCTTGTCATATTCATTTTTAAAGGATCGAACACACGCTCTCTCGCCAGTTCTTCCAATCCCTTTCCTGTAATATGTTCTATGGCATACTGAAGCAACATCATGCCTTCACCTGAATAACTGTATTGGGTTCCCGGATCAAACTCAATAAACAATTTTCCTTCAGGGGTAAATTCTGCGGCTCTGTTCATCCACCGCCAATTCGGGAAGCCGGTGGTATGTGACAAACACATTCTTGCTGTGATTTTTTCATACCTTAAATCACCGGCCAATTCATGAAAGCCTCTCCACTCTTTCTTAAAATATAATTCAGGAATGGGCACATCAAAATATTCCTGGAGAGGTTTGTCCAAATCAATGATCTCTTCCTTTGCCAATTCAGCTACTAAATAGCCGAAAACCGCCTTACTGAAGGAGGCTCCATAAAAAACATGTTCCGTTTTGAGGCTGTCTTTAGTGTCTACATTTGCATATCCAAAAGCTTTCTGATAGCTGATTTCATTGTCTTCAAAAACAGTCACTGCCAAACCATGTACATTGGCATTTTTTACTAACTGATTGATTTTTACTGTTAAAGAATCTTTCGTGATGGATGTTCCATCTAATCGTGTGATGCTTTCTTCCGAATTATTACAGCTTGCCATAGCTAAGGTCAATAATAAGATGGCCAATGTGCCGGCTGAGGACTTGTTTTTAAAGCTTAAGAAGGGAATGGCCGGATAGAAACATTTTTGTGCCCTTAAAACATACATGATATTGGCCAGCATGACAATCAAACTAAAAGGGATAACGCATATAAAGAATAGAAATCCCCAACCTTCAATCGTAAGTAAAGCCACAAAAGAAAGCGCATATAAAATGGTAACGGTTATTTGAAAGTTGATGATTGCCTTTCCATGCTTGTCATAGATGGGGTTATCTTCTCTTTTATGAATCCACAGAAATATGGAAGCTAAAATATTAAAGAAAGGAACCATTAGCCCTATGATAGGCAGGCCATGCATTAGCAAAAGCCACTTCATTTGAAGACTTTCCTGCTTCGGATTTTCCAGTACCATGAGGTCTTCTAGCTGGATATCCAATGCTGTTGCCAGCAATTTGATCGTTTCAAGATGCGGTTTTACTTCTCCTTTTTCAATTCGCTGTATAGTGCGAACGGTGACAGTGGTTTTAGCCGAAAGTTTTTCCTGCGAATAACCTTTAAGTGTTCGCTGGTAAATTAAATTTTTTGCAATGCTTCGAGTTTCCATAATTTCCGATTTGTTAAGTTACAAAACTATCGGGAATTGCCGGTCTTTATTACGACATAGAGGTGTCACCTTGCTGTCTTTTAATTCTATCAGAGTTGTAAATCAGAATAATAGAGGGCCTCCAGAAACATTGTTGGTATTTCTTTTTTGCCTTCCTTAAGTTTAAGTTCTTTAAAGGTTCCTCCCACTCTGATAGTTTTCTCCGGTAACTTATCAGCACCTCTTGCATGCGCAATTAGGAAAGTTTTTGAGCTTTCATTGTCATGGATATGATATACATCGTATTGGTCAATTATTGGGATCATAATTAAACTCATGGTTTTTCCTGTGCTTACCGGAACCATAATAAATCCTTTGAAGTCTGATTTCGACTCAATCATTTTAGGAATCCCTGTAATAATTGCATTGGATGAGAGAATACCTTTTGATTCGGCTTCGGAAGGTTTTAGTATTTGGAGCGGGTATTTTTCATAAGCCTGTTTCAAATTATCTGATAAGGCCGCTTCTATTTCTTTCTTTTCAGAGCTGTCTAATGCTGATATAGACATGGCAAAATAAAGCACCATTTTTTGTTTGTCATTAAAAAGACCGGCAACTTTTCCTATTTCAGCAGTGGTTATCTCTCCATCATCTGCTTTGGTTAGTATATTATAAAATCTTCCTCCATTATCTAAAATGGTATTAGCATCTTTTAAATTTTGAAAAGGGGCAATTTTTTTCATCTTTCAGGAAATGGAGTTTAATATGTACATGGTTGATTAGGTACTGATCTTTTTTCAATTAAGCGATTTTTTACTTAGAAAGAAGAAAAACATCACTAAAACTCCTAATTATTCTAGTATTAAGAAACACAAAAATAGCCCTTAGTATAAATTTTGCCAGAGGCAGGTGATTTTGGAGTTGTTAGATCTGAGCTTTACCACACTTTTAATAAGATGTAACGAGAATTTTCTTCTATTCTAAATCCGCAATTGTTTTCGTGATATGGTTAATTCTGTTTGCCCAAATTTTATATGAGGCAAATATCATTAGTAATAAGGTCAGAATGATGCCAATAAGTATAAAATATTTGTTTTCGGTAAAATTAATGGATGATGTAAAAAACAAAATGAGAGCTGTTCCAAACAAAAGAGAACTGATTAAAGATAATGTAGATATTAACTTCAACCTTCCGGAAAACTGTTGAAGCGTCTCCTTTAAATTCTTTCCCTGGGGAATGTTTTTTAAATTCAAATAGGCAGATAAATCTACAAGCACAAATAATCCTGCAGCAATGATCAACATTATATTTACCCAAGTAGGTTTTTGAGCGCCATCAAAGATGTTATTGTAAACTGCAAGAAATGCAATAAGCAGTATAGATTCAATGATTAGTTTTATTCTGATTCTCTTTAATGTGGGGTGATTCCTCACCTTTGTCATTTTCAGAAGATCAGTTGTTGTTTTTTTTGATTCCGGTTGGATATTTTTCCAGTTTGATTTTAAGTCGTTAATGTTCATATCATTCAATTTTAATCTGTTAATTTTAACTATGGGCAGGTAGTTTTGGCTTTGCTAAAATATCTCTCAACCTGTTTTTTATGCGACTTATCTTAACTCCCATGTAGTTTTCGCTGATGCCAACGATGTCACCAATTTCTTTATGAGAATAATCTTCAAGGTATAAAGCAATAATGGCTCTTTCAGCTTCATTTAATTTCCGCAGCGCCTCAAATAATTGCTCTTCATTTTCAGATAGCTCAGACTTTTCTGCAGGATGCAAATTTTCCGGTATACTGTCTTTGAAATCTATACTGATGCTAGCCTTTCTAAAGACAGATATAGCAGTGCTTAAAGCAATTCGGTACATCCAGGTACTTATTTTTGCTTCTTTTCGGAATTTCGGGAAGGATTTCCATAGTTGAAAAATGATTTCCTGAAACAGATCCTCCTGATCTTCTTTTTTGTCCCTATATAATCTGCACACTTTATGAAGGATGTTTTGATGTTGGTCTATTGCAGTTAAAAAAGCTTTCTCCATGATTTCAAAGCTTTTTAAAATGGAATGTTTGCCCCATTCTTAGCACACTTAAACCTGTCACCACTTCATTTTCTACTTCAAATTCAATAGCTAACTCCACTTTTTTACCAAAAAATGCATGTTGGCCTTTCGGATATATTTCAAAAGCAGGATTTCCGGCTAGCTGAGCCATAAGTTTATTGTTAATGCTTGTAATCTGAAGTTTCATTTTACCTGAATCTGATATAAAATTGCCAGGGTAAATTTGAAAATTGATCGGATTTGTGGTTTGTGCTACTTCTATTTGGGGCATTTCAAACTCTCTGTTAAAAACCAGCTTTTCAATATCTCCCGCAATCGATTCTATTGGTAAAGAGGATCGATTACTTAGTACAATAATACTGATTTTGTCTTTGGGATATAGTGCTGTATAAGTAGAAAAACCCCAGGTGCCACCGCCATGGTAGTATTTCTCTGGCTGAGAAGAATTGATGAACCATCCATAGCCGTAATTTTTGTTTTCTGCTGAATGAGGTATTGCGTAAGTTGTAAATAATAATTTCTGCTTGTCTTCACTCAATAGTGTATTATTTAAAAAGCTGTTGTTCCATTTAAGTAAATCCGTAGCGGAGGAATACATATCACCAGCTCCTTTTAATAAAGAATAGTTACGATAAGGGGCATGCACTAAACTGTCATCTGAGATTAAATGATAGCCTGAAACCATATGAGGAATGATTTTTAAGGAATTAACAGAGCCTGTTTCTTCCATTTGCAAAGGCCTTAGTATTTTATCAGTCACAATATTTTCAAATGAATCCTGATACAGTACTTCAAGAATTGTAGACAGAAGATAATAGCCTAAGCTTGAATAATGCATCTTGCTCCCAGGTGTAAAAAGTAAATCCAGTTCATTAATTTCTGCAATGGCTTGTTCCTTGTTGAGTTGTAATTTGGATTTTATTGGCCAGTAATCAGTAATTCCTTCATTATGGGGCAAGCCTGAAGTATGCGTTAAAAGCTGATGAATAGTTACCTCTTTAAATTTCTCAGATAAATCTTCTATGAATTTACAGGCTTTGTCTTCAAAGTTTAATTGACCTTCCTCTTGAGCCATCGCAACTAATGCTCCTGTAAATGTTTTAGTGATAGAAGCAATTTTATATTTGCTGCCATTTGTTATTTTAAGTTCATGCTCTAAAGAAGCCATGCCCACTGATGACCGGAAAAGGACATCATTTGCTTTAGCCACCAGAATTTCCCCACTAAAACCTTTTTTGGCATGGATCACATTGAGATAAGTTTGAAAGTCATCTTGTAAAGAAGCATTCTCTATTGTTTGTGCATTAATGCTATGGGTGAATAATGCTAAAACAAAGCCGGACAAGATTATTTTTATCATTTTCATAAGACAAAGGGTTTGATTTCCCTATTAGTTGTCTTTCAAAGATGAAATCTTACAGTTACTATTTTTTTGCCTTAATTATAAAAGGAGGAGCCGATAACTCCTCCCCAACTATGACTTGCTGAAAATGATTGAGGAACACTTGATTTATTCCTGATTACCTCAATATTACATCCAAATTCTCTGCTAATTGGTTAAGTGCTATTTAACTTCTTCAAAGGATCGGTAAGCACCTACAATTTCTGCAAGAATCTCTGCAGTTGCACCATCATCTTCAATTTCTTCTACATTTGAATTCAACATTAGAATAGAGCCGGTTTGAGTATCAGGATTGATACCAAAAAAGCATGTAGTTCCTAAATCCCCACCTGAATGACCTATTCT
Source organism: Marivirga aurantiaca (assembly GCF_016679925.1). GTDB lineage: Bacteria > Bacteroidota > Bacteroidia > Cytophagales > Cyclobacteriaceae > Marivirga > Marivirga aurantiaca. The sequence continues at coordinate 249,213 of NZ_JAEQBW010000004.1, forward strand.
GCCTGAAGTTGACCAAACCCAAAAAACACCGTAGTTATCTTCTTTTGGTGACATTTCAGTTGGCTTTTTGTTGGCCTCAAACTTCTTTTCGAAAAGTACCTGATAGGAATCACTTGAAAGCAGCAAATTAGATTGATTAGCTTTTCCTTTCATCATTTCCAACATGAAAAGGGTGAGATCCTCTATAGAAGTGATCAGAGACCCATCGGGATAAGTAGCCATTGTATAGAAGGGGAGCGGATTATTTCTGTCCCAGTATTGAAGCGAAACTTCTTCTCTGTTTAAATCCGTAAGCTTCCAGGCTGTATTCTCCATATGAAGAGGAGTGAAAATTTCATTCTTTGTATATTCCTCAAATGACATTCCTGTTTTAATTTCAACCAGATAAGCGGCCAATGCGGAAGCAATATTGCAATAGCGGTAATTTTCTCCTGCAGCAGAATTACTGAAATTTGTGACTTTATAAAGAGCTCCATCTTTCGCAAAATAATCATACATAAAATCAGCCAGAGATAAAACCTCCCCATTTGATTTTACATTCAATTCATTCAGCATTCTTTCAGCCATTGGAGTGGTTAAGTCTTCACCTTGCAGGATGCTGTAATTACTCAGATAAGTATTTTCGTCATCCAAAATCCCGGAAGTATGAGTGACTAAATGCTTCACTCTGATAAGTGTTTCTTTAGCATTGGGATTGATCACCTGAAATGGCAGGATCTCATTAATAGGTGTTTCAAGGGTGAAATGGCCTTGTTCAATTGCTTTCATTACTGCCACCCCCACAAAAAGCTTGCTTACTGAAGCGATGTTCATGGCGGTCTGATTAGTGAGTAAAATACTCTCCGCTACATTAGCATCCCCAAAACTTTCCTGAAAAACAATATTGCCTTTTTTGACTACAGCCACTGAAAAACCAGCAAATTTTGATTTAGAATAGCTGTTTTGCAAAGAAATTTCAAGCTCTTCAGCAGTATTAATTATTGGTTGTTCCTCTTTACAACTATACAAACACATAAGGAATAAAGAAATAACAAGTAGAACTGAAGTAGAGATAATTGATTTAGTCATTTTTAAATTTGTTTATAATTCTGATATTTTTATTTAGCAGAGATGTTAATGTTTTATCAAGCACCTCAGGTGTTTTGCTGAAAGAAAGTGTGAGGGGAAATGCTTTGAGCATTAATCCCGTTGTTTACTCTCCATTATAGCCACTTTTACTCAAGAAATCATTAAAGTTTTTAATGTTGAGGATATCATGAATTGCTTGCATTTTATCTTCTGATTGATCGTAATAAGCTTTACAGATTTTATAACCCATCCAGTAACCCAGGTCTTTAGGGCGTGATTTATCTTTTGAATAATACAGCCAATTGCTCCAGTCATTACTGTCTTTTCTTACCAAAAATTCATTCCACAATTCTGACTCATGAGCATTTCCATACTCATGAATAGCTTTGTATGGGTGATCTCCTGAAATAAGCTCTCCTATAAAATCGCCCGCACCTTCTCTTATGCTTTGTGCCAATAGCGAATTGTCTCTAACATAATTTTGTTGGAAATGGACTAACTCATGTGCTATTGTATTATCTAACAAATCAATATCAATATCAGGTTGGAAATTGTCAGATGGTTTACCAAAACGTTCTGCACCAATAATTAATCCTTCTTTGAAAATGGTGCCTCCTGAATTTCTTCGCCCGATCACAAAATAAACATCCGGAAAAACTGCCTCAGGATAAATTCTTTGTAGATTTTCATAGATTTCATAGAACTCTTCTTTTTGTTCATTTAATGATACAGAGCTTTCACGAATGGCTAAATAATAGGCCAGGTTCTTTTTAACTGTTTTTGCCAGTAATCTCCCATTTCCAATTCTGTTGTTGATAAAATTCAAGAGACCAATGCTTCCTTTATTAATGTATTCTTCCTGGAATATTTTTCCTTTGAATTTTGGATTTTGCTTGTCAAAAACTTCCCAGAATCGGTTTACATCTTCTAAATGGAATTGGGCTTCTTTAGGATCTGTAGGGAAAGGGGAATTCTCAGTAGCAGGGATAGATTTTGTTGAATTTTTTTCTATTTCTCCAAAGGCCCTCAATACTGCTTCCTCATAAGTATATGATTTTTCTTTACGGTATTTCCTTAGCTCCCCAATAATGATAGGTATATAAATAAACTTCCTCTTATCCACATAGTCGGAGTAAAGCCTTCTTGCTTCCTTCAAATAACCAGCTTCTTCAGCAATAACTATCTCTCCGGCTCTTACAAAATGCTCGTAAATACTGGCTTTCCATGTATTGTAACCCTGTTCATTCATAGCCTCACGGATAGGCTCAAACAGAGACGAAATGGCAGAAATTCGTTCATTGGATAGCACCTTATAAACTGTTGGGTTCACGAAAGAATGCCCGAATTCATGAATGCTCAGTTCTCTTATTTTTTGAGAATCATTAAAGCCCATAGTGAGGCTTTCCGTATTGAGAAAGATTTGCTTGCCGAAAGCACCAAACACATTATAAATGTGATCTTCATTGTGAATAAGCCCAAATGCCATTGATTTGGGAATAGTCAGGCTTGGGATGAGTGAATATTTATTAAATGAGCTTCCATAAAATTGTTCCAGATCCTCAATAAAATTGGCATTGGGTAAATTATTTTCTATTTCTTTTATCGCGGCTGAATAATAGGGTGCAGATGTATTCAAATACTCCTCAAAATTCACTTCTTCATAAAATTTATTGAGGCCCTCTAAGAATATGGTGGCCTTTTCTTTTGCCTCTTCTATGTTATTGGAAGTTGAAAACCGAATAAAACTGCTTTCAATTACTTTATCTGTAAGCTTTGCTGAAGGGAAGTCTTCTACTTGTAGTAAGAAATTAATTAAATAATCAAGCCATAGATGATCAGCAACAGCAAGTGCTTCTGTAAAGGTTGAGGAGCTACTATATCTATTATATTTTTTATAGAAATGATACCCATAGTTGTGCCATTCCATTTTAGGAATTACTTCCCCATCAACTTCTACTGTTTTATTCTCAATGTCTTTGCCCTCAAATGCCAGAAAGTAGCCAAAGCCTAACAACTCTACATTTTTATGAAAAGAGATGTTGAGTTTTTCCTGATTTGAAGCCTGTGCTTTATTCAGTAGTCCAATAAAGATTAAGCAGAAAAAAAGAAGTGTGTTCGTCTGTCTCATTTTTATTTTTTTTTACAAATGAGACAAATTTTTTTTAAAAAATGCTTTCAAAAAGTCTTGTAAGCGTCCAGAAACATGTTTCCGGCTCTTTTTTAGGGTTCTTTTAAGTAGTCAGAGGGATTTTTTCCTGTAAGATTTTTAAAGGTTTCGTTAAAAGAGGATTTTGAATTGAAACCAGAATCCATTGCAATGGCAAGTAAAGTCTTGTTATCTGCTTGTCCTTCTTTTATTTGTGCGATCACTTCATTGACTCTATAAGAGTTTACAAATTTTCGGAAATCAGAACCATGGTATGTTTTGATCAGGCCGGAAAGATACCTGGGTGGAAGCTCTAATTCATTAGCCAATTCCTCCAACGTTAATTTTGATCGGGTAAATATTTTCTTGTGGCTGAATATGTCCGCTAATTTCTTTAACTCTTTTTCATCATCATAGTGACTAAACTCCTCCTTAAATGTCTTTTTGCTTAAAGTGGCAGGTATAGTAAAAAAAGAAGGGTTGAAATATCCTATATATGCCAATGCAAAAAGCAGTAATGAAAGAATAATCTGAATGGCGGGGTATACCGGATAGTTCAGGACACTATCAAAAAACCATAAAATGGTTAATAAAATAAAGGGAATGAAAATAAACCAGAGTTTTATGATGTGCGCAGAAGAATCTTTAGGAGGGAGTTCTTTTAATTTATTAATGACGGATTTTAAATCTTTACCATAAATGATGAGTACCATTGCCATTCCCATGAGAGGCAGGATTTCGGTAAAGAGATACCATATTTCAGATGTTAAAAGTCGGTAATTTGTGTTTGCAAATCTATTGAAATAAAACACCACCAATTCCGTCATTACTTCAATAATGGCAGGAAGAAAAATTAAAAAATGCCAGGCTTTTAAGTAGAATTTTGTTTGGGTATTTGCTTTAGAGAAGAGAAAGGTAGCAGGAGGTAAAATTAAATAGGATCCAAGAGTCCAGTAGGGAAAAAACACATCTGAAGTATGATGCCCACCCTGAATTGCCCATGCGGTTAGAATTTCAAGTGAAATAACCAGGGTAATCAAACCTAAAAATAGATTAGAGTAATTATTCTTTATTATAGATGAAATGAGTGCCAGGCTTAAAAGAATACCTTGTCCGGCTATTATTAGAAAAATAATCTGTTCAAAATCCATCGGAATCAGTGGAAAAAGGCTTTATGTTAAAATTGAGTTGCAAAGTAAGAAAAATCAGCTTTTCGTTTACAGGTTTAGCTAAAACTAATGAGCTAATTATCAGAAGCAATCATTTATAAAGCCACTGAATTCCTTCCAGAAAACTGATCATAAATAGTGAATTGTGCGTTTCGTTTTTGCGTTCAATATGATTTAATTTGAAGTTATTGTGAGTTTCAATCTCGCTTATAAACTCTTTAATTTTATCGCCATGGAATACAGGATCTATTTGGTAGGAGATATAAATATTCACCTTTTTGTTGGGAGTGGATTTCTTCTTTAGATTATTAGTAACTTCTCCATTTCCGTACCAAATACTTGGATCATAAATTTGTAAGGCAGTAAAAGGATGATCCATTGTTAATAAATAAGCAGCAAAATAACCTCCATAGGAGTGGCCGACAAGGATTCTATCTGTATTGGTAGAATAGTTTTTATCCACATCAGTGATCAATTCTTCTTTTAAATATTGATAAAATTTATGTGCACCCCCTGAATTACTGGCGTTAAACCATGTGGAATCTACCGGGTCGCCATCATATTCCATTCTGGAATGACCGAAAGTGAGATCTATTGCTCTTTTAACTTCCATTTCTACATGAGGGATGCCCACTATAATATGAGCTGGAATTTTCCTGTTTCCTGCCAGATCATACTCAATATTTCTTACTAAATCGAACCTCCACTCTGCATCAAAAACATAAATCACTGGGTACTGAGCAGTATCAGAATAATTCATGGGCAGGCTTACCCAATATTCCCTACTCTCATCTAATGCTTCAGAATTAATTATATGCTTTCTGAAATTAAAGATGCTGCTATCGACCTGGGCCAATACATCAAAAGAGAAAAGAAAACAAAGTGAAATAAGGGGTATAAATTTTTTCATCAATTTATCATAAGAGTTAATTGCTTCAAAAATAGGGCTGAAAAAGGAAATAGCAACTACGATAAATATAATTTCGCTATAATTTATTGAATCAGCTCATCATTGATGATCAAAGCTTAACACCCTGCTTATTTTCCATTCTCCATTTTTAAGTAGCCAAAGGTGCATGAATTGCGCAGCACTATTATTCTCAGAAGTATGACTATCCGCCTGGGGAAAGCGGTGGCTACCTGTTTGAATAGCACCATATAAAACGCCATTGTCGTATAGGGGAAATACCTTCAAACTACCTTGCACCAATTCTCTTCTGATAGCATTTTCACCATTCGGACATAGATTTCTTCTCATTGTATTGATGAAATCTTCACGAGAACTATCAATACCACCTATATCATGATAGAATTCAAAGTCTTCATTGATAAGGCTCTTTACCATAGTCAAATCGCATTGATCAAATCCTATTTTAAACATCAGGCTATCTTTAATCGCCAATTCATCATATATGGATTGTGAGTCTTTAGAATTGGTTTGAGCATTTACCGAAATAGTATTCAGGAAAAAAAGTAGGATAACTAAAAGGGGCTGGAAATTAACATAAGTTTTCATATCTATATTTTTTTGTGTGATACAGGATACGAGCCAATAACAATACCATTCTTACAAAATAGCAGTCCCTTGCTTCTAAAGCATACTCATTAATTGAGTACTGTTCAGGCTTGTACAAAGCATGTCCGATATCGAAGGGTTATATTTAGTTCCTTTCAAGTCTTTCCAGAACAAATGATTTATGTGTTCTGCCAATGGGTATGGTACTGCCTTTTACTTCTACATATTCATTGGTATAGGAAATGATATGAGGTATGGAGATAATGAATGATCTGTGGACCCGGATGAAATTCTCAGTTGGCAGCTTAGCTTCTATATTGCTGATAGTCTCCCGTGTTATGACTGTGTTCGATTTTGTATGAATTTTCAAATAATCACTAAAGCTTTCAATATAAATTATATCCGAGTGATCAATTTTAACCATTTTCCTATCAGCTTTTACAAACATAAAATCATTGGAAGATAGCATTGTATTTTCTTTTACAGGAGCTTCTTTAGAATGATAAACATCAAAATATAAGTTAACAGATTTGAAAAGGCGCTCAAAGGAAATTGGTTTTAAAAGGTAATCCACCGCCTGTAAATCAAACCCTTCAATAGCGTACTCCCGGTAGGCTGTGGTGAAAATGATTTTGAGGTCTTTATTGATGGATTTCGCAAAGGATAAGCCCGAAATTTCAGGCATATTGATGTCAAGAAAAATCAAATCTACCTGATGTGTGCTGATGAGATTGAAGGCCTCCACAGCACTAGAACATGATCCCACTACTTTAACCTGCTCTATTTTCGAAAGATGATTAAGAAGAATTTCTCTGGCGGTGGGTTCATCGTCCACTATTATACATGAAACTTTTCTATCCATTGCTTTTAAGTTTTTGATGGTTTAAAATAAGATTGATTTCAAACCATTCTTCATCCTTGTTAACCCCAAAAGTATAATTATCAGGATACAATAAATCCAGCCTTTTTTGAAGATTTGCCAATCCTATGCCACCTTTTTCGGTAATGGAATCCTTGCTGTTATAGGAATTTTTCACTTTAAAATGTATTTGGTCAGTCTCTGTTTTTAGGCTAATATAAATTCGTAATTTATTACCTGCCCTGTTTCCATGTTTAAAGCTGTTTTCTACAAAAGGTATTAGCAGCATAGGTGCGATATAAATGCATGGCTCCATATCAGGAATATCTAACTCAACATATAAACTATCATGAAAGCGCATTTTTTCAAGGTCTATATAATCTTTGATATGAGCTATTTCATTTGTTAAACTAACCATTGGCTTATCAACCTGATAAAGTAGGTAATCCAGCAGGTTCGATAGCTTTAAAATCATTTCAGGTGTTTCTTCTGACTTTTTCAAAGCATATCCATAAAGGGTGTTAAGGGTGTTGAACAAAAAATGGGGATGGATCTGCATTTTCAGGTACTGTAATTCCTGCTCCTTCAATTTTAGCTGAGCCAGCAGTATCTTATTCTCCAGTTCTTTATTTTTTGCGGCAGAGGAATAGTTATGCTTAAGCAACTTAAAAGCACTTATTAAAAGCACCACCAGGTAAACGGCTACCATAGTAAAAATCAGACTTTTACTCAGTGGCACCATTTGATCATACTGTAGTGCATTCATAAAAATCAATCCATAAAATATGGAAATGACTATAGCGAAAGCCGATAGTATAAGGGTATAAATACTATACAGGCTAAACATCGTATACTTTTTCTTTAACAGGTATTTGGGGATCAGAAAATAATTGACTGTATAAGTGGTTCCTATAGTTACAGGCATCAAAAATGCAGAAAATGAATGCGGATTGGGTATAATCCCTTTACTCTCTTCAAAAAAATAGCTGTAAAACACGAAAACACCCAACCAAAATAGAGAGTGAGGCAGAATTTTGTTGAATAGGAGATATAAAAAAGGATGAAGTCTCATATTTGATACTACAATATCTGCATATTTTCAGAATTAACTATCTTCCTGCGATGAACAACAGGTTTTACACTCTTTTTGACATTAAAAAGCAACTTATTGCCTTCAAAGTCTCAAAGCAGTTTAAAGCAGTACAAAGTCAGCAGTTAATCTCATTTTTTTAAATGGTGGCAAAAAGGATGATAGATTTGATCCATCATCAAAAATATAAGTATGGTATTCGCAACTAATCAAAATGAAGTACAGATAAATTTTTTCTCCTGGCTCTTCTCAAGAATGCAAGAGGGAGGAATAGTGATTATGTCTATTGTCCTCATTTGTGGGTTTATAGTTTTGCTCCTGACAGGCAGAAGTTTGCTTTATGTGAAAAACATAAATCCAAAGCTCACTAAGATGATTATTTTAATCAATTCTATCGGATTGTTTGCTTTAGTAGCTGGAGTATTTGGTCAACTGCTGCAATTGATCAATACATTGGATTATTTAGAATTCAGAGGCCAGGTTAAAGCGGAGGAATTGGCAGCAGGTTTAAAATTCACTATTCTCCCCACCCTCTTTGGCTGCTTTATTTTCCTGATAAGCAGGTTTTTTACCATAATGCTCAATTGGTTAAAGCCTCATCACAAGGTTGATTGAAAACTATTTTCACCTATACCTTTTCATTTTATCATCATTTAAATCATTTCCTCATGCAAAATATATTATTAATTTGTTCATTCCTGCTGTGCGCTTTTTCACTGACGGCCCAATCTATCAATAAGCAAAAACTAGATAGTCTATTTGTCCTTTTGGAGAATAACGAACAGACAATGGGCTCTATTCATATCTCCAGAGAAGGTAAATCTATTTATTCTCGCTCAATAGGCTATAGCTCTGTGGAAGATAATTCAGAGGCTGATCAAAACACAAGGTATAGAATAGGTTCCATCACCAAAATTTATACTGCGACCTTAATTTTTCAATTAATAGAGGAGGGTAAAATGGATCTGGACACTCCTCTGGAAAACTTTTTCCCTGAAATACCTAATGCCAATAAAATAAGTATTGGCAGTTTGTTAAACCATAGCAGCGGTATTTATAATATCACCAAAAGTGAAGGATTTGATCCGCAAGCTGTTAAAACACATGAGGAACTAGTCAAAACAATTGCGGCTTTCGAGCCAGTTTTTGAGCCTGATACCAAATCAGAATATAGCAATTCTAATTATATATTATTGGGTTATATCATTGAGGAAATTGAGCAAAAACCTTATGCGGAAGTTTTAAAAGAGCGGATTACCGATAAGCTTGAGCTAAAAAGTACTTATTATGGCGGATCAATTGACACAACCAAAAATGAAGCTTATTCTTACCATTTTAATGAGGGATGGGAAAAATCAAGTGAAACAAATATGGATCTTCCTCATGGAGCCGGGGCAATTGTATCAACACCTGCAGAACTTACAACTTTTATTACGGCTTTGTTCAACAAGCAGTTGATTTCAGAAGAGAGCCTTAGCAAAATGACAAAACAGAGACATGGTATGGGCTTTGGAATTGGCGGAACTAACCAGGGAGGCAAGCAAATGTATGGCCATGATGGTGGTATAGACGGCTTCAGTTCTCTCCTTATTTATGTGCCGGAAGATCAGCTGGCAATTGCTTTTATGGCAAATGGTAATCAATATCCTTTAATGGCAATTGTAAGAAGTGCTTTAATGGCTTCCAATGATATGCCGTTTGATTTACCCTCTTTTGAAGTGTTTGAGTTAAATGAAGATGATTTAGAAAAATACACCGGAATTTACGCGTGTTCCGAAATACCTCTTAAACTAACATTTACACAGGAAGACGGTCAATTATTGGGTGCTCCAACGGGTCAGGAGCCGGCAATATTAAAGCCAATAAAGGAGCATCAGTTTCAACTGGTTCAGGCGGGAGTTACCATAAGTTTTAATCTTGTAGATAATAGTCTGCAATTTACACAAGGAGGTAAAGAGCTACTATTTAAAAAGGAAGAGTAGGCTCCTTAATTAAAGGAAAAAAGCATATCATTTTCACAACTAATTAAAACATCATGTTAAAAAATTTAGCTAGAATAATTGCGGGAATTGCTTCTTCCATTATTATAATGGGATTGCTATTTTACTTCTTTCTGTTTTCTAATCCTTTGGCAATTTATGAAGTAAACATGCTTAAATGGGTTCCGATTTTTATCTGTATTATCGCTTTATTGGTCAGTGGCTGGATTAATAGAAAAACCCCTGCTAAATTATTGCCACTCCTGTTTATACCATTTGTTATTTTTCATCTTTTTAATTTTGCTTATTTTCCTTTCATTCTGATATTAGTCCTTGTTGGGATTCTTACTCTGATCATCACAAGAGATCATCTAAGTAAAAGATATAAGCGATTATCCATTGCTGGAGTAGCTGTTATCTTTGGATACTTTCTTTTTTCACAGGCACTGATACTTCAAAAAGAAAACTTTGGTTATGATGATTCCGGAGATCTGGTGAATGCCAATGTTATCTGGGACTTTACGGAGGAAGAAATTTTACAGATTGAAAGTCATATTTTTCTGGACAGCAACAATCAGGAAATTGATATGATTGAGTTCAGAGATAAAACTCATTTTGTCACTTTTTGGGCCACATGGTGCGCACCATGTATTAAAGAAAAACCAGAACTGTATAAATTAAAGCAGTATTTCCGGAATAGTTCTGAAGTTGCTTTTGTTGATGTCTCCTTTGATCAGGATAAGCTTAAATGGCAGAAATTTTTGGACACAAATGAGGTTGCGGGAATGCAGTTGATCTCTCAGGATAGCAAAGAAACTAGCAGGGAATTAAATTTTGAAGGTATTCCCATGCACATAATCATTAATCCTGACCGCAGCTATAAGAAATACAAATCTCTTGATGTGGCTCGAAAGGTTTTGACAAATTCATATGAAGAATCTAAAGAGTAAAGAGGCTTGCTCTATTCAATCAATTTTGAAAACTTTTATAAGTGAGTTTCCTCCAAACATATTCAAGGGGGCCATATCTGAAATTTTTCATCCAGAGCCAGCTAAATACTATCAGGAAAATCCAGATGAAAGGCACGATTAAAAGTAGTTCAGTTCTGGAATAATTATTGAATTGATTCGTGCCGTAACCATAAAATATCAATCCACAAATGATGCTTTGGAAAATGTAATTTGTCAAAGCCATTTTACCTAAATTGGAGAAAGGCTTAAATTTTAAATTCTTTAAATATTTCTGATAAATCCCGTTAAAAAAGAGAATGTAAGCCAGCCCCAGCATTTCTTTTGGAAAAGTAAATAACCAGCCGGTCCAGATATTTCGGATGGGATCGAAATATTCGAAAGTCCAGTGATAATATCTGTAATAATTAATTGCTAAACCTACAGTTAGAATGAGGAAAGTAAATAACCAATAAAAAGGAACAGATTGAAGATTTTGAAACACACCTAATCGATATATAATAACTCCCAAAAGCATCATTATAAGTGTTCTGAAAAGTATTCCGTTATAGATTAGTGCCCCCTTATGAACATTGGTGTGCTTAAAGTTTTCTAAAATGCTTGCAGAATAAGTGTTTCGTAATGAATTTATCTCCGATTGATCAGGTACTCCGATTTGGGTTCTCTTTTCCCACTTTTCAATACTCTTTTGTTCTTCACTTGATCTTGCTTCTTCATCTGTTATTAACGCTTTAGTATAAGCTTCAAATTGGTTTTGGGTCGAGCTTGTATTTTGGTAGGAATTAAAAAGCAAAACACCAATTGGCACTAATAATACCATTAAAAGGGATTTAACTTTATATGACCTGAACGGGATGAGCAAGAAACCGCAAATGGCATAATGGTACAATACATCTCCATCCCATAGAAAATATGCATGCACCACTCCAATGAGAAATAACCATAACAACCTTCTGGAATAAATATCCATGGCTTTTAGTCCTAAATTTTTCTTTTCAAGCCGCTCTAAAAATATGCAGAAGCCAACACCAAAGAGTAGAGTAAACATGCTGAAAAACTTTCCCTGAGCTAAAAAATAAACCCAAAATCGTGTGGATTGATCAGTAGCACTGCTAAAACCGTATTTATAAGGGCTCCATGGGTTTGGATAAGAAAAGGACTCAATATTAATCACTAGAATACCCAGTATGGCTATTCCCCTTAAAAAATCTAAAGAACTAATTCTTTCAAGCGGCTGAGTGGGTGAGATAGATTGATTGATGGTTTTCATTCACTAATCAACTTTTCATATAACTGATGAACTTCCATAATATCAGGTTCCTGCTTCATAGCCGTACTTCTTTCTTTGGGGTTTTGCATCCAACGGTAAAGCCAGGAAACGCCCCACTTTTTGTAATAGGTATCAGGCTGTTGATAAACAGGATCGCTCAGGGCTTCCTCCAAATTGATGAAACTATAGTTCTTCTTTTTGAGGATTTGGATAATTTCCGGCAGGTAATCAGCATTTAAAGAGTTATCATGGCATAGGTAAATCTGCTTTACTTTTCTACCATATTGTACTTCTGCCAATGAATCAAAAAAATCAAAGTATTCGATAGTCTTGGATACATAAGTTGCTGCTATCTTTTTAGCTTTCTCTTTTTCTCCTGTTTCGAGATAACGATCATAGAGGTAGCTGAACATCCAATCGGAGCTTTCGATAGTATGTGGGGTAATTGTATAATTGGCCGATTTCAGATATTCTTTGATTTGAGCATGCTGTACTGAATCTTTCCCCAAATCATTAAAGGGGAAGCGAAGATATTTTGTATGATTTATAGGTTCATCATCAAATTTCTCTCTAAATTTCTCACCCTTCTCAATATCTGCTTTGAAACTTTCAAAGCCAACTTCTGAATAGCGGAAATGGCTGTAAGTATGGTTAGCAACAGTTACATATTTTCTCTTTAACCATTCACTTAGCAGTTCCTTGTTTTTTTCAACATATTGATTCTTTTTAACTAATCCATAGTTAATAAAAATAGCAATGGGAATGTTTAACGAGTCCAGTTTGGTAAGTAGAACCGGACTGAAATTATCTTGTTCAAATTTTCTGGTATTGGGCACGTCATCAATAGTAATAGCTACTTCCAGCTGGCTGAATAATGGCTGGCTAAGAAGCATTATTAGTGCAAAAAAGGTGAAGGATTTTATCATTTTATTGAGGCTACTGGAATGAGATTTCAAAACAACCTTATCAATTTGTTGTATTTACTGGAAATATCAAAATCAAGGGTGTGTAATACGTTAACAAAGCGTTAACATTATCTGAATTTTTTCAATATTTCGGCATCCACCCAGTAGATATCCTGATTACTTGTGAAGAAGAAAAATTTTCCATCCTTAGTTACAAAAGGACACAGCTCATGACCTTCCGTATTAATGTCTGTCCCCATATTTTTTGCTTCACTCCAGCTGTTATCCGTATTTTTGAAGCTTATATATAAATCCCCTTTTCCCATTCCATCTTTTCGTGCAGTAGAAAATATGATGTAAGATTCATCCGGGGCGACAAAAACATCTGCTTCATAGCGTTTTGTGTTAATGGAATCACTCAATTTTACAGGCTTTTGAAAGTGGCCGGATTTTAATGTTGATTTATAAATGTCAAAATCATGGCTCCTGCCTTCTTCCGCTTGTGTATTGGATGAAAAATACATACTTCCGTCATCAGTGAAGGAGATGTAATATTCATTACTTTCTGTATTGATTGTGTTACCTGCATTGAAGGGCTCCGACCATCCGTTTTCTTCACGAGTGGAATACCAGATGTCATAATCTTTCTTTTCGTCCTCTCCAGTCATTGACCTGTCAGAGATGTAATAAAGCTTTTGCTCGTCCGGAGAGAGGAAAGGATCATTAAAGCTGTAAATTGGATGCGAAATAATGGCCTTCGGCTTAGTCCAAACACCTTTTTGAAGTTTTGTACACCAAATTTCTGCTTTGCCATCTTCATCAATTGCATAGAAAAATTCTTTACCATCGGCAGAAAATACAGAGCCAAATTCACTTTGATTTTCTTTTGTGATTATACCAGGAGCAAATATTTCCGGTGTATCTCCTGGGGCTTTTTGCCCTAAATATTCAGTACTACCCACTTGAGAAAATAAGGAGGGGACAGTAAAGAGGAAAAGTAAAACAGTGATTGATGTTCTCATAATTGATGTTGATTCGGCTACTTCACCTGCAAAAGTGCGTGAGTAAAATTCTCTATAAATTCATTTCTTTTCGATTCTGTCAAAGTATCTATTGATAAAAAAGGATTCAGATCTTCCAGTTCAACCAGTAGGAGGGAGCCATCTTGTTGGCGGCAAGCGTCTACTCTGGTGATGCCTCTTTCCATATTGTTCCATTCAATAAACTGTTTTGCAAAGGCTAAATCTTCTAAAGTGGTGTCGTATTCATGCAATTCCCAACGTTTATCCTTGTGAGGGGCATAAAGTGCATATTGAAAAATATTGTTCAGGAAATAGAAGGAGAGCTCGTATTGAAAGTTTATAAAAGGTTGAATCAGTTTGTCCTGAGGATTTTGCAGAAACAGTTCTTTATGTGTAAGCACATCCATTCCTATAGAATCAGCTCCGTTTTTTAACTTTACTACGTATTTCTCTGAATTCTGCAGACTGGCCAGTCCCGCAAAAGTCTCCACAGTAGGAATTACCGGATAACCTGATTCATATAAATCCAAGAGGTACTGCTTACCTTTCATATCCGCTTTTCCATCAAAGGAGTTAAAAGTAGGGATGTCATTTTCTTTCACCAATGCTACAAAATGATCGAAATATTCCTGATAAGCACCTACAGGGCCTGTATTTCTGAAAACAATTAAATCTGCATATCCTAAATGTGGAATGGCTTGTTGTGGATGTCCTATTAATATATTAAAATGCTCCTTCAGTTTTGAAGTGATGTATAAATCTTCTTCATAATAATTTCTTCCTTTGGCCTGGTAGTAAAGGTCTGTTAAGTACAGTAGGGTAAGCATATATTATGTTTTTTGTAAAAACAGCTTTGAGATTATGCTGTAGACACTTCAATAGCATGTAAATAAAACATTTCTAACTTTAAATCCTATTTGGCTTTCCCATCTTCCTGTTTTTTTCAGGATTATCCGTGAATGCAAGGGAGTTAAACCCTTGCCTGATGCGATTATAATCAAGAAAATAACTCAATCTGAAAGATAAACTATTAACCTGGGGGTGACTAAATAAGTAATTAAAGTTTTCATTGAAGGTTTGGCGAGATTGCTCAACATAGCTATCCATTGCATTACGGTATAAAATAGTTATCTGGCTGCCTGGGGCAAACCACCATGAGAATCTTAAGTCAAGATTCCAGGTATTGTAAGTTACATCATATATATTTTCCCGCTCTGGTTCCGCAGTTAAATCCCCATTTTCTTCCAAATGATAAAGCTGGGTATAAAAAGCTTCAGAAAAATAGTGCCTGAAAGCCAGATTTAAGGAGATTTTATTGTTGAAAATATAATTACCTCCTATCGAATTGATTACAGTAGTTCGTGTTCGTTGGCCAAAAATAATGTCTTCCTCATCAAAGTCAACAAACCCCTGTTCTTTAGAGGAAACTATATAACTGGCATTGTAATTCATATTGAATTTATCAGAGAAACGATAGCGTGGTTTTATTTCAGTTACTACCAGACTTCTGTTTTTTTCATCGTATTTATACCAGTCTACAACCGTTTCTATGGCAAAAGGCTTGCGGTAATCTGTGGAAAACCAAAGCCATTGATCGTAATATCCTGGCACTTTTACATGCCTGCCATTTACTCTTGGTTCGTAAATATCGTTTTTACCTGTAAAAGTTGTTTCAAACCCTCCACCGAAATTGAAGAAATTTTTAGTTGTAAAACTGGAGTTAAAATTGAATAAATTCATGCTGAACAAATCTGGTTCGAGTCGTCTGTCATGCCTTAAGTTAAAGTTGAGAAACATATTATTAAGAAAGCCTTTCGGTTGAAGATAGCGATAGCCATAATAGCCAAAATAACGCACATAATTGGTTGTTGTGGAGAACCCCAGATCATTGATGTCATAGTCAAGCGTTCTTAAATCCAAACCGGCCTCCACCCGATTCTTTCCACTGATTTTGGAGATGCCAGCCTGTACTTCAGTTCCGAATTTAACATTTTCCTGTAACACCCAACTGCCTTCGGTACTTGCTCGGTAGTTCCAGGTATTGGCTTTGTTGGTGTGGCTTAGGTATAAGCCGGTAGCATTGGCATCTCTGAAATTACCTGCACGAGTAGTATTTGTGTTCACCAGGGAAACGGAGGAGTTATCTCCATAGCGTTGATCCAACACCAACACATTATAATTGGCATAAGGCTCCACTAATTCTGACCGGATTTCGCCTGTCTCTATATTCCTGATTTCGGTGTGGGCTTGTTCCGTAACAGCATTGAAAAAACCTATGCCCAAACCTTTATCTGTCCTCCCGGAAATTTTCATAGCATTGATCAAATCTACAGTAGGAGGATTCCACACAATTTCTTCGCTTTCTGAAACAGTGGCACGACTTGAGGGAGCTCCGCCCACCCTTCTGGAATAAAACATATCACCTTTACTGAATAACTCCGTTCCTTCATTAAAAAATTGACGTTGTTCGGCAAACTGCACTTCAAAAGCAGAGAGATTTAGTACAGTTTCATCAAACCTTGCCTGCCCAAAATCCGGAATTAGTACCATATCAAGTGTGAAAGCATCATTGATCCCATATTTTAAGTCCATACCTCCGTTAATATTAAGATTTGTTTTTCCATCATAATTATTAATATAGGAGGAAACATACGGCTGAAAGGATAAGCGAGTAGGTGTTTTAATATTCTCTATACCATGTAATTCACCATCATAAATAGAAAAGGAGCCTTTGGTATTGTCCACCCAACTCCAGCTATACCTGGATCTGGTGCGGTGGAATTCACGCTCCATGTTGAGGCCCCATTCCTGAATTTTTTTATTGGGAAACCGGAGGGCAAAATAGGGGATAAATATTTCTGCTACCCAGCTGTCATCATTAATTTTTACTTCACTATACCAAACGGCATCCCAGGAATTATCTTCATCTCCGTTGGTCATTTTGGCATCATATTGCACCCCCGCTGCAGTTACTATAAACTGCATGCTTTGCTGGCGGTCGTTATAGCCATTCAATAGAATAAAAAAGAAGTCATCCGCACCAATATTATCTCGTTGCGTGAGTTCTTTCATAATTTTCTCAGGGTGAGGGTCTTTCATACTGGCTCCAAAATAAATTCCTAAATCATCATATAGGATTTTCACTTCTGTTTGTAAACTGTCGGGAGCTGGCACTCCATTGTTTGGCATCCTTTCTACAAAATCCGTAGCTATGGGCGCATTTTTCCATACCTCATCATCTAATATGCCATCTATTTTAGGAGCATTTATAATTTTTTGTATAGTAATATTTTTTCGGGGAATGCTGTCAGCAGATTGCGCCTTTATTTCAAGACTCACAACAACTATTAATAAACTTAAGTAATACTTTTTCATTTTTCTAAGTATGTGCTAGAGGGATTTTATTGTCTTTTTGAAAATAAATTGAAATATCAATCCTGGAATGATTCCAATTTCCTTAAGGATGTTATCCGTTGTGTAAAAGTTGCATAAAATAAGCTATAAGTTTTTGAAGCCAAAAGGCATAATGAGTGGTGGGGTACAACTTAAATGCCAAAGGTTGAAAAAGGAGTTTAGTGGCAACAGACAAGGAATAGATTCTTTTTTACTGTCCATTAACGGACAGTGTTTGTTGTAAATCGGACGGATTTCATGAAGGTATATAAATGAAAGGAGGAGCTGCTTTTTTTAATTTTCCGCTAATTCATGTTTTTCCTTCTCTTCATTTTCATTTACTACATAGAGGGTTCTTGTAGGGTAGGCAATGGTAACATCCATTTTTTCGAACTCTTCAAATATTCTGAAATTAATGGCTTCCTGGATGTCCATATATTTATTATAATCAGCTCCGGCTACGTAGTACACTACTTCAAAATCAAGGCTGGAGTCTCCGTATTTTTGAAAATGAGAGCGGTCAAATGTTATATCTTCTTGTTCTTCTACTATGCTTCTCAAAAGATCTGGTATTTTCTTAAGTTTTTGAAAAGGCGTTTCATAGGTTACTCCTATTCCAAAAACAACTCTTCTTTTGGCCATTTTCTTGTAATTATGAATTCTTGAATTAGTGAGATCGCTATTGGAAAACACCAATTGCTCTCCGGAAAGGCTTTTAATACGTGTGGTTTTTACACCAATATATTCAACTACCCCTAATTTGTCATCTATAATCAGGAAATCGCCTACCTCAAAAGGTCTGTCAAAAAATATCACAAAATAATTAAATAAATCGCCAAGGATATTCTGGGCGGCAAGGGCTATGGCAATACCTCCTACACCTAAGCCTGCAATTACCGCGGTAACATCATAGCCCATATTATCAAAAAAGAAGAGCAAACCAATAATCCAGATAATGATATTAATAATTAAAATTAAACCTCCTATCTGTTTAATTTTTTCTTCTCCTTTTTCTTGTTTATGAATATAAACTTTAAGCAAACTAATAATGGAAGTGGATACAAACTGTATAATCAGGTAGGTGATAACTACCGTTATGGCAATGGAAATGATGTTCTCTGCTCTTTCGCTGAGAGTTAAAGAACTTATTATAACGTATACTATAATTGCATATAAGGCAGGGATCCCAAATCTTGCAATTATGTTTACTATATAATCATCTATGTTAGTGGAGGTTTTATTCGCCCATTTTCTTAATTGCTTCAGGAAATATTTCTTAAAAAGTTTAACTATCAAAATACCTAAAATAATTGCTCCAAAAGCAATTAAGTATTCCTGAACAGTATTGTCATAATATACCCTTTCTAAAAAATCATCCATTTCCTCCTGTATTGAATAGCCGGAACATTAGTATTAATAGAGAAATGACTGTTTTATTCCATTGAAATCAGTCATTTTATAATTAACGGGACAGATTTTTTGGAGGTTTCCTGTTTAGCTTAAAACTATATAGCATAATGCCTGATCCAAAGAAAAGGCATTATAAAGTGAAAGCCCCATAAAATGAAAACACATACAAGGGTTTTTGTTTTATGGGGCACAAATGATATAGCGGTTCTCACTAAAGTGGAATTTGCAGTATGATTTAGAACCTTTTTAATATTTCCATTCCCACCTCAGAACTTTTGGCAAGGATTTTCATAGCCAAACTTCGGCCATTATCTCCATTTGTCATTACAATTAATCCTCTTTTACTTTTTGGAAGAAGTAGTATGATTGCATTAACGCCTTCATCGCTCCCGGCATTGAATAGTGCGTACTCATCATTGGGGAGGTTGTTAAAAACAATCCAGCCAAGTCCAAAACCTACTTTATCCCGAACTTCTGAATGTTGGGTAATCATTTGATCAAACACTTCAGATGTTAGCCCTTGCGCTTCCATAACACCCACACCAAATATGCCGAAATCTTCAATTGTTGTTAATAAATTATCAGCAGCATTAGCTTGAAGAGAAGGTTCATAATCATATGGTTGGTTAGATGCATCATGGCCTAGTGCTAACCTTGTGGAATCAATTTCCTTGTTCCATACCAGATGGCTGTCTTTCATTCCAAAAGGAGTAAAAACAAGAGAATCACATAAATTTTCTAATGAAGTGTCGAATTTTCTTTCCAGGGCCCGCCTTAAGTATTCAAAACCTTCACCGGAATACTGAAATTTACTTCCTGGTTCAAAATCAAAAGTGAGCTTTTTTGAAGAATGCTGCCATCTCCAGTTTTTAAAACCCGTTTGATGGCTTAAGACGTGGCGACTTGTCAACAGTTTGTGCCTGGGATCTGTAGAAACTTCCGGATCCACCCAGTAATTGGCCAGGGGTTCGTCCAAATCCCAATTACCATCACTCACCAGCCTCAATGTAAGGTAGGTGGTAATGGATTTTGTTAACGAGGCTACATCATAAATGGCATTAAATGGAGCATCCTTATCAGGACTGAGTTTTCCTTGTACAATTATTTTATTCAATTTTCCATCTTCAATTGTTCCTATTCCAATAGAGGCAACATTATTATTTTTCAACCATACTTTAATAGAATCGGAATCGGGAATATGGAATGAGTGCTGATGTTGAGAAAATAAAGGTATAGACGAAGTCAATATCAGCAATAGTATGAGAAATTTTTTCAGGGAAAGTTCAGATATGCTTTTGATAAAACTAACGGAGTGTTGGGTGTTAATAGCAATTGATTGGTATGTAAAATTAGGTGTATCATTCATTTTTTAAATGGGTTAGTAGTTGTTAAGTTTTACAATTTGCCAAAGATTTTACTTAGACAGATTTGAAAAACCAACTACAATGCCAAAATGCAAATGTGTGTTTGATGGCTTTATTCGTTGATGCGACCCAATAAGTTGTTCATTAATGAACTGGTTTCCTATTAATAATGAACACTTTCTGCTTTTTAACCACCATTATTCATCTTTAAGTACAAAGCTGATATCCCCGTTCCTTTCAAATATTGCAGTTTTCACTTTACTTAACTGGTCAGTATTTGTATTAAGTCTTAATGATTGCAATAGGTCATGCTCGCTCAAGTCACTTTTTTTCATCTGCTTCCAATCTATTTCACCATTCTTGAGTAATATTCTCTCTTCTCCCTTGATTAATTTAGCATTTTTTGATGAGTAAGCTGATAGAAAAGACATAAGTCGGTGCAATACCACCAAGAGTAAAGAAGAGGCCAGAATTTCCAGAAAATATTTTTCTTTAGTAATTGATCTGCTCAGCAATGATCCAATGGTAATGGCAAGAATAAAATCAAAGGCCGTCATTTTGCCCACAAATCTTTTTTTTCCTATTCTCACTAGAAAAATACCAATAAAGAAAGCCACGAAGGCCCTTGCCAGCATTTGAAATATTGATATATTTTCAGCGTCAATACCAAAAAGTTCAACCAAAAAAGAAAGGATATCCTCCATAATCAGTTTCTTTTCACTTTCTTTTTTATTACGGATAGAATAAGGTAGGAGGGGAAACAATTTACTGTTCTTTTTTATAGAAACAGATAATATTCCGTATTAAGCTGACTTAGCCATAATTTTGGTAAATGATGAAATGGGAGTTCTAAAGAAAACTATTCTTTCAGAAAATCAATAATATAAATTTTGTCCGTTCCGGAGAATTTTTTAGTGCGTATTAACACTCTAAAATTCCCGCCAGAATAGCTGTAGTTGCCAATCGCATATTGCAAACCCTCACTTGAACTGCCTTGGTGGGCATATTCAAAATCCACAGGTTCATATTTTTTAAAAAAGTCTTTCAAATATATTTCCGCATGGGCATTGCTATAATTATCAGACTCTCCATTGATGTTAAGCTCAACAGTTTCATGGAAGTATTTTGCCAGTTCTTTGGAGCTTCCTGCTTTTAAAGCTGAACGAACATTGCTAAATAAAGTGCTTTGTTGCGCATAACTTTGAGTAATTGAAAATCCTAAGAAAAAAAATAGGCATATAAGCTTGGTAAGATATTGCTTCATTGTTTTGTTGAAATTCATCATTTTTCACTCAGTCGAGCTAAAATTGTGCCATTAATAATGATAATACCAAATTTGTAATCAAATTAACATAAAGCAAGTGGACTTACAAAGCCAATGGAAATTATTATCTTTATGTTTTGGTTACAATTGAGATTAATAATTGCGAGATATTGTCTGTATAGAACGAATATCAATCGCAAATAATCAATAAAAATCAACTCAATATGCATTTTTTCGGTTAAGAAAAAAATTTTTATTGAATCAATCATAACACTTATTACATATTAATTAATATAATTCAACATGAGCAAAAAAGTAATTTTAATGATATTGGATGGTTGGGGTATAGCCACTAACAAGGATGTTTCAGCCGTTGATAAGGCTAATACACCTTTTATAGACAGTCTATATTCTCAATTCAAAAATAGTCGTTTGGATGCTTCAGGGCTGGCGGTCGGTCTTCCGGAGGGGCAAATGGGCAATTCAGAAGTAGGGCATATGAATATTGGTGCAGGAAGGGTGGTTTATCAGGATTTAGTGAAAATCAATAAAGCCATTCAGGAAAAAACGATCAAAGAAAACCCTGTGTTCATGGAGGCTATTCAATATGCAAAAACAGCTAGAAAGAAAGTCCATTTTATGGGTTTGGTGTCGGATGGAGGTGTTCATTCTCACATTGATCACCTGAAAGGCCTTTTAACCTTAGCTCATGAAGAAGGATTGAAAGACGTTTTTGTGCATGCTTTTACTGATGGAAGAGATACAGATCCGAATGGTGGTATAAATTACCTGGAAGAAGTGATGGATCATTGCAAAAAGACTACTGGCAAAATTGCCACCGTAATTGGAAGATACTATGCAATGGATAGGGATAATCGTTGGGAACGCATTAAATTAGCCTACGATGCCATGACCAAATGTGAGGGAGAGGGCCGAAAGAATTTATTGAAATCTATTCAAAAATCTTATGACAGAGGTGTAACTGATGAGTTCATTTTACCTCTTATTCAATTAGATTATTCAGGCAAACCATTAGCCAAAATTGAGGCCGGGGATGTGGTGATTTCCTTTAATTTCCGCACTGATAGGGGACGAGAAATTACACAAGCACTTACTCAAAAAGCCTTTCCTGAGCAAAATATGCACCCACTTGATCTGCATTATATCACAATGACCAAGTATGATGATAGCTTCAAAGGTGTGAAGGTGTTATTCGAAAAAGACAATTTGACTAACACATTGGGAGAAGTTTTAGAAAAAAATGGCAAAAAACAAATCCGAATCGCAGAAACAGAAAAATATCCGCATGTTACTTTCTTCTTTTCTGGCGGTCGCGAAACCAAATTTGAGGGAGAGAAAAGGATAATGTGCCCGTCTCCCAAAGTGGCTACTTATGATTTACAACCTGAAATGAGTGCTGCAGATATCAGGGATGCTATTATACCGGAAATAAAAAAAGGGGATGCTGATTTTATTTGCCTTAATTTTGCCAACCCTGATATGGTAGGCCATACCGGGGTATTTGAAGCTGCAGTAAAAGCCTGCGAAACTGTTGATAGCTGTGCGAAATCGGTAGTGGAGGCAGCGCTTGAAAATGATTATGCTACTATCATCATAGCGGATCATGGCAATTCTGATTTTATGATCAACGAAGATGGCTCACCGAATACAGCACATACTACGAACCTTGTACCCTGTATTCTAGTTGATAAGACATTCAATGGTCAGTTGAAAGATGGGAAGTTGGGAGATTTAGCGCCTACCATCTTAAAAATGATGGATTTGGAAATTCCCGATGAAATGACAGGAGATATATTAATAGATTAAATTTATGAGACACTATTCTTTGGTTTTTATAGCCGGTTTAATAATTGTTTTTTCATCCTGTACTCAGGCTGTCAAAGAAAAACCTATCAGTACCTATTATGATGTGGAGGGGTTGGTTGATGATCAGGTAAAAAAGCTCGTACAAGAAAATGCACTGTTGGCTAAAAAAATTTCCATCAATGGAAAAGCTGAGCAGGATACTGTCACATTTGATTCTTTAGGATGGATAAACGAATTGGGGGTTTTCAAACTGGCGGATATCAATAAACCTACTTTACGAGATTTATATAAAGCTAATGAGAAAAGTAAAGATGGTAACAAAATATGGAGCTATAAGGCGGAAAAACAATCCCTGGGTATTGAGTTTTTAAATGTGTACTTCGGGAGCGATAGCACAGTAAAGAAGCTGGAGGCACGCTATAATGAAGACAATTCCCTCTATTCTTCTGAAAGAAATATGGAAATGGCTTTCGAAAACGTAGGTGGTGAAACTATCCTGACCAACTATAAAATCTATGGCAAGCAAAAAATGATCATGAAAGATGAGGTAGAGTTTTCAATAGAATCTGAAATACTTTGACTTTAATTTTCCTGGAGATCTGAGATAATCAACCAAATGGTTCTCATGTAGTTGCGTATCAAGCTGTAATTAATAGGATTTACTTATGTCACATTTAACATACTTAAAAAGGGTTTCTAAAACTATTGAAATGATAAAAGCTCAGGAGTTAGGTAGTTCTCTGGCTCTTTCACAATATTTTGGAGTAAGCGAAAGAACAATTGTAAGATTGATTAAGGATATATTCACCGAAACAAAAATTACATACGATAGTAAAAAAGAAAGCTATGTGTTTTTGGGAGCCTCTCCCGAAAACATTCTGAAATAATGAAACCCTAGCCTGGTAATGAAATCCCTTTCAACTTTCTATACAATGTAATGGCGTACCTATCGGTCATGCCACTTACATAATCAATACAAATCATGCTGATCTCATATAAACTTGCTGTTTCAGTGATCAATTCCTGGTAGGTCTCCGGTAATAACCGGAAAACAGTCAGGTCTTTTTTACCCGAATCTTCACTACCTTTTTGCGCAATGGCAGCTTCCAGAAAGGAAGTTAATAATCCCTCTAATACTACATGCCCTACAGCCTCAGTTTCTAAAACCAGCTTAGATCTGTAGATTTTCCGGATGGAAACTTCAATTATGTCACGCAATACTTTTTTGGAGGGCACTAAATCCATTAATGCTGTGTCAAACTCACCACTCAATATTTCGCTCTCATTTTCCTTAAATATATCAACGCATTGTTCAATCAATGTATTGATGGCCAAAGCACGTAGATAACCTATTTTCTCATTTTTACCTTTCGTCTTTTCCAGCTTTTCAGGCATGTAGTTTTCTCCCAGGATTTCTGCTAATAAATCCCTCGCTTGCTCAAAAGACACCCAACCTAAGCGACAGCCATCTTCCAAATCAATTACATGATAGCAAATATCATCGGCAGCCTCTACTAAAAATGTAAGGGGATGGCGGGACCAGATGGGTTCGCTTTCGGAAAGAGGGAGAAGCCCGACAGCCTCTGCCAATTCTTTAAATACGGCTTTTTCGCTTTGAAAAAAGCCGTATTTCTTTTGACTTTTCCTGCTTTTGTCTCTTTGGTTGATCAACGAAGCCCTTGGGTATTTAGTAAAAGCAGCTAGGGTACTTAATGTTAATTTTATGCCTTGGTTGTCCGGTCTGTTAAGTAAGCGAAATCCTTGTGCGTTTCCTTCAAAAGTGGTTAAGTCTTTCCATTCCACATCACTTACCTGTGTTTTAATAAATTGACCGACATTACTTTTTTCGAAAAATGCGGAAATAGCATCCTCCCCTGAGTGGCCAAATGGTGGATTCCCAATATCATGTGAAAGAGAAGCAGCAGCTACTATGGCGGCAAAATCAAAGGAAGAATAGCCCGCATCTTTCAGTTCAGGATATTTTTCAATAATAACCTCTCCAACCTTTTTTCCAAGAGAACGTCCAACACTGCTCACTT
This sequence comes from Marivirga aurantiaca, assembly GCF_016679925.1. Classification (GTDB taxonomy): domain Bacteria; phylum Bacteroidota; class Bacteroidia; order Cytophagales; family Cyclobacteriaceae; genus Marivirga; species Marivirga aurantiaca. Next base: position 274,502 of record NZ_JAEQBW010000004.1, read on the forward strand.
CAAGGCTATGGGTTAACCTTGTATGAACAAAATCTTCCTCTGGCAATGGCACTACCTGTGTTTTGTCTTGCAAGCGTCTGAATGGATGTGAAAAGATGATCCTGTCATAATCTTGTTCAAAAAAAGAACGGGCACTTGATTGTCTGCTATTGCCCGTTTGCCCAAACCTGTTAGGATTCAAAAGCTTTATCCATTCCATTTTTTCCATTGGGTAAAATTAGAACATTGTAGCGCAGCATAAAAGAGGAGGGTAAATTTTTCCTGTTATAATTGTGGACTTCAGCCAAATTATCTGAACGGTAATACATTTCTATCCCCAGTCACTTATATTTACATTTGAAAACCAGATTTAATAAGAAGAAAATGTTAAAAAGAACTATTTTATTGATAAGCCTGCTGTGTACTATTCACAGTTTGAGTGCGCAAGATTTGAACTATACTGTCAACCTGAATGATCGTGAAGGCGATACATTTAAAGTAAGTTTGGAGATAGACCGGAAACTAAGTGAGGAGAATAATATTTACCAGTTTGCAGCCACTGCTCCCGGCACCTATCAAATTATGGACATGGGGCGTTTTGTTCAAAATTTTAAAGCTTTGGATAAAAAAGGCAGAGAAATTGAAACCAAACAATTATCCACTAATCAGTTCCAGATTGTGGAGACAAAGAAGGTGAAGAAGGTAAAAACTATAACATACGAAATAGCGGAGACCTGGGACACCAAAGTAGAAGAGAACACCATTTACAAAATGTGTGGATCTTCCATTGAGGATGACCATGTGCTCATTAATGGACAAACTGTATTTGGTTATTTCTCGGGCATGCAAGCCGAGCCAATGAGCATTCAATTGCAATATCCTGCCGAATGGAAAGTTGGTACAGCATTAGTGCCAAATGAGGAAGGCTTGTATATTGCCGATAATTACGACCACATTGTGGATTCCCCTATTTTGTTAGGGCGGTTAACAAAAGCAAACACGAGCCTGGGAGGTACTAACATTGATGTTTACACCTACTCTAAAACGGACATGATTGCCTCTGATGATTTATTGGGCGCAATGGAGGAAATGTTGAAGGCCGCAGATGATTTTGTAGTGGAGTTCCCCGTTGACAGGTACACTTTTCTTTTCCACTTTGAGGACGAAACCTGGGGAGCCTGGGAACATTCTTATAGCTCAGAGTACATTTATGCAGAGCAGCCATGGTCACCACAAATGGCCGCCAGTATTACAAGTACTGCTGCACATGAATTTTTCCATATCATCACTCCTTTAAATATTCACAGTGAAATTATTGAGCAATTCAACTTTATTGAGCCAACGGCATCAGAACATTTGTGGATGTATGAAGGAGTAACTGAGTGGGCTTCTGATTTAATGCAGTTGCGTGCCGGGATGATTGATTTAGAGCAGTTTTTTAAGGAATTACAACAAAAGCTTTATGTTGACGCCAGATACGATTCGACTTATAGTTTAAGTAAATTAAGTTTAACCTCTTACACTCCTGAAGGCCAAAAGCAATATGGGAATATTTATATGCGCGGAGCATTGGTGGCAGGATTGCTTGATATCCGTTTATTGGAGCTCTCTAATGGGGAGCGTGGACTGCGGGAAGTTGTGAACGAATTATCAAAAAAATATGGTCCTGACAATGCATTTCCGGAGGCAGATTTTTTTGATATTTTCGTTGAAATGACTTATCCTGAAATAGCAGAATTCTTTGATAAGTATGTGAAGAATGCAAATCCCTTACCTATTAAAGAGTATTATAATAAATTAGGAATTAATTATGAGCGTCTTGAAAAAACTGGGGATATGGTGCCAAGTCTCGGATACGGGCTAACTGTAGCTGATGGCAACATTATTATCATAGAGCCATCTGATTCATTGGCTACTATAGGTGTGAAAGTAAATGACATTTTGCATAAAGTAAATGGCAATGAAGTAAGTCTTCAAAATGCAAGGATGGTATTGGGCACATTGTCTCAACAGCCTGTGGGTTATGAGTACGAACTAACAGTATTAAGAGGTGAGGAGGAGATCAATTTCGCAAGTAGAATAATTGCCAAGGAAGAAGTAAAAGAACATATTTTTACCGTTAATGAAAAATCAGCTTCTGAAGCTGCTAAATTGAGAGATGCCTGGATGAAGAATTTGTAGTATTTCCAGACGCCTCCCGGTGTTAAAAAGCCATTAATCTCCGATTAATGGCTTTTTTTATGGGTCGAAACGATCATTTTCGCAGATATAGTTCATAAAATTTGCAAATATTTGAAAAGTTCCGTTATATTAAAATTATGTTAACCATTTTAGTATAAAAACAAAATATATACCTATGAAAAAACAGTATCTATTATTAATTATTCTATTCCTGATAGGAAGTTTTTCCTATGCACAAGACAGGGTTATAGAAGGACAGGTGGTAAGTGCCATTGATGGATTACCATTGATTGGAGCAACAGTAGTTAAGAAAGGATCCACTTCTGGTGTAACAACAGACTTAGATGGGAAATTCAAGCTGGATATCTCAAAACCGGAAATTTTAGTTGTGTCATTTATTGGCTTTGCTGAAAAGGAAGTAGCAGTAAACCCTGATACATCAGGTGAAATAACAATCAGCTTGGAAGAAGATATCACCAGGCTTAATGAAGTAGTTGTTTCCGGATTGGCTACAAGTGTAAAACGTTCTAATTTGGGGAATGCAGTAGCAACAGTTTCTTCTGAAGAGTTAACTGGTATTACAAATCAACCCACATTAGATAATGCACTTTACGGAAAAGTAACAGGGGTGAATATTACTTCCAGTTCCGGAGCTCCCGGAGGAGGTATAGCTATGAGGTTAAGAGGTGTAACCTCCATTACCGGTAATAACCAACCTTTATTTATCATAGATGGTGTATATGTAAGTAATGATGAAATCCCCAGCGGATTAAGAAATGCTTCCGGGGCTAACTCAGGAAATGAAGAAAATGCATCTAACAGGATAGCGGATTTAGCGCCAAGTGATATTGAAAACATTGAAATATTAAAAGGCCCTTCAGCGGCAGCTATTTATGGATCCAGAGCAAATGCTGGTGTGGTGATAATTACCACAAAACGTGGTAAAAGAGGAGAAACTCAAGTGAATCTTTCTCAGGATATTGGTTTCAGCACCATACAACGAAAAGTGGGTATTGGACAAAGGGATTGGACAGCCGCTTTGGTAGAAAGTGAATTTGGAGCAGGAGAAGTTGCCCGTTATACTGAAGCCTTAAATGGACGAGGTTTAGTAGATTATGAAGAAGAAATTTATGGGGAGACCGGATTAATATCAGAAACCAGGATTAGTGCCAATGGAGGAAGTGAAAACACTAAATTCTATGTGGGTGCTTCCCTGAGGGATGAAGAAGGTATTATAAAACATACCGGGTATAAAAGAGCCAGTATTCGTGCGAATATTGACCATCAATTGAATGATAGAATTAAATTCACGACCTCGAGTAACTTTATCAACTCTAAGACGCAAAGAGGGTTTACAGGTAATGAAAATGAGGGAGGTTTGAGTATGGGTTATAATATGGCTTTTACAAGACCTTGGGCTAATTTATACCCGGATGAGTTTGGAAACTATCCTGATAATCCTAATGCAGCGGGTAACATGCTTTTGGTAAGGGATAAAGCTATTAATGATGAAGATATCAATCGTTATATTCAGGGTGCAAGCGTTGATGTTAATTTATGGGAAACTGACCAGTCGTTTCTTAAATTTAAATGGAATGGGGGATTTGACACTTATTCCTTAGAAACCTATGTGTATGTACCGGAATATCATCAGGCGCAACGTGGATTGCAAAATGGATTTATTGCAGTAGGTAAGAATAATATCTTCAATACCAATAATCAAGGGTTTTTGGTTTGGGATAACTACTTAGGTGGCGGATCATTGCAATTAACTTCTCAGGTAGGATATGCTTATATTACTTTCAGCAGGGATTTAGTATATAATCAGGCTACACAATTAATACCGGGTCAAACCACCTTAGGTCAATCTGGAACGCAGGAGCTTGACCAGACTTTACAAAACGTAAAAGAATTTGGGTATTTTGCACAACAGGAGTTTAATTATGAAGATAAATTGATTGGTACTTTAGGTATAAGAGCTGATAAATCTACTTTGAACGCTGACCAAAACCAGTTTTACTATTTTCCTAAAGCATCATTAGCTTTAAATTTAGCAAATTTTGATTTCTGGAATTTTGAATTAATGAATCAATTAAAGCTAAGAGCTGCTTATGGAGAAACAGGTTCAAGTGCAGGTTTTGGTTCCTTGTTCACCAGCTTTCAGGCAGTTAATATTGGAGGTTCTCCGGGTATCTCTGTTGGTGGCTTAAGGGGGAGTGAAGATTTAATTCCTGAAACAGCTTCAGAATTTGAAACAGGTATCGATATGACTTTATTTGATAACAAGCTTTCATTAGAGGCTTCTTATTATAATAGAAATATCTACGACCTAATTCTGCAAAGAGCATTACAGCCATCTACTGGTTTTGGATTAGAAGTTACTAACTTAGCCGATCTGCAAAACCAAGGTTTGGAACTGGCATTAAATGCCTCTCCTGTTCAGAATGAGAATTTCATATGGAGTTCCACCACCAATTTTTGGTTTAACAGGTCGAAAATAACAAGAATGGATGTTCCTCCTTTTGCTCCGGCTGGTTCGGGTTTTGGCTTAGGTCTTGGAACAGCCTTTATTGAAGAAGGAGAACCTGTGACACAATTGAAAGGAACTAAAGATGGCGAAGTGATTACAGTTGGTGATGCAGAGCCTGATTTTCAAATGTCATTCTTCAATAGTATGAACTTCTTTAAGAATTTTGATTTCAGTTTCTTGATTCATGTGAAGCAGGGAGGTAATAACTTAAACCTGACAACCTTCTTAACAGATTTAGCAGGGTTAACTGGAGACTTAGATGATCAGTCAGGAATTGATAGAATTTCCAATCCTAATACAGAGCGATTTATAGAAGATGCCTCGTATATGAGGTTGAGAGAAATAGCACTTTATTACAGATTGCCAAAATCAGCTGTCAATGTTTTTAATGGGACAATCAAAACTGTAAAAATTGGTGCTTCCGGCCGAAATCTTTGGACTGTCTCAGATTACACAGGATATGATCCTGAAGTATCTACAAAAGGTGGAGCAGGGCTATCTACAGGGTTAGATGTAAATCCATACCCATCTACGAAGCAAGTTTATTTTCACCTAGCTTTAGAATTTTAAATAGAAAAAAGTCATGAAAAAATTTAATATAAAATCATTAACAAAAGGGTTATTGGCGTTTTCTGCTATTCTTTTCTTTTCTTGTGAATTTGAAGATCAAGTAGATCCTAACAACCCTAGTTTGCAACAATATAATTCAAATGCAACTGTCAACGAATTGAATAACCTAGTGGTTGGAATAGAGTCAGGAATGAGAAATGGTTATGTTTTGTATGTAACGTCCACAGGCACCATAGCAAGAGAGTTATATTTATTCAATGCAGATCCACGGAATACTGAGGATTTATTGGGTAAGAATGGGGGGCAATTAGATAATAATGTTTTCTATCTAAATGGCCCATACAATGGTAGTTATTCAAATGTGAAGAATACCAACATTCTCTTGGGAGCTCTAGACAATACTGAGCTGGTTTCTGATCAGGAGAAAAGCGGTTACAGGGGTTTTGCCAATACCGTTCAGGCATTACAAAAACTTCGTGTTTTAAACATGTTGGATGAAAATGGGATAAGGATTGACGTGGCTGATCCAGATGATTTAGGCCCTTTTGTAAGCAAAGATGTGGCTTTGGAACATATTGCTGATTTATTGAATACTGCTTATACCCAACTTGGTGATGCAGGAAGTGCGTTTCCCTTTGATCTTTCTTCAGGGTTTGATGACTTTAATACACCTGCTACTTTTGCCCAGTTCAATAGAGCCTTAGCGGCACGAGTTGCTATTTATAGAGAAGAGTGGAGTTCAGTTGCAGGGCTTTTGGATGATTCTTTCTTTGATCCAAATGGTGATTTAGGAGTTGGGCCAAAGCATAGTTTCTCTAATGCTTCTGGCGATCAACTGAATGGATTATTTAAAATTCCTGGTAATAATGGAGACATGATTGTTGTACATGATTCCATCATAAATAATGCTGAAGAAGGCGACTTGAGAATAGAAAGAAAGATGGCGGAAAGAGAGAATGCTGCTTCTCAAGATGGTTTGAATGGGCAGTATGAGACAGCACTTTACCCTACACCAACTTCTCCTATTGATATTATTAGAAATGAAGAGTTAGTGTTGATTTCTGCTGAGGCAAAATTGCAGACAGAAAATATTCCTGGAGCAATTAATGATTTGGATATTATTAGGGAGGCTGCCGGTTTAGATCCTTATTCCGGAGCAGCCACTGAAGCAGCGGTTACTAACGAATTGCTCAGACAACGTTTATATTCCCTATGGGCGGAAGGTCACAGAATGGTAGACTTGAGAAGGTATGGTTTATTAAATGCAGCCAATTTACCGATCGACAGAGCTGGTGATCAGGTATTTCAGCAATTTCCTGTTCCTTTAACTGAAGCGGACTAATGTTTTAAGATCATATTCTTTAACTATTATTAAAGCTCCCACTCAAGGGAGCTTTTTTTATGTGCTTTTTCCTGTAATTATAAATTGTCCTAATGGTTTTATTTCTGTAGCTTTCAAAGCTTAAAGCTTATAAATGAGTAAATGAAATACATCTTTAAATTAGGGTTTCTCTTTGGCTTATTATTCTACAGTAGTGCTTTCACCAAGGCTACTTCCTCACAAGAGCCAATAATACAATTGAATCAAGGTAAAGCTCATGAAAGAATTGGAGAAGATTTAATGATTTTAATAGATGAAACCAACCAACTTACTTTTGATCAAATACAAAGTGCGAATTACCAGGAAAAATTTACACGAAGTAAAGATGAAGTGCCTAGCCTTGGGTTAAAAAATGTAACTGTCTGGCTTAAAATTAACATTGAACTACTGGATAGCATTAATACTCCTTATGTATTGGAAATAGCTTTTCCTACACTTGATTCCATTTGTTTCTTTTCACAAATTTTCGGAAGTAGTGAATGGATGCGTATGTTTTCAGGAGACAGAATTCCTTTTGCCGATAGAATAATTGACCATAAAAACTTTGTATTTCCCCTTCATCTCAATTATGGCAACAAAACTACTGTTTATTTTAAAATCAGAAATAAAGGATCCATCATTTTACCATTGAAGATTATGCCTAAGCAAGACCTGCTAGCCGCAGGTCTCAAGGAAGAAATTGTTTACGGTATTTTCTATGGCATAATGATCGTTATGTTTTTGTATAATTTATTCCTGGCATTTGCCGCCCGCAGCCTTAGTTATATTTTTTATGTAGGAATAATTGCAGGGAACCTGCTTACTCTTTCTGCATTGAATGGCCATGCTTTTCAATATGTATGGTACGATAACCCATGGTGGGCCAACCATGTGATTGTTTTTGGTATAGGGTTATGGATATTGTCAGGCAATCTCTTTGCAGTCAGGTTTTTGGAGTCAAAGAAATATTCAATAGCCTACCACAGAATCTTTCAAGGCATGCAACTTCTGGGTTTGTTGATTATATTAAGTGCCTTTGTTGTGGATTACAAAATCAGTTTGCTAATAGCAAATTATATACTATCGGTTAATTGCGTACTATTATTTATCAGTGGCATATTCTTTTGGGTGAAGAACGTGAAGGTAGCAAGAATCTTCACCCTGGCTTGGGTCATGTATTTAATGGGAGTGTTGCTCTATACACTGAGAAACCTGGGTTATTTACCTGTTAATTTTATTACTACCCATGTGTTGGAGCTTGGGGCGGTAAGCGAGGTCATCCTTTTATCTATCTCTCTAGGCTATAAATACAGATTACTTGAGGTGGATAAAAAAAAGGCTCAAAAGAATGTGCTTGATATAATGACTAGAAGCCAGGAGCTGATTCAAAACCAGAATGAAGAGTTGGAGCTACGTATTGAAGAAAGAACTTTAGAACTTAAGCAAAAGCAGGATGAAGTGCTCCAGCAGAATGAGGAGCTCAATGCCAAGAATGATAAACTCATAGAGGCACAAAGCATTATTGAGCAACAAAATATCATGCTTAGAAAGTATAATGATGATTTAGAGCATCAAGTGACCACTCGTACAGATGATTTACAGCAAAGCAATCAGGAACTGGCTCAAAATGTACAACAATTAGAGCAATATGCTTTTATGACAGCCCATAACCTAAGAGCCCCTGTGGCAAGACTTCTGGGCCTGACAAATTTGTTAGAATTAAATCCTGATACAGAAAAAGTAGAGTGGCTTATGATCCTTTCTAAAATAAAAGATGAAAGTTATAGCCTGGATGCGGTAATCAAAGATATGAATTCCATTATTGAATTAAGGAAAGGATCCGAAATTGAGATAGAATGGGTGAATATTGAAGAGAAGGTAAATCAGGTAAAAAGAATATTGAAAAACACTATTTTAGTCAATGGGGTGAAAATTCAATTGGACACAAGAGCGTTTTCAGAATTCAAATGTAATCCTACCTATACGGAGAGTATATTTTATAATCTTATTTCCAATGCCATTAAATATAGGGCTCCAGGTGAGAATTCTTTTATACATATTATCACAGAAAAAACGGAGGATCAATTTATTATCCATATAAAGGATAATGGGGTGGGAATTAACTTACAGAAGCATGGAGCTCAATTATTTGGTATGTACAAACGTTTCCATACTCATGTGGAGGGGAAGGGACTGGGCTTGTTTCTGGTGAAAAGCCAAATGGATATTTTAAATGGCGAAATTAAAATAGAAAGTGAGCCTGGGTTGGGAACTACTTTTAGTTTATTTTTCCCCGCCAGGTTTTAATATAATCTCCAATTTCAAAAAACTGGAACTTACCTTTATTTTAGTACAAATACCTTCGCTGTTATATTCATATATGTTTTTATCTCCATTAGGAATTTCAAACATATATTTATTTTCATCTGGTAGTTTGGCAATTTTGATATATTCATGAAAGCGTTCAGAAAAAATGGAATCTCTCGCATTGGGCGGGGTAAAGTACAATTGAACCATGCTCCTGTTGATCAATCCTTCCAATGTTTCGGATTGTTGATTTTTATTGGAGATGTATTTTTCAGAGTCATGTACCCTCTGTAACTTAGCTTCTTCTATTAACTCTCCGTTCTTTCTATGAACGAAATACGAGCTTTCCAATACATTATTTTGATAAATAGCTTCGTACAAGTAAACGAGTTGAGTGGTTTTAAATAGTGTATATTCCACATCTGTTACAGCAGAATAATAAACTTTTTCTTCGGATATTTCTTTTTGGGTCACCAGTATACCTCCTACATGCTTATCGGATACAAAAATCTCATACTCCAACTCCTGGGAGAAGGAGTCAAGTGTGATTAACACCATTAAACATGCAGTAAAAATAGCTTTTAACATAGTTTATGTTAGATAATTAGTAGTTTAGTTGGCTTTATTAGCAGCATTCTTCTGTAACAATAAGGACTAAACTCTATTATCATCTATTTATTATATAATAAACAGGTACTGTAACTTTAAATACTTGCTTTTGCTTCACAACATTGCCTGTAAATTATTAATAACCTGTTTTTCCTTTAGCCTGCCCAGCCTTCTCTATCCAAACTTCTATATTGGATAGCTTCCGCAAGGTGTTCTATTTTGATTTCCTCACTTTTAGCCAAATCTGCTATAGTGCGTGATACTTTTAAAATGCGGTCATAGGCTCTGGCAGAAAGCCCCAGTTTTTCCATTGCATTTTTCAGAAGTGCTTTTCCGGCTGTACTAATCAGGCATAGTTCCTTTACCATTTGAGAAGGCATCAGCGCATTGGAATGTACTTCAGGATGATTTTCGAAACGCTTGTCCTGAACAGCACGCGCTGCTATCACTCTTTCCCTGATAGTATCACTACTTTCGGCCTTTCTATCAGATGTCATTTGTTCAAATGAAACAGGAGTCACTTCCACATGTAAATCAATTCTGTCTAAAAGTGGGCCGCTCACTTTATTGAGATAGCGTTGCACGGCACCCGGAGGGCAAACACATTCTTTTTCCGGATGGTTATAATAACCACATGGACAAGGATTCATGCTGGCCATTAGCATGAAATTGGCCGGAAAATCCACGGATACTTTGGCCCTGGAGATAGTAACTCTCCTTTCTTCCAAAGGCTGGCGCATTACTTCTAAAACAGTTCTTTTAAACTCCGGTAATTCATCTAAAAAGAGTACCCCATTATGTGCCAATGAAATTTCACCAGGTTGTGGCAGACCACCACCTCCTGCAAAAAACCAAAGATAGCGATACTTTAACAAAAGTAAATGAGACTTTAGGATTGAATCATATTCAGGTATTTTCCCAGTTTTAATAATAACTTGTTCCTAGGTAGATTAGAAACAACATAACCACCAGCCAATATTATTGTCGAAAGAATAATTGAACGATTAAAATATTGTTTTTCCCATGACGCTGCAGCTACTAGCAACAGTAAAATAAGATAAACAAAACAAATAAAAAATACTGTATTTATAACTTCAATGATCACTATATTCTTTATAGAAGATACTCGAAGGTTTATTTTTGTTTTATTAAGATAAAAATAATCCTTTACCCGCTTAATTTGATTTATACTAAATTCTTCTCTGATTTGTGGGTACAGGGTTATCAGCTTATCTCTTACTTTTCTATCAAGATTTCTCAATTTGGATATTCTTTCAAATGCCTCATCTTTTAGACTATCCTTATATATTAAGTTTAAGTTGGGGTCATCAACATATTCTAAAATAGTGAGCGTGTTCTGATGGGAATTCATCTTTTCAAAACGATAAGATCTAGTGAATAAGAAATAGACCCCTTTGTAGTTTTTTAAAAGGAACATGCAAAGAGTTAGTAACGAAGAAATTAAAATAATCAAATAGTCAGTCATTTTTAGAGGTAGGTTAAATTTTCATAAGAAGATTCGCGAAACTACTTTATTATTAATTAGGATATAAATAAAAGAAATAACCAACAAAGAAGATAGAAAAATTTTAAAATAGTTCTATTTTTTGGTTTATTGTTGGGATTCTAATCGGTATTTGTATAATGCTTTTATTATCAGATCCTTTGTATTTTGTTTAAATAAAAAACATTACAGTAGTTATGAAGAAGATTCAATGGGAAGAAAACATGACGCCAGAGCAGCAAGACCTTCATTGGGCAAGAGAGTTTATCCAGAAACCCTTTGATGAAAGGTTTTCATATTTGTGTAAACTTCAAATGATGGGCAGAAAACAACCCAAACCAAATGATAGGCAAAAGAAACGTATTGAATGGAAACCATGAAATTTGTTTTATTAATAAACACCTACTCGAAATATTTCCCTATAGACTCCCAATCTGGAAAATCTTTAGAACCAAAGTGAATCAGCTTTCCATCGAATAAATCTTGACCTCTGCCTTCAGCATAATCATCAATCAGATAATCACCTTTAAGCAAAGATTTATCATACGCAATGATTAGTCGCTCTACCCAATCAAACCCTAATTTCTCTTCTACCCAAATCCTTTTTTCTGTGTAGCAAGCAGGATTATAAATACTAGGAGCAGTTAATATGTAAACCTGATATCTCGAGTCCTTAAAAAGCTTTTGCACTACTTCTTCAGCACCCTTTGAAAATTCTAACTCTCTAAAGAATCCGTTAACTGATTGCGGAAATTCTACTTCAGGATAAAGTTCTTTATAATTTTCATATTGTTTCCTGTAGATACAGATCGTATCATCCATATCTAAATAAATTATCTTTTTCTTATCCTTTTCCATTTTTTCAAGATTAACGTGGCAAACTTTCTTTAATCAATTCTATTCCAGCTTTATAAGCTTTTGTGTATACAGTTTACCCTTCATTGAGATATGTAGATAATATACTCCCGGCTGTATTTTCTCAAGTGCTTTTTCAACTTTCCTACTTTTAGAAGTTTTGAAAATAACTGATCCATTTGCATTATACAAAGTGGTAAAATCAAAACCTTCAACTTGGAAAGTTGCCGAATTACGTATTGGATTAGGGTATACAAAAATTTTATCGCTAATAACATCTGCAGATCCTGTTACTGGAGGCTCTTCTGTTTTCTGAAACTGAACTTTTAACGGTTGATAAAAAATCGAATCACAGGTAGTTATATGCTGAATTGAGTCTACTACAACAGTATCTTTATGTTCACCTTCATAACGTACAAATAGTTCCTTTTGGACATCGCCATTGACACTAGTGAGCTTTAAGGTATCATTTGATTCAATATAGGTTTCAAATGACTCTTCTAAAGAAATTGTGAAATTAGCTGGAGGGATAATAAATAACTGGTTAGTTAATCCGGAAACTTGAAAGGAATAATCAGCAACTATAGTAGTTAGGGATTCATCTATGTTAAATAATAAGGAATCCGGATTAAACTGATAATGGAGAATTACTGTGTCGCAAGGGTTCACTGGAGCTTCTCCCCAAATCCTATCCACAAATTCTGGATGATCTATAAAAGGATTTCTGTTCTCCTGATAACTATATATAACATCATTTCTTCTACGCTCCCAATTATCAACAGGGTCTAATTGGTGCCATTCAAGTAATACAGATAGTCGAGCATGAACAGGAGAAGTGCTACTTTGGTCTTGTAGTTCCTCAACTAGCTCTAAATCTGGTTCGCCATTTTCTCCTTCATACCTGGTTGCCATATAGAAAATTGACCTGGCTACATCTCCCTTTACCTCATCCCTAGGTTCCCAGACATAGGCAGAGCTGCTGGTAAAGCTTCCTGTAGGACCAGAGTATTTACCACTTTGATCAATGTATTCTGTATCTCCGTAATCAAAATTTCTATTAGACCTGGCTGAATTGGTTGAAATATCCTCTGCATGCAAATTATGAGTATCTGTTCCCGGCCCTTTATTTGTACCTAATTCGCCTCTACTTTGCGCCCACACGTGTTCCCGGCTCCAACCAGTATTATTGTTATACTCTTCAGATGCAAGCATTCTAAAGCCTGAGTAAATTCCTACAACAGAATCCTGGTAAATAGAGTCGGCATCAGCAACTTTTAAAATATCCCAAACATCAGTATTTGAACTTGTGTAGGGGAATTCTGTATGATCCTTAATGATGTTATGCAAGGTCATTTTTAATTCATCCTTTAATTTTCCTTGAGTGCCATTATAATATCCTGAAGGTACTTGTGCCATACCTATTATGGGAGCTAAACAAATAAAAAGTAGAAGTCTAATTCTCATAGGTTTTGTTTTATGAATGTTCAATGCCTTGTAAAGTTATTGATTACTTTAAATTTGTTTGAAAAAAAGGATAAGAAATTAGAGCTATAGTGGAAACCGTTTTACTTCATTTCCATTAGGCCTAGTGACAGGGTTCTTGTATTTTGACGCCATCTAATTTAGACTAGTTTACTTTTTTATCTTTCAGATCAAAATGGGTTAATGAGAAAAATGGGACAAAATATTCTTTAGAGATATGGCTTCTTACAAATATTGGGAGAATTATTCAGTTGATTGTTTTCAGGGTGTTATTCTTTACAATATTGCCTTTATGGATAACTCGGTAGTAAAGTTCCATAATGTCTCCGTATAAATCTACAACTATCATACTATTCATAACATTCTTAGGATCTTTAACCATAAGATTTGATACCGTAAATTTTGAGGTTAGAATAAATTACTCTAAGCTGTTTTTTTTCTTCATGGTCAGTAGATGTTAATCCTTTCAAAGCTATGAACGCTAATTCTTTTACAATTTCCAGATCAGTGTTAGGAATATTCCAAATATCTTGAAAATCAAACCATCTTACACCTTTTTCTTTTAATAGAATCTGATATGAGTGGTTGTTTGTGCTACCATATATTCTTATTTGGTTGTGTGAGTGTGTAGAATAAGTAAATTTCTTTTTCTTTTTAGTAAAACCATCATACCATAAAGCTTGTGTTCTGAATTTACTTATATTCTTGAATAAATCGAGAACATGTTTACTCATAAATTGATCTTGAACTGTAAGGTATTCAATACATGTACTACCAACAGTTTTATAACCCCATTCAGGATGATATGTTAAATGTTCATATCTTATTTCAGTACCACATCCCTTTCTCTCACATATACCACTAAGTTCTCCTAAATCTGTAATATCAATTAATGTCCAACCAAAAGAAGGTTCAATCTTATTGTGTTCTCTTGCGTGACATCCCTTACAAAGAGTAACACAGTCAAAAAGATTATATTCCCATATGTTCTTGTAGGGGACATATTTTAAATGGTGAACCTGCAAAGATGTTTGTTTTGAGCTTCTTTCACATTTAACGCAACAGTAGTTATCTCTAGATTTAACTCTCATAGAAAACTCATGCCATTCCTTGCAATGATATTGTCTTTTAATTATTCTCAATTAATAGACATTAATGAGCTTTTTATTTTTCACATCAGATACTTTCCATAATTGATAGTTTAATTTATAAAGTACCTTAAACGCCCGACAGGCATTACCCACTAATACTTCCCAAGGGCAATCAATCTTCCATTTGATTTCATACCAACCTAAATCTAAATCATATTTTCTTTCATCATTTGGCAAATTGATATTATCAATTTCATATATCAAATAGTTACGAAGTAACTTGAACAGATTACTCTTTTTCCCATTGAAATACTTTTCCTCGGTAGATGATATACCTGCATTTTGTTTGAATTCAAAATCTCCAAACTGTTTGAGTGAAAGTAGGAGTTCCCAATAGTCATCATCTGCGTATTTTAAATTCTCGGGATGATATAGGTAACAATTCAAATAAATTGTGGCATCCATTAAATCTATTCCAAAATCAAATGTGTCATTAGTTTTAATAGATTTCAGCAACAAGTGCTGTCCAAAAGGATTCATTCTACAATAATTGTCATCCCAACTATCCTTAAAATTACCGTATTTATAAAAGCAATCTGCTATATCTTTAAATATATCATTCATACCTGTTATGATTTTCATAAATTCTTCCTCGTCATATTCATCGGGTTTCCAATTAGCATGTATATAGAGATCGAGCTTTTCCTGCCAATCAGAGTGCTTTCCTTTGGTCTGATTAATAATTTTTTCGAGTTTATTCATAGTATATTTGAATTAGGAAATGGATAGTAATTTAGTAAAATTTTACTTAACTATAATTGTGATCTACGACTAGTTGGAATATAGCCAAGAGAGGGACGCAAGGCACAGTATGTCTGTATAGATATGACAAATTTTACATTTATTTGATAGTTACCTTTATAAGATTTATCCTATAAAAGGTTATTGAGAAAAATGAGCCAAAAATATCTTTAAGAAATATACCTTACTCCCTTACACCTATTTTTCTCAGCCATTCAATAACATTTTCCCGCACTTCTACCTTCTTGTCTCCTTCCATCAGAAAATAGATTCCATCTCTTTCTATCCCCCCCTTTGGTTGAAAATCCTTCTAAAATGGTACTTTTAGTACATAATTTATACAAGGGTTTCGACTAAGGATCAATCTACAGCAAGGCAGCTTAATGATATGAAAGGTGTAGAGAGATTTGAGATGATCAAGGTCTTCTCTGAAAAAGTATCTAATTTGATAGAGTACTTAAAAACTACTGGAGTAGCACTTTATATTCATAATATTGGAGCAACCATTAATACCAATAATGAAACTGGTGAGATTTTCACAAAACTGATAGTCACCATAATGGCAGATTTGGCCAGGCTTGAAAACGAGCAAATGAGTTACAGAATCAAGTCTGGAATTAGATCTAGGAAAGCAAAAGGTTTTACTACTGGAAGAAAGATAGGCTCAAAAGAAACTTACGAAAATTTTCTAGCTAAACATGAAGACATAATTAAATTTAAGAGAGAAAATTTAGTATTTTCACCTTTTATGCTGATCAAATTTCAACCTTATGGCAATTAACTCTTCCAATGTTTATCCATTTAAAGTTATCCTTGAACAAGCAGAATTAGAGGATAAATTTCAAAATCAAGCCCATGAAAGGATTTCGGAAACATTGTTCAATACTATAAGAAATAATGAAACAGGTTTTACGATTGGACTTGAAGGGAAATATGGATCTGGTAAAAGCACAATTATAAATCTATTAAAGAAAAAAGTAGAGAGACAGTCAAATCTCCTGCTTTTTTATTTTGATGCATGGGCACATGAAGGAGATCCTTTGCGTAGAATTTTTTTAGAAAGCATGATTTCTCAATGCCTACCTAAAGAAAGTGTGAAGAATGATAATCTTAAGGAAATAGCTAAACTTGTTAAAAGAATAAAAGGACAGTTTTTTGAAAAAAATATTCAGAGTAAAAGAAGCACAACAAAATTGGGTTTCTGGATTGCTTTATCAGGGTTATTTATCCCCATTGGACTTGCTATACTTTCTTCAATAGGTAAAGGCGCATATTCATTGGATTTTAAAGGAGAAATACATTGGCAAGCATTTGCAGGCTTTATTGCAATTTGTCTACCTATTATTGTTCTATTTTTTAATTTCTTAATACTTCATATCTATTCCTGGCCAACAAAGAAAATAAAAAAGTATTCTGATATATATGCGTCTTACAATTGGGCTTTCTTACAAAGTAATAGTTTAGAGAGTATTGAAGAGACTACTTATCAAGATGATGAACGCACTTCTATTGAGTTTGAAGAGTTTTTTAATGAAATACTTGATTATATATTTAAAAATGAAAAGAAAGAAAAAGTTATAATAGTTTTAGATAATATTGACAGGGTTCTACCAGATGATACAGTAAAAATAATCTCACTGATTCAAAATTTTGGACTTGCTAATGAAAATTTAAAGGTTAGAACTGATTCTAATTATCATAAAATTTTTACTGTTGTGCCATATGATGCAAAAGGTTTAAAATCAAGATTGGTATTAGAAAATAGTATTGAAGATATATTAGAAAGATTCCTGGAGAAAAATGTTCAGCTCAGAATGTTAGTGCCAAACCCTGTAGCTAAAGACTGGTTGAGTGTTTCAGAAAACGCAATTAAAAAGGCTTTCACTGGTTGGCCTCAAAGTGATATAGAAGATATTAAAATGGTATTCCACCAAATTTATTCACAACCAGATTTTAGTCCCTCTCCAAGAGAATTGAAAATCTTTATTAATCAGGTTGGTATTCTTCGAACGCATTTTACGAATCAAATATCTACTAAAGTGTTGGCTTACTATGTGATGAAAAGGTTCCTCTTTTCAGATTTGCTTTACTCTTATTCGCGAGATAGATTGCCTAAACAAACATTTATCCAAATGCTAGTGAATGGGGATATACCAACTCTGACAGATAACCGGGTCTTAAATCATTCAACAGTAAATGAAGAACTAGTAATGATTTTATTTGACGTCCAAGATGGAAATGACGGTTATGAAATATTGTTACAATCACCATTAAGGGTAGCTTTAGAGTCTCAGAGTATTGTAGAAATAAAGAAGTATGCCAAAACTCATGGTCAAAACTTTTGGAGAGTAGCTAATAATCTTATCCAGACATGTGATACCGAACAGGCCTTCACATTTTTCGGAGCATTTAACCTGGCATTTGGATTGAAATGTTTTCGTCATCTTCCATTGTTTCAGAATAGGATTGATGAAGTCGTACTTAACATTAAAAATGATTTTGTTAAGCAGCAACATCATCATTTTAGAATATTTAAAAATAATCTAATCACAACTATCGATATGGCAACATTAGATAAGGGTAAGATTTACAAATATTGGTTGCGTGTGATGAAGGTTGTACTGCTTGAACCTATTGAAAATCAACCAACAGAAGATATTCTGCAGGAAAAAATTATTAATTTTAATGATTTGTATAATTCAATCAGTCAATCAAGAAAACCAGAGCAAATAGTAAGTGATTCCAAATCAATCCCTTGGATTAAATTGGCAAAGATAAATTTTATAAAAGGTATAAATTTTAATGACATTTTAATACCAGAGAAAGAAATGGTTGAAAATTATATATCTGAATACAGTAGCAAGGAAAAGTATGATGATGATTTTCCATACCTTATCCAGTATTTGCTTTCTGCAGATAAGCTTTCCTACCAAGAATGTCTCACATATGCTCTAACTATTCTTAAATCATCTAAAGACAATAATAAAAATTTACCTCCAGATACTATTCTTTCTGTAAGCGAAGCTTATTTCGATTATTTGCACTTTGTAATTGTGAAGTATAAAGATGAATATTCGCTTGATGATTTGAAGATAATCTTTTCTCAGACCTCCATAAGTAAAAATATACCCATCAGACCTTACTCTACCCTACTTTATAAGATAGGCCTGATTCGAGGTTATTTGTTAGGAGAAAATTTAGGAAATCAGGAGATTTTCGATGGCAAGGGAATGCTTACTTTAACAAGAAAAAGAAGTGGGCTTACGGCGGAAGAGAGTCCTAATATTTACGAGATTTTTTATGTAGAAGACCTGTCATTTGTAAACTATGTTGTTGATGATATTGTGAAGCACTCAATGTGGAAACAGTTTTGGACGTTATGGAGAAATAAGGAAGCTGTCAATATATATTTAGCTTTAAAGAAAACGATAGAAAATTCAAGCTTAGATGTTCATGGAGCTAAATTAATAGATTTGTTTAGTGGTATAGACTTGTTAAAAAGTAATGGAGAAAATGAATCTACTATTATTTTATTTATTAGGTATTTTATCAATAATTCATCTATAGAAATATTGAGTAAAAAGAAATTTTTAAAGGATTATAGGCTAATGGTGTCAAAGAATAAAATCAGTACAGAATATTACAATGAAGCTTATAATATGATAGTTTCTGAATTTTTTAAAGATTCGTAGGGGTACTGGTGAATCAAAATGTGTCAAATGCCATGAGTAAATTATCAAAAGTTAAAGTTCTATATGATCAGTATTATACTATCTAACCTCATCTGCGCCTTTATTTTTTGTCTCTATTTGGTATATGTTTAACAAGCCAAAAGGATAAGGCAGAACAGGGCTGCCACTTGACCTGATAAAATCTACATTCATTAATTGGAAATATTCATTTTTAACGAAATGACCATTTAGTGGTATAATTCTACGTATTGCGAAAGAGTTACTCTGCTTAATATTCATACTATACTCAAACCCACAAAAGTATTCTAGATTATCATCATCAAACCATATTCCCTGGTGAAGTTTTAGGTTAGATTTTTTGCCAGGCATTTTATATTTGTTTTGAAGCATAGTGCTTTTTGTAATCTTCAGTAAAGGGTAGATTTCCTTCTTGTATTTTAAAATATCTTCAAATGATGTCTCACCGGCAAAAGTTGTTTCCAGAAATTGATTATATTCAGGATAATCATCCAAATAAAAATCTTGAATTGGCTTTAAATCCTCTCTTTGATTAAAGTCATCTGTTTTTGAAGCGTAAAGAAATTTCTTTTTTAAAGTAGTGATCATAACAATATTCCCTGTTTCCCGGTCCACCATGAAAGCAATATGATTAGGAATAGCTTTCTGAAATCCAGAGTATTCAATAAAGGCGGAGATGAGAATGTCAGAGATTTTACTATTTGCTAATGATTCTACAATTATTTTATCATCCTCAAAATATAATACATCATTGGCGCAAACATATATATATTTTCTAGCTATTTCTAAATCGGGTAAATGTTGAATACTCTTGTGTCCGGCAAGTATGCCTTTTAGAAGAAGTTGATTTTCAATGATTTCAAGCTTCATATTCAGTTCTTCTGAGTTTATTTCATAATTGAAGTAATCTGAACTGTTGGAATCATTACTGTTTACATTTAGTATGTGACTTACAGCATATCTATTTTTTAAATATTTGTACTCATCTTCTATTCCACTCTTAATAGCGGCCTCTTTAGTGTAATCCAAAATAATTATTTTATTAAGTGATTCACTATTATTGAGGAAAGCAGGTAGCTCTATATCTTTATTATGCCGATAGTCTATAAAATGATATTCTTCAGAACTAGTATCCAGTGTTAATTTATGTTGTTTTACTTTTGAGAAATTACCGGACACTTGTTTGAGATTTAAGCCAAGTGTTTCAAAAAAATCAATTGTCTCTTTCAAATAGTTCCATAATATAGAATTTCTTGACTTTTCATATTTGTTTCTTGATTGAGTATCCATGAAGTCTACCTGGCTTCTATACTTTAGTGAGGAAAACTTTTGGTAAACATCCACGGATTTCCCTATTAGCGCCTCAGGCTTAATTTGTTCAAAATACTGTAGGTTATCTCTTTGTATTGGTATGTAAGCAAGCTCTCCTCTATAGATATCCATAGCAGATACTTTTCTGAATGTTATGGCATGGTCTTCTAATAAAATAAAAGACCCTTTTTTATAATCATGGGTAACATCTAATTCAAGCGCTGAGAGAAAATTTTTACTAGATGCTTTTACTAATAAGATAGGTTTGTAGCTACTCTTAAACTGGACATTATTATGAGATTGATAAGAAGCATAACTAAATAAAGCTTTAATACAATCTGGAAATTCCTCTTCTAGTAATGCTTTTTCGTGGAGATTTGATTCTCCAACGATGAATGCGGTATTTTTAAAACTGTTAAAATAATATGCTAAATTAAATTTACCTTTCAACCAATTATGAGCCTCAATGTATTTTCTTTGACCAGTAAAAGCAGGAAGCTGAACTTTAAAAATATTGACATTTAATTTAGACTTAGCTAAATCAAAATATAATGCTGTTTGATTTACTATTTCTTTCATTTGGATAATTCGTAAAGAAGTGACTCTAAAACAGCATTCCTTTCCTCTCCTGAATGCATGTTGGTTATTCCTGGGCATGTTATAATATCAGCCGACTCAATGGGGACTTGATTACCATACAAATCAAAGCCCTTGCTGATTAAAGTGTCGTTACTCGAAGCATAATTAACAATAAAGTACCTTGCTTCAGGATAATAAAATCTAATGGTTTTAAGTTTACTAATACTATCTTCTATTAAATCAGTCCCTTTGAACATTAATTGTAAAATGGTTTTTTCTCCATACAGCTTTGCATCAATAAAATTAGACCCTGTTTGAATATCGGCTAGTTCAACCAATTCTCGTTGAGTAACATTGGAATATTTTACGCCATAACTAAACAAGATTGCTTTAATTGCTTCTTCTCCTAAAGCACCATAGACAATTGCCTGAAAAAATAATGGATGCCATACACTGATGTTTTGAAATTGACTATGTCTGTATTCTAATTCATAACCATAATGTTCAAAATGGCGAATAACGTTCTTATTTTTTGAGACCAAAGTATAAGGATAGCTATAGTCAATAACTTGTCCAGAATTCGCGTTTGGTGGATAAACGTTAAGGCCATCTAACCAAAGCTTTTGGTTATGAAAGTGAGGTGTTTTGATAAAGCAATTTTTAAGTTTGGGTGGTTTTTGAATAAGAACATCTTGCCGTATACTTAGCCAATTGACCCAGCCATCCTCATCTCCGCCTTTTCTGTAACTATTCAGCCCTAGCAACAGAGAATTAATTTCTTCCTTTAATAAGAAGGTTTCCTCTTCAATTGAATGAGCTTTAATACTATCCTTAATTAGTTCAACTGAAGTGTTTTTAATTATTAAGCTATCAAGTTCGTTAAAATGTGCTGATTTGAAATTATTTCGTTCTTTCAATTCAAAATTTGAGGTATAAATAGGGTCTGTTAGAAATTTAGTATAAATTGATTCTACGTCTTTCCATAAGATAACTTCGCAGTGATCTGTTTTTTCCCATTTTCTATCTTGTCTACCCAATACCTGAATTATTAGAGCAGCCATATATACTGGATATTCTTGTGACTCAAGATAAATCTTATTTAGCCTTGTAAGGCCAGAAGCTAGCCCTTCATGATATTGCTCGAATGAAATGTCTGTATTAAAGAGTAATTTGGCCCATAGAAAAAAATTCTCTTTTTTTTCTTTTCTCTTTTCTTCTCTATGGCTTATATTATGGAGAGCATAATAACTCCTTTCAAGTATGGCAATCGCGTCAAAATCGACTAACGAATTATTTTTAAAACAAATTGGATTTAAGCCATTGGAGGCGCTGGCGAATTGAGTTATAACAATTGTAGCATAATTTCCATTATTGAAGATATTTTTATAATCCGGATCGTCTTCTTTCATGAAACGATAAGAGTTCTTGTTTAAGAAAAATAAGTTAAGAACCTTACCTTGAATGCATATTTCGAAATGAATTTTATGCTTTGTAATTTTCAGCTCCTTCCAAATTTTTGAAAATACTAATTCATTTTCATCATTAAAAAGCCCCTTTAGTTGACTAAATGTAGTTGCATAAATCAAATGAGTTTTAGATTTTGATTTTGTGGCCACAAAATCAAAGTAAGTGAAGAACCTTAAAAGCCTGTTATGCCTAATGTCAATTACTTTATCAAACTCATCTTCTTTTAGTAAATACCCGTTATTCTTTAAAAGTTTAAATAGGTTTATATATGAAGGCTGATGGTTATCATCAAGTGAGTAGTAGGAAATAGTAGTCTCTCTTAAGTCTTTTTTCCTTTCAATCTCTGATTTTATTACTTGTTTATACTCTTCTGTCCAGTCTATAAAGTAATGTTGTTTTCTCAATTCAGAAATATCAAAATTATTAATATTTCTAGGAATCTGAAGAGTAGCACTTATACCCATGACCAGGTTTTTCCTCGAAATCTGATCTATGATTTTTTCGGGTGTAGAGATTAATTGAGAATAGCTTAAGTTTACCCTTTTGTTTATTAATAAGTCTTCTTTTGAAGCCTCAATGAAGTTAAAGCTCCCTCTGTAAAATTTACTAATATTTGAATTGTTCTTTTGAGGTTGAATCCGGAAGAAGTATGGTGTTGTGGAAGAGAGGAAATTATAAATCTTGCCAGGTGAATCATCGTTATGCTTACTCCAGATATCATTAATAATGAAGTTAAAATAGCTTTCCCCCTTTTTGTCATGGATTTTCTTTAAGCAAGTAATTAAACTACTAATAGTTGATGTAAAAACCCTGAAAAAGACATTTGAATATATACCACTATTATGATTGGAGATCAAAAAGTTATCTTGATCAGGTATTTGTTCTAAATAGTAACCTCTCTTCAAAAAATCTTTAGTTGAATGAAAAGCCGAGTTAAGGGTTTCAGGTCTATCTAAATTACTAATAAAATAATGACGTTCCGGGAACTCAATATTATATTTCTTTAGCTTGGAGATAAACTTATCGCAAATTGAAGCTAACTCGTCATTAACTGCAGGGTTTCTTTGATTCCAGTCAATAAAGTCTTCTAAAAAAATAAAAATATTTCTTAACTCCTTTTCATCACTTATTTGATTAAGGATCCATCTATATGTAAAATCAAATTCATCAATTATTATTATAAAATCCTTGAAACTCATTAGGCTGTGGACCCTATCTCCATCATAGGAGGGTTTCATAAGTTTCTGAATTGAAGCAACTAAAATTTTCTCGTCTCCTTCTAAAAACCTTTTAATTGGAAATATTAGTCTTTTAGTATCTTCATCTAAAATGTAATTATTTTTTATGTGGTTGTAAATCCAGGATGCATCGTCAGAGATAATAGAATAATCTTGTTCTTTATCATATTGTAAGAACCGTTGTACTTTTAAAAGGCGAGTTTTCAGGTTACGATGGATTTCTGGATTATGATTAAATATTAGGGAATCCTTAATGGACCTTTGTAAGGTGTTATTTTTAATTAAATCTATAATATGATCTGGATTACTTTTTAAGTGAATACCTCTTTCACCTATATCGTTATAAAATTGCTTTGCTAACCCATTAAAATAGGTAGTGTAAATAATTTTTTGGT
Source organism: Marivirga aurantiaca (assembly GCF_016679925.1). GTDB lineage: Bacteria > Bacteroidota > Bacteroidia > Cytophagales > Cyclobacteriaceae > Marivirga > Marivirga aurantiaca. The sequence goes on from NZ_JAEQBW010000004.1 coordinate 298,471, forward strand.
CAGGGGAATTATCCAATAGGTCGATTACAGCTTTTGTCTTGCCCATACCTGTAGGTGCGGGCACGAAAAATAATCCATTTTTATTCTTGCTAATAACATCAGCATAAACATCATATAATGTATTCATCTAGGTTTGGTTAAAAATAAAGGAGAAGATGAGGTTTATTAATCGACGATCAATATATGAAAAATTACTAAAGGGAGTGAGATTTTTAGTAATTAATTGCTATAGATATATTGGATGAATTCTCATCTGCTCCTTTTTTCCTATTGATATGCGAATACAATAAAGGGTATGAGCTTAATGAGACTTTAATCAATTGTATCTACTTCTCAGATGTAGTATCTAGCTTATCAACAAATTTAATGCTGATTAAGTCAATTAATTCTAAATCACCTGATTCTAATTCAATAAGGGCTTTAGTTTCGGTTACAAAATTACTTTGCAAATAAACAAAGCGATGAAAGTAACCTGTGTTATTGCTTTTATCACGAAATTTTATTTTAACCCTTCTTAGACTTTTCATCTTATTTGTCTGCCTAATTTACTGCAAATATAAAATTAAAAATCATAATCCGCACAAATAGTCTGTGTCCTGGCTTTTTCTTCACAACTACTTTTGATTGTGGAAATACAAAAAAGGATCGGTATTCAAATAGCTAAAATACGAAGGCAAAAAGGTCTTACCCAAGAAGACTTAGCCGATCTTGCCGACATTCATCCTGACTATATTGGAAAAATAGAAAGAGGAGAAAGATCTCCTTCTTTAATTCGATTTCTGAAGATACTTGACGCCCTTAAGTTTAGTTATAGTGAGTTTTTTAAAGATTTCAAAGGAGGAATTGATAATCAGCCTTAATAATTACATAGCGGGCCTTCAGTGATAAATAAAAAACTGTTTCTTTGCTTTTACAAAAGTTATTGAGATTTTAGCTGGATGGATACCAAAAATACATTTAGTCCCCCCGAACTTGATAAAAAGAGTACTTACTGGATATCTGGAATAGGGCAGGTACAATTTAAAGGGGAGTCTATTTTAATTAAAATCATTCTCTACAAATTATCCGAGCTGATAAAACCTTCTGAATTTAAATTTGATATGAATCAGATTCCAGACTGGAAGCCGATTGTTCTTTGGATTGATGTTGGAATGATATCAGAAATAACCATCGGATGCTTTATTCACAAAACAAAAATTCTTCAACCTAAAAAGAATTTAAAGAAACTTAGAGTAACTAATCTAGGGTTAGAAGATGAAAAAGGTATCAGTGATTTTAAAGTAAAAAGCATTTATGATTTTCGAATAGAAGATATCAGAAAAGATAAAAACGGTAAGATTATAACGCTTCCTTCTTATGGATTTCCATTTTCAAAATTGAAAAACCTACCTTGTTTGCACTATATCAATCGTGAGAAATGTAAACTGTATGTCTTTCCATGTATTGAAGTCATTCGGTTCTATTTTTTCACTTCATCTGATTTAGCTTACTTACTTTGTGGACATTTTCTAAAAGAACATATATTGGTGAATCAACGATTGACTACGACTTATAAAAATGCTAAATACGATGGTTCGGATTTCATTCAATTGTCAAGGAATGTACCCGGGGAAGATGTGCTGACTGTCGGAAGAATATACTTATACGAAAAAGCACTTAGGGCCGCTAATATGATAAGAAATTCTATTTTTAGTAGCTACTCTGAGGGAGACGGAGGTTATCCAAAAAGCTTTTTTCCATTTGATGATAGTAGTAACTTGGAGATCAATACTATTGAAATGGGTGTTATAAAAGTTGAAGGGCCTTACAAAGGCTATTCAGTAGAGTTTGTTTCTAAAATTGTTAATTGTGATTATAAATTTATTCAAGAAGGATTTGAATGGTATAGAGATAATGATAATTCAAAAGCAGATCAAACTAATGCCGATAAAAGAAAAGGGCCAAAGCATGAAATTCCTCCTGAAGACACTAATGAGCTAAACATTAGACGATCCCATCAACCATATAATCCATCTAAGAGAAAGAAGAAACTTAATTTAACGAGTTCAAGATTTAAGGGTGCGCCAGATTTAAATAGCCTAAAATATAATTATAAAACTGAACAAAAAACTGTAACAGATAATGGAATTTTCCAGCAAGAAGACTCTAATGAAGAAACCCTTAATCCAGGAATCTCAGGAGACTCAAAAGCTGGTTCTGCTACTATAGCAGATTCACCGCCAACTAAAAAAGAGTCAGATAAAGAAAGAAAGCTAAGAGAAGATAGGCAAAGCTATATACTGTTTTTTAATCAGTTGGCTGAGAGGTTTACTGAAGATTCCAACCTTGAGATAAGTACATATAGTTTGTTTTTTGATGAAAAGAAGTGGGGAAATGAGCCTATAACAGAAAAAATGCGAAAGTTTTCCACAGGCCATAAAAAATTAAATCAAAAAAAAAGACAGCCAAAATATGTGTGGGAAGGAAAAAGAGAAGTGAAATTTATAGAAATCCAGATAAAAAGCTCCACAAGATTTTATTATTTATTTGATGTCATACAAAGACAAGGAACAGCAGATCCTCCCACTTTACTCTTTCTAATCAATAATTCAGATTACAAATTAATATCAAAAAGGTTATTTCAAGAAATATTTCTTTTTTTTACTAATAAGAGAAAAATAGCTGTGCCAAAGGATGAATTGCGCCATCTAGAATGGAGTACCTTCAAAAGGGAGTTTGTAATAAGGAGAGTAGATAAAGATGCAAAAGAAGATAGTATGGAGGAGATTAAAACCTTTAAACCTGCTGAGCAGACCTATATGAAAATTTATGAAGTAATTAAGAATAAAATATGAGTAACGATCAAGTAAAAATTAAATTAAAAGGCTTTAATGTATCCAAGAATGACTTTGAGGAAAAATACAATGTACAACTTTCCGATATTGAATGGGGAATAATTGCAAAAAAAATCAATTCATCATGGGAAGAACATATTCAGGAAGTGAGGCTTCTTGCTTTTAAGCACATTAGAGCAGCAATGAATGATATAGGGTATACTCCTTCTTTGGAAGGGAAAGATATTAGCTTTAAATCTACAGATTCTTAATGTGCGGACTTAAGCTCTTATAAGAAGGGAGGTACTTTAAGGTTGGGTATGCATGCTTCCAGTAGGTGTATTTTAACGTAAGGTTTTCATTTATCATTTTTGCAAACCAGTATGGTAGTTCCTTATTTTCAAAATAAAGGAAGTGACTCATAATTTTAGATTCTTTACATGTTTCTACAAGCTCTTGTTGATCCAGGTTTAAAAGAAATATTGCTTTTTCCATTAAATTGGTTCTAACTTCAAGTGTTGTATTCCGCATCTCGAGTGTTCTGTTATTCCCTTTTTCTAATGGGACAAAGCCATATTTATCACTAATGAATTTATCGAAATTATAAATTCTTTGGATGCGAGAGCTAAGAATCCTTAATAGCAAAAAAAGAACCTCAAAATGTAAATGAGAGTAATTTAAATTATTGGTATAGCCTTTATCTAAGTAGGACTCTAATTGTTTTTGATTATCCAGTTCGATAGCAGAGCAATTGATCCTCTCGGAATCTCTAAGATCAAAGTCACAATTGTAGCAATAACAAAGCTCTTCTGTCACTATTTTTTCTTTATTTCTAAAGTCTAATCTTAGAAAGGAAATAGGTAAATTACAGGAAGGGCAATTATCTCTTAATTTTATACCGCATTTGGTACAGACAGTAGAAATTATTAAACGCCATCTTTTCCTATAGTAAGGCTCCTTGTCATCAACAAAACAAGAACTACAGTACATTAAATGATTATTGTTCGTAAGTCTATGATAGTGACCCCTGGTTAATATCCAGTTTTTTAAGGTCGGATCAGTCGTAAGTTTAGGGAAATAATCTGTGAGAACTAGGCTCTTTAAGGTTTCCTTACTTAAGAAAGTAATTTCTGTTAAACTATAAAGGAGATCGTCTTTTATGTAAAGATCAATGTCCCTTGTATCTATCTCTGTTCCTTTAAATAAAAACTTACAGAATGTGTGATACTTTGTTTGAAATCGTTTAGAATACCTAAGCAGCCAACTGGTTAACAGTTCATCATTGAGTGGTTGTAAATGGACAGGCAACTTAGTGTTATAAATACTCACAGCAATGGCATTTTCTTTTTTTCATCTGGGTGTTGGATATTGCTATTTTCTATCACTTGAAGTGTAATTTTTTCGATTCCAAGATCAATTGCTTTAATTGCTGACTTCTGGATTACATTACATATCTCTCCTATATTTCCATTTGTCAATGAGATTATTTTAGTGGCAATCTCTCTTTGGAACAAATCAGATTTTTCCCTCAACGGCAGAATTTTTTCGTAGCTATTAAGAAATTTTATATACTCCTTATCAAGTCTCCACCTTTCAAGTGGCACAGTTTCAAACCTGCTGGACATTTGAGGATCAGATTGAAAAACATGAAAAGCATCTTTTGTACCCACCGCAATGATAGAAATACTAAGTATGTTGGATAGCGATTTAATTGCATTAAGAAAGATTTGCTTTTTAGTGCTATTGCCAGTTAATAAATGATGTATTTCATCTATTATTAAGATCTTGATATCAAGCATCTGAAATGCGTTTACAACCTGATCAAACAGAACTTCCGGCTTATGATTAGATCTGAAAGGAACTAAGAGCTTACGAAGAATTTGCTGGTAGAATCTTTTTTCGTCAGGCAAAGGTGGGGATTCTACCATTAAAACTTTTTGTCTTACTTCTTCAGTCTTTTCATCAAAGTAGAGCAAATGGTTCTTAGCAAACCTATCAATAATAACAGTTTTCCCATTGTTGCTTGAACCCACTAATAGAATGTCTGGCATTCGTGTAGTACGTGGCGTTAGGACAAGATCTTCAAATTGGTCCAGAACTTCTTGTGCTCGAGTGTATCCTATCCACTTATAACCTTTAATGAATTGTTTCCTTTCTTCATTACTTTTTTGAGTAATATTGATACTACTGTTTTCTACTTGATCCATCATCTATGTCTTCAAAGGATTCATGTGCTTGAAAAATATCATCATCAACTTCTATCATTTTACTTGTGGGTGGATTAATGATCTTTTTGTGCCCTTTTTGTTTATTCTTGACTTCATTTAATCTTCGAGCTTTCTTGGTTTGCTTTAAAGATCTGTCCTCTATTTCTCTTAATCTTTTATATGCATCGAAGATTGCATCCTCATTAATAACCTGCATACCTCGCTTGGTCAGCTCATCTTTAATTGCCTTCAATTCCCATTTGGTCATAGGGGGATGTGATGTATTTCTATATGGCACTGGAAAATACTCCTTAAGCTCAGGGTCAAGAAAATATAAGACACTGATGTCCCGGGGATCTCTCTTGAACTTAAATTTCTTTTTAGCTCGCAACTTCCCGGATTTAACATCCAGGGCATTTATCCATTTGCGAAGTATATCGCTGTAGTAATAGATTCCATCAACCAGAACACCATAATCCTGAATCGTTCTGAATTCAAATGGCATAAAATCAAGTAGAACTTTTCGTTTATCAGTTAATACTGGCTGGTAGCCAACTCCTACAACTTCATCAGTTCCAATAATTCCTTCCCTCCATTTGTTAATTGGAGAAGTATTAATACCAAGATGTAATTTTTGATGATATACTTCAACTATATATGTCAATATCCATTTTTCTATTTCTGAATAGGTAAATACAGCTCGTTTTTCAGAATCGTATTCTCTTCTATTTAAATATCTGTTAAAAGTAGTTCCTTCAAGCTGGTGCAATTCCTTCGAGAAGGTTCCTAGAAGCCTTTCAATCATGCCTCCATACTCTGGTACTTTAACTGGTCTCCAGTTGATATCTATTTGATATTCAAGGCATGCATGTTCTAGCATTTTTGAACGAAATTCCATGGCATTGTCCATATGTATGCACCTGATCTTCCCATGGCATGGCCATAATGTGTAAATCTCGTTTTGAGCTAAATACTCCTCTTTAGGTAAAATAGCCTGAGAAATACATAAACCAACACTCATTGCATTTGGAGATTCAAATCCTATATAAAAACCAACAACCATACGACTATATGTATCAATGGCTAAGGTTAACCATGGCCTGCCGATTGGCTCCCTGTACTTTTCATCAACAACGATAATATCTAATGGGGTATGGTCTATTTGAACAGATGATAATGGAAATAAACTATCTGGAAATGAAGATATTTTTGGGGAAAACTTCTTTCTAGCCGCTGCTCTTCCAAGTCTATGTTTTACTGTTTCTAATTCAGACAATGCCAATACTCGTCTTCTTACAGTATTGTAGTGCGGAGGTCGTAAACCTTCATCTCTACACGCCAATTGAATTTCTAAGTGAACTTGTTTTATGGACTTTCTTTGTGATTTAAGATAGTGCTTTTGAATATTACTGTCGATGATTTCATCTAGAGCAGAATTTAACCGACTTTTCCCTTTTCCACCAGATCTATCTTCAGGTACTAATGAGGTCATCAGTTCAGTTTCTTTATATTTCTTGATCCATCTATAAAGTGTAGCAGTACTGATACCAGTTTTATTGGATAACTCTTCAACTTCCTTTCTAGAACCCTTCTTACCAATTAGAGGTCTTATTATAGCTAATCTAGATTTTGCCTCCTTCAGTTTTTTTTCACTGTAAGATTCTATAATCTCAATGCCATTTATAATTTTTCCTGATGCTATTGATAATTTAATGGTTTTAGAATTTCCTGATGAATCAATCAATTTAACTTCATCACCGTCAAGGTCTATAACTTCATACTTTGTTTCCTCATAGAGAATAATATCTCCCTTATAGATTGCATCTTCCATATTATATCCAGATTAAAGAGTTCATGGAAACTCTCAATGAAAGATCCATTTTAATCATATCAATTGAAACCATATGCCAAAGAGTGAACAGAAGAAATCCTCTTCTCTTTTCACTACTACAGGTAGCATTTAGTAAATCTTTAGGTGTTGTCTCCTTCATGAGTTCTAAATTATCTAATAGGAAGGAAACATCCTCAATTCTTACATCTTCAGAATTCTTGTAGTTATTTAGAAACTTCACATTAAAAAGATAGTCACCCCTAATTTCTCGCTCTGTAATAAATTTAAAATTCCAATCCTTCTCCTGGCAAAATTCAGAGGCAGCCTTAAATTTTGGTTTGTATTTATTCCAATTTTTCTTGAGCTCATCTCTGTACTTTACCTCTACAAGTAGTGGTTTCAATCTTTCGTGTCGAGGATTATCATTTTTGTAGAATATTAGAAAGTCCGGAGTATATGTCCGACCTGCACCAATTTCATCAATATAACTTATAGTTAAAGGTTGTTCTATGAAGCGGTAAACATATGGGTTAAAGTCTGTAATTTGAATAAAGTCTCTCTCTAAAGAAGATTCAAATGAATAGAGCCTGTCTGAATTTTGACTTGAAATTCTTCCAGTTAAGGATGTGTGATTTTTCCCTATTTTACGAACAGGGCTGTAGTTTTCGAAGTTTTCCATACCTAAGTTGTTGAGACTGTCTCATTACTTTGGTAAATATCTCAAAAACTTTGGTTAATTGCACCTCCTACTAAAGCAACATCCGAAATAGTGTGGTGCGGGCTTCTATAAGGACGAGTGGCAATTAATGAAGCGTCAGGACCTAACCTTCCGGCAACAGAATGAATTTTAGTGGTTTCCAATGCTTCCGGTAAGCTCAGTGGAGGTAAAATGGAAGGCAGTCTTTTGGCCAGCATAGTTTTTCCCGCACCTGGTGGACCAATCATAATTACATTATGACCACCTGCAGCGGCAATCTCCAAAGCACGTTTAATGTTTTCCTGCCCTTGCACATCCGCAAAATCAGCATCATAGTCATTCAGGTTAGTAAAGAAAATGTCTCTTGTATCTATTGAAAGTGGCTTAATAGAAGAAGTACCTTCCAGTACCTCAATGGCTTCTGTTAGTGTTTCTACTCCAATAACATCTAACTTGTTCACAATGGCAGCCTCAGCGGAATTTTCTTTTGGAAGGATAAATCCTTTGAAACCTTGTTTTCTTGCTTCTATAGCAATGGGAAGTACTCCTTTAATTGGGCGTAATTTACCGTCAAGAGCCAGTTCTCCCATGATCATATATTGACCAAGTGTATCACTGAATATTTGTTTGGAACTGACAAGGATTCCTAAAGCAATTGGTAAATCGTAGGCAGACCCCTCCTTTTTAACATCGGCCGGAGCCAGATTCACTACGGTTTTCTGACGAGGCATGTTAAAACCACTGTACTTAATGGCAGCATCTATACGGTGTTCACTTTCCTTAATGGCATTATCAGGTAAGCCTACCATATGAAACTTGGTGCCCTGGCTCACATTTACTTCAATGGTAATCACACTGGCATCTACTCCAAATACTGAACTTCCATAAGTTTTAGCTAGCATAAGCTAATTGTTTTTCTATTTGTAAAATGAGTATATGAATTATTTTAATATGTATTTCCTGAATTCTATCGGCATAGCCAAAATGTGGTACCCGTATTTCCACATCACAATTTTTGGCTAATTCTCCTCCGTCTTTTCCTGTTAGGGCAATCACTTGCATTCCTAATAACCTTGCAGCATTAGTTGCTTCCAATATATTCTGTGAATTTCCGCTGGTACTGATGGCTAATAGAACATCATTAGGTTTGCCCAAGGCTTCTACACTTCTACTGAAAATATACTGAAAACCATAATCATTCCCCACACAGCTAATATGGCTTACATCCGAAATAGCCATGGCTGCCAGGGCTGGCCTGTTATCCCTGAACCGTCCACTCAACTCCTCGGCAAAATGCATGGCATCACAATGGGAGCCACCATTACCACAACTCATTATTTTTCCGCCATCTTTCAATGAATGAACCAATACTTTAGCCGCTTTTTCAATAGCTAACAAATTGGCATCATCGTTTAAGAACTGCGTCAATACTTTTTGTGCTTCTTCTAATTCTTGTTTGATGGTGGATATCATTCCCTCACTACGATTTATTATTTTTATTGTCCTCACTTTTACTAGTCTCCGAGGCTGGTAGGTTTTCGGCAGCAGCAGTGTTTTTTGGAGTTACAGAAGGTGTTTCTGTCTCCTTTTTATCATAAAGTTTGGCCTTTAACTGATTAATCTCTTTGGAATGGTTGTCATACACTTTCTTCAAATGTTTTTGCTGCTGCCATTCAAAAATCAGCAAAATCAAGAACAGGATTAAACCCAGGTACGCACTGTACATCATTAAATCCATATTTTTGAATAGGTTTAACAGGAAATTGAGATCATTTTTTCCTACAGAAATGATAATAATGGCAGTTAGATGGAAAATTAGAAGTGCAGAATAAACAATAATTTTAAAAGTCTTCATATTACTGGAGTTGTTATGGTTATGGTTCTCGAATCAAACAAATATAGAAATTATTTCCTAATCAGCTTACAGATTGAATTTCTATCAACTTATTGTAGACGCCACCTTTTTTAATCAATGATTGATGGGAACCTTTTTCTATGATTTCTCCATCCTGCATTACATAAATTCGATCGGCCTCCTGTATAGTGCTTAGGCGATGTGCTATTACTATAGATGTACGATTCTTCATTAGATTTGATAAAGCATCTTGCACTAATTTTTCCGATTCGGAATCCAAAGCGGAAGTAGCTTCATCCAGAATCAATATATCGGGATTCTTCAATATAGCTCTCGCAATACTAATTCGCTGGCGCTGGCCACCCGAAAGTTTAGCGCCCCTATCTCCAATTATTGCATCATAACCGCCTTTTATTTGCATAATAAAATCATGTGCATTAGCCACTTTTGCCGCTTGTTGCACCTCTTCCAAAGTGCTTTCAGGCTTTCCAAATGCAATATTGTTGAAAATAGTGTCATTAAATAAAATGGATTCCTGGCTTACAATGCCCATTTTACTTCTTATGGTCTCAATTTTAAAATTCTGAATAGGTTTTCCATCTATCAGGATTTGGCCTGATTTTACGTCATAGAATCGTGGGATTAAATCTGCCAGGGTAGATTTTCCGCCACCGGAAGGACCCACCAAAGCAATCATTTCCCCTTTGTTTACTTTTAAATTAATATTTTTCAGCACAAGCTCATTGCCATAGCCAAACGATACATTCTCCAACTCAATGGACTCATTGAATTCGGTCAACGGAATAGCATCTTTGCTGTTCTTAATACCGGGTTCTGTATCTAATATGGTGAAAATCCTATCGGCTGAGGCAAGTCCCCTTTGTACATTGCTGAAAGCTGCGGCAAGGGATTTGGCAGGGTTTAGCACCTGGGAAAAAAGTGCGATAAAAGTGATAAAACTTCCTGCATCCAAACTGGAATCCCCATCCAATATCATGGAGCCCCCTACCAATACAATGCCCACTATTACTCCTACTCCCAATATTTCAGAAATAGGACCTGCCAAAGCAAAGCGTTTTCGCATGCTTATATTGAAAGTGGCATAGTTCTTTACCTGCTTTCCAAATCTGTTTTTGGAAAAATCCACTGCATTGAATGCTTTGATAATTCGCATGCCTCCGAGGGTTTCCTCTAATATGTCTGAAATCTTCCCAAGCGTTTCCTGGCTTTGCTTTGCTTTCTTTTTAAGTTTGATAGAGATATAGGAAATAATAAAGCCTGACAAGGGCAAAATAATGAGTGTTATCAGTGTTAATTTTACAGAGATAAAGAAAAGAGCAGTAAAATAAACAATGATCATTATTGGTTCCTTTATCACAGCTTTTAAACTGTTGACCACAGTTCCTTCCACTTCCTGCACATCACTCATTACTTTTGACATGATATTTCCTTTTCTTTCCTCGGTATAATAGCCAATGTGCAAGTTCATCAACCTATCAAACAGGGTATTTCTTAGTTTAGAAATCACATTTGCTTTTACAATAGCCGAGATTACTTCTACCAAATACCGAAATATATTGGCCAGAATGATCGAGACGATTAGCACGAGACAAACAAATTGTAAAGCCTCATATTTGTCTTGCTGGGCATATTGTAAAAAATAATAATCAAAAACATCAGTGATATAATCTAATCTGAATTCAAATTCAGGTAGGTCTATCGGGGCAGGTGGGCTTGCCGCAGCAGATTCCACTTTTTCGGTTTTAAATAAGGTATTCAAAAGGGGAGCCAATATACCTAAGCTGACTACACTGAATACTGATTGTAAAATAACATAAATCAAGTATTGGGGAGCCAAAAGACCGAGTGGCCTGGCATAAGAAAGAACTCTAAAATAAGTTTTCATCAATAAAAAGCTGAATTTGACTGCAAGTTAAGAGTATAATGACGCTTTTACTTAAAAATGGTTGAAATTTACGGATACAGCAAAGTTGAAACCGAATCTTCAGGTGCAGGAAATGGAAAAATAAAAGGTGTTGACCCTTAAAATATATTTTCTCTTCTTGGAATATTCCATCTCAGGGAGGCAGTGTAAAAGCTGTTTTCGGAGGTATTGTTTCCAAATTCACTTTCCTGCTTTCTGATAGTATAGCCCAATTCTCCAAAAAGATTATGTTTCATCATAACAGTCAATAAAAATTGATAGTAGGTAAGGTGATTGGATTCTCCCTGACCAATACTGTGGCCAAAGTCACCCTGTCCGGGATAGCGATAACGGCTGTTATTAGCTTTGAAGATATTTCCTCCGAAATTCACATCAGTAGTATCTGTACCAAAATCAGCTAATACAGCTTTAGACTGGAAAGTAATTCTTGGAGTGATTTGATAACGCATAATAGCAATAAATTCCTGGAAATTGGCCCCTAAGGGATGGGCAAGTGATTGCTTATAATTGGCATAATTGGTGAAGTTGTTATCATGCGCATACATAAAGGGGCGGGCCATATTATATTCTCCCTGAAGATCCAAATTAGGAATTTCAAAAGCATTAAAATACTTTAATCCTGCCTGTACGGAGTATTTGTTGGCCCACCAACCACCCTGCCTAATGTTGTCAATCAAAAATTCATCCAGCACAAACTGTCCATATAGTGAAAATCTTTTAAGGAAAATCCAGCGAAAATCCATTCCTAAGAGGGCATTGCCAGAACTGCCATCCTGTTGCTCAAGAGAGCGATAAAATATGATAGGGTTCAGGTAATTGATGTCAATGGGATTTTGCGCACGGGAGGAGTCACCTGACATAACAGCTTCAAATACACCAATATTAATATTTTTGGTGATGTTATAGCTTAAATGATGAAATGACATGAATTTCCGGGGGTACTGATTCTGACTACCGGTTGGTGTATTTCCTGAGAATTTTATATCTGCTGTTTGTAATCCAAAAATGTTGGTGTAATTGAACTTCCATATTTTAGTTTCCGCTTTTAAAAATAGGTATCCCGGGGAAAAGTCGCTCAATATCATAGAGCGATAACCATTGCCTACAAAAAACCGATCATGACCGAATTGCAGATTGATGTTTTTAGTGGCCTGGAAAGAAACATAACCTCTGGCTGTGAAAAAATCCTTTCCCACATTATCGTCTCCATAGTTTTTCCAAAAGCCTTCATTAGGTACCGCCTGATATTGAGTGATAAATTCGTTCACATGCTGAGGGAAACGCAGCTGGTTTTCTCCTATAAAACTGTAAAAACCCACTTTTTTATTAATCAACCCACGTACTTCTATCCCCCTGGTATTGATAAAGAGAGTATTATCACTGATGGATTCCTTTCCATAGCTGAAATTAATGACGGGATTAATATGCAGGTCAAATTCCTCTTTGTGCACATTCAGAAAATCCGATTTGGTTTTATAGATATGTTTTAAAAAAGGCTTTTCAGTCTGATAATGGGCACTATCAACCCATTCCCAATTGTCGTTTTTTAAATAGTTGTAATTAAATAAATCCCTACTGTTATAGTCTTTAGTGTTTAGGCTATCTAGAAATTGGCCAATTTCCTTTCTGTTGAAAGGTTTCATGGAGGCGTGAAAGCTTTCAGCAAATGAGCCACTTCTTACTTCCATACGCTCTATCAAATGATAGTAATCAGCATTCAACGGGGCATTAACAGCCTGGCCAAAAGTAATAGTAGCATACAACAGGAAACATAAGGCAAATAAATATCTCATAGTAGTTTAATCTTGAGGCAAGATAAAAACAATAATATAGATGCTAAGCAAAAAAGAATAGCTATTTAATAATTCTTCAGTTAAATACTTTAAAATTGAGATAAATTTGGTTCATTCCGATCATTAAGGTATTGTGCTTCTGATTCTTATTTACGCTACTATTTGGAAAGATAGATTTCATCTGTTATTTTTGCATTCCCTTTGAAATAATGGGGGCGAATTGGTTGGGAATCAAGAACTTTAATTTAACAATATTATGAAAAAAGACATTCATCCTGAGTATAGAGACATCGTGTTCTGGGATACTCAAGCAGATACAAAATTCTTAACAAAGTCAACAATGACTTCTGATGAGACAGTGAAAATGGAAGATGGTAAAGAATACCCTGTTGTAAAAATAGAGGTTAGTTCTGCATCGCACCCATTCTATACAGGAAAGAAAATCTTCCTGGATACTGCTGGTCGTGTGGAGAAATTCAACCAGAAGTACAAAAAGAAATAATCTTTTTTGTTTTAAAATTCATTTTAAAAGTCTCTCCGATAGTCATATCCGGGAGACTTTTTTGTTAAAGGCCGAAATATTTAGAATTCCTTCCTGGTTTTGGAAGGTTATTCTCATGAAGGTCTTATTTTTGTACCTATGAACTACCTGCTGATTGAACAAGCTGAGAGCCGCGAAAAGCTGAAACCTTTTACTTTTACCCGTCCAATTGCTGAAATACGTGTTGGGATATTAACGATTAGGGAAAAGTGGGAGAAATACCTGAAAACTGAAATATTCCATGTTGCAGCCTCTTATTTGCAGGGAAAGTTCCCCCGAAAGATTGCCTCCCAGAACACACTAATTAATAGTTCAGTTTGCCCCACACCAGAATTGGTGAAGGCCATTCAATTAGGTGCTACCCTAAAGAAAGGGAATATATTAATTTCCGCACATGTTTCGGAAGAAGAGTTAGCCTTTTTTAATGCCAATGAAAAGCTTGAACAGGCGGCTGAATATGATGGTGACTTAACTATCATTTCAGAAAAGTGGCATATTTTTCAAAATAATGGAAAAGAGATAAAAGCTGATTTTGAGTTAATTACCCATGGCAGAAACTCTGTTAAAATTGAAGATCCCCATACAATTGTTTACAATGGAGAAAATATTTTTGTGGAGAAGGGGGCTGTAATTAAGGCAGCGATATTAAACGCGGAAAATGGTCCTATTTATATAGGGAAAAATGCTTATGTAAATGAGGGAGCCATTATTAAAGGACCTTTTGCCTTGGGGGAGGGTTCTCATGTAAACATGGGAGCTGTCTTTAAAGGAGATAGCACAGTAGGCCCTTTTTGCAAAGTTGGGGGAGAAGTGAGTAACACGATATTTTTTGGATATTCCAATAAGGGGCATGACGGGTTTATAGGGAATTCTGTAATAGGGGAATGGTGTAATTTGGGAGCAGCTACCAATACTTCCAACCTGAAAAACAATTATGCCAATGTAAAGCTTTGGGATTATGGTCAGCAAGGGTTTGTCGATACGGGTCAGCAGTTCTGTGGGTTAATGATGGGAGACCACTCTAAATCCGGAATTAATACTATGTTTAATACTGGTACTGTAGTGGGCGTTTGTGCAAATGTATTTGGAAGTGGATTTCCACGTAACTTCATCCCATCTTTTGCATGGGGTGGGGCATCAGGATTTACTACTTTTCGATTGGAAAAAGCCCTGGAGATAGCAAAAATAGTAATGAAACGAAGAGATTTGGAATTGGGGGAACTCGATCAGCAAATATTAAATTTCCATTTTGAGGAAAGTGCTTCAGAAAGGTTTTGGGAGAATTAATAAAATTATAAATTCAGTAACAATGAAAATAGCAATAGGAGGCGATCACGCTGGTTTTGAATACAAGCAAAAGCTTGTTCAGTTTTTGACATCTGAGGGATACGAAGTGAAAGATTTTGGCCCCTCAACCGATGATTCAGTTGATTATCCGGATTATGTACACCCTTTAGCTACTGCTGTAGGCAATGAGGAACAGGAGATGGGGATTTTAATTTGTGGAAGTGCCAATGGGGTAGCTATGGCAGCCAATAAACACAAGAGTATTCGTGCAGCCATTGCCTGGCAGGAAGAATTGGCCAAATTATCACGTCAGCATAACAATGCAAATATTCTTTGTTTGCCTGCACGGTTTATCAGTTATGAAGAGGCTCAAAAAATAGCTCTTGCATTCTTAAAAGAACCGTTTGAGGGTGGGAGACATGAAAGAAGAGTGAATAAAATTCCTTGTTAATGAATAATTCGGAGTAACAGGGTGTATGAAGGATATTCCAGTTTAAGTGTAACTGGAATGTTAAGAGAGGAAATTGTTAATTTTTCAATACATACACCTTGTAATTCACTTTTTCATATTCACTGCTTACTCCTGGCAGGTTTTCTAACACAGCTTCCGCATAACCGTCTAGGTCTATAATGGTTTCTGGCTGGTTTTTCACCAAATCATCATAAATAACTGCCAGTTTCTTCGGGTCGTTGGGCATTTCCCAAATATTTTGACTTAGTTTCCAATCATAAAATTTTGTAGCCACACCACTTGCTGAGTGGTATATTTGCCTGCCATTGCCCACTACTAAAACTTTTTTACCGGCCACCCATGGTTCATAAATACTTTCATTTACCCATAACGCATTGAAATCCCCCCATTTGTGTAAATGAAAATTTTGATAGAACAAAATGTAGTTCACAAAAATTAAACTAAAAGTAAAGAATATAGTGAATAAATTGGCAGTAGCCTTCTTTCTAAACTGAAGTATAAAATGGGCAATAAAGAATGCTATAAATGGAACAAATACAATCAATTGATAGGGAGCTTTAACATCTCCCAGAATCCATACTACCCAGGCTGCGGCAAACATCATGAACATTACCTGTTGCACACGCACCTGATAATTGGTAAAACGCGAAATACTGAATGTTTTGTATAAAGCCAAAACAAATACCAATAAGGGAAGGCTGATGAAAAGGAGCAGGGAAATTAGTCCTACCATATTCTCCTGGTTGTAGACGAAATTAGAAATGATCCATTGATACATCATATTGCCTAATGCATCATGCCAGAAATAGTAGAGCCCTACAGCTGCGATTGGCAGCAGAAATCCATAGAAAAACATTAGATAACGTCTGAAAATCAATCCTGTAAGAAGTACAAATGAAATAACTGTAGCCAGCAAAAAGATAATAGAAGGAAGATAAAACAGTACCGCCATTCCCATGAAGAAACCGGTTTTCAATATGGTTAAGTCATTTAGTTTGTTTTCAATTCTTAAGTAAATGTTGTCCAGCACCAATAAAATAAAAGTCATACTGACGAGCACTGGTGAGAGGGTGAAAAAGTCAAAGAAAACCTGCATCAATAAAGCATAGACAAAGGCCGGAACATATGTGTTTTCGTTATAGGCCTTGTTTTTATGCATGATGCTGTTAAATAATACAAATTGGTAGCCCATTAATAAAGTGGCTAAAATCTGGTAGGCCATGGGGGCGCGTCCGAAAATAAAATCTATTGCAGTGTACATCCATGCTGCCAATGGTGCTATTGGAGCCAAAAAGTCTTTGTATAAAATATTACCCTGATTGAGCGTTTCTCCTATGAGCATCCAGTTGAGTTCGTAAACGAGCGGCTCAGATGAAATAAAATAGGGTAAACGAATGAACACAACTGCCAAAAATAAGATCAGCAGGCGGTAAGGGTCATTTATTCGGAAAAATCCAATCAATTAAATATGTTTTTATGTTAAACTACAAATGCTAAATTAGAGTATAAAGGACAAATTGTATAAAATATCATGCATATTTGTAGTGAAAAGAATGAATATTATGGCAGCAGGTACAAGACAGCAGAAATTTTCAAGGTTAATTCAAAAAGATTTAGGGGAAATTTTTCAAAAAGATATGAATAATGCTTTCGGAAAAGCATTTATTACCATTACAGAAGTAGAAATGTCTCCTGATTTAAGTGTAGCAAAGATTTATTTAAGCTTAATGCTTTCGGAGAACCCAAAGGAGACAATGGAGGCTATTCAGTTGAAGAAAAGCGAAATCCGTAAACATTTGGGCAACAGGATAGGAAAGCAAGTGCGGATAGTTCCGGAGCTTATATTTTATATGGATGAAACGCTTGATCAGGCCAATCGAATTGACTCTATTCTTTCTAAATTAAATATTCCGCCTGCCGATGAGGAAAATGGCGATAATGAGAATGATTAATATTTCCCCTTGAAGAACCTCTCTTTTTTTATAGCAAAAAGATATTTCTTCTCTAAAAAGAAGAAAAGTTTTATCAATGTGCTGTCCATCATTTCCATGTTGGGAGTGGCTACGGGTACTATGGCTCTTGTAATCGTATTGTCAGTGTTCAATGGGTTGGAAGATTTGATTCGCTCATTGTATAGTACTTTTGATGCAGATTTGAAAATATCTCTTAAAGAGGGGAAGTTCTTTAAATACGATGATGAAATTAAAGGGCAGATTTTCCAAGTGCTGGGAATTGAAAATGTCACTCAGGTAATCGAGGATAATGTACTGGTACGATACAATGACGGAGAAACTGTTGTAAGAATGAAAGGAGTGAGCCCCGAGTTTATCCAATCCAATCAGCTAAAGGACTTTATTACAGAAGGACAAATTAAATTACAGGAAAAGGAACAAAATTTTGCCATTGTAGGCAGGGGAATCCGCTATGATCTGTCTATCAATCCCAGAAACGAATTATTGGCCTTGCAATTTTATTATCCGAAAAACATTAAACCCGGAGTAAGCAACCCTTCCAGCATGTACAATTCCGGAATACTAATGCCAGCCGGGGTTTTTGCCATTGAAAAGCAATATGATGAGAAATATATATTTGTGCCACTGCGATTTGCCAAAAAGCTAGTAGGAAAACAGAATCAATTGACTGCTTTGGAAGTTAATTTGGATGGTAGCCAAAGTACCAGATCTGTTCAGAAAAGCCTTAAGGAACAATTGGGGCCAAGGTTTATTGTACAGGATTCCGATGAACAACATGCTTCCTTATTGAAAGCCATCAAAATTGAGAAGCTATTTGTATATCTTACTTTTAGTTTTATCCTCGCAGTAGCTTCATTTAATATCTTCTTTTCACTTACAATGTTGGCATTGGACAAAAAGCGGGATGTTAGTATACTTTATGCCATGGGAGCACCCAAAAGAACCATCAGAAATATTTTTCTTATGGAGGGCTCCATTATTTCCTTTTCAGGTGCTATTATAGGAGGCCTGGGAGGGCTGTTGCTCTGTGTTTTACAACAACAATTCGGACTTGTCTCCATGGGGATGGCATCGGCAGTGCAGGAAGCTTATCCTGTAAAAATGATTTTTTCAGATTTTATTTTTACCATGTTTAGTATTGTTCTTATAACTATGTTAGCATCCTTCAAGCCTGCCTCGGTAGCAGTAAAATCCTTAGAAATTAATCGTTTGTAAGTTTTTCCTCGTCTTTAACATAAAACTCATTCTTATTTAGTAAATTTCAAACTTGATTTTTTTGAATAAGTTAATTTAACCAACGAAGAGACAAGTTTTAATAAGATATGAAGGTACTTACAACTCAGCCTTTTCAAATTATATATTCACTGTTTGAGCATGAATTTTTAGGGTATATATTTGAGTCATTTGTAGTGCAAAAAAACAGCAGGGGAGAACTCACTTTTGCCCATCAAAATATTTCTGCCAAAAATGCCAGGGAATTTTCCAAAGGCCTGGATGAGACTGACTATGAGTTGATAGAATTGATGGATACTATTCAGCAGGATGCTATTGTTCGCAAATTTTATAAAACAAAGCTCAAAACTTCAGATTTTTTTGATAAAGTATACCATCCGGAAAAAGGAAACACACTTCTTCAGGAGGAAATTGAGAGGTACCTTGAAAGGAAAAGAGTTCAAATTCTTGAGAAAATTTCGGACAAAATGCTTTTTGAAATGGGGAATGATGGTGAGCCTGCCTGGCGTCAAATCCATATCCAGAAAGAAAAGGCAACTATACTATTCCATTTTGTAAAAAATGAAAATAATACTCATTATTTCCCTACCATAAAGCACAATGGCGAAAAAGTAGACTTTCAATACAAAGGGGCGTATTTGATTTGTAATAAACCTGCCTATATGGTGGTCAATCAGAAACTTTATTCATTTGCTAAAAACCCTGATGGAAAAAAGTTAAAGCCGTTTCTCAATAAATATTTTATTGCTATTCCTGAAAAAGTGGAGGAGCAATACTTTAAAAAATTTGTAGCTCCTTTGGTAGCCTCTTTTGATGTATTTGCAAAAGGTTTTAAAATAAAAACCATTAGAGAGGAACCAAACCCACAGCTGAAAATATCAGAATTAGCTACTTCTTCTGTCAATTTGGATTTGTTTGAAGAGAAGCAAACCAAAAACGAGGAAGAAGGTAAGTTACTGATGGAATTGAGATTTCAATATGGTCAGCATAACTTTCCTTTGGGTTCGGGCGAGGCGGTTTCCGTGAAAGTGGAAAAGCAGGACGGAGAGTTCGTGTTTAAAAGATTGGTAAGGAATATTGTAAAAGAGAAAAGTCTGCGCGATGCCATGGTGGAGCGTGGACTCAATATTTTAAAAGGAAAGGTAACACAACCAAAATCAAAAGCTTTTAGCTGGATTTCAAAAAATACAGATTGGCTTCATGAAAATGGAATCACGATTGAGCAAGATAAGGAAATCACAAGCAAACAATACTTCCTGGGTCGCTCTTCCATTTCTATTGATATCTCTGAGGGAATTGATTGGTTTGATATCAATGCCACCATCATGTTTGGAGATTATGAAATTTCATTCAAGGAATTGAGGCAACATATTTCCAATAAACAAACAGAATTTAAATTACCTAATAATCAATATGCAGTAATACCCTCTCATTGGTTTGATGACTATTCAGAGCTTTTCAGCTTTATGGAAAAAGACAATGAGGGTAACATGAAAATCCGCAAACACCATTTGGCGTTGGTTCAGGATCTGGAAAATAGTGATTTGGCTTCTGTTCAGATGGATAGAAAATTGGCCAAGCTAAGGGATTTCATGCAGATTGATGATCACCCCTTACCAGTGGATTTTATAGGAGAACTAAGACCGTATCAAAAGGCAGGATTCAATTGGTTGCAGTTTCTCAATCAATATAATTTTGGAGGGTGTCTGGCAGATGACATGGGATTGGGAAAAACAGTGCAAACATTAGCAATGTTGCAGTCTGAAAAAGAAGAGGGCAGGCTAAATGCCAATTTGCTCATTATGCCTACATCGTTAATCTATAACTGGATGAATGAGGCCCAGAAGTTTACTCCCAATCTGAAGATTTTCATTTATACAGGCACTAACAGGATCAAAGATGCCAAACAATTTGAAGAATATGATCTTGTGCTTACTTCCTATGGTATTACCAGGCTTGACATAGCAATCCTCTCAGAATATTATTTCAATTATATCATCCTGGATGAGTCACAAGCTATCAAAAATCCTGATTCGAATATTGCCAAGGCCGTAAAAAAGCTAAAATCCCGCAGAAGATTAGTCCTTACAGGTACACCTGTGGAAAACAGTACAATGGACTTATGGTCACAGATGTCTTTTGTGAATCCGGGATTGCTAGGCAATAAAAAGTTCTTTAAAGATGAGTTTGTGTTGCCTATTGAGAAAAAGCAAGATGAGCAAAAGTCACAAAAATTAGCCTCTCTTATTAAGCCATTTATACTGCGCAGGCACAAGTCACAGGTAGCCACTGAATTGCCGGATAAAATCGAAAATGTACATTATTCGACCATGACGACCATGCAGGAAGACAAATATGAAGAAGTGAAATCATTTTACCGAGATAAAATCCTGGAACATATAGAGCAAAATGGCATCAGAAAATCCCAGATGATATTGCTGCAGGGCCTGACCCAACTAAGGCAGATAGCCAATCATCCTAAGATGGTGGACAAGGAGTATATGGGCGATTCCGGCAAAATGGAAGATGTAACGCACATGTTAAAGTCCATTATTTCTGAAGGACATAAAGTTTTGGTTTTTAGTCAGTTTGTAAAGCATTTAGCTTTTATGAAAGATTACCTGGAGAAAAGTAACATCAGGTTTGCCTATCTGGACGGTAGTACCAAAGACAGGGAAAAACAAGTGCGTTTATTCCAGGATAATAAAGAAATTTCCGTCTTTTTAATATCTCTTAAAGCGGGTGGCTTGGGGCTGAACCTGACAGCTGCTGATTATGTATTTTTATTGGATCCATGGTGGAATCCGGCTGTTGAGCAGCAAGCCGTGGACAGGGCACATCGAATTGGGCAGAAACAACAGGTTTTTACTTATAAATTCATTACCAAAAATACAGTGGAAGAAAAGATATTAGCCTTGCAGGAGCGAAAAGTGAATTTGGCCAGAGATTTGATCAGTACCGAGGAAAGCTTTATGAAAAACCTGAGCCAGGACGATATTCAATCAATTTTGGCGTAGTTTTTTGGATGTGGCACTCCATTTTAGTTGAAGTGTAATAAGATTATTATTGATAAGCCAGCCAATAATTGTTCATGTAGCTTTTGAGCTTATTCCTACAGTTAAATAATGATGTCGCTCCTCTGGAGCTTGGGTTCAGCGGTAATTTCTGGCTATTACGATCGAGCTCCTCCGGAGCTGAGGATTGATGCGTTGAAATTAACCCTCCTTTTAAATGTATAGATCTGAATTTCAAACTGTTTTTTTGTGATAATGTGTGACAACAAAGTCCGTATCTTCTTTGTGTTTATCCTATGGCTTGTCAAACTAATTTGCCCCATAGGGGTAAAATCATAATAGAAAATGTTGACAGAATTACAGCAAGCTCCGTAGGAGTGAAATCATTTTATGAGATGTGCCTTTATGAAAATGAGATAAAAATCTCTAGGTTATAGCCAAAGAAAGAATCATTTTTTGTTAAACTACTTTTTTCTATAAATTTAGTTTGAAATCGAAAACTATTATAGTTATGCCTAACACTTATTCTCAAATTTATATACAAATAGTTTTTGCTGTAAATGCTAGCTATGATGATCAGGCTCCTCTGGAGCTGAGGGGGTGATAGTTTGAAATTAAAATTCTTGGGCATCATATTCTCTCTATATCTTTCGGAGCTTAATGAATTGAACTAACTTTAAGCGTTCATTAACATTTTATTGTGGCCAAAACAAAAACACTTTATTTCTGTCAGAATTGTGGTGCGGAATCACCTAAATGGGTAGGGAAATGTCCAGCTTGTGGAGAATGGAACACTTTTGTAGAAGAAGTGGTACAGAAAGAAAAAGCTCCTTCCGGTTATATATCTTCTAAAAATATTTCCAATAAGCCTATTGCTATCCAATCAGTGGAAGCTATTAAGGAAGCTCGGATTATAGTGCCGGATGCGGAGCTAAATCGCGTTTTAGGTGGGGGGATTGTACCCGGATCACTCATACTGATTGGTGGGGAACCCGGCATTGGAAAATCTACCTTAATGCTTCAAATTGCTTTAAATTTATCGCACAAAAGAGTGCTCTATGTTAGTGGAGAAGAGAGTACTCAGCAAATTAAAATGCGTGCTGATCGGATAGAGTACTCCTCAGAAAACTGTTTTATCCTTACGGAGACTTCTACCACCGATATATTTCGGGAAGTAAAAGAACTGGCTCCGGATATCCTTATAATTGATTCTATCCAAACTCTGACATCACCTAAAATGGAATCTGCCGCAGGAAGTGTGGGGCAGGTAAAAGAATGTACAGCGGAATTGATGCGTTTTGCCAAAGAGAACAAAATCCCTGTATTCCTGATAGGTCATATCACAAAAGACGGAGCCATTGCCGGCCCTAAGGTTTTGGAACATATGGTAGATGCCGTATTGCAATTTGAGGGAGACAGGCATTTGTCCTACCGGATATTGCGTACAACCAAAAACAGGTTTGGATCCACCAATGAATTAGGGATTTATGAAATGCTCAACACAGGTTTGAGACAAGTTTCCAATCCCTCTGAAATACTGATTTCTCAGAAAGATGGAGAGGTAAGTGGTACGGCCATTGGAGCTACTTTAGAAGGCAACAGGCCTTTGTTAATTGAAATACAGGCTTTGGTAAGTACTGCCAATTATGGCACGCCACAAAGAAGTGCTACTGGTTTTGATAGTAAACGGATGAATATGCTACTGGCCGTTTTGGAGAAAAGAGGGGGCTTTCGTTTGGGAGTACAGGATGTTTTTCTCAATATTGCAGGGGGGATTCGGGTTGAGGATCCTGCTATTGACCTGGCAGTTTGTGTAGCCATCATTTCTTCACTGGAAGAGATTTCTGTTTCCTCTAAAATCTGTATGGCAGGTGAAGTAGGGTTGGGTGGTGAGATTCGGGCAGTCAACAGAATTGACAACAGAATCGCTGAGGCTGAAAAGTTAGGTTTTGAAGAAATAATTGTCTCTAAATTTAGTTTAAAAGGGATAGATATTTCAAAATATAATATCAAAATTAAGGCTTGCTCACAATTAGCTGAAGTGGTAAGTTATTTGTTCGCATAAAAAGATATTAAATGGAATTTTTTCAGGATTTAGGTATTTCCAATGAATTATTTACATTGGTTGTTTTGCCCATACTCATCTTCTTTGCCCGGGTGGCGGATGTGTCAATTGCTACTATTCGTGTTATTTTTGTTTTGCAGGGTAAAAAATCTATCGCTCCTATTTTAGGCTTTTTTGAAGCGCTCATTTGGCTTTTGGCCATTGGTCAGATCATCCTGCATATTAACAACCCGATCAGTTATGTTGCTTATGCTTCAGGATTTGCCGCAGGGACTTATGTAGGTATGTTTATTGAAGAGAAATTAGCCCTGGGAAGGGTAGTGGTAAGAGTGATCACAGGTCGTCCTGCAGATAAATTAATTGAATATTTGAAAGCCAATGATTTCCGCTATTCCAATATAGATGCTACAGGGAATGATGGTAAGGTAAATATTATTTTTACAGTTGTGAAACGCGAAGTATTGACTACACTTATTCCAACTATCAAAAGCTATAATCCTCGGGCTTTTTTCACTATTGAGGGCGTGAAGAAAGTTAGTGATGAAGAGCTTACTATCAATGAAAACAAAGGGGTAATTTTAGGTAAAATGTTGAGTTTTAAAAGAAGGTAATCTGAATCAAGGTTTTCAGGTTTTCTGAAATAAAGTGGCTTTTTTGTTCTATTTTCCCTATTTACTTCTGCATTTGGCTTTAATCCTGTTTTAGGAAATGTAGATCAGGTATTAATCAGATTGCCAAATCGGTGATTAAAACCTATAATGCCTTGTAGTCCTCCGGTATGAATGGCCAGTACGTTATGATCGGAAGATATTTCTCCCTTCTTCCAAAGGTTTAAGAGACCGTACATCATCTTGCCATTATAAACAGGGTCTAAAGGGATACCTGTTTTTTGATAAAAATCATTAATGAAGTCAATTAGTTCTGGCTTCCATTTTGCATAACCTCCAAAATGATTTTCTTGATTAATTTGCCAATTGTTCTCGCCATTTATCCATTCGTCTACTTCTTTTTCTATCCAGGAACCTTTTAAAGCTGAAAAGCCCAGGATTCGTTGATGTTCTTTTTTAGAGTTGATCAATCCTGCTATAGTGCCACCTGTCCCTACAGAAATACAAATCAAATCATATACTGAGGGAATCAAATCATTTATTTCCTCAGTTCCTTTTACAGCCAAATGATTGGTACCTCCTTCAGGAATTAAATAGAAATCTCCATGTCTGGCTCTTAATTCCTGAATAAATCCCGGATTATATTTATCGCGATATTGCTCCCTACTCACAAATTCCAATTGCATTCCCTGTTCCTTTGCCAAGCTTAGCACCGGGTTTTCTATCTCTTCTCCTCTTATAATCCCAATAGAAGAAAATCCACATGCTTTGGCAGCAAAAGCAGTAGAAATAATATGATTGGAAAAAGCACCTCCGAATGTTAGAAGCACTTCCTTTTCTTGATTTTTTGCTTCAAGCATATTGTGCTTTAATTTAAAAAATTTATTACCTGAAGCTGTAGTATGGATTTTGTCTAACCTTAAAACATCAAATATCAATCCTGCATAATGTACTTTTTGAATGGATACATTTTCAGGTTGAAAAAATTTGTGAAGGGTCATAGAACAAAATTGAGTGGTTATTTATAAATTTAATAAATATAAAAGATGAAAGTGTCTTGCGAAGTTAAATAATATTGTGATGAAATGAACATAAATATAGAATCCTTAACCCCGATAACTATCGGGGCAACCTAGGGATGAATAGATTTATGGGAATTCCATATGACCATTAAAAATAAACATATACAGATGAAATTAAGGTTTTTACTTTTTACAACCTTTGCCTTGCTGATGACGGCTTGCATGAAATCCGTGTCAATTAGCACTATGCGTCCGGCAGAGATTAATGTTCCCAACAACATCCAATCTATCGTTATGGTAGATAGAACGAAGTATGAAAAGGAAACGATCGGGATTATTGAAGGAATTCTTACTGGTGAGGGAATAAATGAAGACAAAGATGGTGTGATGGCCGTATTCACTGCTTTGCAAAATAATTTAAGGAACTCACCCAGGTTTGAAGTAAAGCTAGCTTCCGAAAGACTTAGTGGAAATACCATTCTCGGATCCTTTCCGGACCCCATTGACTGGAGGGAAGTAAACAGGTTGACCAATAAATATAATGTAGATGCTCTGTTGGCGGTTGAATTATTTGACACCAATTTTATAGTGACCAATGGAAAAAGGAAAAATACCCGAAAGGTAAAAGATAAAGATGGCAATGAGGTGGAAGAAGAGTATACTGAGTATTATGCTGAAGGAATAGGGACTGCCAGGATAGGGTTTCGTTTGTACTACCCTAAAGAGCAATCTATTATTGACCAGGATATTTATTCCCAAAATCGTACTTGGGAAGCAACCGGAACCAGTATCAAGGATGCCCTTGCAGGTTTAATGCAAAAGTCGCAGGCTACAAAACTCTTAGGAAGTGCTGTTGGAGGGACATATGCATCCAAAATAGCACCTACTCCTGTTTATTTGTCAAGAAGTTATTATGCAAAGCCGAAAAAGAATGCTTATATCAGTAAAGGAGCCAGACAGGCTGAGGTGGGTCAATGGGAAGAGGCAATTAATACCTGGAAGATGGGGCTGAACAGGAGTGATGACACCAAAGTAATGGGTAGAATGGCTTATAATATTGCTTTGGGCTATGAAGTGATGGGGAATTTACGTGAGGCACATGAATGGGCAGGTAGGTCTTATATTGACTACGGGGAGAAAAAAGGTCAAAGCTATGCTTCCAGTTTGAGCAATAGAATGTTTGATGAGGAAATCCTCAATGAGCAAATGAGTTTACCGGAACCGGAAAAAAAACAGCCTACTACCGATAAACCAGTAAAGGAGAAAGAAAAAAAGATAATTCAGTTAAAAATAGAATGATTGGATTATTTACCCAGTCTTTGTCTGATAGCCTCAAATACAACCAGACCTGCGGAAACGGATACATTTAATGAGGCAATCTTCCCTTTCATTGGAATTTTCGCAAGGTAATCAGCAATTCTAATCAACTCATTGCTAATTCCATCTTCTTCAGACCCCATAATAATGGCAACTGGCTGGTTCAAGGGGACATCATATATCAGATCTTTCCCTTTTTCAGTACATGCCACTACCTGAAGGCCACTTTTTTGCAGATATTCAACCGTGGTTTGCAGACTGTTTTCCCTGCAAACAGGAATGTGATGCAACGCACCGGCAGAAGTTTTTACCGCATCAGAGTTAATCTGCGCACTTCCTTTAAACGGAATAACGATGGCATCTACCCCGGCACACTCTGCTGAACGGGCTATGGCTCCAAAATTTCTGACATCAGTGACTCTGTCCAGTATCAAAATCAAAGGGTCTTTTCCTTTGCTAAAACATTCACTTATAATATTGTCCAAAGAAGCATAAGTAACGGCAGAAAGAAAAGCAATTACCCCTTGATGATTCTTCCTGGTAGTCCGGTTCAATTTTTCAACAGGAGCTTTGGTGAAAGGAATTTTAAGCTTTATGCATAATTCAATCAACTCACTGATTAACTCATTGTGCACATCTTTTTGAATAAAAATGGTATCCAGTTCTTTGCCTGATTCAATGGCTTCCATGACAGCCCGGGTGCCGAAAATAAAATCCTTATCTGATGGTTTCGGGGAATTGTCAAAATCTTTTCTTTGGAATGCGGCCATATGCTGTCTCTTTTGATGATGGATTGATTGTGTTGCAAAAGTAACCATCTATTTTGCTTTTCTTCCTGCCCTTTGCATACTTTCTCTTTATTTTTAGCAGATTTTCTTTTTCACAGACTAATGCAGATAGCAGTAATAAGAGAAATTATGATGGAAAAAAGCCTAAAACTAATCATCCTTAAAAATATATTCATTTTATCGCACTTATTTTTATCTATTTTGTTTACCATCCATTGTGTGATTCATATAGCTAAAACAGTGGTTAATCGAAGAAATTTTAATATTTCGTACACTAAGCTCAATTTTTTTGCTTTTTTCCATGTTCGCCCGCATGAGTAGTGTATATTTGTGCCATTAAAAATTAATTTCCTTTATGGGATTCATTCAGAGTAAGCATTTTAGTCAAGAACAAGTCAATCTTTATAAGCAAGAATATCAAATGTCAAAACCCTATCATCATGTGATGATAGATGATTTTTTGACAGAGGACGTGGCTAAAAAACTAAGTCAATCTTTTCCTGCTGATGAGCTTTTTAACAGGCCGAAACAAGATCAACATGAGAATAAGTTGGAAGGAGATAGATTTGATCTTTATCCTGAAATTTTCTCGGACTTGAAGAAAGAATTAGCACAACCATCTTTTTCAAAATTCATTGAAGAAGTCACTGGTATCAAGGATACATTTATTACCGATGACGCCTATGGTGTTGGTATTCAGAAAGGCAAGAAAGGTTCTTTTGAGGATGTCCATATTGACTTCAATATTCACCCTGTGAAAGATGTGCAACGAAGGTTGAATTTACAATTATTTCTAACACCCACCTGGAAAGCAGAGTGGAATGGGGCTTTGGAAATGTGGAATGATTGTGTGTCAAAGTGCAAAAAAGCAGTTTCATGCAGGTTCAACAGAGCTTTGATTTTTGAAGTAAAGGATACTTCCTACTATGGTTACACTAAACCTTTGGAGTGTCCTGATACCGCTGACCGAAAAGTTTTTTCGGCTACATTTTATTCTCTGAAGGAGCAAAATGATATCCCTTTCCATGATACCATTTTTGCTGAAACAAAGGAGGAAAACCAAAAACTTTCATTTCTTGCTTCTATCCGAAAAGCTTTAAAAGTCGGTTAATTAGTAATTTTCTTATGTCCAAACATTCAACCACCGAAATAACCTCAGACTCTATTGCTTCTGATAATCCGATTCATCAGCGATTGTTGTCAGCATACGTATATGCGCAACCTTTAATTGCTGGGAAATTGCTGGAAGTGGGTTGTGGTACCGGTAGAGGATTGGAAATTTTGATTAAAACAGCCGATCATTATACAGGTATCGATAAGTATAAAAGCCTGACGGACGAACTGCAGGGTAAATACCCTCAGGCAGATTTTTATGCAATGGTGATTCCTCCCTTTGCAGGGATTCCTGATAATACTTTTGATACGGTGGTCTCATTTCAGGTAATTGAGCATATTAAGGACGATAAAACATTCTTAAAGGAAATCCATCGGGTGTTAAAACCAGGAGGGAAAGCTATTATTTCCACTCCCAATAAAAAAATGACCCTTACAAGGAATCCTTGGCATGTACGTGAATATTTTGCTGATGAACTGACTGCTTTGTGCCAAAAAGTCTTCTCAAAAGTAGATGCTAATGGAATAGCCGGGAATGATAAAATTATGACTTACCATGACCAAAACCGTGAGGCAGTCAAAAAAATTACCAAATACGATATTCTAAACTTACAGTACCGATTGCCAGCCACTTTGTTAAGAATTCCATACGAATTCCTTAACCGTGTAAACCGCAATAACTTAGATAAGCAAGACACTAAACTGGTGAAATCCATTACTGTGGCAGATTACTATGTGCACGATAAGCCGGAAGAAAGCCTGGATTTATTTTATATGTTGGAGAAGTGATAAAAGATAATCCTTCCTATACACTAATACATTGAAAAATCTCCATTTTTTATTTTACCCCCATTATTACTACGCCTTCATTTTTTCTGTAGGAATCCTCGCCTCACTTTTGTAGATGTTCTAAAAAAATGCTTATTTCAAAACACTTAAGCATTTTAATCCCGTATATTTTCGTATGCAAGACCAAAAACATCTATTCGAGCTTCCGGATGATATTCACTATTTAAATGGGGCGTATATGTCGCCCAATTTGATTAGTGTAAGGGCAGCCGGATCTGCAGCGGTACAGCGTAAAAGCAATCCGCTCAACATCCAAGAGTCTGACTTCTTTGAGCCTGCGGAAGAGTTAAAATCTCTTTTCGGAAAATTAATTAATGCTAGTGCGGAACAAATTGCTATTATTCCTTCTGCTTCTTATGGATTGATGTCAGCTATCTCTAATGTGCCGTATAAGAAAAGCCAACATGCTTTAATTGTATCAGAGGAATTTCCAAGTGATCATCTGACATTGCAAAGATGGTGTAAAGAGCATGGTGCTGAATTAAAAATACTTTCCCCCCCGAAAGAAAAAGAAGGCAGGGCTAAGATTTGGTCTGAAAAAATAATCAATTCCATTACTGAAGATTCAGCAGTTTTGGTTATGTCTTCTATTCACTGGATGGATGGCACTTTGTTTGATTTACAAGCCATAGGAGAAAAATGCAGAAAAACAGATACTACTTTCATTGTAGATGGTACTCAATCAGTGGGAGCCTTGCCCCTAGATGTGCAAGAATTCAAAATTGATGCCTTAATATGTGCAGGCTATAAATGGCTAATGGGGCCTTATTCTTTGGGACTAGCCTATTATTCCGAAAAATTTAATGAGGGTAAACCGATAGAAGAATCATGGATGAATCGTGGAGAGGCTTCGGATTTTTCCACCCTAACAAAATATCCTGAGGAGTATTCCCCGGGTGCAGGAAGATACAATGTAGGTGAATTTAGTAATTTCATTACGCTTCCTATGCTTAAGGCAGCAATAGAACAGATTTTAGATTGGAAGCCCGGAAATATACAACAATATTGCAGAGAACTAATGAAGCCGGTATTTACCTGCTTAAAAGTTAATGAAATCCCAACTGATTCTCAGGACTCTATTGCCTCACATCTGACGGGAATTTATTTGCCTGATAATGTGAATATGGATCAGTTAATGACTGAATTGAAAATCAATAAAGTGTATGTTTCTGCCAGAGGAAGATCTGTGAGAGTTTCTCCCCACCTCTATAATACAAGTGAAGACATCGAGGTTTTCCTGGCGATTTTTCAAAAACATCTTAAATAGGTTCAGATTTTATAAAGCTTATAATGGTAAAATATTTACTTCTATTCTGTCTTGTTTTTTTATTGGTTTATAAAAGTTCCAGTCAGGAGAACCAAATCCAAAATGATTCCATATTAGAAACCGTAACGGTTGTTGGTTTTGATAGGGGCGAACAAATTCATAGGCAGGCAGCGCTTATTGTCCATCTGAGTGCCAGAGATATGCAGAATTTTTCCCCTATTGATCCGGTGATGGCATGGAATAGTTTGCCTGGAGTTAGCCTTGAGCAAAGAGCAGTCGGAAGTTATAGAGTAAATATCAGAGGGAGCTCTATTCGTTCTCCCTTTGGAGTACGTGATGTAAAGGTATATTGGAATGGATTGCCATTTACAGAAGCCAACGGCTCAACTGCATTAAATTTATTGAGCAATACCCAAATGCGTGAAGTAGAAGTCATCAAAGGTCCGGCAGGAAGTCTGTATGGGGCAGGCTTGGGAGGAGTGATTCATTTGAATAATTTCCCTGATAAAACACAAGGTAAATTGAATATTGGAGTAGGAGGAGGGAGCTTTGGTCAATTCAATGCTGCTGTAAATGGAGAATTGGAAAGCGATAAATGGACAGGCTTTTATGCCTTTGATCATCAGGAATCTGATGGTTATCGTGAACATAATGCCTTAAACCGTCAGGTTTATCAACTTTCCGGCCGTTATCAAATCAATGATGATCATCAGTTGGATCTGCATGCATTGCTCAGTGATTTATATTATGAAATTCCGGGAGGGCTTACCAAAGAACAGTTTGAAGAAAATCCAAGGCAGGCAAGACCTGGTAGTGCGAGTCAAAATGCTTCAATCGATCAAAAAACACTTCTTTTAGGAGCCGGCTATACCTCATTCTTTAGTCAGAATTTGAGCCAGTCCACACATCTGGGCTTCACCTATACCGATTTCCAAAATCCTTTTATTTTGGATTATAAAGAGGATATTAATCAGGAAGTTGCCCTACGTCATCAGTGGACATATGAAATGGAATTCAATAACTTAGGGATACAATGGGATGCAGGATTTGAGTGGCAATATGCTGATAATTTGGCGGAGAACTTCGGTAATGTAGATGGAGAAAAAGACAGCATTCATTTTTCTGATGAGCTGAAAATTGACAGGAAAATATTTTTTCTCCAGACCCATCTTGGTTATCAGAAATGGAAATTAACATTAGGGTTAAGCAGTAACTTACTGAACTACCAAGTAAACCGCAATATTAATGCATTTGCAGAGCCTTTTGAGTTTGAAAGAAACTTTAATAATGAAATTATTCCCAGGGTGGCAGTCCAATATCAATGGGCGCCTCAGCAAATGACTTTTGCCTCAGTAAGTGAAGGCTTTTCAAGCCCTACTCTTGATGAAATTCGTACCAATGAAGGGAGTATTAACCGGAGTTTACAGGCAGAAAGAGGTAGAACTTATGAGGTGGGTCATAAGCTTTATCGGAAAAGGCTCCAACTTGATGCTTCCGTATTCTTTTCAGCCCTGGAGGAAACCATCACTAACAGAACAAATGAAAATGGAGTAGTACTATTCCAAAATGCAGGAGAAACAGCTCAGCTAGGGACTGAATGGGGTGTGAATATAATTTGGTTGCAAAATGGCAAATCCCTTTTTAATAACATTAGCACCCGATCAGCCTATCAATATTATCGATTCACATTTGAGGATTATCAAAAAAGAGAAGAGGATTTTTCCGGCAATATGATGACAGGGGTGCCCGAACACACCCTTAATCAAATCCTACATGTGAAAATTCTCGAAAAGATCTCGATGAATTTTCATTATCGATATGTAAGCGAAGTTCCTTTAACAGATGCCAATACCATTTTTGCTGATGATTATCATCTGCTCAACTTCAGACTCAATTATGAAATTAGACTTGGCCCTAATACTTTCAATCTCTATGCTGGAGTTGAAAACTTGGCTGATATCCGTTATAGTCTGGGCAATGACCTGAATGCATTTGGCGGCAGGCACTATCAAGCTGCGCCTGGCAGAAATATTTTTGCTGGCTTGAAATGGAGGTTTCTATAAATTACACTGAAGTTTGCAAGATTAACTTATCCTTATTCGTTATAATTCATTACCTTATGGGAGGATTTCGAATAAAAATATTTTGATATGAGGTGGTCTTATTTTTTAAAGCAAAAATTAAAAATAGCATTGTTGTTATGCGTCATACTAATTGCTGTTTTCGTCAATAATAGAATTGAGTGTGGAAATATTGCCCAATTGGGAACTTCTTTTACATCGGTGTATGAAGATAGGCTGATGGTGGAAAATTATATTTTTCAATTGTCCAATTATCTTCATGAAAAGAAATATATTATTCATGAATATGAAGAAAGTGGTTCTTTGCTTGGGCTGGAGAAGGTAAAAACCATTAATGATGAGATCAACCAACTGTTAGTTGATTATGAAAAAACCAAATTGACACAGACTGAAGATTCTTTATTTTTCCTTTTTAAACAAGAGCTGGTTAATTTGGAACAATCGGAGTTAAACCTTTTATCCAAGGCTTCATTGCAAGAAAAAGTGGATTGGAACCAGCATTATAAAAAGAGTTTCACTCTCTTAAGCGGGCTTTCCTCCATTCAAATAAAGGAAGGGAAAGCGTTATATGAAGATTCTAAACGAGTAGTGTTAAGTAATACATCTGCCGCACAATTTGAATTGGCTTTATTGATATTTATAGGCTTGATTATATTAGCCCTTATTTTCGAGTCCAAGAAAATATCAACCAATATCTCTCAGAATTTCAGATTAAATTAAAAGAAGGCGAATTTATCTTTGCTAATCAACCATTCTCCTGTAGCATAGGCCTTAGAAATTTCCAAACGGTATTGGATACAATTTTATGTCCTTCGGGAGTAGGGTGGATGCCATCCGGCAAGTTTAATTTTGCTACTCCCCCTACATCTTCTAAAAGAAATGGAATTAGTTCAACATTCTTTTCTTCTGCTACCCTCGGGAAAACGGCTTGAAACCTGCTTGCATAAGCAGATCCCATATTAGGAGGAATCATCATCCCTGCTAAAAGAATCTCTACATCAGGATGTATAATTCTTACCTTATCAATAATTGCTTTCAGGTTTTTCTCTGTTTCTTCAGGATCGATGCCTCGCAACCCATCATTTCCTCCTAATTCCAAAACAAAAATCTCTACAGGCTGTCTTTTTACCACCCATTCTACCCTTGAAAGACCACTTGCAGTAGTTTCTCCACTAACACCTGCATTGATTGCGAGATAATCCAATCCTAAAGAATCAATTTTTCTTTGGATTCTTCCTGTAAAAGCTTCTGAAGGGTCTACTCCATAACCGGCTGTAAGGCTATTGCCAAAGAAGATAATATTTTTTCTGTCCTCATTTGTGGTGATCTCCTGAATATTTGTGGTGTCTGCTCTGTTTTCAGATTCCTTTTGCTTAATTTCTGTATTGCAAGAGAACAGAAAGATTATAAGTGATAGTGTTATTAATTTATTAATCATAATTGATGGTTTTGACATTATTGCCTTCATTTAGGGAAATGATACTTAATTTTTAAAAATAAACAATATTTGAATCTCAAGTAGAAGATTTTGAGCAGATAGATTTAAAAAATGTACTCAAATATTCTCCTAATTTTACCTTTCAAATAAAAATATAAACTGTTTCTACATGAAATCGTTCGGTAAATGTATTCAATTATGCAATTAGATAAAATTCAATGAGTTCAATCCTTTTAGTAAATCATGTAAGCAAAACCTACCAAAGTGGTTCAAAATCGCTTACAGTACTTAATGATATCAATTTTGAAATAAAGCCTGGCAGTTCTGTGGCCATAGTAGGTCCTTCAGGAAGTGGAAAAACCACTTTATTAGGCTTATGTGCCGGTTTGGATGGAGCAAGTTCCGGGAATATTATCTTGAACGGAAAATCTCTTGATCAATTAAGCGAAGATGAACGGGCTGCGATCAGAAATCAGCATGTAGGGTTTATTTTTCAAAGTTTTAATTTGCTTCCAACTCTTACTGCCCTGGAAAATGTGATGGTACCTTTAGAATTATTGGGTAAAAAGAATGTGAAGCCACAAGCTCTGGAATTACTGGAGAAAGTGGGTTTGGGAGATAGAATTCATCATTATCCCGCACAGCTTTCCGGTGGAGAGCAACAAAGGGTGTCTATCGCACGTGCTTTTGCCAATCAGCCCAAGATCCTTTTCGCAGATGAACCAACAGGTAATTTGGATGAAGAAACAGGAGCGGTCATAGAAAACCTGATATTTAACTTGAATAAAGAATCCGGCACTACACTGGTTATGGTTACCCATGATGGAGAACTGGCCCAGCGTACTAACCGCATTTTAAAGCTAAAAGGTGGAAAACTGGCTGATGACAGCCAGCAAAATTCAAATATTTCCAATTCTCATTAATCCGCTAAAGAAAATCAGATGCAAAACATTTCTTGGCTATTGAAAATGGCCTGGCGTGACAGCCGGAAAAACCGCTCCCGTTTATTTTTATTCATGAGCAGTATTGTGCTGGGGATTGCTGCTCTGGTAGCTATCAATTCTTTTGGGGATAACCTTACCACGCAAATTAATTCCGAAGCTAAGGAATTGTTGGGTGCCGATGTGGAAATAGAAAGCCGTAATCCTATTCCTGATTCATTAAGGCAGTTTTTGAGCGAACTAAATATAGAGCAATCCGAAGAGTTGAGCTTTGCCAGCATGGTATATTTCCCCAATACAGGAGGTACGCGCCTGGTAAATATCCGGGCTGTGGAGGGGGATTATCCTTTTTACGGGCAAATAGTAACTACTCCAAAACAGGCAGCAGAAGAATTCTATCTACAGAATAATGCTTTGGTAGATCAATCTTTGATGTTACAATTCAATGCTAAAACAGGAGACTCTGTTAAAGTGGGTGATTTAAGCTTTTTAATTGCCGGAGAAGTAAATAAAACCCCTGGTCAATCAGCTATTACCACTACGGTGGCCCCGCCAGTATTTATTCCTTTATCTCAATTGGAAAGTACGGGGCTTTTGCAGACAGGTAGCCGGATTAACTATAAATTATATATTAAATTTCCTGAGGGAGTAAATTATACTACTTTTTTCAAAGAAAAATTGGAGCCACGACTTGAAAAAGAGGAGGTACGTTACGATGATGTGGAGGAAAGGAAGGAAGAATTGGGAGATGCTTATTCTGATCTGACCGGTTTTCTTAATCTGACGGCCTTTATTGCTTTATTATTAGGATGCATGGGTGTAGCAAGTTCCGTGCAGGTATATGTAAAAGAAAAAGTGCAGTCTGTAGCCATTTTACGTTGCCTCGGGGCTTCTTCCTCGCAGGGAGTATGGATTTATTTAATTCAAATCTTTTTCATGGGACTGATTGGTTCGCTGATTGGAGCTGCATTAGGAACTGTCATCCAATATTATTTGCCGCAGTTATTTAAGGACTTTCTTCCATTTGAAATAGAACTATTCATCAGTGGATTTGCCATTTTGCAAGGTGTTGTCATAGGTGTAATCACATCTGTATTGTTTGCTTTATTTCCACTGCTTCAGATCAGGAAAATATCCCCCTTAAAAGTACTTCGCGCTTCCTTTGAACCTGAGCAGAAAGACAGAATGAAGTATTTTGTTTTCTTTTTGGTAGTGTTATTCATTTTTGGTTTTTCCTTTTCGCAATTAAGGGATTGGCAGAATGCCCTGGTGTTTACTATTGGGCTTATTTTGTCTGCTTTGATATTATTCGGAGTTGGTAAATTAATTATTTGGTTAGTCAGAAGATATTTTCCTACAGGAAGTTCTTTTGTGGTAAGACAGGGCTTAGCTAATTTATACCGCCCAAATAATCAGACATTAATATTAGTTATTACCATTGGAATAGGTACTGCCTTAATTACTACTTTATTGCTCAGCCAGGATTTGCTTTTAAATAAAGTAAAGATGAGCAGTAGCGCTAATCAACCCAATATGGTGCTTTTTGATATCCAGGAGCATCAGGTAAATGAATTGACTGAAATGACAATAGCAGATAGCTTACCGGTGATACAGCAGGTGCCTATTGTCACAATGCGCTTGGCTTCTTTGAAAGGTCGATCAGTTGATGAACTTAAAAATGACACGACCACTAATATAAAGAATTGGGTGCTTAACCGAGAGTACAGAGTGACCTATCGGGATGAATTAATTGAATCGGAAACCCTGATTGAGGGAGAATTTCAAGGGGAAGTACAAAACTCTAATGATAGCATCTTTGTCTCTCTGGATAAAGGTTTGTCAGAGGACATGAAAGTTGATATAGGCGATCCTATTACTTTTAATGTGCAGGGAGCAATGATTAAAACTTATGTGGGCAGTATTAGAGAAATTGACTGGCAAAGGGTGCAGACAAATTTCCTGGTGCTATTTCCCGAGGGAGTGTTGGAAGAGGCTCCTAAGTTCCATGTGCTGCTCACACGTTATGAAGACGTGAACCAATCAGCGGCATATCAGCAAAAAATAGTCAAAAAATTCCCCAATATCTCCATTATTGATTTGGATTTGATTCTGAAAACACTGGATGAAGTGCTGGGGAAAATTTCTTTCATCATTCAGTTTATGGCATTTTTCAGTATCATTACAGGAATTATTGTATTGATTGGTTCGGTGAGTATTAGTAAATTCCAGAGAATTCAGGAAGCTGTGCTTTTACGTACTATCGGGGCGAGTAAAAAGCAGATTATCAGAATTAACCTGATGGAATATTTCTTCCTAGGAAGTATTGCTTCACTAACGGGTATTTTTATAGCACTATTGGCCACCTGGGCCTTGGCTTATTTTAGCTTTGAAACTGCTTTTGTACCTAATTTTGGCGGAGCATTGGTCGCATACATTGCTATTACAGGCTTAACTGTTCTGATTGGCCTGATGAATAGCAGATCAGTAGTGAACAAACCACCTTTGGAAATTTTGAGGAAAGAGGTTTGATTTGCTTGCCCCACTGGTGATTGCGAGCATTCTATTCCGTGTCAACGGAATAAATGAGAAGCAATCTGTCGGCATGAAACTGCTAGTATTTTCTTCCGGGTTCTGTGTCTCACAGAACACTGCTAATTTTTCTTATATAATTAAGATCTGTGAGTCACAGACCTAGGGATAAAAAATGGAACGATACGAATCGAAGGATGTAATATGAAAATGTACGTCATCGTGAACTTAATTCAGATCAACCAGTCTTTTTATTTAACTCATCCCGGCACACCTACTGTGTGCCACCCTTCTCTTTTTTTGAAGAGAAGGGAATATTAGAGTAATCACTATTAAATTGATAATAATTGAGCCTATATTGATTTGTTGAAGACAAATCGGGAGTGAATTAAAGTAAGCGGCTTAGCAACTAGCCAACAGAGTTAGTTATATAGTAGACAAAAAGTACGTTCTCTTCCGGCATGAGGAAAAACGTAATAATTCACAAATATTCAGTTTTACGCATACCCAATTTATAATTGACAGAAGTCTAAAAAAATGTTATTCGAAACAATTCTTTTAAAGAAATATGGGAAATGGTGAATTACGAGTGTCTAAATGGAAAATCACTCAACCCTTAATATCTCCTCACTTTTCCCCAACCACACAATCTTTTCACCTTCTTTCTTGCCTATCAATAATTGGCCAATTGGAGAAGCAGGGGAAATAGCCAAAAAGTTACCTGCCTGATGCGTTACCTTCCCCATAGAGGTTGATAGAAAGTAAATAGCCTTGTGGCTGCTAACTATGCTCCCTAATTGAACTTCTGTATCTTTTTTGGTAGTTTTAATTTGCGATAAAGCATTTTCCTGCTTTTCAATTTCAGCAAACTGTGCTAAAAGTTTATTCTTCTCCTGATTGATCATTTCCCTGCTTGTTTCATATTTATCGCCTGCAGAACTTTTGGTTTCCGAGTTAAGTGACAATTGCAGTTTATCCAGCTCATCATTGAGTTGTTGTCTTTTATCCTTTAGGATATTTAGGCAGGTGGTGATATATTCTTCTTTTCTATTCATAAATCAGTTATACTAATTGAATGTCGTTTAGTTAAGCATTAAACTAAAACCTCAACCTTGCATCCTTCTCTCCCGATGCGGGACAAGCTAAAGGGAGAAGGAAGTTTGTCTTAACTAAACGACATTGTATAATAATTATAAATTCTTGCTAAAGTTATCCAAACTAAAATTAAAGATTGTATCAATTACCTACATTAGCTTTTATACTTACATTAATTCACTAATTTTGCGTTGCAATAGATATTATGTATGAAAAAAATAGCAGTAATAGGCCTGGGTTATGTAGGCTTACCATTAGCAGTCGAATTTGGTAAAAACAGAAAAGTTATAGGCTTTGATATTAATGAAAAGCGTATCAAAGAACTTTCTGAGGGTTATGACAGAACACTTGAAGTAGATGAAGAGGAGCTAAAAGGAGCTAATCATTTAACTTTTAGTTCAGCTTTAGATGAATTACAAGAAGCTCATATATATATTATAACAGTTCCTACTCCGGTGAACGAGTATAAGCAACCTGACTTGACTCCTTTAAAAATGGCTTCAGCTACTGTTGGTAAAACCTTGAAAAAAGGAGATATCGTAATTTACGAGTCTACCGTTTATCCGGGTTGTACAGAAGATGATTGTGTTCCTATATTGGAGAAAGAAAGCGGATTAAAATTTAATAAAGATTTTTTCTGTGGTTATTCCCCGGAAAGAATTAATCCCGGAGATAAGCAACATCGCTTACCTACCATTAAAAAAGTAACTTCGGGAAGTACTGCTGAAATTGCAGAGGAGGTAGATCAGTTATATAAAACCATTATTACTGCGGGGACTTATAAGGCAGCTTCCATTAAAGTGGCTGAAGCCGCCAAAGTAATTGAAAATTCACAGCGTGATTTGAACATTGCTTTTGTGAATGAACTTGCATTGATTTTTGATAAAATGGGAATAGATACTGCTGATGTTTTAGAAGCAGCGGGTACTAAATGGAATTTCTTACCGTTTAAGCCTGGTTTGGTAGGCGGACATTGTATAGGTGTTGATCCTTATTATTTAACCCATAAAGCAGAAGCATTAGGTTATCATCCGCAGGTGATATTGGCCGGAAGACGCATAAATGATAATATGGGAGCTTACGTGGCTAGTTGTGTAGTGAAGTTAATGGCACAAAAAGGCTCTGTGATTAAAGGGAGCAAAGCTTTGGTATTGGGAATCACTTTTAAAGAAAATTGCCCTGATATTCGTAATAGCAAAGTGATTGATGTTATCAACGAGTTGGAATCATATGGGATAGAAGTAGATACTTTTGATCCACAAGCTGATAAAGAAGAAGTAAAACATGAGTATAATATTGATTTAATAGAGAAACCTATTAATGATTATCATGCTATTGTTTTGGCTGTGTCACATGAGGAATTTAAAGGATTTGATTTAAAAGCTCACACTAATGGAACAGGTGTAGTATATGATATTAAAGGATTTTTTGATAAAAATATAGTAGATAAGAGGTTGTAGATGAAAATAGCAGTAGTAGGAACAGGATATGTAGGCTTAGTAACAGGGACTTGTTTTGCAGAAACAGGGAACCATGTGATTTGTGTTGATATAGATGCCACGAAAGTGAACAAATTACAAAATGGAGTGATTACCATTTACGAGCCCGGTCTGGAAGTATTGTTTGAGAGAAATATCCGCCAGAAGCGTTTGAGCTTTACCACCAATCTAAAAGACGGCATAAAGGATGCAGACGTCATCTTCCTTGCACTTCCCACCCCTCCCGGAGAAGACGGTTCAGCTGACTTGAAATACATATTGAAAGTAGCAGATGATTTGGGGAGCCTGTTGGAAAACTATGCAGTAATAGTAGACAAGAGCACGGTTCCGGTAGGTACCTCTGAAAAAGTAAGCAAAGCGATAGCTAAAAATGCTAAAATAGATTTTGATGTGGTTTCCAACCCTGAATTTTTAAGAGAAGGTGTTGCTGTGGATGATTTCATGAAGCCAGACAGAGTGGTGATAGGTACTGAATCCGAAAGGGCCAAGAAAATAATGAACACCTTATATGCTCCCCTGGTAAGACAAGGAAACCCGGTAATTTTCATGGATGAGAAATCTGCTGAATTGACCAAATATGCAGCCAATTCATTTCTTGCTACAAAAATCACTTTCATGAATGAGATAGCCAATCTTTGCGAAAGATTGGGAGCCAACGTGGATATGGTAAGAAAGGGGATTGGTACAGATACACGTATAGGTAAAAGGTTTTTATTTGCCGGTATTGGTTACGGAGGAAGTTGCTTTCCCAAAGATGTACAAGCTTTAGCTAAATCATCGAGGGATGTAAATTATGATTTCAAAA
>NZ_JAEQBW010000005.1 GCF_016679925.1 Marivirga aurantiaca
TGTCAACCGGCTTTTTGATATATAAATTTTAACTTACCTGCTATTCAATCACTTTTTCTGCCAATACCACAATATTGTTATTGAGCACTTCAACCACACCGCCATCTACAATGATGGTTTTTTCCTCTTTACCTGTAGTATAGGTTAAGTTACCTTTTGCCAATGAACTGATCATTGGGGCGTGGTTATTTAATACCTGAAAAGAACCATCGCTTCCCGGGAAGGTGGCTGAATCCACAATTCCTTTGAAAACATTTCTTTCCGGAGTGATTATTTCTAAATACATGTGAATCTGTTAAAAAGACTGATGAATTAAACTTCCGCTAACATTTTTTCTCCTGCCTCAATGGCTTCTTCAATAGTTCCTTTCAAGTTGAAAGCAGATTCAGGCAAGTGATCCAACTCACCATCCATGATCATATTGAAACCTTTGATAGTATCTTTAATATCTACCAATACCCCTTTCAATCCTGTAAACTGCTCAGCTACGTGGAAAGGCTGCGACAAGAATCTTTGAACTCTTCTGGCTCTGTAAACAGTTTGTCTGTCTTCCTCAGATAATTCATCCATTCCTAAAATGGCAATAATATCCTGTAGTTCTTTATAACGTTGTAAAATCTCTTTTACTCTCTGTGCGCAGTCATAATGCTCGTCTCCTACCACACTTCTTTCCAAAATTCTTGAAGTGGAATCCAATGGATCCACAGCAGGGTAAATTCCTAACTCAGCAATTTTACGTGATAATACCGTAGTTGCATCAAGGTGAGAGAAAGTAGTTGCCGGAGCAGGGTCAGTTAAATCATCCGCAGGCACATATACTGCCTGAACTGAAGTAATTGAACCATTTTTTGTAGAGGTAATCCTTTCTTGCATTTGCCCCATTTCTGTGGCCAATGTCGGCTGGTAACCTACTGCTGAAGGCATACGACCTAAAAGAGCCGACACTTCAGAACCTGCTTGAGTGAAACGGAAAATGTTATCGATAAAGAAAAGAATATCTTTTCCTTGTGCAGAACTGTCTCCATCACCATCTCTGTAGTATTCAGCTAAAGTCAATCCTGAAAGTGCTACTCTTGCACGCGCTCCCGGAGGCTCGTTCATTTGTCCGAAAACAAAAGTGGCTTTAGATTCTTTTAAAGCTTCCTTATCTACTTTAGACAAATCCCAGCTTCCTTCTTCCAT
Source organism: Marivirga aurantiaca (assembly GCF_016679925.1). Taxonomy (GTDB): domain Bacteria; phylum Bacteroidota; class Bacteroidia; order Cytophagales; family Cyclobacteriaceae; genus Marivirga; species Marivirga aurantiaca. Next base: position 1,183 of record NZ_JAEQBW010000005.1, read on the forward strand.
GGATTTCATAAATCCTTCTCCATATTTTACAATGCCGGATTCCAACATTTCGCGAAGCAAATCATTTCCTTCACGAGTTCTTTCACCCACACCTGCAAATACAGACAGACCTCCATGGCCTTTTGCAATATTGTTAATTAATTCCTGAATCAATACAGTTTTACCAACACCGGCACCACCAAACAATCCAATTTTACCACCTTTTGAGTATGGCTCAATCAAATCGATTACCTTAATACCAGTATATAATACTTCTGATGAAGTAGTTAAGTCCTCAAATTTAGGAGCTTGTCTGTGGATAGGTAATCTTGTTTTACCTTCCGGCTGACTAATACCATCAATAGCCTCTCCAATTACATTGAAAAGTCTACCTTTAATATCATCTCCTGTAGGCATTGATATTGGTGTTCCGGTATCAACTACATCCATTCCTCTGGTCAGTCCTTCTGTACCATCCATTGCGATGGTTCTTACTCTGTCCTCACCAAGGTGTTGTTGACATTCCAAAACGATAACGGTACCATCGCCTTTGGTTACTTTAAATGCATCTAAAATGTTAGGTAGTTTTGAGCCCTCAGCTTCAAAACTCACATCTACTACCGGGCCAATTACTTGGGTAATTTTACCAATATTTGCCATATTTAATTATTTATGATAAAATGAATGCTCTGTTCTTTCAGGGTGCAAATCTAACCTTTAATTCATTTATAACAAAGCTTTTTATAATAGCATTCTTCTCCAACAATACAAAAACTTAAAAACAGCGAACCATTTTATTTAAAATACATAAGGTTATTTTTCCGTTCATGGAATTCAATTTAAAAAAAGAACATTAACCCCCATTTGTTTGTTATTTTGGCTTGTGAATTAAATGTTTATACATATATGAAAAAACTAACATTAAGTATTGCACTGTTGTGTATTATAGGATTTTCTCCCGGAGAGTCCTCTGCACAACTGTTTAGCAAAAAGAAAGATGAAGCACCTAAGAAAGAAGGTGCATCAAAAAGCAAATCCCCTTTTAAGAAATACTCAGAAGTGATTACTAAAGAAGCAGTATCAGACGAGGGTTTGTTTACTTTTCATAAAGTAGATGAGAAATATTACTTTGAGATATCAAAAAAGCTTCTTGATAAGGAAATATTAGTTGTTTCCCGTATCTCAGGACATGTAAAAGGATTAAATTTTGGAGGTGCCGGAATGAAATCCCGCCCACAGCAGGTAATCAGGTTTCAGAAAAAAGACCATCAGCTTTTAGTACGGTCCGTCTCCTATAATTCAGTAGCCGATGAGAAAGACCCTATTTATAAATCTGTCAGGAACAATAATTTTGAACCTGTTATCCACAGTTTTAAAATTGAGGCTTTAGGCAAAGATTCAAGCACTTATGTAATCAACATTGAAGATTTCTTTACGACTGATATTCCCATGATTGGTGCTATCTATGATTCTCAAAGGAAAGATTTCAAAATTTCCGGAGTGGATAAAAGTCGATCATTAGTTATGTGGGGCAAAGCATTTCCTGAAAATGTGGAAGTAAGACATATATTGACCTATAAAGGAACTGAAATTCCTGACAATCAATTGACAGGTGCTTTGTCCATAGAAATGAACCAGTCATTTATTCTGTTGCCGAGCGATCCAATGGTTCCAAGAAACCATGACGATAGAGTTGGCTATTTTTCTATTCAACAAATTGACTATTCCAAAAATGAGCAAAAAGCGGCCAAAAACAGGTTCATTACAAGGTGGAGATTGGAGCCATCAGATTGGGAGGCTTTTAACAGAGGTGAGATTGTTGAACCGGTAAAACCTATTGTTTATTATATCGACCCAGCCACACCATTGCAATGGAGAAAGGCCATTAAACAAGGTATTGAAGATTGGCAGCCAGCTTTCGAAAAAGCAGGTTTGAAGAATGCTATTATTGCAAAAGACGCTCCTACAGCTGAGGAAGACCCTGATTGGAGTCCTGAAGATGTGAGGTATTCTGTCGTGCGCTACATTGCCACAGATATCCAAAATGCACAAGGGCCGCATGTACATGATCCTCGCACCGGAGAAATATTGGAAAGTGATATACTTTGGTACCATAATGTAATGAACTTGTTAAGAAACTGGTATTTTATCCAGACTGCTGCAGTAAACCCGGAAGCGCAAAAAATCAAATTCGAAGAGGATTTGATGGGGGAATTAATACGATTTGTAGCCGCCCATGAAGTAGGACATACTTTAGGATTGCCTCACAATATGGGGTCAAGTGTAGCCTATCCTATTGATTCTTTACGGTCTGCGGAATTTATGAAAACACACGGTGTGGCTCCTTCCATTATGGATTACGCAAGGTTTAATTATGTAGCGCAACCAGGTGATGGTGTCACTAACTTCTTTCCTAAAGTAGGTGAGTATGATGACTGGTCTATTGAATATGGTTACCGCCCTATTGCCAACATCACTAATCCAGATCAGGAAGAAGAAACTCTTAATAACTGGATATTGGAGAAAGCAGGCAACCCACTATATAGATATGGCAGACAAAGGGGCAATCCCACTGATCCGTCTGCTCAAACGGAAGACATTGGTGACGACTCCATGCTTGCCTCGGAATTGGGCATTGAAAATCTGAAAAGAATCAAAGATAAATTATTGGTTTGGGGTGTGGAAGACGGTAAGAATTATGATGAACTGCAAGAATTATATAATAATGTAGTCGGACAGTACAATCGCTATATGGGTCATGTGACCGCGAATGTTGGAGGTATTTATGAGTATTATAAAACTTCTGATGAAGAGGGTGTGGTTTATTCTCATGCGAGCCTTGACAAACAAAAAAGAGCCGTTGAATTTTTGAATAAGCAACTGTTTGAAACCCCGGAATGGATTATTGATCCGGCCATTTTAAATAGGATAGAAGAAGAAGGCATTGTAGATAGAATTAAAGCTTTACAGAACCGTACTTTATCAAATTTACTTTCTAAAGACCGTATGAAAAGAGTACTGGAAAATGAAGCACTTAATGCAAATAACGCTTATGCCGCTACCGTATTAATGGGAGATTTGCGAACAGGTATTTTTAAGGAATTACGAACAGGTGCTGTTATTGATACTTACCGCAGAAACCTTCAGAAAACTTTTGTTGAGCATCTGGGAGAATTGGCCAATTCTGATGATAAGGATGTGAGAACAACTGATATTTCTTCTTTATCAAGAGGAAATCTATTGGATTTAAGAACAGAGATTAATAGAGGATTATCCAGACAGACAGATCAAATGTCTCGTTACCACTTACAGGATTTGGTGAATAGAATAAATCAGGTATTGGATCCGAGGGGATAATTAAATTGATTTTAGAATTTAAGAGGCTGCTGGAAGTAATTTCAGCAGCCTCTTAAATTCTATAAAACTATTACTGCCTATAAAGATTTCGAGTAGGTTCTTTCAATCTGAAGCTGAATATTTAAAAACACTGCCCTCATAATTAAGTTTTTAACAAAATATTTAATTAGTTAGATGTCTTAATAAAGATTTTTGCATTTTTTTAAATAAGAAAACTAAACTGGTGCAATTCTCGCATGGATCAACATTCTGAATCTAGAATGGAATAAATAATATTCCGATCTTAGGAAACTATCCAATTGGTAGGTTTAGAAAAAAATTTTATATTGAAGGTAAACATCTCTACAGAACACTATTCTGTTTAGTGATCATTAGTTTCTGGAAATATTAAAAACATTATGAGCGGATTTGGAATGATGGATTTTATGAATAAGTCTCTGGCCAACAACAGAGCTATTCTCAAAAGACAATCTCTGTTTGAGATTCGGCAGGAACTAAAAGTATATAATAAAGCAGAAAGAAAATACACCTACAAATCCGCCAGCAAAGAAGACCTGAGGAAAATCAGAGAAAAAATGACGAAAGAGAGAAAGCGAAACATTGCTAAAGGAATCTTCTCACTAGTTCTTTCAATTGCTTTAATTACTATAACAATACTATTAATTCAACAACATTTAATTTAATACCGAATTGAGTTAGCCTTAAATACAAAACTACAAACTGCTTATTTTACTATTTCTACTTTAATAAACAAACTCCCCATGCTCACCTTTAACAGTTACCTGCTTGTGGAGTGAAGCTTCCACCCTACCAATAATTTGAGCACCAATGTTAAAGGATTTTGCGATGGCAATTATTGTTTCCGCATCTTTTTCCTCTATATAAAGCTCCATTCTGTGCCCCATATTAAAAACTTTGTACATCTCTTTCCAATCCGTGTCAGATTCTGCCTGGATCATTTTGAATAGAGGGGGCGTAGGGAAAAGATTGTCTTTAATGATATGCAAACCTTCTACAAAGTGAAGCACTTTTGTTTGGGCACCTCCACTGCAATGAACCATACCTGCTATTTTGCCAGGTAATTCTTCCAACACTTTTTTGATTACCGGAGCATAGGTTCGTGTAGGGGAAAGCACCAACCTTCCGGCATCCAGCGGTACACTGTCTACCGGGTCTGTCAATTTCTTGGATCCCATATAAGCAATCTCTTTGGGGATGGAGTTGTCAAAACTCTCCGGGTATTTTTGTGCCAGGGAATTCTCAAAAACATCATGTCGGGCAGAAGTCAATCCATTGCTACCCATGCCTCCGTTATAAACAGTTTCGTAAGTGGCTTTACCATGAGAGGCCAGACCAACTACTACATGTCCTGCTTTTATGTTATCATTAGAAATTACCTCCGATCGTTTCATTCTGGCTGTCACTGTGCTATCCACAATAATGGTACGCACCAGGTCACCTACATCGGCCGTTTCCCCACCAGTGCTGATGATGTTCACACCATGTTCTCTCAACATTTGCAAAACCTCTTCTGTACCATTAATGATAGCAGAAATTACTTCTCCCGGAATCAGGTTTTTGTTTCGGCCAATGGTAGAGGAAAGCAATATTTTGTCCGTACAACCCACGCAAAGCAAATCATCAATATTCATGATAATGGCATCTTGGGCTATGCCTTTCCAAACAGAAATATCTCCCGTCTCTTTCCAATACATATAAGCCAGGGAAGATTTAGTTCCTGCCCCATCTGCATGCATAATGGTGCAATAAGCATCATCTCCAGCCAAATGATCTGGCACTATTTTGCAAAAAGCTTGAGGGAAGAGCCCCTTGTCAAGGTTTTTAATGGCATTGTGTACATCTTCTTTGGAGGCAGAAACCCCTCGCTGATTATATCTATCGGACATGATTATAAACTTTGCCCAAAATTAAGGGGATTCAGGAAGCTAAACTAATAGAAGGAGGAGTTTTTCAAAATAGGAAAGAAATATAAATAAACCCTTCAAATTCAATCCGACATTCAATTTAATGATCGTGACTATCCAGAATTAACTGCTGTTTATGATAAAAAAAATATAAGCATTGATTTAAAGCTATAAAACATTAGGAATTAGTAGTTTACAGATGATTAATTTGATATCTAGAAGAATCATTTACTTTAATTGCCAGGACATACCAATGTAGTATAATAACTAATATGAAATTAAAGAGAAAATTCGTGAGGATTGAGTCTGTTTTTTTGGCAACCATCATATATAGTCTATGTAAAACTTGTTTCAGGATTTAAATTTTATTCAGTTCTTCTATCTTAATAAGCATATTTCAAACTAAAACTTTACCTTTCCTCACATACAACTTATTGCCACTAAAAATAATCACTATCTTAAGACCACAAACTGTTAAAACAAGTAATCATCTAATTATGAAAAAAATACTCGGTTTACTTATTTTTCACATGTTGCCATTAGCCCTTTTGGCACAAAATACGCCAGAATGGATGCGTTATGCCAGCATTTCACCCAATGGAAAGGAAATAGCATTTTCTTATAAGGGCAATATTTATTCTGTAAGCAAAGATGTGCCTTTAGCCATACCCATAAGTATTAACAATAGCTATGAATACAAACCAATTTGGTCACCTGATGGAAAGCATATTGCTTTTGCTTCCGACCGGCATGGCAATTTTGATGTGTTTTTATACAATTCTGAAAGCATGAAAGCTAAACGACTCACATTTCATTCTGCCAATGATGTGCCGGAAAGTTTTACTGCTGATGGCCAATCTATTTTGTTCACTTCAGGAAGAAAAATGAACGTGGAGAATTCGCAGTTTCCCTATGGAATGTTTTCTCAATTGTATAGCGTAAACTTCTCCGGAGATATGCCAAAAATGCAGATCTCCATTCCTTTACAGGCTGTTTCAGTGAATAAAGATGGTAACAAATGGCTTTATATGGATCTTAAAGGCTACGAAGATTATTTCAGAAAGCATCATACCTCCTCAATTGCAAGAGATATATGGTTATACAATGCTGATGATAAGTCTCATAAGCAATTGACAGATTTTGAAGGCGAAGATCGTGAAGCTGTTTGGGCCAACGATAAGGAACATATTTACTTCCTTAGTGAAAGAACAGGTACTTTTAATGTGTGGAAAATGAAGCCTGGCAACTCCGAATCTGCCATTCAAATCACTAAATTTGATACCCACCCTGTTCGTTCTTTAAGCCTTTCAGATGAAGGCACTTTATGTTTTACCTACCATGGTGAAATTTATACTATAAAAGAAGGTGAAACGCCAAAAAAGGTAAGTATACAAATTCCTTATGAGCAGGAAGTAGTAACCCAGCTAGAGAAAATGAGCTCTGGCGCCACAGAGATGGCTCTCTCCCCAAATGGAAAAGAAATCGCTTTCATCATCCGAGGAGAAGTATTTGTTACCGGCACAGAAAGCGGAATGACCAAGCGTATCACCAACACTCCTGAACAGGAAAGATCTGTACATTTTCATCCGGATGGCAAAAAACTCATTTATGCAGCTGAGCGAAATGGAAGTTGGAATATTTATGAAACCAAAATAAAAAATGAGGATGAACCTTATTTTTATGCTTCCACATTACTGGAAGAAAAGGCTTTAGTGGCCAACGAAGAGGAAACTTTTCAGCCTAAATACTCCCCTAATGGGAAAGAAGTAGCTTACCTAAGCAACAGAACTACTTTAAAAGTATTGAACTTAGCAAGTGGCCAATCACGCACTGTTTTACCGGGTGATAAAAATTACTCTTACTCTGATGGTGATCAATACTATGACTGGTCACCCGATGGCCAATGGTTTGCAGTAGAATTTTTGGATAAAAAAAGGTGGGTTTCTGAAGTAGGGTTGGTAAAAGCAGATGGAACTCAGGAAGTGAAAAATGTAACAGAAAGTGGTTATTCGGAAGGAGCCCCGCAGTGGGTAATGGAAGGCAAAGCACTTGTATACTATTCAGATCGTGAAGGCTTTCGTTCACATGGAAGCTGGGGCTCACAGGGAGATGTATATGCCATGTATCTCACAAAAGAAGCTTACGACCGTGCACAATTAAGCAAGGATGAATATGAGCTACTGAAAGAACAGGAAAAAGAAAAAGAAAAGGAGAAAAAAGATACTGAGGAGGATAAGAAAAAGAAATCCAAAAAAGAAGAGCAAGATAAGAATGACACCATAAAACCTGTTAAAATTGAATGGGACAATTTAGAAGACAGGGTAGAAAAACTGACAATTTCCTCTTCATTTCTGTCGGGTATGGTGGTTTCACCTGATGGTGAAAAATTATATTATCTAGCTTCAAGAGATAATAGTGTGGATTTATGGGAATTGAATATCCGTGAAAAATCTACCAAAACCATTGGCAACTTTAAAGGAGGCGGTGCTTCAATGGTAATGGATGAAAAAGGAGAATATATATATGTGATGGCAGGTGGAAGCATTTCCCAGGTGAAAACAGAAGATGGCAAAACCAAGGGGGTGAGCTATGCTGCAGAAATGTATTTGGATGCTGATGCAGAGCGCGCCTATATCTTTGAACATATGTGGAGGCAAGTAGTAAGGAAATTCTATAAGGAAGATTTACACGGTGTAGATTGGGGGGGAATGAAAGCAGCTTACCTGCCTAAATTAGCACATATCAATAACGATAGGGACTTTGCAGAATTAATGTCAGAGCTTTTAGGCGAGTTAAATGGTTCCCATACCGGCTGCCGATATTACCATCGCGACAGCAAAGGAGATCAAACTGCCGCTTTGGGTATTTATGAAGATCTGTACTACACTGGTGCAGGAATAAAAATTGCTGAAATTATGGATAAATCTCCTTTAGCTACGTCCGGCAAGAATATCAGTGTAGGTAGTATTATCAGAAAAATAGATGGGCAAACCATAGCTGCAAAAGCTAATTATATTCCATTGCTTAATCATAAAGAAGGTAAAACAGTAGTATTGGAAATAGAAGATGCTCAAAGCAAACAGACTAAATCGGTAAAAATAAAAGCAATTAGTTTAGGTGAGGAAAATAACCTACGCTACGAAAGATGGGTAAAGTCAAGAAGGGAAGCTACAGAGAAATTATCAAATGGCCGTTTGGGTTATGTACATGTGAGGGGAATGAATTCTTCCAGCTTTAGAGAAGTGTATTCTGAATTACTAGGCAGATATAATGACAAAGAAGCTGTGATTGTGGACACCCGATTTAATGGTGGTGGATGGCTACATGATGATTTAGCCACTTTATTATCGGGTGAGCAATACGTAAAACTGATGCCTCGCGGACAACATATTGGCTCTGAGCCTCAAGGCAAATGGCAGAAACCTTCAGCAGTAATTGTAGGCGAAGGCAATTATTCTGATGCACATTTCTTCCCTGTAACTTACCGCGCTTTAAATATTGGCAAAATTGTAGGTATGCCAGTGCCAGGTACTACAACGGCCGTATGGTGGGAAAGCCAGATCAATCCAAATTTAGTATTTGGTATTCCTCAGGTAGGAGTTACGGATATGGAAGGTAATTACCTGGAGAACCAGCAATTGGAGCCTGACGTGAAAGTAAAAAACATGCCGGGTGAAATGATTGAAGGAAAGGACAGCCAGCTGGCTAAAACAGTAGAATTACTGCTGAAAGATTTAGAATAAGTCAAGTAGCTGAATAATTATAAAAAAACCACCTATCAATGGAGTTGATCCGTGATAGTGTGGTTTTTTTTATTGAATTGAAGACAATTTTAGCTATTAAAATCATTTTTATTCATGATCTAAGTCATTAACATACTTATATTCAGAACGTTAATTATGTTAAGAACTAAACATAAAACCATGAAAAATAAAAGAGTAGTCATTACAGGAGGAAGCGGGGCTATAGGAATGGCTTTAGCTAAGGCATTACTGGAAAAAGGTGCCAGCGTTTTAATCACTGATTTAAAAGAAGAAACGCTTAAAGCAGCTAGTAAGGAATTGGCCTCCGACAAGTTGTATATTTTTAAAGCAGATGTAAGGAAGGAAGATGAAGTCGCTAAATATGTTCAATATGCTGTGGATAAAATGGGTGGGATTGATATTTTCTATAATAATGCGGGAGTTGAAGGTAAAGTAGCTCCTCTGGAAGATTATCCACTTGATGTATTTGATCAGGTGGTGGATGTGAATATAAAAGGGGTATTTTATGGTTTGCGGAATGTATTTCCCATTATGAAAAAAAATAAAAATGGTGGAAGTATTATTATTACCTCTTCAGTAGCCGGGCTTATGGGCACTCCTAATGTATTGCCCTATGTCACCAGCAAACATGCGGTAATTGGCATGATGAAATCGGCAGCTCTGGAAGGAGCTCCATATAAAATACGTGTCAATACAGTTAACCCTTCTCCTGTAGATAACCGAATGATGCGCTCTTTGGAAGAAGGTTTTGCACCGGGAGCCGGAGCTGAAGCTAAGAAAGGGTTCGAGCAAAGCATCCCCTTACAGCGCTATGCTACAAATGAAGAGGTTGCGAAACTGATGCTGTTTTTGGGTAGTGATGACAGTAGTTTTATCACTGGAACTGTTAATCCTGTTGACGGTGGAATGACGGCATAATTGAAAACACGAACCTTCTTTGGGGTTTATGTCCAATGGATTCAATTTCAACCTGAGTATCCCCGCAGCTGTGTATAGAAACCGAATCAAAAGTACGTGGGACAAAGCCAATAATAGACATGGTGATGCAGCTTTTGCAGATTACCTGATTAATTTAAGGGTTAATTACAGGATTAATACCAAAAATGGCTTTGATCAGAAAAAGGGGGAAGAATTGCATATTGGAGAAGATTAAAAAAAGGACCAGAAAGAGATACCTCCTCTGGTCCTTGGATACAAGATAATTAACTTAAACCCTAGAAATTGTATCCTATATTAAACATAATTGTTCGCTCAGGTTGCGGGAGTCTTGAGCTGTACCAGCTTGTGTTAAACAAAGCATGATTTACACCTTGTTCACCGGCATCTCCAGCGCGGTAGCCTGGATGAAAGTAATCTACATTCATCCAATTATAGATTTTCACACCAAAAGAAAGCCCATCAGTCAAGAGATTTTTGTATTGGATGTTGACATCGCTAACAAAATGTGCATCAATGGTTCCCAAAGGATTGGTTGAAACGGTTTTTATTTCACTGATATACCTGTTTTGAAAACTAACCACCAGGTTGTCCATTAAGTAAGAGGTTAAAATAAACCGTACTTTAACAGGAGCCATATTTCCTGTTTCAACAAAACTTCCATCTCCAGTAAGATCCTCTTCTGATTTAATATAAGACACATAAAGGTCAGCTCTTAACCTTGATAAAAAGGAACTGTAGTTTCGAATCAAAAGTTTTCCACTCAATTCCGCTCCTGTCATTCTTCTTTCTCCTAAGTTTATAGGAACTTTCCCCGCTCCCTGCCCGATAGCATCCGGAGCAGTATTGTAGAAAGCATTTAAGCCTCCGGAAAAATTACCTTTGGTATAAGATCCGCTCACTTCAAAGGTTCTCATTTTTTCCGGCACCAGGTTATCATTTGATAAACTACCTTGCCATCCACCATATAAAATTCTTGCTGAAGGCTCAAGAAAAGCAGTTCCCCAGAAAGCTTTCGTAACTAAACCTGGAATGGGTTGATAAACCAAACCAATTCTTGGGCTATATACTTCTTTCCATACAGAATTATGATCAAAGCGTAACCCTCCAAAGAAAGTCAGGTTGCTCATGATTTCCCAACGAGTTTGTAAGTAAGCACCACGGTCAACCAATGTATTATGATTGTGTTGATCAATTGTGGCATCATCCGGCCTGGCCGGGAAAGGAAAAGAACCAGTAACTGCCGGGTTTAAAGGATTATTTCTATCAATATCTTCAGCAGCAAATACATAGGTATGAGCCACTTCATTAGTATTAATTACATAATCACGGTTTAGTACCCTTCTTTCATATTTCAAACCAAAGTTAATGGTCACTTTATCGTTAGGCGTATAAGCAAAGTCCTGAAACAAAGAGTAGCTGGCATTGTTGGCTTGCCAGTAGTCTGCATACTGATAATTAACATCAGTGGTATAATCCTGACTATTGCCTGTAGTGTTTGTTACAGTATCACTTCCGTTTACTACATATTGTTCACCCGGATTCAATGTAAAGGAATCCACATCCTGACTCAACCACCTCCAAAGAAAAGTGGAGCTTCCGGGAATGTCACTTCTCCTGTATTTGATTAGTGTTTTGCTTGTCAGATTATCATTTCCTGTTTCATATTTTGCATAGGTAGTATTTTCCTTGAATTGCCAGGTTCCGGCATTAAGGGTGGTTCCTCCTGCAAATTCCGACCCTAGTCCTGACTCGTGAAAGAAGCCTATATTACCAACTGTAAGTCCCTTGAACGAAATAGTTGGGTGGATAAAATTACTGGCAGTAGGACTCTTGTTCCCTGTAAAGTTTGTTTGGGAAAAAGCTCCCCATAAATAAGGGTCAGTAAACAATTCCTCTTCCATCATGGATGTTCTGCCGGAAAAATCAGGCCCATCACTTTGATAGAGCCTTCCGGTAAAGTTGATCAATAAGTCTTCGGTTTTCTTTGACAAGTGCATGTCAATGATATTAGTATTATTTTGTCCCACTGAAATCCTCACATCGCTTTCTCCATCTTTTTTGGTGATCATGTTGATTACACCAGAAAAAGCATTTGGGCCATATATGGCAGAAGCAGGTCCGTAAACAACTTCAATTTGCTTGATATTTGACAATGGGTATTGTGCATAAGCATTCATATTGTTGTTGTAGAGATGGTTCATAATGATACCGTCAATCATCAGGAGCATTTGATCACTGGTTGTTTTACGGTACCCTCTTACATAAGCATAATGATCATCATCTCCAAAGGCCCTTGACAGGTCAAACCCCGGCAGGTCATTCAGTACATCGTATAGTTCCAGATATCCTCTTTCCTGGATTTCCTCATTAGTAACAACGATAATTGTAGCAGGTGCTTTACTTAATTGTTCATCCTTATTGGAGGCAGTTACCACAGATATATCCATTAACTCTTCAAGAGAGAGGATATATGGTGGCTCTTCAACAGCTTTTTTCTCCGACTTTTCTTGCGAATAAAGAGCAATAGAGAACAAAAGCATACTTAGGGTAATACAGTATATCTTTTTCATATTTCTAGTAGTTTAGTTAAAAAATATTAACAGTTAATTTTACTCATTTTATGACTCATTAATCAAAGCATTAATCGGATGTCCAACAGGATAAAGCGTCCTGCAATTTGGTAATCGAATGCATATAGATTGTTTTTCAAAAGTTTACCTTTTGTATTGGTAAGATTTGTACCAACAAGGCCAATTTCAAGAAAATCAAAAGGCTGGTAAGCCGCCCGCATATCCAGGCTAGCCCAACTTCCTACACTTGCCCCTCTTTTGGAATCAGCCGATGCGTCCCTGTCTGAATCTCTTCTTTCCACGGAACCTTGACAATGCACTTGCATCGACAAAGTGAATTGAGAAAAGCTATAATTAGCTCCCAGGTTTCCTAATTGTTGTGGTACCCACGTAAGCTTGTCTTTGCTTTCCGAAATGGTTGGATCTATTATTACCTCATCAATACGTTCAACAAAAGAATGGTTTAAGAAACCATCCAGTTTTCCCACTTTAAAATGTATTTCATTTTCTATCCCAATTGTTGTGAGAGAATATAAGTTTGTGCTGAGATTAAAATTGGAAACGCTATAAGCAATTTGATCTTCGAATTTAGTACTGAAGGCATTGAACCGCCAATTTAAATTTTGGGTCAATTGTAAATCGCTGCCAAATTCTATAGTGGTAATCACTTCAGGCCTTAGCTCCCTAATGTTAGAGCCTAAAAGGTAGGTGTTGGAGCCAAATAATTCAGATGGTGAAGGTGTTCTGAATGCCTGTCCTGCCATGGCTTTCAATGTTAGCTTCTTGTTAACAGAGTAAACCAAGCTCAACCTGGGACTCAGTTTATCAAATGACAATTGCTCATCTTCGGGTGTTCCAGGCCCATCATAATAAATATCATTAAACATAAATGATGCAAAATCATATCTTACTCCCAGTGTAGCCTGGAATTTATCGCCAAATTTAGGAGAGGTATATTGGCCGTAGATACCAAGATTGTGCATGGGATGCCTGTTGAGAAAAGCAAAATATTCACCCACTTCTATAAACTGATTGCCTGTAGTAGGTCCGAAATCGCCATTAAGATTTGCATTGCTAAAATGAAGATCATCCCCACCATAGAAAAAATAGGAATGTTCTACTCCTCCCAATATTGAAGACTTGTTGTCTGCTCCGTAACTCCACTGAACTCTTGAAAATATATCAGAAGTATGCGTGTTAAGTAATTCCGTTAGACCATATTGATAATTAACGCCACCTGAAGTGAAATCATTTGGGAAAAGACGAACATTCCAGTCCACTCCGTGGCGTTGGTATCGCATAAGGTACTCATGATTAAATTTTTTGCTTGGGTCAGGAGTTTTGTAACGGAGGGAAATTAATCGTCTGTTTTCATTCATGTTCTCTGGCTGATCAGGAACGTGAAACAACCACCCATGACCAGTAGTATATTCCCAGGCTTGCTCATGATGCTGGAGAGAGAATCCTTCTAAATTACCTTTCCCTTCGATTTTGTTAAATAAATAGTAATTCGATCGGCTTTCATTAATTGTATGCTCTTCATCATCAGATGCATCAAGGCTTTTGTAGTTGTGTCCATTTGTTTGGTAAAAGTTAAATGCTGATACAAAAGACACATGTTCAGTCTCATGGCCTGTTAGTAAGTCAAAAACATGAGTTCCCTGATTCCCTACTCTATAACGTATTTCAGCTTTTTTCTTTAGATCTTTTGCTGAAAGTGTATTATACGATATTACACCATTTGTAGCATTAGAGCCATACAATGCTGAGCCGGGACCTCGTATAACTTCAACTGAACGCATGAAAACCAAAGGAGTAATTTCCCAGGTGAATGCAGTACCATACATATTATCATTCATAGGGACACCATCTATGAGCATAAGTAGGTGATTATTATTCCAGCCTTCATAAACTCCTCTGGAGCTCACTGTTTTACGATCATAATCCTGGGAAATCGAAAACCCAGGCAATCTGGACAATATTTCATTCCCACTTAACCAACCGTATTTTATTATTTTATCCCGGCTTATGAGTGAAATTGTGCTGGGGGCATCTTTAATGGGTTGCTCAAATTTGGAAGCTGTTACCACAGATATATCCATTAACTCTTCAAGAGATAGAATGTAAGGTGGCTCTTCTGTATTTTTTTCTTCCTGAACATCCTGAGCGGAAAGACTAAATGAAATCAAAAGAACACAATGGAGAATGCAGATTAGTTTTTTCATAGCATTTATTTTTTAGTTTACGTCATATTAAAAAAATTATGAATTACATGTATATACATACATTTTATAATTTTCTCTTTCTACATAGGATAAACTTTGTTGTTCGTGTATAATATTCTGAGTTTAGTCGAAAAAACACACTTTCATTTTACTATATATCCATATGCAGTGATAATATATTGTTTAGTCGTTTAATTGAATATAAATATTTTATTCCATAAATTCACGATAGAGTAAGAAAAAATCAAACATAGAAACTACTTAAAGTACAAAAATGGATGATTTATGGATCTTTTGATTTGACCTGTAGCCTATTCGCTTATTGAAACGGTGAAAAGCTTTAAATAAGAAGATCATATCCTGCTCAATAAACATTCAAACTGCACTAAATCAGATATTTATGATGGGTACTGCGTTTATAAATCGGGGTAATAAAATGAAAATGAAGCTAAATAGTGAAAGGAATAATTACTTAAAAAAAAGTTTCTTCCTTTAGATCAAAAATTATTATTAATTTAAATATTATTAATGAGAGGTTGGGGAAGCAATATTGAACGTATTATTCTATCTATGGTGGTTATATTTACCACCATGGGTTCCTTGCATGCCCAATCATTAGACTCTCTTTTATCCGCCTATGAAAAAGCCCAGAATGACAATGAACGCTTAAGTTTATTAATCAACCTCGCTTCAATATGCCAGTCAGAACAGGCTTATTCCAAGGCTATCGAATATTATAAAGACGCTATTGAGCTGGGGAATAATGAAAACAGATTTGACGAAGTCCCCATACTTAAAAGTTTGGCATTTTGCTATAATCAACTGAAAGATTATGAACGTGAAGGAGAAGTTTATAATGAATTATTGAAAAATGAGACTTTAAAGACCGATCGAATAGAATACATAAAAATCTTGAAAAGCCTGGCCGATGTGTATGTTCATTTAAAGTCATATGAAGAAGCGATTGATACAAATTTGGAGATTATAAAAATTGCTAATGAAGAGAACAATCACCTTTGGACAACATTGGCCTATAATAATTTGGGGTTTATTTACAATGCTATAGGAGAGACTGATACTTCTATAATATTTTTTAATAAGGGCTATGAACTTATCATGCAGGAAAATATAGCATTGAGTGACGAGAACAAAGCTGCTATTTTGATAAATATGGGAGTTTCTAATGCAAGTATTGGCAGGATGTCATTGGCACAAAAGTTCTTAAATGAAGCATTAGAATTAAGAAAAAAAAGCAACAACCCTTTAAAGATTGCCCAAACACTGAACTATCTGGCTGCTTATGAATTAATTAGCAATAAAACAGACAACGCATTGAAAAATGCCAAAGAAGCTATTGATATACTGACTAAGCTGGATTCAAATGAAGAGATTGACAATATTTTGGTTACCACCTACAAGGTAATGACTGAAGTGATGTTGAAAAAAAATGACATAGCTGGATTCAAATTGCACTATAAACTGTATAGTAATCTACAGGAAGACCTAATGGAAAGGGAAAGAAAGAGCAACAAGTTATTGCTGGATTATCAATTAAATGTAGAAAGGAAAGCCAGTGAAATCAGCTTGCTATTGACAGAAAAAGAAAAGGAAAAAGAAAGACAAGAATTTAAGCTTCGTCAAACGCAACTTGAGCAAGATCGAAGCGAAAATGAACTCAAAATCAAACTTAACGAAATTGAAATGCTAAAGCAGCAACAAGAGATGCAAAATATTAGCTATAGAAATCAACAGTTAGAGAAAGATAAAGTGGAACATCTACTTGCCCTTACAAAGCAACAATCAGAAAAAATTGAACAGAAACAACTGATTGATATGCTGCAAAAAGACAAAGAACTTCAAGATTTACAAATCGCCAAAAGAAAAAATGAAATAGAGTTATTGGAAAAAGAAAAGGAGCTGGGAACAAAAAATATAATGCTGGCCTGGTTTATTGTCAGCCTATTAGTAATTGTACTGATTTTTGTCCTGTTTATTATTAGGTATAGAATAAGAAAGAGTCGGGAACTTACTATGCAAAACTCCATTATTAACAATATGAATAGTGAGATAATGGCCCAGAACGATGAGCTTTCTGCCATAAATGACCAATTAAACTTTAAAACCATTGAGCTGGACAAGCATAATAAAAAACTCACTGAGGCTCAAAGTATCATAAAGAGCCAAAATGAAAAGCTCAAATCCTACAACAATGATTTGGAAAGAGAGGTTAAAAAGCAGACCAAGGAACTCAGGGATTCCAATAATCAACTGCTGCAGTATAATACTCAGTTGGAACAGTTTACATATGCCATTTCACATAATATCCGTGCACCAATAGCAAGATTGCTGGGGTTGACCCAAATTTTTGGAAAATTGAGTGATGAAAAGGAAAAATCTTATGTGCTAAGTATGGTCAAACAAAGCTCAGAAGATTTAGATGATGTGGTTAATGACCTTCATAGTATTCTGGAAATTAAAACTTCTATTGAACACAGTTATGAGGAAGTAGACCTGAAGGAACAATTAGACAAAGTGAAAGTAGAATTAGGAAGCGAAATTTCGGAAGCCAATGCTTTAATATCCGCAGACTTCTCTCAAGCAACCTCATTTCTGGCTCAGGGAGATTACTTTGACGATATTTTCAGACAACTAATTAGTAACTCTCTTAAGTTTAGAAACAAGAAGAAAAAATGCTTAATAGAAGTTTGCTCCACCGTAGACCAACAAAAATTAACTGTTGTTTTTAAGGATAATGGCCTTGGCATTGATCTTGAGCAATTTGGTCACCAAATCTTCGGTTTGTATAAAAAATTCACCCTTTCAGAAGAAGGAAAAGGGATTGGGTTGTATGTTGTAAAAAGCCAAATAGAAAAAATGGGAGGGGTAATAAAAGTTGAAAGCGAGCCGGGAGAGGGAGTAATCTTCTATATGATTTTTCCCTTGGAAAAACCAGCCATGGATGTGATTTGAAAAGAAGTATAATTACTTCCTTGTTCTCTGGTGTTATGAATACCATGAGACAACTCCATTAATACTCATCACTAAGCCATTATTTATTTAGGCTTAAGTGAAAATTTATTATACTCTTTTATTGTGAATTCCTCTCTTGCCAGTTCAGGTATTTACCATGCAACCATACTTTCCGATAAGAGTACAGTATGATAGGAATAGCATCTATAGGATCATCAAAATTCATATTTTACTTAATAATTAGCAGGAAATAAGGTGAGGTTTATTTAATAATCCTTCCATGCAACTGCGTATAATTTTGTTTCTTAAGGTTAATTATCAATTATTATTTTCTAGTTTTAGTTTAAAGTTTAAATGAATGATTTTAGCAGCCAATGTAGAAATCCCAATACTAAGTGATATTGTTGTCATTTTAGGATTGGCCATTTTCGTGATATTACTTTTCAGGAGATTAAAAGTGCCCCCTATTATTGGTTTTTTAATTACCGGTATCATTGCCGGCCCTTACGGATTCCAAATGATAGATGCTACTGAAGGAGTAAGGGTATTTGCTGAAATTGGTGTTATTCTTCTGCTATTTATTATCGGAATTGAATTTTCCATAAAGAGTTTGGCCTCCATTAAGAAAGCTGTATTTATTGGAGGTACTATTCAGGTATTCGCTACAGTATTGGTGGTTTCTTTAGTAGCTTACAATATTGGGTTTGAATTAAATTCCGCTATATTTTTAGGATTTATCTTTTCCCTAAGTAGTACTGCTATTGTTTTGAATATTTTGAAGGACAAAGGGGAAACAGCCACGCCTCATGGGAAAACGATATTGGCGATTTTAATATTTCAGGATATCATTGTAGTGCCTATGATGCTATTTACACCTCTTTTGGCAGGAGAATCATCAAATATATGGTTAGAAATATTAAGTATGCTGGTTAAAGCAGCTTTGCTTATTGCATTTGTTCTGGTAAGTGCCAAGTATATAGTCCCCTGGTTGTTTTATCAAATTGCAAAGACCAAAAGTAAAGAGATGTTTGTTTTGGTAGTGGTTTTGGTATGTTTTTCAGTTGCATGGCTAAGCTCATTTCTAGGGCTTTCTTTGGCTTTAGGAGCATTCCTAGCCGGTATTATTATTTCAGAATCGGAATATAGCCATCAGGCCGCCAGTAATATTTTACCCTTTCATGAATTGTTCACTTCCTTTTTCTTTGTTTCAATAGGAATGTTGTTGGATATCTTCTTTGTGGCCGACCACTTCCTGATCATAGTAGCGTTGACTATGGCTGTTATCATTGTAAAAGGAATAATTGCCACATTTGCCGGTACAATGTTGGCCTATCCTGCACGTACATCTTTACGTATAGGTTTGTCCTTGTTCCAGGTTGGAGAATTTGCCTTTATTTTAGCCACAGTGGGTCTTACCTATGGTTTAATTTCTGATAATATCAATCAATATTTTCTTTCCGTTTCCTTGTTCTCCATGGGTATTACCCCTATCATCATTGGCTTTTCCGGAAAATGGGCTGACAAAATTGCCAGTAATAAAATTGCGACAAAGCTAGGAGAGCAAACCCAGAAAGTATTTTTCACCTTTTCCGATACCAGCGTGGAGACGAGTGTGGAAAATGAGGACCTGGACAAGCACATTGTTATCATAGGTTTTGGGCTAAACGGACGAAATGTGGCCAAAGCTGCTAAGAGTGTTGGGATTCCTTATATCATTAGTGAGTTAAACACCGAAACCATACGTAAACATAAAGCGGAGGGAGAGCCAATTATTTATGGAGATGCTATTCAGCCAGATGTTTTAAAGAGTTTGTCCGTTCACAAAGCTAAAGTGATAGTAATTGCAATTTCTGATACTATTGCCACTAGAAGGATTATCTCCAACATCAGAATGATCAGTAGCACAGTACATATTATCGTTAGAACCCGTTTTATTACGGAAGTGGAGGAGAACCTACGATTAGGGGCAGACGAAGTA
The DNA here is from genome assembly GCF_016679925.1 of Marivirga aurantiaca. GTDB lineage: Bacteria > Bacteroidota > Bacteroidia > Cytophagales > Cyclobacteriaceae > Marivirga > Marivirga aurantiaca. The sequence continues at coordinate 20,890 of NZ_JAEQBW010000005.1, forward strand.
ATTCCTGAGGAATTTGAAACTTCTGTGGAAATTTTTACCCGGGTGTTGAATCAATACTTAGTCCCCCAAAAGAAAATTAAAGAGTTTATAAGAGGTATCAGATCTGATAATTACGAAATGCTTAGGGGCGTACTGAAAAGAAATCCTTTGCAAAAAATCACTGAGGAATTCCCTGACCTGACCACTGCCAGCTATGAAATAGAAAGAGATCATTCTGAAATCACGAACAAGCCGATTTCTGAAACCAACATTCGCAAGAACTTTGGAGTTACTGTTATAGGTATAAAGAGAGGCCTGGAATTGAATACACAAATAGGACCTGAAACCACCCCTAAAAAAGGGGACATTATTATTGTATTTGGTAAACCCGAAGATTTGGAACATTTTTACGAAAAAATTAGCATTTAATAAATCACAAAAGTTCAGTGGAGAATCAATATTTAGTTGAATTAGCTCAGAAATACGGTACACCTTTATATGTGTACGATGCCGACAAGATTGCAAGTCAAATCAAAAGGCTAAATGATGCTTTTACTGGTGTCAATCTGAAATTAAAATATGCTACTAAGGCATTAAGCAATATTTCTGTACTGAAATGGATCAAAAAACATGGCGCAGGTCTGGATGTGGTTTCCATTCAGGAAGCCTATTTAGGTTTGAAGGCCGGATTTGATCCAAAAGATATTCTATATACACCTAATTGTGTTTCTATTGATGAAATTATTGAAGCTGTAGATTTAGGACTTACTATCAATATTGATAACATTTCTATTTTAGAGCAATTTGGCCATAGATATAAGAACACCGTACCATGCTGCGTAAGGCTCAATCCGCACATCATGGCAGGGGGCAATACTAAGATTTCCACCGGGCATATAGATTCTAAATTTGGCATTTCAATCCTTCAGATGCGTCATTTGCTTCGGGTGATTGAGACTTATAACATCCATGTAATAGGTTTGCACATACACACAGGTTCAGATATTCTGAATCCGGAAGCTTTTCTAAGGGGAACAGAAATTATTTTTGAAGTGGCTGAGGATTTTTCCGATTTGGAATTCATTGATTTTGGCAGTGGTTTTAAAGTGGCCTATAAAGAAGAAGATGTTACCACTGATATTGAAATGCTTGGCAAGGAATTGAGCAAAAGCTTCAAGAATTTTTGCAAGGCACGTGGCAAGGAGCTGGAACTATGGTTTGAACCGGGGAAATTCATTGTAAGTGAGGCAGGTTATTTTTTATCTAAGGTAAATGTAATTAAAACCACACCGGCTACAGTTTTTGTCGGTTTAGATACTGGAATGAACCATTTACTAAGACCCATGATGTATGATGCCTACCATACTATCGAAAACATATCCAATCCTTCTGCCACACAAAGAGTTTATACTGTGGTAGGCTATATTTGCGAAACGGACACCTTCGGCACAGACAGGAAACTTTCAGAAGTGAGAGAGAGAGACATAATTGCCATAAAAAATGCAGGAGCCTATGGCTTTTCCATGGCCTCTAATTATAACTCCAGGTACAGACCGGCAGAAGTATTAGTGCATGATGGCACAGACCAATTAGTCCGTAAAAGGGAGTCGTTGGATGATTTATTAAGAAACCAGATTATTGTAGATTTTGAATAAAAGACTTATACTTTCTGTTATTGTAAGCTTTTTGGCGAGCTCTTCTTTATTTGCACAAGTGGAGGAAACTGTGCCGCCATTAAGAAATACCCATTTCATAACGGGCTTAGGCGGGAGCTATGTAAATATAATTGATCAGGGAATTTCTCCTCTGCTGTACAAAGGTATAGGTGGAGGAGTAGTTTTGGGCCATCTTCATGAAACATCAAGAAGCATTGCTCAATCAACAGCACGATTTGATTTCAATAATCCAAATAATAGTATTAATGGCACGGATATGTATACTTTCAGATTAGAAGGTTTGTATCAGCATTTTTTTCAATTGAAAAATCAATCGGGTAAAAAGTTAAAGATTTTGCCTGGAATTAGTGGCTTGGGCAGATGGGTTTTGAGGGACAAATTATCCTACACCAATAATAAGCAACATGTGGAAACACGCTTCTCACTGGCTCCTGCTCTTCTCATAAAAAGGCCATTCCAGCTTTGGAAGCGGGATTTTGAAATAGGAATGTTTTCGCAACTACCACTTGTTACTTATGCCACAAGGCCATTATTTGCCTCAACGCGTTTTCCGGCTTCTGTTAACCAGGACGAAATCAAGTTTTTCGATTACTTAAAAAAGGGAGAAGTAGTAAGCCTTGGGAGTTATTTTAGATTGTCTGCCCAAACATATCTACTTTATTCCTTTAAAAACGGGAATGCCTTAAGACTTGATTATTTTTGGATGTTTGAGTCTTATAATGCATTGAATCCAATTAGAACAGGGGAACACGGTTTGATGATTAGCACATTTTTGAAGTTATGAAAAAAGTATTTTACATAGGCTTGTTAATTTCCTCATTCAGTTTTTCGAGTTGCGAGCGCATTTTCATGAGTGAAGAGCCGGAACCATCCAACCTTGAAGTTTTTGATCATTTATGGAATACAATTGACGAAAAATATTCTTTTTTCATTGATAAGGATATAGATTGGGAAAAAGCCAGGACTGATTACAGATCAAAAGCAAAAAGCGCAAGGAACAGCATAGAACTTTTTAATGTACTAGCTGAAATGTTGTTTGTATTGGAAGATGGTCATGTTAATCTTTCTGCAGGAATTGATCTCTCAAGAAATTGGGAGTGGTATTTGGATTACAACTCTAACTTTGACTTTGATATTATTGAAAGAAATTATTTGGTACCCAGCGAGGATTATCAGATTTCCGGCCCTATCCATAATACTATAATTGATTCAGTTGGCTATATGTATTATGAAAGCTTCAGTTCAAGTGTAAGCACCTCCTTATTGGATTATATTCTCTTGAAATTTCTAAGGCAGGAAATCAATAGTTTGGAGGGACCTGTTGGGGGAATAATTATTGACATTAGAAATAACGGAGGCGGAAGTATTAGCAATGCTTTTACAATCGCTAACAGATTTGCAGATGAAAAAACCAAAGTGGCAGATTGGTATTATAAAAATGGGCCTGCCCATGATAATTTTACCGGCCCCGAGGAAAAATTCATAGAATTTGAAGGAGATGAAGATTATATCTTTACAAAACCTATAGTAATATTGACCAATAGAAGTAGTTATAGCTCTGCCAACTTTTTTGCTAGCATGATGAGCTTTTTGCCAAATGTTACCATAATGGGTGACCAAACAGGTGGTGGGGGTGGCTTACCGGTAAACAATGAATTACCTAATGGCTGGAGATTTAGATTTTCTGCAACAAGGACCATCGATGCGAGAGGGCACAACATTGAATTTGGTGTAAAACCAGATATTACAGTGGAGTTGAACCCACTGGATAAAGCTAATGGCGTGGATACAATAATTGAAGCAGCTCTTACCCACATCAAAGGGGAGTAAACGAAAATTGCACTATTTCAATAATCAGGAATACCTACTCTTTTCTTTTTACATTCCATTTTCAAAGTGATGTAGTTATGAATTGTAGTAAAACTTTGTTAACCAAAGTAAACATTTGATTAATGTTGGTTAAATTCACTTAATGTTAACTTGAGTATTACCTATTTATCGCTTTTACTTATCAATCATTTGGTTAAAATAAAAGATAATATTTTTAAAAATATATTACATCAGCAGAATGACCAAAGGGCCTAATTTTCACAAAATAAAGAATCAACTTTTCAAAGCTTTATTTATCCACAATCTGTTAAACTTATCCACAATTAATTATTAACAAGTCATAACAGTCAGTAATACAGCAAGTTAAACGCCTTCTATTGAAGAAAAGAATTGTGGACAAGTGTCAGTGATTCAGCTACTTAATTAAAAGAGGATAAGAAAAATCATTTTACACACTTATGTAATAAATGTTATTTTGTCTTATTCTATTTGTTGGCGGATAAGCTTTTTACGGTAAGCATTGAATATTCGTGACTTGGAAACAAATCCAATATATTTACCATCATCTATTACTGGTAAATTCCACGCTCCCGTGTTTTCAAATTTAATCATTACCGATTGCATACTCTCTTTACTTGAAACATGAGTGGGAGGGCTGTGCATTAACGTGTTAACAATTATATTTTTTCGTGATTCAGGATCGAACATAATTTCCCGAATGTCATCAAGAGTCACTATTCCTACCAATTGTTGTTCCTCATTAACTACAGGAAAGATGTTACGTTTTGAGAAACGCACCAGGTCCACAAGGGCTCCGAGTGTGGCATTTGGATTGATGGTTAATAAATCTGTTTCTACAATCTTTTTGAGATCAATTAAGCTCAGTACCTGCCGGTCTTTGTCGTGATAAATGAGGTCTCCTTTTTCTATCAAGGGCTTAGTGTAAAGGGAATATTTCTCAAAATATGATATTGTGCTATAAGAAATAGCAGAAACAATCATAAGAGGCACAAAAAGTGTATAGCCACTGGTTATTTCAGCTATTAGAAAAATAGCAGTAAGTGGTGCATGCAACACTCCGCTCATTACACCACTCATTCCTACTAAAGTAAAATTACTGGTACTCAAAGGTTCGGCAATTTCAAGTATATTAATTAAATAAGCGAAAAGATATCCTGTGATACCTCCTATAAACAAAGAGGGGGCAAATATTCCTCCGCTTCCACCAGAACCTATAGTAAGGGCCGTGGCTACAGGTTTTACTAATAATATGGCAATAACAAACAATGCTATAAAGAAAACTGAATTGATTTCGCTAAAAAACAGACTGTTGTTTAATAAATTAGTAGCATTTCCCTCTAGTAGAAAAGTAATGGTTTCATAGCCCTCTCCATATAGTGGGGGTAAAATAAAAATCAAAAAACCCAAAGATACTCCACCAACCAAAGCACGGTTCAAATCTCCTTTCACGTTTTTGATAAGACCTTCTACTTTTCCTACCACCCTGGTAAAATAAAGGGAAACCAAGCCCGTGAATACACCTAGAAACAAATAGAATGGAGTATCAGCTGCAGTAAACCCCTCTGTTAACGTAAAGGAAAATAAAACATCATCCCCTAATAAAGTGAGTGACACCAGAGTGCCAACCACAGAAGCTATCAGTAAAGGAATAAAGGAACTAATAGTAATTTCAGACAAAATGACTTCAATACTGAAAATAACGCCTGCGATAGGGGAATTAAATATAGCTGAAATAGCTCCGGCCGAACCACAACCAATTAATAGTGTTCGCTGCTTATAACTGAGGTGTACCAGACGGCCAATATTAGAGCCGATAGCAGAGCCTGTTACTACAATTGGAGCCTCTAATCCTACCGACCCCCCGAAGCCTACCGTCAGTGCACTAGTGAGCATCCTGGAAAAAGTTTTAGTTCTCTTTACTATACTTGATTTCTTGGAAATGGTATAGAGAATATCTGTAATCCCATGTCCCAACTTTTCTTTCAGGATATATTTAGTCAATAAAACTGTTAATATAATCCCAATTAAGGGGTAGCTTAAATAAAGGTAGTTTGCAAGATCCTGCTGAAAATCCCTGGTCAGGGCCTTTTGGATTATATGAACACCCTCTTTTAATACAACAGCAGCCAGTCCGGCAATAAGGCCAATTACCCCGCTGGTGATTAACACAAAATTCTTTGTATTAATATGCTTTACTCGCCAAATAAGAAACTTAAGTAGTAGGTCATTAAATTTCATGCTTGCAAAGGTATATAATAAAATTTCTAAGCACCCTATAGAAATATGATTTGTCACTAATTTAACAAGAGTTAATACCTTACAAGGTGTAAAATATCAGGTTGTTTTTAAAATTAAGAAACTAACTAACTGTCTACAATTGTACCTCTCCTTATCCTTAAAAAAGAGCCACTAGTCGATTTTCCTAAGAGTTTTTCCAACCATCTGGCATGTTATTTGGTCTATAGAAGTAATTTTGTGTTAAATACTACTTAAAAAATACGGTTATGGATAGGTATAGGATAAGTTTTAAGTGCAATAAAATCCCGGATCAATTGGATGGCTTAAAGGGTTTTAAAGTGACTGACTACTACGAGGGAAGAGCTTACAATGGATTATTTGAAGTAAGTCCTAATTGGGGATATGGTCAGGAAAGTAAACTCATTTCTAAAGCTTTATTTGAAAAATATTTTGAATTAATAAGTGAAGAAAATTTAATTAAAAACTCCGCCTGAAAAGACGGATTCATATTTATTTAAGTACAAAAGGGCTGAGAAATTCAGCCCTTTTTATTTTTATTATGATACAACCCTACACACAACCATTCTCCTCACACCAGAAGATTGATGCGGGTATTTTCCCAATTATGCAAAGGGCCACTTTAGATTGATAGGTACTACAGATTCAGTCAAACAGAATCTCGCAATTGATAATTCCTCTTTTAGAAAGGGAGTTCACCTCTTCAGCCTTTACTAATAACTCTTGAATAGCCGCTTTTGCTTTTAGAGTCTTTAATTTTCTTTTCAACTACCATGGCTTCTGTTTTTGAATCAAAAAGAATAGAGGTTTTCAATTTCCAGGGCTGACCTCTTTTATATTATACAAGATTCAGTTAAGTGAAGAGTTCTGAAATCCTAACCGCTTCACCGGAGTTCAGGAATAACCAATGTAATATTGTCAATTTTAAGCGAATAGAGGATGCAGGCATAATATTCATCCTTTCTGAAAGAGTCTAAATAAAAAAAGCCATCTTTTCAGATGGCTTTGCTCCTCCTCTTGGGCTCGAACCAAGGACCCTTCCCGCTCAAGCGGGATCAGATGCCCTAACCAGCTGAGCTAAGGAAGCACATCATCCTTTCCAACCTTTATTAATAATACTTTCAATTGCCGTTCTACTTTTAAAGCTTTTGATTTTCCTCTCTACCACCATGGCTTCTGTTTTTGAAGCAAAGGGAATAGTGGTTTTCAACTCCCATGGCTGCCCCTTCTTAGACCATATTTTATTAAAAGAGGAGTTATGAAAGACCAACCTCTTCTCCGGAGTCCGGGAATAGCCAACGTAGTATTTGTCAATTTTAACCGAATAAAGGATATAGACGTAGTATTTATCCATTCTGAAAAGACTTAAATAAAAAAAGCCATCTTTTCAGATGGCTTTGCTCCTCCTCTTGGGCTCGAACCAAGGACCCTTCCCGCTCAAGCGGGATCAGATGCTCTAACCAGCTGAGCTAAGGAAGCACATCATCCTTTCCAACCTTTATTAATAATACTTTCAATTGCCGTTCTACTTTTAAAGCTTTTGATTTTCCTCTCTACCACCATGGCTTCTGTTTTTGAAGCAAAGGGAATAGTGGTTTTCAACTCCCATGGCTGCCCCTTCTTAGACCATATTTTATTAAAAGAGGAGTTATGAAAGACCAACCTCTTCTCCGGAGTCCGAGAATAGCCAACGTAGTATTTGTCAATTTTAACCGAATAAAGGATATAGACGTAGTATTTATCCATTCTGAAAAGGCTTAAATAAAAAAAGCCATCTTTTCAGATGGCTTTGCTCCTCCTCTTGGGCTCGAACCAAGGACCCTTCCCGCTCAAGCGGGATCAGATGCTCTAACCAGCTGAGCTAAGGAAGCACATCATCCTTTCCAACCTTTATTAATAATACTTTCAATTGCCGTTCTACTTTTAAAGCTTTTAATTTTCCTCTCTACCACCATGGCTTCTGTTTTTGAAGCAAAGGGAATAGTGGTTTTCAACTCCCATGGCTGCCCCTTCTTGGACCATATTTTATTAAAAGAGGAGTTATGAAAGACCAACCTCTTCTCCGGAGTCCGAGAATAGCCAACGTAGTATTTGTCAATTTTAACCGAATAAAGGATATAGACGTAGTATTTATCCATTCTGAAAAGGCTTAAATAAAAAAAGCCATCTTTTCAGATGGCTTTGCTCCTCCTCTTGGGCTCGAACCAAGGACCCTCTGATTAACAGTCAGATGCTCTAACCAGCTGAGCTAAGGAGGAATGTCCCTTTTGGGAATGCAAACATAGCAGTCCCTTTCATATTTTGCAAATACAATTTGAAAATATTTAAATATATTTTCGGCTAATCAACTCATACTCTATTAATGCATTCACCTATCAAATGACCACAACTACTGAATAATGACATAATGACTTGATTATAGGGAAAATCAGTCACTAAGTAGACATAATGTCATTAATCGAGGGTGATTTTGAGCCATTTTCAAGAATGGTACAAAATTTACTATCCCTTTATAAAAATGTTAAACCTTAAATTTATCAGTTATGACACTTATAAAATATGATCAGGGATTACCCAATGTAGCAAACAGAAGCTTTTCTAATTTTTTAGATCGCTTTTTTAACGAATCCTTTGTTAATGCTAACAAAGAAATGGAAAGCTTCAATCCGCAAGTAGATGTTGCGGAGGGAAAAAAAGAATTCGAGCTTTCAGTTGCAGTGCCGGGAATGAAGAAGTCTGATTTCAACATTGACATGTCAGATGGAAAAATAACTATTTCCGGAGAGAGAAAATTTGAGAATGAAAAGGATGGAAAGAACTATCACTCTGTAGAAACAAAATACGGAGCTTTCAGCAGAACATTCTACTTGCCGGATAACATTCTAGAGGATAAAGTTGAGGCAAGTTATCAGGATGGGATATTGAAAGTAATCATTCCAAAAGATGAGAAAAAAGAGCTCAAAAAAACCATCCAAATCAAATAATTATCGTTTCAAATAAAAGGGGCTTTCCATGAGCCCCTTATTCTTTAAAAAAGAAATAACTGAACAAACCAAAGCGTTGATAGATGTGTTAACCATATATCCGCCAACTTCATATAGACTTAAAGTAACATTCGGGGTTCAAGTTTAATCTTTCTCCTACTTTATTTTTCAGAGGGAGAAAAGAGATTTACTATACAAGTCTGAAAGTTATTTTTAATTTTAGTATGGCAGATTATTAAATGAATAGGGATCAAAAACAAATAACATGTTAAGCAAGAAACAATTTTTTTTAGGTGTATTGATTGCATCATTTTTAAGTGCTTTGATTGCAATAGGTGGGTTTATGTATTTAAACTCTTCATCACAAGAAAATCAAACCTTTGAAGAAATCCAGGAAAGCAATGCAAAGCTATCCAGTTTCCTCGATGAAACAGAATATTCTGTTCCAGAGGGCATTAATTTTATTTATGCAGCAGAACAAGTAACAAAAGGAGTAGTCCATATAAGAGCGGAGATTACCCGCAGTCAGCCCAGATCAAGATCTCCTTTTGAAGAGTACTTCCGTGATTTTTATGGAGATCAGGGAGGCAGACAATTCGAAAGAAAAGCGCAATCTTCCGGTTCAGGGGTTATTATTTCACCTGATGGATATATTGTTACCAATAACCATGTAGTTGAAAATGCCAGTAAGCTGGAAGTCATTCTTTATGATAATAGGAGTTATACCGCAGATGTAATAGGCATTGACCCAAACACAGACTTGGCATTATTGAAAATTGATGCCCGGGATCTGCAATTCGTAGAGTTTGGAAATTCTGACCACACGAAAGTAGGAGAATGGGTATTGGCGGTAGGCAATCCTTTTAATCTTACTTCAACTGTAACTGCTGGCATAGTAAGTGCAAAATCAAGAAACATCAATATTCTGAATGCGCAAAATCAATACGGAATTGAATCCTTTATACAAACAGATGCTGCCGTGAATCCTGGAAACAGCGGAGGAGCTTTGGTTAATCTCAAAGGTAAGTTGATTGGCATAAATACAGCTATTGCCACTCCAACCGGGAGCTATGCAGGTTACTCTTTCGCGGTTCCAGCTACCTTGGTTAGTAAAGTAGTAAATGATCTGAAAGAATATGGAGTGGTTCAAAGAGCTATGTTGGGAGTAAGCATTCTTAATTTAAATGACCCAAGACTTGAAAGCGAAGATATCGATTTAACTGCTGGTGTTTACATTGCTCAGGTGGGACCTGAAAGCGCTGCAGACAAGGCAGGCTTAAAGCAAGGGGACATCATTACCAGCATTGGAGAATACAATATTAGCACTGTTTCGGAGCTTCAGGAATATGTGGCTCGGAATAGCCCTGGTGATAAGATAGAAGTTACCTATGTCAGGAATGGTAAAAAGAACAATGTAGAGGTAACTTTACAAAATGTAGAGAATACATTGGCTGAAATAAAACCTGATGTAACAACAAAAATCGAGGGCGCTGTGATAGAAGATATTAGTGAGGAAGAAAAAGATCAATTAAACATTGACGGGGGAGTTAAAATTACAGAAGTAGGCGATGGCAAGTGGAAAGAGATTGGGGTAAAAGAAGGTTTTGTCATTACAGCAATTGATAAAGTTACGGTTCAAAATACGGAAGAACTTAGCAGAATTCTGCAAAGCAAAAGAGGGGGAATATTGATTGAAGGCGTATATCCTGATGGAACCAAAGCTTACTATGGTATGGGTTGGTAATAAATAATTACCCATCGCAATGGGTTTTGAAAAGAGATTCAAAAAGGCATCAGTATCAGATGCCTTTTTTCTTTTTATATCATTCAAAAAACCTCATTTTTGTGGCTATTAATAATCTCACTAAAAAAGTAATTATTAATCAAACAGTTTTTTTTAAGAAATACATAATTTATGAACATTCAGAAAGAGTACGGCATCGCTAAGGCGTTAGAACAATTAGGTGTCAAAAAGAACAACAAAGGAACTTCAACCGGAAACCTATGGATGGAATCATCGGAGTCAATATCCTCTATCTCCCCGGTAGATGGAGCCGAAATAGGTTCTGTAGGTATTACTAAAAGAGAAGATTACGATAAAGTTATTGAGAAAGCCCAATCAGCTTTTCAAACATGGAGCGCAACACCTGCCCCTATGAGAGGTGAAATTGTGAGACAATTTGGCCAGAAATTAAGAGAGCTAAAAGATCCATTAGGCAGATTGGTTTCTTACGAAATGGGTAAATCCTTTCAAGAAGGCTTAGGTGAAGTGCAGGAAATGATTGATATCTGTGACTTTGCTGTAGGGCTTTCCCGTCAATTACATGGTTTAACTATTAAATCGGAAAGGCCGGAACACCACATGCAGGAACAATGGCATCCTTTAGGGATAGTAGGCATTATTTCTGCTTTCAACTTTCCTGTAGCTGTCTGGAGTTGGAATACTGCCCTTGCTTGGGTAGCAGGCGATGTATGTGTTTGGAAACCATCAGAAAAAACTCCACTTACAGGTATTGCCTGTCAAAACATTATTGCTGGGGTTTTAAAAGACAATGATTTACCGGAAGGAATTTCATGTTTGATCAATGGCGATTACAAAGTAGGTGAATGGATGACTAATGACGAAAGAGTTCCATTAATATCAGCGACAGGCTCTATAAGAATGGGAAGAATAGTGGGACAAGCTGTTGCCGCCCGTTTAGGAAAATCTATTTTAGAATTAGGTGGGAATAACGCTATGATTATTACGCCTGATGCAGATTTGAAAATTTCATTAATTGGCGGTGTATTTGGTGCCGTGGGTACTGCCGGTCAAAGATGTACTTCTACAAGAAGATTAATTGTTCATGAAGATATTTATGATGAGTTAATCACTAAAATGAAAGGTGCTTATCAGCAGTTAAAAATTGGTAATCCATTAGATGAAAAAAATCATGTGGGGCCATTAATTGACAAACAAGCTGTAGAAGCTTATGAAAAAGCAATTGAGAAAGCTAAAGAAGAAGGGGGTAAAGTAATTATTGAAGGAGGAGTACTTTCAGGTGAAGCTTATGAAAGCGGATGTTATGTGAAGCCCGCTGTTATTGAGGCTGACAATAGTTATTCAATTGTGCAGGAAGAAACTTTTGCCCCTATTTTATACGTAATGAAATATAGCGGTGGAGTTGATAATGCGATCAAACTTCAAAATGGAGTAAGGCAAGGGCTTTCTTCTGCTATTATGACTAACAATATGCGCGAGGCACATCAATTTTTATCAGGTTCTGGTTCCGACTGTGGAATTGCCAATGTAAATATTGGTACGTCCGGTGCGGAAATTGGTGGAGCCTTTGGTGGTGAAAAAGAGACTGGTGGAGGAAGAGAATCAGGTTCTGATGCCTGGAAAGCTTATATGAGGCGTCAAACCAACACATTGAACTATGGGGATTCATTACCTTTGGCACAAGGCATAAAATTTGATTTATAATTTTTTTTTGAAAATGCACCTGAATATTCAGGTGCATTTCATATATTGAAATGTTTTTATCCTTTGTTGTTTTTTTACTAAATTAAAGCATCTAAATAAAACCTCTTAATTATGAGTAAATATCACTCCGTCATGCTGATTGATGACAATGAAATTGATAATCTGATAAATCAAAAAATGGTTGAAGCAGCTCGACTATCTGATTATATCTACACCCATACAGGTGCAAAAAGTGCTATTGAGTTTTTGAAAAATATTGAGCAGTTGGAAAAGGATGTTGTAGAGAGTGTTCTTCCTGATGTGATATTTTTAGATATTGATATGCCATTAATGGATGGGTTCCAGTTTCTGGAAGAGTTCAACAAATTAAAAGATACCACCATCAATAAGTGTAAGATCATTATGCTTACTTCTTCTATCAACCCTCAGGATGTAAGCAAATCTAAAAAATACGAAGCTGTTAAAAAATATTTAAACAAACCACTTTCACAGGAAAGCTTAACGGACTTATCAATATAAAAATAAGTCCGCTTTCACTATACTAATTTATTAATTAGTTCATCATTAATATTTATTAACAAAGTTGGAGAGAAATGTTGCTCGGGTTTCAAAGAATTGAAAACCTTTGCCATTTCTCCAATTTTCTCCCGCTTATTTCGCTTTGACTCACTGAGTGATATTTTCATGATTTTATTCAATAACTGGATATTCACGCAATTATCTTTTCCTAAAATCCTGATTTGACGCTGTATGCTGTTGATGAGTTGATTGAATAATTCATAATCTTTTACCAGGCAATACTGCAGTGCCAAAAGTGTCTTAATCTCCAATTGTGAGTTCTGGTATTTTTTCAGGCTCACATCATTGAGCAGGTTATTAAACCATTTGGCCGCCTCGTCAAATTTATTATCGAAATAACAACTTAAAGCACGATAGGTGACATAAGTGATATACTGTGGTAAATTATCTCTGTCAGGTTCAAAATCCTGGAAAATAGCTTGATTCTCTTCTGATAATGGCAATCCTTCTGGCTGTCTTTTCTTTCTTTCTATTTTGGTAATTAAAAATTGGGCAGGGTAGGTATAAAGTGTAAAATTGGACAGGAAAGTATCACAAGATTCATTTACTTCTTCATAATAATTGTCTGCCTTTCTATATAATGTGTAATGGTTATAATATTCCAGCTTGAGAAACTCATATACCAATTTTAGGTGGAAGTAGATAGAGTCAAGGCTATACAATGCAAATATTTCCTCTGCCTTGTTTAGTATGTCTTCTATCGGTTCGAGATCAGCATTTGATTCATCCTCTTCAACAAATAACCTGTGGTATACATTCATACAGTTTTTATAAATGTAAAGCCTGTGAGAGTCATATAAACGGCAAATATTTGCCATTTCTTTGTTAAGAAGTTCGAGCTCAAGCTTATTTACGCTGTCACCTGTGAGCGAGTAATTTCCAAATTTTATAAAATAGCTACTAAGCAAATCCTCTGCTTTGTCAACAGCCAACATATAAGCCACATGCTTATTGTACAATTGACTATATTGGAAGTACTCTTCTGTATTATGATGTAGCTTTTTTAAGGCCTTGTATACTACTGTCAGTTCATTGGACAAATCATAATCTATTAACTCCTTTTCCAATTTTTTAAGAGTGGCAATAGCAATAGCTTTCTTTTTGGTAAACAATATTTCATTGATATTAGCTACTTTTTTAAGAATATCAGTACGTGGGTTCTCCATTTGTTGGAGTAAGTACTCTTCAATTTTTTGATTTAGGCGGGAGCGCAAAGTATAATAGGCATTTGTATTCACCTCAAGCTCATTCATTAGTGTATGATCACCGGAATAGCTTTCACGCATTGATTTTAATAAATAGGCGGATTTATCAGCACCTCCTGTGGAAAGAGAATCATAAATTGCTTGATAATCAGCATCAGAAAGTTGCATGATAATATTCTTGAGTTTAGCCATTTTATCAGTTTTTACTTATTGTTTGTATTAAATTCTAGGGAAGTTAATTATTTCGATGAAAAACACACAAAATAAGCGAAAATATTAATGAAAACCTTACATGAGAAAAGGTCTTTTTTCGATTAAACAGCTTTTTTAACAAACCAGGGGTAATAAAATCTGAAGAAAGATAAATTCCTTAAAACTGTTTTACGACAGATATTACTCTTAATTTAATAAAAAGAAAGCTTTATCCCCTCCTGGAAATCAGGGATTACCTCTGACGGGAAACACCATTTATACTATTTAGGAGGAAGTGTACCAATGTTATTCCAAAATTGCTCTATTTTGTTAACAGCCATGATGAACTCTTCAGCGTTTACAGGTTTGGTAATATAGCAATTGGCATGGTATTGATAAGCCAGATCTATGTCTCTTTGTGCGGAAGAGGTAGTGAGGATAATAACAGGGATGTGATTTTTGGTAGAACTTGTTTTTACCTCCTTTAAAACTTCGTGCCCACTTTTAATGGGTAAATTGATATCCAACAGGATCAAATCAGGCACCGGACTGTTTTCAAATAAACTTCTTTGAAATACAAAATCCAGTGCTTCCTGTCCATTTTCAACCACGTATAGCACATTGGGGATTTTGCTGTCTTCCATTGCTTCCTTAGCAAGGAAAGCATCTCCTTCATTATCTTCTACTAGCAATATTTGTATAGTTTTCATGGTTGAATTAATTTAGGTACAGTAAAATAAAATGTACTTCCTTTCCCCCGTCTGGATTCCACCCATATTTTACCTCCCATGTTTTCAATGATTTTCTTAACGATTGATAACCCCATGCCCGTGCCACCATATTCGTTTTTATTATGCAATCGTTGAAATATGACAAATATTTTATCATAATATTCCGGATCAATCCCTATTCCATTGTCTGCTACTGAAAATTGCCAGTAAGCTGGTAGTTTTTTTGCCTTAATATTAATTTCAGGAGCTACAGTCGCTTCAGAATATTTTAAAGCATTGCCTATCAAATTATGAAATACCTGCAATAAAGGGGGACGATGTCCATCAATAGTAGGTAGTTTATCGAAATATATTGTGGCCTTCTTCTCCTCAATTACTTTACGTTGTAATTGATTCACCTCTTCAATAATTTCTTTTATATTAACGGATTCCAATTTTCCCTCATAACGACCTGCCCTTGAGAAATCTAGCAAATCCAAAATAATCTGCCTCATTCTTTTAGCTCCATCCACAGCAAAATCAATATACTGAAGTGCTTTGTCATCTAGTTGGTCGCCATATTTTTTCTCAAGTTGTGTCAAAAAGCCTGTGACCATTCTTAGAGGCTCTTGCAGATCATGAGAAGCTACATAGGCAAATTGTTCCAGTTCAGCATTGGAATGGGCTAATTCTTTGGCATGTTTCTCAAGTACTAAATTAGATTTTAGAATTTGCTCTTCCGCAGATTTTTGTAAATGTATATCCTGAATACTTCCGAATATCTTTGTACACTTGCCTCCCACTCTTTCGGAGTTTCCTATACAACGAACCCATCTACTATTGCCACCAGCTGTTTTGGTCAATAGTTCCAAATCAAACTCTTCTCCTGTGGCAATTATTTTATCAACTGCTTTCCGTAGTATTTTCCTGCTTTTTGAAGTGCAAAACTCGAGTCCACCGGTGTAAGAAGGATTATATTTTTCATCTACATCAAGTATTTGCCTGGTCATTAAGGACCAGTACATTTCCTGCTGGTCTTTTTGTTTTAAATCCAGTTCCCAGCTTCCAATTCGGGCTATTTTTGAAGTTCTTTCGGCCAACCTTTCCAATTCATGCAAGTCAGTAATATCTGTAATAATAGAATCCCAGACTATAGTATCATCGGCCATTTTATAAGGATTACCAAACCCCTCATGGAAACAGATAGCTCCATCTGGCTTCACATACCGCCATCTTGCACGCCATCTAGTAAGGTTTTTGGCAGATTCCATAATAGATTGTCTTACCATCTCAACCTCTCCGCCTTGTTTAATCCCTCCCCAAACATTATCAATATCAGCAATACACTCTTCAGGAGTAAAGCCCCACACCTCTTTAGAACCTTCACTTACAAAATTCAATTCATCACTTCCATCCGGGCGTAAATGGTATTGAAACAATACGCCCGGAACATTGTTAGAGATATTTTTTAGCCGTAGTTCTATTACTTTCCGTTCATGAATGTCCTGAAAACTACCAAATATTCTCACACACTTTCCCTCTACAAGTTCAACATTACCTATTGACCTAATCCAGCGTTCACGTCCTTTAGCTGTAATAATTGGCATCTCAAAATCGAACGATTTACCACTTTCCATGGCCTCTGATACTATACTGTTCACTTGATCCCGAATGTCAGCTCTATAGAAATTCATAGCCAATTCCATATTGATTTTGAAATCTTCCGGCACCTCATGGATTTTCCTGGTCATGGATGACCAGAATGTCACGTCATTTATTAAATCCACCTCCCAGCTCCCCACCCGTGCCAGCTTGGTGGCATTTTCCAACGATTCCTGTATTTCCAACAAGGCTGTCACATCTCTTCCATAAGCAAAAACATAGTTGTCCTCACCAAAGGCAGAAGATGAATTCCAGGAAATCCATACATAAGCTCCTGATTTTGTGCTGTATCTATTAATAAAATTATTAACCCTCCGTGCACCGGTGATTGTCTCAATATATTCGTTAATGGTACCATCCAAGTCATTTGGGTGTAGGAAATTAGAAAAAGGTTGTGAAGTAAGTTCTTCTGCGGAATAGCCCAACAATTTGCAGAAAGCAGGGTTTACCTTAGCAAAATATCCATCAGTTGTAGCAATAGCTATTATATCAGGGGCATACTCAAAAAAAGCATGAAGCTCTTCTTCTTGTTGCTTTCTTTTAATTTCGGCTCCTAAATTATTTTCCAGTGATGAGAACACACGTCTAAAAATTTCCAGTTTTTTGGCACTGAGCTCACTTGCAAGAACTAATGTTCCAATAATGTCATTGTTATGGAATAGAGGTACCCCAATAGCAGAATTTAAGCCGGTATTTTTCACTGCTATCTTTCTTGCGAAAGTCTTGTTGCTTTCTAGTTGATCTAAGATTGTAGTGGCTTTATTATTGAACACATGGCCTGGCAAGCCCTCATTAACATCAAGGCTAACTAAATCTTTCACATTCCGGTAAAACATTTCCGCTTTTTTGTTGGCTGCATATTTTGCATATAATTTGAGCTCATTATCTATCTGGCTTTTAAGCCAAATTTCAGCCATACTAAACTCGCCAATTCTGGCCAGGTAACTTAAAACTTTTGGTAAGATGGTATCCAAAGCTCCTTCTAATTTAAAAAGAAGGGCAACATCTGCATTAATTTGTTTTTGCAATGTATCCAGTTTTTCTTTGCTCCTGTCCCGTAAAGCCCCTATCATTCTTTTTGGCTTTCCTGCCTTATCTCTTACTAAATATCCGATTTCTTCAACATAGGCATAAGAACCATCATTGCGCCTGAACTGAAATTCTTTTTGCCATTTGTTTCTATCCGGATCTGCCAAAAAGGTTTCCCATTTAATTTTATTTCTTTCCCTGTCAATAGGATGGGTTAGCTCTACCCAATCTTTTATTTTAAAGTTTTCTTTGTGCGGCTGAAAACCAAGGATTTTTTGGAATCCATCTCCCCAGTAGAAGATATCTTTTTTTACATCCCAATCATAAATGGCATCATTTGTGGCTTTGTTGATGATGTCATTCCGTTCATTGCTTTGCTGTATTTTTTCGAGGTAAGAAAACTTTTGGAAAATAATGGAGATCAATCTCTGAGCACGTTCTATACAATGTTCTTCTTTTTCGGTAGGGGTACGTGGCTCGCTGTAATAATTGGCAATAGTGGCAATTACCTCTCCTTCTATATTGAAAATTGGTTGGGACCAACAAGCACCTAATTGATATTTTAATGCCAACTCCTTATAATTGCTCCATCTTTCATCATTTTGAATATCTACTACTATCACTTTCTGTTTTAAAAATGCTGCGGTCCCGCAAGATCCTCCATTTGGCCCTATTTCCTCTCCACTAATCGCTTCAATATAGGCCTTTGGCAAAGAAGGGGATATCAGGTTCTGCAATTTACTTTCGCGGATTTCCATAATGGAAGCTTTCATTCCGGGAAATAGCAGTTGGAGACCATGTATATAAGTTTCAAGCACCTCCCTTATTTCAATATTGGTAGCCATGCTTTGTTCCATGACTATTTTTTCCAACTCCTCTAACTGAGTATGGAAATATTGGGTGCTTATGTCTTGCATAGCACCAAGCATTCGGGTCGGGTTCCCTTTTTTATCACGAAGGATAATCGCCTTGTCTTTCACATGGGCATAGGCGCCATCTTTCTTACGGAAACGATAAGTGCCCTCCCAACTATTGATTTGTGGATTATTTAATACATTGTCTAAACTTTGGATAAAAGCATCCCGATCGTCAGGATGAATAAAACTATCGTTCAAGCTTTTATTTTCCTGCAAAGTTTGAGGCTCCAGACCAAACATCCTTCGGTACCCATCCCCTAAGAAAAGTTCATTAGTCAAGGGGTTGAAATCCCAAATACATTCTGAACCTGCTTGCATAATCAACTCAAAACGTTCATTGCTGTCCTTCAAAGCTTTTTCGCTTTCCTTCAGGGCTTTATTAGCCTGATGTTCAGCAGTAATATCCGTTGTGGTTAAAAATATACCATTTATAGCATCTGACTTAATGGGTTTAAAGCGAAGCTCAAATATCTTTTCCCCTCCCTCATTTTCAGGAATTGCAAATCGGGCAATTTGTGGTTTGCCTTTAAATACATTTTCAACAATTTTCTTTAGAGCTTCAGAATGACCAGGTAAAGGAAGGCTTCTAAAGGTGGCTCCTTTTTCTATGGGACTACCATATAATTGATGATAGTGAAATTCCATTCGGTGATTGTAAGTAACAATTTTCAATTGGTCATCAATGAGTAAAAACGCTTCATCTGTATTGTTAATTAACAAACTTCTCTCCTGTAAGAGGTTATGATGCTCACTTATATCTAAACCTGTACCAAATACACAGGCTTCTCCATAATAATGGATGCTGGCAGCTGTAAAAGAATAAGGGATTTTCTCACCTTTCTTTGATAAAACCGGAGCATTTAAAGTGGTTTCCCCTTTCTCAAGGGCTATTTGTATATGTTCCTGAATGAGTAGTTGGTATGAAGGTGGAAAAAGGTTTAATAGAGGTAAGCTATTTATTTCCTCAGGGGTATAGCCAGTTACTTTTTCAAAGGCTTCATTCCATAACAGGAATTTACCTGATTGATTAAATAGAAAAAATGGATTGGGCAATTGCCGAATAAGTTCTTCACTAAATGCACCAATAGGATAAGAAGTTTGTGGTAAATGTGTCTTTTTAAGGAGAAAGTAAAATTCCTTGTCTATTCTATTGAAAAATGCACATCCCTTTAATTCATATCGATCGTGTCCTTGTACTATAAATTCAAGAGTAAGTTCATTGATTTCGTCATTTCGCAATAATTCCTGAAAAATTTCATTGAGTGATTCTGTCTTGTTCTGAGGGATAAAATCTGACAAATAATGATTAAGAACAGCCTTTTTTTGACAGCCTAAGATGTTTTCAAATACTGGATTGACAGCCTTAAACTTATGATCTGCTGAGAGAGCAAATATAATATCCGAACTATGATTAAATAGTGCCCAAAAATTGTTGCTATTCATAAACAAAAAATATTGTTTGCCCGATCAATTAATGAAGATAGGAAAAAAATACCAACAAAATGGTCGGATGTAAGTATTAGAAGATGGATACAAGTATGCTGAATTAACTAAAGAGCATGTGGGAATGGTCTGCCAAAGAATCAGGCTCAAAACCAAAGAAGGTTCAGGGGAGATTTATGCTGCATGGCTCACCCGTATATATTACTCTTTCAACTTCCCCTTAAACTATATATTCACTAAATTTACCCACATGCAAGCAGTCATCATTACCAAACCAGGAGCACCCGAAGTATTAAAATTACAGGAACGGCCCAGCCCTGTTTTGGGTAAATCAGAAGTATTAATTGAGGTAAAAGCTGCCGGAGTTAACCGTCCGGACATTATTCAGCGAGAAGGCAAATATCCTGCTCCTGAAGGTGTGGATCCTGACATTCCCGGCCTTGAGGTAGCTGGCATCATCACCAAGATCGGAGACAAAGTAAGCAGATGGAAAGTGGGTGACAAGGTTTGCGCATTATTGGCAGGAGGAGGTTATGCCTCTGAGGTGGCAGCGCCCGAACAACAGTGCTTGCCTATTCCTGCCGGACTTGGCTTTGAAGAAGCAGCAGCCCTACCAGAAACTTTCTTTACAGTATGGACGAATGTGTTCGACAGAGCTGCTTTCCGAAAAGGTGAGCATTTTTTAGTACATGGAGGAACCTCCGGCATTGGAGTGGCTGCCATTCAAATGGTGAAAGCTATGGGCGGAAAAGTGTATACTACAGCCGGGACAGATGAAAAGTGTGCATTTACGGAGAAAATCGGAGCCACAAGAGCTATCAACTACAAAAAGTATGATTTTCTTAAAGAAATCAGGGCCATTGAACCAGGGGGCATAGATGTTATCCTTGATATGATAGGTGGAGATTATACTGCCAAAAATATTGACTTATTAAATCCGGAAGGAAGGTTGGTGATTATTAATGCTATGCAGAATGCCTCATCTGAAATTAATATGAAAAAGGTGATGGTGAAAAGGCTCACAATTACCGGCTCTACCTTAAGGGCAAGATCTGCAGATTTTAAAGGAGAAATTGCCGAAAAGCTTGAAAAACATATATGGCCGCACATTGAGAGCGGTGCAATTAAACCTGTTATTTATAAAACTTTCCCATTGAAAGAAGCTAGCCAGGCCCATGCGTTAATGGAAAGCAGTGAACATATTGGGAAAATAGTGCTATCTATTTAATTTCTATCTCGTAAAAGTATAGTTATATATGAGAGAAACAATTTTAGATTCTTTTGAACGCTATTGGGCTAATATTCTTGACCGACTTCCTGAAGTTACTGTAGGCGTAATTTTGCTCTTAATCTTTATTGCCGTTGGTATAGCCATTCGAAAAGTGGTGGTGAACAGGTTAAAAAAGAAATCAAAGGATTTGCTGCTCATTAATTACATTGGCCGGGTCATTTTCCTTTTTTTTCTGATCATTGGAATAGTTATTTTCTTCAATCAGGTGGGGTTGGGAAGAGCTGCGGGCGGATTACTGGCAGGAGCAGGAGTTTCAGCTTTAATTTTAGGTTTCGCTTTTAAAGATATTGGCGAGAATTTTATAGCAGGATTTTTCCTGGCTTTCAGCAGGCCATTCAATACCGGGGATATTATTGAAGTCAACAGCATGATGGGAAGAGTAAGAAGCATGAGCTTCAGGAACACCCATATTAAAGCTATTGATGGCCGCGACATTTACATCCCCAATTCTATTATGATTAAAAACCCTCTTACTAATTATACTAAGGACGGATATATGCGCCATGAATTTGTAATAGGGATGGATTATGGCGTGGACATATCAGAAGCAACTGATGTCATCCTGGAAACCATTAAATCACTAGATAACATAGTACAATTAAAAAATTTTACTCCTTTTGTTACAATAGACAAATTCGGATCAAGCACAATCAGTTTGAAAATCTTCTTCTGGATTAACACCTATGATTTTGTGGGGTCAATCACCGTTCTGAAAAGCAATGTGATGAAAGCCATTATTAATAAGCTCATGAAAGAAGGCTTTAATATGCCAGCTGACATTCTGGAACTAAAAATTTATCAGGAAGAAAGCCCTATACCTATATCTTTGAGAAAAAATGAATAAAACTAAAGTGATGGAATTAATATGAAATGAGCATCCGAGTGCTCGGAACCAAACCGAGGGATGGCCTGCCCTTACCATATCGGGGTGAAACTAAACTTATCCAAATGAAAAGATGGACTAATTATTTCGTGCTTTTTTATAAAAAAATATTTAATAGCATCGCATTTTATCCTGCTATGCTTGCCATTGTTTTTTTACTTTTCTCTATCCTGATTATTCAAATAGAATATTCACCATTCTTAATGGATATAAAAGAAGAATTATCAATTTCACTGGTGCATGATGCCGAAAATGGACGCTTAGTATTGGGCACAATAGTAGCGAGTATTATATCTTTAATGGTATTTAGTTTCTCTATGGTAATGGTAGTATTAAACCGAGCCACAGCCACCTTATCTCCTCGGGTTTTACCCGGCTTAATATCAAATCGTTTTCATCAAATAGTACTGGGCTTCTTTTTGGGAACTGTTATTTATAGTTTACTAATGATAGTGAATATTAACTCTCCTCAGCAAAATTTTCATGTTCCTTCCTTTGGTATTCTCATTAGCATGATTTTAGCCATAATTTGCCTCGTATTTTTTGTTTCATTTATTCATTCTATTTCTCAAAAAATACAGGTGGACAATATAATGAATGATATTAAGGAGAGTACTCGTAAAGCACTTAAAAAAGCTAATATTGAGGAGGGAAATCAAAGTGAGAAAAAAGAGGAAACAGAACCTATAAGTCCACCTAAAGATGAAGGTTGGTATAGTCAGAAAGCTTACGCATCAGGTTTCTTAAAACATATAAAGCTTAACAGTTTAAAGGATTTTTGCAATAAAAACAAGATCATAGTTAAACTAGAGATCAGCGTAGGTACTTATTTAGTAAAGCATTATCCGTATGTTAAAACCAACAAAAGATTGAACGATGAACAAAAGAAGGAGTTGGCATCCTATTTTATTTTGTATACTGAAGAGCATATTACCGATCATTACTCTTTTGGATTTCAACAAATTTCAGAAATTGCTATTAAAGCATTAAGCCCCGGAATTAATGATCCCGGAACCGCCATCAGGGCTATAGATTTACTTTCTGATTTGTTTATTCAATTGATGATGGTGAAACAGCAACTCGTATTAAGGGATGAAAATGCCAATATATGCGTTTACCTAAAACCTATAACTTTCAAAGCCACCTTATATCAAACGTTTGTTCCTATTAGAAAATATGGACAGCAGGATGTTTTGGTTTTAATGCATTTATTGTCAAGCCTGGAAAAAATGCTGTATGTGGATGATGAAAAGAAATTGTATTATGACGAAATCCACGAATTTGCCCAAAATGTAATTGAATGCTCTGCAGAATTTTATGACAACAAATTAGATAAAGAACAACTCAATAAAATAATCCTTAAGATCAATCAACAGTTTTCAGGAAAACAAAAACTGAAATTCATATAACTTAAAACAACTTATAGTTACCTCCCTTTCTGAATTTTGTCGTGTCCAGCCTGATCTCCTTTCCTCCATCCATATATTTTTTCTTCGCTGCTTCAAATAATTGTTTAATAATATCTGCTTCAGGACCGGCTCCCCTCATTCTACTTTTCCAAACAGAATCATTCACCTCGCCTCCATGCAAGGAGGCAATCCCTGCCCAAACTTTATGATAACGATCGGGGAAATGGGTTTGTAACCATTTGGAAAACACATCTTTGATAGCACCATTTAATCTGACTACCGTATAACCGGCATTTATGGCTCCTCTTTGAGTAGCCGCTTCAATTATGGAGGGTATTTCATGATGATTTAAACCAGGTATAATGGGAGCGGTCATCACACTTACCGGGATATTGTTTTGACTCAGTATCTCAATTGCTTCAAGTTTCTTTTTGGCTGAGGCTGTTCTTGGCTCCAGTTTTGCCCTTAAGTTTTCATCCAAGCTGGTGATGGAAAATATCACCCGTACCAGATTATCTGCTGCCAAATCTTTAAGCACATCCAAATCATTTAAACACGCAACATTTTTGGTGATGATACCTACGGGATGCCGGTATTTGGCAAACACTTCCAAAAGACTTCGTGTGATTCTTAACTTTTGCTCTAATGGCTGGTAGCAATCAGTATTGCCCGATAATACGATTGGCTTCACCTTCCAACCGGGCTTCAATAACTCTTTTTCAAGTAAAGATGCCGCATTCTTCTTTACAATGATTTTTGATTCAAAGTCCAGTCCTGCATCGTAACCCCAAAACTCATGGGTGGTCCTGGCATAGCAGTAGACACAACCATGTTCACATCCTTGATAAGGGTTGAGGGAGTAGTCCATCCCCACATCAGGACTGGTCACCTTGTTGACAATTTTTCTGGGTGATTCATAAAAGATTTGGGTGGCCGGTTTGTCCAAATGAGTATATTCATCGATCGCAGTATCTTCTTCAAGGCTTATGGCTTGTTTTAAGAACTGGTTAGACGGATGATGTTGTGCTCCTCTCCCTCTGATATGTTGTTGTGAATCCATCATTAAAATTACTACTATTTTTAGTAAAAACTAAAATATATAGTAATTTATTGTGCGCAAAGAGGGAATTATTTATTAACCGGCATAGATTTACTGCCTTGATGGAATTTTGAGGAAGAAAAAAAGCTGCCGAATAAACATCGACAGCTTAATAATGAGTTGGATCCCTAATTTAAACCTTAAACTTTCCAAATTTGGTGTTTGCCTATTGATGATGAAATACACCAACAATCGAATAGTCTAATCTCCTGAAATTTGGAAAGTTTTGCATCATCTCTGTGGAAAATAGTGCTTTCCTTTTATTAAGCTGGCTTAATAACCGAACTCAACTTAATAAAATTATACGGGCACTTTTTGGGCCACTGTTAATGAAGGAGATCAATTCTTAAAAATTGCTTTTCTTACTATCTTTTTTAGCTTTTTTATCAGCCCTTTTTTCCTTTAAATTCTTGGTGGGCTCTTTCTTCACGGCTTTCTTTACTGACTTTTCCTTTGACATGGTTTCTAAATTTGATAAAAGATAGTATTAATAAATAATAACTCAAAGGAGCAATGGATATCTAATTTGAAATTAGTGCTTACCTATTTCAATAGCAATTTCCCATCTTATTTCCCATCTTATTTCCCATCTTTAAATAACTGCTTTAGTTCCGGCATTTCCTTAAGTTGGATCAAAGTGTCGGTCAAGATGGGTTTCGACATGAACTTTAGCACAAATTGATTTTTACAAGCCTTGGCTACATCTTCATCATCAGTGGAGGAAGAAACCATAAAAACAAAAGTGTTAGACGGATTGGCAAATTCCTTTATGGATTCTAAAAATTCCCATCCATCCATTTTTGGCATATTAATGTCCAAAAATATCACATATCTATCATTCGGTTGGTAATTATTCTTCAGGAAGTCCGCGGCTGCAAGGCCATCTTCAAATGACAATGGGGAAGGATGAAAATCACTCTCCTTAATCATGAATTTGGACATCATGATAAAGATTTCATCATCATCAATCAATAACAATCTAAAGCTCATTTTTCTTTGGGTCTAAGTGGATTTGCTGCGATTTGCTTACGACATCCCTCACAATACTGTCAAGCTCATTGGCTGAATCTATAGCATATCCAAGGTATTGTTTTTTTTCAATTTCATTTAACTTACCGGAAGACAAAACATTCAGCAGGCCCATAATCCTTGATAAAGGTGCCCTTACTATATGCGACTGGAGCCAGGCTACTTCCTTTAATTTCTCATTCTGCACCTCTATGGTCTTTGTATGAATTATCCGGTCTGTGATATCATTGGCTAAAACTATTTTGGCATCTCTTTCATTGAATTTGATGACATTGCTTTGTATGTCCACATATATAATTTCACCATTCTTTAACACATGACGGAATACTCCCTGATAATAAAAGCCTGTTTTTTTTCCTCTTGAAATTTCCAGTGCCTTTTCCAAATCAGGCATATCTTCTTTAGGCCTGATATCCTTTATTGACATGGAAGTGAATTCTTCTACCGAATAGCCATAATGCCGGACAGCCGATTCATTTACGTCCAAAAATTTTAAAGTCTCGGAATCATACACCCACATGGGCAAAGGACTCATCTGAAACAAGTCCATATACTTCTTTTCCGAAGATCTAATTTTCTTGATGTAGCGGTTCCGCTCAATATTGTACACTATACTTTTATAAAGTATAATGGGGCTGAGTTCTTCTTTTACCAGATAATCGGACAGGCCCAGGGAAAGGGATTTTACTGCAAAGGCCAATTCGCTATATCCTGTAAGGGCTATAATGGGAACTTTTTTGGAAATTTTTACAATTTCGTTAATCAACTCTTCACTGCTCTTATCAGGCAATGACAAATCCAGTAAAATAATATCGAAGGTGGCTTCAGGGTCTGACAGTAGCATCAAAGCATCTCTGAAAGTACCCACATTCTTTATCTTAGGGGAAAGGATGTGTTCATCCAAATAATCCTGTATCAGTAGATAATCCCCGGGATTATCCTCAATAACAAGAATTCTGTATGGATATGGATCCTTCCCCATTAGATGATGGTCAGATAAATTATTAAAAAATATAAACTATTGCTTATATGGGGCATTGTTCTTTGGCATGAATGGTTATAGTCACTATTCCGACCTTGGCAAAGTAACTAAATTAAGCCAAAAATCTTCAATGGATAGAATAGCATGTAAGAAATCTTCTACATCTACTGGTTTTGTAATATAGCAATTTGCCTGGTGTTTATAGGAAAGCTGAATATCATTCTCAGATGAGGAAGTAGTTAGCATTACTATAGGAAGATGTTGAGTAGATTTATCTTCTTTTACTGCCTGAAGCACTTCATGTCCGTTTTTTAAAGGCAAATTTACATCAAGCAGCACCAGGTCAGGGGTATCGGCATTTTCAAAATCCCCTTTTTTAAAGATGAAATCCAGTGCTGCCTTTCCATTTCTCACCACACTTATCTTATTAATGATCTTGCTTCCTTCAAGTGCTTCTCTGGTCAAAAGGATATCGCCTTCATTATCTTCAACTAATAAAAGATGTACATTTTTCATATCATTTTTTGCTTATTGTAAAATAAAACACACTACCCTTACCTACAATTGATTCCAACCAAATCTCCCCGCCATTTTGTTCAATAATTTTCTTGACAATAGCAAGCCCCATTCCTGTTCCGTTGTACTCCTCACTTGCATGTAACCTTTGGAAAATAACAAATATTTTATCGAAATATTCAGTTTCAATACCTATTCCGTTATCTTTAATGGAAAAGGTGTATTGGTTTTTTGATTCTTTCGCAGAAATAACAATTTCCGGGGCTATTTCGGGATGACAATATTTTAGTGCATTGCCAATCAGATTCTGAAACACCTGTAAAAAGGGAGCTTTATTAAGCAAAACATTGGGTAATTTATGTGAGATTATCTTGGCAGATTTCTCTTCTATAGATTTACGTTGCAATTGGCAAACTTCTTCAATTAATTCTTTTACATCAACCTTCTCACTGTTTTCAGCTTTCTTGCCTGCTCTGGAAAACTCCAGGAGATCTAATATAATCTGCCGCATTCTTTTAGCCCCATCCACAGCAAAGTAAATATACTGCTTCCCCTTCTCGTCCAATACTTCTGTGTATTTTTTCTCCAATTGTGTTAAAAAACTAGTCACCATCCTAAGTGGTTCTTGCAAATCATGAGAAGCTACAAATGCAAACTGTTCAAGCTCAATATTTGATAAGGCAAGTTCTTTTGCCCTCATGGAAAGTTTTTCATTAAGTTGCTTAAGTGATTTTTCATACTCCTTTCTGTGGGTAACATCAGTGATAGCACCTACCATTCTGATGGCCTTTCCTGTAGAGTTACGAATAATAACCCCTCTGTCAATCACAAAGGCGGTCTGTCCGTCATCTCTAATAATCCTATATTCCTGAGTCCAGTTTTTAGTATTTTCATCTGCAATTGCTTCTTCAATACTGCTACTAATTTTAATCATGTCCTCAGGATGAAATTTATCGGTCCAAAAATCCTTTGAGTGTAGTTTTTTACTGACATCATAACCAAAAATCTTGTTAAATCCTGAACCTCTATACAAGGAGTCATTTTCAATGTCCCAATCCCAAATGGCATCATTGGTGGCTTCGGTTACTTTCTCAAAGCGTTCGTTGGATTGTTTAAGAAGTGCTTCAGACTGTTTTCTTTCAGTAATGTCTTTAAAATAAACCGACAATCCTTTCCCTGAAGGGTAGGCGCTAATTTCAAACCATTTATTAATTGGGTCATAATAATCCTCAAACTCCACAGAAACATGCTCTTGCATGGCTTTGTGGTAGTAATTGTAAGAGGGGAGGTCAACTGCATCATTAAACACATCCCACAGGTTTTTATTGATGATGGATTTCTTAGGAGTTTGCAGTAACTTTTCTGCTTCTTTGTTCCAGTAGGTGACTATCCATTTATTATCCACTAAAAAGAAGCCATCACTTATACTTTCCAGTATGGCCTTTTTATCATCAAAAGCTTTATGCAGTTCCAATTCAGCCATTTTCCGTTGGTGGATATCCTGAAAACTACCGAATATTTTGATGCACTCTCCATTCTTGAATTCCGGCTTTCCAATACTTCTAATCCATCTTTCATTTCCCTTAGCAGTAATAATGGGTAGTTCATAATCCCAGGACAACTTATTTTTAATAGCATCATCAGTGTGGGCTTTTACAATTCCCCTTACATCTTCTCTATAAAACCCGATTCCGGAATTGTAAGGAGGTTGAAAATCCCGGGCTACTTCATGAATTTCCTTCGTCATATCTGAGAAATACAACTTCTTAGCTTTTACATCTATCTCCCAGCTGCCTATTCTGGCCATACTTGTAGCATTTTCCAATAGATCACGAAGTTTTTTCTCTTCTGTCACATCACGCTGTATAGCAATCCAATGTGTAAACGCTCCTGATTCATCAGCTACCGGACTCACGGAAAAATCAATCCAGAATTCCTCTCCACTTTTTTTGTAATTAATAGTGGTAATTTGGAATGATTGCCAATTCCGGATTGCCTCTCCTAACTCCTTTAATTTGGCTTTGTCTGTATTGGGACCCTGTAGTATTCTCGGGGATTTCCCAATTACTTCCTCGGCTTTATAACCTGTCATTTTAGAGAAGGCTTCATTCACAAATATAATTTTGGGACCCGGCTCATCAAAAGACTCCGCCTCTGTAATCAGAATTGCATCATTGGTGTTGGTGATAACACTTTCCATTAATTTAAGCCTGTGTTCTTCCAATTTTTGCTGGGACCTGTCTCTCAGCACTCCTATCATCCGTTTGGGTTTCCCATGCTTATCACGAATGAGATGCCCTATTTCATCCACATAAGCATAACTACCGTCAGCCCTTTTCAAACGGAATTCCCTGGCCCATTTGGTTTGCTCAGGATCCGCAATAAATGCATCCCACTTTGGCTGCGCTTCCTCATGTTCATTAGGGTACATTAATGCTACCCAATCCTTTAATTCCAGGATTGTATCCATCTGATGGCCAAATATTCTTTGAAAGCTTTCTCCCCAGTAGAAGCAATCGTTCTCCACGTCCCAATCGTAAATAGCATCATTTGTGGCTCTGTGCACATAATTAAAACGCTCATTACTGGCAAGGAGGGCTTTGCTCTTTTGATGGTTTTCAAGAATCAAACTCAAAAGAGTTGCCGACCTGTTAAAAACCTCCAACTCCAATTTTCCGGGTTTTTTAACAGAATCATAATAAATACCAAAAGTAGCAATCACTTCTTTTTGGTAGTTAAATATTGGCTGGGACCAACAACTTTTCAAATCGTGAGCGAGTGCCACTGCTTTGTAATCCTTCCATAAAGGATGAGTGGAAATATCAGTTACAATTACTCTTTCTTTTGTAAATGCAGCAGTTCCACAAGAACCAACAGCCGGGCCAATTGTTAACCCCTGAATAGATGCTACATATTCCTGAGGCAATGTGGGAGATGCAAGATTCCATATTTTATTGTCTTCTACTTTCAATACAGAAACCTTCATCTCAACAAAAAGCTCTTCAAGTCCCTTTACATAGGTTTTCAACAACAATTCCAGGTTGAAATCAATATGAATGGAATCTTCCATGATTTTCCTTTCCAGCACTTCAAGATCGCGGATCAGTTGCTTTTCTGTGGCATCTTTACAAATCAACATCCGGCATTCTTCTCCATTGTACCAAACAATCTGCTCAGAGACATCCATTCGCATAGCCGTGCCATTCTTTTTATGATGTGTGAAGACTCCAAGTGAAATAGAAGCTTTGTTATTTATTCTTCTATAGGCTTTTCTTGCTTTGGTAATCTCAGAAATTGATCGGAAATCTGTGATTGACATTTGGAGAAATTCTTCTCTGGTGTAACCATAGCTTTCAATAGCTGTTTCATTTACATCATATATTTTATTGGAAATGAGACTAAATATCCACTTAGCATTGGGGCTTGAATTAAATAAATTATTGAAATTAGCTTGTGAGGATGCAAGATTCGTATCTGTGACATCTTTAGCTACACAATACATTATCTGCTCATGCTGATCCCATTGAGCTGACAACAAAAGTGAAATATGTGAGCCATTTTTATGTAAAAACCGGTTTTTGGAATTTGCTTCCTGAACCCCCTTCTTAAGATTATTAAATACAGCCTGAATTTTTACTATATCCTCTTCAAAAACAAAGTTTTCAAAAAGATTCCCAATCATTTCTTCTATTTGATAGCCCAGCACCCTTCGTGCCACTTTATTTACATAAATGAACTTTCCTTCTTCATCTAAACTGCATATGATATCAGGAGATTGATCCAATATTTTTTTGTACTCATTGTCCTTCATCCTTCTATAACTTTGGCCAACTCTTTCAAACCGCTTTTTAGTATCTCTCTAGCCACCTTTTAACTCCTCTTCCTTGACAGTAAATTTACTTAGTTTCTGACCCAAGCAGATTATAATAATACTCATTTCTTTTGACTTTACTCTCTAAAAACCCACTTCATTTCTTTAGGCTTCATAATCAGACGGTTGTACTTATATCCCTTTTAGCTGTAAAACATTTTCCATTTGTTACGTTTTAAAAAAGAAAATCCAGGTGAAAGCCTTATTTATTTCTTATCAAAAATTAAATACCATGGCAAATACAGTTAAAATCACAAACATTAGGTCTTTGACTCATAATGTGACAGAAATCACTACTCAAAAGCCTAAAGAATATGCATTTGAACCGGGGCAATCTACCGAAGTAGCTATCAATAAAGAAGGTTGGAAAGAAGAGAAAAGGCCTTTTAGCTTTACTTCGCTGCCAGAAGACGACTTTTTACAGTTTTCCATCAAATCATACCGCGACCACAATGGTGTAACCGATAAGGTGAATGGGCTAATAGCTGGTGATGAACTTAAGATAGGCGATCCGGTGGGTACTATTCAATATAAAGGAAATGGTACTTTTATAGCAGGTGGAGCAGGCATCACGCCATTCATTTCCATTTTTAAGGATCTGGAAAAAAAGAACAAGCTTAACGGAAATAGCCTTATTTTCTCTAATAAAACTTCTAAAGATGTTATATTGGAGTCTTATTGGCAGGATATTTTTGACGATAATTTCATTTCAACTTTAACTCAAGAAAATGTGGAAGGACATGAAAATGATAAAATTGGAATGGAGTTTTTAAAAAAACATATTGAGGATTTTTCGCAAAATTTCTATTTATGTGGACCAGAGGAGATGGTAAAGGATATCAGTGAATTATTGAAAATTTTAGGAGCTCGTGCGGATGCAATTGTGTTTGAAAAATATTAAATAGAGCCTACTATGTAAATTCATTAGAGCCTGTATTTAGCTAATAGTCAATGTAAATTTTATATAGTTTTTTTTCAATGATAAGTAAACCATGAATATACTAGTAAGTGGAGCAAATGGGAATCTCGGAACTGCCGTAGTTGACACCTTGCTTAATTCCGGCAAACAAATATTTGGTCTATATGCCAATGAAGATCAACTCAGGAAGGATAAGCGCCCCATTCAGAAAGAGTCCATCGATTTGACAAAACCAGACAAAGCAAAGGATGTAGTAGAAAAAATGTATTCAAAAATGGGGGCTATACAAGGGGCTGTATTGACTGTAGGTGGGTTTGCCATGGGCAAGTTGCAGGAAACGTCCTCCGATGAAATTCATTCCCAAATTAAACTCAACTTTGATACGGCTTATCATTTGGTGCAACCTCTTTTAACGAAAATGAAAAAAGGTGGTCAGATCTTTTTGATTGGTGCAAAACCTGTTCTTAATATTGATGAACTAAAAGGCAAGTTGGCTTATGGGCTTTCCAAGCAATTAATATTCACACTGGCTGAAGTAATTAATGCTGATAGTAAAAATCACGGTATCAATTGTTCGGTAATTGTCCCCAGTATAATTGATACCCCTTCTAATAGGAAGAGCATGCCTGACATGGATTTTTCTGCCTGGGTAAAGCCGGAAGAAATTGCCAAAACCATCAATTTTTATCTGGATAATCCTTATTTAAAACAAGCTATAATCAAAGCTTATGGAAATGTAGAATAGCACCACAATAAGATAACCCATTAATAATAAAACACTAACTCTCTTCAATTAGCTGCTTTAGAATATACAACATAAGGGGAAATCTCCTGGTTTAACCATGAGAGACTGTTTTACTATTGAGGCATTCATAAGAATTACTTTCTCAATATATTTCTCAAACCAAGTAAGGCTATGATAGTGCCCACTACTAAAGAAGTATAGTACCAGAATTCGCTCATTCTATAGGAATTAGAGTCAAATACATCCTTTACTTGCTCGCCTAAAGGTGCATAGGGACTATGGTCTACACTCCAGTAAACAACAAAAGTGCCGATTGCCACTAATAATATTCCTGAAATCAATCCTTTTTTCATAATTACTTTATTGATGCCTTATAAGATAGTTGTTTTCCATGGAAGCCTGATATAACCTGTTTAGTTCCCCTTTTGAAATAAACACACTCATAAATTCTTTAAGAAGAGAATGTTTTCACCCTTTTATATGTTTAAAAATATGGCTACATTTATGTAATAAGATAAACTTGTCTTATTTAGAAAAAAAAAGCTTTCTCGACATGTCAAAAAAAGTTAAAAACATTCCCTGTGATTTATGCCTGAGCAGACGTAAATCAATGTTTAATGAACTCCCCCAGGAAGCACTTTGCGCATTATCAGAGCGTAAAAGTACCATCTCCCATAATAAAGGCCAGATATTATTTTTAGAAGGCACCTTACCCATGGGGCTTTTTTGCATAAGTGAAGGCAAGGTGAAGGTATTTAAAACGGATGATTCCGGACGTGAACAAATTGTAAGGTTAGCCCAGGCAGGTGACTTCTTAGGTTACAGAGCACTATTATCAGGAGAAAATTACAACTCTTCTGCCACCATTCTGGAAGAAGCAAAAGTGTGTTTTATCCCAAAAAGTAGTTTTACAGAACTTGTTGTGAAGGATATTTCCTTTCAAAATAAATTAATGCAGGCCGTATGCCATGATTTAGGAGTTATGGAACAAAAAATGGCTGATATGGCCAGTAAAAATGTGCGTCAAAGGTTGGCCACTACTTTACTGATGCTAAAAAACACATATGGAATTGATGGTGAAAAACATACTGAAATAGACATAGCTCTTACACGTGAAGATCTGGCTCAAATGGTGGGCACTGCAACTGAAACAGT
This sequence comes from Marivirga aurantiaca, assembly GCF_016679925.1. Taxonomy (GTDB): domain Bacteria; phylum Bacteroidota; class Bacteroidia; order Cytophagales; family Cyclobacteriaceae; genus Marivirga; species Marivirga aurantiaca. Next base: position 54,738 of record NZ_JAEQBW010000005.1, read on the forward strand.
CATCAGGTTACTTTCAGAATTTAAAAAAGACAATTTAATTGAGATAAAGGGTAAAAAAATAAGCATTGTTGATAAAGAGGGTTTAGCCAAAGAAATCAACCTGTTTGCCTAATTTTGATCTTTCCTTACTTCCTTGCGAACTATTTATTCTCTCTTCTGCTTATGTGAGCTTAATAATGTAAATTTGCAAAATGCATATGCAGGATAAAGCACAACATCTACCTAAAGAAATTATAGAGGTTAACCTTTCAAAGAAGGACATCAGAAAGATGTCTGTGGAAGAAATTGCCCTTGATTTGACACAAAAAGGAGAAAAAGCCTTTCGTGCCAAACAAATATATGAATGGCTATGGGTGAAATCCGCAGCTACTTTTGAGGACATGACTAATCTTTCAAAAGATTTAAGGGAATGGATGGAGGCTAATTATTGCATTAACAGAATCACGATTGCATCAAAACAAATAAGTGGAGACCGTACGATAAAAGTTGCTTTCCGATTGCATGATGGCAATGAAGTAGAGGGCGTGCTTATTCCTACCGAAAACCGAATGACGGCTTGCGTATCTTCACAGGTAGGTTGCTCGTTAAGCTGCAAATTTTGTGCTACAGGCTATCTTAAGCGAATGCGTAATTTGGAGGCTGCCGAAATTTATGATCAGGTAGTGATGATTAAAGAACTGGCCGAAGAACACTATCAAATGCCATTAACCAATATTGTATATATGGGAATGGGAGAACCCCTTTTGAATTACAAAAATGTGCTGGAATCCATTGAGCATATTACTTCTGAAAAAGGTCTTCATATGTCTCCTAAGCGAATTACTGTTTCAACTGCCGGCATTTCAAAAATGATTAAAAAGCTGGCTGATGATGATGTAAAGTTTAATTTAGCTTTATCATTACATGCCGCCAATGACGAAAAAAGAAGTACCATCATGTCCATTAATGACAGTAATAACCTGCCGGTACTGAGAGAAGCTTTGCAGTACTACTACCAGAAAACGAAGAACAGAGTTACTTTTGAATATTGTGTATTTAACAATTTCAACGACTCACTAGAGGACGCCCGTGAATTGTGGCAGTTCACTAAATATGTTCCGGCCAAGGTCAACCTCATTGAATATAACCCGATTGATCAGGCAGACTTTGTAAATACTGAAGCCGATAAATTAGATGCATTTGCCTCTTACCTGGAAAATAAGGATGTAACTGTGAATGTAAGGAGAAGCCGTGGTAAGGATATTGATGCAGCCTGTGGGCAATTGGCGAATAAGCATTGATTTAAAAATGTAAGTTAGGGAATTCGATTTTCAATATCTTTCCCGCAATGTGGGCATTCGTTCGATTGTTTGGTTTTTCCTATCTTATCCATAAAACCCGCACTTATTAATCCTGTTGGTAAAGCAACTATTCCAATTCCTAAAATTGCAATTATTCCACTTATAAATTTCCCCCAGCCGGTAACAGGATATACATCCCCATATCCCACAGTTGTCAAGGTGGCTATTGCCCACCAAAAGGTTGCCAAAATATTCGGGAATGCTTCAGGCTGTTTCTCTCCTTCAACATAATACATGATAAAAGAAGCAAATAAGAGTACCAGAAATGTGACAAAACCAGTAACAAGTAGTTCCGGCTTTTTTTCTTTGATGACCGCCCCTATTAAATTTAAAGAATTATTATACCTGTTGACTTTAAGAACACGCAAGAACCTTGTCAATCTTAGAACCCTCAAAAATCTCAAATCTATTTTAATTAACATTGGAAGGTAAAAAGGTATAAGGGCCATTAAATCGATTAAACCTTGCAAAGAAAACATGAATTTCAAATACGATTTGAATCTTGTAGTGGAAGGATGAGTTAAATCCGAAACATACAATCTCATTAAGTATTCAATTGAGAAAACTACAATTGAAAAAATATTAAATATTCTTAATTGATATCCAAACTTGCTATTGATTTCAGGAACAGATTCAAGAATAATAGAAATAACGCTTAGGAGAATCAATGACATGATTATATAATCAAAAACCACATTCATTCTTCTTCCGTGTGAGCCCTTTTCAACTGCTCGATATATTTTAGTTTTTATCATGGGGACAAATTGACTTAAATAGAAATCAGGCATCAATCTAAAGGCTTTTTCAAATAATTTAGACTTGACACTCCTTTATTAAAATAATTTTCGATCAAACAAGCCTATCAACTTATAAACATGGATAGTTATAGATAGGTGATTTAAACCATTGCTACCATATTTATAATAACTATTCCCCAATTTAGCCTAGCTTTGCATTATGGTACAATCGGTAAAAAATCAGCAGGAAATATTAACCAAAATGGGTATTGCCCAGCTAAACCCCATGCAGGAGGAAGCCCTGAAGGTAATAGCTAATGCTGAAGAAACTATTCTACTTTCACCTACAGGCACCGGTAAAACCATTGCTTTTTTATTACCTATTATAAAAAAGCTCAATCCGCAAAATCCTGAGGTGCAAGCTCTAATTTTAGTACCTTCCAGGGAATTGGCCATCCAAATTGAGCAGGTAATTCGTGAAATGGGTACAGGCTATAAAGCCAATGCCATTTACGGTGGCAGAGCCGGTGCTAAAGATAAAGAAGATTTAAAACACAGACCGGCCATCTTAATCGGTACGCCCGGACGGATTGCAGATCACCTGAGACGAGAGACTTTTCCGGTTACAGATATACTTACGCTTGTGCTGGATGAGTTCGATAAATCTCTGGAAGTAGGCTTTGAAGGCGAGATGAAAGAGATTATCTGGAACTTGCCTAATGTCCATAAAAAGATTCTAACTTCTGCCACTGAGCCGAAGAACCTCCCCTCTTTTATAGGATTAAGAGAGCCAATTTATATCAATTATTTGAATGAAGGCGTTGCTGAATTAGCCATAAAAGTGGTGCAATCTCCTAAAAAGGATAAACTGGAAACATTGGGGCAACTTCTCCAGAAATTAGGATCTCAGCCAGGAATCATATTCTGCAATTTTAAAGAAAGCATAGAAAGGGTAAGTGATTACCTCAATGAGCTGGGGATTCAACATGGCAGTTTCCATGGTGGATTGGAGCAAAGAGACAGAGAGCGTGCATTAATTATGTTCCGTAATGGCACTTATAATGTTTTGTTAGCTACCGATTTGGCTGCAAGAGGAATTGATGTGCCTGAAATAAAATTTATTATCCATTACCATTTACCTGTAAAAGCGGAGGAGTTTACCCACCGAAATGGACGTACAGCAAGAATGCACCAGTTCGGTACTGCTTATATATTACAGGGAGGGGATGAAAAATTACCTCCCTTTATTACGGCAGAATCTATGTCCATAGAGGAATTAGGAACTGAGGGAACAAAAAAAGAAGCCGAATGGCAGACATTATTTATCTCCGGAGGCAGGAAAGATAAAATCTCCAAAGGAGACATAGCAGGCTTATTCTTTAAACAAGGTAGCCTTAAAAAGGATGATTTGGGAGTAATTGAGCTCAAGCAGGATTGTGCCTTTGTATCGGTAAAAGCCTCAAAAGTTAAGCAGTTGCTTAAAGAAGTGAATAACAGCAAATTGAAAAAGAAGAAGGTGCGGATTAGCGTGGTGGAGTAGTTTAGGAGGAATTTAAATTCCTCCAAAACTAAATGCTATTATTTAAGCATCTCTGAAAACTGAATGGCAATTGAACTGCCAATCGTAAAGTTATTGTTACTAAATGAATCATCATTTGTGGCAAAAATTCTGTCTTTACTGTTTAGCCAACGCGCTTCTAATCTGCAGGCAACATTTGATGTTGGCCAATAATCCCAATTCCAGGAAAGACCAGTAATATTGAATTCATTTCCTGTTTCTGTAGGTATAATTATTTCTGCATTATCCTGGAAATATTCAGCTCTGACAGCTGTTTTCCAGCTTTTATTAATTGTTAGCTGTCCAATTATTATTGGGGTAAACCAAGCATCATAAGAGTCGCTGCTTTTTGCTCTTTGTTGTACTCCATAGTCAATACCTGCAATCAAACTGAACTTTTCACTCAGTTGAAATTGACCAAAAAAATCATTGAAGTAGCGCATTCTTCTTGTGCTGTCAGGTTCATCAGTTCCTATGAAAGTACTCCAATTCAAAGTGATTCTTTCATTCGGACTGTAATTTACTTGTGTACCATAAGAAGGTAAAGAATTTCCTTCCAAACGCTGAATGCGTTGCCATCCGTTACACATAAGCGCTACAAGCTCCCACTTATCATTAGGATTGTAAGTAAGTTTGGCTCCAGAAAGAAAATATGGAGAACTTTCCGCGATGAAAGAACGAGTTAGTGTCCAGTTATCTGTTGAGATGGCACTTTCAAAACCAATATGAGAAGCAAAAACTCCTGCATCTAACCAGAGGTTATTTCTTTCATTTAAAGAAATCCCAACATTGGCTTCAAATATATTTTTTAACAATCCCGGTTCTTCAGAATAATTATCATTGCCATAAGTTCCTGCATGAAAAGCAAAATTAGCTCTGTATTTGGCATGCTCTACATTCACTTTCATAAGCGCCAGATTCACATTAAATTCATTATGCCGATTATGATTGTAAAAGAATCCTTGTCGGTAATTCGTGCCAGGTTGGTTAAAGTCATACATATAAAAGGCATCTACAAAACCCGATAAAGTTGTTACTGGCTTGCTCTCATATGTGCCACTATCCTGCGCAACTACATTAATTGACAATAAGAATGTTAATAATAGAATTGATAGCTTCATTTACTCTCGGAAATTTTATTTAAAGTATTCTCATATTTTTAGCTCAAAAGCTAAGACCTCTAAAGCTTGAAAATGATGATAAGTGCTTTTAGAGGCACAAATCTAGTAGGTAAATTCTCAATTACTATTTTTTCTTGTGATTATTATAACCTACTGCAAAAAATAGAGGAGAGCATCTGTTCAACCAAAGAATCACATTAGTCTAGTAAATGACCCATTCCCTCTTCTAACTTCCGCTTGAATGCTGCAATTAATTTCAGTACATTTTCTGTTGGAGAATCACTTTCAATCCAGGTATGTAAGTTGCCAACATAGGTCATTCCTAAGTATTCAGCACTATTCTTAAAAGGTACAAAAAAGCCTTCCGTTTCAATTCCATCAGACCCACAGGAAATTGCCGCCATGTATTTACCTCTCAACTTTCTACCTGTTTCTTTTTCTATCTTTAAACAATCTGTTACTCTATCAAAAAAGGTTTTCATTAATCCACTCATTGAATACCAATACACAGGAGTAGCAAAAATAATTAGGTCATACTCCACTATTTTTCTCATCAATTTTAAAAAATCATCATTCCTGTTTTTGTGTTCATAGTTATACTGGCTTATGAGGTAAGAATTCAAATCGATCAATTCGCATTTCATCCTTTCTCTAAGAATTCCTACAATTTTACTTGTATTGCCATTACTCCTTGAGCTTCCTTGTATGATTATAGTTTTCATTTAGTTTTAGTAAACTCTATTGAACCCGTTAAACCTTAAAGATAATTTCCTTTTAAAAAACCAAAGGCGCCAGATACATTCCTGCCAAAAACAGCACCACAATGGCGATCAAATTCAGTAGAAATCCGGCACGTACCATTTGTTTGATATTGATATAACCACTGGCAAAAACAATGGCATTAGGTGGTGTGCTTATAGGCATCATAAAAGCACAGCTGGTTGCCAAAGCCACTGGTATAGCAAGCAAAAGAGGCTCCACTTCCAGACCGTTAGCAATGCTAATCACCATAGGAATAGCAATGGTGGTAAGGGCTACATTACTCATTAACTCAGTGAGAAAAAGAGCCAGCGCAATCAAAATCAACAACAGTAGCCATAACGGAATATCCTGATACTGACTGATAGCCATTCCTATTTGATCTACAAAACCGGCCTCTTCCATGGCTTTGGCCAATGCCATACCTCCGCCAAATAAGATGAGAATTCCCCAGGGCAAGTCTTTCATTGATGTCCAATCCATCAACATTTTTCCTTTCTTGTTCAATGGAACCAGAAAGGTGGCCAACCCTCCAGACATAGCCGTTATGGTATCATTCAATAAGTCGGTGCCTAATAAAAAATTTATTTGATCCTTGGCCACCCAGCATACAGCCGTAAGAGTAAAAATAATGGCAACCCATTTTTCTTCTTTCTTCCAACTTCCCAAAGCAGCCAATTCTGAGTTGATAAAATTATCTGCATGTTCTATTTTACCAATTCCATGCTTGAAAAGCACTTTGGTAAGCATAAAATATGTAAGTATCAGCATTATTGTTACCACTGGCAGACCAATCATTAGCCATCCGGCAAAAGAAATCTCTCTGCCCAAAATATTTTTAACCAGGCCCACCAATACCACATTGGGAGGTGTTCCAATAATAGTAGCCATACCACCTACATTGGCAGCATAGGCTATACTTAAGAAAAGAGCAGTTTTAAATCGTGAAAAGCCTGAAAAAGAACTTTCATGGCTTTCTAATAATTTCACCACCGATAAAGCAATCGGCAACATCATTACAGCTGTGGCGGTATTGCTGATCCACATACTAAGTACGGCTGTAGCCAACATAAAGCCCATAATTATACCATTGGCACGGGTACCTGTCAGCCTGATAAGGTTCAAAGCAATACGCTTGTGCAGCTGGTGTTTTTCCATGGCCAATGCCAACATAAATCCTCCCATAAAAAGGAATATGATTGGACTTGCATAGGGCGCAGTGGCTTCAGAAAGTTTAAAAACCTCTGTAGTCGGAAATAAAATCATCGGCAGGAGTGCCGTAGCAAAAATTGGAATGGCTTCAAAAATCCACCAAATCACCATCCAGATGGCAATAGAAAACACATCCCAGCCGATTTCTGAAAACCAGAATTGAGGTTCAAAATACTGGATCAGGCCAAAAAGTAAAGGCCCAGCCACTAAAGCAATTAATCTAAAGGAAAATCCATTGGTTTTTTGTTCCATTAACTCAACTTCATTAATCAAATTCAAATAAACCTAAATATTTGAAATTACATAGGATTTTCTAGGCTATTAAGAAATATAGCTAGAAACCTGAGTACGATTGCTATAGGATGTCATCCCCGCTTAGGCGGGGCAGGCTATGCAGGAAAATTAAGACTTACTTTTTCCAAAAGTCTTAATTTATCCGGTAGCTCATGCTAAATATTAATGGGATCACGGATAATTTTCTTTTTTATGAAAAATGTAATCCTGATCCATCGGGACTGAAATGACGTTCTAACATTTAGATTCGTTTAATGTGATATAAGACCCCTTTTCTCTTTTATCGGTAGTAAGTGACAAGATTTATTTTACAAGAGCTCAAAAAGGAATTGCTTATGCATATGAATTGTATTTTATTTACCTTCTTTTCATCAAACTTTATCTATTAATGTATCTACTTTTTCCTGGCCGACATCATTTACTCACTCAATTTCAATTTGATTATCTGCAAAAAATAATTCAGGAAAAAAGTGAGGATAAAATTGTTGGAATTGTATTTGCAGTTACATCGGCCAACCATAGTGGCACCAAAAGGAATCCTATCCCATTCTATCTCCGCGCCATGATGATTCAGGAATTCTGTGAGTATTTACCAGCTAAAAGCTATGTGTTTGGAATAGATGATGTAGGCGAACTGGAGAATTTCGCCTCCTATACTTTGAAACAGATACAGCATCAAAGTGAGCAAAAGCTGCAATTAAATGCTGAAAACACTTTGTTAATTTGCTCTACTCCTGTAATGGAAATGTATAAAAAACTTGGCTTTAAGGTGCTTACTGCTGAATTGCAGGACGAAAAATATCAAAGCTACCAAACAGCTTTGCCCTGGGAACTGGTTGAGTCTATTTCTGAACATACAGATTGGGCTCAGGCAAATGAAATTGTATCGCTCATTCATCAGGCAAGTAAAAAAATATGGCAGACTTATAGTCTGGATGAGAAGGTGAGAAACATACTTAACGACCCGATAATAGGAGAAGATGGAGATATCACCGAATCACGCGATTATAATTCTTATGTCCGCCAGATGGACGAAATAGCTGAGATAAAATATAAAGATACAGCACGTTATATTAAGCCAGGCATCATTGGAGACATTGGTTGCGCGGTAGGCTCATGGATTAAACAAGCTTCCGAAGACCCGAGATTTCGTGAATCCGATTTCTATGGAATAGAGGTGGCACGCCAGCTATATGAAATTTGCCTTCAGAGAAAGAACAACAGGGAGTTTGGAAATCCGTATGTTTTCTTTGCTCAAAAAAATGCGGTCACGTCATTTGTATTTCAAAAAGAAAGTATGAATACTATCCACACCTCTTCCTTAACGCACGAAATTGAATCATATGGTAACAGGCAGGATTTACTCAAGTTTATTTCCAACAGGTATGAAGAATTACAAAGTGGAGGAGTCTGGATTAACAGAGATGTGATAGGCCCTGAAAACGGAAGTAAAACTATTCTGATGCAATTGACTACAGAAGATGGGCGAAACGATGACTTTGATCTGGTTTTTAGTGACAACACTCTGCTGGCTGAATATTTAGGAGGCTTGAGTACTTATGCCCTCTTCAAAAGATTTTGTATGGATTTCAGAAAAACAGAGAATGACCAAATCAGCTACAATGAAATACATATAGAAGGTGACACCTATTTTGAACTAGCTTTAAAAGATGCTGCAGAATTTATGCTCACAAAAGATTATCACGATAACTGGAACAGTGAAATGCATGAAAGATTCTGTTTTTGGAGCTTTTCTGAATGGAAAGCAACTTTAGAATCCTTCGGTTTTAGGGTAGAGGAAAGCTCTTCTGCTTATGCTAATCCATGGATAGTTCAGAATAGGTTTGAAAATAAAGTACAACTCTTCGATAAAAACAGGAAAGCACTTGACTATCCTCCCACGAACGTTTTACTTTTAGCATCAAAAATTTAATCCTTATTAATTAAGCTTTGAATACCTTTGAATATGGAGCAAGTACAAGACATAAAAGTAGCTGTTGATGCTGTAGTTTTTGGCTACAAAGTGAAAGATGGTATTTCTATACTGCTCATCAAAAGAAAAATTGATCCTTTTAAAGGTTCCTGGGCCCTGCCTGGTGGACTTGTAAAAAACGAGGAAACCCTGGAAAAGGCCATCGAAAGAGAGCTTAAGGAAGAAACAGGTGTGTCTATTAATTACCTGGAACAGCTTTATAGCTTTAGCGAAGTGGAACGAGATCCAAGAAATCGTGTGATCTCAGTAGCTTATTACGGATTAATTAAACCAGATGCCTTCCAACTGAAAGCCAGTACTGATGCTGTGGATGCCCAATGGTTTAACATTAAAGATTTGCCACCCCTGGCGTTTGATCACCAACATATTGTAGAGCTAGCTATTAAACGATTGAGAGGCAAAATAACTTATGAGCCAATAGGTTTTGAACTGCTGGATAAGAAATTCCCTTTTTCGGATTTGGAAAAACTATATGCAGTAGTATTGGATAGGCCTATAGATAGGAGAAATTTCAAAAAGAAAGTGCTCAAATATGGTTTTATAAAAGAAACCGATGAAAAACAAAATCTTTCAGGTGCCGGCCGTCCCGGCTTTCTTTACCAGTTCAATGAAGAAAAGTATTTCGATTTGAAAAGGAAAGGAATTAATTTTGAGGTGTAGAAATTTTGCCTTAGTAGCACTTTAAAGCAAAGAATCCCCCTGCCCCCCCCTTTAAGAAAAAAAGTGAGAGGTTCATTTTCAATCAAGATCAATGGCTCTATTTAATTATTTGTGTAAAAAATACGCAAATAATTTTGCGGCTTAATTTTCCCCTTTTATATTTGTGTATAATTAACGCAATTAGATATGGAAACAGGAGTAATTATCGCCAGATTTCAAACACCCTACCTACACGAGGGGCATATGGACCTCATTCAAAAAGTAAAAGAGCAACATGATAAGTTGATTATCATCTTGGGAGTAAGCCCGGTAAAAACAAGCCGTAAAAACCCTTATGACTTTTATACCCGGGAGACCATGATCAAAAAAGAATTCAATGATGTAATTGTTTTACCTCTTAGTGATCATCCAAGTGATGAGGCATGGTCGCAAAACCTGGATAATATGCTGGAAAGTGCATTTCCTGCGGAAGCATTTACTTTATACGGTAGCAGAGATAGTTTTATTCCCTACTACCATGGCAAAAAGCCGATAGTTGAACTCCCCGAACATGGAGATTATAGCGCCACGGAATTACGCAAAAAATATGCAGACAAGGTATCCAATTCAAGAGATTTCAGAGCCGGAATTTTATATACACTTCACAACCAATATAAAAAGGTTTATCCTACTGTGGATGTAGCTGTGTTTCGAAATAACAAAACAGAAGTGCTATTAGGTAGAAAAGCAATCTCCAGTAATTGGCGCCTTGTGGGTGGTTTTTCAGATCCCGAAGATGACAGTTATGAAATGGCCGCCTTACGTGAAATGCGCGAAGAGTGTGGAGATCTTGCGGTGGAAAACCTGCAATATGAAACCTCCTCCAAAGTGGACGACTGGCGCTATAAAAATGAGGCCGATCAAATTATCACCTTGCTTTTCAGCTGTGATTATAATGAAGGAGATGTAATAGCACAAGATGACATCAAAGAATTACAGTGGTTCCCTTTAGGAGAATTACCTAAAATGAAAGAATCTAATCAGCTTTCACCTGAACATTATATGCTGTTCGATTTTATACTTAACAAATACCTCACTAAATAAGAAAGTCATGAGAAATAACTTAGTATTACTCGCAGATGGTTATAAATATTCTCACCACAAACTCTACTATCCTGGCACAGAAAAAGTATGTAGCTACCTGGAAAGCAGGGGTGGAAAATTTGACAATACTGTTTTCTACGGGCTGCAATATTTCCTGAAAACATTCCTGGAAGGGCAGGCATTTACCCAAGCTGATCTGGACGAGGCCGAGCCTATTTTGGAATCTGTATTCGGGAGAAATGATGTGTTTGACAAGAGTAAATTTCAATACATACTGGACAAGCATAAGGGGAAATTACCTGTTCGAATTAAAGCTGTTCCTGAAGGAAAAGCTGTACCAGTTCAGAATGTGCTGATGACCATTGAAAACACCGATCCGAAATGCTATTGGCTCCCTAATTTTTTGGAAACACTTTTAATGCAGATATGGTACCCTTGCACAGTGGCTACTTTAAGCAGGGAGATTAAAAAAGTGATTACTCAATACTATGATGAAACAGCCACTCCCGGTTCCGAAGCGGGTATTCCTTTTGTATTGAATGATTTTGGAGCCAGAGGGGTAAGCAGCCTGGAAAGTGCTGGCATTGGTGGCAGTGCGCATTTAATCAACTTCAACGGCAGTGATACCATATCCGCCTCTGTATTTGCACAAAAGTATTATGCTGCAAAGGAAGTTTATGGTAAAAGTATTCCGGCTACTGAGCATAGTATTTGTACATTGTTGGGCGAAAAAGGTGAGAAAGGTATTTTCAAGCATGTATTAGATGAATTTCCTGCTGGATTAGTCGCTTGTGTATCTGATAGCTATGATATCTTCAGGGCCTGCAAAGAGTATTGGGGAGAGGAATTTAAAGAGAGAATTCTTGAAAGAGATGGTGTATTAGTGATCCGCCCTGACAGTGGTGACCCGGTGATGACTTTATTAAAAGTATATGAAATATTATTCGAGAAATTTGGCTACACTATCAATGAAAAAGGGTATAAAGTACTGCCTCCACAAGTTCGGGTAATTCAGGGTGATGGCGTAAATTACGAAGCCATTCAGGAAATATTTGAAGCGCTGAAAACAAATAAAATAAGTGCTGAGAACCTGGTATTAGGGATGGGTGGTGCACTCCTGCAAAAGCTGGACAGAGACACACAAAAATTTGCATTAAAATGTAGCTATGCTGAAATAAATGGCAAGGCAGTATTGGTGCAGAAAAGGCCTAAAGAATTGGATAAAAGCGGAAAAATTATTGAAAGCTTCAAAAAAAGTAAAGCCGGTAAGTTAAAGTTGGTGAAAATAAATGGTGTTTACAGCACAGTAGCAGCTCACGAATTACCAGAGGTTCCGGATGAATTAGTCACTGTATTTGAAAACGGAAAAGTCCTAAAAGAATGGACTTTTGAAGAAATAAGAAAAAATGCAGCTATTGAAGAAAATCAAGCTGTATTTATATGATCACTAAAGCCATTAGCCGAGCTTTTGAGCAGGCAAAAACGAGGAATTGGAACAAGACCTATTGGGCTTTTGATGTGCACGAAACGGTTCTGGAACCCAATTGGTCAGAGGTAGAATTACCAACAAAATTCTATCCTCTGGCGAAAAAAGCTTTGCAATTGATTAGCCAAAGGGAGGACGTGTGCTGCATTTTATTTACTTGCTCGCATCCTTCAGAAATTGAAAAATATCTTGCTTTCTTTGCATCACATAATATTCACTTCAGCTATGTGAATGAAAACCCTGAAGTGAAGAACAAAAAGTATGGCAACTTTTCAAAAAAGCCCTACTTCAATGTGCTCTTTGAAGACAAAGCCGGTTTTGATGCTTTAACTGATTGGAAAGAAGTCATCAAACTACTGGAAAAGAAGCAGGAAACTGTAATTCAGAAAATATAAACTATGAAAAAGCTACTCTTTTATACCACCAAATATAAATATCTTGCTGATAAAATACTGGCTGAAAACAGCTTTGAAGAAGGGCAAGTTGAAGTGAAGGAATTTACCGATGGTGAACGATATCAACGCATATTAAACCAGGTCGAAAACCGGGATGTCATACTGTTGGGAGGTACTGTATGCGATGCCGACACCTTGGAACTCTATGATTTAGCTTCAGCACTAGTCTCATATGGAGCTAACTCATTGAGCTTAGTAGTTCCTTACTTTGGTTATTCCACAATGGAGAGAGCTGTTAAACCCGGAGAAATTGTGACTGCCAAAACTAGGGCAAGGTTACTTTCTTCCATTCCTAAAAGCCATAAAGGAAATAAAATTTACTTATTTGATTTACATACAGAAGGAATTCCACATTACTTCGAGAATGATCTGCAGCCTGTGCATGTTTATTGTAAAGAAATTATTATCGAAGCAGCGAAATCTGTAGGTGGAAAAGATTTTGTTCTGGCAAGTACCGATGCTGGCAGAGCCAAATGGGTGGAGTCCCTGGCCAATGATATAGGTGTTAATGCTGCTTTCTTGCTCAAAAGAAGATTGGAAGAAGATAAAACAGAGATAAGTGCCGTTAATGCAGATGTAAAAGGTAAAACCGTGGTGATTTATGACGATATGATCCGCTCAGGCGGAAGCATCATAAATGCAGCAAAAGTGTATAAAGAAGCAGGGGCATCAAGTATTTTTGTAATCACCACCCATGGGATATTTATCAATGACGGGCTGCAAAAGCTAGAAAACTGCGGATTAGTCGAAATGGTTGTTACTACAGACACACACTGCCATATGAACCGTGAGAATTCGAACTTCCTAAAGATTCACAGTATAGCACCACTGGTTAACCAGCTATTTAGGTAAAAAAAGAGCCCGCCATTATATTTTCCAATTTCCTGATAGTCAAACAATATAATCAGAAGATTTAATTCAGTATTCACTATTCCTCGAAGCTATCGAGGAATAGTGAAATCCCCATTTAGCATGCCGGGAGATTTTATCTGTTAAACCTCCTCTAAAAATCTTTCCAGCTTCTCAATAGTCACATGATCCATGATCACTATTTTAAACCATTTTGCATTTTTATGATTGTCCGGCACCAACCCATATTTTTTACAAACTTCCGGTTTCAGATATTCCGCTTCAATAGTGACAATATTGGCATCAGGATATCTATAAAAGGCGATTCCTCTTTCTTTAAGTTGATTACACAACCATGTGGCACGGTGATTAAGCACCATTGTCTTTTCATACCAGCCATTCGGCCCATAGGTCATTAATATCATCCAAATAGCTATGGCATTAGCTCCCGATCGTGAACCTATCAAAGTATAATCTTCCCCCTCTACATAACTTGCTTCCTGCGTATTCGCATAGGCCATCCAATTTTTTCTAATGAGAAATATGCCTGTTCCGTAAGGTGCTTGCAGCATTTTATGTGCATCCAAAGTGATAGAATTCACATGTCGGTTGCTGAAATTCAAATTATTCTCAGCTTTGGCAAATGGATAGAAAAATCCGCCATAAGCACCATCCACATGTAATTTGAATGGAGCATTCATTGCGCTTAGAACCTCTGTATAACAATCAACATTATCCACCGATCCAAACATGGTGGTCATCATATTGGCCATCACAATAAAATATTTTTTACGCTCAGACTGTGCATGTATAATAGTTTTTTCAACACCATTATGATTTATCTCTCTGGTTTTTTGATCCACCGGCACCTTGTAAAAGCCTATCTGAAACACATTTGATGCTTTAGCTGAAGAGTAATGCGCATCAGCCGAGCTGATTAAAGCAATTTCATCCAAGGAAGCATGGTGTTCCTTCATAAAATAATTGCGATAGATCCAAACTGCCTGCATATTGGCTTCTGTTCCTCCGGAGGCAACATATCCATCAAAATCTTCTTGCCCTCCTTTCAATATTTCCTTAGCACATAAGGCAATAGCTTCTTTTTCGATCGCCTGGGTGCCTTTGAAAAAGCTTTCTGAAGAACCTAGAGTATGGCACCCTATATGGTTGGGATTATGTATCAGAGTGGAAAGAAAAGGTGCATCTTCTAAAAATGGGGCATTTTGATAAAACACTTTATCATCCAAATGAGAAGCCGGCAAGCCAATTATGTTCTGGTTATAGTAATCAACATTCTCATTTAAAGCAGAGAATATACGCTCCTTGATCTGTTGTTGGGACAGTTTTTTCCACTGTTGCATAGCTTTTTATTTACTTAAAAGGTTATTGAAATAGCGACTCCTCGTGCGGAAATCTTAGATAGGTTGCATAAAAATAAGGAGAGACTATTGATTTTCCAAATTCAACCCTTAGTAGAAAAACTTATTTGTTCTTATTCTTTCAAACACAAAAGCCACCCAATTTCTCAGGTGGCTCATTAAATATCTAACTTTAAGTTGCAAAAAATTTGCTTCTAATTATCACAATTCAGCAATCACAGTTCTGCCGCCTTTGGTTTTATCGCCAATAGCTACATTTACTTTTGCATCCAAAGGCAAATAAATATCCACACGGGAACCGAATTTAATAAAACCAAACTCACCTCCCTGTTCTATCATGTCTCCTTCCTTTACATACCATTTTATTCTGCGGGCAACTGCCCCGGCAATTTGTCTAAATAGCACTTCCACTCCATTATTTCCTTCCACTACAATAGTGGTACGCTCATTTTCAGTGCTGGATTTAGGGTGCCATGCTACCAGATATTTTCCTGCGTGGTACTTGCAAAATTTCACAACACCGGAAATCGGACTTCTGTTTACGTGTACATTCACCGGAGACATAAAAATTGAAATCTGCTTTCTTTTCTCGTTGAAATATTCCGTCTCTACCGTGTCTTCAATTACCACTACCTTACCATCAGCAGGTGCCAGCACATGTTTCTCATTTGTATTAATTACAAATTTAGGGCTACGAAAAAACTGTAATATCAGGAGGTAAAAAATAATCATCACTCCAAGGATACTGTTGTTGACCCAACCAGGGGTTTCCACAAAGTATTCCAACAAATAAAACACCCCAACAAAAACAATCAGTGCTATAAATAAAATCTTTTTTCCTTCTTTATGTAAAGTCATTGGTCTTTAAGTATTTCTTTCCAAATATAAAAAAAGCGCAGATAAACTGCGCTTTAAATGGTATTTTATTGATTTCAAAGTCCGATTTGGATTTAAAAATCAATACCCTCCACGGTATTTATATGTCTTGGCTACTTTGTCAATAGCTACTATATAAGCTGCAATTCTCATAGGCACATCATAAGCAACAGATGTTTTATAAACTACTTCAAAAGCATCCTTCATAATTCTGTCTGAACGTCTGCTTACTCTTTCAGCAGTCCATTTGTAACCGAGTCTGTTTTGCACCCATTCGAAATAAGATACAGTCACACCACCGGCATTTGCTAAAATATCCGGGGCTACCATAATTCCTTTGTCGTTGATTATTTTATCGGCCTTTGCAGATGTAGGTCCATTGGCTCCCTCTACTATTAATTTCGCTTTGATATTGTTAGCGTTTTCAGCAGTTATCACATCTTCTTTGGCAGCAGGAATTAATACGTCTACTTCCAAAGTCAAGATATCATTTCCATTTATTTTATCTGCCCCTGTGTATCCTTCTAAAGTGCCATTATTATTGTTACGGTATTCAATAGCTTCTTTTATATTAATACCTTTTTCGTTCACATAAGCACCTGAAATGTCGGATACAGAAACTATTGTCCCTCCTCTTTCTTCCAGCAGCAATGCGGCAAAAGAACCTACATTACCAAATCCCTGTACAGCAAAAGTTGCTTTATAAGGGTTGATCTTTAATTTTTCCATGGCAGCCAAAGCAGACACCATTACTCCACGACCTGTAGCTTCCGTTCTTCCCAAAGAACCACCTAAAACGATTGGCTTTCCGGTAACCACAGCATTTACTGTCATACCTTTAGAGCGTGAATAAGCATCCATCATCCATGCCATTTCCCTTGGGCCTGTTCCCATATCAGGAGCAGGAATATCCCTGTCCGGGCCAAAAACATCTACCATTGATTCCGTGTAGGAACGGGTTAATCGCTCAATTTCCCCGGAAGACATAGCTCTGGGATTACATTTAATCCCCCCTTTAGCACCACCATAAGGAATATCTACCACAGCACATTTCCATGTCATCCATGCCGCCAAAGCCTTTACTTCATCAATATTCACTCCCATATCATATCTAACGCCTCCTTTTGAAGGGCCTAATATGGTAGAATGTATCACACGATAACCTTCAAATACCTGAATGGAGCCATCGTCCATTGTAATTGGTAAAGAAACTATCACCTGTCGGGCAGGAGATTTTAGCACATTGTAAACTTCATCATCAAGGCCTAAATGTTGGGCAGCGATATGAAATCTAGACATCATCGATTCAAAAGGATTCTCTAAGTCTATAATTGGAGCCGGTTCTATATAACCCATAGTGTTTTTGTTATTTTTAAAAACTTTGCGGTAAAATTAATGATTTGTTAATTCATTTTTGTTTTTTTCGGCTGAAAGTTAAAGAATTCAGTCGAAAAGCATTAAAAAAGCAGAAATAAATGGTGCAGCTAACAAAAGCCCGTCAAATCTGTCCAGAAAACCTCCATGGCCGGGAATGGTAGTACCTGAATCTTTAATATCCATGCTCCTTTTGAAGAGCGATTCCACCAAATCCCCATAGGTTCCTGCTATTACTATAATCCCCGCAATACACAACCACTGCCAGTCCTCAATTTCATCAAAGTTACTGGCCATAATAATGGCAAAAATAAAAGCGAGTATGGTTCCTCCAAGTGCCCCTTCCCATGTTTTTTTAGGTGAAATTCTTGCAAACAGTTTAGTTTTACCAAATTTTACTCCTGCAAAATACGCCCCGGTATCACTTGCCCATAAAATGAATAGCGAACCTAATATAATTTGAAAACTGTAAGTGCCTTCATAAAATACGGCAATATGCAGCAAGGAAAAAGGCACAGCAACATAAATAATCCCCAGAAATGTAAAAGCTATATTGGTAAATGGTTTCTTATCATTCTTTTTGTAGAGCTTCACAAAATAAACAGTAGAGGCGATGGGTGCTATTGCAAAATAGATTTGTGGATTTAAATGCTCGGCTCTTACCAAAAATGTGATGGTATAAATGGAAAGCCCGGTAATAGTTCCCCAGAATTTCAGAGGGAGCATACCATCCAAGCCTACCAATTTGTAAAATTCCAGCTGGGTGAAAGCACACAAAACAAAAAACACTGCAAAATAGGTCCACTGTCCATATATAATAGCCGCCAAAATAATAAACACCCCTACAAGTGCTGCTATAATTCTTTGCGTTAAGTTATTGTACTTATTCAAATTTGATCTCATTCTCAATTATTTTAATTGCTCTCAGCACTTCATCTGAAGTCACCATTACTTCAAAATGCCCTAATTGGTAGGCCGAATCCTTCTTGTCAACTATGATAGGTTGGAGTTGCTGATCACTCAGAAAATCTTTTACTATTTCAGCACGATATAACTTATCGGTTGTGAAAATACTTTGCCATTTCGCCATTATACCTCTCTCAACTTTACCTGCTTAATAAATTGATAAAAGAGAAACCCACATATTACCAACGAAAGTATAGACATTAATGGAGGCACACTGGAATCAATTTCTTCTGCGTTCCAATCTTCTACCATTCTTGGCCCAAGGTACATTACTAAAACTGCCAAACCATTATTAATGAAATGCGCTACAATAGGATACCAGATATTGCCGGAATAATAATAAATATAACCAAAAAGTGCTCCCAGGAATATCCTTGGCACCACTCCGAAAAACTGTAAATGGAATACTCCAAAAATGACAGCAGTGATCCAGATGGCAATATGATGATTTTTTATACCTGCCAATAATTTATTTTGTAATAATCCGCGAAAGATCAACTCCTCACCAATAGCTGGCAAAATGCCTATCACTAACATAGCCACCAGCATTTCTCCTATATTAACATAACTGCTCATAGCTTTTGTCAGTTCTATAAGCCTATCTTCCATGTTTCTGGCCCAAAGTTCAAAATCCTGCAGGAATTCGGGAAACTGAACATTCATATTCCATTCAATCACAATGGAATTGAAAAACATGAAACTAATAGTCATGAATATTACCAGCAAAATTCCTGAGAAGAATAAACTTTTTTGATGAAAATAGCTTTTAATGGTATCATGATCTATCACTTTGATAAAAAACAAGCCAAAAAGGGTAAAGCTCAAAAAATGACTGATTCCTTGCGCAGTATATAAAAACCTTTTGCTTTGTTCTGTAAAAGGTGGCTTTAAAACTTGTTCTATTTGATAGAAATCAATTCCGGAAACGAAAATAGCTATTAATGAACCAATTAGCTGGCCTATCAAATTGGCCGCAATGAACAATAATACAAGTGATAAAATCGACCTTAGAGGATTTTTATCTTTAATTTGTGGGTTTTTATACTCGAAAGAATCCATATATAACGTAAATTTACATCAAAATTCAGATTTACAAATTGGTAAAGATAGGAAACATAGAATTAGGAGACTTTCCATTGCTTTTGGCACCGATGGAAGATGTCAGCGATCCTCCTTTCAGAGCAGTATGCAAAGAAAAAGGAGCAGATCTCATGTACACAGAATTTATTTCGTCTGAAGGATTAATCCGGAATGCGGAAAAAAGTGTGCAGAAACTGGACATTTATGATTACGAACGCCCTATAGGCATTCAGATTTTTGGGGACAAAATAGATTCAATGCGGGAAGCAGCTGCTATTGCTGAAGAGGCCAACCCTGAAATCATAGATATTAACTACGGCTGCCCGGTGAAAAAAGTAGCCTGTAAAGGTGCCGGGGCAGGTATTTTGTTGGACTTGCCTAAAATGCAAGCGATGACGGACGAGATAGTAAAGCAGGTAAACAAGCCCGTAACTGTTAAAACCCGCCTTGGTTGGGATGACAGCACCATCAAAATTCAGGAAGTGGCCAAAAGGTTGCAGGATGTAGGAATCCAGGCACTATCCATCCACGGAAGAACCCGGCAACAAATGTATAAAGGCGAGGCCAACTGGGAATTTATTGCCAGGGTAAAGGAAGATCCCAACATTCATATCCCCATTTTTGGTAATGGCGATATTGACTCTCCGCAAAAAGCCAAAGAATACAAAGAGAAATATGGTGTGGACGGTATCATGATCGGCAGGGCTGCCATTGGGTATCCATGGATCTTTAATGAGATCAAGCATTTTATGAAAACCGGAGAGCTTTTACCTGCTCCTGATTTAACCGAAAGAGTAGCTGTTGCCAAATCTCATTTGAAATTTTCTGTAGAATGGAAAGGTGAGAAAAAAGGCATTTTCGAAATGAGAAGACATTACACCAATTATTTCAAAGGAATTGTCAATTTCAAACCTTACAGAAGTCGATTGGTAGAAAGTGACAGGTATGAAGATGTACTGGCTACTTTGGATGAAATCAATGAAGTGTTTTCAGCTCAAACGGAATTAAGTATATGAGTGAAAAGCCTGTTGCAAGTCCATTTCTGGTTTGGGGTTTACTTATCACACTTGCTTTAATCTGGGGGAGTTCATTTATACTAATTAAAAAAGGTTTACAGGTATTTTCAGCTGGTGAAGTCGGTGCTATACGTATTGTTTCGGCAGCTGTGGTGTTATTACCATTGGCACTTCCCAAGTTAAAAACATTAAATAAAAGACAATGGAAATGGCTTTTCATTTCCGGGATGCTCGGTAGCTTTGGCCCTGCGTTTCTATTTGCTTTTGCCCAAACCAGGCTGGAGAGCGGGGTGACAGGCGTATTAAATGCACTTACTCCAATCTTTGCATTGTTAGTTGGAGTGATGTTCTTCAGTGGCAAGTTGACCAAAAGAGATGGTATTGGCATCACATTAGGCTTTACAGGCACTATTTTATTGATTGTGGCAGGCTCTGGTGGTGATTTGGGCAACTTTAATTACTATGCCATTTTCGTGATTCTGGCTACTTTATGTTATGGCTTTAACCTGAACATAGTCAAATTCCAGTTCAGCATATTAACCCCTAAAATAATCACTAGCATTTCGATTTTTCTTATCAGCCCTATTGCCGTCTATTATTTATTCGGAATGAGTGATTTTGTTTTAAAAATGCAAACAGAACCAGGGGCAGGCTTGGGTTTATTTTATATAAGTATTTTAGGAGTAGTTGGAACTGCCATTGCACTTATCATGTTTAACCGGCTAGTACAATTGACCTCACCGGTCTTCACAAGTTTTGTTACTTACCTGATTCCGATTGTTGCTGTTGTATGGGGATTGCTAGATGGAGAGGTATTATTTACCGGCCATTACATTGGAATTGTTTTTATTATAATAGGTGTGGCATTTGCCAACAGACGTAACAAATAATAGTTGAACTATTCTAACAATCAACAAATTATAATCCTAAAATTATGATCTCTCGAATTGATTACACGTAATTATAATTCGATAATAATTTTTGGTTTTTCAACAAAGGTTATAATTTAGTGCGCAAATTAACTTAATAAAGATCGACATGAGTGATAAAGTAAAAACAAGATATACCTCTGAGGAGTTAGTAGAGTTTGAAGAGTTAATTACCCAAAAGCTTGAGAAAGCAAAACAAGAATTTAATTATATAAAAACCATCATCACTCGTTCCGCTGATTCGGGAACTGATGGAACGGTTGGCAATGTAAAAGTACTTGAGGATGGTGCCGATACCATGGAAAAAGAAAACATGAACCAACTGGCAGCCAGACAACAGAAGTTTATCAAGAATTTAGAGAATGCATTAGTAAGAATTAAAAATGGCACTTATGGAATATGCTCAGAAACGGGTAAATTAATTCCTAAAGAAAGATTAAGAGCCGTACCACATACTACACAATCTATTGAAGCAAAGTTGGCTCAGGATAACTAGTGGATTTCCTGCTCAATCATATTGAAGCATTAATATTTTGTGCCACCTCTCCTTTAAAAATACAGGAAATGCAAAGGTGTCTTTCAGAAATGTTTGAAGCTGATGTTCCTTTGGAAGATATTGAAGTAGCATTGGAAAAAATCCTCAAGAAATATGAGGGTGATGAATTTTCTTTCCAGGTAGAAAAAATAGCTGGCGGATATCAATTCATGACCAAACCTTCGTATCAGGCAAGTATTGGCATTATGTTGAAGCAGCAGTCTAAAAAAAGACTTTCCACTTCAGCTCTGGAAACACTTTCAATTATTGCGTATAAACAACCCATTACCAAAGGTGAAATGGAACAGATTCGTGGTGTAAACTGCGATTATACTGTACAAAAATTACTGGAAAAGGAATTGGTTGAAATAAAAGGAAAAGCAGATGCCATAGGGAGACCCATCCTATATGGAACCAGTCAAAATTTTATGGAGTATTTTGGCATTAATGATTTAAAAGATTTGCCAACACCAAAAGATTTTAGTCAGGAAGAAAATCAAATAGGACAGGAAAGTGAGGAATAACCATTTTCCTGTCTTACTTTTGATGTTCAATCTTATTACTTCTTAAGATTTAACTGATATTTCAAAAATTATTATCTTATTACCACTTTCACTCAGCTTAACATAATTGAAGTGTTGATTAATAGGATCAACACACTAAACAATTAAGTAAAAGCTCAATTCAACATCATTATGGCTAAGAAACCTTTCAAGAAGAAATTTACTAAAAATCTGGCTCCAAAAGAGACTCCCGATTATGATATGAAAAGGATCAAGGCTATAGAAGAAAAGAAATCATCTGTAGCTCCTAAAGATCCGACTGAAGGAATAAGGCTTAACAAGTATATTTCCAATTCAGGCATTTGCTCCAGAAGGGAGGCCGATCAATTAATAGCTGATGGAAAAATCAAAGTAAATAAAAAAGTAGTGACTGAAATGGGCTACAAAGTAATGCCCAGAGATGAAGTTTATTATGAAGGGAAACCTCTTACCAGGGAGAAACTGGTTTATGTACTACTAAATAAGCCTAAAGGATTTCTTACTACTATGGATGATCCCAAGGAAAGAAAAACAGTCATGGAGCTTATAAAAACTGCTTGTGAGGAACGCATCTATCCTGTTGGCAGGTTGGACAGGAACACTACGGGACTATTGCTCTTTACTAATGATGGTGATTTAGCAAAAAAGCTTACCCATCCATCTCATAAAGTCAGAAAAATTTATCAGGTAGAACTGGACAAGCCCATAGAAGAGAAAGATTTCCTGGCCATTGAAGCAGGTATCACCTTAGAAGACGGCATCGCTTCAGTTGAAAAAATTGCTGTCTTAACTCCAGACATGTTAAAAATAGGAGTTGAAGTAATAACTACTAAAAACAGAATTGTAAGAAGGGTATTCGAGCATCTAGGATATGATGTAGTAAAGCTTGACCGAACTATTTATGGTGGCTTAACCAAAAAGAACCTTACCAGAGGAAGGTGGAGATACTTAACCGAAAGAGAAGTGATCAGTTTAAAACATTTCAAATAAAGCATTAAACGTTTATTTGAAAAAATACTACAAGTGTTTTCTAACTTTGCATGATTGGATGATTTTAATCAACCCTGACTGCAGCACCTATTAAAATCACTTTAAAAGTACTGCCAATTCCAGGTTCGGACTTCAATAAAATATCAGCATTGATTTTTGCAAGGGCCTGTTTTACAATAAACAATCCAAGGCCTGAACCATCTGCTTCACTCGTAGCCCGATAGAACATGTCAAACACCTTGCGCTGGCTTTCCCTGGCAATCCCCTTTCCATTGTCTTTAACTGAAATTTGAATGTTCCTGTCTATTTTTTCAAACCGTATAGCAATATACTGATCAGGCTTTTCCGAATCATGATATTTCACCGCATTAGACACTAAATTGGCCAGTACAACCTTTAGCTGATAGTAATCAGTCCGAAGTATATGAGTGATTTCCTCATCATAATCCAGTCGGATTGAATCTGCTCCTTGATTAAATTTAACATCAGCAATCACATCATCTATTATTTGACCCAAACGAAAAACAGTTGGATTAATTTCAGTTTTGATATTCCTTGAATAATTCAGGATATCACTGAAAATATTGTCCAGTTTTTTCACACGATCCTCCATCATTTGAATATAATTCCTGCCACTTTCCTCTTTCACATCATGCTTGGCAATATTAATCAGGCCTAAAAGTGAGGCAACAGGTGCACGTAAATCATGAGAGGTACTATACAAAAAGCTATCAAGTTCCCTGTTAGTTTTCTCCAGTGTGGCGCGCTCATCTTCCAAAAGCCAAATAACCATTCCTATTCCAATTAATGAAAGGAGAAGAAAATCTATCACCCCAAAAGTATAGTCAACATTCAATACAGACTGGGGGTCCGCCATCATTCGGAAACAAGCCAAGGAATAATGCAAATTCTGGAACCCATAAAGGATAAAAGAAATCCAAAGCAAATTCTTTCCCACAGCACTACTTCTGCTCCCCATTCGCATAGTAACCACTCCTGCAAAAGTAAAAGCCAGACCTACAATTAGGGATTTAATACCAAAAGGAAGCATGATTGTATAGGTGATTGCACCTTCGACTTCAATCAGGAATAATAAAGCAGTTAATAAACTGATCACTATGATAGCAAGGTAAAATAGATATTCCTTTTTGGCGGTAAAGATCTTACGTTCAATTAAATGATAAGTGCCATATAAGAGCCAGAATACATGGGCCAAACCGGCTATCATAAAAGAAAATGTGAAAAGACTTTGCCATATGTTGGAATAGGGAGGGTAATCAGTAAAGTAGAAGGTTCCTCTTGCAAGCAACAAATAAAGAGAGAAAGCCAGCCAGCTTAGCGCCCAGAGTTTCAAGTGCTTTTTTTTGTACAGGCTATAAAAATACCATAGTACAAGTGCTAAAACCAGCCCCCATATTGACTGGCCGAGGAAGCTATAAAATATTTTTTGAAGATACTCTTGAAATGCTTCTTGTTGAATCAATTCTATTTCTTTAAAGGATGATCAAAATTAACAATTAATAGAAACAATGGCTTATCTGTATTGATTTTAAATTAAAATAAAAATAGTAGGTATGCATACTATTTTTAGAATCAATGATTATTTTTAAACTTCTATTAATAGTAATATTTCAGCAGGCATAATTAAACATCTGATTTCAATATTTCAAGAAAACTCTTGTAAATCAGTTTTGTCAAGATAAAATGATTAAATTAATCTCAAATAAAATGATGACAGGTTTAGCTTTTTTTAAGGGAAATAAAAAAGCCTCGCTTTTGAAAGCGAGGCTTGTGGTGCTGAGTGGATTCGAACCACCGACTCACGGATTTTCAGTCCGATGCTCTACCAACTGAGCTACAGCACCGTGATAGAGTGGTGCAAAAGTAGATAAATAATTCATCCTGCAAAAAATATTTTAAATAAATTATTAAAAAAATTAATCCCGATAAAATAAAATTATGGAATATATCTCGCAAATCGCTTTCCTACTGGTACTTGCAGTTGCAACTTACTTTATTACGAAAAGGGTTGGGACAATAAAAAACAACATTCAATTGGGCAGGGATACCGATAGATCTGATCAAAAAGGAAGACGTTGGAAAAATACCTTCCTAATTGCCTTTGGCCAGAAGAAGATGTTCAAGAAGTTTATACCTGCATTTTTACATCTTTTGATCTATGCCGGCTTTCTTATTATTAACCTTGAGGTGCTTGAATTTATCATAGATGGCATTGCAGGCACCCATAGAATTTTTGCCCCAATCTTAGGCTCAACTTATTATTCGGCAGCCATTAATATTTTTGAGTTCCTGGCTGTGGCTGTGCTTTTCTCATGTGTGGTGTTCCTCATCAGAAGAAACGTAATCAGAGTCAATCGTTTTAAGGCACTGAAAGGCTGGCCCTGGCTAGATGCCAACCTCATTTTGATTATTGAAATTGTTTTAATGATTGCCATTTTAACCATGAATGCTACTGATCAGCTTCTACAAGGACGAGATGATCATTATGTACAAACAGGAGCTTTCTTTTTCAGTGGATTTTTAATCCCATTATTTGAGAACATGAGTGTCGGCACCCTCATATTTATAGAGCGATTTGCCTGGTGGTTTCATATTATAGGCATTTTAGGATTTACTATCTATATCACCTACTCTAAACATTTGCATATTTTCATGGCTTTTCCCAACACCTATTTTGCGAGATTAGGACCCAAAGGAAGAATGAACAATATGGAAGATGTAACTACCGAAGTAAAATCTATGCTAGGTATTGACACAGGCGCAACTAATGGAGAGCCACCAGCAGAAGTAGCCAGGCTGGGAGCCAAGGATGCCACTGATTTAACCTGGGCAGATTTGATGGGTGCCTATTCTTGCACAGAATGCGGAAGATGTACTGCTGAATGTCCTGCCAATATTACCGGCAAAAAACTCTCCCCAAGAAAAATCATGATGGATACCCGTGACAGGATATCTGAAATTGGCGAGAATATTAAAAAAGGGAAAACAGCCGAAGAAGGCAGTCCATTATTCAGTGAACAATACATTACAGATGAGGAAATTAATGCCTGTACAAGTTGTAATGCTTGTGTGGAAGCCTGTCCAATTAACATCAACCCTTTAGACATCATCTTACAAAGAAGAAGGTTTATGGCAATGGAAGAATCAAGCTCCCCACAATCGTGGAATTCAATGTTTCAGAATATAGAAACCAATTTTGCTCCATGGAAATTTCCACCCAGCGATCGTTTTAACTGGGCAAATAAATTAAACGAGGAGAAATAATAACCACAATAGAAAAGAATTTTAAATCTTAAATTAGACAAAAATGAGTGATATATCATATAAAGTACCTACCATGCAGGAAATGAGTGCAAAAGGAGAATCTCCGGAAGTACTTTTCTGGGTAGGTTGTGCCGGTTCATTTGATGACAGGTATAAAGCAGTGACAGTAGCATTCACCAAAATATTAAATAAAGTAGGTATCAATTTTGCCGTTTTGGGTCCTGAAGAATCATGTACTGGAGATCCTGCCAGGAGAGCCGGAAATGAGTTCCTGTTTCAGATGCAGGCTATGTCCAACATTCAGGTTCTGGATGGATATAATGTAAAGAAAATAGTGACTGCCTGTCCACATTGTTTCAATACATTGAAAAATGAATATCCTGAACTAGGGGGGAACTATGAAGTCATCCACCACTCCACTTTCTTGCAACAACTTATCAATGATGGTAAAATCACCTTAAAAGGTGGCGGGGAATTCAAAGGTAAGAAAATCACTTTCCACGACTCATGTTATCTTGGCCGGGCCAATGGTGTTTATGAAGCTCCAAGAGATGTGATTAGAGCCCTGGATGCTGAACTAGTGGAAATGAAAAGGTGCAAGACCAAAGGTTTGTGCTGTGGTGCCGGTGGTGCTCAAATGTTTAAGGATGCGGAACCAGGCACCAAGGAAGTCAATGTGGAACGAACTGAAGAAGCCCTGAACACTGGCGCTGAGGTAATTGCTGCAGGTTGCCCTTTTTGCATGACCATGATGAGTGATGGTGTAAAGAATAAAGAAAAAGAAAACAGTGTTAAAGTATTTGATTTAGCAGAGTTAATTGCAAAAAGTGAAGGTTTATAATCTTTTAAATTATTAAGATGAAAATAACACAGGTTGTATTAATTGCCATTCTAACAAGCTATACACTTACAGCTTGTGCCCAGGCTGGAAACAAAAATGCCAATTCTGAAATGACAGATTGTGAAAATACAGAAAATACGGTTTCAGGGATGGAAGAGGGAGTTTCAGGTAATTGGGCATGGCAAAAATCTGTAACGCAATCAAGATTAGCTGGTGGAACCGTGGTGGATGAAGACAGTCGTAAAGGATTAAAAATTCATTTTTCAAAAGATAAAACTGGAATCCAAACTGACAGAGAGGGGAACCAGACCCCATTCAGCTGGTCAATTATTAAGAATGAATCACAAAATTCTTTTCATATAAATACCGAACCCAATTTGTTTGGCAATAGTGAATTGATAGTATGTGATATGCAATTGAAACTCCTGGGATCTGCTTTTGATGGTGCAGATAATTATTTCTATAAAGTATCTGAATAATATTTACTTCATTGAAGCTATCCATTCCTTTACCAGTTCTAAACCCTCTTTGTCCACCATTTTCCTACCCAACTCGGGCATCATAATGCCCGGATCGGTAGATTCCATTCTGAAAACCAATATTGATTGTTCAGGATGACCGGGAACTATGTCATACTTTAAACCTCCTGAGCCTTTTCCGGCAGCTATTGGCGTTTTTTCCACTCCCCAGGCAGCCGGGTTTTCCTCTGAAACCATTAGGTTTAAAGCTGAATTTTTAGCCGGCCCCTCTGGTCTGTGACAATGCCCGCAATTAATTTCCAGATAAGCCCTGGCCCGTTCAGCTAAAGGAGCATTCTTGTTTTGAAAGCTTACCATTTTCGGTAGTTCTCCTGAAGGTAAATTTTCAAGCATTCCTGTTTCCTGCCAATGCACTAACTGGTTGAGCTCTTTATGTGCTTCATAATTATAATCCTTGTTAAGTTGCCTGGCACTTGGTCCAATAGGTTTAATTTTATCGCCCAGCAAATGGCAACTTCTGCATTGGTTCACATTGGGCACATTATACATTAATTGCTGTTGATTGCCCTCAGTATCCCTCCAGGAAATACTCTTAGTATCCCCTGTAATTTCCAAATAAGCTTCTGTTTGTTCTTCATTCCAAACATAAGGCAGTGCTTTCCAGCCATTTTCTTCATGAATGAGTAATCGAGTTTCCAAAATGGTACGTGTGCCCTTCGGCCTATTAAAATCTGTAGGGTAATAAAAGTTTTTGATTAACACAGTACCTACAGGAAATTCCAGAACTTCTGTTGAATGGTAAGTCGCTGTTTTTCCTTCCGGAATTTTTACAAACCTTGCTTTAAAGGCATAATCAGAAAAAAGGGGGGAATTCAAATCGTAAGGCACTACTCCATTTGCAGGGTTCAACTTTGCCAGCTCTCCCTGAAAAAGAGCATAATCCGACAGCTTCTCTAAACCAAATGATTGCTGCTTACTCCCTCCCAGTTTTATTACAGGAGGATTATCCGTTTCCACTTTTTGCTGATCGTTAGGTTTTGGATTCTGACAGGAAGCAAAAAATAAAATGAGTATTAATATATAGATCGATTTCAACATCAATTTTGGATCTTGTAGAAAATAAATAATTAGCCTTTTAAAGCAAAATCACTTTTAATCACAAACAAATGGAGCTATGTTTTCATTCAAATCCTCCAGGTCATTTGGCGCATCCAGGTTGATAAACACAAGCTTTTGCTTTTCTTGAATGCAGAGTATTTCGGCAGGTGACCTCTCGGCCTCCATAAACCCGTCAAAAACAATATCAGGTGGATTAAAAGGTGATTTGAAATTGAATAATTTGCCAAAATCATGCTGAAAAGTAGCGAACCATTTAGAGTTCTGAAAATTGTTATCATGAAAATAAATATTTCCTACATGTGGGTTATAATTTTCATCCAACTCATAATCACTATTGATGCGTTCTGCTGAACCCGCCTGTGTCTCGTCAGCTTCGACTGCTTCCTCTTCGCTGATGGCAGCAACCAGTTCATAGCTTACAATAGCAGCCCCAACTGTACGATTGTCTATAATTTGATTATTAAAAACCTCTACATTTCTTGTAGCCAATATCATCAAGCCGGTTCCCGGAGGCACAACCCCTACAATATTCCCTGCAGGTGCAAAATTCCTATGGTTATTCTCCTGAATCAGGTTGTCATATACCTTAATATGTTCACCATATTGAGTGAGACCGGGCAAATCAAAAATCAAAATCCCTCCCGTATTGTTGATGGCTTTATTGCCATAAACCTCCACAAAATTGGAGTTTTCACTTTCTATACCTGCTACATTTCTGTAAGCTTCATTATTCCTGATGATCACAGAATCTGACTGCCCAACGTAAATACCTGCATCAGAAGAACCAATAGCAATACATTCTTCAATGAGAACATTTTTGCAAAGTACCGGATACAATGCATATGCCCCATTTGTTTCACTTACTTCTCCAGTCCACTGGGCTCTTAATCTTCTGAAAGTAATTCCATCAGTATCGGAAACTTTAATATTATCTCCCGCAGCATCTTCAACAGTAAAATCTACTAAAGTGATATTTTTACATTGGCTGATTTTCAATCCCTCCGCACCTTCATTCTGATTCTTAAATGACAATATCGTTTCATCCATTCCTGCGCCTGCTATTACTACATTTTGCTTGTCATCCATTAATAAGCTTTTTTCAAATTTAAAATAGCCTCCGGGAATATTAATAGTATCTCCCTCCTCAGCTAAAATCAATGCAGATTGTAAATCTTTTTCAATGCTTTGCCAATTTACCTGGCTCCTGTCAGCTACTTCCTCATTAGAAGTGCAGCCTGCAAAATTTAAGATCAAGAGGATAAAAAACAGTTTTTTCATGTGTATAAGTTTATTGTCAATGGTCACAACTTGTACCGCCTTAGCGGTATGGAATTCAATAAATTTTATTCATCCTCAGTTGGTATGTTAAGGATTCTAAAATTTATACTCATTTCATAGCGTTAAATTTCAATCAATATACAAAATCCTGGTAAATACCCATTTATGTTTTTAAATTGAATGCAGTATAAAATAAGAGAAAATGAAAAAATTTATTAGTGTTCTTGTTCTGGGTCTGTTTTTAACTTTACCAAATAGCATCACTGCCCAGGTAAAACTTAATCATATTGCTGTGTATGTTGAAAACCTAAAAGAGAGTACCGACTTTTATCAAAGTATTATTGGGCTGGAACAAATAGAAGAGCCTTTTAAGGATGGTTTACACACGTGGTTTAAGTTAGGCAATTCCCAATTACATCTCATTGAGGGTGAATGGAAAGCTGTAACCATTAACAAAAATAACCATCTTTGCTTTAGCATACCCAATATGGAGTCATTTATTTCCAAATTGGAAAAAGAAGAAATAGCTTTTGAAGATTGGCCGGGAAAACCAAATGCCATCACCAAGCGGGTAGATGGAGTACAACAGGTTTATTTTAAAGACCCCAATGGCTACTGGATTGAAGTGAATGATGATTATTGATGATATCCCTGGGATATTTACTTTGTGGACTATCTTAATAATCCCCTATAATTATATCATCACAAATAATCTTGCTCAGGCTGAGGTGGCAAATTTTCTTTCTTTTTCCGCTACTACGAAATCCAGTTACAACCTCAATTATAATGTAAGAAAATTCTCAAAAAATCACATAAATAATTTTTTTTACCTGCTTTTCGATAAAACTCCTCAATAATATTTTTCCAAGATTGCAAAATGAAGGTTTAAACCTGCTGAGGGCATATTGGAAATATTGGAAATTCAAAACTATTGTATATAATATAAATAAACAGCCTAATTCTTCATTTTAACATATAATATTTTACCCTAACAGTTATTAGGAAAATTAACTATTGCTCTTGGAGTATAAAATAAAATTATTACTTTGCGGAGATTTATAACTTAAAAAGCAAATTATGAAAAGAGTTTTATTAGCGTTTATCGCAATGACTGTATTCTTTACAGCATGTAATAACGATAACGAGATTGTAAGAATGCAAGAAGTAAATGTAGACATGAGTGACTTCTATGCTTACACCGATTCACAAGATGGTTCGAATGAAAGAGTGGCCGGGCAAGGCAAACATTGTGTATCAATGAATGTATTGAACCGACAACTGGATACCAACCCGGGCTTGTACCAAAAAATGTTTAATATTGAAAAGAATGCCAGGAAATTCATAGCTGCTAAAAAGCCTGACCACGCTGGTGGCGGAAATGGCAATGGAGGCGGAGATGATGGCGGTGGCGATGGTGGTGGCTCTGATCCTGTTGATGACGGACTAGGAGTAATCAACATTCCGGTATATGTCCATGTGATCTATAGCAACTCTAATGAAAACATCAGTGATGCACAAATTAATTCTCAAATCAGTGTATTAAATGCTGATTTTAACGCTACCAACAATGATGCTAATGGAGTACCTTCCGAATTCGCTGGTCTAGTGGCTGATACTGATGCTAATTTTACTTTAGCAGGCGTAACCCGTAAGGCTTCTTCAAGAACTGAATGGGGAACAAGAGACGATATGAAATTTGCATCCAAAGGTGGTGTTGATGTAGTAAATCCTGAAGGTGCTTTGAACATTTGGGTATGTAATATAGGTGGTGGTATCTTAGGATACGCTCAATTTCCTGGTGGAGCCTCTTCTACTGATGGAGTTGTAATCTCTCCTCAGTATTTCGGTACCACAGGTTTTGTATCTGCTCCTTTTGATAAAGGAAGAACGGCAACTCATGAAGTGGGCCACTACTTAAATTTACGTCATATCTGGGGTGATGGCAGATGTAAGCAAGATGATTTCGTTGCTGATACGCCTTCTTCGGATGGTCCTAACTACGGATGTCCTTCTTACCCTACTGTAAATTGTAGAAGTAATGACATGACAATGAATTATATGGATTATACAAATGATGCTTGTATGTATATGTTCTCTACCGGACAAAAAGAAAGAATGAGAGCCATATTTGCTTCTGGTGGTCCGAGAGAAGGATTCACTCTTTAAAATTTTCATTTTAAAAGCCGGTCTGGAATTCCAGACCGGCTTTTTTTTATGCCTCGGGTTTGAGCAGAATTGACATTTGATTATGACCTAAAATGCGAGGTACAGCATCATCCCAACAAAAGCGGTAAAGGAAATCTATTTATGAAATATTGAGTGATAGGATGAATTTGGGAATTTGAAAGTTTTCCAACTTATTTACAAATACCTCATCCTTTTTCAATTTGAGTTGGGTTTTCAAAAAATAATCTAAAATCACTCCCCTCTACCTCAAGCTACTACCTTAAATGCAGTAGCTAAAACCGGAACAGCACACCCTTTTTTGCGTAATAATAGAGAAGTCAATTTCAACTTCACTTTTTAATAAGTGTTTTTTTAATTCCATGTCTACCCTTAATTTCCATGGAAACTTTTTAATTGATACAGCAATCGACCCATGAACAATAAACTTCTCAAGTTCCTGCTTATCCTTTTTCTCTTAATAGGAATTTTTTACCTTTTCTTTCTTGGGATGGATCGTGCTAAAGAAATATTAGCTCCCATTTTTTTGGCGATAATTCTGTCCATGATGTTGGTACCTGTCGCTAACTTTTTAGAAAAAAAGGGGATGAGTAAAGGTTGGTCGGTCTTCTTTTCTGATATGATCTTTGTATTATTTATTGCAGGAACGCTCTGGGCTGTAGGCGTGGAGGTCAAAAGAGTCTCCGGCCAATGGTCTTCCATAGAAGAACGCCTAAGCACACAATTTGACCAGCTGGAGAGCTTTGTAGAAACCAACACAGGATTTTCCATTGAAAACCCTTTTGAAAAGAGTGGATCGCAGCAAGAAAATGGCAATCAGGAAAGTGGCCAACAGGACAATCAACAAAGCAATAATGAAAATACCCAACCAGGGACCGGACAAGAAAAGAAGGACGATAGTGGAGGAATGGATTCTTCTGTAAAAAATCAGTTGGGAACTGTGGTGACCAGTATTTTCAGCTCTCTCGGGAACCTCTTATTGATAGCTGTTTACATCTTTTTCATGCTATTGTACAGGGAAAAATTCAGAAATGCAACTTTAAAGTTTATTCCTGAAAATCAGCAGGAAGAAGGAAAGGAGATTTTAACAAAAATTGTAAAACAGGCCAGACAATTTCTTATAGGGAAAGTGATCCTGGTGCTTGCCCTCACCATCATTTATTCAATTGGATTTGTTATTTCAGGAATGGAAAGCCCTTTCACCATTGCGTTTCTGGCTGCGGTTTTATCTCTGGTTCCTTACATAGGGCCTTTAGTGGGGGGTATTATTGCTATAGCAGTGGCTTATATAACCACCGGTGAATTAAATGCTGTCTGGATCGTATTCGCCACCTATGTGCTGGCACAATTTATAGAAAGCTATTTAGTAGAGCCTTTTTTAGTGGGAAACCGGATAAAAGTAAACCCATTATTCACCATTATAGCAATTATCATTGGTGCAGCCGTTTGGGGAGTAATCGGCATGATTGTATTCTTGCCCCTCTTTAGTTTCATCAAATCTATCGCAGATCACGTACCAATGTTGCATCCATTGGCTTATGTCATTGGAAATGAAGATAGCGGGGATGGAGAAGGTATGGAATCCAAACTAGCCAAAAAAGTGAAAGGATGGTTTAAAAGAAAATAGTAGTTGCAAGTAAATATTTTAAATTCAACTTTAGTTCAGGGGAAGCTCGTAGTTCATCTTTTTGCAAACTCCTTTCATTTAATCCTATTTTTATTCTTTCCGGCAGCTAGTTTCTCAAGTGTTTTAGTAATGCGCTCCACTTTGGTTTTATCTGTTTTAGCAGAATAAATCCACTCTATTAATGCTTTTTGTTCCCCATGTGTATAGCTCATAAAAGTTTCAAAAGCCATCGACTCATCCAGCAGACAAAGCTTTAATTCTTCAGGAATCTCAGTGGGCAAATTATCGGCATATAAGATAACATGAACAATATCCCCGGCTTGTTTGCTGATTTTCTTTCTGATTTCAGCTTTTACAGGTAAAAATAGCTGCCCATTGCCCATAGGTTGTAAATTGTAGTTCTTTATTTCGAAACTATCAATTGTACCTCGTATCCTTACCCAACCAAAGGGAGCATTTTCATTCTGCAATATTTCAGGAATTCTTGCAAATGTCCATCCGCCTTTGCCCGGAAATTTCTCAAGCAAGTATTCTTTGTTCACCAAAGGTTTTTGATCTCCCATACATTAAAATTAAGCTATTAGGTGCCAAAAATCTAATTCCAAACTTTCCTCATCCGCCATTCCAATGATGTAGGCAATGGGTATTAAGTTTTTAATTTCTTCAAAAATAGGAAGGCCTTATGACAGCATTATGTCAGGGGTAAAAAATTGCAATTTGAAAAAATTGAAGTAACTGCGTCAAGTAAGAATAGTTGCAGTTTAATAGAAATTTAGGTAAAAAAGAGAGTAACAGTCAATAGAGAAGTTTTAGCCAAACAGTTTCTCATCAAGAGCCAAACTAATAATTCAGAGATTGGGAATAATCACTAATTGATTATAACTTAATTCGCTTTGTATAAGTTATTTAAAAAGTGGCTCCGGCAGGAATCGAACCTGCATCTAAAGTTTAGGAAACTTCTATTCTATCCATTGAACTACGGTGCCATATTAATATTCAAAGTGACTGCTACCAGGAATACCTTATTTTTAGATTGCAAATCTACTTTAGTAATAGGTGTTTTTCAAATAATTAGGGAAAATTGTGAAATGCTTGGCTTCCACCAGTTTTCTTAACTTGTTTTTAAGCTCATCAATATTCTCTTTGTTGGTTGCTGAAATGAACACTACATCATTCTGTTCCTTATTCAAATAAGTGCTTTTCAATTGTGTAATTTTTTCTTTCACACTTATTTCTTCCTCATCTTCTAGCAAATCCACTTTATTGAAAACCAGCAGCGTAGGTTTATCTCCTGCCTTTATATCAGACAAGGTATTATTGACTACATTGATATGATCATCAAGAGCAGGATGGCTTACATCTACCACATGGATCAAAATATCAGCTTCCCTTATTTCATCCAGGGTAGATTTAAATGATTCAATTAGATGTGTGGGCAATTTCCTGATAAAACCTACCGTATCAGAGAGCAAAAAAGGAATATCATCAAAATTTACTTTGCGTACGGTGGAATCTACTGTGGCAAAAAGCTTGTTCTCAGCCAAAATATCTGATTTGGACAACAGGGTCATCAATGTAGATTTCCCCACATTGGTATAGCCTACTATAGCCACGCGAACTATTTTCCCTCTGGATTTACGCTGGGTTTGATTCTGCTTATCTATTTTTTCCAGCTTCTTTTTCAGTACATCAATTGTATTTCGGATAATACGCCTATCTGTTTCTATTTCTTTTTCCCCGGCACCACCACGTGTACCAGTACCACCACGCTGCCTTTCCAGGTGAGTCCACATGCGCGTCAGTCTTGGAAGCAAGTATTGGTTTCTGGCGAGTTCTACCTGCGTTTTGGCCTGTGCTGTTTGCGCCCTGCTCAAAAATATATCGAGTATGAGCAAACTTCGATCATATATCTTGCACTCCAACTCCTTCTCTAAATTCCTCAATTGGGAGGGCGTTAGGTCATCATCAAAAATAACCCAGTCTATCTGTTCAGCTTTTACGTAAGCGCTAACCTCTTCTAGTTTACCTTTTCCAATATAGCTGCGGACGTCCGGTTTTTCCATTCGTTGGGTAAACCTCTTAACGGTAGCAGCACCAAGCGTACTGGTCAGAAAAGCTAGTTCTTCCAGATACTCAATTGTCTTTTCTTCTGATTGTTCTCTGGTGATAAGAGCTACCAATACTGCTTTTATGGTAATTTCATCTTTTGTAATGTTCTCGTGCATAAGTTGTCCGGGCTCGGAAATATTATTTTAGTTCATTCAGGTAAGCTGCAACTGCTTCAATATCTTCCTCTGAAAGTTCTCCTTCATAAGCAGGCATTACACCCTTTCCTTTCTTTATCCACGCAATTCTTTCTGCTAGGTTTAAATTACTTTCCGTTAAATCCGGTGATTTAAACAATCCTTTTTTACCATCAACTCCGTGGCACTTTTTACATTCTGCTAAATAAATCTCTTTGCCCGTCTTTAATACATTTTCCATATTTTGAGCAATAATTTCGGGTTGTTCTTCTTGTCTCATTTCAGGTTCCGGTCCATCCGTCTCTTCTATTGAGGCACTTTCCCTGGAAAAGGTCAAGCTGCCTGATTCTGAAACTCCATAAATATAAAATGTTAGCAATAATGCCAACAATGCCATCATTTTATTTTCCTTCTTAAATGCAACAATGCCAATTGGAATAATGATCAGTACTATTACTGATTTCACCCATAGGTACATAGGAGTATCAGCCCCATAAAGGGTCAATAAATAACCTCCGGTAACTAGTATTAAAACACCTAAAATAGAATCTGCTACTTTAAATTTGGTTCTAACCGTAGTCAACAATTGAATTTTATTGGTAAATAGTAAAATTGATTTGAACAATAAAAAAAGTAAAAATAAAGTGACAACAGTGACGTGTGTGTGTAAAATTCCGATTTCCATAAGATCAATTTTTTGTAAAAATAGGAAAGCTTTACTGAATTCCTGTTGATATGCTATTATATTTGAGCTTGACACTTAAATTAAAAGTGCTTTAATAAAGTTTTATCACGCTTTTATTATTCCCCATCGAATTCTATCCAATTTGATCATTTGTCCTATAAAAAAGCCTTAGCTTTATGTTATCATAATATGAAAATAGCAATAACTTTAAATACCTCCTGGAATATCTATAATTTTAGGTTTTCATTAATCAAAGAATTATTGAAAAATGGTCATTCTGTTGTAGCTATCGCCCCCCACGATAATTATACCATCAAACTGATCGAAATAGGATGTTCTTTTGAGGATGTGACCATGGATAGCAGGGGAGCCAATCCTTTTAAGGATTTAGGTCTTACCCTGGAATTGTATAATATATATAAAAGGGTGCAACCTGATATAATATTGCATTATACTATTAAGCCCAATATTTACGGCACACTGGCTGCAGCAAAATTGGGGATTCCTGTAATAAACAATATAAGTGGGCTAGGCACCATCTTTCTCAACGAGGGTTGGATTTCAAAAATAGCTTTAAAGCTATATCGTTTCTCATTTAAATTTCCCAAGCAGGTTTTTTTTCAAAACCAGGAAGACTTACAATTATTTCTGGATAAAGAACTTATACAAAGGAATATATGTGAAGTTATTCCCGGATCTGGAATTGATCTTGACTACTTTTCTCCGGAAGAAAAGAAAAACCATCCCCCGGAAAAGCCTTTTCAGTTTTTAATGATTTCCCGTTTAATTATTGACAAAGGAATACGTGAATATGTGGCAGCATGCGCAATACTTCAGGAAAGGGGATTAAACATTGTTTTCAATCTACTTGGTTCTTTGGACGAACATCATTCGAGAGGGATTTCATTAGAAGAGTTGAACGGTTGGGTTGCAGATGGCTACATCAACTATTTGGGCAATACGGACGATGTAAGACCGTTTATTTATGATGCAGATTGTATAGTTCTGCCAAGCTATAGGGAAGGAACACCAAGAACTTTGCTTGAAGCTGCTGCTTGCGCAAAACCTATAATTGCCACCAATGTACCAGGATGTAATAATGTAGTAGACGACAAATTGAACGGACTACTCTGCAAAGTGAAGGATGAAAATGATTTGTTCATAAAAATGAAAACCATGTACTATCTTGGTGAAGAAGAAAGAGTTGAGATGGGACTTAAGGGTAGAAATATTGTGGAACGCAGGTTCAATCATCAAATCATAATTGACCGCTACATAGATGCTATTGAAGAAATTGGATGCATTAAACCCCAAATGCAGGTAGTTTATGTGAATAATGAATAAGCATTTCTAAAATACCATTGTCTTTTGCCGAATTGGTTATATTTTTACATCTAGTGAGAAACAACAGAGCTAAACCTTTCTACGTCTACACATTCTATATCTTGTTAACTGCCTTTTGGCTAAGCGGATGTAAAGTGTACAAACAAAATATTATACTCCAAACTGAGGATGATATAAAGAGCGAACATTTTAAAAGCGAAATAGCAAAAGTTGAAGGAGCCTATACAATCAAAGCAGGAGACAAACTTTCTATTGAAGTATATACTAATAAAGGTGAACGGGTTTTGGATCCCAACTTAGAACTTGGTTCTTTGGGTGGCGGCTCAGGAGGGCAAGCTCAAATGCGGCCAAAAAAAGAATTTGAAGTGCTCCCCACAGGTGAAATTAACCTGCCACTTATTGGTCTTTTAAATGTGGAGGGATATTCCATTAAATCTCTTCAGGAACATCTTACCCCCCTTTATGGCGAAACCTATATTGACCCCTACATTAGGATAGAGGTCCTCAACAGACGGGTAGTAGTTTTGGGTGCTATGGGTGGGCAGGTAATTCCTTTGGAAAATGAGAAAATGAATCTTCTGGAAGTATTAGCGCTTTCAGGCGGACTTACAAAAGATTCAAAAGGAAATAATATCAGATTGATAAGAGGCCCGCTGGACAACCCATCAGTGCAAGTAATCAACTTAAGTACCATTGAAGGTATGCAACAAGCAGGGCTGGATGTATTGCCAAATGATATTATTTATGTAGAACCACTGAGAAGGGTGCTTACCGAATCAATTCGCGAAATTGCACCGGTTATAGGTATTGTTACCAATGTAATCACTTTGTTTATTGTTATACAGAGTTTGAATTCCAACAATAGAAATAACCCTTGATTTGGAGAATATAAATACAAAATATCAACGTGATGTAAGCAGGAATAAAACCGTTACAGCAAGTAGGAATCATGAAATGATTGATTTCAGGAAGTTTTTTATCCTCCTGAAAAAAAATATTCTGTGGATACTCTTATTTTTCATTATCAGCAGCTTATCAGTTTTTATATACATTCGGTATACCAATGTAAAATTTCAATCATACGCTGAATTGAAGTTAAATAAAAGAAGTGAGGCTAGTGTATTTGGGTTTAACCCAATGTCTGAAGAAAGCTCAAACCTTAATACTCTATCTGGGGAAGTAGAATTAATCCGCTCCAAATTATTTTTAAAACAAGTTATTAAAAAATTACCCCTTGATGTTACCTACGAAGTAATAGGTCGCTTTAAAAATGAGGAAAGATATAAATTTATTCCTTTTGAAGTGAAATATGAAGAGGGTTGCGCCCCTAAGCATACCAAGTTTTTTGTAAAAGTCATTGATCATCAGAAATTTAAAATCAGTTTTAATCCTGAAGAAGGCAATTGGCAGAATGGTGTTTTCAATCAGGATTTCGTATTGGCCGGATGTAATTATCAATTACAAAAAACGGAAGGTTTCTTTGATGGAGAAACACTTTCTTTCTACATCAATAGTGAGGAAAGCTTGTTGGACTATATCGGGTCCAATTTGGCCGTGGCTCCTGAAAATCTTAATGCCAATACCATAAAGATGACCTTTGCAGATTATAATATTTACAAGGTTCAATCTATTGTTGAAGCTATCAGTGAACTTTACATAGAATATAGCAGGGAGCAAAAAAATAAAGCAAATCAATTAAAAATTGAATTCCTGAATGACCAGCTTAAGCAAACTGAAAATGTATTGGCAGGATATGAGATTTTCATAGAAGAATTTACCATAGAAAACAAAACCACTAATCCATCAAATGATATTAATAGATTAATTGGGGAAATTGTAAAAATGGACTCCATTCTTTACGGCTTCAGGTTCCAATTAAATGAACTGAATAAAGTGAGAGGAATTATCCATGCTGATTCAATAGAATTAGAACAAATAAATGCTTCCTTACTACCTGATAATGTTTATCGTCTATTTGATGAACTGATAGAACTCAATACCTCACTCCAGATGGCTAAAATGCGCTATAAAAGCAATAGTCAGATTATATCAGAAACGCAGCAGCGCAAAGACTTATTACTGGACAGGGTAATTCAAATGATAGACTCCAAGATTACGGATCTTAAAGAACGCAGCACAACCATTATTGACAGAAAAAGAAGCCTGGAGAATTCCTTCCGCACACTTCCCGGCAAGAACAATGAACTTAATCAGAAAATGCGCTTCTATTCACTATACGAGGAGCTTTACCTGTCTTTAATGCAAAAAAAGACAGAGTTTGAGATAGCCCAGGCAGGCACTTTGGCTGAAGTGGTAATATTAACTCCGGCCAATTTACCAAAGTCACCCATTGGCCCCTCAAGAAATATCCTTTATTTGGGTGCATTTGCCATTAGTTTAGTATTAAGCTTTATTTTCATCATGGTAAGATACCTGATATATGATGAAATCAATAGCCTTAGTGAACTGGAGAGAATCACTCATTTACCTATTATAGGATCAATAAGTCGACTTAAAAGTAGCATAGCCAGGAAAAGTGGGGTAATCGTTTTTGAGAGGCCGCGTTCTCAAATAAGTGAGGCTTTCCGCACTTTAAGAACCGGACTTAACTTCATGGGCATCAATGAGGGAAAAAATATTATATCCATCAGCTCAAGTACCAGTGGTGAGGGGAAAACATTTGTAGCAGTTAACCTGGCCGCCATACTTTCATTGTCCAATAAAAGAACCATTATTCTGGACTTGGATATGAGAAAGCCAAGGGCACAATATGCCTTTAATGTAGGCTCTAATGATGAAGGCATCAGTGCTATTCTAAGTGGCGGAGCTAACTGGCAAGATTGCGTATTGAAAACCCAAAATGAAAATCTCCATTTTATTCCTTCCGGTTTGATCCCTCCTAACCCGGCAGAATTATTAGAAAGTGGATATTTTGATCAATTATTAATGGATTTAAAACAAAAGTATGATGTAATCCTTTTAGACACTCCTCCTATTGGCCTTGTATCAGACGGCATAATTGCACTAAAAAAATCTGATCACTCGATTTTTGTGGTGCGTGCAGACTATTCCAAGAGAAGTTTCATAAAAGACTTGCACAGAAGTATAGAGTTGAATGGAATACGTAATATTTCTATTGTATATAATGCTGCTAAAAAAGGCAACAACGGTTATGGTTATTACCAGGATTACTACAATGACAATGGCAGCAAATCCTTATCTACACTCAAAAGAATATTTAATATTTAATACCAATGAAATGAGCATCCCGAGTACTCGGGACCAACCGCCAGATGAATATTTATCGCGAATTCCATAGCCTGCCCCGACTAATCGGGGTGACCACTATAAAATAAAACTAATACACATGAAAACCTTATTGCTCACCGGGGCAACGGGTCTGCTGGGAAGTAATCTATTGACTCATCTACTCAAAGAAGATTTCAATATTTATGCAGTTAAAAGACCAGGTTCAGATACTAGGCTGTGCCCTCAGAGTAACCAAATCACATGGATTACAACTGATAATTTATCGGTTAAATTTTTAACCGACCTTGAATGCCCAATAGATTATATAGTACATGCTGCCGGATTAGTTTCCTATCAACAGAAAGACAAGGAAAAACTATTTCAGGTAAATCATCAATTCACAAAAAAACTGGCAGGAGAAGCCTTAAAACTTAATGTGAAAAAGTTTTTGTTAGTGAGTAGTATTTCGGCTATTGGAAAAAAAGCTGATTCACCTCTCATTACCGAAGACACCCCCTGGGATGAAACTCAATTTTCCAGCAATTATGGCAGAAGCAAGAGAGCATCTGAAAATGCAGTAAAGGAGCTAGGAGAAAAGGGCCTGCCATGGATTATCATTAACCCCTCTGTAATTATTGGCCCGGCCAGGCCTGATCAAAGTAGTGCACGACTTATTGGATATGTTGCTGACAAGAAACCATTTTATACTGAAGGTCTCCTCAATTATGTGGATGTTGATGACGTTTCCGGAATAATTATCAAAGCTTTGAAAAGTGATTTTATTCACCATCAATGGATTCTAAATGGTGGAACTGTTACCTATAAACATTTCTTTACTAAAGTGGCAGAGTACCTTAACACAAAACCCCCAAAATATAAAATCCCAAAAGCCGGAGTGATGGCGGGAGCATTTTTAGAAAATCTCTACAGTAAAATAACGGGCAAAAGGTCAACGCTTTCCATGGAAACCGCTAAAATGGCGGGCAACTCCTCTATTTACAGTGCTGACAAGTTAAAGAGTGAACTAGAAACCCAATTTACCCCCCTCACCGATTCCATTAAAAAAGCTGTAGATACAATGAAAATAAATGGTTTATTGAAAACTATATTTTTTTTAGCTTCGTTGGTTGATTTTAGCGTTTGAATTAGTAAATTGTATTGGATAGCAAATAACCTATGAGCGAATTTTATAGAAGTCGAAAAGACGGTGAGAAAGAATTAGTGAAGAAATTCGAAAATCACGTTCAAGGTCGGGATTTTCATTTCTTCGATGTGGAAGAACTAGAGCAGGTTGTTGAGTTCTATCTGGATAACAATAATAATAAAAAAGCCTTGAAGGCATGTCAGTTTGCAGTAGAGCAATACCCTTTCTCCATTGAATTGATAGTTCTCAATGCACATGTGCTGGCTTCCAATGGAAAATATGAGGAGGCATTGAGCATTCTGGAGAAAGCTGAAAATTTCCAGCCCAACGATGTGGATTTGTTAATGACAAAAGCCAACATCCTAACCCTTAGCGAAAAAAACAATGAAGCCATCGAATGCCTGATGAATGCTTTAACTTTTGCTGAAGAAAGGGATGAAATTCTTTTCCAGATTGGTATGTGCTATCAACAGATGGCCAAGTTTGACGAAGCTATTGAATATTATAAAAAAGTCCTGGAAGAGAATGTCGACTTTGAAAGTGCCATTTATGAATTAGCCTACTGTTTGGATGTAACAGATCAATTGGAAGGAAGCATCTCCTACTATGAAAAATTTATTGATGCAGACCCGTACTCCTACCATGCCTGGTATAATTTAGGAGTAGTTTATCACAAACTCAAGAAATATCAGCAGGCAATAGAAGCTTATGAGTTTGCAATAGCTATAGATGATCAGTTTGCTTCAGCTTATTTCAATATGGGCAATAGCTATGCAGAAATGGAAGAGTATACTAAATCTTTAGATGCTTTCTCTCATACCTTACGGATAGAAGGTGCCAGCGCAGAAGTATTTTGCAGAATGGCAGAAACCTATGAACACCTTGATCAGATCGATCTTGCTGTAAAATACTTTCAGAAAGCTATCAAATATGACCAATTGTATGACGAGGCTTTCTATGGGTTAGCAAAAACCTTAACCGCACAGGAAAAATGGATAGAAGCTGTACATTATGCCCGTAAAGCTTTAAAAATAAATTTACACGAATCAAAATACTGGCAAGCAGCTGGTTTTGCAGAATATCAATTAGGCAACCAAAATGCAGCGATTGATGCTTATGAAGAAGCCGTATCACTTGATCCTGAGGAAATTAGCATCTATCTGGATTGGT
Organism: Marivirga aurantiaca; assembly: GCF_016679925.1. Taxonomy (GTDB): domain Bacteria; phylum Bacteroidota; class Bacteroidia; order Cytophagales; family Cyclobacteriaceae; genus Marivirga; species Marivirga aurantiaca. The sequence continues at coordinate 98,620 of NZ_JAEQBW010000005.1, forward strand.
CATATATTTACTTCGATTCAGGGGAAATAGAGGTAGCAATGAACATTATAAAAGAAGGAATGGATGAAAATCCTGAGGCCCCTGAGCTCTATTACAGGATGACGGCTTATCTAATTGAATCAGGTAAATACAAAGAAGCCTTTATCTTTCTGGAAAATGCATTAGTTTTGGACTTTGAAATGCACACAGTGCTCTATGATTTTTTTCCCCAGGTGAAAACTCAAACAGCATTGTTTAAAATTATTGATCAATTCAGAAAAGATAATCACTAATGAATTACGACTTAACACAAATACCTGAGCGTCCTGTTAAACCCAGAGATGTAGGTTTTACTATGGCCATGGATAAAGGCCTAAGCACAAGAGAAGTAGAAGATTTTATTGACAGCAGTGGAGAATATGTCGATATTGTAAAATTAGGCTGGGCTACTTCTTATGTTACCAATAACTTAAAAGATAAGTTGGCTATCTATAAAGATGCAGGTATTCCCGTCTATTTCGGAGGCACCTTATTTGAGGCTTTCATTATCAGAGGGCAGTTTGATGATTACCGCAAGCTGTTGGATAAATTTGATTTACCTTTCGCAGAAGTATCGGACGGTTCAATAGAATTGCCGCATGATATTAAATGTGAATACATCCGTAAACTATCAGAGCAGGTTACAGTACTTTCTGAGGTTGGATCTAAGGATGAAGAAAAAATCATCCCTCCCTACCAATGGATTTCCCTTATGCAGGCTGAGCTGGATGCCGGAGCATGGAAGGTAATAGGAGAATCAAGAGAAGCTGGCAATGTGGGGCTGTTTAGGGCTTCCGGTGAAGTTCGCTCAGGATTGGTTCAGGAAATACTAACAAAAATACCTTTTGAGAAAATTATTTGGGAAGCTCCTCAAAAAGCACAACAAGTTTATTTTATTAAATTAATTGGTGCCAACGTTAATCTGGGAAATATTGCTCCCAATGAAATCATACCGCTAGAAACCATTCGTTTGGGATTAAGGGGAGATACTTTTCATCACTTTTTAAATAAGGTCGGACTATAATTTAATTCCATCAATGCGCTTACTAAAAGATTATTTCACTTTGCTTTTGAAAGGCATGGCTATGGGCGGGGCCGATGTGGTGCCGGGTGTCTCCGGAGGTACTATAGCCTTTATCACAGGCATTTATGATGAGTTATTGACAAGCATTAAATCCATTGATGGAGAAGCCCTCCGTTTAATTACAAAATTCAAAATAAAGGAATTCTGGCAACATATAAATGGCAATTTCCTCATCACTCTGGTGGCGGGGATTGCCATAAGTATTTTCAGTTTGGCCAAGATAATCAGCTATCTCCTGCTTACTTACCCAATTCTGGTATGGTCTTTCTTTTTCGGGATCATCGTTATTGCTGCTATTATTGTGGCAAGGGATATCGATAATAAAGACTGGAAAGCAGTTTTGGCCGGTATTATGGGGATTGTAATAGCCTATGCCATTACAGAGGCCACTCCTGCTGAAACAACCGAAGCATGGTGGTTTATCTTCTTATCAGGAGCTATTGGTATTTGCGCAATGATCTTACCTGGCATTTCAGGAGCTTTCATATTGCTGATATTGGGCAAGTATAAATTTGTAATGGAAGCTGTAGAATCATTTAATATTCCTGTTATTCTGACTTTCATAGCAGGTTGCATTGTTGGCATATTAACTTTTGCCAGGTTCATTTCATGGTTGCTACATAAATACCAATCCATGACAGTTGCCTTGCTGGCCGGCTTTATGATTGGCTCGCTCAATAAGGTTTGGCCATGGAAGGTAATAGACAGCTTCCGCTTGAACAGTAAAGGAGATCAAGTTCCATTTCTGGATCATAATGTACTCCCACATCAATATTTACAGGAAGTAGGCGACCCCCAATTGATTGAAGCTATAGCAATGGCTTGTTTTGGTATTCTTTTGGTAATTGCTATTGAAAAGATAGCCAATATGCTCAAAACAAAAACCAAATGAAAGCCCTGGGATTAATCGGCTATCCCCTGAAGCATTCCTTTTCAAAGAGTTATTTCACTGAGAAATTTCGAAAAGAAAGTATAAAGGGTTTTAGTTATGAATTATTCCCTCTTGAAAATATTGCCTCATTTCCGGAATTATGCAAAGCTCAAAACCCCATGGGCTTGAATGTCACAATACCCTATAAGGAAAAAATCATCCCTTATCTGGATGAACTGGACAGCTATGCCAGAAAGATTGGAGCAGTAAATGTGATTAAATTTCAAAATGGAAAAACAATCGGCTACAATACCGATTGCCATGGATTTAAGGTTTCTTTACAAAAACTCCTCCCCCAAGCTATAAAGTCAAATGCATTGATTTTAGGAACTGGTGGTGCTTCCAAGGCGGTAAAATTCGCCCTGGATGAAATGAAAATTCCTTCAAAGTTTGTTTCCCGCCATGCTGAAAAAGGCCTTACTTATGAGGAAATCAGAAAGGTGCCGGAGATCCTGCGAGAAAACCGAATCATCATCAACACTACGCCACTAGGCACTTTTCCTGAGATAGAAAATAAGCCTGACATACCATACGAATATCTGAGCACGAATCATTTTCTGCATGATTTGGTTTACAATCCTGAAGAAACTTCTTTTATGAAAGCAGGAAAAATGCAAGGAGCAAAAGTAAAAAATGGCTACGAAATGTTGGTTGAACAAGCTGAAAAGGCCTGGGAAATCTGGAATAGTTAAGACATCAGCATGATTAGGCCAGGAGTAAAATATTTTGCAAACATTTTAATTAATGATCGTTTGTAGTACTTATGGATTTTAAAATTAAAAGTGATTTTGTACCTACGGGTGACCAGCCCAGAGCCATTGACGAACTTGAAAAAGGCATTAATGCAGGTGATCAGGATCAGGTATTATTAGGTGTAACGGGTTCAGGTAAAACTTTTACCATTGCCAACCTTATTGAAAGGGTGCAAAAGCCCACCTTGGTTTTAAGCCATAATAAGACCCTGGCTGCACAACTGTATGGCGAATTCAAGCAATTTTTTCCGGACAATGCTGTAGAGTATTTTATTTCCTATTATGACTACTACCAACCGGAAGCTTTCATCCCCTCAAGCAATTTATATATTGAAAAAGACCTTTCTATTAATGAGGAGATTGAAAAACTTCGTCTCAGTGCCACCTCCTCTCTTCTTTCAGGCAGAAGAGATGTAATGGTGATAGCCTCCGTTTCCTGTATTTATGGTATAGGTAATCCGGATGAATTTGGTAAAAATATTATTAGAATACAGGTCGGAGATAAAATTCCTCGGAACCAATTGCTGTTTGCTTTTGTGGATATTCTCTATAACCGGACTACTGCAGAATTTAAAAGAGGTACTTTCAGAGTAAAGGGCGATACTGTGGATATCTTTGTTGCCTATGGGGATTTCGCCTACCGCATACTGTTCTGGGGAGATGAAGTGGAGTCCATCCAAAGAATAGAACCCGATAGTGGAAAAAAAATATCAGACGAGAAAATGATCAGTATTTTTCCTGCCAATTTATTTGTTACAGGAAAAGACACACTACATCAGGCTATCAAGGAAATTCAGGACGACATGGTGGAACAAGTCAAGTTTTTTGAAAGAGACGGCAGGTTCTTAGAAGCCAAAAGACTTAAGGAAAGAACTGAGTTTGATATTGAAATGATGCGGGAGTTGGGCTACTGCTCGGGCGTAGAGAATTATTCCAGATATTTTGACAGAAGAGAGCCAGGAACACGGCCTTTCTGCTTATTGGATTACTTCCCTGATGACTACCTGATGGTAATTGATGAGAGCCACGTGACAGTGCCTCAAGTACGTGCCATGTATGGTGGAGACCGGGCTCGTAAGATCAATCTGGTGGACTATGGCTATCGTTTACCTTCCGCCATGGATAACAGACCACTTACTTTCAACGAATTTGAAGCAATGATTGGTCAAACAGTGTATGTTACTGCTACTCCTGCAGATTATGAGTTGCGAAAAACAGAAGGCACAGTGGTAGAGCAGGTAATTCGCCCTACCGGCTTACTTGACCCGGTAATTGAAGTGCGGCCAAGTGGCAACCAGATTGATGACCTATTAGAAGAGATAGATGAAAGAGTAAAATTAAGTGAGCGTGTATTGATTACCACCCTTACCAAACGAATGGCTGAGGAGATGAATAAATTTTTGGGCAGGGCCAATATAAAATCTCGCTATATCCACTCTGAAGTAACTACACTGGACAGGGTAGAAATATTAAGAGACCTGCGTCTTGGCGAGTTTGATGTATTAGTAGGAGTGAACCTGCTACGAGAAGGACTTGATTTACCGGAAGTATCATTAGTAGCAATATTGGATGCTGATAAGGAAGGTTTTCTAAGGAATCACAGATCTTTGATCCAGACAATTGGAAGGGCCGCTAGAAATGAAAAAGGCATGGTAATTATGTACGCTGACAAAGTCACGGATTCCATGCAAATGGCACTTGATGAGACCAATAGAAGAAGGGCCGTCCAGATTGAATACAATAAAAAACATGGAATTACCCCTAAAACCATTTTCAAATCAAGGGAATCAATTCTTGGACAGACAGTAGCTGTTGATTCCAAAAAAACTTCCCAACAGAAGTACTATGCCGGACCGCAAGAAGCTTCCGTTGCAGCCGATCCTGTTGTTCAATATATGGATAAAGCAGGCCTGGACAAGATGGTAAAAGCCACTCAGAAGAAAATGGAAAAGGCTGCAAAAGATTTAGACTTTATAGAGGCTGCCAGGTTAAGAGATGAATGGCAGGAATTGCAGAAACTCAGGGACAATAAATAATTGCAAAACCCTATATTTACAAAATTTTAAAAAAACAGCATCATGCGAATTAAGATAATCAGTACATTTTTATTAATGATATTTTTTTTACCACAAGCTTTCTCCTGGGGACAAACAGGACATAGGGCTATTGGAGAAGTAGCTTCATTTTATATTACCAAAAAAACTCAGAAGAAAATTGAAGCATTATTGGGTGGAGAATCATTGGCTATTGCCAGCGTCTGGATGGATGAAGTGAAATCTGATGATGCCTATGATCACACACATGACTGGCACTGGGTAGAAATCCCTAATGGCATGACATATGCCGAATCAAAGAAAAACCCGGATGGTGACATTATAATGACTATTGAAAGATTAGTGAAGGAACTGAAGGCAGGCAATCTTGATAGAAAAACAGAGCAAGAGCATCTTAAGATGTTGCTTCATTTAGTGGGCGACATCCATCAGCCTTGCCATGTAGGAAATGGAGAAGATCAGGGTTCCAATAAGGTGTGGGTAAAATGGTTTGGAAAAAATTCTAATCTTCATAAGGTTTGGGATAGCGAAATGATAGACGGTAAACAATTAAGCTATACTGAATTGGCGAATGCCGTTAACCTTACCACAAAAGAACAAGTAAAGGAATGGCAACAAAACCCACTGGATGTATGGGTACAGGAAGCAATTGCTCTACGCCCTCAGATTTATGATTTTAATGAAGATAATAACCTGAGATATGAATATGCTTATAAGAACTGGGACACCCTTCAACAGCAACTATTAAAGGCGGGAGTGAGACTTGCAGGAGTACTTAATGACATTTACGGTTAAAGCTCTGTTAAAATAATGGGGCCTTTTTCCGTTTTAAGCTTAAAAAAACCCTCTTCTTCTACCAAATAATACCCATTTAATTTTTTCACATTAGTGGTTTCCCATACATTTCCTTTCAGAACTTTCAGTTCCTGATTTCTGGGATACCATTTCCTAAAGCTGGTGTTGAAGATAATAATGGTAACTTTGTCATCGACAAATAAACTTAATGGAATAGAAAGGGCTAATTCTTTAGAGGATTGAATGATTAAGTCCTTTTGTGTTGTATTACAAAATATATTTACTCCGGTATATGCTTTTGCATCAAGTGTTTGAATTATAGCTTTTAATAAGCTATTTTCATTATACCTTTCAATCAAATACTCCCCACTTTGTTGCGTCAATCTTAAATGACTTTCGGGATGAATGGATAACACACCATCTACTTTGACATTTTGGGACATCAGCCATTCAGCATGTTCTTCCAAAACCCAAACAGAAGGTGACCATCCTAATAGTTCCTTAATTGTATCAAGCTGGTTTTCAATATCCAGAATGAAAACAGGAGGTTCTTGTTCATCTCTTATGACGTGGTGTGAAGACATATTCTTAGAAATTTTGAATGATAAAAAATATTTGGCACGAGCAAATTTTAATAGTTAATTAGCTAAAAGACTGTAAATTGCATAAATTATAAATAATTGTGAAGAAAGTATTCAAAGGTTTTTTTATTATTTATTTTTTAACAGGCCAATCAATTTATGCACAAAATAATGCCGTAATTGATAGCATTAAAAGCCAGCTTTCAACGGAAAACCTGGAACGGAAAATTGAGCTCTATAATCAAATCGCCTGGGAATACCGCAAATCACATCCTGACAGCACTATCTTCTACAGTCAAAAATCCTTAGATATAGCTTCCGACCCTGAAATGAACCATATGCTTGCCAAATGTTTAAATTACATGGGGGTGGGGCATTATTACAAAGGGGAAAACCTTAAAGCTTACAATCTTTATAACCAAGCAAAAGAAACTGCTCTCGCCAATGGTGACTCTTTGCAATATGGCCACTCCTTAAACAACATTGGAAGAATATATTTTAATCAAGCTAATTATATCCCCGCTTATAACTATTTCTTCAGATCGTTAGAGGTATTTGAAGCTATTGGCAACAAGCCGGCAATAAGCTATGGTTACAAAAGCCTGGCCGAAATATATCAAACACAAAACAATCTGAGCAAGGCCCTGGAGATGTCTTTAAAAACAGCTACCATAAGAATTGACTTTGAAGACCTCTCAGGAATCATCTCCATTAACCTAGAAATAGCAGCCATTTATGCAGAAATGCAAAACTATGAGAATGCCCTGAAGTACTTTGATCTTGCCTATGAAATAGCTAAAAAAATTAATGATGAGGCAAATCTAGCTATTACAAAACTTGCTATTTCTGTTATGGAAACTGAAAGAGGGGAACTCAACAAGGCCTTGATTAATGCCAATGAAGCACTTGAATTCACTGATAATTCCCATAATTTCAATTTACTCAACAAAGTATACTTTCAGTTGGGGTTAATTTATTATTTAAAAAATGACTACAACCAGGCCCAGCTGTATTTTGAAAAGGTAAAAAGCAGGGCGTCTGAAAACAATGACATTACCTACGAAAGAGACGCACTCCTGTACTTAGCAAGGATTTTTGAGAACAAAGGAGAGACCGACAAGGCCTATAGCCACTTTAAATCCTATGCTGACCTTAAAGAAAGAACAGAAAATACGCAAACTGCAAGAGAGATAGAAAGATTGGAATCCAGGCTGGAAATAGAGGTGAAAGAAAAAGAGAACCAAATGCTTAAGTTAAATGAAGAAACCTATAAAGAGGTCATAAGAAAACAAAAGGCACTTAATAATGCCTTGTTTATAATTGCAGGACTGGTCGTTATATTATTGACATTTATTTGGTTCACTGCCTACAAACGAAGAAAATACAATAAAATTCTTCTGCAAAAAAATAAGCAGATTGAAGAACACCAAATAAAGATAACGGCCCAGAATAAAGAGATTAAGCAGCAAAACAATCAATTGATTATACGAAATAAAACACTGGATGATCTCAACAATGAGAAGGATTCACTCCTCAGTATTGTTGCTCACGATTTAAAAGCCCCTTTCAGTCGAATAAAAGGTATTGCAGAGTTATTAAGGCTTTCTGGTCTGAATCAGGAACAAGAACAATATGTTCAAATGATCAGAACCAATTCAAAACATGGCACCTATCTCATCAATGATCTATTGGATGTAAATGCTATTGAAATTGACAAGGAAAAGCCAGTCCCTTCAGGTATCAATTTAAAAAGCTTGTTGGAAAACAAAGCTGCTGATTTTATAGTGGAGCTTACCAATAAAGAAATGGAATGCCATATTGAATGTGAGCCTGGGCAGGATGTTATTTCTGATAAATTATACCTCAACAGGATATTGGACAATCTAATCTCCAATGCAATAAAATTCTCGGAATTAGGTTCTGAAATAATTTTACGAGCGGGTAAGAATAATAAAGGTTTTTGGATAGTGGTCAAAGATTTTGGTCAGGGTTTTACAAAAGATGACCAGAAAAACATGTTTAAAAAGTTTAAAAAATTAAGCTCTCGACCTACCGGAGGAGAAAGTTCCAATGGCTTAGGTTTGGCAATAGTAAAAACATTAACTGACCGACTTAATGGTAGAATTGAATTAACTTCAGAGAAAGATAAGTTCAGTGAATTTACTTTATATTTTACTTTCTTGGAAGAAGCCTGATTTATTTTAATAAATAAAGATCAAGCCATTTAAAAACCCACTTTATTGGATTTCCATCCATTCGCCTCAAGGTTCTCAGCTGATTCCATTACTTTGTCTTTCATTTGCTTTTTATAGTCCTCTAACGATTTTGCTACTTCCTGATCAAAATTGGCTATAATTTGGGCTGCTAAAATTCCCGCATTCTTAGCACCATCCAAAGCTACCGTGGCAACAGGAACGCCACCCGGCATTTGTAAAATAGAAAGTACCGAATCCCAACCATCAATGGAATTACTGGACTTCACAGGCACTCCTATTACAGGTAAGATAGTCAAAGATGCAACCATTCCTGGTAAATGCGCAGCACCCCCGGCTCCAGCAATAATTACGTGATAGCCATTGGATTTAGCTCCTTGTGCAAATTTAAACATCCTCTCTGGGGTCCGGTGTGCTGAAACTATACTCACATCATAATCCACTTTCAACTCGTCCAAAACTTTGGCAGCCTCGCTCATCACTTTCAGGTCTGACTGGCTACCCATAATAATAGCTACTTTTCCCTTGCTCATGCTTTTACTTTTAAAGTGTTTCTTACTATTCCAATTTTAGATCTTAAAGATGACAGACTGGGATCGGTAATGGTAACATGTCCCATTTTCCTGAAGGGTTTTGTGATTTTTTTCCCATATAAGTGAACATGGGCACCCGGTAACTTCATCACTTCTTGCATCCCCTCATATTGAGCCTCTCCGGTAAATCCATCTTCTCCCAAAACATTTACCATGGCAGAACTTATTTTCGTGCCTGTATCCCCTAATGGCAGGTTTAGGATAGCCCTTAACATTTGGTCATATTGAGAAGTGAAATTTCCTTCTATGCTCTGGTGCCCACTGTTATGAGGTCGAGGAGCTATTTCATTTACCAGGATTTGATTGTCTTTTGTAAGAAACATTTCCACTGCAAGAATACCTGTCATCTTTAACTTCTTTATTATTTCTTCGGCTACTCTTTTAGCTTCACTTTCTATTTCCGGAACCAGCAATGCAGGAGACAATAAATACTCAACTAAATTATGTTCAGGATGAAACACCATTTCCACAGGGGGAAATGCTCTTACCTCACCACTTTTATTTCGGGCGACTATCACAGCTAATTCCTTTTTGAAAGGAACAAAGCTTTCCAGTAAGGAGGGCACACTAAATCCCCTGTCTATATCTGCTTCAGTTTTTAAAACTTGTACTCCCCGGCCGTCATAACCTCCACGTCCCATTTTATGGACGCCTGGTAATTTATCTAAATGATTCTTTAAATCAGCAGCTGTTTCCGTTAACACAAAATCCGCAGTAGGAATATTGTTGTCTTTATAGAACTGTTTTTGAATGCGTTTATCCTGTATCAAAGCTATCACTTCAGGCTCAGGATACACTTTTACACCTTCTGACTGCAACTTTTTAAGTGCATCGGTATTTACCTTTTCAATCTCAATTGTGATAATGTCACAGCCTTTCCCGAAAGCATAAACTGCCTCATAATCTTCCAAATCCCCCACAGTAAAATCTTCCACCAATTGCGCACAGGGGGCATTTTGATCTGCATCCATCATTCGTAAGTTCAGATTCAGATTGATCGCACTTTGGTGCAACATCCGGCCCAGTTGACCTCCTCCTAAAACCCCAATAATTGTTTGTGTATCAAATTGATTTAATGACATAAATGCTGAATAATTTTGAATGAAAAACAAAAATAACATTTATTAACACCAATCTATTTCTGTTTTGCCAAAAATGTGAGGCCAACAGAGAACTCATTAAGAAATGGATGTTTAGTGAAAACAAATTGGAGTTATCCTGCAAAAAGCAAAAAACCTTCCTCCCATTATAGTTAGGGAAAGAAGGCTTGCATAAAATATTAGAAATTTACTTCAGATGAACTTCAGCTATTTGCTTTTCTCATCTTTAATTTTTTCACCATTGATTTCAACTTTCAGTATGAACAAGTCAAACTCCTCATCAATAGGAAGAAATTTATACACTAGTTGCTCTCCTGTTTTTCTGGCAATATCAATCAAGCCCAAACCGGCACCTCCTTTATCGGAAAGTTTACCATGTTTGATTTGTGTCATGTACATTTTTTTCAGCTCCTCAGCACTTGCAGCATTCACTTCATCAATAGCCGTTCTTAAACCATCTACTTTTGAGCGCGCTACCTTATTACTGGTAATCACATAATATATATCTTCCTTGCTACCAATAATAAATAAGCCATTGCCAATTTGGGTATCCGTAATTTCATCAGAGTGTTTATTCATGTTCTGAAGAGTCTCCACCATCACATGATAAACCCTCTTCTTAACATATCTATCCTCATTTTTACGATCCATATCCGACTCGGCCATAGAGGTAAACATCTTGGTTATTTCATGGTTGAACTCACCTAAATAAACCAAAGAAATGCCGTTTCCCTGCATTTCGGAGAATAGACTGAGTACCGACTTGATGAAATTTACATTCAAATCCATCTTGCTTGTGTTTATGTTATCCAACATTAATTTAATTATTATTTAAATGTATACTGATTTTCAGAATATTTCTCAAAATAAGACAATTTTTTAAAACATCTTAATCTATACCCAATTCTATTGTATCAATTGTGTTTTTACTATTCTTCTTTGCCCTGGATTTCCCCTTGTTTATATTCCCAAAAGTGAAATTAATTCCTGTTCTCACATCTACCATTCGCCCATTTACCGGATTGGTTAAGGAGAGGAGGTCATTGGTTGCCAGATAAATTTGAAGCCCTATCAAATTTAGTGTAAATCCTGTACCAATATTGGGTCTCCCATTCATTAAAGTGCCTGAGAGCGCAAAATTGAAAAAGGTATTATACTGAAAGTTGTAAATAGCTGTCAAGGCCGGGATAAGAGTTCCTCTGTACAATTCTGAATACAAAATTGCACTGGCAGTTTGTCTGTCTGTCAATTGATATGAAGCTCCTGCGTATAATTTAGAAGTCAATGAGGTAGTAAAAGATTCATTCCTTGTCTCTACAATTTCCATGTCATCTACTAAACTATCGATTTGATCATCAAGGGCATTATCATCCCCGTTGATCAAGTCTATCAAATCTAAACCAGTAAAGGTTACAGAAGTTTTAGGTATATAGGCATTATAAGTATTGTTTTTCCATTTAATAAACCCCAGATCGTTTATTGAGGCAAAAAAATTGATTTTACGTGAAAATTTATAGGTGGCTCCTAAGTCAATTGCAAAACCACTATTATTCAGAGCATCCCCCACAGTAATATCATCCTCCTCATTAGCTAGTGCTCCGGCAACACCCCCTGCTCTTATGTTAAAGCCATTGCTGATAAAATCTATGGAATCTCCTCTGAATTCGTTGTTGCCGTAAGTCCTGATACTGGCGTCCATGCCTGGCATATCGGCATAAGCATGTCCCATCAGGTATTTTAACCTAATACCGGCAGTCATCTTATCTCCCAGTATTTCCCTTCCGTGAGATAAAGCTACCTCAGTAAAAGCCATCGATTTTACAGAAAAACGTTTAAAGTCCATAATACCATCTTCAAATTCGGAAGAGGCGTTTCCATAATAGGGCAAGCCCAGTAATGATTTAGGAATACTTGCTCTTGCAAATGCTCTCGTATTGATACTAAATGCTGTATAACTTTGCTCGCCCCGAATTCCCAAATGAAATACGTTCAGATTAACACTGCCTGTGGCACGGTTATTTCTACGCAAACCGCCAAATATTTCGTCAACAGGCATATTCCCCTCAGCATCCTTGGAAGTGATGAGTTTCAGGCTGGTAAAGTTATTTCCTCCGTTAAAGTGAAGCCCTGAGAGGCCGGGTAATCCTAATGAAAATTTATAATCCGGTAACATGGCAGGATTCAATGAATTAGCCTGTGGTAATGTTTTTGTTAACCCATAACCAATCATATCCGATTGCCCTTTCAACTGTGTGGAAATTGCAATAAAAATCACAAATATAAAGTAGTATCTATTTTTCATTTGAGAGGAGTTAATCGTTGAGAGTTACTTTGTATTTTGCCTGCATCGCCAGACTGAAATCAACTTTGTTGGTGGAAGAAATTTCAACCGCCTGAACACCATCTACTGGTGTGCTTGTGGAAACATTGACACTTATCCCTATTCTACTGGTCTCTTGTAAGAAAGCCAATTCATTCGTAGAGGTTTCTGGATTGTCACTAAGTTTAATAAACTCTATTATATTGCTGGACTCTCCTTGCTGACCGGCTTTCAATAATAGTCCTTCAAAAAGCACATGCTGTTCTACGCTATCAGCATCGAGAAAAACCGCTTTTAAATTAACATCTAGTGGTAAAGAATTATTAGAGTTGAATTTGAATGTTACTGATTGAATATCCTCACTTTCAATCGCATCTACTTCAAATGATTCAGTAAAGATGAGGTTCTGAAGCGAAAGGATAAGAGGGATTTGGAGGTCATATCCCACTTGTATTCCTGATTCCCCCGTTACAAAATTGTCAGGCGTATTGTTTGGATCAATTGTTCCGGCAATCTCTAATTGTACGGAATCCGGTAAATTATTAATGATGTTTTTAAAAATTTCATTAAAAGACACTTCTGTAGTAGAACTTGATCCAATTGGTGCCGGGCTTAAACTTATTTCTTCTTCAAAAACAACCTCTTCCGATTCATTGTTTTTATAAGTAGTGAAATTACTGATATCAAAAACAACAGGTAGGCCCATGGTGTTGGTATAAAGAATCTTAAAGCGCGGATCATCCAGGTAATAAGAAATCTCCCCTAGCTCATCGCTATTAAAAAAATCCGTTTCAAGAGTATTCTTTTCTGTGTTAATGCTCTGAGTAGAAAGGTCACCAAACATAGCCCCAAACTCCATATTGATAAAGTCGAAGTTAAACTCCAGACTGTTTTCGCCAAAAACCAAATTGATATCATTTACTTTCTCAAGGAGAAGTTCTATGTCTATAAAAACTTTATCAAAGTCATTATTGCCTCCAAATGCAAAAGAGGTATTATTAAACTCATCTTCTACAAAGTCAGTGCTGATAGGGTTAAGACCATTATAAGACCAAGAATAAGGGTGTTGGAATAAGCCTGGATTACTAATTGTTCTGAAATTTAAATCCAGATCACCATTCGCAGGGAAATTCTCCTGAAGATTCAAGCTGATAGTTCCTGATTCAATATTAATTGAGTCCAGGCTGCTTTCGTACTCTAATGCTATTTCTCGATTTATAAGTACTGTTCCGGTAGTATTAAATTCATCAACTTCTTCAGGTGTCAATATAATTGGGACTGTAGGAAAACTTCTGTCAGGAAGACTAAAAAAATCCCTGGCACTGGAAGTAAAAAGACTATCTTCTTTCAATACAAGTACCAAAACATCGTTTTCTTCCGTATATTCAAAGGCAGAGTCGGAAGCTTCCAATAAATCCTTAACAGTAAAAGAAGAATTTATCAATGGCAAACCCAATTCAGGAGCCCATTGAATTTTCCCTAATGTCAGATCATCTAAGTCAGAGTAACAACCGCCATAAAAAAGGCATGAAACAATGGTCACATAAAGAATTGCTTTTTTTAGCTGCATAGCATCCCAAAATTAATTAGTCTCAAATTTATGACTATTTTTAAGATTGCTTTTAATGTAAAGAGTTGTTGTATATGCCAAAAGAACTGTATTTTTTAGGAATTTGCCCTACTGGTCGATTAAAAGAGGATATTCATCAACAGAAATCAATCATTAGTCAAAAATATAATACAAAGGGTGCTTTTCGTTCATCAGCCCATATTACTCTACAAATGCCATTTAAACTAGGGCAAAAAAAACTGATTGATTTTGAGCAGGATATATTTCGGTTTTCAGAGGGAGTTCAGCCATTCAACATTCAGTTGGATGGTTTTAGTGCATTCGAACCCAGGGTAGTTTATATAGTAGTGAAAGAAAATGAAAAATTGAATCATCTGCATAAAGCCTTGGAACCTGTACTTAAAAGGCATCAAATCTTTAATAGTACTCATAAAAACCGTGGTTTCCATCCTCATATTACTGTGGCTTTCCGCGATTTGAAAAAGCGGGATTTCTATCCGTTATGGGAGGAAATGAAAAACAAGGAATTTAAACGTGAATTTAAAGCCGATGGAATGATGCTCTATCGGCATAATGGTTCCGTATGGGAAGAATATAAACACATTCCCTTTGGAACAACAGGATAAAACAGATCTATTGATTGTAGCTTATTTATCGGGAAGCCAAATTTTACTGGAACTTTACCTTCTGAGTCTTTTTACCTTTTACCAGTCGAATGGTCTTAATTTTTCCATCAAGGGTAGTATGCACTAAGTTAGACTGGTCATCAAACTCATCAAACATGATTGAATTCCTGATTTCAAAAATCTTCGGACTCTTCACTTTGTAAATTTCCTGATAACACCAGAGCACATTTTCTTCCAATTCGCTTCCTAAATAGACCACTTCTCTTTCTTTACCATCTATCTCAACAGAAAAGTTGTTTTTAAGATAATCCTCTATCAAAGAATCAATAGATTGGGTATCATCCATAGCCAATATATCGAGGTTCACCTTATAATTCTTATTGAGGGTTTGCTCGAAGTCATCTATAAAAACCTTATGCATCACCTGAACAGATTTAGCCTCTTCTTTATAAATAAGCTCAGTAATTGAAACATGAAAAGGATGAAGGCCACTAAACACTAAAATCAGGCCGATTATATAATTGCTAAATATCATTTTTCAAAGTCTGGTTACAATCTTACAAAATTATGTTAATATTATGTTCCGATTACAAAAATCATAAAATTTTATATTAAAGGCATGTCCAATTTTAAAGTATATTTTGATTTAGGTTTTGAGCATATCCTGGATGTCAAAGGTTACGATCATATTCTGTTTATTCTCGCACTTGCTGCTGTTTATTTAATCCGTGACTGGAAGAAAGTAATTATTCTGGTAACTGCCTTTACAATTGGCCATTCCATTACCCTGGCGCTTTCCACTTTGAATTATGTAGTGATAAAACCTGAATTAATAGAATTCCTGATTCCTGTCACTATTTTCATAACTGCTTTTGCTAACTTATTTAAAAAAGAAAGAAACTTAAAGCAAAGCGGACCAATGCAGTTAAACTACATTTTTGCTTTGGTTTTCGGTTTGATCCACGGGCTGGGTTTTAGTAATTATCTCAAAAGCCTTTTGGGTAAAAACAGTTCCATTGTCATGGAATTATTAGCTTTCAATATTGGGTTGGAAGTTGGACAGATTATCATTGTTATCTGTTTTTTAATAATTTCATTTATATTTATCGACCTTTTTGGCCTCAAAAGAAGAGATTGGGTACTTATTATTTCCAGTGCTATAGCAGGCATTGCTATTACACTTATGTTAGAAACTAAATTTTGGTAAAAAATAAAAATAAATTAATATGAGAAGAATATTCACATCAATTTTGATGCTCTTTGCTTTGTCCTCAATAGCACAGGAGTACCAAAACCAGGGAAAATTTGAACAACTTGACAATATGTTACGGTCGCCAAATGTGTACCGTACAGCTTCAGGTGCACCGGGTCATATGTATTGGCAACAAAGAGCCGATTATAACATAGATGTTACACTAGATGAAAAGAACAATAGGATTACGGGTTCTGAAACCATTACTTACACCAATAACTCCCCTGACGGGCTATCTTATTTATGGGTACAGCTTGACCAAAACATGAGAGCAAAAGATAGTGAATCTTATAGCTCCTCAGAGTCTTCAGTTCCGGATAAAGCCAGTGAAGGCCAAATAGACCGGATGATGGGCTATCCTGATTATGATGGAGGGCACAAAATTCAAAAATTGGTAGATGCTGAAGGAAATCCCATGAACTACATCATTAACCAAACAATGATGCGAATAGATCTGGATGAACCTT
Source organism: Marivirga aurantiaca (assembly GCF_016679925.1). Lineage (GTDB taxonomy): Bacteria > Bacteroidota > Bacteroidia > Cytophagales > Cyclobacteriaceae > Marivirga > Marivirga aurantiaca. Next base: position 114,976 of record NZ_JAEQBW010000005.1, read on the forward strand.
TAAAAGCAGGTGAGTCAATCTCTTTTTCTATTGATTGGTATTATAACATTAATGACCGCGCCAGAATGGGTGGTCGTGGTGGTTACGATTATTTTGATGAAGATGGCAATACAGTTTACACTATCACTCAATGGTTTCCAAGAATGGCGGTTTACAGCGATTTCGAAGGATGGCATAATAAGCAATTTTTAGGAAGTGGTGAATTTGCCTTGCCTTTTGGTGATTATGAAGTAAATATTACAGTGCCTGCAGATCATATTGTAGCCTCCACAGGTGAGCTTCAGAACGAAGATGAAGTGCTTACTTCCACACAATTGGAAAGATGGAACAAATCAAAAACAGCTGATTTACCTGTACTTATTGTTAATAAAAAAGAAGCTGAGAAAGCTGAGAAAAATAAGGCCTCCGGAACTAAAGTATGGAAATATAAAGCTGAAAATGTACGCGATTTTGCTTTTGGTTCTTCCAGGAAATTTATCTGGGACGCCATGGGAGTAGATATTGACGGCAAGACTGTAATGGCCATGTCTTATTACCCAAAAGAAGCCTGGGGTTTGTGGGATAAATATTCCACAAGAGTAGTAGCTCACACTTTAGAGGTATATTCCAGGATGAGCATTCCTTATCCATACCCGGTGGCTATTTCTGTAGAGGCAGCTAATGGTATGGAATATCCGATGATTTGCTTTAACTACGGCAGGCCGGCACCAGATGGCACCTATTCTGCCCGAACAAAATACGGCATGATAGGCGTAATTATTCACGAAGTAGGTCACAACTTTTTCCCTATGATTGTTAATTCCGATGAAAGGCAGTGGACCTGGATGGACGAAGGACTCAATAGTTTTCTTCAATTCGTTGCTGAACAGGAATGGGAGCCCAACTATCCAAGTAGAAGGGGGCCGGCAGGAAATATTGTTTCTTATATGAAAGGTGACAAAAGCAATATAAGACCTATTATGACCAATTCTGAAAATATTATTCAATTTGGAAACAACGCTTACGGAAAACCAGCTACTGCACTTAACATTCTGCGCGAAACTGTGATGGGCCGTGAGCTTTTTGATAAATCTTTTAAGACTTTTTCAGAAAGATGGGCATTCAAACATCCTACCCCTGATGATTTCTTCCGTACAATGGAAGATGCCTCAGCAGTAGATTTGGATTGGTTCTGGAGAGGGTGGTTTTATTCTACTGATCATGTGGATATTTCAATTGAAAATGTACAATGGTTTAAATTAGATAGTAAAAACCCTGAGGTTGAAAATAAAACTAAGAGAGAACGCAGGGATAGAGAAGCCTACCACGTAACACCCGATAAAAACAAAAAAGAAGGCGTGGTTACTGTAGTTGAAAAACATCCGGAATTAAAAGACTTCTACAACGAATGGGATGAATATGATGTGACAAGCGCAGACAAAAAAGCCTATAAAACTTTCCGGGCTTCTTTAAATGAAAAAGAAAAACAATTGATTGATGGCGGATACAATTTTTATGAAGTGCATTTTGAGAATAAAGGAGGGCTGGTAATGCCTATTATTGTGGAAATGACCTATAAAGACGGTAGCACGGAAACCAAGAAGTTACCTGCAGAAATTTGGAGAAAGTATGAAAATAAGGTAACCAAAGTATTTGTGACTCAAAAAGAAGTAGTGCAATTTCAAGTTGACCCAAAAAGAGAAACTGCTGATGTGGATGAAGAAAACAACTACTGGCCACCCCGTAGCCTTCCTAACAGATTCGAGCTTTACCAGTTAAGGCAGACCACCCCTCGTGGGCAGTCTCCTGCCGACAATGAAATGCGTAGGGCACAGGATAATTAATTCTAAATGTTAAAACCACAAAAGCCAGCATGAAATAATCATGCTGGCTTTTTTATTCATGCCCATTCGGAAAAAATATAAAGGAAGATTAATATCTGGCCTAATCAATTGATTTTCAAATCATCAAACACATTATTAATAAATGTGAATTTAATTTAGTCCCTTTCAATTACTATATACACTATCAAAGAATCTCTAAATTTTCAATTCCCGTCCACGTAATCCTGCAAGTAACTAAATCTCTCTGTTAACTTACCATTTTCAGCAATAGTGGCATTCTTTATTACCTCCTCCGGATCATTGTTGAGCAAATGAGGCAACACTCTATCTATCATTTCCCGTCCAAAACTTTCTGACGCATCCCTTGGCAACTCACAGGGCAGGTTATCCACTGCCATTACTGTCAAATTACTTTCTACACTAAAAGGCGGCTCAAGTGTATCCGCATCAGGGTTATAGTCATAAATAGGATCATCAATAGTGGAAGGTTTTTTAGTGCTTGGAATAGAGCCCTCAATATCACATGTGATATCACCAATAACCCTCATTTTAAACTCTGCCCTAACAGCATCTTCTCTCTTGAACAAAACAGGTGCCCTTGGGTCCCAGAAGGCACAGGCTATTAATACATCAGCTACTTTGGCATATTTAAGGAAATCTGCACGGTAAGCTCCGGGATTTTTATGAAATTCTTCCCTGTTGAAATCTCCTCCTTCTTTTCGTTCATGATAATCATGGCTATTCAGCTGGGTAAACACAGGCCTCTCAAATCGCTCATTCAGAAATTCGAAAGGTGTTACTTTCAAAATACCCAGCCCATACATCACTTCAATGGCTCCCTTTGCCACTCTGCCTCCTCCGGTTATTGCTATTTTGATAGCTGGTAATTTCACTTTCTTGTATTCCGATTGCATGTCAGCCAAATCATAACATTCATGCGCCCTTCTTAATTTGAATAGGTTATAGCGTTTTCCAAAGGTCCAAATAGTATTATAAGCTCCTACTATTCCTGCAAACCTTCCGAAAGCCACTATTCGTTGTTTGGTTTTTGGGTCAAGCAAGCATTCATAATCAATTAACCTGATTTTTTTATCCAAAACTGCCCGTAACAAGTTCCGGTTATAAGCCTGCTCTTTGATAGTGTGGGAAAAAAAGAAATAGGTCTTTTCAGGAATCAGCTTTTCAATGGGTACTTCCTTTACCCCAAGCAGTATTTCACAATCCGAAACATCATCCACCATTTTTAGGTCATTATGAATGAATTCATCTGCCTTAAAAACCCTTACATCACTTTTTTGGACTTTAATATTTACTCCAAATCTCTTTTCCACTTCCTTGGCTTGTGACGGGGTAAGGGGGCTTCTTTTGTCTATTGGAATTTTATCTTCCCTGATTATGGCAATCTGCTTCATGTAAAAAATGCTTTATAAAATGATGTTTTCAAAGATAGAATTTAATCACACAAGTGCCTACAAACTAAAATTAAATCATTGAAAATTCCGTAAACTTCAGTAAGTAAAACGGACAACGAGATTGTAGTCTTTCTACCTTCAATGCGATAGTAAAAAATGCGAAATTTATCTATCAGGAATGGTGCGAAAACAACCCATGAACTTCAGTATCGATTTTACTGATAATCAAGGCGAAATCTTCTACATTTTTCAAATAATCCAATTGGTTGACATCAATAATAATGAGCTTGCCGATTTCATATTTCTTGATCCACTCTTCGTAATGCTGGTTTAAATTCTTCAAATAATCAATCCTGATACTCTCTTCATATGTCCGACCTCTTTTCTCAATTTGGCCAACCAACTTTGGAATATCCGCCCTTAAATAAATAAGTAAATCAGGGGGAGTAATTACCGGAGCCATTGAATCAAACAACTCCAAATAATTGCGGTAATCCCTCTCGCTCATATTGCCTGATTGATGCAGGTTTTTAGCAAAAACGAAGCAATCTTCATAAATGGACCGATCCTGCACTACCGTGTGGTCATTCTCCCTGATCCTTTTTACCTGGTTAAGGCGGCTATTCAGGAAATACACTTGAAGGTGAAAAGACCATTGTTTCATATCACTATAAAAATCCTCTAAATAAGGATTTTCATCTACTGCTTCAAATTCCGTTTGCCAGCCGTAGTGATGAGCTAATTTTTTGGCAAGGCTGGTTTTACCGGCCCCTATATTTCCGGCTATGGCTATATGTTTAAGTTTCTGCATCTTTTATTTTTCGCATTACAAAAGTAAAAAAATCTTCCCGCCTATAGGTAGCATTCCTGATAAAAATATAAAATGAGAAACAGCAACAATTTATAGCGAAACAGAGAAGTATAGCGTTGGACATATTCTCTCCAATAGCTTAATCTAATAAAATCAAGAACATAGCTCAACTACCTTCCTCTAGCGCCATTCTTAAAAACCGATTCAGTGGGTACGCTTTTAACAATTCATTGGCCACAAATTCAGTCAAATCATCTCTGAAAACTGTACTGATCGGAAACTTCTGCATAAAATAAAATTGTTTGTTCAATAAGTATGGAATCTCCACTGCATGCTCCTTGAATGGAGTTTTTAAAATTTTATTCTTTGCCCCAAGAATTTCCTGATAGCTATCTTTGAATGCTTTATCCTCAATAATCTTTTTAAGTTCAGCCTCATTATATAATATTTCCTGCCGCACTTTATAAAGACTGTCAGTAGTCAGCTCATACAAACCTCCTCCAACCCATAAGTGCTCAGCATCTAATTGGACATAGTATCCCGGATATTCCTCCTTTTTGGAAATCCTGGATATATAGGCTCCCACATTATTTTTATAAGGATTTTTATTTTTAGAAAAGCGGACATCCCTGTTGATTCGAAAAATAGCATTTTTGGCCTCGATCAAAATCTCGGGATCAAATTTTTGAATTTCAAGAATTAAATCCGTGACAAATTGTTTAAAAGCCACTTTTACATTCTTTTCATACCTGCCTCTATTTTCATCAAACCATGCTTTATGATTGTTTGAAGCCAGTTCCGCAAAAAAATCAATGAAATCCTGATTAAAATACATCATCTCTTATTTTAATAATTTGAACCAATATTAGCAATTAATTATTGTTATGTTTGTTTAGAGAAACCAATAATTTCATCAATTTGGATTATTATTATCAAATATTGGGCGTTAGTGAAAATGCAACCACGGCAGAGATAAAATCCACTTATAAACGTCTGGCCAAACTCTATCATCCTGATATTAACCCCTCAATAAAAGCTGAGGAGCGTTTTAAATCTATTTCTGTAGCCTACAGCATTCTTGTAAAGCCTGAGTTAAGGCATAAGCATGATTTACAACTGGCGCAAGAAAGGCTTGATAAAGCCAGGCTTGCTTCCCTGCATTATAGAACTAACAATCCACCTCTTGTCCGCCCTAAGTTCAATCCATATTACAGAGCTGCTACAACACCTATTAACCCGGAAGCAGAAAGGAAAGGAACATTTTACGCTTTAGGTATTATAGGGTTGATTGCTTTCCTTCTTTACATTGGAATGATTGTGTCCGACTTCTACAGAGATCAAAGGGTCAAGAGTAAAATAAATGAATTCGATCACCAGGTAAGCCATGCGGATAGTTTGTTTTATGCTGGTAAAACACAGGCAGCATTAAACTTTATTGATGGCATAAAAGCCTCCTTCAGTGAAGAAACAGTATTAAAAAACCATGAAATCAATTACCTGAATTTCAGAAAGCAACAAGCAGATATTGATTATGAAAATCGGGCTTACCAGGATGCTTTATGGGGTTATTTGTTCTTCATGGAATATACCGGCAAGCAAGACACAGATATGCTATATCGGCTGGCCATCTGTTATCGCAGTTTGAAAGAATCCGGAAAATCTATTTTCATTTTAAACAACCTTTTAAATCAAGGTTTTAAGAGAATTCAGATTCTGGAACTTATTGCAAAAATTTATAAAGAGGATTTAAATGATAAAGAACTGGCATTACAGTATTATCAGATGGGTTTACAGAATATTATTCAACGCTTCAAAGATATTTATGGTGAGGCTTACCGGTTATTGGTTTCAGCCGAAAGAACCCCACAAAGCTATAAATCAATGTACTATGGTGCCGCTGAATTATATTTTCAGAAAAAAGACTACAATGAATCGTCAAATTTGTTTGAATGGGTGGTATTTTTTGAGCCTGAAAATAAAAAGGCCTATGAATACCTTGCATCCTCCTACCTTGAGCTAAATGACAAGAGCCAGGCATGTCAAATTCTCCATCGGGCCCGGAAAAATGGTATTGAATTAAATTTTGATAAACTAAAAACCTGTAATTAGATGCGCATTATACTCCTTACACTTTTTATCTTGTTTAATTGCTTCTCCGGATACTCTCAACGTGAGAAAGCCAGGCAACTAATAAGCATACTTGCCTCGGATTCTTTAGCCGGGCGGGGATATGTTGAAAATGGACAGGCAAAAGCCTCTGATTTTATTTCCAATGAATTAACCAACAATGGGGTTTCAAGCATTCAACAACATTTAACCTATAGTGTCAATACTTTCCCCGGTAATATTCAATTTAATGTGTTTTCCGAGAATGATGAAATTGCTTATCAACCAGGAGTGGATTTTTTGATTCATCCGGCTTCAGGAAGTGTTAAATTTAAGAAAAAGACTATCATACAATTAACTGTGGATGAAATAGAAGGGATTTCTTCAAGGCTTAAGTCAAAAAGCGTTTATACTATTGAAAGAGATCAGGAAAATTCAGCAAAAATAAACGAATTCATTACTGAATTCCTGGAAAAGCCAACTTTCAAAAGTTCTTTATTAATAGTGCAGGATACTGGCAAACTTACCTGGTTTCCCTCCCAAACCCAAAGCGTAAATGCAGTCATTCTTCTGAGACCTGAGCTAAAATCGAAGCAAATAAATGCACATTGGAAGGCTGAATTAAAAAGACAATTTAGCTCAGCTAATATATTAGCTAAAATCTCTGGCAAAAGAAGTGATTCGGTAGTGATGTTTTCAGCACATTATGATCATTTAGGGAAAATGGGGGATGAAGCAATATTCCCCGGAGCCCACGACAATGCTTCAGGAGTAGCTATGCTGTTGACACTTTCAGAATATTTTGCAGACCACACTCCTGAATTTGATACCTATTTCCTCTTTACCACAGGGGAAGAACTAGGGCTTTTAGGAAGCTATTACTTTGTACAAAACCCTCTATTTGACTTAAGCAAAATCAAATTACTGATCAATCTGGACCTATTAGGCACTGGAGAAGAAGGAATTATGGTAGTAAATGCCAAAAAACATAAAAAGATATATGAACAAATGAAAACATTAAATGCTCATCATTTAATTCCTGAAATTAAAGCAAGGGGAGAAGCCTGCAACAGTGATCATTGCCTTTTTGATAAGAGTGGTGTTCCGGCTATTTACATCTATACTTTAGGTGGCAGAAAAGCCTACCACGATGTAGAAGACAAAGCTGAGGGATTGAGTTTATATGGCTATGATGCCATTCAGCAATTAATTATTGATCTTTGTTTTCAACTTTAGGCACTTAGACTGAATATTGAACGGATTGCTGCCTCCTGTTTAAAATTTTTCCCTTCTATTACTTGTACAAAATGAGCACTCAAGTCTTCCCGGGAAAAAAATTGCTCTGCCACAGCCCTCGAGCTATTTTGATAGCTTTCCAACAATTCTTTGGAATGAATAAAAGGCTGTATTTTCTCCTTAAACTCTGTCGGGAAGTCAGAGTCAGCAAAAAAGCCTATATGTTTTTTCTCAACAAGCCCTCTGATCCAGCCCTGGATATTGGTAATAATTAATTTACCTGAAGCTATGGCATCAAAAAATTTGTTCGGGGAATTTGTACGTAAGATGGGTTTGTGTAAAAAAGATACATAGCAAGCATCTGTTACATTCATTACATCACGCACTTCTTCTTTTGTGCCATAGGGTATAAAAAAAACATTGTTCAACTGTTCAGCCTGCACATGCTTTTTAATTGCATCGAGGCCTGATCCTTCACCCATGATAAGAAATCTAATAGGAAGATCCGTTGAAATTTCAGCACATCTAATAAGGCTCATCAAATCATTAACCGGGCCAATGGCACCAAAGTATGAGATAACGAATTTATCCTTAACCCCTAATTGAACTTCCAAATTCTCGTCTTTTTGCTTTACCCTTTCAAAAAAATGGCAATCGGCCATATTGGGAATTAAATCAACCGGAACATCCGTTACCAGTTTCTCAATATGATTGCGCATGCCAGGGGAAAGTGCAATAATTCGCTCCGCTTTACTATAAATCCTCAATTCCAGTTTTCGCATGCTCCATTTCAAGAAAGGATTTTTGATTACTTTCATTTGAATGGGGGCCTCCGGCCATAAATCCCTTACCTCAAAAATATAAGGAAGATTAAATCGCTTTTTTACCCACAAGCCAATCAAACCAACAGTTAATGGGGTACTGCTTACAATACATTTATCAAAATCATGCCTACTCCTCAGATACTGCTTACTCAACAATACAAACTTTAGAAATGAAAGAACCCGGGCGGGGTAACTAAAATGGTTGGAATACTTCACTGGCAAATATACTACTTCAATTCCCTCAACAATTTTTTCCTTTCTGGCCTCATTATGGGAAGTTAGCATAGTTACCCGATGGCCATGTTTTAGTAAAGCCTTAGCCATATAGTAAGAGCGATTGGCACCACCCTCATCTGGTGTTTTGAAATATTGATGGATATAGAGTATATTCATTAAGTACTAAAATTACAGAATATTGCCAGTATATAACTGAAAGCCTTTATCTTTATTCCCTTTGCTATGCAGGTTTTAAATTCTTGCTCCTAATATCCTCAATAATCATATCAGCATGTACCCTGCTGTTTTCAATAAACCATTTATTGGTTTCCATACCTCCGCAAACTACTCCGGCCAAATAAATTCCAGCCACATTGGTTTCCATATTTTTGGGATTGTAAATGGGGGCATTAGGGTATTCCTTATTAATTTGAATGCCTATACTTTGGATAAAATTGTAATCAGGTTCGTAGCCTGTCATTGCTAAAATAAAATCCATCTCAAGGGTAATATTCCCATCCGGAGTTCTGATATCTACTTCTCCTTGTCTAATTGCGGTTATTTCACTTTGGAAAAATGCTTTGATACTTCCCTCTTTTATTCGATTTTCAATATCAGGCTTAACCCAATATTTCACAGTATTCCTTATTTCATTTTCCCGAATAACCATAGTCACCTCTTTGGCTCCTTTCCTATAACATTCCAGTGCTGCATCTACTGCAGAGTTTGCTGCACCAATTATTATCAGCCTTTGGTCATAATATGGGTGTGGTTCTTTGTAATAATGTGTAACCATTGGTAAACCTTCACCGGGGATACCCAGCATATGTGGCAAATCATAAAAGCCCGTTGCCAGAATCACATTTTCTGCATTTATCTCCTGTTTCTCAGTTTGTACTAAAAAGCCATCCCCATTCTTCTCAACAGTTTTCACAGCATTATAAAGAGAAGTATTTAATTTTTTGAAAGATGCTACTCTTCTATAATATTCCAATGCCTCCATTCTGGTGGGCTTGGGATTATGGGAGATGAAAGGAATTTCTCCAATCTCTAATTTATCGGATGTGCTGAAAAAAGTCATCCCGTAAGGATAATGGTACAATGAATTAACAAGGGTGCCTTTGTCAACAATAATATGGGATAAGCCTGCCTCTTGTGCCTTTATGCCACAAGCAAGACCAATGGGGCCTGCACCAATGATTACTACATCATAGTTTGATTGCATACTGTTGTCCGTTAATTACAGTTTGCCATTTCAGATTAATGGCATTACCTTAAATAAATACGAAAACAAGGTATAAAGTTTATTATCAATAAAAACAACAAAGCACTTTACACCCCTTTCTGTACTTCTTTAAATGGGAAATTTAAAGTTAAAACCTCTTTTTCGAAAGCTTTAACCGGCTGAAATTAATCCGGAGACCCGAGATATCTGGGAATTGACTAAGCAGTTAATAATGATACGCAGGTATGTTTTCTAAAATATCTGCTACCATATCTTCTAATAAATATTGCGGTTTCCATCCCCAGTCTTTACTGGCAATGCTATCATCCATGCTATTGGGCCATGAGTCGGCTATTTTCTGCCTGTAATCAGGTTTAAAACTGATCGTAAAATCAGGATGATGCTTTTTGATAGCTTCATAAATTTCTTTCGGACTAAAACTCATAGCGCTCACATTATAGCTGGAGCGAACAGAAAGGTTCTCAGATGGTGCCTGCATCAAATCAATGGTTGCTTTAATGGCATCCGGCATATACATCATTGGCAAGTAAGCATCCTCAGCTAAAAAACATTCAAAATGCTCGCTATTAAGAGCTTTATGGAAAATATCCACAGCATAATCAGTAGTACCACCACCAGGTAAAGATTTGTAGCCAATCAAACCTGGATATCGCAAGCTTCTTACGTCTACTCCATATTTCTGGAAATAATATTCACACCATCTTTCACCCGCTTGCTTACTAATTCCATATACTGTATTAGGATCCATCACACAATGTTGGGGGGTATTGTTCACAGGAGAATTGGGGCCAAATACTGCAATGGAGCTAGGCCAATATACTTTGTCCAAATTCTTTTCCTTCGCTATCTCAAGAACATTCAAAAGGCTTTGCATATTCAAGTCCCAGGCAAATTTGGGATTCTGCTCTCCTTTTGCAGATAAGATAGCGGCTAATAAATAGATTTGAGTTACTTTATATTGATCAACAATTGAGGCAATTTTTAGGGCATCCATAGCATTTAACTGCTCAAAAGGCCCTTCTTCAAGTTGCTCAGGCCGGGGAGCCTGGATATCGGAAGCTATTACATTGGCATTACCGTAAATAGCTCTAAGTTCAGCTGTAAGTTCTGTTCCTAACTGTCCGCCTGCTCCAATTATTAATATAGTGTCCGTCTCCATAGCATAAATTTTGCACGAATTTCGTGAAATATTTGGATCAAAAAAATTAAACCCAAGCTAATTGGAATAAAGCCTGAAGGAGATCACAGACATCTTTCTTTATTAATAATTACTCATCAAAAATATCTACCTTATGACGAATTTATATCCGATTTCAAATGTTAATTCAGCAGTTTGAAGAAAAGTAATCATTGCTCACTATTTAGACAAAAAATAAATAAGGGAATCTAATCCCATCTTCTTCTTTTCTTAGTGCTTAACTATTAATTTTGCGTATCGGAATTTTAAATATGTATCAGAATTTTAAAGCCTTAAGTCTATCTTTCAAAAATGCCCCTATTCAAATTAGGGAGCAGGTTTCCCTCAGCGATGAGGCAGTAGGAAGATTACTCCATTATTTTAAGGAATTTACTTCAGCAACAGATGTATTGGTGCTATCCACCTGCAATCGCACAGAAGTATATTATTTAAATGAGGATGAGCTAAGCGAGGACATTATCAAACTAATAGGCATTGAAAAAGGAATTACCAATTTTGATCATATAAAGCCTTTTTTCGAAATAATTAACGACCATCAGGAAGCCATCAAACATTTATTCCAGGTTTCAATGGGCCTTGAAGCACAAGTAGTTGGAGATGTTCAAATTTCAAATCAGGTAAAAAGAGCCTATCAGTCATCAGCAGATTTACAGCTGGCTGGCCCATTTTTACACAGATTGATGCACACTATTTTCTTTACCAATAAAAGAGTGGTTCAGGAAACAACTTTCCGTGACGGTGCGGCTTCTGTATCTTATGCAGCTACTGAACTGGTAAAAACACTTACCGCTGAAATCAGTTCTCCGCGAATATTGGTAGTAGGTGTAGGGGAAATTGGTGAGGATGTTTGCAGAAACTTAATTGGAGCCAGCAACATGTCCGTCAAAATAACCAATCGTACAGAAGAAAAAGCGCAACAATTAGCATTGGAATGTGGATTTGAAGTGCAGCCATTTTCTGATCTTTGGAAAGCCGTGAGTGAGGCAGATGTGATTATTTCTTCTGTAGGTTCTGAGAATCCTCTTTTCACAAAGAACAAAGTGGACGAGTTGGAGATACTTAGCTTCAAATACTTTATAGATTTATCAGTGCCCCGTAGCGTAGGTATTGATGTGGAAGAAAACCCTGCGACCATTGTTTACAATGTAGATAGTATCAAAAGCAAAGCAGATGTTGCTTTGGAAAAAAGGATCAAGGCTATTCCTCAGGTTCAATCAATTATTGAAGAAGCTATTGCTGAATTCAATGACTGGTCCAAAGAAATGATTGTTTCGCCAACCATCAACAATCTAAAAAATGCTCTGGAGCAAATACGACAGGAGGAATTGGCCCGGTATTTGAAAGAAATCAATGAGTCTGAAAGCGATTTAGTGGAGAAAGTTACCAAAAGCATGATGCAAAAAATCATAAAACTACCGGTTTTACAGTTGAAAGCAGCTTGCAAACGAGGTGAGGCTGAAACACTGATCGACTTGCTCAATGATTTATTTGATCTTGAAAAAAAACAAGTCAAGTAAATCATTAAAATTAACTTGTTACTGAGAGGGCTTTCCTCTATTTTTGTCACTCATAATAAAAAAAGTAAACCATGATTTTTGATATTCCCGTAACCGAAGGTGCCAATCTGTTTTTTTGGATTTTAGTTTCTCTTATAGGTCTTGTTAATGCTATTCTTTTTATTGACAAGAGAAATACAGATAAAGAAACTGACACCAAATCATAATTTACTCCTTACAAAAAAGTTTATTTAGTATGAAAAAGAAACACCTCATTTTCATACTTCTCCTATTTGTCCTGTGCTCCGAAAAAGCACAGTCACAATCTTATATTGGTACAAAATCAGGAGTAAATATTCCCTCAGTCTATTTCACTGATTTTGTAATTGATACCCGGTTCAGAACTGGTTATTTTGCCTCTCCTTATATTAGCCTAACTTATCGCTATATGCACCATCCCAAAATAGGAATCCAAATGGACTTGGCTTATTCCTCAAAAGGTTGGCAACAAAACACTTTGGAATTCACTAATTCTTTTCGTACAGAAATTAATTATATAGAAATGCCGGTATATATGCATTGGGCAATCATTGGCAACAAGAATTTTAAATTTAACATAGACCTGGGGTTTTATACAGCCTATGCCATCAGCACCAACAAAACTGTGAAAAATGATCAGGATGTAGAAGAAAATATACTTCGCTATAATATTGAAACAGACAATAAAGGTGACTTCGGATTAGTAATGGGAGCAAGCTTATCATACAATTTTCCATTTGGCATTATACAGATTGAAGGAGGATTTAAAACAGGCTTTGCCAATATTTTCCCCCGTAGTTATATCAAAAAAGAAAATCCTGCTGTTTCAACTAACCAGGTGCCCAATATCACAATCAGCTATTTAATCCCCCTCTCAAGATCCGGCAAGAGTAAAAATGACTAAACAGTAAGTGCTGTTGGCATATCCTTAGTTCATTTATTATCATTTTATTTACCATAAAAGCTGGAATCATTTCTTCATTTTTTTACTTTAGTTAAAATAAATAGTATCAATACTTTATGAAAAAACATTTTTGCAAAGCCAACATTCTTGTATTGCTCCTTTTGACCACTTCTTTTCTTAAAGCACAGGATGTTCCGCTAAAGATATATCAAGAAAAAACAGAAGACGGTTACATTTTCTATGCTGATAATTCAGCAATGGTGCCCTATTCCATTCAGCTTAACTTTAAAGAATTGGTCAATTTAAAGCCTGACAAAAACCTGAAAGGGTATATTGCAGTGGCTCCTGCTAAAACCACTAAAAAAGAGATATTGAGATTAATCAAAGGAAAAGAAGGTAACACTTCTTTCGATTTTAATTACATTTTCTCAATAGGTGATCCTAATTTAAAACCTGATGAGGATTTCGCCTATTGGTTTCCTTATGCACATGGTAATAAGGAAAAGGTAGCGCAAGGAAATAATGGATCCGGAACACACAAAGGCATCAACGCAATTGATTTCAATTTGCAAATTGGAGAGGCCATTCATGCAGCACGTGGCGGTTTGGTAATTGAAGTAAAGGAAGATTCCAACATTGGAGGCAATGATCCCAAATTTGAGAAATATGGCAATTTCATCCGGGTATATCATACTGATGGCACCATTGCAGATTATGTACATTTACAGCAAAATGGAAGCCTGGTAAGAAAAGGGGACAAAGTAAATGCCGGGGACAAAATAGGCTATAGTGGAAATACTGGTTGGAGTTCCGGACCACATCTACATTTTATGGTTACTTACAGTAAAGATTTCCATAGCATATCACTCCCAGTCAAGTTTCTCAATTATGATGGTAAAAAAGTGATGCCTCTGGAAGGAAATAGTTATTACGCATTTCACAAGGGGAAACCTGAGTTTGAGGTAGAAACAAAAGAAAATTTTATAGAAAGCGTTTATGAAAACAGAACAGAAAAATCAACCAAGAAGGATAATATTGAAATCACCTCAGATAGTTATGATGAATATACTCTGATCTATGTAGATAATGGGTTCAATAGAAGTATTAGCGGGAAATTATTTGTACAGGTCCAGAATATGGAAAGTACGAAAGAACTTCCCTATGAGTTTGAAGTACCTGCCAAAACAAAACTTTACTTATTAGCCTTAAAACCTACGAATACTTCAGCTAAATTTGGTTATCAGTTATCCGCTGAATTTAAATAAGCATACTGATGCGCAATGCATCAATCAAGAAAACAATTATGGAAATTATTTGGCTTATCACAGGTTTATTAATTGGAGCAACATTGGCTTATTTCATTGTTAAATCACAACATGGATCAAATGGGCAACTTGAAAGCCTGAAGGAAGAAAAACAAACTCTTCATACACAGCTAAGCTTAATCAAAAATGATAAAGAAAATATGCGGAGAGAGTTACTCCAGGAAAAAAATGAACTAAAATTTGAGCGCGAAAAAAATATCCAGTTAAATAGGGAATTATCTTCTGCAGAATCGGATTATAAAAACCTTAGAATAAAGCTGGAAGAGCAAAAAGCAGAGCTGGCTGAAATCCAGACTCAATTCCGGAATGAATTTAAAAACCTGGCACAGGATATTTTTGAGGAAAAAAGCAAAAAATTCACTGATCAGAACAAAACAAACATTGGAGAATTGCTCAACCCTTTAAAAGATAAAATAGATAAATTTGAAGAGAGGGCTGAGAAAAGCAGTAAAGAAAACCTGAGCTGGAATAGTGCTTTAAAAGAGCAAATCAACTCACTGAAAGAACTTAATTTACAAATTACTAAAGAAGCTGAGAACCTCACCAGGGCATTAAAAGGTGACTCAAAAGCGCAAGGAAATTGGGGTGAAATGCAGCTTGAACTTATTTTGGAAAAGGTTGGCCTGCAAAAAGGAACTCATTATGAAAAAGAAAGAAATTTTAAAAATGAAGGTGGAGCCAATCAACGACTGGATTATATTATTAAAATGCCCGATGAGAAATACCTGGTTTTGGATTCAAAAGTTTCGTTAACCGCTTATAGTAATTACTTTGACGCTACTGATGATGTTAGCCAGGCTAAATACCTGAAGAACCATTTGGAAAGCATCAATTCCCACATTAAAATATTGGGTGATAAAAATTATCAAAACCTCTACGACATCAATCAGCCGGATTTCGTATTAATGTTTATAGCCAATGAGCCTGCATTGATGATGGCACTAAAGGAAGATGCCAGTTTGTATGAAAAAGCTTTAAATAAAAACATTGTTTTGGTTTCTACTAGTACCTTAATGGCTACTTTACGAACTATTTCATATATCTGGAAACAAGATCTTCAAAACAGGAATGCGATTGAAATTGCTGTTCAGGCCGGGAAATTATATGATAAGTTTGTGAATTTTTCCGAAGACTTGCTTAAAGTCGGAAACCATCTGCAAACTACCCAGAACAGTTATTCCGATGCGATGAAAAAATTAGCTGATGGTAAAGATAATCTGATCAGGAAAACTGAGAAGTTGAAAGAACTAGGTGCCAGGGCCAGCAAAACCATAGACGCCCGGCTTTTGGACAAAGCCGGTGAATAATATATATACATAGAAATCGTTATAGCTGATGGTGAAAAAATTACTCTTTTTAGTTCTTAGTATGTTAATGGTAAGTATTACTAATGCGCAATCTATTAAGGGTACACTATATTCTTCTCAAGATAGCTTGGCCATTGAAGGGGCGCATATTATTAATACTACCAGGACTACAATGGCTACCTCATCGGCTGTTGGAATTTTCACTTTGGAGGCTCTTCCTGGCGATACAATGGTAATCAGCAACATTAACTATAATACAAAACAATTCATAGTGCCGAAAAAGAAAGAAGTAACTATTTGGTTAAACCCTGCTGAAATACAATTGAAAGAAGTGGTAGTCAATAACATCCCTGAATCTCAGGCTGATTTTAGAAAAAAACTCGTTGACATGCCGATGCAGGACGATGGTAATTTCCTGCCTCTCGGGGTAACTCCTGGAAAACCAATGGGGAAAATCCCAAAGGCCCACGAACGAGCATCTGACATTAAATATGGATATAAAGCAATAGGGCCTGTTATAGGCCCCTCTGTTGTAGTTCCGATGTCTTTTTTCACCAAGAAATTCAGTAAAAAGCACAAAGCTAAAATAAAATATTATGAAACGGTGGCCTATCAGGGTAATACCATTCTTTCCAATAAAAAATATAACAGGGAATTGGTAGCCCAGCTTACTGGACTAAAAGAAGAAAAGCTAACGGAATTTATACATTTTATGGATTTGGACAGTGAATTTATTGGTCGTGCATCTGAATATGAGATTGCTGTTAAGGTGATGAAAGAATTTGAAAATTACCTATACAAGCTTTCAGCTACTGACAGTACTGGAAAAGGATAATTTGGTAAGCAAAGGAACTATCTGAAAGTTTTACCTTCAGCTTGAATTAGCTAGTAATAATTTACAAATTAGAATCGTTATAATTGGATGATGAAAAAATTACTCCTTCTTTCTTTTATTATTTTTATGGCAAGTATGGCAAATGGCCAGTCAATAAAGGGTACACTTTACTCCTCACAAGATAGCCTTGCCATTGAAGGGGCACATATAATTAATACCACCAAGAGCAAAATGGCTACCTCATCGGCTGCTGGTGTTTTTATTTTGGAGGCTCTTCCTGGCGACACAATGGTAATTAGTAACATTAACTTTAATACCAGGCAATTCATTGTGCCAGAAAAGAAAGAAGTAACTATATGGCTGAATCCGGCTGAAATACAATTGAAAGAAGTGATAGTCAATAACATTCCTAAATCCGAAGCAGATTTTAGGAAGAAATTAATTGATATGCCTATGCAGGATAATGGCAATTTCTTACCTTTTGGTGTCACTCCGGGAAAACCTATGGGGAAGATCCCTGTAAATTATGATCGAAATGTTACTAATAGCGTAGGCTATGCTATAAACAAACCGGTCTCTTTCATTCAGAAGAAACTAAGCAAAAAATATAAAGCCAAGAGGAAATATTACGAAACGGTTGCTTCTCAGGGCAATACCATTCTTGCCCATAAAAAATTTAATAGGGAGCTTGTTAATTCTATCACAGGTCTTGAAGAAGAAAAATTAACAAAGTTTATTGATTTTATGGATCTGGACAATTCATTTATCATGAACTCTTCTGATTATGAAATTGCTGCCAGAATTATCAGCGA
Source organism: Marivirga aurantiaca (assembly GCF_016679925.1). Lineage (GTDB taxonomy): Bacteria > Bacteroidota > Bacteroidia > Cytophagales > Cyclobacteriaceae > Marivirga > Marivirga aurantiaca. Next base: position 132,566 of record NZ_JAEQBW010000005.1, read on the forward strand.
ATTTAAAAGCTATCAGGATCAACAGATGTCTGACAGCGTTGAAAAAGGATAACAACACTTATAAAACCATCTTTCGTTAGCATTTATTATGTTTTTTAGCGAAGTCTACAATTGCTATCATCAATTTATTACCTTCAAGAATTAATTCTAAGCTAATTTATTAGCAATACCCATTTCATGAAAAAAGATATTTTAACTCACATATGCAGGTTATGCAATAACTCAGGCACTGTATTTTCCCAATCTAAAAAAAAGCTATTCTACCAATGCCCTATATGTTCAGGAATATTTGCGGATAGCGCTTATTTACCAACTGACAAAACGGAGATAGAACGCTATGAGTCGCATAACAATGACACGAGTGATCCCAGGTACAGGAATTTTGTAAGCCCTATTACAAACGCAATAGAAACTAACTTTACACTGGATCATTCTGGTCTTGATTTCGGATCCGGTACAGGGCCGGTTATTACTGAAGTATTAACAGAAAAAGGGTATAACATAAAACCCTACGATCCATATTTTGATAATCATCCTGAATTACTAAAGCAAAAATATGATTTCATAGCTTGTTGTGAGGTAATTGAACATTTTCATCAACCTGCCAAAGAGTTTCAACAATTACGAAATCTACTAAAAAAAGGAGGGAAGCTTTTCATTATGACTGATCCTTATAAAGAGGGAATAGATTTCTTAAATTGGTACTATAAAAATGATCCGACACATGTCTTTTTTTACAAAAAAGAAACCTTTCACTGGATACGTGACCAGTATAATTTCTCAGACTGTACTATCGCAGGTAGGTTAATTGTATTCTCCGATTAACCAAAACATTGATAAAGAAGTGCTTAATTGGATAAAGAGTTAATTTTCACTATATTAATAGAAACTTTAAAACTTTTTCAATCATGGTAAAGAGCTATCAAGGGGCATTCACCCTTAAAAATAACAAAAAAGAAGAACCTCAATCTGTCACTGTATCAGATTATATGGCCACTAAACTTATTACATTTAATGAGCTCCAATCTATTAATGAAGTAATGGAGATTCTTTTAAGAAATAAGATTTCAGGTGGGCCTGTTGTAAACGAAAATCAGGAACTGGTAGGTATTATTTCCGAAGGTGATTGCCTTAAGGAAATTGTAAGAGGAAAATACAATAATACTCCCAGGTTGCCTGGCTTGGTAAAGGATCATATGGCCACCAATATTATTTCCATTCCGCCTGAAACTAATATTTTTGAGGCTGCCAATATGTTTCTTCGCTTGCGGTTCAGAAGATTCCCTGTATTGAAAGATGGCAAATTAGTTGGGCAAATCAGCCAAAGAGATATTATGCGAGCTGTTAATAGTACGAAGGAAGTGAACTGGAAACATTAAAAAAGCCTCATCTACTAAGTAAACAAGGCTTCTCAATATTTTATTAGATCGTACTATTATTGAGCTGCTAAAGCTTCTGCACCCGCTGTAATTTCAAGAATTTCAGTTGTAATAGCTGCCTGACGAGTTCTATTATATTTTAGCCTTAACTCTTTTAGCAAGTCTCCTGCATTCTCTGTCGCCTTATCCATTGCGGTCATCCTTGCTCCTTGTTCAGACGCATTGGAGTCCAACAGGGCTTTAAAAAACTGTGTCTTCAATGAAGTAGGAATTAATTCATCCTGAATATAATCCTTGGAAGGTTCGTAAATATAATCGTTCCCGGAAGATTTAGCCGTTGAGCCTTCCTCCTCTTTCTTTTCAATAGGAAGAAACTGCTCATTGTTCACTACCTGGGTAGCTGCATTGATGAACTCATTATACAAAATTTCTACTTTGTCATAAGTGCCTTTAGTGAATTCTTTCATCACATAATTAGCCGCCTCACTTACATCAGCAAAATTCAGAGAATTAAAAAGATCAACATAAGTAGCATTATAAGGTAATTTATTCCTTCTAACATACTCCATTCCTTTTTTTCCTATTGGAAGAAAATCGATATTTCCTGATTTTGCCAATTCCAAATACTGCCCTTCCATTAAGCTTTTGGCCTTTCGAACAACAAAACTATTGAAAGCACCACACAAGCCTTTATCAGAGGTAACTAATACAATTAATAATTTACCAACAGGTCTCTGCTCTGCGTATGGATTATCCATATCGCCATCATTATTTTCACTCACATTTTGCAGTATAGCAGAAAGATGCTGAGAGTAGGGACGCATCATAGTAATCCTGTCCTGAGCCCTCTTCAATTTTGCTGCCGCCACCATTTTCATGGCTTTAGTAATTTGTTGAGTAGAAACTACTGAGTTAATTCTGTTCTTTACTTCCTTAAGATTTGCCATTCAGCTTATGAGTAAGTTTCAATTTCCCTCCGGGAATTAAATGTTCTATTCATCAAAACAGCGGTATAAAAGCCTTTATACCGCTTTATTTATTTAATATTTAGAAGCTAAATCTTTAGCTACTTTTTCCACTACAGCAATTAATTCGTCAGTGTATTTTCCTGATTTAAAAGCATTAAGTGTTTCTTTCTCTTGTGCTTCCATCATTCTGGCGAATTCCTTTTCAAACTCCTTCACCTTGTTTACAGGCACCTTATCAAGGAATCCTTTGGTAGAAGCTACAATAATTGCAACTTGCTGCTCAACTGATACCGGAGAATATTGCGCTTGCTTAAGAATCTCCTGATTACGCTTTCCTCTTTCAATTACCTTTTTGGTAGTTGGATCCAAATCAGAACCAAACTTAGAGAAAGCCTCTAATTCACGGAACTGAGCCTGATCAAGCTTTAACGTACCTGCAACTTTTTTCATTGATTTAATCTGCGCATTACCACCTACACGGGATACCGAAATACCTACGTTAATAGCTGGCCTGATACCAGAGTTAAACAGGTCAGTATCCAGGAATATTTGCCCATCTGTAATAGAAATTACGTTGGTTGGGATATAGGCTGAAACGTCACCTGCCTGGGTCTCAATAATTGGTAAAGCCGTTAAAGAACCTCCACCTTTTACCATTCCCTTTAAAGATTCAGGTAAATCATTCATGTCCTTGGCAATGTTGTCATCATTAATCACTTTTGCCGCTCTTTCTAATAAACGAGAGTGCAAGTAAAACACATCCCCAGGATAAGCTTCACGTCCCGGAGGTCTTCTCAATAAAAGGGAAACTTCACGGTAGGCAACAGCTTGTTTTGATAAATCATCATATACTACTAATGCCGGACGACCTGTATCCCTGAAGAACTCGCCAATTGCCGCACCAGAGAATGGAGCGTAGAATTGAAGAGGGGCCGGATCAGCAGCTGAACCAGATACAATGGTAGTGTACTCCATAGCACCAGCTTTTTCCAACTCTGCAACAATCATTGCTACAGTTGAAGCTTTTTGCCCAATGGCTACATATATGCAATAAACAGGCTTACCTGCATCGTAAAATTCTTTTTGGTTGATAATGGTATCAATCGCCACAGCAGATTTACCTGTCTGACGGTCACCAATAATCAATTCCCTTTGTCCCCTACCTACAGGAATCATAGCATCAATAGCTTTCACTCCTGTTTGCAACGGCTCTGTTACAGGCTCTCTGAAAATAACCCCGGGAGCTTTTCTTTCCAAAGGCATTTCGTACAGCTTACCTGCAATAGGTCCTTTTCCATCAATCGGGTGGCCAAGAGCATTTACAACTCTCCCCATAATGCCATCACCTACCTGGATAGAAGCAATTTTACCTGTTCTTTTAACAGTGTCTCCTTCTTTTATTCCTTTGGTTTCACCTAATAATACAGCTCCCACATTGTCCTCTTCAAGGTTCAATACCAAAGCTTGCAAACCATTTTCAAACTCTAATAACTCACCTGATTGGGCTTGTGTTAAGCCATAAATACGAGCAACACCATCACCAATTTGAAGCACGGTGCCTACTTCTTCTAATTCAGCTTCTGTTTTGAAACTGGAAAGTTGTTCTCTTAATATTGCTGAAACCTCATCTGGTCTAACCTCTGCCATTATTATATTATTATAGGTTAATTAATTTTATATCTGTTTGATGTATTGATTTTGAGTCATTTCTCTTCTGAGTACATTAAGTTTACTACTTACTGTATCATCAATTTGTCTGTCTCCGACTTTAATGATGAACCCACCAATTATGTCTTTATCCACAATTTCTGTAAGGTCAACATTCTTACCTGAAATCTCCTTCACAACCTTCTCTACTTCCTTCTTCAATTCAGGAGTCAAAGAAAAAGTAGTGGTTACCTCAGCCTTGATTATTCCTTTAAACTCATTGTATTGAGCGATAAAAGAACCCGCTATTTCCGGTAAAAAAGCCTCTCTGCCCTTTCTTGCAATAATTGCAAAAAATGCAAGAGTAAGGTCTGATACTTTCCCTTCAAAAATACTTTTTATGATTGCACTCTTTTTACCACTTTGTACAATCGGGTTTTTTAGTAACAATACAAAATCCCTATTCTCTTCACATACCTTCAAAAATAAATCAATATCATTTTTGGTAGCTTCAAGGGTATTCTTCTCAACCGTAAGGTCTAACAGGGATTTAGCGTAACGCGAAGCAATTCTAATTTCTGACATATATCAGATTAATTGAGTTTTATATCTTTTAAATATTCATCTACTAAAGCTTTTTGCTCTTTATCATTAGATAAATTCTTACGCAATACTTTTTCAGCAATGTTTAGTGACAGTTCGGCAACTTTAACGGTTACTTCTTTTAAAGCAGCATTTTTTTCAACCTCAATAGCCTTTTTAGCATCACTGATCATTTTTTCAGTTTGCTTTGATGCATCAGTTTTAGCCTCTTCTTTAATTTTATTGGCTATTTCAGTAGCATCTTTCAATAACTTGTCTCTTTCAGCTCTAGCTTCCTGTAATAATTTTTGATTATCAGCCTGAAGCTTTGCCATTTCTTGTTTGGCATGCTCTGCTGATTTCAGAGCCTCCTCTATTGAATCTTCTCTTGCCCTTAAAGCAGAAAGGATTGGCTTCCATGCAAAAGCACGAAGGATAGTGATTAATATCAGGAATACTAAGGTAGTCCAAAATACAAGACCAATCGATGGGGTTATTAAATCCATTTTATATAAAGTTTTCTTTGTTAAATGACTCTTAATGGAACTATGAAAAACCTGCAGCCTATCGCTGCAGGTTTTAAGTAATCCTTTTTCTTATCCTTGTAATAAGGCAACTACTACACCGAATAAAGCCACACCTTCTATCAAGGCTGCGGCAATAATCATTGCACCCTGGATTTTTCCTGATGCTTCCGGTTGTCTGGCAATTGCTTCCATTGCCGATCCACCAATCTTACCAATACCATAACCTGCACCTATTACTGCAAGTCCTGCTCCGATTGCTGCTACTGTTCCTGTCATTTTTATATATATTTAATTAAACATTGAAAATGCAAATACTAAAATTAATGATGTTCCGGCTCAGCTACTGCCTGACCGATGAATAATGCAGATAGCAAAGTAAAGACAAACGCCTGTAAAAATGCCACTAACAATTCCAACACACTAATAAACAATGCCAATGGTACCGCAACTGCGGATGCTGCCACTGACCCTAAAATAAAGATTAATCCTATTAATGATAAAATTACAATATGTCCTGCCGTAATGTTGGCAAACAAACGAACCGCCAAGGCAAATGGCTTGGCAAAAACGCTAATCAACTCAATAGGAGCCAATAATATTTTTACTGGTACCGGCACACCTGGCATCCAGAATATATGTTTCCAATAAGCTTTATTACCACTGAAAGTAGTCACTAATAAAGTAATTACCGCTAAAGTAGCCGTAAATGAAACATTCCCACTTAAGTTGGAGCTCCCGGGAAAGAAAGGTACGAGTCCTATTAAATTACTCAACCATATAAAGAAAAATACAGTCAAGAGATATGGCATAAATTTATAATAATTCTTACCAATATTAGGTATGGCTATTTCATCCCTTACAAAAATGATCAAAGGCTCCATAAATGATTGCAAGCCTTTTGGCGCTCCCGGCCTTTTCTTATAGGCCCTGGCTGTAGAAATAAAGATAAGGCAGATTAGTAAGGAAGAGAGAATTAAAGTAAAAACATTTTTGGTAATAGAAAAATCCAGAGGCTGCTCACCCGTATGCTCTTCTTCAGAATAAGTTCCTGCATAGTAAATTTTATCATGGATCAATTCGTAAGAACCTTTATCAGTAGTTACTGTCTCTTCACCGTGATGAAACTTGCTGGACATGAAAATATCCAAGCCGTTTTTAGTATATAGAATAATAGGTAGTGGAACAGATACAGAAGATTCTCCTTCACCTAAAATATGAAATTCGTGTGAGTCACTAATATGATGCATGATCATCTCAGTGGCATTAAAATCCTCCCCTTCGTCCGAAGCCTGTAGTTTTTCAGTAAATAATAATGAAAATAAAAAAAGAATTACCAAGGGTATAAACCTATTGCGGTTGTTTTTAATCATTTTTTGAAGCTTTATCAGTTCCTGCTGAAATTTCGCGCAAGTTAGACATTATAGTAATGATTTCAAACAACATATATGACAAATACAGTACAAAAAAATTAAAGATAAATGTTAGCTTATCTTCTATACCCAAATAGGCCATTACCAAAACGAAACTCATTGACAGCAAAAGCCGGGTAGTTATTGCGGCAAAAAGCTGTCCTCCTCTTTCATAGGTATCCGATTTGAAAGCTTTAATGTTTAACAAATGAATCAAAAACATGGAAATGGCGAGGAATCCTACCATCATATACGCTGATTCATGAATCAAGAAAGACAACTTCTCATTCTGAGACAATAAAAAAACAATGGCCAACTGAACAGCCGCCATTATTAATAACTTAAAAGATTGGATAAATACGTTTTTCAAAGCAATTATTTTCGTCAGACAAATTCCCTGATAATCTGGTACAGGGAGATCGCTATGCCTAGAAGGGAAAAAATAATTAAATTAACCGGAGTGGTTTTGTCAAACCACTCATCTAATTTATAGCCAATAAATACAAAAAGCCCGATAGTACCCAACATCTGGAATGCCAAACCGGAATATTTAATGTAATTATTAAACTGCTTTTGCTTCTTTGAATTTTGGGGTTGCTTGTCCATTCGCTACTTCATCTCCTATTTTAATACTTTTAGTAGCTACGCCCATTTTGCACGAACCGTTAAAAGTAGCACCTGATTCAACAACTAATTTATTGGTAATAATATCTCCGTGTACAACTGCAGAAGGTTTTAAAACTAAAAGTTCGGTGATTTCAACCACTCCTTTTACTTCTCCTTCAATCTCTGCATTTTGAGAGAGCACATTCCCCTCGATATGTGATGTGCTACCCAATACCAATTTCGACTTGGTTTTGATATTGCCTACAACTCTACCGTCTATTCTGATATTGCCAAAAGTTTCAATATCTCCATTTATTGTGGTTCCTTTCCCAACAGTATTACTGGAACTGGTTATGTCTTGTGCCATTTGTTTTTTGTTCTGTGTCTTGTTAAACATCTAATTGCTTTATTTAAAAAGTAATAAATTCTTCCGGGTCTACCGGATTACCATTATACCAAAGTTCTAAATGAACATGCGGGCCTGTAGTAAGTTCACCTGTGTTACCTATAATTGAAATTACCTCTCCTGCGTTCACAAAATTACCAACTTTTTTTAATAATGCCGAATTATGTCGAATTACTGATATCAGATTAGCCCGATGTTGTACCGCAATTACATATCCGCCCTCCTGTGTCCATGATGAGAGTATAACGGTTCCATCAGCAATAGATTTCACAGGCTCATTGTTTTTTGCCACAATATCTACTCCATAATGATCAATGGATAAATCATAAGGTGAGCTTACAATTCCCTGCAAAGGAGTAAAAAAGAAAATATCTTTTAATTCTTCTGAATAATTATTTCTACTGTAACTAGTGAGTGAAACTTCTATTTGTTCGAATTCTTCTCTTATTATGGAGTCTCCTTCCGATATTTTTCCGGGGTTCATGTCCCTGTTGAAATCATCAGAGCCTAAATTATCAGGTTCTCTATAGACTGTTCCCGTTGGAACATCTCCTTTAAGTACATTCTGAAAATTATCGATAAATTTATTTTGAGACCTTAATTTCCACTTTAAGGAATCCATTTCCACTGTGAGCTTCAGCAACTTACGGTTATATTCCATAGTGGTATGACGTGGGTCGAACCATTGCGAAAGAGCTGTTTGAGCCAGAAAAAGACCTCCAATAAAAAATAAAATGAAGATCAATAGACTTATAACTATTACCTTTGCATAGGTAAAATTAACAGAAGAAACTTCTGCTAAGTTTTCTTCATTCCTCACCACCATCTGGTAGCGTGTGGTGAGCCAATTGGACATTGTTTTTCTTATGCGCAAATCAATTTCTATTTATTTAGTGCAAAAATACATAATATCATTCAGTCTCAATAGTAATATTATATGAATCGTGTAAATTAGTCGTTGATACTATCAGTGAAAACATTATTTTTAAAATATCGGATCTTTATTTATGGGCTTATACTAGCTATAACCGCATGTTCACCAGCAAATACCGGTGTCACCAGTTATGCATACCATAATGTTACGGCAAAATTTAATGCATATTTTATTGCCAATGAAAAATTAAATGAGGTTTTAGAAGAAATAAAAGACGCTCATAAAAATAATTTTAACAAAACATTAAAAGTATTTGCGCCCATAGATACGAACATTGTCAATGCCAATGAAGAAAAAATTGAAGATGTTATCAAAAAAGCATCTATAGCTATTCAAAGACATAAAGTAAGTAAATGGGTGGATGATAGCTATATACTTGTGGGTATTGTACGTATGTTGAACCAGGAGTATGAAGAATCAATAGAAACCTTTAAATATGTAAACGTTAATGGCAAGGATGACCCTACCAAACACCGAGCATTGATAAATTTAATAAGGACATTTACAGAATATAAAGAGTATAATAATGCCTTGGCAGTCATAGATTACCTCAACAGACAAAAGCTCACCAAATCCAATAAACGGGATTTATATTTAAATGCTGCCCACTTCTATCAAATCACTAATGATCCTAATAATGTAATCAACTACTTAAGTGCTGCTGTGGAGTTAATGAAAAAAGGTGAGGAAAAGGCCAAGGTTCATTATATTCTTGCCCAGCTCTTCCAGAAAGCAGGTTTAGATGCCATGGCTTATGATAATTACCAAAACGTCCTAAAAAACCAACCTCCTTATGCTTTTTCTTTTCATGCACGCCTGAATATTGCACAGGTGACAGAGCTTAGTAAAGGAGCAGATATAAAGAAAATAAGAAAATATTTTTCTCAATTACTTAAAGATGGTAAGAACAAAGAGTTTAGAGATAAAATATACTATGAAATGGCTGAGTTTGAATTAAAACAAGGCAATATTAAAGAAGCCATACCTTTCTATGAATCATCTATAAGTGAGAGCATAGATAATCCGAGACAGAAGTCATTTTCATACCACAAATTAGGTGTATTATACTTTGATAAATTGAAAAGTTATCCTTTAGCCAAGGCTTATTATGACAGTGCCGCAAGCATAATGCCTAAGGATGAGGAAATATACCCTCAGGTAGAAACAAGGCAAAAAGTATTGTCTAATTTCATTACACAAATTGATATTATCCAACAAAATGACAGCTTACTTACGCTTGCTTCCATGGATTCTACCCAATTAGGGCAAATATTTGTTCAACAAAGAAATGAAAGATTGGCAAGAGAAAAGGAAGAGTCTAAACAAAAACGCAAAGAAGAAAGAAACAAATCAAATATCAATCAGCAAAATTCTTTTAGTACACCCGCCATGCAAACCAATTTAGGAGCAAATGGTAAATTCTATTTTTACGATCCCACGACTGTAGCTTCCGGAATCAATGAGTTTAAAAGGATATGGGGAGATCGTTCCTTGCAAGATAATTGGAGAACCAATGACAAAAAAGTATCAGACCGGGAGAGCGAAGAAGAAGGTGTTCAGTTAAGTGATGAATTACTTGTACAAGAAGGCGGAGAACCTTTGGATGAAGAGGCTCAATTGGAAAAAGAAAGAAATGCTTTTTACGCATCCATTCCTTTCTCAGAAGAAAGACAAGTAGCCCTCAATGAAGAAATGGAGGTCGCTTATTATAAATTAGGGAATATCTACAATTTTGATTTAAAAGAAAAAAAAGAAGCAGCTGAAACCTATTCTACACTTCTTACACGCTACCCTGAAACAGAATACAAGCCAGAATTGCTTTACCTACTATACATTTTTCATAAAGAAACTGATCCTGTAGAAGCAAACAAGTATGCGGATGAACTCACAAGTAATTTCCCTGAAACCATATTTGCCAAGCTCATCATCAATCCTAACTATCAGGAAGAGAGTAATTTGGCAAGTGCAAAAGTAAAAGTGATATACGAAAAAGCTTTTAAGGCTTATGATGTTGACAGTTTCAAACTTGCGTTATCACATATTGCAGATGGATTGGAGAACTACCCGGAAAATGAATATGAAGACAACTTGAAATTATTGGAGGCATTAATTACAGGTAAAACTGAAGGCCGTACCAATTATGTTTATAAGCTCCAACAATTTGTGAAGAAATACCCGGAAAGTGAATTATTGGATTTCGCAAAACAATTACTTCAAGCTGTGGATCAATTTAACCAGCAACAACTAGCAAAAAACAAAATCAAATACACTCCTTACTTTGATCAGGCCCATTATTTTGTGGTGATATATGAAAACAACAAAGCGTTATCAGGGATTTTACCTGGTGAGATTGAAAATTTTGCCAAAGATTTCTATCCAAATGAAACTCTTAATGCGGGAAATCTTGTTTTCAATGCGGATCAGTCAATGATTTTATTAAGCGAGTTTAAAGATCGAAAGACTGCAGAATCATTTTATTTAAAATTCAATAGTGATGCATCTCCTTTGAAAAATTTTAGCTCGTTAAATTTTAGTAACTTTATTATATCAAAAGATAACTTCCAAATATTCTATCAATCAAAAATCCCTGACAGTTATAATGACTTTTTCAAGGAGAATTATAATCTAATACCATGACATCAGAAGTAAAAAAGAAATCAATAACAAAAAAAATAATAACTGCCCTGTGGATAGTTTTCTTTGGCGGTATATTAGCTATTTCCTTATTTATTTATTCCATAAGTATTAACCTTAATGGATGGTATGGCGAACTCCCAAGTTTAAAATCATTAGAAAATCCTAAAAGTGATTTATCTTCTGTACTTTATTTTGCGGACAATGTTGAAATGGGAAAGTATTTCCGGTACAACAGAAGTCAGGTAACATTTGATGAATTATCTCCAAATGTGGTGAATGCTTTGATAGCTACGGAAGATGTGAGATATATTGAACACTCAGGTATTGATTTGTATGGCTTAGGGAGAGTATTCTTCAAGTCAGTCCTCCTTTTTGATAAAAGTTCGGGTGGAGGAAGTACTATCACCCAGCAACTGGCAAAAATACTTTTTAGAACCAGAAGTGATTTATCCAATGGCTCTTTAAATGATGTGCCGGTATTAGGATTGGTAATAGCAAAAATGAAAGAATGGATTGTTGCCGTTAAGCTGGAGCAATCATATACCAAAAAAGAAATTATTGCTATGTACCTGAACACTTTTGAATTTGGAAGCAATGCCTTTGGCATAAAAACAGCAGCTGCCACTTTCTTTAATACTACTCCTGATCAACTAAAAATTGAAGAGGCTGCGGTATTGGTAGGTTTGTGTAAAAACCCCAACCTATACAGCCCGGTTTATGAGCCTAAAAATGCTTTTCATAGAAGAAACACAGTGTTGGGTCAGTTACATAAATATGGCTATATAGATGATATTGCCTTTGATTCCCTCAGGGCGAAACCCATAGAATTAGACTATGATGTCAAAAACCATAATGACGGGCTGGCTACTTATTTTAGAGGCACTATCCTTTGGGATCTTTTGGCCTGGTCAAGAGAGAATGGCTATGACTTATATGAAGATGGTTTGAAAATATATACCACCATAGATAGTCGAATGCAGAAGTATGCGGAAGAGGCTGTTGAAACTCATATGGCATACCAACAAAAACTTTTTGATGAGCACTGGGATGGACAAAATCCATGGAGAGATGAGGAAGGAAATGAAATAAAAGATTTCCTTATAAATGAGGCCAAGAAAACTACTTATTACAAGCAGTTGAAAAAGGAATACGGTAATGATGAAGATAAAATATTTGATAAATTAAATGAAAAGAAACCGATGACTGTTTTTAGTTGGGAAGGAGAAGTTGATACGGTTTTCAGTACTATAGACTCCATCAAATACTTTAAAAACTTTTTGAACACAGGTTTTATGGCCATGGACCCTCACAACGGTCACATCAAAGCCTGGGTAGGAGGCATTAACTATAAATATTTCAAATACGATCATGTAAAGCAAGGAAGAAGGCAACCAGGCTCAACATTTAAGCCTTTGGTATATGCCGCTGCTATCGATAATGGCTATTCACCCTGCTACCAAATTCAAGATGTTCCTGTTACTTTTGAAGTAGTAGGAGATCCTCCAACCTGGACCCCCTCTAACTCTACAGGAAGGTATACCGGGGAAACCATGACCATTAGGCAGGCGATGGCACAATCCCTGAATTCAGGCACAGCATACGTGATGAGAAAAATTGGTCCTGAAACTGTTGTGAATTATGCTAAAAGATTAGGCATTGAAAGCCCTTTGCAGGCGGTTCCAGCTTTATGTTTGGGTACATCAGATGTATCCGTCTATGAGCTTGTGGGTGCCTACAGTACATTTGTGAATGATGGCTTTTATACCAAACCTTTCTACATTGATAGGATTGAAGATAAAAATGGAAAAGTACTAAAGCAATTTGTGCCTAAAACCGGAGAGGCATTAAGTTCAGAAACTGCTTACGCCATGCTCCATATGTTAAAAGGAGCAACAGAACTACCTGGAGGTACAGCCTTAGGGTTGGACAGGGAACTAAGAACAGATAATGAAGTAGGCGCAAAAACAGGAACTACACAAAACTTTTCTGATGGTTGGTTCATGGGTGTAACTAATGACCTGGTGGCTGGTGCATGGGTAGGTGGAGATGATCGCAGCATTCACTTTAAAAGCATAGCTTTAGGTCAGGGAGCAAGAATGGCTATGCCTATCTGGGAAATTTTTATGAAAAAGGTGTATGCAGATGAAGAACTTGGAATTACTAAAGGCAAGTTCAAAAAACCATCCAATTTCTCGATTCAATTAGATTGCGAAGAATATAATAGGCAACAAATGAACCTAACTGATTCAGTGGAACAAGTTAATCAGTTTGATGTAGATGGTATTCAATAGAAACTTGAAAACATACATGTTTATTAATTGTACACATATATGTTTTCAAGTTAATAGATTGGAGATAGACAATGTATGAATCCCCCTTTTTCAAAAGAGATGAGTTCAATTTATTGCCCCCTTCACCAGGAATTTACAAATTCCATAATAGTGAAGGGATAATAATCTATGTTGGAAAGGCTAAAAATCTCAAAAACAGGGTTACTAGTTATTTTAATAATTCCAAAACCCATAATAGAAAGACATTAAAGCTTGTTAGTGAAATTCAGAAAATTGAAATATCTATTGTCAATTCAGAATTTGATGCCTTACTCTTAGAGAATTCCCTCATAAAAGAGTTACAGCCCAAATACAATATATTACTTAAAGATGACAAAACATTTCCTTACCTATGTGTAACCAATGAGCCTTTTCCACGCATCATTGCCACAAGGAATAGGAATACCAGAAATGGCACCTATTTCGGCCCCTATGCAAGTGTAAGAGCCATGAACAATGTGCTCGAGCTAATCAGAAAGTTGTATACTATAAGGACCTGCAAACTCAACTTAAGTAACAAAAACATTCAATCAGGTAAATTTAAAGTTTGCCTGGAGTACCATATCGGAAATTGTAAAGGTCCCTGTGAAGGTTTTCAGAATAGTGCTGACTATCAAAAAGATATTGAATTAGCAGAGCAGATTCTTAAAGGAAATCTTATTATACCAAAACAATACTTTCGTGAACACATGGAAATTTCCGCCAGCGAGCTTCAGTTTGAAGAAGCACAGAAGTATAAAAACAAGCTGGAACTATTGGAGAAATTCCAATCAAAATCATTGGTAGTCAACCCACGATTGACAAATATTGATGTGTGTTCTATTATTTCAGAAGAGAAATCAGCTTTTCTCAATTATATGAGAATCAAAAATGGTAGTATTATTGCCACACAGACCATAGAAATCAAAAAGAAATTGGAAGAAAGTGATGCCGAAATTTTACTACTTGCTATTATAGATTTAAGAAACCTTTATCAAAGTGCATCTCCGGAAATTCTTACCAATATAGGAATAGAAAATATTCCTGCTGAATTCCATTTTACCACCCCTCAAATTGGAGATAAAAAGAAATTGGTTGACATGAGTTTGAAAAATGCCTTGTTCTTCAAAAAAGAAAAGCTTAACCAAAATGAATCCAGCAAGATAAAAGAATTGAGGGTGATCAAACAGCTTCAAGTTGACTTACAATTAAAAGAATTACCTATACGAATAGAATGCTTTGACAACTCTAATTTAGGAGGAACAAACCCCGTTGCATCAATGGTGCATTTCAAAAATGGCAGACCAGCAAAAAATGAGTACAGACATTACCACATCAAAACTGTTGTTGGACCTGATGATTTTGCTTCAATGACAGAAATTGTGGGCAGAAGATATGGAAGGTTGCAAAAGGAAAACCTTCCTTTACCTAACTTAATTGTAATTGATGGTGGCAAAGGTCAGTTAAACGCTGCTTGTATTGCCATAAAAGAACTAGGCCTTTATGGAGAAATCCCCATAATTGGCATAGCCAAAAGATTGGAAGAGATATATTTTCCGGGAGACCAATTTCCATTACACATCAGCAAAAAAAGTGAATCACTTAAATTACTTCAGCGACTAAGAGATGAAGCACACCGGTTTGCTATCACTTTTCACCGCAACATTAGAAGTAAAAACACCTTTGTAAGCGATCTAGAGAAGATATCCGGTATTGGGGAGAAAACAATTAATGAATTATTGACTCACTTTAAGTCGCTCAGGAAAATAAAAGATGCAAGCTTTGAAGAACTCAATAGGGTAGTGGGTAGTAATAAAGCAGAAGTATTAATGAAATCCTTTCAGCATAAAAAAGGAGAGTCTTAAAAAACTCTCCTTTTTTTATGTCGCTATGAATTTAATTACTGATCAATAAGACCATAATTCATGTTCCTTTTCCATTAATTGATGCTCAATCCATTGAGAAGCCATAATTCCTTGTTTAGGAGACTCACTATAAACATCAATAATTGCATCATCATTAGGGTTAGCTACTTTTACAATTCTAGCCTCAAATAATCTTAGAGCAAATGCATCAGCCAAATTCTTATGTTCAGCACTGTTTTGAGGGTTAAACCAAATCGCTTCATCCGGCATACTTCTAAACAACTTAACTAAGTCTTTGAATTTAAATACACCCACTTCCCTTAGAATGCCCGCAGTAAATTTCTCAGCAGGAATCACCAACTTGATGGCCTGAATATCCCAATTAATAGTAGAACGTTTTTTGTCGAAAATCATATCCTCAACAATTTCCATTACTGAAACATCTCTTGGAGCAAACTTTGTATCTATTGGACCGATATCTTCAGCTTCTTCTTCGCCTCCCCAAGCATCATCGGCTGCTGCAGTATCTCCTGAATCATCACCCCAGGCATCATCACCACCCCATGCATCATCACCACCACCTAATTCCTCATCAAGACCACGAAGTTGTGGATTTTCCAAATTTTCAAGAAATTCCTCTTTCGTATATCTTGAATTCATGGAATCTGTTTTATAAATAGGGAGAATGCCTGCTTTTGCTGCTTCTATAATTATTTTACTAATTTCATTTCCACTTGCAAAAAAAGGCAGGTTTTGTTTCTCTTTCAAATCCATTCTTCTCCACACCCTTTTCTTGAACATGATATCATCTTCATGAATAGGATGAATAGAATTAGGGTTGTACCCATTATTCTGAGACTCCTGAGCAATGCCTGGTACCACACACAGTATCGGCAACATTACTATTAAAAACACAAATTTTTTCATAACACAAAAATTAAAATATTATTCTTAGTTAAGAGGTATTACTTTGGTTTGTTCTCCAATATTTACCTCTTCTGTACTTCCTCTGAAGTTTCTTCTCAATACCTGAACCACTTCTACTACCAACCTGTCACCAGACTTGGCCTGAGACATAATCTGAGACAAGTTTACAGTTTCACTAGTAGCTTTTATAGGCTGGCCGATAGGTCGAGGACCTCTAGCTAATCTAATTGTCCACTGAGTTACTTTATATTGCGCATCATCTGGCAATTGCTTTTTAAAATTATCCTCAGCAATAGCCGCAGATCTTAAAATCCTCAATGAGCTGATGTTTTCTCCTTGCTTTTGATTAATTGGTTTTGACCCATTGTATACTTCTATGGAAGGCTTAGGGATTCGCTGTACATCAAAATCAACATCTCCAATTTTATTTCCATTAGAAGAAACCCCCAGCCTAACTTTAGGTGCATTAGGAACTACAGTCACCACACCTATCTCTTTACCAGCGATAGAAGTTCCACCTGTTACATTAAATGTAGGGTTATAAGAAGTTCCTAAAGCAGGAACTGCCACATTAAGTTTATTGCCACAATTTAAATAAAGAGTACTTAATGCAGCTGATTGAACTTGAATTACAGGCTTAGCAACAAAATATTCAATTTCATCCCTATATACACTATCTTTTAACTTAGCTGTTGCTTCATAGGTTTTACGTACTGTTCCATCTTTATCGTAAGCACCCGGAGTAGCTGTAAATTCAATCAGTCCCTCTCCACTTTCTACAGGTATAGATTTTCCTTCCCAAGTCATTTCCGGATCTTCGGCTGATGAAGAGGCCGCAACAATTAAATGGGCTTTGTATTTTGCACCTGCCGCAACAACTTTAGATTCAGGCAAGGCAACAAGTCTGATTTTATCAAATTTTAAGTCGCTGGCACCTACTCTTCTTGCCAAAAGATCTAACGCACGAGATTCATAAGCCATTACTTTATTTTGGTAATCGCTTATTGTAGCTAAACCTGCTGGTGTAGGAGTCCCCATAAATTCCAAAGTAGCCCAATCCTTATTCTTTTGATTAGGATCATTTTGAAATCTCGGATTATCATTCGCATCAAGTGCTAAAGGCTGGAATCTTATCACTGAATCTTGGATAGTATTATTCAAAAATGAAGAATATTCATTTAATGATTTTTGAAGTGCCTCCCCTTGATTTTGGTTTTCAGGCATCATATAGTTACCTACCAAATCATAGTCAGTTTTACCTACTATTTCTCCTTCTTCATTGATACCACCAGTTATTTCGATGAACTTCTCTTTGTAGGAAGCCAGCTCGTTAATCATTTCTCTGGTCTTAGCCCTGATTTCCTTAGCTTTGTCAAGAATTGCTACATCAGCAGGCCTGTTACCAGACTCTTCTACAGCATTCTCAATCCGTTTTATAGTATTTCCATTTAGCTCCTTAGCTGCTTCAAGAGAAACTTCTAGGGAGTTGTTTATATCGATGAATTTGTCGAGTACCGTTACACTAACGTTCAATGCCAACAGAGCTGTTAGCACCAGGTACATCATACCAATCATCTTCTGTCTTGGGGTTTCTTTTCCGCCAGCCATAGATTTTTATTTTTTAGTACAACATTTAATTAACCTTTCATTGCAGAAAGCATATTTCCATACACTTTATTCAATTGAGAAAGATTAGTTGTAAGATTTTTAACTTCTGTTTTGAACTGTGCAGTATCTTTACTGGCTTCAGTCATATTTTCCATAGCCACTGAAAGGTTGGAATAAAATTTATTCATTGCTTTCACATGATTTTGAGAATCTTGCAACTCCATTTCATACACTTGATTCAATGCAGACAAGTTTTTTGTTACAGCCTGAACCTGAGAATGATATTGTTTTGCATCCATAGAAGCATTTGACATATCGGCCATGGCTTTTACAGTACTGTCATAAGATTTATTCATTTCAAGTAATGACTTACTGGCTTGCTTTACATTAGTCGCATAATCATTTGTGGCTACTGCTGCGCTGCTTAAATTAGACATTTGCTTAGCAGATTCTGCCATACTTTTCATCCCTTCACCCAGACTTTTAATCAAGTCAGGTCCTACTTTTCCTTCTTCCAACACTTTATCTAATTGTTGAGCAGTTGAAGAACCATTTGTAGAAATTTGCTTTCTTCTAGGTGCCGCTCCTTCGAAATCTTCTGACAATTCAGGATAAACCTTACTCCAGTCTACTTCTTCGTGAGCAGGCTCGAATGCACTTAATAAGAATATTAGGGCTTCAGTGGTAAGACCCACACCTAACATAAATGCCGCACCCTCCCAGTGCAAAATTTTGAACATGGCACCGATAATAACGATAGCCGCACCAATACCATAAACTTTAGGCATTATGGTCTTGAAGAGTAATTCCTGAAATCCGCCTTTTTTATTGCTCATGTTTGTAGTTTTTTAATGGTTAATGCTTTAAAGATTGTTAATATTTTTTAAAATGTCAATTAAAATTCTGATCCTGCGGATCTGCCCAGATAAGTCATAGCACATCTAAAGCCAATGTAAGCTCTTGTTGAATCCTTGTGTTCATAGGCTCTGGTACCTGTTTCCAAATAAAAGGCTATGTCTTTCCACGATCCACCTCTCACAACTTTGCGGGGCTCTGTTTCATCAAAGAATGTTGGGTTCAAATCCCATACCAATGGAACTGATGCAGGATTAAAAGCATCTTCACACCATTCCGATACATTTCCTGACATATCGTATAACCCGAAATCATTTGGGAAATATGATGTAATCGGAGCTGTGTAAGCGAAACCATCGTCAAAATAATTACCTCTGCCTGGTTTAAAGTTGGCCAACATACATCCTTTTGCGTTTCTGATATATGGATTACCCCACGGGTACTTGGCCATATCTCGTCCGCCTCTTGCTGCATATTCCCATTCTGCTTCTGAAGGT
Organism: Marivirga aurantiaca; assembly: GCF_016679925.1. GTDB lineage: Bacteria > Bacteroidota > Bacteroidia > Cytophagales > Cyclobacteriaceae > Marivirga > Marivirga aurantiaca. Next base: position 151,722 of record NZ_JAEQBW010000005.1, read on the forward strand.
AATCTAAATGCAGGCATAGGAAATTCCCCCAGAGATGCTCTGTAAGCATTCAAATATTGAGTCCTCCATTTAGAGAATTCTTTGGCTGCTTCCCAATCAACTCCTACAACAGGATAATCATCAAAGGCAGGATGTATATAATAATATTCCTGCATAGGATCTCCCATATGGTGGGTGAAATCTTTCATCCAAACAGTAGTATCAGGATACAATTCAGTCTTGATATAGTCTCTGCCTAATGTTGAGGCAGAATCTTCCATCATTCTATCTACGAATTGTCGATACTCATTATTAGTGATTTCAGTATCATCCATATAGAATCCACCAATAGTCACTTGTTTGTTGAAATTAATTTGCGAGGCTGCAACATCTTCATCGGCTTGACCCATATGAAAAGTACCTGCAGGAACAGATACCATTCCGTATGGTACTGCCATATACCAGCCCTCCCGGCCTGCTACACCTACTAACTCGCCCTGATCACCTGCTCCACCACCAAAAAGGCCACAGCCTTGAAGAAATAATGAAGCTACAAACACCAGTGATAGGCTTACATTTTTCAAAACACTTTTATTATTCATAACACCTATTTGTTTCAAACTAAACGCTAATATATTGTTATTTATTTATTTAACGTTTCACACCTTGTTATTAAAACCTTCTCTTGTAAGGTTTTATTGTATTTTAAAGAAAATATAGAAATCTATCTACAATCTTGACAAAAAAGATTTATATAGCAAACAATTTACGACTAATGTCTGAATCGAGGCGTTCTTACTACCTTTTTACCCGATGTAGATATTGCAGGCAACCTGTAACTTAACATCACCTCATGTGATGTGGCACCTTTTGCATCTCTAGCCACGACCGTATAATCAAACGCATAACCAAACCTTAAAGTATTCTCTTTAAAGAAACTATATCCTAACATTAATATTGCAGATTCTTGTTGCCTAAAAGACACACCTCCCCAGATTTTATCTTTGTATGTAGCAATAGTAGAGATATCGAATGTATAGGAGGTGAACTCTGTAGACCTAAGCAAGAGGCTAGGAGTTACACTAATATCATATGTCAATGGAAAAGTATATCCTCCTGTAAGAATTAAATCTTTGGGATAAGGATTCCTGTAAGGATCAGAGCCAAAACCAAATTCAGTCTCAATCATATGATTGAATGATGCTCCGACATAAAAATTCTCATGTTGAAAATGTAGCCCTAATGAGAAATCCGGGCGAACCTGTGTCGGCTCAATATTTTCTATAACCTCGTCATCCGGATTAATAGCTATATATATATCTTTATTAACAGTTTGAGTAATAGCGCCTGCCCTAAAACCAATACTCAATTTAGAATCTTTAATACCTAAATGATAGGCTCCCGAAGCTTGAACCTGCACAAAGTTAGATGCCTGGATTTGATCATTTACAATAAAAAAACCGAAACCACTATTTATTCTGTTGATTGGGGAAGTAATTGATATCAGCTGAGTATTCAGCGCCCCTCCGGGGCCAACAGTAGGACTGTAACCTAACCACTGTGTCCTATGAAGAGCCGTTAGTTTGGTATAACCCTCCACTCCAGAATACGCTGGATTATTGTACAAGTTATTAAACATGTAGTGGGAAAAAGATGTGTTTTGTGCTTTGGCCGAACCTACAGCAAATAACACACTGAAAAACATTATTTTTAAAATCAGATGCTTCATTTTTTTATTTTTACTCAAGCAATCAAACTACAAGTTCAATTTTTATCGAAAAACCAAAGGATGAATATACTCTTTTATGAGGAAATCTATCTCCTTTAATTACGCTAACTTGTTACTTTAAGGGATAAATATAATAAAAAATACTTTTGTTCAAGTAATTATGTAATATATTTAAAGTAATTATATAAAATAAAGCATTTAAAATACTTACCCACAGTTATTTAAGACCATTACATTTTTTTATATAAAGTTCCAGAGCCCCCGTCATTGATGGTGCATTAGGCAATGGGGCTTCAATATCCAGTATAAGCCCTGCTTCCTTTGCAGCCTGAGCTGTTGTAGGGCCAAAAACAGCAATACGTGTTTTATTCTGTTTAAATTCAGGGAAATTCACAAACAATGAATTGATCCCGGATGGACTAAAAAAGGCAACTATATCATAGGAAACATTATCTAAATCAGATAAATCAGCTGCAACTGTTTCGTAAATAATAGCTTCCGTAAAGTTATATCCATTATCAATCATGAAAGAAGGAATGTCATCCTTTCTTATGTTAGAACACGGAAACAGGTATTTCTCATTCTTATGTTTTTTGATCACTTCAAGAATATCCTGAGCGGTTCTCTCTCCTACAAAAACTTTTCTCTTCCTCACCACAATGTATTTTTGCAAATAATTGGCCGTTTGTTCAGAAATACAAAAATATTTCATTTCCGGTGGCATTTCTATTTTGCTATCCTTACATATTTGAAAGAAATGATCTACTGCGTTTCTACTGGTGAAAATTATGGCAGTATGTTTGAGTATATCTATCTTCTGCTTTCTAAAATCCTTTGCATTTATAGGGTCCACTTTTATAAACTGCCTGAAATCAATTTTAATTCCGTATTTATCAGCTAATTTGTGATAAGGGGAATTAATAATATCATTCGGTTTAGGCTGGGAAACTAAAATACTTTTTACGGGATAAAAACGATCCTTTGTGGTTATTGACATATTTTTGGTTCTACAATAAAAAATGAATCAATAGAAATATTTAAGTCCTATCACAAATGGGAATATTTCTGTCGTGCAAAAGTAAGAAAATAAATATAGATTAGTAAAACCACTTAGTTTTAATATTTTAAAATACATCAAAATCATGCGAAAAAGATATAAAACCAGCACCATATTTTTCGCCAGAACCCACCAATATGTCGGTAAATAGCCATTATATAAGTACAAAATTGTAGTAAGAACAATTACCAGTGTAATAAAATAGGTGCTAAGGTTTAATAATTCCTTAATAAAGAAAGAATTCATACGACTGGATTTGAATAAACTTGATTTATATAAAAAAGACATTGCAAATATGATGAAGATTTTAGCAGCCAATAAAGCTAAAACAAACAACCAGGTTTGAAGAAAACCGGTTATAGCTCCATTATCAACAGCAAATAGCTGCATTTCTTGTGGGGAAAAATACAAATAAACGACTATAGAAGTTGCAAAGGTGTAAATTAATGCGAGGAACAAGCCATCTTGTTCAAAAAGCCTGATTCGCATGCTATCACCATCATATGGCCTTAATGAAAAATTCCGTGAGATGGAAAACACATCTTGAAACCTTTTGGGAAATGTTGCCTTAAAACTAGCCAATAAAATAAAAAATACAATTAACAAAGCTACAACTGTACCTTCAAAAAGGTTTTTTTCCTCTTTGAAATTAGGCCTGGGGATAACAGAATAATTTATAGCTTTCTTGATCTCTACCTTTCGGAAAAATCCATAAGTAATATTTTTTGTATTAGGACTGACTAAAACCTTAAGTATATCTGTGCTTAATATTGCTTTTAGGCTATCCACCAACAATGTGGTTGAATTACTCCCAGGTTTTAGAAGAAGCTTTTCTCTATCGTAAAGATAGAACTCTCTATCTGACCTGATGGAAAGAGATACTTCATCGATACCATATTTGGTAATATTGATATAAAAAAGGTTATCTTCTACTTGTGCCTGCTTCTTTTCCAACCAATTAATATGGTATTGAACAGATTCATCCGTTACATCAGCTTGCCTGCTTTCAAGATTCTGACTGAAGCCTGTCCAACTAAAAAAAATCAATAACACATGTAACATAGAGAGGTGATTCAAAATGATCAGAATTTTTGGCTAAAATAAGGCTATATATCCGAAATGCACTTTTGCTGTGGAAAAATTTATCTTTTCATCTGTATTTGCTCCTACGGCATATATTAATCTAAACCATCCATTTTTACTCTTTATGTCAAGACCTGCTCCCAAAGCATAAACTGTTCCTATAGCATTTTGTAGTCTGGCTATATCTGTAAGTAAAAAAAAGCTGGAGTTGTTATCCAAAAAGTATCTGTAATTCAAATTTAACAAAACATAATTACTAGCGTAAAAAAAATTTCTATCAAACCCTCTCAAATTCTGCAAGCCCCCCAACCGGAGTAAATCATTTCTTGACAAGACTTTGTTTTCAACTATTGCTAATTGCAGCCTTTCCTCCAAAAGAAACCTTTTTTTTACTTTTTGCTGCGCACCAATCTCTACCAATCCATTGTAATTCCCACTTTTCTCAGGCACATCTCTCCATTCTTCGGGCATCTGAGAATGATTTTTAAGTTTCTTGAGCCCCAAATCATTAATAGTCATGATATAATAGTCATTTTTCAAGATAGGGTAAGTAGGTTTTTCTCTCCAACTAATGGAAAAACTTATAGAATTTATTTGACTGCTTCGAAAAGGATCATCTGCCTGTTTAATCTCTGTGGAATCAAATTCTCTAATTATGTTATTTGAAATACCCTTATATCCCATACCTATTGTCAGGGAATTTTTGAAAGGGTAAAACAGGCCTATGCGGTAAGAATTTTGTAAGAAGGTGCTGTCTTCCTGTAATAATCCAAATTGTGCCTCCAAACCAAGTGGCGTCTTAAATGTTGCTTTCTGAGCCAGATAAGTATTTAGAAATTGGGAATTAGCACTATACTTTTGCCAATTTAATTGCCAGATGATAGCCCTTTTAAATAAATTTTGAAAGGAAACATCTACCTGGCCTGTTACATTGGTTTTTTCTCCCTCTGGAACTAACCCTATAAATGCATCTAATTGATTTTTTGATGTTGATAACAGACTTAAAGTAATCTGGCTCTTACTATTACTAAATTGTAGTAAAGGCGGTTCTGTTAATTCAAGAAATGGAAGTTGATTTAATTTTTCAGGAATAGACAGATATTCCTCGGTACTAAAAAGTGAGCCAACCTGGATTTTCAAATAATTTTGCAGGTACTTTTCATTAATAAGAGGCTTATCAGATTTTACTTCAATAGAATCATAAACTATTCTGTTTTTCAGGTAAATATTGACAGTAGCATATACTTTGTAATTGCTGATGCTATCTATTTGTAAATCAGCTTCAGCAAAAGGGTATCCTTTATTGTGGGCTTCCTTCCTAAGATATTTGTTCAGCTTTCTTTTCAGTACACTTTTATTGGCATACTTCCCTGTCAGTGTTTCTTCAGTGAATAAATCAAGCTGCTGCCCCTCTTGATAAAATGTTAATCTCCCCCATAAAAACCTTTTCCCCAACTGGAAATAATAGAAGGTGGAAGAGCTTGTGTCGCGTACATAATATGAAGCTGCCAAATACCCCAAATTTTGTAAGGAATCAATTGTGTTGTTGGGTTTAAAAATTCCAGTTTCGTTTTCACTTTCAGAAATTGTTCGTTTAAAATCAAAATCCTGAGCTATTACATTTGTACTAAAGAAATAAACCGCACAAAACATCCCCCAAATCCATAAAATTCGGCTTAACTTTGTATTAATTTTGGCAGGTATATACATACATATTCCATTTTGCAAGCAAGCTTGCTTTTACTGCGATTTTCATTTTTCCACCAATATGGCATTAAAAGATGAGATGGTAAATGCTATATGTCATGAAATTAAACTTCAGAAAGATTATTTAAAGAAAGAAAGAATTCATTCAGTTTATTTTGGAGGAGGCACGCCTTCTTTACTAAACGAATTGCAACTTCAGAAAATATTAAATACCCTCAATCAATATCTGGAAGTAAGCTCTTCTGCTGAAATCACTTTAGAGGCCAACCCGGATGATATAACCCCTGAACAATTAAAAATGCTTTTTCAGAATGGAATTAATAGGCTAAGTGTTGGGGTTCAATCGTTTAATGCTGAAATTCTAAAATGGATGAACAGAGCCCACAATGCCAAGCATGCCTTCCGTTGTTTAGAATGGATCAATGAAAGTGAATTCAAAAACTTCAGTGTAGATTTGATTTATGGTATTCCTATAAGCACTCATGTCCAATGGCGAGATGATTTGAAAACACTATTGTCATTTCTTCCACCTCATATTTCGTCCTATTGCCTTACCATAGAGCCTGCCACTGTTTTTGGCAATTGGCAAAAGAAAGGCAAGCTATCAGAAGCTTCCGAGGAATATGCTGCTGAACAATTTATAGAGCTAGTTGAAGCTTTGCAGTCCTCCGGCTATGAGCATTATGAAATATCAAATTTTGCACAATCCAGTTTTGTATCACAGCATAATAGTTCTTATTGGCAACAAAAGCCTTACCTGGGACTCGGTCCAAGTGCACATTCATATAATGGACAAAGTCGCCAATTTAATCTCACCAATAATACAAAATATATTAAAGCTATTCAGCAAGATATTCTTCCTTTTGAAAAAGAACAATTGTCCAGAAATGACCAAATCAATGAATACCTAATGACTTCTTTAAGAACCTCTGATGGCTGTAACCTTTCATTCCTTTCAGAAAAATACGGTTATGAATTAATGAACGAACAGAATAAAATAATTAGCCAATGGCTGAATAATGACTTGTGTATACTGGAAAACCACCGCATTTGCTTGACCCGAAAAGGAAAATTACTGGCTGATAAACTAGCCTCTGATCTTTTCCTGGTCAATTAAAGGCTCATCAAATCTTTAAATTTAGTGGCTTGTCTGCGACTTACCTCTACCTTTTCCCCTCCTTTTAGCTTTACCATTAATCCACCATTAAACCATGTTTCTATTCCCTCCACCCAATCCAGGTTGATGATATGCTTTCTGCTAACCCTGAAAAAAGATTTGTCATCCAATTTTTCATCCAACGCATTAAGCGACTTGTGAATCATAGGCTTGTACTTATCAAAATACACTTTTATATAATTTCCGTCAGATTCAAAAAGTCTCACATCCTTCAATCTGACAAACCAACAATTATCTCCATCCTTCACAAAAACCTGATCATTCACAGTCAGGGGCGACTTATTACTCTTCACGTGTTCGGTTGAAACCACTTCACGCCTGATTTTTTCAATAGAATCGTTTAATCTCTTTGGCTCAATGGGTTTCAACAAATAATCAAGGGCATTGAACTCAAATGCCTTAAGGGCATACTCATCATATGCCGTGGTAAATATTACTTTGGGAGTCTTTTCCAGACTTTCCAATAATTCAAATCCGGTTTTCCCTGGCATTTGAATATCCAGAAATATTAAATCGGGAAGCAATTTATCAATTAATTTTTCGGCTTCTTCAGCATTCACAGCCTCTCCAACAATTTCGATGTCCTTAAATTCAGCTAACAAATTCGTCAGCTCTTTTCTGGCCAGTCTTTCATCATCAATTATTAATGCTCTCATTCTTCCGTTATTTTAAGAATTTTAAATTTAATTAAATAAAAATATTCAATAACTCATTTGGGGAATTTTAACTGTGGTCAAAACCAAACTATCAGTTTCATTCTTTATGCTAAACGAAGCTGCTTTATCAAAAATTAATTTTAATCTTTGCTTAGTGTTTTCAATTCCAAACCCTTTGCGATTACGCCTTTTATCCATTGAAATCTGCCCCGAGTTTCTGATACAGATAATAAGATAATTTTGTTCCACCACAGTCTCTATCGAAATTAATCCACCTGAGGTTAGGTTTGAGATTCCATGTTTTATACCATTTTCGACTAAAGTTTGCAGCATCAGGGGTGGAATCTGATACTTATAAGATTCCGGGTGAATGGTAAATTGTGTTGTTAATCGTTCCTCATACCTGATTTTTTCAAGAGCCAAAAAATCAATTACTGTATTGAGTTCGTCATTAAAGTTTATTAATCTTTTTTTATCCAACATCAAAGAATTTCTCAAAATATTGGACAATTGAGTAATGGCATTTTTGGCCTTTCCCGGATCTTCATCTACCAGTGCCCTTACACTATTAAGTGCATTGAAAATAAAATGGGGGTTTAGTTGTGACTTCAGATTATTGAGTTCGATTTCATTCATGGTCGCATTATATTTCAATGACCTGTTATAATTTTCTACGTAGTGATACATAAAATACACCAGGGACCACAAAAAATACAATATCAGGTTGGCCAGAATACTTAGAAAAATTACGATGGGGTTTAAATCGTATTCGGGGTTAAGCAATCCTAAAATGGATGAAATAACAAAAAGAAACCCATAATTGAGGATACTGAGTATAAAACAAGCCACAACTACTCTCAGTACTAGTTTTTGGATAATCAACTGCAACCATCCATTTCTAATAATAAAATTACGGTAGAGGTGAGTAATGCCGATGTAAAAAGGTACAAGAGTAAATTGACCTATTGCCTGTTCTGTAGAAAGACGCTCGCCCAAAAATGCCAAATAAATATTCAGCAAGCCATAAGCTGTCCATCCAACGATCTGCAGGGTCCAATAAAGTGCTTTTTTATTCATCTAATGCTATTCGGTCAGCTTAAATAATTTAAGACTCAACTATAAAGCGGAAAAATAGCAGTATTTTTAATGATTAAGAAACCGCTTGTCAAATCACTTCTGTCCGAGCTCTTGTTTTTTAAGGTTCCCTAATTGAGAAGGTAAAAAAGGCCTGATGATTAATCTTGTTCCTCTATCATATGTAAAGTAATTCCAAATCCAATTAGTAAGCACTACAAGTTTACTTCTAAAGCCAATAATGGAAACCAAATGCACAAACATCCAAACAAACCATGCGAAGAATCCTCCAAAATGCATATTCTTTGGCAAATCCACTACTGCCTTATTCCTTCCAATGGTAGCCATGCTGCCCCTGTCCTTATACTTAAATGGTTTAGATGGTTTGTTTTGAAAGCTATTTAATAGATTATTAGCTAAATTCTCTCCTTGCTGCATAGCTACAGGGGCCAGCATAGGATGCCCTTTGGGAAACTTCTCTGTTTCCATATGGGCAATATCTCCTACAGCATAAATATTATCTGTATTTAACACTTTATTAAATGAGTCCACTTTATACCTGCTTTTAAACACGCTCTCCTCAGGTAGTCCTAAAATGACGTTTCCCATTACTCCGGCCGCCCAAACCAAAGTATTTGTTGACAGAGTATCATCATTATCGAATACTACGCGATCTCCATCAAAACTCTTTACCATAGTTTTAAGCATCACATGTACATCAAACTTCTTTAAATATTTTTGGGATTTCTCATTGGCAAAATCAGACATGCCGCTTAACAACCTGGGTAAGCCCTCCACCAAATAAATATTCATCTGATTCAAATCCAGATCAGGATAATCATTAGGCAACACATGTTTTTTCAATTCACCAAATGCCCCGGCTACTTCAACACCAGTTGGGCCTCCTCCTACAATGACAATGTTTAATAATTTGGAAATTTCTTCTTCATCGGAAGATAATACGGCCTGTTCAAGGTTTTGTAAGATGTGACTCCTCAAATCCAATGCCTGGGGAATTTGTTTTAAAGGAAATGCTTTTTCAAACTTATCGGAATTTCCAAAGAAATTTGTCTTAGATCCGCAAGCTATAATTAAGTGGTCATATTCAATAGTTCCCTTGTCAGTAAAAACTGTATTTCTATCCTGATAAATTTGAGAAACAGTAGCCATGCGGAAAAAGATATTTTTGGAATTATCCAATAGCTTTCTGAGTGGACCGGCAATGGCATCTGGCTCCAATCCGGCCGTGGCTACCTGATAAAGCAAGGGCTGGAAAGTATGGTAATTGTGTCGATCAAAAAGAATAACCTGTACTGCTTTGTTTGCAAATTTCTTAGCCATCTGGACACCTGCGAAACCACCACCAATAATCACTATTCTTGGATAATCAGATTGAGGTATTCTGAACGATTTATTTCCTTCCATAAAATACTCATTTAATATTTACTCTGTTTTACGAGATAACTTACATTTTTGATATGGAAGAAAATTTATTTTACCACAGCACAAAAAAGCCTCAATTTATCCCTGTCATTTTTAGCACAAAACAAGCAATTGCACAAATGCAAATATGCCATATTTATGATTAGGGCCCACGTAAAAATCCATATTTTATAATTCATGATATTTTATAAAAAAATATGTAAATAATTTAATAATGGCAAATAAGTAGTTTTTTGTAAGATTTATTACATCTAACTTACATCTACAAAATTTTATTTTAAATTTGCATGCAACTTTAATGTAATCAGTTGCGTCAATATGGTCAATGGAATTAATACAAAATAATATGAAAAAGAGTATTTTAAGTTTAGCGATTTTTTTTGCAGCAACTAGCTTGGTTTTTGCCGAAGACAAAGGATTAAAAAAAGAGGCCAAATTGATTAATGAAGTGATCGAATCAATGGAGCTAAATGGTTTATATTTTGAGGAAATCAACCTTAAAAAAACCATCAAAGTTTATACAGTTGATGGCACGTTATTGCACAGCTTTTCAGAGGAAAATTTTGATGCAAAAGCCATAAGGAATGCAGATTTTATAATGGAAGATGAATCAAGTAAAATATTTATAAAACTTTAGGAACTAAAAACCCGGAAATTCTCTTTTAATAGTAATAGTTTTATTCATAGTGAATGGATGATGTTTTGGTAAGTAAAAAGCCACCCAATTGGGTGGCTTTTTTATTTACAGGTTTTTTAACAATCCAATATTTATTTATGGTGCTATTTAGCAGTTACTGCATCCAGCAATTTTAATGCATTTGGCCCTAAATGTAAAGCTATAATCTTTCTGTAGCTTGAGCTAGTTTCATAAGCAGTAGTTAAAAATTCATTAAACGGCTTTACCCAATCACTATTTTTGGGCATAATAATTCCGAATTTTTCGGCTGTTTGGTCCCCAGCCGGATGTCTTTTAATAGATTTTTTGTTGTTAAGGGCGCTTAAATAATAGGTAAAGTCCACATTGGTGAAATAATCAGTACTATTGTCAATCTTTACCATTGCCTCATCAAAGTAATTTACATACTCAATTTTAAGGTTTGGGATGTAATTAGCTTTTATCTTTAAAATTTGCTCTTCATTTGTCGTGCCCTTTATTGTAAGGGCTGTTTTGCCCTCAAATACTTCGGCTATCCTATCCAGGCTTTCCAGGGTGGGCACGTCCTTGTGGGTCAAAATCATGGCTATATTTGTAATATAAGGAGGGCTAAAAGAGTATTCTTTCTTTCGTTTCTCTGTAATAGTGGTATTGCTGAGGCCAAACACTCCATTTTTAGAGGCTTTAACCGTATTGAGATAATCTGTAAAATTATTAGCATGTTGCTTATTCATAGTGGAATTCACAGTAATCCCATACTTATCCAGCAAGAAAAACTCGAAATCGTTCATAATATCTACGCATACACCTTGAACTTTTCCATTTTGATTAGCAGCAAAACCTGGTGCCTCCGAATAAATATAAGTAAGGTTAGCTTTCTTTGTTTCCAAAGCCTTTGCAAAAGTGTCTCCTGAAATTTGAGCACTTACGATATTTAATCCACCCAAGCTGATGACTAAAAAACTAAGGGTAACTCTAAGTAAATGATTTTTCATCTTGATTATTTGTTTGATCCTGAAATAATACAACAATTAGAATGCCAACTATCTATTATTCAATATATAAAACAAATACTTTTATCGATAAAATAAAATTTATTCTCTTAAAATGTGAGATTATGGAGTCTTAAGCCTGATGAAATAATTGAACTCAGGTTATTAATGACAAAAAATATTACAAAAAAAGCATAGCCAAATAGAAGTATGGCTATGCTTTTAATTACTTATCAGATCAAAAATCTATTTATCAATTGATCCAGTCACTCTTTTCATAAATCCATTTAAAGCCTCTTTTTGTGGTGTGCCGCTTTTAATATCCTTGTGAACTTCCAAAGCACCGGAGAAATTAGACAATAATTCTCCAATCACATCCAGTTCTTCGTCCTTGATTCCTTTAGCTTCTATTAAATCTTCCAGAAGCTCCATGGATTCCACTACCCAATCTTCATCATTTTTTTCAATGAATTCTACTATGTGTTTAATTATTGGTAACCTCATCTAGCAAATCTGTTATAATACTTGGTTTATTTCCTGATACTGAATTGATCAATTTTCCATTTTTGAACCCGGCAAAAGTTGGCAAGTTTTTTACTTCTGCCAAAGATCTGGAATTAGGTAATTTTTCAGCATCTACATACACAAATTTAATGTTTTCATTCTCGTCTCCCAATCTCCTGAATTTTGGCTTAGTAATTTTACAGTTGCCACACCAGGTAGCACCATATTGAACCATTACCATTTCATTGTTATCCACAATGTCCTTTAAGTTATCTTCTGTTAATTCTATCATTTCAATAAGTTTTCTTTACAGTATTTAACCCCAAAATTAATACATAGTTTCAATTAGCATAATCAATAATATATATTACATTATAGATAAAAGCAATAGCTCTTAACTATTAGTATCTTAATCTAGCTGATCAAAAATCTGATTAAATGAACATTCCTTATGCAAAAATTCCTCCAGAGCATCCGCATTAATCCGCTCCTGTGAAGTAGAATCACGATGACGAATAGTCACAGTGTTATCCTCCAGGGTTTGATGATCGATTGCAATACAATAGGGCGTACCAATTAAGTCCTGCCTGGTGTATCTTTTACCAATTGAGGCAGCCTCTTCGTAAATTACATTAAAGTTTCTTTTTAACTTCTTATATATTTCCTGCCCTTTCTCTGGTAAGCCATCCTTTTTTGTCAATGGCAAGATTGCAGCTTTCACAGGGGCTAGTGCCGGGTGGAATTTCAAATAGATTCTTGTCTTTTGATTCTCTTCTTCGCCACTGGTTTCCTCAGTGTAAGCATTACATAGAAGCATAAGGAACAATCGATCACAACCTACAGAGGTTTCTACTACATAGGGGATATAGTTCTTATTAACTTCAGGATCGAAATATTGAATTTTCTTTTTAGAGACTTCCTGGTGGCTTCTAAGGTCAAAATCCGTCCGGCTATGAATTCCTTCTACCTCCTTAAATCCAAAAGGAAACTCAAATTCCACATCGACTGCTGCATTGGCATAATGAGCTAATTTATCATGATCATGAAACCTTAGTTTGTTTTCAGGAATCCCCAAAGCTTTATGCCACTGCATACGCATATCCCTCCATTTGGCATACCATTCCAATTCTTCTCCCGGTCTCACAAAAAATTGCATTTCCATTTGCTCGAACTCCCTCATCCTGAAAATAAATTGACGAGCGACAATCTCATTTCTGAAGGCTTTACCAATTTGAGCAATTCCAAAAGGTATTTTCATCCTGGCGGATTTCTGTACGTTAAGAAAATTGACAAATATACCCTGGGCTGTTTCCGGACGTAAATAGACTTTATTGGAGTCTTCTGCAAGGCTTCCTATTTGAGTAGAGAACATGAGGTTAAACTGACGCACTTCTGTCCAATTAGCTGTCCCTGATACCGGACATACAATTTCCTCGGCTACAATTAACTCTCTCACGGCATTTAAATCTTCCGCCTCCAAAAGTTGTCCCATTTTTTTTAACAAGGCAGCAGATTTTTCCAGATCACCAGCTTTTTCATATAAAGCAGCCTTTTCTTCCAGAAGCACATCGGCACGATATCTCTTTTTGGAATCTTTATTGTCGATCATTGGATCATTAAAACTATCAATGTGCCCGGATGCTTTCCATGTATCAGGATGCATAAAAATAGCGGAGTCCAGACCAACAATATCATCATTGAAACGGGTCATAGTATTCCACCACAACTCTTTGATATTTTTCTTTAGTTCTGATCCAAATGGGCCATAATCGTAAACCGCCTGTAATCCGTCATAAATCTCGCTTGACTGAAATACAAAGCCGTATTCCTTAGCATGTGATACAATATCTTTAAATAGAGTGTTCTCGGGAATCTTTTCATTTTTTGCCATAGGGCAAAGATATATTAAATCATTAAGTGATAAGAAGAGAAAGTTTAAAATTTGCGCAGGAAATTACTCTTTTGGTAATTTTATTGAAAAAGTAGTGCCCTCTCCGGGTTCGGATTTTAAGTAAATTTCGCCTCCAATTCTTTCAATCATCTCTTTTACAATGTAAAGCCCCAACCCTGAACCTTTAGAATTGTCGGAAGCCCTGTAAAACATATCAAATATTTTATCCTGTGCCTGGAGTGGAATTCCCTGCCCATTATCTATTACCTGAATGATGACTGAATTGGTTTCTTCAATTGATTTAATTGCTACAAATTTGCCCGGCTGTGAGTGCCTGTGGTATTTAATAGCGTTATCTATCAAGTTGTTCAAAACGATGCTCAACCGACCTTGATCAGTATGTACAATTAAATTTTCACTAACCAAAAGCCTGAAATCTATTGCAGCTGCCTGCTCACGGTACTGCGCATTCTCAAAAACCTCAGTAGTCAGGCTAATTAAATCAATAGGTTCTTTTACTATTTCAGTGCGGGAATTCCTGGCAAAGTTGATGATCTCATCTATAAAGGAATAGAGCTTCTTGACCCTGTTCTTCATCATGCTCATCAACTGCTTCAACTCCTTGGTATCGTCAGTGGTGTCACTAATATTTATTAAGCCTTGAATAGAGTTCAATGGTGCACGCAAATCATGAGAAACACTATAGACAAATCTATCCAATTCAGCATTTGACTTCTCCAATAAAGAATTCTTCTCCTGAATCTCTTCTTCTTTTATTTTCTTTTCAGTGATATCTACTAAAGATCCCACCATTCTTATTGGCTGCATATCATCGGTCCATTTAGCCTGTCCGGAGCCGTGGAACCACTTATAAGTACCATCTTTGCACTTAAACCGATACTCTACCGAGAAAGGTTCTTTATTTCTAAAATGTTTTTTAAAATCATTCACCAATCTGGGGAAGTCTTCTTTTTGTGCCAGAAGGTTCTTGAATGCCATTTTGTTAGGCTCAATTTCTTCAGGTTTATAGCCCAATAATTCATATAACTTGGGCGACCACCACTGTTGATCTTTATTAATATTTTCCCAATCCCATATGCCGGCATTGGTCCCTTCCACAGCGAGTCGGAAACGCTCTTCACTTTCTTTTAATTGCAAGTCTTTTTTGATTAGCTTTTGCTCAGATTTATACTGCAATTTCACTTGAAAATAAATGATGATAATCAAGCTGACAAAAGTGAAAAAATAGTTCAGAAAATATATCTTATCTTCTTTTGCTTCATTGATAGCATCAACCACTATTAGTTTATAATTGGTGAATTCACTAATAGCAAAACACAAAAAGGCCAGAACAGCATAAAAAAGCCAAACTTTTACTCTTTTGTAACCAAAAAGGGAAATTGAAGCTACTAAAATGGTGAAAAGGTATAATTGAGATCCATAGTATTTGCCCTCGTTGCTCATGAAAATGAAAACAAAGAAAAGCGCAATCAATAGTAAAGTATGCTTGGCCAATTCAAATTTCCTGAAGCGGTTCAAAGTAAAACCCAAGGTTCCCCCAAGAATTCCCACCATAAAAGAAGAAGTGAGTGAAATATCCCAGAAAATAATATTGAGCAAGCCATTAACGGTACTGACGAATACAAGGATTATGCAACTTACTCCCACCAATAATGACTTACGATAATCACTTTCAGCAGGGATATGCACGTTTTTCCCGAGAACAATATCTTTAATGGAGAACTTTAACATCTGTTTATAAAGTAAATATACTTATATATTGATATTAAAGGATTTGTTATTGAATATCTACTAATTCATGAATGTGCTTTTTAGGAATATTTGCACCTATAAAAAGCAATTAAAAGAGCCCAGATTGATTTAAGGTTCTGAGAAAGAGGGAAATAAAATGTAATAAATTTAAGCATTATCCATTTTTTATTTTTTTAAATGCGAAGGTTCCCATAGTTCTTACATTTCCAACGACCACATATTTTGGTATTTCCAAAAATTCCAATCCGTAAATATTGTAGAAATGTTGTAAAAGGTTTTCATTCAGAAGAAACCTCTTTTTATTATCAGCAATGTTATTCTCGCCTGAATTATCTAGTCCTTTATCGGCCATTGTCCTCATAAACAACTTTCCGTCAGGCTTTAACACCCTTACGCATTCACTAAGCATTTGCATGAAATGAGTTTGACTTTCAGCAAAGTGTAGAACTGCCGAATTAATGATTACATCAAAGCTTTCGTCCGGGAAACGAAGTTTGGCCAAATCCATCACCTGAAAGCGGGCATCGATATCTGTTACATTGAATTGTTTAGCCATTAGTTTTAAAAACATAATAGCTTCCGGGTTTTGATCAACTCCAAAAACATCATAACCAGTTTGCATACAGTAGAAGAGATTGCGCCCTTCTCCACATCCGGCATCCAATATTTTCGCATCGTCCTCAAGGTTTCCTTTTAATATAAAATCCAACCAATAAAGGTCTATGTTTCCAATAAGTTTATTGATTGTTTTCCAATGCATATTGATAGTCTTTAAAAGCTGATTCAAAAGCATTTTTCCCAGCCTCTACCAATGATTTACTTTTATAGAATTCAAAGGTCCCGCAACTTTCTCTTGATACACGCACCACCATTTCAGGCTGCTGTTTCTCCATCTGGAGCGTTGTGATACGCTGTTGCATCAAATCGATAGAGCGGTTCAGTAAGTCAAAATACCCGAACTTTTTAACATTGTTACGTCCTGTAGGTGAAGGGTCTTTTGTGGGATAAGGCCACATATTTTTCATTTTCAGCTTAAATTCTTCCAGAAACTGATTATATTTCTGGTTCTCCTGTACTTCCACTGCTGTTACAGGAGTTGGGGGAATAAAAGGAATGTTAGAGTTTACATCTACCGCTACCAGTATATCTCCATTGGTTCTGCTTACAAAATTAATGGGGATCGGATTTAAAACGCCTCCATCTACAATTTCTTCTCCTTTTAAATATACAGGTTTCATTACAGTAGGAATGGCACATGATGCCCTTAAAGCATCCATTAAGTTGCCTTTATTGTAAATAACCTCTTTCTGCGTTCTGATATTTGAAGCCACAGCAGAAAAAGGAATATTCATTTCTTCTATTTGTATGTCTCCAAGAATTTTGCTCATTTCTCTAAACACACGCTCTCCCCGTACAAATCCCTGTAGACTAAAGGTAAAATCCAGCAACTTAAATACATCGATTTTATCGAAGTTGGTAACCCATTCCTTATAAAGGTCCAGCTTGCCTGCCGCGAAAATCCCGCCTACTACAGCACCCATACTGGATCCTGCAATTGAAGTGATTTCAAAATTATTTTCCAATAATGCCTCAATAACACCAATGTGGGCTACACCCCTGGCACCCCCACTACCTAAAACCAAAGCTACTTTTTGTTTCATTCAATAGTTTGATCAGTTTACAACCTTAAAGTAATATATTTGAAATGGAATATTGAGTGTTTTCGGAAAAACCTTATACTATTGACTACTTAATTATTATGAATTTAAATCCACCCCCTGATTTAATTCAGTAATTGCACGGCTATAAAAATTATCTTTTCCCAATAAATCTTTAGGAGAACCTTCTGCTGTAATTTTTCCTTTTTCCAGGATATAAATATAGTCTGAAAAAGAAGCCACTTTCATTCTATGGCTTACTATCATAATGGCCTTTTCTGATTTTAATTTATCCAATAAATTCAAGATAAATTGCTCGGTATTCCTATCCATTGCAGAAGTTCCTTCATCAATTAACAGCACTTCAGGATTACGATAAAGAGCCCTTGCCAGACCTACTAGTTGTTTCTGCCCTCCGGAAATGTTAGAGCCTTCTTCACCAAGTAATGTCATGTAGCCCTGAGGGAATTTGTTAAAGAATTGATCGAACCCATTGGCTTTGCACCATGGGAGAACTTCCTCCAATTTTTTCGGATCGTCAGTTAAAGCAATATTAAAAAGTAAATAATTATTGAAGATTTTAATATCCTGAGGCACCACGCCAATATTTTTCCTGTATTCACTTAAATTTAGATCCTGTATAGATTGTGTATTAATTTTTACCTCTCCTTCTGAAGGTGTATAAAATCTTTGCATGATTTGCAAAATGGTACTTTTGCCTGCCCCGCTTTCTCCCAATAAGGTGACAATTTTGCTTTTTTTTATTTGAAGGTTAATTTGTTTCAGCAAGTTTAAAGAGCCTGGGTAATGAAAACTCACTTTGTCAAAAGCTAAAGTTTCAATAGAATCAGCATTCAATTTAGTGCCTTCTACCTCTTCCGTTTTTATTCCTGTAAATTCTTCCATCCTGTTAAAAGCTACTTTGGCTTCCTGGAATTGAATATTAAAAAGGGCTATTCGGGTAAGAGAGGGACCAATAGAACCTGAAAGAGACAATAAGGCCACCAAAGAGCCTAATAAAAGATTCCCCTGCAATACTAAAAAAGAGGCTATTGAAATTACAGCTATTATTAATAAAATGCCCGCTAACTCAGTCAATAATCCGAACTTTACCTGAATTTTACCCAATTTAAAAACCTGTTCCTGAAAGGTTTTATATAAAAATGTTGTCGTTCTGTGGAAAAGATTGATAGTTCCAGTGCTCTTTACTTCGGAAATCCCCGTTATCACATCAATATAATTGCCTTCATTTAATGCATAAGCACTCATTACATCCTTTTGTGCATTAACGATTGGCTTGTTCAAACGCCATAAAATAAGAGCATAAATAGGGATGAAAATAGAAACCACTATACCTACCTGCCATGAATAAACAAACACGCCAATTAAGGAAATGATTATTACCAAAAACTCAATAAGCAAGTTTCCAATTAGGTTGCTGATAGAAGTTTGGATGCGTCTTGTATCATTCATCCTGGCAACCATATCACCAGTTTTTTTTGAATCGAAAAAAGGTTTAGGAATGCGTAAGAGAGATTCAAAAAATGAACTGATCATCCGGTTATTAAAATCCTTGCTTTGTGTAATCAGGAAAGTTGACCTTACATAACTTAAACCCATCTTAATTAACAGTATACAGCCAAAGAGTACCAATCCTATAATTAGCTTATCAATTTCTTTTGTGGGTAAAATAACATCTATCAGTTTTTGACTGAAGATGGCAGTCGCTAAGGAAAAAATGGCAATGATGATGCCTAAAAACAATGCGGCCAATAAAATATTTAAATCTTCTTTTACCCAGCTAAGAAGATTCTCATATCTTCTACTCTTTGCATTTTCCTTTGCAAAGCCTGCGTTAGGAGTTAATTTCAACAATGTTTTTGATTGCCAAACGCCTGCCAGTTTTTCTTTGCTCCATAATTCCACTCCCCTGCCAGGATCACTCATCATTAATTTGTCTCCCTGGAACCCATAGAAGATCACATAATGCTGCATCCTGTTTTCAAGCACCACATGCAAAATGGCTGGCTCATCTAATTCTTTCAGATTTTCTATATTCTCTGCTTCAAGTCCTTCTACCTCAAAACCTAAATCTTTTGCTCCCTGGAATAAGCCTAATAATTTAGTGCCTGTTTGGGTTGTTCCGGTAATTCTTCTTAGCTCGTCCAGTGAATGTTCCCCGCCATGGTATTTAATAATGGAAGCCAGGCAAGCCGGTCCACAATCCGACTGGCCATGTTGTTGAATGAAATACTTTTTGAATTCTTTGATCATGTAAGAAAAGGGTTGATCTAATTAAATAACATCGTCAAAGTTTAAAAATTTGGAAAAGTTAAAGTGAAGGACAATCACCTTAAAACTTGTAAAATAGCTTCTATTTTTACTTCCCCTTTAAAATGCTTTTCCAATTCACCATTTTTATAGATAAAAGTTTGAGGCACACCTCCCATAATGGTTGAAGTGAGTAAATCGGGATGAGCCTCTACATAATAAGCTGATAAATTATGCTCATTTAAGAATCTAATGGCTTCTGATTTAGGTTCAAAGGAAGCCAGCATTAATTGATAGTCTTCAAACTTTTCAATGTTCTTTTGGATCTCCTTCATTTCCCACTGACAGAAATGGCAATCACTATTAAAATAAATAAAAATTGTGGATTGGCCGGTATTGATGTTCTCCAGCTTCAATTTTGTAGCAAACGAGCTAAGGCGTTGGACAATTTTTTCTGATTCAGCTTTTTGATCTAGTTTTTTTATACTGGAATAGCCCATCCATGACAAGAGTCCTATAATCAGTACTCCGAATACGATTAATAATTTCTTTTTCATTAGCTATCCTCCTAAGTTAATTGATAAGAAAGTAATGAAAAGTATCCAAACAATGAGAGCCGAACCATACACAGGTAGTGTGAAACTCAATGCGGAATCATAATCCATCTTCAGTATTTTCTTGATGCCCAATGCCAAAATCAATAAATAAAGTGCCTCAAAAAGATTGAGGGATTTTAAAGGAAAAATTAGCCATGATTCTATTGTAGTGGCTTCAAATAAGCTAAGAAGTGAAAGCGGGGCAAAATATTGAATATCATTAAAAGAATAATTGGTGTCAAATATACCAAACCAAATGATTAATAGTAGAGAAGGCAAAAGCCAAACAAATTCTGCTCCAATAATTACTTTGAAAATCGATTTAAAAGTGACTTTGTATCCAAAAAGGATAGTTCCGCATAAAATCCAAAAGCTGATAAGTGAAAATTTTATCAAATAGATTATAGGAAGAAATAAGTAATTTAACCAAGCCCACTCTTTTCTCGTCTCAATCATTCTCAAAATTCGTTCGTAACCCATTTGCTCTTGAAAATATTCAATAATCAGATTTTCTTTAATTATGTGATTTTGGAGAATATAACTGAGGAGACTGGCTGCGAGAACTAGAAATATATAGAGATATAATTTATTAGTATTAAACATTTTTTATTAGTTCTTCTTAAGAATAAGCTTAAGATGCCTTCATTATCTTTAATTACCGGAGATAAAACAAAAAAAATTAAAAAATAGAAACTAAGACAAATAAGACAAAAAGAAAGGACTTCTTCACCTAGTTATTGTAACTTTTAGATGCCTTTTTTATAAAACTGATAGAAATATCACTTATTTGATTTGTCAAATAACCAGAGGTTAAAACTATGTTTTTAGGATATTTAATAGATGGGTACCCGTCCACTTTTTTATAGTTTTTGAATTCTATTTTAGAATCCATCATATCTGCTGTAAAATAGTCAGTTTGCATAGATGTCATATTAAATTCTGAATTAAAAATGTACTTTACAGAAGTATTATTATATATGCATTCGCAGCTTGTAATTAATTCATTTTGTCTTATTTGGCAGCTATCATTCAACTCCACGAGAAATAATTTTTCAAGAAGAAAATTTTCATTTTCAAAGGTAATTGGTATATCATCCTGCCTCACTAGCTGGCCGTTAAATCCAGTTTCATATATATTATTTTGAAATTTTTCATTCAATATAACACCGCTACTATACGTGATTTGCCTTAAATAAGAACTGTCGCTTATATTATAAATAATCGTGTCCTGATATATTTTTTCTTGAAAATCGTTAGTTACAACATGATTATTAGATGCATATACAATTTTTGTTATATTATTGATAGAGATAAATTCTTTTAACTTTTTATTTCTAATTTCAATATTTAAAGAGTCTTGACTTTTTGACATGAGTGGAATGAAGAATATTAGAAGGGTAATTAACAAAGTTGTTTTTTTCATTTTCCTGGATTTGAAAAACATGGGAATTCAAACAATTCCCGTGTTTAATTAAGACTAAATTGTTATGATACACACCCCGCACTTACATATGCTCCCACATATGTTTCTCTACTAATAGAGTCACTAGCTGTCATAGCTAGTCCCCATAAGATATTGCAGGTAGTGAGGCCAGGATCCATTACCAATCCCCCATTAATTTGTTCTAAAGTTTCTAAATTAACTTTTTTCATAATTTTAATTTTTAATTGTTAAACATCCCGCAATAACCATAAAAAAACCAGGTAAATTATTCATATTTGCATAACCTTATTCATATACAAATAAAAACCAAAACCCGAAGCCTTGTGTCAATAGGAGATAACATCAGGAAAATTAGAACAATACGAGGATATAGCCAACAATTTTTAGCAGATTCAATTGGAATCAGCCAGAGTAAATTGAATAGAATTGAGAATGGAAAATCAGACTTATCAGTAGATCATCTCATGCAAATATGTGAGGTGCTAGAGTCTGGTTTCAATGAAATATTACAAACGAGCAACAATTTTAAAAAGTCCTTCCCAAAAAGCGAAATAAAGAAACCTGAATTAATATATGAAGAACATATCCGGCCACTTAAAGAAGAAATGAGAGCTTTGAGAAATCAGGTTTCAGAAATTTCTTGTCTGCTAAAAAAGCAGAAAACTTGAGTAAGGAAATAGAAGTACTCTATTTATTCACTTCAATAAATTTATTTACATCCTGAGATTTCCCCAATAGAATCATGATATCAGTTTCTTTCAAAAAAGTATCGGCTCTGGGCACTCCAATAATATGTTCTACTTTTTGGATTTCATCTCCTTTTTTTTCCTCAAAAAAACGCTTTACTGTTATTAAGTTAAGATTGTATTTCTCACGAAGGCCAATTTCGCTAATGGTTTGATCAACCACACGTGAGGGGGTATTAATTTCTACTATTTCATAATCATCCGGCAAAGGAAGGAAAGATCGCATATTTGGGTGAAGCAACATTTCAGCTACTGTTTTACCTACAGTTTCCTCCGGAGAAAGAATCTCTTCTATACCCATTTTCTCAAGAATCATTCGTTGTTGGGAATTGGCTGCTCTTGCGATTATTCTTTTCACTTCCAGTTCCAGTAAAAGCACAGTGGTCAGAAGTAAACCTTCAAAATTTTCACCAATGGCTACCACAACAGCATCCATGTCCTGAATATTCTGGGCCTTGAGTGCTTTTACATCTGTTGAATCAAGTGCAACTGCATACGCCACTTCATCTTTCATTGACTCTACCTTATCCAGGTCAATATCAATGGCTAATACCTCCGCACCACGGTCAGCCAAAGTTCTGGCTATTGACTCTCCAAATTGTCCAAGTCCTATTACTGCAAATCGGTTGGTCATACGCTTTTACTTTTTAAATAAGATACTAAAACTTCCAGTCCTTTATCAAATTTACTATTATTCGGAATGATTATATCAGCATCGTACTTAAAAGGTTCTATATATTTTTCGTAAGTAGGTGCTACATGCTTTTCATACCTATACAGCACATCATCCAAATCGTAACCTCTTTCGGTATTATCCCTAACAATCCTGCGTTTTAATTTTACATAATCCTTTGCATCTATAAAAACTTTTAGATCCAACAGTTTGGCTAATTCCGGAAAATAAAACACAAACAAGCCTTCAACCACGATTATCCTGGAGGGATTAAAATGAAGAATCTCAGGAATGACATTGGGATTATTGAAGGTATATTCCTTACGGCTTACCGGGTTTCCCTCCTTTAAGGATTTGATATCCCTGGCATATTCATCAAACTCTATGGATTGTGGAGTGTCGAAATTCTCGATACCATTTTCATCTTTAGGCTGTAGATGCCTGTCGCGATAATAATTGTCCTGGGATACTAAGCAGACTTCATCACTTTTAAAATGACTTAGCAAACTTTTCAGAAACATAGTTTTTCCTGAAGCACTACCTCCGGTGATGCCAACAATGAAAGGATTGTTCATGAATGCAAAACTACTCTTTAATCTGCTTATAGAAAATTAGTTTTCAAAAAATTAACAAAACTTCTTACAGCTTTTCCTCGATGGGATATTTCGTTTTTTTCTACCAGGAACATTTGGGCAAAAGAATTTTCATGTCCGTCAGGGATAAAAATGGGATCATATCCAAAACCTTTTTCACCGGAAATCTCAAAAGCAATTTTCCCTTTGGCTACTCCCTCAAAATAAAACTTCTTATGATTGATAATAGCACAAATCACAGTTCTGAACTGAGCTGATCTATCTGTAGCACCTTTCAGGTTTTCCAACAGCAGCTTTATATTATCAATGTCAGATCTTTGAGGGCCAGCATACCGGGCTGAATAAACACCGGGTTCTCCATTTAATGCATGTACTTCCAGACCGGTATCATCTGCAAAGCAATTGATTTTAAAATTTTTTGCAACATAGCTGGCCTTTTGGTCTGCATTGCCCTGAAGCGTATTCTGATCCTCAGCAAGGTCTTCGTTGCAGCCTATCTCATCTAGACTTAACAATTTGACTTTGCCCTCCAGCATAGCTTCTATCTCCTTTATCTTATTAGCGTTATTGGTGGCAAAACAAATTTCCGTCACTTTAATATTGATTTAACCTGATACGAAATTCCAGATTAGCATTGGGTGGAATTACAACAGAACTATCCGATCTTACAACTCCCTCTTCACCATATGCTAATACTGATGGTATAAAAAGCCGATAATCAGCTCCCTTATTCATTAACTTGAGTCCAAATTTCCAACCTGTAATTATACCACCACTCATCCTAAATTGAGCATCAGTACCTGAATCGAAAGTTTGATCTTCACCTAAAATTCTCCCTTCATAATCTACAAGTACACTACTGCAATAGGTTGGAGTATTTCCTGTACCCGGTTCAACTATGCTATATCTTAGGCCAGATGGATCTATACTATAATCTATATCATTCTCTTGCAAATAATCATCAATAGCATCCACATCCTGGTTTAATTGCTGCTGATCAATCTCAGAAATATCCGGGCCTTCAGAACAATCTCTCTCCTCGGTACACGAAAAAAAAGTAATCATAAGAAAAGGGGCGATCAAACAAAAAATAACTTTATTCATTCAACAATGTATGTTTAGAATTTAATATCTACTAGTTCAACTTCAAATAATAAAACAGTATTCGGAGGGATAGGGCCTTTTCCTTCCGGACCATAGGCTAATCCAGAGGGTATAATGAAAGTTGCCACGCTGCCTTCTTTTAATAAAGCCAGACCTATCTCCCAACCAAGTATGACCTGACCAGCTCCCAATTGAAACTTGATGGGCTCATAAACGCGGGTCTCACTGAATATTCCTGCTTCTCTTGCAACAGAATCAACAGAGGTATCAAAAACTCTTCCATCAAGGTATTTACCCACATAATTAACGGATAATTCCTGCCCTCTATTAGGTAAATCCCCATCCCCTTCATGATCAATGATGTAGAATAAATCGGAAAAATGTCTTTCTGCTTCAAGGTTATTGTCTTCTAAATAATTCTGGATGATTTGAATATCTTTGGCCAATTGTTCCTCGCTACATTGACCATATTCATTTTCACAGTCTTTATTGCAGGAGCTAAAAATAGCTCCTGCACAAAGAATAAGTATTAAATTTCTAAACATATAGTGTTTACTCTACAACATCAACTAACTCAACTTCAAAAATCAAGATAGAGTTAGGGGGAATAGCAGCGCCAGCCTGTCTGGAACCATATGCCAAACCTGAAGGAATTAAAAAAGTAGCTTTAGCACCTTCGTTTAACAATGCTATGCCTTCATCCCATCCCGGAATCACTCTTCCTTGCCCAATAGGGAATTCCAATGGCTCATATGGCCTCTGTTCATTATATAACTCATTCTCTTTGGCGGTTTCCTCAATAGATGTATCGAAAACAGTACCATCCATTAATTTTCCAACATAATTCACTTTCACTGTATCTCCTTGATCCGGGGATTCTCCGCTTCCTTTTTCTTCTATTACATAATACAAGCCGGATTCAGTTTGCTGAGCATTTAAGTTATTCTCAGCTATATATTCCTGAATTAATTCATCATCAATTGTTTTCTGAGCTTCAGCTTCCTTCTCCATCTTAGTCATCATCTCTTCCCTTTTCTGCTCTTGCCACATCACAAAGCCTGCAGAGTCATACTTTTGAATAGCTTTTGCATAAACAGTTATCCTTTCGTCTTTCTCCATATCTTCGCTCAGAGGCTGACGAAACCCTTTCATGAATATTTCATTGGCCGTTAAAATAGTTTTAACACTATCGCCTACATGCATCTCTTTAAGGACAGAAAATAATTGCCCCCTTCTACCTAAAGTAGCCGAATCAATTTGCAAAGGCATTTCACCTACTTCCTCACTATCTATCAATACGGAATCCTTGGAATCAATCATTTTAAGGGAATAAGTAACATAGTCCCCTTGTTCAAAGTCTTCTCCATTATCAGAGTTAATAACAACATATTCCACACCATCTGATGTAGTTTCCTTTTTATTAGAATCACAGGCAATTAAGAATGTAAAGCTAATTAATAAAATCGCGGTTAAATTCTTCATATCATACATACGTTTCAATTGGTTTTTTATTTTTTAGTTGTACTGAATATTCTTTAATAATGTTTTCAAAAAAGGCAACTGTGTCATCAAGGCTTTTATAGGAAATACCTCCGGCAGCATTCTTATGTCCTCCGCCATTAAAATAATGCGCGGCTAATGTATTTACCTCAAAATCGCCTATAGATCGCAAAGACAATTTAACCCCTTCTTCGCTTTCTGTAAACAAAGCAGCCATAGTGATTCCATTAATAGAAAGTGCATAGTTAACCAATCCTTCCGTATCACCTGTTCTGGATTTAAATTTTTCCAAATCTTTCATTGAAATGGCAAAATATGCTACGTGGTACTCCGGAAATACTTTCAACCTTTGGCTAAGGGCAAATCCTAAAAATTTTAACCTGTCTAAAGAATTGGTGTCATAAATTAAACGTGACACTTCAGAATTATTAGCTCCTAAATCAATTAATTCTGCTACAATCTCATGAACTTCTTTATTGGTATTAGGGTGCTTGAAGGAACCTGTATCCGTCATGATACCAGCATAAAAGCATTCTGCAATATCTTTATCTACTAAATGTTTATCCCCATATGCCACGATAGTTTTATAAACCAATTGTGCAGTGGAGGCAGAACCAACATCATGATAACCATAATCAGCAAATTGCTCAGGCTCTCTATGATGGTCGATTAACACTTTCTTTGCAGAGGAATTCCTGACCAACTCTCCCAATTCTTTTATTCTTTTCAAATTGGAAAAATCAAGGCAAAAGATGATATCAGCTTTATTGACTAAAGATTGAGAAAGACTTTCATTTCCGTCTGAAAACACTACCACTTTGTCATTTCCTTTCATCCAGGCAAGAAAATCCGCATAATCCGATGGCGTGATTACGGTTACTTGATGGCCCTTTTTGATCAAATAGTTGTAAAGACCCAAACTACTCCCTAACGCATCAGCATCGGGCTTATGATGTGTGGTGATTATTATATTTTGAGGTATTTCCAGTACCTCTTTTAGTTTTAATATATCTTGCATGTAGAATCATTAACCCTATTTGGTTTAGATTGATTTGCAAAGTTGCTAAGAATTTAAAGAAAAACAAATCATAAACTTCGGAAAGGCGTGTGTATAAAATCAAAAGGATAAGTACATTTTACCCAGATAAAATATTTGTAATCAGAATTATCCTTTAAATTTGTGGCAAAATTCATAAACAATAATAAAAGAAAAATGGCTGGAAACAGAACCTTCACGATGATTAAGCCCGATGCTGTGGCTGCCAACAATATTGGAGCAATTACCAAAATGATAGAAGAGGCAGGATTCAGGATTGTGGCAATGAAAATGACTAAACTTTCAAGCGAAAGAGCTGGTCAGTTTTATGCTGTACATAAAGAAAGACCTTTTTATAATGACCTTTGCAATTACATGTCAAGCGGACATATTGTAGCCATGATATTGGAAAAAGACAACGCAATAGCTGATTTCAGAAAGTTAATAGGCGCAACTAATCCTGCCGATGCTGAGGAAGGTACAATACGTAAATTGTATGCTAAATCTATTGAAGCCAATGCTGTGCATGGTTCGGATTCTGATGAAAACGCACAAATAGAGGGGAGTTTCTTTTTTGCGGATATTGAGAAGTTTTAATTAAAAACAAAAAACTTCTTAAAGGCACTTACTTTACTAAAAAGTAGGTGCCTTTTTTTATATGGATGCATTCCAATTGTAAATAGAATGCAAATATTATAACTCGTACCTGCTTTTATGTAATATCCCACATTTACATAAATCATACCTTTGTGGCTGTTCATTCAGAATGGAAACTACAAGCTCTGTAAATACAGAAAGAAAATTAAAGATGAAACTGCGTTTGCAAGGTTATGTTTTTCTACCATGTGTCATAACCATGCAGCTTATAAGAAGCTACTTTTTTTAAAACTAGAATTAATATTCAATGGCTAATTTTTTTAAAACTACTTATGCTGCTTTAAAATCTAAGAAATACAGATGGGGCTGTTTTGTCATCATTCTTTTCATTTTAGTCCTGCTTTTTGCGATGTTTGGGGGATTGTTTTCCTGACAAAGTTGATTTTTCCTATATTAATATTTTAGAATTGCTCTAAAACACAAAAAGCCTCGAATTGCTTCGAAGCTTTTTGTGCCAGGAGCGGGACTTGAACCCGCACGAGGTTGCCCTCACAAGATTTTAAGTCTTGCGTGTCTACCAATTTCACCATCCCGGCAGGTATTTGCCATGTTTAAACAAAAAAATAGTGAGCAATAACTGCTCACTTATTTCTTTTGAGCGGGAGACGAGGTTCGAACTCGCGACCTCAACCTTGGCAAGGTTGCGCTCTACCAGCTGAGCTACTCTCGCTTATTTCCCCTTTGGGATTGCAAATTTAACACCACTTTTTTAAAATACAATAGATGCAGATGAAAATATTATTTTTTTTCTGCATTATAAAAACTTAAGCTACCTGACTCTTCAATTTTTCCTTGATTTCCTTTGCCTCTTCTTTATTCTTTGACATCTTAATATGCTTAGGGACAGGCTTTAAATCCCAAATGAGTCCTAACCATGATAATATTTTTAGTCCGTAAAAAGTTAAATCAACTTCCCACCAAAAGAAGCCCTGCCTAGCGGAGGTTTCATAATAATGGTGGTTATTGTGCCATCCCTCGCCTAAAGTCAGTAAAGCTAACCATACACTATTTCTTGATTCATCACCAGTTTCATACCGTTGACGCCCAAATTTGTGCATGATACTGTTAATTGAGAAAGTAGCATGATATAATATAATAGTGCTCAAGAAAAACCCAATAAACAAAGTCGAAAAACCAGCGGAGGTAAACATAGCCGCAATACTGCCACCATTTACAATACCCCCCAATGCCATTACAATAAGGGCCAATACGACAGGTGGAACTAAATAATTCTTATTTAGCCATCTTAGCTCAGGATATTTACTATAATCAGAAATTACTTTAAAATCTGTTTTTTTAAAATCAGTACCTATAATCCAGCCTACATGGGAGTACCAGAAACCGAAATGTAACATAGAGTGGGGATCTTTCAGTGTATCACTGTTTCTATGGTGATGCCTGTGATGGGAGGCCCACCATAAAGCACCTTTTTGCGCGGAAGTTTGAGCAAAAAAGGCGATAAGAAACTGAAAAACTCTTGAGGTATTGTAACTCCTGTGTGCGAAATATCTATGGTAACCCCCTGTTACCCAAAACATTCGGGAAACATATAAAACCAGACAAACGATCCAGTCAAATAGAGTTGCACCTGTCCAAATAGCCCCTAAGGGCAAAAGGTGTACAATTGCAAAGCTAACTTCCTTTTTCCAGGTGCCTTTTTTTCTGAGTTTTAGGTTTTCTTGTATTGCAGCCATGTATTAGTTAATTTGTTACAAAGATAGCCCTTTTAATAAAAGAAAAGACCAGCAGATAATTAAATTAGAAATGTAAAAACGATTTGAGAGAAAGATTGGTTCAGGATAATTTCCCAAAATTATCATTGCCGGTTTTAAGGAGTCACATTCTTGTTCAATATTTTGAGCCGTACTCAACATTTAAAAGCATTTCCTCCCAAATCTTCCATGATTTATTTTATCCCAATCCTTAGCAGGATTTTTTTCCAAACACAAAACTCCTAAAGATTAATGTAGTATACCCTTATAAAGGCCAACAGCATTTGATTTTTTAACCTTAAATTATATGAACCATGGAAAACACAACCCAACAAAAAGTGAATTTTGAGAAATTTTCGCATGAATCAAATCGCTTCATTAATAAGCTTTCCGAAGAGCTTGGGCATCCGGAAGAGCAAAATAGATCCTTCATTTTGTTAAGGTCAGTCATGCATGTGATTCGTGACAGAATAGCCATACCTGAATCTTTTGATCTTATGTCTCAGTTACCGTTAATATTGCGAGGCATATATACCGAACAGTGGAAATTTCATGACAAACCGCCACTTGAATACGACACAATAGAAGAAATGAAAGAGGAGGTGAAAAATTTACAGTCTCGTTTCGGAGAGGTAGAATTTAACTGGGAAAAGTCAACAGAAGAATTGATCTCCATAGTGATTAACTGCTTGAAAGAATACCTAAGTGAAGGGCAAATTGACCATATCAGAAGCCAAATGCCAAAGGAAGTAAAAGGTCTGATATAATGAATCTAAAGCAGCAGAATGTCGGATTCTGCTGTTAATTAGCCTTTATTTCTCAAGTATTCACGGTTTGAAAACCGAACTTCAAAGCTATTAAGTTAAGACAATCCTCCTTCTCTCTTTGGGGAAGGATGCAAGGAAGGGGTTTTAATTAAAGCTTAACTTAATAGCGTTGGGAGGGGATTATAGGGGTGTTATTTGAATAAATAATAGTGTTATCAGCTGAAAAGATCAAATCTTATATAGTAGCAATCAGCTTTAGGTTAACGAAGCTTTAGGTTAACGAAGCTTTCCCTTTAATTCGTTAAGCTTTAATAAAGCCTCTACAGGTGACAAAGTATTGATGTCCAGTTTATCCAATAGTTCCCTAATCTCTGTCAGCACAGGATCTGCTTCAAACATATTGAGCTGATAATTATTTTTAGGGATTTCCTGCATGCGCTTTTGCGTCTGATGACGGATTTTGTCTTTCTCAAGGTGATGCATGATTTCATTGGCCCGTAATACTACAGGATTAGGCATGCCTGCAATATGTGCCACATGGATACCAAAACTATGCTCGCTTCCACCTTTTTTAAGTTTCCGCATAAAGATGATCTCTCCATTGATTTCCTTTACCGAAACATTGAAGTTTTTGATTCTCGGAAAGTCATTGGCCAATTGATTTAATTCATGATAATGGGTAGCAAATAACGTTTTCGCCTTTGATTTGGGATGATTATGGAGGAACTCAACTATACTCCATGCAATAGAAACTCCATCATATGTACTTGTTCCCCGGCCAATCTCATCCATTAAAATCAAACTCCTATCCGAGAGATTATTTAAGATACTGGCTGTTTCCGTCATCTCTACCATAAAAGTAGATTCCCCTTTGGACAAATTATCAGAAGCACCTACTCTGGTGAACACTTTATCAATCAATCCTATTTCCGCAGACTTTGCCGGAACAAAGGATCCCATTTGTGCCATCAACACAATTAAGGCTGTTTGTCTAAGCAAAGCAGATTTACCTGCCATATTTGGTCCTGTAATCACCATAATCTGCTGCGTTTCATTATCAAGGTATACATCATTCGGAATGTATTCTTCACCATGTGGTAATTGTTTTTCAATTACCGGATGACGGCCTTGTTTAATATCGAGCTCGTGACTTTCCGTAATGGTAGGACGCACGTATTTATTCTTTTGGGCAATTTCTGCAAAAGAAAGTAAGCAATCAACCATTGAAATTACGCGTGCATTTTGTTGGATAGGACTTACATAATCATTCGCATGTTTTAATATTTGCTGGAAAATCCTTTGCTCAATAGCTACCATTTTATCCTCCGCGCCTAAAATCTTCTCCTCATACTGCTTAAGCTCTTCAGTGATGTAGCGTTCAGCATTTACCAGCGTTTGTTTCCTGATCCATTCTTGTGGCACCTTGTCTTTGTGGGAGTTGGTTACCTCAAGATAGTAGCCGAATACTTTATTATAAGCTATTTTCAAGGAACTAATGCCAGTATTCTGCATTTCACGTTTCTGCATCTGCAGAAGGTAATCTTTACCTGAGTAAGCTATTTTCCTTAGTTCATCCAATGCCTCATCTACCCCTTCTTTAATCAAATTCCCCTGATTGGTCAGCAATGGTGCATCATCATGAAGTTGTGTATCAATTAGCTCATATAAAAACTCACAGGGATTAATTTGATCTCCTAATTTCTTCAAAGCTTCTATCCCTGATTGAGAAAGTGCTTCCTTAACAGGAACGGCAAGACCTAATGCTTTCTTCAATTGTAACATTTCCCTGGGATTGATTCTGCCAACAGCGACTTTGGAAATTAACCGTTCCAGATCACCCATAGCTTTGAGGCTATTTTTTAGTGCATCAGCCAGCCCTTTATCCTTATAAAATGCCTCCACTATATGCAACCTCTCTTCAATGATGGCTTTATCCTTCACCGGTAACACCATCCATTTTTTGATCATACGAGAACCCATTGGAGTTAAGGTTTCATCAAGAATAGAAATTAAGGGTACGCCCCCCTCTTGTTGAGGATATACCAGTTCCAGGTTACGAATGGTAAATTTGTCCATCCACACGTATTTCTCTTCTTCTATTCTTGAGATAGAGACAATATGATCAATATCTTTATGTTCAGTCTCTTCCAAGTAGTGGAGAATAGCTCCGGCTGCAACAATTCCTTCCTGAATAGATTCAATTCCAAACCCTTTCAGTGAATTTGTTTTAAAATGCTTAACTAATTTCTCATAAGTAAAGTCATAGGCATAAATCCAGTCTTCCAGATAATGGGTATTATAATCATCAGAAAAAGCTTTCTCAAACTCAGCTCTTACTGCTTTGGAATATATAACTTCCGAAGGTTGAAACCCCTGTAGTAATTTGTCGATATAAGGCTTCTTACCTGAAGCAGTCATGAACTCTCCGGTAGAAATATCCAGAAAAGCCACACCCAGTACATCTTTAGTGAAATAAACTGAAGCGAGGTAGTTATTTCTACCCTGTTCCAGCACATTATCATCAAAACTCACTCCAGGTGTAACCAATTCTGTTACACCTCTTTTTACGATTCCTTTAACTGATTTGGGATCTTCCAGTTGATCGCAGATAGCCACACGACAACCGGAACGAACTAATTTCGGCAAGTAATTATCCATTGAGTGATGAGGAAAACCCGCCAGCTCTATATGCGAAGCTGAACCATTAGCCCTTTTTGTTAACACTATATTCAGGATTTTACTGGCTTTAACAGCATCTTCTCCAAAGGTTTCATAGAAATCGCCTACACGAAACAACAATAGGGCTCCCGGATACTTCGCCTTGATCTGGTTATATTGCTTCATCAATGGTGTTTCAGTCGCTTCTTTAGCTTTGGTGTGCGTTTTGGACATGCTTTGCAGAAATGTTATTAGTTTTGTACCTCAAAGATGATAAAATATGAGGAAATTAGCCAACGAAGAACTCAATCGATTAGCGTTAGAGGAAATAAAAGAAGTTAAAAAAAATCCGGTTGTAATAGTGTTGGACAATGTGCGCAGCATGAATAATGTTGGCTCTGCCTTTAGAACCGGTGATGCTTTCCTGGTTGAAAAAATATATTTATGTGGGATTACCGCACAACCTCCTCATAGAGATATTCACAAAACAGCCTTAGGTGCTACGGAATCTGTAGACTGGGAGTATAGTCCAACTACTTTAAACGCTGTTCATAAACTAAAAGAGGAAGGTTACATTACTATGAGTGTGGAACAAGCGGAAAACAGCTTAAGCCTTGAAAAGTTCACTCCCGAATCCGGTAAAAAATATGCTTTTATTTTTGGAAACGAAGTGTACGGAGTAGAACAGGAAGTAGTAAGCGCCAGTGATAATTGCCTGGAAATCCCACAGTTTGGCACCAAGCATTCCTTAAATATATCTGTAAGTATAGGCGTAGTTCTTTGGCATACCGTGCTTAAGGGAAATATGACAGCCTGATAATCATGGAAACTCTCATTAAAACTTTAGGTCCAGAGTAATATAGAAATTCCTTCCCGGGGATGGGATAATCCCAGGGCCAGGGTAACCTACAGCTCTTCTGGTAAAATAATAGTTATTGGTAAGGTTATTAACGCCTGCTTCAAGCTGAGCAAATTTATATTTGTACTTGGCACTTAAATCCAATACATGAAAGGCAGGGATAATGCCATCCACCCCTGAAGCTGTTCTTAAAGCATTGGTAGCATCTGTATATTGTTCACTTAAATAGGTGAATTGCAAGGTAGAGGAGAAGTTTTTCCAGTCATAATTAATGCCTGTTTTAATATTCAAATCCGGCACTAATTCTACCTTATTGCCGGCTATTGCATTTTCCTGGTTATTTTCCCCGTACCTGCCACGAATAAACGCTGCATTAAGAAAAGTGGAAAATTGATGGATAGGATTAGATAAAAGCCATTGACTCCAATTCATTTCAGTATAAGATTCTATTCCTGCAATAGAAGCACTCCCTACATTGGTACGGTAATGAAATACCCTGTTGAATTGATCATAATCAGAAATTGCTCCTAATCTATTATTATAAGCCAGGTAAAAAATACTCCAGTCAAAATTCAAAAAATCAGCATGTTTTCCTCTAAATCCAAAATCAATATTATAGCCTTTTTCATCTTCAAGGTTAGGGTCTACTGACAAACTTCCGTTGTTCACTCTGAAATCATTGAAATTAATCCCCCTATAGTTCATGGAAATATTCCCATAAAGTTCCAATTCTCTTATTGTTTTATAACTTATTCCCAGACCCGCCAGCATAAAGGAACGGTCCAGGTTTCTACTTTCAAAAACAGTAGTATCGAACATTACATTTCCAGCCAGATCTTCTACAGTTTCACGGTATTTTCCATCGCTATTGGTGCTGATATATTCCCACCTTAAACCCGGAGTAATACTTAACCGGCTATTAATATTAAAAATATTCTCTGCAAATAAAGCCACGTTTTCAGATGGGTAACGGTAAGATAAATCTTCCAGATTATTTGGGTTTAGAAAGCGAAAATCAGGCTCATAACCCGCAGGTCCTAATCCTTGCCTTTGTTGGGTATTGCCTTTAAAGTAGCGTATACCTCCAGCCAGGGCTTGAATTTGCCCAAAAAGATCATATCTATGTAAGATTCTCAACTCTGAACCAAAATTCTCATAATCATCCCACAATAGGTTTCTCTCTTGTTCAGGGGAATCTGCCTGTGTTACACGGTCCAAATTGCCAAGAGCCCTGCGAGAACCAATTAACCCAAAAGTTTTCCAATTAAGTTTTGTGCGGTTACTAATACGATAATCCAACACTACGGCAGGTATATTCCACTGAATGGCAAACCAATTTCTTTCGCGGACAGATTGAGTTGGATCTTGTTCAAACAGTGGGTCAGTTAAGCCTCCGGCTTGCTGAGCCAAATAATCCATATGGGTAAATTCAAAGCATAAATAGAGTTTATCCCCAATATCAAAATTCACATCTGCAAATAAAGTATTGGCTTCAAAAGATTCATTTTCTCTAAAGCCGTTCCCTTGTTTACGTTGATAGTAAACAAAATAATCCATTTTTTCAGTGTTGCCGGCAAGGCTGTTGTAAGAACTAAACAAACCATAACTGCCTACTGTATTTCTTGTGTGAAATTGAAAAGGGTCTCCCTCAGGTGCTTTTTTGAAAAGAAAGTTGATCATTCCACCAAATTGTGTTCCATATTGCAAAGAAGCTGCCCCTCGTACTACCTCTATGCGAGATAAAGCCTCTACAGGCGGAGTGTAATAACTTTCCGGATACCCCAGAGGATCAGCAGATATATCATAGCCATTCTGCCTGGTATTGAAATTAGAGGTTCGGTTAGGGTTGAGGCCTCTACCACCAATCCCTAATTGTAAACCACCTCCATCACTTTCCCATATATTCAGGCCCGGAACTTTGGCAAATACTTGTCTTGCATTATTCGTGGCAAGGTTCCCATTTATCTGATCAATGGAAATAACTTCATTTTTTTTGGCTTCATATATTAAAGTTCCCTCTACCGCATTAAGACGAGAGACATTGAAAATCTCCTCTTTTTTTCCCAGGGCTTTTACTTCTTGCAAAGTTTCACTAATAGGGACAAGCTTAAATTCCAGATCTAACCAATCTCCATTTACAACTATCTCTCTAATTTCGCTTTGTCTGCCCAAATAAAATGCAGCAATTCTATATTCTCCTGAGGGCAATGCTAATTCAAAACTACCTGCTTCATTGGTAATTGCTTTTTTATTGCTATTCAATACAAAAACCTCTGCTAACTCGATCCCTTTTTGATTTTCAGCATCAAGCACTTTTCCTTTTATGCCTTGTGCATGACCAAGACTGGACAAAAAAACCGGTATACATAAGAGGGCAATATGGAGTATCAATGTTTTCATTGCTGATAAGGTAATATCCAATGTTTATGTTGGTAACCTCGCTTAAGAGTGGCTAAATTAATTTCAGGGTTAATAAATGGTCGACTGCCTTTCCCGTTAACAGCTGCGTAGCTCTCCACAAATACTTCTGCATTGGAAGCATATTCCTGTTCAAACTTATCCCGTAAGTAATGGGCAAACTGAAGGATCATATCAGGTTGCGTATTCATCATTTTATGTTGAACAGGAGTTAAATACTCGTGAGGATATACTTCAAAGGCTTTATTTTCCTGAGGAATTGTGACTGTAAATTGGGTGTGTCCCACTTTTTCCATCAGCATAACGCGCCATGAGAAACGATAACCTTGCTCTGTCCAAAACAAGTTACCCGAGTAGAAAGCATACCTGAAAGGCAAAATAATTTGCACTAAGAAATATATAATAAAAAAATACTTCAAAACAGGACTAAAAGTTTGATTAGCCGGTTTAGGTAGTGCATTTCCGCCTTCAGGAAAAAATCTGTTCCATAAACTTCTGTGAAATCCTTCAGAGAAGAAAATGAGCGTGCAAATGACCATTATATAGGGAAACATTCCTATTTGAAAAAGTGCTGCTGTCATGAAATGGAAGGCGATTACAGTAATATAAGCTGCAAAACGTGTCTTTCTCCACAACAAGAAAAATGGGATACTGAGATCATATAAGGCGCCAAACCAGCTGAAGAAAAATGCGATCCATTTATAATCCAGAAGTGGCCCTATTATAGGAGAATCAGCACGTGAAGGTAGCCATATTTTCAAAGGAAGCGCCTCGAAAATCCATTCAGGGTTTAATTTTGCAATGCCGGCAAAGAAATATACCATCCCCAGTTGTAACATGATGATATGGATGAACCAGGCCGGAACATAAAAATTTTTGAGGGTGGGTTTCCTCCATGCATCTACAGAATAAGCATGGTGGGCCGGAACCATGATAAGCAAAAAAGCAATGATGCTTACGAAATAATAATGGTTAAGATAATTGGTTTTGTCAATCAACTCAACATAAGTGAATGTAATGAAAAAGATTGTAGCACTCCATCGGTAAAACGCTCCTAAAATTATTCCCAAAGCAGCAATTGCCATGATGGTAAATAAAATATACATGCCAGGATCTCCCAACGGTTTTATCCAGTCGAAACCGAAATATGTGAAAAAGAATTGAGGTTCAATATATTGTTTGCTGATCCACCCATTCCACCAAAAGCGGATAATAGAAGCCAGCATCATAACACCAAAAGCTACTCTAAAAGTAGCCAATGGTGCAATGTGTTTTTGCTGATTAAAATAATATGATAAGCGATTTTTAATCACCGTCATTATCCTGAAAAGTGATAGAAACAGACATAGCTGAAGGCATATCTACCTTTATCAAAGGTATAACAGCTTGCAAAGCATTATAAACTGTTACCAACTGGCTTCCTTCCTGAGAAGCCACTACGCTATAAGGCTCATCAATTTTTTCCATCTCGTCTAAAGACGCGTTAATCTGATTGATGATAACAGTGCTCAAATCTTCGTCATCACGAGTTTTAGCATCAAGTGCGGTCAAATAATCATCCATTCCCAGCCCATTTTCACCACTAGTGAAATTCTCTCCTTTAAAAACTGCCAAAGAAGCTTTTACAGCAGCTTCCGCCAATTCCCCGGACCATGCTGAATAATAGGCCTCTACCTTTTCCGGGGACAAAATACCACCGGTACGCGGATTCCCTCCTGAAGGAAATCCTATTTTGGCATTTTTGATTCGAATGTCAAATTGGAAATTAAATTCATTCACTAATAAGCTTGTTCCGCTTCCTGCATCCGTGCCTAAATTTTCTACGAAACCGGAACGGTAATCTCCCCATGATCCGGCCATTGAAGTAGCTACTGATTGAATATCTGCCACCAAAGCCTGAAGGTACTCTTTTCTATTAGGGCCAAGCTCTTGATCTGCAAAATAGGCAACAACATCTGCCTCTGATATTCCTGTTCCAAACAGCAAATAATCCAAAGCAGGAAAACCTTTGGCTGCCACATTGGAGGCCGCACCCAACGTATAGTTTCCGGATGTAATATTCTCTTCAATTTTCTCTACGCTAGTAGGGAAAATATTTACTCTGTCGCGTAAATTTACTGTCGCCACTGGCCCTACTTGCACAAACGCCAAATGCTGATAGCTCAACCATGTTGCTTTTAATGCATCACGAAAGCCTGACAAATTAGATTCGGATACATCTTCATTAAAAGCAACAGAAGCCGAGGTAAGTACCTCGGCTTTTGTTGCAAAATTTTCTATGGAGGGTCGCACAACCTGGTCTGCCATGTTCACCAGAAAAGCTTCTCTATCGAAATCCACTTTTTCACTGCCCGATTCATTATCGCAGGCAGTGAGAGTGGCTATCACTAAACAGAAAAAGAAAAATTTTACACTCCTCATTATATTATAATATATTATAATTGATCTTCAACATCTTCGAAACCATAAGCACTAACTAAAGTAGCTTTAGCAGCATTGATATTCTCCTGGGTGATTTCATAGAAGTTGTCTCCTAACTCTTCTAAAACAGCCTCTACTTCAGTGTTGGTCAATTTTTTGCTTGGATTATATTTTATAGCATGAATAAATGCCCAGGCTTCAGATAAAGTATGGTTTCTTATTGCATCATCCGCAAAGTTTGCATTTGCTTCAGATAAATAATGTACCGCTGTTCCTGCAGCAACTTTTTCCCATTCAGCACGAATGATTTCAATTTGTTCATCTCTGGTATCCAAATCTTTATTGGAAATAGCAGCTCTTCCTTTAATGAAAGCATTCATGATATTTTCATTGGAATTTAAGACTTCATCTCTTCCATTGGTATATTTACCCCAAAAACGAATTCCGTCTGTGTTAGCAGGAAAATCAGTTGGTACTCCTAAATAACCAAATGCTTCATCCCAATGGTGTTCCATAGCTGTTCCTTTACCTGCTTCAACGGTTTCATTATCCACATCCATTTTAGAGGAAGCCAAATAAACAGATACCCCTTGAAAGTAAAAGCAAGATCCCATTAAACCTTTCTCGATTAACTGAATGTGCTCAAAGCCATTAGCATCAAAGAAATATTTTTTGTTGGCATCATTGGTAGAAGTCACTATTCCTGCTACGCCATTGCTTCCTTCACCACCATCTGCCTCAGCAGTTGCAGCGGCAAAATCCCTCATATAATTCCTGAAAAGCTGCTGATCAGCTTCCACAGTTTTGTTTTCCAATTCTTTGGAATCTGCTTCATTTAATTCAGCAT
Organism: Marivirga aurantiaca; assembly: GCF_016679925.1. Lineage (GTDB taxonomy): Bacteria > Bacteroidota > Bacteroidia > Cytophagales > Cyclobacteriaceae > Marivirga > Marivirga aurantiaca. Next base: position 191,402 of record NZ_JAEQBW010000005.1, read on the forward strand.
TGTCAAAAGCATTATTCTCGTTGGAATACATGTCCCACATAGTTTGAGCCTCTAATACTTCCCCATTATTGGCTTTTTTCATATAAGCTGTTAGCTCCGTCAACATATCCAAACGCTGGATTTGTCCGGTATAACTTACATTTTCAAAGTTGTAAGTAGTTGGAACTTCATAATTATGGTCATCATTTTCAGCTGTATCGTCATTGTCACATGCTGTAAAGGCAAATGTCGCCAGAAATGCTAAGCCTAAAAGTTTTATTTTTTTCATTGGTGCAAAATTAGTATTTGTATTTAGATTGATTCTAATGATGGGGCAAAATTATATTTATTTAGATTGATTACAAACAAAAATCAAGATTTATTTAGATTAAATCTTATTAATTTTCCTACACTATTTTGAGGCTATCACTAAAGTGCAGATGGTACATCTATTAGTCTCTACCGAGCTAAGAACAGGAATGAGAAAGTTATTTGACATGATCGAAATTGAAAAAGGAAGTTTCCCGGATATTAAATCATAGTCTTAAAATAACAATATTTTAGACTCAATTGTGATGAGAAATAATCAAAAAATGTAAATTATATTAAAAACATACACCAATATCTAAAAAAAGACATAATTTTACGGACTAAAACCTAAAAGGTTACATTTGTTGCCTTTTTAATTGATTTTATTTAAAAAAAATTCCATGAAAAAAATTTTACTACTAATTGCGTTCGTAATTACGATCGCCAACCAATCTTTTGCACAAAGGTTGGACAAAGAAAAAGGCAGGTTGAAATATACTCAACTACCATTAACCCCTTTACCAGAGGACTTTACTCAATACTGGGTGAATATTGACTTGGGATATATTTTCCCCGGTGATAGTAAAACAGAAACTTTAAACAAGATAAAAAATGCTGCCTCTATTTCTCATCTTGAGAAAACAACAAATGAAGGAGTTGAGTTGCTGGTTCGTTTAGAGACATACTACAAAAGTGAAGTAGTATTTGGTACAGTTAAGAAAGATGAAAAAAGAGATGATAAATCAGTAACTGTAACTTATTATAATGTCACCTTTGATTACAAATACCCTTTATATTTTGAAATTAATCTTCCTGGTGAAGTGGATCCTTTAAATTCAGGATTCTCTAACAATTCTAACCAAATGGTTACTTATGAAAGTAAGTTATTTAAAACAAGTAAAGAAAGAAATGACTGGTGGAATGCTAACTATAGCACTTTACAAGGTAATTTAAGAACAGCACTTCTAAATGCGAATGTAAGTAAGCTTGGCAATTCTCTTGACAATCTTTATTCCTATAGTAAAAACAGTAATTACACTGAATTTGTAGCTGTTAAGAAGTTTAAAAAATTTGAGTACAATGACTTGGATCTAGCACTTGAAAAAGTAAAAGCAGCAATAGAGGAAATTTCAGAAAATGATATCGTTTTCAATGACAAATTTACGGCACTTATGGATGAGGCTATTGTCATTTGGAATAAAGCTTTAGAAGAAAGTGATCTTGAAAGTAAAAAAACAAGAATTAACAAAAAAGTAACTGAAGCTATTTATAACAACCTTTGCTTAACTTATGTACTTATGTCGGAATTTGAAAAAGCTGATGAAGTTATTAAGATAGCTCAAGAGACTATAGGTAAAAGAGCTATCGACTCCTATATTGAATCATTCTTAAATGATAGAAGAGCAAGATTTGAGGCAAATGAAGGTAGAATCCCTGCCTCATACGAGGGTTAATAACTGGAATTTATACAGAAACACAAATTAATATTATCAAAACAATTAAATTAAAGAAAAATGAGATTAGTAAAATTCACTCTATTTACAGCAGTTTTAGCAACCATATTCTCTTGTTCAGGAGTAGAAGAAGACAAACTTCCTGAAAATGTAATCAAAGATGATGGAGGTTTGGTAATAGAGTTAGAGTGGTCTACAGGAGGCTCTGTTAGCCAGGCACAAGCAGACGCTGATTTAGAATTGTTTTTGTTTAAAGGAGATACTGAAGTAGATGCTTCTGTAAACTACGCATCATTTGAGCAAGTAGAATTGAAAGATATCTATGCAGACGACAAGTATCTTATTACAGTAGAATATTATAGTGGAGAAGTAGCAGTAGATTATACAATATATGTAAGAGGTGAATCAACTTCTGAAAGTATTACTTACACTGGTTCTTTCTTATCCACAGATAAAGGTTTAATAGTTGAATACCTTGAGATTGAGAAATCTGGTGATGAATACGCTATAACCGATTTATAATAAAAAATTTACTTTCGTTTTAATAAGAGGTCATTTTAATGGCCTCTTTTTTTGTGCTAATTTTTACAACTATTAATTTGAGTGAATAGAACTTCGGAGACAACTACATAAAATCAGATGCACGCTTCTATAAATTAATTATCCTGAAACTAGTTCAGGTTTTATACAAGATCCCACTTAGTAGATTTCAATTTTATAATAGATGCAATACAGCTGTATTTAATGCGCATTTATGAAAAAAAGAAGAAAACAGAGGTTTAACAAATCGATTTTGAGAAGGGATTAAAATGGTTGTAGGCGATTTCTCACTGATTGGAAACAAAATACATATCAGGATTGGTGATCTCCTGCTTAGTAAGTACGCTTTGCTTTTCCCCTTTTTTTATTTGGTTGCAAATGCTGATAGAAACGATACAAAAAAACATTCCGAATACGCTCATTGCCAACCTTCTATATAATCTATTCATAGGCTAAATTGTTGATTCTCAACAAAAGTAGATGAATTAATTTTAATTATATAATTTTTATCATACTTTTTTTAATTATTTAATGGGTCTCGTCTACGATTTTGGTTTAATTATCTTAATAATATCCCCGAATAATTGTAATTTTGCGCTATTCAACGAAAAAAGAGATTCTAATGGATTATAGAATAGAAAAAGATACAATGGGTGAAGTAAAGGTTCCTGCAGATAAATACTGGGGGGCTCAAACTGAGAGAAGTAGAAATAATTTTAAAATTGGCCCTGAGGCAAGTATGCCGTTGGAGATCATTCATGGTTTTGCTTACTTGAAAAAAGCTGCTGCTCAAACTAATTTTGAGCTGGGCGTATTGAACGAAGAGAAAAATAACCTTATTTCCAGGGTTTGCGATGAAATTTTGGACAACCAACACAATGATCAATTTCCTCTTGTAATTTGGCAAACCGGTTCTGGCACACAATCCAATATGAATGTGAATGAGGTAATAGCCAACAGAGCACAAATTTTAGCAGGTAAAAAATATGATGATGAGAAGGTTGTGCATCCAAATGATGACGTAAATAAATCACAATCTTCTAATGATACCTTTCCTACAGGAATGCACATTGCCGGTTATAAAATGGTAATGGAAACAACCATTCCGGGAGTGGAGAAATTAAGAGATATTCTTTTACAGAAATCCAGGGCCTTTGATAAAGTGGTAAAAATAGGCAGAACCCACTTAATGGATGCCACACCACTTACTTTAGGGCAAGAGTTTTCCGGATATGTTTCCCAACTTAACCACGGAATTAAAGCACTAAAAAACACTTTGGAACACTTGTCAGAATTAGCGCTGGGAGGAACTGCCGTAGGAACAGGCATCAACACCCCTGAAGGTTATTCAGAGTTAGTGGCCAAAAATATCGCCAAATTCTCAGGCTTGCCTTTCATAACTGCCGAAAATAAATTTGAAGCATTGGCAGCACATGATGCTATTATAGAAACACATGGTGCCTTAAAACAACTGGCTGTTTCTCTTAATAAAATTGCGAATGATATTAGAATGCTGGCTTCGGGTCCAAGATCAGGAATAGGCGAAATCAACATCCCTGCCAATGAACCAGGCTCATCCATTATGCCCGGAAAAGTTAATCCTACCCAGTGCGAAGCATTAACCATGGTGTGTGCACAAGTGATGGGAAATGATGTAGCCATCACCATTGGTGGTACACAAGGTCATTATGAATTGAACGTATTCAAACCCATGATGGCAGCTAATTTTCTCCAGTCAGCAAAACTTTTAGGAGATGCTTGTGTTTCCTTTACTGACAATTGCGCTGTTGGTATTGAACCCAACTACCCCAGAATCCAAGAGCATTTAGATAATTCCCTGATGTTGGTAACAGCTTTAAATACTAAAATAGGGTATGAGAAAGCGGCTAAAATAGCAAAAACAGCTCATGAAAATGGCACCAGGCTGAAAGATGAAGCTATCAATTTGGGCTTTTTAACGGCCGAGGAATTTGACCAGTGGGTGAAACCTGAAGAAATGACTGGCAGTTTAAAAAACTAAAAATGGTATTATTTGCCTTTGTGGCAGTAATTTTTGTACTTTAGTCTAAATTATTTTGAAATTATTCAATTATCACCATATGAAAACTAAAATCAGCTTAGTAATCTTTGCCATATTTTTCGCTTTTGCTTTGCCTTCTTATTCACAGATGAGTAAAAAAGAAAGGAAAGAATGGAAGAAAAGAGCCAAAGAATTAAAAAACAATCCAGAGGAATTAAAAGCTTTGGAAGAAGAAAATGAAAGCTTAAAAAGCTCGGTGGCAAGTTTAAATTCACAGTTGGAAAACGTGAAAGCACAACTAGCTGATAAAAACGCACAAATAAGTGCTGCCCAGGCGGAAGCCCAGGAAGCCAAAGCTATGGCCCAGGCCGCAACTGAACGCGCTCAGGAAATGAGCAACCAACCACAGAAAAACCCGGAAGCACTTGATGAAAGTGGCACTTGGTTCAAAGTACAGGTAGGCGCTTTTGAAAACATTGACATGTCAGAGTACTTTAAAAACAATCCTAACTTTAGTGGTGAAACAACTGAAGAAGGGTTTCAAAGAATTACTTTGGGTAGGTTCAGAGATTATTGGGAAGCCGATAAATTCAAAAAAGTATTAAGGAAAATGGGCGTTAAGGAAGCCTGGATAGTGCCTTATAAAGAAGGTACCCGAGTTCCATTAAAAGAAGTTTTGGAAAATTTACCAGCCAAACCGCAATCTGCCGGCAAATAACATTCTACTAATTTCAGGAGTTGATCCCTTTTTCGACTCCTGAAATTTTTCATAATATTTCAGGTTTTATCAAGTTACTTAATAGGACTCCTTTTCTTGCTATGAAACCTCTTTTCTCCTCATTAAAAAAAATTACCCCCGGAACTGATCTTCAGCTCTATGAAGACCACAGTATACTTGATATCTTTCTTGATAGCAGAAATGTACCTGCACACCGTAACAGTCTCTTTTTTGCGATAAGTGGCGCTCACCATGATGGCCATCAATTTATTGAAACGCTTTACCAGGAAGGGGTCAGGAATTTTGTAGTGGAAAAAAAGATCAATCTGGAGAGAATACCACAAGCCAATGTTTTTCTGGCAGATAGTAGTATCTCCGTGCTTCAGGCTTTATCAGGCAAGAAAAGACAATATTTTGAAGGTAAGATCATTGCTATCACAGGCAGCAATGGAAAAACAATTACCAAAGAGTGGCTTGGCCAACTGATGGATCCTTTTTTTGCAGTATACAGAAGTCCGAGAAGCTTCAACTCTCAAATAGGTGTACCCCTTTCTTTATGGCCTCTTAGCGACTACCAGGATTATGGCATTATCGAAGCTGGTATTTCGAAAGTAGGTGAAATGGAAAGGTTACAGGAAACTATTCGTCCTGATATTGGAATATTCACTAACATTGGCACAGCACATGACGAAGGATTTTCAAGTCTTGAGGAGAAAGCCATTCAAAAGGCCCAATTGTTCAAAGGCAGCACGACTATTATCTATTGCAAAGATTATCCTGAAATAGCCCATGCCTTGCATAGTTTACCTGATATAATCAATAAAAATTTAATAGGATGGTCTTTTGAAGACAACTCTGCTGGATATTATGTGGAAACAGAGAAAAACAAACAAGGAATTGCCATCAGAGTGCCATTTCGAGAGAAATTCCATATTTTCGATGTTCCTTTTACCGATTCTGCCTCTCTTGAAAATATCGTTCATTGTCTATTTTTATTATTGAATGAGGGTATTCCAACAAAATTAATTCAAAACTCACTACGGGAACTAAAACCTGTAGCAATGAGACTGGAAGTAAAACAAGCAATTCACCAAACTTATTTGGTGGATGATTCCTATAACAATGACTTAGTGGGTTTGGATACAGCAATCCAATTTTTTAGGCAGCAAAAACAATTTAAAAACCGGGTAATTATATTGTCGGACATGCTAGAATCAGGCCTTGAGGATCACTTGCTCTATCATGAAGTGGCAGATAAAATTCATAGGGAATCACTTGATTTATTTATTGGGGTAGGCAAATCAATTTCAGCTCAAAATGAGTTCTTTCCGGAAAAATCAATATTCTTTGATACAACAGAAGATTTGATCTTATATTTAAGAGACAACCCATTGAGGGAATCCGTAGTATTGATCAAAGGTGCCCGATCTTTTCATTTTGAGAATATAGTAAAAGAGCTTGAATTAAAAATTCATGGTACTGTACTTGAAATTAACCTGAATGCCATCACTCATAACCTTAATTTTTATAGAGCAAAGCTCAAACCAAGAGTAAAAACAATGGCCATGGTAAAAGCATTTGCCTATGGGAGCGGGAGCCATGAAATAGCCAATTGGTTACAATATCAGAAGGTTGATTATTTAGCAGTAGCATATGCTGATGAGGGCGTGACATTGAGACGCCATGGAATCTATCTGCCCATTATGGTAATGAATCCAGGCTTACTGTCATTTGAGTTATTAGCACAATATGATCTAGAACCAGAATTATACAGCATTGAAATATTTCAGGAGTATGCCAACTTTATCAGAGGAAAAGGCCTCCCCTCAAAAGTTCACATCAAATTAGACACGGGTATGCACCGGCTAGGGTTTGAGCAGCATGAAATGACCCAATTGTTTGAATTGTTAAGGAACAACCCGCTGATTAAGGTCGCTTCTATTTTTAGCCATTTAGTAGGTTCTGATGAGGCCATACATAATGGTTTTTCTGCCAAACAAGCCTTTGCTTTCAAAAAGATGTCTGAAGAGCTAATTAATGTACTCAACTACCGTCCTATTTTGCATCTTTTAAACAGTCCTGGTATTTCCCGTTTTCCAGATTTTCAGTTTGACATGGTTAGATTAGGAGTAGGTTTGCATGGTGTGGATGCCACTCAGCTACACCAGGATCGGCTACTCTCTGTCTCTGTATTAAAGACTGTGATTTCTCAGGTGAAGAATGTTAAGCAGGGAGAAACTATTGGGTATTCCAGAAAAGGTGTTGCTGAAAAAAATATTAAAATTGCTACCATTGCTATAGGTTATGCAGATGGTTTTGATCGTAAATTTAGTAACGGAGTAGGCAAAGTAAGTATAAAAGGACAACTCGCAGCTGTTATTGGAAATGTAAGTATGGACATGTGCATGGTTGACATAACCGACATTGATTGCAAAGCAGGTGATGAGGTAATTATTTTTGGTAAAAGCCCCACTTTGTTGGAATTGGCAAAATCCATTGATACCATTCCATATGAAATACTGACCAATGTAAGCGACAGGGTGAAAAGAGTATTCTACTCGGAATAGGCCCAATTAAAACCCCTTCTATTTAATCTTACAGATAAAGAGGTCTTCACTATTTAACAACACATCTTGCCTTATCGGCTTAATTGAAAAAATCATCAACTAATATAAATTTTTCTATTGTTCTTATTTTCATACAAATTAAATAGCTAAAAGTGCTATACCAAACGAGCCTCAAACCTAAATATACCTAAATGTAGGTATTGAAATAAAGGAAAAATAGCCTCAATTTTAAGTATGAAGTATTCTATGATTTTTCTCTTGATATTAATGTGGTGGAAGCCTCAACAACTTCCCAGCAAAACCCTTCTTACTATTGAGGAAAAACCACTCAATTTAAAAAGCCAAACTTCCCTTACAATATCTACCCCAGACAAGAAAAATTATACCAAAACAATTATAACCCTTAGAAAAATGCGCCATATAAACAAAAGACAAAAAGGATTATGATTACTTATACACAAAATTTGACAGAAAAATTAAAAGGCAAATGGAAATGCAAGGGATATGATGAAAATGATTCTAAAATTACTGATTTCGAGGTATTCCATTTAGTTTTCTCTGAAAATATGGTATCATGCCTCCCTCGGGAAAATAGTTTTTGGCCTCGTATGTGCATTTATGAAGCTATTGGAACAAAAAATGGCGGCTATTTCTTTAGGGAAGATGGTTGTTTTTTTCAGGTGAAAAATGTTAGTGAGTATTTCCTCCATATAGAGCTCAACTTAAAAATAAACGAGGATGGAAGAATCAATAAATATTTATTCTATTTTGAAATGGAGAAAGAATAATCAACCAACTTAACTGTCTGATTATCTCTTTCCCCATATTTGTTATTTTAATTAAGAATTAGTCCTCATCCACTTGAACAAGGTTTTGAAATTCACTTTTGTACCATGCATTAATATTCCTATTCTATAAATCCTGCCGGCTATCCAGATAGTTGCCAGAAAGCCCACTACCATTAAAACCATACTTAGGATTAGCTCCCAGGTAGGCACTCCAAAAGCAACTCTGGCCATCATGGCAATTGGTGAAGTAAAAGGAATAATTGATAACCAGAAACTGACATTCCCGTCTGGTTCCGGCATTACAAACATAAAGGTTCCAAAGAAACCTATAATCATAGGCAAGGTAATAGGCAAGGTAAATTGCTGTGCATCAGATACGTTATCAACAGCAGAACCCACAGCCGCAAATAATGCCCCATATAACAAATATCCGCTGACGAAGAAAAATATAAATACAGATAAATAGTATACATAAGGAATGTCATAAACTATTTGCATCATTTGGTTCACTTCTGGATTGTTCATGATTGCTTCCACAGATTCCTGATCAGCCCCGTTCATTCCAGACATCGTTTGTTGAGCAGATTGCATATCGGCCGGATTTAAACCAAAGATGGTTAATACCGCAGTGGAAAGCACAAAAATCAAGACTACCCAAATCGTAAACTGTAATAAACCTACAGAAGCCACACCTATAACTTTGCCCAACATCAATTGGAATGGCTTTACAGAAGAAACAATAATTTCAACAATTTTACTTGATTTCTCCTCTATCACTCCCTGCATGATCTGGTTTCCATAAATCAATACAAATAGATAAACCAATAAACTAAAAGCATAGGCAATTCCGTATGCTACTCCGGCACTACTTGCTTTTTCTTCCCCACTTTCGGAAATATTCACTGCACGCAAGGAAATATTTGTTTTTAAATCGGCCAATTGATCCTCGCTAATGCCGGATGCCTGTAATTTCTTATCTCTAATGTGAGACTCTATCTTGTTTTCAAAATAGGAACTTGCCTGAAGACTTGGATTTTTCTTGGCATAAAGTACCATTCCTTGAGGGTCTTTCAAGTCCATTTTTGGCAAGTAAAGCAATGCATAAGCTTCACTTTCGTTAAAGGTAGTTTTTGCGGACTCCAAGTCAGTGTTTAAACTTGTAAATGCATACTTTTTGTCATCCTCCAATTCGAAATCATTTCCCTCATCTACCACATATACTATTTGCTGCTCTGCATTTTTTTGCTCTTCAATAGCAAAATATACCATCACACCAATAACAGCAGGAAAAAGCAAGGGCACTAAAATAGTTGCTAAAAGAAAGCTTTTCTTTTTTACCCTGCTCTCAAATTCCCTTTTTATAACTAAACCTATTTTACTCATTTTCAGATAGTTTAAATTGCTTACGCTACGATTTCATTTTCAACATTATTCCCTTGCACCAACTTGATGAAAATATCACTAATGGAGGGGATTTCTTCCTGAAAGGATACAATATTAACAGACTGGTCCATTAATGACCTCAACAAATCATTGGCCGAAGTATCTTCAGCAAGTTTAATTTTGGAGACACTCACTCCGTCTGGTCTTTTATTGGAAGAGAGCAAATCAAACTGCTCATTAGCAGTAATAATGTTGCCGGTATAGGCGACTTCAAAAATATGTGATTTGAACTGCTCCTTAATGGCTACTTTTTCACCATCCAGTATTTTTTCCGCTTTATTAATCAGTGCTATATGGTCGCACAATTCCTCCACGGATTCCATTCGGTGCGTACTGAAAATGATTGTACTTCCCTTTTCCCTCAGTGCCAGGATTTCATCTTTGATCAAATTAGCATTAATAGGATCGAAGCCTGAAAAAGGCTCATCCAAGATAATTAATTCAGGTTCATGCATGACAGTAGCAATAAATTGCACCTTCTGTTGCATTCCTTTTGAAAGACCTTCCACTTTTTTATTGATCCAATCCGTAGCTTCAAATCTCTCCAGCCATGCTTTAATGCGGATTTTTGCTTCTTTTTTGGTGAGTCCTTTCAGCTGTGCCAAATATAAAAGCTGGTCTCCCACCTTCATTTTCTTGTATAAGCCTCTTTCCTCAGGAAGGTAGCCAATGGTACCAATATGCTCGGGAGCCAATGGTTGCTCATTAATAAAAATATTACCGGAATCAGAATTGATAATTTGATTAACAATTCGTATAAATGTACTCTTCCCTGCCCCGTTAGGTCCTAGTAAACCAAAAATGGATTGTTTGGGTATCTCCAGGTCCAAATCACGAAGTGCTACATTTTTATGAAAAGTTTTATTGAGTTTATTTGCGCTAAGTATATTCACTGTAAATAAATTTTAATTTCAAAAATAGCTGATATAGATTATATATTTCAATATTTTACTTAAAAGGTACTATTTTTATATAACATAGGCTTAACCAAAGCCTATTCTTTTAAAATAGCCAACTCCTTAAGAAGTTGCTTTTCTCTTTCTTCAATAATATTTTTTTCGGACTCCACCTTATCCAATTGTTGTCTTAATTCCTGCTCTTGCCTTTCTTGTTGCTCCTGAGTAGCCTGTAACTCTTCCATGTTTTGACGCATTTCTTCCTCCTGGGAACGTAATTGTTCTGACTGTTCCTGCATTTCACTCAACAAATGCTTTGTTTTCTCATTGATTTTGAAACTATTGAGGGTCATGGCTATGTTTTCTCCCAGTTCCATCATAAAATCTATTTGGTACTGGGGAATTTCCTGGAACGAAGCAATTTCAAATATTCCATATACTTCCTCATTCACAATCATTGGAGTAATTAAGATAGACCTGGGATTGGCATCACCCAAACCACTTTTAATACTAATGAAGTTTTCAGGTACATCTGTAAGATAAATAAAATTCTTTTCCAGGTAACATTGGCCAACCAATCCCTGACCTGAATCCACTCTTCTGTTGAGGTGTTTTTTCCTATTGAATGCATACGCGGCTTTCAAGGACAAATGTAAATCATCAGGGTTCTCACCTTCCAACAAGAATAAAGCTCCCTGGCTTGCCTTAAGGTATTTTACCATATGAGAGACAATCTTTTCCGTAAGTATCTTCAGGTCATTTTCCCCTCTTAGCAAACCTCCTATTTCGGCTAAGCCTGTGGTTGCCCAAACACGCTTTTTTTCTTCTTCCTGAGCTTTTTCCAGCTCTGTGAGAGAATTTTTTAATGCTTCTTCCTTCTCCGCGGCTTTTTGATTCTCTGCTTCTATATTTTTAACCAGAAGTGACACCTTATTGAACTGCCTTTGGTTAAGCCTCTGAAGAAAAACGATCAGAAAAGCCCCTAAAAATATGGCACCAAATAATACCGTATTTCTTGCCCATGGTTCTTGAAAAGATTTATTTTCATAAACAACATCAATGTAATTGTTCAAAGAATCTATCAATATAATCGGCAATAGAGCAATAATAAAGGCTGGCAACCAGTATTGCACCCTCTTGAAATCAAAAACTGTAAAGGGCACCAAAACAGCCACAAACTGAAAAGTATAAATCTCCTTTAAAGGCACCTCATTATTTTGAATTATAGCGGCATGCAATATACCTACCACTATTGCCGGTAAAGTAGCAATAAGAAAACGTGCAAGCACATTGAACCCCATTTTGGCCACTACTAAATTTAGTATATAAAGCCCTAAGCCTACAAAACAATACTTGAGTAATTCAGGAAGTATAAAAGCAGATATGATAGAATATGCAAGCATTAGAATGATAAGAGCAATAGTAAGAATATTGCCCAGGGTTACTTTCATCTTGATGTCATCACCCATTTCTTCCTTAATTCCCAAAGAAGCCAACTTTGTAAAAATGTTCATTTAACAGGGGTTTAAAAAGTAAATATATCAATAATAAACAGACAACCTAAATGATCAATTAGTACCCGTTTTTTTGAAAAACTTACAATAATTTGAAAAAAATATTTTATAATGGAGAAATGGGTTTGAATAGAGCTCAAAAAACAAGGCTAACCGGAAACCTCTTTATACTGCATATTGTACAGCTGCGTATAAAAACCTTCTTTGGCAAGTAATTGGTCATGTGTGCCGACTTCTTTTATTTCACCCTTGTCCATCACCATTATTTTATTAGCTTTTTTAATGGTAGAAAGCCTGTGAGCAATGACAATACTGGTACGGCCCTTCATCATTTTTTCGATGGCAGACTGGATCATTTCCTCCGTTTCCGTATCCACGGAAGAAGTAGCTTCATCCAGAACAATAATTTTTGGATTATACACCATCGCTCGCACAAAGGAAATCAGCTGCCGCTGTCCAACAGAAAGTGTAGCTCCGCGCTCCATCACATTGTAATGATAGGCATCGGGGAGCCTCTCAATAAATTTTCTGGCACCCACCATTTCCGCTGCTTCTTTTACTTGCTGAAGGCTGATGTTAGGATTGCCTAATGTTATATTATAAAGAATAGTATCTGAAAAAAGAAAAACATCCTGCAGTACCACTCCAATATTTGATCTCAGATGATCCAGGTCATACTCCTTGATATCTACACCATCAAGGCTAATATTACCTGTTTGAATATCATAAAACCTACTCAATAAATTGATGACAGATGACTTACCGGCCCCGGTTGCTCCTACTAAAGCAACGGTTTCTCCTCTCTTTACTTCAAAGGATATGTTTTTTAATACTTTTTCATCCTCATTATAGGCAAAATGAACATTTTTGAAAGAGACATCACCATGCACCTCATGAGGTTTATATGATCCATTATTGGGGATATATTCCTTGTTGTCCAGCAAATTGAGGATTCTGGAAGAGCTTACAATTCCCATTTGGAGGGTATTGAATCTATCAGCGATTAGCCTGATAGGGCGAAAAAACATTTGAATGTAAAGAATAAAAGCAATAAGCATCCCTAGGGTGATGCCACTTTCCGCTTGATTAATCACTCCTTTTGAGCCGTACCACACCAGCAACCCAATACCTGTTGCCTGTATTACCTCAGCAACGGGGAAATAAACAGAATAATACAATACAGAGCGAATATTGGCCTTTTTATGTTCATTATTAATTTTCTTAAAAGCTTCATATTCCCGTTTCTCAGCAGTAAATATTTGTACAATGGCCATGCCTGTTACGTGTTCCTGCACAAAAGAATTCAGGTTAGATACAGCATTCCTTACTTCATTAAAAGCCACTTTTACTTTTTCTTTAAAAATATAGGTACTAAGAAAAAGCAATGGAAGTGTTGCGAGAGAAACCAATGTCAACTTCCAGCTCATCGCAAACATCATGATCAGAATAAACAATATTTGCAAAATATCCCCTATCATGCCTGCCAGCCCCTGACTGAACACATCCGAAAGTGTTTCCACATCAGAAACGTTACGTGTCACCAATCTACCAATAGGTGTTTTATCGAAAAATTTTAACCTTAAGCTCAGAAGGTGGCGATAAAGCTTGAGCCTGATATCCCTAATAATATACTGGCCAAGCCAGCCTGAAATATAGGTATGCCCATACTGTACTATAGCTTGCATTATTAATAAACCCACCAAAATAAAAGTCATGGAAACCAAGCCTTGAAAATCATTTTGTGCAATGGGTTGATCTATTGCTTTTTGGATAACGAAAGGTCTTAAAGGAGCCAGTACAGCTAAAGCCAGGGTGAGAAACACCAAGAAATAAAATCTGCGATTGTAGGGTTTTACAAATTGATACAGCCGCTTTAACACATTAGTATCAATAATATTACCGCTTTTTATATCTTCTTTCTTCACTTTAATTCTTTAAAAATAAATTTCATCAGGATACTTAACTTCTGTCAGGAACAAGCCATGAGCAGGCACAGCCCTGCCAGCCGCCTGCCTGTTTTTTTTAGCAATGATTTGTCTAAAATCCTCCACACTTATGCGGTTCATCCCTACCTCTAGCAAAGTCCCCACTATTGCTCTTACCATTCCTCTTAAAAATCTATTGGCACTTATGTGGAAAACTAAAGCTTCATGCACTTGTTTCCACTCTGCCTCAAATATCTCACAATTAAATGTAAAAGCATCAGTTTTCACTTTGCTAAAGCTCTCAAAATCCCGGAATTCCAAAAGGATTTTAGCTGCTTTGTTCATTTTCTCCACATCCAATTTCAGAGTAAAATAATAGGCAAGATCATCAGAAAAGGGGTCTTTTTGTGTAATGATTTTATATTGGTAAGAACGGCTAATAGCATCAAACCTGGCATGCGCTTCCGATTTCACGGTTTTTACACCCAATAAAGCTACGTCTTTAGGTAACATTTTGTTGGCATTATACAAAAGCTGATCTACCTGAACGGTCTCCTTTAAGTCCAGGTGAAAAACCTGTTGAGTGGCATGAACACCACTATCCGTTCTCCCGCTCCCCATAATAGCTATAGGTTGGTTTAAAATTACGGAAAATATTTCTTCTACCTTTTGCTGCACACCCATTGCATTGGGCTGTTTTTGCCATCCATGATAATTTGTACCCCTATATGCTATGGTAAAAAAATAACGTCTCATTTTGCAACGCAAATTTAAGGGCTTTTAAATGGATTAATAGTGAGAGACAAAATAATTGATTATTGAGAATGCTCAATAAATATCTTAAAAAGGTTTGCCTGTTAAATTAAAGAAGAGAGACTTTTCCTTGCCACAAGCTCATTACAGGTTATTAAAAGTTTATGCGTCTACATAAAATCAGCTTTTTATTGTATCTATAATTTTCTATTAGCAGACAATCCTCAATTAATCCTCACGTTGTAATGCCCGAAACCGCGAATTTTCTTATTTTCGCCCTGACATAAATAATTTTACATAAATATGACTTCTTATCAGAGAATCAACAACCTCACAGGATGGCTCATTTTCTTAATTGCATCCGCAGTTTATATCTTAACCATAGAGCCTGTAGCTAGTTTTTGGGATTGTGCAGAATTTATTGCAAGTGCTTATAAGTTACAAGTGCCCCATCCGGCCGGAGCACCAATGTTTTTGCTAATTGGCAGAATGTTTTCAATGTTTGCCTCCAGTGATGTAGAATCTGTAGGATTTGCTGTAAACCTGGTTTCCGCACTAAGCAGTGGTTTCACCATTCTGTTTTTATTTTGGTCCATCAATCTGATCGCTCACAAAATGCTGAAAATAAAAGTGGGAGAGGCCAATACAGCACAAACTGTGAAAATTATTGCTGCAGGAGTAATCGGTAGTTTAGCTTTTACATTCTCTGATTCCTTTTGGTGGTCGGCAGTTGAAGCTGAAGTATACGCCATGTCATCTTTCTTAACTGCTCTGGTTGTTTGGGCTATGTTGAAATGGGACGTTATTTCTGATGAGGCTGAATCCAACAGGTGGTTAATTCTTATTGGCTATATCATTGGTATTTCTATAGGGGTTCACTTATTGAACATCGTAGCTTTGCCCGCATTAGGCTTGATCTATTATTTCAAAAAGTATGAGAAAGTCACCTTCAAAGGAGTGTTGTTTACCTTGTTAATAAGTGGTGGTATTTTAATTCTTATCTGGCGTGTGATCATTTTAGGAGTTCCGGCTTTAGCAGGCCAATTCGAAATTTTCTTTATAAATATTGTAGGGCTTCCATTTGGATATGGTGCTGTAATATTTGGCCTTTTATTAATAGGTGGGTTTGTTTACGGTATTATGTATGCCATAAAAAACAACAAAGCCACCTTACATACTTTTCTGCTCGCTTTTTCTTTTATACTTATAGGTTATTCATCTTATTTTATTGTGCCGATCCGTTCTTCATATGATCCGCCCATTGATCAGAATGACCCTGAAAATGTAATGACACTTTTATCTTATTTGAACAGAGACCAATATGGATCGCGACCTTTACTTCATGGTCAGTATTTTGATGCTGAACTTATATCACAGGAGAAAGGTGCACCTATTTATACAAAGGGAGAAGATAAATACGAGATTACAGATTATAAAATAGAAACAAAGTACGATCCTGGCAGAACCACCATTTTACCAAGAATGTACAGTGGAGCCCCGGGGCATCCTGAAGAATACAGAAGTTGGACAGGATTGAGGGCAAATGAAAAGCCGAATTTTGTCGATAACATTGTTTTCCTGGTGCGATATCAATTAGGTCATATGTATTTCCGCTACCTTATGTGGAATTTTGCAGGAAGAGAAAGTGATATTGAAGGTGCAGGATGGAAAACTATGTTTCAGGACAGTTCTGAACTGCCTGAGCTGATGAAAGAAAATAAAGCCAGAAATAATTTCTGGATGCTCCCATTCCTGTTAGGTATTGCAGGCCTTTTTTATCATTATAAAAAAGATCTGAAAAGCTTTAGTGTAATTGGGTTGCTATTTATACTAACAGGTGTTGCTTTAATTCTCTACCTCAATTCACCGGCAACAGAACCACGCGAAAGAGATTACATTTATGCAGGATCCTATTATGCTTTTGCATTTTGGATTGGTTTTGGCGTATTAGCGGTAGCTTCATTAATAGAAAGAGCCATCAAAAATCCTAAAATGGCTGGTGCTGCAGCGGGTGTATTATGCCTGATAGTTCCCGGAATAATGGCCGCTGAAGGATGGGATGACCATGATCGTTCAGACAGGTATTTTTCTGTCGATGCTGCCAGAAACTATCTGGCCTCATGCGCACCTAATGCCATACTTTTCACAGGTGGAGACAATGATACTTTCCCTCTCTGGTTTATTCAGGAAGTGGAGGGCTATAGAACCGATGTACGTGTGATAGTATTAAGTTACTTTAATACTGATTGGTATATTAATCAAATGAGGCAAAATTCTTATGACTCAGAACCTCTCCCTATTAGCCTAAGCAGAGAACAAGTAAGGCAGGGTGGACTGAATGATTATTTGCCTTATGTGGAAAGCGCTGGTATTTCAGGTGCAATTCCCGTGGACAGGTTCCTAGAATTAATTAGAAACAATAACCCCGGGTTGCAAATTCCAACATCTGTTGGAAAATACAACATGATCCCATCCAGAAGCCTGAGCATGAAAGTTGATACTGAAAAAGTAAAAAGTCTGGGTATTATTCCTGAAGAAAAAGCTTCTCTTTTGGTGGATCGAATGACCTGGAATATAAAAGGCAGCGGACTAGAGAAGAAAGATTTGATGATATTGGATATCATGAATGAAAATAACTGGGAAAGGCCTATTTATTTTAATACCACTTCATTGAATGGTATAAAGATGGATTTGAAACAATACGTCATTCAAGAAGGACTAGCTTACAGACTATTGCCATTGAAAAGAAATGATGTAAATTCTGAATTCATCAATGTTGAAGTAATGTACGACAACCTGATGAATGAATTTAGCTTCACTAACACAGATGATCCGGATGTTTATTATAATGAGAACTATAGGAATTTCTTCCTGAACCATAGATCCGTATATGCTGCATTGGGAAAAGTTTTAGCCGAAAATGGAGAAGATGAAAAAGCTGTGAAAGTGGTGGATTTTATTCGTGAAAAAATATCAGAAGAAGCTGTTCCTCATGATATGACTGCCCTGGAATTTATACAAATTTATTTCATGACAGGAAATGAGGATAAGGCCAATGAGCTTATTAGTGAAATATGGGCACAAAACCTTGAGTTATTCGAATATCTTAACAATAATGATGCTCCTTATATGAGTAGAGAAAGACAGATTAGCTTTGCTGTACTTAGCCAAACCATTCAAATTTTAAGAGCTTATAATATGAATGAGAAAGCATTGGAATACCAGGAACAACTTAGAACCTTAATGTGATAAACTATAAAATTTCCTAATACGAAAGAGGTTGTCAGAATTGACAGCCTCTTTTTTTTTATTCTTTCACTTCAACACCTTTCCAAAAAGCTACATAGTTTTCAATTTTTTTAGCCATATCTTTTGCTTCAGGGTAATACCAGGCTGCATCAATATTATCTTTATCTTCTACCACAATATTATAGTAGGAGGCTTCTCCTTTCCAGGGGCAAATTGTATGAGTGTTGCTTTTAGTAAAGTATTCCTTGTTTATGGATGAAGGAGGGAAATAATGATTTCCTTCAATCACAATGGTTTCATCGCTTTCAGCAAGTATTGTATCGTTCCAGATTGCTTTCATTTGCTTAAAATTTAGAGTTATTAAAGAGTTGTAACCTTAAGATACTATGTCAGAGACATAAGGTTTGTTTTTTCTTACAGATATGATCCTTTTGTCGCCCAGGCAACTTTTCCTAATAATTAAAGTATCCTGACTAAAGAACCTACGTAAACACTCACTAATTTGTAAATGGGATAGCTAATGTTTTCATATCCACTAATCCAATTATCAGTGAACAAATTTTCCTTACCTTTGTGTTTGGAATATATTATAAGTAGCTGTATTATAGAATATTTATGAGAAGTACACTTTTTACCCTGTTATTGGCAGGCCTCTTTTTGCAATCTTCGATTGGTCAGGTAATGAAGCCCATCTCATGGAGTGACGCAATAGTTCCACAAAATATCAATGTTGGAGATACTATTATTTTATCCTTTCAGGCTGAAATAGATGAAAACTGGTATTTGTATTCTTCTGACTTTGATCCTGAGCTGGGGCCAATGGTCACAGAATTTGATTTTGAACTAAACGATACCTACGAATTAGTAGATAGCATCATCCCCATTAATCCCTCCAGAGGATATGATGAAATATGGGAAGGAGAGTATACCTACTTTAAAGGAAAAGGTGAATTTCAGCATAAAGTAATCATAAAATCAATCCCCTATTATATTTCTGGTACTTATAATTATCAGGTTTGCTCTGATGTTGATGGAAAATGTATTCCTTTTGATGAAGAATTTAGCTTTGGAGAAAAACCCGCTGAAAAGCCTGATAATGATGAAGCTATTATTGACAAAGAAGCAAGCAGTTCAGAAAAAAAAGGAGGCTTTCTTACAAAGAAAGAACCTAACACTCCTTATTCATTATTGGTATTTATGCTTGTAGCTTTTGGGGCCGGGCTGGCTGCCTTACTTACCCCGTGTGTATTTCCAATGATACCGATGACGGTCACTTTTTTTACCGGCAAATCCAAAACTAAAGCTGGTGCCTTTCGGAAAGCATTTATTTTTGGCATTTCAATAGTACTAATTTACATAGTTGCAGGCACAGCAGTTGCTATCATCAATGGCCCGGAATTTGCCAACTGGCTTAGTACACACTGGGTTCCTAATGTATTTTTCTTTCTGGTATTCTTTATTTTTGCCCTTTCCTTTTTAGGCCTTTTCGAAATAAACTTACCCACCAGCTTTGTCAATAAAGTAGATGCAAAAGCAGATAAAGGTGGATTGGGAGGAGTGTTTTTTATGGCTTTCACCTTAGTCTTGGTTTCATTTAGCTGTACCGGCCCTATCGTGGGAAGTATTTTGGTGGAATCAGCAGGTGGACAATTTATTAAGCCGCTAGTTGGTATGTTCGGTTTTTCCATGGCCTTTGCTATTCCATTCACACTATTTGCTATTTTTCCTGAATGGTTAAATAATCTACCCAAGTCAGGTGGATGGCTGAATTCAGTAAAAGTAGTTCTTGGCTTTTTGGAACTAGCACTGGGGTTAAAATTTTTGAGTATTGCAGATCAGGTTTACCACTGGGGAATTCTTGACAGGGAAATTTACCTGTTATTATGGATCGTAATATTTGCCTTCCTGGGTTTGTACCTCTTGGGCAAAATAAGGTTACCACATGATAGTCCTGTAGAAAAAGTATCGGTAAGTCGATTAATGCTGAGCATGCTTACCTTTAGTTTTGTATTGTATATGATTCCGGGTTTATTTGGTGCTCCCTTAAAAGCTATAGCAGGTTATTTGCCTCCAATGAGTTCGCATGATTTCGATTTGCCTGCCATTATTCGGCAAAATTCAGGTGGTGGCACGCTATCCGAAGACAATTTGTGTGAACCTCCCAAATACGCTGATTTCTTACATTTTCCCCATGGCATAAATGGATATTTTGATTATGAACAAGCATTAGCTTGTGCAAAGGAGCAGAACAAACCCATTTTTGTTGATTTTACCGGACATGGCTGTGTGAATTGTAGGGAAATGGAAGCACGGGTTTGGTCAGAGCCAGAGGTGTTACAAAGGCTCAATAATGACTTTGTTATGCTAGCCCTCTATGTGGATGAGAAAAAAGAATTGCCTGAATCGGAATGGTATACCAGTGAGTACGATGGAAAAGTCAAAAAAACCATAGGCAAACAAAATGCTGATTTTCAAATCAAACGCTTTGATAACAATGCCCAGCCTTATTATGTAATACTTGATACTACTGGTGAACCAATTATAGAACCCATTGCCTATGAGCGGGATGTCTCTAAATTTGTTGAATTTCTGGAAAAAGGTAAAGCAAAGTTCATGGAAGAAAACAAAGCGCTTTAAAAGAACTATTGTAACTTTGCAAAGTTTTTCAAATAAAAAATTACTACTAAACACTAGGAATGGCAAAAAGTAAAAGAGGCTCAACACTCAATGAAGAAGAAAAGAGGCCGCTTAATAAAGAAAATATCAAGAAGCTTACCGGTATTTTCAGTTTCATCAAGCCTTATAAGGGGTATTTCATCGTAGGGTTATTTTTCCTGTTAATTTCCAGCACAACACTTTTAGGATTTCCTTATGTAACAGGGAAATTGGTTGACGTTGCCCAGGGAAATGCCGAGGGTATATTCAATGATATCAATACAGTAGCCATGATCTTAATTGGCATACTGGCAGTGCAAAGTATATTTTCATTTTTCAGGGTTTATTTGTTTGCACAAGTTAGTGAAAGAGCAATGGCCGATATGCGAACTGGTCTTTACAGTAAACTCATGGGGCTCCCAATGACTTTCTACGATAAAAAAAGAATTGGTGAATTGGTAAGTCGCATTACAACAGATATTGCCCTATTGCAGGATACCTTCTCGGTTACTTTGGCAGAGTTTATCAGGCAAATAGCTACCCTGATTATTGGTTCTATCATTATTTTTTATGCGACACCGGAACTTTCTTTATTCATGTTGGCTACTTTCCCTGTATTGGTAATATCAGCCATGGTATTTGGAAAATTTATTCGCAAGCTCTCTAAGAAAACACAAGATGAACTGGCATCAGCCAACATAATTGTAGAAGAAACTTTGCAATCTATTAACATAGTAAAAGCTTTTACCAGTGAATTGATAGAAGTACTACGTTATAAAAAATCCATGGGGCGTGTAGTAAAAGTAGCCCTGAAATCAGCTACCTACAGAGGAGCATTTATTTCCTTTATTATTTTTGCTATGTTCGGAGGCATTGTAGCCGTAATGTGGTATGGTGCTAATTTGGTGCAGGCCGGGGAAATGAGTGTAGGCGATTTACTAAGTTTTGTGCTTTACACTACATTCATAGGAGGATCCATTGCAGGATTGGGCGACTTATATGGTCAAATACAGAAAGCCATTGGAGCCTCTGAAAGAGTAATGGAAATCCTGGATGAAGAAGGTGAACAAGAAATTGGAGACAAGGCCATTGAAAGAATTTCATTGTATGGAGATATTCAGTTTAATGGAATAGGTTTTTCTTACCCCACTCGTAAAGACATTCATGTGCTCGAAAACCTTGCTTTTGGTGTGAAAGCAGGTGAGAAAGTGGCATTGGTAGGTCACAGTGGAGCAGGAAAATCTACTGTCATCCAATTATTACTACGATTTTATCCGGTAGATAAAGGTGAAATATTAGTGGATGGAAGAAACATCAATCAATACCAGCTTTCTTCTTATCGCCAAAATATTGGTATCGTACCGCAGGAAATCATTTTATTTGGTGGAACCATCCGGGAAAATATAGCCTATGGAAAACCGGGAGCTACTGAAGAAGAAATATTAGAGGCAGCCGAAAAAGCAAATGCATGGCTTTTTATCAAGGATTTTCCCGAAAAAATGGATACCTTAGTAGGAGAGCGGGGAGTCAAGTTATCAGGCGGACAAAGGCAACGAATAGCCATTGCCAGGGCCATCTTGAAAAACCCTACTATCTTAATCCTGGATGAAGCCACTAGCTCTTTGGATGCCGAGTCGGAAAGTTATGTGCAGGAAGCATTGGATGAATTGATGAAAAACCGGACTACAATAATTATTGCCCATCGTTTGGCCACGATCAGAAAAGTAAACAAGATTTATGTGTTGAAAGAGGGTAAAATAGCAGAATCAGGTACTCATGAAGAACTCATCAATACAGTAGATGGCACTTATAATAATTTAGTGAAACTCCAATTACAGGATTAATGGATTACTTGATATACCTGATATTGAAAAGCGTAATTTATGCTGGCTCTGTACTTCCGTTTTGGGTGCTTCACGGGCTATCAAACTTCCTATATTGGAATGTTTATTATGTATTTGATTATCGGAAAAAAGTTGTCAGGAGTAACCTTAAAAATTCATTCCCTGAGAAAACAGAGGGGGAATTAAAGGCTATAGAAAAAAAGTTCTACAAGCATCTTTGCGATATAATGGTAGAAAGTCTCAAATCTTTTACCATTTCTGAGAAAGAAATCAAAAAAAGACATAAATTCATTAATCCTGAAGTGGCACAAAAATATATTGATGAAGGATATAATATTTCCTTTATTGCCCCTCATTACAACAACTGGGAATGGTTTATTATGAGTTTAAATTTCATAAAGGAACCTGTCAATCCGAAAGTATTAGTCATGTATGCGGTATTAAAAAACCCATATATGGAGAAACTTATTAAAAAAAGCAGATCAAGGATGGGCACTATCATGTTTCCCAAGGCTGAGACAATGAGGCAAATAGTAAATTACAAGAATGAACAGCATTTTTTATGTTTTGCTGCTGATCAGGCCCCACATAATCCCTACAATAGTTATTGGATGGAGTTCCTGGGGCAAGAAACAGCTGTGTTTTTCGGTGCGGAGAAATTAACAAAAGCCAAAGGATATATTCCTATCTATATGCGTGCACAAAAAAAAGCAAGGTCGTATTATGAGATAGAGCTTGAAGTAATCACTGATAAACCTCAAGCAACAGAACATGGTTATATCACTGAGAAATTTATGAAATTGCTTGAAAATGACCTTCATAAAGAGCCTGCGTATTGGCTGTGGTCACACAAGCGATGGAAGAAAAAGAAACCTGCCGACTTTGAGGAAAAAAGAAACTCTGTTTCTCAAGACTAAAGAACATACTATAACGAGCAATAATCTTCCCTTTTGGAGGAAATATGAATTAAAATTTTTTAATATTACTTTAATTAATAAAGATATTTAACATTATGAGTGAAATAGAAAACGTTGACAATAACGAGTTAGATAAAATTAGACAAGCTTTCAAAGATCGGGACTGGAATGAAATCAAAAGTTCTGACTCCTGGGCCATTTTTAAAATCATGTCTGAATTTGTGGATGGATTTGAAAAGCTATCCAAAATAGGGCCATGCGTTTCCGTATTTGGCTCAGCCCGTACCAAACCAGATAATAAATATTATAAAATGGCAGAGGAAGTGTCTGCTAAGTTAGTACGGCATGGCTATGGTGTAATCACAGGTGGTGGTCCCGGAATTATGGAAGCTGCCAATAAAGGAGCCAAAAGTGAAAATGGAAAATCTGTGGGTCTAAATATTGATTTGCCTTTCGAACAATTCAATAATATCTACATCGATCCCGACAAACTCATTACATTCGATTACTTCTTTGTAAGAAAAGTAATGTTTGTTAAATATGCACAAGGCTTTGTGGTGATGCCTGGTGGCTTTGGCACCATGGATGAGCTCTTTGAAGCATTAACTTTAATACAAACACATAAGATTGGTCGCTTTCCGATCGTTCTAGTAGGGAAGAGTTTCTGGAGTGGGCTAATTACCTGGATAGAAACCACTTTAATCAATGCAGAGAACAACGTAAACAAAGAAGATTTAGATCTTTTCACGGTAGTGGACACCCCTACAGAAGCGGTAAAAGTAATTGACGATTTCTATTCTCAGTTTATGTTGTCACCCAATTTTTAATTTCTCTTTACTAAAAAGCCTTAAATCAGGATTTGAGGCTTTTTTTACACTTTTTAATCAATCGAAATGTCAGAAAGCCGTTTTTCATTGTATGTTTCTATTTTGGCACTAGTTACTTTTTTAGTGATTGCATTTAATGGTATGAATAATAAACCTCTCCAACAATCCAATCTGGAGGAAATGGTATTGAACCAACCTATTAGTTTTATCAATGCCAAAAGTATACCCTTGCCAGATAAAATTGATTTTGCAGGGGAGCAAGTTCCATTGGATATTCCAGATGTAAAAGAACGACTGGATAAGGAGCTACACATCAACTCTTACTGGCATAACAATACTATTTTCCTATTGAAAAGGGCTAATCGCTGGTTTCCTGTAATTGAGCCTATACTGGAAGAGTATGGAATTCCTGACGATTTTAAATACCTGGCATTAATAGAAAGTGGTTTGGAAAATGTCACCAGTTATGCCGGTGCAGTTGGATTCTGGCAAATTCTGAAGGCCACTGGAAAGGAATTGGGCCTGGAAATTAACAGGGAAGTTGATGAAAGATATCATCCTGTACTTTCTACTATTGCCGCATGTAAATATCTTAAAAAATCTTATGAGAAATTCGGTTCCTGGACCTTAGTGGCTGCTTCTTACAATCGTGGGATGCGAGGAATGCAAAATGCACTAGACCATCAGAAAGCTGACAATTACTATGATTTAATGCTAAATGAGGAAACTTCTCGCTATGTCTTCAGGGTTTTGGCTATTAAGCAAATTGTTGAATCCCCAACTGATTTTGGATTAGAAATTGATGACACACACCTTTACCCACCTTATAGCTATCGGTATGATACCCTAAGAAATTCTACTGATTTGGTGGAATATGCCCTCAGTCAAAACACCAATTACAAAACGCTGAAATTGTACAATCCCTGGTTGATAGATGATGAATTAAGCATAAGAATAAATAACTTTTACGTGATCAGTCTCCCCAAACAAAAAGATTCACTTAAAAAGTAATCCCGAATTCAAGTCCTAATAAGTCATTTTGGACTGTCCAGTCTTCGCTGGTCCTACTTTCATTAATTATATTGAACAGGCCTCTTTGATAGATGATACCTCCAAATAACTTAGTGTCTATTCCAAGCCCATATTCCACACCAACTGCCAATAATGCAGACAAATCCATGAAATTAAATTTTTGAACAAAATTCTCCTCATCACCTTTACCTTTGGTTTTGAAATCCAGGGTACCTCCCACCTGAAAATAAAGCTTCTTGTCGAGACCTACCTCTTCAGTATACAACTTCAAAGAAACAGGAACTTGTAAATAATGTAAGGCATAGTCTTCTGTTATTTCCTGATTTCTATTCTGATCATTAATATTTATCCCTGCCCTCTTTGTAGCAAATATTAATCCAGTGCTAAAATAATGATTCTCTTTAAATTCAAAATCCATAATAGGACCCAATTGCATACCTACACCTATTCCATCAGGACTAAAAGAAAGTGTATCGGAATCTCCCTCAACCCTATTAAAAGTCATTGTGGGGGCTAATTTCAGACCAAATTTAACCTGTGCCTGTGCACTTCCAAAAGTTATTATTAAGATGGCAGAGAGGAGCAATTTTTTCATCTATTTAAAGTTTTATATTTGTAAATATCCCAGAATCAAAATTAAGTATATGCAACGGAATAAACCCAGCTTTGTTATTTTAATAATTTCCCTTTCTTTAATTAATTATTCTTGCAACAAAGATGATGATTTTTGCTCAAATGCCCCCGAAACAAGTGGAATAGAAGTGAATTTACCTTTATCAGACCTCACTGATGATTTAATAAAAATTTCAACTTCAGAAGAAGCAATTGATTTCATAGAAGAGTATCCTTTTATTGCCAATTATTTTCTAGCTGGACCAACAGATGAAACTGATTCAGCCATCGCTAACCGAATGGTTAATATATTTACTAACACTGCCTATAAAGATTCTGTTTACAAAGAAGTAAGAGAAACTTTTGGAGATTTTACCCTGTTACAATCGGAATTCGAAAAAGCATTTCAACACTACAAATATTATTACCCTGATGTAAATGCCCCAAAACTTGAGTTTGTGCTCTCAGGCTTGCAAAAAGACCTTTATATATCGGACTCATTGGTGAGCATTGCTGCCGATTACTTTCTTGGTTCTGAAGCCTCATTTGTACCTACAGGTGTTCCGGATTATATTCTCAAAAGATATCAGAAAGAGTATATTGTTCCTATGACAATGCTGCTAATTACTCAGGCAAAAAACCAAACAGATTACTCAGATAAAACATTACTGGCCGACATGATTTTCTATGGCAAATCGTATTATCTGGCCAAGCAAACAATCCCTTGTACACCTGACTCCCTGTTAATTGGATATTCCTCTCAAGAAATGAAGGATATTGCTAAAAATGAACACATTATTTGGGCCAATTTTTTAGAAAATGATCTCTTGTACGAAACCAGTCATTTTATTAAAAATAAATTTATAGGAGAACGTCCTAAAACCTTCGAAATAAGTGAAAATTGTCCGGGCAGAATTGGCGTCTGGGTAGGTTGGCAGATCGTGAACGCCTATATGAAAAATAATCCGGAAGTAAATCTTCAGGAATTAATGAGCAAAACAGATGTACAGGAAATTTTCAAAAATTCACACTACAAGCCAAGAGGATAACTATGCGGAAGATGCTAACATGACTCTGTTTTAATGGGGTAAATTTACTATCAGTATCAAATATGAAATGGCAGGAGATCAAGTAAGTCCAATGGTTTTTATTTCTGTTCTAATTTGTCGAAATTGAAGATCAGGCTTGAAACTTATAAACCAATGGATCCTACTGAAAAAGGCTGGCTTAACGAATATATCCAATTTAGGAAGTCCCATTCAATCGATTTGAGTAGGTTTTCAATTACAAATCATAGAAATTCATTATATAAAATATTACAACCAACAGGGCTTATCTATGGCCAGCCTATTCATGCTCCTGGATTAAAGCACCCGAAGGAGCCACGATTCAACACAATGAGCAAGAGAAAAATTGTTTTGCTTGAAAGTTTTTTCCATAGTGCTATGTTGACCAGCAAAAACAAGCCACACACATTAAGTGAATGGGAAGAATTTTACCATACTATAAGCATTTCAATAGGTGATTTCTATTCCCACCTAAATCCTGAATTATCTAAAAAGCCGAGATTTCAATTTACAAAAAAACTCAATGAGGGGCTCCCTTTTACTGAGCAGGTGCTACATAAAAAGTTATTTTTGAAATCGAGGTGGAATCCTTTCTGGGGAAGTCTATTTCAAAACAGCCTGTTGTTTTTGGACACTTATTATTTTGGCGAATGGTGTGCCGGCACTTTCAATAATATAAAATGGCACAAAGATGCTATGAAAATAGTACTCTTAAAAATAATTGTGGCTGCAACCCACGCTAACCATATTGTTGAAAGGAAAGATAAAAATATTTTTTTTACATTCTTAGCTTCCTCTAAACTAACCAAAGATCAAGAGAAAACGGCAAAAGATGCATTTCGAGATGGAATTACCCTTGACCAGATAGATCTCAGGTTTGTAGATACCTGGCTTTTAAAAAAGTATGTGTTAGAGTTGACTATCCTAATGATTTGGGCTGACAAAGTAATTACACAAGAAGAAAGGGCTTTTTTATTAACCTTAGCAGGACGGTTTGGTTTTATTGAAACAGATCTGGATGCAAGTTTAATTGCAATTGAATCTTTTGTAATAGAGAATTGGAAAGAGGTTTATTTTTTACAAAGCAAACATTCCTTTCAGGTAATCAATGAAAATATCCATAAGCGTATTGCCGCTGTAATGAATAATTATAAGGATAACATTATAGATGAAATTAAAGAAAATCAGGAGCTTTTACCACTTCTAGAGAAATCAAGACTACAAACTTTAGATGAGGATGAAAAAGAAAAAATCCGTATACAGCTTATGACAGTATTACAATCAGTCCCATCATTCGAAACTATCACGCTTCCAGGCAACTTTCTTACGTTGCCAATTTTATTGAAGGTGCTCCCCAATGAGATATTCCCCTCTAATTTTTAATTTCCGATATTTCAGTTACCTTTTTCTTCTGAGGAATTAACAATGATACCAATATAGATAAAAGAAGGGTGCCAAAAATCACACTAAATGAAAACACTGTGGAAATATGAATATTGAAAATTTCCAATAGCATTTTTGCTCCTATGAAAATGAGGATAAAAGACAATCCTTTCTGCAATAGATAGAACCTATCAATTATGCCAGCAAGTAGAAAGAATTTGGCCCTTAATCCCAAAATCGCAAATATATTTGAGGTATAAAGAATAAATTCACTTTGAGTAATGGCAAACACTGCAGGAATAGAGTCTACAGCGAAAATCAAATCAGTAGATTCAATCAAAACGATCACCAGAAACAATGGCGTAAACAAAAATTTCTTCCCTCTTTTCACCATAAACTTACCACTAAAATCCCCCTTAGTGATTTTCAGGTATTTTCTGGAAAATTTAATAATTACGTTTTTTTCAGGATCTAAGTCCCCTTCTGCCTTTTGAAAGAAAATTTTGACTCCGCTATATACAAGAAATGCCCCGAATATATATAGAATCCAATGGAATTGAGATACTAGATAAGCTCCCAGGAAGATGAAAATGGCCCGGAAAACAATGGCTCCCATTACCCCCCAGAAAAGAATTTTGTGATAGTATTCTTCTTTTACTTTGAAATATCTAAGAATGAGTAAAATAACAAAAATATTATCAACTGATAATGCATATTCTGTAAGATATGCCGAGAAGAATTCTAAAGACACTTTAGCGCCACCTGCATATTTATAAATAAGCAAACCAAAAATAATTGAAATAACTACCCAAAAGATAGATTGATAAGTAGCGGATTTTAATGAAACCTTATGGGCTTTTCTATTAAAAACACCTAAATCAAAAGCAAGAAAAATAATGATAACCGCTCCAAAAAGGATATAAAGGCTGGTTTCAGGAT
Organism: Marivirga aurantiaca; assembly: GCF_016679925.1. Classification (GTDB taxonomy): domain Bacteria; phylum Bacteroidota; class Bacteroidia; order Cytophagales; family Cyclobacteriaceae; genus Marivirga; species Marivirga aurantiaca. Next base: position 220,833 of record NZ_JAEQBW010000005.1, read on the forward strand.
TATTCTCTAAGTTAAAAGCAAAAATCATATAAATTATTCCCTATTCAAGGCGCAAGTTAACTGTTTTTAACATCTCTTTTTAAAAAAAATTTATATAAATTATAAATATTAGAAGTAAAAAAGAGAATATTAAAGCAAACAACCATTCATATTGTAGCTTTTACAGCATTCAGGTAGCTTTGATAAAAGGTGATAATTGTATTATAAAATGTAATACATTCACCATCATAATTGAAATAAGATGGCTTACTGGTAAGCCATCTTATCAAAAATATTTGTAATATGGAGAATATTATTTTGGCCTGTTTTGAACACTTACTTTTTTACTTTTCTCCAAACCATAATATTCTATCACCTCATGATAATTCTCATAATCAACCGGAGGAGTGGACCTACCGGCACCATATTGGCCAGGAACAACTACCGCACGAACAATCCAATTATCGGTAGCGCCTGCACCTAAAACGTTGAGATTAAAATTTCCTTCCATAAACAGCCTAACATCATACTTACTGAAATCATAATTGTATTGAAGGGTTCCAAATTCAGTAAAAATAACTTGTGGCAATGCACGCCAAATATCGAGGTCATCCTCTTCAATATATTCCCATAGAAAGTAAACCAACACCTTATCTGAATCCAACATCTGAAAGTCTTCAGGAAACTCTAAAAACACTTCATAATCCGGAGACACAAAGGTGACCTCTTCAAATTCAAACACAAAAGCTTCCTCACCATTCAAGCCATCTTGACCATCCTGTCCGGCTGGTCCTTGAGGCCCTCTGGGCCCTGGAGGTCCTTCATTTCCATTAACTGTACATGAGGCAATCAATGCTCCCACAGCTAGTATTTGTAGATAGTAAAATAGATTTTTCATAGCATCATTCGTTAGATTTGTTTAAAATCACCAAATAGTATGCCAAGATAGAAAATTAGATTTAGTAATCTCCCCTAAAAAAAGGAATTAAAAAATTGTGAGAAACAAAGAAGGGGAGAATTTCAAATCTGAAATTAAGATGCTAGAAAATATTCTACTATCTTAAAAGTGACAGGATAAACATCCCAGTAAAAAGCACAAAAAAGATAAGCCCTTTTATAAGGTTGTCTTCAATTCTGGTTTGATGAAATATTTTATGTAGTCCACGCATATCTGATACTAAAGTAGAATATATTCGGAAAGACAAAAAATAAGCAGATTTAGAAGAGCGTAATGTTTACGAACTGTAGTCTATATAAATAGAGAATTATTTAATACATATTAAAATCCATACAGCCTGAAAAATGGATGAGTGCACAATAAACCCCCACTAAATCCACTTATTCTTCTATGAAAATCATTATGCTCTATTTTAATTTAGTAAAGAAGCTTAAAAACCTACATCAGATAATTGAATCTAAAATAATAGATTTAATACTATATCCGCGCCTGATAAGTGTAGAGTTGATGATAGCGTCCCTCAGATTGAATTAACTCATCATGCTTTCCACGCTCCACTATTTCACCTGCTTCAATAACCAAAATTTGGTCTGCCTGCCTGATAGTACTCAACCTGTGGGCAATCACAAATGTGGTTTTGCCTTTCATCAGTTCTTTCAAACTTGCCTGAATATAGCTCTCGCTTTCCGTATCAAGATTAGAAGTCGCCTCATCCAGGATTAAAATCTTTGGATCAGCCAAAATAGCCCGAGCTATGGCAATTCGTTGTTGTTGCCCACCGGAAAGCTTAACCCCTCGCTCCCCAATTTGTGTATCTAGTCCGTGCTCAAAACTATCGGTGAATTGATGCACATAAGCTGCAGCAACAGCATTTTGTAGTTCTTCCTCGGAAGCATTTGGTCTAGGAAACAACACATTCTCCCTTATTGTACCTTCAAAAAGAAACTCATCCTGTAACACCACTCCTAGTCTGCTTCTGTAGCTATCCAAAGTAACATTCCTTAAATCATGGCCATCTATATAAATAGCTCCCTCATCGGGCGTTAAAAAAGAAGCAGCTATTCCCGAAATAGTGGTTTTTCCTGAGCCGGAAGTCCCTACTAAAGCTGTTACTGAACCTGGAATGGCCTCGAAGCTAATATTTTTCAAAACATCCTTATTGCTTTCATAGGCAAAGGAAACCTTATCAAAAACTATATGCCCTTGAATGTTCTTTAATTGGATAGTTCTTTCTGTGTCATCAGATTCCACAGCAGTATTCATGATTTCTTCTGTGCGATCCAAGCCTGCAAAAGCTTCTGTTAGTTGGCTACCAATATTACTCATTTGAACAATTGGGGCAATCATAAATCCTAAATACAGGGTGAATGCAAGAAAATCACCGAAAGTCAAATCACCTTGCATGATCATATACCCCCCTATACCCATAATTCCTGCTGAGGCCAGACCCAAAAGCAAGGTTGCCGAGCTAGTAATAAGACTGGTGGAAATCAAACTGGATTTGACATTTTTAAATAATCTGTCAACCCCTTCTGCAAAAATCCTGATTTCTTGAAGCTCCGCATTGAACCCCTTTATTACCCTGATGCCCCCTAATGTTTCTGTTAACCTACCAGTTACTTCTGCATTTATTTTGCCCCGCTCCCTGAAAATGGGTCTTATTTTACCAAAAGCTTTTAATGAAATGAGTCCAAATATTGCCACCGGAACCAAAACATATAAGGTCATCAAAGGACTAATGGTTATGAGCAGAAATAAACAGACAATAGCGGTAAGAATGCCTCCCACCATTTGTGCCAAACCTGTACCTACCAAATTCCTTACACCCTCAACATCTGTCATAATGCGGGAGACCAGTTCTCCTGTCTTTGTATTATCAAAATAACGGATTGGCAGTTTAAGTATATGAGCCTGTACTTTAGAACGAAGCTGGGCAATTAAATTCTGAGCTTCCACACTGAGTATTTGTGTTAAGGCAAAAGAGGTAACGGACTGCACAACAATTGCTCCCACAACTGCCAAAATCAACCATTTTAACATTTCAAGGTCACCATTGGGTACCACCTCATCAATTAAGATTTTACTCGATCCCGGCAAAACCAGTGAAGCAAAACGACTAATAACTATTAATATAAGACCAGTTAATACATACTTTCTTCTGGGCCAGATGATAGTTTTAAATGCTTTCGAAAGGCTCGCTTTTGAGGTTTTCTCTGTTTTTTTGTTCATTTATAAAGAATAGATGAATGCACTAAGTACGAGAAGTAAAGATTAAGGTTCAAAATCAACAAATGTGGTGGATTAAGACTGTGTTAAAGCAATTTCACCTAATTAACTTTCACTTTAAAAGTCGCAAAAGGTATTCGCCATAGCCACTTTTTACCAGGGGTTCTGCCAGCTTTCGTAATTGTTGTTGATCAATATAATTCATCCTGTAGGCAACCTCTTCAATACAGCCGATTTTTAAGCCTTGTCGTTCTTCAATTACCCTTACAAATTCTGAGGCTTGCATTAAAGATGCGAAAGTACCCGTATCCAACCAGGCCGTGCCCCTGTTCAACACACTCACCTCCAGCTTTCCCTGCTCCAGATATTTTTTGTTCACATCAGTGATTTCCAATTCTCCTCTGGAGCTGGGCTTAATATTTTTGGCTATTTCAATTACAGAATTATTGTAAAAATAAATTCCAGGTACTGCAAAGGATGATTTTGGCTCCTTTGGCTTTTCTTCAATAGAAATAGCTTTGCCCTCTTTATCAAATTCCACTACACCATATCGTTCAGGGTCATGCACATGGTAAGCATATACAATGCCTCCATCAGGTTTTGTATTAGACTGCAATAATTTACTCATGCCTGAACCATAAAATATATTATCGCCTAATATCAAAGCTGCATCATCTTTGCCTACAAAATCCTCCGCTATAATAAAAGCCTGGGCCAAGCCCTCAGGTTTTTCCTGAATGGCATATTCAAATCTACAACCTAATTGGGAGCCATCTCCTAATAATTGCTCAAACATATGGGTATGTTCAGGTGTAGATATAATTAAGATCTCCCTGATGCCTGCCAACATTAAGGTGGAAAGCGGATAGTAAATCATCGGTTTATCATACACGGGCATCAGCTGTTTGCTCACTGCTATGGTTAATGGATGTAATCTGGTGCCTGATCCGCCTGCTAATATGATTCCTTTCATCCTGAGTTTAAGTTTATAATTTTTAATTATGAATTTATCGAATTGAGAACTATTAGCTCTTATCTATTTCTGGTACATCTCTTTGTAATACTCCTGATAGGCTCCGGATGTTACATTATGCATCCAATCCTCATTTGCCATGTACCAGTCAATAGTTTTTTCAATACCTTCTTCAAATTGCAAGCTGGGCTTCCAGCCCAATTCATTTGTGATTTTGGTAGCATCAATGGCATAACGCAAATCATGGCCTGCCCGGTCAGTTACATAACTGATCAACTTTTCAGATTCACCGGCCTCCCTGCCCAATTTTTTGTCCATTGCCTTACAAATCACCTTGATCAAGTCGATATTTTTCCATTCATTAAAACCACCAATATTGTAGGTTTCCCCTATTTTGCCTTGATGGTATAATACATCAATCGCTTTGGCGTGGTCCTCCACATACAGCCAATCCCTTATGTTCTCTCCCTTTCCATAAACCGGAAGTGGTTTACTATTTCTAATGTTATTGATGAATAAAGGAATTAGCTTCTCCGGAAATTGATTGGGGCCATAATTATTGGAGCAATTGCTGATAATAATTGGCAAGCCGTAAGTGTTGGCATAAGCTCTCACAAAGTGATCAGATCCGGCTTTTGAAGCTGAATAAGGTGATTGTGGATCGTAAGAGGTGGTTTCAGTAAAGAAGCCGTCATTACCAAGAGACCCATAAACTTCATCTGTGGAAATATGATAAAACAGCTTATCTTTAAAATTACCTTTCCAGCTTTCCTTGGCTGTATTCAGTAAGGTTACAGTACCAAAAATATTGGTTCTAAGAAATTCCATCGGATTCGAAATAGACCTATCCACATGGGATTCCGCAGCCAGGTGAAGTACCCCCTCAAAATTATACTTTTTGAAGAGTCCAAAGATATATTCTTCATCAGTGATATCTCCTTTTTCAAAAACATAGTTTTCAGCACTTTCTACATCCCTTAAGTTCTCCAGATTACCTGCATAGGTAAGCTTGTCCAAATTAACGATCTTGTAATGAGGGTATTTGTTTACCAATAGCCTCACCACATGAGATCCGATAAAGCCTGCTCCGCCTGTTATTAATATAGTTTTCAAAATGATTCTTTTTTAGATAACCAAATTTAAGGATAGAATTAGAGGAATAAAGGATTACTGTTAACAAATATTTTAAAACCTGAAGAAACTTGCGTTTATTTGTAAAAATTTTTTTGCAATGTCTGAAGAAGAAAAGAAACAAAACAATAGTAATAACTCTGATGAAATAGATTTGAGGCAATTATTTTCCTCGATTGGAGATTTTTTTAAGAGTATATTTGTAGGGTTCATCATGTTAATAGTGGCTTTTAAAAATGCTACTATTAAATATTTTAAGATAATTTTCCTTTTTGTAGTACTGGGTGGTTTAATAGGTATCGCATTAAAATATGTGCTACCGGATTATTACACTAGTTCCATGCTACTTCGCTCTTCTTATTCTACTGTAAAACTTACTGAAAGTTCGATAGAAAAATTGGATCAATTGTGCCAAGAGGGAAATTATGAAGGATTGGCTACTAAATTAAACATTGATACAGCTGTTGCTAAAAACATCAAAGGTTTTAGTTACGAACCTTTTGTATCTGAAGCTGAAATAGTGGAATTAGAAATCTTAAAAGAACAGTTAAAATCCGAAATAGAAAATGAGGAAGTAATTGAAAGGTTTGTTGAAAAACTAAAAAATGAAAATAAATCTACTTACAGGATATTTGTTCAGGTGTATGATAGTAAAAATTTAGGTTCACTTGAAGAGCCACTAATTGATTATTTTAGAAATAGCCAATACATCTCTAAAAGGCTACAAATAGAAAAGGAGAATCTTATTTTAAAAGAAAGAAATATTGATGAGGAACTCCAAAAACTGGATAGTCTAAGAGAACTGGTAATTAAAAATTATGACAATCTGGCTGAAAGAAACAGAACAGGCTCGAATAATATCATCATGAAAGATGAGCAGTTAATTGATCCACTTTCAATAATTAACAAAAGAGATCAGCTTTATCAGGAAAAATTAAGAATTCAACAACAATTATATTTAACCCCAAGCTTTGAATTGATTGATGGTTTTACGGTATTCTCCAAACCTGACAGTCCCGGGTTATTAAAAATTGGTTTTTACTCATGTTTATATGGCCTACTTATAGCCTACGTAATTATCATGTTAATTTATTTCAATAAGTATTTAAACTCAGTTGAAGAACTGGAAAAAAAGAAAAGTGAACTAGGCTAATAGTATTTAGAAAGGAGAAGTGAATTCTTCTAAAGAAGGATGTTTAGTGTCCTTATCAGATATAATTCTTTTGTCTGCTTCAATTTTCCAATCGATATTCAAGGAGGTGTCATCATACATGATACCTCTTTCATTTTCAGGGCTGTAGTAATTATCACATTTATAGAAAAATTCGGCTGATTCACTCAACACCACAATTCCATGAGCAAATCCACGTGGTATAAACAGTTGTTTTTTATTCTCCGCGGATAGTAAAGTACTGTAACTTTTTCCAAAAGTTGATTTTTCCTTTCTTAAATCCACAACCACATCCAAAACCTCTCCTTGCAAAACTCTTACGAATTTAGCCTGTGCCATAGGAGGAACCTGGAAATGCAATCCTCTTATCACACCATGACTTGATCTTGACTGGTTATCCTGAACAAAATCACAATCTATCCCTGTAGCCTCCCTGAATTTTTTATGATGGAAGGATTCAAAAAAATACCCTCTTTGATCTTCAAAAACTTTGGGTGTAATCAGGTACAAATCGTCAAAACCAGTTGCTTCTATATTCATTTCATCTATTTTCCGCAAAGTTAAAGACATAAGATCAATAATGCCATGCCTTATTGAATTGATTGTATTAAATTTGCTCTGTGTTGCAACAAGTACTCTCCATCATCAATAAAGAAGTAAAGCTGGAATGGCGGAATAAAACCGCCTTTAATAGCATTGTGCTTTATTTAGTAAGCACAATTTTTATCTGTTACCTCAGTTTTAATGTAAAAACAGGTCAAATGCAGGCGGTTACCTGGAACGCACTTTTTTGGATAATCATAGTGTTTGCCAATATTAATGGTGTTGCTAAAAGTTTTTTGCAGGAAGGAGAAGGCAGAATGCTCTATTATTATACCCTTTGCAAACCACAAGTAATCCTTAGCGGAAAATTAATATTTAATATACTTTTGTCGGTGTTGATTGCAATTATCGGATTTGTGGTATATGCCATTATATTGGGAAATCCTGTTGTCAACCATGTATATTTTTTATTGACTATTTTATTAGCATCTATTGGTTTTGCCGGAATCCTCACTCTGGTTTCCGGTATAGTATCAAAAGCCAATAACAGCACTGCATTATTGGCGGTACTTAGTTTCCCTATACTACTGCCTATTCTAATGATTGCGATAAGATTATCAAAGAATGCTATTGATGGTATTGATGCATCTTTAATGAATGAAAAACTATTTACTTTGTTATCTGTAGATGCCGTAGTAATAGCTACGGCTTATTTATTGTTTCCTTTTATTTGGAGAAGTTAATGTTATGAGAAAACGCTGGTGGAAAATTTTAGGAGTCGCTTTGGTTTTTTATACCCTTATTGGCGGGTTATTAATGGAGGCGCCACGACTGGCTATTTTAAATGAGACTATTCGTGCTATGCACTTTCATGTGCCTATGTGGTTTGGAATGATCATTATGCTCACCGCCTCGGTAGTATATTCCATTCGATACCTTAAAACCGGAAATCTTAAATATGATACCTATGCTATTGAATTAGTCAACACCTCTATTCTCTTTGGATTATTAGGACTGGCTACCGGCATGATCTGGGCTCATTATACCTGGGGTGCGGCATGGAGTGGGGACCCAAAGCAAAATGGATCGGCCATAGGTCTGCTGATATATTTTGCCTACATCCTCTTAAGGAATTCAATTGTTGACTCACAGCAGAAAGCTAAAATTAGTAGTGTATATAATATTTTTGCCTACGCCACACTAATACCTTTACTATTTATATTGCCTCGATTAACAGATTCACTCCACCCCGGCAATGGCGGAAATCCTGGCTTTAATGCCTACGAGTTGGATGGAAGGTTAAGAATGATCTTTTATCCTGCAGTGATAGGCTGGACACTTATTGGTGTCTGGTTAACAGAATTACGCATTCGATTAAGTATAATTAAAACAAAAATTGATGAATAAGATTAAATATTTTTTTATCCTACTATTCATGAGCTTAAGCCTAAGCATATTGGCCCAAAAACAAGCCATTGAGAAAGAAGATTATAACAATAGCCGTATAGAAATGGCAGACACCATGCGTTCGGAAGGAAAAATCTATGTATTAGTGGCGATCATCGTTACACTTTTTGTGGGTTTTACGCTTTACACTATCCGAACGGAACAAAAAATAAAAAAACTGGAAAAATCATTAAAGAATAAGCCCTAAAGAATTTTTTAGGTAGTACTTTTGTTGAGATTTCAGATTTGATAGAATTATGAAAAAATCCTATATTTTCGGTATCATTATCATTGCAGCAGCCATAATGATGATTGTCTCCACAGCGGGGGATGCCAGTTCCTATGTCAGTTTTAAAGATGCCCATGATATGGCATTGAATGGAAATAATACTAAAATCCATGTAGTAGGAGAACTTAAGAAAGATAATGAAGGCAAAGTCTTGGGCATTAACACCTCTCAGGATAAATTATCATTTACATTTATCATGGTAGACGAAAACGGCAAAGAGCAAGAGGTGTTTTACAATGAACCTATGCCCGCTGATTTCACCCGATCTGAACAAGTTGTGGTTATTGGTTCATTCAAAAATGAAAGTTTTGTGGCAGATAAAATACTAATGAAGTGCCCGTCCAAGTACCAAGAAGAAACAGTTATTTAATTTGACTTTTAATTAATATATGATACATTCCACAATAGGTGACTTTGGTCACCTTTTTGTCATTATAAGCTTTGTAGCCTCTTTAATTTCCATCTTTAATTTTTACAAAGCTGAAACCAGTCAAGCCCTTGATCAAAAAAAATCCTGGTTACAAAATGGACGCACTTCCTTTATTGTACATGGTATCGCAGTATTTGGCATAGTTATCACTCTCTTCACTATCATTTATAACCATTATTTCGAATATTTTTATGCGTGGAGCCACTCCTCAACAGATCTTCCTACTGAATATATAATTTCTTCTTTTTGGGAAGGCCAGGAGGGAAGCTTTCTTTTATGGCTATTCTGGAATGTTATTTTAGGTTTCATCATTTTAGCTACCAACAAAAAATGGGCTCCATCAGTAATGATGGTTTTCGCTATAGTCCAGGCATTTTTGGCTTCCATGATTTTAGGAGTTGTAATCGGTGATTTGAAAATAGGCAGCTCGCCTTTTATACTATTGAGAGAAGCCATGGACGCCCCGGTATTTAATTTGAATCCTGATTATGTCCCTGAAGATGGAACAGGCTTAAATCCATTGCTGCAAAACTATTGGATGGTGATACATCCTCCTGTACTATTTTTAGGTTATGCCACTACATTGATTCCTTTTGCCTATGCAATTGCAGGCTTGTGGAAAAAAGATGTAAAAGGATGGGTTCGCCCTGCTTTACCATGGGCTTTGTTTTCAGCTGCAGTATTAGGCTTAGGTATTTTAATGGGAGGTTACTGGGCTTATGAAACTTTAAATTTTGGTGGTTACTGGAACTGGGATCCTGTAGAAAATGCTTCGCTGGTACCATGGTTGGTACTAATAGCAGGTATTCATACTATGATTACCTATAAAAAGAGTGAAACAGCTTTAAAAGCATCCATCATATTGGTATTGTCTGTTTTTCTCATGGTATTGTATGCTACATTTATGGTGCGAAGTGGGGTGTTGGGAGAATCTTCTGTACACTCTTTTACTGATTTAGGACTTTCAGGACAACTATTGTTATACCTTTTATTCTTCCTTGTCATTTCTATAGTTTTATGCATAGTAAGATGGAAGCACATTCCTTCTACAGAAAAAGAAGTGCAGACTTACTCCAGGGAATTCTGGATTTTTATGGGAGCCACTTTGTTATGTTTAATGGCATTTCAAATCATTGTGCCGACTTCTATCCCTGTTTACAATTCTATCATTCAATCTTTCGGTGGCATCTCCAACTTAGCGCCACCTGTTGATCAGGTTGAATTTTATACCAAATGGCAAATTTGGTTTGCTATAGGTTTGGCAATTCTCTCGGGAACTGGTCAATTCTTTTGGTGGCAGAAAATGGAACGCACAAAAGTAAAAGAATCACTTTTATATCCGATCCTTATCACTTTGTTGCTGTCTGCTATTGTTATCACAACTGTAAGAATGACCAACATTGTTTATATTCTGGTAGTAATAAGTGGTATTTATACAATTGTTGCCAATGGAAAAATATTGTTAAGTGTCCTAAAAAGCAATTATAAACTTTCCGGAGGAGCCATTGCACACATTGGTATCGGGATGATGCTGATCGGAATTTTATTTTCATCAGGTTATTCCTCCACGGTGTCCTTAAACAACACAGGTCTGCTTTTAACCAATTCTGATGAGGTTGAAAAAGACTTTAATCAGACCAATTTACCCTTGTATATTAACGATCCCCAAAATATGGGAGAGTACACCTTGACCTATAAAGGAAGGTTTTTTGAATCATATGAAGGCGGGTATGTGAAAGCCTCATACTTAGAAGACACAAAGGAACCCAACACCAAAATTATCAAACGAAGTATTCAAAAGACTGACGAGACTTTGGAAAAAGGTGATACATTAAATGTATACGGAGAAAATCATTATTACAAAATTGATTACCTCAGTGTTGATGGTGAAAAATTCTCTCTCTTCCCAAGAGCACAAATTAATCCTGATATGGGCGGATTGATTGCTTCTCCTGATATTAGAAGAAAATGGAACAAAGACCTTTATGTACACGTTTCTTCCGTGCCTGATCCCACTCAGGAGATTGAGTGGTCTGATCCTAAAGAAATGGAAGTCACTTTTGGAGAGAAGTTTTTTCTAAACGACTTTGTAACTGTATTAGAGAAAGTAGACCGGGTGGATGAGGTCAACGGTACTCAATTGGCAGAAGGCGATTTAGCCGTTAAAGCTCAGATCAAAATATATGGTGATGGGGAAGATTATATCCTAAATCCTTACTATGTGATTCGTGAAAGTATGGCAGGTAGAATTCCCGATGAAAACAGGGAAATAGGAGTAAAGGTGAATATCCAAAGCATTCATCCGGAAAGCAACTCTTTCACCTTGTCAGTAAGAACAACCCAGAAAGATTATATCATCATGAAAGCTTTGGATAAGCCATTAATTAATGTGCTCTGGATAGGCACTTTAGTGTTAATGTTAGGATTTAGCATGGCTATTTTCAGAAGGTATTCTGAATTTTACAAAATGCGTAAAAAAGGAATGGAATGAAGCAAAGGGCTTATAGCATCAGTTTTATTGGAGCAGGTAATGTAGCCTGGCATTTGGCTCCTGCACTGGAAAATGCCGGCCATTATGTGAAAGAAGTCTATAGCAAAACGGGGGACTCTGCAACCAAACTGATTGGCAATCTTTACGATGCTGCATTGAAAGAAAATCTGGATTTCACTGACAGTCCGTCTCAAATATTTATTTTAGCCATTCCCGATGATGCTATTAAAGCTGTGGTAAAAGAAATTGTGTTACCGGAACAAAGTATTCTGGCGCACACCTCCGGGAGCAAAGGCATTGATGAGCTAACTTACGCTGCCGCTTCTGCAAATGGTGTTTTTTATCCCTTGCAAACGTTTTCTAAAGTACGAAAAGTATCATTTGACAATATTCCTTTTTTTATAGAAAGTGACCATGAACAGGCTGGTAAAATCTTAACTTCTCTGGCAAAAAGCATTAGCAAATCAGTACAAATAGTTTCTTCCGAACAAAGAGCTCAAATGCATTTAGCAGCAGTTTTTGCCTGCAATTTCACCAACCACTTAATGAGTATTTCTGAAGATTTGCTTAAAGATGCCAAATTGGATTTCGGTTTACTTAGGCCTCTGATCGCAGAAACCATTGAAAAAAGCATCAATTTATCACCAAAAAATGCCCAGACAGGTCCCGCAAAAAGAGGCGATGTAGAAACATTGGATAAGCATATGGAAATGTTGTCTGGAAATGAAAGTTTGCAAGAAATTTATAGAATGATTAGCCAGCACATTTTAGATAGTTATCAATAATAATTACCAGCTTATAATTATTTCATAATTCTTCCCAACCCTGCAGACACCAATTTGGAATAAGCAACAAATAATCCCAGCAGAATTAGGACATAAGCCGTCTTATCCTGAAATTTGATTTTTAGTAGGAATCCCTTTTAATAATAAAGATGACGTCTGCACAATCTTCACCAAAGAATTTCTCTTTAAAAGGCTTTTTTCGCCTGATTCGCATCCAAAATCTGGTAATAATTGTGCTTTCTCAATATCTGGCTGCTATCTTCATCATTGATTCAGTCAGCATTTTTGACCTTCCCCTATTTCTTTTATCATTTAGTACTGTGTTATTGGCAGCAGCTGGTTACATCATTAATGATTATTATGACGTCAAAATAGATTATATCAATAAGCCGGATCGCGTCATAGTAGGAAAGGTCCTAAAAAGAAGAGTAGTTTTATTCTGGCATACAGCACTGAACTTTATAGCAATCTCTATTGGTTTATACCTGCATTGGAAAATTGGGCTTATCCATTTTACAGTTGCTTTTCTACTTTGGTTTTATTCCAATCAGTTAAAGCGACTTCCTTTTATTGGTAATTTCATTGTTGCTTTGTTAACAGGTCTGTCCATTTCTATTTTGGCACTTTACTATAAAGAAAACCAGGCAACTTTGCACATATATGCTCTTTTTGCTTTTGCCATAAGTTTGATAAGGGAAATTATTAAAGATATGGAAGATTGGAAGGGAGATGCCAATTTTGGTTGTAAAACCCTCCCAATAGTGTGGGGAATTAGGAATACCAAAATGTTGCTATATCTTCTGATTGTCTTATTCTATTTTCTCATCTTTTATACCATACAGTTTTTACAAAATGATATTCTCTACTATTACTTTTCAGGACTTACTATTTTTGTTATCTACTTTATCCACCGATTAAGAATTGCCGACACCATTAAACACTACCATTTTTTAAGTAATTTTTGCAAGTTAATTATGCTCAGTGGTATACTAAGTATGCTCTTTTTTTAACCTGGAAAAGAAGATTCAATCTTGTTAAAGGAATATAATTATAGCATTTTTGCCTAACTAATTTTAAGAAAATGACCCACAATAAAAAAGTTAAAATTGCCCTTTTAGCATCGGGATCAGGAACAAATGCTGAAAAAATTATTCATTATTTTAAAGATTCGGAAATTTCTGAAGTAGCATGTGTGATCAGCAACCGCCAGAAAGCAGGGGTACTGGAGCGGGCCCAAAAAGCAGGCGTCAATCATCAGGTTTTTTCCATGCAGGAATTCGAAGCCACCACACCAGTTCTTAATTATCTACAAAAGCAAGGGGTAGACATTATTGTGCTGGCAGGTTTTTTACTTAAATTATCCCCTGAAATTATAACTGCTTACCCCGATAAAATCATCAATATCCATCCTGCATTACTGCCAAAATATGGAGGGAAAGGCATGTATGGCCATTTTGTACATGAAGCCGTCATCAAAAACAGAGACCAAGAAAGCGGTATTACCATTCATTTAGTGAATGATGAATATGATAAAGGTGATATTATTTTCCAGACAGCTTGTCCTATCAATCCGGAGATGACGCCCGAACAATTAGCCGCTAAAGTGCAGGTATTGGAGCATCAGCATTTCCCAAAGGTGATTGAGCAATTTATTTCGGATTCTATAAAAGGAGCTTAATAGGCAAATATTTTCTCCACCATTTCATCAAAATCCAGGTGTGACTTATAAGCCCTGTCCGAATAAATGCTGGCAGTAATTTTTAAATAGTTAGGGGTATCGTTTAACAGATGAAGCTCTATGGCAATGTTTCCGTACAATTGATCAATTGGCGGTTTCACTTGTAAAGGGGGTTTCAAATAATATTTTTCCACTGTCAATACATATCCCTCCTTTGTACTTACTTTTTTGTCAGATCCAGCCTGCCTATAGCCAAGTTCTACAATTTTTAATTTGAAATACTCCAACAGGAATGGAAAACTTTTATTCAGGATTTCGTCATTATTTTTTATGGCAAATCCATTGGCATACGCACTTCTGAATAACACAATAGGTATTTCATCCTTAATATCAGTTAACTTCATATGATACGCATGATGAATTCTATCCAGGAGAGTATGATGCTTTTCATTACCTATCCAATCCGCAAAACGCTCCTTTTCTTTTTCTGATCGATTGAGCGTCTCATGACTCAACACTTTGTTTTTATTAGCAGAAAAAAGCTGATGATATATTTTATCAAAAAAAGTCATTACCACTCATTATCATGAAATATAAATTTACCGATTCCTTTTAACCATTTAAAAAGAAGAATGATTAAATATCACTGATTCAATGTGAAAAAACTTCGAAAGTGGCTGAAAAAAAGAACTATATAGAATGAAAAAAATATAATTCAATTAGTTTTGTGTTTCAAAAACAAAAGAGCAAATCCATGTCCCTAAAAAAAATCACTACCGCCCTCATCTCCGTTTACTATAAAGACAGGTTAGAACCCGTTATCAAATTATTAAAAGAACAAGGAGTACGAATTTATAGCACAGGGGGCACCCAAAAATTTATTGAAGAACAAGGAGCCAAAGTCATTGCGGTGGAAAATTTAACCGGCTACCCTTCTATTTTAGGAGGAAGGGTGAAAACGCTTCACCCAAAAATATTTGGAGGCATTTTGGGCAGGAGAGATTCCGAAGAACATAAAGCACAATTACAGGAATATGAAATCCCGGAAATTGATTTGGTAATTGTAGATTTGTACCCTTTTGAAGAAACTGTAGCCTCCGGTGCCAATCAGGATGAAATAATTGAAAAAATTGATATAGGCGGTATTTCATTAATACGAGCCGCTGCCAAAAATTATAAGGACGTACTCATTGTGTCTTCCAAAGGCCAGTATTCAACATTAGAAAATTTATTAGCAAAAAACAAAGGGGCTACGAGCATTGATGAGAGAAAGGCTTTTGCGGCTCAAGCTTTCAATGTGTCTTCTCACTATGACACTGCTATTTTCAATTATTTCAACAAAAACCAAACACTCAGTGGTTTTAAACACAGCATTTTAAGAAACAAGCCTTTAAGATATGGGGAAAACCCTCATCAGGAAGCCAAATTTTACGGTAACCTGGATTCTCTATTTGACCAGCTAAATGGAAAAGAACTTTCTTACAACAATTTAGTGGATGTGGATGCTGCAGTTTCATTAACTGAAGAATTTGAGGGAGAAACTGCTTTTGCTATACTAAAACATACCAATGCTTGTGGTATGGCTTTGGGAAGCTCAGTGAAAGAAGCCTATCAGAAGGCTTTTGCTGCCGATACTCTCTCTGCATTTGGCGGAGTATTGGTTACCAACCAAACAGTGGACAAAGAGGCCGCTGATGAAATGCATAGTTTGTTTTTTGAAATTCTAATTGCCCCTGATTTTTCGGAAGAGGCCCTGGAGATACTAAAAGGAAAAAAGAATAGAATTTTACTAAAGAAAAAAGACAATCTTAAAACCAAAAGACAATTTAAAAGCTTGCTGAATGGTGTAATAGAGCAAGACAGAGATCTTAAAACTGATGCAAAAGAAGACCTTAAAGTAGTTACCAAAAAAGAGCCATCCACAGAGGAAATAGAGGCCTTGTTGTTTGCCTCTAAAATATGTAAGCATACTAAATCCAATACAATTATATTAGCCAATAAGGGACAAATGCTTTCAAGTGGTGTAGGTCAAACATCAAGAGTAGATGCTTTACAACATGCAATTGAAAAAGCAAAGCATTTTGGTTTTGATTTGAAGGGAGCAGTAATGGCTTCAGATGCTTTCTTCCCATTTCCTGACTGTGTAGAAATAGCCGGGCAAGCCGGCATCGTTGCAGTAATACAGCCTGGTGGCTCTATTAAAGATCAAGATAGCATTGACTATTGCGACCAACACGGGATGCGTATGGTGACTACAGGATTTAGGCATTTTAAACACTAATTGAGCAAAGGTTTAGATTAATAGGTAAAATATTTCGTTGAATGGAATTAATTACCAAACAAATTTGTAAATTTCGAGAGCGATTTTTTTTAGATAAATATAAATACTATCCATGGGGATATTCGATTTCTTATCAAGTGACATAGCCATTGACTTAGGCACTGCCAATACTTTAATCATTCATAAGGACAAAATTGTTGTAGACGAGCCGTCCATTATAGCCATAGACAAAGCCACTAACAAGGTTTTGGCCATTGGAAGGCAAGCCATGCAGATGCATGAGAAAACCCACGAAAACATTAAAACCATCCGCCCTTTGAAAGATGGTGTAATTGCGGATTTCCATGCAGCAGAACATATGATTCGAGGAATGATCAAAATGATTGATGGTGGCAAAAAAAGTTTTTTTCCATCCTCTCACAGAATGGTCATCTGTATTCCCTCTGGGATAACGGAAGTTGAAAAAAGGGCTGTAAGGGATTCAGCAGAGCATGCCGGTGCCAAGGAGGTCTATATGATTCATGAACCGATAGCAGCTGCTATTGGTATAGGTGTGGATATAGAACAACCGGTTGGTTCAATGGTAGTTGATATTGGAGGAGGAACTACTGAGATTGCGGTTATTGCACTTTCAGGAATTGTATGTGATCAATCTATCAGGGTGGCTGGTGATACATTTACAAAAGATATTCTGGATTATATGAGAAGGCAACATAACCTGTTAATAGGTGAAAGATCTGCCGAGAAAATAAAAATTGAGGTCGGTGCGGCTTTGACTGAATTAGATGACGGCCCTGAAGATTACGAAATCAGGGGACGTGATTTAATGACAGGAATTCCTAAAGTGATTAAAGTTTCCTATTCAGAAATAGCATTTGCGATTGACAAATCAGTTTCAAAGATAGAAGAAGCCGTTTTAAAAGCTTTGGAGATTTCCCCACCAGAATTGTCTGCTGACATATATGATAACGGGATTCACTTAACCGGTGGAGGCGCATTGCTAAGGGGCTTGGACAAAAGGCTGGCACTAAAGACCAAACTGCCAATCCATATTGCAGATGATCCACTCAGAGCCGTAGTAAGGGGTACGGGGATTGCGTTGAAAAATATTAATCATTACAAAGCTGTCTTGATGAGCTAGATGCAGTTAAAGATTGAAATATATGTAAGAAGGGAACATGGTAAACCTGTGTTCCTTTTTCAATTTTTGCTCTTTTCAATAAAAAACCAACAGATTCTCTTTTAATGCGCAGGTTATTTCAGTTCATATATCAATACAGAGCATTCTTTGTCTTCTTGATGCTCGAATTGATAAGTGGTTGGCTGGTGGTCAATCATAATGATTATATCAGTGCATCATATTTCAATTCCTCCAGTGCTCTTGCAGGCAATATCTACAATAGCAAGCAGTCCGTGCAGGACTATTTTCAATTAAAGGAAGTGAATCAAAATCTGGCACAGGAAAATGAAAAATTAAGAAATACCCTTGCTCTTTCTGCTCCTATAGTAGATTCCACTGAGTTTTTTACACCCATTTATCTTTCAGGACAATATGAGTTTACCATTGCCAAAGTAGTAAATAATTCAGTAAGCCGGTTTCGTAACTACTTTACTTTGAATAAAGGGAGTAAGAATGGGATAAAGGAGGGAATGGGTGTGGTAAACCCGAACGGAATAGTGGGCAAAATAAAAAGCGTGTCTGAAAATTTCTCTACCGGATATTCTGCTTTAAATGGCAACCTTTTAATTTCCGCTGTTATAGCAGAAACTGAAACACTCTGCACCGCCAATTGGGATGGGAAAGATCCTACCAAAATGACTCTGAAATATGTTCCACGGCATGTAAAGGTAGAAACAGGAATGGATGTAGTGACTTCAGGTTTTAATGCTTTATTCCCTGCTGATGTAAAAATAGGAGAAATAGAAACTGTTGTAATTGAGGAAAATGCCACTTTTTATGATATTACACTCCACTTATCAGTAGATTTTCAAAGTCTGGATTATGTTTATGTAATAGGAAACCAATTACAACAAGAGAAGGATTCATTGGAACAAACAACTTTTGAACTTATCAATGATTAACACACTGAACATAAAGCAATTGATTATTTGGTTACTTTTTATAAGTGCCCAAATCCTACTTGCCCAAAACCTGGTGCTTTATGATCGTGCTTTTTGTTTTATTTATGCAGGTGCCATTTTACTCTTGCCATTGAATATCAGCCGAAACTATTTAATGGTAATTGCATTCTTCACAGGTTTTATCATTGATATTTTTTACAATAGTCTCGGCACTCACATGGCGGCCACCACGTTTTTGGCTTTTGTACGTCCTTTGTGGATTAATGCTATTACCCCCAGGGGAGGTTATGAAAACGTGGATAGTCCTGCCATAAAAGATATAAGCTTGTCTTGGTTTTTGGCTTATTCACTTCCTTTGGTATTTTTACATTTGTCTGTAATATTCTTTATTGAAGCCGGAGGATTTCACATGTTCTTTTTTGTATTATTAAAAGTAATCGCCAGCACTTTATTAACCGTTTTGGTGTTGGTAATCATACAGTATCTATTCTATTCGAAAGGCAGGTATTCATGATTGAAAACAGAAAGTATTATGTCCAAACAATTTTCATTGTAATTGGCATCATTTTTTTAATAAAATTATTTTCCATTCAGGTGATGGATAGCCGTTATAAGTTGGCGGCTGAAAACAATGTCATCAATAAAGTAATTGAATATCCTTACCGAGGTTTAATATATGACAGAAACAATAAAATAATTGTACATAATACTCCAGTGTATGATATTATGGTGGTACCAAAAGAGGTAGAAGTTGCCGATACCATCAGGTTCTGTTCGCTTTTTGATATCACCAAAGAGGAATTCGAAGCAAAGATTTTAGCAGCAAAGAAATACTCCTACATCAAACAGTCTTTATTTTTTCCGCAAGTAAACAATGAAGAATTTGCAAGAATACAGGATGATTTAGTAGAGTACAAAGGGTTTTACCCTGTGGCAAGAACTATTCGTAGTTATCCTGAACCGGTGTTGGCCAATGGATTGGGCTATATAGGTGAAGTAAGCAAAAACCAGTTGGCCAAAGACACTACTAATTATTATAAATCAGGCGATTACATTGGAATAAGCGGGCTTGAAGCAGCTTATGAAAAAGAATTACGTGGCAAAAGAGGGGTGAAATACAAACTCGTAAATGTAAGGGGTATCGAAAAAGGCTCTTTTAATGACGGGGCATTTGACTCAGCTTCTGTACCCGGAAATAATTTGGTAAGCTCCATTGATTTAGAGCTTCAAAAATATGCAGAATTCTTAATGAAAGACAAAGTTGGAAGTATTGTAGCAATTGAACCCGCCACCGGAGAAATTTTGGCATTGGTAAACAGTCCTTCCTACGATCCCGGCCTGTTAGCCGGCAGAAAATACAGCAGTAATTTCCAGGCCCTCAGTCAGGATACCCTTAAGCCATTATTTAATAGGCCTGTTATGGCTACTTACAGGCCAGGCTCTGTGTTTAAATTAGTACAGTCACTAGTGGCGCTTCAGGAAGGGGTAATTACACCAGGCACACGTATTGTTTGCAACAGGGGAATCATTAATTGCCATGGTGCCCATACCAATGAGGATTTACATGGAGCTATTAAATTTTCCTGTAACCCCTATTTCTATCAAACATTCCGAAAAATCATTAACCAGGGCAAGGCTCCTAAAATGAATGTTGATTCCAGAATTGGCTTAAGTATGTGGGATGAATACCTGGATAGATTAGGGTTTGGCAGAACATTAGGAGTGGATATTCCTAATGAAAAAGGAGGGCTGGTACCAAAGCCTTCATACTATAATAGGTATTATGGCGAAGGCGGCTGGAACTTTTACACCATCTACTCTTTAAGTATAGGTGAGGGAGAATTGTTGACCACCCCACTTCAGGTTGCTAATTTAGCAGCCATTTTAGCTAACAGAGGATATTTTATAGCTCCACATTTGGCCAGAGGGATAGATACCCCGGATGCTTTCCTGAAAATAAATTATAAAAGAGAAGATACAGGTATTGATGCCGAACATTTTACAACTGTTGTAGATGCAATGGCAGAAATTGTGGATGGTACTGCCAGAATTGCCAAAGTAAAAGATGTTGAAATCTGTGGAAAGACAGGTACAGTCGAAAATAAAAACAGCTTTGACCACTCTGCTTTTATGGCATTTGCCCCAAAAGAAAATCCTAAAATTGCCTTATCTGTATATGTCGAAAATGCCGGATGGGGTGGTGGTGTAGCTGCCGCTATTTCAGGTTTGCTGATAGAAAAATATGTAAAAGGAGAAGTAGCTGCTAATCGCGAATGGGTTGAAAATTATGTGATGACCAAAGCTTATTTAAATAATCTGAAATGAGTAGACAGGATAACATATGGAACCGAGTAGATTGGTTATTGATAGCCATATTCTTTGTTTTGGTTATTTTTGGCTGGCTCAATATATACGCTGTTGGTTATGATGCCGAGCAAGTACAAAGCATCTTTAATTTTACTCAGAATTCTGGAAAACAATTAGTTTTTATTGCCGGCTCATTGGTGATTATCATTATCATTATGATATTGGATTTCAGGTTTTTTGATTCCTTTGCTTACTATTTATATGCCGGGGTAATTGTTTTACTGATTTTAATTTTATTGTTTGGTACAGAAATCTCAGGAAATAAATCCTGGTTTGTATTTGGCCCAGTACGCTTACAACCATCAGAATTTGCAAAATTCACCACTGCCCTGGCAGTTGCTAAATTATTTAGCAGTAAAAATATTCGTTTAGAGCGCCTAAAAGATCAGATTCAATCTTCATGGATTGTCCTTTTACCCATAGTTTTAATTGTAATGCAGGGCGATGCCGGAACTGCCATGGTTTTTTTGGCCTTCGTGTTTGTATATTACAGAGAGGGCTTACCGACATATTACCTCCTTGTGGGAGTAGCAGCAATTGCCATTTTTATTCTCACTTTAATGGTAGAACCCCTTTACCTTACAATAGCAGCAGTTGTAATAGGTATTATTCTCATCGCAATTAACAATAAGCGTTTGAAAAAAGTGGCTATGATTGTGGTTGGTGTAATTGGGGTCATAGGTTTGGTAGAAAGTGTGGATTACGTAATCAACGATGTATTAAAGCCTCACCAACAAAACAGAATAAAGTCTTTAATTAATCCGGATGCTGATCCCCTTGGCTATGGATGGAATGTAACACAATCAAAAATTGCTATTGGTTCAGGTGGAACACTAGGTAAAGGCTTTTTGGAAGGCACGCAAACCAAATACGATTTTGTACCCGAGCAAAGTACTGATTTTATTTTTTGTACCATAGGTGAAGAACATGGCTGGTTAGGCAGCTTTATTTTGATCACCTTATTTATGGCCCTTCTGCTCAGAATTGTTTTTATTGCAGAAAGACAAAAAGGTAACTTTGCTAGGATTTACGGCTACGCAGTAGCTTGCATTTTCTTTGTACATTTCGGTATTAATATAGGAATGACAATTGGCCTATTCCCAGTAGCAGGTATCCCGCTACCCTTTTTCAGCTATGGAGGATCTTCGCTCTGGTCTTTTACCATATTATTATTTGTGCTAATTAAACTGGATGCACATAGGATGCAGGTGTTGACCAGGTAATTAACAACTACGATTCATATCTTTCATAAACCTCCTCTGAAAGGCTATAGAAGCCTGTTAAATTCATGAGAAGGTTGTGTTCCTTTTTAGGAGAATCGTTTTCCTACCAACTCCATAAATTCCTGCACTTCCTCCGTTTCCAAATCCCATTCGTATTTTGCCACATAGGTTTTCTTAATGTGGGAATAAGCCTCTTCGTAGCTTTCCAAAGCATCCACCTGCTCAACAGCCATAAGGAAATTCTTTTGATTCCCATCAAACAATTCATTCACAAACATAAATCGCTGATTAAGAGTCAGCTGTTGTTTGATACTTTTCCCACTACCTTTGGACAACCTGTCTGCCAAAGATATTTGTTCCTTCTGCTTCAGTTTATCATTAAGGCTACCTACCGGAACTTCTTCAACAGTCAGTTTGGACTCTCCACTTTCAAGGTATACATCATTCATGCTAAGTGACAACTCTTCCGAAAATGCATCCAGGTATGGCTGTACATCTTCCGGCTGTTCTTCTGCCTGCCCGCAAACTTCATTAAACAACTCAAAAGCCTCATCATTAAAGGCCACTCCAAGTTTGAGCGATTTAAATTTTTCAATCAAGCCATCCAATAAGAAATCATTGATCTTGATATACTTCTTCAAATCCTTCAAATCATTAAGACTAATCCTGCTATCATCCCTTTGGTTAATTTCCTTTGAAAAGAAATCGTATGGTGAGAACACCAATAAAATACTGTCTTTTATCGACTCCCTTAAAAGCGGTTCGAAATGCTCTTTTTTGATGGAAATATGGCGGGAAAGTGTATTCATAAAATCTTTCATCGCTTTTTTAACTTCCTCATTATGGTAGTCAAAATAAGGGCTTTGCAATTTTGCATTCTCTTTTTTCCACTTTCGGAACAGATTTTTCAACACAATCAGATTGGTTTGCTTAAATTTCGATAAATTCAAGATCTCCTGACCGCTGATATGCGAATTCTGATAAAAAAATGACTGACAAATCTTTTTTGAAAAAGCTTTGGCGTAAGCATCAATCGCCTGATGATTTAATTTGCTCTCCATTATTTAATTTACTTTTTTTGTAACATTGTAATATGCCTGAAATTCACATTACCAATCTATATGAACGCAAGATAATAAGTAAAAGTCTAGAAAAAACCGCATTAGAGCTTATACACGAAAACTTTATTGATTGGATGCATGCTTGCGGTAAAAAAGGACGTTGTACTACCTGTAAAATGATTGTGATAGAAGGCCAGAACAATCTTAGTGAATTGACAGAGCCAGAGACTAAATACAGGGAACAAGGCAGGCTGGCAGAAAATGAAAGATTGAGCTGTCAGGCAAAAGTATTAGGCGATATTAAAATTAAAGTAGCAGATATAAATAAATTTCCACACATGGATTATTCAGATTAAAATATGTTTGTAGAACCACATATAGGAAGAGGAGAAAGCGGAAACTTAAAAGGAAAGGGATGGATTGAGTTAATCTGTGGTTCCATGTTTAGTGGTAAAACTGAAGAATTAATCCGTAGGATAAACCGTGCCATCATAGCCAAACAACGTGTGGAAATTTTTAAACCAAAAATCGACACTCGTTATGATAAAATACAGGTGGTTTCGCACAATCAATCCAGTATTCGCTCTACTCCGGTAGATTTTGCTGAAGATATATTATTGTTGGCCGGCAATTCCCAGGTGGTGGGTATTGATGAGGCTCAATTCTTTGATAAGGAAATTGTATCAGTAGTAAATATATTGGCCAATCAGGGAAAGAGGGTGATCATTGCGGGTTTGGACATGGATTTTAGTGGCAAAGCTTTTGGGCCCATGCCGGAATTAATGGCTACGGCAGAATATGTCAGCAAAGTACATGCTATTTGCGCACAATGTGGTGGCATTGCAACCTATTCCTACAGACTTTCAGAAGAAAAACAGAAAGTAATGTTAGGAGAAAAAGATAAATATGAACCCAGGTGCAGGAGATGTTTTTTAAAGTAAAAATTTTGATTTTTGAATCCCGACTGTCACAACGGAACAATAAACTTAATTGATAAACCCATGCTTTTAAAATATTTCTTGCCACTTATTTTCATGCTCCTGTTCCAGTCGCTTACAGCGCAGAACATCCCTCTGGGTAGCTGGAGAAGCCATACTGATTATTCCAATTCCCATTTTGTAAGTGAGTTTGATGGAAAAATTTTTACAGCAGGTCCAAGTGGGGTTTTTTATTATGACACCGAAGACGAAAGTATTAATACTTTAAGTACTACTACCGGCCTCAGTACTACTCATGTTACAGCAATGGAAGTTATTCCTGAAGAAAACGTACTGATCATTGGGTATAAAGATGGTACGCTAGATATTATTGATGAGGAGCTCAGCATTACCACTTTTAATGAAATAACCCGATCAGACATCATTCATTCAAAGAAAATAAACTCCATCACTTTTCAAAATAGCATTGCCTATTTGGCTACAGATTTTGGAGTAGTTTTATATGATGTCCAGGGAAATCAATTCATAGATTTTTACAACAATCTGGATTCAACAGGAAACCCACTTACTATTTCCCATATCAGCTTAGATGCTGACAATATATATTTAAGTGCCCCGGAAGGGCTATTAACCGGCTCATTAGCTCCACAAGTTAACCTGAAAGATTTTCAGAACTGGCAGCGTGATCCAGTGGATGAGGGTGAAAACATCGCTTTGAGCAAAACAGTGATTTTCAATAATCAACTTTATGCTCTTGCCAATAACAACATCATTTACCAGGAGAACAATCAGGATTGGGATACTATTTTTCAAAGCCAGGAAATCATTCATAACATTTTAGCCGAAGCAGATCAATTTTGGGCATTAGCCGGAAAAGAGGCTCTTCAATATCAAAACAATCAATTCGTCTCACTTCTTGGCTATCCTGAAGCTGGAGGATTGATGGATTTAATCAGTACAGAGTCCA
This sequence comes from Marivirga aurantiaca, assembly GCF_016679925.1. Lineage (GTDB taxonomy): Bacteria > Bacteroidota > Bacteroidia > Cytophagales > Cyclobacteriaceae > Marivirga > Marivirga aurantiaca. Next base: position 245,852 of record NZ_JAEQBW010000005.1, read on the forward strand.
TTATTTATTTGGCAGATTCTACAGAAGCATTATTAAAATATGAGCAAAATACTTTTCACTCTATTCAACCACAAGGGCCACAAGGAGAACCGGAAATTTTGCGGCAACTTGAAAACTTTACTTTCAATATGAACAATGTATTTCCCGGGTTTTCTTATTTTTTGGAGGGTCGGTGGTATTATGTTGGCTCAGACAATGAAGGAAGTATTCTACCACATTTTATTGATGTGGAACTGGATTTGATTTCAGGTAATGGTATATTTTTAAGCCGAACACAGGGCCTTTACAGCTGGGATACTGAAACCATAGAGCCTATTACAACGCCTGCTGATAATTCGGGGATTGAATGGTTGGAATTGGCCGTAGATCCTGAAGCAAAAATATGGATTTTGGGTCGTAGAGAGAATAATAACTTTGTTCTTTACAATAGTACTGATGAGGTACAATACAATTTACTCCTTAATCCAAATTTCAGTGTCAGCGATTTTGAAATTGTATTTAATGGGGATAAATACATTGCTACCAATAATGGAATCTATGTGTTCAATGAATCATCTGAAGAGCCAAGGTTACTTACTTCTTCTCTGGGCAATGGCAACCTATCTGGAAACAATGTTACCGACCTGGCTCTTGACTTATCGGGCAACCTTTGGATTGGTACAGAAAGAGGTGTCTGTTTTTTCAATAATTATAATGGTGTGTTGACAGGAGAATCGGTGGATGCTATTAAGCCAATTTTTGAAGGGTTTTTCCTTTTTGAAGGAATAAAAGTAAATAACATTGCAATTGATGGAGGAAACAGGAAATGGATGGCCACCCGAGATGGCTTGTGGCTATTCAATGAAGAAATTAATGAAAATTTGATCCACTTTCGGAAAGACAACAGCCCGGTTGTTGAAAACAATATTCGGGAAATGGTGATTAATCCTTTCAATGGAGAAGTTTTCGTAGCCTCGGATAATCAATTGCTTTCATACAGGACAGATGCAACAAGGGCAACAGCTACTCATGCTAAAGTAGAAGTATTTCCAAATCCTGTCCGTTTATCATCAAATAATACAGTGACTATTCGTGGGCTGGCTTATAATAATGAAGTAATGATTACTGATGTAGCAGGAAATGTTATTTATAAAGGGAAAGCAAATGGAGGTACTTTCCATTGGGACTTAAATACTTATTCTGGATTCAGAGCCGGAAGGGGAGTATATCTTGTTTTTTCCATCAATAATGAGGGTACGGAAACCTATCAGGGCAAATTTGCGGTTGTGAACTAACTATGTTACATAAAAGCCGCGGCATCGTTCTCAATCATATTAAATACGGGGAGAGTTCTGTAATTGTACATATTTATACGGAGAAATTCGGTATACAATCCTATATCGAAAATGGTGTGAGAAAACAAAAAGCCAAAAATAAGATTGCTTTATTTCAACCACTTACTTTACTGGAACTTGTAGTTTATAAGAAAGCGAGTGGAGGCATAAATAGAATTTCAGAAATAAAATGCCTGCACCCTTATCAAAGTATTCCGTATCAGATCACAAAATCTACTATTGGCATTTTTATAGCTGAGATTTTAAATAACTTATTAAGAGGAGAAGAAGAAGAGAATCCCGGAATGTTCGATTTCATACATGAAAGCTTGTTGTTTTTTGATCGGCAAAACCACAACTTTTTTAATTTTCATTTACAGTTCCTCAACGACCTTAGTATGTATCTGGGGTTCTCGGCTGCTAATGCGGAGGAAATGATCAATGAAGTGAAGCCCTATCATCCTACTAAAATGAATATACTAACAGAAGCTAAATTAGATGAATTACTAAGCAGCAATTTAACGGACGAATTGAAATTAACAGGTGTTGAAAGACGTGCACTATTATCAATTATTATCCAGTTTTTCCAGATTCATAGTAACTCACTAAAAGAAATTAAATCGCTGAAGATTTTACATGAGGTTTTGAGTTAATCCTTTGAGAAAGTTCCATTCAAATTAATAACAAATAAAAAGGAGACTGCCCCAAAGCGACAGCCTCCAATCAGACAACCCTATAAAAGCTTTATTCTATGGTTTGAATATTTAAACCTATTGTACCACAGAATAAATTTCGTGCATCCAGATATATCCATCAGGAGCAAAGGCAGCTTTTACAGCATCTTTATGATATTTGATATATTTACCTGCCGTGCTGGTATTTACATAGCCGGAACTATAAGCCACCTGATCCCATTTACCAAATGGATCGTTCGCATAGTAATAAGTTCCATCGAAACCTACAAAAACAAGAATATGGCCATAACCTGTGGTGTATCCATGAGCAATAACAGGTTTTCCAGCTGCCAATGATTCATTCATCTTAGTCAAGCTTCCGAATTCTGTACCCTTAATCCTCACATCCAGACCCATATAGACCGCTTCTTTATTGAATAAATCTTCAAGACCAGCTACCGTTTGTGCTTTATCTGTACCATAGTAATTAGATAAAATATCGGGCGTTACATTGCCCCCATAATAATTCAATACCATTGCAAGGCTAGTATTCTGGCATGAGCCAGGGCCATTATAAGAATTAGCTAATTGGTAAAAATAAGGCACATCCTGAATGATGGTGGTATTGGTATTTGGAACAGCTCTGTAAGCATTGTTAAGAGGAGAAACTGTACCGTTTTTGGTCATCAGTTGGTAAAGCGCTGTTACAGCCTCTGCTCTTGAGCCATTTCGCGATGGCTGAAGTGTAGTTACAGTAGGATAATTATGAATCAATCCTGCACCAGCAGCATTTACAACACCTTGTTTTGCCCAATCAGGTATATCTACACCATCTGAAAAATAATTCAACAAATTGGTGTCGTAGCCACTTATACCATAACCATTAGCTAATGCCAAAAGCATTTGATATTTTAGAATTCTCTCATCAGGACGGAAAGTACCATCTGAATAACCTGCCAAATAACCCGCGCGAGCTACTTTTAATATATTATCTTTTGCCCAGTGGGTAGAGATATCATTAAAGTTTCTGTTTTCATATTCTGATTTAATGGCAGGGTTCAATGTAGCAGAAATCATTGTGGCAAATTCTGCCCTTGTCATGCTTTGATCAGGACGGAAAGTACCATCTGAATACCCTTTTAAATAACCACCGTTGATCAATGCCTGAATTTCTTTTTCAGCCCAGTGTCCGCTTATGTCACTCACAGGGTCTGTTGATCCACCAAATTGCTGTGTCCAATTAACATTTTCTAAAGTATACCAAATATCCAGTGATGTTCCTCCACCTGGTATTCTCCAGATAGATGACTCAGCACCACTTGCAGCAATTGCTTCATTTAATTGTGATGAAGTAATTTGGTTATGTTCAGCACTTAAAATATGGTGAACAGGCTTTGTACAACCTAAATCCTTATATTCCTGTGTTCCGTGTTTGATCCAATAATCAGCTGCGTCCATATAGGAATTTCCCCAAACTTCAAGATAAGTCTGTGGCATGTGACCATCCACATATTGATCAATGATATCCACTCGCATGCCATGATCTTTAGGATTACCCCAAGTGGTGCAGTAAAGTTTGAAAGCACTGGTGGCATGTCCGTCATTTTTAGCGTCAGTAATAGCATTTCGGAATTCTTTGAAAATAGAATGTAGCGCTGTTGAAGTACCATCAAATTCAATTTCAATATCTGTTACGAAACCCTGGTAGCCAGCTCTGGCTGAATAGTAAATAGCATCTGCCTGGGTTACTTCATTGCCCGGGTAATTATAGGCCCATGCCCAAACTTCCAGCCCATGGCTTTTATAGGTGTTCACAAGTGCCTGGTCATTCATCTCACTCCAATGATTGGTGCCGTCACCCACTTTAACGTAAATTCTTTTTACTCCAAGCGCAGCAAGATCACGTCCTAAGGCATCATGGCTTGAATAACCCGTACCTTCAAGGTACCAAAGCCACATTCCTAATTTATTGCCGCCATCTTTGGCCATTTCATTACCTGCTAAGCCTTTAAGGTTTAATGGTGGTTGACCATGCTCAACCTCAGTACGTCCGTGGTCTTTTTCCGGAACAGTACGTAATGAATGATTAGTGTCCGGGGTAAGCTGGCCTTCCTCCTGGAACTCTTCATTACATGAGAAGAACATTCCGCTCATGACAAGGCCAAAAATGAATAGTTTAATAATTCTGTACATTTAATTAATTGGTTTAGTTGAAAATTGATTAAATAATGGCACAAACTAAACCTATAAAAATGGCAGGTTGAAGAAAACAAACTCTACTTCATCTCTACAGTATTTAAAAATGAAGGAGAAAAATCACTACTTATGGAGGTGAAAAATGCTAATAAGGAAAGATAGGCCGAATTATATATCTACAAGGATTTGAAAAATTCCGTTAGGCTATCTTCTGAAGAAATACCTAATTTTTTCCGCAGGCGGTATCTTCTCATATCCACGCTTTTGGGTTCAATTCCCAACATAATAGCAACTTCTTTGGAAGTAAGTTCGGACCTTAAGAGGCTGGCCAATCGCTTTTCACTTTCTGTTAAGCCGCACACTTGCTGCTCTAGCTTATGATAAAAATCAGTTAAGTATGGAGTGGCCTGTTCTTCAAGGTTATTTCTGCCTTGTACATTAATTTTGTACATATAATCCTGAATCAATTTATCCAGTTCAGTTTTTAATAGGGGATGATCTACTTTCCTGGTGAGCTTCTTAAAATCAGTGCGGAGTTCTTCAAATAAATTATTCTTTTCGATTAAAATAAGTGCCTGGTTAACAAGTTCTTGCTTTCTGCTTTCGAGATCTTTATCAAGCTTTTCCTTTTCTAACTGGAGATTCTTATACTTTTCCTGCATCAAATGCTGCTGAGAATGATGAAGTTCCTGCTGCGTAGCACGTAGGTTTCGTTCTTTCTTCATTCTAAACAGGTAATAAATCACGCTGATCAGCAAAAGAAGGAGTATGCTTATAATTACTGACCAATAAAGCTGATGTGATAAATCATCAATTTTCTCACTCTTATGGATAAGTTGCCGTTCTTTCTCCTTTCTCTCATTTTCATAGCTCATTTCCAATTCCTGAATTCGCGCTTGTTGTTGGTGAAAATTCATGCTATCGCGCATATTTACAAATTGTTTATATTCAATTAAGGCGTTTGAATACTCCCCTTTTGCTTGTAAATAATTGGATCGAATGAGGTGATAACGGTAACGTGATTCTACTGAATTAACCTGTGAGTCAATAAACATCGCACTATCCAGGTACAAACCTGCTTTATCATTTAAATCAAGCACTAAGTAAACCTCAGCGAGGCTAAGATATACCTGATGCATTTCATTATAAAAATCCACTTCCTTAAAATTTTCAATAGAGGAGCGGTAATATTTAATAGCCAATTCAGGTAGGTTCAGGTTTTTGAAATAATTATGCCCGAGGTTATATTGAACACGCGCTGCTTCTACTTTATTATCCATTTCCTTAAAGATGGCAAGTGCTTTCTTCAGGTAAATAACTGCCGAATCATATTGTTCCAATTTATCAAATTCATTGCTGATATTGGTATAGTTCCTTGCCTTGCCTTTTTCATTGTTGTTTTTAACATCCCATACCAATGATTCCTTATGGTAACGCAAGGCTTCCTCATGCAGGCCCATTCTTCCTGTTACTGAACCAATATTGCTTAAAGTGGAAGCTATACTTTTTGTCTGATTAAGTTTTTTCTTTAATAGTAATGTTGTGTGGAAATACTGCAAAGCAGAATCGTATAAATGTCGGGAATAAAATACCAGGCCAAGATTGTTGAAAGACTCTGTCAACCGCTTTTGAAAATTATTCCTTTCGGCCAACTCAATGGCCTTTCTATAATACTTTTCTGCTACAATTAGGTTTTGTTTGTAGTAAGCGGTGAGTCCTAGTGCATTTTGACAATCCACCTGACCGGAAACATCATTTTCCGTTTCATAAATTAACAATGCTTTATTTAGAGAGCTCTCTGCGGAATCTAACTGAAACAAATTAATTTGATTCACGCCCAAAGCTGTATAGCAAAGTGCCAGATCTTTTGTGTTATCATTTTTTTCGACAAGGATTATACCTTGTTTAGCTTTTAATATACCTTCAGCAGGATTTGAATTTTTTAGCTTTAAAGCACATTGGCAAAAGGACTTCGGAGTTTTTTCGGTCTTTTCACAATTTGAAGCAGAAAGTGGGTCGTTTGCAAATATTAGAACAACAAATAACAAGTATATATTTATCCGAAAAATTTTTATCCGCATCATCTACAAAAGTTAAAAGGAGACCAATTATAGCAGTAGCCCTGTTGAACTAAAAATATACACCTGTTGCAGTTTAGCAATTAATTAGATGATTGGCAAATATTATATTGTACTTTAATAATAGGAAGGATATGCTACTGGTATAAAAAAGAATAAATGATGTTAATAATTGGGATTTTAAATATTAACATCCCTTCTGCAGAGCCACACAAAAAAGGTTGAAGCGGATAGTAATTCTAAAATACCCATCATTTTAGACTCGCTAAAACAATGGGTATACATTAAGTAATCTGTTGTAATTAAAATTTATAATTCACACCCAAACTAAATGAAGTGCCTGGGTTAAAGCTGGTAAAGATTTCATCCTCTGCTTGAAATGATTTATAAACACTCTCCCTTTTCTCATTCAAAATATTGGTTACTTTAAAATCAACTGAAGTTCTGTTATCAGTACCAAATCTTTTAATAATACTAAAATTCAAGCTGTGAAAAGATTCATCATAAACATCTGCATATAAACCTGTTCCCACTACAGCCAATGTAGGGCCTTTCACATTATAAAAAATACCGGCATCAATTCCACTGTCAAAGTTATTATAAGACAATCCTGCATTGATTACATATGGAGCCTGTCCTGCCATTTGCCTTACAGCTTGTAGATTCTGGCCTTCTTTTTCATAATTTTTACGTGCACTGAATTCTGTATCTGTCATATCAATTTTGGATTGAACAACAGTAACATTTCCATTTACATTAAAGTTATCTAATGCCGGAGCAATAAAACTCAGTTTTTTTACTAATTCAAATTCAAGGCCTATTAACTCTCCGTCACCAACATTTCTGGGCTGAAATTCTGTACTGGTTTGTTGTTCAGGAATTCTTACTAATTCTATTGGATTGTCAAACTTTTTATAAAAAGCACTGACAGAAAAAATCTGACCTTCTTTCTGGAAAAGCTCCCATCTTAAATCTAAATTATCTATTCTTGTTTCTGTTAAATTACCATCCCAGTCAGCATAAGGAAATAATGAACCATTAAAGATCCTGTTACTGATAGGATCAAGAATTTGTGCAAAAGAAAGTTCCTTAAACGAAGGTCTTGCAATAGTTTTTGCATATGAAAAACGTAAATTCTGCTCATCCCCTAAAGAATAGATTAAATTAGCTGTAGGAAAGAAATCAAATGAATCTAATACTTTTTCATTCACAAGATTTCTGCCATTTGTATTGCCACTGGCGAATTCCTGGTCTCTTCCTGTATGACGCTGCACATAATTCTCAACTCTTAGACCCAGAACTGCTTTTAAATTCTTTGTAGCATTAAATTCATTTGAAATATAGACTCCGGTATTTTGAATATTGGAGTTATAAGCATTTGGATTGGGATTATTATTACCCGACTGGTAGTAGATACCATTAGGTTTATTGGGAAATAAATTCTCCTCATTTAATACCTCCGACTGATCTGTATTATCCCACGATTGACCTGAAAAGAATTGAATATCGTAAAATAATATTTCATAATCTCTTTCCTTATAAGTATGACTTGCACCAAGTCTTAATTTTGCTTCCGAATCGTTAAAACTGTATTTTTTGGTTACATCAAATTTTCCGGTTAAACTGATCTCATTTAATGACCTCCAGATTCTGGATGGATTCCCACCTTCACCTGCATTAAATCTTGGATTTTCGCGTTCAATGTCCGAGAAAGCTGTTTTTCTGATATCAGGATCCTCAGAAGTGGAAATAGTTGGCGATACTCTCCAATCTAACTCCCAGCCTGTATTTCGTAAGTTGTGAGTTCCGTTTAACAATATGTTGGTGAGAGACCTTTGATTATATTCAAGGTTATCTGACTGTGCCAAATAACCGGACTGTCCAACAGCAGCACCATCATTGTCAATCAGAAATTGTCCGGCCCTTTTTTCACCGTTTTGTAACCTCATTGCAGTTAACCTTACTTTCGAATACCTGCTTTTTAAAGCAAGCCCGCCTAATGCACCAATTAAAACATTTTGCTCCCCTAGCTGACCTGTCTGTAAGGTAGCATATCTCATATCTGTACGTGAAGCTTCTGCATATCTTTGATATTCACCATAGTTTACCTCATCATAAAATTTGGTTTCATTTTTATATGAAAGCGAGAATATATAGCCTAATTTAGGCTTATCAGAAGAATTTTCAGTATTCTTTTTTTTAAGTGATATTTGGTCACCTATGGAGAACCCCATGCTGTAATCCATCAAACTTGTGGAAGTTGTTGCTCCTAATTCAGGATTAAAACTTCTTACAAACCGAGATACATCCTCCTGAGAATGACCACTTAAGGGAGTGGGAACTGAGCCTCCTTTTGCGCCCTGAGGCAATTCACGTGTTCCATCATCAAATCCCAGAAAATCAGTTTTTCCACCTTCATAGGTTAAAAAATCAGGATTGAAGTGCATATTCGGATTGTAGCTGATTCCTAAAGAAACATTTAATATCTTTTCATCAGGGAAATCCTTTGTTTCAACATTTACCAGGCCTCCGGTAAAATCTGCAGGAAGTTCTGCCGTAAAGGTTTTACTTACCACCATATTATCTATTAAGTTGGTAGGGAAAATATCCATTTGTAAACTATTCCTATCAGGGTCCAAACCGGGAATTTCCACATTGTTTAAAGTAGTTTTGGTATATCTATCCCCTAATCCTCTTACATAAACATACTTGCCCCCTTCAATAGAAACACCTGTTACTCTTTTTACAGCTTCCACTGCGGTGGCATCACCTATTAATCTGAATTTGGCAGAAGAAATACCGTCAATCATTCCTGGCGCTTTCTTTTTAATCGTCATTAAAGCTGCTTCCGTGGTACGAATAGCTTTAGCTGTAACTACTACTTCTTTTAATTCAGATTTCTCTTCTTGTAACCTGACAGTGCCCAAGGTATTAACTTCTCCCGATTTAACTTCAACACCTTCAATGGTAATTGACTGAAAAGTGACAAATGACACTTGAATATCATAAGTACCAGGTGCCGTATTAATCGAAAAATCACCTTCGAAATCAGTTACAGCTCCTATAGCTGTGCCTTTGATTACCACATTGGCACCAATCATAGGTTCTCCATTGGAATCTTCTATTATTTTACCTCTAATTTCACCTTGTTGTGCAAAAACTATTGAAGCTGACAAAAATAGAGTTGCTGTTAAAAGAAATTTGAAATACTGCATAAATGACATAATTAATCTGTTAATCCCTTACATAAAAAAGACACACAAAAGTAATTTGTGTGTCTTACTGAAACTATTCTAAGTGATTAAGAATTTGTTATTTGTTTCTTGTTATGTTATGGAATTGTTATCACAGCCCGGTTAATGCGCCTGTAGTTCCGGCCCATGTCCAGCTTGTAAATACGGAAGCATCAGCCTTAGCGCTTGCACTGGCACCCGCACTAACTCCTGCAGGAACAGTAGCACCTTCCGGTACATAAGCCGTAATTTCAGTTCCGGCATTGATATCTAAAACTATTCCTTCAAAATCAACATTTTCAGCGTCAACTCTATTGATGATCTGTCCATTGGCAATGCCTGTAAAGAAGATATCCTTTAATATTACACCGGAATTAGCATCTGTATTAATTAAGTTATCAGAACCTCTTATAAGCTCTCCATCTTCATCAAAAGTTGAAGCAACAACAGTTCCATTAACAAAAGTATGTTGCACGTTCAAAAGAGTTGATCCTTCAGGCCCATCTAATTCGAAGCAATGACCAGCAGGAGCTATTACTATAAAGTTGTCCATAGTACCAGACCATGCCTGATCAGTATCCATACCATCATCATTTGCATTCCAAACCAAAGCGTTTTTAACATTTACCGTACCGCCAAACCACTCGATACCATCATCCTGATTGGCAACAACCTCAATATTTTCAATCACAGTACCACTTCCAACACCTCCTAAAGTTAATCCGTTGATTTCATTACCTGCACCAATGTTTGAACCTCCGTGACGGATAGAAATATATTTTATAACTCCTGAATTGTCAGCAGCATCACTTCCACCATACAATCCATTTGGATCTGATGTTGGAATACCTTCTATCTGAACTTCCGCACCTGAAGCAGAAATAGGAGCATTACCTAAAACGATTACTCCACCCCACAGACCATCCTGATCTGCATCCAAGTTAGGGGAAGCTATTTCTCCCTGAACGATTTCATCAGCAACTGAAGTGAAAATAATCGGCTCATCTGCTGTACCTTCTGCCATTAATTTACCTCCCTTGGCAATTAACAGAGCTGTTGCATTTGATCCTGTTCCAGCTTCACCTTTAATAATTGTACCAGCTTCAATTGTTAAAGTAGCTCCGGCTTCAACTGCAATTCTGCCACCTAACTGATATATATTATCTTTCGTCCATTCTGTATCTTCAGTAATATTTTCTGTTATTACAACATTACCTGAATCATTATCATCGTCCAAAATCGGGGAACCTTCGTCTTCATCACATGCTGTGAAGCCAAATCCTACTGCCAATAAAAGCAAAGTAAATAATCTAAATTTTTTCATCGTGAATAATTTTTTCGTTTTTAAATTCATCTGCGACAAAGGTGAATATTTAGTGTTACCTGAACTTGTTTAGCCTTTTAGCAAATTGTTATCAATTATTCCATGATGTTAATTTAGTGTTAAAATAAAGAGCTTGGCGAGTCTTCCAATGTCGGTCAAGATGTATTTGGCAACATTTTTTTCAAAAGGAGTAGAAAAAGAAAAAGCGTTCCGGTAAGAGAACGCTTTAATTCATTTGTATAATTTAAGTACTGTTTAGCCGATGGGAATTTTATTTAATATCCTCTGAACAATATCTTTGGTTGTTATTCCATCAGCCTCTGCCTCATAGTTTAATAATATCCTGTGATTCATCACATCATAGGCTATTTCCTTAATATCTTCAGGCAATACATAATCCCGACCTTCCATAAAGGCAATGGCTTTGGCTGCAAGGTTTAAGTTAATACTTGCCCTTGGAGAAACGCCATATTGAATATATTCTGCTTCTTGTTTTAAATTATAATCCAAAGGATTTCTTGTGGCATAAACTAATTCAATAATATAATGCTCAAGCGATTCTGAAATCTCAACTTTGTTGATTTCATCCCTGATTTTGAAAATATCTTCTTTAGATAGTAAAACGTTCACAGTTTTGTCAAATGTCATGTTGGACATCCTTCTCATTACTTCCAGCTCTTGTGCTTTAGAAGGGTAATCCACAGTTACTTTCAACATAAACCTGTCTACCTGTGCTTCCGGCAATGGGTAGGTTCCTTCCTGATCCACCGGGTTTTGGGTAGCCAATACAAGGAATGGTCTGTCCAGTTTAAAAGAAGTCTCACCAATTGTTACCTGCTTTTCCTGCATGGCTTCCAGTAAGGCAGATTGTACTTTGGCAGGAGAACGGTTAACCTCATCGGCTAAAATTAAGTTAGAGAAAATGGGTCCTTTTTTCACCTCAAACTTTCCATCTTTTTGATTGTAAATCATGGTCCCAATTAAATCAGATGGCATTAGATCTGGCGTAAACTGAATTCTTTGGAAATCAAGATGCAATACTTCAGCTAGTGTATTTACTGTAAGTGTTTTAGCCAAACCTGGAACACCTTCCAGTAAAACGTGACCATTGGTAAATAAACCGACCAACAATCTGTTAATCATATATTCCTGACCCACTACCACTTTACCCACTTCAGCTATTACAGCTTTCACCTTTTGTTGCAACAGGCTTCTTTCTTCAGATACTTGTACTTCTTCCATAATTTAAATGTCAATCAAAAATTATATTCCAAAATTCAATGTTGTTAGGCTAAGCTCTCAATTAAATCTCCTTGTATGCTTCTCCAAAAGGTGAAGGAGTTTTGTTTGAACTTATCAACATTGTTTCAAATTTATTAAAATGAAACGATACTGTAAACGGATTCATTGTAAGAATTCAGTTTTTTCCTACCTTCTAAAAAGCTTAACTCAATCAGAAAGGTAAAGTTGCAGGCCTTAGCGCCCAGCTTCTCCACTAGTACGGCTGCGGCTTCTGCAGTTCCTCCTGTGGCCAACAGATCATCATGGATCATTACGCGCTGCCCCGGCTTTAATGCATCTGCATGGATTTCCATGGTAGCATTGCCATATTCCAGCTCATAAGCATATTTAACTGTTTTATGAGGTAATTTTCCTTCTTTCCTCACCGGCACAAAAGGGATACCCATTCTGTCAGCTATCAGCATTCCGAAAAGAAAGCCACGGGATTCCACTCCAACAATTACATCAATCTTATCTTCTTTGGCTTTATCTACAAACCAATCCACTAACTCGCTCACCAATTTTGGGTCTGCCAGTACTGGTGTAATATCTTTAAATATGATTCCAGGCTTTGGAAAATCAGGAATATCCCGAATGGTTTGATTTAGTTTTTCTGTTGTTGTCATAGGTGTTGAAGGCCCATGTCTGACCTTGTAGGTCTGACATTAGGACTGTTGTTTAAAGTAAGTTTTTAATCTTATCATCAGAAATAACATTATAAGAATCTTGGTAAAAACTGTCTCTAACTAGATTTAGCATTTCTAGTGCCAACTCAATATTACATAAGGTGCCATTTCTTTGGCCTACATAATCTTTAAATGAGGAAAATTCCCAATCTTCCATTCTAGAACAAAGACCTGCCATATATGGATTTTGATGAATATAATTCAAACATACGAATTCATAATTATTATTTGATATATTTTTAAACTTTGCTTTTTGTCTGAAAAGGGAACCTGTTCGATTAACTGATTTATTATAAGGAATTGTATAACTACTTTGTAAAAGTCTAAATCCATTAACTAAGCTTGGCATGGAGATCCCTCCAATTTTTTTATTGATAACTGATTTCACCGTGGCACATATCATAAAATGAAAGTGATTAGGCATAAGACTGTAACCAAATATATTGGAAATATGAATTTACGCACTAAGCGAAGAAAGAAAAGATAGTTTTCTCTTTCAGAAAAAACTTTGATACGGTTATTCCCTTGGTTATAAACATGATACAATTGACCTAATTCTATTTTCATACATATTAAATTTAGAGTCTTCAATTGCTGGTTCATTGCTAAAGTAATGTCAGACCTGGAAGGTCAGACATTACTTTAGCTTCTTCGCTGCCTCCCAGTACACATCCATCTCCTTCAATGTCATATCCCCAAGTTGTTTGCCTTCTTTTTTACTCGCTTCCTCAAGGTATTGAAACCTCTTAATAAATTTTCTATTCGTTTTTTCCAGTGCTTCCTCTGGGTTGATATTTTTAAAGCGAGCATAATTAATTAAACTAAACAGCACATCACCAAATTCTTCCGTGGCTTTTTCATGGTTTCCGGCTTCTTCTTCCTGCTTAAACTCCTGCATTTCTTCCTCCACCTTGGCCCAAACCTGGTCTTTATTGTCCCAGTCGAAACCAACACCTCTGGCTTTTTCCTGAATTCTCATTGATTTGATCAATGCAGGCAAAGATTTAGGAACTCCCCCCAAAACTGATATGTTCCCTTTTTCCTTGAGCTTAATCTTCTCCCAATTAGCTTTTACAGCTTCTTCATCATTGGCCTGCACATCCGCATAAATATGCGGATGACGATTGATCAATTTATCACAAATACCATTTAACACATCCGCTATGTCAAAAGCTTTTTGCTCATCAGCCATACGCGCATAAAATACCAAATGAAGCATAATATCCCCCAATTCTTTTTTCACTTCTTGTAAATCACCTTCCAAAATAGCATCAGAAAGTTCAAAGGTTTCTTCTATGGTTAAATGGCGTATGCTCTCAATGGTTTGCTTCTGATCCCAGGGACAAAGCATTCTTAGCTGATCCATGATAGTCAATAATCTATCAAAAGCCTCTAATTTCTTTTTTCTATTACTATCGGGGTAAACAGATACTTCTTTCATTAAAAAAATTGTTAAAGGATTACAAGCAATATTCAGTCAGTGTAGTTGGACAAAATTCAGAAATTTTTACGAATTGATTTTAATCGTTGCAATGTAAATTTATTCTAAACCAGAGATGCTTTTTAATAAGAAGCAATTTAAGAAACTTTGCCCAGTTTGTAGGCGTTGTGCAGATAGAGTGTTAAATTTGTATAAAATTTAAAAGATTGGGTTCACCAAACCTGGTTTAAAAATTAATTAATATGACTGTATTCTTAATAACTGTAGGATTGCTAGCTGCATTTTTTCTTTTAATGTCAGTACGATTATTATTTTTGAAAAATGGAGAATTTAAAGGGACATGTGCTTCACAAAGTCCATTTTTGAATAAAGAGGGAGAAGCCTGCGGTTTTTGTGGCCGCCAGCCAGGTGAACAATGTGCAAATCCTGAATCGGAGGTAAACAAGGTTTTAAATAAATTCTAAGGTAAAATTTGAGTAATTAGGCTACTCATGAAAATTTACAATAGATTCTTAAGAAATAAGGCTTCTCATTCAATACCTCGTCTTTTGCTCCCAAATTATTTGTAAAGAATACTTAATGTAAAAGGGACAAGTCTTTTCGATTATTATGAAAAGACTTGTCCTTTTTTTATAACTGGTTTGAGCTCTGCTTATTCAAACATACTCATAAAGAATCGAATGATTTCTTCCCTGATAGCCGGGTTGGCACCAGATGCAAGGGCTACAGAAATTACTAACCCAATCATGGCATAAGAGAAGTCACGGAAAATCATTCTGCCGGCTTTCTTCTTGTGTTTCCTTCCTTTTTTCTTTCTGGCCAAGCTTACTGCTATTTCTCTGCCACCAATTATCCCCAGGAATATCCAGGTAGTACTCATTGGCACTGTACTGATAAAAAGCTTGTATATTAAAAGTATTACATAGGTAAGGTCAATCAATGTGGCTGCCCTTACATCCGAAATTCTAACTTTCTCACTTACTACTCTCTGTATTTTATCCCCTCTTAAATAGAAAAGAAGACCCAACCCTAAAAAGATAGTTCCAGCGAAAATAATAAATTGAAATGCAGTTTGTTGCCTAGGCAAAAACACGGCTACATTGGCACCATCCTGCATCACCCAAACAGCCCAGAGTGTACCACTTACTATCCATTGAGTAACGGTCCAACCCACGTGCATGCTTCGGCTTTTGTAATATTTCTTAATCAAATTATAGCCGGCATACCATACTACAAAAGAAAGTACAAAAGCTAATGCATAGCCAGAAATACTTTTTAATACCATGGATGTAATACCACTGGAACTTGCACTAAACACACTCAATAATAAGAATGTGGTAGAAACCGGCATTCTCATCCTGGTAAGAATTAATAATACCAGTGGTGCAATAATTTGAAAAAAGCTGAAATTCTCCGGGTGCGGGTAATTACTGGATCCATCGGGGTTGAGTAGTCGCTGATAAGTAACATCTCCATCAAAATAAAACCAACTGAAAGTTACAGTTATTAAAAATATAGTACCGATAAAAAGCCACAGCACCCACCATTGACGTAATTTATTGCTCTCAATAAAAGTACCCAGGGATTGAATACTATCATTAGCCACAGTCGCATATGCAGCAAAAGCGAAACCCAGCCACATAGCTGCTCGTCCATAGTCTATCAATATGGCTGCCAGAACGAACCCAGATAGTATGATTGCCAAAAATGTTTTTTCCTGAATAAGAAAATCCAGGACATTTAAATAGGGCCTGTTCCTTTCAATTCTTCTAAATTTTTTTGCCATTCCCGTTTTTAAATTTATGGAAACTAAATATTAAAATTCTTTTGCAAAAATATGTTTATAATTAGGCTTTTCAATGAACAGCCTGATTATTTCGACAGAACCCATGTTATCTTATTGTTAAGAAAGCATTCGCTTCTTCTTTTCTTCTACTTAGAAATGGCTTTAAATAGCTCTCAGGCTCAAAAATGTAGCCGACAACCATTCTTTCTCAAAGGAGACCTGTATGTTTCAATGTGGTATACAATTAACATTGGAAAGTTCAATTGATCACTTTCTGTTTTTTAAATACTCTTCAACTTCTTTTATAGTTTCCCTGGCTGATCTGCCCACACCAATTAAAGTAGCGGAAGCAAATCCAGTCCAACCTCCATAACCTACTAACCATAACCCTCTTTCTTCTACTGAATGGGTTCCTTTGGTTGTAATTTTGCCTCTTTCATCGGTGGAGACGATTTTATTTAGATGGTTAGTAGCATAGCCAAAGCCGGTACACCATATCACTGCATCAAAAGCTTCTTCCTCGCCATTTTCCCATAATACACCAAATTCTGTGAACGCTTTGAACTGACCATTAGAGCGTAAAATGTTTCTTTCCCGAGCTTCTTGTACCGAAGGAACCATTACGATATTGCCTAAATTATATTTTGAAGCATCAAATTTCTCTCCTTTCTTTTCAGCATAATACCGTGCAGAAGCCTGGTCAAATAACACCCTTCCGTCAACATCATCAGGTAAAAATTCGGGGGTTTTACGGGTTGTCCAAACAGTTTTGGCGACTTTTGAGACTTCCGCCAGGATTTGTGCTCCCGAATTCCCCTCTCCAACAACCAGCACTTTCTTTCCTTTGAAATCCTCAGGGGTTTTATAATTCGCAGAATGCAGCTGCTCACCTTTAAACTTCTGCTGTCCGGGAATTTCAGGGATAAATGGATGGCCCCAGGTGCCGGTAGCAGAAATAACTGCTTTGCTATAAAAGCTACCTTTATCGGAGATAATATGAAAGG
This sequence comes from Marivirga aurantiaca, assembly GCF_016679925.1. Taxonomy (GTDB): domain Bacteria; phylum Bacteroidota; class Bacteroidia; order Cytophagales; family Cyclobacteriaceae; genus Marivirga; species Marivirga aurantiaca. The sequence goes on from NZ_JAEQBW010000005.1 coordinate 262,868, forward strand.
ATTCATTTTCTTTCAACACCTCCTTAACATTTACCGGCCGCTGGACAGGAAGTTGATACCGTTTCTCATATTCACCTATATATTGAATTACTTCTTCTTTTGCAGGGAATTGATTATGAGATTTAGGCATCAGCCAGCCGGGCAATGAACTATGCTCGGCAGGTGAAAAAAGTGTTAGGGAGTTCCAGGCATGAAGCCATGCCCCTCCACACTTTTCCTGATCATCTAAAATCAGGTATTTAATATTGGTCCTACGTAAATAATATCCACAAGCCAAAGCACTTTGTCCTCCTCCAATAATGATCAAATCGTATGCTTGTTCCTTATGATTCATACATTACATTTTTCCGATAAATTTCTTTGACTAAACTACTTCTAAGAGAAAAACTACAAGCTTAAATCTCTTATCAAAAACTGTTAATACTTCTTCTTGTTAGCATAAGCTACTAATGAAAGCATTACAGGCACTTCTACCAATACCCCTACCACACAAACCAGGGCTGCAGGACTTTCCAGCCCAAATAATGCAATTGCTACCGCTACTGATAATTCAAAAAAATTGCTGGCGCCAATCATAGCTGCCGGAGCACATACATTGTAATTCAGTTTCAACTTCTTTCCACTAAACCAGGTAATAAAAAAAATGAAATAGGTTTGGATGATTAGAGGAATGGCTATAAAAACAATAATTAAGGGATTGTTGAGGATGTTTCCACCCTGGAAGGCAAACAACAGCACTAAAGTCAGCAATAAGGCAATTACACTTACCGGCTTGAACTTAGGCAAAAATTGAGAAGTAAACCATTTCTCTCCCTTTGATCTTATTAGAGCCTTACTAGTGACAAAGCCTGCTGCCAGTGGAACTACTACATAAATAGCTATACTTAATAAGAGTGTATTATAAGGAACGGCAATATCAGTGATACCCAATAATAAGCCAACAATAGGTACAAAAGCTACCAGAATGATTAGATCATTAACAGAAACCTGCATCAAAGTATAGTTAGGATCACCATCACTCAAGTAAGACCAAACAAAAACCATAGCGGTACATGGAGCTGCCCCCAATATGATGGCTCCGGCAATATATTCTCCGGCTAATTCCGGTGAAATGAATGCTGAATAGAGATTAGAGAAAAACAACCATGCGAAAAATGCCATAGTAAATGGTTTGATCAACCAATTCACGATAATTGTGAGAACAATTCCTTTCGGTTTTTTTCCAATCTTTTTTAGGCTTGAGAAATCTATCTGTAACATCATAGGGTAAATCATCATCCAAATAAGGATGGCGATTGGGATATTGACCTGGTAGAGCTCCATTCTACTCAAAAACTCCATAGAATCACCTGCAAAATGGCCAATTAAAACACCTCCAACGATACATAATACCACCCATAAGCTTAGGTACTTTTCAAAAAATGCTATCTGCTTCCTGGGTATAAGATTAGTCTTATTTGTCATTTTCTTTCTAATTTACTTTTGACTTGTGAGAATACATAAAACATTTCTGCAGCTATTTGTTTGCTTCTTTCATCATACCTGGCTGCTTCTTCGGGTGTATTATCAAAAGCTTTGGGGTCTTCATAACGAACAGGTAAACGCACTTCAGCACTGGAAATAAAAGGGCAATTTTCATCCGCATGGGAACAAGTCATAATAGCGGCAAATTCTGCTTTCGGGTTAATTCTATCATCATATATTTTAGAAAATGCAGTTATTGGCTCTGCATCATCCGAAAAAAAGATGAAATACCTTGGGTTTTCCTCTCCTTTTTGGGTGACTCTAAAACCTGCTCTTCTAATGGAGTCCACCGCACGCTCATTAAAAGCAGTCACTTCTACTCCTCCTGAATAACTCTTAATATCAATACCATAATATCCGGCAGCAGTTTGCGCCCAGATTTGTGAAAGCTGACTTCTGCGACTATTGTGGGTACAAATAAAGTTCAACTTTACAGCTTGATCATTGGAAAGCTTCCCCTCCACATAATCAATTAATTCCTGCAAAACTTCCTTTCGCTCATTTGAAATGGCGAAAGGAAGTTGATCAATTTTATCAGAAAGCTGTTCGTATAATTTGATACTGTTTCCCATATGAAATAGATTAGCAACACCCACTATCAGGAGTGCAGGCATTGTTACCTGAGGCCGTCATATCTGCCAATTTAATCCTGGGTTTTCCTTGGAGTTGGGATTCAGGGATGCCACATTTGTCTTTAGCAAGGCAATCTGTTTGGGTATTTGTGAGCACAAAACCTGTCCCATTGAAATCTAGTTCATATTTACCAATGGTAGTATCCTGATACTCCACTTCAACTTCCCAATTTTCCAAGCCCAGCTTCCTTTCTGAAAGTGAAATGATATCAATCAATTTTTGGGCACCAATCCTATGATCGAAATCCCCGGCCTCCCAAAGCTGAAAGCTAATTGAGTTCTCTTGCCTTATTGTTCCTCCACAATCGATGAATTTTTTGGTTACAGCCCCCACTTCTGTCACGTGAAAATGTGGTGGCACAAAGCTACCGTCAGGTAATTGAAAAGTCACTTGGTCTAATTGCGCCAGTTTTGATTTTACTTCTACAAGTTTCATATTTCTATTAATTATATTATTGCTATATTACGATGATTCTATTCAAAAAAATATCAGCAGCAATCTATGTTGCCAGGTGCTTTATAAAGTTCAAACACTTGATTAAATATTTTTTTCACTTCCTCCCAACGTTGGGGATTAATACAATAGCTAACCGACACTCCTTCAATAGTTCCTTGAATAATTCCAATATCTTTCAAGGCTCTTAAATGTTGGCTGATAGTCGCTTGGGCGAGGCCTAATTCCGAAACCAAATGTCCATTTATACATGCATTTGATTTCAACAAATACTGAATGATGGCAATACGAGCCGGATGTGCGAAGGCTTTAGCCACATTTGCCAGGTCATTTTGTTCCTCACTGAATAAATCTGATTTAGTTACACCCATTCTTTCTATACATTATATTGCAATATTACGATGAATAACGAAAACTTCAAATTTTTGTTTACTAAATTGAATTTGGTGGAGCCATTGAAATTATCCGGCACATCGCTTTACCTATCTTTAGGCTCGTACAATTCAAGTCTTTTTTCAAGCAAATCCATTTGATGTTGCATCGATTGGATACGTTGAACCAAATGATTGATAACATCTATTCCTTCAAAATTAATTTCCAGGTCACGGTGCAACCTAACATACTTTTCCAGATCCGTTAATTGGCTGGCAGGAATACAATTCCTTTCATCAATGACCGAAATTTCTATCAGATCAATTTCATTTAAAGAAAAAATGAATGAATCGGATACACTGTGATAATGGCAAATCGTTTCCAGGGGGATATACTCATGCTTTTCCATTGCTCAATTTATTTAGATAGGTTAGCTAACTCTTTAAATAATTCTTTCTGTTTTTCACTTAAATTTTGAGGAATAGCTACTTGATAGGTGACATATAGGTCGCCAAATTGCCCCTCTTTTTTATAGACAGGAAATCCTTTACCTTTCAACCTGACTTTGGTACCGTTTTGTGTCCCGGGATTTACTTTTAGCTTTAACTTCCCACTCATTGTGTCCAGCATGATATCTCCTCCTAAAACAGCAGTATATAAATTTATTTCCTTGGTTGTAAATAAATCATTTCCTACTCTTTTAAATTGAGGAGTATTGGCCACTGAAAATGTAATATATAAATCGCCTTTAGGGCCACCATTGACTCCCTCACCGCCATAACCTGGCAACTTGATAGTCTGTCCATCCTCAATACCGGCAGGCACTGTAATTCTTACATTCTTTCCATTAATGTTAAACGTTTGTTTATGGGTTGTGTAAGCCTCATTCAAACTAAGATTAACTTCACTTGTATAGTCCTGTCCTTTAAACCTTGCTTGAGCTCCTGCTCTGCCCTGAGCACCAAACCCTGAACTTCCGAAGCCGCCCGCCTGTCCGCCAAACATTGATTCAAAGAAATCGGAAAAAGCTGATCCTTCAAAATCTCCTGTAAAGGTCTGCCCACCTCCGGCAGATGCTCTCTGTCTTTGTTGCGATTGTTTATATTTCTCATATTCTTCACCTCGCTCCCAATCCTTGCCATATTTATCGTACTTCTTTCGCTTTTCAGGATCGCTCAATACAGCATTGGCTTCATTTAATTGCTGGAATTTTCTATTAGCCTCTTTATCATTAGGATTTATGTCAGGATGATATTTCCGTGCTAATTTTCTATATGCTTTTTTTATTTCTTCAACACTGGCATTTTTATCAACCCCTAAAACTTTATAATAGTCTATGAATTCCATATGAATGACTGATTTTTAAAAATATTTTTTCTGCTTTTCTTCTCAAACCTGTATTTGTCAAGCAATTATTAAATATCATAATTGCTCTGTATTTATTTTATGACTTTTGTCTTCTATAAAAGTGATTTATTCCGTTTGAAATTCAATAGGATGATTAAACCCAAGATTACTTTAACTGCTCTTTACGACTAATTAAGTTGGTATGTTGACTTTAAGCCTGCTGATTATAAGCTTATAAATGAGAATTATGCTTCACAAAAGTTCAATTCCATAATCTTATAATATTGTTTCCTGAAAATTACTACACCACTCTATTAATTTTAGTAACTTTGTCAGTTTAACAAACTAACAAAGACGTGACCTTAATCAAATCAATTTCAGGCATCAGAGGAACCATCGGTGGAAAAGCCGGAGATGCATTGACTCCAATTGATATCGTAAAGTTTTCCGGAGCTTATGCAGCTTGGTTAAAAACGAAGTCAGATAACAATAAAATTGTGATTGGAAGAGATGCCCGCCCTTCAGGTGAGGTGGTTTCCAAATTGGTAACTGCCACTTTACAAAGTATGGGGATGCATGTTGTGGACTTAGGTCTTTCAACTACACCTACAGTAGAACTTGCTGTAGTGCTGGAAAAAGCCGGAGGAGGAATTATTTTAACCGCCAGCCATAATCCAGTACAATGGAATGCACTAAAGCTTTTGAACCATAAAGGAGAATTTATTTCTGATGAAGATGGAAAGGAACTACTTCAAATAGCAGAATCCGGGAAATATACTTTCAGTGAAGTTAAAAAGCTTGGTAAATACACCACTCAGGATCATTATATACAAAAACATATTGATATGGTGCTTGATTTGCCATTGGTGGATATCAATGCCATACGGGAAAGAAAATTTAAAGTGGTGGTGGATGCTGTTAATAGCACAGGCGGTATTGCTATACCAAAGTTATTAAAGGCGCTGGGAGTAGCAGAAGTGCGTGAGCTTTACTGTTATCCGGATGGCAACTTCCCTCACAATCCCGAACCATTACCTGAAAACATTACTCAGATTTGCAATGAACTTGCCAATGGTCATTATGACCTTGGAGTTGTATTGGATCCTGATGTAGATCGTTTGGCAATTGTAACCGAAGATGGAACTCCTTTTGGTGAAGAATATACTTTAGTAGCAGTAGCTGATTACGTTTTAAGTCAAACGCCAGGCAATACTGTATCTAACCTTTCCAGCACAAGAGCTTTAAGGGATGTGACTGAGAAACATGCCTGCGAATATGCGGCTTCAGCTGTAGGTGAAGTAAATGTAGTGGCAAAAATGAAAGAAACCAATGCGGTAATAGGCGGGGAAGGTAATGGCGGTATTATATACCCTGAAAGCCATTATGGCAGGGATGCTTTGGTTGGAATTGCTCTTTTCCTTACCCATTTAGCTAAAAGCGGAAAATCGTGTTCCCACTTAAGGGCAACATATCCTAACTATCATATATCCAAAAACAAAATTGAATTAACCCACGACATTGATGTAGATGCCATTTTATTGGGTATTCAGGAGAAATATAAAAACCAGCCAATAAATACCATTGATGGTGTTAAAGTAGAGTTTGATAAAGAATGGGTTCATTTGCGTAAATCAAATACAGAACCTATTATAAGAATCTACTCTGAATCTGACTCTGAATCCAAAGCTGAACACCTGGCACAGAAAATGATTTCGGATATTAAGGAAATAATTAATCACAAAGAATAAGTACAAAAGCATGGAACGTATCTATTTGGACAATGCAGCCACCACACGTTTAGATCCTGAAGTTTTTGAGGCTATGAAGCCTTATATGCTCGATTATTATGGAAATCCATCTTCTATTCATGGACATGGAAGGGATGTAAGATCTGCCATTGAGAAAGCCAGAAGAACAATTGCTGAACTCCTTAATACTTCTCCATCAGAGATTTTCTTTACTTCAGGTGGAACAGAGGCTGACAATACTGCTTTGCGATGTAGTATTGAGCAGAAAAAAATCAAAACAGTATTGACCTCCAAAATTGAGCACCATGCCGTATTGCACACTTTGCAACACATGGAAAAGAATGGACATATTAAATTGGAATATGCCCCTCTGGATCAATATGGAAGTGTGGAGATTGCCGGTGTGGAAAGTTGGCTAAAAGCAAATCCTAATAGTTTGGTTTCGCTGATGCATGCCAATAATGAGATTGGTAATTTATTGGACATAGAAGAAGTTAGTTGGCTCTGCAACCAATATGGAGCCATTTTTCATTCCGACACTGTACAGACCATGGGACACTACACCCATAATCTGCAAGAAATAAAAGCACATCATATTGTTGGAGCTGCACACAAATTCCACGGCCCGAAGGGAGTAGGCTTTTTGTACATCAATGCTAAACATTCCATCCATCCATTCATTCATGGTGGTGCCCAGGAGCGTAATATGAGGGGAGGTACTGAAAATGTGTATGGTATTATAGGTCTGGCTAAAGCCATGGAAATTGCTTATGCGAACATGGAAGAACACAGAAACTATATACAAGGTTTGAAAGACCGCATGATACAAGGCTTAAAGGCAAAAATTGAAGACGTTTCCTTTAATGGTTTATGTGCTGAATCTGAAAAAAGTTTGTACACTATACTGAATGTATGCTTGCCAACTTCTGATATGAGTGAGATGTTGTTGTTTAACCTGGATATTAAAGGTATTTCGGCAAGTGGTGGCTCGGCATGCAGTAGCGGTAGCAATGTGGGTTCTCACGTAATTGCCGAATTGGTTCGCGATATGAAACGACCGAATGTGCGATTCTCATTCAGCAAATATAATACTGTAGAAGAAATAGACCGGGCAGTAAATGCACTTGCTGAAATATATGAAAAAAACCCGGCACTGAAATAATGCCGGGATTCCATTTTATTTAAACTTTCATCAGGGCTTTAAAGAATCCCATATTTTCATCTTTTTCCTTCACTACCAACAAAGGAATATCAGTATCATAATTGATTACTTTCTCAGTAACACTTCCTAAAAGCATGGATGCCATTTCCGTTCTTCCCTTAGATCCCATCACAATTAAATCTGCTTTCTCTCTTTTGGCAAATTCAAAAATAGTATCGGCAGGGGAATTATTGTCCAAAATATATTCGCAATTTAAATCCTCTTTGAAATTATTTCTCTTCAGGAATTTCTTAAAGTCTGTCTCCGCATGCTTTTTCATGATTGCTGCGAACTCTTCCCTGCTTTTTCCGGTGCGGTGGTAGCCTGAAGGTACTTTATAGGTGTTGAGTAGTTGCAATTTAGCACCAGTTTTTGTAGAAAGATCCACGGCCTCCTCCAGTGCCAATTTTGAATGTTTGGAAAAATCTATGGGTACTACTATTTTATTAAATCCCTCATTTACAGTTTCCGGCACTAATAATACAGATGAATGTGCCACTTTAGTGATCTTTTGAGGTAAAACGCCAGAGCCTTCCAATGATCTTTTTCGCCCCATTACTATTAAATCAACTATTTTTATATCAATCCATTTAAGCAGCTGATCAGTAGCATTTCCTTCTGTTATTTCAACTACTTTCTCACAAGGGTGATCACTTGTCCAATGTTCCTTAATTTCAGCTTCCATAGTTCTTTTGAGTGATTCATCTGTGGGTGCCAGTAAGTCAGGATAATTTTTTCGTACTTCTTCCGGCAACTCAAAAGTATTTGCCACATGAAAGAAATATATTTTTTCTGTTTGAAAATGCTTCGCCAACTGTGATGTATAGCGGATGAGTACTTCATCCATTTCAGTTAAATCTAACGCAACAAGAATTCTCTCAATTTTGTACATGATATTCAGAAATTAATTTTAAAAATTACTTCAGTTATATTATTCTTTTAACAATTTATCTAACGAATGATAAGTTACAAAGTGGTAGTTTGGTCTTGCTTTTTGATAAATGTTTAATGCCATTCTTCTTCCTTGAGATGTTTTAATCATTTCAGCATACAGAGGCATTACCAGTTTTCGTCTACCCGTTTCAACCAAAAACTCTTCTATTTTAGGATATGCCACAAAATAGTTATTACGCAAGGCTAAAAGAAACCATTCCATCAAAATCTCTGAATTTCCTGATTCAGTAAATGACATTTCAGCATCCAACTTCCTCATCTCATTAACACCTGCGGAATCAGGTAATTGCTGCAGGAAATGTAACCATTCATGTGTACTCCACTCCATATTGCTCAAAGAATCCACTTGTTCACCCTTTAACCAATCGATAAGTACACTATCAACTTTGTTGAATCGCTTTGAAACCGGCTCAACAAACCCCTCTGGCATTCCCTCTTCATAAAGCCATTCCGAAATAAAATTTTCCGGGATTTCAATGTTATATTTTCCAAATAAATACTGCTCCAGGTACAATATAAATGCTTGAGTATGCATACTCTGAAACGCATGATCATCAAAGTATTTGTTCAAAAATGTGTCAAATCTTTCCCTTCCTGCAAGTTGTTCCAGTGTTTTCAGAAAGAAAAAGCCCTTATCGTATGCAATGGAAGTCATCCCCTCATCAGGATTTCTGCCCTCCAGATTAAGCTTTAAATGGGTGTCGGATGCTTTACCTTCTTTTATTAGACTGTCTATTTCAGATTGAAGGTCACGATAGGAAATTAATGCAAGCATATCTGCATAATCCTTACCGTACATAGCTTCAATTATTCTATTCTCAAAATAAACCGTAAAACCTTCATTCAACCAGAAATCATTCCATGTAGCGTTGGTGACCAGGTTGCCCGACCAGCTATGTGCCAACTCATGGGCAATTAATGAAGTGAGTGATTTGTCCCCCGCCAAAATAGTAGGCGTTGCAAAAGTTAAGCGCGGGTTTTCCATTCCACCAAAAGGAAAACTTGGAGGTAAAAAAAGGACATCAAAGCGATCCCAACGATAAGCACCATATAAACTTTCTGCCGTTTCCAACATAGAGGCCATATCCTCCAATTCATATTTGGCTTTCTCAATAGTGACTGGTTCCGCGTAAACTCCTGTTCGGCTACCCGTACTATCAAATGTCAGGTTGCCAACTGCCAAAGCCATTAAATAAGCCGGGATTGCCTGTTGCATTTCAAATTGATAGTTTCCTGTTGTATCAATTTTCTGAGGATTTTCAGCACTCATCAGTGCCATAAAATTTTCCGGCACTTTTACTTTTGCACTATAACTAAACCGAATTGCGGGAGAATCCTGAATGGGGATCCACGACCTGCAAAGAATTGCCTGCGATTGTGTGAATAAAAACGGATGTTGTTTCCCGGCTGTTTGCTCCGGTTCAAGCCACTGTAAAGCCTCAGAGGTGTTGGTTGTTTCGTAATAAATAGCTACTGATTGTGTGTTCTTATCAATGGGTATAATCAAGGGCATACCCATTATGTCATTTCCCTTGCCAAAGCGAAAATTTGCTATGGGAAGTGAATCATTAGATAAGACTTTATGGATTTTAAGATTTTTTGTATCGAAAATAATTTCACCGGCTTTCTTACTTGCCTGAATGGTAAAAACCGCCTTGGCAGTAATCACCTTTCTCTCAAATGAAACTTCTGCTTCCCAATTTAAATGGGTAATTTTTGCAACTTGAGGACGAGCAAATGAATGTGGATCATTCACTAATAAGTCGGTTTTCTGTACAAGCTGCCCTTCTTTTGTTCGATTGTTCATTTGGCAAGAACTATAAATAAGACATATTAATAAATAATATGAGAAAATTGTGAGTTTCAAAATAGTAAATAATTTTGGTTTTAAATTCTACTATGTTTAACAGTAGCTAAAGATACAATCAAACGAATTCAAAGTCCTAAATTTGCGTTTAAAATATTATATTGTCCATTGATCGAAAATACGAAGCCGATTATTGCGGATAACGTTATTTGTTGTCATATTTGGAATCTTATGTTTAGAATGTCAGGAACACATCAGCGACCCACAGTGGTAATAGATATTGAAAAAGGTTTTTTCGAGCTATCTGGGTCATCCATACCGGAAAACCCCATGGAGGTTTTCTCTCCGATTTTTGACCACCTAAATAGGTATTTAGATGAGCCACAGACTCTCACCGAACTAAATTTTCGTTTAGATTACTTCAATACGAGTACTTCCAAATTGATGTTGGACATGATCCACAAAATGGAAACCCTCAAGGAAAAGGAAGGCCATGATGTTACTATCAGATGGTATTACAGGGAAAATGATGATGACATGATGGAAATTGGCGAGGATTTTGCCAACCTGTGTCGCTTACCGATCGAAATTATTCCTTATTCTTAAAACACTACTATTATATACATAGAATCTATTAAGTAGCTCCACACGAATCGAATTACCTCAGGGTTTTGTAAATGCCATACAAAACTTTCCTTGAGCTTCATTCGGGCACTCCAAAAAAACAGAGATATAAAAAAAGCAACAGACAAGTGCCTGTTGCTTTTCAATTTAAAAAATTGCTTAGGAAAATCTAGTTTTTCAAAATTTTCATTTGAGAAACAATTCCCCCTTCAGCATTAGTCAACCGTAAGTGATATAAACCTTGAGATAAGTTTCTCATGTCAATTCTGCCCTTGTCTTCACCAGATTCCAATGAAAACCTTGAGTGGTCAATTAATTCCCCACGAACATTATAGAGTTTAGAGTGGAACTCGTCTCCCTCACCCTTTAAGTCGAATTGAACATAATCCTTAACAGGGTTAGGATAAGCCATTATCTCTACACTTTCCTCATTGGCAACTATATTGACCTGATCTACCACTTGATGAACCATTTCCGTTTGAGTAGAATCAGCAAAGTTATTGATGACCATGATACCATCTAAATCATATCCATCAGCATTCCCTGCTGCAAAATCATCAGGGTTACTTATATCAGTTATCCTGATAAAACTTGCTTTGGTTAATCCACCGTCAGCTAAATCAACTTCACCATCACGGCAAATTTCTTCGGCCAACACTACCCAATTTTCGCCATCTTCCGAAGCTTCTATCTTCGCCTTTTCAGGATAAGATTCACAAGGTCGGTTATTATCGCGGAAAGATGTTTCTACAATTAACAAATCATTTCCTTCGTGATCCATCACTTCACATCCTAACTCCAGCGTAATAGAACCTCCAAAACCCAGAGCTACAAAATTGTAGTTATCATTCTCTTGTGGTTCTCCCAAAGCCATTTGAGGATTTGATCTACTCGGAGGTAAAGACCTTCCATTCTTTCTGCTACCAGGCTCGTAAGAAATAACTGATTCCGCGTAACAGAAATCTGGTTGATTATCAATCACCTCAAAGTTTACAGTTAAACTCTCTCCCTCTTTTCCGGTTCCATTGGCACCGGTAAATGGAGTAGCTGTAATTGTATTGATCCCTTTAGGAAACTCAACTGGATTAAAAGAATTCCCATTATCATAATCACCGGCTAATGCATAAGGCGCGATATTTTCTATTTGGAAACCTTCTTCTCCATTGAAATCAAAAACTACACTGCCCACTTCTTCTGTAGAAACATTGGCAAGTACACTGAAACTGTTACTGGCATAATTATCCAAATTGATGATTTCACCTTCCAGTAATTCACCTATTTCCTCATTAAGTTCTGCATTAATTAATGTAAAACTTACTATTTCAGGCAATGCTAAAACCTCTAGTTCAACAGGAATTGTTAGTTCCGGATTAACAGGATCATTGCTACTTACGGTAATATCACCAGAGTAAGTTTCCCCTGCATCCAATCCGTCTGAATAGAAAGTAATAGGTACTTCAACAGTTTCTCCCGGAGCAACTGTGCCTCTTACAGGCGGAGTGAATGTAATAGCCAACTCATCAGTCAAATATTCATTATTAAATATTACCTGCAACCCTGACAAACCCTGAGGGCCTTCTAAGCCAACAGTTGAACTGGTGCTCATTGATGAAGACTCTACGTCCTGATACTGCATTTTTATCGTACCATCAGGGAACAAGATTACCTGAAAACTTACAGGCTCTGGCACAGGAATAAATGGAGGGAATCCAAATCCCGGAACGCTGTCATATTGAACGATGAAGTAATCTTCATTTCCTTCATAATAAACCCCACCTCCATTTTGTGGTTCTATATCATCCCACATTGGCGCAATAAACAGATTAGGATTAGCCGGATCAGGTATTTGTTGATTAACAAAATTACTTCCTGATAGAGGCGCAAATGTTAAAAATCCATTCGCCCCAATTGTCACACTATCCTCATCATTACCAAAGAAGTTAAATGTAAAAGGTAAAGCTACTTGTTCATCTCCATCACCTCCAACATTGGCTAATTCGCCTGTTTCTCTGATGTCAATATAATCATAGGCAGGGCCTCCACTGTTGTTGTCAACCCAGGTATAACCAAAAGTTCCAGGGCCACCGCTTGCATTAAGGAAAGCCGGGCCTACCCGTGTATCCAGGGCTTCTTTGCTGAGAATCTTTTCAAACTCCAATCGCTCATACTGAAGCCCTTCTTGATTTGCTGCTTGTGCACTTGCAAAATAAGGTGGCGTCAATGAGTAGTTCAATTCAGAACCTCCTGAGTTTGTAATGGAAATATTTTCCACTGTGGAATCACCTTTATAAACTACCAGGGATAATGAATCAGGAGACAAAGAAATTACAGGAGGATCTATTCCGAATCCGGATAGATACACCATTGCAGTTTCATTGCCGAAATCATCATTACTTTCTATGGTTACCTCATCATCAATGAACCCCACAGAACTAGGTGTAAACTCAACATTGACAATCCTGGATTGATCAGGAGCCAGGGTAATAGGCCCGGTTTCATCTAACACAAAATCAGTATTTCCATTAGAAATAGAAGTGATTTCAAGGTCCTTACTACCCACATTTTCTATTAAGAAAGATGCTTCTGAGGTAAGTCCCACAAATAATGAATCGAATTGTATAGAATCAGGGGTTATCTCAATTTCAGGAAAGCCTATTACCGTTAATTCAAACAAAGCCGTGCTTCCTGAATCTGATGGCGCATTAGTAGAAACCCTCAACTCATCGTAGTAAACTCCATCATTTAAATCCGTGGCATCCAAAGTAACAGTAATGTCCTTCGAGCCTCCCGCTGGCACTACGCCTGACATACTACTTACATTACTAATGAATGAAGTAAAAGCAATGTCCGGCTTCACAAACCTGAGCGCCAGGCCATCTTCTACATACTCAGTATTGAAAGCAACTTGTGCTCCATCTGTACCATCGGCATTTTCAATACCTACAGTAGCTGAATTTAAGAAAGAAGCTGATTCAACATCCTCATAGTATACATCAATATTTCCATTCTGATTTAATACTATCTGGAAAGTAACAGTCTCATCAGCAGTGCCAGAGTAAAGGGATGCATTGGTCCACTGCACTACAAATTGATCACCAAGATCTGCATAATGTACTGATCCATTGAAGTTTTGAGGTTCAAGATCATTCCAAAATCCCGCAATCATATTATTGACGGCATTGTCAACAGGAATTTGAGAATTTGTCCAGGTATTTGAAGCAGTAGGTTCCTGGAAGGCAACAAATCCATTGGCATTAATGATTGCATTTGTATAGCTTTCACCATAAAACTCGAAAGAGAATGGCATCTCAATTTCAGCTGAGCCATCACCACTTAAAGTATTTGTGATTTCTGTACCACTTGCAGTAATATCATTAAAGGCATAAACAGGACCATCCGGTTCATCGCTATCTATCCAGCTGTAGCCAAATTCATTATCTGTACCTACACTGTATAAAACTTCAGATCCCACACGATTGTCTTCTGCTCCTTTTTCTTCCACAGCACTTGCATTACTGAAACTTAAGATCTCAGTATTGTTCAATTGCACATCCGGATTTGACAAAGCAGACATTACCGCCAGATCAGGAAAAGAATAAATTAAAGGAGCATTACCGTCATTTACCAAAGTGATTTCAGTCTCTACTGTGGTACCAGCCTCTGTAGTTTCACTTACTTCCTGCGGATCAAATCGGGCAATTGGCGGCTCAACACCTACACCATTCACAACCACCTGCAATTCAGTATCATTGGCAGCATCGCTTTCTATGGTAATAATGCCATTTATATTTCCCTGCTCACTTGGGGCAAAATTCACTGTTACTACCAGGCTATCTCCGGCTTCAATTGTAGCCGATGAAGTACTCACTGTAAAATCAGAATTGTCTGAAGAGATATCCGTGACATTTAGTGTGGCTAAACCTTCGTTACTAATTGTGAAAGTTCTTTCCCTTTCGGCTCCCAGGAACACATCATTAAACAATAGGTATTCATCAGATATGGAAATCTCGGATACCTGACCAGTGACTTCAAAATGTGTGGCCACTGTAGCAGTTGGTGTAACCGGATCATTACTATTAATCAGAATATCTGTATCATACATTCCATTTGCCAATCCAGCTCCATCGAATGTGACGGACACTTCTACTGACTCGCCAGGTGATACACTTCCTGAAGAAGGAGATAAACTGATGTAATCCTCACTACCTCCACCGGACAATGCTCTCACGAAAAATACAAAGCCTGAAGGGTTATAGCTTGCTCCACCATCAGAGCTGAACATATAGGTGTTAGGACGTTGAGTTGCGTTTGCATCTACTCCTTGAGGGAAAGCAATTCCATCAGGATACTTATGCACTACCCAAAAAGATTCACCAGCAGAAAAGCTTAAAGATTGACTTAAAACCTCTGCTACTACAATCCCTTCTTCACTAGCTTGTTCAAAAGTTTGTGTATGCAACAATTCACCATCGTTTGGAGTGGCCCCACCTCTGTAGATTTCAAGCACTACTACAGGGTTTGCTACTGCTTCCGTTCGATAACCATTTCTAACTGCTGTTAAAGTGAAATCACTTTCTACATCAAAATTTAGTGCACTTGTATAGGCAGCTGTTTGAACTCCTGCAAAATCATCAGGGAAATCCAAACCAGTATCATAGGCAATAGAATCGGTATATGTACTGGAATATGGCTGCCCGGATTCCGATTTAGTAGCCGCCAGGCGTTTAGGAGCATTAGCCAACTTCTCTTCATAAGAACCAGTATTACCTACTCCGTATACTGACATATCAAGCGATTCATACGCAATAATACCACTTGTATCATTTGCGAAAGGTGTAAACTCCGTAGCTCCTGTAGAAGCATTAAATTCAAGGGTGCTTTCCCCTGTATTGCTTATTGTAAAAGTTTCGGTTTGAGTTGGTGGATCATCAGTTTGCACGTTAACTGCAGCACTTAATGAGTCAGGTGACACTTCAATTGTAGGTGGCTGAACAACAGTTAAGGTTACAGGAACTTCAATTGGTGAATTTTCAGCATCATTGCTACTAATTAATAAAGAAGCATGATATTCTCCTGCACTCAATGCTCTGGCATCAAACCTTACATCTACTGTTGTTGATGAACCAAATGGAACTGTTCCTGAGTTTGGTGAAACAGTCACGAAGAAAGCATCGGGGTCGCCATCTGTAATTTCAAGGTTATCAACATCAAAAGTTGAACCTTCCTCTTCCATTGCAGAAAGGAATACGGCTTGTTCGATTATACTTGCATAACCTTGTCCGGTGAACACCAATTCTTCATCAAAATAAACAGAGAAAGTGGCATCATCCTTGTCCACTGCAATTTTAAGGTCAAAATATCCCTCAGGAGTAGTGGCATCAATTCTAACAAAATCAGGATCTGCCAATACATCAACTGTTCCATCAGGGTTGAATCTTACCCTTGTTACAACAGAACCTTCCGTAGGTGACTGGGGAATTACTTCCCATGTAACACCGCTTCCTTCTATATTCACAGAAGCAGTCATTGTCATAAATGGCTCGTCCAGTGGCGTAATAGTAGGGGAAAGGGCTAAGATATTACCTGGTCTTGTGCCACCTAAGCCATCGGAAACACCTCTAAAATGCTGATCTCCTTCTTCAGGGTTAGCATCAGAAATGATCCAGTTATCATCATATTGACTAATCCAACCTTGCTGATCATTTATATCCCCTAGTGGAAAATCTTCAAAGTCTGTAGCATATAAACTAGTAACTGCTCTATTAAAAGTATTGCTTTCTGTTCGTATAAGGGCTGATTTACTACCCCCTTCAGCAAAAGGGAATTGTTCCTCTATAAAACCCTCTGTTCTAATATAATTATTAGAGGCGATTACATTTTCCGGAAAAGTAGTGGTAGAGTCATCGTTTACCTCAATGCTGAAAGTTAAATCAGCATCACCTGTATTAGAAATTGTTAATTCTTCAATGCCTGTCTGCATTTGTTCCAAAGTTACTGCCAGAGAATCCGGTGAAACAGAAATTTCAGGTGCCTCTGTTCCGTCTAACACCTGCACATAAACTGGTATGTTCAAAGTATCGGATGTCTCGGCTGAAACTACCAGAATAGTATCTTCATAAATTCCTTTTTCCAATTCCGCTGCATTCAATCCTACCGTAAAAGAGTCTGTTTCACCAGGCTCAATCATTAATTCTTCAGGGTCAAAAAATTCAATAATAGTAGTTGTACCTGAACTTGAGCTTAATGAGACATTGGCGATTGTGTCCGAAATATTGGATAAACTTATTGTATGGGTCACTGCCTCTCCAATGAGAATTTCATCGGAAATGGAAGTAGGTGTTGCTACCAAAGTAGGTGCTCCTTCATCGTTAATAACCCAGCCCATATCTTTAAAAAGGCCCCTGGTAATATCTCCTATATCAAAATTTGATTCAGCTGAACCCACTTGTGGTGTCATTAAAGAATTCACATCTCCGGCTGGAAAAGCCGCCTCATCCCAGTGAGCAATACTAGACCCACCTTGCCATGTACTTGGCGCATAAAGCTCAGGCCTTTCTCCTCCAAGGGCCGCTACAGCATATTCGCCACCCATGTAAAGGTCGCCTCCGGTGAATGCATCTCCCAATTCTGTAGAAGGATCCGGAAAGTCAAGTAATCTGTCACCGTCTCCGTCTTCCATGAAAATTCCAAATATTGAGGGTTGACCATTTGAACGCATAGTACCTGTGCCATTATTATAACCACGTACCGTTGTAAAGCCCAAACCATGTCCTGCCTCATGAAGCGCAACAGTTACAAAATCGTATAAGCCTGAGGGTGTATTACCATCAAGTCCAAAATACCAGGGAATCCCGTCTCCCAAATTTACTATTAAATCATACTCTTCATCCGGAAAAAGCACTTCCCCCGCCAAGGCATTTGCCAAAGCAGCCGGATAAAGCACATCTTCCTCAGGGGCACCAGGGAAATTGGTCACATTATAGGCCGGTCCGGCAGAAGCCAAAACCCCAGGCCCAAGATTAGCAAAATCTGCGTACACTTTGATAGGTACGGGGGACACAATTTGCGTAGCCCAAATATCCAAAGCATATTCAAATGCCGCACTGGCTTCAGGGTTGGCCTGGGCGCCAGGACCAAAGGTTACATCAAATTCAGCAGTAGCTTCGTTTTGGAGCATACGCTGATGCTCATCCTTTGATTCCTTAGGTATATTTACTTTTGTAAACATATCCTGTTGCTTAGCCGGGCAGATAACTGGAACTGCCGGCCTCTTTTCAGCTTTTTGTGCAAGTAGCACCTGAGGTGTTACTGCAGAAAAAAGCAACCATAAAACCGATGTAAGAAAAAGGCCTTTATTGCCCACTATATTGGACAAAAAGTAATAAAAGCCTGTTTCAGGGTAATTCTTTTTCATGCTTTTCTTTTTTTTGGTGAAACATAATTAAAGAATAAATCTATGGTTTAATCGAAATAATAACAACTTTTATGCGTTATTTTATGCTATTCATCTAAAATTAGAGCGTTTTGGCGACACTAATTCACAGTTCCAATATTGTTTTTTTTATATATTGAGTAAATACAACACGCATGTAATATTAATATAATTATTGCATAATTATAGTTTAAATAAAGAAATGAAATAGTAGGAAAAAGGCGTACGAAAAAAGCCTTATTTTTGTTACATATGGAAATATTACAATTGTTTGTTTTTATAAAAAATTTTCAAAAAATTTTTTATAAAAACAAACAATTGATACCGCCCGGATGGAATATACATCTCAGACCCTTACTAACTATTCACCTTTATTTGGGTCAATAATTCGAATCTTACTGAACATCTACTTTATTATTTATTTGATCCTCCTCTATCAGAATACCCATTGGATCAATAATAACAGATTGGGGTTTTTCTCCCACCTTGATAGTTATCTGATTATTCATCCGCTCAAAGCGGTGGCTTTTTAAATAAATCACTTGCTTATCTCCTGACATTACAGCAATCTCTATATGATCATGAATAGGATATTCAATGGTTTTACCATTCTTATCTTGCCGATATTTACTAATCTTCACCTCCATATTTAATTCAAAAGTACTATCAGGAAGTACAGACATGGAAACTCCTTCAACAGAAACGTCATAAACTACTACTCTTTTAAATAAGTCCGTAATAGTTTCATGGTATTGCTCTTCTGTTTTTTCATATAAAATCGTTAAAAAATCATTGACAGTAGGTGGAACCTGTGGAAAAGAAAAATCTATAAGCAATTCTTTTAATATAGCATTAAGAGCTTTCTCACCAATTAGTTCTTTTAGAGCGTAGAAAACTTTAGCACTTTTACTGTAGGCAATATGAGGGTCGACATATCCCACTCTAAACAGCGGCATCTCCTCTTTAAAATTCCTGTCCCGTAAATATGAATCCATTTCTACCTCCAGAGCTTTGTGTGTTAATTCTTTTCCAAAAGCCTGCTCATAAATCATGGTTTCAGTGTACTGAGCCAGGCCCTCCGTCAG
The DNA here is from genome assembly GCF_016679925.1 of Marivirga aurantiaca. GTDB lineage: Bacteria > Bacteroidota > Bacteroidia > Cytophagales > Cyclobacteriaceae > Marivirga > Marivirga aurantiaca. Next base: position 282,048 of record NZ_JAEQBW010000005.1, read on the forward strand.
CACAATAGCTCCCTCCATTTGTTTAGGGTGAAGTTGGCCTCCCCACCACTGATGTGCAAATTCGTGAGCGATAGTTTTGTACAACACATTTTGAGCAGCAGCATTAGATAAATCGTGGGTAAATCCAATACCTTCCCTGTGATATATCACTCCCGGATAGGATGTAGCCACAAAGCCAGATGTGAAATCAGACACTTCCACATAGCGAAAGCTTTTGTATTGATAAGGCCCAAAATTTTCGGTGCAATAATCAAACGCATGGATAATGGCTTCTTTCGCACTGGAAATATTGATTTTGTGGCTGGGATGATAGTATATGAAGAAATCAATTTCCTTGTAACTCCATTTCTGTACCTCATACCGGGCTGAGGCAACGGCCAATCGAAAAGGCACTGGATTAGTGCTCTTAAAGGAATAGACATGACGATTTTCTCGTATTTCTTCTGATATCAACTGACCCGGAGCAATTACTTGCTGATCCACATCTGTTGAGATCTTCAGCTGAAAGTCAATAAAATGATAATCATCTGCATCATATTCCTGAGGATTTTGGGCTACCTCTTCCAATGTAGGGATTTGCTCCTTCCTTTCCGGTAAACCTTCTTCTTTTCTTAAGTCTTCACTTTTCAGCTCCTGGCTGTCATCATATCCAAAGAAAGGGAAATAATTACTGATCCGAAGAAATGATCCATTATCCACAATTGCATTAAAGGCTTCATGGCCCGTGAATGGGCTCCAACCTGATTCAAATTGAAAGGTCATTTTTAAATTCTCATTTGGCAGAAAGGGGCGATCAAAAGCGACTAAATAATATCCATATTTTTCATCTGCCCGGATTACCGTTGCTCCATCAATAGCAAAATCCTTAAGTATAACAGATCGGTGAATCCCAAGCAATACAGTGTCCAGCGGTTTATCTGTCTTATTATCAAGCAAATAATTCCCTTTTACTTCATACCAATTTTCAGTAGGATATAAATCAATAGTAGCATTTAACTCTGTTATATGAGGTTGTGGCTTATCCTTAAAAGGTTTGTAAAGCAGTTCATAGTTTTTAGTCCACCTAATTTTATCACTTCGGGTTTCATAATGTTCTACCCAATTAATCGCATAAAAAATATAGCCGGATGTCATCAAAATTCCAATGAATGAAAACAGGATTAAGCGCTTTCCTTTCTTTCCTAATACCCTTTCAGTTTGCATTAATCGTTGTTTTAGATTGTTTTCTTTCCCACGAATCCACCATGCATTTGAAAGCACTAATGCAAAAATGGCAATGAATAAACCTAATAACATTCTCCAGTTAAATGCCTGGGTGTATTGCCCAAATCCATTAAAATCAGAATACGAATCATGTGCAAAAGTGGTGAAAGGATTAGCAAAACGAAGCAGTTGATGTTCTACACCCATAAGTGTGCTAAGTGGGGAAGCTATAAGTAAAGCAAGAAAAAAAGATACTGCCATGCCCACATATTTTGAAGGAATGATAGTCTGCACCAATATTGAGATTGCCAGAAAGATCACCAATGGCATACCCAAATAATAAACGGATATACCATATAAGCCCCACTCGATAGCTGAATGTGCTTTATAAAGCTGGAGAGCGATAGCAATTCCATTGCCCAAAAAAATCATTAATAAAGGAATAGAAATAAGTCCAATAAATTTAGACAGGAGACGGGCATAGTTAGTGGCAGGTGTCACATCATTCAGCTCATCAAATTTTATCAATTTATTACGCCAAAGCTGTTCTCCTGCATAAAAAACGATAGTTAATATTCCAAAAACAGGGAACACATCCATAATTGTCATAATCAATTGGCCACTTGTTACCAAAATAGCAGAGGTACGAGTATGTTCCTGAACTTCTGAAAATAGCTCTATCCCAATCACAAACAGCCATAAGCCCAAGAGAAGTAAAAAAGTAAAACTTTTATAGATTGAGTGAAGCTCTATCTTTAAAAGGGAGAAAAACGATTTTCTAAAAAACCTAAAATTGGTGATTGTGGTGGTTGTAGATTGATAAGATTGTAGTTGTTGGTTTTTCACTACTTTATTCTCACCATCTGCTTTATGGATGGTTTTAGATTTTCTAAAAGAAAAAATGGAATAGGTAAAAAGTATTAATAAAATTGAAAAGCTGAAATAGAGTAGCCTGTTCAATAAAAAACTACCCTCCAAAACCAATAGCTTAGTGTTTTGCTCATACGCAGACCAATATCTGGTTTGAGCATAAAAAGAGGAGATTCCAAAAGGGTCAATTTTCGCTGCCAATGCCATAGCCTCAGCTGATGGAGGATTAATATTTGCCATCCAGGGAGCTCCGGAAAAAAGAGAAACCGCTATATAACCAATATAAATCGCTAATCCACCCAGATAAATAGCCATTCTGTTGCGGATTAAAGTAGCAATGAAAAATAATAAGGCCGAAACCAATAGCATATTAGGCAAAGCAAAAAGAAAAAAGTTCCACCCGTAATTCATCAGCTGAAAGGAACCAAGTTTATCCGCATCCTGAAGTGGAGAATAAACAGCCAGTAGCATTCCTGCAATTAGAAAGATGTACGCACTTAAAGCCGCTATAAAAGCGCCTAAAAACCTACTTGTTAAGAAATAGAATTTAGTAATTGGTGTAACAAATACTAATTCCTGCATCTGATGATCCTGATCACGTAGTAGGGAAGAAGCCGCCAAGAAAGTTATAGCAAATACACACCCTATTGAAGAAAGACTTAAACTGTAAGCAATCATATAAGGTGCATTTGTATTTACATCCGGAAGCTTCAATCCGTAGAGTGTAAGCATAAAACCAAAGAACAAAAACCCTAATGCTACAACCCAAAAAATGAGTTTTCGGAATTGAAATCTCAGTTCAAAAAAGAGCAGTTTACCTAGCATGCTACTTCCTCCTTTCTGATAGACTGTAGCTTTAAAGTATGAAAATAAACATCTTCCAGTTGAACACTTACTGGGTAAAAGTCTTCTCCTGGTTTTTCATTTGCATAAACATGAATGATTCTTTCTCCCATCACCAATTTTGAAGAAATTAGCAGGTGGGAGGATTCATACTGATTCAATAACTCTTTCCTTATAGTTTTCCGCCATACTTTCCCCTGCATCTGCTTCATAAGTGTTTTGGGAGAATCCCGGCACACAATTTCACCGTCATTAAGAATAGCCATTTGAGGACACAAGTCACTTACATCTTCAACTATATGGGTGGAGAGAATTACAATAATTTGTTCTCCAATTTCACTCAGCAGATTGTGAAACCTATTCCTTTCCTCAGGGTCGAGACCTGCTGTGGGTTCATCAACAATGATGAGCTGAGGATTGCCTAATAACGCCAGGGCAATACCAAAACGCTGGCGCATGCCACCGGAGAAACTACTTACTGCTTTTTTGCGATGGGCGTATAAGTTGGTTTGATTCAATAAGCCCTCTACTTGTTTCCTTCGTTCTGTATTATTCAATATCCCCTTTAAAACAGCAATATGATTGAGTAAATCTTGTGCTGATATTTTAGGATATACACCAAATTCCTGAGGTAGGTAGCCTAGTTTATTCCTCATAAATTGAGGATTCCTAATGGTATCAGTTCCATTGAAAAAAATCCTGCCCTCATTAGGGCTTTGCAAGGCAGCAATAGTGCGCATTAAAGTAGACTTCCCTGCACCATTTGGACCCAATAATCCAAACATCCCATTTCCGAGTTCTAAAGAAACCCCTTTAAGGGCATTTACACCATTAGGGTAAATTTTAGTTATATTTTGTAAAACCAGTGAATTCATATGCATAGTATATTATTATTATTTTAGTTGCCATAACTTGTACCACCTCAGCAGTTTGCCCTAAAGGGATCCCCTATAAGAGAATTCGCAATAAATATTCCTTAGGCAGTTGATTATTCTTTTCATTCAATTCATGCATTTTTCTCTATAATGGATTGACTGGCAAAGTAGAAGGTGCTCTCTTATTGAAGAATTTTAGATGACAAAGGGGCGAGAAATCATGTTAAGTAGTCTAATCTCCACCATAAAGGGATTTTGCTTCTTTCATCATGAAAAACACTACTTTTATCATTAATCTTTGATAATATTGGAACAGAATACTTTTTTTGGCAAAATGAATAGGCATGAATTTAAGCTTGAAGAAAATTGAAAAACAGCTACTTGACAGGGATACATGGCTTTTTATTGGGGCAATCTGCCTGGCCACTATTATTTCCATGTTGGAAAAGCCAGAAAATTCCTGGAAGTTTTACCTAATTCATTTAGCTGTTTTATTGATCTTGCTAACTCCACAAATTATTTGGGATTGGCATAAAACAGTCTTGCTCAATCGCTGGATAAAAACAAAGTATCTCCTGGGCTGGGGATTTATTTATTTGTTATACCCCTTTCTTGTTTTTATTTTACTCTACAATCTTCCAGAGATAAACTTTAAAGGTATTAAACTCAATTTACCGGCATTTGGAGTAGCTACTATAAGCACCTTTATTATAAGTTTCTATTTGCTGGTTCAGCCCTATATCAATCAGCACTTCAAGCGGTTTATTTGGAAAAAGATGATGAGCCTGGAAGCCGCCATCATGCTTGCTCTCTTTCTAGTTGCCTTATTTATGGCAGGTATTGTGGTTTCAAATCAGGAACAATTTAACCAGCGAGCTACAATAGATATGTTATGGAACCTGAAAGAAATAGCTCAAAACCTATGGCTATTTCTAACAATAGCTGCGCAGTTATATATAGCTTACCTGGCTGGTTTTTTGTTTTTCATCATTAATGAAAAATTTCTAATCTCTCAGCTCCTGAGAAAAAAAGGAATTCTATATTATATTTTCGGCTTAATAAGCACTATAGTTATTCTTTATCCATTTTTGGCACAGTTACTTATTTGGTTACCACTCCATCAAGAGTTAAGAATTGTAGTGCCAAGTGAAAATTTGGACGCTTTTGACATTACCAATGCAGGAGTTGTGATAACGATTATTTTGGTCAGCATCCCTGTAATTTTTGCCTTACAGTGGTTTAAGCAAAATAGCCAGATGGAAAAAATGGAAAAACAACAAGTGCAAACAGAGCTTGATTTACTTAAACAGCAAATTAACCCACATTTCTTTTTTAACACATTAAATAACCTTTACGCCCTCAGCTTAAGTGGCTCCTCCAAAACACCGGAGGGCATCCTCCAGCTTTCGGATCTTATGCGCTACGTCATCTACAAGGGCAAAGAACCCAAAGTACTTTTAAAAGAAGAGATAAGTTATATCAAAGATTATATCCGGTTGCAACAACTGCGCTTACAGCAAGAATTTGAAGTAGAATTTAGTATTTCGGTAGAGGATACACTGAAAATCGCTCCCTTGCTATTAATCATTCTTGTGGAAAATGCATTTAAACACGGAATTGAGCCAGCAGAAAACAAAACATTTTTATCTTTATCAGTGAAAACTGTTGATAACAAACTTACTTTTAGCTGTAAAAATTCTCACGAAGAAGACAATATTAATTCTTCCGGTATTGGGCTAGCTAATTTGCAGAGAAGGTTAACATTGTTGTATCCGCAACAACATGAACTAAAAGCAGAAAAGAAAAATGGAGTATATTATGCCTACCTAACAATTACTCTGAAATGAAGATACGTGCAATTATAATAGACGATGAACCGCTGGCCCACACCATTATTGAAAAATATGAAGAGGATATTCCCTACCTGGAAATTGTAGGCCACTGCTATAAAGCCACCGAGGCATTTCAAATGTTAAAGGCCAAAGCTATAGATTTGCTTTTTCTGGATATCCAAATGCCAAAACTAACAGGCCTGGAATTTTTAAGGACCCTCGACCGAAAACCCTTTGTCATTATCACCTCCGCCCATTCTGAATATGCATTGGAAGGCTTCGAGCTGAATGTATCTGATTATCTATTGAAGCCTTTCCGTTTTGAACGCTTTTTAAAAGCCGTGAACAAAGTACAGGATTTAATTAGCCTAAATAAGGAGGAGGTTAATTTTACAACAGCAAGCGGAGAAAAACCATCTTCTTCTGAGAAAACCCTTTTTCTAAAGGTTGATAAAAAGGTTGTCAGGGTTTTGACAAAGAACATTTTCTACCTGGAGAGTTACGGTAACTATGTTAAATGTTGGTTGGAAAATGAATATATTTTAACGCCAAGAACCTTAACAAGCATGGAAGAAGAACTTGTCGGGTCTTCCTTTATTCGAATTCACAAATCCACCCTTATTAACAAACATACCATTCATTATCTGGAAGGAAACAGAGTCGTACTTAAGAATGGAAAATCTTTACCAATTGGAAAAACCTACTCACAAACTGTGAAATCACATTTTATATAAATCAATGTTTTTTGCACCAGGATGGGATTTAGAGCAAAAAATGATTCCCGTTTATTACTTCAAAATTTCTATACAATCAAGAATTAGTCTTCTCAAAATAACGACAGAAATGGGTGATTTTACATTCCTCACATTTAGGTCTTCGGGCCACACATACGTATCTTCCATGCAAAATTAGCCAATGATGTGCCAGATGTACATATTCAGAAGGTATATTTTTAATTAAGACTTTTTCTACCTCAAGTGGAGTTTTAGCATTCATATTTACCAGTCCCAACCTTTTGGAAACTCTGAACACATGCGTATCCACTGCCATTGCGGGTTGATTATAAATGACCGAAGCAATCACATTGGCTGTTTTCCTGCCAACTCCCGGAAGGGTTTGCAGATCATCTACATTCTCAGGTACTTGAGAGTCAAAATTCTCCACCAATAACTTAGCCATACCAATTAAATGTTTGGTTTTGTTATTCATGAAAGAAATGCTTTTTATATAAGGCAAAACCTCATCAAAATGAGAAGAAGCTAAATGTTCCGGACTTGGAAAAGCTTCAAAAAGCGCAGGTGTAACAATATTCACCCTTTTGTCGGTACATTGGGCAGATAAAATTACAGCAATTAACAGCTGAAACGGAGTTTCATAATGAAGCTCCGTTTCAGCTTGTGGTTGGTTTTCAGAGAAGTATTCAATAAAAGCTTTATACCGTTCTTTTCTTTGCATTGGTTAGTCCTTTACAGGATGCAAATTAAAGCCTTTTGAATATTCTAAAATAGTATTAATCGTTTTTTCTGAAGGAGACATCATGCTCCCGTCCAATTGCTCTTTTATCCTATGCAACTCTTGACATTGCTCCAGCAAAGCACTGTCAACGGCTAAGGATTTTTCGATTAGTCGATTTTCTTCAGTTGTGGTTTCTTCATAGACATACCTGATTAAATCGTCATGAGTAAAAATTTTGGTCATAGGCTATATTATATTGTTGCATCTTTTTCCTCAAATTAATGAGGGCGTAGCGCATTCGACCTAAAGCAGTATTAATACTCACTCCCGTCTGTTCAGAAATTTCTTTGAAGCTCATATCCATAAAATGTCTCATAATCAACACTTCCTTTTGAGCATCCGGTAATTCCTGAATCAGTTTTCGCAGGGATTTGTGCATATCTTTTTTCATCTGCGCATCCTCAAAACTGCCTTCTGCAAATTCGAGGGTTTCGAACACACTGTTTCCATCGTCCATAACGATGGTAGGGTACCTTTTATTTTTCCTGAATTTATCTATTGCCAAATTATGCGCAATTCGAAGAATCCAGGGTAAAAATTTACCTTCCTCATTATAACGTCCGGATTTCAAAGTTCGTATAGACTTAATAAAAACTTCTTGCATCAAATCTTCTGCGACATAATGATCTTTCACTATCATATAGATAGTGGTGAAAATTCTAGATTTGTGGCGGATTACTAGTTGTTCAAACGCTACTTCATTACCATTGATATACTGGCTCACCAATTGGCTGTCGTCCAGTTTTGTTTTTTGACTGTTCATCTTAAAACACCTTGTTTAGTTTGGTAAAGGTTTATTCTATAGCGTTGTTATTTTGAGGTGATAAATATTATTATATATAATCCCGAAAGTATTTAAATTGTATGTAAATACAAAAACAATTTACGATTTATTTTTTAAGAACAACATTAATGCCAAAAGAATATAGAAATAAACTATCGGTTAAAATGTTGGAGGTATCTCAATATTGAACCACAACATCAAATCCATATGATATATAAATATGGTTCATAAATTAAAGATTTATTAAAAAATCATTAAATGGCAGTACTTTACATCATTTTTACGTTATTATAGTTCTGATTCAATATCCTAAACCAGAAACATTATATATTATTTTTAAATGTATTTTATAAACTTTCTAATTTTTTTATTAATTATTAGGTGATTAGCTTAAATGTTTTTAATTTTATCTTTTAACTATGAAAGTACAAGGAGAAATTACACAATTACTTATAAAGGCGAATAATGGCGATTTATGCGCTTATAATAAAATCTTTCCTGTAATCTATTCTGAGCTCAGACACATTGCTCAAAGGATAAGATTCCAGTTTTTCGGATTGGAAACCCTCAACACTACCGCCATAGTTCACGAAGCTTATTTAAAGATTATTAACTCAGAAACAGATTGGATAAGCCGTGCGCATTTTTATGGCGTGGCGGGAAAAGCGATGCGGCAAATTTTATTAAATGCAGCAAGAAGAAAAAACGCCATCAAACGAGGGAAGGAAGCTGAACATGTTTGTTTCGAGGAATGGGAAGAGAAAATCCATTTATCAGAAAACTGCTCTGATGAACTATTGCACCTGGATGAGATACTTATAAAGCTGGAACAAAAAGACAAAAGACAGGTAAAAATTGTCGAGTGCAGATTTTTTGCCAATATGAGTATAGAAGAAACAGCGGCAGTACTGGATGTGTCAACTGCAACAGTAAAAAGAAGCTGGCAGGTTACAAAAGCCTGGATGTACAGCCAATTACAACAAAATAAATCTGCTTAATGGCGTATAATTGGGATGAACTAGAAAGCATTTTTTATGAAAATTTATCAATTCCTGTTGATCGTAGAGCGGAATTCATAAGAACGAAATCCAAAGGAAATGAATAGCTTGAGAAAACTTTACTAATCATACTACAAAATGCCGGTGATGCAGATGATTACTTTGAAAACTTATAGCAAAATATTGCCTCCAGCTTAAATAATCGAGAAAAAGCCCTCTCCATCAGAAATTACTAAATTGCATTTTGTTAAACATACATTTTTTATCGTAGATATGGCCAATAAAATATGTCAGTACTTGTCTTTCAACAACAATCATCAGTAGGATTACAGGTGAGCCATAAAGATTACTGATTATATTAATCGCCAGATATTGCTAATAAAGTGCTCTTAATTAATATGGAATACAACTGGAGTGAACTAGAAAAAATTTTTAATGAAAGCCTGGAACTCTCTCCTTCTGAAAGGACAAATTTCATTATTAATAAATCGGAGGGCAATTTATTGTTACAGGAAACACTTCTTGATATGTTACGCCATTCGGAAGAATCAGAAGTTTATTTTCACAGGTTAAAAGGTGAAATTGCACAAGGCCTCTGTGATAAACCCCAGACTATTTTACTTCAAAAGGGAGATATAATCAACAAATATGTGGTTACTTCTTTGCTGGGGCAAGGGGGCATGGGGGAAGTTTATCTTGCGCAAAGAAACGATGGGCAATATGAGCAAACTGTTGCTATTAAATGTTTCTCCAATCCACTTCTTAAAGAAGATTTTTTAGAAAGTTTCCGTCAGGAACAGCAATTTCTGGCATCATTGAACCATGCTAATATAGCACATATTTTGGACGGTGGTTTAACAGAGCGTGGTATTCCTTTTATTATCATGGATTATGTAGAGGGAGATCCTATTGATAAATACCTGGAAGAGCATAAAAAAAACCTGAAAGAAAAGCTCTACTTATTTCTTGAAATTTGTGAGACGATTCAGTTTGCCCATAACCAGTTAATTCTTCATCTTGACATTAAACCTAATAATATTCTTGTCTCAAAAGAGGGTAAAATTAAGTTGCTGGATTTCGGAATAGCTAAAAAAATAGGGTCTTCAGATATAAGCAATACCAATATCATGGCCTCTCCTTTTTACGCTGCTCCAGAACAGTTGAATCAACAAAACACATCAGTAGCCACTGACATTTATCAATTAGGTGTGCTTTTTCATATTATTTTGTGTGGCGATATTCCTTTCGATAAAACAGAGGATATGGTTACAAACCGAGCACTTAAAATTAATACTGCCAAAGTGGGCAAAGAATTATTGGCAATTCTTTCTACTTGCCTCAAGGAAAAACCTGAAGAGCGTTATCTATCTGTAAACGAACTAATTGGGGATGTTAAAAATTATCTGGCGGGTTTTCCCGTGACAGTTTATTCCAACCAATGGCTCTACAAGGCAAATAAATTCATTCGAAGAAATAAAATTGCAACAAGCCTGGTGATCCTTTTATTTCTTTCCTTAACTATAGGGGTAGTGGTGTCTACCAGGCAAACTATATTGGCAAATGAGCAAACAGTTGCCGCACAAATTGCTGCTATGAAAAGCGAAAGAGTCTCAGATTTCTTAATTTCCATATTTGAATCGGCCAATCCGGAAATAAGAGGGAGGGATAAGCTTGAGTTAGAAAGTTTGATACAGGAAAGTATCCATAAGATTAAATTATACCCTGATGATGAAATTAAAGCTGAACTTTTATTTGTGCTAGGCACCACTTTTAGCAAAGCAGGTCAATATGCATTAGCCGATTCACTTCTTGCCCAATCTATTCAATTAAACAAAAAACTATCCCTTTCAGATACGGAAAATCATTTTAAAGCCTACTTTGAACTCTCAAAAGCAAGAATGTATAATTCCCAATTAAAAGAAAGCCTTGAGCTAATAAAAGAAGCTTTTGACTTATCTAAAAAACTAATCCCGGAAAATAAAAAAATAGCAGGCCTGTTAACCATGCAATTGGCACTTACTACTATGGAAGCTGGTGACACGAAAAGAGCAGACAGCTTGTTAGACAAAGCATGGTTTGAAACTCATCAGGCTTCACTGGACCCATTAGAATTGGCGGAAGCTTATAATACAAAAGCCAGTATAAAACATTATAAGGGAGAAATTGATTCTTCAATCATTCATTTAAAAAAATCTTTAGCCATTATTAAAAGAAATTATTCAGAAGGCCATCCTTTTTATATCACGTTAATTGAAAACCTCTCTTCCGGCTATAGACAAGCAAATGATTTTGATAAAGCTTTGAAGTACCAAAAAGAAGCCATCAAGAAAACAGAAACCATCTATGGAAAAGAGCACTTGAATTATATAAAATCTGCCAATGCTTTAGGAGTAACCTATAGAGATATGGATAGTTTGAATCAGGCTCTGGGATATCTTGAAGAAGCTGTAATGCTTGCCGAGAATGTAATGGGGAAAGAAACCCTGACCTATATTTCCAGTGCCGGAAATTTATCCTTAACTCTTAGTAAATTAGGGAAGCATTCAGATGCGGAAATAATAGCTTATGAAGCTTATGAAAAAGCCTTAAATTTTATAGGTTCGAAACACCCATTTTATTTATGGAGCATTGGCATATATGCCGGGTCTTTGGCCAACAGCCAAAAAAAGGATGAAGCAGAAATAATGTACCGACAGGCTTTAACCGAGCAAATTGAGGTATTGGGTCAGGGTCATCCCTGGGTAAAAAAGTCAGCTACTGGACTGGTCGGAATACTTGAAAAGAAAGGTAAGTGGAAGGAGATAGATTCTGTTAAACATTTAGTCAATCCTATAAATTAAATTTCCTGTTAAGGTGTGGCCGTAAATCAAAACAGCCTCGAATTGTGAGGCTGTGACTCCTGAATATTAGTTAGTGATTCAAGGGTGCATTTATATAATTGTCTGATATTAACCCCGATTAATTCCCATGCTTTTCGCGAGCCCATAATCGGAAAGTATTAAAATGTTAAGTTAAAAAAAACCGCTCTAAAAGAGCGGTCTTTCAGGTTAAAATGAAAAAACAACACCTAAACAAACGCATGACTTGTTTAGGTATCGCTCTATTTACATTTTTAAGGATAAGCCAAAGGTGGCCCAGCCTAAAGAACCTCTTCCTCCTTCAAAATAAAGGCCGAAGTTATTGCTGAGATAGTATCTAACACCGAAAACAGGTCCAAATTTTAAATCTACATCTCCCTCCTGATTTCCATAATCACCAGAATAAGTTTGGAATTCCATCCCCATTAACAATGCGATATATAAATCAAGCTTACTGTCATCTATGCCCATATCAAGTGCTTCATTTAGCAAACTTGAAAAGTGAAAAGAACCTCTACCTCCTATAGTAAAGATTGAGAATCCATAGTCATAGCCATAAATATTAGATCGGTAATTCCACTTGGCAAATCCTGCGTAAGGACCCACTCCGAAATACTCATGTATCCCTACCTCATAATTAGCAGTAATAGCTGGCACTGAAAAAGACCTCGTGCCTAATGCACCATAACCATAGTAGCCCAGCCCAAATCCGGCATTAAAGATGTTATCACCTTTTTCATAGACTAAATCCTGTGCCTGTACACTAAAACTTAGTAATAGTGCTGTAGCTATTAATAATATTTGTTTCTTCATAGTTCTGTTATTAGTAATAAATCTACAAAGAGCTAATGGCTCTTTGTAGATTAGTATTAAAGTGATTATAACTACAGAAATAACAGATTGTCTGATCCATTATCAGAAAAACTGTTATTAGCTTCAATTTGCGATGCAGGATCTGTACTACCTGAATTAAGCCCATTTAAAAAGCCACTGCTTCCTACAACTATTCCATTTTCACCACTATGAGATATAACACAATCATTCAATTTTAATTTTCCGGAAGCAATTGCAATGTTAGCTGTTCTCCAACCGCTATTTATGTAATCGATTTCAGTCCCACCTCCATGTGAAACTTCAACATAATTGAATTCATTTACTTCGGAATTAGATTCTATTAAAATTCCTGCCCACTTAATACCTCCTGCTTGATTAGCACTTGTAAAAGTGATCATATTTCCTGATGCTCCGGAAGCTACTACCGTACCGCTTGAGTTTACAGTGAGGCTCACATCTTCATTAAATCTAAATTCAGATCCTTCTTCTATTGTTACATCAGATCCTATTGTAGATGAACCAGTAAATAAATAGTAGGCATCCCCTGCTAAATCAGCAATTGATTGATTATTAGAAGTTGTTGAACCATAAATTGTCACACCATCATCCCCATTTCCTGAAAAAGTAGAGTTCCCATCAATTGCACCAATGTCATTGAATTCAATAACAATTGCGTAACCGTTATTATCTACAAATTCATTATTCTCAAAAACATTTAGAGATTCCGTACCACAGTAGATACCGTCACCTTCACCATTTGATATGTTAGAATTTGTTATAGTTAACAGCCCATTATCTTGAATTCCAACATTAGCACTTCTCCATCCACTATTTTCATAAAACATCTCTGAATTTCCTGCATAAGAGACCTCAACATGGTCTAATTTATTTGAACTATAGCCGGAATTTATATCAAGTCCGCCCCAATATAATCCTCCTGAAATATTTGACGAAGTCATTACTATTTTATTTGATGCATTACCTTCAGCAATAATATTCCCCTCTTCATTCACTCTGAAAAAAACATCTTCATCAAAAGCAAACTGAACACCTTCGCCTATATTTAAAACACTTTCTAAATCAATTTCACCCGTCACTCTATAGGACTGTTGGTTAGCAAGTGCCACTATAGACTGATCGTCAGTCATGGTAGAACCATATATTCTTACAGAACTTTTACTCCCATTTCCGGAAACATCTGAATTACCATCAATTTTACCTGCCTCATTAAAAGGAATAGAAACCGGGTAAGAATTGTTATCTTTAAAAACATTGTTTTCAAAAACTTCTAACTCTCCGGAAACATACATTCCTTCCTCTTTACTATTAGTTACAGTAGAATTTTTAAGTGTTAATTTCCCATTATTTGCCACTGCTATATTTGCTGTTCTCCATCCGGAATTTAAATAATCGATATCACTATTTCCAGCATAAGAAATTTCTGTATAGGTTAATTCATTTTGAAGATAGCCTGATTTGAAGTTTATTCCTCCCCAATGTAATCCGGCAGCAATGTTAGAACTAGTAAACTTGATGCTATCATTATCCGTCCCTACTGCATTTAAGAGCCCTGTTGATTCAACTTCTATAAAAGCATCCTCTACTACTTGGACATACACACCTGCCTCAACTGTTAATTCAGCATTTATATCTATGCTCTTTGTAATAATATAATCCGGAAGGCTTGGGTCGTCATATATATTTTCCCAGGTAGTATTTTCATCAACATTACTACTGATTTCAACTGGTGAAACTTCCGCCTCAATAGTAACTTCTGCAGTACTTTCATTTCCATTTCCGTCATTCACAGTTAAAGCAATAACATATTCCCCCGCTAAATCAGCTGTAAAATCCAATGTAACTGTCTCCTCATTTGACAAGGTTGGTGTGCTATTGGTTGGGGCAGAAGTAACTTCCCATAAGTAAGTTAAATCATCATCCTCAGGGTCTGTTGAATTAGCGCCAGACAATTGAAAAGTATTCCCTACATTAATTACATTATTATCATTTTCCGGAGCTATTGATTGATTATTTGAATCAGTAATGACAGCCTCAGGCGCTTCATTTTCATTGACTGTTGCTGAAATAACTACATCATCAGTATCTGTATTTCCATCCTCATCTTCAACGGTCAAGGCCGCAGTATATTCACCTGGTTCATCAGGAATAAATGTTGCTTGCTCACTTGAAGCGTTGGATATAGTAGCACTACTTCCGGCAGGGGTTTGTGTTAATTCCCAACTGAAGCTTAATGCCTCTCCCTCTGGATCTGATGAATTGCTCCCATTTAGGGTAACCGTACTCCCAACAAAAGCATTTATGTCAGTTCCCGCATCTGCAACAGGAGGCTCACCTACTATTACATCTTCATCATCTTTACATCCGTAAAATATTATGGCTATGACTAATAGCCAGCTAAATCTTGTTAACGTTCTTAAGTTCTTCATAATTATTTAGGTATGTTTTTCTCTTGTATCTATATACACACCAAATTCTTTTGAAGTGGATCATATTTTCTGAAAAAAAATTAAAAAATTTCTTTCCTCAACATATTCCCTTTTCCAATGTTGGTATTCTATCTTTGTAATCTTATGGAATTGGTCAAAAAACATACTACTCAAGTGGATTTCGAAACACTTGATCCCAAAAAATATATCATCATTAAAGGTGCCCGGGTAAACAACCTGAAAAATTTAAGTGTCGCCATCCCGCGCAATCAATTAGTGGTAGTCACCGGCCTTTCCGGATCAGGCAAATCCTCACTGGCATTTGACACGCTTTTTGCAGAAGGACAACGAATGTATGTGGAAAGCCTGAGCTCTTATGCCCGCCAGTTTTTGGGCCGAATGGAAAAACCTGAGGTGGATTATATCAGAGGTGTTTCTCCGGCAATAGCCATAGAACAAAAAGTGAATACCCGAAATCCCCGATCCACAGTTGGTACCACCACTGAGATTTACGACTACATGAAACTGCTATTTGCTAGAATCGGCACCACTATTTCACCGATCAGTGGGCAGGCTGTAAGTCGTGATACAGTCAGTGGGATTTCTGACACCATCCATAAAAAGGAAGAGGGGACAAGGTTTTTGGTTCTGGCCCCGCTTCTGAAAAGTGAAGGACGAACGCTTAAAAAAGAATTGGAATTGCTCTTAAGTAAAGGTTACACGCGGATACTTGCCGGAGATGAAATTCTATTTATAGAAGACATTCTTCCCACTGTTAAGACTTTGGAAAAGGAAAAGATATTTATCTTAATAGACAGGGCCACGGTTCAGAAAGATGATGAGGACAATCAGTTCCGGATATCGGATTCTATCCAAACCGCTTTTTTCGAAGGTCATGGGGAATGTATTATTGACTTTGTGGGAGATGAACGGATTAGCTTTAACGATAAATTTGAAAAAGACGGAATTATTTTTGAAGAACCAAGTGTCAATTTGTTCAGCTTTAACAATCCTTATGGTGCCTGCAGAACCTGTGAAGGCTTTGGTAAAGTACTGGGTATTGATGAAGATTTAGTTATACCTGATAAAAGCCTGTCTATATATGAAGGCGCCATTGCACCCTGGAAAGGCGAAACAATGAAGTTATGGGTAGAGCCTTTGCTTAAACACGGTATTGAATTTGATTTCCCCATTCACCGTCCTTTTGAGGAATTAACTCCTGAACAACAACAACTCCTTTGGACAGGGAATAAATATTTTAAGGGTCTTGATGCTTTTTTTCAGCATTTGAGTGCGAAAATGCATAAAATACAATACAGAGTAATGCTTTCACGCTATCGTGGAAGAACTGTGTGCCCGGATTGTAAAGGAACCCGCCTGCGGAAAGATGCCGGCTATGTGAAAATTGATCAGGCTTCAATTATAGAATTGGTACTAAAGCCCATTGATAATCTCATTGAGTTTTTTAAAAATATCACTCTTTCGGATTATCAGAAAAAGGTAGCCGGAAGAATTTTGACAGAAATTGAAAATAGGCTTCAATATCTGATGGAAGTGGGTTTGGGCTATCTCACCTTGAACAGACTAACAGCTTCCTTGTCAGGAGGGGAGTTTCAGCGAATTAAACTCGCTACTTCCCTGGGTAGTGCTTTGGTAGGCTCAATGTATATTTTAGATGAACCTTCTATTGGACTGCACCCGCGAGATACTAAAAGATTAGTGAATGTTTTAAAAACACTTCGTGACCTGGGCAATACAGTAATTGTAGTAGAACACGAAGAAGAAGTAATGCTGGAGGCAGATCAAATTATTGATGTAGGCCCGGATGCCGGTGTACATGGTGGAGAGCTGGTTTTTCAGGGGAAATTGGAAGCCCTCAAAAAAGCGAATAATACTCACACAGCCCATTTCCTGAATGGCACAAATGAAGTGAAAGTGCCAACCCAGCGAAGAAGATGGAATAATAGTATCCTTATTAAAGGAGCGCGAGAGAATAATTTAAAAATTCCTGAAGTAAAAATTCCTTTGGAAGTACTCACTGTAGTAACTGGCGTGAGTGGTTCCGGTAAATCCACGCTTATTAAAAAAGTACTTTATCCTGCCCTGGCTAAAATTATTGGGCAAGGATCAACTGAAAGCACGGGTAAGTTTGATAAGTTGGAAGGAGATTACAAAAAAATTAAATCCATTGAATTTGTAGATCAGAACCCTATTGGAAAGTCATCCCGCTCAAATCCTGTTACTTATGTGAAAGCTTATGATGCCATCAGGCAGTTATTTGCTGACCAGGGGCTTGCCAGGCAACGTGGCTATAAACCAGCTCATTTTTCTTTCAACGTTGATGGCGGAAGATGTGAAATGTGCCAGGGTGAAGGTATTCAGAAGATAGAAATGCAGTTTATGGCTGATATTGAGCTGACTTGTGAAAGCTGTGGTGGACAAAGGTTCAAAAATGAAATATTGGATATTACCTATCAGGGTAAGCATATTGCAGAAGTGCTGGATTTAACAGTAGAAGAAAGCCTGGAATTCTTCGAAAAACAAACTGCCGTAATTAATAAATTAAAACCTCTTTTCGATGTGGGCTTGGGTTATATCCGCCTGGGACAATCCTCAAACTCCTTAAGTGGGGGTGAAGCACAGCGTGTAAAATTGGCCAGCTATCTTGGCAAAGGAGGAAGTATGAAAAATGAGCATAATTTGTTTATTTTTGATGAACCTACTACCGGCTTACATTTCCATGATATAAAAAGATTATTGGAATCTATTAATGCCCTGATAGAACAAGGGAATTCAGTGATTATTATTGAACATAACATGGAAGTGATTAAAACTGCTGACTGGATAATTGATTTGGGCCCTGAAGGAGGAACCAATGGTGGACAAATTACTTTTGAAGGATTACCTGAAGATATGGTAAAGCTAAAGGGAAACCATACAGCTGATTATTTAAAAGGGAAGTTGGGCTAGGACAAGAATTTGCTCCTAAGTAACAATAAGTGGCTTTTTAAAATGTTTTATAGGTCAATTTAAATCTTAAGTTTATGGGAATCAGAAAAACATTATTAATAACTGTATTATACATTTTTACTTTTGCAGCTTGCTCATCAAACGATGAGGCTACTACTTATGAAAAGGCTGAATTTTACGGAAGCTGGGAATTAAGCAGTTCCACTTCAGAGAATTTTGTAGTATGCACTGATAATCCACTGATATTAGATATTAGTGAAAATGAAATATTTTTTAGTGGTATTGACTCAGGTACATGGTGTAATTCAGGCAGCAGCCTGCAGTCTAATTATGATTTTAACGGTTCTGTGTTTACCATTCATTCCTTTAGTGTAGATGCTCCTTACACCATTACATCCAAACACAAGGATGAATTTACATGGGAAAGAAACTTAGGGGCAAAACCAGAAGTTTATACTTATATAAAGTTAAATTAAAAACAGCCCTTCAAAATAAAAGCTTTAAAAAGCCTTTGATTTAACAAGGCTTTTTAAAGCTAAATAAAAAGGGCTAAAATACCCTTAACGGGATTGAACATTTACATTATTCGTGTTTATGTCCTGGCTCATAAATTAGTCTGATAAAAGTACTTAGTCTTTCCCTATCTCTGTTAACAGGTATACCTCCAACTATTCCCATCAATAATTTATCAGAGAGAGAAAGTCGCATCTGGGGTCTTATTACCATTTCAAAGTTTTGACCATCAACAACTTTGTTGAACTCAACACCTATAAAATTTCGGGTATTGGGAATCATATAATGGACATTGGAGTTGATTTCATACTCAAATTCACTTTCCAGTTCATTGTTAAAAGGAACAAACCATTTCGGCCCGGTATATATTAATGTATGCCAGCCATTTCTCCAATTAGTAGCTGAAATTAAAAATGGATTGATTACATCCCCCTCAAAAATACTATTGGTAGAAATGCTGTCCAATGCTGTAAAAACAAATTCATTTATACCACCAATAGCCATTGAGGTGTTCATTTTTTCAGAGACAAGGAAGGTCCACTGAAAAGCGGTTTTGATTGACTCCACCCGGTTAGAGGGTCTTCTTCTGATATTTCCCTCCAAACCATTGGAAGTGTAAATAGAAACCGGAACCTCTATCTCCAAACCCAATCGATCCTTGGGAGCCCATTCATATTCCACCAAGGCTTCATACTTATCATAATTCAACCTATCAAACATTCCAAGGCCAAGATTCCATTCCTTTTCGCCTTTGCGGGCACCCAGGTCGCGGATTAAATCAATAAAAAGAGGTTCCGCATGGTCTATTTTCAAAGGTTCATCATTGTTTCCGGTTTCTTCTTGTGCATAAGCTGAGAAGGAAACTAAAAAAACAATTACTGTAACGAATATATTCTTCAAATGCATATGTATATAATTTGTTTTAAGTTGTCACCCCGATTAGTCGGGGCAGGCTATGGAATAACCATCCCGAGTACTCAGTATGGTTATTCCATGATTTTAATGTATGGGAAACTGCTACGGCCACTGAGGGTTCAAGAATATTGAACCCTCTTTTATCCTTTAACCGTATAAATAATTAAAATAAAGGAGGGTTAACCCGGAAAAATCATAAATACTTTGTTAAATTATATTTGTGTTTTTCGCAATCCAGCTCCTGTTTAATGGGCACCATAAGCCATGAAACAACTATAGAAGCGTGGACAAAACCTATTATGAATAAACCGGGTTTATTATACTTGTTTGGGTGGGGGAGTGTCTGTATTTAAAAACCCTAAAGAAGTTGCCAGGTAAAAGTTTTTACATCGATGTGAGATCAATTTATAGTTAAAACCCTGGGGTATGATAAAGGAATTATAGTAAAAATATTTATTTACAACATCGATCAAATTATCAGAACTGTCATCATTATCATCTTCATCAAACAATTCTTCTTCGTAAATATTTTCCATCACCAATTCCAATAAATTTGAATTGGCTATAGTTTCACCCTGCTTTCGTAAAGAAGGACTTTCCATCTCTGGCACCAATATGTTGTTAAGTATAAGGATCACCAGAAATGGTGCTAAAATCTTAGCTCCTCCAATATCCCATAAAACTACTCGCAATCGTCTCAACTATTATTTGCTTTTGATACAATTAGAAAGTAAAAATAGCAAATTTCTGATAAACACAACACTTAACGAGTTCAATAAGAATAAATTAAATACCCATAATAAAAGTGGTGAACCTGCAAGTTTTAACAGATAAAGCAAAGATTGAAAGTTTGATTTCTGATAAAATTCTAAACCCATTCCTGCTGAAAACGTGAAACAAAGACATAACAATCACCTTATCTATGAGCCTTATTCAAATAATTCTTGCTGTTTTTATTCCACCGCTGGCAGTTGCTCTTTCCAAAGGGCTTACCGGAGCCTTCTGGCTTAATCTTTTATTGACTATTCTAGGCATTATTCCCGGTATAATTCATGCATTTTATGTTTTAACAAGATGAATAACAAAAAGGAAAAATTTGCCCGGTTTGGTATTTCCACTAAAGGATTTGTATACTGCCTGATAGGTGCCCTCACTTTAGCCGCGGCATTCGGTATGGGCGGTAAAAAAGCGGATTCCGATGGCGTATTAAGCACGCTGGGTGATCAGCCTTTTGGTCAAATTTTATTAGGAATAACTGCTTTAGGTTTATTAGGGTTTGTCTTCTGGAGGTTCTATCAAGCAATAGTAGACCCTGAAGATATTGGCAGTGATTTTAAAGGCATCATCACAAGAATTGGCTATTCATTATCTGCTGTTTTTTATGGATTACTTGCCTTTACTGCATTAAAAATGATTTTTAATGGAGGCAATCAAGGTTCAGGAGGAGGAAGGGAGTCGGCCATTTCTACCCTATTAAGCAAGCCTTACGGCCAAGTATTAGTGGGAATTTTAGGTGCTATATTTTTAGGCAAAGCACTTTATCAATTTTACAGGGCTTACTCCGGTAAATTCAAAAAGAAAGTGGAAGCAGCTGAGTTGGACAATAAGGTTGAAAGATGGGTACTGAATACCGGTTATGTGGGCTATACAGCCAGGGGTATAGTAGTAGGAGTAATTTCCTATTTAACATTTCACGCAGCTTTTACCGCTGATTCGGATTCTGCAGGAGGCACAAAAGAAGCTTTTAGTTTCTTGCAAAACGAATTCGGAACCATTGTTTTAGCTATTATAGCAGCCGGACTCTTTGCTTATGGTTTCTTTATGTTCGTTAAAGCAAGGTATAGAAGTATAGGTATATAAATCAACTATCATGAACAAGCTTATTAAGAAAAAATATTTATCGAAAAAGAACTATCAGGTACTAGAGACTATTTCCGCCTTGGGAATAAGTTTGCTCACCAAGGAATTGGTTAAAAAAGGCTGGAAAAAGATAACCAAAACACCACCACCTGAAAACCCTTATTCCACTGAAGCCAGTGTCAGGGAAGTTATTTTATTTTCTGTTAGTTTGGCCCTGGTAAGTACTTCAATTAAGTTACTCACCAGGAGTAAATTTGCAAAACAGTGGGATAAATTAGAAGGAGAACTACCTAAGAACCTTTCCTAGTATTCGGTCCGCTAATGATGAGAGCGAAGGGAGCTTTTTACCAACAGACTGCTTCTCATGAATTCGGCTGGCACGGAATTGCCTATTCTCTATAACCAGTAGGGGCAAAAAATTGTTATTTACCCAACTCAATGCTTGGAAATAATGAAAATTGATTCCCTTAATCAACTCTTTACTGCTCTCTTGTGAGGACACAAGAGAGGGCGAGCGGGTAATGTCGTTAAGCTTTTATTAAAACCTCAACCTTTAATCCTTCTCCGAAGTGAGAAGGAAGATTGTCTTAACGACATTGGGTGAGCAGGGAGCCGATTGCCGACAAAGCCCATGTCGGTACCTTACAAAGGTCAGACATGTTTAAAATGGGCAGTGTAGTATTAAACCAAAATGTCTGACGTTTTCATCGTACCGACATCTGGTACTGCTAAATATCTGAGAAATTCCTGAAAAATAAATACTCTTTCTACCCTTAGTTTTAGCGTAGCGAACTGCCCTATAAAACTGGGACTGTGACTCAGTATGCTATACACAGTTTCAAACCGGACATGAGTCCAACCTTTACAATGTTTTCTACAGGCCAGCTCATTTAGAACAAGAGCTCTGCTAATTCTACCAATACTAACCAGCCTAAATAGCATAAAACTGCTATAATTACCACAACGACAAAGATTACAAGTGCCAATAGCCCTTTACCAGAGCCCTGATGTTTTCCTTCCTCATAATACTCCTGTAGCAATCGAAGATTTTTCATATTGGATTTATACCACACATCAAAAAGGGTTCCCAGTATTGGAATAGAGCCAACAATTGCATCAATAGAAGAATTAATAAGCATCTTTATCACCACATTGCCACTGGCTCCATTCCGGTAAACTGTATAAATAATGGCCAAAGAAACTGCATAAGTTCCTAAATCCCCCAAGCCGGGAAATATGCTGAACAAAGGATCCAGACCGAATTTGATTGAAGTGGATGGAATAGTAAATTGCGAATCCAGAAGTCGAGACATCCTTCTGATCCATTTAAAACCCGGCTTTCCAACATGTTGCCTGTTATTCTTGCTCATAAAAATGGTTTCTGACGGTCAAACAATATTATTTTAAAAGAGTAAACAATAATGATCTTTCACTGAAAAAAAATTGCTAGGTGATATACATCATTACGCATATTTCCTTAATGTTGTGTTGTTAATCAGAAAAAACCTGATATGTCAGAGAACGAACTATTAGATCAGATAGCCAAAAGAAACCCTCATGAATCCGAATTCTTGCAAGCAGTAGAGGAAGTGGTTTCTTCAGTAGGCAAAGTACTTCGGAAACATCCGGAATATCATCAGTTAAAAATATTAGAGCGAATGGCCGAGCCCGAGAGGTTAATTTCTTTTCGGGTAAACTGGCTTGATGATGAGGGAAATGTACAGGTAAACAGAGGCTATAGAATTCAAATGAACAGTGCCCTTGGCCCATATAAAGGAGGCTTGCGTTTTCACCCATCAGTGAACCAAAGTATTTTGAAATTTTTGGCATTTGAACAAATTTTTAAAAATGCCCTTACAGGTTTGCCATTAGGTGGTGGAAAAGGTGGTGCAGATTTTGACCCTAAAGGAAAATCTGACCAGGAAATCATGCGGTTTTGCCAGGCGTTTATGACCGAATTATATCGACATATTGGCCATTTTACAGATGTGCCGGCTGGTGATATTGGTGTTGGCGGAAGAGAAATAGGGTATCTGTTTGGTGCTTATAAGAAATTGCAAAATGAATTTACGGGAGTGTTAACAGGTAAAGGTCATAAATGGGGAGGAAGCCTCATTCGGCCGGAAGCCACCGGTTATGGCCTGGTTTATTTTGCGGAAAATATGATGAGCAGTGTGGGGGATACCCTAAAAGGCAAGACCTGCCTGGTTTCAGGTGCAGGAAATGTAGCACAATATACAATTGAGAAATTAATTCAATTGGGAGCAAAACCAATCACTGTTTCCGATTCTTCCGGTTTTATTTATGATAAAGATGGTATTGACGCTGAAAAACTGGAACATATTAATTACATAAAAAATGTATGCAGGGGAAGGATAGCAGAATATACTGAGAAATATGAAAGTGCAGAATATACTGATACTGATCCTTCCGCTGATTTTAACTCATTATGGAAAATTAAGGCCGATTGCGCCTTCCCTTGTGCCACTCAGAATGAAATATTGCTGAAAGATGCAAAGAGTCTGACTAAAAACGGAGTTAAGTTAGTAGCTGAAGGAGCCAATATGCCTACTTCAGCAGACGCTATTGATATTTTTCAGGAATCAAAAACCCTATATGCCCCCGGAAAAGCCTGTAATGCCGGTGGTGTAGCTGTATCCGGATTGGAAATGACACAAAATAGAATGGGTGTCTATTGGACAAGGGAAGAGGTAGACGAAAGACTCAAAAACATTATGAAAAGAATACATGATGATTGTTTGAAAACTGCCAAAGAGTATGAATTAAGTGATCATAATTATATGGAAGCGGCCAATATTTTCGGCTTCCTAAAAGTAGCCGATGCTATGAAAGCACAGGGAGTATTTTAAATTACTCAGAAATCAATTTCCAGGCAACTGTTAATGCCGTCTTAAAATAATGAGTGCCGAAGTAATCCATGAATTTTCAGCAGGTTACTTCGGCCTTACTTCAATTTTTCCAATTTAAAGGTATACTCACCTTGACCATCATCTACAACCATGTGAAAGCTGTTCCTGGAAAGTCGGGTTAGTTCTCCATAATAAATAAAATCTGTCCCATTAATATGGTCGTAAAAACTCATTTCAAAATTGAAAACCCTATCATCATTCTCGTATCTATCCAAAAATAAAGTCCAGAAACCATCAAAAATGGCATTCATGGAACTATCATCATAAAGTGCCGAATAATCAGGATAAAAGGTGATATAATCTCCTCTGTAATCATCCATTATGTTATTCCTAAACAAAGCATAATCTGCTTTATAGAATGCCTTTTTAAAGTACCAGGTGCCCGTAATTTTATCCTCTTTCCGATCTAAAATTTCCTCATCGGAGCAGGAAGCAAGGAAGACTGTAAACAGAAATAAACAAAGATATTTTAAATTTTTCATTATAAATAAAGTTGGATTTCATTGGTCACATCAAAAACCAAACCAAATCATTTTAGCGTATCTCGTCTGCATTGCTGTTACTATTATTAGAATTATTGTATAATTGTAAGCTAACCACCTAATAGTGATTAATGGGGACATTGTTTATTTACATAGTAATCATCGTGGCCAGCTCCTGGATAGTTTGGAAGGGTGGAAGCCTATTGGAAGCGTCTTCAGAAAAACTAGCAGAATATTATCGCTTGCCTCCTCTGGTACAGGGTACAATTATTACTGCCGTTGGTTCCAGTTTCCCGGAATTAGCAGCAACGGTATTATCTACTTCTATTCATGGAAAGTTTGACTTGGGAGTTGCTGCAATAGTAGGCTCCGCTATATTTAATATTCTAGTAATCCCCGGACTCTCAGGACTGATAGTTAAACGGATGCCAACGGATATAATGCTTATCTATAAAGATGTTCAGTATTATGTGATTTCAGTGGCTGTATTAATGATTGCATTCACTTTGGCTGTTATTTATTATCCTATTACTACTGATTCGGCCAATATAGTTGGTACCATGACCCGATGGATAGCTATAATCCCCATTGCTTTTTATCTCTTGTATTTATTTATCCAAAGCATGGAAACACGGGATTTCAGACGGAATGTAGAAAAAAGAGAAGTGTTGGGCATTGAAAAGAATCATGTAAACATTGCCAAAGAATGGGGGAAATTAGTGTTGAGTTTAGTGCTGATAATAGGTAGTGTGGAAGGCTTAGTGAGTGGTGCTATATTTTTAGGAGAATTCTTCAACACTCCGGATTTTATATGGGGAGTAACTATTGTAGCCGGGGCCACCAGTATCCCTGATGCTGTGGTAAGTATCAGGATTGCCCGGAAGTTTCAAGGTTCAGTAAGTCTGGGCAATGTATTGGGAAGCAACATCTTTGATTTATTAGTTGCTGTTCCTGTAGGGGTACTCATTGCAGGCACAGCCGCAGTCAATTTTACGGTGGCCGCACCTTTAATGCTGTTCTTAGGAGTGATTACCATTATCCTTTTTGTATTTCTCAGAACAAATCTGGCTTTGATCCAATGGGAAGCCATTGTTTTATTAATTCTCTATATTTTATTTGTTGCCTGGATGATACTGGAAACAATGGGAATTACCTCTTTAGTCATTAAAGGTTAAGACAAAAAGGCTCATAATTTCACTTATGAGCCTCTTAATGATTAATCATTACTAAAATTATTTACTTCTTAATTTCTGCGAAGTACTGATGAAACAAAGCAACCGTTTCAATACCCTTCAGATAGTTCTCTACTCCAAAGCTTTCATTAGGAGAGTGAATTGCATCAGAGTTTAATCCAAAGCCCATTAAAATACTGTCTAATCCTAATACATCTTTAAACAAAGAAACAATTGGGATACTTCCTCCTTCGTGAGTTGGGATTGGCTTTTTACCCCATACTGCTTCAAAAGCTTTTTCTGCCGCATGATACGCATCAGAATCTGTAGGTGTAACAGCAGGCATTCCTCCATGATGTGGAGTTACTTTTACTTTTACACTTTTAGGGGCTATTGATTCAAAATGTTTCTTAAATAATTCTGTAATTTCCTTATGGTTCTGATCAGGTACCAGGCGCATAGAAATTTTTGCATAAGCTTTTGATGGCAATACCGTTTTTGCACCTTCTTTTATATAGCCTCCCCAAATTCCATTAACATCTAAAGTAGGCCTTATTCCCTGACGCTCTAAGGTGTTATAACTAGCTTCACCTTCTACATCATCAATTTTAAGATCTCTTTTAAAATCTTCCAAATTGAAAGGCGCTTTGTTCATTTCCTTTCTTTGTGCTTCAGTAAGTTCCACTACTTTATCATAAAAGCCGGGAACTGTAATTTTCTTGTTTTCATCCTGCAAAGAAGCAATCATTCGGCAAAGCACATTAATAGGGTTAGCAACAGCCCCACCATACACACCGGAATGCAAATCACGGTTGGGCCCGGTTACTTCTACTTCCAAATAGCTTAACCCTTTTAAGCTTACAGCCATGGATGGATGCTCATTGGCAATCATTGAAGTATCAGAAATTACAATAACATCCGCATTAAGTTTTTCAGTATTTTCTTTAATAAATACTTCCAAATTTTCAGACCCCACTTCTTCTTCTCCTTCAATCATAAACTTGATGTTACAAGGTACCTCTTTGTTATGCATCATCATTTCAAATGCTTTCACATGGATATACATTTGACCCTTGTCATCTGCAGCACCCCTGGCTATAATTTTACCATCCTTTATAACCGGGTTAAACGGATCGGAGTCCCACAACTCATAAGGATCGGCAGGCTGAACATCATAATGTCCGTATACCAAAACTGTGGGCAAACTTGGATCAATAATTTTATCAGCATACACTATCGGATAGCCAGCTGTCTCGCAAACCTCTATATTTTCCGCTCCTGCGGCTTCAAATTTGTTTTTCAAAAAATCGGCTGCCTTTAGCACATCATTTCTAAAATTTTTATCTGCACTTACACTGGGAATGCGGAGCAAGTCAAACAATTCATCTAGAAAGCGTTGCTTATTTTCGCTTAAATATTGGCTGGTTTGTTCTTTTGTAATCATAAATTTTTGTTTCAGTAAACTATATTAAAAATTAAAATCCATCGTCATCATCCGTTTCTTCAGGAGTGGTGGGTGTGGTTGGGGGTGGCAAAGGATCACTCCCCGTGGGCCCAGAAGAACTTACATTCCCTTCGGTAGCCATTTCCAGAAAATAAGGTGCGTCAATATCATAATACTTTCTTCTATATTCTTCCACAAAGTTGGTCACTTCTAACTTATCCCCGGTGAGGAATACAAACTCCCCTATCTTGGCTTTGGTGGCTTTAGATTTCTTATCTATAATATCGTTTGCAACCGGATTTGAAGAGAAGAATATCAATCGATCCTCCTCATAATGGAAGAAATACCAGCATGAAGGGGAAACCTGCAAGAAAATTCTGATGGACGTACCCATTTCTTTCTTATCTATTTCTACAAATCCATCAATATTGGCATTTACATCAGTGGCTCCTGTATTGGAGAATCCAATTTTGCCCACATTGTACCATGCAGAATTTTCGGTAGACCATTTCAAATCCAGGCTGGTGATATTTAAGGTTTTGGTTAAAGCTGACGACATTGTATGCAAAGGAATATAATCATTGAATATTCCCTCTTCATATTTCCTGGCTGTTTGATCGCCTGCAAGCTCCGCCAGCTTAGGTAGCAATCTATCCAAATCCTTTGTTGCTTCCGGTAACCCAAGACGGCCTACCACTTCCAACATATCATTTCCCATTACAGGAGTCAATGATTTGGGCAAATCAAACTCCGCTGTTAACATGATATTAAACAGAAATTCCTGTTGCAGCAAATCTCCTGAGCCGGAACCGGCACTTCTGAATTCCGCTTCTTTTCTTCCATTTATAAAATTGAGCGGCCCCTCAAACTCAATTTTTTGTTCTTGTTCATTAAAGGCAAAATATTTTCCGGAATAGGAATTGCCAATGCTCTTTTCCTTATTCTCAATTTTAAATTGATCAGTTGAAGCCTGATAAGCCAACAGACCGCTTGGTTTAAAGAAATCCTGATCAGAAGGATCCCTCTTATCATTGATAAAGGTGGCATAAAGTTCACTGGTTTCACTATCAAAATGGATTCCCGCTTGTAAAGGATTTCCCATTTCAGTCACGCTTTCATCAAAATCAAAAACCACTTCCTTGGCACTTCCATCACTTTTATAACGTATCCAGGTATCATAATTAGGAATGTTCTTTAAATCCAGCTGCACATACCCTTCCAGGTTCAATGCCGGTTTATCCGCATACATGGTTATATCACCTTTATAATACATTCCGGGACTAATAAGCATCCTGTCATCAACCACTACTTTGCCAGAAGAAACCGTCCGCAATTTCTCAATTCCCTTTTTAGTAACAGGGGCAGGTTCAAGTGTAAATTTTCCCATTTTAATAGAGAAAGTATCGCCAATGGAATTAACATATCGGTATGTAGCATCTCCTTCAAATTTATTTCTTGAGATAATATCTATCTCTCCATCATATAAATTATGATAAGCAGTAAGGGTATCTAAAGTTAAAGTAGCCTCATACAATTTGTTCATAGTAGCATTTTCTCCTATCGTCACCTTTCCTCCTCCCGGGGTTATGAGTGCATCAGCCACTTGAATGTGAGGAATTCCGGATACGATTAAAGACAGATCGTCTATATCATAAACCGCTTCTGTTGCATTAAATACCAGAGAATCCTGATCAGGATTAGTAGAATAGAAATAAGAGTTTTTAATCGGAACGTCCTGAGGCTTTTTCATCATCACTAACTTCTCATCCAGTTTCCATTCCGCTGAAGGAATAGATGTTTTATAGCTCGCATAAGGGAAATTAAGAGCCGCATCCCCCTCTACTTCAGGGTTGATGTTGGCAACGTTTTTAGAAAAATCAAAGTTAAGCTTTACATTATCCGAAGCCAATGCAGGAATGGTGTCGTTCGATTCTATTATAAAATCAGCATTTCGTGCAGCAAATCCCAGTTCTTTAAAGGTATAATGATTGGAGTTAGTTTTTGAGCCTCTTGTTGCCAGTTTACCTTCTCCATATAATCCTCTTTGGGATATCACTGTTCTTCCACTGAGGGAAGCTGTCTCATTATACATTTTAAAAGGCTCAGATTTATTACTCAAATAGAGACTGTCCTTGGAAGTCAGCCAACGCATATCGAAGTTTACGATTTCCATATCAGGAAAAGAAGTTCCCTCCCAGTCACCGGATTCCATTTTGGCATAAGTACCCACAGCATTTATTGAATCTTTAAAAAAGGTGAAATTGGGTGAATTAATGGTAGTACTTAAAAATTCTATTTTATCACCACCTCGGAGGCCTTGGTTGTCAAGTTTCAGGTTTCCATAAAACCTTGCTGTTCCCTCTAATAAATCTATCCCCTCTACCGGAAGTGGATGGTTAAAACCCAAAGATTTATCAGGCATTACCCTCAGTTTCTCGCTAAACTCAGGAAATATTCCTCCGGAGTGGAAGGTTCCTTCAAAAGCAATCGAATTAGGATCGCTGCTACTCACCGAATCTATTGTGAATGGAGGGATAATGAAATACAAACTTTTGTCATAAACACCATCCAGGATTTCTTCCCCAAGGAAATAAACCGTTGCTCCTTTTGTAGCATTAAATATTGGGTAACTCGGATATTCCTTGGTAGCCGATTTGTTATCAGGTTTATTGATATAAAGTACTCCAGCTGTTTCTACCAATTGGTTTTGAAGCTTTTCTTTATCAGACTGCTTCACTTTTTTGGCATCTTTGGCCAGGTTAAATTGAATCCTGTCTATTTGAGGCATAGAAATTAAAAAACTATCGTAGTCCATTTCAAATTCAGCGCCTACATATTCGTAATTTCCAGCATACACTGTTCCGTTAAACTGAACATCCCTATTTTTTTTTAACACCACTATCCCACTGTCAGGCTTTACGCTTACACCTAATTTCTCATTTATTTCAAAGTTTTCCACGCCTCTCACTGTTAGCGTTCCTTTATCAAGATCCAACTTGCCATTGGGTATACCTGATGATATAGAGCTTATTTTTACATTGTCAAAATCTTTTCTCCCCCATTTAGAATCAACATAATGAAATGCTTTGTCCAGTAAATCAATTCTACCACTGACATTATCAAAAATCAAAAACCCATTTTCCATGAGTAATTGCATAGCACCCCCAAGGCTTTTTTGATCAATATCCATACGGTCAGCCACATCATTCAAATAAAATGTTTTCTGTTTTGCCTTCCTGCCGTAACTCACCACCAGTTGAAGCGGGTGAAAGTTGTAAAGACCCGCCAAACTATTATATCTGTATTCATTATAATATTCCGAAGACTCGAACATTGCCGGCACCCTGTTTCCGGCAATTAAAATAGAAATATCCAGCACAGAAGAATCCAATGCCCACTCTATTTTATCTGCATAAAAATCAATATTGAAATAACTGGCATGGAAGGGGCTCTTCTTAAAACCTCCTTTGCCTTGTAGTACTTTTAATTTGTTCTCTTTTACGCTATAGTTAATACTAACACCAGGATGGTAAACAGAATCTTTTCTTTGATAGATAGACAAATTGCTCACCGAAGAAGTAAAGGCGGAATCTTTGTAAATAAACTCCCTTGATTTTACACTAAATTTTTTGACTGCCTTGCCTTGTAATTCAAGCCTGCTGAAACCATTATCCAGTGAAGCGGTTGTGATGGTAGTGCCCCTTAAAGTAATACCACCTGAGACATATAGCCCTTCAACTTTTACAATATTTAGATCCAGGCCTGACTCATAGGATTGAAAAAACGGGAATTGAGCCGGCCTGTCTCTGCTTCTTCTTTCCGTCTGGTATTCCAGCAGGCCTTTTACGGCTTGACGAACCTTCTCCGGATAATGCAATATTGCGCCTTCTACAATCACATTTGGTTTATTAACCTCAAGGGTGTACTCGGGCAGTTCTGCAAATAAATCTTTCTTATCAATTCCCAAATGTTCCCAGGTAAATTCTCCCCCTTCTGCAACAAACGTATTTCCTAAAAGCTCCAAGCTTCCGGAAGTATTAATGATCCGGGCTGAATCCGAGGAGGACAAAAATGTTAGATCTATATCTTTCAGTTTAACGATTGGCCCTGAAAGCTCCGGTAAAGGAGTTTTGTAAGCAAGAAATGGTTGTTCTGAAACCGGTTGCGATTCATCAGCAACATCTTCCTCCTGGCTGTCCCAGGAACTATTATCCTCTTCCCAACTATCGGTAGAGCCCCAGGGGTCAGTTTCTTCTTCTGTGCTTCCCCAGTCATCCGTCCCGGATGGTTCCTCTTCCTCAATTTCTTCCTCAATATCTGGTATTGTTTCAGTCTCTATCCAATCAAAAGTTACAGACCCTTTTTTAAAAGCCAATTGATAATACTTACTATGGTAAAGTGCTTTTTTTTCCAATATACTTTCTGTGCTCTTTAAGAGAACCTGTAGCTCTTTGTCTGTTAGTTCTGCAAGGCCTTTTTCTACTATGGTCAAAAAAGACCTAACGGCAACTGTGGGATTTTCCAGGTTGGCGGCAGCCCCACTTATAGTCCCAATAAATGGAAGACGAAAATCTCTTATAGGAAGCCCTTTTATAGTTAAAGAGTCATAAAGGGCTTCAATTTTCTTTTTCTCCCCTGCAGAATACACTCCTTCCTCTTGCCAGTATTTCTGAAAAAAAAGAGACACTGCTTCTGATTTGTCAGAACCGATTTTAGCCAAATCTCCCTGTACCCGTGCCAAAAAGGTAGCGGGTATTACTGGCTCTTGTTCCAACTGGCCATATGCACTAAAGCCCAGAACAAAGCAAAATATGTAGAGTAGACAATTTTTCATTAATTACGTTGCAAACACAAAGCCGCCCATTGGTTGCGTAAGCTCCTCTTCCTTTCTTTTAACGAATATTTTTGTGTTTCATTTAATATGGCATTAATATCTTCCTCGTAAAATCCACTTAAAAGCAAATAAGAGCCTGCTTTCATGTGTTTTTGTAAATACTGAATATCTTCCAGTAAAATATTGCGATTTATATTAGCTAATATAACATCAAATTTCACTGTATCATTAACACTTTCCACATCTCCTTGCCAAATTTTAACTTTATCGGCCCTTGTTTCGTTAAGTTCAAAGTTCTCCTTTGCATTCTCAACAGCCCATTCATCAATGTCGTAGGCCGCCACTAAATTTGCCAATTGTTTGGCTGCCATAATTCCCAATATACCTGTACCACAACCAGCATCCAACACATTCTTCCCGGCAAACTCCATTTCCAGCATAAAAGCTAGCATTTGATAGGTAGTTTCATGATGACCTGTACCAAATGACATTTTAGGAGTTACAATTATTTCGATAGGAAAGTTCGGGTTTGATGGATGAAAATCAGCCCTCACAAGAATTTTATCCTCCACCTCAATAGGATCATAATTCTTTTCCCAATCCTCGTTCCAGTTCTCCTTCTCAGCCGAACTTAACTCATAGGAGAACTCACCCATTGATTCGTACCTTTCAAAAACAGATTGAATTAATGAACTGTCAATTTCTTGATTTTCGTCCATATAAGCCAGTAGACCACTGGAATCTTCCTTTTCCTGAAAAGTAGAAAAACCAATATCGGCCAGTTCAGCCATCAATATTTCAATAAATTCTTCCGGACAATTAACGTCCAAAGCTACATAACTCATGCAAAAGATTTAATGATGTCCATAAAGTCCCGTGATTTTAATGAAGCGCCTCCAATCAAGCCTCCATCAACATCTTTTTGCGAAAACAACTCCCTCGCGTTATCAGGTTTACAGCTTCCACCATACAAAATAGAAGTGTCTTCAGCTAATGAAGTTCCAAATTTATCAGCTATATGCTCACGAATGGTTTTATGCATTTCTTGTGCCTGGTCTGAACTGGCTGTTTTACCTGTTCCAATGGCCCAAATGGGCTCGTAAGCTATTACAATATTTTTGAAATCCTCTTTACTCAAATGAAACAGACTATTGGTGAGCTGTTGGGTAACATATTTATTTTGTTGATCACTTTCTCTTACCTCAAGAGGTTCCCCACAACAAAAGATGACTTTCAGATTATTTTTGAGGGCCATGTCTACTTTTTTAGCGAGTTCCTGATCTGTTTCCTTAAACTGTTCTCTTCTCTCACTATGCCCCAATATAACGTACTGTACCCCTAAAGATTTTAGCATTAGTGCCGATACTTCTCCTGTGAAAGCACCTGACTCTTCATGGTGGCAGTTTTGTGCAGACAACAAAATTTTACCTATTTCAGGAATTAAATTTTGAACAGCATAGATAAATGGATGGGGAGGTGAAATAATCACTTGCACATCAGCTGGCCCTTCGTCCTCCACCATATTTGCTATTTCTGAAGTGAGGGATTGTGCCTCCGTAAGTGTTTTGTTCATTTTCCAGTTACCGGCTACTATTTGCTTTCTCATGATTATTGCTTTTGATAAAAAAATTATGTTACAAAAATAGAAAGAATAATGTAAAATCAATTGAGAAGGTGATTTTCGATTACAGGAATAAAGAATTATCCTGTATTCCCATTGCACCCGCCAATTATAGGATTAATAAATCTGTTTTTTAGTTGTTTCCAGTGTCTATTCTATTCTCTGGTTTTTGACTCCAATAGCCTCCACTAACATCCTTGGTGTGCACAAGATAACTCCTTTGTTTTTGAACCCTTGCTATATGCACTTTACAGTGCTTACGTTCAAGTTTTTAGCTGTAACCAAATAATAGAGATTGAAAGTTCTATTCATTATTTCTTTATAATTATAATGCTTATTTTGCTTTTCTTTTGGAGTAAAATAAGATCAAAGGCAATAGTTATATACTCCCATTAAAAGAGAAGGTTAACCCATTGATCGAATTTTATCTTTAGTGCTTTTTAAATAAAAAGAAGAAAGATATATTGTCGTCCATTTTATTACGCATTCACTATTTATGAAAAAAATAAATTTTAAATCCATAAAAAGCAGGCTTGTCATCGCCTTTACAAGCCTTATCTTGCTTCTGATTATTGTAGTGGGGATTACGCTTTCACAAGTAGGCAATGTGATAGTAATAGGAGTGAAATTGCTGGATAACAGACAACCCTCCCGAATGCATGTGGAGGCCATGCGAAGTGGCGTAAGAAAAACCAATGTGCTGTTGCAAACCTACTTATTAAGTGGGGACACCAAATACAAACAAGACATAAATGATATTTGGGAAAATCAGATACTTCCTGTTCAGGATACTATTGATCATTTGAAAAATAAATGGGAGGACACTGAAAATCTTATTTTATTCGAAAAAGCGAACCGTTTGGCAGAGCGGATTAGAAATAATCAGCAGGAGGTAATAGAAGAAGCTTCTTTTGAGCAAACCTCTGCCAAAATAGATATAACAGATTTTCCTGATTTCAGACCTGACAGCTTAATGGATCCTGACGCACTCCAAAATTGGATAACGGAAGAAATCTCAAGTCAGCAATCTTCCTCACCTGACAATGGAGCGTTGTTCATTGATAAACTTAATGCCATTAGTACAGAATACGATGAAATCAATCAACAATTATACAATAACCTAAGGGACGAAACCAAACTACTTGGAAGAACCGCTTTTGCTGCAATTGATAATTTCATCATAGTTGAGGCAATTGTTTTTGTACTATACTTTATTATCTGCATACTCCTGTTTAAGTACATCCTAAACAAAATAGTAAGAAGTATTGGCACTTTAAAAGCAGAAATGAGCACTTTAAGCGAAGGCAATATCCCTGAAGAGAAAAAATCTACCAATGATGAGCTGGATGTGGTTTTAGAAGAGCTTCATGGACTCTCTATGAACCTTAAAAACGTGAAATTATTTGCTTTGGAAGTTGGTAAAGGAAGTTTCGACAATGATATTTCGGTATTTAATAATGAAGGGGAAATTGGTCGTTCGCTGGCAGAAATGAGGGACAGCCTTAAAAATGTTTCTGAAGAAGCCGTTATACGAAATTGGAGCAATAAAGGCTTTGCTGAATTTGGCGATATACTAAGAAAATACTCCAATGATCTGGCAACGCTCAGTGAGCATGTAGTTACTTACATGGTTAAATATTTACAAGCAAACCAAGGCAGCTTGTTTATTGTAGACAAAAGCGATGATGGAGAAACTCTATTAAAGCTTTCTGCCACCTATGCTTATGACCGCAAAAAATTTATTAATAAAAATATTGAGCCGGGTCAGGGATTAGTGGGCCAGGTATACCTGGAGAAAGAAAGTATTTACTTAAAGGATATACCTGAAAACTATGTCACTATTACTTCCGGATTGGGTAAAGCCACTCCAACAAGCCTGTTAATAGTTCCTCTAAAAGTTAATGATGAAATTTTTGGTGTGATTGAGTTAGGAAGTTTCCAGGAGTTAAAGGAGCATGAAAGGAATTTCATTGAAAAAATAAGCGAAAATATTGCCTCTTCCATTCAGGCTGTTAAAATCAATGAACAAACAAGAGCTCTCCTGGACGAATCACAGCAAATGACTGAACAAATGCGCTCCCAGGAAGAGGAGATGCGACAAAATATGGAAGAGCTACAAGCCACACAGGAAGAAATGGAGCGAAAACAAAAGGAAAATAAGGAGCACGTTGATGCTATTGAAAAAAGTGGTATGGCCTTTATTGAATTTGCCCCTTCTGGCGAAATTATTCATGCAGATAATATCTTCCTGGATTTATTTGGTTATAAGCTTAACGAAATCCAGGGTCGACACCATCGTATTTTTGTAGATCAAAAGTATGCACAATCCGAAGCTTATGAATCATTCTGGCAAGATCTCAAAAAAGGGAAAAGCAAAGAAGGTGTTTTTGAAAGGTATACCAAAAATGGCAATAAAATCTTCATCAAAGGAGCTTATGTGGATGTTAAAGATATCAATGGCGAGATTAACAGGATTTTTAAATTTGCCATTGATGTTACCGACATCTATACCCAATACGATCAGCTTTTAAAGGAAAAAGAACAAATACTGTCAAGCATGGGCCAAATTACTGAAAAGGTTTCTTCTTCAGACAGTTCAGCTCAATTGGCTGAAATAAAATCCTACACCAAAGAGTTAAAGGAAAACTTATATAAGCAACTTCGCCAAAATGAAGAAAAGCTTAAAAAATCTTTAGCCGAACAAAAGAAGAAACTTGGGCTTTAGTAGAAAAAGTATAACCTTTGAGCCAATCAAGAAGCTCATAAATCAATAAACTTTAATAATCCAAACAAACTTTTTGAAATAAGGTTAACAGGGGCATTATGCAAAAATCAATTCAAGGAAAAACAGGTGTTTTACTAGTTAATTTAGGAACCCCCAACTCTACGAGTACTAGTGATGTAAGAAAATATTTAAGAGAGTTTTTAATGGATAAAAGGGTAATAGATATTCCTTTTATTTCTCGCTGGCTCCTGGTAAATTTAATAATTGCTCCATTCAGATCACCAAAATCTGCTGCCGAATACAGGAAGTTATGGGTAGAGAGAGGATCCCCTCTCAAATTTTATGGTGAAGATGTGAGAGACCTTTTGGCCAATAAGCTAAGTGATGAATATGTAGTGGCTTTAGGAATGAGATACCAGGAGCCTAGTATTCAAAGCGCATTGGAGATTCTTAAATCCCAACATGTTGCCAAAATTATTGTCATACCATTATTCCCTCAGTATGCATCTGCTTCAAGTGGTTCAGTTCATGATAAGGTAATGGAAATAGTACAGAAATGGCAAGTTATTCCCCAGATGAACTTTATTAGCAATTTTGTGGAAGAACCTGGTTTTTACAAAACATTTGCTGCCCTGGGCAAAAAACATCTGGACAGACAATCCTATGATCATGTTCTTTTCAGTTTTCACGGATTACCGGAAAGGCAAATCAAAAAAGGTTCTGATGGTAATTACTGCCAATTAGGGAAATGCTGCAATACCTATCATGATAAAAACAGGTATTGTTATCGGGCTCAGTGCTTTTTGACGGCTCGGCTTATAGCAAAAGAGCTGGGTTTAACGGAAGATAATTATACGGTCACTTTCCAAAGTCGCCTGGGCAATGATCCCTGGATAAAGCCATATACAGATATTGTATTAAAGGATTTGGCCAAAGCAGGAAAAAAATCAGTATTGGCTTTCTCACCGGCATTTGTGGCAGACTGTCTGGAAACAACAGTGGAAGTAGGAGAGACTTTCAAAGAGGACTTCCTTGAAGCCGGGGGTGAAAACTGGGATCTGGTAGAAAGCCTCAATGATAATGATGATTGGATTGAAACCTTAAAAGATATGGTTTTAAAGAATTAGTGGGTTTTTATAATTTAATGTAATATTTTAGTTAAATTTTGACGTATACTACACAACATGCGTCATTTTTTCTTCATATTAGCTTTATTAGTAGTACTTTTAGGGGTCAGGGTGTCTGCTTCAAATGCAAGAAACACAATGGATTCCCTTAAAAATTTACTTGAAGTGCAACTTGCCACTTCTCAATTCCAATCTGAAGAACAGGTTGTCCAATTCCTCCAACTTACAGGTAAACTTTATCTCTCATCTCCTTCCGATGCACTATTTTATGCTATTGCTTTGGAAAACAAGCTGAATATTGAGGGGACAGAAATCGGGCAGGCTTATATCTATAGTTATAAAGGCAATTTTTATTGGGCGCAAGGAATATATAGCAATGCCTTGAAGAATTACTTTATGGCTTTGGAATTGTTTGAAAAAAGGAATGATACAATGGAAGTTGTTCAACAATTGAACAATATTGGAGAAACCTATAAAAAACAAAAGGATTTTAAAAAATCCTCTTATTTTCTTAAACGTGCTTTGAACCTTCATCAGGCCTTAAATGGGCTAGTACAAGAGCTCATCTTGGTCAATCTGGGTCAGCTCTATATGCTTGAGAAAAGATATGATAGCGCTAATATCTATTTGAATATAGTACTTAATACGCCACAAATAAACAATAAAAATGCACTTGGGTTTGCCCATTTATATAAAGGTATTGTCTTTAGGGAATTACATCAGTATGACTCTTCTTTTTATCACCTTCATAAAAGCCTGGGTATTTGGGAAGAAATATCCTTTAAAAGGAGCATAGTGGAGAGCAAAGCCGAACTCGGAAAACTGGCGCTCCTCCAACAGGATTTTAAAAGTGCCAGGCAGCTTTTAATGACTGCTGAAAAGGAAGCTGCAGCACTTAATACACAAGATCTCCTGATGCGGGTTTATCAATACCAGATAGACTTGAACAAACTTTCAGGCAGCAAGAAGACCCTCATTAATTGTTATGATAAATACATTTCCCTTAAAGATTCTTTATATAGCACAGAAAACCGATCAGAAATTAATAGCCTTAGTGTTGAGTATGAGTTCTCCCAAAAAGAAAAAGAATATTACAAGTTGGCCCTGGAGCAAAACATATTAACCAATGAAATAAAAACGCAGAGCAGATTTCTCCTCTTTTCAATCATTGTAATTTTATGTGCGGTAATATTCATTTTAGTGCTCTGGAATCAAAGAAACCGATTGAAAAAAACTCATGATCAATTAAAGGTACAAAAAGAAAAAATTGAAGAGAACCAATCCGAAATTTCAAGAAAGTCCTTGGAATTGGCCAGCCTTAACAAAGAACTTTATGCATTAAATCAAACACTTGAAGAAAAGATAGTGGAAAGAAGCGAGCAGTTAAGCATAAAAAACAAGCAAATTGCCAAATATACTTATTTCAATTCCCATAAATTGCGTGCTCCCGTAGCCAGTGTGCTAGGGCTTATCAATGTTCTGGAGTTATCCAAAGATGGTATCCTGGACTATACCATACTGGCACATCTTAAAACCAGTGCACAAGAATTGGACCTTATTATTCATCGCTTAAAAAACATTCTGGAAGCTGAAATAGACGATTTGAAAAATAACTAGTCAGCAGGTACAGGAAGTGTTATTTTAAAGGAAGTACCCTTTCTGGTAGTTGAAGTAAAGCTTATTTTGCCTTGTAGCACGTTTAAAGTATCTACAACAATATATAAACCTAAGCCACTTCCCTCTTTACCTTGATGCGCACGGAAAAACATATCAAATATTTTAGGGTGGTATTCCTGCGGGATCCCTTGTCCATTGTCTTCCACTACCAGTTCATAAAAATCTTCCTTAAGACTTGCTGATATTTTTATATAGGGCTCATCATGCTGGGAATAGTTGTGATATTTCACAGCGTTGGTGATTAAATTGCTCAATACAATATGCAATCGTTTTATATCTGTCTTAATTCCAAACTCTGAATCATAATGCCTTATTAACTTTACCTTATCAGAGTTTTCATAATACTTTAGGTCGTGCACAATACTATCTAATAATTCATCAAGCTTGATATTTGTAAGCTCAATGGGCTTTTTCGAATTTGTTGAGAAGTCCATTATGCTTTTAATAAAATCTTCCAACTTGTTGATACTTGTATTCATTAAATGAAAATACTGTAGTTGGTTCTCCCTATCATTTTCATTTTGAGCTATCTGTATGAGTCCTCTCAAGGACTTTAACGGGGCCACCAGGTCATGAGAGGAGCGATAAACAAAGTTATCCAACTCGTTATTAATGATTTTCAACTCCTCATTGGCTATTTTAAGTTGTTCTTTCTGGGAAACTAGTTCAGAGGTTCTTTCACGAACCATATATTCAAGTTTCTTATTGGCAACATTTAATCTTTGAGTTCTGAGCCGGATAAAAGTAAATATAGCTCCTGTTATTAATACTGCTGCCAGGAAGTAGTACCATTTATTAAGATACCATGGAGTAGGAAGGTAAATTGATAGTACAAAAGGCTTTATTTGCATATTTTCTAAATAAATATGCCTTGCTTTTACCTGAAAAGTGTATTTCCCTCCCGAGAGATTTGTATATTCCTTTTTAGTAGCAGTATTCCATTGCGACCAACCTTCATCAAACCCTTCAAGATAATAGGAATATTCTAAATCATTAGTCGTAAAACTGGGAGTGGCGTAGTTGAAGCTAATAGCCTTTACCAATTCACCGGAAAGGTTAATCCGTTGTTGTTGGTTCTTAATAAATACAGTGCTGTCATCAACCACTATATGCCTTACAACAGTAGTTGGTATAAAATTAAATTGTTCGTCTTTATCATACCATTTTAAGTAATTAACCCCAAGCCCATTGGAAAGCCACACATTCCCTCTTCTATCAGCCATGGGCATGTTATAATAATTTACATTCAATCCATTTTTATCATTGAATTCATACAGTATTTTTCCGCTATCATTAAAAATCAATACCCCATTATTGTAAGTAGATGCCATAAAAAGGGAATCTCTCAACCGTACTGCAGAAAGCAAATAACGATCCTTTTGTAAAAAATAGCTATTGATTTCATTTTCCCATGGCGTGACTGTATAATTACTGGTATCTAATTTAAAGAAGCCTGATTCGGAAGTAAAGATAATCCACTCTCCATACCTGTTTTTGATTATATTGAAAGCGGCATCATTTTTAAAGCTAAAATCGGTGTTAACATATCGAACAGTATCGCCATCAGGTACAGCAAGGCCTTTGTCATACACAGAAAGAATGAGTTCTCCTCCCACTTTGAAGGAATGAGCATCTAACACTTTAATCTCTTTAAACAGCTCTCCATCCCATGCTAAAACTTGCTTATAAGATGTAAAATAAATTTTTCCATTGAGTTCATGAATAAAATAAATTTCCTTAATATCTTTTTCAGCATCAATCTTTTCCCTTAAAGAATGGTACTGCATTGCCCCTAGTTTGTCTCTTTGAAAAAAACCAATTTCATCGTTGCCTACTGTATAGATTTTATCTTCAACAATAATTAGGTTAGTAACAGGGGTGAAATTATGGGTTTGGTGCAAAATCCAATCGGCACCATCAAATTCCAAAAGACCATTTTCGTTACCAAAATATAGAATACCATCCTCATCCTCAACAGATTTGTAATTATAGGAACTGGCCCGGTAAAGTGACCCATCAAAATTTCTGATAATGATGGAATCTGTGACATGCTTTTTAACTTGTGAGGAAGAATCTGCCAGATTCTCGTCTTCTTCGTTTTGAAAAGAGGTAAAATTGAAAAAATCGTTCCAAAGTAAAGTTGAGTTTCTTAAAATAACTGAATCAGATTGCTCTGTACTATGTATTAGTTGTGACTGAGAAGGAAAAGTAATTGCCACACTCAAAAAAACAGAAGAAATATAAAATAGATATGGCTTTTTTGATAAATTCATATATAACATATGCAATAAACACTAAAGGTACGAATTTAATTGCTCCTCGGGGTATTGTTAGATGAATGGCAACTATTAATA
Organism: Marivirga aurantiaca; assembly: GCF_016679925.1. Classification (GTDB taxonomy): domain Bacteria; phylum Bacteroidota; class Bacteroidia; order Cytophagales; family Cyclobacteriaceae; genus Marivirga; species Marivirga aurantiaca. Next base: position 323,731 of record NZ_JAEQBW010000005.1, read on the forward strand.
GATATAAGTCCTATTATAAAAGAAAAAGCCTCTTCATTTTAATAAAGAGGCTTTAGCGTATTAGTTTATAAGATTTTATTAATTCAATTCTATCAATTCCTGGTTTGAATTCATGAAGTGATATTCGGTAATAGCAAGTGAGCTATCTTCTACCAGTTTAATCCATTTACCATATTTAAAGAACCATTTCACTCGAGAGGAAATTATTCCCTTAGTATAGTAAGAATACAAATACGGATGTAAGGCAATGGAAATTGATTTTTCATTTTGCTTTAATAATAAAAGCTCCAAATCTTCTTCCAACTTATCTGAAATGAGGATGGAAGCAGTGATTTTCCCTGATCCGTTACATGTTGGACATTTCTCCTGAGTAACAATATTAAGTTCCGGTCTTACCCTTTGTCGGGTAATCTGCATTAACCCAAATTTTGATAATGGAAGAACAGTATGCTTGGATCTGTCATCTTCCATGAAATCCTTCATGTTTTTGAAAATAAGTTTCTTATTTTCAGGATTCTTCATGTCAATGAAATCCACGACAATAATGCCACCCATATCACGTAGTCTTAACTGACGTGCAATTTCCTTGGCAGCCTCAATATTGGTGTTAAGTGCAGTATTTTCCTGATTATCCTCAGTACTGGATTTATTACCACTGTTTACATCTATTACATGGAGTGCCTCTGTATGCTCAATAATGAGGTACCCTCCACCTTTAACATTAACAGACTGTCCAAATAATGATTTCAGCTGACGCTCTATTCCAAAATGCTCGAATATCTTGTTCTTGCCATTGTAAAGCTTCAGTATCTTCTCTTTACTTGGATCCATTTTATGGATGAAAGATTTAATTTCATTATAAATCTCTTCATCATCCACGTGAATGTTGTCAAATGTTTCATTTAACATATCCCTTAAAATGGAGGATGCTCTTCCTACTTCGCCAATGATTTTATCACGTGGCTGGGCAGTAGGGAGTTTCTTCATTCCATTTTCCCAGGTTTCAATAAGATTACGTAGGTCAGTATCCAGTTCAGCTACTTCTTTACCTTCGGCTACCGTTCTGATGATTACACCAAAATTTTCAGGCTTAATAGAAGAAATCAGTCTGGTGAGACGCTTTCGCTCATCACTACTGGATATTTTTTTTGATATGCTAATTCCGTTGGCAAATGGTACTAATACCAAATATCTACCCGGTAGCGACAACTCGCAGGATAACCTTGGCCCCTTTGTTGAAATTGGTTCTTTAATAACCTGAACCAAAATCTGCTTATTTCTTGCTAAAACCTGAGATATCTTACCTAATTTGTCTATTTCAGGTTCAAGCTTGAATTTACTTAACTTGTATGAGGCATTATTACGTGTGGTGGCTGATTTAGTATATTTTAAAAGAGAGTTTATCTTTGGCCCTAAATCATGATAATGCAAAAAAGCATCTTTTTCATAACCCACATCCACAAAGGCAGCGTTCAAACCCTGCATTACTTTGCGAACTGTTCCTAAATAAATATCCCCTACACTAAATTGTTCCTCCTTGTTATCGTAATGAATCTCTACAAGATTTTTATCATTAAGAAGGGCAATACGGCTTCCGTTTTGAGTTGAATTAATTATTAATTCATTGCTCAAAGCTCAAAAGATTTAAATGAAAACTATAAAAAACTATTTCTTTAAAAGAAATTAAAGAAGAAGTGTATTACTTCTTCTTATGTCTGTTTTTTCTAAGTCTTTTCTTTCTTTTGTGCGTTGAAATCTTGTGTCTTTTTCTTTTTTTACCGCAAGGCATAATCGTAAATTTTTTTGTTAAACAATATTATTATAATTCATTCAAGTAACTCTCAACAGCTGCAAGCACCTGTTCATCCGTACTTTTATTTTTAATTTTCTCGAATAGACTCCTGGCTTTTTCCTTTTGTCCATCGTTGAAATAACTTAATGCTAGATAAAACATTGCCTGATCATTATCAGGATGATTTTCAAGTAGTGTATTAAATCGTTCTATTGCGTTCTTGTATTGTCCTGATTGTATGGACAATATACCCAAGTTAAACAATGCATCCTCATTCTTAGGATCCTTTTCCAGCACTTCCCGCAACATCATTATCCCAGCCATTGGATTGTCTGATGATACGTAGGTCATGGCTATTTTGGTTTTCACATCAAGCCTGCCAGCATCCTCAGCCAAAACCTTTTCGTAAAAAAGCCTGGTCTTTTCACCCAGTTCGTTGGCCTTCTCAGCATCTACTGCATAAGTGTAGGCATCATAATAGGCATCACCTATTGCCTCTGCATTATCAGTAGCCAATTCAGTGTATTTTGCTGCACTATCAAGTTTGCTTTCTTCTTTAAAGAGAAGCGCCAAAGAATCTGCAAAGATAACACTTTTTTCCTCATTTTCAGAAGATAAATATTTATTTCGTAGGCGATTGATCTTTGAAAGGACTTCCTCTGACATTTCTCCGGCATGAGCAGGGTCAGTATTGTCAGCCCTTCCTTCAGTTTTAGGCTGGTCTTGTCCTACTCCTTCCTCAGATGTTATTTGCTCATTTTCATTGTCGACCACAATTTTTGGCAGCAGAAACAAGCCTACTATCAATATAAGTGATACAACTAGAATTATAATTCTGGATTTGAGCATAATGTAAAAGCTTATACGGCTTCTTTGATCTTGTCAGATGATTTAATTTTTTCCACAAAAACTTTTGAGGGCTTAAAACTTGGGACAAAATGTTCATCAATTACAATGGCAGTATTCTTGGAAATATTCCTGGCGATTTTTCTAGCTCTCTTTTTATTAACAAAGCTTCCAAAACCTCTCACGTAAATATTTTCACCCCCCGCCATTGAATCTTTTACTACAGAAAAAAAGGCTTCAACTGTTGCTGTTACATCTGCTTTGTCTATTCCTGTTTTTTCAGAAATTTCTGTTATCACGTCTGCTTTAGTCACGCTTATTTATATTTATGGTAATTAAAAAAAATTAAGTCCCGCTTATTTTGGGAGGGCAAATGTAATTCTACAATTTTGAATTTAAAAGTAAATTCATTGAAATAAATAAAAGTAAAGGTTTGCATTTATTCATATAACCGATTAATTATCAAACAATTGTACTGTTCTCAGTTCCAATAGCATTAGTTCACTAATTTTAAAACAAATTAACTATCTTCTTAATTATACCCTAATATGCATGAAATAACCATCCCGAGTACGGGACCAACCGAGGATGAATATTTGGAAACAAAACGTTCATTCTGCAAGAGAACTATGTTCAGGTTATTCCATGTGACAACTAAAAAGCAATTATATACACATGAAATCGACATTAAAAATTCAGCTTCGAATTTTACACCAACCGAAAATGAATTTTTAATCAAAGATTCCATGTGATCGTTGAAAATTAAACTTATACACATGAATTATGGTAGATGATTTTTCGTCCAAACTCGTTTTCTGGTATCAGAAACACCTTAGGGAACTGCCTTGGAGAAACACTCCTGACCCCTATAAAATATGGCTGTCAGAGATCATTCTTCAACAGACCAGAGTGGCACAAGGGATGCCCTATTATAAACGCTTTATAGAGAAATATCCCACAGTAGAAGATCTTGCCCTGGCCTCGGAAGAAGAAGTGTTGAGACTTTGGCAGGGACTGGGGTATTATTCACGTGCCAGAAACTTACATGCATGTGCAAAAGCCGTGGTAGAAAAGTTCAATGGCAAATTTCCGGAAGATTATGAAACCCTGCAAAGCCTGAAGGGAATTGGGAAATATACAGCGGCAGCAATTGCCTCATTTGCTTTTAAAAAGCCTATACCAGTGGTAGATGGAAATGTTTTCAGAGTGCTGTCCCGATATTTTCTGATAAATGCCAACATTGCCGATGCTAAAAATTTCAAGATTTTTTTTGAAACGGCCAGTTCACTAATTCCACAAGATGAACCCGATTTATTTAATCAGGCCATGATGGATTTAGGCGCTACCATTTGTAGCCCGACCAACCCCGCCTGCCTGATGTGCCCAATAGCTGTTGGTTGTGAAGCAAGGGAACAAGGGCTGCAAAAACAGTTCCCTGTTAAAGAAAAGAAGATTAAAGTTTCCCATCGCTTCTTTTATTATTGGGTGTGGGGGGAAAGCGGAAAAATAGCCATGAAGAAAAGAGGTCCTCAGGATATCTGGCAAGGACTTTTTGATTTTGACCTGACTGAAAAAAAAGAAAAAATGGAAGAGGGGCAAATCAGAGAAGTGCTTGCCACAATAGCTCCCAATGCCGATGTTACCTGCATATCAACACCCATAAAGCATATTCTTACACATCAAAGAATAGAGGCAGTTTTTATAGAAATAAATGGAGTTGACAAAGGCTATGTAAAAGAAAAAGATCTGAAGCTTTTCGATCTCTCCGAAATTGAGTCCTTGCCAAAGCCTATATTAGTAGATAAATATTTGAATGGAAGAATTAATTGAGTAATTTTATATTAAGCGTAGAAGTATCTACATTTGCACAAGAAAAGTTAGCTTTTGAACTGGCTTATTGTTTTTTTATTTTTATTATTTTTAGAACCGAAATTCGTTAGTTATGGCAGCAGGTGTTAACAAAGTAATTCTTATTGGTAACTTAGGAAAAGATCCTGAAGTACGTCATTTAGACAATGGTGCTACTGTAGCAAATTTTTCAATTGCCACTACGGAGTCCTACAAAGACAAAACAGGACAAAAAGTTGACCAAACAGAATGGCATAATATTGTTTTATGGAGAGGTTTGGCCGAAATAGCTGAAAAATACCTTAAAAAAGGCGACAGCGTTTTTATAGAGGGCAAACTAAGAACCCGTTCATGGGAAAAAGATGGCGTTACACGATATACCACCGAGGTAGTAGGCGATCAAATGACCATGTTAGGGGGTAAAAAGAATGATAGTGAAGATGGCAGACAAGACTATTCTTCTGGTAATGAAGCTCCTACAAGCAGGCAACAAGAAGCTTCCGCCCAAACACCAGATACGGATAGTGAAATGGATGATCTTCCGTTTTAATATAATCATATAATTATCACTTATAGCCTTGGACGACCCTTCCCCTAGTTTATTTTTAATTGCAAGCATTATGGATTGGACCCCGGAATGGTTTTACATTCTGAATGGTACCCTTATGGTTGTTTTGCTGATAATGTCGGCATTAATTTCAGGCTCCGAAGTGGCTTTTTTTTCGCTTTCTCATGACGACCTGGCCAAGTGCAAAGCGAGCAATCAACCTGCTGAGCAAACTATTATTAGTTTGCTCAAAGACCCAAAGCGATTATTGGCCACTATCCTTATCCTCAATAATTTCATTAATGTGGGTATAGTTACCTTATCCACTTTTGTGACATGGGAAATCTTCGGCACAAAAGAAACGGAAGGACTGATGGTGGTAATTCTTACAGCCATTGTTACTTTCCTGATCGTTTTCTATGGTGAGATTGTACCCAAAGTATATGCCAACCAAAATAACCTGAGCTTTGCTACTCGCATGGCTCCTTTTTTAAGTGTTGCAGGCAAGTTTTTCAGCCCTCTCTCATGGCTGTTAATGTCCAGCAGTAACATTATTGAAAAGCGTGTAAAGCAAAAAGGTTTTAGCATATCAGTGGATGAACTGCATCAGGCATTGGAAATTACTTCCAACAAAGACACTACTGAAGAAGAAAGGGGTATACTGAAAGGAATTGTAAATTTTGGTACTTTATCGGTAAGGCAGGTAATGAAATCACGATTGGACATTACTGCTTTTGATATAGAGGAAGATTATCATGTGCTGATGGACCAGATCAACAAAAATGGTTTCAGCAGAATTCCTGTCTACAGGGATACCATAGATAAGATAGAGGGCATTCTATATGTAAAGGATTTATTGCCTTACATAGAAAAAGACGAACATTTTGAATGGCAGAAGTTGTTAAGACCTGGTTTCTTTGTGCCTGAATCTAAAAAAGTGGACAGCCTACTGAAGGATTTCCAGGAAAAGCGTGTGCATATGGCCATAGTAGTGGACGAATATGGGGGCACATCCGGATTGATCACTTTGGAGGATGTAATTGAAGAGATTGTAGGAGAGATTAGCGATGAATTTGATGAGGATTTTGACATTGCCTACAATAAATTAGATGACAACACTTTTGTTTTTGAAGGTAAAACATCCTTAAATGATTTCGGAAAAATCATCAATGAGGATCCTTCCTATTTTGACGAAGTAAAAGGGGAAAGTGAATCTATTGGGGGTTTGTTGCTGGAAATAAACAGCAAGCTTCCCCGGGCCGGAGAAAAAATCCTTTTTAAGAAGTATGTTTTCACGGCTGTATCAGTAGATAATAAAAGAATCAAACGTGTAAGGGTGTTTATCAAACGTGATGAGCCTTTTCATACGAATTAATACTTTTTCAGGTCAAAATCACAAGGAAAATCCAACCTCTCTTTAAAAGTTAAGTAGAAGGTTTTATCCCACAACCTCTTTTTCCAAACCTGACATACTATAGATAATCTCTTTGGCTTGACGAATATTCTCTATTTCATCAATTTTAAGGATGAGCTTGTCTTTATATTCTTTCATCTGGCACTTCTTAGGGTGAGCCTGTATAAATTGCAGAACCTGACCAAAAACTGGTGATTTATAATACTTTTCATTGGATGATGGCACAAAGTACGCTTTGATAGCCCCATTTTTAATCAATAATTTCTCAAATCCCAACCGCTCGGCTTTCCATCGAATCCGCACTGTTTCTATTAAATCAAATACCGGTTCCGGAATTTTACCAAACCTATCAGCCAATGATTGCTCAAAAGCCTCGAGCTCCTCCTCATTTTTGATATTATCGAGTTGGGAATACAGGCTAAGCCTCTCGGTGATATTTGATACATACTCTTCCGGGATCAGAATTTCCAGATCGGTTTCTATCACACAATCCTGAGCAATAATCTGGGCTTTCTTAGCCAGCTCATCTTTAAATAAATCTTTAAAATCCGTCTCCTTCAATTCAGAAACAGCATCATCCAGGATCTTGTGGTACATGTCAAAGCCCAAATCAGTAATAAATCCGCTTTGCTCTGCTCCCAACATATTTCCGGCTCCACGGATATCCAAATCCCGCATAGCCACTTTAAAACCATCTCCTAAATCCGAAAATTCTTCTAATGTGGTGAGTCTTTTCCTGGCATCGGCACTAAGTCCAATGGTAGGAGGGGTCAATAAATAGCAAAAAGCTTTTTTGTTGGAGCGACCAACCCTTCCACGCATTTGGTGCAGATCCGACATACCGAACATATGCGCATGGTTGATAATAATGGTGTTGGCATTGGGAATGTCCAAACCTGATTCAATAATGTTGGTGGAAACCAGCACATCATACTCCCCCTCTATAAAGCGCATCATTGCCTTTTCCAACTTGGGGCCTTCCATCTGGCCATGTGCTACACCAATTCGGGCATCAGGCACCAATTTTAAAATAATATTCCCTACCTGCTCAATATCACCTACACGATTATGCACAAAGAAAACCTGCCCGCCTCTTTGCAGCTCAAAACTAATGGCGTCACGCAATAATTCCTCATTAAAACTATGTAGCTCAGTAGTAACCGGCTGCCTGTTGGGTGGTGGTGTAGCTATTACACTTAAATCCCTGGCGCCCATCAGGCTGAAATGTAAAGTTCTTGGGATTGGGGTCGCGGTCAATGTTAATACATCAACATTCACACGGAACTCCTTGAGCTTGTCTTTTACTTTTACACCAAATTTTTGCTCCTCATCAATTACCAATAGGCCTATGTCCTTAAATTTTACATCTTTATTGACAATACGGTGTGTGCCGATTAAAATATCCACTTTCCCCTCTTCGAGGCGCTTCAAAATATCTTTAATCTGCTTAGTAGTTTTAAAGCGATTGATGTATTCAACAGTAACAGGCAAATTCTCCAGTCGCTCACTGAAAGTCCTGAAATGTTGCATGGCCAAAATGGTTGTTGGCACCAATACAGCTACTTGCTTACCATTGTCTACTGCTTTAAAAGCGGCTCTAATGGCCACTTCCGTTTTACCGAAACCTACATCCCCACAAACCAACCTGTCCATGGGGTGGCTCAGCTGCATGTCTGCTTTAACATCCGCTGTGGCTTTGGCCTGATCTGGCGTATCTTCATAAATAAATGAGGACTCCAGCTCCGCTTGCATAAAAGTATCTTTCCCCGTAGCAAAACCCGGACTGGATTTACGCTGAGCGTATAGCTTGATCAGATCTTTAGCGATATCCTTGACCTGACGTTTGGCCTTTTTCTTTTTATTATCCCACTCCTGTGAGCCAAGCTTACTAATGGAAGGAGTAGAGCCTTCTTTCCCGCTGTATTTGGATATTTTATGCAGAGAGTGAATACTGACGAACAGTAAATCATTATCCCGATAAATCAAACGAATTACTTCTTGTTTTTTGCCGTGGTTTTCTACTTTATCCATTCCGGCAAAGCGACCTACTCCATGATCAATGTGGGTGACAAAATCCCCCGGTTGCAAATTCTTGAGCTCCCGGATAGTAATGGCCTTTGATTTGCTCTGCTTGTCTTTGGTTTTATATCTGTGAAATCTCTCGAAGATCTGGTGATCTGTATAACAGGCCAGTTTTAATTGGTGATCTACAAAGCCTCCCCTGAGACTGATAGCCATTGATTGAAATTTGATGAAAGGATCAATTTCAGTGAAAATACTTGTAAGACGCTCCGTTTGAGAAACGGATTCGGAAGTAATAATATTAAACAGTCCCTTTTCCTGGTTCTGATATAAGTTTTCCCCCAATAAATCGAAATTCTTGTTAAATGACGGTTGCGCCTGAGCATCATATTCAAAAGTAAAATCAGCCTCTTTATAAAATCTGTTGCCAAACTCTATAGTCACATATTTATTCAATCCTTTTTGAAATGATCCGGGCGTGTCAAACAACATTTCAGGTTGTAGCATAAGCTGGCTATCTGCCGTATTTTTAGTAATCTGCTGAAAAGACTGGGTTGCCTTATCAAAGTACTGCTCAATTACGTCCAGAGTCCGCTGATAATCTTTTAACCAAATTTTGGTGTTATTGGGCACGTAGTCCAAAAATGATTCCCTGACTTCCTGCAACAGACGGGTTTGCACGTTTGGAATAATATTGATTTGCTTTACGGTATCGATGGAGAGCTGTGATGCCACATCAAAAGTCCTGATACTATCTATTTCATTACCGAAAAGCTCAATTCTGTAAGGCAAATCACTCGCATAGGAGTAAATATCTATAATTCCACCACGAACCGCATATTGTCCCGGCTCGTATACGAAATCTGTAGGTTCAAAATCATAGGTTTGCAATAATTCCGCAATAAATTCCACATCCAGGTTTTCCCCTACTTTGGCTGTGAAAGTGTTGGACACCAATGCTTTTTTATTAATTACTTTTTCTGAAAGTGCTTCAGGGTAGGTAACAATTATTTCACCTGATGCTGATTTATTGTTGATCCTGTTGAGGATTTCTGCCCGCATGAGCACATTGGCATTTTCAGTTTCATCAAATTGATAGGCCCGCTTGTAAGAAGTGGGGAAGAGCAATGGTTCCTTTGTGCCCAAAAGATTCTGAAGATCATGTTGAAAATAGGCCGCTTCCTCTTTATCATGTAAAATCACCAAATGATTCTGATGGTTGTGAGAATGGATTGCCGCCAGGAAAACAGCATCCAAGCTGCCCACCAATCCTTTTAAATGAAGGTTTTTATCTTCATTAGGTTTTATGGCAGACGCAATCGTTTGAATGATGGTGTCCTCCTTATAAAGCTGTAGAAAGTCTTTTATTTTCAATGTCCTATACCTTATTAATTATCTTTCGTTACACTAAATTAAGACAATATAATTTGATCAAATAATTGCAAAGGTAATCAAACTATTATCATTGGTACATAGTTCATCAATCAAACAAATAATTGGGGTAAATCATCTTTAGGTTATGGAAAAAAAGACAAAAAAAGAGGAGTTAACCTTTTTTGAAAGAGTGGAAAGGATGCATCCTTATAAAATGATGTTGATTTTGGGTCTTATTGGCAGTAGTCTTATTTTCTTTTTTTTGTTATTTTCATTTTTCAGCAGCCTTAGAAATGAGCCCGCACAAAAAATAGAAATCCCTGCTATTTTCGCTTTAAGTACTGTATTGATTGTAGCTTCCAGTTTAATTCTTCAACCTGCTTCCAAATATTTTAAAGAAGAAGCCCTGCCGGCATTGCTTACTTCTTTAAGATTTACTTTTTTCCTGGGACTGGGATTTGCATTTTGTCAACTTCTGGGATGGAGCGAATTGAAAGCATCTGGTGTTTTATTTACTGAAGACGTGTCCGGTTCATTTTTATACGTGTTGACTGGTTTGCACGGACTGCATTTTATTGTCGCCCATACTTATCTGGGCTTTCTGATTTTTCAAACCCAGGCCATTTCGCGGGACCCTGTCAAACTTTTGATAGCAGAAACTAATCCATTCTGGCATATGAAATATGAATTAATAACTAAAGCATGGCACTTCCTGGGAATTCTTTGGATGATTATGATCGTAAGTTTTTGGGTGTTTTTGTAAGTCGGGCAACAGAACCCGATGTTCGATAATATATTTGACCCTCAAAAAAGCAGAGATTTAGCCTTCCCAAAGGAATCCAAAAATAAATGTATGGGCAGTTGTAAATAAGACATTTATTAGTAATAAATTCATGGCGCTATTTGGCACTTGTCAACTATATGACTATAAAAAATGAGGTTTGGGGCAGTCGTATTGGCTTAATCCTTGCCATGGCGGGTAATTCTGTTGGACTGGGAAACTTTTTAAGGTTTCCCGTACAGGCAGTGCAAAACGGGGGAGGCACCTTTATTATCCCTTACCTGGTGTGTTTCGTTTTAATGGGTGTTCCTTTGCTGTGGATTGAATGGTCCATGGGCCGTTTTGGTGGCAAAAGAGGCCATCATTCTACTCCGTTTATCCTTAACAGCATGAGCAAGGGCTCGCTGTGGAAGTATATAGGGGTTTTCGGAATTTTTACCAACATAGCCGTTGCAGCCTACTATTGCTATATTGAATCATGGACTCTTTCCTACGCCTTTCATAGTATTAAAGGTACTTTTGCAGGTCTTTCGCAAACCGAAGTAGCTCAATATTTCAGCAGCTATATCAATATGTCCACTTCCTTTTTGGGCATCCCAAATGAGGCTATTTTGTTCTTTGTTATTTGTATCCTGATCAACACTTATATTTTAAGCAAAGGGCTTGCGGGTATTGAAAAAGTGGCTAAAATTATGATGCCTTTGCTGATACTTTTCGGTATTTTCCTGGCAGTACGTGGCCTTACTTTAGGTACCAGTATGGCTTCCGACCAGTTTCCATTGGCCAATGCATGGGACGGTCTCAATTATTTGTGGACACCTGAATATGATTCGCTCCTGAAGCCTGGCGTATGGTTAGCAGCTGCCGGTCAGATATTCTTTACCCTTTCAGTAGGCATGGGCACCATTCATTGCTATGCGGCTTACCTGGACAGCAGAGATGACATCGCTCTGAACGCTGCTACCGCAGGTTTTACCAATGAGTTTGTGGAAGTGGTTCTGGGCAGTTTGATCGTGATCCCTATTGCGGCCGGTTATTTCGGCCTTGACTGGGTGAAAGAAAATATCAGCTTCGGTGTAGCTTTTCAATCTATGCCGTTTCTTTTCGGGCAGTGGGGTGATGTGATGGCTGCATTGGCCGGAGTGTTTTGGTTTGGTTTGTTGTTTTTTGCGGGAATTACTTCTTCGCTGGCCATGGGCACTCCATGGATGGGCTTTATGCGCGATGAATTTGGCTGGGGAAAAATCAAAGGGGCGGTTTCATTCGGCACCTTAACTTTGCTCCTGGGTTTGCCTTGTGTGCTATTTTATCAATATGGTTTTTTCGACCAGTATGATTACTGGGCAGGCACTGTATCGCTGGTCATTTTTGCCTTAGCAGAAACCATCCTTTTTGCCTGGATATTTGGCATGAAAAAAGGCTGGAAAGAAATTAATGACGGTGCTGACCTTGTAATCCCGGGCTTCTTTAAATGGGTCATTAAATTTGTAACACCATTGCTGTTAATCAGTGTTTTTCTGGGGGCACTTTTCACCCCGGAAGCCAACAACTGGATTGCAGCTTTTGCACAATTTTCTGCGGGGGAAGGCTGGCCTTTAGATAACAATTCCCTGATTTTGCAGCTAAGCAATTCCGGCTTAAAGGAAAGTTTGGCTTTGGCTACTGATGCCACAGAAAGAGCATTGTTAACCAAACAAATATTTTATGCCAATGCGGCCCGGGCCATATTGCTGCTGTTATTTATAGGTATTAGTGTATTGGTGTACATCGCATACAGAAAAAGGAAAAAAACATCCGCCATATGAATACAGAACCATTAATAATTATGCTGGCGGTACAGTTGGCCGTTACTGTAGTAATGATTTACTGCTTTAGGAAAGTGTTGAAGAAGGGATAGAGGAATAGAAATCTGGTTTGGAACAATGTATAGTATACTGAGTCACAGACTCAGTTTTATAGGGCAATCAGTAGTTCGCTGCGCTAAAACTACAGATAGAAGGGGACATCTTCAGTACCATAAAAAGGCCAACAGGTTTTTCTGTCGGCCTTTTTGATGAAGACACTTTATTCTTTAGTTTGTAGGACCATTGTCCACCCGAGATTCCAAATAAGTCTCTACTGTATTATTGATGTTTTCAAATAAATCAAGACCGGATATGTTTTCCACATTATCTACAGTTGTTCTGTAGTTTGCCCAGTTGGTATTGATTCCTTGATCGTTGGGAATATTTACCGCTATCATTCTTGTAGAAGAGGTAACCCTGCTTACATCATTACTACCATTTGGCAAAACCAGTATGACTTTCCAAAATGAATCTGGAACAGTAATGTTTCCACCGTCAATGGTAGTAAAATTGCCGTTTTTACCAGTACCTCCTGAGCCCGCCACACCTGCTACTATGAATATTTCATTTCCTTCACTTGCTAATTTTCTGCAGTAGCCTTCTAATGTAGCCCAGCTTCTTTGGTTGTTATCTGCTGCCTGAGGGGCTATATTGGTCATAAAAAATGTATTGCTATTTGCTTTAGACGAATAAGTTCGGTCTGCCGATGGGCACAAGTGACCCCTGTCGTAGCCAGAATTAGTATAATCGCTTGAAGTAGCCTTAAAGAAACCAGAAGGTAGAGAAGTGTCACTTTTAAAACAGTCGCATCTTGATGCACTGCCCACCCAGGCACTACTCAAATGCCAGCTTACCCAATTAGGCGTTCCTTTGGAATTGTTATAGGAAAGTGCATAATCGGTTCGGTTCACTAAATAGTTATTTGAGGAAGAGGTGCCTGCATCTGAAGGATTGCCAAAAGTTAAATTATTATCTCTGGAAGCCGTAGTGCTACTTCCTGAAGTGGAAGAAGTAATTTCAATATTATCGATGTTGACCCTATTGCTTCCCCCTGAAACTTTATAAATCCCGAACCTCACACTGGAGTTTACATTTACATCAAAAGTAGCTGTATAAAGGGAGATGGATGTGGTATTTACTGTTGTACCAACATAATACCAACTGCTGCCATTATCCGTAGACATAATCAATCGCCAGGAAGAGTTCCCATCAGATCCATATTTTGCATGACGAACCTTTACGGATGCTGCACCATTATCCATATTGAAATTCATACTTACATATCCTGTATTTCTGATACGGGAAGATTTACTTCCATATTTTCTGTCACTGGAAAGTGTGCCAATTAATGCATCACTTAAATACCATGAGCCTGACCCCAAATTTACCGAAGCTGCTGAATAGCTGCTTTTGGCACCATCTTCAAAAGTTTCTATAAAAGAGGTAGTCCTGTGATTATGGTTTTCATAGTCACTTCCTTCTACTTCATATTGGTTTACCTCAATGAGCCCAAGGATATTTAAATCGTTTTGAGACTGGAGTAAAGGCTGGATTTCCTGCCTTTGACAAGAGAATAGTAGCGTAATAGCTACTAAAATTACCGTAATTCTGTTTTTCATTATTTTTATGGTTTGGTTATAATAGATTCACCAAACATACGATAAATAGTATTTTTTAATGTTACCACATTAAAAACAAATCGTTAACTTCAATAGTGCAAAACACCTCTATGTAGGAAATGCGTCTATAAGCGCAATGAAGGAACTTCGATAGGATGGTAATGGAAATATTAATTGTTCATTCTCAGAACTTCTTATATGTATGAAATCACCGGGTTAAAAAACCATTAGATTAGATGGTCTAAATATTCATAAAGATTCCGCTTTTACTTTTTATTCCTTTATCAATCGGTTATTTTTAAGTCAGCATTTCTTAGTATTTTATGTCATTTCTATTTGTTCTGGCCTGTTTGGGAGTTATCAATGGGATACTCATTGGTGCTTATCGTTTGCTAAAACCTCAACGAAAGGTACAGGATATCTATTTAGGGGGCTTACTTATTGTCCTAAGCATCAGAATTGGCAAATCAGTAATTTATTATTTCAGTGAAAATGTAGACCTATTGATCCTACAGATAGGTCTTTCCGCCTGCCTATTTATAGGCCCTTTTTATTATATGTTTTTAAAGAGTGTAAGACTTAAAGAAAAGAAACCAGGCCGGGCAGATCTTATTCTCTTAATACTATTGTTCATAAGCATTACTATAGTTGGATTTATTTATCCTTACAGACATTTCCCTGCTGTTTGGAATGGCTATATAGTGTTTGTGATTTATGCCTTCTGGTCATTGTTTATTCTGATGGGAATAGTGCAATATGTTAAGGTTCTCAGGCAATCCGGCTTTTCCTGTTTTGTGCGCGATGTCATCGCTCTAAATTCTCCCTACTGAATATCAACAACTTACGTCATTAAAATTTGAATTTTGGGTCACGCGGAGCTATTTTTAGCTCATGTTTGTGAGAAAAAA
>NZ_JAEQBW010000006.1 GCF_016679925.1 Marivirga aurantiaca
CAATAGATTTTGCAATTATATACCTTGAATTAGAATTATATTCCACAACCTCTGAGCCTGTCACAATTAATCCGCCTTTTTTTTCATCGTTTTGATTAGGGTCATAAAGGATTTGAGATTCATGTCCATCTCCTAAATAATAATATCCGTTACCAAGGTCTTCTGTTACCGCTGTATGGTCAAATACACAAGAACTAAATAGAAGGGATAGAAAAATCACAATCATTAAGTGTTTCATATCTGGTTTGGCTTATATTGTTGCCAACATCCGAATAAAATAACCATAGTGTGTTTTATCCGCACTGTATTCAAAGTGTTGAACATAAGTGATTCCTGCATTAAACCCTAAATATTCATCGAAAAGCATGGTAAAATACCTAGATGTAGGTACTACTTCTTGCACTAAAATGAGGGAAGTGTCAAAACAAGCAATTTCCCCTCACAGCCAAACAATGTATTCTACATTCGTGCAAGAACATCTTACACTCAAACAAGCTCCTCTTACAGTCAAACAATGCCTTCTTACATTCATGCAAGAACATCTCGCAGTCATGCAAAGGCATCTTACATTCATGCAAAGCCTTCTTACAGTCGTGCAAGGACATCTTACAGTAGTGCAAGCAATGTTGTTAAGTTAAGACAAACTTTCCTTCTCCCTTTGGAGAAGGATAGAAGGTTGAGGTTTTAGTTTAAAGCTTAACTTAACGACATTGGGCGTGCAAGGACATCTTACAGTTGTGCAAAGCCTAATTTTATTAATAGAATCCTATGTTTCTAGAAAATAATCAATTAATTAGCAATTTCTATTCGGGCTACCTGGCCTCCCGCACTATTATCGATAATTAAATAGGGCCTGTTTGCCTGGGTTCGATTATTGGGCCAACCCAATAAAAAGCAAAACACTCTTTTCTACAGAGATGGGGCAGAACTTCCCAAATTTCAAGAGGTTAGGCTATTGGAATGTGAGGTTGTTGCATTTTAAATAGGCAAACATCAACTTGGAAAGTTTAAGGGTTAAAATAATAGTCGGCCCAGGTTTAAAGCAAAAATCATGTTAAACTTTTGAGATCTCCTGGTCAATCTCTTCCAATACCTTTCCTTTTGTTTCAGGCATAATAAATATAGCCCATATTAATTGCACTACCATCATGCCACAGAAGAATAAAAATATACTGGAGGCTCCAAATGTATTAGCGAAAAAAGGAAATACATTGGCAATAATAGCAGCAAACACCCAATGGGTAAGGCTGCCTACCGACTGGCCATAGGAGCGGATGTTATTCGGGAAAATCTCTGCAATAAATGCCCAGATGATTGAGCCTGAACCAATAGCATGTGAAGCTATAAACAGGAACACAAAGAATGGTAAAATGGAAGAGGGGATGGAATCACCCAAAAAGGAAACTGACATCAGGGATAGGGAAATGAGGTAACCCACACATCCGATGTACAATAGTTTTTTCCTACCAAATTTATCAATGAGTGAAAGACCAACCATAGTAAAGATCAAATTGATTATGCCAACTCCCATAGTAGAAAGTAGGCTGTTTTCGGTACTGATATTAGCCATCTCAAATATTCGTGGAGCAAAATAAATAATGGCATTAATTCCCGATAGCTGATTGAAGAAGGCAATCAAAATGGCCATAAAAGTAATACGGATGTATTTTTTCTTAAATAAATCAATGAATTGACTCTTGACCCGCTCTTTTTTGGCTTCTGAAATAGCCATATCTATGGCTTTGTCAACACCCTCAGGATCTGTTTTAGTAAGAATAAGCCTTGCTTTGTCGTAATCATTTCGTGCATTAATTAACCATCTTGGACTTTCAGGAACTTTTAAACTGAGCAAAGTGTAAATCACAGCAGGTAAAATTTCCACACCTAACATCCATCTCCAGCTATTTTCCATATCGGCTATTCCTATAAAATAATTGGAAACATAAGCGATAAGAATACCGAAAACCAGATTAAATTGGAAGAGAGCCACCAACATTCCACGATTTTTAGCAGGAGCAATCTCACTGATATACATAGGTGCAATTACTGAAGAAGCTCCCACTCCGATGCCACCTAAAAACCTGAAAAACATAAATGAATTAATTTCCGGAGCTAATGCTGAGCCTAATGCAGAAACAGTATAAAGTATTCCGATGACAATGAGTAGAGGCTTTCTGCCATATTTATTGGCCGGATAACCAACAATGATAGCTCCCAGTACGGTGCCGTAAAGGGCAATGGCAATTGCCAAACCGTGTTGGAGGTCGCTCAATGACCAAATTGATTGTATCTGGCGTTCTGCTCCTGAAATTACAGCAGTATCAAAACCGAAAAGAAAACCGCCCAGGGCAGCCACTAAAGCCAGAAAGAATACATAAGAATTCTTCTTCATGAGATAAATTGGTTATGTTCATCGGGTTTTTCTGAATAGCCCTATTTCAAAAATAGGAAATTTATATTAAATACCAGGTATTGAAGAAGCTATGTTAATACTATTAGTAGATGGAATAAGAACTGTGTAAAGATTGAATTTAGGATGTAAAAGTTATTGATTTTATTTCACTGAAATTGTCCCCGAACCTGAAGTTCATTTGTCATTAGGATGAAATGAGCATAAATTTTAGACATCTTAATATACCAACCGAAGATGAATAAAATTTGTAGCGCATTCTCCCGAAGGGATCCCCAATGCTATTAAGTTAAGACAACTTTCCTTCTCTCTTTGGAGAAGGATGCAAGGTTGAGGTTTAAATTAAAGCTTAACTTAATAGCATTCAAGGGATTCCATTGGGGCATAGCCTGCCCCGGCTAATCGGGGTGGTAATTAAAAAACAAACATATACACAAGAAATCAGTAAATTTAAAAAAAGAAAACAATGAAAGAATTTTTAATGCTTATCAGGGAAAATGTAGTCTATGGTGAAATGACTGCTCAGGAAATGCAAGAAGATATTCAAAAACACATTCAGTGGGTAGAGAAACTTGTAAGTAGTGGTAATTTTAAGGATGGAAATCCTTTGGAAGCAAAAGGAAGCTGTATTAGTGGAAGCGATAAA
This sequence comes from Marivirga aurantiaca, assembly GCF_016679925.1. GTDB lineage: Bacteria > Bacteroidota > Bacteroidia > Cytophagales > Cyclobacteriaceae > Marivirga > Marivirga aurantiaca. The sequence goes on from NZ_JAEQBW010000006.1 coordinate 3,057, forward strand.
ATAGTGACTGATGGACCTTATGCAGAGAGTAAAGAATGTGTAAGTGGTTACTACTTTTTATTGGCCAATTCACTGGAAGAAGCCACTCAACTGGCTAAAGGGTGTCCGGCATTGGCAATTGGAGCATCTGTGGAAGTAAGGGAAATTATAATGATGGATGAAGAAGCCAGCTGATCATCAAACTTCGGTTCAGCAATTGACAGCACATCTTTTCAGGGAATCCTCTGGAAAGATGGTTGCTGCATTAACGAGCTTGTTTGGCCTCAACAATATTGACACATTAATGGATGTTGTGCAAGATACATTTGAAGTGGCCCTATCCAGCTGGAGATATAAAGGTGTGCCCGCCAATCCGCAAGGATGGTTAATGAAAGTGGCAAAAAATAAAGCGATCAATGCACTTAAAAGAGAAAATAAAACACAGGAATTTTCTTCTTCTGATTATCAGGAGCTTTTGAATAGCCAGGATGAATCTCAATTTATCCTTTCCACAGAGGAAATAGAAGATAGTCAGTTAAGGTTAATGTTTATGTGTTGTAATCCTGAATTTTCCCCAAAAAATCAAGTAATAGTCACTCTTAATATTTTGTGTGGATTTGGAGTGCGTGAAATTTCAAATGCTTTGATAATGCAAAATGATGCTGTGAAGAAAGCTTTGCTTAGATGTAAACAAGCTTTAAGAAAAGCAGATGATATTTTAAAAATAAAGAGTTTTTCACCGCCTGATGAACGCTTGAATACTGTACAAACGATTATCTACCTCATGTTCAACGAGGGATATAAAACCACAAACAGCAAAAGCGGTATCAATAATGACTTATGCTTTGAAGCGATTAGGCTGGCCAGGCTTTTACTTGACCGGTACCCGGTAGACAGCTACAGAACACAAGCATTGCTGGCATTGATGTTTTTTAACCTATCCAGATTTCCGGCTCGCCTTAATGAAAAAGAAGAATGGCTAACGATGGAAGAACAAGATAGAAAATTGTGGAACAAGACATTTATTGAAGAGGGCTTTTATTATCTCAACTGTGCTACAAAAGCTGATGAGTTAAGTCATTTTCATTTGGAGGCTATCATCTCTTCTTTGCATTGCTCGGCCTCAAGCTTTAAGGAAACTGATTGGAAGGCAATTGCTTATTTATATGAAAAACTTACCGTTTTAAAGCCTGACTCACCTTTTATTCAGTTGAACAGAATCATAGCAGAAAGTTATGTATGCCATTCTCCATCTCATGTACAAGATGTTGAAGCACTTGAAAACAGGTATAATCTAACAGATTATTTTGCCATCCCCCTTACAAAAGGAGATATCTATAGAAGAAATAGTGAAATGGAGAAAGCCATTCATTTTTATAAAAAAGCTTTGGATTCACCATTGTCAGCTATGGACAGGCAATTAGTTGAAAAGAAAATTTTACAGTGTAATCTTAAATCTCACACCTAAATTCAAAACCTAATAACCTGAGTTCGATTTTAAATATGAGTAAGAGTTGCTGTAAGTCGTTCCCGCTAGGGCGGGACTGGCTATTTCGGTCCCGATCAATCGGGATCACATTTTTCATAAAAAAGAAAATTAGCTTGTGCCGCCACAGCGGTATCCGTAACCTCATTGTGTTTAGTATGAGATACCGCATAAATTAAGACTTTTTGAAAAAGTAAGTCTTAATTTTGCGGCATGACGCTATCATTAATAGAAACTCAGGTTAATATGCTCTTACCTCTTTTCCTTCCATAAAGTTAACAAAGGCACGATTAACCACTTTGTTTCCACCAAGAGTTGGGAAGTTACCGGTAAAATACCAATCCCCTAAATGTTCGGGACAAGCTTTATGTAAATCATCCACTGTTTGGTAAATTACTTCCACTTCAGCTTTAATAAAATCCGCTTTTACCAATTCTGCAATTTTTGATGAAATTTGCTTGTAGCTGAATGGAGCAAAAACTTCTTTCACATAATTTTCAGAATTATCTCCCTTTATACACTTCTGATAAACATCTTCAAGAATATTTTCTTGTTTAGTCTCTTTTAGCAAAGCTAGTACAGCTCTAAAGGCAATAAATTCTTTCATTTTAGACATGTCAATGCCATAGCAATCCGGGAATCTGATTTGAGGGGCAGAGGAGACTATAATGATTTTCTTAGGACTAAGTCTATCCAACATTCTCAGAATGCTTTTCTCAAGAGTAGTCCCTCGTACAATAGAATCATCAATGACTACAACAGTATCAACATTTTTTTTGATCACTTCATAAGTGGTATCATATACATGTGCCACTAATTCATCCCTATGCTCATCATCAGTGATGAAAGTTCTGAGCTTTGCATCTTTAATCACCAGTTTTTCTACCCTTGGACGGAAAGAAAGTAGTTTTTCCAAAGCTTTATCATCCTCTCTCTCGGCACGTAATTCTTTAAGTTGTCTTTTTGCCAGGTGTTCTTCCATGCCTTCCATCATTCCCAAAAATGAAGTTTCCGCAGTGTTAGGAATGTAAGAAAAAACAGTGTTTTGTAAATCGTAATCTATCGTTTCTAAAATTTGGGGAACAAGCAGTTTGCCCAGCATCTTTCTTTCGTTATAGATTTTAGGATCCGATCCCCTGGAGAAATAAATCCTTTCAAAGCTGCATGACTTTCTTTCCAATGGCTTTATGAACTCTTTCATGAAATAGCTGCCATCTTTGTTCACAATCAATGCATTGCCGGGAGCTACTTCCTTAATTTCATCATACTCTACGTTAAAGGCCGTTTTAATAGCTGTTTTTTCAGAAGCTACTACTACTATTTCATCATCAACATAATAGTGTGCTGGCCTTATGCCTGAAGGATCGCGTGCTACAAAAGCATGGCCAGCACCGGTAATTCCTGCCATTGCATAGCCACCATCAAAATCCCGACATGCCCGTCTCAGCACTTTTAGCATGTCCAGTTGGTCTTCCACAATTTGTGTAATCTCCGCATTATTGTGTGTGTCTTTGTGGAGGTCAAAAATTCTTTGGTTTTCTTCATCAAGGAAATGGCCGATTTTTTCCATGACGGTAACAGTATCCACTTTTTCCTTCGGATGTTGGCCCAAATCTGTCAAAATATCAAAAAGTTCCTCAACATTAGTCATGTTAAAATTGCCGGCAACCATTAAACTTCTGTTTTTCCAGTTGTTTTGGCGAAGCATTGGATGACAGTTTTCTACGGCATTTTGGCCATGTGTTCCATAGCGCAAGTGCCCCAGCCAAAGTTCTCCTGTGAATGCACAATTTTCTTTCAGCCACTTGGCTTGATTAAACCATTTGCCTCCTTCTTTTTTTGCCTTTTTGTATTTTTTGGAGATTTTCTTAAAAATATGAGTAATGGGCTGGGAATCTATTGAACGGTACCTGCTGATGTATCTTCTTCCAGGTTCTACATCCAGTTTGATATTTCCTACGCCTGCGCCATCCTGACCCCTGTTATGTTGTTTTTCCATCAACAAATAAAGTTTGCTCATGCCATATAAAGGGCCATATTTATCGATGTAATATTGAAGGGGTTTTCTCAGTCTAATTAGGGCAATTCCGCATTCGTGCTTAATGCTGTCACTCATAGTTTTATCATTAAAATACAAAGTTAAGTTTATTAAAGTTGTAGTTCAATTTTTTTCTTGCCAACATGCGAAAACTTCAAAAAGTCCAGGTAATATATTCGATGGATATACACTTTTTGTAGGATTAAAATTCTTGAATCATTGTTAATACATCTGATTTTAATGGTACTTTTGAAGATATATAAATGGATTAATTGTAAATCAGTATAATTATCTTAATTTTTGAGAGTCATAAATTACTAACATCGTGCATAAGGTTCTTTTTGGTGCCATTTTTTATTTTATCATTTATTTTCCTGCTCAATTAATTGCAGAAATTTCGCATGATTCCCTTCAGTCGGTTTACATGCATCAATTAACTCTTAGTTCTGACAGCCTGGATTCCACTATGGACTTTTCTATGATGACATCAAGGTTCCTGGAAGATATCTTTAAAGATAATACCATTTCTGATGCGGAAATGCTTGACGTGCTCATTCTCGCGGCAAAAGGTGAAAAGTTGAATAAATATAAAGAGGCCACTCATCTTTTGAAAAGTGTAATTCCATGGGTGCAGGAAAAACCGGTATATCTTGCATATCTTCATTCCAAAATAGGGGATTATTATTTTAACGAGCGAAAATCCATTGATGCAGTTGAGCAATTTATAAAAGCAGCTTTATTGTATGAAAAACAAAATCTTATCCAGCCGCTAGCCAGATCATACCTGTACATTTCAATGATTAATTTAAGGGGAAATAATGATAAGATAGGTTTAACCTATGCAGAGCAGGCCCTGGATTATATGAAGTTAGTAAAACTCACCAGTAGAGCCGATTCTGATATCTTAAGAGGTTTGTATGGTGTTAAGGGGGTTTTGGAGAGGAGATTGGGGGATTATGAAAAGGCAATCATAAGTACAGATGAATCCATCAGGATTTCCAAAGAAATGAATGATTCAGTAATTGTAGCCATTTCTAATGGAAATAAAGCGGTTATTTATTACGAAATGGGAGATATGGAATCGGCCTTACCACTTTTGGAGCAGGATTATAAAACAAGTAATGAGGCTAAGATTTATTTCAGTGCTTTCAATGCGGGGATTTATTTATGCAAAGTGCATGCAGCCTTGGGGAACCAACAAGCGTTAAGAAAAACTTTTGAAGAAATAACGACTCTTTATGAGGAACATGAAATAACAAATGAAACCTCTAAAGCTGAATATTTTAAAATAGGGGCTGAGCTGGCACAAGCAAATAATGATGTGTCAAAAGCTAATTATTACCTCATGAAATTCATGGAAGTAGATCAAATAAGAGATTCTATTAATAAGGTGAATGATGTAGCTCAGTTACAGGAAAAATATTTGCTTGAAAAAGAGATAGCCAAACTGGAGTTATTACAAAAGACTAATGTTTTACAGGCCTCTCATTTGAAATTGAGAACAGCTATATTGATTATTATTGCATTGGCGCTGATAATTGTTTTATGGTATGTATTTGTGCTTAAGCAGAAGAATAAAAAAATAGATAGACTGAATGAACTTTTAGAAGCGAAGGTTTCAGAACGAACCAATAGGTTAATGGAGATCAATAAAGAATTGGATACTTACCTTTACAGAGCATCACACGATATCCGTAGGCCAATTCGTACACTTCTGGGACTAAATAACGTAGCCAAACTGACCAATGATAAAGAAGCTTTGGAAGAACTGTTTGAACAAGTGCATTTTACAGCATTGAACATGGATAAAATGCTGTTTAAATTACAAATGGCCTATGAACTGAACAATGACCATCCCATTGAAGAGGTTAATTTGGAAAATCTTGTACAGAAGTGCTTGAAAGATATGGCACTTGAAATTGAAGCACACAACGCCAACTTTAAAATTGATATTCCAAATCATGCATTATATGTGCAGGCAAATGAGCACCTGATATTGATGATTTTGGATAATATTATTGAGAATTCACTCCTATATCAGAATCATGGAAATCCTGAAATAGAAATTAGTACTGATATGGGTAAGTATTATTTCTATATACATGTAAAGGATAACGGATATGGGATTCCGGAGGAATACTTCAAAAAAGTGTTCAGTTCCTATTTTAAGATCAGTAATAAAACGCAGGGTTCCGGTTTAGGCTTATTCCTGGCTTATAGGGCAGTATCCTATCTGGGGGGTGATATTACCATTCAATCTGTCATAAACAAAGGTTCTCATTTCACTATCAAACTTCCGGTTAGTCCCAAATAAGGTATTTCTCCAGTCGTACCTCGTCATGGAAAAACATTTTGGCCGATGCTTCAAAGGAAGCAGTCTTGTCAGACACCAGGAATCGATCTTTTTGTAGATTGCTTGTGGAATTCAAATTGTTTTCTTCCAGGTAAATTTTCAATCTTTTGGCAACTATAGAGGCAGAATCAAGAATATCCACCTGGTGGTTATAAAAAGTTGAAATTTCATTTTTGATTAAAGGATAGTGTGTGCAGCCCAGGATTAAAGCTTCAATTCCCATTAAATGATCATCCATGAGATAATTCTCAATAATTTCATGACTGATTTTATTTTCGAAGTACCCTTCTTCAATCATAGGAACCAGCAGTGGAGTGGCCAGACTTTTCAACTCAATGCTGCTGTTGATATTTTTTAATTTAGTTTCATACATTTTGGAGCCTACAGTTTGTTTGGTGCCAATAAGACCAATTTTTTTATTACTATAGTTTTCCGCTACAAAATTCACCACCGGATCAATTACATTAAATACCTTGGCTTTTGAACCCACATACTCTTTTACCAGATCAAAGGCTGCAGAAGAGGCAGAATTGCAAGCAATTAATATAAGTTTGCAGCCCTGTTGTAACAATACATCGGTTACTTTAATGGAATATGCCTGAATGGCTGCGGCCGATTTATCCCCATAAGGTAAATGAGCAATATCCCCAAAGTATACCATACTTTCCGTAGGCATAAGTTCTCTTACTTTGTGTGCTACTGTAAGTCCCCCGATTCCGGAGTCAAAAATCCCTATAGGCGCTGAACTGTTTTGATCCATACTGCAAATATGAAAAGATGATTAGATTTTATAGTGATGGGAAGAAGATTTTTTAATATTCAATTGATATAAGCAATCCAATCCTTTCCACAGAACTTCATCCATCGGCAGAAGTAATCAATTGACGAGATGATAATGAATGGTGAACATTAACGCCTCTTTCCGGTGAGTATAGAAAAAGCAGGTTCCTGAATATAACATTTCCTTTTATAATTTTATTTTAGATATAATCTATTGATTAATAATGTTTTATATCTATTTCTAGCTGAGTCCATCAATTTATTTTCAAATTGTTGTAACTTTTGTGCCAGTTACACATCATCCTATTGTAATGAGCGAGGAAATCTACTTTAAGAACACATTTTTAAGCCAAAAGAATAAGCTTTACCGCTTTGCATTCTTTTTCTTAAAAGAAACGGATGAGGCTAAAGATGCCACTCAGGAGACCCTGATAAAAATATGGGACAAGAGAGAGGAATGGCATAAAGTAGAAAATCCAGATGCCTGGAGCATGCAAATTATAAAAAACAATTGTTTGGACAGGTTGAGGAAAACCAAGACAGTTCAAAAGCATCAGGCAAATCTGAACTTCGCTCAGTCTACTGATCAAAACCCGGGTACAATATCGATATGGCAAGATCAATGGAAATTATTGCAACAGGTATTGAATCAGCTTAGTGACAAACAAAAAGCTGTATTCATTTTAAGAGAGATTGAAGGCAACAGTTATCAGGAGATAGCCGAATCGCTGGAAATATCGGAGGCGCAGGTAAAGTCGGATTTATTTCGGTCGCGCAAGTATTTGAAAGAGACAATGTTAAAAATAAACAATCATGGCATCGGAACAACTCGAACAATGGCTTGAAAAATACTGGCAAGGTGAATTAAGCCATGTGGAAGAAATGCAGTTCAGAAGTGAACTAAAAGTCAACAAAGATTCGCTCAGTGGGGAACTCAAGTCTATTGCAGAGTGGTTCGAAACAACTGAGAACGTTAAACAAGAGCTCAGCCTTGACGATGATTTTGACGCAGAAATCACAAGTAAAATTCATGGATCTAAATTTCTGACAAACCAGTGGAGTTGGTGGAAAGTGGCGGCTTCTGTATTGATCATCATTAGCCTGGGATATTTGGCCTGGCTAATGCCTCAACAACAAGACCAGTCCACACTGACTGAAATAAACAATACACAGGAAAATCCTGAAAAAGCTTTTGAGGAAACCAAAGCTACGCTACTACTGATGGCTAATATGATGAATTCAGGTAAAGATCATTTGAATTCACTTCAGTTGTTTCAGGTAGCACAGGAAAAAGTACAAAACTCCTTGAAAAAAGAGGAATCAAAAAAAGACAATTCAGAAAAAAGCATTTAAATAAAGAAAAGATGAAAAAGATAACATTAATATTAGCGCTATTCCTTACAGGAAGTATTGCATGGGCACAAAATGCAGAGTTTATTAAATTTTATAATAAATACTCATCAAATCCGGAATTCACTATTGTATCGGTGAATGAAAGAATGATAGCCTTATTTTCCAATTTTGAAATGGAGGGTGAGGAAGAGAAGGCAGTAATGGAAGCAGTTTCAAAGTTAAAAGGGATTAAACTGATTGCTAATCAGAAAACTACTCAGGGAAAGAAGCTTTTTCTGGAAGCACAAACATCCTTCAATAAAGATTATGATGAATTGATGACTGTAAGAGACGGAGATTCGGATATGCGGTTTATGATCAAAGAAAAAGATGGAATTATCAATGAATTGGTCATGCTGGTAGGAAGTGATAGCAGCTTTGTAGCAGCCAGCCTATTTGGAAATATCGATTTAAAACAAATGTCCAAAATGGCCAAAGGCTTAAATATTTCAGGAATGGAAAATCTGGAGCAATTGGAAAATGTGGATGATAATTAAAATTCCCCTGAAGTCACTAAGTAATTAAATTGAAGTTGGAATTTTTAAAAGACTAAGCTGTATTTTAGCTTAGTCTTTATTTTATATTTATAGATAAACAATCAATTGCCATGAGTCTACGATTACCAGTTAGCATTATTATACTTCTTTTTTCTTTGATTGGATGTCAAAGCAAAGTTGAAAACCCCATGGAAAAGATAGAGGAGGAGAAGATTCATTCCCTTTCCTTGCACTTATATCCCAGTACCATTCGTATGGTGAATATTGCCAATGACCCCAATTTTCATGAAGTTACTAAGAATGTAAAAAAGGCTCATTACTTACAGATTAACCTGGACAGTGAAGAAAAAACTTCAGCTTATGAAGCATGGAAAAATGAGCAGAGTTTTTCTGATTGGGAGGAGATGCTTTCAGCCAGAATGAATGGCTCTTTAGTTAATATTTATACCCCACAAGGAGAAGAAGACTATTTCTTTGCTTCTATTGAATCGAATGATGTGGTGAGCTTAGTGTGGTTGGAAGGAAAGGTGGATTTAGCTAAGGCTACTCAGTTAATGCAAACCGGCATTGATTTAGGTCCGGTAACGGATTTTCTAACTGATAAAAAGGAAACCGAAGAACAAAGAGAGAAAATGAAAGCGCTGAGAAAGCAAATGAACGAAGGAGAAGCTATGCCTGAAGTAGACTCGCTTGAGATTGATCAACCCAATAAGTAAAATTGAAAAGTCCGATTTATGAATGAAATCATTTTAAAAATAACAGGCCTTACAAAGCATTATGGCAGAATTACCGCTATAAATCAGTTGGATCTTGAAGTACATAAAGGAAGTGTATTTGGTCTATTAGGACCCAATGGAAGTGGAAAGAGTACCACTCTGGGAATTTTATTGGGAGTAACACAAAAAGATTCCGGTGAATATGAGTGGTTCTCACAAAAACCTGAAGCCTCCCAGAGAAAAAAGATTGGAGCCATATTAGAAAGCCCAACATTTTACCCTTACCTATCGGGTATACAAAACTTACGGGTGGTTTGTAAAATTAAAGATGTTCACGATTCACGAATTGAAGAAGTGCTAAAGCAAGTAGGTTTGTTTGAAAGGGGGAATTCACCTTTTAAAACCTATTCTCTGGGAATGAAGCAGCGACTGGCCATAGCTTCGGCCTTACTCTCAGATCCGGAAGTGTTAATACTGGATGAACCCACCAATGGATTAGATCCGCAGGGAATTGCAGAAATAAGAGAGTTAATTCTGACAATTGCGGATAGTGGTAAAACGATCATTCTGGCCAGCCACTTGTTGGATGAGGTACAGAAAGTGTGCTCGCATTTTGCTGTGCTCAAAAATGGCAAGAAAATATTTAGTGGCAGTGTAGCCGAGAGCCTGTCCGGTAATGATGGAGTTGAAATCTCTTCTGGTGATTTGGCTCGGTTAGAGCAGCTTGCGCAAGATTTTTCCGGTGTAAAACAAATTAGAAAGAATAATTTAAGCAGATTGGAAGTACAATTTGAGAATCATGTGGATATTATTAATTTCCATGAATACCTTATAGAAAATGGCATTGTGCTTAATCATCTGGCCTATATCAATAAATCATTGGAGAAACAATTCTTAGAACTTTTATCAGCCTAATATTATGTGGAAACTTTTACAAATAGAGTGGTTAAAGCTCAAAAATTACAAAACCTTCAATAGGTTGGCTATTGTTTATTTTATATTGCTTTTGTTAATCTTAAGTAGCGTAAAACTTTTACTTTCCTGGATGCAAAGCTCAGGTGTGGAGTTTCAGGGTATAAGCCCCTCGATCATCCCTTTTTATGATTTTCCTGATGTATGGCAAAACCTTACTTATCTGGCATCATACCTGAAATTCTTTTTAGGTTTTATAGTGATTATTTCTGTTACCAATGAGTACTCTTTCAGAACCATTCGGCAGAATATTATTGATGGCATGTCACCACAATCATTTCTGTGGTCTAAGCAATTCATGATTTTTACTTTTAGTTTGGTAAATGTGGTGGTGCTCTTCCTGTCTGGTACTTTAATGGGATTACTTCATTCCCCCAGTTTTGAACCGCATCTGTTTTTTACCGGAATGGATTTTCTACTGGCGCACTTTTTAGAGTTGATTACTTTTCTGAATCTGTGTATGTTACTTTCTTTATTGTTGAAAAAATCCGGTTTTGCCATCATTGCATTATGTTTTTATGGTTTAATCTTGGAGCCTGCTTTGGTTGGATTCTTAAATTATAAGTTTGACGATCATTGGTTAATTTCACTTTTCCCCATTCATGCAGTTAATAATTTGATTGAGATTCCATTTCAGCGGTATGTGTTTATGGAAATTCAGAATTATGTAGCTTTAGGAAGTTTCCTCATTGCTTTAGGCTGGTATTTCCTTAGCTTGTTTTTTAACTATTTACTCATTGCAAAACGGGATATAGCTTAAGCATAGGGTTTGGGTAAAACAAAAAGCGCAGTATCATTAGTTTGATATTGCGCTTTTTATTATAAGTTTTAACTGCTTATTGAATCACAATAGCAGCTTTGTTTAATTTCCCTTCTACCAAAGTATCTGTTTGTACGCCTAACATATTATTGTTCATTTTTCCTTTTGTGGCGTCCACAAAATAGGATTTGGCTTCCAGACCTTTAAAAGTCACACGACCTTTGCTGTCTGTTTCGGATGGGCCGGCTACTGCATTTTCACCACTTCTGTAATCCTCGTTGTTATCATAGAGTGTAACAACAGCTCCTTCCTGTATGTTACCCAAATCGTCCTGAATCGTTATCCTCAAATTGGTTTTAAAAACCTGGTCATTTTTTGGGGTGAATTGGAAAAAAGCAAAGGCTGTTAATGATAATACTAAAAAACTCAGCTTAATTTTGTTCATAATTATTGAATTTATTTTTTGTAAAAAACGTAAGCTTTTGACTTTTGTTCGTTACTCTATTTGATTATGATGATAAGATACATTTTTATATCCGTTTTTTTAATTTTAAGTGCACATAATTCCTTTTCCCAAAGCTCAATTTCGGCTTTAAGGGTAGATGATAACGGCAGGCATGCGAATGCATATCTCACGTTGACTACCGCACAGCAAAGGATTAGTGCGGAAATTCCTTTTGCATACACAGCTATTGCATTAAAGAGTACAGAATCTCTGGACTTTTCAGAGTTTGCCATACTAGTTGAGGAGGATACTATTCCTTTTTATAACGAAGGACACGCTCCGGAGGGATCGGAATTTAATTATTCAACTTTAATTCATTTTGACCAACCGCAGGAAGTTCTGACTTTAATCTATCCCAAAGGAGTAGAAGGTGTTTATTTAGTATTGATAAACAGTACTGATAACGATGCCGATGAAAAGGAAGATAAGCCAAAATATGAAGCTCAAAATAATTGTGAATTACCGAATATAGTTCAGCAATCAGAATGGAGAAGCGGACTTGATGATCCCAATTATCAGAGAAGTTTTACCACTACTCAAAATATGATTGTTCATCATTCAGCCTACCCGAATTCCATTACAAATTACAGACAGGCCGTACGAGATATATACATTTTACATACTCAGGAAAATGGCTGGTCAGACATCGGTTACAATTATCTTGTGGCGCCAGACGGAATGCTTTATGCCGGCAGAGATCCCGGAGATGGAGAACAAGACGAAGTGATGGGAGCACATTTTTGCGGGTCCAATGGAAATGTAATGGGTGTGTGTTTGTTAGGCAATTTTGAAGAACAGGATGCTACACAGGCTGCTTACCAAACGCTTGAACAACTGTTTGCCTGGAAAGCCTTTAAGGATGAGCTAAACCCAACTGCTCAAAATCCTCATCCGCTGAACAGTAATTTGGGTGTAATCGCAGGACATAGGGATGGTTGCAATACTGCTTGTCCGGGCCAGTACGTTTACAATAATCTACCACAGTTACGGGTGGAGGTAGCAGCCATGGTGAACGAATGTGAAGGAGAGGAGCCCGAAGAGCCCGAAGAACCTGTAGTGGAACTTCCTGTTGAGCCAAAGGATCTCGTTTATTTAACTGTTTATCCCAATCCTGTAAAGACCAATTTTGAACTGAATTTAGTGATGGATGAGGAGGACAGGGAGTCATTGAAAAACCTCGTTATTTATGACGCTATTGGTAAAAAGATAAAGTGGGAGGGTCTGAATTATCAATCCAACCAGATCACAATTACACTTCCCAAGTCACTGAAAGCCGGAATGTATTTTCTGTATGTGGTAAAAGGTGAGGTGGCTTTTCATAGAAAATTTGTAATACCTTAGTCTAAAAATGGTGATTATGCGGTTTTCAGATTGATAAATTCACTGGAATTTAAAACTTCTATCTCTGCAAAATAAAAATCGGCTTTGTTTTCAGTGATGATAATTTTACAACCTGCTCTTTCAGCGGCATAGTATTCCAACCCATCTTCAAAATCCAAAACCTGTTTATTGTCAAGGGCTTTTTGAACTGATGCCTGGTCGGAATCGGCAATTTTAATATGGGCTACCATTAATTTGATTTTCTTTTTGGCTTGTTTGGCCCCTGATTTTTTCTCCGCAAAATAAAAAGCAATAGCAAGGCAAACGGGAGAGGTATAAAACTCGAAATGGGAATTCCCTGCCAAACTTAAAATACGGGCACTATGATTGAATAGTGGAAACTCTTTATTTAAAACCGAAATCAAAATATTGGCATCAAGGAATACTTTCATTTTTTGGAAGACATAAAATCAGATTTTAAATCTTTGCGACTTCTGGGCTTTGTATGGTACTCAGCTTTTCCTTCTGCAACTGCATGGACCCAATCAGCTATTGGCAGCTCGTTCAGGCTTTTATAATCACCTGTAGTAATTTGCCTTAACAAAAACTCGGTAAGCCGTGACAAGCTAATGTTGTTTTGCTCAGCAAATAATTTGGCCTTTTCTATGACTTCCTGATTAAATGATAAGGTTACTTTGGCATCCATAGCTTTAAAATTTTATTATACTACTAAATTATAAAAAGTATACGTATAATAAGAATTTTGTTTTACATACTTTTAAATTTTCAAACGATTTACCGTCAAACTAAATCATAATTGATAACTTGTAGAACAGATTCTGACTAATCGAATAATGATAAACTTATTTAAAAACCGAAATTTCAAGGCCTATCTTTTATATAGTTTAATTTCCTGCTTATTATTTACAGTGCAGCTGGAAGCGCAAACATTTGCTAAAAATGGCATGGTGGTAAGTGCCTCTGAGCTGGCTTCTGAAAATGGCGCTCAAGTATTAAAATCGGGAGGCAATGCAGTGGATGCGGCCATATCAACCGCATTTTCTTTAGCAGTTACCTGGCCCTGGGCGGGCAATATTGGAGGAGGTGGATTTATGGTCATTCGATTGGAAGATGGTACAGTAACTACTATTGATGCCAGGGAAAAAGCGCCATTGGCCTCAACTCCTACAATGTTTCTGGATGGGGAGGGCAATTTGAAAAGTGGGGTCAATCACCATACAGCGCTGGCTATTGGCGTGCCCGGTACTGTGGCAGGATTATATAAGGCTCATCAGCTTTACGGTAAGTTGCCCTGGAAAGAATTGCTTCAGCCTGCCATTGATTTAGCGCAAAATGGTTTCCCTCTTACTTATAGCATTGCCAGGGATTTCGAAGGTTTTGCCAGTGAACCGGAGAAGTACCCGGAGATGCAATCCTACATAAGAAATAAAAAAGGAGAGGTGGTACAGTTTGGTGAATTATGGCAGCAGCCACAGTTGGCTAACACACTAAAAGAAATCCAAAGCAAAGGTCACAAAGGCTTTTATGAGGGCTATGTAGCAGAGAAAATGGTAGCGTATATTCGGAAGATGGGAGGAATTATTAGCAAAGAAGATTTAAAACAGTATGAAGCGGTGGAAAGGGCCCCTGTTCATACTACATTTCGTGGGTACGATTTATACGGAATGCCTCTGCCGAGTTCAGGAGGAGTAGCCATAAGCCAAATGTTTAATATGTTTGCCCAATTGGAAGAAACGCCCGAATTTGCTTCTGTACAATATTACCATTATTTGGCTGAAATTATGCGCAGAGCATTTGCCGACCGCGCCATTTATTTAGGGGATCCGGATTTTCTTACCTATTCCGTTATAGATAGTTTACTTACTGATGAGTATGCTGCACAATTATTTTCAACTATTGAGCCTCATAAAGCTACCCCTATTGATAGCATCTATCAAGGCCATTTTAATGAGGGCTCCGAGACTACTCATTTTTCAATCCTTGATAACAAGGGAATGGCTGTTTCTATGACTTATACGCTGGAGCATGGTTATGGAGTAAAAATGCATGCACCTGAACTCGGATTCTTGTTTAATAATGAGATGGGAGATTTTAATGCAGTACCTGGTGTTACCACTTCTCAAGGGCAAATAGGAACGGCTGCTAATCAAATAGTGCCAGGCAAAAGGATGCTTTCCAGCATGAGTCCCTACATTGTGACTAAAGATGGCCAGCCATTTATGGTTATTGGCAGTCCCGGAGGTAGAACCATTATTAACACAGTATTTCAGACAATTTTAGGAGTTCTAGCCTACGATATGCCTATTAATAAAGCCATTGAGTCTTCTAAAATCCACCATCAATGGCTGCCAGACAGAATTCTATATGAGCGATACTTAATGGATCCTGCCACCCGACAGGCTTTGGAAGCTATGGGACATACGCTCATGGAGGTATCCAACCTCGGCCGCTTGATGGGCATCACATATGATGAACCTTCAGGTATCATTTCAGGAGCAGTAGATTCTGCAAGTCCGGATGGCGGGGTTTCTGCTTACTAAATATTGTGTATTAGGCAATTACACGAGAAAATTAGTTTGATTCCGAGTCCAAGATAAAATATAAGTACCTGCTTATTGGTTTTTTATTCCAGTCTTAATTCAATTCTATTGTAGTATAGAGTTGAGGTACCTTCAAAACCGGAATCAGTTCCAACAATTACCCACAGATTTCCAGTGGCATCTGATTGTATTTCTATAGGATTGTCAAAGTTATCTCTTTGAATAAGCTGGTATTCAAATTCTTCTCCGGGAATACCCACATTTCCAACCACAACCATATCTTCTCCGCCTTGCGATCCGCCACCCTTGTCAATATTCATATTGATATAGCCATCTATGGTAATGGTATCAGGTTCGTTTGTAGTTCCTCCAGCTTTCAGATATACACTGGCTCCCGGGCTACCACCAATCCCTACAGATTCTTCAGGGTATTGTGAGGCTAATTCAATTTCGAAGGTAGCTGAATAGAAGTGGTTGGGTTCCAGACCTGTAATTCTTTTTTTAATAAACATAAAGAGATCGTCACTAATATTTTGACCTGAAATTAATAATGATTGCTTCTCTTCATTTACAGATTCAGGAAGGGCTGTGTGCTGAAACATGAAATTAAATCGACTTCTGTCCCATTCAGCATTAAAATCGGAAAACCCGGCTGTCCAGCCTTCAGCGCTTTCCTCAAAATCATAGCTGAAATTATTTACAACAGGCTCATCATCATTCTCACATGATATTAACAAGATGCCCAAAAAAATAGAAATAGTAGATAAGGATTTCATAATCGAATAGTTTTAGGTTAAAAAGTGTCTTAGTTTTTTAACCTTAATAAAAGTGCAGGGTTTAGGTTTTTGCACTTTTTAGCTATCCCTTTTATTATTCCGTCAAATTAAACTTCGCTACATAAAAATTAGGATCAACGGATATTTCTACATTTTCAGGTAAATTCTCTAACGACTTATATTGAGTAGGTGATGGTTGAATCCATTCAGGCTCGCCATTTATATAAATTTTGATAGGTATATTGAAGAGGTCATTGGTGTTTTCCCATTTGAAAAGTAAGTTGTTATTTAAGATTCTATATGTGAGCGTTGGAATTCGTGTATCCCTAAGGTATTGGTCAAAAAAACCTTGAAGTGATTGGCCGTATGACTTTTCAATAAAATCTTCAACCTGTTCACTGCTCACTGTTTGATGATAAAATTCTTCGTTTAAATCTCGTAAAAGAGTTCTCCATTTCTCATCATCGTCAAATAGCTGGCGTAAAGTGTGAAGCATATTCCCTCCTTTATAATACATATCTCCCGAGCCTTCATAACTTACTCCATATTTACCAATAATGGGTCTGTCATTCTGAATAGATGATCTCACCCCCTGAATGTAGGCATTGCCTGCCTCTGTGCCGTAATGATAGTCAAGAAATAAGGTTTCGGAATAATGTGTAAATGATTCATGAATCCACATATCTGCCACATCATTATAAGTGATATTATTGGCAAACCACTCATGTCCTGATTCATGAATGATGATAAAGTCAAACTTCATCCCCCAGCCTGTTTGGCTCAAATCTCTTCCTTTATAGCCATTTTGGTAGCCATTACCATAAGTAACCGAACTCTGATGTTCCATACCCAGATAGGGTGCTTCCACTAACTTATAACCATCCTCATAAAAAGGATAGGGGCCAAACCAATATTCAAAAGCCTTTAACATTTTGGGTACATCCTTAAATTGCTTTTTAGCTTTCTCCAGATTATAACTCAATACCCAATAACTACAATCCAATGGACCTTTCTCCCCATCATAAACTTCTTTAAAATTTACATAATCCCCGATATTGATGTTTACACCATAGTTATTGATAGGGTTACTGACAAACCAATGGTAAGTATGAGTGGTTTCATATTCTTCCACATTCCTCAATCGGCCATTTGAAACATTGATGAGTGGTTTTGGGACATTCACGCTAATCAGCATGCTGTCAGGTTCATCATAAGGATGCTCCTTGCAAGGCCACCATACGCTGGCACCAATTCCTTGATTACTACTGGCTACAAATGGCTTTCCGTTTTTGTCTTCTTTCCATGTAATACCCCCATCCCATGGTGGGTTTTTAGCCTCTATAGGAGTGCCCGAAAAGTAAATGGTTAGTTTGTTATTTTCATTTATAGACTGTTGCTCATTCAACTTTATAAAGTGTGCTGCCCCTTCTGATTCAAATTTTAGCTCTTTTCCCCCTTGAATTACTTTGTCAATTTTCATTGGTTGCTGTAAGTCAAGCTGCATTATATTGTTTTTGTCCAGTACAGTGTAATGAATCTCATTCTTGCCAGATAACGATTTGTTATCAATATCAACAGCTACTTCTAAATGGTAGTAGGTCAAATCCCACCAGGTTCTCTCAGCAGTCAACCCTCCTTTCAAACTGTCTGCTCGAGTGAAGCTCTCTTTGTCTTGGGCTTTTAAAGAAATTGTACCAGAAAGAATGATGAAACTTAATACCGGGAATAATGTCTTTCGGAAAAGGTTTTTCATATTAAGATATTGAAGAGCGCAAATTAAAAAAAAACTGAATCTATAATGGAGGTATATATCTTCCATTTTACCATACTACCAATCTATTTAAAGTCAATTATTGTTTCACTTTATGACTGTAGTCGCTTAGTTATTAAATGCAAATTAATCAATTCATTTGAAATAAATCTATGAACCTCAGTTTGATTTAAGTAAGAGATAGCAAAAAACAATTCAAAAAAAAAGTAGCATAACCAGGCACTCTGCCATGAATATGCTACTTCTTTTATTAGTCAATTAAATTTTTACAATAGCTTAAGTCCTAAGCTTAACATTACCTGGTTGATTCTTACTTTACCTTCATCATCTCCTAAAGTGGCCTGATCACTAAAGTTACCTTCATAACGAAGATCAAGTGTTAGTTTGGAAATATCTACTCCTATACCAGCTTGATAAGCGAATACTGCATTTTTGTATTCATTGACAGCATCGTCTTTATCAACTTCAGAATCCATATTAAAACTAGCTACAGGGCCAATATTCAACCTCAATGGACCAAGCTTGTATCCGAACAATATTGGCACATCAATTTTATTCTGATTGAGCGTAACTGTTTCTTTATTTCCTAAATTATTGCGAGAAACATACTCGCCTTGTACAGAATTAAAATAGGCTTCCGGTTGAACAAAAAAACCTAGAATGTTTATTCTGGCAAAAGCCCCTACTTGATAACTGTAATTAGCATCACCTTCTTCAAATCGGTCGGCATGATCTTTCAAGCTTACTTGTGTACTACTAATCCCTACCTTTGGGCCAATTGTAAATACCTGGGCTTCTGCTATAGAGCCAAACAGGAAAATAAATACGATAGTTGTCAATAATTTTTGCTTCATGATTTCTTTTTATAAATGATTTAATTTTACTTAACGATTTTCAGGTTAAAAGTTATAATTTCGGCTACCAATATATGATTTTTATCTATGAAATTTGTAAAACCGGGGTTGAAACTGAATGATACCCTTGAAGTAATCTTAAATGAAAGAAAGAAAAACGGTGCATTTCGTTTTTTAAGGACTCCAAAAGAGGGAATGATCGATTTTATCTCCAATGATTATTTAGGGTTGGCAAAAGTCAGGTCCATTTCTGAAAATATTGTGGAATATGAAGAGAATGGTGCCGGTGGTTCCAGGTTATTAAGTGGAAATAAAGCATATCATGAGCAACTTGAATCTTTTTTAGCGGAATATTTTCACTCTGAGGCTGCTTTACTTTTTAATTCCGGATATACTGCAAATTTAGGGGTGCTTTCCTGTGTGCCTCAAAAGGGAGATACTATTTACTTTGATGAACTATCACATATGTGCATTAAAGAAGGTGTTAGGTTAAGCAGGGCTAATTATTATAATTTCAAACATAATAATCTTTCGAATTTAGAAAGTAAAATGAAGAATGCCACTGGAAATATATTCGTGGTGGTTGAATCAGTATATTCCATGGATGGGGATCATGCTCCACTGAAAGAGTTGATCCCGCTATGTGAAAAATACAATGCAAATTTGATAGTGGATGAAGCCCACAGCACTGGCCTGTACGGTGAATCAGGTTTTGGTTTGTGTTGCGATTTAGAAATTCAGGATAAGGTTTTTGCCAGAATTTACACTTTTGGAAAGGCAGTGGGCTGTCATGGTGCTGTAGTAGCAGGTAGTCAGATATTAAAAGATTACCTGGTTAACTATAGCCGTCAGTTTATTTATACAACTGCTATGAATTTCCACTCTGTTAAAATCATTGAAAATGCTATTCAATACAGAAAGAAGCATCCTGAAGTAGTTGAACAATTAACAAAGAACATTCTATTATTTAGACAATCAATCAATCCCGGAATTAATAAACTGGAAAGTTTTCATCCCATTCAGGGAATTATGGTACAAGGAAACGAAGCCGCCATTAAACTGGCTAATCATTTAAATGAATTGGGTTTTGATATGAGGCCTATTGTGTCCCCTACAGTTCCTGTTAATGAGGAAAGAATCAGGATTTGTCTACATTCATTTAATAGCACAGAGGAAATTAAAAAGTTATGTGATGCAATAAACATTTATTATTCATGAAATGAGCATAAATATTCGAGGGCGAATTTATACCAACCGCCAGATGAATATTTATCGCGAATTCCATGTGGCAACTTAAAACGAACATATACACATGAAATGAGCATAAATTTTAGAATCCTTCCCCGATAGCTATCGGGGCAACCAAGGATGAATAAAATTTATTGAATTTCATAGCCTGCCCCGACTAAATCGGGGTGACCATTGACAATAAACATATACACATGAAAATTTTTATTACGGCCATAGGTACAGATAGCGGCAAATCATTCTTTAGTGCAATCATTACAGAAGCATTAAAAGCGGATTATTGGAAACCTATCCAGGCCGGTTTCCCGAGAGATACGGAGTATGTTAAACAATTGATTAGTAATAAAATTTCCAATTTTCTCCCGGAAGCTTATGTTTTAAATACGCCTGCGTCACCTCATTGGGCAGCGGAAATAGATGGGATTAAACTTAAGTTGAATGATTTTGTTCTTCCCAGGACGGAAAATAAGCATTTGGTAATTGAAGGGGCAGGAGGGGCTTTAGTACCCATAAACAATGAGGAATTTGTGATTGATTTACCTCAAAAGTGGCAAATACCAGTAATTTTAGTAGCAAATTTGTATTTGGGAAGTATTAACCACACTTTACTTACCTTAAATGAGCTAAAAAGAAGGGGTGTTCAATTATTAGGAATTGTATTTAATGGAAGTTCTCAACCTTCAAGTGAGGAAATTATTTTAAAACACGCAGATGTGCCGTGTTTACTAAAAATAGATCAGGAAAAAGAAATCAATCAAGAAATAATCAGGAAATACGCAGAGGAATTACTTAAGAATTTATGAATTGGATTGATCGCGATAAAGAAAGTATTTGGCATCCATTTACACAGTTAGTCAATGGATTTGATCATATCATGATTGAAAAGGCAGAAGGGCTCTATCTTTATACTCCTGAAGGGAGAAAAATTATGGATGCCATTTCCAGTTGGTGGGTTAATTTACATGGTCATAGCCACCCAAAAATTGCAGAAGCTGTATTTCAGCAGGCTAGTAAGCTGGAACATGTGATATTTGCCGGATTTACGCATGAGCCGGCCATCATATTAGCTGAAAAGCTATTGAGTATATTGCCTGAAAACCAATCAAAGATTTTTTATTCCGATAATGGAAGTACTGCCAACGAAGTGGCTTTAAAAATGGCTTTCCAGTTTTGGTATAATAAAGGAGAAAAATCCCGTACCAAAGTAATTGCCTTTGAAGGTGCTTACCATGGAGATACTTTTGGAGCTATGTCGGTAGGGGATAGAGGGCCGTTTTCTGCTCCTTTTTCTCCTTTTTTGTTTGATGTTGAATTCCTGCCAACCCCCACACAGGAAAATGAAGCTGAGTTAATTATACAGTTTGAACAATTGATTAAAGACAAAGAGGTAGCAGCTTTTATATTTGAACCTTTGGTGCTGGGCTCTGCCGGTATGAAAATGTATGCTCCGGAACTGCTGGACAAGCTACTGCAATTGGCCAAAGAGAATGAAGTAATTTGTATTGCAGATGAAGTCTTTACAGGTTTTGGACGAACAGGAAAAAATTTCGCTTCTGATTATTTAACCACTCAACCGGATATTTTCTGCTTATCAAAAGGCCTCACAGGCGGAACTATGGCTCTGGGGGTTACTTCTTGTACAGCCAGAATTATGGAAGCCTATAAAAGTACTGATATCATGAAAACATTTTTTCATGGGCATAGCTTTACTGCCAATCCCATTGCTTGCGCGGCCTCAATAGCCAGTTTTGATTTATTGATGAAGGAGGAAACACAAATGCAGATCCGGAATATTTCAGACTGGCAAAAAGCATTTCAGGAGAGAATTAATAATCATCCTAAAGTGCTTAATAGTCGCGTGATGGGAACGATTTTTGCCTTGGAATTGAAAACCGATGAGGATACTTCCTATGTGAATGAAGTACGCCATCAACTTTATCCATTCTTTTTAGAGAGAGATATTCTGTTGCGACCATTGGGTAATGTAATCTATATTTTGCCACCTTATATTATCAAAAAAGAAGAAATAGAACGAATATACCAGGCGGTTGAAGAAATGTTGATACAGCTTAATATAGGCAGGCACTAAGTAAAACTAAGTATTTCCCTCAGGCAATTCAGTTATTTGCCTAAATGTTAAAATAAGCATTTAGCGCATACATAAGAGCTCCATTATTCCAAACTTTGGAATACCACCAACTGACTATTTTATGACAGAGCTTTAATTATGTAATGGATTCCATCAAAGTGAAATGATAGAATGGCGACCAACTGTTGTTATAGCTTCCTGCTTTTGTCTATAGAATAGGTAGTTTCTGGCATTTTCTAACTCACACATATATGTGTGTTTTATGTTGAACTGTTTTTCTTTTTGAAACCGTTTTGATGTTTCCTTAGTAAGGAACAGCTTTTCTATTGCTGAATTATGACCTTTGCTTCTGTTTCTAAGGTTGTTTCCTATGCAATCCTTTTAGGACTTTGTTTACAGTAGTGCTGCTTACCTAAGTGTTTCCCTTAGCCCAATCAGTCAATCACCTAAATTTCAAAATACGAATTCATCTCATATATGGAAGAGCGAATTGTCGCAACTTTGAATTATAAATAGATGAATATCGTCATGAAAAAGTTTTTACTCACATTCTCAATCTTAATATTTGGCTTAAGTCCTTTGCATTTATGGGGACAAGCTAGTGCTGAGGGTGTAAAGTATAGAGTAGTGGCAGTAAGCCATACCGGTGATCGCACAGTAAGTGTCTCCAATGATGTGGAACTTTTTAATTCTTTTTCTATAGAGGTGCCAACTGCATTCACTCCAAATAATGATGGATTAAATGATAAATTTGGAGCTGTAGCAAAAGGTGTTAAAGAGTATAAATTAGTAATTTACAACAGATATGGCGAAGTTGTATTCAATACCAATTCTTTGGATCACAAGTGGGATGGAACATATAATGGCAAACAGGTTTCTACAGGTGGTTATATGTATGAGGTGATCGCTAAAAGCCACGAAGGGGAAGATCTTCATAAATCAGGAAAAGTAGTGGTTATTATCTAAATCTCAAGAAATGTTCTATAAACTAAAAATTTCTTTTCTTTTTACATTGGCATTTCTGTTGGTCTTGCAAAACAAAAATTTTGCACAAATCAATACTTCTACAGAGGAGGGTTGTGTGCCATTGCAGATTAACTTCTCATCTTCTCTTGAAAATGTAAAAAACTATCAATGGAATTTTGGCAATGGTCAAAGTGCTACTGTAGCCAACCCTTCTATCCTTTTTGAAGATGCGGGTACTTATGATGTAGAACTGATAGTTACTTTCAACAACGATCAACAGCAAACTTATACCGAAAGTGATTTAATAGAAGTATTTGGCAATCCTCAAGCTTCCTTTAGTGTGGATCAAACTATTGTTTGTAAAGATGCTCCACTTCAATTTCAAAACAATTCCTCTGGAGCAGAAAGTTATCTATGGAGCTTTGGTGATGGAAACCAGTCTAATGAAACCAACCCTATATATACTTATAACAGTAGTGGAAAATTTACTGTCACTTTAAGAGCTATAGGCAAAGGCGGATGTCCTGACGTAATGGTTAAAGAAGATATAATAGAAGTTTTAACCCCTGAAACTATACAGGTCTCTGCTAATAATACTGTCCAATGTATGGATGGAGATGCTATTCAATTTCAATTGTCTGAAAATGCAGTTAGTGCAGTTTGGGATTTTGGTGATGGCTATACCAGTACAGATTTACAGGCAGCCCATCAATTTTCCACGGTGGGTAATTATGCGGTTTCTGTAACTGTAAAAGACGGGAATGATTGTTTCCAAACGCTTGTGTTACAAGATTCCATTCAAGTTGTTGCTACTGATCTGCCGGAAATACAGATGTCTGATAATGCTATCTGCACAGGCCAGCAAATTACTTTGGAGGCATTGGTAGACACTGGAAGCGAAAGCGATTTCGAGTGGACTTTAAGCGATGGTCGTAAGTTCCAGGGAAAAACTGTGGAAATAGCTTTCGATCAATCAGGTACTTATAATGCAGAACTAAATTTTACCAATGAAAATGGGTGTCAGCTTACCATAGAAGCACCTTCTTCCGTGACGGTACAATCTGTTAGCGCACCTACATTCAGTTATTCCGCAGCCTCAGGTTGCATGCCTTTTGATTTTGAAATTTCCAACACTACCTCAGGAGCTTCGGCTTACGAGTGGAAAATAAATAATGAAACCTTTTCAGGTAACACTATAAACTACACATTTTCTGAAGCAGGAAATTATCAGGTGAAAGCCATAACACATTATTCAAATGGATGTGTAATTGAAACTATTCTGGAAGAGGAAGTTCAGGTATTTGAAGTGGAAACTCCTATAGAAGTTTCAAAAAATGAAGGATGTGTACCTTTACAAACTAGTTTTGTGCTTCAAAATAGTGAAGCAACTAGTATTAAATGGGAATCAGGAGATGGAACTACTGCCGAAGGAAAATCGGTTGCCTTTGAGTATTCTGAACCAGGTGTTTACCAGCCTACCGTAACTTATGTAAATGGTAAAGGGTGTACTATTGAATATCAATTTGAAAAACCAATCACTGTTTTCGACTCCGTGATATATTTGAATGATCCCGAAGTGATTGAATCATGTACTTACACCGAAGTGGATTTTAACGGTAGTATGGGACATGATTTTTGGGAGTGGGATTTTGGAGATGGCAGTATTTCAACAGATCGAAATCCAGTCCATAGTTATGCCAATGCGGGCAGATATGTTATATCATTAACTACCAACAATAAAAATGGCTGTCGTACCACAATAGAAAATTATAATATCATTGAAATCCCGGATATTAATCCTAATGCTATCTATGAAGTATTTCCGGAAGAAACATGTGGCTTGTTTAGGGTGGAGTTGAATACTGAACTGGCAGAAGGAGAAACAGCTTTTTGGTTTTACAATGAAGCAATAGTGAGCACAGTTGACAATTTAAGCTTGACGTTTGCCACACTTGAAGACATCAATATTACATTAAGGGTTACTGGGTCTGGGGAATGTTCCAAATCCAAAGCCATTGTTATTAAAAACCCATGGCAAGATTGCGAAAATCCTGAGTTGGAAGATGATGATGAGGAGGATGAAAGTAGCGGATTGACCAAACATGAATTCAAAAGTTGTACTACACCTTTTTGGGTAGATTTTATGAACCCAACGCCAGGGGCTGAGTCAATAGAATGGACATTCTCTGATGAGTCTAAAAGGACAGATAGTCATTTCACTGTAAAATATGATCAACCGGGCACGTACACAGTGGATTTTTATGCTTATTTCTCACCGGATAGCTCATTCCTGGTGAAAGATTATATGACTATCACTATAGAAGATCCACTGGTGGATTTTACTTATGACGTAAAGGTGGTTTGTGATTCCTTTGAAGTGTCTTTTACACCTACTAATCCGGATTTTCAGTATTATAACTGGAAAATAAACAATAGACAGGTTACGTTGGATGGGGATAAATATCTTTTTCCTGAGCCGGGATTGTACCAGGTGAGTCTTTCAGCTTCAGGGCAGAATACATGTGAAGCTACAAGCATTAAAAACATTTTTATTGGAAATCAGGAACAAACTTTTCAATTCCCAACCGAACTATGTATAGGTGAACCTTTTACTGTGAATCATGATCTACAAGGCTTTCAATCGTTTAGCTGGGATTTGGGCAATGGCGATACTATTACAAATTCACAACTTGAATATACCTATAAATTGTCCGGAGAATATCAGGTAAAGTTATTCGCGACTGATTACCAAAACTGTGAGCACACTTTTGTGTTGCCTAACAAAGTAAGAGTACAAAATCCAATAGCTTCATTTAAGGCAAGTAATAAAACAACTGGGTGTGGAACTCATACCGTAAATTTTGTAAATGCGTCTGAAAATGCGGAATCATGGTTATGGGATTTTGGCAATGGGCAAACAAGCACGGTCAAAAATCCAAAAATAACTTTTGAACCTGGTATCTATAGCATCACATTAACAGCTTCATTTGGCGGATGTAGCAATTCCTTAGTATTGGAAGATTACATTCAGGTTGATGAATTAACAAGTGAATTTAGTTATCAGCAAAACCAGGATTGTTTACCTGTGGAAGTAAGTTTCACTGATGAAAGTATTAATGCTGTTTCATGGCTTTGGGAATTTGGTGATGGTGATTCATCTGTTCAACAGCATCCGGTACATATTTACACTACTATTCCGGAACATCCTATCAAATTAACTGTCACTAATGCTTCTGGCTGTTCAGTAGTTAAAGAACAAGAAATGGAAGGTATTTTCAACGCCAGGTTTGAGGCAGATCAAACCAAAGCCTGTGGTCCGGCATCCATTCAGTTTAGCGCCTTTAGTGAACAGTCAGTAAGTTGGGAATGGCAGTTTGGTGATGGAAATACAAGCACAGAAGCAAGTCCGTTGCACATTTATGACCAACCAGGGATTTATTCAGTTCAATTGATCGCTTCTAATGAAAGCGGATGTGAAGATACAGTGCGTATTGAAAATTATATTGAAGTACTTGACCTTCAGGCAGGATTTTCCATTAAAGAACCCGTTGCTTCTGCTTGTGTTCCGGTGGAAGTTTCCTTCCAAAATGAAGCAGTTGGGGCAAGTGCTTATTTCTGGGACTTTGGTGATGGGAAAACCTCTACGGTGCCAAATCCATTACATGTTTATACCAGTGTGGGAGAATTTGATGTAAAGCTAATAGTAACCAATGATTTAGGGTGCACAGATACCTTGCATAGGTCGGAATTGGTGATCACGAAAGGCCCGGAAACAAAATTTTCTATAGCTAAAAAAACAATATGTATGCCTGATAGTGCTCAGTTTACTGACCTGTCTTCCAATGCGGTTGAATGGCAATGGTTCTTTGGTGATGGTACTACCTCAAATGAGCCCAATCCAAACCACAGTTACACCAATGCAGGTGTGTATAAAGTGACATTAGTGGCAAAAAATGTAGACGGTTGTCAGCAAAGTTATAGTATTGGAAATATTAAGGTATTGCCTACTCCACAACCGGCATTTGACCTTGTCGTTTCGGGAGAATGTTATCCTGTGGAAATTGATGTTACCAACAATAGTTCCAATCTTCAAAACCCTACTTATGTTTGGGATTTTGGAAATGGTGTGAAAAGTAATGAGCCGGCACCAACCTATATTTATGAAAAACCAGGTACATACCAGGTAAGTCTATCAGTGAAAAATGACGGAGGATGTCCTGTTACCATGATTAGCGATATGACTATTCTCGTTCGTGATACTGTGAGCCATAAAGAGGCGCAGGTTCAAAATGTTTGGGTAGAAGATAATTTGGCACGTTTTGAATTGGAACCCTATGCCTACAATAATATATCACATTATAATGTAATGCGAAAAACAATGAGTGGTTTTATACTGTTGGATCAAATATCACCGGAAGAAGTAACTTTTTACGAAGATAAAACCTGTCAGCCACAGAACATGACCCATGAGTATGTTTTTCAGGCAGTTTCCTATTGTGAAGATACGCTTAGTTTGGATCAAATCAGGCATTATAACACTTTACACCTCACCAAAAAAGAGGAATCAAGGAGGCGGACAATTGAATGGAATACCCATAAAGGAATGCCTGCTAATAATTACAGGGTGTTTAGAAAAAATATTACAGCCAGTGATTGGGATGAAATTGCTATCTCAGATATGAATATGTTGGACTATCATGACAGTACTTATTTATGTCCGGGCAATTATCAGTATCGTGTGGCTTCATTTTTTGAGAACAAGTTATTATCGACTAGTAATCCTGTGTTATTTGAAGTGAGTGATGAGGTGTTTAAAAACCAAACCGCAGTTATAAAAACCACCACTGTATTGGATACAGGTGAAATATTTACAGAATGGACAGTGCCAGAAGAAGGGAAGAATAAAATTATACAATACGAAGTGTTTCGATCTGTCAATCAAGGACCATTTGAATTTTATTCGGAGGTAAGTCCGCAAGATCAATTTTATATAGATGAAAATGTGGATAGCAAAAATAATGAATATAGCTATCAGGTAAAAGTAGTGAATGAATGCTCAATTGATGCCCCGGCAAGTGGGCAATCCAATAGTGTACTATTGAAAAAGCAGAACCAATTCAGGAAATATGAATTGAATTGGAATCCTTATACTGGCTGGAAGGATGGGGTGTTGAAGTATATTATTCAGCGACAAAATGAAAATGGTGAGTGGGAAGATGTGATGGAAGTAGAAGGAAGCCAAAATAAAACGATCATCGAAAAGCAGGAAGAATAGTGAGGAGAGAGAAACAAAAGCTCTCGCCTCATTATTCATTCTTAGTCTCTGTTTTTAACCAACACTAAACCTATATTCTTTTCAATTTTTGAAAATTGGGATTGTTTAATAAACATTAATTAGACCTGTGGCCATATAATTAATGATATTCAAGCCAAGGAATTAACACTAGTAAGCTTAACAAGCATGCACTTTTCCTTCACAAATTTTAGTACAAATAGGATTATCAATATGATGGTTTTTTTCATCCTGCCCTATATTAATGAGGATGAAAAATGTAGTCCAACATGTAATGTGTTCTGATGCGATTTTTATGGGTTGAAGGCTCACTATAAATTTTCTTTTTATTTTCTGTTATTGGATAATCGCATAAGAGGTTGATATTCAGCTTGCCATGCCAGTTAAAATAATATAGAGATTTATTAATGGAGTATTATTTTTTTTGTTACAACCTAGCGCAACAATGTAGTGTCTTTAGTGTTGTAGAATGGAATTAAATTGGCAAAATTACTCGTTATGCATAATAAATTATGGCACAATGTTTTAACAAAGCGGTTTAATTTCTTATTTTCACATTTAATCTAAACAATAATTAAACTATTATGAAAAAGAAAAATTTATTTTTAAAGCTAAGCTCTACTCTAATGGCGGTAGTATTTTTGGCTATGTCGTCAATGGTTCTTACATCATGCGGTGATGATGAGGGAACAGATCCGGATCCGGAACCAGAGAATTCAGTATTAGAGATTGTAGCTGAAAGTGAAACACATACTCAATTGGAATTCTTTTTGGAGGAATATCCTGATTTAATTTCAGTACTTGAAGGTGATGGACCAATAACTTTGTTTGCTCCTAATGATGCAGCTTTTGCTAAATTACAAACTATACTAGGTGTTGAATCTTTGGAAACTGTTAATCCTGACATTATAAAAGCGGTATTAGCATTTCACATCCATGCAGCTGCTGAAGTAAGAAGAACTGAGATGGAGCAATCGACTTCATTAACTACTGCACAGGGAGAAAATATTACTTTTAATGCAAATGGAAATATTGCTACAGGTGGATCGGATACAGATGTGGAATTTGTAGGAGAGGAAATATTAGCTACCAATGGTGTAGTTCATGTAGTAGAAACGATTTTAGTTCCGCCAGTACAAGTATTTAGTATGATTGCTGTGCATTTAGGTAAAGTATCTCAAGCCGTATTATTAGGTGCAGATTTCAGTACTTTAGCGGCTGCAATTCAAAAAGCAGATGAATTTGCTGCTTCAGCAAGTCAGCCTTTATTATCTGATATCTTATCGAGCGAATCCGAAACTTTAACAGTTTTTGCACCAGTAAATGCAGTTTTCGTTAGTGCAGGAATTACTTTAGATGCTTATAGTGGTCAGGAATGGTATGGTTTAATTGCCAATCATATATTATCTGTAGAAGTTAAAGGTGCTGATTTTGTTGCTGGTGCTTCTTATACAACTAAAGCGCAGAAAACCATAACAGTATTGACTACAGAAGCTCCAATTGATGCGGACGCAGGAATTACTTCAGGTGTGGTTTTAGATTCTAATGGTGATAGTGCACCTAACGGACAAATTGCTTTGGAAAATGCATATGATAGCCAGATAAATGGTGTAGTTCATGCTTTTGCAGGCGTTTTAACACCACCGACTGAGTAAATAATTATTGTTCTATTTAAAAAAAAAGGTCGCTTTTTAGCGACCTTTTTTTTATCTATTTTTTTGCGTTGCTAGTAACAAACATTGAGAATCATTTTTAACATTAATTTAAGTTACCAGTAAGAAATTATTTCCTGCTGATGATAATTCTTGAGGAATCCTCACAACTCAGCTAAATAGAATTAAGAACTGAGATTGTATGTGGTTCAATTTCTGTACGGCTTAATACCAAATTAATATATTTTTATTCAATAGGGTTCCAGGCACTTAAACAACTTGAGGCTGAGTTACCATCTGGGTTGGTTGGGCCTATGGCTCCGTGAAATCCATATGATAAAGAAGGATCAGTTTTGATTCTGATTGTTGCATTCCCATTTCCTGCATCGATACACTTTCTTGCAAAACCTACATTAACAACTACACAATACGCAGCATTTGTTGGATATGTCCAACTTCCCGTATAGTTTATTCTAATATCGTATTCAGTATTAGGTTGAACTTGACTTGTTGAAATTTTGGTTCCACTTAGGGTATACAATTGTGCTGTAAAATCTCCACTCTGCGAATTACAAGTTGAATTAATCTGAGAGTAAAGTGAATTACTAGCGAGTATCAGAGCAATAATCATAAGTGTTTTGATTGACTTTTTCATTTTTATCTAATTAAATTTAAACATACGGTAATATAGTATATTTAAATTTAATTAGATAAAAAAGCTTTACAAAAAGAAGCCTTTCATCTATTAATTCATTAACTGATCAAAGGTAATAGAAACATAATAAATGGCTCCAATTCTGGGAGCACCAAAGCTTTGTATATAATAGTTATTCAATAGATTTGAACCACCTACTTTCAACATCATTTTACTTGGCAATTTGTAGGACACTTGTGCATCAGCTGTGCCAAAAGCCGGGATGGTGCCATCACCAAAGGAAGATTCCCAATAGAATTCTGATTGCCATCTGTACACTACATTAAAACCAATTTTTTCAGTCAGTTTTCTATTACCAAATTTCAAATTGTATTTATGTTCAGGTGTATTAAACCCAAACACAAAGCCGTCACTGGCATCTTGAGTGTTCAATTTATTGTAATTATAATTAAACCCTATATTATAATTTTTTGGTAATGCATAACTTACTTCACCTGCGAAACCATAAGCACTTATTTGTTTGTCGGCATTGGTATATACCTGAAAAGTATTATCACTTGTTCCGTTTAATAAGGTTAAATAATTAGGTGTCCCATCGGGATTAAGAGCTGCTTGCCTCATCCTTTGCTGAACAATAAAATCGTTGTAGATATTGTAGTACCCAACAAGGTCAATAAGAAATTTATTATTTATTACACTTTTATATCCTACTTCAAAAGATTGAACTTGCTCAGGGGCTACAGGTTTAAAGTTCTCTACAGTTTCCAATAAATTCGGGTTGATATCTCCTGTAGCGAAAATGTTACCTGTAAACTCATTTACTGATTCTATTGTGTATAAGTTTGGATTTGTTCCGATGCCATAAGTCTCTAAGTTTTCAGGTAACCCACCCAACAATCTACTTGAGATAATATCAAGGTTAATGTATTGTCCTTGAGTAGTAGGATTTCGGAATCCTGTTTGAAAGGAAGCTCTTATATTATTCGTCTTATTAAAAGTTAACACACCTGCAAGTCGAGGACTCACAACTGCATTAAAATTTTCATTTTTATCCATTCTGATTGAGCCAATTAATTTAAGCTTATCATTAAGGACTTTTTTTGAAGCTTGGGCAAAAGCACCCATTTCTCTGATCGTAATTGGGTTTTCCGGACTGTCAGGGAAAATAGTACCATTAGATTGTAGATCGTACATTCTGAAGCTACCTCCAACTAATAGATCAAAGAAGCCTATCTTTTTACTAAAGTCGTATTGTGCTTCTGCATGATATAATTTAGAACGGTCATTAAATTTTGGGCCATTAGGCACTGTACCTTCAGCTGCAGGACCTAGTAAAGCGTTAAATTCTTCAGAACCAGGTTCTGCTCCATATAATCTTTCCGTTTCCGTTTCAGCATACCGGTGAGCATCAATTTGTTGTGCAACAGAAATTGAGTTAGGATCATCACTTGGGCTGTAGCCTAATTCATTATGTAAATAGCTTAAATAGTTATAGCCATATGTTCCTAACCAAACAGAAACCCCATCAGAACCTAGTAAACTACTTCTCAGATCATTTACTCTTTTAGCATAAAATTCGGTAATATATGAATCACCTGAATTTTCCAGGGTGGCATATGCCCTAACAAACCAGTTATCTCCTTCGGCTTGCAACCTGTGTTGATGGATACTAAAATTTTTCAATGAGTATCTTTGTGCTCCAGTATAAATACTGGTTCCATAACCACCGTTGTATAAATAACTTAGCTCTACATTATCAGTAGGACGATAATACAAACCAACATTTCCTTTAATGTTTTCTGCTCCATAATCTATCAATTCATGTTCTCTGTAAGGGCTCACTGAAACTACATGGTTAGGTAAAAAAAAGTTATCTGCATATTGTCCGGCCGGTATTCTTTCATCACTTGGTCTTGTATTATTCAGTAAAGTAGTTAGGCTTCTCCAGTCATTACTAAACCTAAAAATCGCTAAATTAATGGCAGCTTCATCTCCCATTAAATTGGGGGCATCTTTACCAGGATTAAAATCGAATCCTTCAGGTTGTAAACCTGCATTTCTATCAGAGTCGTAGTTGGTAGCATACCAATCTTCAGCCCGCATATAGCTGGCATTTATTTTAAAAGCAAAACGATCATTAAATGATTCGGCATATCGTACTGATGCTTCATACATCGGCTGCGGACTACCTGGCGCACCAGCTTCTGTATCCGCACCAAAGTGATTCATTCCTACTTTTGCAAAAGCGCTTATTCCTTCATAGTCAAATGCTGATTTACTCGTCACTCGCATAATACCATTAAAAGCATTTGGTCCATATAATGCTGATTGTGCTCCAGGGATAAATTCCACACTTTCAACATCCAACTCAGAAGGCCCATTTAAATTTCCAATAGGGAAATTCAAAGCCGGAGCCTGCGTATCCATTCCGTCAGTTAGTTGTACAAATCTTGTGTTTCCAGTAGAGTTAAAACCTCTGGCGTTTACAATCTGAAAGTTGATACTACTTTGAGTAACATCTACTCCTTTTAAATACTGCATACTCTTGTAGTAGTTGTCTGCAGGAGTTTGCTGAATGGATAACAAATCCATTTTCTCAATAGTGGCAGACGATTGTAATATACTTTCTTCCACTCTTGAGGCAGATACTACCACTTCCTGCCCAAGTAAAATCTCTTCACTTAATTCTACTTGTATGGGTTGAGTATTGGTTACCTCAACTTCTTCTGTTTTATAACCAATCATACTAAATTGCAAAGTGATTGGGAGTTGCATATTCAACTTCAAATCAAAATTACCATTAAAATCAGTAGTAGTTCCTAATACTTTTCCTTTCACCAAAACATTGACACCTATTAGTGTAGAGCCATTTTCCGCATCCACTACAGTTCCTTTTATCTGTGTGCTTTGTGCCTGCAGATGAATACTCAGCCCTGCAAAAAGACAAATTAGCAGACATGATTTTCTTAGTAAATTAATTTTCATATTTGAATGGTTTTAAAATGAAGTATGCTTTTTATTAAAGATCGTAGTTTAATTAATTGTATCAATAACAATTTTAGATAATTTAATGCATAATTTCCTAATTCGTAAGAATAATCTTTTATAAAATATTTTTTTTGGTTAAAAAGCTTTCAATTGTGATTGAAAACAGACTTTTTTTAAGATTGGAGATTGTTTTACATACAATTGACTTAAATCACTCTCTTAAAATTAGTTGGTTATTTCAAGCCTCTAAACTCTTAACCTGTTAAGGGTTGGGAGAAGGAATTCGTTGGACAAGGGTAATATACGGATGACTTCATACTTTTAATTCTAATCAAAAGATTGCTTCGTTTGCTCTGCACTATGTATTTATAGCAAATTGTATCAAGGTCTTTAACTTCTCATAAAATTGAAGCCATTATAAAGCAAGCTCGCAATAACCATAAATGATTGAGATGCTGCTTTTATTCTAATTAGTGGTTTATTCCTACTCACTCTCTTTCACTGGTTATTCCGAACCTTTACTCTCGGTTCATCCGAGAGTGAGGTGAAGGAATCTGTGGGCTATAAAAAGGTGAACAGTTTCCGAATATCTTAACCAAGACCAATTCATTAAAAAATCAAACATTACTTTATAATTAAATCCGTTATTCTATTGATTCCTTCTTTGCTTTCGGCTAATTTGCACTTTGTATGAATATTACCAATCCAAATGCCTTTTGGCTCCTTTTTTTACTGATAATCCCTATTCTGATTCATCTATTTCAGTTTAGGAGATATAAAAAATTAAAATTCAGTAATGTGGCTTTTTTGAAAGCCATCAACCAGGAGCAGAAAAACACAAGAAAACTCAAACATTTATTGATCCTGTTCAGCAGGTTGTTGTTTATTTTCTTTTTTGTAATGTGTATTGCCAAACCTTTCTGGCCGTCTGATGCCTCAACAGCCGAAGTGAATTTAATAATTTTAGATAAGTCAGCCTCCAATTTATCTTTAGCAGAAGGCAAAGCTAATTCTGTATTGGAGGAAAATATGAACCTCATCAACAGACTACAAGATCAATTTCCTGAAAACCTGCAAATAATTGATGAATCGGGAAATGCGCTTCAAGCTTATGATAATATTGAAATCAATGCGCGCAGCTCAGAAATGGTTCTTGATCGCTTACTTGAAAAACATGGGAATACAGGAAGGGTTCTCATTTTAAGTGATTTCCAGAAACAAGTTATTGATAGAAATAAGGAGGTGTTTTCTGATACTACTCGCCAGTTTGTGATTATGCCACCCTACAAAGAAAGCCCGGGCAATATAATATGGGATTCTGTATGGATATCTGGCAATGAACTCAATACCACACTTGATGAATCACTGATATTACAACTAAATACTAAAGGGAATCCGGGACAGGTCAATATTTCCCTTCAGGAGAATAATACTTTGATTGGCAACAGGCAAATTAATGATACTGAAAACAGCAGTGATACGATAGGTTTTTGGCTAAACTCCAACATTAACCAAAGAGAAGAACAACTTACTTTTACTTCGGATGATGCCATCGTTACTTTTGATAATACTTTTTATTTTAAGAAAGAAAATACCGG
The DNA here is from genome assembly GCF_016679925.1 of Marivirga aurantiaca. Taxonomy (GTDB): domain Bacteria; phylum Bacteroidota; class Bacteroidia; order Cytophagales; family Cyclobacteriaceae; genus Marivirga; species Marivirga aurantiaca. The sequence goes on from NZ_JAEQBW010000006.1 coordinate 38,306, forward strand.
AAAGATAAAAGTTCTGCTACTTGAAGAAACACAGAAGGATCAGAATATTCGATCTTTATTTGAGGATAATGATGTTTTTGATTTTGAGAATGAAAACATTAACAACTATTCATTTCAAAGGCTTGATGATTTTGACGTAGCTATTGTTAAAATGGGTGAAAATTTCAACTCATTTAAAGCAGATGCCTTGCAGGCTTATGCTGGTATGGGGAAAACCCTGGTGCTTATTCCTGAAAGCGATTTCAATGCTACGGAACTTCTTGCAAGGTTTGGGTTGAATAATGTCAGAAAACTTCAACAAAATGCTAAAGTTAAACTGCAAAACCCAGACATTCAGAATCCATTTTTTAGAAATATTTTCAAAAAAACAGAAAGAAATATGGACATGCCCGAGGCGCAAGCTGTAATGAATTGGCAGTCCGGACAGAGCCTGCTTTCTTTCATAAACGGATATCCTTTTCTCAGCAGAACAGGAAAGGCTCAAAACATATATACTTTCTCTGCTTCAATTGGCTTGGAAAACTCTAATTTTGCACGCCATGGATTGTTTTTGCCAGTATTTTATAAAATAGCTTTTTCAGGGAAATCAGAAAACACAGTTACCTACCATTTCCTGAACGAGGAAATAATTAGTTTTACCAATAATGATATTCCTGCGGCTACTGTTTTAAAACTTGAGAAAGACAATCAGCAGCTGATACCCGATCAAAGATTGCAAGGAGGTAAAATCAGTTTAATATTACCAGAGCAAGAGATAATGGCAGGATTTTATGCATTAAAAGATGCAAAAACTGATACAATGTACACCTATTTGGCTTTTAACTACCCTAAAGCAGAAAGCGAAAACAGCTTTTATACCGCATCAGATCTGGAGGAATTGTTTTCAGGATCAAAGAATGTAAAGGTGTTGGAGGAATATGACGTTTCAACCCTGGAAAACTTTCTTTTGGAAAGCAAAAACGGTTTTCCTTTGTGGAAATACTTCTTAATATTAGCTTTGTTGAGTTTATTGGCTGAAGTTTTAATTATTCGCTTGATTAAATAATATGCGCACCTACATAAAGGATGTAAAAATCATCGCTTCCGGCACATCATTACACCAGAAAACGGTAAGTATGCTGATTGAGAATGGCAGGATTTCCGAAATTAACCCTAAAGATCCGGGAGAAGTTGATGTTCGAATTGAAAAATCCGGTTTAATGGCTTCTGCCTCCTGGTTTGATATGCGTGTTTTCAGTGGAGAGCCCGGGGAAGAATTCAGGGAAGATTTGGAAAGCTTGTCCAATGTATTGCTTGCCGGTGGTTTTGGGGGGGCATTATTGATGCCTAATACACAGCCTGTATTGCAGAACAGGAGTGATTTCTCTTCAGTTTTTGCAAAAAATATGGGTAAAGCTGTAAAAATATACCCGGCATCAGCTGTCACCATCAATTGTGATGGAGAAAACCTAAATGAAATGCTGGATGCCCATTTTACCGGGGTTCCTGCATTTACCGATGGATTGCAACCATTGTGGAACAGTGATATCCTGGTTAAATCTTTACAGTATCTGCAAAAATTTGATGGACTGCTGATGAACTTCCCTCAGGATAAAAATCTTGCCATGTTTGGTCAAATGAGTGAAGGAGTAGTTAGTACAGGTTTAGGCTTAAAAGGTATTCCGCATTTGGCTGAAGAGCTGATGATCCAAAGGGATCTGGAGCTCCTGAAATATGCCGGGGGAAAAATCCATTTCTCATGCCTAAGTAGTGCCAAAAGTGTAGAGTTAATCAGGCAAGCAAAAAATGAGGGGCTTAATGTTACTTGTGATGTAGGTATTCACCATTTAATTTTGGACGATAGCCATCTGGAAACTTTTGATGCTAATTATAAAGTATCACCACCACTCAGAACCAAAAAAGATATAGAAGCATTAATTAGTGGAGTGAATGACGGTACCATAGATGTGATTGTATCGGCTCACCAGCCTTATGATCAGGATCACAAAAAACTGGAATTTGATTATGCAGCTTTTGGCATTATGGGAAGCCAGATTTTATTTCCTTTATACCAGAAATTCTTAAAAGATAAAATCCAGTTAAATACATTTATCAATTGTATAGCTTCAAATCCACGAAAGATTCTGAAAATAGTACCCCCAACATGGGAAGTGGGTACTACGGTTGATCTTACTTTATTTACTATGGAGGATGACTGGCTATTTGATGCTACAAGTAATCAATCACGGAGTGATAATAGTCCTTTTCTTAACACTGCCTTTAAAGCAAAAGCCTTGGCGGTGTTTAATCAGGGTCAGGCATATTTAGACCCTAACATTTATTCGGCATAAGTTATGAACTTAATAGTTAAATTACCTTTAAAATTCAGTTTGATAGCCATATTTTTTGTGGTGTTGATGTTCTTTTTGATTATTCTACTGGGGAAAAACCCTGTGATTTATACCAGCAATATCATTTTTATGGGGCCTATGCTGGCTGCCTTTTTATTTTTAAGTGTTAAAGCATTTCGTGATATAAATCCAGAAGGCTTACGTTTCTGGCAAGGATTTTCTATCGGATTGATTTATACTTTGATTTTTTCAATAGTTTTTGCTCTTCTACTTTGGATTTATGCAAGTGCTTTCGATCAGGTATACTTTGATGAATATAGAACTATGATCCTTGAGAAAATCAAGGCGGGGAAAGATATGTTGATAGACCAAATGGGAGAAGAGGGTTATCAGGAATATCTGAAATCAGGAGAGTCTTCCAATGGTAGAATTATAGGAAGCCTGGCTTTTAATAATATACTGATAGGTATATTAGTTACTCCACTTATTTCTCTTTTTATGAGAACCAGTGAACCTCAAAAGCCAAAATCTGTTTAAGTATGTCATACTCCATTAGCGTTGTTATACCGGTTTTTAATGAAGACGAATCTTTGAGGGAATTGCATGACTGGATTCAGCGTGTGATGAAGGAACATCCGTCATTAACATACGAAGTTATCATGATAGATGATGGTAGTACGGATGAATCCTGGGAAGTGATTTCTGAATTGGCATCACAACATAGGGCAGTTAAAGGAATTAAATTTTCCAGAAACTATGGTAAATCTGCTGCTTTACATACGGGATTTAATGTAGCACAAGGGGATGTAGTTATTACCATGGATGCAGATATGCAGGATAGTCCGGATGAAATACCTGCATTATATGATAAAGTCATCAATGAAAATTATGATATAGTTTCCGGTTGGAAAAAGAAACGCCATGATCCTGTCAGCAAAACTATCCCTTCCAAATTCTTTAATCTTGTTACGCGAAAAATATCAGGTATAAAGCTGCATGATTTCAATTGCGGACTGAAAGCTTACAGGAAGAAAGTAGTTAAAAATATAGAGGTGTATGGAGAAATGCACCGATACATTCCTGTAATAGCAAAATGGAGTGGTTTTAGGAAAATTGGTGAAAAAGAGGTAGTGCACCGTGCAAGGAAATATGGGGAAACAAAATATGGTTTGGAACGCTTCCTGTATGGTTTTTTAGATCTCCTCTCCATTACTTTTGTATCTAAATTTAAGAAAAGCCCTATGCATTTCTTCGGTACTTTGGGTACTTTGTCCTTTATTTTTGGGTTTTTCGTGACGATCTATATTATCGGAAAAAAATTCTATGAAATCAGTAATAATATGATTGCCCGTGAGATTACCGATCAGCCCTTGTTTTTTCTCGCTTTAGTGGCATTGATTGTTGGTGTGCAATTATTTCTGGCCGGCTTTATTGGTGAAATGATTACCATGAATTCCCCACGAAAGACAGAATATATTATAGAAGAAGAAAAAGGATTTTAATGAAGTTTTACTCTGTTATTATTCCTGTTTTTAATCGTCCTGAGGAAATAAAGGAGCTCTTGGTAAGTCTGACTGAACAGACGTACAAGCATTTTGAAGTGTTGGTAATTGAAGACGGTTCTGAAAGAAAATGTGAGGAAATTTGTCTTTCCTTCAATGATCAACTGAATATTCAGTATTTCTATAAAGAAAATACCGGGCAAGGTTTCAGTCGCAATTATGGATTTGAAAGAGCAAAGGGAGATTATTTCATTGTATTTGACTCTGATTGTATTATTCCTCCTAATTATTTTCAAATTGTTGATACATTTCTTTTACACACTCCTTTAGATGCATTTGGAGGACCTGATGCCGCATTAGATAGTTTTACTACTATCCAAAAAGCGATCAGCTATTCCATGACTTCCTTTTTTACTACCGGAGGCATAAGAGGAGGGAAACTTCAAGTAGGTAAGTTCAGGCCCAGAAGCTTTAATATGGGTATTTCAAAGGCTGTTTTTGAAAACACAAAGGGATACATCATTACTCGTATGGCGGAGGATTTGGAATTCAGCATTCGAATTGAACAAGCAGGATTTAAAATGGGACTCATCCCGGATGCGAAAGTTTATCATAAAAGAAGAACCAGCTTAAAGCAGTTTTATAAACAACTATTTTTCTTCGGACGAGGTCGCATCAATTTATTTCGCTTTTATAAAAATGAATTAAAGCCTCTCCATCTGTTTCCTGCTTTATTTAGTCTTGCGTTTATTTTTTGGATACTCTCTATTTTGATTTTGCCTCTACTTTTTAAGATAGGAGCAATAGTGTTTGGGCTTTACTTTACATTGATTTTTATTGATTCCCTCATTAAAACCAAAGAAATAAAAGTGGCAATTTTAAGCATAGCTACGTCTTTTACACAATTATTTGCATACGGAATGGGCTTCATGAAAGAATCGACTAATTATATCCTTCGATCAAATTCAGGTAATTCATAAACTTGGTATCCCTGAGTTATGCTTTTTGCACTAAGTAGATAATTTCATCTTTTGGCAAGGCATATTTCTCAATCCATTCGGCCGGAATTTCATTGATGTAGTCTTCTTCTTTCACAACAAAGCCTGCTTTACGCAACCTGTCAGGGTAATCTTTGCCATAGAGCCTCACATGATCATCCTGTCCAAATACTTTTTCCCTTTCTTTAGGATTTGTAATGGTATCATCCTCGAAAGTTTCATCTGGTATAGGAGGGAAAAAAGGAACCTGAATAATGCCCCATCCACCTGGCTTTAATATTCTGTGTAGTTCGGACATAGCCTTGATATCATTATCCACATGCTCCATCACATGATTACAAAAGGTGACATCAAAAGTGTTGTCATCAAATGGAATGTCATGTACATCCATTTTTACCTTGGCCAATGGAGATTCCAAATCTGCAGTGATATAGTTTTCTTTGTGAATAGCTTCGAAGTATTTCATGAAGCATTGCTCCGGGGCCACGTGCAATACTTTTAAGTTTTCAGTAAAAAAATTGGTTTTATTCTTGAGGTAAAGCCAAATTAGTCTATGTCTTTCTAGTGAGAGTGTATCAGGGCATAAAGCATTTGGACGTGGGTTCACCCGTCCGTAAGGTAAAAATTTACGATAGCCTTTTTCATTGATTGGGCAGTAGACGTTGTCTCCCCGGTAAAACAGTCCGATAATTTTCAAGCTTATCCCGCTGACTCTTTGAATATATTTCCTGGGTATATTTCTTAATACAAAACTGATGATTTGCTTCATGATTTGCTATTTGACTGGCAAAGGTAATAAAGTTAAATAAATCTTTACTGCCGGAAGAGCAATAGATGGCTTGCGCTCACTATCCCCTCGTTTAGTGTCCCCACAAACGAGCCTGATTCAGTTAATTCTCTACTTATGCTACTTGTCTTTTTTTTGTGTAAAAAGCCAATTCCAGTAAGCGCTTGTGGAGACACAAGCGCAGGCGGTTGGCAGTCAGTATTCAAAGCGTTCCCAAATGATACAAGCGCAGGCTGTCCGTGTACAAAAAGAGAAGTTTTGTCATGGATTAAATTTTAAAACAAAACTCCAACTATTTATTTAGTAGGTTTGAAAATTTGATAGGTGGTGGTAATATTCAAAAGATTATGAATAATTTTACATATTATTCGTTTAGCTCTTGATAATAATAGAATTCCCGCATAACAATTAACATACATGAAGAAAAAACTCCTAATAAGTATAGCAGTAGTATTGGTCTTGATTATTTCTTTTTACACATTTAGAGGTAGTGGTACCAATGATGCAGTAGAAATAATGACCGAAGCGAAATTTGGGGAATTCGTCATTTCCATTACCACTACCGGTGAACTGGAAGCCAAAAATTCCATTAAAATTACAGGCCCCTCGGGGCTCAGAGCTGCCCGAATCTGGAATGTGAAGGTTGAGAAAATGGTAGATGAAGGGACCATTGTTAAAAAAGGCGATTTTGTAGCCTCTTTGGATGCTTCCGAGCTCTCTGATAGAATCCGGGCTACTGAAAATGAATATCAACAAAGTTTGTCAAAATATACACAAACCAAACTGGATACTGCACTTACTTTGAGACAATCCAGGGATGAACTGATCAACCTGGAATTTGCAGTAGAGGAAAAAGAACTTATTTTAGAACAATCCCAATTTGAGCCACCTGCCACTATAAAACAAGCTGAAATTGATTTGGAAAAAGGTAAAAGAGCTTTTCAACAAGCCAAGGAAAATTATCAGCTTAAGAAACAGAAAGCTGTGGCTCAAATGCAAGAAGCCGATGCGGAATTGGCAGAAGACAGGGATGAGAGGGACTTCTTACTTCAATTACGTGACAAATTTGTAATTGAAGCCCCTGAAGAAGGAATGGTTATTTACGTAAGAGAATATGATGGAACTAAAAAAGGAGAGGGTTCTAACATTGGTGCCTGGGATCCTACTGTAGCTACTTTACCTGATTTATCTAAAATGATTTCCATTACCTACGTGAATGAAGTGGATATCAGAAAAATTAATAAAGGACAACATGTGAAAATTGGTTTGGATGCTTTTCCAGATAAAAAACTCACAGGTACTGTGCTTTCCGTAGCGAATGTAGGGGAACAAAGGCCTAACTCGGATGCCAAAGTATTTGAAGTGAAAGTAGAAATTATAGAGACTGATTCTACACTAAGACCAGCCATGACCACTGCCAATGAAATCATTACTGATGTAGTGCCTAATGGTGTATTTGTTCCATTGGAAGCAGTTTATAATCAAGGGGACTCTGTATCATTTGTCTATAAAAAATCAGGATTGGAAACCATAAAACAAGAGGTGATTTTGGGCAAGGCCAATGCTAATGAAGTAATCATACAATCAGGTGTCGATTCAGGGGAGAAAATTTATTTAATAGCCCCACAAGGATTAGAGGATAAAGAATTGGAATTACTCGGAAAAGCCGACAAATGAAAGAAAGAATCCTAGCAAATTTAAATGTCGCTTTTGAGGCGGTTATCAATAATGGAATGCGCTCCTTTCTCACTGCCCTGGGAATAATATTTGGTGTAGCAGCTGTGATTTCAATGTTGGCAATAGGTAGTGGTGCCCAACAGGAAATTCTAAACCAGATAAAACTGGTTGGTGTGAATAATATTGTGATTGAACCAATAGTAGAACAAACAGAAGAAGAACTAGCCTCCCAAAGTAATCTCAAAAAAGAAAAAAAGAAATATAGCCCGGGATTGACTTTAGCTGATGCAAGAAGTATTGCTGCCATCATTCCGGGAATTGAGAGAGTAAGTCCCGAGATAGTACTGGAGACCTACGTGATCAGAAATGGTATTCGAAGGTCGGCTAAATTGGTGGGAGTTGATCCATCCTATTTTAGTTTGTCGGCTTTTGAACTTAATGAAGGGAAAATTTTTAATGAAGATCAAATCATTAAGGGTACCAGAGTATGTGTGATCGGCAAATCTGTAAGTGCTAAATTTTTCCCTGATGCCAACCCTGTAGGCAAAATGATCAAAGTAGGGCCACATTGGCTTAAGGTTATTGGCGTTTTAAAAGAGCGGCTTTATACAGAGCAGAGTCTGGAAAACCTGGGATTGCGTGATTTCAACATGGATATATACACTCCTGTGCAAACAGTACTTGTCAATTATAAGAATAGAGCAGCACTTACCCAGGCTCAACTGAAAAAAGCCAATACGAATAACGGGAATGGGGATAGTGATACTCAGCCAAAAGCGAGTGTGAATTATCATCAATTGGATAAGTTGACAGTGCAAGTAGAAAACTCAGAACAATTGACTTCTGCCGCTGAAATTATATCCCGGATGCTTAAAAGGCGTCATTATGATGTAGTGGATTTTGAAGTAACTGTTCCGGAATTACTACTAAAGCAACAACAAAAAACCAAAAACATCTTCAATGTAGTTTTAGGGGCCATTGCAGGAATCTCATTGCTTGTGGGAGGTATTGGTATTATGAATATCATGTTAGCCTCTGTGATGGAACGGATAAAGGAGATAGGCCTGCGACTTTCATTAGGGGCCAAGAAATCGGATGTTGTGTTACAGTTCCTGTTCGAAGCAGTGATGATAAGTATCAGTGGAGGAGTGATAGGTGTAATCTTAGGAATTATATTTGCCTACCTGGTATCGTCATTTGCAGAAATACCCACTATTGTAAGCGGCATTTCCATTATAATTTCATTTGGAGTGGCTGCTTCAGTAGGACTGATATTCGGTATTGCTCCGGCCAGAAAGGCAGCAAACCAAGACCCAATAACTTCTTTACGTCATGAATAAATTTTACTTTACATTATTGACTATTGCTTTTTTGCAAGTTCCTAATTTATCGATGGGGCAAAGCACTTACACTTTAGAAGAAGTGATTAGAATAGCCAAGGAGAATTCCCCTGCTTTCAAACAAGCTGAAACCAGAAAAGAGAACCGCTATTGGCAATACAGGGTGTATAAATCTAATTTTGTGCCCCAATTGAGTTTGAGCGGTGTTTTACCCGATTTTAATCGTTCAGTTACTCCGGTAACTCAAGAGGATGGATCTACAGAATTTAGATCAGTATTTATTAATAATTCAAATGTATCATTGAATTTAGAGCAGCAGGTGGGGCTTACAGGTGGAACTGTCTTTGTTAGTTCTTCTGTTAGCAGGTTTGATGACTTCAATCAGGATTTTGTTAATTATGGGGGAGATCCGCTTTCAGTGGGTTTCAGGCAACCTATATTTAGTTTCAACCCCCTAAAATGGGACCGGCAAATTGAGCCGCTAAGATATGAGGAATCCAAGCGTGAATTTGTGGAGGAGTTTGAACAAATTTCTAAAGATGTTTCCACTCTGTATTTCAATTTACTTAGTGCCCAGGTAGGTCTGGAGATTGCTGAAAAGAACCTGGGAAATAATGATACTATTTATAAAATTGCCCAGGGAAGATACCAATTAGGTAAGATTCCGGAAAATGAATTACTACAGTTGGAATTGAGCCTCATGAATTCCCGCCAAGCAGTGGCGCAATCATATTTGGATATGGAAACAAATCAATTGTATTTGAAATCTTATCTGGGATTAAAAAATACAGATGAACTTTCCCTGGAAGTTCCCAGGGAAGTTCCCAATTTCCTGATTGATCCGGATTTGGCTTTGGAAGAAGCCTTAAGAAACAGACAGGATGCCATCGCTTTCAAAAGAAGAATGTTGGAAGCCAATCGTGATGTGGACAGGGCTCGTGGAGAAACCGGGCTTAATATGGATTTGTTTGGTAGTTTTGGATTGACGAATAATGCCAACCAGTTACCTTCTATCTATCAAAACCCACAGGACCAACAAAGGATACGATTAGGATTCAGTATCCCAATTGTTGATTGGGGAAGGCAAAAATCCAGAGTAAGGACTGCTGAAGCTAACCATCAGTTAGTGCAATATACTATAGAACAAGAGAAAGTAGATTTTCAACAAGAAGTGTATACCCAGGTAAAAAGGCTTGAAATGTTGAGGGAACAGGTGAAAATCACCCAAAAGGCAGATGATATCTCCCAACGTAGGTACAATATTTCCAAAAACAGGTATTTAATAGGAAAGATTAGCATTACAGACCTTTCTATTGCGTTAACAGAGAAAGATCAGGCTAAAAGGGACTATATCAATTCATTGGGTAACTTCTGGCAAGCCTACTATAATTTAAGACAACTCACCTTGTACGATTTCAAAGAGAACAAACGTTTAATTGAATAAATGGAATTTTACCGATAACATTTACAATTTTTCCCCATGTTTGTATGATGAATATAAAAGGGGTCATATTGTTGTTCATTTTCATTTTTTCCATGTCAAATACCTGGGCACAGGTAGATTATTCAAAAAAATCCACTGGGAAAGTGAAGAAAAGGCCTGAGTTATTGCCGGAGAATGATAATGAGACGAAGCGTTTGCTCAGTATTTACACCAAGGACACCAAAAAAATATTATACGGAAACCCTTGTATGGATGCTGTTACGCAGCGATTTGGGTTTGAATACGTAGTGATGCCAAAAAACGCACCTGGCTTTTCTTCGGGTTTTCAAAAGTTTTTTCATAATCTTGGAGTTAAAACTGTGCTTTTCTTCAGAAACCCTTTGTGGGGGATTATTGCTAAAAAAGAGTCGAAGGAATGTAGGCAGAAGACAGGGGACTATGCAGGCTAGCAAATTTTAAAAAAAATGCATTGAGGTTACGAGATTGGTATTTTGAGCATAGTATGAGAAATTTCTTTGAAATTATTTATATATAAGCTAATTATTCTCGTTATTTAAGTATGTCGCTAAGCAAGAATATCGTAGTAGATTTATTAAACCATTTAATCACAGATAATAGAGATATAAGTTGGAAAATGGGTGCAGGATATCATAATGGGCGAGATATTTCAATTTATGAAATCCTTATTTATGAAATTAAGAATAACAGGACTATTGGCAAATTAGCATTTAATGGAGATACGGGTGGCTTATTAAAAATCAACATTTCAGGCTATAGACAAAAAATGGCTGACAATATTATTGATGCTATTTTAGATATCAATAACTATTTAAGGAGTTCGGTGCATAAAATTCACTCTACACAATTTAAACATCATTAGCATTTATAATTTTAACTCATTTTTCCTTTAACTCCATTTTTGTGAAAGATGGGATTCAATTGTTATTGGAAGGCCGAATGGTGAATTACTTTATGAAGATAAAATTTTCATTTTATTCTTGTAAACTGTTAAATCACTATCACTGAACAAAACAAAGCGGATAAGTTTGATGTGATTTAAAGTGGGGGCAACTGCTTTAATGGTTCCAAGCGCTACATCTGTTGCATCACCAAAGGGATAGCCAAAAGCACCTGTTGAAATTGCAGGAAAAGCTATGGATTCGATTTCCCGTTCTTCTGCTAGTTCTAAAGCATTTCGGTAGCAATCAGACAATATTCTGTCTTCAGGTTTATCCGTTCCATAAACTGGTCCAAGTACATGAATAACATATTCATTGGGTAAGTTATGTCCTCCTGTAATAACCGCTTCACCAGGTTTGATAGGAGCTAAAGGGGTACATTCTTCACTCAAGCCACGACCAGCAGCATTATGGATGGCTCCTGCAACACCACTGCCAATTTGCAATTGGGCATTGGCAGCATTTACAATGGCGGTTATACTTTCTTGCCTGGCAATATCACCTTGAACAGCTTCTATTTTAATGTTTCCCAGTTTCATAGCGGTATCTATAAATGGTTAGCTTATACTCATACTATCGGTACTAACAATAATTAGTTGCAATAAGTGGAAGTGATTTTTCTTTAAGGTAGGGGTAGATAACATTTTAAATTTCAGGTGGAAAGTGTACATGCAAGCTGCAATGGCTATAATAAACACCAATAGCCCGGAAATTAATCCGAGCCAAAGGTGTATGTTTCTGATTTTTTTTAATCAGTTAAGATTAGAATTTATAATTTAAGCTTACTGAAATATTTCTCAGATTTTGAGGAGTTACTGTTGACCAACCAGTATAATATTTCTGATTAGTTAAATTGTTTGCTTTCAGAATAATACTGTATTGATTTGCTTTATAAGATAAAGCAGCATTGAATATATCATAAGCTGGTAAAGTAAATGTACCGGTAGTTGCTCGGTTTAATGTTTTATGTTCACTGGCACTATTTCCCCCAAACCCAAAGCCAAGGCCTTGCAATACGCCACTCTGGATGGTATAGTTGGCCCAAAAGTTGATCAAGCTTTCTGGTCCGGCTTCCTCAGGGCGTAACCCCAAATAACCTCCCTCAGGATTGTCCTTTGTCACTTCGCTTTGGTTGTTGCTATAACCAGCAATTAAATTTAAGCCATTTACAGGGTTGGCTATCAGGCTTAATTCAATTCCTTTACTTTCCACTTCACCACCCTGTATGGAGTTGTTTATGTTGTTCGGGTCGGTCATTACCCTGTCTTTTACAGTAATATAGTAATAGCTGGCTGTGGCTGAGATTCTGTTGTTGAAGATATTGGTTTTTACCCCCGCTTCATATTGATTGGCATTTTCCGGATCAAAGGTTTTTAACCTGGGATTGGAACCGTCTACATCAGATACTTCAGTAGGCGCTATGTTAACAAATCCATTCATGTAATTGGCGAAAATGGAAACTTTCTCTTTTATAGGTTGATAGACAAGCCCGAATTTTGGAGAAACAGCGGTTTGACCACTTATTACATCATCACCTGAGCTTTTAGATGAAAAACGATCTACTCGCACACTAGCCATGGCCGAAAGAGAAGGAGTGAAATTGATAACATCTGATACATACGCACTCATTACTTCGTTTTCTCCACTTGAATTGCCTTCGAATGAATCTGCCAATAAACTGTTTACACCTGCACGGGTCAATAAGCCCGTGTCCTCTCCGGTTGATAAGGAAACTGTGCCATTTCCTATCCATCCTGTGCTGCCATTTAAGATATTGGATTTAAAATAATCTAAACCAATGATCATCCTGTTCCTGAATCCACCAATGCGGAAATCACCTATAAAATTTTGTTGAATGTCAGTAGTATTGGTTTCTCCATTTCTTTTAGAAATGAATCGGGTAAAATTATCCCCGTCAGTGGCATCCCATAGGTAATGATAGTAACCATTGGTTTTGGTATTGCTTCTTGATAAAACAGTTTGAGATGTCCACTTCTCATTTAATTTGTAAAATGCCTGTGCCTGCAATCCGAAGGAGGGATTTTGAATACTTAGTTCATTAGAGGTAAATGAATTTGTGTAGTTTTTTTCAAAAATATCAATACTGTTGAATGATAAAGGAGCATTTCGATTTAAGAAAATCATTGGGGCATTAGCTGATTCGCTGGAGCGCAATTCAGTATTAATGTGGAAAGTCAATCTTTCACTTGATTTAATCTTAAAAGAAGGAGCAACGAAAAATGACTTGCTAAATCCGGCATCCTGAAATGAATTTTGAGAATGGTAAGCTGCGTTTACTCTCGTAAATGTCGTTTCAGAAAGTGGAACATTCACATCAGCAGTTAATCTATTGAGCCCATTACTTCCATTAATGAAATTTACTGACCCTCCAAAAGCTTCATATGGTTTCTTGGTAGTGACGTTAATTAAACCACCGTAAGAAATCATTGGGCTGCCAAACAAAGTGCCTGACGGGCCTTTAATAACGTCTATTGATTCTACATTAGCCGGATCAAGTCCCCCATTGTTAACACTGGGCATTCCGTTTACCATGGTAGGTTGTACTGAAAAGCCCCGCATGGAGAAAAACTCTGCACCATCACCACCCCTTCCGGTAGACTCCCACAAACGTGTGATACCTGTGGCATTTTTCAGGGCATCATTAAAATTGGTGACCACCTGTTCATTTAATACCTCTCTTGTAACTGAATTGTATACCTGCGGATTTTCAAGATCCTTTAAAGGAAGTTTGGAAATAGTAAATGAGCTGTCCTCATAAAATTTATTTTTTCTTTTATCTCTTACCGTTACTTCTGATAATTGAATAGCACTCTTACTTAATTGAAAATCTACTACCAGCGTTTCATTAGCATTAATAGAAATGTTTCTTTCTTTAGTAGTCAATCCTATGTAAGAGCAAGTGAGTACATATTTCCCTTCAGGTATATTTGTTATTTCATAATTACCATCCTTGTCTGTAATATCTCCCTTAAGCGTTCCTTTTAGTGCTACGTTTACGAACTCGGTAGATAATCCATCAGATGTTTTTACTGTGCCTTTGATAGTGCCAGTCTGTGCTAGTGCTCCCCATGAAACCAGGATAAATAGAGCAGTAAAAAAAGTATGTCTTCCTTTCATTGTTTTCGTTTTTTAAATTGATGAAGCAAAACTACTATTAAGATTAATTCCAAACAATATTATTTGGAATTAATCTTAATAAATTTAACAAAGTGTTTTTGAAGGCTTTATTAATTTGCTGAAGATGAGCTGGTAGCTCAATAGGTTGTGCTATTGGTGGAGATGCTAAATGGCTAATAGACCGACTATTTTTTCAATATTTATTATGAATTGATACTTATGAAAATGTGAATAGAAATGGAAAATGTTTGCTTAAAGCAAACAGATAGAATCTGGTTCAATTTTAAGCTTCCGACATGCTCTTCCTGCGGCTAATAACAGAGATGGATTCAAATGAAGTAGAATGGTAAAGCGATAAACAGTTGATAATGAGTTGTTTAGTGAAAAAAAGATGTCAATAAAATTTAAATTGTATACCAGGAGGGTATTCTTCCTCTTGGTATACAAAAAATAGACATTGATTGATTAAATAATTAATGTCATCCGAGAAGAATAGAAAAGAGTTAAAAGGAAATTTAAAAGTAATATTTAAATTTCTGGCACACTGTGTAACAACTCGTCTGCCCAAGGCGGACGAAAGCGGGGAGGCCGACAAAAAGGCGGGGTGTGCGCGGAATTGTAGCGTGGAAGCATCTTTTTGTCTTGATTTTTTCTATCTTTTGTATCAAGACAAAAGATTAAAAGAGAAAATTAGCAACCCAACAATATTGTAAAAGTGCAAAAGTATGATCTGGAGGCCTGTTTTTACACTTTTATAGAAAAACAGGTTTAACAGCGATTAACAGCTTTAATTTCTAATAATTAATTTTAGTCGGATAACAGTATTAAATAATTAGAGTGAAGTTTTAAAAATTCACCTGCGCCTGCAGCCTTAAAAGCCCGCCCTCCTGCAAATTATCAGGTCGCTGGAAATCTTCAAATCTCCTAGAAGAAAGGGTGTAGTGCGCTACCAGTTCGAAAGCTTTTACCGGTCTCCACTCAAAACCTATCTCTAATTCGTTTACTTCATAACTTCTGGCATCCCGCTCGAATTTTTTACCTCCATCATAAGTATGATATCTTAAAAATGGATAAAGAAGCTGAGAGCCTAAAACCATTCTATAGCTTAAAGTAGCATATCCGCCATGTAGTGGGGTTTCTTCAATAGCCCCGGTTTCTTTATTGAATTCAGGTCCTCTGCCTATATTATATTCTGCCTGAATACCGAAAGGCTGAGGATACAAAACGAAGGTAGCAGCAATCCGTTGATCCAGGTAATTCAAATCATCTCTTACGGAAACACCTGGACTCAAATTACCTAAAGGCATTTGGTATTTTCCTGTATACGCTTGTATCCCCGGTTCAATAATTTGATTACCAACTTGAAAGGGATAGCTGGCACGTGCCACCACATGTAATTCATTATTTAATTCAGGCGCATTTCCTGTCTGGCCATTAAAAACTCCAAAGCCGAAAATACCATAATCTCCGGAACCTTTTAAACCCTCTCTTACCACTGTTTTGTAGAGTTCCTGAATTCTTTCAGGAGTGTAATAGAAAAATACACTTAGTTCACGCTCGTTTTTAATGGAACTGTTTATTCCATCATTTCTATCCAGAGGAAGCCGGTTCTGGCTGGATTGCATGTTTTCAAAACCAAAAGGGACTTTACTTTGACCTATACGGAATCGGAATTCTTTCTTTTTAGTAAGCCCTACCTCAAAATAAGCATCTCTTATTTGACCGAAATGTTGACCCATACCACCGCTGGCAAAGTCTGGCTGAATGTAGAAGTAAACATAATCTCCCAGGTTACCTGAGAATTTCAAACGAACCCGCCTCAGGGAGATTCCCCCGCCTTCTCCCCAACTGGAATCACATTGCCTGCATTCAAGATCAGGATTTGTTTCTAAAAGCCTGTTATAGCGGGCTTGTACATATCCGCCTATGGAAATGTTATCGTACCATTTGGTATGAGAAGCCGGGTAAGGTAGTGTGTCGGTTTTTTGATTTTGGCTGTAAACTGTGTTTGCTATTAATAAAACTGCAATTGAGAGTAAGATTCTTTTCACCAGGCTTCTTCTTAAGAGAACAATTCGTTTAAAACTTTGCAAAAATAAACGAATAATGAGTGTTATCTTAATGTTAAATGTTAACTCTATGTTAACATTTCCTGAATGTTACCTGAAAAAATATAGGGTTAATATACTATTCCTGGTAAAAAATTAATTGCTTAATGTAGTATCTGTTCCGCTGCCCCTGTATTTTATCTGTAAGCCCATCATGAAATTTCTTAAATACTGATCAAGACATGGACGGTACTGACTTTGTTTAGGATTGCGGAGAAAACCTCCTAATTCCTGCGTACTTACACTTTTGTTGCTCAACTTAAAAATATGCTGCATATCCTCAGACTTTAGGTCGAATGCAATTTTAAGCTTCTTTAAAATCATATTGTTATCTAAATGTCGCTCAGGCTTTGGCTGATCACCTTCTCTTTTGCCTCTTTTCTCATTGATCAAACCGTTGAGGAAGATAGCCAGCTGCATATCGGAAAGCTCTTTATATTCGGGATCATCCTCTTTTTTTAACCAGTCAGAGAGTAATGAACGTGTTATTCTCTGATCAGCCTGTTCGAACACAGCAATCATTTGTTCATCGCTATAGTCTAGAATATAACGGAGGCGTTTGATGATTTCATTATTAGTCATAGTAAGTATCTTCAAAGTGGGTTAACGTATAGTGCTTTAGAAATGTCGATTAGTTAAGCATTTGATTGCTTCCTTCTCCAATCTGAGAAGGAAATCGTCTTAACTTAACGACATTGAGAGCATTGTTGTAAAGGTAATTTATTTTAATGAATAGCTTGAATAATTAAGCCTGACGCTTATTTTCTTCTTCATGGGTTTTGGTAGAGTCTGCCACCATTTCATTAATCTCGGCCACTTCCTTATCTGTTAAATAGCGCCACTGGCCTAATGGCACATCAAGAGAAATATTCATGATGCGGACCCGCCTTAAGCTGATTACATGATAATCCAGGTGTTCGCACATCCTGCGAATTTGCCTGTTCAAGCCCTGGGTCAATATAATTTTAAACTTAAATTTACTGATTTGCTCTACTTCACATTTACGGGTGATGGTATCTAAAATCGGCACGCCATTTCTCATCATTTCCAAAAAATCAGCTGTGATGAGTTTGTTGACAGTCACTATATACTCCTTTTCATGATGATTTCTGGCTCGTAAAATTTTATTCACGATATCACCATCATTGGTCAGGAAAATAAGTCCCTCACTAGGTTTGTCAAGCCTTCCGATTGGAAAGATGCGGGAAGGATAGTTAATGTAATCAATAATATTGTCTTTTTCCACTCGGGTATCAGTGGTGCAAACAATTCCGATAGGTTTATTAAAAGCGATGTAAACCGGCTTTTCAGTGGGTTCACTGATTAATTTGCCATCTACACGCACTTCATCACTTGGGCCAATCTTGGTACCCATTTCAGGAACTACACCATTAATAGTTACTCGCCCGGCATCTATTAGTTTATCGGCAGCCCTGCGTGAACAGTAGCCTGCTTCACTTAAATATTTATTGATTCTGGTTAGTTGCTCTTCGCTCATTGATTGTAATATTGGTAGAAGCTATCTCACGAATATTCTTAATAATTGTATTCATTCATTTTTATTAAGACAAAATTACGGAATTCCAGACGATTAACCTGAATCAGCTGCACAATCAATTTAATTAATCTTTAATTACCTTCCGTGTTTTGCGACTCACAGAAAACTTTTCTCCAAGTTCTGTGGCTCATAGAACTTACTAAACAATCTCTGAGCCTACCAGGCGTCTGACGGTTTTTTGCCTTCTCACACAACCGTCTGACGCCTATACGAGTTTTGGGACCTACAAAACACTCGTCATTTGACTTTTATTTTCACATTTTTTAGCAACAATTCATTTTTTATCTTCCTTAATCCCCCGACTTTAATTAATTTCAACATCTGAAATTCAAAAATCTTCTCAGCAGCTTTCTATGTATTTAATTTACGATACCGAGACCACCGGATTGCCCCAAAATTATAACGCTCCTTTGACGGACTCCGACAATTGGCCACGTTGTGTACAAATTGCCTGGCAACTCCATGATGCAAAGGGTAAGCTGCTGGATGCGCAAAATCATATTGTGCAACCAGAAGGATATGACATTCCTTATAATGCTGAAAAGGTTCACGGTATTTCCACAGAAAAAGCACAGAAAGAGGGAAAACCCCTGATTGAGGTTTTACAGGCATTTCAGGAAGTGCTTGAAAAAACAGAGGTCGTTGTTGGCCATAATATCAGCTTTGATATTTCCATTATGGGAGCAGAAATGCTTCGGAAGGCTTTATCTGAAAAGGTGCTCACCGGCAAACGGATCATTGATACCAAAGATGAATCCACAGAATTCTGTGCCATTCCCGGTGGGAGAGGAGGTAAATTTAAATGGCCGACACTGACTGAGCTCCATACTAAACTATTTGGCAAAGGTTTTGGTGATGCCCATGATGCAGCTTACGATGTGGATGCTACGGCCAAATGTTTCTTCGGGCTGATTACTGCAAAAGTGATAAAGCCATTGGGTGACACACTCGTAGAGGCTATTCATTATGAACCACCGGTATTGGCAAAGGCCAATTTTGACCAGGGAAGTAGTAAAAGCGATGAAAAAGCAGCTGAAGATGCACTGAAAAAGGCCAAGAAAGCAGATATTTCGGGACTGGATGATACTCCATTTGTTCATTTGCATTGCCATACACAATTTTCCGTATTGCAGGCCACCACTGAAATTCCGGCCATGATGGCCAAAGCCAAGGAATTGGATATGCCCGCCATTGCCATGACTGATCATGGAAATATGATGGGCGCATATAACTTTGTAAAAGAGGCACATAAGGCAGGAATTAAACCTATTGTA
Source organism: Marivirga aurantiaca (assembly GCF_016679925.1). Lineage (GTDB taxonomy): Bacteria > Bacteroidota > Bacteroidia > Cytophagales > Cyclobacteriaceae > Marivirga > Marivirga aurantiaca. The sequence goes on from NZ_JAEQBW010000006.1 coordinate 57,421, forward strand.
GGCTGTGAATTTTACCTCTGTCAGGATAGAAATAATAAAAAGAACAAAGATGATGGCTATCAAACTGTTTTGTTGGCCAAAAATAAAAATGGCTACCATAATCTCGCCAAATTATCTTCTACCGCATTTGTAGAAGGCTTCTATTATGTCCCCAGAATTGACAGGGAAGTGCTCATTCAATATAAAGAAGATTTAATTGCTACTACAGGTGGTGTGTGGGGTGAAATTCCTTTCCTCATCTTAAATGCTGGGGAGCAACAAGCAGAAGATGCTTTTATCTGGTGGAAAGAAAATTTCGGAGAGAATTTCTATGTGGAGTTGAACCAGCATGGAATTCCTGAAGAGCAGAAAGTAAATGAAGTGTTGTTGAAATTTGCTAAGAAGTATGAGGTTAAATACTTCGCTGCCAATAATACTTACTATACCAATAAAAATGATGCGGAGGCACATGATATCCTCATCTGTGTGAAAGATGGAGATTTTGTGAGCAAGCCTAAAAAATACATTGGCAAACGAGGACGTGAATTCCGCTACGGATTGCCCAATGATGAATTTTACATCAAATCTCCCGAGGAGATGAAAAAGCTTTTTGCAGAATATCCGGAAGCGATAGCCTGTACTGCTGAAATTGCTGAACAAATTGAAGGTTACGAACTGGCAAGAGATGTGCTTTTGCCGAAATACGGAATTCCTCAGGAATTTGTAGATCCCCAAGATGAGGTGGATGGTGGTAAGAGAGGAGAAAATGCCTACCTGAAACATATTACCTATGTAGGGGCAGAAAAGAGATATAAAGAAATTACGCCCGAAATAAAGGAACGACTGGATTTTGAACTGGCTACTATTGAAAAAACGGGTTATCCGGGTTACTTCCTGATTGTACAGGATTTCACTACTGCCGCACGTGAAATGGATGTGGCAGTGGGGCCGGGAAGGGGTTCCGCAGCGGGCTCTGCCGTAGCATATTGTATTGGAATTACCAATATGGATCCTATTAAGTATGATCTCCTTTTTGAGCGTTTTCTAAATCCGGATCGTGTGTCATTGCCCGATATTGATATTGATTTTGATGACCATGGGAGACAGAAGGTTATCGATTATGTGATTAAAAAATATGGTGCTAACCAGGTAGCCCAGATCATTACCTACGGTACCATGGCGGCCAAATCTGCCATTCGTGATACGGCCAGGGTAATGGAATTGCCACTTTTTGAGGCAGATAAAATTGCCAAACTAATTCCTGACATTAAGTTGAAGGCTTTATTTGATTTGGAAGGGGATAGAAAAAAATTATCTGCCAAACTCAAGAACAATGGGGAATCCATCGCCATGGCTGAGCAATTATTGTCACTGGCCAAAATAGATGACCCGGCCGGAAAAGTGATTAAGCAGGCCCGTATTTTGGAAGGTTCGGTACGAAATACCGGTATTCACGCTTGTGGTATTATTATCACACCGGATGATATTACCAAATTTGTTCCCGTGGCACTGGCCAAGGATTCAGACATGTATTGCACCCAGTTTGACAATGCCGTGGTGGAAAATGCCGGCTTGTTGAAAATGGACTTCCTGGGCTTAAAAACCCTGACGCTTATTAAAGATGCGGTGCGCATTGTGGAGGAAAGGCATGGAATCACGCTCGATCCGGAGGAATTTCCGCTGGATGATGAAAAGACCTATGAGCTTTTCCAAAAGGGTGAAACCGTTGGGATTTTCCAGTACGAATCTCCAGGTATGCAAAAATACATGAGGGATTTAAAGCCCACAGAGTTCTCTGATTTGATTGCCATGAATGCCCTTTACAGACCGGGCCCGATTGAGTACATTCCTAATTTCGTAAAAAGGAAAAACGGACTGGAGGAAATTTCCTACGATTTGCCTGAGATGGAGGAATTGCTGAAAGAAACCTACGGAATTACCGTTTACCAGGAGCAGGTGATGTTGCTCTCGCAAAAGCTGGCTGGTTTTACCAAAGGTGAGGCCGATGTTTTGCGTAAGGCAATGGGTAAGAAGATATTTTCCCTTCTGGAAGAATTAAAACCAAAATTCGTTAATCAGGGAGCGGAAAGAGGTCATCCGAAGGACAAGCTGGAGAAGATATGGAAAGATTGGGAAGCTTTTGCTGCCTACGCCTTTAACAAATCCCACTCTACTTGCTACGCCTGGATTGCCTACCAAACTGCCTATTTGAAAGCACATTATCCGGCTGAATACATGGCTTCGGTGTTGAGCAATAATATGAACAACATCACGGATGTTACCTTCTTTATGGAAGAATGTAAGCGGATGGAGTTGGCGGTATTGGGGCCGGATGTAAACGAATCGAATGCCGGATTTACAGTAAATGATGCCGGGCAGGTACGTTTTGGGTTGGCAGCCATAAAAGGGGCGGGAAGTGCAGCCGTTGAAAGTATTATTACAGAACGGAAAGAAAATGGAACCTACAAAGATATTTTCGATTTTGCAGAGCGGATCCCTCTCAAAAGTGTCAACAAAAAGACTTTTGAAGCATTGGCCATGGCCGGTGGTTTTGATTGCTTTACTGAATATCATAGAAGACAATTTCTGGAGGGAAATGGTGATGACTCCAATTTGATTGAGAAGATCATCAAGTACGCCCAGAAAATTCAGCAGGAAAAAAACAGTTCGCAGACCTCCCTTTTTGGCGGAGATACCGGAGTGGCCATTCCACCGCCACGGGTGGAGGCGATGGAGCCTTTTTCGGAGCTGCATAAATTGAACATTGAGAAAGAAGTGGTAGGGCTATTTATTTCCGGCCATCCACTGGATGAATACCGCTTTGAAATGGACAGCTTTTGCAATACGGCCTTGAGTGAGCTCAATGACCTGGAAAGTTTAGCCAGTAAAAATGAAGTGAAGCTGGGTGGAATTGTCACTTCCGTAGCTCATAGAACTACCAAAACAGGCAAGCCTTTCGGTACCATTACCATTGAAGATTACGCTGGTTCTTTCAATTTTTTCCTTTTTGGAGATGATTACCTGGCCTATAAGAATTTCATGGAAACCGGCTGGTTTGTGTATGTCTCCGGCAGGGTAGCCCGCAAAAAATGGGGCGATGGCGCACTGGAATTCAAGATCAGCAATTTTGAGTTGTTGTCGGAATTGAGAAATAAGCGTAGCAAAGGCCTTCAGATTACTGTGGATTTGCAGGACATTAATGAAGCAATGATCAGCGAGTTGGACAACCTATGCCAGACTTTTAAAGGCGAGTGCAGTGTGCAGATTCAGATTACAGATAAAAACCAGGGCTTTTTGGTGGATGCCATGTCGCGCAAATACAAAGTAAGCCCAACCAACGAACTGATAGCCGGCTTAAGAAGGCTGCCGGAATTGAGCTATAAGATTTTGACTTAACTAATTGTAGCCGTAGAATTTGATGATTATTATACGGTTAATTTGTCCTTTCGATGACGGAAATGGTAGGATTGGGAGAGCCATCACCAACATGTTGATCCTGCTATGTCCAATTTTTATTTAGTTTAAGCACATGCCCACGGCACCTTCGTTTTGCAGGTGTCTTGGAAACCCTGGACTATTTTGAATCATCTACAGCACTGCAAAGGTTAGGTCAACCAGGGGAAATGGCGAAAATCATATTATCCCTAGTTTCAGATGATGCAAGCTTTGTCATCGGTACAGAACTTCATGTAGATGGTGGTCTGACCAATTATGCTTATAATAAGAATTTTTTCTAAAAAGAAGTCGCCCCATATTTGACTTGGAGACGGCTTCTTATGCTTTATTTGATTACTCTACAATTACATATAGGGGGTAAACGAACCTAATCCTATCGTCAAATTCCACCTCTGGATTTGCTAAAACCCTCACATAAACCAGACGGAATCAGCTATACTCAATTCTTTTCCTGGAATCAACTTAGGTTTGTATTCCTATCCTAATGCTGCAATTTGGTATCAATACGGCTTAAATGCGTATGTGTAAAACTTTCCTTGTACTTTAGACCTATACCAAACATTCTGTCCATTGCAGAATGGCCAAATAAAATAACCCCTGCTAATGTGACTACGGGTTCGTTCAACCACAACCCAATAAAAAATGTGATGATGGCCACCAGTTTATGGTGGAAAAAATTATAGATCCAGGTACCTGTTCTTGGATTCATCAAATAACCAATCATAGAAATATCAGGTAGCAGAAGGCAGGCAGGAAAAATCCACCAGGTATAGTCTAGTTGATTAAATAAAATGATGGAGAGAAAGAACATGCCTACTTCTTCAAGTTTTAACAGGGTACCCATTGCTTTTGTCATTGTTGCTGAATTTAATATTGAGAAGCGAAGGTCTGAAACTTTGATTCAGGAACTCTTGATAAAAGTCAATAATTTCACCTTTGGCGTTTTCTTATTCTGCTAAAGGTTTGATTTCACGAAGCTCAATTTATTGCTTCAAACCCATAGACTACCCTTCTCTAATTTTATATTATGTTTATTGCTTCTAATAAGCACTTGTTCTTCAATATGGTGTATTTTTTTTTGTATTGTCAAAGCTGACCATCCATTGCCAGGGGGTAATCAATCACCATCTGAATGTTTTCATTGCATTATGGTTTATTGTTAGGATCTGACGAGGTTGCGACTGCCTTTGCCAAGCACCACGACTAACGCAACCCAGCTTTCTCTATTTTGAACACAAGCAACCGACTTTTGGACACTTTTAAGATGGGATACTTTCAGAACTTTGCATTAAACATTCAATAATAAGAAATGAAAGTAGTTTTAATAACAGGAGCTTCGGGTGGAATTGGAGAAGCCATTGCAAACCGTTTAGCAGAAAGAAAGCACAATCTCCTTTTGGTGGCAAGAAACGAATCGAAGCTAAAAGTATTGGCTGAACAGCTAATCAGGCAACATCAAATTTCGGTGGAATATATTTCCGCAGATCTATCTAAAGCAAATACCGTTCAGGATATTTTTGAAGAAACCCAAAAACGCCAGTTGGAAATCGAAATGCTCATCAATAATGCCGGAATCGGTTCCGGGGGCGAATTTGCAGCACTCCCTTTGCAATCAGAATTAGATATGTTGCAACTTAACATTTCCTCTTTAGTGGCACTCACTCATTTATTCCTGCAACCAATGAAAGCACGTGGAAATGGCACCATTATAAACGTTGCTTCCATGGCTTCCTTTATACCCATACCATATATGACAACTTATGCTGCCAGCAAAGTTTTTGTCCGTCATTTTACCCAAGCCTTAACCGAGGAGTGTAAACCTTACAATGTACACATCATGTTACTTTGCCCCGGATTGACCAAAACCAATTTTAACAATGCTGCCGGAATAGAAAATGAAATAGGTAAAGGACTGAATACGGAATATAACAGTTCTACCCAAACGCCCGAACAAGTGGCAGACGAAATGCTGAAAGCGTTGGATAAAAGAAAACACTACATTGTATCGGGAAGAATGAACCGAATGGCGGCCAAGCTATCAGCCCTATTGCCTAATGCTTTCTTAGCCAGGAGCTTTGGTAAATCGTACAGAAAAAGATTGGGTAAATAGTTGTAAATTTGATAATGAAAAACAGAAAATTGAATTCTGATACATTGACCCTTCATTTCAACTCCATTTCTGAGTTTCATAAGACTGTAGGTGTTTTAAAACCAAAACATCCATTATTCAGTATTTTACGCTTTGAAGATTTACCGAAAGTTGAAAACAACCAGCGTCTAAAATTGATCCTGGACTTTTATCAGATTACATTAAAGAAAGAATGCCCGTGCAAAATGCAATATGGACAAACACCCTTCGATTTTGACGAAGGGGTCATTTCCTGTTTTGCCCCCAAACAGGTGAGTATTATTGACAAGGACTTTTCTTTTGCCTCATCGGGTTGGCTTTTGCTTATTCATCCGGATTTTTTGAGAAGTCATGCTTTAAGCCAGAAAATAAAAAGCTATGGTTTTTTTAATTATGCCATTAATGAAGCATTGATCCTTTCGGAAGAAGAACAAAAATCAATAGAGACTACTTTTGACCAAATTCAAAAGGAATCAAACTTACCGATAGACAATTTTAGTCAGGATGTAATCATTTCAAATATTGATTTGCTTTTAACCCATTGCAATCGGTATTACAACAGGCAATTCATTATCCGTAAACCCAAAACCAACGATCTTTTAAATAACTTTGAACGTGTATTGAATGACTATTTCTCGAAGGAAGAAAATGGCTTTCCTACCGTAAATTATATGGCTTTGCAACTCAATTTATCTCCCAAGTATTTGAGCGATTGTCTGAAACAATTCACTGGACAAACAGCACAGCAACTTATTCACGACAAGCTAATAGAACATGCGAAAGACGTACTATCAACAACAGAGCTTTCAGTAAGTGAAATAGCATATCAATTAGGTTTTGAGTACCCTCAATCATTCAGCAAGCTGTTCAGGGCAAAAACCAATCTTTCCCCTTTGCAATTTAGACAATCGTTTAACTGAGGTTTATTAATTTGACCAACCTACCACCTTCTTCCAGCTATCATTCATTGCTTTTCGATGAATATTAGGATTTGATGCAGTAAGAAGCTATGTTCAAAACTTTGAATACAGTAACCGACAGAAAGTCATTTGTAAATGTTTGTAAGTGTTTACAGTGGTTTGTTGTCGGTTAGCAAAAATACATTGCGGATAAAACACACTATGGTTATTTTATTCGGATGTTAGGCAAAATTGATATAATGCAAAGTATGGAAAACCTTCATGACATCTACTGTACAAACGATATAAATTTGAGTTGTGAAGTTTGTAATATGGCAATTAAAATAAAAATTAATGAGCCACCCTCTGAGCATAAAAATGAAATTTTAATAGAATCCGCAACTTCTTATTTGAATTCTAAAAACATATCTTTAAAATCCTACAATAAAGCTTATTTATGCTTACAAGAACAGATAGAAGGACGGACAAATAAACCACGAACTGAGGATATAGTAAGTTGTATGAGAGCATTTTTAGTACAGGCTAGAAGTAGCATAGACCTCTTAGTTTGTCTCACGAAGGCTATTGTAGATAAAAAGTTCTCTGATTATTACCCAGATATAAATAAAACTCAATTAAAAAATGAGGGCCTCAAGCAAACTTTCAAGGATTTGAAACAAACAGATTGGTTTATTGAATTGAATCGAGTGAGAAATATGCTAGTTCATAAAGGTTTTGATGTGGATACTTTTCAAACCACTGGTTCAAATAGACAGCGCTTGGTTACTTTGCATTTAACTAAACGTCAGGTTTCACTTTTAAGAACACCAAAAATAGATAAAAAGTACATCGGTACTCCATATGATACGCACGGCATAACAGTAGAGGCATCTACAATAGAAAATTTCAACTTAATTAAGATTATAAATGGCTACTGTAAAGAATTACCATTATTTGAAGAAAGAATTTCTGTTCTCTTGAAAGATATAATAGATTGGGATAAATTGAACAAAACATATTGTTTCACATATAATTTTAAGGATTTGTCTCTACTTAAAATATAAAAAATTGCCTAACATTCTGTATAAATCATGGCTGTAAGCAGGTCATTGATTCTTTCTCTCTTTGTAGAAAGCCCGTCAATCCGCAGGATTGACTCGGTAGTTAACTGAAATTTTTATACTTTTAATCAGCCACGAATTTATACAGTGGCGTTGGCAGCAATTCCCACTATAGCCAAGTCATTGACTCCGCAAGCTAACGAGAGAGCAGAGAAATTGAAAGAATTAATGAAAATCAATAAAATACAAAATATTGATTTTCAACATTTTATAAAATGTTAATCAGAATTAAATATGAACGAAATATCGGTAGCATTATCATATAAGATACAGGGGGGGATATTTTTCAGGATCTTCAAAAAGACCTTGAGAAAGAGTGCATCGTCAACATTAAGTCTCGCCCAGGAACTGCTGCAATGGGTATATGGGACTCTTTTGTCGAGATAGTAATAAATCTTGAATTGAAAGATTATGTTCTTATAGTATTAGGGGGAGCATCATGGGACTTAGTCAAGAGCGGAACTAGAAAATTCTTTCTACGACCATTAATTGAAACCTTCAAGGAATTCGAAAGCAAAAATGCTGGATTCGATTACTTAGGATTAACTCTTAAATTCCAAGATACCGATATTAGAGTCTATGGACTTGAAAAACTCTTTACTAGTCGACTTGGAGTAGTTATGCCTACCATTGCTAAACATTATCAAAAGCTATTAAGAGATTCTCAATATCCCCACACAATATTTGTTCCCATAACCTATGATAATGAGCAAAGTAAATTTGTAGATTATGGAGATGGTGAAGATTTTGAACTAGAGCAATATGTTACATTTTGGGGAATTTCATATGATGCTTTTGAGATGGAACAGGGTGTTTATGATGTCAATAAATCAAAATTATTATCAGAATCATTTAGATGAAACATTGCCTAACATCACCAGAATGGGGTTTTATCTGTCAGGGTACTTCGATAGTGGTTGGAAAGTCCGCCACGAATTGTAAATTTAAATATTTGTAGCTATGAGCAGTTGGAAGTTTAGTGTACCCAATACTTTAACTTTGTAAACTAAGTGCCTTTACAAACATACGCGTGGACGAAAAAAATCGTTCGCTGACAACGATCAAATAACGTTTCCGACTCTTTAATACCGAGCAATTACATTGGTGTTTGGCGGATTTTGAATAAATTCCGTATACATGAAGACGCGGGAAAGTTTAAGGCTTCGTTTCACTTGACGTTGAATTCTAAATAAATTCGTTTCGCAAGGACACGCACAATAGCTCGCGACCACAATAATCGTCTAAAGTACATTACTTAACATTAGAAAGTGTTCGATTATGATCTCCCTCTTCAAAAAACTGAACACCCAGTTTTATTAAAAGTCTTTTTTTAACGCAATTAGAATGCTTTCACCGAATGGCATACTATTTGGAATTCATACTTCATGCCACGTTTCATTTAAAACTTTATGCTAAAAAAAATATTAATCAGCATTCTTGGATTGATTCTAGTGTCTGCACTAACAGCGGCCTGGTTTTTTGGTCCTTACTATTTCAAGGCTCAGCATTTTAAAGCCAACGCTTCCAACGGCTACTATGCGGATTTTTACCTATATGTTTCATCAGGAGCTCAAAATATAGCAGAAAGCGGTGGTGCTGCTACTCTGCTTGTGCAACCGAACAATTCAGGCACTAATTCCGATGATGCCAGCGTCCACCAGAAAGACGCGTGGATGATGGGGTTTGAACGCCACAAGATTGCAGAAGAACTGAATGTTGTGCTCTTGGTGCCCGCCTTCGTCAGGCCCGCAATTGATTGGGAAATTTATACCCACGCGTTAGACCGCGATGCGCTTACTACCCAGCGTGAAGATCTTGCCAGAATAGACCTTCAGTTAATCGCCATGATTGAAGAAGCACGCAGTTCACTAAAAGCAAAAGGGATACAATCCAACCAAAAAGTTCTATTGCAGGGATTTTCCGCTAGCGGCATGTTTGCCAACCGGTTTACGTTGTTGCATCCTGAACACGTGCTGGCCGTGGCTGTCGGATCGCCTGGTGGCTGGCCAGTTGCTCCAGTCTCAACTTTTAAAAATAGATTGCTGTCTTATCCAGCCGGTATTGCGGACATTGAAATATTAACAGGCAAGCCCTTTGACCTTGCAGCCTTTGCTGCTGTACCGCAAATTATAATCATGGGAGGCGATGACGACAACGACTCCCTCGATTTCACCGATGGCTGGGATAAAGATGCGGCAACTCAGGTTGATTCTCTTTTCGGAAGTGACCCGCTATCACGTTGGCCTCATGCTGAAGGGCTATACAAACAAGCTGGTGTCAACGCGAAATTTATTCTTGTTGATGGCATTGGGCATGATCGCAAAAAACTTCAGTCGTACGGAGTTGATTTCTTCAAAGAAATCTTGTCCCACCAATAAAAAACTATCACAGGCTTACGTACAAATTAAATATCGATGAACGCGTACTGGCGGTAACAAAATGTATGTGCCATTGCTGGGCTCGGTTTAAGTTTGTAGTTTAGTTTTCAATAACGTTTTATTACGTGGGACAGTTTGTCTTTCAAAGACCAGCAACGTCACATACATAAACGTTATAAACAATAACTACGATAATCTCTCCAAGCCAAACTTTTAGGCTGATAATCATTACGTCATCCTTTCACTCCCATTCATTTTATTAAAATCGCCTTCCACTAAAGTAGTTAAGAAATCGAGAAGGTGTTGGTTGAATTCATCGGGTTGTTCAAGATTGGATACATGGCCCGCTTTATCAATAACCTTAAGTATCGACCCTTTAATATTTTTATTCATAAATTCAGACTGAGCAAGTGGCGTTACTTCATCTTCTCTGCCGCAAATAATCAATGTTGGAATGGTTATTTCATTTAAAGTGGAGCAGGTTTCTGAACGTTCGGCAAGCGCTACCAATCCCTGAACGATAATATGTTTCGAATTAGCAAACACAACACGTCTCAATTGCTCAACCAATTTCTTTTTGTTTGTGATTGAATCTTTATGGAAAACCTTTTTAATAAACCCTTCATTAAACTTTTCTTCTCCATCAACTGCTATTTCATCAATAGTTTTATAGCGTTTTTCTTTTACTTCAATAGTGTCAGCAACGCACTGTGTATCACATAAAATCAATGCCTCAAAGCGAGCAGGAAATCTTTTCATTGCATTCAGAGCTATAAAGCCTCCCATTGATAATCCACATAGAATTGCTTTATCAATGCTCAATTTGTCCATGAATTGTATTAAATCATCAGCAAACAAATCAATACTTAATGGTGATTCCTCATCTGTTGATTTTCCAAATCCCCTGATATCACAGGCAATTAAACGATGGGAAGAATTTAAAAAATCAAGCTGAATCTGCCACATTGTTTTATCAAAAGGATAACCGTGCAAGAATATAACCGGAACGGCTCCTTCTCCGACATCATCGTAAGACAAATGAAAATTATTTACGGGTATAGTTAAATCGTAACCTTTTATTTCAGTTTCCATAGCATTCTGTTTTAAAATATTTCTTTTGCGGCTCTCAATTTCTGTAGCACATACAAACATACCTCTTGATGTAACGATAAGCTTTACATATTTCGGAATAAGAATTACATAACTCACTCTTTTACCATCATTACCATAACTATATAGTACAGGCAACAAGTATACAGTGAATACCTGCTCTTTTTCAGGTACTACTTTTAATTTAATGGTAATTCTGTCTTTTTATTAAGGGATCGGCCTTATTCATTTTAGGGATTTTGTATTTCTAATTGGATAAGAAGCAAAATGTTTGACCGAAGGGAGTTTTTTTGTTTCCCAATTAGAAATACAAAATGCCGTTAAGAAATGAATACAGCCTTGAATTATAGTATCTTTTTGTTCAAGCAAAAAGAAAAGAAAGAGTATTAGAAAGTACCAGTACCAATTAGAGAACTGAAATAGATAGAGCATTCTTGCTAAACTACCTATTTTAAGAATCTATAAACCTATTTGTAAGCGGGCAGCAAAACACCGTTATTCCAAACGGACAATCACTTTATGGTCGACAGCTTTACCCGACTCCAAATAATCCAGCTCAAAGTTTTCACCCAAACCACTTGTGCTGAACATGCTTTCTGGTACACCTTTCCCCAACAAATAAGCTTTGATGGCATTGGCCCTTTTTTGAGTTAAGTCATTGTGGTAAATAGTCACTATTTCTTCCTCAGATACTTGCTCTGCAACTGTGCCATCCTCCTCAGAAGTAACTGCAGCTTCTGTTGCAAGGGTATCGTAGCGAATTTCAGGTAGACTATCAGTATACAATTCTGACTCGGTGATGCTTTGCTGATACACCTCCAAATTAAAGAGGAAGGAACGGTTTTGTTTCATTAGTGCGATCAATCGGGCGAACTCCTCCTCCGCACCAGCTGTAAAATCTACAGATTGCTCTTTGAATGCAATGGAAACCGGATATTGCTCATCAGCCTTTAAGGTAGGAAGTGTGAAATCTTTCACTACTTTTTTAGACGAACCCATCGCTTCCAGATCAAAAAATTCATTGTAATAGCCGAAGCCTGGCTCATTGGTTTGGATAGAAAAATCAACCTGATGGCCTTCGGGTAAATAGATACCAAAAGTCTTTTCCTCCGGATCGAGGATTAAACGGGCCAGCTCCACGCCCGTCACAACATCCGTAGCCCTAACCAATGCCTTAGCCGGCAGATTAGTGACCGTTCCTTCCAAATAATACACCTTAGCAGGCTGAAACTCCTCCGGCACTTTGACCATGTACAAATCATAACTGCGTTCATCTTGTTCATGAATGTACACCACATCACCCAAAGCGGTTACGCCAAGGTAGCGATCGTGTGCATCCGTGTTCAAAAAGTCCATAGGGTCAGGTTTGCTCCAGCTATCGTCCTCCAGACGGCTCATGTAAAAATCGTAATTACCGCTGCTGTTAAGAGCAGCAAAATAAAGGGTTTTATTATCGGGCAAAATTACCGGGTTAACGAAAGATGTTGAGGCCAGGTCTAGCTGAACCTCCTGTGGCTCTTTCCAGTAATTATTGCCAAGGTACTTGGCGGTAAAGAGTTTGCAGTTGCCAGTATTGGGATCCAGCGTTTCACAACGGCTAAAGTATAAAGTTTTGCCATCGGCTGAAAGAGTGGGATCCATCTCATTCAAGGCAGAATTGAGCGGTTTACCCGGATTAATAAGAGCTCCCCATGTGCTACCCTCCTTTTGCTGAAATTGAATATCATAGCCGCCAATTTTTGGCCCCTTTTTAGTGGCATAGATCAATTGCTGACCATCATATGAAAGGTTATAGGCACCGAAGGGAATCATATCCTGATTGCGGATATCAATCGACTTCCCCGGCTTCCAGTTGTTGCCACCAACTGAGTAGCTGATAAAGAGTTCAGGGTTTCCGGACATCGTATTATCGGACAAATAGATGATGGTGCGACCATCAGCTGCTAGTTTGGGGGCATATTCATTATCGCTGAAGCTGGAAACATTGGGAGGAAGCTTCCGCTTTTGCGCCATGGCTAGTGTGCTGCAGCCCAGCAAAAGCAATCCGATAAGTACCTTTTGCATAACTTCTCAATTTTAGGGTTAATATAAAGAAATTATAGTTAATAGGAGATGCGGAGGCTTTATGTCTTAGTCCAAAATGTTGAACGCATCAGCAAATTACCACCGAATAACCTCGAAACTAGATTTAAACACAGGTGAATTTATTCAAGAAAGAGGGGATAGATATAAATGAAAAGGTGCTAACTAATCAACCTGTAACCCTTAGCATGCTCATTTATAATTTGAGCTTTGGAAATTTCTCCCAATTTTTTTCTAAGCCTGGAAATGTACATATCAAGGCTTCTTCCTGTGACTACCCCTTGCTTTGACCAAACCTCCTCAATGATATAATCTCTTGCCACAAGCTTACCTTCATCTTTAGTCAAAATGATCATGATCTCCATCTCTTTGTCAGTAAGCTTTACTTCTTTGTCATCGAAAGAAATAAGATTATTTATTCGGTCTAAACTCAACGCCAATTGTCTTGGTTTGGACCTTAACTTTATAACGTTTCTGTCAACGGCTAAAAACCCAAAGAAAATAAACAGCACAATGGATATACCGGTAAAACTTACTGAAGAAAGTGCCAGCTTAGAGCCGTTTTGATGATAAAGGTCTACTTCTATCTCGTACATAGCCTTTTTTAAATTCCTTCCTTTGCAGGGTATGCTTTTTTCATTGCTATGGTTGATTTCAAACTCATAAACAATATTTTTTAAGTCTGCATCAATTACATTGACAATGAATTTATCAGAGATCTCCGGGCTTAAGTGTGCTACCGAACTAGCAGCCAAATTATCCGGGTGAATGGCTATTGGCTGATTGAATTTTATAAGATATTTCTGATCCTGTATCTTTTCAATCGGTGGTAATGTAGATTGAAAGTCATTATTATAGGTTAAGAGATCATCCCCGATAGATCTTAATGCTATCCTGGTCTGCTTTTCTGCCAAATCCTTTTCTTTTGGCACCGATAGGTTGAAAGCTACAAGTAAAAGTATACAAGCCCCAAATAAAATTAAATATCTGGTTTTTAATAGGATACGATAAGCTTTTGAAGTTTTTACATTCATTTTAATCTCTTTTTACAATTTTTTATCGAATCACCCTATGCAGCAGGTGTACATTTATGCATAGTATAACGAAAAATAAATAAAAAATGATGGATTTAAAATTAAAGGGGATAAACAAAACAGAAAAAATGATGAAGCACCTACAGCCATATACTTTGTTATTACTGTTTATTTTGTGCTTTTCCTGCAAAAAACAAGATCAAAAAGACCAGCCAAAAGATGACCAACAACAGTCTAAAAGTAGGTCGCTTAATAGTATCCCTACTATTACAGAGTTTGATACATTAATCAATCCCAATGCTCCTGACAGAATCACTCGTAAGATCAGGAAAGATAAAGAAGGTAATCTATTAATGGCTTCATTTACTGATGTTATGTTGTATGATGGGATATCATTTTCAAAGCTTCCAAAATCGGAAGGCATTGAAAGCTTTGACGCTTTTGATGCTTTGGAAGATTCCAAAGGCAATATCTGGATTGCAAGCACCCATTATGGTGTTTTTCGCTATGATGGTAAAAACTTCTTACACCTAACAACAGATGATGGACTTGCTCACAATAGAACAATGGATATTCATGAGGATAAAGCCGGTAATATTTGGTTCGGCACTGAAGGGGGAGCAAGCCGTTATGATGGGAAATCTTTCCAAAATTTTACAACCAAAGAAGGATTGCCCCATAATGATGTGAGTACTATCATTGAAGACAAAACAGGAAAATTATGGTTTGGAACAAGGGGAGGTGTCAGTATTTATGATGGAGAAAATTTTGTCAATTTTACAAATAAGGAAGGCATACCATTGCTTAATGGCAGTGAGCAATTGTGGCGCTATGACAGTAAATCCTTTGTGAATGTTCGTTCCATAATAGAAGATAGGAAAGGCAATATTTGGCTTGGTGGCAGTGATGGTTTGTGGAAGTATGATGGAAGTACATTTACTAATTTCACACAGCAGTTTGTTGGTTATATCAATGAAGATTCAAAAGGAAGCATTTGGTTAAGTCATACCATTAATAAATCTAATAAGTGGGGACTATCGCGATATAAAGAAGATTCCCTGCTCATTGACCCGACAGCCAATCCAATCCTTATCAGTGAGGGTATGCTTTTTGGGATTTCGGAGGATAAAGAAGGTGTTATTTGGATTGGAACAGTAGATGGTATATTAAGTTATGATGGAAAGACGGTTAATCACTTTAGAGATAAAGAGATTGAAGAATAATCATTCGAAATTTGAGGGAATCGCTTTCATAATAGAATGGGGAAGATTAAAAATTACCAGTGGGAACAGCAGCCATCCTCCAGGCTTTTTATTCACACAAATACCAGAACTTAATTTATTGATATAGCTTTGGGAAGCCATATTTGTTCTTATGTCATTATTTTTACAATTAAGGAAATTAATAATTACAAATTGCTTATTTTAACTCCCTAATGAATCATTATAGGGATTTTCAGCCATGCAAAAGAGAAGACTTTCACCAGTTATCTGAAATTCTGAAGCATGACCCAAAAACTAACAATTAACAAAACTTCTGATAAGTGAATTTTGAAAGTCAAATTATCTTCTTTTTTAGTGCGTTAGGAGCATTTAACGGTGTTTTACTTACATTTTATTTTGCCTTGACCGCAAAGAAGAAAAAATTTTCTAATTACTTTTTAGCCTTACTACTTTTAACCTTAAGCATCCGAATCATTAAATCAGTTTTTTTCTATTTTAATTCTCAACTGTCAAATATTTTTATTCAGATTGGTCTTTCCGCCTGCATTCTAATTGGTCCATTTCTGTTTTTATATTTAAAGTCATATACCCACAATGGAAAATCAAAATGGGCAATTCACATCATTCCCTATTTAGTAGGAATAACCATTTTAGGTATCCTTTATCCATATGTGGAAAATAGAATCATTTGGAGTAGATGGATTGTAAAAGGTATCTATCTTCAATGGCTCATATATATTATTATGTCTTTCAAATTTGTTCAACCAGCTATTGGAAAGATCAAAGAGAAAGTATATTTAAAAAATATAGATGTGTGGCTGATTAGTATTTATTTAGGGATTACGTTTATTTGGTCCTCATATATGATAGGAGCATATACCTCTTATATTATTGGAGCTTTGTCATTTTCATTTGTCTTATACTTAATTGTTTTGCTTTTTATTTTCAAGAACAAAAAAGAATCCACTTTTTTTGAAGAGAAAGAGAAGTACAAAAACAAAGGGATTGAGCAGGAAATGCTGGATCGAATTGAGCAAAAACTGTTCATAATAGTTGAAAAAAAGATGTTTCTCAATCCAAATCTAACACTTGCAGAAACAGCAAAGGAATTTAGCATTCCAAAGCATGTATTATCCCAGTATTTAAATGAAAAAATGGGCAAATCTTTCTCAACCTATATCAATGAATTCAGAATTGAAAAAGCAAAGGAATTTTTACAAGCCCCAAATCACTATCCGATAGAAGATTTAGGTTATGAAAGTGGTTTTAACTCAAAATCGACTTTCTTTACTACTTTTAAAAAAATTGTGGGGCAAACACCTGCCGAATATAGAAGAAATAGAGGTTTTTAGTACGACTCTATAAATCCGAACTTCTGTTTTATCATTTCCTACCCACCATTAAAAGGTGTTTAGCATCTTTGTTAAAAATGATAAAACCATGCAAAAATTAACTTTCTATTTTTTAATGATATTCTTTTTGGCTTCTTGCTCAAAAAAAGATACGAATGAAAAGAAGATATTAATAGTAACTTCAAATCAGCACACTTATGGAGATACTCAGATTAGTACTTCCAATCACTTTGCCGAAATAGTATTGGCTTATGATGTTTTTATAAAAAATGGCTATTCGGTTGACTTTATAAGCCCTTTGGGCGGGGCAATTCCCATAGGCTATATATCAACATCTGACTCTATTCAAAAAAAGTATTTGTACAATAATGAATTGATGAATAAACTAAAATACACGAAAAGCCCCAATAACATCAATCCTTTTGAATATAAAGCCATTTACTATAGTGGTGGAGGGGCAGCAATGTTTGGAGTAGCAGAAAACAAAAAAATTAAAAGTATAGCAGAAAGTATTTACAAGCAGAACGGAATTGTTTCTGCCGTATGCCACGGAACTGCTGGTATCATTAACTTGAAAGATGAGCAAGGAAATTCGCTTTATCAAAATAGAAATATTAGCGGTTATCCTGATTTATTTGAGAACAAAGAAGCAGAATACTATCGAACCTTCCCTTTTTCAATTGAAGAGAAGATTAGAGAAAACAATGGTAATTTTATGCATTCTGAAAAGCAAAGGGATAATTTCTATGTAATAGACGGAAATTTCATTACCGGACAAGATCCATCAGCTACAACATCAGTCGCAAAAAAAGTTATCGAAGCTATAGAAAATCAACAATAAATTATAAAAAACATAACATGAAAAAATTAATTCTTACACTAGTTAGCCTATTATTTTTAACACCCTTGTATTGTCAGGTAGAAAATAGTCATTCTGAAATGCAACAAATTTCTGAAACCATCATGCTCTATATAGATGGCACAGCAAATGGGGAACCGGATAAGTTGAAAAAAGCATTTCATCCGGATTTTAATCTTTATTTTGTCACAGCAGAAGATAGTTTGCAAGTTCGTTCAGGGGAGAGATATATCTCAAACGTGAAAGAAGGTGAAAAGGTAAATCGCATCGGAAGAATAATTTCTATTGATTTTGAAAACAATGCAGCAATTGTAAAAGCAGAAATTGTGATTCCGAATTGGCGTATCTTCACAGATTATTTTCTACTACTAAAATATGAAGGAAGCTGGAAAATTGTCCATAAAAGTTATACTTGGAGAGAATATCCGAAAAGTGATAAATAAATAGGAGCATACTAAATAAAATGCTTTTGGCTACTGAATTCGCTGAAAATAAAAGTGTTGGGCTTTTAATTTGTGGTTATTGAATAAATAAAATACAATTGAGATTTATACAATTGCCAGGCACAAGGATTTTTATGTAAGAATGAGCCTAAGTACTAATAAAACTACCATGGAAAACGAACTTTTTAATTTCATTTCAAAATATATTAAGCTTACAGAAGAGGAAAGGAAAGTGATAACTGACTTAGCCATCTTCCGGACTTATAAAAAGGGGACTGTATTATTGAAAGAAGGGGATCTTTCTAATGATGGTTACTTTGTCATCAAAGGATGCATAAGAACCTATCATGTAATTGATGGGGAAGAGAAAATCACCGCCTTTTATACCGAATCGGAATCTTGCACTCCGCTGTGTAGTGTCAATAAAAAACCCTCTGAGTATTATGTGTCCTGTGTAGAAGATTCCATTTTATCGGTGGGTAATTCAGAAAAGGAAACAGATTTGTTCGAAAAATTCCCCCGTTTTGAAACAGTATGCCGTCTTGTATCGGAAGAACTATTAGTGAAGAACCAGGCTACATTTGACGATTTCAAGACTTCTACTCCTGAGCAGCGCTACTTGAATTTACTTAACACAAGACCTGATTTAATACAAAGAGTCCCTCAGTATCAGATTGCCAGTTACCTGGGAATGAAGCCACAGTCATTAAGTCGCATACGCAAAAGAATTAAATGAGGATATTTCAACTCATCCCGCTTCCGCTCCGCGGAACCACCCTTCTTACCGATGGGTCGGCACATGCTTTTTCTGAAGAGAAGGGAATATTAGGAGCAGTCATTTTAAATTAGTGATTGAAGTGCCAATAAAGATTTTTCAAAAAAAAGTTGATTTATACGAGATTTCTCCCCTCTTTCCTCGGGAGAGAGGGGACAGATTTGTCGAAGACGAATCAGGGGTGAGTTCTGAAAAAGGCTAGTAGGAAAAAGATTACTCTATTGTGAACAAGAGCTGATTTTTCTTCATAAATAAATTTTGTCTGCCGACAGGAATTCAAGGCCTTCTCTTTCTTAACTTAAGTGAATGAATTAAAAGCTACCTCACGCATAACTTTGCATCATAGAAAGACTATTCAACAAAATGCACTGTTATGAAATTAAAACTCATTTTATCAATTCTGGTTTTTACTTTCGCTTTTACCAAGGCGAACAGCCAAACTCAACCACAAGATTCCACTTACAAAAAGTTTTTCGTGGGAAGTACACTTTTCATATTAGGAAATTTTATTCCTGATGATCCCAACGCACCTGATTTTGCTCAACTCAGTTTTGGATACCGTTTAACATCTGAAGATGTAATTTCAGTAGAAGCAAATACATGGAAATATGCCTGGCCTTTGGGAATACCCTTTGGTGTTTCCTATCAAGCTCCTGAAGAAAAATACCCGGGATACATTAGAGAGTTTGGTATTGCATTTGTGTATCAGCGTTTTATATGGAAAGGCGCTTATACGGCAATCCATGCAATGAATGCCTTACAAAGGTATGTGGATGAAGACAATAGAAAAATTCAAAATGGATACCAGTTGTTTATGACCTATCGTTTGGGTTATCACTTTGAGCTTTTTAAAAATCGGCTGTTTATAGAACCATCTTTGGCCATCACCCACTGGCCTGTAAACACCAATGTGCCCCAATCATTTGCAGAATTGGAAAGTAAGTGGCCGAATTATTTCTTACTTGAGCCGGGACTTCATTTTGGAATCAAATTTTAAATTTTTTCGTCAGTTTAGTTGGCTTTTTTGTAGTGAACATTTTAAGGTTAATCACAACATCTTATCACTTTTCCGGAACTGTGAAATGTATAACTTATACCTTGGCATCTATAACAAATCGATCAGTAATGTCCCCACCTTTGGCATGTTAAACTCTCACTCTGTAAAATAGTGGAGGGGAGTATTCTAAACTAAAAGAAAACATGAAAATTTATTTGATTGCTATTATCGCGGCTATTATGGTTACAACTACCGTACAGGCTCAAAATGCAAATATTGGTATTAAAGGTGGACTGAATTTGTACAACGTTATTAATGAAAATAGTAGTGATGGAGATCTAAAAGCAGGCTTTCATCTTGGATTAATTGGCCATTTCCATTTAAATGAGCAGTTTGCTCTCCAACCGGAAGTTGTGTTTTCTACGCAAGGATCTGATTTCACAAGCAATAACACAGAAATGAAATTAAACCTGAACTATGTAAATGTTCCTGTATTAATACAATACATGTTTAACAATGGTTTCAGATTGCAGGCGGGCCCGCAAGTAGGTGTTTTAGTGAGTGCAAAAGGTGAGGTAAATGATAGTAATGTTGACCTGACAGACGATTATAACAGCATTGATTTAGGAGCTAGTTTCGGTGTTGGTTATATCAATCCAAGCTCAAATTTTGGATTTGATGCCAGGTATAATATGGGCCTTACCGATATTAACGAAAGTACTAATGAAAATTCTTACAACCGAGGATATCAGATAGGTGTATTCTATCTTTTCAATCATAAATAATAGAGGAGCATTTTAAGTGAAAAGAGGGACAATGGTTTATATGATTGCCCCTCTTTTTCCTTGCATTTCAACATCCATATCAATTAAAGAAACACTTATAAAATAATATATTTATTATGGCAGCACCTTCAGCACCCAAAAAAATTACATGGATTATTGGCCTCGCAGCAGGTATTTTAGGAATAATTGGTCACTATGCACACGTGGATATTCTAAGTCAATACAATTATGTGCTACTACTAGTAGGATTTATTGTGCTTGCAGTAGGCACTACATTTAGGGAAATATAGATTCCTCCCAATTTTCTTCCCAAGGAAAAAAGACTTGGGAAGAAAATTCCTTTGTTGGTGGATTCACAGCTTTTCCCCGAAGCTTTCTCTGTCATAGGTCAAAAGTATATAAATTACACTTCTGGATGTAGTAAGATATAATGGCTAATTATAGTTAACTTTCCACCCCGATATATTTCATCATTAATTTCAAAGACCTTCTTTGCAAGGAAGAGTAATCTGTCGCATTCAATAAACACGCTTTAAGAGAAGTAATCAATTATAATATGTTAAGAATTTTCTGCGTATTGGCAGCCTTTTTACTCTTCACATCAATCAGTGCTCAGGAAATGCCGGAAGATTCCGGAGCCTCACAGGATACCGAACAGATATCAGGAGCAGCGATTATCATACAATTTCAAAAATTTATTGCCAGTGATCAGCAAAGATTGATTCAGATGAAAAGTCGCAGTGGACAACTGGCGCAGGAGATAGAAGTGCTTACAAGGCAATTTAACATACTCGATGCTCAGCAGGAGCGAGATGAGGCTGTTGGTTCAGCATCCGGTGATGAAGCTCTGGAAAAAAGAAGAGAGAAAGTATTAAGTTCATTGGATCTTCACCTGCGGAGTAGGCAGACTATTGAGCAGCAGATAATTATTGTTCAGGGTAAAATTGAAAAACAAAAGGGGGTAGTAAATTATATCACTGTCGGGCAGGTACGCATTAATATTGACTCCGTCCAAATGCTCCCTTCGGCTGGAGATACAACTGTTCAGTCTCTTGCCATTTCCGAAACACAAAATAGAAAAGAACAGCAGGCCGAGGAAGAGCTTCATAGGTTAAACGCAGAATTGATGCATGCGAAGAGTAATCTGCTTATAGTAGATCAGCTAATCAGGTGGAATAAAGAAGACCTTGATTTGGCTGAAGCTATGACAGAAGTGTCTCAACGCTTGTTGGAACTCTACAAACTGCAGTCACAGGCTGAAGGGGAAAGGCGTAGCCTGTCAGAGATTACCAGAAGGGTTTCGCAGGATACTGCACTCATTTCTGCACTAAAAGTTAGAATAAAGAACCTTGAAAGTTTTCGTGATCCGGTAGTTGAGGTAGTTAACGAAGCCGAAGAGGAAGTGGAAACTGCCAGGTCACACCTTGAGTTTCTCAGGAGTTCAATGGCTCCTCATAGAATAGCCTACTGGATAAGGTTCAATCTGCCAAAAATAGCCATCATTCTGGTAGGATTTTTCCTCTTATCAATGCTGAGTCGATGGGTGGTAAAGATTATCCTGAACAGGATGATAAAAAGAAAGATTGGTATAGAACGTACTGAACGATTAGAAACATTGAAATTGGCGTCCAGTAGCATCATTACTATTATTGCGGTCTTTATAGGTTTTCTGGTGTTGTTATCTGAGGTTGGCGTAGATCTTACTGTAGTACTGGGAGGTGCAGCGGTAATTTCCCTTGTAATTGCATTTGGTGCTCAAAGTCTCGTGAAGGACTACTTTTCAGGCTTCATGATATTATTTGAAAATCAATACAGAGTGGGAAATGTGGTAAAAATCAATAAAACAGTTGGTGTGGTGGAAAACATGAGTCTCAGATTATCTGTCCTAAGAGATTTGGAAGGCGTCACCCATTTTATCCCTCATGGCCAGATTCTGGAAGTTAGCAATTTGACCCATGGTTGGTCAAGGGTAGTGTTTGATATAGGGATATCCTACAATGAAAAGGTTGATAATGTAATGGGGGTACTGCAGGAACTGGGTGCCCAAATGAAAGATGATTCAGAGTATGGACAATTTATCATAGGTGACCTGGAAATGCTTGGTGTTGATAAATTTGCAGAATCCGCTATCGTGATAAAGTTCCTGGTGAAAACAAGACCTCTTAAGCAATGGATTGTAAAACGTGAGTTGCTACGAAGGATAAAAAACCGTTTTGATGAGTTGGGAATTGAAATACCATATCCTCAGTTGACGGTTTACCATAGGGATTTAGAAAAAAAGCCGGATAGTTTTTCTCCTTCAAATGAAGTAATTTAAAGTCGCTGTTATTCCTTTAGGGAAATCAGAGAAGTGAAAGTTCATTCCTGCTCAGGTACTATACGAATGATAAAATATATTGCGGTGAAAGTTGACAGCTTAGTTAGATAAAGTTTAATATTAAATTTCACGGAAACTTTAAATTTATTGTTGAAAACCAGGAGATTACCTCTTATTTTCGTGCAATTGCCTCATTGACTCTATGTAGTTACACATGAAGGTGAATTTAAAACTTGTGCAGCATGTCAACTCAGAATTCCGGTTATAAGGTCAATTTAAATATTGAATCTAAATTTCTTTATTCCACCTCAGGAAGCCAGTCATCCATTGAAAAACATAATGAAGCTCTTAAAAAATTAGGTTTAAATTTAATCTATTTCACCTTTCCTGATGAAGTTAGCCCCGAAACTTATACGGCTTTATTGAAATCGCCTATTGCCCGTGGAGGTGCAGTTACCGGGAAAGGTGGTTTAAAATCCACTATTATTCCTTTTCTTGATGAAGTGGAACCATTGGCCATAAAAACTCTGGCTGTAAATACTGTGGTCAATAATTCTGGAAAATTGTACGGATACAATACCGATGCATTTGGTTTGAAAACAGCATTGGTGAAAGGTATTGAAGCATCAGCTCAGAAAATAAAATCCGCTGTAATTTATGGGAATGGGGGAGTTTCAGGTGTGGCTTTTCATGTGTTGCAGGAGTTGGGTATAAAGGTCACTATGACAGGAAGAAACCCGGAACTGGTGCTTGAGAAGAAAAAAGCATTGGGCATAGCAAGTGTTGAACATTTTGAGGGGCCTTATGATTTGGTAGTGGATGCTACACCTATATCTTCCAATCCTGATTTTTTAGAGGCAAAGGGTTTTGCGGACTTACTGGAAGGTTGCAAAATGGTTTTTTGCCATAATATGCCGGAGAAAGATAATAAAACCAATCATCTTCAGGCTTATTGTAATCAAAAGCCAATCCGGTTTATTCCAGGCAAATGGATGTATGCTGCACAACTGATCAAACAATTTCAACTTTACTTTGAGGGGTATCAACACGCTGACGGATTATCACCCATTACGGAAAAGGATATTGCTGAAGCATGGAATTTAGAGTAGAATCCGTATTATTTTTCCTGTGATGCAATTAAGCTTTTTCAATGAATCAAACTCTCTTGTATGGATAATCCGTAGTCACAGTGCTTAAGACTGCGGGTATTGTTTATTTCAGAGTCTACTGGATTTCTAAAAAAGTAATAACCATCAACTAGTTTCATATGCTATTGAAATTGATAGGTATGAATTTTTGAAGACGCAAATATTGCCCAATCCACCATCAATTACATCAACCCTATCATTTATCTCCATAAAGTATTGTGAGCTTCTAATTAAGCGGCTTGAATATTTGTATAATAAAATGAATACATAAATATTTATAATTTTATATTTTAATATAAATAATTAAATAAAAATTATTTTTATTTAATTATATTATATACGTTTGTATATTGATGATGACTCGGAATGAAGTATAAAGAATCCGGTCGCTTAAAAAATCATAGCAACCAAAACAGTATGAGATGAAACAGGAAATTATTATCACGGACTTAGCAGAAATTAAAGGTGTGGCCAAAGAAATTAGTTTGTTCACTACTCGAAGAAAAAACATCCTTATCCGGATCCCTCACTTAACCGAAGAGGAGAATAGTCAGCTGGAGGCTAAGGTTACTAAACATTATAGCGCCTGTGGATGTGGGCAAGGAAGGATTTCAGGTGTCATTACGCTAGTGGGGTATGTCCTATTAGTGTTGACAGGAATCATCTCTATTTATGAGCTAGGTGTGCTGAATACCATACTTCTTTACTTCGCGTGTTCCATTGTAACCATGCTTATTGGGAAAATATATGGACTCTGGAATGCCCGCAAGGCACTCTTGAAATTGGTGAATGAATTACAAATAAAATAAATATTTAACCTTAAACCTTTTAAAATCATGGCACGAGTATGTAGAGAAATTCAAGAAAGAATAGAAGAGACACGCGAAGAAGCGAGAGAAGAATGTCGTAATGTTTCCAGAACTATTACTGAAACCATTTGTAGCTGGATGCCTTGGCCATTTAGCGAATTATGCAACCTAGTCAGCAGAGTTATCACAGAAGTAGTATGTAATACAATATGGGTTATTATAACTATAGTTAGTTGGGTGACCAGGGTGGTATGCGAAACAATCTTTATTATCGATTGGATTATTACCCACCTAATTGGCATCATAGAATGGTTAGTGAACAGGATTATCACTTTTCCGGAATGGGTGATTTGTCAAATTGGAGTGAATACGGGAAGGAAAAATTTCAGGATTTGTCCTATCGTGATTGCAGATGCTGCAGGAAATCCAGTTGTTCCTTTACCTGATATTCAGGATCAAATAAATGAAGCAGTAAGGATTTACAACCAATGTAACATCAATGTAATTGCCTCTCCCATTACTGTGGTGACTGATCGACCACATTTGGCAAATGCTCCAGGATGCGATGCCGGAGGGTATTTTGGAGAAGATAGAATTGAGCTTGAACATCTCTCCTGTTGTCAGGGGTTTACCAGGGTCAGAACTTGTTTACGTTTTCCAAGCGGGCTATTATGGCCGCGCCATGTGTTAAAGGCAATCTGGGTGGATAACCTCAGCTCAGGTCATTTAGGATGTTATATGCTTCCTGAGTCATATATATTAATGACTGCTAATGCTCGCCTTGATACGCTGGCCCACGAAATGGGGCATGCAGGTGATCTATTGCATGAAGATGATGATAATAACAATTTAATGTTTACACCTGGACGCTCAGGTTCCAATCTTACTAATTCTCAATGCTGTACTTTACGAACCAGTAGATTTGTAACAATATTGTAAATATAAATATTGAATGGTAGTCAATTAAAGAAATAGAGAACCGGTGGAAGCCGGTTTTTTTTTGAAGGGGGAGAGAATGTTCTAATTGCTGCGCTCAAGACTACGGATAGTGCACAGACTACTTTGGTGAAATTTATTATCTTTAAAAACTTAAGTGGCTGTAGCGGCTGCGGTTCCTAAGCATTAATACGAATTAGCACAAACATCTTTATTTTAACATAGTATGGAAAGTTAATTAAACAAGATGCAAGAATATAAAACAAGAAAATAAAATTTCAGGAAGTTGTACAAGTTGAGGATTGGAATGTTAAAGTATATACTATTTCCAAAATTGGAGAATTTGACAATGCTCACTTTTACAAATATGCCCTCCGGCAACTTCCTCACTGGCTTAAAATGAAAAACTCTTTTGATGCGGAAAATGACAGAATAGCTTTTCTGATTTTACATTCAGGCACTGAGGGAATATTCTCCTTAATTAATTGGTGGGTAGGAAAGAATATGTTGAATACCCATATTTTTATGACAAGCCCCAATCGGCCAACTGAATTTACTAAAATCTCAGGAGATGGACTTGCTCCCTGTATTTGGGAATTAGAGTTGATTAACTTCGAAAGAATTTCCTGGACAAACAACATTCTGAAAAATAATCCTCCTAACTTCCAGTTGTATTTATCAGAGCACTTTAATGGAGAATTTTAATGGATAATTTCACAATCAGATTTGTAAAACAGGGAGATTTAATACCACTAATCGATCTATGCGAAGCTCATGCTGAATATGAAAAAGCGAGTTTTGATAAATTCGGTAAAGCCGAAAAACTGGGGCAGTATTTATTTGGTGACACACCTGCATTATATTGTTTAGTAGTTGAAAAGGATCATCAGCTAATCGGCTATGCCACCTACATAAAACAATTCTCCACCTGGGATGCCAGCTTTTATATTTATATGGATTGCCTGTTTATGAATGATACTTCAAGAGGAATGGGCCTTGGAGAAAAACTGGTTGACAAGATAAAGGAAGAAGCAAAAAAATTGGGTTGCGACTTAATCCAGTGGCAAACACCTGATTTCAATACCAGGGCAATTAAGTTTTACAAACGTATAGGAGCGGTTTCAAAACCTAAGGAGCGTTTCTTTTTGACTGTGGAGTAATTAGCGAGTTCTTGATAAATGCTTCAATGTTTGAGAACCAAATAAAATCCCGACTTACCGGGACAAGTTTTGCTCGGAGTATGCGCGTGGGTGGACAAAAAGGCGGGGGAGCGCGTGGGACTGTAGCGTGGAAGCCAGCCAAAGGCTGGTCAGCCTGGCTGACATCTTTTTGTTCCCGAGTACTCGGGACAAAAAGATAAAGAAATAAAATTTGGTTTAAAAATACTTGAAGTTAAGGTTAAACCTCTCTATTAAATGAGAGCACTGTTTTTTTGAGGTATAGTACGTAGTTTTAAATTTAAGGAAACACTAAAGTAGCATTGACGATGAACACCATCAAAGAGTTTTTTGTAGACATATTTGAATACCATCATCATTTCAATCAAAAACTAGCTGATTTATTAATTGAAAATGTAAGTCAGCTAAGTGATAGAACAATCCCGCTTTTCTCACATTCCATAAATGCCCATCAAATATGGAATTCCAGAATTATTAACTCTAAGCCTCTGGGTGTACATCAGGTACATACTCTTGAAAAATGTAAAATATTGGATAAAGCTAACTTTGAAGAGACTTTGAAAATATTGTCTGAACAGGATCTGCAAAAGAACATCAACTATCAGAATTCAAAAGGGGAGAAGTTTGAGAAAAGTATGCAGCATATACTTTTTCATATTGCTAATCATTTTTCTCACCACAGAGGACAAATAATTTCAGACCTGCGTCAAAATGGAATTGAACCGATTGTAACTGATTATATATTCTACAAAAGATAAGAACCTGTTTCATGAATATTGAACCTCTCATAGCATACCTGAGCAAGTACATTCACTTAAGTACTGATGAAAAGGAAATACTATCAGAACATGTAAGTTATAGAAAGTATTTAAAGGGACAGTTTGTAGTGCAACAAGGGGATGTTTGCAAATATGAAAGTTTTGTAGTAAAAGGTTGTCTCAAAACTTTTTATATCGATAGTGAGGGACAGGAGCATATTGTGATGTTTGCAGTAGAAAATTGGTGGGCGGCTGATCTCGGAAGCTTCATCACTCAAAGCCCGGCCGACTATAATGTGCAGTGCCTGGAAAATACAGAAGTTGTTCAATTCTCCTATGAGAAACTTGAAGCACTTTACCTACTTATACCAAAACTAGAGCGATTTTTCAGGATTATCATTCAGAAAGCTTATGTGGCATCTGAAAAAAGAATTATCGGAAATTTCAGCCTGCCTGCCAGGGAAAGGTATTTGGAATTTCGAGAACAATACCCGGATATTGAGCAGAGGGTTCCACAATATATGATTGCTTCTTACCTGGGTATCACCAAAGAGTTTCTGAGCAAAATCAGAAGCCAGATCATATCAAAATAGCTAGTGATGGAGACCTTACTTCCCTCCAATATTAATCTGGTTTAACATTCTTTTTTAATCTAGTTTGTCGTATTGGGGCAATTGAATCCGGAATTTTGTCATGAACATTAAAAATATAAGTTTATGATAATACAACAGAAAATATTTCAAACAGATAATAGTTGGACCCCACTCGTTTTACGAATTTTCTTAGGGCTGGTGGTCTTTCCACATGGTGCTCAGAAGCTATTTGGATGGTTTGGCGGATATGGGTTTTCAGGAACTATGGATTTCTTTACCGATGCTGTCGGCCTCCCATGGATCATAGGATTTTTTGTCATCATACTTGAATCCATTGGGGCAATTGCTCTTGTGGCAGGAGTAGCTACACGTTTAATAGCGATAGCTTATGCGTTTTTAGCAGCAGGAATTATTTTTTCCTCTCATTTCCAGCATGGGTTCTTTATGAATTGGTTTGGAAACCAGGCAGGGGAGGGGTATGAATATTTCTTACTTTGGATAGGGATGGCAATAGCACTTTTCATTTCAGGAGGCGGTAAATTTTCTATTGATAAGGAAATTATAATGACCAATAAGGCTAAAAGCTATAGTGCTTAAAGCAGCAGTTCATGAGTTGATTGAAAGTTGAATGGAAATTTATAACTTTATAGCGGCTCGAAAGCATCGTGCTTTTGGCCGCTAATGCTTTTATAGAGGTGATTTCAGCCTATGAATGAGGATACTAATATACAGCATGCAATAGAATCAATTAGTGAACAATATTCACCATTAACTGATAATTGCAGAAGCGATTTGTGTAATCTGTTACGCATTCAGACCATTCCAAAAAATACAGTTTTAGTAAAAGAAGGTCAGTTTGCCAATAAAACTTACTTTATAGTCAAAGGATGCCTGAGGGCATATTATCTGAAAGAAGGTAAAGACATTACAGATTGGCTTGCTTTTGATAATGAATTTATAAATTCCATCAACAGCTATTTTCTGGAAGTGCCGAGTCCCCATTTTATAGAGACGCTGGAAAGTACTAAACTAATCGAATTCTGTAAGAAGGATGTAGAAACGCTTCTGGATAAATATCCCGACTTTGACAGACTGTTGAGGATTGCTGTTACAAAGGTAATGCTTCAACTTCAACAACGGATTGTTTCCATACAATTTGAGACAGCTATTCAGAAATATGAATCCCTTTTAATCCAACGGCCGGATATTACGGCAAGAGTTCCTCTTACACACATTGCCTCCTTTCTGGGAATAACCCTTGAAACATTAAGTCGGATCCGGAATATTAAAAGCAGAATTTGATATACATCAAATGATGGTAGTTTACAAAAGCAGAACTTGCCATCAAATTGATACTTATGATATTAACAGCAAACATTCTGACTTTACTGGCATTTATTGTCCACACCTTTATGGGCGACAAGGAACTTAAGCTAATTGAGCCCCAACATACTTCTGGGCAGGCTCTGAAAAAACAAGAAACCTGGACTATGGCCAGATGTGGTTGGCATTGGATTTCATTTGATTTACTTTTTGCTACTATAGGACTTGGGCTCATCAATTTCACTGATTTTTTTGAAAATGAAACCACGTTATTGCAGATTCTGGCCGTTTACTTTTTAGGTTATGCCCTGGTTTGGATTATTAGCATTGCTATTTCCAGAAAATTTCCGAATAACTATTTGAAGCTGGGCCAGTGGATTTTGTTGTTGCTAATTAGTGGTTTAATTTATTTCGGAATATAATTTATGGTGCTCGAGAAATATTTACCGGAATATCAGTTCAATGAGGTGCACAAAATAGTAGTGGAAGGAAGCACTGAAGATTGCTATAAAGCAAGTATGAATTTAGATTTGTCGAAATCCGGCATTATCGCCTTTCTATTTCGGTTGAGGGGCTTGCCTTTTAGCAATACCCATTTAGCGGCACTTACAAAAGATATGAGGTTCACGCTATTGGAAGAAATCCAATATACTGAATTTCTGTATGCTTTTTGGTTTAAATCCCAGCCAGAATGGATTACGGATAAGGAGGAATTCATGAGAGGAAGCTCCTGTTACAATGCCAAAGTTGGTTGGTCTTTTAACTTTGTTGAGAAAGGTAATGGGAAAACGGAAATCATCACTGAAACAAGAGTTTTTTGTTTGAACAGGAAAACAAAACTTCTTTTTTCGATTTACTGGTTTTTTATTAGACCATTTAGTGGGTTGATAAGGATTCAAATGCTCCGGCTTATTAAGAAGGAACTTGAGAAGTAGAAGCTCAATTTACTCATGGTGCTAATTCATCTGCCAAAGCTGGTGATCTCACCAACTTTGGCCTATTTCCATTAGGGCACTTTTGAAAAATACTACTATGTTAGAAAACCAAATAAAATCCCGATGTACCGGGACAAGTTTTGCTCATATAGAGCGGGCGGGTCGACAAAAAGGCGGGGAGCGCGTTGAATTGTAGCGTGGAAGCATCTTTTTGTCTTGATTTTTTCTATCTTTTGTATCAAGACAAAAGATTAGGAATAAAATTTGGTTTAAAAAATCCATGAAACTTAAGTTAAACCTCAATATTAAATGAAGTTTTAGAAAATGGACAATAATTAGCAAACTGAATCAAGCTCGTTTTCGAGACACAAAACGAGGGCGAACAGGCTGGGTTTGCAGAGCGTGTAAATTTATTCACCTCAGTTGGATTATAAACTTGCGCTAAAACCATTCTGCACCTCGTTTCGGAATCACTACCTACTTATAGGTATTTTGCTGTGGCTTTCGATGAAAAATTAGGATTTAATAGAGAATGGAGGTATGTTGGAGAGCTTTTATGAACCTAATACCAAGAATGATTTGTAAACGCTTGTAAACATTTACAAACGTTTGTAGTCGGGTACAGGAAAAACAAAAGTGATATAATGACAACTTTTATGTTATTATATCAATGTTAGGGTGCATATTAAGATCATGGAAAACTGCCTACTTTGTAAAGAAAATCCAGCGGACAAGAAAGGTTCTCACATTGTTCCTCACTTCTTGTTAAAGCGCATTGAGAATGTAGAAGGAAAATCTGGAAGAGATTATGAACTGGGATTTGTAATTCAAGAATTTGATACAACGTCTCATTTCGGAAGATCAGTTCCAGTAGACAAACTGGATGAAGTCTTTGGAGAATTATCAGATGAAGAAATTGAAGCAAATAAACACCCTATGGTGGTAGATAACTTCTTTTGCACATCTTGTGAAACTAGGTTTTCAAAAATTGAAAGTGAGTATGCTAAAACCCTTAATAAATTTGAAAACGAAGTGTATTCTTCGGAAATACGTTCTGAAATAGGATTTTTGTTTTGGGCTAGTGTTATTTGGCGAATCTCTATAAATAAAGGCAGTGGTGTAGAGCTAACAAAAAATCAGAATGAAACTTTAAGAAGAATTTTACATAGAGTACTGAAAAATGAGCTGTCAGAAATTGACATTGAAGGGATGAAAGAAGCAAAAGACATTAAAAAAATATCATATAAATTGCTAAGGTGTCCGGATTTTTCGACAAAACACGCAACTCATATGGTGATTCATCCAAAATTGAAGAATCCTTATTCCCTTGTGATTGACGAATACCTTCTCTTTTTCGCTTTCAAGGATAATTACAATGATTATATGAACAAAGATTTTTTTGGAATACAAAAGGAAGTTGAAGAAGCTCCCACAAATAAGCTTCAGAATACTGAAATGATATATCCCATAAGTAAAGAAAAAATGCTAGAATTTAATAAGGCATTAATTGACCATATGAAAAACACTCGTGTTGACAAGCTAAACTTATTTTGGGATAAATTACACAGATCACTCGGTGGGACTGGAAGTTCTATGCCAGAGGAAATAAAAAAAGAATTATTTGCAGAGCTTACATCTGAAGAAAAGAGGCTTGGACGAAAATATAATTTAGAAGATTTAAGAGACACAACCTATAAAGTACTAAAAAAGTACGCACCCTAACATTATGTAAGAAATCATAGCCGCACAAGGCCAAAGCACAAGCCAAAGCTACGATTCTTACATTGGCGTTGGCATTCATTGTAAGAAACATCCTGCAAATTATTAAACATGATTGATGGAAGATAAGATTAAGAAATATTTAATTGATCTAGAGAAAGAAAATGGTATAGAGATTTTACTTGCCTGTGAGACTGGTTCGAGAGCATGGGGATTTCCATCACCTGATAGTGACTTTGATGTGCGGATAATTTACAAACACCATAAAGATTGGTATTTAAGTTTAACAGAAGAAAAAGATACAATTGAATGCTTTTATGAGAATAACGACATTGATATTAGTGGCTGGGATTTAAGAAAAAGTTTACGATTGATTTGGAAATCAAATCCACCTTTGCTCGAAAGAATTCAATCTCCGATTATTTATCATGCTGACGAAGACTTCCTAGCTGGAATTAATTCAATTGTACAAAAGACCTATTCAAGAATTGCTACGATTCATCATTATTTGAGCATGGCAAAAAAGGCTTTAGACGAAGTTGTAAACTCAAATGACTATAAACTTAAAAGGTTCTTTTATGCTCTCCGTGCATCGGTAGCTTGTTTATGGATTCTTGAAAAAGAAGAAATTCCACCAATTGAATTTGGGAAAATGGTAAACGGATTAGACTTATCCGATAATTTAACAAATAGGATTAATGAACTAATTGAACTGAAGTCAACAATTAGCGAAACGTACTTACACAATGGAGAACAAGATTTAATTAAGTTCATGGAAAGTTGCCTGGAAAGAGCTAATAACGAATCAAAAAGTTTACCCGCTTCAAAAGGACAAATAAGTGAATTAAATGAATTTTTCCGTAACACATTAGATTAATCAATGACAATTGAGGATTTAAGAGATAAAGGACTAATAATATTGGAATGCATTAGTGGCAGTAAGGCTTACGGATTGGATACTCCTAGCTCTGACTTAGACATTAAAGGTGTTTTCATTTTACCGAAAGAGGCGTATTACGGATTGACCTATACTCCTCAAGTAAATAATGAAACAAACGATATTGTTTTTTATGAGTTTGGACGGTTTATGGAATTATTATCATTAAACAATCCAAATATTCTTGAATTACTTAATACGCCCGAATCTGCGATAATTTACAAACACCCATTTTTAAACGAAATAAATTCTGAACTGATTTTATCTAAGCTGTGCAACAACACATTTGGGAAGTTTGCTTTATCTCAGATTAAAAAAGCAAAAGGATTAAAAAAGAAAATAGTAAATCCTGTTGCAAAAGAGAGAAAAAGTGTGTTGTCATTCTGCTTTGTAAACTATGACCAAGGAGCGATTCCGCTTTTAAAATACCTTGAAATTAAAGGTTGGCAACAAGAACATTGTGGACTAGTAAATATTCCACACATGAAAGATGTTTATGGATTGTACTATTCAGCCCAACTAGGATTTAGCGGGGTACTTCGGGGAAAAGAATCAAATGATATTTGTTTAAGTTCTATTCCAAAAGGCACGAAACAAGAAGCTCTTATGTATTTTAACAGAAATGGATATTCAACTTACTGCAAAGAATATCGAGAATATTGGGATTGGGTGGATAAGAGAAACGATGACAGATACGAAAACACTAAAAGTCATGGAAAGAATTATGATTCAAAAAACATGATGCATGTATTTCGACTTTTAGAAATGGCAATTGAAATCGGAAATGAGAAAAAAGTCAATGTAAAAAGACCAAATCGTGATTTTCTACTTGACATTAAAGCAGGAAAATTTGAATATGAGGAACTATTAAAAATGGCAGGCTTGAAACAAACTGAGATGGAATCAGCATTTGAAAGTTCATCCTTGCCTGATAATCCTGATTTGGAGCTAATAAATGAATTGACTTATAGATTGAGAGATAAATTTTATAACCACAGAGAATAAATAACGAAATGCCAACACTATGTATAGTGCATAAGGGTTTCAGAGGTTTTCGAGCGGCATCACCCGCGTCAAATTTGGGTGGTAACTTGACAGGTTTAAAGCCCGCAATCCCTTACGACACCATACACTTAACGTTACCAGCAATTATGCACAACACTCAATCAAGAATAAACCAAAAAATGAACTATACTAAAAGATCAATATTAACTCTAGTTTTGACCATTGGGACTGCCATCTCGACATTTGGACAAACTGAAATTTACAATCAAATTAAAACAGCTATTTCGGACTCTGACATAGAATCGTTGGTCTCTCTTGCACCGAAGCCAGAATATGGGCCGACACAATTTTCAACTCCTACCGAGAAGGAAATAAGTGTACAAAAAAAAGACTTAGGGAACCGCATATCCCAGCATTTGGATACTTTTGGAAAATTTGAATATACTCAACTTTTTGCAGACAAGGTCGGACACTTACCTCTTGTGATTGGTAAATTGAAAGGGGATGAGAAAACTGAATACGTCATGATTGGACTTGCAGATTTTTACGGAGAATACAGGTATGTTTCTTTCGGTTTTCTTGATAAACTCCCATCTAATATGAGAGGACTCGATAAATAAAGCTGGTAACATTCTGCATGAAATCATGGCTGTTAGATGGGAGACGAAACTGTGGGGCTTTGTAGAAAGCCCGTCAATCCGCAAGATTGAAATACTGTATTGAATTAAATTAGTAAGCAACCCTACAGATGGTGTAGGTAGAAACTTGAAACTTTGTATATTTAAAGTAGCCACTCTTTATACAGTAAGCGTTGCGCACAAGAGAAAATCAATAAAGAAAAATAACAGCATGGGAGTATATTCAACCTTTAGCCGAATAACCAAGTCTGATGAATACATTTTAAATGAATATAAAATGTATGATATCGTAGAAGTTGATTACGAGAAATTATCCAAGTATAGAAATGAATCAATTAGTTTTAGAGGAGGTGCCGTTTCGCTAGACTATCTGTACAATTATGAATGGTTATCCGATCTTGGAATATACTTGACATCGGATTTTTTGTTCCATATTCTTGTAGTTTCAATTGGAGACCAATCGTTTAGATATGAAAATGATCGATTGATAATAGCTCTTTTTAAGCCTGAAAAAATTCTGAGAATAATTAAAGTTATTATTGAGAACCCTTTTCTTTTCAAAGAATCAAAAGCAGAGGAAGATGAAATTCAAAATATGAAATCGCTTTTAGAGTTACTTGAAAAAGCTAATTCTAATGGTGACCTAATAGAATGTACAATAGGATAAATTCCAGTGCACCACACTATGTA
Organism: Marivirga aurantiaca; assembly: GCF_016679925.1. Taxonomy (GTDB): domain Bacteria; phylum Bacteroidota; class Bacteroidia; order Cytophagales; family Cyclobacteriaceae; genus Marivirga; species Marivirga aurantiaca. The sequence continues at coordinate 93,028 of NZ_JAEQBW010000006.1, forward strand.
AAAATGCTTACACTGACAGTTGCGACTCCATTTAGGAGCTATCGTAACCTTTCACCTTGTCTTTTACAAAAAAAACTGTTGATCGAGATAAGTAAGCAACTGCATCTTGCTCGTTTGTAGGACACAAAACGAGGGCGGACGTGGTAGGTGAACTGGCTGTTAAATCCAAATAGCTCATTTGATAAAATTGTTGTGAACCACTCTTCAAATTTATGAGTTCCCAACATTTCTAGTAAACAAAATTTGTTTAAGGACTTTCTACCCGCAATACCTGGCACACTGACCGCCAGCATTTCTGTCCCCACAAGTTTTCCCGAAAATCAGCTTTTATCTTTAAAATCAGAAAATTAATTAGCCAGTGGCACCATACGTCAGGGGGAAATAGGATAATTGTACAAATAGTTGGGTGGATAGAAATTTCCTCTTATATTTATGACTGACTAGTCAGTCATAAATATTTTATTATGAACAAAAAAGAAAAGATTATCCTATCAGCCTTGTTGCTTTTTGCTCAACATGGCTATTCAGAAACATCTGTGGATAAAATAGCTCAACATGCTCAGGTATCTAAAGGACTTACCTATGCCCACTTTAAAAACAAGGATGATCTGTTAAGAGTGGTGATTGAGCATTCCATTCAAAAAATGACAGCTGAAATGATGGAAATTGAAGAGATGAACCTACAGGCGCTTTTCGATAATTTATTCAAAAGCCTAAAGAAAAATAAAGAGGTGATCCGGCTTTGCTTCCTTCTTGTTATTCACCCTGAAACTCCCGATTTGGTAAATCAGATGTTAGAAGGACAGAAACAGGAACTTTTAAAGTTGCTTACTTCATTGCTTGAGCCAAAATATAAAGCTGATAGTAGTCGGGAAGCTGTTATCCTACTTGCTACTATTGATGGTATCACGCTGGATTATGTGGTGAACCCAAATAGTAAAAACCTTAAAGCCACTGAAAAATATTTAATAGAAAAATATACCTAAGTAGCATGAAAACCAAAGAAATAAATATACCGCCTTTTTTGCATGATATACACGGAAGAAAATCAAATATATTTGACTTAACACTCACTTATTCTGGGGCAATAGTGGCCTTGTCTTCCGTTTTAATCATTTATGTGCAATCACCTTTAAATGTGCAATGGTGGAAACTGTTGCTATTGGCTCTTGTTAGTGCTGATATTGGCGCGGGTGCAGTGGCTAATTTCACAAAAGGCACTAATCAATTTTATAGTGGAACACATAAAAGGAAATCCAGAACGGTCTTTATCCTCTCACATTTCATTCACCCGGCTGTTTTTCTTTTTGTCATAGATGGTTTTTCAATGTTTTCAGCCTTTTTGGTAGTATTTGTAATTGGCGGTACTTTCTTGATTAATTCAATAGGCAATAAAGAAAAACAAGCTGTTGTTGCGGCATTTTTAATGGTAGTGGGAATAGGTTTCCTCTTAATAGTTAAACTGACCAATCCATTTCTATTGTGGTTTTTTCCACTTTATATGACCAAACTATTTTTGGCCTTTGCTATAAGAAGGTATTCATAAATTATACATTGATGGAAATAAAAAATATAAATATCAGCCAAATTGAAAAAGCTACTTCACTTTTATCTGAATCTTTTGTGGATGATAAGGGAATGAAAGCATTGTTTGCTCGGAATGATCCACGCTATAAACAAAAATTATATGCATGGTTTAAGGCTACATTAAAAATGGAAATCCGAAATAAGCAATTACTTTGGGCTGCTTATGAAGATGAAAAATTAATAAGTCTGGCAAGCATAAATGATACATCATTGAAGATGTCCGGCTTATCAATGCTGAAATGGTTATTCTCAATTGGCTTTTCTTGTGGTCTGAGAACAGTTGTTAAAACAATCTCACACGATCAGGAAAGGCAAAAGCATTATCCGCAAAAGCAGTTGTCGATTTTAGAGTTTATAGCTGTGGATCCCGAACATCGAGGTAAAGGAATAGGAAAACTTATGATGAAGAAATTACAAAGATACGCAGTGGAGCAAAGCAAAATTATTTGGTTGGAAACCACCAAACCTAAAAATGTGAAAATATTTGAAAAATCGGGTTTTCATCTCACTCAGGTAAATAAGGAGACTGATGTTGAGTATTTTATGATGGTAAATGAGGAGGCTGATTGATACGAGCTAGCAAATAAATTTATAGCAAAACACAGGCATTAACAGAAATAGAAGCTCAGTTAGGCTGTTCTTGATGAACGCTCCAATGTTTGAGAACCAAATAAAACCCCGAGTTACCGGGACAAGTTTTGCTCGGAGTATGCGCGTGGGTGGACAAAAAGGCGGAGAGCGCGTTGAATTGCAGCGTGGAAGCATCTTTTTGTTCCCGAGTACTCGGGACAAAAAGATAAAGAATAAAATTTGGTTTAAAAATGCTTGAAATTTAAGTTAAACCTCAATATTAAATGAAATTTCTGCTTTATGAGGTTTTATATTTAGATTTAAATTTGAGATCCAGTTTAGTTAAAATTTATTTTTCATGAGGAGCCTAAATAGTCGCCAAGGGTTGTGTCCTTACAAAATTTACCATTTTTAATTCTGTTGTGAATATACCTGACTGCCTGCACAAATGCTTTCCAAAATCAAAATAACCTGAGTTCGATTTTAAAAATTGAAGGAAAACTACCTTAGGACGTTCCCGCTGTTGCGGGACTGGCTATCTCGGTCCCGATAAATCGGGATTACATTTTAAAAAAAAAAGAAAATTATCCGTGATCTCATTAAAATTTAGCATGAGATACCGGATAAATTAAGACTTTTGAAAAAGATAAGCCTTAATTTTCTGGCATGACGGCATTCTATAGCAATCGAACTCAGGTAAATAGGGAGTTTAGATCAAATATCTACTTTTTTATCCAGCGCTTCTTTCAATAAGTATTTCTCTCTTTTTCATCCAAAGCGTACTTTTTGTTACTTCGAGCTTCATTCCTTTTTTTCTTTTATACAGAATGGTCAGCACTATTGCCAATACAATGGTCAGAATCCTGAATACATTGGAATAAACACCTCCTAAAGCATTTTCTCCGGCAGAAAACATCATCCAGAATAAATTCATAAACAAATGTAGGAAAATGGGAATCCAAATATTGAAGTTCCATTCTGCATAAAGCCAGGCAAACAGGATAGCTCCCAGAAAGGTTGTAAGAAAAATTCCCAGAAGAGTTAAAGGATCCTGGCTTTGGTATAAGTGGATTAAAGCAAACACTATAGCACCTAATAAAATGGAAGGTAGAAATCCTAATTGAGTAAAGCGATACAACTGCCCAAAAAGGAAGCCTCTGAAATATAGCTCTTCAAAAAATGCTGCGGAAACAGCTGAAATTAAGATAAGACTGAGATTGATTTCCGGGTTAAATTCAAAAACAATTGCATAGCCAATCAGCATGGGAAGTGTGCACAGAAGAGGAAATAAAAATCCCTTTGCCAAACTCCCATTGAGCCCCAAGCTACTAAGGAGATTCCTGAAATGGTGGATTAATAAACTTCCCAACAAAAGAGGAATTCCAAAAACAGAATAAGTAATGATATGACTTACACCAATTTGGTTGATGTATTCATTGATCCATTTTCTGAGCGAATGAAAATAAAGGTCATCAAGTACAAAGTAAATGGCAAAGGAGAGTAAGGTGATCCATAATACTCTTAATGATTTAGCGTCCATAACGAGTCGGTTTTAGTGATTCTTACATTGGAATATTTTTATTTCTGATTAGATTCTACTTTTCTCAAAATGGTTGCATTGGCCCATCTTGTTATCAGTAAGTATTAGAGGAAGCAAATTAAAGAAGTTGAACTAATGATGACTATATTTAAGAGCCAATTTGGAGTGAATGAAATTAAGAAGTGGAAAATATTATACTACTAAAATCCACAATCTTTAACACTGATTTTTATATGAATGAGTTGAAGTTGAAAACTGCTTTTGATCCTTATTTTGAAGCACCAGTTGAGGTTTGGAAGAAATTTACAGATCTATGCCAACAAGTTAGCTTTAAGAAGAATGACATTATTAAGCAGTCAGGTGAAACTGAAAAAAATGCATATTTTATTTTAGAAGGTGCTTGTGGAATCTTTTTATGGAAGGAGAATAATTATGTATGTCTGGATATTGTATTGGAAAATAATTTTTTTGCTGATCATATGTCGCTTATCACAGCAAAAATCTCCTCACTGGAAACTATAGCCCTGGAAAAAACTACCGCTTTACGAATTAGCAAAGCCAATATTGATAAACTCAAAAAAAGCCCTTTCGGCAGTGTTTTGTTTTTAATTGGAGCAGAAAGTTCATTTGTAGAAAAGCAACAGCAACAAATAGATTTGTTAATGAAAACTGCCGAGCAGCGCTACAATGAGCTTTTTAAAAAGAACCCTGAATTAATTCAGCGTATTGCGCAAAAGCATATCGCTTCTTATTTAGGTATTACCACACAAAGCTTAAGCAGGATAAGAAAAAAATGAGCCTTTGCTTTTTTAACCTATGGTAACTTTTTTGGCATTGATTGTATTCAAATTTGCATGATGAATTACAACATGAAATTTGGAACAATGAAAATGAAAGTAACATTTATTATTATCTTTATATTATCAGGTTTGACTGTTAATGGGCAGGTCGAAAAAGAATTGAATAAGAAGGGCTTTGTCTTTGGAGTTTCTTCAGGCGTTTCACACACTCTCATCAATTTTCCTACTGAGGAATTAAGTATTGCAGGCATTGGCATTAATTGGAAGGTAGGTTATATGTTGAATACTAATTTAGCTGTATTGTTAAATGGAGCTATTTCGATCTATGAGTATGATTTAACAGATAGACCGAGAAAGAGAGATTTTGGAGGGATTTTTCCTTCTGCCCAATATTGGATTTCCGATAGGTTTTGGATTTTAGGTGGTGTAGGTTTAGCAACTGACGCACCTGTATTTTTCGATCTTAAACCGGAAAACCCGGATGAGCTAAAATATTATACGGGAGTAGGGGTTATTTCAAGTGTTGGATTTGAATTTTATCGCACTTCTAAACTAATGTTTGATATACAGGCAAGGGTTATTTATGACAGCATTCATTTTCCTGAGGCAAGAGTAAATGGATTAAGTAGTTCACTATTATTAGGAATTAATTTTTAAGAATTTGAGGTGCGGATAATACGCTATCTCATTGTATCTACTATAAGATACTACAAAATGAAGGCTTTTTGAAGAAAGAAGTCTTAGTTTTGCGGCATATCCTGCCCTGTTGACGGGGGCAATATCATTAATAGTCGAACCCAGGTTTGTAAATTAAAACAGAAAAAACTTAACATCCTCATATCTGTAGTTTATAAATAGAATGATTAAATATATTACATGAATTAGTAAAATCCTTTAAAATGAGTTAACATTATATCGATAAAAAATACTAATGTATTTTTTGTAAGTCATTAATTAATAGGGGTTTATGATTTTAACAATTTGAAAGAATGAGTGTTGGTCAGGTTTTAGGGTCGTTTTTAAGATATGGAGTTTTATTTATTGGGCTGTTTTTAGCAGGAAAAGTAATGGCTTCGGACACTACCAATGCCACCAAGGCTCAATTACTTTCTAAGAAAGATGGCAAGGTACTCAATTTGCCTTTTTATGGTGTCAAATCCACTTCAGCAGTTGATATTTTTGAGGTTGTGGCAGATCCTACAGCGCTTACTATTGAAAAAGGGGCCTATGGTGTGGTGAACATAACTATTAACAGGGAATCTATTTTTACCGGGCAGGTTAACCTTACCATCTTTCCAAGTCCCGGCTTACCCGATAATGTTTCTGCCAATTTTTCACCATCTTCTGTAGCGAGTGAAAGTACTTCTTCGGTACTTACTTTAAGTGTAGGTGAAGGTGCGGAAAGTGGCGATTATTCCATAGTGATAGCCGGAACAGGTAACTATGAGGGCGCAACAAAATTAAGAACGGTTGCCATTACCTTAACCATTAGAGATATTGAGCCACCGGGTACAGTGGCTAGCTTTTCTTTTTTAGAAAATAGTACTCCACTATCAAATCTAAGTGAAGTAGGAGGAAATATTTCTGTAGATGAATTGGATATGCCGGATGTTTTAAATTTCCGTGCCAACACAAGTGGGGCAGCTAATGAAGTAAAATGGATTTTTAAAGAACAAGGTAGTGGAAATGCCATCCGCACTTATACTGATGGTACAGCGCCATATACATTGTATGATAATGGTGGTTGGACAGTCGTGCCGGGCATTTACGAACTTGAAGCCATTCAGGTGAACGAGGGGGTTGAGGGAACTCCAAAACAAATTGTAATTACCATAAATGCTGCACCTGAACCTTCTATCTCAATCAGTTCTTCTCCTGCTTCTTTATCAGTTTTTCAAGGAGAATCTATTGGTAGTCAAATAACATTAACACCTAATGTTACCTATTCGGGAGAAGTAACATTGAGTACCAATGACTTACCCACAGGTGTTACGGCAGCTTTTTCTCCGCCAACACTTAATACGAGCGGAACCTCTACAGTAACTTTTACTATAGCCGATAATGCAACCGTAGGTAGCTCATCTATTATTATTACTGGAGTTGGTGTTGGGGGGGTGGAAGCCAATACAACAATTGACCTGACTGTTACTAGAGTTTCATTTCCTGATTTTGAACTCACCCTTGGGAAGAATCAATTGAATTTAATGCAAGGAGAGGAAGCGCAAGTCAATATATTAATAGAGGCTATCGATGGTTTTGATGAAGCTGTTGCTTTTGAAGTTTCCTCCTCCAATCCGCAAGTTCAATTAATTATTGAGCCTGCTATATTGGAAGAAGGTGCCGGTGAAAGCGAACTAAGTATCATTACTGATGAAAATACTCCTGTTGGTGAGATTGAGATTATGCTTGTAGCAAGTTCCGATTCAAAAGAGAAAAGTGCAACAATTAGCCTATTAGTGGAACTTATACCAGTGGACATAAAGCCCAGAAACCAGTTTTCTCCCAATGGAGATGGAATTGATGATTTCTGGGAAATTGAGGAAATAGAAGAAGTTCCTGATTTTTTAGTGATAGTATATGATAGAGCAGGACGGGAGGTTTACAGTGCACAACCCTACAAAAATGAATGGGATGGTACCAATAAAAATGGAGAGCAACTAAATCCTACCACCTATTTTTACGTGGTACGTGATGCTGCCGGTAATACGGTGAAGTCAGGTAGCGTGAATTTGTTACAATGAAAATATAGAATTGGCTTCTCATACATTACTCCTGAATTATGGAATAAAGAAAAGTTTCCTGCTTTAAAGTGAAGAAAATAGGGCTGATCTTGTGAACTTACTATAGAAAGGAAAGTAGGTAAATGTTTTTATATTGCAGCGAAATTGAAGAGTTTTGATGTTTGCCAATAAAAGTATAATCTATAGATGGATAGCATTGAGCAGCTGATATGAAGAGAAATGAAATGAAAAAGATATTTTTCACACTTTTACTTTGTGTTACTGTTTTTATAACAAAAGCACAGGTTTTTCAGGTGCCCAATCAATATTTTGTATCACCTTATTCTTTTAATCCTGCTTATGCAGGCCTGGAAGGCTATACCTACATCCAATTAATGCACAAGCAACAGTGGTTGGGCATAGAAAATGCCCCGGGCTTATCCAATGTAGCCATTCAGTTCCCTGTTAAAAGAAGATTTAACCTCGGTGGCAATCTTTTTTATGACCAAAATGGATTGATCAAAACTACATCTGCAATGGTTTCAGGTAACTTTCTCATTCCTTTCAGCCCCTCTCAAAGGTTGAGCTTTGGGTTGTCAGGAGGTTTTTTCAATACAGAATATGATATCAATAATTCAAGCAATCCGGATGATCCCGCCATTGCCAATTTTAATGCTGCTTATAATCCTGTTGTCAGTTTAGGGATAGCTTACTATAGTCCTGCCTTTCATGTAGGTGTTGCCCTTCCCAGTTTATTGGGCAATACACTTATTAATCCGGAAATTCCTGAAAAGCCATATGAGGTTTTTTATGAACAAATGATTTTTTCTATTGGCTATAAACTTAGATCACCTTCAGGTGGTATTGCTTTTGAACCTTCTGCTATTTATAAAATGGAGAAAGGTGTAGAGGATTATATGGAATTCTCAGGAGTTTTGAATTTTGCAGAATCCATCTATGTAGGAGGATCTTTTAGACCGGAATATGGCCCTTCAATTCTGTTTGGGTTTAATTTGGGGGCTTTAAGGTTTGGATATTCCTACGAACTGGCAGGAGAGCAGGTAGATCAGTTTGGTCAGGGAAGCCACGAGTTTTTAGTAGGCTTGAAAATAGGAAAGAAAAAATCCTTTGCAGTGAAAAAACCGAAGGAAAAACCAGTGCCTGTTAAAAAAGAGCCTGTAGTTAAAGAACCAGTCAAAAAAGAAGTGGTTGAAGAACCTAAAGAAGAAGTAAAACCACAGGTGGATACAGTTAAAGTTGAAAAACCACGTCCTATTATTAAAAAGGATCCGGTTCCGCAAAAAACTGTAAAACCACAACCGCAAGAACCCGAACCAAAAGAGGTAACTTATTTTGTGATCATAGGGGCATTTAATAGTCTGGAAAATGCAAATGAATATATCACTAAAATGCAGGAGGAAGGTTTTAAGGAAGTAAGTCAGATTTACAATCCGAAGAGCGGCCTTAATTATGTGTATATTCTGGAAACCAAAGATGTTGATGAAGCCAGGGCTATGAGAATGGTCATGCGTCAAACGGATGGATTTGATGAAACCTGGATTTACATAAGAGAGGATAATTAGAGAGCTCTTGATAAATACTTCAATGTTCGAGAGCCAAATAAAATTTGCTCGGAGTTAGCGCGTGGGTGGACAAAAAGGCGGGGAGCGCGTGGAACTGTAGCGTGGAAGCATCTTTTTGTCTTGATTTTTTGTATCTTTTTGATCAAGCAAAAAGATTAGCGAATAAAATTTGGTTTAAAAATACTTAAAATTATGATTAAACCTCAGTATTAAATGAAATTACTGTTTATTGAGGTTTTGTACTTAGGTTTAAATTTAAAGAAACACTAATAAAAGTAAGGATATCCAGTTTATTGCTGAAATTTATTTTTCATGAGGAGCCTAATTAAGGTTGCTAAAAAACAGCTGATAATAGTAACGTCTGTCAATAATCCTTGAGTCACATTCAACCGGAAAGTGGCTTTTTTCTATGTTTTTCATTTTACTTCCGGTTTTCTACATTTCACCTTTAATTTTCTACACTACGCTTAAATATTTTTTTTAAGCCGGAGCCTTTCTGCCATTTTTATCCTGTCATAAAGAAAAATGTACAAGGAATAAAAAAAATGGTAAAATGAATATTAACGCATTTAAATTCTTGCTACCGATTTTTATAGTAGGATTGGTAGCCGGGAAGTCTTCAGCACAAGTGGTATTCCAATCTTTGGATGACGCTTTTGAGTTTGCGGATTTGCATCAGACCGATCTGCAAATAGCAAATGCAAGACAAGAGATAGCTACTTTAAATCAAAAAAATACCCTTAGTTCGCTTTTGCCACAAGTGAAGGCTTTTGGTAATTTTGATGATTACGTGAGCCTGCCTGTTCAATTAATCCCGGCAGAAATATTTGGAGGACAACCGGGCGAATTTGCGGAGGTACAGTTTGGTACGCAATACCAATTGAATGTAGGTCTGGAAGCATCCATTCCTCTAATTAACACCATGGCCTGGAACAAGAGAAAATCGTCCGGCTTGGAAGCAGCAGCCTCAAATTACCAGCAAGAACAAGTGAAACAACAACTTTACGAAAAGATTGCCCGCGCTTATTACCTCTCATTGTTGGCTAAGGAAGCATCTCGTTTAAGTCTTGAAAACCGGAAGGCAAGTACAGCTATTTTGAATGTAGCACAATCTCAATGGGACACTGGTTTGTTGGAGAAATTGCCCCTCAACAGAATGAAAGCAAATGATGAAAAGGCGAATAATCAATTGTTGATTAATCAAAAATCTGAACAGAATAACCTGGATGTCCTGAAGAATTTATGTGGAATCCCTTTAGAAGAAGATTTGCTTTTGGAAGAATCATTGCCATCAACAGAAAGAAAGTTAACCGCTGAAAGCAGTTTGGACTATGCTATCCTCAGACAACCCGGTGTTTTGGCTGCTGAACAAAAGATTAAAATTGCTCAAAATGAATTGAAAGGAATAAACACTTCCTTTTTGCCACAACTTTCTGCCTTTGGAAGATATTCGCAGCAAGCCTGGAGCAATAACCTGGATTTTGGAGCTTATGATTGGTATGAGGTCGCTGTTATTGGAATGCGGCTGGAATGGACTCTTTTCTCCGGGAATAAAAGAAACAATGACAGAGGATTGGCCAGGAATTCACTGGCCATTGCTGAATGGGAAAAGAAGAAATTCATTTCGGACAAGCAAGCGGAACATGATGAATTATGGAGAGAATACCATTTATCCTCTTCTTTGATTCAATCATTGAAGAGAACCTCTCAATTGTTTGACGAAAATTTTCAAATGGCTCAGGATCAATATCAGGAAGGTATTATTTCCACAGATGAATTATTGTCCATTCAAAAGGAAATGTGGGAGGCACAAAGGGAGTATTTATCCGGCCTGGCCAATTACTTTATTACAAGTGCAATATTATCTGTTAAAAGTGAGACGAATCTTAATTAAATTAATTTAAAATGTTGACCAAAAATCTTAAAAGACAAAATTTCCTGATACTTGGAGGCCTGCTGTTGGCCATTTTGATGGGCTTAAATGCCTGTGGTGATTCGGAGGAAACTATACAGGCGGAAAGGAAATCCTTGATGGAAGCAGTTTATGCTTCAGGATATATTCAGGCAGAAGGAGAGTATGAACTGGTAGCACAATCGGAAGGAGTACTCAAAGAACAATTGGTGCAGGAGGGGGAAATAGTGAAAGCCGGGCAAACACTTTTTACCATTGAAAGCAACTCAGCCCAGGCGCAACTGGACAATGCTTTGAGAGCCTATCGATTGGCAGAGGCCAATGCAAAGGAAAGCAGTCCTCGCTTACAGGAGGTACAAAGTGCGATGAAAATGGCAGAGGATAAATACCTTGCCGATTCCATCAACTTCAGACGATATCAGAACCTTTGGGAAAAGCAGGCCACATCGGAAGCGGCATATGATGCAGCAAGGCTAAGTTTTGAGCAATCGAAAGAAGCATTTCAAAAAAGCAGGCATGCCTTAAAACTACTGCGTGATCAATTGCAATTTGAAAAGGAACAGGCCTTGAATAACCTTAAAATTGCTCGGGAAAGTAGTGGCTTTTACCAGATCAAAAGTAAAGCAGATGGTATATTTTTTCAGGCCTACAAAGAAGTTGGTGAATTGGTAAGGCCTGGGCAGCCTATCGCTTTGTTAGGAAAAGGGAATACTTTTTTTGCCAATTTGAGCGTAGATGAACAGGATGTGATGCGCATTCAAAAAGGACAAAAAGTTATTCTAAAAATTGATGCTTATCCGGACATGCACTTTAAGGCCATCCTGCATAAAATTTATGCCAAAGTAGATCCCCGGGAGCAGTCCTTGAGGGTAGACGCCTTGTTGGAAGATAGCTTGCCGGCTGCTTATACCGGCCTGGCATTGGAGGCTAATATTGTCATCTCTGAAAAGCAAAATGCATTGGTGGTGCCCAGAACTTTAATCCTGGCTGGTGATAGTGTGGAGATCATGACGGAAGAAGGAAAGCAAAAAGTGAAAATAGAGAAGGGTATAGAAACCCTTAATGAAATAGAAATTATTTCAGGAATTAGCGAAGAAACTGAAATTATTAAACCATGAACTTAAGTCTCTCAATAGCTAAAACGCATTTATTGGCCAAGCCAAAACAGACCATTGTGGCAATGCTGGGAGTCACTTTTGGTATTGGTATGTTCATTACCATGGTTAGCCTCATGACTGGCCTCAATGATTTTACAGAAGAACTGACTATGTCTTCTACCCCGGATATCCGGATTTATAAGGACATTACCCAGGAAAGACCTTCTATTTTGGAAGAGGTTAACCCGGATGGAATAAACCTTGTCCATCATCAGAAACCAAAAAATGAAAGCCAGAAAATAAGAAATGCCTTTCAAATAGCGGAGCTTTTAAAAGCAGATCCTGAAGTACTGGGAGCAGCTCCTCAATTGTCCAGCAGAGTGTTTTACAATTATGGGCCGGTTCAACTCAATGGTGTGATTGCCGGAGTAGATATTTTGGAGGAAGACAAATTATTCGACATCCAATCTCATATGAAAGAAGGAAACCTGCAGAGCCTGATGGTCTCCACAAATGGACTTATAATGGGTTCCGGACTGGCACGTAAACTCAATGCCAAATTGAATGATCGTGTGGTAGTTACTACACCGGGTGGTTTTACCATAACTTTAAATGTGGTGGGGATTTTTCAAATGGGCTTGGGGGAAATAGATAATATAAAAAGTTATGCATCCATTCAGACGGTGCAAAAGATTCTGGAAAAAGACCCTTCCTATGTTACTGAAATCAGTATAAAACTCATAGATCTTGATCAGGCAAAAGAGAAAGCTAAAAGTATAGAAGCTACTTTTGGCTATAAAGCGGAAGATTGGGAAACCGCTAATTCCACTTTTCTAACAGGGGCTATCATTCGAAATATTATGACTTATTCGGTAGCCATCACCTTGCTGATTGTGGCAGGATTCGGCATTTACAATATTCTGAATATGACCATTTTTAGCAAAATGAAAGACATTGCCATTTTAAAAGCCACAGGCTTTGCGGCCAAAGATGTGAGGGATATTTTCATTGCTCAATCCCTGGTTATTGGAATAGTGGGAAGCTTATTGGGTTTAATTGTGGGGTTTGTTTTGGCCTACATGATTTCCCTGGCACCTTTTGATGGGGGCGATTTTGTCTCCATGGATACCATGCCAGTAAGTTTTAGCCCTGTATTTTATATAATAGGATTGGTTTTCGGAATTGCCACAACGGGTATTGCCGGATATTTGCCCTCCCGAAAGGCAGGAAAAGTGGATCCTATTGAAATATTGAGAGGGATTTAATGCAAAGCGAAGATTTCTCACTCTTTGCTTCAGTATAAAATTTGATAATAGAAATAATGAAGGATATCATTTTAAAGACACAACAAGTTAATAAGTACTTCTATGAACCGCAGCCATTTCATGTATTAAAATCCATTGATTTGGAAGTGTACAGGGGCGAATTCCTCAGCCTGGTGGGGAAGTCAGGTTGTGGAAAATCTACCTTAATGTATGTGTTGTCTACTATGGATACGGATTTTCAGGGACAACTGGAAATTAATGGAGATCAGCTGGCTGGTAAAAAACAAAATTACCTGGCAAAATTCAGAAATGAACATATTGGTTTTGTATTTCAATTCCATTTTTTACTTCCTGAGTTTACCGCTTTGCAGAATGTAATGCTTCCGGCACTTAAGCTGGGTAAATACTCTAAAAAGGAAGTGGAGAAAAGAGCTTATGAAAAGCTGGATATGCTTGGTATTAAAGAACATGCTGGAAAACTTTCTTCCAAACTTTCAGGTGGACAGCAGCAAAGGGTTGCCATAGCCAGGGCTTTGATCAATGATCCGGTGCTGATTATGGGCGATGAGCCTACAGGGAACCTGGATAGTCAGAATTCGGATAATGTCTTTAGCATTTTCAAGAGTCTCACACGGGACTTTGGACAAACTATTATAGCAGTGACCCACGATGAGGAATTCGCCTCCAATACTGACAGGATCATTGAAATGAGTGATGGTGAAATTATAAATTGATGCTTCATGATTAGCAGCAAAAACAAAAATCAGCAATCCCCAAAAAGTGAAAAAGAAAGATATATCTTTAAATTTGAGGAAAGTGTACGAATTCTGGATGAGATGAACAAACAAAGGAATAAGCCAAAAGCAAAATGAGGACTTTTTTTAATAGAAAATATTTCTGGCTGGAGTACACCATAATATTCTCTATTTCTATAATAGGTGGATTTGTACGCTACCTGATGTGGGATTTTTTACAATTAAAAGGAGAGATGCATGCAATCACTGTCTTTGTCTCATTCATTTTTATAGCGGTTTCCTGGGAACTTTTTAGAGCGACAAATCAGCTGCTCAACAAAAAAATGCCTTATGAGCAGAATCTCACCATAAGGATTTTTACCCAACTTCTGATCGGAGTGGTAATCATTCTCATCTTGAGGCACTTTGTGTTTCAATATGCAGCGCAGTTTCTCTCCAACCCGATGGACAAAATGTTTAATGTAGTGACTTATGCTGTCTATATTATTCTTTCCTTTTTTATCAATTTCATCTTTTTCACCACCTATTTCATACAAAAGTGGAAAGAAGGATTGGTGCGATCTGAACGCCTGGAGAAAGAAAAAGCGCAGGTGCAGTTTGATAACCTGAAAAACCAACTGAACCCACACTTTCTCTTTAATGCCTTAAGCTCATTAAATAGCCTGATTCATGAAAATCAGGATTTGGCAACGCATTTTTTGCAAAATCTATCTAAAGTCTACAGGTATGTTTTACAGCATAAGGTTAAAAATTCTGTTTTGTTGTCTTATGAACTGGAGTTTATTCAGCATTTTATCTTCTTATTAGAAACTAGGTTTCAGGAAGCCATTTCTATTACGATTCAAGTTGATGAGGAAGTAAAGAAATACGAAATTGTGCCTGTTACATTGCAGGTGCTTCTTGAAAATGCTGTAAAACATAATATCATAGATTTGGATCATCCATTGAAAATAGAAATCAGGAACATTGGTCATTATTTAGTGATCAGTAATACCATGCAACCAAAAAAAACTGTAGAAGGATCAAACCATCAGGGGCTTGAGAATCTGAAATCGTTTTATCGTATATTAACAAATGATGCAGTGGAAATTTCAGCAACAGATGGTTTATTTATAGTGAGAATTCCATTGTTGAAAACCTAGAATATCAATGAATATCCTAATCATAGAAGACGAGTCCTTGAATGCCAAAACATTGGTAAAGCTTTTGAATGAGTTGCTGCCGGAGGCTTTTATTCACCCTGTTTTAATGAGCGTGAAAAAAGCAAAGCAATGGTTTGCCACTAATCCACCACCTGAGCTGATATTTGCTGACATTCAATTATCGGATGGCATCAGTTTTGAAATATTTGAAGAGTTCCCACCTAAATGCCCTGTTATATTCACAACAGCCTACGATCAGTATGCACTAAAAGCTTTTGAGGTACATAGTATCGATTATTTATTGAAGCCCATAGCAAAGCCTGAATTGGAGAAAGCCCTGGATAAGTTTCAACAAAGGATGACTGTTTTTCCGCATCAGGAATTAGCTGATTTGGTAAGAAAGATGAATGCCTCACAGCCACATTATAAAGAGAGATTCCTGGTCAATCTGAAAAATGCCAGCGTTTTGGTGATGGCCCGGGAGATCGCTTATTTTTGTAAGGAGGAGCTGATTTTTGTCTATAAAACCAATGGAGAAAGGTTTTTGACGGATTTTCACACCATGGACGAGTTGGAGCAATTGCTTAATCCGGCTCAATTTTTCCGGGCCAATCGCCAGTTCATTATTCATCTCCAATCTGTAGATAAAATAAAAAACACCTACAAAGGCCTTACTGTATTTCTAAAACATCCCAATGCTATTTCTATTGATATGAGCAGGGAAAAAGTAACCACCTTCAAAAACTGGCTGACAGCCGGTTGAGTTTTGTTTTCTTATTCTTGTAAGTTATAACCTGAGTTTTCTATGTTAAAAAAACATACAAAAGGTTGTTTCTTTTTGCTTACTTTTTGTGTAACTCATCCCGCTTCCGCTCCTAATATTCCCTTCTCTTTTCCCGAAGAGAAGGGAATATTAGGAGCAGTCATTTTGAATTATTGATCGAAGTGCCAATAGAGATTTTTAAAAAAAAAGAATGTGGATTTATACGAGATTTCTTCCCTCTTTCCTCGGGAGAGAGGGGACAGATTTGTCGAAGACGAATCAGGGGTGAGTTATAAAAGACGGCTTAGCAACTAACCAATAGAGCTAGTTATATAGTAGACAAAAAGTAAGTGCCCTTCCGGCACAAGGAAAACCTATTACCAATAATTCAGTTTTAAGCATACTAATTTATCCTTCCCAAACGAATCAAAACTACAGTTCTCATACAAATAATAATGAAATCACGATGAAGAAGGGATAGTTTTTCTCATGAGCAAGAAAGTCTTAATGGAGTTATACCCTAATTTAAAAACTCAGGTTATAACCATTCAAAGAATTCTCATTGTTTGTGAAGAATCCATTCTCTAAATTGGAATCGATAATTTATTAAAGTCAGTATTCTATGAAAAAACTTTCCCTAAGATTAAGCATGCTTTGTGTGATGGCATTTTCCATCCTCGCATGCAATTCTCAATCCGATCAAATCAAAGCCGATCTTATTATTAAAGGCGGAACTATTTATACAGTAAATGATCAACAACCTACTGTTGAAGCAGTGGCTGTGAAAAACGATAAAATTATTTTTGCCGGAGCCGAGAAAGATCTAGCGGCTTATCAAACAGAGAAAACACAATTAATAGATTTGAAAGGAGCAACCATGACACCGGGTTTAATAGAAGGGCACGGGCATTTCATGGGTTTGGGTTATAATGAACTCAATGTAGACTTATTGGATACCAAAAGCTATCAGGAAATTATTGAAAAAATAAAGATAGCAGTGGCCAATGCTGAACCCGGTCAGTGGATTACCGGTCGTGGATGGCACCAAAGTAAATGGACTGAAATGCCGGACGACATGGTCAACGGTTTTCAAACACATGAACTGTTAAGTGAAGTTTCTCCTGATAATCCGGTATACCTACGCCATGCCAGTGGTCATGCCGGTTTTGCCAATGCCAAAGCCATGCAAATAGCCGGAGTGATGCCTTTATCCAAAGAAAGTCTGAACAATCAGGAAGTAGAAGGAGGGGAGATTTTCAGAGATGAAAATGGCAATCCAACAGGGATTTTCAATGAAAGGGCGATGTCTTTAATTACTCAACATATTCCTGAAAGTACAGAAGAAAAAGACAGGAAAGCTTTTGACCTGGCAGTAAAAGCCTGTTATAGAAATGGGATTACCAGTTTTCATGATGCGGGGATCGGAAGAGAAAATATTGCTTTGTACCAGCAAATGAAGAAAGAAGGCAAGTTGGGCGTGAGAATATACGCTATGCTCACCGGCTGGGATAAAGAATTACTGGAAGAATGGTACACCAACGGGCCGGAAATCGATTCCGCTAATTTGCTCACTATCCGCTCGGTGAAATTAAATTGTGATGGTGCATTAGGTTCACGCGGAGCCTGGTTGTTGGAAGAATATACGGACAGGCCGGGACATTTCGGACATGAAACTTTGCCGATGGAATTCGTGAAAGAGACCGCATTAAATGGTTTGAAGCATGGGTTTCAGGTTTGTGCACATGCCATTGGAGATAGAGCCAACAGGGAAATATTGGACAGGTATGAATTGGCTATGAATGAAAGTACAGAAAAAGTAGCTGACCACCGTTTCAGAATTGAACATGCGCAACATTTGCATCCTGAAGATATTCCAAGATTTGCAGAATTAGGTGTTATTCCTGCCATGCAGGCCGTGCATATGTCGTCCGACAGGCCATGGGCCATTGACCGTTTGGGTCAAAAACGTATTGAAGAAGGTGCATATATGTGGCAGGCATTGTTGCAATCGGGTGTTCCTATCGTAAATGGTACGGATGTGCCGGTGGAGCCTATTAATCCTTTAGCCAGCTATTATGCCAGCGTTACACGTAAAACCTTAGAAGGAAAACCGGAAGGAGGTTATGAACCGGCTCAAAAAATGACCAGAGAGCAAGCCTTGCGTTCTTATACTTTAGATGCGGCTTATGGTGCTTTTGAGGAAAATATAAAAGGCTCCATTGAAGTTGGTAAGCTAGCCGACTTTGTTGTGTTTGATCAGGATATCATGACTATTCCTGAAGAGAAAATTTTAACAACTAAGGTGCTAAAGACAATTTTTGGAGGTAAAGTGGTTTTTGAACAATAGGAGCTTAAAAACGGGAAGCTGATTATTTCAGCTTCTCATTTCCTTTATGCCTGTCCTTATCCCTTGATGTTTTCTTTTCAAAATTCCTTTCCAGGGCTTCGGTGAGGTTCACCCCGGTTTGATTAAATAAAAAAAGCTATTCTTGATTTAATCTTATTTTAAGATGTAGGCCTTGAGGAGAGTATTGAAATTCAAATGAAGGAGTTTTTTATTTTATATACCCCAAATAAAGCTTATATCAAGCATCCGTTAGCGAAAATACAAACATATTGATACGTTTCCTAACCGTAAGTGTAGGAAAAACAAAGCCTAATAATTATATTATTTTGTTTTTGTTAATGTTACTTATTGTATAATTATTATGGAATAATTTGGTCAAACAAAATTATTTATATTTATTTACCCCCATAAACCAAAATCAAAAGTCATGAAAAAACCCATCAATGCCCTTTTCTTAAGGGTAAAAATCTGTGCCCTTATTTTTCCTCTCTTTCTGCTGTCTTGTAACAAAGATGTCATGTTTGTGGATGATCTCTTTGGGATGTCTGGCGGAAATGAATTATTGAACATTTCCTATCAATTGGAAACCCATGAGTTTAATGAATATCTAAATGGTGGTGGAATTGCTTCTACTAACAGGGAAGCCCCCATTGTTAAAAGAGAAAAGATTGAAATAAAATTAATGAATACCGGTGAGGTAGAGATGTTTAGTGAAAGTTTAATTCCATCGATCCAAACGGGTGACATCAACGAAAGCCTTCCCTCAACAAATGCTGAAATAAAATTTCAACATTACAAAAATGGTATGATGCATTTATATGATGCCAATAGAAAGTTACTTGATGAATTTGAGTTGCCTGAAATCAACCAATTGTTTAACGAAGTATTTGTTCAGGTTCAGAATGGAGCGATCAATGAATCCTATTTACAATCTACCATTTCCGGGGGAGTTATGTTTATGATGCCGAAGGACTTTGATCCCGCAGCAAATACGCAAGGTCGGATAGCGGATCCCCTTAAGAACGACTATGACGATAGCCCTTATTACAATGTGCTAAGGAATAAATTTACAGATGGTACCGGTATAGAAAGAACTAATGAGCTCATCATTCATAAAGGTACCAATACCCTGAGGTATGCATCTGTTTACGATGCTGATTTAAGTGTTGTAGCCCGTTCCATTTTCCAGTATAAAGATGAAAATGGAATACCAAAACTGGATTATGCCCATGAAGAACACTATGAAACAGATGAAAATGGCGATTTCTTCAAAAGTGTTACATTATCCAATTATGAGGATTTTACAATAACTATTAACCTTTAAATTTCAACCAAATGAAAAATTTATTAATCATATGTATGCTGGCAATACCTTTTTTAGGAAATGCCCAAAACGATAGAGTATATTGGTTACATGGCTTTGGAGGAGGAGTGCCCGGTAGGTGGCAATTGTATGAACAGAATTTTCAGAATTCCCGGCAGCTGACTTCCAGCTCACCTTCCTATGAAAATAATTTTCTCAACGGGGTATTGAGTTCGGCCAATACAGTAGATGGTCAAATTGTAAATTCTACACAGAATGTTATAATTGGCCATAGCATGGGAGGGATTGTATCCCGCGAACTGGAAAGGTCATTTCCCGGAATTGTGGGAGGAATTGTGACTGTGGCTTCTCCCAATAAAGGTGTTCATGCCTTAAATAGTATAAGAAGCAATCAGGTAATACCTGCAATAGAAGCCGGCTTTCAGGATTTGGTGGCCGGTCCATCTGCCGATATCACTATTAATGCCCTTACTGTTACTATTGCGGGCAGGACTATTCGGCAACTCACGGATGAAGTTTACGTAGTTTTACTCGATATGGTCAATAACCGGTTTGTGGATATCACTAGGCAAACAGCTACCGAATTAAGTCCCAATAGCAGTTATTTAAATACATTGAACAATCGTAATGCAAATATTCCTATCTTGAATATTATTTGCGAGGAGAATGATGAGCAGGGTTTAAGGATTGGGGCAGCAGCTTTAAATCCCCCTGAGGAAGAGGCTTTACATTCTTTTGATGATGGTGAATTGGTTGGCAGAAGAAACCAGGCAGCCAGTTATTACAAAGCTTTTAAAGATACCTATAATGTATTAAGATGGACAGGAGGTATACAATTTGCTTACTATACCGGCTTAAAAAACAAATATGCCAGGGGGGAGAATTTCCTCAAGGTTAATTTTGCAGCAGACTTCAATACCATCATAGGAGCTGTAAGAACGGAAACCTATACCGACTACCGCTACGTTTATAAATGTGATGGTGGGGATTTGGATCCGCTACCTGGTGGCAGATCGATGGCTATCCAGCCATTGCCATTGCCTGGCGAGGGATGCGATCCGGTGTACGATATAGACTGCCCGCCTCCATCTGACGATTGCAGGGTGGTGGCAGAATATTATACCGCCACCAGAAGGGTGAATGAGGGCAGTGATGGATTGGTGCCTTTAAGTACCCAAAGAATGGATAGAATGGCTGATAGAGATGTATATACTGCTGAGGGAGTGAATCATTTGGAAGTAGGAAATCATCCTAGAATGACAGAAATATTAAATACTATTTTTAATAAGACCAGTCCACCATTTAACAGACCTGAGAGAAGTAATTGAAATATGAGATTAATAGTAATATCCTATATATTTTGCATGAGCTTATTAAGCTCATGCAATTTGTTTGAGAATAAAGATTCGGATAAAGATTCTTATCAGCCACTATGGGAATATAATTTTGATATAGGCTATTTTTCCTCCATTGATCCTGTTCTTTACAACGATAAAGTTATTTTTTCTGCTTTAGAGGAAAAGAAAAATGATTTTTCAGCAAACAGCACACTTGAAGCCTTTGATAAGAGTAATGGTCAGCTGGTTTGGAAATGGGATGAAACAGTAAAGGATTCTTACGATCAATTTAATAATTTAAGAGATAGTTATTTAAATGGTCATATCTTATATATTTCAACAGGTATAGATTATGCTATTGACTTAAATGGAGGTCAGACAGTACATCATATAGAAGAACCTAAATTAAACGGACAAAGCTTTAGCGGGAGAGATAATTATATATTTTCTTCTTTTTTAAGTTATGATGAGAAGAAAGAAATAATGAAATACACCAGTTTGGAATCCTTTAGCTGGGAAACTTTATTTGAGTTTGAGAATAATGATTCTTCTATGTACTATGTTCGGCATGCTTTATTTGATAATTCTTTTCCAGGGAAGGTTTACTTTCCATATTCAAGATGGAGTGGGGGGGAAAGCAGACCTCATTTACTAATTTATAACTTCACAGAGAAAAGTGAACTATTGAATGTTGCTATCTCAATTCAAAGCGGTAGCCATTCAATTGACTACTCACCAGTATTATACGGAGATAGAATTTTTTTATCATTGAGTGGTTTAGTAGCCTGTATTAATAAGAATAGTGGAGAATTAATTTGGCAGAAGGAATTAAATGGAAATAGTAGTAGATCTGGTATTTTATATACGGAAGATGATGGCTTTTATGTGAATACAGAGTTTTATTTATATTCTATAGATCCGGAAAATGGTAATATTCTTTGGCAAAAGGAATCCAGGGCAGCAAGTCGTTTACAATACCACAAAGGAGTAATATATTATACAGGAGGCACTTCACTTAGAGCTGTAGATGCTATTACTGGTGAAAGTTTAATGGCTATAGAAGCACCTTCCAGAGCTGAAGATGATGGTGCATTTTTTCAGTCTGTGATAACAATCGACCATGAAAATGACAGGATTTATACCGCCAGTTATACCCATGCGTATTGTTACCCTACTTTGAGATGATAACAAACCATTATTGGAGCTGTAAGAACAGAAACCTATACCGACTACCGCTACGTTTACCAATGTGGTGGAGGCGGAGGGTTGGATCCGCTACCTGGTGGCAGGTCGATGGCTATCCAGCCATTGCCATTGCCTGGCGAGGGATGTGATCCGGTATACGATATAGACTGCCCGCCTCCATCTGACGACTGCAGGTTGGTGGCAGAATATTATACCGCTACCAGAAGGATCAATGAGGGTAGCGATGGTTTAGTACCCTTAAGTACCCAAAGGATGGATAGAATGGCTGATAGAGATGTATATACCGCTGAAGGTGTAAATCATTTGGAAGTAGGGAATCATAGAGAGATGACAAGAATTTTAAATAGTGTTTTTAGTAGGACAAATGAGGTTTTTGAAAGGTCAGGAAGAAATTAAAGTTAACATGAATTTGAAATTTATATTTTTCGCCTTTTTTTTGACTAGCTGTAGTATTTTTTGTCAAGATGATAACATTAAAGATGAGAGCTATAAACCCATTTGGGAGAAGAGTTTTGGAGTAGGGTACACTAATACCATTAATCCAGTTCTTAGTAGCTCAGGGGTAATTTATTCACCTGTACAGGATTTAAGAAATGATTTTTCATCTCCAAGTACGCTTACCTCCTTAGATTCTGAAACAGCTATTACTCAATGGGTTTGGAAAGATACTTTTAAAGACTCTTATGAGGAGTTCTTAGGAAATGATATTAGTTATTTTATTGATGACCAGCTTGTAATTCAAAGTGGTCCAAGAATTTATAAAATCAATACTGAAAATGGCTCAACAATTTGGAAGGACAATCAATTTCAAAATATCTACAGTGGAATCTATGTGTTTGAGAACAAAATCTATTTTGCTGGTAAAGATTCTGAAAGAAATGGCATAATATACACCATGAGTCTGGAAACTTCCGAAGTTATTGAAACTTTAGAGGTATATGAAGCTAGTGCTCCTATGTTAATATTGAAAAATGGTATGAAATATTTGTTATTAAATACAGGCTTTCTTAGGGAAGATAATAAAACTCAAAACAAGATAGCTCTTTATAGCTTAGATACAGATAGCTTAATTTATAATGTAGATTTATTGGATGCTGAATTAAGCTTTTCTTCAAAACATTATCCTATATCAGAGGATGATAATATTTTTACAAGCATCAGTGAGGTCATAATTTGTGTGGATTTTTTTACTGGCCGTGTAAAGTGGAATACTGCTCTAAAAGGCAATATGGATTTTTCCGGATTTATTTTGGCACCAAATGGTAACCTTTATGCTAATACGGAATTTGGTGTATATTGTCTGAATCCGGAAAACGGAAATATCCTATGGCGATTTGAAGGTGATGATGAAGGTATAAGTAGCCGCATGCAATACCATAAAGATGTGATCTACTATATCGGAGGAGCCAAATTCAATGCGATTGATGCCACCACCGGAGAGAAGCTTTTAGCTTTTGAAGCTCCTTCCCGGGCTGTGGATGATGGCGCATTTTTCCAACCCGTAATGACTATTGATCAGGAAAACGACAGAATTTATACCGCCAGCTATACCCATGCTTATTGTTATCCTACTTTGAGGTGATGATGGTTTGGCAAAAAGAAAAGATGCTTCCGTTAGAAGTACAGGAATATAAATAGATGAGAAATCGTTTGATAATTTTAATCATTGGCTGCATGAGCTTTTTAAGCTCATGTAGTTTATTTGAGGATAAAGACGCAGATAAAGATTCCTATCAGCCATTATGGGAATATAATTTTAATGTGGGCTATTTTTCCTCCATTGACCCTATTATTCACAATGATAAAGTTATTTTCTCTGCTTTAGATAAAAAGAAAAATGATTTTTCAGCAAACAGCACACTTGAAGCATTTGATAAAAATAATGGTAAGTTGATTTGGAAATGGGATGGAACAATTGATAATTCCTATGGTCAATTTAATTATCAAGCTGAAAACGTAGTTAATAGAAATATCTTCTTTGGTTATACTGGTATTTACTATGCTGTTGACCTCGATTTTGGTGTTACAACTCATTATGCAGCAAAAGCGGAATCAGATGGTTTTGGTGGTGCATTTCTAAATTTAATTAATGAAAGCCTACTTGTGGCTTCCTTTTCTAGTGTAGATAATAAAAAGACAGAATTGAAAAGCACAAGCTTAAATTCTTTTTCATGGGAACCTATTATGACGCTGAATAATGATGATAGTTTATCTTATCATATGCGTTTTGCAAAAGCATATGATGATGGTACTATACTACTACCGATCAATATTGGGAAACAAGATTTTTCTATTGGTAGGATAATGCTCACTCAATTTGATTTGCAAATAAAGCAATTTACTAGAAGTAAGGTTATTGAGATTGATTATAGTTACAATAGATTTTTAGATGATCCACCTCAGGAAAATGATGAATCAATATTCTTATCAATTCATGGGGCAATTGTTAGCATAGATAAAGATTCATTTGACACTAATTGGGAAATATCGTTAGATGGAAATGCAAGTAGATCGGGGTTTTGTCTAGTAAATGATTATAGTCTGTTTATAAATACTGAATTTTCCCTGTACGCTATTGATACAAAAAAGGGAAATGTTCTCTGGCAAGTTCCTTCCAGAGCGGGAAGCAGGTTACGATACCATAATGGAGTAATTTATTATACAGGAGGTACTAAGCTTAGAGCTGTAGATGCTACTTCTGGCGAAAGTTTAATGGCTATAGAAGCGCCTTCCTTTTCCAAAGATGGAGGAGCGTTTTTCCAACCCGTAATGAATATTGATCATGAAAACAACAGAATTTATACCGCCAGCTATACCCATGCTTATTGTTATCCTACTTTGAGGTGATATGAAAAGAATTACTACTACTCTTCTGCTTCTACTAACGATGCTAATTGCTCAATTAGAATTATCAGGACAGTCAATTGTTCCCGATGCTAAATATAAAGTACTGTTTAAGCTGAGCTCAGGCTATCCCGGACTTTTGTCTTTGGATGAACTCAGACAACCTAATCGTTTTGAACGGCAAGCGATAGTACCATTATCTGCTCAAATAGATCACCACATTTTCCCACGTATTTCCGCTACATTCTACTTCGGCTATGAATATGAAAAAGTCTCAGGAACACTCACTGACTTTCCATGCCCCACTAAAAGTATGGTGACAGGTCTTGGACTGGAGTTTCATTTAATTCGAAACCATAACCTTAGATGGTTTGATCCATATGGCGGGATAACCTTCTATTATTACGATACCCCTTTATTGGCAAAAGAAATTTTTCCCGCCTTTAGAGCAGGTGCCAACTTTTTTATTTACAAAAATTTTGGAACCAATATAAACGTGGGAGTAGGAGCTGCTTTGATTGAAGCAGGATTTATTTATGGTTTAGCTTTTTAATCTGAATCGTAATCACCCCAACTTCTCATTTCCTTTATGCCTGTCCTTATCCCTTGATGTCTTCTTTTCAAAATTCCTTTCCAGGGCTTCAGTGAGATTTACTCCCGTTTGGTTGGCCAGGCAAATGAGCACCCAAAGTACATCGGCCATTTCATCCCCCAGGTCTTTGTTTTTGTCACTTTCCTTAAAGGACTGCTCACCGTATTTACGGGCAATTAACCTGGCTACTTCACCCACTTCTTCAGTAAGAATGGCCATATTGGTGAGTTCATTAAAATAACGAACTCCAACTGTCTTTATCCACTCATCTACTTTTTGCTGTGCCTCGTTGAGGGTGATATCTTTAGGTTTTTGTGTCATAAATTATTTTACTTTAACCATCAGATGGCTATGAGTCCTGTCAAACAGCCATCTGATGATTTTTATAAAGTTTAACTATTCCGCACTATACACTTTCTCTCCGCCAATCCATGTTTGCATCACTTGTGTCCTGCGCATCCTTCCCGGCTCTACTTCCATTATATCCTGATCCAGTATCACGAAATCAGCAAATTTTCCTTTTTCAATACTGCCTTTTTCAGCTTCTTCAAATTGACCATATGCCGCCCATAAAGTCATTCCTTTTAAGGCTTCTTCCCTTGAAAGGGCATTTTCAGACTGGAAACCACCATCAGGGTAATTGTTGCCATCTTGCCTGGCAACTGCCGCATGAAAGCCAAATAAAGGATTGATATCTTCCACAGGAAAATCAGAGCCTAATATTAATTTGCCATTTTGTTTCAATAACTCCTGATAAGCATAAGCGGTTTCTATTCTTTCCTTCCCTAACCTTTCTTCCGCCCAATACATATCAGAAGTAGCATGTGTGGGTTGCACTGAAGGAAGGATATTATATAAACCAAATTTTGAGATGTCGGATCGTTTCACTACCTGAGCATGCTCAATACGCCATCTTTTGTCATTTTTTCCTTTCAGGTATTTACCATAAATCCCGGTGATCACCCTGTTGGCTGAGTCACCTATACAATGCGTATTCATCTGGAAATCCTTTGCTAAAATTATTTTTGCCAGGCTGTCGAACCTGCCAATATCGCTCAATAAAAAACCATTGGTAGTGGGCATATCAGTATAAGGTTCCACCAGACAAGCACCTCTTGAACCTAAAGCGCCATCTCCATAAATTTTGAAAGAGCGCACATGCATCTGATCGGTTTTTATATGTCCCTGACCGAAGTAATAATTCATATTTTCTTCACTAGGGTTAATCATGGCATAGGTACGCATTTTTAAACTCCTTTCTTTTTGCATAGTACTCATCAGCTCAATCTGGTCCTTGTCCAGACCAGCATCTGCAAGCGAAGTAATACCTACTTCAAAGCAGTTGGCCTGTCCCTTTAACAATAATTCCTTTTTTCTTTCCAGAGGGATTTCGGGCATTTCTTTGCTAAGGGCATAAATAGCATTGTCAATCAGCACACCGCTTGCTTTACCATTTTTAAGAATAATTTCTCCTCCGGGAATCCGTGATTGTGCATTGATTCCGGCTAAATCCAATCCTTTTTTATTGGTCAGTACCGCATGGCCATCCACTCTGGTCAACATAATTACCTTATTAGGGAAAAGCAGATCCAGTGTGTCTCTGTCCGGAAATTCATTATTGTCCCAGTCATTCTGGTCCCAACCTCTGCCCAGAAGCCATTCCTCTTCCGGGTATTCTTCTGCATGTTTTTGTAACCTTTCAATTATCTCGTTAAAAGATTTTGTTCCACCCAGATCCACATCTCTTAAACCCAAACTATAGCGATAAAAATGAGCATGCCCATCAATAAATCCGGGATAGACAGGAGCCTTTGCCAGATCAATTGTATGAGCAGACTCGTAGTGATTGAGGATGTCCTGATCATTGCCAACCGCTACAAAACGGCTGTTTTTAATGGCAAAGGCTCCGGTTACCTTGAATTCTTCATTAGCCTGATACACTTTGCCATTATAGAATAAATAATCCACCTCTTCCTTTTGGCTGCAAGAAAAGCTAAGGACTAGTAAGAGAAGTAATAGTAAATTATTTCTCATAGATATTAATTTTAATCATTATCAAATAAGGTTTCAGTAAATCTCAAGTGCTTTACAGAGGCACCGGAATTTTTTAATTCAATTAACGAATCTATCCCAATTTGTAAATGATAGTTCACAAAATTACCTGTTACTTTCAAGTCACTTTCAGCTGTTTTTACTCCATCCGGAGTCATGGGATTATCTGATACTAATAGCAAAGCACCACGGGGAATACTGTTGACAAAGCCTACGGAAAATATGGTGGCTGTTTCCATATCCACTGCCATCGCCCTGATTTTTTTCAAATAGTCTTTAAATTCATCATCATGTTCCCATACCCTGCGGTTAGTGGTAAATACGGTACCTGTATAATAGTCCAACCCATGTTTCTGGATCATGGATGATACAGCTCTTTGCAGACGGAAAGAAGGCAAAGCAGGAACTTCAGGCGGCATATAATCATTGCTGGTACCTTCGCCTCTGATACCTGCAAGTGGTAAAATTAAGTCGCCAATTTTTGATTTGCTTTTTATACCACCACATTTCCCCAAAAACAAAACAGCTTTAGGCATGGTGGCAGATAATAGATCCATTACCGTGGCGGCAACGGAACTTCCCATTCCGAAATTGATAATGGTAATACCTTCCGCAGTAGCTGTCTGCATGGGCTTATCCTTGCCTTTAATCTCTACATTATATTGTTTAGCGAATAAATCCACGTAGGTGATGAAGTTGGTCAATAAAATATAGTCACCGAAATCATCTAAGCCTGTTCCGGTGTATCGTGGCAGCCAATTGTCTACAATTTCTTTTTTAGTCTTCATTGAGTAGTTTTTATGTTTATTGGTAAATTATTCAATTTTTGATTGTTATTTTGTTGTTCTCCCATAGAAATTAATAATGGAAAGATTGAATCTCCCTCCTTATGAGCCGGACTTGCAAAAATTGGACGGAAAGATACATATTTTTGATCCTATCAGGAAGAAATATCTGGTTTTAAGCCCTGAAGAATGGGTAAGACAGCATTTCCTGAATTTCCTGGTACACCATAAAGGTTATTCAGCTTCCCTGATTAGTATGGAAACAGGCCTGAAATATCACGAACGCCAGAAAAGGACTGATTTAATTGCCTATGGACCCAATATGGTTCCTCTTTTATTAGTGGAATGCAAGGCTCCAGAAATCAAAATAACTCAAAAATCTTTTGCGCAAATTTCCTCTTATTTTAGTAAGGTGAAGGCGAAGTATATGTTGCTAACCAATGGAAAAGAACACTTTTGCTTCAGACCTGATGAAAAAGAGTTAAAATTTGAAGCCTCAATACCTGATTACCAGCAAGCCATTAATGGTTGAATGGAAAAAGGTTGTTTAAAATATAAAAAGCCTTTTCTCCCATGTGTAATTCCACACCATCGAGCACCAAAATCTGATTGATACCGGATACATTGGTAGTGAAAACCGCTGTTTGCTCGTTCAAGTCACTTACTTTCATTTTTACTTCCTGATAGGCAATCCCATTTTGCTCCATTTCTTTCAAAATGAACCTTCTGCTCACTCCATTGATTCCCCCGCAGGAAAGAGGAGGGGTATAAAAAGTTTCTTTTTGGGCTGAATAGATGAAAATATTGGAAGCACTTGCTTCTGCAATATTACCCTCTTTATCTGTCAGAATCAGCTCTTCAGCCCCCCTTTCTTTTTTTTCAAGGCCAGCCAAAACATATGGCAATGCAGAAATGGTTTTTAGATGACTAAACTGTGAAGCTTGTAAGAAAACTGTTTGGGAAGTCAATACATTTTTGAATTGTTTAAAGGGTTTCCGAGCGGATGTTGAGGCTGTAATCAGGAAATGGGAATCCGAACTTTCAGGCGTATAAAGACCACCCGGGGCACGCCAAACTATGAGTTTTATCCTTGCTCTTTTTTTGAGTAAATCATTTGTTTTGAGCAGTTCAAGAATATTTTTTTGAAGATGATCCAGGTCAAAAGGCAAATTTATTTTTAACATTTCAGCACCTTCAAGCAGCCTTTCCCAGTGAAGCTCGAGAAGTGCCATGTCTTCATTATGATAGATAATTGTTTCAAAAATCCCATCTCCGTAGTTCAAAGCGCGATTATTAAATTTTACCGTGTTTGAATTGGAGTTTAGAAATTTACCATTGTAGTTAATCATTGTATATTCGCTTTTAAAACTTCTTACTTCCATTCATCAATTTAGCTTTCTTGCCTCGAAATATTTGTCTAATATTGAACTTTAATTTGAATTATGGCAGAACGTAGCAGTGTTTTTGATATGATAGGTCCAGTAATGATAGGTCCTTCCAGTTCACATACAGCCGGAGTAGTAAGAATTGCCCGAGCTGCTATTAAGGTTTTAGGAGGTATTCCGGACAATGCGGTAATTACTTTTTATAATTCCTTTGCGAGAACTTACGAAGGCCACGGTAGTGACAGAGCCATTATTGCCGGCTTGCTTAATTATAAAACGGATGATAAACGCATTAAAAATGCCTTTGACTTTGCAGAAGAAAATGGATTGACTTTTTCTTTTAAATCTATAGGAAATGCAGCTACTTTTCATCCTAATACCATTAAATTGAACCTTACAAAAGGGGATAGAAAAGTGGAAGTTATTGGTGAAAGCCGCGGAGGTGGTGTAATCAATATCACTAAAGTAAATGGGTTTACAGCTAATTTTTCAGCTGCCATGCATACACTTATCATTACAGCAAAAGATACCCAGGGGAGTATAGCCTTTATCTCTAATATTTTAAATAATGATAAAGTGAACATAGCAACAATGAGTGTATCCC
This sequence comes from Marivirga aurantiaca, assembly GCF_016679925.1. Classification (GTDB taxonomy): domain Bacteria; phylum Bacteroidota; class Bacteroidia; order Cytophagales; family Cyclobacteriaceae; genus Marivirga; species Marivirga aurantiaca. The sequence continues at coordinate 123,238 of NZ_JAEQBW010000006.1, forward strand.
GAAAAGGTAAAAATGATATTGCTTGCTTGGTGATAGAAATGGATTCCGGTTTAAAACCCATTTCATTGGAGTATTTGAAAAGTTTGGATTGGGTGATGGAGGTAATCTATATTCCTGATATTGATTTGTAAATAGAGAAATAGGACAAATAAGTAGTTTTAAATGAAATTTTGAAATGGTGAAAAATATTTTTTTAATTGTTTTGTGTTTGTGTGCTACACAATTGCTGGGCCAGGATAAGTGGTCTTTACAGCAATGTATAGATTATGCATTGGAGCATAATATTCAGATCAAGCAATCTGAGTTAGATGCACAAAGTGCAGATATTAATTTGTTTGGTTCCAGGATGCGGAGTTTGCCAGATATGAACGCCAATGTAAGCTTTAATACTTCCAAAGGTCGTTCTATTGATCCATTTACCAATACCATAATTGATCAGGGAATTAATTCCCAAAATGCATCCATAAATGCAAGTGTTCCCATTTTTAATGGTTTTGAAATTCGAAACTCCGTCAAAAGAGATCAAAAAAACCTTTTGGCCTCTACTTATGATTTGCAAAGCACACAAAATGATGTGATTTTAAATGTGGTTACCTTTTACACAAATATTCTTTTTAACATGGAATTGTTGGAAACCGCACAATTACGACTGGGGACTACACAATCGCAGCAAAACCGCGTGGACAAACAAGTGGAAATAGGCGCCTTGCCTATGGCCGACTTATTGCAAATCAGGCAGCAAATGGCCAATGATGAACTGGAAGTAATCAGGGCTGAAAATAACCTGGAACTCTCCAAGTTACAATTGAAGCAAGCCTTACAAATTCCGGGAGATGTAGAATTTGAAATTGAGATTCCTACTTTGCCGGAACCGGAAGAGGAAGTGCTTATTGAAAATTCTTCCCAGGTATACCTTTATGCGTTGCAAAACCAACCTGTTATAAAAGCGGCAAGGGCTAGGACAGAAAGTGCCATGTATGGAGTAGGGGTTGCCAGAAGTAACTATTTTCCTTCCTTGAGTCTGAATGCAGCCTTATCTACTGCTTATTCAAGTGCGGCTCCGGATGTTTTTCCTGTTTTAGGTTCTGAAAACCAGGTGATAACGCAACAGATTGGTTTTGTGCAATTACCTGATGACTCTCAGTACCCGGTTTTTGCAGAAAGAGAAGTGCCCTCGGAATTTACTGAAAATACATACTGGAATCAGTTGGATTTTAATCAAAGACAATTTGTGGGACTTTCATTGAATATTCCGATTTTTAATAAATTTCAGGTGAAGAATAATGTAGAACAAGCTATTCTCACTCAAAAAAATACAGAATATCAACTTATTAATGCCAAAAACCAGTTGCAGCAGACTATAGAGCAGGCATATTTAGATGTGAAATCTGCTGCTAAGGCTTATTCTGCTTTGGAAAATAGTCTGGAGGCTGCACAATTATCATTTGATAATGCCGAGCAAAGGTTGCAGCTTGGTGCTACTGATGCTGTTGAATACACACAGATAAAGAACGATTATGAAAGGGTACGATCAGATTTGGTGCGTGCTAAATATGATTATATTTTTAAATTAAAAGTATTGGATTTTTATCAGGGTAAACCTTTAAATTTTTAAACATGGCTAAGAAGAAGTCTTCAAAGAAAACACTATATATTCTTTTAGGAATAGTAGCATTGCTGATAATTGCAGTGATCATTGGTAAAAAATCCGGTGTAATTGGCCAGCCTCCTACCATTTCGGTGGAAGTAGAAGAGGCAAAAAAGCGCACTATTATTGAGAAAGTGAACGCCAGCGGGACAGTTCAACCGGTGGTGGAAGTGAAACTGAGTCCTGATGTGGCCGGGGAAATTATGGAACTGACTGTAGAGGAAGGTGATCCTGTGGAAAAAGGAGAACTATTATTGAAAATCAGGCCGGATAATTTTATTAGTGCCCTTGAAAGAGCAAAGGCAAATCTTAATCAGCAAAGAGCCAATTTGGCGCAGGCTGAGGCTGCCTATGAAAGAGCTAAAGCACAAGCCAAAAGGGCGGAACAGGATTTTAATAGACAGAAGCAGTTATACGAGCAGAAAGTAATCTCTCAGTCAGATTATGAAACGGCCCAGGCTAACTATTCAGTTGCTCAAAATGATAAGATAGCAGCTGAGAAAAATATGTTGGCTGCCAAATTTATGGTACAAAGTAGCCAGGCTTCGGTAGATGAAGCACAGGAAAACTTACGAAGAACTACTATTTATTCACCTGTAGATGGTACAGTTTCTAAATTGAGTGTAGAACTTGGAGAGCGAGTGGTAGGTACTCAGCAAATGGCAGGTACTGAATTAATGCGAATTGCCAATCTGAATAACATGGAAGTACGTGTGGATGTTAATGAAAATGACATCATTCGAATCAATGTAGGAGATACAGCTAATATAGAAGTAGATTCCTATACTTATATGGAAAAGGAATTTATGGGTATTGTAACTGCCATTGCGAATACGGCTAAGGAAAAAGTTTCCAATGATGCTGTTACTGAATTTCAGGTAAAGGTTCAAATATTAAATGAATCTTATAAAGATTTAATTGATAAGGAGGGAGGTTCACCATTTCGTCCCGGTATGACTGCCAGTGTGGAGATAATGACAAAAACGATGAAAGATGTACTGACCGTGCCGTTATCTTCAGTTACTTTAAGGGCACCTAAACCTGAAAATGATTCTATTTCACAGGAGCAGGAAAAACCTCGTGCGGTTAAAAAAGAAGAAGAAAAAGAGGTGGTATTTGTAGTTCAGGATGACAATACGGTTAAGGTGACACCAGTGGTTACAGGTATCAGCGACTTTGAATACATTTACATTAAAGAAGGTTTGAAAGAAGGAGATAAAGTAGTTACCGGCCCTTTCCTTGTAGTTTCCAAAACACTTGAAGATGGAGATCTGGTAGAAGCTAAAAAGGAGAAGGATAAAAGATAGAGCCTATTAAATTGATTTTGAATTCAATGGGAAGCCCATGGAGATGTTCATGGGCTTTTTTTGTGGATGAGTTGTTGAATGATATTTTCATTGATTACCTGATCCCCATAATAAATCCTGGTAATACTTTTCCTATAGGTAATAGGGTAGGTTCCAGAGCAGTTGATTCATTGAGTTGATAACCAAAGGCTGCTCCGATTTCCAGAAAGCGGAATTTTGTGATTTTGAACCCATAGATTAATTCAGTCCTCAAAATTCGTGGACCTTCCAGCAGTTTCTCATCTTTTTCTTTTTGCTGCCATAAACTCAGGCTAAGTGAAATCAATTTATTTTTGTCTGTATTCTTCCACTCCTTTTCAAGACCATATGCCAGGCCCCAAACAGGCATGCCGGTAATAGAAAAGTTATAGCCAACCTGGATTAAATTAGTGTAAAATGCGCTGCCAGTTGAAATAGCAAGGTTACTTAAAAACATATCAGTGGCACGGAAACTCGCATTGCCATGGCTGGCATCTATATTGATTAAACCAAGAGGTACACCATTGTTTTTTTCCGTGATATTGATCAACCCAATCTGGTTTCCATTGTTGACTTTGCTGAAATTAATCAATCCAATTTGATAAAAGTCAGTGAAAATGGTTTTTCTGGAATTAATCAGGCCTCCGCTTCTGGCGTAGTTAAATAGGGCAATTTGCATACCGTATGATTGTCCTCCTGAATAATTAAATAGCGGGGCCATTTGTATCCCTCCGAATCCTTTCACGGAAGAATTGATTAACCCTGCCAGTTGAATACCTGTCATATCTCGGGCTTTGTTGCTAATTAGTGCCATTTGAAATCCTTTGAAGCTACTTTCAGCAATATTGAAACTTGCTAATTGCCAGCCTGTGCCATCTCCAAAAGTTTTGTTCATCAATCCTGCAAATTGAAAACCTCTAAATGTTTCTTCTAATTTCTCCTTAGGATTAAGAATGTTGTTGGCTCCTGAAATATTGGCAAATCCGGAAACTTGTATACCTTGAAAAGATTGATAATTGTAGCTGGAAATCAAGGACAATTCAATACCATGTACGCTTCCTGTAACGCCTGAACTAAGATTTAATGATAGGTTGTAATCCCTTATTAATTCACTCACTCCTGAATTGCCAATGCCGGGAAAGAGCGAGAGATGAATTTTTGAAGGTTGTCCTCTCCTTTTTTGCGCTACTAAGCAAAAAGGAATAAAAAAGAATAGAAGGAGGATTGTATATCTGTAAACCATTGATTCCGTTGAAGTGTAGTAAATTTATTTGAGGTATATGAAACGGTTCTATAGGATTAATATTTTTAAATAAAAAATTAAATAATTTCAATGTTATTTTATTGCAGTTCACGGAATTGTACATTTATTTCTGTGATTAATTGATTCGGATGTGGCTCAACCAAAAAAATAAAACGCCAAATTTTTCTCTTCCACAATTTCTTCCTTTATTTGTTCTACTTATCCAGAAAGACTGAGGGATTGGGCCCTATGAAGTCTTAGCAACCCTTCCATTATATGGAAAAGGTGCTAACTCCCATCCTGACACATGTATTGATGTTCAGGTAAAGATAAGGAAGCCTATCATTTCGCTCTTTCTGGAAAATTAAATTCGAACAGAATGAGCAATTTCAATAAGAAATTATTAGAGCAGAAAATCTTGGTTTTAGATGGTGCCATGGGTACTATGATTCAGCAACATCAGTTGTCCGAAGCAGATTACCGTGGTGAAAAATTCAAAGACTATCCGAGCGATTTAAAGGGGAATAACGATTTACTTTCCCTCACCCAGCCAGAAATCATCAAAGATATACACAGAAAGTATTTTCAAGCAGGGGCCGATATAGTTGAAACCAATACATTCAGTAGTACCTCCATTGCCATGGCGGATTATAATATGGAGTCATTGGTTTATGATTTAAACTATCAATCAGCTAAAATTGCCAAAGAAGTAGCGGCTGAGTTTTCTGATTTTCCACGCTTTGTAGCAGGCTCCATTGGGCCTACCAACAGAACAGCATCACTATCACCTGATGTAAACAGGCCCGGCTTTCGTGCGATATCTTTTGATGAGTTAAAAGAAGCTTACAGGGAACAGGCCATTGCTTTGGCTGATGGTGGAGTAGATATATTTCTGGTAGAAACAGTTTTTGATACCCTCAACTGTAAAGCTGCTTTAATGGCTATTCAGGAGCTTAAAGATGAGAAAAAGATTGATATACCTGTAATGGTTTCTGGGACTATTACGGATGCCAGTGGGCGAACACTTTCCGGACAGACCGTGGAGGCATTCTGGAATTCAATTTGTCATTTCCCTTTGCTCAGTATTGGATTCAACTGTGCATTGGGTGCAAAACAATTAAAAGAATATCTAAAACAGCTTTCCAGAGTTGCCAATGTGCCGGTTTCCTGCCATCCCAATGCGGGTTTACCCAATGAATTTGGCGAATATGATGAAACCCCCGGCCAAATGAGCACTATTGTAAAAAGCTATTTCGATGAGGGCTTGATCAATATTATTGGTGGGTGCTGTGGCACCCGACCTGAACATATCAAGGCCATAGCTGATTATGCAAAAGAGGCGAAACCAAGAAAAATTCCGACAATTGATAAAGTAATGCGGTTAAGTGGTTTAGAGCCTTTGACCTTGACCCCTGAGCTCAATTTTGTGAATGTGGGAGAGCGAACAAACGTTTCGGGCTCCAAGAAATTTGCCCGCCTCATTCGTGATGAAAAATTTGAAGAAGCAGTAGATATTGCCCGTGAGCAAGTAGATGGCGGAGCGCAAATTATTGATATAAATATGGATGATGGCATGTTGGATGCCGTGACTGTATTGCCTCAATTTGTTAACTTAATTGCTGCTGAACCGGATATTGCAAGATTACCTTTTATGATTGATTCCTCAAAATGGGAAGTGATTGAAGCAGGTTTAAAATGTTTACAAGGCAAAGGAATTGTGAATTCTATCAGCTTGAAAGAAGGACAAGAAGCTTTTAAAGAAACAGCCAAAAAAATCATGAATTATGGGGCTGCTGTGGTGGTGATGGCTTTTGATGAAACCGGGCAGGCAGACACCTTTGAGCGAAAGATAGAAGTCTGTAAAAGATCCTATGATATCCTGGTGAACGAAGTGGGATTTCCGGCTGAAGACATCATTTTCGATGCCAACATTTTGACTGTCGGCACAGGCATGGAGGAGCATAACAATTATGCAGTGGATTTTATTAATGCAGTTAAATGGATCAAAGAAAATCTACCGTTGGCCAAAACCAGTGGAGGTGTGAGTAATGTGTCCTTTTCGTTTAGGGGAAATAATGTGGTTCGTGAAGCAATCCATTCTTCTTTTCTTTTTCATGCCATTAAGTCCGGATTGGACATGGGGATAGTGAATGCCGGCATGATAGAAATTTATGAAGAGGTGGATAAGGAATTACTTGGCTACGTTGAAGATATGCTTTTCAATAAAAGGCCGGATGCTACGGAGAGGTTAATGGCTTATGCTGAAGATTTGGTGCCTGGTGAAAAAGCTGAAAAAAAAGCGCAGGAGTGGAGATCGGAACCTGTCAATAAAAGACTGGAACACGCATTGATCAAAGGTATCACTGAGTTTATAGATTTAGATGTAGAGGAAGCAAGATTGCAAGCTGTTCGCCCACTGGACGTAATTGAAGGGCCATTGATGGATGGAATGAATGTAGTGGGCGATTTATTTGGTGAAGGTAAAATGTTCCTGCCTCAAGTGGTGAAAAGTGCCCGGGTGATGAAAAAAGCAGTGGCTTATCTATTACCATATATCGAAGAGGAGAAAAAAAGAGCCCCCCAGCCCCCAAAGGGGGAGCAATACTGGCAAACTGCTGACCCTATGCTTTATGGTTTGATAAAACAGTATGCCAAAGAAATGAGGCATCAACCGACTCAGGCTGAGGAGATTTTATGGAATGCATTAAAGGGTAAGCAACTGGACGGTCACAAATTTAGAAGGCAGCATATTTTGGGAGGTTACATTGCTGATTTTATTTGTTTGAGAAAAAGTTTAATAATTGAGGTGGATGGGCTTATTCATCAATTACCTGAAAACAAAGCCAGTGATGAAGAGAGAACCAAGTGGTTAGAAGAACAAGGATTTAAAGTAATCCGATTCACTAATACCGAAGTTATCAACCAATTAGAGATTGTACTAGATAAGATTCTTGAAACACTAAACCAAATCACCCCTTTGGGGGGCAGGGGGCTTGAGACGAATGGTCGTATACTTATGGCTACCGTAAAAGGTGATGTGCATGATATCGGTAAAAACATCGTTTCTGTCGTTTTGGCTTGTAATAATTATGAGATCATTGATTTGGGTGTAATGGTACCACTTCAAAAGATATTAGAAGAGGCAGAGAAACATCAGGTTCATATTATTGGCTTAAGTGGTTTAATTACACCTTCATTGGATGAAATGATTTATGTAGTGAAGGAAATGGAGGAAAGAGGGTTGAAAACGCCTGTAATGATTGGAGGCGCGACTACTTCCAGAATCCACACAGCAGTAAAAATAAAACCGAATTATACCAGTGCTGTAGTACATGTAAATGATGCTTCCAGAAGTGTGACTGTAGCGGGAAAATTATTAGGGGAAAATAAGCAATCTTATTTCAAGGAAATAGAAGATGAATACCAGTCTATGCGGGATGGACATAGCAGGAGAGGTCAGGACAAATCCTACGTGACCATAGAGGAAGCGCGGGCACAGAAGTATCAGGCAGACTGGGCTAATTATCAGCCCACCGCACCACAACAAATCGGAGTCCGTACGCTTATTGATTATAATTTAAAGGAAATTGCTGAATATATAGATTGGACACCTTTCTTTCAAACCTGGGAAATGCGGGGTCGGTATCCCAAGATTTTGAGTGACCCTGAAAAGGGGGTGGAGGCGACAAAGCTTTTTAATGATGCAAAAGCTATGCTTAATGAAATCATTGAAGGTAAGCTCTTGCAGGCAAATGGTATTTTTGGTTTATACCCGGCTCATACTTCCGGTGATGATTCTATTGAAGTATTTGCCGATGCTGCCAAAACGAAGAAACTGACTGAATTTCATACACTCAGGCAGCAAAGTAAGCGTAAAGAAGGCTTGCCTTATTATGCTTTTTCAGATTTTCTGGCTCCTAAAGAAGCAAATTATACTGATTATATGGGTGCTTTTGCTGTCACCACCGGTATAGGATTGGAAGCTATTGTAGATAAATACGAAAAAGAGCATGATGATTATAACTCCATAATGGCAAAAGCTTTGGCAGATAGGCTGGCGGAAGCTTTTGCCGAACTGCTCCATTTAAAGGTAAGGAGGGAATATTGGGGCTATGGTGCTGATGAAGAATTAAACAATGAAGATTTAATCCAGGAAAAATACAAAGGAGTGCGGCCGGCTCCAGGTTATCCGGGTTGCCCTGATCATACTGAAAAAATCACACTTTTTGATCTGCTGGATGTAGAGAAAAACGTAGGAATTACCTTAACGGAAAATCTGGCTATGTATCCTACTGCGGCTGTAAGCGGGTTTTATTTCGCACATCCCGATAGTAAATATTTCGGATTGGGGAAAATAGGAAAGGATCAGGTAGCCGATATCGCCCAACGTAAAAATAAACCATTTGAAGAATTGGAAAGGTGGTTGAGTCCGAATTTGAATTATTAATTGCAAGTTGTCAAGTTAAGCATGTTAAGCAAGTTGTCAAGTTGAGAGTTGTTGGTAGCATGTTTGAAACTTGTGCAAATTTGAGGATAAGAGAAATTGATTAAATAATCAATTATAAAAATAAAATTTAATTAGAAATGGCTACAATTAAAAAATTTGAAGATTTAGAAAGTTGGAAAAATGCACGAATTTTTGTTAAAGACATTTATAAGGCAACTACTAATTCTGATGTGCAAAATGACTTTGGGTTTCAGGACCAAATAAGAAGAGCTTCCATATCGGTTATGAATAATATAGCTGAAGGATTTGGGCGATTTAATAATAAGGAATTTAGACGATTTTTAGACATCTCAGTTGGCTCTTTGCTAGAGGTAAAGAGTATGTTATATGTAGCAGAGGATTTAGAATATTTTTCTTCTGAAAAAGTAGAACAATTAAGGAATGATGCTGATAAAATATATTTTCAACTATTAGCATTTATCACATACCTGCGAAATACTGTTAAACATAAATCTGATAATAAATAATTAAGGAGGATAGGGTTGAATGGGTTTAAAATTATTGTAAACTCCTTCAACTTGCAAACTTGCAATAACTTATTCATGAAAGTAACTGAACATATAAATAACGCAAAGAAAACCTTATTTTCTTTTGAAATTTTACCGCCTTTGAAAGGCCAGAATATTGAAACTTTGTTTTCTAACATCGAACCTCTGATGGAGTTCAAACCTCCCTTTATTGATGTTACCTACCACAGGGAGGAATATGTATATCACGATAAAGGTAATGGCTTGCTCGAAAAGCGAACTACACGTAAACGGCCGGGAACGGTGGGTATTTGTGCGGCTATCAAAAACAGGTTTGATATCGACACAGTGCCTCATATTATTTGTGGGGGCTTTTCCAAAGAGGAAACCGAGAATGCTTTAATCGATTTAGACTTTCTGGGCATCGATTCAGTATTGATATTAAGGGGAGATCCTATTAAATCAGAATCAAAATTTATTCCAGACCCCAATGGACATACCTATGCAATAGAACTATTAGAACAAGTAGTACAAATGAACCAGGGGAAGTACCTGGATGAAGATCTAAAAGATGCCTCACATTCCAACTTCTGTATGGGAGTGGCCGGCTATCCTGAGAAACATTTCGAAGCACCAAGTATGAAATCAGATATTAAAATCCTGAAGAAAAAAGTGGAGGCGGGGGCTGAGTACGTAGTTACCCAAATGTTTTTTGATAATCAGAAATATTTCGAATTTGTGGAAACCTGTCGAAAAGAAGGGATTAATGTTCCCATTATTCCGGGTTTAAAGCCAATCACTTCCCTGAGGCAAATGAGCGCACTTCCACGCACTTTTTTTCTAGACCTGCCCGATGCCCTGGTAGATGAGTTAGAGAAATGTAAAACCAATGAAGCTGCAAAAGAAGTGGGGATTGACTGGTGTGTACAGCAATCAAAGGAACTGATAGAATTTGGCACTCCTTGTTTGCATTACTACTCCATGGGAAAATCAGATCCTATTTATAGGATAGCGGAGAGGGTTTTTTGACGATCAGGGTTAGAGGAGAAGGTCCTCCCCTAATAATTTATTTTATTCAGCTGATAATGAGTGGAAATATGATAAATTGCTTAAGCAAGCGCATCATATTTCTATGAGAATGGTAAAAAAAACAGATGAATACTTAGATAGAAACTGGCAAATAGGTATTCTGTTATTGCGGATTTTTATTGGCTTACGCCTCTTATACGGAGTAGTGGACAATATCATTAGCTGGCAACAGATGATTGAATTTTCTATTTTCCTTGAAAATAATGGTTTCCCGTTTCCTCTTATGAGTGCTGTTACCTCAGTGTATGTGCAGTTTATTGGCGGATTGTTAATTCTTTTGGGCTATAAAATCAGGGTTACCTCATTTATATTGATTATCAACTTCCTTGTTGCTTTTATTGTGCATCTGCTTGCTAATGACACAGTAGAAGGGATGACTCCTGCTTTAGCAATGCTTTTCGGCTGCCTCACTTTTTTATTTACCGGCCCTGGTAAGTTATCAGTAAAATTTTAATCATCCAGGACTTTAATTTGCTGTTTTGTGATAGTTTTTTTAGCAGACAGATTGCTTCACATGAATTCCGTGTACACGGAATAGCATGCTCGCAATAACCAGTAGGGATAAAATTTGAGCTATTCACCATGGCATTTTGTAAAGGTCAGCTATGTTGTTTCCTTCTCAGAAAAGAATCTGGTAATTAAGTAGTGCGTTCGGTCTTTAGTCGATATTTTTGACCTAAAGCATTTCAGTTTTCTATTGAATGAACTCCCTCTCCGTTGGAGAGGGTTGGGGTGAGGCTTGTGAGTCACATTTGCTTTCTTTCTCTCCTATTATAAACCAATCCTGCTATCGGGCCTATAGCCAATACTACAAATATATATTGTATTTCAAAATTCAGATAAAGGATGTTTAGAAGCTGAATACTCAAAATGGTAATGGCAAAACCAATGCTGTTTACTATCGTCAGGGCGGATCCTTTTAATTCGGGAATGGCATTTTGTGCCACCATGGTGGAAAATAAAGGAGAGTCTGCTACTACGGAAATTCCCCAAATGACCAAAAAACCGACAAATAAATAGGGACTGCCTATCATAAACACCAGTGGTAACAGCAGGCAACAACTGGCCGATATTGCCAATGCAGTAAAAGCTGTTTTTTGTGGACTGAACCGATTGGCCAGATAGCCTGCCAATACACAACCCAATGCTCCGCTGCCAATAATCATAAAAGAGAGGAAAGCTATATGGCCCAATTCATGATGGTGATAATCATGATGTGCTACGATCAAAAGAGGTGCAAAAGCCCAAAAAGTATATAACTCCCACATATGTCCAAAGTAGCCGAAAGCTGCTAATTTAAAGCTTTGAGGTTTGAAAATGGAGAAAATGGCATTGAGTTTTAATACTTGGCTGGCTTTTCGGAAGGGGCCATCAGGCACAAATAGTATAATCAATGCGCCTCCTGTTAATGAAAGTAGAGATGTAGCATAAATTAAATAATTCCAGCTGAAATCTGCATTAATAGCACTAAGCAAATGGGGAAAAGCAGTACCTAAGACCAATGCGCCCACCAAATAACCCAATGATTTACCTAAACCTTTATCGAAATAATCGGCTGCTATTTTCATTCCTACAGGATAAATACCTGCCAGGCAGAAGCCAGCCAAAAAGCGGAAAGCCATTAAACTTCCAAAGGTGTTAGCTGAAAAGATCAGTAATAAATTGAAGAATGCTGCAAATACTGCAGAAATGAAAAATACTTTAGAAGGTGAAAATCTATCAGCAATTGAGAGGATGGCAAAGATTAAAGTGCCTGTGATAAAACCTAATTGAATGGAGGAGGTAAGATGCCCTAAAGCAGTCGGTAATAAGTTGAAATCTCTTATTAGATCATCAATAACAGCATTGCCTGCAAACCATACAGAAGTGCAACAGAACTGTGCTACTACAATAATGGCAAGTGTTTTATTAGTCTTTGACATCTAAAATTTCCCTAAAGTCTGAGAGGGCATTATGATTGCCAATTACCGTCATGAAATCACCTAATAATAATTTTGTGTCACCATGAGGAATGAAAATTTCACCTGCTCTGCGCTGGATCACTAAAGAACCGGAAGGAGGGAAGGCTATTTCTTTCACCATTTTTTTATGCAACTCTTTTTGAGTAATTCTTATTTCCTCTACCCTGTAGTTTTCAAAACTTGAAGATAGAGAAGAGATGGCATCAGGAGTTACAATCATGGATTCTACATGACTTGCCATTACTTCATCACCATCAATAAATTTGATGTCAGTGGAATGTTCTAATAATTCTCGGTCAGCTGATTGTCTGCGGGTGATAATATTACTGTGCTTAAGCTTAAATTTGATGAATTTAGTTATTTCCAGATTTAATATTTTTGACTCAGTGAGTATGATTACTAAATCTGCTACCCGCAATCCTAAGGAATTAACTACTTCTTCGGTGATGTTGTCTACATATTTAAATTGTAGGTTTTTACGATCATAATCAGGCACGAGGTCTCTTCTTTGAATAATAGATAGGCATGATATATCATGCATTTTAAGCCTTTCAGCAAGTAAAAGGCTGGTTTTGCTTCCTCCCAGGATATAAATGTCGTAATAAGCTTCTTTTTCATCTTTGAAGAACCTGTAGCCTACAGGAGCAATTAAACTCGCTAAAATAGAAGCAATCACAATTCCTGCATTTGCAGCTGAATCTATTACTCCCAAAGAAAGCCCTATTTGTGCTGTGGCGATAGCTATCCCCATTCTGGCAGAAAGCAACATGCCTCCGGCTAATGCTTTTTTTAAGCCAAAAACCTTTACCATAATAAGTGCAGGAATTATTTGAGTAATAAAAAATCCCAAAAGCAATGTGATTACAAAAGGTATTGATTCCTGAAATTGAGTCAGTGCAGAAAGATTTAAATTTACACCTACCATAATAAAGAATATGGGAATGAAGAAGCCATAACTCATCCCATCGAGCTTAAATAATAAAGCAGATCGCTCTTTATGTACAAAGAGACTCATCAGGATGCCTGCAAAAAAGGCACCCATTGCCAATTCAGTATTGATCAGGTGAGCAATCACCACGAAAAGCAATAGCAAAGCCACAGTACCTCTTACTCTGATCTGGCTGGCAGCATGCTCTAACCTGTAGAGTAAAGTTTGAATTCTCCTTTGTTTGGATAATTTTTTCCCGAGAATATACACCACCGTAAAAGCAATAAATATGATGGAAAAAAGCAGCAATTCCACCTGAAAACCATTTTTCAATACGCCTGAATAAACAGATATAATAATGATGCTCATTACAGTGGCAATAGCACCCTCCATAAGCATTATCTGGCCAAATTTCCGTGTCATTTCACCATCTGCCTTTAAAATGGGAGCAGTTATACTTAATGCTACTGTGGGTAATAATAAAGCAAAAAACACAATATCCACTTCAATAAACTGGCTGATGAGCCAGGCAAAAGGTAAAGACAGGAATAAAGAGCCAAAATAAATAAAGAGGGCTAATAGTAAAGAGTTTTTCAGCAGGTCAACTCTGCGGATTTTCCCTTTAGGAAAGGAAGCCAGAATTTTATCTACGTCTATTTCCAGTCCGGCTAAAAATATCAGGAAGAGAAAACCGGTTTCGGCTAAAAAAGCGAGAATAGGTATATCCCATACAATATTGAGGACAAACGGGCCAATGATTACCCCCATCATAATTTCTACAATTACCGAAGGGACTTTTGTAATCTCAAACCATGAAAGCACCAAAGGTACTATCCAAGCAATTATGAGGATGATTAATAAAGGCCAATAATTGAGGCTTTCCATGGTGAATAGTGGGGATTATTTCTTCCTAATTAGGTAAATTAAAGGATTAACATTGATATTCAAAAGAATAACAAGGATTTAAAAAGTCTGAGAGATGAGACATGTTAGTATTCTAACATTTTAAAGAAAGTTGTTTAGATTTGAGTATAAATCAGTTGTAGATAGAGTATTCAATTGAAAGAACAGAAGAATCCATGAGTTCCGTTAATTTAAAATTTTTATTGTTATTTATAACAGGTGCTTTATTGTCATGTAATCCTGAAAAAAAAGATGTACCTGATAAGAAAATATTATTCATAGGGAATAGCCTGACTTATTACCATGATATGCCTCTGATGTTGGCTGAAATGATGAAAGAAAAGAACTTGCCTTATTCTATTCAGCAAAGTACCTACCCGGGTTATTCACTTCAGGCCCACCTTGAGTATATGGTGCTATCTCAATCAGATTCCACTTTTTATACAAGAATGAAAGAGGAAAACGAACTGACAGAAACGGAAGAGTTATTGAATAATGACTATGACATCATTGTTTTACAAGAACGTACAGGCCAACTGAGCATTCCCAAGGCTTTGGAATGTGAAATTCTTCCTGCAATTGATAGTATTAAGAAGAAAGGTAGCCGGAATACTGAACCAGCTTTTTTAGTTTTTCAAAACTTTCCTGCTAAAATGGAATATCCCCAACAATTTTGCAGAGAAATTAAATGCTTTGGGGAGAGTTTCGAAGCGTGCTCAGAAATTATCAAAAACCTGGAGCAGGAAATGGAGGAAATCAGAAATGGAGTGAAATCACTAAAGGAAAATACAGTGAAAGTGGGAGAGATGTATTACCAACTAATAAAAAATCATCCTTCCATAGATTTATACGATGATGAAATTCATCCGTCAAAAGCAGGAGCGTTTTTATCTGCATTAACTTTTTACAAACATATCAGTGGCTTAAATCCTCAGGAGTTGACTTATACTGCTGATATTGATGAAACTATTGCTAATCAATTAAAAGCAATTGTGGAGGATGAGTACTGAAAATATTAAAATCATTAATGAAAGAATAAACAATATCTCCTGATGACAGAGCTTGAACAATATATAAAATCATACTTTGGTGTGGTTAAGCAGGATGAATTAGCCACAATAGGTTCATTGTTCAAGTCAACTACCCTACATAAAGGAGACTATTTCCTCAAAACAGGCCAGCGCTGCGATAAATTAAGTTTTATACAATCAGGACTTCTAAGGATTTTTGTGTCTACAGAAAACAAAGAAGTTACCCAGTGGATTTCCACCAAAGGCTATTTTGTGACAGATATTTCCAGCCTTGTTTTTGGTGGCCCCTCCCGCTGGACCATACAAACTTTAACAGATGCAACGCTTTACACCATCAATAGAACAGATTATGAAAGAATTGGAGAATTGGTTCCCAAATGGCATGAATTGGAAAAACTTTTCATCGTAAAATGTTTCACAATATTGGAAGATAGAATTTTCAGCCACCTTTCAATGACGGCTGAAGAGCGCTATCACTTCTTTTTTGAGAATAACAGAGAACTCTTTAATCAAGTCCCCCTGCAATATATTGCCTCAATGCTGGGAATGACCCCGGAAACCTTTAGTAGAATAAGAAAAAAGCAGATTTCTTAACTTCTTGATATTTGTCAAGAGCATTGCTGATTTAGTGTCAGATCTTTGTCATGTTGATTAAGTTCAATACAAAAAATATTTATTGACATTTTAAATCATAAAAGCAATGGCAAAGGAAATCAGAACTGAAATATTAATTAATGCAACGCCTGATAAGGTTTGGGCTGCACTTACTGACTTCAATCAATATCCCAAGTGGAACCCTTTCATAAAATCTATCAAAGGAGATGTGAAAGTAGGAAATACCATTACTGCAAGAATTGAACCGCCTGATGCAAGTGGTATGACTTTTAAACCGAAAGTACTCGCTTTTGAAGCCAATAAGGAATTTAGATGGCTGGGGCATCTCTTCATTCCAGGGTTATTTGATGGGGAACATATTTTTGAGCTACTTGACCATAAGGATGGAAATACCACCTTCATCCAAAGGGAGAAATTCAATGGAATACTGGTGCCGTTATTCAGGAAAATGCTAGACAACAATACCGTAAATGGCTTCAATCAAATGAATAGAAAACTAAAAGAATTAGTAGAAAGTGAATAGGAATAAGACCAATAGTGCCTTTGTTGCCAACCTTTTCTTTTTATAGAGAACAGAAAAATTCTTGCTTATAAAATTCACCTGAAGTGCCCATTTTGTTGGGTTTAATCAATGGGAAGATAAAATGGATAATTCCCGGCAATGGAGCATGTACTTCAAGTAAAATATAATATTTCTAATATAATGATTTTTATATATTGTATCAATAAACCATTATTGACAATAAATATGTTCTTGATTGCTTTTATTTCATCTTTTTTATGGTTATGTTATATGAGTGTCAAAACATAAATAATATGAAAAATTCAAGTTTACTCGTACTCGCATTTCTTTCATTGTTTTATTTTGAATCCTACGCTCAGCAGCTGTCTGGTGATTCCTGGCAAAAGCTAAAGAGCACTGGTTCCGGAGAAGTAACATACACTTATAATTATTCCGGAAAATTTATGAACAAGGGACCCAAGGGTTTGGAAGGTCTATGTTATTTGATCTGGGCAGATTTTCTAGTATATGCTGAAAGTGAACATGGAGTGAAAATAAATGATAAAGTCCATCATCCTGCTGACCCTGCCGATTTTACTGCTTTTTATAATTTAGTGAAAAATGGTAAAAATGGTGTATTTGGACTTGCGGATGTTACCATTACTACTGATAGAAAAAAGGAATTGGAGTTCAGTCCTTCTTTTTTCTCTAATGTTTCCATACTGCTTACTAATAAAAGTGTTGGAGATCTCAGTAGTATGTCCAGTATTGGGAAGGAATTTAGTGGTATGACATTAGTTGTTCAAAGAGGCACTACTCATGAAACAAGAGCCAAAGAGTTGAAATCCGGTGCATTCCCTGATCTTAAAATTGAAGTAGTGAATTCTTTTCAAGAGTGTTATCAGAAAGTAGACAAAAGTGCTGATTATTTTACGTATCTGGATTTTTCCTCTTATCTAACAGCTTTGGAGAACACCTCTCATATTAAAAGGCATACTGCAGGTGATCAAACAGGTGAGGAGTTTGGTTTTATTATGCCAAAAGGCTCTGACTGGAAACCCATAATGGATGAGTTTTTTAATAGAAATGGAGGTTATACCAATTCTACAGAATACAAGAAAATAGTGGCAAATACTCTTGGTAATCATGTGGTATCTATGCTTAATTCAATCAATAAATAGGACTATGCACTCCAATTAAGTGATTTATCAATTGCCCATCTTTCTTAGATGGGCAATTTTTTGTAAAATTAATAACTTATACAATTGAGCTTATAGGTTTATCTAAAAAGCCTCTCCTATAAAAATATAAAAACCGGTACCTTCCTTTGTAAAAGCTAGATCCAGCCTGGTATATATGTCTTTCTTGGGAAAAAGCAGAAAGCGGATTCCGGCTCCACCTGAAACCACAATGTCAGAAACATTAAAGCTTTGGAGGTCATCAAAAACAGATCCGGCACCTGCAAAAACAGTAGCCCCTAATCGTTTGGTAAATCCCAGAGGAAGTGGGAGAAATCGATACTCTACCTGCGTGGCCAGCTGATGATTATCACGGTACCTGCCGCGGTAATAACCTCTCATCATATTTTCTCCACCCATTAATGCCAGCTGGTTGAAAGGAACATCCCCAAAATTAAACTGCCCTAAAAATTGGGCTGCCAGTACATTGTTTTTTTGTACTGGCCTGTAAATTCTGGTGTCTGTAATTAAAGCAGTAAAGTCATATGAACTTCCCCATGAGGTATTGTAATGGAGAAATGCCAGTTCCGAAAAGAAGCCTTTTCGTACATTGAGCACATTGTGTCGGTTGTCTTGTACAATCCCCAATCCGAAACCTAAGTTAGTGGTTCCTTCGCTGCCCCTTGGTAAGTCAAATTCAGTAGTATAACTACTAACAAACTCCACTGAGCTCAAACGCTGATAATCTATTTCCAGGCCTAAGAATAAATTGTGAAATACTTTTCTTAATACTCTTTCTTTAATTATGATTTGGTTGGCATCTACCCTGGCTATATAGTCTTCGGGCGTGTCAATTCCAATACCATGGTAAAATAGAGGAAAGCTTTGAAAGCGTAAACTTCCCAAAAAGAACCAATTGTCCTTGTTGCTATAAATGGCGTGGTCTAAGTAGAGGCCGTACTGATTTTCAAGGGTGAAGAATGTAAATCCATTGATTTCGCTCAATCGATTGGCAGTATCGTGCTTAGCATAGTATACATACAAAGAACTTAAACCAAATTCCCAACTTGTTTCAGGTGCATAAGCTATTACAGGGTAGATCAGCAATTGGGAATTGGCCACATCACTCGTGTCATTTACAAGGCTGTTCCAGTACTTCGTTATAAAATTTTGCCCTTGAACATTGTATGAGGAAAACCAAAGCATAGCACATAGGCTTACTAAGTAAAGGGATTTGTTTTTATGGATGTGAAATCTGGCTCTCGATTTTAATAAAACCACAATTTTACTTTGATTGACGATTATAAATAATAAACACAGGAATGTAAGATTTTCAGCCTTTAAAAATTCTAAAGGTCAGGAAATAGCAAACCCACTTCTAATAAACTATAATTACAGTTGAAAGTTTAACTTAAAGGCATCTTATACACTTTCTTAAAACCTTCCCTGCCTTTTTCTGTCAGGATAGGCCTCACAAGGTTGAAGAACAGCTGCATATAGTAATCTACTTTTTCTGATTCCTCTCCTTTGAAAAACACTTCCGCATCAGAAATCCAGGAATTACTGATCATTAGCATGGTATGGATCAGCATGTCTTTTTGCCTTTCTTCTTTAAAAGGAATCATGTAGCCATTGGTAACCAAAAATTGTGATAAAGTATCCAGAATTTTCCAGCGTTGATCAAATTGCTTTCGGGCGTGCTGCTTAATTTGTTCGGAGTGGCGGATTACTTTTGTAATTCCTAAATAGATAAATTTATACTTATAAATCTCTTCAAACAACACTTTAAGCCTGCTTAACATAAATTCCAGGTTGATCACTTCCTGTTTGATATTTTTAAACTGTATATCAACCCGCTCCTGCATATTCAGGTACAACTGAAGAATAATATCATCTTTCTTAGGGAAATGGTAGCAGAGGTTGCCATAGCTAATGCCCATTTCCTCTGCAATTGATTTGCTGGAAACAGCAGAAATACCCTTCATGTTGAATAACTCCAATGCTGTTTCTAAAATCTTCTCTTTTGTTTTCATAAGGGTATAACTGACTTTGTAAATTTAATAATTTTTAAGGAAAACTCTTCAAAAATCCTTTCCAAAGAATAACTCGAAATGCAAACCTGTTAGCTCATTTACAGAGATTTAAAGCCAGATAGAGCCAAGAATTAACCAAAGAATATTAATACAATATTGTGAAATTTTTAATACAGGATAAAAAATAGGCATTAATGCCTAAAGTGTAATTTTAATTTTTTACTTTTGTTAGGCATAATTGCCTAATTGGATTGAATACTCTCCCATGGAACAAAAAAATTTTGATTTATACCTGAAGCCGGCTGAATTTATTGATTCGGATCATCCGGCTATTCAAAAGTTTGTGAGCGAACAAACGGATCATTTGAACACGGTAAATGAAAAGATTGAAGCATTATATTATGCAGTAAGGGATGGATTCCGCTACGATCCCTACCGACTGGATTTCTCCAAAGAAGCCATGAAGGCCAGTAATCTCGTAAGCCGAAACTATGGCTATTGTGTGGAGAAAAGTTGTCTGTTCACGGCAACGGCCAGGGCCATAGGAGTACCGGCAAGAATGGGCTTTGCCAATGTGCGCAATCATATTGGTACGGCCAAACTGGAAGAAGTACTGCAAACCAATGTATTGGTATTTCATGGTTATGCAGAAATATACCTGAATGGCCACTGGTTAAAAACCACCCCTGTTTTCAATAAAGAATTATGCACCCTATTGCATGTAGCCCCCCTTGAATTTAATGGGAAAGAACATGCTATTTTTCAGCAATTTGATAAGAAAGGGGGGCAATTTATGGAATATTTACACGATTACGGCCATTTTCCTGATATCCCCTATGATTACTTTATGAGCGAGCTGGTTAAGTATTATCCGCATCTCAAAGAGCAAATTTTACAAGGAAAACTAGTACACCTAAAATAAAGATATGAACATACAAGAATCCACAAAACTACAAGTAGGAGGAGCATTTTTGATCAATCCCGCACCGGATGATATATTTATCACCTCAGATTTCACTGAAGAACAAAATATGATGGTGGCTTCCGCCAAACACTTCGTTGAGCAGGAAGTGCAACCTATGGCTGATGAATTGGAAAACCAGAAAGATCCCTCACGTTCTATAGCACTCCTGGAAAAATCTGGGGCATTGGGCTTGTTGGGCTTAGGCGTTTCAGAAAAATACGGTGGTATTGATGTTTCGTTCAATACTACTTTAAGAGTGGTGGAGGAAATGGCTCAGGCCTCAGAATTCGCACCTACTTTTGGCGTACAAACCAGCATAGGTATTGCTCCTATCCTGTTTTATGGGAATGATGCACAAAAGCAACAATACCTGCCCAAATTGGTGAGCAGTGAATGGAAGTGCTGCTATTGCCTTACCGAGCCCGATGCAGGCTCAGATGCTAATTCCGGTAAAACAAAGGCTACACCTATTGCAGGTGAAAATGCTTACCTGCTTACAGGACAGAAAATGTGGATCACCAATGCCGGTATAGCCAATATCTTTATTGTATTTGCCAAGGTGGAGGATGATAAAAACCTCTCTGCCTTTATTGTAGAAAAAGATTTTGGTGGGATTACTTTGGGAGAAGAAGAACGTAAAATGGGTATTAAATCCTCTTCCACACGTCAGGTGTTTTTTAATGAAGTAAGAGTGCCGGCTGAAAACATGTTGGGTGAAAGAGGAGAGGGCTTTAAAATAGCCTTAAATGTGCTGAACACCGGAAGGATAAAATTAGGTTTAGGGGCTGTTGGCATGTCTAAAAAAGCTTTTAACTTATCTGTTCAATATGCTATCAGTCGCAAGCAATTTGGGTCTTCTATTAGCTCATTCGGAGCCATACAACATAAATTGGCTCAAATGGCGGTAAAAATTTATGCATTGGAAGCAGCTGCCTATCGCACCGGTCATATGATAGATGAAAAAGCCATAGCTCTCGAAAGCGAAGGCATGGAAGCTGAAAAAGCCAAGCCCGCTGCAGTTTCCGCCTATGGAATAGAATGCGCTATCATTAAAGTATTTGGTTCAGAAACACAGGATTTTGCCGTAGATGAAGGTGTACAGATTTTCGGAGGTATGGGTTTTTCAGAAGAAGCACCTATGGCCAGGCTCTACAGAGATGCGCGTATCAGTCGGATTTTTGAAGGCACCAATGAGATCAACCGCATGCTGATAGTGGACATGCTTTTGAAGAAAGCAATGAATGGAGAATTGGATTTAATGACAGCAGCCTCCAAAGTGCAGGCTGAACTCACAGCCATTCCGGATTCTAGCGAAAGCAAACCTACAGATGAACTGGAAAAGGCTTTTACAGTTTTGGAGAACCTCAAAAAAATCACTTTGATTATAGCTGGCTCAGCAGCCCAAAAACTGATGATGAAGCTGAAAGAAGAGCAGGAAATATTGATGAATGTGGCAGATATGCTGATTCAGTTATATGTATTGGAATCTGTTTTGGTGAAAAGCAGAAAAATAAGCAATACATTGGGCGAAAAAGCCGCTGCCAATCAAATAGAGATCAGTAAACTGTTTATGCACGAAGCAACAGAAAAGATCAGGCAAGCAGGCCAGGAAGCTTTATGGTCCTTTGCAGAAGGTGATGAGTTGAAGATGTTACTGTTGGCACTTAAACGATTTACAAAGCTGGAGCCATTCAATACCAAAGATGCCCGCAGACGTATTGCTCAATCAATTATTGAGGAAGGTAAATATAAGTTCTGATGAGGATTTAATCCTATCATGGATTAGTCATCTGTTAATAGCGGATGGCTTTTTTTATGTCTAATGGAATGAATCAGTACCGCCCTTGCATTCTTATAAATTTCTAGCAGCATTGCAGGAAAAAGGATCGGACGAATCTTTGTGTCGGCTTTATACTGTAGCCGGTGCAGGACATGGAGGAGCACTCACACCAGAAGCATGGGTCAATAAAATGCTTTTCATCCAATATTTTCTTTTTGACCAGCTTGACTTAAAATTTTGGTAATTTCACGATCATAAAACTTATACACCATGCCGAAAATCATAGATCTAAGCCAGGAAATTTACTCAGGAATGCCAGTTTATAAAGGTTTGCCCCAGGTAAATATTAGCATGTATGCCTCCCATGAGGAATGGGAAGGAGACACTGATGCCCAAACTGTATCTCCGGCAGTAAACAAATTGGAAATGGGGGAGCATACAGGCACCCATGTAGATGCTCTCAACCATATGAGTAGGCACAATTTCGGGCAATCTATTGATGCCATGCCGTTAAGTATGTTCTATACAGAAGGCATTTGCCTCGATTTTTCCCACAAAGGCTTGAGGGAATTAATAGAGCCGGCTGAACTGGAGAATGCTTGCGAAAAAGCAGCTTACACCATTAAAAAAGGAGATACCGTCTTACTTTATACCGATCATTACAGAAAAGCTTTCGGTACAGAAGATTGGAAAAATGGCCCCGGCATCAGTGCTGCGGCATGCCGTTGGCTGGGCAATAAAGGAATTGCTGCTTTTGGAGTGGAAACCATGGCTCCTGGAGTTTCTGGTGTGAGCAATAAAGACGTGCATTTAATTTGTGGAGAGCTAGGCTTTACCCATTATGAAAACCTCCTGAATTTGCACCAATTGATTGGTAGGGGCCGCTTCCGGTTTATCGGCTTGCCTTTAAAAATCCGTGGAGGAACAGGCTCCCCGGTCAGGGCAGTGGCGGTTTTTGAATAAGTATGGAGGATAGTTTAGCAACCTGAGTTCGACCTTTTTTTAAAACTTTCCAAATTTCAGGTTAACAGTTAAAAATTATTTAAAGAGGTTTAAATAAAAAATTTGACCTCCTGACATAAGGCTGTCATATGAGCAGAGTAAAATTGCTTTTCAGAAAATAATGATAAACAAATTTATTAAACTTGCTTTGAGCAAATGAATATCTCCAATTAAGCTCAGTAAAATGAAAGAATTCATCCTTACCTTCGAAAATGAGTTGAAAAAGCATTCCAATGTTCAAATTGCTTTGGAGCAAAAAGCCTATTTGAGAAATCAATTTGAGTTTTATGGGCTCAAGACAACTGATAGAAGAGCAATTCAGAAACCATTCCTTATCAGAGCCTACCTGCCCGAGAAAAAGGAGCTGCACAAACTCGTAAAAATACTTTGGAAAAGACCACAAAGGGAATACCACTACTTTGCACAGGAACTTGCTTTTAAATACATCAACCAACTGGAGAAAGATGATATCAAACTTTTCGAATGGATGGTACTCCATAAATCCTGGTGGGATACAGTTGACTTTATTGCCAATAAACTTATGGGAGCATATTTTAAAGTGTATCCTGAACAAAAACAAGAGTATGTGCAAAAATGGCTTCAATCCAACAATATCTGGCTCCAAAGATCGGCTTTGTTGTTTCAATTAAAATATAAGCAAGAGGTAGATACAAGCTTGTTAAGTACGATCATCAATAAACTCTCAGGTTCAAAAGAGTTTTTCATCAACAAAGCCATCGGTTGGGTTTTAAGGGAATACAGCCAGACAAATCCGGACTGGGTAACCGAGTTTGTAAATAAAACAGCATTAAACGCTTTAAGTAAAAAAGAAGCCTTAAGGTTAATGAAATAGTCATAAACGCAGCATACCAACCGAGCATGAATATTAAAAGTAAATGTGACGGTTTTCAGGTATTCTGACAGCTGAACTATTCCATGTGACTAATGGAAATAAACATATACACATGAAATGAGAATAGAAAAATTTAAACCATTTACTGGACAACATTGTGAAACTACTGCCACTGGTAGTCTTCTCAAACAAATTGGGGTTGAATTGTCAGAGCCCATGCTTTTTGGAATTGGAGAGGGGCTGGGGTTCATTTTCTGGAACATGAAAATGATTGACTTTCCATTTATTGGAGGCAGGGTAAAACCGGATATGTTAACAGAAAATATTTGCAGGAATCTCAATTTGCAATTGAAAGTTGAAGAAACTTCATCTACTAAAAAGGCCTGGGAAAATGTGACGAAATATATTGATAAGGGTATTGCTGTGGGATTAAAACTGGATTGTTATCACTTAGAATATTTCACCAACAAAATTCATTTTGCAGGACATTATGTGAGCATGTATGGATATGATGATCAATGGGCTTATTTAAACGATACCAACCAGCAAGGTAGGGAGGCAAAAACCTCATTAAAAAGTTTGGAATTAGCCAGAAATGAACGTGGTTCCATGTCATCACGAAATAGATCCTACACAATAAATAAAAAGGGAAATTTGACTGATTTAAGGATAGCAATTAAAAAAGCCATTCACAATAATGCTACTGAATTCCTAAATCCACCAATCAAGAACATGGGCTACAAAGGCATTTTAAAAACAAGCACAGAAATAAAAAAATGGTTTAAAAGCAGTACTGATATTCAAAGGGATTTTCAAACAACAGCTATGTTGATGGAAAGAGCAGGAACCGGAGGTGCCTTGTTTCGAAACCTGTACCGTGATTTCCTGAGCGAAAGTGCTGATTTACTGAGTTCTGCTAAATTATCAGAGGCTAGTGTTCAGTATGCGCATATTGCCGGGCTTTGGGAAAATGTGGCTGACTTATTTAATCGGGCTGGAGAAACAGAAGATGTTCAATATATAAATGAAGCGTCTGAAATCTTAGCTGAATTATCTGTATTGGAAAGAGCAGGCATGGAAAAATTAAAAGTAGCTAGCATCTGAAAATTTGCTTGCCACTGATTGATCTTTTTCTTTTTGCTATCTTTATCTAAACTGAATACGGAAAGAATTTGCCACAGCCCATAGCTCAAACATACTAGCTCAATCGTCATGCGTCATTCACTCTATACCGACTCTATACCGAAAGAATTAACTTCGCAAGCTAATCGTTAGGATAAAATTCAATACAGGAATTAATATCCAAATGCGAATAACAAATTGATTGTCAATAGATAATAAAAATATTAGTCAGGAACCAAGTAAAAATATGTATGTTCAACCGGAAATATTTATAGAGGATTTGAATAATGTTTCCCTCTAAACAATTCCCCATTCCTTTTTAAGAAAGGAGTATTAAATGATTTTTTCTTTGAAATTGACATCTGAAGAAAAGCGCAGCCTGACCAAAAAGCAAGAACATTAAAAAATGATTACTATCTTATTGGACATGCATAAATAAGCATTATCTTGAATACATATTTAACTTATGTTCTCATTTTTATGCTTCGTATCTTAAATTATTGCTTTTTTACAGGGGCAATTCTCACCCTATTCAACTGTTCAAATATGGAAGAGACTGCCAGCTCTCCTGAAATAAAGGTGATTGTTGACACTCAGCTTCGAGAGCTACAATTCGATGCAACAGCTTCCTTATATGATACCCTTTACTTACGGTTAGATGAACAAACTATTAAAAGCCTGGCCTCGGGAGAAGTTGTGTTGAATATAGATTTTGATACTTCCCAATCCACAAGACTTGATGAAGTTGAATTAATTAAAAAAACAATCACACTATTTCCAGGAAATAATTATCAATCTTTTGCTCTGATTAAGGTATTGGCCAACTGCACTACTGAGTCTAGTTCTTTCACAATCCTATTAAGTGTTGAAGGAGATTATAAGATGCAAGAGGAGCTGAACAAAACCTATATAATTAATCCAACCTATACTGGTTTTAATTTAAGTGGTACTTATTTAGTTTCTACTACTACTAGTAGAAATGATATGGGGTGCTATACTGATTATGAATTATTTCTTGATGGAAGCTACAATATAGCTGAAATTACAGAAGGCGTAGCTGCAGGAGCATGGGATTTAAGTACGGCTGATGGTTTTATACTATCAGGTTGTATTATAGACATAGGTTATTGGGAAGATTACCTAAACCCTGGAACAATCACGGTTAATGAAGATGGCACAATCAATTATGTGGGGGGTATGCCTTATGAATGGATTGTAGAAATAAAAAGTGGTAATTGGGATGAATGTACAGGTCAGTTATCATTAAATTTTCTTTCTGGAGTAAATAGCGATTATAAATTTGAACATCAAGCTACCTATACCAGAATAGAATAGATTATTTACTATGGCTAATTTGCAAGAGATTGAAATATTTGTTCTTTTTGCTACTTTTATTTAATACGGAAAATAAAGGACTCTCAATTCGCACAGTAAATATTCAAGTGGTAGTGTGTAATACCGGGATAAAAGGAAAATGGAAATTAATTTAAAAACTAATCGATTAATAATAAAACTCGTTTCCTTATCGGATTTAGAAAAAATTCACGAATTACATTCTCTTCCAGAAACTGATAAATTCAACACTCTTGGGATTCCTGAAAACCTAAATCAAACAGAAAATATAGTCAAAGATTGGGTGCAAAAGAACAATGATGGGCAGAATAAAAATTTTACATTCAAGCTTGAATTAATTGAGAGCAAATCCTTTATTGGGTTAATTTCCTTGAATTTAGGAAAAGCAAATTATCGATCTGCGGAAGTATGGTTTAAAATCAATAAAAATTATTGGAGAAAAGGGTATACGACAGAAGCTTTGATGAAACTTTTAGACTTTGGTTTTAACGACTTAAAACTTCATAGGATTGAAGCCGGTTGTGCAGTTGAAAACATTGCATCAAGTAAAACTCTTGAAAAAGTCGGGATGTCACGAGAAGGAATGAAAAGAAAAAAGTTGCCAATCAATGGGCAATGGAAAGACAACTATTTTTATGGGATTTTAGAGGAAGATTTTAACACAACAGACTAAACAATAAATTAAGCATCCAAAATCTGATTTCAAAATTTACAGAGTACGCATGGAGAAATTAAAAGTAGTCAGTAAATAAGAGAAACTACTCTAACTCTTCGTAAAAGCAATAACTTAGATTGTTAAAGATAAAAGTGATATAATACCAACTTTTTACTAGCGAAACCTGGACAATAATTATGAGACAAACATTCTATCTATTAGTAATTATACTGTTTATTACCTCTTGCATTGAGAAAAAAAGAGTAGTTGAGAAAATTGATTTTTC
This sequence comes from Marivirga aurantiaca, assembly GCF_016679925.1. Lineage (GTDB taxonomy): Bacteria > Bacteroidota > Bacteroidia > Cytophagales > Cyclobacteriaceae > Marivirga > Marivirga aurantiaca. The sequence continues at coordinate 150,683 of NZ_JAEQBW010000006.1, forward strand.
AACTGGCTATAAATTTACTTCCGAAATAGAGGGTCAAGTAATAACAGACACTATTCCATGGAAATATCAGATTTCAGCTGCTGACTATGCTAAAAAAGCAGATTATAAAAATGCCTTAATCCACTGGGATTTGGCAATGCCTACGAATGAGAGGAACTATACAAAAGCAGAAATAGATTCCATCAACTTAAAATATTCTATCGTAAATGCAGCTGATTATATTATTCAGGAAGCTAAGAAAAACCAGGTAGTCATTATTAATGAAGCACATCATAGTTCTATGCATAGAGCTTTTACCAAATCACTGCTTCAAAGACTATTCGAAAATGGGTATAAAAATTTAGGTCTGGAAGCTTTAAACAATGGGGTGGATTTAGATTCAGCCCTTAATAGTCGTGGCTATCCTATTCAAAAAACAGGCTACTATATACAAGACCCGCAATTTGCGAACTTAGTAAGAGATGCATTAGAAATAGGATATAATTTATTCGCTTATGAGAACATGGGAAAAGGAGGTGGAAAACCAAGAGAAATTGAGCAAGCCAAGAACATTCAGAAAGTAATTGACTCCAAGCCAAATGAAAAGTTTTTAATTCATTGTGGTTTTGCTCATGTTTTAGAAGGAACTTATCAGTCCTGGGAAAAAACAATGGCAGGAAGATTAACAGAGTATACAGGAATAAATCCATTAACTATTAATCAAGTTGAGTACAGCGAAAAAAGCAAAGCTGAATATAATCATCCTCTTTTAAAGGCCATTGACATCAAAGAATCTTCCATCTTAATAGATAAAGATAATAATCCATTAAGATATGAACGTGAAGAAGCCTGGGCTGATATTGCAGTTTTTCATCCAAATACCACATATATTGATAATAGGCCTAATTGGTTATTTGAAAACGGGAACAAAAATGTTTCTGTTTTATTAAATGATATTCAAATTGAGTTTCCGGTGATGGTTTTGGCATTCAAACAAGGAGAAGACATAAATTTAGCAGTTCCAATTGATATTACAGAAGTAGAAAGTCAAACGGCAGAATGCCATTTCGCCTTAAAAAAAGGAACTTATGAAATTGTAGTTACCAATGGCAACCAGTCCTACAAATTCGAACAGGAAGTGAAATAACTATTGCTTGTAACTAACTATTAAGAAAGGAATAACCTACAGTTGTACTTGGTTATTTATTATGTTATGTGGTTTTTTGCGGAAAACTAACAGCTTCAAGTTGTCGTTTTATATAAAAAAATCTAAATTGTAATATGAATAACCTATCAACAAGAATAACTATTGATCCTAATATTTGTAACGGGAAACCTACAATAAGAGGGAAAAGAATTACAGTTCAGACTATTCTTGAATTTTTAGCAGCAGGGGATGCTCCCAAAGAGATATTAGAACAATTCCCTAATTTAGAGGAAGAGGATATAAAAGCATGTCTTGATTTCGCTTCAAAAATGATGAATAATAGCTTTACAGTAAATACTCAAGTGGCCATTGAGTGATACAGGGATAAAAGTAAAATGGAAATTAAACTAACCACTGCCGATTAGCACTTCCTCTCATTGTCGCCAAACACCTTCAATTAACCGAAATCCTTCAGTGAATAATATAATTGTACAATCCCTATAAATATAAAAGCCTATCTTAGCCATTACCAAATTCACTCATACCCATTGCTTAATTTTGCAGGGCACTGGTTTGTGTGCGTTTCACGAATATTTAAGGATTCAGAGGAAATAAAATTAAGCCATTTTTGCACAACATTTCTAACTGAAATTATATTGAAAAACTTTTGGAACATACTGTTGATATCTACGGGAATTCTGGCAATCGGAATTTACTTTACAAGTGATTACTTAGCTACAAACGGGATTGAAGAAATCCAATTTGACGAAAGTACTGATGAAATTGCGCTTGAGCTTTGCAATGAAGACCGAATACTTCAGTACTACACTGTTTCTACAGGTTACAATGGTGGGAAAAAGGCGATAAAAAAGAAATTATTACCCATTATTGAAAAAGACAAGCTTTCATTCGGAACAAAAAATGGCAATATAACCATCCGTTTTGTTGTAAACTGTAATGGTGAAATTGGCCTGTTCAGAGTAAAATCAATAGATGAAAATCTACAAGAGACGGATTTTGCTCAAAGCGGGATAGCATCTCTAATATCGCTGGTAAGCCAATTAGATGAATGGAAAGTGAAACCTATGAAAGAGAAAAAGTTCGACAGTTACTATTTTATCAATTTCAAAGTAAGGAACGGACATGTGACCGATATTTTTTAAGCTATGAAATTGTTTTTTAAAATTCTCAAAATATTATTCTCTACAATATTCCTGCTTATCATAATCGGAATAGCGTATCTACTTTTCTTTATGCCTAAAGAAGAGCGTTTCAAAATGGCGGGAAATATGCAGGGTTCTTTGCTTTCACAGACAATGTTCGAGATACTAAAATCACAGTATCCTGATTATTCCGATGTCTATTTTGAACAATCCGTAGCATTTAATAAATACGGTAATCATGCAAGAGGATTTGAGCTGTTGGATCAGGCAGTGGAATTAGACCCTGAAATGCATTTAGGTTATCGAGGCTATATGAAACTTCGATTCTTACGGGATTTTAATGGCGCTTTGAAGGATTTTAATCGATTGGACAGCCTAACGCCTAACTTTGTAGATGCACCCTGGGGAGAAGGCATTGACTTTTTGCGTGGAGAGTGTTATTTCGGAAAAAAGGACTACCCTAAAGCAATTGAAATGTTTAACCGAAATATAGAACACCACAAAGAAGATTGGGCTGATATCCATTCTTTTGTTTATCTGGGACTTTGCGAATATGAGCTTGGAAATTATGAGAAGGCAATTTCAGAATTCAAGAGAGCTTTAAAACAATCCGAATACACGCCAGAATCATATTTTGGAATGGCCAAAGTTTACCAAAAGCTTGGGGAAATCGAAAAAGCGAATGAAAACATTTCGAAGGCAGAAAAATTTATTCATTATAAAAGAGAAAATGAATACAATGAATATCTGAGCGAAATATATTTATGGGAGTTACTGGATTTTAAACAACAACTAAAATAACTGTTTCCACTAATCTATAGTTCTCCTAAAGGATGTCACTGCTCATAGAGAAAAACTCATTCTGACGAAGAATTTCAAATGCCCCACCTTATTCGATGAATATATAAACCTACCTTAGCCATTTACCAAACTCAACCATTCCCATGTATGAAGAGTATTCTGGAGCGAATCGAATTAAATCCTGAACAGGATATTATTGTTATTGATGGCTTTGTCGTGTTAGATGACTAAGGTAAACGGGGACTTGGTGCTTACTTATTCAAGTTTTTAAATTCGAAAATTCCAGTGATTGGAGTAGCAAAGAATAATTTTGCCACCATTAATAAACTAAAACGAGAAGTATACCGCGGCAAAAGTGAAAAACCGCTCTATATTACTACTAAAGGAATTGATTTAGACGAAGCTAGTGCCAATATCTCCAAAATGCATGGTGATTTTAGAGTTCCTACCATTTTAAAATTGGTGGACAATTATTGTAGAAGACTGAAAACTCAAGGCACTAATGTTGTTTAAAAACCACATATGAAAATTAGGAGAAACATGCTTTTATACTTTTTTTAATCTAACTCCTCCCTGTTCCGTACTAAACAACTTAAGTTTGCAATTGAAAATAGATAACAAAAAAATATATATGGATAACCCATTATTAAAAAGCTATAACACTCCCCATCAAACTCCCCCATTTGATAAAATAAAGTCAGAGCATTTTATGCCGGCTATAGAAGAAGCCATTAAAGAAGCTAAACAGGAAATCGAGGACATTGCTTCACAAAGTGCAGCGCCTACTTTCGAAAATACTTTGGAGGCAATGGAATTTGCAGGTAAAAAATTAAGTTCAGTGACTTCCATTTTATTCAACCTCAACAGTGCGGAAACTAATAAAAAAATTCAGGAAGTAGCAAGAGAAGCTTCTCCCATATTGTCGGAATTTAGCAATGACATTTGGCAAAATGCCGATTTATTTGAGCGCGTAAAAGTCGTTTATCAACAAAAAGATCAGCTAGCGCTTGACAAGGAGCAAGAAATGCTTTTGACCAAAACCTATAAATCTTTTATCCGAAATGGTGCTGATCTGAATGAAAAAGACAAAGCTCGATTTAAGGAAATCACGAAAACCCTTTCCCAACTTAGCCTTACTTTTGGAGAAAATGTTTTGGCTGAAACCAATGATTATGAATTGGTCATATCAGATAAAAAAGATTTAAGTGGTTTACCGGATTCTGCCATTCGACAAGCAGCCAATACTGCCAAAGGTAAAGACAAAGAAGGAAAATGGGTATTTACTTTGCAAGCGCCAAGCTTTGTTCCTTTTATGGAAAATGCAGATAATCGTTCATTAAGGGAACAGCTTTATAAAGCCTATATGTCCAAAGCCAACAAAAATGATGAGCGGGATAATAAAGCCGTTATTCAGGAAATCGTAAATCTGAGAAGTGAGAAAGTAAGTCTTTTAGGCTATGACTCTTATGCAGATTATGTGCTGGAAGAAAGAATGGCGGAAAGTAAGGATAAAGTGCAAGCTTTTTTGGATGATCTTTTACAACAATCCTTACCAAAAGCAAAGGAAGAGGTAGCCGAAATAACAGCATTCGTAAAAGAATTAGGCGAAGATATTGATTTACAGCGTTGGGATTGGGGATATTATTCTGAAAAGCTGAAAAAGAAAAAATATGCCATTGATGATGAATTGCTAAGGCCTTATTTCAAATTGGAAAATGTGCTGGATGGCGTATTTCAATCGGCTGAGAAATTATATGATATTCGATTTAAGGAAGTCAAAAATATTCCGGTATATCATGAGGATGTGACGACCTATGAAGTAAGCACTAATTCGGGTGAACATGTAGCCATTTTCTATGCGGATTTTCATCCGAGAGAAGGAAAAAGAGGAGGTGCCTGGATGACGACCTATAGAGATCAATACCGAAAAAATGGAGAAGATATCAGACCGCTGGTTTCCAATGTTTGCAATTTCACACCCTCTTCACCGGGCAATCCGAGTTTACTGACTTTCAATGAAGTGACCACTTTATTCCATGAATTTGGTCATGCCTTGCATGCCATGTTGGGAAACAGCCGCTACGGCAGCTTGTCCGGAGCCAATGTGTATTGGGATTTCGTGGAACTTCCTTCTCAGATTTTTGAAAACTGGTGTTATGAAAAAGAATGCCTTGATTTATTTGCCAGGCATTATGAAACAGGCGAAAAGATTCCGCAGGAATATGTGGAGAAAATAAAAGCCAGCAGTACTTACCACGAAGCCTATGCCACCGTAAGGCAGGTAAGTTTAGCATTGTTGGATTTGGCTTATTTCAGTTTGGACAGAGAAGCAGCGCAAAACATTAAAGATGTGGCCGACTTTGAAGAAAAAGCCATGGCCAAAACAGATTTATTTCCAAAAGTGGAAGGCACTTTAATGAGCACCCAATTTGGACACATTTTTTCCGGTGGCTATGCTTCAGGTTATTACAGCTACAAATGGGCGGAAGTATTGGATGCTGATGCCTTCTCATTATTCAAAGAAAAAGGCATTTTCAATAAAGAAGTGGCACAATCTTTTAAAGACAACATCCTTTCCAAAGGAGGAAGCGAGCACCCGATGGAATTATACAAAAGATTCAGGGGAAGGGAACCTAAAATTGAGGCTTTATTGGAGAGAGCTGGGTTGAAATAAAATCTTCTAGTCAAGTTGATTTAATTAAAGCGTTTCAGGAATTTTCCGGGGCGCTTTTTTTGTGTAGAATTTGAATGGTAATACTGTTACTACAGCTCATAGCTTGTTAGTGAGACAGAATACCCTCCATGCTTCATAATTAACTACCCCACTTTTTCGATGAATAGTATAATTGAACTATTAAAATATAAGTATAAAATCTTATCTTAGCCGTTCATTAAATTCATCCATACCCATGCCTGAAAATTTGCCTGTCATTGGTTTTTCTTTGTTGTTCAGTTTTTGCAAATGTTATGTGTAACTATAGGCATATGGAAACTAAATGAATAATTTATATAGAGCATTAGTAATAGTTTTCTTACTATCGAGTATATCAGTCAATGGACAAAACAAAGAATATCAATACAGTGGTTTTCTGCTTCAAAATGATTCTACAATCGTTTTGGATAGTGTAATTGATTTCATGATCGGGGAAAATATCCAACACATGGACGATATAGTTGTTTTAGAGGATAAAAATGTATTGACGCAAATTAGTCACGTTAGAATTGAATCAGACAGTTCGGATTTTGCAGCATTTTGGATTTCTTCTGATTCCACATCAATTATTAAATATTCGAAATTTAATCAGGAGAAATCTCAGCAAGACACAATTAGGAATGAATCTACAGAAGTTATCATTTGTGAACTTGATATGGCAGGAACAGCCAATGAATTGAGTTTGGATAGCTGTATGAAAAATATGATAAAATACTCAATTGGTTATGACAAAGAAATTGATTTATTTTTTGCGTTTTTCCAAAATGGACAACTTTATAACATGACTTTAGAATTTAAATAAGAAACACTTTATTTTCTGTATAAATCATGGCTGTTCAGTGAACAACGAAACGATGGCTCTTGTTAGAAAATCCGTCAATCCGTATTGACTTGCAGGTAAAAGATCATTTAGTAAGCAATCCTGAGGATTGCTAAGTTAGAAACTTTAAACTTTTGTAAATTTAAAGCAGTCATGCAATAAGCGTCACTTTAAAACCTTCATTTCCCACATCTTATTTGAATAAAAAATTAGTTTAAAAGTCTATCTTAGCTATTCTTTAAACTAATGCTTATTATGCTTTAATTAAGCTTGCGAAAAGCTATGAGACTAAATTACCAACTATGACAGGAGGATTAGGGTTTGCCAGGATGGGGCAAGACTCATTAAAAAAGAATAGAGATATGTTAAATCCGCGCCATCGGATGAAAGATAACCCTTACTCCCCGTATAAAGGCATTACTTATGAAGTAGTGGCGAAAAATCATGAAGAGCTTAAGGCCTGGAAACTTCTAAAAGAAAAAAGTAATAAGAGGAGGCATTCAATTATTTACCTGATAGTGGCGCTTTTTGTTTGTTTAGGTATATTTTTGGCGATACTAATGCAGTAATTGCGATATTTCTTGCAAACAGAATCTAAATATTAATTTTTAACATTTAATAAAAGTTAATCAGAGTTAGAAATGCGAATATTAGACATAATCCTGACATACGATTACTATTTAATGCTTCTTTCATTTTTAATTACACTCTATGGAGGATCACTTTTAATTTACAACCGATACTGGAAATACGATTATTCATATAAAAGAACAATGGTTGGAGCTATATTAGTATTACAATCATTTTTTTGTGTATTTGGCTTATTGAGGTTAGAGCTTTATTTTATAACAAAAGCAAGGCAGGAACTTCGTGCTGTTTTAGATCAACCGGATTTGATAGTGAGAATCAATAGATATGATGTAGGGGATAAGCAATCTCAGGAAATTATAGACGAACTAAAATATTCAGGATTTAATAAAAGTACCAGATCCCGACCCACTAAGAAGGATGTATTGCAGATAATTGATGAAAACAATACTATCATTTTAACAGCCAGGCGAGATTCTAAGGATAAAACGGATTACTATATATATTATCATGGGTACAGCTTTACCAAAAACAGTTCTATTGGAAGAATAAAAACTACATCTTTGATTTTATAAAAACCTACACCACCAATCACCTTCAATTACCCCATCTTATTCGATGAATAGTATAATTGTACCGATTAATTATAAGTATAAAAGCTTACCTTAGCCATTCACCAAATTCAACCATACCCATGCCTGAAAATATGCCTTTTACTGGTTTTCTGCTGTTTCAAGAGCTTTTAATGGAAGTGATTTAAGCTCATAAGTTTTTAAGAATGAATGAACTTAAACAAAATATTATTTCCACTAGACCAAGAGAAAATAGTGGTTCATCATCTTCAAATAGATTTGATTATCAAAAAGACTGGGCGATTTGCAAACTGTTGGAATTACATACAAATCCTGAAGACTATCTTTTAACATTAGAGCACCATGATGATGTTATAATTTTTGACTCATCTTCAGACCCAACTAAAATTTCGTTTTATCAAGTAAAAACTAACAAAAAGAATCATTGGACACTAAACGAATTAATTAAGCAAAAGAAAGGCAAAACATCCCTGCTTAATTCGCCTCTCGGAAAGCTTTTCGATCACCTAGTCAAATTTGGTAACAAAGTTGAATCACTTAATTTCATAACTAACAACAAGGTTAAAGGCGTATTAGCGGATAAAAGTAAATGTGAGGATACTTCAGGTTTTTGCTTGTCAGAATTAAAATCGACAGAGCTCGATAAAATTATAGTCGCATTAAAGAATGAACACTCACTAAATGATTTAAAAGACTTTCAAAACATCACCTTTTTCAAACTTGGTGAACTAGATATTGATAAACACTCTGACTTAGCTAAGGCTAGAATTGTTGATTTTTTAGATAAAAATTTCTCGGACTTAAGCTATAAGATTGCTCCGCTTTACAAATCAATTTTTGACGAAATCAAAATGAAGACAGATTATGAGAAATCTGTAACAAATTTTGAAGAGCTAAAATCAAAGAAATCTATAAGTCGTAACGACTTTGACAGGTACATAAAGGAACTTGAGAGTTCAAATACTATCCCTAAAACTACCTTATCTATTGAAAATAGGTTAAACGCGGAGAATGCAAGTTTTCAAACCGTTCAATCATTTAAGGCACAATCAAGAATTTATGAGCTAAAAAAAATGTCCTATAACGACAAGGCTTTTAGAAGGATTGAATCTGAAATTCGAAAGACGAAATCTGAACTGACTTTTGATGAAAAATCAAGTCTATTAAGCTGTCAGAAACAAATTATTAATGAATTAAACACTAAAAACCTTGCAAACAACAGTGTCAGTGAAGCTCTGATAGAGGCAATGGTTTTATATATCATCTATGAATAAAGGGAATTTTAAACAACTGGTTAGAACCCTAAGAAATTGGAAAAATGAAGGAGTTCAAATTAAAGAGGATACTACTGTTATCTCTAAAAGAAGAAAAGGCACGAGAAGTAAAATTCAACAGCAAAAGAACGATAATCCTGGGGAAAAATAGTACGGGTAAATCCTGTTTATTAAAATCTATATATCAGACTTTTGGTGCTGAACCGCAGAACCTTCACCCTAATTGGAGGGATGCAAATGTAATATCTTTAGTTGAATTCTCTATTGATAATGACACTCTGTACATCTTAAGAAATGATAAGAATTACAGCATATTTGATAATCAAGAAAATCAATTAAAAGCTTTTAATAAGGTTTCAGAGTTAGCTAAATACTTTACTACACTCTTTGATTTCAAGATTCAATTACCGAACAAAAAAGGTGAAATAGTTACACCTCCTCCTGCATACCTATTATTACCTTATTATGCTGACCAAGATAAAAGTTGGACAGCAAACTGGTCGTCATTCTCTAAGCTATACCTTCCCAATGCTAAAACAAGTATTGTAAATTATCATACCGGGATACGACCGAATAAATTTTATGAAGCGAAAAATGAATTAAGCCTCTTAAATATTGGAATATCAGAAATAGATAAAGATTTATCAATAGTACGTGGTTTACTCAAAAACTTAAAAGAAAAATTATCAAAGATTGATTTTAATATTGATATCGAAGATTTTCAAATTCAAATAACTGAATTACTTGTAAACTGTGAGGTTTTAAATAAATCTCAAAACCAGCTAAAACACGACTTGACTCATCTTTATAATCAAAAAATTAACTTAGAGTCTCAGTTGATCATCACTCAAAAAGCTTTAAGTGAAACAAACAGTGATTACGAATTCGCTGTAAACAATTTGGAAGAAGTTGTTTCTTGTCCCAGCTGTGGAGCCGACTATGAAAATAATTTTTCAGAACGTTTTGGAATTGCACAAGATGAACAAAGATGTTTAGATTTAATTATAGAATTAAAAGGAGAATTATCAGTTGTTAAGAATAGAATCGAAAAAACTAACAGCAAATTCTCTGTTAACAATAAAACTATAGTAGAAATTCAAAAGCAGTTAGAGAGCAAAAAAGAGAAAATAAAGCTCAAAGATGTTATAGAAAGCGAGGGAAAGAAAGAGATAAGGAAATTGTTCGAAAAGGAAATTCGAGAGTATGAAGAAGAACTGAAATCAAAATTACTGTTACAAAAACAATACGAAGCAGATGTTAAAAGTTTTGAAGACCGCAAAAGGTCAAATAGGATTAAATCAGAATATAAAACATTAATGTCTCGCTTTTTGAAAAAGCTAAATGTTCATTCTCTATCGGAAAAATCTTATTCAAGAATTGATGCTAGCATCAAAGAATCAGGTAGCGCTATGCCAAGAGCACTAATGGCTTACTACTATAGCATACTGCATGTAATTAAGAAAGAAGGTTCTTCCGCATTTTGTCCTATTGTAATCGATTCCCCAAATCAACAAGGACAAGACCGTGAAAACTTACCTATCTTGATAGACTTCATATTGTCAGAACAACCAAAAGGCTCACAACTAGTACTAGCACTTGAAGAGTTGCCTGATTCAGCAGTAGTAAAAAAAAATGAAATAATTGAGTTATCTGATAAGCGAAGTCTTTTGCTTAAAAAACATTTTGAAGAGGTATTTAATAAAATGAAGCCTTACTTGGAGTCTGTGATAAATTAATCAGTAGCTAGCTGGAATTACTGAAGTGGTGCTTCAATCAAAACAACTCTAAAATGAGAACAGTATTCCTAATAATCGTTTTACTGCACGCACTTATCCATTTGTTGGGATTTGTAAAAGGCTTTAGCTGGAAGGAAGTAGAAAATCTAACTCTTCCCATTAGCAAACCAATGGGCTTATTGTGGTTAGTAGCCAGTCTGCTGTTTCTCATTTATGGCATCTTATATTATCTGAACCATCCATATGTCTGGCTTTTTGGCTTTATAGCAGTGGTTGTTTCCCAAATCCTCATTATTTTATTTTGGAAAGATGCCAAATGGGCAACACTGCCCAATCTACTTGTTTTGCTGGTGTCCATCATAGCCTATGGTCACTACAACTTTCAGCAACTTGTCCAGGTTGAAACCAGGCATATATTAAGTAAAAGTAGCCTCTTAAAAGAGAAGTTTATTTCTGAAGATGACATCAAGGAATTACCCGAACCCGTACAAAAATGGCTTCATCGTTCGGGAGCAATGGATAAACCCTCTATAAGCCGGGGAAAGGTAATCCAACAAGCTGAAATGAAAATGAAGCCCGAGCAGGAAGATTGGCTTCATGCAACGGCCGTTCAATACACTATTATTGATGAACCTGCTTTTATCTGGAAGGTAGATGTCAAAATGAATAGCTTAATAAATTTCCAGGGCAGAGATAAATTCGAAGAGGGAAAAGGGGAAATGTTGATTAAGCTAAATGCCTTGATCAATGTGGTGAATGAGAAAGGGGAGAAGCTTAACGAAGGGACTCTCCAGCGTTATTTAGGCGAAATGGTTTGGTTTCCTTCATTGGCTGTTAGTCCGTACGTAAGCTGGCAGGAAGTGGATGACAATACAGCCATTGCCACCATGAACTACAAAGGAACCAAAGGAAGCGGCACTTTTTATTTTAATCCCGAAGGAGATTTTATAAAGTTTTCCGCCATGCGTTATAAGGACAATAAACCAGATGCCAAACGATACGAATGGGTATTATTAGTGGAGGAGCATAAAACTTTTGAAGGCATAAAAGTACCGTCCCAAATGACTGCCACTTGGAAACTTGAAAGTGGGGATTGGACCTGGCTGAAGTTGGAAATTAAGGACATCCAATACAATGAAAAGGCCAATCGATAACAATAGCAGATCTTGATCCGAAAGGTGTTATTTGGGAACCCTTGATAAATACTATCACATCCCCTCACTGATTTTTGCCTGTCTCTCAAATATGTATTCAGGAAAAACTTAAAAGAATCTTAGCTGCGCAAGGCAAGCGCAATCAAGTTGATAATTCCTATATTTAAAACTTAATAGCCAATTTTAAGAAAGAACCTATATATGGAGTTAGTAGAATATCTAAATAGCATAAAAAAGCAACTTGAGTATTACAAATCAATTGGTGAAAAGACTTTGGACCAGCTTAATGGGCAAGAGTTGTTTTGGCAATTCAATGATGAAAGTAACTCAGTCGCCATTATCGTAAACCATCTTTGGGGAAATATGAAATCACGTTGGACGGATTTTCTGCTTTCTGACGGTGAAAAGGAATGGCGAAATCGGGATTTGGAATTTGAGTTAGTTATCACATCAAAAGAAGAGTTGTTGAACAAATGGGATGAAGGTTGGAGCTGTTTTTTTGCTGCTTTGGATTCCATAAACGAGGAAAATATTAATACGGAAATATATATCCGGGATCAAGCCCATTCAGTTATGGAAGCCGTACATAGGCAATTTGCCCATTACTCATATCATATTGGGCAGATGGTGTATGTGGGTCGTATGGTAAAAGGAAGTAAGTGGGAGAATTTAACAATACCGAAAGGGAAATCCTCCGATTTTAATAAGGAAAAATTCTCTAAAGGAAAACATGCGGGAGATTTTTCAGACGGATTAAAATAATTCCATATTTCGAAAGCTGATTTACATAGTAATAAGGAAGTGTACCACATTAAACAAAACAAAGGCTTTGAATTAAGCATTCATTTTTTAGATATCCCTACTAATATCCGATTGGAAAGAGTGATGAAAATGCCAAAGGCATCCCTTCGGGGGAAATGAAGAAAAAGGAGAGACTTTTCAATTTGAAGTCACAAAGGAAAATTTCGATTTTATGGAAAGCTGGTTTGAAAAACCTACTGAAGCCGAAATGAAAGGAGGAATCCATATCACCAACTAAAATTATTCCTGATTTTTTGATTAATTTTCAATCGATAAATCATTCCATAACTCTATGAATCTCAATCAACTTAAATTCCCGATCGGCACTTTTCAAAGTGCGGATACAATTACACCTGACTTACTGAAGCAATACATCAATGATATTTCCAGCTTTCCCCAAAGGCTTAAGAAGGAAGTACAATCTTTGTCAGATGATCAGTTAGATACCGAATACCGCCCGGGAGGATGGACCATCCGGCAAGTGGTCAATCATTGTGCGGATAGCCACATGAACAGTTTAATGAGGTTAAAGCTGGCACTCACGGAAGACAGGCCCGTGATAAAACCTTACTTTGAAGATCGCTGGGCAGAACTTGCCGATAGCAAAAAGATGCCCATTGAACCGGCTCTCAGTATGTTGGAAGGCATTCACGCCCGCTGGACAGTTTTGCTAAAGGAACTTACTCCCGAAGATTTGAAAAGGGTTTTTATCCATCCAGAACACGGAAAAGAATTTAGCCTGGATGAAAATATAGGGATGTATGCATGGCACTGCAATCATCACCTGGCGCATATTACTGGCCTGAAAATATCCAAAGGATGGACCTGAGAAGGTGTCCTTAATCTTAAAAAACCAACCAGTCTGCTATCTCTGCCCTCGTTTTGTGTCTCACGAACCACCTAATATTGCCGACTTTGATTCCATGGTCGGTGGCTAAAGCTAATTTGCTGCTCGCTATGCGAATGAAAACCTTGAATCAGATATCTGACATTTTCAACTTACCAGCATCGAGTTCATGGCTCATGACTTTTCCTGCTTGCTTGAGACACAAGTATAGAGCGACCAGAGGATGTCGGCTATTTCCGGTCAGTACGGCTATAAGCCGTCAGACCGTTAGTTTCCATTTTTTCTAAACCCTCCGATTGGAACCCAAGCAAAACACAGAAACGAAGTTTATAGCCAACAGATTGCTTTACATGAATTCCGTTGACACGGAATAACATGCTCGCAATAATCAGTGGAAGCAAATCCCGGTACTGATCTGTGGCCTGACCTAGGTATTTGATTTCAAGTATACATACCAGTTCCAGAGCTACATGCTATTTTATGTCCCTGTTCCGTAACCGGATGTTTTAGTTTGGATTTCATAAAAAAAGCCGTGTTTCGTGTCTCACGAACCATCATGAAGATATTTTCCCGTGATCAGTATGAGAGTTTTTCCAGGCCACAATGGCCATGGACATGCTGGCCTCTCACAGGATATCTTAAATGTTTATGAATTCATAGAAATAAAGTAAGTTGGTTCAAAGGACTTTACGAAAACTTTTATGAAAAATCATGACCTTTGTCAATGATAATCCGTAAGTATTACAATATTAGTCGATAAAAATACATGATTGGTGGGTAAAATTTCAATATCCGTGAATTTTGCAACCCAATGTAAATAAAATGTAACAATTCATCGGATAAATCGAGTTAGCTTCACAAATTGAAACTCGCCACTATTGACATATGGGCGAATAATTTAAAAGGAAAGAACCAAAATCTAAACTAAAAACCTTTATTATGGAAGCTAAAGCGATAGTAGAAAACCACATTGATAAAAATCAGAAGAAGATCACCACACCAATTGAAGGTCAATTTAAATATCCAGAAGAATCAAGATTGGTGTATGCCAATTTATTGATGAGAGGTTACAGTAAAAACGAAATCAAGTTTGCCTTACCTCCCAAAATGCCTGTGGAATATGTGGAAACCCGGGACAAAGAAGGTATAGTTTTTAAAAGACTAAAACTGGGAGGAATTTTTGGTGCAGCTGTAAGTGTAGCCATCGTTATTCTATATATGGTTTTATCCGGGGGCTTGTTTAATGAAGGCTCATGGCTGATCGCCCTGATAGGAATAGGAGTAGGAATAGTATGGGGTGCATTATTAGGTTTATTGTTGGGGCCTTTGTTGCCTGTTTCATCAGCAATAAGGATTAAAAGCAAAGATCAATTGAGCAAGGCAACCATACGGTTTATGCCTCGGAATAGAATTGATGCATTATATTTTAAAAACAAATGGCATTTTCAAATGGATTAATCATTTAAGAGGTCATTTCAAGTAGGGGGAATTTTTGTGAAATAAATTATTTTTAACAGTTGCCAGGATAAAATGGATTTATTCAGGCACTTTTTTAATTCTAAGCAATTTTGGAACTCATAAAATCTCCAATAAATAAGACAATAAAACGACCCTCGATTGAGGAACATTTTATCGTAGCAGTAGGTGCATCTTCAGAAAGATTGCCTGATATACATACGTTTTTCAAAGACATCCCTAATGATGCCATTTCATATGTTGTTGCTCAACCATCATCAGCTGATTGTTCAAAATTAATGGCTGGCCTACGTACTGTGCATCCTCAGCGTGACATTTATAAAGTTGAAGAGGGAATGCACTTAAGGCCAAATGGCCTTTATGTATTGCCTGAGGATAAACCCATGGTTATTTCAAATGGAAAATTCCGGCTGAACAATGAGGTATATCACACTCCGGTTTCTACAATGGATATACTTTTCAATTCTTTGGCGGAGGAGAAAGGAAGTGATAGTATAGGTGTTTTATTAGCAGGGGCGGGTTCTGAAGGTAAAAGAGGAATTGCAGCGATTAAAGAAAAGGGAGGGATGGTCATCATTCAAAATCTTGAAAGTGCTGAAACCAAAGATATCACCTCCGGACTAATAGAATCGGGGAATTTTGATTTTGCTTTATCCCCTGATTTAATGCAAAATCAAATTTCCTATTTTGTAAAACAACGAGTGCTGAACCATAAATACCTGAATCTCATCTCAGAAAATGAAGAAGCCTCGATTCTTGAAGTGATTGGCTTGATCAAAGAGCATACCCCATTGGATTTTACTCATTATAAGAGACCTACAATCGTGAGGAGGATTATCAAACGAATGGTGACAAACGAAATGGGGGAAATTGGGAAGTATATCCACTTCCTTAAATCCAGTCCTGCCGAAATAGATTTACTTTCTCGGGAATTTCTTATCAAAGTTACCAGTTTTTTCAGGGATCCTGAAGCTTTTGAAGAGTTGAAAAAGAGGGGAATACCAGAAATTGTAAATAATAAGTTAAACGGAGAAACCTTAAAATTGTGGGTGGTAGGCTGTGCGACTGGTGAAGAAGCTTATTCTATTGCAATTTTAATTGACGAGTATCTTTCAGCTATCAACAGAGAGATAAAAGTGAAGATTTTAGCCACTGATATCGATAAAGAAGCCCTGACTTTTGCCTCAAAAGGCCGGTATCCTGAAAGTATTGCAAAGGAGCTATCTGAGGAAAGGCTGCGGACTTATTTTTCTATGGAAAATGGCTATTACAAAGTGAAGGAAAAAATAAGGGATATGATTGTTTTTGCAGAACATGATATTACCCAAAACTCACCCTATGGCAAAATTGATCTTATAAGCTGCAGGAATCTGATAATTTATTTCAATCAATCCCTTCAGGAGAAAATATTCTCCATTTTTCAAACCTCTCTGAACAATGGAGCTTACTTGTTTTTGGGCTCTTGCGAAGGGCATGGAGCTCTTACTGAAAATTTTGAGGTAATCAATCAAAAATGGAAAATGTTTCAATATAATCATATCAATCGTCAAATAGATTTCAAACTGGAGACTCCCCCGCTTTCCCGGACAAAATCTTATGTCAATACCCAAATAGCCATGAAGCCGTTCATAGAAAGGATGCCTGATAAAATTTCACAAATTATTAATGCCTCCCATTTAGAAGTGTCGGGTTATGATGCAGGGGTATGTGTTAATGAAGATAGCGAAATTTTAATGCCATTTGGAGAGTATGAAAAATTTATGCTCCCCAAACTTTTCAACACCCATTTAATGGAGTTGTTACCTGACTCACTGGCGATGGCTGTGGAAACTTCTTTACAGAAAAACAAAACTTCCGGAAAAAAAGTAGTAGTCGAACACATCAAGTATCCACTTAATAAAAAAGTACAGGATATAAGCATATTGGTGAATTCATTAAAGGGAGAGAGTGAGTCGGAAGCTTCATTGTTTATGATTTACTTTAGAGATGATACCAACGGTAATACGGAAGATACTCACACCGAAGTATATAATATAGATGAGCATACCAAAAGATATATAGAGGACCTGGAAGAGGAATTAAATAATACAAAGCATCAATTAAAAGATGCCCATAATGCCCTTGATACATCACATCAGAATATCCAGACTTATACGGAGGAACTGTTGGCCACCAACGAAGAACTTCAGAGTTCCAATGAAGAGCTTCAATCTACCAACGAGGAACTTAATGTGGTGAATAGACAATGTGAAGCAACCATTAAAGAACTCTCGGAACTTAACGATGATTTTGACAATTATTTCAAGAGCACCATTAATACACAAGTTTATGTAGATAAAGACTTGTGTATCAAGATGTTTACCCCGTCTACTGTTAAGCAAATCAATGTAAAAGAAAGTGATATTGGCAGACCTTTGGCAGATTTGTCCAATAATATTAAGGAAACAGATCTGATCCAGGAAGTCCTTTCCGTTATCCAAACCCAAAAGCTTAACAAAAAGCAAATTGAAACAAAGGATGGAATGTGGTATGTAATGGTGATTATGCCCTATATCAGATCCAAAGATAGGTCAGTAGATGGTGCCATCATTACATTTTATGACATCACGGACCTGAAGAAATCACAGGAGATCATAGAACAGGCCAATACTAAGCTTATGAAAATTAATGAAGACCATGATACTTTTATTTATTCAGTTTCCCACGACCTGAAATCACCGCTCAATAGCATGGAGGGATTAATTACTATCTTAAAAGCTTCCGATGACATAGAACAGGTAAAGGCCATTACTGTACCTCTTGTGAAATCAGTGATTAAATTAAGGGAAACCATTGATGAACTTTCCAATATTACCAATATTGAAAAGGAAATTGAAGAGGCAGGAAATGTGGATGTAAAAGAGCTGGTGGAAGAAGTGAAGTGGAGCATCCGCGACCTTCTGGAAAGTTCCCATGCTATCCTTGAAATTGAATTAAATGAGAAGGAAATAAAATTCTCAAAAAAGAATCTCAGAAGTATACTTTATAACCTTTTATGTAATGCTATTAAGTACAGGTCCAATAATCGCCAATTAAAAATAGTGGTGAAAACTCAGAAAATAGATGGTTTCACTATGCTATCCATTCAGGACAACGGAATAGGTATTTCCGATGGGAAAATCGGGGAAATTTTTTCCAAGTTCAAGAGAATTCACGAGCATAATGCAGGAATTGAAGGATCAGGTATAGGCTTGTATCTGGTCAATAAAATTGTTTCCAATGCGGGTGGCGAGATAAAAGTAGAAAGTACACTGGAAAAAGGAACTACTTTTAAAGTACTCTTCCCCAATAAATAGAGCTTGTTTAAAAAGTGGCTCAAATATTAAATTTACGTGTTCAACTGCCTTTTGTACTGAATAAAAGCAATTCTTTTTTATCCCCCGGAAGATAAAATGTTTTAATAAATTGGAGTCCTATTCTCTCAAGTAAGGAGATTGATTTATGGTTTTCCGCTACAACTATGGCAAGAATAGGAAAGATTTTCAGCTTGTCCTTTGCATAATTCAAAGTAGCATGGGCCATTTCATATGCATAGCCTTTGGCCATTTGCTCGGGCAAAAAAGCGAAGCCAATATCAGGATGATCCAGGTGTTCTCGCCTGATAATGCCACAGGTTCCAATAGCATTTTTCTCTTCTTTTGTTTCTACTAACCAAATGCCATAGTTGTTTTCTTTGTAACTCTTTAGTGGGCCGTTTTCAAGATACTGTTTTGCCTGCTCAGGATTTCTCACATTTCTGTCACCAATAAATTGTAGCCAGCCCGGACTGTTGAGAAGTGCAACAATAAAGGGGACGTCATCAAGTGTAAGCTCCCTCAGTCTTAATCTCTTGGTTTCCAGAATGTATTTCATGTGTATATGTTTATTTTTAAAGGTCACAACTTGTACCGCCTTAGCGATATGCCCCATAGAGATCCCGAATGCTATTAAGTTAAGCTTTAATTTAAACCTCAACCTTGCATCCTTCTCCAAAGAGAGAAGGAAAGTTGTCTTAGCTTAATAGCATTGAAGGGATCCCTATGGGAGAATAGCTCAGCTATTTCCCTGCAAAGAAACCAGCTGTTTCACATCTAATATTCATGCTCGGTTGGTTCCGAGTATTCGAGATGGCTATTTCATTTTTCAATAATTAAACAAACAATCATTTTCAATGTAAAACTAATATTCCTCTCATCAATAACTTCTCTCCATACCAATTCTCATTTACTGTTTCCGGTTCTTTTACTGCCATATCTGCACAATCCCGCCTAAATGGCACGTTCAATTTATTTTGGCACAAGGGTCAAATTTCTTTATTCAGGCGGTAAAAATCCCATTTATAAAGGATATAGATGGGAAAACTATCGTAATAAAGTAAAGTAGGTGATTAATTAATAGTTTTTTTTAGGCAGAAATGCACAATGCTTGCACGCAGAGCGATGTATTAAACAAATAAGTTAACACAAACACACATACAAATGAAAGTACTAGTAATAGGAGCCGGGAATATGGGATTGGCTTATGCAAAAGCCCTTGTAAAATCGGAATTCCTTAAAACCCACAATTTGATGATATCAGATACAAGTGAGGAAAAGACAGCAGAACTTAAAAAAATTAGTCGGTTTGATGTTTATACAAAATTAGAAGATTGCCTTCCTTATGCAGATATCATATTTATTGCGGTGAAACCTTATAATTGTGATGAGCTATTTGGCGAAATTAAACATATGATGACACCCGATCAGGTAGTGATCTCCATTATGGCGGGTATAACTATCCAAAGTATCAAGGATGGACTCGGTATCACCAAAGTAGTGCGTGCCATGCCCAATCTTCCAGCACAGGTAGGAAAAGGGCTTACTTCCTTTACAGCATCAGATGAGGTTTCCCGCCTTGAATTGTCTACAGTGGAAAACCTCCTTAATACCACTGGTAAATCAGTAAGACTGGATACTGAAAATGATATCGATGCATCTACCGGAATTTCAGGGAGCGGGCCTGCTTATGTCTTTTACTTTATGCAATCTATGTTGGAAGCTGCTCTCAAAATGGGTTTTTCCGAACACGATTCCAAAGTATTGGTAGGTCAGACTTTTGAAGGGGCGGTGGAATTGTTTAACCAATCAGACCGATCTCCTGAATCCTGGATGAACCTTGTGGCTTCTAAGGGCGGTACTACACGTGCTGCTTTGGATTCTATGGAAGACAATAATGTAAAACAATTAATTGAGGAGGCTGCTTATGCAGCATTTAACCGTGCAGTAGAATTAGGTAAATAAGTATCTTATTTCAAATGGAAGTTGACAAACAATACAAAAAAAGAATAGTAGTAAAAGTAGGTACCAATGTAATGGTGAATAAGGATAATAGGATTGTGGTGCCTATTCTTAAAAAATTAGTAGATCAAATTGCCAGGCTTTATGAGGAAGATGTGATTACTGTCCTCATTTCTTCAGGTTCTGTGATTGCTGGTAAAGAAGTGCTCAACAGTAATACCATATCGGACAGAACTGTTCGCAGACAGGTTTATTCTGCCGTTGGACAACCAAGGATGATGCGGCACTATTACAGTATTTTCCATGATTACGGTATGCGGTGCGCGCAAGTATTGGCTACAAAACGAGACTTCGATCTTGGCAGACACCGCGACAATATGATCAATTGCTATGAAGGCCTCCTTAGCCAGGGAATTATACCTATAGCCAATGAAGATGATGCTGTGTCTTTATCAATGTCAATGTTTACAGATAATGATGAATTGGCCAGTTTAGTGGCGGAACTGATTCATGCAGACACATTGATCTTACTGACTGACACAGATGGGATTTATGATGGACATCCTGACCATGACGATTCATCAGTGATCAGAACTGTCAGTACAGAACAGGAAGTAGAACAATTTGTACAGTCTTCCAACAAAAAAGAAGGCGAAGGACGGGGAGGAATGGAATCCAAGATCAGTGTGGCTAAAAAAACAGCTGCCAAGGATATTACCACTTATATAGCCAATGGTAAGCGTGAAAATGTGATCATGGACATCGTTCACGGCAAGAATGTGGGAACCCGCATTTATAAGGAAGATTAACTTAAAGTATTTTGAATCAAAACATTGAGTTTTTATGAAATTATTAAGCACAGATAAAAAAAATGCAGTTTTACAATCAATGATAGCTTACCTCGATTCGGAACGTGAAGCTATTATTGTTGCAAATAAAAAAGACCTGGATGCCTTTGACCGGGATGATCGGGCACTGTACGATCGGCTGGTGGTAGATAATGCGAAAGTAGATGACATGATCAGGGCGGTAAAAGAAGTGAAGGCACATGATGATCCGGTGGGCAATACCATAAGTGATGATACGCTGGAAAACGGACTGAACATCACCAATAAAACAGCTCCTTTTGGTACCATCATGATTATATACGAGTCGAGACCAGATGTAACCATTGAAGCAGCTGTATTAGCTTTTAAAGCCAACAATAAAATTCTGTTGAAGGGGGGGAAAGAAGCTCATAACAGTAATGAGGAGTTGGTGAAATGCTGGCACAAGGCCCTTGAGGATAATGGATTGGAAAAAGATTGGATTCAATACCTCAAAATGGATCGTGCCACTACACAAGAGTTTTTACGAAATCCTGATCAGCCATTGGATTTGATTGTACCAAGAGGAGGCGAAAGATTGATCGATTTTGTAAAGCAACATGCCAAATGCGCTGTATTGGTGAGTGGTCGGGGCAACAATTTTGCCTATGTAGCTCCGGATGCCGATATGGAAAAAGTAATTTCGGTAATTGTAAATGCCAAATGCGATAAAATATCAGGTTGTAATGCGCTGGATAAAATTCTGGTAGATAAAAACAGGCCTGACTTTGAGGAGGTGTTGAAAAAGATTGAATCCGAACTAAGCAGTAAAGGTGTTCATATTGTGGGCAGTAAGGAAGTGGCAGACATGCTGGAAACCGATGATCAAATAACAGATGAGAGTGTTTGGTATGAAGAGTTTCTGGCCATGAAGGCTGTTATTGGTGCAGTGGATGGATTAGACGGGGCTATTGAATTTATCAATACCTATTCCGGAGGCCACTCAAATATCATTCTCACGGAAAACAATGAGGATGCCCTGAAGTTCATGGAGCAAATTGATAGCGCAGCCGTTTACCATAATGCTTCTACCCGCTTCACTGATGGTGGCCAAATGGGAGTAGGTGCTGAATTGGCTATTAGTACGGATAAGTTGCATCATCGAGGGCCATTGGGCTTAAAGCAGTTGGTGACCAATAAGTACTATGTGCATGGTGCGGGACAAATCAGGAAATAATTAATTTTTTTATTGTATAAAAATCTATCGAGTTTAATGAGCCAAATTAATCCACAGGGCTCCTTCTATACAGCAGTTTTTTATTTTTTTATTCACTTTCCGCTGCCTGTCAACTCCTTCACCTTTTCCCAATAAGGATCATTCCCCGTCAATAAATCTTTTATTGTATATTCAACCCAATGGTGAGGGAGTTGAATTTTAGATGCTGTTTTATCTGGCCTTACTTTAAAAGTCGTAGCTATTGAAACATGAGCCTTGGTTTTTGGTAATTTCATGGGTGTATAAGTAGTGGCACCTGTAGGATTGTTTCCCACACTAGTGCCTATAACTGTCGCTATATTATTGTCCTGCAGCAAAGTAGTAAGCATTGCAGCTGCACTTCCTGTGCCATAATTTGCCAATACATGAATCTTCCCTTTATACACAGGCCTGTTTGCAGGAATGTAATAATCAGATTGAGGAGCAGTGATCTCATGAAAAAAATCGTTTTCTACCTGCTTATTCACCAGTTGATTTTCAGGGAATCCTTCAGGATAAGCTTTCTGCAAGTTCTTATATTCCTCAGGGAAATAGCTTTTATAAATATCTGAAGGCCAGGTATATTCTGTGAAATCTCTTAAATCTGTTCTATCAGTGAGGAAATATATCATTTGAATACCTAATGTTAAATTACCTCCGGGGTTGTTTCTTAAATCAATAACAAGATCAGGAATATTGTTTTGATTTAAGCTATCAACAAGTTCCCATACAAAATCTTTAAAAACAGGATATTTAGGATTGTAAAAACTTGCCAGCCTCTTATTTGGCTCGTCTTTTTTAAACTGCTTTTTTACATAAGCTTGGGCAAGGGGCTGAAGCCATGGTTTTACATAACTTTTAATTCCATCTATAATATCAATTTTATCATGGCAATTGTTGAATTGTAAGTATCCCAGATTCTGATCAGGAAATACCTGGTATGCATAAGTTGCTTTTTGTTTTTGAGTAAGCTCATTTCTTGGTAAATGAATCTCGTAAAGTTTAAATTCTTCATCTCCCTTTAGCGGTGCCAGAACAACTGAAGAACTATCTGAGAAAGTTATTTGAATGGTTTCGGTTAGTTTTGTAATCAGGCCTGTTTCTTGTAAAAATACAGGCTTATTATACATCTGAGTTCGATTGATTTCATGTTGACGGTTAATTTTATTTTCTCCGAAAGTATAGTTCATCAGTCTTTTTTCCAGTTCCTCTACCTCCAACCCATTAATCGTGATAATTTCTTTTCCGATATGTGAGCTATCCTGCTCCTTATGGAGATTCAATAAATGCCAACGATTATAAGATGTGTGAACAATGAACGGATAAACAGTTTCAATATCTGACTTCAAATAGAAGTTGGTATGCTGATTATGCACATTCGATAAATACCTTCTGGCCTGTAAGACAAAGTCTATATCCTGAAGCTCTTTGTTGGCTAATAGAACAATAATTTCTTTTTCCAACTTTATCCTTTCCTGCTCTGGAAATATGCTTTCTAACTCAGGGAATCCTTCTTTTAGCAACTTAGTGAGATATATGAAATCATATTGATAGTCATTCAGGGCTTTGCCCGGTTGATCTTTAATGGAATAATTTTTAACACCTGTATTTTGTAGAAAAAGCCCGCAGGAGTTTAGGGAAAGTGCTAAGAGTATTACTGTTAAAAATCGAAGGTTTTTTTTCATCACTATTTAAAATTAGCTCCCCAATATAAAATCCGATTGATAATTTAACAATAATTATCAACTATAGCGGAATCCCTTCACCTTTATAGTTGATTTTAAATCACCAGTCTGGAAATCTCTTCCGGAAGGCTTTTATTCCTTTCTAAGACACAATTAGCTTCATTCTGTACACTTATTGTTCACCCACTTTTCCCTATTGTCACCTCTTTGTCTACCTCCTTTTTAAAGGTTGACAATAGGAGTCCTCTACATTTGCCTCAATTCGAAAACAAATAACTAAACTTTATAAATGATGCAACAATTCAAATTTTCAACCATGCTTGCCCTTGCGATAATGCTAGGTATTCTTTTTACTTCTTGTGATAAAGAAGATGATGCTACCACGCCTGATATAGAAGAAGATCCAATGATCAGTGTGGCGGATAAAGGTTCTTTTGGCAGCATAATAGTAGACGCTGAGGGAAACACCCTTTATTTTTTCGCCAATGATGCAGATGGAGCAAGTGCATGTAAGGACGGATGTCTTGACACATGGCCAGTCTATTATATGGAGAATATTACGGTTTCAGAAGATTTAAATAAAGCTGATTTCACCAATATTACAAGAGAAGATGGTGATAAGCAAACTACTTATAAAGGATGGCCACTCTACTATTTTGCCTCTGACGAAAGTAACGATGACACTAAAGGAGATGGAGTTGGAAACGTTTGGTATGTAGCCAAGCCTGATTATTCATTAATGGTGGCTAAACAGGAAATTGATGGTTTGGAAGAACCTTCTACTTATTTAGTGGACGCATCAGGTGTTTCCCTCTATTATTTTGCAAATGATGGTGACAACCTTAGCAATTGTGAGGGAGGATGTCTCGATGCCTGGCCTGCATTCTTTGGTGGGGAGGAATTGATTTTGCCTTCAGTTTTCAATGCAAACCAATTTGATGTGACACCAAGAACAGATGGAGAAGACCAAAATAGTTATTCTCTTAAGCCATTATATTATTACGTACAGGATGCGCAAAGAGGAGAAGTGAAAGGTCATGCAGTACCTAATTGGGAAATTGCTTTATTATAAATGGTGTATAAAATGCTCAATTTCAGGAAAATCCTTCCCCTTTTTGGGATAATATTAGTCATAGCATTAAAGGCATGCACGTATGAGGTAGTGCCGGAAGGTGTAAGTTGCGCCATTGTGCCTTCAATAGAATTAGTTGCTGTAACAGATGCTGATTGTGGAAGTGCTAATGGACTGATACAGGTAGAAGGTGTTGCAACGGAAGGTGTGGTATTTAAATTCAGCCTCAACGACCAGGAAAATACTACAGGAATATTTGAGAACCTGGCTGCCGGCTCATATACTATTGAGATAGAAACAATTGATGGATGTACAAATAGCCTCACAACTGATGTGAAGAATGCCAATGGTGTAAATATATCTGGCGAAGCTTTTAAATCAGGTTGTGGAACCAATAGTGGGCGCATTACTGTGCAGGCAGAAGGAGGGGCAACACCTTATCAATTCAAAATTGCCGGACAGGCTTTCCAGGATGCCAATGAATTTACGAATTTGAGCCCTGGTAAATATGTAGTGATCGCCAGAGATGCAGGAGGGTGTGAGGTTTCAAGGGAAATGGAAGTTAAGTCAGATGTGGCTTTTAGTACGGTTAAATCAATTGTTAGTCAGAATTGTGCTACATCCAGCTGCCATGGTGGAAATGTATCTCCCGATTTTAGGGTAGAATCAAATATTCTCTCGAATGCATCAAAAATCAAATCAAGAACTGAGAGTAAATCAATGCCTCCATCTTCCAGTGGAATAAGTCTGACCAATGAGGAAATCCAGGAGATAGCATGCTGGGTAAATGATGGCGCCTCCCAATAATTTTTATTAATCACATGACTCAAAAAAATATGAAACTTAAAGAGACAATTTTCACAATACTGATGCTACTCATGTTCCTGGGAACGCAGGCGCAGGATAGCAAATTTTTCACGAAGGATAGCTATGCAAAATTTTATTCTGAAGCTCCTTTGGAAAACATTGAAGCTCATAACGAGCAGGTGCAGAGTATCATTGATATTGCCAAAAACGATGTGGTGATTAGCATGCCTATTACGGGCTTTACCTTCGAGAAATCCTTAATGCAGGAGCATTTCAATGAAAACTATATGGAATCCGATAAATTCCCCAAAGCGGAATTTCAGGGAGTGTATACTTCAGCTACTCCAATAGACATGAGTAAAAATACAACTTATGAAGTGATGGTAAAGGGAAATCTTACAATCCATGGCGTTACTAAATCCATAAGCACTAAAGGTTATATAAAAGTAGAAAACAATACTTTGATAGCTACTACTACTTTCTTTGTGAAAGTAGCCGATTATAAAATTGAAATCCCGCGAATTTCTTTTAAGAATATTGCAGAGGAGGTAGAGGTGTCGGTTGAACTGAAATACCAGCCTTTTAAAAGTTAGTTCAACGGCATAAAAGTACTAATAAGTTTTACGGTTTGGTTACAAATAAATCGGGGCCGGCAAATGGCTGGTCCTTGTTTATTTGGTACTTCTTCTTCTTACTGTACATACTGCAAAAATTATATTTTATTATAAAACATTCTGAAAATGAGATATTTTATCATTCTGGCCTTTCTTTTATTCCCTGTTGCTTGCTTTGCCCAGCAAGATGACCTGATGGCTTTGCTCAATGACCAGGTAGAAGAACCCATTAATTATGCGGAAGCCACTTTTAAAGGTAGCAGGCTTATCAACGGGCACACCGTGCAAACCAGGAAGAGCAAAGCTTTCGAATTTCTTATTTCACATAGATTTGGCAGGTTAAATGCAGGTGTGTATGAGCTTTTTGGCCTGGATGGAGCCAATATCAGGCTTGGATTTGAATATGGACTTACTGATTTCCTCACTATTGGTTTGGGAAGAAATTCATTTGAGAAAACCTATGATTCATTTTTGAAATTCAGATTACTGAGGCAGAGTTCCGGGCGTGTAAATGTTCCACTTTCCATGGTGTACATCAGCAGTGCAGCATTCAAGACTTTGAAAGGACAGGAACAATATACCAACCATGTTTCAAAATTATTCTATACTCATCAGCTATTGATTGCCAGAAAATTTGGCTCAAAATTATCTTTACAAATAATGCCTACTCTCATTCACCGGAACCTGATTCTGGAGGAGCAAGGCAAGAATGATGTGTATGCAATGGGTGTAGGGGGAAGGATGAAAATTACCCAAAGGATCTCGCTTAATTCGGAATATTACCATCGGTTGAATACAGTGGTAGGAGATGAAAATTTCAACTCTATTGCTGTAGGTGTAGATATTGAAACAGGGGGGCATGTTTTTCAACTACACTTGACTAATAGCAGGGCCATGATTGAAAAGGGTTTTATTACCGAAACAACCGGAGATTTTTTTAAAGGAGATGTCCACTTTGGATTTAATGTGTCCAGGGTATTTTAATACACAGGACCGATAAATACGAAAGTTGAATTTGGTTATTTTACCTAAAGGAAAAGTGACAGACTAAATACATTCTTTACAAAATGGCAAAGATGGTCATTACAAAACGAAAGAAAATTTAATATGAAGACTAGTTTAAATAGATTCTCGGGCTTATTGGTGATGGTGTTTTTGTCCGGCTTTTTAGCCTGTAATTCTTTCGATCAGGCTGATTTTAATGCCCCTTTATTTGATAATCTGGGTGAATATTCAATGAAAACTACCATGGGTTCCGAATATTCCCAACGATTTTTTAATCAAGGTTTAATCCTGGCTTATGCATTTAATCATAGAGAAGCTGAACGTTCTTTTCAGGAGGCCATCCGCCTGGATAGCAGTAATGCAATGGCTTACTGGGGAGCATCACACGTTTTAGGTACCAATTATATAACAGCTATGGATGAGGCCTCGCAACAGAAAGCCTGGCATTTATCACAAAAAGCTTCTGCATTAATTGAAAATGGAGAAAATATAAGTGAATGGGAAAAGGAGATTGTAAAAGCCACTCAAATAAGGTTCTCATATGGTGAAGAGAAAAACCAAAAACAACTTGATATAGATTATGCAGAAGCCATGCGTAAACTTTATCATCAATTTCCAGACCATGATGATGTGGCAGTACTGTTTGCTGAATCGTTAATGAATATTCATCCTGGTGATTTATATAGCAAAAAAGGAATAGCCAAACCCTGGACAGCAGAGATTGAGAATGTATTGGAAACAGTATTGGTGCGCAACCCCCAACATCCGGGAGCCAACCATTTTTATATCCTTTCGGTAGAGGCATCCAACAGGCCTGAAAGAGGTTTGCCAAGTGCTGATCGTTTAGTCACTTTAGTTCCCGGATCAAGTCAGCTGGTGCATACGGCCTCTCATATTTACTGGAGGCTTGGAGATTACAACAAAGCAAGGGAAATAAATGAACTGGCCCTAAAAACAGATAGCCTGTATGTTATGAAATGTAAGGGGTTAGGAGTGGATGCTTTCACTGTATTTCCACATACTACTCTCTCTTTGGTAACTATTTCCACATTTGAAGGTAGGGGAGAAAAGGCTATTAATGCAGCTTTTGAAATGGCATCTTTTACTGATACTACTTTGATAGAAAAACAGAACTTGCAAAGCTTACAACAATATTATAGTATAATTCCGTATTACCTACTGGTAAAATTTGGTCAATGGGATAAGATATTGAGCCTTAAAAAACCCGAGATTGATTTAGGATATCCTACTGCCACCTGGCATTATGCCCGGGGAATGGCTTTTGTGGGAAAGGGCAAGCTGGAGGAAGCACACAAGGAACTTCAGCAATTGGAAAAGATTAAAGGCAATGCTGAACCAGAAAAAGAGACAAATATGGAATTGAACTCTACTGATCAATTGCTCCAAATAGCATCTTATTCATTGAAAGCGAAAATAGCACAAAAGAAAGGTGATAATGATGAAGGTATAGAATTTTTGACCCAAGCGATGGAATTAGAAGATCAGATGACTTTTTCTTCAGATTGGTTTTTTTCAGTGAAACATGACCTTGGAGCACTGTTACTGAATGCAGAACAGTATGAAGAAGCTCAGCAAGTATATGAAAATGATCTATCCCGGTATCCTAAAAATGGTTGGGCTCTTAACGGTTTGTATAATAGCCTGGTGCATCAGGATAAATTAATGGAAGCTTTGGAGGTTATGGAACATTTTGAACTGGTGTGGAAAAATGCTGATGTTGAATTGGAAACATCTGTTGTTAAGCCAGTCACCTATAAAAATATTAGGGAATATCCCATCAATTGAAGCAGGAATAACCCTTAGTGGTTTTTTTAATTAAGGGGGAATTTCATGGTAATTGGTAACTTATTGCTGAAAATAGAGGCTATGCCCGGTGTTCCTGAATTCTAGGTGAAAAAAACAAAATAAATCCTTGATACAGGATGCTCAGGTTTATAGATCGATCTATTAAGAATGATTGGCTTAAACTTAAGGAATTAGGAAAAATTAAAAACTCTCATTGATAAATTTATTAATTTTAATGAAAATGATACATTTATAATCAATGAAATGAGCATAAATATTCGAGGGGGAATCCCGATAGCCCCAATAGCTATCGGGGGGACCAACCGCCAGATGAATATTTATCGCGAATTCCATGTGGTAATTAAAATGCAATTATATACACATGAAAATAGCTTTTCTTCTAGTTTTATGGATGCTTCTTCCTTCCATGGGTATGGCAGATATTGGCAATATTGATAGTCTCAAGCATGAATTGAAGATGCATCCGGGGCTGGATTCTGTAAGAGTCGACATACTAAATGAATTGAGTTATGTATACTGGATCATCGATCCGGTAGAAGCGGAAAACTACAGCAGGGAAGCATTGCAATTGGCAATTTCATTAAATTATAATAAAGGAATGGCTTTTGCTAACAGATCAATAGGAGTATCTGGTTGGGCGCAGGGAAATTATGAACAAGGACTGAATGCACTGATGAAAGCTTTGGTATTGTATCAAAATATGCGTGATACATTGAATATAGCAAATGTGATGATGAACACAGGCCTGATTTATAGTGAACAGGTAAGCTATGAAGAAGCTTTGGCCTATTATGAGGAAGCATTAAAGACGTTTAACTTGTTAAACAAGCAGGAGAGGGCTGTCAACACGCTCAACCACATGGGGAAACTTTTCCAGAAACAAAAGAAACTCACCAGGGCATTTGACACCTATAACATGGCTTTAAACTTAAGTGATAAGCTAAACTATTCTTACGGAAAAGCCACTTCTTACTCCAATTTAGCTAGTTATTTTAAAGATAGTAATGAGTTAGATTCAGCCTTGTCTTATTCCCATAAAGCTTTGGTAATCCAATCGAGAGACAACGATCTTAATGGGAAGGCTTTTAGTATTTACACTATGGGGATTATTTATTTTCTGAAAGCAGATTATGAATCGGCAGAGAAAGTCCTCAAAATAGCCCTGGAGGAAGCCGAAAATATCAGCTCAAAAAAATTAAAAAGGGATATCTACCTTAAATTAAAGGAAGTAGCTGTCAGACAGGGTGATTTAGGCAAGGCTATTACATATTTTGAACAATATTCTGAGGCCAAGGATTCATTATTGAATGCGGAAAAATTGAGGGAATTTGTGCGACTTGAAAATCAGTTCGAGTTGGAAAAGAGTGCTCAGCAAATGGAAATGAAGGAAAAGGAATTGGAAATTCTCCAGCAGGAAGCCCAGTTGAGCAGGTTGTGGCGCCAAACTTTGATTATTGGAATATTAGCAGTATTGATCATTTCCTATTTTATCTATAGCAGGCAAAGAATGAATATCAGAAGAAAAAGTGAACTGCTTCTTAAAAATAAACAGATTTATGAAACCAAAGAAACCCTTGCAGCAGTAGAATTGGAAAATGCAAGATTAAAGGAAAAGGAACTTAATCAAAAAATAGAGTTTAAAAATAAAGAACTCACCAGCTATACCCTGAATTTTGTCCGCAAAAACGAGTTGATGGAAGAAATAAAATCCTCTATCAAAGAACTGAAAAAGTCCAAAGATAGTGAGACTGTAAAGAAGCTCAATTCACTTAATAGGCTGGTAGCTAACAGTATGCATATTGATAAGGACTGGTTGGATTTCAAACGCCAGTTTGAAGAAGTACATACTGATTTTTTCAGCCAGTTGAAATCAAATTATCCGGACATTACCAATAATGAGCTTAAACTCTGTGCATTGTTAAAGCTTAATATGAATTTGAAGGAAGCAGCCAATATCATGGGAATTTCACCTGAAAGCGTAAAAACTGCTCGTTACAGGCTTAGAAAGAAACTTCATCTTAGCAAAGAAGAGAATTTGGTAGAATATATTATTAAGCTTGAAAGGGAGCTTATTGGGGAATGAAATAGGCGTTTTTACTAAGATTTTGCACACGAAGAAGAGATTGCCCAAATGAAGGCTATACTAAAGAAAATAAAGATTACTTCCTTTTTTTAGAGTAATCTATTAGTTTATATTCTATGTTTTTAAAACATGAATGGAGACTCCTGACTGGGATTTTTACTTCTTGTTATTATTTCCTATTAATTGAGAGGGCGTAGATTTATCAATCAAAATAATAGCATCAAATGCATTGTGGCCGTGATGATTATATCTCCAAATTGATTTTGGATTATCATCCGGCTCATATCGAGCGCCAATACTACTTATATTTACTTCTTCTTCTTCTTCCGGTAAAGAATCAAAAGGAATAAAAACAGGAAGGTTATGACCATTTTTAAAATTTGAAGCTAAACTGGCTTCAGGTGCAGAATCTAATTTCATGCGACCAAGTGTATAACTAATTTTTAATTTTCTATTTCTAAACGTTATCGTTTAGAAATATTTTCTATCTTTGTTATGAACGCATACGTCTATAAAATGCCCACAATCAAAGTAGAAAAGGAGGAATGGTTAAAACTGGGAGTACAGAAATTTGCTGTCTCCGGTGCTGATGGCCTCAATGTAGAGCAAATGGCAAAGCAGTTAAAGTGCAACAAATCCAGTTTTTACTGGCATTTTAGGTCAAAAGAAAACTTTCTTAATGATACTATTCTTTATTGGTTTGAGCATAGTATTAAACCTTTTACTAAGGAACT
This sequence comes from Marivirga aurantiaca, assembly GCF_016679925.1. GTDB lineage: Bacteria > Bacteroidota > Bacteroidia > Cytophagales > Cyclobacteriaceae > Marivirga > Marivirga aurantiaca. The sequence continues at coordinate 182,957 of NZ_JAEQBW010000006.1, forward strand.
GAATCATGAAAACAATCCAGCTGAAAAATTCACCATATTCTTAAAGCTGTCTTTTCAGGACAAATCCCGAAAGGATTTCATGTTTTACCTTAGAAGAATAGCTCAATCTAATCATCAGCTGAAGGGACTATTAAATAGCCTCAGAGCCAAACGATTAGCTTTTACTTGCTTACTGATCCGGGATTTAGGTTACACGCAAGAGGAAGCTGAAGTTAAAGCTGAAGTACTTCATAACTTTTATGTTGGCTGGTATGAGCAAAACAAATACAAATCCACTGAACAGAATGATATAAATCACATTATCAAGCTTGTTAAAACCTTTATCAACTTCTAATATTTTATGAGAAATAATTTCCAACCACTTTCAGGCATTATGGCGACTGCTATTTGTATTTTCGCTTACCTTATATTTTCGAGTATTAATGCTGATTACTCTCATCTCACAAAAGCATTTAGCGAGTTGGCGAGTATAGGACAACCAAACTACCTCTGGTTTGCTGTTTTTGGTTTTTTAATTCCCGGCTTATTGGTTACTTTATTTTCCCTGAAATTGTGCAAGTGGGTTAATAATGGAAATGTTAGGAAATATCCGTTTATATTAATCGCTCTATCAGGATTACTTATAGCATTAGGTGCTTCGCCAATGAATTACGAGAACTATTCCTCTCTTTCATCTACACTCCATATTATTGGTGTAATGGGGAGTGGTTTGTTTTTCATAATAGGCGCCTTCACTATTTCCAAACAATTGAGAAAAGACAAACAATGGCAGGCACTTGTGAAACCACTTTTAATTTGCGCTTGGCTCCTGATTATAACAGGCTTTTTCAGGCAGTCTGCCTTTCCCGGCCTTGCTCAAAAATTAGGGATTTTAGCTTATTATATTTATATAGCTTTATTATCATGGAATGCCTATAGGATTATTCAGTTAAGGAGAACGGCAATCTAAAATAATAATTCAGGAAATTTGAACAATGAACGGAAATAATAAACTTTTAATAGCAGGAGGTATTTTAAGTGCAATAGCATCTTTATTGCATATTTTGATCATTATTGGCGGGCCCGATTGGTACAGGTTTTTTGGTGCGGGAGAAGGAATGGCTCAATTAGCCGAATCAGGCTCTTACCATCCTGTATTTACGACTGCTTTTATAGCTTTAGTATTGGCCATCTGGGCATTATATGCGTTTTCAGCAGCAACAGGAAAATTTTCTTTACCTTTTAAAAAAGCTGTTCTGTTTATAATAGCTTTCATTTTCTTATTCCGTGCTTTTACAGCAATACCGGCTGTTATTCTTATTGATGATCCTTACCTGAATGAGTTAGAAGCCAGATTAACTTTTATGATAGTTTCTTCCGTTTTCTGCCTGGTAATTGGCTTATTGTATTTATTAGGTACTATGCGGTGGATAAAATCAGACATTCAGTTAAGTAGAAAAAAGAAATAAGCGACCAATTAATAAAATAAGAATAAAAAAGCAATCCTCTCCTTTTTACAAGCCGTATCCTTAAAAAGAACTAATTATTTTTTGAACTAAAACTTTTTAATGATGAAAGCGAATAAGAAGAACAGAATACTGCGCTTAATAAAGTCTGGTTTTGTTACAGTACTTTTTTTAATGATTGCTAACACCTCTTTTGCACAGGAAACTAATCCTTACAGGGACTGGGATACTAACACCGATAATAGGTTGGACAGAAACGAATTCAACTCATGGTATTCTGACAATGATTTTTACAGAGATTGGGACACCAACAATGATGGCTATTATGATAACAATGAAATCAATTCAGGGCTTTTTGGGGAATTAGATCAAAATAATGACAGAAGGTTGTCCAATGATGAGTATGGCAATGCTAGTTGGAATGGCAATTATTTCGAAGACTGGGATACCAATAATGATGGTATGCTTGATAATAATGAATATTCCGAAGGCTTAAATAATTCGGGTTTTTATGATGATTGGGATTCCGAGAATGATAACCGCTATAGTGAGTCAGAATTAGAAGAAAGCATATTTGACACCTGGGATACCAATAATGATAATTCCATTGATCAGGATGAGTATAGAAGAACTGGGATTAATTTAGATCAATGAGATGTCAACATGGGAGAATAGGTCAAAATTTGCTCCCATTGGTTATTGCAAACATGCAATTTCGTGCCAACGGAATTTATGAAGGGTACTCTTGATAAATACTTCGAAATCTCTAAACCAAATAAAATTTGCTCGGAGAGGGCGGGTAGGAGGACAAAAAGGCGGGGAGTGTGCTGGATTGAGCGTGGAAGCATCTTTTTGTCTTGACTTTCCCCGAAGGGATGCCTTTGGCGTTCTATCTTTTTTGTCAAGAAAAAGAAAGTAAAATAAATTTGGAAACGAAATACGAGAAACGAAATAGTAAATCCCACTTTTCAACGAAAGACCTATTTTTTGAAGTTTTTTATTGCTAAAGAATTTTAATAAAATGCTTTCTAGAAGCCATAAAGAAGAATTTTAATGCAAAATCAATTATCATGAGAAGCCTATGAAAAACCTGAAAAAGCTTCCATAACTGTTCTACTGTAACGGGAGCTTTTTCAGTTATTAAAATACTTAATAGTATGGCTGAACATTTGTATTTGTACTTTCACTAATACATATGGCCTTTTCTTCTCTTCTTCCATTTCTCCAGGGCGTACTGTTGCATATCAACAATTTCATCCTTTTCATCAACAATTTCAAAACCTATAAGTGTTTCAATGATGTCTTCATGTGTCACTATGCCATCCACTCCCCCGTATTCATCTACAACAAGTGCAATGTGTTCTTTTTCAGTAAGCAATTTCTCCCATGCTTTAAATAAGGTAGTGGAGTGTCCAAGTATAACTATCTCGCGTTTGAGTTCTTTTAGTTGAAGTTCAAATTGATCCTCTGCCAGTTTCTCAAAAACCTGCTGCCTGAAAATATATCCGGTGATGTTATCCCTGTTGTTTTTATAAACAGGAATGCGGGAAAATTGTATAAATTCTCTGTTTTTATTGAACTCCTCAAGCTTCATGATTTCATTGGCAGAAACCATCACCACCCTGGGAGTCATAATTTCGGATACTCTAATGCTTTTAAGTTTGATCAGGTTTTGAATAATTTTATTCTCTTTGTCACCAAAAACCCCTTCCTGTGTTCCAATATTGGCCAGGGCTGAAATTTCCTCTCTGCTGGTGGTTAGTTCTGGCTCTTTTTTCAGGAGCAATCTTGTAATGACTGCCGATAATACTACCAATGGATAGGTAATAATGATTAATACTTTTAAAGTACTGGCAGTAAAGGGGCCTAATTCTTTGCTGTAGTTGGCTCCGAGTGTTTTAGGAATTATCTCAGTAAACACTAATATCAATATGGTAAGAATTGCCGAAACAAGCCCAAAATAAGCTTCACCGAAAACAATAGTAGCCTGAGCACCAACTCCGGCAGCACCTATAGTATGGGCCACGGTATTTAATGAAAGAATAGAAGATAAGGGTTTATCCACATTCTGCTTCATTTCAATCAGGGTATTAGCTGACTTGTCTCCTTTTTCCGATTTTGCTATTAAATAAGATATTGGAACTGATAACAAAGCGGATTCCAGTATAGAACACAAGAATGAAGTAAACAGCGCTATGAACAGGTAGATAAAAAGTAAAGTCATTTTCTTTCTATGAAGATATAGATACTAACGAAAGAAACCATTATTGTTTTGATTTTACAAACAATAATGGCCGTAGTCTCCTCCTCCTTAGCTTAGGATGGCAGCATTTAGTGTAGTTCTCCCGGGGAATTAAAAAGGAGGCTGTTTTTCACTTAAAACATTGAATTGTCATTTTGGGCTTTTTCAGGAATGACCTGCAGCACATCCCAATGCTCCACTATTTTCCCCTTATCATCAAAGCGGAAAATATCTATTCCTGCATAATCCTTGTCACCAGGCCAGCTTTGGAAACAATGTAGCACCACAAATTCATCTTCCGCAATGGCTTTCTTGAATTCTACTTTTTTTCCGGGGTATTCCGATGCCATTCGGGTGAAATAATCAATAAAAGCTTGTTTCCCATCTCCCACTTCCGGGTTGTGTTGAGTGTATGATTCTCCTACAAATCTGTCTACGGCTTCCTTTGGTTGGCATTGGTTGAACATTAAATCATAAAATGCCATTGCTTTTTCTTTGTTTTTCTGAGTCTGTTGCATAGGAATTGAGGTTTTTCCTGGTGATAGAATAACTATGCTAATTATTAAAAACCATTTCTTTTTCCAAATACAGCTGCTGATCTTCCCCTCTTATTTGAGAGACGACTTTTATTTCTCCTTTGCTGCCAGCACTTATTTCCAACAATCCATAATTCAATTGTGCTATTAATTCACCTTCCCTATGTTGGTTGTACTCTTCTGCATCATCACCGCTCCAGGTGTGCGTCAATCCGCTGGAAGTTATATCTACCAAAGGATATGGGAGGTTTCTCCAATCTATTGTAGAGATTTCTGCTATATGTCTATCTCCACTTAAGAAAATCACACCTTTAGGGTTTTTATCGGCTATTAAATTAAACATCTTCTTTCTTTCATTCGGGAAATTAGCCCATTTCTCATAAGGATGATCTTCTGCTATAAACTGAATACCGGAGGCAATGATATATAAATCAACAAGTGAATCGCTTATTTCATTTCCCAACCAGCTCCATTGCTCTTTGCCTAAAATGGTGCCTTTTTCGTTGAGTATATACTTATTGTTGGTTTTTATGATATCATCCCTGTGATAGCGTGCATCCAGTAAAATGATTTTAATCTTTTGATCATTCCAGTTTAGCTGATAAGAAGAATACACGCCCTCTCTTTTTCTACGTGGACTGTTTTCGGGTACCTCAAAAAAATCAAGAAAAAGCTGCTGACTTTCCTCCTTATGGGAGTATTCCTTTCCAGCATCATTTTTGCCATAGTCGTGGTCATCCCATACTCCTATAATCTCTGTTTGCTTTTTTAACTTTGTGTAGTCCGGCTGTTGATTTTGCTTTTCATATTTATCCTCAAGAATCCTCATGTTATTGGTATCTCCATAGATGTTGTCCCCCAAAAACAAGAAAAGATCAGGTTCATGCGCAAGGATATCTTTCCATAAAGGTTGCGGTCTGTATTGTTTGTTACAAGATCCAAAAGCAATGACAAGCTTCTCCTTTTCTTCAACAGTAACAGTCCTGTCCTGACCAAATGCCAGTTGGGTAGATAACACAACTGACAATATTAATTGCAGTGATAAATATTTCATGTGTATATGTTCGTTTTTATGTTACCACATGGAATTCGCGATAAATATTCATCTGGCGGTTGGTATAAATTCGCCCTCGAATATTTATGCTCATTTCATGGGAATAGATTTTATATTGGCAAAAATACAGGAAATGGACAAGGAAGGAGTTACCAAATCATTATGGTTTGGAAACCTAAAGTTTATTGATCAGCATTTTCCAGGCTTGAGATCAACTCGTACACTGAATAAATACGCTCTGAAGGGTAGAGTGCCAGTGCCTGGCTGATTTTCGCTTTAGCCAGGGGGTAATTTTGTTCTTTAATGGCATAAATTCCATGATTGTAATATTGCAGCCCACTTAATTGTTTAATATTGATCTTTTTGAATATGGTGTTAGTTTCGGTGGTTAAATAGCTTTCGGCACCAATCTCAATAGTATTCTGAATGACTTTGGTCAGAGGATCAGGCTTGAATTTTGCAATATATTGTATAACGGCATTTTCATCCTTGATAAACCCATTTAAAGGATCTGTACTTTCAAGAATGAAGTCTTTACCATCTATCCTGGCTACAATAAATACATGATAATCCGTTTCGATAATACTGTGGTCAATATTGAAATAAGTGAGGATCAGGGAATAGGCAAGGCTGCCACTCACGCAATCGTAATCTCCTGTTTCCAACATTTTGCCAAAATCGGAATGTTTACCATAGTTTTTCAATAAGGTATTATGGGTTTTGTAGAACAGGAAGTCCAGAAAGTATTCGGGATTTGCAGAAGATTTTTTCTCTAGTTTTTCGATGAGCTTGTTCCATTGGGCATGCTGCTCTAAAAGTTGTTGAGAGACTATCAAATTTCTTTTCTTTTCATATTCAGAAGTGTCAGTGGTTGCATAGATGTTGCCCACCAATACCATTCCTATGAGGAAAAGCAAAAGTGTTTTGATTCTTCTTTGGCCATATGGGAATAAAAAATTCAATTCTTATATTACCTTAATGTTACTTATTTAACTTGTATATGAACTTTAAGTTAAGAAATATTCCATGAAATTAATATTGAGTTAACTAAAAATTATTACAAATGGTTCTTTTTGCATGAAAAACATGCCTTTTAGTATCTTTTCGGGGCGAAAGTCGGTTAAATTAGCTACAGATCTGATTCTGGTTGTAAGCAATAAGTATATGAAGTGGCTTGTTGTAGAAACACCTGGCCAGTGCAATTGCTTTCTTAATCATATCATGAACTTATTCTGAGATGAAAGCAGAAATTGAATGTGATGATAAAATAATCAGACAATATCTATCCTTTAAATTAACCAGCTCGTAATGTAAACCTTAGCTATATTATTTATAACTTTAAAGTATAAAACTACAAATTCCTAATCATGAGAAAATTACTGATCATTGTTGGCAGTATCCTTGCATTTTTGATTCTTGCAATCATTTTAATCCCCATTCTTTTCAAAGACCGAATTTTAAGGGAAGTGCAAACAGAAGTAAATAAATCTGTCAATGCAAATGTGAATTTTGACCCTGATGATTTTAGCCTTTCCCTATTAAAGGATTTTCCTAATCTTACCGTAGGACTAAAAAATTTATCAGTTACCGGAAAAGAGATGTTTGAAGGGGATACTTTGTTTGCTACAAAGGATTTTTCTCTGGAAGTCGACATTGTCGCTATTATTAAAAGTGAGCCTTTGCGAATCAAAGGTATTATATTAGATCAACCTACCATCAATATATTAGTGTTGGAAGATGGCTCAGCCAATTATGATATTGTTGTACCGTCTGATGAAACAGATACCACTACCACTGAAGAGAGTGATATGCAAATAGGTATTGACCATTGGGAAATCAAAAATGGCAACATTAGCTATTATGATCAATCCGCTGATATGGCTATGTCAATAATAGGTTTAAACCATACCGGAAAGGGCGATTTTTCCCAAACAGTGTTTGATATGGTGACAAAGACCACTGCAGATGATTTTTCTTTCGCTTATGATGAAGATGTTTATGTGGCACATAAAACACTTGAAATTAATATGATTCTGGGAATGGATCTTGACGCCATGAAATTTAAGTTTAATGAGACTTCGGTCAGGATGAATGAGTTTAAATTAAACTTTGATGGATTCTTTGCCATGCCTGAAGAGGATATTGACATGGACGTCAAGTTTTTTGTGGAAGACACACAATTTAAAAGCGTTCTTTCTTTGGTGCCAGGGATGTATGCCGATGGTTTTGAAAGCCTGGAAACCAAAGGTGAATTTGATTTTAAGGGTTTTGCAAAAGGAACTTATGGTGAGGATAAACTGCCTGCATTTTCAATAAATTTATCAGTAAATGATGCTTATGTAAAATCTCCTGATGTACCATTGCCTGTCCAAAATATTTCTCTGGACTTACTGGCAAAGAGTGAGACTGGCGATTTGAAAGATGGTTTACTGGAAATCAAGAATTTTGGGTTGACAATTGATAAAGATCGCTTCACTGCCAATGCAGTAGTTAATAATTTTGATGCTCCAAGCTGGGATTTGAATGCTCAAGGGGCTTTAAATCTTGATGTTATTTCCAGAATTGAACCAACTACTGACTATAGTATTGGAGGAATTGTAAAGGCAGACATTACCTCAAAAGGAAACTATGCTGATGTAGAACAGGAGAATTATCAAAATCTAAATACTTCAGGTACATTGGAATTAAATAACTTCTTTTATTCCACTACTGATCTTCCTGATTTTAAAATTTCACAAGCTAATTTGAATTTCAATCCTCAGTTTGTTGAAATGTCTCAAATGGAAGGTAATTTCGGTAAAAGTGATTTCAAAGTAACTGGCCAGTTGAGTAATTATATTGCTTATGCCATAAAGGAAAATGCTAAACTGGAAGGACAAATGAGCTTAACTTCCCAATTATTGGATGTAAATGAAATGATGGGCTCATCCGAAGAGGAAACCACTACGGAAGAAGATACCACCTCAATGGAATTGGTGTTGGTACCGGAAAATATCGACTTCACCTTTAATGCTGATGTGCAGCAAATAGTGTATGACAATTTCGTCCTCAAAAATGCGAAAGGCAAGATCAGGGTCAACAATCAAATTTTAACCATGGATCCGTTACGATTTGACATGCTGGAAGGCTCCATCAATATGGCGGGAAATTACAACACACAGGATGAGGATAATCCGATATTTGATTTTAATCTTGGTATTGTAGACGTAAGCATACCCGAGACATTCAAAAATGTAGTAACTGTTCAAAAATTTGTGCCTGTTGCTGAGAAGATGACAGGTAAATTCAGTACAGATTTTGCTATTCAGGGAATAATGACACAGGAAATGATGCCTGATCTTCCTACTTTGTCAGGTTCAGGCATTGTAAAAATTAAAGAAGCAGCCGTTGTTGATTCAAAAATTATTAAAGGTGTTACTTCCTTATCCAAACTTGATAATACCAATACAATCAACCTAAAAGATATCACACTTAAAGCGGAGATTAAAGATGGTAAACTAGGTGTAGAACCCTTTGATATTGATATGGGGAAATATAAAGCCACCATTGATGGAACTACTGCTTTTGACGGCAACATTGCCTACAATTTAAAATTGAATGTGCCTACTGGCAGTGTAGGGCAGGCAGCCAACCAGGCGCTTTCGGGTTTGCTGGGAACAGACGTGAAGGCAGTTGGGAGTTCAGTAAACCTTAATTTTAATGTGACGGGCACTTATGATGACCCTAATATAAAATTAGGAAAAACAACTACTGAAGGTGGACAGTCAGTTGCAGGTAGTGCAAAAACTGCCGTGAAAGAAAAAATAACAGAAGAAACTGATAAACTGAAAGAAGAAGCAGAGGCCAAAATTGAAGCAGCTAAAGATAGTGCAAAAAATGAACTTGAAAGGCGAAAGAAACTAGCAGAAGAAGAGGCCAGAAAGAAAGCGGAAGAAGAAAAGGCTAAGTTGAAAGAAAAGGCGAAGAACAAGGTCAAGGATATATTTGGAGGAGGAAGGTAATTCTTTCTTCTTTAGTTTTTATTAATAGAGTGAACTAACTGGTTATTCCTCACCCTCTATCCTAATTATCGGAAGGGTGAGGATTGACTAAAAGAGGATAATTTTTCTACATTTTATCCAATCCAATTCATCAGAATTCGTTGTCATAAATAAGTAAGGATTTTAAGCCGGAAAATTCCATTTTTCATGGAGGGCAACAAATTTTATTTACCTATTTTTGCGAAACCATTTTTATTCAATTACAAAATTACAAAGATATGCCAAAAGGAATTTACCAATTGCCATTTGCAGAGAACGAGCCGGTGAACAGTTATGCTCCCGGAACTCCGGAGAGACAACAATTAAAGGATGCTTTAAAGAAAGCACGTTCCAAACAAGTTGATGTACCTATGTATATTGGTGCTGAAGAGGTGAAAACCGGAAATAAAAAGCCACTAAATCCACCGCATGACCATCAGCATGTGTTGGGATATTTCCACGAGGGCGATGCAAGTCATGTGGAACAGGCCATCAAAGCAGCTTTAGCAGCCAAAGAAAAATGGGCTAATTTAAGCTGGGAACATAGAGCGGCTATTTTCCTGAAAGCAGCTGATTTAATTGCTGGTCCTTTCAGAAATGAAATTAATGCAGCTACTATGTTAGGCCAATCAAAAAGTGCTTATCAGGCGGAAATTGATTCAGCTTGTGAATTAGTAGATTTCTTGCGTTATAATGTGCAGTTCATGAGCGAGATTTATAGTGAGCAGCCGGAATCCTCTGCAGGAATGTGGAACAGAACGGAATACCGTCCATTGGAAGGTTTCGTTTTTGCGATCACTCCGTTTAACTTTACTGCCATTGCGGGTAATTTACCTTCAAGCGCTGCCTTAATGGGCAATACTGTAGTTTGGAAAGCAGCTTACACGCAAATATACGCAGCAGATGTAATCATGCGTGTATTTAAAGCAGCCGGCTTGCCGGATGGTGTGATTAACTTAGTACATGTAAGTGGGCCTGATGCAGGTGAAGTTGTATTCAAACATCCTGATTTTGCAGGTTTGCACTTTACAGGTAGTACAGGTGTTTTCAAACACTTATGGAAAACCATAGGAGAAAATATAGATATTTATAAATCTTACCCAAGAATTGTCGGAGAAACAGGTGGTAAGGATTTCATTGTAGCACATCATACTGCCCATGCAAGGGATGTGGCAACAGCTATAGTAAGAGGTGCCTTTGAATACCAGGGCCAGAAATGTTCAGCTGCTTCACGAGTTTATCTGCCGGATAATATTGCAGAGGAAGTACAGAAATTGGTGATAGAAGATGTGAAGGATATAAAGATGGGTGGCCCTGAGGATTTTGAGAATTTCTTCAATGCGGTGATCGATAAAAAATCCTTTGACAAAATTGCAGGCTATATTGAGAAAGCAAAAGAAAGCAGCACTTCTAAAATTATTGCAGGTGGTGAGTATGATGATTCCAAAGGGTATTTCATCCAGCCAACAGTAATTTTAACAGAAGACCCTCAATTCATTACCATGAAGGAAGAAATCTTCGGCCCTGTAGTGACTCTTTATGTGTACAAGCAGGAGAACTTTGAAGAAACACTTACTTTGGTGGATGAAACTTCTCCTTATGCTTTAACAGGTGCAATATTCAGTAACGATCGTTATATCATTGAATTAGCAACTAAAAAATTATCTAATGCAGCCGGTAATTTCTATATCAATGATAAACCAACCGGAGCAGTTGTGGGACAACAACCATTTGGTGGAGCCAGAGGTTCCGGAACCAACGACAAAGCAGGTTCGAAATTGAACTTATTGCGTTGGGTTTCGGCCAGAACTATAAAAGAAACATTTGTTCCGGCAACTGATTACCGTTACCCATTCATGGATAAAGAGTAATAGTCACGAAAATTTATCAATTAATGAAGCTTCTGGATGCAAATTCAGGAGCTTTTTTTATGGCACAAATAGCCTGCCCTCGATTGTGTCTCCTCAATCGAGCGTACAGTTCTAAAGGAATATTATTATATGGCAGAGGATGTTGGCCATCACCGGTCAGTACGGCTTCAAGCCGTCAGACCGCTAGTTTCTATTCTACTTAAACCGCTGGCTGTTGGTTTCTTTATTTGTAGCCTGTTATTGAAGCTGTAAGCAAAGCCCGGTACTGAACTGTAGCCTAACAACTTCAATAAAATTGAGAGAAAGCACCATTTATTTCACTCCTATCGGAGCTTTTTGTATGCCTGCTGGTATTTCTATTAGGATTTTACCCCTCTGGGGCAAATCAGCCTGATTGCTGGTTTGTCTTGTCCTTATCATTTGATAGATGTGCTTGGATGGCAGAGAAAGTTGTCCATCACGGTCAATATGGCTTCAAGTGACTTTGACTCGAATATATTCACAGCCGTGGTTTGTGTCTCACGAAACACTTATGGAGCCCATGCTAACTCGGCCGTAATTAAACCCGAAATACATTGAAAACTTTCTTCAAAATGAAATAGTGCTGAAGTATCTTATTGTAGCTTGAGAATATGAAACAAAATAACAGGAAAATGATATAAGCATCAAGCAAAATCATATAATAATTGAGGGAATATAAATTGGTAAATTTATAGGGACCACAATAACCCCCCACTGTTATGAAAGCTTTATCAACTTCTGTTATTTTCCTCCTTTTGCTAATTGTTGGCTGTAAGTCTGAGAATGAAGATCTTAAGACATTTAAAAAAGGAGAAGTGTCTTTTTCACTTGAGTTAATAGGTGAAAGTGCAGCGACAAGAGAATCGTTCAATCTTCCTACAGGATCTTATTTGCAAATTAGCATAGAGACTGCTGAAGGCACGGAGGTCTTGGCTCAGGACTCAATTGCTATTTTAACTTTCAATGGCACTTTTGTAAGTGCACCGCTTGAGTTGAATGAAGCAGCTTATCTATTGACAGAATTTATGGTGCTTAGCCCTGGTAATGAAGTTTTATATGCCACACCTGTATCAGGTTCTCCAATGGCAGATTTAACAAATGATCCACTTCCATTTCCATTTGAGGTAGTGGCCAATGAGGCGACTTCACTTTCATTAGAAGTATTGAATGTTTCAATGTTAACTCCTGAGGATATTGGATACGTTTCATTTCCTTTTACTATTGTCAACCACTTTTTTGTATCTGTTTTTGAGCTGGAGGAAAATGGCCAAACCCTTACCGATGCACAAGGCTATATCATTCAGGAGTCGGATACAGTCAAAGAATTTTCAGTAGAACCTGAAATAAATGCAGTTACCTTTTCAGGAAATGATACAGTGGAATTTACTTTGGTAATTGTAAAAGATGGTTTTGCCAAACATACCCAAAACTTTACCATCAAAGATATCTATGATGACTATGATAATGCCATAGTTCCTGTAAGTTTAATTCCTGCCCTCACCTTTGTGGCTGTGCCCGGTAATTATGATAATGCCACTTATCCTGATGAGTTCGGTTTTAGCCTCACTTACCAGGGAAATATAACGATTGATTGGGGAGATGGAACTGTTGAGGAGGGATCTTTTGTGAGTAATTATTGGGCTAGTCATAATTATGAGAGTTTTGGTGAATACTTTGTAAGTGTGACAGGTGACCTCGCAACTTTTACGGAATTTTATTCTTACTATGGGCAAGGACCTATGAAGGCTATCAATCTATACCACCTTCCTGAGCTGGATGATCTGAGGATTGGATTTAATGGTAGTGGCGAATGCCCCAAAGTCATTGATCTCTCGAGAAATCATAAAGTGAGAACACTTAACTTAGCCCTTAACCATGATTTAGAAGAAATTATTATACCGGAGCTTAATCAGGTACTCCATCTGTTAATCCAGGGACCTAATAATATTTCCACTGCGAATCTGGAAAATATTATTGCCCCCATTTATGAATCAGTAGTGGCTACAGGGAGAACGGGAGGTGCCATTAATTTGGGATCTGAAGAAGAATTTGGTGAGACTGCGGGTCCACCTTCAGAATCAGATTGGGCTAAATTGCGAATATTGAAAAATGAGTATGACTGGTTTGTTTATCCTGATCCGGATTCAGAAAAGGCGTCCTTTTTTTAGAGAACTCTTGATAATACTACCATGTCAGGCAAGCAAATAAAATCCCGACTTACCGGGACAAGTTTTGCTGATATAGAGCGCGTGGGCCATCAAAAAGGCGGGGGTCACCCTTCTTACCGATGGGTCGGCACATGCTTTTTGGGAAGAGAAGGGAATATTGTTTTCAACCTTTTTTGAATAAAGAATCTTTCTGCTTCTAACAAATATTGAAACGCGTTAATTTATACGCGATTTCTCCCCTCTTTCCTTGGGAGAGAGGGGAAGATTTGTCGAAGACGAATCAGGGGTGAGTCTAATAGGCTCTATTTAAAATGAATTGGGATGCTTGGAGTTTTTCCAGTATTCAAATATGTGTTGAAGCATTTTCTTTATTTCTCCGTAATCTGTTCCTTTAATGAAAAAGCCTTGCACAGTTACTTTTATGTAAGCTTCTTCAACATCCTTTTGGCTGGCATAGGTAGACAAGAATACAAAAGGAATACTTTTCTTCCGAAGCTCCGGGTCTGCATCTATATCATATTTAAATTGTATTCCATTTTTGCCTGGCAGATTGATGTCAGAAAATATCAGGAAAACCTTTTCATCGGTGGTTTTCAGAAAGTCAAAAGCACTTTCAGTTTCTACAAACCACTTTATTTCATTTTGAATACCTAATTCCCTTACAATAGATTCGAAAATTTCTTTGTCATCTTCATCATCTTCAATGATCACTATTGGGCCTGATTTTGACATACTTGATTGATTTTGAGGTTATAATTCTGGCGACATTGAAATATGCAACAGTGCTGCACTTTCTTTGTGCTGATTGCCAATAATTCCTTTTTGGTTACTTTAAGGCGGGTAGAATGGGATTTTTTTATCTGTTAATACGAATCGCCTTAAATCTTTAATTCTTTCTATTTTTAGAATACGTAAGTAGCCGGTAGTTGTTCAGTATCTGTAGTGATCATTTTGATGCAATACTTGTCTGTTGCTACTCTTATACTCTCTACTGGATTTAAATAAAATTTGCATATAGCATTTGAAATATCGAGCTGTATATTAACCTGATCCGATTTTAAATTGCGCTAAAACCCCACTGCCACCTCATTCCGGAATCACTACCTACATATAGGTATTTTGCTGTGGCTTTCGATGAAAAGTTAGGATATATTATGGAAAGGAAGTATGTTGAAGAGCTTTAATAAGCCTGATGACAGAAGAAAGATTGTAAATGGTTGTGAGCGTTTATAGGCGCTTGCTGTCGGGTAGTAAATATAAGAAATATATTAAATGAGTAGTGTAATAATAATATGTATAAACAATGTTCATACATTTATGTTGGCAAACATACAACAAAACAACAGAATAATTTAATCCTATGAGTTTCAAAATAAGCGATTTGATTGACTTAGATAAAATCCCTATGAAAATCATCATTTTTTTAGGGATAGTTAGTGGGATTTTTGTGTTGGCGTCTGACAGTTTTTTAAGGATTCTTAAAATGACAGAATTTGAAGAAGACTATGGGAAATTTTTCGGGCCGATTTTTATAGCGTCAATTGCATTTATAGGGCTGTCAGTAATTTATTATATTAAAGATAAATTAGAGTATCAGTTCAATAGGAATAAAGGAAATAAAATAATTATTGAAGAGTTAGAATCATTGGATCCTTTCGAACAATCTGTAATTTGGGAATTTGCAATTCAACAGAAAAAATCTGTAAAGATGCCAATAGATAATTCAACAGTTGTAGGTTTAATTAATAAAGAGATTTTAAAAAGAGTGTCTAACATTGGAGACGGACTATATTTTCCTTTGACTCTGACAACGTTAGCGGATAGAAAATTAAAAGAAACTCACTTAGGTTTATCAAAAGAATTGACGGAGGAAGAATTATCTGAAATCTTTTCCTTTAGACCTGATTGGGCTACAGATTATTTTTACCAACAACATTGTAAGTAAAATACGTTTGCCAACAGCGTATAAAAACAATGCTTGAATCTGTCTAAAATCGAAATTCTGTGCTCGCTTGCTCAGCGGATTTCCTGCTGATAATCACACTCGCTCGCACTGTTTTTATACGGGACGTGGGCGTTTCATAAAACTACAGACAAATTTACCATACGAGATTTCTTGGTCTCTATTCACTTGTGGGACTGACTGCTCATTGTCTAGCCTTCCCCCAAATTAGAACTCCTTATTTCCCATGGCAGAGAATTTACTCATCTTGTTTGAGATTGATTTGTAGGGAGTTAGGAGAAATTTAATACAATTACTATCTTTATGGTTAAATGAGGAACCCAAAAACTTATCGAAAAGAGCAATTCTCCAAATGGTTACTGACAGTAACTTTATTGTTGGGTATATTTTCTTTTTCAGGATATGCGGGCAATTCTCAGGTAAAGGTTCAGCAACTCCATCAGACGGAGCAACTTTTTTCCTTTCAGTCGCAAAGGACTCACAAAACAATCTCATTTTATCATTCTTGTGAGGGAAACAGTCCGGTAAAGCCTCTTTTATCGAACAGGTATCAAGCAATTTTATGGAAGCATGCCGGAGAAAGTAAAGTAAATTATGTGAACCATCAACAGCTTTACCGCTTAACCAAATCAGAATGCTCTGTTTATTTTAATAAAACCATCCCTGCAAGTTCTCCTGAGGACTTATTCACTTCTTTGGTAGGTTAATACCTATCCATCCATTAGTCAATTCTCATTGACTTTATTCAAAATTTCAAATATTAAACTATTGCCGTCAGGCAATGGCATTACCTTATATATCTCAATCATGAAGAGTTTTAAGAAAACTTTAAGGCGAATAGGCTTTATTGTATTAATCATATTAGCTGCAGTTGGAGTGGGCTTTTTTGGAGGAATTCCTTTGCCTAAACCGACCAAGAAGGAAGATACTATTGAAATGATAGTAGAAATGGAAGAGTCTGTAAAAGATGATGAAATAGTATCAGATTATTTTAACCAGGAATAATAATGGAGGGAGCTCTTTTTTTGAAGAGAAGGAAATATTGGTAGCAGTCATTTTTAAATGATAATCTTTCTGCATATAGTATTTTAAGGATTACATAGATTCTCACGAGATTTCTCCCCTCTTTCCTGGGGAGAGAGGGGAAGATTTGTCGAAGACGAATCAGGGGTGAGTCTGATTCCATGATCAATGGCGCATCGGCCATCTCACTTAAATAGCTACCTTTTCTGCTTCCGTTCGGTGCGCCACCGACCGGTGACTCAATGCTATTAAGTTAAGACAACTTTCCTTCTCTCTGGAGAAGGGTGCAAGGTTGAGGTCAATGTCGTTAAGTTAAGACAAACCTCCTTCTCCCTTTAGCTTGTCCCGACCAATCGGGAGAGAAGGATAAAAGGTTGAGGTTTTAGTTTAAAGCTTAACTTAACGACATTGAGGTTGAGGTTTAAATTAAAGCTTAACTTAATAGCATTAACCGGTGACTAATGTGGGTTTACGTCAATTTTTAAAATCTAACTCAAATTATAAAGTATTAGCCTCCGGAGACAAAACATTTTTATGGTTTCTTCGATTAATAATGCTGAAAGCTCAAAGTTGTTGGCCTTGCAAATTTCACTATGATTTATTGCAATGCTATTAAGTTAAGACAATTTTCCTTCTCCCATCGGAGAAGGATGAAAGGTTGAGGTTTTAATTAAAGATTAACTTAATAGCATTAACCGGTAACTAATGTGGGTTTACGTCAATTTTTAAAATCTAACTCAAATTATAAAGTATTAGCCTCCGGAGACAAAACATTTTTATGGTTTCTTCGATTAATATAATGCTTAGCGTCAGAAACCCTCCTCTTTAAAAAGGCCTAATGATGGAAGGATGCGGACATTACTGAAGATAAACAAGATTCTTCTACCAATTTTTTATAATAATTATTACTTTCAATTTCTATGAACCAACCAAAAGAGCGATACCATGCGGTGAGAAAGTACACAGAAAAACTTTGTCAGCCATTGGTAATTGAAGATTATGGTGCCCAGCCCATCCCGGATGTAAGTCCGCCTAAATGGCATTTGGCGCATTCTACCTGGTTTTTTGAGACTTTCTTATTGAAGAAACATCTGAAAGGATACAGTGAGTTTGATCCTCATTACAGTTACTTGTTTAACAGCTATTATGAAGCAGTAGGAGAGAGGGTTCTAAAGCCTAACCGTGGCAACATGACAAGGCCAACTGTGGAACAGGTTTATCAATACCGCGAATATGTAGATCAGTCAATGAAGGAATTACTTTCTTCTGATCTGGATAAAACGCAACTGGCTATATTGGAAATTGGCCTGCAGCATGAGCAGCAACATCAGGAACTGCTGATTTATGATATCAAATACATCTTAGGGTACAATCCGCTTTTCCCTGTTTATGATGAGGGTTTCAAGGAGTATCAGCCGGAAAATAACATACAAGAATTTATTCCTTTGGAGAAAGGGAATTATAAAATTGGTTATGAGGGCGATGGGTTTGCCTTTGACAATGAGCGCATGCATCATGAAGTACATTTAATGGGGGCACAGATTAGTAATAGATTAGTCACCAATGCAGAATATGCCGAATTTATTGAAAGTGGAGCGTACGCAGATCATCAGTTCTGGCATAGCGATGCACGCGCATGGTTGGAGCAAACCGCGATTTCTGCGCCATTGTACTGGCACAAAATTGATGGAGATTGGTATCATTACACATTGGCCGGGCTGAAGAAAATTATTGAAAATGCCGCTGTAATGCATGTGAGCTTTTATGAAGCCTATGCTTTTGCCGAATGGAAAGGCATGCGACTGCCTACAGAATTTGAGTGGGAAGTGGCGGCCAATCAATTGGATTGGGGGCAAAGATGGGAATTCACAGGAAGTGCTTACTTACCCTATCCGGGATATAAAAAACCACCGGGAGCCATTGGTGAATACAATGGCAAATTTATGGTTAACCAAATGGTACTTAGGGGAGCCTCTGTGGCTACACCTGAAAATCATTCCAGAAAAACATATAGAAATTTTTTCCATCCGCATTTGCAATGGCAATTCAATGGAATCAGACTAGCTAAAAATTTATGATCGATACCAAAAAAATTAATCAAGCCGTTGCCAATGAGGTGATTAATGGATTGAGCAGGAAGAATAAAAGTTTACCAAGTTGGTTGTTTTATGATGAAGAAGGTGATAAGCTTTTTCAACAGATAATGAACATGCCTGAATATTATCTTACGGACAGTGAGTACCAGATATTTCAAAACTACAAAGCAGATATTCTGTCTGTTTTTACTGAAAACTCCCGGGGATTCAATTTGATTGAATTTGGTGCCGGAGACGGAATGAAAACAGAGGTTTTGTTAAAATATTTCACTTCTCAGAAAGCCAACTTTACCTATAAGCCTGTTGATATTTCTGCTTCTGTATTGGATCAACTGGCCAATAGAATGAAGCAATCTGTTCCGGATTTATCCATCGAACCCATCAACAAGGAATATTTCTCGGCCCTGGAAGCTTTAAATTCAGATAGGAAGAATCCTATGATTGTACTCTTCATGGGGGCTAATATTGGCAATTTTGCCTTAAGTGAAGCAAAGGATTTTGTAAGGAAAATTGCAGGCTCACTTCGGTCTCAGGATCAACTAATGATTGGCTTTGACCTTAAAAAGAATCCCAATATGATATTGGATGCCTATAATGATGCGGCTGGTATTACCACAGCTTTTAATATGAACCTATTGACAAGGCTCAACAGGGAGCTGGAAGCCAATTTTGAGCTGGATAAATTTATGCATTATCCCTATTATGACCCACAAACGGGTACTGCCAAAAGTTTTATTGTCTCAAAAGAGGAGCAAACGGTGAGCTTTAACACTTTAAATGAGTCTTTTGATTTCAAGGCTTGGGAGCCCATTCATGTGGAATTCTCACAAAAGTTTGATGAAGAAATGATTGCCGAACTAGCACGTCAGGCAGGTTTGTCAGTAGAAAAATATTTCTACGATAATAAAAAATATTTTGCAGATGTAGTACTCAAGAAGGTTTAATAGACAATTGGTAGGTAGTTGAAAAAAACACTTCCAAAACATTTTATACTATTTTTTTGCTGATGTTTTTAAGATGTAATTAAAGTAGTCTGTAAATATTTATATTTCATTGTGTGTCAATTCACTTTAAAATAATTGGATAATAGAAAGAATGTTTTTATCTTAGTGTGAATGCGTTTTATTCTTCTAAAATATCGCAATTTAAATTTCAACCCTAAAAAAATATTTGGGCTCAAAATCTTGAGCTTCAAACCGGTTCACTTACTGAATTTGCAACCGGTTTTCGATTGTTAGTCCCTTTTCTCATATTATTTAATACTTCCTTTCAGGTAAAGGTTTCAAACCTTTTGCTTCTGTAAATACATTTCTCAGTTTATTAGGAGATTGTACTTTATGGATATAAATCAATTAATGGTTTATTAGCTATATATGCTATGGATCCTAATGGTGAGTAGCGCCCGGAAGGTTGATAAAATCAATTAATTTTATTAAAAGACTAACAATTATGAAAAAGATAAGCTATGCATTTATCGCAATTTTAATGATATTTTCCGCGTGTACGGAAGAAAGTGTGGAAATGGGAAAACCTGCCCATGCCGGTGGTCCTAAAGACAAAGACAATGATGGAGGTGGAACCGACAGTGGTGTAACTTACTACCTTACCGGTAGTGAAACTGATGTACAAACCAATACAACTGCAGGTTACCTTCTAGCAGGAGGTTCCAGTGATCAAAAATCCTGGTTCGATTGGATGGTAGGTAAATCCGGGGGTGGTGATTTTGTAGTCATTCGTAGTTCCAATAGTAGTGGTTATAATGATGACACATTCATTGAAGGAACAAATTCGATCTGGACTTTAGTAATAGATAGCAGAGAAGCAGCAAATTCTGAATTTGTAAAAGAGAAAATTCGAAATGCAGAGGCTTTATTTATAGCTGGAGGTGACCAGACAGCCTACTACGATTATTGGAATGATACGGAAGTAGAGTTTGCAATTAACTACCTGGTGAATGAGAAGAAAATACCTGTTGGAGGTACTTCAGCCGGCTTGGCCATACTGGGAGAATTTGCTTATATTCCACAATCAAGTGGTGTTATTTCATCTGAAGCTTTATCTGATCCCTATCATTCTTATATGGAGTCCTTAGAAAATGACTTTTTACAACTGCCGGGTCTGGGAAGTATTGTTACTGATTCACATTTTTCTGAAAGAGACAGGCTTGGTCGTACAATTACATTTATGGCCAGGCTAATTCAAGATGGATTGGTCAGCGATTATCAACAAATTAAAGCGATAGCGGTAGATGAATACACAGCTGCGGCCATTGAGGCCAATGGGGATGTTTCTGTATTAGGGGATCCGGATTATGAAGATTATGCTTTCTTTTTCTCCGCTAATTCAGCTCCTGATGTTTGTGAACAGGGAGAATCATTAGATTGGGCCAATGCAGTGAATGTTTATGCGATAAAAGGTAAAAATCCGCCTTCAGTAAGCTTTAATATTGCTAATTGGTCTGCACAAAGCAGCGATGCAGTTTTACACCAGGTGAATGTAAATAACGGAAGTATCAGTAATGATATCCAACAACCTCAATAACTAAAATTTATCAGCAATAGCGAAGGCCTTAGAAAATATTTTAAGGCCTTTTTTCTTTCTTTTAGGGAAATTTTGATAAATAATGCCATGTCAGAAAACCCAATGTACCGGGACAAGTTTTGCTATTAATGAGCGGAATAGCCTGTCAGCTTCAAGTTTTAAAAAAATCTTTTGCAATAGTAGAAAATTGTGATCAGCTTATTATTCTCTGCTGGTATAAATCTGTGAGACATATCCCTTGAAAGCGATTATTAATGCTATTAAGTTAAGACAAATTTCCTTCTCTCTTCGGAGAAGGATGCAAGGTTGAGGTTTAAATTAAAACTTAACTTAATAGCATTGAGGGGATTATAGGGGTGTAGACTGGAAAATAAGAAATCTTGTTATATAGGGTACTCTTGATAAATGCTCCAATATTCAAAAACCAAATAAAATTTGCTCGGAGTATGCGCGTGGGTGGACAAAAAGGCGGGGAGCGCGTGGAATTGCAGCTTGGAAGCATCTTTTTGTCTTGATTTTTTCAATCTTTTGTATCAAGACAAAAGATGAAGAATAAAATTTGGTTTAAAAATGAATAAAATTTAAGTTAAACCTTAATATTAAATGAAATTCCTGTTTTCTGAGGTTTTGTACTTTGATTTAAATTTAAAGAAACACTAATAAAAGCAAGGATACCCAGTTTATAGGTGAAATTTATTTTTCATTAGGAGCCTATATAGCAGCAAAAAAACGAAATCAATTTTCAATATGACTGATCACAATTTATTAAATCAAAATAGTGTCCAACTCAAAAAAGTGGAAAGTAAAGTAGTCGTAGCCCTGTGAAAGACTACGACTATCAATTTATTGCTTTATTAATTTTGTATAACTAACTATTGATCCAGTAGCCGAGGGTGATTCAACCTTTAACTGATATGAACCTGCTGAAAGTCCACTAACATCTACGCTTAGACGATTGTTTTCAACAGTATGTGCTTGATTAATTACCATTCTACCCATATTGTCAAATAGCTGAATTTGCGCTTTCGATATATTTCCTTCCTCAAAAACAATATTTAAAGTATTCTTTACCGGATTTGGAAACAGGGATATATTGCCCGCCTTTTCTTTAAACTGGATAACAACTACGGGCGAATAGGAATATTTTCCATCATAATCTATCTGCCTGAATCTGTAATAGGTGGTACCGGAATTTTCCCCGGTATCAAAAAACCTATAATTTGTTGGTTCATATTTTGTGCCCTGACCTTCAATAATACCAATGATGTCAAAGTTTTCACCATCCTTCGATTTCTCCAATTCAAAATAATCATTGTTGATTTCACTGGCTGTTTGCCATGTGAGTTCTGCAGCATCATTGATTATTTCCCCCTTAAAATAAACCAGGCTTATAGGTAATGGGCCATCGGAAGAAACACCTACTGAAAAATCACTAAAACCTGAAAGATTAGCTCTTGAAACAGTAATTGGATTATTAAAACTTCCCACTTCATTTAATGCCATATGATCTCCCAATATTGACCAGTCGTTTAATTCTGAATCTCTCTTCAATAAAATATGGTTGGTGAAGATATTTCCATTTGTATGGCCTCTTGAAGTTATTGATATATCATATGTGACAACTACAGAAGGAGATGTTGGTTTTATGGTCCAAAATCCATAGTTCAGAACATCATTCACCTGATTAGGGCCAACGTTCAGGCCATTGGGAGCATTCCCTCTATGGCCTGCATTGAACTCAGCATCTATACAGGTAGCCTCACTGATAGCGCTGAAATGAATCCAGGCATTTTCCAGATGGTTGGGTGAGCCCACGGGAAAATTATAGGATTGATCTGCTATTACGCATCTCCTTAATTTGCCATTTATGAAAGCATCTTCACCAAAAGACGAGATAGCATCAGGATCTGTGTTTTCTACCCAAATAATGCCATTGTCAGTTTTAACAACTCCATTTGTTAAGATGAGGTTGCCTGCAATTTTTAAATCATTTTCAATAGTGATACGCCCGTTGTTTCTGTTAAATTCAAAATTATTCACATAATTATTGGTTGTAGATATTGCCAGTACACCTGCATTACCCGCTCCATTAATGGTCAGGCTTGCATCAATATCACCACTTAAAGTGCCGTTTGTGCTATTGATATGACCATTTAATGTAAGGCTATTTGTATTCATTGTCAAAGTGCCGGTAGTTAGATTCAACGCACCTTCAAGAATAAGGTCATTACTAAGTGTAAGGCCGTTTCCATTGTTAAGCCTTAGGCTATTCAAGTGCGTAGCCTGAGTGGGCAAAATCATTCCTGCAGCGCTACCTTCAATAGAGATAGAAGAAGTACTATTGGTCAAAAGATTAGCGGTACTCCCAGCAATTGGATTTCTGATGGTGAGGGTGTTGTCCTCTACACTTAGTGTGCCGGATACCAAATTCAGTATGCCTTGAATGTTGGTATTTCCATTCATTATCACTCCATTTGTGTTATTAATTGAAAGTCCACCAATAATACCTCTGAGATTTTGAACGTCCGTTCCCCTCATATTAATGATTCCATTTCCTGTAGACAGTGTGCCATCATTATAGCAATTACCATAAACATTTAATGTTCTTGTTGCATTTACAGTTATTCTGGCTCCTGCATTTATCTCTAAATTATATGCAGGCACATCTGAATTGATAACAGGGTAATTCCCACCGATAGGAGATGTTGGTATCAAAGCACTGAAAGTTGAAGAAGGAATTGAGGCTGACCAGTTACTGGCAAGGCTCCAATCTGTGGAATGTCCCAACCAGACATTTCCAACAAATACATCGAATGATTCACTTGAGCTACAAATACCATCTTGTACAGTTAAAGTAATTGTTACTGTACCGAACTGGTTATTGGCTGGTGTTATAGTTACGTTTCTGTTGCCACCGGTTCCATTTATTACAATATTAGCAGTAGGAATAATAGAAGTATTGGAAGAGCTGGCCGAAACAGTGAGCAAACCCGCAGTGGTTTCCGTATCTGCTACTGTAAAAGGGATAGCAGCAGTTGAAGTGTTAAGATCTGTAATTACATCTGCTATTTGGGTGAGTGTGGGCGCTGTGTTGTCTTCTACAGCTACCGTGACTGAACCGGAATTGTTGCTAAAATCACTGTCGACCTGGTTATAAGATCTAACACTTGCATAAGCTGTAATGGAATTTAAATTTTGACCAATTTCTACTGTTCCTCTCATTTCAAGGCTTACAGTTTCACCATTGCTTATTAAGGGAATAGTCCAGAATCCACTGGCCTGATTATAGGTTCCTGAACTCACTTCAGATTCCACAGGAGTGAAACCAAAAGGCAATGCAGAGGTAACGATCACATTGGTTCCGTCATTGGGGCCATTATTGGTAACATTTACTGTGTATGATACGAGTCCATTTACGCAAGGAGTTCCATTGTCACTTTCAAAGGCGAGTGATAAATCTGCAGTCTGATTGGGCGTTTCCCCAAACACCATCATCCTGTGCATGTTCCTGCCATTTAGATATAGCCTTTCATTTAAATCAAAATTAATACCATATGGCTGGCTCATATTTCTGTCTGTAGCGGTGCCGGATGCTCCTGCACCATCATTAAAAGATACTGTTTCAGTAAAATTCCTTTGTCCCAAAACAATATCGGCACTAGCATTATTAACAGTAGGAATTTCATTGAAAATCAATGCTCTGTGATTCAAAAAATCGGCTATTGCCACTACTCCCGAAGGGGAAACCGTTACTCCTGGCCCATTGAGCCTGTTTCCGGTATTGCCCGCACCATTATTGGCAAAGTTTGATTGTCCGATAACAACATTTGCTGCTGCACCATTGGTAGTAGGGATTGTGTTATACACAAGTACTCTGTTGTTCATGTCATCGGCAATCAATAATTTACCATCAGGGGCTAATGATGTGTTCCATGGCTGCCTTAAGGCTGTAGTGGAAGTGCCTGCATTACCATTGGTGAAATTGGTTTGACCAATCACCACATCAGCAGCGGCATTATTGGTTGTAGGTATTTTGTTGAAAATCAGAACCCTGTTATTGTTCCTGTCTGTTACAATCATTTTACCACTTGGAGTAATCTGCACATCGGTAGGTCTGTTGAACCTACTTGCTGTTCTCCCGGTGCCATTGTTGGTGAAATTGGTTTGACCAATTACTACATCAGCAGCCTGGTTGTTGGAGGTAGGAATAGCGTTCCAAATCAGGATTCTATTATTCCCTGCGTCTGCAACAATAAGTTTATTGCCATCAGGACTGAAGGTTACACCATCCGGAGCTCTCAAACGTGAAGCCGTATTCGCTGCACCGGTATTGGTGAAATTGGTTTGTCCCACTACAATATTGGCAGGAGTTCCATCAGCAGTAGGTACGCTATTCCAAATCAGCACCCGATTGGTGGTTTGAGAGCCTACAGCAAGTACACCCTTTGCGCTTACCGCAGAACTATTGGATCCTGGTGCTGTTACCTGGCTGGCCGTGGTACTTACTGTATTGAAATCTACCTGTCCCACTACAATTTTTGCACTTTCAAAATTGGAATAGCTTTGTTTAAATACTTCTACATTAAAGCTAATCGTTTTTGCGCATGTACCATCCGATACTTCAATGGATATATCTGAAACACCGAATTGATTCAGTCCCGGGGTAATTGTCAGAGTTCTATCATTTCCTGTGCCTGTAAGGTCAAGCCCTGAAAGGGGTAGTACTGTTGTATTGGAAGAGGTAATAGTAATAATTAAATCATCCACAGCAGTTTCAGCATCAGAGATAGTGAAATCAATTGGGGAAGATACTTGATTGTAGCCGACAGATTGGTCAGTGATTGCTGAGATTTCAGGTATAGTATTGGTTCCAACTGAAACTGTAATGTCTGAGGCATCATTAGCACTATTGTTATCAAACATGCTGGAAGATACAATTTCAGCATTAGCTAATAAACTATTGCCACTTTGATCAACATTTACGGTAGCTTTAATTATTAGTATAAGATTTTCTCCGTTGCTTAAATTATTGATTGTCCAATTTCCGGTACCTGAATTATAGTTACCTTCTTCGGCATTGGCTTCAACAAAAGTTAAACCAGCAGGTAAATCAAAATTAACAGATATATTTTCTGTAGTAGCCGGTCCATTATTTGTCAAGCTTATTTCATAGAGAATTTCCTGGCCTACACAAGGGTTGCCGGTATTGGCTGCAATATTGATGGATAAATCGGCAGAGGGTGGAGCAAATGCAAAAACAAGACCGTTTGTTGGAACCACCCCATTATTAATAACTATGCCTATACCTCTATCATTTGTGTTGACTGTGTTATTGGTATCCCAATTAGTATTAGCACCTACTCTACTTTGAAAATCTGTATTGTTCCGATTGATACTCACTTGTGAAACGCTTTGGGTGCCGGTATGAGTAAAGTTACCATAATGAAACTCAATCAAATTTGAGCTTTCATATAGCTTTAATTGAAAATTATAACTTCCGTCTTTACCATTCCATCTATAGTTACTCCATTGAATTGTAAATACTCTATTAGGGGCATTTCCTGTAGTCTGAGCCCTCAGTTCTGATCCGGCTTGGGCTCTTAAATCACCGGAAAGTGGGCTTATAGAATTATCTAATCCGTTAAATAGTGGATAAGTAGTACCATCACCATTACTAAAACTCGCAAACCCATTAATTGATACTCCAATAGTAGTATGATCTGTACCAAAATAATTAAAATCAAAACCAATGTTCCTATTATTGAAGAATTGATTGTCATGATTTTGATTGTTTGAAATAACAGTTCCACCTGTAATGGGAACGTAATTTCTTATTTCAGCATTAAAAATATAATCCGTAGCATTTTGAGAGCGGACTTCGGAAAGGTTAAATAGGAGTGTGATAGCTATGGCTACACTTTTAATAATCGAACTAACAGTAAAGAGTGATTTCATCTTTGAATAATTTAAAAAATAACAAGCAAAGTAAGTTAGAATTATTCTAATAGAAGAAGTTGGTGAACAGTGGAGGAGGCTCTTAGGTGTAAGGAATGAATTATTTCCAGGGAACGAGTGACATGTATTCTGTTCTAAGAGATTCACTTATTTTTTAAACTACGTAAATCACCTATTGATCTGTATTTTAAGGCCTTATATCTAATAAGAGGAAGATGTAATGTTTAGGTAGTAATTAAATATTGTGGTGAACGGTTTTTTTAATCTCTAGGGTAGGTGTAAATGGTATTATTTATATAATTATTATAGAGTAATCGTGTAGTATTGAAGAAGAAAAAATGAATTCTTCCCCTACCTTATATAATCATTGCAAATGAGTCACTTTTGTTGAGGTCTATATCCGCGACTGCTTATTTTCAATTTCTTTTAGTTCCCTGTTCAGATTAAGCCTGGCTTTCGTTTCATATTGATTGTAAAAATGCTCCGATTGATAAATCCTTTCCATCTCTAGAAAATGTCTAAGTACCTTCTTCCTGCCAGGATAATAAAGCATGTCCGGGTAAATTTTATACTCTTTTCTGATTTGTGCAGTATAGTTTTTATACACTTCGGGCTCGCTACCTAAAATGGATAAGTCAGCATCAGTGAAAAGGTTGATTTCCGGATGACCTGCCTCATGGCTTTTTGTGGCAAGGATCATTTGCTTACAAAGTGTTGCTAAATCTGTGGGATAGGAAATTGATTCAAGCCTTTTCACAGCTAAATCGGCACTTTTTTCCTCATTATTGCTTTTTAAAGGATTGTAAATAATATCATGATAGGCAATAGCCATTACAACAGTATCCCAATGGGAGAACTGGTCTTTAAGCGGCTGTAATTCATGGGTTAAATTATTGAGATGAGTTAAGGTATGATAGTACCGACCCTTTTTGCAATAACACCTTTCTATTTCTTTCCACATACTGGAAATTTGTTGCTCATCGGAAGTGAATTTCCTCAAGCTGGTTTGGTATACTTCTTTCATCATGAGGGTTTTTCTTTGAACCTGGATTTATCTTTCAGGCAGATATAATTTCATTTTTTTATCTCCAAATATAACTTCATCCAAATGCCCCATTTGTGATCGATTGGTGGTAATGAGGTGCATATGTAAAAAGGAATCATGGTGGGTGAAAACTCCTTTATGTTCAGTAGAAAAGAAACCCACAATTTCTACTTCTTCATTTTGTAAAAGGTAATTTGTCTGCCCCTGGTGTGCTTCCTCTGGTGAGCTGACTTTTGTTCCCTTAGGTAAATTCTGGATGTGGATTTTTGCTTCCTTGATCCTTCCTTTCAGCTTGAAAGCAAATGGTCTAATATTAGTTTTGCTTTGGTAATCAATAAATTGTTCCAGCTGGTGTAGATTTTGGATACTGTCTGGCAAATTATACTCTTTCCAGTGCTCTACATTGGCATACACGAAAAATGGTGCTTTTATATCATATGTTTCCTTTACTTCCATGGTGGAATCCGAAAGTACAGTAGAAACATAGGATTGCCCATCAATTATGAGTAGTTCCCCTGTTAAATATTCAACAGGTCCAAGACCATATAATCCTTTTTTAGACGCTATGGTATCGAGCTGTATGGTACCGGCTAATTCTCCTTTCCACATGACGTTTTTCATGGCGCCCACTATTTGTACTTCTGTTCCGGAGGTTTCTTTTTTGCTATCGGGTCCACAACTTATAGCCATTAATGCTATGATGCCCATTAAGTAAATTTTTTGTGTCATTTTATTGCTCCTTAAGTATTATCAGGTGTTATTCTATTATGAAAATCAATTAAAAATTCTTTATGCTCTATCAAATCATTTAAATCGGCCTCAAATGTTTTTATTTCCTTTAGGTTCGGAAAGCTTAATTTAGCCTTTGCTATTGAGTAAGAAATGGTTAGGTTAACATAATTATAAATCAGAATTACCTTTTGAATGGGATCAGTTCTTACTGTTCGAAATCCTATTTTTTTAGCTGTTCTCTCATTTAAGATATAGCTTGTTCCTTTTATTTTAATAGAGTCGTTGGCTTTACCCTCATATGCCTCAATAAGCTTCAAAATTCCTTCCAAATAGTTTTTGATGATGAAATTGGTGCGTTGCCTGCCATTTAGGTCTTTATTGATCACGAAATAGTAATCAAACAAAGTGCCTCCATGAATGATGATCAGATTATTTTTCTCTTTTTCTGCCAAGAGGAGAGGGGCATAATATATAAGTTGGCCACTTTTACTCAATGAGGGGGTATCAAAAAACGGTGCAATTACAGATAGGGTAATGGTAATTGACAAAATAGCGATAAGGTATATTCCACTATAGATTGCAATAAGGAGAATGGGTAGGTTAAGGATGAAAGCACAGAATCCAATCATGAATTGAATTTTGTGTTGCTCTTTTTGAGCTTTTTGGTAGAATGGATGATTCAATTAAGGTGTGTAGTTTAATGTAAAAATTTTCTTAGTAACTATATTCCGGGTTTTTCAAATAATAAATTTATTAATTTTCCTGTATGGTTACTAATTTTTGAGAGCTAAACATGGCTGCAGGAGAAATCACCTTTTCATCTAATGGAATGTCGTTTCCGTACCTTTCTTTAAGTTTTTCTCTGACAGCTTTCTGAGTTAAATCGAAATCAGAAAGTTGCTCCAATTGGCCAATCGGTATACCGGTGGCTTCTTTATAAATTTTCCATACCAGCTCAGAACAATAGATTTTATCATCAGACCATTCAAAGTATACATCATAATCTTTCCCCTTGAATTTTTCACCTGCCAGCTTCATCTTTTTTAGAATATCCGGGGTTAAAATTTGATCTGCACTTTTGAGTCTTTTAATTACGTAATGTCCTTTTTCACCTCGTTTTATCCATTCTGAGAGTGGTGTTAATTTTACAGGCTGAACAGCTTCATAGACTAAGAACCGGCCATCATTTTCATAGATAATTCCCATGTGGCTGTATTTGGAATCTGTTGCCAATTGAATGGCTTTACTCTGGCTTGATTTTGAAGTTTGAAAAATGATGTCACCGCTTTGGATGATGTTTTCCATCTCCTGAATTTCTTCTGCTTTTTTACCCTCAGTGCAAGCCAGGAGAAATGTGAGTGTGATAAGGAAGATTAGTTTCAAGGAATACATATTATAATTCGTAATTCAATGTCGTTTAGTTAAGCTTTCAACTAAAACCTCAACCTTCCATCCTTCTCTCCCGATTGGGACAAGCTAAAAGGAGAAGGAAGTTTGTCTTAACTAAACGACATTGATTCATAATTGAAGTTTTTTTCAGCTAAACGAATAAAAGTAATGATTTATGTTTTAGTAGACAATGGCATTAGAACAAATGAGGAGGTGTTAAACAAAGGAAGAGTGGCTTTTGGTGAAAGTAGGCACTAACTGGTGGATATCCCAACTTATTCACTTCAACACTTCTGCACTTCAAAACCTATAAACCTGCCAACTTACTACCTTTTCTTCTTTTTCTGTTGATTGAATTGCTTATCGCCACGGGTTTGGGCTTTTTTATGTTTGGCGGCCAATTTTTTACGATAGGAGCCCCCTTCATTTACCTTTTTATTTTTCTCCAGCTTTTCATGATGACTCGGGCCTTTTTTCTCATCTTTCTCGTTCCTGAAAAAGCTTTTATCATTTGTTTCTATCCGCTCTTCCGGAATGAGCTCATTATTAATAACCACTTCCTCAGGGAAATCGATAAGTGGTATTTTATAATCCATCAGACTTTCAATGGCTTCTTTTGCTTCTTCTTCTCTTTCGGTGTAAAAAAGAATGCTTTTACCTTCCAGTGTAGCCCTGCCTGTCCTTCCAATGCGGTGCATGTAATTCTCAGGATAAGCCGGTGTGTCGAAATTGATCACATGAGATACTTTGTCCAAATCCAGTCCCCTGGAGATTACATCCGTGGCTATTAAGAGTCTTTTTTCACCACTTTCAAATTCCTGCACAGATCTCATCCTGTAGTTTTGTGATTTATTGGAATGGATAATGGCTTTTGAGGAACCAAAGGAGTCTTCCAGGCAATCGAACAATCTGTCAGCCATTTTTTTATTCGAGACAAAAACCAATACTTTTTGGTATTCCTCTTTATTGCTCAACAAATGAGTAAGTAAGTTCACTTTGGTGAAGAAGTTTTTGACCGGGTAAGCCTGCTGTGAAATATTATCCAAAGGAGTACCACTTGGGGCAATGGAAATTCTGTGAGGTGCAACAAAAAAGTCATCCATCAATGCATCTACATCATCCGTCATGGTAGCCGAAAACATGATGTTTTGTCTGCGTGCCGGCAACAGATCCAGGATGTTGATCAACTGTGGGCGAAAACCCAGGTCCAGCATTACATCTACCTCATCAATCACCAATTTATTGATGTCTTTCAGGCTTAAGGATCTTTTAATGACTAAATCATAAAGCCTGCCGGGAGTAGCCACCAGAATGTCCAGTCCCTCGGCTATGGCTTGTTTTTGTAGTTTAATGTTGGCCTCACCAAATATACCCAGAACACGTATATTTATGTATTTGGCATAGCTGTTAATATTCTCCACCACTTGCGTTACCAGTTCCCTGGTAGGGACCATGATTAAAATCCTGGGATTATCCTGCTTTGAAAACTTTAGCTGTTGTAATATGGGAAGCAAATAAGCCAGGGTTTTACCGGTACCTGTTTGTGCAATACCTACTACATCTTTACCTGACATTACCACCGGAAAAGCCTGCTCCTGTATGGGCGTAGGTGTTTCAAAGCTCAGCTCTTCAATGGCATTATTTAATTGTTTTGTCAGTTTAAAATTTTCAAAAGTAATCATCAGAATAGTTATTTATGCAAAGGTAACTATTTGAGACTGGCAATAATTGAATAGAGCCTGCATTATTGTGTAGAAAATAAATACTTTGATGAAAAGATTGACTATGAGCGAGTTCTAATTATGATGAAGGTATCTATCAATTCTATTAGGGATACCCAATTTATTCTTTACTGCTTTTTCAGACACTTAAATTTGCTCTTATCATTAAATCTATAAGCCTGTTTTTGTTTTTCAAGTAAAAGAACATGGGAAATTATGTAAATTGTTATCCCGTAAGTTCTACTACCTTAATGTAATTTCATCTTTAAAATGGGAAAGTCTTTACCCTGGCTGTCTTTCTCTGTCCTGTCGTAGGTGATGAACCCAAATTTGGAATAGAATTCAACAGCTTTTCCATTGTCTTCGTTTACATCCACTTCAGTTGCGTTCAGTTTTTCCAGCCCGAATTTTAATAATGTCTTCCCCCAACCTTTTCCAAAGAAATGCGGATCAATAAATAGCATTTCGATCTTGTTTTCTGCCACCCCGATAAAGCCGTTTAGCTTTTCTTCATGAAATGAGCAATAAACCTGAAACGATTGAAAATCTATATCCTTTACTATCCCTTTAAAATAGTCAATGTCACTTGGTTTTAAAAAATGGTGTGTAGCCCGAACAGATTTTTCCCAAACTTCCACTAAACTATTTCGGTGTTCTTCTCTATATTTTTGTATTTTGATTTCCAATTTAATCCATTCATTTTTCAAGCTGGGTTTTTAATTCATTCAATCCTTCCTGAAAGTCATTGCCTATCATTTCTTCAAAATCCATAAAAAGCATCATCAGGTTCATAGGGTAATCCATATGTCCGCTAAACCCCCATTTTACCTTGGTTTGATTTTCCGAAACTGCTTCAGTTGTCATAAATGCAGGTGCAGTGGATTCCATGGGTTTGATAAAACGAAGCTCATAATCAATTCTTTCCCCTTCAATAATGTTGGTGATTTCTTGCTCGCCTGTACCGACTTCATCATTGTCACTTTCCCAGGCTGAGACAAAGCCTACAGTCCCGTCTGTTCCACGATAGGTCTTTTTCATTTCCGGGTCCATTGTTGCCCACTTGCTGAAATTATCTTGGTTTTTGAGGTACTTTACATAATCAAAAACTTCTTGTTGAGGCTTGTTAATAATAATTTCCCGTTCTACTTCGTAAGTTTTGTTTACGAATAAGGCTATAATTAAAGGAATAGCAATTATAATTGCTATGGCGATCAAGATTTTCTTTGGAGTTCCCATCTGTACAACTATGTTTAGGTTAGTTGTAAATTTAGCTTGTAATATTCATATAAAAAAATAAATAATCCCATATAAAACACTATTATACTGTATTTTATATGGGATTGATAGCCTTTATGCTATAAGTTATTACATACTTCGCTAGGTGTTGATAGTTGAAACATTCGTTTTAAAAGAAAAACAAGCAGAAGGTTACTCAGGGTTTCAATTTTCAATCAATTTATAGACCAATAAATCAATTGAAAATTTCCAAAGTCATTGCCGATTTTTTTTGCTAAAATTCTTTAAAAAGGGTAACTGGTTATACCAATTGTAGTCCATACTCCCTCTTTCTTTTCCAAATAATGGAGTCCTGCTGCTTTTAATGTGGGACCTTCGGGGGATTCCATGAACCAAAATAACTCAATTCCTAACATGGCCTGTGTTTTGTCCTCATTAAAACCTATGTTGTTGAGGGAGACGAATGTGCTATTTGACTCAGGATATTTTGTTTTAAATAAGTCCCAACCTTTATAGCTATCTTCTCTTTCAAAATAATAAGCATACTCTTCATTGGACATAAGTTTCGTCTCTGCTGTTGCGACTTCAATCTTTTCATCCAGCAAGTAGGAGCTTTGATTTGCCTGAAGGTATAGGTCAAATAAGCCGGGCTCCATATTTTTCATCTTTTCTAAACTGAAAAATAATTCAAAGTGGTCTTTAGGTGGGGTATATACTGAGGTTTTCTGATTAATAATCAGATGTTTTATACTCATTCTCTCCAGACTGGCACTATATACCAGGTATTCTTCTGCACTTAGCTCATCATGTGGGTCTAATGCAAATTCAGGAGTAAGTTCGTCTTTCTTATCGCATGACAAAAGAAAGAAAATGCTCAATAGGAGAAGAGTAAATATTGCTTTTTTCATACGGTAAAATTAAGTGATTATCAGGAATTATTTTTATGCTGATATAGTAAAAAAACAGAAAATTATCACCGGAAAAATCCTCGTCTATTACTATTAGATTTCACTATAATCCCTTAATATGAACCATACACTACTAAGAGGGTGAAGTGGAAACCATCTCCTTTTTATTCTTTGCGCTAAAAATCAAGAACCACACGCAAATGCCCAGTTCACCAATGCTGGCTGGTAACCTTATGTAGGAAGAAATGCCCATTTCATCATAATGAGGAAGTAGGGAATAACCAAAGAAATTTATTAAGTAACCTAAACTTCCAAGCATTAGAAAAATGCCTAGAGTTTTTGGCAGAAACCCGGATTTAAATACTAAATAACCAAAAGGGAACAGCCAAAGTCCCCAGAAAATGGAGGCAATAAGAATCCCATTGTTATACGATTCTAAAGATAGCATCACTTGAGCCTGCAACTGCTCTGCTGTCAGTACTTTTAAATATTCTGCACCGCTTAATAGGGAAAGAATATCAAATTTATATAATATACTGATAAATGAAATGGGAACACTTACTACTGCGAGTATCACCATGAGTGATGCCATTGTTTTATCAACTTGCGAGAGTAATTTGTATAGTACCAGGGGTAATATTAAGAAGAATGTATAACATAATAAGCCACTTACAGCACCCAATCGATAGAGCGATTCAGAAGCTATAATATTATTTACAGTTGCGGAAGCATCACTCCACACGATGAGCTTTGAAGGTACGTACATCAGACTGAAGATGCCACACAATACTACCATTAGATAAACCAGGCCGGCAAATCTTGCAATCTTTTTGTTTGAATTCATTCTTAGTATTTTTATTCTCGTGTAAAACCCTCTATTGGTTGCACCTTGCTTT
The DNA here is from genome assembly GCF_016679925.1 of Marivirga aurantiaca. Taxonomy (GTDB): domain Bacteria; phylum Bacteroidota; class Bacteroidia; order Cytophagales; family Cyclobacteriaceae; genus Marivirga; species Marivirga aurantiaca. Next base: position 217,818 of record NZ_JAEQBW010000006.1, read on the forward strand.
GCAAAATAGTTACATCCTTGGAAGTTACTTATTTAGTAATTTATTTCTATCTCTGACCTGCTTTTTTTTCAGTAATTTAAATAGTTTACGCCAACTGTTTTTTTCTTCCAATGACGTATCCTCAACTCCCTTCTAAATTTTTAAAGCTTCTGACAACCATTTCACTATATTGTCCTGCTGTTCATCATGAGATTATAGGAATGTTTGATTACAGATTTTGGTAATCAGTTAATACGCCCTCATTGTTTCTCAAGCTTTATGTAAAATGGATAGGCATAATACTCTCTGTCTGCTGCGGCCAGGGCTACAATAGTTCCGGTCATATTGTTATTGTCTTTAAATAGTTTTAAAGACATAAATTGACTCATTTCCTGGCGAATGTCTTCTGAAGGTAAATTGCCAGGATACATTCCAATAAACGAATTCTTATTTATCATACCGTTCAATAAAATTGATTTGTTGGGAATCGGATTATCATTTGTGAAATACGATTTATAGGTATAGTCAAGATACTCCATCATAATTGTGCCATCAGAATTAATATGTAATGTACAAGGGATATCTAAACCCTCTACGCTCATAGTTCCTTTCCAAGTGCCGTAAAGGCTTGTGTCCGCAGTATGTTGTTTGTAATTGGCTATCTCATTTGTAGGTTTCGGATTATAGCCTGGTAAAACAATACTACTTAGCTGATCGGTAATTGCTCGTGAAAATGCTTGGTTTGAGGTGTTTAACATCACTGCAATGGCTATGTTTTCATCAGGAATAAGCTTTAGCATTGTGCTTGCTCCCATCATACCTCCTTCGTGCCAAACAATCCTGTACCCATCGTCATTTTTAAAGTACCAACCCAGTCCGTAATAAGTAGAATCATAGTAGGGGTAGATAACATCTGGATCTATATAATTGTGCATCAAATCAACTTCTTTAGGAGAGAGTATGTCATTTTCCTGGCTGATTAGATGGAACATTCCAAATTTGATTAAATCCTGAATACTGGAATACACATTACCTGCTCCTGTTGTGTTGTTTATTATTTCAGGAAGTAATTTTAAATTCTTATCATATTTTTTAGCGACAGACAATCCCGGATTATCAGGATTGTTGACGAAAGAGTTGTTCATACCAAGAGGATTGAATATTTCAGTTTGTAAAAATTGAGCGTATGATTTTCCACTTTGATTGGAGATAATGTAATCAAGTAGTCCATAGCCAAGGTTTGAGTATTCACAAATGCGTCCGACAGGATAGAACAGTTTGCCATACTTATTAAAGGCAGTTTTAAAGTCGTCCCCTTCAAATGGTTCATCAGCATAATTTAATTGAAAATATGTTCCTAACCCTGAGGTATGGTTTAAGAGATTAATGATTTTAACATCAGAGGGATTGGTTTCTGTGGCTTTAAATTGTAGTGGGTCCATATACTTCTCTGCCTGAGAATAAATATCAATTATTTTTTGATGATTCAATATCATTACAGCTGTGGCAGTAATTGGTTTAGTAATAGAGGCTAATTGATAAGCAGTAGAAGAGTTGGCTTCAATTTTATTTTCAATATCTGCATAGCCGAAAGCATTTTGATAAATTATCATGCCATCTTTTGCAACAGCTATTGCAACAGAAGGGGTCTCTTCCTTCTCAATGGCTTCTTTGATAAAATGTTCAATCTTGCTAAAGTCTAATGAGTTGTTTTGTTGGCCATTTAAATAACCTGGTATGATAAGGGCAAGTAATATGATGAGCTTTTTTTTCATAAATGTGAGTTTTGAATTAAATGATAAAGCAAAATTCACGGTTCTTGCGTCCTTATTCGTCCGAAATCGCGTCTTCGGACAAATTATTATTTTCTTTCTGTACCAGGAGATAATACTCTTTGGGAGTTTTCTTCGTATATTTTTTGAAGATGTGGTTAAAGGTAGATTTGGAAGCAAAACCACTTTCATAAGCATGGCCTAGTAATGTTAAGCCGGAGGCAGTTTTGTTGCTAATCCTACGAATGAATTCCTCAACACGATAACGATTGACAAATTCATGGAAATTCATTTTAAGTTCCTGGTTAATGGCCTTTGATATATGTTTCGCTTGTATGTCTAGTCGCTTTGATAATGATTTTAAGTGAAGATCCTGTTCCAGGTAAAGCTTTTCTTTTTCCATGCTTTCTTTTATGCTGTGTATAATCCCGGCATAATTAATATCCGGATTTTTCTCGTAAGTATTTAAATTGTCGTTGTTGATAAAGCCGCTTGTACCGGTTTGGGATCTTACATACCCTTGAAATCCTACCCAAATAGTAAGTATTGATAGCAAGATAAACATGGGATAGAAATATATATGGGCATAATCTCCTGAGTAGATTAACAAGTCTATTATACGAACGCTAAACCATATACACCAAAATGAAACAAAGGTAATTACAGGGGCGTGTAGCCATTGTAGTGATTTGTGTTGCAAAGACGAAAAATTGTTGTGCAACCACCTTTTGTAATCCAATAATAGCTTTACTGAAAATAGCATATACATTGAACCAGAAATAACCCCTATCCATTGCTGACACATAAAAAATATATGTTCAAAATTCTGAGGGCTTTCAAAGAGTTCTATTGCACCCTCTCTGTAAAAGGAGGTTCTATAATAAAAGAATTCCAATAAGACTGGTAAGAAATGCAGATACGATGTTTTTTCGATTTTATATTCGGGATTGGTAATGCTTTTGGTATACAAATAAAGAGCTGGGCCAATTCCATAGAGGAGTTCTAGTCTTATATAAGGTATTAGTTCCGAATATCCACCTACTGATAAACCAAAATAAATGGCAATATTTGCTGCAGTCAGTCCAAAAAAGAATATTACTAATCCAAGTAGTGCACTTGCCTGTTTGTTCCGGTTTTTAAAAAACAGAAGTATGCTCAAAATAATGGCCTGCAATGATAAGATGGTGATGATTGTTATGGCTACTCTTCCTTGAATCATCAGAGACTAAACGGTTGGTTTTCTCATGCCGGATGAAGCCGTATTTGAGGGGAGTTCCTTCCGTACACTGTGCTGTTCAATTTGACAGAGTATGTGTTTTAATGAGCTATTTGCTTTCATCTGTAGTTGGCATCCAAGGTACTATTTTATCTCAAATAGTACAAGCACACCATTTTTCCAATAAAAGTATTTCACTTAAATTATAGATGAACTATTATCTTAAAAAAGCTTGCACTTGCTGAAAACTATGATGGATTAATCATTGCCTGAAAATATATGAAGTATGTTTTTAGTATTAAGCGGTTTTTAAGCAAGCCGTAAATATACAATCCCGTTAATTTCTTCAAGCTTATCATAGGAAATAAAATATCCGTTGATATTGATCATTTCATTACAAGAAGAAGCTTTACTTACAACCCTGATAAAATATTCATTTAAAAATAATTACTATTTTTACCTCAAAGCCCCTAAAATGAGAGCAATATTTTTTATCACTATTTTTATTACAGCAGTTGCCTGCACACCTGAGGATTTAAGCGAGGAAGAACTTACGGAACAATGTAAAGCCCTCACACTTGTACAACCGCAGTTAAGAGAAGTAGAAACTTCCGGATTCAAAAACGAAGGAATGGTCAAAATAGAGACTGAAAAAATGGGTGGGGTTTGGAGAATTATTGTGAAATCGGAAGTCCTGAAAGACAGAAATCTTTTTCCGGATCAGGTTTATATGGAGAACTTTTACCAAATTAATACCTACTATCCGGAAGATCTATTAGTTAATAATAGCGATCCACTTAAAGAATACTGGATTATTGAAGCTGCATTGCCGTCAACCAATATTCGCTCCCGCTACGAAATTATATACGAATGTGAAAATGGGAGTACCTCAGGGGTTTCCTTCTTAACAGTTGAAAGCATTGACTTATGTCAGAGTCATGAGGAATGGGGAGTGTGGGTAATTGACCTTTCCAGCGCATATGCTACAAATATCCCAAAATCAGTTTCTACAATAGATGTTGCATTGAATTTTGAAAGACTGGCTGCTGGAGAAGCCGGATCATTAAGTTATATTCCTTATGATAAAATTACATCAGCAACAGCCTATGTTTCATCAGGTAGCTATACCTTCGTTTATGAGGATTTTATTCAGGCATTTTTAAAAGATGGTTCTGAAAAATTCTCCTATTTTTCCAGCATTCCATTAGAAATTTATTTGCATGAAATCACAGGTATTAGTGCTGAGGAGTGGGAAAGCTGGCCGCATAATAATGTTGTTGTGGATGTTGAGTTAAAGATTTGTGGTCAAACTTTTTATCCTTCAGCTCAAATGGAGCCTGGTACTGAGAGAATTCGTATGTTAAACTGGAATCCCAACTAGTGCTAAGTTAAAATTCCAATTGAAATTCAGTTCCTTTCCTGTTCGCTCTTTTTGTCTCCTACCAGCTGATGTAAAATATCCCAATACAACCAATCCGGTGTTCCACCAGGAGCAAGTCCCCATCGTGTTAATAAATCCAATTTTGTTTTATGTGCGATGACAAGTTTTCTTTTAGGAATTACTGTGATATACTGCCCCCCATATCCTGTTGCACTATAAGCCCCTTCAAAATCAGGGATTCCTTTGAAGTAATCAACAAGCCACCACATATAACCATAGGAAAATTGAATAGTGCTGGAATCTGTACGATTATATCGTTCATTGACTACTTCAGTGGGAGTAATGGTAGTTGTTGTTTTTTGTATCCATTGGCTGGGAATAAGTTGTTTCCCATTCCACTGACCTTCATTTAACATTAGTTGACCAATTTTAGCCATATCCCGGGTAGATAAATAAATATGGTAAGCCGGATATCTGGATTTCTTCTTATTCTCTTTTTTCTTTTGGTTTTTGAGGTTCCAATCCTGAAATCCTAAAGGTTTTGCTAACTGTTTTTCTAATTCTTCATAAATAGAATTTCCGGTTTCTTGCTCCAGAATGTATCCTGCTACATTAAAATCCCAATTGCTATAAACAAAATATTCCCCCGGCTTTACACTTCCTCGTTCTAAGAAGTTCTTTTTGTCATACCCGCCATTGGCAGCCACATGAAATACGCCTGACCTTGAAGTAATTATATCGTTTATGGTAGCTTCTTTCTCAATAGGTAATAAACCATCTTTTTCATCAATTCCTATGCTTCCAATCTTCTGTTGCAAATCAATCGATCCGTTGTCTACATGTTTTCCATACAACATGCTCAAAACGCTTTTTCTGCAAGAGGCAATGTAGCTGATTTCTTTGGTGTCACCATATTCATAGAGGACTTTACCATCATACAAAACCACCATTCCTGTGGTTTCAGAATGGTCGTTGATAAATGCAGTCAGCTTATCTAATTTATCCTTGTCAAATCCGGAATTTTCTAAGGATTCGTGTTTTTCTAATGCAGTTCCTTTAAATGTAGGTTTATGAGTTGTACAGCTTTGAAACCCAATTAAGAACATTATTACTGTTACAATTAATCCCTCTTTTACGCTTTTGTAAATCTTCATCCGTTCAATACTTTGTTTTTTTCCTGGCAAAGAATAGGCTTTTTTCTCATAGCACCTTCTCAAAACACGTTTTGAGAGTAAATAAATAATTTGTATTTAATTTTTATTCACTTGAAGAATATATTCTTTAGGAGTCATTCCTGTATTTGTTTTGAAAATTCTATAAAAACTGGCCTCTGAATTAAAACCACATTCCAATGCAATCCCTAATATAGATTTATGCTGATGCTTCGTATCTTTTAATTTTGATTTCACCTCTTCAATTCTATAATCATTAATCAAGTCCCTGAAGCTTTTTTTAAAGGACCGGTTCACCACATAGGACAAATGGCTTTGGCTGATCTCCAAAATTTTGGCTAATTCCTGAGAGTTGATTTTAGGATTTAGAAATACTTTGTCTTTTTGCAATGCTTCTTCAAGTCCTTTTATTACCTGAGCAGCTTTTTCTTCAGATAATTTTACAGGATTTGGAATGATAGTAGTTTTTTCAATTTCTTCCATCTGAAAATCCGGTTGTTGATAGCCAACAAATCCCAGATAATAAATAAGAAAGGCAATAAAAATAAAATACGCTTCCCAATGAATAGAATAGACTGGGTTGAAGTCAAACAATTGATCAAGTGACAAGTTGACGAATAAAAAAAGCCCCAAAACAGTTGATAAAACAAATATGCCAGTTAACCAATTAAAATTAGGGAAGGTATTATCTGATATATTATCGTTTAACCATTTCCTGTATTTTTGAAGCCTTAAAAATCCCAGTATTAAGTACCCGAAAATAGATAAAAGTACCAGGTAATCTTCTGTTTTTTTAATAGGATAAAAGCCTAAAGAGTCGGCTACTAAATCTTTATGATCTAAAGCAGGAATCCCGGAGATTTTGAAATAGACAAAAAAGGCATACGTTTGAGAAAGTATAAATGGAATGAAATGCAAACTGTCTTTCCATTTGAATTTAAATGCAGGAGTAGTCAGGGATTTCACATAGAAATAGACCAAAGGTGCAATAGCCAGTTCTATGCCAATCGGGAAATACCTGAAAGAAGTAGTTTCCCATAAACCTAAAGTATGGAGTAAGATTTTTACACTTAAAAGGCAAAATGATAGAATGGCGAAAGCTAAGAATCTATTGCTAAGTGAATTTTTTGTAGAAACCATTAACAATATACTGGTGATTACTCCCTGGGTAATTCCGATCAACATTAACAAGTCAAATAAAGAAAACTGGTTTTTCAATTTACTATCAGATTTAAATCCACATCACTTCCAGGTAAATTTTAAATGATTAAAAGTAATCATATTTATTTATTCGACTCCTCCAATTTGATTTTTAACACTATAATAGTTAATAGTAAAAGAACATTAATAAAAGTTGGTTTGGAGGGCAAGTAAAGATAGTTCCGGCTTTGTTTTAAAAGTATAATTCATAATTGCCTGTGCATTTGTCGGAATTTTAATACAACGAATTCAATACCCTACCTCTTTTGGTAACTCTAAAGCGAAACCCAGGTGCTGAAATTTAAAAAATGTCGAAAAAAAAGTGTAATATTCAGTTATTTCTGTGAACAATATTAAGGCAATATTATCAGCCATCTTTTCTGCTTCTGTAGCGAACCCCGCAAGAAGAGAATTTTCTCCTTATCTGCAGTAAGTTGATAATTTAAATGTTAAGTCAAAATATACAGAATAATATACTTTACATTAAAATAATTTTATCCTCAACAAAATAATAATTGGCGTGTAATTTCATGAAAGCTTAGCTTAACATTACATTATAATAATAATTACTTCATATCTCAGATAGTTATAGTACCAAATTCTTCTCACATCTTTGCATTGTCAAAAGAAACAAAAACAAAAAAAGACAATGAAAAAATTATTAGTAGCTGCATGTATTTTATTTTCAAGTGTATCAGCAATTGCAAATGATAATGAAGATAAAACAGTTGTTGCCAAATTTAAGGTTACCACCAATAAGATTGGTAAAATGGCGAACCTTACTTTTATTCCTACTACTTCTGAAAAAGTAACAGTAAAAATTTTAGATGAGAAGGGGAATGTGATATTTCAGGAGCAAATCTTGAACAAAGAAGGGTTTAGCAGACCTTATAACCTTAGCCAATTAGAGGGTACGGAATATACTATCGTAGTAAAAGAGGGTAAAACCACTTACGAAGAAAAAATTTCTATTGGAACTACCGAATTAAGTACAACATCTAAGAATTTGGTAGCTACTGCCAGTAGGATTGATGAAAACAGAGTGGAGCTTAAAGTTTTACAAAATACTGTGAATCCTGTTTTTATTATAATGAGGGATAGTGCCGGTAAAATCGTGTATACTTCAACTGTCACTGATAGAGTAAGTTTTGTTCAAAAATTTCATGTAAGACAAGTAAGTAATGAATTGTCTTTTGAAGTGAAAGCTGGTGACGTGGTGAAAACTATCGAACTATAATTCCAAATAAGATAAGTTTAGGTTACAATTAGGCCCGCGAAAGCGGGCTTTTTTGTTGTTAAAAAACCATTAAAAATCAGACATTTGGGTGAGTTCCTCATAGTAAGGTTGGCATTCTGCTAAAAGAGGTTTCAATTTTTCAGGAAATAGAGTTTCTTTCGGCTTGTAGGGTATAAAACTTGAAGATTGATGAATATTTCCATACCAATATTTTGCCCAAATACCATCCTCAGGTATAGCACCAGTCTGCCATTGCAACATAGCCGGATCAAAAGGGATTCCAATAGCCTCACAAAGCTTTTCCAGCTGCTTTTCAGGATTGAGCAATATGGATTTGGAATCAACCACTATCACAGGCAAATCCATAGATTGCAGTTCTTTTACGATTTCATGATGCATTTTATAGCCTACATCTTCCAGAGTAGGGTTTTCAATTACCTCTGCAAAAGACGGTAGCATCTCTACCGGGTTCCTGGTCAGAATTACATTGACCATAGATTTCATAAAATCCCTGCCGAGCTCAGGTAGAAGGTGATGCGCCATATTCTTAAAAAAGAGTACGGGTTTTTCTGAATAGTTCAACATCATGTCCACCACTTTCTTCCCGTTCGTTTCCATGGACTGCATAATATCTTCTGCTCCCGGGTGGTAAGCCGCAGCATCGGAATGCTTAAGATAATACCCATACAAAGGCTCGTCAAAAACTTTAGTGTCCTGCCTCTGGGCAAAAGAATACATCAGGGCAGTGGAAATATTCCTTGGTCCTGACCACAATGCAATGCGTTTTATTGAATTTTCCATCAAATTTATGAGTTAATTTCCTTCTCAACCAGACTTTTGTACAATGTACTTAATTGGCTAGTGACAGTTCCGGGAGTCCCTTCACCAATAGTTCTGCCGTCAACTTTGATGACAGGAGTAAGCCCTCCAAAAGTACCGGTTACAAAACATTCATCTGCTCCGTACACATCAAACAAAGAGAAGTTTTTTTCTTTGCAAATAATATTATTCTCCTTGCAAACCTGAATGACATTTCCTCTGGTGATGCCATTCATACAATATTGTCCGGTGGAGGTCCATACTTCTTCTCCTCGTACCATAAAAAAGTTAGTTGCGTTACAGGTTGCCACAAAGCCGTGGACATCCAGCATAAGGGCTTCATCGGCACCTGCTTCCAGTGCCTGGATGAGGGCTTGTACCTCGTGCAACTTACTGTGGCAATTCAGTCGTGGATCCAGGTAATCAGGCGAGCCTCTTCTGATTGTGGAAGTGAAAAGAGTAATACCTTTATTCTTAGTTTCCTCAGAAGCGATTTTATGTTCGGCTATGATAACCACGTTGGGACCGGAAATAGTTAATCTTGGATCCTGAGAGGGAGTTTTCTTGAAACCTCGCGTCACCATTACCCTCACATGGATATGGTCTTTCATCACATTGGCATCCAAAGTTTTCCGGACATTTTGTAATAATTCTGTCTTGCTAAAAGGGAGCTTCAATCCAATGACTTTCGCTGATTGCCACATGCGGTCCAGGTGCTTATCTACAAAAATCATTTGACCCTGATGAACCCGAAAAGCTTCCCAGATTCCGTCCCCCACTAAGTAGCCACTATCAAAAACAGAGATTTTTGCTTCCTCACGCGCGAATAATTCTCCGTTGATGAATATTTTGATATCCTTATTCCTTGGATCTTCTATGGCATTATGCGTTCCTGAAATCATGCTGTTCTTTTTTGGCCAATTTAAGTGATTAGAAAGTAAAATAAAATCATTTTAGAAACTCATCTGGTTTGGCCATATATCTTTCGGAAGAAGGAGAATAATAATATTTTCTTTATTTTCACTCTTCAGAAGTTTATTTGACATTAAATCCTACCACACACATGAAACATATATTATTAATTTTTTTTGTTCTGGTTCCACTTTTAGGATACACCCAAAGCACTGTCTCTATTATTCCGTTTCCCAATCAGCTGGTAACTGAAGATGGTTTTTTCTCCATTAATGCACAGACAGAAATCGTGGCTGATGAAGGGTTGGAATTTGAGGTAAAGTACTTGCAATCTATTATAGATAATCATTTTAGGATAAAACCTACAGTAGCTAAAAAGTTAGGTGAAAATGTAATTCTACTTCAATTATCGCAATCAGATATGGCGGAAGAGGCTTATGAGTTACATATCACTGCTGAGCAAATTAGTATTACAGCTTCGGAAAGTACTGGGGTTTTTTATGGGTTGCAATCTCTGAGACAAATCTTAGCTTCCATTGAAGAGAACCGTATTCCAGCCATGAAAATCAATGACAGCCCACGGTTTGATTGGCGGGGTATGCACCTGGATTGCAGCCGACATTTCTTCAATCCCGAGGAAGTGAAGAAGTACCTCGATTATATGGCACTTTATAAAATGAACACTTTTCATTGGCACCTTACCGAAGATCAAGGCTGGCGCATAGAAATTAAAGCATTTCCTAAATTGACTGAAATTGGTGCATGGCGAACAGGCACTATGGTGGGGAAATATGACAATCATGAATATGACAGCATCCGCTATGGTGGATTTTATACGCAAGAAGAGATTAAGGAAATAGTGGCTTATGCAAAAGAAAGGCATATCACTGTTGTGCCGGAAATTGAAATGCCGGGACATTCTCTCGCAGCTTTGGCAGCTTATCCTGAATTATCCTGCACAGGCGGTCCTTTTCAGGTAGCCAGGAAGTGGGGTGTTTTTGAAGATGTTTATTGTGCCGGGAATGATTCCGTCTTTGTTTTTTTAGAAACCGTAATGGATGAAGTTTTAATACTTTTTCCAAGTCAGTATATTCACATTGGAGGGGATGAATCTCCTAAAAAGAGATGGGAAGCTTGTGCAAAATGTCAGAACCGCATCAAAGAGGAAGGCTTAAAGGATGAGCATGAACTACAAAGCTATTTTATTCAACGTATGGAGCAGTACCTGAATGCTAAAGGCCGTAAAATTATTGGCTGGGATGAAATATTAGAAGGTGGACTTGCGCCCAATGCTGCAGTAATGAGTTGGCGCGGTACAGAAGGTGGTATTGCGGCCGCCAGGGAAGCACATTCTGTAGTAATGAGCCCCGGAAGCCCTTGCTATTTTGATCATTATCAGGTAAAAGATCCAACAAATGAACCATTGGCTATAGGTGGCTACAATCCCTTAGATAAAGTCTATGCCTACGAGCCAATTCCTGAATCATTATCTCCTACTGAAGGAGACTACATCATGGGAGCTCAAGGCAATGTATGGACAGAATACATGAAAAGTTTTGATCATGTGGAGTATATGGCTTTGCCCAGGATGTCCGCGCTTTCTGAAGTTTTATGGACGCAGCCTGAGTTTAAAAACTACAAAGACTTTCTGCATCGACTTAAATATAATACCCAAATTCTGGACGAAATGGGTGCTAACTACAGTAAACATTTCTTAAGCGATATCAAATGAAGGCACACAGAAGAAATTTCCTGAAATCAGGCTTGGCACTTGCAGCCGGAATGGCCTTGAAGCCGCTAAAAGTTTTTGGGACTCATACCCCGTCAGTACAAAACAAACCAATTGTGTTGAGCACCTGGCGATTTGGCCTAGAAGCTAACCAGGCAGCATGGGAAGTTCTGAGTAATAAAGGCACTGCTCTGGATGCAGTGGAGAAAGGTGTGCAGCTAGTGGAGGCAGATCCTAATGAGCGCAGCGTGGGCTACGGTGGTCGGCCGGACCGTGATGGCAAGGTGACACTGGATGCCTGCATAATGGATGAAAAAGCTAATATTGGTTCTGTGGCTTGTTTGGAGAATATTAAGCACCCTATTTCTGTGGCGCGTGCGGTGATGGAGAGAAGCCCGCATGTGATGTTAGTGGGGGAAGGAGCTTTGCAGTTTGCCCTGGAACAGGGCTTCCCAAAGGAAAATCTGCTGACAGATATTTCTGAAAAAGAATGGAGGGAATGGCTTAAAACTTCGAAATATGAACCGGTGGTAAATATTGAAAATCACGATACCATCGGAATGATTGCACTTGATGCACACGGAAACCTATCCGGTGCGTGCACTACCAGCGGCATGGCCTATAAAATGCATGGTCGTGTGGGAGATTCTCCTATAATTGGTGCCGGGCTGTATGTAGATAATGAGGTGGGCGCTGCCGTAGCTACCGGACATGGGGAGGAAATTATTAGAGTGGTAGGATCTCATTTGGTGGTGGAGCAAATGCGCCACGGGAAATCTCCCCAGCTAGCCTGTGAGGCAGCGGTTAAACTGATTCTGAAAAAATTTCAACTACGGGAAAAGGATTTCTCTACCACTCAAATAGGTTTTATAGCCCTGAATAAAGCAGGTGAATATGGATCTTACTGTTTGCAAAAAGGCTTTAACTATGCAGTTTTAGATCAAAAAGAAGGAAACAGATTATTAGATGCAGACTATTTAGGGAGGTAGAGGGACAATGTTTAGGCCCCTCATGAAAAATACCTCAATGTTCAAAAGCCAAATAATCTTTGCTCGAAGCAGGCGGGCTGGACGACAAAAAGGCGGGGAGTGCGTTGGTTGCAGCGTGGAAGCATCTTTTTGTCTTGATTTTTTGTTTCTTTTTGATCAAACAAAAAGAAAGGAGAATAAAATTTGGAAATAGATGACTTGAAATTTGATCCCCAAGTTTAAGTGAAAACCTTATTTTATAAGGTTTTTTAACTGTTATGTTTTTATTAAGTGCTTTAAAAACCTTGTTTAAACATTATCTTTTTTTAAAAAAAATAACTGGTATAATTTATTGTCATTCTGTCATTCGACATTTTTCATCTGTGAATATTTAATTCTACCAGTAAGGTGAGGCCACTAAACAAAATCATCATTATAATAATAAAATAACCCAACTGATAAAGGAGGAGCTCGTAACAACAATTATAGCCAAAGTGGCCAAACTATTTTTTAACCTTTAACTTTTTAATTATGGCTCATAATCAGGAATTACTTCAAAAATTAGGTGCATGCGCAGCAGCATGTGAAATGTGTGCAGACGCTTGTCTGGGCGAAGACGACATCAAAAAGATGGTAAGGTGTATAAGACTGGATAGAGATTGTGCAAAAATTTGCTATACTACAGCCAGTTTTGTAGCCTCACATTCCGAGCATACAGAACGTTTGATAAAAGAATGTGAGGAGCTTTGCAGAATGTGTGCAGAAGAATGTGAACAACATGAAATGGATCATTGTCGTGAATGCGCCAAAGCTTGTCGGGAATGTGAGGAAGCTTGCAAAAGTTTCTCAGGAGTAGGAGTATAAACTTTCCAAGGGTATAAAAAAGCAACTGACCAGCTGGTATTAACTCAGCCTGTGTCAGTTGCTTTTTTTATGAATAAGATTCTGGATTCCTGTTGAGGAGAATAGACTTGAAAAATCATTTGGAAAGGAATATCTGAAATATAAAAAGGTAAGCTGGTGGATTTAATTCCTTCTAAGATAATGTGTACTTGTAGAATAAGTGAATTGTTTATCTTCTTAGATAGAAGATTAAGTATTCGAATATGTTCTTCTCAGCCCCGTTGCAGGTCTTGTACCGGATTATTAACTTATAAAAGTTTTGAATGATCAAAAATGACACTTACCGAAAGATTATAGAAAACTATATCCAGGCATATAACAGGTTTGATATTGAAAAGATGCTTATTGATATGCATGATGGGATAGTATTTGAGAACATTTCTAATGGTGAAGTCAATTTATCCACTGCCGGTATTGTAGCGTTTAAAGAACAAGCTGAGAAAGCAAAGGGAATATTTAAGGAAAGAAAGCAAAAAATTACAGATTTTCATTTTTATAATGATCAAGTTAATGTGGACATTGACTATAATGGCATATTAGCCGTAGATCTCATAAACGACTTAAAATCAGGAGATAGGATTGAGCTGAAGGGCCAGTCAGCTTTTAAGTTTAAAGACAATAAAATTATTGAGATAAAGGACATTAGCTAAAAATTGGCTTGAATGTAATTTTAGGATAAGTAAAAGTAAAAAAATGAATGCCAAAGAAATAACTATACGTAGAATTGTTCCAAATATTTATTCTGACAATCTAGAAGCAAGCAAAGCATTTTATGTGAACTTTTTACAAATGGATTTGATGATGGATCTCGGATGGGTTTTAACATTTGCATCCGGGGAAAACCCTACAGCTCAAATAAGTATTTTCAAAAATGAAGGAGCTGAAAAGCCAGATAATAAATCAATTTTTCTCTCTATTGAAGTGTCTGATGTTGATAAAATGTATGAGAGAGCGGAAAAAATGGATTGTGATATAGTTTATAAACTAACAGATGAAGACTGGGGCGTAAGGCGTTTCTTTGTGAAAGACCCTAACGGAGTTACAATTAATCTATTAACACACAAAAATTAATAGAGTAGCCTACAGTAAAGAGGATAGTAGCAATTAGTGAAAGTGTGCAAATGAAGTATGGATACTTATTCCCAACTTCATTTACACCTTTCATAAGATTAAATCAATATTTTATTTCATAAGTCAAAATTTGAAGTCCATAATCATATTTTTTACCTTCTAGTGCTTTTAGTGCATATTTTTTGGAAGAATTTCCAAACAGACGCACTCCATTCCCCAACAGCAGAGGATTTAATTTAATTTTAAGAATATCAATCAATTCTGCTTCCAGCAACCAGCCTGCAAAATCTCCACCACCACAAAGATAAATATCTGTCCCTTTTACCTTTTTGAGCTCCTTAATGAGTTCAATATCCGGCTTACAAACGCTGACTTTCTCATCAGGATTATCAAGCACCAACTGACTTGAAAATATATAATGATTCATCTGTGGATAAGGCGCTTGCCCTGGTTTTAACCCAAATTGATAACCAGCTTCATAAGTTTTTCTTCCCATGATTACTGTATCAAATGATTTCAGATCGTTGATATATTGATTTACTCCACTTCCTTCGAACAGGAAGCCACTTACATCACCATCTTGTCCTGAAATAAATCCATCGACAGATGTAGCTATATAATAGATAATCTTTCTCATTTTAATATTTGGTTTTGTGTGTAAATAATGTTGTTAGAATCACCTGCGGTATCGAAGCAAAAGGAATACGTTTATTGCCCTTTGAAATTGATTTTTTTCAATCATCCAGTTCTTCAATGAAAAATCCTTCAGCTTTTATAATAGCCTGAATTTGATCAGAATGTCCTTTTGTAGATTCTATACGAAGGATTCTGTCACAATCTTCCAGATCGAAATTCCAGTTACCTCCATCACCTGTAAGGCTGTTTAACAAGTGAGAGAGCCTATTTATCTCGTAAGCATTTCTAACAGATGTTCGAAATACGTGTATGTGATTTTTTTCCATGGGAAATCAATGTTAATAGAATGATAGATTTGATTTCAAGCAGTACATGCTTGATGAATAGGAGGATAATCGTTAAAATGCTCATGATTCCGATTATTTAAAGCCCCAAAGCAACTTGATGCAAGTTTTTTGATGCTAGTGTTGAATAATAGATTTAATGAAATATTTGATTATCCGGAAGAGAATAATCAATTCGCCTTAAAGAGTAAAAGGCTATGTGTTCCTTATAGAGAGATGAAAAACTTCATAATAAACCAAAAGTAAAACAGGGTATTCAGTTTTCCAAAAATATGAGTAAAAAAATATTTCAATGGTTTGGTTGAAATGAAATCATTAAGAATCAATACCTTAACTTAATAGTAAGACAGTAATTGAGAATGTAATATCTAACACTTCATAAAAGATGAGCATACTCTTCAGTATCCTCATCTAAAGCTAATATCGATTAAATTCTCAGTGAGATTTTGCCTAAGCACTTGTTGTCAATCTTCAATCATCTTGATTTAACCATTGTTTTTGCTGAATGAGGTTTTTTGATAAATCGATCCAGTAGCCCATTCCAGCTATTTCTTGGCTTCTGAAAATTTAGTAGAAGGTGAAGTAAAGCAACTATTATAGCACCGGGAATTAAGTTAATTACTAACCAGCTAAAGGCAGAATAAGAAGCAACCTCTTCAAAGCCATTTACAATCACTACGCTACCAGCTTCCAGCCTGATTTTTAGCACCAGGAAAACAGAGATGGTGGCAAAGTGGAAGCCATTGACAAAAAGATGCAATATGTATTCCCAGCGAGGCAAACCTCCCATCCACAACCTGCTATTTTCTTCCGAATAGGCATCTATTCCCACGGTAATTATATCTATAAACACTAATAGTAGTCCGAAATAAAAATATTCAGGACTGCTAGATATAAATACAAAGTATAGTATTGCCGGAAATAAAATTGCTCTTAATGTATGGGTAATATGCTCCGTTTTACTTTGTCTGTAATTAGGTAAGCGATATTTCATGAGGTGTAAATACAAACCATCATAAGTTGCCAGTATAGCAAATGCGACAAGCAAAATGCTGGATATAATAAATCCAATTTCCATATTCAATTAATTTTAGTTGTTTGTAAGAATTATAGCAGCTCTTTTATGGTAGCCGATCAGAATTTCTCCGCATACACATTAATGCTGGAAACAGAGAAAGGAATGGCCTTAAAATCTTCCTTTTCTTCAGCTGTTAAATATTTGTTCAGCAAGGCTTCCGGAATGTTGAAATGTTTTTCCGATTGAATTTTGATGTTGGAAAAGCCAGCCGTTTCTATTGCCATGAGATAGTCTTCCTTGTTAATGGCACCGGATATGCAGGCAGAATACAATAATTCTGACTTTTTCACTTGTTCGGGGAGTTGTCCTTCAATGACTATATCCGATATGCTGAAATGCCCTCCGGGTTTCAGTACACGAAAAACCTCAGAATAGGCTTTCTCTTTGTTGGGAACCAAATTCATCACACAATTACTAATGGCTACATCTATGCTGTTGTTGCTTAAAGGTATGTTTTCAATGTCCCCCAATAGGAAACTTACATTTCTAGCGTCAATTTTTTCTTTGTTGATATTAGCCTTTGCAACCATGGCTTCTGTCATATCTATTCCTATCACCTTGCCTGTTTCCCCCACTATTTTGCTGGCAACAAATGCATCATTCCCAGCCCCGGATCCTAAATCCAATACTGTGTCTCCCTCTTTAATCAATGCTAATTCAGTCGGGATACCACAGCCCAGGCCAAAATCTGCTTCCTGCATATAACCTTGTACCTTGGAATAATCTTCCTTAAATAAGTTGGCATCTACCTCATTGCCACAACATGAGCCTTGTAAGGATAAATTACCGTTATTGACTGTTTCTGTATAAATCTTTTTTACACTTTCTTTTATTGGATCAGACATGCTTTCTACTTTTTAGTTTATCAATAATTTCAGCATGTAGACGCATGATCATTTAATAAGACGCAAAATTTTTTTAGACTTTACTCAAATTTGTAGATAAAAGGCTTTCTGCGATAGTCAATAACGTTTCCATATACATCAGTTTTTATTTCGCAGCACTTGAGTACTATCTCTTTTAGCATTTCCCTGCCACGCTGAACACGTGACTTAGTAGCCGGATAGGAAATATTCAGAGCTTTTGCTACTTCCTTTTGTGACAGACCTTTAATTTCGGTAAGCAGGAGTACTTCTCTATATTTTTCAGGAAGCATTAATATTAAAGGAAGAACGCATTTTGAGAATTCCTGCATTGTTTTTTCAGCCTCATTCTGTTCACAGTTGTTTTCTTTGTCCTCTACCGCTGTTAAATCATCATAATTTTCCTTTTTAACTTTGCGGAAATGATCTACAATTATATTTCGAGTAATTTGAAATATCCAGGAACTGAATTTGTCGTCAGATTTTAGATTACCAATATTTTGTTCCACTCGGATAAAAACTTCCTGCAGGATATCTTTTGCTATTTCCTTGTCATGAACTTTGCTGAGTATAAAATTCTCCAATCGTTCATTGAGCTCCAGCCAGTTTTTTATTATATCATTTTCCTTTTCCATAAACACATAAATTACCCTAAATACTATAGACGAAGAATTATAGAAAAGGACGCAAATTTATTTATCCAGCTGATTTTGAAGTGTTAAAAATTCAAATATAATTAGTTTTCTCATCTTTACTTTAGTTGTTTTTCGACTTTAAAATTTCCTTCATCTGCTGTAAATGACGCTCCGTATGCACAGCATTAAAGCCAACCCATTCCAGCCGGGTAAAAGGACCATACTCCGGAATTTCAAAATCCAGGCATAACATAGTTAAATCCTGATGTTTAATGACTTCTTTTTGCTCATTGATCCGCTCCTTTAATTTTGTAATTAAATCCTCTTTTTCAATGGGCGTCTCTTCTGGAATTATCTCCTTTGGTGAATCCATTTTGATGTTAAAATTTAGAAATAGCTTTTCAACCTCATCTAATTTCTCATCAGGAGCACGGTCAATGTTTTTTACATGACCATTTAAAACAGCTGAAATTTCATAAGATTTATAAAGGTGCTCTCCAATTTGAGCCAAAGACCATTTCCCCAATTTAGGAGCTTCGTTTAGTTCACTTTCGCTTAATGAAGATAATAATCTAATCAGCTCCGAAGTAACACTATCAAATTTCTTTAATATCTCCTTATTTTCCATTCTTGCTGCGTTTATTGATGTTTTACAAATATCTGTAAATTATGATGCAACTAGCTGGTGTAAGAACGACACATTTAGGGGAGATTACGACAAGAGCCTTTATCCGAAAATATTAGAGCATCTTTCTTTTTTTCCATATTTTACACATCTTTGACTATTGAAATGAGAAAAATATCTACAATTATCCTTCTAATAACCTCTTTGGCTGGTTTGCAATATTCCTGTTCCACTACACGACAGAAAACATCAAAGCCTGGTACACTTTCAGCGATTGATACGCTTGCTTTTTTAACTCCTCAGATTGTAATTGAATCGCAAAACAGCCATTCTGTTAAAATTGAAGAAGATTTATCAATGGAGATAAGAGAAGATGTGAGGGAAATTATTTCTGCCACTTTAAGGAAAAAGTATCAGCTATTACCGGAGCCGCTGCAAATAACTGAGTTCGATAATCAAAAGATAACCCATTTTTTTGAAAACTCGATGCTGCTGAGGACTCGGTCGATCAGGTGGAACTCCCTTCATTTTTAAATGACTTTACTCAACAATCAAAGAATCGTTATATTTTAGCAACATTCATTCATGGATTCTATAATTCTGAATATAAGCCAAATCATTCTATTAATAAGGTACTAATGACGGGTACTATTAATTTAAACGAAGCTCCTAAAAAAGAGATGTTTGTAAGGATAGTAGTTGCAGATAGAGAAACCAACAATATAATATTTCATAGTGCGGAGCAAACTCGTCAAATTGATCCACGAATACCGGAACAAATAGAAACTATGGTGAAAAAAATGATCCGGCCACTATATTACAAGAATGTTTATTGACTTTAAAATCCCCATTCTTCCATTTTATTCATTTTGTTTTAGCTCCACAATCCCGCATCTTTACATTCGGTTTACATAATTGCTTATAATGGATTCACATAAAATAAAAATGATCCTTTTCGATTTAGGTGGAGTCATCATCAACTTGCATACTGAAAGAACCATTGAGGCGCTGGCTGGTTTGTCCAAATCTTCTGTGGAAGAGGTTCGGGAAGCTTATGAAAATGCAGAATATTTCAAAATCCTTGAAAAGGGATTGATATCAGAGACTGATTTTAGAAATGAACTGAGAAAGGACTTAAAATTAAGTGCAACAGATAGTCAAATAGACAAAGCCTGGAGTGCTATGCTAGGCACAATACCTGAGGAAAGGATTGAACAAATTAAGGAACTGAGCGAAAATTTTGATTGTGTGATCTTAAGTAACACCAATGCCATCCACGAACGTGCTTTCCATGAAATTTTAAGTCAATCGACTAGTTATACCCATTTAAATGATATATTTCATCATGTACATTTCTCTCATGACCTTAATATGCGTAAACCTGATATAGAAATTTATCATAAAGTACTGGATATACATCAGACAGAACCACAGCAAGTTATATTTTTGGAAGATACGGAGCACAATTTGACCATGGCAGCGCAAGCTGGAATACATACCTTGCACATTCCGCGGAATGAGGGTTTTTACGCATTACTCTCTGACAAGTTAAAACAGATTAAATAGAGCCTATTAGGCAATTATATGAGAATCATTTGTAACTACTTGAAAATAAGAATCAAATGACGAACATTTGTGTAATTTATTTTTTGAATCTATATAATATATGATTGAAAAGGACAGTAAGTATTACCTGAAGAAGATTCTTTTATTCGTTGTTACCTTTATTTGTACCACTTTGGCAGGTGGGGAATGGGCAACTGGTAAATATATTTTTTATTCTCCTGATTATGCATGGGCTGATTTTGCAGCTGGCTTTGCTTATTCAGTCCCATTTTTACTCATTCTGGGTGTACATGAATTTGGACATTTCTTCACAGCCAAATATCATAAAGTAGAAGTGACCCTGCCTAATTTTATTCCCGGTTGGTTGGGATTTATGGGTACTTTTTCATTTGGTACATTTGGGGCATTGATCAGAATTATTGGCCCCATCCGGTCCAGGAAACAATATTTTGACATAGGTATCGCAGGCCCTATTGCTGGTTTCGTAGTGGCATTGGGAGTACTCTGGTATGGTTTTGCTACTTTGCCCCCACACGAGTATATTTTTCAGGTACATCCTGAATATGAACAGTATGGCTTGGATTATGCGGATCATGTATACAATGATCCAGAACAGGAATCTATTGTATTAGGAAATAACATCCTTTTCTGGCTCTTTGAGGAGTATGTGGCAGATCCGGAAAGGTTGCCCAACCATAGGGAAATCATGCATTATCCCATACTCTTAGCAGGATTCTTATCACTGTTTTTTACCGCACTTAATTTATTGCCTATTGGTCAGTTGGATGGAGGGCACATTATTTATGGAATTTTTGGGGCCAAAAAGCATCAATGGATAGCTACGACTTTATATTTCCTGTTGGCTTATGTAGCTGGTTTGGGTTTGATAACAGTGGAAACCTCCCTGGATTCGCTTCCCTGGACCTCCATACTATATGTGGGATTTCTGTTTATTTGCTTTAAAGGATTAAATTATAGTTTTAAAACTACCATCATTCTGGCTTTAAGCGTATTTGTGGCCCAATATTTAACAAGTATCATATCCAGGGATTTTAGTGGTTTTCAGGGCTATTTATTATTTGTTTTCATTTTGGGCAGATTTATTGGCGTAAAACACCCTGTGACAGCTGACGAAACCCCACTAAGTACCCAAAGAAAAGTACTTGGCTGGATTGCCCTGCTAATTTTTGTTTTATGCTTTAGCTTTAATCCTTTTGTCATAGAATAAAATCCGGCAGTTGTTTAATTTTAAAGCTTAACTTAGCGACAGTGCACGTACAATAGTCCTGAAAGGGCTTCATCAACAGCGGAGTGTGTAGCACTCTGCAATTATTGTAGTGATTGAATTAAGCCCTGAAAGGGTGTTATCTCCATTAGCACATTTAATCCCTCTGCCGTGGTTCGTGTCTCACGAACCACTGAATTTTTCGCACTGTTTTCCGTTCATCCTCCCTATAGTCTGTGATTCATAGATCACTACTAAGACCACAAGTTAAAATTCCAATTCTCTAAATCCATATTCATCCATCAGCTTCTCCAATACTTTTATTACTTTTGCGTTAGTTAGAAAATTGTACCTGAACATATATTATATACATGTCCATTCGTGTTCATTCACTAGTTAAAAAATTTGATCAACAACTGGCAGTCAATAATATTTCCTTTGAAATAGATAAAGGCAATATTGTGGGTTTTCTGGGGCCGAATGGCGCTGGTAAATCCACTACCATGAAGATTATCACAGGTACATTACCAGCTACAAGCGGTAAAGTGGAGGTAGATGGTATTGACATAGCCGATGATTTGCAATCAGTGAAAGAGCTGATTGGATACCTGCCTGAACATAACCCGCTTTACCTGGATATGTATGTGCATGAATTTCTCAGGTTCTGCGGAGGCATATATAAGCTTTCAGGAAAAAAATTAAATAACAGAGTGGCTGAGCTGGTGCATTTGTGTGGCTTGGAGAAAGAACAGAATAAATTGATTGGCTCCTTGTCCAAAGGCTACAGGCAAAGAGTGGGGCTGGCCCAGGCATTGGTGCATGATCCTTCAGTTTTGATTTTAGATGAGCCAACTACAGGCCTTGATCCTAACCAAATTATAGAAATCCGTCACCTGATTCAATCCATCAGCAAGGATAAAACTGTATTACTCAGTACACATATTATGCAGGAAGTGCAGGCTCTTTGCCATAGGGCAATTATCATCAAAGAGGGTAAATTGGTGGCCGATCAGCCGGTGAGTGAACTCACCCACGAACAGGAAAAATTCACTATCAGGATAGAACTGGCTTCAGCTGCGGATCTAATTTATTGGACCACCCACGATTTAGTAAATGATTTGAAAAAAATAACAGAAGCGCAATATTTGTTGGAAGCAAAAGCAGACATTAGAAAGGAAATATTTCAATGGGCAACCCAAAACAATGTTGATTTGATAGGAATAGCCCTTGAGAAAGGAAATATGGAAGAAGTGTTCCAAAAACTGACTAAAGATTAAGCCAATGTGGAGCATTTTTAAAAAAGAAATCAACACTTTCCTGAATTCCCTCATCGCCTATATGGTGATGGCTGTATTCTTAATAAGCATGGGCTTATTGGTTTGGGTTTTCCCGGATACTTCCATATTTGAATATGGCTATGCCGATTTAGGTATATTTTTCAATCTGGCACCCTACGTTTTTATGTTCCTGATTCCTGCCATTACCATGCGTGCTTTGGCTGAAGAATCTAAAACAGGAACTTTAGAGCTTCTGTTAACCAAGCCCATTAATGAGTCAGGTTTATTAATAGGGAAATATTTGGCAGGAGTTGCCCTGGTGGTGGTTACGCTAATTCCTACTTTGGTGTATTATTTTTCTTTGTCATACATCAGCAATCCGGCCGGAAATGTAGATACAGCCGGTATAATGGGCGCTTATCTGGGACTGATATTGTTAGCGTCAGCTTATACTTCCATCGGTATTTTCGCCTCTGCATTATCTGATAACCAAATAGTTGCTTTTATCATTGCTGTATTTATCAGTTTTATATTCTTTATGGGATTTTCATCTCTTTCTGATCTGGAAGCTATGTCTGGTTTAGACATTCAACTAGAAAAACTGGGTATGTTAGCACACTATGATGCTTTGGGCAAAGGGGTGATTGATTTGCGGGATGTCATATATTTTGTATCCATGACCATTGCGTTTTTGGGAGCTACTTTCTGGATTTTAAAAATGAAAAAATGGAATTCTTAAACCGAAAGACGACCGAATACACCTTGAAATTCCTGATTGCATTAGTGCTGCTTTTGCTGGTAAATTTTTTAGTACGCTATACTTTAATTCGCTGGGATCTTACGGAAGAGAATCGTTATACCATGAGCGAAGCCACTCAATCGCTATTGCAAAATCTGGAAGAACCATTATATGTGGAGGTTTATTTGGCTGGCGATATTAATCCGGAATTTTCCAGATTGCAAACTGCCATTAAGCAGACGTTGGGCCAGTTTAAGGAATATGCCCACGGCAATTTGCAGTATAGTTTTGTAAATCCAGATGAAGCGGAATCTAAAAAAGCCCGAAATCAGTTTTATAATTATTTGATTGATAAAGGGATTCCGCCAACTACTGTTTATGATGATCAGGAGGGAAGAAAATCCCAGAAAATGATTTTTCCCGGAGCAGAAATAAGCTATAAAGGTCAAAGTTTACCGGTGATTTTATTAAGTGGAAACAATGCTGCAGGGGCGAAAGAAGCCATCAATCAATCTGTCGAAAATCTCGAGTATGAATTGGCTAATACTATTAAAACACTTTCTGATTCGGAAAGAAAGAAAATTGCCTTAATTCAAGGACATGGAGAACCGTCAGGAGCGCAGGTTTTTGGACTGAAAGAAGCATTGGAGAAGAAATTTGATATTTTTGCGCTGACTGACCTAAGTCAACTTTCGCATTTTGATGCGGCTTTGTTTGTAAAGCCAACAGAGAATTTTACCAATTCAGAGTTATATGATATTGACCAGTACATTATGCAGGGAGGGAAAACACTCTTTTTCCTTGATGGATTATCAATAGCAGTGGATAGCATCAAAGAATATGGTGCAATGGCACTGCCAATCGACAATAATCTGGACGATATCCTTTTCAAATATGGAGTGCGAGTTAATAAAGATGTGCTGCAGGATGTAAATAGTGGAAACTTCCCTATTGTGACCGGCAGAATGGGAAAAGATCCTCAAATCCAGCTTTTGCCATGGCCATATTATATTATTTTTAACAATTACGCTAACCATCCAATTGTTAAAAATCTCAATGCAGTCTATGGTAAATTCGTTAGTTCAATTGATACCATTGCTTCGGCAGGAGTAAAAAAGACGCCTTTGATTTTTACTTCAGACTACACCAGACAAATGAATGGGCCAGTACATATTAATTTTGATGATTTGAAAAAAGAGGTGGTGCCTGAAAATTTCAACAAGAAGAATATTCCGGTTGCCTATTTATTGGAGGGTAATTTCAGCTCGGCATACAAAAACCGTTTACCACCTAAGACCAGAGCCAATCAAAAAGCGATTAACCAAAGCGAGCAGAATTCCATCATTGTGGTATCAGACGGAGATTTGCTATTGAGTGAAATCAATAAAGAAGAGGGAACGCCTTTTCCTTTAGGTGTGGATCCTTATGCCCGCCATCCGACCCCATTTGCCAATGAGCAACTGTTGTTGAATATGGTGAACTATATGACGGATGATCAAGGTTTGATTATTTCACGAAACAAAGAATTTAAAATCAGGCCATTGGATAAAGTAAAAATTGCCGAGAATAAATTATTGCTGCAACTATTAAATGTGGCACTGCCTATTCTTCTAATCATTCTATTTGGTGTGGTAAGGTATTTCTGGCGCAAACGAAAATATGCAAGCTTCAATGAGTAAAGCACAAAAAAATAAAAATATAGGCCTTTTAGTTTTGCTGTTGGTATTAGTAGTGGGAGCCATTTGGGCATATCAGTACAATCCTTATTCACAAAAATCCACCACTTTCGATAAGCAACTATTCGCTGTTGAAGATCCTGCTGAACAGCTGACGAAAATTAGTATGCAGTCGGATAAAATCAGCAATGTAATAGAGAAAAAAGATGGGGTGTGGCGCGTAAATGATACGTATGATTTAGACCCCTCTATGAAGGAGGTGTTAATGGCACTGCTGGAAAGGATTTCCATACAAAGGGAAGTGACAGGGCAGGAGATGGAAAGTATTAAAGACCAGGTTTTAGATACAGGAATTCATGTGCAATTATATGGTGAGAATGATTTGCTCAATGAATTTAAAGCAGGAGGGAGCCTTGCCACAGTGAGTTCCTATTTTTTGAAAGATGATCAGGTGTATTCCATGCATTTGCCGGGTTATCAAAGTTATGTGGCCGGTATTTTTGAAGTGAAAGAAAGCGACTGGCGTGACAGAACCATTTTCCCCGGCACCTGGCAAGATATTGTGAGCATGGAAATTCTAGAAGCAGATGGAGACTCCTTAGAATTCAAATATGATGAGGGCTTAATAAAATGGCCACACCCACAGGCCGACAGTGTAAAAGTGATGGATTTTGTGGAGCAGTTTAATTACTTCTATGTAGATCAGTACTTAACCAAAGACAATGAAGTATTCAGATACAAAGATGATTTCCAGTTGAAAGGAAAAATAAATATTGAGGCATTAAATAGCTCAAGAAGCTTGCAGATGACATTTTATACCGTTCCTAACTTCAATGCCATATTAGTTAATTTTAAAGATGATGAATGGGGAGCCATTCCTATTGCAAGGGCTAATAAGTTTTTCCCTAAAAAGGAAAATTTGATGAAGTGATTTTTCTTTATCTAACCTTTCCAAAGTTTCGACTAGCTAGGGTGTTGAATACCTCAATATCAGAAAATCAAGTAATATCCCGATTTACGGACATAAGTTTTGCTCGGAGAGAGCGCGTGGATCGACAAAAAGGCGGGGAATGCGTTGAATTGTAGCGTGGAAGCATCTTTTTGTCTTGATTTTTTCTATCTTTTTTATCAAGAAAAAAGATTAAAAAGAAAATTGGCAAGAAAAATTTTAGATTAATGACTAACCTCAATTTAAAAGCGAAACCTCCAATTAGCGAGGTTTTTTAATATTGCAAGAATTTAAGAAAATCTAATTTAGGTTCCTAAGAATACATTATGGAAATTATTGATTGTCCTATGTAAAGAGAAATCCCTTCTCATTTGAGTTAAAAACCCAATAAATTTTTTACCTCAACTGTATTTTTTAGCTCTACAGCGACAAAATGCTACTAACTTATATTTATTATTTGCTAAATGTAGGATAAAGTATAGATTTGCGAATTTATTTTTAACTTTGTTAGTACAAATTTAATCTATACCTAAAGAGAATTCTGTGGACCTTATCACAGAGCCAACAGATAAACTAAATTAAGAAATGAAATTTATAGTATCCTCATCCGCACTGCTCAAACAAATTTCAGCCATAAACGGTGTTATAACCACCAATCCTGTGGTGCCAATTTTGGAGAACTTTCTGTTTGAAATTCAAGATGGTCTTTTGACTATCACTGCCTCTGATTTGCAGACTTCCATGATCACGGAAATCGATGTGGAATCTTCTGAGAATGGTAATATTGCAGTACCTGCCCGTATCTTAATGGACACCCTTAAAAATTTACCGGAGCAGCCTATTACTATTTCTATCGATGTGGAAACTTATAGTATTGAAATCAGCTCAGACAATGGCCGTTATAAATTAGCCGGTGAAAATGCCACTGATTTCCCAAAAGTACAGGAAGTAGAAAACCCTGACACTGTGGATATTTCAGCTGATGTATTGTCAACAGCTATCAATCACACTATTTATGCCACCAGTAACGATGAATTACGACCGGCAATGGGTGGGGTTTATGTGAAATTTGATGAAACCAACACCACTTTTGTAGCAACTGATGGTAATCGTCTGATCCGTTACAGAAGAGTGGATATTGCCTCAGATGCTGGTACTGGAATCATCATTCCAAGAAAAGCATTGTCTTTATTGAAAAACTGTTTACCTGCTGAGAATGTAAATGTGACTGTTGAGTTCAATATGTCCAACGCATATTTTAAATTCAACCAGATTAAAATGATTTGCCGATTGGTAGATGAGCGTTTCCCTGATTATGAAAACGTGATCCCTGCAGAAAGCAATATCAAAATGACTATTAATAGGCAGGAATTCATGTCTTCCCTGAAGAGGATCAGCATTTACGCCAATAAAACCACTCACCAGGTAAGGTTAAAAATTGCCGGTAGTGAACTACAAATATTTGCGGAAGATTTAGATTTCTCTAATGAAGCCAATGAAATTTTAGCTTGCGACCACCAGGGAGAAGATATCGAAATTGGTTTCAATGCTAAGTTTTTGGTAGAGATGTTGAACAATCTGGACAGTAAAGAAGTCAGCATTGATATGTCGGCTCCTAACAAGGCAGGTTTATTATTCCCATCTGATATGGATGAGAACGAAGATATCCTTTTATTGGTAATGCCAGTGATGTTGAACAACTATGTTTAATAAGCATTAATTTTGCAATTCAAAAAAAGAAACTATATTTGCATCCAATGAAGACGACTCATAACCATTATTATTACTATCATCTATTCCTGACAGGAATCGGTAATGGTATGGTTATGCATTAACTATAGAAATTAAAGAAATTTAATATACCACACAGCCCGATTCTTATGAGTCGGGCTTTTTTTATTTATAATCTGTAGGAAATCAGAAACGAAGATCAAATCCGAAAGATTATGCCTTTTTTTAAACAAAAAATTAAATAAAACACTTTAGAAAAGATGAATCAGGTTTACGAAAATTACACACCGGAAGATCAGGAAGTATGGGGAATCCTTTTTAACAGACAGTTTAAAAATATTGATCTTTCTGCCACTAAGGAATTTTCTCAGGGAGCAGCTAAAATTAAATTCACTCCGGAAGCCATCCCCAATTTTGAGGAAACAAATAAGTATCTGAAAGAATTAACCGGCTGGCAAGTTACAGCAGTTCCGGGAATAGTGGATGATGATAAATTCTTTGAGCTGCTGAGTAACAGGATTTTCCCTGCCACCACCTGGTTACGTACACGTGAGCAATTGGATTACCTGGAGGAACCGGATATGTTCCATGATGTATTTGGTCATATTCCCTTACTGGCAAACCAGCCTTTCGTAGATTTCCTTCAAGGTCTGGCAAAAATCGGTCTGAAGTACCTGGACAACCCCTGGGCAATTCATCTTTTAAGTAGAATTTACTGGTTTACTATTGAGTTTGGTTTAATTCGTGAGAATGGAGAACTCAAAATATACGGAGCCGGAATTATTTCTTCTCCGGGAGAGACGAAGTTCTCATTAAGTAATGAGCCTGAACATTTGGCTTACGACATAGAGGCCATCATCGACAGCAGCTATAAAAAAGATTCATTTCAAACGAAATACTTTATTATTGAAAATTACGAAGAATTGTATAGTTCACTGCCTTTAATTGAGCAAATTATTGAAGACAGACTGAAAGAGCAGCCTGTTAGTAAAGTAAAATGATAATTTTACAATACTCTGGTCTTTGCTTCACAGATCCTGCCAGCCCAGGTTCGTGTCTCACGAACCTGTTGCATAAGTATAGCCCTGCTCCGGTCATATCGGGGTGTTAACTAATTTATAACATATATGAAAGTAGCAATTATAAAATACAATGCAGGTAATATAAAATCAGTATTGCTTGCCTTAAAACGTTTGGGCCTTGAAGGCACTTTAACAGACAATCCGGAGGAAATTTTAGCTGCTGATAAGGTGATTTTTCCCGGTCAGGGAGAGGCGAAATCTGCCATGCGTTATTTGAAAAGCAGAGGATTAGACCAAGTGATTAAATCCATCACGAATCCTTTCCTGGGCATTTGCTTAGGCCTGCAACTATTATGTGAGCATTCCGAGGAAGGAGATACTCCTTGCCTTGGTGTATTTAATAGCCAGGTGAAGAAGTTTCCTGATCACCTGAAAGTGCCTCATATGGGATGGAATACCTTAAGCGAATCTGCTGACCCTATTTTTAAAGACATTCAATTTCCGGCTTATTTTTATTTCGTGCACAGCTATTATGCCACAGTTTCGGCACAAACACTATCACAAACAGATTATATGTTACCCTTTAGTGCGGTGTTGAAAAAGGATAATTTCTACGCCATTCAGCCGCACCCTGAAAAAAGTGCGGATGTCGGAGAGCAATTTTTAAAGAACTTTTTATTCAATATTTAAAACTATGTATATAATACCTGCAATAGACATCATAGACGGAAAATGCGTTCGCTTAACAAAAGGTGACTACAATCAGAAAACCGAGTACAACAGCAATCCATTGGCCGTTGCTAAAGAATTTGAGGCGGCCGGACTTAAACGCCTGCACCTGGTGGATTTGGATGGTGCAAAAGCCAAAAAGGTGATTAATTTACCGGTTTTACGATCAATAGCTGAGAATACTGCTTTGGAAGTTGATTTTGGCGGAGGAGTGCAAAGTACTGAGGACCTTGCTGCAGTATTTAAAGCAGGAGCAAAGCAGATTACCGGAGGAAGTGTAGCAGTTAAAAATGAAGCGTTATTTACTGAATGGATACAGGAATTTGGAGGAGAGAAAATCATTTTAGGCGCAGATGTTAAGGGTAGGAATATAGCGATCCATGGCTGGCAGGAAAGTGCAGACTGGCACATTTTTGATTTCCTGGAGCACTATCTCAATAAAGGAATTACACATGTAGTTTGCACTGATGTTTCCAAAGATGGGGTGCTTCAGGGAACTTCTAATGAATTGTATGCTGAAATTATAGAGAGGTTTCCTCAAATTAAGCTGATAGCAAGTGGAGGTGTCAGTAGTATGAATGATTTAGATTTATTAGATGAAATGAACATTTATGGAGCCATAGTGGGGAAAGCCATTTATGAAAAGAGGATAGAATTGAACGAATTAGAAAGATTTTTAAAATAATATGCTTACGAAAAGAATAATTCCTTGCCTGGATATTAAGAATGGCCGTACTGTAAAAGGTGTTAATTTTCTGGAACTCCGTGATGCGGGCGATCCGGTTGAATTAGCTAAATTATATGCAGAACAAGGGGCAGACGAGCTGGTTTTTTTGGATATCACGGCTACCAATGAAAAGCGAAAAACTTTAGCTGAATTGGTAGGTCAGGTTGCAGAAGCCATTAACATTCCATTCACGGTGGGTGGAGGCATTAGTACAGTGGAGGATGTATCAGTATTATTGGCTGCAGGAGCGGATAAAGTTTCCATTAATTCTGCGGCAGTACGAAATCCTCAGATCATTAAAGAAATGGCTGATGAGTTTGGTTCCCAATGCATTGTAGTAGCTATTGATAGTCGTCTGGTAAACGGTAGAAACCTTGTGCATACTCATGGAGGCTCTGTTCCCACTACAATTGAAACGGAGGATTGGGTGCAAGAGGTAGTGGCTTTGGGTGCCGGGGAAATTTTATTGACTTCCATGGACCATGATGGTACCAAATCTGGCTTTGCCGATGAGCTATTGGCCAGAATTTCCTCTTTAGTGAATGTGCCCATCATTGCTTCCGGTGGGGCGGGTAATATGGAGCATTTTTTTGATACCTTTACCACAGGGAAATCCGATGCAGCATTAGCAGCTAGTATATTCCACTTTAAGGAAATAGGCATACCTGATTTAAAAGCTTACCTGAAAGAAAAAAACATTGCCATCAGGATTTAAAAGTCTACTTATCTGAACTCATAATTCTACAAATCGTAAATCTAAATTAACAATGGAGATACCTAATTTTTCAAAAGGTGAAAATGGACTTTTACCTGCTATCATACAAGATGAAACAACAGGGAAAGTTTTAATGTTGGGCTATATGAACGAAGCCGCTTTAAAACAGACGTATGAAATTGATAAAGTAACATTTTTTAGCCGGAGCAAAAACAGGTTGTGGACGAAAGGGGAGAGCTCCGGGAATTATTTGCATGTGAGAAACATTGCTTTTGATTGCGATCAGGATGCCATCTTGATCAAAGCAAAGCCGGAGGGGCCCACTTGCCATACCGGAGCAGATACCTGCTGGAATGAGAAAAATGAAAGCATTGGTTTTATTGCTCAATTGGAAAGGGTAATTGAAAGCCGGAAGAATGGTGGAGATGAAAAATCTTACGTAAAGAGCTTATTTGATAAGGGAATTAATAAAATTGCCCAAAAAGTAGGGGAGGAAGCCATTGAAGTAGTGATAGAGGCCAAAGATAATGATTATGATTTGTTTCTGAATGAATCCGCAGATTTATTGTTTCATTATCTTATCTTACTTCAGGCGAAAGGATTTAAGCTGCAGGATGTAGTTAAAATATTGGAAAGTCGTCATCGTTAAGTGAATATGAAAACCTGGATATTTTTCTTAATCCCGTTAATATTTTTAGTCTCTTGTAAAGAAGAGGAGGAAGATAACTGTGCAGAAAGCATTGTCTGTTCCGATGTGTTCATTTCAATTAGTGTGAATATCAAAGATTCTGATGGTGAAGCTGTAGTTTTAGATGAATTTTATACTTTTATAGATTCCAGAACTAAAATTGAATTGGATAGAAGTGATTTTCAAATTGAAAAAGGAATTTATCCTGTTGCCACCGATGCAAATGAAGATTTAATTGATTTTGAGGGTACTAATGTGGTTTTTGTAGGTAAAATGGATGGCGAAAATGTAATAGAGCATCCTATGATTATTGGAAAAGACTGCTGTCATATTAAGCTTATACAAGGAGAAGAAGAAATAATAATAGATGAATTATGAGGAAATTATTGATATTACTTAGCTTTATTTCATTGGCAGCCACTTGTCAGGATAAAAAATCTTCCGATGCGAAAACAGAGAATCCTTGTGATCCTGATATCATGTGTACGATGGTTTTTGCTACTGTAGATGTTCAGATTGTCAATGAGGCAGGGGAGCCTGTCAAATTTGATAAATATTATTCTGTAATAGATGGTGAAATTATTAACCTTCAGGAGCAAGACGATTATCAGCAAGAAAATGGCTACTATCCTGTGGCAACGGACAATGAAATGAGCAAAGTTGATTTTGAGGGGACAGAAGTGGAGTTTGTTGGTGAAAAAAATGGAAAGGAAATAATTTCCACCAAAATGATCATTGGAAAAGACTGTTGTCATATCCAAAAAATATCCGGAGATGAAACAATAGTTGTGTTTAGTTCTGATTCCGACAATTAGGCTACTCTCGATAAATACCTGAAAGTTTCCAAACCGAATAAACTCCCGATGTGGGAGACATGGGGATATGCTTGAGAGAGCATTTGGAAGCTCGCCTTCAATGTCGTTAAGTTAAGACAAACCTCCTTCTCCCTTTGGAGAAGGATAAAAGGTTGAGGTTTTAGTTTAAAGCTTAACTTAACGACATTGAGCTCGTCTTTCTCCCCTGTGTTTGTATCTTCAAATGCATAAAAGGCGCTTAGTAAATATCGCATTAGAGCAAAACGGTAAACTATCCAATCAAAAAAAACCTTCAATAAGATTTAGAGAAAGCACTTTTTATTTCACTCCTAACGGAGCTTTGTTGTATACCTGCTGGCATTTCTATTAGGATTTTACCCCCCTGGGGCAAATCAGCATGAGACTATGACTAAGTGTAAACAATTTCACAGCTCAAATTACCACACATTGTTCAAATAAAAGAAACCTGAAATTCAGATTCAGAACTCCTGACCTTATTAAAATGCTTCAAGGTAATCCACTTATAACCTTCTCAAATGGGATATCTCCCAGATTTATATAAGCAGTAAACGATATTTTCCATCGCTATGGTTTACTTGATCTCCTTTTAGGGCATGCTATAACAGTTTTTTGCGACAATTCAAGTTTGCGATCAAATGCGCTTTTTATCAAATTTTTAAGGTCAAATCGGGAGTTCTGAGATTTATATATTTAAGGCATATTGTGCAAAGCATTCACCACAGCTCCGGAGGAGCCTGATCATAATAGCTAATAATTAAAGTCGAACCAAAGCTCCAGAGGAGCGACATTATGTCACTATCCTGTTCAACAATCGCACAAATTTTCAGAAAAGTTCTAGTTTGAATTTACATTCGAATTGAGATGATTAGCTTTCAAGCCAAGCCCGATGCCGACCTGTGGCCTGATCTCATGCCTTCGTCTCCACAAATGGATAAAATCCATAAAATTTAGAAAATGGCTATTTTTCCTTTACAAATGAAAAGTATAATGAGGTTAATTTTCATTCATAAAATACAGCTACCTCATCCAGGCTTTTTCTTTCAATTTTAGGAACAAAAGTTTCTTCAGCAGGGTATCCTACAGGTAGTAATAAGAAAGGCCTTTCGTTTTTTGGGCGTCCTAATATTTCTGTTAAAAAGTTCATCGGACTCGGAGTGTGGGTTAAAGTAACCAGACCGGCCTGATGTATGGCTGAAATCAAAAAACCGCAGGCAATCCCCACCGATTCATTGACGTAATAATTGTTTGATTTCTCGCCATCTTCTTCTTCATACACCTTTTTAAATACAATGATAAGGTAAGGTGCTGTTTCTAGAAAAGGTTTTCTCCAATCTGTGCCCAAAGGTTGAAGGTCTTTCAGCCATCTTTCACTCATCCTGCCGCTATAGCTTTCTTGCTCTTCTTTTTCAGCCGCAGCCCTAATCTCCTTTTTAGTTGCTTTATTGGATACCACACAAAAAGTCCATGGCTGTTTGTGAGCTCCTGAAGGGGCACTCGATGCAGTTTTTACAATATTTTCTATCACTTCCCTAGGTACTGCTTTGTCAGAATATTCCCGAACAGACCTTCTCTTGTCCAATTGACGATAATAAGTATTGCTTTGAGAAAGCATTTCCTGCTCTGATAGATGTTGATGTTCAAATTGGATATAAGGATATCCTTTAATTTCCTTTTCCATTATACTTTCATTTCTTTTAGAGCCCTTTCCAAATCTTCAGGTGTATCAATACCAATAGTTTCTATATTTGTAGTTGCTGTTCTAATTCTGTAACCATTCTCAATCCAGCGCAATTGCTCAAGTGATTCAGCCATTTCAAGTGGAGTGGGTGCTAAAGTGACAATTTTACCTAATGCATCTATTCTGTAACCATATATTCCGATATGTTTGTAGTGCTGGTGGCTTTTCATCCAGTCCTCCAAAGGAATATTCCTCATGTGCGGAATGGACGAACGGGAGAAATATAAAGCAAGCCCGGTATCTGTTTTTAGGGCTTTCACTATATTAGGGTTTTCCAGTTCTTCTATGCTTTCAATCCTTTTAATAAGGGTAGCTATTTCAGTATTCCTGTTGAAAGTGGAGGTTAAAAGCTGTATTTGTTCCGGAGCAATAAAAGGCTCATCTCCCTGGATATTAATAACGAAATCGTAATGTCCTCCATCCAGTTGTAAGGCTTCATAGCACCTTTCAGTACCACTTGTATGGTTGGGGGAGGTCATGTAAACTTCATGCCCCAGTTTCTTGACATGATCAAAAATTCTTTGGTCATCGGTAGCAACTATTACTTTCTTGAGAACTCCGGCAGATTTGCATTGTTCAATTACCCGCTGAATCATGCTTTTCCCAGCTATGTCCACCAATGGTTTGCCTGGAAACCTTGTTGAGCCATACCTGGAGGGGATGATGCCTATTATATCCATATCGCTATTATTCTAATTTTTTCACTTTCAAACTAGTTCCACTTTCTTCTATCACTATAATTTCTGTCCCCGGCTCTAAATATTCACCTCTTGTATAGGCATCATACAACTCTCCATCAATCTCCACTTTTCCACTTGGCCGAAGTACTGAATATACAGTGCCGGTTTTTGCCATAAGTCCGGCTACTATAAATCTTGAGGAGTAGCCGGACTCCTTACTCTGCACTCCTTGCAAAGCTACCCGCTTAAAAAATTTAGTGTTGGTGAGTCGAACTCCTCCAAAGAACATGAGAATCATGCTTCCGAAAAGCCCGGCCAGGGTCGTGAGCAAAGCCCTTGTAATGTTTTCGCCTGGTACAAATTGAAAATCGAATACATTGTTGTTCAGCATAATCAAAACCAGGGATCCAATTGTTAAAATAAGACCTGAAATGCCAAAGACACCAAATCCCGGTATCACGAAAATTTCCAGGGCAATTAAGATTAAACCAATAATAAAAACCAGTATTTCCCAGTTTTCAGCCAAACCGTTTAGGTAGTAGGGTACTAAATACAAAATAAGGGCCACTACAGATGCCATAATAGGAAAACCAACTCCCGGTGTTTGTAATTCAAAATACAAACCACCGATAATGATCAATATCAGGATTCCACTAATAAAAGGATTGATAAAAAATGAGATGATATCTTCAACAACTCCGGGTTCATAATAGTGAACCGGTTTTTGATCTAACGAAAGATGGTCTAAGAGCATAGCCAGAGAAATGAATTCTCCTTCACAATAATCGTATTTGATAGCTTCTGAAGTGGAAAAGGTGATAACTTCCCCTGCTTCTGATATGCCTTCTACTATAAGCTTTTCATCTACCATGGCTTCCGCTATTTTAGGATCCCTGCCTCTGGCTTCTGCGGTTGCCCGCATAATGGAGCGCATATACGATTGGTACTTGTCCGGTGCAGCTTCCCCTGTCTGGTTTACTACTGTAGCAGCACCAATGCTTGATCCGGGAGCCATATAAATGCTGTCACATGCTATTGAAATCAAAGCACCTGCCGATGCAGCATTGTTATCAATAAAAACATAGACCGGAATTTCAAGATCAAGGAGTGCTGACCTGATTTCATCCGCATCATACAAAGCACCGCCATAAGTGTTCATCTCAATGATGACATGGCTGCTGTTTCTGGCTTTAGCCTCTGCCAATGCCAGTTCAACATATCTTTTGGTACGGGCATCAATCTGATCTTTTATTTCCATGATAAAGACACCACCATCTATAGAATCCGGTACTGTCTGAGCAGAAATCTGAAGAGAGATTAAAACGCAAATGATAAGGAGTAATTTTCTCATATACTTTATAATGATTTTCAATTTAGCAGAATAAGCTTTAAGCTACAAAAGTATTACTTTTAAATTCTATGTTATTTTTTGTTTAAACGTAATTTTATTGGTTGACAAATATAATTGATCTGGCTTTAGATTCGTTTCTTCATCAGCATTCAGATGAATGAGAATGTTGGAACACCTAAAATGAATTCGAAATCTTTTAGTGTTTGATTTTACAAAGAGTAAGTAAATACGCATTTTTGTAAAGCTTTTCCCGTTGACAATAATTGATATGATTCAAAATTTGAAATATTTACTTTTTCTATTCCTTTTAGTGGCCTCATTGCAGACAAAGGCTGCAATTGATTCTTTGGGCATCAAAACAATTGATGGCAAAAAATATATTCTTCATAAAGTAGAAGCCAAAGAAACACTTTATTCCATAGCCAGGCGCTACCATGTAAGTGTAACTGAAATCACCAATGCCAATGAATCTGAAAAAGATGGACTCAACATTGATCAGATCGGCAGAATTTTAAGAGTGCCATATAAGCCGGAGGAATTCAAGGCCCCGCTCAGAAACACCAGCTCAAAAAAAGATAAATCCGAACCTACTAAGCATAAAGTAGTAGCCGGTGAAACGCTGTACTCACTTTCGAGAAAATACAATGTAACTACTGATCAACTTAAAGAATGGAATGAAATGGAAACCAATGACCTGTCTATTGGCAGGGAGATTTGGGTAATGAAGCCGGGAGGAGATCAAGAACAGGTTCCGGTAGCAAATGTGAAAAGTAAGAAAGAAGATACTACTAAAAACACTATAGAGCATACAGTGGATTTTGGGGAGACTATTTACAGTATTTCCAAAAAATATGATGTAGCACAAAAAGATATCATGGCCTGGAACCGCTTAAAGGATGCTAACATTGCTGTGGGGCAAAGGTTGATTATTAAAGGAGGGAAACAGTTGGCCCAAGAGGAAGCAGTTGAGCAAAATAAAAATTCTCAGCAGTTGAGTGTTCAAACTTTTCATATTGCAAAAGCAGATGACAGCTATAAGTCAATTGCAAATATGTATGGACTTAAAGCTTCCGATCTTAAGAAATGGAATACTTTTAAAGATCCCTTTAAAGGAGGTGAAGTAGTCAAAATAGTGGGGCCGGAAATAGCTAAGGAGAAGTCGCCAGCACCGGAAAAGGAAGAAATTTCCGAAGATCAGGAGAATGTGCATGTGGTGGTTTCAGGGGAAACTATCTTTAGCCTGTCCGACAAATATGATGTAAATATGGAGGACCTGCGGAAATGGAACAATATGAAAAATTACCAGTTGAGCGTGGGACAAAAATTGTACATCAGCAATCCGGATTCCATGGCATTTGTGTCGGGAAATAAGGATACAACAGAAATTGAAGAAAATAATGCTTCTGAACCTAATGGGGATGAGCAAATGATAGCCGATAATCCTGTGATTGCTGAAAATGTACAAAAACAAGATACCAAGGCTTATTTTACAGTAGAAGCTGAGGATGTGCCGAAAATTGAGAAGGTAAAGGAAATTGGCATAGCAGAAGTTATTGCAGGTTCTGATGGCACAGAGAAGTACCTTGCCCTTCACAGAACAGCCAAAATTGGCACCATCATGCAGGTGCGTAACGACCTGAACGATCAAATCGTTTTTGTGCGTGTGTTGGGAAAACTACCCAATACAGGAGTAGATGACAAAGTAATTATACGCATCTCCAAGAAAGCATTTGAAAAGCTGGGAGGAGTCGATTATAAATTCCCTGTTGAGATCAGCTACTTACCCCTGAAAGATTAATGCCTTCTTTTGATTCCATCAAGGATTTATTGGATGAGAAATATTTGCTTTATAACCAACCTGAATTTATTAAGGATGACCCGGTAAGCATTCCTCATTCATTTACTAAAAAGCAGGATATTGAAATTGCCGGTTTTTGGGCAGCTATACTTGCCTGGGGACAGCGAATTACTATCATTAATAAGTGCAAAGCGCTGTTTGAGATGATGGATAATGCCCCGCATGATTTTATATTAAATCATACAGATAATGATTTAAAGTTATTTCTGAACTTTAAACACAGGACTTTTAATGCGACAGATACTTTATATTTTATCCAATTCTTTAAAGAATTTTATACTCTGAATGACAGCCTGGAGAATGCTTTTTTACAGCCTCATCCTCAGTCGGAAAATTTTATTAAAGAGAGTTTAACAGCATTTCACCATTCTTTTTTTCAATCTGAAATCGCTCCTCAAAGGACTAGAAAGCATATTGCCACTCCTGAAAGAAAATCAGCTTGCAAAAGATTGAACATGTTTCTTCGGTGGATGGTAAGAAAAGATGGAAATGGTGTAGATTTTGGTATTTGGCAGAATATCAAAACCAGTCAGTTGATTTGCCCCTGCGATTTGCATGTGGACAGGGTGGCGCGTAAATTGGGTTTAATTCAAAGAAAGCAAACCGACTGGCAAACTGCTGAGGAATTAACAGCAGCTTTAAGGAAAATGGATGCCAGTGATCCTGTGAAATATGATTTTGCGCTATTTGGCTTAGGAATAGTGGAAGGTTTCGCCAAATAAATAGACAAATGTTTGAAATTTGTGTTTAACTTGGTTGAAAGGTGTTTTTGTGTGGAGTACTCTTGATAAATACTACCATGTCAGAAAACCAAATAAAATTTGCTCGTATAGAGCGGGCAGGCCGGCAAAAAGGCGGGGAGCGAGTTGGATTGCAGCGTGGAAGCATCTTTTTGTCTTGATTTTTTGTATCTTTTTGATCAAGCAAAAAGATAAAGAATAAAATTTGGTCTAAGAATACTTGAAAATTGAGTTAAACCTCAATATTAAATGAAATTCCTGTTTTTGAGGTTTTATACTTAGATTTAGATTTTATAAACACTCATAAAAACAAGGAGATCCAGTTTTATAATGTAAAATTCATTTTTCATGAGGAGCCTAATCACAGTCAACAAACTGTTGTACAATCTCCTGTGATGTGAATTACAACAAAAGAAAGACACATGTTTCAGCAATTATTGGACAAAATTTACAGGAACCCTAAAAAGCTTTTTTTAATAGACAGTTTCGGTGCGATATTATCAGCATTTTTGTTGGGGGTGGTCTTAGTTAAATTCCAAAGTATATTCGGGATTCCTATCCCAACACTCTACTTTCTGGCCCTTCTGCCTTGTTTATTTGCAGTCTATGATTTTTACTGCTTTACCAGAGCAAATAAAAATATCGGCTTATTCCTGAAAGGTATTGCTTATATAAATGTATCCTATTGTTTTATATCCCTGGGATTAGCATTTTATCATTTCAACACAATCACCTATTTAGGTTGGGCCTATGTTCTTCTTGAAGTTTTTATTGTGATGACTCTTGTTAAAGTTGAATTAAGAACTGCTAATTTCTTTTCAGTAGGATAGGATACCACTTTAAAAAGGACTTCGAATCATAATGATGAATACATATTTTCTATTGGCGGGTATACTTTGTTTTCTGTTGGGACTTGCTCATTCCCTAATTGGTGAGTACCTGATTTTCAAAGAAAAAAGAAAAACAGGAAAATTGGTGCCCACAAAAGGGAGTGTAGGATTAAAAGAACGGCATCTGCGGATTATATGGGCAACATGGCATCTGGCTTCATTTTTTGGATGGTGTATTGGAGCATTTCTTGTGAAAATCTCCCTGGAACGGAACAGCTTGGATTCTGAAATTCTGGATTTTTTAATCAATGCAACTACCTACACCATGTTTGCTTCTTCTTTCCTGGTACTCATTGGAACTAAAGGAAAACATCCCGGCTGGATAGTCTTTATGTTAATTGGAATATTATTGATCGCAGGGAATTAATGAAAACCGGCACCAGCATTGATGTGGTCGGCACAGGCTGAACCCGAATTCAGGTTTCCTAAGATGGGTGTTTAATGCATATTTTTCAATAAATAGTATTATTATTTGAGTGGAGAGTAAATAAAATAATCTATCTTAGCTCTGCACCCTTATTCGATTCAACCAATCGCCTGAAAAATTTTTGGAGAGTTGGTTAACATGATGCAGTCGTTTATAAATGGTTGTAAGCGTTTAAAAATGGCTATAGGAGTGGATATAAAGGAAATAAACGTGGGGTGCACATATCTGATTGTTGGCAACAATATAAGCCAAACCAGATATGAAACACTTAATGATTGTGATTCTTCTTTGCTTTTTATTTAGTTCTTGTGTATTTGACCATACAGCGGTAACAGAAGACCTTGGTAATGGATATATTTTTTAGGAGACGGACATGAATCTCAAATCCTTTATGACCCTAATCAAAACGATGAAAAAAAAGGCGGATTAATTGTGACAGGCTCAGAGGTTGTGGAATATAATTCTAATTCAAGGTATATAATTGCAAAATCTATTG
>NZ_JAEQBW010000007.1 GCF_016679925.1 Marivirga aurantiaca
TTACAGTGTAGCTTCCGGCCGCCAGTCCGGTATAAATACCATTGGCATCCCCGGTGGTGTTAGTGGGCTCTTCGTTGAGGACATAAGTGTATCCTCCCGACCCGTTTCCTGCCGTGGTGGTAATCTCTCCATCAGATGCTCCAAAGCAACTAAGCTCGGCCCCGTTGAAGTTGCTTGTTATCGCAGCAGTAGCTGTAATTGCCACAGGCTCTGTTAAAGTGACGTTTTGTTGTACAATGGAACAGTTGTTGGCATCTTCCAGGTCGATTGTATAGCTTCCAGCGGAAAGGTTGTTGAAACGATAGACCGTTCCTGGTTGTGTTTGTGTTGCTGCGGCATCCCCTCCAAGAGTGAAAGTGTAGTTGCCGGTCCCACCTACTGCAGTAACTTCAATGTAGCCATCATTTTCCCCGTTGCAACTGATGTCGAAGCCATTGTACTCACTGTCTGTAGTAGATGCAGACAATACAGCAGGCTCGCTGACCACCACATTGTTGCTTGTAGAGGTGCACCCATTGTCATCAGTCACCCTTACCCGATAAGTTCCTGCAGCCAAAGCTGTGTAGGTCCCTGAGGCATCACCGGTAGTGTTGGCAATTGCATTACCAAGGTCATCCTCCAGGTCATACACCAAAGTTCCCGTGCCTCCAGAACTCGACCCGGTTACAGATCCATCACCGGCCGCATTGCAGCTGATATCACTGGCAGTGGCTGTAATTGTTGGCATAGGGTTAACATTGACAACAACATTTTCACCTGCATTATCACATCCATTGACAGTTGTGATTATTGAATAGGTAACATTAATTGGTGAGTTAGTAGTATTAGTCAGGGTTTCAGAAATTGAACCTGTACCGTTGGCATTGGGTTCAGATATACCAGCTATTTCTTCTCTAGTCCAACTAAAAGAAGTTCCAGCTGTAGCACTTGTTGGTGTGTAATTAAAAGTAGATTCACTACAAATACCAGCAGGCGTCAAACTACTATTCAATACAGCAAGCGGATTTACTGTGATTGCCTGGGAAGTAAAATCACTTTCACAACCAGTAGTAACATTAGTGGCTCGAACAATTAGTGTATTAATAGTAGGGGAGAGTGCGTTTGTTTCAATATCAACATTGGCAGATGTACCAGCTACAACAGGACTTATAATAGAAAATGCCCCATCTAAGATATGATAATTTATACCACTTTGGCTATTTTCAACAGTGATGGTAATGTTTTCACCATCACACACTGTAGTAGCATCATAATTTAAAGTTAGCCCTGTATTAGGCAATGCGTTTATTTCTACGGTTTCCGCGTTACTTAACAAACTCTCGCAATTTGTAGAACCATCAATTACTTTTACAGTATAATCACCACTAGCTGCCGGATCACTTAAATCTATTGACTGAGTAACATCAGCTATTGCAATTCCATTCTTATACCATACATAGCTTCCTGAATTTGGTGCTGGACTACTAGTTAAGGTGACATCAGGATCTGTTCCATTGCAGATGGTGCTACCTGAGCTGCTAATTGTGGGTGTTGTTGGTAAGGCATTTATGGATAAATCAACCACATTTGAAATAACGGAGGGTAAACAAATACCGGAAACTATCACACGATAGTCGTATGTATCAGTTGAAAGCGGAGTATTATTAATTTGGAGAGTTGGAGAATTAAAATTACTGTAAATTCCACCATCAGTAAAATTATCAATGTTCACAAAGCTGAATTCATTATCATCGCTTCTTTGCCATTGGTAGGAGAGGCCACTGCCAGTAGCTGTAACACCAAAGCTTGTTATATCATTTTCACAAATAATGACAGATGAAGGCTGAGTGGTAATGGTAGGAGACTCTACGCTTGAATAAGTCCCATGATTGGCGCCTATAGGATCTCCATTGATAGTTGCATCAGTTCCTGAAGGTGAAGCTATACGAGTTAAATTACCTGAAGAACCAGCAGTAACAGCTCTTACCTGAAAACCTCTAAAGATAAATTGATCGCTGGCAATCGTATTGTTAACTACAAATTCTACCTCTACATAATTAGTGGTTTTAATGAAAAAATTCGTGGTAATATCACCTCCTGAATAGAGAACATTTCCGGAGCTTGCACCTGTTCTAAATTCAAAATTAGCAGGTACTTCCAACCTTAAATAAACAGCTGATCCTCCTGATGTAGCAAAATCAGCATTTGTGGTTTCAGTAATGAGGATGTCATCTAAGACGTAAAATCCTCCATCAACACATAGATTGGAAAGGTCCGCAGTGGTAATATTAACCTGGGCATAGCTTTCATGGCTCATTATAAATAATGAGAAAAAGAAAAGCAGGATTAATTTAATTTTAAAGTAAAAGTGTTTCGTACCTTTTTGATTTAATAGTTAATGACTATAAAATTACCTAAAAAAAATTGATTATATTAATATAGATTATAAATATATCTTACATTGGCTAAAAAAATATTTTAACTAACCCTACTGACTTAGAGGTATTTTCAAATTCAAGGCTTGAAAGTATGATGACGGAATTGTCATTTAGGGATAATATCTTTTTAATATTGTAAAATTTACTATTCTGAAGTTTAAACGCTTCATTTTCAATCAGTATACCTGCTTCTGAGAATTTAAGTAAATAAGAATTGGTGGTTGCAGCTTCCAGTTCGTTTTCAGGAATATACTCAGTAGTAGCCATTATAATTTTACCTGAATTGGTTCTAGTCATACTTACTACATTATTGCCATATCCCGAAAAAATGAACCAATTTGTACTAAAATAGGGATTTTCCTGATCTGGTTGAATTGGATTAAAAGTGGATCTAATTAAAAATAAAGAATCATTGTTGCTATTCCGATATGAGCCTGCAAGGTATAAATTGCCCTCGTATCCATCTTGCAATATAGCACCTAGTTGTTCATCATTTTCATTTCCTATAGTTGTGGGTTCTGCAACAGCTGATTGCATTTCTTTATAAATCTTCCTTACTATGTTATAAGAGGGGGGAGCAACACTATCTTGATTGCTAGAGGTGTATTCATGTCCTATGGTAGTGTATAAGTAATTGTATGAGGTGAACTGCTCCTGGATTATCTTGTTCGCAGTGGTATTGTTATAGACTATACTATTTAGGTTTCTTGGAATTTCCTCAAACTGCATCACTCTTGTGGTGGTGTCTTCAAAATTAAAATTATTAAGATTATAAATCTGAACAATTTCGTTGGTCTTATCATTTCTTTGGGGCCTCCTGATTGTTCCGGCAAAATAAATATAACCTACTGCATCAATCATGAAATCATTCATGGTAATTGACTGGTTACTTTCTGCTGCCAAAGTTTTAATTTCAGCTATAGAAGAGGTAGTGTCATTGGCGGCTTTAACAGGCTCTCCTTCTAAATTTGCTTTTAATAAAATACTTTTGCTGAAAGCATTATTTGCGGTTTCTTTTCTGATACCTAGTATGTATAAATCATTTTCATTGCCAAACTTTAGTGTTACGCCTTGATCATAAGTATTGGTTTTTATATGGAAAGAGGAAAGTTGAAACCCCTCATTATCTGTATTGATCAAATAAATGTCTGAGTTGGTATTGGTGCTATTTTTATTGTTGGCCAGAATTAGATAACCGCTTCCATCAGGTTTTGCTATAAAATCAACGGCTTCGATATCTTCGAGGCTACTATAAATTTTTGAAAATTTTGGAACAGCTTCTTCTTGTAGTAAGTCATCTTTACATGAAAGAAGTAGTACACTGATAATTAAAAAAGCGATATTTAAAAGATACCTCACCTGACTATCGGAAATTAAAGAATGGAATATTAAACGCTATATTAACTTCATATATGAGGTTACTGAAATCATCTTCTATTACTTCACCACGATTGTCAACTGTTTGCAAAATACGCTGATTATCGTCTAAATAATTGGTGTGTGCCAACATATATTTAGTTGCACCAATCTTTATCTCTCCATAATTTTCACCAACCATGAACATAGTTCCGATGTGAGCATGTAATCCGAAGTTGAATTTTTTCCTATACATGCTAATATCTATTCTATCCGCATTTCCTTCTTCTAATTCCTCAGAATCTTCACTTACATAATTTAAAAGAAGTTGATTGATATTGTACCTGCCAGTAATGCCTATTTCCATAAAAGGCTTCCAATAATATTTATCCAATATACCTCTTGCACTTACATTTAAATTAAGGCCATTATCCGATGA
Source organism: Marivirga aurantiaca (assembly GCF_016679925.1). Taxonomy (GTDB): domain Bacteria; phylum Bacteroidota; class Bacteroidia; order Cytophagales; family Cyclobacteriaceae; genus Marivirga; species Marivirga aurantiaca. The sequence continues at coordinate 4,213 of NZ_JAEQBW010000007.1, forward strand.
TTCATAGGTAAATGTATTATCCTTAGCCTCAGTGTTATGAACAATGGTTTCAGAGTAATCATACTTTTGATTTTGATACATTACATCTCCTCTTAACCATAGTTTCTCTGAAAATGGGTAAATAAATTGTGCGCCAACCTGAAAGGAGATTTTCGGAGTATACCTATAACTGTCTTTGTTTTTGTAAGGATTTTGACTAAATCTCCTTAGGTCTCCATTTTTTCCTTTTAATACCTGAATAGTGTTAAAGTTCATGAGACCAACAATACCTATGAAATATATGGGGTCTGTCTTAATTTTTCTATAGAGTGAATATAATTCCGGAGGATCTACATTGGGTAAAACCTTATAATCTGTCTTTATTTTCAGTAATTTTATTAAAGATTCTTTAGCTTTTTCATTTTGGTTAATATTGAGGTAAGTGAGCGTAAGCAATCGATATGCTTCAATTTTTTCACTTTTCAAGAAACCATCCACCAGACAGTCTGCCAATTTTCCTGGGATGGCATACAGGTTACCATTGGAGTAATCTGATCGTGCTTCGTTAAGGCTTCTTTCACAATTATTTTGTGCAAGAAGGCTGAAACCACTTAACAATAAAAATATAGTTAGTAAGTATTTTCTCATCTAATATAATTTACAAAAACACTTTCATGTAAAATAGGATTATATTCAATTTCATCTCCAATATATCTATCCCATTCTTCCTTAGTAATATCTCTTTTTAACATACCCTGAAGCGATTCTGCCAAAATAGTGCTTTTTATTGGGTATAATCTGAAAACCTGATCTTTACATCCTGCAAAAATGTAAGAATTATTGAGCAGTGCAATAGCATTTACCCAAGAACCTGGCTCATTGATAATCATTGGAAATTCATCAATATTGTTGAGATCCCACAACCGTATAGTTCCTTTTGAACTGGAAGCTATAATCTGGTTTTCTGAAATATTAAACGATAAATCAGTCATAATCTCGCCATCCGTACCTCTAAGTGTTATAGGTTCACCAGGGTTAAAATCTTCATCCAGCGGATATAATGTTACTAAACCCGAGTTGTCACCTGCTGCTATCATCTTATTGCCAATGGCTAATGAATGGATATACCTGTTGGTTGTTTTATTAATTTTTTTGTACAAGGTTTTGTCCTCCAAACTCCATAGTTCAATTTCCCCCTTGTTATTTCCAGTGATCAACAGATCATTATTGAGCAATTCCATATCGTATATTCTACTATCAATTTTCAAGAGAGGAGATAATGCTTTATTCTTAAATTGGTAAATGATGCTATCAGAAGACGATATTAGGAAATCGGAGCTATTCTCTCTGAAAACCACATCAAAAGCATAAGCATTGGGTAAAGTGTATTTTTCTGTGGTTCTAATACGGTTTCCAACATTGATCACATAAAATTCAGGACCATCTGTAAGGGCTACCAATTTTTGATTATTATTATCTACAAAAATCTTTTTGACGAATACTCCTTGCTGGTCAAATATTACAATGCTTCTATTGGAACTTTTGTTTTCTACTTCCCATGCATTTATCCTGCCGGAAGTACCGGTAGTATACAGATATCTTCCTTTTACAAATTGTAATGACCGAACATCTGTAGAACTACTTTTAAAAGCATCAAAATAACTTTTATCAAGTGCTTTTACAGCATAGAACAGACCATTGTAAATATCGTTGTCACTATCATAACCGGCATTGTTAATATTGAATTTATATCCATAATAGGCCAGGAGAGCTTTTAATGAGTCATCTTCTTGTTGTTGTTGTGACTTTACCGCCAGTTTTTGTGCGAGTGCTCTCATCCTAAATGCCTGGGTTGTCTTTTGGGACACCTGTAACTGTTCATTTTTCTCAATCGCTTCATTGTTGGCTTCCTGGGCAATTATTTGTGCTTCAAGGGCTTTTTGTTCATTTCTTTCCGATTCTTCTGTAGCCGCTCTGGCCAAATTCCTTTCTTCTTGTGCTATTAAGAAGTTATATTCCGCATTTCTTTTTTCAGTATTAGCCCTGTAAGCAGATTTATTAGCTTCACTTTTTTGGATCTGTGCCCTTATTTCATTTTCATTGGCAACTTCTGCACTTTTTCTGGCCCTTTCTGAGCTTTCCTCTGCAATTTCCTTTTGTCTTTCAGCTATTGTACTTTGTTGGAAAGCAAAAAAGAGTAAAATCAATGAAAACACTGCAGCTGTGCCCAACACATAAGCTACCAATTTAGAGCGTTTCAGCCTCTTTTTTTGTAAAACCTCTTTTGTTTCAATCTCCTTTTTATAAGCATTTTCACTTCTTTCCAAAAATGTAATTACTGATTCGAAGGCGTTATCATATTGTAAGGCCCATTTCAAAGTAGGCTTGGTCTTATTTCTCCATACAATTGCCAGTTGAAGGTCTGGCGGCCTCCAAAGGTTGCCGTTTCCTTGTTGATATTTTTTAGCAGCAATAGCCAAGCGAATATAAATTTGGGATGATTCAGATTCTTCTTGAACCCAGTTTCTTAATCTATACCATACCCTCATCAGGGCTTCATGGCTAATATCAATAACGGAATTACTATTAATTACCTGGTTTTCTCTGGGTGTCAACAAAGCCCTGCCTTTAATTCTGAATTTTTCAATAATTGGCACCAGGGTAGATTCTTCTTCGTCTACGATCTGGGCTATATCATTGAGAGGAGTAGGGCGTCTTATCCCATCATTGTCACTTCTTTTTTCGGTAATGGTTTTAAATATTTTTTCGCAAATCAATTTTTGCTCTTCATTCAACTCGTAAAATGCTTCATCAGCATGACGGGACAATGCTTCATTCACTCCACCAATAGCTTCATAATGGATGAAATCGATGATTTCTCCACTTTTTGCATCTGAAGTAATCCAATAATCCCATGTACGCATCAGCGCATGTTGCAATACAGGGAGTTGATCAGGACGGTCCCCCATGTCATTCAACAGTCTTTGCACCAGTCGATTGGAAATTTCCCCTTCGCCTACTGCCACGGGGCCAGTAATTACCAGTTTTTTCTGCTCCCTTGTCATTTGCGGAATCAGATAATGACTATCATTGATTCGGTTGGTTAGTTCAGGAAATTGTTCACAATCACCCAAAAAATCCGACCTCATAGACAAAGCAACATAGATGGGTACATCACTTTGCTCTACTGCTTGCAATATGAGGTTGACATATGCCAGTGATTCATTCAGGTGCTGAATGGCCCCTAGTTTTCTAAACCGGAAAATTTCTTCAAACTGATCAATATAGATCAATAAATTCTTCCCTTGAAGGTGTTCGTTCAATTCATAAAGTTCCGATAGGCCTTTAGTGCTTTTCCTTAAAATTGCTTCAAAAAGGTTGTTGTTGATCAAGGATTCCACTTTAGAGAATTTCTTGTGTGGGTTGCTTGCTTCCAAATGATTTTTGAAACCATTGGCTAAATTCTTGATAGGATCAAGCCCCGGTTTTGCGGTAATAACCTCCCAGTTATTACCCGCTTTATTGATAAAGCCTGCATGAAGGGTAGGTATTACACCTGAAAACATCAATGAGGATTTACCCGTACCTGAAGAGCCTAATATATTAACAAATCTATTTTTTTCAAGGATGGACAATACCTCATCACTTTGACCTTCCCTGCCGAAGTACAAGTAACTCTCATCTACCCCAAAAGGCCGTAAGCCCGGAAAAGGATTAAAGTATAAATCTTTTTGTAGCGTATTAGTCACTGACTTAATTAATTTCCTTTAGGTAATCTACTATTTCTTCTACTCGTTTGATTGGAATTAATGAAAAATTTTCTTCAACATATTTGTTGGGGAGAGAAAGGGTTTGTCCTAGTATATATTTTCCTTTGATTTGTTTTTTTCTTTTAAAACCTGGTGCTTTCCTGATTTCTGAGATCATGGATTTTAACCATTCTTGATTATTTTTAAAATTCAAAATTACAAAATAATCTGCTGTTCGAAGTAATTCATAGTGTAGTAATCTAAAATTAGTTACATTATCTACATTATTTAAGATGCTAATGCGAAATTTCTCTTTCAAGAAGGCCTCTTTATTGATAGCATTTTTTAATGATTCCTCCAATGATGTATCAGAAACTATATAAATAAGTTCCTTTACTGAATCTGCATCCTCTTGCTTGGGCTCTGTATCTTTCGAAAACAATTGTTCTTTCAATATAGTTTTCAATTCTTCTATAGGAGCCTCTACTGCTTCAATGTTTTTATAAGGCTTAAGCTGTACCTTAAGTTCATTATATCGAGCTGTTTTTTCTGGTTTCAATGCTTGTTGAGGATTAAACCAAATAAATCTTTTCTGTTCAGTCAGTTTATTAAAAGCTTTATCTCTTTCTATAATATCCAGGTCTAAAAACTCATCAGGGAAATGCAGAGACAGATCACATTTTTTCATGAAAAAAAGTTCTGCATCATCCATGTAATTAGCTTCAATAGAAAAGTCTTCGTCAGGATAAATTTGAGTTTTGTAAGATTTTAATTCCCTTTTAATACTATTTCTGTCATTGAAATACTCTTCACTCTTATTGGATATGAAAATCTTAAGTTCAAATTCCTCTTGATTTTGTAAAAATATACGAAAAGTATCATTTAAAATATCAGCCATTATTGTCCAAAACTGATGGTTGTCCTGATATTCATTCCATCCTTCAAACGTCTGATATTCTATTTCATCTGCAGCTGTAACATTATAAAATCTGTAGTAGGTAGGAGTAGAGAGTGAAAGAGGTAATTCTTCTATTTTTACCGGGGCTTTAAAAACTTTTTTGACTTTATGGTTAATAAATGGAATGTCAAAATTAAAAGCTGTTTCTAAAGCGGTGGCATCCTGGTTAATATTTGAAGAAACTATGAATGCAGGAGACAAAATATAGATAATCAAGTCAGAGAGATTGAAATCCTCAGGTGAAATCAGGTCAGTCTCACTTTTGTAAATAATTTCAATTTCTGATTTAACCTGATAGTTAAGTGCCGTTTTTAAAATTTCAGTAAAATAATCTACCCAACCAGTATCACTATCTGATAGGGGTATGTTGTCATTCTTTGTGAATTTGACAATGATGCAATATTTATTTTTATACTTCAAAATTTAAATCCTATAATTAGTATATCATCTGTTTGGGCGTAATCACCTTTCCATTCTACCAGGGTTTCGTATAGAATTTCCTTTTGTTCAAGTACAGGTTTCTCGTAAATATTAGTTAATAAATCTTTAAAGTTGCTTGTAAGGAATTTGAAACCTTTTTCTCCCCCGAATTGATCCTGATAGCCGTCAGAGAATAAATAAAAGGTTCTTGTTTTATCATCATTACAATCCACACGATATGTTTGAAAATCCCTCATACCACCACGTTGTTGTCCGCCAATGGCAAATTTATCACCTCTAATCCTGATAAGCTCCCCATCCTCTATATACATAAGGGGGTTTTTAGCCCCGGCAAATTGAATCTCTCTTGTTTTTTTATTAATAGTGACAATAGACATATCCATACCGTCATTTACCTGTGTCTCATTTTGTCTTAAATTATGAATAATATCTGCATTAAGTTCATTCAGGATTTCCCCTGGCTCATATATTTTTTTTAAATTGGTGATGTTGTTTAGCAAATTAATACCTACCACACTCACAATCGCCCCGGGTACACCATGTCCTGTACAATCAACTGCGGCTAGAATAAGCAATTCTTCACCTTTATCATTTATGACTTTATTAAACCAATAAAAGTCACCACTAACTACGTCCCGTGGCATGAAATAAACAAAACTTTCATCTATAGCTTTCTTTATTTCAACCTCTGTACTCATTAATGCGTTTTGGATTCTTTGGGCATAGTTAATACTTGCTTTTAGTTTACTACTGGTTTCTTCCAGTAAATCCTTCTGCTTTTTAATTTGTTCATTAGTTAAGGAGAGTTCATATTTTTGAGATTCAATCTGCTTGTTCTTTTTTTCTAATTCCCCTTTCTGTGAAGTAATAAGCTCATTAAGTTGCTTTAGCCTTTCTGATTTCAAAATTTGAAGATGGGATCTCCTTTCCAAATCATCCAATTCTTTATCGAGCTTCTCATGTAGCTCTTTTACTTTACTGTCTTTATAGTTAAAGAAAGTTTTGTAGCCAACAAAGCCTAACAACAATACAGAGAGTAATGAGCCAATATAGAACCACTTTCTTTTCCAAATAGGTGGCTCAACGTTTATGAGGATTTTTTCAACCTTGCTGCTTCGTAATCCTCCTTCTGTTATTGCTTGAATTTCAATTATGTTTTGGCCATCAGGAAGATCATTGAAAAGTATTTTTTCATCTATTCCTGCTTTATTCCATTTCTCGTTTTGTCTAATATTTCTATATTCTATAAATGAATTATAGGGTTGAAAATGGTTAATAATATGGGGTTCGATCCAAATAAGGTGCTTAGTACTTAATTCTGTTTTATTAGAAAGGAGGTTTAAAGTATCTTTTGGGTTTTTGAATTCATCAAATACCAATGCTTCTGCTTTTTTAATTGAGATGCCGGGTGCAACAAACAAAGGGTTGTCCAATAAGGGATTGTAGACTGTGATTTTGTTTTCATTAACAAACCATATCTGCTGGTTTTCCAGTTCTACTGATTGTTTAAAATAAGTGCTGGATATATGGTCTTTCTCATTATATACTTTTGCCTCTCCTTGTTGTATAGTATTCCCCGTTTTTTCAAGAGCAATTTTAACTAATTGATCATTGAAGGAAATCCACAAATTAAAATTACTATCCTCAAACAAATTAAAAATTATTCTGGAGGGTGAAGGAGTGAGAAAGTCCAGGTTTAAAGGGAATACAGAGCCTTCGTTTAAAAGCAACTCTACAGTTGTTCCTGTTGAAAAATTCCAGAGTCCAAATTCAGAATTCCTTAGGGCTTGCTTATTGATGGAATCGGAGAGTAAAATAGAAGTTTTGTTGCTAATTCCTTTTCCATTAATTTGGTATACATCATTGTTTTCCTGAAGGATATAGCTTTTTTCATCACCAGGTAATAATGCTATAGCACTTTCCAAATCCGGATAACTTTGGATGGGATTTAGATTTTCATCCAATAAATTAAGCTGTCCTTTTTCATCTACGGACAGAAGCTTCTGCTGATCAATTAGGTGCAACTTGTGGTATTCTCGAGGATTACTTTGTCTTATAATTTTATTTTTAGCCCATCGGTAAATATATTTTTTATTGATCAGTACTATCCATTCTTCATTGACATAGACAGCAGAGCAATCAGTGATTTTTTCATTGATTCGGATATCAATGGAAGAAGGATTAAGGTTCAACTTGTATTGAACAAGTGCATTTTCTTTAACCAGTAGTACGGAGTTTTCATAGTGAAAAATCCCTTGAATTTTATTCTGGTTTAATTGAGTAAAAGGTTGATTTACAGCAATTTTAGACAATCCTTTTTTTCCCAAAATCCACAAGTTTGATTCCTGGTCTTTTTGTAGATAATTTACTTCAAAGGTTTTAAACCCATTGTCTCCGTTAATGGGATTCAGGAATATGCCATCATATTGATAAAGCTTACTATTGGTAGTGCCAATCCATAAGTCGCCTGTCTCAGAATAAAAGAAACTTTTTGCCAGCTCTTTCCCCAGGTCTCTAATGCGTAATATTTTCCTGTTGCTACACTCAAAAACAGCATCCTCCGATAAGATTAATAAGGTGGAGTCATTTTTTTTAAGAATAGATTTTGCATTAAGAAAGCTACCAAACTCGTCAATATTTTCTCCGTTCTTTATTATTGAAAGTCCTCGATCTGTGCCTAATGTAAATTGATTTTCCTGAACTAAAAATGACTTTATTTTATTCTTTTTGTTTTCATATATAGTCGTAATCTGATCAGAATCAAGCTTTATTTCACATAAAAGTGATTCTGTTACAAAATATAACTTATCCTTTCTTCGCTGAAACTGAACTACACCTTTATTGTATAATTTTTTAAGTGAACGAGTATCTAGGTGGAATTGATAAGTAGCTTCTTCAGAAGAAAAAATAATGGAGTTTTTAAAGTAAACCAGGTGTTTTACAGCTTTGTTATTAATGAAGTTATCCGCAAATAAGGGTTGAAATGCCTTTCCATCATAGGAGAGGATTCCCGCATTAGTTCCAAAATATAGAATCAGGTTATCATCCTGAGTAAATTCAAAAAACTCTGTTCTACCAAGATAATCAGTAGTCCTGAAGTTTTTTGTTTCCAATATTTGGCCATTGCCTACCAATGGAGGGCAAAAAACAAAGCAAAAGATAATATATTTAATTACTGATTTCAAGCTACTTGTTCATTCAAAATATTTCCCGCCTCTAAGTTTGTATAAAAATCTGATTTTTCACCTATTTTATTTAGGATTATTTTATGAGAATATTTTAAAATATTTAGTAACACAATTTTTTCAATCACCAGAAATCTTGCGGGTTTACTTAATGAAATGTATGTTTTTCTTGACTCAGTGCCCGTAGGCATCACTTCTATAATATCTCTTCTAATACAGCTTTTATAAGAGGTGCCTTTATCTGAATAAGAGAGTTGACCACTTTCAATAATCCAATAACCAGTTAACTCATCATCATTAATTGAAATTGAATGGTCCCCGGCAGGTAATACTTTCACTTCAAAGAATGGTTCAAATGTACTTATTTCATTAATAGTCAACTCTTTAAAATAGGGAATACTCATTAAGAACTGAATTTTATCAAACAGCAAAAAATTGTCCTCTCGAAGCAGTTTTTTAGTTGTGAAATCCACGTTTGACCTTACTGCAAAATCCAGTTTTGTTGCCTCTGATTTAGAAAGTCTTTTAAGGAATATGGTGTAGAATTCAGGCACATTTTTATAAATGCATATGGCGGCTGTTTCTTTCATCAATCGATCTTCATTTAAGAACTCCGCAGCCAACTCAAAAGGAATGTCTTCGGAATATAGATTTTGCAAAGTATTAATGGCACAAGCCCTTGTCCAGTTATTTAATCTGTCATAATCCATTCTAAGGATACTCCAAATCATACTTTCTTCATCTTTATATTCTTTTCTGAATTCTATATTAGGAAATTCTTCTTCCAAAAGCTCAATTAAACGAGAATCGTTAGGGGAAAACAGAATCTTCACTTTATTGCGCATCAAATAATTATCCTCAAACAATAAATCAATTAAATGATTTGAAAAAGCATGCTCATTAATTTCATTGGTGCCATTATACGAAAACAATATCTCTATTACTTTTGGATTATAGTAAAGCTGTATTAGACTTTTAATTAAGAATACATTTTCTTTCACTTCATTTTCCAGGGCTTGTCTGAGTTGATAGAATGTTTCATTTTTTTTATTTATTTCCTTTATTAGAAATCTATTGGTGAGTTGATTAATGATCAATTCATCAAATAAATTCCCAAAGTATTTTCTTTTATCCGGGGAAGGGGTTTCTATTTTTTTAATTATTTTTTTTGCGGCAATTAGCTTTATGTTTTTATTGGATTCGTTCAATGCATTATAAAGTGCTTCATGAGCTCTTGTATCAGATATTTCACTTAACACTTCGAAACATGCTTCTACAAAAAATAAATTAGCCTTCTGTTTAGAGAATTCAATCTCCAGGTATTTTACTGATTTAAAGCCAATGTTTTTCAATCCAAATTGTGCCCAAATACTTAAAACCGGACTTCCTAAATGCTCTATCAGTATTGAAATGAAGTTTATATCATCATGATAGCCTGCCACAATACAAGCTGATTTTTTAACAACATTCCTGTTGTCATTTAATAATTTAATAATTAAGTTTTTATCTCCAGCTTCAATCTGCATTCTTAGCAACCCCCTAATAAGAATTATATCACTGGATTGTTCCACAAATTCGTAGGCATTTTTAATGTTTTCTACTTTCTGCTTAGTATTTCGAAGATAATCAATAGTGGTTTCCAGATGTCGAGCGGAAGCCTCATCCATATCATAATCACTCTTAAAATCTACTAAAATAGGTAAGAAGTCAATTGCCACCAGGTTTTGAATGGTGGTAAGTATATTTACCCTTGCCTCACCATTTGACTTAATTAAAAGGGATTTAATATTTTTCTCATACTGATAAGGATCTATTTCATAAATAAAGGAGGGCTCTGTATTTGTATCTTTATTTATTATCTCTTTATTTTCAATAATGGCTTTTAATACCCATTTTATTTGAAAGTGATTAAGAATAAAATTGACTAAACAAATAGAAAGTAATATAACAAGAGGAGCCCAAAGAAGAACTTGACTGGTTTGAGGGAGAAAATCATAAACGATTCCAAAAAGTGCAATGAGAGCAATTACCAAATAAGTTTCTATTGTAGCATACTTGTTTAGAGAGTCATTCTTTGTGGCCATTACACTTACATTCTGATTGGTTTTCTTGAACAACAGCCAACTGTAAAATATAACCGGCATTCCTATCATAAAAGTGGTGGATCCAAATAACCCAAATGATAGTAAAGAAACGTCATCGTTGGAATTGATGACGATTAAGAAAAAACAGAGTGAACAGAAAATCAGTTGAATTATATTAGTAATATTTTGAAAAAAGCCAATGTTTACCTTTGGCCTAATTTTCCAGTATATAAACTGGTAAGTATTCTTTTTTATAATGGCCAGTAAACTAAGTAATATTATAAGGAAAAAGTAGGCCACATCATCTGTAAAAAGCTTTGAGGCACCGAATAAAAATATAGATGTCAGGCACAACAGGCTTAGAATACTTAGAATAGCTTGAATTGTATATAATTGAGAAAGCTTACCCCGGTATAAATTGCTGTATGTCTGCTTGTTTACAATCATTTTTTAAAGCTAAACTTAAATATTTATTTATACAAGAAAGTTATTGTTATCGATTGAATTCTTTCACTGGTCGAAAAGAAATCATATCCTTCATGATTTGATATGTAAAAGAAATGATAATGTCTATTATTGTACTTAGTTAGAAAAAATTGACAAAACAAACTTATGAGCGTATTAGAAATCCCTGCAAAAGAAGCGGCACCTTATGTTAGGTTTGACGAAGGAAACGCGGTATTGCAAATTAAGGGAAAATCTTATGATGATGATGTAGTAATGCTTTTTAGCATGATTAGGTCAAAAATTAAAGCATTTGGCCAAACTTCCCCTGCCAAGCTAGATGTAAATATCTTCCTGAAGTATTTCAATACGTCTTCTTCTAAATGTCTTTTCGATCTTATGTCCGATATAAAGGAAATACATGAAAAAAACGATATGGAGCTAAACATCATATGGAATTTTGTTGAAGGAGATGAAGAAATGGAAGAAGAAATTGCTGATTTCAGGGATTCCCTTGAAATGGAATTTGAAATAGAGGCTATTGCAGATGATTTGGCATAAACTGTAAGGTTAGCACTTTTACCCCGACACTACCCTTGGAAAAATCCATCTGACCGTTTTATTTCCCATTTAAGTTCAATCATATGGGCTTTTCTCTTGGTTTAACAGGTCGATTGCATCAATATTATATATGCCGAAACGCCTTTTCTGTTCGATACTACTATAAATATCTTTAGCAGGGAGTAAAGGGGATGAGGTTTTTAAAGCTGGTAAATCATCACCAGCCAGGTAGTTTAGTGCCTCACTTAATAAAAGCTCCTGTTGATCACCCAATGCCTTTACAATTAACGAATTATCTTTTTTCGGAATATCCGGATAGAAACCCATATCATAATCTGATTGATCTTCACTGTTAAATGATTTGGTAATAATTGGCTGCATTCCCCATGTGTTTTCAGGTTTATTTTCTTCATAAATACTAATAGAACCAACATTTTTCCCCACAGTGGTATCTCCAATAATAAGTATATCCATAAAAGGAGATAGCCCATTTATAAGCAATTCAGATGCGGAAGCTGTTCTGGAAGATGAAAGCACGGTAAGTTGAGGGCTTTGTAAAATATTACCTATGTTGGCTGCTTTTTGTGTAAATTTCTTATTCAGAACTTCTTGACCATATTCCTCAATTAAAGCTTCTTTAAGCTCCTCATTATAGTCTCTTTTTACGAAAATATCTTCCGGGGAAATATTTGTTCCTACCAGACTGGCCAGATTAATTGTAGCACTTTCTGCACCTCCACTATTATATCTTAAGTCCAACACCAGATGTTGGATACCTTCTGATTTAAACTTTTCAAAGATTGCATCCATTTCTTGCAAGTACTGAGTGTCAGAGGAATTAGGGCCGGTAGCGAAAAAATTATAGACATAATACCCAATTTTCTTTCCATTCCTGGTGTAGACCGTATCCAGGTAATGCGGATTTTCAGCAAAGTTGACAGTAGTGAATTCCTGAACTCCCAGGTTTTCAAATGTTTCGGTCGCTTCATTATATCTTTGCAAAGTGAGGGTGTGGTTTTCACTGATTCCTCCAAGAAGTGTGCTATAGTTGCTTACTGTTAATTCAGTACCATTTATCTTAGTAAAAAGATCGCCTCTTTTTAAATCATTTTCACTGGCTGGGGAGTTTTTCTTTACATACGAAATCTGCCCTATTACTCCATTTTCAATATTGGGGTTATTGTACAAAATGAATTCATAACCTGCTTCTTTACTAACACCTTGAAGGGAATTTAATAATTCAATAAAATTTGGCTGAATCCAGGAGAATCTATCCTTGGAGGATATTAATTGATAGAAATAATCATCAGGTGAAATACCTGTAATGTTTTTAGCGGGTAATTCTTTGTTCCAATAATAATAGGTACTCATCTCTCCATAAATCCAATCATTCACATATTCATTTGAGCCCGCTTCATATACCGGTTCAGGATCTTCCTTTTTACATGCAGTTAAAACCGAGAGAAGAACTAGTAAACTAATTAACTGTAATGCTTTCATAAGATTTTATAGATTAAATACTTAGAGTATGTGAAATAGGTTTTATAGTAAAAAAGTTCCTTCCACAGAATTGTATGCCTGACCCATTAATTTAACAATTTTATCTTTGTAACTGGAACTAAAATACCCCCCCCTGGGACTTAATTGTACAGAGACCATATTATCTATGTCCAATTTTTCTGCCCAATATGGAACTAATAGTGCATGCGAAGATCCTGTGGCATGGTCCTCCAGCTGTTGCACATGTGGCACAATGGTTCTGCTAACAAAACTAAACTTTTCTGAGGGTGCAGTTACAGCATACCCAAATACATCAATTGCCTGTAGAAGTTTGAAATTGGGATCCATCTCCGCTACATTTTGCTCGTTCTCCAATACTACAATATGTTTATTTTGGCTGGAATGGTATTCAACTATTTTTTGGCCTAAAGCTTCTTCCAACCCTTTAGGCGCTGAGGAGAGTTTTGTAGAAGATATTGCTTCTAAATTGATTTCATACTCATTTGAATTTTTCTTCGAACCTAAAATTACACCCTTAGGGGAAATAAGTTTAAATGGCTGTGTATTGGTTTTCTGAGTGATAAGTTGGGTCAAAAAAGCTATTGCTGCCAATGAACCATGCCCACAAAGCCCAATTTCTGCATCAGGGGCAAACCATCGTATATTAAAAGTGTTATGCTGATCTGTAGGCCACAAAAAAGTAGTGGCCGGCTGATGCAAATCCTTTCCAATTCTCTGCATGGTTTTCCTATCCAGTTCTTCATCCAATAAAATAACGGCAGAGGGATTGCCCCTAAGATTCATGTCAAGATTCGAAAACACATTGGTAATGGAAAAAGAAAAATTTTTCATAGGGTCGATTTTAAAAAAGTAAACTCAAAAGAAAAAGTAGTACCAATAGTAATGCGAACCACTGAAGTTTGCTATGTGTTTTCTTTGGGAATTCATATTGGCAAATAGGACAGCTATTATGGTTTTTGTCCACCATCATTGCGCAAGAAGGACATTCTTTTTTCATTTAAGCAAGTATAACTTTATAGTTCTGTTTTTCAAATTTTAGCTCGTTAATTCTTACGGTATATTGAGTTTTTCCTGTTGAACAAATCTCAAAGCTGACAAGACTTCCTGCAGTTTATTTATAGGATGGGTAAACACAGATTTCAAATTACCCAATCACACACAACAAGCTGAAACTAGAAATTAGTTTTACCTATACCTTATAAATAAAATATATTAGTTGCTTTTTATGTTTTAAATTTCGAAATTTAATTAACGTTTCGGGAGAGCTTTAGCTCTCTAAATGTTTCAAGAGGTAGATAAAACGATACTCAGTGATCGTTTCACCCCAAAGGCGAGTTAAAGCTCGCCTTTTGAATTTTACTCCACTTTACATCCGGGTTTTTAAGTTATAATCTTCTTCTTACTTACTGTTGCAGTAGGAACTAAAGCATACTCAGTGAAATCAATAAAATTGCGCTAAATTTGAATAACTAAATAAAGAGAAAGATGAGTGAAAAAGTTGAGCGTCCCCAAACATTGGAAGAAGAACTGGCCAATAGTTTAACTCACGGGATTGGCGTTCTTTTTAGTGTAATAGCCATTTCCTTAATGATTACTTTTTCTGTTTTGAACGGGAGTATCCTTCACATTATTAGCAGTAGTTTTTTTGGCGGGGCTTTTTTATTGATGTATACCTTTTCTACTTTATATCATGCCATTCAACATGCAAAAACAAAAGCACTTTTAAGGATTTTTGACCACATTAGCATCTATATATTAATTGCCGGTACTTATACACCTTTTCTGCTAATTGGGCTTGGGGATACAAAGGGATGGGTGATGTTTGGAATAGTTTGGTTTATTGCTGTTTTGGGCATTTTCTTTAAAGTGTTTTTTAAGCACCGTTTTCCCAGAATGTCTTTGATTCTTTATTTAGGTATGGGATGGATAGCTATTTTTATTGCATTGCCTTTATACAATAAACTACCTGCTCATATTCTGAGCTTACTGTTAGCAGGAGGTCTTAGTTATACTATAGGAACTGTATTTTACGCTAATAAAAAGATGCTCTATGCGCATTCTATCTGGCATATTTTTGTGTTGATAGGAACAATTACCCACTTTATTGCAGTGATGTTTCTTATCTAGTGGAGATAGGGATTAGTTTTCCCTGATGTCAAGCAGTTTTTTGATTGACTCGAAAGTTTTTGTTTCCCTTTCATGGATTAAACCATCTGCCATTATCACTTCCTGGAGATCATTAAGAATACGGACAGCGTTGATTTGTTTGTCTCTAAAGTTCAGGTAGTTGTGATAGATCAGGTGGTTGATGTCAGAATCATTTAATTCTTCATACTCGTCCTGAATATTCACAAATTCATTTCGCAATTCATCCATATCGTCTATGTCAGGAAAATAATCTTCCATCTTTGCTAAAATCACTTCTATTTCAGCTCCTTTCAGACTGAAATCCGAATTGCCTACATGGATAAGGAGGAAAATAATAAACTCCTGGTATTGGTCGAAAATGTGATGTTTGTTCATGATCTATTTCAATTAGTTCTGTAAATCTAGTGTAATTAACTAAAAGAAAATAAAAAAGGCTTTGTCAATCGACAAAGCCTTGGTTTTCTTCTAAGAACAGGGCATTTTACATCATGCCGCCCATTCCGCCCATGCCACCTGGCATGCCGCCACCCATTCCAGCATTGCTGTCTTCTTCCTCTTCATCAGAAACTACACATTCTGTAGTTAATAATAAACCGGAAATTGAAGCAGCATTTTCAAGGGCTAAACGAGTTACTTTAGTCGGGTCAATTACACCTGCTTTAAATAAGTTCTCAAACTTATCTTCACGTGCATTGTATCCATAATCATCTTTTCCTTCCAATACTTTATTGATGATAACAGAAGCTTCGCCACCGGCATTTTCAACAATAGTTCTTAAAGGAGACTCAAGCGCCAATCTGATAATGTTTACACCAGTTTTCTGGTCAGCATTGTCAGTTTCTACTTTGTCCAAAACAGCGATAGCTCTCAGTAGTGCAATACCACCACCGGCAACTACGCCTTCCTGTACAGCAGCCCTGGTAGCATGCAACGCATCGTCTACTCTGTCCTTCTTCTCTTTCATTTCTACTTCAGTAGCAGCTCCTATATAAAGGATAGCAACACCACCAGATAATTTAGCTAATCTTTCTTGTAGCTTTTCTTTATCGTAGTCAGAAGTAGTGTTTTCAATTTGTGATTTGATTTGACCTACTCTTGCCTGGATGTCCTCTTTTTTACCACCACCGTTAACAATAGTTGTATTGTCTTTATCGATAGTGATTTTTTCAGCTGTACCTAAATACTCTAAAGTAGCGCCTTCTAATTTATATCCTCTTTCTTCAGAAATCATTGTTCCACCGGTAAGAACTGCGATGTCTTCCAACATGGCTTTTCTTCTGTCACCAAAACCTGGTGCTTTTACAGCGGCAATTTTCAATGAACCTCTGATTTTATTTACCACTAAAGTAGCTAAAGCTTCGCCTTCCACTTCTTCAGAAATAATCAATAATGGTTTTCCTGTTTGAGAAACTGCTTCCAGGATAGGTAGCAATTCTTTCATGCTGGAAATTTTCTTGTCGTATATCAATACGTAAGGATTTTCCAATTCAGCTTCCATTTTCTCTGTGTTGGTCACAAAGTAAGGAGACTGGTAACCTCTGTCAAACTGCATACCTTCAACTGTTTTTACTTCAGTTTCAGTACCTCTTGCTTCTTCAACAGTAATAACACCATCTTTTCCCACTTTATCCATCGCTTCGGCAATCATTTTACCGATAGTCGCATCATTATTGGCAGAAATAGTTCCAACCTGTTCAATTTCCTGGCTGTTAGATATTGTTTTGGATTGTTTGTTAAGGTTTTCAACAACCGCTCTAACAGCTTTATCAATACCTCTTTTCAAATCCATTGGGTTAGCACCCGCTGTAACGTTTTTAAGACCGTGCTTGTAGATTGACTGTGCCAAAACAGTAGCAGTAGTAGTACCGTCACCCGCTTCATCAGCAGTTTTGGAAGCCACTTCTTTTAATAACTGAGCACCCATGTTTTCGATAGGGTCTTTCAACTCAATTTCTTTGGCTACACTTACACCATCTTTAGTAACAGAAGGAGCACCAAATTTTTTACCGATGATAACATTTCTGCCTTTTGGGCCTAAAGTTACCTTCACTGCATTTGCTAATTTGTCAACTCCTTTTAATAAACCATCTCTGGCTTTTAAGTCGAATGAAATATTTTTTGCCATAACTATTGTGTTTTTACGATTTTAAAAAATGGATTATAAAATTGCGAAGATGTCAGATTCCCGCATGATTAAGTATTCTTTACCTTCAACAGTGATCTCAGTCCCGGCATATTTACCATATAAAACTGAATCACCCACCTTTACAGTAATTGGCTCGTCAGGTTTACCGTTACCAACAGCTACTACATTACCTTTTTGTGGTTTTTCTTTAGCAGTATCGGGGATAATGATACCTGAAGCTGTTTTTTCTTCTGCTGCAGCTGGTTCTACCAGAACTCTGTCTGCAAGTGGTTTAATGTTTACGTTTGACATATTTTTTAGATTAGTTTTAAAAACTCGTTTTGTAAACATGGAATAGCATTTTGTATGCCACCTCTGTATTAATGTCAAAATTGCAGGCTTTTAGAAAGAAAATATGACAGGTAAGTTTATTGCTAAAATTGAAGGTGCTTTTTTGTCAGTTTATCTTTATCTTGGAGGTTAGAGTACTATAATTTCTCAAGCAGTTTGCTGAGAAAAACTTTTGGAATTAAGTATGTTTTTTGATCAATTGAGAATTTCATTTTTAAATTATTCGTTTACTACAATGGCAGATTGCTGTAAAGTAGCTTCATTAAAATAATAATAACTATGAAGAAATTAGCCGATGATTGGATCACCAAGGGATTACTGGATTTTGAGTATAAGAAGTATGTGTTGCTGGCATACCTTCAATTTGTGGAGAAATCCTTTGATGAAAGAAAGCTTTATCCACCTTTTGCAGACCTGATTAGTCATTACCGAAATGTGGAAGCCTTAAAAGAAGGCAAGTCTAAACTATTACAATCTTTCCCGAAAAGACTGAACCATATAGATATCAAAAACTTTGAAATGTTTTTTGAATCAATGGAAAAGGATGACGAGCATGCGCAGGAACTGGAGGCCATCATTAATTATTCCTTGGAGCAAATGAATGGCAGGTTGAATATTGGGAAAAACATCTTTGAATCCGTTGAAAAACAATTGGTAATAGAATCGATAGGAGTGAAGGCTTTGAAAGATGATGAGGGCTTATTGTTGATTGATCAGGATTACGATAAATTTTATCATATCTATAAATACAGGGTTTCTATTTTTGAAACTGCCCACGAAAAGGTGAGGGGCTTGCAAACTGATTTCATAGAAAGTGTGAAAAAATCCATAGGAAGCAGTATAGAGCAATTAAAGGTGAAAATTATCAATAATATGAAGTTGGTATCTAATTTTTCTACTTTCAGAATTGTGTCTTTACAGCCTGTTCCTTATAACGAGACTTTACTACCTATAGTGAAAAGAAAATTTTCGGCTTATTTGGCAGGGAAATAAAAAAAGGGAACGTTTTCACATTCCCTTTTTTTATAAAATACATTTATAAATTCTCTTAATTTTCTACTGTATCGTTTTCCTCTTCCTGAAGACCTTCAATAACTTGCTCGTCAGGAGCAGTTTGCTCATCCTGAGGTAATAATTGCTGATTTTGTTCTAATCCGGGAAGTTGATTGCCATCCTGAACTTTTTCCAGATTAGGACTTGTATAACCAGAACCACCACGATCAGACTTAATCACGATTGAAGAAGTAAGTGCCAAAAGCATTAAACTGATTGCCAGTACCCATGTGATTTTTTCTAAAATGTCACCGGTTCTTTTAACGCCTACTATTTGGGTGGCACCGGAACCTCCAAATTGACTGGTTAATCCTCCGCCTTTAGAATTTTGTGCTAATACTACTAAAACCAAAAGTATGGATACTAAAATGATTAATGTGATGATTATCGTTAACATGTATTTATTGTTCTTTTTTTAAATTCTCAATTTGTTCGGCAAAGTACGTCTTTTTTTGTGGAAACTTCCAAATTAATTTCTTGTAAATATCAATTGCTTTTTGATTTCTTCCTTGTTTTACCATTAATTTTGCTAAAGTTTCTGAAATTACATCTTCAGATAGGTTGGTACTCGACAAAGAGAGATCTTCTATTACTTTCTTTGTATCAGGATCGTTAGAGGCAAACTTCTTACTGATAATAGGCTCTTTTTCAATAAAGCTGGTAATAAGTTCAATTTGTTCCTTTTTATGTTGATCTTTTATGGCTTTTTGTTCCCTTGATTCTATTTCTTCAATGAGATCGTGATGATTTTCCTGCTCTTCTAAAGCTATTGCTTGCTTTTTCTCTACCGCTTCTTTACTTTTCTTTTTGGTGGATTTTGCCTTTTTCTTTGCCTCTGGAGCAGCCTCTTCGAGTTTTGCCAATGTTTTCCTGTAATGCTCCTTGGATTTTTTTAAGGATTCCATTTCATCTAATAATTCATGAAAAAACGAATCTGGCAAATGAGTGTCTTGGTCGGGTAATGTAGTGATGAATGTATTAGTGGACGTAGTTGAATGAGCAGGTACATTCTTAGCTTTATTATTTCGCTGCACTTCCTGTGATTTTGCTACAACTAATTCGGAACTGTTGTTGTTATTGGCAGTTATTAATAGATGCTTTAAATGCTTTCTATCCAATGAATATATTGCAGCAGTCTGCAAATCATGTTTTACGGCTTCCGGATGGTGCTTTTGATCACTAAGTACCATTAGAGGGGTTAGAGCCTGAAAATAAGGATATTTAAGCTTTAGTTGTCTTAATGCTTCAGCATCCTCAACAGCAAGTTGATGCGGTTCCTTGATTAACGTTGTAAGCCTCGATTTATCCACTGGTTAGTTTTAAGGTTTATAAATTTACAAAAAAATACCAAATTACCAATTTGCTACTGATGCATTGAAAATGTCAATAATGATTTGATCTGTTATAGTTTCTATTAATTGATCTTCCACGGCTGTAAGCTGGGTAGTATTGGGATCAAAATCATCATAAAATGAAAAAGTTCGGTTTTCAAAATTGAAGGTTTCATCTTTGGTGTTTACATAACTCGCTTTCACAGTTATGGTTAATCTTTGCCCACCTGCTCTATCCGCTACGTTTCTGTCACCGGAAGAAGTAATTGCAATAGGAGTTACCCTATAACCGGTTATACTTCCTTCCAATTGTAAATCCCCATTATTGTCTACGAATTCCAGACTGGTATTTTGCTGATAATAATCCCTGATTTCTTCAGTAAATGTTTGCTGCAAACTGGGTGGCCCATTGCCGGCATCGTTATTGAAATATTGAATAGACATCGTTTTCACACTGGGAGCGATGGATGCGCCCGTAAATGAATACACTCCACAACCTGTAGCGGCCAGGAGAATCATACAGCTAAGTAAAAGTTTAATTCTGGAGGTCATATTGTTTTATCTTTCTATATAAAGTACGCTCCGATATCCCCAAATCTTGTGCCGCATATTTTCTTTTGTTATTATTTTTTACGAGGGCTTTGTGAATCATTTCCTTTTCCTGCTTTTCCAGGGAAAGTGAATCATCTTCAATTTCATGTTCGGCATCCTGAACATCTTCCAGGTCATAGTTATTGTTTTCCTCCTCTTCCTTTTTAGCACTTAGTAAATAAGGGGCACTATCATTATTGTCCGATTTAAATTCATTATGTCTCATCTCAAATAACTCTTCGTGGTCTTT
The DNA here is from genome assembly GCF_016679925.1 of Marivirga aurantiaca. Classification (GTDB taxonomy): domain Bacteria; phylum Bacteroidota; class Bacteroidia; order Cytophagales; family Cyclobacteriaceae; genus Marivirga; species Marivirga aurantiaca. The sequence goes on from NZ_JAEQBW010000007.1 coordinate 24,984, forward strand.
GATGATTTCATCTCCGTAATTCTCATTTTTGAGTACCCTGTGAACCAGTTTCTTTAATTCTTCCACATCATTCCTCATGTCAAAGAGTATTTTATACAAAATATCCCTTTCAGAAAAATTCTCTTTATCTGAACCCTTCTCTCCCTGATTGTGATAGAGAGCAGGCATCATATTGCCTTCTTGAGGCAAATATTTCATTAATATTTCTGCATTAATCTCCCTTTCTATTTCCAGCAATGAAATTTGTTCCGCTATATTTTTCAGTTGCCTTATATTGCCGGGATAGCGATAACCTACCAAAACGTTCTTCGCATCATCTGTAAGTTTAATGGGAGTCATGCCATATTTTTCAGCAAAATCGCTGCTGAATTTTCTAAATAATAGTTCCACATCATTGCCTCTTTCCCTCAAAGGAGGCACAAAGATGGGTACTGTGTTTAAACGATAGTACAAATCTTCGCGGAACTTACCTTTCTCCACTGCTTTGATCAGGTTTACGTTGGTGGCGGCCACTACGCGTACATTCGTTTTATTTACTTTTGACGAGCCTACCCTTATAAATTCACCATTTTCAAGTACCCTAAGCAAACGGGATTGAGTAGGTAAGGGCATTTCGCCAATTTCATCCAGGAAAATGGTTCCTCCGTCTGTTACTTCAAAATAACCTTTTCGGGCATCATACGCACCGGTAAATGAGCCTTTTTCATGACCAAACAATTCCGAATCAATAGTTCCTTCCGGAATAGCTCCACAGTTCACTGCAATGAACTGGCCATGTTTGCGTACACTTAACTGGTGTATTATTTTTGAAAAGGATTCCTTACCTACACCGCTTTCTCCTGTGATAAGCACAGTCATATCAGTAGGAGCTACTTGCATAGCTACTTTGATGGCATAGTTCAGTTGGTTGGAGTTGCCAATTATTCCAAATCTATTTTTGATAGTTTGTATTTCCAATGTGCTATTTTTTATCAATTGCTTTTCCCAGTAGAGTAGCTCCGGTGCATTCCTCTACCAATACATTAACATAATCCCCTTTCTTGAAGTTTTCCTTAGGGAAAATCACCACTTTATTGGCTGAATTTCTGCCTTGCAGGTGTTCTTCGGACCTTTTGGAAAAGCCTTCTACCAATACTTCGTGTACCTTGTTTAAATCCAGTTGATTTCTTTCCAGGGAATAAAATCTTTGTTTATCAATGATTTCCTGTAACCTTCTTTTTTTAGTTTCCAACGGTATATCGTCTTCATACTTTTTCTCAGCCAATGTTCCGGGTCTTTCGGAATAGTAAAACATATAGGAGAAGTCGAATTTGACATAATCCATCAAAGTTAAAGTATCCTTATGTTCTTCCTCGGTTTCTGAGCAGAAACCTGAAATCATATCAGATGATATGCCGCATTCTTCTCCCAAAATATTTCTGATGGCATCAACGCGATTAATGTACCACTCCCGGGTATAAGTTCGGTTCATCATTTTCAATATTCTGGAGTTACCACTTTGTGCCGGCAAATGAATGTAATTGCAGATGTTGTCGTACTTTTTAATGGTATAGAGCACTTCATCTGTAATGTCTTTAGGGTGAGAAGTAGAAAACCTTACCCTTAAATCAGGAGATACTTTGGCGACCATCTCCAATAAATTGGCGAAATTGACAATGTCAACTTCCTCTTTACGTTCAATTTTTTCTAACTGCGCTTTATTGTTAAGTACTTCCGACCATTTATAAGAATCTACATTCTGACCTAAAAGTGTTACTTCTCTATACCCTTTATCGTATAAATCCTGAGCCTCTTTTACGATAGAATGAGGATCCCTGCTTCTTTCCCTGCCCCTGGTAAAAGGCACTACACAGAAAGAACACATATTATCGCAACCCCGCATAATAGAAATAAGTGCAGAAATCCCGTTTGAATTCAGACGTACAGGACTGATATCAGCATAGGTTTCTTCCCTGCTGAGAAATGTATTGACAGCTTTTTCGCCATCATCAACGGTTTTTACCAAATTAGGTAAGTCACGGTAAGCATCCGGACCGGCTACCAAATCCACTAACTTCTCTTCTTCCAATAATTTGGTTTTCAATCGCTCTGCCATGCATCCCAATACCCCAATTTGCAAGCCTGGCTTGTTGGATTTGGCTTTCTGAAAATCAGTTAATCTTTTACGGACGGTGAGCTCGGCTTTCTCCCTGATGGAGCAGGTATTTAGAAAAATAACATCTGCATTATTGAAATCACTAGTGGTGTCAAAACCATTGTCCTTCATAATGGAAGACACAATTTCACTATCTGAGAAATTCATCTGGCACCCGTAACTTTCAATATATAGTTTACGGTTCTTGCCTGTGTTTTCCTCTTTTGAAACCTGAATACCACAGGCCTCCTCTGTTTTTTTATCTTCAAAAAGTATGTCTAAATCCTTAATTAATTCACTCATTTGTTGGATTGTGATTTTTAATCTCTCGAACTGATTATTAAAAGGCAAAGTTAATTAATATTTGTCAAAAATGACATTATGGCAGGCTTTTTTCAGATTTTTTCAATTGCTGAGAGCCTGCTGAAAAAGTCTTAACCTGAGTTCGATTGCTATAAAATGCCGTCATGCCGGAAAATTAAGACTTAACTTTTCTAAAAGTCTTAATTTATCCGGTATCTCGTGCTAAATATTAATGAGATCACGGATAATTTTCTTTTTGAAAATGTTAAAAGAAAATTTCCGAGATGACGTCCTAATGAAGTTTTAGGTAAATTTTAAAATCGAACTCAGGTTCTTGGGTGCATTAGATGTAAACGAGTGAGGGGAAGGCTTGTAGGAAATACTTCGAACTGAAGCCGTTGAAGTCGATCAATAATCAGACAGACGTTTCAGTGCGCCCTGCTCAGTACTTGCTGTATAGCATGTGCTTTTAATAAACATTCTTCATATTCCTCCTCCGGTACAGAATCATGTGTGATGGCACTGCCCACCTGGTAATGAAGTTTGCCTGATTGCTGATTGTAAAATATAGACCTGATGACTACATTGAAATCAAAAGAGGATAAGCCGTTGAAATAGCCAATACTGCCTGAGAAAATATTTCTTTTGGTTGTTTCATATTTTTCAATGAGTTGCATAGCCCTTATTTTTGGAGCTCCGGTCATACTGCCCATAGGAAATGCATTCCGTATGATGTCCACACTGGAAATCCTGTCTTTAGGGAGGGCACTTATGGTACTTATCATTTGATGAACATGCCTAAAGCTATAGATTCCAAAGAATTCATCTACTTTTACACTACCAGGCATAGCCGATTTGGCCAGATCGTTTCTTACCAGGTCTACAATCATCATGTTTTCGGCCTGTTCCTTTTCACTTTTGCTCAATGCTAATTTAGATAAGTAATCCTCCTCCGGATCCTCACTTCTCCTGGCCGTTCCTTTAATAGGCTGACTGATTATTTTTCCATCTTCTAATTTGATGAATCTTTCGGGGGAAGCGCATAGCACATATTTTTCTTCCCATTTTAACAAGCTGGAAAAAGGAGTAGGGGAGTGCTCTGAAAGTTTTAAAAATTCCCTGATGGGATCAAAGTTTTCTATTTCAGTGGAAAAATTGATACAATAGTTTATTTCATAGATATCGCCTTCCACTATGTGTTGTTTTAAAATATTAACTGTTTCTAAATAGGCCTTTCTTGAAGTATGTGCTATTATGGGGTTAATTTTTTTAGATATAAAAGTTGTTGAGGTTTTGTTGTTCTTGATGATTTTATCGAGTTCCTTTTGGTAAAATTCTACCTTTTCTGATTCAATAATTACCTGATTCCCATGAAAATGGAAAATGCAATCAGGCTCGAAAAATCCCATGGGCTCCCAATTGATTTCTTCCGGATTATTGCTTTCAAGTTTCTCCAACTCATTTTTAAGGTCGTAAGAAAAATAGCCATACAACTTTTGCTCCTGATGGTTGTTCAGGTATTCTTTGAGCTTATTAAAATGATCGTTCCCCTGAATTTTTATTTCCCTATGGCCAATAGCCAGTTGGTGGGTAAATGTACCATTCGGATAGTTTTCTGTTTGTTGAGGATTGAAATAGCATACATAGGGGAACTGTTGTGCCCACCTTAAAATGTATACAATTGCTTGTTTATTTATTGATACAGTTGTTTCTCCCTCCCTCAAAATTTCTAATTTGATTTGTTCTGAAAACAAAATTGCAAAAAAAAAAGCCCTGCATAACTGCAGAGCCTTAAAATTTCTTTCAAAAAAAATCACATTGTTTGTTCGTTGGCTGCTTTTAGATCAAAACCAACTCCAACTGTGTTGTATATAAATTTATCTTGAGCTTTATCCACTGCTTTGGCTTCATCGCCATACATCAATCCCCAGTCAGTTCTATCGATACTGAAATTGGTGAATGCTTTTACTGAATCTTCAGTTACATCAATTCTTGCAGGAACAGTAATTGCCAGGGTTTTACCTCTCATGGTTAAGTTACCTTTAATTTCGTGAGTTGCGCCCTCAAGTTCAAAGTCTTCAAGTTCCATGATGCGCTCACCCTCTTCGGGTTGTTGCATATCATTGGAATAAGAGTTATAAGAAGTTGCAACATCATCTTTTGGCTGAATAGATTTTACAGAAACTATTTCAAAGGTTGCAGTAGGATGATTGGCTGCATCAAAGAAATCGTCTGACTGTAAGTGTCCTACCAGTTTTCCATGACTCTCTTCATCATCTTGTAAATCCGTAATGGTGATTTTATTAATATCAAATACTAATTTGCCACCGGTTACTTCACCATCTTTCACTTTGATAGTACCATCAGCTAAAGCAATATTGCCATAATGTCTTCCTGTAGGTTTGGTTCCTACAAATTCCATTGAAGCTTCTTCATTGGAAATTGTTAATTCATTACCTTCGCTAACTGTAACTTCTTCTTCTTCGCTTACCTTTGCCTCGTCTTTTTTCTCGTTAGAGGTACAAGCAGCTACCAAAAGTAGAGCAAATACGTATAAACTTGTTGTTTTTAGAATTTTCATGTTTATGTTGGGTTTTAGTGATTGCGAGGATAACGAATTTCAATTTAATATGTTCATACTTTAGTTGTGTTTTCAACTTTATTTTAAATATTAATTAATATAACAATAAAAAACATGGGAATAATAAAAAAATGTAAAGGGATATCACCCTCATGGGGAAAGGATAGTTTCATAGCTGACAATGCTGTTATAGTCGGAGATGTGATTATGGGAGATTCTTGTAGTGTTTGGTGGGGTGCTGTTATAAGGGGAGATGTGAATTCTATTCGAATAGGAGACAGGACCAATATACAGGATGGCGCCATTATCCATTGTACTTATCAAAAAGCGGCTACTAAAATTGGCAATGATGTTTCAATCGGTCATCAGGCGATTATACATGGATGTACGGTGGAAGATTTGGCATTGGTGGGAATGGGTGCCATTGTAATGGACCATGCAGTGGTTCAGTCCGGGTCTATTGTAGCTGCCGGTGCCGTGGTTTTGGAAAATACTATAGTGGAATCAGGCTATATTTATGCAGGAGTGCCTGCTAAAAAGGTAAAAAAAATAGAGGGTGAATTGGGCGAAATATTTACCAGGACAGCCAAAAATTATGCGATGTATAAGGATTGGATTGAGGATTGAGGGAGGTGTGGGTTCGCAAATCCTCTTAGTAGGACCTTAGTGGATGTTGCGGGAATTAGAGGAAGAAAGGGGCAGGCTGGGAGCTTATGGCTCACGGGCGGCTATTCACACTTTTCTGCATTTTATTAAAAACATTGGCTGATTTTCATTCACATCAATGATTTCAACAAGTCCTGCTTTGCTAAATTCAGCTTGTACTGCTTCCTTGTCGTAATAAAATATTTTTGCTCCTTCGTGAAATTCATATCGATCTTTACTAATTCTTTTTCCTTTACCGAAATTGGCAGCTTCTTTCGTTACTGCTGTAAAAACCATATAACCACTTTCATTCAGTTGGTTATAGCAATTGTTAATTAATTCTGCCCTTTCGTTATTGTCCAATAAGTGAATGAGAGCGTAACAAAATATTCCATCATATTTTTTGTCATCAAAAGGCATATCTGTTACAGAGCCGTGATAAATGTTCAAGTCTGTTCCATAATGCTTTTTAGCTAAATCAATGGCAGTTCTGGAAATTTCAATTCCTGTTACTGTCATTCCGTTGTCTCTGAAAATTTGTGCATTTCGTCCATAGCCAATACCGGGAATGAGCATATTACTTACACCATTTTCGACAAATAAATCCTTTGTTAGTAAAGCAGATTTGGCAGGTTCAAAGCCCCACATTTCTTGCTTGTCAATAAAGTTTGCTTCCCAAAATTCTGTCATAGTTGCTATCCTTTACACGCAAAAATTGTCCCGTATTCGGGATTTTATCTTCTAATATTGCGCAATCAAAACCCATATTTTTTACTAAGCTGATAATGTTAGATGCATTAATATTTTTGCCTTCTACCCTCAGAATATTGTGCTGACATGGAAAGAAGTCTATTTCATCATGTTCCATATCAAAAGTAATTTTCAAGGCAAGAAAAATTTCTTTTATTTTACTCACCAGCTTGCGATCAATGTCGTTAAGTTAAGACAGACTTCCTTCTCCCTTTGGAGAAGGATAAAAGGTTGAGGTTTTAGTTTAAAGCTTAACTTAACGACATTGAGCTGACGATTATCAGTAGCACTTTTAATGTTTGTTATAAACACTTCAACCATTTTTAAAAAGTTTCTTTTACCAATTCCCCATTTACCATAGCTCCAGCTACGTTGCCAGTATACACGGCATTGGCCACTGAGCGCATCATGCTACTATTATCGCCACAGGCAAACACACCATCAATGGTGGTCTTTTGAAAAAGATCTACCTTAATATGACCGTCTTCCGTGAGTTCACAACCTATTGCTTTTGGTATTTCTGAATGCTGCCTGAAAGGGAGTGCGGCATAAACGCCTTCAAATGACATTTTTTCTCCATTTTTAAAAACCACATTTTGAATATATCCTTTCTGATGTTCAATTTCTGATATTTCAGCATCAATTATTTTTATGTTGTGGCTGGTGAGTTTTTGGATTTGCTCCCTTGTAAAATCTGCTTTGCCGGAAGTTAAAATTGTTAAGTCCTCTGTTAAATTTTTTACTAAGGGAGCAAGGTGCATGGCTCTTTCGGCATTCGCTAAAATCCCTGTTTTGCTATTGCGTAATTCATAGCCATGGCAATAAGGACAATGAACTACTGAAATACCCCAACAATCGGAAAACCCTTTTATATCAGGCATTATATCAGTAATCCCCGTGGCAAAAATCAGTTTTTGAGAGAAAAATTCTTTACCGGATTGGGTTTGAATTCGAAATTCGTTTTGGATTTTTTCCCCACTAACAGCAATATCGGTAAGGAAGCTGACTGAGCTATATTTTAATACCTGCTCCTTTGCGATTTTCGCTATTTCAGCAGGTTTGGCCCCATCTTGTGTAATAAAATTGTGGGAGTGCGGAGTCTGTCGGTTGCAAGCTAATCCACTATCAATAATCAGCACATTTCTTAATGACCTGCCCAAGGCCATTGCAGCTGATAAACCCGCATAACTTCCACCTATAATGATTGCCTCAAAGTTTTTAGTATCTGTCATATGATTCTAATTTAGAGAAGCCTGTAAGAGGTATTATTGGATTTAAGTGTAATCCCAATACTCTTAATGACTTCATTGATTCCTTGCTTGTTTATTTAATATTAATGCAATTAAGTTGCGTTAAATGCTTTACAAACATAGAATCGTTTTTGCAATAACGCAACTTAATTGCAATAAAAAAGAATGAAACGGGGAGAGACATAGTCTAAAACAAAAATCCCTGAAGTTATTGACTGGGTACTGAACAGGTTTTGTGAGGATGGTAAAGTCCTTAAGGTGGTTGTGGATGATGGAAAGCAATATTTTGGTTCGGTTGAAGAGTTGCTAAACTTTAGCTGATATTTTGAGATCACGGTTAGAGAGGAGTAAGTTGAAAGCTTACTTAATTACTACCACAAGTTACGCTATGATAAACTTACGGTAGTAGGAGTAATCATTGGAAATATCACGTTGGATGCTTCCGTAAATGAAAGCATCCAACGTGATGAGTAGACAATATCAAAAGATAGTTTTCAAGGACCTTGTAAAACAGGTTCCCAGTAAATTTTTGTATCGAAGATAACCATATCCATACAATTAATTGGAGAGGCAGCAATAGCAATTGCCGTCCCATGTAGTGTCTCATCAAGAGTCAAGGTGGTTAACTTATGATCAGCTTCCAGATTATGCTCCAACAATTGCCATTGTCCTGATTTGAAAATATAGACATCAAACAGAGGTCTTTCATTCCAATAACAGCCATCCGGATAAAGGTATGGGAGACGACTGGCAAAGATTTCAATTTTATTCACCGGAGAAGGATATATAAAATTCATTGCAACAAAGCCACCAGGTTGGATCTGAGCTTGGTAGCTCATTTCGCAGGTGTTGTAATACGCTCTCTTCCTGATCTTTGCCTCATGAAAATACCATGGTACAATCGGGCCGTTATCATCCAGCCACAATACTTGGTCTAAAAAATTCTTCTCAGAGGTGAAAGTTAACCTACCGCAGTTATAAGCAGCTGCGGCATCAATGGGAAGAAATTCGAACCAATTACTATTGAAATCTTCATAATACTCATCACTATTTAATACTCTGGCATTCACTCCGTTCTTTATTTCATTTTCAGGTACAGGCAGTTGTATTTCATTTTCTGATAATTCTTCTAGTATATTGGAATCATCACATCCAGACAGAGTGATCGCTGCTAACAGAATTAGTATGGTTGGTTTTAATATTATTTTTTTCATTGTTGTGTTGCTAAGTGATTAATCAGTAATTGAAATGTTGTCCAGAATAATCCTGCCTGTCGGATAATTAGGGTCATTAAATTCAAATTTTATACTTTTAATTTTGGTTAAATCAACGCCATTAAACGCTGAAAAGGGTATGATGTAAGAGCGCATAGCATTCTTTGTGGCATCCAGAGGTGAATCCGGGTGAGCTACCCAAAAATTTTGGAGAATTACCGGAGGTTTTATAAGGCCACCAAACGTGGAAATATTGATCGAATTGCTTGGAGTGTCAGCATCATCCACTAGTGAAATTCTGGAATCAACATCTGACATATTAGCATCACCTGTGTATCGCTGACTTATTGTAAAGGTTAGATACTTGTTTTCGAGATCCATATCATTGCTATTCAATAACTGAAAATAGGGATCATTGTTTTGTTGATTGTCCCAGGCAAGTTCAACACAATAGGTGTTATGCGGGCTATAAGGATCATCAATGGAGTAATACAGGCTATGATCAATATTGTTATAGTCTAATGTTATTGTATTTGAAATCCCGTTTAAAATATTCTGATTTTCAAAATTAACCAGCTTATAGAAGTTAGCAGACCAGTTTAAATGTCTGATATCATTAATCTGACCAAGACCGGAAGGCTTTTGCTGAAATTTTAAGTATTTGTTCTGAGATTCATCTCCCTGGAATTCCCTTTTTAAATAAGCTGTTATGTAGGATTTGGCAAACGGAATGGATTGATAATAATGTTGTGGTCCTTGCACAAATATCATCTCCTTATTATCAGCATTAAGAAGATTACTTTTCTGAAAATCATCATAGTACTTAAAAGCTGTTTTCATGGTTTGTCCCTGGGCTTTAGAACCAAATGCACTTCCGTCTGTATCATGAGATACGGATATTCCCATCATAGAAGGAACGTGCAAACTAAAATCAGGAGACTGGTTTTCGAATTCAGGATATACTGTTGGAGACATAAAAACCACCGCTTTTAAATTGAAACCAGCCCCGTAGATCCCGGGTTTACCAGGATCATATGGACCTCCCAATAGTTTTGTGATGGTAGATCCCCCGGCACTATGACCTATGATGGCCAGATCATGATTCATATAGGCTCCAAGATTATTTCCATTAGACATGACCTTTTCAAAAACATGCTTGGTATGCAAATAGAAAAGTTTGTCTCCTTGCTCAGGATCTTGTCCTGAAACCTGATTTCGCTTATAATAAAGAACAATAAAACCATGACTTACAATATGTTCCATCATGGGTCTATACTGATCAAAACCAACTTCGGTATTTGGATTGCCATCAGCATGAATAATTACGACAAATGGGAATCTTTCCTTGGTTATTTCACATCCTTCCCCTGTGGAAGTCTTGTTTTTTGGGATCATTACCCACCCTTCTCTCCAATATTCTTTATCGCTACTTACTTCTATGCCCGAGTTCTCCCGATTATCAGGTAAAGAATAGTCAATCACACAAGGGTCATAATACCCTGGTCTACCAGGATCTGGATACCATGCATAATCATTGGAAGACTCAGCAACTGGAGCTGCCCGCTCTCTCATTTCTGTTAGAAACGCTGGATCAGTACAGGCTAGAAAACTTGATAATAACATAATCATTATCAGGTTGATAAATTTTTGATTAGTATTGTTCATAATAATATTTGTCAGTTTAAGTACTGCAAATATTATTAATGAAAAGGTAAAGTGCTTGATCAATTGATGAATGAGGGGTTTGAATTAATAAATGAGGAGTTTTAATTAATAAAGAGATATTAACAAATACTACAAGAGTAGTATTCACCTATTTAATTGATTTTAGAAGTGCTCATCTTATGGATGTTAGAGCTAAAAACAGCAGAGTGGTCCACAGCTGTCCTTAAAGGTTTGGTTGAGTAATGGTGAAGAGCTAAGATAGTATATTTTATTTTATTTACGCTCCATCTATGTAATTATACTATTGACTGAAAAATATGAACTAATTCGAGTTTTAGAGGGAGAGTTCTCCTGAGAAGCAGGGTGTCTTACTTCATAATCAAAATTGATTTATTTGTCAAAATCGAAGAATCCAGACTGCTTAACAACTTCCCCAAAGTTCAAAACTTTTCCAAAGTTTACCACTCCATTCAATCACAAAAGCTGCCAATCGGGCTGCCTGGTGGCAAGTCCCTGGACTCTTTTACTTTGTAATCCATTGGTTGCTCTAAAAACAAATTGATTTGGCTTTGAAGATAATCTGCATGTACTTGTCTTCCAGCCAAGCTTCCAAATCCTCTTTGGCCCGCAAATGACTGGATATTCTTCAGTTGGGCCATCAATTCAGCCTGAACAAGGGGAGAGTTGTTGGCGTTTTGCATGCTTTTTATTAGTTGCATTACATAAGCGTGCTGTACCGTCATTTGAATGGCTCCTTGATACCCGCTTTGTTGCCTGCTTTTGAACAGTGCGTCAAATACAGTATTCAGTACTTCTTTTACTCCCGGGTTTTTACTATCCCGACTATTAAATTCTATTAAGCGAGCCATTCTTTCAGGATGTAATAACAATTCAAATACCATAGTGGCGGCTTGTTCCGATGCGCCTATGGCATCAAAAGTGACACCTGTTCTTCCTTTCAATAATTCCCTGTTGTCATAGTAGGAGAGTGGCCTTGGATGGATTTCCTTTAATAATTTTTCCGGTAAAGCCAGGGTTTCGGGAGATACGGCATTCAGTAAGCTATTGACTGCCTCCATTTGCCATTGAGGAGCGACAATTTGCATCTCTTTTTGTGCATCTCCTTTTACTTTATAGCTGTAATCTATGCCTCCGATTAGTTTCACAGCAGCTTCCACCTGGTAGCGGTGCAGAAAATAGACAGGGATCAACACATCCTGTATTTTAGCCATTGGTTCCCCTTTTCTAATCACGGAAGCATCCATTTTTTCAAAAGCTTTGGACCTGATGTCTATCAATCGATTTAATTCTACAACAGCATCTTTTCCGTTATCCCATAAATGCGCATAAGGATGAGCTCCCCCTGTGGTTCTTGCATCCCGATCAGATATAAATCTTAAGCCTGCCTCGGTAGCCTCTTCTAAAATTTTTTCCAGCGCTTTGTCTTCGTTTACCTCCTCAGGGAATTGTTCATAGCCATACCTGATCGCTATTTTATCCCATGATCCTATTCCTGAAGTATAAGCATTGCTAAGATCAATATTTCCTTTGTCGTCAATGGCTATTTTCGGATGCGGATAGTCCATTACGGAAGCATCCTCATTGGTGCTGGCAATATAATTATGAGCTAAGCCAATCGTATGACCTATTTCGTGGGCAGAAAGTTGCCTTAACCTGGCCAAGGCCATTTCTTCCATTCTTGGGTCACTATCATTTTCCTTAAAAGCAGCCAATAATCCTGTGGCTATTAAGTAATCCTGACGTACCCGTAACGACCCAAGGCTAACATGTCCTTTAATGATTTCACCTGTCCGTGGATCTACTACGCTTGCTCCATAACTCCAACCCCTGGTAGAGCGATGTACCCACTGAATTACATTGTATCTGATATCCAACGGATCAGCGCCTTCCGGAAGCATTTCCACTTGAAAACCATCGATAAAACCGGCAGCTTCAAAAGCTTCGTTCCACCACCTGGCCCCATCCAGCAGGGCAGATCTCACAGGCTCCGGAGTGCCGGGATCTAAATAATAAATAATGGGTTCAACAGCTTTGCTCTTTTCTTTTCCCGGATTGGCTTTTTGCAAACGGTGCCTGTTGATGTATCGTTGGTTGATGTCTTCTGTAATGGGCACACTGTAATCTTTAAAACCGGTACCAAAATAGCCGGCCCGTACATCAAATTCTCTTGGTTCGAAATCGTCATCAGGCAATTCAACAAAAGAATGGTGCTGTCTCACCGTAATGTTTTGCGGATCGGGTGTTACAGATCTTATTTCCCTGCCAATAGGCTCACCTGCGAAGGAAATCCAAAAGTCCAGTTCCGTATTTTGCTGGAAATTTCCTGAACCTTCCAAATGAAATGCGGAATTGGCTTTATTAAATTGATAACTTCCTTCTTTCTGGCTTTTGAGGCGATTCGAAACTCTATGTGCATCTCGAAGAAAGAAGTCTGTGGCATCCACTAAGACTGACCAATCCTGCTGCGCTACTATATCAAAAGAAAAAAGTATGGAATGAGAAAATGCATCAGTTATTGATTTGCGTTCAGCTTCGTTTTCTGTAGAGGCCCTGTAATCATAATTGGGTTGGAAAAGGAAAATCTTGTTGCCTATTTTTTTGAATGTTACTATTCTGGAATTGCCTATTTGACCTCTGTCAAGCCCTATGTCATTGGAACCTATTCCAGCGGAAAGGTAATTGACATATAAAAATTCTGTATTCAGCTTGTCTATTTCAAGCAATATTTTTCCTGATTTTTCATCCCAATAATAGTTGAAATAGCCAGCGAATTTTTCTTTTTCGGCTATTGTTTTTTGCCATTCCGATTGTGGTGTGGCATTATTGGCTGATTGGTTGGTTTTGCAGGCGGATAGCACTACGAATACTATAAACAACAGGTAAATTCTCATTTTCATAAATTTTACGGAAGTTAACTAAAACTATTAAATCATGAAAAAAATCACGTTTTCAATTAAAATTTATTTACTAACCTGAGATTGACTAATAAATAATGGCAGGTTTAGCCCCTCGGTCGGTGGCGCACCGACCGGAAGCAGAAGAGTTAGCTATTTGAGTAAGATGGTCCGTGCGCCACGGACCATGGAATGAGCCCCAAGAGGATAAGTTTTGAGCGAAAAGTAAGCTTGATCTGTAGGCTCTCAATTTTATCCACTGATGTCGAATATTATTTTGTCACTTTTCGATGAATAAATTTGATTTATATGTAATAATTATTTAATTGTAAGCTGATAAGTTAAATTATATATAATCTCTAAATAATAATATTTATGTCGTACACCAAAGTCATTGATTACAAGGATATTAAGATTGTCTATACCAACATTGTTGATACTGCCGGCAGCGAAGCTGTTCCTACATTTGATAAGGTACAGAAATTAGTAGCTGAGTTTCCGGATAAATCTGTGCTGTCTTGCGTGAATGCCACTAATGCTAGGTTCAATACAGAGTTGCTTTCCAAAATTAAGGAAACAGTGAAAAAAAACAATCCTAAAGCTAAAGCTACTGTAGTTTGTGGTTTGAATAAACTGTCTACTTTAATTTTAAATTCCATTATAGCAGCTACCGGTCGCCAAATGAAATTATTTAATACGGAGGAGGAAGGAATGGCATGGTTGTATGAATATGAAATGCAAACAACAGAGATAGCGGCCTCGGCATAATTTGTTTGATAGGAATTGTAAGGGGGCCTTCACAGCCCTCTCATTTTCCTGTAATTTTAGCTTTTCCTGCTTATTCCCCATTTGCTTTCCATTCCATAGCCAATTAATTATTGGGGTCGTTTAGTTAAGCTTTTATTCTAAAACTCAAACTTTCATTCTTCTCCGAGTGGATAAAGAGAAGCCAGCCAAAGGCTGGTCAGCCTCAGGTCGAGAAGTTTGCCTTAACTAAACGACATTGGATTATTTATCGTAATTTTGTATTGAATAAAAATTAAATTCAATGCCATTAATTATCAACAAAACCTACAAAAGTCCCTTTTACGCTTTCAATCAGCACATAGAAACCATTATTCCAAGTGCGATACGCAAAGTAAAAGGAGTGAATTATCATAGGGAAAGAATTACTACTCCTGACAATGATTTTCTGGATATCGATTGGCTTAAAGCCGATAATGATCAATTGGTTATTATTTCTCACGGACTTGAGGGCAGCTCTCACAGGCCATACGTAAAAGGAATTGCCAAACTTTTTCATCAGAATGGTTGGGATGCCCTGGCCTGGAATTGTAGAAGTTGCAGTGAGGAAATGAATAAGAATGAAATCCTTTACCATCATGGTTTCACTGAGGACGTTGACACAGTAGTACAACGCGCACTTGCTGACAATTACAAAAGCATCTGCCTGATTGGTTTCAGTATGGGAGGAAGCCTTACCTTAAAGTACCTGGGTGAAAATGCAGACAATCTGCCGGATTCTATCAAAGCAGGAATGGCTGTAAGTGTTCCTTGTGATTTGGAAGGTAGCTCAAAAATGCTGGCGCTTAAAGAGAATAAGTTCTATCAAAGTCGGTTCATGCGTAAGCTTTCAAAAAAGATGCTATGGAAAAATGAGCAGTTTCCCGGATTTGTGGAAATGAAGCCATGGAAATTATTTAAGAACTTTCATGAATTTGATACCCATTATAGCGCAAAGATTTTTGGATTTAAAGATGCAGCAGATTTTTATCAAAATGTGCAATGTTTGCCCTTTATCGAAAACATTAAGGTGCCCACCCTGGTTTTAAATGCATTAAATGATCCTATGTTGGCAGATTCCTGTTATCCGAAAGAACTGGCAGAGAGAATGCCGAATCTTACGTTGGAGATATCCGACAAAGGCGGACATGTTGGATTTATGCAAGCTGGAAAGGAATTTACTTACGCAGAAGAAAGAGCACTGCAATATTTCTCATCAATGGTATAGAATTAAATCTGTATGTTGCAAAAGGAATCTATAATCGATCATTTGGGAAGCTTTTTGTATGACTTTGCCTATACAAAAATAGCCGGAAAAGATATATTCGAGCAAGGGTTTTCTTCAGGAAAGAAAATGGTTATTCTCAATATTTCACCTTATTCCGATGGGTTAATGACAGAAGTGTTACTGGGATTGTCTTTTCTTCGGGTGGAAGAAATTTTACATCAATTCTCTAACAGACTGTACCACAAAGATGATATTAGCCTTACTTACTGGATTAATTTATCTCACTTTTCAGATGATTCAGCCAAAAGATACTTTGTTACCAGTAATAAAGAATTTCAAGAGGTTGTTGGAGGCCTGGAGGAATCACTTGTGAAAAACGGGTTCTACTGGCTGGATGATTTTTCAAATGAAAATAGTATTTCTTCCCGCATACATCAGGATATTGTCTCTAATAATGTCCAACATAAAAACCTGTACATGCTGTGCCAGCGAAGTTTAATTCTACAAAGCTTGTTGAGCATTCCTATTACTGATGACACATTTTACACCTATTATGAAATTTTACAATTACACAATGCTCCTGAAATTCAGTTGGAGGAGTTTCTTCGTTTCAGGATGTATGTTCAAGAGTTAAATCTAAATTGATCAGCTAACCCATTTAATCCTGTAACTGCTTTTTTTGGGAATCACTTAGTGTTTTTAAAGCTATCTCCGTTAATGATAATTTTTGAATCTCTTCATAAATATCCTCTTCATTTTCAATTTGTTCGGGTAACCAGGTATGGGCAATGGCGGAAATATAATCAACAGTCATTTCAGGCCAGGCTTCATCAGGGTGTTGTTGACTAAGCATTTTTACCTTGCTGGCCAGACTTATAAAGGAGGCATCCTGAGTCAATATTTCTTCACCTTCTTCCCTGATTGCCTGAATAATTGCGGTGCGTTTTTCTTTCTGGCTTATTTCCCGATCTACCGGCTCTCTTTTTAAAATAATTTTTCCTATTCTTAAATCACTGGTCAACTCAAATTCATCATCTTCAAAATTCCAGGTGACAGATTTAATATTTTTAACCAAAGGAGCCAAATCTTTGGGGTTTAATGGAGCCGCTAAGAATATTTTCCCCAGACCCGACCGGGCATCAATGGAAGCCACTGTAAGCCAAGGCTCATTGGCCAGTTCATCTTTATGGCCAATGGCAGCAATGGCCCCATTAGATAATTGAAATTGCGCATTATTGCCTCTTTTGGAAGAAGCAATTCGGTCAGGATAGGCCAATGCTAAAATAAACCCAATGGCATAAGCATCGGAACTGGAATTATCTTCTTCAATTTTGAATAATTTCCGGTAGGAGGAGGCTATTTTTTCAATCTGCCGGAATGGTTTGGTTAACCTTTCTTCTTTTCGCAGAGTTCTCAACCTATCAATTCTGTAGCTGATATCAGCACCTGCTTGTTTATATAAGGGATCTCTTTCTTCCAATAAAGCAGCCAGATCTGTGGCCAACTCCAGGTTTCCGGAACTTTTGGAGTGAATGAGCATATGAGCCAATCGTGGGTGACAGGGCAACGCATGCATTTTCCTGCCGATTTCTGTAATTCCTTTTTCATCCAGAGCCTCCAGGTTGAGTAAGAGATCTTTTGCCTTGATCATTTTATCGATAGGAGGTGGAGTGAGCCAAAATAACTGGTAGCTATCGGCAATATTCCTGGCGGCTAAGTCCAAAGCAAGTGACGTTAAATCTTCATGCAATATTTCAGGAATCCTGTGTTTGCTTCTTAGCTGATGTTCTGCTTCCGACCACATTCTATAACAAACGCCTGGTGAAACCCGGCCAGCCCTACCTGCTCGCTGATCTGCTTCATCATGGGAAATAGGCTGGGTAACTAGCCGGGAAAGCCCACTGTTGGCATCAAATTGGGAGCCTCTGCCAAAGCCAGTATCAATCACTACTTTCACACCTTCAATGGTTAAGCTGGTTTCTGCAATGGAGGTAGCCAGCACAATTTTACGCTTGCCTTGTGGGTGGGGCTGTATGGCCGCCCATTGCTTGTTCCATGGCAATTGGCCGTACAAAGGATAAATAGCCAGGTGTTTTCTTAAAGATTTAAGTTCATCCATTACCGCATTTATTTCCCCCTGGCCGGGAAGAAAAACTAAAATATCTCCATCGTGATTTTGTACTGATTTCCTGATCAGAGAAGCAGTCATTTCTGCTAACAGATGATAATCTGTCTCGCCTGCATAATGGATATCTACCGGATATTGCCGACCTTTGCTTACAATTGCCTGAGCATTTAAGGCATCAGATAGCATTTTTTGATTCAGGGTGGCCGACATGATTAATATTTTCAGATCGGGCCTGAAGTTAATTTGTGTGTGTCGTGCTAAAGCCAGTGCTACATCTGCGTAAATACTTCTTTCATGGAATTCGTCAAAAATAAGAATGCCCACCTCTTTTAGTTGTGGATCGGAATCCAACATTCTGCCCAAAATACCTTCGGTCACCACTTCTATGAGGGTGTCTTCACTAATGGCTGTTTCAAAACGGATGCGATAGCCTACAGTTTTTCCTAAAGGTTCATTCAGAAGTTCGGACATTCGTTTTGCAATGGATTTTGCTGCCAATCTTCTTGGTTCCAGCATAATAATTTTCTTGCCGGTTTCTCTGGCTTCTTCCAACAAAGACAGGGGGATAATGGTACTTTTTCCTGCCCCGGCTTCGGCATTGATAATGAGGGTGGTTTGGTTTTTTAGCGCTGATTTTATTTCAGGAATAATGGCAACTATTGGTAAATCTATTTTATTGAGTTGGAATGGCATTTTTAAGGATGATAATAGTTTAATTGCGAATTACGGAAATATGAGTTATGATTTTATAAGCTGAGTTCGACTATTAATGATAGCGTCCCCGTATACGGGGCAGGCTATGCCGCAAAATTAAGACTTACTTATTTAAAAAGTCTTAATTTATGCGGTATCTCATACTATCTACAATGAGATTACGGATAATTTTCTTTTTTATGAAAAATATAATCCCGATCCATCGGGACCGAAATAGCCAGTCCCGCACGAGCGGGAACGTTCTAATGAGTTTTTAGCGCAAATTTAAAATCGAACTCAGGTTTATATTTATTGAATGTTTTTTATCAAATCAAAAAAAAGAGTCAAAATTCATTTTGACTCCTTCCACTTAAATTATTTTATTTCTCTAGGTTAAGCTCTTCTCTAGAAATTCTGCCCGCCTTCATCTCCGCCTTTTTGATCGTCATTGGAGATTTTACTTCTTCTCTGGCGCGCTTTATAATCCAACTTACCAAATTTATAGCTGAAGTTAATGCCAAAAGAACGAAACGGAATTTCAAATGCATTGCGTTGGTAAAAATTTTCATTTTCTATTTCTGAAATGAATGGCTTTCTCTTCTGGAAAGGTTCTATGATGGATATACCAATGCTACCTCTTTCATCCAATATTTGCTTTTTGGCACCCAAGCCAAAAATAGAGAAGCCCGGATTAAAACCTTGAAGTGTTTGCTGTCTGGGCCTTGCAAAACCGAAAGCATCAACTGTGATATCATAAGGTAATTTTATATTACTGTTGAGGTTACCGCTAAACAATAAGGCTTCATTTTCTCTTAAAACTCCGTTTACCACACCTTCTGAAATTACGTAGTTAGCATTTATCCCGCCTCTGATTGTCCAGATTTTAAATAAAGTGGTAGAGACGAAAAGATTGCTGCCAATATTTTGTTGTGTGCCAATATTTTCAAATTCTGTCACAGCCCCTGTTTCCTGCCTTGTGGTAATGGATTGAATCACATCACTTGTCAGGTTGTAAAAAGCTGAAAGATTAATGGAAGTTCCTTTAACAAAAGTGTTATACCCTAACTCAAAATTATCAGACAACTCAGGTCTAAGGCCAGGATTTCCAAAGGTGAAATTATTTACATTTCCTATTTGAATGTAGGGGTTTACGTTTCTTAAACTTGGCCTGCTAATCCTTCTATTGTATGCTAATTTTACAGAAGAAGTTTTACCAAAACGTTGATTCAGGATAATACTAGGCAACCAGTTTTCATATTGCAGTGTATCACCGTCAAAATTTCTTTCGGTAGCTTCATCAAATGAGCCGCTTATATCAGTAAATTCATAACGCACACCGGCTATCATCCCTAATTTTTTTGTGATGTTATATTGGGAAGAAATGTAACCAGCATATACATCCTGATTGTAATAAAAGACATCTGTTCTGTCAGGATCCTCCAGGTAATTATTTCCTTCTGAAGGTCTATATTCATAGTTAAATCCACTGGAAATATCGCGAAATATCGTTTTAAAACCACTTTCCAATTTTAATTTCTCACCCAAAGGGTGGGTATAATCTAGTTGAATAGTATTTTCCCTGTTTCTACCGTCATTATTGTTAATGGCATTTTCATAATTATTGGCTATATTATTTAGGTCCTGTTCAATTTTAAACTGGGTATCGTTAATGTTGCCGTCAATTTTGTAGCTGGCAGAAAGTTCCCTTCCTTCTTGTTCAGGAAATTTCATCACATAGTCCAAAGACCATTCATAGCCTCCATTTTGTGATTCGGTATCCGTAAAACGATCATATGAGCGGATTAAATTTTCATTGAAAAGGCTATCCACTGTATTGGTGCCTTGGTTTACTGAATTAAACCCTCTTAAGCGAACGGATGTAGATAAACTATGATAAGCATTAAAATCGTAAAAAGCACCTGCATTACCAAAATAGCCTATCCTGTAACTTTCACTGCCACCATATTGATTAATAGTGGATTGGTCACCATTGGGGTCAGTTGTTGTTTGGGTGAAATCAGTAATGGCAGTTTGAGGCCAGCTTTGAAAGGAACTGCCATTTAGGTTAAAACCAAACCTGCCGGCACCGGCATTAAGTCCAACTACTTCTCTATTAATACGTGTACCTGCGGTTATATCCACATTGCCGGCAAATCCTTGTGGTGTTTGCTTTTTGGTAATAATGTTGATAATGCCTGCTGTGCCTTCACCGTCATATTTAGCAGAAGGGGAGGTAATTACTTCTACACTTTTGATTTGATCTGCCGGGATCATTTTCAGCGCATCACCGGGGCTACTGCCAAACATACTGCTTGGTTTTCCATTAATTAGAATCTGTATATTTTGGCTTCCTCTTAAGGATACATTACCATCCTGATCAACAGATAGCAGAGGAGCTCTTCTGAGCACATCTGAAGCATCGCCACCTGCATTGGCCACATCTTGTTCTGCATTATAAACAATTCTGTCTATTTTGTTCTCTACAACCTCTCGTTGCCCTGAAACCATTACTTCATCCAGTACATCGGTGTCTGTTTGGAGTAAGATGTTATCCAAATTTACATCCGGTGATTTTGGAGTTAATTCTATTTTTTGTGTGAGGGATGCGTATCCTACAAAAGAAATCTGTAATTGATACTCCCCCAGTTTAATATTCAATATCTTAAATGAGCCATCGGCTTCAGTAATTACACCATTGATGGTTTCACCGTCTTGAGGCGATTTAATCACAACCGTAGCGTAAGGAATGGGCTCTTTGGTTTTTTCATCCAAAATAATTCCAGTTACTTTTCCGGTTATTTGTGAAGCACCTCCACCAGTGGGGCCTCTTTGTTGCGCCACAACATTGGCACTGCTAATCAGTACAAATAGTAATAATAAATTTTTCATTTTTTCCATTGTTATACAAAGATAGACTCTTTCCTTTTGAGTAGGTTTTTTATACTACATAAAAGGTGAAACTGCTTTTTGCGCAGGCCGATACTGAGGATAGATGGAGACTAATTACCTGAGTTCGACTATTAATGATAGCGTCCCCGCTTAGGCGGGGCAGGCTATGCTGCAAAATAAAGACTTACTTTTTTAAAAAGTCTTTATTTATGCGGTATCTCATACTAAATACAATGAGATTACGGATACCGCTGTGGCGGCACAAGCTAATTTTCTTTTGTATGAAAAATGTAATCCCGCTCCAGCGGGACCGAAATAGCCAGTCCCGCACGAGCGGGAACGTTCTAATGAGTTTTTAGCACAAATTTAGAACCGAACTCAGGTTAATTAGTTTTGACTTCCTGGCTGTTCTTGAGTAGTACTCTTTTGTTATCAAAGAACAAATAAGCCATGCATACTGTAGTAGCCAAAATATCAGCAACCGGGAAAGCAATCCATAAACCATTTAGACCATAGAAATGTGGCAGAATTAATATTAATGGGATGAGGAAAAACCCCTGTTTAGTAAGTGTTAACAAAAGAGCAGGAATTGATTTGCCAATTGCCTGATAATAGGCAGAGCTAATTAATTGTAACGCAATAAGGGGAGTGGCCAGGAAAGTGATCCTTAAAGCGGGTACAGTTTCAGTAATTAAACTGCTGTCGTTAGTAAAGATCCTGATGATTTGAGGAGTAAAAATCATGATCAAAGCAAAAATAACTGAAGAAATGAGGGTGCCTGAAAGCATTGAGTTTTTCAGGGCAAGTTTTACTCGTTTCCAGGATTTAGCTCCAAAATTATAACCTATTATTGGCATCGAACCCTGAGTGATTCCCAGGGCAGGAATGTTTACCACCATCATCATTCTGTTAATGATACCATACACCGCAATGCTTGTTTCTCCTCCATATCTATATAGTGAGTTGTTCAATATGAGAAATAGTAAACTAACAATCCCTTGTCTGGCAAAAGTGACAGATCCGATAGCGAAAATTTCGGAAGTAATTTTCCAATCCAGCAATAAATCTGTCATTTTCAGATGAATCCCGGATTTACCTTTAATAAAAAAGAATGCGGCATAACTTGCACTCCCTATATAAGAAATAGTAGTGGCCCAGGCAGCACCTTTTATTCCCATATCCAGTACAATGATGAAAATTGGATCAAGTATAATGTTGACAACAGCAGGAACTATCATGATATACATGGCTACTTTCGGATAGCCTACAGCCCGAATGATATTGTTGGACATCATCGCATAAGCAAGCACAGGGATACCTAACAGGATAATGCTGAAATACTCGATAGTGGGGGCTAAAATATCTCCTTTTGCACCAAAAGCACTTAAAAGTGGCTCAATAAAAATATAACCTAATATACAGAAGGTGATGCCCAGACTAAGAGTTAAGGTTAATTGATTCCCCAATGTTTTCCCTGCTTTTTCCGCATTTTTAGCACCCAAAGCACGGGAAATAACAGAAGCTCCTCCAATGCCAATCCCCATACCAATTGAAGAAATCAGAAAAGTAATAGGTATCACAACTGTTATTGCGGCAATACCTAAGGATCCTACAAAATTCCCTACGAAAATGGTATCCACAATACCGTAAATGGATAATACCATGATGCCTATGGAGGCAGGAATAGCTTGTTTTCTTAATAAAAAGTTGATTGGCTTCGAACCAAATTCATCGGATGTGCTCATTAAATAATTGTAAAAACTTATGATGTAACGACAGTCTGCTTTATTAGTTCATATTGTTTTGCTAAGCTACTATTGAAGATATGATGAACCAACAGGTAGTATTCAGCAATAGACATAGATTGAACAAAATTAGCAAGTATTTTTGGAATCTTGGGTTGATTGATAATTTGCTTTAGACCTTACCGAAACTTTCGTTTTTTAGCAATCGTTTTATTTAATCTAAAATTTAAAGGTATTGCGATGTTTTTTTTAACTTTGCTTCGTTAAACATATATTTGCAAGCAATTAAAACCGTTATTTTAACGACAAAACTATTTTTTTATGAATATAATTAAAGGATTTTCTATTATCTGTTTAGGATATTTCCTGCTATCATCATCAGCTTCAATGGCGCAATCTGAAGAGGCTCAGGACAACGGTTTAGAAAACACATTTAGGGGAATGATTGAAGGGAGTGAGACCTTTCAACAATACAAAGTTATTCCAATTACTAAAATAAATAGTTTTGAGAAGCAGCTTTCAGACACTTTGGAGAACTACCAAAGCCAAATAGAGCAAGCAGAAATTTCTAAAAATAATGCTGAACAAACAGCTGATAGCCTAAGATCTGAAGTTCAGCTTTTAACTACGGATCTGGAAGAAACACAGAAGCAAGTGGATGGCATTTTATTTCTTGGAATGCCAATGACCAAGTCGGGTTATAACATTATGTTCTGGACTATAGTGGCTATTTTAATCATTGGTTTAGCCCTGGTTTATGCTTTGTTTCTCAACAGCAATAGGGTAACCAAGCAAACAAAAGTGGAAAAGGAACGGGTAGATAATGAACTGGAAGAATTAAGAAAGACTTCCCATGAAAAGCAGGTAAAAATTAAGAGGGAATTACAAACGGCTCTTAATAAATTAGAAGAGCAAAACCGCTAATAAACATTAAGTGAACAGCATGAATAAAAAAAGCTAAGTACTCAATGTGCTTAGCTTTTTTTATTCATGCTTATGAATCTCGGCTTTATCTTATTAGACCAAAGAATTAATATTCTGACTTTTTATCAGGATCGTATTTTATAAAAATATTGATATAGGCACTTTTGGAAAGCCTGAATGTGATGGGTATTAATAAAACAGAGAGAAAAATACATAATGTCAGTATAAGCCAAAGCTCAGCTACTCCCAAAATATTAAGAGCAACAAATACAGTAATAATCAATGCAACCTGCATGGCATAACTTATATACATAGCCCCATCAAAAAAAGAAGGTTCCGCCATATACCTCAAGCCACAATGATGACACCTTTCCGGCATTTTCTGAAACTTCTTTAAATTGTAGGCTGGAGTTTCAAACAATTGGCCTTCATGGCAACGGGGGCACTTAAATTTAAAAATGCTGTATAATTTATTCCCTTTATTGAACATAATTTAGGTGTTTAACCAACGCCAAAATTTACCTATGAGGGTAGTGGGTTGCGGTCTTTTTTGTACTTGAGCTTTTTCAGGAGCCATAGTTTTGCTCTTTTTCGGTTTCCTCTTCTTTTGTTGTTCCTGCTTTGGCTTGAGTATTTTTTCTTTATAAAATTTTTCCTTTCTTTTTTTCTCTAATTTGGCAGCTTCTTCACGCCTTCTTTTCTCCCGCTTCTGTTCTCTTTCTCTTATTTGCTGAGGAGTCAATTCTTTTCGAGACCTTTTTAAAGGTTCTCTTTTATTTCTTCTGGCACTGTCATTTTTTCGGATTGTCTTTTTATCTATCTCTGCTTCTACTTTTTCAGCTTTCGCTTTTGGAGCAGGTAAGTCTATTTTACCCAATACATTCAATCCTTGCAGAGAGACTTTAGGGGCTTTAATTACAACATCATCAGAAATCTCATCTCCGGATTCAAGTAAATCGGAAACAGTCTTATATTCTCTTTCTCCTGGGGAATTGATCGCTGCAGCTTCGGTTATATCATTGTGGATAGAAGTATCTTCCGTTTCCTTGGCAGGCTCATTAGTCGCTTCGATATTTATATCTTCCGAAAACTCAATTTCAGTACTTTTTTCTTCTATTACAGGTTGTTGGGATTCTTTCTCATCTACTTCTTCCTCGCTTAATTCAGGTTTACTTTCCTGTACGGGCTCAGGTAATTGCTCGGTTTCTTTCTTTTTCTTTTTTACCCGCAGATCGCCTTCAAAGTAATCGAAAAGTAAAGTAACAGACTCATCATTGAGTTTAGTATTTGAATCCTTTTCAATGGTGATTCCTTTCTTTGCTAAAAAGGAGGTGATGTCTTCTGTGGTGATAGATAAATCCCTTGCTGCTTGTGCTAGTCTCATGGTTTATGGTTGGTAATCAATTAATTATGGTCATAAAGCTAGCGGGAAGCACAGGCTTTCCGCTAGCTTGAAATATTTACTCTCCCTGACCTAAAGAGTAAGCTCTTTTTCCGTCAAAATTGTATAGATTGTCTGTTTTAATCACATCAATACCATGGATATTTAATTGTGAAAGAAGCTCAATAATGTCCTTATTGCTTAGGTCGGTTTTTTCATCAGCAATATATCTGCATCTCCAATGGTCAGAACAAAAAGTGGATTCCAGTCCATCAGGATAGACTTTGACACCCCTGTTGGTAATTACCCTTAAAGGCATATTTCCCTCAGAGGCTTTCTCAATCATTTGTCCGAATTTTTCAGCGTTCCTGTCCTTATGATCAACATAAATATCAACACCTACTAATTTTTTGTCTTTTGCAGGATATTCTTTGTCTTCAATGAAAATGCGTGAATCTTCCTCTGTATTGAAGGTGATTTTATCAAATTTTTGTGGGTTTTGCCCTAATCGCTCAATAACAGCATCAGCAAATTCTGAGGTATTTACCTTTCTACTGCTCAATTCAGGATTATAAATTTCACCTGTATGTACACCATCTTCTATGGTTCTTAACCATGCGTTATGGATAAATGCTGCTTTCTCAGGTTCTCCCAGATATTGTAACATTTGAATAGCCCCATGTAATAATCCTGATGGATTGGCTATTCCCATTCCGGCAATATCAGGTGCGGAACCGTGGATTGCTTCAAACATTGCATACTCCCTGCCAATATTGGCAGAACCTGCAAGTCCTACAGAACCTGAAATTTCAGCAGTAATATCTGAAACTATATCGCCATATAAATTCGTGGTTACTATTACATCATAATTTTCCGGACGATTGGCTATGTGGGCACATGCGATATCAATTATCTGGCTGGCAGCTTCAATTTCCGGGTACTCTTTTGCTACTTCCTTAAATACTTCATGGAATAATCCATCAGATAACTTCATGATGTTATCTTTTACCAGGCAGGTCACTTTTTTACGGTTAAATTTTCTTGCATATTCAAATGCATAACGGATAATTTTTTCCGATCCGGGTCTTGAAATCAACTTAAGACACTGAACTACCTCGTCAGTTTGTTGATGTTCAATTCCTGCGTATAAATCTTCCTCATTTTCCCTTACCACTACCACATCCATTTTAGGGTGTTTGGTTTTTACAATTGGGTAATAAGATACTGCCGGACGTATGTTGGCAAAAAGCCCAAGATATTTCCGGATAGTTACATTTAAACTTTTATAGCCCTTTCCTTGCGGGGTGGTGATAGGAGCTTTCAGCATCACTTTATATTTGCGTATAGCATCAAGCGAGTCTTGTGTTATACCAGTAGTGATCCCCTCAAGATATGCTTTTTCACCTATTTCAATAAATTTCGGTTCTAATTTTACGTTAGCCGCTTCCAAAATTTTGAGAGTGGCATCCATTATTTCAGGACCAATTCCATCTCCTTTGGCGATAACTATTTGTAGAGGTTTTGTAGGTTTGTTAAGCACACTTTCAGGACTTGCTGACTCTTTCATATTGATGTGATTTATTAGAAAATATTTTATTATTAAATAATAAATTAATTGAATTGACAATTGTTGTATAAACAATCAATTTGATAACGACTAAAATTATAATCGGTTAATTATTTTGGGTGCAAAAATACGGTTTAAGCTGATTGAATCAAAGTGTAAATGAGAGTATATTATTACAGCAGAATTTTCACCTTTCGGCTAAGCAGCAGAATATCTTTAATCAATTTGATCATACCATTTCCGGCTCATTTTTATCCCTTGGAAGACATACTCCGGGAGGTAAATCCAACACAGGATCATCATTGTCATTGGAAGTGCCTCCGCCACCATTATTGTCGTCATCATCCGAGTTGTTATTATTGCGAATAACCCACCGAATGAAGTATGAGACCAAAAACGCTGAACTCAGAACTAAAATAATATAGTCCGGGTTTTGGATGATATATTGAATGAAGGTTTTCAAATTGCTAATTATACAAATTCGTTAAGTTTATAACTCCTTTCTTATTAGTATTTTACTGACTAATGTAAATGAAAGTTGGTGAATTCGGAAATAATTTCCCATTATGCTGAGAAGTAGGAAGCCAAAATTTAGCCACATTTTCCTTGTTCACTTATTTCTGGCTTTTTGAACGTTTTAGTAATGGATTATCACCCTCAAAATAAACTCGCTGAGTAGGATAGGCCAATGAAATAGTCTCTTCTTTGCTAAACCTTTCTAAGATTTCTTCCCAAATAACATGTTCTATTACCCTTCTTTTTTTAGGTAGGGAAAGGTACCTGATAGTAAGTTCAACACCCCGGTCTTTTACAGAAGTATAAATGAAAGGAGTAAGATTACTATAGAAGATCATGTATTTTTTTGAGGCTTCCAATAACTTTCTCTTAGCTGAAAAAGAAAGTTCTTCAGCGTGCTTATTCACAATCTCGGTCAGAATAACCTTTGCCAATTTCCAATCGCTTTCAAAGGTGATATTAACCTTGGTTTCATTCCAAACATGGCTAAAACCCTGGTTATAATTGGCCTGGCTTACACTAAAAACTTTACCATTTGGAATGTGGATAATGCGGCCGGTGCTTTGATCTGAATCTACCCAATTGCCAATTTCATTAATAGTGAACTGGAAAAACCGGATATCGATCACATCTCCGGCATCTTCACCGATCTCAATTCGATCTCCTACCTCAAAAGGTTTTCGTACCATAATGAAGATCCAACCTGCTAAGTTTACAATTGGTACCTGCAGTGCAATAGCCAGGCCTGCACTTACAAGGCCCAGAAAAGTACCAAGTGAGTCAATCCTATCAATCCAGATATTGAGTAAAACAAAGAGTAGAATAATATAATAAGCATTCTTGACACCATTCTTCCATAGGTATCGGTGTTTGATGTCTTTGAAGCTTTTGAAGATGAGTGTTAATGCTATTAAGCGGATTAATAGCAGTAATAAAAAGGCAATGAAAGTATAGAGGATTTTTAGTTGCAATTCCGGACCTATTTGCCAATGTTCTTCTATGTATTGCCCTAACTCTTGCATCATGCCTTTATATTACGAAATCTATTTGATCTTTTGAAATTGAAATATTATTGCTACATGGATTATACTGATTTCTGAATATAAAGATTTAAAATCGTTTTAATACCAAATCACACACATAATCGCCAATAGATAAAGATGAGGTAGCGGCCGGAGAAGGGGCATTGCACACATTTATGGCATTTTCCTCTTGGAGTATCAGGAAGTCATCTATTAGCCCGCCATTCCTGTCGCATGCCTGGGCACGCACCCCGGCACCTCCCGGTAGTAAATCTGATTCTGTGATGTCAGGCAATAGTTTTTGCAATGCTTTTGTAAAGGCAGCTTTTGAAAATGAACGGTACATTTCACCAAAACCTGTTTTCCAGTATTTGGCTGCTACTTTTTGAAAACCCGGCCAGGCGAGAGATTCCCCTAGTTCTACTAAATTAAACAATGACTTTCTATATCCTTCCCTTTTAAATGCCAACACGGCATTTGGGCCTGCTTCTATACCTCCATTGATCATACGCGTAAAATGGACGCCCAGAAAAGGGAAATTAGGATCAGGAACTGGATACACAAGGTTTTTAACCAGATATTGCTTTTCAGGCTTGATCATGAAATATTCTCCACGGAAAGGGATAATCTGCAAATCCAGTTTTTTGGAAGTGAGTTTTGCTATTTTGTCTGAATATAAACCGGCACAGTTTACGATTAGTTTAGTCTCAAAATGTTCTTTTTCAGTAATTACCGTACTTACCTCATTATTTGATTGAATATCAATTACCTTCTGTCCGAGCTTTATTTCACCTCCTAAAGATTGAAACTTTTCAGCATACTTTAATGAAACCGCAGTATAATCAATAATTCCTGTTTGGGGTACATGTATGCCTGCAATACCATTGATGTAGGGCTCGTGTTCTTTGACTTCTTCTTTGGTGAGTCTCTTGAGGTTATTAAGTCCATTGGCTTTTCCCCGTTCTTCAATCATGCTGAGGTTGGCCAATTCACTTTGATTGGTTGCGACAATTATTTTACCACATAAATCATAAGCAACACCTTCTTCATCACAGAACCTTAGCAGTTGATTGTAGCCATCAATGCAATTTTTAGCTTTCAGACTGCCAGGTTTATAGTAAACTCCGGAATGGATAACCCCACTATTATTGCCGGTTTGATGCTGAGCCAGCTTTGCTTCTTTCTCTAACAATAAAACTGATTTATCAGGAGATTTTTGCTTTATTTTTAAAGCAGTAGCCAAACCTACTATCCCTCCGCCTATGATAATGATGTCGTATATTTTGTTCACGAAAAATGTGATTTAGGTTAATTCAAACTTTAATAAACTCAGACAAAAATAATAGAATTTAATCGTGATGGATGTGTTTTATCAAATATTAGAGAGGCAAATCTTGATTTCCAGACTTGGTAAATGCAGAAACACAATATTTTGTGCTCCTGCAATATTTGTTAATTAACTATCACCAAATAGTAATTCTTTTTTCCGCGTTGTACCAGGAGGTATTTGTTCTGCAATAATTGATAAGAAACTGCTGCATTCGCATCTATCACCTTTTCTTTGTTAATGCTTACGCCACCTCCCTGAATCATTTTACGGGCTTCTCCTTTAGAAGGAAATACTATTCCCTTGGTGGTTTCGCTCAAAAAATCTGTCACGTTAGCTACTGATGCTAATTCTTCTTTTGTGATTTCTACCTGGGGTACACCTTCAAACACACTTAATAAAGTATCTTCATCAATGCTTGCCAGTTCTTCCGTAGTTGATTTACCAAAAAGAATGGATGATGCTTTCAGAGCCATGTCCAAAGCTTCTTGAGAATGCACTCGTACAGTAATTTCTTCAGCTAGAGCTTTTTGTAAAGTGCGCAAATGTGGAGCTTGCTGATGCTCTTTCTCCAAAGCCTCGATTTCTTCTTTGCCTTTAGTACTGAAAATCCTGATAAAATTACTCATGTCTTCATCAGAAGCATTCAGCCAGAATTGGTAGAATTTATAAGGAGAGGTTTTTTTCGGATCCAGCCAAATATTCCCACTTTCTGTTTTACCGAACTTTGTGCCATCTGCTTTTTTGATGAGCGGAGTTGTCACTGCATAGGCTTCTCCTTGTATCATTTTCCTGATGAGTTCCGTTCCTGTGGTGATGTTTCCCCACTGATCGGATCCGCCCATTTGCAATTTGCAATTCATGGCTTTGTACAAATGCAAAAAGTCATAGCCCTGCACTAACTGGTAAGTGAATTCTGTAAAACTCATGCCTTCACTTGATTCAGCTGAAAGTCTTTTCTTTACCGAATCTTTTGCCATCATGTAATTAACTGTCAGGTGCTTTCCCACATCCCTGATGAAGCCCAGGAAACTGAAATCTTTCATCCAGTCGTAATTATTAACCAATACAGCACCATTTTCAGCTTTGGAATCAAAATCAAGGAAGTTCATCACTTGTTTTTTGATGGATTCTTCGTTGTGGCGTAAAGTAGGCTCGTCCAGTAAATTGCGCTCTTGCGATTTTCCTGAAGGATCACCTATCATACCAGTTGCTCCACCTAACAAAACGATAGGTCTGTGGCCGGCATCCTGGAAATGTTTCAGCATCATTACGCCTACCAGATGACCAATGTGCAATGAATCCGCTGTTGGGTCAATGCCCACATAAGCTGCCGTCAATTCTTTTTTTAGTTGATCCTGGATGCCCGGCATCTGATCGTGGATCATGCCACGCCATGTCAATTCTTCTATGAAATCCTTTTGCATGTATAGTTGAGCGTTATTTATTCAATTTTTGCGATGCAAATATAAAAGGCTTGTGAGGGAAATAATAATTAATCGTGTATTAAGTATTAGCAATTAAGGAATTAAAAGAGAGCTGAACATCCGACTTTTGAAGTAATAAAGGAGTG
The DNA here is from genome assembly GCF_016679925.1 of Marivirga aurantiaca. Classification (GTDB taxonomy): domain Bacteria; phylum Bacteroidota; class Bacteroidia; order Cytophagales; family Cyclobacteriaceae; genus Marivirga; species Marivirga aurantiaca. The sequence continues at coordinate 56,217 of NZ_JAEQBW010000007.1, forward strand.
ATTGATTAGGCTCCCCACATTACCCTTACAATAGAAAATGGAATCAAATAGGTGCTTTTAATGTTGAATTTAAAACTGTATTTACATTTAGTTTGATTGAGACAACCATATATCCATTCATACCGCCTTTGGCTTAGAAGAAAATATTATTACACATCACTTTTTTGAAATCATTGTCTTATTCTTCTATATTTGATCGCTTTTGAAGTGAAAAAACAGTTTTTTAGCTTCAAAACTTATGATTCTAACGAAATATCCATGCAATATTCAAAAATAATAGGCTTAGGCCATTCCGTTCCGGAAACTGTTGTCACCAATGATGATTTGTCAAAAATATTGGATACAACAGATGAGTGGATTGTGGAAAGAACCGGCATTAGGGAAAGAAGGTTTTTTGACCCTAACATAGAAGGTAGCTTAGCTAAAATGGCCAAAAAAGCTGCTGAAATGGCATTGGAAAGAGCCAAAATGTCTAAGGATGACATAGATTTTATCATTTTCGCCAGCATCACCCCAGATTATTTTTTCCCTGGATCAAGTGTTTTGTTACAACGCGAAATGGGAATGGGCACTATTGGTTGCCTGGATATCAGAAATGCTTGCTCAGGTTTTATTTATAGTATTTCCGTAGCAGATCAATTCATAAAAACCGGCATGTATAAAAATATTATGGTAGTGGGTGGAGAAATTCAATCAACAGCCATTGATATGACAGACAGAGGTCGTTCAACAGCAGTGATTTTTGGCGATGGGGTAGGAGTAGCTATTTTAAGTGCAAGTGATGAAAAAGGTATTTTATCTACGCACTTGCATGCAGAAGGAACTCATGCGGAAGAACTGTTTGTAAAAGATCCCGGAAGTAGCAGGTCCAGGGATGAAAGGCAACCGGAACAAATCCTGGATACATCAGGCTACAAAGTTTATATGAATGGAAACATGGTTTTTAAACATGCTGTAGTCCGCTTTCATGAGGTAATTGAAGAAGCTTTGAATAAGAATGATTTGAAATCAAGTGATATTGATATGCTCATTCCCCATCAGGCCAATCTCAGGATTTCCAAATTCATCCAAAGCAAGCTGGGTCTTTCTGATGATAATGTATTCAATAATATCCAGAAGTATGGTAATACAACCGCAGCATCCATCCCCATCGCATTAAGCGAGGCCTGGGAGGAAGGTAAAATCAATTCGGGGGACTTAGTTTGTTTGGCAGCTTTTGGCAGTGGATTCACCTGGGGCTCTGCGCTTATCAGATGGTAATAGGTTGGTAATTTTGATTGGCAAATGCTAATAATTTTATTTTACCATTATTTTTAAGTAGATTTTATTCTAGATTTAGCTAAATAACTAAAAACTATGATTACTAAACAATACAATCCAAGCCAATTGGAAGTTGAAATAGCCAAGGCAATTAAGGAATTATCTTCTCAAATAGAAAGCAAATTAAGTGATTGTAAAATCATTGAAATTGAAGATAAGATCATGGCTGATAATCCACTGGTAAAAATTAAGCTTGTAGACAAGGACAATGATCCACATGAAGTAGTTTTAAAAATCATCCAAAAGCCTGATCAATTTTAGAAACAGAAATGTATTGAGGGCGTTTTTATAAAATGGCATTATTTTCCTTACAAGAACTCGATATAGCCAATGATCCTTATATCTTACTGATTAAGAATAGGGTGATGGAAAAGGTGAATGGCTTAATGGGTGAATTGGAGAAGGAAATCCACCAGTTGCTTCAAAATGAAGGTCTTAATCTTCCTGAAGAGATCAATACACTTCATGGTAAAATATCCAAAGGAGAAAATTACAAGCATCTTCCGTATATGATGTTAGATTATCCTGCCTATTTTACCAAACAGGATATTTTCGCTTTTAGAAGCATGTTTTATTGGGGCCATTTCATTTCTTTTACCATTCATTTACAAGGCAAATACAATGACCGTTACGGGCTCAGACTGATTGATGAATTTTCTGAAACCGAGGAAGTGTATTTTTGTGTAAATAGTAATCCCTGGGAATATATTTACCATCCTAATAACTATCAATTAATTACAGAACTTGGAAAAAAGAGAATGATCCATCACCACAAGGAAAATGGCTTTATAAAACTAAGCATATGTTTTCCCATTTCTAGTTTGCCCGATGCCCCACAATTGATCAACCCTTTTTTTAAAGAGATAATCCAGGCTATTTTATGAAAAAGTCATCCCAAGTACTCAGGACCAACCGAGTATGAATATTAAAAGTAATGGGACAGTTTTCGAGTATTTTGACAGCTAAACTATTCCATGTGACAACTTAAAATTAATTATATACACATGAAACAATTAGTTGTTGTGAGGGGTTATTAAAATAACCATCAAACGATAGTCATTATGTATAATTTTTTTAATTTCTTCAAAAAGAAATCCGAACATCAAAAGTTGAGCGACCAATATAAGCGTATGATGGAGGAGTACCATAAATTAAGCACAGTAGATCGTAGAAAGGCTGATGAAAAAATGGCAAGGGCAGATGAAATCTCCAAAAAGATAGATGCTTTAAATAAGGAGAAAAAGTAAGTTAATACTAATAATTATTGATAGTTTTGAGGGATTTATTTCCCTTTTTTTATTTCATATTTATATTACCTGAACAATGGTTTTGAAACATGCACTTTTCTACGATAGATATGTGAATTCTGTCACTTTACCTATAAATGATGCTCTCAAAAATCAATTGGTCGAGATAGAATCATTTCTATCGCAATTGGATGATGAGATTTTGAAATTCAGTTATGCCGATGGCAAGTGGTCGCTGAAAGAAGTTTTGCTACATTGTCTGGATGTAGAAAGGATTATGATGGTGAGGGCTTTGATGATTAGTAGGGGAGAAAGCACGAATTTACCTGGTTTCGATGAAAATGCTTATGTGGAAAAATTAGAGTCCGGGGATATCACATTAGCGCAAATTAAAAGTGATTTTAAATATTTAAGGCAAAGTAACATCAGCCTGTTGGCTATGACGCCTGCAGAAATACTAGATAAAATTGGTGAGATGGATAACAAAGAAGTCTCTGTAGCTAGCTTGTGGTTCATAATTGTTGGGCACTGGAATCATCATCTAATGATTATAAATGAACGCTACATGAATCAAAAATAATTAGATAGATTCTACTATTACAAAGAGATCAAATATGGGAGGTCGGTTTTCAACAATAAAATAAATGTTGTTATAAAAAGTAATGCCTGGCTGTATGTCTTTATATAATATGCTTTTTTAAATGATTCCTTTCATTTAATTATTTGTTATATTCATATCTATTACTTTATTTACTATCAAAAACAAAAAGAGATGAATTTTATCATAAAGCTTATTTTATCCGCACTTTCAGTTATTGTTGCTGCCTACCTTTTACCGGGAGCACATATTGATGGTTTTTTTACTGCATTTGTTGTTGCTCTTGTTTTAGCGCTGTTTAGTGCAACCCTTAAACCGCTACTTACAATACTGACTATTCCCATCACTATATTTACATTGGGTCTATTTCTATTAGTGATCAATGCAATAATGATTTTGTTGGCTGACTATTTTGTTCCAGGGTTTACAGTGGACGGATTTTGGTGGGCATTATTGTTTGGGGTTATTCTTGCACTGGTCAATGGTATATTTGATGCGATAAGCAGAAAACCCGCTTGATTTTTTATTGTGTTTTATTGAAAATATATTGTACATTATTATCGCTTAACAACATTTTATAACATGAATTCACAGAACCCAACTTTCGACCCACAAGAAATAGCTAAACTGAAAGAGGAAATTGCCAAAAGCAATAACCAATTTGTAATGGTAGATTCTGAGGATAACAACGAAGAGTATAAAAATTTTCGTTTTGTCGGTATGTACGAAGGGAAAGAAGCTATTTTTGATGCAGTTATCTATACTTTACGCTTGCACCATGCAAGTGAAGTGTATGAACTGGCCGAGCATAAGGCTGCACAGAAGTTCCCCAACTTTAAACCCATTCGATTTCAGGAAGATGAAAATGGTGATTTAAGAACATTAAATAATGTGGAGGAAGAGATAGGACTCTACATTGCTGAAATGATTGATGAGCTGGAAGATGAAGATGCTGTAAAAGTGCAGGAACATGTGGATATGGATAGTGGCGGGGATGATGGTATTGGATTGGATATTGGGCTTAATGTGGATGAAGTTTCTGATGAGGTAATCAATCAGTTTATCCATGATTTCAATGAAGATTGTATAGAGCTGGATACAACCTTATATTCTTTTCAATCTGATGAAGAAGAAGAATATGATTGAGCATAGCTTTATTAGTTAAAACAAGTTTTTATCCTTAGGTGTTATTTTTTAAATAGCACTTTTTTTATGTTAAAAATAGCCTACAGAGAAGAATATACTCACCCCTTACCGGCAAACCATCGTTTTCCGATGGAAAAGTATCACTTATTGCCTGAGCAATTATTGTATGAGGGTACTATTCAGGAAAGCAACTTATTTTTACCTGGATTCCTGTCTGAAGAAAATATTGTTGGTACCCATCATATTGCTTACTGGGAGAAACTGAAAACCCTCTCCATTAGCAGGCAGGAAGAACGCAGAACCGGATTTCCTCTATCACAGGCACTGGTTGACAGGGAAAGATTGATTAATCAAGGTACTATTGAAGCAGCAGATTTTGCACTGCAATATAAGGTGGCAATGAACATAGCGGGCGGCACGCATCATGCATTTACAGATAGAGGAGAAGGATTTTGCTTGTTGAATGATATTGCTATTGCTTCCAATTATTTACTGGCAAATAACAAGGTAAACCAAATACTGGTTGTGGATCTTGATGTTCATCAGGGAAATGGGACAGCTGAAATTTTCAAATATGAGTCCAGAGTTTTTACTTTCAGCATGCACGGAAAGAGCAACTACCCTATGCACAAGGAACAATCTGACCTGGATATAGCACTTGAAGACGGCTGTGATGATAAAACTTATCTTAAAATATTGGATCAATCTTTGCCAAGATTAATAGATGAGGTTCAGCCTGATTTTATCTTTTTTCAATCCGGAGTGGATGTTTTAGCTACAGATAAGCTCGGAAGATTAGGAATGACGATTGAAGGTTGTAAAATGCGCGACAAAATTGTCTTTGATTTGTGCTGTAGAAATCAAATTCCTGTTATGACTAGTATGGGTGGTGGTTATTCCGCTAAAATATCTCATATCTTAGAGGCCCATGCCAATACTTATCGAGTGGCTCAGGAAATATTTTTCTAAGATTTTACCTTTGTTCAAAGATTTTACGTAAATTATATAAATGTCAAAAGAAAAATCTCTTTTCAGGCAAAGCGTAGTCTTTTCAAGCTACATTATCTTATTACTTTGGTTGGTAAAATCCATTGAATGGGCTTTTTCTGCCAATTTTGCTCATTTTGGTATTTATCCAAGGCATTTATTGGGAACCATTGGTATTTTCACTTCCCCTTTTATTCATGGTGATTTTTTACACCTGCTTTCCAATAGTTTTTCATTGATGTTGCTTATCATTATACTTTTCTTCTTTTATGATAAAATTGCATTGCGGGCATTGTTATTTGTATATATTTTAACAGGCGTAAGTGTCTGGTTTATAGCCAGGGAAGCCTATCATATAGGTGCAAGCGGTGTTATTTATGGAATAGCTTCTTTTATTCTTTTCAGCGGCTTGTTAAGGAAAAATCAATCCTCTTTGGCATTATCCTTTGTTGTTTTGCTACTCTATGGAGGTATGTTTTATGGGGTTTTGCCTCAGGATGGCCATATTTCATGGGAATCTCATTTGATGGGCCTGCTAAGTGGATTAATTGTAGCTTTTTTTCTTAGAAATGAATTTGCAGGCCAGGCAGAGCTGAAATTGCATTTTGAAGAAATTTCAGATGAAGATGAGTTCCCGGAAACTGAGGCCTCTGAATTTACTTTTACTTCAGGCCCGCAAAATTATCAATATCAATATACTCCCAAAATTAATCCTATCAATCATGCTTCAAATGAAGCAGATAAACTTCAGGGAACAAAATTATCTGAGGAGGAAGAAAAAACAGCTGAATAATTATTGAGAGCTTTCGGGTGTATCTTTCCTATCCTATTTGCCCTACTTGTGCTGGTAAACCTCTCCGTAAAGTTCTGCAGGACTCTACGGATTTTCAATAAATCTTTCACTCGGGCTTTTTGAGAGAACTATAGATTGATACTAATTGAGCAAGTTTCGGATTTTATTACATTGAAAGGAAGCCTACTTTTGTTTTATAAAAATTAGATAAAATGAAGGAGCAAGAATATATTAATTATACACGAATAGCTGAAGCTATCAATTATCTACAACAAAATTTTAAAAATCAACCCACACTCAATGAGGTTGCCGAGAAAGTGCACTTAAGTCCGTTTCATTTTCAAAGGCTTTTTACTGACTGGGCTGGGGTTAGCCCTAAGAAATTCCTGCAGTACCTTAACGTACAATATGCTAAGCAAATTTTAAGTAACAGTCAAGCCACATTGTTTGACGCTGCATATGAAACTGGCCTTTCAGGTACAGGAAGACTTCATGATCTGTTTGTTAAAATTGAAGGAATGACTCCCGGAGAATACAAAAGTCAGGGAGAAAATCTCACTATTAATTATAGCTACGAGAAAAGTGCATTTGGAGAAATACTGATAGCATCAACCAATAAAGGAATTTGTTATATGGGCTTTGTTGAAGAAAAGAATAGTGCCTTTTCTGAATTGCAACAGCGTTTTCCAAGAGCTACTTTTATGCACACATCAGACCCTATTCAACAAAATGCTTTACAAATATACTCGTACGATTGGAGTAAAATCCATCAGATAAAACTGCATTTGAAAGGAACAGATTTCCAACTCAAAGTATGGGAAGCACTATTGAAAATCCCTATGGGCAAATTGGCCACTTACGGAAACATAGCCAATAAAATACAAAGCCCAAAAGCTTCCAGAGCCGTTGGAACAGCAATAGGAAGCAATCCTGTTGCTTTTTTAATTCCTTGTCACAGGGTTATCCAATCCTCAGGTGTGTTTGGAGGGTACATGTGGGGATCAGCCAGAAAGGCAGCAATTATTGGATGGGAAGCTTCCAAAGTTTCAACTGGTGATAATCAATAACTATGGAAGAGCTTGAAACGCAACTTACTGAAGTCAATTGGAGCTCAGTATCAGAAAAAATAAATGATAAAGGCTTTGCTGTTATTCCGAGGGTACTTTCGGATGGGCAATGTGAAGAAATTATTGGTGATTATAACAAGGAAGACTTATATCGAAAAACTGTAGTAATGGAACGTTACCGGTTTGGTTTAGGAGAATATAAATACTTTAATTACCCGCTTCCTGCAATTATTCAAACGTTAAGAGAAACAATTTACCTTCAATTAGTACCTACTGCTAATCTATGGATGAAAGTGCTAAAGATTGATAAAATCTTCCCTGAAACACTTAGTGAATTATTGGCAGATTGTCATAAGAACAATCAGATGAAACCCACTCCGCTCATTCTTAAATATGGTAAAGGTGGTTTTAATACTTTGCATCAGGATTTATACGGGGAGGAATACTTCCCACTTCAAGCAGTACTCTTTTTAAACAAGACTGAAGAAGATTATAGTGGTGGAGAGTTTGTTTTAACCCAACAAATACCAAGAGCACAATCCAAAGCCATAGTTCTTAAGCCGAAGAAAGGGGATATGCTGATATTAACCACCAATTTTCGTCCCATTAAAGGAACAAAAGGCTATTATCGTGTAAATATGAAGCATGGTGTGAGTGAAGTGAATAGCGGAGAGAGACATACTTTGGGTGTTATTTTTCATGATGCCAGGAGTTAAAGAAATGATCAGGCATATTGATATAAACTATCTGGAACTATACCAAAAGCTTAAACATAAGCAGATTACTTACGGAGGGAACAGTAAATTAAAAATTTACGGTACTTTGCTATGTAAATCAGGTAAGAGGATGAAAAAAGAACACAGGGTGTTTTTTAGAACTAAAGAAGAAGCAGTAAAATCCGGCTATAGACCTTGCGGACACTGTATGAAAACAGCTTATAAATATTGGAAGGATGGACTTGTTTAATACAAATACTTTATCAAACATATTGCCCTATGATGGGGAAGTGGTTTATTACGGAAAAATTATTAGTAAGGAAAAAGCATTCAGCTATTATGAACAATTACTGCAAAATATTGAATGGAGAAATGATGAGGCCAATATTTTCGGAAAACATATTGTTACCAAACGAAAAGTAGCATGGTATGGCAATGATAACTATTTTTATACCTATTCAAATACCACCAAACAAGCGCTACTTTGGACAGCAGAATTATTGGAATTAAAAGCCATTATAGAAGAAGTTTCAGGAGTGAAATATAATTCCTGTCTTTTAAATTTATATCATGATGGAAGTGAGGGAATGGCCTGGCATAGTGATGATGAAAAATCATTGGGGAAGCATACAACCATTGCTTCATTTAGTTTGGGGGCTGACAGAAAGTTTTCCTTCAAACACAAAGCCACTAAACAAACTGTTTCTCTAGTACTGGAAAAGGGTAGTTTGCTGGTGATGAAAGGTGCTACACAAACTAATTGGTTACATCGTTTACCACCTACCAAAAAAGTGAAATCTCCCCGGATCAATTTAACTTTTAGGACGATTGTTGAATAAACTCCCTATTCAACTTAGTTTGCACTTTCATATGTTTCATTATATTTGTGCTCGTTAAATAAAATCATAAAAACAATACCGTGAAAAACCTATCTATAATTTTAAATGTAATTTTATTAATTGCTGTTGGCTATTTATACATAGCTCATTTTAGCAAGAATGTAGAAATAAAACCTGCTGAGGCCGGAGACGAAAATAAAGAAATGTTCCAGAATGTGTCCATTGCTTATATCGATTCTGATTCATTACTGACCAAGTATGAATTAACTAAAGAAATAGAGGAGAAGCTGGCGACAAAACAAGAGAAGTTTGAAAAGGAATATCAAAATAAAGCCCAAGGTCTACAGCAAGAAATCAGTGATTTCCAGAGAACAGCTGCTAATTTAACAGTAGCTCAAGGCAAAGCTTTAGAAGAAAGCTTAATGAAGAAGCAACAGAATTTAATGAGGTATCAGGAAAGTTTAACTCAGCAGTTGCGTCAGGAAGAAGCTAAATTGAATGAAGAGCTTTATAATAATGTAAGTGAATATTTGAAGGAATATGGCAAAAAGAATAATTTAGAGTTAGTGCTTACTTATTCAAGGGGAAGTGGTGTATTATATGCCAACGAGCAACTTGATATCAGCAATGACGTAATTAAAGGATTGAATGAAGCTTATTTGTCTGAAAAAGAAGAAAAAACTGCTGAGTAATTAGTTATACCTTTTATATTTAAGCCCGGTTCATTAAGTGCCGGGCTTTTTATTTTAAACATTTACATTATTCTTAATAGTTTCTCCTATTAAATTTGAAATAAGCACTAATTACAATTATTTTTGACATTATATTAATACAAAAAGACTTTTATGGCTGAGGTAATAAAAATGCCCAAAATGAGTGATACCATGGAGGAAGGTGTAATTTCTTCCTGGTTAGTGAAAGAGGGTGATAAAGTAGCGTCCGGTGATATTCTTGCAGAAGTAGAAACCGATAAAGCAACAATGGAATTGGAATCATACGAAGATGGAACCATCTTGCATATTGGTATAAAAGAGGGAGATGCAGTGCCTGTTGATGGCGTAATTGCTATTATAGGAGAAAAAGGAGAGGATATCAAAGGGTTGTTGAAAGAAATAGAAAACGGTGGTTCTTCAAAGGAACCGACAAAGGAAGATAAAAAAGAGGAAACTAAATCTGCTGAACCTGAAAGTAAAGCCGAAGAAATTGATACTTCTGGTATTAAAGCGTCACTTATTACTATGCCTAAAATGAGTGATACAATGGAAGAAGGAACCATTGCCTCATGGCTTAAAAAAGAAGGTGATAAGGTAGAATCCGGTGATATTTTAGCAGAAGTGGAAACTGATAAAGCAACCATGGAACTGGAAGCTTATGAAGACGGGATACTATTACATATTGGTGTAGCTGAAGGGGATTCTGTTCCCGTTGATGGTGTAATGGCTGTAATTGGTGAAAAAGGTGCTGATTATGAGAAACTATTAAAAGCACATCAGCAGAAAAAATCAGGCAAAGCTGAAGAGAAAGAAGCTCCGATGGAAGAAAAAGAATCGGCCAAAGCAGACAAAACTACTGTTGCTTCTCCGGCTAATGTAGCTAATGCTACACCTGATAAGAAAGGAACTGATACAGCTCAAGGGCCTACTTCAGCAGGAGGACGCATTTTTGCCAGTCCGTTAGCCAAAAAAATAGCCGAAGATAAAGGTATTAATCTTTCTGAGGTGAAAGGCTCAGGTGATAATGGTAGAATTGTAAAAACTGATGTAGAAAACTTTGTTCCATCAGCTAAAGAAGATAAGAAATCCGCTCCGGCAGCTGAAAAAACAATGTCTATTCCGCAAGTAGTAGGAGAGGAAAGCTATGAGGAAGTAAAGGTTTCTCAGATGCGTAAGACTGTTGGTAAGCGTTTGTCTGAAAGCAAATTTACTGCTCCTCATTTTTACCTCACCATGGAAATTAACATGGATAAGGCAATGGAAGCCAGGAAAAGTATCAATGAGCTTTCTCCTGTAAAAATCTCATTCAATGACATCGTTATTAAGGCTACAGCATCAGCATTGAGGCAGCACCCTAAAGTAAATAGTGCCTGGATGGGAGACAAGATCAGAAGGAATAACCATATCCATATTGGTATGGCTGTAGCTGTTGAGGAAGGCTTACTTGTTCCGGTGATCCGATTTGCTGATAATAAATCTTTATCTCATATAGCCACCGAAGCTAAAAGTTTTGCCCAAAAGGCTAAAAATAAAGAATTGCAACCAAGTGATTGGGAAGGAAATACCTTTACAATCTCCAATTTAGGAATGTTTGGTATTGAAGAATTTACCGCTATTATCAACCCGCCTGATGCTTGTATATTGGCAGTAGGTGGAATTAAGCAAACTGCTATTGTTAAAGATGGAGAGTTGGCGGTTGGTAATGTGATGAAAGTAACCATGTCTTGCGACCATAGGGTAGTAGATGGCGCTGTAGGTTCTGCTTTCTTGCAAACTTTAAAAGGTTTATTGGAAGATCCTGTTAGAATACTGATTTAAAACTTTTTCAACAACATTTCTAAAGTCTCGTTATAAAAACGAGACTTTTTTTATAAATAAAAAATATTCAAATATTTATTAATCTGATAGTAAATAAAACATGATAAAAATTAGATCAACCACCGTATGTGCCGTGGTACACAATGGTGAAGTAGCCATTGGTGCTGACGGTCAGGCAACCATGGGCAATACTGTGGCAAAGAGTAATGTGCGCAAAATAAGAAAATTACAGGATGGGAAAATCGTAACCGGTTTTGCTGGTTCTACTGCTGATGCTTTTAATTTGTTGGAGAAATTTGAGGAGAAATTGGGTGCTTATAGTGGCAGTATGAAAAGAGCGGCCATTGAATTGGCTAAAGATTGGAGAACGGATCGATATCTCAGAAAGCTGGAAGCCATGATGATAGTGGCTGATAAAGATGAGGTGCTGGTGATTTCAGGTACCGGAGATGTACTGGAACCTGATAACCAGGTAGCAACAATCGGTTCGGGAAGTATGTATGCCCAAGCTGCGGCATTGGCATTGAAAAAGCATGCGGGAGACAGACTTACCGCGGAAGAGATAGTACGTGAAAGTTTGAATATAGCAGCTGATATTTGTATCTATACTAATCATAACCTGATCATAGAAAAAGTAAGTTGAGATGAAGATTTATCATAATCCAAGATGTGGAAAAAGCAGGGATACTTTAAATATTTTGCTTGAAAAGGATGTGAATGTTGAGGTGGTTGAATACCTTAATGATGTGCCCACTAAAGCAGAATTAGAATCTATATTAAACAAATTAGGAATATCTGCTGAAGAATTGGTGAGGAAGAACGAAGCTGTTTACAAAGAATTATACAAAGGTAAAAGCATGAGTGAATCCGACTGGATTGATGCCATGATTGCACAACCAAAATTGATTGAAAGACCCATAGTGGTAAAAGGTGATAGAGCTATAATTGGCAGGCCTCCTGAAAAAGTGCTGGAGCTATTGTGAAGCTCAGGTATTTAAACTTTTAACTCCAATTTTGGGATTTATGAATCATAAAAAAGCCCGGGAACTAAATTTAGTTCCCGGGCTTTTTTACGTTGACTTAATAATTGCTATCCCAAATTACTCCTTATCTTTTAACAAATGACTGAATTTCTCAGCTACTTTCTCAATTTTTGGTTTTGAAACATTCACAATATAACGGTCATCAGGGTTCTTCTTCTCATAATCCTGGTGATAGTCTTCCGCTTTATAAAAGGTGGAGAATTCTGTCAGTACTGTAACTATCTTCTTGTCAAAGTTGCCGGCTAAAGAATTGATTTTTTGTTCAGCTGCCTGCTTTTCAGAGGGATTTCTGTAAAAAATGGCGGAACGATACTGCTCACCAACATCAGGGCCTTGTCTGTTAAGTTGAGTAGGGTCATGAGCAGTAAAAAATATATCCAGCAAAGTCTCATAAGAAATTAGCTCGGGATTATAAAGCACCATCACTGCTTCTGCATGATCTGTTTTGCCATAACTTACTTCTTTATAAGTGGGATTTTCCTGAGTGCCACCGGAATAACCTGAAATAGCTTCTTCCACACCTTTAATTTGTTCGAAGGAAGCTTCTACACACCAAAAGCACCCACCAGCAAAATAGGCAGTGTCTAACTTATGTGTGACCTGGATCGCTTCTTCAGCAGGTGCTTCTTTCGTTTCTTCATTGGTTACGGGCTTGCCAGAGCAAGAGGTGAAAACCAATATTGACAATAACAAGAAAGGGTATTTTAACATAATTATTTAGATTTTAGGAGATAACGATTGACCATTCTATTTAGTTTGAAATAACACAAAGTAGTATTCATTGTGGATTATCGGCCATTCACTATTTAATGAGTATGCTGCCGGGTTTTTCATAAGTGTGTAATTCATTTCTCAACCATTCAGGAATAGAGATTGTACTTTTCTCCTTGGTATCAAACATTACCTGGATAGAAGTTCCGACAGTGTGTATATCATTACCATTGGTTGTAATCATATATTCCAGTACAAAACTTTTTGTACCCATTTCTTTGGTACGTACCCAACAACGGGTGTCGGGAGTTGCAATTTTTAATTCTTTTAGATAATTACAATTAATATTGGCTAATAAGAACATGTTTTTATGCCAGTCCCATGTTGGGGCGGCCTCCAGCATATACCTTCCTCTGGCAATCTCAAAATATTGGATATAGATAGAATTGTTAACATGGTATAGAGGATCCAAATCGGTCCATCTGACTTGTATTTCTTGTGAGAATTTAAAATTGCCCGGATCTATAGAGTTATTCATTTATTCTTTTTTTAATATATAAATTTACTGGAATGCTTTGGAAATATATGCCTGGAGTAGAATAAAACTTTTTTGAGGAATCCATTTTATTAATTCTGTAATTCAATCCAGACCTTTTTGTTGCTTGACTCAATTGCTTTTTCTATAAATAGCATACCTCTTACTCCATCTTCAATACCTGGCAACATAAAAGAATGAGTGAGAGGTTTATCATGGTTTTCAATGGCTTTGAAAAAAGCCTCATATATGTTTTGAAATCCCTCTGTGAAATAGGGGGAATGCCCGGGAATATTTACTTCTGTCATTGATTCGCCTTCCTTTTCTATTGATTTGATACTGTCTGTGGTGAAATCAGGGTATTTTAAATTCAGTTCGTTAGGTTGGCTGTTGTCCCATACCAAACCAGCCTTATCTCCATAAATTTGAAGGCTTAAATCATTGTCTTCCCCTGTGCAAATTTGGCTTACTGAAAGTACACCTTTCGCCCCGTTTTCCATTTCCAGAATGATGTTGGTGTCATCATCCAATTGCCTTCCTTTTACTAATGTAGACACATCGGCACATAATCGACTTACCCGTAATCCAGTTACACTTTCCAATAAGTTAAAGGCATGTGTGCCAATATCTGCAATAGTGCCACCATTTCCTGATTTAGTGGGATCAGTGCGCCACAAAGCTTGTTTGTGCCCATCAGCTTCTATCATGTTGCTGAGCCAACCTTGCGAGTAATTTACCCTCACTTTTCTGATGTTCCCCAAATGTTGGGAAGCTACCAAATCTGCAGCTTTTTTTAAAAGTGGGTAACCTCTGTAAGTATAAGTCATAGCAAAAATGCCTTTCGCTTTTCTTACAACTTTTTGAAGATCAATGGCTTCTTCCAAATCAAAGCTCAGGGGCTTATCACACATTACATGAAAACCAGCTTCAAGTGCTAGTTTGGATACTTCCGCATGAAGATAGTTGGGTGTGGTGATAGCAACAAAATCCATTCTTTCAGCTTGAGGAAGCTTTGATTCTTTGTAGATCATGTCCTGAAAACTATCATAGATTCTATTTTGATCTAAGCCAAGGCTCTTACCTTTTTCCTGACTTTTCTTCGGGTCAGAACTAAAAGCACCACAAACCAATTGGGCTTTGCCCGAGGGTGTAGCAGTAATTTTATGGATGTCGCCAATCATTGAGCCGGGACCACCACCAATTATCCCCATTTTTAATGTGTTCATATAAGTATTATTTTATTACCTTGTGCTCCGTTGAAACATTTTTCGTTTCTTTCTTATTATTATTTTTTAAAGTAAACAAATAAGCTTGATGAATAGAAGAGAAGCCATCAAAAAAACGGGTATGATGTTAGGCTTTGCTGCCGGATCCCCGCTTTTATTGCATGTGTTACAAGGTTGTGCCCCGGAAAAAACACTTAGCTGGAAACCTCTTTTTTTTAACAAGAAGCAGGCTCATCTGGTTTCAGAAATTGTAGATCAAATTTTACCAAGAACTGACACACCCGGTGCGCTGGATGTGGGAGTAGATGCTTTTGTTGATAAAATGGTAGCTGAAGTATATACTGAAAAGGAACAGCAACAATTTGTTAGGGGACTTGATGCTATAAATACTAACAGCAAAGGGGTAAATGGTGAATTGTTTTCTGATTTGAGTTCAGAGAGAAAGCATGAATTCTTGTTTAGAATCGAAAGCGAAATAAAACGTTTGGATTATAATGCAGATCCGGAACAAAAACCATTCTTTTTAATGATAAAGGAATTGACCTTATTGGGATATTTCACCTCAGAAGAAATCATGAAAAATCACCTGGATTATATGCCAGTGCCGATGAAGCTGGACGGCTGTGAACCCATGAAAGAAAATCAAAAACTGCGAGTAGGGAATTATTTTTAATATGAGTAAAGAACAAACACATTATGATGCAATAGTAGTTGGATCCGGAATTTCCGGAGGATGGGCTGCTAAGGAATTGTGCGAGAAAGGATTGAAAACATTGGTTTTGGAACGGGGCAGAAATGTTGAGCATGTTAAGGATTATCCTACTATGAATAAAGCCCCCTGGGAATTTGATCACAGGGGCAAGGAGTCTAGAAGTGTACAGGAGGATTATTATGTGCAAAGTAAAACCTATGCCTTTGATGAAGGAAACAAGCATTTTTGGGTAAATGATAAAGAAAATCCTTATTCAACTCCGGAAAATAAAGAATTTAGGTGGATCCGAGGTAATCATGTAGGCGGACGCTCACTTATGTGGGGAAGGCAGAGTTACAGATTGTCAGAAATGGATTTTGAAGCTAACCAAAAAGATGGCATTGCTGTGGATTGGCCTATCAGATACAAAGATCTGGCTCCGTGGTATGACCATGTAGAAAGGTTTGTAGGGATCAGTGGTAGAAATGAGGGTTACGAGCAATTACCTGATGGTCAGTTTTTACCTCCTATGGACATGTATTGTGTGGAAGAGAAAATGAAAGGCGCTATTGAAAAGCATTGGACAGATAGAAAAATGACGATTGGTAGAACTGCCAATTTAACTCAAAACCACAATGGGAGAGGAGCCTGCCAATATAGAAATTTATGTAGCAGAGGTTGCCCATATGGCGCTTACTTTAGCAGCAATTCTTCTACTTTACCAGCTGCTGCCAATACTGGCAATATGACTTTACGCCCCAACTCAATTGTGGAGTCTGTTATATTGGACAAGCACACCAACAAAGCTACCGGGGTGAGGGTGATCGATGCTGAAACCAATGAAGTTCATGAATATTATGCCAAGGTGATATTCTTATGCGCTTCTACTTTGGGCTCTACCTGGATCATGCTCAATTCAAAGAGCGATCGCTATCCTGATGGGCTAGGGAATACCAGTGGAACCCTGGGAAAGAATCTGATGGATCACCATTTTGAAGTTTATGTGACAGCACAATTTGATGATTTTAATGATAAATATCATACTGGATATCGTCCCAATGGTATTTATATACCCAGGTTTCAAAATATTAGTGAAAAACATCCTGATTTTATCAGAGGTTATGGCTTCCAGGGTGGTGGTAACAGATTAGGCTGGGGATATGGTAATAGATTAGCAGGATTCGGGGCAAAATTTAAAGATGAATTGATGAAGCCCGGCCCCTGGGAGATGTCATTGATGCCTTTTGGAGAATGCTTGCCTTATGAAGATAACCAGGTAACCATGAATGAAAATGTGAGGGATAAATGGGGCCTTCCTACCTTGCATATTTCTTGTGAATTTAAAGAGAATGAATTACAAATGCGCAAGGACATGATGAAAACAGGCAAGGAAATGCTGGAAGTAGCCGGTGGTAAAAATATTACTGCTATTGATCTTAATCCTGTACCTGGCTTTGGAATTCATGAAATGGGTACTGCACGAATGGGTAGAGATGCCAAAACTTCCATGCTGAATGCCAATAACCAACTGCATGAAGTGCCCAATGTTTTTGTAACCGATGGTTCGGCCATGACTTCATCCGCTTGCCAGAATCCAAGTTTAACTTATATGGCACTTACAGCCAGGGCAGCTGATTTTGCAGTGAGTGAATTGAAGAAAGGCAATTTGTAGGTTTTAAAATTATGAAAGAGAACCTAAGCTTGCTTCTCGATAAATGAAATTTTTGTATATTGATTTTTAAACTTAAAATAATGGATAGAAGAAAATTTTTATACCAGGGTAGCGCCTTAGCAGTAGGTGCTTTTTTAGCTCCTGCTTTAGTGGGGTGTTCTAATGCAGTGGCTGGCCTCCAAAATCCAGGGATACAACTGTACACTCTCCGTGATGAGCTTGCGAAAGATTTTGCAGGTACTTTAAAGAAAGTAGCTGAACTTGGCTATAAAAATATTGAACTGTTTAATTATCAGGATGGTAAATACTTCGGGAATTCCATTTCAGAAGTGAAGAAAATGATGGATGACCATGGCCTAAAGGTAAGAAGTAGCCATGTATTAACAGGTATTACTATGCCTGAAAATATAGGTACTTTAACCAATAGCTGGGAAAGAACTGTGGAGGACGCAGCCAAAATGGGACAAGAATACATCATTTGTGCTTATCTGCATGATGCCGAAAGAGAAAATCTTGATGATTACAGGAAATTGACTGACTTACTTAATAAATCGGGTGAAGTGTCGAAGAAGTATGGCATACAGATGGGGTATCATAACCACGCCTTTGAATTTGAAGAAATGAAGGGAGAAATTCCTTATAATATTTTGCTTAATGAGTGTGATAAAGAACTGGTGAAATATGAATTGGACCTATACTGGACTAAAAGGGCAGGAGTGAATCCTGTTGATTATTTCAAGGAATACCCGGGCAGATTTCCATTATGGCATGTGAAGGATATGGAAGCCAGTCAAGACCAGTTTTTCGCACCTGTAGGAGAGGGTATCATCGATTGGCAAAATATTTTTAATCATGCCAGCACAGCCGGTTTGGACTATTATTTTGTGGAACAGGATGCTACAAGAGATAATAAGCCATTTAAAAGCATAGAGAAAAGTATTAAATATTTAAAAGGTATAGAAAGAAAATAAGAAATATCACTTTATTGAATAGTAAATAGCCCGTCCCTAAGAATCGGGCTTTTTTAATTCCATTATTTTTCCATGTCCCAAAGATTCCAACACTTTTACTTAATAGAAATCCAATACCTCGGCTTTCGCTTACATGGCTGGCAATACCAAAATGGTCTTAAAACTGTACAAGGTTTCCTGGAGTTAACAGTCAATTTTGTATTGAAAGATAAACCATTTAAAGTAATGGGTTCGGGAAGAACGGATGCCATGGTTTCTGCAGCCTCATCTTATTTCGAATTATTTCTGGAGGAACCTATTCAAGAAGATGCTTTTTTCCAGGCTATGAACCAGAATTTGCCTACCGATTTAAAAATTCTCTCCTGGAGAACGGTGACTAAAGAATTCAATATTATTCAGGATGTGCAATCTAAGGAATACAATTATTTTTTTGCTTTCGGAGAGAAGCAACATCCTTTTTCGGCCCCTTTTATGGCTTGTTTGCCAGATGAACTGGATATTGAACTCATGCAAAAAGGGGCTGGACTATTTGAAGGGGGACATGATTTTGTACACTTTTGCCACCAACCCAAGGCTGACAAAAATACTGTAAGAGAAATTATTACAAGCGAAATTATTCCTAATGAAGAATTGAAAGCAAATTTCTTTCCTGATAAATCTTATATTTTCAGGCTAATTGGCAAAGGCTTTATGCGATACCAGATAAGAATGATGATGGGCGTATTATTTATGTTAGGCCAACATAAAATTACTCTTGATCAATTGCAGCAATCATTAACAGGAGGAGATAATAATATTGAAAAATATACAGCCCCGGCTTCAGGACTGATGGTTAAAGCTGTAACATTTAAAAATGTATGAAGCAGATTCACTTCGCTTCGTCCCAAACATCTCTGAGTTGAGGCATTTTTTCAAACATGGCCTCAGCATAAGTGCATTCTGTCAGGATCTTTAAATCTTTATTCCTGGCATGTTCCACAGCAGCTGTTACAAGTTTCTTACCTAAACCTTGTTCTCTGTATTCAGGATTTACTTCTGTTTCTTTTATAACAATTTTACCATCATTTCGTACCTGATAAGTCATTTCCCCGGCCTTTGTACCATTATCATTAGCAACAAAAGCACCATTCATATCTTCTTCTTTGCGTTCTATGTTCATTTTAATGTTGTTTAGGGTATAACAAAGGATACGGTATCGAAACAGACATGTTATTGATAAATCACCAATATTAAATTAAGCTTAAGAGGTAAAACTCCTACTTTCTTCATCAAGAAAACAGATCAGAACTCAGGTAACGATCACCACGGTCGCAGGTAATACATACTATCAATCCGGATTCCAATGTTTTAGCAATTTCCAAGGCAGCTACCAAAGCTCCTCCGCTGCTCATTCCAGCCAATATTCCTTCTTCCCTGGCAAGGCGTTGTGTCATATGCCTGGCATCGGTTTCACTCACATCAATAGTAATATCTACTCTCTCAGGTTCAAATATTTTAGGTAAAAATTCCGGTGACCAACGTCTGATCCCGGGTATTTTGGAACCATCTGTAGGTTGAGTACCCACAATCTGGATAGCTGGATTTTTCTCTTTTAAATAGCGAGATACTCCCATGATGGTGCCTGTTGTGCCCATTGCAGAAACAAAATGCGTGATTTTTCCTTCTGTATCTTTCCAGATCTCAGGACCTGTAGTTTCATAATGCTGTCTGTAATTATCAGGATTTCCAAATTGGTTCAACATAAAATATTCACCGGTAGCAGCCATTTCTTCGGCCACAGTGCGTGAGTATTCAATAGTGCCCTCAGCCTTTGTCAATATTACTTTAGCACCGTAAGCTTCCATAGTCTGGATACGCTCCGCAGTAGAGTTTTCAGGCATAATCAGTGTCATATGCAAACCCTTCAATTTAGCTATCATAGCTAAAGCAATACCTGTATTTCCGCTGGTAGCTTCCACTAATTTATCACCAGCTTTAATATCTCCACGTTGTAGAGCTGCACCTATCATGCCCAAAGCAGCACGGTCTTTCACACTACCTCCGGGGTTTTGACCTTCCAGCTTACAAAATATCTTTACATTTTTATTGGTAGGAATGCTTTTTAATTCCACTATGGGCGTATTTCCAACTAAATCTTCTAAAAACATATTATCTATTTTACAGGTCTTTCCTCTAAATGTTTATTTTTCGAATCGTAATAGAGTTTGGTATGTGGCGGTACACTTTTGGTAATCCAGCTGTTACCTCCAATAATGCATTTTTCGCCAATGATGGTGTTTCCGCCTAAAATTGTGGCATTAGCGTAAATGACTACATGATTGCCAATGGTTGGATGTCGCTTGGTGCTTGCATCTTCTTTCTTTACACTGGTTGCTCCTAAGGTAACTCCCTGGTAAATTTTTACATATTCACCAATTTCTGTTGTTTCACCAATGACGATACCCGTACCATGGTCAATACAAAAATAATCACCAATTTTCGCTCCGGGATGGATATCAACTCCTGTTTTTTCATGAGCATATTCTGAAATAACCCTTGCAATTAGTTGAAAGCCATTCTCATAAATTTGATGAGCAATTCGATGTGCTGCAATGGCTTTAAAGCCCGGATAGGTTTTAACTACCTCTATTCTGCTTTTGGCTGCTGGGTCCCCGGAAAACATGGCATCCACATCTTTTTCCAGTTGTATTTTTATATTTTCCAGTTTATTAAATAAGGCCGATGCATTTTCTTTGGCCGGATTTTGCATTCTTTTGCACCTTTGGTTTAAAATGGTCATCCATTCCTGCTGAAGGAGTTCATACTTTGTTTCCAAACTTTCTTTATTGGTAATTTTTTCATTGCCATAATCAGGGAAAAGAAAACTTACTAAAGATTCATAAAAAGCCGTGATCTTATCAGGTGATGGACAGTCCAGAGAGTTTTTGTGCTCTGCCAATAATTGTTCTAAAAACGATTCTTTCATACGTAATATTAATCTTTCACTTCTTCCCGGCCATCAGCATGTATAGCAAATCTACCTCTTTCTTTGGGATGTACATGTTCGGGAGAGGGCCATGGCCAGCCACCAAATTCAGTTTTTTGAAATTCCATTATCGTTTCGCGAATCTCCGCAGGATAATTGACAACAAACGGACCATGCTGAACAACAGGTTCATTAATCGGTTTTCCCTGTAGTAGCAAAAGATGACTTTCTTCCTCTCCATTTGTGAGGGTAGTTGTAGCCCGCGAAAGCAAATCGGCTCCATGGTACAATGGTAATTCAGTTTGATTAATTTTCAATGTTTTTCCTTTAAAAAAATAAAGGTTTCTATTGACTTCATTTTGTGAGAGGGGAAGTTCCCAGATGGCATTTGGCTCCATTTTAATGTGCCAGATTGCTACTTCATTTGCAGGGTCATGAGCCCAGGAATTGGGTGCCGGTTCAGGGGCTTTTTGTCCTTTAATTTCCCCGGCTATTATCTCTACGGATGTTTTCTTGCTATTTGTGTCCTTGTGTTCGAAAACAGGAATAGTATCGCTCCACAACATGGCGAAATGAGGCTCCACATTCTTGTTTTTTCGAGGAAGGTTTAACCAAATCTGAAAAAGCTCCAGTGGGTTTTCTTCATTTTCTTTCAACAATGGGAACATTTCTGAGTGCTGTACTCCTTTTCCGGCAGTCATCCATTGTACATCTCCATTTCCGAACCTCCCGGCTGCCCCTAAAGAATCTGAATGGTCTACCAATCCTTTTCTTACAATAGTTACAGTTTCAAAACCACGGTGAGGATGTGCCGGGAATCCGGGCACCTTAGAACCATGATACATTCGCCATCCATCTTTAATAGTAAAATCCTGGCCTATCATTCTCCCTTTTAATAAAGCTGGGTCTGGCCCTGATTCACTGCTGCCTTTAGGAAAGAAGTCTTCATGATGCACACAAAATAAAAAGGGATCCTGGGTTTGCCAGGGGAAACCTAATGGGGCTATGTTTTTAATTGTTGAATTTTCCATGTAGATACAACGATTTTTGCCTTGAAAATGTTAAAGTATTTTATAGTATAGTTTTCCTGTTTTATCTTAATTTAATTGTACTCATTAGGTTGACAGGTATTAGAAAATACATTTTGCCATTTATTTCAATTTTGATCCACATGAATAGCAATATTGAGCATTTTCCATGTGTTGGCTGGTGGCACAATTGGGACAGGATTTGCTCATCTTCATTAACCTTTGCTGATTCATTTCGGAAGTAACAATACCTGTAGGAACAGCAATAATGCCATAGCCTAATATCATTACAAGGGAGGCGATGGATTGGCCCAAGGGTGTAATTGGGGCTATATCGCCATAACCAACAGTGGTAAGGGTCACAATAGCCCAATAGATGCTTTTCGGGATATTAGTGAATCCACTCTCAGGTGGCTCTACCAGGTACATTACAGCACCTAAAATGGATACCAGTATAAAAACAGTAGCCATAAAAATGATGATCTTGTTTTTACTAGCGATCATTGCTCTTGATAGCTGCGATGCCTCCCCAAGGTATTGGGTTAATTTGAAGATTCTGAAAATTCTTAACAAACGGAGACTTCTTATAATCATCATAGATTGAGCTCCCAGAAAAAATATTCCGATTAAAGAGGGTAAAATAGATAGTAAATCCACTATTCCAAAGAAGCTCTTGATGTAGTTTCGAGGCTTGGCTACTATAACTATTCTTAATATATATTCAATTAAGAACAGTCCTGTAAAAATATATTCTAAAGTGAGGAATAAATCCCCGTATTTAGTTTTAAGAGAACTTACCGTTTCCAGCACTACGGCTAATACGCTTAGTACTATCGCCAAAAGTAATCCTACATCAAAGAATTTACCCCAAAAAGTATCGGCTTCAAAAATAATTTGAAAGGCCTTCACTTTCCATTTAGCTGAGGTATTGGGTTTTTCATTATGGTAAGGTGCCATTAAATTTGTGCTTTTATTTTTATGTGGAAAGAGAGCATCTCATTTAAATTTATGGAAAGATTAACACCTTCCCAACAAAAGTATAATTCAATTATTGGATAGTGTACTTCAAATTTATTAATAAATATATTATTGCTTATCCTCAATTTTCAAGAATTACTGAAATATATTCTTGTAATGACATTCTTGCTTTTGTTTTCGTTTAACTTCTCTATCAATTTGACTTCATCAAATTAAGCAGAAATATAAATTATTTCATTAAATTGAATAGATGTCTTACCCAATTAAAAATAATGTGAAAAAGATCCTATTCATTGTATGCTTGTGGTTGGTTTTTAATAGTATTTTTCTAAAAGCACAAAATATCAATGAGTATGGTACTCCCCGACAAACGATTAAATACGGTATAGATAATGCTTATGAACCATACGAGTTTGTTGATAAAGTGGGTATACCCAAAGGTTTTAATGTTGATTTAATTAAAGCTATTGCCAAAGAATTAGAACTTGAAGTAGAGGTATATCCTGATATTTGGAGGAATACGCGAATGAAGTTGGAGTCCACAGGGGAGTTGAATGTGGCCGCTTATTTTAAATCTGCAGAGAGAGAAGATAAAGTAAGATATAGCAATCCCATTAGTTTAATTTATTATTCGATTTTCACCCATGCTGATAAGGAGCCCATAGAGGATTTATTTAGTTTGTCAGGTAAAAAAGTGGCCATTCAGGAGCTTACTATTGTTGAAGATTATTTCAATCAGTTAGATTTTCTGGAAGTAGGAGATATTCAGAAATATCAATCTGAGCCGGAAGCCATTGAAGCTGTGATAGCCGGGAAAGCTGATTGTGCAATCACTACCTTTATTACCACCAATTATAAAATGAACCTGGAGAATATTAGTTCCATACAATCTTCCAGTGATCCTGTTTTTATAACAGAATATTGCTACGTAGTCAACAAGCAAGATTCAGCATTGCTGGACTCTTTGAATTGGGGTTTAAGATTGGTTAAAGCATCCGGAGAGTATGATCAGATTTATCAAAAGTGGCTGGTGCCCAAGTTAAGTTGGTGGGAGCAAAATAAATTATATGTTATAATGGGGCTGTCCCTGGCACTTATAGCTTTATTTTTTATTGGCTTATATATTATTCTGCTTAGAAAACAGGTAAAGAAGAAAACAAGGATTATTGTGAGCGAGGTGGAAAACAGGTTGTCAGCTGAAAGGGAATTGAATGAAAGTGAATTATTACGGAAGAAAATCGAAGTGTTTTCATCTGTGATGTTGGTTGAGTTGGACCTTGATCACAAAATAGTGAAAGCCCCCAAATTATTTTATTCTTTATTGGGCTTTCAGAATGATACCCTGATAGATACTTCGATCCACCAGCTAATGAGTAAAGAATCCAGGGACAAAGATCTTGCAATAAAGGAAGATTTATTAAAAAGGGAGTTCAACTTTTTGGATACTGAGATTGAGCTGACAGGTCATTTAAACCAGAAAATATGGATGGAATGTAGTACATCAGTACTTTTTGATACTTCTTCAAAACCTATAGGTTTTCTTCAGTTTATGCTTAACGTGACACCACTAAAAAAAGCCAATATTAATTTGAAGGATATGAATGCAGAATTGGCCAACTTTATGTATAAAACCTCGCATGATATCAGAGGACCAATAGCCAATATTTTAGGATTGAGCGAATTAGGTAAAATGACTACAAAAGATAAAGAACTTTTAAATTATTTTCAACTGATTGAGCAAATTACCCGAAGATTGGAACATGTTTTTGATGATTTTAAAGAGGTGAGTTTTGTACTTCATGGCACTCTAAATATTACTACTTTTGATATAAAGGAGTTGATTGACGAAGTACTTGAAACTGTTTTCAGAAAAAGGAACAAGGATATTCAGCGAGCCAAATTGAAGGTAAATATCAATTTGGATTCAACATTTATTAGCACGGATAGGCTTTTGTTGAAAAGGTTAATATTTCAGGTGGCAGAAAATGCTTTTGAGCATAATAATTATTACAATACGCATTTGGAAATTACTTTTGAAAAAGCGAATAATCAATTTTATAGAATTGTTTTTAAGGACGATGGTATTGGCATACCTGAAGATATGCATGAGAAGGTGTTTGAAGTGTTCTTCAAAGGGAAAAGGAGCGATATTAATATTGGAATGGGACTTTATATTTCCAGAAAAGTGATGAACAGGCTAGGGGGCGAGCTATATTTGGAAAGCCACCCGAACGAAGGAACCCGTATTGAAGTGCTCTTGCCCGTGCAAGTAGATGAATTGGTCTATAATTGAGATTCACTAATTGAAGAAACAGTATTTCGTTTTTTAATCTAGTTTTTTGGTAAGGAGAAATGAAAAACAGAACCTTTCCCTTCTTCACTTTTTACCCAAATTTCTCCTCCATTTTTCTCCACGAATTCCTTGCATAAAATCAGTCCCAGACCTGTGCCTTTCTCCTTTGCTGTTCCCTGGGTAGAATGCTTTGTATCCAGTCTGAAAATCTTTTCCACAACTTCCGGAGGCATTCCCACACCATTGTCGGACACGCTTACAACCCATTGATTGGTTTTTTCTGTAATTGAAAGATGAATCTGCCCCCCTTCAGGAGTAAATTTAATGGCATTGGAAAGTAAGTTTCTTATGACGGTATTAATGGAATTTTCATGGGCCTTAACTGCAACCGGTTCTGTGGTTTTTACCGCAACGGTTATTTTTTTATTTTCGGCCTGTTGCTTTAACAATAATGCATTTTTATTTAACAACTCCGTTAAGTCAAACAGTTCGGAATTAAATTCTATATTACCTGTTTGTGAACGTGACCACTCCAGTAGGTTTTCCAATAAAGCAAATAGGTTTTTAAGTGATTTATCCAAATCAGTGGCCAGCATTTGAATTTCTTCCTTGCTAAGGCTTTCAGTGTGATGCATTAGCAAACTTGAGAAAGAAGTGAGAGAATTTAAAGGGCCTTTCAAGTCATGCCCAATAATAGAGAAAAATTTATCTTTTGTAGCATTCAGTTCTTGTAGCTGTTCATTTTGTTCACGCACTTTTGTATTGGCAATGGCCAGCCGTTTATTGTTTCTTTTTTGCAGTAAGAAAAATGAGAGTATAAGCACCAGGATTACCAGTGCCAGTATAAATAAAATCACTATAAAATTCTTTGATCTCTTTTGTTCCTCTAATTCAAACTCTTTCTGGATTCTGTTAAACTCGAGTACATCAATCGTACTCTGTTTTTGATTAACCAAATAACGGTTTTGCATTTTCAGAATGGAACGATCCTCCTTTTCCTTTTGCATAAAATCTTCCAATGCCATAAACAATTCCTGATACTCCAAAGCTTTTTGATACTCTCCCATAGCTTTATAAGTTTTGCTTAAGAGCTGGTATGTGTTTTTTATTAATTCCTGATTTTGTGATGTCTGAGATTTATTGAGGGCTATTTGTAGATTACCAAGTGCTTTTACCGGCTGTTTGTTGTCCAGGTACAATTCGGCTACAGAATTGTAGGTGGCAGCGGTTCCGGCAGAATTGGAAGCTATTTCTTTCCAAATATTCAATGATACCTTGAAATTATCCATCGCTCTTTCTTTTTCGCCCTGAAGCACATATAAACGCCCAATGGCATGTAAGGAGTGTGCTTCATTTTCCTTGTCATTAATCCGTCTTTGAATTGATAGGGCATTCTTAAGAGAATTCAAAGCACTTTCATAGTCTTTGTTCAATTGTTCCAGAAGAGCAATTTTCATCCAGGTTTTGGCCTCCAGCTCAGGATAGCGAACATTTTGGGCATATTTTAAGATGTCCTGATATTGATTAAAGGCCTTATCGGTTGCATTCATACTGGTATAAACTTCTCCAAGGTTCTGCTTGAGTATTATTTGCAAATTCTCCGATTTGTTTTTTCTATTAAGCTGGATAGCCTGCTCCAGGAATTCTGCGCTGCTGAAGTAATCATCTACTTCCTGAAAAACAATTGAAAGTCCGAAATAGGTGAACATGAGATCATCTTCCTGCTTTGAAATTTCATCCAGGTTGAGGGCTTCCATTAAATAGCCCATTGCAGCTTCCAGGTCTTTGGTTTTGTATAAGTGGATAAAAGCTAGTTCTTTCAGGAAACGACTAATTAAGTCATTGCGGTTAAGGTCGCGTGCATCGTACAAAAGCACTTCCTTTTCATTCAGTAATGCTTCAGTTTCCTTTTGCTCAATTTCCAATTCCAAAGCCTGATACCATTCAATATCCACGGATGCAGCGAGAATATGGCCTGAGGTAAAAGGCAATAAAAGGCATAAAAGCAATAAAAACTTGTGACGTCTGTTATTCATAAATTGTATGCAAAATAAATAAAAATAACACGGCAAACGAGGAATTAAAAATGGAATTGTAAACATAACCTCACATGAGGTAATAGCAATACTTTATATTTATAGTAATGCTCTTTTTATGCAGGAAAAATCCAAAGAATAGATTTCACTCCAGGACAATTAAATATTTAGGGTAGGTTGATGCCTTTTGAGGCAGTATATAGTTCATACCAATCCTCACTATCTAATTTTATTTCCTTAATTGCCAACGCTTCCTTTACTCTTTCAATTTTGGAAGTTCCCAGAACAGGTACGATGCCCGCAGGATGTCTTTTTAACCAGGCTAAAAATAATTGGGCTGTGTTAATACCATATTTATTGGCGATTTTATCTAAAGTGGTTTGTAATATACTTTCTTTTTCTGAGGTAGGAGGAAGCAATGATTTACTAACTCCCAGCGGAGACCATGCCGTGGGTGTTATCCCTTGTTGCAATAATTGATCAAGAGTGCCATCTTCCAATGCTTGCAGGTGATTGAGAGAAACTTCAATTTGGTTCGTAACTAATGGAAAAGAACTATTGATTAAATTAAATTGCGAAGCCGAAAAATTTGATACACCAAAATATTTCACTTTACCGGCTAGCTGCAATTCTCCAAAGGTTTCAGCCAACTCAAGTGGATTCATTAAAAAGTCAGGTCTGTGTATTAATAGTACATCGAGATAGTCTGTCGAGAGTGCTGCTAGAGAATTCTCGACTGATTGGATAATATGTTTTCTGCTGCTATCGTAAGACTTCAATTTATTGTTAGGTCTGTTATCAGCAGCTTGCCTGATACCACATTTAGTGGTAATCTGCATTTTTTGTCTTAATGATGACTTGTTTTTTAATACTTTGCCGAAATCTTCTTCAGTGGTATAGTTCCCATAAATATCAGCATGGTCAAAATCCTTCAATCCCAGTTGTAAACATTCCTCAATAAAAGCTTGCCATTGAGAAGTTGAAAAATTTAGTCCCCATTTGCCCAGGCGCATGGTGCCAATTAGATATGGGGATAATTTGATTTCCGGCTTTTGCATTTTAAATAAATTAAAGCCTAAATAAAGCGAATTAATCTAAATGGGAAAAGGGATTAATGAATTATGGGAAATATCAATTTATTTGGATAATGAAAACAGCAATAAAATGATGGGCTATTTTTTTATGAAAGCAAGTTTAAAAAACACTTGGGCTGAAAATGTTTATTTGCAATTATAGGTGTTTTTTATCATCAGAGAGTTTACTTTACTTACTCTAACTTCTACTAAAGTATTTTCGCTATTTAATTACTAATGTCGTAATTTTTACGTATTATTAAGGTAGGGCTAATAAATACTTTAGTACCTGTATCTAGTGCAACTTTATGAACAACAAAACCCAATGGTTTTTAGGAATATTATTCGGCTTTATATTGCTCATTTTTTTATCATGGCAGTTGGTCAAGAATCTGAAAATCAAAAAGTATGTAGAAAATACCATTCAATCCGAGCTTAATAAATTTTGGCCTGAGCGTATAGATTTCGAAATAGATAAAATCAATTTTAATTTCTTTAGTAAAAAAGCCAGCGTTTCAGACATTAATTTTCTGATCCTGGACGGACAGGAAGGAGATTCTCTGGCAAGTGTATCGATTGGTAAAATTACAGTCGATTGGGAGAGTTACAAGAATTTTTTTTCTAATGATACCATTAAAATCATATCTGTTAATTTAGATCGAGTGGTATCAAATGGGCCCTTTGATTTTGAAAAACTAAATACCCAAACATCTGATACAACAAAAAGTGGATCCAAGTTTAAAATACAAGTCAACGAAATCACTATTTCCAATAGTGAAATGCGCTTTTATGAGCAAAAACCTGAACAAAAAGGACAATTGTTTACTAAATATAAAGTGCATGTAAAAGATGTATTTTATGATAATGAAAAAGATTTCAAGCCTTTGGAAAAAGGAATAGGAGAGGCCTATGTTTATTTAGATGAAACAGATTATTATCTTCCTGATGGCTTTCACCGACTTCAAATTGCAGAATCCAATTTTGAACCTTTATCTGGGAAACTAACAATAAAGAATGTTTTATTTCAACCCATCTACGACTGGGTAAAATTTGCATCTCTTAAAGAGGTTCTGTCTAATCACATTACATTTAAAGCAGATAGTATTAGCCTAAAAGGAATGGATATTTCTTTGGAGAAATCGTTTCTAGGAGAAGAGATCAGGGTTTATCAGCCTAGTCTCACTGTTATGAGAGACAAAAACTATATACTGCCTGATGATCGTTTTGTACCCATTTTTGTAGATAAAATTGAGCAGATGGAGATGCCTGTCTTTATAAGAAAGGTGTTGGTGGAAAATATGTATTTAGAGTACGTAGAAAAGCCGGATGGTAAGCAGAAGACGGGAAAAATTTATTTTACTGAATTAAATGGTACTATTGATAACATCACCAATATAGCAGATAGCGTTACAAAACTGGAAGCTTCATTGAATATTAATGCATCGACCAAAGTATTTGGACAAGGATTGCTTACTGCCGAAATCACTTATGGTTTGCAAACAAAGAATGGAGCTTTTGGTGCAAAGGGATCGTTGAAAACTATGGGATTAATTCATTTTAATGAGTTTCTTGATGATGTTTTTCCTGTAAAAATAAAGGAGGGACAAGCAGATGTGGTTTACTTCAACTTTGGAGGCACCAGGACACAATCATCTGGTGAAATGCGGTTTAAGTACTCCAACCTTAAAATAGAAGTAGATACCAAGGATAAAGAAAACAATTTACAAGACAACGCACTCTCATTTCTGGCCAATATAGCTTTGGCTCAAAATAATCCAAGGCCCAATGGTAAGTTCAGGGTAGGTAAAATTGAATTTGAGCGCGATACCAGGAAATCTATGTTTAATTTTTGGGCGGCCAGTGTAGTATCAGGTTTTAAATCTACCCTGGGAGCAACACCTCCTGCAGCTATAGAAAAAGAGTTTACGGAAAAGGAAGATGAAAATTTTTGGCAGAAACTAGGTTTTGGTAAAAACAAAGATCAAAAGCAGTAAAGCTATATGGATTTATTCCTTGCTATGGCCTCAAACAGAGAGACTATACTTTCCTTTTTGCTTTGACTGATGGGCAAGGCCTTTCCGTTTTCCATCAGTACACTTCCCCCATCATTTTTTAGATATTTTTTCATGTAATTCGGATTGATAAGGTATGATTGATGAATTCTAATGAAATAGTACTTTTTAAGGGTGTTTTCCACATCTTTAAGCGTTTTGCTGAACAATAGCTTTTCACCATCCGATAAAAACAATAAACTGTAATTGTTTTGGCTTTGGGCATAAACTATATCTTCAACCTTAATGAATTCCAAACCTTCGCTAACCGGAACAGCAATTTTTGCACTAATGATTTTATCTTTCTTTAGAAGATCAATAAAGTGCGAAAGACCTTGTTCTGGTTCATTTGCTTTGACAGGCTTTTTTGATTTAAATTTATCCAAAAGTAATTGCAGGTCATCTTCCCCTATGGGCTTCATCAAATAATCAAAAGCCTTATATTTAAAAGCTTTTAATGCATATTGACTGTAGGCCGTAGTAAAAACCACCTCGAAATGAATATCTTCCAGTTGATCTAAAAGCTCAAACCCGTTAAGCCGTGGCATTTCCACGTCTAAAAACAAAATATCAATATCCACACGCTTAATTACTTCGAGAGCATCATCCACACGGGAAGCTTTAAAAGCTACTTCTACGTGAGGATTCAGCTTTTTTAAGCTCATAATGAGACTTTCAATGCAGTGTATTTCATCATCAATGATACCGACTTTCATTTGTATAAGTTTATTTCATGTAATCTTTTAATTACGGTTTTGTTTTAAACCCCTGTGGTAGTTTTTAACGGAAGATAAAGAAAACGCTTTTCAATGAGTATTCATGGGCATTTCTCCTGTATTTATCGGACTTGGGTGATAATTGTGAAAAAATAGCTCATTTTTCTTCAATCAGTACAATTATAGGTGATAAGGCTTATAAACTAACTAACTGCTTGCTCACAGTAATTCCCTGTTTCTTAGTCTATTCTTTGTATATATCTTCGATTAATGATGTATAAAATCAACAAGAAACTAAATATCAGTATCTATGAAAAAGATTGTAAAACAAATGGTTTATCTAAGTATAGCAACACTGATTTTATCTTCTTTTACTAAGGATGATTTATCGTTTAAAGCTAATGATTCTAATGTTTCAAGCGAAATTATAATTGATCAAAATGTTAAATATCAATTGGCCGTTGAGAATTTAAATCTGCTAACTAATAATAGAGATAAAGCTTACATGAAAGTTGATAGGGGAGAGACCGGTCAATCTTCTTATATATACAATACAACTAAAAGAAAGGCAGGAAGGAAGAGTAGATCCCAAAATGCTTCATTGTACAAAATTTATGCATTGGATTGATTATAATAGGGAGTGTTGGTTGGGAGAAGAGATTGATTATTCAATTCTCAACTCCTAACTTTTTACTTTTTACCTTCCTCAAAAAAGCTTAAACATTTAAATCCACTTCTTCTCCTATTTTTTTGGTAGCTATAGATATCTCAGCTCGGGTGCCAGTTAGTTGGTCATGTCCATCATAATTGGGAGCTATTTTAAAGGTTATAGAATTATCATTCTGCTGATTATAAATAGACAACCGTTCTTCAATTAATTTCAATCCTAAATGTGTACCATCAGGCCTCGACTCATTTTCCTGATTGGATCTGAGTCTAAATCCCATCCCATTGTCTATAACTTCTATAGTTACACCTTCAGGAGTATTAATTACATTGATGGATAATTCTTTATTTGCTTTCCTGCTGGGCAAGAGGCCGTGTTTTACTGCGTTTTCAGCTAATGGTTGTAGGATTTTGGGTGGTACCATTACTTTATCCACATTAATTCCTTCTTCAATATTTACTGAAAAATTAAATTCACTGTCAAATCGTAACTTTTCAATCTCCAGATAAAGGCTGGTTGTACGTAGTTCCTCACCTAATTCTATTACATTTTTACGATTACTTGTTAAGCTTAATCTCAGCAAATTGGCAAAAGTGTCGAGGTATTTCATAGCTTTATCATTCTTGTTCTGAATCACCAGCCAACGTACAGCATTCATTCCGTTGAAAAGAAAATGAGGGTTCATTTGCGATTCCAATGATTGTAAGGTTAATGATTGAATTTTATTCTCAAATTTGCTTTCAATTAATTTTATTCTACGTTCTTCATTTTTCTTCTGCTGATCAATAATTTCCTCGAGTGCTATTTCCAGCTGTTTATTTACTTTTTCTATTTCTTCTTTTTGATATAAAATTTTACTGTTTTGCTCTTTTAAAAGGAGGTTTGATTTCTTTTTGATTTTAATATTTCTATACTGGAGCATAGCTATCAGAATAATAGCTATCAGGCCACTAATCAAAAGTAAAAGGAAGAAATTTTGACTTCGTAGTGTTTCTTCCTGATTGATTAACTGTGTTTCCTTAAGCACTTTATCTTTTTCCAGAAGAGCAATTTGAGATTCTTTTTTCTCCAATGCAAAGCGTTTTTCTATTGCAGCAATTTGAGTTTCCTGTTCTTTCATTGCTACACTATCTTTATACTGCTGCGAAATTTTATAGTATTCCAGGGATTTGGGATAATTTGACTGCTGTTCATACACATAGGAAAGCCAGTAAGCTATTTCTTCCAATAAACCTTTATTATTAATTTCTTTCGCTAACTCCCATGACTTATTATAATAATTAATAGCCTGTTTGAAATTTTTGTTTTTCCTGCTTACATCTCCCAAGTGGAAAAAAACATCTGCTTCTTTATGACTGTTATTCAGGTTTTGAAACAATTCCAGGGATTTAAGGTAATACATCTCGGACTTTTGTAAATCCTTATCTTCTTCATAATAGTTGAGCCCGAAAAATTCATAGGTGATGGCCAGGCCGAAAGTATCTTTTCGCTCTGTGTTCAGTGCCAACAACTCATTCAGATAAGATCTGGCTTCCAAATATTCTTCTTGTTTATTGTAAAAATCACTGATGGAAAGATAGTTCATGGCTACTCCCAATTTGTTCCCCTGGGCTTTCGAAGCTTCCAAGGCACGTTTGAAATAAGTTAACGCATCATTTTCTCTGTTAGGGATATATAAAAAGGTATTCCCCAATCCATTACACGAAATAGCAATGTTTTTCAAGTCATTTTCTTCTTCTGCTATTTTGAGTGCTTCTTTATAATACAGGACTGCTTTATCCAATTGCTGTGCATAGCGACTGGCAACTCCGGCATTATTAGCATAAATCATTTTTGAAAGAGGGGGAACATCAGCTTTGTCAATTACAAGGTTAAATGCTTTGCCATGAAGGTTAATCGCTTCCTCATACTGCTGGTGGTACCTGTACAACAGCCCCATATTATCTAATGCTTGTGCATAAAGAAGTGTGTCTCCTGCTTCGAGGGCAATTTTAATAGCTTTTTCAGCGTGAATACTTTCTAATGAATCATTATGATTGTTTCGATGAATATCACGGGCAGTGGCAATTTCATAGGCTACTTTTAAGGAATCTGTATCTTCCTCTTTGTCCTTATCTTGGGCGTTTCCGCTCAAAGCCAGTAATAGGATGACGAATGTAAATATCATTCCAGTTGAAGCTGATAGTTTTACAGAATGAATTTTCGAAGAATTATCTTTTATGTTCATTAATTCCGGATCATCTAATAAAATAAATACTAATGTAAAAATTAAGTATGATAATATAAGAAACTTTGTAGAGTTGTATAAATAAATTCTTATTTTGTTAATGCTCTGAAGGCATATAAAAGCAATGGAATAGTTTATGAAAAAATTGATTTCTTCTAAAATCTTCATTTCGATAGCTATGGCTAGCCTTATCATTATCCTTGCCTTTTATCTCAAAATAGAAGAAGGTAGTGATTATAGAGAAGCAGATAGGATTCATGGCTTCAACCTGGTAGCACCTCGCCAGCCTTTTTCAATTGACTCTCTGTTAAAAGTAAAGGCAAGTGGTGCGCAATGGATAGCTATAGTGCCTTATGCTTTTTGTAACGCAGCTAATGGAGAAATAACTTTTGATCATCCTCGACAATGGTGGGGAGAAAAGCCAAAAGGGATTATCGAAACAATTAATATGGCTCAATCCATTGGATTAAAAATTATGCTAAAGCCACATTTATGGGTAGGAGGTCAGGGGTGGGCGGGAGATCTGGATTTTGAAGAAGATAGCATGTGGCTTAAGTTTGAAGGAGATTATGAAAATTATCTGATGACATATGCAAAGATCGCTGATTCACTTGATGTTGAACTTCTTTGTATTGGAACAGAAATTAGAAATTCTACCCGGCAAAGAGCAGCTTACTGGTTGGGTATAATTAATAAGATAAAGGAAAACTACAAAGGTAAATTGACTTATGCCGCCAATTGGGATGAATACGAGGAAGTTTCTTTTTGGAGTGAGTTGGATTATATTGGAATAGATGCTTATTTCCCTTTAAGCAGTGCAAAAAATCCTAGCAAGGAGGAGTTGGTGATAGCCTGGGGCAAACCGCTGGGGAAAATGCAGCACTTGTCTGAGAAGTTTAATAAAGCTGTTTTATTTACTGAATACGGCTACGAAAGCATGGATTATGCCACAGCCGGGCATTGGACTTTGAATAAAGATAGTTTAGAGGTTAATTTCGACACACAAAAAGTAGCCTTCGAATCCCTTTACAATGCTTTAAAAGATGAATCCTGGTGGGATGGAGGCTTTATCTGGAAATGGCATCTTACTCAAAATGGATTGAGCCAACGTACGATTAAAACATATACTCCACAGAATAAGCCCGCACTGGAATCCATTAGCAAAGTGTTTAAACAGAAATGAATTAACTCTGCTGCTTAAGCTAATTCATGATTCAAGTTTATTTTTGCCTTTAAACAAAGTAAACCCTGTTTAGGTAAGGGTCAAGGTTCAAATAAACATTCTCATAGTTGATATAATTGCAACTGAATTATATAAATTTACCAATTGCACATTCAACTTTTAATCTTAACCCACTATGAACCTGTCCTTTCAAAAAATATTTTTTATCCTGGCAACTGTTTTTGGCATTTTTGCAGTTTTAGTCTTTGCAAAAACTATTCTTATTCCTATCGGAATGGCATTATTGATTTCTTTCATACTATTTCCTGTTTCCCGGAAATTGGAATCCTGGGGAACCAATAAAATTGTTGGAGCACTTTTATCCATTCTATTTTTGGTTTTAATTATAGCAGGTGGATTGACACTTTTTTCTACACAAATAATTCGTTTGTCTGATGAATTAAGCAATTTCACTGATAAAATCACCGCAACATTTACTGATGTCATCTTATATATAAATAATAATGTACAATTTTTAGGGGATTTTAATAGAGAGGAATTAATTGAAGAAGGTAAGGGCTGGCTGAAGGATTCTTCAGGGGCATTGTTAAGAAATACTTTTAGCGGCACAGCAGCTTTTCTTACAGGATTAGTGACCACTATCATTTTCACATTCCTCTTTTTAATATATAGAGTAGGTTTAACACAAGCGTTTATGAGATTCGCCTCTGCTGAAAACAGACAGAAAGTATTTCATATGCTTAAGAATATCCAGGAGGTGGGCAAGAAGTATCTTTCAGGCATGTTTACTTTAATTCTGATTCTTGGATTTGCCAATAGCATAGGTTTATGGATTATAGGTATTGACAGCCCTTTTCTATTCGGGTTTTTGGCCGCCCTATTATCCATCATTCCCTATGTAGGCACCACAATTGGAGCTACAATCCCTGTGCTCTATGCATTTATGTCAACAGATCAATTATGGGTTCCTTTGGCTGTAGTTGGTTTGTTTTGGTTTATACAGACAATAGAAAGTAATTTCTTAAGCCCGAAAATTGTTGGGAGCAGTTTAAATGTGAATGCTCTGGCAGCCATTTTAAGTTTATTGATTGGTGGCTCAGTCTGGGGAATTGCCGGTATGGTGTTGTTCCTTCCTTTTGCTGCTATGCTCAAAGTATTTTGTGATGAGTTTGAAGAATTAAGACCTGTTGCCATGTTAATTGGCTCTGAAGTAGTTGGTAATGATAAAGATGATAAGAAATCCTCCAAATGGATTGGGAAAATAAAAGATTGGTTTTCCAGGAAATAGTTTTGGAATTATTGCCATCAGAATTCAATCATTTTACCTGACGAAAATGTACAGAATAAACTATGTTTTCCGTCATTGAATTAAAAAATGATCAAGGTTAAACATGTTGAAATTAGTAACATAGAAGTTGAAATTGCAGTTTATTCTATTAAGCTTTAATTTTTTTACTTGAAAATGCATATATCTTTTCGTAGAATTTTTTTTGTACTAGCTACTTCCTTTGCCATATTTGCAGCTTTAGGCTTTGCTAAAATTGTACTCATACCTATTGGTATGGCCTTACTGGTTTCTTTCATTTTGCTTCCGGTTTGCAAAGAACTTGAAAGATGGGGTCTCAATAGAACCCTGGCAGGTTTTTTAGCTGTTTTCATGCTACTTATTATTCTTTCAGGTGCCATTACCCTTTTCTCTTCTCAAATCATTAACTTATCTAAAGAAGTCTCAAATTTGGGACAAAAATTCATGAGTAGCTTTACTGATGTCCTGGTGTTTATCAATAATAACATCAATTTTGTAGATGATTTAAACAGAGATGATCTAATTGAACGTGCTAAAGAGTGGATGAATGAATATGGTGCTGCAATAGTCAATAGTGTAGCAACAATTATAGGAGGCTTGATCAGTACTCTTATTTTTGCATTTCTTTTTTTGATATACAGGGTGGGGCTCACAAAGGCATTTATGAGATTCTCGGCAAAAGATAAAAGGGGGAGGACTTTCGATATGCTTAAAAAGGTTCAAAAGGTTGGGCAAGGGTATTTGTCAGGCATGTTTATTTTAATCCTAATTATGGGTACGTCCCATAGCATTGCCTTATTGATAATAGGAATAGAAAGTCCTTTTCTGTTTGGATATTTTGTCGGGTTTTTGGTTATCATACCCTATGTGGGTACGGTGGCTGGTGCTATGATTCCTATTCTCTATACTTTTATGACAACTGATTCGCTTTTGACACCCCTGATTGTAGTTATTTATTTTTGGTTTATTCAAACAGTTGAAAGTAATTTCTTAAGCCCTAAAATTGTAGGAAGCAGTATGCACGTAAATGCTCTTGCAGCCATTATAAGTTTAATTGTGGGTGGCGCAGTTTGGGGAGTAGCAGGAATGATTCTGTTTATGCCATTTGTAGCTATGCTCAAAGTTGTATGTGATGAATTTGAGGAATTAAAACCCATTGGTCTTTTAATCAGTAGTGATGTGTCAGGAGCTGGTGACGGCTCAGCTGGCCGAACCTCCCTATTAAAAAGGAAAGTGAAAGAATGGTTCTCTTCAAAAGGAAATAGGGAATAGATTTTTGTCAATAACTATACTTATTTCACTCTTCCCGGGTTATCATTAAT
This sequence comes from Marivirga aurantiaca, assembly GCF_016679925.1. Lineage (GTDB taxonomy): Bacteria > Bacteroidota > Bacteroidia > Cytophagales > Cyclobacteriaceae > Marivirga > Marivirga aurantiaca. The sequence goes on from NZ_JAEQBW010000007.1 coordinate 94,155, forward strand.
AAATGCTTTCCAACTTTTAGTACTACTTGTGCCAGTTTTGCCTTGAAAGTGGTGGCATACTGCTACACCCAATGCATCAGTAGCATCCAATAGTTTAGGGATTTCTTTTATTCCCAACAAAGTTTTAAGCATTTCAGCAACTTGTTCTTTGGAGGCATTTCCATTGCCGGTTACAGACATTTTTACTTTTTTTGGGGCATATTCAGTAATTGGCAAATCCTTTTGCAAAGCTGCAGCCATAGCTACTCCCTGAGCCCGGCCTAATTTAAGCATTGATTGGATGTTTTTTCCGTAAAAAGGGGCTTCCAATGCTACTTCATCAGGTAGGTAGTCGTTAATCAAACTGGTTACCCGATCAAAAATTTTCCGTAGTTTTACTTCATGGTTGGCATATTTCGACAAATGGATCACTCCATACTGTAACATGGTCATTTTTGTGCCTGAAATCTTGATTACGCCATACCCCATCACTGAAGTTCCGGGGTCAAGTCCCAAAATAATTTTCTCTGCCTTTGAAGTCTGCTTTGTAACCACCATTATTGCAAAGTTAATATTCAGTTTCAATTAAGTGCAGATATTTGAGAAAGCCTTTATTATTCTTACTTAAAATAATTATTTCGTTAGCGATCTTCGCTTTTTTGTTTTACAGAATCGCTTCTGACAAGACATCTTTTAGCGAAGCTTTACAAGGTTATCATAATAATCTCCCCATTATATTGGTGGTTTTACTTTTGATGCCACTCAACTGGGCAATGGAAGTATTTAAATGGAAATTGTGTATTAGTCCTCTTGTGAAGATTACCTTCAAGCAGGCAATTGCGGGAGTTTTATCCGGTGTGGCTCTGGGTTTTGTTACACCCAGGGCTGTGGGTGATTATTTCGCTAAAGTATGGTCAATACAGCATGAGGACAGGAAAAAAGCATTGGGGCCGATATTGGTCGCACGAATGTCCCAGATGTTGCCTACCTTGATTTTTGGAATTTTTTCAGTTAAAATTTTTCTGGATAAGTCCGGATCTATGTTGTACTTCCCTACTGGATATACCCCCATCTTGATAATTGTAGGTGGATTTTTATTACTTCTACTCCTGATATTTCTTTTTTTTAACTATGGTAAAAAGAAAAAACACCTGATATATTATTTTGATTTGATCAGAGAGTTAAAGTTAGGGATTGTTGTTCAGCTTTTTGGTTTATCCATTGTACGGTATATAGTGTTTTCTATTCAGTTCTTGTTGCTTTTATCTATCTTTTCGTTTCCCTTGTCATTAGCGGATCAGTTTATGGGCATTTCATTTATGTTTTTAGCAAAATCAGTTCTACCTACTTTTAATGTTTTTAATGATTTGGGTGTAAGGGAGTTTAGTGCAGTTTTATATTTTGAAGCTTTTGGTGTTGCTTCGGCTCCCATTATATTGGCAGGTTTAATTTTGTGGTTGATCAATATTGCTGTGCCTGCTTTAATTGGTTTGTTTTTTATTCAAAGATTCCGAATTGACCCCTCATGATTTTCTTCCTGCTTTTAATTTCTGCTTATTCCTGCCTATTATTTTACATGGCTTTTGCCTGGAGGAAAATAGCTACTCCAATATCCAAGGGAGTACCATTGAAAGTGACGGTTCTTGTGCCTTTCAGAAATGAGGAGCTTCATTTAAAGAGACTAATTCAATCTTTCCGCCAGTTAATTTATCCTAAAGAATTAATAGATTTTATTTTTGTGGATGATCATTCGGATGATGGTTCTTTTGGGCTTTTGGAGCAAATATTATCGGACTTTCCTTATCCCTACAAACTACTCAAGCTAGCAGATGAAAAAGGAGGCAAAAAGGAGGCAATTATGGAAGGAGTGAATTGTTCTCACGCTGATGTAATTCTCACTACTGATGCTGATTGCCAGGTAAATAGTGATTGGGTCAGTGAAATGCAATCCGCTTTTAATTCGCCTGCTATCCATTTAGTGAGTGGCAGTGTGGTTTTTGAAGCCAATAATTTTCAGGAGCGCATTTTTCAAATGGAATTTGCCCCATTAATAGGAGTGGGTGGAGTGAGTATATGGTTGGGCAAACCAACTATGGCAAATGGTGCTAACCTGGCGTTTAAAAGAAACACTTTTCTTTCTTTGGATGCTTTTAACAATAACTTACACATTCCTACAGGAGATGATGTTTTTTTATTGCAAAAAATGTCACAACATTATCCAGGTGGAATTAAATTTCAAAAATCTTCTGTGGTGACTACCAAAGCCCCATCAAATGTATCAACATTTTTCCATCAGCGCATTCGCTGGGCCTCAAAGTGGAAGGCTGTTGCAGAAAGAAAAAACAAGCTGCCAGCCCTTATGGTGTGGTTTTTTCACTTTCTTTATTTAATCGGGCTGTTCACATTTATTAACCAAATCCATTATGCGATGGCTTTCCTATTGCTTTTCATCAAATCTATAGGAGAGTTTGCTTTTATTTATTCAATTTTAAAATCCCAGCACCAAAAATTTAGCAGTCTTTCGTTCTGTTTTCTCCAGGTTTTTTATAGCTTTTATGTCGTATTATTTGGTCTGCTTGCTAACTTTGCGGGTTACCAATGGAAAGGTAGAAGTTATGGAAAACATGAACGATAATGAATTTGATTTACTGGATGAATTATATTTTGTTCAGTCATACAAAGAGATAAAGGAAGCATTGCAATGGGGCGATGATAAACTAATCGAAAGCTTGTTTTCATTATACTGTAAAGGCTTTATTAAAGTATTAATAGCCCAGGATGAAGAGTATTCAAGCAATATTTCTACACCTCAGCAAGTTAAGTGGGAAGAAATGTATTACTTAGCCACCAAAAAGGGTCTTTTGGAACATAATGGATTCTGATATAGGAGCCTGGGAAGAATAATATAAAGAAAATCAATACTTTCTTTATATTAATCCATTTGTATCTATTATATTCACACTTGAACATGGACACAACTTATCAAATATCCAATCAGTATGAGCTCAAGGAATTAGAGTTAAATTCTTTGCTCGAAATCACCCAGGCCATTAATGATAACTTGTCTGAAGAATCCCTGTACAAGATTTACAATTTTACTTTAAGGGCTAATTTGCGTCTGGCAAAGCTTCTTTTGCTTGTGAAGGAAGAAAATGAATGGCAATGCAAGGTGGAGTTTGGTGCCAAAAAAAGCTTTAATTGTGAAATACCTTCTGAAGCACTGATTGAACACAAAAAAATATTGTTTCAAAATGATTTGGCAGATAGTCCATTCGATGAATTTGAGGTAGGCATTCCCGTTTTTCATAAAAATAATTTATTGGCGGTGGTGTTTTTAGGCGGGGTGGCTGATAGCAGTGAAAAAAAGTTGATTGAAAATCATCTTAATTTTATACAGGCACTTACCAATATCATCATGGTAGCCATTGAGAATAAGAAAATGGCTCGTGCAAAAATTGAGCAAGAGGTATATGCAAAGGAGATGGAAATTGCTAAAAAAGTGCAACAATTGCTATTTCCTAAAACCTTGCCTGATCAGGAGAACTTTAAAATTGCCGCTCATTATTCACCCCACAATACAGTGGGAGGAGATTACTATGATTGGTTGGAGATAGACGAACACAGAAAAATTGTCTGCATAGCAGATGTTTCGGGAAAAGGGGTTCCTGCCGCCCTCCTTATGTCAAATTTTCAGGCATCATTGAGGACGTTATTGCGTAAAACCTCTGATCTCGAGGAAATCATAAAGGATTTGAACTATCAGGTATTCCAAAGTGCTGATGGCGAAAATTTCATCACTTTTTTTATGGCTTTGATTGATGCACATGAAAGTCATATTACCTATGTGAATGCAGGCCATAATCCCCCCTTTTTAATGAATGCTGATGGAATCAAGGAGTTAGACAAAGGTACGCTTGTATTGGGTGCTTTTGAGGAATTACCTTTTCTGGAAATTGGCCATTTAGATTTGAAAGGAGAGCAGACCATGTTCCTGTACACAGATGGGCTTACAGAAGCTTTTAATGACCAGGAAGAGGAATTTGGAGCGGAAAAGGTTGAAGCCTTTCTGCAGAAAAACAAAACAGCAACTCCCACGCTTTTGATCTCAGAGTTGCTGAAAAAATTAGATGATTTTGTTGGCGACAGAGCTTTTTCTGATGACATTACCCTGTTAGTTTGCGATTTTAATGTTTGATAAGATTTTCTATAAAACTCCTGCTATTATAAGAGAAATACTTCCAGGTGTTGAATGGAGAATAGAAACCACTACCAGACAAATATATCTAACTTTCGATGATGGACCTATTCCGGGCCTTACTCATAAAATTCTTGATATCCTTGCTGAAAATGAAGCCAAGGCCACTTTTTTTTGTGTAGGGGATAATATCAGAAAGCACCCTGATGTTTTTAAGGAGATTTTAGCCTCTGGACATGCTGTAGGCAATCACACCCAACATCACCTGAAAGCCTGGAAATCTGCCAAACGGGACTATTTAAATGATATTGATGCATGTGAATCTTATATTAACAAATATCATCAACCTTCGAAAAAACTTTTCCGCCCACCCTATGGTCAAATTACGCCCACTTTATCCAATACTATTACTAAATTAGGATACCGCATTATTATGTGGGATGTATTGTCCAGGGATTATAATCAGAAGATTTCTCCTGAAAACATTATGAGAAAGTCAATTCAATATTCCGGAGAGGGCAGTATCATAGTTTTTCATGACAATATAAAGGCACAGGAAAATGTGCTTTTTGTTTTGCCTCAGTATATCAAATATTTTAGTGAACGTGGATTTAAATTTCTAGCATTATGAGCGTTTTGTTTTATGTTCTCCTATTTATTATATTAAGTGTAATTGTAGTTGACTTAATTCTTTGGCAAGCATGGAGAGCCAAACCCATTAATGCTGAGCCATATACTGGTGAGTTACCTTTTATTTCTATCTTACTGGCTGTCCGGAATGAAGTGCATTTCGTAAATTATACTTTGAATTCCCTGGAGGCATTGGACTACCCTAAAGACAAGTACGAGGTATTGATGGGGGATGATGAATCTGATGATGGTAGTTCCAAAATTATGAAAGCCTGGGATAAAGAAACCAACAATTTTTTTTATATCCCTATAGATATGAAAAAGGATAACCTGGACGCAAAGGCCAATGTATTGGCTCAATTGGCAGATAAAGCTAAGGGGGAATTCCTGATGATGACAGATGCTGATGCAGAAGTAGCTCCTACCTGGATTATGAAAAACCTTGCCTGTTGGAAACCTGGCTTAGGAATTCAAAGTGGCTTTACACTGGTAAAAGTAGATAGTTTTTTTTCAAGTATGCAAATGGTTGATTGGGGCCTTGCACTGGGTATGGTGAAGATTGTCACTGGCTGGAAAATTCCTGTTACCGCTGTTGGCAATAATATGATGGTCAGTAAGGAAGCTTATCAAAAAGTAGGTGGTTACAGGGCTATCCCGTTTTCTACTACTGAAGATTTTGCCTTGTTTCAAGCCATAGTGAGAAAAGGGTACTCTTTCCAGCAATTAGCTAATGAAGAAAGTCTGGTTTATACCCAAGCCATTAAAGGATTCTGGAATTTATTGGAACAAAGAAAAAGATGGATGAGGGGAGCTATGGAGCTGCCAGCTTTTATGAAAACTTTACTGCTTATTCAGGCATTATACTTTCCTGCCATGTTAATCATGATTTTTGTAAATCCTTTGGTGGCCATTCCTCTTTTTGGTCTGAAAATCACACTTCAAAGTTTATTTATTGATAAAATACTGGATCGGTTAAATCAATATTTACCTTTAGGTCATTTATTTATATTTGAATTTTATAGTGGCTTTCTCTCCGTTGCACTCATGATATATTATCTGTTACCTTTGCCGGTAAAATGGAAAGGTAGAAAATACACAAAAGGATGATTGAAACACATGCGCATTTGTATGCAGAAGAATTTGACAAAGATAGAGCAGAGATGCTTGAAAGAGCCCAGCAAGAAGGGGTTAAGGAATTATACATGCCTAATATTGATAGCGAATCTATAGATGCTATGCTAGAAGTGGAACAGAAATTCCCTCAAACCGTTGCTACCATGGGTTTGCATCCCTGTTATGTAAAAAAAGATTTTGAGAAAGAGCTCTATCAGGTAGAAAATTGGTTGAATAAAAGAAAGTTTGCTGCTATTGGTGAAATAGGCCTTGACTTTTATTGGGATAAAACTTTTAAACTACAACAGAAAGAGGCTTTGAAAATCCAGATTGATTGGGCAAAAAAATACAAGCTTCCCATCATATTACATTGTCGTGATTCTTTTCAGGAAACTTTTGAAATTGTAAAATCTATGAATGACGAGAACCTGAAGGGAGTTTTTCATTGCTTTTCAGGAACTGCGGAACAAGCAAAGGAAGTAATTGATTTAGGATTTTATATTGGAGTAGGGGGAGTGGTTACATTTAAAAATGGAGGATTGGCCGAGTATGTTCCTGATATTGATGTCAACCGGATAGTCCTGGAAACAGATGCGCCCTATCTGGCTCCTGCCCCTAACAGAGGTAAAAGGAATGAACCTGCTTACCTGAGTATTATTGCACAAAAAATTGCTGATTTGAAAGAAATACCATTGCAGGAATTAGTACAAATTACCAGTAAAAACGCCACTCAATTATTCTCCTGATGATGAACCCATACGTTTTAACTCATATTGACACCGCTACTCCAAAAGCACCTGAGCAATCTGTTCTGATTATTTACACCGGTGGTACTTTAGGAATGGTTTATAATGAGCAACAGGCATTAGTGCCATTTGATTTCAAACATATTTTGAAAGAAGTGCCTTCTCTCAAAAATTTTAACCTGAAAATCACAGTTGCTTCCTTTAAAGAATTAATTGATTCTTCCAACGTAAATCCAAAACACTGGAGCGATATTGCAGGGCTCATTGAAATGTACTATGAAGATTATGATGGCTTTATAGTCATTCATGGTACCGATACTATGGCCTTCAGTGCTTCAGCTATTAGCTTTATGCTGGAAGGTTTGAATAAACCAGTTATTTTTACAGGTGCACAATTACCTATTGGAGCAGCCAGGTCAGATGCCAGGGAAAATTTAATAACAGCGATAGAAATTGCCTCTCAAAGATTGAATCACCGACCAGTAGTTTCTGAAGTCTGTATTTATTTTGATAATTTACTGCTTCGCGGGAACCGCTCCAAAAAAGTAGAGAGTGTACAGTTTGATGCATTCCAAAGTGAAAACTATCCTGTTTTGGCTGAGGCTGGCGTAATAATTGAATACAATTTTTCCGCTTTGAGAGCCTATCAGCCGGAAGCACAACTAAAAGTCCGGAAAGATATTCATCAGGAAGTGGCCATACTCAAAATTTTTCCGGGTATTACACAATCATTTGCTAAAGGTGTATTATCTATCCCTGGCTTGAAAGGAATAGTAATGGAAACCTACGGATCAGGAAATGCACCAACCAATCCATGGTTTATTGATGAACTAAAGCAGGCTATAGACAGGAATATCCTAATCATGAACGTTTCACAATGTATGGGAGGAAAGGTTATTCAGGGTAAATACCAAACCAGTTCTGCTTTGGAAGAAATTGGAGTGATTAGTGGAAGTGATATCACTACAGAGGCGGCTATTACCAAAATGATGTATGTTCTCAGCCATGCAGAGAATTTGGAACAACAACGATTGAATTTGATTAAACCATTAAGGGGTGAGATGGAGTAATCCTTTTAAATTGCTAATTTTACCTCCAAATAAATACTTATTTCGTACAAAATAGATAGTAATAAAATTTATGTCATATTATATCTATCATTAAGGATTTAGGAATATTAAGATAATTTGTTCCGAAGATTTCAATACAAACTATTTAAAAAGGAATGCAATAGGGAAGTTGGAATATAAAAGGTATAAGTATTTTAATCTTTAATATGATAATTTTAATTAATTGTAGCAACATTGGTGCGGATAACAATTATTATTGACCGTTTGACATTTTAAGCTTGCATTGGCAGGAAATAATTGATTTATTTGTGCTTTGTTGAAAAGAATTCGAATGAAAATTTCTTTGATGTGCTGAATAGTTAGGAGAGGTGCCAGAGTGGCCGATCGGGCTCGCTTGGAAAGCGAGTGTGCCTTTGCGGGCACCGAGGGTTCGAATCCCTCCTTCTCCGCTTTTTTGTTAACATTAAAGACACATTGCAATTAATAGGGACAATATATCTTTCTTTAGCTTAAAGAATTGAGGAAAATATTTTCTGTTTGTTGATAATTGTGTAAAATTGAATTCTGAATTGTTTAAATATTTAAAAACAAACTAAAAAAAGAAAATTACAAACAACTTAACTATGAAAAAGCTATTTGTCTTAATGATGCTGGCCGGAGCTATGTCATTCGGTTTTACAGGCAACGCAGTTGCTCAAGAAGAAGAAACAACTACACAGGAATCAGACACAGCACAAGCTGAAGAATCTGCTGACACTGTAGTATCTGAACCAGATACACTTCCTACGGCTATTGCGGCAGAGGAAGAGGAAGAAGTTGTAGAAGAAGAACAAACATTTCATCAGGTAGTTAAAGAGAAATTTATCGAAGGTGGATGGGAGTTTATGTCAGTAGTGTTAATTTGTTTAATCTTAGGTTTGGCAATTGCTATTGAAAGAATTATTACTTTAAATTTAGCTACTACTAATACCAATAAGTTATTGGCCAATGTAGAAGAGGCTCTTAATCAAGGTGGAGTTGAGGCTGCAAAAGAAGTTACCCGAAATACAAGGGGACCTGTTGCTTCTATTTTTACACAAGGACTTATGAGAATGTCTGAGGGTGTAGAAATGGTTGAAAAATCAGTTATTGCTTACGGATCAGTTGAAATGGGCCGTTTGGAAAGAGGTTTGGTTTGGATATCTCTATTTATTTCATTGGCACCTATGTTAGGTTTCATGGGTACTGTAATTGGTATGATTGGAGCTTTCGATGCTATTGAAGCAGCGGGTGACATTTCACCATCTTTGGTAGCCGGTGGTATTAAAGTTGCCTTGTTAACTACAGTGGGTGGTTTGATAGTTGCAGTTATCTTACAATTATTTTACAATTATTGCGTTTCTAAGGTAGATTCTTTGGTAAATCAAATGGAGGATGCTTCAATTGCTTTAGTTGACATTTTAGTAAAGCATAACTTAAGTAAATAATTTTAACTTATAAATTTATTAAATGGAATCATTTGCATTTGTTAATATATTTTTATATGTAGCTTACTTACTGGTATTTCTAGCAGCACTCGGTGCTATAGTATTACCATTGGTAAATGCATTAGGAAATCCTAAAAGCTTGCTTAAGTCAGTTTTAGGAATAGCAATCATAGGTGTTATCTATTTAGTGTCATGGGGTGTTTCAGGAGATGAAGTAACCGCAGTATATACTAAGTTTGATATTACACCTACATCTTCAAAAGTAATTGGAGGCGTTTTAATCACTACCTATTTATTAATGGGTATTGCAGTGTTGTCAATTATTTATTCTGAAATAAGAAAAATCGCAAACTAATGGCCAGAAGTAAATCAAGAGCATCATCAGAAGTAAATGCAGGTTCAATGGCAGATATTGCCTTCTTGCTACTTATTTTCTTTCTTGTAACTACTACCATTGCATCAGACAAAGGATTAACCATCACTTTACCTCCTAAACCGGATGACGCAGAAGAAATAGATCTTATAATAAAGGAGAGAAACCTTTTTAAAGTGTCTATTAATTCAGCAGATGCCTTATTAGTGGAAGGAGAGCGAATGGATGACTATACTGAGATTAAAGATATGTTAATCGAACATATTTTAAATCCTACTAACGATCCTGAATTGTCTGAATCACCTGATAAAGCTATCGTTTCTTACAAAACAGATAGAGGTACCAGTTATGAGATATACATTAATGTGTTAGATCAATTACAAGGTGCTTATTATCAAATATATGGTGAAAGGGTAGGTCTTACAGCTGAGGAGTTTCGTACTTTGGATTTAAGCAATCCTAAGGATCAGGCTTTGTATGATGAGGGTAGAGAAGGAATCCCAATGGCGATTTCAATTGCAGAACCAACTAATATAGGAGGATAAGATATGTCTAAGTTTAAAAAGAAAACAAGTGCCAGCCAGGATATACCTACTGCTGCATTACCGGATATTATTTTTATGCTTTTGTTCTTTTTCATGGTAACAACTGTTTTGCGTGAAACTGATATATTGGTAGAGCAAAATATTCCTAAGGCGGAACAATTGAGAAAAATAGAGCGTAAATCTTTAGTTTCCTACTTGTATATTGGTAAACCTAAGAAAGCAGAGGTTTATGGTGAAGAGGCCAAGATCCAGGCGAATGACGTGTTTATTGAGCCTAAAGATGTTCTTCTTTGGGTAGCCAATGAAAAGGATAAATTGGCAGAACAGGAAAGGGATAAGATCACAATTGCACTGAAAGTTGATAGTGAAGCCAAAATGGGTGTAATTTCTGATGTTCAACAGCAATTGAGAGAAGCTAATGCACGTAAGCTGATGTATAATACACGAGTATTAACAGAACAACAAGCTGGTTTATAGTTAAATAAACAAAAATATATTTAAAAACCTGCATAATTTTATGCAGGTTTTTTTTTGACTAAATTTCGAGGTCTGGGAAATTTTGGGTAAAAAGAGACATTAATCTCAGTCCTACTGTGAATTCAAACTGGAAATCTTTGCAATTGTGGAACGGATAATAATATACCATGTCGCTCCTCTGGAGCTATTCTAATACAAAAATCAGTACTATTAAGAAGAAACTCCTCTGGAGTTGAAGTGGATAATTTGAAATTATATTCCTTTAATTTAGATCAAGGATTTCAATCTTCTAATATATAATAATCAACCAGAGCTACCAAAAGGTAAGTTCCTGTTCCTGTATACTAGTAATCAGATGGATTTGCTCCATCGGGGTAAAACCTTAATAGAAATGCTGTTGGCTTGGATTATTGTTTTAAAACCTTCTCCTTTCTTAGAGCGACTTATTCTGCTTCTGAAGTGGCTTGCTGTGTCCTCAATTGCTCCTTTCTTCTCATCTCTTCCTGAGTAGCTTCTAATTCCTCCATGTTTTGCCTTAGTTCTTCTTCCTGCGCCCTCATTTCTTCGGCCTGTGATTGCATCTTCTCCAACAGTAGCTTAGTTATTTGATTGTTTTGGGCTGTGGCAATTGCCGAGGCAATATATTCACCAGCTTTTTCTAAGAAACTGACTTCATGTTCTTCCAGTTTTTTGAAAGAGGCTAATTCAATTATTGCCTGTACTTTTTCATTGTATTTCATAGGGACTATTACCAGGCATTCAGGAGTGGCATCTCCAAGTCCGGAAGTAATATAAGTATACTTCTGAGGGATTTCGGTGAGTACAAGAGTTTCCTTTTCCAAATAGATTTGCCCAACCAAACCTTGTCCAATATCTACTCTCTTATTAATGAATTTTTTACGATCAAATGCATAAACAGCTGAAAGAATAAGGTGATCGTCATCTGAATCCTCATTTTCTGCTAAGACAAAAAGGCTTCCTTGTTGGGCATCAATATATTTGGTTAAATATTTAGTTACCTCATAAGTTAACTCTTTAATATCCTGCTCGCTGTTCCTTATCACTTCTGTTAATTTGGACAATCCTTCAGTAGACCAAATCCTCTTCTTGTTTTCCAGGTCTACCTTTTCCATTTTCTCTTTCATACTGATCAGCTGACCAGCTAAATTATCTTTATTTAAATCAGAATTTTCTTCATCCAGACCTTCCCATTTTACCTGATAGTCTCCGGAGGACACTTTAGTAACATAGTTAGCCGCCTTTTTTAGGTTTTCTATTGAGCTATTTAATATTTTCTCGGCTCCTCTGAATTGAGTATCCCCATCATTAAATAGATATCTTTTATTATTTTCCCTGAGGTTGATCAATAATGCTATTCGGTCTTTATGTTCCTTTCTTAGCTTCATTAAAACCAGAATCAATGTAGGGATCCCTATCAGTAATAATAATAACTGCACGATTGTATTTCTTGAAATGGCACTTTCATAACGTTCTTCAGCCTCGTTCACCAATTCATCTTCAAATGCATTAAGTCTCTTACTAAAAGCATCATTAATGGGCCAGAAAGTCCTTCCAAAATCATTTGAGAGGATCGCCAGGTACGCATCCATATCGTCATTTTTTAAATGTGTCACCATTTTCTCGTACATGTCGGCATATTTATGGAAGCCTGCCTTTAATTTAGGGTAATTTTCAGGATCACTATAGCCCTGAATAGCAAACAAACTGTCTAATTTGTGAAAATTTTCTCTATTGGCCTTTCTGGCATCCTCAATGCTCCAAAATAGAAAATTGTCATTGCGTATGAGGGCATAACCTCTGGCACTTATATCCATCTGCCTCATATTTAACATGGTTTCTTCCATTACTACAGAAACCATATTGGATTGTTCTTTCACTTCCAGTGCATGGCTCATGACTTTTCGGTTATAAAAAGAAAGTATCACACTTAGGAGAATAAGTCCGGATACAGTATAGATGCCGATTGATATTAGGTGTTTTTGAAAAAAGTTTCTCATAGCCTACAGTAATCCCTGGTTTATTTCAACTGAAATTAATGTTAATTTATGAAAAAGAAAAATGTATCAAAAATATAGCCTATTCCCTCCTGGTAACTTTTAAGCTCAAATTGCATTTTTGAGAGACTTGAAATTTTTTCAATGAATGAACCAAAATGTACTTATGTAAATATGTACCTATTGCTTAACCCATCCAACTCTATTTTTCGCCAATAAAATAATTGTACTCCTATTGTTTTAGATAATGTAGAGAAAAGCTGTATTTTCATTTTTAATAAACTAAACAAATACATTATGATCAAACAAATATTCATTGCATGTTTATGCTTTGTGGTGTTTTCATCTAATGCACAAGAAACTTTTCAGGTGAACGGTGTGAAAGATGATAGAACCAACTTACATGCTTTTACCAATGCTACTTTACATGTGGACTATCAAACCACAATGGAAAATGCAATTTTAGTAATAAAGGATAATAAAGTAATTGCATTGGGGACTGACATAGCAGTTCCTCAAGGTGCTATTGTACATGATTTGTCGGGTAAACATATTTATCCATCCTTTATCGAATTGTCAAGCGATATTGGCTTACCAAAACAGAAATCAGAGAGGGCAAGAGCTCCTCAGTTAGACCCTAAAACATCAGGTGCTTTTAATGCAAATGATGCAATAAAGGCGTATTTCAATGCTGTAGATGAATATTCAATTAGTAAATCTGATGCTGAAAAATTGAGAAAGGCCGGCTTTGGAGCTGCACTTTCCCATAGTAAAGATGGATTGGTAAGGGGTACAGGTGTTTTTGTGGCCTTGAGGGAAGATGCTGAGAATAAAGTAATATTAAAAGAGCGGGTTTCTTCGCATTTTTCTTTTGATAAAGGAAGTTCAACTCAAGATAATCCCAGTTCATTAATGGGAGCCATTGCATTAATCAAGCAAACTTATTTTGATGCTGATTGGTATACCAATCAGGATGAAATGGTTGATTTATCTCTGCAAGCATTCAACGATAATAAAGGCTTGCCCCAGTTTTTTGATGCAGGAGTAGATAAGTTGTATTTATTACGTGCTGACCGATTAGGAGATGAAATGGGTATACAATACATTATTAAAGGGGCAGGAGATGAATATCAACGGCTTAATGAAATAAAGAAAACCAATGCCAAATTAATTGTTCCGGTTAATTTTCCGGATGCCTATGATGTGGAAGATCCGCTGGATGCACTTAATGTAAATCTTGAAGATATGAAGCATTGGGAATTGGCTCCTTACAATTTAAAAAGATTAGCTGACGCTGGGATTGATTTTACAGTTACTTCCGATGGGCTTAAAGATGCGGCTAAATTGGCAGAAATGATGGAAAAAGCTATTGAAGCTGGTTTGTCTGAGGAATTGGCATTAAAGGCACTTACCTATACACCTGCCAAATTGATTAGTATGGAGAAAAGTATTGGGAGTCTTAAAAATGGAATGATAGCTAATTTCATTATTACTGATGGTAGCCCTTTCAGAAAGAAAACTAAAATTTATGAGAATTGGGTACAAGGCCATCAGCATAGCTATGTTGACCTGATTAAAAAGGACCTTTCAGGTAATTACCAGCTAACTCTGGCAGGAAAGAATTATGACTTGCAGGTAAGTGGCGAGCCGGACAAGCCTGAATTTAAGGTTGTACTTAATGATTCCACCAAAATTGATGTAAAATCTAATGTAGCTAAAGAGCTTATCAGCATGTCTTTTAAACTAGATACTGCAAAAGAAGCTACTGGTAAAATCAGATTATCAGGGTGGTTGACAGAGAAAGGAATGTCAGGAAATGCAGAGTTACCTGATGGCAATTGGGTTAAATGGACAGCCTCAAGAACAGGAGATGTTGAAGCCAAAGAGGGAGAAAAGGAAAAAAAGGAGGAGAACGAGGAAAAGAATGCTGATGAAGCAGGTTCCTTATTATATCCTTTTGTAGCTCATGGAAAAGCCACAAAACCTACTTCAGAAACCATTTTAATTAAAAATGCAACAGTTTGGACCAATGAAGCGGATGGTGTTTTAGAAAATACTGATGTATTGCTTCAGAATGGGAAGATTTCACAAATTGGAAAAAATTTATCTGCTTCGGGAGCTAAAGAAATTGATGGAACAGGAAAGCATTTAACTGCTGGCATTATTGACGAACATTCACATATTGCTATCAGTCGCGGAGTGAATGAAGGTTCAGAGGCTGTTACGTCAGAAGTGAACATTGAAGACGTGGTTGATTCTGAGGATGTCAATATTTATAGACAATTATCAGGTGGAGTTACTACTTCTCATTTATTACATGGTTCTGCTAATCCAATTGGAGGCAGATCGGCTATCATTAAATTGAAATGGGGTTATAGCCCGGAAGAAATGAAGGTTAGTTGGGCTGATAAATACATTAAATTTGCTTTAGGCGAAAATGTAAAACAATCTAATTGGGGAGAACAAAACACAGTGAGATTCCCACAAACGCGAATGGGAGTGGAGCAGGTTTTTATAGATGCTTTTACTCGTGCCAGGGAATACGAAAAGGAGTGGAACACTTACAATTCTTTATCTAAAAAAGAAAAAGCAAATGCAGTTGCTCCACGCAGAAATATTGAATTGGAAACACTTGTTGAAATCTTAAATGAGGAACGATTTATTTCTTGCCACTCTTATGTGCAGTCCGAAATAAATATGTTGATGCATGTTGCTGAAAAATTTGATTTCAGAATCAATACTTTTACCCACATATTGGAAGGCTATAAGTTGGCTGACAAGATGAAAGAACAGGGAATAGGTGGATCCACTTTTGCTGATTGGTGGGCTTACAAATTTGAAGTGAATGATGCCATACCTTATAATGCAGCTTTAATGCACGGAGAAGGTGTGGTGACAGCCATTAACTCAGATGATGCGGAGATGGGAAGAAGATTGAACCAGGAAGCCGGGAAAACAATCAAGTATGGAGGAGTTGAAGAGGAAGAAGCATTGAAAATGGTAACCCTTAATCCTGCCAGATTATTACATTTGGATGAACGTCTGGGAAGTATCAAAAAAGGAAAAGATGCTGATGTGGTATTATGGAGCGATCATCCATTATCGATTTATGCCAAGGCAGAGAAAACCATTATTGAAGGAGCTATTTTCTATGATATAGAGCAGGAGGCACAGGGAATGAAAGATATTCAGGCTGAAAGGGCACGACTAATAGCCAAAATGCAAGGGGAAAAGAAAAATGGAAAGAAGACACAGGAAGCAAAACCTAAGTCTCAAATTATCTACCACTGCGAAACTGAAATCGAAAATTATTCATCTTTAAAATAAGCTGATTATGTTAAAATTATTTAAATATATTATTGGTGTTTCTTTCTTTGTGGGTATCAGTCATGTGAGTATTGCTCAGGTGCCTGCTCCCGGAACAAAGCAGGAAAAACCTATAGCTATCATGAATGCTGTAGCTCATTTAGGTACAGGTGAAGTGATTCAGAATTCTGTAATCACTTTTGCAGATGGTAAATTAACTAATGTGGCCGATGCGACAGTCATTCGTCTTGATCTTTCTCAATATGAAGTAATCAATGCTGAGGGAATGCACGCATATCCAGGCTTGATAGCTTCAAATACTATTGTTGGTCTGGAGGAAATCGCTGCAGTACGTTCTACAAGGGACCAGGCAGAGACGGGAGATTTCAATCCCAATGTTCGTGCTTTGATTGCCTACAATACAGATTCAGAAATTATTCCGACCACTCGTTTTAATGGTATTTTGTATGCTCAGACTACCCCTAGAAGTGGAAGGATATCTGGTAGTTCTTCTGTAATGGATCTGGATGCCTGGAACTGGGAGGATGGGGTATTGAAAGCTGACGAGGGTATCCATCTTAACTGGCCTACAAAACTACTTTCTCCGAGATGGTGGACTGGGGAAACTGAATGGCGGGAGAATAAAAAGTATGATGAGCAATATACAGAAGTTGAAAAGTTTTTTAAAGATGCTGCTTCTTACAATAATATCTCACAACCTGAAGTAACTAATCTTAAAATGGAAGCTATGAAAGGGCTTTTTGACGGATCGAAAAGTCTGTATATCCATACTGACAGAGCGAAGGAGATAGTTGAGTCAGTAAAATTTGCCCAAAGAATGGGAGTTAGCAAAATTGTTGTAGTAGGAGCGGGGCAGGCCTTTTATGTAAAAGACTTCTTAAAGGATAATGATATTGCGGTTATTTTGGAAGACACTCATCGTTTACCCGATAGAACTGCTGATGAGGTTGACTTACCGTATAAACTACCATTCCTTCTGAAAGAAGCCGGCCTAAAGGTGGCAATAGGACAGTGGGATGAAGTAATGAAGGTGCGAAATTTACCTTTTGGTGCCGGAACGGCTGCAGCTTATGGATTGGGCAAGGAAGAAGCTTTAAAGATGGTGACATTGAATCCTGCGGAAATTATGGGTGTTTCTGACAAAATCGGATCATTGGAAGTGGGGAAAATTGCTTCAATAGTAGTCTCTGAGGGAGATTTACTGGATATGAAATCCAATAAATTGGCTTATGTTTTTATTGAAGGGAGAAGAGTTACCCTGGAAGCACATCAACAGAGGTTATACCAAAAATTCAAGGATAAATACGAAAATCAGAAGTAAGAAATTGATTCAAAAAGACTGTTTCAAGTGTAAGCAGAGGCGGTCTTTTTTTTAAAATCAAAAATCTGCTTATTATTTCGTTTTGAACATATAAAACATTTACCACAAGAGCAACCTAGTGAAAGACAATAAAAAGAGGCTGAACATTTTTGTTCAGCCTCTTTTTATTATTTGAAAAACATTTTCAACATCTTATTTAGAAAATGTTCTTTGGCTACTTTAGTTTATCTTGATTTTAGCATTACCATAAGTAGTATGAATCGCCACACGGCCTTTACTTGAACTTCCTTCACCTACTGTACCTTTAAATTCTTTTTCAAAATCCTTTTCAATTCTGGTATTGAATGTGGACTTGCTTTCAGGATAGATGAAATCACCAAAGCTGGTTGTAACATGTACTTGTACCATGATTCCTGATTCAAAATTAAGAGTTACTCCTGAGAATTCTGTCTTCAAAATGATCTCTTCAAAATCTTTAGAGATATTATCAACTTCCAGGTTACCACTTACATAAGAAGCTTTTAAATCTAAAGTTTTATTTAGCTGCTTTATTTGTACTCCTGAAAATTCACTTTTTCCCCTAAGAACATCGATCCTCCCTATTTTTAGATCACCGTATTTCCCATCTAAAGCAATGTTTTTTGCTGTATTTATGTCAACTTTAGAAAAAGAACTTTTCAATTCTATATCCCCGGCATTTTGCAGATTGAACCGATCAGCATATTCAATTATCACATTACCTCCTTCAATAGATTGTACATCTCCATTACCAAAAGCCAGTTTTAACATGATTTCCCTGATTTTACCCATGGATAGGTTACCATATTCCACATGAAGGTCAATGGGACCGTTATAATCTTGTATGGCAAAATTCCCAAAACTATTTTTGATTTTTAAGGAATGATTGTCAGGTATTTTTACTTCGTAATTAATCTCAAATTTTTTGCCTGAACCATTCATATTGATACTGCCTTTCTTGAATAGCGTTTTTATAGCTACTATATCTGATTTAGCACTTTCCTCAATTTGTACTTTTTCCCTTATCTTTTGAGCTTCTTTTTCTGATAAGCCTGTTAGAACCAGTTCTACATTGATGGAAAATTCTTGTTTACTCCAGGTTGATACTGTGATATTTCCAAATTGATTGTTTAAATCCAACGAGGTGCTTTTGCTTACCGGATAGTTTTTATCGAGTAAAACAGTAGTTTCCTGTGCTTTGCCAACAAAGCTTAATAGTAAGAAACTTATTAAAATAACAATGCTATATATGTTTTTCATCTTTTTCATTTTTTTGTGTGTTTGAGTGTTGTTGTACTTCTTCCAATATTTCCAATTGTTCATTTAGGATCTCAATTTGTGTTCTAAGGTTCCAGATCATAGCATCTATTATTTTTTGGTGCGGAACGCCTTGCTTTAGCTGCTGTTTTAATGATTCGTAATTTTTCTGTAACTCATTCAGATCCTCATGAATAGGATAATCTATCTGATCAGATTTCTCTTTCACTAATTGCGATTTATTAGCAATAGTATAGGTGTAATACTTTTCTATTTCTTCATAGCTTCTGCCATTTACCGTCAACCTTTCCAGCTGATCCACTTTTTGATTGAGCTCATACCTATCCATTATCAGCCATCCCACAGCCAGTAAGAGTACAATAGAAGCAGCGGCAAGCCAGTTGAAACTATTCTTCTTTTTAGGTTTTATTTTCCTTTCAATAGCATCCCATGAAACTTCATGATTGAAGTCTTCTTCAAAGGCATTTCTATTTTTGCCAATAAAATCTTCCAGTTTATCCCTATCTGTTTTCATATTGTTTGAGAATTTCCTTTAACTTGATTTTAGCCCTGTGAAATTGTGATTTAGATGTGCTTTCTGAGATGCCGAGGATTTGAGCTATTTCTTTGTGTTCAAATCCTTCGAATAAATACATACTGCACACCACCCTAAAGCCATCAGGAAGCATCATAATAGCTTTTTTTACCTTTTCTACCGTGAAATCTATCTCCTGCCAATCTATTTCCTCCGGTTCCTCTATATCAATTCCATCAATATCATTGGAGATCATTTCTTTTTTCTTTCTTATACAATCCAGCGCTTGATTGATAACAATTCTTTTGAGCCATGCTCCAAAATTTGCCTGATACTCGAATTGATTGATTTTACTATAAGCTTTTATGAAAGCTTCCTGGAGGATATCCTGAGCTTCCTCCTCTGCCTTTATAATGCGAAGTGCCACATTGTACATTGCCTTTGCATATAATTGATAGAGTTTGCCAAATGCCTGGTGGTCGCCTGCTTTACAGCTTTCAATCAATTCCTGATGAATATTTATAGTAGTTGTTTCCAATTTTTATATTTATCTGCTTCAAAGACTTCCAGATTTTGGAAAGGTTGCTTTGGCAATAAAATAAATTGCATAAAATTACTGGCTATTAAAATTATAGAGGATAATAATTTAGCAAATTAACTGTTTTCAAAATAAAGCGGGTTATAAAGTAGTGGCAAGGAGCAGATGCAGTGAAAGAGAAAATGCTATTAGAACCAAGAAAGGAAGATTAATTTTTATTTTGAACCGACAGGAGTGAGGCATTCAACATGGTTAAGTGAAGCATAATTATTATCTCATCTTTTTTATCCTTCTCCAAAAAGGAAGTTATTTTGACTTAACGGCATTAGCTGAGCATCAATAAATTGTTAATTTATTGAATTAAAAATATATAAGATTTTATTTTTTAAATTTTTGCCCTTATATTTGAGACATAGGTATTAAAATTTGTGTAATCATGAAAAAATTGTTCTTAATAGTGTTAGCAGGCTTGTTCCTGGGTGCTTGTGCACAGAAAACCTGCCCTACTTATGCATCTAATGATGTAAAAAATGAAGTCGACACAGTTATAGAGAATAAAATATAAGTGCATAAAGTATAGATAAAACTATTCAGCATATTTTTTAACGTCATTTGCAGTGATTTTTTCATCGCTGAGAATTACCAACCTTTCTACTACATTTCTTAATTCCCTGATATTACCACTCCAGGAATAAGATTGCAGTTGTTCCAATGCAGCTTTATCAATCATTTTTACTTTTGCACCTTGTTCATCAGCTATGTCAGAAAGGAACTTTTCTACTAATTCCGGGATATCCTCTTTTCTTTCTTTCAATGGTGGAACCTGAATTTTGATTACACTTATTCTGTGGTACAAATCCTCCCTGAACTCATTTTTCTCAATGGCTAATTTCAGGTTTTTATTGGTAGCTGCAATAATACGTACATCAACTTTAATATCTTTTTCACCTCCCACACGGGTGATTTTGCTTTCCTGTAATGCACGCAATACTTTTGATTGAGCTGCCAGAGGCATATCACCAATTTCATCCAGGAATAAAGTACCCCCATTGGCTTGCTCAAATTTACCAATACGTTGCTTAATAGCTGAGGTAAAAGATCCCTTCTCATGACCAAACAATTCACTTTCAATTAATTCCGATGGAATAGCAGCACAGTTTACTTCAATCATTGGTGCTTTGTTCCTGTCGCTTTGTTCATGAATCTGACGAGCTACTAATTCCTTTCCGGTACCATTTTCACCCATAATCAAAACGCGAGCATCAGTAGGGGCCACTTTACTAATGGTTTCCCTTACCTCTGTGAGTGTATTGGAAGAGCCAATCATTTCATATTTTTTGGATACTTTTTTCCTGAGGGTTTTTGTTTCAGCTACTAAATTGGACCGGTCCAGTGCATTCCTTACCGATACTAGTAATCTGTTCAAATCAGGTGGTTTGGAAATAAAATCAAAAGCTCCTTTTTTAGTGGCTTCTACAGCCGTATCAATAGTGCCATGTGCGGAAATCATGATAAAGGGAATATCAATGGACTTTTCATAAACCGCATTAAGCAATTCAAGGCCATCCATTTTGGGCATTTTCACATCGCAAAGTACTAAATCGAAATGCTGGCTTTCAATTTTTTTGAGCCCTTCTGCACCATTGGCAGCTTCCTCAATTTCGTATTTTTCATATTCCAGTATCTCTTTGAGAGTTTGTCTGATACTAACTTCATCATCTATTAATAGTATTCTAGCCATAAGATTATGTATTTAAAAAAATTGCAAGCCTATAAGCCGGGTTCTGTATCCTTTTCCGGCATAACCGAAAAAGGTTCCTATCATTTATCTAACGCAGCCTACCCCTTTTTACCTGCTGATACAGCATTTCGGACGAGCAGCCCTTATCCCGACCAGGCCGGGAGCAAAAATGTATGTGGCCTTACAACCCGAAAGGTTTACCATGCACCCGTTTGTTACCAAACGAGACGGTGAGCTCTTACCTCGCCTTTTCACCTTTTCCCCCGATAACTACCGAGGGTAGTTTAATTTTCTGTGGCACTTTCTGTTCCCGGCTCCTTTCGAAACCGAGACCCTGTGTTTCCCCAGGTACGGTGCTCTGTGTTGCCCGGACTTTCCTCCCCCCGAATAATCGGAAGGCGATAAGACAGCTTGCAATTCTATTTTTTTTTAAAACAATTACAAAAATACGACCAATTTCGGGCTTAGCCTTAAAGATTGTGATTTTTTATTGTTGGTTTACAGAAAAGGTATTTAAAATATATTACTCACCTGACGAAGAGCAAAAGCTATTGCATAGCGTCTAAAGCTGTTGTGTAATGGTGAATATGGATAGTCTGGTTTTAATGTACATCCAAGCCGGTAAGCTTATGCTCCCAGGCATCAGCCACAGTAGCAACTTCTTCAATGATACTTTTTAGTACACTTTCTGTTGCATTTTCTGAATAAGTTGCAGCCTCAACTCTAATGTAATCATCCACCAGTATGAAACGAGCGGCACAAAATGTAGCATTAGCACGAATAAGGTTCTCCAGGTTAATACTTTCAGAGTATTCACATACTTTGGATGTAAATTCAATACTGGGCTTATTGGTAATGTCACTATTTTTTTTCGTTCCTAATACAGCCTGATACCTGTTACCTCCCAACGGAAATATTACTACAGATTTGTTTGTATCATACTCCTGAAACTGACCACCAATTTCATTGGCGTAATTTTCCATAAATTCATTAAAGTTCATAGAGCAAAAGTATTTTGGTTTAATAACAACTCAATTTATAAAAATCAGACTTTTTATGAGAAATACATTCTTTTTTTAATCAATATATACAACTTCGCTGAAATATAACAAACAATATTAATAAATATATTGGATAAAAATAAGATTATTTTTTATTTTATCTTTACTAATGTTGCTCCATAGCCAAACTTTTCTTTTTTAGCATCTTTAAAGAATTGAATATGGGCATTGTCCGAAAGTATTTTATGGATTTTGTTTTTCAATATACCATTTCCAACGCCATGAACAAAAACCACCTCATCTAATCCGGCCATAATGGCCTGGTCAAGCTTGCTTTCGAAAGTGGCCAATTGAATTCTTAGAATCTCATCCTTTGGCAGTTTTTCATAGTTGGGGTCAATCGATTCAATATGTAAATCAATTTCAGAATCACTGAATTTGCTTGATGTACTATGTTTTGTTTCCTCAGCTGACTCATAAAAACTATTTTTTAGTTTTTCCGCATCTATGGTTAAGGGTGTAATATGACTACTTTGCGATTGGTTAAGGGGGATTAAATAGCCCTTTTTGTTAATTTGTGGAATAAGCTGTGTTTCCTTTTGAAAGTGTTTGGCTTTAATATTCAATACTATTTTTTCCGGTCTGTTAGGTATTGCCCACTTAGCAGTTTCTGAAAGTATCATAAATGAAATTGGTAACCAACTGTTAATATGATCAAGGTTTCTTTCTGTGATCTTTACAAAGTTCATGTTGAATACTTTCTCTGATAGAATGGTTCTCTCTTCATTATTGGAATTGACTTCATTAGCCAAAACCAATAGATCGTCCTTGGTGAAATTTAATAAATATATACTGCTTAGCCGATCGTTTAAAGGAATAATGGCAGCAAAGAATCCATTCAGTGAATTGGGTGGGGCTGATGGACTAATTTTTTTAATGTTTTTTGTTTTTGCCGGCCTCCCAGTTTCATCGGCCATATCAAATGAAGTGCTTTCATCAGCCGATACTACCACCAATTCCGACTGTAGAACAGGTATTGCAAATCCATCCTCTATTTCCACTTCAACTAATGATCTTTCCAAAAGCCTGGTGATTTTCCCTTCTTCCGTTCCGCGTAATAATCTAACCCGATCTCCTACTTTCATAATTTTTATATTTTAATGTCCTTTCCTCAAAAATAAACAGGATGTAATATTAGTTGGTTTCCGCGCCATTCCAAGGTTGGGAAGGGTATTTTTATCAGGTTGACCAAGTAAAACACATGCCGTAACCACTTTTGCTGTGTTTCAATTTTACTAAAATCGACATCAAGGCTTAAAAATAATTGTCTCTGTGCTTGATATCCATTTGCAATGTTTTCCTCGGGATTACCATATAGCATTTCCCTTCCACTATAACCTACGGAAAAAGCCATCCATTCGGGGAAAATATTTTCTTTACTTAATAAATTAAAATTCGCAGATAACCAATAGGTTTGTCCGTTGTAATCTTTCAGCCACTGCTCGTAATAATTAGACCCTAAAACATAGGGTCGAATGTTGGCATAATGGGTAGGGGAGAATGAATATTTGGGATGTAAATAGTTTTCAGCCCAAAGTAATTGTTGGAATGGCAGAAAGGCACCTATTGCGTTGGCAACAAAATCACCCCATGAGGCACCGTAGTTTGAAGAATAACCATCCATTATTTCAATTGGAAGCATCATAGCAGTACTGGATATACCACTCCAGAAGAGAGCTTTTTTTTGTGGTATACCTGTACTTTGCAATAGTTTGGAATTAGCCAAACTTAAATGGTAGGCAGTATAAATATGGCCGGCTTTATCCATTTGGAGCCATTGGGCATTGTCATTAAAAAATGTGAAGGACTGGTTGGTGTCTTTTCCATACCAAATCACTGCTAATCCGGTCATGCCAGCTGTGTAAATTACAGATTCAGCAAGGATTATCTTTTTCAATTTATGCCGGTTCAGGCTGTCCTGGGCTACAGTGGAAAATGCGAAGAAGAATAATAAACAAAATGTAAAGAAGGATTTTAAGCTGTTGCACATGACATCCTAAAATTAAGGATAATTATTGTCAACAACATTTTATAATTCATAAAGTAGATATTAATTTATTTAAATGGAGTTTATGGCTAATTACACAAGAGTAAGAGGTAATCTGTTGATTTTCAGTGATAAATAAGAAGTTTTGTAAAATAGAATTAGTGTCATTCGGCTAATTTTATTATCAACAAAGAAGAAGTTTATTCGAAATAGAGTCTGTTCCCCTTCAGCAGCAATCATTGTACTTTCATGTATTTCTGTAGGGTGCAGAGTTCTTTTTATCTTTTTTCTTGACAGAAAAGATAGAACGCCAAAGGCATCCCTTCGGGAAAAGTCAAGACAAAAAGATGCTTCTACGCTGCAATTCAGCGCAGTCCCGCCTTTTTGTCGACCCACGCGCTTTCGTCCTAAGGGACGAGTTGGCATACCATGTAGATAATAATATGTTCAGTAAATTTATTTGTCTGATGACCGTAAAATTTAATAACAGACTTTATATAGTTAATCCTTTGTACAATAGCTTCATTTTTTATTGATCCAAAGCTTGTTTATAAGTATCCAGTGCCCGTTGTCTGGCAAATTTATGATCTACCATTGGCTCAGGATATTCTTTGGTATTTAGTTCCGGAATCCATTTTTTGATATATTTATTTTCTTTGTCGAATTTATCTGTCTGGCTGTAGGGATTGAATATGCGGAAATACGGTTGCGCATCTGTGCCTGTGCCTGCAGCCCATTGCCATCCTCCATTGTTAGAAGATAATTCATAGTCCAGTAGTTTTTCGGCAAAATAGGCTTCGCCCCATCTCCAATCTATCAGTAAATGTTTGGTAAGGAAACTGGCTGTGATCATTCTTACCCTGTTATGCATATAACCGGTGGAATTGAGCTCACGCATACCGGCATCCACTATAGGGTAGCCTGTTTTTCCCTGACACCATTTTTCAAAATCTTCCTCCTCATTTCTCCATGGAATGGCATCATATTTTGATTTAAAGGCTGCGTTCATAACATGAGGGAAGTTTCCTAAGATCATACTGTAGAATTCTCTCCAGATGAGTTCATTGAGCCAGGTGTCATTTAAAGCCTGGGCTTTTTTTACAGCCTGCCGGATACTGATGGTGCCAAATCTTAGGTGAATTCCCAGCCTGGAGGTACCATTTTTAGCGGGGTAGTCTCGTAACTTGTCATATTTTTTAATAATTTCTTCCGGATAAGACTTGTCTGCTATTTCAATAGTGCTTTTTTCAAAGCCTATGCTTTCCAAATCAGGGAATTCAGGTTCAAATTGATAAAATTTGTCTACCGATAGTTGTACGTCAAAAGGCTGGAGTTGATTGTTTTTCAGGCTTTCCAACCACTTATTTTTGTAAGGTGTAAATACCTTGTAGGGTTCTTCTGAGCCGTTTAAAATCTCTTTCTCTTCAAAAATGACATGATCTTTGAAATCTAAAAAATCAATACCATTCTTTTTTAACAAATCATCAATTTTTTGATCACGTTCTTTCGCATAGGGCTCATAATCCCTGTTGGTAAAAACTGTATCGATTTCATAGTCCTTTATCAGTTTCTCAAATACTTCTTCAGGCTTTCCGTGGAGAATCAACAGACCTGAGCCGAGTTTTTTCAATTGCAGATCTATTTCCTTTAAAGTATGATGTATAAAACTCACACGTGCATCTTTTTTATCTACAAGATCATTAAGTATTTCTGTATCGAAAATAAAAATGGGCAATACAGGTTTTTTCTCATTTTGGGCATAATAAAGGCCTGTATTATCAAAAAGCCTGAGGTCTCTCCTGAACCAGAA
Organism: Marivirga aurantiaca; assembly: GCF_016679925.1. Lineage (GTDB taxonomy): Bacteria > Bacteroidota > Bacteroidia > Cytophagales > Cyclobacteriaceae > Marivirga > Marivirga aurantiaca. The sequence goes on from NZ_JAEQBW010000007.1 coordinate 120,359, forward strand.
TATATTTAATTTTTCCACCAATTTACTTTTAACTTAGGCAAGTTAAACAGTCGGGGGAGCTGATAGTTTAGTATTTTAGGGATTTTCTTCCTCTTCCCTCATTATTGCTTCTGACCGGATGTCAATTTCTTCGTTTTCCTCATTTTGCGGACTTTCTTTTTCCTGTACTTCTTCTTCTTCCTGCTCTTCTTTTTGCTTGTTTTTATTGAAGATGTCCCTGATTTGGTTAAAACTACTTACATGGAGCAAACTTACCCCTGTACTGGTTGAAGCTGTATTGTTTATCCTGTCTAAAGTATTGAAGTTTGTTCTATTATATATTTTCACCCTCAACTTTCCATCTTTGGATAACAAATACTCTACTGACCAATCACCCAGTATTCCCAATATTTCCTGGTTTACGTCATCTGTAACACCTTGTGTAAAACCACCATCCCGGGTCACCCTTAATCTTCCATCCAAAAAACTGTAGGAAAGCCTAAGCTGGAAAGTATTAAATTGCTCCTGGTCAAAAGATCCAAAGTCTACGTCAATTTCAAGGTTCTCATCAATTTGTGTTACCCAATAGCTTAGCTGGTTAGAAAGAAACTCACTTACAGAATTACCTACGGAGCCACTTACGGCAAAAGAGGCTCTTGGAGAAAGCCGTCTCAATATGATCAAACTAAAAACTTGTCTTTTCAGCTCTTGTTCATCGGAGGCCAACTCTGTTTTGAAAGCGGCCATTTCAGTTCCTAACGCCAGCGGTTGCCCTTGTTCGGAAGTGATATTGTCAGGGTAACCGGTAATGTCTATGTCAAAATCTACCCGGGGTTTTAACAAATCACCTTGTAGGTCCAAAATTACCTTGGCCGGATACCTTCTTTTTAATTCAGGGCTGCTACTATACACTGTATCTATTATGGGCAGAAGGGAAACATTCTGTTCATAAATGGCTTTGATGTCAAGTATTCCTCCGTAAGGATCTCCTTCCCAAGAAATCCTACTGCCAGGCTGTATTTTAAACTCTTTATTGATGATATTATAAAGAGTGAAATTGTAACCGCCTTCCGTGAGAGTATAATCTCCCAACATGGAAAATGAGCCATTTGAGTCAATGTTCAGACTTATCTTACCATTTCCCCTTCCCCGAATAATATCTCCTGACTTTATATCAAAAATAATTTCGGCATAAGCATCAGGAGTGATTTCCAAATCGAAATTCAGGTTTACTCCGGTTACATCAACTTCGCCTACTTCATTTATTGTGCCGTCCTTTCGGTTGGCAGTATCTTTCACGTTAATGAAATGGATAAAATCTTCTTTTGCCACTGAAGAGGTGCTTTCCACAGGTATAAACAGACGGGTTCCCTTTTCTGATTTTGCATTTGCCTCTATCGTAAGGTTGTTTACAGGACCCTTGAAGCTTACATCTCCTGAAACGTTAGCATTTCCATAATAGAGCTCATTGTCAGCTGCTGTGGTATTGAGCACATTGAATGCATACATTCTTCCGGACAAATCGAGCCTAAGATCCGTAAAACCATCATGAAGGAGATCTCCTGAAATACCACCCAGATTACCCTGGTTATCTATCAACTGAATGTTCAGGAGTGATACTTTATCCTGATCGAAACCTACATTTCCCGAAAAACTATAATAGGTATTTAGGTAATTTACTCTTAAGGTTCCGTCATTCACTTTTCCAATTCCCTTGATGACAGGATATTTTAAATTTCCAGTGATTTTAAATTCTCCATTTACTTTTCCTCTAATATCAGAGAAAATACTGCTAATAAATGGTTCTGCAATAATAAGATTGGCTTCTGTTAATTTCGCATCCAAATCCAAAGAATTGTCTTTTGCCCCGGGTTCATAGGATCCATTAATAGAAACAATGTCTTTATTATTTCTATTGACAATGAAATTCATAACCATTTTTTCATCCTGAGCCCTCCATTCTGTATCTCCACTGATATTACCGATCAGGAATTCATCAATGTAAAAATTGCTTATATCAATATCACTGTCAATAAGATACTCCCCTCTGTAGTTTTGAATGGTGACAAACCCATTAATAGCACCTTTGTAATCCCTGTCAGCCAAAAGACTATTCACATTCTCAACATTGAAGCTATCCACTCTTATATTCAAAGCTTTTGTTGAGTCACTTGATAATTCTCCATTGAGGACAATTTTTTCTTTGCCAGTGGAGATGCCAAAATTCTCAAACATATAGTTCCCGTTGGACAGAATAGCCAGATTATTGTCTTCAAAACGCCAGATGTTTTCCAAAGCATTAATTCTTGATTGAGTAATTTCAATAGAAGTGCTGTCATCCAGAAAGGTAATGATCCCTGCCAGATCGAGGTCATTATTATATTGTGGTTGCTGCACAAATCCATTAAAATTAATGGTATTACCGGTCCAGATAAGTTCAGCTTCAATATTTTCCGTATTTAAATTTTTGGAAAACTGTTGGGATCGGGAATATACATAACCCATTCCCAAAACGTTTTTATCAGCATGATCCTTGGAAAAGGTTAAATCGATTTCATTGTTTTTAAATGCTGTTTGATTAAAATTAATAGAATCTATCTTGGCTGCGAAGTTGAAAATACTATTTTGACCATTGATAAAACTACCGGCAATGTTTGTTCCGGGACTAATGTAAAGTTCAGGTAAAAATAACTGAATGAGAGGATTGATTTTCTTTATCTTAAGATCATATAATACCTGATATTTATCATATTCTTTGTAGGGGTCAATATTACCATAATATTCTTCCAGCACTGCTGCATCATTTTTAATATTCATTTGGAATTCTTTAACCAATGTGTTAATGTCTTTTGATAATTGGCTAAATAAATACCTGCCATTGATAGAGCCGGTCAGCAGGTCTGAATCAATAAATAATTGCCTGTGGCCATCTTTCTTTTCTGTATTTACATTAAGCGTATCTAATGTGAAGGTATTGCCCCTGTATTCAGCATACACATTTTGGAGAAAGGCATTGCCTACAATACTATCCAATTGAATTCCACGTCCATCCAGAGTTCCTGAAGCTTTAATAACAACATCTTGTTTAGTGATATTGAGGGATTTCAGATTGATAGTATCCAGATCAGCCATTATATTAATGATGTTCTTATTATTTCTGAGATCAATTGAACCTTCCATTGCAAGCTTCAGGAGCGGATCGTTGACGGTTAATTTCCCATTAAAAAACTCTTTGGCCAATTGAGCATTGGTGGTAATGTTTTGATACTCATATCCATTAATTCCTATCAGACTGATATTGGCATTAAGTTTTAAATTGGCTGTTGCAAGGGTTAAACCTTTGCCATTGATATTACCTGTCATTTGGAGTTTTTGAACGAGTGAGTCATTTTCCATTAGCGTTCCTAAATCAAAATTATAGGTTGAAATGCTTCCCTTATATTCTGTATTGCCAGTTTTTTCAGCTACTTTCAAGTTAATATCGGATTCTATCCTTCCTAATTTTGTATTAAAGACACCATTGGCTACAAAGTCATTTGTAAAGCCAATAAATTTTCCTGAAAAACTAGTAGTGCCCAGGATATCAAGCTTTTTATTGGTAAGGCTGTCTCTTACATATTGCTTTAGATCTTGTGGAGACAAGGTGGCATTGCTTAAGTTGAAATTAATGAAGGATTCTGAAATTTCAGGAAGTCCATCCATTTCCAGCCTCCCCGCTATACTGCTGCTCTGTCCGAAAGAAAGGTTAAGGTTTCTGGCAACGAAATTTTTTACTTTCCCTTTAAAATTACCTGAAAGTGTTATTTTTTCATCATAACGTTTAAGGTATGGGGCAAAGTAAGCCAGGTCAGCTGCATGGATTTCTGTATTTTTAAAATCTGCTGCTATGTTTACAGAGTCCACAAAGTAAGAAAGATTGGGCATGCCATTATAAGTGAGGATGAGGGAGTCCTGAATAATACTTTCGTTAATCTCAAGTTTGAGGTTGGTCAGGGCCAATTTACTTTGGGATATTTCAAAATCTGATTGAATGTTTTTAAGAAGAAGCCCGGAAGCTGAATCTATGGCTGTCAATCGTTCAATTTGCATTTGAATAGTATCCCTCCTGCTGGAAAAATCATGTACTTCAGCATTTAAATCAGTGAGAATAAATTGGTTATAGTTGAATCCCTCCTGAATGCTATCTCTATCATAGTTAATAATACCGAAAACCAGGTCCTCAAGGATAATATGATTAATCAGTAAATTCTTAGGGGCTCTGGCCACACTGTCTGTGGGCATATCAGTTAGGTTACGAATAGCTTCAATTAAGTAATCTATGTTAAAATAATCATCGCCTTTTTTTCTGATCATCATAACATTCCCATTAGAAAGAGTAACATCATTAAGTAGGATGTTTTGAGCAGTTAGCAGTTCTTTGATGTCATAATTGACTACCAATTCTTTGGTATTTATAAATGGCGACTGATCTGTGTTTTTAATACCCAGATCTGAGATAGTAATCTGATCGAACCAGTCAACGTTTATTTTACTTATGGTTACTTCAAATCCTAGTTTGTCACTTAAATAATCACTGCCCATTTGCGCCACACGTGTTTGGACATAGGAAGATTGCATAGCTAACACAATAAAGCTAAGTGTAAAAAACAGTATAAGGAATAGCCACAAAATTACTTTTGCAACACCTTTTTTAATACCTTGCGTTAAATTTTTTTCCTTCTTCAATCTATGGATTTAACTATTTTAGCTATTGAGTCATCCTGTGATGAAACTTCAGCGGCTGTCATTCAAAACGGGAAAGTACTTAACAACATTGTTGCCACACAATCTGTTCACGAACAGTATGGGGGAGTAGTTCCTGAACTTGCCTCCCGCGCACATCAGCAACATATCGTTCCGGTAATAGATCAAGCACTTTCAGGTGCAAAGATACATAAACAGCAATTAAATGCAGTAGCTTTTACGCAAGGACCTGGATTATTAGGTGCTTTATTAGTTGGGAGTAGCTTTGCAAAATCCCTGGCTTCAGCCTTGAACATACCATTAATAGGCGTTAATCACATGCAGGCGCATATTTTGGCTCATTTTATTGATGATCCTAAGCCTAAATTTCCTTTTTTATGTCTGACAGTAAGTGGGGGACATACCCAAATTGTTAAAGTAAATGATTACCTGGAAATGGAAATTTTGGGAGAAACCCAGGATGATGCAGTAGGAGAGGCCTTCGATAAAATTGCCAAAATCATAGGTTTACCGTATCCGGGCGGGCCGATGATAGATCAATATGCCAAAGAAGGGAATCCACATGCTTTTGGTTTTCCTGAAACAGAAATGCAAGGCTTTAACTATTCTTTTAGTGGGATAAAGACAGCTGTGCTTTATTTTCTTCAGCGAGAAACCAAGAAAGACGAGAATTTTGTAAAAAACCACCTTCATGATATTTGTGCCAGTGTACAGCATCGGTTAATTGCTACCCTCTTACAGAAATTACGTAAAGCCTCAAAGCATACAGGTATTAAAGAAATTGCAATTGCTGGTGGCGTATCAGCTAATTCCTATCTCAGGAAAACCCTGGCTGATGAGGGCCGGAACCTTGAGTGGCAGGTATATATTCCTAAATTTGAATATTGTACCGATAATGCTGCCATGATTGCCATGACTGCCCATTTTAAATATTTACAAAATGATTTCTTAGGTATGGATGCATCTCCGCAACCAAGAATGAAATTTTCTGTTTAGGTAGATTAACATGAGAGATATTTTCCAAAGAGGCGATGAAAAGTCCCATTCCTTCATTGTGAAAGAGAAGGATGTTGCTGAGTTTGATGTACAAAAAGTTCATTCTGTTTGTGCTACCTTTACTCTGGCAAAGGAAATAGAATGGTGTACCAGGCTTTTTGTTTTGGACATGCTGGAAATAGGGGAAGAAGGAATAGGAACCAGTCTTAACATTCAACATCGCGCCCCTGCTTTAATAGGAGAAGAAGTGACTATAGTGGGGAAGTTTGAGAGAATTGAAGAGAAAGAAATCCTTTGTAGTTTTGTAGCCAGAGTGAATCAAAGAGTTGTAGCTACCGGAGAAACAGGCCAGAGAATCTTACCCAAAGAAAAAATTGCAGCTATTTTTGAAAAAATTAAAAATAAATAATCCTATTTTGGGTTTATAAATCGTATTAAGCTGACAATATTAAGTGATCAGGATAATTATTAAGTGAGATTATCCATTAGAAGAGAATTATGACCGATAAGAAAAATTTTAGTGCTTCCATATTAGTCAAAAATAAAAAGGCCCGCTATGAATATGAATGGCTTGATACTTATATTACAGGAATAGTCTTACAAGGAACAGAAATTAAGGCAATCCGGTTAAATAAGGTGAATTTACAGGAATCCTATTGCTACATTCATAGAAATGAAGTATTTGTACGTGGCTTACATATAGGACAGTATGAGTTGGGCACACATTATAATCATGAAGAAAAACGTGAAAGGAAACTTTTGCTAAAGAAACAGGAAATTGCTAAAATCAAGAAACGGATGGAAGAGAAAGGCCTTACCCTTATTCCTACAAAATTGTTTCTAAATAGCAGAGGATTGGCTAAGTTGGAAGTCGCGTTGGCAAAAGGTAAGAAAATTCATGATAAGCGTGATAGTATTAAAGACAAGGATATGAAAAGGGAATTGTCGAAGATGAAGTTTTAATATATGATTGAAGAAGGTCAGAAAGGTATTAGTCGTTTAAGTGTAATCCCGGTACGGAAAAGCGGGGCAGATACTGCAGAAATGGTTACTCAACTATTATTTGGAGACCATTATAAGGTATTGGAAGTGAGTGAGAATGGTAAATGGATTAAAATAAAAATCCATTTTGATGGATACGAGGGATGGATTGATGTGAAGCAATTTCATGCTATTACAGATGAATATTTTGATCAAATCAACCATTCAGATTATAAAATATGTACCGATTTAACGGCTTCAATTCTTTATCAGAAAAGCCTTTTACCCGTCACTATTGGAAGCATAATACCTATTAATACCAATGAAATATTTAAAATTGAGGAACACCTGGGGTTTAACGGTGAGGCAAAAAGCTTAAGTGCCAGGAGAGATTTTGAATACTGTAAGTCCATTGGTATGAAATATCTGAATGCGCCATATATGTGGGGAGGAAAGTCACCATTTGGTATAGATTGCTCCGGCTATACCCAAATAGTTTTCAGGATATGTGGCTATCATTTATTCAGGGATGCAAGTGAGCAGGTAAGCCAGGGAAAGTCAGTGGATTCACTTGAAAATTCCAAACCCGGGGATTTGGCTTTCTTTAGAAACGAGGAAAGAAAAGTAGTTCATGTAGGTATTTTGCTGGAGAATCAAACAATTCTTCATGCTTCCGGCAAAGTGAAAATTGAATTAATAGATGAAAATGGTATATTCAATATTGAACAAAAGAGTTATACACATTATTTAACAGATATAAGAAGAATTTTAGCATGAAATAAGCCTTGATAGGGAAGTGGGAAGACTGTATTTTATGCATCATTAAATAAATGTAATGGTCATGAGAATTGGTAGTAAGCGAGCCCTTGTATTGAATCAGGATTATAGCCCCATCACTGTCTGTAATATTCAGAAAGCATTTTTATTGGTTTATTTAAATAAGGCTGAAATTTTAGAAACAGATGATGTTTTTAAATTAAGAACTATTACAAAAGCATTTCCTTTACCATCAGTAATCCGCTTAATTAGTTATGTGAACAGACCCTATAAAGGAGTGATGCTCACGAGGCAAAATGTTTTCAAAAGAGATGCCCATACCTGCCAATATTGTGGTGTTCAGAAAGATCTGACTTTGGATCATTTAATTCCCAGATCTAAAGGAGGGAAGTCTTCGTGGAATAATTTAGTAACAGCATGTAAAAGGTGTAACGCCAGAAAAGGCGATGCAAAACCTGAAGAGAGTGGAATGGTACTTAGAAGAGTACCTTTTAAGCCCAGCTATGTGATGTTTATAAGAGATTTTTCAGGTTCCGTCAGTGAAAACTGGCTCCCTTTTCTTAAGACAAAGGAAATATTGGTAAGGTCGTGATTTCTTAAAAAGGGTGCTCCTGATAAGTGCCTTAAAGCCCCCACACCCAATAATCTACCGACCCACTTGGACAGCACAGGTCAAAAGCTAACTATCATGCCCGCCCTCGTTTTGTGTCCCCACCATAGCCGTTAACTTAAGAAGCGATCTTGAGGTAATTATCTGATTATCAGCAGATTTTTGAATAGAGCATAGGACAGCCCTAGGGCTCATCCCTTCGGTGACTTTTCTTAAGTTTTCTCCCCATAATATTTTCTTTATTTTTAGATAAGGGTCAACTTTTTTGACCCTTATCATTATGTGAATATACGAAATACAGGGGAGAAACACACTAGAAATTAATCAAAAATCATTCGTAAATCGTTATTCTAATCAGATTAAGAGCACTTTTGATGGTTGCCTTTCAGAAGAGGCAATTAATGAAATTGGTAAAACATCAGGCTTTATAGAAAGGGTAAGAAAGCTATCAGCTTTTGAATTCACCAACGCTTTGACCTTCTCTGTAAACAACCAAGCCAATACCAGCTTACCTGACATAGCAGCTGATTTAAACAAGGAATTTGAAATAGATGTCAGTAAGGAGGCACTTCATAAAAAATTTACTCCACAAGCAGTAACCTTCATGGAAGAATTGCTGAAGTTACAGATTGCCAATCAAATCGATCTTTCTATAGACGATAAGCTTAAACAACACTTTAACAGTATTAAAATCAAGGATTCCAGTAAATTTTCATTGCCTTCCATTTATAATGGTGATTACCCAAGCTTCAATAATTTCAGTAAAAAGAACGGGGTGATGAACCTGCAATATGAGTATGACCTTGTGAGCGGTAAATGGACTTCTCTTGAATTGACAAATATTAAAACCAATGATAAAAAAAGTTCCAGGGAAACGGCTCACCTTCTAGAAAAGGGCGATTTATACATCAGGGACCTGGGGTACATTAGTGCAAGTTATTTAAATGCTATTAAAGAAGCCGAAGCTTATTTTCTAAACCGTTTACCTCCCCAAGCCGGACTTTATAATTCAGCAGGAGAGCCTTTAACATGGAAGGGTATTGATCAAAAATTCAGGAAAACAGATGCACAAGCCTTAGATATGGACATGGAAATATTTAACAACCATAGATTAAAGTGTCGTGTGGTATTGTTCAGAGTAAATGATGAGGAATATAAAAGCAGATTAAAACAAGCTGAAAATTCAGCCAAAAGCCGAAAGGTAGGTGTTTCTAAGGATCATAAGATCAGGTGTAGGTACAATGCATTTATCACCAATGTGGGTAGGGATGTGCTATCCATGGGAGACATAAAAAAGACATATCAGCTACGTTGGCAAATTGAACTGGTTTTTAAAACATGGAAGTCGTTTTTTTCAATTAATAAAGTGAAAAAAGTAAAAAAGGAACGTTTAGAATGTCAATTACTGGCCAGGCTGTTATGGGTATTAATTAATTGGCACTTGTTTCAGCTGACAAATCATTATGTGAAAAACAGCTCCCCTGGAAAAGGAGTAAGTATCTTGAAATTCTTTAAAAGGTGCAATAACTTCTCTTATACATTACGGTTGGTGATTTTGAAAAAAATGAATTTGAAAAGGTGGCTTACAGAGGAATTTCTCCCCTTAATTGAAAACACAGAGTGTGAAGCTAAAGGATCTAAACCTACTAGTTATCAGATATTAAACTCATTTTTAACCCACTAAGTTAACGGCTATGGTGTCCCCACAAACGAGCTTAGGTGTAGTTTGCTAAAACGCACCTTTTCAATTAGAAGAAAGTTTTTGAGACACAAACTTTGGTGGCTGTAGAATTTTATCACTTTTTAATCAGACTACAGTAGTTGATAATTTATTTCTTCCTGGGAAATTGAAGAGTGAAAGTTGTACTGATATTGGGAGTGGAACTCACACTTAACTTGCCGTTATGCAACTGCATAATTTGACGGGACAAAGACAAACCAATTCCGGAACCTTCTTTCTTAGTAGTGAAAAAGGGAATAAAGATCCTTTCCAATGCTTCAGGTACTATTCCTTCCCCATTATCTTCCACATTGATGTAGTAGAAATTCTGAGTGGTAATAATAGTAATCGTCAATGTGGGGTTCAAACAATTAACTAAAGCCTCTTTGGCATTTTTAATTAAATTAATAAGAATTAGCTGTACTTGTTCTTCATCAGCCCATAGTTGGATATCTATTTCAGGTAAATTGAGTTGCAATTTGATGCCCCGGTTTTGCAGGTCTTCCTTTAAAAGTTTGGTGACATAGTGAATTAATTGTTGTGCAGAAATAGAGGTGAATTTTGGTGCCGGAATATTAGTGTAATCTCTGTAAGCATTGATGAAATTCACTAGTCCGCGGCTCCTGTTTTCAATAGTTTTTAAGCCTAATTTTATATCTTCATGCGCTTCAATTGGTAATTCATAAGAATTTGGCAGTTTGATTACATCCTCTTCCAAAATATCGTTCATGGAGCTCACCAGAGTGGCAATTGGCGTTACTGAATTCATGATCTCATGCCTTAAAACTTTTGTTAGATTTTGCCAGGCATTTAACTCATTTTGTTGTAGTTCCGAATAAATGTTATGAATGGATACTATCTTCCAATCCTTATTGCCCATTCGTAGTATGGTACTATTCAAAGCCAGTTTGATATCATTATTAACAATAACCAAGTCACTCTTCCCCGGCTTTAGATTGATCAAATGTTCATATAGCCTGGGCTGATTAAATTTGATGTCTGACATGTTTTTGATTTGGGAAGTCAGCAATAATTTTTTGGTCATGCTATTGATCAAACCAATTTCCCCACTTGTGTCAAAAGAAATAATGCCGGTTTGTATATTTTGCAAAATGGTGGAGATCATGATCAGGTGTTGTTCCTTTTCAGCCCTTGTTTCCCGAAATATTTCCAAAACTTCATGAAAGGATTGATTCAACAACTTAAAGGATTTACCTAATTTATTGTCAGCAGAAAACCCTGAAGAAAAATCGGAATAACGGACGGATTCCAAAAAACGGATTACTTTTTTGTTGATGGTATTTACATAGTTGTAGAGCTCAAGGAATTGGAATACTACAACGAAAAAAAGCACGGCAGGCGCCAAAAAATTGGGAGTAGTCTGGAATAAATAGGCCATAAAACTTAGTACGGCAAATATTAATACCAATCGAAAAATCAGGCCAACACTAAATCTTTTAAGTATCAATTGTTTTTGGGTAAGTTTGGAATTGTTATTTAATCATTTGCTTTTTCATTCCCTGGTTATTTTATAAGCCATACTTTTCCAGCCTTCTGTAAAGCGATGAACGAGTCAGTCCGAGTTCCTGTGCCGCCTGTGTGATATTACCAAAGTTTTTATCCAGGGCTTTTCGGATCAGTATTTTCTCAACATCTTCAATGTTCAAATGGTCCAGGTTCACATTGCCGTTCTTCCTATCCTCATGTTGTGTCGACTGGAAGAAAAAATCTTCAGGTTGGAGGATATTATGATTACTCATAATAACGGCTCTTTCAATACTATGCTGCAGTTCACGGATGTTGCCCGGCCAATCGTATCTTATCATTCTGGCCAATGTAGCATCACTGGCTTTATGGATTTCTTTGTTATATTTCTTGCTATAAAATTTTATGTAATGTTCAACAAGCAGAGGAATATCTTCCGGGCGTTCGCGTAAGGCAGGCAATTTTATTTCAATGGTATTGATCCTGTACAAAAGATCCTGACGAAATTTGCCTTCATTTATCATTTCATTAATAGACATATTGGTGGCACTTATCAATCTTATGTCAATATCAATGGCTTTATTGCTTCCTACACGGGTAATTTTTCTGTTTTGTAGTGCAGTGAGTAGCTTGGCTTGTTGTGGCAGGCTGATGTTGCCTATTTCGTCCAGAAACAAAGTGCCATTCTGCGCCACTTCAAAGCGGCCGGCCCTGTCTTCCTTGGCATCTGTAAAAGCGCCTTTTTTATGACCGAATAACTCACTCTCGAATAAACTATCAGTTACCGCCCCTAAATCCACTGTTACAAAAACGGCATCATCCCTAAGGGAGTTTCTGTGAATAGCCCTTGCTATTAATTCTTTACCTGTTCCATTTTCTCCTGTGATGAGTACATTGGCATCTGTTCTTGCCACTCGTTTGATAGTGTCAAATACATGCTGAATGGCATCACTTTTCCCAATGATATCTCTAAACCTTCTATCGATATCAGCATTTAATTGTTTTTGTTGCGATTGTAGTTGCGTTACTTTCTCGCTGGCACTTTTTAATTTGAGTGAAGCATTTAAAGTTGCCAATAATTTATCATTCTCCCATGGCTTCAATACAAAGTCGGTGGCTCCGTGTTTGATTGCTTTTACAGCAGTATTAACATCTCCATAGGCCGTAATGAGGATAACGATGGCTGAAGGATCTATTTCCAGTATTTTGTTGAGCCAATGGTAACCTTCCTGCCCAGTACTTACATCGCGTGTGAAATTCATATCCAGTAAAATGATATCATAGCTATCATTTTGCAGGAGAGTGGGCAACAAATTGGGGTTGCTTTCTATATCAACCCTTTTAAAATGTCTTTTTAAAAAGATTTTAGCAGCGTTGAGTAAGTCAAGGTTGTCATCTACTATAAGTAAAGTGCCCGCTTTTAGGTCGTTCATTGTTAAAAATTTTCAAATTAATAGGCGAATAAATTTGGCATTTATCAATTGGTAGTCAAATCCCATACCGATTTGCTTCGAATGATGCGATTGAATTTTAAAAGTAGCATGAATAATGCTTTCAATAACTTATATCACTGTTTTTTTAAATTTACTATTTTTATTGAATCTTTCAAGCTGTCCGATATCGGACGTTTGTGACCAATGGTGGACGGAAGGTTTTTGGGTGCTGGGTTGTGAGACTCATCCCGATTCCGCTCCGCGGAACCACCCTTCTCTTTTGCAAAGAGAAGGGAATATTAGGAGCAATCTTTATTATTTTGATAATTCTTTTAACTATAATAAATTAAAAGAATAATAAGGATGCTTACGAGGTTCCTCCCTCTATTCTCGGGAGAGAGGGGAAAAATTTATCGCAGATAAATTAGCGGTGAGTTATAGAAATCAAAAGAATAGTATAAATTTAATAATGAATCAACTTGCTTAACAACAATTAAATTGAAAATAAGACCCTACATAGCATCCGACCAGTCAGCCGTTCTTCAATTGTTTGATTTAAATACGCCTCAATATTTTGATGCCGCAGAAAAAGCGGGCTTAATCGATTACCTGGAAAATCATATTGAAGATTACTATGTAGTGGAAGATGAAGGTGAGATTATAGGTGCCGGTGGCATTAATTATGAGCCACAAGCCAAAACAGCCGTGATATCGTGGGATATCATTCACACAAACAAGCACGGAAAGGGGATAGGCAGGAAATTGACTCAACATAGAATTGAGCATATCAATGCTAAGGAGGATTTTGAATTAATTGTGGTAAGGACCTCACAACATACTTACCTGTTTTATGAAAAGATGGGCTTTAAACTGCTGAAGATTAAGAAAGACTATTGGGCAGATGGTTTTGATTTATATGAGATGGAACAGCCGAATAAAGCTTAACTTTTTTTAAAGATTCAATACTTTATGATGAAGCCGCACTCAAGATAGCCAAACATTAAAACTCCTATAACTAAATGAAAATATTATACATTTTACCCCTATTAATACTCTTCTTTGCCTGCACAGGGAAAGAGACCAGCTCTGATAAACAGAATGATAAAACCATTGAGCGTGAAATAGTAGTCACGGAATTTCAAGCAATTATGGACTCAGCAGAGGTGGAGGGAGCCATTTTAATTTACGACTTAGAAGCCGATATATATTATTCGAATGATTTTAAATGGGCTAATAAAGGGCAGTTGCCGGCTTCTACCTTCAAAATAACCAACTCCATTATAGCACTTGAAACAGGGACAGTGGAAAACGACAGTACACTTTTTAAGTGGGACGGAGAAGATAGAAGAATGAAGAATTGGGAACAGGATTTAATTCTCAGGGACGCTTTTCATTTTTCGTGTGTGCCGTGTTACCAGGAAGTAGCCAGGAAAATTGGTGTAGAAAAAATGATTACATATCTTGATACGCTTGAATATGGGAATATGCAGATTGATTCAAAAAATATTGATTTATTTTGGCTTCAGGGAGCATCTCGCATTACTCAATTTGAGCAAATAGACTTTATAAAGCGGTTTTATCAATCTAAACTCCCAATTTCTGAGCGCACGGAGATGATCATGAAAAGAATGATGGTGGTGGAAGTGAATGATCATTACAAATTGAGTGGAAAAACCGGCTGGTCAAGTAGCAACGGAATTAACAATGGTTGGTTTGTGGGATATGTTGAAGCCCAAAACAACACCTACTTTTTTGCTACAAACGTTGAGCCCCAAGCACAATTTGATATGGCCGGGTTTCCGGAGATCAGGAAAGAAGTGACAATGAAGGCGTTTGAGCAGATGGAAATTATTGATTAAATATGTTATGTGACATTTAAAGATCCTGAAACTTAAAAAAGGCGATTCGGCAAAGGGGGTTAATTTGTTTCAGACTTTATGATAAAGCCTATTTTTTCAATCAATTGCTGAAAAAGTTATCGTTTTGGTAACTTTTTTCATTGCATTTGTGTTAAACAGCTTTGATTTGAAAATATTTTCGAGAGGAACATTACGAGATTTCTGGGAAAAACACGGTGACTGTGAGATGCAACTTAAAATTTGGTATCGGGAAACTGAAAAATCGAATTGGAACTCGATAAATGAACTTAAATCTGAATTTCCCAATGCAAGTATTTTACAGGAAAATCGAATTGTATTTAACATTAGAGGTAACAGATACAGACTGATAGTAAAATTTAACTTTGAATATCAACTTGCCTGGATTAGATTTGTTGGAACTCACGCTGAATACGACAGCGCCTACGCTGAAGCTATGGCGTAAGCATAAAATTAACGCAAACGAGATTTAATATGAAAATAAAGCCGATAAGAAATGAAGCTGACTACAAGAAAGCTTTGGAACGTTTAGAAGTGATTTTTGACGCTAGAAGAGGAACTGAGGAAGGTGATGAACTTGAAATTTTATCTATTTTGATTGATAAATATGAAAGCGAACATTTCCCTATTGGAATGCCAGACCCTATATCAGCTATAAATTTTAGGATGGAACAAATGGGTTTAAAACAAAAAGACCTGGTGGAAATGATTGGATTTAAAAGCCGGGTAAGCGAAATAATGAATAAAAAGCGTAAACTGACTCTGGAAATGATCCGGAAATTAAACATCAATTTAAAAATTCCAACAGAAGTTTTAATTCAGGATTATTAATAAAATGCTTTGATAAGCACTAAAGACAATATTTGCTTCAATGTTATTTTTGACCTTATAAACTAAAAAAGCCTCCAATTCCTGAGAGGCTTGAATTCTTTCACTTGATGACGTTGCAATAGAGTAAGAGACTTTATGAAGCATTACAATACAAATATTGTGATTATATTTGAATCCACTAACTGACAAATCTTTTGAACTTCAAGAAATTCTTAGTCAATCATTTACTATCTATGAGGATTTTTATTCTTTTTATAGTAACCAGCACAGCATATGCTCAGGAAGTTGATGAATTAAATCCTACGCTCAGAGAGGCTAATAATATTAATAATAAAGGATATACACTTCTGGAGAGCGGTCATTATAGTAAAGCTATTTTACATTTTCAGGAAGCAATAGCTCTTGACCCATCACAAATCATTTACTATTACAATCTTGCTGATGCCTGTTTAAAGTTAGATGATAATAATTGTGCCCTTGAAGCATATTCTGGGGCAAAGCTGCATCACCCTGATGAAGCAGACCTCTATATGTATACCGCTGACATATATCAGAAACAAAATAAACTTAAAGAAGCTATTTCAGAATATGATAAAGCTATCAATCTTGTGAAAGAGGGTAACCCTTTAAAATATTTATTCTATTTTAATAGGGGTAACAGCTATTTAAAATTAAAAGACTATAAAGCAGCCGTTCTAAATTATACTAGTACATTAAATGAATTCCCTGATCATTATGGAGCATATGCAAACCGGGGAATGGCCTATTATAATTTGAAACGGAAAGCTGAAGCTTGTAACGATTGGATCAAAGCTTCTGAAAATGGATTTAGTACTGCAAAAGAATATATTTCCGCATACTGTAATTAATTTTTAAATGCTCATACGTTTTTCAATTCTACAGCTGGCAAACTCATATCATATTGGCTTGCGCAGAAGTATGCTTGCTTTCCGAATCTGGGAATTCACCTAATTTTCGATTAACATCTGTATTTTTAGGATGTAATTTATAATTAATCTTCTATATTTAGGCAGAAAGTTCATTAGCAACCAAAACCTGTAAATGTTCAGGTGTTTAAGGGTGATTCTATCCGATAGTCAAATAAGGTGTATGCTACCTGATTTGTATAGGGTAGCATACGTTTATTCGGGTACTGATGTCTTATAGTATAGCTTTATTCTTTAACAATCCTTTTTATTGCATATTCTCCATTGGAAATAACTTTCAGGAGGTAAATTCCTTTTTCTAAGGATTTGATATCCAAAGTTAAATTGTCTTTTTCTGCAGTTTGTTTAAGCACAATTTTTCCTTGAGTATTAATCAAGTGAATATTTTGAATTTTAGTCCCATCCATTGAAATCGATAACTTATCTGTTGCAGGAACTGGAAAAGCTTTTAGCTTGGAGCTTAATCTCTCACTTTGAGCGGTAATAAGAGCTGATTCCAGTTCAGCATAATCGGAAGACTCAAATGCATTGAAAGCTTTTATTTTATAATTATATGTTTGAAACAGTTCAATATCTTGATCATTAAAGGTAGTTGTTTCCACTGTGTCTGCAACACCAAACTCACTTTCTGTTCCTGTTAGTTTTAAAACCTCAAAGCCTAGCACTGCTTGATCATATTCCCAAGAGATTGTTATTTGATCGTTTTGAATATTAGTGTTTAACTCATAAGGAACTTCAAGAAATGCTGATTCTGGCGTAGTGTAATTGAAGGTGTTTGAAAATTCTGAAGTAAATATTCCTACTGTAGATTTAGTTTTGTATTCATATTCCTTGTTTAATTCTACTTCATTATCTGTATAATTTAATGATTCTATATTTACTGAGGTAAGCACCTCTGTAAAGTTTTCACTGTCGCTCGATTTATATAAGGTGATGGAATGATCTGTTCCATATTCTTTGGCAGGTACAGGCATAGTTATTTCTGTACCAGCTAAAAAATTAAAATCGAAATTGGCAGAGTTGATTGGCAAGATGCTATCCGTAAGAATAGAAATTTCATCTGTAAACTGTGAATAAAACCCTGAATTTATAGCTCTAATTTTATAAACATAATCTTCTTTAAGGTTTATATTGTCATCAATGAAACTGTAAGTTTCAGCACTTGAGGTATCGATGACAACAAAATTGTCGGCAGCTGATTTCTTGTAAATTTCAAATTGTGGTAGTTTACTATCATTACTATTCCAAGTGATGGAGTTTCCATTTTCAAAATCAAAACTGACGTTAAGATTCTGGGGAGTCAAGGGTGCCGCAATATTCAAAATCCCCATATTAAATAAAGGGAAATCTTCATTTCCTAAGAATGCACCACAAATTAATAATTGATTTTCATTGTAGTTGATTATTTTATTTATGGATGCACCAGCATAATCTCCAGGCGTTATCAAACCATAATCAAAATCAGTATAAACTTGTCCATCTAATCCTATTTTAGCAAATCCTTCTATGGGGTATCCATTAATAGACAAAAACTGCCCACCAACGTATAGTGTCGAATCATTAATAGGCATCATTGTATTAAAGGAATTTTGTGAAGAATTTATACTAGTTTCATCAACTAAAATTCCTTCTGTGTTAAACTGCAATAGTGGCCAATCATTAAATGTTTCTTTATTATAGGAGGAAGCAATAATAGAATTATTAGAAAGAACGGATATGGCAGAAACGCTATACTTCGCAATGTCATTACTGGCCATATAATCAAATACCAGCTCGCCATTAGTATTTAATTCCATTAGAAAGGATTCGTTATTGACCTCTTTTTCACCAGCTATTACAATCGTTTCATTATCCTTTATTGCTATTGCATTTACAGTTGAGTTTGTCTCCAATAGGTTGCTTGCATCAAAATTTAAATCAAGACTACCGTCCAGATTGAGCATTGCAATGGAATGCCTTTCTTCGCCATTCACATAATTGAAATGCCCGGTAACTATTATTTTTTCATTTGCTAGTTCGAGAATATCATTCCCTACTATACCCAATGAAATTGTTTGTAAATTCGCCTCAAAGGATTCATCTAATACACCGGAAGTGCTGATTTTCATTATATTATTTACAGTATTCCCATTAAAGGAATCAAAGCGACCAGTAACTATAACGCTCCCGTCACTTGCTTTTACCAAACTTCTAGGAACACCATCAATACCAGTTCCAATAGCATTAATAAATTCTGTATCAACACTTCCATCAGGATTTATTAATGCAATATTTGATGTTTCAGTATTGTCAATTTTTGTAAATTCCCCTACAATTAAAGTCTTACCATTTTCTAATAGTAGGGCATCATTAATGCTTGCTTTATAACCAATTTGTACGGTGTAATCTTCTACTATATTACCATTAAGGTCTGCTTTGAGTGTTCTATTAAGATCAAGAGTGCCAGAAGAATTAAATTGACCTGCAGTGTAAAAATTCTGCCCATTTAATACTATAGAATTATAATCAAAATAGTATCCTTCTGGAGTGGAAATTGATAAA
The DNA here is from genome assembly GCF_016679925.1 of Marivirga aurantiaca. Lineage (GTDB taxonomy): Bacteria > Bacteroidota > Bacteroidia > Cytophagales > Cyclobacteriaceae > Marivirga > Marivirga aurantiaca. Next base: position 139,279 of record NZ_JAEQBW010000007.1, read on the forward strand.
TTTATTTTATTAAAATTTGAGACAAAATTCCCATTAAGATCTACTTTACTTACCAATGCATTAGAGAAACTTGTACGACCATGTAAAATGAAATGATTGTCATTTGTGATTGTTGAGGACACGTTTCCGGTAAAGGTACTTCCTGCTTGACCTTGAAGTGTGAATGAAGGGTCAGATTTACCTGTTTCGTCAATTATAGCATAATTATTTGCATCATTTCCTTGAATACTAGAAAAACTACCTGAAATGAAGTAGCGGCCATCTGTAAGAGGATTGATGTTACTAACCATAGCGTTTCCCCCATTTGATTGATTAATTGCACCAATATCAAAATTCTCATCAATTGTTCCGTCCTCATTTAATAATACGATTGTATTATTTGCCTCACCGTTGAAATTTTCAAAGTCTCCTCCAAAAATAATTTTGTCATTTTCCAGTATTTCAAATGTTATGGATGCAGTGGTGTAGGTACTAGGGCCAGTGGAACCCTGAAAACTGTTATCAAGCTCTCCTGTGGAAGTTAATCTGTACATTGTTTCTGGAAAGTTCGTGGTAAATACTACAATTTTCCCAGTAGATTGTTTTCTAATGTGGTGAACATTATTACAATCACTAAAGGCATTGAAAGTTTGATCAATACTACCATCCATATTGAATCGTATAAGTCCTATTCCGCTCTCGAAATGACCTCCTCCGTATATTTTGTTTATTTCAGCGTCATAGAAGGCAGTAAAAAATTCGCCTTCAGGTAATTCCTCTTCGTCTATTTTAAAATTAGGATCTTTGCTACCATCGGAGTTTACTACCGCTATGTTTGCTGTTTTTTCTCCATTTAAATAGAAAAAATCACCTACAATAATATTTCTTTCTTCAGATATTGGCACTATCTCTTTGATTAAAGAATTTCCTAGAATTGCTGGCTTGAATGTCTCATCAAATACCTGTGATAGTGCTATGTTGGATAGTAACAAATTGGTTGTTAATACCAGTATTAGTTTATAATAATGGTTCATAAATATGTTTTTAATTTTTGGTTGGCTAAACTAAAGTATTTTTATGTGTTTTAGGCAATCATATTTAATTTTTTGATAAATAATTTTATCAAATTAAAGAGATTACGATTACACTTTCTGACGTGCTTTGAAAAGCAAAATGAAATGAGTTCTAATTTTCACACCAGAAAAAAGTGTGTATATCGGACGAATAAGGCCTTTGTATATTATATAAAAAGTAGTGTTATTTTCTTTATTGCTTGCCAGGGTGTAGAGGTAACTGTATCTCTTCAGGATCAAGCCCCATTCCCGTCATGCTCTGCATGGTGGCTGCTTAAAATGACTATATCCTCTTCAACGAACACTCCAAACCACCTTAAACCCAAAATAGCCCCACCCTCCAAATCCAAAATCCCTTCCCCACATCCATAAATTCCCCTTAACTTCTCCCCAAAAACCAAGGCGTCCGCCAGCGGACGTTTGCGTGCTTTTATGAACGTATTGAAATACGGAATAATGTCTTTAAATGGTCTTAAGGCTACTTTTGGCATACTTGGCACAGAGTTGGTAAACGGATAGGCAGATATTAGAATTCAAAAAAAATGGATAAAAAAATTGAGCGGAAAAGGTGGACAGTCAAACGTGTTCTTTTAATTACTTTAGGAGTAGCTGTTTTAAGTTTTATAGTGTTTCAACTGCTTTTTGCAGATAACCGATCCACTTTAAATGTAAACAAAGACCGATTGAGCATAGCTACTGTGAAAATGGGGGAGTACAAAGATTTTATTCCTGTTACCGGTAATGTGGAACCAGGGGGAACCTATTACCTGGATGCCATTGAGGGAGGAATCATAGCTGATATTATCCGTGAATCTGGGGAGATGGTAACTAAGGGCGATACCATTTTAAGCCTCACTAATTCTAACCTTCAACTGGATGTAATGCAACGGGAAACCCAATTGTATGAACAAATCAACAACCTTAGACAGACACGTTTACTGTTGGATCAGAATGATTTGAGCCAGCTGGCCCAATTAGCAGAAATTGATTATCAGTTGAACTTGCTTAAACCTCAATATTACCGCTTTAAAAAGCTTTTTGAAGATGAATTTATTTCAGAAAGGGAGTTTGAGGAAATCAGGGAGCAATATGAGTATAATGTAAAACGTAAGAAACTCACCTATAAAAGCTACAGAAATGACTCCATTGCCAGGGTGATACAGTTAAGGCAGCTCTCCAATTCCGAACAACGCATGCAAAGAAGCCTTGATGCTGTTGGTAGAATTTTGAATAACCTGGTGATCCGGGCACCAAAAGCAGGTCAGTTATCTACTCCACAATTAGAAATCGGTCAATCTATTAACTCCGGTCAGCGCCTTGGGCAAATTGATGAAATGAATAATTACAAAATCAGGGTAGCTGTAGATGAACTATACCTTCCTAGAGTTGATATTGGACAAGTTGGCTCCTTTACTTTTTCAGGAGAAACTTACCAGCTCGTTATCAATAAAATATATCCTACCATAGCCGGAGGAAGATTTGAAGTGGATATGGTGTTCGATGGAGAGAGTCCTGAAGGTATTAAGAGAGGACAAACTGTTCGGATTAAACTGGAATTGGGAGCCACCGAGGAGACTTTATTATTGGCTGTTGGAGGGTTTTATAAAGATACAGGTGGCAATTGGGTTTATATCATTAATCCTGAAAACGAGTCAGAAGCTATTAAAAAACCTATCAGGCTCGGCAGGAAAAATGTGGATTACTATGAAGTACTAGACGGCTTATCCGAAGGAGATAAGGTAATTGTGTCGGGTTATGATAATTATGGAGACAATGAGAAGCTGAGCTTGAAGTAGGGGGCTATTAAATTTGGCAACACCCCCCTAACCCCCCTCAAGGGTGGAAGGCGCACTGATCAAGCTAATTGCTCATAATCTAGCGACACTTTATTAAGCTTGAGATCTATAGAGTAAGAAGATGGTGATAAAGTTTACTGTTTTCTGCTAAATTAAATCGAATAGTCTATCCCCTTTAGGGGATCATAGGGGTGTTGCTTAAGGAGGAATTGAGGTCAGTACCGAAGGTCAGACCGAAATGCCCCGAACCCCCAAGGGGGGCAATGCTATTAAGTTAAGACAATTTTCCTTCTCCCATCGGAGAAGGATGAAAGGTTGAGGTTTGAATAAAAGCTTGACTTAATAGCATTGAGGAGGGAGTATGGGAGTGGAAATTTGTAAGTGCAAAATGATATTAAAGAAATAGAAAAATAATAAATTATTGAAGACTAAATATTGAAATCTGGCATATGTCAACCTAAAAACCTGGCAACATGCCAACTTAATAACTTAAAAAATTAAACACTTTATAAAATATGGATCACGTAATCAAAACAGTCAATTTAAAGAAGCTTTACACCACAGAGGAAGTGGAAACCACTGCTTTAGATGGGATTAATATCGAAATCAAAAAAGGAGAGTTTGTGGCCATCATGGGCCCTTCAGGCTGTGGAAAATCCACTTTACTGAATATCCTGGGCTTGTTGGATAATCCTAACTCAGGGGAATATCACTTTGTGGATCATGAAGTGGCCAAATATTCCGAGAGGCAGAGAGCTCAGTTAAGAAAAGGTTCAATTGGCTTTGTATTTCAGAGCTTTAACCTGATAGATGAGTTGACTGTATTTGAAAATGTAGAGCTTCCTCTATTGTATATGAAAGTGCCTTCTGCGGAGCGTAAACAAAAAGTGGAAGAAGTTTTAACCCGCATGAACATTATGCATAGAAGAAATCATTTTCCGCAACAACTTTCAGGTGGACAGCAACAAAGAGTAGCTATTTCCAGAGCCATAGTGGCCAATCCTGCAGTGATTTTGGCGGATGAGCCAACAGGTAATCTCGATTCTGCCAATGGTGAAGAGGTGATGAAATTATTGGAGCAATTGAATAATGAAGGCACCACCATTGTAATGGTAACACACTCACCGCATGATAGTAATTATGCCCACAGAGTGATCAATTTATTTGACGGTCAGGTAGTTACAGAAAATATAAGAGAGCAGTTTCATGTGTGATAACTGATCAATAAAAATACCTCAAAATTTAAAATTACGGCCATGCTGAAAAATTACATACTCGTTGCTATTCGCAATATTCTCAGGAATAAAACCGTCTCTTTTATCAATGTCTTCGGATTGGCAGTGAGTATGACGGTATGCTTGCTCTTGATCATAATTGTAGCAGATCAATATTCTTATGATAATTTCCATAGCGATTCGGACAGGATCTATAGGGTAATTACAGATCGTGAAAAGCAAAATGATGGAACCTGGAGTACGGCAACCACCGCTTTTCCATTAGCAGCTACTTTACAGGGGCAGCAAGGGATAGAAGAATTAGCATTGGTGAAAAGAAATTTTGAAGGTACTGCCAAATGGCAACAGGCTGAAATTCCATTTCAAGGAATTTTTGGCAATAATGAGGTCTTCAGCATTTTCAATTTCCCTATGAAATCAGGTAATGCTTTTGAAGCCCTTACGCTTCCTAATGCAGTGGTCATAACCAATGAAATGGCGGTTAAATTATTTGGGGACGCTGATCCAATCGGACAAACCATTGAGGTAGAAGAAGTAGGGGAATATCTGGTGACAGGCGTATTGGAAGAATTTCCCGGCAAAACGCATTTTAATTTTGATATGATGGCCTCAGTAAATGGGCTTCCCTTATTAGAAAAAGAAGGGAAACTCTCAGCTTCCTTAACCGACTGGAACTATATTTATGATAATTATATCTATATCAAAACTTCCGAAAACTTCAAAGAAGATGATTTAGCACCTATTCTGAATAAAGCTTCACTCGATAATTACGATGATGAAGGAGATTACAGCTTTCACTTTAAAATACAACCCCTGTCAGAAATTACCTTGGGGCCATTGCTCAGCAATACAATGGGCTTTGGCTTGCCTGCCGTTATTATCTATGTCCTACTGGGTTTAGCCCTTGTCGTTATGCTTTCGGCTTGTTTTAACTATGCCAATTTAACCACAGCCAGGGCCATGAATCGTGCTAAGGAAATAGGGGTAAGAAAAGTTATTGGAGCTGGTAAAAAGCATATCATGGCGCAATTCCTGATGGAGGCCATCATCATTTCCCTCCTTGCTTTTGCTATAGCTGCCCTTTTAGTGGAGTATCTCCATCCATCGCTTAATACTTTGTTTACTTCTTTGGGAGCGCCCATTCGCTTTGATAAAACCAATTATCTATATCTATTTTATGTAGGATTTGCGGCTTTAATCGGCATCATAGCAGGCATTGTTCCGGCAATCTTTTTCTCCTCAACTAATGCTCTGACAGCTCTTAAAAAGTCTATAAACCTCGAAAATTTGGGTAAGAAAATAGGCATTGCACGCTTTAGTATTCGCAAAGTTTTGGTGGTCACGCAGTTTGCTTTCTCCATTTTCTTTGTGGTGACCATTATTACATTATATCAGCAGATGAATATGGTGTTGACGGCTGACCATGGTTTTAAGACAGAGAATATTCTGAATGTGAAATTAGATGGCATGCCTTATGAAACCATTAAAAATGAATTTAATTCCATAGCCAATGTGCAAGCCATTTCGGCTACTACGCACATGCCGGCATTGGGCACCAATAATGGTTTTGAAGTAGATTTACCAAATGAGGAAGAACCCTTATACATGAACTTCCTGGGAGTAGATAATCACTATGTAAACTCCATGGAAATTGAATTATTGGCAGGAAGGAACTTCCCTGAAAACATGCCGAATGAAGAACGCTATATTTTAATTAATGAACGTGCAGTAGAGCGCATCGGATGGGAGAACCCTGAAGAAGCCATTGGTCAACTTTTAACAGTTGATGACAATCAGGTGGAGATCATTGGAGTCCTAAAAGATTTCCATTATGAAAGAATGGATGAAGAAATCGGGCCGATGGCATTAAGATACCAGCCTTCCGAAGTGCGAACCATGATAGTGACTATTAATTCTGAGCAGGATAAAGAAACGCTTGCCCAATTGGAAGCAGGCTGGAAAAAGCATACCAACCGGCCATTTAGCTATAGTTATTTTGAAGATGATCTTAAAGTGAGCTACGGCTACCTTGCCGCTATTCTCGCCATACTGAGTTATGTGACCATGATTGTGGTTTCCCTGGCATGCCTCGGGCTTTTGGGGATGGTTATTTTTCATATTCAGAATAAAACCAAGGAAATCGGTATCAGAAAAACATTGGGCGCAGAAGCCTGGAACATCACCATGACGGTAAGTAAGAGCTTTATGATTTTAATAGGAATTTCCTATTTGATCGCGGGGCCACTGGCTTATTTTGTGAATGTGAGCTGGCTGAAAATGAATGCCTATAAAGTAGATTTTGGGGTAGGAACTATCGCTATTGGCTTTCTTCTGGTTTTGGGGGTAGTAGCCCTCACCATCGGTAGCCAAGTTCATAAAGCCTTAAAAATCAATCCTGTGGAGTCATTGAAGAATGAATAAATATTAAAAAAATGTGGAAGAATTATTTTAAAACATCGCTAAGACAACTCTTAAAGAAGAAGTTGTATACCGGTATTAATGTAATCGGTCTGTCGATCGGTTTTTTGAGCCTAATGGCTATAAGTCTTTATATTTATCATCATTGGAGCTACGACCGCAACTTTGCAGATAAAGAACGAATTTTCCAGATAAGCCAGACTTTTGAAGTGGGGGGCAATTCCCAGGAGATTGCTAATACCCCAGCAATGTTGGCGAATATGATGCAAGATGATATTGCAGGAGTAGAGAAGACGGCACGTCTTTTCAATGTTGCTATGTTTGGTCCTACATTGATTAAAACGGATGGTGAAAATCAGTCGGAGTATAAATTCAGCTATGTGGATGAAAGTTTCTTTGAGCTTTTTAATCTGGAAGTATTGGCAGGAGATCCTGTTGCTGCACTTGCAAGTGGGGAGAAAATGGTTTTAACAGAATCAGCTGCTATCCGATATTATGGCAGCACCGATAAGGCTATGGGTGCGGATATTATTGTTGGTGATACTAAAACCTATGAGATTGGTGCTGTATTAGATGATTTACCCGATAATATTCATTTTGAATATGAATTTTTTGCCCCCTTTAAAATATTAAATGCGGCCAAAAATCCTGAATGGCAACCAAGTAATTATATCACTTATGTAAAGATTCATCAGGGAGTGAGTGAAGAGGAAACTCTTCAACAGATCAATGCTCGTACAAGTGAATTATTATCAGATATGATGGCCCAGTATCACTTTAAAGTCAGTTTCGGCCTTCATGCATTGACTGACCTCCACTTTGGAGAAGAGTTTTTAAGCGGTGCCAAACCTACTATTGATGTGCGCTATCTATATATTTTTGGTTTTGCTGCGCTATTGATCATCCTCATTGCTTCTATTAATTATATTAATTTAGCAACTGCTGAAAGTGGTGATAAGAATAAAGAAACAGGTATCCGAAAAGTAATGGGTGCCAGCCGTTCTCAGTTAATCAGAATGTATTTGGCAGAAGCTGGTTTATTAGTGACTATCAGTTTGTTGATAGCCTATATTCTGATGTATGCTTTATTTCCACAGTTCAAAACACTTTCCGGAATTAACACTGATGTTGATTTACTTTTATCATTTCCTTTTTTGACATTTTTCATCTTGATTGCCTTGATTGTTACATTGCTCTCAGGCTTTTATCCGTCCTGGATGATATCTGCATTGCAACCTGCACAATCTCTTAAATCGAAAGGTCTTAGTATAGGAAAAGGTGGCAATATGAGAAAGGTGCTGGTCGTATTTCAGTTTTTTGTTTCTATGTTTATGATTATTGCCACCGCAATTATATATTTCCAGTTGAATTTTATTCAAAATAAAAATCTTGGATATGATAAAGATATGGTGATTACCATGCCTTTGGATTATAAAATGCAAGATCAGGTATCTGCCTTAAAATCTGAATTGAAAAGAGAAGGGCTTGCTAAACATGTGGCGGTTACTTCAGACAATCCTGTGGTAATTAAAGCCGGATACAGAATTATTGAAGAAGGTAAAACGCAGGAATATGCTGTAAATATAAATGGCTTGGCTGGTGATTTTGACATGGCTAAAAGCCTGGGCCTGAATATAGTGGCAGGTAATGATTTGACCGAGCAGGATGACAATGGAACTGGGCCTGAAGCACATTATAGGATATTGATTAATGAAACAGCCGCCAATGAAATGGGATATACTCCGGAAGAAGCGATTCTAAAAAAAGTGGATTTTGGAGGAAGAAAATCTACTATTAAAGGAGTAGTTCAGGATTTTCATTTCAGTTCGCTACATGAGGAAATTAAACCTTTGGGGCTTTTTATAGAGCCGGAACAAGGAAACTATTTAGTGGCAAAACTACAAAATGGGGATGTTAAAAATACCTTGGCAGGAGTAGAGACTATTTGGAAAAAGCTGGTGCCTCACCGCCCTTTTGAATACCAGTTTTTGGACGATAAATATAATGCGCTTTATGAAGCCGAAACAAAAATCGGTCAGGTGTTTACCACCTTCTCTATAATTGCCATTTGCATAGCATGTTTGGGTCTATTTGGATTGGTTTCCTTTGTTGCGAATAAGCGTTCCAAGGAAATCAGCATCAGAAAAGTATTGGGAGCCAATTCTTTTGATGTCTTAAAACTGCTATCATTTGAATTTGTAAAGCTTTTGGTTTTATCTGCCATCATAGCCATAGGAGCAGGGGTTTACTTCAGCGATACCTGGTTGCAAAGTTTTGCCTATCGAACTGAATTACCGCTATGGATTTACATTGTTTCTGTGGTGCTGGTAATGGCTATTTCATTAATTACCATTTGGTATAAATCGCTAATGGCTGCCGGGCAAAACCCTGTTAATAATTTAAAGAGTGAATAAAAAGCCGTCTAAAGCCAACACTCATGATAAAAAACTACTTTAAAATCGCCTTAAGAAACCTTTCCAGAAACAAGAGTTTCACATTTCTTAACATAACTGGCCTGGTAGTTGGTATGGCTGGTGCTATGCTTATCAGTCTGTGGATTATGAGAGAGGTAAGTGTAGACAGATTCCATGAAAAAGGTGAGCAAATATATCAGGCCTGGAACAGAAATACCTTTGAAGGCGAAATTTGGTGCTGGAACCAGACCCCCAAACCATTAGCTCCCGTTCTTTATTCAGATTACCCTGAGGTGATTAATTACACGCGTCACTATTACCTTGGAAAATTTCTATTCAGTGTAGAAGAGAAGAACTTAAAACAAGAGGCCGCATTTGTTGATTCTACGTTTTTTCAAATGTTCAGTTTTCCCCTGATAGAGGGAAATCCAAATCAGGTTTTTGCTAACCCTCATTCAGTTGTAATTTCCGAATCTATGGCAACCCGATTATTTGGAAACCAGGACGCTGTAGGAAAGGTCATTACCACAGATGGGCATTTACCTTTGACCATTACCGGTATTATGCAAGATATCCCCGGTAATACGATATTTGAATTTGATGCACTTTTACCTTGGTCATTAATGGTTCAAATGGACTACTCAGATGATTATTGGGGGAATAATTCCATCCAGACATATGTTGAACTTGAGGAAAATGTCAATATCGCGTCACTTAATGACAAAGTGAAAACTGTCACTCAAGAGCATTCTATTGAAGACACCGAAGTTTTTTTATATCCACTGGAAGATCTTCATTTATATTCTGAGTTTGAAAATGGGATTCCGGTAGGTGGCAAAATAGATAATGTAAAGATGTTTGGGCTGATAGCTATCTTCATTCTTTTAATAGCATGTATCAATTTCATGAATTTAAGCACTTCCAGAAGCGAAAAGAGAGCTAAGGAGGTGGGGATTCGTAAAATTTCCGGAGCCAGAAGAGAGATGCTGATTGCTCAATTTATGATGGAATCAATAATACTGACCATGATCAGTGGTTTGCTGGCCATTCTGCTAGCGCAATTATTACTTCCAATTTTTAACAATATCATTGGGTTGGAATTAGCAGTTCCTTTTGAAAATATTTGGTTTTGGCTCTCGTTCGGAGGTTTTATTTTATTGACAGGACTACTTGCTGGCAGTTACCCGGCACTATTTCTATCATCCTTCAAACCCATTAAAGTGCTTAAAGGCACTTTTAAAAATTCAAAGTCCTTATTGGCACCAAGAAAAATCCTGGTAATTGTGCAGTTTACTTTTGCAATAATACTTATTGCTTCCACCATTATAGTAAGGCAGCAGATAGAACATGCCCAAAAGAGAGAAAAAGGCTATGACGATTCACAATTAATTTATTTGAGTTACGGAGAGCAAATGGCAAAAGCATTCCCTGCTTTCCGTGCTGAACTGACGCAAAATGATGCGGTTCATTCCATTACCAGAACCATGTCCCCAGTCACTGAGGGATGGAGCAATTCCTGGGGCATCACTTGGGATGGCAAAGATCCGGAATCGAAAATAACAATACACAGATTCGGTGTAGATCAGGATGCCGTGAGCACCCTTGGCTTGGAGCTTGTACAAGGAAGAGAAATTGATATCTCAAAATATGCCACTGATTCATTAGCTGTAGTCTTGAGTGAAGAAGCTGTGAAAGTGATGGGCTTTGATGAGCCAATTGGTCAAACTATTTATGATAATAATAAGGCCTGGCAAGTCGTGGGAGTAGTGAAAAATTTTATAAATGGTTCGCCTTTTTCAAAAGATCGACCTATGGTAATTGAAGGACCAGAAAGCTGGTTAGGTATTATCCATATTAAACTTAAAAAAGGTGTGCCGGTAAAAGAAAGCTTAGCAAAAGTGGGGGAAGCCTTTACTCTGCACTATCCTAATATTCCTTTCGAATACGAATTTATTGACGAATCTTTCGCTATGAACTTTGCCAATCAGAAAAGAATAGCCAATCTCACATCTATATTCTCGACACTTGCCATCATTATTTCTTGTTTAGGCCTGTTTGGCTTATCAGCGTATGCTGCAGAGCAAAGAAGCAAAGAAATTGGTATAAGAAAAGTGCTGGGAGCTTCAGTTGCCCGCATTTTAGTCTTGCTTTCCAGTGATTTTGTGAAATTAGTATTCATTGCGATCATCTTAGCCATTCCTATCTCATGGTGGCTGATGAGTGAATGGTTGTTAAATTTCTCATATCGCATCTCAATTTCAGTGTATGTTTTTATTGTAACAGCCATTTTGGCTCTAAGTATTGCTGTTTTAACAATAATAAGCCAAGCCTATAGAACGGCCAATATTAATCCGGTAAACTCCCTTAAAGACGAATAAACGTATTTATTTAATAATTGAAATCATGTGGAAAAACTATTTTAAAATCGCCTATAGAAACCTGTGGAAAAATAAAACTTATTCCACCATCAACATATTGGGACTTACCCTGGGCATCACTTGCAGCAGCTTGCTTTTTATGCTGGTGATTGATGAGTTTTCATTTGACGGTATGTATGATAAAAAAGACAGATTATACCGGCTTATTGAAGTAAATACAACAGCAGAAGAAACCAGGGAGTTTGGAATGGTGCCCGGTCCGACCGGAAAAACCTTGAGTGATGAGTATGCTGAAATAGAAAACTACACACGCTTATATAAATTTGGAGGTCAAATAGTTTTTCAGCACAATGAGGAGGCGTATCAGGAGCGGGATTATTATTTTGCTGAAGACAATTTCTTTGAACTTTTTAATCTGGAGTGGATTGCAGGAGATCCTGCCACGGCATTGCAAAAACCTTTTGCTGTGGTGATAGATGAAGAGTGGGCATTACGTTTGTTTGGCACTACAGAGGCTTTAGGGAAGACCTTGGATTCCGGTGGAGATACAGATTTTCTGGTGACGGGAGTCATTAAAAAACTACCTCAAAATTCCCACATTCAATATAAAATACTAGTAGGATTACCCACCGATTGGGATTTTTATAAGGAAATAGCCAATAGCTGGGATCGATATGGAGCCTATACTTATTTGTTGCTTCAGGAAAATGCCAAACCTGAAAGTATTCATCAAAAGATGAAAGGTTTTGTGGCAAATCATTTTGAAGATCCTCAACAACATGATTTTTACTTACAGCCCTTATCTGATATTCATTTTAATTCTGCAGGTATTGAATACGCCAGCGATACCAATAGAGGTCAAATCACCTATGCTTATATTTTTATGGCGATTGGTTTTTTTATGCTTTTAATAGCCTGTATTAACTACATGAATTTGGCCACTGCTAAATCATTGCATCGTGGAAAAGAAATTGGCATCAGAAAAGTATCAGGAGCTTTTAGGCATCAATTAGTTTCCCAGTTTTTGTCTGAATCAGTCTTATTCGCCTTCATAGCCTTGATACTGTCTGTATTTTTGGTGGATTTGTTACTGCCTTATTTCAATGAGCTGACTAATAAACAATTTGTTTTTAATGTAGAGACCTTTGGAAGCATCTTTTTCCTGATATTTTCTATCACTATTATTGTGGGGCTACTTTCCGGTAGCTATCCGGCTATATTGATGTCACGCTTAAAGCCAACCAGCATCCTGAAAGGAGCTATGAAAAGTAGCAAAAGCAGTGTGGTATTGAGGAAAGTATTGGTGAGTACACAATTCACCTTATCCATCATTATGATCATAGCCACCATAGTAGCTTACAGACAATTGAATTATGTTCAGAATGTTCCGCTAGGCTTTGAAAATGAGCAGATGTTGATAGTGGACATAAACAGTGGTGAAGTAAGGGAACGATTTGAAACAATAAAATCGGAATTTGCCAATTCTCCTTATGTGGAAGGTGTGGCAGTATCTTCAAGGGTGCCTGGTGAGTGGAAGTCCATACAGGAAGTTTATACCAAGAATTTTGGAAGTGCTGATTCGATGAAAATGAACTATATAGGTTTTGATGCTGATATGATCAACTTATATAAAATGCAATTGATAGAAGGTGAAAATTTTACAGGAAATAACAAAACAGATTCCCTGCATATTATCATTAATGAAACGGCCGCTCAAATCTTAAATCTTGACGATCCTATTGGTAAATTTCTGGAACTTAGTGATGATGGTATTAGCCAGCAATTACAAATTGCAGGAGTAGTAAAGGATTTCAATTTTCAATCATTACACAATAAAGTGGGGCCTATGATATTGGGCTATCGTGCCAATGCATTTCAAAGTATCGATTATTTCTCATTAAAATTTAATGCTGAACATACCGAAGAAGTACTTGCTCATGCTGAGGAAGTGCACAAAATTTTTGATACCCGTTCTTCAATGGAATACCATTTTCTGGATGAACAATGGGCTGCATTTTATAAAGAAGATAGGAGGGTAAGTAATGTGTTTGCGATTGGTGGGGGAGTAACCATCTTCATTGCCTGTTTAGGTTTATTTGGCCTGGCTTCTTTTGTTATTCAACAGCGCACCAAGGAAATCGGTATCCGCAAAGTATTAGGGGCTGAGGTGACAACTATTGTAGGCTTACTTTCCAAAGACTTCTTAAAACTGATATTGATTTCGATTTTAATTGCAGTACCTATTTCCTGGTATGCTATGGATAAATGGCTACAGGATTTTGCCTATAGAGTAGATGTAAGTTGGTGGATATTCGCAGGCTCCGGACTAATAGTTATGGTATTTGCTTTGTTTACCATCAGTTTCCAGTCCTTAAAAGTTGCTTATACGAACCCCGTAGATTCATTAAAAAGAGAATAATCAATAACCTACTTGATATAAAACCCAAAGCTATGTGGAAAAACTATCTTAAAATCGCTTTTAGAAATCTCATTAAAAACAAGTTATACACGGGAATTAACCTCTTCGGGCTTTCCGTAGGTTTGGGAGTGAGCATTCTTATCCTGTTGTTTATTCAATATGAAAACTCATTTGATCAATTTCATGAAAATGAAGAGCGTATAGGCAGGGTTTTGTGGGTTGGAGAAGATGAAGATGGTACTTTGAGCCAGACCGCATCTGCACCTATGGCTGTACCTCATGCATTGAAAGAGAATTTTGAGGAAGTATTGGGTACAACCCATTTTGTTGATACTGAGAATCTCACCAAAATTGAGGGTGGTGAAACAGCTTTGCTTCAATCTGCTTCCATTGTAGGAGAAGACTTCTTGAAGATATTCTCTTTTCCTATTATCAAGGGAGATCCTAACCCAATAGCTGGAAAAAATACAATTGCCATAACAGCCTCTACAGCTACTAAATATTTTGGTAAAGAGGAAGCAATAGGGAAGATATTACTGATCCAGTTGGGGCCTGAATACCAGCCGTATAAGGTACGCGACATCTTGAAAGACCCTCCTAAAAAATCCAGCATTCAATTTGAAATATTAATGTCTGAACAAAACCTGTCAGCTTTTATAGAGGAAAGACAGCTGGAAAACTGGGAGATCACTTATGGAGAAAGTTATGTGAGTATGAAAGAGGGGTATACCCTTGCCAGTTTAGAAGAAAAAGTGCCTTCACTCATAAAAAGTGCTATAGGACAAGAGGATTTTGAAGAAGAGTATTATGACCTGGATTTTCAACCTATCGAGTCTGTTCATTTGAATCCTGAAGTGACAGGAGGAATTCTTGAAACCACAGACCCCCAGCTTCTGTGGATACTGTTCAGTGTTTCCATCATGATTCTCCTGATTGCCTGTATTAATTTTACTACCATGGCCATAGGAAGATCGGCCACCAGGGCAAAGGAAGTTGGCGTGAGAAAGACCATGGGTGCGGCATATAAGCAATTATTCGGGCAATTTATGACTGAATCATTCATCATTACTATCCTCTCAACATTATTGGGAGTACTTCTTGCTCAATTGCTGTTGCCGGTTTTTAATAGTTTGTTCGAAAAATCATTGGTCATAGCATTTGAGCCAGTGCAAATATTGATTGTTTGTGCGCTCATGTTGCTAATCACCTTTATTGCAGGTGCTTATCCTGCATTGTTTTTGTCCAATCTTCGTCCTATTCAGGTGCTGAAAGGAAATTTACAGATGAACTTTGGTAAGCAAAACCTAAGAAAAGGATTAGTAGGTCTGCAGTTTTTCATTTCATTATTTCTGATTGCCTGTACTTTAATCATGTACAAGCAAATGCAACAAATCAACCAGTACGATTTGGGCTTTACAAAGGACAATATTATAGAGGTAAAAATACCGCCAGTACCTTCCGAAAATTTTATAACAGCACTTGAAAATAGCTTTAAAAAGGGCGAAAGATTTAAACTGGCCATAAAAAGGAGGAAAGAAGTAGAGAATGCAGGTTTGGCCATCAGTACCTATGGAAATAATAGTTGGTGGAATGCGGGATTTGCTGATAGTGACGGAAATATGTTCTACTACCGCCTTAATTTTATTGATACACATTATGCAGAGGTATTAGGACTCCAATTTGAGCAAGGTCGTAATCTGTCAGAAAAATTCCCATCAGACAGTTCTGCTTTTATTATTAACGAAGCATTTGTGCATGCTTCTAAGATGGAGAACCCTTTGCAGGATCAGGTAGGACCAGCGGGTAAATATAATGACCATCGAATTATAGGGGTGGTAAAGGACTTCCATCATGCATCCTTATACAGTAAAATTGAACCAGTGATGATGACAATGAATCCTGAATTGGCACTTTCAGGCATTAATTCTCTTAATATACCTGGATCATTAGGCCCAACATTGCTGGTAAAATCCAGCTCAGATGATTTTCAGACCCTGATTAGTGTGCTTAAAGAGGAATGGACACAATTATACCCTTCAGAACCATTTGAGTATAGTTTCTTTGATGAATCCATTCAAAAACAATATCAGGCAGATGAGCGATTGGGGAAATTGGTAGGGCTGTCTGCCATAATAGCTGTAATTATTGCAGCTCTGGGGCTATTTGCTCTGGCTTCATTGTCAATTACCGGGCGAATGAAAGAGATAGGAATCCGAAAAGTGATGGGAGCTTCGGCTTATAACATCTCCTTAATGTTCAATAAGGAATTTCTGAAAATTACTTTAATAGGCATTATTCTGGCTATGCCTTTTAGCTATTGGTTGATGAATAAATGGCTGGAACAGTTTGAAATAAAATCTACTCCAGGTGCAGGCATTTTTATTATTACAGTAACGATTGGAGTATTTTTCACCATTTTCATTGTGTCCTTACAAACAGTAAAGGCAAGTTTAATGAACCCGGTGAAGAGTTTGAAGGAGGAATGAAATTAGGAGTTACAAGCTAAATCCTAACTCAAATATTTTCAATGTAACATCAGAAATTATGTTAAAAAACTATATCAAAATCGCCTGGAGGAATCTCCTTAAAAATAAAGTTTACTCATTCATCAATATTTCCGGATTGGGAATAGGCATTGCATGTTGCTTTATGATTTTCATGTACGTACAGGATGAACTTTCCTATGATCAATACCATGAAAAAAAGGATCGGATTTACCGTGTCCTGCATGGATTTAATGAATCATCCGAATCTGATAATGTAAAACCGGATTATTATGAAGTATGGGGAAATGCCCCTGTAGGGCAGGCCCTGGCTAGTGATTTTCAGGAGATTGAGAAGGTAGTTCAATTCTCCGGAAGGGCAGATATTTTATTGAGAAATGGTGAAAAGATGTTTCAGGAAGATGGTATATTCTTTATGGATTCCACCGTTTTTGATGTGTTTAGCTGGAAATTAATAAAAGGAGATCCGCAAAAAGCTTTAGTAGCACCTTATAGCATTGTGTTGACTGAAACAACAGCCAAAAAGTACTTTGGTGATGAAGACCCAATGGGTAAAACTCTGGATGGAGATCCTTCGGGAGGCAGATCTAACAAAGGAATATATACTGTTACAGGAGTAATGGAAGATGTACCGGAGAACTCTCATTTTAAGTTTAATACTTTACTTTCTATGAGTACATTTTATCAGTCAAGACCAGGTGTATTTGATCAATGGGGTTATGTCGATTTTTACACTTACTTTCTTGTAAATGACCAATTCAATCCTGAAGACTTTGAGCAAAGAATCCCCGATTTTCTGGAAAGAAGAGTAGGGGACACACGTCCTGGCTATACTATAAGCATTGAATCCTTAAATGACACTTATCTTGGTTCTACAGCCTTGAGGCAGCCGGGAGAGCTTGGAAGCATGTCCAATATCTACATTTTCTCAATCATTGGCTTATTTATTTTGGTTATTGCCATTATCAATTTCATGAATCTATCTACAGCTCGCTCTATGGAAAGAGGCAAGGAAGTAGGTATTAGAAAAACCATAGGAGCTGACAGAAAAGGCTTGATATTTCAATTCCTGGGAGAATCACTCATTATCGTTGTTATTGCTTCTGTGCTTGCATCGATCTTAGTCACCATTATGTTGCCTTTCATGGCAGATTTAACTGCAAAATCCTTTGACATAAGCATGTTCATTTCATGGGGAATGTTTCCTGTTTTTCTTGGTATTATTCTTTTGATAGGATTAATAGCAGGCTCATACCCTTCTTTTGTTTTATCCAGCTTCAAGCCGGCAGCCATTTTAAAAGGAACGAGCCTTAAAGAAGTCGGAGGAGTTTCCTTAAGGAAAGGATTAGTGATTTTTCAATTCACTTTATCTATTATTCTTATCTCCGGTACCATCATAGTGTACACCCAGATGGAGCATATTTTGGAGAAAAACCTCGGTTTTGATCAGGAAAGGATGTTGGTGCTGGATTATAATTATGATGTGGAAGTCAATAAAAAATTGGATAACCTCAAAAATGAGATGGAAGCCATTCCTTCAGTGCTCTCAATGGCTGCTGCCAGGAGTGTACCCGGAAGTTATTTCCCTAAAGCTGGTACTACTATAGAAACTGAAAGTGGGGAATTAAGAGAAGAGATTCAGCCTATTTTTCAGGTAGATGTAGATTTTATTCCGCAAATGGGGCTTGAATTGGTTGAAGGAAGAGGATATTCCCGTGATTTTCCCTCAGATTTAGATAATGCTTTGGTAGTTAATGAATCAGCCGCAAGACAATATGGCTATTCAAATCCGGCAGACATTGTAGGTAAGAAGTTCTCTCAATGGGGAAAAGAAGGACAAGTGATTGGAGTAGTAAAAGATTTCAATTATGAATCCCTTCATAAAAAAATTGAGCCCCTTACCTTAATGCTGGAACGTTTCGCCAGCAGGTTTATAATTTTAAAAGTCAATTCCGATGATTTACCAGCCACCATTGCTTCTGTTGAGTCCGTATGGGAATCCATTGCACCACATCGTCCTTTTCTTTACAGTTTTTTGGATGATGATTTCAATAAGCAGTACATAGCTGATTTTAGATTCAAAAAGCTATTTACCGTTTTTTCAATATTGGCGATTCTTATTTCATGCCTGGGTTTATTAGGTTTGGCCACTTATACGGCTGAAACCAGAACAAAAGAAATTGGCATTCGCAAAGTGTTGGGAGCAGGTGTGTCCAATATCGTGGGTTTACTTTCAAAAGATTTTATCAAACTGGTATTGGTTGCTATTGTTATAGCTACGCCTATTTCCTGGCATGCCATGAACCTCTGGCTGGAAGATTTTGCCTTCAGGGTAAATGTAAATTGGTGGACCTATGCCACAGCAGGTTTACTGGCAATAATAGTGGCATTGTTAACAATAAGTTTTCAATCTATAAAGGCAGCTTTAATGAATCCTGTTAAGTCTTTAAAAAATGAGTAGATTCTAATCATATATCATCATGTTAAAAAACTATCTAAAAATCGCCTGGAGAAACCTGAGAAAGCATAAGCTTTACTCGGCTATCAACATTGTAGGACTTTCTGTTGGAGTTGCCTGTTCCTTAATGATTGCACTATATGTACTGCATGAAATGAGTTATGATAATTTTCATAAAAATGCTGATAACATATATAGACTCAACAGGGATATAAAGGTAGGTGAAAATTATTACCATTTTGCGATATCTCCGGCACCCGTAGCTTCTTTTCTGAAAGAAGAAATACCTGAAGTAACTAAGGCAGTTAGGTTAAGGACTGTCGGTTCTTTTCTGGTAAAGCGGCCCGAGATGAGCCAAAGCTTTAAGGAAACCAAATTGATCTGTGCAGATTCCGGTTTTTTTGATCTGTTTAGCTTTCAATTACTGAAGGGAAATCCATCTCAACAGCTTAAAGAGCCTAACACGATAGTTTTAAGCCAAAAAATGGCTGATAAATATTTCCTCGATGAAAATCCACTTAATAAATCATTGGTTTTAGATGGTGATGAAACCTACAAGATTACGGGTGTATTTGAAAATATGCCGGAGAATTCGCATATCAAGTATGATTTTCTCATTTCTATGTCCTCCATACCAGACCAGGCTAGTAATAGTAGCTGGACTAGTAATAATTTTTTCACTTATTATGAATTACGAGATGATGCTAACCTTCAAAATGTTATAGATAAGATCAACCAGAAATCTGATGCTGAACTAGCCATTATACTTAATACCATGATGAATGGAAAAACCCTGGAGGAGTTTAAAGCCGAGGGAGGTACTATGGATTTCTTTATGCAGCCACTAAAAGATGTTTATCTACAATCTGATTTTACATTCGATATCGGAACAATGGGTAATCAAAATTATGTAATCCTTTTCGGGCTAATAGCTGTTTTCATTATTATTTTGGCTAGTATCAATTTTATGAATCTTTCTACAGCTCGCTCTGCCAACAGAGGTAAAGAGGTGGGTGTACGGAAAGTACTGGGATCGTATCGCTCCAATTTAGTAGGTCAGTTCCTTACGGAATCCATGCTGTTGAGCGTTTTCTCCTTCGCTGTAGGACTATTTTTAGTAGTGCTCTTATTGCCCTACTTTAATGATCTCACAGATAAACACCTGGTATTACCTCTAAGTAGCCCTGCTTTTATCGTCACAATGTTACTGTCTTCTTTAATGGTAGGTGTATTGGCCGGATTATATCCATCCTTTTATTTAAGTGCTTTTAACCCGATAGAAACTTTAAAAGGAAGGCTATCTACTGGTTCAGGGAATAGTACTATCAGAAGTGGATTGGTGGTTTTTCAATTTTTTATCAGCATACTTTTAATTATTGGAACGGTAGCAATTTACAAGCAATTGCAATTCATTCAGAATAGAAATATTGGGTTTGAAAAAGATCAGGTAATCCTTTTAAATGATCCTTACATGCTGGGAGATAAAACTGCGGCATTTAAGGAAGAAGTTAAGAAACTTCCCAATGTAGTTTCTGCAAGTTATAGTGGCTTTATACCCGTCAGTGGGTATAATAGAAGTGATAATACTTATTGGCCGGTAGGGCAGGAGGCCTCTGACAATAATTTAGTGGGCATCCAAATGTGGAGAGTGGATCCTGATTATGTTAGTACCATGGGAATGAAAATAACTGAAGGCAGGGATTTTAATAAGGAAATAGCCTCTGACTCTTCCGGTGTTATCCTGAATGAAAGGGCATTTGAAATGTTTGGTTTCAAAAAGGGTGAAAATAATGCTATTCAGACTAATGCCTTTGACCAGTCCAACAATCTTATAGAGGGACAATTTGAGCAGCATAAAGTTTTAGGTGTGGTGGAAGATTTCAATTTTGAATCTATGAAGGAAAATATCGGACCACTGGCTTTATTTATGGGAAGGAGTACTTCTTCTCTAGTAATCAAACTACAATCAGATGAAATTGCTTCTACACTTGCTAACATTGAAGCTAAGTGGAATGAATTTGATGCCAGCTTGCCCTTTAGCTATACTTTTTTAGATGAAGAATTTGCCAACATGTATAAAGCGGAGCTTAAATTGGCTCAGGTATTTACCATTTTTGCCGGTCTGGCAATCTTTATTGGCTGTTTAGGCTTGTTTGCTTTGGCTTCCTTTATGGCTGAGCAGCGCGCTAAGGAAATTGGAATCAGGAAGGTACTGGGAGCTTCTGTTAATGGCATTGTACTTTTACTTTCCAAACAATTTTCAAGGTTGGTCATTTTGGCCTTTTTAATGGCTGTACCCTTGGCTTGGTGGGGCATATCAAAATGGCTTGAAGGTTATAACTACAAAATAAATATTGGCTGGGAATTATTTGCAATAGCGGGCATTTCAGCCTTTTTAATTGCATGGCTTACAGTGGCTTATCATTCTATAAAAGCTGCCATTAGCAATCCGGTAGATTCACTAAAAAATGAGTAGATTCTAATCGTATTATCATGCTTAAAAACTATATAAAAATCTTTTTCAGGCAGCTTTTTAAAAACAAAGCCTATTCGTTCATCAATATTGGTGGACTGGCCATTGGTATAGCTGCAGCTCTGCTGATTATGTTATACGTGCAATTTGAGCAAAGTTATGATGCTGATTTAACACAGTCCGATCAGTTATATCGGCTTAATTTAAGTTCAACATCCGAAGGTGAACTCATGGAGCAAAGTGCCAGAACTTCACCGGCTATGGGGCAGTTGGCGCTAGATGAAATCCCGGCAGTTGAAGCTTTTAGCAGAGTGGTGATTATGGGAGAAGTAATTGCAGGGAGCGGAGAAGATTTTATTCGTGAGGAGCATATTTTTCTAACAGATAGCAATTATTTTGATTTTTTTGATTTAGAAATTACACAAGGCAGTATTGAGCAAATGAACCTGCCGTTGAAGGCTATGCTTTCTGAAAATACTGCTCAAAAAATATTTGGTAATGAAGATCCTAGCGGGAAAGTACTAGAGATCAACAGCACTAATTTTGATGGAACTGTCGAGTTTGAAGTCGCGGGTGTTTTTGAATCTGTGCCGGAGAATAGGCATCTAAAACCACAGATCCTTGTTTCTTATGCCACTTTACATCATTTCATTGGGAAACAAATTGATCAGTCATATGAGTGGTTGAACTTATATACCTACCTAAAAATAAATAGCGAAAACAAAATTAGTGGGGTTGAAAATCAGGTGAATGAGGCCTTACAATTGCGCCATGGTGAAGCTCTGAAGAGTGCAGGCACGCAATGGAATCTTGAGTTGCAAGCTGTTGACCAAATCCATACCAGCACAAAGTATGCTGGTGAATATAATGCAGGAATTGATGGAGGGAAGTTGAAATATTTTATTTGGATTGGGGCTTTTGTATTACTGATGGTTTACCTTAATAGTGTAAATATTACCAATGCACGGGCACTGAACCGGGCCAGAGAAATCGGTGTACGAAAAGTAACAGGAGGAAATAAGAAGCAATTATTTCTGCAGTTTATGCTGGAGTCGTCACTAATTAATTTAATAGCGGTTTCAATTGCTGCATTTCTCATCAATCTTAGCGGTAATTTCATTGTAGAGGTGCTTAGCCTCAATTTACCTGATTCTGCTTTTACATTCAATCAATTGTATCTACATCTGTTAGTCCTATGGATTTTCGGGACATTGATTTCCGGCATTTACCCGGCTGCTGTACTTACTTCTTTTTCGCCATCGGCAGTGCTGAAGGGAACGCTCACTTTTAAACTTAAAAATACTTTTGCCAGACCGCTGTTAATTTCTCAACTGATTTTTTGCCTGGTAATACTTTCAGGAATTCTCACAGTTTATTATCAGCTAAACCATATGAGGGAACAAGAATTAGGTATTTCCCTGAATGATAAACTGGTGGTGCGTTCTCCCATGCTGTTTGTGGAGGGAAGTGGAAATTACCAGGAGCAAATGAACAATGAATTAACTAAAATTGATGGGGTAAAATCAGTAGCTGCAACCAATGAAATTCCAGGCAATGAAGTTTATTGGCGAACTGATAATGTGTATGTGGAGGGAAAGGATAAAAGTGGTTCTATGTATAGTATTCTAAATGTAGGAAAAAATTACTTTGAGACTTTTAAAATTCAGTTGCAAGCCGGAAGGTATTTTAATGAAGAACTTGAAGAAGGTTCGGAAGCTATCATTAACAAAAAAGCACTGGAAACATTAGGTTTTGAGAAACCGGAGGATGTGATTGGAGAACAACTTTTTAGTAATGGTAACGCGGTGCCCATTGTAGGAGTTGTGGAGAATTACAGGCAGCAGGGAGTAAATAATCAGTTGAATCCAATGGTACTGAACTACTCATCGGGTGACCTCAACTATTACATTCTGGATATCAATAAAGGAGAAACTGAGAGGGTTCTTCCTAAAATATCCAGAACATTTAATGAACTGTTTCCTGCATCACCCTTCGAGTATTATTTTCTGGATGAACATTTCGACAAGCAATATAAAAGTGAACGACAATTTGTACAGTTATTTAGCCTGGCTGCAATTATTGCGGTAATTATAGCTATAATGGGTATTGTGGGTGTCACTACTCAACTGATTATACAACGAAATAAGGAAATCAGTATCCGTAAAATTATGGGGGCTTCATTTGCTGATGTTCTAGCCTTGGTTTCTCGCGAATACTTGGTTTGGCTGAGTATCTGTTTTGTTGTGGGGATTCCATTGTCCTATTATTTATTTTCTAATTGGCTAGATAATTTTTTAATCAGAATTGAACTTGGTTGGTGGTTTTATTTAATCCCGGCTATCATTATTGCAGTCATATTTATATCGTCAACACTTATTCAAACATTGAAAGCAGCCTGGATGAACCCGGTAGAAACCTTAAAAGATGAATAAGGCTAAATTATTAATCATATATCCTGTATCTAACATATAGAGTCATGTTAATCAATTATTTAAAAATCGCCCTGCGTAATATCAAGCGACACAGCCTGCGCTCTTTTATTCATGTGATAGGCTTATCTATAGGAATAGCCGCCTGTTTTGTCATTTATAATTTGGTGGCCTATGAGTATGGTTTCGATACTTTTCATACTGAAAAGGAAAAAATCAATCGCATTACAACGGTAACAGGTAATGGGGAAGAAAACTATCCTAATCCGGGCACACCCATTCCATTAGCAGAGGCTGTCCGGAATGAGATGAAATCTGCAGAGGCAGTAACCCAAATTTACACTTCCTACAGATGGCTGGTAGAATCAGCTGATAAAAAGGATAACTTTGGATTAACCAACAAGGCAGTATTTACAGATCCTGAATACTTTGATTTTTTTGAATATGAATGGCTGGCAGGTAGTCCTGCTACTTTGAAAGAAGCACACACTGTGGTGCTCACTCAAAGTACAGCTCAAAAATATTTTGGAGATACCTCTCCAAATAGTGTGATTGGAAAAGAACTAATATATACTGATACCATTCGGGCAACAGTAACCGGAATAGTAGCTGATTTAAAGGAACAAACGGATTTGATATTTACTGATTTTCTATCCTATGCTACCATATTGAACAACCAGCATATCAGAAAGAGCAGAAATGTGGACTCATGGAACACTGTGAATTCATCGTCACAAATTTTTGTAAAGATAGACTCCAAAAAAACAGCCATGGCAAAAGAAGAATTATTGGCTATTACTGATAAATATATTGAGAAGGAAGGTAATTGGACTACCAATTTTAATCTTGAGCCTTTTAGCGAATTACATTTTGAAGGGAATTTTTCAAACTATAGTGCTGACAAATCTAAATTGAATGGTCTGATCGCAATAGCATTTTTCATTCTGGTGATAGCTTGCATTAATTTCATCAACTTAGAAACAGCTCAATCAAAATTGAGGGCAAAAGAAGTAGCTGTAAGAAAAACGCTCGGTAGTTCCAGAAAACAATTGGTATGGCAGTTTTTGACAGAAACTTATCTCTTGATTTTTACTGCCATCATTCTCTCAATATTTATTAGTGAACTTTCTATCATTTATTTCAAAGAAGTACTGCCGGAAGGCTTTAACTATAGCTATTTTTCTGTAGAAAACCTGCTTTTCCTTTTAGGACTTTCATTGATCGTCCTATTATTGTCGGGCTTTTACCCAGCTTCCGTTTTATCGGGTTTTTCGCCCATAAAAGCATTAAGAAGTACACAATCTAGCGGCAGAAGGTTTAACTTTCAATACTTCCTACGCAAAAACCTGATAGTATTTCAATTTGCATCTTCTATTGCATTTATCATTGTTGTATTAGGGATCAGTGCACAAATTAATTATTTAATGAAGAAGGATGTCGGCTTTAATAAAGAAGCAGTAGTACATATCAACACACCCTTTAAAGATACACTTTCTAAAACCGAGATATTAAAGTCCAAATTGGAATCAATTTCTGGAGTGAAAACAGTGTCTTTAAGTAGCGATATTCTTATTTCTTCTTCCTTGTGGACCACTTCGGTAGATTATGAGGTTAACGGACAGAAGGAAGAAATTAATATTCAATCAAAAATAGGCGATACTTCTTATTTAGGGCTTTATGAAGTACCGCTATTAGCCGGAAGAAACTATACTACTGATGAAACTGAAATAGTAGTAAATGAGGCGACATTAGAAAGACTCGGGATTTTAAATCATGAGGAGGCATTAGGAAAAAGTGTTATCTATGACAGTTTAAACCTCAATATTGTAGGTGTAATTCCTGATATTCATACTCAATCGATGTATGCTGCTATTCGACCTATGATGATGGGGTATGACAAAAGAAATTTATTCACAGTAAATGTAAAATTGGCTTCCATGGTAGATATTACACAAACGATGGAGGAAATGAAAAGCACCTATCAACAGGTTTACCCAAATGAAACCTATGAATTTCAGTTTTTGGATGAAACAGTGGAAAGTTTTTATAAAAGTGAAGTTCGTTTAAGAAAGGTCTTATTTTTTGCCACAGCAATTGCTATTTTAATCAGTTGTTTGGGATTATTTGGCTTGGCTTCTTTTACTATTGCACAACGCACAAAGGAAATTAGCATACGAAAGGTGCTAGGGGCTTCCATTAGCAGTATTTTAGTTTTAATCTCTAAAGAATATGCCTTACTCATTGGTATTTCCTTTATTGTGGCCATTTATCCGGCCTGGTTTTTCATGTCAGAGTGGCTCAATGGTTTTCAATTTAAGATGAATACACCTGTCAGCATATATCTACTTTCAGGGCTTATAGCTTTTATATTAAGCATTGGAATAGTAGCCTTGCACTCCTTAAAAGCTGCGAATAGCAATCCTGCAGAGGTATTGAAGGATGAATAAAATCTTTAACTATCAGTCATTATGCTATTAAACTACCTAAAAATCGCCCTGCGCAATATCAAGCGCCACAGCTTACGCTCATTTATTCATGTCATAGGCTTATCTATTGGCATAGCTGCCTGTTTCGTCATTTATAATTTGGTGGCCTATGAATATGGGTTCGATACTTTCCATCCTGAAAAGGAAAAAATACACAGGGTAATCAGTGTTTCTGGCAATGCACAAGAGCAATGGCCTAATTCCGGTACTCATTTTCCTTTGGCAGAAGCAGTAAGAAATGAATTACCTATGGCCACGGAAGTGAACCATTTTTATACTTCCAATGCAGTACTTGTAAGTTCAGCCGATAAAGAAAAAAATTATGGAAGGCAAGATGGGATTATCTATGCAGATTCCTCTTATTTTCAAATGTTTTCTTATCACTGGTTGAGTGGCAATAAGCTGAATGCTTTAAAGAACATGAATTCGGTAGTACTTACTGAAAAGGCTATGCAGAAATATTTTGGAAATATTTCGCCTGCAGAAGCATTGGGGAAGGAACTTATCTTTGCAGACACTATTCCGGCTACTGTTACAGGAGTGGTAGCTGATTTTAAGGAAAGTAGCGACTTCACTTTTACGGAATTTATTTCAATGGCTACTATTTTAAACAAAGAAAAAATTCGTGAAAGCATTTATGTAGACAGCTGGGACAATGTCACCTCTTCCTCCCAACTATTCATAAAAATAGACCCAAATGACTTAGAGGAATCAGAAGAAGCACTATTGGCAATTAAGAATAAATATATTGAACAGGAAGGTGATCGGTATACTACCTTCTCTTTGGAACCTTTAAGTGAACTCCACTTTGGCCAAACCTACAGTACTAAAGCAGCCAATAAATTGGTGATAAAAGGACTAATTGCTATTGGTTTTTTCATTCTTTTTATTGCCTGTGTCAATTTCATCAATTTAGAAACAGCACAAGCCAAATTGAGGGCTAAAGAGGTAGGCGTAAGAAAAACTTTAGGCAGCAATAGAAAACAATTGGTAGCACAATTTCTAACAGAAACCTTTTTAATTATACTTTTAGCCATAATAATAGCCATATTTATTAGTGAACTAGGCATAGCTTATTTTAAGGAACTTCTTCCGGAAGGCCTCAGCTTTGTTTATTGGTCCATCAATAATTTAATTTTCCTCTCATTACTTTCTGTTGCCATCTTGCTGCTCTCCGGGTTTTATCCGGCTTTATTATTATCCGGTTATTCTCCCATAAGAGCTTTAAAAGGAGTCAGGAATTACAAAAGAGGCTTTGATTTTCAGTATTTTCTTCGAAAAAACCTTACAGTGCTTCAATTCACTTTTTCCATTGCCTTTATCATAGTAGTGATGGCCGTAAGCGGGCAAATAGAATATTTGATGAAGAAGGATGTTGGCTTTAATAAAGAAGCGGTTACGTATATTTATACTGCTTTTGATCCTGCTGACAAGCAAAATGCAGTTTTACGAGATGAGCTGAAGAAGCTTTCTTTCGTGGAAGAAGTGAGCCTTAGTAGTGATATGTTAATTTCTCAATCATTATGGACTTCTACAGTTACATTGGCGGAAGATAGCAGTAAAACTGAAATGAGCATTCAGGTAAAATCTGCTGATACTTCTTACCTCAGTTTATATGATGTGCCTTTATTGGCAGGCAGAAATTACAGGATTGGTTCCCAAGAAACTGTTATAAATGAGATTGCTGCTACGAAGTTGGGGTTTGAAAATCCTGAGGATGCCATTGGGCAATTCCTTAGTTATGGTGATGAGCAAGAATTGCTTATAGTGGGCATTATCAAAAATGTCCACACTCAATCGATGTATGCTGCCATCAGGCCCATGATGATCAATCCTGAGACTGTTCGTCTTTTTACCACCAATGTGAAATTAAAACCCAATATTGATCTGGTTGCAGCTAAGGAACAAATGCAGGCAAGCTATCATGCCATTTACCCTAATGAAAGTCATGAATTTAAGTTTCTGGATGAGACGGTAGAAAATTTCTATCAGTCTGAGTTAAGGATGAAGCGTGTATTAGGCTTTGCCACTGCCTTGGCTATCTTAATCAGTTGTTTAGGTCTTTTCGGATTATCTTCTTTTACCATTGCACAGCGCACGAAAGAAATTAGCATCCGGAAAGTACTGGGCGCTTCTTTGTCCAATATCCTGGTTCTGATTACAAAAGAGTATGCTCTTTTAATCACCATTGCTTTTTTATTGTCCATATTTCCGGCATGGTATTTCCTGAGTAATTGGTTGAATAGTTTTCAGTACCGTATGGAATTGTCAGCATTCACTTTTATAGTGGCTGGCTTCATAGCCTTTATTTTAAGCATTGGTATAGTAGCCTTGCACTCTCTAAAAGCAGCGAATAGCAATCCTGCGGAGGTATTGAAGGATGAATAGGCGATATTTTAATGAAATAATGCAATAGTTTTTATTGTATTATTTCGGCTCCTCATGAATGCCTGTATTTGTGTCTTCACAAATGCTTTTGGTACAGATTTAATGGGGATATTGCCTTTCTTACAGTTGAACACTCGATTGTGGAGACACAATCGAGGGCGGTTAGCACTCTCTAAAAGCAGCCAATAGCAACCCCGCTGAGGTATTGAATGATGAATAGACGTTATTTTAGTGAAATAATGCAATAGTTTTTATTGCATTATTTCATTTTAATAAAAACAAAGGTATTTAATCCAATGCTTAACCCACTTAAATAAACTTGGCAAACCTTAAAACTAGCTAACTTGTCAACCTATTCACTTAACACTTATAATACCAAAAACACCTAAGCCTTCTCCTTCAAATAATCAAAATGAGCAACAGCCACTTTTACATCCGCATAGTCAAACTCATCACCTAAAAGGGCTTTAATTTCCCCATAAGAATCGGTGCCGACTTTTTCAATTACCTGCCCGATCTGGCCTAATTTTTCCTCATCAACAAATTGGGTAGCTTCAATATCCCCGCTTGCAATATACTTGCTTAAATGTCCCATAATAGTGCCTGGAACCAAGGCTCTTTCTTTGCAAATTTCCTCCACGCTCATACCAGATTGGAAAAGTTTATAGCTGATTTCAGAGGTAGGAGTTTTATCCTTCTTCTTAGCTTTCTTAGGGGGTTTTTTATCTTTCTCATCTTTATAAATGCTGGAAGTATACAAATCCTTTTTATTGGGAATGCGGTTTTCCGCAGCTGCAGACACCACCACACTGGCTTTATTAATGGCCAAATAATCCGATTTAATTTGTTGTGCCAGTTCCTCCAACTCTTTCAGGTAATCCTTCACCCTGTCTTTATTGGATGTCTCCAGCAAATGCCTGATAAATTCCTTATGCATCTTTTGCAAACGTGGGGTGAAGTATTCTTTGGCCTTATTAACCCTTTCGCTTAAAACCTGCAGATAATTTTCCTCTTCCTTAAATTTATCCAGCGACCTTTGAAAAGTATAACTTACTTTATTGAGTTCCTGCAAATCAGTGGATTGTTGTTGGGTCCATTCCAGAAACTGCTGTTTTAAAGAGCGGTTTTCACTTTTATTAAAACCTGATAAATGATTGTTAAGCGCACTGGTGACTCTTCTTAGATCAAAAGCATCTGAAGCCATTCTGAAGATGTAATCTTTGGAATCCTGACTTAATTGATTACTCAAATGATCTAATGGCTGCTTACTGCCTTCAAAAGAAAGCAGTTGCTCATCATTATCGAATTGAATGTTGCTAATGGGCTGTGATAAAACCAACCCCTCTAAGCCTGTTAACCTTGATAAGGCTACATACATTTGCCCCGGGGCAAAGCTATCCGATACATCCAGTATGGCCTTTTCAAAAGTTAAACCCTGGCTTTTGTGCACAGTAATGGCCCAGGCAAGTTTTAGTGGAAACTGTTCGAAACTGCCTACATGTTTCTCATCTATTTCATTGGTGGTTTTGTCCAGGGAATATTTTTTGTTTTCCCACTCATAGCGGTCCACCGTGATCAAATCCTCTGAGTCTGCTAATTTTACCTCAATCTTATCTGTATCCAAAGAATAAACTTCTCCTATTTTTCCGTTATAATAGAGGTTTTCACCTGTAGGATCATTTTTTATGAACATCACCTGAGCGCCCACTTTCAAGCTTAACCTTTCGGCAATAGGATAAAGGTTCTCCGGGAAATCCTTATCAATCTTAGCTAAATAAGTTCTTTCTTTGCCCTTCAATTCCTCCAGGGCTTTTGTATTAATTAAATCAGCTTTTCTATTATGGGTAGTAATATGGATATATCCTTCATAGGCTGAATTTTCTATGTCGGCTTTATAATTTTTATTTAAGGTATCGATATCCTCTTTTGTCATTTGGTTATCCCTGAGCCTGTTGAGTATGGCCAGGAAATTTTGATCCGATTGCCGGAAGATTTTATCTAATTCGATATACACCAGATTGCTTTTTTGCAAGGCCAGTGCCTCAAAGAAAAAACCGCTTTTATAGTATTGCTGTAATAAAGGCCTTTCGTTGTTTTTAATGACAGGCGGCAACTGGTTCAAATCACCTATGAACATTATTTGCAATCCGCCAAAAGGGTTTGGGTTCTTTCGCACCGTACGCAAAATCAGATCCGCACAATCCAATATATCTGCTCTGAGCATACTCACCTCATCAATAATGAGCAATTCAAGGTTACGGAGGATTTGGCGTTTGTTGCCATACATTTTAAACTGCTTCAGAAAGGAGCGGGGAGTATTTATCTGCTCGTTATAACCACTTGGTGGCAATGCATTATCTGCCGGCAAAAAGGTGCCAAAAGGTAATTGCAAAAGTGAATGTAGCGTTACGCCTTTTGCATTGATGGCGGCTATTCCTGTAGGGGCGGCCACCGCTACATTTTTATAAGTATTATTGATGATGTAACGCAATAAAGTTGTTTTACCGCTTCCTGCCTTGCCTGTCAGGAATATATGGCGGTCAGTTGTGTTGACATATTTTACAGCCAGTTTTGCAGTTTCGGTCAAGGTATAGTTCATAATCGAATAGATGAGATTTTGAAATTATATACAAATGAACGTATTGTATTTGTTTTGATTATTCAAAACTAGGGATAATGTATGAAAAACTAGAATATTTAGCCAACCCTCCAAGGGTTCAAAACCCGTGGAGGGTTAAACTAAAGTCACTCTATAAGGACTCAAAATTTTAAATTACAAAAAAAGCCCTTATTGACTATCAAAAAGGGCTTTTAAAATAAATTTTAATATTATTATTGTACGCCAGCCTCTATAGTAGCTTTCATAGTAAAAGTAATAGTATAATCCATAGGAGCACCTGCATTTCCTGTAAGCGTGATTTCCATGAAAGGATTTGGATCATCAAGTACATATACTTCAACTACCTCTTTGAGCTGACGAACATACTCTGGATCAAGAGAATTTAATTGTTCTTCAAATGTTGAACCACTAAGAACCCCAGATCCAGTTGATACTCTGGTCTGCCCAGCATAAAATTGAAGCTGTAAATCAGTAGGAATACCACTGCCTTCTGCTAAATTATCAACTACTGCAAAGTTAAAAGAATCAACTGTGAAATCCTTCATCTGCTCGCGTCTTTCGTTGAACTCATCAGATGATACATCTACTTCTTCTACAATTACAAAGTCACCAGTTTCTGTACTTGATACTCGAAAAGTTTTTGTAATATCAGTTGGAACATCTACAGTAACTTCTTCTGATAAATCTTCACAAGAAATAGCAGTTAAACTAAATAACGCTACAAGTGAAACGGAATAAATCAATAAATTTTTTAATGTGTTCATATGGTTATTTTTTTTAATAATGTTTAAAAATAAAAATAAGTATTTAAATAATTTTACTTTTAATCATTGATTCTTCAATTTATTCGATTAACCGCCCTAAATGATAGGCATACATTACCATCTATAGAATCTAATATTATTTATTTTATTGACATTTAAGTTATTTTTAAGAATGACTAGTGATTCAACCCACTCATTCAACCCCTTTGAAGCAAATCGAAAGTCACAAATGACGCTTGGAAAGATTTACTTCTGGACAGCTACTATCAATAATTGGCAAAAGCTCTTGTAAGATGACTGTTATAAAGATATAATTATCAGTTCACTTGAATATTTGGATAATAGAGAATTAATTGACTTGTTTTCCTTCGTAATCATACCAAATCACGTCCATTTCATTTGGAGAATAAACAAGATGAATGGAAAAGAGACACCGCAAGGATCGTTCATGAAGTTTACCGCACATCAATTCAGAAAGAGAGTTATGAATAGTGGAAACTGGAAGCTCAGTAGTTTTATTTCCAATGCTGCCAATAAAGAACACGAGTTTTGGCAGAGGGATTCTTTGGCTATTCATCTTTATTCACCTGAAGTAATTTTACAAAAGATGGAATATATTCACAATACCCCCATCGTTAAAGGTTGGAATTTAGCACATGAACCAGTTGCTTATAAATATTCTTCAGCAGAGTTTTATGAAAGAGGAGTCAGAAATTTTACTTTTCTTAAAGATATTCGTGAAGAATTTTAATAGGGGAGACAGTAGTTGGTTCATGAGACACGAACCAAGGAGAATAGAAAATCCTTCATGTTTTAAATGACATTTTCATTTACTGTATATCGAATCTGGTAGTCATGATTCTACATTTCACAAAATCCTTAAAAATCGATTTTACCGTTTTTACAAATAATTTTTAAATAAAAAAATGCCTCCCAAAAGTTTAAAACTTAAGAGAGGTATTAAAAATTTAATCTATCGGGCCGTGGTTCGTGTCTCACGAATCACTTTGTGGGTAGTCTAACTGAAACCCTAAAGAAGCTACTCTTCCCATTATTTAAAAAAGACCTTAAATAAAAAATGCCTGCCGGAAGTATTTCAACTTACGGCAAGCATTAAAGAAGATAATTAAGAATTTAATCTGCTGCTGTGGTTCAATTTAAAATCTGAACCCAACAGAAATACCAAATCCTGTGTTTTTTACAACTGACTCGTCATCGTTCACCCTTTTATCCTCAGGGTGAATATTGAGTAAGCCAAGTTGAGTATTGAGTTGTAAAAATAAGCCGGCCTCTAATTCATAACCAAAGAAGATATTGGCTCCGGCATCAAATCGTTTTAAATAAAACTCAGGATCATCACCTGATTCTATTGTATTTTGAAAAACAATATCTCTTTCATAACTATCATTGTCTCCTTCAAATTTAGCTTTGCCACCAACAGCATAACCAACATAAGGACCAAAACCCAAAAGTATGTGCCCGTTGCCAACTTTGGCTTTATATACTAAATTAAGAGGTAATTCCAGATAGTTGATTCTATAAGATCCCACAATACCAATTGCTTCATCGCTGGCTCCTTTTACTGAAAACAGTAAACCCGGGCTAAAATAAAAATCAGGGGCTACAGGAATCAATAGATTAACCCCCGCATGAAAACCCACGATCAAATCATTATCGAGCTTATCGCCATCACTGTCGGTGCCATTTAGATTTTGGAAATTCACACCACCTACTATACCAAAGCTGGTTTGCGCTTGTGCACTATGAAGGCCAATAAGAACTATGCTTAATGACAATACAATTATTTTAAATTTCATAATATTTTGTTTTAAATTGATTTTGTTAATATTTATTTTCCTGCTTGTTGTTTCGCCTGAACTTTCATTTTCTCATTGGCTGTGATAAGAAATTCTACCCTACGGTTCTGATCACGGCCGCTTTTAGTATTGTTATCATATTTTGGTACTGATTCACCAAAGCCATTTATGCTCACTCGTCTACCTGAAATTCCTTTTGTAGTAAGATAATTTACTACTGCGCTGGCTCTTTTCACTGATAAATCCTTGTTATATGCAGTACTACCACGGCTATCAGTGTGCCCTTGTACTTCTATATTAGTGTCAGAATATTCGTTGAGAACTATCACCAGTTTATCCAGGCTTGCTCTTGAGGAAGAGGTTAAGGCTGATTGATCAAATCCAAAAAGCACATTGCTGCTGAATTCTACTATTATGCCTTCCCCAACACGCTGTACATTGGCATCAGGAACGGTTCTTTTGATTTCTTCGGCCTGTTTGTCCATTTTGTTACCAATAATAGCACCTGTTGTGCCACCTACTGCAGCACCTATAATAGCTCCCATAGCAGTATTGCCTGAGGCCTTTCCAATAATGGCTCCCATAGCTCCTCCTCCGGCAGTTCCTACCACAGCCCCTTTTTGGGTTTTATTCATAGTGCTGCATGAAGAAAACATGATGCCCATCAAGAGCAAAATGATAAAGTTTATGCTTGAATTTCTCATTGAATTAAGTTTTGATAATTGTTTAGATAAATCGACCTGATTTATAATTGAGGTAAAAGTAGAGAACAATACAGGCTAATAAATTACAGATCAAAGGCAATTGCTTATATAAATCACTGTTTGCTAAGGAAAAATTGAAATAGCAGCAAAACATTTGAGATGAATTTTAGCTCCAACTATCCGTAGTCTTAAGCGCAGCGGACTACGGATTATTTAGGATTCAGGATCTTTGACTCCGGCATAAACAAACCTCAAGCAAAATTTCAACCATTTATCATAAATAGTTGTTGTTTATCCGTAATCATATAAGCTAACGAATGATAGTTTGTCAACTTGCTTTATTCTTTATCATTAATGTTGTAATTTCGTAATCCAAATCAAAAATCAATAAAAAATATGTCTGCACATCAAACTGTAGCTCCTTATAAACCTAAATATAATGTGCGTATCGTAACAGCCGCTTCTTTATTTGACGGCCATGATGCGGCCATTAATATCATGCGCAGGATTATCCAGTCCACCGGTTGCGAAGTGATTCACCTTGGCCATGACAGAAGCGTGGAAGAAGTGGTGAACACTGCCATTCAGGAAGATGCGCAAGCCATTGCCATGACTTCCTATCAGGGAGGGCATACGGAGTATTTTAAATACATGCATGATTTATTAAAGGAAAAAGGTGCCGGACATATCAAGATCTTTGGTGGCGGAGGGGGAGTAATCCTTCCGGAAGAAATTAAAGAATTGCATGATTATGGTATCACCAGAATTTATGCTCCTGATGATGGAAGAGAGTTGGGATTACAGGGCATGATCAATGATCTTGTTAAACAAAGTGATTATCCATTAGGAAATAATTTAAATGGTGAAGTAGGCTATATCGATCAACAGGATGTGAAATCCATTGCCAGATTGATATCAGCAGCTGAAAATTTTCCTGAGGAAGGAAATATTGAGCTGAAAAAAATCAGAGAAAAATCAGAAGAAATTAAAGTGCCTGTTTTAGGTATTACCGGAACAGGTGGTGCGGGTAAATCTTCACTGGTAGATGAACTAGTTAGAAGGTTTTTGATAGATTTTAAAGATAAAAAGATAGGGATCATTTCTGTTGACCCTTCCAAAAGGAAAACAGGCGGAGCACTTTTAGGTGACAGAATCCGCATGAATGCCATCAATAATGAGCGTGTCTATATGCGTTCGTTGGCTACTCGTCAGAGTAATTTATCTATTTCAAAATATGTGAAGGATGCTGTTAGTATTTTAAAAGCAGCAAAATTTGACCTCATTATATTGGAAACTTCCGGTATTGGTCAGTCGGATACTCAGATTTTGGATTATTCAGATGCTTCTTTATATGTAATGACGCCCGAATATGGTGCAGCCACTCAGTTAGAGAAAATAGATATGTTGGATTTTGCCGACATCATCGCCTTAAATAAATTTGACAAACGTGGCGCATTGGATGCCTTACGTGATGTGAAAAAGCAGTATCAGCGTAATCATGGCTTATGGGAGTCTAAAGTAGATGATATGCCTGTTTATGGCACTATCGCTTCTCAGTTTAATGATCCGGGCACCAATGCTTTATATAAAACATTAATTGATAAAGTGGCTGAAAAATCAGGAGCTGATTTAAAATCTACTTTTGAAATTACGGATGAAATGTCTGAAAAGGTCTTTATTATCCCGCCTAACAGAACACGTTATTTATCAGAAATTTCTGAAAATAATAGAGGTTATGATGAATGGGTGAGTCAACAAGCAGAAGTAGCTGATAAATTATACGGTTATAGAAAATCTATTGATACGCTTAAGGCTTCTGATTTGGATGACAAAGATCGGTTGATCAAAGGACTGGAAGAGGCCTATGCCAAGGAGGAGCTAAACTTTGATCCTAAAAACAAACTATTGATTGAAGAATGGGGTGAAAAGGTGAAGAAATACACCGAGCCTGTTTATAAATTTAAAGTGCGTGATAAAGAATTAAGTATAGAAACCCATACCGAATCATTAGCCCATACGCAAATTCCTAAAGTATCCTTACCTAAATATAGAAGCTGGGGCGATTTATTGCGCTGGAGTTTGCAGGAAAATGTTCCCGGGGAGTTTCCTTATGCAGCAGGTATTTATCCTTTTAAAAGAGAGGGAGAGGACCCAACTCGTATGTTTGCCGGAGAAGGCGGACCGGAAAGAACGAATAAAAGATTTCATTATCTGAGCAAAGACATGCCCGCGAAAAGGCTTTCCACTGCATTTGATTCAGTAACACTGTATGGCAATGATCCTGATCTTCGTCCTGATATTTATGGTAAAATAGGTAATGCAGGGGTAAGTATCTGCTGCCTGGATGATGCTAAGAAATTATATTCTGGCTTTGATTTGGCGCATGTGATGACTTCTGTGTCCATGACTATCAATGGTCCGGCACCTATGTTGTTAGGCTTCTTTATGAATGCCGCCATCGATCAGCAATGTGAGAAATACATCAAAGCAAACGGTTTAGAAAAAGAGGTTACTAAAAAGATTGAGAAAATATTTGCAGAAAAAGGTAACAGACCATCTTATAAAGGAAAATTACCTGAAGGGCATGACGGACTCGGTTTAATGCTTTTAGGAATCACCGGAGACAAGGTGCTTCCGAAAGATGTTTACGAAAAAATTAAAGCGGATACACTGGCCACAGTGCGGGGTACGGTACAGGCCGATATATTAAAAGAAGACCAGGCACAGAATACCTGTATTTTTTCTACTGAATTTGCCCTCAGGTTAATGGGTGATGTGCAGGAGTATTTCATTAAAGAAAAAGTCCGTAATTTTTACTCAGTTTCCATCTCAGGCTACCATATAGCCGAGGCGGGCGCTAATCCTATAACGCAATTGGCCTTTACACTGGCCAATGGTTTTACTTATGTGGAATATTACCTCAGTAGGGGAATGGACATCAACGAATTTGGCCCTAACCTTTCGTTCTTCTTCTCCAATGGTGTTGATCCTGAATATGCTGTAATTGGCCGTGTAGCCAGGAAAATCTGGTCAAAAGCCATGAAACAGAAATATGGTGCCAATGCCCGTGCCCAGATGATGAAATATCACATCCAGACTTCAGGCCGTTCGTTACATGCGCAGGAAATTAACTTTAATGACATCAGAACAACCTTGCAGGCACTTTATGCTATTTATGATAACTGTAACTCATTGCATACCAATGCATATGATGAGGCTATCACCACTCCAACTGAAGACTCAGTAAGAAGAGCCATGGCCATTCAGCTGATCATTAATAAAGAGTTGGGTTTAGCGAAAAATGAAAATCCTATCCAGGGATCATTCATTATTGAAGAGCTTACAGAATTAGTGGAAGAGGCGGTATTGACTGAATTCGACAGGATTACAGAAAGAGGTGGTGTTTTAGGTGCGATGGAAACAATGTACCAGCGTGGTAAAATCCAGGAAGAGAGTTTGTATTATGAGATGTTGAAACATACTGGAGAATATCCGATTATTGGTGTTAACACTTTCTTAAACTCCCAGGGCTCACCAACGGTAACACCTGGAGAAGTAATCAGGGCTACGGAAGAAGAAAAGCAATATCAGATCGAAACACTCAACTTATTGAATGGCAGGTTTAAAAATGAAGCTGAAGCACATATCGACAGCATTCAGAAAGCAGCCATTAAAAATGAAAACATGTTTGCAGAGCTAATGGAAGCCACTAAATATTGTTCTCTGGGACAGATTACCAATGCCTTATTTGAAGTGGGTGGTCAGTACAGAAGGAATATGTAGGGTGAGATTTTAGTTTTACGTTTCAAGGTCTGTGAGTCATAGACCTTGGGTTAAGACATTCGTCTTGGAGTTTTTTAAAAAAAGGAAAGCATGGTGTAAGCTGTGCTTTTTTTGTTTTTTTTTCCGTGGCCTTTGATTTGTCCCTGCCCTTGGTCTGTGACTCACAGACCAATAGTACTATTCATTATTTCCCTTTTCTCCTAGGTGATTCACTACCAGACCATTTGCAAATGTAGACCACTCGTAAACCATTAGTATTATTCTTTATTATTATTCTATTAATTAAGACAGGTGCAATTTTAATAAATAGAAATACAATTATCCATTTACTCAAATTTTCCATAAAAAATCCACCTTTCCCAAATCATTTATCCTATAATACAGTTAATCATTTGTGGAAAATAAAACGATACAATATTCAAAAGCTGAATTAGATAACGCCAAACAATCAGGTGACCTATTGGCTGACAAAACAGTGACTGCTTTATTTAAAGAAGGTTTTCATCCTCACCAAAGTGTTGCCTACAATGCATTGCA
Source organism: Marivirga aurantiaca (assembly GCF_016679925.1). Classification (GTDB taxonomy): domain Bacteria; phylum Bacteroidota; class Bacteroidia; order Cytophagales; family Cyclobacteriaceae; genus Marivirga; species Marivirga aurantiaca. The sequence goes on from NZ_JAEQBW010000007.1 coordinate 177,954, forward strand.
ATTTAATCATCAACCTATTCCTGAGGAATTTCCACAGGTGTTAATAGATTATTTCCAGGAAATAAAAGCCTATCAACCGGATGCTAAAGTCATAAAAAATGGCTCTCTGTTTTTTCAGGAATATACTACTGAAATTATGCTATGCCTGGGATTGCTCTCTCTTCCTTACTGCTATGCGGCAGCCGATGGCGCCAAAGTACTGAGCTTTTCAAGACGAATTATCGAAAATCCGGAGCAACGATTAAGAGAGACAGGAGAATTTGTATTTGACGTATGCGAACCTGAAGCTTTCAAGGCTGAAGGAAAGGGTTATATCAGTATAGCTAAAGTGCGTTTAATGCATGCCGCCATTCGTTACCATTTGCAGCACTCCGATAAATGGAACATGGAGTGGGGCATGCCTGTCAACCAGGAAGATATGGCAGGAACCAATCTGTCCTTTTCATTAATCAACATCCGTGGCTTGCGTAAACTGGGCTTTACTATAAGTCCTGAAAAAGCGGAAGTATTTATCAAGTACTGGAATGAAATTGGAGTGTTACTGGGACTGTCCGAAAATTTATTGCCTGCAGATAACCAATCAGCCTTTATTTTAGAGAAAAAACTAACAGAGCGTAATTTCAGACCTTCTGAAGAAGGAAAAGTATTGGCTAAAAGTTTACAAGACTATATTAACAGTCAGGGATTGCCTTTGAAGTTTTCAGCCGATGCGCTTATGCAATACTTGTTAGGGGAGGAGCTTAGTGAAATGATAGGAGTAAAAAGCAAATCTGATCAGAAATTTGTATTAGGTAATTTAAAGAACCTTAATGCTTTCAGATCTCTCTTTCCACGTGATAAACAAAAAGCTTTTAAGGAAGCCAGAAAGCAATTTCAATTGCAGAAATTAAGTGGGGAGAAGAGCGGTAATCCTTTTCAGTTTTTAACTGCTTTGCATGATTAATAAGCTGAGTATTATGTTTTATGCCATCAAAATCATTGTAAAAACACTGATTATAAAACAAATTTCATATTAGGAATCCCCTTTATCCCCCTTTTAGGAAAAGGGGGATTGACCAGCTTCTCTTTGCATTATTTCTTCTAATCTATAATGCCTATAAATTTACATTAGTAAGAATGACTTTATAAATCAAGCAGAACTCTTTCCCTTTAGGTAAAAGGGCAATGCTATTAAGTTAAGGCTAATCTCCTTCTCACTATGGAGAAGGATGCAAGGTTGAGGTTTAAATTAATACTTAACTTATTAGCATTGAGGTAAAGGGGGCTGGGGATTTCTTTAGTCTATCCGATCAAGGAATTGGCTTCTTGTTAATCTTCCATGCTAAATTTATGAATCAATTATTCCTGAACATAAAGCTCCATAGTAATATTTAATTCTCTTAAAATTAATTCCTATAAGATTAGTAGGATAAATGCTTTTTAATCATTTTTTTTGCATCAGTAAAGCTTTTTATTATTTGTAAATTACGCTGATGGACTTTTCAATAATCGCTACTATTTCTGTTATTTTAGTAGCTATTTTTTTATTTGTTACGGAAAAACTGCCTGTTGATTTAATAGCGCTAATGATTATCTGTGGGCTTGTGGTTACTGGAGTAATCAGTCCTATAGAAGGTATTGCAGGCTTTAGTAATACTGCTACCATTACTGTTGCATTTATGTTTGTAATGAGTGCAGCTTTACTGAAAACCGGGGCTTTACAATTTATAGCCTATAAATTAGGCGATATATTTAAAACCAATTTTAAACTGGGATTAGGATTAATGATGCTGTTAATTGCTGTTATTTCAGCATTTATTAATAATACTCCTGTTGTGGCTGTTTTTATACCTGTAGTGATTCAAATTGCAAAAAGCACAGGTGTAAGTCCTTCTAAAATGTTGATCCCTTTGTCATTCGCCTCTATTTTTGGTGGAACCTGTACTTATATAGGAACTTCTACCAATGTTTTAGTCAGTGGAATTGCTGTCCAATCAGGCCTGGAACCTTTTGGCATGTTTCAACTCCTTCCTTTTGGCTTGGTAATGGTAGGTGTGGGAATTATTTATATGCTCTTTATTGGAGTGAGGATATTACCCAAAAATCGTCAGAATGAAGATTTAGAGGAGAAATTTGGCATGAGGGAATACCTTACTGAAATAGAGTTGCAGGACAATACAGACTCGGTAGGGAAAACTATCATGGAAAGCCCATTGGTGAATGATTTGAAGATAGATATCCTTGAGGTACAGCGGAAAGGCATCAGGTATAATTTACCCCCGGGAGATTTTGTGTTATACTCTGAAGATATACTTAAAGTACGATGTAATCTTTCCAATATTAAAGAGCTAAAGAGTAGGGCTAAAATTCTGGATGGTTCTTCGCTTAAAATAGCAGGAGATAACCTTAAAGGAAAAGGCTCCTCTTTGGTTGAAATGGTTATTTCTTCCAATTCTGAATTTGATGGCAAAAACCTACGCGAATTAGACTTTAGAAGACGTTTCCGTGCCTCTCCTTTAGCAATCCGTCATAGAGATGAGGTTTTGCATGAAGATTTGTACAATGTTAAATTAAAGGCAGGAGATGTGCTTTTGGCGGAAGTAAAATCTCATTATGTAAAGGAGTTGAAAAAACAGGAAATGCAGCAGAATGCTCCTTTTGCTTTGCTTTCCGCAGACAAGGTTATTGATTTTGACAGAAAGCAATTTGCTTTGGTTATAACTGTGTTAGCTTTTGTGATTGGACTTGCTACTTTTGAAGTGCTGGATATTGTTATCTCAGTTATACTAGGTGTAACTACATTGGTTTTATTAAAAACGCTGAAAATGCGTGAAGTATATGAGGCCGTTAACTGGAAGATAGTTTTTCTTTTGGCCGGAGTTTTAAGTTTAGGAGTGGCGTTACGTAACACAGGTCTTGATCAGGCAATTGCCACAAATTTGATTGAGCACTTAGGGGAATATGGGCCTGTGATTATTTTAAGTGGTTTATACCTGATTACTTCTTTATTAACTGAAGTGATGTCCAATAATGCCACTGCAGCTTTAATGGCGCCTATTGCTATTGCTATAAGTATCAATTTAGGATTGAGTCCCACGCCATTTTTAATGGCTGTGACATTTGCCGCATCGGCAAGCTTTATTACTCCTATTGGCTACCAAACCAACACAATGGTTTACACGGCAGGTAGTTATCGCTTTTTGGACTTTGTAAAAGTAGGAACCGCTTTAAATTTGCTTTTCTGGATTCTGGCTACTATTCTTTTACCTATTATATTTCCTTTTTAACTCCTTAAAAAACAGTCCAGATAATCAGTAAGAATATGAAACAAAAGACCAATTCCAAGGATCCTGGTTTTTTTTGTAAATAACATCAGGAAATACACTACTATTGCAAAATAGGAGTGGAGCGGATGAAAACCGATACTGCATCTGTTAGGATCAAATATAGGGTTTGCCAAAAGATGGTCCAGATCAATTAGCATCGTGCTCAACAAAATCAAGTATACTCTCTTCCAGTTGCCCGGGGAATACATATAAGCGATTATTATCGGGAAAAGAAAATGCAATCCGTAATGCACAAAATGTACCCACATTATTACTGAATGGTTTGTTGGTGGAGAGCTTTCGGAAAGCTAATGGAAAATGTTGATCCTTCACCTTCTTTACTCTTAATATGGAATTGGGCATTATTGTAATGGGCAAATTGCTTTACCAAAAGCAGACCCAAACCGGTTCCCATTTCCTCACTGGTTCCTGTTCTTGAATAGGTTGTTTTATTATCAATACCCATGAGTATATCAATAGTCGAAGATTCCATCCCTATACCATTATCTTGAATGTAAATGGTAGCCTCCTTTTCACTTTCACTGTAATGTACCTTAATAACTCCGTTTTTGTTGGTGAATTTCAATGCATTGTTCAAAAGATTTAACAAGATGATTTTAATGTGCCCAACATCTGCATAAATTTTGATGATATCACTTTCCTGGTGCTCAATTTTTATTTGTTTCTCTTCAGCTACATATTCTACCGAATGTAATACTTCTTTAGTTAAATCTGTTAAATTCAAGGTCTCCGGACGGGTGGTCATACCATCCATTTGTGAATTGGCCCAGCTTAATAAGTCGTTTAACATCTTATTGACGTTATGAACTTGTTTTGAAAGCATGATTAAAAGCTCATTCATGTTAGTTTCAGATAACTTACTTTTCTGGTTTAGATCCAGTAACTGCTGGATAGAAAGAAGGGGGGATTTTAAATCGTGTGCCAATATAGAGAATAAGCGGTTTTTTGAATTATTCAATTCATTCAATGCAGTGTTTTGCTCTTCTATTTGAATTTTCTGATGCACAGTTTGTTGGTTAAGCAAATTCAGATGATGGTTATATTTCACCTTTTGTTGGGCGTTTTTCCTAAACAAAAAAGTTATTAGAGCCAATAAAAGAATGATGACAGAGAGAATAATGATGATCAACTGGCTCATACTTGCCCTGGCATCTAATAATGCTTTTTCATTGGATAATTTGTCATTCTCGGCTCTGCTTTGCTGCAATTCTGCCCAATTGATCTCCCTGTTCTTGGCTTCATTCAATAAGCTGTCATTATAGGATTTGTATTGTTTATGGAATTTCAGGGCAGCTTTTAATTGGTTATTGGCTTCATATGCCTTGCTTAATGTTTCAGCAATTCTGGCTAAATCCCATTTGACATTCAGCTCATGAGCTATTTCAAAGGCTTCTAAACCTTTTTTTATAGAGAGGTCATAATCTTTTCTTCCATAGGCTATTTCTGATTGTCCCAGTAGGGCAAAGGATTTCTCCCATTGATTGGCTTTTGAACTATCACTAAGCACCTTGCTGAAATAAAAACTTGCAGAATCGTAGTTTTGTTTGAGTAGGTGCACTTTTCCTAACTGATTGAGACCCATCAAATGGATTAAGCTGTTATTTGATTTTTCTGCCAGGTTTAATGATTGATGAAAATAGGAGAGGGCTTCCTCATGTTTATCCAATTTGGAGTAACAAATACCTATGTTGAGGTAGTTGGTAGGTAAGCCGGATTCATTTCCACTTTTCAAATTGGTGGTGGCGGCTTTGCGGAACATTGAAATTGCTTCAGGATAGAGTTCCCTGCCCAGGTAAATCAAACCTCTTCCATTAAGGGCTTTAGCCAAACCTTTTTGATCATTTAGCGAATCGTATAATTGATAGAGTTCAATATATTTGTTTTGAGATGTGACGTAATCTCCTCTGATGTAACGAATGGCAGCTTCAGAGAAAAGCAGTGCTGCATATCTTGAATCCTTTGAGGGATGTAATTGATAAGCAAGCCTGATCAGTTTAAGGCTGGAGTCGGGTTGATCATAACGTATTTCGTTAATAATTTGAATGAGGGAGTCTATTTTGCCATTTTCTTTGGCGGGTGCATTAAAAGAGGTTGAAATAAGTAAGCTTAGTAAAAACGTATATTTCATGTGTATATAACTGTTTTTTTTAATTGCCACATGGAATTCGCAAGTTGATATTCATCCTCGGTTGGTGTTTCTCAATCATGCTCATTTCATTGGAGGTAATTCAATCAATCTAACTTCTAACTTAAGCAAAAATAGAGTCTTTTTAATCAAATTGAATCAACAAGGCTTATGTTTTCGATCAACCATGTATATAAAGGGTCTGCTTGTAGGGTTGTAAGATTGCCAACAATAATAAGTTTCCTTTTTGCCCTTGTTAGTGCCACATTCAATCTTCTGTAATCCCTGAGAAAACCTATATTGCCTTCCTGATTTGACCTGACCAGGCTTATAATTATCACTTCTTTTTCCTTGCCCTGGAAACCATCAATGGTTTTTATCTCTACCTGATAACCCGCCAACATTGACTTTAGCCTGATGATTTGCTGTTCATAAGGAGATATGATCCCAATATCTTCAGGGAATAGCCGGGAAGCCAACAATGCATCTGTAATTTGCTGTACTTTTTCCAACTCAACTTTGTTGTAATACGAATAGCTGTCCGGCAATTTTGCTTCTACACCATTGGCACAATTATAGAAAAGCACTGCTATTTCAGGCTTTAGAAGTTGATTAAGACCTTGTTCTAATGAAATAAATGGTTCATATCCAGGTAAATCTGCTAATGTATGGCCTGCCACCGAAGGATGAGCCTTCAATTGATTACCATAAAATGTCTCATTTGAAAATTTCATAATATTTTTATGCATTCGATACTGGATGGAAAGTAAACTGCTTTTTTCTTCTGGCAAGAATGTTTTCAAACGTTCAAATAAGCTTAGTTTGAGTGCTTCAGCATCTTTTGAAACAACTGTAGGAGGCAATTGATGATGATCTCCGGCCAATACCCACTTTTTTCCTTTTAATAATGGAATCAGACATTCCGGTTCAGTAGCCTGAGTGGCCTCGTCTACACAAACTACATCAAATAGAAAGTCCTTCAATAGTCCGCTCCCGGCTGTGGAATTGGTGGCGCAAATAATAGGTGTTTGGGATAAAATATCTTCTACGGCTTTCATTTGAAGCTTATTGGCTTCCTCAAAATTCTTGTTGATGGCTCTTTGAACTTTAATCCATTGTGCCATTTTCCTTAATTTAGGGGATGGGATACCACGATAGTTTTTCTTTGAAGAAGCCAATTGAATGATTTTTTCATCAGATAATCCTCGCCTGTTTTGGCCGCTTGCAGGTACAAATTCCTGTTGTTCCTTTTTTTGAATCTGTATCTTATTCCATAATCCATTTGCTTGTTGATAATCCGGATGATCCTGTAATTGCACATCCAGACTTAAGAAAGATAGGGATGAATCCATGCGTGCAGGATTGCCAATGCGGATGCAGGGCAGTCCCAACTTTGTTAACTTTTCAAGTATATTATCAACGGCTGTATTAGAGGCGGCACTTACCAGAATTTTATTTCCTTGTTCGGAAAGTAGTTGAATAAGGTGGGAAAGGGTAGTGGTTTTACCTGTTCCGGGAGGGCCATGAATCAGGAATACTTCTTTGCTTTCAATGGCTTTACGAATAGCCGCTTCCTGGCTCTGGTTTAAATTTGCTACAGAGATTTCTGTTTTTTTAGCATTGACTTCATCTTGTAAAAAATCAACTTTCCCCAAAAGAAGTTCATGGTGATTAGGGAGGAATTCCAGCTTATGAACTGCTTCCAGCATTCTTTGAAAAGTGATATCATTGGAGAATAAATCAAGTCGTAAATTTCTGCCGAAAACTATAAAGGGTGGGCTTTGTGAATAGGCTACTGTAATGCTTCTTGCTGTCTTTTCAACTACTGTTCCCTGCTCTTCTTTTCCGGTAGGTTTTTCCTTCGACACAATTACTATATCCCCAATGGAAATTTGATTATCAGGAAGTCCTTCACCTCTTACAAATTTCACCAGGGATGAACCGCCAATTCCAGTACCGGAATCATTGCCATTTAACAACAAAATCGCCCTGCCTTTTTGCTCCCTTTGCTTGCCGGAAAGAACCATGATTTCATTTAAGTGGAAATCCATTTCCGCAGCTCTTTCTTTTTGAATGAGACTGCTGAAATAATCCTGATATTGCTTGAGGGAATTAAATCTCATAGGGTCTGATTTTTTGAATATTCTAATGAAGTCAAACCCATTGAATTAGCAAAATGTTCCGGCTGTTTTGTGTTCATTACTTTGACTGTATTTCTGTGACCTCTTGAATTTTAATAAAATTAATGAATGCGGATAAATTTGAATAATACAAAATTTTTTAAAAGAGCAGAAGTGTTTTTTAAGAATTAGATCATAAAATTTATTCTTCAGGAGATGAATTTCTTCTTTATTTTGTGGTCTCCATCAATCTGGAAAATATTGTTTATTCCAGATTGATGGAGTAACAAGTACACGGATACTTAAATAGTGGATTTTATGCGATTTAAACCTGTTTTTACAACTGCCAAATAATATTTTGTAACATGACAGTAGGTGAAGTAAATTTGAGATAGATATATATAACTTTCTATATTTGAATAAATAAAGTTGTCTTAACTCAAGTAAATTATAATGTATTATTTCAAAGTATCTATGCTTTCTTTATAAATCCGTCTGAGCAACTTCTTATTTATTTATTGGAGATGGATGAACTAAAATCAGATGAATTGTAAGGTTTTTCTTCTGAAATCATTTTTTTAATTTAAGAATAAAATTGTCTTTTATTACTATTTGTTCTTCTCCTTATCTTTTGCTTTTACAGAACTGATATCATTTTATTCACTCAATTGATTAGAGTGGTTTTAACATTCCTGATAGCTATGTATAAGAAATGTCATATTGTTAAACTTTTGAATCTTCCTGGGAAATACCTCCCTATTTTATAAATATTGACTAATTAGTTTTACCTTGAGCCCAATATAAAATTGAATTTTAGATATGAAAAGATTTCTAATTACCTTCCCTATATTTCTATTATTGCTACTTGCAGTTTTTTATTTTTGGGGAAGCAGTAGTCATTATGATAAAGAGAAGTATGATGAAATCACCACTTATTATTCTCCTAAACCACTACTCTCAGATACCCTAAAAGTGATGAGTTATAATATAGGATATCTGTCAGGAATGACTAACAATTTAGCGGTTGAAAGAACTGAAGATTTATTCCTGAAAAACCTAAAGAGATCAAGAAAGATATTGCGAAAACATCAGCCCGATTTTATAGGCTTTCAGGAAATCGATTTTGGGTCTGATCGAAGTTATGACTATCATCAATTAAATCGAATAGCCAATCCTCTGAAATACCCTATGGGAGCTATGGCTGTCAACTGGGATAAGTCATATGTCCCATTTCCTTATTGGCCGATTGAACACCATTTTGGGAGAATGCTTTCTGGTCAGGCTGTTCTTAGTAAAGCACAAGTTTTATCCAATGAATTGATCGTGCTTGACCCACCAGTTAATGCCCCTTTTTATTATAAAGCCTTTTACCTGGATAGGTTAATTCAAATTGTAAAAGTAGAGGTTCAGGAAAAGGAATTAATCATAATGAATGTGCACCTTGAAGCTTTTGATCGGGAGACGAGGGAACAACAGGCTGAGTATCTTTTGCAAGTATTCGAGCAATATACAAAGGATTATCCTGTGCTTTTGATTGGAGATTTTAACAGCCGTCCTGTGTATGCAACGGACATTGATGAACCTGAAAAAACGACTCAACTTTTTATGGACCAGGAAAATATTGGAGAGGCTATTTCCAAAGAGGATTACCTTTCCAATGAGTCTAAATACTTTACTTTTGATACTGCTGATCCTTATGAAAGACTAGATTATATTTTCTACAATAAGGATAAGATTGAAAAAATTGAGGGGGACGTTTTGCGAGAGGCAGGAGATATTTCAGATCATTTACCTGTTTGGATGAGCTTTCGACTTAAATAGAAAGAGGAATTCTGATTTTGTTTTTAACTTGCTTTCCAGAAATCAAAAATTATGCATCCAAAAATTGAAAAACACTGGCAACGGATTAAGGTCTCCAAAGAATATTATGATGCCTTATTAAAAGTATTTAACCCCACACAATTGAATTTCCGTCCTGAGCCCTCCGCCTGGTCCATGATGGATGTGATGCAACATTTATATACTTCTGAAAAGCTTTCATCTGACTTTGTTAAGAATTTTGATTTTAGTCGTAAAGATTTGAAGCTTGGGCTTAAAAGCAGAATTAAAACTATTTTACTGGTGAATAGATTAAATTCCAGGAAAAAATTCAAGGCACCAAAAGTACTTGAGCAAAATAAAGGTAGAATGAATTTATCTCCGGATGCACATGAATTCGGTCATCAGTGGGCGGGCCTGCGTAGCGAAATGAAATTAATGCTGGAAAATTTCCCGGAAGAGAAGCTAAACCATTTCACCTTTAATCATCCGGCAGTTGGGAAAATGACTATCACACAAACTTTGGAATTTTTCTATTCACATATGAATCATCACAAATATCAAATAGAAGCGATTAATCATCATCCAAATTTCCCGCTTTAAATCCAAATTAAACCATTTGCTCCAAGCGTGATTTATCTATTATTAAAGAGTTAGTAGCATGAAAATATGCTTTCATCGAAATCTGTATATTAATTTCTTTCAAAAAAGTAAAAAGTGAGCTGAATGATTATATTGCTTATTGAAACTAAAATTGAAATATGATAGCAGAATTTGAAAACTTATCAGAATCCGACATTGCTTTATTGAAAAACGTTCCTGCCATGGTGACCATTTTAATTGCAGGTGCTGACGAGAAAATTAGTAAAAGCGAGTTACAGGAAGCGGTAAACCTTACTAAGATAAAACAAAAAAGAGCCAGGAAAGAATTGTTGGAGTATTATAACCATGTAGCACCGCTATTTGAGAACAACCTCAATGAACTCTTGAAATCATATCCTACTGATCCTGAACTGAGAAGTAAAATGATCATTGAAGATTTGGAAAGGCTGAATCCTTTGTTGGCCAAAATAGATGAACGGTGGGCAGGACAATTTGTAGCATCTATGAAAGATATCGCTAAGAAAGTAGCTGAATCTTCAGGTGGAGTGTTCGGATATTTGTCGATAGGTTACGAAGAAGCCAAACTGATTGACCTTAAAATGATCAAGCAAACCGCTTAATTGCGTAGAAAGAACCATTATTTTCTGGAAACTCTTCTTACATTAGCCATGGAACTTTGTAATTATGCATAATTGCCTGCTTAGATAGGCAATTATGAAAATTTATTTTGCTATAAAATTCATCTTGATGGGTTTCGAAAACCTTAGCCATTATATTTTCCTTACACGAGCTCCTTCTCTTTTGCTTGTCCCGGGAAAATAGGAGAGGGCTGGGGTGAGGCCTGAACAAGAATTGACAGTTTACAAGGGGCGCAATCTTTAAACAACGGATTGCTTCATATGAATTCAATTGTCACGGAATAGCATGCTCGCAATAACTAGTGGGGGCAAAGCCGGTGCTGACCTATGGTCTGACCTAAGAATTAGAAGCTGATTTCTTTTTTATAAAACCCCTATAATTTGCATATTATCGCATTTTTTATAAATAATTGAGTAAAATATTGTATTTATGTTTTGATATTTTGGATTAAGCCCTAAATTTGAACCTTTATTTTAAAGTAAAATCTCTTGCAGGTCAAATCCTCTTTCAAATCTCCCCAATTTTCTATAATATTATTGCTGGGCTTTCTCTTGCATTCCGGTTTGTATGCACAGGATACTATAAGGTTCGAAAAAGCCCCTACCTATGAAATCAGTGCTTTAGCAGACACTTTAAACAGCTTCTCAGATTCAGTCAATCAATTCCCGGACTTTTCGCTAACAAAATTAAATCCAATATCAGATTCTCTCCCCACTTTGAATAATTTTCCTGAATTCCCCTCAAACCTGAATGATTCCCTTCATACAATGACTGGAGTGAACGAAATATATTCCGTTCAAAAAATTCAGAAGTTAAACAATTCAGACTTAGGAATAAATGCAGGGAAAAGAGAGATTCCCGCTGTATCAGTTCCCGCTTTACCGGAGATGCCTCAGCTTAAAACCAAAGCAGAGGAAGAAGCCGGGAAAGCAATAAACAGCCGACTCAAAAAAAACAAGCTTAATACACCACAATTAGAAGAAGCTAAACAAATTAAACAGGAGCTGGACTCGGGCAATTGGGAAAAGCTGGAGCGGAAAGCAGAAGGAGCTTTAGCCAACCAATTTGAAGACCTTGGGGAGTTACAAGGCCTGGAAGGCACTTCTTCCCTGGAGGAATTGACCTCTATTCAGGAAATAAACTGGGACGAGTCCAAGGTAGCAGCCTCCCAACAGGTCGCTCAAAAGCTAGGGGAACATTCTGATAAAATACAAACAGCTTTGAAAGAAATGGAGGGCTTAAAGAAGAAATACAGTAAAGTCAATTTGATGAACCCCAATGGACCGGTGCTACAGCAGATGGACAAAACACCAGTTGACCGCTGGAGCTTCGGACTGGGCCTGGAAGCCAAATGGCTTAACGGTCTTATGCTAAAAACCGCTCCCTTAGTAGCTTTTAAACTTTATAATAAATGGAGTATTGGCTTAAGTGGAAGCGCTGACATGCTCATCTACCATAAAGACAACTTAACGGCAAAATTCCAGCAGCAAGTCTCCTACAGGGTATTCAGTCAGTATAAATTTTACAGGAATATTTTTGCCCATGCGGAATTTGAGCAGCCCTATACTCCCAAAAGTCCTGAGATCAGGGAAAACTGGTATGATCTAAAAAGAAACAAACAAAAAGGCTGGCTGGGTTTGGGAGTAGAATACAAGATCTACAGAAAGCTGAAAGGGCAAACACAAATTCTATATAATTTTTTGGAAGACTTTGAAAATTCTAAAATAGCAATTCGGGTAAATATTATAATCTAACCATGATAAAATTTAGTTCTATTATTTTTATTGTTCATATCATCCTTTTTTTGATTTCCAGGGGGATTTATGCCCAGCAATCAGGTGGCTATGATTTTAGTACTGAAACACTGGCAGGGGCTCAGAATACCATTGCCTCAGTACCTGAGATTGGAAGCTTGGGCAATGTGGGGGAAAATAACATTAATTATATTTATGGTTCAAATTCCATTAATATACCTGTGTATACGATTCAAGTAGGAGGAATTTCCATACCTATAGGTTTATCCTATTCCAATAGGGCATTTAGGGTAAATGAGGAAGATGGTCGTGCCGGGTTGGGATGGTCATTAAATGCAGGTGGTTCTATTAATGTAACAGTTAATGGAATAGCGGATGAACTTCCTAACGGTTTTAGGAATAAAGGAGCTGAAGTATTAAATTTTTTAAGCAAAATCAATACTTATGATCCAACTAATCAAGTGCTTCATGACGAACTGTACAATTACTTAACCGCCTATGAAAACAATTCATTGGACCCGGCTCCTGATACCTATTCCTTCAATACAGGCACCTACAGTGGGAACTTTCATTATTTAAATGAACCAATTTCTATTGGAAACAGAACTTATGAAATAGTAACAGTTCCTTATGAGCCTATAGTTGTAGAATACAGTTTTAATAAGACAAATTATGATTTAAGGAATGCTGAAGATTGCGAAAAATTTAAAGAAAAATTCGATGTTACTGAAGACGTTTGTGAGAATGGGATTAAAAAAAATATCCTTCATCAAACTTTGGAGGAATTTATAGAAACTGGGGAATCTATATATGAAGTGTCTTCTAATGACCCCTTTTACACAATTACAACACCTGAAGGGATTAAGTATGTTTATGAGGATTTTGAATTTACCAGAATAAACAGGAGCATGGAAGATATTATGTACGTATCTTCTTATTATCTATCCAAAATAATCAGTAAAAATAATGCTGATACAGTATATTTTGAATATAATAATTTTAACAGGAATTATAATTCAGATAGATCCAGCCATATTCTGGTTGAAAGCAATGGGGCTAATTCAAGGCAGATTTCCAGAAACATAAATTCAACTGAGCGGAAATTGATTGGTAAAAAGACCCTTAAAAAAATAAAATATTCCAACGGTAGTGTAGAATTCTTCGGCCAGGACCAATTATCAAAAATAGTAGTAAAAAACAATGAAGGAACTATTTTAGAAGCTGATTTGGTAATGACAAATTTTGAAAAAGATGAAAATTGTGAAATTGATTGTAACAGGAAGAAGCTTGATCGATTAAAAATTGGTGATAGTGAATATAAATTTGAATACAGTGATTTAAAGGTTCCTGGCAGGCAAAGTTATGCTACAGATCATTGGGGTTATTATAATGGCGCCAATAATCAATCCTCACTTCCTACAGTTGAATATTATGGAGTGGATTACGGTGATGGGGCTGACCGGGAAGTTAATCATGCATACACAGAATTTGGTACCTTGAAGAGCATTTCTCATCCCACGGGAGGACAGACTTCTTTCGAGTTTGAAGGAAATAAAGCAGAAGGCTTTACTTATGAAACTGTTGAATCGGTTTGTATGTCAATGGTGACAGGAGATGCTGACCATATTTCATTAATAAAAAAAGCATCCATTAATTTACCGGAAAGTTGTGTGGTTGATGATATAGACGATGAAATAAGTTCTTACGAATTTGATACACATGCAGAAGTTGAAGTGAAATACTTTACCCCTCCAACAAATAATAGTGAAATGGGGCCGGCTTCATACCCACATCAACCCTATTTGGAGATTAATGGAGAACGTTTTTTATATGATCCGGATGTCAATTCACAATATTTTGATGAGTACAATAATGTTTGGGTGCAAACTCAAAGGTTTAGTATATATGTGGGGGATTTAAACAATGGAGAGACTTTTACTGCCGAAATTGGCACCAGCAATGGTGAGGAAGCAAGAGTTGAGCTGAAGGTTACATTTAAATTAATGAAGAAGATACCTGCTTTAATTAATGTAGGTGGGTTAAGATTGAAAAATATTTTTACCCTAAACCAAAAAGGAGATACAATTAATACAGACCTACTTCATTACAGGAATGGGAAATTAACTTCCGGGGATTTGTCGCATTTCACCAATAACAACCAATATATAGACCGGTTTAAAAGAAAAATGACTGTTGAAAGCGAACATGATTATTATAAAAATCAAATGCTTATTTATGATAGTCCCCAGTTTTCATCCGCACAAAGTAGTAATCCGGTAATGTACCGGGAAGTGATTCATGAAAAAATTGATCATTTAGGTATCAAGCGCTATAAAAAAATTGAAAACAAACTATATCCGGATTATGCAGCAAGCTCCTATCCAAAAATTTCTAAAATTAGCTATGACTATTTACGTGGGGCAGTATTGAATTCTTCATTATATGAGACACTATCCAATGAAGAAACAGATACCCTGAAGATTTATGAAACCAGGCGTAAGTATATCGATAAATTTAAGGATAATATCATAGGTCTTAATGTGAAAACTAACCGTGATTATGAGATTTTGAAATATAAGTTGTCTACTATAGGGGAAGTGATAAGTGATAATAGGGATTTGAATGAATTTGTGTACACTTATTTTAATATACCTTATGGTAAAAGCCTTTTAGCAGAAACCGAAGAATTAATATATTCCTATCAGGAAGGAGAACAAACCACCTATACCAAGTTAAAGCAGATAAACAATTTTACAGAGGACTTACCTTATTTTTTACTAAGGGACAAAAGTTCATTGAATGGGAATGACCTTATAAAACACACCTATTTCTACCCATTAGATAAATTTGATTATGCTCCTGAAGCTTCCGCGGAATCAGATATGATATTTGCTTCAAGGGGGGCATTAAAACAAAACCTATTGTACTCTATTCCCATTGTTGAATTTTCCCACTTTGGCCCTGAAGGGGAGTATTTAGTTCAAAAGATCAATTTATACAATGGTAAAAATTTAGAAAAACAAGTAGTAAGTTCCATCAGGGATAAAAATGAACTAATTAACGTAGATGTAAATTCATCATTTGCGATTCTGCCTTTCGATGGAAATGAAATAGTGAATAACTATAAGTATAATTTGAAAGGACAAGTGATTGTAACCGAATTAAATGGAGAATTCACCTCATATATTTGGGGAAATAACCCTAATTACCCAACTGCCTCCATCAGAAATGCTGAATCTCCCAATAATAGTTATTATGAAAGTTTTGAAGACCAGGAAGGATCTACTGATTACGCCAGGGAAGGAAATAAATCATTAGAAATCTTTTCAAGATATGAAATCCCTCAGGTTTTTAATGACGGTAGCTATACGGTAAGTTATTGGCACCTTCCGGAGCCCAATTCAAATTGGCAGCATAAAATAGAGAAAGTGAACGTCTCATCCTTTACTCCTATACAGATAGAGGCAAACCAGGGATTTATTGATGAATTAAGAGTGTACCCACAAGGTGCAGTAATGAATACATTTCAGTTTATTGAAGGAATAGGTTTGAAAAGTGTTTCAGACCAGAACAATATTTCAAGAAGCTTTAAATATGATCAAAATTTAAGAATGATCAAGGAATTTGATTCAGATAAGAATTTAATGCAATCAATAAAATACAATTTGAAGAACTAGATCATGGCAAAGAAATATATTTACATTCTTTTATTCTTATTGAATACCCAAAGTCTATGGGCACAAATAACAGGTCCCTCTTCTGTTTGTCCCGGTACTGCCTATACTTATGAGTTATCGGGAGCCACGTTAATGGACCAGTTATCCTGGAATAGAGATACAATAGGTTTGTCCTCTAATAATACTAATGGCTCATACCTACTAATTACAAACAAAACTAAAATCCTCTTAAATTATAATCAATGAAAAATATCATTGTATTCTTCATATATACACTTCTTAGTGCTACTAATTTAGCTGCACAGCTAACCTCTTCCCCGGTTGTTGACATGACGAGTGATTGTAGTAGTGCACAAATATCAACAAGTATACCTTCTACTGATAATTCATACTATTGGCAAACTTCTAGTGGAGGCACAGATTTAAGTCATCCGGGCAATGAATTGTTTACAGTATTTCAGGAAGGAGATTATTATCTTAGGAAGAAAGAAAAATTTTCTTGGACTACTACCAATTATTTATCAGTTCAATTTAAAGAAAATAATGATGCTGGTGAGATATCCGGTTCAACAAGCTATTGCTCAGAAGTAACTGGTCAGCTTGTAATTACTAATGTGGAATCTCCAATTATCAATGAAACAAATGCCACTCTTAATTGGGAAAAATCACTGACTTCTAATGGACCATGGTATCTGATTTCAGGAGAAAATGATATAAATCTAAGTGTAACAGCAGATCTGGATGATAAGACTTATTATAGAAGGAAGATAGTTGGTTCTAATTGTGGTAATTCTTATAGTAATGTAGTTTCTATCACACCAGTTTCTGTATCTAATCCAGGAGTAGAGAGCACTTATAATGTATGTTATGGTAGTAACCTGGTAATTAACCCTACAGGCAGTCTGGGTAATAATGAAGAATATAGACTTTATCAAAATGAAGAGGACATAATAGCTGTTGATGCAGGAGCTACTTTAACCCTCTCAAATGTTGAACAAAACAGAGATTATTGGATAGCCAGAGTAAATACTTCCTTTACCGTTAACTGCACCAGTGATCGTGTAAAAGTGAGTATTGTTGTCTCAAATCCCCCTACCTCAACTGTAGTAACGATAGACCCAGCTTGTGGGTCCAGTGATATTAGCTGGCAAAACCCAGCAGGGTATACATGGTACTGGCAGGGACAAAATCAGGCTGGTAAAATCTCCACAAGCGCATCAAAGGACTTTAGTGTAACAAGTAGTGGCACTTACTATATCAGGGCAAAGAGCAACGAAGTAGCTAATTGCTGGGGCCCACCCCGTTCGATTTTCGTGGCAGTATCAAAACCTTTAATACCTGTTGCTCCCAGCATGAGCCAAGAATGTGACAAAACGATTTTAACAAGAGGTTCCTCTCCGGAAGGATACACCTTATATTGGCAAGGCACGAATTCAAACGGAACTGTTATCAACACAGTAAATGCTTCTGAGACTTATGAAGTAACAGAAGGTGGTATTTATTATTTGAGAGCAAAGAGTAATAATGTTCCTGGTTGTTGGGGTCCTTCTCGCTCAATATCAGTAGCTGACCCAGTTTCTGTATCTAATCCAGGAGTAGAGAGCATCTATAATGTATGTTATGGTAGTAACCTGGTAATTAACCCTTCAGGCAGTCTGGGTAATAATGAAGAATATAGACTTTATCAAAATGAAGAGGATGTAATAGCTGTTGATGCAGGAGCTACTTTAACCCTCTCAAATGTTAAACTAAACAACGAGTATTGGATAGCCAAAGTAAATACTTCCTTTACCGTTAATTGCACCAGTGATCGTGTAAAAGTGAATATTGTTGTCTCGAATCCCCCTACCTCAACTGTAGTAACGATAGACCCAGCTTGTGGGTCCAGTGATATTAGCTGGCAAAATCCATCAGGGTATACATGGTACTGGCAGGGACAAAATCAGGCTGGTAAAATCTCCACAAGCGCATCAAATGAGTTTAGTGTAACAAGCGATGGCACTTATTATATCAGGGCGAAGAGCAACACAGTAGCTAATTGCTGGGGACCCTCCCTTTCGATACCAGTTGTAGTTGCTGATCCGACAATTCCCGCCATACCAACTGTGAATCAACAATGTGACAAAACTATTTTAACAAGAGGCTCCTATCCGGAAGGATATGCCTTATATTGGCAAGGGACAGATTCAAACGGGACTGTAATAAATACAGTAAATGCTTCTGAGACATATGAAGTAACAGAAGGCGGCACTTATTATTTGAGAGCAAAGAGTAATAATGTTCCTGGTTGTTGGGGTCCTTCTCGCTCAATATCAGTAGCTGACCCAGTTTCTGTATCTAATCCAGGAGTAGAGAGCATCTATAATGTATGTTATGGTAGTAACCTGGTAATTAACCCTTCAGGCAGTCTGGGTAATAATGAAGAATATAGACTTTATCAAAATGAAGAGGATGTAATAGCTGTTGATGCAGGAGCTACTTTAACCCTCTCAAATGTTAAACTAAACAACGAGTATTGGATAGCCAAAGTAAATACTTCCTTTACCGTTAATTGCACCAGTGATCGTGTAAAAGTGAATATTGTTGTCTCGAATCCCCCTACCTCAACTGTAGTAACGATAGACCCAGCTTGTGGGTCCAGTGATATTAGCTGGCAAAACCCAGCAGGGTATACATGGTACTGGCAGGGACAAAATGAAGATGGTGAAAATTCCACAAGTGCCTCAGATGAGTTTAGTGTAACAAGTAGTGGCACTTACTATATCAGGGCGAAGAACAATGACGTAGCCAATTGCTGGGGCCCGCCTCATTCAATATCCGTAGAAGTTGCTGATCCGACAATTCCCGCCATACCAACTGTGAATCAACAATGTGACAAAACTATTTTAACAAGAGGCTCCTCTCCGGAAGGATATACCTTATATTGGCAAGGGACAGATTCAAACGGAACTGTTATCAACACAGTAAATGCTTCTGAGACATATGAAGTAACAGAAGGTGGTACTTACTATTTGAGAGCAAAGAGTAATGAGGTTCCTGATTGTTGGGGCCCATTTCGCTCAATATCAGTTACAGTGAACACTTCTCCGGAAGTTACTTCAGGCTCAACCATCTCTCTATTTTCTTTTGAAGGAAATAGAGCATTAAACGGAACAGGCGAATCCCCTACGGGAGGGACTTTTTCCGGCTCCTATGTTAGCAACAACACTTTCAATGCCTCGCAAAGCGGAGCGGGAAATCATACGGTTACCTATACTTACACAACTGAAGAGGAATGTTCGGCATCCGCAACCAAAACCATCACCGTGAAAGCCAACCCTATTATGACAGTGGATGGAAGTGAGGATATTGTTTGGGGAGAAGAGCGGGAGCTTACAGTACCAACAGGCTTTGCGGCTTACCAATGGTACAAGGATGGGGCAGCGATTAACGGGGCAACCAATAATGCTTATACCGTAGAGGCAGTAGGGCAATATTATGTGAAAATTACAGCAGCCTCAGGTGCATCATTGGATCTTTCCCCCACCAACTTCATTAATCTGGCCTCCAAACAAAACAGGAATTTTATCCAGAAGATTAGGTATAAAGTTCCCAGGAAGGAATTTCAGGCAGTAAAGAGTATTGGTGAGATAAGTGAGGAGTTTGTTTATATTGATGGCATAGGAAGAACAGAGCAAATTGTTTTGACCCAATCCAGTCCTCTTAAAAACGATATCATAAAGGCATTTGAATATGCAGGAGTAAACCCCATTGAAAAAGAATTCCTTCCCTACACAGCCAACAAAAAAGATGGCGTACTGGACCCTGTAGCTTTAAGGGATGCCAATGGGAGTTATGAGGCATCCAGCCAGTATAATTTTTATGCAAATGGCAGTGAAGGCAACAGGGCATCCACCACCTATCCTTATCTTGAAATAGACTACGAGCCTTCACCACTTAACCGACCTGTGGCCCAATATGCTCCGGGAGAAGAATGGAGCAAAGAGGGCATCAATGGAGGCAAGGCCGTTACTACAGATTATCTGGTTAATTCCCAGCAAGATGTCGTATTAAAATTCAAAATGGAAGAGGATGATTTGCAGGTTGATGGAAGTTTCCCTGCAGCTGTTTTTGAAAAAACACTGACCACCGATGAAAATGGAAACCAATCGGCCACTTTTACCGATGCCTTTGGTAGGGTGCTTCTCATAAGGAATTATGGTGATAATGGAGAGCAATTCGATACCTATTATGTATATGATCAATTGAATAAGCTACGGTTTGTCATTCCACCGGAAGCGGTTAATCAACTATTAGTCATTATTGGAGCTTTTCCTCTTGATTTATTAGATCAATTTGTCTTCCAGTACAAATATGACGTCCGCAACCGTATGATTTGGAAAAAAGTACCTGGGGCTGAACCAGTGATTATGATTTATGATGGCAGGGGCCGACTGGTACTGAGCCAGGATGGAAAGCAAAAGAACGACAACCTATTCAGTTTTACCAAATATGATGCTTTAAACAGGCCTGTTATGACCGGGGAAAAGGAGATCACCAATTCAGCGGCCAATATTCGGAACTTGTTATCTGGGTCCGATTGGCTTCAGAATTATGCTGCTTATGAAACCCTGGAAGGGAACCACTACGGCTATACCAATAACAGCTATCCATCGGTCAATGAAGCAGACATTTACACTGTTACTTATTATGATGATTATGATTTCCGGACTGATGCCGGAATGGATGCTGCAATATATAATTATGCAGCCAATGGAGTGACTAATGAATTTCCTCCAACCAATCATGTGAAAGGTTTGGCTACCGGTAGCCTTACACGTGTACTGGAAACTGCTGAAATGCTGGGCAGCATTAATTACTATGATGAGCGCTATAGAATGGTGCAAAATATCAGCGAGCAATTGGGAGGCAAAACAATTACCACCACCAACGGCTATGATTTTGCGGGCAATTTGCTGCAGACTAAAAGTGAATACAATTTAGTAAATGAAAGGTATCATCTAAATGAGGTTTTTGAGTATGACCATGCCGACCGTTTAATGAAAGGTTATCATGAATTGAGCAAATCGGTTGATTGGCAAAATGTAATAGGTTATAATGTAGATACAAACAATAATTTGATTCATACAGCTGCTAACCACTATAATTATACTTCTGCTCATACAAAGGCCATTATCCCAATTGAAAGCGATGGTTATTTTGAAGTAAGGCCTGAAATGAATGCCAGAATGCTTTTTGGTTTCAATGATGAGCCTGAGGGAACCGGTTATACTGACATGGAATTTTGTATATATACAACAACTAGTGGGTATATCCATGCCTATGAGTCTGGTGCAAGTAAAAAGAACATGGGTACCTACACAATAGGAGATGTACTTCGGGTGGCAAAGATCAATGGTCAGATCCATTATCAAAAAAATGGCGAAACGCTGTACCTATCCACTAAAAGTGTGGATAAGCCTTTGTATGGAGATGTGACCAGTTTTTATGATGGAAATACCATCAGTCATGCTGTCTTTTCCACTGCGGGCAGGCAGCTGATGGTTTCCAACGAGTACAACGAGCTGGGAGAACTGGTGACCAAAAACCTGCATGCAGAAACTTCCCCTTTTGGGGGAACACAAGGGGGCTTTGCCCAGTCGGTAGATTACCGTTACAACATCCGTGGCTGGTTGGAGCGCATTAACCATGCCGACCTGAGCGCAGACAATACCAATGAAGCCCCGGACCTTTTCGGAATGGAATTGGGCTATACCGATAATCTCGGCTTAAGCTCCACCGCACAATATAACGGAAATATTTCCGCGATTAAGTGGGGTGGCAAGCGGAATGATATCACGCAGACAGAAACCATCCAGCAAAATGCTTATGGCTATGCCTACGATCCACTCAACAGAATTAAGGAAGCCAATTATTTTGAAGGAGCAGCTCAATCACCGAGCCAAAAGTACCAGCTACGTATCAATCAGTACGATATGAATGGGAATATCAAGCTACTGCAAAGAAGAGATGCAACAGGAGCTTTGATGGATGACCTAACTTATAACTATGCCAATAATGGCAACAGGTTGAATCATGTAACTGATGCCGGAAATGTAGAAGAAGGTTTTAAAGATGGTAATACAGCCGGCAATGATTATACCTATGATGACAACGGTAATATGATGACCGATGCCAATAAAGAAATAACTTCTATCACCTATAACCACCTGAACTTACCACAGGAAGTAAATTTTGTAAATGGCAACCAGATCAGGTATATTTATGACGCTTCCGGCATTAAACAAAGACAGGAAGTATTTGAAGGCAATACTTTGATAAAAGCTACGGATTATATCGGTTCTCTCATTTTAGAAAATGAAACTTTGCAGTTTATTCAAACTATGGAAGGTAGAGTTGTGCCTAAGAATGTGGACGGACAAGAGAAAATGGAATATCAGTATCATATGAGTGATCATCTAGGTAATGTGCGTACCACTTTTGCCGTAAGGGATGAGGATTACAGCACTGATTTTGAGACAGCAGAGAACCCATACTTTGACAATTACGACCAAATCTCCAGGCTCGCCACTAACATGAAAAAGAGCGGCAGTTACAGCCACAGGCTGGCAGGTGGAAGCAACGAAACAGTCGGCCTGATGAAGACAATGTATGTGAGCAAAGGCGATAAAGTAAGTGCGGAAGTATATGGTAAATATCTTGCGGTTGCTAACCAGGATGATGCCATCAACACAGGCGCATTGATTACTGCTTTGGTGAATATGCTCTCAGGCGGTGCGGTGACAGGCGAAGGCAATTTAGTGTCTGACAACTTAACTTCCGGCTTTACCTCGGCTGCCATAGCCGATGACTCCAATGAACAAAGCCCAAGAGCTTACCTGAACTACATCATGCTGGATAAAGACTTCAACTTTGTAAACAGTGGTTTTGAAAGGCTAAGTACCAGCGCAGCAGATCCGGGAGATGGCAGCGGCACACATCAAAAACTTTCTTTTGAAGAGATTCTCATTGACCAGGATGGATATTTGATGGTATTCCTAAGCAACGAAAGCCAGCAACCTGTGGAAGTTTTCTGGGATGACTTTAGGGTGGATCATCACCATACAGCTGTGATACAAGCTTCAGATTATTTTCCCTTTGGCCTTCCGTTCAACGAGTACAAAAGGGCTTTCAGCAAGGAAAACACGATGAATACTTTTCAGGACCAGGAAGTGATCAAAGACTTTGGTTTGAATTGGGTACAGTTCAAATGGAGAAACGATATGCCGGAATTGGGAAGGTTCTTTAATGTGGATCCATTGGCAGAAGATTACTACTACAACTCGCCTTATGCTTTTAGTGAGAATAAGGTGACTGTTCATATTGAATTGGAAGGATTAGAAGCAGTTTATGTTTTTGATCAGCCAGAAAGACCTCAAGATAATGGAACTGCGGGAACTACATATACAGGGGAAATATATGTGGTGGGTAATGATGGAAAAGTGAATGGTCCATATTCAGGTAGTTCATACCCAAACTCAGTTTCACTAACTGATAATAGTGCTAAGTTTAATACTCTTTCTGAAGGAGAGCACAGTTATAATAATAAAAGTGGTCATAAAGGAAGTAGTCAAAAGGGGCTTAATATAGATGATAGTTCCACAGGAGATAGAACTACCACAGGAACTAGTACTGATGGTAGTGAGGTTGAAATGAAATACGTAAATGCACATTCAGGAACTAGTGATAAGGGAGGACCAGCCAGTAGAGGTTCTAAAGGATGCATCACTTGTAAGCCAAGTGAGAATGAGTCATTTATGAGTAATTTTGATTGGAGTGGCTCAGTGACTGTTGGGTCTGGAGAAAACGCAAAGACATATACTGGTACGACTGGTACCTCTTCTGGGAAATTTAATGTATATCGAGGTGGTGCAACTGCTGATCAGGCGAAAAAAAATTTAGTAACTAAACAGGTGAGAGATAACCTGAAACTACCAGCTGCAATTAGTGGAGAAGTTTCTGGTTCACCTTTACCGTTTCCTATTTATTGAGAAATATGAAGAAGACTATAACTATAATAATGATTAGTTGGGTTATGATGTTCGGTTGTAATCCTTCTAATAAAAAAGATTCTTCTAATGAATCTATAGCTAAGATGGATTCTGCTATTACAGAAGTTAAACCAAAAAAAGTAGATAAAACACCAGTTGTTGAAACTGATATAGTAAATAAAAGCACAAAAACCCCTGAAGGAAGGTGTGATATAAGTGTAATACTTCAAACTAGTGAAAGTATTGAGAACTTGACTAATGAAGATATCTATAAATTTCTATTTACCTTTAGTGAAGATTGTAAAAACAATATTGAATTTGGGGAATTTAGCAATGAAGTTCTTTTTGAGGTTCTATTAAGGTATCCTCTTGAAATATCAAATAATCTGAAAAAAGATTCAATCTACCAAGATATCATATTGAATGAGATAGCCAATCCAATTATGGAAATGCAATCTGCTGATGAAATTATTAATAATGTCAATAGTTTAGAAATACCTGAACAAACTAAACAAGATGTTATTTCAAGCTATAAAATATCTATTGGGTATAAATAACTAATCAATAAATCGATAAATAACCCCCCCGTAGTTAAAGGCTCCTCCGTTCAAACTTGCTTCTGTTGAATAAGAGTTTTCATTTACTTGAGTGATTCTTGTTGTAATCACGAATGAGGGGGTAGGGGGAGAAAATTTTGGATTTGTACTTTTGTTGTCTATGAGAGTAAGTTTATACGTACAATCATCCTCCCACTCTATTTGAAGAACATAATGATAACCAACTTCAATATTTTTTTCAATTTGAATACTATCATTCCTTTCAATAATAGTTCTACCTAGGGTTGGTGTATCAGTATAGAATTTGCCTGTTTTGAAATTAGAACAATCAGGAGTATGTATAAACATGTATATAAAGACAATGAGAATATTTATCATTGAAAGTTCGCTTTTTTAGTTTTATAATCCTCAGTTGGTACAAGTGTTCCAAAGATATACAATACAAAAATACCAATCAAAAGTTATATCACAATCTCCTTTGCAAATAATTCATGCATGAATTCTGAATTACTTTGATGGATCTATATATTTAATAATTTAAATGACTATATAATATACTGTAGAGGAATTAGCCTTTCATGGAATAAATGTAGTCAACCAACGTGGCTATGGCTTTGAATATGATAAATTAAACCGTATTTTAGGCGCCCCCGTTCCCGCCATGCTCTGCATGGTGGGAGATATAGTTCTGTTGCTTCAACAGTAAGATGATGTACAGAGATGTTTCTTGTTGATTTAAGCTGTTTTCTTGGCATCTTCCTGTTACCTGTTATCTAGAGTTTTGGTTATGCCATTGATAACGCTAGTCTCAAAGATGGGCAGTTTAATATCCCCCCGTTGGCGCCAGCTTTTAGCTGGTGTCCAAGTCCAACATATTATCATCCCAGGTTTTAATAGGATTGGGCTTTTAATTATAAAAATTGAGTAATTGCATGTACAGTAATGATTATAGTAGTTTTGGCGATCATGTCCCAGCTCTCGCAAGCTTTTAGCTCCTACTTTAGTAAAATATATTAAGCTTCCGGTATTAAAACAATACGCAATAAAAAAGTATGCTTTTTAAACTTTGAGAAGAAGCACAAGGCCTTGTAAGATGATTTCGTCAGCACCACGGAAAGTTATTTGCAAAATGATTTGGCAGGATTATCTGAAGATGTACAGCAGTTCTGTCCATTGGAATGAATCAATTGCAAAAATAAATCGTTACTTTTATGATAACAATGAAAACAATAGACATCAAAACGGAACTAAAAAGCCTGATTGACCAGGAGACAAACCTGAGCTTATTAGAGACAGTAAAAGCTTTGTTTAAACAAAGAGACTTTGACCCTTCCATTGAAAAAGAAATGATATCCCGAGCGCTTGAATCCGAGCAAGATATCAAAGAAGGAAAAGTCTACACGATAGACGAAGCAGAATCTGAACTCAATAAGCGATTAGGTTTATGAAAGTAATTCTTACTGAGCAATCCTTAATACGGTTGGAAAAGTCCCTGCGATTTTATCTTGAAGAGTTGGAAATTCCCGAAGCCCAGGTTATTAAAATTAAGAACAGGCTGATAGGGAAAGCCAAAACCTTGTCAAAAAGCCCTCACAAAGGTCAGTATGAACCTTACCTAAGTAAGTTAAAACAAGGCCACAGAAGATTGATTGAAGGGAATTTTAAGATCATTTATCGGGTAGAAGGCAATACTATTTATATAGTAGACTTCTTTGATAGTCGAGATGATCCTAAGAAAATGAAAGGTTAATCCATAATACAATCCAACTCCTTGTTAATCCCAGCTTTTAGCTGGTGTCCCTGTCCAACATATCAAAATCCGCCTAGCTCCCGCGAGTTTTTAGCTCGTGTTTTAGTAAAATAGTCAATAAAACAGTCTACTTTTTTAAAACAGTCAAATGCTCATTCAATAATTTTATAATTGAGAACATCTCTACTGTTCAAATCTTTTTTCCCAACAGTGGATTCCCTTATAATCAGGGAAGTTTCCATTACATGGGTTTTAAAAGTGATGGGCTGCTCATTTCTAATATTTTGGATTTCTTCTATTATTAAAGCACTGGCCTTTTCTCCCATTTCATAATCAGGTTGTTTCACAGATGATAGGGGAGGATCAATGATATATGCCATGTTCCAATTGCTAAATCCAATCACGGCTATGTCCTTAGGTATTTGCAGACCACTATCCTTTATAGCGTTGATTGCTCCTATGGCTGTGGGGTCAGTGGCACAAAAAATACCATCAGGCCGGTCATCCTGGCTGATCAGGTTTTTCATTTCATAATATCCTTTATCTTCTGAGATAAGGTCACAGTATTTGATCAACCCTTCTTTTACAGGCAAACCATTGGCAATAAGGGCATCTTTATAACCTCTGTAGCGCTCTTTTGTAGTGGTAGGCTTACGTGCGCCAGTGATATGGGCAATATTTCTTTTGCCCAGTGAGATCAGGTGTTGGGTAGCGTCATAAGCCCCTTTGTAATCATTGCAGACAATTTTACTGGCCTCCATCATATCGGTAACCTTATCTATCAGCACTACCGGAATT
The DNA here is from genome assembly GCF_016679925.1 of Marivirga aurantiaca. Taxonomy (GTDB): domain Bacteria; phylum Bacteroidota; class Bacteroidia; order Cytophagales; family Cyclobacteriaceae; genus Marivirga; species Marivirga aurantiaca. The sequence goes on from NZ_JAEQBW010000007.1 coordinate 205,151, forward strand.
TTATGATCCTGAAGATTTTTTAAATGATCCACATTATGGGTGTTGTCTGATAATGATATAATCAAACCATCTATCATACTCCGCTTAAAGGTTTGTGTACTTTTTAATTCCGACTCATAGGATTCATTACTTTGAAAAAGCATCACACTATAACCGGATTTTTCGGCTTCGGTGATGATACCGCTAATTACATTGGAGAAAAAATGGTGGACAATCTTCGGAATGATAACCCCTATTATATAAGACTGTTGGTTTTTAAAATTGATGGCAAATTGATTGGGTTCATAATTTAGCGCTTTAGCTAATTCAATAACTTTTCTTTTGGTTTCCTTACCAATGTCGGGCTTATTGTTCAATGCCCTGGAAACTGTAGGGATACTTACCCCAAGTTTCCGGGCTATATCTTTTAAGCTAATATTATGTTTGCTCATGCTGATACTTTTTTAACAAAAATGGCTAAAATTTATTTATAATTATTCTAAATAACCTATTTTTAGCTTACGTAATCGTTTACGTAAACCACTAAGTGTACAAATTACACTAAAAGCCTTGCGGTATTGTTATCGAATAATTACATTAATGTGATGAAAATTATCATTTATCAAAACAAAAACTTAATATCTTATGTAAAAGTCAATATTAAATGTTTGCAATCTTAATATTTACAAAATATTTAATGCAAAATAAACAACTGAAACAAAAAAAATAAAACTAACAATTCATGAAAAAATTTTTACTAATTGTAGCAATGTTGACTCTTGTTCCCCTCGGGAATTTGATGGCACAGGACAGAACGATTTCCGGAACCGTAAAAGACGCAAGTACGGGAGAAACCCTTCCGGGAGTAAACGTATTGGAAGTTGGTACTAGCAATGGTGTGGTAACAGACTTAGATGGTAACTATAATATTTCAGTAAGAGATGGAGCTACTTTGCGCTTTTCTTTTATTGGTTATAGTGTTCAAACAGTTGAGGTAGGAGCCAGAAGTGTAATAGATGTCTCGTTGAGCGAAGATATAGCACAATTATCCGAAGTAGTAGTTGTCGGCTATGGACAAATTGAAGCCAGAGATGCAACTGGAGCTGTAGATAGAGTGTCTGCAGAAGAATTCAATGGCGGTGTAATTGCTTCGCCTGAGGAATTAATACAAGGTAAATCAGCAGGAGTACAGATTACTTCAGCCAGTGGTGAGCCCGGTGCAGGAGTTAACATTAGGATCAGGGGTACATCTTCTGTAAGAAATGGAAATAATCCTTTGTTCGTGGTAGATGGTATCCCTTTATCAGGGGACAATACTACTGCAGGAGGTTTGGATGTGGGTAGTGGTACCTCATCGCCCAGGAATCCTTTGAATTTCCTTAATCCAAATGATATTGAAAGTATTGATATCTTGAAAGATGCTTCTGCAACTGCTATTTATGGTGCCAGAGGTGCAAATGGAGTAGTATTAATTACCACGAAAAGTGGAAAAGGTGCTGAGAAATCTATTACTTATAATGCTTCTGTTAGTGTTGCGGCCGCAGCCAATAGATTTGATTTACTTGATAGAGAGAAATATCTTGCCAACTTAAGTGATTTTGGTGCAGATCCTAATGAACTGGATTTTGGATCGGATACTGACTGGCAAGATGAAATCACAAGAACTGCTGTGTCTACAAAACATGACATATCTTATGCAGATGGATATAAAACGGGTAATTACAGAATTTCTGCCGGATATCAAAATATGCAAGGTGTTGTGGAAAATTCCAAAATGGAGAGATATAATGCCAGGTTGAATTTCAATCAAAATTTCTTTGACAATAAGTTGCATTTTAATACCCAAATGACTTTTTCGAGGGTGAATGATTTAGCTCCTCCTATTACTAACAACGCAGGTTTTGAAGGAGATTTGTTAGGTGCTGCTTATATAGCCAATCCTACTTTACCAGCTGATGCTGATAACCAGATTTCCGGTTTAAGAAATCCACTTTCTATGTTGAAATATAATTTGGATGAAGCACAAACCGATAGGGCTTTAATTAATCTATCATTAGATTATGATATCACTGATGATTTAAATTTTAAGGTGAATGGAGGTTTTGATAATTCCAGTTCAACCCGGAACCAGGTGGTGTCTCCGGAATTAAGAATAGCTACTATTTTTGAACAAGGACAAGCGGGTATCTCTAATTTGGAAACCAGCAGTAATTTATTTGAAGCATTGCTTTCTTATGACAAGAAGTTCGGTAATGGTAAGTTATCAGCATTAGCTGGTTATTCTTATCAGGTATTCAACAACGAAGGCAACACTCTTCAAGGTTTTGGTTTCGATACCAATGATATGAATGAAATGGTTTCATTATTGGAAAGCTCGGCCAATACAATACGAGGTGCTATATCAGGAGATTATCAGCAATTTGGATACCAACCAGATGCTAGTGATGATCGGGATGAATTTTTTGTTAACAGGTTGGGAGATGATCCTTCAACTGAACAAATAACAGCCAGGCCTAATGTGCCGGTTAATGCAGTAGCAGAAAATATTTTTGCAAGTAAGGATGAATTGCAATCCTTTTTTGGACGTGTTAACTATGATTTAATGGATAAATACTTATTTACGGCTACTATAAGGGCTGATGGGTCTACAAAATTTGGAGGCAATAATAAATATGGTATTTTCCCTTCCCTGGCTTTTGCCTGGAGGGTATCTGATGAAGCTTTCATCCCGCAGGCATTTTCTGATCTTAAATTTAGAGTAGGTTACGGTATTACCGGTAACCAGGAAATTCCTCATAACCTTCATCAAAGAAGGCAAAGGTATAGTGATATTAGCTTTAATGATGGTGGGGAAATTGTTACTCCGGGGCTGTCAACTATTGCCTTTAATAATCCGGATTTGAAATGGGAGGAAACAGCTCAAACCAATATTGGAGTAGATTTTGGCTTTATTAACGGAAGGTTATCTGGTTCTTTGGATTTTTACAATAAAAACACAACAGACCTTTTGATCCAGGTTTCATCTGCGCAACCGGCACCACAGCCTTTTACATGGTTCAACTTAGATGCTGAGGTGATTAATAAAGGAGTGGAGTTAGCTTTAAATTATGTTATTATAGATAATGCTGATTTCTCCTGGGACTTTGGAGTAAACCTTGCCTATAATGAGAATATGGTGGAAAACTATGTTGGATCCATCAATACAGGAGAAATTACTGGTCAAGGTCTGACAGGAGCTTTTGCACAAAGAATAGCTGGTGGACAACCATTATTTGCTTATTTCCTGAGAGATTTTCAGGGGTATGATGAAAATGGAATAGCAGTATACAATGATGGTGATTTTCAGCAATTTTTGGGAAAGAGCCCGATTCCTAAATACAATTTGGGGATCAATACAAGTGCCCGCTATAAAAATTGGGATATGAATATTTATCTTAATGGACAATACGGTCATTACATCTATAATAATACTGCAAATGCTTTCTTTACAGCAGGAGCATATGGTAATGGTAGGAATGTTACAGAAGATGTCTTAACTTCGGGAGAGTCACCTGCTAATGCACCGGATGTTTCCACAAGATTTTTAGAAAAAGGTGATTACTTAAGATTGCAAAATTTAGCAATTGGGTATAACTTTGATTTAACAGGAGACAACTTTATTAAGGCCGTAAGACTATCTGCAAATGCGCAAAACTTATTTGTTTTTACTGATTATACAGGCCTGGATCCTGAGGTAAATACGAACAAATCCTTAAATGATGTTCCGTCATTAGGTATTGATTATACCTCTTTTCCGAGGCCTAGAACATTGACAGTGGGCTTGAATGTTACATTTTAAAAAAACTAAAGCGATGAATAAATCAAAATTATTATTAATCGGATTATCAGTTGTAGCCTTTGCTTGTACTGATTTGGAGGTAGAAGAATTGGACTCTGTGGTCATTGATTCTCCATCTGGTGAATTTATAGGAGTAGATGCTGAAGGTAACTTAAGTGATTCCTATAACAATATAGCCAATCTGGGAGGACAAGATAATACCTATGCATTGATGGAAGTAAGTTCCGATGAATTGCTTGTTCCAACAAGGGGGACAGACTGGGGTGATAATGGCATTTGGAGAACTTTACACCAGCATACATGGGATGCTACTCATCAACATGTTTTAACAGCTTGGAATGATAGAAATGCTGCTGTTTTTACTTTAAATCAGATAATTGCTCCTGAAACTGAAAAAACGGACCAACAATTGGCCGAAGCTAAATTTTTAAGAGCTTTAAATGTTTTTATCATCATGGATTTATGGGGCCAGCTTCCCTTCAGGGAACCTAATGACGGAGTTGAAGTTAATCCCACTGTTTTAACAAGGGAAGAAGCTGTTGCATTGATAGAAGAAGACCTCTCTGATGAGACTATTGCCAATTTACCTTCAGGTGAATCCTCTTCAAAAGCTTCAAAAGCAGCCGCTCATTTTCTTCGTGCTAAATTCTATTTGAACAAACATATCTTGTTGGGGGCTGATCCGGGATCTGATCCAGCTGATGCAGATATGGATAAGGTAATTGCAGCTGTAGATGCAGTTACAAATGAAGGGTTTGCATTGGAAGATGATTATTTCCAAATCTTTGATCCTGCACCGGATAGCGAGTCGATTTTTACTCTTAACAGAGATGCAGGCTCTCGCATTTGGAACGGACTTCATTACAATATGCCATATGAAGGTAATGATGGTGGTGGTTGGAATGGTTTTACAACTACAGCAGAATTTTATTCACTTTTTGAAGGAGATGATAATTCCAATGCACCTGGCTCAAACCAGGAAATAAGGAGAGGGTATGTGCCAACTGATGGATATGGATATGGTTTTTTAGTAGGTCAGCAATATGGCTATGATGGAGAAGCTTTAAAAACACGTTCAGGTGCTCCACTTATTTTTACTGAAGAACTACCAGCACTTACTGGGAATGGTGAAGCAACAGGTATCAGGATTTTAAAATATCACCCTGAGAATGGTGGATCTTTTCCTAGTTCACAAATATTATTCCGTTATGCTGATGCTGTGCTAATGAAAGCAGAGGCACATTTGAGGAAAGGTGATGGTACTATTGCACTTACTATAGTGAATGACTTAAGGGCTATCAGAGGAGCATCAGCTTTAGCTTCTTTAGACTTAAATGAAATGCTGGATGAAAGAGGGAGAGAGATGTATACTGAATTCTGGAGACGGCAAGATCAGATCAGGTTTGGTACCTTCACTGAACAATGGCCGTATAAGGAAAATACAGAAGAATTCCGTGTATTATTCCCAATACCATCTTTGGCAATCAGTACAAATCCTAATCTGGAACAAAACGATGGTTATTAATTAAATTATCTATTTTTATTTGTTTAAAGGATAACGTTTCATTACGTTATCCTTTTTTTATACATTTATCTATCTATAGTTGATACTGATTAAAAATGATTTCTAATAAAATTAAATTTCTTTCTTATCTGATTTTCGGTATGTTTTTTATTATATCCTGTAAAGAACAGGCTAAAAAAATTGAAAACATTCCAAAAACAGAAACACTTTTTCAACTGCTTGATTCCTCCCAAACAGGAATTAACTTTACTAATACTGTCATCAATAAAGATAAATTCAACATATTCACTTACCGCAATTTTTATAATGGAGGGGGAGTGGGCATCATTGACATTAATAATGATGGATTAAAAGATATTGTTTTTACCGGAAATCAGGTTCCTAACAAATTGTACCTTAACGAAGGAAACATGCAATTTAAAGATATCACTGTATCATCAGGCTTTAATATATCCAATAATTGGAGCACTGGAGTAACAATAGTTGATATTAACCAGGATGGCTACCAGGATATTTACATTTGTAATGCAGGCTACACTGATGGCATCTCACAAGCCAATGAATTATTTATCAACAATGGCGACAATACTTTTACTGAAAGTGCTGCCGAATACGGACTAAATGATGCGGGATATACTACACATGCTGCATTCTTCGATTATGACGGGGACGGAGACCTGGATGTTTATATATTAAATAATAGCTTTCTTCCGGTAAATACCTTGAATTACGCCAATAAACGTGATTTATATGCTGAAGATTGGGAGGTAAAAGACTTTGTAAAAGGAGGGGGCGATAAACTCCTCAGGAATGATAATGGAAAATTTACCGATGTATCCAGGGAAGCAGGTATTTATGGGAGCTTAATTGGTTTTGGCCTCGGAGTAACTATTGGAGACGTGAACAATGATAATCTGCCTGATATTTTTGTAGCCAATGATTTCTTTGAAAGAGATTATTTATACATCAACCAGGGAGATGGGACATTCAAGGAAGAAATAAAAGATTGGATGAAGCATTTAAGCCTGGCCTCCATGGGAGCGGATATGGCTGATATTAATAATGATGGCTTTCCTGAAATTTTTACCACTGAAATGCTGCCCACTACCGATGCCCTCATCAAACAAAAATTACAGTTTGAAAACTATAATACCTATAAGTTGAAATTAGATAGGGATTTTTATCATCAATATATGCAAAATACCCTACAGTTAAATAACCAGAATGGTTCATTTAGTGAAATTGGGTGGTATGCTGGTGTTGCACAATCAGATTGGAGCTGGGGAGCCCTTATTTTTGATGGGGATATGGACGGGCATAAAGATATTTTTGTTTGTAATGGTGTTTATCAGGATGTAACAGATGCCGATTTTATGGATTTCTTTGCCAATGAAGTGGTACAAAAAATGGTGCTTACCGGAACCAAAGAAAAAATGGAATCTGTCCTGGAAAAAATGCCTTCGAATCCTCAGCCCAACAAATATTTTAGAAATACAGGCGACTTGCAATTCCAGTCAACTGAAGACTCAATGGGATTAGGTCAAAAAACATTTTCCAATGGTGCGGCTTATGCAGATTTGGACAATGATGGCGATTTGGATTTAGTGGTCAACAATTTAAACCAGCCTTCCTTTGTTTATAAAAACAATGCTAAAAATAATTCCGGCAATCACTTTCTCACTGTCAACTTACAATTTGAAAAGCCCAATATAGATGCGATTGGCACCCAAGTGACTTTATTTGCCGATGGGCAAAAATTTTACCAGCAATTGATCCCTACTAGAGGGTTTCAATCTTCAATTGACTATAGCCTTAATTTTGGTTTAGGTAATATTCAACAGCTGGATTCCATGGCTATCATCTGGCCCAATAACAGAAAATCTTTATTAAAGAATTTAGCAGTGGATTCTATATTGACTATTGCATATGTTGATGTTATTTCTGAGGAAGCGATGGAACTTCAAATGATAGCTCCGGATATTGTTCAGACTCCATCGCCACTGTTTTTGGAGAAAGAGAATTTGTTTATGGCTCATCAGGAAAATGAACATGTGGATTATTATTATGAAGGACTGGTCATTAAGATGTTGTCCAGAGAGGGTCAGGTTCATGCTATAGGAGATCTTAATAATGACGGTTTAGAGGATATTGTTTTGGGTGGGGCTTCTGGTCAACCTACTCAACTCTATTTTCAGGATGAATCAGGAAATTTTAAACAGGTGAAAATTCCTGAAACTGATAAATTTGAGGATACAGCCATTCATATTTTTGATGCCAATGGAGATGGTTTACCTGATATCTTTATTGGTTCAGGCGGAAACCATGCTAAAAAAGATGATCCATTATTTTTTGATCGCTTATATATCAATAAAGGAAATCAAGTGTTTGAAACTAAACCCAATCCTTTTGGGGAGAATGGTTTGAATACGGCAGTGGCCCTAAGCCTGGACTATGATAATGATGGTGATTTGGATTTATTTATAGGGAGTAGAAGCATACCTCAAAATTATGGTAGCAGCCCCTCCAGCTTTTTATTTGAGAATGATGGCAAGGGTAACTTTACTGATATGACTTTACGAAGGGCTCGAGGACTGGATGGTTTGGGTATGGTAACTGACGCTGTATTAGCTGATATCACCGGTAACAGTTCGGATGAACTCATTATTGTTGGCGAATGGATGGGTGTCAGCGTGTTTGAAATCAAGGATAAGCAAATTAAACAACTTACGAATGAGCTTTCAGAATTAAAAGGATGGTGGAGCAGTGTGGAAGTGGCTGATATCAACAATGATGGTAAAGCTGATTTGATATTGGGAAACAGGGGAAACAATTTCTTTTTTGATGGTTCAAAAGAAGCCCCTGCTAAATTATGGCTTTATGATTTTGATGGAAATGGTGATATCGATAAAATAATTACTCATTCCATTGATGGAAATGACAAACCGATTGCCCCTAAAAAAGAGCTAACAGGACAAATGCCCGGCTTGAGAAAGCAAAATTTAAAATATGAGGAATATGCGCAAAAATCTATTCAGGATTTGTTTTCTGAAGAATTGATAAAGAATGCAGAAGTAAAGGAAGCTAATTTCTTTTCCTCTGTAGTGGCAATAAATGATGGGAAAGGAAATTTCAATGTAAACTTACTTCCGGCTAAAGCGCAATTTTCGAGTATTCACACCATATATACTATGGATTTTAATCAGGATGGTTATATTGATTTATATTTGGCAGGTAATGATAGTCATTTTATTCCGCAATTCTCCAAATTGGATGCCAATGAGGGTTTGTTACTTCTTGGAAATGGTTCTGGTGAGTTTACCTATGCAGATCCGAACCAGCCAGGTTTGAAATTAAATGGGGATGTAAAACAAATTTCAAAAATTAATATTTCCAATAAAGATCATTTACTGATAACCATTAATAATCAAAAAGCAAAACTACTACAGATTAATAAATCTTTTAAAGATATCGGAAACAACCAACTTAGTAGCCAATAAAATATGAATAACACTTTAAATCAACGCATTACATTTTTTTTATTGACAGGTCTTATTCTGTTTACTGCTTGTAAAGAGGATGCCAGTGAGGCAGCATTTTCCTTATTGGAAGCCGATAGAACGGGTCTGGATTTTGAAAACAAACTTCAGCAAACTACTGAATTCTCTGTTTTTGATTATATGTATTTCTTTAATGGAGGCGGGGTAGCAGTTGCCGATTTTAACAATGATGGATTACCAGATTTATACTTTACTGCCAATCAGGGAAAGAACAAAATGTTCCTGAACAAAGGAAATTTTAAATTTGAGGATATTACTGAACAAGCCAAAATTGGCGGTACGGGCGGTTGGTCAACCGGGGTATCAGTGGTAGATATCAATAATGATGGGATGATGGATTTATACATCAGTGAAGTGGGGGATCATAAATCATTGAAAAGTACCAACCAATTGTTTCTTTGCCAAAAAATCGAGAACGGTATCCCTGTTTACGAAGATAAAGCCATTGCTTATGACCTTGATCTGGTAGGATTTTCCACTCAGGCAGTATTTGTTGATTTTGATTTGGATGGTGACCTGGATATGTTTCAACTCAACCATTCTGTACATGAAAATGGTACATATGGCAAAAGAAGTGATTTTACAGGCAAAGTAAGTGAAGTTTCCGGGGATAAATATTTCCGGAATGATAATGGGAGATTTGTTAATGTAACAGAACAAGCAGGTTTTCATAGCTCAGTTTTAGGCTATGGATTGGGAATAGCAACCGGGGATGTCAATAATGATGGATATCCTGATATTTATATAGGAAATGATTTCCATGAAAACGACTATCTCTACCTCAACCAACAAGATGGTACTTTCAAAGAAGTATTGACAGAACAAATCAGACATACCAGTCGCTTTTCGATGGGTGTGGATATGGCCGATTTTAATAATGATGGATTAAATGATATCATTTCTCTCGATATGCTGCCTTATGATCAGGTAATATTAAAAAGTTCATTAGGAGAAGATGCCTTTGATGTGTATAATTTTAAAAAACGCTTTGGCTATAATGATCAATTTGCAAGAAATAACCTGCAACTCAATAACGGAGATAGTACATTCAGTGAAATTGCACTTATGGCTGATGTTTATGCCACGGACTGGTCCTGGGCACCTTTGTTAATGGATTTTGATAATGATGGCAAGAAGGATTTATTTGTAAGTAATGGAATTCCCAGACGGATGAATGATATTGATTACACAAATTTCCTTACCAACAACAAAGAACAGCAAATGAAAACCCAAATGGGCATCATGGAAAAAGAGGATTTGGAGATAGTTGAAAAAATGCCTCAGATCAAAATCCCCAATAAGTTTTTCATTAATAAGGGAGAATATGCCTTTGATGATATTTCCGGTTTTGTTAGCAACAATATTGATTCCTATTCAAATGGAGCTGTGTTTGTTGATTTGGATAATGATGGGGATTTGGATATTGTAGTCAATAATATTGAAGACAAGCCATATATCTACCAGAATTTAAGTGTGGAAAATGGTCATTCAGGGGGAGCTTTACGACTTAAACTCAAAGGAAATCCTAAAAACATTGATGCTATTGGCACCAAACTTATAGCAGTGATGGATAGTGGAATCATTAGTTATGAACACTATCCTGTAAGAGGATTTCAGTCCAGTGCACTTTCAAATTTTCATATTGGAATAGGTGATACAGCTAAGGTAAAAGCTATTTATCTGATCTGGCCGGATGTTTCTTATCAAACTATTGAAAAAGCCAATTATTCATCCGTGGATACACTTCAATGGAAAAAAGGCTTGCCTAAATTTGATTATAGTTTAGTAAAAGAGAAAACGGTCTTCGATTATTATGTAAAAGATGTAAGCGATTCTACAGGACTCAGTATCAAACACGAAGAAAATAATTTTGTAGAATTTAACAGGGAAAGGTTAGTGCCTCATATGGTTTCTACAGCGGGACCGGCCGTGGCTGTTGGGGATCTCAATGGAGATGGCTTAGATGATGTTTTCATAGGTTCGGCTAAAAGAATTCCTAATAAATTACTATTTCAAAAGGCAGATGGAACTTTTGAAGAAGTAGAATCTGTACTTCTGCGAAATGACAGTATTTTTGAAGATGTGGATGCCGTTTTAAAGGATTTCGATAATGACGGACATTTAGATTTGGCAGTTGCCTCGGGTGGAAATGAGTATTGGGGTGATTCTGAATATTTACGCCAAAGAGTTTACTTTAATGATGGAAATGGAAATTTTGTTGAGAAAATTTATTTGGATAAAGCTTTTGTAACGGCTTCATGTGTACTGGCAGAAGATTTTAATGGAGATGGTTTGACAGATCTTTTCATTGGAAGTAGGGCAGTCCCTAAAAACTATGGACAAACTCCTGATTCTTATTTATATTTGAATAGGGGTAATCGGGAGTTTGAAGAAGTCACTCAACAGTATTCCAATGAACTTGCAAAAATAGGTATGGTGAAGTCAGGGCAGTGGGCAGATATTAATCAGGATGGTAAGCCGGATCTCATTTTGGCTATTGAATGGGGAGCCCTAAAAATATTGATTAATAAAGGGGAATCCTTTGAGTTGCAAAATGTATCAGATCATACAGGATGGTGGAATGCAGTTTATGTAGCAGACGTTGATGGAGATGGGGATATGGACATCATAGCAGGAAATATGGGAATGAATTCGCGTTTAAAACCAAGTAAAGATGAGCCTGTAAAGATGTACATTAATGACTTTGACGAAAATGGACAAAAGGAGCAAATCCTGACTTACTATTTACAAGGGAAGGAAATTCCTTTTGCCAATCATGCAGACTTGATGAAACAGATGCCTCAGCTACGAAAGCGATACCTTTATGCGGCTGACTTTGCTAAGGCCAGTTTAGATGGGATATTCGGAGAATTGAAAATAGATCAATCAGAAGTTTTGGAAGTAAATACTTTTGAAAATGTATGGTTCGAGAATGATGGACAAATGAACTTTGAAAAGCATAATTTACCAAAAAGGCTACAATTTTCATCTATTAATGCAATTGAAAAACTGACAGATCCTGGAAAATCAGCTGATTTTCTATTGGCTGGAAATTTTTATGACAATACAATTGAAATGGGAAAATATGATGCAGATTACGGTAATATCCTCGGGTTTTCAGAATATGGAGAAGCTATAGTTAGAAAGACAAAAGGCCTGAGTCTTCAAGGACAGGTAAGGAAACTGGCTACCATTACAATTGATGGCAAACCACATATTATTGTAGCCCGGAACAATGATTTTTTACAAGTGCTATCTGTTGAAGATAAAAACAATGATGAAATTTGAAATGAAATATTGGAACTACTTATTGACTACACTTTTTGTAGCTGTTTTCCTGATGGTTACAGCCTGCTCTTCTGAGAAAAAAGAAATAGCAGTTCAGCCAATGGAGATGCATAATTTAATGCAGCAAATCACAGATGTGATAGTGCATGATATTTTTTCTCCTCCCGTAGCGGCTCGGATCTATTCCTATTCTAGCATTGCTGCCTATGAAGTACTATCAAAACACGATTCTGTATATGCTCCTTTAGCAGGTCAGTTAAATGATTTCCAAGGTGTTCCGGCTCCCCATCAGGAAATCCAACCTGATATTGCTGCTTTGCAAAGCATGTATTTGGTAGGTAAAGCTTTGGTGTTTTCGGAAGATAAAATGGAAGACTGGAACAAAAGCTGGAAAGAGGATGTGCTGAATAGAGGTATAGATGAAACAGTTTTTCAGAACTCATTACAATATGCTGATACTGTTGCCAAATATATTCTGGCCTGGGCAAATGAAGATAATTACAAGGAAACCCGCACAATGTCTAAACATTCTTTAAGTAATGAACCGCATCATTGGGAGCCTACACCACCAGCTTATATGGAAGCGATAGAACCTCATTGGAACCTTATACGTCCTTTTGCTTTGGATTCTTCCAATCAATTCATACCTGAAAAACCAACGCCTTTTAGCCTCGATAGCACAAGTCAATTTTATAAAGAAGTAATGGAGGTATATGATGCCGTGAAAGATACTGATAAGGAGAAAGAAGAAATTGCAGGCTTTTGGGATTGTAATCCTTATGTGATGAATGTGCAAGGCCATGTGATGTTTGCTACCAAGAAAATCACTCCTGGAGGACATTGGATGGGTATTACAAAAATAGCCTGCCAATTGGATTCTGCCAGTCTTATTAAAAGTGCTCAGGCTTATGCTCTTACAGCTATTTCTATTAATGATGCTTTTATATCATGTTGGGATGAGAAATTTAGAAGTAACTTGATAAGGCCTGAAACTGTCATTAACAGGCACATAGATGAAGACTGGAAACCGATTTTACAAACTCCGCCTTTCCCGGAGTATACCAGTGGACATAGTATGATTTCATCGGCAGCGGCTTTAGCATTAACAGAGCTTTTTGGCAAGGATTTCCATTTTGTAGATAGCACTGAAGTAAAATATGGATTGCCTGTGAGATCCTACGATTCCTTTATACTTGCCTCTGAAGAAGCTGCCATTAGCAGGCTTTATGGAGGAATTCATTATATGCCCGCTATTAATAATGGCATAAAAGAAGGAAGGGCCATTGGAGATTTTATTGTTGGCAAACTTGATTTCCATCGTCAGAAACAACCATCAGACAAAATATCCCAAAGTAATATCCATTAAGGTAAAACCCATATATGAAATCGAGCATGACGAGAACAACACACAGAGGAATGATTATCAAACATGCGAGATTCCACCTGCCTGCAGTAGCCACTTTCGGCAAAGGCAGGTCTGACCATAAAAAATTAATTATAAACAGATGAAAAAATATTTATCGTTCCTTATTGTTCCTTTGTTTTTTGTGAGCTGTGGGCAGCAAGCTGAACATACACAAAAGGAATTAAGCCCTATTAGCCATGAAGAGTTTTATGCTACAGAGTTTTTTAAAGCTGTGCAAATGGCTGATATTTATGAAGATTCAAAAACTTTTGTGGACTGTGTTGCCAAAAAATCTCTGGCTACCATTGTAGATGAATATGAAACGATTAAGGATGACGAAGATTTTGACATGAAAGAATTTGTTCATGAAAATTTCAATGAGCCGGAAATTGTAGCGCAGGAATTTGTTACTGATACAAGTTTAAATATCTATGAACATATCAATAATCTTTGGCCGGTACTCACCCGAGGGGAAGATGAAGCATTGAGTGGTAGCTCTCTCATTCCATTGCCTTATAAGTATGTAGTTCCCGGTGGGCGCTTCCGGGAAATCTATTATTGGGATAGTTATTTTACACTTTTGGGTTTAAAGGCAAATGGCAAGGATGAACTAGCCTTGAATATGGTGGATAACTTTGCCTTTTTGATTGATTCACTGGGTTTTGTTCCCAATGGAAACCGTGCATATTATATAGGGAGAAGCCAACCTCCATTTTTTGCCTTTATGGTAGATTTGGTGGCAGGGAAAAACCGGGATTTGTTTATTAAATACCAACCTCAATTATTAAATGAATATAATTTCTGGATGGATGGCGCAGATAGATTAACGGATAGCAGTTCAGCCATGAATAGATCGGTGCTTTTGTTGACAGGTGAAGTACTTAACAGGTACTATGATCAATTTACTACCCCAAGGCCTGAATCCTTTAAAGAAGATTATCTATTGGCAGAGCAATCAGCATCTGATAAAAGTGAAATGTATCGTAATTTGCGTGCAGGGGCAGAATCGGGCTGGGACTACAGCAGCCGATGGCTGGCAGATCAGCAATCATTACAAAGCATACATACCACTGACATTATCCCTGTGGATTTGAATGCATTGCTTTATTTTCTGGAATTGAAGATTGCACAATCCTATAATTGGCAAGGAGATATGGCAAATGCTAATTATTATCTCAATAAGGCCGAACAGAGGAAAAATGCCATCAACAGTATTTTATGGAATGAAGAAAGTAGAACTTATATGGACTATGATTTTAAAGCGGAATCCCATACAGGGGTTGTAAGTATGGCAATGGCCTATCCACTATTTGTGCAAATAGCTCCAAAAGATAAGGCCCGAATGGTGGTGGAATTGATGAACGACAAATTGCTGAAACCCGGAGGATTAGTTACATCCGATAACAATACGGGCCAACAATGGGATTATCCTAATGGCTGGGCACCTTTGCAATGGATTGGTATGCAATCCCTGTTCAATTACGGTTACAGTGATGAAGGTTTAGATGTAGTGGATCGCTGGCTTTCCCTCAATAAAAAGATTTTCAGGGAAACTGGTAAAATGATGGAAAAATATAATGTATCAGATACTACTTTGCAGGCCGGGGGAGGTGAATACCCTCTGCAGGATGGCTTTGGTTGGACCAATGGTGTGGCAGTTGCCATGCAGGAAATCCTCAATCGGAAAGAGAAAACCAAAGAAGCAGGGCTGGTGAATTAAGAAAAGGCGAACCACTGGGTTCTTCTGTATTTCCATCCTGTACTTACTCCTATTAGATTAAAAAGGATATAAAAATGAATCATGAAAGCTATTTATGGGGCATCGACTTAGGTGGAACCAAAATTGAGGGTGTTGTGCTGAAATCCATGGCTGACCCGCAGGTTTTATTGAGAAAAAGAATTCCTACTGAAGCTGATAAGGGCTATAGACATGTTGTTCAAAGGATTAAACTATTGATTGATCAAATGGCTGCTGAATTAGGAACTAAACCTTTTAAAATAGGTATTGGTACGCCTGGCTCAACTGATCCTGATACGCGTTTGTTGAAAAACAGCAATTCTACTAATTTAAATAACCAACCGCTTCAAAATGATCTTGAGAAAATACTGGGCATCCCGGTGTTAATGGCTAATGATGCTAACTGCTTTGCTATTGCTGAAACTAGAATGGGTGTAGTAAAAGAAAAATTTCTTGATGCCAAAGTTGTTTTTGGCGTAATTATGGGATCTGGTGTAGGCGGAGGATTGGTGGTAAATGGGAAAGTGCTTAATGGAAGGCATGGAATAGGTGGTGAATGGGGACATATTTTTCTTGACGATGCCGGTGAGGATTGTTACTGTGGCAAACACGGATGTGTTGAAACCATTTTATCTGGCCCTGCTCTTCAACGTTATTATCATAAAATATCAGGAAAGGATAAAACTTTACAAGAGATAATGGCAAATCCTGCCGGGGATGAATTTGCTCAACAAACACTGAATAGATTAATTTATTTTTTTGGAAAGGGATTATCAACCATAGTGAATATAATTGATCCTGATGTGATTGTATTAGGTGGGGGAGTGGGAAATATTCCCGAATTATATACGGAAGGAGTAAAATCCATTGAGGAATTTACATTTAATCCAAAACTGAATACCCCCATTCTTGCTCCAAAATTGGGTGACAGTGCCGGTGTATTTGGGGCAGCTTTTTTAGTGGCATAAGTCGTCAATCAAATCAAAATTTATATATTTGCGCCATGAAATGTCCATCCCGAGTAGTCGGGATCAACTGAGATGAATATTAGTAGAAAATTAAAGTTGAATAATAGTTTGAAAATCGGGACATTCCGTAGCCTGCCCCGACTAATCGGGGTGACAACTTAAAAACAATTATATACACATGAATCATTTAATTGCTCCATCAATACTAGCAGCAGACTTTGCCAATTTACAAAGAGATGTTGAAATGCTGAATGAAAGCCATGCAGATTATATTCATGTAGATATAATGGATGGTGTTTTTGTTCCTAATATTTCATTTGGTATACCTGTTTGTGAAGCCATCTTTAAACATGCTAAAAAACCATTAGATGTTCACTTAATGATAGAGAAGCCTGAAAATTATATCCAGGCATTTCATGATGCGGGAGCGGCTACAATTTCAGTACATTACGAAGCAAGTCCTCATTTACACAGAACATTGCAAAGTATTCGTGATTTAGGCTTAAGGGCCGGTGTAGCTATTAATCCTCACACAAACGTTCAATTATTGGAGGATGTGATAGAAATTACTGATTTGGTTTGCCTTATGTCTGTTAATCCGGGATTTGGAGGACAAAAGTTTATTGAACATACATACACTAAAGTTCGCAGGTTGAAAGAAATTATTGTGGATGCTGGTGCCAATACTTTAATTGAAGTAGATGGAGGTGTAAATATAGATAATGCCCCATTATTGTTGGAAGCTGGAGCAGATGTATTAGTAGCAGGAAATTTTGTATTCAAATCAGAAAACCCAATTCATACGATACAGGAGTTGAAAAACGTTCAATTCTGAGTAAGTTCCTGTATTTATGCGAATATCAGCTTTTATTATTCTTTTCTCTCTATTTTCAATAGCTCAGGGCTTCACTCAAAATAAGCTTATTGAAGGTTTAATTATTGATGATACGGATGACTCACCTATTCCGGAAGTTAACATTCAAATAAAAAAATATAATATATCCACCATTACCAATGCGGATGGCAAATTTCAATTAAAGGTACCTTTGCAGTCTGCCTATCAATTGGAAATTAGCCATGTTTCTTATATCAATAGAAGCATAGAAATAAGAGATAATGAAATTGGAGCTGTTGAAATTAGGTTGAAGCCGGATCAGATGGTGCTTCAGCAGGTAGATGTGAAAGCGAAAAATAATAAGCTACCTACCGGCAACTTGCAAAAAATGACACCCATTTCGGCCAATGAATTAGCCACTCCCTTTAATGAATTCAATCAGTTAATAGGCACACTTCCCGGAGTAGTTTCGAACAATGAGTTAAGCAGTGCTTATGCTGTGAGAGGTGGGAATTTTGATGAAAACCTTATTTATGTGAATGGTATTGAAATTTACCGGCCACTTTTGGTAAGGGCAGGACAGCAGGAGGGCTTGAGTTTCATTAACCCCGATTTAGTGGGGAATATTAAGTTTTCTGCTGGGGGCTGGGAAGCAAAATATGGTGATAAATTGTCCAGTAATTTGTTAATTGACTATAAGAAAACAGATAAAACAGAAGGGAATGTTAATTTAGGTTTGTTAGGCGCTTCTGCTTATTTGTCCACTAAAACTACTAAAAAGGATAATTTATTACTTGGGTTAAGGTATAAAAATGCTAAATACCTGTTTAATACTTTTGATACTGATGGGGAATACCTGCCACGATTTTTAGATTTTCAGGGCTTCTATTCTTACCAGTTTTCTTCCCGAACGAGCATTGATGTTTTAGCTACTTTTGCACAGAATGACTATTATGTGGAACCCGCTTCAAGGGAAACAGATTTTGGATCTTTTCAGCAAAAGCTTAGGTTCTTTGTAGCTTATGATGGGGCTGAATCTTTAAGCTATCGTACCTTCCAGGGCGGCACAAGATTAAACCATCTGTTTTCAGATAGATTCAAAACTGCCATTATCCTGTCAGCTTTTAGTACCTCTGAATTTGAGTATATTAATACTGAAGGATTTTATAGGTTATGTGATGTCGATCGTGATTTTTCTTCCAATACTTTCGATGAATGTATTAGTCAAAGGGGAGCCGGAAGTAATTTTATGTACGCAAGAAATATTCTTGATGCCTATGTGCTGCAAGCACAGATCCGTAATGATTGGCAGTTTAACAAAAGCCAGTTATTTTCCTTTGGTATGGAATTAAAACAGCAAATAGTCGATGATTTATTGGATGAATATGAATTCCGTGACTCAGCTGATTTTGTGCAGATCACCAGAGTAGTTAATCAGGAAAACCAACTACAAGCTACATTTGCCAATGCCTATGTACAGCATGAATGGCAAATTAATGAAAGACAATATCTCAACAGCGGGTTAAGACTTAATTATGCATCTAATTCCAGTGAATTTCTGCTAAGCCCCAGGCTTCAATATCAATTGCTTTTACATCCGGATGAAAGTGGGCAATTGAGTTTATCAGCAGGGATTTATCGCCAGTTTCCCTTCTACAGAGAATTAAGGGATTTTCAGGGGCAATTACGGGCTGACATCCGAGCTCAGAATTCCATTCATTTCATAGCAAATTATACCAAGAATATGTCTTTATGGAATAGGCCTTTTCAAATGACTGGTTCGGGTTATTATAAATATTTATATGATATTATCCCTTTTGATGTTGACAACATTCGGTTAAGGTACAGGCCTGAACTGGAGGCGGATGGTTATTCGTATGGAGGGGACTTCCGGTTGAGTGGTGAATTTATACCCGGAACAGAATCCTGGTTTAGCTTGGGTGTTTTGTCTACAAAAGAAAATGTGGTAGGAGATGGGTTGGGCTATATCCGCAGACCTACAGACCAACGTGTAACAGCATCTATCTTTTTTCAGGACTACTTCATAAATGATCCTACCTTACGAGTGAATTTGAAATTGCAGGTTGGTTCCGGCTTGCCATTTGGGCCTCCCAATAGTGTATCATCAAGGAATAGCCTGACAGGTGAATGGTATCGCAGAATGGATGTGGGCTTCTCCAAACAGTTTACATTGGATCGTATAAACTTTGTGGAGTCTTTTTGGCTTGGACTTGATGTGCTAAATGTTTTGGGGGTTTCCAATACGATCTCTTATTCCTGGATAGAAGATTTCAGCGGACAAAATTTTGCAGTGCCTAATTCATTATCGGCAAGGTTTTTGAATCTAAAGGGTATAGTGAAGTTTTAATAAAAACCAGAAAAGTAAATATCTACCTATATGAACTACTTAAAATTACCTGTCATCCTGGGGCTTATTTTCCTCATAGCTTGTAGTCCAAAAACAGTTTTACAAACAGATACGGGGGAGCCCATTGATTTAAGTGGAAAGTGGAGCAGAACAGATGCTGAAATTGCAGTAAATCAAGTTTATGAAGATCTGATCCAGTCGGAGTGGCTTCATACATTTAGTGCAAGAAACAACTACAGGCCAACGATTTTAGTGAATTCTTTCGTAAATGATTTTAATGACGATGTGGCCAATCAACAGATTAAGGAAGTATTTGAGAATGTGATAGAAGAAAGCAGGCGGTTTGAATTAATTCATTCTGACGACACCTCCATACCTTATTTTGTATTAAATGGTGAAATAAATTCCAGTAAGTTTGAGATGAACAATGAGTCTGGGATTACTTATCAATTGGCTATTCAGTTGATGAATACTGAAGGAGAAGTAGTTTGGAATGCAGAAGATACTATTAAAAAGTTTTTAAAACAGTAATTCTCGTTTCATTTACCAGGAAAGAAGTAAAGGATAAGGAGTATATATTTAATTCTTTTCATCCTTTCCAAGGCGCTTTTTTAATTGTTCTACTGTAGACTTGGAATTGCCAATATATATTTGGCCATTGATTAAAAATACAGGTCTTTTGAGAAATGTATATTCTTCCAAAAGATGTTTTTTAAAATCATTTTCAGTGAGATTTTGTTGGTTTAAACCCAAACTCCTGAACTTAATAGCCCGTTTATTAAATAAATCCTCATAGGATTCAGTTATAACATACAGCTCTAATAATTGAGGTTCAGTAAGGGGAGCGTTTTTAATATCAATTTTGGTAAAATCATGTAAGTCCAATTGGGCCATGATTTTTTTACATGTGTCGCAAGTGCTCAAATAATAAACTACTTTTCTCATTTTTGTTAGCTTAACTTGATAAAATAATGAAAATACTTGTCTAATGTTAACAAAAAGTGTTAATTCGGGATTCAAAAATAAAATTAATTAAAGTTAAATATAGTATATCAATTAATTATGAAGGTAATAATGAAAAAAGGATTATTCGCAGTAGCAGCATTAATTTGTTTTAATTTCACTGCTGTTCAGGCGCAGGACGAAGAAATCACCGATAAGGATTTGTATAACTATGCATTATTAATGCAGGTTGTGGAACAAATGAAAGCAGAAATTAGCCCTGCAATTCAAACCATTATCGATAATCAGGATGGATTTGATGTGAAAAGGTACATTGAATTAAAATCCGGTGGTAAAAGTGAAGCTAAATTAAAAGAATTAGGAGCTAATGATTTTGAAGTAAAATTCATGATCATGTTAACAGAAGAGCAGGAAGAAAGAATTGATGTTATTAAAGAAGTAAATAATAAATTAGCTCAAAAAATGGTGGGAGTAAAAACTTATAAAGCTATAAAATCAGCATTGTCCAGCGATGCAGACTTAAAAGCTAAATATGATGAAATCGCCAAAAGAATAGCTCCTCCGGAAGATGAAGCATAAATTTTGATTATTTGTTGATAGAATTCCTATCACTTAAAAGGCTAAGCATAACTGTTTAGCCTTTTTTTATGGCTAATTTGGTAATAAAAAAATATTATTAAATTTTATTGCAATTATACAATTTAATGACTATTTTTCTTACCATAAAAGCTATAATTGTAAACATACATGAGATTTTCACCCAAAACCTATTTTCGTAAAAATCGCGCTCTAATCTTAGGAATAGGTTTATCTCTGGTATTGACCCTGGTATTTGTCTATGCTATCATTGTAAGTTATGGGATTTACATGGGTAAAGAGAAATTGCTTTTACATGAAAGATTAAATTATATTAAAACTAATATTGAGAGAACATTAAAAGCAGGAAATATGGCGGCTTTTACTATTGCTCTTTCAGTAAATGACAAGATGGAAACAGAGAATTTTGATTCCGTAGGTGCCCAGATAATATTGAGATATCCTTATATTTCAGGAGTAGAGCTCGTTAAAAACGGCTTAATCGAGTATGTTTATCCCTATGAAAGACATAAATCGGCCATTGGTTTTAATATTATTAATTATAGAGAAACCAGTTTAGAAGCTGAATTGGCCATTAAGCGGAAAGAAATTTATTATGCCGGACCTTTAGAGTTACAACAAGGCGGTACTGCGATAGTCGGTAGGTTACCTCTTTTCAAGGAAGGGGATTTCTGGGGCTTTTCAGCTGTTATAGTATTACTGGAGGATTTCTTAAAAGAGGTACAACTTAACAATTCTAATAATTCAGAAGTGCATTTTCAATTTGCTAAAATTAATCCTAATACTTTTAGAGAAGAGTTTTTTCTGGATGATGTAGGAAGCTTTTCTCAGAAGGTCAGCTATCTGTTTAATGAATCGGGATGGAAGATTTATGCTTATGCTAAAACAGACCCACAGGTTTATGTGGGGTTAGTTTTTATTGTGTTTTTAGGCTTGTCTTTTTCTGCCGGGAGTGGATTGTACCTTTATAAATCCTTAAAAAGGCCTGAGCAATTGAAAAGTTTGCTTTTTAGTAAAACCAAAGAATTACGTGCTCAAAGATTATATTATGCCTCAATGGTCAATGCTATTCATGACATGTTGTTAATTATTTCTAAGGAGGGAGACTTATTGGATTACCATGAAGCAAGAACTGATCAATTAAAAATCAAACCGGAAGATTTTCTTGGCAAGAACATTTATGAAGTGTTTGAAAAACCTTTTGCCAAAACTATTGCTGACAGGATAAGAGAATGCCTCAAGAATAAGACATTGATTGATCAGACCTATACAATAGAAATAGAAGGAAAAGAGAGGGATTTTGAAGTTCGTTTTGTACCTGTAAATCAGGATGAAGTTTTGATTTTTGTAAGGGATGTAACCGAAAGCAAACTAGCCCGATCAAATTTGGAGAGAAGTGAGGAAAAGTACAAGCAATTAGTGGAACAAGCTTCGGAGGGTATTGTTATTACTGAGGCAAATGGAGAAATAATAGAAATCAATAGCAAAGGATTATCCATGTTGAAGTTAGCTCAAGGTAAAGAAAAGTTAAATATAAATGACTTCGTTAAGCTCAATCAAAATCATGGTCTTCCTTTTACAGAATATATTAAATCTACTGGTGTTGTATTGGAAGAAGCTATACTGACCAATTTTGATGGACTTGAATTATCAGTTGAAATAAGTGCGGCTATCAATAGAAATGGTATTGTGCAAGCTATCATTAGGGATATTACTAAACGAAAGCATCAACTTAGCTCAATTAAATGGCAAAATGAAAAACTAAAAGAGATTGCCTGGATACAATCTCATAAGGTGAGAGCTCCTTTAGCGAGAATTCTGGGCCTCATTAATTATTTGGATAGATATAAACCCAATGACATCATGTCAAGGGAACAGGTATATCTCGAAATTGAAAAAAGTGCTATTGAGTTGGATTTAATGATTAGAAACGTTGTTCAAAAAACAGAAATGACTTATCTCCCTGAGGATTTACCTAATATAAGTTAGAGTCGCTACGACAAACTTACCGGATAAACTCCGGATATTCATTTACTTCGTAAGCTTTTGAATATAATTCTCAATAAAATCAGTGTAAAAAATTCTTAAATCAATTGTGCCATCGGTTTTTGTAGTGTAATTTACAATCGTGAAAATATCTATGATTGACACTTACTGGCGGAAATCAGACTTTTTCGGAAAAGCATCGCTTCTCTTTCGTTACGCAGCTTACATTTTTAACGCCATATTCTTATGGATTTTTCTCGATGCCAGGGATTTGCCTCTTAATATTTGGCATTATTCCACAGCTCTCACTGCTATTTTTCTACCCTTTATTTTGTTTGTATACTATGTGAACCGTAACAATGACAAAGGAGTAGGTATCAGGCAGAATATGATGGATTTTCTAATGGTGGGCTGGTATGTAGGCTTAATACAACTTACCTATATTCCCAGCAGCATTTTTGTATTAGGATTGATATGTAATTACATTGCCGCCAGAGGATTTCATAAAGCCTATCGATTATTATTGATTGGAGTGGGTTATGCTTTGACAATCCCTGTTTTTGGTTTTCAGATAAATAATGAAAATATCCCCATTCTTACTAACCTGGCTATTATTTATGCGGTTGTCCATTTTGTTACCACCGCTTATATAAGTTATGAATTCTCTAAAAGCCTTCAGGCTCACAGTAGACAAATACAACTGCAACAAAATGAAATTCTGTTACAGTCAGAGGAGTTAAAAACGCTTAATGATTCTCTTCAATCATTAAATACCCATTTAGAAGAAAAGGTATTCGAGCGAACAAAAGAACTAGCAGCCAAAAATGAAAAATTAGCTGAATACACATTTATTAATGGGCATCAATTACGTGGTCCTGTAGCCACTATGCTTGGATTGGTTCAATTGCTGGACTATGATAATACTGAAGATGAAAAGGAACTTATCATCTATAAACTTAAGAATGAAGTAGGTCTCCTCGATATAACCATAAAGGAAATCAAACTTAAATTGGAAACAGATCAACTAATTAATGATGATTTACGGGGAATTGAATCTGTTATGTCCCGAATTTGATTTCTTCAATTCTAGTATAACCTCCTTAGTATTTCAATGTACAGAATCCCCGACCGGGGACACTATTTAATAGCTCATTTCAACTATCTCTTTGGCTAACTCGGGCCCTACCTTTTGACGTTCGCCTAAGCCCATCCAATTCCTTTCCTTAAACCTGTCATATACAATCTGTCCTGTATTCTCATAATTATTGGTATAATCTGAAAGTTTAGTATCTATTCCCAAAGAATGAAAAAATGCAATGGTTTTTTCTATGGCTTTCTCAGCAACTTCAATGTCAGACTCACCCTGAATGTTCCAAACCCTTTTACCATATTGAACTAGTTTGTCTTTTTTATCTTCAAAAAGCTTTTTATATAAATTCGGAGCAATAATGGCCAATGTACGGGCATGGTCTATATCATATAGTGCAGTCAATTCATGGGCAATCATATGAGTGGACCAATCTGTTGGTACTCCCAATCTTAAAAATCCATTTAAAGCCATGGTTGCAGACCACATTAAATTCCCGGCTAAATTTTGATCACTGGGGTTTTCCATCACAGCGGGGCCAATTTCCACCAAAGTTTGTAAAATACTTTCGGCCATTCTATCCTGGATAATTCCTCCATGATTATAGGTAAGGTACTGTTCCATTACATGAGTAAAGGCATCCACCACACCATTAGCAATTTGTCTTTTAGGAAGAGATTGTATTACAGTCGGATCCAGGATTGAAAAAACCGGAAAATACTGAGGTCCGCCAAAAGTTCTTTTTTGCTGAGTAGCTACTTTGGTTACTACGCCACCACTGTTCATTTCAGAGCCTGTTGCCGGAAGGGTAAGTACTGTGCCAAATGGAACAACTTTCTCTTGTTTTCTAGCCAATCCTTTTTCCACCAAATCCCATTCATCTCCCTGATAATACACTGCTGCAGAAATAAATTTACATCCGTCTATGACCGATCCGCCACCTACGGCTAATATAAAATCAATATTTTTATTCCTAATCAGCTCGACAGCTTTCATCAGGGTTTCGAAATGGGGATTAGGTTCAATACCGGAAAACTCTGTCACTTCAAAATTTCTGGTAGCAGCAATTACCTGATCGTAAACTCCATTTTTTTTGATACTTCCACCTCCGTAAGCTAAAAGTACTTTGGAGTTTGCCGGAATATTATCTGATAACTTTTTGATTTCACCCTCTCCAAAAATAATCTTAGTGGGGTTTTTAAATTCGAATGCGTTCATACTTTATTTAATTTGCAAATTTAACGAAGCTCAAAGGTATTAGTTTAAATTATATGCCAAAAATGGATGATAACTTAAGCATGATAAAGGTGGTGGTATTTCAACTAAAATGAGCATAAATCTAGAACCTTTAACCCCTAGAGCCCTGATAGCTATCGGGGGCCAACCGAGGATAGGCTGCCTGTCTTTGGTAGGAATGTTAGGTTTGAAAGTGACGGGTGATGAACTGCTAAGCTACTTAATTAAATATTTAATTCTTAAAAGGCGTCTGACGGCTTATAGCCTTCTGACGCCAGATGAGATAGAGAGGCGTCAGACGGTTTGTAACCGTCAGAAGCCTCGTAGCCTTGAAGCTAATTAGTTTGTAATTTTATACCCTTTTGTGATTCGCGAAAGCATGCCCATATGGAGGAAAGATTAATAGTGGAAAAATCTAAACTTACTATTACAGCTTATTATGAGCAATCTATTCTTTTGATGTTATGGGAAAGGAATTAATAGGAAGCAATCTATGGACATATAGCATGTTTATGTTGGTTGATGATACTTATTTCATTTTTTTAAATATATTCACGCTAAGGAATAGCAAAATAGTTAAAATCTGTAAATATGAAAATCCTGCTTTCACTAATTTGTTTCTCAATCATTCTCTCTTGCCAACAACCATCAGAAGATGAGCTTATCCATGATATTCATAATACCCTTATCACTCAAAGGCAATATTTTTACCATGTAGAATATGCCGAAGGGTCGAAAGAAACTCCATCTATTTTTAGGCTTTTTGGAACAGGGAAGTTGAGTAGAAACAAGCAAAGTAGTATCTCCCAATTTTATTTTGGGCTGAATAAAGACAGGAAAGACAACTATTTGCATTTGATCCAATATGAGGGCGAGGCCATAGAACAACTTCATAGTTTGATTTTTGATGAAGCAGGTATAGATGTTCTGACTGATTCTCTTCATAGTGCCATTTTACTGAACCCTGATTTGATTTTATCTCTAAAGAAAAACTCAGACCAGGTCAGCACTGGTAAAATTGAGAATGATGATTTGTTCTTCATTGAATTTATTAATAAAAAGGAAGAAACTAAAATTGTACTAAAAACGGATCCCAGTTATCAACTTACAGGAGTTAATATTTACCTCAACTACGGGTCTGGGGAGCAATATTACAGGAGTTGGAGTTTTCAGTATTTGGATAAAGGTACTTATCAGGAGCAAATTGCTCAATCCGAAAAACAACTTCAAAGCAATCCAAAGACATTTCTCTAAATTTCATCTAAATTTTCAAAAGCTTTTCTTAAAGAAATTGTATTACATAAAGAAATAATGTATTTTTCCTATTACATAAATCAGTAAAGTATGTTCAGCGAAGCAGAAATAGCAATTATTATAAAGGATGAGGAAATTGATAAAATAGTAGATCAATTGAAACAGGATTTTATCACGAATGAAGCCCCCTACATGGAAATTAGCAACCATGATTTTTTGTCACTGATACTTCTAAGTACTGATGTGGGAAAAAAGATGGCCAATAAGCATGTAAGCTTTAGTGAGGAAATGTCCTTACAGAAAAAAGCAAGAAAATACTCTAAGGGAGGTTTCTTCCTTTCCTCAGACCCTGTTGTGGATGGACTGAAATTTCTTCTTAAGAATTTTGATGCATGGGAAGATAAATTTTATGCGGCTATCAATAAATGTTCGAAAGTACTTTTTCGATCTGATGACCTTCAATTAATTAATGATAAAAGCATAGATTTTGAAACTAAAGTAATGTACTCTCCTTATTTATTGATTCGGTTTATTTCTTCTTTATTCCTGGAAAGGGATGAAGATATTTTGAATCCGGGAACGATAAAGAAAGTAGAATTTGACAAATTAACTGAAATTGGAAGTAAAATCGGCTTGTCAGACTATCTTATTTTCAATGAATTCATGGCAAAATATGAGTTAAAATAAGACTGATACCAAGCTTTAGCATAATTATTGTACCTTTGTTAGTCGAAATTAAAGGAAAGTTTGCACAGGCGATTTAATTTATGAGGTTAATACTAATTTTCATTACAGCTTTTATGCTATTGCAGTTCCCTATGCAAGCTCAGGTTTTCAATCCTTGGGGGCCTCCTCCCAATGACAAGGAGATTGAAGCTAGTTTCCTAAGAAAAATCCTTTCACATTTTTCAGCAGAAGTAGCTATTGGGTATGGTAATACCCGCTATCGGCAAAATCTGGACGATTATAGCATCTATAGTGATAATGGCCAATTATATTTACTAGCCGCAGATAGTGCCAGTGGTCAACCAGTTGGTATTGGTAATTGGCTCAATAAACCTTTTGTGACTGACACAATCAATACTTCCAATGCCATTGTTTATAATCCTTCCAGTAATGAGCAAGATCCCAATAGGGCTTATTTAATTGACAGCGGAGAGAAACGACTGACGGGGGGAGGTAACGCAGTACCTTTACATCTAAAGCTACATTTTAACTACGACCGCTATAGGATTGGTGCAGGAGCTACTTTTGAATTCAATACTAAAGCAAAGATGGATTTAAAAGGGTATCCCGATTATATTAATAAATATGAATCTGATTTCTCTAATTTTCTCACCCGAAAATATTATTTTACAGCCGGAGTTCGCTATTGGGACTTCTGGGATTTCTCTTATTTTGCGGATGTAGAGTATGGTCGTTTCAGACTCTCAAATAATGCTTTTCCGGCTTCCAATGTTACAGAAAACAGCTATTGGAATGTGGGCTTTCCTGTTGAAAAGAATTTATCAAAATACTTTCATTTGGTTATGAGGCCTTCCATTGACTTAAAATCAATTAATACTGTAATCCCTTCAGGGGAAGCCATTAAGACCAATATGTGGAATTTACAATTTCAGGTAGGAGTGAGAGTGAGTTTCCCATTGTACCGGAAATGTCCAATTAGTAATTGCGAAGCGCAGAAAGAACATAAGCATATTGATAAAAAATTCAGGGGGCAACCTCTGCATAAAATTCAAAACCCCAAGGTGGGACAAAATCATCCATATCTGGCAACGCAAAAAAGAGGTTTATTTTCGTTTTTGAAACGTAAATGAAATGCTTATTTTTGCCACCGCTTGATTAAAATTCAGTAAATTGCAGATTAATTAGATTATTAGTAACATACTTATGGCTCAAGGAGAAAATGAGAATATAATCCCGATTTTTATCGAGGATGAAATGAAAGTAGCCTACATTGATTATTCAATGTCGGTAATTGTTTCCAGAGCACTTCCTGATGTAAGGGATGGGCTTAAACCAGTTCACAGACGTATTCTTTACGGAATGCAAGATTTGGGTTTATCCTATAATCGGTCTTATAAAAAATCAGCCAGAATCGTGGGTGAGGTTTTAGGTAAGTATCACCCACATGGTGATTCAGCCGTTTATGATACCATGGTGCGTATGGCACAACCATGGTCATTGCGATACCAGATGGTAGATGGCCAGGGTAACTTCGGTTCTATTGACGGTGATTCCCCGGCAGCTATGCGTTATACTGAGGCCAAATTAAAAAGGATTGCCGATGAAATGTTGGGCGACATCAATAAAAACACAGTTGATTTTCAGTCCAATTTTGATGATTCCCTCCAGGAGCCTTCTGTTTTACCTGCTAAAGTACCTAATTTATTGTTAAATGGTGCTTCAGGAATTGCGGTAGGTATGGCCACTAATATGGCACCGCACAACTTATCTGAAGTGGTTGATGGTATTCATGCTTATATTGAAAACCCTGAAATTACTATTTCGGAGTTAATGGAACATATTACTGCGCCAGATTTCCCAACTGGGGCGATAATTTATGGTTATCAGGGCGTTCGTGCAGCTTTCGAAACAGGAAGAGGCAGAATTGTGATGCGCGCCAAAGCGGAAATTGAAGTATTAAAATCAGGCAGGGAGCAAATTATTGTTTCTGAAATTCCATATATGGTGAATAAAGCCAATATGATTGAGAAAACTGCCGGACTTGTTAACGAAAAGAAAATTGAAGGTATTTCTGATATCCGGGATGAATCTGATCGTGATGGTTTAAGAATTGTTTATGATATTAAAAAAGATGCTATTCCAAATGTAGTTCTTAACAACCTTTATAAATATACGCAACTTCAGACGTCCTTTAGTGTAAATAATGTAGCCCTGGTGAAAGGTAGACCGGAAACATTAAACCTGAAGGATTTAATCAGACATTATGTAGATCACAGGCATGATGTTGTAATAAGAAGAACAGAATACGAACTTCAGGAAGCTCAAAAAAGAGCTCATATTTTACAAGGGTACCTCATCGCATTGGATAATCTTGATGCCGTGATTAAATTGATCAGGGAATCCAGAGATCCTGAAGTAGCCAAAAATGGCTTGATGCAAAATTTCGAATTATCAGAAATTCAGGCTAAAGCTATTCTGGATATGCGTTTGCAAAGACTTACTGGTCTTGAGCGTGAGAAAATTACTGCGGAATACGAGGAAATCATGAAATTGATAGAATACCTTGAAAGTATTTTGGGTAATGAAGAATTGAGAATGCAGATCATCAAAGATGAATTGCAGGAAATGAAAGACCGTTACGGTGATGAGAGAAGGACAGAAGTAGTTCACAGTGCTGAGGAATTTACGGATGAAGACATGATTCCTAATGAGGATGTGGTAATTACCCTTTCACATCAGGGATACATTAAAAGAACTCAATTAGTAGAATACAAAACCCAGGGAAGGGGTGGAGTAGGCTCCAAAGGTGCAGGGAGTAAAACAGATGATTTTACTGAATTGCTTTTTGTAGCCAAAACCCATAATTACCTGTTGATCTTTACTGAATTAGGTAAAGTATTCTGGATCAAGGTATATCGTTTACCTGAAGGTGCCAAAACCGCAAAAGGCCGGGCTATTCAGAATTTGATCAATATTGAGCCGAATGATTCCGTTCGTGCTGTGATCAATGTAGACAACCTTACAGATGAGGATTATATCAATAATAATTTCTTGATCATGTGTACAGAAAAAGGTACGATTAAGAAAACTACTCTTGAGGCTTATTCAAGACCACGTACAAATGGTATTAATGCAATCACTATCAATGAAGGAGATCGACTGTTGAATGTGAAATTAACCAATGGCGATAACAATATCATCATTGCTGCCAGATCAGGTAGAGCCATCAGGTTCCATGAAAGCAATGTACGACCTATGGGAAGAACAGCTGCCGGAGTAAGAGGAATTAAACTGAGCAGCGAAAAAGACGTTGTAGTAGAAATGGTTACTATAGAGCGTGAAAATGCCAATCTTTTGGTGGTTTCAGAAAAAGGATATGGTAAACGAACTGATATTGAAGCTTATCGAGTAACTAAAAGAGGTGGGAAAGGTGTAAAAACACTTAATGTAACTGAAAAAACAGGTGACTTAGTAGCTATCAAAGAAGTAATTGATACAGATGATTTAATGATTATTAACAAATCCGGTATTACTATTCGTATGGCTGTTGAGACTCTGAGGGTAATGGGACGTGCAACTCAAGGAGTTAGATTAATTAAAATAAGCGAAACAGATAGTATTTCTTCTGTTGAAAAAGTGGAAAAGATAGATGAAGCAGAATTAGATGAGGATGGAGAAGACATATCTGCGGAAGCTAATTTAAATACAGAGGAAAACAAACCGGATGAGAATGATGCGGAATCCGGCACAGAAAATACAGAAGAATAGAATAACTATTTGTAAAGAAATTGTAATTTTCTAATTTTAGCAAAAATTTAAGTTGATTCGATCAGCTATTACACATGTTTTAAAAATATAGGAAAAATGAGAAAACTCACATTATTTTTTGCCTTGATCTTATTAGCAGGATCGGCATTTGCTCAAAAATCAAATGTCCGAAAGGCAGAAAGTGCCTTAGAGGATGGTAATTTGCAGGAAGCCAAACAATTAATTGATGAAGCTATCCAGCATGAAAAAACCAAAGATGATGGAAAGACCTGGTTTACAAGAGGTACTATTTATCAGGCAATGGTGAAAGAAAACTATTCTGATGAAAACCTTAAAGAAGCTGTAAAAAGTTATGATAAAGTGATGGAATTGGAAAAAGAAGGTTCCAACTTCTATACTTTAACGGATTTGAAAATTCAGGAGCTTTGGGGAGGTTTTATCAATAAAGGTTCTGAGGAATATTCAGCTGAAAACTTCTCGGGTGCTTTTGATGCTTTTGAAAAGGCGTTAATGGTTTTACCTGAAGATACTACCGCTACTTTATATGCGGGTATATCCGCTCAACAGGCCAAGGATAACCAGGCCGCTTTGAAATATTACTATCGATTAATCGATTTGGGCAATCATTCTGAAGATATTTACAATAGCATTATTTCTATTGAGAGATATGAAAATAAGGATATTGATAAAGCTTTGGAGATGATCACAAAGGCTCAAAAGCAATTTCCTGAAAGTGATGCTTTTCAAAAACAGGAAATTAATCTCTTGATAGTAGCTGAAAGGATTGACGAAGCCAAGGACAAGATAAACGAGGCAATAGCCAATGAACCTGAAAATGCAAACCTATATTTCAATTTAGGCTATTTATATGAGCAATTGGAGCAGCCTGAAAAAGCGGAAGAAGCTTATATAAAAGCTGTTGAGTTAGATCCTGATTACCTTGATGCCAACTATAATTTAGCTGTTTATTATTATAATTTTGCAGCTGATTTATTTTCAGAAGCCAGAAATATGGACTTGAAAGAGTATCAGAAGAATGGTAAAAAAATTGAAGAAAAGGCAAAAATGTATCTGAAGAAAGCAAAACCTTATTTTGAAAAAGCTTTAGAGATTGCTCCTAAGGAATTAGCAATTATTGAAACACTTCAAACTGTATATACTCAGTTGGGTGAAATGGATAAAGCAGAAGAAATGATGGATAGAGCCGATGCAATTAACGCAGAATCCGGTGACAATTAAGGAAACATAATCTCTAATAAAAGGTTACTTCTAAAAAGGAGTAACCTTTTTTTTTGAAAAATAAATTGAATGGAAAATAAAAATATGCAAATAGCGACACTTGGAGCAGGTTGCTTCTGGTGTATTGATACTGTACTTAGGCAGTTAAAAGGAGTTGAAAAAGTTGTCTCAGGTTTTTCCGGAGGTAATATTAAGAACCCTGCCTATAGGGAGGTAGTTACCGGTAGAACCGGTCATGCAGAAGTAGCTCAAATTAATTTTGATCCGGCTGTTATTAGTTACGAAGAGATTCTGGAGGTCTTTTGGCAAACCCATGATCCTACTACTTTAAACAGACAAGGTGCTGATGTGGGGACTCATTACCGGTCAATTATTTTGTATCATAATGATCAACAAAAAGCAGTTGCTGAAAAAATGAAGCATCAATTGGATGAGTCAGGAATATTTGATGCTCCAATAGTGACAGAAATAAAACCTTTTGAGGCTTTTTATCCGGCCGAGGATTACCATCAGGATTTTTATAAATATAACCAGGAGCAGCCTTATTGTAGTTTTGTAATAAAACCTAAAGTGAATAAAGTAAAGAGACTTTTCGCTGATAAGCTAAAATAGGTGTATGTCTATGCAAGTGAGAACCACACCTCACCACCTGGTTTCATTTGCGCCATCTTATCCAGGTCGTCATCAATAATATTGGCTATGCGTGGATAGCCTCCTGTTGTTTGAGCATCAGCTAATAAAACAATAGCTCTGCCGTCAGGAGTTATCTGAATAGTTCCCGGAATAATACCTGAAGAAATCATTTCTTTCTGATGCTCCATTCCTGAGGTTTTTATTTGGTATCCCATTCTGTTGGCAGCCTGAGAAATAATATGACCCGTGCTGAAAAAACGAGCAATGGCTACTTTTGTAAACCATTCAAATTCCGGACCCGGGATTACCCTCAACCTTACAATATTGGTGAAAACCGTTTGATGAATAGAAGTTGTAGAATGGATGCTTTGATCATTAGTAGTGATGGAAATCGTACTCCCCTTTGTAATTACGCTATCAGGAGTTAATAATTCAGGAGATATGGTTGAAGCACTGGCACTACCCAACCATTTATTCACATTCCACTTTCCTGCTACAGCAAGGTACGCACGACAGCCTGATATCATTTTACCAAAAGAAAGTATAGAACCGGCTCTTACATTCTGTAATCGATGGTTTGCTATTGGTTCATTATTGAGTCGGGGACTTATATTCGCACCTGTAATGGCTATTTTGCAGGACTGATCAAAATGGATCTCCGGCCCAATGACAGTTATTTCAATAACCGGTGTGTCTACAGAATTCCCCACAATTTCGTTGGCAGCTTTGGCTGATTGTCTATCGAGGACACCACTTATAGGCACTCCTTGTTGCTGATGACCTGACCTGCCCAGATCTTGCACTAAAGTTTGCATTCCTGCCTTCATGAATTTTAGTTGTAGTTCAGGCATAAAAATCTTTTCCTTTTAATTCTCCTAATTCAAATTTTTTTTCGATTGTATGATATTCTTCCCCCGAAATAGAGTAAAATGTGATTAAATCACCCATTTGAATGAGAAATGGATATTTGTTCTTAGCTTGAAAGAGTGGGACAGGAGTCCTGCCAATTAATTGCCATCCCCCTGGGGCTTTCGCAGGATAAATCCCAGTTTGCTTACCTGCCAAACCAACAGATCCGGCTGCTACTTCCTTCCTTGGATGATCTTTCCTTTTACAGGACAGAATATTGGGTAACTTGCCCAGATAGGGGAAGCCCGGAATAAATCCTATCATAAATACATGATAGCTAACAGAGGTGTGATGTTCTACTATTTCTTTGGGGCTTAGCCTGGTGAATTCAGCTACCTCAGAAATATCCGGCCCAAATTCTTCTTCGTAGCAAACAGGAATTCGGAAATGTTTTCCGGGTATAATTTCACTATCATTTTTCAAATCCATTTCTTGTATTTCCTTTTCCAGTAGGGAATACGAAGTGAGGCTTGGGTCAAAAACGATCGTGATTGAACAATAAGCCGGGATATAATACTGTACTCCTTTCAGTTTCCCCGCTAACTCGCTTAGAGCTTTAACTTTCCTGTGAATTTCCACATTTATTTCCTGGGAAAATTGAACTAATAAAGCGTGATCTCCATAGGGCATTATTTTTATCATACCAGAAATTTAGCGAGATTGAAATTGTTTCTTTCAGCTGCTTTTTGAATATCTTTTAAGATTTCAGGAGCCAAAGGATTATCACCATGAATGCAAATACTATCTACTTCCAAATCAATTATTCCACCTTGAACTTTTACTTTTTTTTCTTTAATGATTGAAATAGCCTGGGCAACTGAATCTTCAACTGTGGCAACAACTGCCCCGTTCTGGTTGCGGGGCATCAGGTTTCCGGTAGGTAAATAAGCTCGGTCAATAAAACCTTCTCTAACAAAAGTAATTCCTCTATTGTGCGCCAAATGCTCCAATTTGCTTCCTGGTAAGCCCATAATGGCCAATTGGGGATCTATTGCCTGAATGGCTTCTAAGGTGGCTATTCCTTCTTCTTCATTGTTAGTGATGGAATTGTACAAAGCTCCATGAGGTTTTACATAAACCAATCTGCCACCAAGGCTTTCTGTCATTCCTTTTAATGCAGAGATTTGATATTTAAGTATTGCCCTTAGCTCATTAAGGGGTAATTGCATGGGGCGCCTGCCAAAACCCATTAAGTCAGGATAGGAAGGATGTGCCCCTATCTGCACCTTATGTTTAAGTGCGTTTGTAATAGTATTTTCAATATGTATTGGATCACCGCCATGAAATCCGCAGGCGATATTACATGAAGTTATATAAGGAAAAACTTTTTCATCATTACCCACGCTGAAATATCCGTAACTTTCTCCTATGTCGCAATTAATATCCATTCGATCCACTATCCATATTTTTAAAATAAACCCAAAGCGGAATTTATACCTTTTACTCCAAGCATTAACGTAATTAATATGACGATGAAACCTAATATATTAATGAATTTTGAGTTTACATAATTCCCCATAATAGTTTTATCATTTACGATCCATAAAAGATAAATGGCTATTACCGGAAGTATAAGGCCATTGGCTACCTGAGCTAATAGAATGACCGAAGTGGGCCGAAAGCCAAGGGAGGAAAAAACAATTCCTGTCAATAAAACAAACCCCCATACAATACGAAATTTCCAACTTTTAAAACTACTTTTCCATCCCAGGATCTCAGAAGTGGCGTAAGCTGCTGCCAATGGTGCTGTTATGGAAGATGAGAATCCTGCTGCTAAAAATCCGAAGGCTATAAAATCGGATGACCATGAGCCCAGAATTGGGTGAAGTTGTTGGGACAGATCAGCAAAACTTTCAATGGTAACTGATGATCCTCCGAAGGCCACTGCACTGGTTATCATAATACACATTGTAATTATGCCACCCAGGCTTACTGAAATGATGGTGTCCCATCTGGCAAACTTTAGCTCTTCTTTATTCTTCCATTTTTGTTTGGCAGAGGAAGCGTGCAGGAACAAATTGTAGGGAACTACTGTGGTACCAATTAAACCAAGTACCATGAAGGTTGCATTTTCCGGAATGACAGGAATAAAAAGGCCACTGATTATTTTGGAAAGGTCGGGTTGAACCAAAATAGCTGAGACAAAGAAAACAACTGCCATGATAGCCACTAAAAGCACGAGGAATCTTTCGATCAGTTTATATTTTCCTATAAATAATAAGACAAAAGTAACTGCCCCGATAACTATAATCAAAGGGTTAATCCCATAAAAGCTTTTAGGACTGCCAAACCCCAAAACGGCTCCTGTAAGATTGCCGGCTTCATAAGCTGCATTGCCGATTACAATTGCCAGTATCACTAAAGCAAAAGTGAATCCTTTTAAGGCTTTGTTTTTGGTTTTGGATCTTAAGGCATCACCAACCCCCATACCTGTAATCACGCCAAGCCTTGCGGACATTTCCTGCAATATAATGGTGGAAATTACAGAAAACAGCATAGCCCATAGTAAGGTATAGCCAAATCCTGCACCGGTTAGTGTAGCTGTAGTGACTGTTCCCGGGCCTATGAAAGCTGCTGCAACCAATACTCCGGGGCCAAGTTCCTTGATTCTAAAGCGCATATATTCAACATTTAATAATGTGGAATATAGTCAAAATCTTTAAATAGAAGCCCCTCCTCAATTAATTATTGATTGCATCTATGCATGTTTGGATCTCAGAATATACTCTCAATCCTTTCACCTAAACAGCTGCTTTTAGCGACTCTTTAGTTTCATCAAAAATATTACCATCATCTGCGAATTTCTGGATAAGGTTAAGGTCCAATCGGTCAGTCAGGTTAGCAGAGTAATGAACCTTTTTGATCACTAAATCTTTATCAACTAAAAATTCTGCCGGAATGGTTTTTATGGATTCTCCATCTGCCATGGTATGCATGGGCAATCCTTTCATTTTGGCTTTAAAGGCAGTTTGCACAAAAGTAGTGACATGGCTAACAGCCGATTTCAATCCTGAACTTTCCAATCCATAGGCATCGTACCACTGTTTCTCCGGGTCGGAAAGCAATGGGATAGGAGAGACTTCCTTGTGAAAAATACTTCTTAATAAAACATTTTCCTTCGATTCAAAAAAGAAAATCATTTCCAAACCTTTTGCTTTCAGTTCTTCATGTACTTTGGTTAAAGCATGTACTCTTAAGTTACAGAAAGGACAACCCGCATGTCGGAAAAAAGCAATGAGTATTTTTTTATCCCGGTATTCTTCCAAATTAATTGTTCTTCCAAAAATATCTTTTTGGTTGAAAACAGGGGCTGTTAGATCTTTGCTCAGTTTCATAATCTTTTATTTACCACTATATACTAACAAACCCAATCTTTGGTTTTTATTAAATTTTCAAATTCGACAAACTCTGCCAATACCTAGCTGAATGTCTCCTACAAAAGCATGATAGTGATGACTTCATTGGTATTCATTTTAGCATGCTGGTAAGGACCATTGTACAGATGAAGTTAATCAAAAGTATCCGGTTCAGAAAAGTGAGATGAAATAGTAACCTCTATAGGTTTTAAGAATGATTAATATGCACTTTTCCCTTATAAATCAATTATAAGGCATTTTTTTCACTCAGAAGAAACTTAATTGTCATATTTTTAATTTTTGGATGATCGTAATTTTTAAATTTTCCACATGAAAAATTTTATCTTTATTTGCTCCCTTTTTTATTCAGGTTTTATCTGTGCTCAAATACCTTCAGGCTATTATGAAAGCACTGCTGATTTAAGCGGGGAGGCACTGAAAAGCTCGCTTTATCAGATCATTAAAGGACATACTGAATATTCTTATACCAGTAGCTCAACAGACGTATGGGATATACTTAAAGAGGCTGATGCAGACCCAAATGATCCTACTTATGTGATCGGGATTTATTCAGGATTTAAAATGCTGGCGGCTGAGGAATATAACAGTGGACAAGGTTGGAATCGTGAACATGTTTGGGCGAAAAGCAGAGGAGATTTCGGGACCTCTACAGGTGCCGGAACTGATACGCATCATTTAAGGGCTGCTGATATATCCACTAACTCGGCAAGGAATAATAGGAATTTTGATTATGGGGATACTCAATATGAAGATATGACTGGTGGATATAGTGGTATGACTGACTCATACACAAGTTCAACCAATTATGTGTGGGAGCCACGGGATGCTGTAAAAGGAGATGTAGCAAGGATGATATTCTATATGGCAACCCGATATGAGGGTGAAAACGGGGAGCCTGATCTTGAAATTATTGAAGAGTAC
Organism: Marivirga aurantiaca; assembly: GCF_016679925.1. Taxonomy (GTDB): domain Bacteria; phylum Bacteroidota; class Bacteroidia; order Cytophagales; family Cyclobacteriaceae; genus Marivirga; species Marivirga aurantiaca. The sequence goes on from NZ_JAEQBW010000007.1 coordinate 243,309, forward strand.
CTGGAAGCAAGTAGCAAGGAACCTTTTCATTCCCGATTATCAGTTTTACTGGAATGGCATGAATTTGATCCGGTAGATGAAAATGAAAGAAATAGAAATGAAATTATTTTTGGCTATCAGAGAAACAGAAACCCATTTATTGATCACCCGGAGTTCGTCAATCAGATTTGGGCAGGAGAAGCTCCGGAGCCTTGTTTGGTGGCTAATTTATCTTATCAGTTCTCTTCAGATAGTCTGCTGTTTGAAATAGAAGAAAAGGAACCTGTTTCTGAAATAAAAACTTTGTCTATTCAAGCTTCCGGCTTATTGGATGATTTAAAAGTGATCCCTCCCGGGAAGTTTGAAATTTCCTCAATGCAGGACTTTTCAGAGGTCATTACTTCTGAAGATACCTTGGCAATACAAGCAAATGATGGTGATATCCAGGCGCAGGTGTTTGTCAGATATAATATAGAGGAGACTCCTGAAACCGTCATTGATTCTATCCGGTTTACTACTTCTTGTGACTCTACCTTCTATGTTAAAGTGGCAGTTAAAATATTAGAAGAGGAAGTCATTACAGCCATCAATAAAAAATCCATCCGGAAAGTGATGGTTTATCCTAACCCGATAAAAGACCATTTCACTATTAATATTTTGGAAGGAACGGAAATAGTTATTTATAATCAAACAGGTCAGGTAATATTACATACCCAAAAATTACGGAAGGCTGAAAGGCTAATTGAGAAAATGGAACCCGGGATATATTATATCAGGGCTTTTACCAAGCAAGGTGATTATCATCAAAGAATTGTAAAGACTACAGCCGGATCCGTCCAATCGTATGAATAAGGCTAAGTAGCATCTTCTTCTAAGATAGTACTTTCTTCATAAAAGACTACTTTTGAAATTATGCCATCATTGTCAGTTGCATCTGCAGATATAGTAATTACTGCTCCTTCAGCAAGAATGTCAGCTGTTGCAGATGAATTGGCAATAACACAAACCTGTTCGTGAGCTAATGTTCCGCTTAAGACTAAGCCAGTGCTCCAGCCCTCACAATAAATTGGGTAATAAAAGAAACTTCCTGCGGTCAGACACTTTTATTTCTGATGCAAAATACCTAGGGTGCTCTTGATAAATGCTCCAATGTTCAAAAACCAAATAAAATTTGCTCGGAGTATGCGCGTGGGTGGACAAAAGGCGGGGAGCGCGTGGAATTGCAGCTTGGGAGCATCTTTTTGTCTTGATTTTTTCAATCTTTTGTATCAAGACAAAAGATGAAGAATAAAATTTGGTTTAAAAATGCATAAAATTTAAGTTAAACCTTAATATTAAATGAAATTCCTGTTTTCTGAGGTTTTGTACTTTGATTTAAATTTAAAGAAACACTAATAAAAGCAAGGATACCCAGTTTATAGGTGAAATTTATTTTTCATTAGGAGCCTACCTAAAATGAATCTGGTCGGTTGTTCTAATTTTACTTTTGCTGTATTTAGTACCTTTGATAATGATCAATATTTATTTTCAATATATTATTAGAGATTTAACAGGGTCAGCCTGGACAATAAACCTGTGATATATGTAAATCTATTAATGTACTCTATAACTATTTCGATTTTATCTTTGCCACCTTTGTTTCTCTGAAAATAGCATTTCCCAAATAAGGGAATGAAATCAATTCAGATTATAAAAGTAGAATTTATTGCATAAAAAATTACTTTATGAATGATTTCTAATACTAAAAACAAACTATATACACATGAAAATTAAACTAAGTATTCTGCTACTAAGCGTGGCATTTGTAACAATGCAAGCCTGTAATTCATCAGCTGAAAAAGAGGAAAATTCTAATGATACAGCATCAGAAGAAGTGACTGAATCAACATTAACAGTTGCTGAAAGAAAAGCAAAACTGGAGAAAAGTAGAAAAGAACTGGAGCTGCAAAAAAAGGCTGAGCTTGAAGAATTAGCAAAAAATAGTCCGTATTATGAATTACCTGATGGTAGTTTGGTTTTCTATGTGGTTGAAACTGAACCTTCCTATATGGGAGGGAATGAAGCCATGATTCAATTTCTAGAGGATAATTTAAAATACCCTGAAGAAGCTAAGTCTGATGATCAGGAAGGTACTGTTTTTGTCGACTTTATTTTATCAGACAAGGGAGTAGTTACCAACTCAGAAGTGACCACCTATACCTATAAAAATATTGATCCGGCTTTTGTTAAGGAGGCACTTAGGGTTGTTGATATGATGCCAGCATGGTCACCCGGACTTCAAAACGGAAAACCTGTAGCAGTAAAGTATAGTATTCCGATTACTTTTCGGATCAATTGAAAAATACTTTAATGTATTTCATAGTTAAAAAAGGCGAGGGGCAACTTTCGCTTTTTTTTTGATAGAATTACCAAAGTCATTCCGCCAGTTTTACGCGATTCCAACTATCCGTAGAGTTCCGCAGGGCTCTAGGTTTTTTCTATGATTGAGAGTCTTTGCCTCAGGGCAAGCATTCCCCCAAAGGGATCCCTATGGGGATAACCACTGAACTACCGCTGTTCAAAATCAATTTTTCAATAAATTCTTTAGATTTTTGGGCTTTCAGGAAGTGTTCTCTTTTAAGGGCTTCTGTTTTGGTTTCATATTCTTCGATGTAAACCAGTTTCCAAGGTTGTTTTCTTGCAGTATACCCTTTATGACGTTTGTTATGTTTTATTAATCTCTCCTGTGGATCATTGGAGCTACCAATGTAGTAGGAATGGTCTTTTTCGCTTTGAAGTATGTAGGTGTAATGTGGTTCCATATTTCGATATTAATGAAAATGGTATTAAACAAAAAAAGCTCACTTAAAAAGTGAGCTTT
>NZ_JAEQBW010000008.1 GCF_016679925.1 Marivirga aurantiaca
CAGGACCCCGGAGTTTAAACTGCTAAAGGAGAAACTGAGCCATCCATTAATATTGGATGGAAGGAACTTGTACGAGCCTGAGCAAATGAAACAGGAAGGATTTACTTATTTTAGTATTGGTAGATAATTGAATATGGGCAAGGAAAAAGTTTTAATAACAGGGGCAGCAGGTTTTTTAGGCTCCCATTTATGTGATAGGTTTTTGAAAGAAGGCTATGAGGTAATAGGTATGGACAACCTGATCACGGGCTCTATGGATAATATTGCCCATTTGATGAACCGTGAAGATTTTGAGTTTTATCACCATGATGTTACCAAATATGTTCATATACCTGGAGAACTAAAATATATCCTACATTTCGCCTCTCCTGCCAGCCCTATTGATTATTTGAAAATTCCTATCCAAACATTAAAGGTAGGGGCACATGGTACACACAATTTATTGGGCTTGGCCAAAGATAAAAAAGCACGGATCCTGGTGGCTTCTACTTCGGAAGTTTATGGCGATCCTTTGGTACACCCGCAAACAGAAGAATATTATGGGAACGTAAATCCCATTGGTCCGAGAGGTGTTTATGATGAAGCGAAAAGGTTTATGGAATCTATTACCATGGCCTATCATACCTATCATGATCTTGAGACTCGTATCATTAGAATTTTCAATACCTATGGGCCGCGGATGCGTTTAAATGATGGTCGTGTTTTGCCCGCATTTATTGGTCAGGCATTAAGGGGGGAAGATTTGACTGTTTTTGGGGATGGCTCTCAAACAAGGTCTTTTTGTTATGTAGATGATTTGGTGGAAGGTATTTACAGGTTGTTGTTAAGCGATTATGCCAAACCTGTGAATATAGGGAACCCGGATGAGATCACTATTAGTGAATTTGCTGAAGAAATTATTAAATTGACAGGTACTTCCCAGAAAGTAATTTATAAAGATCTTCCTCAGGATGATCCCAAGCAAAGAAAACCGGATATTACCAAAGCAAAAGAGTTACTGGGATGGACTCCCAAAGTTGACAGAGTAGACGGTTTAAAAATTACTTATGAATATTTTAAATCATTAGATAGGGAGAAACTGTTTCAAACAGAACATAAAGATTTCGAAAAGTACAGCAAGAAATAATGGGTAAAAAGATATTAGTAACAGGTGGCCTGGGGTATATTGGTTCTCACACGGTGGTGGAATTAATAAAACAAGGCTATGAGCCTTTAATAATTGATAACCTTTCAAATTCTGATCCGAAAGTACTGGATAGGCTGGAGAAGATATGTGGTAAACGACCATTATTTCAACAAGTTGAAATGCGTGATAAAGAGCAGCTCCAGGAGGTTTTCTGGAACAACAATAATGAAATAGCAGGTGTCATTCATTTTGCTGCGGCATTATTGGTGGGAGAATCCGTGGAACAGCCTTTGCACTATTATTATAACAACCTTACTTCCACAATCAATTTGCTGGAATGCATGAAGGAATTTGAGGTAAGGCCACTTGTTTTTTCATCTTCTTGTACGGTTTATGGTAATCCTGATGAGTTGCCTGTTACAGAAAATGCTACTATTAAACCTGCTGTATCACCTTATGGCAATACAAAGAAAATCTGTGAGGATATACTTTCGGATGCTTCGAAAGCACATGATTTAAGTATAATTTCTCTCCGTTATTTTAACCCGATAGGTGCCCATGAATCTGCTTTGATTGGTGAGTTTCAGAAGGGAGCTCCTCATCACCTGGTACCATTTATTACAGAAACTGCTTCCGGCAAACGAGATAAGCTCATGATTTTTGGTAATGACTGGAATACCAAAGACGGTACCTGTATTCGGGATTATATTCATGTAAGCGATGTAGCCACCGCTCATATATACGCAATGGAAAGAGCTATGGATAAAAACCAGCCAAAAGAAGCTTTTGAGGTTTTTAATATTGGTTCAGGAAATGGGTATACTGTCTTGGAAATGGTGGAAAGTTTTGTGAAAGTAACAGGAATGAAGGTTCCCTATGAATTTGCCAAACGAAGGGCAGGGGATGTTGAAGCTGTTTTTGCAGATACCACTAAAGCTAATAAAACACTTGGGTGGAAAACGAGAAAATCGTTGGATGATATGTTGAAATCCGCCTGGGACTGGGAGCAAGCATTGGCTAAAGAGGGGCAAGGGTAAACAGAAACGTGCTGTTAAATAATTTTTATCTTTATGGGTAAATCTACCAGATAGCCGATTAGCACATCAACACTTAAACACATAGGTACATCAACGCTTATTTAAGAGTTACTTCAATAAATTTGGCTATTGTGCTATAAACCTCTTCTTCTTTTTCAAACATTCCCATATGGCCTGTTTCAGGAAGGCTTTTTAAATAAGGATGTTGCATGTATTTTATTTGTTCTTTACTCTTGGCTAATGGGATACTGGAATCCTCTTCTCCGAATATAAATAATAAAGGTTTCTCAAATTCCTTTAATAAATCAATATTGTCACTTCTATCACGCATGGCCAGCATATAATCGGTCATGGTTTTTTCCGGTATTTTTTTACCTTCCTCAATAAGCATTTGAATAGTTTTCTGATGCTGGTCTCTCGTGTTCTCATTAAATAACATGGGTACAAAGCTCTCTATAAATTTTTCCACGCCATGTTTCTGAATGAATTCAATGCTTTTCTCCCTGCCAATCTTTTTTTCGTCTGAATCGGAGAAGGCAGATGAATGGAGCAGGCCTATTCCTGAGATAATATTTGGGAATTTTTTAGCTATTTCCAGTGTAACATAACCACCCAATGAGTGGCCAATAATGATGCATTCGGATATGTTTTTTTTCTTGAGCCAATCATAAATAGAATTCGCCACCATGTCCAGGGAAAGGTCATAGGGAAGCGGATCACTTTGCCCAAATCCTGGCAAGTCGGGTGTTAAAACCCTATATTTTGTTGATAGTCTCTCTTGATAGGTAGCCCAAATATGGTGTGTTTCTCCATATCCATGAATTAAAATGACAGGGTATCCTTTTCCGGATTCTTCATAATGAATGGTCATAATTTAGTAGATAATGATGTTTCTATCATTTGCAATGCATTCTGAAAAATACCATCAGCATCAAACTGGCATTCAGCATGTAGTTCGTACTGTTCGCCATGTTCCACAATTCTATCAGGTATTCCTAAGCGTTTTACTTTTGCAGAATAATCATTTTCTGCCATAAATTCAAGTATGGCACTACCAAATCCTCCCATCAGACAGCCGTCCTCAACAGTGATTACTTTTTTATGGTTTTTGAAAATATGATGCAGTAGCTTTTCATCCAAAGGTTTAACAAAGCGCATGTCGTAAACGGCTGTGCTCACCCCTTCTTTGTCAAGTTTTCCAGCAGCTTCCAAAGCAAAATTGCCAATATGGCCAATTGTTAATATAGCCAAATCTTCTCCCTCTTTTACTTGCCTTCCGGTACCTATTTCAATGGCTTCCATTGGAGTTCTCCATTCAGGCATTACGCCTTTTCCTCTTGGGTAACGGATAGTAAAAGCCTTGCCTTCTCTCGGTAATTGAGAAGTGAATAATAAATTTCTTAATTCAGATTCATTCATAGGAGCTGCTACAATCATGTTAGGTATGCACCTCATAAAAGCAATGTCATAATTGCCATGGTGGGTAGGCCCGTCAGCTCCTGCAAAGCCAGCCCTGTCCAGACAGAAATTAACAGCTAAATCCTGGATACAAACATCATGAATAACCTGATCATAACCTCTTTGCATGAAAGTACTGTATATGTTACAGAACGGTATCATGCCCTGGGTGGCTAATCCGGCAGAGAAAGTAACAGCATGTTGCTCTGCTATTCCCACGTCAAAAGCTCTGTCAGGCATTTCTTTCATCATAATATTTAATGAAGAACCTGATGGCATGGCAGGAGTTACTCCTACAATTTTATCATTTTTCTCAGCTAATTCTACCAAGGTATGTCCAAACACATCCTGATACTTTGGAGCCTGAGGCGTTAAGTCCGGTTTCTTCTGAATTTCTCCCGTAATCTTATCAAACTTGCCGGGTGCATGCCATTTGGTTTGGTCTTTTTCTGCAGGGGCAAATCCTTTTCCTTTGGTAGTGACACAATGCAATACTTTAGGGCCGGGGATATCTTTTAGATCATTTAATACATGAACAAGATGGTTTACATCGTGGCCATCCACAGGGCCAAAATATCTTAGGTTTAATGATTCAAAAAGATTACTTTGTTTTAGTAGAAAAGATTTAATGGAATTCTCCAGTTTACCTACTACTTCCTGGGCACTTTTGCCAAACCCACTAACTTTTCCTAACAATTTCCATACATCATCCCTCATTTTATTATAAGTGTGGGAGGTAGTGATATCGGTTAAATACTCTTTCAATGCCCCAACATTGGGATCAATTGACATACAATTATCATTGAGGATAATAATCATATTGGCATCAGAAGCGCCTGCGTGGTTCATTCCTTCAAATGCAATTCCCCCAGTCATGGCACCATCTCCAATTATGGCAATATGTTGTCTATGCTTTTCTCCTTTAATATTGGACGCCATGGCCATTCCCAAAGCAGCAGAAATAGAGGTAGATGAGTGACCTACGCCAAAAGCATCATATTCGCTTTCTTTTCTTTTGGGAAACCCGGATAAACCATTGTAAACACGGTTAGTATGAAAAATGTCTTTTCTGCCTGTAATGATTTTATGGCCGTAAGCCTGATGTCCAACATCCCAAACAAGTTGGTCTTCAGGTGTATTGAAAACATAATGAAGTGCCGTGGTTAATTCCACCACTCCAAGATTGGCGCCAAAATGCCCCCCGTAAATCGAAACATTATCAATAATAAATTGCCGTAATTCTTGGCTAAACTGCACCAATTGAGATTGATCTAATTTCTTTAAATCTGCCGGACTATCTATTTTAGCTAAAAGTTCTCCTGGTTGAATAAGCATAATATTTACTAACGTCTAATTTAATTCGAAAAACATCCAAATCACTATAAATGTTTTCAACCTACAAATTACTGAATTTTTTACCGTAAAAATGTAATTTATTAATAAAATCAACTTCCTTGCCTACAATCTTTTAGAAATAATTTATCTTTGAGTCAGTATGCGCATCTAACTAAGTTATTTTGAGTTTCGAAATAAAATTACCTCTTTTTGAAGGCCCTTTTGATTTGCTTCTCTTCTTTATTGAAAGAGATGAATTGGATATTTATGATATTCCGATATCCAAAATTACTCATGATTTCCTTGACTACCTGAAACATTTGGAAAAGCTGAACATAGAAGTAGCAAGTGAATTTATTTTAGTGGCAGCTACCCTTATGCGCATAAAAGCTAAAATCCTTTTACCGAGACCACAAATAGATGAAGAGGGCAATGAAATTGATCCGCGAGAAGAGTTGGTAAGGCACCTTTTAGAATATAAAAAATATAAATCTGTTTTATCCGATTTCTCCACAATGGAATCGGGCATGCTTGAAAAGGAAAAAAGAGGCAATGTAAAAAGAGAAGTGAAAATGCTTTCCGAAACAATTAATGTGGAAGCAGAGTTGCAAAACGTTGATTTGTACAAATTACTAAAGGTCTATCGGGAGGTAATGGCCAAGTATGAGTTGGAAAAAAACAAACCCACTCATAGGGTAGTTCAATACCCTTATACAATTACCGGTCAAAAGGACTACATTGTTGAAAAACTGGATTTTTCGAGCAGACTTTCATTTTCTGAACTAATAGAGTTCGATCCTAATAAAATTGCAGTTATATTTAATTTCCTGGCTATTTTGGAGCTACTGCAGAATGCTGTAATCACCATTACTATAGGAGAGGGGTTTAACAATTTTTGGTTGGAAAGACTTGAAAAGGTTGCTGAATGAAGATAGATAAGGATAAAGTTTTTAAAACATTAAACCCTAATAAGGTTTGGATACCTATCCTTTTTGGAGTAGGAATAGTGGGTTACCTTTTCTACCAGGATGATACTGTTACAGTAGAAAACCTGTCTCTAATTTTTACTGCTGAAATTGTACCAGTGATGCTGGCATTTTTGGTGCTTTTTGCACGGGATGTCGGTTATGTGTACAGAATCCGTACCATTACCGGGGAAAAGCTCACCTGGAAAAGCAGTATCTATGTGATTATTCTGTGGGAATTTGCCTCTGCGGTGACACCCTCTGTAGTAGGGGGCACTGCGGTGGCAGTATTTATACTCATGAAAGAGGGTATAAAACTGGGTAAAGCCTTAGCTTATACCATGATCACTGCCATATTTGACAATTTGTACTTTGTAGTGATGGCCCCCATTATTTTTTTTATTGCCAATGGAAGCATTTTTCCGCAAAACGCTATGATTGAAACACAGTTGGGAAGAAGCTTACCCACCTTGTTTTTTGTCAGCTACGGGCTTATTGCTATTTATACTTTGGTGATGGCATTTGCCGTGTTGGTAAACCCACGTTGGTTCAAATGGATTTTGTTAAGGCTGACCTCCATCAAATGGCTAAGAAAATGGAGACCTTATGCTTATGAGCAAGGGAACGAAATTATGATAGCCTCCAGGGAATTAAGAGGAAGGGATTATAGCTACTGGTTTAAAATCACCTTCTCTACTATGTTTATTTGGACAGCCAGGTATGCCATGTTGAATTGCGTGATAGAGGCTTTTACCAATCAGGATTTTGCCCAGCATCTTACCATTTTTGCCCGACAAGTAATTATCTGGATTACCATGTTGATTTCACCTACACCGGGAAGTAGTGGCACAGCAGAATTTATATTTAACCAGTTTTTCCGTGAAGATTTAGGCTCAGTCACTTTTGTAAGTAATATTTTCTGGAGGTTGATGACTTATTACCCCTATTTGTTTTTAGGAGCACTTATTTTACCACGGTGGATTGCCAGAGTGTTTAAGAAGAAAAAGTGATTTTATGTATGGTCGATAATTTGTAAATTAGCTTTATGTATTTCACCCAAATCAAAGAAACCTGCCTTTATATAAAAGATCTGGAACGGGCCAAATCTTTCTACCATGGAAAACTGGAACTGCCTATTATTGCCTATGTGCCGGATAAATTGATTTTCTTTAGAAGTGGTACTTCGGTATTGCTTTGTTTTAATCCGGAATATAGCAAGGAGCAGGAAGTGCCACCACCTCATTTTGCTTTAGGAAAACAGCACATTGCTTTCGAGGTAAAAGCTGAAGAATACGAATCAGCTAAAAAGGAACTGTATGAAAAAGGTATTATGATTACCTATGAACATCAATGGCCAACAGGCAAACGTTCTGCTTATTTTGAAGATCCGGAAGGTCATGTGCTGGAAATTGTGCCTTCAGGTTTATGGGATGAATAAATTATAGGGATTCTAAAAATTAATTACACAAACGTTCGTCATTTCCTCGATAGCTATCGGGGGGCTTATTTTCAAGTAGTTACAAATGATTCTCATGTAATTGCCTAATAGGCTCTATTTAATTTTCAAGCTCCTCTATCATAGACTTTAGAATCTTCATTTTTCTGCCATATAATAGGTGAATAATCATTAACATTGATCCTATAGAAAATGCCAGGCCTATAGCTATTGAAAGAAGGTAAGAAATATTTATTTCCCCTTCGCTATTTAATATTTTATGGTCTATGGACTCACTCCAGGTGGCTCTTGTAGTGACAAAAAAAGCAATAGCAACCAAAAAAACAGAGGCTATTTTGTAATGAGCAACAAAAACCTGCAAATTCTCATAACATGCCAATAAGTAATCGTGTACGCTTAACTGGATCTTAGCTTTGTTTAATTTATTAAGAAGCGTCTGGTAGTACCATAAGAAGGGAACAAATACCACAACCGTAAGTATTGCTTCCACGAGCATACTGAAGTATATTAATGAAATAAAAAAGATAGGAAAAGCTATGATATTCATGTAATGCTCCACCTTCATAGTTTTTATAATCCTTGAAATGATATTGGTACTTTTATAAGAGATTATTTCATCAATTTTTTTATCAGAAACCTCAACCTCACTCGTATTCAGCCGCCATAAATCTTTTAGTTCATTTTCCATTGAGCTTCAATTTTAGTTCTTGTTTGATCCGATTCACCTTCACCCCAATGTTTGATATGTTAATACCCAGTATTTCAGCCATTTCTTTATATTTTTTATCTTCCAGATACAGCAAAATAATGGCCCTGTCAACTTTTTTTAATGCTTTAATAGCTATATAAAGCCTTTCAATTTTTTCCTGATTATGGTCAGTATAACTCTCTGCCACATCAAAATCGGGCTTAAAAGAGGAGGTATTAATTCTTCTGCTGTTTTTCCTGATTTCTGACAGACAAACATTCAGCGTAATTCTATAAATCCAGGTAGAGATTTTCGATTCCCCTTTAAATGAATCGTATGCTCTCCAAATTTGTAAGGATACCTCCTGAAAATAATCTTTAAATTCATTTTCATCATTGGAATATGCCTTGCATATCTTTGTAATGATATTCTTGTTTTCCTCTAAAAGACTTTTAAAATCTACTTTTTTCATTGGAATTAACCGGATACCCGGTTAGTTGTTTACTTGCGTTCTTTTATTACAAAAAGCTTGAAAAAACTGTAATAAAATTGAAATCTGTGCTACTTACCTAGTAAACTTAAATAAAAATATCATGAAATCGACATTAAAAATTCAGGTTCGAATTTACACCAACCGAAGATGAATTTTTAATCAAAGATTCCATAGCCTGCCCCGACTAATCGGGGTGACCATTAAAAAACAAAACGTATACACATGAAAACTCGAATCTCAAGAATTTTAGCCCTGGCATTTATATGCTTGTTTATTTATCAGCCTGCTTTTTCTCAAGCCCCGGAAGAAAAAGCTTTATTGTGGAAGATTAGTGGCAATGGCCTGGAAAAGCCTTCCTATCTTTTTGGTACCATTCATATCATTTGTGCCGATAGATATGAGATGTCCGATGCAGTGTTGAAAGCAGTTGAATCAGTTGATAAAATAGCCCTGGAAGTAGATATGGATGACCCTGCATTGGCTGGAAAGATGCAACAAATTTCAGTGAATCCTGGCATGAAAAATATTCAGGAGGAAATTCCCAGCGATAAAATGGAACTGGTGGATAGTTATTTGAAGGCTAAATTTGGTCAGGGAATAGCTCAGCTTGGTATACTGAAACCTTTTGTACTAAGTTCAATGATTATGGTAAGTAGCATGGATTGTGAAACAAAACAATATGAAGCTGAATTTGTGAAGTTAGCTCAGGAGAATGGAAAAGAAATCATTGGACTAGAATCAATAGAATTTCAAGTAAGTTTGTTCGACAGCCTGGACTTGCAAGAACAAATTAAAGCTCTGGTTGAAAGCATAGAAAATCCAAGCGAGAATAATGAGGTTTTGGAAGAAATGATGCAAGCTTATCTGGCAAAAGACCTGAAAGCAATTCAAATGAATTTCGAAAAAAATGAAGAGTTCGAAGGGTTTCAAGAGAAAATTTTATTTGAAAGAAATAGAAATTGGATACCGATCATTAAAGAGACTTCAAAAAGTGGGTCAATATTTTACGCAGTTGGGGCTGGTCATTTAGCTTCTGACCAAGGTGTAATTGCCTTATTAAGAACTGAAGGATTTAAAGTAGAGGCTGTTGAGTGATTTTCCAGCACTGCCAGCTGAGTTGCTGGCAGTGTACTTTTGATCCATAGCATGAGTCCAATTTCGCAATCCACTGGATAGAACTTTTTCAATATTTATTTTAATAGGTGGCTTAAGAATATTTAGTCAAGTAAATTTCGATGTTCATCGAGAATCAAACGAAATTAATAGGGGTCATTCATTTCATTTGCTTAAAAGCTTGTAGTTTAATGGTTTGAAAGTAAAGAAATTTGGAATAGTGGCTTTTAGAGAGCTGCATTCATTCATTTTAATATCAGATCATTAAATAGATAGTAATGAAACCTTGCCTGTTTTGCTCATTCTTAATGTTTATTTCCCTCAATCTAAGTGCGCAAAGTTGGGATCCACCCTATCAGAGGGCGGTAGCTTCATATCAAAAAGGTGATGTGCAAAGTGCATTTGCATTTGCTCAGGAAGCTGTTGAATTGTTAGAGCAGGATGTGGCACCAGAAACCGGATTTTATATATACCAAATATTGACTACTTCCGCATTGGAGTTAGGAGAATATCAATCAGTTCTTGATTTCATTGAAAAAGAAAAAAATGCTTCCAAAGCAGCTTTTGGCGAAACAGAAAAGTATTTACAGGCACTTAAAAAAGAAGCGCAGGCACTTCTATATTCCAATCAACTTGATCAAGCCGGCCAGGTCTATGTAAATGCTTTGGAAGTATCTGTGAAACTCTCAGGAGAAAAATCTACAGAAACCTTATTGTTAAAGGTTGCCCACGCTCAATTACTGAGCTTTCAAAGAAAATGGTCACAAGCCAAAGATAATTATCAGGTAATCCTTGAAGACCTGAAAACCAATCCGGAAACCTCAGAAGATTATTTATTTAGCTTATTTGCTGCAGGGCAAGCAGATTTCAGACTTGAAAGTTATGAAAGTGCTATACAGCACCTTTCTGATTTCATTCAAATGGTAGAGGCCAATAATTTACAGCAAATTGAGGAATATCCACAGGCTAAGGATTTACTGGAACTGTGCAGGCTTGAAACAGGAAAGCTCACTGAAGAATCAGAATTAAGCACAACAAATTTATCTTCTTTGTTAAAGAATGCCCTCCTGGCACAAGAAGAGGGAAGGGTAAACGATGCTTCTCTTCTTTTTGATAAAGCTGATTTGGCAATTGCGAACGAGGGGATAGTTTCAAAGTCTGCATTCAGTATCTACTTCAATTATGTAGAACTGCTTTTAATGCAAGGGGAATTGGCCCGGGCTGAAAATATGCTGGATAAAGCATTTAGTATGGCGGAGGAATTATTTGCCCGGTATTCCTACGAAAAATTAAGATTACATCAGTTGAGTGCCAGGCTTACCTATTTGCAAAAGAATATCAGTTTACTAAAACCCGCCCTTGATTCCATTTTTTCAATTGCCATTCATACAGAAGCTTCAGAATCTTTCAACACTTTAAAATATGCTTTTAAGATGTATGAAGAGCTGGGAATGCTGCCTACTGCATGGGGAAAAGTCGAGATGCTTTTTACAAATGCAAACTATTCTCAAGGTCTGAATGAAGCACAGCAATCCGAATTTTTGCAATTATTTGTGGGAGTAGCTACTCTTAACAATAAATCAAGTCATGCGCTTCAAATACTTGAAGATGGAGAGTTTAGCTTTTTGAAATCCAATAACCAATGGGATATAAGCATTGCCAGGCTATTATTTAATAATGGAAAGTATGACGTCACAGAACAGGTTTTACTTGAAGGGCTTCCCAAGGTAAAAGGAAATCCAGGAATTGAACCTTTGTATTATGAACTATTGGCTATCAATTACCAGAAGAAAGCAGCTTACGCCAAGGCAGAAGAGTATTTTAAAATTTCAATTGAAGCTTATGATAAGTTGACAGGAAATAGTAGGGACAAGCAAATGGCTAGAAATTCCCTGGCCATGTTTTTTATGGATTTGGGAAACTATGAGAAAGCAGAAGGAATATTCAATGAACTTATCAAAGAATCCACAGAGGCAACCATATTGCAGAACTTAGCTGCCTTATATCAAATAACAGGAAGAACTGAGGGATCTATTTCTTTACTTGAAAAAGCACTTTATGCTGATTCTGTTCAATATGGTATTGATCATCCCAATTTCGCACTCACCTTACAGAATTTGGCCTCTGCCTATAAAACTGTTGATCAAATTGACAAGGCAAAGCATCTGTTCGAACGCTCGTTATCTATTGATGCCTTTAACAATGATAACACCTCGGTCAGCCATGCCAACAAACTAACTAACTATGCAATGGCTCTGCAGGAACTGGGGCAGTTAGTCAGGGCCGAAGAACATTTGTTACAGGCATTAAAAATAAGGAAAGAAAAACTAGGGAACACTCATCCGGATTATGCTTTCAATTTATATGGATTGGCTGTATTATATCAAAGGCAAGAAAAAATGGCCAGAGCAAATGACTTTTTTAGCGAAGCCATTCCTATTTATTTAAAACAGATAAATGATGTTTTCCCAATATTAAGCGAAAGGGAAAAAGCGGCATTTTACAATAAGATCACAGAAGTAGTTAATTCTTATCAGGATTTCGCCATCAATTATTACAAATATGATCCTCAAATTGCGGTTGATTTATTTGAGTTCCGAATAGCTACCAAGGCCATTTTGTTAAATGCATCTACTGCAGTGCGTCAAAGGATTCTGAATAGTGGTGATCAACACCTGATGGGACAGTTTACAGAATGGCTGAACTTAAAAGAAGATCTGGCGCAGTTGTACAGTGCAAGCAAAAATGTTCAGGAAGATAATGCAGGAGAATTGGCAAGGATGGAGCACCGGGCGAATGAAATCGAAAAATCCCTGTCAAAGAACTCCCTGGGATTTGCGAATAGTTTTAGTAGTAATGAAATAAGTTTAGCAACTATTTCCAGTCAGCTATTGCCATCGGAAGCTTTGCTGGAAATGATTAGAATCAAGTTGAATATTAAAAATGATTCCGTTGTTTATGCGGCTTTGCTTCTTAAAGGGGGAAGTGAAAAACCTCAGATGGTCATACTGGCAAACGGAAAGGAATTAGAGAGCAAAGGCTTCAAGAGGTATATCAACTCAATTAAATACAAATTTAAAGATGACGAAAGCTATGAACAGTACTGGCAGACAATTAATGAAAACTTAGCAGGAATCAATACTATTTATTTGTCTCCCGATGGGGTTTATAACAAAATAAGTGTAGCTACACTTTTCAATAACTCTACCAACCAGTATCTGTTGGAGCAATACGATATACGACTTTTAACCAATCCTAAATCCCTGCTGAAGCCCAAAAGGCCGGCTAATCAAATAAATTTAACAGCAGCATTGTTGGGGAATCCTGACTTTAAAGTAGGTGACGAAGAAAAATTAGACTTAAAACAGATGTCGCAAAAAGTGGCCAATCAACGATCAGTTGAACTATTAAGAAATGGGATTGATGAATTGCCCGGGACAAAAGTTGAAATCGCCCAAATAAATGATTTACTGCTTGCTAAAAGTTGGAAAAATAATTTGTTAATGGATGCCTCAGCTACTGAGGGAGCCATAAAAGCACTTCAATCTCCCAACTTATTGCATTTTGCAACCCATGGGTATTTTATTGAAAATGATGGAAGCACAGATGAAGGGGATGTAAATCAAAATCCCTTGCTACGATCCGGATTGCTTTTAAGCGGAGCCGAAAAATATTTAAAAGATAAAATCAGAAACCAACCCATTACCGCGGAAGACGGAATGCTTACTGCCTATGAGGCAATGAACCTCAATTTAAGCAATACTAATTTAGTTGTGCTTTCAGCTTGTGAAACAGGGGTAGGGGAACTTAAAAATGGTGAAGGTGTATATGGTTTGCAAAGGTCTTTTTTAGTGGCAGGGGCGGATAACCTTGTAATGAGTCTTTGGAAAGTGGATGATCAGGCTACTCAGCAACTAATGGTGAATTTTTACAGCCATTGGTTAAATGGAGAAGACTACTCCAAAGCCTTACGTGCTTCACAACTGAAAATGCAAAAAGAGTACCCTGAACCCTATTATTGGGGGGCTTTTGTCTTGACAAAATAATATACAAATGGAACTGAGTATAACGTAATCGACACGCAGGAGATGGTAATAAATACTGGGTTCTATCAACCAATAAAAAACAAATTAAACAGATGAAATCAATCTATCTATTATTGAGTTTTTGCTTCATTTATTCAGCCTATGGACAGGAAAATAGCCAAAGAAAAGTAGTTGAAGGGATAAGCTCCAACAAATACACTGAATTTGCACCTAGCCTTTCTGCTGAGGGAAAAACAATTATTTACCAATCCGACATTGGGACAGGTTGGGAGTTATATGAATCAAAACTTCTTAGCGATGGTAGTTGGTCTGAACCTATTCCTTTAAAGGAAATAAATGAGAAGTGTAATTTTTTGGCAGGCCCTTCTTTAAGTTATGATGGAAACACCTTGTACTACACTGCTTTTATAGAAGGAGTATCGGAAACTGAAGATATATATTATTCAACAAGAGTTGGAGAATCTCAGTGGAGCGAACCCATTAACATTGGTGAGCCTATTAATACGGCAGAAGATTATGAAGGCTTTCCATCAGTTTCTTCAGATGGGAACTCTCTATATTTTATCAAAGTAAATTACGATAATGCGTACAATAAAAAGAGTAAAGAAAATTGTTTTAAAATATATGTTTCGCACAAAGCTGCTGATGGCACATGGGGCGAGCCGGAAGCTTTGCCTGAAACTATAAATTCAGGATGTGAGCGGGATCCCCGGATAATGGCCGATAACCATACCCTGATTTTCTCATCAATTAAGCCCGGAGGCAAGGGGAAATATGATATGTACCAGAGTCGGTTGCAGAATGATGGAAGCTGGAGTGAGCCTATTGCTTTAGATTATGTGAATTCAGAAGAAAGTGATCAGAGTCCTGGTATATCAGCTTCTGGTGACCTAATTTATTTTTATAGCAATGATGATATTTATGTTACTGAAATTCCTGCCGATTTCAGACAAATGATCAACATTACAGTTCAGGGGAAAGTATTGGTTACGGAGGATGGTAAACCTTTAAGAGCAGATGTTAAAGTATTCAATTTGGAGAGCGGAGAGTTGCTTGCCACTCAAAAAAGTAGCGAGGCTGATGGAAGATACAGTCTGGTTTTACAAGGCGGGATGAACTATGAAGTGGAATTTTCTCATCCTCAATATTTTCCCACCAAGGTAGTGCATGAATTAAAAAACGTTGAATCTTATAATGAGATTAAATCAGATATAAACCTGGCCTCTTCCTACAATATGAAATTTGTAGTGAAGGACAAGGACCTGGACAAGGTACTACCTTCTTTTTTTACATTATCAAATGGAAAGAGCAAGCTGTTATTTCAGGATTCTCTTCTAGCTTATAATCAACCTTTGAATTTAGACTTGTTTTCTGATGTAACTTATAAGTTGGTTGTGAAAGTACCGGAATACCCGGAATGGGAGGGGAGCATCCTTTTCGATCCCGAAACCTTTAATAAAGAGAATGATTTTGTGGTGGAAGTACCATTTGAGAAAGTGAAGGTAAAAGCAAATGTTACTGACATAGTAAGTAATCAAAAGATGCGGCTAAAAGTTTATTTCAAGAATCAGGATGAAGATGAAGTGGTCATTTCAGAAGATGATGAAGAAGTTTATTTAAGAAAAGGGAATCGTTATGAGGTGCTTACAAGTAGTGATAAAGGATATGTATTTTCTTCCTCAAGCATGGTAGCCGGAGAGGGGGAAATGGATGCTATGGGTAACTATGTAATCAATATGGAAGTAATGCGCATTGAAAAAGGTATGAATTTAAGCCTGAACAATATCGTTTTCGATTTGAATTCTGCTGAACTGGATTCAGTATCTTACTTTGGATTAGACGGGGTGATTGAATTGCTTAATAAAAATGGAAAGATTAAGATAGAAATTTCAGCCCATACGGATGATATAGGAGATGAAGATTATAACCTAAAGCTATCAGAGGAAAGGGCAGAATCAGTTGTAAAATATTTAATTGATAAGGGAATTAGTGTGAATAGAATAACCCCTAAAGGATATGGGGAGTCAGTGCCTAAAGTTCCAAATGATTCAGATATCAACAGAGCTATTAATAGAAGAGTAGAATTGATAGTAACCGGAACCGGGGAATAATTTTGAAGATAATAAAGTACTTCTAATATTAAGATGTTACCAAAAAAGTCAAACAAATTAAGTTTGACGAAATAAATAAAGGGCTTGTATTTCCTTCAGATGGGGACTGATGCCGGATTAATCAGGATCGTTAAAAAATAAAGAGAATTCATTACCCTCACAAGCAGTTCAGTTATAACCTGAACTACTTGTGAGGGTCATAAGCTATTAACCATTATGAATCAGATTAAAGCTCCTTTTTTAGTCAATGCTTCTTCTACATAATCAAAGGTGGAAAGGATATCAGGCTTTCCATCTACAATGGCTACATCGTGTTCAAAATGAGCTGAATATCTTCCGTCAGAGGTGACAATTGACCATCCATCAGCCAGTTGACGTATATTTCTACTGCCCAGGTTAATCATTGGCTCAATGGCCAGTACCATTCCCTCTTTAAGCTTCACTCCCCGACCTCTCTTTCCATAGTTAGGTACTTCCGGAGACTCATGCATTTCTCTTCCTAATCCATGGCCTACAAGTTCTCTTACTACTCCATAACCGTTTTTTTCTGCATGTTGCTGTATAGCGAATCCTATATCGCCAGTTCTGTTACCTGCTTTACATTCTTCTATCCCCAAATAAAGGGATTCTTTGGTTATTTTTAAGAGTTTTTCTATTTCCGGGCTCACTTCTCCAACAGCAAAAGTATAGGCGTGGTCTCCATAAAATCCGTTCATTATTACTCCACAATCAATAGAGATAATGTCTCCTTCCTTTAAAGGAACTTTGGAAGGGAATCCATGTACAACTTGCTCATTAGGGCTCATACACAAAGTGTTGGGGAAATCATATAATCCAAGAAATCCGGGCACACCACCATGGTCACGGATAAATTCCTCTGCTTTTTTGTCCAGTTCTAAAGAAGAAATGCCAGGTTCCAAAAGTTCAGCCATAAGGCCAAGGGTTTTTGAAACTAAAAGGGCACTTTTCCTCATTAACTCTATTTCTTCTTTCGTCTTTAAATGGATCATCTGAATAAATCTTTAATTTTCTCCCAAAAACTCCTTTTGGGGAGCTTATATTCAACTGGATTATTACCTAAAAGTTCCCATACTTTGCTCCATCCTACAAAACCACCAATGTTTCTGTCGTCTATAAAAATGTCAACATTTAACTTCCTGCTTTGCTCAGGTTCAAGTACTTCTTCAGGGAAATTTTTATTGACAGCATAAAATTCTATGCCATAGCTTTCACAAAAATCAATTGCTTTTTTTAAGGATTCCCCTTCTCGTACGGTCCAAAGAATTAACTGGTGCCTCTCTTTTTGTAATTGTAAAAGTGTTTCTATAGCAAAAAGATTAGGTTTGCCAATGCCCGGATACTTATCTTCTACTATAGTACCATCAAAATCAACTGCAATTTTTAGCATTTTTAATTCCCCTTATATTTTGCCCTGTACTTCGCTTTGATCAGCAAACGATCGTAAATTAATTCTGCCAATGATTCTGAAATATTTCCACTGCTTTCAGGACTCAAAGTTAAGGCAAATTCTTTTTCTGACACATCAATTCTGTACATAATCCGCACAAGCTTTTGAAAATCCGCATCCAATAAGTGGGAAATATAGGGAGATATTTTTTGAATGAATAGTGTTTTATTATTACATGCTTCAGAAATATTGACTTCCGGCAATAATCTTTCTGATAATAACTGAAGTTCATTGGAATAGCTCATGACAGCTGATTTTGTCACAAAGCTATAAATTTACTCCACCTTATTAAAGGCTAACGTCTAGTAATGTATTGTTTTGTTCAAACTGAAAATCGAACCAATAGGTGTAATCCTGGTAATCTACACAGCCTTCCAATGTAATATTGTTGATCTGCAATTGCATCAAACAATTATCAGGTATCCAGGTTTGGAAATCCAATTGTTGCTCAAAAGGCAGGGAGGAAATTTGAATGAAATTAATTCCCTTGTGGAAGTTAGGGCTAGCTTTTAACATATTTAAGTAATTTACGAAACAAAAGTACAGTCTTTAAACGTCAAACATGTTAATTCTGTGTTAATCAATTATAAAATTTAAATATCCCCACTAAATAACAGGATATTTATGGCTATTTTTCGATTAAAATGGGAGTTTTTAGCTTAAAAATGCCTTATTTCGTATTTATATTTTTTAAAAACTATGGATTATTCAGAAGCATTTGAAACAATCAGACCCTATCATGATACGGAAGTACAGGCAGCAATCAAAAGATTTATTAGCCATCCTTTCTTTGATCAGATAGCAGAAAAGTTGTTTCCTGACAAATCCATCGTGGACCTAAAACAACAGCTTT
Organism: Marivirga aurantiaca; assembly: GCF_016679925.1. Taxonomy (GTDB): domain Bacteria; phylum Bacteroidota; class Bacteroidia; order Cytophagales; family Cyclobacteriaceae; genus Marivirga; species Marivirga aurantiaca. The sequence goes on from NZ_JAEQBW010000008.1 coordinate 18,150, forward strand.
CTCAAATTCAATCTGTCAAAGAGTTTCAAGCAGTAATGATGTATCCATCTGCAAGAAGAGTACTGGATAGGAGCTCCGAAGGGATCAGCTATGAAGGCTTTGAAAAGTTAGAAAAACATAAATCTTACCTCTTCATTTCAAACCATAGAGATATAGTATTGGATTCAGCCATTCTGAATGTTTTGCTTTTTGAACACCAGTTGGGTACTACAGAGGTAGCAATAGGTGATAACCTTTTGGTAAATGATTGGATAACAGATTTTGCAAAGTTGAATAAGAATTTCATTGTGAACAGAAATGTGGCTCCAAGAGAAATGTACTCCTATTCCCTCATACTTTCAGCTTACATCAGGTATACCCTTCTTGAGAAAAAAACTTCCATTTGGATTGCCCAAAGGGAAGGAAGAACCAAGGACGGAGATGATCAAACACAACAAGGCTTATTGAAAATGATTGGCCTGGACGGAGGGGATGATTTCTATGAAAATTATGCGCCCTTGAGAATTGCACCTATGGCTATTTCCTATGAATATGATCCATGTGATGTGTTAAAGGCAAGGGAAATACAATATAAAATGGCAGGAAAACCATTACAGAAAACCCCTGGAGATGATTTGAAAAGTATGATTACCGGTATCACAGGCATTAAAGGGCGTGTACATTTATCTATTGGAAAGATAGTGGATGAGAAGCTGAGAGAAATCAAGGAAATTAAAAACAAAAATGATCAGATGCAGGCATTGGCCGATTTAATAGATGAACGCATCCATCAAAATTATAAGCTGTGGCCTACTAACTTCATTGCCTATGATTGGCTGGTGGAAGAAAGATTTTCTGATCATTACACTAAAGAGGAGGCTGAAAAGTTTGAAGATTATTTAAGAAAACAAGTTCAAACCTTTTCAGGTGATTTCAAGTCGTTGCGAGATCCGCTATTGGCTATGTACGCAAACCCCGTGAAAAACAAGCTAAAGCTTGATGGAGTGTTCGAAAGTAACTTATAAAATTTTCGCTCTTACCTCAAACACCATTTTGGCATTTATCTCAGTCGTGGAATTAACACTTTCACGAATGACCACATCATACCTCAAATCATAAGTACTTTCTTTAATATACTCATCCAGGTTTGCACCTGTGGTTTCCAATTCCAGTATACTTCCAATATCAGTGGGAATTTCATTTTTCTCAGCCAATAAGGTTTCGCCTTTTGTATCATTGCTGATGTAGATTTTAACGCTTCTCAAAAACTTGAAAGTCCTGGCTTCCGGGCTTGTGATGGTCAATGTAAGCTCTTTTAAATTAGCATTCTCCACCAAATCTGCCCTGGTGTTGTTGTTTTCAAATGATTGTTGAGAAGAAGAACTTACATCCGGGGTGTTTAAATCAACAGGTAAATCTACTACCGCTGATGATGGAATAGAGAAGTTAACATTATTGGTAATATTAAAGGTGGTAACGTCCTTTATCTTTTCATCAAGATTACAGGCTGTCAACATAAAAAGTAGGATGAAATAAAGAAAAAATCTAATTGGCATCTTATTATTGGTTTTGTTTTAATTATTTCAAGCTACAAAAACTTGATCAGAAATCTAATTAAACTGGATATAGCTTTCCCATTTCTCTAATAATTGAATGAAATCGGCCGGTAACTCGGAATCGAATTGCACATGTTTATTAGTGGCAGGATGAATAAAACCCAATGATTTTGCATGAAGAGCTTGCCTGGGTAAAATTTTGAAACAATTGTCCACAAATGATTTGTACTTGGAAAACTTGGTTCCTTTTAAAATTCTATCACCACCATAGGTTGCATCATTGAAAAGGGGATGACCTAAATACTTCATATGCGCTCTGATTTGATGTGTCCTCCCGGTTTCCAGGTTGCACTGTACAAGTGTAACATAACGAAGTGTGTTCAGCACCTTGTAATGAGTTACTGCATGTCTGCCGAAATCACCTTCAGGAAAAGCATCTGTTATGCGCCTGTCTTTTAGACTCCTGCCCAAATGTACATCAATAGTTCCCTCAGCTTCTTTCGGCTCTCCCCAGATCAATGCATAATAGGTTCTTTCTATACTATGGTCAAAAAACTGTTTAGCCAAATGTGTCATTGCTTTTTCTGTTTTAGCAATTACCAGCAAGCCCGAAGTGTCTTTATCTATTCTGTGCACCAGGCCGGGACGGCCTTCATTCCCTTCCATTTGAGGAAGTTGCTGAAAATGATAGGCAAGAGCATTTACTAAAGTGCCGCTCCAGTTCTGATGGGCCGGATGTACCACCATTCCAGCTTCTTTGTTAACTATTAGTAATTCTTTGTCTTCGTAAACTATATTAAGAGGAATGTCCTCAGGTTTTACATCTGTATCACGAGGAGGTTCCGGCAATGCAATTCTTATGTCATCTTCAGGGTGTACTCTGTAGTTGGGTTTAATGCTAGCCTGGTTCACCTTTACAAAACCATCTTTAATGGCCTGTTGCACTTTGTTCCTGGTTACATTCGGTAATCTGTCCATTAAAAATTTATCGATCCTCATCAACTCTTGTTTAGGATCTACTTTGATATGATAATGCTCAAATAAAGCTTCTTCTTCCTGCTCTGTATATTCTTCTTTTTCTTGCATGTTGTAATATTCCTTACAAAGATACTAAAAAGAACTATCCATAACAGTTGTCATATCACATCAGATATTTTGAAAGGTAATTTTTTTATGGGATATTTATCCCTTTGTATGAATTATTGTGATGTTTAGACTGCTATATTGCCTATTTTTCCTATTTCCTGTATTTAATATACAGGCACAGTCCACATATGACAGACTGAATAAAAATCCATTCAAGCAAACCCAATGGTACATTGGAGTGAGGGGAGGGGCTAATTATAATTTGGTTAACCCGATTAATCGGCATAGTGTCATTAAACCCACCAATGATTTGGATGAAGCTCTTTACGAAAAGAGTTATCAATCAGTGGAGAATATAGGGGTTATTTATGGCTTAACTGCCATGTTTCAATTTGATCAAAAATTTGTAGTGGGCACCAACCTTTCAATTAACCAGGTCAGGTTTAACTATCTGCAGGATTTACCCGCAGATGTTAATAGTATCAGCTTCGATCATCAGCATGACTTTCAATATTTTGATGTGCCCGTTTTCTTTCGGGTGATGTTCAGGCCAGCTACCAACCGTTTTTGGAACAACTCATCAAGAAAGCCAAAAGTGCCTGCCATCATACCATTTCTTCAGGTGGGACTAAACTTTAGCATTCTAATGGACGCTGAAAAATCAGTGGAAAGGAGTATAAGCCAGGATGGGTTGAAAATACAGGATCTTTCATTTTCTGAAAATGTGGACGAGCTTCTGAATCCTTTTACTGCAGGAATATTTGCAGGAGGTGGGTTCCGATTTAGGTTGGGCAATATATACCTGACAACAGAAGTTAATTTCAGACAAGGGTTTTCCAATGTTACAGATACTGAAAGGCGGTTTGCAAACCAAAACCTTATAGATAATGCCTATGATGTATTTGATGATAAAAATTTTCAGTCTTTTGAGGTACTGGTAGGGATTTTGGTTCCATTGAAATACCTAAGTACGAAAGAGTTTATCCCAATTGAAATATGAGATTGTTTTTAGTTTGTGTAATTGCTTTTATGATGGTTTCTTGTCAAAAGGATACTGAAGCGTTTCTACCAACAGAAAAATTCAACAGTATTTTTGATAACCCTACTGAAGGCCAGAACTATGAACCAATAGATGTTGCTCAAACAGAGGATGGCGGTTATTTGATCCTTGCTTCTACAAATAGTAATCAGGTATTTGTAATGAAAGTAAGCCCAAGAGGTGAATTTATTTGGAGCAAAACCATGTCTTCAGCCTACATTAGTCCTGTTGGCAACATCGTTAAAAATCAAGGAAACTATTATTTCATTGTTTCTACACTTACTGACCGCACTGCAGTTTTGGTAGAAGTAAAAGATTTTGATCAAATTGTAGAACCATTAAGGAATTATACCGGATACCGGAGGCCGTTGGCGTTCGGGTATTTGAATCCGGATAATTATTTGTTGCTCACCCATAATGATACAATTGGGGCAGTCTTAAGCAAAATTCAAGAAGGCTTTGCAATGGAATGGGCCAGAGGTTACGATGAGTTTGAAGAGGCTAATTCCACGCTTGATGACTACCTTGACTCCAACACTCCGGAGTTTTTTGTGGGGGCATATAACAATGGAAGTAATATTTATTTTAATACACTACGACCAGATGGTATGACTATGACCTACGCAAATGATCAAGGTATAGAAACCGGAAGAATTAGTGCTACTGATGGGGATGGTATCAATTCTATTATTACTTCGAATGATGGTAAAGGTAGTTTTAATTACACTTTGGGAAACCAATCTTTTTTTGCGAATGGGACTAATTTGGCTAATAATGATTCTACTTATATTAGCCAGCTTGATGGAGAACTTCAGCCAGATCGATTAAGTAATAAAAAAGCACTTTCTTTGTCTATTGAGTTATCTGCTACACCCTATATAGTCAATGCTTTCACTACAGTGGATGGCAGAATCAAACTTGCTTTTTATTCGGACAATTCCCGTGAATTGTCGGCCATTGAATATGTCGGAGGAAATGATCCAATGGAAGTAGTGAAAATTATGGCAACAGAGGATCAAGGCCTTGTAGTACTTGCTAAAATCATAATGGGGGGAGTAAAACAGAGAATAAGCCTTTTTAAAATTCCAAAAGAAGAAATAGTCGATCTGTTTTAATAGGGACTATTATTATATGGACGGAAAAACTAGTGAAAAGAATATACGTTTATTGGTTATGATAAAGAAAATAACACTCATAGTACTCTTTTTTGCTTTCGTTCAGCAGCCGGATGGGCTTGCTCAAAGGAATGCTATCAGGATTATTGAGGTTCCTGAGCTGGAGGAACTAATTCAGGCGGAACAGGGCAAGTTGAAAGTGATCAACTTTTGGGCGACATGGTGCAAACCATGTATAAAAGAATTACCTTATTTTGTTGAGGCTCAAAAGAAATTTCCTGATGTTGAGTTTATATTTGTCAGCCTTGATTTTGCTGAAAATGAAAGCAAGGTTCAAGCATTTTCTAAAAAGAAAGGTTTGGATAAAAGCAAAATGTATCTGATAGACGACCTGGATTACAATTCCTGGATAGATAAGGTTTCTCCTGACTGGTCAGGCGCCATACCCGGCACTTTAATTGTCAGCATGAATGGAAAGGATTTTTATGAAAAGGAGTTTCATTCAGGAGAATTGGAAGAGCTTATTAGAAAGAAAAACAAAAAATAACTATTATGAAAAATTATCTGATTTTAGGATTGGTTTTACTGTTTTCAGTAGCCTTTACAGCCAACAAGAATGGCTATGCTGTTGGTGATATCGCTACGGATTTCTCGTTAAAAAATGTAAATGGGGAAATGGTTTCCCTCAAGGATTATGAGGATGCAAAAGGATATATTGTGATCTTTACATGCAATACTTGCCCTTATTCTATAGCTTATGAGGATAGAATCATCGCATTGCAAAGTAAGTATGCAGAGCAAGGATTTCCTGTAATTGCCATTAACCCTAATGATGACAAGAAATCTCCTAAGGATTCATTTGAAAAAATGAAAGTAAGGGCAAAAGAAAAGATGTTTAATTTTCCTTATGTTTATGATGAAACCCAGGAAGTAACCAAGGCCTATGGTGCTACCAATACACCCCATGTCTACGTGCTTGATGCCAAAAGAACAGTAAAGTATATTGGTGCCATTGATAATAATACCAAAAGTGCAGCTGATGCAGATAAAAAATATGTGGAAGATGCAGTAAATGCTTTATTAGCTGGAAAAGAAGTTCCTGTTGAAAAAACCAAAGCTATTGGCTGTACTATTAAGTGGGCGCTATAAAGTAGTTAGAAATAAGATTGAAATTTATGCCCGTACATTATTGTATGGGCTTTTTTATGATATGAAAAGACATCCTGCCTTAATTCCTTTTAGCAAACAGCACCATCAAATGTTAGTGGTATCCCAGGTACTCAAATCAGATGTTCCTGATTACAAAGGAATGCCATCCGGCTTGAAAGAAAAGAATATTTTTCTAAAGGAGAAATTTAAAGAGGTTATCGTGCCCAATATTAATATGCATCGAAAGCAGCTTTATCCAGCTTTGCTGAAAGGAAACTTTTCTAATGTTGAATTAATAGAAAAAATAAAGGAACAAGAAGATCTTATTCTGTTGGTTTATAAGGAATTAATAATAGGGAATGTGCTTCAGGAAAGTCAATTGAATGATTTAGGCTATGCCATTGACAGCATGATAAGAGTAAAGGAAAGAAAGCTTTATGAATTGATACAATCGGAGAGTGAAATCAATCTGGATGATTTGGAAATCAAAAGCTAAAAGGGCTCCTTATTTGATCATTTCCAATAAATCTTCAAGATACTCCCTGCTGTTGGAAAGTCGTGGCACTTTATTTTGACCACCTAATTTTCCTCTTTTGCGCATCCAGTTATAGAATGTGCCTTTGGAAACAGGATGGATAATCAATCGCTGAAGAGCTATATCTTTTTGTCTTTTAGCATCATAGTCGGAATTAATTTTCCTGATCTCATCATCCAGTTGGTTGGCAAAATCCTCTATGTCAGTTGGTGCTTTACCAAACTCTATAATCCATTCATGCGCACCGCTTTTTCTATGTTCAAGGTGTTTGGGGGCAGCCGTAAAATTATCCACTGTCACTCCCATTCTCTTACAAACCTCTGCAACCGCTTTTTCTGCATTTTCAATCATTAATTCTTCGCCAAATGCATTGATAAAGTGCTTGGTTCTGCCACTTATTTTGATTCTGTAAGGGCTTAATGAGGTAAACCTGATAGTGTCTCCAATACGATATCTCCATAGTCCTGCATTGGTGGTTATCACTAATTCATACACCTCATGCAATTGCACCTCATGGAGACGAAGTGTTTCCGGTTGTTCCTTATCAGCATCCTCCAATCGGATAAATTCATAGAAAATACCATAATCAAGCATTAAGAGCATTTCATTGGAGTCTAACTGGTCTTGTATCCCAAAGAATCCTTCAGAGGCATTGTAAGTCTCCACATAATTCATCTTCGGGGATTTGATTAAATCTTCGAAAAGTGGACGATAAGGCACAAATGATACGGCTCCATGCATAAATAATTCCAAATTGGGCCAAACTTCAGAAATATCGCTTTTCCCGGTGATATCTAATATCCTTTGGAGTAATACGACTGTCCATGTAGGCACCCCGGAAAGACTGGTTACATCTTCTTTGAGGGTGGCCTGTGCCATTGCTTCAATTTTATTCTCCCATTCATCCATGAGAGCAATCTCAAGGCTTGGTGTACGGATGATTTGTACCCAGAAAGGCAGGTTTTTCATAATCACAGCTGAAACATCTCCATAGAAAGAGTTAGAGTTATTGTCGAACTGATTAACCTGTTGGCTGCCACCTACACTCAAATTTTTGCCGGTAAATAATCTTGATTCAGGATTGTTGTTCAAATAAATAGACAACAAATCCTTGCCACCTTTAAAATGACAATCTTCAAGGGCTTCATCCGAAACGGGGATAAATTTACTTCTGTCGTTAGTGGTGCCCGATGATTTGGCAAACCAACGTATTTCTGTTGGCCAGAGGATATTTTGATCCCCTTTTAATAGCTCATCTATATAAGGGAATATTTGTTCATAGGAGAATAATGGAACACGGTTTTTATATGCTTCGTAAGTTTTTAGCTCCTCGAACTGGTATTTTTTTCCGAATTTGGTGTTTCTGGCCCTGTAAACCAATCGGTGCAATAATTCACTCTGAACTTCATGTGGATATTTCATGAAAAGCTCCACTTCGTGAATCCGCTTTTTCATTACCCAGGTCATGATAGAATTCAGAAATTCCATACTATTTCAGTTTACGCTTTAATTCGAAGTGTTTACCCAAATAAACCCTTCTTACCTGCTCATCATTGGCTAAATCTTCGGCAGATCCTGCTTTTAATAATTTGCCTTCAAACATCAGATAGGCCCTGTCTGTAATGGAAAGGGTTTCGTTTACATTGTGATCGGTAATAAGGATTCCAATGTTTTTTTCCTTGAGTTTGCCTACTATGGTTTGGATTTCTTCCACGGCAATAGGATCCACACCAGCAAATGGCTCATCCAATAACACGAAATTAGGATCCATGGCAAGTGCCCTTGCAATTTCAGTTCGCCTTCTTTCTCCACCGGAAAGTACCATTCCTTTATTCTTCCGCACATGGGTCAGACTAAATTCCTCCATTAAAGACTCCATTTTCTCCACGCGCGCTTTCTTGCTGATCTTGCGCATCTCTAAAACAGCCATTAGGTTTTCTTCCACTGTCAGGGAGCGGAATACTGAAGCTTCCTGTGCTAAGTAACCCACGCCCTTTTTTGCTCTTTGGTACATGGGTAATTTGGTGATATTAATGTCATCCAGGAAAATTTCTCCGGAATTGGGCTTTACCAACCCTACAATCATGTAAAAAGATGTAGTTTTTCCTGCACCATTAGGGCCTAATAAACCCACAATTTCACCTTGTTCCACACTTACAGAAATGTGATCTACAACAGTCCTGTTTTTATATTTTTTTACAAGGTTTTCAGCTCTTAAAATCATGTGACTTTTTAAATGTTTTACCGGATACTAAGCAACAAGCGTACCTTAAACAGCAAAGTAACAAAAATAATTATTCAAAGCGGATATCTTTCAGATAAAGCTGTAAAGATTTATAACCGTTGTATTCATTCTCTTGTATGGTAAATGCCAATTCAAAACTTTCAGCTGTTTCCAATTGGTCTTTAAAATGTGCCAATCCAAAGCCTATGGCATGTAAATTTTGCTTCCCGTTTTTATCTTTCACTATTATTTTCAGGTGTTGGTCTTTTAATATACGGGGTGTTTCAAAGAGCTCCAGATTTCTGGCAGCAAATACCGGTTGCATATTTCCCGGGCCAAAGGGATCCATTTGAGATAGAATGTGGTAAAACCTTTCAGTAATTTGATCCAGGCAAACATAAGCATCAATATGAACCTTCGCCTGAAGTTGTTCTTCGGTAATGGTTGAATTTACAATAGTGTTGAACTTTTCGGTAAAAGCAGTAATGTTTTCAATGGGTAAGGTTAAGCCTGCTGCGTGTGTATGGCCTCCAAACTGGCTTAGTAGCTCAGCACAAGATTCTATGGCGGCATGGATATCAAAACCTTTAACAGATCTGGCCGATCCTGTGGCCAAACCATTGGACTCCGTTAAAATGATGGTTGGCCTGTGGTAATGCTCAATACATCTGGAGGCTACAATTCCTATCACGCCTTTATGCCAGTCTTCCTGAAATAAAACAGTAGCTTTAGCTAATTTCAATGTTTCATCAGAGGCTATTTTGTTTAAAGCCTGAAGGGTAATGTTCTGATCAAAATCTTTTCTGCGATTGTTCTTGTCACTAATCTGGCTGGCAATGATAGTGGCTTCATCCTCATTAATGGCAGCTAAAAGTTTCACTGCTAAATGGGCATGGTCAATCCTTCCCGCAGCATTTATTTTGGGACCTAACTGAAAAACCAGGTGAGAGATAGTGATTTTTCCTTTCAAACCCGAGACCTCCAGCAATGCTTTGATGCCAGGCCTTGGATTGAAATTAATTTTTTCAAGTCCGTAAAAAGCCAAAATTCTATTCTCTCCGGTTACAGGAACAATATCAGCAGCTATACTTACAGAAACCAGATCCAGGAATTCAAAAGCCCGATGTTCTGCTATGTCATTTTGGATACAATAAGCCTGAATCAATTTAAAACCTACACCACAACCGGAAAGTTCTTTAAAAGGATATTGGCAATCTTTCCTTTTCGGATCCAAAACAGCTATTGCTTCCGGTAAATGCTCACCTGGTAAATGGTGGTCGCAAATGATAAAGTCAATTTTTTTCTGATTGGCATATGCGATTTTATCAACTGCTTTTATGCCACAATCCAAACTTATTATCAGGCTGCAATTTTGCTCGACTGCATAATCAATGCCTTGAGTGGAAATACCATAACCTTCTGCATATCTGTCGGGAATATAATAGCTTACTTTAGGATGAATGGAGGTAAGGAAACTGTGCATCATGGCAACAGAAGTGGTGCCATCTACATCATAATCGCCATAAACCAAAATATGTTCCTTGTTTTTGATGGCGGTCTGAATGCGCTTTACTGCCACATCCATATCCTTCATTGAAAATGGATCGTTCAGTTGATCTAGTTCAGGCCGAAAAAAATCTTTAGCCTGATCAAAATGAGTGATACCACGTTGAATGAGAATTTGACATAATACAGCATTCACATTGATGGCACTTGATAATTCATCAATTACATCAGCATTGGGAATAGCTTCAAAAATCCATTTTTTGATTTCCATGGCTACAAAATTAAAAGGCTTCGCTGGAAATCGAAGCCTTTAATGGTTTTATAAATCTATTTTTAAAATTATTCTCCCACCATTACAAATGCTCCCCAATAATAGGGTGATTTATATTTTTGCTTAATGCTTAACTGGGCATCTATAAAGGCTTCTTGTTTTGTTTTTCCTCCTAACCACTGTCCGTAAAAAGCTGTCATCAATTCCTGGGTGGCAATGTCATCCACCGACCAAAGGCTCATAATAATAGCCTCTGCCCCGGCAACCTGGAAAGCTCTGCGAAGACCGTAAACTCCCTCTCCATTTTTCAAATCACCCAAACCTGTTTCGCAAGCGGAGAGTACTATGAGCTCCGTGTTGCTTAAGTTAAGGTTCATGGCTTCGTAAGCTGTTAAAATACCATCCTGCCCTTCATTTTCATCCATTCCTGAGGAAATAAAAGAATTGGCTCCAGCCATAATTAAACCTGATTTTAATAAGGGGTTTTGAGCATATTTGTCCTCAGGGTTATCTGAATTACTTTCATTGTTTTCCATAAAAAAACCATGAGTAGCTATGTGGAGTACTCTTGGGCTACTTACACTTTTTAGAGTAGCTTCGTCAGCCTCATTGGAAAGGTGTATTTGAGGAGATTCTGTTTTGTTGACCTGGTAGATTTTTTCTATCTGCTCTACTTCTTCTTTGGTACCTGGTAAGGAAGTTACCAGAGAATTGCCTCTGATGTATCTTTGCAGGCTTCCCCGCAACCCTCTGTCCAGGCTCACATTGCTGGCCACATTTTTAGCAAGCTCCCCATCGGTGGATGTGTTTACTTCCAGTCCTTTGTTGTAATTAGGGAACCCAAACAGTTGGGAAGGAGTTTGATTAGACGTTAATTGGCTCGATTTTTCAGGATTTCGATAAGCGATTAAATCCCTTGTATTGGTAAGCATTTGTATGTTTTGCTCTTCCAACACATATTTTTTAGTGTCATTATTATATAGGGAGTTAATACTTATTTGATTGTAAATGCCGTCAGGTGAAAAATAAAGTTTGTTATACTTCCGGGTTTTATCAGCTATGGATTTCCAGTAATTTTGATAGCTATAGGTGTCAATTACTTTGTATTTGATAGCGTTTTTATAGTTTTTGATGAATTTATTTTCCAGTTCCTCACCATTGTTGAACAAGATGAGCTGAGGGTGTTTGGAGTTTTTGTCAATTAGCAAGGCAGCGTAATAAATTTCGTCCAGAAATTGCCCGCTACTATCGGGACTGAACTTTTTGAACCTGATCATTTCAATTGCAGCTTCATCAGGTTTCAGTTGCGCCTGAATTTCCTTCCAATCCCCTCTTTTGATCTGATATGCCTCTGCAAATTCAGCTGAGGCTCTGCTCAAATCTTTCTCTAATGCATCGGAAGCAAGAAGTAAGGAATCGAGATTTAAAGATTGCTCCTGGATTTCTTCTTCCTTTAAGGAATACATTTTAGCTATTAGTTCTTTTGTGTCTATCCATGACTTGTATTGATCAATTAATTCCTGATTACCACTTTGCAGGATGTTTTTTCTGGCTTTTGCTGTGGCATACATGATCAGGCCCTTGGTAGACAGTTGGTAATTGTACATGTCCTCTAACAATTGAGGATTTTTATCGTGGTAAGCTATTACGTAGCTATTGTACTCCTCAAATGTTGGACGCAGAATGTTGGAATAGAAATTTGCCTTTTCCTGTTCGCTTAAAGCAGGAAAATAGGCATCAATTTGAGCAAAATAATTATCAATGGTTTCTTTAAAGTAGCTGCCAGAAGCTTTGAATTCATTTTTAAACCAATTGAGCTCCGCCAACTCTTTAGTAGCTTCTGCATACAAGGGATGTCTATCGTTTAAGTATTTCTTTCTGAGTTTAAAGGCTTCATTAATATGTTTTTCCGCTTGCGCTATTTCGTTTTTCCTGTAGTAAGCACGACCTAATTGGAATTCATATTTTGAAAATTCCGGATTTGACTTTTCAATGACATCTTTTGCTATTTGGTAACTTTCCTCCATAGTGGTGAAGTAGTTTTCAATATCATTATTGGCCAAATAAGCGATTGCTTTTTCTTTATTGAATTTTGCATATAACTCGGAATTTCTTCCCAGAATTGCAGAAACCATATTGAGAGAGCTATCAGCATACATTAATGATTCCCTTGCATTACCTGAACTGGAGAGGGTGGTAGCGTAATTCTTAATGGTAATGGCATTGTCCAAAGTGTTTTCCTGTGTAATTATTTCCTTGTTAAGAGCCAGAGAGTTCTCATAGAGACCTATTCTCCAATACAGACTTGCCAGATTATTTTTGGTGGCACTTAATAAATATTCATTTCCGTCCAATTTATTAATTATTTCCAATGCGTCTTTATACAGTTTCTCTGCTTCTGCATAATTGGATTTGTAGAATTTTGGAGTGGCTAAGGCTACCAGGCCCTCAGCATATTGGATGCTCTCTTTTCCGAAAAGATCAAGAAGAAGCTTTAAATTCTGTGTTAAAATCTCCTCTGATCTATAATAATTGCCCCTATCCAAATAAACCATCCCAATTTCTTTCCTGATTACATGGAGATAGTTTTCCCGGGCAAAATCATTTTTCCTTAATTCGTTTAACGTCTTTAAGGCAGGGGCCGATTTCCCTGAAATACTGAGCACTTTTGCCAGCTCTATATTCCCTTCAACATAGGCTGCACTAGCAGTTCCCTCAATAGAGCGGAAACTTTCAATAGCATTTTCATAGTAAAGAATTGATTTGGGAAATCGGTTAAGTACTGAATAATAATAACCTAAGTTGAATTGTAAATTGGCAATTAGGGAAGGGTCATTATTGGATAATTTTTTTCTTAGTTTAAGTTCCTCTTCCATTATTAGCAAGCCATCCTCTGTTCTGTCTAATGCCAGATAGGCATCTCCCAAAAAGTAGAGCATTTCTGCACTAAGTGAATCCTGTCCTTTTTGGACATAGTTTAATATTTCTGCTCTATTGGCAATCACTTTTTCAAATTGACCATTGTTAAAATGCTGATCAATTGTAGAAAAATTAAAATTGTCTTGCGCAAAACCTGTGTGGGAATGGAGTGTGAACAAAGCAGTAAAGTGAAGGAGTATGAATCGGAAAGTTTTCATAGGTTTTGTATTTTAATCTAAAATAAAAATCATTAAATATGAAAATATGGATAAAAATTTATATTTAAATTATGTATTTAGCAAATTTACATTTAAATTTCGATGAAGTCACAGATAGATAGCATCAATTTCAAGTAATCGATAATAAGGTTCCGTATTTTTGTACCATAATAAGTAAAATTATGAAAAAATTATTGTTTCTCACATTGTGCGGTATTTGCCTTCTTACAGTTGAATTAAAAGCTCAATGCATAGAGGGGGAGGTAGAAATCGGAATAGAGGTAGATGCAAGTTCTGAATCCTATGCAGAAGAAATTTACTGGAGATTAGTTAATAATTCTACTAATGCAACAGTAGAGGAGACTCAACCTGCCTATTTAACCAATGGCCAGGTTGACACAGTTAAAGTATGTTTGGTGGAGAATGAAAGCTATAGGTTAGAACTTTACGATTCGTTTGGAGATGGATGGAACGGAGCGGTTTATAGATTGCTTTACAGTGACGGATTTGTACTTCATCAGGGAACACCCACTAATGGATTAGAGGGAGAAAATGATTTAGAGGAATCTGTTGTGTTTTCTGCCGGGGAAAGGCTTGGGGATGATTGTGCATCACCGAGAAAGTTGGAAACGGGAATTATTTATAATGTTAATACACAGCAATATACTAACAATTATACCACCAATACTTTATTTGATTCAGGGAAGGAAGTAATTTATGAATTTGTAGCACCACTTTCAGATGTTTATCGCTTTTTGTTTACAAATATTGGAGACAGTGTACGTACTTCAATGCAGTTGTTTGATGGATGTTTGGACGCATCCCCTACCCGGATTGATTATGATACAACAGGCTTAACAATGGACACATTGTCAATTGAAAAAGATTTGGCAGGAGGGAATACTTATTTTATAGTAATCTCGAACAATCCCGAATTTACAGGTGTAGATTTTACAAGTGGGAGCCTTTCAGTGAATTTCAATAGTGATCCTCTCAATATGAATTGCGCCAATTCTGTTCCTTTGGCCTTGAATGGAACATCCGTGACTGGAAGATTACCGGAGAATAATTTTTCAGGTTTTACGGGATTATCATTAGTTGACCCTTATGGTGATGGATATTCCTCTGGAGAGGATAGTGTTTTTTATAGCTTTTCGTTGGCAGCGGCTGAGAGTATTGTCGTTCAATTGGAAGGTTTTAGAAAGGAAGAAAAAATTTTTCTGGAATTGGAAAAAAGGAATAGTTGTGGAGAAGGTAGCTTGCTTTCCTACAAGCGGGTTGTTACTATGGGGGAATTTGGCAGGTTTGTATTTGATGATTTAACAGCAGGTAATTATTTTGTTAAGTTATTTCCTGAAGATTACTCGGAAACAAAACTTTTCGAAATTTCTTTAAGAAGTGTATCAGATATTACGACTCCTGTTTATCAAAATTGCAATAATGCACTTTTGGTGGAATCAGAATTTGTTTGTGTTGAATGTCAACCTGAAATACCAATTACCTGGCTTTCCTATTTTAATGGAACAGATTCCGGTTTGGGTACTCCTTGTACTCAAGATTCAATTTTTGCAGCAAATACCGCTGATGTATGGGTGAAGGCAAAAGTTCCTTCGGGTAGGAACCTGATCGTTGAAACTTTTGGCCCACATTCCGATGCTTTTTCTTCACCTGATAAAGTGATGGAAACCAGATGGGCTGCTTATATTGGCCAATGTGGTGATCTCACCGAAATTTTCTGCAGCGATAGCTTTGAGGCACACCAATATGACACTTTGGTGAATTTACCTGCGGATGAGAATGTATACATAAGATTATTTGATAGAAATGGCGATAATTCAGGAGAAATAGGAGTTCGCTTATTTGAACCTGAGGCTTTGCCTTATCCGAATTATAACATTGAACAGAACCCAACATCGCTTAACCTGACTCTTTCCAGCTTCTATAGTCCATTTGAATATGGGCTAATTGTTTCAGAGGACTCTTTTGATACTTTTTTACCTACTTATCCTCAATTCATAAATGGGAATGCCACTTCATACTCGATTACTGATTTACAGCCTGCAACTCAGTATTTCCTGAAAATTTGGACTCAAAACGGGATTTTATCCAATTCTGATACAGCCATAGTTCAAGTCAAAACAGCTCCTTACTTAATTAGTACCGTCCAATCAGGTGATTGGAATGACTCAGCTGTTTGGGAGGGAGGAAATATTCCTGTTGCTGATTCGGCTGTTAGTATACAGCATAAGGTGACCGTTTCTCCAGGTTCGAATATTACAGTGGAAGGGTTAAATATTGAAAATACAGGGGATTCTGTCAGTGCAATAGGATTGTTTTTAAATGATGCTGATTTTACTGTAAATGGAGACGTATTGATAATGGATCAGGAGTTTTCAACTTTAGCCGATTCGATGGGTATTTTTATTGAAAACCAGGAAGTGGGAGTGGAGAAAAACTTTCTTGTGAATGGGAATTTTAGCATGAATAAAAATGCAGTCAATAATTATACCCAGATGTTATGTTATGTGAAAAATACAGGTGGAGGAATAAATTTTTCTGTTGGTAATAATTTTTATGTAACCTATCAATATTCCGAAAGTATTCACCAATTTCCTGATGATGTTTATTTTGAAGGGGCTACCCTTAACGTTGGCAATGAAATTTCTTTCAGTAATGATACTACCCAAAATTATCAACCTCTGAACATTCGTTTTCAAAATTCTGAAGTTAATGTGCATCGTTTTAATGTTTTGGATTCCGCTTTAAATACTTCTCAAAAATTCAACATTATCTTTTCTGGCAATAGCCAAATGAATTTGACAGGTGATTTTTCCAAACAGAAGGGAGGGTTGGTTAAATTTCTGGATAACACTTCTTTGAATTTAGTGGGAACAAACTACCAATCCATTTCCGGCTTTGATCCATCAATTGGTCAGGATTCTACTATTATTAATAATCTGGTGTTAGATAATGTGCTACAGGACACTGAAGCAAACCCTACCTCTCTAAGAAGAAAAGGAGCTTTCAGTTTGGATAATACTCAAAACAGTAACACTGTGCAATTATTTATTAATGGCGAGATCAGCTTTGTAAATGGTGTTTTTGTAGCCATGTCATTTTATGAAGGCTCTCAGGCAAAGTTGTTAATGAGTTCCCAATCAAGCGTTAATAATATTAACGGGCCTAATCAGGATTCTTTTGTTCGAGGAAGAGTGGATAAAATAGGTGTGACTGATTTTACTTTTCCGATAGGCAATGAATATGGGCCAAGATTAATCGGATTAAAAAATATTTCTGCACTTGATAATTCGTCTGTTTTTTCAATGAATGCTGTTGGCAATCATTGTCTGGACTCAACTTTTACGGTTTCCGGTGTTTCCAATATAAGGGAAGAAGATTTTTGGTTAATGGAAGCTGAGTTATCTGAAAATAACATCACAGCAGATATTGAGCTTTTGTTCAATGACTTCTCAGCCGAGAATATTACTGATCTTGCATCATTGCAACTTCTTACGTTTGACAATGGTGGTAATCTTGGTAATGGTTCGCTCACGGCTAATTCTTTTGTTGTCAATTACAATTTTGAAAATGGGACTCAAAAAACCCTTGGACTAGGAAGTTTATCAGCTATTGAAAATAATTTTTATCAACCTTTGGCAATAGAAAGTATTTCTGCCAATGTAGCTAAACCAGGTGATGCACTTACAATTTTCTATTCCAGCGATGATGCTAATAATGGTGATAAGGTATATTTAGGAGATGTACAAGCCACAACTCTCTCCAGTACGGCCAATTCACTGACTTTTGAAGTGCCTGTCGGTGCA
This sequence comes from Marivirga aurantiaca, assembly GCF_016679925.1. Lineage (GTDB taxonomy): Bacteria > Bacteroidota > Bacteroidia > Cytophagales > Cyclobacteriaceae > Marivirga > Marivirga aurantiaca. Next base: position 35,571 of record NZ_JAEQBW010000008.1, read on the forward strand.
AGATCAGGTGAAGTATTAGTTTACAGAGCCAATGGAAAAGCTATATACAGCCTTGTCAACCTATCAATATCAGATGTAACAAGCAAAACAATTGTACCACAGAATTATGATTCACTTACTATTATTGACAATTTAAATATTGCAACTTTTGGCAAATCTCAATTTGAGATTAGTCAAATAGACAATAATATTTATTCTGATATTGTAGCTAGCACCGGTACTGATAGTCTTAAGATAGTAAAAAATATTGGAGGTAGTATGGAGTCGGATTTTGTGTACCTTGAAAATACTCCCACAGGTTTAATGTATAAGATTTTTTCAGTTGCTAAAAGCAATTTGACCAACTCCCTTACTTCTGATTTGTTTGCGTTTTATAACCTGGACAACAGAGAGGGGTTCCTTTATTTAAAGAATGATGGTAATGGGAATTTTACCTTATTTAATAATCCTGAGGAAAAAGGAGAAGGGTCAAGGTTTAATTCCCCCACCTTTTGGGATAGTAACAGTGATGGATACACGGATGTTTCTTACTCGTTTTTAGATCCGACTGATAATTTTAATGCCATCAACACGTCCAATAGTGAAAGTGATTGTTCTGTTTATGGCGCTGGCGCATTGGTTAGCAGGGCCGATCAAAAGCAAATCTCCTCTCTACTTTATGGGGCTTTCCTGGAGTTTCCTTATAATATGACGATCTATTACGTGCAAGAAGCCGGTGTCATTTATATCTATGACCCTTACAACAATCCGGCAGTAACCCCAGGCACTTTTCTGGCATCCACTTCCCTGTCTGAATTTGAGAAAATATCTGTCAATAATGATGATAAGTCCCAAATCGCAGCAATTGATTCAGTGAACAACACATTGGAGGTCTTTGATTTTTACTCAAATGGCACGATTAACCGATTAGATGTGTCACTAGGCTTTAAACCCGGAAAGATGGCTATAGAAGATGTAAATGGAGATGGATTTCCGGATGTTATTATTTCGGACAGAAACACGGCAGATGTTTATTTTTACCTTAATAGCCAATCGGGCAGCTTTGAACAATCTATTGTCATCAATTATGGAATAAGTAATATTTCTGATTTGGACATTGCTGATTTGAATGGAGATGGGGAAAAGGATATTGTTTTATTGCAGGAGAATGGCAATTTGAGCATTGCTTATTATAAGCCGGTCAATCCTGCCGGAGCACCAGTTATCAGTTCAGCCAATATTACTACTACTGGTTTTGATTTGAGTTGGCCGACAGTTCCTGAAGCCAGTTCTTATGAAATCCTGATTTCCCTGAATAATGACAGTACAGCTTCCTTAGCTACTGATTCTATTTTTGCACTCACTGATAGTACTTTAACTTTTAACGCACCTGTTCCATTTCAAACCTACTATGTATTTGGCAGAAGTATAAATGCGGCCGGAGACAGTTCTTCTTACAGTTCTCCCCTTACTGTGGATTTGATTCCGTTAAATCCACCGGTTATCAATATTTCCGATATTAATTCCAATGGGTTCAATCTTAACTTCGACCCTGTTGAAGGCGCTAGTTCCTTTGAAGTTTTCATTGGTTTATCGCCAGATAGTTTGGATTCCGGCAACTCGTTCATAATAGTTAACGATACCATCTTCAATTTCTCAGCACCTGAATATTCGGAAAAATATTACTTCTACGGGAGATCAATTGCCAACGCCATTGATACCTCAGGTTTTACAGCCATTGATTCGGTTAAATTACCCGTTTCTAATTACCTGGAACAAGATTCCCTGGCCCTGGTGAGTCTTTATAACAGTACAAATGGCGTAAACTGGAACAATAATGAGAATTGGTTGCTGGGGAAAGTCAATACATGGAATGGAATAACAATGGCAGGTGATACGGTTAGGTCACTGGCACTTTCCAACAATCAACTGGAAGGAGAATTACCTGATTCAATTGCGTTATTGAATTTTGTTACACAGATGGATTTTTCTTTGAATACCCTTACAAGTCTTGGTGGTTTAGATAGCTTAACTGCTCAATTAGAGGAACTAAATGTTTCAGGGAATAACATTAATTTTGAGAACCTGGATAATTATATTTCTATTCCCAATTTTATATATGCTGATCAGAACTACCAATACGCATTAATTTCAGATACTTTGGTAAACCTCCATTCGAACAGTAGTTTTGAAATAGGAGCCACGGCCACTTCCAATCAGTATCAATGGTATAAGAATGGAGATCTAATAGCGGGAGCAGATAATATTACTTTTGCTATTGATTCAGCTCAAAAGTCAGATGAAGGCTTATATTATTTGGAGATTACCAACACTGATTTACCTGGTTTGACATTATTTTCTGATACACTCAATTTTAAAGTTTCCACCCTGGAAAGGGATATGGCAGCATTGAGGGTTTTGTATCAGACTGCCAATGGAGATTCATGGTCTTCCATTCAATGGGATACCACTGCTGTTGATCCCGCAAGTTGGAATAGTAGTCCTACAGACATAGTGGTCGAAAATAATCGTGTGGTAGAAGTAAATTTGCCCAATAATAATCTTTCAGGAGAGGTGCCTCAGCTTATTACAGAGATATTAGGGCTTAGAACGTTGGATTTGGCTAATAATGCAATTGTTGATATGGCTGACTTAAGTGGAATGCCCTCTTTAACAGAGCTGGATATTAGTGGAAATGCACTGGGATATGAGGATCTTGAACCGAATATGAGTATAGCAGGATTATTATTCTCACCTCAAGCTAAACTTGGTGATCCACTAAGGGAAGAACTACCTGTTGGTTCTTCCTATGAAATGATCTATAGCATTGGAGGTACTGCTAATTCCTATCAGTGGCTTAGAAACGGACAGGCCGTTTCGGGTGCTGTTTCAGATAGTTTATTGATAGATTCGCTTTCATACCAGAATATGGGTTCTTACGAATTGATTATTAAGAACGAAATTGTGAATTCAGTTAATCCTGACTTTGAACTGAGCACACATGTCATTGATCTTTTGGCAACTGCCAATGTGAATGGTCATGTGGCTGATCTTAATAATATCCCCACTGAATCGGGTAATATGTTGATTTTTGGTATTACAACTGAGGGGGCTTTTGATACGGTTGCTTTTGCAAATAATCAGGTACTATTGCCATTGGATGTAGGAGGTAATTATGAACTGAGCAATTTAGTGCTTGGTGATTATTTGATTTTTGTGAAACCAAACAAAGCAGAATATCCGGATTTACTCAATACCTACTGGACTAATACGATTGATTGGGATGATGCTGATACCCTCTTTTTGAGAAATAATATGGAAGATGTTGATGTAACCATCCAGGGAACTCCTCAACCCCTTTCTGGCACATCGGTTTTTTCAGGTTATTTAGAAGAAGAATTGGGCAATGAAACAGGAAGGGTATTACCAAGAGAAAGGGTGAGTGGGGCAGGGGTAAGCGTGAGAAGGATATCAACTTCAACCAAGGACATAACTGGATTTTCCAATAATGGGGAATTAATTGCCTATTTAGAAACAGATGAAAATGGAGAATTCTCCTTTGAGGGTCTGGCAGCCGGGGAATACACAGTGAAAATTGACTATCCGGGAGTTCCAATGGATCAATCATCAGATTTGTCATTCACTCTTACGGGCGAAAATTCAGAAGCACTTGAAGTGGCGGCAGTGGTGGAAAATGGGGTTTGTAGTATTGAAACCATTAGATATACGGCAAATAAGCTTAAGAACCAAAAATATATCCAGGTGCATCCTAATCCTGTGGATGATCTGCTGACTATAATGATAAATGATGAACACTTTAATTCAATTACAATTCTGGATATAAATGGCCGGGTGATAGAGAGGGTTAATGAAGGTTTCCGCAAAAAAATGGTTGAAGTAATTGATATGTCTGCTTATGAGTCAGGTGTTTATGTATTGCAAGTGCTTTGGAAGAACGGAACAAGTAGTTCATCGAAAATAATTAAAAAGTAACAGTATTTCTTGACAAATTATTGGAGAAAACACTCTGATATTCTTTAATTCTCTATATTTATTTTGGGGATTACTAAATTTTGCAAATAATGAAAAATCTCAATTACTTATCCATGAGGACTACTTTTTTCTTGCTGCTGTTTTTTTCTTTTCATTGGGATTCAAATGCACAATCATTAATCAAGTATGAAGCCAGTCAGGCTGGGCAATCCACTGTTTCCGATCAGCCTGTCAGAACAATCACTTCACATCAATATAATTCGAATAGAATAGACAATGAAGTGTCAAGGGAAAAGGCAGGAGTTTTATCTCATAGCTCTAAGAGTAATTTAGTAGATTCTTTGGCACTGGTAGATTTATATCTTGCCACTAATCCGGGAGATTCGACATGGTTTAATCAAAGTGGGTGGCTAACGGCTCCTCTTAATGAATGGTATGGAATTGGTTTTGATGCAGCTGGAAGGGTGAATTACCTGGACTTAAATAATAATAACTTAACGGGCACTTTACCGACTAGCTTGGCCGATCTTTCAGCTATTGAACAATTGTACTTTTATGTGAACCCTAATTTGAGTGGTGATCTGTTTGCTATTCTAACCAACTACCCGAACTTACAGCGAGTTTCAGCACACGATTGCGCTTTCACCGGTACAATTCTTCCGGAAATTTTTCAGGATTCTTTAAGGGAACTAAGGTTGTTTAATAATCAGTTTAGTGGTTCAATACCTGCTGAAGTAGCCAATGCTCCTTTGATGGATCAATTTAATTTTAGCAATAATAATTTAGACGGAAATATTCCTAACGAAATCACAGGTTTATCCAGGCTTTTTGATTTATCCCTTGATCAAAACAATCTCAATGGAGAAATTCCTTCGGAAATAGGAAATCTGGATAGTTTATTATTTCTCAACCTGTCTGGCAATTCACTCATAGGTTCAATACCTAATTCTATTGGCTCTTTGGAGAAACTCACCAGATTAGGACTGGGAGAGAATCAGCTTTCAGGCACCATTCCTACTGAAATAGGCCAGCTATCAAATCTGAGAGAGTTGTTTCTTAACCAAAATCAATTGACCGGGGAGGTACCCGCTTCACTGGAAAACCTGAATGCATTGGAAATTTTTATCCTCTACCAGAACAAATTGGAAGGTTCATTGCCCGATATTCTACATTTGCCAGCCTTAAGAGAGTTTGATGTGTATGGGAATGGTAAACTTTTTGTGGAAATACCTGATGATTTAGCTTCACTTACCAACCTAAGAACTTTTGCTATTGGTGCTACTGTAGCGAACAAGGGAGATTTTCCTGAAGGATTTTATCAACTGGTTAACCTTACCAGACTTGATCTTGGAGGTCAAAGATTTACAGGTTCCCTGTCAGACAATGTGGCCAATTGGACTAGTTTGGACAATATTTTTTTATGGCAAAATGAATTAACTGGTGATTTGCCTGAAGCATTTCTCAACATTGATGCACTTAGAGTGGTTGATATTTCCCAAAACAAAATTGTCAATATCCCTGATTTCTCGGCAACTTCCTTGCAGCAACTTTTCGTGGTAGGTAATAATTTGAGTTTTAACAGCCTTGTTCCTAATTTAAATTTACCTGAATTTATTTTTAAAAATCAAAATAGAATTGGGGAAGATCAGGATATACAATTAACACTTGGTGAATCTATTGACCTGACAAGTGAAGTGCAAACAGAAGGAGAAGGAAGCTACTTTTGGGTTTTTAATAATGATACAATAGTGGTCAACCAGGCAACTTTAACTGTTAGTAATTTTAATTTATCCAAAGCAGGAAGCTACAGTTATGTAGGGATGCATCCTTTAATTCCGGATTTTTTTATTAGGTCAGGATTTATCAACTTAAAACCCGAAATAGAAGCAAGGAGTTGGTATGTTGATAATAGGCCCGGAAAAACAAGAGATTTCAATTCCTTATATCAGGCAATTTATGCCTCTAATGCCAATGATACTATTTATGTTTCAGGTTCTCCACAAGCCTATGATACTCCCGGGGGCTTATTGCTCAACTCCCCCAGGGTAATTTTAGGGCCGGGATACTTTTTGGAAGATAATCCGGGTAATCAATTTAATACAAAACCTGCAGTTGTTGCCGATCCACTGACCATAAATGAAGGAGCAAGTGGCTCTCAAGTGTATGGACTAAGTTTTGAGGCACCCATACGTTTGAACAATACTTTCTTTACTGAGGGGGACACCCTCAGAGATGTAAGCTTTATTGGTAACAGATTTTTGCCAGGTAGTAATTTTGGTTTTGTAAGCCATATTGATGGTTTGGTATTTAAAGGGAATTACAATTCTATATTTGCTTTCTACAGTACCGATGAGCCCGGAGCGCAAAGTGGGCTTTATGCCCATTATAAGAATTTCGATGTTTCAAATAACATTAACATCAGAATTAGACCATTTAATTTTCAATTTTCCGCAAGCCAAGCTAATAATGCCATGGAAAATATACTTTTCTCCAATAATATTATTGATACTATAGCCAATATCAATGATGCTGTTTTTGAAGATAATATTATCAAAGCACATTCTTCAGATGGAAACACATTTATTGGTAATGTGGATTATGATGAAAGTTTATTTGTAAATGCTTCAGGTAGCCTTGCCATTGATAACGATTACAAACTCATTGATGAAAGCCTCAGTAAGGGCCCTTTTTCAGGAGACCAGCCTTATGTATTAAGTGGCTTACCTCCTGTTCCTTCTATTTATGATATAATTATTGGGCCAAGATTGTCGGCCAGAGTTTTTGCAAAAACACAGGATGGTAACAATATAAATAGACTACGATATCTTTACCTACGAAATAATTCAGGATCTAATGCTTTTAATGTTTTTGGATTTACACCAACTGATAATCTTGATGTTGAGTTTCTTCCGAACCGAAGTAGCTTAACTCCCAATGAGAGTTATGAGATAGTGATGGTGGCTATTGATGCCAGCGGTAAAAGAAGTCATCGAACTTACGTACCTTATACTGCAATAGCAGCTAGTTTATCGGGTAAGGTTGTGGATATAAATGCCTCGGATGTGACCAGTGGTAATGTCAAATTATTTGCAGTTAATCCATTTGCCAATAAGTATGACACTGCGGCAGTACAGTCATTGAATGGTAGCAATAGCTTTAATTTTGAAAACATGATATTAGGGGATTACATTATCCTTGCCGACCCTTCAAAAAGCGCATATCCTGATTTGATACCGACTTATCTGGGCAATACGATTGATTGGAAGGTAGCTGATACATTGTTTTTGCAATCTGATATTGAGAACATTACAATTGAGGTTGAAAAAATTCCAACCCCTTCTTCTGAACCACAACCGGGGAGTGTAAGTGGTTTCTTTGAGGAGGAGTTTGAAGAAGCAGATTCTTCTTTAAGGGTTTTGCCGAGGGAAAGAGTGAGTGGTGCAGGAGTGAGTGTAAGGCGTATATCTACTTCTACCCGCTTGGGCAGTCAATCGCTGAGGCTAATGGAAGACGATTATGAACTAGTGGCATTTGCGACCACAGATGAAAATGGAACCTATCAATTGCCCAACTTACCACAGGGTGATTATACCATCCATTTTGAATATCCTGGCGTGGAAATCAGTGAAACAGCAGATATAGCCTTTAGTATTAGCCAAGGTCAATCAGAACAGATTGAAATTACCGCGGAAGTGGTTGATGGTCTTATTTCTGTTACCCAGGTGGTGATAACAAGTATTGCTGAGCAGAAACCTACTACTATTAAAGTTTTTCCTAATCCGGCTCGTACATATATCAATTTCTTAATTGAAAGCCCGGCAAAGGATTATAAGCTAAGCATTCTTGATGTTAATGGAAGAACGGTAAAAGAAATTCCGAAGACCAATATTAGTAAGTCAGTGAATATTCAGGATTTGCCCGGGGGAATTTATCTGCTGAAGTTACAGGACAATAATGGCAATTATTATATTTCCAAGTTAAGCAAGCAGTAAGTCAGAATACAAAAGAAAAAGGAAATAGATCACTGGGACTATTGATTAAGATAAAATTACCAAAGGCATCAGTAAAGAGCAATTCAAAGCTTTGTTGATGCCTTTTTTCAAACTCTAACATAACCTGACGGCAACCACCGCATGGAGGGGCGCTTTGTAAACTTTCCTCACCGGCTTTAGTGGCACATATGGCTATTCTTACAAATTTCTCTTTCGGAGCCTGTATGCCAGCCCGGTACATGGCCACTCTTTCTGCACATAAACCCGCAGGGAAAGCAGCATTTTCCTGGTTGGTACCAGTGATGATTTCACCATTGGCCAACTCAATGGCACTCCCCACTGTGAAATGAGAGTAAGGCGAATGTGAATGTTGTCGTGCTTCCAAAGCTTTTTCCCACAATACTTTGTAGGTATCTGGCAAAGCTTCTAAAGACTCAAACTTTTTATAGGGGATATTTAAATTAAGATTTTCCAAGGGTATTTATTTTTTGATGAATGGCTTAAAACTAAAATATGCAATAAAACACTATTGCACCTTGCTGTCTAAAGCCTTTTTCCAGCATTTCCCCCATTATTCATTCTTTAAATGAATAATGGGGGTTAAATATACAATTACCTTACATATAAGTTTAATTTTTTTTAATGAAGTATTAAAAACACAATATTTACACCTTGAAACGTTAATTCATTCTATGCTACGTAAAATTTTTATTTTCATATTTGGGAGTTTAGTAATAGTATCTTGTTCTAAAAAACAAGTTAGCCAATCAGGGTATCAGAATCAACAACAGCATCCCTCCAGCCTAAATCCTGAGGAAACAGGCAGAAATTACGGAAGGGCGCCTCAAAAGGAGCAAAGAGTGTTTTTCGGACTTTTCAAGAAGAAGAAAAAAACTGCATTTGGAGATCAGTTGATCGTGGAATACGAACAACGTATGAAGAGAAATGCCAAAGAAGCTAAAAAGAAGGAGAAGGAAATGCAGAAGCCACAATATTCAGATCCTTCCTACTTTGGACATAAAAGAAAACCCAAGAAAAGATCACCGGATAAAATGAAGTTTTGTAAGGAGTGTGGCATTAGGCATTAGGATTTTTTGAATTAATTTGTTCCGTTTTTATTATTATGCCCTATCTTTGTCAAAACTGAATAGATGAAGCGTAAATTTTTTCCTTTTGATAAAAACTATTTATTAGAGCAGGCTCAGCTCGAAATAAAAAATGATTTACTCAATCAATTGGTGCAAATGGTAAAGGAAATTTATCTCTTACGATACAATCCTCTGGGCTTGATGGATGCTTCGGTTGAAAAGATTCTCTGCACAGAAAATTATCATTTAGAGGAACTTGCAGAGCTTTATGAGCAAATGGCTGGTGTCTATCGATATAAGTTTAGCTCCAATCAATTGGAATTATTATTTGACGGAAGGGATCATATAGAAAAATATGAAGATGACTGGAGGGAAGCTTTTTTCAATTGGGTGAAGGAATTTTCCAAATCTAAAAACTTTCTAAAAGCAGTTTTGGAAACAGCAATATTCTTTCCTGAAGACAGACAGTCGCAGTTAGCCTTTAGCCGCCTCAAGAATTTTATATCTGAGCAATTCGGATTGAAGATCTATAAGTACAGGGGGATTGTGCCCATGAAAATTGCTTAAATAATTTTGTGGCATGTTTCCTAAGCCTTTAATAGACCCGGCCCATTTGAAGTCCCTATTCTGTCGGCTCCGGCCTCAATGAGTGCCAATGCTTGTTCATAAGTTTTAATACCACCACTGGCTTTTATGCCTACTTGCTCAGGTAAGGATTTCCTCATGAGCAAAATATCTTCCACTTTAGCTCCTTCGGGAGCAAAACCGGTAGAAGTTTTCACAAAGTCAGCTCCTGCATCTGCTGATATTTTACAAAGCTCAACTATTTCCGTATTATTGAGATAAGCAGTTTCAATAATTACTTTAAGCACTTTTCCATGCTCATGAGCTATTTTGCCAAGCTTTGCAATTTCTATTTTTGGCCATATCATCTCTGATTTTACGGCAGATATATTAATGACCAAATCCAACTCGTCAGCCCCATCTTGTATAGCCTGCTGCATTTCTGCTTCTTTGGTTTGGCTCATTTGGTATCCAAGTGGAAACCCAATCACAGTTACCAGTTGAATCGAAGCCTTTCCAATGTCTCTTTTTGCTTTTTTCACCCAAAATGGGGGAACACAAATCCCATATAACTCACTTTCTTGTGCTTCGATCACTAATTTCTCTATTTCATTGGAGGTAACTGTCGGTTTTAGATTAGTATGTTCAATGTATTTTTGTATATTTCTCATATTCCTTGTATTAATTAAATCTCTATGGTCAAGAAGTACTTATTGTTTACTTTCTTTTTATTGATATTGTTTCTTTCCGAAAGATACAATGCTAATGGGCAAACTCATAAATATGGTTTTGAGATAAAAGAAGGTAAAGACCGGATTTCTCTTCCTTTTAAAACGTATAGCAACTTAATTGTTGTGGATGTGTTGTTTCAGGGAGTAATTCCGTTGAAATTTATTGTCGATACAGGAGTGACCAATACTGTTTTGATCGATAAAATCTATAGCGATGTTTTGGATATTGTTCCGGACAGAAAGATCAGTTTAATTGGGGCTGCCGGAGGAAAAGAAGTAGAAGCATACATTGTAAATAGTGTAACCATCAATATGCAAGGTATAGATGGCACAAACATCCCGTTGTTGGTATTGAAAGAAGATTACCTAAAACTTCAGGAAACTTTAGGCGTGAAGATTCATGGGATCCTTGGATATGACCTGTTCAAAAAATTCATTGTAAAGGTTGATTATGTGAATGAAACATTAACCTTTTATAATCCTTCTAAATTTAGAAAAAAGCTGTTTTGGTACCATTCCATAGAAATGAAAGTAGAAAACACTAAGCCCTATATCTTTTCCCCGGTTGTTCTGAAAGATTCAACCACTGTTTTATCAAAACTTTTGATCGATACAGGAGCCTCTCAAGGTTTGATGCTTCATCAGAATAGTGATGATAAAATCAGTATTCCTGAGAAAAATATACGCGATGTCCTTGGTGCGGGAATTGCAGGAACTATTGAAGGGCATGTAGGAAGGGTGGAAAGCATTCAAATTGGGAAACATGTATTGACAGATGTTGTAAGTCGTTTTCCTGATAAAGGGACCTATAATGATGTGATTGAGGTTACTGAACGGCAAGGTACTATTGGCGGGGAAATTCTGAGAAGATTTCATCTTTACTTTGATTACCATAATGAGAAATTGTATTTCAGAAAAAACAAGAATTTTAGAGAGGATTTCGATTATGACATGAGCGGGATGAGTATCATTGCTAAAGGAGAAATTTTCTTGTCCCCCTATTATGAAATTGAAAGTGTAAGAAAAAACTCCCCGGCATACGAAGCGGGTATCAGGCCTAAAGATATTTTGATTTCGCTAAATGGTATCAAAAGCACAGACTTAAACCTTTCCAGCATTAATAAGCTTCTTAGCAAGAAGCCTGGTAAAAAAGTGAGGGTAAAAGTTAAAAGAAATGATGAAGTTATTTCAGCAGTTTTTGTATTAGAAGCAGCTATATAAACATTCTCTTCAATCTTTTTCTACCTGTATAGTATTTGATCTTTAAGTATTTCTGGGTTTTACGGAACCTTATTGCATTCATTAATGATAAATAAATTCTTTCTGGTGTAACAGACTCCTTTAACAAATATTCCTGTACGCCATGGGTAATTTCCTGAGTGTTTGTGGTTTTTAACAAGGTAATTGTCAAAGCTTCTTTTCCCAATAAATTAATTTTATCTATAAGGTTTTTTAATGGTTTTAGTCCCATATTATCATCAATGATGATACAGTTTGGATCGTAGGTTGCTATTTTTTTTAAAGTGTCATCATCTGAAAAAGAAGTGTCAATCTTAAAAATTTTATCCTTTAAAGTTTGTAGACCATTAAAGATGCCGCTCATTTCAATAGGATTATTTCCTACTAATAATACTCTTAGCGCCTCGCTGGGCTTATGAGATTTTATACGTTTTATAGATGGAGCATTCATAGCAGATCTTAAAGCAAATTTCAAACCATAATATAAAAAATAAAATATGTATGGTCTTAATTATTCATTACCTTTCTTCAACCTGATTTCTGGTGATATCATACATTTTCATATAAAACAGGTGGAGTTTATTATAATAAATATCTGATATATAACTTTTTAGATTCAATTATGTTGTGCAAATATGAAAATTTTATTAACAGGAGCAAACGGATATATCGGCAGGAGATTATTGCCGGTATTAATTAGACAGGGCCACCATGTGGTGTGTTTAGTAAGGGATAAGAGGAGAATAGAATTAGAGGAAGGGTTGGTTGAAAAGGTGGAATTTTACGAAGCTGATTTGGTAAATCAGGAGCTATTGAAAGACTTGCCTCAGGATATTGATGTCGCTTATTATCTGCTACATTCCTTAGGCAGTTCTTCGAATGATTTTCATGAACTGGAGCAAAAAATTTCCATGAATTTTGTAGAGGCTATTGACAGAACCAATTGCCAACAAATTGTTTATCTCAGTGGCATATCAAATGATGAGGGGTTATCAAAACACTTAAGTTCCAGGAAGAACGTTGAAGATATTTTAACCAAAGCAAAAGCACCCTTGACTACATTGAGGGCGGCTATAATAATAGGTTCTGGTGGGGCAAGTTTCGAAATTATCCGTGACCTGGTAGAGAAACTACCCATTATGGTGGCTCCTAAATGGCTCAAAACCAAATGTCAGCCTATTGCTATCCGAAATGTAGTTCAATATCTTTCTGATGTGTTAGTAAAGGAAGAGACTTATAACAGGATTTTTGATATTGGTGGACCGGATATCCTTACCTATAAAGAAATGCTCCTCACCTTTGCAAAAGTAAGGAGACTTAAAAGGATCATCATTACACTTCCTGTACTTACGCCACGATTGAGTTCTTACTGGCTTCATTTTGTCACATCTACTTCATATAAAATTGCCCGAAGCCTGGTGGATAGTATGAGAAATGAGGTGATAGTGAAACATACAGGCATTGAGGATATTGTACCCCAGCAGCTCATTTCTTATGAAGATGCCGTAAAGTTGGCTTTTGATAAAATTGCCCAGAATGAAGTAGTTTCCAGTTGGAAAGATGCGTTAGTGAGTTCTCAGATCAATGCTGATTTAATGGATTATATTCAAGTCCCTGTCCATGGCTGCTTAGTTGATCAAAGAATAATGGATTTTGACAGGCCCAGGGAAGAAGTTTTAAATAACATTTGGAGTATTGGAGGGGACAGGGGATGGTATTACTGGGATTTTTTGTGGAAAATCAGAGGGATAATTGATAAAGCAGTAGGCGGGGTGGGATTAAGAAGAGGAAGAAGAAGTCCTAGCCAACTGGTGGCAGGAGATTCATTGGATTTTTGGAGAGTCCTTGTGGCAGATAAAAAAGAAGGCAGGTTGTTACTGTATGCAGAAATGAAACTTCCGGGAGAAGCGTGGCTGGAATTTCGTTTGGTAGAAGAAGATGGTCAGATCAAACTAAAACAAACGGCTACCTTCAGGCCTCATGGTTTATTGGGGAGATTGTATTGGTATAGTGTTTACGTATTCCATGAATTTATCTTTAAAGGTATGTTAAGCAGGATTGTTAGCTATAATGCTTCCAACAAAAAGGAATTGGCGGAATAGAAAAAGTGTGTCTGTTCCCTTATGATCCTTTCAATTATAAGCGAAGTTTGATTGGGAAAATCAAGTATAGGAACATGGGAGTCTTCTAAAAATCTTTCTATTTCAGCAATATGCTCATATTGAAGGCTTGGAATAACCGGTATACCCATTTCTTCTAATGCAGCTGCATTACATGCCTGCTCATATTGTCTTTTCATGGGGATTACCATCAGTTTTTTCCTTAGGAACAATGCTTCTGCCGGGCCTTCAAATCCTGCACCACACAACACTCCAATGCAAGATGACAGGCTATCGATAAATTTCGTATTATCAATAGGGTAGATTTTAACATTGTTAATTTCTTTTTCATGTTGGGAGTGTTTGGAGAATACTTCCCATTGAGCCGGTAAACCTGATAAAATACCAATAAGTTTTTCCTCGCTGTAAGCCGGTAAGTACACAGTGTAGTGGCTGCCTTTGGTAGGAATCATCTGTCTAATGCTATTTCTTATTATGGGATAAAAAATATTTTCTGAGTAAGGTTTAAAATGAAAACTGTATTGAGAAGTTGATGGAGCATAATATTTCAATACAAAGAATCCAATGTTATCTTTTCTCTTTGGTTTAGGAGCATCAGGATGAACAACAGCTGATTGATGACTTAGCGAAATACATTGTTTGCCCTTCAGGAAACATGCCCATGCACTTAGTGGTTCAAAATCGTTTATAACTAAATCGTATTGGCTAATGTTGAGTGAAATCAAATCTTTAAAGAACCTGATGATCCTGGCTTGACGGAAAGTTTGAAGAAAGTCTATACCTCCTTTCTTTCCAAAAACAAAGCTTAAACCATGGAATTGGAAATCAACAGGAAAGCCTAAATCAACATCAGATTGGGAGCCACTAATAAGGATTTCCAGCTTCCCATAATTTTTTAAAACAGGAATTATATCCCGTGCCCTGCTAATGTGTCCATTGCCGGTTCCTTGTATGGCGTAAAGTATTTTCATGCTGAAAGATACTCCTACACTATGACCTGAATTTGACGCAAATATTAAAAAACTATGATCAGAAGCTATCTTTACAATAACCGAAACAAGAAGTAAAAACAATTTGCATCTTAATTGGCTTATCATTCGAACCTTTATTATTTTTTATCGTATTTTTGCATTTCGAATGAAAATTTCCCAGCTCATAGCCCTAATGTTTATCATAAGCTTATTAAATGTAGCTTTCATACCACAGCTATGCCTTTCCGCAGTTCAGGAGCTAAATAATAAAGGAATAGCAGGGGATCTTGACGATGGATCAGATATCGGCCTTAATATATTTGAAGAGGAGTCGAAGGAAGGTCACGAAGAAAATAAAACCGGTGGTGAAAATTTTGGAAAGATTTTCGATAAAATTACTACACTGAATAAATTTAATCCTCTCTTTTTACCAGGTTCTTTATCAGGACAGGAATACCCATTTCATCACTACACTTCACTTATATTAACTCCTCTTTCCCCGCCACCTGACTTAGTTTAATATAAGTACAGGAAATTAATTAATCAATAAATTATAATTACAAATTCTTAATATGGATAAGTCCAAATTTAATAGGCTTACGGGTCTAAATCTCTCCTATTTTAAAAATGATGCCCTGTCCGGAATAGTGGTGTTTTTGGTGGCCTTGCCACTTTGTTTAGGAATAGCCCTGGCTTCCGGGGCACCTTTGTTTTCAGGTATTATAACTGGCGTTGTTGGAGGGGTATTAGTAGCCATGCTCAGTGGAAGCCAATTGGCAGTTTCAGGGCCCGCAGCGGGCTTGGCAGTAATTGTTTTAAATGCCATTGAGGATATAGGTTTTTTTGAAGGGTTTTTAGTAGCCGTTGTTTTAGCCGGAGTTATTCAATTAGTTCTAGGTTTCCTTAAAGCGGGAACAATCGGGAATTATTTCCCCTCATCAGTAATAAAAGGGATGCTGGCCGCAATAGGTATTTTGCTCATAATAAAGCAAATACCTCACGCCTTTGGGTATGACAAGGACTATTTGGGAGATCTGGATTTTTGGCAGGTCAATCATGAAAATGCTTTAAGTGCGATAGTAAATGCTTTTAATCAAATGAGCCTGGCAGCAGTTATTATTTCAATTGCCTCCTTGGCTATATTGATTGGCTGGAACTATCTTAAAATTAAATCATTAAAATCTATTCCTGCCCCTTTGCTGGTAGTGTTTTTAGGAGTTGCTATAAATCAACTTTTTATCTACTTAGGAAATGGAATGGCATTGAGTCAGGATCATTTGGTGACAATTCCTGAATTGGGAACAGATACTAACTTTTCAGAATTATTCACTTTTCCGGATTTTAGCGTACTCTCTGATCCAAAAATATATACTATAGCAATAACCATTGCCATTGTGGCCAGTTTAGAAACATTGTTGAGTATTGAGGCAGTAGATAAATTAGATCCTCAGAAAAGAAGGACTCCTCTTAACAGGGAATTAAAAGCCCAGGGTGTGGGTAATATTTTTGCAGGATTAATTGGCGGTTTGCCCATGACAGCTGTAATTGTAAGAGGCTCAGTAAATATAAATTCAGGAGCTAAAACCAAGCTGTCTGCATTTTTGCACGGTTTATTTTTAATGGCGTCTGTTTTAGCCATTCCTCAAATTATTAACCTCATCCCTTATGCAAGTTTGGCTGCCATATTATTGGTTACAGGTTATAAATTGGCCAACGCAGGCTTATTTAAACAAATGTACCGAACAGGTAGAGGCCAGTTTTACCCGTTCATTATTACGATTCTGGCTATTGTTTTTACCGATTTATTGATTGGTATTATCATAGGACTGGTTGTGGGTATTCTTAATATTTTACTCAAAAACATGAAGAACACCTATTCATTTGATGCTAAATTGCACCAAGAGGGAGATCCTGTAAGATTAGTGTTGTCAGAAGAGGTTACTTTTCTTAACAAAGCCAGCATGGTGAAAACTTTGGATAGTCTGCCTGAAAACTCCCAGGTGATTATTGATGCAAGTAATTCAGTTTATATAGATTACGATGTTTTAGAGGCTATCACCACCTTTAAAAATGAAGGAGCCAAATACAAGGATATCCAGGTAGATTTCATTGGCCTTGAAAAATTTTACGACAAGTATAATTAATCGATTATGCAACAATCATACGCAAGGCTATTTGAAAATAATAGAAAATGGGTCAGTGATAAGTTAAATCTTGATCCGGATTATTTCAAAAAAATGGCGGAAGGCCAGAAGCCAAAATATTTGTTTATTGGATGTTCAGATAGCAGGGTGCCTGCCAATGAAATTACTGGCACAGAACCGGGAGAAATGTTTGTTCACCGAAATATTGCCAATATGGTCGTGCATACTGATATGAACCTCATGTCTGTTTTGCAATATGCTGTACAGGTATTAAAAGTAGAACATGTCATTGTATGCGGTCATTATGGCTGTGGTGGAGTAGCTGCTGCCATGGGAAATAAAAGCCTTGGCCTTATTGATGCATGGCTGAGAAATATAAAAGATTCCTATAGTAAAAACAGGGATTATGTGGAAGCAGCGGAATCCGATGATGCCAGATTCAGACGTCTGGTTGAAAGCAATGTAAAGGAACAGGTTTTTAATCTGCACATGACAAGTATAGTGCAAATGGCTAAAAATGCCGGGCAGGATCTACAGGTTCATGGCTGGGTGTATGACCTGCATGATGGGCTATTGAATGATCTGGAAATAGATCATGAAAAGCACTTTACTGATTTTGATCTTTATGAATTTGATAAATAATTAGACTTTAGAAAATCTTAAAAAGCCATTTCATTAATTTGGAATGGCTTTTTTTTACAATCATTTTGTCCCATCCTGAAATAGCATTGCCCCAACTGCAAGCAAAAGAAAATAACACGACCTTTTATTCTACCTCAATATTATATTTCCCTAGCAGGCCTATTATTCCATTGTAAGAAAATTTCGCTTTCTTGATTCGGTTTCTTTCCGGATCAATACTATAGTTAAGAGCCTTCCTGAAATCTGACTTTTCCAGAAGGGTATTATCGAAAGTAGCTCCTGATAAATCGGAATTGTCAAACACTGCGAAACTTAAATCACATTCAGAAAAATCCACTTCCAGAAGTTTACAAGCTGTAAAAGATGTTTTTTTGAGTTTTAATTTATAAAAAGAAGAGTTGTTCAGGATACAGTTTCTAAAGCTAACACTTAGTCCGAAGTCATTACAAGCTTCAAAATCCAAGCCCAGCATTTTACAATCAATAAATATTGCCTCACTAAGTGCTGTATGATTTAATTTGGCCAAACTTAAGTTGCAAAGTGAAAATTCACATGAAAGGAATTTAATCTCAGAGAGGTCAGAGTTAGAGAAATCGCAGTTTACAAACGTACATTGTTCATATTCCCCTTTTGCAAGTGGGCTTAAACTAAAATCTGTTTTTTCAAATATTTTGTCAGTAACGTAAACCTGTTCCATGATTCTCAAATAATTAGTATTACAGGCCGTAAAAGTAAATTGATTTTATCCATTCTGAAATATTATTACTTATTACTTCAACTCTTATTTATTAACAGGCGTACAGATTATACAAACAGAGCTATTATTTTTCCTAACTGCCTTACGGAAACTATTACATTATGCAAACATACATCGGATGTTCCGGCTTTCATTATAACGATTGGAGAGGGAAGTTTTATCCCGAAAATTTACCCAGAAAGGAATGGCTGGCTTATTATGCACATCATTTTAACTCTGTTGAAATTAATACAACTTTTTATGGTCTTCCTAAAGAAGCAACTCTTAAAAATTGGTACGATCAGGTATCAGGTAATTTTAAATTCACACTAAAAGGCAGTCGGTTTATCACTCATATAAAAAAGATGACTAAACCTGAGGAATCTTTATCTAATTTTTATTATTCCATTGAAACATTAGGTGGCAAATTGGGCTGTATATTATGGCAACTACCGGGGTATATTCATAAGGATATGGAGAAGCTTGGTAAATTCTGTCAGGCTTTAAGCACAGATTATAATAATGTAATCGAGTTCAGACATAATTCCTGGTTTGATGAGGAGGTATATGAAGTACTTAAAAAGTATAATGTGAGTTTCTGCATGCTATCAGCTCCTGATGATTTAAGAAATGATAGAGTTAATACTACAAATAAAGCATATTTACGTTTTCACGGAACTGAACAATGGTATAGCGGTTTATATTCTGAAGAGGAATTGAAAAACTGGGCCAAAAGCTTACAGGAAATGAAAGATCTGCAAAGCAGTTATATTTATTTTAACAACGATCAAAAAGCACGAGCTCCCGAAAATGCGAGGATGATGCAGGAGTTAATGAAAGGGTGATATTCTGAGAACATCCACTATGTAATTTCAACCTTACTTAAATCTCTGAATTCCCTTTATACTGTCCTAAACCCAATTACCAGAATATCATCTACCTGGCCTTTGTCAGCTTTCCATTCATTAAATCTGTATTCAAGAATTTCTTTTTGCTGTTCCATAGGCTCATTGGCAATTTCCTGCAACAGGTTTTTGAATCTCTTTACCATAAATTTCCTGTCATCAGGCCCACCGAATTGGTCAGCATAACCGTCCGAGAATAAATAATAAGTAGTTTTTGCTTCCATGGAAACAATGTGATTGGTGAACTTCTCTTTGTTTTTGTTTTTTCTTTTGCCTCCAATTGCCATTTTATTGGCCTTAATGATTTCCATCTCACCATTAGCTTTCACCATTACCAATGGATTATTGGCCCCTGCAAACTCAAGGGTGTTGTTGTTAAAGTCTATCCCACAAAGAGCTGCATCCATACCGTCCTGGTTTTGGCTCTCTTTCTGCTTTAAAGATTTTTGAATGGCATTATGTAGGCTGTCCAGTATTTTACCAGGTTGTAGTATGTTATTTTGCTTCACAATCTGAGTGAGGTGTGAATCACCTACCAACGACATAAATGCCCCGGGCACACCATGGCCGGTACAATCGATCGCTGCAATAAAAACTTTTTTCTTGTTTTCAGCAAACCAATAAAAATCGCCCGAAACAATGTCCCTTGGCTTAAACAGAATGAAATTCTCTTTCAATGAGGCACTGATACTTTCATTAGTGGGTAAAGAAGCATTCTGTATTCTTTCGGCATATTTGATACTGGCCGTAATATTTTCATTCTTTTGCTCAATAATTTCCTTTTGTTTTACCACTTCAGATGTACGCTCCTGCACTTTTTCTTCCAGGTTTTCATACAACATGGCATTATCTATGGAAATGGCCATTTGAGTGGTAAGCATATTAAGAATTTCTATCCGTTCTGCATTAAAGGCGCCATAAGACAAATTGTTTTCCAGGTATAAAATGCCTGTCATCTTACCTTTGTATATCAATGGAATACAAAGAATGGACTTAGGTGAGGTATTCAGAATATGCTCATCGGATGTAAAGTTGCCTTCTTTTGAAGCATCATTGAGTACTACATTTTCTTTGGTACGCATTACATAGTTAACAATTCCGGCAGAAATAACCTCTTTTTCACCTCTTGGGGTCATTGCCTTTAATGGAATATGTTTTAATACCTCTATTTGTTTGTTTTCAATATTACATTCTGCCTCAACATACCATTGTTGATCTTGTTCTTCTTTAATGAGTAAAAACCCTTTTTCAGCCCCGGCATTCTCAATAACCAAGTGCATTACTTTCTCCAATAAATTGGATAATACCACCTCACCGGATAAAGTTTGGGCAGATTTAATTATCGTATTGATGTCGACCACATTTCCTTTTCCCACCGAGTAATTGGTACTGGTACTACTGGTTGAGTCATTGGAGTAAGTACTCATTGTACTTCTAAAATTATTTTGCTGTTTTTTGCTTAGCTGGTCATGTTTTTGGTTAAAACCTTGCCTTTGAAACAATACAATAGCTTGTTGCATGTGAAAAAAAGATTCATCCATTCGGTTATCGGATTCGAATAGAATAGAGAGTTTTTCATGGATAACAGGTATAAGATGGTTGAATTCATCCTTCTTGGCTTTTTCCAGTGCCTCTGAATATCTTTTTGATGCCTGCCATTTTTTGTTTTTAAGGGATAAATAGTCAGCATCCAATAAAAGATATTTGGCTTCAAAATTTTCTGGATTGGATTGGGACCATTTTTTAAACTTATTTAAAGCACTTTTTAAAGGTTTTAAATAGGATTTACTTTGCGCAGCCATGCCGGAAGTAATTAACCCTTGAAGAAAATAATGCTCAGTACTATGCAACATTCCGGCCGATGCTTCCATTAGAGAAGCAGATTTCTTTAGTGTTTCATTACTTTCCTCAAAATCACTATTTAAAAATTGATTGAAAAGTTTGTTCAGGTAGAAGTAATGGGCAAAATGTTGGGAAACATATTCATTTGCACTTGCAGCATATTTTTCTTCGGAGAAATCATCGCTGTCAAAAGAAGTAGCCCTGCTTGTCTCCCCTTTATAACACAGAACGGCTTGTTTTATGGCCGATACCGTCCCAATAGTTTCTTTGTTATTACTTAACTTTTGTAATAATTCCAGATAGTTGTTGGCATTTTTCTCTATTTGAGCTAAAGGAGTGCCTTTTATTAACTGGTGTTGTAGAATGGCACAGCAGCTGCAACCTGTATGGAATAAATCTCCTGTCTCCAAACCTACTTCATAGGCTTGTTGGAAATAACTTTCGGCATCTTTAATTGGGTTCAACCAGGAAGTGGCAAAGTATCCATTCACAAATAATACTTCACTTTTTTGAGTAGCATTTTTGAATTTTTCGTTCAAATCAATGGCTAACTGACCAAATAAATTACCTGTTTTCCTCATGCCGAGAATGCCCCCAAGAAATATCCCCCCAAAAACCAGGTATCCAATAGCACTATCAGCGGTATTGCCATGTTTCATACACAAATTGACCATCACCATTGCGTTGGCTACTGCCAGTTCAGGTTTAATCTGATAAGCTGATTTTAAAATAGCAGCAATCAATTTTACTGCTGACACAATCTCTTCATCTTGTGCCACAGGATGATTGACAAAATCCCTAATGGGTTGACCCCTGAATTTACTTTTGGTTTTGAGCATTTGGATGATCAAAGCCGGTTTGGAAGGAGTGGAGGGTAAATTAATGGAGTAAACTTTCTTTAAAACCTCACTTCCGGTGGCATATGCTTTCTTAAACTCCCCAATATTGGTGTAAAAATGTATTTTTTTCTCATAGGCCCTGGCCACCTGATTTTTTGATCTGGCCCGGTAAATGGCCAGATCAAAGTATTTATTGGCAGCCTCATCATTGTCAGATAAATGCTCGGCTTCTGCTCTTGCCAGACTTAGGTGGAAAAGTACATTCTGTCTATCATCTATATCTTTGCCTTCCAGCACTTCCATTCCTTTGATGGCGTAGTTCAGGGCAGAGCCAAATGCAGAGGAAAGCATGGCTTTTTCACTCGCCATTGCATTATAGTGGGCAACTTTGAGACTATCTTCAGATTCCTGAATAAGGGCAATGGCTTCATTTAGATGGTTCACCATATCAAAAATAGTCTCTTCTTTCTCACTGGCAAATTGCATTAGGTTTCGGCCTATGGCCAGATGCAGACGACTTGTTTCATCATTATCTGACAATTGATAGAAAGCTTGTTGTATTCTGTCATGTATAAATTTGAATTCTATATCCTCTGCAATCTTTTCACTGTCAATTAAACTATAGTTGTCTGAAATAGGGACAATGAGATTTTCCTGGAGGCATTTTTTTAAAGTAACTGCTATTGTTTCTTTTTGCACTTCCTTAATGGAAGCCAGGAATTCTAATGAGAAAACGCTACCAATAACCGCAGCTATTTGCATAATGTCCTTCACATCATTTGGCAATACATCTACTTTGCGCATCATCAATTCCAGGACATTGTCGCTGAATCCTAATTCATTAACTTTATTTTTGTCGTATACCCATCTTCTGTTTTCAATCTCCGCAGTAATACACCCCTGTCTATAGAGGGTAGTCAGAAATTGGTTGACGAAAAATGCATTGCCGTTGGTTTTTTGCTGAATATGTCCGGCCAATTCCTTTAGTGAATCACTTTTATCAAGAAAGGCATCCTGAACCAAATCAATGATATGGCTGGATTCAAGGTTGCTCAAAGTTAAAGTTGAAGTAGCCAATTGTTCACTCTGCAACTTCCTTAACATTTGACTGAAAGGATGTGCTTCATCTACTTCATTGTCCCT
Source organism: Marivirga aurantiaca (assembly GCF_016679925.1). Taxonomy (GTDB): domain Bacteria; phylum Bacteroidota; class Bacteroidia; order Cytophagales; family Cyclobacteriaceae; genus Marivirga; species Marivirga aurantiaca. Next base: position 58,499 of record NZ_JAEQBW010000008.1, read on the forward strand.
GTAGGAAAGTATGATCATGAAGTGATGGAGTTCTTTGTCAGATAATAAAGCGTAGAGTAAATTTAATGAAGCATTATCCGCCCATTGCATGTCATCTATAAACAATGCCAAAGGCTGATCAGGTCTCGCTATAGCTTTAATGAAGTTTTGGAAAACAAAATTCAATCTGTTTTGTGATTCTACAGCTCCCAGAGCCGGTAAAGTGGGTTGTTTTCCAATGATTAATGCTAATTGAGGAATAATTTCAATCAACACCTCTCCGTTTTCCCCTACAGTATTTTGTATTTTTTCTTTCCATTCCTTTAATACTTCTTCAGGGGCAGTGAGTAATGATTTACAAAATCCTTTGAAAGCCTGGCTAATGGCAAAATAAGGATTGTTGCGTTGAAATTGATCAAATTTTCCGGCAATATAGATACCTTTCTTTTCTGTAATAGGTTTGTGTATTTCGCTGATCAGAGCAGATTTACCGGTTCCTGAAGCACCTTTTACCAAAACAAGTTCTTTTGCTCCATTACTGACCCGGTCAAAAGATTCCAATAAATCTTTTATATCTCCTTCTCGTCCGTAAAGTTTTTCTGAAATTCTGAAATCATTGGAAAAATCATTCTCCCCCAATTCAAAAGGCGTAATTTCCCCCTTTTTCTGAAGTAATTCCCTGCATTTCTTTAAATCATGTAGTAGTCCATAAGCAGATTGAAATCTGTCTTCCGCATTTTTGGAAAGTAACTTATCGATAATGAGAGAAAGAGTTTCAGGAATGTTGGCATTTGTTTGATGCGCCAAAGGTGGTTTTCGTGCAATGTGGAAATGGAGAAGTTCCAGTGCATCATCCGAATTAAAGGGCAAACTGCCACATAATAATTCAAAAAAAGTGATCCCTAATGAATAGAGATCACTTCTGAAATCAACAATTCTATTCACCCTGCCTGTTTGTTCCGGTGAAATGTATTGTAATGTACCTTCTAATTTCTCAGGGTTTTCCAGTTGGTTGGATTTAAGGGATATTTCCGAGGCAATGTTGAAATCAATGATATAAACCTGCTTTTGATCCTCACGGTAGAGAATATTGTTACTATTTATATCTTTATGGATAATGTTTTGCCGATGGAGTACACTGAGCAATTCAGTGGATTTTATGGCTATGTCCAAAAAGGTATCAATCTGCATCTGTTGGTTTGCAAATGCTTCTTTTAATGTTTTTCCCTCAATATATTCCTGAATTAATGCATGCTGTCCTTCAATAATGGTTTTTTCAAGGACTTTCCTAAAGCTTGAACTGTTTATTTTCTTGCTTATAAGAAATTCATTCTCAAGTTGTGCAATTCTTTTGGCACTTTCTCCTTCCTTTTTAAGGATTTTGGTCAGTACAAGGCCGGGATGGTTTTCCTGTGCGCCTTTATAAATGCTGGTAGAGAATGAATCGTATATTAATTCTGTATTCGTTCCTGATTTCATATCGGAGGAATTATTAAAAGTCAAATTTAACAATGAAAAAATATTGCCTTAAAATTAGGGGGCTTATAGCCGGACAAATATCTACCTGGAAATTACTTTGATTTAGGCATAGCCAAAACAGGATGCTTCTTTTTGTCAAGAGGCGTGTAATTTTCCGGTAGAGCTGGCTTGTCAGTTCCGTCAAGGTGGAGTCCTTGCAAAGAGTTGTTTAAAGCAAATTGCATGAACAGGTCATAATCCAAAGCCATTGTAGATTTTTGTACTCCATCAAGTGCCGGCATAATTTCTGTGCCAGAACGGTTTTTGAAATAATTTTCCCAGCCTTTGGTATTTTGATTGTAAAGTGTATCTGTGTAAACAAGGTTTTGTTTTGGCGATGGGTAAAAATCATTTTGTGCCGGAAATGATGAAGTGCCATGACAACTAAAACATGCGGAAGCACGCAGGTGCAGATAAGACTTTCCTCCTTTTGCTTTTCCTTGTTCATCCAGGACGAAAACGCTATCGGTTGTTCCATCTGATCTTATGCCACCAACCAAAGCCACATCTATTGGTCCGGAAAGCCTGCCTCCAAAGCCAATATTGGCACGGTAGTAATCAGGTGCTGCCGGGTTTATATAAGTTTCCGAAAGACTTTTAGTAGTGTCCATTTGATTGGGATCATTTCCCCAGCTAACTCCCAATAATTCAAGGCGATCAAAAGTGTTATCTCCGCTACTGTTTTTATCATAGATAAATGTGGAGAATACCCAGCCTGTTTCGGGGGCAGCAATGGTGTCTTTTATAATAATATCAAATTGGATCCAGGCCAATTCCTGTAGCATAGGACCTTTAGCCGTATCAGGGCCAAAAGCTACTTCTCTGTAAATTGGAAAAGTACCGGCACCTTCCATTATTTCCCAATCTTCTCCGGTGGCTGTAGTTCCGGCAGCTTTTATAATAACAGCATTTTGTTCAAACTGTGCAGCTTCAGTAGTATAATCAGGATAAAAGCCACTAGGATCTTTTGATTTCCATAACTTATTCAGTGTTACTGCTGCGAGCTCATTATAATATACTAAAGCATGGTTCTGCATGGGTTGGGAATATCCGTAGTCCGTGAAAATATCATTTTTAAGTACTTGTCCTGTCATTGTACCGTAAACGGTTTCTAAACCATCCCATTCAGTTTTCTGATATTCCTGACCACTCCAGGCCATATTGTACCAATCTTTTCGGTGAGTACTTGTTGGCCATTGAGCCGGTTCGTTGATCATGACTGACATTGCATCCTTAATATAATTTCTGGCAGCCATTATGTATTCAGCAGCATTTTCCTGAGTAATAGGTTGGCCATTGGAAACCTCTTCCCAGGGATAGTCCATTGGGGCTACTTCTGTTGGATAATTATAGTTGCCTTCGAAAAAAGGCCCTGAGTAAATGGAATCAGGAGGGTAAATATTATTATTGGCCGCAAAAGGATCTAAAAAAATGGCGTCTTCTTTTGAGTCTGCCTTTTCTTTTGGAGAATTATCACAACTGGTGAAGCTTATACACAAAGCGAAAGCCAAGGAGAGTTTTAAGTAGTGGTTGAAATGCATCATATTAAATTGTTTTTAAGTTTTGGTAAGAAGTAAATATAAATTTATTTCTCTAATGAGTAAATGATTTTAACTAAATTTCATCTAAATAAAATACAATAGTAAACAAATAGGATGGTGTTTTTCTAAAGAAAATTGATTTGTTGAAAGGGAAGATGGCGTTCTTCCTTAGAGGGAATAGTAGGGTAAATTGATAAAACAAAGCCTGATCGGGAATGGTGGCCGATCAGGCTTTATTAAGCAATAAAAATTATGAGTTGGCTTTGTACCAATTAATCTTTCTGGAAGCAAACATGGTTACTGCCAAAGCTATAAATAATCCAAAACTACCAATTAGTAAAGCATAATCCTGTTCTTTGGTGATGATGTAAATAAAAAGGTAGAACACACATAAGATAATAGAGAAGATGATCGTATTGATTTTTTTGGTAAATAATGTAAAAGAGTAGAGCACCAGCAATAAAATAGTGGAAGCCGAAGAAATAAAATAAGCTTTACTAAAGCCAATATGCTCTGATAAGGCAATCAATAAAGTGTAATAAAGAATTAGGGCGAGTCCTACTAAGGTGTATTGTAGTGGGTGAATTTTATTCTTACCAATAATTTCCATTAAAAACATGGAAAGGAAGCTTAAAACTATGATGAGTAATGCATATTTAGCAGTGCGGGTGCTTTTCTGATATTGATCAACCGGCATGTTGAGCGTTAAGCCGAAGCTTGATTTTTCCAGATTCGGCATGTTGTTGACAAATTCCTGTCCGAAGGGTCTATTAAAATGTAGTACTTTCCATTCGCCTTCAAATCCGCTTTCTGTTACATTTCTGTTTTCCGGTATAAAGTCACCCTGGAAACTAGGTGAATTCCAATCTCCTTTTAAGTTTACGGTTGTGGTTTTACCGATTGGGGTAAAAAACATTCCTTTGCTTCCTTTTAAAGCAAGCTTACAGGAAAACTGAATGGCATCCATTTCTTCATTGCCTTCCAAATCTACTACCAGCCCGGATAAATTATTGATGTCATCATGGTAAGGTTCTGCTACTTTTTCCTTTCCATTCACTATGATTTTTGTGTTTTCTCCAATGCCTCTCATATCACTCAGGCTCACATGCATTTTAAGTTTGTCCCAGTTTACATTGGCAGCATCAATGCCCAATGCTGTCAGATTGGCTTTTGTAAAATTTCCTTTCAGGTTAAGGTCGGAATTATACACCACCACATCGAAAATACCTCTGTGAAGCGATTTTCCGTCCACATTGCCATCTATACTTAAAGCTTGAGGAAAGAAGTATGCTGTTTTATGTTCTTTAACATATTTGAGTTCCTTCTCCACCATTATTTCTTTGATGGTATAAAAGGGCAATGATAGGTACGGGCCAATAAGTGTTTGTTGTCGCGACCATTTTTCCGTGACCTCCTGCTCTACCTCAAATTGACGTACCTGCCTTTCCCTTATCAAGTCGCTAATAAATGATTGAGGGATAAGCAGCATTAAAATAATGAAGCCAATTGTGAGTAATTTTAGACTTACTGACTTGTTTGTCCATTCTTGAAGTTTTTCGAGTACTGATTTTGATTCTTCCATAGTTAGTTATTGATTTAAAAGTGCTTTGTATTTCAAAGTAAAAAATTAAATTTTTTTAGTTTTTGTTTTCTTTAATAAGATTTTCCAGGAAGGAAAGATGTGCCTGAAATGCTTCTTTTCCTGATGGAGTAGCTTTGTAAGTGGTTTGCGTTTTTCTGCCTACAAAGGATTTCTGTACGGTAATAAATTCTTGCTTTTCCAGCGATTTCAAATGCGAGGCAAGATTCCCATCAGTCACTTCTAAAAGTTCCTTAAAGGAATTGAAGTCGTACTCTTCATTTACCATCAATACAGACATGATACGAAGCCGCACAACATTTTCAAACGCTTTGTCAAATTGTTTTTTCAATTATCTGTCGTATTTTAAATACATAGTAATACCATACACAATGTGCAAAACGCCAAAACCAAGCGACCAGAAAATTAAGCCGTAACCAGGGAAGAAAGCAGATAATATTCCCAATGCAATTTGGCAGTAAGCCAGGTATTTGATATCGCTTAACGTAAAATGAGAAGCATTTAATAGCGCCATTCCATAAAATATGAGTGTAGCCGGAGCAACTATTATAAGATAGCCTCTTAAAATAAGTGCTAAGGTAAAAAAGCCACCTACAATTATTGGTATGAATAAGGAGAAAAGGAACCTTTTGCTGGTAGTGCTCCAAAACTTAGTATTGTTTTTTTGAGTTTTCTTTTTGGTAAGGTAAATTCCTGTACCTACGGAAAGCACTAAAACGATGATAGCAGTAACAATAAGCTTCAGCAATATTTGCTCATCATTTACATAGGAAATCCTGAAACCAAAAGGAGAATTGGGGTAATACACCCAATAGTAAGCCAAAGCTGAGGCTATTAAAGCATAAATACCTGCCATTACACCGGACATTCCGCTGAGAGAAATAAAGCGGGTGCTCCTTTCCATAATGGCTTTTATTTCAGATAATTCTTTTTGAGGTGTGTTCATTGCAAAAGTACTTTGAAAAACAAAGTAAGTATAATAGTTTTATATTTACAAGATTGTTTAAAAGAATTTATAGATGACACCAATCTTCAACGAATACAGACTGCAGATTTCTTTACCTATTATAAATCCTGTTAAAATTACTGGAAGAAGATACTTTTAGTGAAAATTAGAATAGGAGGTTGATAAGAGTAAGTGAGATAGAAGCTCCAGGAGGGTATCTAAAGCTGAGAGAACCGATCTGGTTTGTAGATTGATCCGTGATTTTAAAACACCTTTCATTCTCCAAAACCCAAAAAGCACAAAAAAAAGGTTAACCATTTCTGATTAACCTTTTGTAGTAGCTAGAGCAGGATGCTGACGAAGCAAAGCTTGTCAGCATCAAGACAATTTCTGCCAATAGCAGAAATTCGTCTTGGCTCGGACAGTGTTAATAATCAAGACTAAGTCAGCTTTTGTAGGAACAATAATATCTCCTGTTCAGCTATATCTTCCTTATACTTAAGCATGAAGCGAATAAGCCTTTCTCTTGAAAGATTTTTTAATTTAGTTTCCAATTTTAGTGATTCAGACCGGGTTTCTTTAATTGTAGACCACATCAATCTCCATGGAGTGCCGTTTTGGGTAAATTTTTCAATACCCTTATTATGTCTTTTCAATCTGTCATTTAAATCTTTTGTTTGACCCCGATAGAATTGATCAATTTTTTCAGAATAAAGGATATAAACAGTATACTTTACCATTTTCTAAAAATAATACGCACAAAAAAAGGTTAACCGTTTCTGATTAACCTTTTGTAGTAGCGAGAGCAGGACTCGAACCTGCGACCTTTGGGTTATGAGCCCAACGAGCTACCAACTGCTCCATCTCGCAATATAAACGCCTTTGATTTCTACACCTTTTCACATAATATCTTGATGTTTCCCTCAAAAGGAATACAAAGGTAACTCAAAGTTTCGAAAAATCAAGTACCTTTGCAAAAGAAATTTTAATTTCGATTAGTTAAGGCAATTTTCCTTCTCTCTTGGAGAAGGAAAAAAGGTTGAGGTTTAAAACAAAAGCTTAACTAAACGAAATTGAAAGAATTATTTATTAATGGAAGAAAAAACACATAAAGCCGGCTATGTCAGCATTGTAGGAAAACCTAATGTAGGAAAATCTACTTTGATGAATGCCTTGGTAGGGGAGCGACTCTCCATTATCACATCAAAAGCGCAAACTACCCGGCACAGGATCATGGGCATCCTCAGTGGGGAAGATTTTCAAATCGTTTATTCTGATACACCGGGTATATTGAAACCACAGTACGAGCTGCACCAATTCATGATGCGTTTTGTGAAAAGCTCTCTGGAAGATGCTGATGTATTACTTTTCGTAACGGATTTGTACGAGAAATACGAGGAAGGCGATACTTTAATTGACACTATTGCCAATGCGGACATTCCCACTATTTTGATCATGAATAAAATTGATCAGTCAAAGGGAAGTCAGGCAGAGGATAAAATGAAATACTGGGCTGAAATTATTAAGCCGGATCATCAGATAATGATTTCTGCTTTGGAGGAAATTAATATCAATGAACTATTTAAGATGCTGCTTGATTTAATGCCTGAGCACCCGGCTTATTTTCCTAAAGAAGAACTGACAGATAAACCTGAAAAATTTTTCGTGGAGGAAATAATCAGGGAAAAGATTTTTAAAAACTATAAAAAAGAAGTGCCCTACAGTTGTGAGGTAGTGGTTACTGAATTTAAGGAGGATGAAAAAATCATCCGGATAAGAGCGGAGATTTATGTAGAGCGTAAATCGCAGAAAGGAATAATAATAGGTAAAGGGGGAGAAGCTCTTAAAAAAGTTGGGATTGAGTCAAGAGGAGAGCTTGAAACATTCTTTGCCAAACAGGTGCACCTGGAAACTTTTGTAAAGGTAGAGCAGGACTGGAGAAAAAAAGACCTGAAGTTAAAAAGATTCGGGTATTAATTACTAATTGATAATGAGAGAATTACGAATTAGTTGATTGGAAGATTGAAGTTTTATTTTAATATTAGAATACAGAGTCTTAATCTTAATTTAGAAACTTCAGGGAAATGAAATCAAATAATGTAATTCAAGAAAAAAGTTATCAGTTTGCACTTGATATAATTAAAATAGCCCAATTGTTGAAGAAGGATACTCACTTTGAAATTTCAACTCAACTTTTGAAAGCAGGAACATCTATTGGAGCTAATGTGGAGGAAGCGATTGGTGGGCAATCTAGAAGAGATTTTTTTGCTAAGCTAGCTATCTCTTATAAGGAATCAAGAGAATCACATTACTGGCTAAGATTGATAAGAGATTCAGGATTTTTAGAATTAACCCGAGCAAATGAGATGATCTTAAGATGTGAGGAAATAATGAAGATTATAGGCTCAATTCAAAAAACAATGAAAGAAAAGGGATTGTAATTCAAATGTAATTTTTATAATGATGATCAAATTCCTAATTAAAAAATTAATAATTCGTAATTAAATAGAATGTCAAATATAGTAGCAATAGTGGGTAGGCCCAATGTAGGTAAATCTACCTTTTTTAATAGATTGGTTGAAAAGAAGCAGGCCATCATGGATAATGAATCGGGTGTGACCCGTGACAGGCAATATGGTGAAGCTCAGTGGAACGGCAAAAAATTCACTGTGATTGATACAGGTGGATATGTGACCGGATCCGAGGATGTTTTTGAATCTGAAATTAGAAAGCAGGTATTGGAAGCATTGAATGAGGCGGCTGTCATTTTATTTATGGTGGATTGCCATACAGGCTTGACAGGACTTGATAAAGATTTTGCCAGGATAGTGCGCGAAGTAAACAAACCTGTTTTTGTGGTGGCCAATAAGGCAGACAGCCTTGAGAAAAGCTATACAGCCGGGGAATTTTACGCCATGGGATTTGATGAGGTATTTCCTATTTCATCTGCCAGTGGATCAGGTACAGGGGAAATTTTGGATGAGGTAGTCAAGATTCTGGAGTCAGATCATGAAGACCCGTACGAAGGAATACCGAGAATTGCCATTCTGGGAAGACCTAACGCAGGTAAATCATCTTTTTTGAATGCATTGGTAGGCAGGGAACGCACAATTGTAACCGACATTGCAGGTACTACAAGGGACTCCATTAATACGCATTATAAGCTATATGGTAAAGATTTCATCCTCACAGATACCGCAGGTTTAAGAAAGAAAACTAAATTAAAAGATGATATAGAATTTTATTCTACCATCAGGGCCATTCAGGCTTTACAGGATAGCGATGTTTGTATAGTTGTGATTGATGCAGAACGAGGTTTCGAAGCACAGGACATGCAGATCATTTCATTGGCCCATAAATACAAGAAAGGGATCATGATTATGGTGAATAAGTGGGATTTGATTGAGAAAGATGGCAAAACCCATGATAAATTCAAGAAGGAGATTCAGGAAAAATTAGGGCCACTGAATTATATTCCCATTATTTTTACTTCTGTTATTCAAAAACAAAGAATTTTCCAGGCGATAGAGATGGCAATGAAAATTTGTGAAAGCAGACATGAAAAAGTAACGACTTCAGCACTTAATGAGGTGATGTTGAAGGAAATAGAAAAGTACCCGCCACCGGCTTTAAAAGGGAAGCATATTAAAATAAAATATATTACCCAATTGCCAACTTATACGCCATGTTTTGCATTTTTCTGTAATTTGCCTCAATACATCAAAACTCCGTATGAGCGTTTTCTGGAAAACAGATTAAGGGAGAATTTTGACTTTGAAGGGGTACCTATCAAACTTGTGTTTAGAAAAAAATAACTCAACAATTCACAAATGTTTGAATATTTATATACCTTTGGATCATTATAAACCATAATCCGATTAAACTATGAAAAAGTTATTCACAATGTTTATGCTTGCTGCTTTCACATTTGCAGTAGTTGCATGTGACAACAAAAGCGAAAAAGAAGAAGCTGCTGATCAAATTGAAGAGTCAACTGAGGAAATCGGTGACGCTATCGAAGATGCAGCTGAAGAAACTGGTGAGGCTATCGATGAAGCTGCTGAGGAAACTCAAGATGCAATCGAGCAAGGAGCTGATACTATTCAAAATGATACTGAAGAAGTTATCGAAGAGTAAGATCATCTTGAAATTCTAATAAAAAAGCCGAAATTAATTTCGGCTTTTTTTGTGCCCTTTTCAATGTTAAGAAATTGTATTTTTTAAATATTGGCTTTAAACCAATAAATTCATCAGGTATTCTTTGCTGTTTAAATAATCACCATAAAATCCTGACGCTTTCATTCTACTTACTAGCTGCTCAAAATCTTCGGATCTTTTCAACTCAATTCCCACTACAGCAGCGCCTGTCTCCCTGGAATTCTTTTTAGTATATTCAAAATGAGTAATGTCATCATCAGGCCCTAAAACATGTCCTACAAATTGCTTCAATGCCCCGGCTCGTTGAGGGAATTTCACGATGAAATAATGTTTTAAACCTCTGTAAAGTAAAGCTCTTTCCTTTATTTCTTCAGTACGGGTAATGTCGTTATTGCTTCCACTTATTACGCACACTACATTTTTGCCAACTATTTCCTCCCGATATTGCTCCAGCACAGCTATTGATAATGCACCTGCGGGTTCTACCACTATGGCATCTTTATTATACATTTGAAGAATGATTTCACAAATTTTCCCTTCATCTACAGTAACAACTTCAGAAAGGTTTTTTTGGCAAATCTCAAAATTTAAGTCCCCCACTTTCTTAACAGCTGCCCCATCAACAAATTTTTCAATCTGATCCAGTTCTGTATTATAACCATTTTCAAGAGATTTTTTCATGGCCGGAGCACCTGCCGGCTCTACTCCAATAATTTTAGTGTCAGGTGAAAAGGCTTTGAAAATTGTGCTTACACCAGCCGATAATCCGCCACCACCAATTGGCAGAAATAAATAATCAATAGTTGATTCAGTTTGATCCAATATTTCCAAGCCTACGGTAGCTTGTCCCTCAATTACCTTGGGATCATTGAATGGATGGATAAACAAGGTATTCTCTTTTTTGCAATGTTCTCTTGCAGCAAAATAGGCGTCATCAAATGTGTCTCCAATAAGTATGATCTCTACATAATCTTCACCAAACATTCTTACCTGCTCAATTTTTTGTTTAGGGGTAGGGGCTGGCATGAAGATAGTGCCTCGCACTTTCAAAAGCTGACAAGAAAATGCCACCCCCTGAGCGTGATTTCCGGCACTTGCACAAACAATTCCTTTCCCCAATTCCGATTGATCTAAAGAACTGATTTTATTATAAGCGCCTCTTATTTTGTAGGAGCGTACGGTTTGTAAATCTTCCCTTTTAAAAAGTATATTGGCATTATAAGCTTTGGACAAAGCAATATTTTGCATCAAAGGTGTGTGCAATGCTACACCTTTTAATTTATCAGCTGCTTTTTGTATGTCCTTTATATGAGGATAGTAGCTTGTTGATGTTTCAATCATTTGAAAATATGTTGAGTATTAATCGATGACCTTTTCCTGTCTACCTTTTGAGGCAGACAGGAATGGAATCTATATAATTTGAAATTGTATCTGTTAAGCATTCTCAGGCCTCAGCTTTCTTACAGCCGCACCAGCCTGCCACATTTCAGAATCCTTCAATTCCCTCAATTCTTTTTCCAGCTCCACTCTGTAATCTTCTTTTTCGTTGGCAGTAATGGTTAGTTTGGCTTCATTTCCAGTTTCTACACTATCATATAGTTCTTCAAAAACAGGCTTAACGGCATCACGGAATTTTTTCCACCAATCCAATGCACCACGCTGGGCAGTGGTGGAGCAATTAGCATACATCCAGTCCATTCCGTTCTCAGCTACTAAAGGATAAAGTGATTGGGTAGCTTCCTCTACCGTTTCGTTAAAAGCTTCTGAAGGGGAATGTCCCTTTGAGCGTAAAAGATCATACTGAGCAGCAAATAGTCCCTGAATAGCTCCCATTAAGCTTCCTCTTTCTCCGGTTAAATCGCTATAAACCTCTTTCCTGAAATTGGTTTCAAATAAGTAGCCGGAGCCTACTCCAATTCCAAGCGCCAAACATCTTTCCAATGCTTTTCCTGTAGCGTCCTGGTGGATGGCGTAACTGGAGTTTAAGCCGCTCCCGTTCACAAATAATCTGCGTAAACTGGTGCCGGACCCCTTGGGGGCTACTAATATTACATCCACATCTTTAGGAGGAACTATGCCGGTTTGATCTGAATAAGTAATGCCAAAGCCATGAGAAAAATATAAGGCTTTACCAGGAGTTAAATGTTTCTTTACTGTTTCCCATTGGGCAATCTGTCCTGCATCTGATAATAAATATTGTAAGATGGTGCCTTTTTCAGCAGCTTCTTCCAGTTCAAAAAGTGTTTTTCCGGGAATCCAGCCATCTTCCACTGCTTTGTCCCAGGTTTTGGAACCTTTACGCTGGCCTACAATTACGTTAAAGCCATTGTCTTTTAAATTTAGTGCTTGCCCGGGACCTTGCACTCCGTAACCTAAAACGGCAATGACCTCATCTTTCAAAACCTCCTGTGCCTTTTTTAAGGGGAATTCCTGACGAGTCATTACATTTTCTTCTATTGTTCCGAATTTTAATTTTGCCATTGTTCTTATGTTTTAATATATAGTGAATGATTACTTCTTATTGATTTTATTTTTTGTTCCTGTCATCTTTTCAGTTATTTATAGCCTGGAGGCTTTCTCTACTTCCGAGTAATAGTCCTGGAATTCCTTCATGCGTTTAGAGATTGAAATTCTTCCCGAACGAACAAACTCCAAAATGCCATGAGGTTTGAGTTGTTCGAAAAGATCTTGCGTTTCTTCTTTAAAACCGGTTTTCTCTATAATGGTAAACTCCGGCTCTACAGCCAATAATCGCGCGTGGTGTTTTCTTACAATTTGCTCCACCTCGCGTGTTTGCGACAAAATATTGGTAGGCATTTTATATAATGCCATTTCCTGGTAAACAATATCTTCGTTACGATGATAGAAAGCCTTGAAAATTTCGATTTGCTTTTCAATTTGCTTTACTACATTTTTTACATTTACCTCTTCCTCAGTGATAACAACTGTATATCTGTGGATACCACTCACTTCACTTTCTGAGGCGGTAATACTCTCAATATTGATATGCCTGCGGGTGAAAATAGTAGTCACGCGATGCAGTAAACCAATCATGTTTTCCGTGTATATCGATATCGTGAATTGTTCCATACTGCCTTAATTTAAGTTTCTTTAATTTTATTTTTTCCGATTGATTTTACTACCATTTGCATTTTACTTTTTGTCTACTGACTACTGCTATTGTCAACTGTTAGGCTACTATCGATCGGACTTTATCTTGTTTCCAGGTTCTCATTCTAGTCGTATTTCAGAGACCGAAGCACCTGTCGGAATCATGGGGAATATATTGTTTTCCTTCCCTACCAGTACTTCCAGTAAAAAGCTGCCGTCATGGGAAAGAAAGCGATGAATAGCACTTTCCAAATCTTCCCTTTCAGTTACTTTCTCAGCTGTAATGCCATATCCTTTTGCTATGATTTGAAAATCAGGATTAACCATGTCCACGGAGGAATAACGTTTTTCGAAAAAGAGATCCTGCCACTGCCGTACCATGCCTAAAAACTCATTATTGAGAATGAGGATTTTTACATCAACTCTGGTTTGAAACAGGGTGCCTAATTCCTGGATAGTCATTTGAAAGCCTCCATCTCCAATTACTGCAATAACCTGTCGGTGAGGAGCACCGAATTTAGCTCCTATGGCTGCCGGAAGAGCAAATCCCATAGTCCCCAATCCACCTGATGTTACATTGCTTTTCCACTGTCTAAAATTGTAGTAGCGTTGAGCAATCATTTGATGCTGACCTACATCGGTCACTATGATGGCGGCTCCTTTGGAAATATCGGAGATTCTGCGGATCACTTCTCCCATGGTTATTTTATCATTCTCAGGAGGGAAAAGTTCATCTTTGATGACCATTTCATTCTCTGTAGTAATTAATTCCTTTGCCCTATGGAGCCAATCAGGATATTCCTTCGGAGTAATTGCTTTCGTGAGTTGATCTAATGATTCTTTGCAATTTCCTAAAACAGCCACATCAACCGTCACATTTTTGTTGATTTCAGCAGGATCTATTTCCAAATGAATGATTTTTGCCTGCTTTGCATAACGTGATACATCACCCGTTACACGGTCGTCAAAGCGCATGCCCACTGCAATTAAAACATCACATTCATTGGTCATGATATTAGGCGCATAATTTCCATGCATTCCCAACATGCCAATATTTAGTGGATGATCAGTGTTAAGGGCAGATAATCCCATGATAGTCCATGCAGCAGGAATACCGGTTTTTTCAACAAATGCCTGAAATTCTTTTCTGGCATCAGCCAGCAGAATCCCATGGCCAAAAACAATGAGCGGCTTTTTAGCCGAATCAATTACTCTGGCTGCCAATTCAATGGCTTTTGAATCTATTTGCGGATTAGGTACATAGCTTCTGATGTGATGACATGGCTCATAGGTAAATTCAAAAGTCTCAAACTGGGCATCTTTGGTGATATCTATTAATACTGGTCCGGGCTTGCCACTTTTAGCTATATAAAAAGCTTTTGCTATAGCTGCAGGAATGTCTTTGGCTTTTGTAATTTGAATGTTCCATTTCGTCACTGGCATAGAAATACTTACTATATCAGTTTCCTGGAATGCGTCAGTGCCTATCATTTTGCTGGAAACCTGTCCTGTAATACATACTATGGCAGTTGAATCCAGTTGAGCATCTGCCAAACCTGTAATTAAATTGGTGGCTCCGGGACCTGATGTAGCCAGACAAACTCCGACCTTTCCGGATATGCGGGCATAGCCCTGAGCAGCATGAGTGGCACCTTGTTCATGTCGTGTCATAATGTGCTTTAACTCTTTTTCATAATAATAGAGCGCATCATACACAGGCATAATGGCACCACCCGGGTAGCCAAATATAGTGTCCACCTTTTCTGCAATCAATGCTCTTACTAAAGCTTCCGCACCGGTAATAGTGGTTTTCTTTACTTGCGTTTTTGTTAATTGTGTGGGTTCCATATTATTGGTCGGTTATACATCCCAATGATGCGGATGAAACAAGTTTTGCGTATTTGTATAATGTACCTGTATGTTTTCTGAGAGGTCTTTCAGCTAAATTTTCTCTTCTTTTCTCAAGTATATCATCAGCTACTTTCAAAGTGATGCTATTTTTGATTGCATCTATTCTGATGATGTCTCCATTTTCTACTAAAGCCAATGGACCTCCCAGGAAAGCTTCCGGGGAAATATGGCCTACTACAAAGCCGTGGGTGCCACCCGAAAATCTACCATCAGTGATCAGCGCTACGGAATCACCTAGTCCCTTGCCCATGATGGCAGAGGTGGGTTTTAACATTTCCGGCATTCCGGGACCTCCTTTTGGGCCTTCATAGCGGATGACCACCACATCTCCAGATTGAATTTCTCCATTGGCAATACCATCGTTGGTGGCAAATTCGCCATCATAAACTCGTGCTGTCCCTTCAAAAATTTCTCCTTCCTTGCCTGTGATTTTGGCTACAGCCCCTTCCGGTGCTAAATTTCCTTTCAGAATTCTTAAATGACCTGATGTTTTAATGGGTGTTTTAGCGGAGTGAATAATTTTCTGGTTTTCTCCTAATTCAGGTAAATCCTTTAGATTTTCAGCTATGGTTTTTCCCGTGACAGTCATGCAATTGCCATCCAGCAAACCTTCTTTCAGCATCTGTTTCATTACAGCCGGCACACCGCCTGCTTTATGTAAGTCTTCCATCAGGTACTTACCGCTTGGTTTCAAATCTGCTAGATAGGGTGTTCTGGCACTTATTTTAGCAAAATCTTCTAAAGTTAAATTGATGTCAAATGCGTGGGCAACAGCCAATAAATGCAAAACAGCATTGGTAGATCCTCCTAATACAGTAACTAAAGCTATAGCATTTTCAAATGAAGCGCGTGTAACTATCTTTCTTGGGCTTAAATCAGTTTCCACCAAATGTTTAATAGCTTTTCCGGCTGCATTACATTCCGCTTTCTTTTCCGGGCTTTGTGCCGGATTGGAAGAACCATACGGCAGACATAATCCTAAAGCTTCAATAGCCGAAGCCATGGTGTTGGCAGTGTACATCCCTCCGCATGCCCCTGGCCCGGGACATGCATTGGCCACTATACCATTGAAATCTTCTTCCGAAATGGTTTTAGCTTGTTTCTTCCCAAGTGCTTCAAAGGCTGAAACAACATCTAATGCTTCTCCTTTAAAACAGCCTGGAGCAATAGTTCCACCGTATATAATGAGTGAAGGTCTGTCCAGCCTGCCCATAGCTATTAATGCTCCGGGCATATTTTTATCACAGCCTGTTACAGCAATTAGTGCGTCATAAGCCTGGGCGTTTACCACCGTTTCCATTGAATCAGCAATAATATCCCGGGAAGGCAAACTGTACCGCATGCCTGCTGTGCCCATGGAAATCCCATCACTTACGCCAATAGTATTGAAAATGAGCCCTACCCACTCTAAAGCCTTTATGCCTTTTTTTACTTCTACCGCCAAATCATTCAGGTGCATATTGCAAGGATTCCCCTCAAATCCTGTGCTGCCAATGCCAATCTGAGGTTTTTTCAAATCTTCATCCGTCAAGCCAATGGCATGTAACATAGCCTGTGCTGCGGGTTGAGTGGGGTCCTGAGTAACTACTTTGCTATATTTATTGAGCTCTTGAGCCATAATTTCTTATATGATAGTTTGATTCTGTAAATCGTTGTATTGTACCTTTTGCCTATACATTTGGTAAAGGTTGTAGCCCAGCGAATCTTCCCAGTGTAGAGGAAAGGTAGTCTTGTCAACGCTTGCAATGGGTGCAACTTCAGCAGCAGTACCAGTGAAGAAAGCACAATCGGCATCCAATAATTGAGATTTTGTAATTGGCTTTTCTGTTAGTTTGATTCCCAGTTCTCTGGCTAAGTCTATTACTGTTCTGCGTGTAATTCCCGGAAGTATATTTCCTCTGGAAGGGGTGAATAATTCACCATTTTTTTCAATAAAAATATTGGCTCCTGATCCTTCAGATACATGACCTGTGTGATCTAAAAGAATAGCTTCATCATATCCGTTCTTCTTAGCTTCTGTTGTGGCTAAAATGGAGTTGGTATAATGGCCAACAACTTTGGCTTCCACATGTTGTGAGGCAGGATGGATCCGCTGATAGGAGGATATTTTGGCTTTTATAGGATTGTTGCCTAAATATTTTTCCCACTTCCATGCACAAATAAATACATTTACTTCCTTTACCGGCTCCAGGGCCATATTGGCTCCTAAATAAACCAGAGGACGTATGTAGGCATCAGTTAAATTATTTTTATCTAATAATTCATAACTTATGCTTACCAATTCATCTACCGAATAGGGGAGGTCAATGTGCATTAATTGGGCAGAATAATGCAGCCTTTCAAAATGTTCATGTGCTTTGAAAATGTTAAATCCCACATCATTTTTATAGGCTCTTATCCCTTCAAATACACCATTTCCATAATGTAAAGTCTGACCATATAAGCTGGTATTAGCTTCTTTCGCAGGAAGCCATTGACCATTTAAGAATACAAAAGTGTTATTGTTGTAGTACATATGCGTTGTGTTTGTGTCGTTAGATTTTAGTAAAAAAAAAGCGCCATCCTGTGGGATGACGCCTTCTCAAAAAAATATATTTATGAGTTTTCCGTCATCCTTTTTCTTTTAGGATAATGACTGTAATAATTGTGGTAATGACGTTCATTGAATTTTGGAAAATGGTGTTCATCAATTTGCTAATGCTTTATTCTTTGAATAAATAAATGAAGCTATTCTATCTCCCACTTCTTCAGTGGTTTTAGCGTTCTCTTTAAAGATATCTTCAGTGGTAAAACCTTTATCAAGGGATTTTTCGACTGCTTCTTGGATTAAATTACTTTCCTCATGTAACTGAAAAGCATATTCCAGTAACATGGCAGCAGAAAGAATAGAGCCAATAGGATTTGCTTTGTTTTTTCCCGCTACTTCCGGATAAGAACCATGAATAGGTTCGAATAAACTTTGTCTTGTGCCTAATGAAGCTGATGGTAGCATGCCCAGTGAACCAGAAATAACTGAAGCTTCATCAGTAATTATGTCGCCAAACATATTTTCCGTTAATACCACATCAAAATGTTTAGGATTTTGAATGATCTTCATAGCTGCATTATCCACAAACATGAAATCCAATTCTATTTCAGGATATTGTCTGGCCAGCTTAGTGACTGTTTCCCTCCATAAGCGAGAGGTAGCCAGTACATTGGCTTTATCGACTAAGGTTACTTTCTTGCGTCTTTTAGCTGCTGCCTGAAAAGCGTAATGCGCAATTCGTTCAATTTCATGTTTAGAGTAAACACAGGTGTCAAAAGCTTTGTCCCCATCTTCTGATCTACCTCGAGGCTCTCCAAAATAAATACCTCCTGTCAATTCACGAAACACCACAAAATCCACTCCTCTTATAATCTCTTCTTTTAAAGGAGATATAGATAAAAGTACTTCGTAGCTATTCACAGGCCGTACATTGGCAAACAATCCTAATTTCTTGCGCATACTCAGCAACCCTTGTTCCGGTCTTACTTTTGCACTTGGGTCATTGTCATATTTAGGATGGCCAATGGCTCCAAATAAAATAGCATCAGTAGTTTTGCATACTTTTTCTGTAGCTTCCGGGAAAGGGTTTCCTGTTGCATCAATGGCAACAGCACCAATTAGTGCCTCGTGGTAAATAAATTGATGATTGAAAACCTCAGCCACTGCATCAAGGCATTTTATAGCTTGTTTGGTCACTTCAGGACCTATTCCGTCTCCGGCTAATATTGCTATTGATTTCTTCATTTCTTTTTAAAAATATTTGCAATTACATTTTTTACATTTCGATGGCCCGTCACCCCCTCCATCCCCGAACTTCCAAACCATGAGCGAGAGGAAGTGGGGATTGAAAAGGGTTTAACCTAAACGGGTTAACAACATTCCTAAATTCTGCTTTCTTCAAAAGCCGTAATTTCATTTGATTTATTGAGTAAAAAATCTATATCATCAAAGCCATTGATCATACAATATTTTTTGTAATTGTTGATTTCAAAGCTTTCAGCAATTTCTTCATTTTCAATGCTGATTAATTGCTCCTCCAGATTGACTTGCATAATGGTCTCAGGATCTTTTTCTACTATTTCAAATATCTTGGTCAATATTTCATCACTCACTTGTACAGGTAGCAAGCCATTGTTAAGGGCATTGTTCTTAAAAATATCGGCAAAGAAACTGGATATTATCACCCTAAATCCATAATCATATAAAGCCCAGGCCGCATGTTCACGGCTTGATCCACAACCGAAATTTCTTCCAGCGACCAATATTTCACCTGAAATACCTTTCTTATTTAGTATAAATTCAGGGTTAGGGCTATCATTTTCCAGATAGCGCCAATCCCTGAATAAATTATCCCCGAAGCCCTCTCTACTCACCGCTTTTAAAAAGCGGGCGGGGATAATTTGATCTGTATCCACATCTTCCATCGGAAGTAAAACACATGTGGAATATAATCTTATGAATTTTTCCATCTTTCAGTCTTTTAATAAGTCCCTTACATCTGTAACTCTACCTGTTAAGGCAGCTGCAGCAGCAGTCAAAGGACTTGCCAGCATTGTTCGTGCGCCAGGCCCTTGCCTTCCTTCAAAATTTCTATTGGAAGTAGATACACAATATTTTCCTTTTGGGATTTTATCTTCATTCATACCCAAACATGCAGAACAACCGGACTGTCTTAATTCAAAGCCTGCTTCTTTTAATATCAGATCAATACCTTCTGCAATAGCTTGTTGTTCCACCTGCCTTGAGCCGGGAACAATCATGGCCTGCACATGCGCTGCTTTCTTTTTACCTTTCACCATATCAGCCACCAATCGCAAATCTTCAATACGCGAATTGGTACAGCTACCTATGAAAACAAAATCAATTTCATGGCCCAGTAATTGGCTTCCGCCCTGTAGTTCCATGTATTTCAATGATTTTTCCAATCCTGAGGAGGAAGTGCCATTGACTTGCGGAATAAACTGTGTAATTCCCATACCCATACCAGGATTTGTGCCATAGGTAATCATAGGTTCTATGTCCTCTGCTTTGAAATAATATTCAGCATCAAATTTTGCATCAGTATCTGTTTTCAGCCTTTGCCATTCGGCCAGTTTCTTTTCCCATTCATTGCCAACAGGAGCAAATTGTCTTCCTTTAATGTATTCGAATGTTTTTTCGTCCGGTGCAATTAAACCACCTCTCGCCCCCATCTCAATACTCATATTACAAATGGTCATGCGTGCTTCCATTGATAAAGCCTCAATAGCAGATCCGCAAAATTCAATAAAGTGGCCAGTTCCCCCACTTGTGGTTAATTGGGAAATAATGTACAGCACTATATCTTTGGAAAGTACGCCTCTCTTAAGTTCACCATCTACCTGTATTTTCATGGTTTTGGGTTTACGCTGCAGCACACATTGAGTAGCTAAAACCTGCTCTACTTCGCTGGTGCCAATACCAAAAGCAATATTTCCAAAAGCACCATGGGTAGAGGTGTGGCTGTCTCCACAAACAATAGTCATTCCCGGTTGCGTAATCCCTAATTCAGGACCTATAACATGCACTATGCCTTGATAAGGATGTCCCAGGCCATATAATTCCACTCCAAACTCTTTGCAATTTCTAATTAAAGTGTCCACCTGATGCCTTGAGAGGACATCTTTGATAGGTAAATGTTGGTTTTCGGTAGGTACGTTATGATCTGCTGTGGCAATAGTATGTTCTGTTCGGTAAACAGGGATGCCTCTTTTCTTTAGTCCGGCAAAAGCCTGCGGGCTAGTTACTTCGTGGATAAAATGTTTATCAATGTAGAGTACTTGTGGTCCCTCTTCAACAGTGTGAACCACATGGGTATCCCATATTTTATCAAATAATGTTTTTGCTGCTGCCATTTTTAACTTCCCTTAATTATTTAGAAACTGTTGCGTATTCTTTTACTAAGTATTGCAAATCATTGTCCTCTACTACTTTTATGCTGTCAGCCAATTCCAGGAATTTTTTGTAAGTATCTTCCAGCTCTTCTTTGCCAAGAAAAATATCAAGTTCTCCTAATCGGAAATTTAAGGCAGCTCTTCCGCTTCTGGCAGTTAATATGATGCTTGATTTATTGACTCCCACTTCATAAGGGTCAATGATTTCATAATTTTCTTTATTTTTAATTACTCCATCCTGATGGATTCCTGATGAGTGTGAGAATGCATTGGCACCTACAATGGCTTTGTTAGGCTGAACGGCCATATTCATCGTTTCAGAAACCATTTTACTCATTGGAAAAAGCTTCTCACTTTTGATCCCTGTATCATAGTTTAGCCAGTGATGTTTTCTTAAGATCATAACCACCTCTTCTAATGCAGTATTTCCGGCACGTTCGCCTATTCCGTTAATGGTGCATTCAATTTGTCTGGCTCCGTTTATAACAGCTTCAATACTATTGGCGGTAGCTAGACCCAAGTCATTATGACAATGGGTAGAAATGATGGCTTTATCTATATTGCTGACGTTATCAACCAAAAATTTTATTTTTTTACCATACTCCTGTGGCAAGCAATAACCTGTTGTGTCAGGAATATTGACCACGGTTGCACCTGCTTTAATAGCGGCCTCAACTACCTGGGCTAAAAATTCATTGGAAGTTCTACCAGCATCTTCTGCATAAAACTCTACATCATCTACAAAATTTCTGGCATAGCTTACAGCCTCAATGGCTCTTTCTATTACTTGTTTTTTAGATATTTTCAGTTTAGTGAAAACATGCTGATCGGATGTGCCTAAGCCGGTATGGATTCTGGGTTTGGCAGCTCCCTTTAATGCTTCGGCAGCACACTCGATATCTTTTTTTACAGCGCGGGAAAGTGCGCAGATGCTTACATCCCTGAGTTCGGCAGAAAGTAATTTTACTGATTCAAAATCGCCCGGACTGGAAACAGGAAATCCTGCTTCTATTACATCTACACCCAGTGATTGAAGAGCGGTGCCAATATGTAGTTTTTCTTTTTTTGAAAGCCCGCAACCAGGCACTTGTTCTCCATCTCTTAATG
Organism: Marivirga aurantiaca; assembly: GCF_016679925.1. Taxonomy (GTDB): domain Bacteria; phylum Bacteroidota; class Bacteroidia; order Cytophagales; family Cyclobacteriaceae; genus Marivirga; species Marivirga aurantiaca. The sequence goes on from NZ_JAEQBW010000008.1 coordinate 80,310, forward strand.
TGGTGTCGAAAATTTGAATTCTGTTCTGCATTGCTATTCAGTTTGCTGACTACTAATGAATTTGTTCTAATCTTTAACTTTTATAAAATCTAATGTAGGTGGAAACTTTAGCGGATGTAATGCCAAATATTTTTGTAATTACGATTTCTAATACTTAAATATGTTATGATTTTAATTCTCATAGAGAGCTATTTTGTATAATTTATGCTCTTAATATAGGTTTTTGATTTAAATAAGGATGAATTAACTGCATATTAAATACATAAATAAATACGATGGCAAAGGATAGATCTGATCATTTATTTACGCTGGTGAAATCATTAAATAGGAGTGAGAAGCGCTACTTCAAATTATTTGTGAGCCATCATGAAGAAATGGGAGCTAAATACATACGGCTTTTTGAAATGATAGAAAAGCAAAACAAATTTGATGAAAATACTATCCTACAAAAGGAAACTTCTTTTGAGCCCGCTCAATTTTCTAATTTAAAAGCTCATTTATATAAACGGTTATTGCAAAGTTTAAGGCAATACGAGCTGGAGAAAATTGAAGAAATTCAGATAAGGGAGATGGTGGATTATGTTCAGTTATTGTTTAACCGTGGCTTATATCAGCAAAGTGTGGATATGCTTGGCAAAGCTCATAAAAAAGTACGTAAAACTGATAATCTGGAATTGAAGTTGGAGCTTTTGAAATGGGAGAAAATTATTTTGAATAAAACCGTAGGAGCCTCTTTTCAACAGCGTGTGCACCGGATTATCGAACAGGTAGAAGATACCAATAGAAAAATTAACCTGATTAATAAGTTTACTAATCTTTCAGTGCAACTGAATGCTGTTTATCTTAAAACTGGCTATATTAGAAATGATGCACATTACCTCGAAATAAAAGAACTCTTTTATCATAATATGCCTGAACATAAGGAAGAGGAGTTATCGCTTTACGAAAAACTGAACCTTTATCGTCTGTACGTTAACTACTATTATTTCACTGAAGAGATGGAATCGGGCTATGAATATGCCAAAAGGTGGCTGAAGCTATTTGATAAGAATCCGGAGTTGAGGCAATCGCAAATGGACGAATACTTAAATGCGATTAACCAGGTGATGATAGCAGAATACAAGCTCTTTCATTATGCTGATTTTATGAAAACCCGAAAAAGATTGCAGGCACTGAATCAGCAAACACAGAAAATAGTCAATGAAAATATTCGCTACAGATTACTGAAATATGTTTTCGTGCATGAGTTCAACAGGATATTTATGTTGGGGAAATTCAATATCGGTGTCTCTCTTTTAGATAGAATAGGTGAGGATTTGGGTAAATTTATTGCTCGCTCTGATGAGCATTCCCGGATTATTCTATTTTATAAAATTGCCTGCTTGTATTTTGGGAATAGCCAATATAGTGAAGCTTTGGAATGGATCAATAGGGTTCAAAACGATGAAAATGTGGAATTGAGGGAAGACATCCACTCCTTTACAAGGATTCTAAGTTTAATTGCCCATTATGAACTGGGGAATATGGAGGTGATTGATTACTATATTCGTTCGGCCTATCGTTTCTTACTGAAAAAAGGGGATTTAAATTTATTTCAGAAATATATACTACGGTTTTTAAGGAAACTAGCTTCTGGTTTTCAGGAGGAAGATTTGATCCCTGAATTCAAAAAGCTATTGGAGCAACTTATTCCTCTCCAGAGCATTAGATATGAAAAAAGAGCATTTATTTATTTTGATATTATCAGTTGGCTGGAGAGTAAAATTCAGCATCGAACTGTGCAGGAAGTAATTCAGGAGAAAGCTAAAAAACAAATTTTGGGATAAAAGATAGTATGGGAACCAGACGTCATTTTTAGATCTTCAGTAACTAACCACATAGTGAAAATTTACATCAATTGATTCAGCTTTCTAATAAAAAAGCCCTAAAAGCGTCATAATCAGGTTCCATTTTTATGCTTTTCTTCTCTTTGGATAAAAATTCATGGGCAGTATCAGGCATAATATTTTCCTTACTGATTTGTTTAACCGTATCCATAAATTTACAGGGGTGAGCAGTTTCTAAAATGATGCCTATTTCTCCTAAAGAAGATTGCTGTAAATATTTTTCTATCCCACCGTAAGCCACAGCTCCATGTGGATCTAATAAGTAATTATATTGTTGATAGACCTGGTGCATAATTTCCAGTGTCTCTTCATCCGTAAAACTATAGCCTTTTATTACCTCTATCATTTTTTTATGATCGTTGTCAAATAGATTCAGCATACGCTGGAAATTACTGGGAGAACCCACATCCATGGCATTGGATATAGTGGCAATTGTAGGTTTTGGTTCATAAGTCCCGCTGAATAAATATCTGGGAACAGCATCATTTCTATTAGAAGACGCTATAAAATTACTTACAGGAAGTCCCATTCTTTGCGCAATTAAACCTGCTGTGAGGTTGCCATAATTTCCACTGGGAACTGAAAATGAAACAGTTTGTTGAGCTCCTAATACTTTAAAAGGGATATAATAGTAGATTGATTGTGGGATAAAACGGGCAATATTAATAGAATTAGCCGAGCTGATTTGAATTTTATCCCTCAACTCATTGTCCAGAAAGGCTGATTTTACCAATCTTTGGCAGTCATCAAAATCTCCTGAGATTTCCAGTGCAGTTACGTTCTTTTCATAAGTGGTTAATTGCTTTTCCTGTAAATCACTAACTTTTCCTGACGGGTAAAGTATAACGACTTCTATATTTTTGGTTTGTGAAAATGCAGCGGCAACAGCCCCTCCAGTATCCCCTGAAGTAGCAACCAATATAGTACATTTCTTATCGGCATCACGGTAAAAGTAATCCAGACATTGTGCGAGGAATTTAGCCCCAACGTCTTTGAAAGCATAACTGGGCCCATGAAATAATTCCAGGGCATAGATGTTCTCTTTGATTTCAATTAAAGGGATATCAAAAGAGAGCGTTTTGTCAATTATATTTTGAAGTTCAGAAGCGGGGATTTCATCTCCGACAAAATGAGAAAGCACTTCATATCCAATTTCTTGTAAAGATATGTCGGTCAATGATCCAAAGAAGGTTTTAGGCAAAAGAGGGATATATTCAGGCATATAAAGCCCATTATCAGTAGGTAGTCCCTGGATGACAGCCTGACGGAAACCGGATTTTTTACTGGGATTTTTGGTGCTGTAGTATTTCATTTCTTCTGCGATTTGAACATATTATGCTTTGGTTACCTCTTTCATTCTATAATTGAACAAAAAAAAACCTCTTCCGGAAAGAAGAGGTTTCGTAAGATTGTAAGTAAAATTTTTAAGGTGTCGATTGTACATTAGGCGTTTCACTCAAATCAGTAGCTTCTTTCAATTTAGCAATATGGAATGTTTTCCTTGCTTTATGTCCACAATATGAACATTTGAAATATTTCATCAATTCACCTTCTTCAGTAATGGTTGGAGATTTTATAATCTCTTCTTTCACAACTTTTAAAGTTTGATAGTTACATTCAGAGCACTGTAGTGCATGAAGGTGTCCGGAATACTTCTCGATTTTTGTGTAGCCTGTTTCTTCGTCAACCCAAACATCATAATCTACAGAGAAGATGTCTTCTTCAGCTTGCATACCTTCATCCAGGTATACATCTTCTTCCTCTTCAGTTAATAGCTTCATAGGTTTTCCAGTTTTTGGGGAAATCCTAGGGGTATATCTTAATTTTTTCAGTCTCTTTTCAATATGAAAAGGATAATAAAATCTAAGTATATTTTGGATGATCACACCAATGATTAGACCGAGCATAGCTGAAACGAACACTTTTACAGAAAGCCATAAAAGTTCGGTTTCTCCAAACAAGGCATTGATCCACACTATTGCACCAATCAAAAGAATTACAGTAGATCGCCATAAAGTGTCAATCTCATGTTTGTTAATGTAGTCATACTTTTGTTTAAAATCTTTCAAAGTCGCTAAACGCATATAATACAGTAAAACGAGCAAGACGGCTATACCAATAATACCCATGCCCACATAAGGGCCATACTGGTGTATCATGTCAAAGATGCTTTGGTTATTCTCTGCCATAATTTATTTTTCTTTAATGATGATTAATTTAGTTAGTTTTCGTTCTTATGTATTCTTTCAATTTATAAATGTAAATAAATTTACTATAAATCTGTATGCAATTTAAAATTTATTCTAATAATTTCTATCAGAAAAGTTATATTAATTATCTGAAATACCTAAAAAACAATTTGTGTACCTATCCTCATACTCCTGTAAAGATATATAAATGAGGCAAATAAACCTTTGTGTTAAAGGTATTTTAATTCTAAATGTAGATAATAATATTCTTAAAACAACCAACAAGGGTAAAAAAATAGTGGGTTTTTTGAAAATGATTACAACCTTTTTAGCGTTAAGCGAGTCTATAACACAATGTCAGGAAAAGTGACCTGGCGTCAGTTAATATAATTTTAAATCAAAACAGAACAAAACAAAAACCAAAAAGCAATGAGAAAATTATTTAGAAATGCAATGATGTTATCTGCAATGGCAGGTACCTTATTTTTCACAGCTTGTGATGGTGAGGGGGATGAAGACTTGTTGAATAGCCCAACAGTTACAGTTACAACTGATCCGGCTAATGGTGAAGTGGCAGTAGGTGAAGCTATTTCTTTCACTGCAGAAGTAGACGCTCCTGCAGGATTCAATACTTTAAGAATTGAATCAATTGAATCTGCGGATGCAACTATTACTTTAAGTGGTTATAAAACAGAATATACTAGAAATGATTTAGGGTTAGATGCAGGTGCTACAAGTGCTACAGTTGAATTTGAGCCTTTTTCTATTCCAGAAGCAGGTGAATATACTGTTGAGCTATTAGCAGTTGATGATGATAATCAGCAAACTAATCAGGAATTCACTATTACAGTGACTGAAACAGGTGTTGTGATTTACACAGATATTTTGGTTTATGCACCAGCTGCAGATGGAACCACTAATACATGGTTCTCTACTAATTTAGGTGAGACAGTTACTGAGGGTGAAGTAAATGCTGCCAGTGCACCAAATTCATCTGATGTGGATTTTGGTTATTATTATGGAGCGGAAAATATGGCAAGTATTGCTTCTCCTAATGCTTATCCAACTTTAGGTGGTTCTATTGATATTTCAGACTGGACTACCAGAAATGCTACTGAGTTTAAATTGACTACAGTTTCTGATGAAGAGTATGTTGGTATTGTATCAGGTACTGATTTAGCAGAAATCTGGGATAGAGCGGATAATGTTAATGAAGGTGAGAGTATCACAAACTTATCTGTTGGTGATGTGGTAGCATTCCAATTGGATACTGACAATAAAGGTGGACTTTATGGAGTATTTAAAGTGCTTTCTGTTGAGCCAGGTGCAAACGTTGATGATTACATCGAAATTGAGGTAGTTGTTCAAGAAGAAGAAAACTAATAAGCATTAAGCTTAAAGAAGTATAAAACTAAAAAACCCATTCTGGTAATTCGGAATGGGTTTTTTTATGATTAATTTTTTTGATCATTTTACTGCGGCCAGTGCTTTTTCATAATCAGGTTCGTTGGCTATTTCAGGAACCAGTTCGGTATAGCTTACCTTACCCTCCTTATTGACTACAACCACAGATCTGGAGTTGAGGCCTTTCATAGCACTGTCAATTAAGGTGACGCCATAGTTTTTGCCAAATGATTCATCCCTGAAATTGGAAAGAGGGATAGCATTTTTTATGCCTTCGGCCCCACAGAACCTTGCCTGGGCAAATGGCAAATCCCTGGAAATACAAAGTACTACAGTATTATCTAAAGCAGTGGCTTTTTCGTTGAATTCCCGAACTGACATTGCACATGTATTAGTATCAATGCTGGGGAAAATATTGAGGATGATATTTTTGCCTTTATAGTCACTTAATGAAACTTCTGATAAATCTGTTTTCACTAATTTGAAATCCGGTGCTGTTTGGTTTACCTCCGGTAAGTTGCCTGAGGTATTTACTTCCTTGCCTCCTAATGTTACTTTTGCCATAATATTAAATTTTTAGTTTGTGTTTGAAACCTGATTTAAACATAATAGTTGCTCAAATGAAGTTATTTTATGAGTTTTTTTAATGTGACGGACTCTCTTTCTCAAGGAAGAAATAATAAGAGCATAAAACGTTGTGATCTGCTTTTTATGTATGCCGTTATTGATTTCATTCTAAGGAGAGACACTACTTTGTCATATTCTTTTGCCATGGTTCGTATCTCACGAACCATCCTAAAGGATTGTGTTTTATCTTAAAATAAGATTTGCTTTGCTGGGCAAATAGATTGCGGATTCCTGAAATCATTTTAATAAAGGTGCGTGTCTCACGCACCTGGGCGTGGAAATATTATTACAAGCTTAGCTCTATTAATCACCTTTTTGCTTTACCGGCTTTGGTATTCAGGTACTTTACTATTTTGTCATATTCTGTATTCTCTTTGTTGGAAAGCTTAATGATTTTCTTCTTGCCATACAGAATTTTTGTTTCCCTGAATTCACCTTGCCTGGTTTTAACAACTTCCTCCATCCATGCTTTGATGTCTGCTACTGAAAGTTGAATTTTACTACGACTTATAAGGTAAGTAACTGAAATTTTATTGTTTCCGATCTTGATAACTTTGAGAGCAGCAATGAATTTTGTCAATACCAATAATGCAATCACAAGAACAACAGGAGTTAAAATGATCTTGATAATGAAGTATTCAGCTGAATATAAAAGGCTATCAAGTAATAGGAAGAAAGATCCGAATACGAGAACCAGAAAAACAGCTAAGGCAAAAATAGTTTGATAGCGTGGTTTGGATACAATCATTTTCCTTTATCTGTAAGTTTTAATTCTATTGTAGATAATAATTTCAACTCGCCCTTTTCAAATTTAGCGGGGAGATGTTTTAAGTCAGCATTTTTGTCAGCTTTAAAATTATTATAATCCTGGAAGGTTATTCCTGCTATTTGTTGTGGATTGTAAGCTTCCCTAAACCTTATTCCACCACCTTCTGTTTGGTAAGAATAAGCAAAATAGTCCATTGAGAAGTCTTCGATGTCAAACCAAAACACAAATTCATCTTCAAAATCTGTTCCACCACCTTCTGGTTCAAAGCCTATTTTTACCGTATAGTATTCCTTCTCTTTAATAGTGGTATTCTCCAGCTTTTCATTTAGAACAGCCGAATTATCTAATCCATAAGGAAGTAAGGCAAAATAATGTACTGAATTTACTGAATTGGCATAAGCAGCTGAATCTTTCGGTTGCAGCTGTACAGTTGAATCATTGATTTTTCTACTGAATCCCTCATTATTTAAAATATCAACTATTTGGTTGCCTGTAGAATCTTCGAACATGCGTTTATATTCAAACTCACCATTATTGTGCGATAAAGCATATTCTTTATCCCTAAAAGTGAAAGCAATATTTGCTGTGTCATAAGCATTTCCCCCATGATATTGAATGGCTTGATGAATGATTTCATCAGCTGTTTTTTCCTGCGGATTACAAGCAGTTAGGAAGGATATAATGGAGACAAATAGAAGTAAATTTTTCATAATATAAGTGCTTGTTTTTAAAAGAGTTTGGAATGCATTGCTATCCAACGTTCCGGTAGTTCGCCTTTATTGGCATGTTCATAATCCGAATAACTACAAGGCACGATGGTATTTCTGTGATACATTGTGTTTTTGGAGGGGTTAGGCACTTCCATCCACCACTTTTCACTGATCAGGCTTTTGTAGAAAACCAGTGTTTCCGGTTCGCTAGGCATTGAGACTACGTATTTCACATAATCATTGGAGCGGAAATCTTTGGAGTCTTTTCTGTGGTAAAAGCCTTCAATGAAATACCATACCATGGTTGCCAGCACTGCGGCCGATTTGCCTGACTGATCATCTAATTGAGGATCAAATTCATAAAACCCAGTTGCACTTAATTTTTCATTAATGCCTGCATACCAGCATAGCTGGCAGGCTTCTTCTCCTGTTAGGCCAAAGGGCTGGGCTTGGGTAGTAGCAGGGAAATCGGAAGACCTGATGGCACTTAAATCGAAGCTTAACATGTCTGCCTGCCTGATTACAGGTTCCATTTCTTTAATATCGTGACGTAATGCGCCAATTCTATGGGCTTCAAAATGAAGTTTTTCTAAAGTGGAAATTGCTTGTGGATTAACAAGGTAACTTTGATAAGCCAAATGACTATAATTAAAGAGATAATTGGGTTGGTGCATTAACAACTTCTGGATATGTTGTTTATTGGCAGGGGCAGAGCTGTCTTCCATATCCAGAAATGCGTCAATATTGATGAGACTTATGAGTTTCTCCATTTCTTCATAAGCCTGGTATTGGGCAAATGCCATCTCATGGGAGCCTCCTATTAAAACAGGAAGTACATTGTTTTCCAGGCATGCCCTGCACACTTCCTGAACCCGCCCATAGGTCTGGTCTATATCAATGGCCTCGGAAATATTACCTAAGTCGACAATGTTATAAGTTCCTGTGCCTTTCATCAAACGATATAATTTTTTCCGTAGTGCATTGGCTCCATCTGCGATGCCTGAACCTTCACTCATACTCCTGCCATCTGAAATTCCAATGAGGGCGATGTCAGCAGACTTATAATCAGGAAAAATTTCCTGATAGACAGTGATGCTTTTAAAGAAGCTACTCTGCTTACTAATATTTGCGAAAACAAATTCCGGTACGGGGCTAAAGAAAAGTCTTAAATCCATGATGTGAATTTAGTATTAAATGAGCTTTTAAAAATATTTCTGTAAATGAAATTGTTGAAAATACTCATTCTGGATAATTGAGATTGAAAAGTATATCTCTAGAAGGGTGTTTGAAGTTCAATTTTAAACAAAGCCTGTATCACCTCGCTATTTTACTCCTCTCACCATTTCTTTCTTCCCGGGAGGGCCTGGCAATGTTTCGACTTCAAAACCTGCACTTTTTAAATCCCTTTTTAATTGCCCTTTTGCACTGTAGGTTACAAACACTCCGCCTTTTTTAAGCAACTTATAGCATTTTTGAATAATAGAAAGCTCCCACAACTCAGCTTGTTTGTTGGGAGCAAAGGCGTCAAAAAATATAATATCGAAATTTTCAGAGGAGTTGAGATTATAGTCTTCCAGCTTAATTTGGTGTTTAGTTAACTCGAAATAGGGATAAATCTCAACGGGTTCTTCCCATTTAACACTGTGAATGCGTTTGAAAGTGTTTTTTAAGCGGTCATCACCCGGAGCACCACTTTCCAATTGTGCTACGTAATTTAATTGGTCAATCGTGGCTTCCTCCAATGGGAAAGGTTCAACGCCTGTATATTCTATGCTGATGCCACTATCCATGGCAAACTGAGCTGCCAACAATGCATTTAGTCCGGTTCCAAGTCCTACTTCAAAAATCTTCAGAAAATCAGGCAATCCTTCTTTGGTGCGCCAATACCTCAAACCTTTATCAATAAATACATGTCGCGATTCCTGTAAAGCCCCATGGAAGGAATGATAAGTCTCCTTTAAATCCTGGTGGTAGAGTGAGTGCGAACCGTCTTCGGTGGTAATGATTTTTACTGAGCTCATTAGTTTATATTCTCAATGTCCGTACTGGTTTTCAATTTTATTGCCATCAATTTTATAAATGAGTACTACTGCATGTGCATCTACTCCTTCTTCCCTGCCTACAAAACCCAGCTTTTCGGTAGTAGTGGCTTTAATGGATAAATCATCTTCCTTGATGTTCATTACTTTGGCCAGACACTTCTTCATTTCCGGAATATGAGGATTGATTTTTGGTTTTTGCAGAGAAACTGTCACATCAATGTTCCCTATTTCATAACCTCTGGAGCGAATTAACGCAACAGTTTTGTCCAATAAGATTTTACTGTCTATGCCTTTATATTCAGGATCTGTATCTGCAAAGTGAAAGCCAATATCTCGTAAATTAGCAGCTCCTAATAGGGCATCGCAAATCACATGAATAAGTACGTCTGCATCAGAATGACCCACTGCGCCTTTGTGGTAATCTAATTTGATGCCTCCAAGCCAAAACTCTTCTCCATCTGCTAATTGGTGCACATCATAGCCGTAGCCAACTCTTATATTCATTTTTTCGATTTATAATAAACGGTGGTACTATTTTCAGCTACCAATATATTCTTTGCAGCTTGCTTTATTTCCTCCTTGCTGACCGACTTGATCAGGTTGGTTTCTTCATTGACCAGATTAGGGTTGCCAATAACAGCTCCAAAAGCAATGCCCATTGCACGATTGAGCAAATCTACTTCTCCGTAAACTATACTTGATATTGCCTGGTTTTTAACTTTTTCTATTTCCAGATTGGTCAATTCTTCTTCAAGGAATTTCTCAACAATTCCCTGAACGGCCAAATCTGCATTTTCAATGCTGATGCCATCAGATACCTGTCCGCTGATCATTAACAAACCAGGATCCAGTGAGCCGGTAACGTAGGCAGAAAGTGAAGAGAAAATGGCTTCATCTTTTACTAACTTCTGATGGAGACGTGAAGATTTTCCTCTTCCTAACAGATCGCTTACCAAATCTGAGGCATAATAGGCAGGATCAGTTTTTGCAGGCATATGATAGGCCTTGTAAAGAGCATCTACCGGCACATCAGAGGCTATTTCTAAAAATTTTGCTTTTTTCTGCTTAGGTTCCCGAGGCAAATTTCGTTCAGTTTTTTCACCGGTAGGAATTTCACCAAACCATTTTTCAGCTAATTTTTTAATTTCTTGAGTATCAACATTTCCCGCTATCACCATATAGGCATTGTTGGGCCTGTAGTGTTTGTAAAAGAAATCTTTCACATCTTCCATAGTGGCGTTTTCTATATGGGAAATCTCTTTTCCTATTGTGGCCCATTGGTAAGGATGTTTTTCATACACCAAAGGGCGTAGTTTTAACCAAAGATCTCCATAGGGCTGGTTGAGATAACGCTGCTTGAACTCTTCAATTACCACACTTCTTTGCACTTCCAGCACTTTAGGGTCAAAGGATAAAGACATCATTCTATCCGATTCCAGCCAAAAAGCAGTTTCAAGATTTTTGGCAGGCAAGGTAACATAGTAATTAGTAATGTCAGGACTCGTAAAAGCATTGTTTTCGCCACCTACACGTTGAAGAGGTTCATCATAATTAGGGATGTTTTTGGAACCTCCGAACATCAGATGCTCAAATAAATGGGCAAATCCTGTTTTATCCGGCTTTTCATCCCGCGATCCTACATCATATAGGATATTCAGTACTGCAAGTGGTGTGTTTTTATCTTCATGTACAAATACACGAAGTCCATTGTTCAATGTGAATGAATTATATTTAATCATAAGCTAATTTGAAATCAAAAATAAAAAATATAACGACCTTTTGCAGGTCGATGCTTTACTTTAATTTTGTGCGATGACAATTAATAATATGTAAAAGTAAAATATATTAAACGGCTTCTATTATTTACGCTAAAAAACATCTCTTTTCATCTTTTTAATGCACTTTTGTGCTGAACTTTTTTTACCATGCAATTCGATAAACAAAAATTATCCAAAGAAAAACTACTTAACCTCTACAGGCAAATATTGTTGCCCAGGTTAATTGAGGAAAAAATGCTGATTTTACTAAGGCAAAACAAGATCAGTAAATGGTTTTCCGGTATAGGTCAGGAAGCAATTTCCGTGGGAGCAACTCTGGCACTGCAGCCTGACGAATATATTTTGCCTATGCACAGGAACCTGGGCGTTTTTACTTCACGCGATATTCCTCTTTCCCGTTTATTTGCGCAATTTCAGGGGAAAATGTCCGGTTTTACCAAAGGAAGAGATCGTTCTTTTCACTTTGGCACCAATGAATTCAGTATTGTGGGGATGATCTCTCACCTTGGGCCACAATTAGCAGTGGCAGATGGTATTGCACTTGCCAACAAAATGTCAGGAGAAGGAAAAGCCACATTAGTTTTTAGTGGTGATGGCGGTAGTTCCGAAGGTGATTTTCATGAAGCATTAAATGTAGCGGCAGTATGGGACTTGCCGGTTATTTTCATGATAGAAAACAATGGTTATGGCTTGTCAACTCCAAGTGATGAACAATTTAAATTCAAGCATTTTATTGATAAAGGACCTGGCTACGGAATTGAGAGTATTCAGGTAGATGGGAATAATATATTGGAGGTGTATCATGCTGTGGATAATGCGGCAAAGAAAATCCGTAAAAACCCTAAACCTATCTTAATTGAAGCAATGACCTTCAGGATGAGAGGACATGAAGAAGCTTCAGGTACCAAATATGTGCCTCAGGAACTTTTTGATAAGTGGGCCAAAAAAGACCCAGTCAACAATTTTGAGAAATACTTATTGGATGAGAAAATCATTACTACTCAGGAAGTAGAGGCGTTAAGAAAAGAAATTAAAAAGGCAATTAATGATGGTTTAGACATTGCTTCAAAGGATGTGTATCCTGAAGTTGATGCCAATGGACAAATAGAAGATGTGTATGCGCCTTTTAAATCAGAGGAAATAGCTCCCGCTACAGATAATAAAACTACTAAAAGATACGTAGACGCTATATCTGACGGACTGAAACAGTCTTTGGAGAAGTTCCCCGAATTAACTGTAATGGGCCAGGATATAGCAGAATATGGTGGTGTTTTCAAAATCACTGAAGGTTTTGTAGAGAAGTTCGGTAAAGACAGGATTAGAAACACTCCTTTATGTGAATCGGCTATTATTGGTATTGGCTTGGGGATGAGTATTAAAAAGCGGAAAACTGTGATAGAAATGCAGTTTGCCGATTTCGTGACTTGTGGTTTTAATCAGATTATTAATAATTTAGCTAAATCTCATTACAGGTGGGCGCAAAATGCGGATGTCGTGGTAAGAATGCCTACCGGGGCAGGAGTGGCAGCAGGTCCGTTTCATTCCCAAAGCAATGAAGCCTGGTTTTTTCACACACCCGGTTTAAAAATAGTTTACCCATCTAATCCATATGATGCCAAAGGCTTGCTTACAGCAGCTATTGAAGATACTAACCCGGTAATGTACTTTGAGCATAAAATGCTCTATCGTTCAATTTCTGAGGATATTCCTGATGATTATTATACGTTGGAAATCGGGAAAGCAAATCTTGTACAAGAAGGCAATGATATTACTTTAGTTACCTATGGTATGGGCGTGCATTGGGCTAAAGAAGTGTTAAATGATTTTCCGGAACTTTCTGTTGAATTAATTGATTTAAGAACTCTGTTGCCATGGGATAAAGAGGCAGTTGAGAAGAGTGTTCGTAAAACCGGTAAGGTGCTCATTTTTAATGAAGATTGCCTGACCGGAAGCATAAGTGGGGAAATAGCAGCCTGGATTGCTGAGCATTGCTTTGAGGCACTGGATGCACCTGTAATGAGGGAAGGCAGCCTGGATACACCAATTCCTTTCAACAAGGATTTGGAACAGGATTTTCTCCCTAAGCAACGAATTGCGGATAAATTGAAGGCTTTGGCCAAATTTTAGTAAATTGACAAAAAGCTAATGACATTTAATTTTTTTGATTAGATATACTCCATATCAACTAAGATTCATTATTAAGAGTGGTTTATTCTTGCTACTGTTTTCTGCCTGCACTCTGGTTTCAGTGCAGGCACAGAAAGCCAATGATAAAAAATTGGAAAGTTCTGAAAAAGTAGCTCCCTCTAAAATGAATGAAAAGAAAGTTAAAACCAGTAGGAGGTCCAAAGCAAAAGGGAATCCTAATAAGGGAGGCAATAAAGTGATTGTGACAAAACCTGCCAAATGGGATTGGAACAAAGTGATGTGGTTTAAAGCAAAGAAAAGCGATTACAAAACCAAAGATTATAATCCCAACAAGCGTACAAAGAGAAAGCAGTATGACAACCCGCCAAACTATCAATCCGAAAATCGTCAGCCTGGGGATTCTGATGTGAAACTGAAAAAGCCATTAATCCCCTTTGATTCCAGAACAGCAGATGAAGGACCGGTTTTGATTAAGAAAAGAAAACCTCAGAAATTGGATTTAAGTGCAGGTGGCCCTCAGGTGGAACAGCGACTCTTTGGTGAGATCCATCCTGATGAAACAGTTTCTAAAAAGCGGAAGGACAAGAAAGGAACAAAGATTGATGGAGATAAATTATATAACAAAAAGGATGGCTCCAAAAGAAAGCCTTATGATAACGATAAAGTGGAAACATCCAATCAGCCAGATTATTCAGGTAAAATGGATAATAAAAGGTTAATGATTTCAACGTCTCCCGACTACAAATCAAACAAGATGGATGGTGAAAAGTTGATGACTATCAAAAAGGGTGATACTAAACCTAAGCCTTATGATAACAGTAAATTAATGGTGTCTAATCGTCCTGACTTTAAGTCCAACAAAATGGATGATGATAAATTGATGACGATCAGAAAGGATAAAAGTAAACCAAAACCGTATGACGTTAGCAAATTGATGTACGTGAAAGTATCAAAGCCTGAAAAGCAATCCTTGCACGATGATAAGTTGATGGTAAAAGTGCCTAAGATTGAGAGATCAAAATTACATGGAGATAAATTACTCACCGTTCCTGAAAGACATTATCCCACTGCTACAATGAAACGAATTGCTGAGGATATTGCCAAATATGAAGGAGATTATGAGAGGAAAATAAAAGTGAGCAAGGACTCGCATCCGGCCAGCCGATATATGGCAGCAAAGAGCTATCGGGTTCCGTGGCTTAAAAGAACTCAAATTTCCCTTTCATTGTTTTGGTCAGGACTATGGGATTCCAATATACAGCCTTCATCTGTAACAGATAAAAAGCCGAAGCTCAGAAGAGATAAAAAAGAAGGACAAATTTGGGATAATACCGTACATCCAAGTGAATGGAAGAAAACTGAAGAAAAAGCTGAGTCCGGCAATAATTAGAGTAGAATATTTATTTTTTGGAAATATGATCAATTGGAAGAAATTAAATAATGTTGAGATGCTTCAATCCATTGCGGAGGATAAGTCTGATAAATCCATCATAATCTTTAAGCATAGTACCAGCTGCTCAATTAGTAGCATGGCTCTTAACAGATTGGAAAGAAGTTGGGATGAAAATGAAATGGCTCAGGTTGAGGCCTATTATCTGGATTTATTATCCTACAGGGATGTGTCAAACGCTATCGCAGAAAAATTTGGTATTGAACATCAATCACCACAAATACTTGTTATAAAAAACGGGTCATGTATTTATGACAATTCACATATGGGAATTAACTATCAGGCACTGAAGGAAGAAGCATTAGCTTAATTTTTCAATAGAAAAATTAATGTTTTGCTTGATGTCAGGATGTAAACTTTTAGCAACAGGGCAATTTAACCCCACTTTTTTCAATTTTTCAATTTCTTTTTCTGCTAAATTGGTTTTCCATTTAACATCAATTTGAATTTCGGAAATCCGTCTGGGATTTGCCGCCATTATTTTAGTGAGTTCACATTCAATATGGGTAAACTCAAGATTATTTTGATCAGCATATATACCCATAACAGTGAGCATGCAATTGGCAAGGGAAGTAGCGGCCAGGTCGGTAGGAGAGAAAAATGCACCCTGTCCATTGTTATCTACAGGAGCATCGGTGGTAATCATTACTCCGGAACGAAGATGGGTGGCATCTGTTTTAAGTAAAGGGCGGTATTTGATGTATGAAGTAGACATAAACTATCAGTCTTTTTTATCGTTTGATTTTAAAAGTTTAAATTTGTACATTATTTGTAACTTATGAAACGCCTTTTAATATTTTTGTTTGTCCTGATTTTGTCCTTTGATCAAGCTGTTGCTCAAGAGAACGATCCATTTGATTACGGACAGGAGTTTTTATTTGGGGTCTCCAAAAGTACAAATAGTGGATTAATATCAGGAGGCTTTTTCAGGTACAGTGCAAAGAAAAATGATAGGTTGTTTCAAACTTTTGGAATAGAAGTAGCCCATATCCGACATCCTCAGGAAAGAAGGGTAAGGAGCAATTTGTATTTTAATTCTTCTTCCTATTATTACGGGAAGGAAAAATATCTATTGAGTACCCGCCTGATGTATGGCTATGATGCCTTATTATTTAGGAAAGCTGAACAAAAAGGGGTTCAGATTAATGGAGTGTTAACAGGAGGTCCTTCTTTTGGCTTTATTTCAACTTACTATTTACGAAATGAAACAGGTCAGTTAACAACTTTCTCTGAAAGTCAAAACAGCCCGAACATTGTTGGTCCGGCCGGATATTTTGCCGGTGTTGGTGATATGGAAATGGCTATAGGATTACATGTGCGTGCTTCTTTATTATTTGAATTTGGTTCTTTTAAGAGTAATGTTACAGGATTTGAAGTGGGTTTTCTGGGAGAGATTTTCAATAAGGAAATAGAATTAGTTCCTACGGGAACAAAAAATTATAGATTTTATCCGGCTGCCTTTCTCAGCATTTTATTCGGATCAAGAAAGTAAAAATTATAAAGCAAGGATTGTTATGATAGATTTACCGGTAGTAAGTCAGGAAGAAAAGAAAAAAGCTAAAAAACCCGATTGGTTACGGGTGAAATTGCCTATTGGTAAAGAATATGCAAAGGTAAGAAAGCTGGTAGATGAGCACAAATTACATACTATTTGCGAAAGCGGTAGTTGCCCTAATATGGGAGAATGCTGGGGAGCAGGAACAGCCACGTTCATGATCCTTGGAAATGTTTGTACCAGGAGTTGTTCTTTTTGTGCTGTAGCTACCGGGAGGCCGCCTGAATATGATGAGCAGGAGCCTAAAAGAGTGGCAGAGGCTATCTATAAAATGGGAGTGAAACATGCGGTTTTAACTTCTGTAAATAGAGATGAACTCAAGGATAGAGGTGCGGAAATCTGGTATCAAACAGTAGTTCAAACTAAACAATTATCTCCGGAAACCACCATAGAAACATTGATTCCTGATGTGAAAAGCAATTGGGATGCGCTTTACAGAATGATAGAGGCAGGGCAGGAAGTTGTTTCCCATAATGTGGAAACCGTGCCGAGTCTTTATAGAAGGGTAAGGCCGCAGGCGAAATATCAAAGAAGTCTTGATCAAATAAAACTGACCAAAGAATATGGTAAACGTACCAAGTCGGGGATAATGGTTGGCCTTGGGGAAACCAAAGAAGAAATGTTCAAATCAATGGACGATTTGGTGGCTCATGGATTGGATATTTTAACCATTGGCCAATATTTACAGCCTACAAAAAGACACCATGAAGTAATTGAGTACGTTCATCCTGATGTTTTTGACATGTACAGGGAAGAAGGTTTAAAAAGAGGGTTGAAATATGTAGAATCAGGCCCACTGGTTAGATCATCCTATCATGCTGAGAGACATGTGAATGTCCCTATTTAATGGTTAGTATTTTTAAGGATTAATACCACATTCTTTTATAGAATTATAAAGGATGTGGTATTTGTTTTTGGTTCTGATTGTATAATAATCTGAATCTTCGTACCCATACTTGTGTTAGGGCTGCTGTTGATTATATTTTCATTTTGTGGAACCTTATATTCAACCTTTTTTTTAGAAATAACATTTTAATCTAAAATAGATTAGCATTTAAAATATTTATGCAAGATAATTTAATCATCACGCTTGAGAACCTAAAACTTAAAAATTACCGTAGCTTAATTTCTTCGATGAAAAAGGCTTACGCAGGCTGGGACGATCTTTGGGAAGAAAAGCATATCAAATCTTTAATTGATAAATTTCCGGAAGGACAACTATGTGTTTTAGTGAATGGAAAAGTGGCAGGTTGTGCGCTTTCTATCATTGTGGATTATTCTGAATACGGGGATAACCATACCTACCAACAAATTACCGGTGAAGAAACTTTCAACACTCATGATGATGAGGGAGATGTGTTATATGGTATAGATGTTTTTGTACATCCTGAATTTCGTGGGATGCGAGTAGGCAGAAGGCTTTATGATGCCAGGAAGGATTTGGTGGAACAACTAAACCTGAAGTCTATTATTGCAGGAGGAAGATTGCCTAGTTATTCAAAATATTCTGAAAAGTATACTCCTAAGCAGTATATCCAGAAAGTAATTGCCAAAGAAGTTTTTGATGAAACCTTGTCATTTCAGTTGTCAAACGATTTCCACGTAAAAAAGGTATTGAAGGGATATTTGCCTGGTGATAAACAATCATTGGAATTTGCGGCTTTAATTGAGTGGAATAATATATATTTTGAGCCATCCGATAAATATGTAAACCTGCCTAAAACAATTATTCGCTTAGGATTGGTGCAATGGCAAATGAGACCCACTCCTTCACTGAAGACCATGCAGGAGCAAATAGAGTTCTTTATTGATGTGTTAAGTGGTTATAAATGTGATTTTATTTTGTTTCCGGAATTGTTCAATGCGCCATTGATGGCTGAGTTTAATCACTTAGATGAAGCCAGTGCTATACGTGAATTGGCTAAGTATACTGAGCCTTTGAGGGAGATCTTTCAGGAATATGCTATTAACTACAATGTGAATATTATTACAGGTAGTATGCCTGTAATTAGTCGTGGTAAATTGTATAATAGAGGTTTTTTATGTCGTAGAGATGGTACTTTTGAAACCTACGAGAAAATCCATATGACACCGGCTGAAGTGAGTGCATGGGGAATGAGTGGAGGGAAAAAGATTGAGGCTTTTGATACCGATTGTGGTAAAATTGGTGTGCTGATTTGCTATGATGTGGAATTTCCTGAAATGGGGCGCTTATTGGCTGACGATGGCGTAAAACTTCTTTTCGTACCTTTCTTAACCGATACCCAAAATGGCTATATGCGTGTTAGGCATTGTGCTCAGGCGAGGGCAATTGAAAACGAATGTTATGTGGCTATTGCCGGAAGTGTAGGCAACTTGCCAAAAGTAAACAACATGGATATACAGTTTGCACAATCCGGAGTGTTTACACCTTCTGATTTTGCTTTCCCAACCAACGGGGTGAAAGCAGAAGCTACACCAAACACTGAAATGACTTTAATAGCCGATGTAGATGTTAATTTGTTAAAAGAATTGCATACTTACGGGAGTGTGCGTAATTTGAATGATAGAAGAAAAGATTTATATTCGGTAAAAAGAAATAAACGAGCAGGTGCAGGTAGAAAAATTTAAAGACTTATCCTTATTTAAAAAGATAAAGACCTTATATGAAGAGGGTGAATTTGTGACTTCAATTCGCTACTATAGGTATAAAGTCAATCTTTTTCTTTTATATGGCTACTATGTGGAGGCCTTTTATCATCCGAAAACAGATAGGATAGAGAAAATAATACCTTTCGAGAAGAATAATTCCCGCAACAAATTCTATACGGATCAAATCCGCTTGCCAGCCTGGGTTGCGAGCAATACTCCTGAATAATTGTATGATAGATTTACGCAGCGACACGATTACCCAACCAACCACTGACATGAAATCTGCCATGATGCATGCCAGAGTAGGCGATGATGTGTTTGGAGAA
This sequence comes from Marivirga aurantiaca, assembly GCF_016679925.1. GTDB lineage: Bacteria > Bacteroidota > Bacteroidia > Cytophagales > Cyclobacteriaceae > Marivirga > Marivirga aurantiaca. Next base: position 99,825 of record NZ_JAEQBW010000008.1, read on the forward strand.
GATCCAACTATCAATGCCCTTGAGGAAAAGTCAGCTGCATATTTCGGAATGGAGGCTGGTATATTCTGCCCTTCCGGCACAATGACCAACCAAATTGCTATCAGAATCCATACAGAGCCCCAGACAGAAGTGATCTGCGATAAGAGATCGCATATTTATTTATATGAGGGAGGAGGAGTAGCCTATAATTCCATGGCTTCTGTACGATTGTTGGATGGAGACAGGGGCAGGATTACCGCAGAAATGGTGGCTGACAATATCAATAACCCGGATGATATACATGCGCCAGTGACTAAATTGGTTTCACTGGAGAATACAATGAATAAAGGTGGAGGGTGTTATTATGATTTTCGGGAAATAGAAAAAATGAGCAGCTTATGTCGTGAAAATGGATTGAAATTCCATTTGGATGGCGCCAGGTTATTCAATGCACTGGTAGCTTCCGGTGATGATCCAAAAAAATATGGTCAGCACTTCAATACGATCTCTATTTGCTTATCAAAAGGTTTAGGCTGTCCTGTAGGTTCTGTTTTGCTGGGTAGCAAAGAAGAAATAAAGAAAGCCAGAAGAATCAGGAAAGTTTTAGGGGGCGGTATGCGCCAGGCAGGATTTTTGGCAGCGGCCGGAATTTATGCTTTGGATCATCATATAGAAAGACTGGCAAAAGACCACCTGAGAGCAAAAGTACTTGGAAAAGTACTTATTGAACAACCCTATGTTGAAAGTGTGTTAGCAGTAGATACCAATATTGTTATTTTCACTTTAGCTAATAAAGTATTGGCTGTAGAATTTGTTGCCCGCTTGAAGGATATCGGCATATTGGCTGTCACCTTCGGTAAGCATGATGTTCGTTTTGTAACGCACCTCGATTTTACAGATGATCAACTGGAGCAAGTGATTAAATTATTATCAAACCTATCTTTATAATTTCTTCAATTAAACCGGCTAGTATGAGGCTGTTTTGTCAATACAGTATAGCTTTTTATCGAATATTGGTCCTTCATAAATTACAGGTGTAAAGATTGTCATAACCTATTACAGCAAGTTACAGCAAGCTCGATTTTTCCACTAATAATCTTTCCTCCATATGGACATACTTTTGCGAATCTTAAAGGGGTATAAAGTTCCACACTAAAATTAGCTACCAGGCTTCTGACGGTTAAAAACCGTCTGACGCTTTTCTGTATCATCTGGCGTCAGAAGGCTATAAGCCGTCAGACGCCTATTTAAGGATTAGCTGCACCTCTGGATTCTTGTATTATTTCCACCCACATTATAGCTGGTAATTTTATATGTTTTAATTAAAATCAAATAAATGGATTAAAAAAATAATCATTTTTTAATTAAAATACATTATTTTTATACATATAGGGTAGAATTTAATCCTATAAATAATAAAATATCATATAATTTAATAAATTAGGGTTTGATAATGACTATAGTTTAATTAAAATTTATTTTATGGAAGTTGTTTACCTGATTATGAAACCGGTTTTATTGATGATTACCGAACTTGTCTCGCCCAGTGCCTCATTAAGTGATGAAGCCTTGAATATATTGACTGTCAACAATCTGTGGATGATGTTATGCATTGCATTGGTTTTTGTTATGCATTTGGGATTTGCTTGTTTGGAATCAGGCTTTACCCAGTCAAAAAACACAGTGAATATTTTGTTTAAAAATACTCTTACGCCTGCTATAGGCTTGGTTTCATATACTATCATTGGGTTTAATCTGATGTATCCGGAGTTTGCCAATGGGCCGGGGTGGTTCGATTTCTCAGGCTTTTTCCTGAAAGATACGCTTGGCCTGGATTATAATATAGGCTACACTTATTGGACTGATTTTCTTTTTCAGGGAATGTTTGCGGCAACTGCTGCTACTATTGTGTCCGGTGCTGTTGCTGAAAGGATTAAAATTTCTGCTTATTTCATTTTTACAATTGTATTTGTGGGTTTTGTTTATCCTACCATAGGCAGCTGGCAATGGGGAGAGGGGGCGTTACATGCCATGGGTTTTTATGATTTTGCAGGTTCAACCCTGGTACATTCTGTAGGTGGATGGGGAGCATTGGCAGGAGTAATTATGCTCGGTCCAAGGTTAGGGAAATTTATTAATGGAAAAGTAGTGGAAAAACCAGGATCCAGTGTGCCATTGGCTACTATAGGTGTATTCTTGTTGTGGTTTGGTTGGTTCGGTTTTAATGGAGGGTCTGTTTTGTCAGCTGAGCCGGGAACTACTTCTTTGGTGTTGGTCAATACTTCATTGGCAGCGGCAGCAGGGGCTCTTGGAGGATTTGTAATGGGATATATAGTATTTAAACGATTGGATTTGGGAATGGTACTTAACGGCATATTAGCAGGTTTGGTTGGCATAACTGCCGGAGCAGACTTAATGTTGCCGGGCTCTTCATTACTGATAGGTTTTATTGCAGGTTTATTGGTGGTTTTATCAGCTGTCACTTTGGATAAGTTAAAGTTAGATGATGCGGTAGGGGCAATTTCTGTCCATCTTACTTGTGGGGTATTTGGCACGCTGGCTGTAGGTATGTTTGGCGCCAAGGCAGGGTGGGATCAACTGCTCAATCAGATTATTGGTATTGGTATTTGCGGAGCGGCTGCTTTTGGAGGAGCTATAGCAATATTTTTTCTTTTGAAGAAAACAATAGGTATGCGAGTATCAGCCGAGCATGAAGAGCAGGGTTTGGATAGTCATGAACATGGAATCAGAGGCTATACTATTACTTATGAATAATAGAATAATTGTTGTTTCAGTTGAAATGAGTTGATTGGATTCTGTAACGAAAATTACAGGCCAGTCAACCTTTCTTTTAAAAAAGTCTCAGGTTTAAATGCACCATAGTAATAGTAGTTGAGCAAGTTGAAGGCTCTATGATTAAATGGTGATTTTTTAATCCTTTGTATTGCCATTCCGTTTATCTACAAGTGATATATCAAATGGGGCTGCTGAAGATCGAAACCAGATGCTTTGCCCCTTTAATCTCTGTTTAATTTATCCTTAACTTTGGATTGTTAGTAATCAAAATGAAGTTATAATTTGTCTACTCTTAAGAATCGCTCTGCCAAGGCATTTGCATGGAATATAGCAGGAACAATCCTTAGGCAGGGGAGTGGTTTTATTATCTCCATATTTTTGGCCCGTCTGTTGGAGCCCGCTGAATTTGGATTGGTGGGCATGGCTATGGTTTTTATTTCAGTTAGCCAGGTGTTTATAGATGTAGGTTTTGCTTCTGCTCTTATACAGAACAAGGACAATACCAATCTCACCTACAGCTCCATTTTCTATTTAAACTTTGCTGCGGGATTGGTTCTCACAGCAATTTTCTATCTAAGTGCTCCTTTCATTGGAGATTTTTATGGTGATGCGGAGATTACTTCCCTCGTGAGATGGCTTTCCCTGATATTTGTTTTTAACTCCTTAAATCTGGTACAAACATCTATTCTTAAAAGAAAGCTCAACTTTAAAGTGTTGACACTGAGGAATGTGATAGCAAGTACTGTGGGTGGTGTTTTAGGGGTGATTTGTGCTTTTCTGGATTTCGGAGTTTATAGTTTGGTAGTGCAGCAGATAGTGACAGCCATCCTGGGCACTATTTTACTTTGGACTACTTCAGGATGGAAGCCGGATTTAAAGTTTTCCTGGTATGAGGTGAAACGGCTTTCCGGATTTAGTGCTTTTGTGTTTTTTGATCAATTCACTTCTACCATTTTCCGAAAACTGGATATTCTATTAATTGGTAAAGTTTTCTCCGCTGCTACTTTAGGGTTTTATACCCGGGCAGTATCTCTTAAGGACCAGGTAATACTGTATACTACCACCAGCCTGGTGAGTGTATTCTATCCTGTTTTATCCGGCTTGCAGGACAATCATCAAGAATATAGCAGGGTTTATTTTAAAGTAATATCAGTAGTAGCTTTTGCCAGTTACGCACTCACAGGCTTGTTATATATAATGGGCGGTGATATTATTATCATACTTTTTGGAGATAAGTGGGAGCCATCTATCCCTATATTTCAGATATTGATCCTGGCTGTTTGTACAGCCCCGATTAACGGAATGATGGTGAATGCTTTTATGAGCAAAGGCAGGTCAAAGGAGAATTTCTATTTAGGGCTCATTCGGAAGTTGATCAAAGTCATTCCTTTGCTAGTTGCTTATTATTACGGTATATTTGAATTTACAGTGGCGGTAGTCATTGCGGAATATTTCCTCACTGCCATGAATATGTATTTCACGAAGAAGATATTAAAAATCCCTCTTTCAATTCATTTCAGAAAAATATTTGAAAGTATTATTCCATTAGCTATAGCAATTTTTTGTTTCCATTTTGTTGATCTGCCTCATATACTTTCAAGGGTGATGTTGGCATTTGGTTTTCTTGCTGTATACCTATTATATAACTATCTCATACAAACAGAAGGATTATTATTTGTTTGGGAGAATTTCAGGAAGTATCTAAAAAATAGAAAATAAGATAGCTGTTATTATTTATTATCTGAGGCAATCTCTTTGTGTATAAGAATTAGCTACTTATAAAATAGTTATAGCTGTTTACCCAATAACTCCACGCATAAATTATTAGGGCCTGAATAAAACTCCACAAATACAGTGTCAGCAGAAACCTCCTGCTCACTGGCAAAGTGTTTTAGTTCATCCAGCATGTCTTCAGGAGTGGGCATTACCAAAATATTGGCTTCTATGCATCCTTTCACACTTTTTGGGGCGGTGAAGTTTTTGTATTCCCAATAATCAGGAGTGGAACCTTTTATTTGGCCTGTTACATTGGCCCCTATAAAATTACTCACTTGCCCGGATTCTGTGTTGGCCTCACCAAAATAAGCAATAGCTATTGAAGTAGCATTTGCTTCTGTTTCCACTAAACCTCTTGCCTGCATAAAAAGCTTTTGTAATGAGTCTGATCCAATTTCTCCCTCATAGTGGGTTCCTAAAATCCTGATACTAGTATTTTCAACAAGCGCTTTTTCTACTGGTTTAAATCCTCCTAAAATATAATATATGAGGATTGCTAAAATAATGATAGAGGCAACTATAATGTATTTTTTCATATTAAGATAAGATGGATTGTCTTTGAATAAATCGGTAGGCTTCGAAATGCTATTTATTTTTAACACTTTGCCTTACCATTGAAAAACCACCAGGTCATTTCTTTGAGGGTTAAAATTAACACTTGGCTTTGAATTTCCCTCCATATATTTCTAACACTTTCAGGAAGTATGCGTTATTTAGTCAAAAAAATCCAATATGTCCATTTCAATTGAAACAGTAAGGGTAGGAAAGAAATACTATCTTAAAAATCATAGAGAGTACCATGAGTTTGTGGTGCTTAAAGCTATTGGACAGAATGATTTTGTTTGTAAAGATTTAAATTCCCTGGAAAGGTTCAGTTTAAATGAACTTACAGCTTATGGAAAAGGAAGTGATTATGAGTTTTTTGAATTGGAGAGCTAACTTTCCTGCGAGTGGTTGAGAAAGTAATTTTGTACTTTTCTACTTTACACCATTAAATCCAAAAAATTATAATTCTCAGTTTAAACCCAGTTATTGTTTATTAATAGCATATTCGTAGAGTTCAGATAGATTACGCTTAGCTTTACAGGGTTTTCTATCGTTTTTATTCATAAAAAATCTCATTTTTTTAATTTTTCTTACACCTTGTTCCGTGCAAGGTTTTGGTACTTTTCTGGTGCCATTGTTTTAATCCATTTTTTTTCATCCTATGTAATATTCTTTACGTAAAAGTAAGAGTAGTAATGAGACAGACATAAGGAATGTCATAAAAAATGATTTAAAAAGCTTTTAGGGCAGTTTTGGAATTATAATGATAAAATGTTGATAATGAAATATCCATTTTTAGAAACATAAAAATATTTATATTAAATACATTAATAATTACAAAATAGATACAAGTAATATTACTACTTTTGTTACAGTCAAAAAGTTTCATGAATTAAAATATGCGTAAAAATTGAATAAATTACATCAAATGAAGCATACAGTTTTAATCCTGGAAGATGATGAGCCCATGAGGTTTCTATTAGACCATCTATTAAAGGATAAATACAATTTAGTATTTAAGAACGATGGCTTGGCGGGGATGAAATATTTGGCTGAAGGTAACATTCCATCCATTATTTTGTCCGATTTTGTTTTGCCAAAAATGAATGGATTCGATTTTCTAAATAGCTTGTCCCAAAGTGGCATGTTTTCAGATATTCCGTTCATCATGGTGTCTAGTAGATCAGATGACACATTCAAAAAGAGATGTATGGATGCGGGTGCTAAAGCCTTCTTGAAAAAACCTTTTGATCCATCTCAGTTACAGAAGTTATTAAATACAGTCATAAAAAGTACAGTTGAAAATTAAAACAATGGAATCAGTAAACTATTTAATAAATTCAGATTTTGAGGATGTTTTGGTAAAACGGCCGGCAGCATTCAATAAAACATTATTTAGTGTAAGTGGTGAGTACTATGATCCGGGCTTGCTCCATGATTTTAACACGGTTCAAAGATTTACTCCAAGCTCCTTGGTCCGTAGGTTAAAGGGCTTGAAATCATCCGAGGCTCCTGATGCCATCATATATTTTACTAATTATTTAGATGAGGTTTTCTTTGAACATCTTAGTCTAATTGGCCATACGATCAGGACTTTGGACTTAATCATACCAATAATAATAGTATCAGATAAAGTGGATGCTGAAAACAAGAAGAAAGTGCTTAAACATGGAGCGGATGATTGTTTTCCCAAGGAGTTTAATTCTGAAAGGCTTAATTATTGGATTGACTTCCTCAAATTGTTTAAAAAACTGGCCAAGGAAGATGTAGAGGAGCATGAGGAAAATATCCCTAGCAAAGTTTCTACAACCAAAAGAGCATTCGATATACTGGTTTCCGGGATTTTACTTATTTGTTTATGTCCCCTGATGCTAATAATTGCATTGATTATTAAGCTGGAATCAAGAGGGCCGGTATTTTATGTGTCCAAAAGAGCAGGCGTAGGATATAAAGTTTTTGATTTTTTGAAGTTTCGTTCTATGTCTGCCGGAGCGGATCAGGAATTAAATAATCTTTCACACCTAAATCAGTATAATGGTAAGGGGGAGAACAAGGAGGAAAATGGAGAGAGTCCTGTCTTTTTCAAAATTAAAAATGATCCCAGAATTACCCGTTTTGGTAAATTTTTAAGAGATTCAAGCCTGGACGAATTGCCGCAGCTCATCAATGTGCTCCGTGGCGATATGTCTATTGTAGGCAACAGGCCATTGCCTTTGTATGAGGCCCAGCAATTAACAAAAGATCAATGTGCTATGCGTTTTATGGCTGCTGCGGGTATTACAGGCCTATGGCAGGTGACTAAAAGGGGAAAAACAGAGATGTCTGAATCTGAAAGAATTGCTTTGGATATTTCTTATGCGAAGGAAAACTCTTTTATGACAGATATGAAACTATTGCTCAAAACATTTCCTGCATTATTGCAAGAGGAAAAAGTTTAATCTTAGAAGAATATAGTAGCCGTAAACCTATATTCCATGAGGTAGGTTTTCGGCTATTTGTTTTTATTATATGGATTCTAAAAATGAATCACACAAATATTCGCCATTTGATTCTTATTTTCAGGTAGTTACAAATAATTCTCGTGTAATTGCCTAGATGGGCTCTATTTAATTGCAGATTATCAATTCTAAACTTTTTATTTTGAGTATATTATTAATTTGTCTGGAGGTAATTATAGCCATTTACTTTGTATATGTAGCTCTGTACACTTTTGTTTTTGGCTTTGCGGGAAATTTTTATCGCATTCCCACGCATACCCTTTCTGAGAGGGAATCTAAATTTGTTGTGCTAATACCAGCTTATAAAGAAGATAATGTGATCATTGATGTTGCTGAATTGGCGATTGCGCAAAACTATCCTTCAGATAAATTTGAAGTGGTAATTATTGCAGACTCATTTCAGGCCAAAACCATTGAGAAACTGAAAAAATTACCTGTTACCACTATAGAAGTGGTGTTTGAGAAGAGTACCAAAGTGAAAGCTTTAAACAAAGTGTTAGGTAGCTTTCCTGATGAGCATACTTATGATTATGCTGTAATTCTTGATGCAGACAATGTAATGGAGCCTGGATTTTTACGCACAATGAACAGTCTTCATCAGCAGGGTTATAAAGCCATACAAGGACAAAGAGCTGCTAAGAATGAAAATACCACACTTTCGTTTCTGGATGGTTTAAGTGAAAATATCAATAATAATATTTATGGAAAGGGGAGCGTTGTGCTGGGCTGTTCAGCATCATTGAAAGGTTCCGGAATGTCTTTTGATTTCAATTTACTTAAAAATCATTTGGCAAAAATGGATTCAATAGGTGGGTTTGATCGCGAATTGGAATTAAGGCTGGTGAAATCGGGAATAAAAGTCCACTATGCAGAAAATGCTATTGTGAAAGATGAAAAGGTGGAGAAGAGCGAGGTATTTGAAAATCAGCGTAAAAGATGGATTTCCAGCCAATACCACTACCTGAAAGCTTATTTTGGTGAGGGTGTTCGGGCGTTGTTTCAGGGCAATTTTGCATTATTTAATAGTGTCATACTTCGTAATATACAATTGCCGCGGCTTTTAAATATAGGCTTAGTGAATGTGTTTTTTCTTGTGGCTGCTATTCTACACTTTTATTATCCTATCCTTTACCTGGACATATGGGTATGGTTATCTTTGGCCCTTTTGCTCGATCTTGGGGTCGCCTTTTCTATCTCCAGGGAGTATTTTAGCTTCAAATTGGTTAAATCCATTATTTTACTTCCGGGTATATTCTTGAAAATGATGCTTTTGATGTTTAAGTTAAAAGGTGCCAACAAAAAATTTATACATACTCCACATGGAAGCACTTCGGGAAATAAAGCTTAGTATGAACAGGCCATTGATTTCAATAATAAGTGTTCATTTTAATGGTTTAAGTGTTACGGAAGCTTTTATACAAAGCATTTTGAGAATAGCGTATGCCCCGGTTGAAATAATTGTAGTTGATAATGGATCTCTACATGAACCAATAGCACCTTTAATTGAGAAATACCCTTCCGTCAAATTTATTATCAGTGAGGAAAATTTGGGCTTTGCCGGAGGTAATAATCTTGGGATTAAAGAAGCTAATGGTGAGTACTTTCTTTTTATAAATAATGATACAGAAGTCCCTGAGGGTTTTTTAGAACCATTGGTGAGTCATTTCATTCACAATGAACGAGTAGGAATGGCATCTCCTGTCATAAAATATTTTGGTACTGATGTTATCCAATATGCCGGAAGTGGGGCAATTAACCACTATACAGGAAGGAGTGTGCGGAAGGGTTTCGAGGAGGTAGATAAAGGTCAGTATGACTACAGTTTTCCTACTGAAATGATCCATGGTGCAGCAGTAATGGTAAGAAGGAAAGTGATTGAGGAAATAGGTATGATGCCGGAACTTTTCTTTTTGTATTATGAGGAGCTTGATTGGTGTGCCCAGGCAAAAAAGGCCGGATATGAAATTTGGGTAGTGGGCCAATCAAAAGTATTTCATAAGGAATCGATGAGTGTAGGTAGAGAATCTCCTTTTAAGCTGTATTACATGACCCGCAACAGAATATTGTATCTGCGAAGAAATACCCGTAATTTTCAAAAACTCTCCTGGATTTTATTTTTTATTTTCTTTACCATTCCCAAAAGCACCTTGCTTTATTTGGTGAAGGGGAATGTCGCTAATCTGAAATCTTTTTATAAAGGGTTACTATGGCATTTTAGGAACAATCTGAAGGAAGCAGGTACTAAGCGGCATTCGATTAGTAACTATTGAAGGGTGTAGTATTGCTGCTTGCTTGAATTTCTATTTTGGTGAGTTAACAACTCTCGGAAATTTCAGTGCAAAAGCACCCTCAGGAAGCTACTCAGTTTCCTGTGTTCCCAATTTAACATTTGCAGCGATTAATTTATTTCACATTTTTCGTTAAACATTGCACCTTTATATACTTTTGTTCGTTGTTCATCGATGTGTTAACTGTTTTTACAGATAAAGTATTCAATTGTATATAATATTCATTTCAATTTGTTAATTGAATCAGACTTAATTTAATAATAATAGTGTAGTCCATTTAATAATGCTTACAACATGCAACATGCACTAAACTATCTCTTTAATAAAAACTCCGGAACATCTTCTACTAAATATTTCATCTTCTTCTTCATTTTCTTCGCAGTTTCTTATCATGCAGCGTCTCAACAGACAGCCAAAAGAGATGTTGATGGGCGGGGATATCTTGAGTATCTACCACCTGGCTATAATGACAATACAGAGTTATACCCTGTAATTATTTTTCTTCATGGACATGGGGAGCGGGGAGACGGATCACCTGGCGCACTTGAAGAAGTTAAGAAAAACGGACCACCTAAACTTATTAAAAATGGTCACACCATGTGTTTCGAATACAATGGAACGGAAGAGTGCTTTATCGTTTTATCCCCACAACAATCCACCAATCGGCATGGATGGCTAGGGTATGAGGTAATGCCTTTTGTCAATAATGCGCTTTCAACCTACAGGATTGATCCCAACAGGATTTATCTTACAGGTTTGAGCATGGGTGGACAGGGAACCTGGCAGGCGGCTTACAGTCCTGAAAACAACCCTAATGTTTTTGCAGCTTTGTCTCCCATTGCCGGCCGAGGAGACTATGACGATGCTTGCATTATAGCAGAAAATGAAACACCTGTTTGGGCTTTTCATGGCTCTAATGATAATGCTATTGGACTTAGCAGTGGTGAAAGACCTATAAATGGAATGATTGCCTGCGGTGCTGATCCTGCACCAATATTTACCATTTACGATGGTGTGGGGCATGCCGGAACCTGGGATCGGGCCTACAAACCTGATAATTCACTTCATACGCCTAATCTTTACCAGTGGTTTTTGGCGCAAAACCTTGAAAATGCACCTACTATGCCACCTACTGTAAATGCAGGGACAGACCAGGAAATAACCTTGCCTGAAAACAGTGTGGAGCTGCAAGCTACTGCTAATGATAATGATGGCAGTATTTCTACCATACTTTGGACTCGAACCTCTGGTCCCAACAATCCCACATCCAGTGACCTTGACCAGCTGAACCTTCAATTGGATGACCTGATACAAGGTGTTTATATATATGTAATTACAGTTATAGATGATGATGGATTGTCAGCTTCGGATGAAGTGAAAATCACTGTGCTTCCGGAGCCAGCAAACGCACCTCCCGATGTTGATGCAGGCAGTAGTCAGAATATTACATTACCTGAGAATAGCGTAAGCTTGCACGGACAAGTTTCAGATCCTGATGGAAATATTGAAAGTACTCTATGGGAGCAGGTGGATGGTCCAAATTCTGCTGTTATTGACTCTCCCAATGATTTAAGTACATTGATTTCTGGCATGGAAGAGGGTAATTATACCTTTAGTTTAACAGCTGTTGATGACGATGGGGAAGAAGTATCGGATAATGTATCAATAACAGTGCAACCTGAACCAGCCAATGATCCTCCTTCAGCCGATGCAGGTGATGACCAGGAAGTAACTTTACCGGACAATAGCATTACACTTGTAGGAAGTGGAACGGATTCCGATGGAACAGTAGAAAGTTATTTATGGAAGCAAACAAGTGGACCCACTACGGCCACTACTACCGATCTTTCATTAGCTGAATTGACAATTACAGAATTGGTACAGGGAGCTTACGTTTTTAAGCTAACAGTAACTGATAATGATGGTGATACTGATAGTGATCATGTAACCATTAATGTTTTACCTGCTCCACCAAATGACCCCCCTGTTGCGGACGCAGGGAGTGATGTAACAATAACTCTTCCTGAAAATTCAGTGGAACTTGTTGGATCGGGCTCAGATGCTGATGGTGAAATAGTGGATTATACCTGGGCACAGGAAAGCGGGCCGGGAACTGCGGATTTTTATTCACCCAACCAACCCGAGACTCCAGTTTCCGGTTTAGAAGAAGGACTGTATGTTTTTTCTCTTTCCGTAACAGACAATGATGGTGATTCGGATATAGATAATGTTCAGGTGACAGTTTTGCCTGCCCCTCCCAATGAGCCTCCTACTGTAAATGCAGGGAATGATCAATTGATTACTTTGCCCACCAATATGGTGGAATTAACTGCTACCGCTTCCGATAGTGATGGTGAAATTGTAGAAATTTTATGGAAACAAAGCACTGGCCCTTCAACAGCTACTATAGATGATCCCAACAATACTTCCATCCTGGTAACTGATATGGAAGAAGGGATTTATCAGTTTACTGTAGTAGTAAAAGATAATGATGGGGCTGAGGAATCGGATCAGGTAGAGGTGACGGTTTTCCCCAAACAAAATGAACCGCCCCTTGCAGATGCAGGTGGAAATATCAATATCACTTTGCCAGTAGATTCTACGATTCTCATGGGGAGTGCCACAGATAGTGATGGAGAAATTGATTCTTTTCTTTGGACACAAATAACTGGACCCTCTACAGCAACTATTGCCCATGCGAACAATAAAGAAACAAAAGTGTCCGATTTGGTAGAAGGAGTCTATAGGTTCAGGTTCACCGTAACTGATGATAAGGGGGCAGAAGATACGGATCAAATGACATTAAGAGTGCTGCCGGAGCCTGCCAATATACCTCCAACAGCTGATGCCGGTGAGGACGTTTACCTTACGCTTCCGGAGGACAGTACAGTACTGACGGGACAAGGAACAGATTCTGATGGAACTATTGTGGGCTATCGGTGGGAATTGATCAGTGGTTCAATAGCCGAATTAGGTGATTTGAACGGTCAGGAATTAGAAGTGTCAGGACTAGTGGAAGATGTTTATATATTTAATCTTACAGTGGAAGATGATAGAGGAGCTACCGGAACCGATCAGGTACGGATTTTCGTAAATACTCCTAACCTGCCACCTATTGTTAATGCTGGTGAGGATATGACTATCACTTTGCCCACCAATTCTGTGGGTTTATCCGGAACAAGTTCTGATCCTGATGGAGAAATATCCTACACCCTCTGGGAACAGGTGGATGGCCCAAATACTTCCGACATTTCTGATCCATTGGCTTTGGATGTAACAATTGATAATTTAGTGGAGGGGACCTATATTTTCATCCTTTATGCTGAAGATAATGAAGGATTGAATGAGACGGATGAAATCCGAATCACTGTGAATCCTGAACCTCCTAATAACCCGCCAAACGTAAATGCCGGTCAGGATTTGCAATTGGTTTTGCCAGTCGATGAAGTAGTACTTAATGGGAATGTTAATGATTCTGACGGATCCATAGTAACGTATGATTGGACACAATTAAGTGGGCCTAATACATTAACGGCTGAAAATATCGATAGCTTGAAGGTGACCTATTCGGGATTTGAGGAGGGTACTTATACGATTAGATTAATCGCAACTGATGATGATGGTGCTCAGGGTTCAGACGATGTAAGAATAGTTGTAATGCACGCACCAGGCAACCAATTGCCTATAGCAGATGCAGGAAGTAATGTCGAGATTATTTTACCGGATAATACTACTCAATTGAATGGTAATGCTTTTGATGTAGATGGAAGCATTGCTTCTTATCATTGGACCCAAAGGAGCGGGCCAAATAGCGCAGGAATAGTATCTCCAAATGAAAGTTCTACCGAATTGAATAATTTAACTGAGGGCATTTATACGTTTAGATTATCAGTAGAGGATAATGAGGGAGGAAGTGCATTTGACCAGATAAATGTAAGAGTGAAACCCGAGCCGGCCAACCAACCTCCTACAGTGACAGCGGGAAGTAATAAAGTGATTAGACAACCGACATCAAGTACTACACTTTCTGCTACTGCACAGGATAGTGATGGTACTGTTGAAAATGTACTATGGACGCAAATAAGCGGTTCAGGCGATGCAACACTTACCAATGCAGAAACCCTCAATTTAGGTATTGATGGATTAATAGTGGGAACTTACATATTTCGGATAACCGTAATTGATGATGATGGAGTCTCCAATTATGATCAGGCGAATATTCAGGTATTGGAAGCATTGGCCAACCAATCACCTATTGTGGATGCCGGGCCGAATCAGAGTATCACAGAACCCAAAAATAAGGTGTCATTACTGGGGAGCACTGAAGATTCAGATGGGACCATAATTTCCCATTCATGGGAGCAGATAAGTGGTCCGAATACAGCCACTATCTCTCATCCGGAAAATCTGGAGACTGAAATTAGTGGGCTCCAAATAGGTACTTATGTATTTGAGCTGAAGGCAATTGATGATCAGGGGCTCGAAGGTTTTGATCAGGTAAACATTAGAGTCAATCCTCAAAATCCTAACCAGCCACCTGAAGCTGATGCCGGGGAAAACATCGTTTTGGTACTCCCAGATAATACTGCTACACTATCAGCTATGGCTTCCGATCCGGATGGGAACATTCAATCAGTGGAATGGTCTCAGGAATTTGGCCCGGTTACAGCCAATTTGAGCGGGATCAATGAAACAGAACTGGAAGTCTCCGGATTGGTGGCAGGTTTTTATGTTTTTCGCTTTTCCATCATAGATAATGAGGGAGCCACTGATTTTGATGATGTTTCCGTTACCGTCAATGAGGCAACTCCTACATCTCCACCAATAGTCAATGCAGGTGCGGACCAAACTATTGTGTTACCTCATCCTTCTGTGAAATTGGTTGGTGAGGCCACCAATATTGATGGAACCATTGAAGAGATTAGATGGGAACAATTATCGGGTCCATCAGAAACTGTCATAGCATCAGAAAATACATTTGAAACAGAAGTCAGCGGTTTTGAACCTGGTACTTATGTTTTCAGGTTAGTAGTATTGAATAGTGAAGGTCTTCAGAATTTTGATTTGGTAAACATATTAGCCAATGAAAATCAAATGCCTTTTGCTTTTGCCGGCAATGATACAACGATGGTATTTCCTGTTGAACATTTTGTGGCGGTTGGACAAGGTCTGGATAATGATGGTAGCATTGAATCTGTGGAATGGTCGCAGGTTTCAGGGCCATCAGATGCTCTGTTAAATACTCCAAATGAGAACAAAACTAGCGTGGGCGAATTGGTGATAGGTAATTATCAATTTGTATTTAAAGTGACAGATGATAAAGGTGGAGAGGCAACAGATATCTTAAATGTTGAGGTTGTTACATATGCCGGAAACCAGCCGCCTGAAGCTGATGCCGGAGAAGATATAATAGTGGAGTTGCCCAATAAATCTGCCATCTTATCGGGCTCTGGTGAGGATCCGGATGGGGAAATAGAAAACACGCAGTGGACATTAATAGAGGGTTCTGATATCATGCTGTCAAAGCAAGGAAAAGACGAAATTTTAGTAGAGGGACTGGAACTTGGCGGATATGTCTTCCAATTATCCGTAACTGATAATGGGGGACTCATGGCATATGATTCTGTGAGGATTACAGTGGTTCCCTCATCGGGGGAATCTTCATTAACTGTTAGCATGACAAAACTTTTCACTCCAAATGGTGATGGTGTGAATGATCTGTGGGAATCAAATGCCCTCAATGAAATGGGGCCTTGTTCCATTCAAATATTCAACAGACTTGGTGTCAAAGTTTTTGCAAATAAGACATATGAAAATAATTGGAATGGAACGGATTCTAATGGGGTAGCCCTGGATGAAGGGGCGTATTTTTATATACTTTCATGTGATAATGGATTTCAGAGGAAAGGTGGAGTGAGAATTAAAAAATAATGCGCAAGATCAGTTTAATTTTAGGCTGTTTGACAGCCATTCTATACGGGGGTTTAAATAGGGTAGTAGCTCAGGATTTGCCTGTCTATAATCAATTTTATTTTAATCCTTTTCTGTACAATCCTGCTTTTCTGGGAATTAATGAAGGGACTGAAATTAATTCTGTGTATAGGCAACAATGGCTGGGCATTGAAGATGCACCTATAAATAGTTCCTTTACTTTACAGCATACAGGCAATTCAAACGTTAGCCTAGGTCTTACATTGCAATATGAAAGTGCGGTTTTATTACAAAAGAATGCATTTTTAATCACTTATGGCTATAAGTTGCCTTTAGGGCATGAGCATTCACTTAGCTTTGGTATTTCAGGAGGTATTGGCCGATATGGACTAGATCTTTCACAAATAGATACTTCTGACCCTGCTTTGCAAGGAGCAGGAAGCAACACTTATTATGCAGATGGGAATTTTGGTTTTTTATATGATAACAGGAGATGGCAGTTGAGCTTTGCTGTGAACAATATTTTTGATGCCAATCCATACTCTCAGGATAATCTGAGTAATCTTAAATTTTCTAACCTGAAAAGTCTGATGGGGTCAGTAAGCTATGAATTTCTATTCAATAACCCTTCAATTGTTTTTAAGCCATATTTACTTTATAGAACAGGAGGTAAGGATTTTCAGCAGGCTGAAGCAGCAGGTGTTTTTTATTATCAGGATAAAATATGGGCAGGAGGAGCCTATAGATATCAAAGTAATCCTGCATTATTTGTGGGATTTAATTTATTGGAAAATTTGAAACTAAGTTACAGTTATGAATTTCCTCCAGCTCAATTTGATGCTGTTCAGGCTGGTTCACACGAATTAATGTTTAGCTATCATATTGGAAGTAAAGTAAAGAGGCGCGAATTGGAAGAAAGAGTTGCAGAAAAACAGTTGGACAAGAAAGATGCAAAGAAATTTGCTAAGATAAGAGCAGCTCAAAAATTGGAGAAAGACCTAAAGAGGGAAATTGAATTTGAACAGAAGGGAGTAGTGGATTCAGTTGCTGAAGTTGATAAAGAGAGCGTAATTCCGAATGACACACTAATTGTTGGACTGGAAGAGAAAATGGTGGAAAAATCTAATGAACCGGATAGTTCTTTTAATGAAAACACTGTAGAGGTACTTTCTAAGGGGTATTATGTAGTAATAGCTGTATTTAATTACCAGCAGAATGCAGTACGGTTTCAAGCCAAAATGAAAAAGGAAGGCTTTCATTTTAAAATGGGTTTAAATCCGGCAAAACAATTTTTTTATGTTTATAAAATATCAACGGATGATCTGGAGGAAGCAAATAGAATAAAATTAACTTACTCAAAAATCAAACAGTTCTCGGATGTATGGATTTACAAGATGGAATAACCAAGGTGCTCACCCCGGCATAAATAATTAATTCTTTTCTGATAGCTCTTCGTAATGTTTTTTAGTCATGCAGTAGGTGTTAAGGTCGCCTGTTCCCGGTTCCAGCCCATTGGAATTAAAAGAATAGGCTGAGTAATCATATTGCTTCAGGAAATTATTTATTTTGTCTGTTAAGCTTTCAATAAGGAGGATAGGTTGATGTCTCTTAATGGTTTCCCTGGCTCCCATTAATACATTGAATTCAAATCCCTGTACATCTATTTTGATAAAATAAGGATTCAGGTGGTAGCCATCCAGCTTTTTCACTTTGCAAACCACCCTTTTTATACTAAGGTGTTTTTGCCTGAATTTCCATAATCTGGTTTGTAGCCAGCCTTCGGCATCATCATAATTGAAAGATGACAAACCATCAAACATCCACTTTCTATAAAATGGAACGAATAAAGTCAACTCTTCATTGGTTTTACCTAAGCCAATATTATGGACAGTAATCCGACCATTATTTTTGATGAAATAATTCTTTGATAATTTCTCGAAGATCAATGGATTAGGTTCGAAACCGATGATCTTATTCTCTAACCCTCTGTTCAATAACATGGATAAAATGGTAAGCCCCCGGTTAGCTCCAATGTCAACAAAAACCTGGTTTAAACCCGGTTTGAAGAATTTTATTGCTTTGAAGTCATTTTCAACAGGTTTTCTGCGGACCATTGTTTCCCATGATTTAACTGCAAACCTGTAATCTTGCAGGTATGGAAACAATGTTTGGATGGATCTGAATACTTCTCTCATGGTTGTAGTTTTTAGTGGTTGTTTTAGGTTGGTGGTGCTCTCATTGATATTATGTAAAGTTTAATTTCGAATTTTTATAATCTGCGGTTGTTGCTATGATCAACAACCTTGCCCTGTTTTTCCCTGTAACTGCCAGAGAGATTGTAGAAAATTGAGTATAAGTTGTAACAGTTCAACAGTCTAGGTCAATAATTTTTTGGATTTAACAGAAACAAACGAATAATTAACCGTTAAGAGTAAATATAAACAAAATATTATGAAATATACACTTACGCAAGATACTTTTGTAATAAAATAATAAGAGTTTAGTTTAGCTCTGATCTTGCCGGATTTTCTCGTTCTATTTTGGTTCGCTCTGAATGATATGAGCAGAAAAATAAATAAGGACTACCATTGTTTGTCACTTTGGTTTTTACGTGTTATTAAAATATGAAAGTATCCTATATCAAATCACTTGATGGCCTGAGAGGCATAGCAGTTCTATTAGTTATACTCTTCCATTTTTCTATGGTGCCTTTTGTTTCTTTTGGTTTTGAGGTAGGATGGGTTGGGGTGCAATTGTTTTTTGTGCTATCTGGTTTTTTAATCACGAGAATATTGATAGCGGAAAAGCGATCTTCATTTGGCTCATACATTAGGAAATTTTACTGGAGAAGGTCCCTGAGAATATTCCCTTTGTATTTTCTGTATGTAGGTGTATTGTATGCACTTTATTTAGTCATAAATGAGCCTGAAAACTTTCCGGCAGTTTCTCCATTTCTACTGACTTATACTTTTAATTATTATATTCTTTCACCTGAGTGGGAAGTGAGCCGCTTTTTTAGTCATTTATGGTCACTTTCGGTGGAAGAGCAATTTTACCTCATTTGGCCTTTTGTATTGTATTTTTTATCTGTGAGAAATTTTAAAAGGTTTACAATATTCCTGATTCTCCTGGTTCCGGTGCTGAGGTTGCTATTGGGTATATTGTTTTTGGAGAAATTTCAATCTGAGGAAATGAGTGGGATAGCAGTTTATTTCATGACCATTAGCCATTTCGATGCTTTTGCAATAGGGGGATTGGTTTCATTAATTGATGGGGAAACCCAGAGAAAATTCCTGAAATATTATTGGTATGTTGTGTCATTTGTTGTTTTGGCCGGGCTATTAAATCTCTATAATTATGTAGGGGAGATTAATATAAAAGACATCACTTCAATGGGATACCTTATCCATTCAATGGAAAATTACCAACATGTATGGTCATATTCATTGATCAACCTGTTGTGTGCTTTTATAATAATGAAACTGGCTCAAAAAGAGAGTAAATGGCTATGTTATGGACCTTTAGTTTATATTGGTAAGATCTCCTATGGAATGTATGTATTTCATATGTTGATAATAGGCATTTTTGCAAGTGTACTGGGCAAAGTGATTGTGAATGACTTCATTTCATTGCTCGTGATACTTATAGCTGTACTAGCCATTTCCTCTGCAAGCTATTATATGTTCGAAAGAAAATTTTTGTTACTAAAAAACTCCAGCGTCAGGAAGAAAAAATCATTTATTTAAACTGCTGTTCACCTACCCTCTTCCAATACTTCAACAGCTTGTCTCCTGAAAGATATATACAGCAAATATGTAAACAAAAGATACAAACTTTCGTATCAAAAAGCTATGAATAAAATGACAATTATGTAATTACATTACATAGTTTAATACCAGAGTATCTATAAGGGAAAGAAGAGTTGTAACAATCTGATCACGTTTATTATGATTGTTTTTTATAAAATATCACTTTTTAGAGGTTTTATTGTTTAGTTGTGTTCAGCGGGATAATCCATTTTTTTTGTTATTTATGATGAGATATTACATCTTTTTTTTGATCTTCTCCACACTCACTTATGTGGGTTTTGCTCAAGAGTTTGTCCCCTATCAACATGGTGATGTGTTGGGCTGGGATACCTCTCCCTACTTATCTTATAGCTACAGTTATAATAATAGTAACTCAAATAGAATTCCCTTTCGGATTATGTACCCGCCTTCCTATGATCAAAATGGAAGTGAGAAATATCCCCTCATTTTGTTTTTCCATGGTGCAGGAGAATCCGGTACCAATAATGAAATTCAGTTGGTTCATGGCGGTCAAAAAACAAGAGATAATATTAATAATGGGAATTTCCCCGGCATTGCACTCTATCCTCAACACAATGCCGGGAATACCTGGGGTTCGTGGATTGACAGGGTTAAGCTTTTAGTAGATAAATTAATTGAAGACTATAATGTAGATCCCAACAGGATTTATATACACGGATTGTCTTCCGGTGGAATTGCGGTATGGAATTTTGCTGACACTTACCCCGAGCTTGTTACCGCCATGCATCCTATGTCTGCTGTTCCGGGCTTTAGTGATGAAGTTCCGGGCACACATTTTATTCCTATATGGCTTGCACAAGGCGGAAAAGATAATAATCCTACTGCAAAAAACGGGAATGATACTGTAGACAAATTACGTGACCAATTTGGGGCCAGTATCCGGTATAGTTATTATCCTAATGGTGGACATGCCATATGGAATCAACAGTATAATAAATCAGATTTTTTTTCCTGGTTTCTGGAAAAAAATAAAACTGATATTATAGTAAAATATGGACAAAGTTCTTTTTGTGAAGGAGACGATATTGATATTATTGCAGGAGTTTCTCCCGGCTTTTCGGCCTATCAATGGGTAGAGGGAGATACAACAAGTACCAGCTATATAGATGCAGGAACAGAGCCTAACACTATTAATATCACTAGCCCGGGCACTTATTATGTGCGGTTCCAAAGAGGCACCACCTGGTCCAAATGGTCAAAGCCGCTGATAGTGGACAGAAATCTGGATGGAGCACCTCAACCCAATACTGAAATTGGCAATCAAAGCGTAAACCTGCCCACCTTATCGGGGCAGCAGTCCGTAGTAATTAGCGGGCCTGAAGACGCGGCTTTCTATCAGTGGTTTAGAAATTCCGCTGAAATTAGTGGAGCTACTTCTCCATCTTACTCAGCTTCCGGTAGTGGAAGTTATAGTGTAAGTGTAAGGCCGGAACAAGCGCCTGCTTATGAGCCTGATGGAGTGACACCTACTGAGTTCCGTCCTGATCCACAACCTTGTTTTAGTGAACTCTCGGAGCCTGTCATTGTCACCACTCAGAATGGATTAAATGTACCGGCAAAACCCACTAATTTTTCTGCCAATGTGCTCTCAGATAATAGTATTAAAATTAACTGGGATGATAATGCTGACAATGAATTGGCTTTTGAATTATATAGAAGTACCCAAAGCGGCACAGCCTACAGTTTGATCGAAAGAATTCCTGCTACTTCAGCTTCTAATCCTATAGCCTATATAGATGAGCCAGTGAGTGCCAACACTACCTATTATTATAGAATGAGAGCTGTCAATAATGACGGAGGATCTGCTTATACTCCTGAAGTGAGTACTTCAACTGCTGTAGATACTGAAGATCCTAATGCGCCAATTTTGTCCCTGGCAGGTTCCTCGAGTAATAGTATCAGTTTAAGCTGGACTGAGCCGGAAGATAATGTGGGAGTGACAGAATATGATGTGTATAGAAACAGTAATTTAATAGCCACTGTTTCAGAAACTGAATATATCAACTCAGGACTTCCCTCCAATCAAACATTTAGTTATACAATAAGAGCTAAAGATGCCAGCGGCAATATATCGGTGCCAAGTAATCAGATTACAGCAAGAACCATTAATACAGGACTATCCTATGCTTATTATCATCATAGTAATTTCACTTCTGTCAATCAAATTGAATCCAGTGGCACACTTATCAGAACAGGCAATGTGAATAATTTCGACATCTCTATCCGTGATCAGGACGACCGCTTTGCTTTTATTTTTCAGGGATATGTGCTGATTCCTGCAGATGGTAACTACACTTTCTATACAAGTTCTGATGATGGATCCCGCTTGTTTATCAACAATAATGAAATAGTTAACAATGATGGCACCCATGGTTGTCAGGAAAGAAATGGTACAGTTAATCTAACGGAAGGGTTTGCCCAAATTAGGGTTTTAATGTTTGAAAATGCCGGAGGGGAGTGTTTGCAGGTAAGGTGGAATGGCCCCGGGTTATCAAAACAATTAATTCCTGATGGAGTACTTTTTGAAAACGAATTTGTGCCTTCCAACATCCCGGCCATTCCTTCCGACCTTGAAGCGCTGGCAGTCTCCAATACCCAAGTTGATCTGAGCTGGACAGATAATAGTAATAATGAAAATAATTTTGAAATCTATAGGTCCCAAAACCAAAGCTCGGGCTACGAAATTGTACACCTTGCTGATGAAAATGCAGGAAGCTGGAGTGATACAGGATTAGAAGGAAACACTACCTATTATTACAAAATAAAAGCCATCAATTTTAACGGAGGGTCTGATTTCGCAGGTCCGGTATCCGTAACTACAGTCGCAAATCCTGCTCCACCGCAAGCACCTTCAGACCTTTCATTGTCTTTGGGAACCGGGAATAATGTGCAAATTAGTTGGGTAGATAATTCTTCGTCAGAACTGGGTTT
Source organism: Marivirga aurantiaca (assembly GCF_016679925.1). Taxonomy (GTDB): domain Bacteria; phylum Bacteroidota; class Bacteroidia; order Cytophagales; family Cyclobacteriaceae; genus Marivirga; species Marivirga aurantiaca. The sequence continues at coordinate 122,400 of NZ_JAEQBW010000008.1, forward strand.
TGAAATTTACAGATCTACTTCCAACCAGGAAGCTAGTTTTACATTAATACAGACTACTTCTCCTGATGTAGAAACTTATACAGATACCCAAACTACAGGGAATAGTACATATTATTACAGGATAAGAGCCAAAGGAGAAGGGGATTTTTCAGCTTTTACTGCTATTACCAGTATTTCAACGCCTAATAATGCTCCTGTGATCGAACCTGTGATTGACAGGTCGGTAAAATACGGCACCACTCTCATCTTGGATGTAACAGTCGATGACCCAGATGGAGATCCCATTAGCTTTACTTTTACCGATCCGCTACCGGAATTTTTTAGTTTTGCCAGTAACGGTTATGGTCAGGGTCAATTTACCATATCCCCAGAAATTGAGGATGAGGGCCAATATACAATTGAATTTACTGTGGATGATGGCTCGGGGCTTACAGATATGGAAAATTTTACTATTACAGTAAGTGATAATGATAATCCTGTAATAGGTGGAATAGCCAATTTGACAATTATGGAGGGTTTTTCGGATACACTAAATGTGAGTGTTTCAGATGAAACTCTTGGGACTTTAACCTTGCAGGCTTCCAATTTCCCTCCTTTTGTTATTTTCAATGATAATGGAAATGGAGAGGGTGATTTTATAATAAATCCTGATATTGGCCAGGCTGGGGTTTACAACAATATTAAGTTGTTAGCAGATGATGGAGAAGGTGGCTTTTCAGAAGCTACTTTTAACATAATTGTAGAAGAAGTAAACAGGAATTATTCTGTATTGATAAATTTTGGAGGAATTAGTGCATCATCTCCCTGGAATAATATTAATACCGGAGGAACATATAATTTGACTTCCAATGATGGTGTGTCCCAGGATGTTGTATTTCATGTGCCAGGCCAATGGTTTAATGGGACAGCTACCTCTGGTTTGGAATCCGATCTTTACATTGATGAAGTAACTCAGTCTTTCAAAACAAAACCAGGAGGAAACGCCAATGTGGTATTGCAAAACCTGAACCCCGGTCTTTCTTACGACTTAACTATGTTCGCAGGGGTTGCAACAGAAGATGCAAGCCTCTATGCGCAAACCAGGTTTACTATCAATAGTACTATTAAGGATTTAAATCCGGTCAATAATACCAGTGAAACAGTTACTTATTCCAATATTAAACCCAATAGCAATGGGCAGATTGATATAGGGATTACCAGAAATGGTAATGGTACTTCCTATATTCTTAATTCCATGGTGGTGGATGTCTATTTTGAAGATGGATTGCCTCCTTCTGCCCCTTCCAATTTATCTCTGACAGCCATTTCGAATTCAGAAGTGGAAATTGGCTGGCAGGATAACTCTAACAATGAGCAACGTTTTGAAATATACAGATCGGAAGTAGCTGAAACCGGACCTTTTGATTTGGCAGGTACGGCCTTATTGAACCAAACCAGCTTTACAGACCAAAACCTGCAAGGAAGCACCTTGTATTATTATAAAGTGAGAGCTGTTAATTCCACCGGAAATAGTGAAACACAGGTGGGTTTGGTTAATACTTTAAACAGTGCGCCTGAATTGGCAGCAATAGATAATGTAGTGATGAATGCAGGGGAGACATTATCAATAGCTGTTTCAGCTACTGATGAGGAGGGAAATCCTATTACATTAACCGGTATTAAATTACCGGACTTCGCACAATTGATTGACAATGGTGATGGTACAGGGGAAATACTTCTGGAGCCTTTATCCAATAATGTGGGTTTCTATGGAACCAATACTATTGAAGCCAAAGACAACTTTGGCTCCGGAAACACAGCACAATTCAATTTGCATATAACAGATCCGGTTTATGAAAACAATGTTTTTATCAATTTAGGAGCGGCTACCATTACATCCACTCCCTGGACTAACATCAACTCCAATCCGGCCAATCCCGGAACCTTTACCAACTTTAATGATGCACAGGGAAACCCTACTAACATTGGGCTGTCTGTTGATTCGGGATGGACCGCCCAGGCAAATGATGGCTTATCGAGTGGGGACAACAGTTTGGTTTTGGAAGATTTTGTGTTGCAAAGCTATTGGTATTCACAAAACCCAAATGCTTTTTTAACCTTAACAGGTTTAGAGGCTGGAAAATATTATAATATAGATCTTTTGGCATCCATTAATCAGTGGCTTGATTCCGAAGCTACTTATACAGTTGAAGGTGTTTCAGAAATATTTAGTGCCACTTTTAATGAAGATAATTTATTGACCTTTAGCGGAGTTCAGGCAAATGCTTCAGGAGAAATCAGTATTTCTTTGAATGCCATGACCAATACTGTGTCCATGTATTTAAATGCGATCATTATAAAACCTATTGATGAGCAGCTTCTGGAGGGTCCTATTGCACCTACCAAATTTAATGCAAGTGGAATTTCCAATTCGGCTATCAGGCTCAGCTGGCAGGATAATGCCTATAGTGAAACCGGATTTGAAATATATACTACAGACGAAATAGGAAAAGCTTTCACACTTCTCACTACTGTAGGGCCTGATGTAGAAACTTATACCCATACCGGTCTTCAACCCAATCAGGCAGTTATTTATAAAGTGAGGGCAATAGGAAGTGAAGCCAATTCTGCTTATACACAGGAGGTGACAGCTATTACAATTGACAAAAGAATTCTGGTGAACATCAATGTGAATGATCCTACTTACTTACAAGCTCCGGCACCCTGGAACAACACCAATACCTATCCTGCAACAGGGGAAGAATTTACAGGTTTAATAGATGAAAATAGTAATCCTGCGGACATCAGTATTGTGATAGAAGACATTGGAGATGGATATCCCAACAATACTGGAAATGTAACAGGAGATAATTCCGGGATTTATCCTGATGAGGTATTACAGGGGTATTATTATTTCAACCCTAATGCACAGCCGGGCAAATTCCGCATTAATAACTTAGATCCTGACTGGGAATATGACCTGACATTTTTTGGTAGTGAAAATGGAGCTTTTACTACAACTGAAACCCCAGGTATTTCTGATTTCACTGTAGGGAACAATACAGAGACTTTATATACTTATAAAAATACAGACAAAACTGTTAGTATTAATAACATCGCTCCGGATGAGCAAAATTCCATTTTATTCGAGGTAGATGCTTCCAATGAGAACAATGCACAATTTGGCTTTTTCAATGCAATGGTAATTAGTGTGCATCGGCCAGTAGATGTTGCCCTGGATGTTATTGCTCCAACTACCCCGCAAAACCTCTTTGCACAGAATATCACTGACAGTAGTTTAACATTGCTATGGGAAGCATCAACAGACAATATTGCCGTAAAGGAGTACGAGATCTTCCAAAATGGAGAAATAATTGACACTACTATTTCCACTTCATTGGATGTTACTGGTTTATCTCCTGATTTTAATTATGTTTTTACTGTGCGTGCTGTAGATCGAAACAACAACAAGTCAACATTTTCTGATGATCTGCCAGTTAAAACCGCACCACCATCTGAAGATATAATTCCCTATTATTCCCTCGCTTCCGGGGATTTAGTGGATATAACTTCATGGAACTCTTCGGTAGATGGTACAGGAAACAGTCCTTCAAATTTCGATGCAGATTACCAATTATTTGTATTGAACAGAGATGCCACACTTTCCCAGGCATGGACAATTAGCGGTACCGGCTCTAAGCTTGTAGTTGATGACAATAATGAATTAAGCCTTGATGCTATTTACACGGGTGTTATCGATGCCGGTCAAAACGTTGTGGTAAATGTGAATGTAAGTGAGCCACCGGTTCTGGGTGATTTGGATCCTACATCGCACATCATTTTTAATGCGGACAATAATATCATTCCTGCTGCCAGATATGGGGATCTCACCATGGAGAAACTAAACTCATCAAAGGAATTCCGTTTTGGAAATATTACTGTGGAGGGGGATTTAAATGTAGCTAATGGAGTTTCTATGAAAGGAAAGGATCCTAATGGTTCAGCTATAATAGCCAAAGGAAATGTCTCCTTCTATGGTATAGGAACCAATGTGCCTGAAGCGGAAATGCTCTCAATGGTCTTTGCAGCTGAAGGGGAACAAACGATTTCTAACATGGGTGGAAATGTAAATTTATTTTCAATGCATGTGAAGCAAGGGGCACAATTATTATTTGATGAACAGTCTGTCGAACTTAACATTTCTGTGGGCAACAATACAGGAGGAGGGTTAAAAATAGATGATGGAGCTACCCTGGATATTGGTCAGCACAGTTTAGTAGTTAATGGTCGGGGCACTATCAATTCAGAAAATCAAACAGGAAAAATTATTAGCAGCAAGGGGAAAATTGAAATTAATTCTACTTCTCATCTGGATTCTTACCTTTATTTTGAGAAAGGAAAGGATACACTTTCACGTCTCCATGCCAATTTGGCTAATTCCGGAAATATTTTGGTATTAGACACTGTTTATATATCCGAATTGTTGGAGATTACAGATGGTACTGTTACCTCTGATAACACCATTGTATTGGCTTCAACAATTGATGGTACTGCATTTATTCCTGAAATAAAGAACAGGGGCAAAATAGAAGGAGCTATTATCGCACAAAGGTATATGGCACCACCTACCAATAGGATATACCGGTATATGGGTAGCATGATTAGCAATGCCACAGTGGCTGACTGGCAAGAAGAAATTGAAATAACAGGTAATTTTTCCGGAGCATCTACCGGGCCTGGCCTTGGAAGCGACCCTTCTGTTTTCTATTATGATGAACCAAGCCCTGCCAAGTGGATTGCTTATCCCACTACAAACAATCAGGAAATAATGGAGGTTGGTAGAGGCTATGCAGTATACGTTAGGGACTTGAATAGTCCGATTACGCTTCAATTGACAGGAGAACCCATTCAGGGTGATTTTGCTTTCAACCTCACTGATGGAACGGGGGATCCGGAAGCCAACGATGGTGAGGGGGATGGATGGAATTTATTGGCCAATCCTTATCAGTCGCCCATTCAATGGGGAGAAGAGGGATGGCAGAGATCGAATGTAGGAAATACTGTTTCCATCTGGGATGCTGATTATCCGGGAGGAGGCAAATTCCTCTATTATGATGGAGTGGTTAACGATCCTGAGTTTGCCGGAGAAATTGCCAGTGGACAGGGTTTTTGGGTGCAGGCAAACAGCAGTAGTCCGGCATTGACTATTTCGGAATCAGCCAAAATTAATCAACTGAGCACCGAATTTTACAGGTTGCGGGAGCAAAATCCTGTGATGATGGTAGTAAAGCTTTCGAGGAATGGTTGGGAGGATAAAGCTTTTATCCGCTATAGTGAGAATGGATCAAAAACATACGATCCTGCTATACATGGAAGAAAACGACCTAACGAAGTTTTTAATTTATCCTCGGCAACTGAGGATGGTATTAGTTTGGCTATTAATCATTTGCCTCAGGAATTCTGTAAGGATAGCATTGCTTTAATAACTGAGGATTTAACAGAGGGGACCTATTCCTTGAGTTTTGATCAGTTAGAATCTTTCCGGGAGGGAGAAACATTTACTTTATTAGATGATTATTTAAATACCGCCACCGAGATTTTTCCTGAGACGACCTATACTTTTGAAGTAACAGGAGGGTCAGGAACCTTTGCTTCCAATCGTTTTTCCTTAATCATTGAAAAGCCTGAAATAGATAAATCCTTAATTGTTATCAATTCTGCTTCAGTATTATGTGAAACCGAGGATTTTCCATCAGTTTCAATTCAAGGTACTCAAACCGGAGCCGGTTACAAAGTGTTGGTCAATGGTACGGATCATGGAATTGAGGGAGTGGGAAATGGTGGTGATTTAACACTTCAGCTGAACGAAGGTAGTCTGGAGTATGGCCAGAATACTATCAGCCTTCAAGCTGCCTTTGGAAATTGTACCCCTGTCAATTTGAATGACTCACTCAGTATAGATTTTATCAAACTTCCTGAAGCGGAAGCTGTGGAACCATTGAGTGTATGTAATGGGGCTAGTGCAGTAATTACTGTTAATTCTACCGGGGAAGATCATTCTTTCAGGTGGTACGAAGAAGAGTCTGGAGGAGAGCCTTTTTACGAATCAGAGGAGCCAATATTTGAAACAGCTGTTTTGGAAGATTCTACCACTTATTATTACACCATAGTGAATGCCAATGGATGTGAGAGTGCTGAAAGAGTACCGGTGGTTATTGCTGTTGAGAATATGGACCAACCTGAAATTACTCAAGAGGGTGACGTGCTCGTGTCCAGTTACGCAACGGGCAATCAATGGTACAAAGATGATGAAATAATAGAAGGAGCGACAGATGATACACTTTCTTTACACGAAATGGGAGGATATAGTGTGAAGGTTGCCCAAGGCCCATGTGAGGAATTTTCTGATGTTTTCCAGTATACTGTCAATGCAACAGGCCCTGAACAGGAGGAGTTGGATGTGATCTTAGTTCCTAACCCGGCTTCTAACATTGTCAACCTTAAGTTTAACAAGGCACTTACGGAAAAAGTGGAATTTAACATTATCGACCTAACGGGAAGACCCGTATATAAAGGGTATATAGAAATGGGAACATCGGACAGATCTATTGAAATTGGTCAACTTTCGTCCGGGACTTACATGATTCAACTTATTTATAAGGAACAAGCCTTAATGAATCGATTGGTAGTGAAATAATTAAATTTCCGACTTAAAACTATTTTTAACACAGGGGGATTTCAGAGCTTTGCTCCTGTATATTATTTAACTTTTTTATGTCAAAAGCAACCTTATTTCTCAGTAAATTTATACCACATTCACTGGAAAGAAGAATCAGAACCTTTCGGGATATTTATTTCAGAAACTATAAAATAGAGCCGTTGCCTCAGGAAATATATAGCAGTGAACTGCACCAACACTCTATTTCCTTTTGTACCAATTGTATGAACAGGCTGTACCATTTACGACATACAATGGAAGAAAACATCAATGCGAATAGTGATTATGGCGCTGTGGAGTTTGTCCTGGTCAATTATAATTCCCGGGATGGGATGCACGAATGGGCACGGAAGCACCTAAGCAAGTATATTGATCAGGGTATACTTAATTATTATCACACTAAAGACCCTCAATATTTCCACATGTCAAAGGCCAAAAACCTGGCTCATAAATTAGCCGGGAATGAGATTGTATGTAACCTGGATGGAGATAATTATACCGGAAAAGATTTTGCTTTTTACATCAATTACTTATTTAATGAATATGGTTTGGATAATATATTTCATTTTAAAAAAGCTCCTTATTGGGGAACGGAGGGTAGAATAGTATTAAGCCGGAAGAATTTTGTAAGGCTTGGCGGCTATGATGAGTCCTTTCATCCGGCAGGTCATCAGGACCATGATCTGATATTCAGGGGCCAAAAATTAGGACTGGACTATAAAGTAATTGAGGTTGAGAATTTCTTAAGGTATTTAAGTAATAGCACCAAAGAAAAGTCAACCGGGCTTGCCAAAGGGAAAGTGAATTATTACGAATTGAGGGATCAAAATATAGAGAAATCCAATAAGAATCTATCTGATGGAAAGTTGGTGGCTAATATGGATAAAGGCTGGGGTAAATCAGTGGTGTATAAAAACTTTAGCCCCAAACCCATTATATTGGATTAATTCTTTGACTACTGCTCAATAGGTAAAGTTAATTTCTCACCTAACATCCTGTCACGTTCAAACGGATAAAACCTCCTGAAACCTGAGCCCGGATGAAAAGTAAGTTCTCCAAAATAAACATTGCCATTTACCTCATACAGATCCACCCGCACATAACAAAAATGTTTGGCCAGCTTCTGTGCTATTGACTTCATTAATTCTAAATTTTTAGGTGGGGCAATAGGGGTGCCTTTCTCTCGGTGTGTGATGAAATCCTGTACGTTCCAGTTTTTATCGTAGAGTAATTTTTTATGGGAGAAATGGCGGTTCTCATGTACTTCGAAAATTTCCACTTCGCCATGAAAGCAATGTATTTTAAAATCAAAAGGAATAAGGCCATTTTCATCTTGGAGTAATTGTTCCACTATAATTGCAGGAGGGATGTTTTTATACTGCCATTCTCTTAAACAGTAATAAAAATTTTCATTGAGCCATTTTCTCGCTTTCTTTCTTATCCCGGACCAGTCAGCAATGTTTTTGTCTTTGACAATATGATTTCTTCCGCTACTATGAGTGGCCTTAATGATGAACGATTTCTCCTGGAAATTTTCAGGCCTTAAATCTGAAGGATTGTTAGTATATAAAATAAGAGGAATAAGATGTTGTGCTCCAATTTCTTTAGCTATAAAATCCCTGACTGCATATTTGTCAGCACAAGTAGTATGTAAGGGGGTTCTGTCATGGATTTTTAGCCATTGAATTTTCTGATTGTAGGTTTCAGGCTTTTCCAAATCCAGCTTATACCCCAGCTCATATTTAAACCTGGATTTCAAGAATACTTCATCACTCAGGATTTTGTATCTATAGAAATCATAAACAGATTTTGGGAGTTGGAGCAATGCACCCCCAATCTTCGAGTTATTGTAAAATTTTTTTAGTACCTCACGCATGTGTAGTTAAACGGAAAATACTAATGTATAGATTGTGTTTTTAGGATAGAAATTCAGAATTTCAAGCAATTATTCTAGGCCGTTTTTATTTCTTAAACTTTCGATAGACCGGGTGAGATGATATTTCCAACATTTCCTTGTCTCCCTTCGAGTCTCCATACGCATAAATGGATTCATAATCTTCAACCTTTAGCAATTCCAGGATCCTTTTCACCTTTTCAGCACCGTTACAATTTTTGCCCGCTATCCTGCCGGTAAGTTTCCCAGCTTTTTTTTCCAGCTTTGTCGCCAGCGTTTCTAAACCATTGGCATCGCACCATGGACGGAGCCAGTCTTCTGCTGATGCGGATATCACAATTACCCGGTCTCCTTCTTTCTGATGTTTCTTTATTTGTGCCAGAGCATCCATGCGAACCAATTGTGGAAGTACATGAAAAGAAAAATCAATGGCTTGCTCTTTAAATATTTTCACTGGTTCACCTTTGAAGAAATAGGTCAATATTTTTTCTTTCACCAAAGCATTGGCTACTATTCCCATTTTCATTGCCACAAGCAAATGAGAATGGGAAAGAAAGCCTAGGATGGTTTTCTTCTTTCCAAAATAGAATTTAAGAAATTCAATCAGCGAATCTTTTTTGGTGATAGTGCCATCAAAATCAAATAGTGCCAGGTTTTTTTTCAAAGCTTTAGTTTTTTGAAAATTGCTTCAGGAATGTTCTTGATTATCAACATAATAAATCTCCAGACAAATAATATATAAATAGTATTCCTTTTTTTATCAATACCCTTTACGATTCCTTTTGCTATTTGGTGAGGATTTGCCGTTATGGCTTTGGGTAAGTCCAACCCATAAGTCATTTTGGTTGCTGCAAAGCCTGGTTTCACGGTCATCACATGTACTCCGCTTTTATAAAGCCTGTTTCTGAGTCCTCCCAGGTAAGTTGTTAATGCAGCTTTGGCACTTCCATATATATAATTGCTTTGCCTGCCGCGGTCACCGGCTACTGAAGAAACGCCCACAATAGTACCTTGTTTCCTTTTCTCCATATCCTCAGCTACTATGTTGAGTATGGATACCATTCCGGAATAATTGCTATCAATTATTTTATGGGATTCAGCCCAATCCTGTTGTGCCAGGTTTTGATCACCAAGATAACCGAAGAAGCTGATTACCCAATCCGGCCGATGGGATAGTCCTTTATAAAAATCCTGATGTGAGGCAAAATCCGTTGCGTCAAATTCAATCAGTTCCGGTTTAATCTCACGCCTGATGGTTAAATCCGCGGCAAAGGCTTCCAGTCTTTTAATATTCCTTGAAGCTAAAAAAAGTTGGTATCCTTTCCTGGCCAACAATTCTGCCAACGCCTTTGCCATATCAGAGGTAGCGCCTAATATCAATACATTTATTTGTTTGTGAATAATAGCTTCGGTCATTTCATTTTAAGATCATTTCTGTTCAAGACTTAGTCCAACAATCCCAGGCGTTTTGAAAGATAAGATTCAAATTGGGTTCCAGGATTGTATTTCTTAATTATACGCTGGAATTCCTCAGCATTTTGGTATGTCTTCAAATAAGTTTCTCTGTTCATTCTTGCATCTTTGGATAAATAAATTCTTCCACCATGGTCTATCACAATAACATCCAGCTCATTTAGAAATTCGAAAATTCCTTTTCGAATGGGAAAATCCAGTGCCAATGTTAAGCCTTCCATCGGAAATGAAATCAGACTTTTCTGCTTACCAAATAGTTTTAGTACAGCCAGGAATGAACCCCAGCCTTTTTCACTTATCTTGTTTAAAATTTTCTTTAATCCTTCAGAACCATCAGATATGGGTAAAACAAACTGGTATTGGATAAACCCGCTTTTCCCATACATTTTGTTCCAATGTAAAATACTATCTAAAGGAAAGAAGAAGGAGTCATAATCAATAATGGCATTTTGTTTAGTCCGATGCATGCCATAATACATGGAATTAAATAATTTTACTGATGACTGGTTAAGTACAAATGCAGGTAGGTTAAAGGGGACTGACAGCGATTTTCTACTATGTATTTGTAAAGGTCGTTTTTGCTGGGAGACTGTTAATTCTTCAATTTTTGTATGTTCACCTGCAAACATTACGCTTCTGCCTTGTTTGTGGCCTTGTTGGAGACAGTCTATCCAGGCCATGGTATAAGTGAAGTTTTTGTATTCCTCAAATAGTTCAATTACCTCATCAAGGTTTTTGGTCCGGATTTGTTTTTGTGATATATAGGCAGTTTTTATTTTTTTCAAACGGAACTTTACAGACAAAATGAGTCCGCTTAGCCCCATTCCACCCACAGTGGCAAAAAACAAATCAGTATTTTGGTGCTTGCTTACAGTAAAAATTTCCTGATCAGCAGTCATCAGTTTCAACTCCAGAATATGTTCAGAAAAGGAACCTTCCTTATGATGGTTTTTTCCGTGTACATCGGAAGCCACTGCACCTCCCAGCGTTATAAATTTTGTGCCCGGGGTAACAGGCAGAAACCAACCTCCTGGAATCAGAAAATCTATTAAATCCTTAAATAAAATACCTGATTCACATTCAATGATTCCATTTTCCTTATCAAAGAAAAGTATATGATGGTATTTTAGAGTGCTGATCACATTTTCCGATAAAGAAGCATCACCATAGCACCTGCCGTTCCCTCTGGCTATCATGGATTTAGCAGGTTCTAAAAGGAAGGGAAGTTCCTCAGAATAGTCAAAGCTAAATTCATTTGCAGGAACAACGGGGTAATTATTCCAATTGGCTATATTTTTCTTTGCAGGGATCATTAAAAATAGAGGATGTAAACAAAGCTAAGTGCCCACAAGATAATAGTAATGATGATGAAAAGATCTTTATAAAGTACTCTCGTGGGAGACCATCCTTTTCGTTCTACCAATAAAATTTGTAAGTACCTTAATATTCCTGCAATCACAAAGATGCTGGTCAAATATATGTTATCACTATGTGCGCCACCCATCACATCATCCGACATGGAATACATGATATAGCACACAATCATAATCCCTGCCAACATGGTAATGCCTGAATTGATATAAGGGATATTATATTTCCCCACATTTTTAGTGCTGATGATACCCGTTTTCGTTTCCATTAGCAAATCATCAAGTCTTTTAGCAAGTGCCAGAAATAATGCCAATAGGAAAATCATTAGAATCAGCCATTTGGATACGGTTACATCAGCGATAATTCCGCCCCCTATTGTGCGGAAAACAAAACCACTGGCAACAATCATAATATCGAGAATAGCCACATGCTTTAATCCCAGGGAATAAAAAACATTGAAAATAATATAAAAAGAGATGACCCATAAAAATTGAGCAGGCAGTAGAAGTGAAATACCAAATGAAGCAAGGATTAACAGGGCCATCATCAGATAAGCTGTTGTAACAGATATTTTGCCTGATGCAATAGGCCTGTGTTTTTTGGCCGGGTGCAATAGGTCATTTTCTAAATCACTGATATCATTAAAAATATAAATAGCACTGGCGGCACAGCAAAAGGCAACAAAACCAATTGATAAATGAACAAATATGTTAAGGTCGGTGAAAATACCGGCAAAAAAAGACGGAATAAAAATAAATAAGTTTTTTACCCATTGATGTGGCCTTATGAGCCGTATCCATGTAGGGAGCTTACTTTGTGTGATGGTTAAAAACATTCAATCCAGGCATTTAGAATTATCTTAGATTAAGCAAATGATAGTGAGCTGAATCCATGATTTAGGTTAATTTTTTGTATCTGTATAATAAGTGTTATGAGTATCAATTTGTAATGTGTTTTTATATAGAATAATAAAATTTTTCGGCCTGAACAGCCTTTTTCTCGTACTTTATGAAACGTATAGAAATCTTTTTTGAACCAACTTTTTTAAGAAAATAATTTAATTATTGTCTCCGAAAACAGTTTTTAATGAGTTTATTTTTACTTCAACCTTCATTTAAATGCTTACATCTTTAGAACTAAAAAACAAACACCTGAAGTGGCTCAGCTTTGGTGTTATCTTACTATTTTCTTTTTTACCTCTGTTATTAAAATTTCCCTACAGGGTAAATATATATGTTGCCTGGGAGGGAGCTTATAGAATGTACCTGGGACAAATCCCTTTTAAGGATTTTGGCATTCCATTAGGCTATGGATTTTGGCTTATCCCTTTCCTTTTTTTTAAGATTTTTGGGCCTGCTATGTTTACACTTATTAAAGCCCAGGCTTTCATTAACCTCTTCAGCTTACTCACTTTCAGGGGGATCCTAAGATTATTCAAATTGAAAGAGGCGACTGTTTTCTTTTCAGTGCTGGTAATGTGTCTTTCATTTACCCTTATTAATTTCTGGCCATGGTATAATCATACTGTTTTCTTTTTCGAAATTATTGCGGTGTATTTTGCACTTTATTATATCATCCGCAAAAAGCGGATTTATTTCCTGGTTCTGAGCACTCTTTTCATATGGCTTGCACTACTTACCAAACAGGATGGCGGGGCACTGACTTTCCTGGTGGTTTTCAGCCTTTTAATAATTGATTTTTTCTATATGAAACAGTGGAAGCCTTTATTGATTGCTATCGGATCTTTTATTGGATTCTATTTGGTGCTGATACTTCCTTTTTTACAGTATGAATTTGGGTATTGGTTTAACTATGGACAAAGCCCTCATTATTCCAGGGTGAGTAGTTATAACTTTATTAATGATATTTTCACCCAATCTAATTGGATAAAGGGATACTTTTTAGCAGTAGTACTTATCGTACTCTATAGGTATAACAGTAAAGGCTTTTCTCAGCTGTGGAAAGATAAAAGCTTTGTTCTTTTTACCCTATTTACTATTGGGATACTTATTCAAGCTGCTTTAATTCAGGTAACAAGTTTTAGTCCTCCTACTGTAAACCTTTATTTCCATAGTTTTGCATTTGCCTATATCTTATTTAATATTCAGGAGAGGATAAATTTTAATAGAGCGCTTGTTTTTGGAGTAGTACTCCTGTTTGTGTTATTCTGGAAATCAGATAACTACTGGAAATACTCTCAGCCATTGTTTACGAAAATTGCTCCTTCTTTATTTACACCTCCTCCACCGGATGTGGTTTCCAAGGGAAACTGGGCAGCAAAAAAGGATACCGTGGTTAAAAGAGAACCCGTGAGATGGGTAGAATCCGGGTTAAAGACTTTAAATAGGATTAAATTACCCAAAAATACTGTAGAGGGAATCAAGTCCATACAAGAGTTGGAGGTGGTTAAAACAAAAGAGGAAAACATAAAGGTGTTAAATATGTCCAATCTAACCTTTTTGGCAGCCGAACTTAATTATGAACCAGAAACTGGAAAGGATTTTCCTTTATGGTATCACCGTGGAGTGGCGTTGTTCGATAGGGAAGTGGATATGCTTTGTGAAAAGTTGAATAAAGCCGAATATGATCTTGTTTTATTTGAAGACATGCCTAATGTAGATAATTTTTTCCCATACGAAGTAATTGAATGTGCGCAGAATAAATATCAAAGAGTAGATAAATTCCTGTCACCTACCGGCTATATTTCAGATTCAGTGGAAGTGTATGTATTGAAAGGAGCACAGGATGACGGTAATATTAATAATTAAACTTGCTTAATAGATTTCCGGCTGTTCAGAAAAATTTTTATATAATTTAAATTTTTTCATGCCTCCGGGGTTGGCCTTTAGCTGTCCTTTGCTAATATTATCGTTGGAAATTTTCCGGTTGGTATTCTCTAGCTGATAGTAGCTCGTTTTGCCATCCGCACAATTTTCGGCTTTCTCTTTTTCCGTGTTGCTTAAGTACTTCAGGAAATTTTCAATCTGGATATTATGGTAAGCAAGTCCTGAAGCTTTTGCCCTGTTTATTAAGTCATGGTCTTCATGTCCAATGGGCAAAAGCGCTTCATCATAACCACCGATTTTTAAAAAATTCTCCTTTGTGAGAACAATCCGTCCTTCGGTGCCCCAAAATGGTTTCTTGGTAAACTGAAGAAGTATATCATCTGTATATTGATTGAATAAATAATTAATATAAAAGGCAAAATCCTTTCCGGTAAAGTTGTCCCCATCCAGGTTGCAAACTATTTTTCCCCGGGCCACCCTGTGCGATAGGTTTTTAGCGATTGAGGCATGGAACGATTCAGGCTCGTCAGTTCTATAATAATTTAATAAGCCCTGGTCTATATATTTCTGCATGTTTTTTCTCATCCAGTCATCCAGCTTGTCTTTTGAGTTATAGTTTACAACAGTAAATTCAACATTTTTATAGGATTGGTTGTCAAGAATATTCTTCTCCAGCGTATTTCTCAAATGAAAAAGCCTGTTCATGCAAGTAATACAGAAAGAGATTGAATGAAAATCCTGCTTTTCTGAATAAATGGCTTTGGGCAATTTTTCAATTTTATATTTTCTGAAATAATTGTCCCTTATTTCCCTTAAAACTCGTTCAAACCTTTGAGGTATTATTTTTTTTATGAATAAATTCCTGATGGGCATATTTTTTTACATTTGAACAACTCTTTATGAATCCAATTTTCTCTAATTACTTTGATTTCTGATGTATATGGTTATGTTCTTAAAAGGATTCATATCAAGAATTATTTGGATAAAATTAGCTTTAAAATTCTCTAAAACATAATAACATTTACTTAATTTTATTTGAGCGTTAGTTTACTTTTTTATAAACCGAAAGATTAAATGATTTTAAATTTTTACCAGTCAAAAAACTTTGGTGACGCATTAAACCCTTATATTTTCAAACATTTTTTACCGAATTTTTTTGATAAAGAAAGCGATTTCTCCTTTGTGGGAATTGGCTCTATACTGGGTCTCCGGCAAGTACAGGAAGCAAAAAGAAAAATTATTTTTAGTAGTGGATTTGCATACGGTTCTATTCCAAAAATAGATAGCTCCTACGATATATTTTGTGTCAGGGGCCCAATGACTTGCGATGTATTAAATATCCATAAAAAATATGCTATTTCAGATGGAGCTATTCTTTTACAATTTATGGAAAAGGCCCATGCGGAAAAAAAGTATCCATTTTCTTTTATGCCTCATTGGGAGAGCGCATTAAAATTTGATTGGAAAGGAATTTGCCATGAGGCTGGAATTCACTACATAAGCCCCACTGATAATTATTCGGAAGTGATTGACCAAATAAAGCAATCAGAAGTTGTAATTGCCGAGGCAATGCATGCAGCAATTGTGGCGGATGCTTTAAGAGTGCCATGGATTCCCGTTAAAGCATATGGCGGGATCAATAGCTTTAAATGGCAGGATTGGACACAATCTTTAAATTTGGCCTACAAACCTCAGAAGATCAGGCCACTTTTCAACAATACTGGTTTTACACGGAAAGTGATTAAAGATAAAACCGGCTACCCATTTTCGTTAAGAACCCTTTCTCCATTAATTGATATTTACCAATTGTACCAGAGTGCTTTTGTGAAAAAAAAGGTAGTAGCCGAGCTTTTACAATTGAAATTAACGGCACCCTACTTAAGCAGTGATTCAGTGTTGAAGTCCAAAGGAGAACAACTCGTGGAAAAATTGGAGGACGTAAAAACCAAGTATACTAACAGTATATTATAATGTGCTTGAAAATTTCATTCCTTGCAGGAAGAGGAAGTGAATTAATTTTATAAAATTATGAAAATGTCGATGTCAGGATTTTGTTTAGGTTTTTATTTTCTGTTCTTATGCGGAGCAGTAAATGCTCAATCGTTAGAGGAACTAGCTGGCCTGCCTCCTGTTTTGAAAGGTAGTTCCGGGCTTGAATTTTCAAAAGCTGGAAATATCTGGACTATTAACGATCATGGAAATCCCGTACTTTTTCAATTGAGCATGGATTCTTTCAAAATTACCAAAACTGTACATTTAAGGAATAAAATAAAAGATTGGGAAGATCTCAGTTCGGATGTGGAAGGGAATTTTTATGTAGGAGACTTTGGCAATAACAGGAATAACCGGAAAGATTTAAAAATTTATAAAATTCCTAACCCGGATAGCATTACTACCACTACTTATAACCCTGAAGTTATCAGGTTCGAACTTTCTGACCAGAGTCTTTTCCCTCCGCCAAAAGGAAAGCATGAATTTGATATAGAGGCCATGGTTCACTACAATGGCAACCTTTATTTGTTCTCAAAGAGCAGAGGGGAACCTTTTAAAGGAAAGGTTAAACTTTATAAATTAAGCGACCAGCCAGGAGAACAAACGGCAGTTTTGATAGATAGCACCTTTACGGGGGAAGGTTTGATGCTGGAGAACTGGATTACAGGAGCCACTTTGATCAGTGATAAAAATATTTTAGCACTTTTGTCGCACAATAAAATTTTCTTCTATAGTTGTTTTGAAGGAGATCAGTTTTTCAAAGGTAAACTTACCATATTTGATTTAGGCCATTTTAGCCAAAAAGAAGCCATTGATTTTGATGTGGAATCCGGTCAATTCTTTATTACAGATGAATTGACAAGAGGGCTTATCGGAGGCAAAATATATAAGCTTGCTTTGCCAAAGGGCCTTGACAACTGTAATTAGGGTACTCTTGATAAATGCTTCAATGTTCGAAAACCAAATAAACTTTGCTCGAGAAAGTGGGTGGGAGGACAAAAAGGCGGGGAGCGCGTTGGATTGCAGCGTGGAAGCATCTTTTTGTCTTGATTTTTTCTATCTTTTGTATCAAGACAAAAGATTAAGAATAAAATTTGGTTTAAAAAATATTTGAAACTTAAGTTAAACCTCAATATTAAATGAAATTCCTGTTTTCTGAGGTTTTGTACTTTGATTGAAATTTAAAGAAACACTGATAAAAGCAAGGATACCCAGTTTATATGTGAAATTTATTTTTCATGAGGGTCTAATTAGACGTGAAAATTTCCTCAGCGAGTTCTCATTAAAGGAAAGGAAGAATCAGTTTCTCACTAAATGAATTAATCTTTATACCAATGACTTAAGTCTTTTCCAGTCACTTTCTCCAATAGCTTAATGTCATCCAAATAGATATTGTTAGTGATTTGCTTTTTCAATTCCTTTTCCAATTTTGGTTTATGTAAATTCTTTGACCGTATGGTTTGAAGGTTCTTTTGTACAGTTACATTTTTTCTTAACAGATGAATTAACTTATTGGGTAATAGTGTTTTTGCTGTTTTATTTATCAGTCCATTACTTCCAAAGACAGAATCAAATTTCTTGTTCTTAATAAATCCTGACTGATTATACTCAACGGAAAAATCTAGTTCGAAAGAGGAGTCAACTCCTAGAAAATCAAAGATTTCAGCCATCATTTTCTCAGGCCCATTTTTTAATTCTTCAAAAATAAAAACCTTGATTTGGCTTTTGTCAAAACGCTTATAGTATTTGCTAAGATATTTCCCATAAAAGCCTTCTTTTATCAGGTCATTTCTGGTCCACCAGACAGTATTTTTATCCAGGCAGTCAGAAAAATTTTCAGTAGGCAACCTGTTTTCCCTGGCCAAGTGTAGGAATCTCGAATATAGCCTTTCTGCCGGCTGCCTTAAAATAGCTATTAATTTTACCTTGGGGATATGATGTAAAATCCTGTCAGGGGCAGCTTCATGATACATATAAGTGTTGGAAGTCTCACCCTTTAGTTGGTTTTCCCGGGCAGGCTCGAATAATTGCAGGTACTGATTTAAGTCTGTAATAGAGTTATTATAGTGATTAAGTTGTGGCATTCCCTTAAAATCTTCAGCTGTGTTCAGTTCGTAACCAAAAAAGTTAGGTTCTTTTCTACTACTGATGAAAATTGAGGGATGTTGCTTCAGGTAATTGTCTACTGAGGTAGTTCCTGATTTTCCCGCGCCTATAATAAGGAAATCCGGTAGTAGGGAATGTTTTTTTTGCATATGTAAAAAGCTAATTACTCAATTAATTGAATCTTTGATAATTTTCCCGATCAAAAATGAATGGTTACAAATATATACGTTATAAAAGGAAATCAAGAGGTTCATTACTTTCCGGATTATTCTTCACTGTATCTCAATTATTCTTTACAGCATAAGCCAGGGAGGTTTCCTTAATATGTGTGACAGGAGAATCAATTTTAGCATCCTTAATGGCTTTCCTGACAGATTTCCAGGTGTAATCATGCCAAACAATCATTCCTCCGGGGGACAAGCAATTCCAGGCAGTGAGGGTGTCTTTTTTTGCCATGTCATAGGCATGGCAACCATCTACAAAGAAAAAATCAATATTGGCGTGGAAGGGACTAAAGTCCATCATAGAAGAATCTGCGTAGAGCTGCTGGATTTTGTTTTTACCTTTATATAGAGGGAGCAATACCCCGACTGATCTATCAATATCTTCTTTACTCATCATATGAAAACCTGAATTATTAGTTTGGTTGTAATACTTGGCAGCTATTTCTGCTGAAGAAAATTCAGGAGGTAAATCAAGTGTGAATATTTGAGTTTCCTCTGTAGCATTTTCTGCCAAAGCCAGACAGGTAAGTCCTCGGAAAGTACCTATTTCAAACACCCTTTTAGGTTGTTGGGTTTTAATGAGAGCACCAAGTGCCACTCTTTCCAGAACAGATGCTGCAGCACGTTCCAAATCATCATGTACTTTCCCTTTGAGATCATTTGGTAAGGTACTTATAATAATGCCATTATTGCCAGAGTTGTTTCCGGATGTATATAGTAGTTGGTTTATTGTTTGATAGGAATCTGCTTCAACCGTTTGGTTGGTAAACAGTTTCTTAAATTTCCTTAAAAAGTTTTTGAGTGATGACTTCATGATGGTTTGTTCTTTAGCGCTTAAAGGTTGTATGGTTTTAAATTAAAATGATCTCTTATCTTACATACGATGTAATCTCATACGGAAATTTAGATTGTTAGTCGAAATTATTAATAACTTTATACTTTATTGTTACATAGGTATACTATTTTTCTTTTGCGGAAGTTACTAGATGATAAAAGGAAAAAAGGTAATAAGCGGAGTGAGAAGCTTAAATGTCAAAGGAATACGCGTTTGATACAGATTGTTTTAAAATTGCAATAGAAGAGTGCAATACCTTTTTGTGGATAACTATGAAGGAAAAATATCTTCTTAATGAGAATGTTAACGTATTGGATGAAATAAGGAATTGTTTTAATAATAAAGTAAAGCAGTATATCCTTTAAAAGAGATTAAAAATTGAATATAATCGTTAAATTTTAAAAATTGATTGAACAATAGTGAATACATTCTCCAAAAACAACCAAAACCATCTCCCTAATTTATTAGTTGCAGGAGTAGCAAAATCAGGAACTTCCTCTTTACATCAATATCTATCCCAGCACTCCGAGATTTTTATGAGCAAGCGAAAGGAGCCTCGCTTCATCACCAGCCAGGTGATGGACTTTCCTATGGGAGGCCCTAAGGACCGTAAAGTGGAAAGCTGGTATATCAAGGATTTTGAATCCTATAAAAACCTTTTCTCAGAAGCGAAAGATGAAAGTATAAGAGGGGAGTCTAGTGCGGATACCTTTTATTTCTATGAAAAAACCATACCTGTTATCAAGCAATACCTGGGAGATCCAAAAATCATCATTATTTTACGAAATCCGGTAAGCAGGGCATTTTCAGCCTACCAGCATTTGAGACGTGACGAAAGGGAACACCTTTCTTTTGAGGAGGCACTAGAAGTAGAATACCAGCGAATAAGAGATAATTACGAATTAATTTACCATTATAAGGCGGTGAGCATGTACGCTGATGCGCTGACGGCTTTTCTGGATAATTTCAGTCATGTGAAAGTGGTGATTAACGAGGAACTTTCTGATAATCCACATGAGAATTTAAAAGAGATTTTTAATTTTTTAGGAGTGGAAAGCGAAGTTGAAGTAAATACTGCCACCCGATACAACCTGTCGGGTATCCCGCGTTTCCGGTACCTACATGAAATGCTTTTTGAAGGGAAAAAATTCATGGATTATACAAGGCCGGTTGCCAGGTTTTTCTTTTCTGCAAAAACACGGAAGAAAATCTCCAGGACACTTATGGAAAAAAATTTACAAAGAACCCACATTAATGAGCATACTAAAATTGAACTGATCGAATATTTTCGTGAAGACATTCAACGAACCGAAAAAATATTGAACCGGAACTTAAGCCATTGGCTTTCTTGAACCAAAAAAAAACTACTCAACTTCATATAAAAAAGGAAAATCAATTTTTTTAACCATAATTTTTTTAATATGAAAACAGTAATTTTAGGAATACTCTTCCTCTCCTCATTCATTTATACAGGATGTTCTCAAGATATTGAGGCTGCGAATGAAATTAAATTGTCTGATATTTTTGCAGTAAACGGTTGCACCAGCCCTTTATCAGATAATTACGATCCTAATGCCACAGAAAATGATGGTACTTGTGCCCCTACTGATTGTTCCAAATGCGATTTTTTTGTAGCTGTGTCCAATGAAAGCTTTGGTTTTGATGGTGAAGAACTGGGAGTAAAGCCCGGGGATATTATTTGCCTGGATGGATCCAGAACTTATACCAGGCCTATTGCTTTTAAAAACATACAAGGAACTGCTGAGAATCCTGTACTGATTACTAACTGCAACGGACAAGCTAAAGTAGATTTGCCGGGACGCGCATATGCCATTTCAACCAATAATTGTCAGTTTTTCAGGATAACAGGCGCTGGCGATCCGGATGTAGAATATGGTATCAGTATTTCAAATGTCAGCTCAAAAGGACTTGATCTTAATAACTTGTCCAGTAATTTTGAGATAGATAGGCTGGAAATATCTAAAATTGGGTTTGCAGGCATTATGGCCAAAACAGACCCCACATGTGATGATGCTACTACCAGAGGTAATTTCACAATGCGTGATGTTTCCATTCATCATAATTATGTACATGATACTGATGGTGAGGGTTTTTATATAGGCAACTCCTTCTATGCCAATGGTAGAAATCTGGAATGTGGAAAAAGATTGCCCCATGACATCGTGGACATCAAAGTATATAGCAACATCTTTAGAAATACAGGATGGGAAGCCCTGCAAGTGGGTTGCGCTATCCAAGGTGCAGAAATTTATAATAATGATATTGAGAACTTTGGAATGGCCAATAAAAACGGGCAAAGAAATGGTATCCAGATTGGAGAAGGTACCGGTGGGCTCTGTTATAATAACAGAATAGTAAATGGCAATGGCAATGGCATGAATGTGTTGGGATATGGCGACAATATTATCTTTAATAATTTGATTGTAGACGCCAAACGAAATGGTGTTTTTTGCGATGAAAGATATTCTCCGGGAGATGGTTTTAAGTTTTACA
Organism: Marivirga aurantiaca; assembly: GCF_016679925.1. Taxonomy (GTDB): domain Bacteria; phylum Bacteroidota; class Bacteroidia; order Cytophagales; family Cyclobacteriaceae; genus Marivirga; species Marivirga aurantiaca. Next base: position 144,292 of record NZ_JAEQBW010000008.1, read on the forward strand.
ACAATACCATTGTTAATCCGGGAATTGATGGGATCAAGATTTTATCCAAGAATTTATCGAATAAAATTTATAATAACATCATCGTAAATCCAGGCTTTTTTGATGAGTATGAGAATGACAATAAATCCACAGAAGGAGAGGATGCCTATGTTAATCACAGACCTAATACGGAGGTGAAGAGTAATTACTTTACCAGAAACATTGAAGATTTAAAATTTATCAATGCCAATCAAAAAAACTTCGATTTGTCTGCACAATCCCCTGCTATTGATTCCGGTAGAAATATCACTTCCTATGATATTATATATGATTTATTGGGCCGGAACAGGTCTTCAGGAGATGGTATCGATATAGGAGCCTTTGAATCCCAATAATTTAATAATGATAATTTCTGAATAAATAGTCAGTATTGAATTTGATATGACGGTAAAAAAACCTTGCTGTGGCAATGGCAGGGTTTTTACTTCTTCTCCATCCTCTTTCCATCGTACTGGGCTCATCTTCGGTATTTCCATGGTCGAATAGCTCCTTATAATTATTATAGAACAAGCCTTTCCCTTTTTTCTGCAGGAATGACATCATCATTCTGTATTCAGTTTGTTCCGGATTTTCATTTTCAGCATAACGGCCGAATTTCTCGAGAAATGAGGAACGTCTCAAATGAGGATGGTCACTGTAGTAATAAAACTTCCCATATCCCTTTAATCGTAAATTGAAGTGCATCAGAGAAAAGCCTTTGGCAAAAGGAGTTAGGTGAGGATAAGCCCCATAGGCATAGAGTCGGACAATGTCCAGGTGATCATCTTCCTGCATAAACTGATGGGCATTGGTGAGAGCTTCTTTCAGTCCGTTTTTTGGAGAGAAATCCTCTTGCACATACAATGTATAGGGAAGGGTGACGGCATCCTGGCCTTTATTGATGTTATTGCCCAAGCCTTTGTTTTGTACGGTTTTTACCAATGTAAAATTATGAAGAGCTTGTAAATTTTCAAGATGGTTCAGGTGCTCGGTTTTGCTTCCGTCATCCGATACTACTATTTCACCAAACTGAATGTCCAATGCCTGGAAATTCTTTAAGAGCCTTTCCAATGAGGCACTTCTGTTATAATGAGTAATAAGCAAGGAGGTATTGTTGAACTGGTTCATTGGTTTGATTTTAGCTTTGGTTATTTTAAATAGAGACAAGAGACAATTGCCTTGTTAAGTTGATGGTTTTTAAAGTGTAAAGTTCATTCTACTTTTTGTTCATTTTTAATTTAGATTTTATCGTCTTTTTGTATTCTTCAGAACTCTTTTCAGTGTTTTCAGATGTTTTTGTATCATGTGGTTCCGGGGTGGAGAAATAGTTTCTCATTCTTAACAGCTCTCTTAAAACCCTTTTCTGAATGGCTTTCATTATACTGCCATCTTTCTCCAGGTTTCTGTCGCTTGTCCATACACGTGCTTTTTTGCTACGAACAAGTTTCACTTTACCATATTTCATGAGATCAAAGCACATCCGGCCATCTTCTCCACGGATGTTTTTGGTAACAAATCCTTCTTTTAGGCCATGCGTCCTCCTGAAGCCCATGCTCATACCATAGGTGTTCAGGTAAGGTCTTTTAATATTTCTTAGTTCAATAATAAAATCTTTACCTAGCTCGTAAAGGAAATATTGCCAACGTTTGATGTTTTTATTTCCCAGGAAAGAATGCCGGCTATACACTACAGCCACATTATCTTTCATCAATGATTGATACATTTTATCAAGCCAGTTTCTCGGGTAGTAGCAATCTGCATCAGCAAGTAATATATATTCTCCCTTTGCTTTTTCTTGCGCCAGTTGCCTGCTCACTCCGCACCCCTGAACAGCCTGGAAATAATTGGTCACCCCCAATTCATCAAGAATTTGTTGGGTTTTATCTGTTGAGTTATTATTGACAACTATCACTTCAAAAGGAATATTTGTTACAGATCTGCTCAATGAATCCAGGCATCTTATGATATTCAACTCTTCATTCCATGCAGATATACAAACAGAAACCTTGGGTTCGTTGCTTGTACTATCATGAATCCTTCTTTTCAGTTCGTTAATAAACTGGTAAGAAACGTCAGATACTTTATGTGCTTTTAGGAGATCAGCGTTAATCCATTTCGGATTATTGAGTGTAAACACCATTGATTAAATTATAAATTAAATAAATCAGATTCTTTATTGACCCTTTACCTTAAAGGAGCTTATGGAATATTCTACGGATGCTTTAGCCAATAGGAGGAGTGTATGGCGAAATAATTTCCCAAAACTGCTTGATCCTGTTAGGCCATGTGTTTTTTTTAGCCATATGGATTCTCTTTCCCACTTTAGTAGCACTGTTGCCTGCGATTTCTTTCTCTATCATTTCATTGAATTCATCATATTGTGTGGCTAAGGAAATGACCTCATTAAAACCCAGGATATCTTTTGAAAAAATGGTAGAGACAACTGGGATTCCCATAGCCAAATATTCATTTATTTTGAGGGGATAGATATTTTTGGTTAAGTCATTACATCTAAAGGGAATAATGGCACAATCAGAATGTTGCAAGTATGCCGGCAATTGCTCTATTGGCTTGGGATCAACAAATTGTATATTTTCATATTCATTCAGTTTAGCCAATACTTCTTCTTTTAATGATACCGGGCCAATAATCACAAGGGTTCTATTGCTATGGCTTTTCAGGATGGACTTTACCAATTCGATATCTGTTCGCTTATCCAGATGTCCGGTAAAAAGGATTATCTCAGTAGTGATACTGACTAATTCCTTTGGTTTTTCATATTGTTTTTCATGGTCAAATATTTCCAGGTTTACAGCATTGGGCAAATAGAAAATATTTTGCGCGTGTTTTTCATTCTGTTTCTTCAACCTCAATGAAGTAGCCAGCGTTAAATCCATCCCAGACATGATTTCCGGCTCCAGCCAAACCCCATGCTTCCTTATATAAGCTGATTCCGCAATATTGTCTACCGTGTAATAAATCGAGAGGATTGGATGGAGGTATTTACTATGATCAAAAAATGGATTAAAGGAGTTGATATATATATAATTGTCAATACCCGTGGCTTTTATGATCTTTTGTAATGAACTAAAAACAATTCTTTCATTAATGGCCTTAATGAAACGATAGAGCTTTCCTTTTGGAAGAAAATTCATGGGAATGACAGGTGGAAGATAAGCCGCAGTTAAGTTTTTATTTATCAGTACCGTATTTTCCCTTGAGGTACTTCTTCTTATTTTATCCCTTAAACTTTTGTTGTTGAAATTAAAGATCAAATCTTTCCAGGTCATGGGAGGATCTACATAGAGTACTTTGTTTTCCTTACTAAATTCTTCAGCCAGTGAAAAGGTTGTGGAAGAATAAGTACCATTCCACTTAGCCAAAGCGAATATAATGATATTGCCTTTATTGATTTTCAAAAGTTAAATGTATTAAAAGGTTTCTGTTTGGCAGCTTATTGTATGCCTTATTACCATTAAATTAGCCATTCCCAATCATTTCATGTTGGTTATTGTTGCTAAAATGTTAGTTGATGATGTACGCGATTTTTTGCTTTAATTCACATCTTCCAAAGGTATACCTATCATTTCTTCCAGTACTAATTTAGAGTTTTTCAAATCCCTTTCTGCTTGTAAAATGGTAATCCTCTTTTGGTTTAAATCGCTAAAACTGTTATTGTACCTTTCATAGGTTTCCTCGCCTTGTTCAAAATTTTCTTCAATAATAGTATGATTGGTTTCTGCATTGTCCATCGCCAACCGCTGTATTTTATAAACTTCTTCCAGCATTACATAGGTATTATAGGCCTGCAGTACATCTCTTCTTACCATTAACTTGAGAGAATTAACGGCATTTTCTGACATGTCTACACGGATTCTATATTGTTTGTTTCGTAAGGGATCGTTAAACAGTTCGCCTAATGCAAATGAAACACTAAAGTTGTATCGTGGCAAAAACTGTGATCTGTTTCGAATGTCCCTTGAGGGATCCACATTAAATTCATTTAAATTACCCGACATGCGGAAATTTTCTATCCAGTTTCTTTTGGATAATTTGTAGTCAATTCTTGCGATTTCCACATCTTCCTTCACATTTTCATTAGAAGGATGATTGTTCCAGGCTAATTGTACCAGCTTTTCAGCAAACTCAATATCACGAGTATTATCTGGTAGTATAACCTTATTGTAATCAACATTTTGTGCAAAAGATAGGGAGCAGGCTGTTAGAGAGAAAAATAGTAAAAGTTTCATTTGGTTCATTTTTTGGTTAAGTAAAAATTATCATCCTTTCAGGATTTATAATGTTTTATCATTAATAGATTGTTTTAAAAGTATTTTTTTTTGGTTTCACATTATTGCTATGTCTCTTCCATTTCATCTATATCTTGTAATTTTATCATCAGTGCATAGGTAGCAATTACCAGGATGTTAATAGGTTTTTGGAATAAAGCATCTTGTGCATAATGTGCCACAGACAAGCCAAGAAATGGAACGATGTACATTATTGAATAGGTTTTCAGTAGAGAATCTTTTAAGTTAAAATAGTTTTTAATTCCTTTGATCACAATTGCCAGGTTTAGGCTCATTGCGATAAGAAGGCCAATCCATCCCATCTCTAATGCTGTACGTAAATACCCGCTGTCCGGGTCATAATTTCCTGCTAAAGGATGTCCTCTCGAAAGTGCTAAACCGGAATTTCCTGCGGTATTCAATCCTCCGCCAATGGGATGGGTTTTCACATAGGCTTGCAACCTGATCCTTTTAGCATCCCTTACTGCCATGGAAGCATCCCCTTCAAATTCAAAGGTAGATCTCATTCGTTTAATAGGGCCACTATAGAACGGCCCCACCATTAAAATTATAAAAATCAGTACCAGCACGGAACTTCCTGCCAGAATTTTGGGATTTCGCAGATTGGCCACAATAAATAAAACAATACCTACTGCTACCATGGCATAAGCAGTTCTTGTGCCTGAAAATGACATGGCATAGAACATAAACATGGTCATTCCAAAATATAATGACTTTCTGGCGATAGAAAAAGGCCCAAAGCCCATCATCAAAGTAGCTAGTCCACAGAATCCGAGAAAAAGTCCATAGGCAGATGGATCGGAAAGAAAAGAGAACACCCTCATGTGGCCCCAAACATAATATAATCCCAATCTATTAGGGTCGGCTCTAAGCCATTTCCACTCGAAATCACGCAAGCCAAAATACTCTTGAAACAAACCATAGGAGGCCACCAACATAGCTATGCTCATCCAGAGCACATTGAAATAAGCTACTCGCTTCTTGTTTTCAAAGAAGTGTATAAATACATAAAACAATAAGAAAAGTGTCATGAAACGGGCAGAGGTGACCCATGCGGCTATACTTACTGCGTTCGGATTGGCTATTTGTAAAATAAAATAAGCATAGAATATAAATTGGATGATCACAATCGGCTCATTTGTTTTCCACTGAAAACCCTTTTTGTTTCGGGCATTTACCAGGGTGGACAAGAAAGTTAGTAAAATGATAAGGTCATATGCAATTCCATAGGGGATGTGAACATTAATGATTTTACCCAGCACAAACATGCTGCAACCATAGATAAAAAGCAGGTATACGCCAAATTGAAAGTTTGCTAAAGTAAGCCCAACCACAAATATTGAGAGCACCGTCAGAATGATAAAGGGAGCCACCATATAGGTAGTTTGCACCATTATAAAGGGAATGGCAACTGATACCATTAATAAAAAAAGGAGTAGAAGAATCTTTTTACGATCGAGCGAAATCATTTTTTATTAAGGAATGAGGCTAATTTTTAAAAAAATGACCAGATATACCAGAACTACATAAAGGATACAAAGGAATATATTGATATTCTTCACTGTATTGTTTTCCCGGGTTTCCTCATGCTTTAAATTATCTTTGGATTTTTTAATCATAATATAAAATCAGCTTTTTTCTCCATATTTAAATATCTAATAAACTATCAATGTCGTTTAGTTAAGACAGTACTCCTTCTCTCCTCGGAGAAGGATGGAAGGTTGAGGTATCAATAAAAGCTTCACTAAACGACATTTAATAAGCTATTCTAATTAAGGCCTTGGTTACAATCTTTACGTTACTAATGAAATGATGTATCCAGTTTTGGCTTTAAATTTCTTATACGGAATTTTTCTTCACGCAAATACCTTTTAGTTAAATATTACGATTCCAATTATGAATAAGTTTTTTGTGATTTTTCCTGAATAAGTAGGATCAAGCGTTTTTATTGATTTTTTAAGCTTAAAGTTAACATTCAAAAAGGGTAAATATTTTCAACTGGCTTGGTGAAGTATTTGTTAGCTGGCAAATTGATTTCACTAAGCATTCGGATTTATTTCAAAAAAATAATTGAACTTTGAAAAAATGAAGAAGTATCCATTAATAATTATCATTGTTTTCCTTCTGCTCTCATCAGCAGTTTTTTATGGATATAATTATGTCTATCCAAGAGTGGTAGCCCATGCCATTGTATCTAAACAATATGTGGGGTTGCTGCCGGAAAAATTTAAAGACAGAATTGAATTGATAAGCGATACCGTGAATCAAAGGGTTTCCCGCATGTTTGAAATTACTGAGGACAATGGAGTGACTATGGATGATTTGCTAAATGCAATAGACGAAATTGAAGAACAGGAAGTCAGGAATGCTTTGGCTGAATTATATGAAACTGATATCCAATCGGTGGAACAAGTATATGAGATTGGTGTCAAGCATATCAAAATACAGAGTTTTGATCCGCAGGTTCTAAGAGCACCTTTTATTGAGCACGTTAAACTGCATCATGTGAAAAAGGGCCTGAAATATATTAAACGTCATGACTTGCAAAATCAGATGAGCAGCAAAAGTGCCCGGTCAATTGCAAAGCAAATTCTCATTCAAAAGAAAGAGAAAATCCAAAGTAAAGCAGATATCAAAGATTAGATGGAGTTGTCTCAACCCAGAACGTACCAAATCATAATGGCTAATAATTTTAGATGAGCAAAAGCTCTATTTGGGCCAAAATATTATGCAATAAAAATTTCAGGAAGACTTAATGGTGTTTTGTCTTATCTATTATTTATTTCACTCCTACGGAGCTTGCTGTAATTCTGTTGGCATTTTCTATTAAGGATTTACCCCTATGGGGCAAATCAGCCTGGGTACTATAACTAAATGCAAACAATTCTACAAGGCTAATTACTGCACATTATACAAAGGAAAACAGGTAAAACTTCGATTTAGACATTTAGGAAATATTGTTGTAAAGCATTCAACCCAGCTCCAGAGGAGCCTGATCATCATAGCTAGCAATTACAGATGAACCAAAGCTCCGGAGGAGTGACATAATTCTTCAGTTAAACATTGAGGTTTTTAGGGTTTACCATATTTAATATGGCCCCCGATAATTTCCCGTTTAACGATTGCAAAAACTCTATTGAATCTTTGTCCATTTGCTTGATTGATGAGTCTGCTGAAAAGACAGGAATTACTTTATCTACATACTTGATCAATTCTTTAGAATCTGAAAATTCATTTAATGAGGGGCCCTCCAAAAGGATGTAGTCAAAATTATGCGCTAAACCCTCAATTAATTTGTTAAAATCCTTGTTGTGGAATATTTCTTCCGGTGATTCATACCCACCAGAGTTTCCTATAATAGAAATATTCTTGTATTTGGTGGATACTATGAAGTCAGAGTCGGTATTTTTAGTCTCTTTTATTTCTGGTTCATCCTCTCTTTCAAATATTTTTAATTCTCCCGAACCCCTTGATTTTTGATCAAGGTATTTCATGTTTTTCTTAGGAACTATGAGCCATTTAGTAAGAGAATTATTTTTGAAATTGGTGTCGATTATTAATATTTTCTTCTTAACCAGGCTTAATACATAAGCCAATGCAAAGGTGATAAAAGTTTTGCCTTCCCCTTCTTTTGGGCTGGTAATCAAGAAAGTTTTGGCGTTGGAGTTTTCTACTTCGAACCTGATTTTTCTGAGGAAGTGTTTAAAAAGTTCAAGATCCCTGTTTTCATTCTTTTTACTGAACAATGCAGGGAAGTTTAATTTTCTGGTATCTACTTTAATTAGGGTGCCTGCAAGAGGCAAACCTACTAACCTTTGGTACTGGTCAGAAGTTTTAATGCTGGCATCGGCTACTTCAATAACAATGATAGCAAATAGTGTTAAACCAAAAGTGGCAATACCTGCAAGAGCTATAATCAGTATTCTTTTGGAAGGTTCCGGACTTGCCGGTGGAGAAGCTCTATACACTTGCCTGATGGTTCCTGAGGAAGCTAATAGTTTATTCTCAGCTTCATTATATTTGTTTACTGCGGATAAATATTCATCTGAGGCCACTTTTACATCGCGTTCCAGCGTATTTAATATGGCTTCGTTTTTAGCATAACCGGAAAGATTGCCTCTTAAGCTGGCAAGTTTTTCATTTACCCTGTTTAATCGGGATTCTTCCACTCGCATGTCAATTTGGGCATTTTTAATGGCTTCGTTTAATTGTGCGGTGGTCATTCCGGTGGCTTGTATGTTGTTTCCCCCTTTTTCCATCATACTCAATTCCATTCTGTATTGTTGTCTGAGCAGATTTAAAGAATCCAACAAGTTGGCATCATTAGTTCCTGAACTGATAAAGCGATCGTTCATGATGTCAATCTTTTTCTTTAGGTCAATAATACGTTGGTTTGAGGTAACTCCCTTTGATCCACTACCAGTTCTCTCAGCCAGGGAATTTCTCAGGCTTTCTATTCTGAGCCTCAACCCGTAAATGGTATTATTAATTTGATCACGTTGTTCTTCCAGATCATATACCTGAGAAGTTTTGGTTTCTCCCTGAGGCTGGCTGCTTACCATATTATTATTGGCTTTAAAAGCTTGCAGTGCTTCTGTTTTAGCATCCAGCTCCTCTTTCTTTCTTGCTACCAGTTCTTTAATGAAAGTCACAGATTCACTGGATGATTCTCTTTTGGACGAAACATAGTACCGGAGAAATTCTTCACAGTACACATTTACCGCATCAGCAGATAGTTGTGGGTTGGGAGAACTAAATGCTACTTCAATATAATCAGTGTTAGGTACCCTGTTTATTTCAAAACCACTGTTAAATGTGCCAAACGTATAATCAGTCGATTGTAAAATATCTCTTAATAAATCTGCATGTTGGTCATTAATGCTTAAGGTTTTTTGCTCTGCCAACTTTCTTTTTAAGAGCTTTTTAGCCTGTTGAATTTCCTGAGGAGTGAATTTACTGAGTTCATTAATTTCTGACTCATTAAGAGAATCAAGTTTGTTTAAGGCCATTCGATAGGTCACCATGTTGATGATAGTGCCTGATTTCATAGTAGTTAATAAATTACTGAATTTGACATCTACTCCTCTTAAATTAAACTTTTCGTCAGTAATGCTAACTCCTTCATTGGTGGTAAAGCCTGTAGCTATTTGCGTGCTTGCCTTATAGGTAGGTTTTAAATTTTGGGTGAAGATAAATGCAGCTATTATGGATACAATGGGAACCAAAATAATGATCCATTTTTTTCTCCATAATACGCGTAAAAGATAAATGATATCCATTCTTACTAATAATTTATTTATATTTTTTTACTTATTTAAGCTAGTCATAAAACTATAACGATAGTTCTATTAAAGTAGTCATTTTCATTCTAACAGTTTTTCAAATGAACAAATTACAAAGCTACAACCCAATATTAAAATTTTATTGCATTTGGATTTAAAAGCCCTTTGAATCCCTGACTAAAATGAAGCTTTTATGTATTATATGCCCCTGTTTTCAACTCTTTACGAGATTCAAATTTTTCATAGAAAAATAAAATAATGTATACAAAAAAGATAAATAGCAGGGGAGCAAACAAATTGAAAGAATAATCCTCAATTCTTTTAAAAATTAAATTGAGAATAATATTGCCAATAGTGAAAGCACTTAAGGAATTTCTTCCAAACACCATCAAATATCTTGTCCATGGTTTTAGTTTGATACCCAACGGAATAACAGAAGAAAAAAACAATACATGGATTACCGCAAGAGATAAGGCTACCAGATAATATATTGGGTGATTGTTGTTACGATAAGTATTAGTGAAATAATTGTTTAGTAGTTCATCCCAGGGAGTTGTGTAGATCACAACAGCAATTAAACTTAGCAATATGAGCAAAAGGTAGAAATTAATCCTTTGAAACTTCCATTTGTGTTCAAAATCAATAAAACTGGCAGATAGCATTCCAATAGAGACTATAGAAAGAGAGTGAAATACACTAGGTCCACCACTACCGCCTATGCCAAATATGGAGGACATGAAAATAGCTATATTTCCATGCTGTATTTCCATTTGACTTGTAAAAGGATACGTTAGCCAGTAGGAACAACATAGCACTACAATGAACCATATCCCATATTTATTTCTCAGCAGCAGAAGAGGGATAGCCAAAAGTATCATTACACAATAAATTTTGAGGATATTCCCATAATGATTGTTCACTGCAAAGAAAGTAGTTCCTATTGCTCCTTTTATAGTAAGGTAGCCACCTATTAAACCTGCTAGTGAGGTGAGGATAAACCCTAAATAACATTGAAAGCTTCTTTTATATAGTTTGGGTTTAATGGAGGGCAACCCTACTTTTCTTAACCTTTTAAGATAAACCAGCTCCAGCATCATCCCAAACAAAAACAGGAAAGTAGGAGTAGCTGAGGTAGTAAAAAGTTTTACTACGGCATATTGTTCAAAACTATAGTTTGCCCAAATATTAAAATCATTCAGGGAGTGATCAAAAAGTGCCAGAAAAATGGCATAGCTTCGTACAAAATCAACAAAATATACTCTTTCTTTCATGTGTATATGTTATATTTCCATTAGTCACATGGAATTCAATAAATTTTATTCATCCTTGGTTGGTATGTTAAGGATTCTAAAATTTACGCTCATTTCATGTGTATATAATTTCATGTGTGTATAATTTGTTTTTGATTATCATATGCCCCAAAGGGATCCCTTCGGGAGAATTCGCGATAAATATTCATCTGGCGGTTGGTCACCCCGATAGCTATCGGGGCTATCGGGATTCTCCCTCGAATATTTATGCTCATTTCATGCTTTTATTTAAAAAATGAGAACTGTACTTGAAAAGCTAGTTCATTTGTTTGATTCATATTTCCAATCGATACACCATCGTACTGTATTCTGTTACCTTCAATCCCCAATTTCTCCATTTCTGAGGCAATATATTTTGCTATTCGTGAAGACTCAATGACCATCTTTTCGGAAGTCATATCTTTTAGTACAAATACCTTGATAGTAAGCTTTACATCTGGATTGGCTTTGAATTTATTGACAAAGTGCCAAATAAGCTCTCCGGCCATTGGATTATCCTGAATGGATTCGTCTTGGCTTAATTCAATAGATGGAATAACATGGTATCCGAAGATCTCCTTTACTGTTTCTTGTGACAGATAATTTCTTCCGGATACTTCACTTCCACTTGCTACCCGCATAATGTTGTTGCTCCCGGATATTACAGGTTTCTCCATTCTCACTTCAAAAATATCTGCCAAATCTCCCTCACGATTACTACTGAAAAAGGCAATGCTGTCACCATATTGGCTATAGTAGGCATCAAAGGCTTCAGAATTTATTTCTTTGCCCAAATTTTCGGGCTTTGACCAAACATTCCAACTATTGTAGAGCCGTTTAGCCATAAATATATCCATATCTCCAAAACCACCATGCCCCTGGCTTGCAAAGTATAAGGTGTTTTTGTCCAAAGACAAAAAAGGTGATATTTCAGAACTACTCGTGTTAATGGACGAGCCGAGGTTAATTGGGTTTCCCCATTTGCCCTTTTCATCTTTCAAAATAACATATAGATCCTCCTCTCCTAAACTGTTTTTACCTTGCATTGAAACTATCATTGCTTCATAATCCGGGGAGACGAACAAACCCTGGTAGCCACTGGAAGGAAGTCCCTCTACGGGGATGGTTTCAGGATTTGTCCATTTGTTATAGGCATATTTTACAAATTGAATACCTTTTTCAGGGCTTTTAGGATGGTTGAGGTAGATGATGGAACTATTCCAGCTGGTTCCTACAATAAAATTATTTCTTTTGTCATTCCATCCCCGGAGATTATTTGACGGTGCACCCCACTCCATTTTGGAATGATTAAATGTGCTGTACCAAATATCGGATCCACTGTACACGCCTCCTTCATTATCTGGGTAGAAAACCCTGGCGAAAAATAACGTGTCACCTGTACTACTTAGCAATGGCATTATTTCTTCTGCATTTGAGTTAAGCTTATCAGATAGGCGCGTAACAGACTTAATAGTAGTTTGTGCAAAGGATGGCACATTTACCCACAGAAACAATTGACATACAAATAAAAGTGAAATATTCTTTACCATGTAAAAGGTGTACTAGCATTTTTATTATTGAAAAGATAGCTTAAGCTAACTTCGTGTACTCCATTAGCGAACTCCCGGATAAAACCTGTATAGTAATCATACGAGTAGTGTAGAAATACATTGCCCGGAATATTGACTCCCAATAAAGCTGAATATTTTAGATCATAATGCAAACCTGCACCTAAATAAATCAGCTCTTTATATTTAAACCTTAAGGCTCCTTTATATTGCATGCCATAGGTGGAAAAATAATTTATTTCAGCATTGGGCATAAGCGAAAAATCCGGATGAATGATCCATTTATAGCCGGCCAGAAAACTATAGGAAGTACAATCTTTCAAATATTCCAATACTTCATTGTTTTGCAGTTCGGTTATAAAAAGGGATTTTGCCGTAAAGGTGAAGTAATATTCCGGATTGTATAGTGCAGCCCCAATATCAAATTGTAAATTAGATTGTTTTCCTGCTGAAGAATTGATTATTTGTTGATAAAAATCGTCATTTACTTCATCCCTTACAGTCAAATTTTCAAAGCCAATCATGTTTTGCTGCAATTTCAAACTGCTACCGAGGCTAACTGTGAAATTGTAGGATACAGGCAAATGATAGGCATAAAATGCCTTCACCTCTTTTCTGTCTAGCGGACCCAATTTAATGGCATTGAGTTGCATTCCTATTCCTTGTTTTCTGCGCGCTTTTGTGGAGCGGTACAACGCCCTGGCCTTGGCTGGATTACTAATTTTAAAACCAGATCTTTCGGCCATATTCCCCCGGCCTTTTTTAATCGGATAAAACAATCCTGCCTGATAATAGCCTGATTCTTTTCCATAACTGTTCAAAGCTTGCCTGTACATTAGATCGGCAGAGATTTTGTCCTGTACACCTGCCATGGCCGGGTGTTGCCACTCAATAGCATGGAATATTTGCGTACGGGAAAGCAAATCCTGCCCCTGGAGGGCAAAACTCAAAGTGATCAATAAAAAAAGTATTACTATTTTCATTTTATTATTCTTTTTCTTTTTATCAAATGGTACCTGTGAAAATTCGATTGTCCTGTTTATATTATTTTAAAATAGTAACAGTACCCTCATATTTACGTCTTCCATTGTTTAAATCAATTAAATAGAAATAAGTACCTGCCGGTAATAATTCACCTTTGTAGGTGCCGTCCCATTCACATTCCCTGGAGGAGCAGTTGTACAGGAGCATACCGTTATTGTTGAAAACTGATATTTTCACCTGTTCAAATAATTCCAGGTTAACGAAATCCCAGGTATCATTTACACCATTCCCATCAGGGGTAAATGCATTTACTATATCCAATTCCGGTAGCACATTGATTATTTGTAATTCCCTGCTTACCGGCTCGCTATGTAATAGGCCATCGGATACTTTGATGCTGAGGCTTTTAATAGCTTCATCAGAAGTCAGAGGATTTACGTTCTCGTAGGTTACTTGTCTTAAAGCAGTTTCATAGGCAGATTTGGTAGCCTTTCCTGTCAATAGGTACACTCCACTTTCCCTATCAAAACTACCACTAATTACCTGCTCGCTCTCTTCTGTCATGGAGATTCGGTCTTCCTCAGGATTATAATTTTCTGTAATTTGAACAAAGGCACTATCAATAAATTGGTCGTCAACATCTGTTACGGTAATAGTTTCAGTTAATTTGATGGGATCCGACCCCTGGATATAATCAATAATACTGGTTTCAATATTGGAAAGCACGGGCGCATCATTTACTGAATCTATTTTGATAAAGATATCAGCCTCTTCCGAAAATTGATAGCCATCACTGGCAGACCACTGTAGCGTTATTTCTCCAAAGAAATTGGAAGGAGGAATATATTGAATGGAGGGGTCTGTTGAAAAGTCTATTTCCTGGCCAGGCTCAATATTTTGTCCGTTGCTTTGAATGGTCCCTCTGCTCCAGTTGAACTTGATGGTTTCTAAATTGTCATCATCAGCATCATAAAAGGATTGCTTCAATTCTGAAATACCAAATTCATAAGGGCTGTCCTCTTGCATAGTAATATAGATATCATCCACAGTTGGGGCCTGGTTCATTCTAAGACGATAATTTTGTTCAGCAAATTCGCCTTGTGAATCAGTGATTCGTAAAGCAATATCTTCATCACTGGCATCTACCGGCACCTGCCCCTCCAAAATAGCTGTGCCATTACCATTATCAGTAAAGTTAAGCCATGACGGGGCTGACAAAGCTTCAATAACAAGCACATCGTTAGGATCTGCATCCCTGCCTGTGATCTCATAGGAATAATTGGTTCCAGCTAATGCTCTTTCCACAGGATCTGATGTGAATTCAGGAGCATCATTAACAGCTGAGACTGTCACTTTGAAAGTCTCTTCTGTGAAATTTATATCTTCAGGCCCATCATCTTGCAGATGCACAGTCACAGTAGCAATACCAAAAGAATCAGGCATTATGGTATATTTCAGGACTCCATTTGACCCAGGAGATGTATAGTCTACCGAAAGGGACTCAAAGAGCCCGGGGAAATCAGTGCTTGCGGTGATACTTATCTGTTGATTGCTTTCTCCTCCAGTACTAATACCTGTTAACGGGATGGTAAATTCATCAGGAGTATCCTCCATGATTGGGTCAGTATCTGGAATAGGGTCAATAGTTGGAGGTAGATTTTCATTGCGCACAGTAATTTCAAATGATTGATTATCACTGGCTCCTTCTGAATCTTCCGCTATGAGTTCTACCATGAAAGGGCTGTTTTCCACATCAGCGACACTTGGAGTCCCACTCAACGTAAAATTACCATCAAAATTAAGCCATTCAGGTTTTTGAATTACGCTGATGGTTATCTCATCATCTTCATCAGGGTCTTCCACAGTGATGACATATTCATATAAGATATTTTGAATGGCCGAAGTAGCCGGCTCCGAGGTGATTATTGGTGGATCATTTACGTTTTCAACAGTGATCGTGAAATTTTGGGTAACTTTTAGCCCCAAGAAATCTTCTGCCTCCAAAACGACAGTATAGCTTCCCACATCCTGGTTAGTTGGAATTCCTGAAAGAGAAGCGGTGTTCCCCTCAGTTTCAAATGTAAGCCAGTCAGGAGCTGCCAGTAGGTTTATACTTACCTCATCATCATCAGGATCGGTTACCGTTATTTCATACAGATATTCCTGATCTTGCGTGGCAGAAGTAACAGGGGTGGAGGTAAATTCCGGTGCCCTATTGGGAAAATCTACTTCAATAGTAAAGGATTGCTCCGCACTTGCCCCTTCAAGATCTTCAGCCAATATCCTCACAGAGCGGGATGCTGCCCTATCACTATTTCGCGGAGTTCCCTGTAGTCGGCCACTGCCATTTTCCAAATCTGTAAAGTTTAACCAGGAAGGTTTCTCTAGAATTGTGAGGGAAACTTCATCGTTTTGGTCAATATCATTGGTAGTTATATGATAAGTATATTGAACATTTACAGTTGCCTGGGTGACAGGTGTACTGGTGAAAACAGGAGGGTCATTGACATCAATTACCTCAATATCAAAAAATTGTTCATCGGTATTGTTTTTATCATCGCTTACCTTCAAGGCAATCCCATAGCTGCCCACTTGGTTATTGCCTGGTGTTCCGGAAAGCAGGGCCGTTCCATCGCCATTGTCAGTGAGGTTTAGCCATGTCGGCAAGGAAATAATATTTGTGATTGTCAGTATATCTCCCTCATCATAATCTATAGCCTCTATTTCATAACTATATAGCTCATCTTGTAAAACCTCAGTTACAGGTTCACTGGTAAATATCGGGGGATCCTGTACTGGAGTAATAATTAGGCTGAATGTTTCGTTCGTAAACATTCCATTACTATCCGTTGCTCTTACAGTAATGTTAGATGTGCCACTTATATTGGGTTCAACGCTTAAGGTGAGTAGACTTCCTGTCAATGAAAACTCGCTAAACAATTCAGGTGCAGTATTTGAAATTATTTCAAATACTAGTTCACTATCTTCATCTTCGGTATCACTAAAATAATCAAGGAAATCAATTTGTATTGGATCGCTATCTTCCGGGAATTCTAGATCTTCTATTCCTGAGCTTACAGGTGCACTATTAATGATTAATATAGCGGTTTTAGTACCTGTATAATTGGTTTCGTTTATATTGACCTCTACTTGATATTCTCCACTTGCAGAAGGTGCCTGAGTACTTCCATCATAAGTGGTAGTATAAGAGAGTCCTTCAGGAGAAGTGGAAACTGTTACTTCCTTGGGAGAGCCATCATAATTCTGTAGAAGCCCTGTAATGGTGATGCTTACTTCCGCTTTGTGAACGGTGAATGATCTTTCTACCACAGGCGCGGCATGATAATTCTCATTGCCGGGTTGGGAAGCTTTCA
This sequence comes from Marivirga aurantiaca, assembly GCF_016679925.1. Classification (GTDB taxonomy): domain Bacteria; phylum Bacteroidota; class Bacteroidia; order Cytophagales; family Cyclobacteriaceae; genus Marivirga; species Marivirga aurantiaca. The sequence goes on from NZ_JAEQBW010000008.1 coordinate 161,117, forward strand.
CTGTTACATTCCCAGCTCCGCTAATGGTCAGGGTATTTCCCGAAATGGAAGCATTCCCGGATACAATAGAGAAGCTTACCGGCAAACCACTAGTGGCGCTTGCAGATAAAGTGAATGGTTCATCCCCATAGGTTTTGTCACTAATGGCATTAAAAGTAATAGTTTGATTGGCTTTTTCTATAGTTAAAGTAGCGTTCACATAATTGAAGGTATAGTTTTCATCGTTCCCCCCACTTAATGTAATGGGGTAGGTTCCCGCTTCACTATCGGTAGTGGCCTGCGTACTAATGGTAGGTGCCGTATCCAAATCGCTTTCATCATCTTCATTAAGAAATCCTGAATAAGTAAAAGTAAGAGTGGGAATAGCAGTACCATAGGGAATGGTTTTATTATCAGCTGTTACTGTCAAAGGGGCTTTGGCAACGTTAAATGTTTGCTCGGCAGAAGCCGGGCTATAGTTTTCATTTCCTTCTTGAGAGGCTTGAACAGTTATATCGCCTGCCCCGGTAATAGTTAATGTATTTCCTGATATGCTGGCATTACCTGAAATCACAGAATAGGTGATGGGTAGCCCTGTGTTGGCACTGGCAGAAAGGGTAAATGCCGGATCCCCATAGGTTTTGTCATTGATGGGATCAAAAGTGATATTTTGATTGACTTTTTCTATAGTTAATGTAGCATGCTCATAATTGAAACTGTAATTATTGTCGTTACCTCCTGAAAGTGTAATTGGGTAATCCCCAATATTACTATCCTGAGTAGCTGTAGTACTGGCAGTAGGGGCTGTATCCAGATGACTGGCATCTTCATTATTGACAAAGCCAGAGTAAGTAAATGTAAGTGTGGGAATGGGGTCACCATATGTAATTGTTTTGTCATCTGCTGATACAGTAAGTGGAGCCCTGGCTACGTTAAAAGTTTGTTCCTTTGGTGAGGCAGGATTATAATTCTCATTTCCTTCCTGAGAGGCTTGAACAGTCATATCCCCGGTGCCTGTAATAGATAATGTATTTCCTGAAATAGTGGCGTTCCCTGAAATCACGGAGAAGCTTACCGGCAGCCCGCTACTTGCACTTGCTGATAACTCAAAAGGAGCATCGCCATAGGTTTTATCGTTAATGGCATCAAAAGTGATTTCCTGATCAATTTTTTCTATAGTTAATGTAGCATCAACATAGTTGAATGTATAGTTGTCGTCAGCACCACCTGAGAGAGTGATAGGATATTCCCCTGCGTCACTTTCTGCGCTGGCGGTAGTACTTGCTGTTGGAGGTGTATCCAGATCGGTTTCAGTGTCATCATTCACAAATCCTGAATAGCTAAAAGTTAGCGTGGGGATAGCTTCTCCATAAGATATGTTTTTATTATCAGCAGTTACTGTTAAAATAGCTTTGGAAACAGTAATGGTAAAGCTTTGCGTACTGAAGCTTGATGGGTCGAATAATTCCCTCACTCTCAATGTAATAGGGAAATCTCCTGTTTCTGTAGGGATTCCTGAAATACTTGCTGAACTAAAGAATGAATCGAATGAAACTCCATCAGGTAGCGGACCCGAATCCAGGCTCACCTGTAAAATATCTCCTTCCTCATCGTCTACTTCAATATTATATTCGTAAGTAGTTCCATAGGTAGATTCAGTGAAAGGAGTGCTTGTAAATACTGGAGCTGTTTGAGCGAATGAGCTATGAGCTGCCTGACATACTAGAAAAAGTGGCAACAAAAGCACAAAAAGTGATTTGTTCTTTAATAGCAAAAATGACATAGTTTATTGTTGCATTGCCTGACGGAAAAAAGTAATAAATTAGTTTTTACATCTTATTTTTTAAATAAATCCTGTAGAATATTACATGATGATATAAAGCTAATGTATTCCCTCTTTGTGTCAGAAAATATGGTTCAATAATTCTTACGTGCTTTTTAGGATATTGAATACAATTTTTAGGAAAAAAATAAAAAATTAAATAAATGGAAGTAATTTTTTGGTTAGGAATTGCAGTAATAACTTACACGTATATTGGTTATCCTCTCTTATTGTTTTTGTTGGTTAAATTAAAGAGAATGATACGGCCTTCTGTTTCACTGCTTTTTAAAGAAAATGAACTCCCTTATGTAAGCCTGATAATAGCCTGCTATAATGAGGGAGAAGTCCTAAGAGAAAAAATCCAAAACACCCTATCTCTCGATTACCCTGCTGATAAATTGAATATCTGTTTTGTTACAGATGGTACTTCCGATGGTAGTGAAAGAATGGTGGCAGAAGATGAACGTCTTACGTTATTTCATTCGCATGAAAGAAAAGGTAAAAATGCAGCGATTAACAGGGTTTTACCTCTGCTAGATTCCCCTATCCTGATTTTCTGCGATGCCAATACCTTTCTCAACAAAGAGGCTATTTTTAAGATTGTACGGCATTATAAAAACGAGAATGTAGGGGCTGTTGCTGGTGAAAAACGAGTGGAGTCTATTGGTGAATTGGATAGGGCAGGAGAAGGGGAAGGTGCTTATTGGAAATATGAATCCGCCTTAAAGAAGTGGGATGCGGAATTAAAAACAGTAGTTGGTGCAGCCGGGGAATTATTCTCTGTTCGGAAGGAATTAATGGAAAAAGTGCCTGATGGTATCTTGATTGAAGATTTTTATGTTTCAGTTAAAGTAGCACAAAAAGGCTATAAAGTTGTTTACGAGCCTGATGCCTATGCAGTGGAAGGAGGATCGGCTTCCATCTCAGAAGAAAGGAAGAGAAAAGTAAGGATATCGGCAGGAGGATTGCAGGCAGTCTGGCTTTTCATGCCGTTATTAAATATTTTTAAATATGGCTGGCTTAGCTTCCAGTATGTTTCCCATAGGGTGTTACGCTGGACTTTAGCTCCAATGTTTCTGGTGATAGTTCTTTTATCAAATATTTATTTAGCGATTGACCAACAGGGGTTATATATTTATTTATTGGTGGCACAGAGCCTTTTTTACGCTTTTGCATTAATGGGAAAGTTCACTGAAAATATGGAGAGGTCACCTAAGGTTTTCTTCATTCCCTTCTATTTCGTATTTATGAACCTCTCTGTATTTCAGGGTTTTTTTAGGTTGGTCAGTGGAAGGCAATCTGCTGTTTGGGAGAAAGCGGAAAGGGCAAAAGCTACTGGATCGATATAAGTTTTAACATTTATATCAAAACAAAAAACAGGTTTAAATCCTAATTCCCAAAACCAAAACATCATCTGTTTGTGGTTTAGTCCCCCTCCATTGTTGAAAGGTTCTTTCCAGCTTGTCTTCTTGCTCTTCAGGGGGAAGGTGGTATATGGACTTCAGGAAATTATAAAAGTTAGGTTTCATAAATTTTCTATCATGAGGTCCTCCGAATTGATCCTGATACCCGTCTGTACTCATATAGATCATGCTTTCCTTTTCAATCTTAAGTTGTTTTTTGGTAAAAGCCTTATTGCTTTGCTGGATACTCCCAACAGAATTTCTGTCTGGCTTTATGGTTTGTAACTGTCCATTGCTCACAATATAAAGAGGTATTTTTGCCCCTGTGAATTCTATGGTGTTTTTCCCTAAATCTAAAAAAAGCAAGCCTATGTCCAGACCATCTGTACTTAGGCTTCCGAATTGTTGCTGGTGGAGGCTTTGCTGAATTTTCTGATCCAGGAGAGAGACCACTAAATCGGGGGAGGAAATGCCTGTTTCCACTATAATCTGATTCAATAATGAATTGGCCAAAACAGTCATAAATGCACCGGGAACTCCATGTCCGGTACAGTCTACTACTGCAACAGCTATTTTATTCTCTACTCTTGCATTCCAATAGAAATCCCCACTTACTATATCTTTTGGTTTGTAATAGACAAAAGATTTTGGGAATTCATGTTTAATCAACTTTGTAGAAGGCAACAATGACTCCTGAATTTGACGCGCATAAATGATGCTGTCGGTAATCTGTTTGTTTTTATCTTCTAAAATTTCACTTTTTTCTCCCAATTCTTCTTTTTGCGATTCTATTTCAGCCTTCTGTTTCTGAATAGCTTCATTTTGTATTTGTAATGCTTTATTGGTTCTGGTTTTTAGCTTATTTCTGCTGTAGAGAATAATGATGAGAATTAGGAGTAAGAAAGATCCAAAACTAAGGGCAATCAGAAAAAACTTTCTTTGTTCTGCCTGAAGCTGTTTGATGTCATTTTCTTTTTTTAACAAATCTATCTCTTTTTCTTTCTTGTCAATATTGTAGAGTGTTTCTATTTCAGCTATGGATTTGATGTTTTCTTTACGATATTTCTTTTCTGATTCCAGCATGTATAACCGCATATAAACCAGTGCATTATCCTTGTCTCCTACTTTGTCATAGTACTTGGCCAGCTTTTGATAACAATCTTTTAAAGTGCCTTCCGAATTTATTCTTTGAGCAATGGCCAAACTGTTTTTTAATTCAGTAATAGCTTTTTTGAAATCTTCAATATCAGTGTAAATATCCCCGAGTTCCAATCCTATTCGGGCGGTTAATTCCGGCATAGACTGCTCAGTTGCCAAGGTTTGTGCTTTCGATAAGTAGGTTTCAGCTATTTTAATCTCATTTTGTTGACGGTATACTTTTGCAATATCAAAGTAGGAATAGGCCAGCCCACTGGAATCTCCTGATACGGAATCAATACTCATAGCTTTTTTAAAATGGCTCAAAGCAGAATCATTTTGGTTATTGGACAAATAGTAGTTGCCAATATTGCTATAGGTGGTAGCGATATTGTAGGGTTCCCCGTTGTGCCGTGCCATTTCCAGGGCATTGAAAAGGTACTCTTTTGCTTTTTGATGTGTGCCCAGCCCCTGATAAATATTGCCCATCGTATTGAGGGTAATTTCAGTACCTTTTTTAATGTCGAGCCCCTCTTTTATCCGAAGAGATTGAATGCAATATTGAATAGCCTGATTATAACTCTCCATATAGGTATAAATATCACAGATGAGCGCCAGGATGTTCGCTTGCTGTAAGAGATTCTCTGTATTATAATAACTATCCAGGGCGGTTTTGGCGAAATTCAATGACGACCGGTACCTGTCTCTATAAAAGTAAATATTAGCTAAAGAATAAGCCGACTCAGCAATTCCGGCATCATTTTTCAAATTGTTGAATACTTTAAAAGCTGTTAAATAATACGATTCTGTGAGTTGAAAATCATCATAGATAAAATAAAATTCGCCCATGAAATAATTTCCCCAGGCATATGAAATACTGGTAATATCGTTGTCGGTAAGCTTCATGAGCTTATCTGCATAGTATTTCATTACCTCAGGATCATTATTCCTATTGAACCGGCAAATTTTAACCAGGATGTCAGTTCTTTCCGTTTCATTTTCTGTGCCTTCAAGTAAATGAAGCAAGCTGTCTGTGGGATCATTTATCGCCTTAGCAAAGGGGATATTTATTAGTAGGAATATGTAAAATATCCATTTTTTCATGGGTATGCTAATGTGAAGAGAGAATATAAAAATAAACTAAACCCTTCCTAAAATGAAAATATAAAGTCATTTTGATCTTGAATTATATTGCAATCTATTAAAATTATTTATCAATGGTTAATGGAATATTTATTTCTCATTCATAAATGATCACATGGTAAAGGAAAGCTCTTCTTAAATCTGAAAGGAGTGATTTAAATGGATAGTTTTTGATTTAATTCTACCACCTGCTTTATGACAGATTGGCTGTCATCATTAAAGATAACATAATCGGCCATTCTTAACCTTTCCTCATCACTCATTTGCTTTTTCATGATGGATAGCACCTCCTCTTCTTTTCGTTGAGGGTCACGGGCCAAAGTGCGATCGAGCCGAATCTCCTGACTGGCATGTACATTGATGGTAGCGTCCAATTGTTTATAGGAGCCTGTTTCAAAAAGCAATGCAGCTTCTTTTAGCATGTAGGGTTTGTCTGAGTGTTGGATGCACCAGTTATAAAAATCATTGGCTACAGCAGGGTGTACCAGCTTGTTAAGTATTCTGAGTTTCTCGTCATTTCCAAAAACTATTTTGCTTATATAGCTCCTGTTGAGCGTTCCCTCCGGAGAATAACTTTCAGCTCCGAAGTGTTGTTTGATTTGACTAACCAGTTTAGGATCATTTTCCTGAAGCCATTTGGCCCTGGCATCAGCGGGATAATTGGGAATACCTAAAAGTTCAAATATTTTACATATGAGGCTTTTACCTGCACCTATGCCTCCGGTAATACCAATCTTTTTCATTGTCTCTGGTAGTAATATTCCACTGAATCCACTTCAATAGTTTTATTTCTAAGGAGTTGAGGCAAAGCTTTTATCTCAGGTAATACTAAGGAATCACTTTTGCTCATTTTCCTGTAATCAATTTCCAGTTGAATGCTGTCTAAGTCAAACTTACCTGCAAGCTTTTCTTCTATATTGAAATTTAAATAAACCAGGGTGTCATCAAAAACATAATTGGCAGAATCTAATGGTGCATTGGTCAATTGGAAAGGTATCATCAATTCCTGATTAATAAACCTTTCCACTGTAAAGCTTATTTCTACTTCAACAGGCCTTCTATTCACCAGGCTGGAGCCAAAAGTAGGAAGTTCTTTTTCTTTTTTATAGTCCCTGCTGATTTCGGTCTCGTTGATTTTTAGCAGGATTACATCAGGAATGGTTTTTATAAAACGTTCGGGGCCAGTAAATTCGGCCGAATCAACGGAAGTGTTGATAACAGAAGTAATTCTAAAGTTCTCTTTGAGGTCAATTTCCAGGCTGTCCACTTCAATTTTGGCTTTTTTGGTTTTAATGGAATCTATTTCAATTGGAAGCCGATCCGTTTCAATAAAATTGAGTTGTAATTCTGTTATCTGGTCAGAAATCAGTGGGTAAAGGGAAGATCCTAAAATGAAACTATTTCCGGCCGGATCTGATAGTTGAACTTCCACCGGATCATTGGTAAACCACAATGTTTTTCTAAGCAGGTTCCAACCTCCTCCTGTTACATTAATTTGAACCTCCTCCGGTAATTCCTCTACAGCAACATATACTGAATCAGGATAAGTAAATTTGATGGGGTAGTTTATACTGGTAGTATAGCTGTCGTTAAGGGCATTAAAAAACCAAAAAGTGGTAGCTGTGACAATGCACAAAACTACCACTTTTAAAGTTTCATTTGAGTTGGGCAGAAAGGTATTACTCAGCCCATCCAATATTTTATCTATAATTTTCAAATATTCTTACAAATCTTATTTGCCCTGTAGTTTTTTACTTTGTTCTAACGAAATGGAAGATTTCTCAAAAGTAAGCTTGATTCCTTTATCAACCTCCAAAGTGATTTTATCATCATCAACACTGAAGATTTTTCCGTGCATTCCTCCAATTGTTACTACATTATCACCTTTTTTAATGTCTTCCACAAACTTTTTGTGATCTTTCTGTTTTTTCTGTTGTGGTCGGATCATAAAGAAGTAAAAAATCAATATAATTCCACCAAAAAGGAGGAGCTGACTCATCCATGCATTACCACCACCATCAGTTGTAGCTTGAGCAAAAATTAATTCTATCATGTATCTGTTTTTATTGTTTTACCGGTCCTGCTTCTGTAGCTTCAGCTTTAGGCTCTACAAAAGCTTTGATTGTTAAGTTGTTGGTAGCAGGCCAGGTATTGGCTGTAATTCTTACTACTTTGCTGTCCTGGTTTTTCTTTCCACGAGAATTGTATTTTACTTCAATTTCTCCTGATTCACCCGGAGCAATTGGCTTATCTTTCGGATAGGAAGGTACAGTACAACCGCATGAAGAAGAAGCATTTGAAATTAATAAAGGAGCTTCTCCTGTGTTTTTGAATGTAAATACTTTAGTAACTACATCGCCTTCTTTGATATTACCAAAATCATGAGTTTTTTCAGTAAAAGTCATGGCAGGTAGAGGTCCTTCCGGTTTCTCTTGTGGAACATTGGCATGCTCTGCTTCATCCGAATGTGCGTCATTAATGTTGATTGGTTGAGCATTATTTGCTGTGGAGTTGCCATTACCCTCTAATGCAGCTATTCTTCTTTCTAAATCTGTAACTCTTTTCTCCAAGTCTCCATTTGAGCAAGCGCTTAGGTATAAGCCACCTGCAACAAATAAAATTGCATAAACTATTTTCTTCATTTTTATACTGTTTAATTTAAGATACTTCTTGTTTAATATTCAATTTAATTATTCAGATTCCTTTTGTTTGATCTGGCCAAGTAGTTCATCTACATCTGTTAAAAGTTGTTCGGCCTTTAACTTGGCAGAGCTAATCACTTTTTCACCATCACTTCTGGCTACACTTAAGCCAAGCTCCTTGCCGTCTGATATGTCATTCAATAAATCTTCAAGCATTTCCTTATATTTCCCCAGCCTGTAAGAGAGTTTATCCCTGGTATTGATGCCCTTGTCTGGTGCATACAAAATTCCAATTGCGGCACCAACTGTAGCCCCTGCTATAAACATTAATAAATTACTACCTCCTTTGCTCATAATGATTGAATTTTAATTTTGTAAATATATGAGTGTCTTAAGAATGTTACAAACTAAGTACCTGATAATAGTATACAATAAGTAAAACTTTTTAATTCCCTTATTTTGAATCAGGGTATCATTTTATTATTTATTATCGATTAAGCCTCTTCCGCTTTTCCGGATTTTCCCCTGGCTTTCCAGTTCTTCGGAGATTTTATCCAGCATCCCATTCACAAATATTTTACTCTTTTGCGTACTGTAATTTTTTGAAAGATCAATATACTCATTAATTGACACTTTTACAGGGATACTGCTGAAATTCATCATTTCACAAACTGCCATTTTTAGAATAATCATGTCTATTGAAGCTATTCTTTCTGTGGCCCAGTTCTTTGTATATTTTGAAACCAACTCTTCATATTCTTCATTGTTTTCCAGGGTTAGATCAAATAGCTTTTTGAAAAAATCACTATCATCTTCCCAGTTGGCCGATAGCTCTATTAGTTCCACATGCTCAGAACCTTCTTTCAATGATTTTAGCGTTTTCTTTAGCATGGATTTAAGTGCTGATTTGTTCTCTGCCCAGTACAAATCCTTTTCCTCCATATACTTGGCAAGTGTTTCATTCTTAAATACTACCTGCTTTATAATTTGGTCAATAACGGCTACATCTTCCTCAAAAGTAGGGTGGTTCTTCATGAGGTACTCCTGATAGAAGTCTTCCTTTCTAAGGATGTCCCTATACCATTGGCGGACATTGACTTTTTCATCTTCCCATGAGGTGCCATGTCTCACATATTCCCTGTGTAAATCCTCATTCTCCTTAAAAATTTGAATGGCCTGGTTTTTATATAAATTCAATTCACTTTCAAATACCTGTTTGCCTGTTTCAGCCATTCTTTTTTTACGAAGTTCAATTTCTTCTTTGGCCAATTCAGCAAATTCTGTGGTTAATTTGATGATCAAGTAATAATTTTCAAGTAGAGTATCTACGGCATCCACCATATTTTTCTTAATAAAAACATGGTCTTTTTTCACCATATTTTGATAATAGTCAATGGCCTGGCTAACCGCTTTTCTTATTTCAGGGGAGCTGTCGGTTTCCTCCTTTATGTGATTGTGTTGGTAGTTATTCTTGAAAATCGTTTTGGCAACTTTGGCATTACTGCTTAATTGCTCTTTATTTTGCACCTCCATTGAATTCAAATCGGGGGCAAAATAATCTTCAATAAAAGATTTGGCCAATTCGTAATCCGCTTCTTCACATTTTTGAACTGCATACAAGGATTGCATGGCTTTTATTCTTAAAGATCTTCTGTTTAGCATAAGTCAGTAATAAAAAGAACGTAAGTAGAAGGAATATCACTATTCCTTCTGTAAAATTAATGTTTTTGAAATTAGTAAGCCAATTTTACTTTCCCCATATCAGCAATTCGCTTATCGGCAATTTCCAAAGCCGCCTGATGGGGAGTGATGTTTTCTTTTTCAGCTTTGTTTAAAATCTCTGTGCATTTGTCATAGATTTTTTCTGTTTGCTCCAAAGCGAGCTCTTTATTATAATTTCCCATTAATTCCGGGAAGATATTGATGATTCCACCTGCATTTACCAGGAAGTCAGGAGCATAATAAATGCCTTTCTTGGCTAATAGGTTCCCGTGTTTCACCTCATCTTTCAATTGGTTGTTAGCGGCTCCTACTATCACATTCGCTTTTATTCTGGTTATTGTGTCATCATTTAATGTGGCGCCCATTGCACAAGGTGCATATATGTCAGCATCTACATCATATATCATTTCAGGATTCACAACTGTTACATCATGTTTGTCAGTTACCCTTTTGATATTGCTTTCGTTGATATCAGTAATAGTAACCAGGGCTCCTTCTTTTATCAAATAATCTACCAGGTAATGTCCTACCTGTCCAACACCCTGCACTGATATTTTCTTTCCTTGTAAACTGTCAATGCCGTAAGCTTTGTTTACCGTAGCTTTCATTCCCATATAAACCCCATAAGCTGTTACAGGAGAAGGGTCACCACTACCGTTCATTGATTCAGGAAGCCCCATTACATGATCAGTTTCATAAGATAAGTGAACCATGTCAGAGGTGTTCATATTCATATCCTCAGCTGTAATGTATCTGCCACTTAAACTATCCACAAAACGGCCGAATCTTCTCAGGAAAGCTTCGTTTTTTAGTTTTTTCGAATCACCAATAATGACTGCTTTACCACCACCAAGATTTAATCCTGAAATAGCTGCTTTATAAGTCATTCCGCGTGATAAACGAAGTACATCAATTAATGCTTCCTGATCAGAAGCATAGCTCCACATGCGGGTGCCACCTAAGGCGGGGCCTAATACGGTGTTGTGAATGGCAATAATGGCTTTTAAGCCTGTAGGTTCGTCATAGCAGTAAACCACTTGCTCATGACCCATTTTTGTAATTTCATTAAAAGAAGAAAATACTTCGGTATTTTGTGCTTCATTAACTTCTACCATTGCTTAGAGGGTTTAAATATGTCGTTTTTACTTGAGTAAATCTTTTATCTCACTCAAAAGTAATGCAAAAATAGTTTATTTTTCTTAGTTAATCAATCATAGTGGAAATTGTAGAATTCCAATACTAATGGGGTATGTATGCTTTATTTTGGAATAAAAAATTGGTCATTTCTACTATTTAAAAAATAATCTTTCGGGTATTGCAGGTATTGAAGAAGTAAACCTTCCGGAAGATTTTTAACTATTCGATGAAAGATTTTAGCTTGATTTAATGGGGAATTGCCCGGAATGCGAATTTTTTAGCAGGATACTACTATTTTAATAAGTATTGCAATTTATTGGGACAAGGCTAAAACAACCAATTAAATTGTCAGGACTTCATATGTAATAAGTGAGTGATTTATGATAAAAGCAGTCATTGTTGGACAAAAGTTGCATTGCTACTATTTCATATGAATCAAGCATTGTACATTTGTGTAAGCAAGAGAGCATTACTCACTAGTTTCACTAAACTATAGTATGAATTGGGCGTTGTACTTGAGATTATTCAGAGAGATTTACTAATATCGCCTAATTTAATCTTAAAATGCGGATCTTCGGAAAACAAAACCTACAAATGATTAAATGAAGGATTTAAAATATTTAAATAAATACCTTTTCAAATATAAATATCACCTTCTGTTAGGCACTCTTTTTATGATAGTGTCGAACTTTTTTGCTGTGCTCCCGGCTCAGGTGGTACGTTATGCGTTCAATTTGGTGAAGGAAAATATTGAAATGTATCGCCTGTATGAGGGGTTTTCTCTGCAGGAAAACTTCTATGATATTTTTGCCTCGGCTATTTTTATTTATGGTGGATTTATCATTTTGCTGGCTTTGGGGAGAGGTGTATTTCTGTTCCTGGTACGTCAGACCATCATTGTAATGTCGCGTTTGATAGAGTATGACCTGAAAAATGAAATCTACAATCATTATCAGAAGCTTCCTTTAAGCTTTTACAGGCGGAATAATACCGGTGATATTATGAACCGTATTTCCGAAGATGTAAGTAAGGTTCGGATGTATTTGGGACCGGCCATTATGTATTCCATTAATTTGGTAACGCTATTTTGTATTGTAATTCCTATTATGTTTTCGGTGAATGCCACCCTTACCTGGTATTCTTTGATTCCTTTGCCTTTTCTTTCCATCAGCATCTATTTTGTCAATAATTTAATGAACAAAAGATCTGAAAAAATCCAGCAAAGCCAATCCCAACTCTCTACTTTGGTGCAGGAAGCATTTTCAGGAATCCGGGTATTGAAATCATTTGTGAGGGAAGATGATTCGTTGCAGAATTTCACCAAAGAGGCAAATAATTATAAAAACCGTTCTTTAAAACTCACTTTTGTGGAAGCGCTCTTCTTTCCTCTGATCATGGGAATGGTAGGGCTAAGTATTATTTTGGTAGTTTATATTGGTGGGGTAGAGGTGATGAATGGTTCCGTGACAGCTGGTAATATTGCAGAGTTTATTATTTATGTGAATTTATTGACCTGGCCGGTGACTTCTGTTGGATGGGTTACAAGTATTATTCAGCGAGCGGCCGCTTCTCAAAAGCGAGTGAATGAGTTTTTGAATACCACTACTGAAATTGTTTCCACTAAAAATTTCGAAAAGGAAATTGATGGTGATATTGTTTTTGAGAATGTCAGCTTTACTTATCCCGATTCAGGTATTAAAGCATTGAAGAAAGTAAGCTTTTCAGTGAAAAAAGGGGAGACTTTAGCTGTAATTGGTACTACAGGGTCTGGCAAGAGTACAATTGCCAGCTTAATTAGCCGAATGTATGATCCCACTGAAGGAAAAATCACCATTGATAGTATTCCTATAGAGGAGTATAGCGTGGAAAACCTGAGAGGACAAATTGGCTATGTACCGCAGGATGTCTTTTTGTTTTCAGATTCTATTAAGAGAAATATTGCTTTTGGAGCCAATGATCTTACTGAAGAGCAGATATTGCAAGCTTCAAAGGATGCCGATTTGCATAACAATATCATGGACTTTCCTTTAAAGTACGATACGCAGTTGGGGGAAAGAGGGATTACCTTGTCCGGAGGGCAAAAACAAAGAGTGTCCATTGCCAGGGCCATTGCACGTGATCCAAAAATTATGATCATGGATGATGCACTTTCAGCTGTTGATACCAAAACAGAAAATGCTATTCTGAATGCATTGAAATCCATCATGGAGCAACGTACCAGCGTAATTATTTCGCACAGGGTAAGCTCTGCTAAATTGGCCAATTATATAATCGTGCTGGATGATGGCACTATAGTGGAACAAGGTACTGAGCAGGAACTCATGGAAAAAGGGGGAGTATATGCTGAGCTTTATCAGAAACAGCTACAAGGTGAAGCTGTGGAGTAGTTAGGGCACTCTTGAAAAATACTACTATGTTAGAAAAACCTAAAGCCGTGGTTCGTGTCTCACACCAAGCAAAAAAGCCGTGGTTCGTGTCTCACGAACCACTTGATTCAATTGCACCTAATCCTTCACCTCACTCAAGCCCATAGCTTTTAGCATAAATCTTGGCAATGGCTTTTTTGGATCACGTTTTTGTAGATTTAAATACCAACCGATTTTTTTCATAATAGGTACTTTATGAGTCTCCACAAATTCTACTAAAGTACCGTCAGGGTCTTCCACATAGGTGAAATGCCCGGCTGCTTCTCCCATATCAAAGCTGTTGGCACTATCAACTGTAAAGGGAAATCCTTTAGCTTCGCAATTCGCTTTAAGCGCTGGCATGCCATTAATGTCATAGCACAAATGGATGTATCCTAAATCTCCCCAGAATCTATCTTCAAATATTTTCTTAGGGGTTCTGTTGGAGGCTACCACTAATTCTATTTCACTGGCTCCCAAAAGCGGACTGAATGCACCTTCTCGCGGTTTGCTATGTCTTAATAAAATCCGCTTCACTTTTTTGTCCCCACCAGGCAAAGCTTTTAAATCATCAAATACACCTTCTTCTTCATAAATAACCTCATCATAGCCTAAAATGTCAGAATATAATGTCCTTGCATTTTCAATATCTGTTACGCCAATAATGGCTCCATTGGGTCCACCGGGAAGGGCGGTTTTTCTTTTCTGAAACCAGGAAGTACTTGATACTATCTGGAAAATATTATCCCATGGATCTTTGACAAAAAAAGTGAATTTCCCATTTGGATCTTTTTCCAATCCTCCTAAAACATTTAAACCTCTTCTATTAAAAAGATCAAAAGTAGCTTCCACATCCTTGCTTTTCATCTTAGCGATATTGATGCCCAGATCACCTAGTTGGGGGATAAATTTTGGGGCTTCCGGTGTACGGGAAGTATATTGCCAAATTTCGAAACCACCACCACCTTGCATATTGATGGCCAGGATGGCATGGCGGCTTCTGGGCTCCCCACCAGTGTAAGGCAACATCAATGCAGCTTCAGCAGCTTCTTCAAATACCGGTACACTCATACCGAAATTTTGCCTGTACCATGTAAAGGCTGCTTGTACATCTGAAACGCCAATTCCTATTTGCTGAATGCCACTGATGATTGTCTTGTCCATATTGCTCAAATTTTCCAGCGACTAAATAAGCGATTTATACTTTTACTGGCAACTAATCCTTTTAAACAATTTTCATCTACTGAATTGATGATTTTCGAATTAAGTAAAGAAACCTTATAAAATGTAAATGATGAATCGTTGATTTTAAGTATCACGTGTTGCTTAATAGGGTATAGTCAGTATAAAATTTTAGTAATGATGATGAAGTAAGTATAAAATATTGCTAAATTAGTATATATATGCTAAATTGATATATATTGATATTATTTTAACTTTATTACATCTTCTTTTACATTATGAAATTAACTATATGTCCTAAATGTCAGTCCGAGGAAATTGTGAAAAGTGGTATAATTAAAAACAGACAAAGATTCAAGTGCAAGGGTTGTAATTATAATTTCACAGTAAGTAAAGTAGGTAAGGAAATAGATTCTTATTATGTAGTGAAGGCACTTCAACTGTATGTAGAAGGAATTTCAATGAGGGAAATTGAACGGGTACTAGGAGTAAGCCATGTTTCTGTAAGCAATTGGGTAAAGAAATATAACATAAAATCACCTGAGAAATATGAGTATCATCCCACTTATAAAGTGTTGTCACATAATGAATTAATCCGTTTTGTACAAGAGGAAAACAATTTAAGCGAAGCAGGTTTGATGATCACTTCCTTAGGAGATAAATATATGGTGATTAGGTGGGAGCGATTCAGACAATAGCTATACTATTAGCAAAAGTATATATAAAAGAATGTAATTAAGTTTTTAGCAGATCATTTTTATGGTGCAAAGCATTGGTTTTGTGAATGTTCACCATAAAAATTTCACCCATGAAAAAACTTATATTACTTACTGTAGTAGTTTTCAGTTTTGCTTACTTTTCGCTAGCCGCTGAAAATGATACAACAAAGAATAATGTAACGAAAACGAAAGAGAGGATTTGGGATAACATTGCTCAACAGGAAGTTGATCATTCCTATAAACCTCTTACTTTAAAGCTCTCCGATGACGGCACCAAATATGTGCGGTTTATCCTATGGCACCAGCAGTGGTTGCAAACAAACAATCTGGCAATTGATGATGCTCCATTAAGATTAAATTCATTGATCAGAAGATCCAGAATACTGGCATTCGCCCAAATTTCACCTCGATTTCTTATCTTAACTCACTTCGGGTTAAATAATTTAACTACAGGAAACATGAATGCACTGGGTAATCAGGGAGACGGGCCTCAGATGTTTTTACATGATGCCTGGACGGAATTTAAAGTCACGGAAAACTCTGATGCGCTTTATATTGGAGGAGGATTACATTATTGGAAAGGCCTTACAAGATTGGCTAACCAAAGTACACTCAATTTTATGACTATGGACAACACCCGTCCATTTGTTCAATGGCATTCTTTAGGAATTACCGATCAGTTTGCAAGGCATATAGGGTTTTATGCAAAAGGACAGATAGGTAAATTTGACTACAGAATTGCAGCCAATAACCCCATGACTCCTGCTAATGCATTGGGTGCTGGTGCCGATTTAATCAATTCTGCTAATGGTGGGGTGGATAGCGATCTGACTTACACGGGAAGTATTGAGCCTAATGCAGATGGCGATCCTGTTGGAAATGCAATTGTAGAAGGCTATTTCCGCTATAACTTCTTAGATACGGAATCCATTAAACTACCTTATCAGGTAGGTACGTATATGGGTAATAAAAAAGTATTAGGTGTAGGTTTAGGCTTCTTTGCTCATCCTAATGGGATGTATAACAATGCAACTGATGAACATGAAAATGTGACTCATTTGGCAGCTGATATATTTTATGATGCGCCACTCGGTTCTTCCGGAAATGCTATTAATGCTTATGCATCTGTGATCAATTTCAACTATGGCGAAAATTACATGTCGCGCTGGGCAGGTACAGGAACCAATATTTATGGCCAATTGGGCTACTATATAGGGAAAGCAAAATTGATGCCTTATGTGGCTTTTCAATCAGGCAATTATGAGGCTTACAACGATAACCTGAATGCTTTTGATGCTGGGGTCAATTATTTTGTAAACGGCCATAATGCTAAAATCACCCTGGAGTACCATACTATTTCCAACAATCCACTGGAAGGTGGGCTGGATGTAAACGGTAACCCCAACGGAGTACAACAACTCAGATTACAACTTCACATATTCTTATAAAACCAACAATTATGACTGAAAAACAAGCAAGTATGAAAGCCTATTGGAAGAGAAATCTTCGGTATTTACTCATTCTACTCATCATCTGGTTTATAGTGTCCTATGGCTTTGGGATTTTACTGGTTGAACCATTGAACACCATTAAAATAGCGGGATTTCCTCTCGGTTTTTGGTTCGCCCAGCAAGGGTCAATCTATGTTTTTGTAATTCTGATATTCGTGTACGTTCGTCTGATGAACAAGCTGGATAAGGAGTTTGATGTAGATGAAAAATAATTTTTAACACTCTAAAATCTTTAACGATGGATGTACAAATATGGACATATTTATTAGTGGGAGTCACTTTCGCTATTTATATAGGAATTGCTATCTGGTCAAGGGCCGGATCAACAAAAGAGTTTTATGTCGCAGGAGGAGGAGTTTCTCCTTTGGCTAACGGAATGGCAACGGCAGCCGATTGGATGTCAGCGGCTTCTTTCATTTCAATGGCAGGTATTATTTCTTTTGCCGGCTATGATGGTGCTGTTTACTTAATGGGCTGGACTGGTGGTTACGTATTGTTAGCCTTATTGCTTGCTCCTTATCTCAGGAAATTCGGAAAATTCACAGTGCCTGATTTTATTGGTGACAGATACTATTCCAATACGGCCAGAACTGTTGCGGTAATCTGTGCACTTTTTGTATCGTTCACTTATGTGGCGGGGCAAATGAGAGGTGTTGGTGTTGTATTTAGTCGCTTTCTGGAGGTTGATATCAATACCGGAGTTTACATAGGAATGGCTATTGTTTTCTTCTATGCAGTTTTAGGTGGCATGAAAGGAATTACTTATACGCAGGTGGCGCAGTATGTGATCCTTATTTTTGCATTTATGGTTCCTGCCATTTTTATATCTATACAGCTGACTGGCAATCCCATTCCTCAGTTGGGTTTTGGTTCAACTGTTACAGGTAGCGAAACCTATTTACTTGATAAATTGAATGGATTGCATGTGGAATTAGGTTTTGCCGAATATACCAGTGGATCTAAATCAATGATTGACGTTTTCTTTATTACTGCTGCATTAATGGTAGGTACAGCCGGTTTACCCCACGTAATCGTACGTTTTTTTACAGTGCCGAAAGTAAAAGATGCCCGTCTTTCTGCAGGCTATGCTTTAGTATTTATAGCTATTCTTTATACCAGTGCTCCTGCAGTGGCTGCTTTTGCAAGGACCAACCTCATTGAAACAGTAAGTAATAATAGTTACTCCAGCATGCCAGAATGGTTTAGAAATTGGGAGAAAACGGGACTACTTACTTTTAAAGATAAAAATAATGATGGAGTTATTCAATATGTGGCAAATGATGAAAGAAATGAATTGACCATAGACAGAGACATTATGGTGTTAGCTAATCCTGAAATTGCACAACTGCCTAACTGGGTGGTGGCACTGGTAGCAGCAGGAGGCCTTGCAGCGGCTCTTTCTACAGCAGCAGGTTTGCTTTTGGTGATTTCAACTTCTGTATCGCACGATTTGGTGAAAAAGCAGATTGCTCCTAATATTACCGATAGTGTGGAACTGTGGATTGCCAGGGGATCTGCTATTGTTGCAGTGGTTATAGCTGGCTACTTTGGTATTAATCCTCCGGGCTTTGTTGCCGCAGTGGTAGCACTTGCTTTCGGTTTGGCAGCAGCATCCTTTTTCCCTGCTATTATAATGGGTATATTCTACCAACGAATGAACAAGCAGGGAGCCATTGCGGGTATGATTTCAGGCTTATCCATCACGCTATTTTACATGATAGCATTTAAGTTTAATGCCTTTGGGGAAACCACTTCTGCTGATTGGTGGTTTGGGATTTCTCCGGAAGGATTTGGAACTGTAGGTATGGTCGTAAACTTTCTTGTATCATTTATAGTAAGTTCCATGACTCCACCTCCACCACAACATGTTATGGACATTGTGGATGATATCAGGTTTCCACGAGGAGCAGGAGTTGCACCTGACACTCATTAATAATTGTTAGATGGATTGCTAAAGAGAACAGTAAGTCTTTACTGTTCTCTTTATTTTTAGTAGATTGAATTACCATGGTATTAAGAGATACAGCAAAGAGATTGGCATTTATCAGTGTACTATTTATTATACTGTTCAATTTTCCATTTATTGCTGTTTTCAATACTTTTCAAAGCTATTTAGGGGTGCCTGTTTTATACCTGTACATGTTTATTGTATGGGTTTTATTCATTATTGTTCTCATTGTATTTATGAGAAAAAATATAAATAGCAACAGAAAATGATCAGCAATTGGGTAGTCATATTAATTTCTGTAGGTTACCTGATTTTATTGTTTCTGGTAGCCTATTTTGGTGAATACCGGGCGAAAAAAGGAAAAAGTTTATTAAAAAACCCTTACATCTACGCCTTAAGTCTGGCTGTTTACTGTACCGCCTGGACCTATTATGGATCAGTGGGAAATGCTGCTGAGTCGGGCTTGAACTTCCTGGCTACTTACATTGGGCCTACACTACTGGCCCCCATCTGGTGGTTGATCTTTAAAAAAATCATCAGAATAAGCAAAGTCTACAGAATTACCACTATTGCGGATCTTATTTCAACACGGTATGGTAAATCAGTTGCGCTGGGTAGACTTGTGGCTATATTCTGTGTGTTAGGAATTATTCCTTATATCTCTATTCAGTTGAAAGCGATCTCTTCCAGCTTTCAAATGGTATCTGGTTCAAATTTGGTAAGCAGTTCGGATGCTGCAATTTCCGGTCATATTTTTAATGATTATACGCTTTATATCACCATAGGCCTTGCATTTTTCACCATCCTATTTGGCACCAGAAATATAGATGCCACAGTAAAACAGGAAGGGATGGTAACCGCCATTGCTTTTGAGTCAATTTTAAAACTGGTAGCTTTCTTAGTAGTCGGCTTTTTTATCACTTTCGTGGTTTTTGATGGCTTTAGTGATATTTTCTCTCATGTAGAGAATGATCCATCACTTAGCGGTTTAACTACTTTAGATTCCAATGGCGGTTATTCAGAGTGGTTTTGGCTCAACATGTTGTCAATGATGGCATTTATGTTTTTACCGAGGCAATTCCATGTTTCCATTAAAGAAAATACGAGTGAAAAACACCTGGATAAAGCTATATGGCTGTTTCCTCTCTACCTTTTGGTGATCAATATTTTTGTAATACCTATTGCTTTTGCAGGGAAAGTAATGTTTTCCGGGCAGAGTGAAGTTTTATCAGATACTTTTGTCCTAGCCATTCCTATTTTACTCTCTCAGGATTTTCTTGCCATATTTGTTTATTTAGGAGGTTTTGCTGCCGGTACCAGTATGGTTATAGTTTCTACAATTGCCCTCAGTATCATGATCAGTAACAACCTGATTTTTCCTTATTTGGTGAGTAATAAACAATTCACCAGATTTAATAAAGGCAATTTTAGCAGGTTTTTATTGAATATCCGCAGGGCAAGCATACTTCTGGTTTTACTATTAAGCTATGCGTACTACAGTTTAATAAGTTTTCGTTTTTCAATTGTTTCCATTGGTTTAATTTCATTTGTAGCGGTAGCGCAATTTGCTCCTGCGGTAATTGGAGGTATTTTCTGGAAAGAAGGAAATAAAAAGGGGGCAATAAGCGGTTTGGTTGCGGGCTTTACTATTTGGTTTCTATTCCTGGTATTGCCTACTATTGACCAGACGGGATTTATTTCTTTCCTTATTCAAAATGATAAACTTTTTAATTTTATTCCTTTAGCAGATGGACAGGCTTTTGGTTTGCCAATGAATAAAATTCCGGCTTCACTTTTTTGGAGTTTGCTAATCAATACTTCATTGTATGTTTTCCTATCTCTCAGGTTTATGCAAAGCTCTAAAGAGAGAAATCAGGCAGAGGTATTTGTAGATGTATTCAAATATTCCAAAGAGTTTGAATCAACTATGGTCTGGAAGGGAACAGCTTATGTTCAGGACATTGAAGAATTGCTAACTCATTTTGTGGGTGTTCGAAAAACCAAAGAAATTCTGAAAGAGTATGAGTATAAGTATAATTTAAGCCTGAAAAAGGAAGACAGGGCAGATTCTAAATTGGTAAACTCAGTAGAAAGAACTTTAGCCGGTCTGATTGGCTCTTCTTCTGCCCGGCTTTTAATTAGTACCACCCTAAAAGAGGAGGAGATATCCACCAAAGAAGTGCTTGATATTTTGAAAGAAACACAGCAGATTGTGATTGTAAATAAACAATTGAAAGAAAAGTCACAGGCGCTGGAAGAGGTTACAAAGGAATTATTTAGCAGTAATGAGAAGCTGAGGAAAATGGATCATACAAAAGATGAATTTATCAGTACAATAACGCACGAAATGAGAACTCCGATAACTTCTATTAGAGCCTTTTCAGAGATTTTGCATGACAATAGTGATATTTCTTTAGGTGATAAACAACAGTTTCTGAATACCATCATAAAGGAAACAGAGCGAATGGACAGGCTTATTTCCCAGGTATTGGATCTGGAAAAGTTTAATAGCGGCAAACAGGAATTTCATTTGGAATATTTAAAAATTAATGAATTAATACTAGAGGCCATTCAATCCGTTCAAACATTATTAGAACAAAGAGGTATTGAATTAACTACTAAGCTGGAAGAAAGCAGTGAATATATCTATGGGGATAATGACAGGTTAATTCAGGTTTTGCTTAATTTAATTTCTAATGCGATTAAATTTTGCGATGCTAAAGCTGGAAAAATACAAATAGTTAGTAAGCAGGTAGAGGGTAATTTTGTGGTGGAAGTAATAGATAATGGGAAGGGAATTATGAAGGAAATTCAACATTCCATTTTTGACGTATTTTATCAGGCACCGGATCAAACACGAAAGAAGCCAAAAGGAAGTGGTTTAGGTTTAAGTATTTGTAAGAAAATTATTGAATACCATCATGGGAAAATTTGGGTGGAAAGCAATGAACAGCATGGTTCGAAATTTATTTTCACACTCCCCGCAAAATTAAATAAAAGTTTAACAGAGCAGCAAAGTTATTTGAATGAAGAAAATTTTAATAGTTGACGATGAACCTAATATTTTATTGTCCCTTGAGTTCCTTATGAAAAAGGAAGGGTATGAAGTTTTTATTGCCCGAAATGGAAGAGAAGCCATTGAAATTGTGAAAAAGGAACTACCTGATGCATTAATCCTTGACATTATGATGCCAGAAGTGGATGGTTTTGAGGTATGCGAGTTTATTAAAAAAAATAACAAGACAGCCCACATTAAAGTGGTGTTTCTTACAGCAAAAGCAAAAGATTCAGATATTCAAAAAGGCCTTTCAGTAGGAGCTGATCTGTACCTGAAAAAGCCTTTTTCAACCAAAGAATTAGTAAAAAAAGTAAATGAGATTTTTTAATTAAAATATAAAAATTATGAGCGATAAAATTCACACCTTAAGCGGCTATATTCATGAGTATCAGAGAAGTGTGCAGGATCCGGAAGGCTTTTGGGCACGTATTGCAGACTCCTTTCACTGGCAGAAGAGATGGGATAAGGTATTGGACTGGAATTTTGATGGCCCGGATGTTAAGTGGTTTGTAAATGGCAAGTTGAATATTACTGAAAACATTTTCGAGAAAAACCTTTATACTTTGGGAGATAACCCGGCTATTATCTGGGAACCTAATGATCCCAAAGAAAACAATCGCACTTTAACCTACAAAGAACTTTTTCATAAAGTCAATCAATTCGCCAATACTTTAAAAGCAAACGGAGTAAAAAAAGGTGATAGAGTAATTATTTATATGCCCATGGTGCCTGAAGCCGCAATTGCCATGCTTGCATGTGCCCGTATTGGAGCAGTTCATTCGGTAGTATTTGCAGGTTTTTCTGCCAATGCTTTGGCTGATCGTATCATTGATTGTCATGCTAAAATGATATTGACTTCCGATGGCAATTACAGAGGCGCGAAATCAATTCCTGTAAAAGCTGTGGTAGATGAAGCCATTGAGAAAACCTCGGGGATTGTTGAAAGTGTTATCGTTTATAAGCGAACCGGTGATGAAGTAGAAATGAAAGCAGGCCGTGATATCTGGTGGCATGAGGCTATCAAAGGGCAATCGGAAGAAAATAAGGCAGAAGTTATGGACGCTGAGGACATGCTTTTTATCCTTTATACCTCTGGTTCAACAGGCAAACCTAAAGGAGTGGTGCATACTACTGGCGGCTACATGGTTTACACAAAATACTCATTCGAAAACGTATTTCAATATCAGCCCGGAGATATATATTGGTGCACAGCCGATGTGGGATGGATTACCGGACATTCTTATATTGTTTATGGTCCATTGTTGGCAGGTGCCACCACCTTAATGTTTGAAGGAGTACCCACTTACCCTGATGCAGGAAGGTTTTGGGAAATTGTAGCTAAATATAAAGTAAATCAATTTTATACCGCACCAACAGCCATCCGGGCACTGCAAGCTTTTGGAACTGAACCTACCGAAAAACATGATTTGAGTTCTTTGAAAGTAATTGGCTCAGTGGGAGAACCCATTAATGAAGAGGCCTGGCATTGGTATCACTCGCACATAGGGAAAATGAAATGTCCGGTAGTAGATACATGGTGGCAAACAGAAACTGGTGGAATTATGATTTCACCTATTGCAGGAGTAACACCCACTAAACCTTCTTACGCTACATTGCCATTGCCCGGTGTTCAATTGATGATAGTAGATCAGGAGGGAAAGGAGTTGAAAGGAAATAGTGTGCAAGGAAACCTTTGTATAAAATTTCCATGGCCAAGTATTTTAAGAACCACTTACGGAGATCATGAAAGATGTAAACAGACATATTTTTCTACTTATAAAGGCATGTATTTCACAGGAGATGGAGTAAAACGGGATGAAGATGGCTATTATAGAATATTAGGAAGAGTTGATGATGTAATTAATGTTTCAGGCCACAGAATGGGTACCGCTGAAGTAGAAAATGCCATTAATGAGCACCCTAAAGTGATAGAGTCTGCTGTGGTAGGTTATCCACATGAAGTAAAAGGGCAGGGAATATATGCTTATGTGATTTGTGATTTGGAAAACAGAACAGAAGCCAACCTGGTGAATGAAATCAGTGAGACAGTTAGAAATATCATTGGGCCGATTGCTAAGCCTGATAAAATTCAAATTGTTTCTGGATTGCCTAAAACCCGTTCCGGTAAGATCATGAGAAGGATTTTGAGGAAAATTGCAGAGGGTGATACCAGCAACTTAGGCGATACATCCACTTTGCTTAACCCGGAAGTTGTAGAAGAAATAAAAAAAGGCGCCAAATAATGTCTGGAGTATTCATCTCCAAATGCCTGGCGGTAAGGAGTTTTGCGGTAGTGCTGTTTTTACTATGGATATGTAAATACTTAAATGACGAAAAACTCAGAGATCATAAAAAGATGAAGGCAGATGGCTAATATTATTTCTTCTAAAATAGCTGATTTTATTGTACGATTTCCTCCTTTTGATAGCTTAAAGACTGATGAAATAAGCAGCTTAAGCGAAGAGGCCGAGGTACTCTATTTTAAAAAAGGAGAATCAGTTTTTAAGCATAAGGAAAAAGCCAGGCCCTTTATTTATTTCCTGAAAGAAGGCCAGGTGCTGTTACGTGAAACTGTTGATGCTCAAAAAAAACTGATAGATATCTGTGATGAGGGCGAGTTGTTTGGTGTAAGAGCCATGCTGACTGGCAATCCTTATGTTTTCGAAGCATTTTGTCAGGAAGAATCTCTGGTGTATGCTTTTCCTCTTTCTGTTTTCAAGCCAATAGTGGAGTCAAACAATAATGTAAGTTTGTTTTTTGCTTCAGGATTGGCTTCCGGTCAAAAACCTACCGGACTTAATACCCTCTACAGACAAAGCGATCCAGATAAGGTTTCTGATTTCTTAAGCTGGCAAAAACCATTGGAAGAGTTAAGCGAGCCACTTCTGCTTGTGAAATCCAATACTACTATAAAATCAGCTGCACTTGAAATGACAGCTAAAGCATCCAATGGTATAGTAGTAACCAATGAGGAAGGGAAAGCTGTTGGAATTGTTACTGACACTGATTTTAGGGCAAAAGTAGCCGGAGGGACATTTTCCATTGAGGATCCTGTTTCCACAATAATGTCTACTAATTTAATTGCGAAGCAGTTGGGGCTTCCCCTGGCTGAATACCTGATAAGCATGCTGAAGCATAATATTAAACATTTGCTTATTACTAAAGAGGAAGAGGTGGTAGGTGTTTTCAGTCAGCAAACTTTATTTTCACATCTGCAATTCAATCCATTTTCTATTTTATATAATATCGAGTCTGCTGAAAATGTAGAAAAATTATGCTTTCATAGAAATAATGTAGATCATTTCTTAAGATATTATCTTGAGCAAAATATCAAAACAGCTGTTATTTCTCAACTCATTACCACGATTAACGATGCACTCATTAAAAAAGCTATTCAATTCTCTTTAGCTGCACTGGATGAAGAGAAATATTATAGACCTGATGTTCCTTTTGCCTGGATTTCTTTAGGGAGTGAAGGAAGAGAAGAGCAATTGTTACGGACAGATCAGGATAATGCACTCATTTTTGGGAATGTAAATGCTGCGCAGTTAAATTATACACGAGAATACTTTATTCAGTTGGCCAGGCGAGTAAATGGTATTCTTTTTCAGGCAGGATTTGCTTATTGCCCTGCCAACATGATGGCCAGAAATCCTGATTGGTGTCTGAGCATTTCTGAATGGAAAAATCGCTTTGAAGGGTGGATTCACTCCCCCGAAAAAGAAGCACTTTTGCTATCTACTATTTTTTTCGATTACAGATATATTTATGGTGAAGAGGAGTTGGTTCAAATGTTGAATAGTTTCCTTAAAAACGAAGTGCAATCCCATAAAATTTTTCTGAATTTTCTGGCAAAAAATGCCACAAAAAATCCCGCACCACTAAGCTTCTTTAAAAATTTTGTAGTGGAAAGATCAGGTGTGCACAAAGAAGAATTTGATTTGAAAGCCAGGGCTTTAATGCCCCTGACTGATATTGCACGGGTTTTATGCCTTGAGGCAGGAAATGTCACCATTAAAAACACAGTTGAGCGATATCGCTTTTTAGCTGAGCAAGACAAATCACGCAAAGAGCTATACCTGCAAGCAGCGCAAGCCTATGAATTCCTGATGCATTTCCGGGCTTCAGAAGGAATCAGAAACAATGATTCGGGTCGTTTTATTCTTATAAAACAAATTTCAAAGTTCGATAGGCAGGTTTTAAGGAACTCCTTTGAACCTATTAATGAGCTACAGCAAATGATTGAATTAAGGTTTCAACTAAATTATTTTTCCTGAAAAAATGAAATTTAACTTTTGGAGAAATAGTAAGAAAACCAATTATCCGGAAGAAATAACCAATTATTTCGCAGTCAACAAACCCGGAGTTGAAGCAGATACCTCTTATGTAGTGTTTGATACTGAGTCTTCCTCGCTCACTATATCTAGTGCGCAATTATTGTCAATTGGAGCTGTAAAAGTAAAGGATAACAGCATTGCATTGAGGGAGACTTTTGAATGTTTTATTCATACTGGAAAATCAGGAGTTAAGGGAAATGTGCACATTCATGAAATTATGGCTACAGGAAAAGAGGAGAAAAAGGAAGTTAAGGAAGCACTTCTTGAATTCCTGGATTTCATTGGAAATGCTGTTTTAGTAGCACACCATGCAAAACATGATGTTGGTTTAATTAACAGATATTTATCCGAAAATTTTCCTGGAGTTCGCTTGGTCAATCAAGTGATAGATACTGCTAATCTTGCTATTGAAAATGATCGTAAGAAAGATACTTCAATTAAAATAGAGCCCGAAAACTACTCTTTAGATGCACTTTTGAAGCGATATAGCATAGAAGCTTTAGAAAGGCACACAGCCCTTGGGGATGCTTTTTCCACTGCTTTGCTTTTTCTTAAAATGAAATAACACCTACGCTAATAGTTTTTCAGAGCTTTTCTAAAGTTTTGAACTTTGAAAAGTTCCACTGCTTAGAGTGGAGTACGTACTATTTTATGTAACTTATCCTATACACCATACCACCAGAATCATCAGTAATAAACAACGAACCATCAGGATGTTGAGCCACGCCAACAGGTCTGCCAAATTGACTTTTATTATTTTCAGCCAGGAAACCACTTAAGAAATCTTCAAATTCCCGTGGCTGGCCATCTTTAAATTTAATCCTTACCACTTTGTAACCCACAGGTGTCTCCCGGTTCCAGGAGCCATGCAAGGCAAGAAAAGCATCATTCTGATACCCTTTAGGAAACATATCTCCTTCATAAAATATCATATCCATGGGCGCTGAATGCGCAGTAAGAAATAATAATGGTTCAGTGGATTTAGCAGCATACTCCTCGTATGACATATTGGGAGGTTCGTCTGCGGGGTTGAATTGGCTGTCATCATAAATATAGGGCCATCCGTAGTCATTGTCTTTTTCGATTTTATTAAGCTCTTCCTTTTGGTCATCATCTCCCAGCCAGTCTATACCGTGATCCATGCCATATAATTCACCTGTTTCGGGATGCCAATCAAAGCCTATTGTGTTCCTTAAACCTTTTGTAAATATTTCAAGCTTCGATCCGTCCTTATTGGCTCTTAATATTGTCGCATTTTTATCACTGGTTTCATCACAGGCATTGCATGTACTGCCCACTGAAATATACAACTTATCATCAGGCCCAATGGCAAGTGTTCTGTTCGGGTGCTGTCCACCTTCCGGGAGGCCCTCAATAATTATTTCCGGTTCATCTATAGTTCCATCTTCTTTGATATTAGCTACATAAACAGTGGCTACAGTTATTAAAAACATTCGATTGCCGTCAATGGCAATGCCATGTAATTGATCTTTGTTCCATATAGGTTGTTGGCTATCAGCTTTTCCGTCCCCGTTCGTGTCCCTCAACATCATCAGGTCATTATCCTCTCGCCTGGTGATGTATATTGTTCCATCATCCGATATTTTAATAATCCTGGGTTTATTTAAAGATTCTGCAAACACATTTATTTGAAAACCTTTAGGCAATTTCAGATTAGAAATATTTTCATTTGTAGGCTTAAGTGCAGTGGGTTTAAAAATATGGCCGTCAATTTTTTTATCTACGGGTTTAATTTCCTGTTGGCCGTAACTCATAAAGCAGGTTAGGATGGAAGGGAGGAAGAATAGTAAGAGGAAACTCTGCGAAAAGGCTTTTATTATTTTAAAAAAATGGCGATTGTGGATATATGCTGTCATAAAAAATAGTTTAAGGTTGATAGCTGATTTTTTAAGGGTTCTTATATTTTTAGATACGATGGTATGATTTGGAATGTTGAAGTTTTGGAGCTTTAGTTTTTGGTATCTGTAGTTGTTTTTCCATACTATAATTGAGTAATTGAATCGCTCCTGCTGCCCACTTACTGATAAAATCCTAGTCATGCTGTAGTATCACCTTTTCCAAAAGTTTAATCTCCCCCAATCCCCTTCCAAAATCGGTTTATTTCCATACTTTTGCAGTCTGAAAGTGTTAATAGTAAAGCAGTCAGGTTGTAATCATCCGGCTGGTTTTAAAATCCAATAAATATCATCATACTATGGAATTGAAAAAAGTAGCTTTAAACGATGTACACGAACAATTAGGGGCTAAAATGGTGCCCTTTGCAGGTTATAATATGCCGGTTTCCTACTCAGGATTGATAGAGGAACACAAGACAGTTCGTGAGGCTGTCGGTATTTTTGATGTTTCTCATATGGGGGAATTCCTTGTGAAAGGTCCAAAAGCATTAGAGTTGGTTCAAAAAGTCTGTAGTAATGATGCCTCAAAACTTACAGAAGGAAAAGCACAATATGCTTACCTCCCTAATGATAAAGGTGGAATTGTAGATGATTTATTGGTTTATTATATCAGGGAAAATGAATATTTGTTAGTAGTAAATGCTTCTAACATTGAAAAGGACTGGAACTGGATTTCTAAGCAGAATGAGTCCATTGGAGCAGAGATGAGAAATATTTCTGATGACTTTTCCCTTTTTGCTGTGCAAGGTCCTAAAGCTACTGAAGCACTACAAAAGCTTACTTCTGTTAACTTATCTGAGATCAAATTTTATACTTTTGAGGTAGGTGATTTTGCAGGAGCAGAATACGCTATCATTTCGGCCACCGGTTATACAGGCGCAGGTGGTTTCGAGATTTACGTGCATAATAAAGACGCAGTTTCCATCTGGAATAAAATAATGGAAGCTGGTAAAGAATTTGGTATTAAGCCGATTGGGTTAGGAGCAAGGGATACTTTAAGAATGGAAATGGGCTATTGCTTATATGGAAATGACATTGATGATACCACTTCTCCTTTAGAGGCAGGCTTGGGCTGGGTCACTAAATTCACTAAGGATTTTGTGAACAGTGAAAACCTTAAAAAACAAAAAGAAGAAGGCGTTAAACGTAAATTAGTGGGCTTCCACATGATCGATAGGGGTATTCCACGCCACGGATATGAAATTTTGGATGCTGAAGGTAATACGATCGGACATGTAACTTCCGGGACACAGTCTCCCAACCTGGGCCATGGAATAGGGCTGGGTTATGTGGAAAAAGAATTTGCCGCTCCCGAAACAGAAATTTATATAGCCGTAAGAAAGAATAAAATTAAGGCGGTAGTGAAGAAATTGCCTTTGATTTAATAGCTGATTATAAATATTATCAATATTTTTTGAAAACCGGCTAAATATCCGGTTTTCAGCTTTATATACCAATTATGACTCAAGACGTACACCACACCAAATCCATTGATGTTTGCCTTACTCCGGAATTGTTACATCAATATAGTTTGGATAATAAAATTGCAGTGATTGTTGATATCCTCCGAGCTACATCCTGCATGGTAACAGGCCTGGCCCATGGAGTAAAAGAGATAGTACCTGTTTCTACGCTGGAGGAATGCCTGGCATTACAAAGCCAAGGCTATTTAGCCGCTGCGGAACGTGATGGCTCAAGGGCGGAAGGTTTTGATATGGGCAATTCTCCTTTTGAGTATATGAAGGAAAGAGTGGTGGGCAAAAAAGTAGCTGTGACTACTACCAATGGCACTTTGACCTTGAATAAAAGTTTAGATGCGAAAGAAATATTGATAGGTGCATTTTTAAATATTGCTGCCCTTACAGAATACCTCAAATTGCAAGAGGAGGATATAATTATAGTTTGTGCAGGCTGGAAAGGGAAGTTTAATCTGGAGGACACCTTATTTGCTGGAGCTTTATGCCATGCATTGAAAAATGATTTTGAATTTGCTTGCGATGCGCCATTGGCAGCGGAAGCCATGTACCTGACTGCCAAAAATGATATGGCTTCTTATATGAAGAATTCCGCACATGCAAAAAGGCTGGGCAAATTGAATGTAATTGATGACATTGAGTTCTGTATTCAGGAAAGTATTTATGATGTTATTCCCGTATTATATGGTGAATCTTTAGTTCCTTTGCGCCAATGAACTACCCAACTATTATCCTTAAAAAAGGAAAAGAAAAATCTTTAGAACGTTTCCATCCCTGGATTTTCTCCGGAGCCATACAAGAGCTGCCGGAAAATTTGGCTGAAGGTGACTTTGTTCAGGTGAGAAACCATTCTAAAAAACTAATAGGAGTGGGCTATTATCAGGCAGGGTCCATCAGTGTGAGAATGCTAAGCTTTAAAGAGGAAGAAATCAATGAGGCTTTCTGGGAAAGAAAATTACTACAGGCTATTGAGTTACGTAAAGTGGCCGGTCTTTGGAAGAATGAGGAAACAAATGTTTTCCGCTTGATCAATGGAGAAGGGGACGGATTTCCTTCACTAATAGTTGATTATTATGATGGTTGTGTAGTCTTTCAAGCCCATACTGTCGGCATGTACCGCATAAAAGATGTCTTTGTAAAAATACTACAAAAGGTTTTAAGCGATCAATTGAAAGCGGTGTATGATAAAAGTGGGCACACATTGGCATTTGATTCAGGAATTACACATCAGGATGCTTTCCTTTTTGGGGAAGAAAAAGAAGAATGGAGGGTTAAGGAATACGGGAATGAATACAATATAAATGTAGTAACAGGACAGAAAACCGGTTTTTTTGTTGACCAGCGTGAAAACAGAAAGCTTCTTGAAACCTACAGCCGAGGCAAAAAAGTGCTAAATACTTTCTGTTATTCAGGAGGGTTTTCAGTAGCGGCACTTAAAGCAGGTGCTGAATTAGTTCATAGTGTGGATAGCTCTAAAACAGCCATTGAGCTGACTGATGAAAATATCAAATTGAATTTTGATGAGAATGCTTCGCATGAATCGTTTTGCAAAGATGTATTTTCATTTCTGAATGAAATGCCCGAGCAGTATGATGTGATTGTTTTAGATCCTCCTGCTTTTGCCAAACACAGGCGTGTGTTGAACAATGGTTTAAAAGGCTATCGGAACATCAACGAAAAAGCTTTCAGAAATATTAAAGAAGGCGGAGTGCTGTTTACCTTCAGTTGCTCTCAGGTTGTTACCAATGAGTTATTCCGAATAGCTGTATTTTCTGCAGCAGCAAGTGCAGGCAGGGAAGTACAGATTATCCATCAGTTGCATCAGCCAGCCGACCATCCGGTAAGTATTTACCACCCTGAGGGCGAGTATTTGAAAGGCCTGGTTTTAAGGGTATGGTGATTGACGAGTAATAGAATTGACAATAGATAAAAATTCCAGTTGACAAAGAGGGGAAGAACCGCCACAGATTGATGCGCCAGTGGTGAGTGGACACACTCACCACAGAATTAGTGGCTAAAAGATAACAAATTAATGTCATCCTGAACTTAATTCAGGCTCTTGGTCTTAGAGTTCCAGAATAAAAGGAACGTACTCCGATTAACTGGGTGCCGGATCAAGTCCGGCATGACAAAAAAAATGGAATTATAACCTTCAATTAAGGTTCGAAACTCAATCGTTTTTCTTCGACTGAATTCTCTCGTTTTTCTCTTCAGTTCTTACAATAGAAGCCAGAGTGGCTCCTTTCAGGCGTTTGACGGTCTCATTTCTAATGTCTAAAAACACTTCACGGATACCGCAGGTTTCCTCATCAGTACATTCATCGCACCTCTCATAGTATTTGTAAGTAACGCAGGGGAGCAAAGCTACAGCACCATCAAATAAGCGCATAATCTCAGCCATATGAACCTTTTCAGGAGCTTTATTCAAAGAATAACCTCCATATTTGCCTTTCTTGCTAAT
This sequence comes from Marivirga aurantiaca, assembly GCF_016679925.1. GTDB lineage: Bacteria > Bacteroidota > Bacteroidia > Cytophagales > Cyclobacteriaceae > Marivirga > Marivirga aurantiaca. Next base: position 193,114 of record NZ_JAEQBW010000008.1, read on the forward strand.
TAATATTTCAGCTTTTTTAAGCTCAAGAAGAATGGCTTCCAGAAATTTGTGAGGAATGTTCTGTTCTTTCGCAATTTGGCCAATAGCTATAGGGGCATCTTTGGAATTTTTCACCAAATAGACTAGTGCGTTAATGGCGTATTTTGCTTTTTTTGATAACATCAATAGAATCTTTAATTAAGTCCTGAATAACTTTATTGAAGTAAATGAAGTTCAGGACCTTAATTAAATAGCTGTTTTAATTTATAATTTTAAGGAGCATTTTAAATAAAATCAAATACTATTTTTCACCCTTCTTGTCTTCTTGTTTGCTTTTCTTTTCCAGCACTTCAGGAGCTTCTCTACGGATAATCTCATACCAACCAATGATTTTCTTTACATCGGATGGATATACCTGATTTTCATCATAATTGGGCAAAATATGTTTTAAAAACGCCATGATTTCTTCCTTGGAGGCATTATTATCTATCCCGGTATCATCACCGAATTCCTTATTGATAGTAATTAGTACATCCTGCAAAGGAACATTTCCTTCTGCATCAGTGGTGTAAACCGATATTTCATCTAAAATAGAAACCCTGTCATGCGCATGGGCAATTAATTTCTTCTTCTGATTATCCAAAGATTCTAATATTACTCCCGTTCTGGAAGGTTTTACTACTTTGTATAATCCGCTTTTTCCTGTAACTGATGCAATTTCGTTTAACTCCATATCCTGTTTAGCTGTTTTTCAAAAACGAATTTAGCTGTTTACTATCCATTTATACAAATTAGTAGGGATGTTTATGGTTGAAATTCTTCATAATGTGAGTTGGATTAATAGATAATGGCGGCCCCACACAAGCAGGAACATTTTAATTGGGTTTTAGCGTAAATTTAAATCGAACTGAGGTGGAATGTAAGATTTGAAATCAAGTTATCTCTATTTAGGCTTCACCACCATCTGGAAATTCTTCCTGGTCTTTTGCTCCAGGTAAATTTTTCTCTCGTGTTTGATGTCGCTAATCAAGCTTTCTTCATAGTTTTTAATGGTAATTAGCTCCAGTTCTTTATTATATAATATATCAAAATCGTTTTCCAGATGTTTTAGGAGCTTTTCTAATTTGTACCAATCATCATTCACACAAATTGAGAATGAGATGGCAGAGTTTTGCATCATATTGATTTTGATATTGAATTGATCAAGAGAAGTGAAAATTCTGGATAGGTTGTTCTCATTGATGAAAGTAAAATCTGTTACCTGGAAAGTGATAAGACATTGTTTCTCTTTAATAATGATACAGGGAATATGATTCTGAATTTGGCAATCGTAGATGATGGTACCGCTTCTGTCAGGATCCTGGAATGAGCGTACATATAATGGGATATTTTTATTTGCCAGAGGTTTAATGGTTTTGGGATGGATCACCGAAGCTCCATAATAAGTCATCTCAGCAGCTTCTTTATAGGAAAGTTCCTCATATAATTTTGCATCGGCTATTTTCTTTGGATCAGCATTTAATATACCGGGTACATCTTTCCAGATTGTGACGGATTTAGTGTTCAGGCAGTAAGCAAAAATAGCTGCCGTAAAATCAGAACCTTCCCTTCCCAGTGTGGTAATATCGCTGTTTTTGTTTGACCCAATAAACCCCTGAGTGATGACAATGTCTTTTTCTTTAAAAGCTTTATTTACTTCGGAAAAGATTTTTCTTTCTGAAGTAGCCCAATCAATAGAGGCATCCCTAAAAGTACTATCAGTTTTGATCCATTCATTAGCATCATATTTTTTGGCTAAAAAATTTTCCTGTTGAAGGAATGCCTCAATGATTATTGAGGAAATAAACTCTCCATTTGAAATCACCCTGTCGTAAGAAGCATCATAATTTTGATTATTTGTTCCTGACAAATTCTCATGAAGTATAGCTAATTGGTTTTTTAGCTTATCAACAATCACTACCGACTCAATGAATAAATCCTGAATGATTGTATGATGATACTGATAAAAATCATTTAAAAGTACTGCAGTGCTCTTTTTATCGAGATGTGCATGCAGGATTGCTTCCAGGGCATTGGTCGATTTTCCCATTGCAGATACTACTACTACTAATTTTTCTTTCGGGAAACGTTTCAGAATATGAGCCATATTACGTACTGCACTTGCATCCTTTATGGATGCCCCTCCAAATTTAAAAACCTGCATAAAATTTCTTTTCTGTCTTGAATCAGCAAATTAAGTCGCAATTTTTATAATTTAGCGCAATAGTAAAAATTTATACCATGCAAAACAGAATTGCTACTCCTGTAGGCATCACATTAGATCGATTTATCAAGAAAAAGCAAAACGATTTCGCCTTTGCAACAGGTGAATTATCTCAATTATTGAGAGATATTGCCCTGGCTGGGAAAATTATCCACAGAGAGGTAAATCGAGCTGGCTTATTGAGTATTAGCGGGGCATATGGCACCGAAAATGTTCAAGGAGAGGAACAACAGAAGTTGGATGTGATTGCTAATATCCGTTTTATTCGTGCCTTGAAAAATGGAGGGGAAGTTTGTGCGATTGTTTCTGAGGAAGATGAGGAAATATTGGATGTTCAAAATCCGAATGGGAGGTATATAGTGGCAATGGATCCTTTAGATGGTTCTTCGAATATAGATGTAAACGTCTCAATAGGTACAATTTTCTCCATTTTCAGGAGAGTATCTCCTGTGGGTGGTCCCGTTAGCCAGGAGGATGTACTACAAAAAGGCTCGGAACAAGTAGCCGCAGGTTATTTGCTATATGGCTCTTCTACAATGATGGTGTATACTACAGGAAGGGGAGTGAATGGCTTTACTTATGATCCTTCCCTGGGCGAATTCTTCCTCTCCCATGCCAATATCCGTATCCCAAAAGACGGAAATATTTATTCCATTAATGAGGGTAGCTATGAAAGCTTCGAACCTCATGTGATAAAATATATCAAGTTTTGCAAGAAGCAAAATTATACCGCAAGATACATTGGTTCGTTAGTGGCAGATTTTCATCGTAATTTGCTAAAAGGAGGAATTTATATTTACCCGGCTAATAAAAAATCTGTTAATGGAAAACTTAGGTTGAATTATGAATGCAATGCTTTAGCTTTCATATGTGAACAAGCAGGAGGCAAGGCAACAGATGGTAAACAGCGTATCCTGGACATTCAACCTAAATCCTTGCACCAGAGAGTTCCTTTTTATGTTGGTTCTACCAACATGGTAGATGCTGCTACAGCTGACTAGATACAGGAATTTCCTCATATCTGTAAGTTTTTTTACTGTTTTGAGTAGGTGTATTAGTATGAATATTGCCTTCGTCTTAAAACTTGCGACCTAATTTTTCTTTCGGCAGATTCTCACAACCAGCTGGGACTATACTCTCTTTTAGCTACTCGATGAATGCTAATTTTAACTGTGCTTTGGTGTAAAAGTAATCTTTACCCTTCTTACTTAGCCCTCTTTTTAAAAACGGTTGTTTTCTCGTTTAAAAATTGAATTATTCTAATAATCATTATTCTTTTGCCCTCTCTTCCTTTTTATTAATATTTTTTTAAAAAATATAGACTTTTGTAAATACTTATAAATCAGGTTTTTATATTTTTTTAATGAAAAAATGTATTAATCAATTAGTAAGTGGCGCTATTTTTTCGATGAATTTTGTAAAGCGCCCGATAAAAAAAATTGCTTTATGAATTTTAAATATTAATTTGGTGCAACAATATTCTATTATAATCATAAAAATTAATTTTTTTTAAACTAAAAAGAAGACTATGAAGAAACTAGTAATGCTTTTTGCTGGAATTCTGATGGCATCGGGACCTGTATTTGCCCAGAGCGAGAGCTCGGGGGAAAGTAGTTCCGGAGGCGCAGGTTCCGGTGATTTGCTCATCGAATTAACAGGTTCCCCCTTTAATA
>NZ_JAEQBW010000009.1 GCF_016679925.1 Marivirga aurantiaca
GTGGCAGCAGTGAAATTGCGACCACAGCGACCACTACAGTAAGTGCTCCTGGAACATACACTTTAGAAGTAACGAAAGAAAGTACAGGTTGTACAACTACTACGACTACCACGGTTGGCACAGACTACTCTCAACCCGAAGGCGTGGTTGCTAGCAACAACGGCCCACTTACGTGTGAGACTTTAAGCGTAGAGCTGACAGGATCCACGACCACGACAGGCGTGAGCTACCGTTGGTTAAGTGGCAGCAGTGAAATTGCGACCACAGCGACCACTACAGTAAGTGCTCCTGGAACATACACTTTAGAAGTAACGAAAGAAAGTACAGGTTGTACAACTACTACGACTACCACGGTTGGCACAGACTATTCACAACCAGAAGGTGTGGTTGCCAGCAACAACGGCCCACTTACGTGTGAGACTTTAAGCGTAGAGCTGACAGGTTCCACGACTACAGCAGGCGTGAGCTACCGTTGGTTAAGTGGCAGCAGTGAAATTGCGACCACAGCGACCACTACAGTAAGTGCTCCTGGAACATACACTTTAGAAGTAACGAAAGAAAGTACCGGCTGCACAACTACCACGACTACTACGGTTGGCACAGACTACTCACAACCAGAAGGTGTTGTTGCCAGCAACAACGGCCCGCTTACGTGTGAAACTACCAGTGTAGAGCTGACAGGATCCACGACCACGACAGGCGTGAGCTACCGTTGGTTAAAAGGCAGCAGTGAGATTGCGACTACAGCAACCACTACAGTAAGTTCCCCTGGAGCATACACTTTAGAGGTAACGAAAGAAAGTACCGGCTGTACGACTACCACGACTACCACGGTTGGCACAGACGATTCTCAGCAGCCCGTTTGTAGTATAAATGTACCACTTGATCCTCTGGAAGAATTTCAGGAAGAGACATTAACTGCCATCCCTGAAAATGATGTTTCATATTCCTGGTCCATTAGTGGTAAAGGATGGGCGATAATCTCAGGCGAGAATACGCCAGAACTTGTTTATGTGGTGGGGCAAGGAGGAACGAGTGCTACTTTTACACTTACGACACAAAACAATGTCACAGGCTGTTCCAACACTTGTAGTATTACGCTCAGAGCTGAGGAAGAAGCTTTTAAACAATCTTTAAACAATAGTAATAGTTTTACTATGAAATCATATCCTAATCCTTTTATAGAAAATACGAAGATAGAGTTTATGTCCAGAAAAGATGATTTTGTCACTGTTAGACTTTATACATTGAATGGAGTGTTTATTAATACTTTACTTAAATCGGAAATTAGGGGTTTTGAAACATATACTGTTTTGATTGATGGAGGCGACCTGCATTCGGGAGCGTACTATTGTGTTATTACTACAAGAGATAAGGTTTACACGAAGAAATTATTGCTTCTCAATCACTAACTTTTGACAGTTAAGAATATATAATTATTAAAATGAAGTAGGATCATGTTTAAATAGATAATCCGGAGAATGGCAGGGTTACATTGGTGTGCAACAAACAAGTGGTAGGCCGTGTGATCTTGTCATTTTTAAATTTATTATATTTAGCAGCTTGTCCAATTATTCTTTAGGCAGATAGAGCAAGGCTGAAGTTGTCAACTTCAGCCTTGCTCTATCTTTTTGCGTATCTTTGTTTGATACTATTATTAAATTTATAAATAAGCTGAATGAATTAGGCATCCCGATAGCCATTAGAACCAACTGAGTATGGATATTAGGTTTAAAAAGGATGATTGTGGGGCTTACTAGTAGTTGAGCTATTCCATTTAACCATTAAAAAAAATTATATATAATGAAACTTCAAAAGATATTTGGGCCTGTACTTCTTGTATTAGGAGTAGCCAGTTTGATATATGGCTCTCTACTATTTGTAAATGATGACAATGGCAACTGGAAGTCTTTGGTTGTGCTTTTTGTGCTGGGGCTTATCTTCTTTACTTCCGGGTTGGGGATCATTAAAAACATAAGAGATAAGGAATAGCTAAGAAGCAATTCCTAAACGTGCTTTTATTATGTTTAGCTTCAAAATTAGAAGGGATAAGAACCAATCTTCCTGAAAATAGCTTAGTTTCTATAGTAATTAGAAAAAGAAATCAAAAAATATTTAGTTTTTTAAACAGTGTTCAATTATATTTGTTCGTATAATTTATTATGGGTATAGCAGATCGTAAAATAAGGGAAAAGGAAGAATTAACAAGACAGATACTTGATGCTGCAAAAGCCTTATTTATTGAGAAAGGTCTGCATAAGACTTCTATCAGGAATATAGCTGATCGAATTGAGTACAGTCCCGGGATCATTTACCATTATTTTAAAGACAAAAACGAGATTTTCCATGCCATTCACACTGAAGGTTTTATTGAATTGAGAAGCAGGTTGCAAGTATTGGCTTCTGTTGAAAATCCAATGGAAAGATTGAAGGCATTAGGTACAATTTACATTCAATTTGCTCTTGAAAACAGTGATATGTATGATTTGATGTTTATCATTGAAGCCCCTATGGATTATTTGAATGATACAAATACTCCTTGTTGGGATGAAGGAATGAGTGCTTTTGATGCTCTTAAGAGCACAATAAAGGAGTGTATGGATTTGGGACACTTCCAGGGTCAGGAGTTAGAACCTTTGACTTTTATGATTTGGTCGACTGTACATGGAATGGTTTCTTTAAAGATCAGACAAAGGACAAATGTTATTGATCCTGAAGAGGTGGAACATATTGTAGATAATGCATTTAAAGCATTTAAAATAATGCTGGATAAAGTATAAAAAAATTTACCCATATATTAAACACTGTTAAAAATAAATACGTTGTAATAAAATGAAACATGCAATACTCAAAAATGCGCTTGCTGTCCTTCTTTTTTTTGCTGTTTTGCAAGAATCGTATGGGCAGTCTATTCTTGATGATTACATCACAGAAGGCCTGCAAAACAATCTTGTCCTTAAGAATAAAAACATTGATTTGAATCAAAGTTTGCTTGCTCTTAAGGATGCGAGAAGTTATTTCCTCCCCTCTTTGGATTTGGGGGCAACCTATAATCTTGCACAAGGAGGAAGAGTGATCGATTTCCCTGTCGGGGATTTGTTGAATGATGTTTACAGTTCTTTAAATGCATTGTTGGACCAACAGCAATTTCCCCAACTGGAAAATGTACAGGAGCAATTTCTACCCAATAATTTTTATGATGCAAGGGTGAGGGTCAGCTATCCGGTACTTAATAAGGATTTATATTATAATAAGCGGGTGAGAGAGGAAAGTGTACAACTGGAAGAATATGAAGTGAAAATTTTTGAAGCTGAATTGGAAAAGAACATCAAACAGGCATACTACAATTTTTGTATGGCACATACCGCTATAGAAATCCTTGAAAATTCTCAATTACTGGTGGAGCAAAACCTTAAAGTCAACCAATCACTTAAGGATAATGGCAAAGCCTTACCTGCCCAGTTGCTAAGGGCTGAAAGTGAGCTGGAAAATATTAAATCACAACTGATAGAAGCTAATAATAAACTACAAAATGCCACTTATTACGTTAATTTCCTGCTTAACCGATCTTTAGATGCTTCAGTCAAATTTGAAGAACCAGGCCTTGATGAGGGTATATATTTAAATCTTTTACAGGAAAAAGATCATAGCAGAAGAGCAGAAATCCTGAAAATCAATAAAGCGCAGAACATCCAGCAGCACTTATTGAGATCCAATCAGAATTATGCCATTCCTAATGTGAGTGCCTTTCTGGACCTGGGACTTCAAGGATTCAATTTTGAGGTGAATGAACAGAGTCGCTATTATCTTTTTGGCCTTCAACTGTCCATGCCACTATTTCATGGTGGTCGCAACAAAAATGCAATCAGTAGCTCCCAACTTAATCTGGAAAGCCTGAACCATCAGGAAGCATTATTGAATAGCCAAATAGAAATGGCCATTCGTACTTCCAAAAACAATATCAAAGCTTCGCAAGCAGCTAAATCTTCAGCTGAATCGAATTTAAAAGCTTCAACAGCCTATCTCAAGCTGTTGGAAAAAGGCTACAGGGAGGGGGTTAATTCTCTCATAGAGTTTATTGATGCACGCAATCAATACACCAATGCTGCTTTAAAAGTGAGTATAGCAAATTATAACCTCTTGAATGCTATAGCAGATCTGGAAAGGGAATTGACTTCCCTTCAATAATCATGGTTCTATTTATTCTAAATACATCAACATTAAATATTTCTAAATTATGAACACTTCAAAAACAATAAAAGGTCTGATCACCTTTAGCATTTTGCTGGGCTTGGTGATAAGCTTGGGAGCTTGCAGTACATCAGAAAGCAAAGACAAGGTTGAAATTCCGGTTGACAAAATTCCGGTAAAGGTTTGGACTATCGAAAAGTTTCAAGGAACTATACCGCTTCATGGATCCGGGCAATTTACCACCGAGGATGAAACTATTCTATCTTTTAAAACAGGGGGTATTATCAGTGAAATACATGTTTCAGAAGGAGATTATGTTCGGAAGGGCCAAACATTGGCTAGTCTGGATTTAACAGAAATCAATACGAGTGTGATTCAGGCTCAATTAGGCTATGAAAAAGCGCTTAGGGATTATGAACGTATACAGCGTTTGTTGACGGATAGTGTAGCTACTTTAGAACAATCACAAAATAGCAAAACAGCCCTGGATATTGCTGTGCAAAGTTTGAAAGCAGTCCAATTCAATAAGGAGTATTCAGAGATCAAGGCACAAAAAGATGGTTATGTTTTAAGAAAATATGCCAATTCCGGACAACAGATAGGATCAGGATCTCCCGTTCTACAAGTGAGTGGTGCCGTTAAGGATAATTGGAAACTAAAAGTGGCATTAAGTGATAAGGATTGGGCTTTGGTTTCAGAAGGGGACACTGCTCACATTCATACTTCAGTTAATCCTGAGAAAAGCTATTTGGCTGAAGTGAGTAGCAAAGCAAGGCAGGCAAATCCTATGACGGGCACTTATTCAGTGGAACTAAAATTCAGGAATGATGCCCCGGCCTATCTGGCCAGTGGCATGTTCGGAACTGCTGATATCTACAGTGCTCAATCTACAAAAGCCTGGAATATCCCTTATGAGGCCCTTCTGGATGCCAATGGAGGGTATGGGTTCGTATTCGTAACAGAATCCGGTGAAACAGCCAAAAAAGTATCTGTTAAAGTGGGTAAAATCTATCCTGATAAGGTGCAAATACTGGAGGGTTTGGAATCTTATTCAAAGCTAATCATTTCTGGTAGTGCTTATTTAAATGACAATTCTTCCATTTTAATCCAACAATAAGATGCGTATCTCGAATTTTGCTGTAAAGAACTATCAATTTACACTGGTGATTTTTATCATGACCATTGTATTGGGCCTTACAACCTTCTTTAATATGCCCCGGAGTGAGGATCCTTCCCTTGAATCCCCCCAATTTCCAATTGTAGTAGTTTATCCCGGTACCAGTCCAAGTGATATAGAAGAACTGGTGGTGGAGCCATTGGAGAAAAGGATTTATGCTTTGGAAGACATCAAAAGGATCAGAACCAGTATTAATGATGGAGTGGCAGTCCTTAATGTGGAGTATAAATATGAATCCAATGTGAATGATAAATACCAGGAATTGGTAAGGGAAGTCAATAGTATGAGGGAACAACTTCCCAGGGATATTTTTAGTATTGACATCAATAAGATTACTCCCTCAGATGTAAATATTTTACAAATTGGGCTGATTAGTGAGAACAGTTCCCGCGAATCACTGAAGAAATATAGTGAAAGGTTGCAAGACGAACTGGAGAAGATCAATGCTTTGAAAAACGTGGAAATCCATGGTTTGCCCGATGAAATTGTCAGGATCGATCTGAAGCTTGATAAAATGGCTCAAATGAATGTGCCATTACAGGCTGTAATTGGCAGCATTCAAAGTGAGATCGGAAATATTCCCGGGGGTACTATTGAGGCAGGGAATAAAGCTTTTAATGTAAAAACAAGTGGCAATTATAAAAGCCTGGAAGAAATAGCGAATACTTTAGTGTATTCTATTCAGGGGAATAGCATTGCTCTTAAGGATATTGCCAATGTGCATATGGATTTTGATGAAAACAAGCATATCACAAGGCTTAATGGCTACAGGTCGATATTTGTGACTGCTGCCATGAAAGAGAATAGCAATATTTCCCAACTTCAGGAATTGTATCTGCCCGTAATTGAAAAATTCAAAACTACACTACCTGCAAATATAGATTTGGCACTGGCCTTTGATCAGGCAGAGTTTGTCAACAAAAGATTAGGCGGATTAGGCTTTGATTTTATGATTGCCATTTTATTGGTTTCCATTACTTTGCTCCCATTGGGTAATCGAGCAGCTTTGATTGTAATGATTTCCATTCCACTTTCCCTTGCAATAGGTTTAGTGTTGTTAAATATGATGGGGTATAGCCTCAACCAACTCAGTATAGTAGGTTTGGTGGTAGCCCTTGGTTTATTGGTTGATGATAGCATTGTGGTAGTTGAAAATATAGAACGATGGTTGCGTGAGGGGCACTCCAAAATGGAAGCCACATTATTGGCTACCAAACAAATTGGGCTTTCTGTTGTGGGCTGTACGGTCACACTTATAATTGCTTTTATGCCACTGGTATTTATGCCGGAAGGGGCAGGGGATTTTATTAGAAGTTTGCCTATGGCCGTGATTGTAAGTGTTTTGGCCTCCATGCTGGTTTCTTTGACAATCATCCCTTTTTTATCAAGCCGGGTATTGAAGCAACATGGCCCTGAATATAAAGGAAATATGTTTCTAAGATCCCTGCAAAGCCTGATTTCCAAAAGTTATGCCCCCTTATTGGAAAGATCTTTGAAAAAACCTGTGCAGACATTATTGATAGCCATAGTTATTTTTGGGGGCTCACTGGCTTTGTTCCCTGTAATTGGTTTCAGCCTTTTTCCTGCCTCGGAAAAACCACAGTTTATGATTAACGTTCTCACGCCTATTCAAACAAGGATAGGGGAAACGGATGCGATTTCCCGTGAGATAGAGAAAGTATTAAAGGAGATTCCTGAAGTGGAATTTTTCTCCACTAATGTGGGAAAAGGTAATCCCAGGGTGTATTACAATGTGATCCAGGAAAATGAAAGAACAGATTTTGCCCAGCTTTTTGTACAACTGGAAGCCAGTACTTCCACACAAAGAAAAACCGAAATCACAGAATATTTAAGGGGAAGATTTAATGCATTTGCAGGTGCGAAAGTAGAGGTGAAGAACTTCGAACAAGGACCTCCAATCAATGCTCCCGTGGAAGTAAGATTAGCTGGTGACAACCTGGATAGTTTGAGAATGCTGGCTGGGAAAGTAGAAGATATGCTTCGGGAAACAGAAGGAACACTTTATATAGGCAATCCAGTAAGTAATTTAAAGACAGATATAAAAGTGGCTTTTCAAAAGGAAAAAGCCCGGGCTTTAGGAGTGAATATTTTAGAGGCAGACCGAGCCGTTCGCTTGGCTATAGCCGGCTTAAAAATGGGCACTTATTCTGATGTCAACGGAGATAAAAGGGAAATTGTAATTACCAGTCCCAAAATAGAAAGGGCGTCTCTGATGAGTTTTGATAATTTATTCATCAACAATAATCAGGGTGCAGCTATTCCTATCAAGCAAATAGCTGACTTGGAACTTGAAAGTTCACCATTATATATTGATCACTATAATAAAATAAGAACTGTTTCTGTAACAGCATTTGTTGCAGAGGGCTTCTTGGTAGATAGAGTGATCAATGAGGTGATTGCCAAAATGGAAGCATTGCAATTACCTTCAGGATATTCATACAAAATGGCTGGTGAGGTTGAATCCAGGGAGGAGTCATTTGGTGGATTTGAAACAGTAATTATTGTGACGGTATTCATGTTTATTGCCGTTTTGATTTTACTCTTTAAAACATTCAAAAGTACCATTATTGTACTTTCAGTTATTCCTTTGGGTATTGTTGGAGCTGTAATGGCTTTATGGATGACCGGAAATTCTTTAAGTTTTGTAGCTATCATTGGCTTAATTGCCCTGGCAGGTATTGAAGTGAAGAATTCAATCCTATTGGTGGATTTTACCAACCAGTTGAGGGCAGAAGGGAAACCTTTGGATGTGGCTATCCGGGAAGCAGGGGAAATCCGATTTTTGCCAATCGTTTTAACAACATTGACAGCTATTGGAGGCTTAATGCCAATTGCCTGGTCTACCAACCCACTGATATCTCCTCTGGCTATCGTGTTGATTGGAGGCTTGATCAGTTCCACTTTGCTTTCAAGAATTGTAACACCTGTTGTATATAAACTATTGCCTCCGAAAATTACAGTTCATGGAAGAGAATGAAATAATTGGAATTAGGCATCGTTTTTGAAGGGTCAATAAAAATAAAGGAATAAAGAGTAGTAAAATAATGATGAAATAACAGCATATGAAAAACATTTCAAATTTTAAAAAGATTATCAATGTGTTTCAGCACTATGGAATAGCACTGACCGGAAAGAGGAAATCCGCTAATTTCTATAGTGGGCTTCATATGGAGAGGGTTTTTGTGGAAGGGTTGATTTTCGAACTGGAATATAGCTTGAAGAGAGAATTGGAGGAAAGCAAAGTGAGAAATGTAGAAACTCCGGAGCAACTCATCAATTATTTTGTTAACAGATAAATTGGCAGTAAAATAACCATTCTAATAGGTGGAAATCTCAATAAGAAGTTCTGCTATAAAAACTGTCTGGCGGATTGAATAAACAATCTGCCAGACAGCTAATCCAACATAAAATTACATCCTGCTTCTCATTCAAGGAATGGTTCTTCCACCGCTTCAATATTTTCAATAGTTACAGCATTTTTTTCAATATAATCCGTCACCAGCTCAATTATCTTGGGAGAACGTAAATTATGGCCAAGTCCTTTGGTGCTTACTAATGAGGAATTTTTCCAGCTTTTTGAAAGTGCTTCCGCATTAATATAAGGCGTTTCTAAGTCATCTTTATCATGAATAATTAGTCCAGGTATATGAATGTTTTTCGCGAAAAGAGAAGCCTCAATGAATTCCAGATCAAGCTTTACATACATTTGAAATTCATTCTTGATGAGTTGAAACGTACGTGCATTCAACCCTAAACTTTCCTGATAGAACGTTAAAAAATCATCTACTTTCCCGGGAGTAGCCATGGAAACAATTTTACCTATACTTAGGTGGGGGTATTGTGCCAATGCATATAATACAGACATGCTGCCAATAGAATGGGACACAACTGTTTCAAAGCCATTATACTTTTTGACCAGTTTTGATAAAAGGTAAGCATTTAACGGTACGGTAAATTGTTTACCACTGCTAAGTCCATGGCCTGGGGCATCGTAGGCTATGATAGTATACTCAGAGAGCGGTAATTTTTCAATATATTTCTTCCATCGGAACGAGTGGCTTTGCCAACCATGCATAAATAATACATTTTTCGGGCCATGTCCCCATTGGTATACTTTGATGTTAGTGCCATTAAAGTTGTAGTTGGTGGAACTAGCACCAGCTAAAAAATCCAGATGGTGTTTTTTAAGTTTTCCACCAAAAGGAGTGCAGAATATTCGAAAGCCTTTTTCACCGGCTTTTTTTGGAGAAATACGGGCCAGAAGATTTAAATAAATACCAATGCTGCGTAGAATAATTTTTTTCATTTGTCTTTTTATTTAAGATACCATTCGGTATCTGTTTGTTCAAAAAAATATTAGATAGAATTAAGTTGCATAAAAGATTATTATTGGGTACTAAATATCAGGCACTTACTACAGGTTCCCGATTATTGCCTAATAGGCTCTATTTAATTAGAAATCAGATCAATTTGTAACTGCAAATGAGCAATTACTCTTTTTATATCTGTATGTTGTTTTCTTAGTTTACTTAAAAGTACTCCCCCTTCCAGGGCTGCTATAAATACTGTTGAAAAGCTTAAAGGATCGGTATTTTTCTTTATCTGACCATATTCTATGCCTTTTTGAATGATTTTCTGCAAGGCGAATTGTAAGGAGTCCAATAACTCAATTACTTTTTGATTAAGGAATGGCTTAGTGTCATCTGATTCAACACCGGCATTTAAAATAGGACAGCCTCCTTGAATAATTGGGCTATGGATGTAGTTAAGGAAAAAATGACAAATTGCCCTTAGTTTGTCTGGTGCATTGTTTTCATTCTTTATTACCCTACTAAATTCTTTCTGAATAAGTAGGGATATGTAAACAAAAGATTTCTCTTCCAAATCATTTTTATCTGCAAAATGACGGTAAATAGCACCTTTGGTTAAACCTGTTGCTGTGGTGATATCGCTCAAAGAAGTAGCTTTAAAGCCTTGTACATTAAAAAGGCCTGCCGATACGGATAGTATTTTTTCTTTGGTGCTTTCAGTATTTCGCATACACGAAGATACCAGTCGGTATCTTAAAATCAAAATATTATTCAATAAAAATAAATTGTGGAACTTCTATTAGAAGTTATTGAAATTAGTGATCCGAAAACCAAAATTAATAGAAGTAGGCATTCTGTTATCTACTATGGCTTCAATAGGCAGCCAATAAGTATACATAAACTCCAATTCAATCTTACGGGTAATGAAAAACTTGGTACCGGCTCCTACTTCATAAGGCAAATTAAGCATTACAAAAGGACCAAATCTTTTAGCCAATAAGGTTCCTGCAAAAACCCTGGCGTAAGGAAATATATCACCTGAAAGCGGATACCATGCCCCTATATTTCCGAAAACCATGTACTTGCCTTTTATAACATGTTCATAAAACAGATCAGAATTCACAATCCAACCTTCCTCTAAATTTCCGGTAGGGATGTAAACTGCCTGCTGAAAAGTAAATCGCTTATTTTTAAAAGGTTTAGTTCTTAACCTTGGCCCAAAATGGGTAAGCCCATGGCTGAATTGCGTATCAAATTCATTGCCCATGATATTATTACGAACATTGGCATCCATAAATTGAAAAACCTTGAATGGGGAAGCTGATCCTGCATCATTAACAATATTTGATTTGTATAAAAAATCAAACCCATAATTTAAGTTATGATCACTTCCTACTGTAATCTGAAGAAAGCTCGTATTGAAGCTACTTCTTCTGTCAGCTGTATTAAATTGAGGTTCTATTTGTGTATATAGGTTATTATAAAACTTAGCTTCCCATTTGCCTTTACTCATAAACAAACCTCCGGTAAATACATTAATATCGTCATTATTAGATTCCTGGGCTGTTATATAGCTTATGAATGTTAATTGAATGAAAACAATAAATAACAGCTTTTTCATAATTATAAAGTGATTTTTTCCTGGCTCCGGGTTAATAGTTTGTTGTTAGTTAATTGCTAATATCACTTTATTATTGTCTGTCATTTGTCATACAAAAGACTTTTTGAGGGATTACTTTTCGATACTAATCAGACCATTTTTTAACGTGATACTTTTGTGATGCTTATTAACTTTATTTACATCTAAATTTTGCCATCGGCATAAAATCGAGTATGAAAAAAGTTTTGATTATTGAAGATGATATCGACCTAAGTAATTTAGTGCAAATCCATTTGAAGGATTTAGCTTATGATATGCAGGTAGCTCATAATGGTAAAAAAGGCTTTGAGATTGCAAATTCATCAGAGTTTGATCTCATTATTCTGGATATCATGTTACCTGAAATGGATGGCATTAGTATTTGCCAAAAGTTAAGAGCCTTAGATAATTTCACTCCCATTTTAATGATAACAGCCAAGTCGGAAGAAATAGATAAGGTAATGGGTTTGGAGTCCGGGGCCGATGATTATATTACCAAACCTTTTAAAATCAGGGAGTTTATAGCCAGGGTAAAAGCCATTATGAGAAGGCAGGATCATTTTTTAATGCTCTCACAAAAAGAGGGGATATCGCTCAAATTTGGCCAATTGGAAATAGATGAAACTAAGAGAAAAGTTCTTTTACATAAAAAGCGGATAGAGCTTACACCCAAGGAATTTGATCTTTTAACTATGATGGCCAGAAATCCGGGAAGAAGTTATAGCAGGTCGGAGTTATTGGAATTGGTTTGGGGCTATGATTTTAGCGGCTACGAACATACTGTTAATGCGCATATTAATCGCCTGAGGGCGAAGATAGAAGAAGATGCCAATAACCCCATCTATATTTTAACCACATGGGGCGTTGGCTACCGCTTTAATGATGAATGGTAGAAGATAATGTTGTTTAGTTAAGACAATCTCCTTCTCTCTTCGGAGAAGGAATAAAGGTTGAGGCCTTAGAAAAAACTTAACTAAACAACATTACAACAGAAATTCAAAAAAACACTAAAATATGAGAAGTCTCTACTGGAAAATTTCCCTTGCTTTCACCTTGGTGCTTTTAGTCATCGCTTTTTCTTATATGCTCATAACTACGCAAGCTGCCAAAAATTATTTTATGCACACCACCCAAAAGCTTAATGCCTCCGTGGCAGATTATTTGGTGGAAGAAGTTTCTCCATTTAAAAATGGGAAGGTCAATGAAGAGGCTTTAGGAACTATTATGCATTCCATGATGGCAGTAAATCCTGGCATAGAAGTGTTTTTGCTTAATCCTTCCGGAGAAATACTTTCTTACGTAGTGTTGGACTCCAAAGTGAAATTGAAAAGAGTGAATCTTGACCCCATAAAGCAATTTATAGCTTCTTCGGGAGAGCATTTTATTGTGGGTGACGACCCACGCTCTACAGATTATAAAACAATTTTCTCAGCCACTGAAATTTATGAAGAGGATAAACTTCTGGGTTATGTATATATTACTTTAGCCAGCGAAAAATATGAAGAAATAGCTTCAAGCTTGTTAGGCAGCTATTGGTTAAAGCTAACATTCAATTCTTTTGTCATTGCCTTAATAGTGGCATTATTAATAGGGTTAGTGCTTACTATTTTGTTAACCCGTAATCTAAGAAAAATCGTGAAAACTGTTAATCAGTTTAAAGAAGGCAACCTGAAGGCACGTATACCTGCAATGAAATCTCAATCTGAATTAGCCATGCTGGCAAGTACATTCAACCAAATGGCAGATAGCATTTTACACAATATGGAGTCTTTGCAAAATGTAGATAACCTGCGTAGGGAACTAATTGCCAATGTTTCGCATGACTTAAGAAGTCCCTTAGCTATCATTAATGGTTATGTGGAAACCCTTATGTTAAAAGGTGATAGAATTACCAGTGAGGAACGAAATGAATACTTGAAAATCATCAATAGTTCTACAGATAAATTAACAAAACTGGTAGCAGACTTATTTGAGCTTTCTAAATTGGAATCCGGACAGATGCAATTGAAACTAGAGCCCTTGAAAATACAGGAACTCCTCTACGACTCTTGCCTTAAATATGAATTACTGGCAAAAACCAAAAACATCACCTTACAAGCGGAAATTTCCGAGTCTTTACCCTCTGTGAAGGCCGATTTATATTTGATAGACAGGGTAGTGCAAAACCTGATTGACAATGCGGTAAAGTATGCCCCTGAAAATGGATCGGTAGTTTTAAAAGCTTATTACTGCAATACCAGCCATAGGGTTTGTGTTAGCATTAAAAATTCCGGTGATGGCATACCGGAGAAAGATTTGTCTGCCATTTTTGACAGATACTATATGGTAGATAAAGAAAAGAATAAGATTGAAGGAGCAGGTTTGGGGCTGGCTATTGTAAAAAAGATTTTAGAAATTCATGATTCGGAAATTAAAATTATTTCGGATTCTTCTTCCTTTACTGAATTTGTATTTGAATTGAATCCGCAGCTTCATTTCAATTAGTACGATATTTTCAATAATGATGAATATTATCTAAATCTCTAAACAAAATCCTATCTCTGGTATAATAGATTTTTCCCTGAGCACGCATTTTATTCAGCACGGTAGTTACTGTTTGTCTGCTAGTGTCTGATAAAAGGGCCAATTCCTGATGGGACATGCTGATTTTTAATAAGATTTCATCTCCTACCTTTACTCCTGATTCTTTGGCCATCATCCTTAGTGTTTCCCTGACACGGTAGTCTGCACTGTGCATAGCTAACAGGTAATGCCTTTTTTCCATAAACCTGATTCTTTCCATGAAAACAGAGGATAAAGAGAGAAAAGCATTGTTTCTAGTTTGTTCATTCAAGTAATTCACATTTAGGGATTCCAGAGAAGTATCGGGTTCAATGGCCATTGCATGATACTGATATTCACAGGAAGGATCAATTAAACTATTCCATTCACCTAAAACGTCTCCGGTTGTTAAATAGTAACATAGGAGTTCATCTCCATTATCATTAATTTTTGAAAGTTTAACAGCACCCGATTTAATAAGAAACAATTGATCTGCTGGCTCTCCTTGTTGGTAGATGATCTGATTTTTCAGAAAAGTTTTAAAAGGCTTAAACATAACTCCCCTATTTTCTGATGGGAATAATTGAGAGTGATATTTTTCTTTTTCTAAAAATCTCATTTTAAGTCATTTTTAAGTTCATATATTATACCCATACCAAAAATGCCGGCTGCATAGATATTCTTCTTTTTGAATATCCAATCGTTACCACTTGTATAGTTTAAATTAATGCCCCAGTTATTTTTTAAGGGTACCAATAAACCTAAACCGACTGTAGTAAACTCAGCCCCATCCCCCCTTACAAAATCGGTGGCTATTTCAACTTCTCTTACAGATTTTAAACCATTAATTCTGGCATTAAGCCAAACCTTATTGGCTATTTTATATCCAATTTCGGCTCCAATACGGAATTGATCACTAAAATCTATCTCATTATATGAAGTGCGATAATTATAAGAAGCAAATACTGAGCTGTAGAATGGGATGTCATTTAGGCTTTTTGAGGCAGCAATGGTAGTCCACACATTAAACTCCCCATCTCCTGCGGGAAGATTAATTCTGTCAAAGGAGTTTTGTTTGTTTTGGGCGAAATTATTGGCTTTGGCCGTAGGCAATTCGGGAGCTATTGAAACAGAAAGCGGAAAGTTGACAGGCAGTGCATATTTTATTTCCAAACGTAAATCCCCTATGCCGGATGCAGTTTCCGTAGATTCAAACTTATTAAAAGTGTGAATAGGGAAATTGGTGATGAGTGTAAAATTTTTGGTTATACCATATTCTCCGTATAATATGATACTTTGTTGTTGAAATGTATTGGTAGTGAGCTGATTTCCCATTAAGTTAAAATACTGATCGGACTCAAAAAAGAGATAGCTTAATTGAAAAAAACCTTCTCCTCTTGGCTTTGTCCATCCACTTTGAGCAAGCAACTGAATTTGATTTATAAAAATCAATAAAGAGATAATAGTGATTAACTTTTTCATCCTTAGGAAAATAAAAAAGCACTCTGAATATAATCAGAATGCTTCTATATAAAATTGATTTCACATTAATTCAGCATTGCCGAAAGGAATTCCTGCTGATGCACACCATAAAATTACATGGGTGTACTTAGCATCAATGGAGGAATTTAATTTAAAAAAGTGTTCTCCATTTCTTTGTACAATACCCACTAATTGGAGATTCTGATTTCCATTTTCCGGGCTAAATACTTCATTTAAATCTTCATTGGTTGTTGACAGATAAACTGTGACAGTACCTGTGCCTAATTCAGTCATAAAGTTATTGCTGAAACGGACGAAGGCTTCATCTTCTGAGTCCGTGCCAATTTCCACTGAACCCGCTGTAGGAGTTCCATTTTGTGCCATAAACTGCCCGCTTGTGACCACCATAAAATCACCATGAGGGAGGCTTGTATCAACCACCATGGTTTCTACTTCAGTATCATCACATGAACAGAATAAAAAAGGAATTGCAAGGAAAGCTAAAACGATAATTTTTTTCATAACATTTATTTTTTTGTTTTAGCAAAACTGCCACTAGTGTATCACAAAAAGATCACAGAAGTTTAAAGGTTTTAAATCTGTCGCAAATCACCCTTCATTATGTCTTAACTACACAGTAAGAAGTTGATTAGAGTTATCTAATTTTATCATATTATTAAAACTTACAACAATGAAAACTTCTAAATCAACAAAGATCATTTATTGGATATCGACAGGGATTATTTTCCTGTTTGAAGGAGTATTGGTAGCATTAACCAGCCAAACAGAATTTGCCAAAGAAGGCATCAGGCATTTAGGCTATCCTGAATATTTTGGTGTGCTGCTGGCCATATTGAAAGTTATAGGAGCACTGGCCTTAATATTACCAATGGTATCTCCACGGATAAAAGAATGGGCATACGCAGGATTTGCCTTCACCATTATTTCAGCAGCTGTGAGCCATGCGGCAGTTGACGGTTTTGACGGGCAAACAATATTTCCTGTAGTGTTTCTGGGCATTCTGGCTACTTCGTATATTACATATCATAAATTACTGAGAAATAATTCACCTGCTCTTAAAACAGTATAGCGATGTCATTTCAATCATACTTAAAAAATATCCACGAAAAAACGGGACAATCTCCTGATGACTTTAAAAAGTTAGCCAACCAGAAAGGATTGATGGAAAATGGCTTACTAAAGCCAACTGTAAAAGCCGGAGAAATAGTGGAATGGCTCAAAAGAGATTATGAACTGGGCCATGGTCATTCCATGGCTATTTATGCGCTGTTAAAAGGTAAAAAGGAATGATTTTAAATAAAAAAGAATATTTTAGATGAAACAGTTAAAGTAGCCTTTTAACAAAATGAAAATCAGCTTAGCACAAATTAAATCCATAGCGGGAAATGTTCAGGCAAATCTCGAACACCATCTTAATTATGTTCGAAAAGCTATTGCTCAGAAGGCTGATTTAATAGTTTTTCCTGAGCTTTCCCTCACCGGATACGAGCCTACTCTGGCTAAAAGCCTCGCCTTTCAATTGAGTGATACGAGATTGGATATTTTTCAGGAGCTATCAAATTCGGCCAAAATTACTATTGGAATAGGAGCTCCTACAATAGCTAAAAATGGTATCTGCATCAGTATGATTATTTTTCAACCAGGCTTGGCAAGATGTGTGTATTCTAAAAAGTACCTGCATCCGGATGAAGAACCGTTTTTTGTGAGTGGAGATAATCCTCCTCCTCTGAAGATTAAGGAATATAAAATATCATTGGCTATTTGTTACGAAATTTCCATTCCCAATCACTCAGAAGAAGCAGTGAAATGTGGAAGTGAAATATATCTGGCTAGTGTGGCAAAATTTGCATCAGGTGTTGATAAAGCCTGTGAAACATTATCATCAATTGCAAAAAAGTATAACATCACTACACTGATGGTGAATGCAGTGGGATCCGCAGATAATGGTATCTGTGCAGGACAATCTTCAGTTTGGAATGCGAGTGGTGAACTTAAAGTACAACTGAATGATCAGGAGGAGACACTTTTGATTTATGATATTGTGTAATCATTTCAAGAAAACTAACATGTCAAATATTTAACACGCATTGCTGTCACTTCTCTTCTAGTGATAATTTCGCTAAAACAGCTTATCTTTAGTTGCCTTGGGCAGAGTACTTTAAAAATTCTTTTTTGAATTAAACCCAATAGAAATATTACTTAAGCTTCTTCCAAACCCTTAATGTTTATTTTCTTCATTTGGAGCATCGCCCTGGTTACACGTTTCACCTTTTCTGTATCTTTATGCGTCATCAATTGCCCCAGCACATTTGGGATAATCTGCCATGAAATGCCGAACTCATCTTTCAGCCATCCGCACTGTTGCGCCTTAGGATCACCACCTTTACCCAACTCACTCCAGTAATAATCAATTTCGGACTGATCCTCGCAATGCACCATAAAGGATACAGCTTCATTGAATGTAAAGTCATGTGCTAAGTCACTGTCCATCGCCATAAACTTGTATCCGTTCAACGCAAACTGTGCATGCATTACAGAGGTTTTTGACTGCAGTTTTGTAGGTTCATTCATTAAAATCCCATCTACTTTAGAGTGTTTGAAGATTTGTGTGTAACGCTCAACCGCCTGTTTGGCTTGCCCGAATCTTTCGCCTACAAACAATAATGATGGAGTAATTTTTTGGCCTACATCTTTTATTTTTCCTAAACTGACTTGCCAGGAAAGTCCAAACCTGTCTTGCAGCCAACCGTATTTTTCACTCCAATCATATTTTTCATAAGGCATTAAGATACTGCCGTTTTCAGAGAGGCTTTTCCATAATTGATCAGCTTCTTTTTCTGTTTCGCAAGTAATATAGAATGAAACAGAGGGATTAAATGGAAAAGCAGGCCCTCCGTTTAAAGCAGAAAATCGCTGTCCTTCCAGTTCAAAGTCTACCGCCATGGCCGAGCCTTCCGGCATTCGATGATGCTCATAACCTTCTTTACCATAGCGGCTTACTCTTTGTATTTCACCTGATTTAAAAATTGAAATATAAAATTCAACTGCTTCCTCAGCCTGGGTATTAAACCACAAGAAAGGAGTAATTTTTTGATCATTTGTTTTCATCGCTTAACTTTTATTGAGGAATTTTACTTTCATCCATATAAGCTAATTCCCATTGGTGACCGTCTAAATCGGCAAAACTATGCTGGTACATCCAGCCGTGATCTGCTGCTTCCATATAAGTAGAACCACCGGCCTCCACTGCATTCTTCACCATTTCATCAACAGCCGCTTTACTGGGTAAATCTAGCGCAATAAGCACTTCTGTTGTTTTGGTAGCATCAGCAATAGGCTTTTTGGTAAAAGTTGCGAAATAGTCTTCTTCAAGTAGCATGGCAAAGATGCTGCCCTCTTTTATGACCATACAACCTGCCTTTTCATCAGTGAATTGCATATTGAATGAAAAGCCTAGTGCTTTGAAAAAATCCATTGAATTTTGAAGATTCTTTACTGGTAGATTAATGAAGATTTTACTTGTCATGATTTCAGTATTTAAGTCAAAAATAAATATATAAAAAACTCTATATTTACAAAGGTATGTTTGTCTGGCTTAACTTAAACTGTGTAAGCACGACATAATATGGGGTTGATTGCGACATATTTAGTAACTAATTTTAAGATATGAAAACTATCTCAATACTTGTTCCTGAGCGAGCTGTTCCGGCTGCTATTGTTGATCCGCAGTACATGTTTACAGCCATTAATATGTTTTACGAAAAGGCAGGCATGAATCCTGTTTTTAAAGTTCAATTAGTGGGCTTGAATAAGGAAGTGAAGCTAAGTAAAGGATTGTTGAGCTTTTATCCGGATGCATTGTTAGATAATGTGAAAACTACTGATCTAATTATCATTCCTGCCATAAGTGGAGATATAAATGAAGCCATAAAACTTAATGAAGCTATGTTCCCCTGGATAATTTCACAGTATAATAAAGGTGCTGAAGTGGCTAGTTTATGCATTGGGGCTTTTTTATTGGCCTCCACGGGATTGCTTTCCGGCAAAACCTGCTCTACTCATTGGCTGCATGCACCCACCTTTAGGAATATGTTTCCCGATGTAAGACTGGTAGATGACCGTGTGATCAGTGAACAAAACGGCTTGTATTCCAGTGGAGGAGCCAATGCATACTGGAATTTGCTGCTTTATATTGTGGAAAAATATACTTCCAGAGAAATGGCAGTGATGGCATCAAAGTTCTTTTTACTTGACATTTCTAAAAACAATCAGCTTCCTTTCTCCATGTTCAAAGGACAAAAAGCACACGGGGATGAGTTGATAGTGGCTGCTCAGGAATATATAGAGAAGCATTACGATGCAAAAATGAATGTAGATGAACTGGCTGATCGGTTTGGGACAGGCAGAAGAACCTTTGAACGCAGGTTTAAGAAGGCAACCTCCAACTCCATTGTGGAATACATGCAAAGGGTTAAAATTGAAGCAGCCAAAGTACAGCTGGAGTCAGGCCGGAAAAATGTAAATGAAGTGATGTACGAGGTAGGTTATAATGACCCCAAAGCTTTCCGGGAAGTATTTAAAAAGTATGTAGGTATTTCCCCTGTTGATTACAGAAATAAATTTATCACGGAGGTAGTACCTTCATAAAGCAACTTTAAATTTAAAAATATGGCTATTCAAGCTGATGATATGAAAACTATTGCCACTCAATTAAGGTGTCCAAGTGGAGAGGATGGATTAGAAATAGCCGGAGAAATGAATAAAACCAACCATGGCATGACCATGAATACAATCCGCCATTTGGATTTAAAAGGCCATGATAGGGTTTTGGAGATTGGTCCTGGTAATGCGCAACATTTGGTCGAATTAATGAAAATGGCTCCTGAAATCAACTATAATGGTTTAGATATTTCAGCTGATATGAAAAAGGAAGCGGAAAGAATTAATGCGGATTTTGTCCGGAAAAAGCAAGCGCAGTTTTTTCACTATTCAGGTGAATCATTCCCTTTTGAGGACAAAACATTTGATAAAATAATGACTGTGAACACCCTTTATTTCTGGGAAGATCCGGCAGCTACCTTACAGGAAATCTATAGAGTGCTAAAGCCGGGTGGACTTTGCAATATTACTTACAGCCTGAAGGATTTCATGAAAAATTTACCTTTTACGGTATATGGTTTCCAGCTTTATAATGATGAAGATGTACTGGCTCTGATAGAGAAATCAAGTTTTAATGACTCACAAATTATCCCGGAAATTGAAACAGTAAAAAGCAAACATGGTGAAATGGTGAACAGAACCTATTCAGTTTTAATTGTGAGAAAATAAAATTATAGTGGAATATACGGATTGTGTTTGTTCCAATTTAAACGTTCTAAATATAGATACCGTAGTACCTATAGGTATCAATATTGAATAATGAAATTGGGAAGTCTTTCACATCGCAAATCTGGATCTTTATGGGCTGGAGTGCTTACTGGAACTGGCATTATGGCCGCAGTGGATGAAATAATATTCCATCAGCTGCTTTCTTGGCATCACTTCTATGATAAATCCACCTTGGAAATAGGCCTCTTATCTGACGGACTGCTACACTCGGCCGAGCTCATTGCTATTGTTGCCGGTTTTTTTCTAATTATTGATTTAAATAAAAATCAAGCTTTAGTTAAAGTACGCATCTGGGCTGGTTTCTTTTTAGGAACAGGAGGATTTCAATTGCTTGATGGAACCATTAACCACAAAGTACTAAGGCTCCACCAAATAAGGTATGTGGATAATATTTTGCCTTACGATATTGCTTGGAATGCTACAGGTATCTTTTTACTTATTATAGGCATTGTAATATTAATTAAAGCAAAGAAATCCGGAGAGATAGAAATTTACAAAAATAAAGCGTAATGCTACAAATGCATACTTTCAATAGTTGGTTACCTCCAATCGTTATCTTTTTACTCACACTGGCTTACTGGTATGGTTGGTTTACATTAAGAAGAAGACAAAAGATTATTCGTATTCCACATGCTATCAGTTTCACTGTCGGAATGTTGCTACTTTCTATAGCTTATTTGCCTGAAATGATGCACTGGGGCCATGCTGATATGCGAGGCCATATGGTACAGCATCTGCTTATGGCTATGTATGCACCTGTTTTTCTTGTTTTGGGTGCGCCATCCACATTACTTTTGCAAATTCTCCCTGCTCCAATCGCGAGAAGGCTAACGTCTATATTAAAATCATCCTTTTTTAGGATGATCAGTCATCCTGTTACAGCAATGTTACTCAATATTGGTGGCATGTATCTATTGTATTTAAGCCCACTTTACAACCAAATGCACCATCAGCCTTTTCTTCACCATTTAGTGCATCTACATTTTTTGCTGGCCGGATATCTTTTCACCTGGTCAATGATTGGTATTGATCCTGGAGGACATAAAGTAAGTTTCCGGTTACGATTAAGTGTGCTTTTTATCAGTATTGCTGCTCATGCCTTTTTAAGCAAGGCAATGTATGCTTATACATGGCCGAAACAATCCATACATAGTGATCAGCAAATTCAGGAAGGAGCCCGGCTTATGTATTATTGGGGAGATTTATCTGAATTAATATTACTGATTATATTCTTCTCCATGTGGTATAAAAGTAGAAATGATTCATTTAAGTCTGTTCCGGTTTGATGTTTTTTTAAACACCAGACCGGAACAATTTACTTAAGCAGCATTTCTGGCAGCATTCATAATGCCGAACATACTACGTAAAATTAATCTTTTAAAAGTTTCTTCATCTTCCACACCATCCCTTAGCTTTTGTATAGCATACTGCTGAATGCTAATGAGCGGGAGTACAATTCTTTCGCGAATGGCAATAGATTCCTTTGATACTTGAGCATCATGCATCATTCCTTTATTGTCGCTAATGGCATCCAATTCTGCTTTGCTTAAATCAAATTCCTTCTTCATTATATGCCAAAATTCCCCGAACTCTTTGTCTTTCCCTAAATAGGCCGTAGCAGGATAAAAAGACTTGGCAATTGATTGCATTGAATTTCCAAGTAAAGTCTTAAAAAATAAAGAGTCTTTATATAATGCATTGACTTCCTGTTCTTTGCCGGAATCTTTTAATGACTTTAAAGCTGTCCCCACTCCATAAAAGCCAGGGATGTTCTGCTTCATTTGTGCCCATGCGCCTACAAATGGAATAGCCCTTAAATCTTCAAATTTTAACTCTCCTTTTTTACCCCGACTGCTGGGTCTGCTGCCAATATTGGTTTCGCCAAAATATTTTAAAGGCGTTACATTGGCTAAATAAGGAGTGAATTTATCATGGTTTTTGAAGTCGTTATACAACTGATAACTTATGTCTGCCATTTGATCAACTAATTTCCTTTCTGACTCTGAAAGCTGCCGATTGTTTTCAGGGAATAAATGATTTTCCAAACCTGCTGAAAGCAATTG
The DNA here is from genome assembly GCF_016679925.1 of Marivirga aurantiaca. GTDB lineage: Bacteria > Bacteroidota > Bacteroidia > Cytophagales > Cyclobacteriaceae > Marivirga > Marivirga aurantiaca. Next base: position 22,834 of record NZ_JAEQBW010000009.1, read on the forward strand.
TTCCAGATTATAGCGACAAGAGTTAACCTTGCCATAATTTGAACTAATTGTCTGGCCTTGTATGGTCACCTGTATCTCCTGGTCTTCAATGTTAGAGCCTAAAGAAGCATAAAAATCATGCATATTGCCTCCTCCTCTTGCCGGTGGTCCTCCTCTGCCGTCAAAAAAAATAACGTTGATGCCATACTTACGGGAAATATCAGTAAGCGCCTCTTTTGCCAGAAAAATGGACCAGTTAGCTCTTAAGTACCCACCATCTTTGGTGCCATCAGAAAAGCCCACCATAATAGTCTGTTGCTCATTACGATTTTTCACATGTTCTCTGTATTCAGGTATTTCATACAGTTGCTGCATAATATCAGAAGCCTTGGCCAGATCGTCAATGGTTTCAAAAAGTGGAACCACATCCAGGTTTTCATATGCTTTTTTGCTCAATTTTAAGCGGGCCAGTTGAAACACTTCCATTACATGCAATGCCGACTGGCAATTACTGATGATATACCGGTGGCAGGCCCTGTCACCATTTCTTTTCTTTATTTCTTCAAGGGCATCAAAACTTTTTAACATTTCCAGGTGAAAATCGTCATAATCATCTTCTTCTCCGGGGAGTTTTTCAAAACTCATCAAATGCTTAATTTTATCCGCTTCCGGTAGCTTTTCGTATTGTGCTATTGTGCTGGTATTATCATCTTTAGATAGAATCTCTTCCCATAGGCCATCATGTTTTCTGCTGTCCTGTCGGATATCCATAATGGAAAAGTGAAATCCGAAGATCCTTACTTTCAGAATAAATTTTTCCAACAGATCAGAGAACAATCCCATATGATCAGCTTTTAAATTCTCTAAAGCTTCATGGAGAACTTGCAGAAGTTCGTCAGGATTTATAAAACCCTTACTTTTATCACCAAATAGGGCATGATAAACCTTGTTTTCGGCCTCCTGTATTTTTTCTTCCACACCTTTAAAAGTAAGCCTTCTTCTAATAGCTCTTATATCCCTGTAATAACATTTAAGAATAGTTTCCCTTAATCGATCTGCCACTTTTAACGTTATATCGTGGGTAACAAAAGGATTGCCATCACGGTCGCCCCCGGGCCAAAATCCCACGGTTAATAAATTGGGGTTTATCCATTCTTCAAAAGATTCATCCATGTCCTCTGCTAAATCATATAAAATAGCCGGAATACTTTTGTAGAAAACGTTTTCCAGATACCAGCACAGGCTGACAGCCTCGTCATACGGACTTGGTTTATCCCGCTTAATAAAAGGTGTTTTACCTAATTGCTTCAACAAAGAATTGATGGTGTTCAGGTCCCCTGTTCTAATGGCTGCCTCTAAATCATTATTAATAGCCAATACATTTCCCGGATAGAATTGGGTAGGGTGAGCAGTAAGAACGATACGCACTGAAAAATTCTTTAATTTTTCTTTCAGTTCTTCCATTTTGCTGGTATGGCGAACCCTGCCAATAAGCTCTTTAACAGAACCTTTACCTTCCAAATTATATATTTTTCCAAAAGCAGCATCTTCAATAGAATCAAAAAGTAATACCTGTCGCTCTATATATTGGATCAATTGGAATAGTAAATTATGTAGCTCTTTATCATCCTGCGTACCGAGTATCTTCCGTTGAAACTTTTCAATAATCTCTACAGGGTCTTTCCCTTCTTCATAACCTGACTGGCTTAATTGTTGCAGCATTGGGAGCACTGTGCCTGTTCTGTAAATGTGGCCATAAGGCAAATCTAAAAACAAGCTGTTATAAACTGTAAAGCGCGTGGTTACTTCCTCCTGGTAATTTAAATTCTTCATAAAAGTTAAAGATTAAACGGACATGAGCAATGATCATTTTTGTTGCAGTAGCATATATGTCACTTAAATATACTCAATTATGGATACGATGTTTTGTTTCAACTAAAATCAGTTGTTGCTTTTTGGTGACTTCTTTCGAGATCAAATGATCTGTTTTTCGTTCTCAATCCATATGAATAGTGAATAGCCCTATTGAACTCTTAAAGCCATAGACGTTGTTAATTTCGTATAATCACCATCTACCGGAAAGTAAGTTAGTAGAAGTGTACTTTTTAGAATTATTCAATAATTTATTTTTAATAATGATCAATTTCCGCAATACTATTTTACTGCTTTTTCTATCCTGCTTAATTGCTTCATGCAAAATAGATCAGGTTTTTGCACCAAAAGGGCCCTATGAGAAATATTTAGCCTCATTGAAAGCCAATGATTTGGAACAAACAGCCCTGGCGCAAGATTGGATAACTGCCGGGGAGTCTGCTCTAAAAGATTCTACTTACGCCAATCTTCCCTATGCAGAACTCAGTCGTTTCGATCCGGCCGAACCCACAGCTCTGTTTCTGAGATATAAAGTAAAAGAAGGTCAGAATATAGAAATACACCTCAAAAGAATTTCAGAAAGCAACACCAGGATATTCGTCAATGTATTTGAATGGCGGGACGAGGAATTCAAACCTCTTGGGCAGGAAGCGGATGGAGACAGTCTTACTTATAAAGTTGAAAATAGTGGAGAGCATGCAGTAAGGATTCAACCTGAGTTGCTAAGGGGTGGATTATTTCAAATTTATATTAGGTACACGGCCTCGCTTGCCTTTCCTCTGCCAGAGAGAACTTACGAAAATATTGGAAGCTTTTATGGTGATGGAAGAGAGGCAGGAAGAAGAAAACACGAGGGGATAGATATTTTTTCACCCAGGGGTACCCCGGTACTGGCCGTAAGGCCGGGATTTATAAGGCGGGTAGGAGTAAATAATTTAGGAGGAAAAGTTATCTTTCTTTCAGGAGGAGGATATAGTTATTACTATGCACATCTGGATAGCCAGATGGTACATACAGGCCAAAGAGTGGTGACTGGGGATACACTCGGTTTAGTGGGAAATACCGGTAATGCAATTACAACTTCTCCTCACCTTCATTTTGGGATTTATAGTATGGGAAGTGGTGCTTTGGATCCTTTTCCTTTTTTTGCCACCACTCCAATCACTAATATCATCCCTTTGGGAGACAGTGCCTCTCTTGGTAAATACCATCGTGTGAATAGCCAAATAGTGAACCTGAGATCAGAAGCCAATACTCAATCAGAGATTCTTGGAAAGCTGAATAAAAATGAGTTGGTAAGAGTAGAAGCTTCCTTGCTGGGTTGGTACCGTGTAAAATTACCTGATGACCGTGCAGCATTTATCCATCAAAATCTGGTAAAGGAAGTGGGTTCAGGGCTGCAAATAATTTCCCTAAAAGCAGATGATCAGATTAAAGATGAATTCCTTTCCAGCAGAACCTATTCTGCATCTTTTGTTGAAGAAACCGCTAAAGTTTTGGGGAGCTATCAGGATTATCTTGCGATCAGGTTCTCCGGAGGGACTATCGCATGGCTTCGGAACACAGATAAAAAGCTATGAAATCAATTGGATAACACCTCTTCTTGTCCCGATTTCATGCCCAAAAAAGTAACTAATATTCCATTGTAATAGCTTAATTTTTTGCTTCAGATGAAGCTAAATATATAAATTACATCTTCTTCATAATTATTTTTGATTATGCATGTTTATTTTTTTAGATAAACCTAAAAAATAATTATCATTTATAATTATTATGTATTAGCTTTGCTTAAAATAAAGAAGTAAACTTATATGAAGAATATGTATAAATCAGTTTTTATGATAGTGGGAATGGTATTGGCACTGGCGATTCCATCGGCTTTTTCAAATTCTGGCGTTGATATAATCGAATTGAAAGGTGTAGTTAGGGATGCCGAAAGTAAAGAACCAATTGTTGGTGTTAATATTTATTTACCGGATATTGAGCAAGGCACCACCTCTAATGTTAATGGGGAGTTTAGTATCAAAGTGGGCAATAAAAATAAAAAAGTACTCATTCAGATTTCTTATGTAGGCTACAAAACGAAATTGATAAGGGTAAATACTGCTGAATGGAAAAATGGAGAAACCATTTTTCTGGAAGAAGAAAGTATAGTAGTGAATGAGGTAATTGTTTCTGCAGGAAGAATTGCCAGCAGGGATGAAATTCCGGTGCTTGTGGAAAAAATGGGCATTAAGGAAATGAGAACTGATGGTGAAATCAATACCATGACCTCACTCATGAGGATACCGGGTGTTGAGCAAATTGCCTACGGAACGGGAGTAGGGAAACCTGTCATTCGGGGAATGTCATTCAGTCGGATTCTGAGTATGTATCAGGGAGCCCGTTTTGAGAACCAACAATGGGGAGCAGATCACGGCTTAGGTGTAAATGATCTGGGAATAGAAGCTGTTGAAGTCATTAAAGGACCTGCATCCTTTCTTTATGGTTCAGGAGCCGTGGGGGGTGTGGTTTATTTGGTAGACGAAAGAGCTGCTCCAAAGGGAAGAATGCTTGCTGAAATTAATAGCACATTTCATTCCAATACCCTGGGTATGCGACAAACTATCGGTTTGAAAGAAACCAGGCAATCCGGCTTGTTTTATGGAATAAATGCTGCCCTGGAAAACCATGCTGATTACATAGATGGAAATGGCAGGACAATTGGCAATTCCCGTTTCAATACCCAAACCTTTCGGGCCAATACCGGCTTACAAAAGGACTGGGGAACAATTAAACTCAGCTATACTTATCATCAACAAAATTTAGGAATAATAGCTGATGATGAACTAAGTCATAGTCTGGCCACCACAAGGAACGACAGGAATATGCAATTACCATTTCAGAATATCCAGGACCATCTCTTGACTTTCAATAGCATTCTTCAGTTGGGAACAGGACGTCTGGAGACAACTGTGGGTCATCATTTTAACTCAAGGAAAGAAATTGAAGCGGCTTATGATTTGGTGGATTTGGGCTTGTTGCAAACCAATACCACTTTTGACACCAAATATTTCCTTGAAAATAACAACTCAGAGCATATTGTAGGGGTTCAGGGATTTCATTTGACAAATAGCAATATGGCAAATGTGGAGGAAATACTCATTCCTGATGCACAATTATGGGATGCTTCTTTGTATTATTTATATACCTTAAGAAAGGACAAAACGACCTGGCAGGCGGGTTTAAGATACGATGGGAGAAGTACAACTGCTGATGCTTCATCATCAGTAATTAGAGAGTTTGGCTATAATCTCCCTCAATTGCCAAATGATCAGCGGAAGTTTACTACCCAACACAATGGAATTAGTGGGTCAGTAGGGTTAATTCATCAGTTTAATCAACAATTAAACCTTAAGAGTAACTTCTCCAGTGGATTCAGGGCTCCGGATTTAGCTGAATTGTTTTCTAATGGGCAACATGCCGGAACACAAAGGTATGAGGTGGGAAATGTAAATTTTGATAGAGAACAAAATTTTCAATTAGACTTGGCTATGCAATACCAAAACCGCTTTTTTAGTTTTGAAGTAAGCCCGTTTATTAACCTTATCTCCAATTATATTTATTTAACTCCTACAGGAGAGCCCAAAGAAGATACAGATTTAATGATTTGGGCTTTTGACCAGGGTAATGCATATTTATACGGGGGAGAATTGCAATCCAAAATTAGACCTATGGGCAATGAAAAACTGGAATTTAATTTTGCTTATTCTGTAGTAAGAGGCGAAAACCCTGAAACGGGAAATAAAATGCCCTTAATTCCTGCGGACCGAATCGTATCTTCCCTAAAATGTAAATTACCTTCTGTTTTAGAGGGCTCATATTTTAAATTGAGTCACAATTATGTGTTTGAACAAAATAGATTGAGTCCCAGGGAAAAACAAGCCTATACAACGAACAGTACGGATGCGTTTCAAATATTTGGAGCAAGCGTTGGAGGGAGTTTTAAGATAGGGCCCCAAGCTGTTAATTTAGATGTAGCCGTGAATAATATCTTCAATAAAGCTTATGTAGATCATTTATCTTTTTTAAGAGCATTTGATATTAATAATATCGGAAGGAATCTTACAGTTAATTTGAACCTGCCTCTTAAAATAAAATAAAACATCTGAAGCTACTGCATGAAAATAATGAATTAGGAAAGGGAAGAAGTAGTCAAAAAGTTGAAAATAGTAGTAAGCTATTTTCGTTTGATAGAGCCTGTGATCTTTTATTTTGAGCTGATGAAAATATTTTAAAATATTTTCATCAGCTCATTTCACAATTCCCAAATAATAATTTACCTTTGCCTTTCCAAAATGGTGGATGTAGCTCAGTTGGTTAGAGTATCGGTTTGTGGTACCGAGGGTCGCCGGTTCGAGCCCGGTCTTCCACCCTTTTTTAAACCTCAGGTGTTCAATCACTTGAGGTTTTTTTGTTTTAGCAAAAGTTTCCAGGGCGAGAAGTCTATCCCGATCTTTTATCGGGAAGCCCGGTCTTCCACCCTTAAAGTAAAAACCTCGCATTAACGTGTGAGGGTTTTTTTGTGTACAATTTTAGCCGGGGCGAGATTGTCTATCCCGCAACATAATAGCAATAAAAATATAAAGCGGAAACTCGGCCTTAGACCTCAGTTATTAAATCGCTTGAGTTTTTTAATCTCTACTAAAGCCACATCTTATCCATTATCTTAAATAAGTTATTTTGTTTAAGCGGAAACCTGTTGCTCCCCCTTATTTCCTCTAATTTTTCACATAAATTATTGATTCACAATTGAATGTATCTTTTCCTAGGTTGACCGGGATTCACATATTCTTAACGCTATATTATAAAAGTCTTAAGAAATACTTATTAGGTGGCATAACTTACAATGTCAGGTTTCATCCCAATCTGGCGGAATTGGTATTTTACAATTCGATAACTTTAAATATTAGTATTCCATTAATTGAGCGTGCTTATGTGCTTATCAAGGATTACTAGCAGTTGATCGAAATAAATATTGTTTGTAGCAACTTTTAATACTAAAACTTTAATTTAGATACATTTTGAGAAACATCTACTTTATACTTACTCTATTCATATTTTTCACCCCATTTATTACATGGGGGCAGATGGCCAGTGACTCCACCCTAGTTCCGGCAGCCTGTTATAATTTTGTAGATGATTTTGAAAATGATAATGGAACTACTAATTGCAATGAACCTGATTCTGATCCTGATACATGTATAGAAGCTTTGGAGCCTAATGGAGGTACGGGGATATTTATCGAAGCAGAAGAATTATGTTTGAATGGTAACAACAAACACTACCAAATGACTTCTGACCAAGGGTTGGATGTAGATAATGGCAGTTTATTATCAACAGATACTTATACTATTGAATTATTATTTAGAGTAGACAATATACCGCCTGAGAATGATGATGGTAGAATTTTTATCATGAATTTCTTTAATCAGAATAAAGCCGGGTTATTTATTAGTCCTGAAGGTTATTTATGCTTTTACCCAAATAGTGGCACTCCTACTTGCGGCCCTGATTTGGTGTCTCCTGACTACCCGGATATTTTACCAAGTGATTGGATCAACATTGCAGTTAGTTTTGAAAATAATCAATTGATTGTATACTTAAATGGAGAAGAACAGTTCAGTCTTAATGGAAATGAATTCAGATTACAAAACCAGACTTCCTATTTTGTCCCATCTAATAGTTTGAATGATAATCCAGTTGCAGATATCACAGTGGATTATATTCGTTATTTTGATGAAGTGTTAGATGCCACCTCAATCGAATCTTTAAACATGGCAGCTGTTGCCGGTGATAATATTACAATTGATGCCTCTGCTACTGAGGGTTGCATTGGGGATGTAATACAGTTGGCGGCAACTGGTGGTGCGAGAACTTATTACATTTGGAGCACAGGTGATACAACAGAACTGGAAAACGAAACTTTTAATTACACTATTTTCCAGGAAACGGATACAATTTGGGTACAGGGATTAGCTGTTTCTCCCTGTGATAGAAAATGTTTTGATGTAGCGGACACTATTATTATTACAGGTTTTCCACTGCCTGAAATAGGTATAGTAGGGCCACTGGAATTGTGCGAAAATGAATCAGTCACCTTTAGTTCCTCGGCCGATCCTGCCAGTATCACTTCCTATGCATGGTCTACAACCGGTTCCACATCTGCCAGTTCGGGAGCCAATTCAAAAGATTACTCCGTCACTTTTGATGATGATGGCGTCTATGATGTTATACTTGATTTAACAAATGTGTATGATTGTACGATTTCAGATACTATTCAAGTTACCGTCTCAAATGTCCCCACAACCACAGTCAATGCCCCCGCCTCTACTTGCGAAGGGGATACTATAAATATTGAATACACCGGGGATGCCGGTGTGGACGCCAATTTTAACTGGAATTTTGGTGAGGGTGTTATAATCAACGAAAATGTGCCGGATAAGAATTTTGATGTGAGATGGGATTCCCTGGGTACAAAAACCATTTATCTGGAAATTGATGAAAATAATTGTTTGGTTTCAGATTCATTTACCATAGAAATAACCAAACGGCCTACCCTTATTTATTCAGCACCCGATTCCATTTGTGGGTTGGCGCCTGCAGTTATCCAATATACAGGTAATGCTGATTCCACCGCTCTATTCACCTGGGATTTTGATGGAGGAGTAAACTCCGGGGATAGTATAAATGCCTCTGTGGTGTGGGCTACTACAGGAACGAAAAACCTCAACCTCCAAATTGACCAAGGTGGATGTATCAGTGATACAACTTTTTCCATTGAGGTGTTGCCCGTACCTACTACTAGTTTCATTGCTCCTGCCAATGTATGCTCGGGTACTGCTGTTAATATACTTTATACCGGCACGGCTAGCGGGGATGCAGAACTCATCTGGAATCTTGACGGAGGAACTACTACCAATGTTAATGTACCAGACAGGGATTTTGATGTGGAATGGACCACTTTAGGCACAAAGGAGATTAGGCTAACTATTTCCCAGGATGGTTGCGATACAGACACCACTTATAACATCGCAGTGGGCAGAACCCCTAACGCTAAATTTGAGTTACCTGCTACTGCTTGTGTTGATGAACCGGTAAGGATACTTTACATCGGGGATGCCGATTTAGCATCAGGCTCTTTAAGTTTTGATTGGAATTTTGGCGGAGGAACGGCAACTCCAGTTGGTGGTGGGCAGGTAGCCTATGACGTAGTTTGGGATTCGGATGATACTAAAACGGTGACACTTGAAGTAACTGAAAATGGCTGTACAAGTGAACAATTCTCTCAGGATATTGAAATCTCTCCCAAGCCGATCATTGATTTTGACCCAGTAATTCCTACTTCTATTTGCAATGATGAGACAATTACTTTTAATTTTTCAGGTGATGCAGGGGCCAATGGGGTATTTGATTGGAATATTGGAGATGCCAGTAAGGTAAACATCGTAGATGATGAAACTGAGTTTGATTTGGAATGGGCAAGTGCCGGTTCAAAAACAGTTAGCCTTACTATTGATAATGATGGTTGCCGAATAACCCAAACTTTTGACATTGAGGTATTGACCCCTGCTAGTACTGAAGTTAATCTTGATGCATATGCCTGCGAAAATGAATTTACCCGTTTGGTGTATAATGGTACAGGTGATACCGATCCGGCCTCAGGGACTACTTTTGTCTGGCATTTCGGGGGTGCTGATGAAGTAGTGGATTTAGGAAATGAAGTATACGACCTGAAATGGGAAACCTTTGATGCTGGAACACCTGCTAATAATGTTAAAGAGATTATTCTGATTATTGACAAGGATGGTTGTGCGGTTTCGGATACTTTTGCCATAGAAGTTACTCAAAAAGCTGTTCCTGTAATCGCTGCTCCCGATGAAGCTTGTGTGAATCAGCCAATTACAGTTGAATTTTCTTCGAATTTAAGTGGTGCAGTTTTGGAATCTTTTAGTGTGGATTCTGGTGATTCTACAGCTACTGCTGACCCTGAAATCTGGCAGGTAAGCTGGGCGACAGTTGGTACAAAAACTATCTCCCTTACCTATAGTTTCAACGGCTGTGATTCAACTGTCACCCATGAGGTGGAAGTTTTTCCAATTCCCTCCGATTTAATGAGTGTTGATACGGAAATTTGCGACAATGAAACAGCGAACTTTACTTATCAGGGAAGTGGCACCCCTGATATAACATGGAATATGCCTTCTGGTGTAACCTTTAGCCAGGTAGCAGGAAATAACAGGGATATTGAAATCACTTTTCCAATTACGGGAACTACTGCCACCTATACCATTGAAGCAGAAATCAGCAATGGAACCTGTACCATATCTTTTACAGAAGATGTAATTGTTCATCCTGCACCAAATGCTACCATTCCTGATCCCGGAACTGTATGTTCATCGGATCCTGTGGTTTTTGATTTATCTGCCTATTACATCCCGGCTGCGAGCTATTCCTGGAATTGGGATGGGGGCATCGTGGAAAGCAATAGTGGAACAGGTATCTGGACAGTAAGCTGGGAGTCTGCCGATACTAAAAATATATCACTATCTGTACTCTCAGAAAATAGTTGTCTGAGTAAAGACAGCCTCAGTATTGATGTAGGTTTTACTCCTGAAATTGCATTGACAGTACCGGAGGAAGTATGTGATAACGATGACTTTATTATCTCCTACGATGGAGACATGAGTGGAGTGACCAATTTTGAGTGGACAGAAGAGGATGGAGGAAATTTCACACCTAATGGAGCCAATTCCTGGACGGTCAATTTTAGTGAGCCAGGTGTTAAAACTGTAAGCCTGCAAATAGATGGAGGCCCCGACTGTAGTGTGGATACTACTTTCAATATTATTGTTAATAGTGTTCCGGATTTTGAATTATCATCCGACAATACTTGTACAGGAGTGGTTGTTGTCGTGTCTTTTACCGGGGCATTTAGTCCGGGTATTGATACCACCTGGACTTTTCAGGATGGGATTTCACAAAAAGTGAATGATTCCACTTATGCCGTAGAGTTTATCTCATCGGGAACCAAAGACATTACTTTGAGCATGACTGGAGGTGGTTGTGGTGACCAATCATTAACAAAGCAAGTAGAAGTAATTGATGGGCCAGATTATACTGTGGATTCCAATGATGAAATTTGCCTCGATGGGGACTTTGGGATTAGTGTTTCACAAAGTGCAGAAACGGATGTTAGTATCACTAATGTAGAATTGATTCCCGCAGGGGACGGTGCATCTGTAGCTGTGGGAGGGTTATTTGTGTTAATTAACGGATGGGATTACGGAGGAGAAAAACAGGCCATACTTGAAATAACAGATAATGGTGCTTCCGGTTGTGATATTCAATATGATACGGTTAATTATATAGTCTATAACTATGTGGAGTTCGAGCTTTCCTCCGATAACGTCTGTGTGAATGAATCAGTGACTTTACGTTTGACAAGCCTTACGCCAGCTGATGCCGTATTTGATTGGAGATTTGGGGATGCAAACGTCTCTACTGTTATTGAAAATGAAGAATATCAGCTTTCATGGAATACCCCTGGTGATAGAACTGTTGGGTTGGAAATTTCAAGTTCCTGTAATGCTACTTTTAATGATATCACTATAAACGTGGGAGATCCTGCAGACCTTAGTCTGGATTTCGAGGAGGAAGTATGTGAAGGGGAGGTTGCACAGATTACTTATGATATGGGTGCATTGGATCTTACCTCTTCTGTATCCGAAGTGGAAATCAAATACCTTTCACCTCCTTTTGATTTCAGTAATGACGATCCTGCAAATGGCATTTTTGCTCCGGTGTGGAACACCGCTGGCTTAAAAACCTTTCGATTAATTGTTAATAACGGAGGTTGTATAGATTCTATCGATTATGAAATTCAAGTGAATGAGATTCCGGTGGCTTCTTTTAGCCGAAGTGACAACAGGGTTTGTGTAGGGGAAACAGTGAGTTTTGTATTTAATGGAACTTTGCCTCAAAGTTCAACGCCTAATTGGAACTTCAACATTGTGGGAGACGATTGGGCGGATATCTCAATCAATCCGGATGGTGCTAATTATGATGTGGTTTGGCAAACGCCAGGGGATAAAATCATAGAGTTAATAGTTAATAATGGAGTTTGTTCTGATACTTTAAGGCGCACAGTCCAGGTGGATCCTTTCCCTGATCTTGAAATAAATGTGCCTGCTGATATATGCGCCAACGCTCCATTTAAGGTAAGTCTTATTAATAACGGAACAGGAACACTGGCTGATTTTGAATATGACTGGAATTTTGATGGTGCAACAACTGTAAGTGATTTGGGAAACCAGGTGTATGAAATAACCTATCCTAATGAAGATTCATATACTATTTCCGTAGACATAACCAATAGCGGGGGGTGTAATAATTCTCTTTCTGAAAACGTCACTGTTAATCCATCACCCAATATAGTTTATGATGCAGGCCCGCTAAATGTATGTGTGGGGGATGATTTTACCTTTACCTATACCGGGGTGGCTGGAACGGATTATACGGGATCTGTTAGTTTGGATTTTTTACAATTGAGTGGAGGGGTTAGAACACCGGTTTCAGTTACTGAATCCACCATTACCTGGGATTCAGCTGGCACCAAAGAAGTAAGAGTAGCCATATTGGATGAGCAGGGCTGTCCTTCAGTGGCTGTTGTTCAGGTAAATGTATTGCCATTGCCAACTATGACTTATGAAGCACCCACTAATTTCTGTATAGATGAAGAATTCATTGTACGTTATACTGGTAATGCCAATCCTTTCTCGGATTCATTCACATGGACTTTCTCGGATAATGCAAATGTTACAAAAGTCAAAATTGCCGGGGAACAGGCTTATAGGGTAGAATATGCAACCGGTGGGTCAAAGACTATACAAATTGATGTAACCAATGCCAATGGTTGCGAAAATAGTGTAACAATTCCTGTGAATATATTTACCGGCCCTGATTTTGCCGGTGTGCTCACCAATGATGTTTGTGCAATAGTTGATACCCTCTTTTTTTACAGCGGAAGCCACACTATCGTAAATGTGAATCCTGGCACGGACGGAGTGTGGGATGCTGCTTTCCCTGACGAAATTAGCTGGACCAGTCCCGGAATAAAAACTTTTGCACTTACTTTATCGAATGGTGACTGTGAGATAACCCGGAATTTTGAGGTTGAAGTATTGCCAACACCTTTAGGCGAAATTACTGTTACCCAGGGCTGTATTAACCAACCGGTAATTGTGGAGTACGGTGGTTTAGATGCTGCCAGTATTTATGCTGATTACGATTGGGGGGAAAGCTTTGATGAGGCTATTTCAGTAGTGAAATTGGCAGGACGAGAAGCCTATGAAGTAATTTGGGATGCACCCGGTATATATGAAATAGAAGTTGAGGTATTTGAAAATGGCTGTAGCAATACTATTTCATTGCTGGAAATTGAAATACAGGATGTGCCTGTAGCGGATTTTAATTTACGAGGAACCATTTGCGAGTTTACACCAGTTAATCTTTTTGTGCCTAATCCTAATAGTGATTTTGTTTATGATTGGGATTTGGATGCCGATGGAGAGGTAATAGCTGCCAATGCAGACAGTACAGAAATATCTGTAATGTGGACCAACCATGGGGATAGAAATGTTACTTTAACTGCTAGCTGGAATGGTTGTGAAACCGTTGTTCAGAAAACAATTAGAGTATTAAAAGGGCCTGATCCGTCATTTGAGGCTCCTTTCTTTTGCCTGGATGAAACAACTAATAAAGCTGAGGGGACTATTCTCTATACAGGTAATAATGACGTAAATATTGATTCTTTTGTCTGGAATTTTGATATAGATCCGGCTATAGGGGAAAGCGCTACACAGATTCCCGGTACTCAAAACTATGATGTGGTCTACACTACTCCCGGCAGAAAGATTATTAGCCTGACCGTTACCAATGCCCAATGTGGAAGCAGAACCTTCATTGATACCGCCTATGTCAACAATTTTGCAGAGTTTTCCTATGAAATTGAAAATGACCAATTCTGTGAGGGAGCTACTGTTTTATTTATTTTTACCGGAACAGCAGAGGATGATGCCGTATTTGATTGGAACTTTTCTGACGTTGCAGGCGATGAGGTAATCCCAATAGTAGAGGATTCCATTTATCAGGTAATCTATAATTCTACAGGGCCAAAGACTATTTCTTTAACTATAGAGGGGGTTAACTGTAGTGATTCTTATTTTGAGGACAACTTTGTAGTGGCGGAAATACCGGAGTCGGACTTCACTCTTAGTTCCACTGAAAATTGTTCCGGGGACTTAACCACTATTACTTTTACAGGTAGCGCTACTTCAACTGCTGATTGGATCTGGGATTTTGCTGATGGTATAGCCAACCCAGTAGGAGATGAGGTTTATGAAGTCAGTTGGCCTACTCCGGGGCAAAAAGTAATTAGTTTGTTTATTGCTGATGGAGGATGTCTTTCAGACACTACTTACCAAACGGTGGATGTTTATGATAATTCTGCCACTACTTTAATGATTGATACAGAGCTGTGTATTGATTCCATAGGTTATGTGAGCGTAAATCCTGATTTTTTTGAACCTGATGCCACCTGGAGCTGGGAATTCAATGATGCGAATGTATTAAGTACCAATTCAGATTCTACAGAATTCACCGTAAGCTGGTCTACTAAAGGCACTAAAAGCATTCAGTTCTCGGTTTTTGGGAATTTATGCGAAGATACTGATACCACAGTAACTATTAATGTTGGGGAAATCATTCCTTTTGAAGTTTCTGCTGATACAAAAATCTGCTCAAATGATAGTGCCAGGATTGTATTTAACCTGCCCATGGTGAACGGCCGAACACTTGAATGGGATTTTGATAATCCTTCAGTGGTCAATAAAATCAGCAATAACAGGGAAGACTACTATGTAACATGGGATAATGTTGGAATCAAAAATGTGAAAGTCACCATTAACAATGGAGGTTGTATTCGTGACAGTACATTCCAGGTAGAAGTAACCCAGTTGCCTACAGCTACTTATCAAGCCGATGACTATTATTGCCAAGGCGATTTGTTTAGTGTGTCTCCTGACTGGAATCTTTCAGCTTTCAGCATTATAGAATGGACCTATAATTATAATGGAGAAGTAGGTTCATCAACTAACCCCAATTTCCAATTGCCTCTAATTGATAGTGGTACTGTGGAAGTGACATTAAGGGTATTTGAAAGAGGATGTCAGGATATTTATACCAGAACATTTCAGGTCAGGGAAACACCTTATGCAGCAATTGATGCTCCGGATTTCGTCTGTTTGGAAGGAGATGCAATTGTAAGATTAGCCGGTGAGCTATTGCCGGATGTCACCTATGATTGGGGATTTGGTGGCGCCAGTGAAATTGGTAATTTGGGAAATGAAACCTATAATTTAGGATGGAATTCAGGAGGCGATAAAACTATCTGGTTAGTGTCCTATTTCAATGGCTGTCCTTCTGATACCGCTTATCATACCCTCAATGTGTTTAGTATTGATAACCTGGAGGTTTCCTATGATACCATTTGCCAGCACCAAACAGTGATGGTAAACTTTATTGAAGAATCAGTAGATGCTGTAGGGTACAGATGGGATTTTGGAGATGCGGAAGTGCTTTCCGGCTCAGGATTGGGGCCATACGAACTTTTCTGGGAAGAAGCCGGAGAGAAAACGGTTACCTTGAATATCGATGGGTTTATATGTAATACTGAACAATTAGTACAAAATGTTTTTGTGGAACCTTCTGTTTTTTCTTCTATCAATATTGATATTCCTGATTTGGTCTGTCGAAATACAGATATTTCGGTGAGTTTGGCTCTCACCAATGAGGGTGATAATCCTCAATTTGAATGGTTTCTCAATGGCAGTTCTATAGGAGGTTACTTTGATAGTACCTTAGTTGCCAATAATGATGTTATCCGTGCAAGAATGCTGTCCAATAATGCTTGTGCAGTTAATAGCTCAGTATTTTCTAATGAGGTAATTGCACAAATTGCTAATTTCAGGTATACAGGAAATACTTATGCAATTCCTAAGCCCATCTGTATTGGCGATACTGCTACATTAAGCCTTGATGCAGGTGCTTATACCATTCTGGATTGGGAGGAAAGCGAGGATATGAATGAGTGGACCAGCCTGAATAGCAATGATGTGAACAAGAAAGTGTCCCCTTCAGTTGATAAATATTACAGAGCTGTAATTGTAGATTTACAAGGAGTATGCGTACAAAGCACTCCTCCTACAGAAGTGAGAGTGGTTCCTTATAACCCTATTGAAGCAGGAGAGAATCTGACCATTAGGCAGGGCGATTCCCGTATTCTGGAAGCTACCAGAGGCTCTGATTTTATCTGGCAAAATGAGGTGAGTATTGATGGAGATGTACGGAATTCCAGGGTAAGGGTGAGGCCAAATACCACTACTACCTATCGTGTGGATGGACTAACCCGGGATGGTTGTCCGGATACCGATTCGGTTACTGTAATTGTGCTGCCCCCTATTGATTTCACGAATGTAATTACACCGAATGGAGATGGTATAAATGATTTATGGGAGATTGATAAAATTGAAGAATATCCTGAAGCTGAGGTTTTCATCTACGATAGGTGGGGCAAAAAGCTCTTCACCTCCAAAGGTTATAAAAATCCATGGGACGGAAAATTTAACGGACAGCTGCTTGCACCAGGCGTTTATTATTTCGTCCTCGATTTAAAGGACGGATACGAACCCTACACAGGCTCTATAACCATTTTATATTAGGTTTATGAAAAAAGTAATTTACATATTGCTGTTTTTGTGCTGTTGGGGGAATTATGATATAATTGCTCAGCAACGACCTCAGTATACCCAATATATGACCAATCAGTTAATGATCAATCCTGCGGTGGTAGGTTCGCAGAATCTGGAGGAAATAAAAATAGGAGGACGTATCCAGTGGATAGGTTTTGAAAGTGCACCACAAACCTATTTTGCATCATATAATACGCCTTTTAAAAAGGTACCCTGGGAAAATAGCACTATTAGGAAAGGACATCATGGTTTGGGAGCTGTGCTTGTTAAAGACATAACCGGGCCGGTAAGTCAAACCAGTGCTCAGGCCAATTATGCTTATCATCATCCGTTTACCAATAATCTGAATGGAGCCGTTGGAGCGTCAGTAGGAATCATGCAACACACTATTGATATGAATCAATTGAATTTCAAAAATGCGAATGATCCCATCATTGATAGATTGTTGACTAATCAAATTCTTCCTGATGCATCTGTAGGAATTTGGCTTTACAGCAGTAAGTTTTATTTTGGCGCATCTGTTACACAAATCATCAATAGTACTTCGCTATTTTTGCCTACAGGAGAGAGGCAGGTGGAAACATTTGATTTAAGTGCGCATTATTTCGCCAACTTTGGTTATAAGTTTAATATAGGGAATCCGCAGGAAAAGTGGTTCATTGTGCCATCAGTACTTTTTAAATCAGTAAGGCCCTCTTCAGGTCATTTTGATTTAAATGTAATGGCTCAGAAAAGTGATGCCTTTTGGTTTGGAGTATCTTTCAGACAGGATGATAGTTTCAGTAGTTTGGTTGGTTTCTCTGCAGGTGATCCATTTAGTTTTACCTATTCCTATGATTACATCATCTCCAGTATTGGCCCTTATACAGGAGGTAGTCATGAGCTGACTATGTCTTTTAAATACAAAAGAAAACAAAAGAAAATCTACTGTCCCGAATCCTTTTGGCATTAAATGATGGGGGTAAAAAACCAGAAGGTACAGCACTAGAGTTGTTGAACCTTCTGATAGTTTTTTCTTTTGATCAAATTTAAATTAGCTTATAAATGGTAGAGCAACCTTTCCTTAAGCACTCATTAATTATTCTACCACTTCTGCATAAGCATTGCTCTGAAAATATTCATTCAATTCTTCCAGTGTTCGTTCATTTACTGAAAGGTCTTTGATGATTTCTCCTTTTTCCAATGCTACAATTCTCTCACTAATCTCAGTTACATGGTTAAGGTCATGACTTGAAATGAGGAATGTAACATTCTTGTCTTTTTTATACTGTGCTATAATCTTCTTTAACCGAATCTGAGAAGTAGGATCCAGGTTTTCGAAAGGTTCATCCAATAAAACAATATTTGGGCTTCCAATTAGAGCGGCTGTTACACCGAGCTTTTTCTTATTTCCTTTTGAAAGATCCCGGATGTATTTCTTATGGCCAAATATTTCATCATTAAAAAGTTCTTTAAATTGTTGAAGAAAAGTTTCTAAGTCAACTTTTGACAAAGCATACACCTCTGCCAGGAAATCGAAATATTCTTCGGGTGTAAGATAGCCGATGAGGAATTTCTCGTCAATAAATGAACCTGTAAACTTTTTCCAGTCTTCAGTTTTGCTCACATCCTGATTGTCAATAGTTACAGAACCTTCTGTAGCTCTTATAAGATCTAAAATGATCCTGAAAAGAGTGGTTTTTCCAGCTCCATTATTCCCTATAAGCCCGAATGATTGGCCTTGAGGAATTTCCAAGGCCGGAATGTTCAGAACTGTATTTTCTTTATAGGTCTTCTTTAAATTGGATATCGATAGCATAATTTATAAAGTTAACTGGTGAATTAATCTGTATTTTTCTTCGCTCAATTTTTGAGCGATTTTTTTGAGGAAATAATCTTTGAAAATATAGCCTAGTATACCGGCAACGGCTACAGCAATTACGCCTTCGTTATGTCCTAAAAGGTAATAAGTGGGAGTGTAGAATACAAAAGGTCCCAAAAACAAAGGCAAACCCATTACCCATTGTGCTGCACCGGTACCCTGGTAATTCATAAAAGCACCTTTGTTCAGGTCGATCGGCTTTGGCCCCCATAGTGAGAGGCGCATCATTAAGGGTATGTTAATACCTGCATTATATAAGCTTCCCGCAAGAATTACTGCCAAAGCTTCCCATCCAAAATACACATAAGGAATGGATAAAATAGTGGCTAAAACAACCGATGACATCACTAATTTATAACGTGCTTTAATCCATGTTTCAATTCCTAAAGGTCTGGTGAAGAAGAAGTCCATTTGGTTGGTGTTCCAGCTCCAGAGGAATTGGCCATAGTTTATTGAAAACAGCCCACTCATAAAAATCCCAACAAAAACAAAAAGCCCTTTAGAGTCCTGATATTCATCTCTTCCAAAAAACATTAAGCCATAGGCTAAGAAGAAGATGGAAAGAAATAGAACAGAACGGGTGCGCTTATGGCGGAAAATCATTTTTATTTCCTGAAGAATAATAGCACCTGATATGCCACTATTTCCCAGGAAACTTAACCTGTCCGAGTAATTTTCAACATTGTCATTACTTTTTTCACCGATTTCTTCCAGGTAAAGGTTTTGAGTAATGAATTTGTAGTTAATTATATAGAGTACAATGGAGGCAATAAGAGGGATTAATAATAATACAGGAATTTCAATAGTAGCAATTAAGGCATTTGCCAGAGGAGCCAGGAAATCAAATGAAGTGTACAGACTTAATAAATAATTACCGCCTGCAATCCCTAAAATCAATATCCAAACCCAAATCATATTTTCAAGCTTCTTCTTGAAGAGAATATTGAAGAAATGGATGATAATGGAAGTAAAGAAAATACTGGCCACCCATGCTATGGCAGGGAATGTGCCATATTCCGGGCTCACAATAGACACTGCAAAAGGAACAACCAGAATGAGAGAAATAAGATTAAACACACTTAGAAGTGATTTGCCTAGCAGGAAGCCCGCAATTTTACCACGTGTAATAGGTAGGTTCAGATAGGGTTCTACATCCATCACAGGAATTTTTTGCAAGAAATATCGGAGAAATAATTCTAGAAAGAAATAGTAGATCAGCGCTTTATTAAAAAATAAAAATGGATTATCTGCAGCAGCAGGAAGGTCTTCAATAATAAAAGGCAAAGCAAAAGAAAGACTTATCAAAGAGGCTAAAACAATAATAGCTAATATTATAATCAGAATAGTAAGCCCCAATTCCCTTCCAAAACTACCGGATCTGGTAAATTGATACCATTGATGGCGAAGTAGGTGTTTTATCATGTTTTTTTAAGTATGAGATTTCTAAAATATATAGCCCATTAGGCTCTATTTACATTAGTGTCATGAAAATGTTTTTTATTACAAAAATTTAAAATAAATATTCAGAAAGTAATAAAAATATTCACAAGCGAGGAAGTGAAAATAAAATTCGGCTTTTAAAGAAATAAAGGCTTATCAAATTTGAGGAAATATAGGTCAGGCTGGAAATACCTGACCCATATATTATTATTTATTCTGCCGCACTTCCACTAATTGTTTGTCCGAAGAAAATACTATTCATCATCAATCTTTTTGTACCATACCAGAACGCACGAAAGTTGGTATTATCAGTAAATGAAATTACTTTTCCTGAACCTACTTTGCTAATGGATACTGCACTGGTTTCACTCAATTTAGCAGCGTTTTCTTTTGAGATATAGCCACTCATTAGAGGAGATTTGGTATATCGAACCGGATTGGCATAGGCATTTTTTGATTTCTCCATAAACAAGGTGCTATTTCTGAAAATAGGCATTTTACTTTTTTTCAAACCGTAGGCAATAGGATGGCTTAGATCTAATTCCACTTCAAAGATAGCGCCTCCAATTACCTGCGCTCCCCTATTATTGCTTAAATCCTCATATGCTTCATAACCAATACTATCAGGCTTGTTTTCAGCAAATTTTACTTTAGTGAGTTTCTGATCCGACAACCATTTGGCAGCATTTTTATAGGCAATGATAGTGCCTCCTGATTGTAGCCACTGCTGAATCTTGCTTTTTTGGCTTCCGATGCTTCCATAGCCCCATCCATGTGGTAAAATAAGGACATTGTATCTGTTTAAATCAACCCTGTTAAAATTATTGATGTCAATTTTAGTCATAGGTATTTCATAATGCTGATCCATTAAAAACCAGATTTCACCTGCATCATATGGGCTGATGCCATCACCAATTAGCATAGCAATTTTTGGTTGTTTCAAATGCTCAAATGAAGGACTTCCTAAATTGATACCGCCTGTGTTACCACTTTTGACAGCATACAAATTTACTCCTGAGTTGACAATGGCCTGTTCTAAAATCCTGTATAGTTGATCGCTCGGTTTCTCCTGTTGCTTCACTGTTATTAGAATAGTGCCAATAGGAAGTGTTTTGCCATCTTTCATCACAATTTCCTTGGTGCTCACCTGCGTTTTGATACCTTCTTTCTGAATTATGTGTAATACTTTTGGGGCATAGAAATCATTCCATTCCATTAAATAAGCATACTCGCTTTTACCACCTATTATACTTCCCTGTGGTTTTTGAAGAGGATCAAATTTTTCACCTATTAAGGAACTATTAAATGCTTTTTTGTCAAGTCCTTTGTAATCAAGGTTAAAAGCCATTCCCATGTTAAAAGCTGAAACATCATAAAAAAGGCTGTCAGTAAAACTTGTTCTTACATCAAAAATGGCTTTGATCAATTGACTCTGGTATTGGTTGGCAGGAATGATCAAACTTTTTTCGGCTTCAAATCCATTGGAGTTTTTGGCCAATTGATACACCTCAATTTCATGCCTGTTCAGCATTTCTGCAAATTGATAAAGTTTAGAAAGGTCATGATCAGAAACCAGCCATGCTTGTTCAGTGGCATTAACAGCTGATTGGGAAGCATTTTGATAAAACTCTCTTTGAAAATCAAGTAGCTCTTCACGCATTTCATAAGCTGCTTGCAATGTGCTTAATGAAGTAGTGAATTGGTTTTTGATAGTAAAGGGAAATTCCAAAATACCATTTACACTTTCCTGTGCATGTCCCCTGGAACTTGCCTGCTCAAATAAAATCCCGATAGCGCCCTGTACATCAGGAAATGTGGAACCCTTGCCATAGTAAAAATCGTCAAAGCTTTCCTTGCTGTAGTACATAGATCCAATTGCATCCAGATATTTTGCATGGTACTGGCCAATTTTCCCGGTTAAATCCTGATTTTTTTGTGGAGTAATAGGATGTGTACGTTCAGGAATACCCGGCTGAAAAAAGAAGCTGCTGTTGGTGCCCATTTCATGATGGTCAGTTAAGATGTTTGGCTTCCATGCATGAAACTGCTTCACTCTGTTTTGAGATTCCTGCAACTGTGCTGGTAACCAGTCACGGTTCATATCGAACCAGTAATGATTGGTACGTCCACCCGGCCATGCTTCATTAAATTCCCTGTCGTTGGGATCTGTAACAGGATTTTCACTTTTATGCATATTTACCCAGGTAGCGAATCGGTTTAAACCATCTGGATTAAATGCCGGATCCAATAAAATCACTACGTTTTTGAGTTTATCTTCTATGTCTGCCCCTTGTCCAGCTGCCAAATAATAGGCAGTAAGCATAGAAGCATTACTTCCACTTGGCTCATTGCCATGAATACTAAATCCCATCCATACTACAGAAGGCATGTTTTGAATATCCAAAGCGGAAGATTCATTGGGATTGGTAAGTTTCTTGTGTTCCCTTTTAATTTGTTCAATATTATTCTGGTTATCAGGATGTGTGATAGTCAAAAGTAATTGAGGTCTCCCTTCGTAGGTTTTACCTGTTTCAATAATTTGAACCCTGTCCGATGAGGCTGCAAGAGTTTGCATATAATACACTAATTTATCATGGGTGACATGCCATTCTCCTACTTCATGCCCAATTACAGAAGCCGGAGTAGGTATAGATGGATTATACGAAATGCTGTCCGGAAGATAATAGTTTAATGGGGTTTGTGCGTTTGCTATTGCCTGGCTCAACAGGAGAATAAAGGATAGAAGTATTGATTTCATAGAATTGTGTTGTTTGAAAATTTAATATAATAAAATTCATGTTAAAGCTATATGGGTTTTGTTTAAATGGTTGATTCTTGATTTAGTTAAATTTTTATTTTTAAATCCAATGTTAATTAAATGTTAATTATTTTCTGGCTATTTTTAATCTATAATTAATGGTAGGATAGAAAAGTTTATAAATAAGTAGGCGTAATTTTGAACTGAAAAACAAACAAAGAAGATGAAAAGAAATTTACAAAAAATTTATGGTTTGACGATTGTTTTGATGCTGTCGGCCGGATGGGCTTTTGCTCAGGGAGTAACTACCGGTGGGTTTTCCGGTAAAGTTTACGATGAAACTGGGGAAATCTTACCAGGAGCCAACGTAATTGCAGAACATGTTCCAAGTGGAACCAAGTATGGTGCAGTAA
The DNA here is from genome assembly GCF_016679925.1 of Marivirga aurantiaca. Lineage (GTDB taxonomy): Bacteria > Bacteroidota > Bacteroidia > Cytophagales > Cyclobacteriaceae > Marivirga > Marivirga aurantiaca. The sequence goes on from NZ_JAEQBW010000009.1 coordinate 46,006, forward strand.
CTAATATGGATGGTAGATTTATTATACCCAATGTTAGAGTGGGTTCACCTTATACCCTAACAGTTTCTTTTATTGGCTATGCTACTAAGTCTATAACAGATTTAAATGTGGGTTTAGGCCAGTCAACAACAATAAATATAGAGATGAGTTCTGATATTGAACAGTTGGGAGAGGTTGTGATTAAAGGTGAAAGAAATCCTATTTTTGATGCTGATAGAACTGGTGCTACTACTAATTTGGATAACAAGCAAATTAACGCTTTGCCAACAATTAATCGTGACATTAACGATTTCACTAGATTAACTCCTCAATCAAATGGAACTTCATTTGCAGGTAGAGATAATAGATTCAACAATTACACAATAGATGGTAACATATATAACAATAACTTCGGCCTGGGATCCTCGCAATTTGCTGGTGGTAGCCCAATCTCATTGGATGTTATTGAGCAAGTACAAGTTAACCTCGCCCCATTTGATGTTCGTCAAAGTGGTTTTACAGGAGCTAATGTTAATGCAATTACTAAATCTGGTTCCAATCAGTTTGAAGGATCAGTTTATTATTACTTAAGAAACGATCAATTGATTGGTGACAAAGTTGGTGAAACTCGATTGAATGTTAGTGATTCTGAAAACCAAATTAGAGGTATCAGGTTAGGTGGTCCGATAATAAAAGATAAATTATTCTTTTTCGTGTCATATGAACAAGAAGAAGAATTTATCCCTGGGTTTAATAGAGAAGCTTCAAGACCAGGTAAACAACCAGATGGCTTAACAGTTTCAAGGGTTCCTGCTGAGCGTTTAGATTTTATAAGAAGTTCACTAATTGACTTATATGATTATGATCCGGGTCAGTACGAAAATTATCCTTTTGCCTCCGAAACTCAAAGATTAAATGCAAGGATTGACTGGAACATTAATCGCGATCATAAATTATCTGTAAGATTTAATCAATATTCTGCCTTTAACGATGTGAGAATTAATGGAAATTCTATCAGATTTATTGATGAAAGATTTAGAAATACTTCTCGTCAGGGAATTGAAGCAATGACTTTCTCCAATTCCAATTATACAAATGATAGAGAAATAACTTCCTGGGTAGGTGAACTTAATTCAAAGTTAAGTGACAAGTTATTTAATAATTTAAATATTGGTTATACATCTGTTACAGATCCTAAAAGAGGGATACCGGGTGGGCAGGCTTTCCCATTTATAGAAGTATTGGAGGAAGATGAGTCAGGTAATGATTTATATTATACCGCAGTAGGTAATGAATTGTATTCTGTAGGTAATTTATTGGAAAACAATACTTTGAATATTACTAATAATGTGAGTTATTTCATGGTAGATCACACCATAACTGGAGGTGTAAACCTTGAATATATGACATTTGACAATGCTTTTAATCCTGCGTGGAATGGCTTTTATAGATATGGTTCTTATGATGATTTTGTAGGTGCTGTAATAGACAGAGATCCTACTATTCAGCCTTTGGCTTGGGCTCAATCTTTTGCATATGATGGAAGTACAACTCCTCCAACCGATCAAACAAGGTTTGGCCAATTAGGTTTGTATGTTCAGGATGAGTTTCAGGTTTCTAATGATTTTAAATTGACTTACGGAGTAAGAGTTGATCTGCCTTTTTATCCTATTGATTTGCCAAGAAATGAAACTTTAGATGCACTCAATAAGGAGTATACTGATATAAATGGCGAAACTTTTACCCCTGATGTGTCTACACTGCCCAAAGTAAAACCATTATGGTCACCAAGAGTAGGCTTTAACTGGGATGTATTCGGAAATAAAACTACTCAGTTAAGAGGTGGAACAGGAGTTTTCTCAGGTAGAATACCTTTTGTTTGGCTCTCCAATCAGGTAAATGGTAATGGAGTAATCAGAGGTGGTATTGGATTAGACAGATCCAGGCTTCTTAATCCAGGAGATGAAGGGTATGAAAATGATTTTGATAACGACCCAAGACCTTTTTCTCCTAATGTGAATGAATACAGACCTGACGGTACAAGTGCACAAGCGCAATTAGGTAGTGAATTGAATATTACGGATGAAGATTTTAAGTTGCCACAAACTTGGAGAACAAATTTAGCGGTTGATCAAAAACTTCCTTTTGGAATAGTAGGTACGCTTGAATTTATTTATAACCGTGATATTTCAACTCCAATAGCATATAACCCTGTTTTAAGAGATCCTGACGGAACTTTAAATGGGCCTGATCAGAGGCCTTATTGGGATGGATCTTATTCCAATGATCCTGACTTCAGAAATGTTTTCCAACTAACAAATGCGAATAAACAAGGTGACTATTATTCTGCAACTATCCAGTTAAGAAAATCTTTTGAGTCAGGTTTAAATACAAGTTTGGCCTACACAAGGTCAAGAGCAAGAGATTACGGATTAGAAGGTGGGTCACAAGCTATCTCACTTTGGTCTGCAACTGTACAAGAAGACAGAAATGATCCGGAAATCAGTTATACAAGATTTGATCAGCCAAACAGAGTAGTAGGTTTTATTTCTTATGCAATGAAAAATACTACATTATCTATTTTCTATAATGGTGGAGAGGCTGGTAGATTTAGCTATACTTACTCAGGAAATTTCGGAGATAATTCCGCAAGACTTTTATATGTTCCTAATGATGCTTCAGAATTAAATTTCCAAGAATTTACATCTGATGGTGTAACTTATACAGCTGCAGATCAAGCCGCAGCTTTAGATCAGTATATTGATCAGGATCCTTATTTGAGCTCAATAAGAGGTCAGGTTTCTGAAAGGAATGGGGCGAAATTACCATGGGTAAGTTCATTTGATTTTAGATTGGCTCAGGATATTCCATTGGCTGATAAGAATAAATTGCAATTAACTTTCGATATATTGAATGTTGGTAATTTACTTAATTCTGAGTGGGGTGTGCCTGATGTTTCCTTCCAGAATAATTTATTAAACTATAGAGGTAGGGATGCTAGTAATGAGCCTATTTATAGAGCTAACTTTGTGAGTGGTACTACTGATTTCCCAATTGAATCGTATAGATTTTCTACTAGTTTAGCAAATACCTGGAGAGGTCAGATTGGTATCCGTTATATCTTTGGAGGCTAATTGAGATGATTATGTCATAAAAATCCCATTCCGATATTATCGGGATGGGATTTTTTATTTCCACTCACGTACAACTATCACCGTTGATGATAAATACCTACTCAAAGGAAACCTTATCACTTTTATTTTAGTTAGGAAGCTTCGTATGTTTGTACATTAATTAGTTTATTCTTCCATCAACGTTTATGAACAAATCAGGCAAAAAGCTTATTTCAATAATTGCAATTATTGTTGTTTTAGCTGTTATTATATACTTTAACCAATCAGGGTCCAATGAAGGAGCCATATCTAAACCTTCAGATACTGCACAATCTGCAGATACCAGGATAAGTGTAGATGCACAAGTAGTAAATTTTGAGACTTTTGAGGAACAATTGGTACTGACAGGCTCTTTATTGGCGAATGAATCTGTGGAACTTGCCAGCGAAATATCAGGTAAAGTAGATAGGATCTATTTTGATGAAGGACAATATGTGAAAAAAGGACAAATCCTGATTGAAACAAATGTGGCAGAACTAAGAGCAAATCTTAAGCGCTTAAAGTATACTTCGGAACTAAATAAAGAAACTGAAAAGAGGCAAAAGCAATTGTTAGAAAGAGGAGCCGTAAGTCAGGAAGAATATGATATTGCCTTTACTCAGTTAAAAACCAATGAAGCGGAAATACAATCCCTGGAAGCACAAATTGCAAAATCTCGTATTTCTTCCCCTTTTTCAGGTTATGTAGGACTTCGCTATATCAGTGAAGGAAGCTATATAACACCGGCCACTCAGATAGCCTCTTTATATAATACTAACCCTATAAAAATACAGTTTGCGATACCAAGCAGGTATAGTACAGTAGTAAAGCAAGGCAATGAAATTACCTTTACAACGGAGGCTAGTTCTGAAGAAAGAAAAGCAACTGTTTATGCAATTGAACCACAAATTGACCCTGTTACACGTACTTTAACAGTAAGGGCCAAATGTCCGAATCCTGATAATGAATTAATTCCCGGACAGTTTATCCGTATTAATTTAACGCTTGATAGTAATCCGGAAACTATTTTAGTGCCTACTACAGCTATTATGCCAAAATCGGAGGGGCATCAGGTCTTTACTATTAACAATGGGCAGGCTTTTGTTCATGATGTGGAACTGGGAGTAAGAACCTCCAACCGGGTAGAAATATTAAAAGGTATAGAAACTGGTGATACAGTGGTTATTGCAGGAGTACCACAATTGAAAGACCGTGCTGAAGTAAAGATTAAAAAACTAGAAGGAGGTAAAGAATAATGGCATCATTATCCAAAGTAAGTATTCAAAGACCTGTTTTAGCCATAGTGCTATCTCTGGTGATCCTTATCTTCGGAGCTATTGGCTTCAATTTCCTGGGGATAAGGGAATATCCATCAGTAGACCCTCCCATTATTACAGTATCTACTGATTATGCTGGGGCCAATGCCGATGTGGTAGAATCCCAAATTACAGAACCACTGGAAGAGGCAGTAAATGGTATTGCAGGAATTCGTACAATCACCTCGACAAGTGCAGAAGGGCGTAGTCAAATAAGGGTAGAATTTAATCTGGGAGAGGATTTGGAAGCGGCAGCCAATGACGTTCGTGATAAAGTATCAGGAGCTATAAGAAGATTGCCCGATGATGCTGAACCACCCTCAGTTAACAAGGCAGATGCAGATTCTGATCCTATAGTATTCCTGAATATCAATAGTGAACAGAGGAGTTTATTAGAGCTTTCTTCTATCGCAGAAAATACATTTAAAGAGCGACTACAAACTATTTCAGGAGTAAGTGAAGTGCGTATATGGGGAGAAAAACGATATGCCATGCGCTTATGGATGGATCCATTGAAGTTGGCCGCTTATCAGTTAATCCCTTTAGATGTATTAAATGCCGTAGAATCACAAAATGTAGAGCTCCCCTCAGGAAGAATCGAGGGTGATATGATTGAGCTTGTAGTAAAAACGCAGGGACAATTAACTTCAGTAAAGGATTTTAATGATTTGATCATAGCAGAATCAGAGGGGAGTTTTGTTCGCTTTTCAGATGTTGGGTATGCAGAATTGGGCGCGCTTAATATGCGAACAGTATTGAAACGTGATGGCGTGCCTATGGTAGGAGTGGTGTTGATTCCCCAGCCCGGCAGTAATAGTATTGAAATTGCAGATGAGTTTTACAAAAGGTTGGAGGAAATAAAAAAAGATATGCCGGAAGACATCAGCCTGGAAATCGGGTTCGATCAAACGGAGTATATCAGAGAATCTATTTCCGAAGTACAACAGACCATCTTAATAGCACTTGTACTGGTGATATTAATCATTTTTGCATTTCTACGTGACTGGAGAACAACCATAATCCCGGTAGTTACCATTCCTATTGCATTAATAGGTACTTTCTTTGTGATGTATCTCGCAGGATTCAGCATTAATGTATTAACACTTTTAGGAGTTGTTCTGGCCATTGGTTTAGTGGTGGATGATGCCATTGTTGTGCTTGAGAATATCTACACCAAAGTAGAGGAGGGAATGAAACCTATGGAAGCAGCTATCAAAGGGTCCACGGAAATATTTTTTGCGGTAATTGCCACCACAGTTGCTTTGGTAGCTGTATTTATGCCCGTAATATTCCTGGAGGGAATTACTGGTCGATTGTTTCGGGAATTCGGGATAGTAGTAGCGACTGCAGTGATAATTTCTTCCTTTGTTGCACTCTCTTTAACTCCCATGATGAGTAGCAGGATTTTGAAAAAAAGAGAAAGACAAAACTGGTTCTACAGAAAGACTGAGCCCTTTTTTCTTTGGTTGAACAATGGCTATTCGAGATCATTGGATTCATTCATGAAGGTCAGATGGCTGGGAATTGTTGCCTTCTTAGGTGCAGGAGTATTAATTTATGTACTCTTTCAAAACCTGCCCTCCGAATTGGCCCCGCTGGAAGATAGAAGCCAAATTTCAGTAAATGCCACTGGTCCTGAAGGGGCTACTTTTGAATATATGGATGAGTATGTGGATAAATTGGTAGAAGTGAGCATGGAGAACTTACCTACCGATGGTTTGATTTCTGTGACCTCACCTGGATTTGGTACCAGGGGGGCGAATTCTGCATTTATGCGAATACGATTGGCAGATCCGGAAGATAGGGAGAAATCCCAGCAAGAACTTTATGAAGAATATATTCCTTTATTAGCAGAATATCCAGCGGCAGAGGCTTTTGCTTTCCAGCAACAGACAATTGGCGGCAGAAGGGGAGGGTTACCTATTCAGTATGTAATTCAAGCTACATCACTTGAAAAATTACAGAGTAAGCTGCCTGAATTTATGGAGAAGGCAAAAGGAGATCCTACTTTTACAGTAGTGGATTTGGATTTGAAATTTACTAAACCTCAGATTGATATTCAGATTGATAGGGAAAAGGCCAAATCATTAGGTATTTCTGTAGTTGACATTGCCCGTACCTTACAATTAGGGTTAAGTGGACAGCGATTTGATTATTTCATCATGGATGGGAAACAGTATGAAGTAATTGGCCAGGTACAAAGAACTGATCGCAATGATCCTGTTGATTTAAAATCATTATATGTACGAGCCAGTAATGGTCAGATGGTGCAATTGGATAACCTTGTTTCCTTAGGGGAGTCTTCCACACCTCCATCCTTGTATCGTTATAACAGGTATATCTCTGCTACAGTTTCCGCAGGTTTGGCACCAGGCAAAACTATTGGAGATGGCGTGGAATCTATGGATAGAATTGCAGATGAAATATTGGATGAGACCTATTCCACGGCATTAACAGGTGCTTCTTTGGATTTCTTCGAGAGCTCATCAAGCTTATTGTTTGCCTTTGCTTTTGCTATCATCTTGATCTATCTGGTTTTGGCAGCACAGTTTGAAAGTTTTAGGGATCCTGTTATTATTTTATTTACTGTTCCATTGGCAGTAGGAGGATCGTTTTTATCTCTCTGGCTTTTTAATGAAACACTTAATATTTTTAGCCAGATTGGTATTATTATGTTAATTGGCTTGGTTTCAAAGAATGCTATCTTAATTGTAGAATTCGCCAACCAGAAAAAAGCACAAGGATTTGAGCTACAGGAGGCCATCACAGAGGCTGCTAAATCTCGTTTTAGGCCTATATTAATGACTGCCCTGTCCACTATATTGGGTATTCTTCCAATTGCTTTGGCACTAGGGGCAGGTTCAGAAAGTAGGGTTTCAATGGGGATAGCCATTATTGGAGGGTTGATTTTTGCCACCGGCCTTACTTTGTATGTTATTCCGGCCATTTACTCTTATATGGCAAGCAAAAGTGCAAGATTGGCCAGGGTGGATTCCTGATTTAATTGTAGCCAGGGTTTTTTAAAACAGGATAGTCAGATTTTAAATATTGTTGATTAAATGAAATATAAAATTACTTTTATTGCTGCTTTATTTGTATCTCTTATTGGGGTGCAAATTCAGGCTCAGGAAATCCTGACTTTTGAAGATGTAGTTGAAATAGGTTTACAGAATAATTTTGATATTAAAATCAGCGAGAATAATCGCGAAATTGCCAATAATAATTATAGTGTAGGAAATGCCGGTTTCCTGCCGACTTTGGATATTCAAGCTGTTTATGCAGGAGATAATAATCTTCGGTTTCAGGGTACAAGCGCATCGGATTCAGTATTTGTAGTGAGAGACGTCCGTTCAAATAATTATGGTGCCAGCGCCACCTTAAATTGGGTGTTTTTTGATGGTGCAAGAATGTTTGTAACCTACGATAAATTAAATGATATAAGGGAACAGGCTCAGTGGGATGCAAAAGGAATAGTGGAAAATACGCTTAGCAATATTCTTATTGCTTATTATACTATTATTAATGAGAAAAGTCGCTTTGATATTTTAGAGAACACACTGGCTTTATCTCGCGAACGCCTGCAAATTGCAGAGGAAAAATATAAATTGGGTAATTTTTCCAAATCCGAATATTTGTCAGCTCAAGTGGATTTCAACGCGGATCAATCGGCCTATATCTCTCAAAAAGGTGCTTTAAGTGATGCCAAAGTTCAGTTAAATGTACTATTGGCAAGGGATGCGGAGCAAGTATTTACTGTAGCAGATTCTATCATTACAATAGACGGCTTTTTTGAAATAGAAAAGCTGAGAAACAAATTAAGGGAAGAAAATTATAATTTAATATCTTCCAGAATAGGCTTAAAAATAGCTGAAAAAGAAAAAAATGAAATCAGGACAGAACTGCTTCCTCAATTGGCATTTAGTGCTACATCTGGTTTGGGGCGGTCAAATAATCCTATAGGGTTTTTAAGAGCCACAGAAAGTACTTATTTAAATTATGGCTTTACTGCTTCCTGGCGTATTTTTGATGGGTTCAATAGAAACAGAAGGGTTGAGAATGCTATTATTACCAGGGATAATCAGCAAGTTTCGTTAGACCAGTTAAAGAATGAATTACTGGGACAGCTTGAAACTCAATATGTTCTTTATCAAAACAGGTTGGAGCTGATTCGCCTTGAAGTTAAAAATGTTGAGGTTGCCAAAGATAATGCTGAAATAGCCTTGGAAAGTTTTAAAGTAGGAAGAAGTAACTCATTGGCTTTCAGAGAAGCTCAGTTAAATGCAGTGCAGGCAGCTGGCAGGTTATTAAATGCCTTGTTTGAAGCTAAGCTTGCTGAAATCGAAATTCTAAGAATTACAGGTACCACTATCACTGAATACTAAAGATATTTTCAAATTACCTTCTAATAGCCCTTAATGCAGTTTGTAATATAGCTATACAGTTACTGCAGCTATCCTATTTTTATAAATGAGCAGAAATTTCATCTAATTTTCATCAAAATGATCGATCATCTCAAATGATATGTAGGAGGGATCATTATTTTAGGTCCAAAAGGCTGAAAACCATGGAACTTGTGATACTGTGGGATTATAATCAGAGACAATAAAATCGCATGATTTTTGTTCTATCCCCCTATATATAAATAAGGATTTATCGAAAAAATCAAATTTATATAGCTATAGATCCTACATTTACGTATATTATTTATTGGAAAAATGAAGGCTGTATAAAAATAATACGGTCTTTATGAAAGAAAAATATGACTTTACTAAAGAAAATACTCTTATTATCATTAGTTACTTTATTCTTTTTGTCATTTCAAGCCTGTTCTCCAAGAAGTGATAATAACTCACCAGAAATATACAGCTATGCCATTGATCCGGTAGAACTAGATATCAATGAAATCAAAGAAAGAGGATATTTAACAGCTATTGTAGATAACAGTGCCACAAGTTATTTTATCTACAAAGGTCGGCCAATGGGCTATGAATATGAGATGCTGAAGTGGTTTTGTGATGATATAGATGTTGAATTACGGATTATTATTACCAATGACATAGCAGTTGCCCTTGAAAAATTAAATCGAGGAGAAGCTGATGTAGCTGCTTTTAACCTTACTGTTACCAAAGAGCGGAAAAAATATGTAGACTTTACTGAGCCTTTGTATCTGGCTCGTCAGGTGCTAGTTCAGAAAAAACCGGATAACTGGCGCTCCATGAAAATACATCAAATTGAGAAGCTGCTTATAAGGGATCCTATTGAGTTAATAGGAGAAAAAGTTTATGTCAGAAAAAACTCTGCTTTTGCTTCCCGCTTATCCAATTTATCTGATGAAATAGGGGGCGATATCATTATTATTGAAGATAGTAGTAGTGTGGAAGTAGAAGAGCTTATCCGGATGGTGGCGGAAGGAGAAATTAAATACACCGTTGCAGACGAGGATGTTGCTATGTTAAGTGCCACTTTCTATCCTGTAATTGACGTGAAAACACCCATTAGTTTTTCGCAAAAGATAGCCTGGGCCATACGATCCAATTCTGATTCTTTGGAATCTACCATTAATAATTGGCTGGAAAGGAAGCAGAAAACAACAGACTATTATGTGGTCTATAATAAATATTTTAAAAACTTAAAACGATCGGCCAATAGGTCCTACAGTGAATTTTCATCAGTTAGTGGTGATAAATTATCGCCTTATGATGAGGAAATAAAAGAAACAGCAAGTACTATTGGATGGGATTGGCGCCTTTTAGCATCTTTAATTTATCAGGAAAGTCATTTTGACCCGAATGCTTCTTCCTGGGCAGGTGCAAAGGGTCTTATGCAGTTAGTGGAAAACACGGCAGAAGAGTTTGGAGCGGTTAATTTGAATGACCCTAAGGAAAGCCTGATGGCAGGAGCAGCTTATATTAACTGGCTTCAAAAGACCTTGAGTAAATCTATTGAAGATAGCGTGGAGCGTCAAAAATTTATTCTTGGGGCCTATAATGTAGGAATTGGTCATATTGAAGATGCCAGAAGGCTTACAAAGAAGTATGGTGGTAACCCGGATGTGTGGACTGACAATGTGGCCAAATACCTGCTCTATAAGTCCAAAAAGAGATACTATTCAGATCCAGTGGTGAAATACGGATATTGTAGAGGTGCTGAACCAGTAAACTATGTGGATGAAATTTTAAAACGATTTAAACAGTATAAGCAATTATTAAAAAAACCGGAAGATCAGAATCTACAGGCTAATAATTCTGTATTTTAGATATCAACCGTAGCTCGAATTAAATAATAGAACCAAAGCTCAGATATAAGAGAACAATATAATTACCCATATGACATCTATTGATAAACTTTACTCGGAATATACCAAAGAGCGAAATATAAAGCTCAACAAAGAACAATTTGTATATATTGTTAATTTGTTTCCCGCCTTGCGTGTGGTTTTAAGTGACGGAATTGTGGATAAAGATGAGTGGATAACAGTGAAAAGATTGGCCAAAATATTAGGAGATGAATTTGCTACAGAGGATTTGGGAGAAGAAAAGGAAGAAAATCTAATGCTTATTTATAAAGCAGAATTTCGTTATTTAATTAAGAACCTTGGCATGTGGGAAAGTAAATTTTTAAAAGCACTTAAGGAATACTTTGAGGAAAATGAGTCTTCTAAAGAATTTGTTTTGGAAACAATGTATTTATTTGCCCATGCATCAGATGGTGTGTCAGAAGAAGAGGATAATGCCATCGATTACCTAACTTCTGAACTGGGACTTGATAATACTGTAATTTGATTAATGGCAGCAGGTTATCGCTAAGGATTTCCTGTTCTTAGTTAAGAAAAAATTTCTGTAATGTTTTTAACACCTTTTCACCCTCTTCTTGTTTCCCTTCCATTATTCTTGTGAAGATTCTTTGATGCTCAGTAGAAATCTCAGTATCATAACTTACTCCACCGTTTTTAAGCTTTTTTGAGCCCATGTGCCAACTGGGAAATGTTTTCTCTTTGATAGGTGAAAGAGAAATCATTATACAGTTTTCATGCCTGCTGTCTCCTTTAATTTTATCATAAAGGCTCATGATGGTTTTCGACTCACCCTCAACCAACTGGATGAATTTTGTGTCGGAGTATAATAAAATACCAGTAATATCTAATGGAGGATTGTTTTTCTTACAAGAATCCAGGATTTTCTCAATCTCTTCTTCGGTGCAATTGGTTTTTCTTTTACTTACGTATACAAGTTGCGATAACATATTATTATTATAGGTTTTAATGTTAAACATTAACTTGTCTCCAATTAATATTGTTTATCTCAAGCTCTTACGAATCGATGAACAAGTCCTTAGAAGGCTTTAAGCTTGTCAATTATTAGATGTGAATCAAGTTGCTGCCAATTCTCGAGAATGCCAGGTCGGCTCATTATTTCATCCATAATGGTTTGTTGTTTCTTACCGGTTTTGAGAGCATCAGAGTAGCGCATATCACTAAAAGTAACCATGGAATAGAGAGGAATCCATTGGTCAGGGAATTTTTCATGAAGCATAGCCTCTATTTTCTTTTGTACGAGGAATTTTTCATCTGCTACTAAATCGCGCATTTCTACAAAATTATGAAGTGCCAAATCTGAGATGGCATCTGCATCAACTTTTCTCATTTCCTCATAAAGAGGCAATGCTTTGTCCCAATCATCTGAATATTCTTCCAATAATTTATTCAATACAAAACAATCTTCAAAGCCAGCATTCATTCCCTGCCCATAAAAAGGAACTATTGCGTGGGCTGCATCACCAATTAACACACAATTATTTTTTACCCATGGAAAGCATTTAATAGTGACTAATGAAGAGGTTGGGTTTTTAAAATATTCTTCTCCAATGTTTTTTATATACTCAAGGCTGTCGGGGAAAGTCTCACTAAAGAAAGCACTCACTTGCTCCGGAGTTTGCAGGCTCTCAAAAGAGGGAGTTCCCTCAAAAGGAAAAAACAAGGTACAGGTAAAACTTTTATCTAAATTGGGAAGGGCAATTAACATATACTTTCCTCTTGGCCATATATGTAAGGCATTGGATGCAATAGCAAAATCACCGGATTCTGTTGGGGGAATTGTCAACTCTTTATATCCATGAGGAATGTAATACTGCTCATAATTATACCTGTTAGTTCCCACCATGGCCTGGCGCATTTGAGAGAAAGCCCCATCAGATCCAAAAATTAAATCGAATTGGTGGGTAATATTTTTTTCAGGGGTGGCAAATTCAACATGAGTATTATCAAGGCTCACATTTTTAGATGTGTGTTCAAAGTTAAGCTCTACGCCAACTTCTTCTGCTTTACTAATTAGGATTTCGTTGAGTTTCCCTCGGGAAACAGAATTGATAAACTGTCCTTCTTTGCCATAGGGCTGGAAAGTTAATTGGCCATCAACACCATGCATCATCCGCCCTTCCATCGGCAATAATATTTTGCTTACTTCATCAAATACTCCGACTTCTTTTAATGCTTTAATTCCTCTTCTGCTTAAGGCCAGATTAATCGATCGTCCAGATTCATTCCCTGCTTTACGGATGTCAGCCCGCTTCTCAAACATACTTACTTTATACCCTCTTTTTCTGAGATAAATGCTCAATAACGCACCTACCAGGCCTGCGCCTAAAATGCCAATATGCTTTACTTGCCTGCTCAAATTATTTCTGTTTTAGGGCCTCCAATGATTCTTTCAAAATTTTTGAAAATTGATATTGTTCTTCGAAAGTGTTGTATAAAGGCACGGGTGCCAATCTTATTACATCTGGCTCACGCCAATCTCCTAATATACCACGATTCATCAATTCATCAAAAAGTGCTTTGCCATATTTTAAGGTAAGTAAGGATAACTGGCAACCTCTCTCTTCAGGATTTTCAGGCGTAATGAGTTCGAATATCTTTTCTTCTTTATTTACTTCCTTTATCAAATATTCAAGGTAACCCGTCAATAAAACACTTTTCTTGCGTAAAGCTTCCATTCCTGCCTCTGCAAAAATTTCCAATGAGGCTATGTGTGCAGCACCACCTATTATATTTACATTACTTAGCTGCCAACCATCGGCTCCCTCCATTGGAATAAAACCTTTTTTCATCTTGAACCTTTCCTGTTCGCTATGGCCCCACCAGCCGGCAAATCGTGGGATTTCAGGATTGTTACCAAATCGTTCATGTACATAAATACCGGACACATTCCCAGGGCCGGAATTCAAATATTTATATGTACACCACGTGGCAAAATCCACATCCCAATCATGTAACTTCAGATTAATATTTCCTGCAGCATGCGCCAAATCAAAGCCTGCATAAGCACCTGCTTTGTGGGCAGCTTCCGTAATAGCTTTTAAATTGAAAAACTGACCGGTATAATATTGTACTCCACCAATCAACACCAAAGCCAATTCTCCGCTATGCTTTTGAATGGTTTCAATAATATCTTCAGTTCGCAAATTTCTTTCTCCTTTTCTAGGAGCTATTTCTACAAGGGCTTCTTTCGGGTCAAATAATTTGTTGCCACCATGATAGGCGTGCCAATTTAGTTGAGATTCAAATACGTATTGGTCAGAAGGAAATGCACCTGCCTCAACTATAATTTTATATTTTTTGGCTGTAGGCCTGTAAAAAGACACCATCAGCAAATGCAAATTGACTGTGAGGTTATTCATAGATACCACCTCTTCAGGCTTTGCCCCCATAATTGCAGACAGGCTTTTTTTGCTATAGGTATGAAAGTGATACCAGATATTATCTTTTTTCGGGTTGAAATGTCCTTCCACTCCAAAGAGCTCCCAATCTTTTAATTCTTTTTCAATAAAAGAACGCGTACGTTTTGGCTGTAAGCCGAGTGAATTACCCGTATAATAAATTACCTGTTTCCCATTGATCACTGGTATATGAAATTCATTTCTATAATTCTTTAAAGGATCTTGCTGATCCATTTTTTGAGCAAATTCTCTTGAGTTCTCGTAAACTTGATTCATTTTTTGTTTTAAAATTTAATATACTACTGCTTCCAGCTATATGATGCGAGGTAAATCTTATTTATGGCTATCAGCACTTTAAAAGCTATTTGACAAATAGATTAAGCTGTTTATGATGTTCTGTTTCTATTAACAGCCTTTTCCTTTCCCGCCCACCTACATATCCGGTTAGTTGTCCTTGGGCACCCACCACTCTGTGACATGGGATCAATATCGGTAATGGATTTTTCCCTATCGCATTAGCTACCGCTCTTACTTTTTTTATATCTCCTAATTGAGCTGTAAATTTACCATAGCTGATGGTTTTTCCGCAGGGTATTTCATTTAATTTCTGCCAAACTTCCAATTGAAATTCGGTGCCTTTTAGATCATAAATTAGCCCCAGAAGGAACAGTGATTTTTTTCTCATCTCTATGAAATATTCCTCTATTTATTTCTTAGCAGGCACCTTTTTGCACACTAATATTGCTAAATTAGCTAGCAGGCGTCAGGCGGTTACAAACCGTCTGACGCCTCTCAGCATCCTCTTGCGTCAGAAGGCTATAAGCCGTCAGACGCTTTAAGAAATTTTGATTATTGAATGACATGCTGTTCCTGGTGTAGCCCTAACCATTTCAAGGCATTCTGACCCAATAATTTTCTTTTAATCTCATCACTGAGATGACTTTCCTCAATCAGCTTGCCAGGCTCTAGCTCTCCTAGGGGGAAAGGGTAATCTGTACCCAGGGCAATCATATCTTCTCCCATTGTTTTTACCAAAAATTCCAGACTATTGGGGTCATGCACCAATGAATCCACATAAAATTTTCCAATATAATTCTTCGGATGATGAGGGTTGTCTATGGCGCAAAGGTCTGGCCTTACATCGAAACCATGGCCTATCCGGCCGATAGTGGATGGGAAGGATCCGCCTCCATGAGCAAAAGCTACTTTAAGATTGGGCAACCTTTCAAATACTCCTCCAAAAATCATTGAACAAATCGCCCTGGATGTTTCAGCAGGCATGCCTACCAGCCATGGAAGCCAGTATTTTTTCATTTCATCTTTGCCCATCATGTCCCAGGGATGAATAAAAATGGATGCTCCTAAATCTTCTGCTGCCTGAAAAACGGCAAAAATTTCCGGGGCTTCTAAATTCCAATCGTTAATATGCGTACCAATTTGAACTCCGGCCAGCCCTAATTCTTTCACACATCTTTCTAATTCTTTTATGGCCAGATCAGGTGCCTGCATAGGCAAAGTACCCAGACCAATGTACCTATCGGGATAACGTGCTACCACCGAGGCAATATGATCATTCAAAATCATGGAAAGATCCTGAGCATGATGTGGTTTTGCCCAATAACTGAACATTACCGGCACAGTAGAAAGTACTTGCACATCTACATTGTGATGGTTACAGCTTCTTATACGTACCTCGGGATCCCAGCAATTATCTTCAACCTCACGAAAGAACTTGTCATCCATCATCATCCGGGCACAACATGGTTTATGGTGCTCCAGACTAATAAATCCTCCATATCCATATCTTTCTTTCAAATTAGGCCATGTTTTAGGCAGGATATGGGTATGAATATCTATTTTCAGGGGTCTTTTATGCGCTATCTCACTAACTTTTTCCATTTTACACAAATCTTAGATCGGTCTCCATTACATGCCCACAATTATTGCAGGTTCTTAATTCTTTTGAGCCGTAAAATTCTTTAAATCTTGGTATAAAATCTTTTTCAATATCCTCCAATGGAAAGTATGTTTCATGAAGTTTATTGTTACAGTTATCACAAAACCACATCAGGCCATCTTTCATGGGAGTACCTTTCCTTTTTCGCTCTACTACCAAGCCGATTGAACCCTCTTTTCGCATGGGGCTATGCGGAGTTTTGGCAGGGCATAAAAACATATCACCAGGGCCTAAATCCATGGAAACAGCTTTTCCTTCATCCTGAACTTTTACTGTTATTTCTCCTTCTAACTGGTAAAAAAGCTCTTCAGTTTCATTATAATGGTAATCTTTACGGGCGTTGGGGCCACCTACTATCATAACAATATAGTCATCCGCCTCAGTATATAAGTTTTTATTACCAACAGGTGGCTTGAGTAAATCGCGGTGCTCATCTACCCATTTATTTAAGTTGAAAGGTTTATTAATAGCCATGCATTCAATAATTAATAGGTGAATTTTAAGCTAAAATTTAGCTCTTGTTTTGTTTATCTTTTAAATTTAGTGAAATTAAGATTCAGAATAAAACCTCCGGAATAATTATCAACAAAGGTTTCTGGTAAATTAATCTCACTCGGAGTTCGTTTTAATAAAAGTGTATTATGGCTACCTACGTAAACAGGTCGTCAAATAATATTCAGATAATCTGCAAAAGAGCTTTTATCTTAATTATTAAATCAAGCTAAAATTATCCGTAGTTTTGATAAAGGGGCTGGTTTATTCAACATTCATATTGAAATGAGCATGATTCCTAAAACACCAACCGAGGATGAATATTTGGACATGCGAATTCCATGTGGCAACTAAAAATCAATTATATACACATGAAAGAAATATAAAATGGATTTAAAATTAACAGGAAAAAGAGCGTTGGTTTGTGGTAGTACGGCAGGAATAGGAAAAGCGATTGCAATTGCTTTAAGCAATGAAGGTGTTTCAGTTACATTAATGGCAAGGGACAAAGATAAACTTACTAAAGTGAAAGGTGTTTTGTCCGCTAAAGAGCAGCAAGATCATCACATTATAGTGGCTGATTTTAATGATCCGGAAACGGTGAAAAATGAAATAAAAGAATACTGTCAATCAAACCAAATTGACATCTTAATAAATAATACAGGGGGGCCTAAGCCCAATCCTATTCATGAGTCTTTGGCTAGTGATTTTTTGCAGGCCTTTCAACAGCACCTGATTTGTAATCAGCATTTGGTGCAGGCTGTATTGCCAGGAATGAAAACTGCTGGCTATGGTAGGGTAATTAATATTATATCTACATCGGTAAAACAACCTATTGCCAATCTTGGAGTTTCCAATACAGTGCGCGGAGCAGTGGCCAGCTGGTCAAAAACGCTTTCCAAGGAATTAGGTGGGTTTGGGATCACTGTCAATAATGTGTTGCCGGGCTTTACAATGACGGGGAGATTAGAATCAATCATTCAAAAAAAGAGCAAGGATTCAGGAAAAAGCCTGGAGGAAGTAAGTGCTGAAATGCATACACAAATACCTGCGGGAAGATTTGCCGAACCTCATGAAACAGCTGATGCGGTGGTGTTTTTAGCTTCTCCAAAAGCATCTTATATCAACGGAGTGAATTTGCCTGTAGATGGTGGCAGGTTGGATTGTTTTTAATATGGAAAAAATACAGAATTACATTAATGGAGAACTGAGAGCTCCTGCATCCGGAAAATATATGGAAAATATTAATCCGGCTACTGCTGAGGTTTTCTCACTGGTTCCGGAATCTGATCAATCAGATTTAGAAGTAGCGATTCAATCAGCTCAGGCAGCTTTTCCAACATGGAGTCAAACTGATGTGGCGGAAAGAGCAGCCATTATGGTTAAAATTGCTGACCTTATTTCTCAAAATTTAGAGGAATTGGCAATGGGCGAAACTACAGATACTGGTAAACCACTGCAATTGGCAAGCACTGTGGATATTCCCCGTGCAAGTGCCAATATGCGCTTTTTTGCTCATGCCATTACACAATACAAGTCTGATGCGCACAGCATGCCCGATGCCATTAATTATACTATGCGGCAACCTATAGGTGTAGTAGCTTGTATTTCTCCATGGAACTTGCCTCTCTATTTATTTACATGGAAAATTGCCCCGGCACTGGCTGCGGGAAATTGTGTGATAGCCAAGCCTTCAGAAATTACTCCTTATACAGCCTATCTGTTTAGCAAACTTTGTATTGAAGCGGGTTTGCCTCCTGGAGTACTTAATATTCTGCACGGATTAGGTGGTGACATAGGAAATGCCATTATTGAGAGTCCTCAAATAAAAGCTGTTTCCTTTACCGGTGGCACTGCTACAGGAAGAAAAATTGCTTCCATTTCAGCCCCAATGTTCCGTAAGCTCTCGCTGGAGTTAGGCGGAAAAAATCCTGCTGTGGTTTTTGCAGATTGTGATTTGGATAAGACAGTTGATGCTTTAGTAAAAGCTTCCTTTACCAACCAAGGGGAAATTTGTTTATGCGCTTCAAGAATTTTAGTTGAGCAATCCATTTATGCGGGTTTTAAAGAGCGGTTTGTAGCTAAGGTGAAATTGCTAAAAGTAGGGGATCCTTTGGAGAATGAGACTAATCTGGGAGCTATTGTTTCCCGGGGACATTATCAGAAAATAAAGTCCTATATAGATTTAGCATTGGAAGAGGGTGGTGCAATGCTTTGTGGCGAAGAAATCTCCACCACCAATGAAAGATGTAAAAACGGCTTTTTCTTAAGCCCTTATGTTTTTGAAAACCTAAGTCCTGATTGCCGGGTCAATCAGGAAGAAATATTTGGCCCTGTAATTACTTTGACTCCTTTTGACAATGAAGAGCAAGCATTGGAAATGGCTAATAATTCTGCTTATGGTTTAGCGGGCACTGTCTGGACCAATGATTTAGGGAGAGCTCATAGAGTGAGTGCCCAATTGGAAACCGGCATAGTGTGGGTTAACTGCTGGATGAAAAGAGATTTACGCACGCCATTTGGCGGAATGAAAGCCAGTGGCCTGGGCAGAGAGGGTGGTTTTGAAGCATTAAATTTCTTTACAGAAAGCAAGAATATTTGTATAGCGCATTGATGGATATAATAGGAGCTATAAAGATAGAAGTAGAAATATGATCAATTAAAAATCGATCATCAGCCCTTCAAATGTTTGATTTCCTTATCAAAATCAGAAATAATTTTTTGTGTTTTGTTAAATTGGTCATATTCTGTACCTGCTTTTGAAATAGCTTCGCTGTGCGAGATTTTCCCTTTACCGTCTAAGATCTTGAATTCATTAAAGTTTAGGAACTTATCTACACTTTTCGCTAAACCTTCCATTGTAAAAGTGTTTTCTCGCTCTATCAAATTCTCTATGTAATCAAAATAGCCTGTCACTGTACGTTCCAATCGCTTTATTTCTTTTTCATCCAGATAGTTTTTGGCAATGGAGGTATCGGATTTTAAAATCCTGCCTTTGGGAGCATTTTTCCAGGTGGTCAATCCCATATTTTCCTTGGATGCGCTGGCAGTTGCATAAATAATTTCTGCTGCTGTTTGTCCTGTAATGGCAAAGTGGAACTTGTTTTGAACCATCACATAAAAATGCTTAGTAATTTCAGATTGAGGGTTGTAATCAATACTACACTCTGCAAAAATATCTGTAATTTGCTGGTAAATTCTACGTTCACTTGCCCTAATTGAGCGAACTCGTTCTAATAATTCTTTGAAGTAGTCTTTGCTAAATACTGCTTCGCCTTGTTTCAATCTTTTATCGTCTAATACAAACCCTTTAATAATATATTCTTTAAGGGTCTTAGTCGCCCAAATTCTGAATTGCGTGCCTCTTTGCGATTTAACACGATACCCAACAGAAATGATAACATCAAGAGAATAGAACTTGACAGGTTTGTCAGAACCACTAATGTGCAAATTTTGCACATTGCTTTTTTCTTCAAGTTCACCTTCCTTAAAAACCTTGCCTATATGCTTGGTAATCACACTTCTTTCGCGGTCGAAAAGTTGGCTCATTTGTTCTTGTGAAAGCCAAATAGTTTCATTCTCCAATAATACATTCAGTTTCACTGCGCCTTCTGGCGTGGTATATAATATAAAATTGTCCTGTTTTGGTTCTAATTTATTCATCTCTTCATTACAAGCAGCTAATCAATGTAGTTATTCTTCTATAGCCACTAAATTAGTCAATTTTATAGTACAGCTCGAATGATTGAGGAAATTCAGCGTTGAACAATAGCTCATTTGTGACGAAAAGCCATATTTGTTGTTTGTACCGGATCAATTTCTTTTTTTGTTTGAATGAGTGAATTAATCACAGCACCTCACACCCATTCCCATTAATCCCCGAGCAATATACTTTATTAGCTATTCCTAAATTGTTATAGAAATTAGCAAATAGCAGCGCAATTTCCTCAGCCTTTATTTTGCCCTCTGTAAAGGCAAAAATTGAGGGGCCTGAGCCGGAAATGCTACAGCCAATGGCACCATTTTCCAAAGCCAGTTTTTTCGCTTCTTTATAGCCCGGAATCAGGAAGGAACGAATAGGCTCAGCGATTAAATCGTTCATGCTGGCACCAATTAGCGTGAAATCATTCCCCATCATCCCAGCAACAAGGCCAGCTACATTACCGCATTGTTTGATCACAGCATCCAACCCTAACTCTTTCTTTAGTACTTTTTTGGAGTCGGAAGTCTTTACCTCTATTTGAGGATGGACAATAGCAATATGCAAATTTTCAGGAAAGGGAATATTGAAGACCTGTAAAGGTTCGTAACCTTTAATTATGGTAAAGCCTCCCAAAATGGAAGCTGCCACATTATCAGCATGAGCTTTTCCTGAAGTAGCTTTTTCGCCTAACATGGCAAATTGAATCAATTCTGTCTGTGAGAATGGTTTGCCCAACAACTCATTTAAAGCAAATGCAGCACCTGCCGCACTGGAACCACTGCTTCCCAGGCCACTTCCGGGCATTACATTTTTATGAATGCGAATATCCAGACCTCTTTTTATTTTTTGCTGTTTCAACATTTCAATTGCTACTATCCCGGCAATATTTTCTTCGGCTGTGGTGGGCAAGTCTGGAAATCCATCAATTGGATGGATATGAATCCCTTTCTTGTCCGTCCATTGCATTTCTATCGTATCCCCAATATTTTCAAGTGCTAAGCCAAAAATATCATAGCCCGGACCTACATTGGCGATAGTGGCTGGTGCAAAAATCTTTATTTTATCCATTTTTAATTTTTTATAAAGCGCAGATATTAAATTAATTCTCCCTAAAAGTATTGGCAATCCGCATAATGTCACCAAAAATACCGGAAGCAGTTACATCCGCTCCTGCCCCGGCACCTTTCACTACCAATGGTTGCTCCGGATACCTTTTTGTGGTGAACAATACGATATTATCTTTTCCTTCCAAATTGTATAACGGATGAGATTTTTCAATTAATCTTAAGCCTGTTTCTGCTTTGCCATTTTTGTAAGTCGCGACATATTTCAACTTTTTACCGGCTTCTTCTGCTTCTTTCATTTTCTTCTGAAAAACTGCTTCATGCTTCTCTAGCAGTGAAAAAAAATTATCTACTGTAACTGCCTTCATACATTCTTCGGGGATAAATGGTACTGCCTCAATGTCATCCATTTCCATTTCGAAACCGCTTTCCCTCAAGAGAATTAAAACCTTCCTTTTTACATCCACGCCACTTAAATCTATCCTTGGATCAGGTTCTGTATAGCCTTCTATTTGTGCTTGTTTTACTACTTCCGAAAATAATGATTCCTCGCCATCATAATTATTGAAAATAAAATTCAGACTACCTGATAATACGGCTTCAATCCCCAATATTTCATCTCCACTTTTAATCAGATCATTCAATGTATTAATGATGGGCAAGCCGGCACCCACATTCGTTTCAAAATGAAAGTGGCTTTTGTAGCGCAAGGCAACAGTTTTCAGCTTTTTATAGTCTGCATATTTGCCAGTACAGGCAATTTTATTAGGCGTTACCACTGAAATGCTTTTTCTTAATACAACATCATAAGTTAAGGCAATGCTTTCCTCAGCAGTATTGTCAATGAATATACTATTACGTAGGTTCATGTTAATCATTTGCTCTAAAAACAGATGGGTCTCCATTTTTTGAGCTTTTTCTTCCAAATAGGAAAATGGAGTGGTTAAGTCAATGCCTTCTTCTTCAAAATGCATTTTGCGGGAATTGGCAATGCCCACTATCTTTAAATCCAGGTGATGTTTTTCTTTCAGGTATTCTGTTTGTAAGTCAATTTGTTTTAATAGCGCTTTCCCCACATTTCCAGTACCTACTACAAATAGGTTTACCCGTTTAATGTCTGACAGAAAGAAACTTTCATGTAAGCTGTTCATGGCTTTTTTAATTTGATTTTTCTGAATGACAGCGGAAATATTCTTCTCGGAAGAACCCTGGGCGATGGCGATGATGTTGATGCCATTATTTCCCAAAATACTTAACATCCTGCCACTTACCCCAATTTGCTCTTTCATATTTGATCCCACCAGTGCCACTATGGCCAAGTCAGTATCAATTCTTAATGGATTCAGCTTTTGCTGACGAATTTCTTCAGAGAAAGCACTTTCAATGGCTTCTTTTGCTTTTTGCATTTCTTCCTGATCAATGGCTACACAAATGGAATGTTCCGAGGAAGCTTGTGTAATAAGTATGACTGAAATTTGTACTGAGGCCAGTGTTTCAAAAAGTCGGTATGAAAAATGCGGAATGCCCACCATACTACTTCCTGATAAATTGAGTAAGGCGATATTTTCTATACAGGAAAGCCCTTTGATAATTTGCCCGTTTTTCTTTCCCAATCCGTGAATTTTAGTGCCGGGATCTGTCTTTTTGAAGGTATTTTTGATGAAAACCGGTATTCCTTTCCTCAATACAGGCTGAATAGAGGGTGGATAAAGCACTTTAGCACCAAAATGTGTTAGCTCCATGGCTTCTTCGTAATCCATTTCTTCTATCACATAGGCATTGGGCACCCATTGTGGGTTGGCTGTCATCATTCCGCTTACATCGGTCCAGATTTCTATGCATGGCGCATCCAAAGCGGCTGCTATAATTGCAGCGGTATAATCAGAGCCTCCTCTGCCTAATGTGGTGGTTTCACCATTAGAAGCAGATGCCAGAAAGCCCGGACATACAAATATTTTAAATGGGGCAACAAAATAATCCAAAATGGCTTTGTTGGTTTCCTCAAAGTAAACATTGGCTTTCCCGTGCTGCTTATCAGTATGAATAAATTGTTTGGGGTCCGCTAATGCTACACTTACTTCACTTTCCTGAAGAAAATAAGTGATAATTCGTGCTGAAAGTATTTCACCATAGCAGCTGATTTTATCCAATGTTTTGTTAGAGATTTCCCGAACCAAAAATACACCTCTCAGGATGTCTTCCAATTCATTAAGCAATAGCCGGAGTTGCCCCATAATAGGGCTTTGATTTTTTAAATCAATTAATTGCTGGGCCGTTTCTATATGTTGCTCAACAATTTGTGTAAGTATTACCTGATAGCTTTCATCTCCACTTGCTGCCAGCTTACTGGACTGAATTAAACGATTAGTAACACCGCCAAATGCGGAAACTACTACCACGGTAGAATCTTGAAGTGATTTTTCTTGTATGATTTCCTTTACAAGACGAATATTATGAGGGGTACCTACGGATGTACCTCCAAATTTTAAAACCTGCATGTTTAAATTGGATTAAAGTAAAATTCTTAAAACTTGAATTGATTTTGCGAAGCCCTGCTTCTGGGATGATATGTAAATTTTAACCCCGAAAAGGGGTAATTGTAGTAGCTGTGAATGTGAAAGAAATGCACGCAATACTTCTGTTACACTGAGCAGTGTTGGCTGTAATTTGATTGCGATATTGATTAATATTCTTAAACATTTTACTGTTGATGATGGAAAACTAAGGTTTTATTTTTTAGAAATAAAGTATTTTGATTAAAAAGATTGTAAAATCTGATGAATAGGAAATAAAAGAAGTGAGTAGTAATGAAAGGGGAAATATATTAGTGAGGAGTTTCAGAAAGGTCAGTAGTTTTTTGCACTATATTTTTACATTACTTGATTTGGCAAAAATTTCCTCATTTACTCTTCTCAATTCTTTCCAATCCAAAGTTTCCCCTAGGCTTAAATCCCGATAGAATTCCCTGAAATAACTGATGCATTCCTTTTTAAACAATTCCGGAGCAATACTTGAAGGGTAAATGGGCCTTGCTGTTGGACTGGAATATCGTTCTTTTTTGGAGAGTCTTTCCCCTTCCAGCCTCAAAATAGGTGCGGTATCTGTAAAATGTTCAGCTTTCCATGTTCTTTTGCTGTTTTCCATCCTGTTTAGCCTGTCACACAACAATTGCAAGTTTAATCTGGGAAAATGTTTGCGTGTGGTAGTTACCCAGGTGGTGTATTTATATTCCAACTCATAACGGTTGCCTGAATACAAACTCATAACCATATCTGCATGATTACTGCCGGCATATAAGCTGTAGTAATGCAAAGGTTCCTTGGCTTCTACTAATTGCATTTTTATATCGGAAATAGTCTTCCTTTGTATGTTTTGTTCCAATTGGGCTATTACACATTTATACTCCTCAGTTTCTTTTATTTTTTCTTCATTTTGGATCATTTCTGTGAAAGCTTCTAAAAAGTAATGGTATTTAGGCACACAGGCTTCCATTTCTTTTTCGGCTATTTCAGGTGCACCAAAAGGAGGATAAAATAAGCGCGCTTCTTCCTCATTGAGCAAGCAAACTATTTTTAATGCTTTTCTCCATTCAGAGTTTTTGAAGTCAATTTCCCGGAAATCGGCTATTTGCGCTATTTCAATTAATAGGTTTTTGTGCTTCAAAGCCAATTGAGGATTGAAAAGAGCCCACACTCCTAAAAATCCATCAATGTCATAGTGATTGTTGGTTACATAGCTCTTATTTAATTCGGGAATATCTTTTTCTATTGCTTTAAGCACAATTTCTGTACTTGTATCAGCTTCGCAACCTTCAGGAACGGGTGCTCCTCTCCAGTGTGATAAATCAAAGCCTTGTGGATGATGGGCATCCATTACTATTACTTCATGGGGATATTTTTTGACATCGTAAAAAGGTATGAAGGTTTTCATAGACTATTGGATGATTTTAAAACTTTTATAATGGCTGTCACAAAACTCTGTTTCATGACAGCCATCATTATAGATAAAAATAATCAGAACCTGATATTCATCCCTAGCAAGAAGTTGGTTCCTGCCTGAGGGTAATAGTAATTTTCACGCACTACGTATTCACCGCCTGAATAACCAAATGTATATCCATTGGACACATATTTTTCATTAAAAATGTTATTAACCATTAATTTCAGTTCTGCTGTTTTTATAAAAGGTAAGCTAAATTTATAAGAAGCTACAAAATCGCTTACCAAATAAGCATCGATAGCCCTTTCATCATTGGAAGTATTGTCCAAATATTGTTGGCCTACATATTTACCTAATAAAGAGAAACTAATGGGTTGTAGAGGTGTAAATGTTAAATCACCGCCAGCAATTAGATTTGGAGAGAAAGATATATCAGTGTTTTCGTAATCATTTCTTACGATGTTATATTCACTAAAATCGGCTCCATAATCATATAATATTTCAGTAAATTCTTCAATTTTATTATGACTGAAAGTGGCATTGGCATTCAATTGCAAAGAAGGCGTAATTTTTACAGATCCAATAAGTTCTATTCCCATTCTATAGCTATTGTCAACATTGGTTCTCACACTTGAACCTACATCATTCAAGGCTCCAGTAAGTACTAATTGATTTTTATAATTCATATAATAATAAACGGCCTCTATGCTGTAATTTTTATCTCTTTTTTTATAACCAACTTCCAAATCTCTTAAAGTTTCAGGTTGAGGTGTAACATCTTCAATTGCATCAATGAAATCGTTACGTACCGGCTCTCTGTTGCTTATGGCAAATGAAACATAAGCTGAGCTGTTGTTATCAAAAAAGTAGGAGAGGCCTGCTTTCGGATTAAAAAAGTTGTAATTATCTCCGGCATTTATTTCTCTTAAATCATTATCAACACCTACTGTTCTGTAATCGATACTACGAACCTGCAAATCTGCAAAAAGGTTGATTTGCTGATTAAGCTGGTAATTTGCTTTTAAGAATGAGTTGAAATCCGTTTTGAAGCCATTATTGTCATAATAGCGATCTCTTATTTCAGATTCTCCGGCAAACCTGGCCCAAATGATTTCCCCAAAGTGGTCACCATCATATTCATTATAGCCACCGCCTAATGTGATATCCAGCCCGTTATTATTATCATAATTTAAGCTATAGGTAAATCCATAGAAATGGTTGTCAAGCCATCTTCTTCTTATTAAATCAGTAGAGGATATTGTACTGTCCCCTATTTGTAAATCAGGTAAGTTGTAATCTTCAAAATCATCATCTGCTCTGTGTTGCTCATAATATCCTCTTCCATAGGTGTAATGAAGAGCCGCATTGGCCTGCAATTGTTTGCTAAACTGATGAGAAAGATGTAATTGATAATGATCCTGCTGATAGTTATCAGTTTCATTATCATATTGGTAGTAATTGTAAGTACGACCAGAATTCAGCAGGTTCTCTGCCTGCTCATCTGTGAATCCATTATTGGCAATAACTTCCTGCATTCCGGGAATATCATTTTCCAACCTTGCCTCAGGTGTGCCCCACCAGCTTTGATAAGTCTTTTCTTTGCCTCCAAAAGTGAGTGCTTTGAGAATGGTTTTATCGCCATAATAAGCACCGGAAAGAAAATAAGACTGTAAATCTGATGTAGCCCTGTCTATATAACCATCAGAATGGATATTGGAAAGCCTCCCCTCAAAAGCCCATCCACTATTCATGATGCCGGTATTGAAGATTACATTATGTCTGCGTGTGTTAAAGGAACCAAAGGAATTGTTCACTTCCCCAAAAGCTTCTTGTGCGGGCGTGCTGGTTTGCATATTTATAGACGCGCCAAAAGCCGCAGCGCCATTAGTGGAAGTTCCTACACCTCTTTGTATCTGGATATTGTTGACTGAGGAAGACAGATCAGGCATATTTACCCAAAAAGTGCCATGTGATTCGGAATCGTTAATAGGAATACCATTAACAGTGACATTAATTCTTGTACCATCACTTCCCCTGATACGAATACCGGTATATCCTACTCCGGCTCCCGCATCAGAAGTAGTTACTACAGAAGGCGTATAATTAAGCAAAATAGGCATGTCCTGCCCGAGGTTTTGCTTTTCCAAACGCTCCTTGCTGACATTGGTATAGGTAGTTGGTGTTTTTTCATCCGCCCGGGTGGCTGATACGATAACCTCATCTGTCATCCGGATGTCTTTTTCCATTTTAAATATAAGACTCAGATCACTATTTAATTGTATTTCCTTTTCTATAGGTTTATAGCCTATAAAGGAAACTTTCACTGTGTAAGTGCCTTCCGGAAGTTTATTGATGATAAACTCACCCTCTTCATCCGTCACATCTCCTTTATTTAATTCAGGAATAACTACTGAAGCACCAACTAAAGCCCCTTGTTCTTCTTTGTCCGTTACTGTGCCGGAAAGGCGTAATTGTGCCATGGAGTTAACCGCTAGCAGACAAAAAACTGTGGATAAACACCACCATTTGTTAAAGTGTAACATGTAATTTATTATTATAAGTTTAACATGTGAGAAGTGGGGTACTTACCTCTCTTTGTTTTCCTTAAACCGCTCCCTTCGACCGCATTACCGGCATCAGGTTCATTGGGTATAATCTCAGCCCGTGTATTAAGGCACCCCTAGCTTGTGAAAGCTAAATCTTTATTATCAGAGAATCTGTTTTATCAATAATTATTCAATCTATCTCTTTTTCAAATAAGCATGATTGAAACAGTATAATCTATATTAATTTTTAAATCTGTATTTCGGTATAAATTCCTACGCCCGCATTACCGGGATCAGGTTGTGGGTATGTTCTCAGCCCGTTATTATAAGGCACCCCTTGTTTGATACTACAAAGGTAGATTGGTTAATTGATTTTGACAAAAATTGTGGGGTTTATTTACAATTCGCATTCCATCCTGAATTCATCAAAATAATTATAGATATTTTACTTACTTTGTTAGTTAAATATAACCTATGAACAAGCAGCTTAGAAGCATATTAATCATACTGGCGATAATTATTGTCCCACTATTTATTTATGGCTATTTGCAGCTTCTATCACTTAATGAGGATGAACAAATGGCGAATGTCATTTATGAAAAGCAAATGGAAACAGTGCTTTTTTCATTGAATCAGTATGCTGATGATATGATGACACAGTGGGCGCGTGAACTGGATAATTCCGGCAGTGATATTTTCGAAAATGCCTCCAGACTAGTATTAAGTAATGAACCGATACAGTTATTATCCATCAATAATTTGGAGGCTGAGGTTGATTCTGTTTTCTATGGAGATTATGTAGATGAATCTCTTGATGCGAGACCATTTATAGAACAGTGGCTCTTTAAAAATGACACTACGCTTTCCCGGCTTACCCGCTATTTAAATGCTGGTTTTCAAAAAATTCAAGCTGTGGAGAATTGGGAATCCATCAAAGGATTAAGAGATAACCAGATGGGTATTACTTTTATGCAATATGATAATGATTCGACTTTATATAATGTGTTTATCTTATTGGAGCCCGAATTTTGGGTAGAGCAAGTGCTAGGTGCCAAAATGCAGGAAATTGCGACTGATAATTTTAGCGTAGCAGTTTTGTATGAAACGGAAAATACTGATCCTCGGATTATATATAGTACAGGAGATTTCAGGTTACCAAAAGAATACACACAAAGCAGCCTTTGGATATTGCCCGACATCCATTTAGCGATTCAAACAACCGGTGAAAGTTATTCTGCTTTAATAAGGGAGCGAAGCAGAAATAATCTCTTCTTTTTAATCTTTACCCTACTCACTGTTTTGGTGGGAATCTTTATCATTATCAGGAATATACGAAGTGCTTTAAAAATGGCGCAATTGAAATCGGACTTTGTTTCTAATGTGTCCCATGAAATCAGAACTCCACTGGCACTTATCAGGATGTATGCCGAAACTTTAATGTTGGGCAGAATTCCTTCCCCTGAAAAGCAACAGCATTATTATAATGTCATTTTTCATGAATCTGGCAGACTTACCTATTTGGTGAATAATATCCTGGATTTTTCCAGGATTGAGTCCAATAAGAAAACTTATCAATTTGAAGAAATTGATCTGAATGCATTGGTAGTAAATTTCTGCAAAAGCTATAGTTATACTTTTAACGAAAAAAATGTGAGTTGCCAGCTGAATTTAGCAGAAGGGGAACTCCCTGTTCTGGCGGACAGCCAGTCATTGGAAGAAGCGTTTTCAAACATAGTGGAAAATGCAATCAAATATAATGATAAGACTGTTCAGCTTGAAATGGAGACCAAAAGTGATGGTAAAAAAGCGTTTTTTAGTATCAAGGATAACGGTATAGGTATTCCCAAAAGTGAACAGGCTAAGATATTTGATAAGTTTTACAGGTTGGAAAGTGCCATGACCCAGAAAACCAAAGGAACAGGTTTGGGTTTAAGTTTGGTAAGGCATATCATGGACTCCCATAAGGGAGAAATCAAGATCCAATCTACTGTAGGAGTGGGTAGTACCTTTATATTAATATTTCCTTTAAATCAATCAGCATGAGTAAAATATTAATTGTAGATGATGAGCAGGCTATGAGAGAAGGGCTTTCGGATAATTTGTTGTTTGAGGGCTACGAAACGGTATTGGCTGAAAATGGGAAAGTGGCCCTGGAAAAAGCAAAGGAAGAGCATTTTGACCTGATAGTGTTGGATGTAATGATGCCGGAAATGTCAGGTTTTGATGTGTGCAGAAAACTGAGACAGTTGAATATTTTTACTCCGGTTATTTTGTTAACTGCCAAGGGTGAAGAGATTGACAGGGTGCTTGGCCTTGAGCTGGGAGGGGATGATTACATGACCAAACCTTTCAGTCTAAGGGAATTATTGGCAAGGATTAAGGCGATACTTAGGCGTACCCAAACAAGCGAATCCCAAAATAAGGCAGATGAGTTTATTAAAATTGGGTTAATGGAGGTTGATTTCAATAAGTACATAGCTAAAGTATCAGGTAAGGAATTGAAACTTTCTCATCGTGAGCTAGAAGTACTTCATTTCTTATTGAAACATAAAAACCAAATTGTAAGCAGAGATGATTTGTTGAAAAATATTTGGCAGTATGATGAATTTCCCACAACAAGGACAATTGATAACTTTATATTAAGATTAAGACAAAAAGTAGAGATTCATCCTAATGAGCCAAAAGTGATTTTAACGGTACATGGGATGGGGTATAAGTTGGTATGAGTTACTCGTGACATCATGTGACATTTGTTTACTTTCCAGTGACACACAGTAACATAGATAAGCTTTAGTTTGAATTATAAAACAAAACTAAAAGCTATGAGAACTTTAAAGATTACATTATGGATGATGCTTATGAGCATGTTTACTTACGCACAGGATTATATCTCTACAGAGACTGAGTTTGATAAAAGACCGATTGTTAAAATGAATTTGAATGGAGAAAATGTATGGGTATTATTGGATACAGGTTCTGAATACACCATATTAAATATGGATAGTCAGGATAAGTATCAATACAAAACTTATCCCTTAAGTCAAGCCAGGTATCAGGTTCAGGGAGTCGGGAAACAATTGATGCAGATGTATACTGTGAGAAAAGCTGTGATAACTTTTAACGAAATCCAATTAAAAGGAATAATTTTAGCTTATGATTTATCAAATGTAGCAAATTCCATCAAACAAAGAACCGGGAAAACCATTGCTGGTATAGTTGGTTTGGAGATGATGAGAGCCCATGGATTTGTTATAGATGTTGCAAACAACAAAGTGATTACTAAAAGTGGGAATCATAAGAAAAAAGTATTACAGAATGAAAAATCAACTTTAGCTGTTACAGCTAATTAAGGTATCGATGATAGACCGCAATGAGTAATTATAAAAAAACAATTTTCATTTTTCTCTTGGCTTCTTTACATTGTTTAGTAGCAGGTGCCCAGGTGAAAGGCGATTCCAAAACGGAAGATAATAGTATTATGAGTTGGATATGGGAACTCATGATGGAAGAAAAAAAATGGGATCATCCACATTATGTAAATGAAAATGTTTATCAGGATGTGGATCTTAAAAGAAGTATTGCAGGGCAGTGGAAATTTAGCATTGGGGATAATTTAAAATGGAAAAGTGCCAATTATAATGATAGTAATTGGGAACATATTTTGGTGCCTGCTGATTGGGAAAATGAAGGTTTCCACGGTTACGATGGCTATGCATGGTATCGCTTGCACTTTGATGGTAGATTATTGAACCCTAAAGACGTTAATTTTCTTATACTGGGCTTTATAGATGATGTAGATGAAACCTATATCAATGGAACTTTAATAGGGAAAAGCGGGCAATTTCCCCCACGATTCAGAACAGCTTATAATTCCAACAGGAAATATTATATTCCTACAAGTACTATCAATTTTGGTGGAGACAATGTACTTGCCGTGAGGGTGTATGATGATGGTGCTAATGGTGGGATTGTACGCGGAGAAATGGGTTTTTATACAGCCAAAACCCATAAAGGTTTATTACAACATTTGTATGGTGTTTGGAAGTTCAATACTCAAAATGAACCAAATTTTTATAGTGAAAAGATTGATGATTCCTGCTGGGAAGATATTTTAGCACCAGCATATTGGGATAATCATGGGTATAGAGCCTATGATGGTATAGCCTGGTACAGAAAAAACTTTCAATTGGATTTTAAACCGGATCAAAACAAGCGATACTATTTGATTTTGGGCAAAATAGATGATTTTGATGAAACTTACTTGAATGGTGTCAAAATTGGCGAAACCATTGATGGGAGAGCAGTAGGTGAAAGTAGATCCTACATTAAAACAAGGATTTATAAAATTCCACAAAACTTATTAAGACCTACTGGCAATAATATTGTAGCAGTAAAAGTCACTGATATTGGCATTGAGGGAGGTATCTATAAAGGGCCTTTAGGAATTGTTGAAGAGGCTGATTTGACCAATATATTGAGGGATAACTGATTTCTGCTGGAAGTATTTTCCCTGAATACCATCCTTTCAATACAGCTGACACCCCACTTCTTATTTGTGGTAAAGGTAAGAAAAGCCACCTTCTTCTCAGGCTTTTGATATCATATGAAAATCAATTAAGCTACAAGTAATGTATATTTAATTGGATATATTAAATATGCATTCGTACTTTTGTGGGTTGTAATTGTCTGATAATAAAAGTATTCCCAATCCAATAACTCTATGAATCGAATCTTTACTCTCCCAAAATCCATTTTTTATTTAATTTTTACTGTTGGTTCCATCTTAAATGTACAGGCTGCCGACTATTACTGGATAGGTGGTAGTGGTAACTGGAGTGAGCTATCCCATTGGGTTACAACCTCAGGAGGCAGCACTGAACACACTGTATTACCAGGTGAAACTGATAATGTGTATTTTGATGCCAATTCTTTTACTAACGATGGTCAGGTATTGACTATCGATCGAAGTATCGTCAGAGTAAGGGATTTTATTTCCGAGAACGTGACTTTTAATGTGACTTTCACAAGTGAAGTGGCTGATACTGATTTTGAAATTTATGGTTCTTTTAAAGTGCCAGCCAATGTTGTTTTAGAATGGCCGTATGCATTAGTTGATTTTCGCAGTGATGATGCAGGAAATGAAATTCTTGTTGAGAATGGAAAAGTTAATGCAGAAGGAACAGGCTCCTTCAGGTTTGCCGCTCAGGGAAGCTGGACTTTCTTAAGTGATTTGACAGCTACTTATTTATATCATACTGCAGGAGAGTTAATTTTAGGAGCCAATACTTTTAATTGTGAGTATTTTTGGCTTCAGTATAGCTCTCCTAAAATTCTTAATATTGATAATGCTACTATAAATGTGGAGCAATGGAGAACTTTGGGTGCTTCAGGGATAACTTTTCAATCAAACAACTCCATCATAAATCCTAGTAAACTGTTCGAGGGAATGGATTTAACCTATGGTACGGTGAATTTTAAAAGACCAGATAGTTTTTCTAATGATGTGGAAGTTTTTGGAAGTAATACCTTTAATAATTTCTCTGTTGCCAAAGATATTGCACTTGAACTTGAAGCAGGCACTACTCAAACTATTCTCACTTCTCTGGATTTCAATGGATTGGCTACTGAGGAGGCTAAAATATTATCTAGTGAACCTGGGGAGAAAACTTATTTTGCAGGTGAAGGAATAAATATTTCAGGTGATTATGCGAAAATTAAGGACAGTGACTTTCAGGGAACTGCTACATTTAATTTAGAAAACACAGTGGTCGATCTCAATTCCATTGGATGGGAAGTGAATAGCGTACCCATTCCTACAGGAAATGGGTCATTTTATTATTCAAAGGTTTATGGAGATAGTCTTTATATCGGATTATCTGCTGGAGGAGGCTCTGAAAGAATTATTTTTCTTAGGGAAGGAAGTTTTCCTGATGTGACAGTAGCTGATAATACTTCTTATACAGCAGATAGTGAGTTCGGCAATGGTTCATTAGTGGGTACCGGCACCTATGTAGTTTATCAAGGGAATGATAACCTGGTAAAGATTACTGGTTTAAATCCTGGTACAGAATATTATATGTCAAGGATGGAAGTGAATTCTACTCCTGATAACTCAAGTATAAAATATCAAAGTACCACCACCAGCTTTGCAAGAAGCGAAACCACGTTGGAAAGCGGAGTACTTTATATGAAGAATGGAAGCGCCACTGTAAACACTGGTGATTCGTTTTATGATGATGGTGGAAAAGGTTTTTTCTTTCCAAACCGGGAAAATGTACTTACTTTAAATTCCGGTGAAAGCGGTAAATCTGTGGAGCTTACTTTCAATGAAATGGAAGTCCGCTCTTATGAAAAATTAAGGATATTTGATGGAGCTGACACTACGGCTGCTTTATTGACTTCACTATCAGGAGATAGCCATACATTACCCTTAAAAGTAACTTCTTCTGGAGAAGCATTGACCGTGAAGTTTTATTCAGCAGATTTTGTTACCTCAGAATTTAGCTTGTATGGATGGCAAGCGGATGTGGCTTTGATTTTTGCAGCTCCTACTATTGGTTCATCCAATCGTGTTATAAATTCTTTTACTGATACATCTATCAATTTTGGTTTCACAAAAGGTGATGGTGATAGTAGATTAATTGTGGCGAAACAGGGCAATTCTTCCATACAGTTTACTCCGACTGAAAATACTACTTACTCTTCCAATACTAATTTTGGCTCAGGTCAGGACCTGGGCAATGGTGAATTTGTTGTTGCTTTTTCTGACATCAATAACCTAACTCTCACGAATTTGACATCAGCGACTGATTATACCATTAAGATATGGGAATATAACGAAAGTGGTGGATTAAAAGCTTTCAAGACATCTGGTTATCAATTTAATATAAATAACAACGAAGTTGCACCCGAAGAGATTACAGATTCTTATAATGTAGTATTTAGAGAGCCTTACTTCATTAAAAATGATAAATTAGATATTAGAATAAATTATTCTCTAAGTAGTGGGGATTATCCTTCTGATAGAAAAATACTAGTTTTGGCAAGTGAAGATCCTGTGAACATAGCAGATCTCGAAAGTACATTAGTGGATGATTTCAGAGTGAATGCAAATAATGAATTTGGTTCTGGAGATGAAGTGCTCACCGGAGTATTTGCAGTTCATAATAGTTCTTATACATACTTTGAGCTTAATGGTCTTTCGCCTGAAACACAATATCATCTATATGTAGTCTATTTAAGAGAAAATGGAGCCGGTACCAGGTACGGGTTTAATAATGTAGGATATAATACATATACAACCAAAGAAAGTAATGCAATATTCTTAGGAGAAGCCAACACATCTGTTGATGCTGTAAAAGTATTATACAATCCGACTGGCTTTGGCAGAATAACCCAGGAGTCTTTTGTGGAAACCTATTTCCCGGCAAACCCTGGTGAAAAATTATCCTTTTTAGCTACACTTATAAACCTGGGGTCTGCTGAACAATTTCCTTTTGTCATTTATGACGGATTAAATACTTCGGCTCCTGTTTTAGCAGATTTTAGTGGTTTCAGTTCATCTGATGATCATAATTATTTACCTATAACAGCAACAAATTCTGAAGGTGCTTTAACAATCCATTATGAATATACTGGTGGTGGATTCGGTTATAATGGAGATCCTCTAGGTTTTAGAAGTTTATTGTACGTTTATGATGACGGATTAAGTACTCCCACTGAAAAAGTTAAGAATATAACTGTAAATGATATAACTAAAACAACAGCTAATATTGGATGGGAAAGAGGAGGTGGAGATAATGTTATGGTTATTTTGAATAGAGAGGGATATGAAAAAGCTCAAATAGTAAATGGTTTAACCCATCTGGCAGCCAATGATTTGAGTGAGGAAATATCAGCAGGAAATTATGCCATTTATAGTGGGAATGGAGAGTCAGTAAATCTTACTCAGTTAATTTCCGGAACAAAGTACACGCTAGATTTTTATGAGTTTAATGGTAGTGGGAATAAAATCACTTACGGAGAGCCTGTAAGTTATAGTTTTATAACTGAGACCAGCAGACCTTCACTGGCCTCAACTGATCTTAAATATGAAATTACAGATTCAGAGACTGTTAGGTTAAGTTGGGAGAATGGAGATGGTGAAAATAGAATAGTGATCGCACAAAGTTATACAGGACTTGATTTCGAAAAGAAGGATTATGATGGTAAAGATTTCGAAGCGAACTCTAATTTTGCAAATGGAAAAACTTATATAGATTCGGATTTTGATGAAATCAAAGTGCTATATAATGGAACAGGAAACTTTGTAGATGTAACAGGTCTTTCTAATGACTATTACTATCAATATCGTGTATTAGAATATAATGGTAGTGGATTGACTGCGAATTATCTTGCTTCAGACGTCTCACAATTTTCTTTGTTGCCTGAAACGCCCACAGCAAATGTTACTGATGCAGAACTTTATAATATAACTGCTTCAACTGCTAAGTTAAGCTGGACAAGAAGCGTTAATTCTTCTAGTATAGTGTTTTTAAGTGAAGACCCTAATGCTGTTCTGGAATTAGAAGATGGTATTTACAATAACTATACAATTCAAAACTTTAAGCAGTCTAATGGCTATGTAGTTCACGCTAATGATAGGTATTCTAATGATATATTGATCTCAGATTTAAGAGCAAGTACAACCTACTATGTTTCAATATATACCGCTAATGACTTTAGCAGTCAAATTTATAGTATTAATAGAGAGAATGTTCCGAAATTGACACTTACAACCACCTCTACTAAAGATTTTTACTGGGTAGGTGGTGATGGTGATTGGGCAGATCCATCTCATTGGGCCAAAACAAGCGGAGGAGGAGTTCTGCATGATACTATTCCTACCTCCGGAAGCAAAGTATATATAGATGAAAATTCATTTTCGGATACCGATCAAGGATTTATAAATATCTTAGATAATGTCTCTTTATATGCCCTATCTACTGAAGGATTAAATAAGTCGATTTTATTAAACAATTATGATAGCCTGGAGAATTACAAAAGAGATAATAGGTTTATTGTGTCAGGTGATTTTATCTTGTCGGATTCCATCAGGAGTGGAATTGATAAATATATTTTCAATGGGGTTGAAAGACAGAGTAGAATAAGTTTATCGAATAATTTAGGAAGTAATAGTTATTTGAGTATTAATTTAAGTCAGACTAGCCCTGCTAATGAAATATTAATTGATTCATTACCAAAGAGGATTTGGTATTTTGCTGTAAATGACTGCAAAATTACTTTTAGTAAACCCTATGAGCTAATGGAAGTCATAGATTGGAGTGATAGGAATACGGAAATGATTAATCCTCCAAAAGCGGTAAGGACAAACTATTTGAGGTCTGATCAAAGGTTTCTTAAGCTATATCCTAGATATAATTATTCAACATTTATCATTTCAGGTTCTCCAACCATTGATAGCCTTTTTATAGGAAGTAATGATTTGCAAATCGTTCCATCTGCTCACCTAACGGTCAATGCAATCGCTAATGAAGGGAGTGAATTTTTTATCTATTCAGGAAGTAAGCATGAGCAGGGTTACATTTCAACAGAAAAAGATTCATTGATCATAGAAAATGTGGAGGTATTTAATAGCCATGCAATAGGTGAGGGTAAAATAATTGCTAAAAATGCTGTCTTGTATGATAATACTGATGGATGGTATCTTGATGGAATTAAACAACCTTCAACGCCTTCAAGTCCGCAGAAACCGTATTTATCCTATGGTGACTCAACAAATATTCATGTGAAATGGCCTCAACTATCAGTAGGTAAACCTTTGCTGTTAATTTGGAAGGATGAAGCAGGAACTGAGACACCTGTCAATAATTCGGTTTATCCTTTAGTGAATGATTTTGAATCAGCTACTCTTCTGGGCAGAGCCCGCGTATTCGATTTAAATGACTTGAACCAAGTTAAATTGTCAGGATTACAACCATCCACAACTTATAAAATGGCTCTATATGCTTACAATAAATATGATACAATGATTAGCTACAGTAGCCGTAGTAGTGTCTTTGAATTCAAAACTGCTGATATACACGATTCTTATGTACAGGATTCATTTGATCATCAAATTATAGCACAAGGGCAAACTCTCTATTCTTCAGAAGGCATAGGATATCAACATGAGGGATTAGAACTTCAAAAAGCTACCATATTGGCTGATGCTAATAATAAACAAGTCGCTTTTAGAGTAGCTTATTCTGAAAATAACATCATGAGATTGTCATTATATCCTGAGGATAGTAATGAGGAATTAGTGAATTTCGCAATTAGCGTTTTTGCTGATCCTGAATTTCTGGACAGTACTTATATAAGCCCTTCAGTAGGGAAAGGGTTTAAAGTTAGCTTATATAAAAATGGAGGGTCATCTGCGAATCCATTAGGACCAAAATTTTATATCCAAAGTGTTAATGGTCAATTAAGTGAGGAACCTTTAAGTATCGTAGAGGAATTTCAGGTGCTGCAAGCAACAGATAGCTCCCTTGAATTATCCTGGAATGCTTTAGCGGAAGAGAAGGTACTCATTATTGCAAGTGAGTCCGCTAATATAAATACTATACCAGAGGACTACTTTACCTATCGTGCCGACTCAATATTTAAAGCCGGAGATCGATTGAATACACATGATTATGTAGTTTATAATGGGAATGGTAATAGTTCCACTGTTATTGGCTTAGATCATAATACAGAATATTCTTTTAAGGCCTTCTCTTATCATCAGGAAGCAAATCTAACAACTGATCCCAACTATAAAACAGATACTGCTGCTTTTATTTCAGCTAAAACCTTAATCAAAGTTCCTGAAGGTGGCTTGGAAGAAATGGATCTCAGTGAGTTTACCAGCAAGAGTATGAGGATTTCCTATACAGGTTTTGAGGCTGATGGATCAGTGGTTTTTGTCTCTGAAACGCCTGACTTTGATTTTGCTCCAAACGATTCGATTGAACTTAATTCTTTTAATTACAATAATAGTTATAGCAATGCCCCTGAAGTAGCTGAAGGAGTAAAAATGTTGTATGCGGGGAATCAAAAAACCGTTGATTTTATTTCTTCCGGTTTTGCCGAGAGTAAAAATTACTATTATAAAGTTTTTCTATTCAATGGGAATCGATATGAAAAGAAGTTTAACACCTCCGATTTCCTTTATGATTCAGCCAGAACTATAGAAGCTACTTTTGAAATCACCAGTTTAGAAAGTAACGTACTTTGCCCGGCATCGGAGCTAAATATCAATTATCAGTATACTGGTGTTAATTATACTGGACAACCATCTAAAGCGATAATTTCTGCAAATGAATCGATGATAGATGCTGTTGAATTATCAATTTTGGATTCGGCTGATTTTGGTATGACAATCGAAATACCCGATAATTTACCGTTAGGTGATTACTATATGGCAATTGTTCCTGATAGTGGAGATTTTGAAGTGTTCCCACAGGCTGTTTCAATTGAGGAAGTGTCTATTCCAATAATTATTCGGGAAGCGGATCAATTAATAGCTGATACTGAGGAAAATATCCATTGGCTCAGAAACAATGTTTTAATGGATAATGAAACCGATTCGATTCTTTATTTAACAGAGGAGGGTGAGTATGTTGCGATCAGGGCATTTGCTAATTGTGAGTATACATCCAATAGTATCTATGTGAAAGCACGCGTATCATTTGAAAGTGATACATTGACAACTTGTGTTAATCAGGAAGTTACTTTTAACTATCAAACTTTTGGGAGCTTAAGTGATGTATCGGATTATATTGCTATACTTTCAAATGACAATAGCCAGATTGATGTAGAACTTTCAGAATTAAATATTGAGGAAAATTATTTCAACCTGAACTTACCTGAAGATTTAGTTACTGGTTATTACACAATCACTCTGAAGGAGGCAGCTGACAGTATAGAATCGGGAAGTAAAACGATCTATGTGGAAAATTATGAACCGGTTGTTATTACCGTGACAGAGAATGGCCTTATGTCTAATTATGTAGAAGGAAACCAATGGTATTTCAATGGAACGGAAATACCGGGTGCAACAGGGCAGGCAATAGCTTTGGACAGATCCGGAGCTTATTCAGTAAGGGTGGACACAGAGTTGTGTAGTTTCTTCTCTGAGGATATAGCCCTGACCTCCAACAAGAAAGGACTGGCTGCTGTTGGCTTTAAAGCTTATCCTAACCCAGTAAGAGACCAGTTTCATATAAAATACATGGGAGATAATCTTGCTAAGGTAAAAATCGTAGTTTCCAGCCTTACGGGTAAGTTAGTCCATTCCGAAAATTTTGATTTTAGTCAAAGAAGGAAAGTGGAAATACCTATGAATGAATTGGAATCGGGAGTATATTTTATCACAATAGAAACTCCAGATTTCCGGGTAGTAGAAAAGGTGCTGAAGAAATAGGTAATTGCCTCACAAACTGTAATAAGAAAAGGGACTCAGTCCCTTTTCTTATTTTCAATTATTTCAACTTCCTCAATAGCATTTTGAAGTCTTTTTTCTTTGCCGGAAATGATTGAATAATCAAATCCGTAAGCTTCTAATTCTTCCTGGTATCTGTTAAAAAGTAATTCTCTTATAGTAGGATTTTCCCTCAAGGGATCTGCCTCCCATGGTAAATCAGGCTTACACAGTAAATAAAATTGATAAGGATTAGTTTCAATTTGTTGGAGTACCCAGGGATGACATTCCCCATATTTCACTTCATACCAAACCTTCATCATAATCAAGTCTGTATCGCAGAATAATAAGTTTTTGGCAATGGACATCATTTTATCTTCCCAGATAACCATTCCTTTACTAATGGCTAGCAAATCTGCCCGGCTGTAGTCAGGCCCGTTTTCCTCCAGGTATTTACGGCCATATTCCGGCACGAAGGGTTCATTAAAATGATGGGCCAATCCTTGTGAAATCGTACTTTTCCCTGTGCTTTCAGGCCCTATGATGGCTATTTTATTCATCCTTTTTGCTTTTGATAGGATCTGCGCCATTTTACATAACCAAAAATAGCAATAATAACATAAGCAGTAAATAGAAGGGAGGTGAGATAAAGCTCTCTTTGAAAAAAGATGTAAGCCCCCACGGCATCAATCACTATCCAGTACAACCAGTTTTCCAGCACTTTTCTAGTGACCAGTATAGTAGTAAATATGCTGAAAATAGTAGTGAAGGAATCTAAATAAGGGAGTTGGGCATTGGTTTGGTTGACCAAAATATAACCCAGAGCGACAGTAAGAATTAATCCGGCAACAATGAACAGACTGTGCTGTATGGGTTTCATTTTTGAAACAGGTAAATCTCCTTTTTT
This sequence comes from Marivirga aurantiaca, assembly GCF_016679925.1. Classification (GTDB taxonomy): domain Bacteria; phylum Bacteroidota; class Bacteroidia; order Cytophagales; family Cyclobacteriaceae; genus Marivirga; species Marivirga aurantiaca. The sequence continues at coordinate 87,217 of NZ_JAEQBW010000009.1, forward strand.
TCCTGGATTACGCCAGTGCCACCAACCATAAATAGTAGTACCTAAATAGTAAAACTGTAAGCCCATTTCCGCATACAGTTGTACCTGATAGCAAATAATAATGTAAATTGATACTCCTACCAGGCTTGCAGGCCAGCACCAAATACTTTCTTTGGCGGCAAAAAATATATAAAGTACACCAAAAAAAACACCAAAGCCTTCCAGCCAGCTCATGGCTAAAAGTCCATGGTACAATTCTTTCAAAATATCCATCTGCTAAATCATTTATTCCTACGCCTGCATTATCAGGATCAGGTCCAGGGTATATTCTCAGCCCGCTATTTTAAGGCACCCCTTATTATTTGGCTAAGGTAGGGGGATATTTTGATTTCACCAAGAAGAAGTCAATGCCATTGAGTTAAGACAATCATCCTTCTCTCTTAGGAGAAGGGTCAAAGGATTTACCTGCCAGCATATGGCTGGAGGTTTAAATAAAAGCGTAAATTAATAGCATTGAAGAAGGATTAAGGAGATACTTTTATTCCTCCTTATACTTTTGTTTAAGATTTACAGACTTCGTTTTCTTACTCTTCATCCTTAAATTTAGCACTTCTACCACTAATGAGAAGAAGATAGCGAAGTAAATATAACCTTTTGGCACATGTACATGGAATCCTTCAATAAATAACAACACACCAATCATTAATAAGAATGATAGGGCTAACATTTTTACTGTTGGATGTTTGTTAATGAAATTACTGATGCTTTTTGCAGCTACCAACATTATCACTAAAGAAATTACAACAGCAATTACCATAATCCAGATATTATTAACCAAACCAACGGCTGTTAGTATAGAATCAAAAGAGAAGACAATATCCAGTAAAATGATTTGTACGATCACAGCTTTAAAAGTACTGAGCTTTTTCTTTTCCCCTTCGTGCTCTTCTTCCCCTTCTAATTTTTGATGAATCTCTGTGGTACTTTTATAGATCAGGAATAAACCTCCAAGCATTAAAATGAGATCGCGGCTCGTAAGTGAAAAATCAAACACTGTAAATAAAGGAGCTGTTAATCCCACTAACCAGGTGATGGCGAATAAAAGGGCAATACGCATAAGGAGTGCCAAAAACAAACCTAATTTACGTGCCTTGTCTTGTTGGTTTAGCGGAAGCCGATTACACAATATTGAGATAAAGATGATATTATCAATGCCCAATACAATTTCCATTAAAGTAAGGGATAGTAGGCTTATTAATGCATCAAATGTTAAAAGGGATTCCATAGGTTAATTTTAAGCTTTAATAGTTAAAGTGGGATTTCTACTTTGGGTAATTTCGCGTATTAAATAGTCATTGAGAATGTGAGGGGAGGATGATGGTAAAAGTAGTTCCTTCTCCCAGGGTACTATCAAGTTTTATGTCACCTTTCAAGCGTTCAACAGCTCTTTTCAATATAAATAAACCTAGTCCTGTTCCTTCTGCGGAATTGTTGGCCCGGTAAAACATATCAAATATTTTCTGCTGGTGTTCCTGTGCAATTCCCTGTCCATTGTCTATTACCTTAATTACAATGTCTTTCTTTTTTGAGTCTACAGAAATATGTATGGTACATTTCTTTTTCTCTTTATCAATGTATTTAACACTGTTTTCAATAAGATTTTGCAGAATAGTATTTACGATATACCATTCGGAAGAGAAACTGAGATTACTCTGCACCTCAATTTTAAAATGTATCTTGTCAAAATTGGGGAGATAAGTGTAGGCAGTTATACAATTGTCAATGATCTCATAGAAATTGATTACTGTTCTTTTTATCTCTCTATAGTTTAATTCAGTAATGTTGATGAGTTCCATTACGATCATGTTCAATCGTTTGATCTGGTTTTCATACATCCTGAAATATTGCAATGCTTTTTTATCAGTAATATCTCGTTTGGCCAAATCACTTAACCCCAGTAGAGAAGCAATAGGCCCTTTCAAATCATGCGATACTCTATAGAAAAAGGAATCCATTTCCGTATTCTTTTTTTCGATGATAGAAGCAAGTTCTATCTCCTTTTCAGCATCTTTTTCATTGTCTTCAATTTTTGTAAGCACCTGATAGCTATCTATCATATTCTGGATATATTTTTTGTCGAACGACTCTTTTATCTCTACATATTTTTCCAGATGATATAGCGATTTCGTTTTGTCAGAGTCTTTATATACAACATATAAAAGGTGATGGCATTTATAAAGTGATTTGATGAGTTGATGTTCTTCGGCTTTCTCAATAGCTATTGTTAAAATGTCAATAGCTCTTTCAGCTTCATTCTTGGCCACATAAATACTCCCTAATTGCTCATAAGATTGAACAATTCCAGCCGGGTTATCCTCGGAAGTATACAATTCCAATGAGAGAGTAAAATCACTCTCCGCTTTTTGAAAGTTATTGTTTTTTAAGTGAATTTTTCCGCTTATGAAATAGGCCCTGGCAAGTCTTTTCTTGTTTTCAAATTCTTTCTTGAGTTGAATGCTTTTTTCAATATATCCGGAAGCCTTTATTGTTCTCTCAATTTTTTGGTGTAAATCACCTAGACAAAGATAAGCCTCTGCTTCCAGAAATTTGTCATTAGTATTTTTACTAATTTCCAATGCATCATTGTAAGTAGTGAGTGCATTCTTAAAATCTTTAAACTCCTCGTAAATATTTCCGATGAGGCATAAAGTAAGGCCTTGTTTATTGAATTCACTAATCTTTTTGTACAGCAATGTTGCATCCAGCAAATAGGGGATGGCTTCACTCTGCTTTTGTTGATGCAATAAAGCTTTGGCAATATTTAATTGGGCATCGGCATTTCCCTTGTCATAACTTATTTTTTTAGATAAGATAAAAGCCCTGTCAGCCAAACTTTTAGAGGTATTGTATTCTTTATTTCTTCTTTGCAAAAAGGATAAAAGGTTTAAGCCATTGGCATGAATATCACTTTTTTCCTTGATTTTTTGACTTTTGAACAATGCTCTTTCAGCAAGGCTTACTGCTTGAACAATATCTCTTGAAGAGACATCAAATGCTGTCTCCAATAAGGACTTTATCTCATCTTTTAAAAGGGTGTGAGTTTCCAAAAATAAGCTTTTACTCTAAGGTGTAAAATACAAATATACTATCAAATATTATATTCATCATCATCTCCGGATGATTCTTCCATATTTAACATACTGCTCAACAAGTCCTTAAAGCTATGTCCGGTGGCTAATCTATGTTTACTCAACAGGCTGTATTCAGCCAAACCGTGCAATGCAAATTCCATTAAAAAATACAGGTCTCTGTCTGAAATATTCTTGTGTTTGCTTTTGACCAAATCTTCCAACCCGGAAATACTGTTTAATTTCTTATAATATTCCTTTACCGGCTCATCATTGAAAATATCTATATGGTTACCATCATTAAACCATTTGCTAATAGGTTTATATGGGTTTTTCAACTCTCTGCTTTTCCGTAATTCTTCCGGGTTCGGGAAAAACTCCACAAATTTAGTTCTAATAGCTTTTCCTATGAGTGTTTGGGCCACAATTCCCGGGCCTTCTTGCTCACCTTCATAAACCAACTCTACTTTACCGGTAATAGCAGGAATTACACCTATAAAGTCGGTCATTCTCACAAATGTTTTCTTTTCCTTATTTACCAAAGCCCGCCTTTCTGCAGCGCTTATCAAGCTTTCATAGGCTGAAATGGTTAATCTGGCGGAAACTCCACTTTTTTCATCAATATATTCGCTTTTTCTGGCTTCAATGGCTATTTGCTCTACTAAATCCTTTACCAGATCATTCATTTCCACCATTTCTGATTGCTCTGGTTTAATGGCAGATTCCTGCTCAGTTATTTTTCTTCCGATTGCAATAGAACCCGGGTAGTGTGTGATAATCTGGGCGTCTATCCTGTCTTTCAAGGGAGTAATTATGCTTCCACGGTTAGTGTAATCTTCTGGGTTGGCAGTAAACACAAACTGTATGTCGAGAGGCAGCCTTAATTTAAACCCCCTGATTTGGATGTCTCCTTCTTGTAAAATATTGAACAATGCCACCTGAATCCTGGCTTGCAAATCGGGTAGTTCATTAATAACAAAAATGCCACGGTGCGATCTGGGAATAAGACCGTAATGTATCACTCTTTCATCGGAATAAGGTAATTTCAAGGTGGCTGCTTTGATAGGATCCACATCGCCAATTAAATCCGCTACAGAGACATCAGGTGTAGCTAATTTTTCTGTATACCGTTCATCTCTGTGCATCCATTGGATGTCTGCATCATCTCCTTTCTCTTGAAGTATATCTTTTGCTCCCCTGGAAATAGGATTTAAAGGATCATCATTAAGCTCTGTGCCGGACAATACAGGAATATATTCATCCAACAATAAGGTCATCATTCGTGCAATCCTTGTTTTTGCCTGTCCTCTAAGGCCCAATAAATTGATATTATGTCTGGAAAGAATGGCGCGTTGAATGTCCGGAATCACAGTGTCTTCATAGCCCCATATGCCTTCAAATACATTCTCCCCTTTGCTCATTTTAGCTATTAGATTTCTTCGAAGTTCTTCTTTTACGGGCTCAGGTACATATCCTGATTTCTTTAGTTCTTTGAGTGTGGTGATTTGTAATCTATCGGAACTTTTAATGCTTTGGTAGCTCATGTTTTACGTATATGGATTCTAAAAATAAATTACAACAATGTTTGTCATTTCCTCGATAGCCCCGATAGCTATCGGGGGGGTATTTTCAAGTTTTATAAATGATTCTCGTGTAATTGCCTAATAGGCTCTATTTAATATCTTTTTTTTCTGTTTCTCTTATAATCTTCAAATACTAAATCTCCTAGTCCTTGCAGGCTACTATAATAAGCATTTCCATTATTTACTGTAGTGAATTCTTGCACGAATTCTTGTAAATAAGGATCTGATGCAATCATAAAAGTTGTAATCGGTATATTTAACCTCCTGCATTGTGCACTAAGGTTGAGGGTTTTATTCAATATTTTAGGATCTAGTCCAAAACTGTTTTTGTAATATTTAATTCCTTGTTTCATACAGGTGGGCTTCCCATCTGTAATCATGAAAATCTGTTTATTCTTATTTTTTCTTCTCCGCAATAAATCCATAGCCAATTCCAAACCTGCTATTGTATTGGTGTGGTATGGCCCAACTTGTAAATAGGGCAAATCTTTAATTTCAATTTGCCATGCATCATTGCCGAAGACAATAATATCCAATGTGTCTTTTTTGTATTTTTTAGTAATGAGTTCAGCCAATGCCATGGCTACTTTTTTAGCAGGTGTTATCCTATCTTCACCATACAAAATCATGGAATGTGAAATATCTATCATCAATACAGTGGAAGTTTGGGTTTTATATTCGCTTTCCACCACTTCCAGATCATCTTCTGTAAGCTGAAAATCACCTAAACCATGATTGATTTGTGCATTTCGTAATGAATCGGTCATAGAGATTTGGTGTAATAAATCGCCAAATTCATAATCACGTCTGTCTGTACCAGGCTCTTCACCTAGTCCTATGAAATGGGTTTTATGCTCTCCTTTTCCTGATTTCTTTAATTTGCCAAAAATTTCTTCCAGCGCACTTTTCCTAATCGATTGTTCTGTTTTCGCAGTAATTTTAAAAGAACCATCCGGGGTTTTATCTGTAATAAAACCTTTATTCTTCAAGTCTTCTATAAAATCACCAATGCCATAATCAGAGGTACTGATATTATATTGTTTATCAATATTGGTAAGCCAGCTGAGCGCTTCTGATACATCGCCTCCTGTAATCAATAACAATTCATTAAATATATTGAATAGCTGATCAAATGTGGTGTCTGATAAATCTTTGTGAGCTAAATATTTAGTGAAGCGGTATCCTATCATAATGATATATAACTAAAATATAGAGTGGAATGTTACTGAATGGATAAAATTAAAAGTAGCAACATTTAAAATCTCTTTCCTGTTCTGCTTTTATGATAATTTTAGCATTTCTTTAATCGGTTCTTTATGCAGAGGAAAATAGAATATTAAAGTACCTGATGTGAGAATTCCTGGTTTACATGTTGGGAAAGAATTAATTCCTGTAGTGTATGCTCTAAAAGGTTTTCATGGCCAATTTCTATGGTACCTAATCGGGAACATATATGGGAGATACTTACTGTCTTCACTTCTCCTCTGTCCATAACCAAATCATTGCCACGATCACCTGATCCACCATACTTGTGGAATTCTCTGATGCTTTCAATGGTATAATCTTTGTTTTCTGCCAGCCACATCTTGAACCACTTTTTCCTGTCGGCAATAGCTTCCTTAGTGTAAAGCTGTGCAGAAGCCCATATATGAGGTTGAGAGGAATCAAATTTTTTCAGATACTTTTCTACTCCATCCCATTTGAACTCTAATATTTTCAATTCAGGATCATGAAAAAATACCACCATGGTGAAAGGTTCAATATCCGTGAAATCAAAGTTTTTGAAAAATTCGTCAGGTTTTATACATTCAATGGCTTCCAATAGTACCAAGCCTCTGCTCATTCTATAAGGAGGCTTATATTCATGGGGCTTATTAGCACCATTTAGCAGACAAGCACTTATACCATTATCAGTAGTAGCAATCCACGAACCACCGGCTAAAGGGTCCTTTGGGAAAATAATGTTTTTACTCTCCAAATGATGGTATGCAGGAAATGTTACATGCCCCCTCACAGGACTCTCATCCCTGTTCGTGGTAATAATGAACTGCTCATTTTTAAGAGGTAAATAAGTTAGTGTGCACATATCCTGTTTAGAAAGAGATAGAATACTACGAAATAATGGGCGTTTTAAAAACTGTTTCTCTAAATAGTATAATAAAAATGGAGCGGGTCTGGATAAATGAATGAATATTCTAGATAGTGTTCTATTTTTTCTCCATTGATAAACCGTTGGAGGAGGCTTGATGGTTCGTTTTCAAAAATAGGAGGCTCAAAGCCCAGTTCTTGTGCATTTCGGAGGAAAACCTCTTTCCTGCTTGGGTGAAGGGGAGCCACTGCATTAAATAGCTCTCCAAATATATTTCTATGAACTAGCTGTTGAATAATTCCTACAGCATCATCTCTGTGAATATAATTTACTTTTTGTTGTGCGTTATTTACCTTTTTACCGGAAAAATACTTACCCGGCACTCGGTCATACCCTAACAATCCCCCCATTCGGATAATGGTCAGTCTTTTTCCAAACTCATTTCTCAAAAGATTCTCAACCTGCCATAAGGCTTTTGCTCTATCGGAGGTTTCATCAACGGGTTCTTCCTCTGTAATTTCCTTGTCCCTATCAGGATATACTGAAGTAGCACTAATGTATATTATTTTAAGGTTCTCTGGAATAAAGGAAATGATGGATTGGATACATGCTAAATGAAAGTCTGGTCCTTTTGATCTGGTTTGGGGTGGGATATTAATCACCAAAAAATCAGTATCGAAAAAATCAGATTCATAATTTTGTAAAGGGAGTGTTATTTGATAAGGGATGATTTTTTTGTGTGATAAGAGATCGGTTTTGGAATTAGAAGTTGAACTTCCTTTCACAATGAAACCATCTTTTACAAATGCTTCTGCCAAAGGAAGTCCCAACCATCCACAACCTAAAATGCTGATTTTATTCATATTTTAGGTCAATAATTAAATTAATCATTTTTCTTTTTTGGAATAGAATTGAAAACATAATCCCAGAAAGGTGAAGAAACACCAAAATATTTATCGGGATGTTTGTAATGATGAACACTGTGATAAATCCAGAGCCATCTCAGAAAGTTTTTAGGTGGCTGGTAAGCATGAATAGCATAATGTACAAAGGCATAAAGCACATACCCCATTAAAAAGCCGGGTACAAAAGCAAATGCATATTTTTGCATGATTAACCACAACACTCCAAAAATAACAGAACCTATTATAATGGCTCCTGCAGGTGGCATCACTATTCTATCTTTATCTTTTGGATATTCATGATGCACCCCATGAAATGTATATTGAATTGCCCTTTTCCATTTTTTATCATCCTTCATGTGGAATACATAGCGATGGATAAAGTATTCACCTAATGTCCAACTGAAGAACCCTGTAATGAATAAAAGTACAAATGTGCTCATAGCAAACTGTATCTCGGCTACAGCCCAATAGCTCAAAAACAAGGAGATAGCTGTTAAAATACTCAAGGGTATAGAAAAGTGGCTTCTGGTAAGTTTTTCCAGAATAGGATTCTTAAATAATTGCTTGGTACCTGTCGAATTTACTTGTTGATCTTGTATTGTTTCCATTACATTTAAAAGTATCTAAATTCACTGAATTAGTTTTAATGAACGATGAAACAAAACTAATTGTTGGATATGCTGATAAAATTAATCATGATTGATATCAGTACTTTTGGTATCTGGTTGAAATTCATGTGGTTCGTTATTAATTATTTTCTCATAAAACCTTTCGTATAAGGGCAATATGTTAGTGATATCGAATTGCTTTGCACGAGCCAATGCAGCATCCTTAAATGACTTAATATTCTCGTCCTTCAGAATGAACAAGGCTTTCTCGGTCATTTCTGCAATATCACCTACATTACATGTAAAGCCTGTTTTACCATTGATGTTCAGTTCCGGCAATCCACCTACATTGGTGGAAATTACAGGAACTTCACATGCCATTGCTTCAAGGGCTGCCAGTCCGAAACTTTCTTTTTCGGAAGGCATAAGGAATAAATCACTTACTGATAAAACCTCCTCAACGGCTTCCAGCTTTCCAAGAAACCGGATATCATCACAAGCCCCCAATTCCCTGCAAAGTTTTTCCATTTTAATTCTTTCAGGCCCATCGCCAACCAATAATAATTTGGCAGGAATCTGTTTTCTCACATTATCGAAAACATAAATCACATCTTCCACTCTTTTCACTTTCCTGAAGTTGGAAGTATGCGTAAGGAGCTTTTCTCCATTAGGGCAAATGGCCGTTTTAAAATGATCTTTCTTTTGTTTTTTGAACCTGTCAAGGTCAATGAAATTAGGAATGACTTCAATATGCTGGTATATATCGAAATGTTCTAAAGTGTCTTTTTTTAGATCCTCGGAAACTGCAGTTACACCATCTGATTTGTTGATGCTGAATGTGACAACAGGTTCGTATGAGGGATCTTTTCCCACCAAAGTTATATCAGTACCATGCAAAGTGGTAATTACAGGAATATTGATATTGGTCTCTTTGAGTATTTGTTTGGCCATAAATGCTGCAGAAGCATGGGGTATGGCATAATGCACATGCAAGAGATCAAGTGATTCGTGTTTCACCACATCAACCATTTTACTGGCTAACGCCAATTCATAGGGGGGATATTCAAAAAGCGGATAAGACCTTAAGTCGACTTCATGGTAAAACAAATTTTCATTAAAAAAATCTAATCGTGTAGGTTGGGAATAAGTGATGAAATGTATTTTGTGGCCATTTTTGGCCAGGGCCTTGCCTAATTCAGTGGCTACAACCCCGCTTCCTCCAAATGTTGGATAGCATACTATGCCTATTTTCATTTAAGTGATATTTTATTTTCTCGGACCTAAAGATAGTCGATCTAAATCTATTAGATAAATTAAATTGTAAAACGGCTAAATGATACATGATGTTTTTTTATTTTTGAAATACCAGTAAATGATCTTTAAAGAAAGAATTTAGGCTTTTCGGGAAAAGAAATATCCAGCTTACTCAACTCATTAGTAACTTCATCATTATCATTAAAACTCAATTGACATATTCAATTTGTTGCTCTTCGTATTTAAAAATAGATTCATATATGGTATCCATAATCCTGGTGCGTATGTTGCCGTCAATGAGCTTTCTGTTTTCAGCATCCGGATATACACGGTTAGAAAGGAATATGTAAACAAGTCCAAATTCCGGATCAGCCCAGGCAGCGGTACCTGTAAACCCGGTATGTCCAAAAGCCAGAGGGGATGCATATCTGGAGGTAGGTGAGGGACCTTTTTCCTCTACAGGCTTGTCCCATCCCAATCCGCGCCTGTTGTCGCTATATTGTTTTTTGGTGAAATAGGGAACGGTTCCTTTTGCAAAATACCTGCTTCCTCCGTAAGCACCATCCCACAAGTTCATTTGCATTAAAACAGCAAGATCCATCGCATTGCTGAACAATCCCGCATGGCCAGCCACCCCGCCCATCATGGCGGCTCCCTGATCATGTACCCATCCTTTTATTAAATCATTCCTGAAAAGCCTGTCATTTTCGGTAGGAGCTATCCTTTCAGCTGAAAAATTACAGAGTGGCAAAAAACCCAACGTATTTAATCCTAATGGCTGATAAAGATTTTCAGATAAAAATTCCTCATAAGGCAGGTTGAGTATCCGCTCGCATATTTTTTGCATGATGTAATAGCCCATGTCAGAATAGCGATATTCATAGTTTTTCTGCCATTTGGGCTTGCTTAGTAGTTCCGACTCTATTACCCACTGCCAGATAGAATCTGACAGCATAGTGTGTCCATAAAGGCCTGAAGCCAATTGATGCGGATATAAGCTGCCCGCCTGAGTATTGTAATGAGGGGATTTTGTGCCAAAGAAGTCGCTGGTTCTCATCCAAAAGGGGATATAAGGAAGCAACCCTGCCTGATGGGTTAGTATATCCCTTAAAGTCATATTTTTTTTATTGCTCTTCTTTAATTCCGGTAGATAATTATAAATTTTTTTGTCCAAATCCAATATTCCCCTGTCATAAAGAAACATAATACTTTGAAGAGTGGCCGCCACTTTGGTGATTGATGCTAAGTCGTATATGGTTTCGCTGTCTACCGGAACCTCTCTGTCATAAGCCAAATAACCATAGTTCTTGTCAAAGATTATTTGACCATCTTTGGCCACAATCACCTGGCAACCGGGAGTTGCCTTGGTATCGATGGCTTCTTGTGCAATCATATCAATTCCTGATAAAATAGAGGCATCCATACCTACTTCTTCAGGCTTACTAAAGCCAAAGCGGTTCAAGGTAGTGGTTTGTATGCCAGTGCCCACAGGAATTTTTTTAGAGATGCTTACAGGTAATTTGCCTTTTGCCGGCTTTGCCCCAAACAATATCTGGGGAGCCAATTGTTGGGTTTCAGGCGTATCTTCGTACATCAACAAGATATGGTCGAAGTTTGATATATAACTCAAGCTGTAGGCATTTCCAAAAACTGATAATACTACATTGGTTTCTTCTGCCAGTTTTTGCAGGAAAAGCAAGTCATCATCCCTAAGCCCAAACCTTTTAGAAGCATAATTGGCCATATCATGAATCCCTACAACCACTGTTTCATATTTCGACAGTTGATTCATTAGCCGGGTAAGTACGGCCGGATCATCTTCTTTTTTGTTGAGTTGGTAATGGCTAAAAGGAGCATATTTGCTTAGATATTGTTGAAATAGGCTATTCTCTTCGCCTCTTAATGACAGAGAGGCAAAGTTGGTAGTGTCTAGCAAATGGATCGGCACAAAGTTGTTTTTACTTTTAACCAGTGTAGCTGCATCCGCATAAAGTTTGGTTAATAAACTTTCTGCTGAGGGATCATGAAGCTTCTTATGGAGGTCCTTTGAATCCAATTCTTTGAAACCCTTATCTAAACCTAATTTATATTTGGCTATCAATATTTTCTTTACACTCTCCTCTAATCTTTCTTCACTTATTTGTTTTTTTTGAATGGCTTTTCTGATTTTTCCGACAGCGTTGGGTACATTCATTGGAAACAACAGTACATCATTTCCGGCCTGAAAAGCCAATAAATCAGTCTCTCCCGGTTCGTAGAAATCGCTAACACCTTTCATATTCAGTGCATCGGTAAAAATCAAACCATCAAAACCTAATTCATTTTTCAGTAAATCGGTAACTACCGCTGATGATAATGTGGTGGCTTTATTGGGAGTGTCATCATAAGCAGGCACATGAAGGTGGGCCACCATTATGCTGCTTAAGCCGTTGTCAATTAGTTGTTTAAAAGGATAAAGTTCCAGATTGTTTATCCTTTCCTTAGAATGATTGATTACAGGCAGGGTAAGGTGGGAATCAGACCCGGTGTCTCCATGGCCGGGGAAATGCTTGGCATTGGCAAAAACACCATGATCCTCCAAGCCATTCATATAGGCGATTCCTTTTTTGGCTACATTTTCTTTATCCTCTCCAAAAGAGCGAAAGCCTATCACAGGATTCTTAATGTTGTTATTTACATCTACCACAGGGGCGAAATTCACATGCACACCTACTACCTTGGCTTGGCGGGCTATTTCTGCTCCCATCTGATAAATCAGACTGTCATTTTGAATAGCACCCAAAGTCATCTGCTTCGGGAAATTCATGGTGCTGTCTAGCCTCATGCCTAAACCCCATTCCGCATCCATACCTATCCAAAGTGGAAGTTTGGACTTTGCTTGTAGTTTATTGGTCATTTCAATTTCCCTTCCCGGACCTCCCTGAAAAAATATCAGGCCTCCTATATGGTATTTTTCTATGAGTAGGGATAAATTCTCTACATGCTCTTCTCCCTTATTGGAATAAGCGGCCACCATAAATAATTGTCCAATTTTTTCATCTAGTGTCATAGATTCATAAATATTGTCTACCCATTTTTTTTGATTGGGGTCATGAATAGTGGGACGCTCCTGTGAGAAGACAACAGGTGGAAGATTAAAAAGTAGTAATAGGAAAAGATAAACTTTTTTGAACATGCTGTAGTTTTGAATTTATGATAAAAGCGAAATTAACATTAAGTTTGTTTTTTGGGAAATAAGCTATTCGTTACTTCTGGAAATAATAAAATTTGATTATTTTCTGTTTTAACTTGTACACAAGTAGCAAGCTAACGAAAAGAACAAATAATTCGTTTGTTATGTAAGCTTAAAGATTAAAATAAAGAATCATGAAATAGCCATAAACCGAAGCAAACCAACCGAGCATGAATATTAGGTGTAAAAATGGCGGTTATTGAGTTTGCAGGTTGCTGAGCTATTTCATATCGCTAAGGCGGTACAAGTTGTGACCATTAACAATAAACTTATACACATGAAAATTCCATCTATATTCAGACTGCCAAGACATCAAAGATTTGAAATAAAGCCAAGATACTATGATCCTGTGAAAGAGGACATAGACAAGAGGACAAGCAGAATCAGACAAGAAATGAAGTATGAAGCTTCCGGAAATCGCACGGAAAGCATAAGAGAGGCATATTCTGCCGGCCGGAAGGCGAACAAGTCCGCTGATTTATTTCAGATTCTGATGGTAGGAATTATTTCAGTGGCTTTAGGAGGTTATATATTTTACGGTGCCAACGTCTATTTCGCTTTACTGTTATTGATACCATTGTATATTTTTTTAAGAAGAAAAAAACGCTAAATATTTTTCATGCCTAATATTATTCAATTATTACCTGATGCAATAGCCAACCAAATTGCAGCGGGAGAGGTAGTGCAGCGACCTGCTTCTGTTGTGAAGGAATTAATGGAAAATGCTATTGATGCAGGTGCCAAAAATATTAAATTAGTTGTGAAAGATGCCGGCAAGCAGCTCATTCAGGTAGTGGATGACGGGTCGGGAATGAACGAAACAGATGCACGCATGTGCTTTGAACGGCATGCTACTTCCAAAATAAGAAAATCAGAAGATCTTTTCACCCTTAAAACCATGGGATTTCGTGGAGAGGCCATGGCTTCTATAGCGGCAGTTTCGCAGGTGGAACTGAAAACCAAAACGGAAGCGGCTGAATTGGGCACATTGATCCAGATTGAGGCCTCTGAAGTGAAAAATCAAACACATGTAGCTTCAACCAACGGATCAAGTATTTCCGTTAAAAACCTCTTTTACAATGTTCCGGCCAGAAGGAATTTCCTGAAATCCAACCCTGTAGAACTAAGGCACATCATTGAAGAGTTTCAAAGAATTGCTTTATCCTATCCTGCAATAGCTTTTAGTTTTCACCAAAACGATTTGGATGTTTATCAGTTGACACCCGGAAAGTTGAGCCATAGAATAGTGGGGCTGTTTGGTAAAAATTATCAGGAGCAATTGGTGCCATGCGATGAAAGTACCGATCAATTAAAAATATACGGCTATATAGGGAAACCGGAATTTGCCAAGAAAACGCGTGGAGAGCAATTTTTCTTCGTGAATAACCGCTTTATCAGAAGCGGTTACCTACATCATGCGGTCATTAATGCTTATGAAGGATTGCTGGCAAGGGAATCCCACCCTTTTTATGTGCTTTTTATAGAAATTGACCCTCAAAAAATTGATGTGAATGTGCATCCTACCAAAACTGAAATTAAATTTGATGATGAGCGTACCATTTATGGTATTATGAGTGCTTCGGTGAAGCAGGCAATTGGAACACATAATGTGGCTCCTGCTTTAGATTTTGAAAGTGATGTCAACTTCAGCTTTACGAAACCCAGGCAGGCAGAATTAGGTAGTTTCTCTACCAAAAGTTCTAATTATCAGAAATTTAAATCAGGTGATGAAAATGATGAATGGAATAAAATCCTGAATAATTTTCAGGAGCTAAGTCAGAAAATCACTGAAAAAGAGCAAACGGAAGAAGCAGGTTTCCAAAGAGGAACGCCAGCTCAGGAATCGGTTACTTTTGGGAGTTCAATCAATGATCCGGATGATCAGCAAATCCCGGCTAAATCATTTTCCAATGAATTGACGGATGCCAAAAGAAGTGTTTTTCAGATTCATCATAAATATATTGCTACTCAGGTGAAGTCTGGTTTGATGCTTGTGGATCAACAAGCCGCCCATGAACGCATATTGTTTGAGAAATTTTCGCAACATTTGCATCAGCAAAATGGAAGTTCGCAGCAGTTTTTGTTTCCTGAGCAAATTAAATTGTCACCGGCAGATTATGCATTGGTCATAGGAATGGAAGAGGAATTGAAAGCTTTAGGGTTTGTTATCTCCTCCTTTGGAAAAGAAACAATAGTGATTAATGGAGCACCTACTGAACTGAATGATTCTTCTGTAAAAGCTATTTTTGAGGGACTTATTGATCAGTTCAAACACAATAAAAATGTTCTCACTGTTTCAAAATCAGAGAATATTTCACGCTCATTGGCCAAACGCTCTGCCATCAGGTCAGGGCAAAAACTTAATGCTGAAGAAATGAATTCGCTGATTGATAAATTATTTGCTTGCGAGAATCCAAATTATACGCCATCAGGCAATTCAACTTTTATTATTTTTGATCTTGATAAGATCGCAAGCTTCTTTAACCGATAAAATTTATGTTCGCCAGACTGACTCCTGTTGTCAAATATTTATTACTGATTAATATCGCATTATTATTAATCCCATCTGTGCTTAATTTAGAGTTGTCCGGCATTTTCGGCTTGCACTATATTTTTGCAGAAAACTTTAAACCATTCCAGTTTATCACCTACATGTTTTTTCATGGTGGCTTTGGCCATTTACTGGGGAATATGTTTGCCCTTTTTATTTTCGGCCCTATGTTAGAAAGGTTTTGGGGAGCAAAACGTTTTTTTATATTTTATATGATCACTGGTGTTGGGGCAGGCATGCTTTATGGAGTGGTTAATTTTGTAGAGATGCAGCAATTGGAAAGTGCTGCCCAGGATTACATTGAAAACCCCAATTATGAAGCTTTCAATGCTTTTATCAGAGATAATGCCAGCTATGCCTACCGGCAGTGGTATGATTTTATAGATGCCTATGGGGAGAATCAAGGGAGCAGGGAGTATATCAATGCAAGTGTTCAGCGCGTAAAGGAAGTAGTGCGTTTTCAGGGGAATATTCCAATGATTGGTGCTTCGGGTGCTATATTCGGGATTCTATTTGCTTTCGGCTTTTTATTCCCCAACACTGAACTCTTTTTATTATTTCCACCTATCCCTATCAAAGCTAAATACCTTGTAACCTTCTATGCTATATACGAGTTATATGCAGGCATACAGCGGACTCCGGGAGATAATGTGGCGCACTGGGCACATTTGGGCGGTATGTTAATTGCTTTCATCCTTTTAAAGATATGGCAGGACAATAGGAGAAAATTTTATTAAGTATCATGGCAGGAATTTTTGATGAATTAAGACAGAATTTTAGAAGACCCAATAATGCTTTAAATCAGCTCATTATTATCAATGCAGTTGTTTTTGTGGGGCTTGGAATACTTGGAGTGATAAGTGCATTTACCGATTCTCAAAATATATATGCTATTGTTGATGCACAATTCACCATTCCTCCTGACATGGAAAGGTTTATATACCGACCATGGACATTGATTACCTACGCCTTTTCACATGCAGGTTTTTTACATATTCTCTTTAATATGTTGGCACTTTATTGGTTTGGAATGCTTATTTCCCAATACCTTGGAAGTGCTAAATTAGTTAACTTATATATTTTGGGAGCTCTGGCTGGTGCGGTAATTTTTATACTGGCTTATAACCTGATCCCTTTTCTTGCTGAAAGAGGATCTAATGGAATGGTGGGTGCTTCTGCCGCTGTGTTTGCAATAGCCACTGCAGCAGCTACATTGCTGCCCGATTATCGTTTTCATTTGATTTTTATCGGTCCGGTGAAAATTAAATATATAGTGGCAGTTTATATTTTAATGTCCATTCTTGGTTCAGCCGGGGCAAATGCCGGTGGAAATATAGCTCACTTGGGTGGTGCAGGAATTGGTTTTCTGTATGTACGAGGCTTACAGGCAGGTACGGATTTTGGCTTATGGATTCAAAAATTCCTCGAAGGAATTACCAATCTTTTTAAATCCAAACCTAAGATTAGGGTAACTCACAGAAGTAATAAGAGCTCCGCAACCAAAAGCAGTTCTACTCAGAAGCAGTCAAAATCATCTAAAGTTGAACAAGAGGAAATTGATTTGATTTTGGATAAAATTTCCGAAAAAGGGTATGAAAGTTTGAGCAGGGAAGAAAAGCAGAAACTATTCAATGCCAGCAAGAAGTAATTACGAATTAGGCTTCTCATGATAATTGACTTTGCATAGAAATTCTTCTTTATGGCTTCTAGAAAGCATTTTATTAAAATTCTTTAGGAATAAAAACCTCAAAAAATAGGTCTTTCGTTGAAAAGTGGGGTTTGTTATTTTGTTTCTCGTATTTCGTTTCCAAATTTTATTTTACTTTCTTTTTTCTTGACAAAAAAGAAACAAAAAGTCAAGACAAAAAGATGCTTCTATGCTACAATTCCGCAATTCCGCGCGCTCCCCGCCTTTTTGTCCTCCTACCCGCCCTCTCCGAGCAAAACTTGTCCCGGTAAGTCGGGATTTTATTTGGTTTAGAGATTTCGAAGTATTTATCAAGAGTACCCGAATTAAGAATTGTAAATTGAAGATTAAGCCAATTGATGTATCTTCATATTTGTAAATGTTTTTAATTCGTAATTAACCAATTTATGATTAAATCTGGCCAATTACATACATTTTTTCCATGGTAGGATTTTCGCTTCCTCCTCTTGGTTCCAGGGTAACGGCAAAAGCTGAAGCTTTATCCACGCTTTTCATTTTGAGCAATGAAGTCATGTCACCACCCACATCAAATACTCCCATATCCACCGGTTTGCCTTCTACAATAGCCCATAATTGGTATTGTTGTGCTACTTCATTGGCAGGCATTTTCTTGGCATTTAAATACACTTCATTGGTATTTTTATTCCAATGAACCATCGCCTGAGCATCAGGAGACAACTCCAACCCCTCAAGTGGTACATTTTCAATGCCGGGCTGGCGTAAAATTTCCATATTGCTGGCGTATTGATCTGACTGGTTCTTTACTATATTATACTGCTGTGCCAGGGTTTCATTCTGGGCATATAAAGCGGATAGCCTTTGTTCAGATTCTACCCATTGCCCACGATAATAAAAGGTGAGAACAATTCCCAGTATCGCAATAATGCTTGCGGCAGCAGTGAGGTAAGGATAAAAAGATTGGGTATTACCGTCATTGCGGACTTCTTCAGTGAAATTATTATTTTCCGGATTTTGCTTTAAGTCAATTCCTAAATCATAAAATAAGTCTTTTTTTAATGAACCGGGAGGTGCTACGCTTCCAGCTTGCCCCATCGCAAACAAAGTTTCTTCTGTTTCATCAATTGCCTGGCGAATTTCCGGATGTTTCTCGGCTAATATTTGCACTTCTTTCCTTTCCTGCTCCGTAAGCTGGTCCAAAACATAGGCTTCTATGATGCCTGACGATATGTAATTCTCGATATTCACAATAATAATGCCCTTAGTTCACGCATGGCTGTTCTTGCCCTTGTTTTTACAGTTCCCAAAGGAATACTGAATTCTTCGGCAATTTCAGTTTGTGTGTAGCCTTTAAAATACATTTGATCAATAATAAACCTCAATTCCTCCGGAAGCTGATCCAGTACTTTTTCAAGTCCAATGCCATCAGTGTAAAGAGTATGAGAGTTGGAATGATCAATTGCATGTACGTTGTCTGAAACTAAATCGGTTTTAAAGGTTTTTTTTATTTCCTTAGATCGGATTTTATCTATGGATGCATTACGGCTAATATTCACCAGCCAGGTATAAAGGCGGCCTTTTCCGGCATCATAAGCAGAAAAATTATTCCAGACCTTCATAAATATATCATTAAGCACTTCCTGAGCTACAGATTCGGATTTTACTATCCGGATTATTACACCATACAACGCGCTACTGTAGTTATCATATAAATATTCCAGTGCTGCGGGCTTTTTGGCCTGTAGCTCTTTTATTAATACTTCTTCTGATATTTTTATAGCGGTGCTAATGATTTTTGGTTGTTTCTTCAAGGGTAAATAAAATGATATAAATTCAAATAAAAAAAGCTGTTGAGAGATTTCAATATAATATCCTTTCCCAACAGCTTTTTGTTCAAATTTATATTTTTACAAATGGATCACTTCATCATAAGCAGCTGCTGCCGCTTCCATGATAGCTTCACTCATTGTTGGATGTGGGTGTACTGTTTTAATCAATTCATGCCCGGTAGTTTCCAATTTCCTGATGGCCACAATCTCAGCAATCATTTCGGTTACATTAGCGCCAATCATATGAGCACCTAACAGTTCTCCATATTTAGCATCAAAAACCAGTTTCACGAAACCATCTTTGGCACCGGCAGCACTTGCCTTTCCTGATGCAGAGAATGGGAACTTACCAATTTTAATATCATAGCCTGCTTCTTTAGCAGCTTTTTCAGTATAACCTACTGAGGCAATTTCAGGACTGCAATAAGTACATCCGGGGATATTGCCGTAATCCAATGGTTGAGGGTTCTCTCCTGCAATCTTTTCCACACAGATAATTCCTTCGGCTGAAGCAACGTGGGCCAGCGCAGGTCCGTGAACGATGTCTCCAATGGCAAAAACACCCTCTACATTAGTTTTGTAGAAATCATCAACAATCACTTTTCCTTTTTCAGTGGCTACGCCAACATCTTCCAGCCCAATTCCTTCAAGATTTGTAGATACCCCAACTGCAGATAGAACAATTTCGCACTCCAAATGCTCCTCGCCTTTGGCTGTTTTCACAGTTACTTTACAGTTTTTACCTTTTGTATCCACTTCAGTTACCTGTGAACTGGTCATTATTTTAATACCCGCTTTTTTGAAATTTTTCTCCAAGGCTTTAGAAACCTCTTCATCTTCTACAGGAACCACTTTATCCAGAAACTCCACAATAGTCACATCAGTCCCAATGGAATTGTAGAAATAAGCAAATTCAACACCTATAGCTCCTGAGCCTACTATCACCATAGATTTTGGCTGTTTTTCCAGAGACATGGCTTTTCTGTACCCAATAATTTTTTTGTTATCTATTTTCAGGTTAGGCAATTCTTTTGACCTTCCGCCTGTGGCTAAAATGATGTTGTCAGCAGTATATTCCGTTTTCTTGCCATCATTATCCACTTCTACTTTCTTACCGGCTTTTAGTTTACCAAAGCCCATGATGACATCAATTTTATTCTTCTTCATCAGGAACTGAACACCTTTGCTCATGCCATTGGCTACTTCACGGCTTCGCTTGACCATTCCTGCAAAATCAACAGATGCATCCTTCACATCAATTCCGTAATCTTTTGCATGAGAGATGTATTCAAAAACATTGGCACTTTTTAATAATGCCTTTGTAGGGATACATCCCCAGTTAAGGCAAATACCACCCAAACTTTCTTTCTCCACTACTGCCACTTTTTTACCCAATTGAGCTGCTCTGATGGCTGCCACGTAACCTCCGGGGCCGGTACCAACAACAATAATATCATATTTCGAAGCCATATCTATATTTTTATTTTTATGAATACTGATTTTTCGTCTGCAAATTTAATGGATTTGCCCCTAGAAAAAAATTTTGGCTCCCTTAGGATTTACAATACTTCGCTCATGCCACATTTTAATGTTTTTATACGTTCTTCCGGCATTATAAATCACGAATAAGGAAATTAATAAAACAATACCGAATCGAAATAGGAAACCCTTCATTAATGAATAGGAAGATGCCAGGTTGACCAAAAGTAAAATAAACAGTGGTAAAATGGGTGCTAAGAATCTGTCTATACTATCTGCCTCAATAAGTGGCATAAACGAATACATCGTTAAATAAACCATCATTAAAATGGTTACCAATGAATGGCTTTTTTTCAAGATTAATATGGCTAATATTAAAACCATTGAGATGATTGCTATGAAATCAACTATACCAAGGAGTTGGGCAGGGAAAATAAAATGAAATAGCCTGATCAAAATATTTGATATATTGATAAAAAGACCGTTGAAAAAATTTATTTCTATTTCAGATGAAGGGTCTGAAGCTTTACTCATTATGGTGAGGTTCCAAATAAGGTTAGGCAATACAGCTATAAGAACTCCTCCGGCATTTAATAATAGCTTTTTGTAATTTTTGTTTCTTGAAAATTGGGTTAAAGCGTAAATGGATATCCCTGCCATGATAAAAATCCCCGCATTGCGTTGCAGGCACATGGCTGAAAAAACAAGGATCCATATAAGGTAAGAGAAGTTATTATGGTTCTTTTCCCATTTAGCATAAGTGTATAGCCCTCCATATAACAGCAGTGTAAAGAATATTTCAGTCCATAAAAATGTAGACATTAAGTAAGGGAACAGGCTAATACAGAAAATGAATAAAACGATTAAGGCGGTTTTATTGGATGAGCTTATTTGCTTGAGGAAAAGATAAATACAAAGCAGAGCTGCATTAAACAGGAGAATGTGAGCAAAATAATAGGCGTTTTCTGATGAAAACAGACTCAATAGCATGGGGAATAAGGGAGGCCAATAAATATAGCTTCCTCCATCATGACTTAAAAAAATACCTTCAGCCTGGAAACTTCTGGAAGCTGCCCAGTATTGAAATGAATCGGAGGTCCAGATTAAGCCTCCCCAGCTGCAATAGAGCAGTATGCTTGTGGCAAAAAGTAAACAGGCGCCCAATAAAATCAATTCAGTTCGTTTTGAAACAGAAGATGGCTTCAACATATTTATCTCAGGTAGCTTTTGAGCAGGATTAAATTCTAATTTGCTGATAAGTTTCTTAATTTGCATCTTAAATGTAATTTTAAGCCATTAATCGACTAAAAACCAAATATGACGAAATTATTAGAAGGAAAAACAGCATTAATTACCGGTGCTTCCAAAGGTATTGGAAAAGCCATTGCTCAAAAATATGCCCAACAAGGTGCTAATGTAGCATTCACTTATCTTTCGAGTGTAGAAAAAGGAGAGGCTCTTGAAAAGGAACTGGCCGCATTTGGGGGAAAAGTTAAAGGCTACCGTTCCGATGCTTCTGATTTTTCAGCTGCGGAAAAACTGATCAATGATGTGGTGGCTGATTTTGGCACATTGGATATTTTAATCAATAATGCAGGTATTACCAAAGACAATTTATTGATGCGCATGAGTGAGGAAATGTGGGACGATGTAATTAATGTGAACCTGAAATCATGCTTTAATACTGTGAAAGCAGCTACCCGTACTTTTATGAAGCAGAAAAGCGGATCCATTATCAATATGACATCCGTAGTGGGGATTAAGGGAAATGCAGGCCAGGCTAATTATGCAGCTTCCAAAGCCGGTATTATTGGATTCACCAAATCAGTTGCTTTGGAATTGGGCTCCAGGAACATACGCTCCAATGCTATTGCTCCCGGTTTCATTGAAACAGAAATGACGGATGCCCTGGACGAAAAAACAGTTCAAGGCTGGAGAGATGCTATTCCTTTAAAAAGAGGTGGCAAGCCGGAAGATGTGGCAGAGGCCTGTGTGTTTTTAGGTTCTGATATGTCGGCCTATGTTACAGGCCAGGTAATTCATGTCGATGGTGGAATGCTTACCTAATATAGAATGCCGTAATTGAAATCCCTGAATAATTTTAGGGATTTCAATTATACTAAATGGACTGGTATTCACTACCTTTGATTTCTCTGCGTTATCAGTAATGTTTAATCGATTCTATTTTTCAAAATAGGATTTCATCCTAGCTTTTAAAGTTTCTATGCTCAGTTCAGCATTATCTTCTTATTGGATTATTGTATGCCTCCTCATAGGACTTGCTTATGCCTATATATTATATGCTTTTGGTAAAAAGCCATGGCCCAGGAATTGGAATATTGCCTTGTTTGTTCTTCGTTTCCTTGGTGTTTCCTTAATAGCCTTTCTTTTTCTTGAACCATTTCTGAGTAACAGGACTTCTCAATCTGAAAAAGCCAACATCGTTTTTTTATGGGATGATTCACAATCGATCCAAAACAGTCTTCCCAATGAGAAAATCCAACAAACCTGGACGGAAGTGAACAGCATTGCCACAAAACTTCGGGATGAAAAAGAAGTAAATGTTGACATCATTAATTTAAAAGGAGAAAATCTTTTGGGGGTGGATTCGGTAAATCAGGTGACTCCTGTGAGTCCATTGGATCCCGGTCTTAAGCAAATCTCTAACCAATACGACAATGATCTAATTGCAGAAGTTGTATTGTTCTCAGATGGGATTTTTAACAGAGGAATTTCACCTGAATATTTTGCCTACCCATTTACTGTTAGTACTGTCGGAATAGGCGATACTATAGAAAAAAAAGATGTGGAGCTCAAGAATTTGCGCTATAACAAAGTATCCTATGAAGGTAACAAGTTTCCCGTTGTAGCAGAAATTGTACAAAATGGATGGGAGGGTGAAGAAACTACAGTGGGGATTTACAAAAACGGAAAACTTATTGAAGAACAAACCATCACTTTTGAATCTGGTTCTTCAGTAGAAGAAGTCACATTTCTAATGGAGGCGGATGAAAAAGGCTACCAATCTTATACTGTTCGTGCAAAACCATTTGAGGAGGAATTCAATAAAAGGAACAACCAACAAATGGCTTATGTGAATGTAGTGGAAGGGAAAAAGAAAATCCTTTTATTGGCACGAGCTCCTCATCCCGATGTAAAAGCACTCCAGCAGTCGATCTCTCAAAATGAGAACTATGAAATTCACCTTGTTGTAGCAGGCCTTGATGAATATAAAGAAGAAGAATATGACTTAGCGATATTGTTTCACCTTCCTGATAAAGCGAACTCTTTTCAGGCGGAAATACGGGAGTTGAGCAGACGGAATGTTCCTCTATGGGTAATTACCGGGCCTGGGATGGATATTGATCGTCATAATAGCTACAATAAATCCGTTCAACTTAAAGAATGGACAGATACAGATGAAGCCGGTGCTTATATCAATTCCAACTTCAATAAATTTGAGCTCACAAGCGGGCAGAAAAACCAACTTAACAAACTGCCACCTATAAATGTGCCTTTTGTTGATTACAAAGTAAACCCCAGGGCCGAAGTTTTGTTTTTCCGACAAATTGGAAATGTAAAAACAGATAAACCACTTTTTGTTTTTTATACCGATGATGAAACACGTCAGGCCACTTTATTGATAGAGGGCTTTTGGAAATGGAGGTTAGTGGAACATATGAATACGGGGAGTTTTGAATTTTTCGATGAATGGGTAATGAAATCTGTTCGTTACCTGACAGCCAATAATGAGAAGGATCAATTTAAATTATATACTGCAAAGGATGAGTTTACAGATACTGAACAAATTATTTTTCGGGTGGAGCAATACAATGAAGTTTATGACAGGATTTATGGTAATCGGGTAAACCTTATTTTAAAGAATGAAGCGGATAGTAGTTTTGAGTTCCAGTTCACCCCTGACCGAGTACAACCCGATTTTGAACTCAGGGCTTTGCCTTCTGGTATTTACAGATATACAGCTGTAACAGAAATCTCAGGTAAACGACATACCGCTTCCGGCCAATTTGTAGTGAGTAATTTTGCAATAGAGCAACAGAATTTGGTGGCCGATTTTGAATTATTGAAAAGAGTGGCTCATAAAAATGAGGGACAGTTCTTTTATGCGAATGAAACAGATTCTCTGTTGCAATATTTAACCAACAAAGAGTATCCTAAAATTGTAAGTGGTAAAATAGAAAAACAACCACTGACGGAAAATTATTGGCTTTATGGAATAGTCTTTTTGATATTGTTTCTGGAATGGTTTATGAGAAGATATTATGGTTCATACTAAATAAAAAACAATTATATATCCCTAATAATTACATATACTTAAAGTGAATAATTGGATTGTAAATTTATTTCTGATCCTGTAAAATATTATCTCTACTGATGTAGTTATCAAGTCTGGAAAGGAATTGAATTGCTTTCTGAAAAGCGTTTTTTCTTAAACATCCATAAATTTTTGCTAAAATGCCCAAATATTACACTAAAAATTAAACTAATGCTTCATAATATCTGGGGTAACCCATTGATATTGTGAAAAATATAATAATATTGTCACTTCGTTTTTTCAACAATCACAAATTATGCTCAAGAAAGGTATTACTCTCGTTCTCTCATTAGCTGTAATCTTATCCGTTTATTTATATTCTTATCAAAACCAAAGCATTCTCTCGGAGGCTGATTTGGAGGTTATTGATAGCGTTGAAACTGCAATAGTGATTCCTGAACCCACGGTTTTATATGGTATGGTGGTGGATTCATTCCAGATAGCTGAAAATTCAGTAAAAAGAAATGAAAGTATTTCAGATATTTTGTTAGCCTATAATGTGTCACATCAGGTTATTTTTCAGTTGGCCAACAAAGCCAAAAACATCTTTGATGTGAGGAAAATTGCCCCGAACAAAAAGTACACTATTATTTATCAGGATATTGACTCGCTACCTTCAGCCAAAGCGTTAGTTTACGAGCCTAATCCGGAAGAATATGTAGTTTTTAATTTGAGGGATTCAATCTCTGTGCACATGGAGAAACGACCTATAGAAATTCAGGAAAAATCATTAAGTGGTGTAATTACTTCTTCTTTATACAATGAAATAATCAGAAATGGCGGTACTCCTGAGCTGGTCGATTTGGTAGCTGATATGTATGGATGGCAAATTGATTTCACTAAGATATATCCGGGCGATAAATTTAAAATATTATATACTGAAAGAACAATTGAAGGACAGTCTGTAGGCATTGAGGAAATAATAGGAGCAGAATTAATTCATTATAACAGCCCTTTTCTTTCAATAGCATTTGATCAGGGTGATGGTACAGATTATTTTGATGAAGAGGGTAAAAGTTTGAGAAAGGCGTTCTTGCGTTATCCTGTGAAATTTACACGGATAAGTTCAAGGTATACTAAAAAACGATTTCATCCTGTTCAGAAGAGATATAAAGCCCACCTGGGAACAGACTATGCGGCTGCAACAGGTACTCCGATTTACGCTGCTGGCGATGGAGTAATCACTAAAGCAGCTTATGAAAAATACAATGGTAAAAATGTTAAAATCCGTCATAACGGGACGTATTCTACACAATATCTCCATATGTCCAGGATAGCATCAGGAATAAAATCCGGGAGTAAAGTGAAACAAGGACAATTAATAGGCTATGTGGGAAGCACAGGTCTTGCATCAGGCCCTCACCTTTGTTACAGGTTCTGGAAAAATGGCCAACAGGTGGATGCTTTAAAAGTTGATTTACCATCTTCAGAGCCGATTATGGAAGATTTTATGACTACCTACAACAGGTATAGGGATTTTGTGAGATCACAATTGGACTTAATAGAATATCCTGAAGAAACTAAAGAAGTTTTATTAGCAGGAGTTAAATAAAATTGTTTACTTTATTACTCGTTGATAACTGTAAATAATCTATTAAATGCCCTCTAAGTTTCTTGCTGTCAGTTTACTGATATTGTTATTTTGTACAAATATAAAAGGGCAAAAAGTCGGCTTGGTATTAAGTGGAGGAGGCGCTAAAGGGCTGGCACATATCGGTGTTTTAAAGGCCCTGGAAGAAAACAACATTCCTATTGATTATATAGTGGGTACTTCCATGGGAGGTATTATTGGAGGAATGTATGCCGCAGGCTTTACTCCTGACGAAATTGACTCCATAGCTACTAGTCCGGAATTTCTTAAGTGGGTAAATGGTGAAATACCGGATCAATATCAGGTTTACTATTTAGAATCAGATCCTGTTCCAAAATGGCTTGAAGTGAATTTAGGAGTAGACTCCACCTTTGACGCCCAATTTAATCCCAAGTTGGCCAATGATTTGGCCTTAAACTTTGCTCTTGCTGAAAATATGGCTGCCGCTAATCAGGTGGCAAATGCTGATTTTTCTCAACTTTTTGTGCCTTTTACTGCCATAGGGGCAGAATTGTTTACTCAAAAAACCGTTTTGTTAGATTCAGGTAATCTGGGGGCATCCATGAGGGCTACTATGTCGGTGCCATTTGTATATAGACCTATCAGAATTAATGGGCAATATATTTTTGATGGGGGCATCTATAATAATTTCCCTGTAGAACCAATGAAAGAATCATATAACCCGGATAAAATTATCGGGGTAAATGTATCTGCCAAGGTATATGAAACTTATCCTGCTCAAATGGATCAAAAACTTATTTCTTCTTCATTATTGTATATGATGATGGACAAGGCTGACCCGGGAAGCCTGGGAGAAGATAATTTTTATATAGAACCCAATCTGGAGGGCTTTTCCGGATTTAAATTCAAAGGATCACGAGAAATAATTGATAGTGGCTATGTATCCACTATGAAAGCAATGCCGGATATTTTAGCAGCAATAGAAAGAAGGTCTGATCCTTCTGTCCTGAAGGAATCCCGGTTGAAGTTTAAGAAAAAGCAAAAACCTTTAATTTTTTCCGGTATCTCTTTTGAAGGGTTTGAAAAAAAGCAAGAGGTATATATTAGAAAAGTATTGAGCCAGGAAACTACCTCTGAATTATCTATTGATAATATTAGGGCAAACTACTATCAGCTGGTGGCAGAACCTTATTTCTCCGACATCTTTCCTGAAATAAAGTTTGACTATAAAACCCAAAAGTATATTTTCTCATTGTATTCGGACAAAAACGAAAAGATCAGATTGCAATTAGGGGGAAATATTGCAACAGGTGGGTTAAGCAATATATTTTTCGGAGCAAAGCTGGATGTGCTTGGCAACTGGCTTTATAGCCATAATTTAAATGGAAGAATTGGGGAATTCTATAAATCTTTTCAATATAATTTACGCATTAATATCCCATCTGATTTTCCATTCTACCTGGAGCCTTATTTCATCTATAATAGTTGGAATTATCTGGGTATCAGTAGTTTTTTAACTGACAGGAATGTGACTGATATTGTTCAGTTTGATAGAAATTACGGTATAAATTTTGCCTTTCCGCTCAGACAGAAATTCAAAATCAATTTAAAGTCAAGTTTTTTGCAGAAGAACAGCAGGTACGGCAACTCCAATGGATTTCAATCTTCTGATACACTCGATGCTAACTTTTTCTATGGGCTACACCATGGAGTTTCCATAAAATACAATAACCTGAATGAAAGAGTATTTCCTACAAGAGGCAGGAATTATTTTGTGAATATTTCCCATAATTTAGGAAGTGAAGATTATACACCGGGATCTACCTCTGACCTGGTACAAATAACGGATAAGCATAGTTGGTTACAAATGGATGCTTATTATGAAAATTATTGGCCACTAAAAGTAGGGGAGTTTGGTGTGGTTGCCAATATGAAAGCCAGCACCATGGATCCTTTCCAGAATTTGAATGGGACCTTGTTAAACACTCCAGCTTATCATCCTACATTTGAAAGTGCGAGTTTGTTCCTTGCCAATTTCAGGTCCCCCTTCTTTTTGGCAGGAGGTATTAAATATCACCTCCATCTTTACAGAAACTTATCTTTTCGAACGGAATTACATGGCTTTAAACCTTTCTTCACATGGGAGGAAAATGAAGGTGTGGTGAATCGGAGCCGACTGTCGCCTGAGTACCACCTGGCTGCAATGGGTAGCTTTATATACAAAACACCAATAGGGCCCATCAGCCTTTCTGCTCATTACTATGATGATGAAAATCCATTCTTTGTTTTGTTAAACATTGGTTTTTTAATGTTTAATCAAAAGCCACTTGAATAACTCCTCACTATCTTATCTAAAAAAGTTAATTAATATCAGAATTATATCTTAGTTTTGTACATGATTTTGATTGAAAAAACTGAATTTACTTATTCAAGATAGGTTTTATGTTAAAACTATTTTTAATTTCCGTATTATTTTATTTATGTATTCTTCAAAGCCAGGCACAGCCTAACGCTAATTGGATAGTTTTGGAAGGTAAAGTAAGCAATAAAAACCTCGGAACACCTCTTTCAGCCACAATTATCTTAGAGAGCTTACCTTATGGGGCAGACAACCGGGTTTTCCAATCAGATGCAAATTCCGGTGAATTTTCTTTTAGGGTGGAGGATCAAAAACGCTATAAAGTTAAAGTTAAGGCAAAAGGTTACATTGAAATTTTAGAGGAAATTGTAATCCATTCTGATTTACAGCCGTTACATTTTGAAATGATCCCCAATGGTGGAGGAACCCTCTTAAGTTTGAATATTAATTTTGATCAGGCAAAAGCCAATATTTTAGAAGATTCCTATCATGAGCTTGATAAATTGGTGAAAATGTTAAATGATTACCCCGGAATGGAAATCCAGTTGGAGGGCCACACAGATTTCAGAGGAAGTGCCAATGCGAATTTGCGCTTAAGTGAAAGAAGAGTTCAATCTGTGAAGAAGTATTTAATTGAAGAAGGTATTTCTTCAAAGAGAATAAAAACCAAAGCTTTTGGAGGATCGGAACCTATAAGTAGGGAAAATACAGAAGAAGCTAAACTAATGAATAGAAGAGTACAAGCCCGAATCCTTAAAACGGAATGAACTGCATAAATTGAATAATATGAAAAAAACAATACTATCTATCTTAACAATTATTGTGATCCAATCTTTTAGTACATCCTTGATTGCACAAGATGTTCAGTGGGCAGACAAAGTGATTGATTATTCCTCTGAACTTGATGAGACCCAATTTTCAACAAAGCAATTATTGGGTAAGCCCAATGTATATCCCTGGGGCGAGGG
Organism: Marivirga aurantiaca; assembly: GCF_016679925.1. Taxonomy (GTDB): domain Bacteria; phylum Bacteroidota; class Bacteroidia; order Cytophagales; family Cyclobacteriaceae; genus Marivirga; species Marivirga aurantiaca. Next base: position 116,735 of record NZ_JAEQBW010000009.1, read on the forward strand.
AAGTCCAAATGCATGGACACCCAGCAGACCCGGCAAAGTGGAGTTTGTTAAAGTAGGTTTTAGTAATCCTAAACCTATTAGACAAATTGCCATTGCAGAATCTTATAATCCAAGTACGCTTTCCAGGATTTACTTCTATGATGAAAGTGGAAAAGAATATTTAATCATTGAAAGGGAGCCTGTAGTTATTAGTCAGCCGGGAAGGTTTTTAAGGTTGTTCACAGAACTAACCTCTTATAATGTAGCTGCAGTAAAGTTGGAATTTCAGGGAGATGCCGTTCCCGGTTATTACAGCATTGATGCCATTGGTATCACAGACTCGGAAACACCTATTGACCTGCAATTGGAATTGGTTCCCAATGTAAAAGAGGAACTGGAAGCTGAAAAATTGAGTGAAAAAGTGAATAGCCCTTATGAGGAACTTGGCCCCACTTTAAGTCCTAATGGAAAACAATTGTTTTTTGGAAGGAAATTTCATCCTGAGAATATGGGAGGAGTGGAAGATTATGAAGATATATGGGTGAGTGATCTGGATACGGTTACCAATGAATGGACATTGGCAAGGAATGTAGGTGCTCCATTAAATACTGCAGAGCCCAATTGGATAAGCTCCATTACGCCCGATGGGAATACTTTGGTTTTGCTGATAGGAAATGAGTATGATGAGAAGAAAAAAAAGCTGGTTTCAGGCGTTTCCCTCAGTTCCAAGAAGGGTGACAGCTGGTCAGAGCCAACTGCCTTAACCATAGACGACTTCTACAATATGTCGGAAAAAGCAAATTTCTATATGGCCAACAGTAGAAAAACAATGCTTATGTCCATCAAAAGAGATGATAGTTTTGGCGCCAGGGATTTGTATGTTAGCTTTATGCAGCGTGATGGCACCTGGACTGCCCCAATGAATCTCGGGGAAGATGTTAACACTGCTTCCCCGGAAACTTCCCCTTTTCTTGCATCCGATGATAAAACGTTGTTCTTCTCATCAGAAGGATATGTAGGATTTGGTAAAGGAGATATTTACATGAGCAGGAGGTTGGACGATACCTGGCAGAACTGGAGTGAGCCGCTTAACATGGGGCCTCAGGTAAATTCAGAGGGTGATGATTTATTTTTCACCATGCCTGTAGAAGGGAATTTTGCCTATTATACTAAAGAGGATTCTTTAGGGGATATGAATATTTATAGGTTACCTATGCCATTATTTTACGAAATTGATCCTGTTATAACAGTTTCAGGTAGGGTGATGGATGGCGAAACACAATCACCTTTGGCAGCTGTGGTTACCTATGAAACGCTGGAGGATGGAAAAGAAGTAGGGCGTGTGGAAACAGACCCCACTACCGGAGATTACCAAATTGCCTTGCCCGCTGGTAAAGAGTATCAGTACATCGTAAAAGTAGATGGGTACTTGCCAATGAGTGAAAATGTTGATTTGACCAATCAAAGGGAGTCAAAAAGCTTTACTAATGATATGATCATGGTTCCTGTGAAAGAAAAAGCAGAAATCTCGCTTAATAATGTGTTTTTTGACTTTGATAGCTATGCATTACTTTCTAAGAGTAAATCAGAATTGCAGCGTATGGTAGAAGTAATGGAAGAGAATGAAAACATTACAGTAAACATCATAGGCCATACTGATGATATTGGCCCTGAGGAATACAACCAAAGATTATCGGAAAATCGCGCTAAGTCTGTGGTGGATTTCCTTGTGGAAAATGGTGTAAGCAAGGAAAGGCTGAGTTTTAAAGGGATGGGTGAATCACAGGCGGCCGTGCCTAATACCTCTCAGGAAAATAGGGCTAAAAACAGGCGTGTAAACTTTAAGATTGATTAATAGAGCCTATTGGCAATTAGAATCCATATAAGACAAAGGAAGTTAAATCTTAAAGAGGAGCCAATGGGTTCCTCTTTTTTTGGCTCTCATGAAAATGGGTTTTGTAGAGAATTACCTGTTCAATTTAATTTCCTTAATTTTATTAGCTCTCAATTTATCGAAAATTAAACTAAATATTATAATAAGGGGTAAGGCTAACCAACCTGTAAATATATATTCCAGTCCATTTTGTCCTCCATTACCATAGCACAAAGTGTGTGCATTTGAAAAAAATGCTCCGAGTGCGCATTGGATGAATGTCAACTCAATAATATTGAAATTTAAAATCTTATTGTTTGGATAATTGTAACCTGTTTTAAGTTTACTGTTCATTAATCTAACAAAAATTAATGGAGTTACAATTGCTCCAATTGCTGCTATTGTCCATAAGATCGGCCAAATAAAATGACATTTTACTCCTAATTTTTCGATTATTAATTGAGCTCCAAGTATTACATAAATTGTCAGTCCTGGAATAAACAATCCAACAAGACAAAACAATAATGTTGAGTTAGTATAGTTCTTCCTCTTCTTTGTTGACATTTTTCTTTGAGGCATTGCATACAACGCCACTGTATAAAGCATGGCGATTTAAAAGTACAAAAATTTCAGTTTACTACTTAGGCAATCCGCATGATTGCTTACTAATTTAAATTCTTTACAGTAAGTCAATGCGGATTGACGAGTTTTCAAGGAGGAACCACAGTTTCGTGAAGCACTCACCAGACATGATTTATACAGAATATTAGCGGTTTTTATGTTTAGTAATTCCTTATAGTTTCTAAATATTTATTTTTTTCATCCTCGCGGCCAATAAGCATCAGTTTTTTAAGATTTGAATTATTCTCGTTCATCCAACCAATTAGTTGTTTAGATGATTCTTTGATATTACTGCCTTGATAGACATTCTGGTAATATTCCAAGACCCCGCCAGCTGATAAATCTGCTACAGCCATTAGATCACTGAGAGGTCCTTCATTTTTATCGTAATCAAATTTTATTGAAGTTAAATTTATATCCAGATAATTAAATAATTGCAGTAATATGTCTAGAGTCTGACTAGTGTTTTTTTGATTTCCACCAAAAATATCATCTCTGTCTGAGTACCAAAAAAGACTACAGTTTTGTGGGATAAACTTCTTAGATATCGCTGAAATGATTGAAAGAATATTACCTGTTTTTCTTAATACATCTGGTTTCAAAAAGTTCAGCCCATTGTCTGAATAATTCTGATTTGAAGAGTGTCTGAAAAAATAATCAGGCGAATTTTTGTTAAGTAAAAATGTAACAATTAATCCTTCTGACTTATCAATTGTCCGTAAGAACCGAGGTAAGATCCTTTTTCGAACTTTATCGCCATTTTCCCCAATCTTTTTATATTCGATGAACGAATTATCGATCCAATGTTCTTCTTCTTTACGAATAACATTTATTCCTTCTATCGTTTTTTTTAATTGAGATTTAGGTAAAATATAAAATGAATAGCTGGTGTATTTTGAAGTTTTTCCTTGCTCACCAGAATAATCAGAAAATATAATAATTTCATCGGAATCTCTGAAGACAGGAAACTGAAAACCCCTCTTCTCAAGTTCTAAAAAAGTTTCTAAGATTAATTCTATACTGGGGAATTTCATGTGAATAAATTACCGCTAACAACCGGCTATCGCTATTGTGAATATATATTATTATAAATTATTTATAACCCCTTAACATAAACCATTCATCCATTAAATCCTAAATATTCATCGAAAGCAAATACCTATAAGTAGGTAGTACTTTTTAATTGTAAGAGTACCTTAAGGGAAGAGGTAGTCTTTGGCCAAATATTATTCTTTCCTGAAAGTACTTTCTCTTTCCTGACCAAATTTTATTGCTTCCCGAGTGGTCTTTAGGGCTTCCTGACTCATTTTACCCCCTTCCTGAAACATTTCCACCGCTTCCTGAACCACTTTGTACCCTTCCTGACTCACTTTTAGGCTTCCTGAACAAAAATCAGCCCTTCCTGACATTCAGGAAGGGCTTTTCTTTATAGTTTATCGAGATAATTGCTATAATAACCCTTCTTCCTCACACCATCTTTCCAGAAGATGTATTTTCAGGCTTCCCTTATCTCATCACTTTCTTTAATTCTTTTCTGTAGTCAGAGGGGCTCTTGCCGGTGATATCCTTAAACTGCCTGTTGAAATGGGAAATATTGTTGAATCCACAAGCATAACAGATATCGGTAATGTTCAGGTTTCCTTCAGAAAGTAACTTGGAAGCATGCACTATGCGATGTTCATTCACAAAATGTGTAAAAGTTTTATTGGAGATCCTTTTGAAATATCTGCAAAATGCCGGAACTGTCATGGAGGCCTCAGCGGCAATTTCCTCTAAAGTGATATTACGCTGGAAGTATTTTTTTACATAATCGTAGATAATATTGATCCGATGCTGGTCCACTGCCTTGGCTTCTATTGAAACAACTTCAGGGTTCAATAAATGATATTCTTTGGAGTGGGCCAGCTTTTTCAAAATGGTAATCAAAGAAATAAGTCTTTCAAAAGCAGGAAGGGATAACAACTGTTCCAGTTGGCTTCCTATTTCCCTTTTGGTATTGCCTGTAAATACAATGCCAAGCTTGGCATTTTCTATTAACTCTTTAATAGACTGTATTTCGGGTAATCCCAAAAATGTTTCACCGAGGAAATCCTCTTTCATTTGAATAATGATTTCCGACTTATTGCCGGTAAGCCTGTCTGTAAAACCATAATGTGGTAAATTGGCACCTATCAACATAAGGTCCCCATCCTGATAATAGGAAATATGATTGCCAATATGCCTTTTTCCATTTCCCCCTTCCACATACACCAATTCTATTTCCGGGTGAAAATGCCAAAACGGATCCTTGTTGGGATTGGATTCTTCAAATTTTGAAATCAAGAGTGAACTTCCAAAAGAAGGTTCAATTTGTTCTAAAGTTGGCTTGTAAGTTTGCATCATTCATCAGTTTGACCACAGTAAAGATAAGAATGTTGTCTGTATTTACCTACTATGTGCTACATTGTGTAATGTTTGGGTTAATTTAGTATCTAAATTGGAAAATCCTATCATAGTGTAGTTTGTTATTGTGCTCTACATTTGTAATATAAATTAAATGTTAGATTGATGAAATGAGCATGACTGAGAGACCGAGGAGGAATGTCAAATTTTGCGAATTCCATAGCCTGCCCCGACTAATCGGGGTGACCATTTAAAATAAACATATACACATGAAAAAGACAAAAATCACACAAATCGCAGCGGTATTATTATTAATAATTCTTCCGCTTGTAAGCTTTGCCAGTGGAGCACCAGTGGTAAAACTTACTAAAGGTGCCAATAAGATGCTTACTTTAAGAGTAGGAGCTATTCAGTCGGAATCCATCAAGGTTACATTGAAGGATAACTTTGGTCATTTGCTTTTCAGCGAACAAGTAACAGAAAAGAATGAGTTCATTAAAAGATTTGATTTGAACAACTTAAAATCCGGCCACTATAAGATCGAGGTAGAAAGTGAAATGAACATTCGGGTGATGCCTGTTCAGGTGAATTGGGAAGATATAGAAATCATGGAGCAGGAATTTTCTGTTTTGAATAAACCATTCATTAAAATGAACGCCAATGGTATATTCGATTTTAATCTGTTAAACCTTGAGTCACAAAAAACTACTGTATTGATTCTTGATGACAAAGGAAAGGTGGTGTACAAGGATTATTTGGGGGCTTTTGCTGAATATAAAAGAAGATATGATCTTTCTCAACTGGATAAAGGCAATTATAACATTATAGTAAATAAAGGCAATAGGAGCTACGAGAAATTAATTTCCAATTAATTGTAGTTTGTATTAATCGTTTCCATAGTAAAAAGCCTGCTATCTTCGGATAGTGGGTTTTTTTTGTGCCTTTTTACTAATAAGTCCTTTTCCACCAGTTATAAAAAAAGAGAAATTTATTTCAGCTTCTTGCTCATCTTATTTGAGTTCCATAACACTTTCCGTAAATTATCGATTTGAAAAAAACATATAATATCAAATGGCGAAAAAAGTAGATGAATTCAGTAATAGGTGGGGTATTGTTTTAGCGTCCTTAGGAATGGCGATTGGAGCAGGAAACTTATGGAGGTTTCCTCGGATAGCCGGTGAATATGGAGGAGCTTTCATTATCCTTTGGATGTTTTTTCTGTTAGTCTGGTCCATTCCTTTATTAATGGCCGAGCTGGCAATAGGAAAACATTTCAAAAAAGGAACAATAGGATCTTTAGGAAGTATAAGCGGTAAGAAATTTACCTGGTTGGGGGTCTTTGTCACTTTATGTACATTAGGAATTGCCTTTTATTACTCTGTAGTAACAGGTTGGTCACTGAGGTATTTTATTTTAAACACTCATAATCTGGTAGACTACCTGGTGGGAAGTGGGACTATGAATACAAAAATTGGTAGTGATCATGCTTATATGCAATCTTTTTGGAGCTCCATTTCTAATGCCAATTGGGAAACCCTGTTGTGCTATATTGTGACGGTGTTTCTGGCTATCTGGGTGTTGAGCAAGGGAGTTAAGGAGGGGTTGGAAAAAGTGAACAAAATACTCATTCCCACTTTGTTTATTTTGCTAATGGTGGTTTCAGCTTTTGCTTTACAGATGCCAGGCGGCTGGCAAGGGCTGGAGTATTTATTTACTATAGATTTTAACCATTTCTCCAATCCAACTATTTGGGTGGAAGCTATTTCGGATTCTGCCTGGAGTACCGGGGCCGGTTGGGGTTTAATGATCACCATTGGGTCATTCTCCAATAAACGGGAAGATGTAACCCTCAATACCTTTCTGGGAGCCTTTGGTAATAACACAGCGGCTCTTTTAGCGGCAATGGCTATTTTACCTGCAGTTTTTGCCATGGCAGCAACTCCTCACGAAGCTACAGAGTATTTGGAGAGTGGTAGTCAGGCGCTAACTTTTACCATCATTCCGCAATTATTTGCCAATATGCCGGGTGGCCCTTTTCTGTCGTTCATATTTTTCGGAGCGTTTTTAATGGCGGCTTTTAGTTCATTATTACCAATGATACAATTGTTAATTAAAAATTTAACGGATTATAAATTATCAAGAAAAAAAGCGGCTTTTGTGGCAGGTACTTGCTGTATCCTTTTTGGGTTGCCTTCAGCTTATTCTATTGACTTCTTCAGTAATCAGGATTGGGTGTGGGGATTAGGATTGATTGTGAGTGGTATATTTATAGCCTTTTTAGTAATGCGCTATGGTGTCACTAAATTTAAAAAAGATTTTATTGATGAAAGTTCCGATTTCAAAATGCCCCACTGGTATTTCCGGTTAATGATTAATTCTATATTCTTTTTGGGGTTATTCCTGGTGTACTGGTGGATGAGCCAGGGATATAGTGAATATCCCTGGTTTGATGCTGATGGCAACTGGAATGTGATAGATATTTATTCCAATGCCAGTATAGTGACACAATGGGGAATTATCCTTTTAATAGGGATTGTATTTAATGGTTGGTTTTACAAAAAATTTGTTAAAAAATGATGAGCAATGAAGCAATAATAGGCATGGTATTTTGCCTTATGTTAACAGTAGGAGGTTTTTTGTTTTTTCTTGTAAAAGCAATTCGTTCAGGAAAACCTGATAAAAATAAAGATCCATCAGTCGATACGGACTGATGGATCTATTTAATCGGTAGTCAGATTATGTTGTTCTAAATAGGCTACTCTCGATAAATATCTGAAAGTTTCCAAATCGAGTAAAATTCCGAATACGGGACAGGTTTTGCTCGGAGAGAGCGGGAGGGAGGACAAAACAGCGGGCCAGCGTTGGGATAAGCGTAGAAGCATTGTTTTGTCTTGAATTTTTGTTTTCTTTTTGTTCAAGCAAAAAGATAAAGAATAAAATTTGGTTTAATAATACTTGAAATTATGATTAAACCTCAATATTAAATGGAATTACTGTTTTTTGAGGTTTTGTACTTAAATTTAAAGAAATTCGAATGAAAGCAAGGATATCCAGTTTATAGGTATTTTTTTCATGAGGAGCCTATTTAATCGGTAATCAGATTATGTTGTTCCAAATATTCTCTGACTACCGCTTTAGGCAATACATGATATCCATTAATAGGTAGCAAATTTTGCTCTTTATCAGTAGACTTCAGGTGAACATGGTATCCCTTCACTTCCTTCAGTTCCAAAAGATCATCTATTTCGTATAGGTCATCTTTGTGCACTTCGTCATATCCTTTTAAAAGTTGTTCCTTTGCTCTTCTTTTTGCTTCAATCACTGAAGTAGACACAATAAAGGTGTTGGCATGGTGCTCCATAAAATCCCCTTTCTTATAGGCTCCAAAATTAATAAAAAAGAGTTTTTCCTTTTGAGTGGAAGCTTCTGCTTTTAGTTGAACTTCATATCCGTCTACAATGTCAAGTACCATGTAGGAATCGATGTGCATTTTCTGAGGTAGTCCAAACCATAAGTCCAGTAAATCCATATAGGTTTCTTCTATGTTTTGAGCCACAGTAAAAACCACATCATGTAATTCTATGTTGGATTTCGGTGCAGCTCCACCCAGTACTACTGCAAAAAGTTTATTCATTTCACATTTATTATATTGATTCTATCATTAAATCACACAAAAGATTATTATTAGGTAATTGTGTAATTGCCTAATAGGCTCTATTTAATTGATCAGATAAAATAGCGATTCCTTCTTTGAATGAATGAGGTTTATATCCTAGTACTTCCTCTGCCTTGTCTAATACAAAACCTGTTTTTGGAGGTCTTTTGGCAGTTTGTGTAAACCTGGAGCTGTCAGTTTTAGTGATGAGTGATTTGTTTAAATCAAAGTAACTGGCCGTTTGAATAGCCATCTCATAGGGAGTCATCAAATCTTTTCCGGAAATATTGAATATGCCCTTCGCCTTCTTTTCAGCTATCAGGAAACATCCTTTCGCCAAATCTTCAGCTAAAGTAGGTGTTCTCCATTGGTCGTCTACCACATGAATGTCCTTACCCTCTTCCAATGATTTTTTTACCCATAAAATTATATTGGAACGGCTCATATCGTGCGCAATGCCATACACCAATACTGTTCGTACAATTGCCCACTCAATATCACTCTCTAACAATAGTTTTTCTGCAGCCAATTTGCTTTCCCCATAGTAACTCACAGGGTTTGGCAAATCTTCTTCCTTGTATGGCCCACTACTGCCGTCAAAAATGAAATCTGTGGAAAGATGCAATAAAAAGGAGTCATTTGCTTTGGCGGCATTCAGGAGATAAGAGACAGCATCTACATTTAATTTCCAACAGGCCTCTCGCTCGGTTTCACATTGATCCACGTTGGTCATAGCAGCTGTATTGATGATTACATCAGGCTTTTCTGAGGAGATGACAGTTTCTACAGATTTTTGATCTGTGATATCCATACTGACAAAACGATAGCCTTCACTTTCCGGAAGCCTGTTTTTGCCCCGGGCTGTGGCTATAAGCTCATGATTCCCGGTTGAAGAAATTAATTGTACTAATTTTTGACCTAATAAACCATTAGACCCGGTGATTAATATTTTCATTTTTCTTCGTTTGAATACTCGTAACCATATTTCTCAGTAATTTTCTTTTGAGACATTTCCTCCAGGTCCACAGTAAGATAAATATCCTCTACAGGTTTGTCACCTCTTCCTTTGCGAACTGCGGCAATAGAGTCAATCACGTTCAGTCCTTCGACAACCCTTCCAAAAACCGTATACTCACCATCTAAATGAGGTGCCCCACCTATGGTTTCATAATCGGCTTTTTGCTCTGCACTAAACTCATACACTTCCAGTTTACCAAATTCTTTGGCAATGAGAGAATCAGCCTCTTCCATAAATGATTGGAGTCCTTCCAGATCCTGGTTTTTCTGCATTTCAATCACCTTATTTCTGAGATGTGCATATTTTTTCATGGCTAAGAGCTCTCTCACTTTTGCTTGTTTCTGTTGATAAATTCTCCCTTCCGCCAATTGATCCAATTCCGGCCCTTCCATTTTCTGGCCCTGTACTATATAAAACTGAGAACCGCTGGAACGTTTGTTCGGATTGATTTGATCACCTTGTCTGGCTGCAGCCAGCGCACCTTTTACATGCCAAAACTGATCATTTATTTCTGCGTCTATATTGTAATCAACCCTATCTTCTTCCTGAATGTTTGGTTTGAGGTTAACATCTCCCCCTTGAATCATAAAATCTTCAATTACCCTGTGGAAAATGGTGCTATCGTATTTACCGGACTCCACTAATTTGATAAAGTTTGCTTTGTGTTTAGGAGTTTCCTCATATAGAATAGCTTTCATGTCCCCATACTTAGTGTGGAAAACCACAATGGAATCTTTGGAAGTCTGACATCCGGTGAAAAATATTATTGCAATAAAGACTACGGTTACTAGATTTTTCATATTGTTTTAAAGTTGTTGTTTAATTTCTTTTAAAATTTTATCTCCTCCTGCTTTCAGCACTTGTTTGGCCATTAAAATTCCAAGTTTCTCGGCTTCAGCTGCTTCTTCGGTCAATTTAATGGCAATTCTAGTTTGTCCATCCAGGCTAATGATCCCCGCTTCCATTTCAATGCTGCTGCCTTGTAAGGTGGCAAGACCAAAAACCGGAATGCTGCACCCTCCATCCATGTATTTCAGGTATGCCCTTTCTGCAATAAGGCAGTATTCAGTTTTTTTGTCATTGAGGGTATATCGAAGCACTTGTTTTTTATCCTCGGATAGATTTTGGTGTACTTCTATTGCAATGGATCCTTGTCCCACAGCAGGGATAAATTCTTTGGTAGAAAGAGTGTGTGCAATTTTATCGTCATACTCCATTCTATGAACCCCGGCATAGGCCAACAAAATAGCATCACAAAGCCCTTCTTCCATTTTTTTGATCCGCGTTTGCAGATTACCACGAATATCAACTGTTTTAATATGTGGATAATAGTGCTTTAAAGTAGCAATTCGTCTGGTGGATGAGGTGCCAAGCGTTATAGGTTGTTGTAAATCCACCTTGCTGTTATGAGAAACTATTACATCATTTACCTTTTCCCGCTTTGAAAAAGCAATGAGTTCAAAGCCTTCAGGCAATTTGGATTGCATGTCTTTGGCACTGTGTACAGCAATGTCAATGGCCCCTGTAGCTAATTGTGCCTCTATTTCCTCTGTAAACACGCCTTTACTTCCAATCTTGGAAATCGATACATCGAGTATCTTATCTCCTTTGGTTTCAATAATGACTATTTCCGTTTCATGACCTGCTCTTTCAAGCCGGTTCTGCACAAAATAAGCCTGCCATAAGGCTAATTTGCTCCCTCGCGTACCAATTCTAAACTTCATTTATTCCGACTCCTTTTTATTTTGAATTGTAGCTTCCTTGTATTTAAATGATAAATCTTCTTCGGCTACATCTACCAAAAATCTACCATTTAGTAATTTCCTACCCAATAATATGGGGTTTTTCATGTGACTTCTGTCAGATAAGGAAAATTCAGTAGTATATATTTTATTAAATAATTTCAATTTTGTTTTTATAACATAGCGTTGTTGAACCTGCCCATTGGAGCTCCGTATTTTTTTTAATTTGAAATTGTCCGTGACGAACTTGCGCGCACGCATACCTTTTCCTAATCGGCTTCCGCTAATGGTGTACACTAATAAATCTTCACCATTCTTGCCGGTATCAATATGGATTTTGGAGCAATGTATGGCAGACGTATAGGCTCCGGTATCAATTTTTGCCTGAACATTTACCAGTCCAAGTTCGGGTAAATCCACTTTGTCCGTGCGGCCTATGACTCTCTTTTTTTTGCTCAACTTCAAATGCGCTAATTAATTGGCTAAAGTACGGAATTGTTGGCACTCCTTAAAATGAATTACCTTTTCAATCAACTTTAAAGGCATCAATTGAGTAATTTTATTCGCACTAAGATTTATTCGACAGGTGAAATAACATTTCTTATAAACAGAAATCTATCTAAATCATATTTAATATAAAAAAGGCGTCTATTTAATGAGGCTTTTTATAAATTTGCGGAACAAATTCCATAATGAGCGAAATCAAAATCGACATATCCGCAGATAAAAAAATCTATTTCGCTTCAGATTTTCATTTGGGTGCACCCAATAAAAAGGAAAGTTTACAAAGAGAGTTGAAAATTATCAATTGGCTCGATAGTATTAAAGATACTGCTGAGGCTATTTTTTTGGTTGGAGATATCTTTGACTTTTGGCATGAATATAAACATGTCATTCCTAAAGGGTTTATTCGTTTCCAGGGAAAATTGGCTGAGCTGGTAGATGCAGGTATCCCCATCTTTTTTTTTACAGGCAATCATGACATGTGGATGTTTGGCTATTTTACAGAAGAATTGGGTATTCCCATTTTCAGAAAGCCACAGGTACTTGTTTCAGGAAATAAACGCATCTTGATAGGCCATGGGGATGGATTGGGTCCGGGGGATTATCAATATAAAATACTCAAAAAAATATTCGAAAATAAAATTTGTCAGTGGCTGTTTAGGCAGATTCATCCGGATCTTGGAATGCGTATTGCCAATAAGTGGTCTGCTCAAAGCAGGATAAGCAGTTCAACTGAAGAAACCGATAATTTTTTAGGTGAGGGGGAGTGGTTGTGGACTTTTGCAAAAGAAAAGGAAAAAGAAGAACATTTCGATTGTTACATTTTTGGGCACAGGCATTTACCTATAGATAAACCTGTAGGAGAGAATTCAAGATATATAAATTTAGGAGAATGGGTGCATTTTTCTACTTTTGTAGAATTTAATGGCAAAGATTTTGCGTTAAAAACATTTCAGGAACATGATTAATTATAATACTCAATGATAAAATATATACTTTTCTTCCTTTTCACCTTATTACTATGTATCCACATAGGTTCTGCACAGGAAACAAAGCCGCAAAAAGAGAAAAACCAAACCCAGGTAAAAGGTGATGGGGAAATCAATTATCCTAAGAAAATATTAGTGAATCCTGATTTTGATTTTAAACTTAAAAGTACGAGCAAAGGAAAATTCATTTTAAGTTTCTTTAAAAAGCAGAATAAAGCAATTACCATTAAAATTTATGATATCACCGGTAATTTGGTGCTTCAGGAAACTGTTTCAGAAGACGGTTCTTTTAGTAAGGAATATGATTTATCTTACTATAAACCTAAATTTTTCGTGGTGGAAGTGGGGAGTTCTCAATACAACAAAACCAAGTCCATTATAACAGAATAAAAAAGCCTTAAACATTTTATCCGGTTACTCGAATAAATGCTTAAGGCTTTACGCTTTGAATCAGAAAGAAATTTAGTTGATTTCCACTAATTCAATTTCAAAAGTCAAATCTTTTCCTGCAAGAGGATGGTTTGCATCCAATACAATATGATCATCGTTTACTTCCGCAATTACTACAGGTAAAGCTTGGCCATCAGGTTGTTGCATTGATAATTGCATACCTAACTCAGGCTTGATATCGGCAGGTAACTTGTCCATAGGAACAGGAACCATCATATCATCTCTTTTATCACCATAAGCTTCAGCACTAGCAATATCAGCAACTTTTTTGTCACCAATTTTCATTCCATCAACAGCTTTATCGAAACCTGCGATCATTTGACCTGCACCTACCTCAAATTCAATTGGATCTCTTTCAAGAGAGCTATCAAATACGGTTCCGTCTGTTAATTTTCCTGTGTAATGAACTTTTACTTTGTCGCCTTTTTTTACTGTTGACATAATTTTTGCTTTTTGATTTTGCATTTTAAACAACAAAGGTATCATTATCATTTCCTAAAGAAAAAATAAAGCGCCTTTTATCAGTAGAATGTCCGATTATGTAACAGGAATGTTCAGGAATGAACAGTTTTTATTTGTATATTTCGTGATAAACTACTCATTTGCCATTTTATAGGATTGGCATCATTTTTCTTAAATAATTCATAGAATAAAAAAGCATGGAAAAGGAAATTCAAAAAATATTGATAATTGATGACGATGAAGATGTTTTGTTCGCAGCAAAAATGCTGTTAAAGAAACATGTGAAAGAGGTTTTAATTGAGAAGGATCCCCGTAAGATTCCTTTTTTATTGAATCAGTCATCATACGATGTCATTTTACTGGACATGAATTTTAGTCAGGATACCACCAGTGGTAAAGAGGGAATATACTGGCTTGAGCAAATTAAGGAACGAGATCCCAGTGCAGTAGTTATACTAATAACTGCTTATGGAGACGTGGAAACGGCAGTAAGTGCATTAAAGAAAGGGGCTACTGATTTTGTGTTAAAACCTTGGCAAAATGAAAAACTGATTGCCACAATACATGCTGCGGCCCAGCTTAAGAATTCATATAATCAGGTAAATCGCTTACAGCAAGAAAAGCAGCAACTGGAAGAATCGATTGATGCTCCATTTAAATCCATTATTGGTGAAAGCAAAGCCTTGCGTAATGTGTTTACCATTATAGATAAAGTAGCCGCAACTGATGCCAATATCCTCATTTTGGGAGAAAACGGAACAGGGAAGGAATTGATAGCCCGTGCTTTACATAAAAAATCCAGGAGAAAGGATAAATCATTTGTAAGCGTAGATATGGGGGCACTTACCGATTCATTGTTTGAAAGTGAATTGTTCGGTCATAAAAAGGGAGCTTTCACTGATGCTAAAATTGACAGAGCCGGCCGTTTTGAAATAGCCGATCAGGGCACTATTTTTTTAGATGAAATTGGTAACTTGAGTGCGGCATTGCAAGCTAAATTATTAAATGTACTGCAAAGCCGAACAGTCACACGCCTTGGTAGCAATGAGGCCATTCCATTTGATACGCGCTTAATTTGTGCTACTAATGAAGATATTCATTCCATGGTGGCCAAAGGTAATTTCAGGCAAGACCTTTTATACAGAATTAATACTGTTGAAATTCACTTGCCTGCTCTAAGGGATCGGATTGAAGATATTCCACTGTTGGCCAATCATTTTCTGGAAATCTATGCTGCCAAATACAAAAAGGACAATATGAAAATAGACACCTCGGCATTGCGCTTGCTTCAGAAATATCCATGGCCGGGTAATATAAGAGAGCTACAGCATGCTATAGAACGTGCTATTATAATGAGCGACCATAGTAGTCTTCAATCAGATGATTTTTTCTTCCTGAATAATAAAGGACCTGTAAAGGACAACCATGATAATATGGAAGATAGTTTCAACCTGGATGATGTAGAAAAACAAACCATTCAAAAAGCTATACAAATTCATGGAGGCAACATTTCCAAAGCTGCTGAAGAACTTGGATTGACTCGTGCATCACTTTATAGAAGGATTAGTAAATATGATATATCGTAATCCACTAGCGAAGAAAATAATAATTCGCTTGCTTATTTTGTTGGCTACTTTTTTTCTCTGGACATTAATCCTTTCGGGGGGGAGCTATTTTATAGTGAATTTGGGCATGCTGATTTTGATTGGGGTACAGGTGCATGCTTTTGTAAAAGAACAAACAGCCAATCAAAAGGCTATCAGTGAATTCCTGGAAAGTCTGCAAAGTAATTCATTGGATACTGATGAGGATATAAGTTCTGAAAAAGATCCTGCGCTAAAAGCTGAATTTGTACGAATAAAAAATGCTATCAGAACATCGCAGAAGGAAAAGGAGGCAGAGTATCAGTACTTTCGAAACATCGTTCAACATGTGGGCATTGGTATTATTACTTTTAATCAGGATGGTGATATCCAATTATATAATTTTGCTGCCAAGAAATTATTAAATACTACTTATCAAATAAAAAAAATACAGGATCTGGAATTAGTAAGCCCGGAACTAGTGGAAACCTTTGAGACACTTAAAACCGGTGGCCGAAAATTGGTACAGGTGAATATTGGAGAAGAAGTTCGCCAACTATCGGTATATGCCATAGAATTGCAACTCCACGATAAAAATTTCAAACTTATTTCTATTCAAAACATACAGTCGGAGCTGGATGAAAAGGAAATGGAAGCCTGGAGAAATCTGATACGGGTATTGACCCATGAAATCATGAATTCAGTAACCCCAATTTCTTCCCTTTCGGGTACTACCCGTGGAATGCTGGCGAGCCAATTGAGTGAAGAGAAATCGCATTATACAATCGAGCATGAGGATATGATGGATTTGCAATCGTCATTAAAAACCATTGAAAACAGGAGTGAGGGGCTGATAAGATTTTTAAATGAATTCAGGAGTTTGACTCATACACCTACTCCTAAAATGAAAGAAGAAAACATCAATTTGATATTGGAAAGTATCTGTTTGTTGATGGCTCATGATTTGCAGAACCTGAAAATTCACTTAGTGAAAGAATTTGAAGAAAACCTCCCAACTATTCTCATTGATAGGGAGTTAATAGAACAAGTAATCATTAATCTGTTGAAGAATTCATCAGAATCATTTGGAGATGAAACAGAAGAAAAAAATATTTGGATCAGTTCCAACCTTGATGCTAAAAAGAGGGTCACTGTTACAGTGAAGGACAATGGTAGTGGTATAGAACCGGAAGCCCTGACCAAAATTTTCATTCCTTTTTTTACTACAAAGAAAAGTGGCTCCGGAATAGGCTTAAGCCTGTCAAAAGAGATAATGAGAAAACATCAGGGAAATATTTCAGTACAGTCTACGTTAGGTTCTGGAACAGAGTTTACCTTGAAATTTTAGTGATTACACATTAAAAATTTATATTTGTGGAAAATATTGTAAAAATGCCAAAAGAAGAAATACAAAAAGCCATTACTAATATCTTAGTGGAAAAATTGGGAATCGCTAGATCAGAGGTAACTCCGGATGCAAGTTTTATAAAAGATTTAGGTATTGATTCTTTAGATTATGCGGAGCTGGTAATGGAGTTCGAACAAAACTTTAACATCCGAATTCCTGACATGGATGCTGAAAAACTATCTACAGTTAATCAGGCTGTGAAATATATTAATGAAAAAATGAACGAGGCATAGTACTTTTCCTCTCTCTTTATTTATTATTTCTCAATTCCTCACTTAAGGCACAATATTTGATGAGTTTTTTTGACGCTAACATTGAGTGAACAACAAAAGCAATTTCTGAAATAAATTGCTTTTGTTGTGTTATATCATTTGTTCGGCTAACAATAATATTAATTCTTCGTTCATCGATTTGAAATCAATAATATAAATGAATCCCTTCCAGTTGTATGAGAGTTTTTAATATTGCTGTCCTGATAATTTTCTTTTCAGCAGCTCAGGCATTTTCCCAGAAATTTACAGTAAGTGGTTATGTGAAAGAAGCTTCCTCAGGCGAGGCTTTAATAGGCGCTACTGTGGTGGATGCAAATAATCCTTCAGTTGGCCAAGTCACGAATGTGTACGGATATTACTCTTTGGAATTAGGCAAGGGAAAATATGAAGTAAAGGTTTCTTACGTAGGCTACCAATCAAAAAAAATTGAAGTTGATTTGACTCAAAATGTATCACTCAATTTTGAGCTGGAGGAGGAAACCGCCAATCTGGAAGAAGTAATAGTAAGTGCTACAAGGAAGGATGAAAATGTTTCTTCTGTAAAGATGAGTACAGAGAAACTTCAGATTGAAAGAATAAAATCAATCCCTGCACTTTTTGGTGAAGTGGATATCATAAAAAGCATTCAGCTTTTGCCTGGAATTTCTTCAGCAGGAGAGGGGACTACCGGAATGTTTGTAAGGGGTGGTTCTTCAGATCAAAACCTTATTTTGTTGGACGAGGCCACTGTATATAATGCAAGCCATTTACTAGGCTTCTTCTCTGTTTTTAATCCTGATGCCATAAAAAATGTAGAAATATACAAAGGAGGAATTCCTGCAAAATTTGGTGGTAGAATATCATCTATACTAGATATACAAATGAGGGAGGGTAATAATAAAAAATTTGAAGCTTCAGGAGGTATTGGTAGTATAAGTAGCAGGCTTACAGCAGAAGGGCCGCTTGTCAAAGGTAAATCATCCATTCTTGTATCGGGCAGAAGAACTTATGCAGATGTGTTTTTAGCATTGGCAAAGGATGAAAATATCAGGAATAATACATTGTATTTCTATGATTTCAATGCTAAACTTAACTACCAATTAAGTGATAAGGATAAGATTTATGCTTCAGGATATTTTGGCAGGGATAAATTAGGCTTTCAGGATTTATTCGGGTTCGACTGGGGGAACTCCACTTTTTCCCTTCGTTGGAACCATTTGTTCAATGATAAGTTATTCCTTAACACCACAGCTCTCTACAGTAATTTCGATTATGGATTTGATGTAAATACTTCAGGTCTTGCTTACCAATGGAAATCAGGCTTGCAGGAGTATAATCTAAAAATGGATTTTAACTATTACTTAAATAATAGCAATACCATTAATTTCGGAGCCAATACTATTTATCATGTTTTTTCTCCTGCTAATATTGAATCGAAAGATTCGAACATTAGAAACTTAGGGCTTGCCAATGATTATGCTGTGGAGACAGCCTTATATGTATCTGACGTACAGGAAATTAATAGTAAGCTCAGTATGGAGTACGGTATTAGGTACTCATCCTTTGCCAAGATTGGAAGGGATTCAGTATCAATTTATGAAAATGAAGAGCCTCGCAGAGAAGAAAACGAAATAGGAGTAGATGTTTATCAGCCCGGGGAAATAGTGAAATATTATGGAGGGTTTGAGCCGAGGTTAGGAGTGAGATATCTTCTCAATTCAAAAAATTCGATTAAAGCTTCTTACAACAGAATGCGACAGTACCTGCAGGTGGCTACCAATGCTACCGCTGGTTTTCCAACGGATCGTTGGATTCCTGCGGATGCTTATATTAAGCCACTTATTGGAGATCAGGTAGCAGTAGGTTATTTTAGAAATTTTTCAGAAAACATTTGGGAATTTTCTGTGGAAGGATATTATAAATGGCTTCAGAATGTGGTCGACTTTCTACCTGGAGAGGATATTTTGTTAAATGACAAAATTGAGACAGCGGTTGCTGACGGTGTAGCATGGTCCTACGGAAGTGAGTTTATGTTGAGAAAGAATTATGGAAAAACCACAGGATGGGTGAGTTATACATTGGCCAAAACAGAACGGCAAATTGATGGTGTTGCTTCAGGAAAACCTTATTTGGCTCGATATGATAAAACACATGACATTTCTGTAGTAGTATCGCATGAATTCAACAAAAAACTTTCATTTTCCGGCAATTGGGTTTACGCCACGGGCGCGGCCGTCACTTTCCCGGAAGGTAGGTATATTGTAAATGGGCAGTCAGTTCCTTACTATGACGACTCCAAACGAAATACGAGCAGAATGCCTGATTATCATAGGATGGATTTATCCCTTAATTGGAAAATGAATAGTTCTTCGGAAAAATATGAGCATGAATTGAATTTTTCAGTATACAATGCTTACAACAGAAAGAATGCATTTTCAATTGAATTTAGAGAGGTAAACAACCAGAACCCAAGCTTTGATTCCGAAAACGATGGACCAATTACTTCTACCACACCAGAATCTGTGAAAACAGCTTTGTTCGGGATAATTCCTTCTATTACTTATAACTTTAAATTTACCGGCAAATGAAATATCTAAAGCAATTTATTCTTTTTATTTGTGTAATAGCTACTTCATTGGGATGCCAGGAACTTATTGAGCTGGATCTTGCCCAAAGTGAACCGAGAGTTGTTATTGAAGGGAGAATAACTGATCAATCTGGCCCGCATAAAATCAAAATTTCCAGAACTGTGAATTATTATGATGCTGGCAAGATACCACCTCTTACTGATGCGAATGTGCAGCTACTGGATTCAGCGGAGAATTTAATTGAACAATTTACCTATAATTCAGAAGATAGCACTTATCGAAGTTCTGACGGGCTAAAAGGAAAAATAGATAAAAGCTATATATTAAGTGTGGAAGCAGATGGTGATAGATATTATGCAAAAGGGAAAATCCTTCCCAATGCCACTTTGGATTCTGTTTATTATTTATCAGCGGAGACTTTGAAGCAATTAGGACAGCCAGTTTTTGGAGAGGGTTACTTTCTTTTTGCCAATGGTAGTATCAATAGGCAAGGGACACAATTTTTCAGATTGCAACTTACAGTTAATGATACACTCAAAGATTCCAGAGGAGATATTTCTAATTCCATTCTATCTTCAGAGTTTTTCGGGAACAATTTTGAAGGATTACCCATACCAGGCTCTTATCAAAAGAATGATACCATTGATATGGAATTGTACACTTTGAACGAAGACGTTTATCAGTATTATATTGAATTCATCAACTTATTATTTAGTGATGGTGGGGTTTTTAGTCCACCACCGGTAAATCCCACTAATAATATTGAAAACCTCACTTCTCCCAATAAATTTGCTTTAGGTTTTGTGCAGTTCAGTTCTGTTATCAGAGAACAGCTTATCATAGAAGAATAATGTAGTTTGATAATGTTTTCTTTTATTAAGAAAACATTATCAAACTAATCACTCCCCTTCTTGAATTTATTAATAGCTTAATGAAGCGGTAAAGACCAATTAATAGGTAGGTGCGATCTTTAGGAAACATAAAATTCATGAAGACGCACTACAAAACACTTGTTATTTCTGATGTCCATTTGGGTACTAGCGGCTCCAAAGCAAAAGAATTGGTGAAATTTCTCAAACAATGTACATGTGATAAACTCATACTTAACGGGGATATTATTGATGGGTGGCAACTGAAAAAATACGGAGTATGGAAAAGGAAACATACTCGGTTTTTCAACAGAATCCTGAAAATGATAGAACAAAACAATACTGAAGTCATATATTTGAGGGGCAACCATGATGATTTCCTGGATCAGGTGTTACCATTTCGTATGGGCAGTTTGTCAATTGTGAGGGATTATGTGTTGGAAAGCAATGGAAAAAAATTTTACGTAGTGCATGGTGATATTTTTGATTCCATTACCACCAACCTAAAGTGGGTTGCCAAATTGGGGGATATTGGCTATACTTTTTTGCTATGGTTGAATTCAAAATACAATTATTACAGAAGAAAAAAAGGGCTTCCTTACTATTCCTTAAGTCAGGTGATAAAATCCAAAGTAAAGTCTGCGGTATCTTATGTGGATGATTTTGAAACTCAATTGGCTGAGATAGCCCGGATAAAAGATTGTGAGGGTATCATCTGCGGACATATCCATCAGCCTGCATTGAAAGAAATCAATGGGATTACCTATATGAATTCCGGAGATTGGGTAGAGTCTATGAGTGCGTTGACAGAGGATGAAAATGGAGAGTGGGACTTGGTATACTATGCTGATAGCAAAGAGGAGAATTCCATTTTTACCCATACTGAATTTGAACCGAAAAGTCACGATTTTAGCATGGAAAATGCTTTGGAAATGTTAAGAAAAAGAATAGCATAATGCATAATTAGCCGGAAGTCTTTATCTTCGGGCATGGCACTTATTAGCAAGAAGAAAAATATATATCCTGTAAGCAGCAGGTTAAAAGGATATCTAGCCAATCATGGAAGAGCGCTTCAGATTCCTATTACCTATAATGACCTGACACGCTTCAATAATGCCATTCCACTGTACGATTCGGATGGAAAGGACACTCTTTGGGAAACCTTGTTTTTTCCCCAGGACGACATGAATCACATCTATTTTGGGCTTAAAAATATTTACGCCATTCTTAAAGCTGATGGAGATCTCTCCGTGATGGAGCATTTATATGTAGATAGGGTTGATGCTTGTACCTATGGTAATACCTATCCTTTTAGAGTACGCATAGTCAACAGGATTAATGATAACTTCGATTATTTTTATATTAAAAAAGCAGATGCTTCCAGGATCTATGGATTGGAATTAGAACACCTGCTTTCTCCAAATCGGATGAGCTATATTGTTAATGGTGATACTCTGATAGAAGAACATATTCCGGGCATACCTGGGGACCAGTTTATTAAAAAGTACATGAATGATGGCAAGCTTAATAAAATCAGGCTTGCCAAGGAATTCGTGAAATTTACCGAAAGATGTTTTGTCCGGCTCCTTGGAGATATGCATTCCAATAATTTTGTCATTGACATCACTCCTGATTTTGAAGAAATTCACTATAGGATTAAGTCAATAGATTTTGATCAGCAATCTTATGAGGGGCGTAAAGTGGTTTATATGCCTCAGTACTTTAAACAGAATAATCCCATCATCAATATAGGATTGGAACTGATGACCCCCGCTACTGTAAAGCAATATCAAAAGGAGGAAAGGTCTTTAATAATAAACCGGATGAAGGCTTCGTCACACAATTTGAAGGAACTAATGAAATGTATGAGAAAGGATACTATATCAATTCCTGAACATGTGGAAAACCTCAAAAAAGAGTTGGCACAACATTACAGTCATGATAAATTTCTTGAGTGCAAAAGCATGGGTGATGTAGTGGCTGAAAGTTTGCAGTATCTACATGACCATCATTGACAATTGGAAAGGATAGCTGTTTCTTTATATTTGTAACAAGGTAATGATGTCAAAAATAGTTGGTGATTTTTATCTAGTAATTGTATTATCTTAGGATTGTAAATCTGAAGAGGAAGTAGGCTCTGCTGAGGAGCAACCTATCAGCAATAAGGTTTACCAACTGGAA